>NZ_JBHGBU010000001.1:0-4535111 GCF_042920125.1 Rahnella sp. R3(2024)
CTTAACCTAAAACCCCCACCGCCCCCACTAACTCCTTGATTTTATTAATCAGCCCCTCTGTACATTCCGTTACACGCCGATACCAATCACTCACGGACAACATGATCCCTTACGCCTATTATTCTTTCACCGGCCCCGCAGTGGGGTGGACACTTAAACAAAAATTCTGAGGAATTAAAGATGAAAAAAGTATTAGCTCTGGTTGTTGCCGCTGCAATGGGTCTGTCTTCTGTCGCTTTTGCTGCTGAAACTACAGCAACACCTGCACCTGCTGCTTCAACTACAACAGCAGCTCCGGCACCTGCTACCAAGCACGTTGCTAAACACAAAACTCACAAGAAAGTAGCCCAGAAAGCGCAGGCTGCTAAAAAACACAAAAAACACGCTAAGAAAGCAGCACCAGTGGCTCAGAAAGCGCAGGCCGCTAAAAAACACGTGAAACACGCTAAGAAAGCAGCGCCAGTTGCTCAGAAAGCGCAGGCTGCTAAGAAACACGTGAAACACGCTAAAAAAGCAGCGCCGGTTGCTCAGAAAGCGCAGGCTGCTAAAAAACACGTAAAACATGCTAAGAAAGCGGCTCCTGCTGCAAAAGCAACACCAGCTGCATAAGATGTACTAAGAAGTCTTTGTGAGCGTATCCACTCACCATTATCAAGACTGAAGAGTTAACACCCGGTTCGCCGGGTGTTTTTTTCTCCGGTTTCTATCTTGAGGTACTGATGGAAGATGCTGCGCCGCTACCTGTTCGAAATCACCCTGTGCTCTCTGATCCTCTGCGGTCTGATCACCTTGTTCTTCTACTTCTGAAGTGTTTATACCCGCGAAGATGACGCTCGTTATCTGCTCAAAAGATTGAATTATCATACAAAAATAGCCACCATCAATGATAACCGTCTATAATCGTTCAATAATAACGGGTTCTTGGGTTCTCCCTGTTTTCAAGGTCAGAATGTTATGCGCATCGCGTTACCGCTGTTTTTGTGCTTTTTCTGTTTTACCGCCAGTTCCCTTGTCCATGCAGACTCCCCGGATGATGCAGACGATGACGCACCTGCTATCTCTGTTAAAGAAAAAACTGCCCTGTTCTTTGGTCATGACCAGCGCCAGCCTGTGGCTGCCTCGTCGCACTGGCCCTGGCAGGCTATCGGACAGATAGAAACCGCCAGCGGTAATTTATGTACCGCGACCCTGATTTCAAAACACCTGGTGTTGACCGCCGGCCATTGCGTTCTCGCGCCTCCGGGCAACATCGATAAAGTCGTCGCCCTGCGTTTTATTTCCCATAATCAGAAATGGCGTTATCAGATCACCGCGTTGCAAACGCTGGTGGATCCTAAACTGGGTAAGAAACTCAAAGCCGATGGCGAAGGCTGGATTGTGCCACCGAAAGCGGCACCTTTTGATTTTGCGTTGATCCGCCTGACTGACGAGAAGCTGGCGTTGCCGATCAAACCCCTGCCGTTATGGAGTGGATCGCGCGACGATCTGACCGCCCTCCTTAAACAGGAAGGCCGGAAAGTGACGCAGGCAGGGTATCCGGAAGATCATCTGGATGATTTGTACGTCCATCAGGATTGTCAGGTCACCGGATGGGCGCAGCCAGGCGTGTTGTCGCACCGCTGTGACACGCTTCCGGGTGACAGCGGTTCGCCGTTATTGATAAAAAATGCCGACGGCTGGTCACTGGTGGCGATCCAAAGCTCGGCGCCCGCCGCGCAGGACCGCTATCTCGCCGATAACCGCGCACTGGCCGTTCCCGCCATCCGCGATGCCCTGAGCACGCTCTCTTCCGGGGTGATCAGCGCGAGCACAACGCCAGCGCCTTAAGCCAGACGCCAGACGCTCTGCGGAAATAAAAAAGCCGCCGGTTGTTCAACAGACAACCGGCGGCTTTTTATTGCACACGAAAATGAATTACACCAGCTGCTCCATGGTCTGCAAAATCCGTTTATCTGAGATCGGATACGGTGTACCGAGTTGCTGCGCAAAATAGCTGACGCGCAGTTCCTCTATCATCCAGCGCACTTCCTTCACGTCTTCACTCTGCTGGCGTACCGGCGGCAATTTATTCAGCCACTGCTGCCACTGTTTCTCAATACTCTCGACTTTCAGCATCTGCGCCCGGTCACGGTGCGGATCCATCGCCAGTTTGTCCATCCGGCGCTCGATAGCATTGAGATAACGCAGGGTATCCGGCAGACGTTTCCAGCCGTTTTGCGTCACGAAACCACGGTAAATCAGGCCGGACATCTGCGCTTTGATATCTGAAAGCGCCAGCGCCAGGCTGATATCAATACGTCCTTTCAGCCGTTTATTGATGTTGAAAACAGTCGTCAGGATCTGCTCGACCTGAATGGCAATCTGCACCACGGCTTCATTCAGGTTAGCGCGAACGTGCTCGTGTAATTTGGCGAAATCCTCTTCGCGCCACACCAGCCCGCCGGACTCAGCAATCAGCTTGTCGATGCCGCAGGAAATGCAGTCGTCGATCAGATCCAGCACTTTGCCGTACGGGTTGAAATACAGCCCCAGCTTGGCTTTATTCGGCAACTTATCGTGCAGATATTTGATGGGTGAAGGAATATTCAGCAACAGCAGGCGGCGCATTCCGCCCCACATTGCCTGTTGCTGTTCCAGTTCGCTGTCAAATAAACGGATGGCGATACTGTCTTTTTCATCAACAATCGCCGGGTAGGCTTTCACCTCATACCCGCCGCGCTTCTGTTCGTAACGCTCGGGCAGCGTGCCAAAACTCCAGACATGCAAGTCACGCTGTTCGATACCGTCGTCGGCGACGGCGGAAAGTGTCTGCTGCACCTGCTCTTTCAGGCCGGCTTTCAGCGCCGTCAGGTCTTTGCTTTCACGCAGTGTTTTGTTTTTGTCATCAACAATGCGGAACGTCATCTTAAGATGATCGGGCACCTGATCCAGCTGCCAGTCGTCACGTGACAACGTCACTCCGCTCATCTTGCGCAGCTCTTTTTCCATCGCATCCAGCAGCGGCATCTCGAAAGGTTTGATGCGCCCCATCAGGGCATCCGCGTAGTTTGGCGCGGGAACAAAGTTACGGCGTAACGGCTTCGGCAACGACTTGATCAGTGCCATGATAAGCTCCCGGCGAATGCCGGGGATCTGCCAGTCAAAGCCCTGTTCGCTGACCTGATTAAGCAGCGGCAGCGGGATATGCACCGTGACCCCGTCGGCATCGGTGCCCGGCTCAAACTGATAAGTGACGCGCAGTTTGATGTTGCCCTGATGCCAGAAGTTCGGGTAATCATGGGCGCTGATATTGCCTGCGCCCTCTTTGATCAGCATGCTTTTTTCGAAGTTGAGGCTGTCCTGCGGCTGTGTTTTCCACCAGGTATCAAAATGCCTCCCTGAAACCACTTCCATGCCAATACGCTGCTCGTAGAACAGGAACAGCGTCTCTTCATCGACCAGAATATCGCGGCGGCGGGATTTGTGTTCCAGCTCTTCGACCTCAGAACGCAGACGCAGGTTGGCGCGGAAGAACGCGTGACGCGTCTGCCAGTCGCCTTCCACCAGGGCATGGCGGATGAACAGTTCGCGCGACACCACGGGATCGATGGTGCCGTAATTGACGCTGCGCGCCGCAACAATCGGCAGGCCGTACAGCGTCACTTTCTCCGTCGCCATCACCGCGCCCTGGGCTTTTTCCCAGTGCGGTTCGCTGTAACTGCTCTTCGCCAGATGCTTCGCCAGCGGCTCGATCCATTCCGGTTCGATACGTGCAGCAATGCGCCCCCACAGGCGGCTGGTTTCCACCAGTTCGGCGACCATCACCCATTTTGGCGGCTTCTTGAACAAACCGGAACCAGGGAACACCGCAAAGCGGGCGTTGCGCGCACCGGTATACTCTTGTTTATCCACATCTTTCTGGCCGATATGCGACAGCAAACCGGTCAGCAGCGAGCAGTGGATTTCGCGATACTCTGCCGGTTCGCTGTTCACCGGCAGCCCGAGCTCTTTCACCACCTGACGCAGCTGGGTGTAGATGTCCTGCCACTCGCGAACGCGCAAATAGTTCAGAAAATCGCTGCGGCACAGCTTACGGAACTGCGCCGAGGTCAGCTCTTTTTGCTGCACTTTCAGGTGATCCCACAAATTGACGAACGCCTGGAAATCAGAGTCTTTATCGGCAAAACGGCGATGTTTCTCATCGGACGCCTGCTGTTTGTCCATCGGGCGCTCACGCGGATCCTGAATCGACAGCGCCGAGGTGATGATCATCACTTCGCGCACGCAGCCGTTTTTCTGCGCTTCCAGCACCATGCGCGCCAGACGCGGATCCACCGGCAACTGCGCCAGCTGTCGACCGAGCGGGGTCAGGGTGTAACGGCCATCGACGGCATTATTGATGGCGTTCAGCTCTTCCAGCAGACGCACGCCGTCCTGAATATTGCGCTTATCCGGCGCTTCGACAAACGGGAATGCGGCGATATCGCCCAGCCCGAGCGAGGTCATTTGTAAAATAACGGACGCCAGATTAGTGCGCAGAATTTCGGGGTCGGTAAATTCAGGGCGCGACAGGAAATCCATCTCAGAATAGAGACGTATGCAAATCCCTTCCGAGACACGGCCACAGCGGCCTTTACGCTGGTTGGCGGAGGCCTGTGAAACGGGTTCAATCGGCAGGCGCTGCACTTTGGTGCGGAAACTGTAGCGGCTGATACGCGCAGTGCCGGGGTCAATCACATACTTGATGCCGGGCACGGTCAGCGAGGTTTCGGCGACGTTGGTTGCCAGCACGATGCGCCGGCCCGTGTGCGACTGGAATACGCGGTTCTGCTCGCTGTTCGACAGCCGCGCATACAGCGGCAAAATCTCGGTATGCGGTAAATCCAGCCGGTTCAGCGCATCGGCGGTATCACGGATTTCACGCTCACCGCTCATGAAAATAAGGATGTCGCCCATGCTTTCGCGGCCAAGCTCATCGACGGCGTCAAAAATCGCCTGCAACTGATCGCGGTCCACATCGTCAGCGTCATCGACAATCGGCCGGTAACGCACGTCAACCGGATAGGTTCGGCCAGACACTTCAATGATCGGCGCGTTATTAAAATGACGCGAGAAGCGCTGCGGATCGATGGTGGCCGAGGTAATGATGACTTTCAGATCCGGGCGTTTGGGCAACAACTGACGCAGATAACCGAGAATGAAATCGATGTTCAGGCTGCGCTCATGCGCTTCATCGATGATCAGCGTGTCGTATTGCATCAGCATGCGATCCTGCTGGATTTCGGCCAGCAGAATACCGTCCGTCATCAGTTTGACCAGCGTGTTGTCACCGACCTGATCGGTAAAGCGGACTTTATAGCCGACCGTGTTGCCAAGCGTGGTGTCCAGCTCATCGGCAATACGGTTCGCCACCGTACGCGCCGCCAGACGTCGCGGCTGGGTGTGGCCGATCACGCCTTTTATCCCGCGGCCAAGCTCCATGCAGATTTTTGGGATCTGCGTGGTTTTACCGGAACCGGTTTCCCCGGCAACGATCACCACCTGATGGTCGCGAATGGCGTTAAAGATATCGTCTTTCTTCTGACTGACCGGCAGATTTTGCGGATAGCTGATTTTTGGTCGTGATGCTTCGCGGGAGCTGACTTTTTTCAGGCTCTCAGTGATTGCGTTTTGGATTTCAGCACTTAATGCCTCAAGGGCTTCAGGCTTGTTGATCTTGTTGGCACCCTGCAAACGACGTTGCAGGCGTTGCCGGTCACGTAGCATCAGCCCGTCTAACTGCGCTGATAGTGCCGCGAGCGGTGATTTCACGTTCGGAATTCCTTGTTACATGTCTGCTGACGGGGATCAGAGATGCCGTCAACTGAATCTGAATGGGTGATGAGGAAGGGTCACGCCTTACCTGCCTGGCGCTATGTTAGCACAAGGTGTTGAACATGCTGAAAATCGGGCGAGGAATGTTCGGTTTCTGATTTATTCAAAAAAACTGATGATAGATCTCTAAATATTGCGCTATCACTGCATAAGCTTTCTGAATAAAGTAAGTTCCATTCCGGGTACGTTCTGGTTATAAAAACCTGCACCCTATGTATCACACAGTTAAGGAACTCTCTAATGAGCAAAGTACTCGTCCTGAAATCAAGCATTCTGGCTAACTTCTCTCAGTCAAACCAACTGGCTGATTATCTTGTTGCACAGTATCAGGCTGCGAACAGCGGTTCTACCGTGACCGTACGTGACCTGGCTGCGGACCCGATCCCGGTACTCGACGGTGAACTGGTTGGCGCGCTGCGTCCTTCCGATGCTCCGCTGTCACCACGTCAGGAAGAAGCACTGGCGCTGTCCAACACCCTGATCGACGAACTGCAGGCGCACGACGTGATCGTTATCGCTGCACCTATGTACAACTTCAACATTCCTACACAGCTGAAAACCTATTTCGACCTGGTAGCGCGTGCGGGCGTGACGTTCAAATACACCGAGAAAGGCCCTGAAGGCCTGGTGAAAGGCAAACGCGTTATCGTTCTGACCAGCCGTGGTGGCATCCATAAAGACACCCCGAGCGACCTGGTTGCCCCTTACCTGTCTCTGTTCCTGGGCTTCCTGGGCATGAGCGACGTAGAATTCGTTTACGCGGAAGGCATCGCATACGGCCCTGAAGTGGCGACCAAAGCGCAGACTGATGCGAAAGCCGCCATCGACGCCGCGATCAAAGAACTGGCTGCTGCTTAATTTTCACAATCAGGGCGCGGGCTACTCTCTTTAAAATCTGTGTCTGAAAACCCGCTCTGATGTTGTTGTGAAAACCCTCTTGCGCGCTTAATAGCGCGCTTTTTTATTTCCCTGCCCCATGAATGAATACGTCTGTTTTTACTTCTGCAACCACTTCCCGTTGATGCCGCGCACCCATTCGCCCTTTCCGGCTCTGGCGACCAGTTTTTGCCCGGCCAGTTTGGCGACATCGTCGGTGGTGACCTGATTATCCTGCGCGACTTGCTGATACTGCTGTTTGCGGGCGTCGTTGATGCGCGTCGCGAAGGCGATACTTTCCTGATCGTCTCTGACCGGCGCCAGATAGCCGGAAAGCGTTTCCCCCACCAGACCTTGCTGTTTCGCTTCGCTGAGTGTTAACGCGAACGCCTGACTGCACAGCAGTAATCCGCTGGTCAGCAGCATAAGGCTGAATCTTTTGATAAATGCCCTGGGCATATCGGCTCCTAAAACAGATCGTTCTGGTTTTTAAGCAGATTTTCGACGTCTTTATCCACTTTGATGTGGATCTCATGCTCAATCTTGACGTTCATATTGATGGTGATCGGCTCTTTTGGCGCAGCCAGTTCGATGCGGGGAACGCAGCCGCTGAGCATCATAACGCCCAGCACCACGCACGGGCCGACAAGTCGCTGTTTCATTGTACCTTCCTCACTGATTGATCCTTTTTCTGCCCGGCGTCTGCGGGGCTTTTCGACAGCGCATTCGCGGGTAAGGAAACCTGCTGTTGCAGCCATTCCTGAAGATTGTCGCCAAAGCGCAAACTGCGCCACAGCTGATAGATATTTTCCTGATGGGTGTAATTGAGCACGACTTCCCGTTTCTCTTTTTCACCGCCGTGCGTCGTGTCGGTATAATTCACGCCGTCGATTTTTGCTGCCATCGTCATTTCACCGAGATTATCGAGGCTGACCTGCGCCTCTGACCGGCTGATTTCCATATATCGCAGCAGGCCAATCACCATACCATTGGCGAAGTTGCCGCTGGCCATCGCATCGGCAAATTGCTGATCGAGACGCAGGGTCAGGCCGCCATCATTTTTTATCCAGCCGTTGTGAATAATCCATTTGGGATTGTCCACATACAGCGGTAACTCTCCGTAAATCATTCCCGACATCGCCAGCTGTTTGGGTTTCAGGGCGGTGAATAACTCACTGAGACTGATTTTTTCCAGTTTGAGCACGGCCGCATCGTGTTGCGGCATACGCAGCGCCGACAAACTCAGGTGCCCGCGCAGCGCGTCCACACCGAGATTGGAGAGCGTCAGCGGTTTGTCTTCACTCCACGGATAATGGCCCTGCAAATCCGCCGTAATATTATTCATCGTGATCAGGTTATTGATTTCGCCGATGCGCAGCATCACCGGCTGTCTGACGCCCAGCTGCCAGACCGCATCCTGCAGGCGATACGGCAGGCTGAAATCCAGCCCGCTCAGGTCGCCGTCTTTCAGCCACATGCCGCCGTTTTTCACCACCCAGTGACCGCCCGCAATGAAACCCTGACCGCGCGCGGCGGAAAATGCCGACTGCGCGTAGAAAGATCCTTCACGTAATTTGATGTCGAGATCCGGTGTCAGCAGCGTCTGAAACGCCGTGAGCTGTTGTTTCGGCCACCAGCCTTCTCCGCGCAGACGCTCACCGTCCCAGCGCCCGGACAGGCGGATCGGGCCGATCGGTTTGGCATCAAGCGATCCGCGCAGGGTAAAGTGCGAGGGAGTATCGCCGCTGAGTTGCAGCGTCAGGGTTGCAGGCGGCAGATAACCGCCGTTGGTAAAGGCGATTTTCTTCGCCACCAGCCGGATGTCGCCTTTAAACACCGTAGGCTGATCCGGGTACTGTTTCCTGAAACGTTCAGGCACCGGACGTTGCCAGACAAACGGCTGTTCCAGCGTCAGGCGTGGTGCATCCACATCCACGATGCCGTAATGCAGCCGGGCAAAACCGGTCGACAGGCTGTTTATGCGGATCACGTTGTCATGCCACTGGCCTTTTCCGGACATATCCCAGCGGCCGCTGAGCGGCGGCAGATGCCCGTTGCCCCAGTAATTGAAATCCCACTGCCCGGCATCCGGCCAGAACGCCTGCGATTTTCCGTTCAGATGCAAATCAAACTTGCCCCAGTAGCTGTGCTGCGCTTTGAGGATCGCCTGTAAGGGGCCGCTGACGCCTTGCGCAGAGACTTTCACACCGGCCAGCGGCCAGCGGGCATCGGTAATGGTCAGTTCAGGCACAGGTTTACCCCAGGCCCGTAACAGGGAACCGCTGCGCAATAACAGCGTCGGGTTCAGCACCGATCCACTGAGCACGCCAGGCAGTGATGCGCTCAGCGAGGTCGCCTGCAAATTCGCCTGCCCGGTCAGCCGGAAATCAAGATTGCTGTCGAGCAGCCCGATACGGCCCGGCCCCATCGTCAGCACCACGTTGGCTTTGCCATTGTGACCCTGAGTCAGCACGTTCAGGCGCGCGGTGATGTTGGTTTGATCAAAGGTCTGCGTCCAGTCGCTGAGCGTCAGGTTGATGCCGCCCGCCAGCGGTTGCAGGGCGTACGGCCAGCGCCATTGTCCCTGAGTGATGTTCAGCTCTTTGTCATTGAGCTTCCACGGTAATCTCGCCAGTGGCGAGTCACTGCCTTTTTCGGTCAGCGTCAGTACGCCTTCGGTGGCCTGCCAGCTCAGCTGAATATCCAGCGGGTTGGGCACCTGCGCGGTGCGCATTTCCGCATGCAGTTCACCGGATTCAGGCAGCCTGTCGAAGGTGGCGGGAAGCAGCAGTTTTCCGCTCAGGGTGATGGGCTGATCGCTGCCCGGCGGTGTCAGGCTGAAGGTGTGGATCGCCAGTGTACGGTTGCCGTCGAGGATTGCATCCAGCGTCAGCGATTCGCCGTTAAAGGAAAGGTGCTGCACGCCGCCGGTATTATCGAGCTGTAATTTCCCCGCATAGCGCTGCCACGGTGTGACAGAGAAATGCGCAATATTGACCCGCCCTGCGGGAAGCACACTCTGGATGTCGGCCAGCGATAAGGTGGACTGGCCGTCACTGGCGGGCAGCTTCGTCAGGCAGGCGGTGTCAACGGTGAGGGTGTCCAGATCCAGCGCCCAGCGCCCGGTCTTTTTGCTCAGGCGCGCATCTTTTGCGCTGGCAAGCACGCAATCACCGGCGGCATAGCGCAGCCCCGGCAGTTGCAGACTGCCGCCCGACCAGTGCGGGGAACCGTTCAGCGAGAGCTGTGTTCCCGCGGGCAACCAGTGGCTGGCGAGAGGCGGCAGCCAGCGCGGCACGGTTTTCCATAACACCCAAATAAGCAGGACAAGAATCACCACTATACTCAGGATCACCTGTACGCTTTTCTTAAGTCCGTTCCGCATGACTTGCCTTGTTCTTCGCTAAATGTGTAACTGCCCGCAAGATAACATAATTAGCGTAACAACTGATGGTTGAAAAACCAGTACCCTGAGCCTGAATAGCACAGGAAAAATTGTCTGCCATCCCGCGCTCTGTTACTTTGGTCGTATTGCGCGAAGTGTTTCCAAAACGTTTTATTCCTTAGAAAACATAAGGAAACAACATCGCCACAGATTCAAACTCACTGCGGAGAAACACCATGAAAGTGGCTGTCTACAGTACTAAAAATTATGACCGGAAATATCTGGAACTGGTGAATCAGCATTATGGCTATGAACTTGAGTTCTTCGATTTTCTGCTGACCCCGCAAACGGCGAAAACCGCTATCGGCGCAGATGCCGTGTGCATTTTCGTGAATGATGACGGATCGCGTGATGTGTTACAGGAGCTGGCGACCCTCGGGGTGAAAACGCTGGCGCTTCGCTGTGCGGGCTTTAACAATGTCGATCTGGACGCCGCCCGGGAACTGGGCATTGACGTTGTGCGCGTTCCGGCCTACTCCCCGGAAGCCGTCGCCGAGCATGCGGTGGGCATGATGCTGTGCCTCAACCGTCACATTCACCGCGCCTATCAGCGTACCCGTGAAGCCAACTTCTCACTGGAAGGTCTGATCGGTTTTAACATGTATCAGCGTACCGCCGGGATCATCGGCACCGGTAAAATCGGCGTGGCGACCATGCGGATCCTGAAAGGGTTCGGTATGCGCATTCTGGCCTACGATCCGTTCCCGAGCCCGCTGGCACTGGAACTTGGCGCAGAATATGTCGATCTGGACACCCTGTACGCCGAGTCTGACGTGATTTCCCTGCACTGCCCGCTGACACCGGAAAACCACCATCTGCTGAATGCGCAATCTTTCGCCAAAATGAAAGATGGCGTGATGATCGTCAATACCAGCCGTGGCGCACTGCTTGATGCCACCGCCGCCATTGATGCGCTGAAAAAGCAGAAAATCGGCGCACTGGGGATGGACGTTTACGAAAACGAACGCGATCTGTTCTTTGAGGACAACTCCAACGAAGTCATTCTGGACGACGTCTTCCGCCGCCTCTCTTCCTGCCACAACGTGCTGTTCACCGGACATCAGGCATTCCTGACCAGTGACGCGCTGACCAGCATTTCAGAAACCACGCTGATGAATATTGATCAGCTGGGGAAAGGCGTGGCCTGTCCAAATCTGCTGACAGCGTAACTGCGGCGCGAAACGGTTTGTACGAAATCAGGCTCACTGCGGTGAGCCTTTTTTTTGGGGTAATCCGGCAGAACCTGCCCTTAAAAACTCAGCACCCGGCTGACTTCAGGCCCGTAGCCGGTGATCGTCAGGACATCACCGTCCAGCGTGACACTGGCAAACGGCAAACGGTTTTCGCCATCCACCATGCCTTTCAGGGTGATAAAGTCGGTGTTTTCGATCCGGTCGTAACCCCCGCGATGATCGTGCCCGGCAAAGAAGGCGCGCACCTGATAGCGGCACAGCAGTTCCACCAGCGTTTCACAATTCCACAGGTTATGGCTGTTCACCGGCGTCAGCGGGTAATGCCCGAACACCAGCACCGTTTCGCCCTGCGCTTTCGCCTGTTTCAGATGTTCTTCGATCCACGCCAGCTGTTTGCGCCCTACCGCGCCGTTCCACGGCTGCGCCTGCGATTGCTGACATTCGGTCAGTTCATCGAGCATGAATTCTGCCAGCTGATGA
Organism: Rahnella sp. R3(2024); assembly: GCF_042920125.1. NCBI lineage: Bacteria > Pseudomonadati > Pseudomonadota > Gammaproteobacteria > Enterobacterales > Yersiniaceae > Rahnella > Rahnella sp. R3(2024). The sequence goes on from NZ_JBHGBU010000001.1 coordinate 11,848, forward strand.
TCGTCGCCGTTGGCGTGATTGCAGTACAGACTGACGTCGTTGCCATCGGTCACCAGAAAGCGGTAACCCGGCAACGTGAACGCGTAGTAGCTTTTCGGCAAGCCGAGCGCCGGTGTCTGCGCGCCCAAATGTTGTGAAATCACCTGCGCATCATGGTTGCCGATCAGCGCCGCATACGGATGGCGCAGCGCGGCGTAGGTGTTCAGTACAGGTTCGAAACTGCACCAGTCGCGATCGACCAGATCGCCCAGCGTGACCACGAAATCCAGCTTCAGATCATTGAGCTCAGTGATCGCGGTGGCCAGTTTATTCAGGCTGTTGCGGTAATAACGATCCTTTTCTGTCACGGCGTCGGCATATTGCGGGTCGGCAATCAGCCCGAAACGCAGGCGCTGACCGGAGACGCTGGCATCATGCATCTTCGGTGTCTGATAGAGCGCGCTGACCTTACCCAGCGCCAGTTCCTGCTCCGGGGACAAAGACGGAGAAGTGAGAATATCGGTCATAAGAAACTCCTGTCGGGCGAATTAACGGATGCCCGCCCGCATAAAGGATTGAACGAACTGACGTTGAAACACCAGGAACAACACCAGCAGCGGCAGCACGGTCATCAGCGTCGCGGCGCTGATCAGCGCCCACTGCACGCCCTGTTCCGGCGCGGAGAAAAGCTGCAAGCCCACGGTGATTGGCCGGACCTTCACCGAATCCGTGATGACCAGCGGCCAGAGGAAATCGTTCCAGTGAAAGCTTATCGACACCAGCGCAAACGCCACATAAATCGGCTTCGCCAGCGGAATGTAGATTTTGCGCAGAATGTAAAACCGGCTGGCGCCTTCCACAATCGCCGCCTCTTCCAGCACCAGCGGAATGCTTTTGAAGGTCTGACGCAGCATGAAAATGGCAAACGCCGAGGCGAAATACGGTAAGGCAATCCCCAGCAGGCTGTCGCGCAATCCCAGCGCGCTGATGGTTTTATAGTTATTCAGGATCAGAACGTCGGGGCTTATCATCAGCTGCAATAAAATCAGCGCAAAAATAAGGCCGCCGCCTTTCATTTTGAACCGCACCAGCGCGTAGGCCGCCAGCGTGGCCAGCACCATCTGGCAGACCACAATCATCAGTACCAGTAACGTGGTATTGAGAAAGTAGCGGGCAAACGGCGCGGCATGCCAGGCGTTGATAAAATTCTGCAACGTCAGCGGCGCAAACAGCGAGAAACTGCCCTGCTCGGACGCGGGATGAAGCGCGACCCAGATTGCCACCAGAATCGGCAAAAACCACAGTAAGGCCGCCAGCCAGGTGATCAGATTCAGGCCGTACTGGCCGAACGCGGTGTGACGCAGTGCATCAGGTTTCACTGATAATGTGCTCTTTTATCCATCAGGTTAAATTTGATCAGCGCAATGCTCGCCAGGATCACCAGCAGCACAACGGTCATCGCCGAGGCATACGGCAAATCCCAGTAACTGAAGGCGGTGCGGTAGATGTAAAACAGCAGCAAACTGGTGCTGTTGTTTGGCCCGCCGTTGGTCATGGCGATCACCTGATCGACAATACGGAACGCGTTCATCGAGGCGTTGATCAAAATAAACAGCGTGGTGGGCATCAGTAGCGGCCACTGCACGCGACGAAAATAATAGCCCCGCGACGCCCCTTCGATTTCAGCCGCCTCGGCAAGACGCGGATCGATTTGCTGCAACGCAGCGAGATAAAAAATCATGAAGAATCCCGCTTCACGCCATACCGAGACGGCCATCAGGCTGTACAGCGCGGTATCCGGCTGCCCGAGCCAGTTGACGGCGGGCAGCGAAAACAGCGCCAGCAGCTTGTTGAGCAACCCGAGCTGCGGCGTGTAGAAAAACAGCCACAAATTAGCTATCGCCACCATCGGCAGTAAAGAAGGAATGAAGAAGGCCGCGCGGGTGACGGCGTTGCCGCGCAGGCGGCGGTTAACCGCCAGCGCCATCAGCAGCGCCAGCACGACAGACAGTGGAATGGTGATCGCCGCGTACAACAGGTTGTTACGCAGCGACAACAGGAAAGTATCGTCGTCAAGCAAGGCGCGGTAGTTATCCAGCCCGACAAACTGCGCCGGATGCCCGTTACGCGCGGCGCTGAACACGCTTTCCCACAGCGTTGCCAGCATCGGGTAATGGGTAAACATCAGCAAAAAGCCCAGTGCCGGTAACAGCAGCAGGTAGCCATAAACCTGTAAAGACAACCCGCGTGTGCGGGGTGCCGGTGCGACAGCGTGCAGAGTGCTCATGCCGTTCCTTACTGGTACGGTTTCAACAGACGGTCAGCCTGTTTTTGCGCAGAGCTGAGCGCATCTGCCGGGGTTTTCGCCTGCGTCACGGCGGCTTCGATCGCATGGTTCATCAGTTCCTGGATCTGCACGCTGTTGTAGGTGGAAAGCTCAGGCTGGGAATATTTCAGCTGTTCACGGGCAACCAGCGCCTGTGGCACTTTTTTCACGTACTCCTGCATCACCGGTGTTTCCCACGCGGCAGGAGACGTCGCGACATAACCGGTCGCGATACTCCAGCGGGCAGCCTGTTCAGGCGCGGAGACCCAGCGGATAAACGCCATCGCCGCTTTCTGCTGTTCCGGCGTGGTATTTTTGAAGACGTACAGGTTACCGCCGCCGGTCGGGCTGCCGCGCCGGGTTTTCTCAGGCAGCATCGCCACGCCGAACGGGAATTTCGCGTTGTCGCGCACGGTTGTCAGGTTACCGGTGGTGGTGACCATCATGGCGCTTTTACCGTCGATAAAGTCCTGCGGCGTGGTACCCCAGGCAATCGCGCCTTTAGGCGATACCGCGTCTTTCTGTGCCAGATCGGTCAGCCACTGTAAGGCTTCGACGTTTGCCGGCGTGTCGAAGGTGACCGCCGTGCCTTTGCCGTTATCAAGATGGCTGCCGTTAGTGGCGGCGATCCCCTGGAAGTTCCAGTAGCCGTTTGGCGTGGAAGGGATCTCGATGCCCCACTGTTTGACGTCGTTACCGTCGCGGATCACCAGTTTCTTGCCGAAATCCACCACCTGCTGCCAGTTGGCCGGTGGTGTGTCGCCGTTCAGACCGGCTTTCTCAAACGCCTGCTTGTTCCAGTACAACACCACGGTCGAACGCTGGAACGGAATGCTCCACACTTTGTCCTGAATGTGGCGGATAAACGCCGGATAGAAACCGTCGATCCACTTTTTGCCCTCGGCGTCATTGGCCAGATCGCTGACCGGCAGGATCGCGCCCGCGTCAATCAGGGAATAGGCTTCGATATCACCGATCACCGCGATTTGCGGCGCATTGCCACCGCGAAACGCGGTCAGCGCTTTGGTGACGGTGGTGGCGTAATCGCCGGTATACACCGGCTGAATGCTGATGTCCGGATGAGTTTTCTGGAAGTCTTCCACCAGGGTATCTACCGTATGGCTGATTTTGCCGCCAACGGCGATCGGGTAATACATTTGCAATTTAACCGGATCAGCCGCAAATGCGGAGGTGCCGGTGATCAACAACAATGCAGTGGCAAGGCGTGAGAAACGATGAGCAGGTGACATGATTTTCCCTTTGGCATTTAACCGTGTTGTGAAGTCAAAAAATGAATAAAAACAAAAGGTACAAATTACACAGCGACTTTATTTTCTGAGGGTAAACAGGCACGTTCAGCGCGATAACAGCGCTTGCCGCCCGCAGTGAAGAAAAAATACTGTGCGCCGGTTGCCCATTGCAGCCCGACCGCCTGGCCTTCGGCAAAGCGGCGCATACCGGCGACTTTCACGGTCAGCGGCTCCGGGTATCCGGCCAGCGCGCACACCACCAGGGTGTCGGCACCCATGTATTCATGGCTGATGACCTGCGCGGTAAGACCGGCGTGCGCTGCGTCGGTCAGCTGAATATCTTCAGCCCGCAGCCCGAGACTGAGCGCCTCGTCCGGATGTTCCACCACCGGTACCGGCATGCTGGCGAGATAATGATGCGCACCGCGATGCACCAGCGGCAGGATATTCATCGGCGGCGCACCAATGAACTGCGCAGCGAAAATGCTGGTCGGGTTGTTATAGAGGTTGTCCGGCGTGTCGTGCTGCTCGATGCAGCCGTCATTAAGCAGAATGATTTTATCGGCCATGCTCATGGCTTCTGTCTGGTCATGGGTGACATAAACCATCGTCAGACCGAGCTTTTTCTGAATCGCACGGATTTCGCGGCGCATGCTCTGGCGCAGTTTGGCGTCAAGATTAGACAGCGGTTCATCCATCAGGCAGAGCTTATTATTGGCGATGACCGCCCGCCCGAGCGCCACGCGCTGCTGCTGTCCGCCGGAAAGCTGCGACGGCAACCGGTCAAGCAGTTGATCCAACTCCATCAGTTTACCGACCTCAGCCAGACGGGCGGCGAAATGGCGCTTGTCTTCCCCCCGTGCACGCAGGCCGAACAGCAGATTTTCGCGCACGCTCATGTGCGGGAAAAGCGCATAGGACTGAAAGACCATCGACAGTTTGCGCTGCGACGGCGAGAGTGCGGTGACATCCTCCTGACGGAAATAAATCGTCCCGCTGTCAGCAGATTCCAGCCCGGCGATAGTGCGCAGCATGGTGGATTTACCGCAGCCCGACGGCCCCAGTAACGCAATGAAATCGCCCTCTTCCACATCAAAACTGATGTCGTTAAGTGCGACCTTGTTTCCCCATGATTTCTGGATGTGATGGAGTGATAAATAGCTCATGCCCGTAATGCATCTCTGTGACCGAGGATGGGCATAACCTAGCGGGGTAAAATGACGGTTTTATGATGTGCAGATGACAGGAGGAAGACGGGCAGAACGGGCGCAGTGGCTCTCCCAGGCCAATCTGGCCTTTAACATCCTTATTCATTCACGCTACAATAGAATTGAAAATTACGCATTATCCAGATGAATCTATTGCATCGGAGAATGTGAATGGAATATTTCTCAGGAGAGAAGATGAAAAAGGCACTGTTTATTCTGGCGACAGCCATCACACTGAGCGCATGCAGCATGGGTCAGGACACCACCGTGAAACAACACGATTTACAGCATCACCGGTTTGAACTGCTGAGCGTTGACGGGCAGACCGTTCCGGCGGCGCAGGGGCGTATTCCGGAGATCGAGTTTGGCGAGAAAATGCACGTTTCCGGCAAAATGTGTAATAACTTCTTCGGCCAGGGCGAGTTGCAAAACAACGTTCTGACCGTGAAAGGTCTGGCCTCCACCCGGATGCTGTGCAGCGACGAGAATCTGAACAAATGGGATCAGGTGATAGGTGATGTGCTCAGTCATGGCGCAGCAGTGACCTTGCAGGATCACAAAATGATCCTGACACAGGGCAAACATACGCTGATTTATCGCCTCAAAGACCGGATGTAATCCCGTTTGGGATCAGGTCTGAGCAACAAGTAACATCATGCCCCGGAAGCTCACCAAGGTCAGTGACTGGGGTAAAAGCTTAGCCTGCGGTACATTAGCCTGCGGTACATTAGCCTGCAGTACAACGGCCCTGCATCAACGCGCTTTCAGAGCACTGACGGCCATTCGCCATTGAACACATCCCGACGCGGCTGCCGTCAAGCTGAGGAGCCAGTCGCAATTGTCCGCCTGCCATAGAACAGGCAGCAAACGCCGGGCTGTCCATATTCACGGTGCGCTGGCCAACATTCACGCTGTTGCCTTTTTGTGGAACATCAGCCGACTCTTCGTGGCTGCTGCATGCGGATAACACCAGCACGCCGGTGGCCAGTAACACGCGAAACGCAGTGATCATCTGTCCTGCTCCTGAATAGTGCGATATAGCGGGGAATTATAGAACGGTCATCATATCCGACGTTTTTCGTCTGCGTCGAGCCTTCCGGCGAAAGAACATCAACTTTTTCCTAAAAATCGGGGTTTTGTTCATAAACAGAAACACTTTCGCTTCCCGCACGGCCCATTCATTCACCTGACTAATAAAAAACCTTGCACACAATCAGGATAAATTGATTATTCCGCCCTCTGCTAAGCTTTTATCATTCTTGCCGGTAAAACCGCATATTTACCGGCCTGTTTTGTGAGCAAGCAAAGGGTATTCCATGATCACCACTGACGGTAATAACGCAGTCGCTTCCGTGGCTTATCGCACTAACGAAGTCATTGCCATCTATCCGATCACGCCGAGTTCTACCATGGCCGAAATTGCCGGTGCCTGGTCAGGCGAAGGAAAGAAAAATTTGTGGGGCGATGTCCCGACGGTAATGGAAATGCAGTCCGAGGCCGGCGCGATTTCCACCGTCCACGGCGCGTTGCAGACCGGCGCATTATCGACCTCTTTCACCTCGTCGCAGGGTCTGTTGCTGATGATCCCGGTTCTGTACAAACTGGCCGGTCAGCTGACGCCGTTTGTATTGCACGTCGCCGCCCGTACCGTGGCGACGCACGCGCTGTCGATATTTGGCGATCACTCCGACGTTATGGCGGTACGCCAGACTGGCTGCGCCCTGCTCTCTGCCGCCAGTGTGCAGGAAGCCCAGGATTTCGCGCTGATTTCGCAGGTCGCCAGCCTCAACAGCCGCGTGCCGTTTATCCATTTCTTCGACGGTTTCCGCACCTCGCATGAAATCAATAAAATTGCCCCGCTGAGTGACGATACCCTCCAGCAGATGCTGCCGCAGGCGCAGATTGACGCCCACCGCGCCCGCGCACTTTCACCTGATCATCCGGTGATCCGTGGCACCTCCGCTAACCCGGACACGTATTTCCAGTCGCGTGAAGCCACCAATCCTTACTACAACGCCACCTGCCAGCATGTTATTGACGCAATGAATGCATTTGCCGCCCTCACCGGCCGCGAATATAAGCCGTTCGACTATGTCGGCGATCCGCAGGCCGAACGGGTGATCGTCCTTATGGGCTCCGGCATTGGCACCGCAGAAGAAGTGATCGAAACCCTGAATGCGCGTGGCGAGAAAGTCGGCGTGCTGAAAGTGCGTTTGTACCGCCCGTTCAGTGCCGGACATCTGTTGTCCGTGCTGCCGCAAACGGTGAAAAGCATTGCGGTGCTCGATCGCACCAAAGAGCCTGGCTCGCTGGCTGAGCCGTTGTACCTCGACGTGATGACCGCGCTGGCCGAAGCCTATTCGCGTGGCGAACGTGATTCGCTGCCGAAAGTGATCGGTGGCCGTTACGGATTATCCTCGAAAGAGTTCGGCCCGGACTGCGTGATGTCAGTATTTCGCGAACTGTCGCTGAGCCAGCCGCGCCCGCGCTTTACTGTCGGCATTTATGACGACGTCACCGGCTTGTCCCTGCCGGTAACCGAAGAAGAGTTGCCGGAGCGCGCCTCTCTGGAAGCGTTGTTCTACGGGCTGGGCAGCGACGGCTCGGTGTCGGCGACCAAAAACAACATCAAAATCATCGGTAACAGCACGCCGATGTACGCGCAGGGTTATTTCGTTTACGACTCCAAAAAGGCCGGAGGCCTGACGGTGTCGCACTTGCGCGTCAGCCACACTCCGATCAAGTCTGCCTATCTGGTGACGCAGGCGCATTTCGTGGCGTGTCATCAGTGGCAGTTTATCGATCTTTACCAGATGGCAGAGCGCCTGCGTCATGGCGGTATTTTCCTGTTGAATACGCCGTTCAGCGCCGATGAAGTCTGGGCGCGGCTGCCGCTGGAAGTGCAGGCAAACCTGCATCAGCGAGAAGCCCGTTTCTACGTGATCAACGCCGCCAAAATTGCCCGCGAATGTAAACTCGGCGCACGCATTAATACCGTCATGCAGATGGCGTTCTTCCACCTGACGCAGATCCTGCCGGGTGACGAAGCGCTGAAAGAATTGCAGGGTGCAATCGCCCGCAGCTACAGCAGCAAAGGCGAAGACGTGGTGACCCGCAACTGGATGGCGCTCGGGGCAACGCTGGAAGAACTGGTTGCCGTGCCGTTACAGCCCATTCCTGAAAACCCGCGCAAACGCCCGCCGATCGTTTCCGATGCCGCACCGGACTTTGTGAAAACGGTGACCGCCGCGATGCTGGCAGGTCTTGGCGATGCGCTGCCGGTTTCGGCGTTCCCGCCGGACGGCACCTGGCCGACCGGCACCACGCAGTGGGAAAAACGCAACATTGCCGAAGAAGTGCCGATCTGGAAACCGGATTTGTGTACCCAGTGCAACCACTGCGTCGCCGCCTGCCCGCATTCGGCGATCCGCGCCAAAGTGGTTCAGCCTGAATACCTGGACGCTGCGCCGTCTGCCCTGCAATCGCTGGATGTGAAATCCCGCGATATGCGCGGCCAGAAATACGTGTTGCAGGTCGCACCGGAAGACTGCACCGGCTGTAATCTGTGCGTCGAAGTCTGCCCGGCGAAAGACCGTCAGGATCCGTCGATCAAAGCCATTAACATGGCGGATCGCATTGAGCATCTGGAGGAAGAACGTGAAAACTACGACTTCTTCCTCAAACTGCCGGAGATTGATCAAAGTACGCTGGAACGTATCGACATCCGCACCTCGCAGCTGATCACGCCGCTGTTTGAGTATTCCGGTGCCTGCTCCGGCTGTGGCGAAACGCCGTACATCAAACTGATTACCCAGCTGTATGGCGACCGCTTGCTGATCGCCAACGCCACCGGTTGTTCCTCGATTTACGGCGGTAACCTGCCGTCCACGCCTTACACCACCAACGCCGAAGGCCGTGGCCCGGCCTGGGCGAACTCGCTGTTTGAAGATAACGCCGAGTTCGGTCTGGGCTTCCGGCTGACGGTTGATCAGCACCGCCGCCGCGTGCTGCGCTTAGTCGCCTCGCTGGAAGAACATATTCCGGCGGAGGTCTTAGGCGGCCTGCGCGATGACACCTCCACGCCGGAAGTGAAACGCGAACATGTCACGGCGCTGCGTAAAATTCTGGCTGATATTGACACGCCGGACGCACGGCAGCTGGCAACGGACGCCGATTATCTGGTGGATAAATCCATCTGGCTGATTGGCGGCGACGGCTGGGCGTATGACATCGGTTTCGGCGGGCTGGATCACGTATTAAGCCTGACGGAAAACGTCAACGTGCTGGTGCTCGATACCCAGTGTTATTCCAACACCGGCGGACAGCAGTCGAAAGCCACCCCGCTCGGCGCGGTGACGAAATTCGCCGAACAGGGCAAACGCAAATCGCGCAAAGATCTGTGTGTCAGCATGATGATGTACGGCCATGTTTACGTCGCGCAGATTTCCCTCGGTGCGCAGCTCAACCAGACCGTCAAAGCCATTCAGGAAGCCGAAGCCTATCCGGGGCCGTCGCTGATTATCGCGTACAGCCCGTGCGAGGAACACGGCTATGATCTGGCACTCAGCCACGATCAGATGAAACAGCTGACCACCACCGGTTTCTGGCCGCTGTACCGCTTCGACCCGCGTCGTGTGGAAGAAGGGAAACCGGCGCTGGCGCTCGACTCAAGGCCGCCATCCAGCGGGCTGACTGACACGCTCAATAACGAGCAGCGTTTCAGAAGGCTGAATGCACAGCAGCCGGAAGTCGCGGAAATGTTGTATGCCGCAGCGGAGAAAGAGTTGCAGCAGAAATATGATTTTCTGGCGATGCTGGCAGGGAAGAAAACGGAGTCTTAAGTCTCGCGATAATAACCGGAGCCGCTGGTGGAATATAGCCCGCCAGCGGCAGCGCACGACCTCAATCTCAAACTAACGCATATTTCACCCGATATTCCCCCGACCCCACTTCCGCCGTATACCCTTGCACGCAGGGCACAAAATCAATGCCATCGGTTTCATGCAATGTTTTGCCGTCCGTCAGCAGGAGCGTCGCGCAGGTGTTCGCCGGAATGCTGACCCGAAGATCCACTGTCTGACCACTCACTTCCCAGCGCACGCCTATCGCGCCGTAAATCGACTGATAACGGGCATCGAGCCAGTCAAGGCCGCCGCCGGGCCGCGGCTGAATGATCGCATGTTTGAATCCGGGCTGATCTTCGTCAGCTTCAATGCCAGCCGCTACGCGGTATAACCATTCACCCACCGCGCCATAGGCGTAATGATTGAATGAATTCATGTCCGCGCTCCACATTGAGCCGTCGGGTTTGATGCCATCCCAGTGCTCCCAGATCGTCGTCGCACCGGCTTTGACCTGATACAGCCATGACGGGAAATCGTCTTTCAGCAATAACTGCCAGGCCTCCTTCAGCCGGCCATTCTGGCTGAGGGCATGACAGAAATAAGGTGTGCCGACGAAGCCGGTCACCAGATGGCCGTCGTGTTCGTTTAACAGTTCGACCAGCGTCTCTGTTGTTCTCTGGCGGAAGGCCTCCGGAACCAGATTAAAATAGAGCGCCAGAATATGTGCCGTCTGGGTTCTGGCCGCCAGCCTGCCAGCGGGAGTGAAGAACTCCTGTTGGAAGCGGTGGACGATTTTGTCATGCAGATCGGCGTATTTCCGGTGATCCGCGGTGCGGTTTAATACGCTGGCGGCCTTAGAAAACAGCAGCGTGGAATAAGCAAAGTAGGCCGTGCAGGTCAAATCGTTGGGCGTTGCTCCGAAATAGCTGCCTTCTTTTGCGTCCAGCGCCACCCAGTCGCCAAACTGGAGTTTATAGCGCCAGAGGTGATGCTCTGAATGCGCCTCCATGAAATCAATCCAGCCTTTCATGCTGTCGTACTGATCTTCAAGCACCCGCGTATCGCCGTACATCAGATACATCGTCCAGGGGTTGATCACCGCCGCATCGGCCCACGCAGAAGCCGAATGGGTACCGCCATCGGCCAGCAAACGATCTTTGCCGCAATGGTTGGTCAGAATGTCCGGGACAACATGCGGCACGCCACCTTCAGGCGTCTGGTCATAACGCAGGTCGGTCAGCCATTTGGCGAAGAAATTTCGCGTCTGCATCAGATAACTGGCGGTGCGGCAGAAAATCTGCGCATCCCCCGTCCAGCCGAGCCGCTCATCGCGCTGCGGGCAGTCCGTTGGCACATCGATAAAGTTGCCTTTCAGTCCCCACAGAATATTGTGATGCAACTGATTGAGTTCCGCACTGGAGCAGGAGAATTCGCCGGTTTGTTCCATCGCAGAGTGCAGGACAATGGCGGTGAAATTATTCAGATCCACGTCACCCGGATACTCCTCGACTTTTACGTAGCGGAATCCCTGCCAGGTAAAGTGCGGATGCCAGCACTCTTCCCCTTCCCCCCTGAGCACATATTCGGTGCGCTGCTTCGCGGAGCGCAGATTATCGAGATAGACATTTCCCGCGGCGTCCAGCACTTCGAAATGGCGCAGTATCACTTTCTGCCCCGCGCGGCCTTTAACGCAAAATTCCACCCAGCCGCTGAGGTTTTGACCGAAGTCGATCACGCGGTCACCCTGCGGCGTGGTGATCATCGCGACCGGCTTCAGCCTTTCTGTCTGCTTGACCGCGCCGCTTGCCTGCGCTTTAAGCACCGTTTTATCGCCTGCCATCACCCTGACCGGCCGCCAGACCCGCGGGGTGAATTTCTGCGAGCTCCAGCCGGTTTGTTCCTGCCGGGCGTCGTAAATTTCGCCGTCATAAATTTCCGCAAACAGAATGGGAGAATCGTCCCCTTCCCAGCTTTCGTCAGTGTTAATGATGTCTTGTGAGCCGTCGGTATAGGTAATGACAACCTGACAAATAAGCGCGGTATTTTCGCCATAATAATTACGGTCGCGGGTGAACCCCATATCGCCCTTATACCAGCCGGCACCTAACATCGCGCCGATAACATTTAGCCCGCCGCAAAGGATATCCGTGAGATCATACGTCTGATAAAGCAGATGATGAGCGTAACTGGTCCATCCCGGCGTCAGTTCATCCGTGCCGACTTTATTCCCGTTCACATACAACTGATAAATACCCCACGCACTGACATGCGCAAACGCGGAAGAAATGGATTTATGACTGTCGGCTTCGAAGGTTTTTCTTACCAGTGTGGCTTTTGAATTATCTTTGTCTTCTGGTTTCTCCGCCGAAATAAACTCTGCGCGCCATCCGCTATCAAGCAGACCGGTAATAAACCCGGCAGGTTCGCTCCATGCGCTGGTTTCAGCATAATTATCCTGTACACGTACGCGGACAAAATAGCGGGCAGAAGGTATTAATGCGACATTCGCTAAAACAATATTGTTCGACTGTTCACTGTGCTGGACGCCGCTGTCGAAAACGATCTGGTTAAAACAAATATCATGACTGATTTGCAGCTGATACGAGGTTTGTCTGACATTGCGATGACGGCTTTCGATTTTCCATCCCATTACGGGTAACCGTTCCACGCCCGATAAAGCCGGTTCGTGATCTAACGTCAGTTTGCTCACTGATAACATCATTTCGCATTCCTTATGTAAGGGGATCCTTTCACTGTGAAAGAATTAAATTTTTGCTGCGGGCGTATCAATATGAAATACCGGTGAATCCTCAAAGAAAGGTTCAGCCTCACTTTTAAATTCATTACGGGGTTTACCGCGGAAACACAGCCAGCCAATCAATAATCCGAGTGCCACGACCGTGGATAAAATCGAGTACAGCGCAATCGGCCCGGCATCAAGTAATAACGGGGTGACAAAGGCCAGCAAACCACAGGATAAACGGGAGATCGCTACAATAATGCCCTGCGCCGTTGAGCGGAGCATGGTCGGGAATGATTCCTGCGACCAGACTTTCATAATGCCTTCAAACGCCAGCCCGCTGCCCAGCGCGGTAAAGAACAAACAGCTGAACCAGGAGATGGGAGAGAAATTAAATATCACCGGCAGGAAAAATCCCCCGGCAAAACAGAAGGCGCCGAGAATAAATGTCGGCATCCGTTTTTTCGTATCGACAAACCGCATAAACATAATTCCCGCCACCACGCCTACCGGCATGGTCATCAGGTTCCACAGAGAATTTTTCTCCACGCTGATGCCTACCACGTTCACCGCAATATATGTTCCAAACTGCCCGCCTGTATTCGCAGCAAGATTGGTGAAGCTGTAGAAAATACACAGCGCGACGAAGGGCCAGAGATATTTTCCCCGGATCAGATCCTTAAATGCTGTTTTTTGGGCACGAACGCTGGAAATGCCTTTTTCACGATCTTGTTTAGCACTCAGCCATAACCCCGATTCCGGTATTGTGCAGCGTAATAACAGTAATATCGCCGCGACCACGCAAACATGAAGGTACATGATTTGCGCCCCAGCCTGGCCCCAGCCGCCCACCATGGCGGAAATCGCCATGGTCATCACGATGCCCAGAAACCATAAAAGATTCGAAAGCCCGATAATTTTGCCCCGGTTTTTATCGGTAGCCGCTTCGGCAATGGTGGCTAATGAAACCGGCAGATCGGCCCCCGTTCCCAGCCCGACAAAAAGAGTGCCGATCAGCAGCATCTGGAAATTAATGCCAAATGCCAGTAACAGAGTGCCGGTAATAATCATCGCCATGGTGGTGATAAAGACTTTACGTCTGCCATAGCAATCTCCCAGCCTGCCGCCAAGAAGTGCCCCGAGCGCAATACATAACGTTAATACACCGGAAAGGATCCCGATTTCCACTGACGTTGTTCCGATGGCTTTCTGATAAATAACCAGCGCCGTTCCGTTTGATACAATTGCCGAAGAATCAATATAAGAGGCCATGCCAGAGACTCCCCCCACATACCAGGGATTTGTCCGTTTGATGATTGACATAATAATTACCTTTATGAGTTATCGTTAATTTTATCTCTCACTGTTTTTTGTTTTGCAGAGGAATGACTTATTTTTATCCGTGACGTTCAAATAACACTATTACTCACCCGCGCACGTTCCTGAGAAGGTGTGCGTTGAAACTGTTTTTTATAGGCTTCGGTTAAGCGCGGGGCGTTATTAAATCCGCACAGCGTGGCAATTTTGCCAATCGGATAATCTGATGTGCGTAATAACTCCTGCGTTTTTAACAGGCGATACCGGCTCTGAAACTGTTCAGGCGTATAACCGGTTATTTCTTTAATAAAGCGGAACATGGTTCTTTTCGCGACGCCGCTTTCTTCGCATAAATAGTCCCAGTTAATGCTGCTGGCGTAATTCTCGCGTAAATAATTGAGCAGGTGTCGCTTGCCGCTATCAGTGTTGTGGATGCGGTCCCCCTTTCTGCTGGCGCACTGAAAGAGCGTCACGATGATCGACAGCAGGCCGGACTCCGCGCAGGCAAAGTAATGGCTGTCAAACTCTGCGTCGCACTGTGAATTAATCATGTCAGCCACGCTGCCTATTTTATTCAGTTCCTCATCGGTAAGGCTTACGTGATGTTTTTTCATCGTACAGGGAGGTTCGGCGATTGGATGAATTAACGCATCAATGTTTTGAATGAATTTAAATTCCCTTTCTTTATGCAGCAAGACATTTATCACGGACAATTTATTGGTTGACTGATAGCAGTGAATATCATTAGCCGCCACCAGAAAGAAGTCCCCTTTATAGATAAACTCCACCTGATCGTTGATAATATGAAACCCGCTACCGTGACGAACAATAACCAACTCATCAAATTCATGCCGGTGGACATCTTCCATCATTTGGTGATTCATATCGAATAAACTGAAAGCGTGCTGTTCTGAAAGAAAGAAATCCCTGACCTGTAATGTCCTCATAAAATCACCGAGTTAATTCCTTATAAGGGATTTAATTATTCATCCTGTTCCCTGAATGATTATTCCGCTCCGATGGCATGATTAAAGCGTAATAGTGATGACAAGTCTATAAGGCGGGTTGGCACTGGGGCGTAAGTAATAGTGATATTTGTGTCATAAATGACAATAGAGTGAGATGGGTATTTCAGCTTTAGGTCAAGGTCAACACCGTGGGTTGCCACCCACACTGGCCTTAGCGGCTGCGAATGCGTTTTAACGTCAAGACCTTGGGCTCGCCGCCCAAACGGGCCCAAAGGGTTTTAAACGAAACCCTTTGGAATCCTGCGTTTTTTTAACTGCGCGCTACCGCTCGCGGGCTATGTTTCAGAAACTCCTCCTATTGCCGCAAAATCCCGCCGCTGTGCGGTGCCCTCCGCTCGGGTTACAACCCGCGCAAAAACACGCGCGGTTTTCCACCACTCCCTCCGGCGTGATTTTTGAGCGCGGCCACTGGCATTTTTAAAGTCGAAACGATGTGTTTGGTTTTGCTTTCCTCCTTTAACATCGCAGGGGGAGGAGAAAAACCTTCGTTTTACATAGCCTTTGGCCGCGCTCAAAACGACGTCGAATGAACGGTGAGAAACCGCGAGGGGTTTTTTCCGAGCGGGTCCGAACCTGAAATGAGAGGACCGCGCAGCGGCGGCGTTTGCGGCAATAGCGGTAGCCGCTGGAATATAGCTGGCGAGCGGCAGCGCGCAGTGAAAGAGCCTGGGATTCTTAAGGGGGGCGGCGATAAGCCCCCCTTAAGGCCGGTGTGGGTGGCAACCCACGGTGTTGACCTTGAAGTTAGCTTTAAACCCTTTTATCCCCGCGACTCAACCTATGTTTATGCCCTTTCATCAGCCCCAGCGATGCTGAATACGCCGCGCCTTCGTCTCCTGCCATGATCGCTTCATAAATTCTTTTATGCTCATTGAGGCACATGCCGCCTTCTTTGGAGGAGTATTCAAAGAACCATTTGAAAATGGTGGTCAGCACATTGCCGAACGGAACATAGAAACAGTTGCCGGATGAGATGAAAATCATCCGGTGGAACTGGGTGTCGATCTCCACCCAGGCCTGCGCGTCGAAGTTCTCCGAGACGTGGCACATCTGGCGATAAATACGCGACAGTTCAATGCGCTGCTCTTTGCTGGCATTCACGGCCGCCAGCGCGGTGGCGTGCGGTTCGATGGCTTTGCGAAACTCCAGAAACTGGTGATAAATCTCTTCCGTCGCTTCCATGCCCTGCATCCATTCCAGCAGTTGCGGGTCGAGCATGTTCCATTGCGCACGCTCTTTTACCCTGGTGCCGATTTTTGGACGTGATTCCAGCAGCCCTTTAGACGTGAGCAATTTCAGCGCTTCACGCAGGGCCGTGCGGCTGACACCGAACTGTTCGCCGAGCTCGATTTCACTCGGCAAAATGGCACCGGAAGCCAGTTCGCCGGAGAGAATTTTACGGGCGATATCGCGGGCAATGTGGGTGTTCAGCCCACGCGTCATGCCTGCGGCGGTTTCAAACTGCATCGTCATACTCTTCCCTTTTTCAGTGCAGATTGCCGACAGCATAGTTCAGGCGGAGGCACGCTGCATGCGCCCTCCGCTTTGAAACTGAAGAACTGTGCGCTACGGCGCCATCTGCCCGCCGTTAATGTCTAAGATCTGGCCGGTGATGTAGCCGCTGCACGCGTGCGATGCGAAAAACAGGAAGCTGGGTGCCAGCTCCTCGCTGGTGCCAAAGCGCCCCATGGCGATCGAACCGGCGATTTTCTCCCGCACTTCGGCGCTTTTATCCGCGTGGAAAACGGTGTCGATGGTGCCCGGCGAAATCACGTTGAAACGGATGTTATCTTTGGTGAACTCTTTCACCCAGTTACGGTGAACGTTGTGCAGCCAGGCTTTGGACGCCGCGTACAAACTGGCACCGGGGCCGCCGCCTTCACGCCCGGCGATGGAACCGGTGCTGATCACCGAAGTGGTTTTACCGCTTTCTTTCGCCGAATGACGCAGATGCGGAATGGCGTATTTCGTGACCATCAGCGCCGAGCGGGCATTGAGATCCATGACATGGTCGTAAAAATCGTCGTCAATGCTTTCCAGCCCCTGACGTCCGCCCAGACCGCCCGCGTTATTGATGAGAACGTCAAGGCCACCAAAATGTTCGACGAAGCGCGATACCAGCGCCTCGCACTCGGCGGACCGGGTGACGTCTGCGCCAAAATAGACCACTTCGCCGCCGTGACTTTCAATTTCCGACGCCAGCTGGTTGAGGCTGGCATCGTGGCGATGGCCGTTAATGCCGACCTTAGCCCCCGCCGCCGCAAAAGCTTTGGCCGCCGCCAGACCGATACCTTTGGTTGAACCGGTAATCAAAACTCGCTGACCTTTTAAATCGTTAAACATGATGACTCCTTCATTATTCAGGGATGTTCAGAGGTGTGTCGGGTTGCCACGCCACGCTGAACGCGTTGGCAGACGTCGGCGCGGCGCGGTTGTTGATGCGAACGTTCAGCGTCCGCTGTGAGGCAAAGCCGATAGTCAGTGCCGTGTGCTCATCGTCATGGCTGACCACGCTGACGCGTTCAACCTTTCCGCGCGCGTCCACCGAGGTTTCGCTGGCCTCGTCGAAATAGCCATGCGTTTCAAATACGCTGGCGAAAATCGCCCGGCTGCCGTGGGTTCGCAACAACAGTGCCGGTTCATTACGCAGGTTAAAATGAGGATCCTGCGCTCCCGTGCGGGCGACAATCAGCTCGCCACCGTCCGGGAAGGCGCTGATCATCGTGCGGTAGGCATCGCCGTCGAGCCAGCTGAATAAAGCCGACTCTCCCGCCGCCACCTCGCCGCGGGCGCAATCCCACAGATGCTGATAACCGTGGCTTTCACCCAGCGGTTTCAGGTGCTCTGCCACCGTCAGCGTCACGTCGCTGCGCACAAACTGGCCGAGATGATGCAGGCAGTAATCATAGCGATGCGCCTGCGCACTGGTCAGACGGAAAACATCGACGATAAGCGGCGCACTGCACTCCGGCAGTTGCAGCATCAGCACGGTGCGCTGCTGATCCACGCCGGGGTAATAGTCATGCAGCCGCGCACTCATGCCCTGTCCTGCCGGGTTATCGGTCACAAAGAAATGCTGCTCGCCCCAGCGGGTTTCGGCCTCCAGGCTGTGTCCGCCGTTCTGGCTCTGCTCATCCACCACTACGGTGTTGTGCGCGACGGTTTGTTTGCAGTAGCTGTTGTTCTCGGGAATGTAGCGACCGCCGAATTTCGGCTCGACGTTGACCCAGCGGCCAAAGCCGTAGTCACGTAAATATTCGCGCCCGCGGCTGAACAGGCTGAGATGCAGGCCGTCGAAATGGCCGTGGTTGAGCGCCGAATGCAGACGCGGAATGCTGCCATGCTGGCCGTACCACATCAGCGCCATCTCCTGACCGGGAGTGCGCAAAATCCCTAGGCCGCCCTGCGTACCTTGCGGCCCGTCGCGCAGGGCAACACTTCCCCAACTCACCGGTACGGCTGGCGCATTTTTCAACGCCGCCGATAAATCGAGCGCCGCCGGGCTGACCCAGACGGTGTTTTGCTGCCGGGCGACGGCCAGCCACTGCGGGTTGTGCGCATAACGGTGATAACAGACGCTGGCGGCGATCACCGCGCCCTCGTCGCCAATACCCATGGTTTTGGAGGCGTCATTGAGCGCAGGCCAGATGCCATCGGGAAACGCGGTCTGCATCAGCGCTTCGCAGGTTTTACGGATGATCTGATCGCGGAAGGCGTAAATCTGTAATTCCGGCTGACGGCGTTCGATCACTTCCGCCAGCATCAGCAGCGGGCGCAGCGCAAAGCGGTGATAATACGGCCCTTCGATGTAATAGCCGTCCGGTGAAAACAGCTGGCCGAGCTGGGCGAAAAAACCGCCGCTGTCGCTGTCGCCTTTCAGCCCGTAAAGGGCTTTTTCGACCAGTGACGGAGAGTCAAGGGCATAGCCGCTGAAAGCGGCAGCGGCCACCGACCAGATGCCGTGGTTGTGCACGATATCGAAATCTTTGCTGTGCCGGTTCAGCGCATCGTCGGCCATCACGCGGAACAGACCCGCTTCGATGTGTTCACGCTGACCGGCGTCAAGCGTGGGGATCAGGCAGTGGTAGCCTTCGACGGTGTACAACCAGAACATGTTTTCGTTCAGCGTCTGGTGGAACAACCGCCCCGGCGCATTACTGTCTTTGCTGGTGGCGCTGCCGAGAGAGGGGTAGATATCGGCATAGCCGGTCAGCAGCGCCAGCGCGAAATCACGGTAACGCGGCTCGCCGGTGATCAGAAACAGGCGACCGGCGAGATGGATATAGAGATAATTTTGTTTGTGCTGCGCGTGCTCCGGGCCGCCCGCCTCGCCCTGGCCGGGGATCTGCGGTGCGTTCAGCATGTAATGCTCCAGCGCGGAAATCTGCCCGCGCAGTGCCGCGCCCGCCAGAGAATCCGCGTTAATTTCCGCACGCAATTTTTCCGCTTCATCAGCGGATATCAGCAAAGGCAGCCAGGGTTTCATTTTCCGCTCTCCTGTGGCTGAGGTGCGACATACCCGGTGGCAAACGACGGCAGCGAAAGCAGCCAGGTTTCGCGTTCAGCCTCCCGCACGGCGCCACGGGTGACGTCTTCGTGATATCCGCCCGCCATTTTTTTAGTGTTATCCGCTGGCGGTAAAGTGAAGGTCGCGCTGCGGATTTGTTGCTGATAACGCTGCTGGCCGTTGGCGTTATCTGCCCAGGAAAGTAACGGCAGCGGGCGCACACGGATCTGATCGATGGATTTGTACGGCCAGGGCACAGCGGGATCGCTAAAGCGCGCCATGAAATCCAGCGAGGTGAGCACGCTGCCGCCCTGCGGGGTTTTGTAATGCCAGAGATCGATGCCGTTTTTCTGCGCCAGCACCGCCATCATGCTGATCGCCTGCAGGTTGAAATAGCTGTAATGGAAGGAGCGGGTCCGCGCCAGTTCGGCGGGCTGCGTACCGTCGGGGCGAAGTTGTACGTCGAGTTTGCTTTTCATCAGCGTCGCCATCTCGCCAATCACCGCTTTATCACCGAGATACCAGGCGATGCCGGAAACCTGCGTAACGTACCAGTTGCCGTGATTGTTCTCAGTCCGCCCCTCTTTTTTGGCGATTTTGCTGCCCTGAAGCCAGTGCAGATACTCCGTCATCCACGCCCGTAACTGCTGATCATCGTTGTCGCTCCACGCCGGATTACCGCGCAGCAGCACCAGCGAATCGACGATGCGGGTGGAGAAATAGCGCCCGTCCAGCACGCCCGCGTTGCGGCCCGGCGAGATCCCCGGCACGCCCTGCGCGAAATTCAGGTTCGGGTTCATGCGGGTTTGCGGGGTGATAAACCAGGTGCGCAGCAGGCTGGCGGCTTTGTCAGCGTATTTTTGTTCGCCGGAGAAATACCAGGCCAGCGTCAGGTTCTGCACCCGTGCGGTGAAATCCGCCAGCCGCACACCGTCGCTCTGATCATTTTTGCTGGCCGGATTGACGTGACCGTCTTTGCGGATCCACGGCAATCCGTCGGATTTACTCTCGTCGGGCCACCAGTAGGCGCTCAGGCTGAGATAGTCATGTTTCGAACCGCCGGGCGGCGTCATGCCTTTATCAGTGACGCTGAGGTTGGGTTTTTTCAGCGCCGAATCCGCTGCCGCCAGCAACTGCCGATAGGCCTCAGAGGTCTGCGGGGCGGCGGTGTTGTCATGCAGTTGCTGACGCACAACGTCCATCTGTGCGGTATTCAGAAAGGCCGGTTCTGCCGCCAGTGCGCCTGCGCTGCAAAATGTCATCGCCATCGCGGCGGCGAGCTTTTTTACCCCAAGGGTACGGCACTGAAATAACATCATGCGTTCTCCGGATTACAATGAATGTTCGCTTTAGTACTACAAATAAAGCAATGAATGCTGAGAAGCGCCAGTCAGAATTGGCTTAAAAAGCCACAATACGCCCAACAAGTGACCCGCTTCACAAATCGATAACAAATTAAGCATTTCTTATTTGTCGGACTTTTAATTTCATCACCCTCTTCTACGCTTGCTCAATACATAACCAAAAACACCTCACCTGCAAACGAGAGAGTAACGACAATGGATATCAATGTTCTGGTCATGATCGGTTACTTCGTCTTAATGATTGCCATCAGTTATGCCTTCAAAAAAATGGCATCCGGCTCCTCGAGCCATTACTTTCGCGGCGGCGGACGCATGCTCTGGTGGATGGTCGGCGCCACCGCGTTCATGATCCAGTTCAGCGCCTGGACTTTTACCGGTGCCGCCGGACAGGCTTACCGTTACGGCTTCAACGTGGTCAGCGTGTTTGCCGGTAACGTGTTCGGTTACCTGATCGCCTGGTGGTGGTTCGCCACCCGCTTTCGTCAGTTACGGGTCGATACTGCCACAGAGGCGATCAACCATCGCTTTGGCAAAGGTAACGAACAGTTTTTCACCTGGATGATCATTCCGCTGAGTATTCTGAGTGCCGGTGTGTGGCTGAACAGTCTGGCGGTGTTTGCCAGCGCAGTGTTCAAGCACGACATTACGCTGACGCTGTGGGTGACCGGCGTGGTGGTGCTGGTGATTTCATTGCTGAGCGGCGCATGGGGCGTGGTGGCGAGCGATTTCGTGCAGACGCTGGTGGTGGCGATCATTTCCATCGCCTGTGCGGTGGTGGCGCTGTTTAAAGTCGGCGGACCGGTCAAACTGGTGACCGAATTCCCTTCCGGCTTCTTCACCGGGCCGGACGTCGGGCCGCACTACATCTCGATTCTGGTGGCCTGCTTCCTGTTCTTTTTCATCAAAAATGTGCAGAGCATCAATAACCTCCAGGATTCCTATCGTTTTCTGAATGCCAAAGACAGTTTCAATGCGAAAAAGGCCGCGCTGTTTGCGCTGCTGCTGATGCTGGTCGGCACGATTATCTGGTTTATCCCGCCGTGGGCGGTGGCCATCCTTTATCCGGACGCCGCCACCGCACACCCTGAACTGGGGAAAAACGCCACGGATGCGGTGTATCTGATTTTCGCCGAACGCGCGATGCCGCTCGGCACCGTCGGCCTGCTGATGGCCGGGCTGTTTGCCGCCACCATGTCGTCGATGGACTGTGCGCTGAACCGTAACTCGGGGATCTTTGTGCGCAGCTTCTGGACACCAATCGTCAACCGCAACGGCGAGCGCAGCGACAAATATCAGCTGCGCGTCGGCCAGATCGCCTGCGTGGTCAACGGCGTGCTGGTGATTCTGGTGGCGCAATATATGCACACGATGCAGACCGTCAGCCTGTTCGACCTGATGATGAAAGTCGGTACGCTGATGCAGGCGCCGATTGTGGTGCCGCTGTTCCTCGGGGTGTTTATCCGTAAAACGCCGGACTGGGCGGGTTGGGTCACCGTACTGTTCGGGTTGTGCGTGTCTTACATCGTCGCCAATGTATTCACCGCGCCGGACGTCGCCCGGCTCGCCGGCATTACGCTGACCGCACGTGAGCTGCTGGATGTGGCGATCATGTGGAACATCTTCTCGCATCTGGTGTTTACCGGCGGCTTCTTCTGCCTGACCACCCTGTTCTATCGCGAAGCCAACACGGCGCGCGAAACTCAGCGCAAACAGTTCTTCATCGACATGGAAACCCCGGTGTATGCCGACAACGAACAGGATGAATTCGACCGCCTGCAACGGGATAAAATCGGGCGGATCTCCATGTACATGGGTGCCGGATTACTGCTGATGGTCCTGGTGCCAAACCCGCTGTGGGGACGGATTCTGTTCCTGCTCTGCGCCCTGTCGATTCTTGTTTTCGGCTGGATTTTGCACCGCAGCGCAGAAAAAGGCATGAATGCCGCTAAAGCAGAGAAAGCAGCGGCGGCAGATAAGGTCAAAATCGTGGCGTCGCAACGGTAAGGCGTGGCGTGTTTAATCCATAAAAAAACCCGCCTGGTGAGGCGGGTTCAGATTTCGGAAAAAACAGACATAAAGCGATATTACTTTGGCAGTTCCGTCACTTGTTTGACTTCAGTTTTACTGATTTGCTGTTTCACACCATTTGCATCGGTATATTCCAGTAAGCCAGTTTCAGCTTCTTTCGGTTTTCCGTCGCTGATGATGGTACGGGCATCATTCGTCTGAATGGCATAACTCGTGCGGGTGCAGCCTGACAACGCTGCGACACTGATTAATGCGGCAAGTGGCAAAATCAATTTCCTGTTCATCGTTCTCTCCTTTGTCATTGTTGACCTGAAAAATTAGTTATCCAGTTCGCTCATGTTTTTAACCTGATCACGGTTAATCTGCTCTGTCTTACCTGTCTCTGCATTTTTGTACGACACCAGACCGGTATCGTCATCGACCTGTGGTTTTCCGTCCGTTACGATGGTTTTTCCGTCCGTCGTTTTTATTGCCTGATTCGAGGCGCAGCCTGCAACAAACAGTATTGAGACGGCGGCCAGCGATGCGGCAATAAGGTTTTTCCTTTTCATATCTTCCCTCCTGAATTGGGGTTTTGACTTAACAATTAGTCTATTAACTATAGTCACGAATTTCACATTCAGCCCAAAATCAGACAAACGGAAGTTTTTTGGCTGTTTTTTGGACGCAAAAAAAGCGGGTTTTCACAAAAATCCACCTGACAGCAGGCACCAAAATCCGTACCCTACTGCGCATAGACACTGGCGGCCTGTGCGCCGCGATTTTGCGAAAGAGAAATTTGTGACAAGTCCAATTCAGAAAGAAAAATACAACATTGATAAACTGCAAAAGCGCCTGCGTCGTGACGTGGGTAAAGCGATTGCGGATTTCGGAATGATCGAAGAAGGCGACCGCATTATGGTCTGCCTGTCAGGCGGTAAAGACAGTTACACCATGCTGGAAATTTTGCGCAATCTGCAAAAAAGCGCCCCGGTGAATTTCTCCCTGATTGCCGTCAATCTTGACCAGAAACAACCGGGTTTCCCGGCGCATATTCTTCCGGAATATTTGCAGGAACTGGGCGTGGAATATCAGATTGTCACCGAAGACACGTATGCGATCGTCAAAGATAAGATCCCGGAAGGCAAAACCACCTGTTCCCTCTGCTCACGTCTGCGCCGCGGCATTTTGTACCGCACCGCCACCGAGTTGGGGTGTACCAAAATCGCGCTCGGCCATCACCGCGACGATATTCTGCAAACGCTGTTCCTCAACATGTTCTACGGCGGCAAGCTGAAAGGTATGCCACCGAAACTGATGAGCGATGACGGTAAACATATCGTGATCCGCCCGCTGGCGTACTGCCGCGAGAAAGACATCGAACGTTTCGCGATTGCCCGTGAATACCCGATCATTCCTTGTAATCTGTGCGGTTCGCAGCCAAACCTGCAACGCCAGGTGATCGGCGACATGCTGAAAGACTGGGACAAAAAGTATCCGGGTCGCATCGAAACCATGTTCAGCGCGATGCAAAATGTGGTGCCTTCACATCTTAATGATATGAATCTTTTTGATTTTAAAGGGATTCAGCACGGCAGTGACGTGGTAGACGGCGGGGATCTGGCGTTCGACCGGGAAGAGATCCCGATGCAGCCGGTGGGCTGGCAGCCGGAAGACAATGACACCGTCGCGGTGGTTGAGCGTCTGAACGTGCTGGAAATTAAATAATCTTCAGGCGTTAACCGTTTACTGTCGAAAGCCCGCCGCCTGTGCGGGCTTTTGCATTTTCAGCACAAATCGACGGTGTCGGTCCAGTTGTAATTGGTCATCACCAGTTTCACCGGCAGGCTGATTCCGCCGAACCGCTGATGTTGATTTTCGTGGAAAAAATCCCGCAGGGTGGAAGGTACATATTGAGCGCTGTAGCGCAGCAAAGTGCTGTGCCAGAATATTTGCGGAATGGCCGCGCCCGGATAGCGATCTTTAATCTTTCCCGCCCACGGCGTCCCCAGTAAATGTTTCACCAGCGACTGCCTGACCCGCAAACTTTCCTCATCGGGAATGCCCGCCAGCAAAAGCTGATCCGGCAATGCGACCAGCCGCAGATCGCTTATACGCATCACATGCCCCGCACAATGCTGCCTGAAAATGTCAGTCAGTTCCGCCAGACCTTCTGCCTCTTCCGGCCGGTCATACAACGCCTGTGTGATGGCAAAAAAGGTAAAGTGCATACCCTCGGGCGGCGCGATATCGGCCAGCGGATCGCCTTGCGCTGCGTGTTCTGCGCGGGCTAATAACCCCGCCATCGATGCGCCAGCCCGGTTGCCGCTGGTAATCGCCAGCCGGGTGGGATGATAGAAAGGCGCGGATCTGACCTCTCCCGTCTGCGGATGTGCCTGCCATAAACCCAGCGTCCGCCGGGTCGTCTCTTCGTATGCCTGATGGATCATTTTTCCGGTATGCAAGACAAACTCCTGACCGCAAGTGTTGAGAGCCCTGTGGCAAAAATGCCCTCTGAAAAAGCTAACCGCACATAAACCTCAAAAAGATTGAGCCAAATCAACATTGGAACTGCTGAATCGGTGCACTATCCATTCCGCAGGTGAATGCAACGTCAAGCGATGGGCGTTGTGCTCCATATTGTCTTATTTCCAAATTTTTAGAATTAATGCATAGCACTTTTTGATTCGAACGACGCCGGTCTTATGACCGGCTTTTTTTTGGTTTTTTTTCAGCAAAACACGCACTACAGCCAGCGGCTTTTCTTCAGCCACCAGGCCACACCGCCCACCAGCACGACCAGCGACACGCAGAAAATCGTAAAGCCTAAATGGGATTCATTGCCGGGGATCCCGCCAAGGTTGACGCCAAACAGCCCGGTCAGGAAGGTGGTCGGCAGGAAAACCATCGCCAGCATCGACATCGTGTAAGTGCGGCGGTTAAGGGAATCGGCCATCAGGGAACTGATTTCGTCAGAAAGCACGGCCGTGCGGGCGATACTGCCGTCGAGATCGTCCAGCCCGCGCCCCAAACGGTCAGAGATTTCCTGCATCAGACGGCGTTCGTCATCATTCATCCAGGGTAAACGCTCGCTGGAAAGACGGGAAAACACATCGCGCTGGGGAGCCATATACCGGCGCAGAACAATCAGTTGTTTACGCAACAGCGCCATCTGGCCGCGCTCCGGCACCTGTTGTTCCATCAGGTCATCTTCAATATCAATGATTTTGTCGTGCAAATCTTCGATAAAATCGCTGGTGTGATCGGTCAGCGCATCACACATTTCCACCAGCCAGCTGCCGGTATTCTTCGGCCCGCTGCCCTGCTGCATGTCATTGATCATCTCTTCCATGGAGAACACTTTGCGGTGACGCGTGGAGACGATCATTTTATCGGTGAGATACACGCGAATGGTGACCAGCTGATCAGGCCGCGAATCCGCGTTGAGATTGATACTGCGCAGGGTGATAAGCGTCCCCTCGCCCATACGAATGACTTTCGGACGCACGCTGTCACCGGCCAGTGCCTCGCGGACGGCGTCCGGCAAGACAGGCGTGGTGTTGATCCAGTTTTCACTCTGCGGGCGGGTATAATCCAGATGCAGCCAGCACGGTTTTTCCTCCGTGGCAACGCACTGCGCGCTGATATCATTCACACCGCCCTGACCGTCGAGCTGGAAGGAATACACAGCATCGGGTACCTGTAGTTCTTTTCCCTTGATGACTTCCACGATGTTCCTCGCCTTCATTCTCAAATTCTGTTCAGTGTAACGTTAAGTGCCTGAAGTTCAAAAACTCAACCCTGCGGTGATTTATCCACGTTACGTTACAGGGCCACCCGCATTTCTGCCAGTTCGGGCATCACACTGCGCATGACGTCGAAGAACTTGCGCAACCGCGCCGGATAATACGTGGCGTAGGGATAAACCAGATAGACCGGCAGCGGCAAGGCATTCCAGCCCGGCAGAACCCGTTGCAACCGCCCTTCGGCAATGTCGTCATTCACCACCCACGCGGAGACGATTGCCGCCCCCAGCCCGGTGAGCGCGGCTTTGCGAACAGCATAAAGGCTGTCTGTCGCCATTCGCGGTGAAATGACACAACTTTCGGTGATGTCATCGCTGTCGTGGCACAGCGTCACCTCATTGCGGTAAAAAGTGCTGAACGCGATCCACGGCAGTCGCCCCAGCTCGCTCACCTGCGTCACCGGATGCTGCTGCAATAATTCCGGCGTGGCGACCACAATCCGCGGAACTTCTGCCAGCAGGATCGCCACCATCGACGGATCCGCTACGCTCCCCACCTGGATCGCGCAGTCGATATCTTCTGACAGGAAATCCGGCGTGCGGTCATTGAGCATCCAGTCAATCGTCACGTTGGGATAGCGCTGTAAATAGCGCGTCAGCGGTTCAATCATCTGATCCTGACCAAAGGCATGGGGCGCACGAACGCGCAGCGTGCCCACGGGTTCATCACCCGCGCCGCTCAGCTGATCTTCCAGCGCCGCCCAGTGTTCGAGTAATAATTTTGCCTGCTGATAACAGCGTTCGCCGTCGTCGGTGAGTTTCATCGCATGGGTGGTACGCAGGATGAGTTTCGCGCCCAGCAGGCGTTCCAGCGACTGCAACCTGCGGCTGACGGTCGGCTGGCTGGTGCTCAGTTGAATGGCCGCCGCCGAAAGGCTGCCGCTTTCGACAATCCGGATAAACGTTTGCATCAGATCGATGCGGTCAATGCCGCTGGTGAGAGGTGTATTCATACGTCCCGCGTATAACAGTTTTACCTTACTGCAGCCTACCACTCATAACCATTCAGGTGAAGAATGCATTCCTGGTTACCTCATTCACTCAGGAATACATAATGTCCGATATTATTGCTGCAAAACCGGCAGAACCCGAATCTGCCCTGTCAGGCAAAATCATTTTTACTCTGGCGGCGGGAGCCGGTCTGAGTGTGGCTTCGATTTATTATAGCCAGCCGATGCTGGGGATTATGGGCAGCCATCTGAATGCCAGCACAACGTCAGTGGGCCTTATCCCCACGCTGACGCAGGCAGGGTACGCGCTGGGCATTTTGTTTCTGATCCCGCTAGGTGACCGCCATGACCGCCGCACCATCATTTTGCTGAAAAGCATTTTGCTGGCCGCCGCGCTGCTGCTGTGCGGGTTTGTGCCCGGCATTCACGGGCTGCTGGCGGCGAGCCTCATCACCGGCATTGGCGCGACCATGGCACAGGATATTGTACCCGCCTCCGCGCACCTCGCGCCGGCGGCACAGCGGGGTAAAACGGTGGGCACGGTGATGACCGGATTGCTGGTCGGGATCCTGCTCTCCCGCGTGGTCAGCGGGTTTGTGGCTGAATATTTTGGCTGGAGGGTGATGTACCAGCTCGCGGCAATCAGCGTGGCGCTGATAGGTTTTGCGCTGTGGCGCGTGCTGCCCCGCTTTACCCCTGCGACGCGCATCAGCTATGCCGCGCTGATGCACTCGATGTTTGGTCTGTGGAAACACTACAAAACGCTGCGCCGTGCCGCGCTGGCTCAGGGTTTGCTCTCCGTGGCGTTCAGTGCGTTCTGGTCCACACTCGCCATCATGCTTAATGACACGTATCACCTGGGCAGCGCCGTTGCCGGAGCTTTTGGTCTTGCCGGTGCCGCCGGTGCGCTGGCAGCGCCGCTGGCCGGGGCGTTAGCGGACAAAAAAGGCCCGGCCAGGGTGACACAAATCGGCGCGGCCCTGGTGATGGTTTCCTTTGCCGCGATGTTTCTGCTGCCCTTGTTGTCGCCCCATGCGCAACTGGCGTTAATTGTGCTCAGCGCGGTCGGCTTTGATTTAGGGATCCAGGCCACTCTGGTGGCCCATCAGACCCTGGTTTACGGCCTTGAACCTGCCGCGCGTGGCCGTCTTAATGCCCTGCTGTTCACCGTGGTGTTTATCGGCATGTCGGCGGGTGCGGCGCTCGGCAGTAAAGCCCTTGAGGCGGGCGGCTGGGCGGGCGTCGTGCTGCTGGCAACGGTGGCCGCCGCCGCGGCGCTTATCGTGCGTTTGATCAGCCGCAACGGGTAAAGTGTTTGCTTGCACATAAAAAAAGCGCCCTGATGTCGGGGCGCTTTTGGCATTTCTGAAGGCTCAGTCATCAGTGTTTGATGATGTACATTTCCTGGCTGTAAGCCACGTCTTCAGGGTTTTCAATCGGATAACCTTTCACCCAGGGTTTGATCAGGCGACCGTTGGTGTACTGATAAATCGGCGCGATCGGTGCCTGTTCGGCGATGATTTGTTCGGCTTTGTTGTAATCGTCATTACGGCGCGCGTCGTTAGTTTCACGGCTGGCGTCAGCGATGGCTTTGTCGTAGTCGGCGTTGCTGAATTTGCTGATGTTGCTGTTGTGCGTTGAGGTTAACAGTGACAGGAACGTCGAGGCTTCATTGTAATCCCCCACCCACGAGGCGCGGATCACGTCGAAATTGCCGGTGTTACGGCTGTCGATGTAGGTTTTCCATTCCTGATTCACCAGTTTAACATCCACACCCAGCGTCTTTTTCCACATTGAGGCGACGGCAATCGCAATCTTCTGATGACTTTCTGAGGTGTTGTACAGCAGCGTCAGATGCAGCGGTTTGGCCGGGCCGTAACCCGCCGCCGCCAGCAGCGCTTTAGCCTGCGCATTCAGTTCTTCCTGCGAATATTGCTGCATTTCGCTTTTCACCGGTGTAAACCCGTTCGTCACATCTGGCGTAAAATGCCATGCCGGTTTTTCGCCGGTGCCCAGCACCTTATCGGCAATCACGCTGCGATCAATGCTCATCGACAGCGCCAGGCGCACACGGGCGTCATCGGTCGGGGCGCGGCGGGTGTTAAAAGCGTAGTAGTAAGTGCCGAGCTGATACGGCGTGTACACCTGGCCCGGAATATCATGCATCAGTTTTTTATACTGATCTTTCGGGAAGGACTCAGTGATGTCGATATCATTGGCCAGATAACGTTTGGTGGCGTTGGACTCTTTGTTGATGGGAACAAACGTCACTTTGGTCAGCACCGTGCGGGCGTGATCCCAGTAATGCGGATTGGGTTCGAGTTCCAGCTTTTCATTCACCACGCGCGCTTTCAGTACGTAAGCGCCGTTCCCCACCAGATTGCCGGGCTTGGTCCAGTCTTCGCCATATTTCTCCACCGTGGCTTTATGCACCGGGAACAGGCTGAAGTTCGCCAGCAGGCTGACAAAATAAGGCACCGGTTTATCCAGCGTGACGCGCAGCTGCGTCGGGCTGATGGCGGTCACCCCGAGCTTATCGGTCGGCATTTTACCGGCGATGATTGCATCCGCATTCTGTATTCCGGCAAGCCCGGCGAACCACGCGCCGCTCGACAGGCCTTTGGGATCCACCAGACGCTGCCAGCTGTAAACGAAATCCTGTGCGGTCACCGGATCGCCATTAGACCATTTAGCGTCTTTGCGCAGGTTGAAGATAAACACCTGATTATTTTGGTTCTGCCAGCTTTGGGCGACACCCGGAATGTTTTTTCCGTGAGCGTCCTGGCTGACCAGCCCTTCGAACAGATCTCGCACCACCTGCGCTTCCGGCAGGCCGATCACTTTGGTCGGATCCAGTGAGGCAGGCTCGTCTTTGATATGCCGGACGATTTCTTGTCTGGCGGCCAGTTGTGTTCCGGCGGGAACGTCTGCGGCGTTAGCCGGACCGAAGCTCAGTGCGACTAACGCTGCACAGACGGAATATGAGAGACGCGGAAGCGATTTTCCCTGCGGCATGAATTTCTCCTGACATTCATAAAAACTATGAGCAATGAAGGAGTTGTATCATTTCTTCAATTCATCCCCTATAAGAATTCGCTCCAGTTTTGCCCCCGCGCACAAAAGTGCGACATCCGCCGTAAAATCAGGCAGATCCCGCGACGTCGATCCCGCCACAATGGAACTTCATGGGCGGCTCAACGTCCTGCGCCAGCCAGGTCGGACCGTCGAGGTCGATAAACTTCGCGCCAGCCGTCAGCGGTAAAGCGGCGCGAACCGCGCGGGACGTGCACAACATGCAGCCAAGCATGATTTCAAAGCCCAGCGCGCGTGCCTCCTGCGCCAGACGCAGTGCGCCGGTCAGCCCGCCGGTTTTATCCAGCTTGATGTTGACCATTTCGTAGCGCCCTTTTAGCGCTGGTAACCCTTCGACGGTATGGCAGCTTTCATCGGCGCAAATCGGCAGCGGATGGATGAAGTTTTCCAGCGCCGAATCTTCCCCCGCAGGCAGCGGCTGTTCGAGCATCAGAATATCGAGATCGGCCAGCAGCTGGCAGCGCTCGGCCAGCCCGTCACTTTGCCAGGCTTCGTTGGCATCAACAATCAGCGACGCATTGGGCACGGCGGTACGGATAGCCACCAGACGCTCGGCAATCAGCCGGTCATCGAGTTTGATTTTCAGCAGCGTCGCGCCCTTTTTCTGCAATGCCAGCGCGGCTTCGGCCATCTCTTCCGGCGTACCGATGCTGACGGTTTGCGCCATACTCACCGACGCGAGAGGCTCCGTACCGGTGAGCTGCCACAAATTCAGGCCGCTGGTTTGTGTTTCCAGATTCCATAATGCCGAATCGAGCGCATTTCGCGCGGCACCGGCGGGCAGTAAATGTTGCAACTGTTCGCGATGCGCACCCTGTTCGATGGCGGTCACAACGCTGGCGATTTGCGCCATCACCGACGCCTCACTTTCGTCATAACGCGCATACGGCGTGCATTCACCCACGCCGCGAATGCCGTTTTCTTCAATTTCAACCGCTACCACCCGCGCTTCAGTGCGGCTGCCACGAGAGATAACAAAGGCGGTATGTAACGGCCAGGCTTCCGGATAAAAGCGAACACTTCTCATAGAGGCTCCCTAAATGGATCAATGCCCGACGGCATACATTCAATGTATACAACTATTTAGCAAATAATCTATATCCAACCTACAATTGTTACCCTAAACTGAAAGCCGTTTGACTCCAATGGACATAGGAATACATCATGACCCAGACAGTACACTTTCAGAGCAACCCGGTTACCGTAGCAGGTAAAATCCCGCAAAAAGGCGACGTCGCCAAGCCTTTCACTCTGGTCGCTAAAGACCTTTCTGATGTCAGCCTGAGCAGCTTCGTGGGCAAGCGTAAAGTCCTGAACATTTTCCCGAGCATTGATACCGGTGTATGCGCCGCGTCCGTGCGTAAATTCAATCAACTGGCAGGCGAAATCGACAACACCGTTGTGTTGTGTATTTCTGCCGATCTGCCGTTTGCACAATCCCGCTTCTGCGGTGCGGAAGGCCTGACCCACGTGGTCACACTTTCCACCCTGCGCGGCGGCGACTTCAAATCCGAATACGGCGTGGCTATCGCTGAAGGCCCGCTGTCTGGCCTGACTGCCCGTGCGGTTGTGGTTCTGGATGGTCAGGACAACGTGCTGTACAGCGAACTGGTTAACGAAATCACCACCGAGCCAGACTATGAGTCTGCGCTGGCAGTATTAAAGTAATAAGCCTGATTTAAAAAAAACGCACCGACATTATATTGTACGGTGCGTTTTTATTCAGACTACCCTGCCGTTACTTCATCCTGATATCGGGAAATAACGGGCTGGTTTTTTTTAGATATTCACGCCAGCGGTAACATAGGTATGGCATTCCCCCCCGCAGTGACCGGGCTGAACAATTTAGGTTTTGCAAACCACGGTACGCCATAATAGGTCACATTCGCGTCAGCCATAGATCCCTGAATATGGGAGGAAACCACACCTGACGGAAATGCATAAACACGTCGGTTCATACAATTAGCCAAACTTTGGGCGTTACTATTCGCACCGGCTTGTGAGCCACCACAGGCGGTTATAAAGAGTGCGCTATCGTTGTCCCTCAGTTCATTGACCAAAATATTTTTGGTGAATTGTGCAAACTGATCGACAGAAACCGGTTTGTCGACCCATTGACCCGGATGAGACGTATTTTCGACGGCATGAGATAACAACCCTCTATCGCCATTCCCATGGGCATTCACGAGCCTGACTGACTGATTGTTATATTTAAACGGCATAGATACACGATAACTGGCACCAGGATAAAATCTGACATTCTGCAACCTTGCCTGAAAGACCCGGCCCTTTGAGAAGGCTTGCATTAATTTCCACGATAATTTATGACCGCCAAATAATAATGCCGGGAATAAACCTAATGCCAAAGATGCCCCTGTGAAGACCCCGCTCGCGATAGATAATTTTTGCGAGAGTTCCTCATCTTCGACCGCAGCAGCAGCCACACCCAGCGCACTGCCTGTCGTGCCCAATACTCCGGCAGCCACCGCAATTCCACCCAGCAAGAGTGCCGCCCCACCCAGTAGTGCCAACACGCCCAGCCCCAGGAACAGCAACGAAAATACCAATCCCATTGCGGCGAACATAATCGCCACATCACGACCATGCCCGGAAGGGTCAGAGAACGTAACAGGGTCACCGCCACAATAGCTGTAAGGGTTTATGCCCCCCTCGCCAAAGGGACTCATCGAATCGTACTGCATGAAACGCATGAGGAGTGGATCATAGGAACGGGTTCCGTTTCCTAAATGATATAACTCGGTAAGATCATCATATTTTTCTCCGGCAAAACGTACGGGATCATAAGCAGGTATCGCTGCACCGTTTAACAAATGGCCATAAGGCGTATAGGTTAAGGGCGTAATATTGTCCGTACCGGAATCCTTCAGTTCAGCATAGACAGAGCCAAGACGATCGCTTAACAATAAATTTTGTTCTTTTTTATAGGCGCCAGAACTGCCACTGAGAATATTGATGGCCTCTGTACCCACAGGACTTTTAATATAGGTCGCAATATCCTGACTACGTGCATCAGGTGATTGCTTTCTCTCTGACACATCAAAAACACCATTACTGTAATGATAGTGACTTTTGCGGGACTGAGCCTCGCTGCTGCCTATGCTCAGCCCAAGGCTTTGCATATTACCGCTGCCATCATAACGTAAAGACGTGGTATTACTGGCGGCGGTGGATTTCATTAATTTATTAAACGCATCGTATTGGTATTCCACTGCCTCCATATTACCTGCTTTTTTCTTAATCACATTTCCGGAAGCATCATAGGTGAGTAGCAAAGGGCTACGGGGACTCTTCCCGTTCAGTAACGCAGAAGTCATTTCAAAGGGATTTTTCCCCGCGTAGGAATAGCGGGTTTCATTGATGTATCCCGAGTATCTTTCGGTGGCTTTGCTGGACGTCATATTGTCAAAGTTATCGTACTGATAATCGAACTGACTGACCTCTTCCGCATTCAGATCCAGAGGATATTGAGTGGATGAATCTTCTATTGCCGCATGGATTAAACGCCCAAGGTAATCAAACTTAAAGTGAGTCATGCTTTTTTTATCAGGCTTAACAAAAACCTCTTTGCTTGTGACTTTTCCTGCACCATTGAATTTTTCAGCATTTTTAGAGATAAGATTTCCGGCACTGTCATAGTAACGTTTTTCACTTATTCTAAACTTATGGTCATAATTCAATTGCATACTGTATTTTACAATTTTTCTGTCAGACTGAATCAACTGATACCTGATGAGTGAAGGATAATTGCCTGCAAGGTATGACACTTCTATTTCAAGATCGGCTTCATTGTCATGCCCTGCGGAAAGCGCGGCCAGACGTCCATTATCATCATACCGGTAGCAGGTTGTCTGAGTCGGCTGCCCCGTGAATAAATTAGTGACCGAGGTTAAGCGGCCACCACAGGTATACGTGAAAACATTCCGACCACTGATCTTCCCTGGATTATCTGAAAACACTTCGCTAATAAGTCTTTGCTGGTTGTCATACTCAAGCGTGCGAATGGATTCACCAGAGGCTGTCTTATGCATTTCCTCCACCAGTTTGACCGTGTCTTTGTCATAGACATAACTAAAACTTTCCTTATTTCCCGGCATGGTTATTTCAGCAGGAAGAAGATCCAGTTCAGGGATGTAGACATAGTTAATCACGTCGCCGTCAGGCGTGATTTTTTCATAAGCTGACGTGCAGTTGTCTTTATATTTGTAGCGAGTGGTGAATGCGTTTTTCTTCGCCGGGTTACGATCCTGCTCTATCAGGCGACCTAAGGTATCAAAGGTCTGATAACCAACAGGGACATTATCGATAGAAATTTTCGTCAGCTTACTTTCCTGACCATAATTCCAATACTGCATTGCCGTTGTCCGGTAAGCGCCCTCTTCCCCGCTTTCTATTCGTGTTATTGGCCGGTCGAAAAAATCATACTCATAATTTTCAACGAACGTGGTGCCATTGACGGCATCTTTGGAGGAGATTTTGTTTACCCGATGGAAAGCATCATAATAATAGTTCTTCTGCAATGCTCTGGTTTTTCCATCTTTATTGTAATCTGTAGAACTGAGAGGGAGCCCGCATCTGCGATCATATTCATTTTCTTCATAACAGTAATAACCATTTCTGTCAGGCGCTTTTATATATTCCGTCAGTACTGCATCTCCGATGTTAAATCGACTAAAGTGGACAGTGGCATCATTTTTTCTCACTTCACGCACATTACCCAATGCATCATAGAGATAATTTTCAGTCATCCTCAGTTCAACGTATTTATTATTTAACAGGGGGACATCATAGTCATAATTTACTTCTGATAATAACTGCGACCGGGTGTTAAAATCAGCAATATAGACGACGTTGTTGTCTATGACCTGTTTAACCACATTACCGAGCGCGTCATAGGTTTCAGTCACCCTGCCCGACATAGGGGCCTGCGTGGTTTTCGAGAAAAAGTTTTTTATGGGATCATAAGCATAATTGTAATTCGTTGTGCTTTCATAAGGGGTTCCTTCGGCTCTGGTCGCAGAGACGATGCGCCCGACATTATCGTAAGTCAGGGTCGTCGTCACTCCCAATGCATCAGTCATGCAAACCGGCCACCCGGTCCGGGTCATCGCAGTTTCTGAATACACGAACTGTTTACCGTCAGCCCCTTTTTGCGTCGTACTTATAATGAATTCATTCCCAGTCTTACTCAGCGAATAATCATGGCTTATGGTCATGCATTCCTGACCATTTATAATTAACGTTGTATTTTTTAACTTACCCCGGTTGAACACATTCTTTTCATCTATGCCATAGTAAGTTTTAACCACTTTTTTAGAGTTATCGCTCCAGTGCGTGGAAATTATTTTTCTTTCTGTTTCACTGTTCTCCACAACATAGTCATACCCCTCTTTTACCTGTAAAGAGAGATAGGTGTAGGTGTTTTCCACCGAATCCACTGACAAATCATTCCGATATTTATTACTGTAATACAGATGGCGAACAAAACCATTCTTATCCTTTGGGCATTTACCTGTCATACCTGCGGCAGGATAATAGATGTAATCTATTGACACCCCGCCACTGTCGCTATGGGTTTCTATATTACCGTATTGGTCATAGGTGAACGAAGATGTTTCCGATCTCATATGGCTGTCCTGATCATCTTTCTCGACATAGTCTTTTCTGATTGAGACAGGAAGTTTATAGGTGGCGGGCAGTGAAAAATAGGTTTCTGAAACGTTACCTGAGTATGTGTATTGAGTGGTAATAGTTTGCGCTACGACAGGGGCGACAACACGTGAAGCGGTGATCTCCTCTCTGATAACGCGGTGGAATTTATCATAGGTAAATTTGCTTTTACACTCTTCTACATTATCGAGAAATAAAGTTTGCTGCGTAAAATATGTATAATCTGCCCGGCAGGAATAAATATTATCGATAGCATTCTTATCCCATGCCGCCACACCATTATTGCCTAAAAAATTATTAGACCAAATATTTTCACCATAACTGTATTTATACTCCTCTGTACTGATTTTTCCTGTTGCCGGGGAAACCATAGTGAACTGGTAGGCACTCACCGCAGGTAATGTCGCGAAAGTTGAGCCTTTCGGCGCCGCAAGTTGAATATCATAACTGATGATTTCGGTCGCGGGCCCGAAGAAATTACTCTCAACCTTTTCTATCAGCCTGAAATATTCCCCCTGCTGATAAGTAAATGTTAATATATTGGTGGTTTTATCAGAGATGGCGAGACAGGACTCAATGGAATTACTGGTTGTTTCTTTTATTGTCAGGTTAAGTTTACTGGCCAGATTACTGATGCTTTTGAAAATTTCAATGATAACGTTATATCTTATGTTGGTGCCGTTACGGGAGACAGAGATTAACTCTTCTCCTGACTCATCATAAATTCGTCTGACAAAGGGCTCCAGAGAAACAGATTCTTTGAAATCATAGTCAATAGTTAATTTATAGCCATCCTCCTGTATTATTTCCGTCACATAAACAAATTTATTATCTGATGTAACGGGTTTTAATATCTCTGTTGAACCGTCTTTATACGCTATTTTGTAACCGCTGTCTGAACCGGTAAGCTTAGTCAATATGAAGTTCTTCAGATCAACGGTCTCGACTAGGTAAGTCCCATTTTTTTCTTTAAGATCGATAATTCTTCCGTCTTTTAACAGCAGTTTCATCCGGTCATTATCTTTGAAAAACTTACTCAACCCCAGCGACCAGCCGGCACCAAAACCTTCATTTCTGCTGGAGAAATGATTATGTTTCAATGAAAGTTGCAGCGACGGCCCTCTCCGGCTATTTCCGGTGATCCTGGCGACAGGAATTGTATAATTAAAACTTCCGGTGCGCGGGTCAACACTGCCCCGGCGGAAACTGGCAAATGACAGAGCATCCGACTGACTAAATTCCTGTCCGTCGTTTGTGCCCTGTAATACGTGTTTATCTGATGCAGGAATATGACTGTTTTCTTTTTCTGCCGATATCACTGATGTTGATGAGGTATCCATTATAAATTCCTTTTATTTAATAAATGATTGAGGCAATGAATTGTCATTTATTACTTTAAGGAGAAATGTCATGATCACGATATTTTCGATATCGCCTGTCAACCACACAACATACTGTGAATATTCTGATGAAGAACGCCGGAGATTCCGCAGGTTAATGAATAAAAAAAACCTAAGTAAGAAGCTTACTTAGGTTTAATTTGCGGTGAATAAGAATGTGATCTTATTAGCGATAAAGAGACAACCGGGTCACTCCTCGCTGCTGTCAGACCTTTTGCTGCTTAAACCGTATTCCCGCAGTTTATTAGCAATCGCCGTGTGCGAGACGCCCAGACGTTTCGCGAGTTTTCGCGTACTTGGATAAGTACGATAAAGACGGGTCAGCACCGAACGCTCGAAACGCTTGCTGATGTCGTCAAGTGAACCGTTCAACGCTTCCTCGCCGATGGTCACCTCGGCATCAAAGTCCGGCAGGACGATATCCTGCGGGCGAAGTTCTCCGCCTTCCAGCTGCGTCAGCGCGCGGTAAATGGCGTTTTTCAGCTGACGGACGTTGCCCGGCCAGCCGTAGTGCGTCAGATAATTCGCAAGCTGTGAAGAGAGTTTCGGGCGCGGCATACCCTGTTCATCTGAGAAACGCGCGACAAACAGTTCGGTGAGCGGCATCACGTCTGCCGGACGATCGCGCAGCGGCGGGAGCGTCAGGCTCAGCACATTCAGGCGGTAATACAGATCTTCACGGAATTCTCCGCGCTGCACCAGTTCCACCAGATTCTTCTGCGTGGCGCACATCACGCGCACATCCACTTTCACTTCATGCTCTTCACCCACGCGGCGGAAAGTCCCGTCGTTGAGGAAACGCAGCAGTTTGATCTGCATTCTCGGCGACATTTCACCGATTTCATCAAGCAGCACGGAACCGCCGTTAGCCTGCTCGAAGAAGCCTTTTTTGCCTTCCAGCGCATTCGGGTAGGCACCGGCGGCATAGCCGAACAGTTCACTTTCCACCACGTCATCCGGCAGCGAGGCACAATTGAGGCCAAGGAACGGTTTTTTGCCGCGGGCGCTGCGCAGATGGCAGGCGTGTGCCAGCAAATCTTTACCCGTACCGGTATCGCCGACAATCAGCAGCGGCGCATCGAGCATCGCCAGTTTGCGTGCCTGATCCAGCACCTGACGCATTTTGCCGCTTACCGCGACAATATGGTCGAATTCACTGTCGTCATTGAC
The DNA here is from genome assembly GCF_042920125.1 of Rahnella sp. R3(2024). Taxonomy (NCBI): domain Bacteria; kingdom Pseudomonadati; phylum Pseudomonadota; class Gammaproteobacteria; order Enterobacterales; family Yersiniaceae; genus Rahnella; species Rahnella sp. R3(2024). The sequence goes on from NZ_JBHGBU010000001.1 coordinate 50,524, forward strand.
AGTGAGATCCTGCAACTGCCGGCCCATGCGCGCGGCGGATTTCAGCATGATCACCGCGCCGGCCATCACGCCGGTCTGCTCTTCGTCATCCATATGAATAGGGGTGAGATCCATCAGGAAATCCTGACTGCGGATCACCACACGCTCGCTGTGAGGCTGGGTGCTGTCGCTTTCCAGCCAGCGCGTGACGTTGTAACCGGTAATCAAATTCACGGCGTTGTAAGTGCGGATTTTCTCTTCATCCAGTTCGAACAGCGCGATTGCAGCGGGGTTGGCCTGCTCAATTTTTCCTTTCATATCAATGGAAAATACCGGTTCCGGCATGGACACCAGTAAAGCACGCAGTGCGCGGTGCTCACGCTCGGAAGGCATGAACGGCACGGTGCGGACGTCGGTCACGCCATCAATTCGACGGATTTCAGCCATCAGGGCGCGAAAAGTATCAAAATCCAGTTGGGAAAAATTCAGGTAAATGCGGCCAATCGAGGCAATCTCGATACCGCGCAAATCAATACTGCGTAAAACCAGTAAATCAAGGAGTTCACGGGTAAGACCCAGGCGGTCTTCGCAAAAAACTTCCAGACGCATCAGTGTTGACCTTTTTCTGCCGGTGCGGAAATCGCTGAGTGGCATAATACTCTTTCATGTACAGTGGCAGAAGAGACTGTCACGAAAAGTTGACAAATTAATTGTACAACTCAATCCGGATTGTCACAAAGTTTGGGCAGACTGTTTGCCCCGCAATGCGCCTTTGCTGGCTTTTTCATCAGCGCAGCGGTTTCGCCATCTGCCCCTTTATCTGCTACTATCGCCCTTCTGATTTCATCGCCAAATGGTTCCCGACTATGAAGTTTGTCTCCTTTAATATCAACGGATTGCGCGCCCGTCCGCATCAGCTTGCGGCAATTATCGAACAGCATCAGCCTGACGTCATTGGTTTGCAGGAAACCAAGGTCCATGACGATATGTTTCCGCTCGAAGATGTCAGCCAGTATGGCTATCACGTTTTCTATCACGGGCAAAAAGGCCATTACGGCGTTGCCATGCTGACCAAACAGGCACCGCTGGCTGTACGCCGTGGTTTCCCTGGTGATGACGAAGAGTCTCAGCGCCGCATTATCATGGCCGACATCGAAACGCCGCAGGGCGTGCTGACGGTCATCAACGGGTACTTCCCGCAGGGCGAAAGCCGTGACCATCCGACCAAGTTCCCGGCAAAAGAGAAGTTTTACCGCGATTTGCAGGATTACCTGAACACCAGTCTGTCGGTGAATAATCCGGTGGTGGTGATGGGTGACGTGAATATCAGCCCGACCGATCTTGACATTGGTATCGGCGAAGACAGCCGTAAACGCTGGCTGCGCACCGGTAAATGCTCTTTCCTGCCGGAAGAGCGTGAGTGGATGGAACGCCTGAAAGGCTGGGGGCTGATTGATACTTTCCGCGCAGCCAACCCGGAAACCGCCGACAGATATTCATGGTTTGACTACCGTTCACGCGGCTTCGATGAAAACCGTGGCCTGCGTATCGATCTGATCATGGCCAGTACGCCACTAGCCTCACGCTGCATCGAAACCGGTATCGATTACGATATCCGTGGAATGGAAAAACCTTCAGATCACGCGCCAATCTGGGCGACGTTCGACCTGAAATAATGAAGATTGTCGATGTGGTGGCCGCACTGATTGAGCGCGAGGGGAAATTGCTGCTCGCCCGTCGTGATGCCACCGGCGATCAGGCCGGTTTGTGGGAGTTTCCCGGCGGGAAAGTCGAGGCAGGTGAGAGCCAGCAGGCCGCGCTGATCCGCGAATTGCAGGAAGAGCTGGGGATCGACGCAAAGGTTGAAGAATTTGTCGCGACCAGCGAACTGCAACAGCCCGCGCGGCTGATTCGCCTGCACGGCTGGCGGGTCAGCGATTTCAAGGGAGTGATAACGTTACAGTGTCACTCAGAAATCCGCTGGGTAGTGCCTGCCGACGTGCACTCTTTTGAGCTGGCAGCGGCAGACGTTCCGCTGATCGACGCCTATCTGCGCGCGTATTGCAGCTGACGGTAACGCATTAAAAAAGGCGCGGACTGAATACAGTTCCGCGCCTTTTTACTGTCTGAAAATGAGTGTCTGAACATTCACGTCAGGCTGAACACTACTTCTTCAGCACCTGCCACTTCAGTTCATTGGTGCCCACCACCAGCGGATCGCGCACGCATTGCAATACCACGCTGTCGGCGGTCACCACCGCGCCCTCGCTGTAGCTCTGATTATTGTAAATACAGCAGTTGTGACAGGCCGGTGCGCTGTTGTTATTACTGTTGCCGCTGTTCTCCCAGATTTGCGGCGGCAGCGGCACCACGACGTCAGCACCATTGTTATAACCGGTGCGGTTCGCCAGCGCCGGGGCAGACAGCAACGCCGAACCCGCCAGTAAAATCATCAGCACGTTTTTCATATTATTCATCACTGCTTGCTTCCTTACCTTTGGTGCTCGCTTTACGTCGTTTAGGGGCGCTTTTGCCTTTCGCCGCTGCGCCCGCCGGTTTGGAAGGCAGACTGCGGAATGCCGAAGACACCCGGTTCGTTTTCGCCTGCATGATGAGATCCTGCAACGTCGCGACCAGCGGCTGCATGAAATCCTGATAACGGCAGTTCTTTTCACTGATGCGCGTCAGGGTCGATTCCCAGTCGGCGGTCATGTCCGGCCTTCCGGCGATGTCCGGCAGCGAGTGGATTAACGCACGGCCTGTATCACTGGAATGAATGTAGCGCCCTTTCTTGTACAAAAATTCACGGCGGAACAGCAGTTCGATGATCCCGGCGCGCGTGGCTTCCGTTCCCAGCCCGTCGGTCGCACGCAAAATTTTCTTCAGCGCTTTGTCCTGCACAAATCGCGCAATACCGGTCATGGCGGAAAGCAGCGTGGCATCGGTGAAAGGCCGTGGCGGCTGGGTCTGACGCTCCACCACTTCACCCCGTTCACAGAGTAATTCGTCGCTTTTCGCCACCACCGGCAGCGGTGTGCCCTCATTCTCTTCATCACGTTCTTTACTGCCCAGCAAGGTGCGCCAGCCCGCCTCGGCCAGAAAACGCGCCTTGGCGATAAACTTGCCACCGGCGATATCGAGATCAATCACACATTTGCGGTAAACCGCATCCGGGCAGAACTGCATCAGATACTGACGCGCCACCAGGCCGTAAATCTTTTGTTCATTGTCTGTCAGGTGCACTTTGCTGCTGCGGGCGGTCGGGATGATCGCGTGGTGGGCATCGACTTTTTTGTCATCCCAGCAGCGGTTACGAATATCCGTATCCATGACCGGTTGCGGCATCAGGTCCGGCTGATGCACGCCGATGGCGTTAAGCACCGCATGACGTCCGGCAAAATGCTCCTCAGGGAGATATCGGCTGTCTGAACGCGGATACGTAATCAATTTGTGCGTTTCGTATAATTTCTGACAGATATCTAAAATCTGCTGCGCACTCAGTCCGAAGGCTTTGGAGCCTTCAATCTGCAAGGTGGAAAGCGAAAACGGCAGCGGCGCAATGTCATTCTCACGCTTGTCATTATAGCCGGTGACGATGGCAGGCTGGCCGCCGATGCGCGCCACCACGTGATCGGCCAGCGGCCGGTGCAGCAGACGCCCTTCTTCATCCTGGTAAGGTTCACAGGATTCGCTCGGCTGCCACAGGGCGACAAAACGCTCGTCGGCGGGCGTCACGATATGCGCTTTCACTTCAAAGAAATCTTTCGGCACGAAGTTTTCAATGTCTTCGTCACGACGCACCACCAGCCCGAGGACAGGCGTCTGTACACGTCCTACGGAGAGCACGCCGTTGTACCCGGCGTTGCGACCCAGAATAGTGTAAGCGCGGGTCATGTTGATGCCGTACAGCCAGTCTGCGCGGGCGCGGGCCAGCGCGGAAACGCACAGCGGGATGAAATCGCGGTTATCCCGCAGCCGTTCAATGGCGCGTTCGACGGCCTGCGGGTTGAGATCGTTAATCAGGCAGCGCTGGGTGGCGTGACGTTTTTCCGGCGTCAGCTCAAGGTAATCCAGCACTTCATCCACCAGCAATTGCCCTTCGCGATCCGGGTCACCGGCATGGACGACCTGAGAGGCCTCGAGCAATAAGCGCTTAATGACGTTGAGTTGTTTAGCCACGGAGGAACGCGGCTGGAGTTGCCATTTTTCGGGAATGATCGGCAGATCGGCCAGCGACCAGCGCGCAAAGCGGCTGTCGTAGGCGTCCGGCTGAGCCTGCTCGAGCAAGTGACCTACGCACCAGGTGACCACCTGATCGTTACCACAGGCAATATAGCCGTCACCGCGACGATGAGGTTTCGGCAGAACATCCGCAATGGCGCGGGCAAGGCTGGGTTTTTCCGCAATGAACAGACGCATCAGACAGCGCCCGTCAGAGTGTTAACGGCTAACATTTTCATTGTCCCATCCTTCATTCACAACGTCCTCATCATCCAGAGGGGGCTATGTTAGCCGCTGGCGGCACATTTAGTAAGACGGTTAAAGGTATCTGAGATGACGGTCGCTCATTAAGGCAGCAAAAAACCGGTTTAATCAGAAAGCACTGAGAAAAACCGGCCAGTGATGACGTTGTGCGCCCTGCTTAAAAGTGGCTGACGAATGGCGTGCTGTCGACCGGAATGATTTGAAGACTGGCTTTTAACTGCGGCGTGCCCAGATAGAGGAACCCGACAATTTTATCATTTTCACCGCATTTAAATGCCTTGCGCACGTCAGGATGATCGGTCCACGCCCCGCTGCGCCAGATACCGTTGAAGCCCTGAGCCAGCGCCGCCATCTGCATCGCCTGAACCGCGCAACCGGCAGAGAGTAACTGCTCCCACTGTGGCACTTTCGCGCTTTCTTTGCAGGCGGCAATCACGGTGATAATTTGCGGCGCACGAAGCGGTGCCTGAGTGGCTTTTTCAATGGCCTTTTCATCCGCGCCGTCTTTAATCGCTGCCGCACGCAGCAGTTCGCTAAAACGCACCAGCCCGTCGTTTTCCGCAATGACAAAGCGCCACGGCTGTAAGGCACCATGATCCGGTGCGCGCAGACCGGCATTAATGATGTTTTGCAGCGCCTCACCGGACGGAGCTGGCGCGGCCAGACGGGAAGCAGAACGGCGGTTGAGTAATAAATCTAAAGCATCCATTGAAAACTCCTGAGCAGAACTGAGAATAATTGCTATTAACCGTACGTTAACATAGGCACGAGGCCTTTTTCCAACCGGCTGATGGCTTTCAGATAATCTGTCACCGGTAAATTCTGAAATGATTTAAAGCTGACTTTTCTCCGGCGGGTCATTAGGATAGCGATACTTTTCCCGTCTTGTTGGAGAGACCATGCGCACATTGTGGCGAATAATCGCCGGTTTTTTTAAGTGGACCTGGCGTCTTCTTAATTTCGTCCGAGAATTTATTCTCAACGTATTTCTTATTGTGATCATTCTGGCCGGGGTCGGCATCTGGTATGCCGTGCAGGATAAACCCGCTGACACCACCAAAGGCGCGCTGCTGGTCGACCTCAGCGGATCCGTGGTGGATAAGCCTTCGGTCAATAATAAAGTGCGCCAGTGGGGCCGCGAACTGCTGGGCACTTCCAGCAGCCGCCTGCAGGAAAATGCCCTGTTTGACCTGGTAGATACCATCCGTTCGGCGAAAGATGACAAAAACATCACCGGTATGGTATTGCAGCTGACTGACTTCACCGGCACCGATCAGGCCTCCATGCAATATATCGGCAAGGCGCTGCGGGAATTCCGCGACGCGGGCAAACCGATTTATGCCATCGATGACAGCTACGACCAGTCGCAATATTATCTGGCCAGCTACGCCAACAAAATTTACCTCTCGCCACAGGGCGCGGTCGATTTACACGGTTTTGCCACCAACAATCTGTATTACAAATCGTTGCTGGATAAGCTGAAAGTCACCACCAATATCTTCCGCGTCGGGACATACAAATCCGCTGTCGAGCCGTTGATCCGTGATGACATGTCTCCTGCTGCCCGTGAAGCAGACAGCCGCTGGGTTGGCGGATTGTGGACAAATTATCTGAATACCGTCTCCGCTAATCGTCAGATTACCCCTGAGCAACTGTTCCCGGGTGCGGCAGGCGTTCTGGCCGGGATGCAGGCCACCGGCGGCGACATGGCGCAGTACGCGCTGAAAGCCAAACTGGTCGATGCTCTGGCATCACGCAGTGAAACAGAAAATGACATGGTCAAAGCGTTTGGCTGGAATAAAACCACCAAAGACTTTAACTACACCAGCATTTACGATTACTCGCCAAAACCAAAAGCTGACAACAACGATCCGCAAATTGCCGTGATCTTTGCGACCGGTGCGATCAACGACGGTGAAGAACAACCGGGTGCTGTCGGCGGGGATACCACCGCACAACAAATTCGCGATGCCCGTCTGGATCCGAAAGTGAAAGCGATTGTATTTCGCGTGAACAGCCCTGGCGGCAGCGTCAGTGCCTCCGAAGTGATCCGCTCTGAACTTGCCGCCGCGAAAGCTGCCGGTAAGCCAGTGGTGGTGTCAATGGGCGGCATGGCGGCGTCAGGCGGTTACTGGATCTCCACGCCGGCAAACTACATCATTGCCAGCCCGAGCACCCTCACCGGTTCTATCGGTATCTTTGGCGTGATCAACACGTACCAGAACACGCTCGATTACGCCGGTGTGCATACTGACGGCGTGGCCACCTCCCCGCTGGCAGATATCGCGTCCACCAAAGCATTGCCGCCGGAGTTCTCGCAGATGATGCAGCTGAACATCGAGAATGGTTACAAAACCTTCCTCGGCCTGGTGGCTGATGCGCGCCACAAAACGCCTGAGCAGATCGACCAGATCGCCCAGGGGCACGTGTGGATCGGTTCTGATGCCAAAGCCAACGGCCTGGTGGATGAACTGGGTGATTTCGACGATGCCGTGAAGAAAGCCGCAGAGCTTGCGAAACTGCCGAAATGGCAGCTGAACTGGTATGTCAGCCAGCCAAGCCTGAGTGATATGGTGTTTTCACAAGTGAGCGCGTCCGTTCACGCCATGCTGCCGGCGGTGGTTCAGGCTTATCTGCCTGCACCGGTGAGCAAAATGGCAATGGAGCTGAAATCACAGGCCGATCTGTTCAATAACATGAACGATCCGCAAAACCGTTATGCCCTGTGTCTGACCTGTGGTGACGTGAAGTAACGTTCATTTATACCGCAAACAGTCAGCCCGGAGCCTCTTCCCGAGACTCCGGGCTTTTTTTGGGTGGGACACCGGCAGCGAAGTCTTTATACTCACCGCAGTTGCTTTCACCTTTCTATAAAAAGAACACCTTCGATGACTAAAAAATCTATTTATGTTGCCTACACCGGCGGCACCATCGGTATGCAGCGTTCAGAACAGGGTTACATTCCGGTTTCCGGCCACCTGCAGCGACAACTGGCGCTGATGCCGGAATTCCATCGCCCTGAAATGCCTGAGTTCACCATTCAGGAATACGCCCCGCTGATGGATTCCTCCGACATGACGCCGGAAGACTGGCAACACATCGCTGATGATATTCAGGCACATTATGAAGATTACGACGGTTTCGTTATCCTGCACGGCACCGACACGATGGCGTTCACCGCCTCGGCGCTGTCGTTCATGCTGGAAAACCTGAGCAAGCCGGTTATTGTGACAGGGTCACAAATTCCGCTCGAAGCGCTGCGTTCTGACGGGCAAATCAACCTGCTCAATTCCCTGTACATTGCCGCGAATCATCCGGTCAACGAAGTGACGCTGTTCTTCAACAATCGTCTGTATCGCGGCAACCGCAGCACCAAAGCGCATGCGGATGGTTTTGATGCCTTCGCATCACCGAATCTGACGCCGCTTCTGGAAGCCGGGATCCACATCCGCCGCCTTTCCACGCCGTCTCTGCCGCAGGTGCCGGCCGCCAGTCTGAAAGTCCACAACATCACTCCGCAGCCTATTGGCGTGGTGACGATTTATCCGGGAATTTCCGCAGAAGTGGTGCAAAACTTCCTGATGCAACCGGTCAAAGCATTAATTCTGCGCTCCTACGGCGTGGGAAATGCGCCGCAGAAAGGCGATTTGCTGAAAGTTCTGAAAGACGCGTCGGAGCGTGGCATTGTGGTGGTTAACCTGACGCAATGTATTTCCGGTCGCGTGAACATGGGCGGCTATGCCACCGGCAACGCGCTGGCGCATTCGGGTGTGATCAGCGGGTTTGATATGACCGTTGAGGCGGCGCTGACCAAACTGCATTATCTGCTCAGCCAGTCGCACACCCCGGAAGCAATCCGGGAACTGATGCAGCAAAACCTGCGCGGCGAACTCACTGAATAAGAGGCGATATGAAATCTGCATTGTTGCTGGTTGATCTGCAAAATGATTTTTGTCAGGGCGGCGCATTAGCCGTTGCTGAAGGTGATGCCACGATTGCGGTCGCCAATCAGATGATGGCGTGGTGTAAAAAGCGCAATGTCGCCGTCGTGGCGTCTCAGGACTGGCACCCCGCAAAGCATCGCAGTTTTGCGGTGAACTCACATGCAGAAGCCTGGACGATGGGTGAACTGGACGGCCTGCCGCAGGTCTGGTGGCCAGTGCATTGTGTGCAAAACGAACCTGGCGCAGAGTTTCACCCGGCGCTGGAGACACAACGTCTGGATTTCGTGGTGCAGAAAGGCACGAATCTGGATATCGACAGTTACAGCGCGTTTTACGATAATGGACACCTTTCGGCAACTATGCTGAACGACTGGCTGAAAGCGGCCAAAATCACCCATCTGTACGTCATGGGCCTCGCCACGGATTACTGTGTGAAATTTACCGTGCTGGATGCGCTGACGCAGGGTTACGAGGTCACACTGATCACCGACGGCTGCCGTGGTGTAAATCTTCAACCGCAGGACAGCAGCGACGCCATTGACGCCATGCAACAGGCGGGCGCGAAAGTGAGCACCTCGGCTGAGGTTCTGGCGTAATTTCGTTTCGGGGCGTCTTTGTCTGGGGCGCCCCGATTCCCTGCACCTCCCTGAAATTAAAGAAGATGTCCTGAAGACTCAGGCGTGAAACTGAAAGTCCGAACACCTTGACGTTAATTTACCAAGTTTAATCTTGTTTAATTAACGAGATCGGTTAGGGTAGTCCTTCATTCATTTCACGAGGGACGTTTACATGCCTGTTTTGCACACAGCACATGGCGATATCGATTATCAGGACATGGGTGCGGGTGATACGACGCTTTTTCTCATGCCGGGTTGGTGCCAGCCGAAAACGGTTTTCCATGAGTTCGCTGCGCTGGCGGCCAGCAGCTTTCGCGTGGTGATTATCGACTGGCGAGGTCATGGAAAATCATCGACCGATGGCCGGGATTTTGACGGCGCGGCGTTATTAACCGACGCTCTGGCACTCATCGGACACCTCAACCTTCTGCGGGTAATCCCTGTTTCCGTTGCGCATGCCAGCTGGATAGCCTTTGATTTGGCGGAACGTTTACCAGAACGCGTGCCTGCAGTGGTCTTTCTTGACTGGATAATGAATCAACCCGCGCCGGAATTCTTCAGTTCAATCGAAGAGATGCAGGATGCAAATAGCTGGAAAAACGCCCGAAATGAACTGTACGAATTTTGGCTGGCAGGAAGCGAATCACCTGACATCATCCACCATCTTAAAACCGAAATGTCCGGATCCAGTTTCCAGCTGTGGCGACTTGCAGGACAGGTCATCGCCGATGCTTATCATCAGCACGGTTCGCCTCTGCGGCGCCTCGAAAAACTCCGTCATCCGCCAAAGGCTACCCACATTTATTCCCTCGACAGAAATGACGAATACCTGCTTTTACAACAGCGTTTCGCGGCGGATCATGACTTCTTTGCGGTGAAACGGCTGGAGAATGCCATCACGCATCTGGCCGTGCTGGAAAGGCCGGGCGATGTACTTGACGCGATGTTGGAAAATCTGGAGGGAGAACATCTCAGGAGAAAAACATGTTGAAAGTGATTGCAGAAGATTTTATTAAACCGGAGTCGATCGGCACAGTCATGCCATTTTATTCCGAGTTGGTTGAGGCCACCCAACGGGAACCTTTATGCCTTGCTTATCATCTGTTCATTGATGAAAAGGATCCGGGTCATTTCATTTTTATTGAAGAGTGGCCAGACCATGCAGCACTCGAGGCACATTGTGCCAGTGAGCACTTCAAACGGCTTGTCCCGCTGATTGATCAACACAAACGCAAAGACGCCACCTATATTCTGATGAAAAGTGCGTTATAACGGCGCCAGCTCTGAAAGATAATGAATGCCAGGGAATTCAGAAAACCCAAGCCCCGCAAACCGGGGCTTGTTACCTTCTGCTGACGCCGGCGGGTTAGAAGGGAATTCCCCCCAACACCGGTGCAACAGAAGGTATTTACCCGAAAGATTTTCTGTTACTCCGGTCTGAGCCGAATCAACGTCTCTTCCGCGAACTGTTGTTTCAGTTCCTGTTTGCTTTTCGTGACGATCTGGCCGTCGGTGCCGATGCTCATGTGTTGCGCATCCACGTTGTGACGCGACTGATACAGCATCACTGCCTGCAAACTGTGATCTTTTTGTTCCGGGGTCAGCGCCACGCCGTCGGGCCATTTGCCCAGTTCGACGGCCTGTGCCAGACGCGCGTAAATTTCCGGCGTCATCACATCAATGAGTTGATTTATTTCCATCTGCTACCCCTGTTCGTCACCATTATTCACGGGAATTTGAATAATTGCTGAATCGATTTTGTCGGTAAAATTACGTCAGGTTGTCTCTATCGCTCAGCCTGCGGTTTTATCGCCATTTTCACCGTCGATAAAACTCATCGACGCGGAGTTGACGCAATAACGCTCACCGGTCGGCTCCGGGCCGTCAGGGAAAACGTGCCCTAAATGCGCTTCGCAATTCGAACAGCGGATTTCCACCCGCTCCATACCGTGGGTATTGTCGGTCAGGTAAGTAATGGCGTCGTGTTCAACCGGCTGATAAAAACTTGGCCAGCCGCATCCGGAGTCATATTTGGTGTCGGAGTAGAACAGAGGCGCGTTGCAGACCAGGCAATGGTAGATGCCGTCGCGTTTATTGTGCAGCAGTTTACCCGTATACGGACGCTCCGTACCGTGTTCCTGCGTCACATAACGTTGAATTTCAGTAAGTTGTTCGAGTGAAGAAGATGATTTGGATTCATTGCTCATAATAATCGTTCTCTGACGAATAGAAAAATCAACTAAAATAACAGTTTATAATAACAAAAAATTAACAACAGGTCTGCCTGTTTTGTCCTAAACTGTAGGGCATCAGCGTTAGCCAGCTCCAACTTGTGATGGCGATCACAATCCTGCTCTTGTGACCCTTTATATTCAGTTTTTCGCCCCCATGTGGTTGTGAGCCGATTAAAAAAACGGAACGTGCAATAAGCGAACAACAGTAGGTCGTCGCTTTGACTTACAGCAATAATTGACACGATTCCGCTTGACGCTCAGCAAGGTTTTTGTAATTTTACAACCAACCTTTTATTCACTAAAAAAATAGCTGGTGGAATATATGACTATCAAAGTAGGTATCAACGGTTTTGGCCGTATCGGTCGCATTGTTTTCCGTGCTGCTCAGGAACGTTCTGACATCGAGATCGTAGCAATCAACGATCTGTTAGACGCAGAATACATGGCATACATGCTGAAGTACGACTCAACTCATGGTCGTTTCAACGGTACCGTAGAAGTGAAAGACGGTCACCTGGTTGTTAACGGCAAAACCATCCGTGTTACCGCTGAGCGTGACCCAGCTAACCTGAAATGGAATGAAGTGAACGTTGATGTTGTTGCTGAAGCAACTGGCCTGTTCCTGGACGACGCGACTGCACGTAAGCACATCACTGCTGGCGCTAAGAAAGTGGTTCTGACTGGTCCATCTAAAGATGACACCCCTATGTTCGTTATGGGCGTTAACCATAAAGAATACGCAGGTCAGGAAATCGTTTCTAACGCATCTTGCACCACTAACTGCCTGGCACCACTGGCTAAAGTGATCAACGACAACTTCGGTATCGTTGAAGCGCTGATGACCACTGTTCATGCAACTACCGCAACTCAGAAAACTGTCGATGGCCCGTCTCACAAAGACTGGCGCGGCGGCCGCGGCGCATCCCAGAACATCATCCCTTCTTCTACCGGTGCTGCTAAAGCAGTAGGTAAAGTTATCCCAGCTCTGAACGGTAAACTGACTGGTATGGCGTTCCGCGTTCCTACCCCTAACGTTTCCGTGGTTGACCTGACTGCACGTCTGGAAAAACCAGCGACCTACAAAGAAATCTGCGCAGTGATCAAAGCAGCTTCTGAAGCAGGCGATCTGAAAGGCGTTCTGGGTTACACCGAAGACGACGTTGTTTCTACCGACTTCAACGGCGAAAAACTGACTTCCGTATTTGATGCGAAAGCAGGTATCGCTCTGAACGACAACTTTGTGAAACTGGTTTCCTGGTACGACAACGAAACTGGCTACTCAAATAAAGTTCTGGATCTGATTTCTCACGTTTCCAAATAATTGGCAATGTTGATGAACTGATTGAAGGGCGACGCAAGTCGCCCTTTTGCTTTCTGTCAGATGCACTTTTTATCAGGCACATGAGTGCGATCAATCACAAAGCTTCCGTTCATCTGTAGTCTTGGTTCTTATCATCGTAATTATTTATCTACCCGATATAAAATCAACAGGACACCAGATAATGATCGAGCAACTCCTCTCCCTACCCGTTGTAAACCAAATCTCCACCACCATCAGCCAGCGTCAGATCGATGAACTCCCGGTTATCGTGGTTGCCCATCCGAAAGTTCATGCAGCCGTGGCCCTTCAGGGCGCGCATCTGCTGGCATGGCAACCGGAAGGCGAAGAACCGGTGCTGTGGATGAGCAGCGCCAGCGCATTCAAAGAAGGCGTGGCAATACGTGGCGGCATTCCAATCTGCTGGCCGTGGTTCGGCCCTGCCGGTAAACCTTCCCATGGTTTCGCACGTAACATGCCGTGGACACTGACCGAACACCAGGAAACCCAACAGGGCGTGGTGTTGACGCTGACGCTGAAAAGCTGTGAAAAAACGCGCGAACTTTGGCCACATGATTTCACGCTGACAGCCCGCTTCACGCTGGGTGAAACCTGCCACATTGAGCTTGAATCTACCGGTGATTTCGAGGCCAACAGTGCCCTGCACACCTATTTCAACATTGGCGATATCGCCGGTGTCAGCATTAAAGGTCTGGGCAACAGCTTTATCGATAAAGTTGACGGCGCAAAAGCCAAGCAGGAAGAAGGTGATTTGACCTTCACCGGCCAGACTGACCGCATTTACACCCAGCCGCAGGCGACCAGCGAAATCGTCGATCCTGTGCTAAAACGCACGCTGGTTATCGCACATGAAAACAACAGCGATGTGGTGGCATGGAACCCAGGCTCGGTATTTTCCGTCAGCATGGCGGACATGCCCGATGATGGTTATAAAACCATGGTCTGCGTGGAAACTGCGCAAGTTTCCCATCCGCACGTTTCTACCCATGCCGCTCCGGCGCGTCTGGCGGTAACGTTTTCCCTGCGCAAATAAACGGCTGGCGTTTGCATAAACATAACAAAGGGGCCATCTGGCCCCTTTTTGTCGTCTTAAGGTTGAAGTGATGATCTGGCGTCAGACCATATCCAGCGGCGTTTTATGGTTCGGCGCCGGGAATGCTGCGTCGATTCGCGCTATTTCATCTTCCGTCAGGCTGAGCGTCAGCGCCGCCGCATTATCTTTAACATGCTGAGGCTGAACCGCCTTCGGAATCGCGATCACGTTGCCCGTACGGGTGACCCACGCCAGTGCAACCTGCGAACTGCTGACGCCCCGCGCACTGGCGATATCCTGCATCACCGCTGACGTCAGCACGTCGTGACGTAATTTACCCGCCTGTGCCAGCGGGCAGTAAGCCATCACCGGTACGCCGTGTTCTTTACACCACGGCAGCAGATCAAATTCAATGCCACGGGCGGCGGCGTGATAAAGCACCTGATTGGTCATGCACGCCTGACCACCGGGGATTTTCCACAGTGCCTGCATATCGTCAGTGTCGAGATTCGAGACGCCCCAGCGGCGGATTTTGCCGGATGCCTGCAATGTCTCCATCGCCGTCACCGTGTCATGTAACGGAATCGAACCACGCCAGTGCAACAGGTACAGGTCTATACACTCCGTTTTTAAGCGCTTCAGGCTCTGTTCACAGGCGGCGATAGCTTTCGCGCCACCGGCATGGTGCGGGTACACTTTTGATACCAGAAACGCAGCATCACGACGCCCGGCAATGGCTTCACCGACCACCCTTTCCGCACCGCCGTCTGCGTACATTTCTGCGGTATCAATCAAGGTCATACCGGCGTCCAGCCCCTGCTGTAAAGCCCTTACTTCGGCGCGGAGATCGCTGTTTCGCTCCCCCATATACCAGGTACCTTGTCCGATTGCGGGAACTGTCGTGCCATCAGGGAATTGCACGGTTTTCGCTTTCATCTGTTTCCTCCGGTTGGGTCGTGGCTGAAAAGTTTATTCGATGGTTTTAAAGCTCACTGAACTCTAAATGTGCAAATGGGGCGAAACGCCCCATTAATGTGCAATATGTTCACCGTCGCGGTGCATTGCATCAGAAGGTGTAAGTAACACCTGTCCAGATAATCGCAGAATATGACTTATCGACCATCGGGCTGTCTTTCACTTCATCCGCCAGACGAATATAGCGGCCGGTGAAGAATGCCTGCCACTCGCGGGTAAAGTTATAACGTGCAGAAAGCTCAGCGTACGGGCTGAAGCTGTCATCGGCGGAATAGCTGCTCAGGCCGCTGCGACGTGATTCACCCTTGGTAACGCCATAGTAATAGTCATTCTGATTGCTGCTGTTGTACATCACACCAAAGCCCGGAATCAGCGCCCAGTTATCCTGGCGGATCGGGTACAGGTACGCCGCATCAGCCAGCAAACCGTTACTGTTATTCAATACATCGCCGTTGAAGGTAGCACGCAGCGTACCCCAGTCTTCGATATGTGAATACGCCAGACCCGCGTATAAGGTGCCGCGACGTTTGTTCAGATGTTTCATCTGATTGTCATCGCTGTCATCCGGGTCAAACCCGAAAGGTACGTATGTGGTGGTCGCGCTGAACTTGTTCTTATCGTCTTTCCACAGGTAGTAACCGGCAGTCAGTGATTTGAAATAAAAATCATCCCCCTCGTAAGAGACAATTGGCACTGGCAAGACTTTATTGTCATAACCGCGATACGGGTTGACGTCGCCCAGCGCAGATGCGCCGAGTGACCAGGTGCCAGCCACGGCTGCATGGCTGCAAAGCACTGCCGCGCCCACGATGGACAGTGTTTTAAGGTTTGAAATTTTCATTGTCTTAATTCCATTAAGTAAAAAATCGTGGCTAGTGTAAATGAACGTTAAACATTGCGCTTAGCATTTACAGTTTTTCAGATTGTGCTGAGACAGCTTTACTCAGTAAAACAGAGGCGATCGCATAATTTATCTGCAAAATATGAAATAAAAATGACTAAAGAAAACACTTTCGGCCCTGAAGGCACGTCCTGTAAGGCTTTTCAGACGATTTGCAGGAACTGAGTCATTGATATGACTTAAAAAACGCCAGAAGCAGAGAGGAAATTTTTCTAATGCCAAACTACGCTTATAAATAGATGAAAGACTTAGCCTGAACCGGTTGCCCGCTCCACCGATTTAAGACAGTTTTTAGTCATTCGCAACTGTCTGCATCCAAGGGGTTCTGCAAGTTGGCATAAGGGTTGCTGTATTCAGGTGGGATCTTTCTTCCGGGAGCGATTGTGTAGATCCAGATTTACGCTCTCATTAACCTGTGCTTTACCCCAGTCACTGGAATGGCAGACGCGATCCCAGGAACGAAAGGTAAAATAACGAAGGACGGGCATCGTATGAACATATTTGACCATTATCGCCAGCGCTATGAGGCTGCCAAGGACGAAGAGTTCACACTGCAGGAATTTCTTACCATTGCTCGGCAAGATCGCAGTGCTTATGTCAATGCGGCGGAACGTCTGTTGATGGCAATCGGTGAACCAGTGATGGTAGATACCGCGCTTGAACCTCGCCTGTCGCGTTTATTCTCGAACCGTGTTGTTGCACGTTACCCTGCATTTGAAGAGTTTTACGGTATGGAAGAGGCCATCGAACAGATCGTCTCCTACCTGAAACATGCCGCGCAGGGCCTGGAAGAAAAGAAACAAATCCTCTATTTACTGGGCCCGGTGGGTGGCGGTAAATCCTCACTGGCCGAACGGCTGAAATCCCTGATGCAACGCGTACCGATTTATGTGCTGAGCGCCAACGGCGACCGCAGCCCGGTAAACGATCATCCGCTGTGTCTGTTTAATCCGCAGGAAGATGCGCACATTCTTGAAAAAGAATACAACATCCCTCCGCGCTACCTCGGCACCATCATGTCGCCGTGGGCCGCGAAACGTTTACACGAATTTGGCGGCGACATCACCAAATTCAAAGTCGTGAAAGTCTGGCCGTCGATCCTCGAACAAATCGCTATCGCGAAAACCGAGCCTGGCGATGAAAACAACCAGGACATCTCCGCGCTGGTCGGAAAAGTGGATATCCGTAAACTGGAAAACCATGCGCAAAACGATCCTGATGCCTACGGTTATTCCGGCGCGCTGTGCCGTGCTAACCAGGGTGTGATGGAATTCGTCGAGATGTTCAAGGCACCGATTAAAGTGCTGCACCCGTTACTGACGGCAACGCAGGAAGGTAACTATAACGGTACTGAAGGCATCTCCGCCCTGCCGTTCAACGGCATTATTCTGGCGCACTCCAACGAATCTGAGTGGGTGACGTTCCGTAACAACAAGAATAATGAAGCCTTCCTTGACCGTGTCTACATCGTGAAAGTCCCTTACTGCCTGCGCGTGTCCGAAGAGATGAAAATCTACGACAAACTGCTCAGCAACAGTGAGCTTTCTCATGCACCATGCGCGCCGGGAACCCTGGAAACGCTGGCCCGCTTCTCGATTCTTTCCCGCCTGAAAACGCCGGAAAACTCCAGCAGCTATTCCAAAATGCGGGTATACGATGGTGAAAGCCTGAAAGATACCGATCCGAAAGCCAAGTCCTATCAGGAATACCGCGATTATGCGGGCGTGGACGAAGGCATGAACGGGCTGTCCACGCGTTTCGCGTTTAAAATCCTCTCCCGTGTGTTCAACTTTGACCATGTGGAAGTGGCGGCCAACCCGGTGCATCTGTTCTACGTGCTGGAACAGCAAATCGAGCGCGAACAGTTCCCGCAGGACGTTGCTGAAAAATATCTGGAGCACCTGAAAGGTTATCTGATCCCGAAATACGCCGAGTTTATCGGCAAAGAGATCCAGACCGCTTATCTGGAATCCTACTCAGAATACGGACAAAACATTTTCGACCGTTATGTGACGTACGCTGACTTCTGGATCCAGGATCAGGAGTATCGCGACCCGGATACCGGACAACTGTTTGACCGTGAATCGCTGAATGCCGAACTGGAAAAAATCGAAAAACCGGCCGGGATCAGCAATCCAAAAGATTTCCGTAATGAGATTGTCAACTTCGTGCTGCGTGCCCGTGCCAATAACAGCGGCCGTAACCCGAACTGGACCAGTTACGAAAAACTGCGCACGGTCATCGAGAAAAAAATGTTCTCCAATACCGAGGAGTTACTGCCGGTTATTTCGTTCAATGCCAAAACGTCGACCGATGAACAGAAGAAACATGATGATTTTGTCGACAGAATGATGGAGAAAGGATATACACGCAAACAGGTTCGCCTGCTGTGTGAATGGTATCTGCGCGTGAGAAAATCCTCGTAACAGGGGATCGTTGGCAACGCCGTTTGGGGGAAATATGACGTATTTTATTGACCGTCGGCTTAATGGCAAAAATAAAAGCGCGGTTAACCGCCAGCGCTTTTTGCGCCGCTATAAGTCGCAAATCAAACAGTCGATTGCCGAGGCCATTAACAAGCGTTCGGTTACCGACGTCGACAGCGGGGAGTCAGTGTCGATCCCCAATGCGGATATCAATGAACCCATGTTCCATCAGGGCCGCGGTGGCTTACGCCACCGTGTTCACCCCGGCAATGACCACTTTGTGCAGAATGACCGCATCGAGCGACCGCAAGGGGGCGGTGGCGGCGGCAGTGGTCAGGGCGATGCCAGCCAGGACGGTGAAGGCGAAGATGAATTCTCCTTCCAGATTTCCAAAGACGAATATCTCGATCTGTTATTTGAAGATCTGGCGCTGCCTAATTTGAAAAAAAATCAGCATAAACAGCTGAATGAGTATAAAACCCATCGCTCCGGTTATACCTCTAACGGTGTGCCGGCCAACATCAGCGTGGTGCGTTCTTTGCAAAACTCGCTGGCGCGCCGAACAGCGATGACGGCCGGTAAAAAACGGGAGCTGCGTGAACTGGAATCGACGCTTTCTGAGGTTGAAATCAGCGAACCGGCACAGTTACTGGAAGAGGAACGGCTGCGCAAAGAGATTGCTGAGCTGCGGGCGAAAATCGCTAAAACGCCTTTTATCGATACCTTTGATTTACGTTATCGCAACTATGAGCGTCGCGCCGAACCTTCAAGCCAGGCGGTGATGTTCTGTCTGATGGATGTCTCGGGTTCAATGGATCAGGCGACCAAAGACATGGCCAAACGTTTTTACATTCTGCTTTATCTGTTCCTGAGCCGGACGTATAAAAACGTCGATGTGGTCTATATCCGTCACCATACACAGGCAAAAGAAGTGGATGAACAGGAGTTCTTCTACTCGCAGGAAACCGGCGGCACCATCGTGTCGAGCGCACTTAAGCTGATGGATGAAGTCATTCAGGAACGTTACGATCCGGCGCAGTGGAACATTTACGCCGCGCAGGCCTCCGATGGCGACAACTGGGCTGACGACTCCCCTCTGTGCCACCAGCTTCTGGCGCAGAAGATCCTGCCCATGGTGCGTTATTACAGTTATATCGAAATCACCCGCCGCGCCCATCAGACGCTGTGGCGTGAATACGAAGTGTTGCAGCAGAAATTCGGTAATTTCGCGATGCAGCATATCCGTGAACAGGAAGATATTTATCCGGTCTTCAGGGAGCTTTTTCACAAACAAACTGAAAATGGATAACCGAACCCGTCAATGTCAAAAGCCGGCACAGATGCCGGCTTTTTTGTTGTTCATGACAGTGTCATTTCGCTCATCCCCCTTTCAGGAAGTTAATCGCCAGTAGCAGCGGATCCTCCTGCTCACCGTTCATCTGCGGGGCTTCTTCTCTGGCGCGGGCAAGCCATAACGCCACCCGTGCCCGGCTGATTTCCTCCCCATTCGATGCAAACATCAGGCAGCACTCGCCTACCATTCTGCATGCTTCCTCAAATGCCAAATTTGAATTTTTCAGGCTGTGCTCCCGTTAATCTGCAAGACAATATGATGAGGTAGTTATCGGCAGATTTTGAGGAGAGTTTGTTTTTTTTACCTAACTTTTACGTAATTTATTATTAAAGGAGGAAAACGTCGAGCAGTGTGGAAAGGAATGAACAGAGGTTTATCGCCCGTCACAAGCAAAAAAAAACCAGAAGATTGCTCCTCTGGCTTTTTAAATTCTTCTTCCCGGCGGGAAAATTACATGCCGTACACCAGGTTCACAGAAGTGACGGTGTCGGTTTTATCCGGCGCACTGGCAGGTGGTTTGGTGTTGTACGTCACGTCATAAGCCACTTTCAAAGAGAAGTGGCTGTTGATGGCAACGGTCAGCGCGGTTTCGGAGTTCAGCGTGGTTTCATCGTTCGCTAATACTGAAACGCCCTGAGTGAACTTCGCGGTATCGCTGATCTGATAACCGTAAGTGCCTGAGCCGTAAGCCAGCGCACGGGTGGAATTGCCGCCTGCCTGGAATTCATCATGACGCACACCCGGACCTGCTTCCAGATTCAGCGTGTGGACCGGACCGCTCCAGATCTGACGACCGTAACCGACGGTGGCTACATCGCGCGCGCGATAACCGTTGTAGCGGTCACTCAGCCAGCTTGCCTGACCAAACAGGTAGTTAGCGTTGTCCATATTGTAACGGGTACGCGCACCGGCCTGATATTTCTCGGATGAACGGACACCGGAAGAGGAGGTGTTACGTGCAGAACCCCACAGGCTGTAAGCGGTGTTGGTATCAAACCAGGTCATGGTGGTATCGGCATTCAGCGTGGAGTTGCTGGTGTTACCGGTTTGTGCACTGTAACCCGCCTGAACATTCCCTACGAACGGCTTCTTCGCCTGAGCGGGATCATCTAACGCAGTGAAAATAGTAGTGTCTGCAAGGCTTGAGATACTGAACAGCGCTGCACCGCAGACTACGGCACACGCTGGTAAACGACGTACAACCCGAAAAAACATTTTGCTTCCCCAATAAGACTTAAGGCAAATAACGATATTGAACTACACGATTTATGCCATTAATTAGGATCCGTTAATCAAGCCTGGCAACTCCGTTTCGATGGCACATACATACAACTATTTTTACCGCAACAAATATAACGTACTCAGCCCGCGAGATCTTAATAAAGCGACCTTTTTAGACAGTTCCTAACCACTTATATTTTTTGCATAACTTCCTGCCATAAAAAAACGCAATCATTACACTTTCCCGCCTTGATTTTTCTTTTCAGGGCGTGAACGTCATGACTGCATCCTGAGGCGCAGAAGCCGAGTCCGGCAGCGTACAGATTTGCGCCGAACGATCTGCTGAATCTTGTCCTTTTGAGCGATGCGGGGTAGGTTTATCCTGATAACGTCTTATTTTTTGCCTCGGGTTCCTCGAAGGCAGCCTTCAGGAGGAGTGGTCAATGGCTTTACAACAAGAGATTATTCAGGCTCTGCACGTTAAACCGCAAATCGATGCCGCGCAGGAAGTGCGTGTCAGCGTCGATTTTCTCAAAAATTATCTGCTGGCCCATCCGTTTATTAAATCACTGGTACTGGGCATCAGCGGCGGGCAGGATTCTACTCTCACCGGCAAACTTTGCCAAACGGCAATTAGCGAATTACGTGCGGAAACTGCCGACGACAGCTATCAGTTCATTGCCGTGCGCTTGCCTTATGGCGTGCAGGCCGATGAATCCGACTGTCAGGATGCCATCACCTTTATCCAGCCGGATCAGGTCCTGACCGTCAATATCAAGAACGCCGTATTAGCCAGTGAAGCGACGTTGCGCGAAATCGGTATCGAACTCAGCGATTTCATCAAGGGGAACGAAAAAGCCCGCGAACGCATGAAAGCGCAGTACAGCATCGCGGGCATGAAGAAAGGTGTGGTGGTCGGCACCGATCACGCGGCAGAAGCCGTGACCGGCTTCTTCACCAAATACGGCGATGGCGGCACCGACATCAACCCGATTTTCCGTCTGAACAAGCGTCAGGGGAAAGCGTTGCTTCGGGAAATGGGCTGCCCGGCGCACCTTTATACTAAAGCACCAACGGCGGATTTAGAAGAAGACCGCCCTGCCTTGCCGGATGAAGTGGCGCTCGGCGTGACTTATGAACTGATCGACGATTATCTGGAAGGAAAAAAGATCGACGACTCCTCGGCGAAAATCATCGAAGGCTGGTATCTGCGCACTGAGCACAAACGCCAGCCGCCGGTCACCGTGTTCGACGATTTCTGGAAGAAATAATCACGCGGTAAATCCCGCGTCAGCACGGACAGGCTTTGAATGTCCGTGCTTTTTCCCGCCCCGCTCTTCTGCCGCACCGCCCTGATTGTCACAAGTTGCTTTTCATTCATTAACTAAATCATTACCCTTATCGTCCTTTCGGATGACTGACAGTGATGTTTTCAATGCAAAAATTCCTTTTCCTGTTGCTGAGCATGGTATTGCTTGGCCCGCTCGGTATTGATTTATACCTGCCCGCCATCCCGGCAATTGCCGTGGGTTTAGACAGCTCAGAGGCAGTGATTCAGTCCTCCATTTCCTTATTCATTCTGGTCATGGGGCTGGGGCAACTGGTGGCCGGGCCGCTGGTGGATAAATTCGGTCGTCGCCCGATCGCGATTATCGGCGTGCTGGTGTATCTGGCGGGGGCAATTATCGCCGCCACGTCCGTGGCGCCGTGGATGTTCCTGCTCTCACGCGTGGTTCAGGGGCTGGCGGTCTGCTGCACCTCGGTGGTGATTTTCAGCGGCGTGCGTGACCGCATGAGCGGCAACGATGCCGCCCGCGCTTACGGTTTTCTCAACGGCACGCTGAATATTATCCCGGCACTCGCCCCGCTGATAGGTGGCCTGATCGCCCAGTTTTACGGCTGGCGTGCGCCCTTCTGGGCGCTCAGTGGATATACGATCGCCATTCTGCTGCTGGTCATTTTCAAACTGCCGGAAACCCGCCCTGCGGATACGCTCACCAACCGCGGTCTGCCGTTCCGCCAGTACGCCCGCATTTTATCGGATCCGCGTTTCATCACCTTTGCGCTGGTCAATGCCGGAGCCATGGGCATGGCGCTGACTTACGTCTCGCTGGCACCGACGGTACTGATGAACGTTGCCGGGCTGTCTCCGCTGGAGTTCTCCATCGTCTTTGGCGCAAACGGCTTCTGGATTATGGCGGTGAGCTTTGTGGCTAACCGCATTATCCGCAAGGTGGGACGTCCGGTGTGTCTGAAAACGGGGGGCATACTGATGTTCGCCGGTTGTTTAGGGCTGATTGCAGGGATCACGCTGGTTCCGCCGGCAGAGCAAACCGCCACCTGGTTATACATGTTGCCGGTTGCCAGCGCCTGTGCCGGACTGGCATTCCTGATGGGCCCGGCGACCAGCTACGCGCTCGAACCTTACTCCAGCGAGGCAGGTGTCGCCTCAGCGCTGGTAGGTTCGGTACAGATGGCCGGTGGCGCGATACTTGGGTTTATTGCGATGGCACTGCCGTTGCAGCCGAAGCTGAGCGTGGCGCTGGTCATGCTGGCGGGAGGATGTCTGGCGATGCTGGCGCGTCGCGCCAGCAAAAAATCAACGGGCAATCTGACCCGTCTGGAACGTTAATACGGCTGTTTATTCGACAGTCGTCACTGGTACGCGGGGGGCCAGCGCGGTCAGCAGCTCATAACCCAGCGTACCGGCCGCCGTTGCCACCTCATCCACCGGAAGATGATTCCCCCACAGCTCGACCGGTGCGCCAATCTGCGCCTGCGGGCATGGCGTTAAATCCACCGCCAGCATATCCATTGAGACCGTCCCGACCGTGCTGGTGCGCACGCCGTCCACCCAGACCGGCGTACCGGAAGGCGCATGGCGCGGGTAGCCGTCGGCATAACCGCAGGCGACCACGCCGATACGCTGAGCCTGCGCCGCCGTATACCGTGCGCCATAGCCCACGCGGTCGCCACTGTTCAGCGTCTGAATGCCGATAAGCTCGCTGCGCAGCGTCATAACAGGGCGCAGACCGGTACCGGCGATGTCCTGCCACTGCCCGCTCGGCGATGCGCCATACAGCACAATGCCCGGCCTCACCCAGTCGTAATGGGTCTGCGGATGCCACAGCGTCGCGGCAGAGTTCGCCAGACAACGCGGCCCGCCGATCCCTGCGCCAGCCTGCGCGATGACCTGCATTTGCGCGTCCACGCCTTCGGCGCTGTCGGCGGTGGCGAAGTGGCTCATCAGCGTGATTTCCCCCACCTGGCCGAGTTCCCGCAGCTTTTTCCACATCGCAGGAATACGCTCAGGGGCAAACCCCAGCCGGTTCATGCCGCTGTTCACTTTCAGATAGACGTTCACCGGGTGACTGACTTGCGCCTGCGCCAGCGCGGCAATCTGCCATTCACTGTGAACTGACGTGGTCAGGCGATACTGATCGAGGGTGGCGATATCTGCCGCGCTGAAAAAACCTTCGAGCAGCAGAACCGGGCCTTCCCAGCCTGATTCACGCAGTAAAATCGCTTCTTTAAAATCGAGTAAGGCGAAGCCGTCCGCGCCGGATAAGCTTTTCCAGATACGTTCGATGCCGTGACCGTAGCCGTTGGCTTTCACCACGGCCCAGATTTTACTGTCCGGCGCGAAACCCCGGATGACATTGACGTTATGTGTGAGCGCAGAGAGAGAGATAGTGGCAGAAATCGGGCGAGGCATACCAGCTCCGGTAGTGATCAAAGTAACGCCGGTGCAGCACAGCGGCTGCACCGGCGGAAATGCGCAGCGGGATCAGCCCACCGGATGCATTTTATGCGGTCCCGCCGGGCGGGCAATAAAGTCCGGGCTGTAGCGCTCAACGGACAAATCATCAGAGGGGATAGCCGGCGTCACGCCGGACATAATGTCTGACAGCAACTGGCCGGAGCCGCAGGCCATGGTCCAGCCCAGCGTGCCGTGACCGGTATTGAGGAACAGATTTTTGATGCGGGTGCGTCCGACAATCGGCGTGCCGTCCGGCGTCATCGGCCTCAGACCGGTCCAGAAAGTGGCCTGTTCGACATTGCCTCCGTTCGGGTATAAATCTTTCACCACCATTTCCAGTGTTTCGCGGCGCGCCTGCGCCAGCTTCAGGTTGAAGCCGACGATCTCCGCCATGCCGCCCACGCGGATACGGTCGTCAAAACGGGTGATAGCAATTTTGTAGGTTTCATCCAGCACGGTGGAAACTGGTGCAGAAGCGGGATCGGTAATCGGGATCGTCAGTGAATAGCCTTTCAGCGGATACACCGGGATCGACACCAGATCGGCCAGCAGCGCGGTGGAATAGGAACCGAACGCCACAACATAAGCATCCGCTTTAACGATGTCATTGCCGCATTGCACGCCGGTAATTTCGCCGTTTTCCACATGCAGCTTATCCACCGTGCGGTTAAATTCAAACACCACGCCGGCCTGACGCGCCATCTCCGCCAGCCTGCGGGTAAACATCTGGCAGTCGCCGGTTTCATCGTTTGGCAAACGTAACCCGCCGGTCAGCTTGTGCGCTACCTGTGCCAGCGCGGGTTCAGCGCTCGCCAGCTGCGCGGACTCCAGCAACTGATACGGCACGCCCGCGTCTTCCAGCACGGCGATATCTTTCGCGGCGCTTTCAAACTGCTGCGCGGTACGAAACAGTTGTAATGTGCCGCCCTGACGCCCTTCATACTGAATGCCGGTATCTTCGCGCAGCGCTTTCATGCAATCGCGGCTGTATTCTGCCAGCCGGACCATGCGGCCTTTATTGGTCTGATAATGGTTCATGTCGCAGTTGCGCAGCATCTGCCACATCCATTTGAGCTGGAACTGCGTGCCGTCGAGGCGGATCGCCAGCGGCGCGTGTTTCTGAAACATCCATTTCACCGCCTTGACCGGAACGCCGGGAGCCGCCCAGGGTGCCGCGTAGCCCGGTGAGATCTGCCCCGCATTGCCCGCGCTGGTTTCTTCTGCCGGGCCGGACTGACGATCGATAACCGTCACCTGATGACCCGCTTTTGCCAGATACCATGCACTGGCGACACCGACCACACCACTGCCTAAAATCACTACACGCATATCGACTCCACTCAACGCCCAAACAAAGCATAATATTCTGATGACAGGAAATTAACCTGACTGTTAAAAATCGCCAACACAGGCGTTCATAACCGTGAGTTGTTTCACAATTATTTATCGTTCATACCAGCAAATTTATCAATAGGCGGAAATAAATAACGATATCACGCAACATTTATGCTGCGCAGAGAGAAACTTATGGTTTTATGAAAGCAATGACAGCATTGCTGTCACTGAGTTTTAAGGCCATCAGCCCGGCTTTCATAACGGGCATTTATTCTTGCATACAAGCTATTTGTCAGAATAAACCACTACAAAGAAGTCGCGCGGTGATATTCCCTCATTTATTGCGCAGAACGCAGGGCAGACGCCTGTGGCGTTTATCACCCCGCTAAAATTTGCTGCAGATCACTTTTCCGGCCACGGGCGAAAAAATCTCCTACACTTCGATCGGTTCATGTTGAGCAACTTTTCATCCAGCCTGAGGGGACGATGTGTGAATAATTCAAACTTTCTGACACTTAAAGATGGTACGCAGTTGTTTTACAAAGACTGGGGAAGCGGGCAGCCGGTGGTGTTCAGCCACGGTTGGCCCCTGACTTCAGACGCCTTCGAAGATCAGATGCTGTTTCTGGCCAACAACGGTTATCGCGTGATTGCCGCCGACCGCCGCGGGCATGGCCGCTCCTCGCAGTCGTGGGACGGCAACACCATGGATCAATACGGCGATGATATGGCCGAGTTAACCGCGCACCTGGATCTGAAAGATGCGGTGCACGTCGGGCACTCTACCGGCGGCGGTGAAGTCGCCCGCTACATTGGCCGTCACGGCACCTCGCGCGTGGCAAAAGCGGTGCTGATCGCAGCGGTGCCGCCGATCATGATCAAAACGGATTTTAACCCGGACGGTTTACCCCTTTCCGTTTTTGACGGCATTCGCGACGGTGTGCAGAAAGACCGCTCTCAGTTCTTCCGCGATCTGCCCGACGCATTTTATGGTTTCAACCGTCCTGGTGCCGAGGTGTCCGAAGGGCTGCGCGAAAGTTTCTGGCTTCAGGGAATGCAGGGGTCCATCAAATCCCTGTATGACTGTGTGAAAGCGTTTTCGGAAACCGACCAGCGCGAAGATCTGAAAAAGATGACCATCCCGACGCTGGTCATTTACGGCGACGACGATCAAATCGTGCCGCCGGTGTCCTCCAGCGAAGCCGCGCTGAAACTTCTGCCGGACTGCAAAAGTAAAGTCTATGCGGGCGCATCGCATGGCCTGTGCAGCACGCACAAAGAGGAAATCAATCAGGATCTGCTGGCGTTTATCCGCATTTAACCCCCCGCAGCCCCTGAACGCCACCCCCGCCCTGCCCGCAGGGCGTTTTTTATCCGGCAACCCGCACGTTGACAGCGCGCAGACCGGGGGATATAGAATGGCAGAGGAATGGATTTCTGGTGTTTATCAGGCAGCAAAATCAGATTGAGCTACGATTATTAATGGACGTGCGAAATCTTAAGAAAAGGTTGTGAATCAAACACTCTGTAGCGTCCATAACTGAATGAGGGTGCGGCTTATGACGACAGTGACCCAAAAGAAAAATACTGAGGACAAACGTCTTAGCGATGGACCGGACTGGACGTTTGATTTGTTGCAAACCTATCTCGCTGAGATTGATCGGGTAGCGAAGTCTTACCGGCTGGACACCTATCCCCATCAAATCGAAATCATCACCTCCGAACAGATGATGGATGCCTACTCCAGCATCGGCATGCCCATCAACTACACACACTGGTCGTTCGGCAAAAAATTCATCGAAACCGAGCAACTCTACAAACACGGCCAGCAAGGTCTGGCGTATGAGATCGTCATCAATTCCAATCCCTGTATCGCCTATCTGATGGAAGAAAATACCATTACGATGCAGGCGCTGGTGATGGCTCATGCCTGCTACGGGCATAACTCTTTCTTTAAAAATAACTACCTGTTTAAAAGCTGGACCGACGCCAGTTCCATCGTCGATTATCTGCTGTTCGCCAAACGCTACATCAGTGAGTGTGAGGAGCGTTACGGTACTGATGAAGTGGAGCGGTTGCTCGATTCCTGCCACGCGCTGATGAATTATGGCGTTGACCGCTATAAACGTCCGCAAAAAATCTCGCTGCAGGAAGAGCTGGCGCGACAAAAAAGCCGCGAGGAATATCTGCAAAGCCAGGTGAATACGCTGTGGAAAACCCTTCCGCGCAAAGACGCCATCGATGCACCGGAACAGGCGCGCCGTTTCCCTTCCGAACCGCAGGAAAACCTGCTGTATTTCATGGAAAAAAATGCCCCGTTGCTGGAGCCATGGCAGCGCGAGATTTTACGCATCGTGCGCAAAATCAGTCAGTATTTCTATCCGCAGAAACAGACTCAGGTGATGAATGAAGGCTGGGCGACTTTCTGGCATTACACCATCCTCAATCATCTGTATGACGAGGGGAAAGTCTCTGACCGTTTCATCCTGGAATTCCTGCACAGCCACACCAACGTGGTATTCCAGCCGCCTTATAACAGCCCGTATTACAGCGGAATCAACCCGTATGCGCTGGGCTTTGCGATGTTCCAGGACATCAAGCGCATCTGTCAGGAACCGACCGAAGAAGATCATTACTGGTTCCCGGACATTGCCGGATCGGACTGGCTGACCACGCTGCATTTCGCGATGCGTGATTTTAAAGATGAGAGTTTCATCAGTCAGTTCCTGTCGCCGAAAGTGATGCGTGATTTCCGCCTGTTTACCGTGCTCGATGACGATCACAATAACTATCTGGAAATCGCGGCGATCCACAATGAAGAAGGCTACCGCGCTATCCGTCAGGAGTTATCAGCGCAATATAATCTGAGCAATCATGAACCTAACATTCAGGTGTGGAACGTCGATTTGCGCGGGGACCGTTCGCTGACGCTGCGTTATATCCCGCAGGATCGCGCGCCGCTGGATAAAAGCCGCCGCGAAGTGATGAAGCACGTTCATCGTCTCTGGGGCTTCGATGTGTTTATCGAGCAACTGAACGCCGACGGCAGCGTCGAACTTTTGGAGCGTTGCCCGCCGCGCCCTGCGCCGCTCTGACGGGCGAACGTCTGCGATGAAAAGAGTCGATTCAGGCATTAAAAAAGGGCGCTCAGCGCCCTTTTCTCATTTTACTGTTCAGACCTGACGGACTGGTTTTTTACTTCTTTTGATCGGTAAGATCACCCGGCATGGTGCCTTGCATACTGTGCCAGATTTCGCCGCTCTGACGGCCATAATTGCGCACGCAATCCACAATCTGCTCGTAACTTTTTTCGTGGCAGATGTCTGACAATTTCTTGTAGAACGCGATAGCCAGTTTACGGGCTTCAGGATTGGAGAAGTAATAACGCCCGACGCGCGTGTACAAACCGCGCAATCCGTTGATGATCAGACCGTAAATCGGATTGCCGGACGCAAACGCCAGGCCGCGGAAAATGTCGTAATCCAGCACGGTAAAGGCTTCGGCCTGGTCTTCAACCACCTCGGCGGTAGCCAGCACTTTCTGCGTCTCTTCCGGGTTAGTGCGCATCGCTTTGCGGATGAAAATTGTCGCGATATTGGTACGCACGGAAAGAAGATTGTCGATCAGCTGCGGAACACTGTCGTGATCCAGACGCGCCAGCGTTTCAAGAATATTCAGGCCGGAGGTTTCCCAGAAGTTGTTCACTTTCGTCGGCTTACCGTGCTGAATGGTCAGCCAGCCGTCGCGGGAAAGACGCTGTAACACTTCACGTAAGGTCGTTCGGGTTACCCCAATGAGTTCTGAAAGTTCTCTTTCAGCCGGTAAGATTGAACCGGGCGGGAACCGACTGTTCCAGATGCTTTCGATGATATACTCTTCGGCAAAACCGGCAGGACTTTGTGCCTTAATAACCATGTGTTTGTCGTTCCGTTTGGGGCATTTATTGGGGGTAAAGTTGAGCTCATCATACCAGATGAAAATCCCCGGTTATAGGCCGCAGTGACAGGCAATGTGGAAACTGTGCAGGGGTTGGCATAAATTTAAATTTTTGAATCACTTGTTGCCGCTGTCTGCCCCGTCATTGCTAAATTAATTATGATGCTATTTGATTAACCATTTGAAATATAAATGATAATAACAGGAGCCTTTGGGGAAATATGGATACCACCTTCACGCGCGCGTTTATAAAAAACTTTCTGGGTCAGTCTCCCGGTTGGTACAAAATCACTATTTTGGTCTTTCTGATTGTTAATCCGCTGGTTTTCTTCCTGGTCAGCCCCTTTCTGGCGGGCTGGTTACTGGTGGTGGAATTTATTTTCACCCTGGGCATGGCGCTGAAATGTTACCCGTTACAGCCCGGCGGTTTGCTGGCTATTGAAGCGGTGATGATCGGCATGACCAGCGCAGAGCGCATCCGTGAGGAGATCTCTGCCAATCTGGAAGTGATCCTGCTGTTGATTTTCATGGTGGCCGGAATCTACTTCATGAAGCAACTGCTGCTGTACGTTTTCACCAAGCTGCTGTTGAACCTGCGCAATAAAATCGCGCTTTCCCTGGCGTTTTGTTTTGCCGCAGCGTTTCTTTCCGCCTTCCTGGATGCGCTGACGGTGATCGCCGTGGTGATCAGCGTGTCGGTCGGGTTCTATTCCATTTATCACAACGTTGCCTCGAATCAGCCAGAAGACGCCGGAATCAGCGACGACAGCGCCTTTACCGGAAACTCGCAGCGTCAGGCAATCCTTGAGCAGTTCCGCGCCTTTCTGCGCAGCCTGATGATGCATGCCGGTGTCGGCACCGCGCTGGGCGGCGTGATGACCATGGTGGGAGAACCGCAAAACCTGATCATCGCCAAAAGTGCAGGCTGGCAGTTTGCCGACTTCCTGATCAGGATGTCGCCGGTCAGCGTACCGGTGTTTATCTGTGGGTTTATTGTCTGCGCGCTGGTCGAGCGTTTCCGCTGGTTTGGTTATGGCGCGCAGCTGCCGCAGCCGGTCTTTGAAGTCCTGAAAAAGTTCGACCAGAAAAACAGCGAAAACATGACGAAACAGGAGCAAATCAGGCTGGCCGTGCAGGCGCTGATCGGCGTCTGGCTGATTGCCGCGCTGGCATTTCATCTTGCCGAAGTCGGCCTGATCGGGCTTTCGGTGATCATCTTCGCCACCGCGTTCTGCGGCGTGACCGATGAACATGCCATCGGCAAAGCCTTCCAGGAATCGTTGCCGTTTACCGCCTTGCTGACCGTCTTCTTTGCCGTGGTCGCCGTGATCATCGAGCAGCACCTCTTCAGCCCGATCATTCATTTCGTTCTTCAGGCTGCCCCGTCGAACCAGCTGTCATTGTTCTATCTCTTTAATGGCCTGCTGTCGTCGGTGTCAGATAACGTGTTCGTCGGCACGGTTTACATTAACGAAGCCAAAGCCGCGCTGGAAAGCGGCGCTGTCAGCCTGCAACAGTTCGAGCTGCTGGCGGTGGCGATCAACACCGGCACCAATCTGCCGTCGGTGGCGACGCCTAACGGCCAGGCGGCATTTCTGTTCCTTCTGACGTCTGCGCTTGCGCCGTTGATCCGCCTCTCTTACGGAAGAATGGTGTGGATGGCGCTGCCTTATACGGTAGTGATGACGCTGGTCGGCCTGCTGTGCGTGCAATACCTGCTGCCGGGAATGACGGAGTGGTACACGCAGATGGGATGGATTTCGCTGGCCTGATAGCACAGGCGCAAGACCCGGTAATTTCTGATGCGTATGCCGTGGAGGAAATTACCGAAATTAAAAGTCGAATTCTCCGAATTCACGCAATTATTTACCTAATTTTCATGCAGACAGGCTGGCAGCGGGAAGCAATTGGTTTACACTGCGTCTCAGTAGCTAACTGCAGGGAAAAAATTTCTATGTTGCAATATCTTAACCGCTGCTCACAGGGACGCGGTGCCTGGCTTCTGATGGCACTGACCGCGCTGATCCTTGAGCTGGTTGCGCTCTATTTCCAACACGTCATGTTGCTTCAACCATGCGTGATGTGTATTTACGAGCGTTGTGCTTTGCTGGGTATTCTCGGTGCCGGTCTGGTGGGTGCCATCGCGCCTGCTACCTGGTTGCGTTATGCCGGTATTCTGATTTGGTTATACAGTGCTTACGAAGGGATCCGCCTGTCATGGGAACACACCATGATCCAGCTGCACCCCTCTCCGTTTGCCACCTGTGATTTCGCCGCGCGCTTCCCGACCTGGCTGCCTCTGGACAAATGGTTCCCTGGCATGTTCGTTGCCACCGGTGACTGTGCAGAAAAGCAGTGGGAATTCCTGACACTCGGCATGCCACAGTGGCTGGTCGTGGTGTTCAGCGTATTTATGATTATCGGTGTGCTGGTGCTGCTCGCTCAGTTTGTGAAGCCGAAACGCCGCGATTTGTTTGGCCGTTAATCTGCAAATACCGTTCTGAATTAAGCGCCTGCGGGCGCTTTTTTTCGTCTGAGCAACCATAAACCGGTGCACACCTGCCATGCGGTGATGGTGTAAACCGACAGGCGTTCAATCAGGCCTGTTGGCAGTACGTCCAGCGAAATCGTCATCATGCTGATGAGGCCAATGCAGCCGGACAGCAGACTCAGCGCCGAAAATATCTCCCACCCTGAAATACCGCGCTTCATCCACCCTGCGCTCAGCAGGCAGACATTTCCGCCAGCGATCGCCAGCACGGCGCCCGTCTGATGCAGCGTCACGCCGCCGGTACCACCGCCGCTGTGAAAGAGTGCGATGAGCACGCCGCCCACGCCGTGCAGCAGCCCGAAAAACAGAAACAGCGCCTGCCCCTTTTCATGAAACACTGCCCTTAACAGCCAGCAGGCGATGAAAAATAAAACGCCTTCCAGCGCAAATCCGCTGTTCATCAGACCATGAAGCGGGGAGCAAATGTCGCGTCCGTCCGCCGTCATACCACAAGATGCGATCCCCAAATCACTGATGTAATTCTGACGATAAGAATAGTCAGGTGCGCGCCACGCCAGCGCACTGATTTTCTCCGCCGCGACATACTGCAATCCGCCCAGCGCCAGGCAGAGCGCCCCGCCTTTTTGCCACCCTGTGAGTGTCTGCATCCGCACCTTCTCTCTGACCTGATGCTGTGATTCTAGCGTAAGTTCAGGCAGTTGCCCGCGGGGCAAAAAAAAGCGTCCAGTTAGCGCTCAGTTTTCCTGAACGCTAACGGACGCCTTTTTGATAACTTTGATCAGCCTTCCGTGGGGTGAACCCTGTGGAATAAATAATGCAGCTTCTATGCCAACTCACTGTGAAATCACAAACACCTGATTTGTCAGTGCTTTGACTACAAGCTGCAAGATCACAGCTTTACTTTTTGCACACTTTATCGACATTTAATCAACAAATTCCCTGTTGATGTGCAGCGTTGATAAAAAGTGCAACGTCGGTGATACCTGTATTACTGTCAAAATTACTCTTTCGTAATCGAATCGAGATACAACTGGCTACCCGCCACATTCTGGCTTGCGCCCTTCACGTTATCGCGGATTGCCACCAGCAATTTACTCTGTAGCGCCACAACAAACGGTGAACTGCGTTGCAACTCGCGCTGTAAATCTGCATAGAGCGCTTTACGTTTGGTCGGGTCGGACTCTGCCGCTGCCGCACGCGTTTGTTTACTGATTTCCGGGATCACCCACTGAATGCGCTGCGCCAGGGTTTTTGGCCCGTTGGGCACGTTATAAGCGAAGGTACTGGCGTTGGTGTTCGGATCGAGATAATCCGCGCCCCAGTAGGTGAAGATTGACTGGAATTTATGCGCCCGCATGCGGGTCAGCACATCGCTTTCCACCAGCGGATGCACCACAAGATTGATATCGGCTTTGGCAAAACTGGCCTGCAACGCCTGAGCAATATCGGAATACGGTGGCTGGTTAATGACGATCAAATCGATTTTAGTCCCCGGCGCAATTCCGCCTTTGCTGAGAATCGCTTTGGCTTTTGCCACGTCATATTTAAACGGCTGATCGTCAATCGCCCCCGCCAGACCGTCCGGCAGGAAGGTCTGATGAATGCCGTATTGCCCTTTCAGCAGTTCGGTTGAAATCCCCTGATAATCCACCAGCCAGCGGGCCGCTTCCCACAGTGCAGGATTCGCCAGCGCCGGTTGGGTGGTGTCACCGACATTAAACGCCAGATAGAACACCTTCGCCGCCGGGAACTGCGCCACGTGCACGCCCTTCTCGTTTTGCAGCGAGCTGAACTGATCCGCACCTAAATCATAGGCCACATCGGCGTCGCCATTGACCACCAGCAGACGACGGGTGGACGGATCGCCCACGTTTTTGAACAGTACGTTCTCAAGCCTGGCCAGCGGTTTCGCGTTCGGATTACGTTTAAAGATCAGCGCTTCGTGCGGCACATAGTTACGCACTACATAGGCGCCGCTGCCCGCCGAACGGGAGCGCAGCCAGCTGTTACCGAAATCGTCTTTATCGGTGTGTTCTTTCAGCAATTTGCTGTCGACGATCCCCGCCACCGGTGCAGAGAGAATACTCAGCACCAGACCGCTGCCGATATCCGCAGGCCAGGTCAGCTGCACTTTATCGTCAGCCAGTTTTTTCAGATTGCCGTCAACATTTTCCGGCGTCCATCCCAGCTCTCCAAGAATAAACGACGGGCTTTTATTGAGTTTAACGACGCGGGTAAACGAATAGATCACATCATCGGCGGTGACCGGATTGCCGCTGGAAAATTTCAGTCCCGGCTTGAGGGTGAAAATCAGGCTACGCCCGTCCGCCCCCGCCTGCCAGCTGGCGGCGATATCGGGATCGAGCTGGTCCGGATGCTGGCGGTCAGACACAACCAGTTGCTGATACAGGTTAACCAGATTGCCGGAGCTGACGGTTTCAAAACTTTCCGCCGGATCCAGACTGATGATCCCTTCCAGCGATCCCGCCACCACCAGCGTATCGGCTGGCGTCGCCGCATCCACACGGGTTACCGCCATCATGAGTAAAAATAACAGGGAAGGCACTCGTACTTTCATTAAGGTCGATCTCCACAGATGAAAAGACATTTTTTTCGAGTGTAGACGGGCAACCTCAGCGCAAGAACCATCAATAAAAGCTTTGTTATTTAATAAATTAGATTTAGCTCAAAACATATCCCTTGGCCATATGCACCGCACGATCACACATATGATCGATCACGTCGGCATCATGGCTGACCAGCAACATGGTCAGATCCCCTGCGGATTTTAAATCGTTGAGCAGGTTGAGGATTTCTGCCTGCACCGACATATCCAGGGCGGAGGTCGGTTCATCAAGCAGCAACAGCTTTGGTTTGAGCAATAAAGCACGCACAATCGCGACGCGCTGACGCTGTCCGCCAGAGAGCTGATGCGGATAGCGTTTCATCAGCGCCGGATCCAGCCCGACCTGCCGGAAACCTTCGGCAATTTTTTGCTCAATGTCCTGCTCTTTGATGATTTTCAGTGGCTCTGCCAGCGTGCGCAGCAGTTTATGTTTCGGATGCAGCGAGGCATACGGATCCTGAAAGACCATCTGCACGTCGCGGCGCAGGCTGCCGGTAAACGGTTTGCCGGGTTTGACCTGCTGCCCGAGCAGCGTCAGGCTGCCGTCCCACTGGCCGTTCAGACCCGCCAGCACCCACAGCAGCGACGATTTACCGCAACCGGACGGCCCCACCAGACCGAAGCATTCGCCCTTGTTGATGGTCAGATTCACGTTATGCACCACGGTGCGCACTTCATGCCCCATACGGTGGGAAACGCTTAACTGTTGCAGTTCAGCGATAGCTTCACTCATGGCGAGGCTCCTTTTTCAGCGACGCCAGAAGCTCGCGATCCAATACCGGCAGACGTTCGCCGTGAGTAAACTTACTCGGACGACACGACCAGAGCGTCTGCGTGTACGGATGCGTGGCATGCGCCAGCTGGTCCGCCGCAAGTTCGTCCAGCAGTTCGCCTTTGTACATCACCAACACGCGCTCACAGTAGTGCGCCACCTGTTGTAAATCATGGCTGATCAGAATCAGCCCCATGTTACGTTGCTCGACTAAACGCTCGATAAGCCCCAACACCTGTTCACGCATGTCAAAATCCAGCGCCGACGTCGGTTCATCTGCGATCAGCCATTGCGGATCGTTGATCAGCGCAATCGCCAGCATCACACGCTGCCCCATGCCGCCGGAAAGCTGATGCGGATATTGCTGTTGCAGAAATGCCGGATTCGGCAGGCCGACGGCGCTGAGCATCTCCGTCACTTTTTCCTGGCGCTCTTTGCGCCCGAGACGGGTATGCAGGCGCAGCGGTTCTTCCACCTGCTTGCCGATTTTTTGCGTCGGGTTCAGCGCATGTTTGGGATCCTGCATCACCATCGAGACGCGGTTACCGCGCAAACGGCTCCACTCGCGCTCTTTCAGCGTGGTCAGATCGTTATCGCCCAGCGTCAGCTGCGTCGCGCGCATCTGACAAGGGTGTGGCAGCAAGCCCATCAGCGCGCGGGCGGTGAGGGATTTACCGGAACCGGATTCCCCGACCAGCGCCACACGCTCCTGCCCGACGTTCAGGGAGAGCGATTTCACCAGCTCTACCGGACGTTCGCCCGGCAGCCAGATGGTCATATCCCTGGCAATCAGCCGGTCGTTTTGCAGCGTTTTGGCATGATTGTGTTTTTGATGAAGAGAGAGCGCATCAGTTGCCATGTCGTGGATCCATTTTGTCACGCAGGCCATCGCCCAGCAGGTTGAAAGCCAGGCTGGCAAACAGAATTGCCCCGCCCGGTGCAGCGGCGACCCACCACTGATCGAAAATCACTTTACTGCCCTCAGCCACCATCGAGCCCCATTCGGCGGTCGGCGGCTGAATCCCCATGCCGAGGAAACCCAGACCGGCAGACGCCAGAATGATGCCGCCCAGGCTGAGTGCCGCACGCACTACCGCGCTTGGCAGACACAACGGCAGAATATGGCCGAACATCAGCCGGAAACCGCCAATGCCCTGCATGCGCGCGGCTGCCAGATAATCACTGCGGCGCAGCGCCAGCGTTTCCGCCCGCGCCTGACGCGCAAACGGCGGCCAGCTGGTAAATGCCAGCGCCAGCGCACCGTTCATCAGGCCGGGGCCGAGGATGGCGACCAGCGCCAGCGCCATCACCAGACTCGGCAGTGACATCACGATATCGGTCAGGCGCATCACAATACGCTCAAACCAGCCACCGATGTAACCGGCACTGATGCCTATCAGCAAACCGACCGGAATGGTCAGCAACAGGATCAGCGAAACCAGCAGCAATGTCGGACGCGCGCCGTACACCACGCGCGAAAGCAGATCGCGGCCAAAACCGTCAGTGCCCAGCCAGTAGGCGTGCGAAGGCGGCAGCAGGCGCAGTTCGATGTGCTGAATATTCGGGTCAAAGGGTGCAAGCCAGGGGGCCAGCAGCGCGGTCAGCACCAGAATCACCACCAGCACCGTGCCGATGGAAAGTGTGGTAATGCGCCGCGCAGGTTTCCAGACGGGCGTGTCGGCCTCAGCCTCAACCTGCGTCGGTTGTTCGGGGATCATTTGTGTCATAAGCAGCCACTACCGGGTTCGCGGATCGAGCAGATAAGTAAGGGCGTCAGCCAGCGCATTAAGCAGCACGAAACAGGTGCCGATCAGCAGCGTAGCGCCAAGAATTGCCGGGGTATCGGCGGCGAACAGTGCTGTAGTCAGATAACGTCCGACGCCCGGCCAGGCAAACACCGTTTCAGTCAGAACCGCACCTTCCAGCAGGCTGGCGTAGGAAAGCGTCAGCACGGTAATCAGCGTCCCCAGCACGTTGGGAAACACATGGCACAGCAGCACGCGCACCCTGCCCGCGCCTTTCGAACGCGCCAGAATCACATACTCTTTGTTCATTTCACCGAGCATCGAGGCTCGCAGCAGACGGGTAATCCCGGCCATCGACAGCATCGCCAGCACCGTCACCGGCAACCATAAATGGCTGATGGCGTTGTAGAACATGTCGCGGTCGCCGGAAAGCCAGGTATCGATCAGCACAAAACCAGTACGCGGCGTCATGGTGTACATATACACATCGTCAAGACGCCCCGGCCCGCCAGCCCAGTGCAGCACGGCGTAAAACAGCAACAGGCCGAGCAGGCTCAGCCAGAAAATCGGTACGGAATAGCCGAGCAGCGACACCAGTCGCGCCACGTTATCCAGCCAGCTTCCCGGCTTCCACACCGCCAGTAACGCCAGCAGAATGCCGAAACTCCCGCCGAGCAGAATGGCGCAGGTCGCCAGTTCCACCGTTGCCGGGAAGGTGCGCATCAGATCGCTGGCAACCGGCTGGGCGGTGATGCGGGAAATCCCCATATCGCCATGCGCCAGATGATCGAGATACCGGGCGAACTGCACCGGCACCGACTGATCAAGCCCTAAATCGCGACGCACCTGGGCATAGGTGGCTTCGCTGGCGTGATCGCCTGCGACCTGCAACGTCGGGTCAATCGGCGCGAGATGGGAAAGCGTAAAGGTGAACGCCAGCAGGCCGAGCAACGTCAGCGCCAGCGAAATCACGCCGGTCAGCAGACGGCCTGACCAGCGCCAACCCTGCCGGACGAATCCGGCGGGTGTTGAACTGTCTGTCATTACTTGGTGACCTTGCTGTAGAAGACCATGTCAGGGTTGATGCCCTGCACGTACCCTTTGATGTTGTCACGCACAGCAATCAGGCTTTTGGCTTGCAGGCCGATGACGAACGGTGAGTTCTTCTGCACTTCCAGTTGCAGCTGACGGTAATCCGCCACGCGTTTGGCCTGATCCGGTTCCGCGATGGCGGCCAGCGTCAGTTTGTTCAGTGCAGGAATTGACCAGTTAGCGCGCCATGCCAGCGTTTTGCTGCCGTCTTCCGGGTTGAAGGCAAACGCCGAGGCGTTGGTGTTCGGGTCAAAGTAATCCGGGCCCCATGAAGACATGTACGCGTCGTAATCATGTGACTTCACTTTGGTGGAAATCTGCTGACTCAGACCCGGATCCAGTTTCACGGTCACGCCACCCTGCGCGAAACTGGCCTGCAACGCCTGGGCAATATCGAGATACGGTGGCTGATTAGAGGTGGAAAGCGTAAAGCTGACGTTAGTCAGACCGGCCTTCGCCAGAATCGCTTTGGCCTTCGCCGGATCATAGGTGTATGGCGTGTCGTTTACGGCGCCGAGGTAACCTTCAGGCAGGAATGACTGATGCACCTGGAACTGATTTTTCATCAGGTCGTGGGCGATGTGGTTGTAGTCGAACAGATAACGCGCCGCTTCCCAGAAGGCCGGGTTGCCCAGCGCCGGGGAGGCTTTGGCGTTGAACTGCATGAAATACAACGAGGCGTAAGGGATAGCCAGCGGTTTCACCCCTTTCTTCCCTTCGAGCGCGGCCATCTGGTCTGAACCGAGGTTACGCGCCATATCGGCATCGCCCTGCTCAATCAGCAGACGGCGGGCCGCAGGATCAGGCACGTTTTTGATCAGGATGGTTTTCAGCTTCGGCGCGCCTTCAGGCGACGTCGGGTTAGCCGCCAGGATCACCACTTCATGCGGGATATAATTGCGGATCTGGTACGGACCGGAACCGGCGGAATGGTTGCTCAGCCACTGGTGGCCCAGATCATCCCCTGCGGCATTGGTTTTCACCAGTTTGCTGTCCACGATGGAAGACACCGGCGCAGACAACAGGCTCAGCACGAAAGACGGGCTGACGTCGGCGGTCCAGCTGATTTTTACGTGCTGATCGTCGATTTTGGTCAGGAAGGTATCGACGTTTTTGTCGTTCCAGCCCAGCTGCGTCAGGATAAATGACGGCTCAAGATTCAGTTTCACCACGCGGGACAGAGAGAAAATGACGTCATCGGCAGTCAGCGGGTTGCCACTGGCAAAGGTCGCTTTCGGTGACAGCGTGAACGTCAGGCTGCGGTTATCTTTTGCCGCTTCCCAGGAGGTCGCCAGCGTCGGTTTTAAATCGATCGGATTGGTCGGGTCAGACTGCACCAGACGCTGATAAATGTTATTGAAAGCCTGCACCGTCGTCAGCTCAAAACCCTGAGCCGGGTCGAAGCTGGAGGTATCATCAATGGACTGAGCGATCACCAGTGTGTCCGGCGGTGTGGCTGCCTGAACAGAGAAAGTAGCCGCAATAGCCGTAAACAGGACGGACGGTAATAAAGCTTTCATCAAGACAGACTCTCCAAAGTAGCGAAATTGCTCTTATTTAATAACCAATACACGGAGTGTAAAGTTTCTTCAACTCCCCAGAAAGTCTGATAAATACTATCGTTATGCGAATTTTGCATAACGTTATCTGATTGGTTATTAAAGCGACGGAATGCGGGCTGGCAGGGAATTGTTACTGTACAAAAGTGGGAGAAATACTCCCTTTCGCCGTGTGGGAAAGGGAGTGACTCAAAATCAGAAGTCGTAGGTCGCGGAAAGCTTGAATTCGCGCGGATCGCCCTGCGTCAGATAACCGCCGGTGGCAGAGGCCCAATACTTCTCGTTGGTGACGTTTTCCAGATTGGCGCGCCAGGTCAGCGTGCTCTGCCCGACAGGCATGGCATAGCGCACGCCGAGATCAAGACGCGTCCAGCCATCCACTTTCAGTTTGTTGGCTTCGTCCGCATACTGCGAACCAGAACGGATCACTTTACCGGTCGCGGTCACGCCGCTGCCGCCGGGAATATCCCACTCTCCGCCCACCACCCACTGATAACGCGGCACACCGACGGCATCGTTTCCATCATAGGTGCCGCCCTGCGTTTTGGTCATTTCCGGGTTCATCCAGGTCACGCTGCTGTTGACGCGCACACCCAGCACCGGCTCACCAAAGACGTTCAGCTCGACCCCACGGTTTCGTACTTCACCGTAGTTGCCGTAGGTATAACCCTCGCCGGTTGCGCGGTACATGCCAATCGGTTTTTTGATTTCGTACAACGCCAGTGAACCCGCCACGCGACCAAAATCGGCTTTCACACCCACTTCGTTTTGTTTCGACGTTTCGATGCCGCTCACCTGCCCGCCGTTGGTGACGATGCTGCCGTTATAGGTGGTGCCTGCGGTTTCGCCCGCCTGTAAGGCTTCGATGTGGTTGGCGTAGAAGGAGTAGTGTTCCCACGGCTTGACCACCAGACCGAAGGCTGGCGTCACTTTCATTTCGTCAAATGACGTATTTTCTGACCCGTCGTAATTGTAGTTTTTCACCACCACGTTCTGGCGGCGTAAACCGGCAATAAACTGCAGACGATCGTCGAGCACGGACATCGTGTC
Organism: Rahnella sp. R3(2024); assembly: GCF_042920125.1. NCBI lineage: Bacteria > Pseudomonadati > Pseudomonadota > Gammaproteobacteria > Enterobacterales > Yersiniaceae > Rahnella > Rahnella sp. R3(2024). The sequence goes on from NZ_JBHGBU010000001.1 coordinate 91,419, forward strand.
AGACAGCGAAACGCCGTAAGTCCGGGTGCGGTTACGCACCAGCGGATCGCTCATGTCGCCGCCTTTGTACAAGTTGGTCAGCGGTTCACTGTAATCAACGGGGTCGTAAATGTTGGTCCTGATCGATGCCGCCGTCATGGTGTAGGCAGTTTTGTATTTGCGGTACAACGTCGAGACACCGAGGTTCACGCTATGGTTGACGAATCCGGTGTCGAACTTACCGCGAACGCCTGCCTGTGAAGATAAGCTGTCGGCAAAATAGGGTACCGTCATGCGGCTCATGGTGGCGTTGCCGTCATTGTCCTGCAACGTCGGCGAACTGTATTTACCAAATTCGTGCGTATGGTTGGCGCCGGCTGCCGCGTAGACAGTCCAGTTATCGGCCACGTCATACTCGCCTTTCAGCATGCCGAATTCGTTTTCCATATCGGTCGAGGCATATTGCTGGCCGTAATTGCCGGTGGCAGAAGGCACGTCAGGGATTTTAGTGGCTTTGCCGAGATACACCACCGGACGCCCGCCGTGGACACTGGTTTTGCTCATCCCGAAATCCAGTGAGGAACGAAAGCGGTCGCCGCGGTAGTCCAGCCCGAGAGAGCCAAGCGTCAGACGACGTTTTTCATCATCGATCGCGCTTTCTCCTTCGCGATGAACGGCGTTTACCCGCACGCCCCACTGGTTGTTATCACCAAAACGGCGGCCAACATCCACTGCGCCGCCCACCTGGGAAGACGACGTGTAATCGACCGATACGCGGTTAATTGCGGTATCCGTGGCGCGTTTTGGTTCAATGTTGACGTTCCCGCCCACGCCGGTGCCGCCCGGAGGTACGCCGTTGAGGAAGGCGCTGGAGCCTTTGAGCAGTTCCACGCGATCGGCAAATTCCATGGGCAAGATCTGGCGTGGCAGTACGCCGTACAGGCCGCCGTACGAAATATCATCGCCGGAGAGTTCAAAACCGCGGATGACAAACGTTTCTGAATAATTGCCATAACCGTAGCCAGTTTGCACCGCAGCATCGTTATTCAGCACATCGCCCAGCGTACGGCTCTGCTGATCCTGAATCAGCTTGTCAGTAAAGCTCACCACGTTAAACGGCACATTCATGGCGTCCTGCTCGCCGAGGATCCCCAGACGCCCGCCGTTGGCGATCTGCCCGTCGAGGTAAGCAGGAACAGTGTCGTTGCCGCCCGATGTGAAAGTTTGCGGTGCCGCGCTGATGGTAATGGTGTCACCCTCTTTCGCCGGTGCGGTCGCGGGAGCCGCGAAGGCAGGCAGCGTCAGCATTCCCAGCGCAGCAGAAATGACGGCGGGTAACATTTTGCGTTTAAAAACAGGCGTACACGGTGAAACAGAAGAGTGAAAAATTTCACTTTGAGTATGCATGAGAGTTCCCTGAAAAGTTCAAATGGTAATAGTAATAATTATCAAAACGATTTGAATTATGCTGATCGGGACTCTAATTGCAACCGACTTCGGTGTAATAACCTCAGGGTAAACAGGATGTTAAAAAGGTTATTTATTGTGGATTAGGAATTTTATTATTCGTCAGGCGGGTAATTCACTGAAATCAGGGGAATAAATAATACGGAAGGAAAACAGACTGCGTATGGACATCACGCAGCCTGCAAAACGTAAACGACAGCGTCAGCTCAGGCCGGGCACATCGAAGCCGGGAGAAACCGCCAGCAGCATACGCACCTGCTTCACCAGTTCACTCATGCAGTCATCGCGCATACCGTAGCTTTCAAGCTCTTTCTCAAGGGCAAACAAGTATTGCGCATTGGTGCCCAACGGGCCACTCGCCCTGGCGATCAGCGGCGCAATGATCTGATAATCGGTGTCCGCTTCGTACTGAGGGTGCGAGGGATCCATAATAAACACCAGCGCAGTGACGATGCGCCCGTCATCGAGCGCCAGTTCGCACCAGGTCGGGCGGTAGCAGCCGGTGAGCATTTCACGCTTCCACAGCAGCTCCAGCTCCTCGTGCAGCTTATCTTCCGGCAGGCGGAATGCCAGGCCGGTCGTCTGGCCGCCGTCACGCAGCGCCAGCATACGTCCCGGCTGCGCGTGGGTGCCGCGCCCTGCCGTCAGGCGTAAACAGAATGCACGATGATAACCGTGCAGAGTGGCAGGCCGTGCCTCTTCCGAGTCGAAGACCGGGTTCCACATCAGCGAGCCATAACCAAAAATCCACACAGGACTGTTGTCAGGGCGTCTCGCCAGCGTGCAATCGAGTGAGGCGGCGCGTTGTTCGGAGGTTAATAACATCGATTCGTCGATGCTGCCGAATGCTGTCTTACAATCTGCGTTACGCAGAAAATCTCGGGTTAACATTCATTCCCTCCTTCATTACGACGTACTTTTGAACATGCCATGCTGTTGACGCTGTGTTCTCCGTTATCGCGGTTAGTGATGGTCTGCGGGGCGATCAGGTTTAAGATTTTTGGTATACCCCACTCTTTGAAACCTTATTCGTTTCTCTCGTTGCAATCAAGGTTGAGAACGATCACAAAACGAAAATAAAGTGATTATTTTATGAACATTGTATGAATGTTGAATTTTAGGCGGGAATATCACAGATAAACCGACAAGATCTGCCTCGCCGCAAGACCGGTGCTACGCTTGCGGGAGGCAATGCACAGGCCGCGTGTGAATCGCCTTATCTGAGCGAAAAAAGCGGTTTTTCACCTGTTCAGCCTGTGGGTATCGTGATTATTTACATAAGTTGACGCAATGCCTCCATAAGGTAAATATGAAAATCCAATTGCTTGATTACTATTGTTTTAATTATTTAACACGGCAAGTTAAGTCTGTGGATAATCGCCTTTAATTCGCCACACCTGCTGATAAACAGGCAGTACGTCGTTTTTTTGTGGTTAACCTGCATTATTTTCTGTTAATAGATTAATTTATCTACTATACTTAACAGGTTACACCATTACGCGACAGCGCGTTTTTACTGATAACCGACGGACAGGCGGTTATTGTTTTCTTCGTGACACCCGCTTTGCAGGGTCACGCATGTTTATAAGGAGAAAAATCATCATGGTGTCGTCTCAGGAACATCCCAAAATCAAAACCCGCCATCAGGAATATTCCCTGATTTTTCCCATTGCCGCCCTTATCGTCCTGGTTTTTTGGGGCAACAGCAGTAACTTTCCATCAGTCGTTGGTATCAATCTCATTGCTCTGGTGGGGATCCTTGCCAGTGCATTCAGCGTAGTGCGTCATGCGGACGTGCTGGCACACCGTCTTGGCGAACCTTATGGCTCGCTCATCCTCAGCCTTTCAGTGGTCATCCTCGAAGTCAGCCTGATTTCTGCCCTGATGGCGACCGGTGATGCCGCTCCCGCGTTGATGCGTGACACCTTATTCTCGATCATCATGATCGTCACTGCCGGCCTGGTGGGCGTTGCCCTGCTGCTGGGCGGTCGTAAATTTGCGACTCAGTACGTTAATCTTGGTGGTATCAAACAATATCTGATGGCGATTTTCCCGCTGGCCGTTATCGTGCTGGTTCTGCCTGCTGCGCTGCCCGGCGGTAACTTCTCCACCACGCAGGCTCTGTTTGTCGCCGTGATTTCCGCCGCCATGTACGGCGTGTTCCTGCTCATTCAGACCAAAACGCATCAGAGCCTGTTTATTTACGAGCACGAAGATGACGATGAAGAAAGCGGCCACGGAAAGCCCTCTTCCAAAAGTAATCTGACGCACACCTTATGGCTTATCGTGCATCTGGTGCTGGTTATCGCCGTCACTAAATTCAATGCCAATCCGCTGGAAAGCCTGCTGACTGAACTGAACGCCCCTGCGCAGTTCACCGGTTTCCTGGTGGCGCTGTTGATCCTCTCCCCTGAAGGGCTGGGCGCGCTGAAAGCGGTGCTGCAAAACCAGGTACAGCGTGCGATGAATTTGTTCTTCGGCTCGGTGCTTGCGACCATTTCCCTGACCGTTCCGGCGGTGACCGTGATTGCCACCCTCACCGGTCAGGACCTGATTTTCGGCCTCGACCCGGCGAACATCGTGGTGATGCTGGCGGTGCTGATCCTGTGTCAGATTTCATTCTCGACCGGACGTACTAATGTCCTGAACGGAACGGCGCATCTGGCCTTATTCTGTGCCTATATGATGATTATTATGCTTTAACCCTGGCAGATAAACGCCATAACAAGAAAGGCCGCTCATCGGAGCGGCCTTTTTATTGTCATCAATTCGGTCATTTATGGGGAATTAATTATGAGTAAGCATTCAGCGTTCTCTGGCACAACTCAGAGCGCACGCAATCCTGTTTACCAAACTTAATGATGCCCACCATTTCGTCTTCTTCGAAACGGGATAATGCATCGCTGAGCCCTGATACTACGCCACGTGGTAAATCACACTGGGTAATATCACCATTCACAATCACCGTCACATTTTCACCCAGTCGGGTCAGGAACATTTTCATCTGACTGGCGGTGACATTCTGCGCTTCATCCAGAATAACCACTGCGTTTTCGAAAGTGCGTCCGCGCATGTAAGCAAAAGGCGCAATTTCCACTTTCCCAATTTCCGGCCGCAAACAATATTGCAGGAATGAAGATCCCAGGCGACGTAATAAGATGTCGTAGACCGGGCGGAAATAAGGGGCAAACTTCTCTGAAATATCGCCTGGCAGGAAACCGAGATCTTCATCGGCCTGCAATACCGGACGTGTCACAATAATCCTGTCGATTTCTTTGTGAATTAATGCCTCAGCTGCTTTCGCAGCGCTGATGAAAGTTTTGCCGCAACCGGCTTCACCCGTGGCAAAAATTAACTGCTTATTCTCTATGGCTGATAAGTAATGACCTTGAGCTTCGGTACGTGCTTCGATTACGGAGTGGTCGCGTGTATCCCGTGCCATTCCAATCGATTCCAAACCGCCCATCTGTACCAGTGATGTCACAGATTCTTCCTCGCGCTGGCGGTGACTGCGTGAGTCGCTACGAATGACTCGTTTTGCTTCACGGCGAGCTTTGATCACTGCTTTCTGTCTTCCCATAGTGGCACCTTACAGTTTGATTCACTTAACGCTAAGGCGGTTTCCCGCACGGTTATGTTTCACTCACAAATGAGGTTTTGGTCTCCTTTTAGACCAATTGAAGCCAATGAATAACGTGAAGAGGAAAATCGATCCCATTGATTAAGAAATAATCTCCTGGCTGTTTTCTTTTCACGAAGAGGCATTGTCAGTAATGAACTGAATGTCAATAATGACAAACCGCTGACCCGCACAATAAAATTGCCAGAATTAAAGCCAATGCTGTTCGCACCAGTGTGAAAGAGTCTCCCGGATTTAGGAGAAGAAGAGTCAGTTAAAGAACAGGGTTGTTGTTGCGTGGATGAAAACATCAGTGAAGAAAGATAGGAATATGCTGAAAATGCGTGACGGAATAATAAAGAGTCGGAAGCCTTGCCCTCGTTTGCAGTGACGCGACAACAACGAGTGAATGAGTGAAGCCTGTTATTTACTCTCACCAGCCCAAACAAGGACTTTACCATTCGCGCTCCCCGCAGTGTTATTAACGGCATTGGCCGTACACTCAGAAAAACCTTTTACAGTGCTGCTCAAAAACCTATTTACCGTACCACTCAAAAACTATCGCGCTATGATTTCAGTATAATGACAGCTGAAATAAATGCGTTACTAAAATGTAAAAAAATTTGTAGTCTTCGTCAACAGGATCTTGAGGATCTTTTTGGGATCCTCCCTCAGGTTATTTTTCCCCGCTGATTTTACTGCATAAGGTAAAGCAGGCGATCGACCCGCTGACGGCGAAAAGGATCGGAATTAAAAAGTCATGATCAACCCGCGTAAACTCCATAATCAGCACCACGGCAGTTAACGGCATTTTCATTGAAGAGGCCAGAAACGCCGCCGCCCCGATAATGGCAAAGGCGCCAAGCGAGGTGCCGGGCCAGAACATATTCCACACGGCACCCAGAATACAGGCCAGCAGCGCGCCGTTAGACAGCCCTGGCGTCAGCAATCCGCCCTGCGCACCGGCGCGCAGCGTACTCCAGGTGATCACCAGTTTGCCGGTCAGCACCGTTGCCGCCAGCACCACGGTGATCTGATTATCAAAACTCAGCTGTGCTGGCCCCTTCCCGTTGCCCAGCAATTGCGGCAACCAGCCCGCCAGAATGCCGATGAACGCAAAGTTCAGCAGATTGAAAATAATCAGCCGGGCATCGCGCGGTGCCTGCGCTTTTGCGCGATTGGTCATGCGCGTAAACCCGTATGCGGCCACGCCAAATACCGGCCCCATCACCACTGACCAGACCATCAGTGAGGGCGTGGTATTCAGTTGCATCAGATGATACTGCGATTCATTGCCAAGCCCGATCCACGCCACCAGCGCCGCAATGGAGGAAGTCGCGATAGCCGGTAACAGTAACCGCCAGCTGAACGCGCCGAGCAACACTTCAAGTACAAACACCGCGCCACCCAGCGGTACGTTATACACCGCCGCCAGCCCGGCGCCTGCCCCGCAGGCAATCATGATCTGCGTTTCACGCACCGTCAGGCTGAACCGCCCGGCCAGCCAGCTGGCAGACACCGCCCCGATCTCGCGCGGCGCGACTTCTCGCCCGAGCGGCGAACCGAGCGCCACGGTAATAATTTGCAGCAACGCATGGAGCGTGGTGCTGACAAGAGGCATACGCGGTTGATCAGATTTCACCGCCGCCGCAATGCTGACCAGCGGCTTGCCCCAGCGGTAAAGCGCCCACCAGCCGAACCCCGCCACGGCGCCACACAAGACCAGCACCGCCAGACGCCGCGAGCGCGTTGCCTCGCTGACACCCTGTAAAAAGCTTTCGTTGCTGATGATAAAGTCGGGGCTATAGCCAAACGCAAGGTGCTGGATGAAATGCAGCAGCAGCGCCAGCAGCATGCCGCCGAGACCGGCCAGAATGCCGGTACACAAAGTGGCTGCGGTCAGCCGCCATAACGGGCTGGTTTCTGCGGGAGGATTCAATTGGGGCATGTCAGGGTTTCACTGATTCTGTTGATGTTAGATGAACAGATTACACAAACTCAGTTAAACCGCGCATCAGCCAGAGGGCATTTTCCACAACAAATTTTTCACAATCGCGTGGTCACAATCGCGTGGTCACAACGCACAGCGGGACTCCTCCTTCCGGCAGGAAGGAGGAGCAAGCATTACGCCTCGATCAGCGTTTGCCCGAGATAATGTTTCTCATCCTGCACACCTGGCAGCGTGAAGAAGAAACCGCCGCCTGTCGGGCGGATATACTCTTCGAGCGGTTCGCCGTTCAGGCGTTTTTGTACCGTGAGAAAGCCTTTTTCCAGATCGTGCTGGAAGCAGACGAACAGCAGGCCCATCTCCAGTTGGCCGGAATTGGTGACGCCCAGAGAATAGCTGTATCCACGACGCAGCATCAGATTATCGTCAGTGGCTTTGGTGCGCGGATTAGCCAGACGAATATGCGCATCCAGTGGGATCACCTTCCCTTCCGGGTCTTTAGTGTAATCCGGCACGTCGTGCTCTTTTTCCATGCCCAGCGGCGCACCTGTGGCCTTGTGGCGGCCAAAGATGGTCTGCTGCTCCTGCAACGGCGTGCGGTCCCAGAATTCGACATGGAACGGGATAATCCGGGTGGCCTGATAGCTGCCGCCGACGGTCCACGCGGGTTCGCCCTGATCGGCGGTAACCCAGATGGCTTTGTCCATCAGCGCCTTGTCTTTACTGTCAGGATTGGCCGTGCCGTCTTTGAAGCCCAGCAGATTGATCGGCGTTTCTTTGCCCTGGCTGCGCGCAGCGTGGGACGAAATAAACCCGTCGCGGCGCCAGCGCACGCTGAGCAAATCCGGCGTGTATTTGATGATGTCACGCAGCGCATGAACCACGGTATCGCTGTTGTTGGCGCAAATTTGCAGCAGCAAATCGCCGTGGCAAAGTTTGGCATCAAGAGAATCGTTCGGGAAACGCGCCATGCGCTGAAGTTTCAGCGGCTTGTGCGCGGCCAGCCCAAAACGTTCATCGAACAGGGAATCACCGGCGGAGAGCGTCAGGGTGAGATTATCCGGATAAATCTCGCTGCCCATGACGCCGGAATCCATCGGCGGGAATTTAGGATCCACAGAAGGCGCGGTGCCACCGGTGGTCAGGAAGCTGAAACGGGTGTCGAGCAGCCGGAACAGACGTTCCAGATCGGCCTTCGTTGTCGCCAGCACATCAAACGCCACCAGCATCATCGACGCCTGTTGTGGCGTCAGAATACCGGCCTGATGTTCACCATAATAAGGCTGCCTGCCCCAGCGTTCGTCCGGGGACACCGTACCTGGCGTGTACTCTGGTTTTGCACCGGGTGTTTTTTCGGCCTGCACAGTGGATGCGCCGCCCAGGGCAAATGCCCCGCCTAACAATCCCACGCCTTTGAGCAAACTGCGGCGTGAAGAAGAAACGTCATCCTGATTATTGTTTTTATGACTCATTACTCTGCCTCGGAAATTTAAAAGCGCCCGTCCCGGTCAGGGGAAAGGCGCTGAAAAATCAATCTAAACCAAGAACACCACGCAGTTTGGCTAAATCTTCTGCCAGGGTGGTGATTGGCCCTTTCATTGCGTTACGGTCTGCATCAGACAGTTTTTCGTAATTCTCATAACCGTCTTTGGTTTTGTATTTATCCAGCAGCGTATCGACGGTTTTGAAGTTAGCGTCGATTTTATCCAGCAACGGTTTGTCGGCTTTTTCCAGCAACGGACGCAGCAGGTTAACGATTTTCTGAGCGCCATCGAGGTTGGCACGGAAATCCCACAAGTCGGTGCGGCTGTAACGGTCTTCTTCACCGCTGATTTTGCTGGATGCCACTTCTTCGATAAGTCCCGCTGCCCCGCCGACCACTTTGCTTGGCGGGAAGGTCAGATCGGTAATGCGTTTTTGCAGATCCACCGTATCGGCGTACAACTTATCGGCAAATTTCTCGGTGCCCTTCGTGGTTTTATCGGCGAAGAGGATTTTCTCCAGACGGTGGAAACCGGTGAAGTTAGGGTCTTCCGCTTTTTTCTCGAAATCGTCTTCACGGGCGTCGATGCTGCCATCCAGATCGGAGAACAGTTCGGCGATGGGCTCAATGCGCTCGTAATAAACGCGGGTGGAAGCGTACAGGGATTGCGCTTTTTTCAGGTCGCCCTTTTTAATCGCCTCAGTGAACGCTTTGGTGTGGGAAACCAGTTCACCCACCTGCTGGGTCACATAGACTTTATATTCCGCAATCGGGCCAACCAGCGCCATGGCGTCCGGTTTGGTGGCGGCCGCTGCGCCTTCTGCGGTCACGGTCAGTTTGCCTTTTGGATTGCTCAGCAGTCCGCAGGTCATGTCGTATTCGCCCGGTTCCAGGTTAGCCGTCATTTTCTGGGTGAAACCTGGCGCGATATTTTCGCGCTCTTCCACCACCATCACGCCTTTCAGAATTTCCCATTCCAGACCTTTCTGGCTGGCGTTATGCACGACAAACTGCGTTTTACCGGCAGGCACGGTCAGCGCCATCGGTTCACACTGTTTATCATTAACGGTAATTTTTACCTGACGAACATCAGCAGCCAGCACGTTGGCGCTCAGCGCAAAAGCGGGCAGAGACAACAGTGCAATCTGTAAAGCTTTACGGCGAAACAGCGGGGATGAATAGGACATGTACCACTCCATGACAAACTGTGTGAAGAGACAATTAACGTAAAATCAGCGTTGTGTTTTGTGCCCGGCAGATGCCGCAGCGGCCACAGGCGATTTGCTCTGCGGCATAAAGAACAGGAACAGCGCCGGGATCAGATACAGGAAATACACCGCAACTTCACTGACGGTCGGCGCTTCCTGATACCCGAACATGCCTTCCAGCAGGGTTCCGAACAAAGAGTGCGTGGAGAGCGTCCCGCTCAGGTCAAAGGCGATATCCTGCATACGGTTCCACAACCCTGCTTCGTGAAACGCCCGGATGGCACCCGCAGCCAGACCGGCGGCGACAAACAGAATAAACAGGCTGGTCCATTTAAAGAATTTCGCCAGATGCAGCTTCACGCCGCCGTAATAGATGAGGAAACCGAGCACGATCGCCGCGCCCAGGCCGAGCAGTGCGCCAATCGGCGCTTCGATACCGACGTCTTGCTGGAACGCCGCCAGCAGGAAGAACACCGATTCCAGCCCTTCGCGTGCTACCGCAAAGAACACCATCGCCACCAGCGCCCAGCCCTGCCCGCGGCTGGAGTTGAGCGCGTTATCAATCGCGCCTTCCAGATGTACTTTGATTGAACGCGACACCTTACGCATCCAGAACACCATGTAGGTCAGAATGCAGACGGCCACGACCGCCACAATGCCTTCGAACAACTCCTGCTGCTTTTGCGGAAACTCGCCGGTGGTTTCATTGATGAAAATACCCAGCGCCAGACACAATGCTGCCGCCACAATCACGCCAATCCAGACCACGCCGAGCCACTGCCCGCGCTGCGTCCGTTTCAGATAACTGGCGATAAGGCTGACGATAAGCGCGGCTTCCAGCCCTTCGCGGAACATAATGAGAAACGGAACGAACATAGCGGAACTCCCGTAGAACAAATGACTTACAGTTTGTGCAAGCACTCTGTAAAGAAAAGTAAAATCGAAACGATAGTGATTATCATTCCTGGCGAGATAAATACAAGAGGCCACATGCTGTTTTTTGAGCACGGGAGGGGAAAAGCGCACGAAAAAATATTGCCGGTTGTTTCAGCACCCCGGATACAGGGTGCCGTAAAAGAAAACGGAGCCCTGAAGGCTCCGTGAGGTCACTGTCTGATTCACCGCCGGGGCGAAAATCAGATGCTGTTATATTCGGCTTCCGCCGTGTTGAAACGTTCTTCAACCGCTTTTGACGGCTTGCTGCCGGTCAGGCTGACAATCCAGATAGCCAGCGAGGCGAAGATAAAGCCGGGGATGATTTCATACAGCTCGGCCCAGCCGTACTGTTTCCACAAAATCACGGTAGCGGCACCGACCACCATCCCGGCCAGCGCGCCGTTGCGGGTCATGCGTTTCCACATCACCGAGATCAGGATAACGGGCCCGAATGCCGCACCAAAGCCTGCCCAGGCGTAACTCACCAGACCCAGCACGCGGTTTTCAGGGTTTGCCGCCAGCGCAATCGCCACCAGCGCCACCACCAGTACCATCAGACGACCAATCCACACCAGCTCACGCTGGCTCGCGCCCTTGCGCAGAAACGCCTTATACAGGTCTTCGGTAATAGCACTGGAGCACACCAGCAACTGACAACTCAGCGTACTCATCACCGCAGCCAGGATAGCTGAGAGTAAAACACCGGCAATCCACGGATTGAACAGCAGTTTCGCCAGTTCGATAAACACGCGCTCACCGTTTTGCGTCACGTTCCCCGCTTGGCCCGGATTATTGCTGAAGTACGCAATGCCGAAGAAGCCGACCGCGATGGTGCCCGCCAGACACAGAATCATCCACGTCATGCTGATGCGGCGCGCGCTGCGAATGGTACGGTGAGAATCCGCCGCCATGAAACGCGCCAAAATGTGCGGCTGGCCGAAATAGCCCAGCCCCCAGCCCAGCAGCGACAGGATAGCCACCAGATTCATGTTCTTAAACATGTCGGTGTATTGCGGGTTTTTAGCCTGAATGACCATCATTGAGGTATCAATACCGCCAACGGCGAGGATGACGATCACCGGCGTCAGGATCAGTGCAAAAATCATCAGACTGGCCTGCACGGTGTCCGTCCAGCTGACGGCCAGAAAGCCCCCGATAAAGGTATAAATGATGGTTGCCGCCGCACCCGCCCACAAGGCGGTCTGGTAGGTCATGCCGAAGGTACTTTCAAACAAACGTGCACCGGCCACGATGCCGGAGGCGCAATAGATGGTGAAAAAGACCAGGATCACCACCGCCGAGATAATGCGCAGCAGTTTGCTGGAATCTTCAAAACGATGGGTAAAGTAATCCGGCAGGGTCAGCGCGTTATTGTTGGCTTCGGTATGCACACGTAAACGCCCCGCCACCAGTTTCCAGTTCAGATACGCGCCGATGGTCAGGCCGATGGCGATCCAGCTTTCGGAAATGCCGGAAATAAAAATCGCCCCCGGCAATCCCATCAGCAGCCAGCCGCTCATGTCCGACGCCCCGGCGGAAAGCGCGGTCACCACGCTGCCTAAACTGCGGCCACCCAGAATATAATCATCAAAGTTTTTGGTCCGTAAATACGCGATGAGTCCAATCAAAATCATCCCGAAAATATAAACACAAAACGTCACCAGCATCGGTGTGTTCATTGTCATTGTTTTCTCCACTTCTTGTTATTTGTCGTGCTTATGAGCGATGCATATTCCATGCAGGCCGGCACCTGTCTGTCCTGACGCGGCGATAAACGCGGTCAAGCTCATGCCGGGGCGAGATGATGGCTGAAACCCGTAAAGGATGCAGCATTACTCTCCATATTTTTTCTTTTTACAGGTGGGTAATCGGGTTTTTATTCAAATTTCCTGTCGGGCGGATACTGGTTTAGCACACCATTGAATTCAAGATAATTAACAAATCAGATACACAAACTTCACGCTCCATCACACTTATTCTGATAACCGGTTGCACGTTACAGACGCAAAGGTTGCACCCTCCACAGCATCACAAAGGAACCCGCACAGCGGCCTCTGTGAGGTCAGCGCGGTTGTTAAGATGTTAAAAATGCCAGCCAAATCACATCAGGCAGACTTCATGCGTGAATGAGGTTGCACAAGGTTGCAACATAGAAGATATTGCTTGCCATAAACATAATGAAATCACCTGAACCTCTTTATATGGAGTATTGGCGCATGGGTATGACGACGATGGGCGTGAAGCTGGACGAAGGCACGCGCGACAGGCTTAAAGTGGCCGCACAGCAAATTGACCGCACGCCGCACTGGCTGATTAAACAGGCGATCTTTTCCTATCTTGAACGGCTGGAAAATGGCGACGCGCTGCCGGAAATCCCTTCGCTGAACGGCGCTGCGGCTGAAAACGCCGAGGATACCCCGCCGCTGACGGTTCAGGAATCGCATCAGCCCTTCCTCGATTTCGCCGAGCAGATCCAGCCGCAGTCCGTCAGCCGCTCCGCTATCACCGCCGCCTATCGCCGCCCTGAGCCGGAAGCCGTTTCCATGCTGCTCGAACAGGCGCGTTTACCTGCGCCACTTCATGACGCGGCGCAGAAACTGGCTGCCGACATCGCCACCAAACTGCGTAACCAGAAGAGCGCCAATGGCCGTGCCGGTATGGTGCAAAGCCTGTTGCAGGAGTTCTCCCTTTCCTCGCAGGAAGGCGTGGCGCTGATGTGTCTGGCGGAAGCCCTGCTGCGCATTCCCGATAAACCGACGCGCGATGCGCTGATCCGCGACAAAATCAGCAACGGTAACTGGCACTCTCACCTGGGCCGCAGCCCGTCGCTGTTCGTCAACGCCGCCACCTGGGGTCTGCTGTTCACCGGAAAACTGGTGGCCACGCACAACGAAGCCAGCCTGTCTAAATCTCTCAGCCGCATTATCGGTAAAGGCGGCGAGCCGCTGATCCGCAAAGGCGTGGACATGGCGATGCGCCTGATGGGCGAACAGTTCGTGACCGGCGAAACCATTGCCGAAGCGCTGGCCAATGCCCGCAAGCACGAAGATAAAGGTTTCCGTTATTCCTACGACATGCTGGGTGAAGCCGCGCTGACAGAAAAAGACGCACAGGCCTATTTGCACTCTTACCAGCAGGCGATCCACGCGATCGGTAAAGCCTCCAATGGCCGTGGCATTTATGAAGGCCCCGGCATTTCCATCAAACTTTCCGCCCTGCACCCGCGCTACAGCCGTGCGCAGTACGAACGCGTCATGGAAGAACTTTACCCCCGCCTGCTGTCGCTGACCTTGCTGGCCCGCAGCTATGACATCGGCATCAACGTCGATGCCGAAGAGGCTGATCGTCTGGAAATCTCCCTCGATTTGCTGGAAAAACTCTGCTTTGAGCCGGAACTGGCGGGCTGGAACGGTATCGGCTTTGTGATCCAGGCTTATCAGAAACGCTGTCCGATGGTGATCGACTACCTGACCAGCCTGGCGCAGCGCAGCCGTCGCCGCCTGATGATCCGTCTGGTAAAAGGCGCGTACTGGGACAGTGAAATCAAGCGCGCCCAAATGGACGGGCTGGACGATTATCCGGTCTACACCCGCAAGGTTTACACCGACGTCTCTTATCTGGCCTGTGCCCGTAAACTGCTGGCCGTGCCGAACCTGATTTATCCGCAGTTCGCCACCCACAATGCCCACACCGTCGCTACCATTTATCAGCTGGCCGGTAACAACTATTATCCGGGTCAGTACGAATTCCAGTGCCTGCACGGCATGGGCGAACCGCTGTACGAGCAGGTTGTCGGTAAAATTGCCGAAGGAAAGCTCAACCGCCCTTGCCGCATCTATGCCCCGGTCGGCACCCACGAAACGCTGCTCGCCTATCTGGTTCGCCGCCTGCTGGAAAACGGCGCTAACACCTCTTTTGTCAACCGCATCGCCGATGCCACGCTGCCAATCGACGAACTGATCGCCGATCCGGTTCTGGCCGTTGAAGCGCTGGCCGCCACGGAAGGACAGGTCGGATTGCCGCACCCGCGCATCGCCCTGCCACGCAATTTGTACGGCGATAAACGCGTCAACTCTGCCGGGCTGGATATGTCCAGCGAGCACCGTCTGGCCTCGCTGTCCAGCGCCCTGCTGCAAAGCGCCAGCCATACGATCACCGCACAGCCGATGATCGATGCGCCCACTGACGACGGTGAATTTTTGCCGGTCATCAACCCGTCTGAACATACCGACATCGTCGGGCACGTGCGTGAAGCCACAGAAGCGGAAATCAGCCGTGCGCTGGACGCTTCCGCCACGGCTGGCGCCATCTGGTTTGCGACGCCTCCCGAAGAGCGCGCCGCAATCCTGCAACGCGGTGCAGAATTGATGGAAGCGCAGTTGCAAAGTCTGCTTGGCGTGCTGGTGCGCGAGGCTGGAAAAACCTTTAATAACGCCATCGCCGAAGTGCGCGAAGCGGTGGATTTCCTGCACTACTATGCCGGCCAGATCCGCGAAGATTTCACCAACGACACGCACCGTCCGCTCGGCCCGGTGGTGTGTATCAGCCCGTGGAACTTCCCGCTGGCGATTTTCACCGGTCAGATCGCCGCCGCACTGGCCGCAGGCAACAGCGTGCTGGCAAAACCGGCGGAGCAAACGCCTCTGATTGCGGCGCTTGCCGTCGGTATTCTGCACGAAGCCGGGGTTCCGGCCGGGGTACTGCAACTGCTGCCGGGCAAAGGCGAAACCGTCGGTGCGCAGCTGGTCAATGACGAACGCGTTCGCGGCGTGCTGTTCACCGGCTCCACCGACGTGGCGGGTATTTTGCAACGCAACATTGCGGGAAGACTCGATCCGCAGGGGCGTCCGACGCCGCTTATCGCCGAAACCGGCGGCCTGAATGCGATGATTGTCGATTCCTCCGCCCTGACCGAGCAGGTCGTGATGGACGTGGTGGCCTCCGCCTTCGACAGCGCCGGTCAGCGTTGTTCTGCTCTGCGCGTGCTCTGCATTCAGGATGACGTGGCCGATCACACCCTGCAGATGCTGCGCGGTGCCATGGCCGAATGCCGCATGGGCAATCCGGAACGCCTGTCTACCGATATCGGGCCGGTGATTGACGCCGATGCCAAAGCCGGTATTGAAAAACATATCGATGCCATGCGCGCCAAAGGCCGCACGGTGTATCAGGCCACGCAGGAATTGGCGGCTGATCAGCAGGAATGGAACCGCGGCACCTTTGTAAAACCGACGCTTATCGAGCTGGAAAGCTTTGATGAGATGAAGAAAGAGATCTTCGGCCCGGTACTGCACGTGGTGCGTTATGCCCGTCAGGATCTGGATAAGCTGATCGGTCAGATTAATGCCGCCGGTTACGGCCTGACGCTGGGCATTCACACCCGCATCGACGAAACCATCCACCGTGTGACCCAGCAGGCGCACGTCGGCAACATGTACGTGAACCGCAACATGGTTGGCGCTGTGGTTGGTGTACAGCCGTTTGGCGGCGAAGGCTTGTCCGGCACCGGCCCGAAAGCGGGCGGCCCGCTTTATCTTTATCGCCTGCTCAGCAGCCGTCCGCCATTTGCCGTGCAACAAACCTTGCTGCGTCAGGATCGCGATCTGCCGCTGGACACGTCCGTGCGCGACGCGCTGCTTGCACCGCACCGCGCGTTGCAACAGTGGGCAACCCGCAGCCAGCAACCGGCCGCCTTTATCGACGTCTGCACGCGCTTCGCCGAAAGCAGCCAGGGCGGCACATTGCGCACCCTGCCGGGGCCAACGGGTGAACGCAACACCTACGCCCTGTTACCCCGCGAACGTGTTCTGGCACTGGCCGATAATCAGGCCGACGCCCTGCTCCAGCTTGCCGCCATCACCGCGACCGGTTGCCGGATCCTGTGGCCGGAAGCGCCGTTACAGCGCGAACTGTTCAGCCAGTTACCCGGGGCGGTACAGGAACGCGTGGACTTCGCACAAGACTGGCAAAACGATGCGCCGGTCTTCGATGCGGTCATCTACCACGGCGACGCCGACCAGCTGCGGGAACTGTGTCAGATTATCGCCAACCGCCCTGGCGCCATTGTGTCAGTGCAGGGCTTTGCGCGCGGCGATGACAATGTGTTGCTGGAGCGCCTGCTTCACGAGCGCTCATTGAGTGTGAACACCGCCGCGGCGGGAGGAAATGCGAGTCTGATGACCATCGGGTGAGGGTTGATATAACTGGCCGCTGCAATGGCGGCCTTTAACCCTGACCGAAACAGTGTCGGTTTCTCAGTTGCAGTGATCGCTTAACCCGTTGTGCCGACAACGCCAGAGAGGGAGGAAAGTGCCTCCCTCTTTGATCTCCCACGTTTTTTTCAAACATGCGCTACCGCGGACACCACGTACGTGTTCTGTGCCCCCCGCATGTGACGCAACCCCCGACACGTAGCCCGCCAGCCACAACATCTGTCTCCTCTGTCATAAATCCGTCATCCCTCTGACTTACCCTGCCAGTAACAAAATAAATCAAACTGTGTATTTGTATTTCTTTCGCTTTATTAAAAGGAGTTTTGACAATGCAACAACCTGTATCTCTGCTCGCCCGCGCCATCGCTGCCGCCCTGCTGCTTTCCGCTTCTGCCGGGTCTTTCGCTGATGAAAACAGCGTACTGACCGACCGTGCGGCAAAAGGCGTCCTGACCGAACAAGGGGGCGCACGCCGTCTCAGCGGTGATCAGACAGCCGCGCTGAAAGCCTCGCTTTCTGACAAAACGGTCAAAAACGTTATTTTGCTGATCGGCGACGGCATGGGTGATTCTGAAATCACCTCGGCGCGAAATTACGCGGAAGGCGCAGGCGGTTATTTCAAAGGCATCGACGCCCTGCCGCTGACCGGCCAGTACACCCATTATTCTCTCGATAAGAAAACGCAAAAACCTGACTACGTCACCGACTCTGCCGCTTCAGCCACCGCCTGGTCCACCGGCGTGAAAAGCTATAACGGCGCGATTGGCGTGGATGTAAACGGTAAGGATCACCAGACAATCC
Source organism: Rahnella sp. R3(2024) (assembly GCF_042920125.1). Taxonomy (NCBI): domain Bacteria; kingdom Pseudomonadati; phylum Pseudomonadota; class Gammaproteobacteria; order Enterobacterales; family Yersiniaceae; genus Rahnella; species Rahnella sp. R3(2024). The sequence goes on from NZ_JBHGBU010000001.1 coordinate 109,072, forward strand.
TTGAAATTGCGAAAGCCGCCGGAAAAGCCACCGGCAACGTGTCGACCGCCGAATTACAGGACGCCACCCCGGCCGCGCAAATTGCCCACGTCACTTCCCGTAAATGTTACGGTCCGCAAGAAACCACTGAGAAATGCGCCACTAACGCGCTGGAAAACGGCGGCCGTGGCTCCATCACCGAACAGTTATTGCAGACGCGCGCCGATGTGACGCTGGGTGGCGGCAGAAAATCCTTCAGCCAGCTGGCTAAAGCCGGTGATTTCCAGGGCAAATCCTTGAAAGATCAGGCGCTGGCGCAGGGATATGTGTGGGTGGAAAACGCCGGTGAGCTCAGCGCGGTAACCCAAGCCGACCAGAAAGAACCGGTGCTCGGCCTGTTCTCCGAAGGCAACATGCCGGTACGCTGGCAGGGTCCGAAAGCCTCGTATCACGGCAACATTGATAAACCTGCCGTCACCTGCGAAGCCAACCCGCAGCGAACTGCGGATATCCCGACGCTTGCCGCCATGACTGAAAAAGCCATCGATCTGCTGAAAACCAATGAAAAGGGTTTCTTCCTGCAGGTTGAAGGCGCATCGATTGATAAACAGGATCACGCCGCGAACCCGTGCGGACAGTTTGGTGAAACCGTTGATTTAGACGAAGCCGTGCAAAAAGCGCTGGAGTTCGCCCGTCAGGACGGCAACACGCTGGTTATCGTCACCGCCGACCACGCGCATTCCAGCCAGATCATCGAAACCGACGCCAAAGCGCCGGGTCTGACACAAACGCTGACCACGAAAGATGGCGCACCGATGACCATCAGTTACGGCAACTCAGAAGACGATTCCCAGGGCCACACCGGCACGCAACTGCGCGTTGCCGCGTTCGGTCCGCACGCAGGGAATGTGGTGGGCCTGACCGATCAGACTGATCTTTTCTTCACCATGAAGGGAGCAATGGGGATTCAATGAGATTAGAACGGTAACGTTCGTCGCCTAAACGGGCGTTAGGTCAAGACCGTGGGTTGCCACCCACACCGGCCTTAAGGGGGGCTTATCGCCGCCCCCCTTAAGAATCCCGGGCTCTTTCACTGCGCGCTATCGCTCGCGGGCTATATTCCAGCGGCTCCGGCTATTGCCGCAAACGCCGCCGCTGCGCGGTCCTCTCATTTCAGGTTCGAACCCGCTCGGAAAAACACCCTCGCGGTTTCTCACCGTTCATTCGACGTCGTTTTGAGCGCGGCCAGAGGCTATGTAAAACGAAGGTTTTTATTCTCCTCCTGCGAAGTGGGAAGAGAAAAGCACAACCAAATACATCGTTCGACTTTAAAAATGCCATTGGCCGCGCTCAAAAATCACGCTGGAGGGAGTGGCACCGTTTTCAACTTTTTAATTCAAAACTTAAGTCTCAATGATCTTTTGAATGACATAGCCATTAGCCGCGCTCAAAAATCACGCCGGAGGGAGTGGCACCGTTTTCGACTTTTTAATTCAAAACTTAAGTCTCTATGATCTTTTGAATGACATAGCCAGTGGCCGCGCTCAAAAATCACGCCGGAGGGAGCGGTGGAAAACCGCGCGTCTGTTTGCGCGGGTTGTAACCCGAGCGGAGGGCACCGCGAAGCGGCGGGATTTTGCGGCAATAGGAGGAGTGTCTGAAACATAGCCTGCCAGCGGCAGCGCGAAGTTAAAGAGCCCGGGGGGTCTTGGGGGGCGGCGGCGATATGCCGCCCCCCAAGTCGGTGTGGGCCGACGCCCACGACCTTGAACTTGAACTTGAACTTGAACTTGAACTTGAACTTGAACTTGACCTTAAGCCCGAGTGGATGGCAACCCACAGCCCATGTGGGTGGCACCCCACGCTATCAACCTACGACAACACCCCGCTATTCCCCAACTCCCATAATTTCCTGCGAATCAGCTGTTTAAGCTTCAGCGCGGCCTGCGATACCGGTTGGTCGCGGCGGTTGAGCAGGATCACTTCAAACGGCAGCGGTTCGAGCACTTCGCAGATCTTCAGCTGATCGACATATCGCCGGGCGGTAAAAGTATCGACCACGCCGACGCCGCCACCGGCCAGCACCATGTCGGCGATCACTGAGTAGGTTTTTATGTGCAGCGAAGATTGCGGGGTCAGGCCGTTTTCGCGCAGGACGCGGTTGAGCACCAGCCCGAGCGGATCCTGCTGTTGCAGCATCAGTAATTCATTTTCACACAGCCACGCCAGCGAAACGGGGCCTTCGACCGGGGAATCCTTCGGTAAAAGCGCCACCATGTTGGCCTGGTAAATCGACTCGGAAACCAGCTCCTGTGTCGCGGGTTCGCCGAAGGCCAGCGCGAAATCCATTTTGTATTGCAGCAAATCCTGGCTCAGCGTATTGAAATGCCCGGTCACCAGTTCGACACTGCCGCCCGGTGTCTGGCGGCGAAAATCCACCAGCACCGGCGCCATCACGCTGTGGCCCAGCGCGTGCGCCGAGCCGATACGCACATGCTGGCCTTCGCCCTGCCGCAGTTGTTCCGCCAGTGCGCCGATGGCCTGAATATGGCTGAACAACGCCTCCACTTCCGGCATCAGCCTGCGTCCTTCCGGTGTCACAATCAGCCCCTGAGGTGTGCGGTCGAACAGCGTGAAACCCAGTTGCTGTTCGGCGTGATTGAGCACCCGGCTGACGTTGGGCTGCGAAACGTTGAGCAGACGCGCCGCGCCGCTGACGCTGCCCGCCTGTAAAACCGCCTGAAACACTTCAATGTGGCGTAAGCGCATTACGGCCCTATTTCTGCGTGGTCGCTAAGTACGAGAAGGCACTTAACAGACTGATAATGTTCGCAACCGTCGGGCTGTGATAACCGACGGTCACCGCATCAAGACGCTCAACGCCGGGGATCAGGCAGAATAAATCCGCCAGTACCGGTCGGGCCGTCATCAGCTCGAGATGATACGGCGCGCTGAAACGCCCGGCGGTGAGGGGCGCGGGTTTGCTGACGGCAATCGTCGCCTGTTTGCGGATTTTTGCGCAGGCGATGGACGGGCTGTCTGATTCGGCAGCGTTCGCCGAAATCGCACGTTTTACGCAGACGTACTGCGATTCCGGGTAATGGTTGTGGATCCAGGTCTCGAGATGGTCATCGCCGGTCACCAGCCACAGCGGGACGCCCAGTTCAGCCCCGGCGGCGGCGTATAAATCACTTTCGCCGACTACGTTGCCGTTAAGTTTGACGCGGTAAAAAGCGCGGCCATTGATGGTGTGCGCCAGTACGCCGTTTTCGCCCGCAGCGGTGTGAAAACCGACAAACATCAGACCATCGTATTGCTGTTGTTGCAGCCCTTCAACCATCGACAGGCCGCGCGGTTTACCCTGCACCAGACGGGCGCGCGGGTCGATTTTATCGGCGCGCAGGTTTTGCATCATCGCGTGGCTGTCGGCGACCGTCACTTCCATCGCCCCACCGGCAAAGGCACCGTCAATGGCGGCGTTGACTTCCCCTTCCATCAGCGCACGGGCGGCGTCGTAATCCGCATTGCCGGGGCTGCATTGTTCAGGGCGCATCACGCCCGCGATCCCTTCAATATCTGCAGAGATAAATACTTTCATCATTCGTTCCCTATTTGGTTGGGTGACCAGACTCCCCCGGCGTTCTCCTCGTGAGAGGGGAAGGCGCCAGGCGAGTTCGCCAGATTATCTAATACGTCACTTAACCCCAGCCGGTAGTGTCCGTCGAATCCACAGACCGTTTCTGCGCTCAGTAAGGCATCAATGATCGCGTGCTCGGTGGCGTCCGCCGCCATCGCCAGCAGCGGTTCCAGCGCACCGTCGGATAACGTGACACTGTCACGCTGAGTTGAAAAAGCCAGCGCGATATCCCCCGAGCCGTGCCCCCAGTAACTGCCAAGGCGACCTAACCCGGCACCGGCGCGTTTGGCGATGCGCGAGAGCTGGCGGCTGTCGAGATAACGGTCGCAGGCCATGATGATGATCACCGAACCGGCGTCAACCTGCGGGGCAAGTTGCGGTAAAACCTGCGCGATCGCCTCGCCCGCCCGTACACCGTCGAGCGTCAGTTCTGAGAGTTTGCCAAAGTTCGCCAGCACCAGAACGCCCAGCGTGGCATTCAGTTCTTCACACCAGCGGGAAGCGGTGCCAATCCCACCTTTCAGGCCGAAACTGCTCATGCCGCGTCCGGCACCGACGCTGCCACGGGCGAAAGACGTTGCTGCGCTGTCGATGGCCGTTAACGCGTCATCTTCACACACCGCCATGGCCTGAATGTCGTTAAGGTAGAAGTCATTGCACTCGAGGATCACCGGATTGATGGTCGCATCCGGGCGGCCAATCTGTGGAAATTGCTGGCAGCTGCGGGCGATCATCGCGTTGAATATCGCACCGGTGGCGAAAGTGTTACTGAGTAGGATCGGGGTTTGCAGTTCGCCCAGTTCCATCAGCTGAATCAGCCCCATCGGTTTGGCAAATCCGTTGAGCACCGCCACGCCACAGGGCAGCGGATGCTGATAAAGCGTGTCCCCCGGCGGCACAATCGCGGTGACGCCGGTCTGCACGTTTCCCGCCGCCAGCGTGCTGTGACCGACGGTCACGCCGTCAACGTCAGTGATCGCGTTGGTGGCGCCGCATGCATATCGCGGGCGAAAGATCTGGCGCGTGGTGCGCCAGCGGTGCAGCAACGCGGCCAGCGCCTGTTGCGTGAATTCATCATGTTCAGGGGCTTGCGGATGCATCACTCTTCCAATTCAGCGGGTTAAGTCAGTTTTACTATTTCTTCAGTTTAGGATCCAGCGTATCGCGCAGCGCGTCGCCGAGCAGATTAAATGCCAGGACTGTGAGAAATATCGCAAGCCCGGGGAAAACGCTGACGTTCCATTTTCCCGCCATCATCATATTGCGGCTCATTGCCAGAATATTGCCCCACTCAGGGACATCCGGCTCCGGGCCAAGCCCGATAAAGCTCAGGCTGGCCGCCGTCAGAATACTGGTTCCGATGCGCATGGTGAAATAGACAATCACGTTCGACAGCGTGCCCGGCAGAATGTGGCGCAAAATGACCACCCTGTCCGGCGCGCCGACGCAGCGAACCGCTTCGACGTAAGCACTTTGTTTGATCGATAATGTGGCGGCGCGCACGATGCGGGCAAATACCGGCACGCTGAACACCGCGACTGCAATAATCACGTTATTCAGACCGGGGCCGAGGATCGCCACCACCGCAATCGCCAGCAACATACCCGGAAAGGCGAACAGTACGTCCGAGCCGCGCATGATCAGCATATCGAGCCATTTGCCATAATAGCCCGCCAGCAACCCCAGCAATACCCCGGCGATCATGCCAAGCGTGACCGAGAAAATACCGACGTAAAGTGAGATCCGCGCGCCAAAAATGATGCGGCTGAGCACATCGCGGCCCAGATCATCGGTGCCGAACCAGTGTTCCGCCGTCGGCCCGACGCCGAGCGCCATCCAGTCCGGCGTCATCGGGTCATAAGGCGCCAGCCACGGCGCGAACACGGCCACCAACACCAGCAGCAGGATAAATCCGCCGGAAACCAGCGCCATCGGGTGGCGTAAAAACGTGTGAAAAAAGTCGTACCACGGTGAACGGATATCGTCGTTATGCGCGATAACCGCAGCCGGTGTGGTTTCTTCCAGCACAGAGACGAGTTCGGTCATGTGCAGCTCCTAACGCAGACGGATAGCGGGGTTGACTACGGCATACAGCAGGTCAACCAGCAGATTTATCAGAATAAATTCAAACACGAACAGCATCACCAGCGCCTGAATCACCGGCTGATCCTGCGTTTTGATGGATTCGATCAGCAGCCAGCCTAATCCCGGCCAGCTGAACACGCTTTCGACAATGATCGAGCCGCCGAGCAAAAAACCGAACTGCAAACCGAGCATGGTGATGATCGGGATCAGCGCGTTGCGCATGATGTGTTTCCAGGTCACCAGCCGCGCACGCAGGCCTTTTGCCCTGGCGGTGCGCACATAGTCTTCCTGCGCCACGTCGAGAAACGCCGAACGGGTAAAGCGCGCCATCACCGCCGCCACCGAAGAACCGAGGGTGATCGCTGGTAATATGATGTCGGTCGGCTGGTTAAATCCGCTGACCGCGAAGAGCCCGAACGGCATGGCGACAAACTGGATAAGCAGCAACCCGAGCCAGAACGGCGGCATGGAAATCCCGCCGACGGCCATACTCATCAGCGTCCAGTCCTGCCATTTTCCGCGCTTGAGTGCGGACACCACGCCAATCACCAGCCCCAGCACGACAGACCATGCGAAGCCCGCCAGCGCCAGCAGCAGCGTTGGCATAAACCCACTTTGAATCACGTTTAACACCGGCTGGCGCGTGCGGTAAGTCGTGCCCAGATCGCCGTGCACCATGCCATCGAGCCAGTGCCAGTACTGCGCGGGCAAAGGATCGTTGAGGCCAAGCAGTTGTCGCGCTGACTCAACCGCCTCGATCGGCGCATCCTGTCCGGCGTAAATACGCGCAGGGTCACCCGGCAGCAGCTTGATAAAGCCAAACACCAGTAACGACACCACCAGTAAAACGGGGATCATTTCCAGTATCCGGCGGATAAAATAGGTCAGCATAAATACGTTTCCCTGAATCTGAATGGGAGAAGTGCTTACTCCTCCCCTTTGCAGGGGAGAGAGTTAATTAAAAAAATTACTTAAACTGTGCCTGATTAAAGATCAGCGAACCGTCAGCAAGCATGTAGACGCCGGTCAGATCTTTGCTCTTTCCGACCAGATTGTCCGGCACGCCAAGGAAGGCCACCGGGGCATCAGCCCACAGCAATTTCTGCGCATCCGCGTAAGCGGCCTGACGTTTGGCGATGTCGGCGGTTTGCAGGCCGGCGGTGATCGCCGCATCCACCTGCTTGTTGCTGTAATAAGAGACGTTATACGCCGACGGGATCCAGGATTCGGTGGCAAACAGCGGGCGCAGCGCCCAGTCTGCATCACCGGTCGACGCCGACCAGGCGCCGTAATACATTTCCACTTTGGCATCCGCCGGTTTCGGGGTGCTCCACAGACGCTGGTTGAGTGAACCGGAATCCATCGGCACCAGTTTCACCCGCACGCCAATCAGCGACAGCTGCTGTTTCAGGAACTGCGCACTGCGGATACGGTCAGTTTTGTTCGAGCTCCACATTTCCACATCGAAGCCCTTCTCATAACCGGCCTCTTTCATCAGCGCTTTGGCTTTGGCGATGTTGTAGCTGTAATCCGGCGTGTTTTGCTTCTGGTAGAACTGAACGTTTTTCGGCAACGGCGACGTTGAAGGCGACCCCATTCCGGCGAACCCGACTTTCAGCCACAGGTTACGGTCAACGGCATAGTTGATCGCCTGACGGACACGCACGTCGGAGAACTCTTTTTTCTGCGTATTAAACGCGATGTAATACAGGTAGATGCCCGGATTTTGCGAAATATCCAGCTTAGGATCGCTCTTCACGGTGTCCACCAGATCGGACGGCAGCGGATAAACGGCTTCCACACCGCCGGATTTCAGTTTCGCCACCTGCGTGGAATCTTCCGGCGTCGGGTACAGCGTCACGGAATCGACTTTCGGCCAGCCCTTCTGCCAGTAGTTGTCGTATTTCACCAGCTTGACGTCTTTGCCCTGCTGCCATTCCACAAACTTAAACGGACCGGTGCCGACCGGATGCACACTCAGATCCTGCTCGTTCGGATACTGTTTCAGCGACGCCGGGCTGTGCATCACCGCAGACGGATGCGCCAGGGTGTTGATCATCGCGCCAAAGGGTTTATTCAGGGTGATCCTGACCTGATAAGGCGTCACCACATCTACGGATTTAATCATGCTGAACAGCGAGTTACGTTTGAGATGATTGGCCGGATCCGCCAGGCGGTCGAGGTTGATTTTCACCGCCTCTGCGTTGAACGGCGTACCGTCCTGGAAGGTCACGTCGTGACGCAGGTTGATCGTAAACTCGGTGGCATCGCTGTTGCTGGTGTAATCCGTCGCCAGCACCGGCACGACGGCCATTTTGCTGTCGAACTGGAATAAGCGTTCAAAAATACCGCTCTGAATGGAATAGCTCAGCGTATCCGTGGTGTCGTGCGGATCAAAACCGGTCACGTCGGCATACATGGAAATGCGCAGGTCTTTCGCCTCAGCCGTAGCGCCGAAACACAGCACCAGACCGGCAGCCATCAGCGTTTTACGGAAAACCCGGGTGTTACCAAGAAATGTCGAATGCATGTACTTCTCCTGTGTGTTGCAAAAAAGAAAAGAAAGATCGTTATGCCTGCGGTTCCGCCACCCAGTGATGCGGGGAAACCTGGCTGTACCTGAGTTTTTCTATCTGTACACCGGCAGGATGCACCGGCGATTTCACTTCCACGTCGTCAAACTGACGCAACGCGCGCTGCGTCGGATCCGCCACCGGCACGGAACTGAGCAGGCGTCGGGTATATGCATGTTGAGGATTACTAAACACAGAATCCCGTGGCCCAATCTCAACAATCTGGCCGCTGTACATCACCGCCACACGGTTGGCGATGCGTTCCACCACCGCCATATCGTGTGAAATAAACAGCCAGGCCACGCCGGTATCGCGCTGCAGATCCATCATCAGATTGACCACCTGCGCCTGAATCGATACATCCAGCGCGGACACCGCTTCATCCGCGATGATCACCTGCGGTTGCAGCGCCATCGCGCGGGCGATAGCAATGCGCTGACGCTGCCCTCCGGAGAATTCGTGGGGGTAACGCCGGGCAAACGAGGGATCCAGCCCGACGCTTTTCAGCAACTGGTTTACCGTCGGGGTGGCTTCGGCCAGCGATTTTTTCAGGCCGTGCAGCAACAAGGGTTCAGCAATGGAAAATCCGACGGTCAGACGCGGATTAAGCGAGGCGTACGGATCCTGAAACACCATCTGAATCTGACGGCGCACCGCCTGAAACGGCGTGTCGCGCATCAGGGTGATTTCTTTGCCCTGAAGATGAATGCTTTCGGATTCGCTGCCGACCAGCCGCAAAATTGCGCGTCCGGTGGTGGATTTACCGCAACCGCTCTCACCCACCAGCGCCAGCGTTTCCCCCGGCCAGATGGAGAAATCGATCTGTTCAACGGCGTGAACTTCTTTGGTAATGCGCGAGAGCACACCGGAGCGGATCGGGTAGCAGACACGCAGTCCGCGCACGTCGAGGAGAGGCGGTGCATCGTAATTGGCGGTCTTCTGGTCGTCATCAGCCAGTAAAGTGTGAGGCTCATCACCTGCAACCGATTGCTTTTCTGCCGCATTTTTAGCCGTCATGACGGCACCTGCCTGCGTACTCAGCAACGGGAAACGGCGCGGCCATTTCAGCCCCTGCATATCGCCCAGTTTTGGCACGGCGGCGAGCAATGCGCGGGTATAAGGATGCTGCGCGTTGGCGAAAATCTCGGTCACGCTGCCCTGCTCCACCACCTTGCCCTGATACATCACCACCACGCGATCGGCGATTTCCGCCACCACGCCCATATCGTGCGTAATGAACAGAACCGACATATCCGTGCCCTGTTGCAGATCACGCAGAATTTGCAGAATGCGCGCCTGCACCGTGACGTCGAGCGCGGTAGTGGGTTCATCCGCAATCAGCAATGCCGGGTCGCAGGCCAGTGCCTGGGCAATCATCACCCGCTGGCGCATACCGCCCGAGAGTTCATGGGGATAACATTTGAGAATGCGTTCGACGTCCGGAATGCGTACCTGTTTCAGCAGTTCGCGGGCTTTGATCAGCGCATTGGCTTTGGTCGCCATGCCGTGATCGAGCAAGCCCTCTGTCAGCTGATCGCCGACGCGCAGCACCGGATTGAGCGAGGTCATCGGCTCCTGGAAGATCATCGACATTTCCTGACCGCGCAGTTTTCGGCGCGCTTCTGCAGACAATGCGGTCAGCGCATGGCGCGTGCCATTACGGCCAATAAAATCGATGCTGCCTGCGTCGATGTGCGCCGAATCCGGCAGTAATCCCATCACGCTCAGGGACGTGACGGATTTACCGGAGCCGCTTTCGCCGACCACCGCCACCACTTCACCTTTATTAATAGAGAAGGAAACGCCTTTCAGCGCCTGCGTTTTGCCTTGCCGGCCGGAAAACGTCACCGACAAATCGTTAATCTGCAAAATGGGCACTGTCATCAATAAACGCCTCCTTTATAAGTTGAACAGTTAAAGCCAGACTTCGCCGTTTTCATAGCGCAATGCCGGTTCGGCGTCCTGCGCCAGCCAGATCGGGCCATCGAGATCGACACGCTCAGCCTGCACCGCCACCGGCAGCGCGGCTTCCATCGCTAACGAGGAACCGAGCATACAACCGACCATGATGCGCAGGCCGAGGTGCCGCGCCTGCGCGGTCATCGCCAGCGCTTCCGTCAGGCCACCGCATTTGTCGAGCTTGATGTTGATCATCTCGTAACGATCCGCCAGCCCGGCAATATCCGCGCTGACATGGCAGCTCTCGTCGGCGCAGACAGGTACAGGATGCAAACAACGCACCAGATCCTGATCATTACCGGCAGGCAGCGGTTGTTCGATCATCGCAACGCCAAATTCGTGCAGTGCCAGAAACAGGCTTTCGAGATCCAGACCCAGCCAGGATTCGTTGGCATCCACCACCAGCGTCGCCTGCGGTGCCGCCGCACGGATGGCCGCCACTTTTTCGACGATCTCGTCACGGTCGAGTTTGATTTTCAGCAATTTCGCACCACCGGCGACCGCCACGGCGGCCGCGGCAGCCATGTTTTCCCGCGTATCCAGACTCAGCGTTTCTGCGGTGATCACCGACACCGGTGCCGCCATATCAAGCAGTTGCCAGACGCTCTTGCCCTGTTTTGCCGCATCGAGACGCCACATTGCACAATCAAGGGCATTGCGCGCGGAACCGGCCGGTAACGCCTGTTGCAGTGCGTCGCGGCTCAGACCCTGCTCAACCTGCGGGCGGATAAAGGCAAGTTGTTCACCCACGCTGTCGGCTGATTCCTGATAATGCGCCGTCGGCGTGCATTCACCGGTGGCGCTGAATTCGCCGTCGGTCAGCGTGACCCGCACCACGGTAACGGCGGTGCGGGTGCCGCGGGAAATCACAAAAGGTTTTGCCAGCGGTAACTCCACGGCACCAAAACTCATCTCAGTCATCAGCCGTTGTCCCTGATCCATTGCGCGATATTTTTGATGCCAAAACGCACCGGATCGGTGGCCGGTACGCCAAATTCTTCGCTGATGTCAGCCAGCGCCGCGATAGCTTCTTCTTCACTCACACCGGATGTATTCAGGGAGAAACCGGCGATCCTGACGTCCGGGCTGGTGAGGCGGGCTGCGGCGAGGTTGGTGTCGAGGCACTGACGCAGCGTCGGCATAAACTGGTGCGGCAGATGGCGCATGTGCGGGCGGCCCAGTTCATGACACATCACTAATAAATGGGCCTGCGCACCGTGGATCAGGCCCATGCTGACACCGGCAAAAGACGGGTGATACAGCGAGCCCTGACCTTCGATGATGTCCCAGTGATTGTCGTCGTTGGCGGGGGCTAACAGCTCCACCGCGCCGGAGATGAAATCGGCAATCACTGCATCAATCGCAATGCCTGCACCGGCCACCAGAATCCCGGTCTGGCCGGTGGCACGAAAATCAGCGTTCAGATCCAGCTCGCGCATGGCCGATTCCAGCGCCAGTGAGGTGTACATTTTGCCGACCGAGCAGTCTGTCCCCACGGTCAGAATACGTTTACCACTGCGTGGAATGCCGGTGCCGGTGTCCAGCTCAGGGCGCATATGGCGCACGTCGAACAGCTCAACATGGTGTTCTGCCGCCAGTTCGACCAGTTCAGGAATATCATTGAGGCCCTGATGCAAACCGTTCGCGACGTTCATCCCGGCGCGGATCGCCGTTTTGATGGAATCGATCCAGTGTTTAGGCAGTTTTCCGCCGGAGTTGGCCGTGCCCAGCACCATGGTTTTCGCGCCCTGCGCTTTCGCGGACGCGATATCCATTTCCGGTAATCCGAGGGACACCGAGTCCGTCGCCAGACGAATTTGTCCGACGCAAGATTCAGGGCGCCAAACGTGAATGCCGCGCGCTGTTTTAGCGGCCAGCGGGTCCATCACATCGCCGAGGAATAACAGGTACGGCATCGGTATTTGCTGCATGTCAGTTTCTCCGTTGAGATTTTTTAGAATGTGTTTTGGTGGTGCGTGCACAGACTATTCCATGCGCAGACACGGGTGACGAATACTTGTTTGGCGAGGGGGTATAACCTGAGGCTATAGGTTTAGTTTATTGAATTTAAAGTGGTTATTAAAAGTGGCTTAGCCGGAGAGGCTGACAGACAAAACGGGGAATTGCAGGCATAAAAAAAGGCAGAGCCAATGAACTCTGCCTTTGCGATTACCTTTTTCAGACACAGAATGGGGTAATAATTTTGTCCACTAACTTAGAAGCGGTAAGTCAGTGCTACAGCAACGATGTCATCAGAGCTTACGCTCAGTTTGTTGTTGTCATCGATCTGGTTGATCATGTAGTCAACATAGGTGTACATGTTTTTGTTGAAGTAGTAGGTTGCGCCGATTTCGAAGTATTTAACCAGGTCAGCATCGCCCACGCCTTCAACATCTTTCGCTTTGGACTGCACGTAACCGATTGACGGACGCAGACCATTTTCAAACTGGTACTGTGCAACTAACTCATAACCCTGAGTTTTGTTAGCGAAGCCGCCTGGGATAGACGCCAGGTTGCGGGTTTCGTTATACATTGCAGAGAGATAAATCTGGTTAGCATCGTATTTCAGAGCTGTTGCCCATGCAGAGGCTTTATCACCGCCACCGATGGCAGAGTTAGCTTGTGCATTGGTACGGTCAGAGGAAGAACCTGCGATAACCGCGCCGATACCTGAACCTGCGATATCTTCATAATCGATGGATGCGCCGTAACCGTCGCCGTTCGCTTTGTTGGACGCGCGACCGTCGTTTTCGTTCTTAGCCTGGTACTGCAAGGCCAGGTTCAGACCGGTGACCAGACCGAAGAAGTCCTGGTTACGGTAAGTGGCGAGGCTGTTAGAACGGCCAACCATGAAGTTATCGGAGTTAGCGGTATCACCACCAAACTCTGGCAGCATATCGGTGAAGCCCAGTGCGTCATATACCACACCGTAGTTACGGCCGTAGTCGATGGAACCGAAGTCTTTCACTTTCAGACCCGCAAAGCCCAGACGGGTTTTGTTGCCCAGGTCGCCCTGAGATTCAGCGTGGTTAGCCTGAATGTTATATTCCCACTGGCCATAACCGGTCAGTGTATCGTTAATTTGAGTCTCACCCTTGAAGCCCAGACGCGCATAAGTGTAATCGCCGTCAGAACTCTTATCGTCGGAGAAATAATGCTTGGCAGTCACGCGACCGTAGAGGTCCAGTTTATTACCGTCTTTATTATAAATCTCGGCTGCATTTGCGGTTGAACCCACTGCAATTAAAGAGACCGCTAAGGCCAGCACACTGCGCTTCATCATTATTTAAATTTCCTTGATTTTTTTATAAAGGATGTCTCATGCCCGCTTTCTTTTATATGACTGGAATATCAGGCTGTGAGTATTTGTACATGTTTTTAGATGCGTCTGTCTGTAAAACGACTTGAACCTTAACACTGCGCACAAAAAGTTAAAATGGAAAAGTTCGGCGATATGAGTCTTTTTTACGTAAAGAGATGTAACATTATGTTTCCATCATAAGCCGCTAACCCACTGATTATATGCGGTTTTCGCATAACGTTTTGCACCAGCACAGTGCATCGCATCAATTTGGTGCAAAAAGGGTCTGAGTTTGTAAAGTAGTTGCAAGCCAGATCACCATTCTCAAACGTTTTTTTCTGTTAACAATCGTTAAGGAATTATCTGAAAAATCGTGCCTGTTGCCTTTTAATAGTGCATAGCAGGATAATTATTTTCATTGAAATTTCATTATCTAAAAAATAGAAAATGCAGCCATAAGAATTTTGTACTACTCAATTTTTTGGCCTTTAGGATTTTTAATAAAGGCGCTGATTAAATTAAAACCAAATTTAAGATAAATATAATTACGCGGGTGATTAAATTGAACGAACTTGCCTATTTCTAAATGACCGTCTGGGTTATTTTATATTCAAAACGGGCTTTTGTTTAAAATAGCGATAGGGGAACACAGAGAGTTGCATGGAGGTTTGGGCGTTTTTCGGGGAGAAATTTTTGGTGAAGTGGCGGTGAATCCTCCACTTCAGCCCTCCCCGTGAGAGGAGGGCGTCAGGAATCAACGGAACTGTGCGGCGTGAAGTTGGGCGTAGCGCCCCTGAAGTGAGAGCAGAGATTCATGCGTGCCCTGCTCGACGATCCCTTCTTTATCTACCACCACAATACGGTCTGCATTCTGGATGGTCGCCAGACGGTGAGCGATAACCAGCGTGGTACGCCCCTGAGAGAGTTCAGCCAGTGATTGCTGGATGGCCTGTTCGGTGGCGGTATCCAGTGCTGACGTTGCTTCATCAAGGATCAGGATCGGCGGATTCTTCAGGAAAATGCGCGCAATCGACAGCCGCTGCTTCTGGCCGCCGGAGAGTTTGACGCCGCGCTCCCCGATCACCGTGTCCATTCCCAGCGGTAACGCCCCGATGACTTCATCTAAACGCGCCCGGCTGGCGGCCAGGCGGATTTCCTCTTCGCTGGCATCGAGCTTGCCGTACGCAATGTTCTCGCGGATTGTGCCGCCAAACAGGAAAACGTCCTGCTGCACAATGCCGATGTTATGGCGCAGCGAGGTTTGCGTCATGTCGCGGATATCGATGCCATCGATGGTGATGCTGCCGCTGTCCAGCTCATAAAAGCGGGGCAACAGCGAGCACAGCGTGGTTTTCCCCGCGCCGGACGGCCCGACAAACGCCAGCGTCTCACCGGCATTAATAGAAAGCGTGATGCCGTTGAGGATTTTTCCGGCGGGCGTGTAGCCAAAGGTCACGTTGTCATAATGAATGTCGCCACGCAGATGGCTGACGTTCTGCGCGCCGGGGCGATCCACGATATCCGGGGCGGTATCGATAAGTTGCGTAAAGCGTTTAAAACCGGCAATGCCTTTCGGATAGCTTTCCAGTACCGAACTGATTTTCGCCACCGGACGGAAGAATACTTCCACCAGCAACAGGAAGCCGACAAATCCGCCGTAGGTCAGCTGATCGTTAATCACATACCAGGTGCCGGCGATCATCACGATGATCTGCACCAGGCGGGTACTGAGATAACTCAGCGTCAGGCTGGCAGTCATGATTTTGTAGGCTTTCAGCTTGGTGATGCGGTAGTTGTTGTTATCCGACGCGAACAGCTTTTGTTCGTGCTCTTCATTAGCAAACGCTTTCACCACCCGGATGCCACCAATGCTTTCTTCTATACGTGCGTTGAAATTACCCACCATGCCGAACAGCCGCCGCCAGGTGTCTGTCATCTGCGCGCCGTAACGGCTGACCATCCAGGTCATGGCCGGAACAATAATGATGGTCATCAGCGCCAGCTGCACATGCACGGTCGCCATCAGAATGAACGCGCCAATAAAGGTCATCACCGCGATAAACACATCTTCCGGACCGTGGTGGGCGATCTCCCCCACCTCTTCCAGATCTTTGGTCACGTGAGTGATGATGTGCCCGGTTTTGGTATTGTCGTAATAACGGAAAGAGAGTTTCTGTAAATGGCTGAACGCCTGACGACGCATGTCAGTTTCAATCCCGACGCCCAGCGCGTGACCCCAGTAGTTCACGATCGCCATCAGCAAGGTGTTAATCACATAAATCAGCAGCAAGCCGACGGTTGCACCGATGATCAGCACCCAGTCATGAGCAGGCAAAAGTTTGTCGATAAAGGTTTTGATCGCCATCGGGAAGCCCAGCTCCAGCAGCCCGGCCAGAATGGCGCATCCGAAATCGAGGAAGAACAGCTTTTTATAAGGAACGTAATAAGAGAAGAAACGGCGGAGCATCAGGCATCCTCATAGAATCGGCCCGCAGCGGGCAAGTCCGTCAGTCTAAATGAAAATAGTTATCGATAAAGATAATTTTAGACTTGCCCGCCTGAAGACCGTTTTCACAGAAGTTTGCGCACGCCGCTCAGAATCACGGTAAACGCCGCGTTAAGCGCCTGCCAGGCGATCTCCGTCGTGATCGCTTCATAGGTGGTCAGCACCGCCACAAAGGTGGATTTTTGAGTCGCCAGCAAAGACTCATATTCCCCCGAGCGGAAATCGCTTTTGCCTTTTTCAATCTCCCATGTCACCTGTAACAGGGCTTCAATCTGCGGAACGGCACTGTTTGCCACCGTATTCCAGTTTGCCCCCAGTGAAGCTTTTGCCGCCGCAATGGCACTGTCTTTTACATCAAAAATATCACTCATCTTTATCACCTTTATTATTTATTCGCTGTGCCTGTGCCATTTTTTAATACCAGCTGATACGTCAGCATTGACTGTAAAATCACGTTGACCTGTTTACGCTGGATATTGATATATGCCGGAGAGTCTTGTTGCGAACAATGCTGCCTTTTATAACGGACCTGATAGAAGATATTTCGCAGACCAAACATCTGCTGATCAATCGCAGGGTTGTTATTTAAGGTTTTAGTGCGTGATTCAATCAGTGTTAAATCCGTTTCCGCGGAATTAAAAAACTGACTGTCAGGTTCTGAAGGGGCGGATATCAGCGAAAGTGCCTGCCCTGCCGCCACGGGCGCGGCCTGACAGGCCACCACCGGGATAACAGGCGGTGGATTATCCGCCATTGCCTGTGCGGTCCAGGCAACAAACTGCCGGTCAGCTTTTAGCTGAAAATCGGTGATTTGATTATCTAACGTGGGATCGTATTGATGTGTGGAACACCCGGCCATTGTCATCACGATAATACACATCGCGACGCGGGCTTTAATGATTGAGTTCAAAATGCCTCTCCTGTGACTGATTCAGAGGGCGGACAGTATTCCATTGTCCGTGCCATCAAAAATTAGTCACAAGAGAGGGGCGACGCAATCAACCGGTTAATCATTTTTAATAAAATGATAAGGCCATTTTTCTCATTGGAATAAAAAAGGCGTGGGTGATTATTTTAATTTCTGGCTGCCCTGCCATCGCGTGCCATTATCATTGATAACGTCATACTCCACTTTATCCGCCAGGGTTTTATCTGCCGTAATTTCCACCCGCTCTGAAGTGAACGGCGCCACCATCACACCGGGTAACGCCGTCTTTCCCGAGCGAAGGGAAGAAAGCGTCAGGTGCCACGGCGTCGGATTTTGTATCAACAGTGTTTTATTGCCCGACTCACGGTCGATGCTGAACTGCAATTTTTGCGCATCATTTTCCTGCAATTCACCGATTTTTTCCGGCCTGACAAACACTTTCATGCGGATTTTTAATGGCAGTACGATCTTTTTCTCACCTATATGCTGTGTTTCGGTATTTGGCGGGATCTGATAGATATTCAGCCAGTAAATACTTTCACGGTCCTGCGGCAGACTTCCTGCTGACACCAGCAGCAGGCGAATATTGCGGATCTCCCCCGGTTTCATTTTGAATACCGGCGGGTTAATCACAACCGGCGTGTGTACCTGATCCGGGCTGACGGTCGGGTCACCGTTGTCAGTCCACACCTGCACTACCACCGGTTCTTTCTCGGAATTCACTAATGACAGTGATTCGGCGATGCTTCCCGAGTTGAACACCACACGGGTCTTTTCCGCATTAACCACCGCGCTGGCGTGAAACGCCGTGCAACAGAGCATAATGCTCGCCGCAACGGTGACTTTATTGAAAACTGACCACCACTTGTAACTGCGCATTGACGCTCCCCGCCGTAACTGTTTCGCCACTGATTGCCTCCAGAGACGCCGTAAAATTTCCGGTGTAGGTTGTGACACCGTCCGTTGAATCGCCCTGACTGGTGGTCAGATCTTTATAGGCGTACCAGCCGCCCGCATTTCCGGTCGTCGCCGTTTTACTCGAAAGCAGGTTTAATGCATTACCACTTTCATCATAGATACGAATTCCCACCCCTGAAGCGACACCTGAACTGCCGTAATGAGTGTCCAGTAAATGAGTTAGCCCGCTGGTTGTGGTCAGACCCAGAGTTGTCGCGGCGGTGACCGCTGTTGACTGATTGACTAAGAAACCCATCGCAACATTTGAGGATGAGGTCGATGACTGGCTCACACTGGAAACAGCCCCATCTTCACAACTCAGACTTATGTCAAAAGTGTTTTGACTTGATTCTCCGCTATTAAGTAAAACAGTGGATATTGTGGGTAGCAGAACGACCGTCGGATAATCCTTGACCAAACACATCGCACCTTTAACAATGGTGACATCATTATAAAGCGCAATTTGACCCGGCCAGTTTGGTGACCATCCGGCATAGTTATTACCTTCTAAGTTACCCTCAACTAATGCGTTCATTCCAGGCCCTACAAAAGTAATAAAACCGGACGCCATATTGTTGGCCCAAGTGTAATAACTTCGAGATGCTGCAGCCGCACTGTTTGTATAGACGGTGGAAGCCGTTTTGAATACTTCTACAAAAACATCGCTGAATGCACTCGCAGGTATATAGATTGACGTACTGTCAGTGATATATTCGTCTTCTGTTATTTCCCGCTTCTGCCAGTAACCGTTGAAATAATTACCTGTTTTTAAATTGGTCAATCTTATTGCCAGACCATTGTAATAGGTATGGTATGCGCCTTCGATATCACTCGTTTCATTCAGACCGGCGAGTGCAGAATAGGATTGCGTGGCATAAAATTCATAAAGTGAACCTGCATCGGCTAAGGCACATTTATAAAGAATTTGATTTGCCGTGAACGCAGTGCTTGCCGCTGCTGTAAGAAAATTGGCCGTCGAGCTGGCCAGTAATGTTCCGGCAGGCATAAAACTGTCGCCTGAACTCATAGAGATAACCGATGGTAAACCAATATTACCACCCGTGCCGCGGCTCGTGCCCACCCAGCTTGTTGCTGTATAACCCGCGGCAATAATCTCACTAGATAATGCTGAAGTACTGGTGACCTTTGAACAAGTTGCATGAGATACAACAGGGAGCATAAGCATCAGTGAAGTTATAAGACCTTTTACACTAGACATTTTTCTTAACCCTAATATTAAATTCGACAATGCAGCGTCAGCTGTAAAAATTCATTATCATCACTCTCTGGTAACTGATAATTAATCCGACACTGCTCTGCATTCGTTTTACCCCATGAAACAAACAGCACGCCGGAACGATCATTAATACGTGCGTAAATCTGCCCGGCCTGACCGACCATGCCTATATTATTCCCGTCTTTATCGGTAACGTCCGCGCCCATCGGGATCATCTGATCGCCATCGAGCGTAGTGTTAATTAATACCTGTTTACCCGAGACGGTTTCAAAATTAACCTGAACAATGGCACCGGAATAAGGCACGACCTGCTGACTTCCGCCCTGAATATCCACACTGGAATTTAGTCCTCTGGGGTCAAGGCTGACGGTATTATATTGATAAGGCGATAACGAAGGCATAATGGCATAACCGAAGCTGTCTATTTTTGCGCCCTGCCCGTTTTTAATCTCTGCCCCTTTGGCGCCTTTGGCTTTGACCAGCGCAAAGGTATCACTGACATAAGGTCCGTAGGTCACACCGCCAGAATGAATAAGCAGCGTACCCGACGTGCCAAATCCATACTGTTTATAACCGGTGCCCTGGGAATAAGATCCCCGGAACGTTCCTTTGGAGGTATTTTGTTGCAGTGACCCACCCCAGGTCATTTCATTACCGTTTTCCTGGTAATTTTCTACACCGCTGTATACAGAATAAGATGAATTACTCTTCTCACCAAAGCTTCCCGATACGTTGGTGGTTGCGGACTCAGAGCTTTTATTTTTCGCCACGTTGAATGCCACGTTAGAACGTGAACTCCCCCAATCCAGCGGCATTGAGAAACCGATGGAAATAGTATTCTCGGTATACTTCTGGCGATTTGTCGTGTCTTCCGGTTCGCTATAAAAATTATTGCGGGTGGTATAACTGGTTCTTTGCCTGCCCACGTTAACGTTATAACTGATTCTTTTGTAGCTGTTGCTGTATCCCAGCTGTAACTGAGTGATACGTGAATTATTGCTGTAGTAATCCGATGTGCTGGCATTGAGTGACAGTGAGCCAAAACTGTCAAAGCCCTGCGCAATCGTGGCACTGAACTGATTTTTCTGGTTCAGAGTATCGGAATAATAGTTTGTCGTACTTTCCGCAGCCCTTCTTACACCCAGCACATCCTGCAAATCACGAAAACCTTTTGTTGAATAGCGATAAGCCGCCAGGGTCAGACTGGTTCCCGTGGTAAAGGTTTTGCTGTAACTGGCTTCAGCCCGCCAACCCGACTGGGTTTTATTATTTTCAGCGATGGCATGTGAATACGTGGTGTTAAGCCCTATCGCACCAAACTGCGTCGCCATCACACCGCCAAGCAAATAAGCTTCATAGTCTTTCGCCAGCCGCACACCCGCATTACCGGTAAAACGATTACTGAGCCCGCGCTGAATAACCCCTTCCACGAACTCATTATCTACATTGTAATAATTGCGCACCTTGCCGAGGGCAAACTCGTAATTCCACATACCAGGCCGGATAGAGTCTGGCACGGCAGAATACGGGACAGTGAAAGTTGACGTCTGCCCGTTCGCCTCAATAATCTGCACCTGCAAATCACCCTGCCCACGGGTGTTGCTCAAATCATCAATGACGAACGGTCCCGGTGACACCACCGTTTCATAAATGGTTTTGCCTAGCTGGCTGACCACAACGCGGGCCGTGGTGCTGGCAACACCCCGCACTTCGGGCGCATAGCCACGTTTGCCCTGCGGCATCATTCGGGTATCGCTGGCGAGTTTGACGCCATTGAAAGACAAGCTGCCAAAGAGGCTGCTGTTGGTATAGCTGTCGCCCAATGTAACGACTGAATCAAGCGATGCCAGTGGCCGTTGCGCATAGGTGCGTATGCTGCTCAGCTTATGCCGGGTGCGGCCATTGGTTTCGTTATATGTCAGGTTTGATTGGTTCCTCAGTTGCCATAAGCCGATGTTGGTACCGTTGTTCAGTCCGCTCCAGAAGTTTCTGGTGGTGTATCCGCCGGTGTTTTTGGTTTCATAATAATTGGTGTTGTGTTTAATGAATAAACCCAATGTCCCGCTGTCCCATTGCGAAACGGGAATATACCCGCGCGGCTGACGGTACAGTGAAGCCTGCGGAATGAGTAATTTCAGGTGCTGCGTTGATTGTTCAAACTCCCATGAAGAGCCTTTAGAAAGTGCAGCAAAACTGACACACTGATCATTAAAAGGCAGCAACGAAACCGCATCGGCTTTAAGTTGAATAATTTTAATCTGGTCTGCATTCAAACAGGGTTGTGCATTTTGACCATCAGCCTTATCTCTGAAGTTAATTTCAACATTCTCTTTGACCAGTTTATTATTAACATACAGATCGACGCGGTAAACGCCGGCATCCAGCACTGGCTCTTTTTCATTTAATTTAGCCAGATTGACTGCAACGCCCGAACCCTCAAGCAAACCCGGATCAAAATAGAATTCTTCAGCCATCGCTGCCGATAAATACGTCGATGCAATACATAATGTTAAAAATGAAACAGAGGGAACAAAAGCTTTATTACGGATTGATACCATATTCATAACTCACAATCGCTCCCTGATCGTTGACATACTCAATGACAGCAGTGTCATTTTTCATTATCTGCATTTTTTTGAATTCCACATTCCCTTGCGAGAACGGCGCGAGCATATCGGCAGTCTGTGAATAAATCTGATTTTTATTTTTTATCTTCACACTGGCAATTGACAGATAAAACGGTGAATTGTTTTTAATCTGCAACGTGGTTCCGGCAGCCTTTACTGAAGAGGTAACACTAATATGTTCAGTTAACTGTCCGATTTTTTGCGCAATCTCTGCCGGGCGATAAAATACCTTAATACGGTTTTTCAGCATCACCAGCATTTTGTTTTTTTGCTGACTGTCTTCTCCGGCAGCATTCACCGGCGGAATTTGCAGAAAATTAAAATAGAATAGTGATTCGCGATCCTGCGGTAAGTTTTTCTGGCCAGTATATGAAATCCTCAAAACCTGCCCGTTATTTGATGCGATTTTAAATATTGCCGGTGAGGCAATAAATGGCGCTTTGCCGGTTACCGGGGTTGATTCATTGTCACCGTCATCCAGCCAGGTCTGAACAACGTAGGGAAAGAGATCTTTATTGCTGAATTCAACGTTCATGGACGGCGCATCGGAGGGATAAATTATCCGGCTACCCATCATAGTGACGCTGGAAAATGCGAATGCAGGTAAAAATAACGACACCGCCAGCATTGTATTTAAAATTTTATTAACTCTTTTTTTGCTACACGACATTGATATTACTCTTATCATTAATATTACGATGTGATTAAAGAAGACATTCTCACTGGAATAAAAATAAGATGGCAGTCTGTCTGCCATCTTATAATCGGTGATGTTTACTTAGAGGTAGCTCACTGCATACTCAACGGAACCCGCAACAGTTCCCGCCTCTGCTGCACCGGTGGCATAATAACGAACGCTATATGTCGCGCTGGAAGACGTTTCCCCTGCCTCGATGGCAAGTTCATTATTGGTACTGGTCCAGGTTGAACTCAGGTCAATAGGCTGGTTTGCTGAGTCAACTAACTGAAGATTAACGTTAGTCGCCGTACCGGTATTTGAAAGCGTTCCAAGGTTCGCCGTATCCACCAGATTGCCAGAGAATACCGCATTGACGTTGGTGACGGTTTCAGCAGTAGAACAACCGGACAGCGCCAGTTCAAAGGTCGTAGCCCCGGCAACATTTCCCAGAGCAGTCAAAGCAGAAGTGGAAACCGTAGGTAATAACACCACCGGCGCTGAATCACTGTTTACAGTTACGGCACATGTTTGCGTGGAAACTTCACCCTGAAATGAAATGGTATTATTAGAAACAGCTGACGCCGTCATTGAAAAAGCTGCTACCAATGCACCACAAGCCACTACAATTTTCTTATTCACGTTTTGTCTCTCCATTAGATTAATTTCCTTCTGACGCAACTGGCCTTCAGCCGTTCAATCAGAGTGGATAATCATAATGTCGTGACAAATTTTGGTAAACAATCACATCAAAAACAGATAAATCAGTGAATTATTCCATTTATAATCACGTTAACATCATTTTTGTGCTGAAATTGATGTGAATACAAAAATCACTTAGAGTAATAATCTGCAATTTTTGACAATGTTTTGTTACCAGGTGCGAAACTTACATATTCTTAACTAGGAATATTCTCACTGCAATTAAACACGGGGTAATCTCACGGGTTATTTAACGCAGGTTAAATGGCAGGTTTGAATATTATTTATTCATTCCATCGCTAAATTTTCGATATAAATTATTCACTCAGACAAATACCTGGGTAATGTTATGTCATCAATTCGTAAATATTGATTTGGCACATAAATAATGCGCGATGACTTTTGGCTCCCGCTGATCCTCATCAGGTTCTGCCACCGATGCCTGGAACAAAAAGACGTGGTTTGCGCTGATTAGCCCGCACAGGAAAATGCAGACGATTTTATCGAATGAACTGCCAGGGATTTTAAACACAGGTGCTCACCACATCGCGCCGGTGTACGGCACGCGGATGAAGTTTAAGAGGGTGAAGATTGGAGGGATAAATTGAAGGGATAAAGAGAAATCAGCAGGTGCCGGGTTAAAAGGCGGTTCAGGGGCTGCCAGCCCCTGTCTGTGGGGTTCAGGTCAGAGTTTTTCCACCTCCACCGGCCTGCCATATAACCAACCCTGTCCGACCACTGTCGGCGAATGGCTCAGTAAGAAATCTGCCTGGAGCTGCTCTTCAATCCCTTCCACGATGATGGTTGCGCCGGTGTGAGTGAGCATTTCGAGCATCATTTTTAGCATGTTGAAGCTGACCGATTCTGTGCCGATGGCATCGGTGAATATCTTGTCTATTTTAATAAAATCAAAAGATAATTTGCTCAGATAATCCAGATTGGAATAACCGGTACCAAAGTCATCCAGCGCAATCCGGTAGCCGTACTCTCTCAGCCTGACCAGCGCGTCTTTCAGCACCCGGTGATCTGCCGTCGAACGCTCCGTGATCTCCAGTACAATTTGCTGCCGTTCAACCCCCGCGTTGTCGAGTTCTTCTTCGAGAAACACTTTAAAGTCCGGATCTGTCACATCCGCCGTGGTGATATTAATACTCACGAACAGCGCTTTATTATGGCGCAGATGCGGCCCTATATCTTTCAGCGCGCGGGAGACGACAGAACGGGTCAGCGCTTTAATCTGATGAGTGGACTCAGCGAGTTTGATAAAAATATCAGGCGGGATATTGTCGCCGTGGGTATCTTTCCAGCGGGCTAATGCTTCGTAGCCCATCACCTTGCCCGTCGACATCTCGATAAAGGGCTGAAAATTGATATAGATATCATCATGGCTGATCGCCATTTTGAGTTTATTCTGCATTGAACGGTTATTGCTGACATATTGCACAAGTGCAAATGTAAACATGCCGCCGGCGACCAGACCGGCCAGAATAATAAAGACAATGGCGGTCACCGGCAGGGAGAAAATGCCAATCTGAGTATTTCTTGCCAATACGCAAATATCATATTTTTTGCTGCATTCGGTGAAAAAGGCCCGATGCGACCAGGCCATACGCCCCGGTTTGGTGGCGCCCTCCACCAATCCTGCCGTTTCTCCGAACAACCGGAACACGTGGTTGTGCTGGTGGTTGGTCAGCACCGCACCAAATCCCTTGTATGGAACATAAATGTCGCGAAAAGCCGCCGGTGTGGGGAACAGCAGCACGTTTCTGGATTCCATCATATCGGCGGTAATGCGCGGATCGACAATGCCGCTGAATGACGTCCAGATGCGCTGCCCGTAAAGGGTCACCGCATCAGGCACAGACATGGTCACCGGCTCCGGCAAGCGGCCACGCATCGCCGTACATTTCAGCTGGTGGTCCTGGGTGTATCCAATATCCGAGATAAACACCGAGGTAAACGAAAGATAGCGAATTTCATCAAGAAATCTGTCACTGCAGGGCTCTAACCGTAACGAATTGACATTACTGACAATATTGTGGGATTCATCAGCCACTTCCAGCCCGCGCGCCATGATATGTCGGGCGTAAGAAGCCAGATCGTCGCGGTCATACGCGGCGATAGCGAAATGGGTCATCACCAGAGTGAGTGCGGCCACCAAAACAGTGCTGAACAGAATGAACAGGGGTTGGCCAAAAGGTTTCGCGGTCTTCATTGTGTACCTGAATCTGAAAGGTTATTGGCCCGGTGCGTTCAAGGATACGGGCGGATAGTCGCCAAATTTACTGCCGGCCAGCGCCATCAGCTGACTGAATGCCACATTGTTACTGACTTTCAGTTTTTTCATCATAGCGTGTTTTGTCCGGCTGATACGGCGATAGTCCGTTTTCATTTCTGTCGAGATAGTGGTAATACTCATTTGCTGGCTGAACATAATAAGCACCTGCCATTCGAAGTCGTTCAGCATACCGAAATCGTAATGACGTTTTCGGTCTTCATAAAAAAGAACGCTGACCATACTTTCGGCATTTAATATTTGAGCTGCAGAGGCACGGCAGCCCTCGACGCCTAATTGTTTCATATAAATAGCGTCAGCATTACTTTGGATCAGCAGGGCTGGAATTTCTATTTCGGTGTGAACGATAATATCTATCGCGGGAAACTGAGCTTTGAGTTTCCTGAGGAAGTCCAGCCCCTGAATAATAGACGTATTGGCGTCATACACTTCGCTAAAAATGACATCGATCTTTCTTAATTCCAGCAAAGATTGCAGTGATAAAAAACTTGAAAGTGTGCCCTCAATAATAACCCCGCCCTCTTCTCTTAAAATCTGCGACATGACATCGCTGACCATAGAAAGGGGTTCCATAATTGCCACTTTCTCTCTTCTTTTCCACGCCATCTTTATTCCTTACTTTGATGAAATCCTCGTTTTATTTTATCAATTGATTTTGGGATTTTTGATTTGGGAATATATTTTTAGATTAGGTCAATAATCATGAAAAAACCAGTATGGCCGTGGAATACTTCAGCTAATGTCAGGTATTTGTATTATTTCAGAATAAATCTCTGTCAGGATCCTGACAGAACAGTGAATACACAAAGTGGTAATAGTTTGGCAACTAAGAATAATCTCATTAAAATTAAACCGGAACAGGATCAACGCCACGGGCGGCAGCGCGCAGTGAAAGAGCCGGAGATTCTTAAGAGGCCCGGCGACAGGCGCCTCTTAAGGCCGGTTTGGGTGGCAACCCTGGGATTTGAAATTAAAGCTGAAGTTGAAGTTGAAGTTGAACGTAAACAAACAACAGATCAGATCTGACCTTTCTTCTTTTTATTACGGATCACCAGCCAGCTGATCCCGCCCATTACCGCACCCATAAAAATAAACCAGATGCCAAGCAGCAATTGCGGCGCCATTTCTCCCGGCGGGGTTTCAGGGCTGCCGACGATCAGGCCGTGGAGAGTGGCAACGATGCCGATCACCAGTAAAATCATGCTGTTGCGAAGTAAACGGCGGGCTACGGTCATTGGAGGTCTTGGAGTGGCCATTAATGCGTCCTTGAGCAATAAAAAAAGATAAGGGCGCATCATAGCGCCCTTCGTTTTTATGTCAAAACAGACAGTTCACAATCTGCTGAGGTCAATCAGCGACGATTGCGTACCAGCTGATAGCGGCGGGTGAGATATTCCACCGGTGCGCTCCAGATGTGTACTAAACGGCAGAACGGGAACAGCAGGAACAATGTCATCCCCAGGACCAGATGCACGCGGAAGATAAAGGCCACGCCATCGAGATGCGCCGCCGCGCCGCCACGGAAGGTCACCACAGACTGCGCCCAGCCGACCAGTTTCATCATTTCGCTGCCGTCAGTATGCTGCGCGGAGAAGGGAATGGTGCTCAACCCCAGCGCGCACTGGATCACCAGCAACGCGATGATCATGATGTCACCGAAGCTGGAGGTCGAGCGCACGCGTTCGTTGCTCAGGCGTCGCCACAGCAGCAGACCGCCGCCGATCAGCGTCAGCACGCCACAGGCGCCGCCTGCCCACATCGCCATTTGCTGTTTCACCGGCACCGGCAGGAAGGATTCATACATCCAGTGCGGAGTCAGCATCCCGAAGGCGTGACCCGCGATGATGCCAAGAATCCCCACATGAAACATCGGCGAGGCAATGCGCAGGATTTTCTTCTCAAGGATCTGGCTGGAACCGGCACGCCAGCTGTACTGACCATAGTCGTAACGCAGCCAGCTGCCCACCAGAAAGACCGTGCCACACAGGTACGGGTAGATGTTAAAGAAGAAGTTATTGAGGAAGTCAGTCATTTGCGTGGTTCCCCGCAGGTAGGTCGTCAAGGTTCAGATACTGTGGCGCGACCGCGCCGGCAAAGCGTTTCTGGTGCGCGGCTTCTTCACCTGTCGCACAGCTTTGCTCACCGAGGAACTTGATTTGTTCCTCTTCCCATACCGCATCCAGCGCCGCAGGTGTGTCGTCACGGGCTTCCTGTTTGATCCCGGCGCGCACG
This sequence comes from Rahnella sp. R3(2024), assembly GCF_042920125.1. Classification (NCBI taxonomy): domain Bacteria; kingdom Pseudomonadati; phylum Pseudomonadota; class Gammaproteobacteria; order Enterobacterales; family Yersiniaceae; genus Rahnella; species Rahnella sp. R3(2024). The sequence continues at coordinate 136,767 of NZ_JBHGBU010000001.1, forward strand.
GTGTCGGTGGCGATATCACTGCCGGACAGCGCCAGCAGCAGATCAAACAGTTGCGCGTAGTGGCTGTCGCGTTCCTGCATACGGGCGCTCAGCAGCGCGAGGATGGGTGCGATATCACGCAGGCCGTCTCGCGCCTGCGTTTCATCACGGGTGGTCAGATACTCCAGATACAGCGGCAGATAATCCGGCAGCTCGCGGCTGTCGATCTCCAGACCGGCGGCGCGGTATTGCTCCATCAGGTCAACCATCGCCTGACCCCGATCGCGGGATTCGCCGTGCACATGCTCGAACAGCAGCAACGAGGTGGCGCGGCCACGGTCGAACAACCCGGTGTACGCCGACTGCGCATCCAGCAGGTCCTGTTTGCAAAACGATGTGATGTACAGCGCCAGATCAAGGCGCTGTTGAGGGTCCAGTTCCGGGGAGTCGGTCACCGCTTCCAGCAGTTCGATCTGGTGTTCCCAGAGATCGGCTGAAGGATAATCGAGCAGTAATCCTATGAGTCGTAAACTGTTCATTCGCCCTTCCTTTCCGTTTTCGCGCCGATGTCGATGGCGTCGATACGTTTACTGTTGAACAGGTTGAATTTGCTGTCGCTGCCGTGGCAACCGTCACCGAAGCTGAAACCGCAGCCTTTGGCTTCCGGGAAGGCTTCGCGTGCCTGTTCACGGTGGCTGGAAGGCACCACGAAACGGTCTTCGTAGTTGGCGATCGCCAGATAGCGATACATTTCTTCCGCCTGCGCCGCAGACAATCCGACCTGTTCCAGCGCGCTGGTGTCCGTCACGCCGTCCACGGTTTCAGCGCGTTTGAAGTGGCGCATCGCCAGCATACGTTTCAGCGCCCGCAATACCGGCGCGGTGTCGCCCGCGGTCAGCAGGTTCGCCAGGTATTCCACCGGAATACGCAGGCTTTCGACGTCCGGCAGCACGCCGCTGTGCGGCAATGCCCCGGCGTCGGCGGCTGACTGAATCGGAGACAGCGGCGGCACGTACCAGACCATCGGCAGTGTGCGGTATTCCGGGTGCAGCGGCAGTGCCAGCTTCCATTCAATCGCCATTTTGTAGACCGGCGACTGACGCGCGGCGTCCATGACGGAAATCGGAATGCCGTCTTTTTCAGCCTGGGCAATCACTTCAGGATCGTTCGGATCGAGGAAGATGCTCATCTGGCTTTCGTACAAGTCTTTGTCGTTCTCAACCGATGCCGCTTCGGCGATACGGTCGGCGTCATACAACACCACGCCGAGATAACGGATACGGCCGACGCAGGTTTCGGAACAGACCGTTGGCTGGCCCGCTTCGATGCGCGGATAACAGAAAATACATTTTTCTGATTTGCCGCTTTTCCAGTTGAAGTAGATTTTTTTGTACGGGCAGCCGGTCAGGCACATGCGCCAGCCGCGGCATTTGTCCTGGTCGATCAGCACGATGCCGTCTTCGCCGCGTTTATAAATCGCGCCGCTCGGACAGGTCGCCACACACGCCGGGTTCAGGCAGTGTTCGCACAGACGCGGCAGGTACGCCATAAAGGTATTTTCGAACTCGCCGTACATCTCTTTCTGCATGTTGGCGAAGTTCTGATCGGCAGAACGTTTGCTGAACTCCGTGCCCAGATCGTCTTCCCAGTTCGGGCCGCCGACAATTTTCTTCATGCGTTTGCCGGTCAGCAGCGAACGCGGACGCGCCACCGGCTGATGTTTACCGTCTTTCGCGGTGTGCAGATGCTGATAATCAAAATCGAACGGTTCGTAGTAATCATCGATTTCCGGCATGTGCGGGTTAGCGAAGATTTTATGCAGCAGGTTGGCTTTGTTGCCCATGCGCGGCTGCAGTTTGCCGTTGATTTTGCGGATCCAGCCGCCCTTCCATTTTTCCTGGTTTTCCCAGTCATGCGGATAACCCAGACCCGGTTTGGTTTCCACGTTGTTAAACCACGCGTATTCCATCCCTTCGCGGCTGGTCCAGACATTTTTACAGGTCACGGAACAGGTGTGGCAGCCAATGCATTTGTCGAGATTCAGCACCATGCCGACTTGTGAACGAATTTTCATTTGGCTTTCTCCTGTTTGACCGCGTCCTGCACGTAGTCGTTACCTTCGTCATCCAGCCAGTCGATGCGGTTCATTTTGCGCACAATCACGAATTCATCGCGGTTAGAACCGACGGTGCCGTAGTAGTTAAAGCCGTACGCCAGCTGGGCGTAGCCGCCGATCATGTGGGTTGGTTTCGGGCACACGCGGGTGACGGAGTTGTGAATACCGCCGCGCTGCTGGCTGATTTCCGAACCCGGAATGTTCACGATGCGTTCCTGTGCGTGGTACATCATGGTCATCCCCGCCGGTACGCGCTGGCTGACCACCGCACGGGCGCTCAGCGAGCCGTTGGCGTTGAAGGCTTCGATCCAGTCGTTGTCTTCGATGCCCAGTTTTGTTGCATCGTCTTCACTCAGCCAGACAATCGGGCCGCCGCGACCTAAGGTCAGCATCAGCAGGTTGTCGCTGTAGGTGGAGTGAATGCCCCATTTCTGGTGCGGCGTCAGGAAGTTCAGCGCCATTTCCGGGTTGCCGTTCGGCTTCGCGTTCAGCAACGGCTGCGCCGCGCGGGTGTCGATTGGCGGACGGTACACCAGCAGGCTTTCACCGAAGGCGCGCATCCACGCGTGATCCTGATAAATCTGCTGACGGCCTGACAGCGTGCGCCACGGGATCAGCTCATGCACATTGGTGTAACAGGCGTTGTAAGAGACGTGTTCATCTTCCAGACCAGACCAGGTCGGGCTGGAGATGATTTTGCGCGGCTGTGCCTGAATATCGCGGAAGCGGATTTTCTCGTCTTCTTTATTCAGCGCCAGATGCGTATGGTCGCGGCCGGTGTTCTGGCTCAGCGCCGCCCAGGCTTTCACGGCCACCTGACCGTTGGTTTCCGGTGCCAGCGTCAGGATGACTTCCGCCGCATCAATCGCGGTGTTGATCATCGGCTGGCCTTTGGCGGTACCGTCCGGTTTGGTGTAATTCAGTTTTTTCAGTAAATCGACTTCGCTGTCGGTATTCCAGCTGATGCCTTTACCGCCGTTACCGAGTTTTTCCAGCAACGGACCGACCGAGGTGAAGCGCTCATAGGTGTTCGGATAGTCGCGTTCAACGGCCATCAGATGCGGCGCGGTACGCCCCGGGATCAGGTCGCATTCGCCTTTCTTCCAGTCTTCCACGCCAAACGGCTGCGCCAGCTCAGCGGCGGAATCGTGCTGAATAGGCATCGTGACCATGTCGGTTTCCACACCCAGATGGCCGACGCAGACGCGGGAGAACTCTTTGGCGATACCTTTGTAGATTTCCCAGTCGCTTTTTGAATCCCACGCCGGGTCAACGGCGGCTGACAGCGGATGAATAAACGGATGCATGTCCGAGGTATTCATGTCGTCTTTTTCGTACCAGGTGGCGGTTGGCAGCACGATGTCGGAATACAGACAGGTGCTGGACATACGGAAATCAAGCGTCACCACCAGATCCAGTTTGCCTTCGCCGCCCTGCGCCTGCCATTCGACTTCTTCCGGCATCACGCCGCCCTGAATACCGAGATCATCTCCCTGAATACCGTGTTCGGTGCCCAGCAGATATTTCAGCATGTACTCGTGGCCTTTACCGGAAGAACCCAGCAGGTTGGAGCGCCAGACGAACAGGTTACGCGGGAAGTTCTGCGGATTGTCCGGCTGTTCGGCGGCAAAGCGCACGCTGCCGTCTTTCAGGGCTGCGACGGTGAAATCGGCAGGCGATAAGCCGACCGCTTTCGCCTGTTCCGCGATGTGCAGCGGGTTAACGTTGAGCTGCGGCGCAGACGGCAGCCAGCCCATACGCTCGGCGCGCACGTTGTAGTCGATCATGCTGCCGGTGAATTTGGATTTATCCGCCAGCGGAGACAACAGTTCCTGCGGCGCGACGGTTTCGTAACGCCACTGGCTGGAATGGTTGTAGAAGAACGAGGTGCTGTTCATCTGGCGCGGCGGACGCTGCCAGTCCAGACCAAACGCCAGCGGCTGCCAGCCGGTTTGCGGACGCAGTTTTTCCTGCCCGACGTAGTGTGCCCAGCCGCCACCGCTCTGGCCGACGCAACCACAGAAGATCAGCATGTTGATCAGACCGCGGTAGTTCATGTCGAGGTGATACCAGTGGTTCATCCCGGCACCGACGATGATCATCGAACGGCCATGGGTTTTGTTGGCGTTGTCGGCAAATTCATGGGCGATACGCGCAATGTTCTGCTGAGAAACGCCGGTTATTTTTTCGGCCCAGGCTGGCGTATAGGCTTTGATTTCGTCATAGCTTTGCGCGCAGTTTTCGTCGTTCAGGCCGCGCTCAATGCCGTAGTTCGCCAGCGTCAGATCGTAAACGCTCGCCACCAGACCGGTGCTGCCGTCTGCCAGTTGCAGGCGTTTGACCGGCAGTTTGTGCATCAGGATTTCATCCAGCGCCACGCTGTTGAAATGCTCGCTGACCGCGCCGCCGAAGTACGGATACCCGACGTTGACCACGTCATCGTGATCGTCGAGCAGGCTCAGCTTCAGGCTGACCTCTTTATGATCTTTCCCTTCGCGGGATTCCAGATTCCACTGGCCTTTTTCGCCCCAGCGGTAACCGATAGAACCTAACGGTGACACCAGTTCGCCGGTGTTTTCGTCAAAGGCGATGGTTTTCCACTGCGGGTTATTTTCCTGACCCAGATTGTCCACCAGATCGGACGCGCGCAGCATACGGCCTGCGGCATAGGAGCCGTCTTCGCGCGGTTCGAGCATCACCAGCATCGGCATGTCGGTGTAACGACGCACGTAGTCGGTGAAGTACTGGCTTGGGTTATCAATATGGAAGGATTTGAGGATCACATGGCCCATTGCCAGCGCCAGTGCGCTGTCGGTGCCTTGTTTCGGTGCCAGCCACTGGTCGCAAATCTTGGCGATTTCGGCGTAATCCGGCGTGATCGCAACGGTTTTGGTGCCTTTGTAGCGCACTTCGGTGAAGAAGTGGGCATCCGGGGTGCGGGTCTGCGGAACGTTTGAACCCCAGGCGATAATATAAGAAGAGTTGTACCAGTCAGCGGATTCAGGGACGTCGGTCTGCTCGCCCCAGGTTTGCGGAGAAGCCGGTGGCAAATCGCAATACCAGTCGTAGAAGCTCAGACACACGCCGCCGATCAGCGACAGATAGCGCGCGCCGGAGGCGTAAGACACCATCGACATCGCCGGAATTGGCGAGAAACCGATAATGCGGTCCGGGCCGAAGGTTTTGGCGGTATAAACGTTGGACGCCGCAATCAGCTCATTCACTTCCTGCCAGCTTGAACGCACAAAGCCACCGCGACCGCGTGCGGCTTTATATTCTTTGGCTTTTTCCGGCTGATTGACGATCGAGCCCCAGGCATCGACCGGATCGCTGTATTGCAGTTTGGCTTCGCGCCATAACTGGATCAGCTTTTTGCGCATCAGCGGGTATTTCAGGCGGTTAGCACTGTAGAGATACCAGGAGTAGCTGGCGCCACGCGGGCAGCCACGCGGTTCGTGGTTTGGCAGATCAGGACGGGTGCGCGGGTAGTCAGTCTGCTGGGTTTCCCAGGTGACCAGACCGTTTTTAACGTAAATCTTCCAGCTACAGGAACCGGTGCAGTTCACACCGTGCGTGGAACGGACCACTTTGTCGTGCTGCCAGCGGCTACGGTAGCCGTCTTCCCAGTCACGGTTGGTATTCAGCGTCTGGCCGTGGCCGTCAGCGAAGGGTTCAGCTAGCTGTTTGAAATAGCGAAACCGGTCAAGAAACTTGCTCATCCGGGAATCTCCTGTGCAAAGGCCTGTGGCGCTTTGTCATTATGTGAATGGCGGGGAATACAACTACATTGCTCAAGTTGGCCTCAGGGTATGCACCCCACACGCGCGTCTACTTGATTGCGATCAACGCCGCGTCGTCGTATAAAAATTCACATAACGATAAATACCCCTTAAGGGGTATTCGGCCATTTCTTAATAATTGCTTGTTTTTAAACGGGTAATTTCTGAAAAACACCCCAAAAGCCCATCAGGAAGCCGGAGAAGGAAAATTGGGGGTAAGGCGGCGGGAATGTGACGGATTTGTGAAATTAGCGGGTGGCATATTGTATTTGTGCCGATGTCTGGCGTAATGGAGAAACCTGTTTTCTCCGCCAGAAGCCTTTAATGCAGACAGAAAAACCCGTCGTACTCAATTTCAATGATGAAGTCACCGGAATGATTTACGGCTTCGTTTTTCGGCCAAACCGCCCTGCCGAGCGCGTCTCTTCCCAACAGGTTCAGGAAGCCTATCAGCAGATCTGCCATGACCAGGGGTTTGTCTGGATCCACGTCAATCTCAATCACGCCATGGCAGAAAAATGGCTGAAAAAGCATTTTGCGGTCGGGGATGTGTTTTTCGAAGAAATCCGTGAAGGGTCGCGCAGTACGCGCATAGAACGGGTGGATGACACCTTACTGGCAGTGCTCAACGACGTGATTTTTCGCCCCGATGAAACCAGTGATGAAGCCTCCACCCTGTGGCTGAGCTGTCATCAGCAACTGGTGGTGACCGCACGCCACAAACCGGTGCGGCTGATCGAGCGGCTGTTTAAACGGCTTGATCACCTGAACATCGGCTCGCCGACCGCGCTGCTGGTGCATCTGCTGGAAGAACAGGAGGAGTTGCTGGAGCAGATCGTCCGCCGCGCCAATCAGTACGTGGATACCATTGAAGAGCGCCTGCTCAGTCATCACGTCAAAAAGAACCGCGCCAGTCTGGGCAGGCTGCGGCGAATGCTGATGCGTTTTCAGCGGTTGCTGGCGCCGGAGCCGACGGCGCTGTTTCGCCTGCTGAACCGCCCTCCCGCGTGGATCGCGCCCGCCGTGGTGCAGGATTTACGTCAGTTTGCCGAAGAATTTTCCGTGGTGCTCAATGATCTGATCGCACTGACCGAGCGCATCCGTTTGCTACAGGAAGAAATTACCTCGCGCCAGATGGAGCAAAGTAACCGCACGCTGTACGTGCTGACGGTGATCACCGTGCTGGCGCTGCCGATCAATATTGTGGCGGGATTTTTTGGCATGAACGTCGGAGGCATTCCGCTCGCCGGCAATCACCACGGTTTTATCCTGCTGGTGGTGATTGTCGGCGTCTGTACCCTGCTGGCGGGCTGGTACGCCTTCAGGCGCAGCGACGAGAACTGAGGCAAGGTTACAGGAAGTGGCTGGCCTTATTTAACAGCGCCGCCTTGGTGATCACGCCCAGCAGGCGGCGCGACTGTGCATTTTCCAGTACCGGCAAACGTTCGAGCGGCGACGTGCTGAACATCGCCCACGCCTGTTCGTAGCTGGCCTGCTGGAACAGCGTGGTGAACTCCTGTTCGATAAACCCGTCGATCGGGCTGTCAGATTGCAGGCTGCCGTCAATAATGCCGCTCGCCAGCACGTTGGTCGGCACCACGCCGAGGAACCGCTCTTCTCTGTCCACCACGTAAACGTAGCGCGTGCGCTGCTTCAGCCCTTCGCTGACCACCTCGGAGAGTGAGGCGTCCACGTACATTTTCGAGCAGGGCGTCACCAGTGAAGCCACGGTGCTGTACTCAAACTCATTCTTCGCGAGGAAGCGGGCGTTGTGTCGCGTCAGCACCGGGTAGGTCCCGCCCTCTTTCAGACGGGAGGCAACCACGTAGGAAATCGCCGTCGCCAGCATCAGCGGGAACAGCAGCGAGCTGTTGAGGGTCATTTCAAACGCCATCATGATCGACATCAGCGGCGCATGGCTGGTGGCCGCCAGCAGCGCACTCATGCCGATCGCCGCATACAGCCCGACCGGACCGGGATCAAAGCCCAGCCATTGCAGGAAAGTACACACCAGCGCGCCGCCCGCCGCGCCGATCAGCAGTGACGGCGTAAACAGCCCGCCCACCGCGCCGGAGCCGATGGTGATCGCCGTGGCGACAATTTTCAGGATCAGCAAGACCAGCAACGACGTCTGTAAATCGCCGTTGTTGAGGATTAAATCGATCACCTCAAAGCCGTTGCCCAGCACCAGCGGGGAAATCATTGCCACCAGCCCGACACCCAGCCCGCCAAGGCCAAGACGCAGCGCCGGATGCGAAATGGGTTTCATCCACAGGCGCACTTTGTCGATGGAGGAGATAAACAGTGGCCCGAGCACGCCCGTCGCCGCGCCGATGATCAGCACGGTAATGATCGCGCCAAATGACGGGCTGAACGTCGCCGAGGAGTAAAGGTAGAGCGGCGCATAATCGGTCAGCGAACGCACAGTAAGCACCGCGACCGAGGCCGAGATAAACAGCGGGATCAGCCGCTGCACCGCCGTCACGCCAAAGGCAATTTCCGCCACAAACAGCGCCCCCGCAAACGGTGCGTGGTACACCGCTGCCAGCCCGCCAGCCGCCGCCATGGCGATGATATCGGACTGATGGACGCCTTTAAAACGCGAGAAGCGCCCGACCAGACTGCCGCTCAGCGCAGAGAGTTGCACCATCGCGCCTTCACGCCCAATCGACCCGCCGCTGGCGATACTGGCGAGCGACGACAGCCCGCGCAGCACGGTGCTGACCACCGGAATGCCCGGCAGACGCTGGTCGATCACATCGAGGTAATCCGGCATTTTGCCGTGCTTTTCTTCATGGCGCAGCGCCCACAGCAAAATGAAACCGGCAATAATGCCGCCTGCAGTCGTGATCAGCGGCCAGACCAGCCGGGGGTATTCGTTAAAGGCTTTGGTAATGTCGCTGCCGTCGGCAAACATCAGGCCGTTAATGCCAGATATCGCGCCGCGAAACGCAATAGTGACCAGTGCGGCAACAATCCCGGCGGGGATTGCGATCAGCAGGTTAATCCAGTCATCCTTTTGCAGGGAATCAAATGCTTTCAGGCCCATCAGGTTCTCATTATGGAAAGAGGCTGACGGGGAGAATACCATTTCAGCGTGAGTTTCTCATGCCCGCACTTTGCCGGGTGATTTCACGCTTTCGGTGCCGTCTCAGGGGCCGGAGGGAGATTTTCGGCGGGAAAATAAAGGGGTTTTTGAAAGTTGGCCGGTATTCCTATAAAACATCCTCAGTACCTTCAATTCTGATTCCTGTTTAATAAGGGCCACGCCATGATAACCGTTGAGAAAGCAGATTTTTTCTCGCCCGAATCGCAATATTTAATCGAAAAGTTGTCATCAGAACTTGCCGCGATCACCGGTAACAGTGGCAAAAGCCATTTCACGGCAGATTCACTCGAAGAGGAGCGCTCGCTGTGGGTACTGGCAAGAAACCAACAAGGTGAAGCGATTGGTTGTGGAGCGATAAGGCCGTTAACACAACATATCGCCGAACTGAAAAGGATGTTTGCTGACCGAAGTTCACCCGGCATTGGTCAGGCTTTACTCGATTTTCTGGAAACATCCGCAGCACAGCGAGGTTATACCGAACTCTGGCTTGAAACCCGCCACGTTAACGTCAGGGCTGTCCGTTTTTACCTCAAAAATGGCTACGGACAAATTGAAAATTACGGCCCCTATATTGGCCGGGAAGAGGCGGTATGTTTCTCGAAAACATTGCGGCCCGCTCATTTGGCATAAATCGCAGGCAACGCCCCATCCGGCAGAAAAATCCGCCCTCAGCAGGAGGCTGTTGCGCAGATTATCCGCAGCCAGGAACAAATTTTTGCAAAAACGAAGATGCACTCTATGCTTCGTGAGCAACAGAATTATTCAAAGGAATTAAAATGGTGGTTAAAGGTATTTCCAAGGGGTTTTTTCTTACGATTCTGGTCATCGTAACGTTGGCTTTTTTTGATGTTTTACGGCCTTACTACTCTTCCGTTTTATGGGCGATTATTCTGGCAGTGATTTTCAATCCATTAAAAAACCGTCTCAAACTTTACGTCGGCGATCGCAACGGCGTGGTTTCGCTGATCACGGTGTTGATCATTTGTCTTATCGTCTTCACCCCGCTGGCAATTATTATTTCCTCGCTGGCGATTGAGTTCAACGCGGTGTACGTCAAGTTGCAGGGAAATGAAACACAGCTGCCGGTGATCCTGGCGGATGTGATTCATCATCTGCCTCGCTGGGCGCGCCATTTCCTGTCCGATCACGATCTGGACAGCACCACTGAAATTCAGAAGAAACTGTCTGATGTGGCATTGCAGGGGAGCCAGTATCTGGCAGGCAGTGTTTTCGTTATCGGTAAGAGCACCTTCGGGTTTGCGCTCGGTTTCGTCATCATGCTGTACATCCTGTTCTTCCTGATCAAAGACGGCGCTTATCTGGTGAACCTGACGCTGGCTGCCCTGCCGCTGTCGAGCTACGTGAAACACCATCTGTTCATGAAGTTCGCCGCCGTGGCTCGCGCAACGGTAAAAGGTACGGTGGTGGTGGCTATCGTTCAGGGTGCGCTGGGGGGGATTGCGTTTTACATCGCTGGTCTGGAAGGAAGCCTGCTGTGGGGCGCGCTGATGGCGTTTCTGTCCATCATTCCGGCCGTGGGTTCAGCGATCATCTGGGTACCGGCGGCCATCTATTTCTTTGCTTCCGGCATGCTGTGGAAAGGCATCTTTATTGTGGTGTTCTTCGTGGTGATCATTGGTCTGGTGGATAATATTCTTCGTCCGCTGCTGGTCGGCAAAGACACCAAAATGCCTGACTATCTCATTCTGATCAGTACATTGGGCGGAATGGAAGTGTACGGCATTAACGGATTTGTTATCGGCCCGCTGATTGCGGCGCTGTTTATCGCCTGCTGGAATATTCTTTCCGGGCGCGATCATCGCGATAACATTGAAGAGATTGACGAGGATTTTATCGAAGAAGGTAAAAACCATCCGGGAGCCTGACGGTTCCCGGCACTAATCTGAACATGAGCGGCCTGCGTGCCGCTCATTTTTTTTGCTTATCCCGCCGCCCGCTCTTCACACCAGCGTTCGAACAAATCAGGGTTGAGTGGCATCGAGTAGTAGTAACCCTGCACTTCGTCACACCCCAGCCCGCGTAAAATATCCACCGTCTCCTCGTTTTCCACCCCTTCCGCCAGCACTTCATAATCCAGCTGTTTGAGCAGACGGATGACGTTTCTGACGATCACCAGACTGGCGTGATCGGTAGAAATGGTGCCGACAATGGAACGGTCGAGTTTGATGGTATCCATAGGGATTTTGCGCAGCACGTTGATGTTGCTGTACCCCGACCCGAAATCGTCGAGTGAAATCTTAAACCCGCGCAGCTTGAGCATTTCGAGCCCGGAAAGCGCATCCGGGCTTTCGAGCATTTTCTCGGTTTCCAGACATTCCACGCTGAGTAAAGCCGGCGGCAGCGTGTGGCTGAGCATCTTCTCTTCCAGCGCATCGGCAAAACCAGGGCGGGAGAAATCGCTGGCCGCCAGATTGATGGACACCGGCACCCGCAGGTTTTTGTCGACCCACAGGCTGAGCTGCCGGATAGCGTGCTCGATAACCCAGTCGGTCAGCTCACTCATCAGGCTGGTTTTTTGCACCAGCGGAATAAACTGCCCCGGCATGATCTCGCCGAGCAACGGGTGTTTCCAGCGGATAAGCGCTTCGGCGCCGGTGACCTCGCCGGTGGTGAGGGAGATTTTCGGCTGATAAACCAGGTATAACCCGCTGCGCTCGTGCAGCGCTTTTCTCAGTTCGGCCAGCAGCTGGAAATCATTGCGTTTTTTGTCATCGATGTCGGCGTCATACGTCATGAACCTTTTCTTCTGACTGATCGCCTCATGCAGAGCACTGACCGCCCTGCGCAGAATTTCCGCCGGATTGAGCTGCGGGGAGAATTCACCGGAATCACCGATATGAATGTCCAGATTAAGCGGGATCTGATTATTCAGGCTGGCCTGCGTGCCAGTGAGCTTTTCACTGATCGTTTGCAGGCAAGGGGTATCGCTGTCTTTAAGGAAGAAGGCGTAACGCCCGACGGCGACTGCGTATAACAGCCCGTCGAGTTTCAGGCGGGCTTTCAGTTGCAGCGCCATATCCTGCAGCAGGCTTTCCACCGCGCCCATCCCCATGGAACGTGCAACTTCATAGGCAAAGGCAATATCCAGACAGTCGATAATGACCAGCGTACTGTCCGCACCGTTGAGGTAGGACATATCCCGCAGCAAACGCTGGCGGTTAGGCAGCAACGTGACAATATCGACGTAACCGACCGCATGCCAGGTTTCCAGAAACACAGACATCAGCTCGGCAATTTTCTCAAACGTTTCGATTTGCTCATGGGTAAACTCACGCGCCTCGCTGTCCAGCACGCACAACGTGCCGACGATCACCCCTTCACGCGTGCGCAGCGGGCATCCGCCGTAGAAGCGGATATAGGGGGCTTCGTGAACCAGGCGGTAATGCATAAAGGTTTCATCCTGCAGCGTATCGTTGCAGATGAGGGTTTGTTCGCTGCGAATGGTGTGTGCGCAAAACGCATCGCTCAGGCTGGTTTCAGTAAAAGGAACGTTCTGGGCTGATTTAACAAATTGTTTTTCATCATCTAAAACGGACACAAAACACATCGGCACATTGAGCAAGCGACAGGCAAGAAAGGTGTATTTTTGCAGCGTCTCGTCACGGCCTCTGTCATCTGCCTTAAGAGCATCGATCGCCGCATGCCTTTTTGCTTCATTGTTACTTAAATTGGTCAGCATGGTTACACTCTTAAAATCAGAAATTTTTCTAATAATATTCTTATACCCTTTGGCGAACACATTCGACCAATACTGGCTCCACGTGGTTCCAGAGGGATAAAAGCCGTTAATTTTATTTAATTCAGCGGAGAAACTGTTAAGAAAAGCCAATCTTTCCGCTTTTGACACGCGGCAATGCAAGGTTAATGAATACAAGTAAAATAACAAGGAAAATGCCGAAATACTCACATTTCGCGCTTCTGCAGCGCTTGTCCTTATGCATGTCGTGGATTATCTGTTTTAGTATGTGCTAGCCTGCTGTGAGAAATCTGATGTGTCGGGAATAAGATTTTCCTGCCCCGCCAAACAGACTCTTCAAAAAATGATTAACTTATTGATTATCTGAATATTACAGACAGTCGTTGAACCAGGCGAAGAAATAACGAGCGGGTAACACTTCTCTCTCTGTAGGAGCCATAACAAAATGAAAAACATTATATTAAGCATGATCGCCAAAATCTCCCGGATGGAAGCAGACGCTAAGCAATTGACTGCACAGGTAGAAGCGCAGTCACTTCTTTTAAGCGCACTGTTTTTAACGGTGGGTAAAAATGGCGGTCCGCAGGAAATTATTGAGAGCGTAAATAAAGCCATTAATTCCGTGCTCGACTCGGACGATGATGCAATTAAATCCGACGCTTCACTTTTATTCGAGCAATTTCAGGCAATTATTTCGACCACACGCTTAATTGATCAGGCCGACCCGGAACTGAATGCTGAAGCACTGAACACGCTGAACGGTACCAGCCCGGATGCTGTTACTGAATCATAACATTTGATTGCACACGCAGCCCCTGTTTTGCTCACACGTTTGGCATCCGGGCTGCGTTCAGAAAATTCTCGGAATGTGCCCCGGTGAGTGCAAGGACAGAGATTCCCTACTACGCTTTAAGTCTGCAAACAAAGGAGAATACGATGTCATCACAAGATTACGATAAAGACCTGAACAAAGACGCAAACCGTCTGGCTGATAAAGTTGAAAACAAAGCCAATGAATTTGCCGGTGAAGCGCAGAAGCAATTCGGCAACTTTGTTGACTCGCCAAAGCACCAGATTGAAGGCGCTGCCCGTAAGTTGTCCGGACAGGCAAGTGAAGCCCTCTCCGGCGTGGCTGACAAGGTGAAAGATAACCCGCTGTCTGGTCTTATCGCCGCAGGTGCCATTGGTGTTGTGCTGGGTTTACTGCTTGGCCGTAAGTAATAAGCCGTAAGTCGTAAAACTTACGCCTCAGGGCCGGGAAACCGACCCTGATAAAAATCCGGAGACTTCAGGTTTCCGGATTTTTTTTGCGTGCAATCGGGAGAAGAGGCAAAGCAATCAGGCTCAGGAGAAATTTTCCAGCACCGACAGGAAGGAGTGTCTGTCGCCATGCCCCTCGGTGAGGCGCACGCGCCCTTCGATATCGGCCAGATGGTGATCCATCAGCTGCCGGGCTTTGTCCAGATCTTTTTCTTTCAGTGCCGCCACAATCATGCGGTGATGATCCGCCCCACAGTCGTCTTTTCTTTTTTCCTCATACAGCGACATCACCAGCGAAAGCCGCGCCACGATTTTCGCCAGCATTTCCGTCAGTACAGGATTTCCCGCCAGCTCTGCCAGCACAATGTGAAACTTGCCGGAGAGCACGGTTTTGGATTTTTCATCGCCGTGAGAATGGGTGTGCTCTTCTTCGTCTGCCAGTTTCTCCAGCGCGCTGAGCTGTTCAGGCGTCGCGCGCTCAATCACGAATTCCAGCAACAGCGCTTCAATTCTGCGGCGCGCCTCAAACAGATTTTTGGCTTCTTCAATGCCCGGCTCCGCCACAAACGTGCCCCGGTTCCTTTTGCGCTCCAGAAGATGATCGCTTTCCAGCACCCCCAGCGCGCCGCGCACCACGGTGCGGCTGACGCCAAAATGATCGGCAATCGCTTCTTCGAGTATTTTGGTGCCAGGGGTCAGCGCGCCCTCGCCGATCGCCGCCGCCAGCGTGGCGCGAATACGTTCGGACACATCGTCATTGCTGTCCGACTGGGTCACCGGTTTTTTGGCCGATGTTGCGGCTTTGCGAACCGGTACGCGCGGTTTGCGGGTTGTCTTTTCCACATCTGACCTCTTCTGGGATAAATTCGCAGTAACTGATGATGTTGTAATTATCTCGATAATAATATTGATTCGCCAATACACAATAGCCACGTGCAACCGGCTGCCGTGGCATTGCGTGGCGATCGGCCCGCCACAAGCCGCTTTATGACGCCTGCAACGGGATCCCTTTTTCGACACACAGGGAGCGGATGTGGTGTGCAGATTTTTTGATGAAATGCACTGCCTCGCTGAAACCGTAAGATTGCTGTTCATAGGCAGGGTAGCCATAGTTCAGGGTTTCATAGGTTTCCCAGTCTGCGATTTCACCGGTTTTCACTCTCCGCTCAAACGCGTCCACCATCGATAAATACGCCTCAAGCTCTTGTGGCGACAAATCCGGATGACCGGCGCGCCACAGCGGATCGTCGAGCTGAATACACTGACGCGGATTGGCCTGACGGCGGTTGTCATCTGTCGACTGGGCGATTTCCAGCGAGAGATTCAGCGTCGGGTTGACCTTTGCCAGAACCGGCAGTATCGCGGCAAAATCGACGATGCCCTCACCACACGGGCGCGGCTGGAAGTCAAAACCGCCCGGCGCTCTTGCCACGTAAGCGTCTTTGATGTGCGTCTGACGGACATAAGGCGCCAGTCGCTGCGTGGCCAGCAGCGGATGTTCACCGCGTTGCAGCATATTTGCGGTATCGAGCACCACGCCCACGCAGTCCTCACCCACCGCTTCTATCAGACGTAAGATCTCGAAAGACGTGATTTCGTCATGCGTTTCGATATTCATATGAACACCACAGGCACGCGCCGCCGGTGCGAGTTTTCGCAGCACGTTTTCGATGCCCAGCAATTGCTCGTCCCAGGTGACATCTGTCCGAAAGCGGTCCACGGCCAGCCGCCCGCGATAGGCAGGTTTAAAATTGCCCGGCGACACCCACAATTCCCGGCAGCCGTTTTCGGCGCTGGCTTCCATCATCCTGATCAACCCGGCGATAATGTCCCCGCCCCCTGTCGCACGCAGTTCGGGGGATTCAGCACTGCAATAGGGGTTAATTTTCCCCAGCCCGCTTTCCAGATAGAGCCCCAGATCATCGGCTTTTGCGCGGATATCACGCAGCAACCCCCTGTCGAGATCAGGGCTCATATCTAAAACGCTGCTGAAGAAGATGCCCTCCAGCCCCAGCGCTTTTACGTGATCCAGACTCGCCAGCGGTCCGCGTTTTTTCACTTCGGGTAATTTCAGCCCGTCAATGCCCAGTCTCATTCATAACTCCTAAACAGTGTGGAACGACCTGTCATGTGCTGCAAGGGTCATGCCAGCAAAGATAAAAAGGCCGTGACCATAAGTTCATCCCACTGATTTAATGCGATTTTAGGGTGAAATTAATATTATTATAAACTTTCGTATACTTTTACGAATCATAAATCCCCCACAGAAGATCAACTTACGCAGCGGGTTCCGGTGATGCTGCAAAATCCTAATAAATTATTAACCTACTGAAAAAGAAGGTTTTTCATTCTTTTCTTCTTTTTGGCCGGGAACAACGCTGTTATCAGGGCGCTCCAATTTTGTTTGTTTATTGCACCATCACGACCCGTTTATCGCACCAAAATGGCGAAAACAGACTAAAAATTAATATTCGAATATTTCGTATTATGTTTGTGATTATTAATGTTCGGATATTAAAAAATTAATTATCACTTTACATTCAATGCATTAAAAAACTTTCCTGCTTAAAAATTCATACTGGCATGCCGTTTGCTCTTTCCTTTTCCATGCACCACAACCCAAAACCGTCCATGACTGCGACGTAGGATCAGGAAGCAATATGTCATATATGCAAAACAGCGCTGAAACCAAACGCCTGAAAGTTCAGGGTCTTACTCACAGCTACGGCGGGAAAAACGCGATCGACAATGTCTCCTTCAATATTGAAGCCGGAGAAATTGTGGCGCTGCTCGGGCCGAGTGGCTGCGGTAAATCGACGGTACTGCGGGCCATCGCCGGTTTAATCCAGCCGAAAGCGGGTCGTATTGAACTCGGCGGGCAGGATCTCAGCGTCGTCTCGGCCAGAGCGCGCGGCATCGGGATGGTGTTTCAAAATTATGCGTTATTCCCGCACCTCACCGTCGCCGAAAACATCGCTTACCCTCTGGCCTGCCAGCAAGTTTCGCGGGCGGAACGCAAACAGCGCGTGGAGGAAATGCTGGCGCTGGTAAGACTCAGTGATTTTGGTAACCGCCTGCCCCGCGAACTTTCCGGCGGGCAGCAGCAGCGTGTCGCGGTGGCACGCGCCATTGCCGGCCGCCCTTCACTGCTGCTGCTGGATGAGCCTTTTGGTGCGCTGGATCGCGCGCTGCGTTTTGATCTGCAGGTGGAATTGCTGCATCTGCAAAAAACGCTCGGCATCACGACGCTTATCGTTACCCACGATCAGGAAGAAGCGCAGAGCCTGGCTAACCGTCTGGTGCTGATGAACAAAGGTGAGGTGGAACAAATCGATACGCCGATGGCGGTGTATGACACGCCTAAGACGCTGTTCGTCAACACCTTTATCGGGCAAACCAATATGCTGCACGGCACGGTATCGAGCCTCGGCGAGAACACCACGCTGATTAGCCTTGCCAATGAAAAGACGCTGCGCCTGCCGCGCCGTCTGAATTTCACTCAGGGTTCGAAGGTGACCCTCACTTTCCGCCCGGAAGAAGTTCGCCTCACGACCCAACCCAGCGACAGTGCCCAGCCGGTGCGGATGACCGTATCCGTTCCGCTGGGGCCGTCGCTGGTGCATGACCTGGCCTTTGAGGATGGCACCCGTCTGCGGGCGTCGGAACTCAGAGGCCCGTCCACCCGGATCCCGCCACCGGGCGCACAGCTTTTTGCCGAGATCGACACCGCACGGTGCCACGCTTTTCCGGCTGAGCCGGAATTCACACGTTAATCACTGACTATCAGAGGTAGAGACAATGAAGGACTTTGAAATAAGTCGTCGCCGGTTCGGTTATCTTGTGGCGGGAGTAGCGGCATCGACAATGATGCCCTTTTCTCTGCGCGCCGCGGCTGCCAGCAAAAGCAGCGCCGTGGCAGCAACCTTTCCCGGTAACTGGGAAGACGCCTACCGCACCGTAATCACGCCGGTGCTGCAAAAAGAGGGCTACGGACTGACCATCGCGCCGGTCATGGCACAGGATCAGCTGGCAAAAACGCTGGCAAGCCCTGGCCGCCCGCCTTATGACACGTTGCTGATGTCGCCGGGGCAAACAACGATTGCCGTTGAAAAAGACCTGATCCAGAAGATTGACCCTGCCCGCCTGAAAAACTGGGCCTTGCTCGACCCGTCATTTCAGGGGGAATACGGCCCGACGGTGACCATTGAAGTCAACGGCATTGCTTACAATCCCGATCTGGTTCCGCGCCCCAAAGGTTACCGGGATCTGTTTGAAAATCCGGCTTACAAAGGGCTGGTGTCGTGGACCGGTTTTGAGTCGAACACTGCCGTCATGGCGTATACCGAGATCGCGAAAATCTTTGGTTCCGGCGCGCAGGACATGCAGGCAGTGTTCGATTTGTTCAAAAAGCACCCTGAGCAACTTAAGGCGATCGTCGACAGCACCAACCACCAGATGACGTTATTCCAGCAGGGAGAGATCGCGGTCTTCATGTGCAGCACCAACAACGTTGCCCGCCTGAAAAGTCTGGGAATGAACGCGGAGTTTGTGCATCCGGAAACCGGCTCTCCGGCGGCACCGGTCAATATTCACCTGACCAAAGGCGCCGCGAACCTGGATGCGGCCTACGCCTACATGGACGCGGCCATTTCACAGAGCGTTCAGCAGCAACTGATGCAACCGCCCACCGACATGTTCCCGACCAACCGGACGGTGGCGCTGACCCCGGCGATTGCCGCGTACCTGACGCGTGATCAGATCAAAACGCTGGTCTACCCGGACTGGGCGGCCATCAATAAAAACCGTGACAGCTGGATCCGCCAGTTCGATACGCTTGTGGCGGGCTAAGGTGAAAACATGAAGCAGAGCGGCTTTCCCTATGTGATACCGATGCTGGTACTTTCGGTGGTGTTTTTCGCCACGCCGCTGGCGGTACTGGTCGGATACAGTTTCGCCGGTGCCGGTGGCATGACCCTCAGCCACTACGGCCAGTTTTTCGGGGACGCCTTTAATTTTCGCGTCCTGATTAACACGGCCCGTCTTGGCATCGAAACGGTGATCGGCACCACCTTGCTCGGCGTTCCCGTGGCTCTGCTTTACTGGCACAGCGGCAAGAATGTGCGCCAGGCGATCGTCTTTCTGACGCTCATTCCCATGCTGACCAGCAACGTGGTACGCACGTTTGCCTGGATAGTCATCCTCGGGCGTCAGGGGCCGATCAGCCAGACGCTGTTCTCACTGGGCATTACCGACGTGCCCACCAGCCTGATGTTCACCGAACTGGGGCTGGTGATGGCGATGTGCCAGATTGATTTACCGCTGATCATCCTGCCGCTGATTGCCGTGCTTTCGCGCACGCCTTATCAGCTGACGGAAGCCGCTCAGGTTTCCGGCGCCGGTTCCTGGCGCATTCTGTTTACCCTGCTGGTGCCACTGATGCTGCCGGGGCTGCTGGCCGGCTGGATCCTGGTGTTCGCCAGCACCAGCAGTTCGTTCGTGACTCAGGCGGTGATCGGCGGTGCGCGTAACGTGTACGTACCGCAGCTGATTTACCGCGAAGTGGGGACGCTGTTCAACTGGCCGCTGGCCTCCGCCATTGCCGTGGTGCTGCTGCTGACCACCGGCTGTCTGCTGGTCGCACTGACCATGATTTCACGCCACAGGAGACTGGTCGGCCATGCATAAACATCGCGAAAACCCGCTTCCGTCTTTGCTGTATAAGATTTTTGTTTTCGGCTTTGGCACGCTGTGCGTCATCTATCTGGTGGCGCCGATCGTGATCGCCCTGATGATGTCGTTCACCTCGGGGCAGACGCTGAAGTATCCGCCGCAGGGCTTTTCCCTGCGCTGGTATGAAGCGCTGCTCGACCCGGTGAAATCGGCAACGGAGCACATTGCGGCCTGGAACTCGCTGAAAATTGCCGGTCTGGCGGTGGCTGGCGCGCTGCTGTTTGCGGTGCCTGCCACCATCGGTATGACCCGCATGAAACGCCGCAGCGTCAATACGCTCGAGCCTTTGCTGCTGGCACCGCTGGTTCTGCCAAGCCTGGTTTATGGGCTGGCAGCGCTGATCGTCGCCAATTTTATCGGCTTCCCGCCTTCTCTCTGGCTGACCGTGACCGGGCACGTGGTGGTGTTCGGGCCGCTGATGTACCGCGCGGTGTCGGTGGTTGCACAGGGCATGAATCCATCGCTTGCCGAAGCCTCGACAACCCTGGGCGCCAGCTGGTTTATGACGCTGCGACGCGTCACGCTGCCGCTGCTGACGCCGGGCATCCTGGCCGGTGCCTTTTTGGTGTTTATCCAGTCGCTGGATAACGTCACAGTGTCACTTTTTCTGGCTGACGCGCGCACCACCGTTCTGCCGTTGCGCATGTTTGCGCTTATCGAAGAATCACTCGACGTCCGCGTGGCGGCAATGTCAGGAATATTGATCGCCGTGACATTGCTCGGCCTGCTCGTTGCCCGGCGGGTGCTGACCCCTGCGCGACAGCCTTAACACGCCATTTTCATGATCTTATTTGAAAGGAACACCCTATGAATACTCGTGCGACACCTGCCGCTGGCTATCGCATCGGGTCGTTGCTGGCCGGTTTCGAGCCAGATTTCGACTTCTCCGCCCCGTTGCCTCTTCCGCTGGAGGAGTTTGAGGAGCGCCTGCGCAAAATCAGACGTCAGGCCGTTGAGGCCGGGCACGACGCGATCGTCGTTCATGCCGGCAGCGTGGGCTGGTTCCATGCCTCTAATGCCTACCTGCGCTACATTTGCGACTGGATGCGCGAAGGGGTCCTGATTATCCCGACGGACTCAGATAAACCGCTGACCCTGCTATCATTCTTCACCCAGTCGGTACTGCTGCCGCCGGGCGGTGAGCCTCTGCTGGTGGAAGATATCTGGCAGATTGGTCCGGTGGGCCGCGAGTATGCCGATCGCCCTGGCGATGCGGTGTTAAACACGGCAGAAAAGTGCGCAGACATCCTTTCACGGCTGGGCATGAAGAATGCACAAATTGGCAGGATCGGCGACCGGACCTCCCTCACCTTTTGGGCCGCACTCAGCGTGCGGTTACCCGGCTGTCAGTTCGTTGCCGACAACGCCATTCTCGACCGGCTGCAAAAAGTCAGGTCACCGCGTGAAATTGAGATGTTCCGCGCCGCGGCGCAGTTGATCAGCATCGGCACTCAGGCGGCTTATCACGTCGCCAGACCCGGCGTGACCGATCACGAAATCTTCGCCGCGTTTACCGCCGCACAAATGGCTTTTGGCGGCGAAACCGGCGACGGCTATCAGATTGGCATTAATGAATTTGGTACGCACTGCGGAAAACCTTACGGCCACGTCGTCCGTCCCGGTGATCTGATTAATCTGTACATTTCGAACGTCACCTGGCGGGGATATACCGCGCAGACGGCGCGTATGATCGCCGTCGGCGAGATCACCTCGCGCCAGGAAGAGGTGCTTGCTGCGTGCACGCAAGGCGTTAAGCGTGCCGAGCAACTGATAAAACCCGGCGCACTGATGCGGGATATTAATAATGCCGCGTTTGGCCCGATGATAGAGCGCGGCATGCTGACGTCACCGGAAGCGCGCACCATGCCTTACAACTGGTCGCCGGAGTCAGACGGTTCCGCAAGACTTATTCCGCGTCAGTATGTGCGCGATATCGACTGGGAAGCGCAGGGTCGGACACTGATGCACGTTTATCCGGCAACGCACGGTCCGCACAACCCTAATCTCGGCCATTCCGTTGGCATGGCGGGCGCGCAAAACAGTTTTAATATTTCATCTCATAACTACGATCGCCTGGAAGAAGGCATGGTGTTTGTGCTGCACGCCCAATGGCTGGAACCGCTGTCCGCCGGATGTAATATCGGCGATTGCTACGTCGTCACCCGGGACGGGTTTGAGAACCTCAGCCGTCATACCCCGCTTGAGACACATCGCATAAAAACCGGAGCCTGAGATGAACAGCAAGACATCCCATACCTATTTTGATTTTGCGACGCTGACTGAGAGGGAACGCTACAAAATTTTGATCGGCACCGTGATCCCCCGCCCTGTCGCGCTGGTGACGACCCTGAGCACAGACGGCATTCCGAATGCGGGACCCTTCAGTTTTTTCAATGTGCTCACTCACGATCCGGCAATTGTGGCGATTGGCGTGGAGAATTATGCCGACATGCGTTTTAAAGACACGGCGCGCAATATTCGTGAAACCGGTGAGTTTACCGTGCACATTGTCGACGATGCGCTGGTCAGCCAGATGGAAATTTGTGCCATCAAATTTGGTCCGCAGGTCAATGAACTTGATGAGGCGGGGCTTGAGACAACGCCCGGTGAACGGGTGCGCAGCCCGCGTATTCTCGCCGCACCGGCCGCGCTGGAGTGTCGGCGACATACCATTTTGCAGGTGGGCGCCGCCCGTGAAATTATTCTGGGCGAAGTGGTGGGGGTTTATGTGCGCAGCGATGCCGTGAACCCGGAGAATTTACACATCGACCAGCAACTGATGGATGCGGTCGGTCGCATGGGCGGCAACACTTATTGCAGAACGCGGGAGCAGTTCGATGTAAAAACCCTCACCCCGGAACAATGGGAGGCGCGCAGGCTGGCACAATAATCGGGGAAATATGCCAAATCCTAATGAATTGACTCACATAGGCTATTATTAAGGTTTAGCTGAGAATGAGGAAACAACCATGACTCCAGTTGCCAGTTACACCGGTGCCGCAGTGTTTGTCCTGATTGGGATAGTGATGATCGTCATATTGTTCCGAAATCACAGAAGCAAGAATAACAGCAAGTTCCTGACGCCCGGCAATTGCCTGTTATCGGCTCTGGCGGTGGTGTCGTTCGTGATTGCCATCATCTTTGTGGGATCGTCGTCAGCCATGTGACGGCACAGTGATGCGGCGGCCTGCCGCATCGCTTTCCATCAGCAGTTCACTTCAGATGGTTACTTCAGACAGTTACTTCGCCCAGCTTGGCTTGTTCAGGATGTGATCCTGCCAGTCTTCCACGTCATCTTCGCGTACAGCGATATAACGCACGGAGATCTGCGCGGTGTGCATCGCGGATTTTGAGGCTTTGTTCAGCAGCGGGTGCCACGGAAACAGCGGTTTACCTTCGCCAATCAGACGGTAGGCACAGGTCGGCGGCAACCAGTCGAAGGTGGTCAGGTTTTCGCGGGTCAGTTTGATGCAGTCTTCTTCAAGCGTAAAACGACGCTCGTAGTTGCGGCACTGACAGGATTTGATGTTCAGCTGATTACAGGCGACGTTGGTGAAATAGATTTCATCCGTGTCTTCATCTATCAGCTTGTGTAAACAGCATTGCCCGCAACCGTCGCACAATGCTTCCCATTCTTCGTTAGTCATTTCAGGCAGCGTCTTTTGCTGCCAAAAAGCGGGTTCAGTCATAGTGTGCATCCGGTAGAAGTAAAATGAGGGTGCTTATATAGACGCTTTGCGCCGCAGATGCAAGCAAAGCCGCCGGAAACGCACTCCGGCGCAGAGGGAAATTATCTCAGATCACGCGGGTGGTGACGTCCTTACCGTTCAGTGTAGCGCAGATTTCATCCCCCGCTTTTAACGGGCCAACGCCATGCGGCGTACCGGTCAAAATAATGTCACCGGCGCGCAGGGTGAAGAAACGGCTCATGTAGGCGATCAGCGGCAGGACAGGCGTCAGCATATCGCGCGTGTTCCCCTCCTGATGCAGTTCGCCGTTAATCAACAGGCGCAGCTCCGCCTGTTGGGCATCACCAAACTCACTCACCGGTATAAAACCGCTCATCGGGCAGGAACCATCGAAACCTTTGGCCTTTTCCCACGGCTGACCGGCGGCTTTGAACTGGCTCTGCAAATCGCGCAGCGTCAGATCAAGCGCAAGGCCGTATCCGGCAATGGCGTTGGCGACCCTGTCTGGCGTCGCCTGTTTCAATGGCGTGCCGATAAGCACCGCCAGTTCGATTTCGTGATGTACCGAACCCAGACCTGTGGGCAGCGCGATGGGCTGGCGGATATCGCACAGCGCCGTTTCCGGTTTGATAAACACCACCGGCTCCGCAGACACCTGACTGCCCATCTCTTTAATATGATCGGCGTAGTTATTGCCGACACACACCACCTTGTTCACCGGAAAATCCAGTAATGCGCCCTGCCAGTCTCTGTGTTGGTACATAACGTGACTCCTTGTTAAAAAGCCTTAGCCGCTGAACGGATTATGCGGCGCAGGTGCCAGTGGTGCGGACGGCGCTGAAGGCGCAGGTGCCAGCTCGCCCGAAGCTACCGGTGCCTGTGTCTGTGTCTGCGCGCCCATAATGCCGTCAGCCATCATTCCGATGCTCAGTGCAAAATAGGTTGAGCGGTTCCAGTGCATGATGGTGCGGAAATTATCGTAAACCAGGAACGCGCGGCCCTGCACATCATCCGGCGTAATCACCCATGCACGTGTGGCGGTGGAAGCCAGCGGGCTGCCGTCTGCCTGCGTAATGCCCTGCTGCTGCCAGTAGCTGGCCGGATGCATCTGGTTGTTTTTCAGACCCGCCAGGCTGGCATCAAAGTTAGCCGGAAGTTTGACTTCCTGACCCCATCCCTGATTATTCTTCCAGCCTTCTTTTGATAAGTAGTTCGCGGTAGAAGCAAAGACATCGTCGGTATTTTTCCAGATATCGATTTTGCCGTCGCCATTGCCGTCAGCGCCGTAGTTCAGATAAGAACTTGGCATGAACTGCGACTGCCCCATCGCGCCTGCCCAGGAGCCTTTCATCATGTCGCTGGTGGCGTGACCGGAGTCGACGATTTTAAGCGCCGACATAAACTCTTTGGTGAAGAAGGCTTCGCGGCGCCCCTCAAAGGCCAGCGTCGCCAGCGCAGAGAACACGTCCTCTTTACCCTGGATCTTCCCGAAGCTGCTTTCCATTCCCCACAGCGCCACTATGTACTGAGGCTGCACGCCGTAACGCGCGCTTGCCTGTTTCAGTGCTGGCAGGTTGTTCTGATACTGCTCCTGTGCGGCTTTGATTTTCCACTCAGGCAGAACGCGGGTCAGGTAATCGTCGAGGGTAATTTTCTTTTCCAGCTGATTACGGTCGGAATTGATGACGCGATCCACGAAATGGATATTGGCGAAGGTGCTGTCGAGGGTTTGCTGGCTGATGCCTTGCGCCAGTGCCTGGGCTTTCAGTTGTTCGACGTAAGCCGGAAATTCTGCCGGATCCCTTCCCTGTTCTGCCAGTGAGGTTTTGGCAGGGGCGGCTGGCGGCGTTGATGCGGGTGCCTGAGCGGCAGCCGCTGGCTGTGTGGCGGGTTGCCCGGAGGTGGCTTTCTGCGCTGCGCAACCGCTAAGGATAATCAGGGGCGTTAATACTGCCAGTGCCGACAATTTCATCAAACTCTTCCTTTTGACATTCTAAAAATGATTCATCGCTGTAAGCTTTAGATACTACAACGATGAATGCAAGTTATGAGGTCCGAAAGTTCGGGAAATGCCGAAACTAATGTCAGGAAAGGATTATTTATTGCTGTCGCTGAGGTGCATGTTCAATAAACTTTCAACCGGTGGTGGCACTTGCAAATAATAACCTTGTTCTTCGAGTGCCTGACGGACTTTGGCAATATCCGCCGTGGCCAATTTTTCGCGGTTCGCCAGATTGAGCATCATTGAGAACTGTGGCACGCCAAAACCTTTAAGTAATTCTTCAGGCACGCGAGAGAAATCGTCTTTTTTTTCGACATACAGATAAGTCTGGTCGCGTTTAGTACTTCTATAGATCACACAAAACATTTTTTTAACTCTATTTAATTGAAACGGCGGCTTGCGGAGATATAACTGTAACTATACCATGCTTAATGTACATCGGAATATCGCCCCCCGAGTGGTATTCCGGGGATTTAGAGTTGCTGAGACTGAGTCAGGATAGATGTCACAATCGCCAATAGAACTAAAAGGCAGCAGTTTTACCTTATCGGTTGTTCATTTACATAGTTCACAACCTGAGGTTATTTACCAGGCATTACAGGAAAAAGTGGAGCAAGCTCCGGCCTTTTTGAAAAATGCCCCTGTTGTTATCAACGTTGCATCACTCAGTGGTGACGCAAACTGGAAAGACATTCAACAGGCTGTCGCTTCTGCAGGCTTTCGCGTTGTTGGCATCAGTGGTTGCAAAGACGAAAAGCAAAAACGCGCACTTTCCCGCACCGGTTTACCGCTGCTGAGTGAAGGCCGTGCACAGCGTATCGCCGCCGAGCCGCCCGTCCCTGTCGTACCCGATAATGCCCCGGCTAAAACCCGCATTGTCAGTACGCCGGTCAGATCCGGCCAACAGATTTATGCCCGTAACAGCGACCTCATTGTGACGAGCAGCGTCAGCGCAGGTGCGGAACTGATTGCCGATGGCAATATCCACATCTACGGCATGATGCGAGGAAGAGCACTGGCAGGTGCCGCAGGGGATGCAAATTGTCAGATTTTTTGCACACTGCTGGGCGCTGAGCTGGTTTCTATCGCAGGGCAGTACTGGTTGAGTGATCAAATCCCGGCCGACTATCTCGGTCAGGCCGCGCGCCTCAGCCTGATAAATAACGTGTTAACCATACAACCTTTAAACTAAGCCCTTTTGACAAGGAATCCATTCATGGCACGCATCATAGTTGTTACATCGGGTAAAGGGGGCGTTGGCAAGACCACTTCAAGCGCGGCCATCGCTACCGGTTTAGCTCAAAAAGGCAAGAAGACTGTTGTTATCGATTTCGATATTGGTTTGCGTAACCTGGATCTGATCATGGGCTGTGAACGCCGCGTGGTGTATGACTTCGTTAACGTTATCCAGGGCGATGCCACGCTGAATCAGGCGCTGATTAAAGATAAGCGCACCGATAACCTGTTCATTCTTCCGGCTTCTCAAACGCGTGATAAAGACGCGCTGACGCACGAAGGCGTCGAAAAAATCCTCAATGATTTAAACGAAATGCAATTTGACTTCGTGGTGTGCGATTCCCCTGCGGGCATCGAAACCGGCGCGCTGATGGCGCTGTATTTTGCCGATGAAGCGATCATCACCACCAACCCTGAAGTCTCTTCCGTTCGTGACTCAGACCGCATTTTGGGCATTTTATCGTCTAAATCCCGTCGTGCGGAGAAAGGCTTAGAGCCTATCAAAGAACATCTGCTTCTCACTCGTTATAACCCGGGTCGCGTAAGCCGTGGCGATATGCTGAGCATGGAAGACGTGCTGGAAATTCTGCGTATTCCACTGTTGGGTGTGATCCCTGAAGACCAGTCAGTGCTGCGCGCGTCCAACCAGGGCGAGCCGGTGATTCTGGATCAGGAATCCGATGCAGGCAAAGCGTACGATGACACCGTCAGCCGTTTGCTTGGTGAAGAACGTGCGTTCCGTTTTATTGAGGAAGAGAAGAAGAGTTTCCTGAAACGCCTTTTTGGGGGATAAACCATGGCCTTGTTAGATTTCTTTCTGTCCCGTAAAAAGCCGACAGCCAATATAGCCAAGGAACGGCTACAGATCATCGTAGCAGAGCGACGCAGGGGGGACAGCGAACCCTCCTATTTGCCTGATCTGAAACGTGATATTTTGGCGGTGATCTGTAAATACATTAAGATCGATCCGGAGATGTTGCAGGTTCAGTTTGAGCAAAAAGGGGATGATATTTCAGTGCTTGAGCTGAACGTCACCTTGCCTGAATCGGAAGAAACGCCTAAATGACAGCAGTTGAGTTGCAGGTTATGACGGTGTATTTACCAGGTTAATGTCCCCCTGCTCGCTCAGGGGGTTACCTGAACATGACGTTATTTGTTAAACACTGTATAACCACCCACTGTTTAAATAAACACGCTTTCCGTTTTACCCTGCTTTATTTCTGTTTTTCTGACGATCTTCTATTAAGACTCATCCCATTTAGCCTGGCTGATATTCCCTTTACTGTGGCTTAATGCCCCTATTCTAAGATGCACTTTCCTGTCCATTATTCCGGCGTTTGCGGAAATAAAATGCACAAATAAAAAAAGGACGAAATTAATTCCGCCCTTTTTATTCATCAACTGAATTTAATTACCGTTACGGGAATGATGACTCAGTAATCTTTCAGTATTTCCGCCAGCCTTTCGCCTAACAGTTTACCGCGCCAGCCGCTGATTAATTCAGGCTGGGATTCTTTGGTTTTTAACTGCCAGTGGCTGCTCAGTAATTGATTTATCTGACGACGCGACGCCAGAAGTTCAACACTCAGTCCGCTCTCTTCGCTGACGGTCTGGATAAGCGCTTTAATGTCTTTGAAGACTTTGCGATAGCCCGACTGATCAATCAGGTTCTGGATCGGCGCGGGCAATTCAGACTCATCCAGCGCATTCGACTCTTCAACCAGCGCCAGCAGTGTGCGCCCGTGATAGCGGATTTCCGGGCCGCTCAGGCCCAGGGACTCAAGCTCACCCAGTGAACCAGGCTGATAGCGCGCGACCTGCCACAGATTCTCTTCACGTACCACGAAGTTAACCGCCAGGTCACGCTGACGGGCCTGGTTAAGACGCCATGCTGCCAGCAGTTTCAGACAACCCAACTGACGCGGGCGCAGCTGGAAGGCATTGGTGATCTCCAGATATGCCAGTTCCGGTTGCAGCACCTCTTTACGTCGGCGGCACAGCGCCAGACATTCATCCAGCGCGGCATCCATCCACCCGGCTTCTTCGGTTTCTTTCATCAACTGGTCAGCAAGCGGTAATAAATACCACACGTCAGCGGCAGCGTAGACGCACTGTTTTTCGCTCAGCGGACGGGCGATCCAGTCGGTGCGCGATTCACTTTTATCCAGCTCAACGCCGGTCGTTTCCGCTACCAGACGTGCAAAACCGCAGGACAACGGACGCCCGCTGAAGGCCGCCAGGATCTGCGTATCAATCAGGGGTGTCGGCATTACGCCAAAGGCGTTGAGAAACACTTCCAGATCTTCGCTGCCGGCGTGCAGGAATTTCACGACATCAGGATTGGTCAGCAGATCGATAAAAGGCTGCCAGGCCGTGATCGGTAACGGGTCGATCAGCGTCAGCTTCTCGCCGTCGAATAACTGGATCAGACCTAGTTGCGGATAATAGGTGCGGGTGCGGACAAATTCGGTATCCAGCGCAATTTTACTGTGCGCTTTCGCCTGGAGGCAAACCTGCTCCAGCGCGTCATTGGTGGTAATTAACTGATAATTCAAATCTTATTTCTCTTAATCATAACTGCGTTATAACGTGACAACGCCGGACATCGCCGGCGTTTGGAGTCTGACCATCACTGAGTGGCATGCTAACCGTTATGCGGCGTCCTGTTTGGGGTCGGCTTTCGGTTTAGTCTGTTCATCACGAAGCTCGCGTCGAAGAATTTTTCCGACATTAGACTTCGGTAATTCATCGCGAAACTCAACTATCTTCGGTACTTTGTAACCGGTTAATAACCGGCGGCAATGCGCCAGGAGTTCTTCGCTGGTCAGTGACGGGTCTTTCTTCACCACGCAAATTTTGACGATTTCACCGGACGCGTCATTAGGTACGCCAATAGCAGCGACCTCCAGAACCTTGTCATGTTGTGAAACCACCTCTTCAATTTCGTTAGGGTAGACATTGAAACCTGAAACCAGAATCATGTCTTTTTTACGATCGACAATCCTGATAAAACCCTGCTCGTCCACTGTAACGATATCGCCCGTCGATAACCAGCCATCTTTTAGCACCTCATCGGTGGCGGAAGGCCGTTGCCAGTAACCGAGCATCACCTGCGGGCCACGAACCAGCAACTCACCCGGCTCTCCGGGTGCGACGTCCTGACCGTTGTCATCGACCAGACGTATTTCCGTGGAGGGCACCGGTATACCGATGCTGCCGCTGTAGTGCTTCAGATCGTACGGATTTCCCGCCACCAGTGGCGAACATTCGGTCAGACCGTAGCCTTCCAGCAGATGCTTGCCGGTGAGTTTTTCCCATTTATCCGCCACAGATTTCTGCACAGACATTCCGCCGCCCACAGAAAGGCGCAGCGTCGAGAAATCCAGCTCGCGGAAATCTTCGTTATTCAGCATCGCATTAAATAACGTATTCACGCCACTGATGGCGGTAAACGGATATTTCGCCAGCTCTTTCACCATTCCCGGCACATCGCGCGGGTTGGTGATCAGCAAGCTGCGCCCGCCCATTTCGAGGAAAAGCAGGCAGTTTACGGTCAGTGCGAAGATGTGGTAAAGCGGAAGCGCCGTCACCACCAGCTCCTGGCCGGGGCGCAACAGAGGCGCATAAGCCGCTTTCGCCTGCTCCAGATTTGCCTGCATATTACGGTGTGTAAGCATCGCGCCTTTGGCCACACCCGTGGTACCGCCGGTGTATTGCAGAAACGCCAGATCGTCATTAATCACATCGGGTTTGATGTATTGCAGACGGCGTCCGCGTTGCAATGCTGTACGGAAAGAGATCGCGTTCGGCAGATGGTATTTCGGCACCAGGCGTTTGATATATTTAACGACGAAATTCACCAGCGTGCCTTTGGCTGCAGAAAGCTGATCGCCCATACGGGTGAGGATCACATGCTTGACCTGCGTTTTGTACACCACTTTTTCCAGCGTATGAGCAAAGTTGGAGACAATGACAATCGCACTTGCGCCGCTGTCATTGAGCTGATGTTCCAGCTCGCGAGGGGTATAAAGCGGATTGACGTTAACCACCACCATGCCTGCGCGCAACACCCCAAACAGGGCAATCGGGTATTGCAGCAGATTCGGCATCATCAGCGCCACGCGGTCACCCTTTTGCAAACCCAGCTCATTTTGCAGGTAGGCAGCAAAGGCCCGGCTGCGCTCTTCGAGTTTTCGAAAAGTCATCACCTCGCCCATGTTGATGAATGCCGGACTGTCGGCATAACGCAACGTGGCGTTCTCAAACATCTCGACCAGCGAGCTGTAGCGATCGGGGTCGATGTTCTCAGGAACATCTGCCGGATAACGTTTTAGCCAGACCTTTTCCAAGGTATTACTCCTGAATCTGTTGCCATCTCAATGCGACGAGTTTTATTACGTCTTTAACAATATTTTAACTCAGCTTACCAGTTGCGTTTCAAACAATGTCGAGGTTGAGAGGCATATCACTATTTCCACGCCGTCCGTGGCTAAAAAAGAAAAAGGCGGCAATTAAGCCGCCTTAACAACGATCTTGTCTGAGTGTTATGTCTGCGGCGGAGGCCTGCGCCGCAGTGTTTTATTCAGTAACGACACTCTCGACCCGTGCAGGTGTCGTGTCATACCATCCCGGCCCAAACCCTCGCCCCCAGGAATCATAAGGACCACCGTAGCCCCAGCCCCAAGGGCCGATGGGTTGCGGAGGCATGACTACCTGTTGCTGGATCCGCCAGCGTTTATAGCTGTTGACGTTCACGGTCACAAAATCGTAGGACGATTCGCCAATCTTGCCCTTTTCAACGCCGGTGATAGGCCCGACAACGGTCACCAGCTGATTGCGATAATCGACAGGATCAACGAATCCGTTGATGTACGCCAGAATACGCCCGCGCGAGGCCGCGCCTAAGATCGGTCGCGCGCCGTCATCCAGCGGAACAGTGGCAATTTCGAGGCGAGTTTTGTTTTGCAAATTGGTCACAGCGACCACTTTGCCGCCAAAACGCGACTCCTGACCGACGTACAGGCTCGGTGCGCCCTGCACCGCCTGTAAATTCATCTGCGGCGTTGCGGTGGTGCCGCGAATATCGTCCGGCACCGTGACACATCCTGACAACACCAGAACGCTCAGTGCGACGGCACTCAACGCCCATTTTTTACTTTTTCCCGCTGAGAACTGCTGAACTTTGGACCACTTACGCATTGCGATGACTCCTGTGCATACTCTCAACTATGACCACTCTTTCAGATGCAAGTTGCCTGTACTTACCGGCCCGGCAGCTTTTTCCACGTCACTTCATTACGCAGATAAGTCGGTTCAGCGTCTTCCGGTTTGACGCGAACGCCTTTTTCCCAGAGCTGGAGCGCCAGCGGCAACATATCTTCCGCCTGCGGCAGTAACATTTTGCCATCAAATAATTCTGTAGCCGGAGATTCACCAAGCAAATGCGGATAGGTTTCCCAGCCGGTACCAACGGTAGCAAAACGCCCGGAGAGTTCTCCGGCGCGGGCCAGAAGTTGTTCCGGCTTGATCACTTTTTCGCTGCTTTCGCCTTCCCAGATACCCTGAGCATTGCGGGTAAACTCCCCCCAGTACACTTCGCCCAT
The DNA here is from genome assembly GCF_042920125.1 of Rahnella sp. R3(2024). NCBI lineage: Bacteria > Pseudomonadati > Pseudomonadota > Gammaproteobacteria > Enterobacterales > Yersiniaceae > Rahnella > Rahnella sp. R3(2024). Next base: position 168,988 of record NZ_JBHGBU010000001.1, read on the forward strand.
GCGGGCATCAATGGCGGCCAGCACCCGTTGCGCACCGGTCTGGCGGCAGGCACCCTGCGCCATGGTTTGTAAGGTCGATACCGGCAGTAACGGCAGTTCTGCGCCAAAGGACAACCCCTGCGCGACGCCAATGCCGATACGCACGCCGGTAAAACTGCCCGGCCCGCGGCCAAAGGCCAGCGCGTCCAGCTGATTGAGGGTCAGCCCTGCTTCGGCGAGGATCTGCTGCACCATCGGCAGAATGCGCTGCGTGTGTTCACGGGCGCAAAGTTCAAAATGGGCGAGCGTTTCGCCCTGATTGTATAGCGCAACCGAACAGGCTTCTGTCGCCGTATCAATTGCTAAAATTCGTGTGGACATGCCAAACCTCAGGCGGGGAATTGAATGAGTTAAACCCTTTTTTGCGGGCAGGATCCTAGCATAAACAGCGGGCTATTTCTGCTCTTCAGCGTTTTGCAGAAAGCGGATCGCTTGCGCCAGATCACGGGTACGTGGTGCCGGTGGAAGACTGTTGAGAAAAACTTCGCCATAGGGCCGCATCACCAGCCGGTTATCGCAAATCACCATCACGCCGCGATCGTCGGTATCACGGATTAAACGCCCTACCCCCTGCTTAAGGGTGATCACCGCATCCGGTAATTGTACTTCATTGAACGGGTCGCCGCCGCGCAGCCGGCAATCTTCAATCCGTGCTTTGAGCAAGGGATCGTCCGGCGAGGTGAAGGGTAATTTGTCGATGATCACGCATGACAGCGCATCGCCGCGCACATCCACGCCTTCCCAGAAACTGCTGGTGGCAACCAGCAACGCATTGCCCGCTTCCACAAACTGCGCCAGCAGCTGGCCTTTGCTGGTTTCGCCCTGCAATAAAACCGGCAGGGTCAGCGTTGCGCGGAACTCTTCCGCCAGTTCGCGCATCATCTGGTTAGAAGTACACAGAAAGAAACAGCGGCCTTTGTTGGCTTCAATCAGCGGGCGCAACATGCGCGCCAGCTGTTTTGAAATGCCGCGCACATTGGTTTCCGGCAGAAAACGCGGAACGCACAGCATGGCCTGTGTGGCGTAATCAAAGGGGCTTGGCAGCAGCAAGGTTTCGGCGTCATCCAGCCCCAGGCGGTCAGTAAAGTGATGCAGCTGATCGTTCACCGACAGCGTCGCCGAGGTGAAAATCCACGCCCCCGGTTTTTCTTTCATCATGTCGCTGAATTTGTCAGTCACCGACAGCGGCGTAAGCGCCAGCACAAAGTTACGTGAATTGCATTCGTACCAGTAGCTATAGCCGGGAATGGAGACATCTTTCAGACGCTTGAGGCGATTGCGGTACAGCGTGGCGCGTTCGAAGGCGGCATCCAGCAAGGCAGAGCGCCCCAGGGAGAGTTTGACCACGTCGTAACAGAGTTCAAGCGCGTCATCGAGCAGTAACAGCGCGCGCTGGATCGCCGTCTGGCTGAGCACGTCACGCAGGTTGCCGCGAAAACCCGGCTCGCCGAGCGCCAGACGGAAATCCATCGTGCTCTGGCTGAGGCGGTCGGCGCTTTTTTGTAACTGGACGGAATCACGGACTTCGGTGCGGTAAGCGATGTTGATGTCTTTCGCCATATCCAGCAACTGGCGGCTGGTCAGTTGCTGGCCGAAATACTGACTGGCGATATCAGGGATCTGATGTGCTTCATCGAAAATCATCACATCGGCCTGCGGAATAAGTTCGCCAAACCCACTCTCTTTCACCACCATATCCGCCATAAACAGATGATGGTTAACCACGACCACATCAGCATCCATCGCTTTACGGCGGGCTTTAACCACGAAACATTCTTTGTATAACGGGCAGTCGCTGCCGAGGCAATTGTCGTTGGTGCTGGTCACCAGCGGCCAGACAAAACTGTCTTCCGGCACCACGTTACAGGTGCTGATATCGCCCTCTTCCGTGCTGCTTGACCAGTGACGCAGATGCGCCAGTTCGCTGAGTGCCTGGCTGGCAAGATCGCCACCCGCCAGCGATTGCTGTTCGAGACGTTCCAGACACAGATAGTTTGAGCGGCCTTTCAGCAGCGCCAGACGGCCTTTGAATTTCAGCGCGCTGGCGACCCGTGGCAGATCGCGGGAATAGAGCTGATCCTGCAAGTTTTTGGAACCGGTGGAGATAATGACTTTTTTGCCCGAGCGCAGCGCCGGAGCAAGATAGGCGTAAGTTTTGCCGGTACCGGTTCCGGCTTCCACCACCAGTCCCTGCTTTTCGCTGATGGCTTTGCTGACAGCCTGCGCCATCAGACGCTGAGGTTCACGAGGTTTAAAACCTTCAATTTTCTGCGCCAAAGCGCCGTCTGTTGCAAAATCGTCTGTCACGCTGTCTCTCTACCTGTACGGATCAGCAGTGATTATGCCAATCCCTTGCCCTGACTACCACCGCCTTCTGCCAATCCAACGCATTCAACCTTTGTGATACCCTTAACGCCATCAATGAAAAGTGACTAACAGGAGCACACAACGTATGACCATCGAACGGATCCGGCCTGAGCCACGCATGTCCGATGTGGTAATCCACAACGACACGATTTATTACACCGCAGTGCCGGAAAATCTGGAGGCGAATGCCAAAGATCAGACCGCTGAAACGCTGGCGATCATTGACGCCGTGCTGACGGAAGCCGGTTCAGACAAAAGCAAAATCCTCGATGCCACGCTGTTTCTGGTTCACAAAGAAGATTTCCCGGCCATGAACGAAGCCTGGGATGCGTGGGTATCGCCGGGCAATGCGCCGGTACGCTGTACGGTTCAGGCGAACCTGATGAACCCGAAATACAAGATTGAAATCAAGATCATCGCCGCCCGCTAAGCGCCGATCGCCAGACGAAAAAAAACCTCCGAACTGGAGGTTTTTTTATTTCTGAGCGATAAATCAGCTGGCAGCGCCCGACACAGCTTCTTTCGCTAATTCAGTAATGCGTGCGTAATCGCCGCTTTCCAGCGCGTCAGCAGGCACCAGCCACGAACCGCCAATGCACAGCACGCTTTTCAGCGCCAGATAATCGCGGTAGTTCTTCGGTGTGATCCCACCGGTCGGGCAGAAACGCACCTGCGGGAACGGCCCGGCGATTGCCTGCAACGCTTTCACGCCGCCGTTAGCTTCCGCAGGGAAGAATTTGAACTCACGCAGACCAGCGTCCAGACCCATCATCAGTTCAGACACGGTGCAGATACCTGGGATCAGCGGAATCGACCCGGCGTTTGCAGCTTTCAGCAGCGCATCGGTCAGGCCCGGGCTGATGGCAAACTGCGCACCGGCTTCGGTCACTTCGGCCAGTTGCTGAGGGTTAAGCACGGTCCCCGCACCAATGATCGCTTCCGGCACTTCTTTCGCAATAGCACGGATAGCATCCATCGCACAGGCAGTACGCAAGGTGACTTCCAGCACACGCACGCCGCCAGCAACCAGTGCTTTGGCCAGCGGTACCGCGTGTTCCAGCTTATTGATAACAATCACAGGAACAACCGGCCCTGAGGTCAGAATCTGTTCCGCGCTTGTTTTCCAGTTTTTCATCTTGTTCTCCGTTCATGCCCGCAGGCATCGTTGTGATTGATGGCGCGCCCCTGCCACAGGGTCCGGCAACTTTTTCTGAATGAAAAAATCAGCGGAAACCGACCACACCCGATTGGACAATACTACTATTCCTAACTGCTAAAAGACTTGATGTGTCATAAAAAAACGCTGCATAAGCAGCGTTTTTCTGGTGAAGAGCGTTTACTCGAACTCATTCCATGAACGACCATCTCGGGTGATCATCGCAACGGACGCCACCGGACCCCATGTCCCTGACTGGTACGGTTTTGGTGCTTCACTTTCCGCAGCCCAGGCATTCATGATGGAGTCGACCCATTTCCAGGCTTCTTCTACTTCATCACGACGTACGAACAACGCCTGGATCCCGCGCATGGTTTCCAGCAACAGACGCTCATAAGCATCAGCAATATGCTGTTCGTTGAAGGTTTCGGTGAAGCTCAGATCCAGCTTGGTGGTTTGCAGACGGTGTTTGTGCTCCAGACCCGGTACTTTGTTCAGGACTTCGATCTCGATACCTTCATCCGGTTGCAGACGAATGGTCAGCTTGTTCTGCGGCAACTGCTGGTAAGAATCACGGAACAGGTTCAGCGCAGGGTTTTTGAAATACACCACCACTTCTGAACATTTGCTCGGCAGACGTTTACCGGTACGCAGATAGAACGGCACGCCCGCCCACTGCCAGTTATCGATATCCACACGGATAGACACGAAGGTTTCGGTGCTGCTGGTTTTTTTCGCGCCTTCTTCTTCCAGATAGCCAGGGACTTTTTTGCCCTGAACAAAACCGGCGGTGTACTGCCCGCGCACGGTGTTTTCACGCACGTTGGACTGATCGATGCGGCGCAGGGAACGCAGCACTTTCACTTTTTCATCACGGATGCGGTCGGTGCTCAGATCGGCCGGTGGAGACATGGCGATCATGGTCAGAATTTGCAGCAAGTGGTTCTGGATCATGTCGCGCATCTGACCCGCGTCATCGAAGTAACCCCAGCGGCCTTCGATACCGACTTCTTCAGCCACGGTAATCTGCACGTGATCGATGGTGCGGTTGTCCCAGTTGCTGGCGAAGAGGTTGTTGGCGAAACGCAGCGCCAGCAGGTTGAGTACCGTTTCTTTACCCAGATAATGGTCGATACGGTAAACCTGAGATTCAGCGAAATATTCCGCTACCTGATCGTTGATAACCTGAGAAGACTCCAGAGAGTGACCCAATGGTTTTTCCATCACGACGCGCGCAGGCTCTTTGTTCAGCCCGGCTTCACCCAGACCCCGGCAAATAGCGCCGAAGTGACTTGGCGCAATCGCGAAGTAGTTGATGGTGGCGCGGTTCTGCTGGTCAAGCATTTTGCCCAGCACTTTAAAATGCTTCAGATCGTTGACATCAAGGTTACAGAAATCAAGACGGGCACTGAGTTTTTCCCACAGTTCCGGATCAATTTTTTCTTTCATGAAGGTGGTCAGCGCTTCTTTGACCACTTCGGTATAGGCCGCTTTGTCCCATTCCGCACGTCCGACACCGATGATGCGGGTATCAGGGTGAATGTGACCTGCTTTCTCTAACTGATACAGGGAAGGCAACAGTTTACGGCGCGCAAGATCGCCTTTTGCACCGAAAATAACCAGGTCACACGCCTGGGCTGTCTGGGTTACCGCCATGTTCTTCTCCTTAATGCAGGAATACCTTTTATATATCGGGCTGCCAATGCTTAAGCTGCAACCTGAATATCCGGGTACATATTGTAATTTTATTTCAGCAACAATGTACTCTGATTGCCCGTAAGCCGTAAACCTTGATCTGACTGCCCGCTGGCTCCGCGTAAAAACCCTTTTTTTATCATCACACTTCGGGATGCCATGAAATCCGGCTGTATCCTGTAATTTTATGACAAAACCGGACGGAATTTACCATACTGAAAGTTAGATCTCGGTCAAACTCTGACAAAAAAAGCCGTTATTTCGCCTGACTGACGCTGCCAACACGTTAATGCGCGTAGTATATTTTCATCAAACAGACAGGATTTCCTCTTTTCAAAGAAATCGTCGAAACCTATGAGTGGCATGCTTATGAATACGTTGGAAAAAATCCAGACTCATCTTGACATTCTGAGCAAGTCAGAACGTAAAGTGGCCGAAGTTATCCTGGCATCACCGAACATTGCTATCCACTCAAGTATCGCCACTCTGGCCCGCATGGCCGATGTCAGTGAACCTACTGTAAACCGTTTTTGCCGTCGCCTCGACACAAAAGGGTTTCCAGATTTTAAATTGCATCTGGCACAAAGTCTGGCGAACGGCACACCTTACGTTAACCGTAACGTTGACGAAGGGGACAGCGTCAGCGCCTATACCAGCAAAATTTTCGAATCCGCCATGGCAAGCCTCGATCAGGTGAAAAACACCCTCGACATCGCCGCCATCAACCGCGCCGTTGATTTACTGACTCAGGCCAAAAAGATTTCCTTCTTTGGGCTGGGCGCATCCGCCGCCGTGGCGCATGATGCCATGAACAAATTCTTCCGCTTCAACATTCCCGTGGTCTACTTCGACGATATCGTCATGCAGCGCATGAGCTGTATGAACTCCAGCGAAGGCGACGTGGTTGTGTTGATTTCGCACACCGGCCGCACGAAAAATCTGGTCGAGCTGGCACAACTGGCGCGTGAAAATGACGCCACCGTGATCGCCATTACGTCTTTTAACACCCCGCTGGCCCACGAGGCTACGCTGGCCCTGCTGCTTGACGTCCCGGAAGACACCGACGTTTACATGCCGATGGTGTCACGTATTGCCCAGCTCACGCTGATTGACGTGCTGGCGACCGGTTTTACACTGCGCCGCGGCACAAAATTCAGAGATAACCTGAAGCGCGTCAAAGAAGCATTGAAGGAATCGCGCTTTGATAAAGGGATCTTAATCCCGGTGCAGCCTGAGTAAATAAACATATCAGTAACAAGTTGCAGATTTAATAGGGAGTCTGGCAGAAAATCTACGCGCAAAGTGCGTTGGCGACGGCCAGACAGGAGGTCAGCGAGTCATACAGGTGACACTCTTTTGTATGACAATTACACCTTAATCCAATGTGGACTCGCTGTTTTTACACATTATCAGGCATCAGTTAACGAACGGAGTAAGTATGTCCAGAAGGCTCAGAAGAACGAAGATCGTTACCACACTCGGTCCCGCTACCGACCGCGATAACAACCTTGAGAAAATCATTGCCGCCGGCGCAAACGTCGTGCGTATGAACTTCTCACACGGAACGGCTGAAGATCACATCCTGCGCGCCAACAAAGTGCGTGAGATTGCCGCCCGCCTTGGCCGCCACGTGGCGATCCTCGGTGACCTGCAAGGCCCTAAAATCCGCGTATCCACCTTTAAGGAAGGCAAAGTCTTCCTCAACATCGGTGACAAATTCCTGCTTGATGCCAACATGAGCAAAGGCGAAGGCGACAAAGAGAAAGTCGGCATCGACTATAAAGGTCTGCCTGCTGACGTCGTGCCCGGCGATATCCTGCTGCTCGATGATGGCCGCGTACAGCTGAAAGTGCTCGAAGTTCAGGGCATGAAAGTGTTCACCGAAGTGACCGTTGGCGGCCCGCTGTCCAACAACAAAGGCATCAACAAACTGGGCGGGGGTCTTTCCGCAGAAGCCCTGACCGAGAAAGATAAAGCAGACATCATTACTGCCGCGAAAATGGACGTCGATTTCCTGGCCGTTTCCTTCCCGCGTACCGGTGAAGACCTCAACTATGCCCGCCGTCTGGCGCGCGCCGCAGGCTGTAATGCACAAATCGTCTCGAAAGTGGAACGCGCCGAAGCCGTTGCCAGCGACGCGGCGATGGATGACATCATTCTGGCGTCTGACGTCGTGATGGTCGCGCGTGGTGATTTGGGTGTGGAAATCGGTGACCCGGAACTGGTCGGTATTCAGAAGAAACTGATCCGCCGCGCCCGTCAGCTGAACCGTGCGGTGATCACCGCCACGCAGATGATGGAATCGATGATTACCAACCCGATGCCAACACGTGCGGAAGTCATGGACGTGGCGAACGCCGTGCTCGACGGCACCGACGCCGTGATGCTGTCAGCGGAAACCGCCGCCGGTCAGTACCCGTCTGAAACCGTCGCCGCGATGGCGCGCGTGTGTCTGGGTGCGGAAAAAATCCCAAGCATCAACGTTTCCAAGCACCGTCTGGACGTGGAATTCGATAACACCGAAGAAGCCATCGCCATGTCCGCCATGTATGCGGCCAACCACCTGAAAGGCGTGACGGCGATTATCTCGATGACGGAATCGGGGCGCACCGCGCTGATGCTGTCGCGTATCAGTTCCGGCCTGCCGATCTTTGCCATGTCCCGTCACGAACATACGCTGAACCTGACCGCGATTTACCGTGGTGTCACACCGGTGTTCTTCGACAGCCAAAACGACGGCGTGGCGGCCGCTCAGGACGCCGTGAATCTGCTGCGTGATAAAGGCTACCTGCTCTCCGGTGATCTGGTGATCATCACTCAGGGCGACGTCATGAGCACCATCGGCACCACTAACACCAGCCGCGTACTTCGTGTGGAATAAACACAAAGCCAGCAAATAAAACTGTAATAAAATATTATTTAAACCGGCTGAAAAGCCGGTTTTTTTTATTTCAGCCAAAAACAAGCCGTTCCCCTGTTTTTAATAAGGCCATCTGAAGGGATGAACTGATCATTATTTTGCCATTCCGGTGTCATATTGATGAGGTTTTTATCTCTGCGTGGATCCGCTCCGCTTTATTACCCCTTCGCTTATTACGTCTAAATATAACTTTTTACCTTCTCAGGCTGCCGTCTGAATGTCTAAAAATGAATAAGAAATACAGATTACTCCGGTGGGATTATCAGTAATTTGATTCATCACCGGCCAGTTATGTGATGTTCGTCACATAAAAACATGAAATACGCCGGTATGTGATAAATGTTCAATGCCAACGTTGAATGATAATGATTTGCATTTATAATGATTCGCATTCGTTAAATCCTTGTATAAATCCGCACTAAGGAAATCAGACAAGAGAAAACACTGTAGATTTTTGTTAAATCAGACTTTAAAAGCACACTCTTTGCAGGCGTGGCCACCGGCCCTGCCCGCAGACGCACACGTTCAAAACATGATCCCTGTAAATTTCGGGCGGACGCCCCACGCCCGCAGCGGAATAAATGCCACACAAACAAGGTGCCAAAATGAGCCAGATGAATAATTGGGAATTAATGCAAACACCTGCCGAAATGCAGACCCAAATAAGCAAAAATCAGGGCTATATTTTCAATCAAAATAGCACGCCGGAATGGCAGGCGCAGATCGAGCAAGGCATTGCGTTAATTAAATCTCACATAAACCATACGGAAAAACCTTTTTCCGGCGTGTCGCCCGCTGAATTAGCTGAGCAGTTTCGTCATATTGATTTAACCAAACCTTTAGCCGGAACCCGGCTGGCGCTGGAAGAACTGGATGATTTATATCTCCAGCACGCCGTCTATTTCCATCACCCAAAATACCTTGCTCACCTCAACTGCCCGACGGTGGTTCCCTCTCAGCTGGCGGAGTTATTTATCAGCGCGATCAACTCCTCCGTCGATACCTGGGATCAGAGCGCAGGCGGGACGTTGATTGAGCAGAAGGTGATCGACTGGACGCTGGCGCGCATCGGTTTCGGCGCGCAGTCGGACGGCATTTTCACCAGCGGCGGCACCCAGTCCAACCTCATGGCGATGCTGCTGGCACGCGACAGCTACTGCAAGCGCACCCGCCCGCAGCACAGCATCAAGCATCAGGGGCTGCCACCGGAAGCGAACCGGTGGCGCATCTTCAGCTCTCAGGTCAGCCACTTCAGCATTCAAAAATCCGCCGCCCTGCTCGGCCTGGGCTATGACGCCGTGGTGCCGGTGGCCTGTGACAGTGCGTTTCGCATGGACATCGGTGCGCTGAACACCGAAATTGATCGCTGCCATGCCGAAGGCCTGATCCCGATTGCGATTGTTGCCACCGCTGGCACCACCGACTTTGGCAGCATCGATCCGCTGAATGAGATTGCAGAGATCTGCCGTAAAGAAAAAATCTGGATGCACGCCGATGCCGCGTACGGTTGCGGATTGCTGGTGTCGCCGCAGCATCGTCAGCGTATCGAAGGCATTCATCTGGCCGATTCGGTTACCGTGGATTATCACAAATCCTTCTTCCAGCCGGTCAGTTGCAGCGCGTTTCTGGTCAGCGACCACAGCCATCTGGAGCACGTTACCCACCATGCGGAATACCTCAATCCGTTGAGCGCCAAGCTGGAGGGCACGCCAAATCTGGTGAACAAAAGTATTCAGACCACCAAACGTTTTGATGCCCTGAAAATGTGGTTGACGCTGCGCGTCATGGGCCAGCAGGCGCTGGGTGAGTCCTTCGACGTGCTGCTGCAACGTGCCACCGAAACCCATCAGATGATGGAAAACAACCCGAATATCGAGGTGCTGCATAAGCCCGAACTGAGCACGTTGGTGTTCCGCTTTGTTCCGCGCCTGTCCATGAGCCATGAACAGATTGATGCGATCAATGCCGACATCCGCAAAGCGATTTTCCGCGACGGCAGCGCGGTGATTGCCGGCACGAAAGTCCATCAGCGCCAGTACCTGAAGTTCACCCTGCTCAACCCGATGACCACCACGGAAGACATCGCCGATGTGCTCGGCCTCATCACGCATTACGGCAAAGAACTGACTGCCACCGCGCTGAGCGCCGCTAAAAACCGGTAACAGGAGCTGCACTATGAACATCAACCCGACCACACAAACTTATGATTTCATCGCCATCGGCATCGGCCCGTTCAACCTCGGGCTGGCCTGTCTGACCGAGCCGGTGGACGCGCTGAACGGCCTGTTCTTAGACCAGAACGACGGCTTTGACTGGCACACCGGCATGATGCTGGAAAGTGCCCATTTGCAGACCCCGTTTATGGCGGATTTAGTGACCCTGGCCGATCCGACCAGCCGTTACAGCTTCCTGAACTACCTGAAGCAGCAAGGCAAGTTGTACTCTTTTTACATCCGTGAAAACTTCTTCATGATGCGCAAAGAGTTCAATCAATACTGCCAGTGGGCATGCGAACAGCTTACCAGCCTGCAATTTTCCACCCGTGTGGAACTGGTGACCTGGGATGCCGCGCTGGAGTGTTATCTGGTTCACGCGCGATCCACCAAAAGCGGTGATCAGCAGGTTTACCGCGCCAGACGTCTGGTGCTCGGCACCGGCCCATCGCCGTGGATGCCCGCCTGCGCCCGTCAGGCCGGTGGCAACGTGCATCATTCCTCTGCTTACCTGCCAAATAAAGAGCAGGTGCAAAATGCCAAATCCATCACCGTGGTCGGCAGCGGCCAGAGCGCGGCGGAGATTTATTACGACTTGCTCTCAGATATCGAAAAGTACGATTACCATCTGACCTGGGTGACCCGCGCCCCCCGTTTCTACCCGCTGGAATACAGCAAACTGACGCTGGAAATGACCTCGCCGGAGTACATCGATTATTTCCATGACCTGCCGATGAGCAAACGTGACCAGCTCAACCGCGAACAAAAAGGGTTGTACAAAGGCATCAACGCCAGCCTGATCAACGATATCTACGATTTGATGTACACCAAGCGCCTCGACGGACCGCTGAAGGTCGATATGTACACACATTCCGAGCTGACAGATCTCACCCGCAACCGCAACGGCACCCTTGAAATGCACCTGTTGCACCATGAACAGCAGCAGGCATATCGCCACAAAACCGAATCGGTGATCCTCGCCACCGGCTACAGCTATCAGCCGCCGCAGTTTATCGAAGGGATCCACAACCGCATCCGCTGGGATGAAGCCGGACGCTACGCCGTCAACCGTAACTACAGCATTGATGCGCACAACCAGATTTTCGTGCAAAACGCCGAGCTGCATACCCACGGTTTCGTCACGCCGGATCTGGGTATGGCGTGCTACCGCAACAGCTCCATCATCCGCGAAATGCTCGGCAAAGAAGTCTACACAGTGGAAAAATCCATCGCCTTCCAGACTTTCTGCGCCCGCAGTCTGGCAGACAAATAAGGAGATCAGGACATGTTTGATACTACCCCAGCCAGCCTATTTTCCTGCCCGCGTGACGCCGGATTGCTGACCCTGCGCCCGCTGAATCTGGCGCAGGACGCCCCGGTGTTGCACGGATGGATGACCCGTCCCTACGCCCATTTCTGGGGAATGCAGAACAGCAGCGTCGAGGAAGTTGAGGCGTTTTACCGTGATCTGACCGCCGGAAAACCCCATGCGGCGCTGATGGGCGAGATTGACGGCCAGCCGCGCTTTTTAATCGAATGCTATCCGGTGCAGGATGATCCGCTGAGTGAACATTATGACGTCCAGCCGGGCGACATCGGCATGCACATTTTGCTTTCACCGGCAGAAAAACCGCTGCCCGGTTTCAGCTGGCAGGTGTTTTCCGCGGTAATGGAATACCTGTTCAGCCTGCCCGACGTCAGACGCGTGGTGGTCGAGCCAGACGTGCGCAACGAGAAGATCCACACCCTGAATAAACGTGCCGGTTTCCGTTATCAGAAACAGGTTCAACTGACACACAAAACGGCCTGGCTGGCATTTTGCCAGCGTGAAGATTTTTTGCAGGCCAGCCAGAAGGAAAACACCCACATGACATCTGATCACTTGCAATCCGGCCAGCACCTGCAACCTGAGATCTGGTCCAGGGCTAACGCCCTGCTGTTGCGTAAATGCCTGTCCGAGCTGACCCACGAACGCCTGCTCGCCCCTGAAGCATTGCAGTCCGACGGCGTCTGGACCGCTTACCGGCTGGCGGTTCCGGCGTCTGAGGTGGAATACCGATTCCGCGCACGCCAGTTGCCTCTCAACGACTGGATGATCGATCTCGACAGCATTCAGCGTCTGGACAACTTCACCGCGCAGCCGCTTGATGCCCTGAAATTCATCATTGAATTTGCCGAACAGATTGGCATTTCGCAGGCCATGCTGCCGACCTATATGGAAGAAATCAGCAGCACGCTTTACAGCAGCGCCTACAAACTGGCGAACAATCACACCACCGCCAGACAACTGACAGAAGCCGATTTCCAGACCGTGGAAACCAGTATGACGGAAGGTCATCCGAGCTTTATTGCCAACAATGGCCGCATCGGTTTTGATGCCGGTGATTATGTGCGTTATGCCCCGGAGGCCGCGAATCCGCTGAAATTAGTGTGGGTGGCGGTACATCACGACAAAGCGCATTTCGCCAGTACGGAGAATTTGCCGTACGAAAAACTGATCGCCGAAGAGCTGGGCGACGCGCAAATTTGTGCGTTCACGCAAAAGCTGGTGGATATCGGCGTCGATCCGAAAAACTACTACTTCATGCCGGTGCACCCGTGGCAGTGGCAGAATAAATTACTCACCGTTTTCGCCCCGGACATCGCCCGTCAGTTCCTGATTTTCCTCGGCGAAGGTGAAGATCAGTATCTGGCACAGCAGTCGATCCGCACTTTCTTCAACGCCAGCCAGCCGCGTCACCGTTATGTGAAAACGGCGCTGTCCATTCTGAACATGGGCTTTATGCGCGGGCTTTCGCCTTATTACATGGCGACCACACCGGGCATTAATGAATGGCTGGCGGAACTGGTGGAAAACGATACGTATTTGCAGTCCACCGGCTTCAAAATTTTACAGGAAGTGGCGTCCCTCGGTTATCACAACCATTACTTCGAAGAGGCCATCAAAGGAGACAGCGCCTACAAGAAAATGTTTGCGGCCTTGTGGCGTGAAAACCCGGTGGCGCAGTTGCAACCTAATCAGCGCCTGATGACCATGGCCGCGTTGCTGCATACCGATAAACATGGCGATGCGCTGATTGTTGAGATGATTAAATCCTCCGGTCTGGGCACCAGCGACTGGCTCAAGCGCTACATGCATGCGTATCTCAGCCCGCTGCTGCACTGCTTCTACCAGTATGATTTAGTGTTTATGCCGCACGGCGAAAACCTGATCCTGCGTTTTGAAAACAACATCCCGGTGAATGCGTTCATGAAGGATATTGCCGAAGAAATCGCTGTGATGAACCCGCATGCCAGTCTGCCGGAAAAAGCCAAACGTCTGGCAGTGGATGTCCCGGAAGAGCTGAAAATCCTGTCAATTTTCACTGACGTTTTCGCCGGGGTATTCCGCTTTATCGCCCGTATTCTGGAAGAGCATGGTGACTATCCTGCCGGACAATTCTGGCAGGTGGTGGCGGAAGTGGTGCGCGATTATCAGATTCAGTATCCCGAACTGGCCGAAAAATTTGCCCGCTATGACATGTTCGGTCCGGAGTTCACCCACTCCTGCCTGAACCGTCTGCAACTGGCGAATAATCAGCAGATGATCAACCTGTCCGATCCGGCACAAAACCTGAAATTCGCCGGTACGCTGGAGAACCCGATCGCAGCCTACGCCAACAAATACTAAACACAGATTTATTTGGTGCGTTTTTTAGCGCGGCCTGAGAGGGCCGCGCTTTTCTGATTTTACGTAGTGGAGAATGATTGTTATGTCGTCCGTTTCCGACCCTGCCTCAGGGCTGAATGTTCGCCGCTGGCTCTTCCCGCTGTCACTGGTGCTGTTCGAATTCGCCACCTACATCGCCCACGATATGATCCAGCCGGGCATGTTGCAGGTGATCAGCGATTTCAGCGCCAGTGCCGACTGGGTGTCCACGTCACTGACCGCCTACCTGTGCGGCGGCATTTTACTGCAATGGCTGCTCGGCCCGCTTTCAGACCGGCTTGGCCGCAGGCCGGTATTGCTCACCGGCGTGGCCTTTTTCACCCTGACCTGTTTTCTGACTGTCTTCACGCAAAGTATCGAACAGTTCATTCTGATGCGATTTTTGCAGGGGATGAGTCTGTGCTTTATCGGCGCCGTGGGGTATGCCGCAATTCAGGAAGCGTTTGATGAAACGCTGAGCGTAAAACTGATGGCACTGATGGCAAATATCACGCTTATCGCCCCGCTGCTCGGGCCGCTGGCCGGTGCGGCGTTCATCCACTATGCGCCCTGGAAAATGATGTTTGCCCTGTTCTCGCTGGTGTCGGCACTCTCATTTTGGGGGTTGTGGCGCAGTATGCCTGAAACAGCGACGGGCCGTGATGGCCGCTTTTCAATGCGCCGCCTGCTGGCTGATTATCGCGAAGTGCTGAGTAATAAAGGCGTGATCCTCGGGTCGCTGTCCATCGGGCTTATCACCCTGCCGCTGCTGGCATGGGTCGCGCAGTCGCCGGTGTGGCTGATTCAGGATGCCGGAATGACGCCGCTGCAATACGGCGGGTTGCAGGTGCCGGTGTTCACCGGACTCATCATTGGCAATATCGCACTGAGCAAACTCAGCGGCAACGTTAACATCCGTACCCCCATCTGGCTCGGCCTGATCCCGATAACGCTGGGGCTGGCGATCGCCGCCGGTGCAGCCCTGTTCATGGCCCACGCGTGGCAATGGATTATCGCCGGGCTTGGCCTGTATGCACTGGGTACCGGGCTGGTGAATGCCGGACTTTACCGACTGACACTGTTTTCCAGCCCGACCGGAAAAGGCACCGTGGCGGCGGCACTCGGGCTTATCACCATTGTGGTGTTTGCTGCAGGTATCGAAGTGGCGAAAAAACTCTATTTCGCCCAGGGTAGCGGCATCTTTATGCTGGCGGGTTTGGTTGCCGGTCTGGCCGGAGCGGTGCTGATTGCTGCGTTTTTGTCGAAAACGCAAAAAAGCTGACCCGCGCACCAGGATTGCCTAAAAAGCAAAAGGCTGAGGTTTGACACTCAGCCTTTTTATTTTTCTTTCACCGTTATTTTTTCGGGAAAAGCTCTTTGCGGGAATAAGGTTCCGGCTCGCCCGGTTTACGGGTTTTTAGCAGTTTGAGGATCCAGGTGTATTGCTCAGGATTCGGCCCCACCAGCAATTCCACTTCTTCATTCATCCGGCGCGCAATGGTGACGTCATCGGCGGTGGCCAGATCGTCCATCGGCGGGCGCACAAAGATATCGAGCCGTTGCTCGTGGCCGTTATACACCGGGAACAGCGGCACGATAGCCGCGCGACACACTTTCATCAGCCGGCCGACGGCGGGCAACGTGGCTTTATAGGTCGCAAAGAAATCGACAAACTCGCTGTGCTCCGCACCGTGATCCTGATCGGGCAGATAGTAGCCCCAGTATCCCTGTCGCACTGAACTGATGAAAGGTTTGATGCCGTCGTTGCGGGCGTGCATTCTGCCGCCAAAACGACGGCGCACGGTATTCCATAAATAGTCGGTCAGCGGATTTTTTTGATTGTGGAACATGGCCGCCATCGGCTGACCACTTGCCGCCATCAGCATCGCCGGGATATCCACGGCCCAGCCATGGGGCACCAGGAAAATCACGTTTTTGCCCTCGGCCTGCATCTGGTCGATGATTTCTTTACCGTGCCAGTGAACGCGATCCATGATTTTTTTCGGGTCACGCAGCGCCAGCTCAGCCATCATCACCATCGACTGCGGTGCGGCGGCAAACATTTCATCAATGATGTGTTCACGCTCAGCTTCCGGTGTGTCTGGCAGGCAGTACAACAGGTTGATTTGCGCACGGCGGCGCGCACCTTTGGCGAATTTCCCGGCCAGGCGGCCAAGACTGCCTAAAATCGGATCACGTATTTTGGCTGGCACATATGCCATACCGGCCATCGCACCGACGCCCAGCCAGACGCCCCAGTAACGCGGATGGTAAAAGGCTTTCTGGAATTGTGGAATAAATTCAACAGGCGTTCGTTTTTCTTTTTCTGGCTGCATACTCAGGCTCTTATGACAAATTCTGGCTTAATGATAAGTGCAGTGATTTATTTTGCAATAAATCACTGCACGTCAGCATGTAGCACGGGGCAGGATCCTGAATAATCAGTCCAGCTTGAGTTGCGGCACGACTTCGCGAACGGTGGCCAGATAGGTACTGCGATCTTTGCCGGTCAGCCCTTCGGTACGAGGCAGTTTGGCGGTCAGGGGATTGACAGCCAGCTGGTTGATCCACATTTCAAAATGCAAGTGCGGACCGGTAGAACGTCCGGTGTTACCTGAAAGCGCAATGCGATCGCCACGTTTCACTTTCTGGCCCGGTTTGACCAGCAACTTACGCAGATGCATGTAACGGGTCATGTACTGACGGCCATGGCGGATCGCCACATAGTTACCGGCCGCCCCGCCATTTTTAGCCACAACCACTTCGCCATCACCGACGGCCAGCACCGGCGTTCCCACCGGCACGGCGAAATCGACGCCACGGTGCGGTGCCACACGGCCAGTCACCGGATTCAGACGGCGCGGATTGAAGTTAGATGACACACGATATTGCTTACCGGTTGGGAAACGCAGGAAGCCTTTTGCCAGGCCGCTGCCGGTACGATCGTAGAACTTACCGTCTTCCGCACGCACCGCGTAATAATCTTTACCGCCGGTGCGCATATGAACCGCCTGCAGCTGGCTCTGTTCATTTTTACCGTTCAGCACTTCGTGAGACATCAGAACGGCGAAATCATCACCTTTCTGTAATTTACGGAAATCGAGCTGCCATTGCAGGGCTTTAATCACGGCGCTGACTTCAGAACTGCTCAGCCCTGCGGCTTTGGCGCTGGTGACAAAACTGCCGTTCAGCCGCCCCTTGATGACGCTGTCTTTCCAGTCGCCCTGCAGGGTTTCGAGGGAAGATTTAAAGCCGTTACCGGTGCGGTCAAAGGTGTAGGTTTCGCGGCGGGATTTCTCCCACGTCAGGCGCTGTAAGTCGCCTGCATCATTGAGGGTCCAGGAGATTTGCTGACCAATTTTCAGGTTACGCAAATCCCGGTTGGCGTCGGATAATGCCGCGATCTCGGACATATCAATGCCGTACTGATTCAGGATGCTGCTGAGGGTATCACCGGTGGACACCACATATTCATGCACGCCCGCTTCGTTGACGATTTTATCGTCGAGATCATCCTGCGGGATGTCATCGTCAGCGGGTGAAGTTTGATCGATAGGCTCACTGGCTTCGGGAAGCAGCGAACGCAACTGTTCGTGGTCGAGAGCGATACTTTTAACAATAGGTCGGGTATCTGAGAGGTCGTTATCCGGGTGATAGGCTAACGGCCTCCAGACGGCAACGGCCAGTGTGACAACGGTAAGCGACCCCAGCATGATGCGGTGGGGCCGGGGAAGGTTGCTATACGCCATAGCGATAGATCGGGCGATCAGCTGCACTTAATTCTGTCCTTTTAGCTTACTTCAGGCAGCTCAGGTATTGGTTCGTCAGCTGTGACAGGAAGTTCACGTAGCTGTCCGCACCCAATGCAACGCCGCTCCCCAGCGGATCCAATGTGCCCATACGCACTGTTGTCCCCTGGGCAACAGCCGATATGACGGCTGGCCTGAATTGTGGCTCAGCAAAAACGCATGTCGCTTTTTGCTCAACCAACTGAGTTCGAATGAGATGTAAACGCTGTGCGCCGGGTTGAATTTCGGGATTGATCGTAAAGTGACCAAGTGGCGAAAGGCCGAAGTGTTTTTCAAAGTAGCCATAAGCATCGTGAAAAACAAAATATCCCTTACCCTGCACAGGCTGCAGCATAGTACCAATATTTTTGTCAGTTTTTGTCAGGCTTTCCTCAAAACGTGACAAGTTTGCATCTAATTGTTGCTTTTTCTGCGGCATGAGTTCGAGAAGTTTGTTATGGATCACAATCGCCGTCTCGCGAGCTATCTCCGGAGACAGCCAGACGTGCATGTTGTATTCACCGTGATGATGCTCTTCATCGTCATGCCCGGTGCCGTGATCGTGGTCATGTTCGTCATCATCCGTGCCTTTCATCAGCAACGGTTTTACCGCCGCCAGCGTGGCAATTTCGACCTGGCGGTTCGCCGATAACTGCGCGGCAGGCTTGGTCATAAAAGCTTCCATTTCCGGCCCGACCCACACCACCAGATCCGCACTGCGAATGCGCTGAATGTCAGAAGGACGCAGCGCAAAATCGTGTGGCGATGCGCCATCCGGCAGCAGCACTTCCGTTGGCGTCACACCTTCCGCAATGGCTGAAGCGATAAAACCCAGTGGACGAACAGACGCCAGAACGGCGGCCTGCGCGCTGAAAGCCGCGGTGGAACTGAGGATTGCGGCAGCCAGGAACATCCGTTTAACGCTTTTTTTCTGTATCATGCGGGGTGAACTCATCTTCATGTTGGGGGAAAACTGGTTATTTTTCGCGAAACGCAATATTATAACATCCGATTTGTTCTGCAAGACCCAATGACATGCCCACATTAGCAACGCTTAAAAATATTTCGGTCACTTTCGGTTCCCGCCGCGTGCTGTCTAACATCTCGCTGGCGTTACAACCGGGAAAAATCCTCACCCTCCTTGGCCCGAACGGCGCAGGGAAATCGACGTTAGTGCGCGTCGTGCTTGGCCTGATTGCGCCAACCGAGGGCACCATGACCTGCGAACCCAACCTGCGCATCGGTTACGTTCCGCAAAAAATTCACCTTGATCCCACCATGCCGCTCACCGTCAGCCGCTTTATGCGTCTGAAGCCCGGCGTTAAAAAAGCCGACATTTTGCCTGCACTGAAACGCGTTCAGGCGGCGCACCTGCTGGAACAGCCGATGCAAAAACTGTCCGGCGGTGAGAATCAGCGTGTATTACTGGCGCGGGCATTAATGAACAGCCCGCAGTTGCTGGTGCTGGATGAGCCGACTCAGGGCGTTGACGTCAACGGTCAGCTGGCGCTTTATAACCTGATCGACAGCCTGCGCTGCGAGCTGGGTTGCGCCGTGCTGATGGTGTCGCATGATCTGCATCTGGTGATGGCGAAAACGGACGAAGTGCTGTGCCTCAATCAGCACATTTGCTGCTCCGGCTCCCCGGAAGTGGTGTCCACACACCCTGAATTTATCGCCATGTTCGGTAACCGCGGTGCGGAACAACTGGCGATTTACCGCCATAATCACAACCATCGTCACGATTTGAAGGGAAAAGTCATTTTGCGCAACAGCGGAGGTCGTGACGCATGATCGCTCTATTATTACCCGGCTGGCTGGCGGGTGTGTTGCTGGCGATTGCCGCCGGTCCGCTGGGCTCTTTCGTGGTCTGGCGCAGGATGTCCTATTTTGGCGACACGCTGGCGCATGCGTCTTTACTCGGCGTGGCGTTTGGCCTGCTGCTCAATATCAATCCGTTTTACACCGTGATTGCCGTGACCTTACTGCTGGCGCTGGTGCTGGTTGTGCTCGAACGTAAACCGCACCTGGCGGTGGATACCCTGCTCGGCATTATGGCGCACAGCGCGTTGTCACTCGGTCTGGTGGTTGTCAGCCTGATGTCCGGCGTTCGCGTGGATCTGATGGCGTATCTTTTCGGGGATTTGCTGTCCGTCACTTACAGCGATATCTGGATGATCGGCTGCGGTGTGGCGGTGGTGATCGCCGTGCTGTGCTGGCAATGGCGCTCGTTACTGTCGATGACCATCAGCCCGGAACTGGCGCACGTCGATGGCGTCAATCTGCAACGCTCGCGGGTGATTCTGATGCTGGTGACGGCGCTGACGATAGGCCTGGCGATGAAATTCGTCGGTGCGCTAATCATCACCTCCCTGCTGATCATCCCCGCCGCCACGGCCCGCCGCTTTGCCAAAACGCCGGAACAGATGGCGTCAGTGGCGGTGGCTATCGGGATTGTGGCGGTAACGGCCGGTCTGGCACTTTCGGCTTTTTACGATACGCCGGCCGGTCCTTCGGTGGTGCTTTCAGCAGCCGTGCTGTTCATGTTCAGTCTCGGCAAAAAGCAGACAGCCTGAGTCAGGCCGGTAAAATAAAAACGGACGCCACTGAGCGTCCGTTTTTATTTATCCCGCAAGTATTTCTGCGGCGATCACTCCTGTTCCTGCGCGGCCTCCCGCCTCGCCTGCCGCCAGTGCATCACCGGCGAAACCGTTAAGCCGTGGATCACCACGCTGGCGACAATGACCGTGAACGCGATATTGGTCATGTAACTGGCTTCTGCGCCCTTCAGCCCGTGGGTATAAGCGTAAGCAATGTAGTTCATGCTGCCTATCCCGCGAATGCCAAACCAGCCGATCATCAGCCGCCGCCCGCGCGGCACGCGCACGCCGAGAGTCGTGATGTACACCGACAGCGGACGAATGACGATAAACAGCAGTGCTGCGAAGACAAGCCCCATCGGTTCCCAGTGTTCAGCAAGCGTGATGCCCAGCACCGTGACAATCCCGGCTGCAAACAATCTTTCAATGGTGTCACCAAACGAGAGCGCGTCTCCGACCATCAGACCGATAGAATTGGCAGGCCGTTCCGCTGACATGGAATGCCGCTGATGCGGATTGACCAGCCCTTCTGCCGGCGGCGGGCGCGTGCCTTCGGTGAGATCTTCCGGCGGATTAAGCGTCCAGACACGTAACTCCGCACTGCGTAACCCGACGCCTGCCGCAAACGCTGCCAGAAAACCAGAGGCATCGACACTTTGCGCGACGGCATAACTCAGTGCGATCAACGCGAGCGCCAGAAAGTCACTCGGCGCCACCGAACGCTGACGGCTGTGGAAACGCGTCGCACTCAACCCGACCAGCCGTCCCATCGCGTAACCAATCGCCAGCCCGCCCATCAGTGCCCAGACCACATCCCGCCAGGCCCAGTCCCACAGTGCCGCCGATGACAGGCCGTCTTGCGCGGTAAACAGCATCAGCGCCAGCATCAGAATGGGTAACGCAGAACCGTCGTTCATCCCCGCTTCGCTGGACAGCGCCACGCGCAATCCGTCGTCGTCATTGGCATCATTCACCGCAATCATGCTCGCCAGCACCGGATCGGTCGGCGCAATGATCGCCCCCAGCGCCAGAGCCAGCGGCCAGGAAATCCCTGCCAGATAGTGGGCCAGCGCGGTAACACTCAGCACCGTCAGCAACATCGCCGGAAATGCCAGCAGCACACCGACGCGCCAGCTCTGCGAGCGGAACGGCAAACGCAATTTCAGGCCGGTAATAAACAGCGAAGCCGCCATGGCGATTTCGGTAAAGCGTGCGGTGAGCGTCGAGTATTCCACCAGGTCAACGTGTAATAAGTCCAATACCCAGGGGCCGCAGATGATGCCTGCTGCCAGATACACCCCAAAGGTGGTCACAGGCGCACGCGAAATCCAGCCTGATGCCAGTGACATAACCAGCAGCAGTCCGCCTACCGCCGCAGTCCATTCTAAAAAACCCATGTAAGCTCCCTGAAATTAAGATCTTTTAAGCGTAGTACATCGTCAGCCGGGGTGTGACGCCGGGCACAAAAGGCGCGGCGGGATCGGCGGGTGTACGCTAAAATATGTTTTTCATTACTGCAAAAAGGTTCATAAAAAATGATTAAATACAGTGTGCTATACCCAAATGTCAAAAACGGAACCTTTGATCATGAGTACTACCGCAATGTGCATTTACCGCTGATCAAAGAAAAGATGGGCGCGTATTGCCACTCCTATGCCATCGACAAGATCCAGGATGGTGCTCCGGCAGATACGCCATTTATCGCGGCCTGCCACATTTACTGCCGCTCTATGGAAGATTTTGAGAAAGGTATGAAGGATCACGCTGAGGAGTTTGTGGCGGATGTGGCCAACTTCACCAATATCGAACCGGTTAAGATGATCTTCGACGTGGTGGTTTAACACATCGGACGATAAAAAAGGCGATTACTCCGTGGCCCTGAACGGGTTAATCGCCTGATTTAATGTGTGTCTCTGACAACGTCGTGAAGTCAGATTCAACATCTATTTCGTGAGTAATTTTTTAATCGGCGCACTCGGTTCCCGCCTGATGGTATGCAAAAACATCTGTGCTTTATCATTGGCCGCGTAATCCGCTGTCACACCAAAATCCTGCACCATTGCCCACTTCTCAAACAGCACTTCATCACTCTCGCGCATAAACCAAAGCATTCTCACTGCCGTCACGGCCACCTGTGGGATTTGGGTAACAGTACCGTTAATCCACTTATTCAGGGTGCTGCGTGGCAGTCCAAGCAGAATACACAACGCGGGCTGATCTATTCCGAGCCGCTGGACATAGTCCAGGAATTCTTTTGCGTTATCTGCCATTCACTTATCTCCAGTCCTTATAACCCTGCGCATTGTACAGGAATCTCGTAGAGATTTCATGCCGTCGCTAATCGCTACGAAAAATCCTAGTTTTTACCCCCTCAGACACAACAAAAAGCGCCCAGTAGCGACAAATACACGCGCTACATGAAACATATTCATGTAGCGCTATAAGTTTACGTTTCTTGACATAAGTCAAATGCATGGTGAATGTGTGAAGAAAGTCACATTCACGGCATGTATGATTTTCACAGGGAGACAAGAAGAGCGTTCTGATAATGCTTCTTATTTGTCGCTATCAGATACTTATTTCAATGTCGGAAAAAACTTATGAATTCCCATGTTACAGAGCGCAACACTCAAATCATCGCTGCCTACACAGCGGGGAACCGTAATAAATCAGAATTGGCACGCTATTTTGGTGTATCCGCAACAACAGTCCGGCGTGTGCTGGCAGGTGTTGTGATGACGATGACGGCGACCTCTGCAGCACATGCTGATTTGTTGAAAGACTACACCGATATGGGGTTTTCAAATTTCACAGCGAAGTGGGTAAACATGACCGCCAGTGAACAGGCCACTGTGCGGGAAGCGCTTCGTAGCGAAGGCCATGAAAATCTCTTATTAGATCTTGGGGATAAATTAAACCAGTCAGCGCCGGAAATCATTCAGCCAGCACAACCGCAGGCCACGCCTCACAATCAGACCCTCGCGCCGACCCTGACCGCACAGCTGACGCCGCAGGCAACCCCACAGGCCACGCCGCAAAAAATGGCCGTCGCACCAACCCTGACCACGCAGCTGACGCCGCAGGCTACGCCGCAAAAAATGGCCGTCGCGCCGACCCTGACCGCGCAGCTGACGCCGCAGGCAACTCCGCAGGCCACGCCGCAAAAACTGGCCGTCGCGCCGACCCTGACCGCACAGCTGACGCCGCAGGCAACTCCGCAGGCCACGCCGCAAAAATTGGCCGTCACGCCGACCCTGACCGCGCAGCTGACGCCGCAGGCAACCCCGCAGGCTACGCCGCAAAAACTGGCCGTCGCACCAACCCTGACCACGCAGCTGACGCCGCAGGCAACCCCGCAGGCTACGCCGCAAAAATTGGCCGTCGCACCGACCCTGACCGCGCAGCTGACGCCGCAGGCAACTCCGCAGGCC
Organism: Rahnella sp. R3(2024); assembly: GCF_042920125.1. NCBI lineage: Bacteria > Pseudomonadati > Pseudomonadota > Gammaproteobacteria > Enterobacterales > Yersiniaceae > Rahnella > Rahnella sp. R3(2024). Next base: position 192,885 of record NZ_JBHGBU010000001.1, read on the forward strand.
ACGCCGCAAAAACTGCCCGTCACGCCGACCCTGACCGCGCAGCTGACGCCGCAGGCAACCCCGCAGGCTACGCCGCAAAAACTGGCCGTCGCGCCGACCCTGACCAAGCAGCTGACGCCGCAGGCAACCCCGCAGGCCACGCCGCAAAAACTGCCCGTTGCACCGACCCTGACCGCGCAGCTGACGCCGCAGGCAACCCCGCAGGCTACGCCGCAAAAACTGGCCGTCGCACCAACTCTGACCGCACAGCTGACGCCGCAGGCAACTCCGCAGGCCACGCCGCAAAAATTGGCCGTCGCGCCGACCCTGATCGCGCAGCTGACGCCGCAGGCAACCCCGCAGGCTACGCCGCAAAAATTGGCCGTCGCGCCGACCCTGACCGCGCAGCTGACGCCGCAGGCAACCCCGCAGGCTACGCCGCAAAAACTGGCCGTCACGCCAACCCTGACCGCGCAGCTGACGCCGCAGGCAACCCCGCAGGCTACGCCGCAAAAACTGGCCGTCGCGCCGACCCTGACCGCACAGCTGACGCCGCAGGCAACTCCGCAGGCTACGCCGCAAAAATTGGCCGTCACGCCAACCCTGACCGCGCAGCTGACGCCGCAGGCAACCCCACAGGCTACGCCGCAAAAACTTGCCGTCGCGCCAACCCTGACCGCGCAGCTGACGCCGCAGGCAACCCCGCAGGCTACGCCGCAAAAACTGGCCGTCACGCCGACCCTGACCGCGCAGCTGACGCCGCAGGCAACCCCGCAGGCCACGCCGCAAAAACTTCCTGTTGCACCAACGTTGACCGCGCAGCTGACGCCGCAGGCAACCCCGCAGGCTACGCCGCAAAAAATGGCCATCGCGCCGACCCTGAACGCGCAGCTGACGCCGCAGGCAACCCCACAGGCTACGCCGCAAAAACTGGCCGTCGCACCAACCCTGACCGCGCAGCTGACGCCGCAGGCAACCCCGCAGGCAACCCCGCAGGCTACGCCGCAAAAACTGGCCGTCGCACCAACCCTGACCGCGCAGCTGACGCCGCAGGCAACTCCGCAGGCTACGCCGCAAAAACTGGCCGTCGCACCAACGTTGACCGAACAGTCAACTGTTGATAAAACGCCAATACGGGCTGCAAACTCATCCACAGTTCAGGAAGTCACCTCAACCCCGGCTCAGCAACCGGTGGTTAAGCAAGAAGTTCGTTCAACTTATTACGATAAACAAATCACGGCGCTGAACGCAGCCGCTGAACAAGATCACGCCGAGGTCCTTGCTGAATCTCACAGCCGGGCTGTGGGTGATGCCAACACGCTGAGCCAGGCAAATGATTACACCAATAAAAAGTTCTCTGACCTGAAATCTGAAGTCGATGACAACAAAGATCAGGCTAATGCAGGCACCGCGTCAGCCCTCGCTGCTGTCGGGATCCCACAGGTAGAAGCAGGTTCTGACTTCATGGTCGGTGCCGGTGCGGGCACTTATGGTAATCAGTCTGCCATTGCGGTGGGTGTATCAGGCCACATCACCGCAAAAACAGTGACTAAATTAGCGGTAACCGGCGACACAAATAACGGTGTCGGTGCTTCCGCAGGTATTGGCTGGAACTTCTAAACTCATTAAACAGCCAGCCCCACAGGGCTGGCCTCACTTCAGGAAAAGGCAGACTGATATGAAAAAAATTTTTGTCATTGTAGCTATCACGTTGCTCGCAGGCTGTTCCACTCAGGCGTCAAGAATGGCGAACTGCCAGGCACAGGGGATTTCAAAAGATACCTGTTACCTCGCCGAGCAAAATCGCCAGACCGGTATACAAAATGCGGCACTGAAGCAGGCCATGGAAAATGCCGCCAGTCAGTACGCCCAGGCGACGAAAAAAGTCATTCACGCGAAGATTAAGGGAATAGATATCAAAATCTTTCCCGGCGATAAGCAAGGGTATATCGAAGGGACTGCAGCATATCTTGATGAAGATAACGCGGATGCTCAGGTCTATCGCAAAGGTATTTTCACAGCGATTTATTACAAGCGCACACACAAGCTGGTTCTGATGCGCAACGGTCAGATTTACGGTCGGGCGACAACATGAAAAGACATCATACCGATCAGTTTAAACATCTGTCGCCGGAACAGCAGCTTACCTGCCTGAAAATGCTTCAGCGCGTGGAGGAGACGCCGCTTTCCAAAGGGATCACCGGTGTCGCCGTCTCGGTGATCATGAATAACGGGCACACCGCGACGCTGAGCAAGTTCAGCGCGCAACCTGAAGAAGTGTCCGTGTTAGTCAGCTGGAACAATGATCAGCGCGGTAATGACCGCAGGGATTAATAAGGACGTTTTGCTCCCATGCATGTGATAGATCTGACCAGAAAAGAGCGTTCGTCTACCGGCGTTTTGTTTCTGCATACACTGAAAGACAAAGGGTATGTTTACCGGCTGAAAAGAGTTGAAGTGGAAGAACTGACGCTGCGTTTAATTAAACTCAACCATTTTCACCATTTCTCCAGCATGACCGGTATTCATACCTCAAAGATTTATAACGATAAAATCGAGGCAGCGAAGAGCCTGTGTCACTTTATAGAAAAGGTGACCGGCGCAAAATGCACGGCTGATATTTTAAACACGTATTAAATTGAGGTATGGAGGATGAGCGCGGCATAAAATCGCGCTGAAATCTGTTTTCAATCTTACCGTTATAGAATCCAGCGCGATCTGCCCCGAATCTCCCGGGATACTCATCCCAGATTTCAACACCCGTTTCACTTGCCCGCACATAGCTACCCGTTGAAAGGATTGTTGTAACACACGATGACATCGTCGTTGCTTATCATAAGTGGGTTAGAATCAGCAAAAATCGCCAACAAAGAACTTTAGCGAAATTTGAGGATATGTTTTGCCCCATAGGCCCGCTCGCTCATTCACCCGCTCCTACTGAATCTGAATCCCTTCAAAGCGGCACACAAGCTGCTCCCGGTTTATCTTAGGGGCACTGCACCTACGCCAGATCTAACTTAAGTCAAATTAACCGTGCGAATACCTCTCTGCTTGCTTTAACATAACCTTACTTTTTATATAGAGATTTAAAGAATGGCAATTCCTGCTTATCTATGGCTTAAAGATGACGGCGGCGCACTGATCAAGGGATCTGTTGACGTCAAAGATCGTGAGCATTCAATCGAAATCACTTCTTTCAATCACTCACTAAGTATCCCCACTGATAATGGCACCGGAAAATTAACCGGCACACGCTTACACGGTGCAATGCAGGTGGAGAAAGATTTCGACTCTTCCTCTCCCTACTTATACAAAGCCGTCGCCACGGGCCAGACATTGGAATCAGCAGAATTGAAGTGGTACCGGATTAGTGATGCTGGGCAGGAAGTTGAATACTTCAACATGTTCCTGGAAGGCGTAAAAATTGTCTCCGTTGTCCCCATGATGCACGATACAAAAACTGTTGTTAATGTCGGCCATAAAGAGGCTATCCAGTTACGCTATCAGAAAATCACATGGAAATATTTGGATGGGAACATTCAATACAGCGATGCATGGAATGAGCGTGTGACGGGGTAACAGAATATGGATACTACCGAACAAGTCAGTGGTTATTACTTCAGCGGGCTATCTAATTTATCCGCTGGAGAATTGTTTTTCTGGGTTTTTCTTGATGAAACTGGCAAGCAAATTGGCATTGCTGATTTTGCGAACCTTGCACTGATCATTCTCGGACAACCCATGAAGGCGACGCGTGCGAAACCACTGGGAGCTACTCCGGGTACATCTACTCTGAGCTATCATTTGCGTCAATGGCTCAATATTGAAGTGAAGCATTGGCCCACGCTCACGAATGGGAGCATCCGAAAGTTAAAGTTCTCATATGTAACAAATCTTGGAGCATTCACGGGTAGATGGATCCCCATTCTCGGATGGGTAATATTAGCCGACGACGTAGCCACCATTGCCTATAAGGCGACTAACCGCTACAACACCATTGCCAACGAGAAAGACCGCCTATGGTAAGCAACGAGGACATCATTGATTGGTACAATGAGCGGTTTAACAAACCGGGTTACTTCTCAAAAAAACGCTGGCCCGTCACCATTGATACAAGTCTTTCAACCGGACGCTATGTATGGGCATGTGAGACAGGCGACGAGATAATGAAAGAATATTTCGAGAAATTTAAAGTTGACCCTCAGGGGTTTGATTTCGTGAAATATTGGCCTGTTGAAGCATCTGGCTCATCTATCTTTGCGCTATGTAGATGCGGAGATGATTACGAAGAACCGCTGCCGTTAACACTCAAAATGCTCGCAGAATCTGCACGGGCTGGAAAATGGCTTTATGATTAAAATTTTCCCGCTAACTGAGCCCGGATGGTGTTTAACATTTACGGCACCTGCATGCCGTAAAGCATTGCAGAGCAAGTGGCGATGCTAAATTTTAAGTCAGGCAGTGATGTCCCATTCATACCTTACCGGGAATAAGCGGCTCTATAAATAAACCTGCATGCCCTAATTAATTGAAGAGTCTGTTCAAAAAATTGCGTTTGTAAGTCACGCCTTATGCGCGGACCATGAACTCTCTTGCTCATCACAACGCTGAGTCTGGCGCAGGAGTTAACGTGGGATTTTTAAGCGAGATTTTCGCCCGAATTGCCGGCCAGAAGTCTGCACCCCATCCGGTAACAACATCACCTCAACAGGAGTTAACAATGGCAAAAGTACTGGTTCTCTATCATTCCATGTATGGTCATATTGAAACGATGGCGCAAAGCGTTGCCGAAGGTGCACGCAGCGTACCCGGTGTTGAAGTCACGATAAAACGCGTCCCTGAAACCATGCCCGAAGAAGCGTTTAAGGCTGCGGGTGGCAAAACCGGTCAAACGGCAGACGTTGCTTCTCCGGCAGAACTTGGTGATTACGACGCCATCATTTTCGGCACACCAACCCGCTTTGGTAACATGACCGGTCAGATGCGCACCTTCCTTGATCAAACCGGCGGCCTGTGGGCCAAAGGCGCGCTGGCAGGCAAAGTCGCCAGCGTATTCAGCTCAACCGGCACCGGCGGCGGTCAGGAAATGACTATCACGTCGACCTGGACCACCCTCGCCCATCACGGCATGATCATCGTGCCAATCGGTTACACCACCCCGGAATTGTTCGATATTTCACAGGTTCGCGGCGGCACGCCTTATGGCGCGACCACGATCGCCGGTGGCGATGGCTCACGTCAGCCGAGTGCCGAAGAGCTGCGTATTGCCGTGCATCAGGGTAAACACGTCGCCACGATCACCAGCAAACTGGTGGGTTAATTTTTTTTAAAAAACCCCAAAAAAAAGGGTTCGGCATCCATTGCCGAACCCTTTTAGTTTTTACGTTTTAATGCTTATTTACCACGCGATGCAATGATGTTTTCAGCGACATTGCGCGGTGCCTCGGCATAGTGATTGAACTCCATGCTGTAGGTTGCACGGCCTTGCGACATTGACCGCAAAACGGTGGAATAACCGAACATTTCAGACAACGGCACTTCGGCTTTGATAATTTTACCGCCGCCGCCCGCGATCTCTTCCATGCCCTGCACCGTGCCGCGACGTGACGACAAATCCCCCATCACGCCACCGGCATACTCTTCCGGCGTTTCCACTTCCACTTTCATCATCGGTTCGAGAATCACCGGGTCCGCACGTTTGGCCGCTTCCTTGAAACCAAAGATCGCCGCCATTTTGAACGCCATTTCCGAAGAATCGACCTCGTGGTACGACCCGAACGTCAGCGTGACTTTCACGTCGACGACCGGATACCCCGCCAGAATGCCGTTATTCAGCGCTTCTGTTACCCCTTTCTCAACGGCAGGAATAAATTCACGCGGAACAACACCGCCTTTGGTCGCATCCACAAACTCAAAACCGGTGCCTGCCGGGAGAGGTTCAAGCGTGAACACCACGTGGCCGTACTGGCCTTTACCACCGGACTGGCGCACAAATTTGCCGTCCACATCTTTCACCGTTTTACGCACCGTTTCGCGGTACGTGACCTGCGGTTTACCGATGTTAGCTTCCACGCCAAACTCACGTTTCATACGGTCGACGATGATCTCCAGATGCAACTCACCCATACCGGAAATGATCGTCTGCCCGGATTCTTCGTCAGTACGAATGCGGAACGACGGGTCTTCAGACGCCAGCCGCGAAAGCGCAATGCCCATTCTCTCCTGATCGGCTTTGGTTTTCGGCTCGATGGCCTGCGAGATCACCGGATCCGGGAACTCCATGCGCACCAGCGTAATAATGTCAGACGGGTCGCACAGCGTTTCGCCGGTTGTCACGTCTTTCAGCCCCACGCAGGCGGCAATATCACCGGCACGGATTTCGTCGATCTCGATGCGGTCATTGGCGTGCATCTGCACGATACGGCCAATACGCTCTTTTTTGCCGCGCACCGGGTTATATACGCTGTCGCCTTTTTTCAGCACGCCTGAGTACACCCGGACAAACGTCAGCTGGCCGACATACGGGTCAGTCATCAGTTTGAACGCCAGCGCCGAGAACTTCTCGCTGTCATCGGAATGACGGAATATCTCGTTGCCATCTTCGTCGGTCCCCGCGATCGGCGGAATATCCAGCGGCGAAGGCATCAGTTCGATCACGGCGTCGAGCATGCGCTGCACGCCTTTATTCTTGAACGCGCTGCCGCACAGCATAGGCTGGATTTCACCGGCGATGGTACGCAGGCGCAGACCTTCGGTGATCTCATCCTCGGTGAGCGCGCCTTCTTCGAGATATTTATCCATCAGCGCGTCATTGGCTTCTGCCGCTGCCGACACCATTTTCTCGCGCCACTCTTCAGCCAGCGCCTGTAACTCCGCCGGGATTGGTGCATAACTGAAGGTCATGCCCTGCGTCTCGTCATCCCACAAAATGGCGCGCATTTTGCGTAAATCCACCACGCCCGTGAAATGCTCTTCGCTGCCGATCGGGATAACGATCGGGATCGGGTTGGCTTTCAGGCGGTCCACCATCATCTGGCGAACGCGGAAGAAATCTGCACCCTGACGGTCCATTTTGTTCACAAAGGCCAGGCGCGGCACTTTGTATTTATTCGCCTGACGCCACACGGTTTCAGACTGAGGCTGCACGCCGCCGACGGCGTCATACACCATCACCGCGCCGTCGAGAACGCGCATGGAACGTTCCACTTCAATGGTGAAATCCACGTGCCCCGGTGTGTCGATAATATTAATACGATGCTCATCGAACGAGTGATCCATCCCGCGCCAGAAACAGGTCACCGCGGCGGAGGTAATGGTGATGCCGCGCTCCTGTTCCTGAGCCATCCAGTCTGTGGTCGCACCGCCGTCATGCACTTCTCCCAGCTTATGATTCATGCCGGTATAGAAAAGAATACGCTCGGTGGTGGTGGTTTTACCTGCGTCGATGTGTGCTGAGATACCGATATTGCGGTAGCGCTCGATTGGCGTTTTGCGAGCCATATAACGTCCTTACTGGTTGATGGCTAAGTTGGCGGGGAGTGGTTTTCACGTCCCGTCACAAAGTATTGGGTACTAAACTTCTTAATGCGGAGAGTATACTACAATTGTACGTGTATATTCGTACAATTAATTTAGTCTATCGATGAAATTGGTCACAGGCCGTCACGTTGTACAGCAGTTGAGGGATAGGCTATATTGCGCGGCCGCTGATAATTTAAAATTTTAGCCAAAATAATTCTGGTTGCAGGAAGGCAGCAAACGCATCTGCAACCTGAAGTATGAAGGGTAAAGAGGATAGTCCGATGATAGCCAATCACCCCGAACGCGAGCAGATCCGCCTCGAAAATGTCCTGACTGCGCTGGGTAATCCGTTACGTCTGGCCGTGGTGCGCACGCTGGCAAAAGGCGGCGAACATCCGTGCGGAACATTATTGCAGGGGCTGTCGAAATCGACCCTGACTCACCACTGGCGCGTATTGCGTGACAGCGGCGTGATCTGGCAACGTCCGGATGGCCGCGCCAACTTGCTTTCACTGCGCCGCGACGATCTGGACGCCCGCTTCCCCGGCCTGCTCGATTCCCTGCTTAACGCCATCGAATCCGACGGCATTACGCTGGAATCCACCCAGAAACATATCTCCGAGCAACACCTTTAATTTTCCGCCAGTTGTGATTTCACCAGCGAACAGAACGTATTAATGATAGACGATCCGTGGCTGTCCTCCCGCCGGGCAAGATAGAGCGGTGCGCTGAGTTTTGTGGTGGCATCGAGAGGCAGAAACACCACGCCGTCGCCACCGAGGCGGGTCATCGAAGCGGGCACAATCGAAATGCCCAGCCCAGCGCCCACCAGACTCAGACACGACGTCAGCCGTGGCGCTTCCTGCACAATGTGCGGGCTGAAACCGGCGCGGACATACGCCGCCAGTATTGCATCGTACAGCCCCTGCCCGGCGCGCCGCCGGTACAGCACAAAAGGCTCGTTACTCAGTTCTTCCAGTTTTAAAGGCTGGTCGCCCGGCTGAGAGGCCAGCCGGTGCCCCGCCGGAACTGCCACCCACATCGGTTCTTCCAGCACTTTTTCCATCTCTAATTCCGGCATATCTTTTACGCGCATGCGCACAAAAGCGACGTCAAGCTGCCCGGCCACCACGCCCGCCAGCAGCTCACCGCTGCCATTTTCCTCAAGCAGGGTGCTGACCGACGGGTAAATTTCGCGATACCGGCGCAGCAGTGCGGGCACAAAGGTATGCAGGGCAGCAGAGCTGGTGAACCCGATGCGGATGCGCCCCTGTTCGCCCAGCGCCGCGCGTTGCATCGCAGCGCTTAACTGATCAGCCCGCGCCAGCACGGCACGGGCTTCGTTTAGCAACACTTCACCGGCCTCGGTCGGGATCACCCCGCGCGGCAAACGCTGTAACAAGGCCACGCCGAAATCCTGCTCCAGCCCCTGCAACAGACGGGTCAGCGGGGGTTGCTGGATAAAAAGCAATTCTGCGGCACGGGTAATGCTCCCGGCCTCGACAACGGTCACGAAGGCATTCAGACGTTTAAGCTCAATCATTGCCATACTCTCCGGGTATCGGTATTCACTATTATAGGCATTAGACATCATGGCACGTCGGCGCGCATGATCCTCAACAGAATTTACGCCTTTGGCATCATTGAATTACATTTAGGGAGAGTGCAGCAATGGCCGACTGTTCACAGGAAAAAATCATGCTCGATCTGGAAGAACACACCGCACCGCAACCCGATTGCGGACAACTGTTTATGGGCTTTTTCGTCCTCGGGCTGACCGGGTTTGGCGGCGTTCTGCCAATGGCACGACACATGCTGGTGGATAAACGCCGCTGGCTGACTGCCGATCAGTTCACCGAGTTGCTCGGGCTGTGTCAGTTTCTGCCGGGCGGCAATATCATCAATTTGTCCGTTGCGCTGGGGATGGAGTTTCGTGGCCTGCGCGGTGCGCTCTCGGCCATTCTGGGGCTGATTCTGGCGCCGACCCTTTGCGTGGTACTGCTCGGCCTGATTTACGCACGCTATCAGAATGAACCGCTGGTGGAGCATCTCTTTGCCGGAATGGCGGCAGCGGCAGCGGGTTTACTGCTCTCAACCGGCATAAAAATGCTGGCTCCGCTGCGCGGAAAATGGCTGCAACTGGCGCTGGTCGCGGCGGGCGTAGTGGCCATCGCCCTGTTTCGTATACCGATGCTGCCGGTCATGCTGGTGCTGGCACCGGTCAGTATCTTCATCTGCGCAAAAGGGAAATTCTGATGACGGTTTTATTTTCGCTGGCCCTGTTGTTCACTGAACTTTCCCTGCTGGCCTTCGGCGGCGGGAACACTATTTTGCCGGAAATGCAGCGTGCAGTGGTCGATGTGCATCACTGGATGAGCGCGCAGGAGTTTAGCGCCCTGTTCGCCCTGGCGCAGGCAGCACCCGGCCCGAATATGATGATCGTACCGCTGATCGGCTGGCAGGTGGCGGGTTGGTCCGGGCTGCTGGTGTCATCTCTGGCGAAGTTTGGCCCGTCATCCATCGTCACGCTTATCGTGATGGGCGGCTGGAAACGCTACAAAGACCGGCCATGGCGGCAGGTGATCCAGCGCGGACTGGTGCCGGTCACCGTCGGGCTGGTGGTATCGAGCGGATTGCTGATCGCCGAAGCCTCCGCCACCAACGCCCTGATGGGCGGCATTATCGTGGTGTGCACCCTGCTGGCGATGAATAAACGCATTCACCCCCTCTGGGTACTGGCCGCCGGTGCGTTGCTGGGGCTGGTATTGGGTTAACGGTTCTTTCCATTAAAAAGGCTGCCACAGGGCAGCCTTGATGGGGTGTACCAGCGCGAATTAAGAACAGAATACGCGGGCTTCACGCGGGGTATAAATACCAAAGGTCACCAACCCCAGCAGGCCGTTGACGAAAGTTTGTTGGGTTTCAACGCGAACCACTTTATCCGCACCACCGCAGACTTTCGCTGCATCGATGGATTTCTTCTGACCAATACCGCTGACGAAGAAGTGATGTGTGGTCACTTGCTTAGGCGCAGTGGCAATACCCTGACCCATGTTGAAAGTTTGCTGTGCACAGCCGGATAACAGAACGGCAACGGCCGCCGCAAGAATAACCTTTTTCATGACAATCCCTTTAATAGAAGACCCTAATGGTCAATACGTATCGATATCAGTCTGCCGGTGCGCCCTGTAAAAAACGGGCGGGATCAGCAGATTCAAGGGTGTTATCGGAAGACTGACGGAAAAATTTAGGCTAAAGACTGAAAACAGTGCATTTATTGTGGTTTTTTAATTGCGAACCCGATCTCAGCATCTTTCCAAGATATAGCGTATTGATGATTTATTGAGTTTCTATATATATCAATCGTTAAGGATGATAATGAAAACGACACCTCTGAGCCTTGCCATTTCTGCCCTTCTGCTTTCTACTGCTGCCGCCTCCGCCAACGATACCCCGCCCGAGTTCAGCCAGCGTGAAGTCACCCTGCTGACCGTTGACGGCTTGCCGTTCAAAGACCTTAATCGTTCCGGGAAACTGGAGCCTTACGAAGACTGGCGGCTGACCCCTGAAGAACGCGCTGCGGATCTGGTAAAGCGCATGACGCTGCAGGAAAAAGCCGGCGTGATGATGCACGGATCGGCACCGACGGCCAACAGCCCGATCGGCGCAGGCACGCATTATGATATGGCGGCAGCGGAGAAAATGATTTCCGGTGCCAGGGTGAACAGCCTGATCACCCGGCTGTCAGCGGAAGACCCGGCGGTGATGGCGGAAGAGAACAATAAATTACAGCAGATTGCCGAAAAGACGCGGCTCGGTATTCCGGTCACCATCAGCAGCGACCCGCGTAATTCTTTTGAGTATCTGATTGGCGCCAGCACCTCTTCCGGCAAATTCACCCAGTGGCCGGAAACCTTAGGGCTGGCGGCCATTGGCAACGAGAAAGTCACCCGCCGCTATGCCGATATCGTGCGTCAGGAATATCTGGCCGTCGGTATTCGTGAAGCGCTCTCGCCGCAGGCCGATCTGGCAACCGAGCCGCGCTGGGCGCGCATCAGCGGCACCTTTGGCGAAGATCCGACCCGCGTTCACAACATGGTGCGCGGCTACGTGGAAGGGATGCAAAACGGCGCCGACGGTCTGAATCAGGGCAGCGTGATTTCGGTAGTGAAACACTGGGTCGGCTACGGCGCGGCGGAAAACGGCTACGACAGCCACAACGTCTATGGCAAAAATGCCGTCTTTCCCGGCAACAATCTGAAAGAGCATATTTATCCGTTCACCGGCGCATTTGAAGCCAATGTCGCCAGCGTCATGCCGACTTATTCGATCCTGAAAGATGTTTCCTTTGAAGGCAAACCGCTGGAACAGGTCGGTGCGGGGTTCAGCCATCAGTTGCTCACCGATATTTTGCGCGGGCAATACGGCTTTAAAGGCGTGGTGCTGAGCGACTGGCTGATCACCAGTAATTGCGAAGGCGAATGTCTGAACGGTTCGCCGCAAGGCAAAGACCCAGTGCCGGGCGGCATGTCCTGGGGCGTTGAAACCCTGACACCGCAGCAGCGTTTCGTAAAAGCGGTGCTGGCAGGTGTCGATCAGTTTGGCGGCGTGACCGATTCACAGCTGCTGGTTAACGCGGTGAATGAAAAGCAACTGACAGAACAGCGCCTTGATGAATCTGTCGTGCGTATTCTTGAACAGAAATTCCGCACTGGCTTATTTGAAAATCCGTACGTCGATGTGCAAAAAGCCGTGCAAACCGTGGGTCGTGCCGACTGGCAGAAAGAAGCAGATTCAGCGCAAGGGCATTCTCTGGTGTTACTGCAAAACACCGGTGACACATTGCCGCTGAAGAAGGGCCAGAAAATCTGGCTGTACGGCATCGCACCACAGGCCGCAAAAGCTGCCGGTTTCACCGTGGTAGATACGCCGGAAAAAGCAGATATTGCGCTGATCCGCGCTCATGCGCCGTATGAACAACCGCACAAAGCTTGGTTCTTTGGCAAACGTCATCATGAAGGCTCACTGGCCTATACCGATGACAATGCGGATTATCAGGCCATCGTGAAAGCCAGCAATGCGGTGCCGACGGTGGTGACCGTTTATCTCGATCGCCCCGCCATTCTCACCAACGTGAATGACAAAGCGAAAGCCATAATCGGCAACTTTGGTGTCAGCGATGCGGTGCTGTTTACCCGCCTGACCAGCACCGAAGCCTATACCGGTAAACTGCCGTTCGAACTGCCGTCCTCCATGGATGCCGTGCTCAGACAGAAATCAGATATGCCGCACGACAGCGAAAACCCGCTGTTTGATATTGGCTTCGGGCTGGCGCGTTAACCTGCTTGTCCCTTAAGAATGTCCCGTCTTTTGGCGGGGCACGCTTCAGCGGGTTTGTCTGACACATTGCCATTTACCCACCACCTGCCCGGCCACTACGTCGTCTTCCCTGCCCTGAATTACTCGCCTCAAAACCATAAAAACCATCAGATTCATGCGGATAAAAATGCGTCACTTCACACTTTTGTCGTAAAGTTCCCTTGAATTTGTAAAATAATAATGATAACAATTATCATTAAGTTTAACATTCGTCTCGTTTTCGTTATCACCCGCCTTATTCAGGACGGGTTTTCGTGCGGAACGCTGTTGGCTTCTGGGCTTATTTACACACGCATCAATTAATTACTCGATCATTAATCGGGTTATTTATAGGGACTATTAATATGTTGTTGGCTTTTCCCCTCAAACGCTCGGTGCTTTTGTGCGCCATGGCCGTCGCTGTTCCGGCTTCCTCTTTGGCCGCCGAAGATACCGTGGTCATCAAAGCCTCTCAGGCTGATACCGCAGATGCACCGACGCAGGGTTACAGCGCGAAAACGTCTAAAAGTGCGACCAAAACCGATCAGCCACTGATCACCACAGGTCAGGCCGTGTCCGTCGTGACCCGCCAGCAAATGGACGACCAGAACGCCACCACCGTCAATGCCGCGCTGAACTATACGCCAGGCGTGTTCACCAACTTTGCGGGCGGCGCAACGCGTTATGACACCATTTCCCTGCGTGGCTTCCACGGTGGTGACGTCAACAACACATTCCTCGATGGCCTGCGTATTCTGAGCGATGGCGCAAGCTATAACTCCATTCAGGTCGATCCGTGGTTCCTCGAACGTATTGATGTGGTGAAAGGGCCGTCCTCTGCCCTTTACGGCCAGAGCATTCCCGGTGGCGTCGTGGTTGAAACCACCAAGCGTCCGCAGTTTGCGGAAGAAGGCCATTTCCGTCTGTCCGGCGGGACGCAAAACACCAAAGGCGGTGCGTTCGATTACACCAATGCGATCAACGACCAGTGGGCATTTCGTCTGACCGGCATGACCCGCAGCAGTGATACGCAGTATGATCACCAGCGCGAAGAGCGTTATGCGATCTCCCCGCAGCTGATGTGGCAGCCGGATGAAAATACCTCCCTGTTACTGCGCGCCTACCTGCAAAAAGATCCGTCCGGCGGTTATCACGCCGCGGTTCCTGCCGACGGCAGCCTGTATGGCCAGAAACTGAGCCGTGGATTCTTCGACGGCGAAACGGATCGTAACCAGTTCAAACGCTGGGAGCAGATCTACAGCTACGAATTCCAGCATGCGTTTAACGACGTCTGGTCCTTCCGCCAGAACGCCAACTACACCCATTCCAATACCGAACTGGATCAGGTGTATCAGGCTGGCTGGAACGCAGACCGCACGTTGATGAACCGCTACTATTCCGGTGAGAAATCCTCTCTGGATACCTTCGCGATTGATAACCAGCTTGAAGCCGATTTCGCCACCGGCGAACTGGCGCACAAAGTGGTGCTGGGCTTCGACTATTCTCACTTCGTCAATGATCTGAAATCTGACGGCGCCATCGCAGGCACGCTCAACCCGTACACCGGTGTTGGCAGCGATGCGCTGGACTATTACAGCCTTTCTCGCGGCAAAAACCGTTACGAGCAGATGGGCACCTATCTGCAGGACGAAATGAACTGGAACAAGTGGTTCCTGACCCTGTCCGGCCGTTACGACACACTGAAAACCGACAGCCGCAGCTACGAAAGTATCTATGGCAAAGAAAGCAGCAGCGAGCGTAAAGACAGCCATTTCAACAGCCGCGCTTCCCTGTTGTATGCCTTTGACAGCGGGATTTCCCCTTACGTCAGCTACAGCCAGGCGATGACACCATCGGCCCTGCCAGGCTCTGATGGTACGCTGCTCAAGCCGATGCAGAGTGAGCAGTACGAAGCGGGGATCAAATATCAGCCGGTCGGCACGTCCGATATGTACAGCGCGGCACTGTATGACCTGACGCAGGATGACGTGGGTAACCGCGTAGTGGTCGGCAGCTATTATGAACCTGCGGGTAAGATCCGTTCACAGGGTCTGGAGCTGGAAGCCAAGAAACAGGTGACCGAGCGCTTCAACGTGATGGCCGGTTATACCTACAATAAAGTGCGTATTCGCGATGCCAGCCAGAATAACGGCAACACGCCATACGTGACGCCAAAACAGATGGCGTCGATCTGGGGTCAGTACAATACGCCGGTCGGTGTGGATCTAGGCGCGGGTGTGCGTTACATCGGTACACAATGGGCGGATAACGAAAACACCCGTCACATGCCTTCCGCAACGCTGGTCGATGCATCACTGCGTATGAATCTGGTGCAGTTTAATCCGCAGCTGAAAGGCGCATTCGTGCAGCTTAACGCCAATAACCTTTTCGATAAGAAATACGTCGCTGCCTGTTACGGCACCAGCTATTGCTACTGGGGTCAGGAACGTACCGTGGTCGCGACCGTGGGTTATGATTTCTGATAGCTAAACGTGTTGAAAGAACCCTGAGAAATCAGGGTTTTTTTATGCCCTGAAATCGCCTGCCACAACAGACCGGGCAGGCGTATCTGACCACGCAGAACGGCTTAATTGTGAAGGAATTGTGTGAAGTTCCACAAAAAATGCCTTCGGCGCAGGGAACTTTTCCAACAGCGTGAGAAAGCTTTGGCCTGTTTGAAATAAATCCTTATAATTAGCGACCCTGAAATGTGATTCGTTACACATACTGAGTCTCATTAAAGTGCCTGTGAACGTACACTGTTCCTCCGGTTGAAAGCAGGCCGGGGGGAAATCAACATCCTGACAACAACTGCCAGTGTGGCATTAACGACCAACGAAAATATGAAAATGAGCATTCGCGCGATAGTTACCCTGGTTTTGGCAGTTGCTGCATACAGCCAGGCATCTTTTGCTGTGGTTTATCCTCTTCCGGCGAACAATGGTCGTCTGATCGGTGAAAATATCACGGTCACTGTTCCACAAGGCAGCAGCCTGCCTCTGGAACATTTTGCAGCGCAATACCAGATGGGTTTGAGCAACATGCTCGAAGCTAACCCTGGCGTTGACCCGTTCCTGCCAACCCCTGGCACTGTGCTGACGATCCCACAGCAGTTAATTCTGCCGGATACGCCGCATGAAGGTGTTGTCATCAACAGCGCAGAAATGCGTTTGTACTACTACCCGAAAGGCACCAATACCGTCGTTGTTCTGCCAATTGGTATCGGCGAACTGGGTAAAGACACCCCGCTTAACTGGGTGACCACTGTTCAGCGTAAAAAAGCCGGTCCGACCTGGACACCAACGGCAAAAATGCATGAAGAATACGCGGCACGCGGCGAATTCCTGCCAGCCGTCTTCCCTGCCGGCCCGGACAACCCGATGGGTCTTTACGCGCTGTACGTGGGACGTCTGTATGCCGTTCACGGCACCAACGCTAACTTCGGTATCGGTCTGCGCGTGAGCCACGGTTGTGTGCGTCTGCGTGATGCTGACATCAAATGGCTGTACGACAACGTGCCGCAGGGCACCCGCGTTCAGTTCATTAACGAGCCGGTGAAAGCCACGGTTGAGCCAGACGGCAAGCGTTATGTTGAAATCCATAACCCGCTGTCTTCCAACCAGGAAGAATTTGATTCCCAACAACCGATTCCAATCAGCCTGACAGGCAGTTCAAATGCCGTGGCGATGGATCCGAGTGTGAATCAGACTGTGGTTCAGCGTGCGATTGAGATGCGTGCCGGGATGCCGGTTCAAATCAACTAAGCGTAAGGCCTGGAGTGGTGTGAGAATTTGGAAAGCCCCGAAAATATTTCGGGGCTTTTTTTTGGGGATTTTTTGCTCCTCCACGGCAAAGGGGAGGACGGGAGGGGGATAGCAGGCAATAGTAATCTCAATACCCCACCCCAAACCTCCCCCTCGCAGGCGATGGAGCTGTCCGGGTTGTTTTGAAATGATGGCAAGCTGTTTACTTTACTCATCCTGAGCAGGTGAAGTTGTGACCTTAAAAGCCTCTGGCCGCGTTCAAAAATCACGCCGCAGGAAGAGGTGGAAAACCGCGAGGTTTTTTGCGCGGGTTGTAACCCGACCGAAGGGAACCGCGCAGCGGCGGGATTTTGCGGCAATAGGAGGAGTTTCTGAAACGGAGCCGGGATGCATGGCACGTGTTTCGAAGAGCCCGGGATTCTTAAGGGGGGCGGCGATAAGCCCCCTTTAAGGCCGGTTTGGGTGGCAACCCAAGGTCTTGACCTTAAGGCCGGTTTGGGCGGCAGCCCAAGGTCTTGACCTTAAGGCCGGTTTGGGTGGCAACCCAAGGTCATGAATTAGTGGGCCAGAAACTTCTCCAGAAACTGCTTAGTCCGCGCATGCTGCGGATTCGAAAACAGCTCCTTCGCTGGCCCCTGCTCGACGATCTTCCCCTGATCCATAAAGATCGCCCGGTCAGCAACGTCTCGCGCAAAGCTCATTTCATGGGTGACGATCACCATCGTGCGGTGCTCGAGCGCCAGGGCGCGGATTGTGTTGAGCACTTCGCCAACCAGTTCCGGGTCGAGGGCTGAGGTCGGTTCGTCGAACAAAATGACTTCAGGCTCCATCGCCAGTGCGCGGGCTATCGCCACACGTTGTTGCTGGCCGCCCGATAAACGGCGCGGATAGGCATCCTCTTTGCCGCTCAGGCCGACTTTCTCCAGCAGCTTGCGCGCGGCGGCTATCGCTTTCTCTTTCGGTTCACCCTTCACGATGACCGGCCCTTCAATGATATTTTCCATCACGGAACGGTGCGGGAACAGATTAAAGTTTTGGAAGACAAACCCGACCTGCTGACGCAGTTCACGGACTTTGTTTTTTTGTTTGCTGATGGGCTTATTGCCATCAATTTCGATATTGCCCACTTTGATGGTGCCGCCGTCCGGCTCTTCCAGCAGATTGATGCTGCGCAACAACGTGGTTTTACCGGAACCACTTGGGCCAATAATCGCCACAACTTCGCCAGCGTTGACCTGCAAATCGATACCGTGCAATACCGTTTGGCCGTTGAATTTCTTAGTCAGTTGCTTAACGTCAATGGTACTCATGAAGGCTCCTGATCCTGACGGTTAACGCGGTCTTCCAGACGGTTTTGCAGGAAGGATAATACGGTCGCCAGCACCCAGTAGATGATTGAGGCGGCCAGATACATGGTGAACACTTCCAGCGTGCGCGAGGTGACCAGTTGCGCCTGGCGGAACAGCTCCGGCACCTGAATTGTCGCCGCCAGTGAGGTGTCTTTCACCAGACCGATAAAACTGTTGCCCAGCGGCGGCAGCGCGGTGCGGGCGGCCTGCGGTAAAATCACGCGGCGCAGCGTCTGCCACGGGTTCATGCCGATACTGGCAGCAGCTTCCCACTGCCCTTTTTCGATCGACGAAATCGCCGCACGCAGGGTTTCAGAGGTGTAAGCCGCGGTATTAAGCGACAGGCCGATCATGGCAGCCGGAATAGGATCCAGCTCAATGCCAAACTGCGGCAGGCCGTAGTAAATCATAAACAGTTGCGCGATAAGCGGTGTACCACGAAACACGGACACGTAAAAACGTGACAGCCATGACAGCGGCCAGAAACGCGAAAGGCGCATCAGCGCCAGCATAAAGCCCAGTAATAACCCGAATATCATCCCGCCGAGACTCAGCTGGAGCGTAAACAGGGTGCCCTTCAATAAAAATGGTGCTGAATCCAGCACCAGTTGAATACTTTCTTGCATCCGATAAAGACCTTCTGGATGTTTGCTCTGAATGGATCCGGGGCGGCGTTATATGCCGCCCCGGTCATAGTGAGCGATTATTTGGTGACGTCAGCCCCGAACCATTTTTCAGAAATCTTGGTCAGTGAGCCGTCTTTCTGCATATCAGCAATGGCTTTGTTAATCGCAGCCAGCAGTTCCGGGTTGTTTTTACGCAACGCCACGCCTGCTTCCAGACGGGAGAACGGCGCACCCGCAACGGCTAAGGTATTGCCGGTTTTCTTGACCAGATCCAGCGCGGCCAGACGGTCCACCAGAATGGCGTCGATACGGCCTACGCGCAGATCCTGGTATTTTGTCGGGTCATCATCATAGGTACGAATATCCACGCCCTGAACATTTTCACGCAACCACTGCTCGTAGTTACTGCCCAGACCCACGCCTACTTTCTTACCTTTCAGATCTTCAGGTTTAGCAAAATTGGCCTCATTGCCTTTTTTGGTCAGCGCCTGAATGCCGGAAACGGTGTACGGCGTG
The DNA here is from genome assembly GCF_042920125.1 of Rahnella sp. R3(2024). Lineage (NCBI taxonomy): Bacteria > Pseudomonadati > Pseudomonadota > Gammaproteobacteria > Enterobacterales > Yersiniaceae > Rahnella > Rahnella sp. R3(2024). Next base: position 211,998 of record NZ_JBHGBU010000001.1, read on the forward strand.
GAGAAATCATATTTCTTCTGACGCTCCGGGGAAATCGTCACCTGGTTAATCGCCACGTCGATACGTTTTGATTCCAGGGAAGCCAGCATACCGTCCCACTTGGTCGGTTGCAGCTTGGCTTTCACGCCCATGTGCTGCGCCAGCGCATCTGCAAATTCCACTTCAAAACCGGTCAGTTTGCCGTCTTCACCCTGAAAACTGAACGGAGGATAGGTGCCTTCCAGCCCGACGATCAGCGTGCCGCGCTCTTTAACTTTCTTCAGTAAACCTTCATCGGCGAAGCTGTTGCTGACCATACCGGCAGTCAGCGAGACGGCGACAGCACCCAGAAGTAAACGACGACGCAGTGTAGAAAAAATCATATTCACCTCATTTATAGTTAATTATAAAACGTTATATACCCAATGAATTTGCGCACAGTAGCACCCGCCGCAACAGTTATCAGGAATATAATTCTATAATCTTAGCTCAAAATGGAATAAGCACACGTTAAGCCATCAACACCCTCTTTTCCACCCATCACAACGATAAGTCATGCCTATACAAAAGGGTGATAAGCAAAGAGTGCCGGAGCCCCGCCGGTGTGAATAAACAGGATCGGGCCTTCGTCCGGGAACAATCCGCGCTCGATGCCGTCGAGCAGCCCCGCCATCGCTTTGCCGGTGTAAACCGGATCAAGTAACATCGCTTCCTGTTCTGCCAGCAGTTTGATCGCCGCCATCCCGGCGTCATTAGGCTCACCGTAGCGCGGCGCAAAATACTCATCCCATAAAACAATCGTTGGCGATGTGTCGTCAAACTCTAAACGGGCCGCCACTTCACGCGCAATGGCCTCGACTTTCGGACGTTGCTCATGCGCCTTACGTGACACTGTAACGCCAATCAGTGCTGTGTCCGGCATCAGATGGCTGAGGGCGACCGCCAGCCCTGCGTGAGTTCCGGCGCTGCCGGAGGCAACTACGACGGCGCTGAAATCCACAAAACTGGCCGAGGACTGCTCGGCGATTTCCAGCGCACACTGAACATATCCGAGCGCACCCAGCGCGTTCGAGCCGCCCACCGGCACGATGTACGGACGAAAACCCTGGGCTTCCAGACGCTCTGCCTGCTCTGCCAGCTGCGCCATCGGGTCGTGCAACGCATCGCACATCACCACTTCGACGTTAAACAGATCCAGCAACAGACGGTTGCCATTGGTCAGATAGTTAGCTTCTTGCGTGCCGATAGGATTTTCCAGCAGCGCGACGCATTTCAGGCCAAGCTTCGCCGCCACGGCGGCGGTCTGACGAACGTGGTTAGACTGAATCGCGCCTGCGGTGACTAACGTATCTGCGCCTTCTGCCAGCGCATCGGCCACCAGATATTCCAGTTTTCTCAGCTTGTTACCGCCCATCGCCAGCGGCGTGACGTCATCACGTTTGATGTAAATATCGCGCCCCAGATGCTCTGAGAGGCGGTGTAATTTCTCCAGCGGCGTGCTGTTACCCAGTAAATCGAGACGATCAAAGGCATCCAGCCGGTTTTTAAGCAATGAAATTTTAGCAGGCACAATGTTCCCCTGACGCGCAGCCGCATCGCTGAGCGAAACCGTAAATGTGGATTATTAGGATATGAAAGGAGCGTAATGATGAAGTATATAAAGAATGTATACAAACTGTAGACAAAAAAACAGGCTCCCGGAGGAACCTGTTTGTGGTGTTACTTCGTCAGTCTGTGCTGAACAGTCTCAGGCTGATTTCTGCCAGGCCAGATACTGATCGTATTTGCGCAAGGCAATACGGTAGTTATCATGCGCCGCCACCGGCAGATCACTGATGATCCGCTGGTGGATACTGTCCCCTTTCAGTTTATCGAGAGGATAGTTATTGGCAGACAGGATGTCATCCAGACGGCGGAGGCGGACAACATATTCGCGCACCGTGCTGTGATTCATTTCAGTCTGTTCAAACAGATATTGCTTAAACGCCATAATGTCAAAATACGACGAATGGCTGTTACAGCTAATCTCACTGCAAAAACGACACAGAGCGGTCAGTTCTTGCGACAGGTTTTGCCACACGTCATCATCAATAGGCTGGTCCATCTTAGCGATGGCCTCTTTATTAATGATTTGCCCGCGAAACACCAGCGCCATCCTGTCGAGTTCTTTTGCGCACTGTGAGCAGTGAGTCTGACTGTGTTTAAAATCTTTAAGATAACGGCTTAAAGGCCTTGTTTTGATTCCCGCTGGCATAAATTTATTCCTGATAAGGGACATAAAATGTATAACCGGCCAGGAAAAAGCGGATCAGTGGTCGTTAGCCAGGCGCGTTCGCAATCGCTTAATCGCCTGACTGTGCAGCTGGCTTACGCGGGATTCCCCGACTTCCAGCACTGCCCCGATCTCTTTTAAATTCAACTCTTCCTGGTAGTAAAGCGTAAGAACTAACTTTTCCCGTTCTGGTAACGCATCGATAGCTTCCATCACCCGGTGGCGTAAATTGCCCTCCAACAGATGATGTAACGGGTTGGCCTCTTCGTGCCCTTCCATCAATGCCTCGGCTGAATCGCCGTGCTCTTCACGCCACTCGTCATAAGAAAACAACTGGCTGCTGTTCGTATCCATAAGTATTTGCCGGTATTCCTCGATGGGAATATCCAGCGCCTGCGCCACCTCTCCTTCACTCGGTGGTCGCCCTAAACGTTGTTCTGCGTGATGCATCGCCTGGGAGACTTCACGCGCATTGCGTCTGACACTGCGCGGCACCCAGTCGCGGCTGCGCAGCTCATCAAGCATCGCCCCGCGAATTCGCTGGACGGCGTAAGTGGTAAACGCCGTACCCTGCATTGCATCAAAACGCTCAACCGCATTTAACAGGCCGATGCCCCCCGCTTGCAGTAGATCATCAAGCTCTACGCTGGCGGGAAGCCGTACCTGCAAACGCAGGGCTTCATGGCGCACCAGCGGTACATAGCGCTGCCACAAAGAATTTTTGTCTATCACGCCGTCGGCGGTATACAGATCGCTCACTGTCGTAACCTGTAAAATTAAGGGTCTGTATCATTGTGACAGTGGAAACCCTGTTCAATCGGCAGAATAAGGACAAAAAAGCGCGGCTATTTTGATTATGTCTCGAACATTGTCCTCGCGGCACCCTTTTGTACGCCGCTCACAATAGCTCATTTTGTGATCTAAACATAAAGATTATCCTAAATTATACCAGCCGGCGCGAAGAAGGGATTCAGAATAATCGTAAGTTTTGGTTAAAAAAAACCCCGCCGAAGCGGGGTTGGACTGTGTTTTTCGGGTTATCCGAAAAATTAGCCTTGCAGCAGGGACAGTACGGACTGTGGAACCTGGTTAGCTTTAGACAACACTGAAGTACCAGCCTGTTGCAGGATCTGCGCTTTAGACATGGCAGAAACTTCAGTCGCGTAGTCAGCATCCTGAATACGGCTCTGTGCAGACTGCAGGTTGGTAGTGGTGTTTGCCAGGTTAGTGATAGCAGAATCGAAACGGTTCTGAATCGCACCCAGTGAAGAACGGAAATTATCGACCTGGCTAATTGCTTTGTCGATTGCAGCCAGCGGATCAGTGGTAGACGTTTTGATTGAGGTCAAAGTCTGAGTTTGCAGATTTGCGGTACTCAGATCACTTGCCTTGTAAGTTTTGGTGTCTTCGCCAGTACCTACAGTCACAACTTTAGTCAGACCATCAGTACCACCCAGAGTAACGTTAGCGCCTGTTACAGCAGTACCATCAGCCGCAGTGTAGTTAACTTTATCTAAAGTTACTTTACCGGCAGTATCAACAGAAGCAGAGTAGAGTTTATTGTCTGTACCTTTAACTGCATAAGCTGTATTACCCGCTGCATTGGTAACTTGATACAGTTTTGCACCGGAAACTGCAGTAACAGAGGCATCAGTCATGTCAATAGCTTTGTTAACTGTTACAGCGGTCTGGGCAACATTATCAGATTTAACTGATGTCTGGTCAGTGATCTTAGTACCCAGAGTAGTAGCACCAGTGCTGTTATTGATAGTCACAGAGTAGTAACCATCTTTAGTAGCATCAGTTGAAGCAGCGAGTTTCGCGTAGTAGCTGCCGTCGTCTGCTTTTACGACAGTTGCTGTTGCTGTTGCATCAATTGCAGTAGCTGCAGTCGCTAAACCTGTATTAACAAGCGTGACATTTGTAGGAACTGTAGTAAGTGCCTTACCGGTTGATACGTTAGCAGTTTGAACATTCAGACCGTTCAGACCCAAAGTATTAGAGTCAATTTTCTGTAAATCGATGTCGATAGTTTCGCCATCATTCGAGCCAACCTGAATGGACATAGTCTGGTTTGAAGCCAGTACTTTCACACCGTTGAACTGAGTCTGACCAGATACGCGGTCAATTTCGTCCAGACGGGAAGTGATTTCATCCTGGATTGAAGACAGGTCGGAATCAGAGTTGGTGCCGTTAGCAGCCTGAACAGACAGCTCACGAATACGTTGTAAGTTGTTGTTGATTTCGCTCAATGAGCCTTCAGTGGTCTGCGCAACGGAGATACCGTCGTTGGCGTTACGTGAAGCCTGAGTCAGACCGTTGATGTTAGAAGTGAAACGGTTAGCAATTGCCTGGCCCGCTGCATCGTCTTTCGCGCTGTTGATACGCAGACCGGAGGACAGACGCTCGATAGCGGTGCTGAGTGCGGACTGGGATTTGTTCATGTTGTTCTGAGTCATCAGAGACAGCGTGTTGGTATTGATAACTTGAGCCATGAGTGTATTCCTTCAAATCTGGTTAAGGGTTCGGGCTTATTGCCCACGGCGTTCATCACCGTCCAAACTTGTATCGGCGCTTCACCCACAACCTTTAGAGATATTTCATAAAATTTCTCGATTTCTTACTTTGAGAATTACCCCTCCTTATACCGGCTATTCACGCCATTACTTTTTGTTGTAATCCATTAAACTTTTTCTCCGTCGTGCCGATAGGGCTTAAAGACTCTTATACAACTCGTAAAGGATACATATGGCCACTATATCTTCATTAGGTATCGGCTCAGGTCTGGATCTGTCCACCTTACTGGACAATATGACCACGGCAGAAAAAGCGCGTCTGACGCCAATCACTACCGCTCAAACCAGCTATAGCGCAAAACTAACTGCTTATGGAACTTTACAAAGTTCACTGCAGTCATTCGCTGATGCGACCGCTGCGCTAAACAGTGCAGATGTTTATGCGGCAACGACTGCCACATCAAGCAACTCTTCAGCTTTCACCGCTACTACTGCTGCAGGGGCAGCGGCTGGCAAATATACGGTGAATGTGACCACGCTGGCGCAGGCGCAGGTCTTAGTTTCAGGTACTGCGAAAGACACCAGTACTGCGTTGGGCGGTACATCCACTAATGGCACGCGCAGCCTCTCTATCACTCAGGGTGATGGCAAACCAGTCACAATTTCATTAACTGATGATCAAACCTCGCTGGCTGGCATGCGCGATGCCATTAATGGCGCTGATGCCGGGGTCACGGCCAGTATCCTTAAAGTATCCGACGGTAGTTATCAGCTCATTGTTTCTGCTGACGATACAGGTACAGATTCAAAAATGACGATCGCCGTAACTGGCGACGACACTCTCAATAAATTTATTGGGTATGACTCTGCGACTAACACAGGCGGAATGACTCAAAACGTTGAAGCCAAAAATGCTCAACTCAGTGTTAACGGGATTGCACTGGAACGTCAAAGCAACACAGTGACCGATGCACCAGAGGGCATCACGCTGAACTTGCTGGCAACAACTGATAGCGCCGCAACCCTGACCGTTAAGAAAGATACCAGTGACGCCAGCACCAAGATTCAGGCGTTTGTTACTGCCTATAATGCGCTGCAAACAACGTTTTCTAATCTGACAAAATACACCGCAGTTGACAGTAATACAGCAACCCAGGACACCAGCAATGGCGCCTTGTTGGGTGACAGCGCCTTGAGAACTATCCAAACTCAATTGAAATCAGCGGTTTCCTCAGCATTCAATTCAAACGGCATTAGTTCACTTTCAAGTATTGGTATCACAACCGATCCAGATACAGGCAATCTTGAAGTTGACAGCACTAAGCTTGATAAAGCGTTATCTGACAACACCAGTGATGTAAAAGCGATGCTGCTTGGCAACGGTACAACGACAGGCGTTATTACAAAGCTTAATAATCTCAATGTTTCCTATCTCGATTCAGATACCGGAACTATTGCGAATGCGAAAACTGCGGTTAATACCACGCTCAAAAGTTTGACTGAGCAGTACAACAAAGTGAACACCAGCATCAACACCACCATTGCCCGTTATAAAACGCAGTTCACTGCGCTTGACGTTGCGATCCAGAAGCTCAACAGCACGGCGGATTATCTGACCAAGCAGTTCGATGCGATGTCCACGTCCAGTTCAAGTTCGTAAGGAAGAAGATTATGTATAACGCTAAAGGAACCCAGGCCTACGCACAGGTAGGTTTAGAAAGTGGCGTAATGAGTGCCAGCCCACATCAGTTAGTGGTGATGTTATTTGACGGGGCGCGCAGCGCCCTTATCCGTGCCGGCATTTTTATGCAGCAGGGAAATATTGCCGATAAAGGCAAAGCGCTCTCCAAGGCCATTAATATTATCGACAGCGGACTGAAAGCCGGAATGAGCCGTGAGAAAGGCGATCCTGATTTAGTGGATAATCTGGAAGCGCTCTATTCCTATATGGTTCGTCGTTTATTACACGCTAATTTACACAACGACCAAGAAGCCATCACGGAAGTGCTGGGCTTACTTGAAAATATAGCCGATGCCTGGCGGCAAATCGGCCCAAACTATCACCCGTCGCAGGACCACTATAATGGATCAACATCAGTATCTGGTTAATGAATATCAACTGATCCTGACTTTAAGCGAGCAGATGTTGCGGCTGGCGAAAGAAGAGAAATGGGATGAGCTGGTCGAGCTCGAAGTCAGTTATCTGAAAGCCGTGGAAGCGACCACCACGTTGCCGGTATCAGAAAGCACATCAATGGTTATCCAGTATGAAGTACGCCGATATTTGCGTCAGATTCTGGACAATGAAAATACCATTAAAACGTTATTACAAGCGCGGATGAATCAACTGACCGAGCTGATTGGACAGTCGACAAGACAACAACAAGTGAATATGACTTACGGAAAGATAGATCTCCGTTCGATCGCGTTTGGCGATCGCCAATAATTATTACTTTTGTTTTATTTTATATTGTTCTATTTTATCTAATATTTCTTGTACATACTAAGGTTTCAGAGGCAGAGAGCACACGGCTGCCAGGGCTAATTCTCTCTGTCTCCTTCCCTGACTTTCGCCTCAACCGGTGACCGGTTTGTATTAGTAACAAAGTCGCGCAACGTTTGTTTATTACAGACAGCAGGTCGCCGTCGTCGTCATATTCGGGCATCATCAACATGGTACGTAAAATAAAAGTCACCCCAGGAATAGGATCGACCTCGTTGCTTATTCAGCACAGTGAACTTTTTATTCAAGATGTGTATATCGACAAACCGCAATTACTCCTGATTCAAAATGGAAGTATGACGATAACTTACCAGGATCAGGAAATTTCGCTGCAAACAGGTGAAATGCTGGTGCTCAACAGCGGGCAAACGCTGGGTCTGAAACATCAGTTATCCGATAACGGCCCGTTCAGCTGCGCCATCATGGCATGGGATCCGACGCTGCTGGCCGATGCCGGCCTGCACACTCAGGCATTTAAACCGCCACTGATTACCGTCGATCATATGCAGGTGATCCCCCACGTCCCCAGCGCCTTCAAACAAAGTTTCACCGATACCCATAACGCCATTTTGTGGCACCACGGCCTGCCTGCGCCGATCACCCGCCACCGGATGCTGGAACAATTATTATGGCTGTCACAACTCGGTGTGCGCTATTCCCTGCATCACAGCGAAAGCGTGACCCAGCGGGTGCGCGAATTGCTGGTGAATAATCTGCATAAAACATTCACGGCGGCAGAGGTGGCGGAACAGCTGATGATGAATGAGGTGATGCTGCGACGCCGTCTGGCGGCGGAAAACAGCGTATTGCGCAATGTGATGATAGACGTGCGTATGACGCATGCTCTGCGCCTGTTGCAGTGCACGGATCTGGCGATTTCACACATCGCGCATCAGGTCGGGTATGAAAGCGGCTCACGATTTGCAGAACGCTTTCGCAAACGTTTCGGTTTCGCGCCTACCGCCATCCGCGGGCATTTGCGCGCCTTGTCAGTGCACTGATCCAGCACAAGTCATGTTCAATAACAATTGATGTCAAATGCTCACAACGCAAATCCATGCGTAACATCACACAATAATTGATTACCAAATGTTAACGGATTACCATACCCGCCGGTTTTTTGTGAATGGTCAGGGGTTGGTTGTGCATGTTTGGTGGGAAGTGATTAAAACGATTTACTGGGGCGGGCTGGGTATCGCCGTGCTGTTCACCCTGCTGGTGAGCCGCGATACGATTAAGATCAGATTGTTAACGTCCGGCATTATTGGATTTACCTGGCCGATGAGCCTTCCGGTGGTACTTCTCTTCTCTCTGTTCTGACCTTCCAAAAAGAAAACCCGGCATTCACCGGGTTTTCAGAAACATACTTTTTGAATCTGTGTGCTGTTATTTGCGCGTCTGAACCCAAAAACCGTGGATCAGACCCGGGAAGTAGCCCAGCAAAGTCAGTAAAATGTTCAGCAGAAATGCCCCGCCGAAACCGTTACCTATCAATACGCCTAATGGCGGCACCAGAATGGTGATCAATACTCTCCAGAATCCCATTTTTTATCTCCCTTTGGTTATCATGATGTTAATGATAGCCCAGCATCGATATTTCAGACATAAGAAGAAACCTAATTGATCAGTTCGAGCATCACTTCCACATCACGCCGGGTCTTTTCCAAAATCTCCACATCACCCTGACGGTATTCTGCATCGCTCACCTGATGGATCTGGCGCATCTGCCATCTCACCTGATTTTTCTGCTCTTCGTTCATGCTCCGGCACATCACAATAATAAAATTGCGCAGCATCAGATGTTGCATAGCCGTTTCTTCAACGTGTTTATTGACCGACATGACCAAATCGACAACCTGATTCTCTGCCATTGCTGTTCCTGCTGGAGTGAAAGATTCAACAGCGCCACAGTAGCATGGCGGATCCCGCGGCAATGCCGGTAGCTGAGACGATTAACCCCGCTAATTCGGCGCGTAGAATTTACCGGCGATATCGAAACCTACAAGAAAAAAACCGGCAATTTCAGCAGCCTGAACGGTTTAAAACACATCACAAAAATCATCTAAAAATAAAAAAGTGATTCTCATCACATTTCGGCGTTTTTCTCGGCCCAATGCTGTGATCTACTCTATAGTTTACGTATAAAAAATAGGATGTCCGGGCGGTGCGTTACGCCTCTTGTTGTCTCTCTTGTTTTGCTTTTTGGGTATGAAATTCCAGGTAGATCCCTTGTAGTCAGGACAATTACCCCATCATATTTGGGGTTCAGGAGGCAGTATGTCGGAATATCATTATTTACTGGTTGGCGGAAGCCGCGACGGACAACGGCATGTTGATGCGTGCCATCAGTTCTCGTTGTGTTTCTGGGAAGATGCATCACAGCACAGGGATCGTGAGTTTTACGGAAAGCGTAACGAACGTTACAAAGTGAATCCGGAGAAAGGCGTTGACGGAAAATGGTACCTGGTCGGTTATTGTGGCAGTTGCTCGAAAATTCCTGCCGATGAACTGACAAACCAGGCACACACCAAACACGTTAAGCCAATGATGTAACTGCGGTTATATCAGATGTGACGAGTGAAAAGTAAAGAGTATGCAGTCCCTTAAGACCCCGCCCTGAAAGCGGGGTTTTGTTTTACCGGTTCAGGAGGCAGTCCCCTGAATATTACCTGCAAAGAACGCCACCTGCCCGCCCAGCTTAAAATGCCCCTCCTCGTGCCCTTGCCGGCCAAGCGGGGCAATACGCACAATCTCCCCTTCAAATTCGCCGTCCAGAATACGGGTGATCGCCACATCCAGCTGATAGCTGGCAGGATGCACGCCCACCGGGAAAGTGAGTAATTTCACACGATCACCCACCTCAAAACGGGTTAACAGCGGCAAAGGTGCCTGTTCGAATAAGTCCTGATCCATCGGTGACTCCTTGTTTTTCAGTAGGATTAATTAGAGGATAGGCCATGTTGCGTCGTTTTGCAGAAACCCGGCGTGAGGCACTTCTCTCTTTTAACAACTTTTCAGAAAACGCTTTTCAGACACTCAGCGTAAGGAACGTAACGTGACCAAATTGACACCCCAGCAATGCATCATCCTGACCGGTTTTACCGGCATTCTGCACGGAGAGTTTGAATGGTTTCACGAGGATCTGGAAAAACGCCTGGGTCGCGATGTACAGACGTCAGAACTGGGTTATCCGGAGTTTATTCAGGAATGCCGGGAATTGTACGAGGAAGATTTTAACGCGCTGATGCCGGACTGACGGCGGTAACGCAGAACGTGGGTGAGAGGCCGGGCGGGCAGCAACGTGTGCCCTGCCCGGCCATGCAGTTAAGGTTTTATTATCCCGCGAATATAGTTCTCATTCACTTTGATAACATTACCTGTTTCCACATTCATCACCTGATATTGCACGGGTGATACCTCAGTCAAAATTGCGACAACTTCGAACAAACCTGGTGTAAAAGTAAGCGTGACAAAAACGCCAACAGGATAGACGGTCATGATTTTATCCTTTATTCAAACACTTATAACGTGTTTCATTTATCTCACAGCGCCATTTTAACGTGAATTACTCACCGTGAGTTATTGCATTATATCCGTTTATTACAGTGGAAGAATATGAGGTAAAAGAGACGGGTAAGACAGATAAAATGCTCATGATTTGATCAATTCAGATAACTCTGACAGACGTGGCGAAGAGTTCCTCATATATGACTGTTTTCTTACATTACCCTGTCTCGGCACTCAGGCCACTCTCCTGCCAGTCCCTTGTTTTCGGTGCGATTTCAGTTAAGAATATAAATCCATAATGTTGCAATGAGAGCCCACGCCGTGAGTGCCCAGATTTTCGAAACCGATGTCGCCCACCCGCATTTAGCCCGTCTTATCGCCGAACTGGATGCTTACCAGTACCCGCTCTACCCGCCGGAATCCTTTTACGGGGTCAACATCACGGAGCTCAGTGAAGGGGAAATCACCTGTTTTATGGCGCGCGTCGATGATGACTGGGCGGGTTGCGCCTGTCTGTACATCTCCAAAAATAGCATTGCGGAAATGAAACGGGTGTACGTGAATCCGCTGTTTCGCGGGCAAGGTGTTGCCTCGTTGCTGATCGAGGCTATGGAGAAAAAGCTCAAAACGCTCGGGCATAAAGATCTGTATTTAGAAACCGGCGTGTTTCAGGAAAAAGCCATCACGCTGTATGAAAAGCTCGGGTATGCGCGCACGGAGGCATTTGGCGACTACCGGCAGGCACCGGATCCGCTCAGCGTGTTTATGATGAAAACGGTGGCGTAGCAAAGTGCTCCATAACACTGTCAGCATGGCAGTGTTATGGAGACTGTATCACATCAGTACGTTGCTTTTGGTGGCAGGCAGGTCATTAGAGGGAATGACCCATTTCTTGAGTGTGATAATAAAAAAATTCTTACCCTTGGTGATTTTCGCACCGCGGTCGCCGCATTCCAGCGCGAGTTTAAAAAACTCATCACTGTTAATACTAAAAGCCAGTTCGACTTTTTTTACCATACCGGAATTCAGCAGGTCTTCGGCTTCGTGCAGGGATTTGGCCTGAATGACTGACATAAATACCTCGAGATAGCTGACGGACATTGTGAAGTTGCCCGTCTACGCTATTTCATTTTTGTTGCGTATTTATGACAGTCTTATGAATATTGGCAGAACCGTGACACAGACAAATTATGTCAGACGGTAATGCGCATCCGGCATCGGCGTGTCCGGCAGCTGCGTCTGGTTATTCATCTCAAGTAAATTGATTTCAATGTTGGTGCACATCGCGTCCATCGGCAGATGGTTATTGGCGTAACCAAACGGCATCTCCAGCTCTTCGGCCAGCGTATCAAGAGAAAGGAACGTGTAGGAGATGAAGCCGGACACCAGCAGCGTCATGTAATGTAAGTCCACCACCAGCGCGAACGGCAGCAAACTGCAGAACAGATACACCGTGCGGTGCAACAACAGCCCGTAAGCAAAAGGGATCGGCATACTGACGATACGCTCGCAGCCGCCGACAACCTGAGAAAGCTGTAACAGCGTGGTATCCATATGCGCATAGACCACATCCGACATCTCCCCGCTGCGCCGACGCTCCGCCAGCCACTGCGACAACCGCAATTGCACCATATTGGTCGGTGCGCGCCGTGAAAGAATATCCTCAGCATCCTCCCCGAGCAGACGCTCCAGATCGGGGCGGGGATCGCTGTGCCGCAGCTGATGTTTGAGGCTGTAGCAGAAAGCCAGCAGCAGTGCGGTAACCCGCGGCGCTTCACCCGGACACACTGCCATCATCTGACTTTGCAGCGTGCGACAGGCAATCAGTAACCCGCCCCACAGCTGACGCGCTTCGATATAACGCGAGTACGCGACACTATTTCTGAACCCCAAAAAGATCGCAATCGACACGCCGAGCAGGCTGAAAGGGGCAAGCGTCAGCTTCACGCCCAGCGTCTCATACCAGGGCAGGCAGAGAATGGCGGCCAGTGACATCAGCAGATTTAAACTCAGGCGGAACATAATGCTGGGCAGCACGGAGCCGTGCCAGACGAACAAACGCAGGAACCAGTGACGCGGTGGACGGATTATCATGTTAGACAGGTGCTTTTTGCAGGTGGGACCATTTTTTTGCGATTTTGGCAAATAAACCTGCCCAAGCAAAGGACAATTTTGTGACACAGGTAACATTTTTTCTTGAATGGTCTACCAATCCATTACATTGAAATAATAACGCAACTAAATAATTTGCAACAATTCTTCACGGCAACTCAAGTTTTGCTCTGATATTGTCGATAATACAGGTGTGTAATTATTCTTAACCAAATGTTTTTACGTTCGTCTGTAACATTCGAACAATAGTCTATGAACAGCAACCGAGAACTCATAGAAAAATTTCAACATTCTAGAAAGGAAATGAGCTTTGATATACCTAGTCCTCATCATAGCTTTTGTCGTTTTCATAGTTTGGTACGTACTGAGAGCGGCAGTGAAAGACATCGATAACGATTATTGATAGTTCTTGCATTGAACGCCCTTTGCTGTCGGTGCAATGTGGTTTGTCAGCACTCATTTATGCTTTTCAGTTTTTTCCATTCAGCCCCCTTTCTTCCCTTCTAAATTTGTAAGTTTCTAATACAGATTCCCTATGTATCTGAAAAATTCACATGCTTAAAATCTGCACAAATAATGCTTAACATTTATTTGATAAACAAAGTTGTGGCATACTGTCATAATTCCTTAACAAATGTTGAACCGCTAGAATGACTTACTCACTATTAGCTCTACTGATTTTATTCACGATTTCATCACCAAAACTCATAGTTACCAAAACAACTGTGACGATAGTCGCACTACTGGCCTTCGCCTTTTGGTATATATCAAATATGTTCACAGGCAACGGTGTTAATGACGCTGTCTTTTACCATTTACAAAACAGTTCAGAAGGTGTTTCAGTAGATGATCTCATCCCCAAAATTAAAGTTGCCTCTTTTTTTATAGTTATAATTTTAGTCCTTACAATCTACTGCATCCTTACCAAGCTTAAAAAGATAAAATCGCTAAATCTGCCAATGTCGTCCTTTTTGTATTTGATGGCAATTGCTTCTATTTTGTCCTCGTCATTTTCAATAAATATCTACAACGCAACGAAGGAATCTTTCTTAAGCAAGGGCAACCCAGAAGCAGTTAAAAAAGAATATATTACCCCAGATAAAAATCTGGATAGAAAATATAACTATGTTTTCATCTATGCTGAAAGTTTAGAACGTACATTTCGGGATTTAGAAGGTGATAATTACCTGCCAAACCTCAGTGCTCTGGCTGACAATTATGCAGACTTCACCAATATAATCCAACCAGCCAACAGGGGTTTTGGCTGGACAATGGCCGGCATGGTCAATACTCAGTGTGGTATACCCTTAGTCATGGCACAAGGAAATGCTGGGGGGAATTTATCAGAGTTTCTGAATAAAGCTAACTGTGTGGCGACATGGTTAACGAACCAGGGATATAACACAGAATTTCTTAGAGGTAGTGATAAGGAATTTGCAGGCGGTGATAAGTTCTTTTCGCAACATGGCTGGAACAGACAGGACGATCTTAATTACTTTGTCAGTAATGGTCTGGCGTCATCTGAACAGATAAGTAGTTGGGGGGTTCATGATGATGTTCTCCTTAATCATGCATGGATGGAGTTTAATCGTCTGTCCAAATCCCAGCAACCCTTCCTTTTATCATTTCTGACTGTAAATACACACTCACCTGATGGCTTGTTCCTTTCCGACTGCAAAGATAAAGTTGGGATCAAGACAGACTACGCGATGTTATCTGCAGTTCAATGCTCTGACTATTTGCTTTCTGATTTCATAAAAAAAATAATAAACAGCCCGTCTTTTGACAATACGATTATTGTTCTCGTATCAGACCATCTTATGATGGAAAATGATGCGAGCGCACTGCTCGATAAAAATAAAGACCTGAGAAGAAATAATTTCATCATCATTAAAAAGGGGCTTAAATCCTTAAAAAACAATACGGCCGGTACTTTGATGGATGTATGGCCTACGGTACTCGATATTTCTGGATCTGACACCAAATCTCTTGGCTTCGGCAGGAGCCTAAATGAAAATGAAGAAAACCAATATGTAGCTGATTATAAATCAGGGAAGAATGCGGACTACTTAGCCTTTGCTTCAAAATTATGGGGTGTAACATCCCTCAAAGACAAGACATTCCAATCTGGGGACAAGCTTCAGATAGGGTCGCAAAAGTTTTCACTACCCATTTACTCGCCGATAACTGAGGGCAAACTCAATTCATTGTGGTTTGAAGCCTTCGCAAAAAATATATTTAAAATAACCTCAGAAGACAACTCATTTTTCTATGCAAACGCCTGCAAAAACATAGGAATAGATGATAATGCCATATGTGGATACGTTGTTTCGCCAGAAAAAATCATAAAACTAAGAATCACCCCACAGGGCATAGTCTCGAGTAAACAGTCGAATTATCAGTCAATATTTTTCAAACGGGATATTGAAGGGATATCTTCAGCGCCTTACTTTATAGAAAGCGGTTTCTCTGCTTCCGGCACTAACAATAGTCTTCCAAGCGGAATCAATTTTCTCTCTCCGCAGGGCTTATCTTTTAAAGTCGAACAAAATTATCAGACTTGCACTGGTGCTGTAGTTGATGATAATGCGGTACGAAATATTATTAGAAAAAATAAAATTTCGATTATTGCTTCAAGTGATTCCATTATCTGTAGCAATGACAATGGTTATATAAGTCTTAATGGCGTATTAAAGAGCGATGTATTTACGTCGGTACAATTTAGACAGCAAATTATCGGAGTGGTTAAGGATGGTAAAAGCGAATTCATCAAAGGTTTACCTGGTATTCCTTTAGATGCTTTTATTGATACAGATAAAGGTCATCTGATAAGCGTATGCAAAGCGTTTGATGACTGCTGACACAGTGAATTAGCTTAATGGCCAACAAAAAGTTGGCCATTGCTATCAATGAGTAAAATTAATACAATCATAAATAATTATTCAAGAAAACTGATTAATGAGAAATACAATCCCTATGACAGATAAAGGGGTGTTGTTCCATGCATGGCTGAAAGAATAAAAAATCAAAGCCTTTATTTAAAATAACCAGTTCTACAGTTACACCGAGACCTTCATCATAAGAGGCTTAACCTTCTGAATAAAAGATTAATTTTTAAGAACAGATAATATGCTGATAAGTAACCCAAACCAAAATTCGTTGCAGGATGGAGAATGTAAGTTCGCGTTGATTTTTTGCCTCAACCATGCCACATAGAATTTTCATGAACTCCGCAGAAAGAAATATTCAACGTCTTCATGGAACCCTACAATCTGTGACACTATCTTCCGCAGCATCATCAGATAATCGATCCCCTGACTCAGCGACGCCGGCGCTTCAATCACATAGCTAAACTAAATATCATACGCCTGGCCCAATCAAAACCTCAGCCATACTCTTTGTTGCGCTAAAAGAACACGTATATGCCCGGCTCTATTCTCTTCCTGGTCTGACCGCGTTACATCACATCAGAACCTAAATCCTTAGCAACCATAACTGACCCAGCAAAAAACTGTATATAAAAACAGCACAAGTCCAGACTTCTCATCATTTTAAGTGCTTGACAAAGTGTGGTTATTTCTAACCAGAAAAAAAAGTATTACAATTCTTTACGCATCCTTGCCTTAACCGTTACAGGTGCTAGGATCGACCAATCAATTTTTTTAAGACCAATCTAATGTTAAAAGTATTTTTAAAGTATGCAGTCGTAGGAGGCATGAACACGGCCTTACACTGGGTAACATTCGCAGTAGTTTTCTACTCCTCAAGCCATAACCAAATGCTGAGTAACTTCGCAGGTTTTTGCGTTGCAGTAACTTTCAGCTTTTTTGTAAATGCTAAATGGACTTTTCAGTCTGAGCATACAACCTCAAAATACTTCATGTATGTCGGCTTCATGGGGCTACTAGCCCTGGCGTGTGGATATCTTGCTGATAAAGCTTCCCTGAATCCGATCATCACCTTATTAGGCTTCTCAGCAATAAGTCTTTTTGTAGGTTTTTTGTATTCTACATACGTTGTATTTAAGGAAGAATAATGAATATTTCGCTGGTTGTTCCCGTCTTCAATGAAGAAGACACCATACCGATTTTTTATAAAGAAGTGCGCGAATATGTAGAGTTTTCACAACATGTGGTTGAAATTGTTTTCATAAATGACGGAAGTAAAGACTCAACGGAGTCAATTATAAATGGGTTGGCCCTGTCTGATAAAAACGTAAAGGCCATTAACTTCACGAGAAACTTCGGCAAAGAGCCAGCTCTGTTTGCAGGACTTGAGCATGCCTCAGGTGATGCAGTTATTCCTATTGATGTTGACCTACAAGACCCAATCACCGTCATACCAGAACTAATAGAAAAATGGCTTGCAGGAGCAGACATGGTCCTAGCAAAAAGATTTGACAGATCAAGCGATGGTCATATCAAGCGCAAAACAGCTGAAATGTTCTATAAACTGCATAATAAAATCAGCACACCAAAAATTGAAGAAAATGTTGGCGATTTTAGACTTATGTCCCGTGAAGTTGTAGAAAATATAAAACTACTCCCCGAACGCAACTTATTTATGAAGGGTGTTCTTAGCTGGGTTGGGGGGAAAACTGACGTTGTACAATACCGGAGAGCTGAACGAGTTGCTGGGACTTCTAAATTTAACGGATGGAAGCTTTGGAACTTGGCTTTAGAAGGTATAACTAGTTTTTCAACATTTCCACTTCGGATGTGGACATATATTGGCTTGCTAGTAGCTGGATTTTCTTTCTTATACGGGGCATGGATGATATTTGATACTATCGCTTTTGGTAACCCAGTCAAGGGGTATACGTCCTTACTGGTATCTATTCTTTTCTTAGGAGGCATCCAACTTATCGGCATTGGCGTTCTAGGAGAATACATTGGAAGAATTTACACTGAGTCAAAACAAAGACCTCGTTACATCGTCAAAAAAGGCAAGTAAATGAACATCTCTACCAAACAGATTATTGCGTCTATTGCGATAGGAATCGTGATAGCTATAACATCCAGTTCGCTTTACATGGTTAACACAGGTGATTATTACAGATCTATATTTCCATTTATAGATAACATCAACCAGTTTACAAAAGACATCCCGCAATCATTCCCACTAAAGCCGGAAATTGATTCTATTTTTAGCTATGACTACATAAGCTCATACAGTTATTTGGTTTATACATATGCAATTATTATTAGTTTCTTTACTGACCATTTTAGCTTGTCGTTATACTCATCAATATTAAAAGTCATATATATATGTATAATTACTTTTTTATTTTTTAAATTAAACAAAAATAATAACAAGCTCATTACTGCTGCAGCATATTTACTTAGCTTATTGCCGATAATTTCATCATCAAACTTGGCATTTTTTGGTTCGTTTTACCAAGAACAAGTTTTGATGATTTTCATTCCACTATTTATATTATCTACTTTTAAAGATAACATTCTCAATATTCTAATAGCATTTATTAGCATTACCGTCATTGCTTGTAGTAAGAGCCAGTTTTTCTACATCCCAATAATTGCTATCGCCTATTATTGCTTATTCAATAGAGGTCAGATTTTTATTAAGCTTCCACTAATGATTATATCTTTAGTTATGGCTATCTTCTGCATTATTGCAGCGACTTCTACCGTAACTTACAATAAATATCATTCTGAATATTTCGGCATTTACGAATATGAAAGATTAAATGGCATAGTTTTACCTGACGGCGTTGATGAATCCTGCGTAGGGATTGATGCGTGGGGAAATCGGTTTGATACAAGTAAAGGAGTAACTCAAACCGATATAGGTGAAAAATGCTTTAACCAACACGTTGATGCCAACTTTAAAAATAGTCTGTCTGAATTCATTAAGCACCCTTCAATAATATTCATGCTCCCATTTGATTCTGGAGTAAAAAGCCAATTAACTGAAAATTATTTTCATGTATACAAAGCCATGGATTTAATAATTAACAACAAAGGCTTTTACTATCAGTTAACATTGATGAAGGATTACTTATTCAAAGATTATAGGTTTTTAATTTTATTAGCCTCGCTCATACTTTCACTTTCATTCAGAAAAAATGAACTCTCTGGTTTACTTTTCATTGTCTCAACTATTGGGTGCTCTCAATTTTATATGGCTTTCTTTGGTGAAGGGTATAGAGACATGTCAAAGCATCTTTTCGGGATGAACTTCAGCTTTGACCTACTTTTATTCGTTTCAATAATATATATATTCAGATTTTCATGTAAGTCAAAATGAAGTGTTGCCACTCTTTTTGAGTGGCATTACCAATCAGAACATACAATTAAATCTCGAAGAAATTTCCTGTAATATGGGTATTAATCACCCATATTTACTATGCGCAATATCAAGTAATCTTCTGATGAATTAGGAGACGCATCAAAAATTAATCACTTTATTACCATCCGTAATGTTGTTGTGTTACCACCATCATTCGTCATAAAAAAGCTGAATACCCCTGATACTCATCCAATTATGTTGAAATATTCCAGGTTACATCGAACGTGCTGTCTGACTTTTAAAATTATTAGCTGACGGGAAAATGGCCCTCGGAAGACAATACCACTGTAATCAGATTATGCGATTGTGGTAATTCGGTCTGAGTTGCTCGTAACTATAATAATACGAACAGGGTATGCTTTCGAAGCAATATAAGGAGCTCATGTACTCTTATATTTGATTGGTATCTTCTCAACCAAAAAATGTTGGCGGCCAATTTCCATCAGTATGAGTTCCACTAAAGATATAATTTTCTGTCACTTTAGAGCCTGAGCTATTGCGACTTCTGTCAAATGTACACTCTTCAATTGGATCTTGGCCTTTAGATTACGTAATTAAACATTTCAACACTGTACTCAACTGCGGTAATAGCTGTAGTTCCTGAAGATCTTGCTAACCACCTACACCGACATATTCATCACATCCTGATACGCCGCCACCAGTTTATTTCTGACCTGCACGCCAAGCTGTAATGAAATAGAGGATTTTTGCAGATCGACCATCACATCGTTGAGGCTGACGCCTGGCACGCCCATCTCGAGTTTTTCAGCCTGCAGTTTGGCGCTGTTTTGCGTCTCACTGATCTTGCCTAATGCCGCTTTCAGTTCGCTGGCAAAACCGGCTTCTGACGTGGTGTCGGTCTGCTTAGCCGCGCCTGCCTGCACTGCAGTGGCCTGCATTTGCTGTAAAACACTCTCAATGCCTTGAATTGACATGCTTTCTCCGCTTAACGCTCTGTCGGTGACCAATGGGGTTCTTTCATGGAATGACACCCTATCACATCAGTTTTTTCCTAAACGCCATAATTGACCGCAAAAACCATGGCTTATCGGGCCATTAACTTTGCCCTGCGCGACAAATAATGGCTCACCTAGAAAATAGGCCTGCCTGTGTGGGGGTTTGAAAAATGTCACGCTTCACCGATTGCGCACCTGGGAGTCTGTTTTGTTAAGAGACAACATGAACACCACCGTCCAACAGCTAAATAGGGATCTTGTATGAGTTCCGCAATAGCCGGCGCAGAAAACCCTGGAAGCGGTTTCACTGCTCTGCTTAATCGCCTGCGCGCCAACCCAAAAGTCCCTATCGCCATTGCTGCTGCGGCAGCCGTGGCTATTGTTGTTGTTATGATGTTGTGGGCTAAGCAGCCTACTTATAAGGTGCTGTTTAGCAACCTCAACGACAAAGATGGTGGCGCGGTCGTCACCCAACTGACGCAAATGAATATCCCTTATCAGTTTTCTGATAACGGTGGCGCAGTCCTTATTCCCGCTGACAAAGTGTATGAAACCCGTCTGAAACTGGCTGCGGCCGGTTTACCGAAAGGCGGCGCCGTCGGTTTTGAACTGATGGATCAGGAGAAATTTGGGATCAGCCAGTTCAGCGAGCAGATCAACTATCAGCGCGCACTGGAAGGTGAACTCTCCCGCACCATCGAAACGCTGGGCCCGGTCTCGAGCGCCCGCGTGCATTTAGCCATTCCGAAACCTTCTTTATTCGTACGCGAACAGAAAAACCCTTCCGCTTCCGTCACCCTGAATCTGCAACCGGGCCGCGCCCTTGATGATGGCCAGATCAACGCCATCGTTTATATGGTGTCGAGCAGCGTTTCCGGTTTACCTCCGGCCAACGTCACCGTGGTCGATCAGAGCGGACACTTACTGACGCAGTCAGACAGCAATGGCCGCGATCTCAATGCGTCACAGCTGAAATACGCCAACGAAGTGGAAGGCCGCCTGCAACGCCGCATTGAAGCGATTCTGCAACCGGTGGTCGGCAACGGCAACGTGCACGCACAAATCACCGCGCAGATTGATTACGCCACCCGTGAACAAACTGACGAAAATTACCAGCCGAACGGTGCTGCGGATAAAGCCGCCGTACGTTCCCGCCAGCTCAGCACCAGCGATCAGATTGGTGGCTCTTCAGTGGGCGGCGTACCGGGTGCGCTGAGCAATCAGCCCGCACCGGCAGCGACAGCACCGGTGACCACACCGCCTGCGGCCAACACGGCTCAGAATCAGGCTGGCAACGCTCAGAACGGCGCACAAAACAGCACGGCGAACCGTTCAACGGTGCCATCGAACAGCCGTCGTGATGAAACCACTAACTATGAAGTGGATCGCACCATCACCCACACCCAGCACAGCGCCGGTGCGGTACAGCGCCTGTCTGCGGCAGTGGTCGTCAACTATCAGGTGGGAACGGATGGCAAATCCAAACCGCTGACCGACGAACAGTTGAAGAAGATCGACGATCTGGTTCGCGAAGCGATGGGCTTCTCTACCGAACGTGGCGATACGCTGAACGTGGTGAATACACCGTTCAACGAAGCCGCGGATGACACCGCAGAGTTGCCGTTCTGGAAACAACAGGCGTTCTTCGACCAACTGATCGATGCCGGTCGCTGGTTACTGGTGCTGATTGTGGCCTGGATACTGTGGCGCAAGATTGTTCGTCCGATGCTGCGCAAACAGCAGGCCGAGAAAGAAGCCATTGCCGCCGCTGCCCTTGCCGCTTCCATGCCACAACCTGAAGGCAGCAAACCGGTCAAACTCAGCACCGACGAGCTGGAGAAACGTAAACGTTCACAGCAGCGCGTCAGCGTCGAAGTACAGACTCAACGAGTACAGGAGCTGGCCGATAAAGATCCGCGTATCGTCGCCCTGGTTATCCGCCAATGGATGAGTACCGAACAACCATGACTATGACCGGAACTGAAAAAAGCGCCATTTTGATGATAACCCTGGGCGAAGACCGTGCGGTGGAGGTGTTCAAACACCTCTCCCCGCGTGAAGTTCAGCAAATCAGTGGCGCGATGGCGAATATCCATCAGATCTCCAACAAGCAGCTGGCCGAGGTCCTGAATGAATTCGAGGACGAATCCGAGCAGTATGCTGCGCTGAGTGTGAACACCAGCGAATACCTGCGTTCAGTGCTGACCAAGGCGCTGGGCGAAGAGCGTGCCTCGAGCTTGCTGGAAGACATTCTCGAATCGCGCGAAACCACCAGCGGCATGGAAACGCTCAACTTCATGGAGCCGGTGATTGCCGCCGATCTGATCCGCGACGAACATCCGCAGATCATCGCCACTATCCTGGTGCACCTGAAACGGGGTCAGGCGGCCGATATTCTGGCGCTGTTCGACGAGCGTCTGCGCAACGACGTCATGCTGCGTATCGCCACCTTTGGCGGTGTCCAGCCAGCGGCGCTGGCCGAGCTGACCGAAGTGCTGAACAACCTGCTCGACGGCCAGAACCTCAAACGTTCGAAGATGGGCGGTGTTCGTACGGCAGCAGAAATCATCAACCTGATGAAAACTCAGCAGGAAGAAGCGGTTATCGAAGCGGTGCGTGGTTACGACGGCGAACTGGCACAAAAAATTATCGACGAGATGTTCCTGTTCGAAAACCTGGTGGACGTGGACGACCGCAGTATCCAGCGCCTGTTGCAGGAAATCGAAGGCGAATCGTTGCTGGTGGCATTGAAAGGTGCCGAGCAGCCACTGCGCGAGAAGTTCCTGCGCAACATGTCGCAGCGTGCTGCCGACATCCTGCGCGACGATCTGGCCAACCGTGGCCCGATGCGTATGTCTCTGGTCGAGAACGAACAGAAAGCCATCCTGCAAACGGTTCGCCGTCTGGCAGAGTCTGGCGAAATGGTAGTCGGCGGCGGCGAGGATTCTTATGTCTGATCCAATGAATGACCAGCCGGTACCGGAAAAGAAAACCGCTGAAGAGCGGCAGACCGAGCGTCTTAACGCCCTGCCGTGGCAGCCGTGGCGGCCGGGCGATCTGGCGATGCCCTCTTTCGCCAGCCCGCTTGAGCCTTTGTTTCAGGAAGGTGAAGAAGAGCAGGACGACGGCCAGCCCAAGGTGCAGGTCGATCAGAATGAGCTGCTGAACCTGCAACGCCGCGCCGAGCAGCAGGGTTTTCAGCAAGGTCTTGAAGCCGGTCAGAAACAGGGTTACGCCGCCGGATTTCAGTCCGGTCAGGAAGCCGGGCAACAGCAGGGTTTACTGGAAGGTCAGCAACAGCAGGCCGTTCTCACCGAACACTGGCAGCTTCTGGTGGCCGATTTCCAGCAAACGCTCGACGCGCTGGACAGCGTGATCGCCTCGCGCCTGATGCAAATGGCGCTGACCGCTGCCAAACAGATTTTAGGTCAGGCCCCGATTTGTGACGGTTCCGCCCTGCTCACTCAGATCCAGCAGCTGATCCAGCTGGAGCCGATGTTTAAAGGCAAACCGCAGCTGCGCGTCAACCCGGCTGATTTTGAGCGGGTCGAACTGCAACTCGGCGCCAGCCTCAGTATGCACGGCTGGCGTTTGCTGGCAGATAATCAGATCCACAGCGGTGGCTGTAAAGTCAGTGCGGAAGATGGCGATATGGATGCCTCGATTGCCACGCGCTGGCATGAACTGTGCCGCCTCGCCGCGCCGGGAGATCTCGGATGACCGCCCGCCTGAGCCGCCTGCTGAAATCCCTCGACGATGCGGAAAAACGCATGAGCCGCACGCCGACCGTGCGCCGTTATGGCCGTCTGACCCGCGCGACGGGGCTGATCCTCGAAGCCACCGGCTTGCAGATGCCGCTCGGCGCCACCTGTCTGATTGAACGTCATGACGGCAAAGTGGTGCAGGAAGTAGAAAGCGAAGTGGTGGGTTTTAACGGCCAGAATCTGTTTCTGATGCCACTGGAAGAAGTCGAAGGTATTTTGCCGGGCGCCCGCGTTTACGCGCGTATTTCTCCCGACGGCCACATGGCCGGCAAGCAGCTTCCGCTCGGCCCGCAACTGCTGGGCCGCGTGCTTGACGGCAGCGCCAAACCGCTGGATGGCTTACCGCCACCGGACACCGGCTATCGCGCCGCGCTTATCACTCCGCCGTTTAACCCGTTGCAACGTACGCCGATCACCGACGTACTGGACGTGGGCGTGCGGGCCATCAACGCACTGCTGACCGTCGGTCGCGGCCAGCGAATGGGCCTGTTTGCCGGTTCCGGCGTGGGTAAATCCGTTCTGCTCGGCATGATGGCCCGCTACACCCAGGCCGATGTGATCGTGGTCGGGCTGATTGGTGAACGTGGACGTGAAGTCAAAGACTTCATCGAGAACATTTTAGGTGACGAAGGCCGCGCCCGTTCCGTGGTCATCGCAGCACCGGCCGACGTCTCGCCGCTGCTGCGTATGCAGGGAGCCGCCTACGCCACGCGCATTGCAGAAGATTTCCGTGACCGTGGGCAGCACGTGCTGCTGATCATGGATTCCCTGACCCGCTACGCCATGGCCCAGCGTGAAATCGCCCTTGCCATCGGTGAGCCACCGGCAACCAAAGGCTATCCGCCTTCCGTTTTCGCCAAACTGCCTGCGCTGGTTGAACGCGCAGGGAACGGCATTAGCGGCGGCGGTTCGATTACCGCCTTCTATACCGTACTGACCGAAGGGGATGACCAGCAGGATCCGATCGCCGACGCCGCCCGCGCCATTCTTGATGGCCACGTGGTGTTATCGCGCCGTCTGGCGGAGTCCGGCCACTATCCGGCCATTGATATAGAAGCGTCGATCAGCCGTGCCATGACATCGCTTATCGACGACAACCAGTATTCCCGTGTACGAAATTTCAAACAATTGTTGTCCAGCTACCAGCGTAACCGTGATCTGGTCAGCGTCGGTGCCTACGCGGCAGGCAGCGATCCGATGCTCGATCGCGCCATCCGCTTGTACCCGCAAATGGAGAACTTTCTCCAGCAGGACATCATGGAACGCAGCACGTATGAAGACGCCTGTCTGGAACTGAACATGCTGTTCCCTGGCTAAGACATTACACACAGAACTATATCCATCAACGTGCGCGCTGTATCAGGGCAAACAATGAAGGGTATGAGGAATATCGAATGGAAAGTTCATCACCATTGATCACCCTTTGTTCTCTGGCGCAAAAAGCGCTGGATCAGGCGACCAATCATTTGGGGCAAATCCGGCAATCGCATTCTCAGGCTCAGGAACAGCTCACCATGCTGCTCAACTATCAGCGTGAGTACCGCGAAAAACTGAACACCACCATGACCGGCGGAATTGCGGCCAATACCTGGCAGAACTACCAGCAATTTATCGGCACGCTGGAAGTGGCGATTGAACAGCATCGCAAGCAGTTGCAGCAATGGGATCAGCGGCTCAATGCCGCCGTCAATCAGTGGCAGGATAAACAACAGCGACTGAATGCGTATCAGACCCTGCAAACCCGTGCCAGTGAACAGCAGCGTTCGCATGAGAACAAGATGGATCAAAAGCAGAACGATGAATTTGCCCAACGCAGCGCTTACAGGAAAAAAACGCTATGAATCTGAATATCTTGCCTGCGGCCGTCACCTCGGTGAAAACCACCGTTTCCGCGGCCTCTTCCAGCACGGCGTCGGATGCTGTCGCCACCGGTGATGTTTCCACGACCGGCGCCACCGCAGATTTTGCCAGCCAGTTGCAGGCGCAGCTGGGCGAAAAACTCGATCCTAAACTCGCCAGCCAGTTATCTCAGCTCGGCCAGAAAATCAGTGCCAAAGGCCAGATCCTGGACAAAGCCACGCTGACTCAGGCCGTGACCACCGGCGAAGAAGACGGCAGCCTGGCGCTGGACGACAGCGACCTGAGCAAAATGATTGCGGCGATCCAGTTGTTGCCCAACGGCAGCCTGAAAGGCACCGACCCTTCTGCGGTCAAAAATACCGCGCTCACCGATAAAGACAAAGACACCCAGGCTGACGACGCTACCTCCCTGCCGGTGCAGGCGCTGTTTGCCCAGCTCGCCGCGCAACAGCAACCGGCGCAGCCACTGACCACCGCGACCGCGGCTTCGGCGCAGTCCGCCTTGTCCTCAGACACCGCCGATGCCGATAAAAAGAGTGCATTACTTGCCGGGCTGACCACCACCGCCTCTTCAGTGCTGGCCGATGACGGTAAAACCGCCGTGACCGACAGCAGCGCACCGGCCACGGCCAGTACCGCCACCGCGCACGCGGCAGGCAAAAACACCTCCGCCGCCAGCCCTGATTTCTCCAGCGCGCTGGCTGCGATGACCGCGGCTAACGGCAATGTCGCCGTGGCGGCACAGACCGACAGCCGGACGCCGGACAGCGCCCTGAACCTGGTGAACAACGCCGCGGTGGCCGTCTCTTCTGCGCCGGTGTCAACCACGCCGACCACCACCAGCGCCGTGACCGCGCCGTCCACGCCGTTGCTCAACGCGCAGCTGGGGACGCCGGAGTGGCAACAGCAACTCGGTCAGCAGGTGATGATGTTCAACCGTCAGGGGCAGCAGACCGCCGAGTTGCGCCTGCATCCGCAGGATCTGGGTTCCATCCAGATCAGCATGAAGATTGAAAACAACCAGGCGCAGTTGCACTTTGTCTCAGGTCACAGTGCGGTGCGGTCCGCCATTGAAGCCGCGATGCCTGATCTGAAAACGGCGCTGGCGGATAACGGCATCAGCCTCGGTCAGAGCAGCGTCGGCAGCGACAGCTCGCAGTGGCAACAGGCGCAACAGCAAAGTTCACAATCCGGTTCGCAGCAGGGGAACGCTTCAAGCTGGGCGGCCTTTAATGCCGGTGGCGTGAATGCCGCGGCAGACGCCCTGCCGGTGCCGGTGTCGCTCGCACAGCGTCTTGGCGGTAACAACAGCGTCGATATCTTTGCGTAATTGTTCGCAAAATTGTTTCAGGTAGTTGCTGACGGTCAGTGTTCACTTAATTCAAACGGCAGAGCTGACCTTATTTTTCCCGCCTATTCTGACTATTGAACAACAGGATAAGCGGGATAATCATTTTCAGAATTGATCCGGCAGGTTGGGCTTCCCTCAGCTTATCTGCCCATACTTACAGGAAATCGCCTCATCCATGTCTGACTCCGCTCTCTCGGCCTCGCGCAAAAAAAAGCGACCGCTTTTAATGATTCTGCTTTTACTGGTGGCCCTTGGTGCTTGTGGTGCGGCGGGTTACGCCTGGTGGATGTTGCACAAACAGCAGTCAGCACCGGGTTCGCAGACCGCTGAAGTGAAAAAAAATGAGCCGCCGGTGCCGCCAATTTTCCTGGCGCTGGACACCTTTACCGTCAACCTGCAAACGCCGGATAACGATCCTGACCGTGTGCTTTACATCGGCCTGACCCTGCGTCTGCCGGATGAAAAAAACCGCGCCATCCTGAATGAGTATCTGCCTGAAGTCCGCAGCCGCTTGCTGCTGTTACTTTCACGCCAGAAAACGTCGGATTTAGTCAGTGAAACCGGCAAGCAGCAACTGGTGCAGGAAATCAAACAAGTTCTGGACGTGCCACTGGTCAAAGGTCAGCCCCCACAGGCGATCAACGACGTGCTTTTCACTGCTTTCATACTGCGATAAACAAATTATGGGCGACAGCATTCTTTCACAGGCCGAGATCGACGCACTGCTCAACGGTGACAGCAGCGACAGCGCGGCTGAAACCACAAAAGCGAAAACGCTGGCGTCCGACGACGGCGTTAAACCTTTTGACCCCACGACTCAGCGCCGCGTTGTCCGCGAGCGTCTGCAGGCGCTGGAAATCATTAACGAGCGTTTTGCCCGTCATTTCCGTATGGGGCTATTTAACCTGTTGCGCCGCAGCCCGGACATCACCGTCGGGCCGATCAAAATTCAGCCTTATCACGATTTTGCCCGCAACCTGCCGGTACCGACCAACCTCAACCTGATCCACCTCAAACCCTTGCGCGGGACGGCCTTATTTGTGTTCGCCCCGAGCCTGGTGTTTATCGCGGTGGATAACCTGTTTGGCGGCGATGGCCGTTTCCCGACCAAAGTAGAAGGTCGTGAATTCACCCACACCGAACAGCGCGTGATTAAACGCATGCTGACGCTGGCGCTGGATGCTTATGAAGATGCCTGGAGCGGCGTTTACAAACTGAGCGTCGAGTACGTCCGTGCGGAATTGCAGATCAAATTCACCAACATCACCTCTTCCCCGAACGATATCGTGATCACGACGCCGTTCCACGTGGAAATCGGTGCGCTGAGCGGTGATTTCAACATCTGTATTCCCTTTAGCATGATTGAACCGATCCGTGAGTTGCTGACCAATCCGCCGGTCGAGAACTCCCGTCATGAAGAAAGCCAGTGGCGCGAAAATCTGGTGACCCAGGTTCAGCAGTCCGAACTGGAACTGGTGGCAAACTTCGTCGAAATCCCGCTGCGTTTATCTCAGATCCTGAAACTGCAACCGGGCGATGTGCTGCCGATTGAAAAGCCGGATCGCCTGATTGCCCACGTCGACGGCGTGCCGGTCCTGACCAGCAAATACGGCACCTTAAACGAACAATACGCTCTGCGCGTTGAACATTTGATCAACCCAATTTTAAATTCTCTAGATGAGGAACAGCCCCATGAGTGACACCAATAAACCGTCTGACGCCGGATCGGATAACGTTGACGATTTATGGGCTGATGCGTTTAACGAACAACAATCTGCGGGCAGCGCCAAAGCGTCAACCGAGGGTGTTTTCGCCGCGCTGGGCGCCCAGGAAGGAGCAGGCAGTTTGCAGGATATCGATATGATCCTCGATATTCCGGTCAAGCTGACCGTGGAGTTAGGCCGCACCAAGATGACCATTAAAGAGCTGCTGCGCCTGTCGCAGGGTTCCGTGGTTTCCCTTGACGGTCTGGCCGGTGAGCCGCTGGATATTCTGATCAACGGTTATCTGATTGCTCAGGGTGAAGTGGTGGTCGTGGCTGATAAATACGGCGTGCGCATCACCGATATCATCACGCCATCAGAACGTATGCGTCGTCTGAGCCGCTGATGAGCCAGACTGCCGCGACGGATTCCCCGTACCTTTCCGGGGCGGTGACGCCCGCCACTGCCCATGCCTCCGCGCCGGTGGTGCCCGCCAGTTCCGTGCTGACGCAAGTCAGCTCCGTGCTCGGCGGTATTCTGCTGCTGATTCTGTTTATCGGCTGGGTGGCGAAACGGACCGGTCTCGCACCGCAGGCAAAAAATAACAAGCTGCTGAAAATCACGTCCAGCTGTCAGGTCGGGCGCAGTGAAAAAGTGGTGATTGTGGAAGTGGACAATACCTGGCTGGTGCTGGGCGTGACCGCCCACAACATCACACCGCTGCATACCCTGAGCGCGCCACCGGCCGATATCACGTCGGGCGCTGCTGCCGACAAGCCCGCTGATTTCCGTCAGCTGATGCAAAAAATGTTGAAACGTCCGGGAAAGCAGGCATGACCTTCTTGAGTTCCGTAGTTAACGCTGTCCGTCAGCGTCCTGTTCGCTTGCTTACCCGTTGTCTGCCGCTGCTGCTGCTCGCCAGCCCCGCCGCGTTTGCGCAATTACCGGGCATCATCAGCCAGCAAATGGCGAACGGTGCGCAAAACTGGTCATTGCCGATCCAGACGCTGGTTTTCATCACCACGCTGACCCTGCTGCCCGCGATGCTGCTGATGTGTACCAGCTTTACCCGCATTATCATCGTGCTGGGTTTATTGCGAAACGCCCTCGGCACGCCGTCTGCACCGCCGAACCAGGTTCTGCTCGGCCTCGGGCTGTTTCTGACCTTCTTCGTCATGGCGCCGGTTTTCGACAAGATTTACACCGACGCTTATCAGCCGTTCACTGAAAACAAAATCAGCATGCAGGATGCCATGGATAAAGGCGCTCAGCCGTTGCGTGAATTCATGCTGCGCCAGACCCGTGAAAGTGACCTCGCGCTGTACGCCCGCCTCGCCAACCTGCCACCGCTGGCTGGCCCGGAAGCGGTGCCGATGCGTATTTTGTTACCGGCTTACGTCACCAGCGAACTGAAAACGGCTTTCCAGATTGGCTTCACGGTCTTTATCCCGTTCATGATTATCGATCTGGTGGTGGCCAGCGTGCTGATGGCGCTGGGGATGATGATGGTGCCGCCCGCCACTATCTCACTGCCCTTCAAACTGATGCTGTTCGTGCTGGTGGATGGCTGGCAGTTGCTGCTCGGATCGCTGGCGCAGAGTTTCTACAGTTAATTCATGCCGTTGCCTGATTTTATGGGCGTCAGCGTCGCCGTCAGTGCGGGCACTGCCGGCGTAAAAATGACACGTAAGCCCGCCCACGCAGGTTCACATTTAAAGAGAGATCTATGACTCCTGAATCGGTAATGGCGATTGGCAATGAAGCGATGAAAGTCGCACTTGCGGTCGCTGCCCCGCTGCTGCTGGCTGCGCTGGTCACCGGTCTTATCGTCAGCCTGTTGCAGGCGGCGACGCAAATCAACGAACAAACGCTGTCCTTCATTCCGAAGATCCTGGCGGTGGTGGCGACCATCGTCATCGCGGGTCCGTGGATGCTCAATCTGCTGCTTGATTACATGCGCACGCTGTTTTCCAGCCTGCCGTACATCATCGGTTAACCTATGGTTTCTTTTGACAGCACCCAGTTAGCCGGATGGCTGAGCATGTATTTCTGGCCGATGCTGCGCATTCTGGCGCTGATCAGCACCGCGCCGATCACCAGCGAAAAACAGGTGCCGAAAAAGGTTAAAATTGGCCTCGCGGCGATGATCACCTTTCTGATCGCCCCGGCTCTGCCGGTTGTCGACACCCCGATTTTCTCCACGCCTGCGCTGTGGCTGACCATGCAGCAAATCATGATTGGTACCGCGCTCGGCCTGACCATGCAGCTGGCGTTCGCCGCGATCCGCATGGCCGGTGAAATCATGGGCCTGCAAATGGGCATCTCCTTCGCCACGTTCTACGATCCCAGTAACCGCCTGAACTCTCCGCTGCTGGCACAATTTCTCAACCTGCTGGCGGTGCTGCTGTTTCTGAGTTTCAACGGTCATCTGTGGTTGATTTCCCTGCTGGCCGACAGTTTCCACACCTTGCCGATAAGCCCCAATCCGGTGAATGCTCAGGGCTTCATGGCAGTTGCACAGGCGGGCAGCATTGTGTTCAGCGGCGGCCTGATGCTCGCCCTGCCAATTGTCACCCTGCTGCTGACACTCAACATGGCGCTCGGCATACTCAACCGCGTGGCGCCGCAGCTTTCCGTTTTCGTCATCGGTTTCCCGCTGACACTCAGCATCGGTATTCTCTCCATCGGTATGATGATGCCGCTGCTTGCGCCATTCAGTGAGCATTTGTTCAGTGAAGTATTCGATAAACTGGTGTTAGTCATGAACCAGCTGGCGACCGGACGTTAATATGTCTCTCCCGATGTCCGCGGGTGCTGAGGGTGTATTTATAAAGATTTGCAGCGTATATTCATGTGCCGGGTCATTTCGTGCCCATGACTTACTTATTTAATTAAGATAAAAAGAAAATACAGGGATCAATTTTCTATGACGACTGAAATGGAATCTGAAGTCAAAAGAACAGCCGCCGGGCCACTGCTTTGCTTTATCATTATGATGTCTGCGGGCGTAGCTATCTTTGTTATGCCCGCAAGTTTCCTGATTGCTGTTCCTGCGTTAGTGTTATTTTCGATGGGTTATTTTATCTATTATTTGATCCATACCGGACAACATAAAAAAATCCTTTCCGGTATTATCATCAGTCTCGTTATTACGATCCTCGTCATGATGATCCCGGTCTTCGGATGGATCGCACTGTCGCTCTGGATTTTCTATAATATTTTAAGATCTCTTAAAACGATTAAAAACTTACTTCCTGGGGCCCTGTTCAGCGCCATCCTGTTTGCATTATTAGTCACTCCGGGGATTCATAATTTTAGCGCTTACTCACCTTCTGCACAGTTATCGCTCATTTGCTTCATCGCCTATACCTCACTGACCGTCATATATTGTCTGCGTCTCAACAGGCTTCGGCTGGATACGCAGACTACGCTGTTTAAATGCTCCATGATGTGGCTTTCTGCGCCGATGATTTTCTTGCTCGTCGTGTCGATTGTCGCGTCAGTGAGAACAGCTTTCAGGGCACAAACGTCAATCATTCAGTCAAAGATTAAAGTGCCGCAGCAAGTTTCCGGTTATATGCGCGGAAATACTGCCGTCCAGGGTTACACGCGCAATATTACGCAGACCATTACGACCACATCCACCACGTTGCTGCCGGGAAGCGGGGCTGTGGCAGCATCAGCTGCACGATCGCTCGGTGATACCACCTCGACCGAAGGACTTAGCAGAGATCCCTGGCATATGAATGATGTCACCTCAACCGATAAAGCCCTGCATTTTTACCGTGATGATGAGATGGACACGCTTAAGCTCGGTAAATTTTTAACGTCCCTGAATGCCAGCATTAAAATGCCGCTCCTCAGAGCAGAAGACGTATTATTTTACTTTGATGATACGGTGTTTGGCAGTGGCGCTCGTGGCGTTGTTATTACCCGGAGTGAAATGATTTGTGACTTAGGAAAAGCATACAAATGTTTCCGTCTTGAATTAAGCGATATAAAAGCCCTGTCGATAAGTGGTAGCCTGAATAAGACCATTAAAATTTTGACGCATCATTCAGCACAGCATCAGTTTACCCTGACTCAGTCCAATAAAGGCGCTGAAAAACTTTTCTATGTGTTGAACACGCTGATCCCATAATCGAAATAAGCGCAACAGAGTCCTCCCTGTTGCGCTTATTTTATCTGACGTTACATCAGGCAAACGGTTTCAACCTAATTCCCTTTCCCTTTCTCCACGTAATGCATGTCCCCGATTTTACCGACCGTAAACTTACCGTCTTTATACTTGATCACCGTGACGCTGGCGTTCTGTAATGGCGCACGCAGGTTTTCTTCAGGCGTCATCCCTTCGAGCATCGCCAGAATCGCCATGCCGTGAGAGACGATCAGCACATTGCCGCCGCCCTGTGCGCTGACTTTGCGGGCGATATCTGTCAGTGCGGCCTGCATACGCTGATGGACCTGCGCCGCGTTTTCGGTGGTGTGCGACGGATCAACCTCAGCCAGCGTATTCATCATGGTTTTCAGCGTCACCTGACCGTTATTCAGCGCCTGCGTCAGGGCAGCGAAATCTTTATAGCCGAGTTTTTTCGCCACCGGCTCCCACATCAGTAATTCATGTTCCCCTTCAAACGGGCCGAAGAAGGTTTCACGCAGGCGCTGATCTTCGCTGACCGGCAGGGGTTGCCCGGCTGAGGCTAAGGCAATTTTTGCCGTCTGCCGCGCGCGGCCAGCATCACTGGAAAAGGCAGCGGTAAAGTGAATGTCTTTCAGGCCGCGGCCAAGTTGTTCTGCCACTTCCACCCCGGCGGAGGTCAGCGGCGTGTCTGACCAGCCCTGCGCCCGGTGCGCGGCGTTGAACAAGGTTTTACCATGACGGGTAACGTAAAAAGTCACTTCTCCCTTTTCACCGGCGGCCTGAACCCCAGGCGTCGCCGCCGACACCGTTACGCTGCTCAGGAACAGCGGCAGGCTGAAAGCCAATAAAGAGAACAGCGTTTTCGTTAAGCTATTTTTCATAACAGCATCCTTATCATTGAGGTTAATTAAAAGATTTTGAATTTGTAGTCCAGACGGAATTCCGCCGCAAAACTGTCGGTATCTTTAATATTGCCGTGGTGATCGACAATCGGCGCGGTGCCTTTATGTTCATACGTCCGGCCAGGACCAATCAGGACGAAGAGAGACAAATCTTTCAGCTTTTTCGATGCCGGTTTCCAGACGGAATACAGGTTGAATTCCCCCTCCTGCACCGACTGCCCCTGATAATCGAAGAAACCGTAGTGGGTATTAATGCCGACTAACACCTCCGGAGTGAGGTTGTAACCGACGTCCAGCGACAGCACTTTTTCTTCGTCACGCATGTAATCGAGCCCCGCAGTGGTCATCGAGTTAAAGGTGCCGCGTGAATTTTTGCTCATGTGCCTCGGATACATGCCGATACCGCCGTCTTTATTGGCCTCGGTATAAGCCAGCCCGCCTTTGGTGACCCAGCCGTTGTGTTTCCAGGTCACGTCGGTGGCGTAGTGATTCGCACGGGTGTCGAAATCTTTTTTGCTGTTCGCCATGCTGTTCCATTTATCCAGCCCTTCGGTCATGTATATCTGCACGCCATAAGACAGCGCTTTATTTTGTGTTATTTTCAGCTCGAGGCCATTTCTGCGCAGATAATCTTCACTCTCGCCATAGAAATACAGCGCGGTCAGATTGTCGGTTTTGACCTGAATATCACCGGTATAAATGGCGTTTATCGACTTTGAATCGCTGGTCTGAAAATCCACTTTATCCGGTGAGTCACGGTTTGATGATCGGGTGACGTAACCCAGACGTAACCGGTAGGCGTCGTAGGTAATATCCCCGCTCCAGCCCTGATACGTATTAGGCGCAGCACGCATCGATGTGGTTAATACGCCCAGTTTAAGCAGTTTCCAGCCGCCGTAGAGATTGGCATCCACTCCGCCTTCAGATAATTTTGCCTTGCCATAAATCTGACCGAGTTTATTGAAACCTTTCGCCTTACCCTCATCGTTATACAAAATACCTCTCGACGCGAAATTATCGGCGGCGGCGAGTTTGATTACGCCATAATAAGAGGCATCAACACCGATAACGTCGGAGAGATATCCCGACGTGTAATCCAGTGACAGCCCCTGCCCCCATGCCGAGTGAACGTAGCGTTTATCCGTTTCGCCTTCATTCAGGTATTTCCAGATATTGTGCGTACCGAATTCCAGCGAACTTTTTTTGATAAAATCCGTTTCTGCAATATCGTCGATCCCGGCACATGCCAGTGCGGGAACACAGAGAAGCCCTAATGCCAGTGCCCGTGCGTGCTTTTCCATAGCCTGTTTTTCCATTGCGTCATAACCCGAGGTAGAGTGATTTTTCTGGGTGCATTTATGACAGGCAAAAAAAAACCTGAACAGAAATCCCCCGAGGCGCGCGAGATTTCAGTTCAGGTTTTGCCTGCTGATGCAGTAACAATCCGGAGGCAAACATAGCGGGTTTACGAAACTAAAAACATGAAGACAATCCGCTTTTACGGATTAAAAAAAGGATTTGTGAACTCAGTCATGATTATTCCCCCCGCGTTAAATCAATAACCTCTCTGCCGGTAACACGGAAGTAACCGATATATTTATACGTTCTTTTACCAGGGGCCGGGAATAACACCTGACGCTGTCAGCGTTAATTACCGTGGAGCGTCATGGCGAATTAATAACGCCATCACTTCATAGTGCGCGGTGTGCGGGAACATGTCGAAAAGCTGGACGCGCGCGATGCGGTATTCCGGCAGCAGCGCCAGATCTTTCGCCATCGTCTGCGCATTGCAGCTGGAGTAAAGCACGGTGGATGGCGCCATGCGGCTCAGATAATCACACAAGGTTTTACCGATACCGCGACGCGGCGGGTTCACCAGCACCAGATCGGGCACCTCGCCCTTTCCGGTGGCGAAACCGGTGGAATCGAGCGCCTGAAACTCAACGTTTTGCAGCCCCAGCCGCGCCGCCGATTCTTTCGCGCAGGAAATGGCTTCAGCGCTGATTTCAATACCGGTCAGTTTCATCTGCGGCGTCGCGCAGTGCAGCCCGAAACCGCCCACACCGCAGAATAAATCCCACATGCTGGCGATATTACCGCGCTCGCGCACCCAGTCGCGCGCCGTGGCATAGAGTTTTTCGGCCACCTGCGGATTGGTCTGGAAGAAACTTTGCGGGCGGATAAACAGCGGCACCTGGTTGAAATCCTCTTCCAGCCGCTGAACGTCGGTCAGCGCAATTTCCGTGTCGCCTTCGAGAATAGCCATGTGCACCGGCTGAAGATTGGCAGATATCACTTTCAGCTGCGGCAGTTGCTGTTGCAGCCAAGGCAGTGCGGCCCGCAGTTGCGCCAGTTTGGTGTCCGAGCGCAGAACAAAACGCAGCATCATGCCGCCGTCTTTCCGGCTTTCTGTCAGTAACAGGAATTTCAGTTCGCCGCGCTTACGGGCGACGTTATACGGCGTCAGCCCGGCGCGGGCGATAAAGGTTTTGAGAACGGAAAACACCGCCGGAAAACTGGCCGGATAAAGGGGGCAATCGCATAAATCGACCGGCGTGCCGTCGCGGTGCAGCATGCCCAGCAGCGGTCGTTCAACGCTGCCGCTGACTACCATTTTGGCTTTATTTCGAAAAGCGCGCTCTTCGCCGGTCACCGGTTCACACCATTCGCCCACCGGCAGCCCGCTCAGCAGATCGTGCAGATCTTGCTGTTTGTCAGCCAGCTGGCGGGAATAGGGTTTGTCGAGCCACTGGCAGGAACGGCAGGTTCCTGCGGTGTAGAGTGCGCAATGCATGAAAGAAGTCCGGTCATCAGATGCTGAAAAAAACTGGCGCGCAGTGTACCACCACGCGGCCCGAAAGGCTCACTGGCAGCCGGACTTATTTATTTTCAGCCTTACGTCTGGAAAAGTAGCGACGGCTGCTGGCAGGCAGAAAGAGCAACAACAGGATCGCCATATCGGGGATTTTTTGCTCCAGCAGCGCTAACAAGAATTCGCCCTGCGTTTCAACGTTAAAACGAAAGATACGTGGCCCGAACCAGTCAAATGACGCCAGCAACATATAGCTGACCACGATGGCCTGACAGCCGATAAACGCCCAGCGCCCCCAGCGGCGTGCACGCATCATGGCGTAAGCGGCACGGCATTCCACCAGAATAATCACCAGGCTGGCGAGCATGATGAAGCAATTGAGCCAGGATTCGGCGCTGACTTCGATAAAACTCATCAGCCCTGAAAAGCCCATGGCATCGAGTAACAGTATGAATTCCAGGCAGCGCGTCGCCACAATGGCCGACGCGCCTATCATTACCGGAACGGGGATAAAAGAGAGTCTCATACTTCCTTGTTGTTTCCTTTTCTTATGGTATTCAACTGCTAATCCCCTGAATCATGGGTGTTGCGTCAAGGCGTTAACCTCGTGCAGCGCGCTGGATCTCCTTCACTCTCTGCTTTTCAGCCCGCGACATAAACCACCAGGCAATCATGCCGATGATGCCAACCACCAGCAGGATCAGCGTCGCCAGTGCGTTGATTTCAGGGTTGACGCCCATGCGCACGCTGGCAAAGACCAGCATCGGCAAGGTGGTCGCGCCCGGCCCGGCGACGAAACTGGCGATCACCAGATCGTCGAGCGACAGCGTAAACGCCAGCAGCCAGCCGGAAATCAGCGCCGGAAGGATCATCGGCAAGGTGATGATGAAAAACACCTTCAGCGGCGTTGCCCCTAAATCCATCGCGGCTTCTTCGATTGAGCGGTCCAGCTCGCGCAAGCGCGCAGACACCACCACGGCGACGTAAGCGCTACAAAACGTCACGTGCGCCAGCCAGATGGTGAACATGCCGCGCTCGGCGGGCCAGCCAAAGGCGTGCCCCATCGCCACAAACAGCAGCAGCAGCGCCAGCCCGGTGATCACATCCGGCATAACCAGCGGTGCGGTCAGCATAAAAGCAAAGCCGGTCGAACCGCGAAAACGCCTGAAACGCACCATCACCACCGCCGCCAGTGTGCCGACAATCACCGCCATCGTGGCCGCTGCCGTGGCAATCGTCAGGCTCATGCCCACGGCGTTGATCATCGCGGTGTCATGGAAAAGCTGAGTATACCAGCGGGTAGACCAGCCCGCCCAGACCGTCACGAGCTTGGAGCTGTTGAACGAGTAAATAACCAGCATCAGCATCGGTGCGTACAAAAACGTAAAGCCGATGATCAGAATAAGAATTCGCCACGGCGAACGGACAACCGGTAACTTATTCATTCTTTGTCTCCCAGCTCTTTGTTTTGATATTTGTGGAACCACAGGATCGGCATGATCAGCAGTAACAGCATGATCACCGCCACCGCAGAGGCCACCGGCCAGTCGCGGTTATTAAAGAATTCCTGCCACAAAATGCGGCCGATCATGATGCTGTCCGGCCCGCCAAGCAGTTCAGGGATCACGTACTCACCGACCGCCGGGATAAACACCAACATCGAACCGGCAATAATCCCGCCCTTGGTCAGCGGCATGATCACTTTAAAGAAGGTTTTCAGCGGACGCGCCCCCAGATCCAGCGACGCTTCCACCAGCGAGTAATCCATGCGGGTCAGCGCCGTGTATATCGGCAACACCATAAACGGCAGATAGGAATACACAATGCCGATGTACACCGCCAGATTGGTGTGCAGGATCACCAGCGGCTGATCGATAACGTGCAGCCACATCAGCACATTGTTCAGCACGCCGTTGTCTTTGAGAATGCCCATCCAGGCATACACGCGGATCAGGAACGACGTCCATGAGGGCAGGATCACCAGCAACAGCAGAATGTTGCGCGTCGAGACTTTACTGTGCGCCACCGCCCACGCCAGCGGGTAACCAATCACCAGACATAGCGCCGTGGACACCGCCGCGACCTGAATGGATTGCAGATAAGCTTCGATATACAGCGGATCGTCGGTAAGCGAAATGTAATTGCCGATGTTGAGCGCGATATCCAGCATACCGTCCGAAAAGGTCACCAGATCGGTATACGGCGGAATGGCGCGCGCCATTTCGGCAAAACTGATTTTAAAGACAATCAGAAACGGCAGTAAAAACAGCAGCAGGAACCACACCAGCGGCAGCAGGATCACCAGCTTGCGGCCATGACGCTGTTGCAGACGGCCCATCAGCGCGTTAAAGCCACCCGGAGGTTTACTGACCGGTTGTTCAGAGATTACAGACATATTCAGCCCCTCTTAAACGGTCAGCACGACGCAGCTGTCGGCTTCCCAGCACAGGCGCACTTCATCGCCCCAGGTTGGCATGCCTTTGCGGAAACGGTGGCCGTTCTGCAACTGCGCGGTAATCATCTGTCCGCTGTGTAATCTGACGTGATAAATCGACAGATCCCCCAGATACGCGATGTTCACCACTTCGCCGACCGCAAAGTTGCTGCCATCTTCCGGCACCTCTTCACAGAGCATGATTTTTTCAGGACGCAGCGCCACATACACCGGCACACCGTCGGTCACCGACACATCCACGTCCACTTTCAGCGGATGCACCAACCCCGGAGAGGTCAGGATCAACGCATCGTCCAGACGCTCTTTCAGTACGCCTTCGAACACGTTGACCGAGCCGATAAACTCCGCGCTGAAACGGCTGGTCGGGTGCTCATAAATCTCTTCCGGCTCGCCGATTTGCACGAACTTACCGCGGTTCATGATGGCGATTCGCCCGGCCATGGTCATGGCTTCTTCCTGATCGTGCGTGACCATGACGCAGGTCGCGCCCACGCGCTCAAGAATATCCACCACTTCCAGCTGCATCCGGTCGCGCAATTTTTTATCCAGCGCGCCCATCGGTTCATCGAGCAGTAATAATTTCGGACGCTTCGCCAGGCTGCGGGCCAGTGCCACGCGCTGACGCTGACCGCCGGAAAGCTGATGCGGCTTACGTTTGGCGAATTCCTGCATGTGCACCAGCGTCAGCATTTCTGCCACACGGCTTTTGATTTCCGCCGAGGGTAATTTGTCCTGCTTGAGCCCGAACGCAATGTTTTGTTCCACGGTCATGTGCGGGAACAATGCGTACGACTGGAACATCATGTTGATCGGTCGCTGATAAGGCGGCACCTGCGAGAGATCCACGCCATCCAGGACAATCTGACCCTGCGTCGGCTGCTCGAAACCGGCCAGCATGCGCAGCAGCGTCGATTTGCCACAGCCGGAAGCGCCCAGCAGAGCAAAAATCTCGCCTTTATAGATGGTCAGACTGACATCATCCACAGCGGCCTGGCCGTCAAAAGACTTGGTTAAATTGCGGATCTCCAGTAAAGGCGTGAAACCTTTCTGGGACTTAGGCTGCGGGCGGGGAATAGCGTCGTTCACTCAGAGAAATCTCCGGTATCAGGATAAAGCAGATTCAAATAAGCATAACAGTCAGGGGAAAAAGTGCCTGACCGCTATGCCCAAACTAGGGCCGGAAGCAAAACGTCAGCGGCCCCGCCATGAACAGGCGGAGCCGCTGAGAAGTCTTCCTGACTTTTAAACGGTATTATTTGCCCGTCTTAACCTTTGTCCATGATCTTGTGATCACGCGGTCAATCTTCGGATCCTGAACTTTCAGGCTGAAGAGTTTGGCCTGCACATCCGCTGGCGGATAAATGCCTGGGTTATTACGCACATCTTCGTTGACCAGCGGCGTGGCCGCTTTGTTGCCACTCGCGTAATACACGGTGTTACTGATTTGCGCGATGACTTTCGGCTCCATCAGGTAGTTGAGGAACTGATAGGCTTCATCGAGATTTTTCGCATCCGCAGGGATTGCAAACACGTCAAAGAAGGCCAGCGCCCCCTCTTTCGGAATGCTGTACGCCACGTTCACGCCATTTTTAGCCTCTTTCGCGCGGTTAGACGCCTGCATCACATCGCCAGCCCAGCCAATCGCCACACAAATGTCGCCGTTCGCCAGATCGTTAATGTATTGAGAAGAGTGGAAATAACGGATGTTAGGACGCAATTTCAGCAACAGATCGTTCGCCGCACCGGTGTAATCAGAGGCTTTGGTGCTGTTCGGATCCAGATGCAGGTAATTGAGCACCGTGGCATAAATTTCTGCCGGGGCGTCTAAGAAGGAGACACCGCAGCTTTTCAGCTTCTCTAAGTTTTCTGGTTTGAGCACCAGATCCCAGCTGTCCACCGGCGCATCTTTACCCAGCACCGCTTTTACTTTTTCGACGTTATAACCGATACCGGTGGTCGCCCACAGGTAAGGAATCGCGTACTTGTTACCCGGATCGTGTTGCGCGACCATTTTCAACAAGTCTGGATCGAGGTTTTTATAGTTAGGCAGTTTGCTTTTATCCAGCGGCTGGAACACGCCCGCCGTCAGCTGGCGCTCAAGGAAACTGGCTGAAGGCACCACTAAATCAAAACCGGTGCTGCCTGCCATCAGTTTGCCTTCCAGCACTTCGTTGGAATCAAACACGTCGTAAACCACTTTAATGCCGGTTTCCTTCTGGAAATCAGGCACGGTGTTTGGCGCGATATAATCGGACCAGTTATAGATATGCAGCGTTTTCTCTTCCGCAGACGCTGTGACGGACGCGGCCATTACCAGACCGGCGACAACACCCGATAACCACTTTTTACGCAGGGTGAACATCCGTTACTACCTCCAAGCCAGGGGAATATGTCATTGAATTTGCATCACTGAAATGGATACAAAACCCTTCACTACCAAGCCAACTGCCGGGCACGAAAATATGCATAGGCATTCAATGTTGGCGAATACGCTGCCTGCGAATTAACCGTTTGGTTTTACGACGTAATCACGCTTGATGCAGAGTCAGAAGCATAGCGCCTGCAACCCGCGTGTACCAGCCTCCTGAGACAAAACCGGCGTTTATCGATTAATTATGCAAATTTGATGTACAGCGTCTGGCATTTTAGCCATTAACAAAGTGAAATATAGGGCAACATCGGGTAAACAGCAGCATAACTTATCGCGAAAGCGAATAAAGGCAGCGGAGCCGTGGTTGTTACGGCTCGCAGGAAAGGATCTTTAAAGGAGAGAAAAAATTAAAAAAGGGATCAGTGCAGTAACGGCAGATTGACCGACGTGGCAGGTGCGCCGTCTTCTTCTTCATCACCGATAAACAGCAAGTCATTGGCATGAGCTTCGAGAATGATCATCGACATCTGCTCTTCTGCCTGTTGCAGGAAGAAGGAGAACTGCTCATGGGTCACGCCTACTGCGATAGTCAGCGACTGACAAACAATCAGCTTCGGTAAATTATCGTCCTGAATATCCACGAAGGCTTTGATGGTCAGCGAGCTGGCATTGATCGAGCTTAAATCAGCCACCAGCGGGATCAGCGCCGTCGGCTTCACTTCGGCCAGCGCCGAGAACAAAATCACGTTGTCCACAATGTCGAGCTTGGCATCAAAAATGCCATCGAAATTCTGCATATGCGGCAGATGGAGAGCCTGACAGGAATCACACTCGAAAAAAGAAATGCCCAGCTGATCAAGCCAGCGCCGCAACAGCGCTAAATCAGGGACGATGAGCGAATCCATAGAATGCCTCACGAGTTCAACAACGAAAATAACCCCTTCCGTAATGCGCAGGGCCTTACGAAGGGGCGATAGCTTACGGAATTATGCCGGCCAGCGCTACGATCAAAACCGCCTTGATCAACATTAGGCCGATCAATTGAGAATTAGCCGCCGGATTTTAAGCGAAAACCCGGTTTCGCACGCTGTTCGATGTAATCGATCATCATCCCGGCGATGTCCAGACCGGTGGTCGTCTCGATACCTTCCAGCCCCGGTGATGCGTTGACTTCCATCACCAGCGGCCCGCGATGTGCCCGCAGAATATCCACCCCTGCGATATCCAGCCCCAGCGTCTGCGCGGCTTTCACCGCAATGTCTTTCTCCTGCGGGGTAATTTTGACTTTTTTCGCCGTGCCGCCGCGATGAAGATTGGAACGGAAATCACCCGGTTTGGCCTGACGCTCAATGGCCGCAACCACGCGCTTTCCTACGACCAGACAACGAATGTCCCGCCCTTCTGCTTCGCGGATATATTCCTGCACCAGAATATGCGCATTCAGCCCGCGAAACGCGTCAATCACGCTTTCTGCTGCCTGACGGGTTTCCGCCAGCACCACGCCGATCCCCTGCGTGCCTTCCACCAGTTTCACCACCAGCGGCGCGCCGCCGACCAGCGCGATGAGATCTGAGGTGTCGTCCGGCGCATTGGCAAAGCCGGTAATCGGCAGATCAATGCCTTCGCGCGCGAGGATCTGCATTGAGCGCAATTTGTCGCGCGCCCGGGTGATCGCCACCGATTCATTGAGCGGAAAACTGCCGAGCATTTCAAACTGGCGCAGCACGGCGGTGCCGTAGAACGTGATCGCCGAGCCGATGCGCGGGATCACGGCCTGGTAAATATCGAGCTGCCGTCCGCGATAATGCACACTGGGCGCGGCGGGATTAATGTTCATATAACAAGACAAAGGATCGATGATGTCGATCTCATGCCCCCTGCTCTGCGCAGCTTCCCGCAGGCGTTTGCACGAATACAAAGACCCGTCACGGGAAAGAATAGCAATCTTCATCCGACACTCCGTCGCCGTTTAGCGCGTTGCCCAACCTTGCTTATGCAATGCGTCCAGCATAAACGGACGCTGTTCCTTTTTCAGGGTACGAACGATCAAATCACTCCAGGTATCACGGCGTGCATTGCTGTCACGCTGCAAATAATACTGACTCAGCGCTTCGTCATATTCCGCCAGCACCTCTTTGTTCAGCGGCTGATAGCTGTTTTCATGCACCAGCATAGACTGCGGCATACGTGGCTTCACCTGATGATCCTGCGCCGGAGTACCGATGCAAAAACCAAACAGCGGCATGACAAATTTAGGCAATTTCAGCAGCGCCACAACGTCTTCAACCTGATTACGAATGCCGCCGATAAACACGCCGCCCAGCCCAAGTGACTCAGCCGCCGTCATCGCATTTTGCGCCATCAGCGCGGTATCCACACACCCCAGCAGCAATTGCTCGGCAAGGCCGAGCTCAGCCTGCGGATTGATTTGCTGGTTACGGTTGAAATCAGCGCAGAACACCCAAAATTCAGCAGCGCTGGCAACGTATTTCTGACCGCCGGTATAATCCACCAGCTTTTCACGAAGTACCGGATCGGTGATACGAATAATTGAAGAGCACTGCAAAAAGCTGGATGTCGATGCACCCTGTGCCGC
Organism: Rahnella sp. R3(2024); assembly: GCF_042920125.1. NCBI lineage: Bacteria > Pseudomonadati > Pseudomonadota > Gammaproteobacteria > Enterobacterales > Yersiniaceae > Rahnella > Rahnella sp. R3(2024). The sequence continues at coordinate 256,107 of NZ_JBHGBU010000001.1, forward strand.
CGCAATGATGGCTTCACGCTGTTCATCTGACACAGGCTGATCGGTAAAAGCACGGATGGAACGGTGGGAACGCAGGAGATCGATAGTCGGTGTCATGAAAAATCCTTGGACTGAAAAATAATATACATCAGCGCTCAATGATTGATGCTGCGCACGCCCTTTGCAAGTCTGGCGGCATCAATTGCTTTAACAATATGCTGTCGTAAAAAATGGCTTTCTGTTCATTTGGATAGGTCAAAGGTATCGGACTGACAGGTAATTCCTGCTTTTTTTTATGGTTTGCAACAGGCATAGTAGCGACATCAAAAAGGTGATGTAGTTAACAAAACGAATCGTTTCCTTTTCATTCATTTTTAAAATCAAACAAAGGAGTCTCCATGTTTGCAGTAATTTTCGGGCGTCCTGGCTGTCCTTATTGTGTCCGTGCAAAAGAGTTGGCTGAAAAACTGACTGAAGAACGTGATGATTTCAACTTCCGCTACATCGATATCCATGCAGAAGGCATCACCAAAGCCGACCTGGAAAAAACTGTTGGCAAACCGGTTGAAACGGTTCCACAGATCTTCCTTGACCAGCAACACATTGGCGGCTTCACTGATTTCGAAGCTTATGCGAAAGAGCATCTGGCATTGTTCAGCAACTGATCCGGCGTTAACAGACGGTCAGTCAAAAAAAATAAGATGACACACAGCATAAAGGCGCTCACTGAGCGCCTTTTCTTTTGGCTTTTACTTATCGCCCGTTCAGGAATGTCTGAACTGGCGGTAAGCTGTCATCAGCAAATGGATCAGCATCGCACCCAGCACGCACCAGAAAATGGCGCTGGTGGCATAAGCCAGCTCCTGCACCGGCGGGCGTATGCGGGGGAAGAACGCCCAGCGCAGCAGAAAACATAAAGGTATAGAAGTCAGTCCGCCGACAAAAGACGAGAATATCGGCGACTCCCTGGCGATCATTGCCGTTAACATGCCGGGCAGCAAAAATAAAAGCAGACCGTATTCAGGACCAGGCCCGGTGTTTCTGACCACGATCCAGCTGTTTTTTAAAGAAATAAAAATCACGATAAAACAGAGACAACACAGAACCGGGGCTCTGACCTTGCGCCAAAGTGCCATTTTACTTCCTCCATAAAGTTGGCGAGTTTTCACAGGCTTTGATGAATTGCATTTGATGCGGTTTTTACCTGACAGAGCCTTCTGGCTCACTTCCCTGACGCGCCACGCAATCCCGCGTAACACAAATTAGGCGTTTACATCATTTTATCCGGGCTTTTCTCTGGCTGAAGAGACGTTCTATGATTAAAATGACGCCCGAACCCTGCTTTTCCCCGTCGTCTGCACTGTGCATACGCGGAGTAAACACGCAGGAATGTTCTCTTTCTGAATTTATCCTTTACATTCTCCCATATCAAGAATTTGTTGGTAAACAATAAGTTATCCTTGTGAATATAAACGTCGCTAGTTTGTTAAACGGGAATTACATCCTGTTATTATTTGTAGTTTTGGCGCTCGGTCTGTGCCTTGGAAAAGTGCGTCTGGGCTCCGTTCAGCTGGGAAATTCTATTGGCGTATTAGTGGTTTCCCTGCTTTTAGGCCAGCAGCATTTCAGCATTAACACCGAAGCGCTCAATCTTGGTTTTATGCTGTTTATTTTCTGCGTGGGCGTCGAAGCCGGACCCAACTTTTTTTCGATTTTCTTTCGCGACGGCAAAAATTATTTCATGCTGGCGCTGGTAATGGTCGGCACCGCGATGCTGCTTGCGCTCGGCCTTGGACGGTTGTTTGGCTGGGACATCGGCCTTACCGCCGGTATGCTCGCCGGCTCCATGACCTCCACGCCGGTGCTGGTGGGTGCGGGAGACACGCTGCGCAATACCATGGGCGGCAACAAAATGCTCGGCCCGGAACTCGACAATCTGAGCCTTGGCTATGCACTGACCTATCTCATCGGGCTGGTCAGCCTGATTTTCGGCGCACGTTATCTGCCAAAACTGCAACATCAGGATTTACCGACCAGCGCGCAGCAAATCGCCCGCGAACGCGGTCTGGATACTGACAGCAAACGCAAAGTGTATTTACCGGTAATCCGTGCCTATCGCGTCGGGCAGGAGCTGGTGGCCTGGGCGGATGGCAAAAATCTGCGTGAACTGGGGATCTACCGCCAGACCGGTTGCTACATCGAGCGTATCCGTCGTAACGGGATTTTGGCGACACCTGACGGCGACGCGGTATTGCAGGTCGGCGATGAAATCTCACTGGTCGGCTACCCTGACGCGCATTCCCGGCTCGATCCGAGTTTCAGAAACGGCAAAGAAGTCTTCGACCGCGATCTGCTGGATATGCGCATCGTGACTGAAGAAGTGGTGGTGAAAAATAACCACGCGGTCGGTAAACGCCTCAGTCAGCTCAATCTGACCGATCAGGGCTGTTTCCTGAACCGCGTCATCCGCAGCCAGATAGAAATGCCGATCGACGACAGCATTGTGCTTAACAAGGGCGACGTGTTGCAGGTCAGCGGCGATGCGCGCCGTGTGAAGAGCGTGGCAGACCGCATCGGGTTTATCTCGGTACACAGTCAGGTCACGGATTTGCTGGCCTTCTGTGCATTCTTTATTGTCGGCCTGATGATTGGCCTGATCACTTTCCAGTTTAAGAACTTCACCTTCGGTATCGGTAACGCGGCAGGTCTGCTGTTCGCCGGGATCCTGCTCGGCTTCCTGCGCGCCAACCACCCGACTTTCGGCTACATCCCGCAGGGTGCGCTGAACATGGTGAAAGAGTTTGGCCTGATGGTGTTTATGGCAGGCGTCGGCCTGAGCGCAGGCGCGGGCATCAACAACGGTCTGGGGGCTATCGGCGGGCAGATGCTGGTTTCGGGGCTGATCGTCAGCCTGGTACCGGTGATTATCTGCTTTATCTTTGGTGCGTATGTTCTGCGCATGAACCGCGCCTTGCTGTTCGGCGCAATCATGGGGGCGCGAACCTGCGCGCCTGCGATGGAAATCATCAGCGACACCGCCCGCAGCAACATTCCTGCACTGGGTTACGCCGGAACCTATGCTATCGCTAACGTATTACTGACGCTGGCCGGGACACTGATTGTCATCATCTGGCCGGGAGCGTGACGTAAGTTATTGATGCGTAATGTGGAAAAATAAAATCAATAATTTTTTTAAAATTTTGCCACATGAAACGAACTTTTATAGTGGGAAGCAGTCTTAATTAGTGCCACTGCTTTTCTTTGAAGTCCCCAAATTTGGAGAGCCCGTCAATCCCGCCTCGTTAGGTTCAAGATTGATGGGTTTTTTCTTTTCTCCTTTAAAATCATTCATTAACCATCAGATAACGCCCTGCTTCGTTGCCCTGGGACAGGAAAACTTCGCCCTGAAAAATGCCGCATTTCATCTTTTTCCGTCAGCCGTTCTTTGGCTCACCATGTCGCCGCGTCCATTCATCCGCCACGTCACCCAGGCTTTTGGGTGTGTCATTACGGATCCACGCCATGAAATCCCGATCAAAGGTAAAATCCTCACCGCATTCCTTTTTTAGAAAGCGTCTGACATTTTGGGTGTTCTTATAGCTCTCATTCACGCGAGTCTGACGCGTTAATGGCTCACTGTGCCAGTCAAATACCATGCTTGTCTCCTGCGGGAGTTGCCCCCTCTCAATTCTCGATCACCCTGATAAGCGAACCGTCGATATCAATCATTACGCCCATTTTCATGCCCCATGACTGGGTTTCTGGCAGATGAACGCACGGGCGTGAATGAGGATCTTCGCCAATACCGGCAGCCTTAAAGGCTGCAAACATTTCATCGACATTATCCACACGCAGGCAGCAACTGAACCAGCTGGTTTGTGGATCAAGATCGGTATGCAGGAAAAACTCCAGCGTGATGCCGCCGCGAACCATGATAAGCCAGCTGTCATCGACGTAGGTCGTGGTAAAACCCACACTGCCGTAGAATTGTTGGGTGTGTTCGAAGTTACGGGAAGGAAGATTGGGTGTCGCGTGATCGGTCATGGCGGCCTCGGCTAATGACAGGTTTATCAAAGGATAAGCCATGATGCCTCAGGTCGCGCGGGAATTAAACGCTTAAGAGAAACGCTGAATGCCATAAAACAAAAAACCCTTCCCGACCGGGAAGGGAATCAGACACAGCAGACTAACAGGCCCGAATTAAATCTGGGCAAAAGGGTTTATCAGAACTGATAAACCAAACCTACCGCCACAATGTCATCGGTGTTGATGCCAGCGTTGCGGGTAAAGCGGGTGTCATCCATCAGGTTGATTTTGTAATCAACGTAAGTGAGCATATTTTTGTTGAAGAAGTAAGACGCGCCGACATCAACATATTTGGTCAGGTTCTGGTTGCCATAACCCTGGATGTCTTTGGCGTGAGACTGCACGTATGCCAGGGACGGACGCAGACCGAAATCAAACTGGTACTGTGCAACGGCTTCGAAGTTCTGCGCTTTGTCTGCATAACCGTAAGCGGTGCTGCCTGCTTTACCGAAACGGTTGGCGTTGTAGCTCTGGGTGTACATCGCTGCCAGGTAAACGTTGTTGGCATCGTATTTCAGGCCGCCGCTGTAAGCCGTAGCTTTATCGCCGTCACCGAGGATCGCCGGGTTGTTACGGCCATTTTGTTCGTTGGTACGGTCTGACGCCATCATTGCTGCAGCAGCACTGAAGCCTTCGCCCAGATCATAGGTCACGGACATGCCGTAGCCGTCGCCGTTTTGTGCCAGTACGTCACGGCCATTGTTGGTTTCAGTCGCGCTGCCGTTTTTACCCTGATATTGCACTGCAACATCCAGGCCATCGACCAGGCCGAAGAAGTTCTGGTTACGGTAAGTCAGCACACCGTTCGCACGCTGGAACATGAAGTTGTCTGCGCCGTAGGTATCGCCACCGAATTCTGGCAGAACGTCAGTCCATGCTGCGACGTCATACATCACGCCGTAGTTGCGGCCATAATCCAGTGAACCAAACTCGGCGAATTTCAGACCCGCGAAGCCGACACGTGTGTAGTTATTAGCATCTTCGCTTTCTGCTTTGTTCAGTGCAGCCTGATATTCCCACTGGCCGTAACCGGTCAGTTCGTTGTTAATTTGTGTCTCACCACGCAGACCAAAACGCATATAAGACTGGTCACCGTCTGAGCCATTATCGCTGGAGAAATAGTGCAGGCCATCAATTTTGCCGTAGAGGTCAAGTTTGTTGCCGTCTTTATTATAAATCTCTGCAGCGCCTGCAGTGCCGGCCATCATCAGAGCGGGAACAACCAGAGAAAGTACGCGTAATTTCATCATCAATATCCTTGATTAATTTATAAACTATAATTTTTGCCATCGGGCAGTATTAATTACTCGCTACTGTGAAGATTTATATCTTCTTCAGGTCCTGAGCAGATGGACGTCAAATTAAACGAGGATAAGTTCCGTTGCAACCAGAAAATATTTGAAATAAATTCCGTTTAGGAATGATTTAAAAATATAACGACTGACCTCAATGTTATTAACATCGGCTGTTATATGAGTGCATATTTTATATAAGACTTTTCCAAACCACCCATTAAAACACTTTACTATCAGTAATATACAACAAAATAAGCCTATCTTTTTTATTATTACATTTTGCAAACACCTGGCGGAATAAATGCTAATTATCTTAATCAGATTATTATTATCTGCCACAAGTATTGTCAGGCAACTTATTAGAAGTGTAAGTTTTTGTATAGATCCGGGGCTGACCTTAACGTTATTATTGCGATTCAAACTAAAATAATTTACCAAAATGAATACAGTGAACCGGTGAAATAATCATTATTCACTTTCAACGCCAGGGTTACGGAATTAAAAAAACCACCTTGCCGGTGGTTTTTTAGACTCTTTCTGCCCTGTCAGAGATTACATAATACGAACGAGGTGCTTATCTTTGCCGCCTAAACGTCCGTCAGTCTGATTCCATTCTTTTTCATACGCCTGATAGGCAAATACAAAAGCCTGATGTCCGTCTTCAAAATTCTGATCGGGACGTTTGTGCCAGCCAGAATAAGCGTCGTAGCGTAAAATTTCATACACGCCTTCCACCGGACGAATAAGGTAGGTGTAATGCTCACAAAACTCCGGCGCATAGGGAATATCTTCCCCTGCTTCCAGAGTGATGAACAGACCGCCGAGACGTAACTTAATCATTGATTTCCTTTTTCATGATCCACAACCGGGTGGTTTGCGTGGCGGTCACATAGGTATTCTCCGTCACCTGATGCATCCCCTGACGCTGATAAAACCCGATAGCGGGCAGATTGCTTTGCAATACATCCAGCCACAATACCGGCTGCCGGTGCGCTCTGGCAGCGGCTTCTGCCGCGGCAAAAAGCTGGCTACCGAGTCCCCGCGAACGGCTGTCCGGGGTGAAATAGAGTTTGCAGAGTTTCGCTCCCCGGCCTTCTGCCTGATCCAGCGGCTGATCGAAATGCAGTTTCGCAAAACCTGCAACGACGCCCTTTTCCACCGCCATAAGCCAGCAGTGGCCGGGGTCGTCTAAACTGCCCAGCATCTCTTCATCGCCAAAATCCTGCACCAGAAAGGCTTCCAGCTCGTCGCTATTGTGCCACAAACTGCCGAAATAGTGGCGGTACGTCTCCCTGCCCAGCTTCTGCAGGGTGATTAAATCCTCAATACCCGCCTGGCGGATCTCCATCAGGTTACTCTCCCTTATCTGCTTGTCTGTATGCGGTTCACGCGAAAATTGACGGGCAATAAGGCGTATTTTTATAGGAGTCATTCCCATGACGCAAAACATTTACGTTTGTCAGGGTTTCCGGCCTGCTTAAGGTTTCATTAAGTTCCCGCTCATAGAATCACCGGCATCGGGAAACTATACGGCACGTCAATGAGTTTGATATTCAGACGATCCCCCCTATATCTTCACGGCAGCATAAACTATCGTGGAACCCACTTTTAGATGTGTTGTCAGTGATTTACTGGCACATTTTTAGGGCTTTTTTGGCCTTTTTTTGATGAGGGTATGTTTATGGAGCAGTTGAACCATCTGCTTTTTTTATGGATTAACGCCACGCCGGCTTCGCCGGAAGCACTGATTAAACTGGCAATATTTCTGGCGGATGATCTGATTATGATCGTCCCTCTGTTGATTATAGGTTTGTGGCTGTGGGGGCATCGCGAGCATATCGGTCAGCAACGTGAGCTGGTCAGCAAAACCGCCATTGCGCTGTTGTTCGCTATGTCGACGGCCAAGGCGCTGTCTGAACTCTTCCCGCACGCGCGCCCGTTTGTTGAAGGGTTTGGCTATAATTTCCTGCATCACTCCCCTGACGACTCTTTCCCGAGCGATCACGGGACGGCGATCTTCACCTTCGCGCTGGCCTTCCTGTTCTGGCATCGTCTCTGGTCCGGCGCGTTGCTGATGGTCACGGCGGTCAGCATCGCCTGGTCACGGGTGTATCTGGGCGTGCACTGGCCGCTGGATATGCTCGGTGGATTCCTGGTCGGCATGCTCGGCTGCCTGTTCTCACAGCTGGTCTGGAATCTGTTCGGCGAGCAGATTAACGCGCTGATGTGTAAAATTTACCGTTTCGGCTTTGCCTTCCCGATCCGCAAAGGCTGGGTACGCGGCTGACAGACAAATCCTGTTCGACGGACAAAAAAAGCGAGGCCACGTGAGCCTCGCTTTTTTATTGCGCTACGGTCATTACTTACCGAAAACGCTGCTGTACAGTCCGCTGATTTTCATCATCACGAAGTCCCAGATGCGGCTGAAGAAACCGCCTTCTTTCACTTCCTGCAAAGCAACCAGCGGGTGCTGATCGATGACTTTTCCGTCCAGACTGAAATCAACCGTTCCGACCACCTGGTTTTTCGCCAGCGGCGCTTCGAGCTGAGGCGTGGTCAGGTGGAAGCTGGCTTTCAGGTTTTTCAGCTGGCCCTTCGGCATGGTCAGTGACGCATTCTCCGCGACGCCCAGCGGCACCATTTTTTCATCACCGAACCAGACGCGCTGGCTGGTAAAGGCATCACCGGCTTTGATCGGCGTCAGCGTTTCATAAAAACGGAACCCCCAGGTCAGCAGGCTTTCACTTTCATTGAAGCGGATACGGTCGCTCGGCGCGCCCATCACCACGGCAATCAGGCGCATCCCGTTAGCGTCACTCGCCGAAGACACCAGATTATAGCCCGCGCCGGAGGTGTAACCGGTTTTGATACCGTCCACGTTCAGGTTGGTGCTCCACAGCAGGCGGTTACGGTTAATCTGCTTGATGTGATTGAAGGTGAATTCTTTTTCTTTATGCAGCGCATATTCTTCCGGCGTATCCCGGATCAGCGCCTGCGAAAGCAGCGCCATGTCGGTGGCCGACGTGTATTGCCCGTCAGCATCCAGCCCGTGCACCGTTTTGAAATGGGTATTTTGCAGTTTCAGCTGCTCGGCGTACCGGTTCATCAGGTTAACGAAGGAATCCTGACTGCCCGCCACGTAATCCGCCAGCGCGATGCTGGCGTCGTTACCGGACTGGATCACAATGCCTTTATTCAGTTCTGAAACCGGCACGCGGTCACCCGGTTTCAGAAACATCAGGGAAGAGCCGCGCAACACCGGATTACCGGTCGCCCAGGCATCGTTACCGACGGAAACCAGATCGTCTGATTTGATTTTTCCGGATTTAATCGCCTGCCCGACCACATAACTGACCATGATTTTACTCAGGCTTGCCGGGTCGAGACGTGCGTCAGGATTAGACTGTGCGAGGATCTTCCCGCTGTTGTAATCCATCAGCACCCAGGATTTTGCATTGACCTGAGGGGCTACCGGGGCGGTGTCCGCCTGAGCGGCGGGAAGCGCCAGCAGCATTACTCCACCGCCCAGCGCGTAAATGAAAGTCCGTTTGAATTGGGAAGAAATTGTCATAGGTATCAGGGCTTTTGTCCGGGTAACTGAAATTTATCTTATCTTTCAATCAGATTGTGCAAGTCTGCAGGTGTAAAAACTACTGCTTTCCGGGGCTGGAATAAACCTAAATAGTGTAAAGATCTTAAGATTAGATGAGATTTCCGGCACGCGCCTCTCCGTTTCTGGCCGGTTCAGGCGCCTCCCGGCATGCGCTGGCGCATTATCTGAGGCTATTTGTAAACATACTAATATATAAAATATCTATAACTATAAACGCCTTACTGCCAGCAGGGCGCCAGGGTTTTGCGCGCAGCCTCGCAAATCAGACATTAAAATCACGAATAAACGCCTCGCTCTCACGTGCCACTTCATCCCGGATAAAATCGATAAACTGACCCACAGCGGCAGAGTGTTTTTTCCCTGCCGGCGTTTGCAGCTGCAATGTCCGCTGGCTGAGTTGTTCGATGTTGACGGATTTAACCCGCAGGTTGTCGCGCCGGGCTTTGTACATGATGGAAAAATGGCTGCACGCCACGATCGCGCCCGGCGTTTGCACCATAAAATCGTACAGCGTCGAAAACCGGTTACAGCTGACCGCGGGCTCAAGGAAAATGCCGCTCATCCGGCAGGACAGATCAAACAGCTGGCGGATGGTGCTGCCCTGCTCGTTCATGGCCAGCGGGTAAGGATGCAGATCGGTCAGTTGCAGGTCGCCTCCGGCCAGTGGGTGGTTCTGGCGCATCACCATGCGCACCGGTGCGGGAAAGGACGCCATGATATCCACACCCCGCTCCGCCACCAGGCTGAACTGTAATGCCAGATCCACGTCACCGCTATGGATCATCTCCGAGACGTCCCCCGCCGTTCCCACATTCAGATAAAACATCACGCCCGGATTAATAACGCGAAAACGTGAAAAAAGCTGCGGCAGCAAATCAAACGCCAGACCGTCGGTACAGGCCATGCGGATCACCGTGCGCCGCACCGCATTCAGCCCCTGAATTTCGGCAATGGCGTGTTCCATATCCATCATGCTTTTGCGCACATGGTTTTCCAGGATCTGGCCGGCGTCGTTAAGCACCATTCCGCGCGCGTGCCGCTCAAACAGCGGCGCACCGATCCGCTCCTCAAGGCGCTGGATCTGGCGGCTGATGGCCGACACCGCCACAAAAAGTTGTTTGCTGGCGCCACTCAGCGAACCGGTATTGGCGACGGCGAGAAAATAACGGATCTCAGCGCTTTGCATAATGGAGTTGCCTCATAAGTGTGCAGACGAGCATTACAATAAAAGCAACGCTAACTTGCAATTATTATTATTGTGGCAACGCTTACGCAGCGCTTAGAGTGAAACTGCTAAAAAAACCAACAATAAGATCACAAACACACAATAAGCAGGTTCCTCATGACAGCGGAAAATATCGTTGAACAGGCGTTAGCCTGGTTTGATCAGGGTGAATACCAGCGCATTCTGGCGCGCAGAGTGGCGATAGCCACGGAAAGCCAGAGTAATCAGCGGGATGATGAACTGGCCCGTTACCTCGATGAAGAGATTAAACCGGCGTTATCTGCGATGGGCTTCACGCTGCTCAGCGTTGATAATCCTCACGCCGCCAACCGGCCTTTTCTTATCGCAACCCGTATTGAAGACAGCGCGCTGCCCACCGTCCTCAGCTACGGTCATGGCGATGTGGTGTTCGGGGACGATGAAAACTGGCGCAGCGATCTCTCGCCCTGGGCATTGAAAGAAGAAGGCGACCGCTGGTACGGGCGCGGCACAGCGGATAACAAAGGCCAGCACAGCATTAATATCGCAGCGCTGGAGCAAATCTTCAAAGCACGCGGCGGGCGTCTGGGCTTTAACTGCAAGCTGCTGTTCGAAATGGGCGAAGAAATCAGTTCGCCGGGTCTGGCAGAACTTTGCCGCAACTATAAAGAACAACTGAGCGCAGATATTTTCCTCGCCTCTGACGGGCCGCGTCTCAACGCCGTCCGTCCGACCCTGTTCCTCGGCTCACGCGGCGCCGTCAATTTCCGTCTGACCGTCAATGCGCGCGACAACGCCTATCACTCCGGCAACTGGGGCGGCCTGCTGACCAATCCGGGCACGCAGCTGGCCAACGCGCTGGCGTGTCTGGTGAACCAGCACGGTCAGTTACAGGTCGCGGCGCTGAAACCGCCTGCGGTCAGCGAAGCCATTCGCGACATTCTCAGCGACGTTGAGGCCGGTGGCGGCGAAAACGATCCGCAGATCGACCCTGACTGGGGCGAAGAAGGGCTGACGCCTACCGAACGCCTCTACGCATGGAATCAGCTGGAAGTGTTGTCATTCCTGACCGGCAATCCACAGCGCCCGATGAATGCCATTCCCGGCCATGCCACTGCGGTGTGTCAGCTGCGCTTTGTGGTCGGTACCGACTGGCAGCATCTGGCGGAACACGTTCGTGCGCATCTGGACGCCCGGGGCTTTCCACAGGTCGAGGTGGAATTTATGCGCGGCTCTCCGGCAACGCGCTTCGATCCGACTGATCCGCTGGTGGACTGGGCGCTGGACATCATGCAGCAGACCACCGGCAAAAAACCGGCACTGTTACCGAATCTGGGCGGCTCGCTGCCTAACGATGTGTTCGCCGATATCCTCGGCCTGCCGACCTTGTGGGTACCGCACTCCTATCCGGCCTGCGGGCAGCACGGCGTCAACGAACACATGCTGATTTCGGTTGCCCGTGAAGGGCTGGCGATCATGACCCACCTGTTATGGGATCTGGGCGAAAGGGGCACAGCCCTGCTCAGTCAACATCACGCACATCACAGCGCGCAAGCCGGAGTTGTTCAATGAGCCAGATAACTGCATCTTCAACCCCGCTTAAGGGAACGGCAGAAAAGCCGAACCTGATGAAAACGTTGTTTGCCACCTGTATCGGCAATGCGCTGGAGTGGTTCGATATCGCGATTTACGGCTTCTTCGCCAGCTATATCGCCCACGCCTATTTTCCGACCTCAGATCCGACCGTCTCGCTGCTGCTGACCTTTGGCAGTTTCGGCGTTTCCTTCCTGATCCGCCCGCTGGGCGCAATTGTGCTGGGGGCTTACGCCGATAAACACGGGCGAAAAGCATCGTTACTGATGTCCATCAGCCTGATGATGATCGGCGGTCTGATCATTGTGGTCACGCCGTCTTACGGCACCATCGGCATGGCGGCACCGCTGCTGATCCTGGCCGCACGCCTGATTCAGGGTTTCTCCGCAGGCGGCGAGTTTGGCAGCTCCACGGCATTTCTGGTGGAACATTTCCCCGAGCGTAAAGCCTTCATCGCCAGTTGGCAGTTTGCCACCCAGGGCGCGAGTACGTTACTGGCGTCGGCGTTTGGCCTGGGATTGTCTGCCATCCTGACCGAAACTCAGTTGCAGGACTGGGGATGGCGTATTCCGTTTATCTTCGGCCTGCTGATTGGACCGGTCGGGTTGTACATCCGCCGTCACATCAAAGAGTCGGAAAGCTTCCGCACTGCTGAGAAATCCGCGTCTCCGCTGAAAGAGATCGTCCGGGCGCAGAAAGGCCTGTTTTTCATCGCCATCGGGCTGATGGTCGTGTCAACGGCCATTAACTACATGCTGAACTATGTGCCGACGTATGCCACGAAAACGCTGCATCTGCCCGCGTCGGCCGGGTTTACCGCGACGCTGTCTGCCGGGATAATTCTGACGGTGGTGACGCCGCTGATGGGATTATGGGCTGAAAAAGTGGGGCGTCTGCCGCTGATGTGGGGCTCACTGGTGCTGTTGCTGATCACCATTTATCCGGCATTCTGGCTGATGCTGGAATACACCTCCGCGCTGTCACTGCTGTTGCTTATCAGCTGGCTGGCGCTGCTGAAATCAGTGTATTTCTCCGCCGTCCCGTCGATGATGGCGGATCTGTTCCCGATCACCACCCGCGCAAGCGGTATGGCTATCAGCTACAACGTTGCCGTGACCGTGTTTGGTGGCTTCGCACCGTTCATCTGTACGCTGCTGATTTCCGCCACCGGCAGCAGCCTGGCACCGGGTTATTACCTGATGGTCGTCGCACTGCTCAGCGTCATTTCCCTGTTTAAAGCGCAGAAGTTACAACGCTAATCTGCCCTTCCCGCACTCAGCGGCGGCTACACCCTGTCGCTGAGTGTTACTTTTTTCCCTTCGCATAATTCTTCGCCGTGGCCTATAGTTTTAGCCAGTCATCATCAAAAAAAGTCCGTATTTTCATATTGAAAACAAGGGGTTCTGAATGATTACCGTATGGGGACGTGAAAACTCGACCAACGTCAAAAAAGTGCTGTGGATGCTGGATGAACTGGAGCTGGCGTATAACATCGTCAACGCAGGCGGCGCCTTTGGCAAGAATACTGACCCGGCTTATCTCGCTTTAAACCCGAATGGTCTGGTGCCCTGCTTTCAGGAAGATGATTTTGTCTTGTGGGAATCGAATGCCATTCTTCGCTACCTTGCCGAATGTTCCGGCAAACCGGAATTCTGGCCTGCCGATGCGCGGCATCGCGCCAGTATCGACAAATGGCTGGACTGGGCGAGCAGCTCGCTGATCGCCCCTTATCGTCAGGTCTATCAGACGCTGGTGCGCATTCCGGAACCGGAGCGCGATATGGCGCTGGTTGCCTCGGGCATGAAGGTGTTTGAGAAATACTGGGCAATTGCCGATGCCGTACTGGCAAAGCAAAAATGGCTCTCCGGCGAAACGTTCGGGATCGGAGATATCCCGCTGGGGATTTATGCGTATTCCTGGTACTCGCTGAACATTGAGCGTCAGTCGCATCCGAACGTTGAGCGCTGGTATCAGCAACTGGCACAGCGCCCGGCCTTTATCAAACGCGTGATGATCCCGCTGAGTTAAGGCCGTTTCTCCTGGGTTACCGGCGGGTCATCCGACCCGCCTTTTTCATGTTAAGCACCCGGCGCAATCTTCAGTAATTTGCCGTCACTCTCATCCGTCAGCACATACACGAAGCCATCCGGCCCGGTCTGCACTTCCCGGATGCGTTCCTTGCGGTCGGTCAGCAACCGCTCTTCACCGGTGACTTTATCGCCGTCAACGGTCAGACGGATCAGAGATTCCCCCGCCAGCGCGCCGATAAACAGCGAATGTTTCCACTGCGGGAAACGGTCTGCGTTATAAAACGCCATCCCGCTCAGCGCAGGAGAGACTTCCCAGTAATAAATCGGATCAACGGCACCGTCGATGCGGGTGCCTTTCGCTTCCGGAATAGGCTGCCCGGAATAATTGATGCCAAACGTCGCCAGCGGCCAGCCATAGTTTTTACCGGGCTGCGGCAGATTCACTTCGTCCCCGCCGCGCGGGCCGTGCTCCGATTCCCATAAGGCGCCGGTCCACGGATTGACGGCCAGACTCTGCGGATTACGGTTGCCATAAGTCCAGATCTCCGGCCTGGCATTCTTATCGTTAACAAACGGGTTGTCCTGCGGCACGCCCCCTTCCGGGGTCAGACGCAAAATCTTGCCCTGCAACTGGCTGAGATGCTGGGCGTTAATTCGCTGATTGTTGTCGCCGGTGGACATGAAGATATTGCCCTTCGCATCGAAGGCAATCCGTCCGCCGAGATTGATGCCGCTGCTGAGCGCAGGCTGCTGGACGAAGATCACTTTAAAGTCGTCGAGACTTTTATTGTCAGACGACAAGGTGCCATATCCCAGCGCCGCATGGGGTTCGCCCTTCTCGCCGGGCTGAGTGAAGGTCAGATAGACACGCCGGTTTTTGGCAAAGTCAGGAGATAAGCGCACGTCCCATAACCCGGCCTGCCCGCTGACCCACACGCGCGGCACACCCTTGAGCGGGGCCGACATTGCGCCGTCAGGCTGCCACAGGCGCATCTGCCCGCTGCGCTCGGTGATCAGCGCGCCCTGATTATCGGGCAGAAAAGCCAGCGACCACGGGTGATCCAGTCCGCTGGCAAGTTCAGTGACTTCTGCACGCGCAGACGCCGGTGAGATAGGGGCTTTCGGAGCCGCGTTAGCGTGGGTGGCCAGCAGGGCCAGTGCGAAAACGGGCAGTAAGGTGTCGCGGAAAGGATAAGTCATCAGGCTTCCTCCGGGGGCATCTTTCAGGTGTGTGCTTTTAGTCTAGGCCATGTCTCTGATTTTGCTCAAAGACTGCCCTCCTCCTATAACTAACAGGAATAACGCCGCGATGAAATATAATAACAACAAAGCATTCCCTCCTTCTTAACATATCGGTAGACTGCTCCGACAGAATAGACGTCTGGACAGACAGACTTCTGTACATCCTCATTCCGGAACGCCCATTTGGCGCGCCGAAACTATCCCAGGGTCATGCTGACATCGCTGCGATCATCTGCCGCACCGACGGAGTTGTTAAATAATGAAAAGAATATCCGCCTCTTTACTGGCACTGAGCCTGTTCTCCGCCCTCCCGGCATTCGCCGCGGATGCCACGCCCGCCCCTGTTCCGGCGGCGATTGCACAACATAATGGCCCGGTGCGTATCGCCATTGTGCGTAATCTCGGTTCTGACGATAACACCACCCAGTTTCTGGCCGGTGCCATCAAACAAGGCCGCGCGCTCGGCTTCAAGGTCGATACATTTCTGAGTAACGGCGACGACGCCAAATTCCAGGATTTCGTCAATCAGGCCATTAGCCAGAAATACGACGGCATCATTCTCTCGCAGGGCCGCGGCCCGTATTCCGAGGCGCTGGTCAAGCGTATCGCGGCGGCGGGTATTGCCGTTTCGGCATTTGATACCGAAGTACCGGAAAATATTCCCGGCGTCACGGTAACCCGTCAGGACGACGCATCCCTGGCGAAAGCCTCCGTCGGCCAGTTGGTGAAAGATTTCAACGGCAAAGCCAACATCGTCAAACTATGGGTGGCCGGTTTCCCGCCGATGGAACGCCGTCAGAAAACCTATGAAGCGATTCTGAAAGAAAATCCGGGGATTCATCAGCTGGAATCTATCGGCGCCGTGTCCTCAGACGTACAAGGCGACACCGCCAACAAAGTCGGTGCTATTTTAGCGAAATACCCGAAAGGTCAGATTGATGCCATCTGGGGTGCGTGGGATGCATTCAGCCAGGGTGCCTATAAAGCGCTGAAAGAAAATGGCCGTACTGAAATCAAACTCTACAGTATTGATGTCTCGAATCAGGACCTGCAACTGATGCGCGAAAAAGGCAGCCCGTGGCAGATGACCGCTGCGGTGGATACGCAGCTGATTGGCGCGGTGAACCTGCGCATCGTGGCGCTGAAAATTGCCGGTGAGAAAACGCCAGCCACCTATGAATTCCCGGCGCAGACCATTGCGCAGTCTCTGCTGCTGAGCCAGCCTGACGGCATCAACGTGACCGGATTGAGCAAAATTATTCCAGGCTGGGGAAAATCAGAAGATTTTACCGCGCCGTGGTTTGCCACGCTGGAAGCAAAGTACAAAAAATAACCCTCTGAAACCTCCCGAAACGGGAGGTTTTTTCACCCATTCTCCGCTCAACTTTCCGCCTTTTGCCCCCTGCGATCACAGAAATAAAGAAACATAATTTCAGAAGCAAAAATCTCAATAGCCCTTGCCCCCGCCAACCGTTAAAACCTTACTCTCCCTTTTCATATGGACGTTGAAGCAATGAGTACAGAAATCCTTTCAGTCAAGGAAAAGATTGGTTATGGATTAGGCGATGCTGCCAGTCATATCATTTTTGATAATGTCATGTTGTACATGATGTTTTTCTACACCGATATTTTCGGGATCCCGGCCGGTTATGTCGGCACCATGTTCCTGCTGGCACGCGCACTGGATGCGATCTCTGACCCCTGCATGGGATTACTGGCCGACCGTACCCGCACCCGCTGGGGTAAATTCCGCCCATACGTGCTGTTTGGCGCAATCCCGTTTGGCATCGTCTGCGTGTTTACGTACACCACGCCAGAACTGAGCATGACCGGCAAAATGATTTACGCGGCCATCACTTACACGCTGCTGACCCTGATGTACACCGTGGTCAATATCCCGTATTGCGCACTGGGCGGGGTGATCACCAACAATCCTGAACAACGCATCTCGCTGCAATCCTACCGCTTTGTACTGGCTACCGCAGGCGGCATGCTGAGTACCGTACTGATGATGCCGCTGGTGAATTACATCGGCGGGGAAAATCAGGCCGTGGGTTATCAGGGCGGCATCGCCGTGCTGGCGATTGTGGCGGCAGTGATGCTGGCAATCTGCTTTGCCACCACGAAAGAACGTATCGATCCGGGCAAACCTACCGGCACCATGCGCGAAGATTTGCGTGATATCTGGCACAACGACCAGTGGCGTATTGTCGGCCTGCTGACCATTTTGAACATCATGGCGGTTGCCGTGCGCGGCGGGGCAATGATGTATTACGTGACCTACATTCTGGGCAATCCGGTACTGTTCGCCTGGTTCCTTGGCGTTTACTCCGTCGGCAACCTGTTCGGCAGCGCGCTGGCAAAACCGCTCACCGACTGGAAATGTAAAGTCAGCGTCTTCTGGTGGACCAATGCCATTCTGGCCGTTCTCAGCCTGTGCATGTTCTTCCTGCCGGTTAACGGCAGCGTCCTGATGTTTATCTTCATCTTTGTTATCGGCGTTTTGCATCAACTCGTGACGCCAATTCAATGGGTTATGATGTCCGACACCGTCGATTACGGTGAATGGAACGATGGCAAACGCCTGACCGGCATCAGCTTCGCAGGCACCCTGTTCGTCCTGAAATTGGGCCTGGCACTTGCCGGCGCCATGATCGGCTGGATGCTGGCGGGTTCTGGTTATCAGTCCGGCGCTGCCATCCAAAACAGCGCCACCATGACCAGCATTGTCGCGCTGTTCACGCTGGTTCCGGCAATCTGCTACCTGCTGAGCGCCATCATCTGTAAACGCTATTACATTCTGCGCACCCCGCTGTTACGTCGCATCATCGACGAAGTCGCGCAGGGCATCCGCCGCAATCAGCAAGAATTTATGAAATGAATTGGAAGCAGTGTAAAAGGAGGGTTTTACCTTGAAAATTAGTGACGGTAACTGGTTAATCCAGGACGGACTCACACTCACGCACCCGTTACAGGTGTTTGAAGTGCAGAGAACGGGTAACGAGATGGTGATTTACGCCGCGCCGAAAGACGCGTCTGAACGCGCCAGCCAGCTTGATTCGCCAATGTTTACGCTGCGATTTTTCTCGCCGCAGACCGGCGTGATTGGCGTGCGCATTACTCACTTTGACGGCGAAGTAGACAAAGGCCCGCACTATCCGCTGATTCAGTCGGATACGCCGGAATTGCGCTTTGAAGACAACGACGAGTTTGCCGCGTTACACAGCGGTTCGCTGTCGGTACGTGTGACCAAAGGCAACAACTGGACGCTGGATTTCCTGCGCAATGGCCGTCGTATTACCGGCAGCGTGGCAAAATCTAACGGTTACGTTCAGGACGGCAACAGCCAGAAAACCTACATGATGGAGCGGCTGGATCTCGGCGTCGGCGAAACTGTGTACGGGTTGGGCGAGCGCTTCACCGCGCTGGTCAAAAATGGTCAAACTGTTGAAACCTGGAACCGCGATGGCGGCACCAGCACTGAGCAATCCTACAAAAACATTCCGTTTTATCTGACCAACCGTGGCTACGGCGTGCTGGTGAATCATCCGGAATGTGTGTCTTTTGAAGTCGGTTCAGAAAAAGTCTCTAAAGTTCAGTTCAGCGTGGAAGGCGAATACCTGGAGTATTTCGTCATCGACGGCCCGACGCCGAAAAACGTTCTCGACCGTTACACCCGTCTGACCGGCCGCCCTGCACTGCCGCCAGCCTGGTCGTTCGGTCTCTGGCTGACCACCTCGTTTACCACCAACTATGATGAAGCCACGGTTAACAGCTTCATCGATGGCATGGCCGAGCGTGAACTGCCGCTGCATGTCTTCCACTTCGACTGCTTCTGGATGAAAGCCTTCCAGTGGTGTGATTTCGAATGGGATCCTCAAACCTTCCCTGACCCGCAGGGCATGTTGCAACGCCTTAAGGCGCGCGGGCTGAAAATCTGCGTGTGGATTAACCCGTACATCGGCCAGAAATCCCCGCTGTTCCATGAAGGCAAAGAGAAAGGTTATCTGCTGAAACGTCCTGATGGTCGCGTCTGGCAGTGGGACAAATGGCAAGCCGGGATGGGCATTGTCGATTTCACCAATCCGCAGGCCTGTGAATGGTACGCCGGGCACCTGAAACGCCTGGTGGATATGGGCGTCGATTGCTTCAAAACCGATTTCGGCGAACGTATCCCGACCGACGTCGTCTGGCATGACGGCTGCGATCCGCAGAAAATGCACAACCACTATGCGTTTGTGTACAACAAACTGGTGTACGAAACGCTGCAGGAAAAACTCGGCGAATCCGAGGCCGTGTTGTTTGCACGCTCCGCTTCTGTCGGCGCGCAGCAATTCCCGGTGCACTGGGGCGGCGACTGCTACGCCACCTACGAATCAATGGCGGAAAGCCTGCGCGGAGGTCTGTCGATCGGCCTGTCCGGTTTTGGTTTCTGGAGTCATGACATCGGCGGTTTCGAAAACACTGCGCCGGCGCATATCTACAAACGCTGGTGCGCGTTCGGATTACTGTCGAGCCACAGCCGCCTGCACGGCAGCAAATCCTATCGGGTACCCTGGGTCTACGATGATGAAGCCTGCGATGTGGTACGTCAGTTCACGCAGCTCAAATGCCGCCTGATGCCGTATCTCTACCCTGCGTCAGCGCAGGCCGCCAGCCACGGTACGCCGGTTATGCGCGCCATGATGCTGGAGTTCCCGGACGATCCGGCGTGTGACTATCTGGACAGGCAATACATGCTGGGCGATAACGTTCTGGTTGCGCCGGTCTTCAGCGAAGAAGGCGATGTGGATTTCTATCTTCCGCAAGGCCGCTGGACGCACCTGCTGAACAACGACGTCGCGGAAGGTTCGCGCTGGCATCGTCAGCAGCATGGTTTCGACAGTTTGCCGCTGTATGTGCGTCCCAACACGCTGCTCGCGCTGGGGAGCAATGATCAGAAACCGGATTACGATTACAGCGAGAAGCCGCAATTCCATCTGTTCGAGCTGGAAGACGGTGTGATTGCTGAAAGTCAGATTACGGATCTGCAAGGGAATGTGGTCTTTACCCTGAAAGTTCAGCGTACAGGCAACACGCTGACGCTGAACAGCGAAGGTAAGGCTACTGACTGGACGCTGTGCCTGCGCAATATTCATCAGGTAGAACATTGCGATCTCGCCAGCGCCTCTGACACCGCGCAAGGGATGATGATCACCCCTGAACACGGTAACCGCCAGTTCGTGATTACCTTATAAAACACTTCTACCCTGCCCCGGCGCTGATTAAGCACCGGGGCAGTTTATGCAAACCTTCTGTTTCAGCTCTCCTGATAAACGCCTTCACCATGAATGCTGCGGTATTCTTTTGGCGTCATTTCATAGCCTTTTCTGAACACCGAATAAAAATATTGCAGTGAAGGATAACCACACATTTGCGAGATTTCGTTAATTGAGATCGACGTCGCCGCCAGCAGATTACGGGCGCGGTCGAGTTTCTCTTCGTGGATAACACCGTGGATCGTCTGCCCTGTTTCATCTTTGAAACGCTTTTCAAGATTCGAGCGAGACATGCCAATGGCATCCAGCACCTGTTCCACTTTGATCCCTTTACAGGCGTGGTAACGGATGTAATGCATCGCCTGGATCACCGCCGGATCACGCAGTGATCGGAAATCGGTAGAGCGTCGCTCAACCACCTTCACCGGCGGCACTAAAATGCGCTGCAACGGCAAATCGCGCTGATCTAGCAGCTGATGCAGTAACTTCGCCGCACGATACCCCATCTGGCGGGTGCCCTGCACCACCGAAGACAACGCGACCCGCGAGAGGTAGCGCGTCAGCTCTTCGTTATCAATCCCGATCACACTGAGTTTTTCCGGCACCGGGATGTTGAGGTGCTCACAGACCTGCAATAAGTGGCGGGCGCGGGCATCGGTGACCGCAATAATGCCGGTTTGCTGCGGCAAGGTTTGCACCCAGTCAGCCAGCCTGTTCTGCGCGTGTTGCCAGTTTTCCGGCGCGGTTTCCATCCCCTGATACACCACACCCTGATACTGCTCGGAGGCCACCAGCGCTCTGAACGCGTGCTCGCGCTCCTGCGCCCAGCGTTTCCCGCCGGTATCGGGCAGGCCATAAAATGCAAAACGATTAATGCCCTTTTCTTTCAGGTGCATAAACGCGGCTTCCACCAGCGCAAAGTTGTCGGTGGCGATGTAATGCACCGGCGGATAATCCTCTTCCCGGTGATACGAACCGCCGACGCCGACGATGGGCACCTTCAGATCTTCAAGCAGCGTCTCTATTTCGCGATCGTCGAAATCGGCAATAACGCCGTCGCCCAGCCAGTCTTTGATGTTAT
Organism: Rahnella sp. R3(2024); assembly: GCF_042920125.1. Taxonomy (NCBI): domain Bacteria; kingdom Pseudomonadati; phylum Pseudomonadota; class Gammaproteobacteria; order Enterobacterales; family Yersiniaceae; genus Rahnella; species Rahnella sp. R3(2024). The sequence continues at coordinate 277,488 of NZ_JBHGBU010000001.1, forward strand.
CTATACGACAGCGAAAATCTTCTTCGATGAAGATATCCCAGTCGCTTTGTGAGGCCTGCAAATATTCGCCCACACCTTCCACCACCTGACGGTCGTAAACTTTATTGGCGTTAAAGAGCAGCGTAATCCTGTAGCGTTTTTCAAACATGCCTGTTTCTCACCGATGATTACATTGACTAAAGCCTTGTTCCCCACGCGGAGGAACAAGGCTAATTGCGTTGCTGAATAACACAACGGCAGAAGATCTGTGGATTCTGGATTGTGATTATGTGAGGTAAACCAGATTTCCCTTAGTCAGTGCCGGAAAATTCTGCATATCTCGCCGTATTTATGCCCGACGCTTGGTCGCGGAATCCATCCATACCGCCAGCAGTAAAATCGCGCCTTTGACGATGTACTGCCAGAATGTCGGAACGTCCAGCATGCTCATCCCATTATCCAGGGACGCCATGATGAATGCGCCCATCACCGCACCGGCCACGCTGCCGACACCGCCCGCCAGGCTGGTACCGCCGATAACACACGCGGCGATCGCATCGAGCTCCGCGATATTACCCGCCGACGGTGAACCGGCACCCAGACGCGAACTGAGGATAAGACCGGCGATGGCCACCATCAGCCCGTTGATGGCAAACACCGCCAGCTTGCTGCGTTCGACGTTCACGCCCGACAGCCGCGCCGCCTCAATGTTGCCGCCAATAGCATAAATACGACGCCCGAACGACGTGCGTGACGCCATAAACATGCCGCCAAGCATCAGCGCGACCAGGATCAGCACCGGTGTAGGGACGCCACGGTAATCGTTGAGCAGATAAATCGCCCCCAGTGCCACAATGGCGGTCAGTGCCTGACGGGTCACGTCAGTTCTGGCGGCCGCCACCGGCAGCCCGAGCGCGCTGCGTTGTTTACGTCTGCGCCACTGCCAGCCGATAAACAGCGCCAGCGCCACCGCACCGATCCCAAAACCAAAAGAACCCGGCAGATAACTCTGACCGATTAAAGACATCGCGGGCGTGGTCGGGGACACCGTAGTACCGCTGGTAATGCCAATCAGAATGCCGCGAAATGCCAGCATACCGGCCAGCGTGACGATAAATGACGGCACTTTGCGATATGCCACCCACCAGCCGTTCCATGCCCCCAGTAACAGGCCAAGCACCAGTGTGACCGCAATGGTCAGCGGAAGCGGCCAGCCGAGCCAGACGTCAAATATGGCCGCCACGCCGCCCAGCAGCCCCATCATTGAGCCGACGGAAAGGTCGATTTCTGCGGAGATAATCACGAAAACCATGCCGACGGCCAAAATGCCGGTGATCGCCGTCTGGCGCAGTAGGTTTGAAATGTTTCGCGCGCTGATGTACGCGCCGTCTGTCGTCAGGCTGAAAAAAACAATAATCACCGCAATGGCGGCCAGCATCACAAAGACCTGCAAGTTAATATTTTTTAGCTTTTGCAGGGAAAAGACGGCATCCGGCTTATCCACCGGTGTGGCAGCCGCGGGGGTTCCTGGCTGGGGAAATTTAGACATGCGTTTCACTCCTCAATGCGGCTTCCATGACCTGTTCCTGACTTAAATTGTTGTTGTCCAGACAGGCTTTAACCTGTCCCAGATGCATCACCACCACCCGGTCGCTGAGCCCCAGCACCTCGGGTAACTCCGAGGAAATCACGATGATCGCCATTCCCTGTGCCGCCAGCTGACCAATGAGTTTGTAGATTTCATGCTTTGCCCCGACGTCGATACCGCGCGTGGGTTCATCGAGGATCAGGATTTTGGGTTTGAGTAACAGGCAGCGCGCCAGAATGGCTTTTTGCTGGTTACCACCGCTCAGGCGTCCGATCGCCAGTTCGGATGAAGACGTTTTGATTTTTAGCTGTTTCACCGATTCGCTGATGGTGAATTGCTCCTGCGCCTCGCGCAAAACACCGCCGCTGCTGAACTGACTGAGCGCTGCCAGCGTAATATTGCTGCCCACGGCCATGACCGGCACAATGCCATCGCGTTTGCGATCTTCAGGCACCATCGCCAGCCCGCGACGCATGGCATCACGACAGTCCGTGATCTGCACCTGATGACCTTCCAGCCAGACATCCCCCGACCAACGCCCCGGATAGACACCGTACAGACACTCCATCATTTCGGTTCTGCCTGCCCCAACCAGCCCGGCAACGCCCAGCACTTCGCCCTGACGCAACGTGAATCCGGCGTTATCGACTCTTTTGATGTGACGGTTAACCGGATGCCATGCGTTCAGGTTTTCAACACGCAAAATCTCTGCGCCGATCTGCCGGTGACGTGGCGGGAACAGCTCCGTTAATTCGCGGCCTACCATCATGGAAATGATCTCCTTTTCTGACGTACCGGCCGCGTTGCAGGTGGCAATGTGCCTGCCGTCGCGGATCACACAGAGCTTGTCAGAAATGGCTTTTACTTCAGTCAGTTTGTGGGAGATATAAATACAGGCAATATCGTGATGACGCAGATCCCGGATGATATCCAGCAGAATGGCCGTTTCACTTTCGGTCAGCGATGCGGTGGGTTCATCAAGCACCAGCAGGCGCACCTGTTTATTCAGCGCTTTGGCAATTTCCACCAACTGACGCTGCCCTAATCCGAGATTGCCCACCAGCTGATGAGGGTCGATATCCAGCTTCACCTGCGCCAGCATACGCTGGCAGCGAAGATACATTTTATCGGTGTCCAGCAGGCCATAACGGCCCCACTCGTTGCCGAGAAACATGTTTTCCAGCACGCTCAGTTGTTTCACCAGCGCCAGTTCCTGATGAATAATCGCAATACCTTTTTGTTCAGTGTCGCGGATGCCTTTCGCGCTCAGACGTTCACCGGCGAAATAAATTTCGCCCTCATAAGTGCCCTGGGGATAAATACCGCATAACACTTTCATTAATGTGGATTTCCCCGAGCCATTTTCGCCACACAGCGATAACACTTCCCCGGCAGACAGAGTAAGACTAATATTATCGACCGCTTTTACCGCGCCGAATTTTTTAGTGATATTACGCATTTCCAGCAACGGTGATTTTTCAAATTGTTCTGGCATAGTCAGTATCCTGATAAAAACAACACCGCCGACTTAGAGGTGTTGTTTTCATAGATAATATTGAAAAATTAAAGATCTGATTTTTTATGGAAACCGTCAGCCACTACCGTGCTTTCAATATTATTTTTATCTACCGGAATAGGCGTTAATAAAAATGAAGGCACTTCTTTTTTCCCGTTATTTAAAGTGGCATTAGATTTAGGTGCTTCGCCCTTACCTAACTGCACGGCAATTTCTGCCGCATCATTGGCCAGTTTGGTGATCGGTTTGTAGACCGTCATGGTTTGAGTTCCGGCTTCGATACGTTTGATGGCCGCCAGATCGGCGTCCTGACCGGAAATCGCCACTTTGCCCGCCAGCCCCTGTGCAGACAAGGCCTGTACCGCACCGCCGGCAGTGGCATCGTTGGACGCCACCACCGCATCAATTTTGTTGTTGTTGGCGGTCAGCGCATTTTCCATGATCTTCAGCGCATTTTCCGGCAACCACCCGTCAGCCCACTGGTCACCGACGATTTTGATTTTTCCGTCTTTGATCAGCGGATTTAACACTTTCATCTGCCCGGCGCGGAACAGCTTGGCGTTATTGTCCACCGGCGAGCCGCCCATCAGGAAGTAATTGCCCTGAGGAACGCGCTCCACCAGGCTTTGAGCCTGCAACTCCCCGACTTTTTCGTTATCAAAGGAGATGTAAAAATCGATATCAGCGTTGTTGATCATGCGATCGTACGCCAGCACTTTGATGCCTTCGCGCTTGGCTTCGGCGATAACATTACTCAGCACTTCGCCGTTATAAGGAATGATGACCAGCACATCGACGCCGCGGTTGATCATATTTTCGATCTGCGCCATCTGCGTTTCTTCGTTACCGTTTGCCGACTGAACAAAAACATCGGCGCCCAGCGTTTTGGCTTTAGCCACAAAAATATCACGGTCTTTTTGCCAGCGTTCTAAACGTAAGTCATCAATCGCCATACCTATTTTTATTTCTTTCGCCATGCCTGTCTGGCTGAACAATATCAACGCAGCACAGGCAGAAAGAATCATTTTATTCATTTTCATTTTTCAGACCTTTTATAAGAATAAGAAGAGGCAGATACAGAGAAACCGTACAGAAATGACACAGGGATTGTTGTCGCTGGATAATTAATCGGCAATTGCAGATTTTAATCACCGCGTTATGATTTTTTGTTTATTTCCGGAAGTTTGATGAAGATCATGGTTTGATTGTAATTCGACACTGATTAGTAATTTTATTATCGAGGCATCACGCGAAAGTCAGAGAAAAGCAAGATGAATGGGGTTAATTATGCGATCTACTGCACATTTAATAATTCTATTAAATTGAGTGTGAAATAACGTAATTGTTAGAAGAAGTCACAACTCCGAAGATAGGGCCTCAGCCTCCCAGTCCCGCTGGGCCCGTTTTCAAGGAGTTTTTCAATGCACGCATATTTCGACAAGCTGGATGCAGTTCGCTACGAAGGTGCTAACAGCACTAACCCGCTGGCATTTCGTCACTACAATCCTGAAGAAGTGATCCTCGGCAAAACCATGGCTGAGCATCTGCGTTTCGCAGCCTGTTACTGGCACACATTCTGCTGGAACGGCAACGACATGTTTGGCCCGGGCTCATTTGTTCGCCCATGGCAGCAGCCGGGTAACGAACTGGAACTGGCCAAGGCCAAAGCCGATGTAGCGTTCGAATTCTTCAAAAAACTGAACGTGCCTTATTACTGCTTCCATGACGTGGACGTGTCGCCGGAAGGCGCATCCCTGAAAGAATACGTTAACAACCTGGCGGTAATGACTGACGTTCTGGCACAGAAACAAGAAGCTACCGGCGTGAAACTGCTGTGGGGCACGGCGAACTGCTTCTCTAACCCGCGCTTTGGTGCCGGTGCGGCGACCAACCCGAACCCGGAAATCTACAGCTGGGCCGCGACTCAGGTGGTCAATGCCATGAATGCCACCCAGAAACTGGGCGGCGAAAACTATGTGTTGTGGGGCGGCCGTGAAGGTTACGAAACCCTGCTCAATACCGATCTGCGTCAGGAGCGCGAACAACTGGGTCGCTTCATGCAGATGGTGGTTGAGCATAAACACAAAATCGGCTTCCAGGGCACGCTGCTCATCGAACCAAAACCGCAGGAGCCAACCAAACATCAGTACGATTATGATGTGGCGACGGTGTACGGCTTCCTTAAACAATTCGGTCTGGAAAAAGAGATCAAAGTTAACATCGAAGCAAACCACGCAACGCTTGCCGGTCACTCATTCCATCATGAAATTGCGAACGCGATTGCGCTGGGGATCTTTGGTTCTGTTGATGCTAACCGTGGTGATCCGCAATGTGGCTGGGATACCGATCAGTTCCCAAACAGCGTTGAAGAAAATGCGCTGGTCATGTATGAAATCATCAAAGCGGGCGGGTTCACCACCGGCGGCCTGAACTTTGACTCTAAGGTTCGTCGTCAAAGCACCGATAAATATGATCTGTTCTACGGCCATATTGGCGGCATGGACACCATGGCGCTGGCGCTGAAAGTGGCAGCACGAATGATTGAAAGCCGTGAACTGGATAAACACGTTGCGCAGCGTTACGCCGGCTGGAATACCGAACTGGGCCAGCAAATTCTGCAAGGTAAGATGTCCCTGGAATCCCTCAGCAGCATGGCGCAGCAAAATGAGATCAATCCTCAGCACCAGAGCGGCCAGCAGGAACGTCTGGAAAATCTGGTTAACCGTTATCTGTTTGGTTAATGCATAAGCAATGATTTACGCCCTGCCTGCCTCCGGTTCGCAGGGCGTTATTTATTTATGCAGGCATGAATGGGTTACCCCCTACTGACATAAAAAGGAATCTGGTATGTATCTCGGTATAGATCTCGGCACCTCTGGCGTTAAAGTGATTTTACTCAGTGAAGAGGGTCAGGTGGTTGCCAGCCACAGTGAGGCGTTAACCCTTTCCCGCCCGCACCCGTTATGGTCAGAACAAGATCCCGCCGACTGGTGGACAGCCACCGGCAACGCCATTTCAGCACTCTCGACGCGTCACCCGTTAAAACAGGTTAAAGCGATCGGGATCACCGGGCAGATGCATGGCGCAACCGTACTGGATGCCGGGCAAAACGTCCTGCGTCCGGCCATTCTCTGGAATGATGGCCGCAGTTTCAGCCAGTGCCAGCAACTGGAAGCCGCCGTTCCTGATTCACGCCGTATCACCGGCAACCTGATGATGCCGGGCTTCACCGCACCAAAACTGCTTTGGCTGCGTGAAAACGAACCGGCCCTGTTTGCCAAAATCGACAAAGTATTACTGCCAAAAGATTACCTGCGTCTGTTAATGACCGGCGTTTTTGCCAGCGACATGTCTGATGCCGCTGGCACAATGTGGCTTGACGTTGCCAACCGTGACTGGAGCGACAGTATGCTCGCCGCCACCGGCCTGACGCGTCAGCATATGCCTGCACTGTTTGAAGGCAATGAGATCACCGGCCAGCTGTTGCCAGAACTGGCCGCACGCTGGGGCATGGATTGCGTGCCCGTCATCGCAGGCGGTGGGGATAATGCCGCAGGTGCCGTCGGCGTCGGTTTATATAAAACCGGACAAGCGATGTTGTCACTCGGTACATCCGGCGTCTATTTCGCGGTCAGCGACGGGTTCCTGAGTAATCCGCAGCAGGCAGTTCACAGTTTCTGTCATGCACTACCCGACACCTGGCATCTGATGTCGGTGATGCTCAGCGCCGCCTCCTGTCTTGACTGGGCCGCAAACCTCACCGGCACGGCTTCTGTTGCAGAACTTATCGCGCTGGCAGAGAACACGCCACCGGCAGATTCACCGGTCTGGTTCCTGCCGTATCTTTCCGGCGAACGCACCCCGCACAATAACCCGAATGCCAAAGGCACCCTCTTCGGCCTGACCCACCAGCACGGCCCGGCAGATATCGCCCGCGCGGTTCTCGAAGGCGTCGGTTTCGCGCTCGCCGACGGCATGGATGTGTTACATGCCACCGGCCTGAAGCCGAAAAGCATTACGCTGATCGGCGGCGGCGCACGCAGCCCTTACTGGCGGCAAATGCTGGCGGATATCAGCGGTCAGACACTGGAATACCGCACAGGTGGCGACGTCGGGCCAGCGCTGGGCGCGGCAAGACTGGCACAAATCGCCGAAAATCCGGGCAAACCGGTGGAGCATTTCCTGCCGGAACTCCCGCTTGAACAGGTGCATCAACCCGACGCGCAGAAACATACCGCGTATGGCGCCCGCCGAGAGGTATTCAGGGAGTTGTATAAGCGGCTTGAAGACTTGATGTGATAGTGGCTTCAGCTAATTCTTCAAGGTCAAGGTCAAGGTCAAGGTCGTGGGCGCCGGCCCACACCGGGTTAAGGGGCGTAAACGCGCCCCTTAACAATCCTGCGTTTTTTTAACTGCGCGCTGCCGCTCGCGGGCAATGTTTCAGCGGCTCCGGCTATTGCCGCAAAATCCCGCCGCTGCGCGGTGCCCTCCGCTCGGGTTACAACCCGCGCAAAAACACGCGCGGTTTTCCACCACTCCCTACGGCGTGATTTTTGAGCGCGGCCAATGGCATTTTTAAAATCGAAACGATGTATTTGATTTTGCTTTTCTCTTCCCACTTCGCATGAGGAGGATAAAAACCTTCGTTTTACATAGCCTTTGGCCGCACTCAAAACGACGTCGAATGAACGGTGAGAAACCGCGAGGGGGTTTTTCCGAGCGGGTCCGAACCTGAAATGAGAGCACCGCGCAGCGGCGGCGTTTGCGGCAATAGCCGGAGCCGCTGGAATATATCCTGCCAGCGGCAGCGCGCAGTGAAAAGAGCCCGGGGTTCTTAGGGGTGGCGGCGATAAGCCACCCCTAAGGCCGGTGTGGGTGGCAACCCACGGTCTTGACCTTGAAGTTGAAGTTGAATTTAAACCCCTCCCTCTCCCTGCCTCACTTTCCCCGCGCCAAGACGCCCCCATTTGGAATACACTTCATTCCTAAATTTCATACTGAGTTATGTGGCACAGATCACATCTTAATTGTATGATGAATGCATCATTCAACTGGGTGAAACACCATGAGCAACGCAGTCTCTCTGGCATTTCAATATATTCGGGCGTTTATTCTGATTTACCTGTGTTTATTCGCCGGTAACGCCATTTCCTCTCTTTTGCCTCTCACTATCCCCGGCAGCATTATCGGGATGCTGATTTTGTTTTGCCTGCTCTCAACACAAATTCTGCCGTTTAAATGGGTCAAACCCGGCTGCAACGTGCTGATCCGCTACATGGCGTTGTTGTTCGTTCCTATCGGCGTCGGGGTGATGAATTATTACGAGCAGTTGCGTACGCAGTTCGGTCCGCTGGTGGTGTCTTGCCTGGTGAGTACGCTGGTGGTGCTGCTGGTGGTGGCCTATTGCTCCCACTATATTCACGGCGATCGCGGGACAATTAAGGAAAGCGCGGAGGAAAAAAATGATTGATATTCTGTGGTCTTTGCCGCTGACGCTGCTGGTCTTTTTCGCCACCCGCAAACTGGCGATCAGGCTCAAAATGCCGCTGCTTAACCCGTTGCTGATGTCGATGGTGGTGATTATTCCTTTGCTGCTGGTGACCAACATCCCTTACGCACGCTATTTTGCGGGCAGCAAGATCCTTAATGATTTGCTGCAACCCGCCGTGGTGGCACTGGCGTTTCCGCTGTACGAACAGCTCCACCAGATCCGCGCGCGCTGGAAATCCATTATCAGCATCTGCTTTATCGGCAGCGTGGTGGCGATGGTTACCGGTACCGCCATTGCCTTGTGGATGGGGGCAACACCGCAGATCGCCGCATCGGTATTACCGAAATCCGTCACCACGCCGATTGCGATGGCGACAGCGCAATCCATCAACGGTATTCCTGCTATCAGCGCCGTGTGCGTGATATTCGTCGGGATCCTCGGCGCCGTTTTCGGCCACAGTATTTTGAATCTGCTGAAGATCACCACTAAGGCGTCGCGCGGCCTGGCGATGGGTACTGCGTCGCACGCACTCGGCACTGCACGCTGTGCGGAAATGGATTATCAGGAAGGCGCGTTCAGCTCACTGGCACTGGTGATTTGCGGGATTATCACTTCCCTGCTCGCCCCGTTCCTGTTCCCGGTACTGCTAGCGTTGTTTGGATGAGCTGACCAGAGGCACGACGAGGAAAAAGAGTATGTCACTTCAACCTTAGAAAAAGTGACATACAAAACTGAAAGTACCCGGTTTAAGTACAGTCAGAAAAGAGCCTGCCTGCCCGCGTTAAAACGGGCAGGCAGTCGATAACGAAGAGGAGATGTCTTGCGCGAAGCCGCGCAGGAGGGATTACGAATTCATCTGAAACAGTGACATGCCCTGCATGGTGCTGTACGTCTTATATGACGCCTGAAGTGCAACCTGCTGCAGCGTATAAGTCGAAATTGCTGACGTCCAGTCAGTGTCCACCAAATCACTCAGCTTGCTGGCGTTGGTCACTTCACGGTTATCACCGAGCGTATCCAGCGTGTCCAGCTCACTCATCTGCGTACCCAGCTCTGAACGCACAGACAACACATTGTTCAGCGAGTTGCTCAGGCCACGGTTGGCTTTACCAATCGCGTCCGTGTACTCGGTGTCGGTGGTGTAATCCGCAGACGGCGTTTTCAGGGCTTTCAGCGCACCATCAATGGTTTTGAAGATATCGGTTTCGCTGGGGTCGCCGTTAGGTTCCGCTTTCGCATCACCGGTCAGGGTCTGGAAAACTTCATTACCGGTGTGGTTGATGGTCATGGTACGGCTGGCATCCACCTGCTGAGTGATGGCCGTCGTGCCGCCCGAATAAGACACCGCACCCGTGGTCGCATCTTGCGTAAACGGCGGTGTATCACTCTTATAACCGGCAAAAATATAGCGGCCATTACCGTCGGTGCTGTTCGACATGTTGAGCAGCTGAGACTTCAGGCTTTCGAGTTTGGTCGCCAGAGAAGAACGGTCATCATCGCTTAACGAGCCGTCACCGGCCTGAACGATCAGCGTCTGCGCGTCCTGAATCGTGCTGGTCACGCTGGAGAGAATCGATTCTTCCTGACTCATGCTCTGATTAGCGAAAGTGCGCGCCACCGAAAACTGTTTGTTTTCAGCCGAAGCCTGACGAACCAAAACGGCCTGCGATGCCGCCAGCGGATCGTCCGAAGGCTTGCTCACTTTAGAACCGGTAGACAGCTGTAAACCGGTGGCCTGAAAACGGTTCTGACCATCCAGAACCGCATCCATGTTTTGTTGATAAATCATATTGGTACTAAGGCGCATGGCATCAGTTCCTTATCAGTTCAAATAATACGTTCTAAACACCAGCGGCCTGAGGCGGCGGTATCAGCGAAGGTTGATGATCGCGTCGAAAATCGTCGAAGCCGTCTGCACGACCTGCGCGTTCGCCAGATAATATTGCTGGTAACGTTGCAGATCGCCGTATTCCTCATCGAGGTTAACCCCGGAGATAGACTGCTGCTGTGCGGTCAGCTGGGTCACAATGTTGGCCTGCGCGGTGTTGGTGGTAGTCAGTGTGCTGACCTGGTTCCCCACGTTGCTGACCAGGCTGGCATACGCGCCGGACAAGGTTGATTTACCTTCCACCAGTTTGGCAGTTTGCAGATTCAGCATTTTCTGCGCGTTGGTGTTATCGCTGACGCCGGTGTCTGCTGAGCCCGCAGCGGCGATCAGTGAAGAATCGCTGATCGCGACATTCACACTGCCCGCCACATTACTCACCGTTTTGATGGTGAAACTGTCTTTGGTTGACGGGGTGCCGCTGACAGAAACGGACAGGCCGTCGAATTCCATCGTCGGGTTACCGTTGCTGTCATTCGGGCCAGTGGTCGGCGTGATTTTCGCCCCGTCGGAAACGCGGGTCACATCCCAGCTGCTGCCGTTATAAGCCATGGTGTAATCGCTGGCTTTAACCGCTGACGTGTCGGTGTAGGCCACGCTCACATCCGCCGTACCCTGGTTTTTGGTGTTGCCTACCGTGGTCGCGCCGGTGAAGGTGAAGAAATCCGTGCCCTGGGTGCCATTGAGGTCGAAACCGGCTTTGTTGGTGGTGTTGAAGCTGTCAGCCATCGTCAGCGCTAACTGGCCTAACTGGTTGATGGCCGGTTCCAGGTTATCTTTGCGGAAAGACAACGCGCCACCGAGAGAACCGGTGGTCATGCGGCTTTCCTGAATCTGTGACACGGAGCCATCCGGCTGCGTCATGCCCACGGTCATTTTGGTCGGATCTGCACTGGAGGCGACGGCCACCACAGTTTTAGCATTTCCACCGCTCACCAGTGGCACGCCGTTGGCAAAGGAGACGTTGTAGGTATCGCCATCCTGCTGCGTGACGGTGACACCGGTAATGTCATTGAGCTTGCTGACCAGCTGATCGCGTTGATCGAGCAGCGCATTAGGCTCCTGCCCGGTGCTGCCGCGCGTGGTGGTGATCTGCGTGTTCAATTTGGCAATCTGCGAAGCGAACGTGTTGATCTGGTCAACGTTCTGCGAGATTTGCTGGTTAACGGCAGTGTTCATGTCGTTCAGGTATTTTGCTGAACTGTTGAACTGCGCGGTCAGCCCTTGTGCTTCGCCCAACACTGCCTGACGCGCGGAGCTGTCGCTGGCGTTGCTGGTCAGGGTTTGCAGGCCCTTGAAGAAGGTCGCCATGGTGGCATCAATGCCCGTTGAGCTGTCACCCAGCAAGTCATCAATGGAGCTTGCCTGGCCCAGTTGGGTCGATAACGCGCTGCTGGTGGCGCTGGAACCCAGTAACTGCGTCACCACAAAGGCGTTGTACTCGCGGTTGATGCCGGTGACGGTGACGCCGTTACCGATATAGCCTGCGCCCGTCGCGGTGCCGTTGCTTTGATTGATGATCGTTGTCTGGCGGTTATAACCGGCCACACTGACGTTAGCGATGTTATTACCGGTGGTGCTGAGCGCAGCCTGCGCTGCGTTCAGTCCGCTCATTGCGGTATTGATTAAGCTACTGGACATGAGTGACCTTTTGGCTGCCGGTGTAAAATTTTACCGCCGGATAATTAAAGGGTTCGGGTCGGGGGCTGGCCCTTTTCCCATATTGATCTGGTTATCGGCTTCGACTGCGAAAACTTGAGAAAAAAATGGCAACCGCTTTCAAACTTTTTTCAGGTCTGAGAGGAGGTTGCCATTTAGAACGTGCATATCAGAAAATATCTTTGAGATCATGGCTGTAGGCTTTCACTGCCTGCTCGCCCGCGCCTTTGATTTTCTGGATAACACTCACCAGTTTGTCGGCGTAATTCGGGTCTGTGGCATAGCCCGCTTTTTGCAGCGCATGTGCCGCCTGTTCAGGCGTGCTGGCCGAGGCGACCTGCGCATAGCGCGGGTTATTGGTCAGCAATTTAATGTAATCGCTGATGGCTTCCACATAAGAGCCGTAAACGCGGAAGCTGGCCTGGACTTTTTTCGCCACACCGTTGGAATATTCGGTGGTGGTGATGTGGGTGGTCGGGCCGTCCCAGCTGCTGCCGGCTTTGATGCCGAACAGGTTAAAGCTGCGTTTGCCGTCGCTGGTGGGAATTTCACGTTGCCCCCAGCCGGACTCCAGCGCGGCCTGCGCCATGATCAGCTGATGCGGGATGCCGCTGTCTTTACTGGCCACCTGCGCCGGAATGCTCAGGTTTGAGACGAACTGGCCGCTGCCCTGAGACAACGGCGCGCCGCTGGTGGTGCGGTCAGGTGCCGTCGGGATGGCTTTACGCAGGTACTGTTCCATCGCCTGAATCGGCAGGGTTTTCAGCACTTCGTTGTCCAGCGCCATCGGCACGGTGCCCGCCAGCTCTGAGGGTTGCTTGGTGCCGCCGCTCAGCTGTTCCACCATCATGTCTGCCATGCCCAACCCTTTGTTGGACATGTCCTGCGCAATTTGCTGATCGTACATCGATGTATAAAGCTTGGTTTGCTCACTGCTGAGCAATCCGCCTTCGGGCAGGGCCTGACGCATACTTTTCAGCATCATCTGCACGAACACCCCTTCAAACTGTTTCGCCACTTCCCGGATGTGCGCCTGAGGATCCTGCGCCACATCCCGCTTCAGTTTGTTCAGGGACTGCGCGTCATACGCGGCCCCGGACATCGACATCAGATCGCTCATCAGATAATTTCCAAATCAGCGCGCAGGCAACCGGCTGTTTTCATGGCCTGCAAAATAGACATCAGATCGATAGGCGTCGCGCCTAACGCGTTCAGGGTACGCACCACGTTATTCAGGCTGGCGCTCGAACGCACCTGCTGGATTGAGCCGCCGGACTGACGCACCGAAATATTGGTGTTTGGCGTCACCACCGTCTGACCGCCACCGAATGGCGTATTCGGCTGGCTGACGTCGTTCTGGCGATCCACCACCACGGAAAGGTTACCCTGCGCGACGGCACAGCTGTCCAGCGTCACGTCACGGTTCATTACCACCGAGCCGGTACGGGAGTTGATGATCACTTTCGCATCCATCGGCCCGACGTTGACTTCAATGTTCTGAATCTGCGCCAGAATGCGCACCTGCGAGACATTGCCGCGCGGCACCACAATCTGAATATTGCGAGAATCCAGCGCAGAGGCCACGCCCATTCCCTGACGGTTGATGGCATCGCTGACTTGCTGCGCCAGATTAAAATCTTCGTCATTGAGTTGCAGACTGATCACGCCTTCGGTGCCGAAGGTGCTTGGCAGTTCGCGTTCAATGGTGGCGCCGCCGGTGATACGTCCGCCGGACACCTGGTTAACCGTCACGCTGCTGCCCCCGGCAGAAGCCCCGGCACCGCCGACCAGCACGTTACCCTGCGCCAGTGCGTAAACCTGATTATCCACCCCTTTCATCGGGGTCATCAGCAGGGTGCCGCCGCGAATACTTTTGGCGTTACCCATGGAGGACACCACCACGTCGATGGCCTGACCGGCGCGGGAGAACGGTGGCATCTTGGCGGTTACCATCACCGCGGCAACGTTTTTCAGCTGCATGTTAGTGCCAGCGGGAACGGTTATCCCCAGCTGCGAGAGCATGTTGGTCAGCGTTTGGGTGGTGAAAGGCGTCTGGGTGGTCTGGTCACCGGTACCGTCAAGACCGACAACTAAACCGTAGCCGATCAGGGCGTTATCACGCACGCCCTGTACCGTGGTCAAATCACGAATACGATCGGCTGATGCGGGCAGTATCACCAGGGCGGACATCGCCAGACAGAAGATACCGGAAAGAATTTTTCGCATGATTGCCTCGTTATAACGGCGATAAGTTTAGGAAGAACCGCTGCAACCAGCCCATGTTCTGCGCTTCATTGATGTAGCCATTGCCCACGTACTCGATACGCGCATCCGCCACCTGTGTGGAGATAACCGCATTCGCGCCGCTGATGGTGCGCGGGTTGACGACACCGGAGAACCGGATGAACTCGGTTCCCTGATTAATTTCGATTTGTTTCTCACCGACCACTTTCAGGTTGCCGTTTGCCAGCACTTCGCTGACGGTCACGGTCAATGTGCCGGTGAAGCTGTTATTGGCCGCTGCGCCGCCTTTGCCTGCAAAGGTGTTATCGCCGGAGGTATCCACCGCCGCACGGGCGTTGCCGAACAGGCCTTCCAGATAACGCGGTGTGGTATCAAAGCCAAACTTGGTGGAGCCGTTGCGGCTGGCGTTGGCCGAGGAGCTTTTGCTCGCACTGACGTTTTCCTGCAACACAATGGTCAGGGTATCGCCGATATTGCGCGGACGACGGTCTTCGAACAAAGGCTGATAACCGTAGTTCATCGGCTGAACTGACTGGAAAATCGAACCGTTAGGAACCGGCGGTGCGGCTGGCGCAGGCTGAGCTGTGGTTGTGCCAGGGACCAGCGGGGTATGCGGAAAATACGCGCAACCGTTCGCCAGTAACGTCACTAACAGCGGCAGCGCCAGCTTGCCTGGTCGGTTTACAAGAGAAGTCTTTACCGACGTTATTTTTTTGGTCACCACAGTTATCGCCTTAAAAAAATCGACCTGACAGGAATCAGAAACCGTACAGGACAGGCACGTTTCCGCCCCTGTCCTCTTGTTTTTCCCGCCCTGACCGCAGAATGCCGGTAAGGGCGGCAAAGATTACAGCTGCGAAAGTTTCTGCAGCATTTCGTCCGATGTGGACACCGCTTTACTGTTGATTTCGTACGCACGTTGCGTCTGGATCATGTTGACCAGTTCTTCCGCCACGTTAACGTTCGAGGTTTCAACATAGCCCTGATACAACAGGCCAGCGCCGTTCAGACCCGGCGTGCTTTCTGTCGGCGCGCCGGAGCTTTGGGTTTCCTGGTACAGGTTTTCACCCATAGATTCCAGGCCGCTGTTGTTGATAAAGGTGCTCAGCGTCAACTGACCGACCTGCTGGGCCGCCGTCTGCCCCTGCTGGGTGACGCTGACGATCCCGTCACGGCCAACGGTCATGCTGAGCGCGTTAGTCGGGATGGTGATCGCAGGAATGACCTGATAGCCGCTGGATGTCACCAGCTGACCGTTCTGATCCACCTGGAAAGAACCGTCACGGGTATAGGCGGTGGTGCCGTCAGGCAGCTGGACCTGGAAGAAGCCCTCACCTTTTACGGCGATATCTTTACTGTTGCTGGTCTGCGACAGGTTGCCCTGCGAGAACAGGCGTTCAGTGGAGACAGGGCGAACACCGGTACCGATCTGCAAACCGGAAGGCAGGTTCGTCTGTTCAGACGACTGCGCGCCCGGCTGGCGGATTGTCTGGTACAGCAAATCTTCAAAAACCGCACGCTGGCGTTTAAAGCCGTTGGTGCTGACGTTCGCCAGGTTGTTGGCGATGACGTCCATATTGGTCTGCTGTGCATCCAGACCGGTTTTCGCGATATAAAGCGATGGGATCATGTCGTTACTCCTCTGCCATCATCAGGTCAGTGACAGCAGATTATTGGCGCGTTGTTCATTTTCATCGACGCTGTGGATGACTTTCATCTGCATCTCAAAGCGACGGGCGTTGGCGATCATGTCAACCATGGTTTCGACCGGTTTCACGTTGCTGCCTTCAAGGGTTCCGGGCATCACGTGAATGGTCGGGTCGGCGGCAAGCGCATTCCCACGGGCCTGTGCCGTTTCCGGCGTCAGACGGAACATGCCGTCATCGCCTCGCGTCACTTCGCTCCCGGTGGCTTTTACCAGTTTCAGTTTACCGAGCTGCCCCATGGTGTTGGGATCAGCGCCGGCTTCCAGCACGGCAATGGTGCCGTCCGCAGAGATGGTCAGCTGCGAGTTGGGCGGCACTTCAATCGGCCCGTTGTCGCCCATCACCGGATGACCCTGAACGGTCAGCTGGTTAGTGGGAGACACCTGCATGTCACCGTTACGGGTATAGGCTTCAGAGCCATCAGGCATCTGCACCGCGAGGAAACCGTCCTGCTGTAAGGCAACATCCAGCGGACGGCCCGTGTAGTTAAGTTTCCCCTGCGACATGTCTGCGCCCGGCGTGGACGCGGTGACCAGTGTGCGGGTGTCCAGACTTTGGCCATCCACCGGTACCGCGCGCATCGCTAAAAGCTGCGCGCGAAATCCCGGCGTCGAGGCGTTTGCCAGGTTACTTGACGTGACCGATTGCTGAACCAGCGTCTGGCTGGCTGCGCCCATCGCGGTGTAGATAGCGTGATCCATAGTGCTGCCCTATCGAGTTTTATCGCGCGTTAGCGCAGGTTAACCAGCGTGTTCAGGATGGAGTCCTGAGTTTTGATGGTTTGCGCATTCGACTGATAGTTACGCTGAGCAACGATCATGTTCACCAGTTCGGCACTCAGATCGACGTTGGAAGATTCCAGCGCGCCACTGGTGATGCTGGCGAAACCGCCTTCGCTGGCGATGCCGTTTACGGGCTGACCGGAAGAGGAGGTTGCAGTCCAGACGTTATCGCCTTCAGATTTCAGGCCTTCCGGGTTAGAGAAGGAGCTCAGCACGATCTGGCCGAGTAACTGCGTTTTCTGGTTGGAGTAAGTGCCGGTGATGGTGCCGTCGTTATTGATGGTGTAACCGGTCATCTGGCCTGCGGCATAACCATCCTGCGTCAGGGAACCGATGCTGTTGCTGCCGGTGCTCTGCTGGATACTGCCGGTGAAGTCCAGTGCAACGGTCTGGCCGGGGACCGCGCCGTTGGTGGCGGTGTTCATCGGTAAGGTCAGGGTCAGACCGGTTTGCGCAGCGCCTGTGGCGGAGCTGGTGCTGGTCAGTGCGCCGCTGGTGGTGAAGTTCAGAGAGCCGATTTTGGCGGCGGTTGAACCTGCCACGCTGCCGTCCTGCGAGTAGACATCCCAGCTGTTCGCCAGGGTGGCCGACTTCACGAAGTAGACGTTGTTATCGTGCGCGTTACCCAGTGAGTCATACGTCGTGATGCTGTTGACGTAGTTGTAGCTGGTGTCATCGCTGCTGTTGAATGTGGCTGTTTTCGGCGCGGTATCCGTTGAGTTCAGGTTGGCTACCATTGTGCCACCCACGGTCGATTTGGCGCTCATCATGGTGGTTGGCACGCTCAGGGCAACAGGTTGCGCACCGGCCGCGATAGTCGGCGGTGTGCCGGTGGCCGGATAACCGGTCACGCTCAGACCCTGCATGTTCACCAGATTACGGTTAGCGTCGAGAGACAGCTGGCCGTTACGCGAGTAATACACGGTGCCGCTGCTGTCGGCCAGACGGAAGAACCCGTTTCCGCTCAGTGCAACGTCCAGACCACGGGACGTTGTGGTGGTGGTACCGTCATTGAAATTCTGTGTGACTGCGGCGACTTTAACGCCCATCCCCGTTTGTGAACCGGCGAACATATCGGCAAAAGAAGCGGTCGCGGTTTTGAAACCCACGGTCGCGGAGTTGGCGATGTTGTTACCGATCACGTCCAGGTTGGACGATGCTGCGCTCAGGCCGCTGACTGCTTGTGAAAAGCTCATGTTAGCTCCAGTTTACTGTGTAGTGTTTATGCATCTTTAGCTCCTCCCCTGCGAAGAGGCGTCTTTGGCTCCCTCTCCGGCAACGGCGAGGGTTGGGGGGCGGTATCACGGCTGCGCAGGCGCGACCCGCAATACACACTCCCCGCCTCCCCCTTTGCAGAGGGAGGAGCAAAACGATTACAAAATCTGTCTTACCTGATCGACTGTCGTCGTTCCGCGTACACCGAGATCCAGCGAGGTGCCGGTCTTGCTGTTGATCACGCCGTTGACCAGTGCATAGTTCAGCGGTGTTGCCACCATTTGCTGATTGTTATTCAGCGCATTGATGCTGAAGGAATAGCTGCCGTTCGGGGCTTTGGTGCCGTCGTCCTGCGTGCCATCCCAGGTGTAGCTGTGGACACCGGCAGTCTGGGAACCCAGGCTGATGGTCTTCACGGCTTTGCCCGTAGAATCGGTAATGGTGGCGGTCACGTTGTCTGATGCGCTTTCCAGCTCCAGGCCAAATGGCGTGGTGCTGACGGTGCCGTCGGTGTCGCTGCCGACCAAAATAGTGCTGCCGGAAACCATCACTCCGTGGCCGATCAGCGAACTTGCCTGAACTGAGGTGCCGTTGGTGATTTGCCCGGAAATGCTGCCCAGCGTCGTGTTCAGTTTTTCAATGCCGCTCACGGTGCTGATTTGCGCTAACTGGGTGGTCAGCTGGCTGTTATCCATCGGATTGGTGGGATCCTGGTTTTTCAGCTGAGCCACTAACAGGGTCAGAAAACTGCTGGAGAGATCGTCAGCCGAGCTTCCCGTGGTGGACGTCGCAGCGGTGGCCGCGATGGTGTTATCCGTGGTGTCGTTAATCGACGTGGTAATTGCCATGGTGCGCTCCGCTATTGACCCAGAGTCAGAGTTTTCATCATCAACGACTTGGTGGTATTGAGCACCTCGACGTTGGCCTGATAACTGCGGGAAGCGGAGATGGTGTTGACCATTTCGCTGACCACATCTACGTTTGGCATCTGCACGTAACCCTTGGCATCCGCCATCGGATTACCCGGCTCGTACACCATGCGCATCGGCGCAGGATCATCAACGATCTGCGCCACTTTCACCCCACCGGTTTCCTGTCCAGGTGCAGCATCCACCTGAAAGACCACCTGTTTTGCCTTGTAAGGCTGACCATCAGGGCCGGTGACACTGTCGGCGTTGGCCATGTTACTGGCGCTGACGTTCAGACGCTGAGACTGCGCAGCCAGCGCAGAACCGGCGATATCAAAAATACCAAGCATCGACATGAGCAATTATCCTTGCAGCACCGACATCATTCCTTTGACCTGTCCGCCGAGGACGGTCAAATCGGTCTGATAGCGCACGCTGTTATCGGCGAAGTTGGTACGTTCACGGTCCATATCGACTGTGTTACCGTCCGCTGAAGGTTGATCCGGGATCCGGTACATCAAATCCATATCGGCTGCCTGGACGTTCGATGCCGGAATGTGGCGGTCAGAGGTCAGTGACAAAGACATACCGCTGCCACTGGCGCGGCCCTGCTCCATCACTTTCTGTAACTGACTGGCGAAATCGATATCGCGCGCCTGATAACCTGGGGTATCGGCGTTGGCGATATTGGCTGAAAGTATTTCTTGCCGCTGGGCGCGCAGGTTGAGCGCTTCCTGTTGGAACTGTAGTGCGGCGTTCAATTTGTCGAGCATGCGCCCTCCGCAAATGAGATTTTGGAGCGGACAGCATAATTGCGGGTGTCAATAACCTATCGTCTGAATAAGCATAAAATCGGGCGCTATTTGTCCCTTTAGGAATTGAAAAGTGCGGGTAGACTTGTCGCCAGTAGACTTTTTGCCATCAGGATGAATCGCGAATGAACAGGCTGACATTGCGTCATACGGGTATCACGCTGGGTTGCATCCTTCTCGGGGCACTGTCCGGTGAAATGAGCATTGCCCAGACGGCACCGGTGAGAAGCGCCCCTGTTTCAGCCAACAGCGACACCTTGCTGACGTCGCAAATCCAGCAGTTTTTCCGCCAGCAATACAGTGAAAGCGGAATGCAGGTGACTGTGGTGGTGACGACGCCCGCCGCGCGGCAGCCGCAGTGCCTCGCGCCGCAGTTTATGCTTTCGCCGAACAGCCGCACCTGGGGCAACGTGTCGGTGGCGGTGAACTGCAATGGCAAAAAAAGTTACGTACAGACCAAAGTGCAGGTGAGCGGAACCTATTGGGTGGCGGCCAAAAACGTGCCTGCCGGCGCGCACCTGGCAGAAGCAGATATGCAGCAAAAGACCGGACGGCTGGATCTTCTGCCGCCGAAAGCAGTTTTAGACAGCAAACTGGCGCTGAACGGCGTAACCCTGCGTAACATCAACATCGGCCAGCCGCTGACGCTCTCGATGCTGCGCCGTCCGTGGATGGTGCACGCCGGGCAGGAGGTACAGGTTCAGGCAACAGGCAGCGGGTTTAACGTATCCAGCGCCGGTAAAGCGATGAACAATGCCGCAGCGAATGAATCAGTCCGGATCAGAATGCCGTCAGGGGTGATCGTCAATGGTACTGTGGGTTCAGACGGGTCTGTCACCGTGGAGATTTAGTGATAAATTGTCACTTTTTCGGCAATAAGGTTAAAGTTATTGCGCCACATGTCGATAACACACGTATCAGAGTCGTCACACGACGGCATTTTTAGGGTAAGACCCTACTGTTGCCCTGACCGCCTCGTGTTACACACAAGCCTGCCTCATCGGCCTGTGAAGTGAATAAACGTGGCAGAACAGGCAATTACCGGAGAAAAAATTATGGCTATTGATCGTACTCAAGGCGTGTCGCCTCTCAGCCCGATCCAGCAACGCGACCCTTCTGAAAACGCCGTGCAGAATACGCGTAAAGAAGAAACCGTTTCAGGCACCAAAACCAGCGGTACCGCAGTGACCCTCAGCGAAGCACAAACCTCGCTGACGCAGTCAAGCGCGCAAGATATCAATTCAGCCCGTGTAGACGAGCTTAAGCAGGCGATCCGTGATGGTAAACTGACAATGGACACAGGCAAAATTGCCGATGCGCTGTTGCAAGATACACAGGATTATCTCAAAGATTTTTAAGTTGAAAGGTAATTAGGCCCGATGAAGAACTTTATCAAGACCATGACTACCCTGGTTGAAACGTTGCAGGCGCTGGATCAAGTGATTAATCACGAACAAACGATACTGTGCTCAGGCCGCGTTAACGGAGCGGCCCTGCAACACATTACCGAGCAGAAAAGCTCATTACTGGCCACGGTAGACTATCTTGATAAACAACGTCGTCAGCACGACGAACGCCTGAAACAATCCGCCCCCTACTCACGTCAGCCAGAAATCACTGCGATGTGGAAGCAGGTGGTGCAGATGACCACCAATCTGAGTCAGATCAACCGGCACAATGGATTACTGCTGGGTAAACAGATCGACTACAACACCGAAGCTCTGGCGATCCTCAACGCCAGCCAGTCGCAGAAATTCTACGGTGCAAACGGTCTGGAAACGGTGACAGGACAAAGTGTCCGTAAGATCTCCGTGTAGACTGAAACAGAGTCGGGGGGAACACTTTCCCCTCAACACTCCCCTCGTCTTTCACTTCACCACACTCCCTGCCAGACATTGATTGCACGCGAAAAGCGCAACGCAACAACACCGCCCCCTGATGACGTTTAAACCGGCCCTCTGGCTGCGGCATTGTGCCGGTAACACATTTCCCCTTACGATTGACCTGATTTCATCGACGAATGACCTGTGGGCATGTCACAGCCAGCCCCTCCCTCCTCTTATAGTAAATCCCTCCGAAGCCCCGCAACGACGGTGGCTCAGCCTCAACGTCAGATGAATCACAGGAGCAATCAATGAAATTAACGCAAATCCGCAACGCCACTCTGGTACTGGAATATGCCGGTAAAAAATTCCTTATCGACCCGATGCTGGCAGAAAAAGAAGCCTGGGAGGGTTTTGCGGGGAATGCGCGCCCACACCTGCGTAATCCTATGGTGTCTTTGCCCGTGGCCGTTGAGGATTTGCTGGCCGTTGATGCCGTTATCCTGACCCATACCCATACCGACCACTGGGATGAAGCGGCCCAGCAGGCCGTTCCAAAGGACATGCTTATTTACACGCAGGATGAGCGCGACGCGGCGCTGGTCCGTTCTCAGGGCTTTCTTAACATCCGTGTTCTGAATGATGAAAATCATTTCGTTGATGGCCTGACGATTTATAAAACTGACGGTCAGCACGGCAGTAATGAACTGTACGCTGATGCTCAATGGGGTGAGTTTCTGGGGGATGCGTGCGGGTTGGTCTTTACCCACCACAAAGAGAAAACGCTTTATATCGCAGGGGATACCGTCTGGGTAAAACCTTATGCCAAAAGCCTGCAACGCTTCAGGCCGGAGATTGTGGTGCTCAACATCGGCTATGCGGTTAACGATCTTTACGGCCCGATTATCATGGGCAAAGAGGATGCGCTGCGCACGCTTAACATGCTGCCGACGGCGACCATCGTCGCGTCTCACATGGAATCGATTAACCATTGTCTTCTGACCCGTGCAGAGCTGAGAGCGTTCTCCCTGGAGCACAATATTGGGGACAAGGTTCTTATTCCTGCTGACGGTGACACACTGGTTTTCTGACAGATCATTGCGCCTGACTGAGGGGAAAAACGCCATGGCGACCGTTCAGCTGTTATCCTTTGGTCAGCCAATATCAGCATTTTCGCCACCGGTCATCCGGTGGTTTTCATTTACGCAAAGGTTAACGCTATGTCTGCACTGACAGTTGCCGTGATTGCCACGGCCGGATTCAGCCCGTTTCACTTTTCAGTGCCCTGCATTATTTTCGGGCAGTCTATGCCGCAGCCGGATCTTTTCTGCCTCGAAATCTGTGCTGAACAACCGGGCATTGTCCTGTCTGATATTGGCCTGTCCATGAATGTAAAACATGGCCTTGAGCTACTGGACGTGGCAGACATTGTTATCGTGCCTTTCTGGCGTCACCCGGAAGAACGCCCTTCTCAGGCATTGCTCGATGCCCTGATAAAGGCATGGCAGCGCGGCGCTGAAGTGGTGGGGCTGTGTCTTGGCGCTTACGTACTGGCTTATTCCGGCCTGCTTGATAAACACCGTGCCGCCACGCACTGGGAGTATGAACAGGATTTCATCGGGCGTTTCCCTGCCGTTCATCTGGACTGCAACTCGCTGTACACCACGGATGACCGTCTTATTACCTCTGCCGGAACCGCCGCCGGTATTGACTGCTGCCTGAACATTATCCGTGAACATTATGGTTCCGCGGTGGCTAACCGGGTGGCACGAAGAATGGTCGTTCCTCCCTACCGCGAAGGCGGTCAGGCGCAGTTTATTGAACGTCCGGTCCCGGTTTCTACGCGGGACGGCAAAATGAACGAGCTGATAGAGTACCTGCGGCGCAATCTGAACAAGCCTCACGATCTCGATTCACTGGCAGGCTTTGTCAGCATGAGCAGGCGGACGCTGACCCGTCATTTTCTCAAAGCAACCGGCACCACGCTGGGAGAATGGCTGAACGCCGAGCGTCTTCAGAGAAGCCAGGAGCTGCTCGAAACCACGAACAGCAGTATTGAAAGCGTGGCCGACATGACCGGTTTTCAGTCGCCGGTCTCCTTCCGCCAGAGTTTCAAGGCCAGATTCGGCATCAGCCCAAGTGAATGGCGCCGGGCATTCCGTGGCCCGGCCCCCGTTGAACAGGAAAAAGCCTGAAAGACGGGCGGTTGAAAACGCCGTCTTGCTCAGCACCCTTTCTGAATCGAACCCTCGTTCTACCCTCACTCCCCAAAAAACCAAACCAGGGATATTTCGGTTTGTGCCGTCAGCCGCATTTCCTTTAACTGTAACGGCTCGGCCAGATGATTTCGGCTTTGACGCCGATGGCTTCCGCAATCAACCTTTCGCCTTTAGGCCACCTGCGCGTCAAAGCATTCGACAGCGTGGTGGAACTCAGCCCGGCGTGGCGGGAAACGGCGGACATGGTTGTGCCCGTCTTTTTAATCGCAGCGATGATGTCTGCCTGATGCCAGTCCTTTTTCATACAGCTCTCTCCTGAAAGTGGTAAAGCGAACCACACTGCACGTCGAAACTCCGTTTGCGGCACACGTTGCCCTTTTAGTTCCTACACTATTAAGAGGAACTCAGGCGGGAGCAGGACGCTTTACGTCTCCTCCGGCCAGCCCGAAAGTGGCAACGGCGGCGGGTTTTACCACCGCGACCAGACGTTAACGGGATATCCCTGCAGAATAAACAGGCAATTAACGAGAATGGGATACTGCTTCCAGAGAGTTTTTAGGATTTGCAGTCCGTTGCAGCGAGAAGCGTTGACTGACTTGCGGCACTTAAATCGTGTGTGCTTATGTACCCCAAAAGGGGCAAAACAGGTAATATATCCGCCACATCCTTCCGGGGTTATTTGCACTCACCACCGGCTAAAAATAATCGAAAATACATAAGGATATATGTGGACTCTTTAAGGAATTTACCTGCAGCGCCATCGCTGGTGCCGCTTAAAATCATTTCCTCGGGTGCGGCACTCCCGGCGCATAAAGTGACATCGGCTGAACTGGATGTCCGGCTCGGGAAATCCGCAGGGTATGTGCAACAGCGTTCAGGCGTGGAATACCGTTTCCACGGCGATGACCGCGCCTCGCAGGTTCAGCTTGCGGTGGCTGCCATCACCGATGCGCTTGAGCGCGGAAATATTGCGGCAGACTCCGTCGATTTGCTGATTTTCGCCTCCGCGATCCCGGTGCAGGCGCTGCCTTACAGCGCGGCGCACGTATTGAAAGCCTCGCCGCTGCGTGAAGGCATCAGCACCTTTGATGTCAACGCCAGCTGCGTCAGCTTCATTTCAGCGTTGCAGGTCGCCGCCGGTTTGCTCAATACCGGTGCTTACCGGCGGATAGCGATTGTCAGTGCGGAACTGGCGTCGCGGGGCATCAACTGGGCACATGAAGAATCGTCGATTATTCTGGGCGACGGCGCAGCCTGCGCCATTGTCGAACGAGGCGATGGGCGCAGCGGCATTCTCTCCTGCCTGATGGAAACCTATCCGGCCGGTGTGGATCTGTGCCATATCCGCGCAGGCGGTACCCGACGCAATCCCCGTGCGGGGATCGCCGACAGTGACTTTTTATTTCATATGGACGGCAAGCGCCTGTTCCGCCTCGCCGCTGCACTGATCGAAGAGTATTGGGCGCGGTTATTGTCTGCCGCGCAGTGCGCGCAGGGCGATCTGGCGGCCGTGGTGCCGCATCAGGCCAGCCATGTTTCACTCGAACACATGCGCCGCCGGCTGAACATTCAGGAAGACGTGCTGATTGATATCTACCGTCATCACGGCAATCAGGTATCAGCGTCTATCCCGACCGCGCTGCATTATGCCCTCACCCACGATCGCTTTTCGCCGGGAAAACCGGTGGCGCTGGTGGGCACCGCGGCCGGTCTGACACTCGGCGGCATGGTGCTGATCCCATGAAAATTTTAGTGACAGGCTCCACCAGCGGGCTCGGGCGCAATGCCACGGAGTGGTTACTGGCTGCCGGGCATCAGGCGGTGGCGGCGGGCCGTGATCTTGTGGTCGGGAAAATGCTCACCGACGCAGGGGCGGATTTCCGCTTTGTCGATCTCGACTCTGCGACTCCGGCGCAGCTGACCTCGCTGGTGCAGGGCTGTGACGCCGTCTGGCACTGTGCGGCAAAATCGTCGCCGTGGGGCAAAGCGTCTGACTTTATGCGCACTAACGTGGATCTCACCGACCGGCTGGCGCTCGCCGCCGGGCAGGCCGGTGTGCCGCGGTTCGTGCACATTTCCACGCCCGCCGTCTATTTTGATTTCCGGCACCACGCCGAGATCGATGAAAGTTATCGCGCGAAACGCTTCGCTAACCATTACGCCCGCAGCAAATTTCTGGCGGAGGGTTGCATCACGCAGCGCCAGCAGCAATTTCCGGCAACACGTTTTACCGTGCTTCGCCCGCGGGGATTGTTCGGCGCACATGACCGGGTGATCGTTCCGCGCATTCTTGAGCAAATCCGCCTGAATAAAGGCGTGCTGCGCTTGCCGCGCGGCGGTGAAACGCTGCTGGACCTGACCTTTTCGCTCAACGTCGTCGAAGCCATGTGGCAGGCCACTGCTCAGCCACATCTTCCCCCGGCGGCGATCTATAACATTACTAATCAGCAACCTGAGCGCCTGGGTGACATGTTGCATCAGTTGTTGAATGAACAGCTCGGGATCCGTTTCACTCTCCGGCCTGTGCCTTACCGGCTGCTTTATGGCGTGGCGAGCGGCATGGAGCTGCTGGCTCAGGCGCGCGGGCGTGAACCGCTGCTGACCCGCTACAGCGTCGGCGCGGTGAATTATGATATGACGCTGAGCCAGGCCCGTGCGATTAGCGAGCTGCACTACCGGCCTGTGTATTCCATGCAACAGGCCATCGGGCTGACGGCGCAGGCGATGCGGGAAAATAAAGGAGTGCACCGTGGCTAATCTCACCCCTTTTGACGTGGGCTATTGCCTGCACCCCGGCTGTATGGCCCTCAAAGGCGCGGGCTGGCGGGTGTGTAAATTCCCCGCACGGGCATGGCTGTTAGAGGCGCAGGGCAAGCGCTGGCTGTGGGATACCGGCTACGCCGACCATTTTGAACATTACACGTCCAAAGGCATTTACCGCCTGTACCGGGCCACCACGCCGGTGCATTTCGACTCACGGGATGCGCTGTTCCGTCAGCTGGCGGATCGGGGGATTTCTCCCGCGGATATCACGGCGCTTATCATTTCGCATTTTCACGGGGACCATATCGCCGGGCTGCGGGACTTCAGCGGCGTGCCTGCCATCAGCAGCATGGACGGCTGGATCCGCACCCGTAAACTTCGTGGCCTGGCCGCCCTGAAAACCGCGTTCGTTCCGGGGCTTATCCCGGACGATTTCGAAACCGGGCTGCAATGGATGGAAGCCATGGAGGAAACGCCCCTGCCCGCCGCGCTCGCCCCCTTTGAGGGCGGATACAGCCTGCCTGGCAGCGACAATGAAATTATTCTGGTGCCGCTGCCGGGACATGCTGCCGGACATATCGGCGCATTTGTTCTCACAGATTCCGGCTGGGAGCTGCTCGCCAGCGACGCAGCCTGGTCGCCGAAAAGTTACGAAAGTCTGCGCGGGCCGTCGCGTATGGCGCATCTGGTGATGGACAACAGCGCCGCGTATTACGAAACGCTGCGCCGCCTCAACCAGCTTTATCTGAGCGGCAATGTGAAGATCCACCTGTGCCACGAGGGGGATTTATGATCCCGCTGAAAACCCTGTGGCACTACCTGCGCACCCGCCGGCTGGTGTTTGGCAACCGCGAAACGTTGCTGGCGTGGCAACAGAAAAAACTGCGTCAGTTTGCCCGCAAAACGCTGGCAAAGAGCCCGTGGTTTAAGGCCTGCGCGACCCTGCCGCAAAATCAGTGGCCGCTGATGGATAAAGCCCTGATGATGGCGAATTTCGACCAGATGAACACAGCCGGTCTGAAGAAAGAGGCGCTGCTCGCCTGTGCGCAGCGTGCGGAACGCGACCGCCACTTCACGCCGCAGATTGAGGGGTTCAGCGTCGGGCTCTCGTCGGGCACCTCCGGCCAGCGCGGGATTTTCGTCGTCAGCCCGCATGAGCAGCAGGTCTGGGCGGGCGGAATGTTGGCAAAAATGCTGCCGCAAGGGTTACGCCGCGGTGAGCGCGTCGCGATGTTTTTGCGGGCAGACAATAATCTCTACCACAGCGTGAATAACCGCTGGCTGACCCTTGAGTTTTTCGATCTGTTCGCGCCTTTTCACCCGCAATTGCTGCGGCTGGAAAATGTCGCGCCGACCATTATTGTCGCGCCGGCACAGGTACTGCGGCAGCTGGCGCTGGCGGTGCTGAATCGCGAACTGACGCTCAACGTCAGCAAAGTCATTTCCGTTGCCGAAGTGCTGACCGCTCAGGATCGTCAACTGCTGGAGCAGGTTTTCCCGCAGGTGGGTGAAGTCTATCAGGCAACCGAAGGTTTTCTCGCCGCCACCTGCGAGCGGGGAACACTGCACCTTAATGAAGAGTTTATTCACGTGGAACCGGAGTGGATAGACGACCGCCGCTTCGTGCCGGTGATTACCGATTTTACCCGCCATACCCAGCCGATTGTGCGTTACCGGCTGGACGATGTGCTGGTGAAAAGTGAGCAGCCGTGCGGCTGCGGGCGCGTGACCCTATCCATCGAGCGCATCGAAGGCCGCTGCGACGACTGGCTGGCATTGCCGGGCAAAGACAGGCAGCCGCAGGTGATGTTTGCTGATGCCTGCAACCGGGTGATCGCCAATGCCCTGCCGCTGACGGCAGACTACCGGCTGACGCAGCAAAATGACGTCGCGTTGTTGCTGGAAGCCGAATGCAGCGAAAGCGAACTGACCCTGTGTAAAACCCGGCTGCAGCAGCATTTCGCTGTACAGGGCGTGGACCTTTCTCAGTTACAGTGGACGCTAAGGGCGGGAAACATTCCCGCCAACTTCATGCTTAAAAAACGTCGGATCACCCGCTTAAAGGACACCGTTCATGGTTAATCGTTTATGGCAGATGTTGCTGGGCTGGGGCGCAGTCGGCGTGGTTTATCATCTGACAGATACCTTTCAGACCGCGGGCACCGTGCTGAAGCCCTCGGTGATTGACCGGATGATCCCGTTCAGCCCCGGCGGCATCTGGCTGTATCTGTCCTTTTTCATCATCATCCCGCTGGCTTACCTGACCTGCCCGGCACACCGGCTGCGCTGGTTGCGTAATGCGATGATGCTCACTGCGCTGCTCTCGGGGATGGTTTATCTCGTCTGGCCGACCACCATGGTGTACCCCGCATTCTTAGAAGACTCGCTCAGTGCGCGGATGCTCTCGGCGTTAGCCGCCGTTGACTCGCGCCAGAATTGCCTGCCTTCGCTGCACATGGCGCTGACCGTACTCTCCGTCTGGGCGCTGAGCAGCCGCCATCTCTGGAAAACCGGCCTGTATATGCTGTGGTGCCTGGCTATCGGGTTCTCAATTTTGCAGTTACGTCGCCATCTGTTTGTCGATCTGCTAAGCGGTGCCGGTCTGGCACTTGGCGTCGGCGCGCTGCTGTGGCGGTTCATGTTGATTACGCCGTCTGGTCACAAGGAAAGTGCTCATGGTTGATTTAATTATTCCGATCATCTTTATGCTGGTGGTGGTGTTAGGCGAAGCCTGCCTGTTGCAGTATTTGCGCAAAGAGCCGGTTAACTGGCGCGATGTGATGTTTAACCTCAACTCAGGTCATGTGATGTTGTGGCTGTTTCGCGGGCTGGAGATTTTCTGTTACGGGCTGGTTGTCACGCATTTCAGCCTGAACTGGGTCAGCGGCTGGCCTGCGCCGCTGATGTGGCTTTTCGCGTTGCTGGCATGGGATTTCGGTTTCTACTGGCTGCACCGGCTGCATCATAAATTTGGCCCGCTGTGGGCAGTGCACGTGGTGCATCATCAGGGGGAGCACTTCAATCTGTCGCTCGGCGTGCGTAATTCCTGGTATTCGTCGCTGACCTCGATCCCGTTCTTTATGCTGCTGGCGATTGCCGGTGTGCCGCTGTCGGTATTTATCGCCGTGTCGCTGCTGCACTACAGCGTGCAGTTGTTTAATCACAACGCGCTGACGCCCAATCTCGGGTTCCTCGAGAAAATTTTCGTCACGCCTTCCCATCATCGCGTACATCACGTGAATGACCGTTTCTACGCGGATAAAAACTGCGGCGGCACGTTCATTTTCTGGGACAAAATGTTCGGCACCTACTGGCCGGGTTTGCCGGAGGGCGAATTTACCTACGGTTCAGGTAAACAGCCGCACCCGCAAAATCCGTTCTGGGCGAGCAATCAGCCGTTCTTTCAGTATCTGAAACTGCCATTGCGCTATCGTCATAAACCGCCGCAGTTCCGCTGTGCCACGGCCAGCCTGCTTACCGGTGCGCTGCTGCTGTTCTCGCTGGTGATTGGCTATGTCTGGCAATACGGTTACGGCTATCAGGGCACCACGCTGGCGCAGGTCACCCTTTTCCTGTTGCTGATGGCCGGTACGCTGGCGCTGGGCGCAATTGCCGAAGGCCGTAAAGGGGGCGTCATCGCGTGGCTGCTGATCACCGTCGCTCTCCCGCTGATTTTCCTCCTCGGTCTGGGCTGGCACGACAGGTTCTGGATCTGGCTGATGCCGTTAATCAGCCTGCACGGCGTCAGTCTGGCGCTGGGCGTGGGCCGACGTCAGACTGAGGTGGCCGCCTGTGAGTAAATTAACGGATCTGCCGCTATTTATGCCCGATGGCGAACAGGCGTTTCACCGCGCCCTGAACCAGCAGGCGCTGGCGTATTTGCAGGCGCGGGGCGACCACCGCTACGCCGATGGCGTCAGTTTGCTAAAAGCCGTGGCGCTGACCTTGCTGTGCGTGGCGGGTTATGCGATTTGCCTGAGCCAGTACAGCGGCTGGGGATTTTTCGGCGGCTACCTGCTGTTTGTGCTGGCGGGCATGTTGCTGAACGTCAACGTCAATCACGACGCGTCGCACAACGTGTTCTTACGCAGCACGCGCGCCAACCGGATCATCAGCCGTCTGGTGACGCTGCCGTTGGGTGTCGATCCTGATTACTGGCGCATCCGCCACGTCGGGTTTCATCACCGCTATGCCAACGTTGAGCATTACGATCTCGACACCCAGGAAAATGGCATCTTCCGCCAAAGTCCGTATCAGAAACATCGCCCGCACATGCGCTATCAGCATCTTTACTGGCCGCTGATCGCCGCGCTGTCCCTGCCCTATATTGCGTGGATTTTTGACTGGTCAGACAGACTGGGCAAGACACCGCTGAAACTGACCGGCGCGCTGCCCGGCAAACGCGGCTGGGCTATTTTCACCGGTTTTAAGCTGCTGCATTTACTGCTGGTGCTGGTGATCCCGCTGTTCATCGCGCATGCCCACCACATCAGCGCGGGCGTGGTGATAGCCAGTTACCTGATAAGCCAGATGATCGCATCGACGTTCGTGGTGTTTCTGCTGCTCGGCACCCACTGGGCGCAGGCGGAATTCTATGATGCGCCCTCGCAGGGCAAAATGCCGCAGGGCTGGTATAAACACAATTTTGCCACCGCCTGCGACTGGCACCCGACGCCGCTGTGGCTGGAGAAATGGTTTGGCATGCTCAATCTGCATCTGACCCACCATCTTTTTCCCGGCTGGCATCACCGTCACTACCCGGCACTGGCGAAGATCATTGCCGGACTGGCCGCAGAACACGGGTTGCCGTATCGCTGCCTGAGTTACCGGCAACTGATGCGCGAACAGCAGACGTTTTTGCGCGCAATGGGCAACGGTGACGATCCGCGCACGGCTGAAGGCGGCAACCCCTGGAGCCAGCCATGACGGCGCCAGGGTATCAGCAGCGTGAGGATCTGGCGCTTCACCGCGACCTGACCAAAGCCGCGAACCGGTATCTGTTGCAGCATCAGGATCATCGCTTTGCCGACGGGCGGATGATCGCCAAATTACTGTGCCTGCTTGCCCTGTGCGCGCTGTTTTACACCACGGCGCTGCTCAGTGATAACCGGCTTATATTTGCCTGTGGTTATTTCGCGTTTATTTTTACGGCAATGTTACTGGCGATCAATGCGGTACACGACGCCTCGCACAATGCGTTTTTCCGCCAGGCATGGGCGAACCGTGCGCTGAACCTGGTGATTTGTATTCCGCTCGGGCTGGATGCCGATTGCTGGCGGGTGCGACATGTGGAATGCCACCACGCCCACCTGAACGTGCAGGGCTATGATCTGGATATTGAGGAAAACGGCGTGCTGCGTCAGACCCCGTTCCAGCGCATCAAAGTCTTTATGCAGATGCAGCATTATTACTGGCCGTTTGTCGCGGCACTGACCTTCCCCTGCATCATCTGGTTTTTCGACTGGATCGACCGCGCGGGCAAAACCCGCGTGCAGCCTAAAATGCGCCATCAGGGCCTCCGCGGCTGGGCCGTGTTCCTCACCGCAAAAATGTTGCATCTGCTGCTGGCGCTGGCGCTGCCGTACTGGGTTTTACATCAGCAGGGCATGGGCGGCGACATTCTGCTGTGGTGCTATTTAGGCGGGCAGATGCTCTCTTCGCTGATTTTTGTGGTGCTGATATTGGGGTCGCACTGGGCGATGGGCACGTTTTATCAGGTGCCGGAAGACGGGCGTTTTAAGCATGGCCGTTATCGCCACGTGTTTGCCACCACCATCGACTGGGTGCCTTATCCGCGCTGGCTCTCTTATTGGCTGGGTGAGCTGAACCGCCATCTGACGCACCACATTTTTCCCGCCTGGAACCACCGCCATTATCCGGCGCTGTCGGCGATCATTGCGCAGGTGACGCAGCGTCACGGCGTGACGTACCACTGTGTTTCACTGAAAGATATTCTGGTGGCCCAGCAGCGTTTTTTGCGGGCCATGGGGAAAGGAGAAACAGCGCAGGGGCTGATGGATAAACCTACTGATAATTCACAATAACCTGATTACTGAGCACGCGTAACGGCGGATTCATCGCCCCTTTACCGGGTACAAAATACACCAGTCTCATGGGCGAGATGGCCGCCTGACCGTAAAAAGATCGGGTCTGACCGCTGTCTGCATCGAGCGCCACGCAGCGGTTGGTCGTATTGCATAACGACACCTGAAGCCCCGCCGGACGCGGCCCCGTCAGCCGGTAATTCCAGCTGACCGTGGTGATGGTCGCCGACGCCCGCTGCCGCAAAGGGGAACTCTGCGGTGCCGCGAGCGGCGCAGACGAGGCCATCACGCCCCGGTTTTGCAACGTCACGCCGCGCTGGGTGTCCGACCAGGAGCCGGACGCCGCCAGCACCGGCGCGCTGATCAGCATCAGAGACCCCATCGCCACGCGCAACAGTTTGTTCATGTTCTTATTCACCGCCGATAGTCGCGGTCATGCGGATCTGGCGGCTGTCGCTCATTTCCAGATTCGACATCACCACAATCTGCGGCAGGGAACGGCGCAGGAAGCGCGAAAGCAACGGACGCAGCGCGTGGTTCACCAGCAGAACCGGCGGCGCACCGAGCATATCCTGACGCTGTAACGCCGCTTCAGACTGCGTCAGCAGACGGTCAGCCAGACCCGGTTCCAGCCCGCCGCCGCTCTGCAAGGCCTGCAACAGCAGACGCTCCAGCGCGGTATCCAGCCCGATAACCTGCACTTCACCGGTGCCAGGGAACCATTGCTGGGTGATCGCCCTGCCCAGCGCCACGCGCACCACCGAAGTGAGCTCGTTCGGATCAGGCTGGGTCGGTGCGTATTCCGCCAGGGTTTCAATAATGGTGCGCATATCGCGGATCGAGACGCGCTCGGACAGCAGGTTTTGCAGCACTTTGTGCATGTTGGTCAGCGAGATGACGCCCGGAATAAAGTCTTCGGTCAGCTTCGGCATTTCTTTGCTGACCCTGTCCATCAGTTCCTGCGTTTCCTGGCGACCAAACAGCTCTCTGGCATGCAGACTGATCAGGTGATTGAGGTGCGTGGCGACCACGGTGCTGGCTTCCACCACCGTAAAGCCCTGAATCTGCGCCTGTTCACGCATCGCCGGTTCAATCCACACCGCCGAGAGCCCGAAGGCCGGATCCACGGTCGCTTCACCCGGCAATTCGCCAATGGCACTGCCCGGATTGATTGCCATCCAGCGGCCAGGATGCGCGGTGCCGGTGCCAATTTCGACGCCTTTCATTAAAATCCGGTAGCCCGCAGGCGGCAATTCGAGGTTATCGCGGATGTGAACAACCGGCGGCAGATAGCCCATTTCCTGCGCGAATTTCTTACGAATACTGCGAATACGCCCGAGCAGTTCGCCATTTTGCGCGAAGTCCACCATCGGGATCAGACGGTAACCGACTTCCATGCCCAGCGGATCTTCCAGCTGAACGTCCTGCCAGCTCGCTTCCACCAGCTGTTTGTTTTCCCCTTCGACCGGCGCGGCTTCTTTTACCACCGGGGCTTTTTGCTCCTGACCACGGATCCACCAGGCCAGCGCTAACAGGCCGGTCGTGAACAGCAGGAAGACCAGGTTCGGCATGCCCGGCACCATGCCGAGTAAACCCAGCACGCCCGCACTCAGCATCATAACGCGCGGGTTACGGAACAGCTGAGTCACCATCTGCTCGCCGACGTCCTGATTGGTACCGACGCGGGTCACGATGACACCGGCCGCCGTGGAGATCACCAGCGCTGGGATCTGCGCCACCAGGCCATCACCGATGGTCAGCAGGGTGTAGCTTTCCGCCGCGTGGCCGAAATCCATGTCATGTTGCAGTACGCCGACCAGCAGGCCGCCGACCACGTTAATGATCATGATCATCAGACCGGCAACGGCGTCACCGCGCACGAATTTAC
This sequence comes from Rahnella sp. R3(2024), assembly GCF_042920125.1. NCBI lineage: Bacteria > Pseudomonadati > Pseudomonadota > Gammaproteobacteria > Enterobacterales > Yersiniaceae > Rahnella > Rahnella sp. R3(2024). Next base: position 312,010 of record NZ_JBHGBU010000001.1, read on the forward strand.
TCGCACCGTCCATAGAACCGTAGAAGTCCGCTTCCTGCGTGACGTCGCTGCGGCGCTGTTTGGCTTCATCTTCACCAATCAGACCGGCATTGAGATCGGCGTCGATAGCCATCTGTTTGCCGGGCATGCCGTCGAGCACGAAACGCGCGCCGACTTCGGCGATACGCCCGGCACCTTTGGTAATGACCATAAAGTTGATCAGCACCAGAATGATGAACACCACGATACCGATGGCGAAGTTACCGCCCACCAGGAAGTGGCCGAAAGCTTCGATCACCCGCCCTGCCGCCGCGCCGCCGGTGTGACCTTCCAGTAAGATCACACGGGTCGAGGCCACGTTAAGCGATAAACGCAGCAAGGTGGAAAACAGCAGAATGGTCGGGAACGCGGCAAAATCCAGCGTGCGCTGGGTGAACATCGCCACCAGCAGCACCATGATGGAAAGCGCGATGTTAAAGGTAAACAGTAAGTCGAGCAGGAACGGCGGCAGCGGCAGCACCATCATCGACAGGATCATCAGAATCAGGATAGGGCCAGCCAGCACCTGCCATTGTCCGGACTTAAAGTTGGCGGGTAAACGCAGCATCGCGGCCAGATTAGCCATGGGTATCACTTTCTCCTGCAAAATCCAATGCGTCAGGCACCGGTAAATGTTGAGGTTTTTTAGGGATCAGTCCGCCTTCACGCTTCCAGCGTTTGAGCTGATAAACCCAGGCCAGAACTTCCGCGACCGCGGCATACAGCGCGGCCGGGATTTGCTGACCAATATCACTGTGCCGGTAAAGCGCACGTGCCAGAGGCGGCGCTTCCAGCATCGGAATTTTGTGTTCGGCACCCAGTTCTTTGATGCGCAGCGCCACGTTGCCCGCACCTTTCGCCAGAACTTTTGGCGCACTCATTTTGTCTTCGCTGTACTGCAACGCCACGGCGTAGTGCGTCGGGTTGGTGACAATCACGTCGGCCTTCGGCACATCGGCCATCATCCGGCGGCGGGCCATCGCACGTTGCTGCTGGCGGATACGCCCTTTAACGTGCGGGTCACCTTCCTGACTTTTATGTTCGTCGCGGATGTCCTGCTTGCTCATGCGCAGTTTCTTCAGGTTGCTCCAGATTTGCCAGAACACGTCGAACGCCACCATCGGCGTCAGCCCGAAGACCACCATCAGCCCGCAAAATGCCACCATGCTCAGCGCTTCACCGAGCGCGGGAATGGTCGGCTGGGCGATCAGGCGCAGCATTTCCGGCCACTTATGCCACAGGTATAAACCGGCGACGCTGCCTACCAGCGACGCTTTCAATATCGCTTTCAGCAGTTCCGCCAGCACCTGACCGGAAAACAGCCGCTTGAATCCGGCAATCGGATCCATACGGCTGAACTTAAATTCAAAGGATTTGGCACTGAACAGCAGGCCGCCCAGCAACAAGGGCGCGGCGAGCGCGATCAGGATCAGCCCGCCAATCACCGGCAACAACGCCATCACCGCTCGACCGAGCAGTGACGCCATTTGCTGCAACATCTCCCGGTCGTTGCCGATGATGTTGTGATCGAAATTCAGCCCCTGGGCGATCATCACGCCAAGCTGGCGCGCCATGGATTCGCCGGACATCCACAACAGCGTTAATCCGCCGCCGAGCATCAGCATCGAGGTCAGTTCACGCGAGCGCGGGATCTGCCCTTCTTCACGGGCTTTTTCCAGCCTGTGGGCTGTGGGGGCCTCACTTTTTTCGAGATCGCTTTCTTCAGCCACCGGCGGTTCCTGTCAGCATTTACCCGCCGCTCAACAGGCAACGGGCACAATTTCACGCATAGCATGACAAAAGCGGCTAAGTCTTATGGATGGAACAAGGGGGATAAATGCGGGTTATTCCACAGATGGCGGCAGAGGGGGAAAATAATTAAAAATTTTGGATAAGAGAAACACCTCTTTGCATAGCACAAAGAGATGTTCTTTTGAGGCAGGCAGACGCATCAGAAACCTAATGAATCCAGCAGGTCATCGACCTGTTCCTGCGAGGCCACCACGCCGACACCGTTGGTATCGAGCTGCGGGCCGTTGAGCAGGCTGTCGTTTTCACGTTTCGCTCTGACCTGTTGCTCAGGAATGTTTTCCATCAGCACCATCAGCAGCTGATTTTCAATTTCCTGCACCACGGTCATCATGCGTTTGATCACCTGACCGGTCAGATCCTGGAAATCCTGCGCCATCATGATTTCCATCAACTGTGCGTTGGTGAAACCGGTGTGCTCAGGCACTTCTTTCAGGTAGCCGCGGGTATCAGAAACCAGTTCGCGGGCGTCAGACAGTTCGATTGGATTCTCAAACCATTCCTCCCAGCGCTTGTCGAGCTTTTTGGCACCGGATTCCAGTTTGTTCTGACGAGGCTGCGCCGCTTCCACGCAGTTCAGGGCGCGTTCTGCGGCCTGCGCCGTCATGGTGACGACGTAGTCGAGACGGTCACGCGCGTCAGGGATCGCTTCCGCGGCCTGAGCAATGGCCTGATCCAGGCCAAGTTCACGCATACTGTCGCGTAACATACGGGTCAGTTGCCCAATGCGGGCGATAATATCGCCCGCGGTTGCTGCATCATTTGCAGGCATTGGTATCTCTGCCATAACTGCTCCTACATGCCCAGTTTTTCGAAGATTTTGCCCAGCTTTTCTTCCAGCGTGGCGGCGGTAAATGGCTTGACGACGTAACCACTGGCACCGGCTTGCGCGGCGGCCACAATGTTCTCTTTTTTCGCTTCGGCGGTGACCATCAGTACCGGCAGTTTTGCCAGTGCGGCATCCGCGCGGATGGTTTTGAGTAAATCCAGACCGTCCATGTTTGGCATGTTCCAGTCAGATACCACGAAGTCAAAACCCCCGGCGCGCAGTTTGTTCAGCGCATCAACGCCATCTTCCGCTTCTTCCACGTTCTGGAAGCCCAGCTCTTTCAGCAGGTTGCGAACAATACGACGCATGGTAGAGAAATCGTCTACTACCAGGAATCTCAGATTTGGATCGGCCATGTTTTATCTACTCCTAAGGTTTGCTACCCAGCGCAAGGCTGAAAAATTAAATACGTAATGCCTGACCGGCTGATATTTGTGCCAGCATGCGCTGGCTGATTTGGCTGAGATCCACCACTTCATTGACGCCACCGGTGGCGATAGCCTCACGAGGCATACCGAAAACCACACAACTGGCTTCGTTTTGTGCCAGGGTATACGCCCCTGCGCGGTGCATCTCCAGCATGCCGGCGGCGCCGTCATTGCCCATTCCCGTCAGGATCACCCCAACGGCATTGCGTCCGGCGAACTGCGCCACCGAACGAAATAACACGTCAACCGACGGACGATGGCGGTTCACCGCCGGGCCGTCGTTCAACTTAACCTGATAGTTGGCCCCGCTGCGTGCCAGTTCCATGTGTCTGTCGCCCGGCGCAATGTACGCATGCCCCGGTAAAACGCGCTCGCCGTCTTCAGCCTCTTTTACGGTGATCTGGCACAGTTTGTTCAGACGTTCGGCAAAAGAGCGCGTGAAGCCCGGCGGCATGTGCTGCGTGATCATCAGCGCCGGACAGGTCGGTGGCAGCGGTTGCAGAACGTGGCGGATCGCTTCGGTTCCGCCGGTGGAAGAGCCAATGGCGATCAGCTTTTCACTGCTGAGCAGCGGCGTATGGCTGAGAATGCGCGGCTGTTCCAGATTTACGCTTTTGTTCAGGCGCGCTTTTGACGCGGTGCGGATCTTGTCAGCAATCATTTCGCTGTAAGCCAGCATGCCTTCGCGGATCCCAAGCTGCGGTTTGGTGACGAAATCAATCGCCCCCAGTTCCAGCGCGCGCAGAGTGATTTCCGAGCCTTTACCGGTGAGCGATGACACCATCACCACCGGCATCGGGCGCAGACGCATCAGTTTTTCCAGAAAATCCAGCCCGTCCATGCGCGGCATTTCCACATCCAGCGTCAGCACGTCCGGGTTGAATTTCTTGATCAGATCCCGTGCGACCAGCGGATCGGGCGCGGTCGCCACCATTTCCATGTCGGGATGGCTGTTAATGATTTCAGTCATCAGCTGACGCATTAACGCCGAGTCATCGACGCTCAATACTCTGATTTTATTCATTACCTCTCCTTGGCGAGGCCATAGACGGTCTGGCCGCGCAAATAAAATTCCCGGCTGATCTGGCTGAAGTTTTCGGAGTGGCCGGCAAACATCAGGCCACCCGGCTTAAGTAACGGAACAAATCGGCGTAAAATTTTCTCCTGCGTTTCTTTATCGAAATAAATCATCACATTACGGCAGAAAATTGCATCAAAGGGTCCGTTAAGCTGCCACTGGTTTGCCAGTAAATTCAGTTGCTGGAAGGCCACCATTTGCGTCAGTTCCGGACGGGCACGCACCAGACCACTGTGCGGGCCGGTGCCCTTGAGGAAGAACTTCTGCAACTGTTGCGGGCTGAGCGTGCGCAACTCTTCCTGGCGATAGACGCCCGCCGTGGCTTTTTCCAGCACCTGAGTATCGATGTCGCTGGCCTGAATACGGCAGTTCGCCATACGCGGCCCCAGCGCTTCGCTCAGGGTCATGGCGATGGAGTACGGCTCTTCGCCCGTTGAGGCGGCGGTGCTCCAGACGCTGTAATTATTCGGCCTTGAACGCGCATGTTCCGCGAGTATCGGGAAGTGATGCGCTTCGCGGAAAAATGCCGTCAGGTTAGTGGTCAGCGCATTAATGAACGCCTGCCATTCCGCGCTGCTGGTATCACTTTCCAGCATCGCCAGATAACTGCCGAAATCGTTCAGCCCGAGGAGCCGCAACCGCCGTACCAGGCGGTTGTAGACCATCTCCCGTTTGTGATCCGCCAGCACGATACCTGCGCGCTGATAAATCAGCTCACTGATCCGGCGGAAATGGATATCTGACAGCGGTAACCGCTGGATCATCTGTGCCATGATCGAAGTGTTATCAGCACTCAGTGGCGAGCCTGGTTGATTCATGGTGCAGCTCCAGTAACGAACAGGTGGTATTTCTAAACCTTTGTTGACACTTCATGGCCGTCCGGTCTGTCAGAATGTTTCCCAGTTATCCGCCGATCCCGCACGCGCGGTCACAGGGAGTAACGCGGGTGGCGTCAGCGAACGTGGCGCAAAACCAGACGCCGGTGTGTTGCGCGGTGCATGCCCGCTTTCTGACGTCGAGAGACGGAAGACAGAGACAGCACGGGTCAGGTTCTCAGACTCCACTTCCAGCGCATGGGTGGAAGACGCGGCCTGCTGAACCAGCGTGGCGTTTTGCTGCGTCACCTGATCCATCTGCGTCACGGCAATCGATACCTGCTCGATGCCACGGCTTTGCTCATCCGACGCCGAGGCGATTTCGCCCATGATGTCGGTGACGCGGGTCACGGCACGCACGATGTCATCCATGGTGTTGCCGGCAGATTCCACCAGTTCGGAACCCTGACTGACGCGGCTGACGGATTCGTCGATCAGCGCTTTGATCTCTTTTGCGGCCTGCGCACTGCGTTGTGCCAGACTGCGCACCTCGCCGGCCACCACGGCAAACCCGCGCCCCTGCTCGCCCGCACGGGCGGCTTCGACAGCGGCGTTCAGCGCCAGAATGTTGGTCTGGAAAGCAATGCCGTCAATCACGCTGGTGATGGCACTGATTTTCTTCGAGCTGCCTGCAATGTCATTCATGGTTTTCACCACGTTGCCGGTCAGTGCGCCGCCTTTTTCTGCGGTATTTGAAGCATCGCGCGCCAGCTGTGTCGCCTGACGGGCGTTCTCGGCGTTCTGTTTCACCGTCGCGGTGAGCTGCTCCATGCTGGCAGCCGTTTCTTCCAGAGCGGAAGCCTGCTGTTCAGTACGCGCCGATAAATCGGTGTTTCCCGCAGCAATGCCTTTCAGGCCGGAGAACATGGTGTCTGCGCCGTGACGCACGGTGCGCACGGTATTGGCCAGCGACTGCTGCATCTGTTGCAGGCTGTCGAGCATCACTTTAATTTCGTAACGGCCTTCGACGGTGATCGGTGCCGAGATATCTCCCGCACCGATGCGGTCAAAATGACCCCGCATGACGGTCAGCGGCTGGAACAGAATACGGCGGGTGATCACCAGCGCCAGGGCGGTCAGCAGCACCAGCAGAACCACAATCACCGAGGTGTTGATCATCACGTTCTGGTAAGACGCCACGGTCTGCTCTTTAGCCTGGTTAAAACGGCCACCGACATACGCGGTGTAATTCCCCACGTCTTTCTGGAACTGATCCTGGTATTTCTGTGCCGGGCCGTTAAGGAAGCCCTGCATATCACCGGCGGACAGCATGTCGTTCAGTGACTGCAACATATCGTGCAACTGCTGGTAGCTGGCCTTGTTCACCGCCGTCAGTTCAGCCGCTTTTTCGGTTCTGCGGGGCAGCGCCAGAAACGCTGCGTAAGCATTTTCGGCATTTTTCAGGCTGGCTTTGGCATCTGCCATCAACTGCGTGATGTTTTCCTGCGGCTGTTTCAGCGCCAGACGCGTGGCCGCGCGGTTCAGGGTATTACGGGTTTGCAGCAGATAAGACCAGGTCTGGTTGAGCGCATCCCGCTGCTCAGTGGTATTGGCAATCTGCTCGAAATTAGTTTTATCCGTGTGGGCGGCGTACAGCGATAAACCGCTGTTGACCAGTTGCATCACAAAAAACACTAACAACAGTAAAAACATGCAGGTGGACACACGGATGTGCTTAAACATGGATAACCTCTTTATGTGCCGGCCCTGACCGGCACAGTATTTCTTATAATTATTGCGATGTACGTGGCTTAAAAAGTTTCCCAGTTTTCAGACAACTTGCTCTGTGCCGCTCCACCTGTACCGGCCTGAGAACCTGACAGGTTCGGAGTCAACAAAGGCAGTCTCGTCGAAGACGAAGTCACCGGGCGCACGCTGTTATTGACGGATTGACTCAGTGTGAATACCGCCACAGATTGCGTCAGCAGGCTCGCCTGCTCTTCCAGCGCCGCCGAGGCGGACGCGGATTCTTCAACCAGTGAGGCGTTCTGCTGCGTCACCCGATCCATTTCGGTAATCGCCTGCGCGACCTGCTCAATCCCGCGGCTCTGCTCGTCAGAGGCCGACGTGATTTCGCCCATGATGTCGGTGACGCGGGTGACCGCATTCACCATGTCGTTCATGGTTTCACCGGCACTTTCAGCCAGTACCGAGCCGGTATTAATGCGGCTGACAGAATCATCAATCAGCCCTTTAATCTCTTTGGCAGCCTGCGCGCTGCGCTGTGCCAGGCTGCGAACTTCTCCCGCCACCACCGCAAAACCGCGCCCTTGCTCACCGGCACGCGCTGCTTCAACCGCGGCGTTCAGTGCCAGAATGTTGGTCTGGAAGGCAATCCCGTCGATCACACCGGTAATGTCAGTGATTTTCTTCGAGCTGCTGGCGATGTCGTTCATGGTATCGACGACGTTGGCCACCACTTTGCCGCCCTTCAGCGCCGTTTCCGATGCGCTCAGCGCCAGCTGGCTGGCCTGACGGGCGTTTTCGGCGTTCTGTTTCACGGTCGCGGTCAACTGCTCCATGCTGGCTGCGGTTTCTTCCAGTGCTGATGCCTGCTCTTCCGTACGCGAAGAGAGATCGCTGTTACCGGCAGAAATTTCGCTCGCGCCGCTGTAAATCGCGTCGGCACCGTGGCGCACGCCGGAGACAGTACGAATCAGTTCTTCCTGCATGTACTTGAGACTATCGGCAAGCTGGCCGATTTCATTACGGCTTTTCACCACTATTTCGTGCGTCAGATCGCCGGTGGCGATTTTACGGATGGTGACGACGATATTTTTCAGCGGATGGATCAGGATGCGCTGAACGCCGACCCAGGCCAGAATGATGAAAATCGCCAGTACAATCAGTACGGTACCCAGCATCCACATCGCATGCGTGAAGGAACTTTCGCTGACGTGAACCGCCTGGTCATACAAATGGTCGTTCTGATCGATATAGGTCACGAACGCTTTTTCGAAATTGTCCTGATACTGCTGTGTCGGCTGTTCGAAGAAATCGTTGATACGGCCAAGGCCGATCAGCTCGATAAGTTCTGAGAGCGCGTCGTGAAGCACCTGATATTGTTTTTTAGCATCTTCAGCAAACGCCGGGTTCTGGCTGGCATCCGCAGGAATTTTTTGATAATTAGCAAAATGCTGGTCAGCAATTTTCAGATCTTTAGTCGCCGTGTCGATCAGTTCTTTGACCGTCGCGCCGCTGCCCATCTGGTTCGCATCGAGCATGAAACGGATCCCGGCACGGTTGAGCGTGTTACGGGTTTGCAGAAGGTAAATCCAGCTGGCGTTGAATTCCGCCTGCTGTAAACGAATCTGCTGCGAGGTGGTGAAATTGTCTTTGTCCGTCTTTAAGGATTTAAAGAACAGGCCGCCGGATACCAACTGTAAAGCACCGAAGACCATCAGTAAGATCACGATGCCCGTGACCACTTTCATACGGTTAAACATGTTGTTCCTTTTTAAATGAGAATTATCTGGAAGGGTTATCGGCAGAAATGAGGGGAACTTTATGTGAAGGGGATCAGATTTTTTGGCTGACGCAGGGCACTCTCCCCGGCAAGCTTCAGAGGCCCGGCATCGCCAGCGATAAGATCAGAAAGGACGTCATGGCACAGAGTGTGATTCGGTGGTCTGAGGAAATTACGCCACCGTGGCGACAAAACTTTTTAACAGAGCGATGCGATGCGCATCAGGGCTGACCATCAGGTCATGGTGGATCATCAGCACCACGGCTTTTAATAACTCAGTGGTGGTGTCGATGTGTGACAGCGATTTTAACTTATCGATGTCATTGCCGATTTCACGCCCTTTCAGGGACAGGCGTTTATTGGCCGGACCGCTCGCCAGTTCTGACGTCAGCAAGGTGACCAGCTGCACTGCGGCTTCCGGGTTGGACGCCAGCTGATGAATGTAATATTTCAGCAGTAACGGCACGAAATCGGGGGTTGCGCCTAATTCCGCACTGGCAAGATTTAACAAATCAATCATGTGCGCCGGGACACGGCTTTCCACAGCTTTGCGCTGCAACTGCAGTTGCTTTTTAATCGCAGGCACCGACTGATAAGGGATCACCGCGACGCTGTCGCAGGTCTTACAGACGCCCGCGATAATGTTTTTCACGATGCCGCTGCCGTCATCAAACGGCACATCGCGCAACTGATAGCTGACCATCCTGAAAGCCTCACACACTCCGCATGCGGCTCTTTCTTCATCCCCTACTTTAACAATAATCATATTTTCCCTTAATGATGAACGCTGATGAAAACACTGTTGGGTTCTGCAAAATACCATTTGATGTACCAGTTAACCCCGGCATACCAGAGGGTAATAATGTGGACATCAAGACTGCTGTCTAGATGGTGGCGGCGACTCTGGTAGTGTTGCCCGGTAGCCAGACCGATCACCCTCTCCAGTTCCTGTGACGTCACCTCCCCCGTGCTTAAAAGATTTTTGAGATGAATTTCACGTCTTACCGCAAACCTGACTTGCCCATTCTTTAAACACGCGATCACCTTCCCTTTGATCTCTTTGAAACTCATGCTGCCTCAATGTACGCCACGTGTCGTACTTAATCAAATTATCATTTTGCCCACGTATATTTGCGTGAAGCCCCGTCCCACCGGGCTATCACGCCATAATCCGCAAAAAGATGCTCAGATAAAATGATGAATTTTCAGGCAACTGGAAGGTGTTACGCAAAAACGTGCTGCACGAAATGCAACACGGATGTTTAGGGTCAGTACGGCTCGCAGGATGCGCTTTTGCGCCGCCCCCTGACGTTAAACAGCAAATAACTTGCCACTGCCAGCACCCAGACCCCGGCTGCGCCATAGAGCAGAATGCCTGCAAACCCTTGCGTCAGCGCCTGTTCAACCTGCCCGCGGTGCAGAGTTTCAACGGCAGAACCTCCTGCGATACGCCCGGCCAGTGAAGAGATATCTGTTGCCGCTGGCATGGATCCTTTCAGGCTCGCGGCAATTCCCGCCACCAGCAGGCTGCCCATCAGGGCAATGTTGACGGAAAGCGTGATCAGCCGTGCGCTGATATCAATACCCGACGCCATTCCCGCCCGGTTTGCCGCAACGGAACCGGTGGTGGTGTTGGTTACCGGCGTATTGGTCAGCCCGAGAGCGATACCTGCCAGCAGCGCACCTGGCATCAAACTCATGTGATGCACAACGGCGATTTGCATCAGAATGAAACCTGCGCCGATGGTGAATAATCCCAGCGGGATCAGACGTGATGCGCCAAAACGGGTGGTCAGCTTTTCACCCAACGGCGGCATCAGCAACGTGGGCAACGTGTAAGCCAGCAGTGCCAGGCCAGTGGCAACGCTGCCATACCCCAGCCCGGCCTGGTAGTACACCGGCAGGTAAATCATCAGCGGCCAGAAGCTGAAGTTCATCCCCACCGATCCCATCAGCGCACCGGAAAATGCCCGCACGCGGAAGACTGAAAAATCGAACATCGGATGCGAATGGCGTTTTTCAATCCAGATGAACAGGGCAGCGCTGACCGCGGTGATCAGCATCACGGCGCGCGCGGTGACGCTGTACCAGCCCAGGCTGCCGCCCTGCGTGATGAGATACGTCGCGCCCATCACCGTCAGCGATAACGTGACAAGCCCGCCGAGATCCAGTTTTTTAGCCTGCGCGTCGCGGGATTCCACCACGTTTTTCAGCGCCAGAATCAGCGTCAGTAATGCGATAAACCCGTGTACCAGAAATACCCATTGCCAGCTCAGCCACGCCACTAACATGCCGCCTACGATCGGCCCGAAGCCCAGCCCGAAGCCGAAGGTTATCCCCCAGGCGGCAAATGCGCGGCTGCGCGCTTTCCCTTGTGGAAACTGGGATGACAGTATCGCAATCAGGCAGGTCAGCATCGCGCCGCCGCTCAGCCCTTGTAAAAACCGCCCGACGATGAGCCACGCCGCAGTGGGCGCCAGCCCGCACATCAGAGACGTCACCCCGAAGGCGAAAATACTGAGGATGAAAACGCGCTTACGCCCGTATTTGTCCGCCAGTGTACCGGTGGCCATCAGCACCGTGGTGCAGGCCAGCGTGTAGGCATTCATGATCCACTGCAACTCCCTGAAGCTCGCGTGCATCTCCTTTTCGAGCACCGGCAAAATCACCGGCACGCTGGAGATTTCCAGCCCTGACATCAGCGCGGCAAGACAAACCGCCATCAGTGCCAACATGTTTTTCATATCTGGTCCCTGCAAAACGTTAAGAGAGTGCCAGCATGGAAGATTGGCGGCGTGCTGGAAATCCATCCGGATGCCATGTATCGTCAAGATCATGCCAAAATCACCGGTAACCCATCATGCGCATTACTTCCCCTTTTCCGCTCCCTGCCCGCTCGCCCGCGCCCCTGAACCGGCGTCTGGTGTTGCTGGCCTATGAGTGCCTGTGCACGTTCGAGTTCGGTATTGCGGTCGAAGCTTTCGGGCGGGCCGACGATGTGTTTGGTGAGCCTTTGTATGACCTGTGTGTCGCTTCGGTGGAAGAAGGCACTTTCGGCGCGCAGGGCGGCGTCCGGCTGGTGGTCGATGGCGGGCTGGAACTGCTGGAGGAGGCAGGTACGATCGTGATCCCCGGCTGGCGAAGTGTTCACGAACCGGCGTCAGAGGCGCTCATCATCGCGTTGCAAAAAGCGCACCGCAACGGCACCCGCATTGTCTCGATCTGCGCAGGCAGCTTTGTGCTCGGCGCTGCCGGACTGCTCGATGGCAAACGCGCTACCGCGCACTGGAACAGTACGGAAATTCTGGCGCAGCGCTTTCCTGAGGTGCAGGTCGAACACGGGATGATTTACGTGGATGAAGGCAGCATTATTACGTCTGCTGGCGGCGCGGCGGGTGTGGATTTGTGTCTGCATCTTATCCGTCGTGATTACGGTATTGAAGTTGCCAACCGCACGGCGCGCCGCATGGTGACGCCGCCGCTGCGTGAAGGCAATCAGGCGCAGCTGATTCAGCAACCCGTTCCACGGCGTCAGACCAAAAATCTCGCCCCGCTGCTGGACGATTTACGCAGTCATCTCAATACGCCGCTGGTGATTGAGCAGCTCGCCGCACAAGCCGGTATGAGCCGCCGGACTTTTCTGCGGCGTTTTCACGATGCAACGGGCACGACGCCCGGCGAATGGATGCTGAGCGTCCGGCTGGAAAAAGCCTGCGCGCTGCTGGAAAACGGCACATTAAGCATTGACCGCGTCGCCGAACAAGCCGGTTTTGGATCACCGGAAACCCTGCGCCATCACTTCCGCCAGCGTCTCGACACCACCCCGACGAAGTGGCGAAAAGCCTTCATCGAAAGGCGCTTGGCGGGCTAACGTGGCAGGCGGTGCCGGGGTTTTTGAGCTGCCTGTGAGGTAGTGAACTGTTCAATTGTGAGGGTTGGGTATTGAACGGCAAAAGATTAACGCTGTTCGGTGGGAAATACCCTCTTTTTTAGGGGTGTTTGTGACACAAAATTTCAATGGGTTAGCGAAGGCACGGAAAAGAAGGTATCGCTGAGAAGCCCTTAATACCCTACCCCAATCCTTCGCAGGAGAGGCAAAAACGGGTGGGATTTTACAAACGGACTGCCATCAATCATCACCTGCATAAATGCACCGCGGTTATTATAAATTTGGGATCGGAATATTATTGATTCTCATTTATCTGAAAAATGCAACCTGCTAATAACCTTTACGCTCCGTTAATACAACATATAAAAATCTCAGTCCTCACATAGTTCAACGCCGGGTAAACCATCTGCTTTAATAACTAATAATAGTAAGTGGTCGGATTTGTAAAAAAACCGATAAGTCAGAAGATGTGATTTCACTTCCTTATTATCAATATGAGTTATTATGAAAAAATTAATTATTGCGGCTGTCGCTGCAACGGTATTATCAGGGTGTGCTCAACAGACATTTAACTTAAGAGATGATATTGCAGAACAACCTGCTCATGTCACCAAGCAAGCTTTCTTCGTCAATGGTATTGGGCAGGAACAGACCATAGATGCAGCGAAGATTTGTGGTGGCGCAAATAAAGTTGTTCGTACAGAAGTTCAGGAATCAGGTATGGATGTATTCCTGCATGTTGTAAGCTTAGGTATATATACACCTCGCGAAGCACGCGTTTATTGCGCGAAATAGTTATTAAAGATAATTTTCATTAAAGCCTGCTGTCATTCACATTGATTACCAGTAGGCTCTTTTTAACAATGCAACGAGATTATTGTAATAACCCCCTATCCCCTCGATAATTTCATTAATTCTCTTTTCATCCAGTTTTAATTATCCGTTAATCTTACACTGTCTATGGAATTCAGCAATCTTGCCCGGCGGATATTGGATCATCCGGTCATTTCTGTGGGATTATTTAATTTTTAAATCGGGACTGGCGTACTCAAAAATCTTGCTTGACGAAGCAGTCTGAAGACCAGAGGCTTCAGGGCCGGGGGAAGGAGCCGCGCAGCGGCAAGATTTTGCGCCACATGTTGCGGTTGCAGGATATGACTTTGGTGCCTGCGACTGCGCGAAGCGGTAAAAACGCAGGATTGTTAAGGGGCGCGTTTACGCCCCTTAACCCGGTGTGGGCCGGCGCCCACGACCTTGACGTTAATGAACGAAAATCAAATTTTCGTCACGCTATCCACTAACGCCATCTCTTCACTGCTCAGCAGCTTCTCAATATCCACCAGAATCAACATACGGTCACCCAGAGAACCTAACCCGGTCAGGTATTCGGTTGACATAGTCACTGCAAATTCTGGTGCGGGACGGATCTGATCTTGCGTTAACGACAGCACGTCGGATACGCCGTCAACCACAATACCCACCACGCGGTTTTCGAAGTTGAGGACGATCACTACGGTGTTTTCATTGTAGATCACGTCTTCCTGCGCGAATTTCACCCGCAGGTCGAGAATGGGTACGATGACGCCACGCAGGTTGGTGACACCTTTAATGAACGCCGGAGTGTTCGCAATACGGGTGACCTGATCGTAACCGCGGATTTCCTGCACTTTCAGGATATCGATGCCGTATTCTTCGTCGCCCAGGGTAAAGATCAGGAACTCCTGTCCTACCGTTTCGCCCGCAATTTTTGCCACAGTTGCAAGTCCTGCCATGTTGTTCACCTTAAATCAGCCTGAGTTTTTACGCCCGGTGGCCGTCACCTGACGGGCCAGCCACCGGCGGTTTTGCATGCTTTTATTGTTAATCACATCAGGCGGCAGATGCGCCAGTTGCACGCTTGTCACGGTTCAGTGCCTGCAATGCAGACACATCAACAATCAGCGCCACGCTGCCGTCACCCAAAATAGTGGCGGCGGAAATGCCCGGCACTTTGCGATAGTTGCTTTCCAGATTCTTCACCACCACCTGGTGCTGACCGATCAACTGATCAACCAGTAAGGCGTAGCGGCGACCTGCACTTTGCAGGATCACGACAATGCCCTGTGTGGCTTCAGTTTTCGCGCCTTCAACGTCAAACACGTTGTAGAGCTCAACCAGCGGCAGATATTCTCCGCGCACCTGCAGAACGCGCTCGCCACCGGCCAGCGGGTGCAAATCTTCCGCCAGCGGTTGCAGCGATTCCATCACCGCATTCAGTGGCAGAATGAAGACTTCTTTACCCACTTTCACCGACATGCCGTCGAGGATCGCCAGCGTCAGTGGCAGCAGGATACGGATGGTGGTGCCTTTGCCTTGCTGGGAATGGATTTCGACGTGACCGCCCATTTCCTGAATGTTTCTCTTCACCACGTCCATGCCGACGCCACGGCCTGAGACGTCGGTGACTTTTTCCGCCGTCGAGAAGCCCGGTGCGAAGATCAGCATGCCGACATCTTCGTCACTCATGCTTTCGCTGACGTTCATGCCTTGCGACAGGGCTTTCGCCAGAATACGTTCGCGGTTCAGACCGGCACCGTCATCCACCACTTCGATGCAGATGTTGCCGCCCTGATGCTCCGCAGACAGCGTCAGGTTGCCGGTTGGCGGTTTGCCGTTGGCAATACGCGTTTCCGGCGTTTCGACACCGTGATCGAGACTGTTGCGCACCAGGTGCGTCAGCGGATCGATAATGCGTTCGATCAGGCTCTTATCCAGTTCGGTAGAGCTGCCGAGGAGGGTCAGTTCGATTTGCTTATTCAGTTTGCTCGCCAGATCACGCACCAGACGCGGGAAGCGGCTGAAAACGTATTCCATCGGCATCATACGAATCGACATCACCGATTCCTGCAAATCACGGGCGTTACGCTCAAGCTGCCCCATGCTGTTGAGCAGGTCGCTGTGCGCCACCGGATCCAGCAGATCGGAACGCTGCGCCAACATCGACTGGGTGATCACCAGTTCGCCGACCAGGTTGATCAGCTGATCCACTTTCTCGACTGCCACACGGATGCTGGTCGATTCCGGCGCTTTTGGCGCGCGGGCTTTCGGCGGTTCGCTGCTGGGTACTGCCGTCAGGACCGGGGCGGGACGCGCCACAACAGCGGTTGCTGCCGGTTCTGCTATCGCCACCGATGCCGCAACGGCAACCGGTGTGGCCGGAACAGAAGCCTGGGTGAAGCTGATTTGTTCGGGTTCGAGCACGAAACACAGTACCGCGATGATATCGTCTTCGGTGACCGTGGTGACAAGCGTGGCTTCCACGCTGTCTTCGGTCTGTACCGGATCGACGATGTCGCCCAGATTCCCCAGCTCTTCCAGCATCACCGGCACTTCCTGCGGCTTCAGACCGGACAGGCGAACGCGCATCCCGCCTTTACCCGCCGCGGAGGCCGCAGGGGCTGCCGTTTGTGCAGGTTCGTCAGTGACGACGTGGAGATCTGCTGCCGGCTCCCGCGCTTGCTGCGCGTCGAGCGCCAGTTGTCTCAGGGCCGCACAGATGTATTCAAAACTGTCTGCATCGGGATCCCGGGAAGATTTATAGGCGTCCAGTTGCTCCTGCATAATGTCTTTCGTTTCCAAAAACAGGTTGATGATGTCGGTGCTCAGGCTCATTTCTGCGCGTCGCGCACCGTCGAGCAGGTTTTCCAGTAAATGGGTGGTTTCCTGCAGAACCGTAAAGCCAAAGGTCGCTGCTCCGCCTTTAATTGAGTGCGCTGCGCGGAAAATCGCGTTGAGCTGCTCAACGTCGGGCGCTTGCGGATCAAGCAACAACAGGTGTTGCTCCATGTCCGCCAGCAGCTCGTCGGCTTCATCAAAAAACGTCTGATAAAAATCAGTTATATCCATGCTCACGTGATCACCTCTGCTGTGAATCGCGGCTTGTTGATGTGGTCGCAGGTGCCGGACCTGCGGCAGCAGCCGGAGCTGTCGTCGCAGGTTGAGCGTCTGCCGATGTGGTCACAGGCACCTGCGTCTCAATCCTGGTTGCAGGGACTTCTACTACTGTTGGTGCTGATAATTCTGGTGCGGCAACGGCCGGTGCCGGGCTCTGGGTCGGTGCCACGGAAGCTTGCGGTGCCTGAACTTTCGGTGCCAGCGCAGGTGCGGTACTGCGGCCAGGTACTTGTCTTTGCAGCTCGCCCGCGTCACTGATCGTAATCGCTTCGCCCTCGCTGTTTTCCCGCTCAATGGCTTCCTCAGCATGTCTGTTGAGGACCAAAATGCTGATGCGACGGTTGATCGCATCGCCTGCCGGATGATTTTTGAGTTGCATGGTTGACCCCATGCCCATCACCCGCAGAACTTTTCCTTCGCTCAGGCCGCCGACAATCATTTCACGGCGCGACGCATTGGCGCGGTCGGTGGACAATTCCCAGTTGCTGTAGCCACGTTCACCCTGGGCATACGGCATATCATCGGTATGGCCCGCCAGGCTTATCTTGTTAGGGAAATCATCCAGCACCGGACCAATCGCCCGCAAAATATCGCGCATGTACGGCTCGACGATGGCGCTGCCGAGCTGAAACATCGGGCGATTCTTGCTGTCGATAATCTGAATGCGTAAACCCTGTTCGGTCAGGTTAATCATCAGATGCGGGCGCAAATCTTTTAAACGTGGATCCGATGCCAGCATCGCTTCCAGTTTGTCCTGCAACTTCATCAGATCGCCGGTTTCACGCAGTTCACGGGCATCGCCCTGTGACTGGATCATCTTATGCACTTCGCCGTCCTGCATGGTCGGGTCTGCCCCGCCGCCAGGGATCGGACTGGTGGCATCGCTGCTGCGCGGTCCGCCGGTAATGGCCACCGCCAGCGGCGTACGGAAGTATTCGGCAATCTGTACCAATTCTTTAGGGCTGGAGATCGAAATCAGCCACATCACCAGGAAGAAGGCCATCATCGCTGTCATAAAGTCAGCGTAAGCAATCTTCCATGAACCGCCGTGATGCCCGCCGCCGTGCTTACTCTTTTTCTTACGTACAACAACGATGGGATGGCTCTGATGCTTCATACTTTTTCTTCTTCAGTTTGTTGCTGGTTAGGCGATTTAACCTGACGAACGTGCTCCTCCAGCTCGATAAACGAAGGGCGTTCTGAGGTGTAGAGCGTCTTACGGCCAAACTCGACAGCGATCTGCGGGGCATAACCGTTGAGGCTCGACAGCAATGTCACTTTGATGCACTGCATCATTTTGGTGTTTTCAGCACTTTTCTGACGTAACACGCTGGCCAGTGGTGAAATAAAACCGTACGCCAGCAAGATGCCGAGGAAGGTACCGACCATCGCATGGGCAATCAGCGCCCCCAGCTCTGCGGCCGGACGGTCGGCGGCGGCGAGGGTATGAACAATCCCCATCACCGCAGCAACGATCCCGAATGCCGGAAGTGAATCCCCGACCAGCGCCAGGCTGTTGGCCGGCACTTCGCTTTCGTGTTCGTAGGTTTCGATCTCTTCATCCATCAGCGCTTCGATTTCAAACGCGTTCATGTTGCCGCTGACCATCAGACGTAAGTAGTCAGTCAGATATTCCACTAAATGTTTATCGGCAAGGATGCGCGGATAATTAGCAAAAATGTCGCTTTCAGCGGGATTGTCGATGTCATTTTCCAGCGACAGCATCCCCTGTTGGCGCGACTTGGCTAACAAGCGGTAAAGCAAGGCCATCAAATCCATATACAACGCTTTGTTGTATTTAGACGCGCGGAACAGCTGCGGCAGCGCGCGCAAGGTGGATTTAATCGCTTTACCGTTGTTACCGACAAAGAAGGCACCGATACCGGCACCGCCGATGATCAGCAATTCTGCTGGTTGATATAACGCGCCCAGTTCCCCGCCGACGAGCATGAAACCGCCAAACACTGAGCCCAGCACCACGATGTAACCTATTATCACTAGCACGATGAATCCTTAATTCGATGTGGTTTTAGGGCGAGGAAAAGCGCACCGCCATGAGCCTGCCGTTTTCTATGCAACCCGGATGATTTGCATAAAAAAAGTGCCAGACAAAGGCTGAGAGATGAGGGGGAAAATAGGGAGCGGTGTTACCACCGCCCAGGCATTCTTACTGCGACCCTGACATCTCAGACTGCGCGCTTGACCTTTTCGTCCAGCTCTTGAGATGTTATATCGGCAACCTGCGGGGAAAGTTTACGTTTTTTTACTGCGCGGGATGGGGGTTGGCAGAGACTGCAAACAAACCCGTGACGGGGCTGGTGTGCATGGGTAATAAATGATCCGTCACAGCAGTTACAGGCAGAAAGCTGCAACATACCGCTGTCCACGAACCGGACCAGCGTCCAGGCGCGGGTCAACGCTAAAATCGGCGCTTCTCCCGGCTGTTCAGGACACTGCTCAAGATACAAACGATAGGCGCTGATCACCGCTTCGACACCATTACAATGCCCGCTCTTCATCAGAAAAGAGTACGCGTTGTAAAACATCGAAGAGTGAATGTTTTGTTCCCAGGTCATGAACCAGTCTGTCGAGAATGGCAGCATGCCTTTCGGTGGCGGGCTGCCACGTAATTCTTTGTACAGTTTAATCAGACGGCCACGGCTTAACTGCGTCTCGCTTTCCAGCATCTGCAATCTTGCGCCCAAAGAAATCAGCTCCATGGCGAGCTGAATATCGCGGGCTTCCTGAACAATACTTTTTTCTGCCGGTTTGGCTGGCGTCTCTTTGATTAGCATGTTGCGCCCTTAATAGACATGGCTACGCCCTTTTCTTCATGGCGCCGCTGTCTCTCGCCGCCAGACCTTTAAGCAGGTGGCTCGACAGCAGGATACCGGTGTGGATTTGTTGCAAATCATCTACACGGGATTCCTGGGTCAGGCGTTCGATGGTCTTACTGTCATCAAAGCGGAACTGACAAAGAAGCTGATTCGTTTCAGCTAATTTAACCATTTGTGGCAACGTAAGTTGGCCTAAGGCGTCTGCCATCACGTCGTCAATCCCCAGCCGGAACATCGCGGAGGCCTTCTCGTCATTAATCAAACGCTGTGCCAAAAGTAAATATGACAGGTTGATATCATATATGTGCTTAAGCAATTCGGACATGCTGTTCTACCCCATTACCGATGCCACATTTTTAATGTGGCTGATTGATAGACATATTCCATGCAGCAAGAGTTTTACCCGGCCTGTCAGGGAGTATTTTTTCACTATCAAAACAATTAGTTCATTGGCTGCTTAATAAATCTCACGATGACAAATGGATTTATCCCGCGGTATTTACTTCACCGCCAATACAAGTTTGTTCCTGATGTAAACTAAATTAAGTGTGACAATTGCAATGCTAAGTAATCTTCAAACATATCAGTTTTGTTGTACTGGCAGGGTCCGTTGCTGTGATGGCATCTCATTCAGTGAAACGCTTTTACATACATTATTAGGAATAATCTTACTACGACGCAACTCTACCCCTGTTCCCTTTATACATACAATCTAACTGATCACAAATTTTGAATAAAGTGTGACACACATCACACTTTAGAAATTTATTTTATCCTAAAAAGCGCACTTTATCGTAAAAATTTGCGCAGTTTTAACGCAAAAGTAAAAAAGCATCTAAAAACCCTTCCCCAGACTGCCTTTTTTCGCCTTTTTGAGATCAATTTGTACAAAGACCAGCTAAAGCCAAATGATAAGAACATTCAGTGATTAAGCATAGCTTGTGCAGTGAAATGTGCTGGTAATTTCCGATAGTGTGATCAATGTGCTATCGCGTTAAAACCCAGTCATTACGCGGTTTGCAGAGGAAGTGTGTTGCGGGATTTTGGTTAAATTTGATTCAAAAGGTTTTGAAAACGTGAACAACTACACGATTTGAAAAGTAAAAAGACAATGAGTGTAAGGGAATGTGTTCAGGGACGGGAAGTCATCCGGTCAGCAGACCAGATTGATAAGCAGATATGATGAAAAGAGGACAATGTCCCGTGCTTCTCTATCGGCAACTCTTCACGAAAACTTTAGTGATTGGGCTTAAAAAAGTGGTTTATTCCGGACAATCGCAAATAAAAAGAGAGTGATTAGGAATATTATTACCTAATCAGCAGCCTGCTCCTCGTAAACCTGCTAACAGAGCATAAAGAACATCTTTCATTACTCCATGAGCATGGGGATTTAATTAGCCAGTGAAATAAAGGGTTATTCGCGGGGTTTTATAAATAAAGAAAGCACTGCTTTAACAAAAAACAGGGTTTTGGAGGCGGGAGACTTTCATTCAAAAGCAAAAACGAGGAGGCGGGAGTTAAGGTTCACAAATTAAAACCTGCCGCAAAATCCGGCAGGTCATCACATATTATTATTACCCTCAGGGTAATGATGGATAATCGATTAAAAAGGCATCGTCCGTGGATCGGGATACTGATACTCGAACCCCAGCTCCTTGCAGATGCGCTCACCGTCGACGATTTTTCCTTTGGTTGCTGAAGTTTCTTCAGCAAACGTCGGCGCCTCAAGCCCCATCTGGCGGGCCAGCGCCGGGTAAAACTCGGCTTTTGCCGGATGTTTAGGGGCGCACAGATTATAGGTGTGCCCACCCTTTGGCAGACTGAGCAATAAGGTGATGGCGGCGACAACGTCATCCTGATGCACCAGGTTGACGCCATTCTGCCCCCCTTTCACGTCCGTTTTGCCTGCCATGAAGCGCCCCGGATGACGATCGCCCCCCACCAGACCGGCCAGCCGTAACACATCCACCGAGGTATGCGGCAGGCTGTGTAACCAGCTTTCTAATTCTTTCAGCACTTTTCCACTGGAGGTCACCGGCTCAAGGGCGGAACCTTCGCGCACGATGTCGTCCCTTTCACCGTAAACAGACGTGGAACTGGTGAAGATGATGCGTTTTACGTTGTGTGCCAGCGCGCTGTCTGTCAGCTGCTGCACGGCCTGGAAGTAAAGCTCGCTGCCTTCGACGGTTCTGCGTGCCGGTAAGGTGATGATCAGCGCATCAACGTTCAGCAGTTTATCCAAATCTTCCGCTTCACATTCCATCTCCGGGGTGAACACCAACGGATAGCAGTCAATGCCGACCATTCTGGCGGCATCTACACCGTCAGGCGTGGTTTTGCTGCCCACTACGTCGTAGCCTCTGCCCGCCAGCGCCATCGCCAGAGGCATTCCCAGCCAGCCCAATCCAATAATAGAAACCTTTTTCATCTGTTACTCCCTCTGCTCGGTGGCCGATGGTCACCACTGCGCCATCTGCCGTTCGCGTTCTCGCTTCTCTTTATACTAGCCTTTCTCTCCTTATAGATGCGTAAGCTTTTCCAGGAGACTGTGAACAGATCATTCATTTTTTCGATGAAACAGCCCATGAAGATAAGAAAAACTCATCATCCGAAAAAAAGGTTGCGCACTTGCCGCCCGATAGTTTAGTTTTATTGGCAACAGAATTTGATTTGTGTGGCGCAGACTTCGTTATGAATAACGCCGCACCGAATGAACACTCAGAGAGACTGACATGACAAACGTTCTGATTAACCACCATCATCACCATCACCCTGACTAGTCTTGCAGGCGATTGGTGCTGGAAGACTGTCTAGATCTTCCAGTGGAGCAGAACGCAGAGAAAGCCCCCGGAAGAACACTTCCGGGGGCTTTTTTTTTGGCCTAACGAATTGAAGTAAAAGCATTTGTACAAAACTCTGCACACAACATTTACCAAAACATTAAAACTGAAAACAAAGAAATTGAGGTCATCATGCTGGATAAAACACGTTTACGGATAGCAATGCAGAAATCGGGTCGCCTGAGCGATGAGTCACGCGAATTGCTGGCACGCTGCGGGATTAAAATCAATCTGCAGGAACAACGCCTGATCGCCTTCGCAGAAAACATGCCGATCGACATTCTGCGTGTCCGTGATGACGACATTCCGGGGCTGGTAATGGACGGTGTGGTTGATCTGGGCATCATCGGTGAGAACGTGCTGGAAGAAGAGTTGCTGGCACGCCGCGCTCAGGGCGAAGATCCGCGTTATTTCACGCTGCGTCGCCTGGACTTCGGCGGTTGCCGTCTGTCGCTCGCGACCCCGCTTGACGCAGAATACACCGGCCCGCAAAGCCTGCAAAACTCCCGCATCGCCACCTCATATCCGCACCTGCTCAAGCAATATCTCGACAAACAGGGCGTCGATTTCAAATCCTGTCTCCTGAACGGTTCTGTTGAAGTCGCGCCACGCGCCGGTCTTTCTGATGCAATTTGCGATCTGGTTTCCACCGGCGCCACGCTTGAAGCCAACGGCCTGCGCGAAGTGGAAGTGATTTACCGCTCTAAAGCCTGTCTGATCCAGCGCGACGGCGAAATGCCGGAAGCCAAACAGCAACTCATCGACAAAATGATGACCCGTATTCAGGGCGTCATTCAGGCCCGTGAATCCAAGTACATTATGCTGCACGCGCCAAGTGAGCGTCTGGACGAAATCGTTGCCCTGCTGCCAGGCGCTGAACGCCCGACCATTCTGCCGCTGGCCGGCGATCAGCAACGTGTAGCGATGCACATGGTCAGCAGCGAAACGCTGTTCTGGGAAACCATGGAAAAACTGAAAGCGCTGGGCGCCAGCTCAATTCTGGTTCTGCCAATCGAAAAAATGATGGAGTAATGCCATGCAGCCTAACGCGTTCACTACCCCGATTGACTGGCAGCAATGCGACGAACAACAGCGTCGCGATTTACTGACCCGTCCGGCGATTTCGGCATCCGACCGTATTACCGAATCTGTCAGCGAAATCCTGCGCCGCGTGCGCAGTGAAGGCGACAGTGCGTTGCGCGAGTTTTGCGCCCGCTTTGATAAAACTGAAGTGCAAGGGCTGCGCGTCACTGCGGCACAAATCGAGGCAGCATCCGCGCGTTTAGGCGATGACGTTAAACAGGCAATGGCGCACGCCGTTCGCAATATCGATACGTTCCACCAGGCGCAAAAACTGTCCATTGTGGACATCGAAACTCAGCCCGGCGTGCGTTGCCAGCAACTGACCCGCCCGATCCAGTCTGTAGGTTTGTACATTCCGGGCGGATCTGCGCCGCTGGTATCCACGGTATTGATGTTAGCGACGCCCGCGCGGATTGCCGGATGCCAGAAAGTGGTGTTGTGCTCGCCGCCACCTGTGGCTGACGAAATTCTGTATGCCGCGAAGCTCTGCGGCGTGGAAGAGGTGTATCAGCTCGGCGGCGCGCAGGCGATTGCCGCCCTGGCATTTGGCACCGAAAGCGTGCCGCGCGTGGCGAAAATCTTCGGGCCGGGCAATGCCTATGTGACCGAAGCCAAACGGCAGGTCAGCCAGAGTCTGGACGGCGCAGCAATTGATATGCCAGCCGGGCCTTCCGAAGTGCTGGTGATTGCCGACAGCGGTGCAACACCTGACTTTGTCGCCTCTGATTTACTTTCTCAGGCAGAACACGGCCCGGATTCACAGGTCATTTTGCTGACGCCGGACGTGAAGATGGCGCAGGCCGTTGGTGAAGCTGTTGAGCGCCAGCTGCAAACGCTGTCCCGCAGCGAGATTGCCCGTCAGGCACTGGCCAGCAGCCGTCTGATTGTCGCGAAAGACATCGCGCAGTGTATTGAAATCAGCAACGCCTACGGCCCGGAACACTTGATTCTGCAAACCCGTGAACCGGAACAGCTGGTTGACAGCATCACCAGTGCAGGTTCGGTGTTCCTCGGCGACTGGTCACCGGAATCCGCGGGCGATTACGCTTCCGGCACCAACCACGTTTTGCCAACTTACGGATACACCGCCACCTGTTCCAGCCTCGGTCTGGCGGATTTCCAGAAACGGATGACCGTTCAGCAGTTAACGCCGGAAGGTTTACTCGGTCTGGCGACCACCATCGAAACCCTGGCGCAGGCGGAGCAACTGACTGCACATAAAAATGCTGTGACACTGCGGGTCAATGCCCTGAAGGAGAAAGGATTATGAGCGATGAAAACACGCTGAGCATTCAGTCTCTGGCACGCCAGAACGTGCGCGAACTGACACCTTATCAGTCCGCCCGACGTCTCGGCGGTAACGGCGATGTCTGGCTTAACGCCAACGAATACGCCATTGCACCGCAGTTCGAACTCACCGCGCAGACCTTCAACCGGTATCCGGAGTGTCAGCCTGCGCTGGTGATCAACCGCTATGCGGCTTACGCCGGTGTTGATCCGGAACAGGTGCTGGTCAGCCGGGGCGCTGACGAAGGCATCGAGCTTTTGATCCGCGCATTCTGTGAGCCGGGCAAAGATGCCATCCTTTATTGTCCGCCAACTTACGGCATGTACAGCGTCAGCGCGGAGACGATTGGCGTGGAAGGCCGTACCGTTGCGGCAAAAGCGGACTGGTCTTTGGATCTTCCGGCAATTGAAGCTGCTCTTGACGGCGTAAAGCTGGTGTATATCTGTAGCCCGAATAACCCGACCGGCAATGTTATCCGCCCGGATGAACTTCGCGCGGTATTAGACATGACCCGTGGCCGCGCCATTGTGGCAATTGATGAAGCCTATATTGAGTTTTGCCCGCAGGCGACAGTCACTGGCTGGTTGCAGGAATATCCGCACCTCGCGGTTTTGCGCACGCTTTCCAAAGCCTTTGCACTTGCCGGTCTGCGCTGCGGATTTACGATTGCCAACAGCGAACTGATTGCCTTATTAATGAAAGTGATCGCGCCTTATCCTTTATCTACGCCGGTGGCAGATATCGCGGCACAGGCGCTGAGCCCGGAAGGGCTGGCGATTATGCGTCAGCGCGTGACCGAAGTGACCCAAAATCGCGAATGGTTGCTGGCAGAGCTGAGAAAATGCGATTGCGTTGAACAGGTCTTCACCAGTGAGACGAACTATGTTCTTGCCCGTTTTACCGCATCAAGCGCAGTATTTAAAAACCTCTGGGATCAGGGCATTATCTTACGTGACCAGAACAAGCAACCGGGGCTTTCCGGCTGCTTACGTATCACTATCGGTACACGGCAGGAACTGCAGCGCGTCATTGATGCTTTGCAACCGCTACCGGGCGCCAATGCCCCTCTTATTCAACAGAACAGCCCCCGCAAGGAGCACATGTGAGCCAGAGTCCTTTATTGCAAAAAACGCTCTTCATCGACCGTGACGGTACCCTGATTTCAGAGCCGCCAGAAGATTTCCAGGTCGATCGTCTGGACAAACTGGCACTGGAACCGGGTGTGATCCCTGCCCTGCTGGCACTGCAAACCGCGGGATTTAAACTGGTGATGATCACCAATCAGGACGGGCTGGGTACCGACAGTTTCCCGCAGGAAACCTTCGATCCACCGCATGACCTGATGATGCAAATCCTGACCTCTCAGGGCATCGTTTTTGATGAGGTGCTGATTTGCCCTCACCTTCCGGCCGATCACTGCGATTGCCGTAAACCTAAAACCAAACTGGTGCAGGGCTACCTTGAAAGCGGGCTGCTCGATACGGCCAACAGTTATGTGATCGGCGATCGTGACACCGATATTCAGCTGGCAGCCAATATGGGCATCGCCGGTCTGCGTTATCAGCGCGACACCCTGAACTGGGCGGCCATCGCCGATCAGCTCACCAAACGCGACCGCCACGCCAGGGTGAACCGCGTGACCCGAGAAACGGCGATTGATGTGGATGTCTGGCTGGATCGCGAAGGCGAAAGCAAAATCCGCACCGGCGTGGGCTTTTTTGATCACATGTTGGATCAGATCGCCACGCACGGCGGTTTCCGTATGAACATCGAAGTGAAAGGCGATTTGTATATCGACGATCACCACACCGTGGAAGACACCGCTCTGGCGCTGGGCGAGGCCCTGAATAAAGCCCTCGGCGACAAGCGCGGCATTGGACGTTTCGGATTCGTGCTGCCAATGGATGAATGTCTGGCACGCTGCGCGCTGGATATCTCCGGGCGTCCGCACCTCGAATACAAAGCCGAGTTTAACTATCAGCGCGTCGGCGACCTGAGCACCGAAATGGTCGAGCACTTCTTCCGCTCACTGTCCTACGCTATGGCCTGTACTCTGCATCTGCGTACCAAAGGTAAAAACGATCATCACCGCGTCGAGAGCCTGTTCAAAGCCTTTGGCCGCACACTGCGCCAGGCAATTCGCGTTGATGGCAACACCCTGCCGAGTTCCAAAGGAGTGCTGTGATGAATGTCGTTATCCTCGATACCGGCTGTGCCAACCTCTCTTCGGTGAAATACGCGGTTCAGCGGCTGGGCTACGAGCCAACGGTGAGCCGGGAAGCCGAGATCGTGTTGCAGGCTGATAAGCTTTTTTTACCCGGCGTCGGGACTGCGCAGGCCGCGATGCAACAGCTGGAAGAACGTTCGTTAATCGAACTGATCAAAGCCTGTACCCAGCCTGTTCTCGGTATCTGTCTGGGTATGCAGTTGCTGGCGTCCTCGAGTGAGGAAAACGGCGGGATTGATACTCTCGGTATCATTGAAACGCCGGTGCAGCGCATGCCAGATCTCGGGCTGCCTCTTCCGCACATGGGCTGGAACCAGGTTATCGCCAACGCCGACAGCCATTTATTCCGCGGCATTGATGAAAATGCTTACTTCTATTTCGTCCACGGATTTGCCATGCCGGTATGCGAAAACACAGTCGCTCAGACACTTTACGGCGAGCCCTTCAGCGCCGCCGTACAAAAAGACAACTTCTTCGGCGTGCAGTTTCATCCCGAGCGTTCCGGTGCCGCGGGCGCGAAGTTGCTGAAAAACTTTCTGGAGATGTAAACAGCATGATTATTCCCGCTTTGGATTTGATCGAAGGCAGTGTGGTGCGTTTGCATCAGGGCGATTACGGTCAGCAACGTGACTACGGCAACGATCCGCTGCCGCGATTGCAGGATTATCAGCAGCAGGGTGCGCAGGTTTTACACCTTGTCGATTTAACCGGCGCAAAAGACCCGTCGGCACGACAGATCCCGCTACTGACGACATTACTGGCTGGTGTCTCCGTGCCGGTGCAGGTCGGCGGCGGCATCCGCAATGAGCAGGATGTCGAAGCGTTGCTGAATGCCGGTGCCACACGCGTGGTCGTCGGCTCAACGGCGGTCAAAGATCCGGCCACCGTTCAGGGCTGGTTCAGCCGTTTCGGCGCTGATGCGCTGGTGCTGGCGCTGGATGTTCGCATCGACAGCAACGGCACCAAAAACGTCGCCATCAGCGGCTGGCAGGAAAACTCAAACGCTACCCTGGAGCACATCGTCGAACAGTATTTGCCCTTTGGGCTGAAACATGTGCTGTGCACGGATATCTCCCGCGACGGTACACTGGCCGGTTCCAACGTCGAGCTTTATCGCGAAGTGACTGCACGCTATCCGCAGGTTGCATTTCAGGCCTCCGGCGGCATCGGCTCGCTGGATGATATTGCAGCCTTACGTGACAGCGGCGTTGAAGGCGTGATTGTCGGGCGCGCATTGCTCGACGGTAAATTTAATGTGACGGAGGCAATCTCATGCTGGCAAAACGGATAATCCCCTGCCTTGACGTAAAAGACGGTCAGGTAGTGAAAGGCGTGCAGTTCCGTAATCACGAAATCATTGGCGATATCGTGCCGCTGGCGCAGCGTTATGCGCAGGAAGGCGCGGACGAGCTGGTGTTCTACGACATCACCGCATCCAGTGACGGGCGCGTCGTGGATAAAAGCTGGGTGTCACGCGTGGCAGAAGTGATCGATATTCCATTCTGCGTGGCTGGCGGCATTAAAAGCCTCGAAGATGCAGGACGTATTTTGCAGTTCGGAGCGGACAAAATCTCCATCAACTCCCCTGCCCTGGCCGACCCGACGTTGATCAGCCGTCTCGCCGACCGTTATGGTGTACAGTGCATCGTGGTGGGCATCGATACCTGGCACGACGCAGCGACCGGAACCTATCAGGTTCATCAGTTCACCGGTGATGAAGCGCGCACCAAAATCACTACCTGGCAAACCATCGACTGGGTGAAGGAAGTTCAGGAGCGTGGTGCGGGTGAAATTGTGCTGAACATGATGAATCAGGACGGCGTGCGTAACGGCTACGATCTGGAGCAGTTGAAGATGATCCGCGAAGTGTGTCACGTTCCGCTGATCGCCTCCGGTGGCGCGGGCACCATGCCGCACTTCCTCGATGCCTTTACAGAAGCACGCGTCGATGGCGCACTGGCAGCCTCAGTGTTCCACAAACAAATCATTAATATTGGCGAGCTGAAAAGCTTCTTGGCCGAAAATGGCGTGGAGATCCGCTTGTGAGTAATCAGGATGTAAATACCGGTCTGCTGACCGGAGAACAAATCAGCCAGCTCGACTGGGAAAAAGTGGATAACCTGATGCCGGCTATCATCCAGCATGCCGTGTCGGGTGAAGTGCTGATGCTTGGTTATATGAATCAGGAAGCGCTGAGCGTTACACAGTCTTCCGGCAAAGTGACTTTTTATTCCCGCACGAAAGAACGTCTGTGGACCAAAGGGGAGACATCAGAAAACTATCTGAATGTTGTCAGCATCACCCCGGATTGCGACAACGACACCCTGCTGGTTCTGGCAAATCCCGTCGGCCCGACCTGCCACAAAGGCAATAACAGCTGCTTCCATCCGGCAGAAACCGACTGGGCATTCCTCTATCAGTTGGAAGAGTTGCTCGCCTCACGCAAAACAGCCGACCCGGACAGCTCCTACACCGCGAAACTCTACGCCAGCGGCACCAAGCGTATTGCACAGAAAGTCGGTGAAGAAGGCGTCGAAGTTGCGCTGGCGGCAACAGTCAACGATCGCTTTGAACTGAAAAATGAAGCATCGGATCTGGTTTATCATCTGCTGGTCTTACTGCAGGACCAGGATCTGAACCTCAGTGCTGTGATTGAGAATTTACGTCAGCGCCATAAGAAGTAACGCTGGATTTCGGACACAAAAAAGCCGCCTTTGCAGATGCATTGGCGGCTTTTTTTTTGTATGGCAAACTGTCAGTTACGGGGGTTGTAACTCTTCACCATGTTTCGCCCCAGCACAATCACAGAACCCAGAATAATACCCAGAACGGCACCAAGCAGTAAAATTAACACTTTCTTAGGGCTGTCTCTATGTATTGGCAGATCAGGTTTCATAACGTAGCGAAGCGAATAAGTTGAATCAGGTTTAGATTTTAACGCAGCGATAGCTAACAATGTTTGACGAGCCTGAAAATAAGAAGCATCTAATGGCAATGGCCGTGTGGCTTCATTTTTAATGGTGGCAGACAATGCATCGCTACCAAGAACAAAAAGAGTGTCTTCGGAGAGTGTTTCAGCCTGCTGAACCAGAGTATCTTTAATATTGGCCTGTTGGGCAACCAGCAATGCCTGATTCAACATTTTCAAACGAAGATCTTTCTTCTCCTGAGCGACCTTTTCCTGAGTTGCTAAATCCTCTTTGAGGTCTTCAACTTTAGAATTGATGCTAATTTGCAAGTCATTATCAAGTTCAGTAACTACCCGCTTGTTAATCTGCTGTATGTAAGTCGTGAGGGTTTTTTGTGCCTCCCCAGCAGTTTTAGCGGTATAACTGATTTTGAGAGGGACAGGTTGATCTTTAACGGCCGGAGTTATTATAAGCTTTTCCGGATCCGCCTGATTATCAAGCTGTTCAGATAAAGCAGAAATTGAAGCATTGAACCGGCTGAAAAAACGTTGTTGAACATCAACTACTGTGGGAGCATTTGAAGGATTCTGGCTGTACAACACACTCATCGCATTGTTGTAGTTAGCTATTTGACCAGAATCTGGATAAGTTATAATTGCATCTGAAGTCCATTTTTGTTTGGCTACCAGCACATAAACTGTCGCTAAAATAATTGCAAGTACCATAACAGAGATTATGACAACTTTCCCACGCCACAACTGCATGAGAACATCGATCAGGTCAATCTCTTCATTTTGCTTCGAAGACAGGTTATTTGTCATTTTATTATCTTGATTCATGATTACCCTACAGAAAACAGTCACATTTGGTCAGTGATATGTGTCCATCGATTATAGACAGATTTATTTCGAAATTTTCCATTAAAAGTAATAATTTTCTTAAGAATCCCCCGAAAAAATAACTTAGGGTATTTATAGAGGGATATGCAAAAAAAACGCCCCTGATCTGGGGCGTAGTAGATTAAACAGCTTATATTAATCCAACCATTCCGTATGGAATACGCCGTCTTTATCAGTACGTTTGTAAGTATGTGCACCGAAGTAATCGCGCTGTGCCTGAATCAGGTTAGCTGGCAGAACCGCTGAACGGTAGCTGTCGTAGTAATTGATCGCAGCAGAGAACGTTGGCGTTGGAATGCCGTTCTGAACAGCATAAGACACCACATCACGCAGCGCTTGCTGGTATTCATCAGCGATATTTTTGAAGTACGGAGCGAGCAGCAGGTTAGCAATGGAAGCATTCTCAGTATACGCATCGGTAATTTTCTGCAGGAACTGGGCGCGGATAATGCAACCGGCACGGAAGATCTTAGCGATTTCGCCGTAGTTCAGATCCCAGTTGTTTTCATCAGAAGAGGCTTTCAACTGTGAGAAGCCCTGAGCGTAGGAAACAATTTTGCCCAGATACAACGCGCGACGCACTTTCTCGATGAACTCAGCTTTGTCACCCTCGAAAGGTTTAACCGCCGGGCCAGACAATACTTTTGACGCAGCTACACGCTGATCTTTCAATGAAGACAGGTAACGGGCAAAGACTGATTCAGTGATCAGAGTCAGTGGCTCGCCGAGATCCAGAGAGCTCTGGCTGGTCCATTTACCAGTGCCTTTGTTGGCCGCTTCATCAAGAATAACGTCAACCAGGTATTTACCTTCTTCATCTTTCTTAGTGAAGATATCTTTGGTGATGTCGATAAGGTAGCTGTTGAGCTCACCTTTATTCCAGTCAGCAAAAGTAGCAGCAAGTTCTTCATTGTTCAGGTTGAGAGACTGTTTCAGCAGAGAATAAGCTTCAGCAATCAGCTGCATGTCACCGTATTCAATCCCGTTGTGAACCATCTTGACGTAGTGGCCTGCACCATCTGCGCCAATGTAAGCGACACAAGCATCACCATCATCAGCACGTGCAGCGATTTTCTCGAGGATGGGAGCAACCAGTGCATACGCTTCTTTCTGACCACCAGGCATGATAGATGGGCCTTTCAGTGCGCCCTCTTCTCCGCCGGAAACGCCAGTACCGATAAAGTTGAAGCCCTGCTCGGACAGTTCACGGTTACGACGAATGGTGTCTTTATAGTAAGTGTTGCCGCCATCGATGAGGATGTCGCCTTTATCCAAATGCGGAGTCAGGGATGCGATGGTTTTGTCAGTTGCTTCACCGGCTTTCACCATCAGCAAGATACGACGTGGTTTTTCCAGCGAGTCAACAAACTCTTCGACGGTGTAGTGCGGGACCAGATTTTTACCCGGGTTTTCAGCGATGACTTCATCAGTCTTGTCGCCGGAACGGTTAAAAATGGAAACGGAATAACCACGGCTTTCGATGTTAAGCGCGAGGTTACGGCCCATGACCGCCATACCGACAACGCCGATCTGTTGTTTGGACATTACAAACTCCTGTCTTTAGGATGGGTGCTACGACTACGATGCCGTACTGAATGCATTTCTGATGTTAACTCAGGAGATGTGAAGTGGATAGAGTTAGATGCCGCATTGCATTCAGTTGGTGGACTATCATTCAGAAAGGTGAAACCTTATGAAGAAAGAAGTTTCATAATTTCTGCAGTCTTTTGCTTCATCAGCAACTCATCACCGCGGGATTCAACATTTAACCGCACAACAGGCTCAGTATTAGAACTTCTAAGATTAAATCGCCAATTCTCAAAGCTCATACTTATTCCATCAGTATGATCAATCTCCTGAGCCAAAGGAGCAAAATGTTGATAAACATGGTCTATAGAAACTTTAGGATTAGCTAATTTACTGTTTATTTCCCCACTCGCTGGCCATGCAGCCACTCTATCTTCAACCAGTTGACTAAGTGTCTGACCCTTTAAACATAAAAGCTCAGCCACTAACAGCCAAGGGATCATTCCACTATCACAATATGCAAAATCGCGGAAGTAATGGTGAGCACTCATTTCACCACCATAAATAGCATCTTCTTCGCGCATACGTTCTTTGATGAAAGCATGCCCCGTCTTCGACATAATCGGCGTACCACCGCCTTTAGTCACAATATCGATAGTATTCCATGATAGTCGAGGATCGTGAATGATCTTCGAACCTGGATTTTTTTCTAGAAATGCGGCTGCGAGTAATCCGACAATATAATACCCTTCGATAAACTCTCCTTTTTCATCGAACAAGAAACACCTATCAAAATCTCCATCAAAAGCAATACCCATATCGGCACCATGCGTGACTACAGCATTACTGGTATCAGAACGGCACTCGGGCAATAATGGATTTGGGATACCATTAGGGAAAGTTCCATCAGGTTTATGATGAACTTTGACTAATGTCAGTGGAATATTTAGCTTTTTGAAACGCTTCTCGATTGCATCAATAATTGGCCCTGCAGCACCGTTGCCAGAGTTAATAACAAACTTTTTCGGAGTAATATTATCAACATTTACATAAGAAAACAGGTGATCGATATATTGGTCGACTACAGATATTTTTTCGTAACGTCCCCTATTGGAATCATCTACTGGAGAGAAATTGTTTTCCTCTGCTAAACGTTGAATATCTCGAAGTCCTGAGTCACCGCTGATTGGTCGTGAATCGCGGCGAACCAATTTCATGCCGTTATAATCCATTGGGTTATGACTGGCGGTAACTTCTATGCCGCCATCAACGTTGAGATGAGAAGTAGCAAAGTAAATCTCTTCTGTTCCGGATAAACCAATGTCCAGAACATCTACTCCTGCATCCTGTAAACCTCGCGCTAGTGCCAACTTCAAAGATTCACTGCTAAGGCGCACATCACCACCCAAAACAATTGTTTTAGGTTTTAAATATTCACCAAAAGCACGGCCAATTCTCCATGCTATATCTTCATTGAGCTCTTCACCCAAACGGCCACGGATATCGTAGGCCTTAAAACATGTTAGAGGGGGCATAATATCACTTTATAAATTGAGGTAATTTAGATAAGTTTTTAAACAAAAGTGCAATTGGCCAAAAAAGGCCATTCATTTTGATTACGTTTACGTCTTCTCTAGACTTTTGAATTATGTTTTTCAATGAACGATTGCTTATACCGCCAACGCGCATTTTAGTGAGCACCCTTGGCAAATATACAGCTTTTGCTTTGTGAACCCATAGATATCTAAGCAGGGAATCGTAATCAGCAGAAATTTTATAGTTTAAATTAAAAACACCCCATTCAATATAACGAGAGCGCTTCATATAGAAACTGGGGTGAGGTGGCATCCACCCATATTTCAGTTTACTGACGTTATAATCCCCACTTTTCCATTTTCTGACCACATGATTTGTATTGTCCTGCGAAACATATTCTAAATCCGCATAGACAGCATCGAAGTTACCTTCTGAAAATTTTGAAACAATATCAGTTATAGCATCAGGATAAGCTAGAATATCATCAGAATGTAAGAATCCTATTACATCACCAGTAGCAGCAGATATTCCCTTATTCAGAGCATCATAAATACCTTTATCGGGTTCACATATAACAGTTGACACACGAGTTGAGTACTCATTTATGATCTCAAGTGTATTATCTTTCGAATTCCCATCAACAATAATATACTCGATGTTATTATAAGTCTGACTTTCAAGTGATAAAATTGTATCTTGTATTGTTTTCGAACTATTAAAGGTCGCCGTAATAATAGTAACTTTCATGGTCAATATCCCACACCTCGATCATCGACACGAACAACATCATCTTCAGATAAGTAGATCCCTGTCCTGACTTCAATAATTTCAAGGGGAATCTTACCTGGATTTTCAATTGAATGGGCGATTCCGATCGGTATATATGTAGACTCGTTTTCAGTCACTAAATATGTTTCATTACCTCTTCGAACTTTGGCTGTTCCGCTAACAACTATCCAATGTTCGGCACGGTGGTGATGTATTTGTGTGGCGGTGCGTTGTTCTGGATTAACAGTAACTTTTTTTACGTGAAATCTGGCACCCTCGGAAACTGCATCATGCGATCCCCATGGTCGGTAAACCTCACGATGCTGGAGATACTCTGTGCGATTGAGTGCTTTTAATTTATTAACAATTTCCTTTACATCTTGTACATGGCTTTTATTCGCAACCAGAAGAGCATCTTTAGTTTCTACTATGACTAAATTATCTACGCCGACAGTCGCCACTAATTTATTTTGCGAGTAAATATAGCTGTCATGCGTGTTAAACGTAATCACATCGCCACGTACTGCATTATTTGAATCATCTTTGGCATTCACGTCCCAAAGGGCAGACCAAGAACCCACATCGCTCCACTCTGCATCCATCGGCACTAGTACAGCGTCTTCTGTCTGCTCCATTACCGCGTAATCGACAGACTCCTCAGGACAGAGAAGGAATTCATCATCGTCTAGTCTGATAAAATCTAAATCAGTATGTTGCCCCGATAATGCCTTTAAGCAAGCGTTGTAAATTTCAGGGCGAAACTTTTTGATTTCAGATAAGTATTTTGATGTTTTAAAAAGGAACATGCCACTGTTCCAATAATATTTTCCTGTGGATAAATATTCACACGCTTTATCCATATCTGGTTTTTCAACAAAAGCATCAACCTCATAGGCAGAATTACCCACTGGTTCGCCTTGCTTAATATAACCGTAACCCGTTTCAGGATATGATGGCACAATTCCAAAAGTAACTAGCTTTCCATTTTCAGCATGTGGCAAAGCAACTTCAACTGCCCTTAAAAAAGCATCCTCATCTTTAATGACATGGTCTGCTGCTAAGATAAGCAGAAGAGGATCATTTTGATTCTGTTGTGCCTGTAGTGCGGCAAGTGTAATTGCGGGAGCGGTATTACGACCAACAGGCTCTAAAAATATGCCACCGTATGATATATTTTTTGAACGAAGCTGTTCAGCAACTATAAAGCGGTGCTCTTCATTACAGATGAAATAGGCGGGTAGATGTGACACATTTTCCAATCTCGAAATAGTATTTTGCAACATAGTGCTTTCCGAGGTTAAAGCAAGAAATTGTTTGGGATAAAGTGCACGTGACAAAGGCCACAAACGACTACCAGCACCACCAGCCATAATTATTGGCAGCAATTTAGATGACATATCATTATTACCTATTCTGAAAATAGTTTTTTGTATACAAATGAACATCATCAGATTTCATGAGTTCATTTATGTCAAACCATTTATAACTATTATGTTGTTCTAAAGGCAAGCGTTCTAAATTAACATCTTCATTTACATCATATGCGAGCACAACATAATGAGTGGAGATGTTGTCACTAGCATAGCTATCTTCATAATGATGCTGATATACACCTCGGAGAGCAGCACCATTAAATTCAAGAGGTGTTTTTAACTCATCGAATGTCAACCGAAGAAATGCATCTTCAATTTTTTCATTTTTACGGATACGACCACCAGGGACAAACCAAAAATTCTTGGCTGGTTTATTAAGCCGTTTCCCCAAAAGAAACTCGCCGGAGCTATTTTGTATAATGAAGTCGATGGAAACGAGAGGTGTATTTTGAATAACTCTCAGAAAATCATCATCACTTAACAGATTCATAATACTATTTTCTTATTAGTTGCTGATTTTCCAAAAACCAGGCGTAGGTTTTTTCCAACCCTGTTTTCAAAGCGGTTGTATAGGTCCAACCCATGTCGGCCAAGCGCTCAACATTCATCAATTTACGTGGTGTACCATCAGGTTTGGAGCTATCAAAGGATACTTTTCCTTTGAAATTAACAACATCTGCAATGGTCAAGGCCAGCTCTTTAATAGAGCAATCTTTTCCAGTTCCTACGTTAATATGGGATAACATTTCATGAGTATTCTCATTATAGGTAGACTGGGACAAATTCATTACAAAAATGCTGGCGTCAGCCATGTCATCTACATACAAAAACTCTCTCATTGGCTGTCCGCTCCCCCAGACAACAACTTCTTCATCACCATTAAGCATTGCCTCATGAAAGCGACGTAACAAAGCAGGAACGACGTGCGAGTTTTCAGAGTGAAAATTGTCGTTCTCCCCATACAAATTTGTAGGCATTACACTGCGGTAGTCTCTGCCATATTGCCTGCTGTATGACTCACACATTTTTATTCCGGCTATCTTTGCTATTGCATAGGGCTCGTTCGTCGGTTCAAGGACACCAGTAAGTAAAGCGTTCTCTGCCATTGGTTGATCAGCATTTTTAGGATAAATGCAACTTGACCCCAAAAATAATAATTTCTGAACTCCTGACAAGTGAGCAGCATTTATAACGTTGCATTCGATCATCATATTTTCATATATGAATTCAGCGGGAAAAGCATTGTTAGCATGTATCCCACCCACTTTGGCGGCTGCCAAATAGACCTCATCTATATTCTCAGTTGAAAAGAATTCACTAACATCTTTTTGTGAAAGAAGATCAAGTTCCTGATGAGTACGGGTAATTAATTCGACATTTGAGATGGATGACAACTTTTTATAGATAGCCGACCCTACCATGCCACGATGACCTGCAATAAATATTCTTTTTTTCATCTTTAACTTTCCACAGAAATTGAAACGTCATAACCATTTGCTTTCAGTAACGCATGCTGTTTTGCCTTGCTGAGATCATGTCTTATCATTTCTGTACACATCTCCTCAACAGTAATAAGAGGTTCCCATCCTAAGACATTCTTAGCTTTACTCGGGTCACCTAATAAGGTTTCAACTTCTGCAGGACGGAAATATCGAGGATTAACAGAAACAATAGTATCCCCAATTTTAACACCCGGTGCATCTTCTCCAACAACCGAAACTACTGTCGCAATTTCATCAATCCCGGTGCCACTAAATTGCAACTCGATACCGAGCTGAGCAGCTGACATACGGACAAATTCTCGGACAGAGATTTGTTTGCCTGTTGCGATTACAAAATCATCGGCTTCATTTTGCTGCAGCATCATCCACTGCATACGGACATAGTCTTTTGCATGCCCCCAATCCCTCAAAGAATCCATGTTGCCTAATTGGAGAGTAGTTTCTAAACCTTGAGCAATATTAGAAAGCGTACGGGTGATTTTTCGGGTGACAAATGTTTCTCCACGACGCGGAGACTCATGATTAAAGAGGATGCCATTGCAGGCATACATCCCATAAGATTCACGATAGTTCACAGTGATCCAATAAGCATACATTTTAGCGACAGCATAGGGTGAGCGTGGATGGAAAGGGGTTGTCTCTTTTTGAGGAATTTCTTGCACCAAGCCATATAACTCAGAAGTGGAAGCCTGGTAGAAGCGAGTTTTATTTTCTAATTTGCAAATACGGATCGCCTCTAAAAGTCTCAAAGTGCCAATCGCGTCGACGTCTGCGGTATATTCTGGCGACTCAAATGAGACGGCAACGTGGGACATAGCCCCCAGATTGTAAACTTCATCAGGTTCAATTTCTTGCATTAAACGGATCAAGTTAGATGAGTCTGTGAGGTCGCCATAATGCAGATGAACATTTTTACTATTGCTCAGCGCGCTATCAATACGTTCTGTGTTAAAAGACGAAGTCCTGCGAATGATACCATGAACCTCATAGCCCTTTTCTAATAAGAGTTCAGCTAAATAAGAACCGTCTTGACCAGTAATACCCGTGATTAATGCTTTTTTCATTTTGGATCTCTTATTTCATTATAGAAATTTAAAGTTTGCTCTGCCATCTTCGACCATGAATATTTTTGAGAATGCTCAAATCCGGTAGCGATCAAATTACTGCGATAAACATCATCTTTTAGTACCACCAATGCATCACTAATCTTATCACTTGTAATATCGTCTATTAAAATTGCAGCGCCTGAAGCTATCTCACTCACTGAAGAACTATTACTACCGATGACCGGACAACCAGATTTCATAGCCTCAATAACTGGAATACCAAATCCTTCATACAATGACGGATAGATTAAACAATAGGCTTGTGAATATAAATCATTAAGAAGGACTTCTGTTACATAACCGGCATGTCGATATCTTCCAGGAACATTCCCTTCCAAAAAGTTAATCTCGTCATTAGTAAACTGCCCGCCACCAACAACAACAAGATTTAAGTCAGAATGAGTCGACAATGACTGGACACAGGCGCTAAAGTTTTTATATCCATTTCGTGCACCGACGAAAAGCACATATTTCTCTGAAGATTTTTTGTTTGCTGCAGGCTTAAAATCACCCACACCGTTATATATTACTTTAATTGGTATATTGGCTGCTTCTGGAATGAATTTTAATAAATCTTTTTTTGTACATTCTGAAATGCAAATAATACCATCGCTCCCTAAGATAGCTCTCTTCTTTTGCCAATGATGTACATAACTTTTAGCGCCACGAGAAAAAATCTCTTCAGTGAAGTCATGAACTGTTGTGATTACAGTTAACTCGCTCCTGATTTTTTTATTCGGCAAGCGATAATAGCTTGAGTGGAAAATAGAACTTCCTTTTTCGAAAAAACCCAGATCAACATCAAGAAACCGTTCAATGTTCATATTTAATCGAGTCTTAGTATTTACAGGCAACCCTTTAACATAAGGATTATTATTATCGTAAACAATCAAACTATAGGAAATATCGTTTTTTTTGATTTCTTTTATCAACTCATCGAAATAAACAGAAATCCCACCCGACTGTTGCAGGGAGAAAATAATACCGTCAATTATAATCACAAGCTCTCCAAGTAATTAGCCAGATAATCTTTAAATTGAACAAAGAAAAGTTAGCCCCATTTTATGCAGTACTTGACATTTTTGCTCTGCACGGGCGTAAAGACCACGGTCATCTAAATAGTTAATTTGCTGAAATATTGTTGTTTGATTTAAAATCCCGTATCTTGAATGGTCGTAAAGCAAAGGGCGTGCAATTTGAGATATTAAGAATAAGTACAACCATATTCTAATAAGTGGTATTTTTGCCCTATAATTTATCTTTTCAATAAATATTGAGTTAGAAATATTTGCACTCAACAAAATAACTAAAAATGGTACACCATACCAACCAATACGAGTCATTACTGGCATCATCTTTCCAATAATGATGCTAAAGCTAAAATACAAAACCACGCCAGGTATTATTATATTTAGAGAGGATTTTTGGAAATCATTATGCTTGTTAATATTGAGATAGGTTTTTATGACTATAAATAATAACAAAAAGTCAAAAATGGTACCAATACCGGCCGAAAATTGTGGTTGGTATGCTTCAGAACTCAGATAGTAACTAAGTTTTTGCTGTGCAATACTACCAGGCTGCAAAAGCATATACACCATATTTAAAGTTACAACAGGCATTACCAAAAATATAATTGATACAATTAACACACCGAATGAACTCAGCTTAGATAATCTTACTGAAATCATTGGAATTAGAAAAATCAAACCAATTAAAGCAGTAGTGTGAAATGTTGTTGCCAATATGATTAATAATGCGTACTTGTACTTTTCTTTACTAAATAAGTAAGGAATGGCAATTAATAATAATGAAATAGCTATCGATTGTCGTATAGCCTCAATATAAATAACCCAACTAAAAAAACTCATTAACGCGAAATATATAAATGCTGGATTTTCGAATTTCTTTGAGAATCGATTGATTGCATAAACATTAAAGGCAACAATTAGCGCGTTATACCCAAGAAAACCAAGCCCACCAAATGCTGAAACAAATATATTAAAACCGAACTCGAAAGTCGGTGTATTTACAGTACAAATACTATTTTCAATACAGTCATAATTCAGGAAATATCCTATCCAATCACCTCCCGCTGGGTAGGTACATGCAAATGTTATAAAGGTGATGATTAAAGATAATATTCTTCCTTGTCTCTGAAAACCATAAGCCGCTATGAATAACAACAAAGTAAAATAGATAAAATAGATCATCGTTTTACCATGAAAATAATGAAAATTAAGATTGAATAAGCTTTTTTACTTTGAAAGAAAATCGCTGGAAATATTTCTTTAAAAGCAAAACCAACGCTTTTTTTACCTTTGATGTCTACTCCCTGCAGAATATCATTCGATGGTATATTTTTTGCTTCGTCAAGTAGAGTGTTTATACTTCCACGATACTTTATCATCTTAGTAATATTCTTATTTAATGATAAAAGTTTTTTAATAAAGCCTTTATTTCCACCACCAACGACGTTGTTGCTATGTTGCCTATACCGAATAGTTCTAACGTCGAGGTATTCGAGACCGTTTTCAGTGGCGGCGTTTAGTGCCAACCAATTATCATGCATTGTTATTCCTGCAGGTATTGGCAGGCATTTATCTAACAATCTTCTATTAAGTATAGTAGTACAACCATAAACGCTACATTTCCACAATAGTTGCACAGGGTTTAAATTCTTCAGAGGATCGATAGAATTACTTTTATAAAAGCTCTCAGATATCGTGACTAACTTGTCGTCTACAATTTCTAAGTCACTAAAAACCATCAGTGGTTTATCAAACGTATCTCTTGCAGAGATATAAGAAAACAGTTTCTCAACTCGATCATGATTCCAATAGTCATCTTGGTCGGCCAAAAGGACATAGTTTGCACGAGTCGCCCTGAGTGCACAGTTGAAATTGTTAACAACCCCTCCCTGCCTTTCAGTATTAATCAGCTTTATTCGCGGATCTATTTTTTCGTATTTGTTAATAATGTCGAGTGTTTTGTCAGTTGATGCATCATCACTTATGTAGAGAGTCCATGAAGAGTATGTTTGATTAATAATAGAAAGTATTTGCTCTTCAATATAAGACTCTCCATTATAGGTTGCCATAGCTATATCAACGTGAGACATATTTCTTCCTAGACAAAATATATAATGCAAAAAAATCCAAACTAACTCTTAAGGTCCAGGCAATTGCCGTCCCAATAAGCGAAAAATGGTTCGTAAGATAATACAGCGCTATTAAATATGGGACCAACTCACACATGTGAAGGGTAGCAGTAATTTTGGCGTACCCTGCTGCCTGAATTTTTGAAAATGGTATTTGCGCTAATGCGTTGAATATAAAGCCGATTAAAAGGATTCTTAATATAGTAGCAGGTTCACCCGCATAAGCACTCCCCATCCAAACAGTCATAATAGTATTTGCGAAGACAAAACCTACAATGACTATAGGTAAACACGCCCCGAGCATAAGATAAAAGCTCAACTTCTCAAGTTTGTTTTTATCAGACGCCAGACTATTACTGCTCAACTTAGGAAACAATGCTCTCGACAAGGCCGCAGGTATGTTTAGGAGTCTTGCCACAGCCTCAGATGGTGCCGTATAAAATGCAACTTTACTCGCACCTAAAACGTGAGAAATTACAAAGCGATCGAAATAGACCATAATAGGACTAATAATATTACTGATAGTAATCCAACCACCAAACATAATTAGACGTCGCAATGTTTTATAATTGAAACGTATACCTGCACTGACAATGAATTTTTGCGCGAAAAAGAAGCTAATTGTTAGTGAGGCAATTCTACCGATTACCAAACCTAAAATTGCTGAATATAATGTATGATTATAGTATGCAAATATTGCAGGGAGTATTGCAAGGGCTGAACTGGTTATAGTTCTCTGAATGTTTATATTAGCAAAGCGTTCCATCCCTTCCAGGGAGGCAAGCCAAATCTGATTTACCAAAAATACAGGCACTGCTATTGATAGTAATTTAAAAGATTTTTCAAAATTGCTAGTGAGATCATTCGAAACGTTTAGAAAACCGGCTATTTCACCTACTGATAAAAATATTAATATTGCAGCAAATAGCCCAAGAATTGCTACGGTAATAGTTGCTGTCGATATTATATTTTTTCTTTCTTGCAAATCCTCTCTAAATATTGAGATTTCTCTAATCACTGCTCTTGTGAGGCCAGCATCGAAAATGCTTGCATATCCCACTACAGCAAACGCAAGGGTAAATAAACCAAAACTCTCTGTTCCCAGCGTTCGAGCCAATATACCTAGACTAGGAATTGCTACTAATGTAGGGATAACAAAACCAGCTAGATTGTATATACTATGTTTTATTAGGCTCATATCTGCCTTAAGAATTTACATTTTTTGTATTTATATCTGCAAATTTATTACCTAAGAGATCTTTTGAAGATAGCTCAGGTTTTGAATTTTCAATTGGCCATTCAATTGCTAGGGTTGAGTCATCCCAAGCGATGCATGATTCATCTTTTGGAGAATAGTAATCCGTCGTTTTATATAAAAATTCTGTATTATCTTTAAGTGCATAAAAACCATGTGCAAAACCTTCAGGTATCCAAAGCTGACGTTTATTTTCAGCGGATAAGTAAACACCTACCCACTTCCCAAATGTCGGAGATGATTCCCTGATATCAACGGCAACGTCATATACCTCACCTTGCGCGCACCGAACAAGTTTACCTTGTGCATGCGGTGTACGCTGGTAATGCAATCCTCTAAGCACACCCTTTGAAGATTTGGAATGGTTATCCTGGACAAAATTCACTTTACCACCAACGGCTTCTTCAAATATCTTCTGGTTAAAACTTTCAAAGAAGAACCCACGGTCATCACCAAATACTTTTGGCTCGAAAATTAATACATCTGGAATTTCAGTTTTTATAACATTCATAAATCAATGACCTTTGACCATTTTCAGCAAATATTGACCATAGTTATTTTTTGATAGTGGTTCGGCTAATACCCTAACCTGTTCAGCTGTTATGAAACCTTTGCGGAAAGCGATTTCTTCGGGGCAAGCAACTTTCAGTCCTTGGCGCATTTCAATTGTTTGAATAAAGTTACTTGCCTCAATGAGGCTCTGATGTGTACCTGTATCCAACCATGCATAGCCCCTGCCCATCATTGCAACCTGAAGTCGGCC
The DNA here is from genome assembly GCF_042920125.1 of Rahnella sp. R3(2024). Classification (NCBI taxonomy): domain Bacteria; kingdom Pseudomonadati; phylum Pseudomonadota; class Gammaproteobacteria; order Enterobacterales; family Yersiniaceae; genus Rahnella; species Rahnella sp. R3(2024). The sequence continues at coordinate 355,408 of NZ_JBHGBU010000001.1, forward strand.
TTCTTCCATATAGATACGATTGATATCGGTAATTTCATACTCACCACGCTTAGACGGTTTTAATCCTTTTGCCATTTTAACAACGCTATTGTCATAAAAATATAAACCCGTAACTGCATAATTACTTTTAGGCTCTACAGGTTTCTCTTCTAAAGAGATGGCTACTCCTGCTTTATCAAACTCAACAACACCGTAGCGCTCAGGATCATGAACATGGTATGCAAATACCGTGGCACCAGACTTTTTAGCCACCGCTGTTTCTAGTTGTTTTTGAAGATCATTTCCGTAGAAAATATTGTCACCAAGTACCAGGGCACAATCATCGTCACCAATAAACTCTTCACCAATTACAAAAGCCTGAGCCAGACCATCCGGGGTTTCTTGAACTTTATATTGCAGGTTCAACCCCCACTGGCTACCGTCTCCCAGCAATTGTTCAAAACGCGGTGTATCTTGCGGGGTACTAATAATCAATATATCCCGAATGCCCGCCAGCATGAGTGTGCTGATCGGGTAATAAATCATAGGCTTGTCATAAATAGGTAAGAGTTGTTTACTCACTGCCATTGTTACAGGATATAAACGTGTACCAGATCCGCCTGCGAGAATAATTCCTTTACGAGTGGTCATATTAAGCTCTCAATTTTTTAATCTGCCCCTTGAGGCAGTACAATCATTTTATAGGCCTGAAGGTGTGAATAACTCTGCAAGCATGCGTTTAACGCCGATATCCCAGGATGGCAAGGTTAAATTAAAGGTGTCCTGGAATTTACGGTTATCGAGCCTGGAGTTATTTGGGCGACGTGCGGGTGTTGGATACGCGCTTGTCGCAACAGGTAGCGTTTGCTTTAAGGCCAGTTTAAAGTCGTTATTCTGAGCTTCAGCAAAAACCAAATTTGCGTAGTCAAACCAGGTTGTTGAACCCGAAGCTACAAGATGGTAAAGACCCGCGACTTCAGGCTTACTAAGCGCTGCTCTGATTGCATGAGCAGTACAATCGGCAAGCAGTTCTGCACCTGTAGGCGCGCCAAACTGATCATTGATGATTGACAGTTCTTCTCTGTCTTTAGCAAGTCGAAGCATAGTCTTAGCAAAGTTGTTGCCTTTACCGGCATACACCCAACTTGTACGAAAAATCAGATGTTTCGGGCAATACTTCTGAACGGCCACTTCTCCGGCAAGTTTCGTCTCACCGTAAGTATTTAACGGCCCGGTTGCATCATCCTCAGTCCATGGGGTTACGCCATCACCAGGGAAAACGTAATCTGTGGAATAATGGACTAACCAAGCACCGATGGCAGCAGCCTCTTTTGCAATAGCTTCAACACTTGTTGCATTTAATAGCTGTGCGAAATCCCGTTCTGATTCCGCTTTATCAACAGCTGTATGGGCAGCTGCGTTGACTATCACATCAGGTTTAATTCGGCGAACTGTTTCTGCAACGCCTTCAGGATTACTGAAATCTCCGCAATATTCTTGCGTATGTACGTCAAGCGCAATAACCTTTCCCAACGGTGCGAGTGCTCGCTGTAATTCCCAACCTACCTGACCCGTTTTACCGAACAGAAGAATATTCATTATTTGCGCTCTCCATAATTCTGCTCAACCCAGGTCTTGTAGGCTCCGCTTTTTACGTTGTTCACCCACAACTTATTATCTAAGTACCACTGAACAGTTTTGCGGATACCGCTTTCAAAGGTTTCGACCGGTTTCCAGCCAAGTGCATGATTAATTTTCTCTGCATCAATCGCATAACGACGGTCATGACCCGGGCGGTCAGTCACATACGTGATCTGTTCGCGATAGGATTTTTCTTTAGGAACCAGTTCATCCAGCAGATCACAAATAGTCAGAACCACATCGAAGTTTTTCTTCTCATTATGTCCTCCGATATTGTATGTCTCGCCAACTTCGCCGTTAGTGACCACGGTATAAAGCGCGCGAGCATGATCCTCTACATATAACCAGTCGCGAATCTGATCGCCCTTACCGTAAATCGGCAAACTCTTTCCTTCTAATGCATTTAAAATCACTAAAGGAATGAGTTTCTCCGGGAAATGATACGGCCCGTAGTTGTTAGAACAGTTGGTGACAATACAAGGGAGGCCATACGTGCGCTGCCAGGAGCGAACCAGATGATCGCTTGATGCCTTCGATGCTGAATAAGGGCTGCTTGGTGCGTAAGGCGTTTTTTCAGTAAACAGAGGAAGTTTTTCCTCAGCATTCCACTCATCCGGATGAGGCAAGTCTCCATAAACTTCATCGGTAGAGATATGATGAAAACGGAATGCCTCTTTTTTATTGCCCGTCAGCTGTGACCAATAAGCACGCGTCGCTTCAAGTAAGGTATAAGTCCCTACAATATTGGTTTCAATAAATTCAGCCGGCCCCGTAATTGAACGGTCAACATGACTTTCGGCAGCCAGATGCATGACGGCATCAGGTTGGTGCACCGCAAAAATCTGATCAATTGCCTCTTTATTGCAGATATCAGCCTGGACGAAAGCATAATGGTCATTCTGAGCGATCATGGAAACAGACTCAAGATTACCTGCGTAGGTCAGCTTATCGACATTAATCACGCTATCTTGAGTATTATTTATAATATGGCGAACTACCGCAGATCCTATGAACCCAGCACCACCTGTCACTAATATCTTCATTTAACTTTCTCTTTTTATCCATCTTAAATCTGAATTTTAAGTTTTAAAATATCGCTATGATCTATTATTTTCTTTAAGAGACCCTATCTTAGCCAGCTTATTTATAAACAACACAAAAGCGCCAAAACAAGCAATAAACAAAATGAGAACACCAAGCTGGTTATAATTCATCATATCAGCGTAGATGCCTACTGCAGAGAATGATATTGCTATGGCCAATACAACACCTAACGCAGTTGAATGCGTAAAACCATATTTCAATAATATGTGGTGTAAATGCTCACGATCGGGCTTGAAGGGACTGTCACCTCGTCTGACCCTTGAAATCATAACGCGAATCATGTCCATCAAAGGAACAGCGATAATCCATAATGCTGTAACCGGATGCAATATGGCAGTTGTACCCTGCGTCGCAAGAATAATTAACCAGATTACGGTAAATCCAATTAATGTACTCCCGGCGTCTCCCATGAACACTTTAAATTTACGTCCCCACGGGATGCCAAGATTGAGAAGAATATAGGGTAAACAGGCGATGGTTAAACAAATACACCACTGTGCAAGTTCATATTTTCCATGTAAAGTGAAGGCGATACCTAAAGAGGCAAAGCTTACGCATGATAATGCCCCCAAAAGTCCATCAATACCGTCCACCATATTGAATGCATTAATTGCACACATAACAGCAAAAATAGTAATCAGATATCCTAGTACGCCCAATCCAACAGCATATCCCAGGAATATATCGCCTAAAGAAGAAAGATGTAACCCACTGAACATCATAACAATAGCGACAAAAGCCTGGAGCAAAATTCGCGGCGTAACTGGCAAATCAAACCTGTCGTCCAATACACCAACAAATAACAGAAGACTCACACAGATAATGTAGTATTCAAAATTTGGAAACCAATTTGGTTGTAAAAAAAACAACACCCAAATAGATATATATATTGAAACTCCGCCCACAAGAGGAATATGCCCGTTATGATGTTTCCTTGCATTAGGTTTATCTACTAATCCTACGCGCCGGGCAACCCTACGGGCAACAAATAATGAAGCTAACGCACTAAAAAATATTATAATATATTCTTGCATGACCGCACCATGTTCAATAGATTAATGTTTTATACACCCTAAATATTATTAATATATGATAAATACTTATGAAACTTCATGAACGTAGTTTTTTAGCCATTTAATAAATTTTGCTTCCGGTAAACTTACGACCTGAACAACCCTGTCGGTCTTGGTAATGGAGACAAAAACGAAGTAAATTTGTACTGCGGGCAAACAGTGTACAGTAAAAATCCACGCTACCGCCCCTGGCTCTGAAGCTACCAATGTGCTTATTTTGATAACAAACTAAATATCAAACACTTATAAGAGTACCATCTTCCACTCTTACTAACCAGGGAACCTCCCCTGACTGACTTAATCGGTAATTTTTATCCTAAACGTATGCGATAGCAAGACCTAATCATCTTAAAAGACATCGCGATAATCTTCAGAACACATTGATTTTGTTTAAAAACGTAACCGGTTAGCGCTGTACACAAATCGGTTAATAACAGTCACTCTACTTTTCCATCGCTAATTCAGTAATATATAAACTTCAGAGTTGCCATAATATGATTTTCAGCCACGGTTTAATGTTGATTTATGTTTGTGCACATAGCCTAGCTCAATACTCTGATTAACGCAGCCTAAACACACCTATTTTGTGAATAAATGCCTGTTTAAACAACAACATTGTACAGATAACGTACTGTAGGTAATCGATGCATAAATGCTTCGGTCATGATTACTTTATAATAGGATTTCGATTAATAAATAAGTGACTGCTTGCCTATTTTTCAGGCATAAAGAAGTAAATCACTCTTTCATAGAAGTCTTTTTAGCTGTGCGGTCATGTTCACAAGCAGGATCTCTTCGCTCATAAAAAAGCACCATAAAAATGGTGCTTTCAGAACCACAAAAGTCAGTAGATTACTCGCCAGCAAACTCTTTAAGCCAGGCTTTGAAAGCGTCACCTTGTGAGTTATGGCGCACGCCGTACTCCACAAAGGCTTTCATGTAACCCAGCTTATCGCCACAGTCATGTGAACGACCGGTCATAGTGAAAGCTTCAACGGTCTTTTTTTTCATCAACAGTGCAATAGCATCTGTCAGCTGAATTTCGTTACCTGCGCCGTAAGGTGTGATCGCCAGCAGCGGCCAGATATCTTCGGAGAAAACATAACGTCCTACTACTGCCAGGTTGGATGGCGCATCTTTACGCTCTGGCTTTTCAACGATTGCCGTCATTGGTGTGCTTTTACCTGGCTCACCCTCAACGCCGTTACAATCGACAACGCCATATTTAGAAACGTCTTCTTCCGGCACTTCTTCAACCATAACCTGACTGTTACCGGTTTCTTTAAAACGGGTCAGCATGGCGGCAAGGTTATCTTTGCGCAGATCGCTGGTGGAATCGTCCATCAGAACGTCTGGCAGGATAACTGCGAAAGGTGAATTACCAATCAATGGCTTGGCGCACAGAACAGCATGACCAAGACCTTTGGATTGCCCCTGACGCACGTTCATGATGGTCACACCTTTAGGACAGATGGACTGCACCTCTTCCAACAACTGACGCTTGACGCGTGTTTCCAGCATGCTTTCCAATTCGAATGAGGTATCGAAGTGGTTTTCGATCGCATTTTTTGAGGAATGCGTAACCAAAATAATTTCTTTGATGCCCGCTGCAGCACATTCATTAACGATGTACTGGATTAAAGGCTTATCGACGATAGGCAGCATTTCTTTTGGAATGGCTTTCGTCGCTGGCAACATGCGTGTGCCCAGACCGGCAACAGGGATAACAGCTTTTAACATTGTAAAGGATACTCCTTGAAACCTATTGTGTGTAAATTCAGTCAGTTAGCACCAAAGTACGTCAGGTAGTTCACCAGGCTGAAAATGTAAATGCAAACTTATTACCCAGCACGATATTTTCTTCCGTGAGTATAGACCCTGTGATGTCATTTAGGGGACCATACTGCTCACCCGGAACATCAAATACATATTCTGTATATGTGATTACGATACCAGTAAGCAGCACCAAACGGTAAGCCTAAGACGCAAAATTAGGAATGTTGAACCTGTTCGGCGGTTTTATCATCACAATTTGCTGCATTCCAAATCATTTGGTTTAGCCACTCTAACTTAGCGGTCCCTGATGTGCTAATCCTCCCATCAGGCAGGGTACCCCACTGTTTTAGATTTGAATTTTCCTCCTCTGGCGCCCATTATTCAACGTGCGGCAACCGCCGTGTGACTAAAGGTGAAAAAAGTAATATGGAATGGATCGCCGATCCGTCGATTTGGGCCGGGCTGGCTACCCTGGTAGTACTCGAAATTGTTCTGGGCATAGATAATCTCATTTTTATCGCCATTCTTGCGGAAAAACTTCCTCGTCAGCAACGCGACAAGGCGCGTGTCACCGGGCTTTTACTGGCATTAGTGATGCGGTTACTGTTGCTGGCCTCGATCTCCTGGCTGTCTACACTCACCCGCCCTCTTCTGACTGTGCTGGGCCATGCATTCAGTGCCAGAGACATGATCATGCTGACCGGCGGTGTGTTCCTGCTGTTCAAAGCCACGATGGAGTTAAATGAGCGGCTTGAAGGGAAAGACGAAGAGCAAACTCAGCAACATAGTGGGGCAAAATTCTGGCCCGTTGTCGCGCAAATTGTTGTGCTCGATGCCGTCTTCTCGCTGGACTCGGTCATCACGGCCGTCGGGATGGTCGATCACCTCGCCGTAATGATGGTTGCGGTATGTATCGCCATGGGTCTGATGTTGCTGGCAAGCCGTCCGCTGACGCGCTTTGTTAATGCGCATCCGACTATTGTGATTTTATGCCTTAGCTTCCTGCTGATGATCGGGTTCAGTCTGGTTGCGGAAGGCTTCGGCTATGCGATCCCTAAGGGCTATCTTTACGCTGCAATTGGTTTTTCGGTGATCATTGAAGGCCTGAACCAGCTGGCACAGTTTAACCGTCGACGTTTTTTGTCCTCCCGCCGTTCATTGCGTGAACGCACTGCCGAGACGGTTCTGCGTGTTCTGCGCGGTAAGCATGAAGAAGCGGAACTGGATGCACATTCCTCGGGCATGATTGCCGACAGCGCAAATGAAGAGGATGCGATTTTCAATCAGCAGGAACGTCACATGATTGAACGCGTTCTGGGGCTCGGACAGCGCACCGTCAGCAGCGTGATGACCTCACGCCATGATGTTGATAACCTGGAGCTTAACGACCCGGTTGACGTGTTAACGCAGCAAATTGCCAATAATCAGCACACGCGTATTCTGGTGACAGAAGACAGCTCAACAGATGAACCGCTGGGCGTGGTTCACGTGGTTGATCTGCTGAAACAGCAATTGTTACAAAATGAACTCGATCTTAAGGCGCTGATCCGTCAACCGCTGATCTTCCCCGAACAACTTTCTTTGCTGATGGCCCTCGAACAGTTCCGTCAGGCCAAAACGCACTTTGCTTTCGTGGTCGATGAATTCGGTTCCGTTGAAGGCATTGTGACGCTGACGGATGTGATGGAAACCATCGCCGGGAACCTGCCGGAGTCGGATGAAACCCCTGACGCACGTCATGACATTCAGCAACTGGAAGACGGCACCTGGATCGCCAATGGCTATATGCCGCTTGAAGATTTGGTGATGTATATCGCCCTGCCGGTTGACGAGAAACGTGAATACCATACGCTGGCGGGGCTGCTGATGGAGCATACGCAAAGCATCCCGCAGGTGGGGGCGCAAATCACCATTTATGATTATTTGTTCGAGCCACTGGAAGTCAGCAGTCACCGGATCCTGAAAGTGAAAATCACATCACTGAAGCCGCAAAACGACAACGACTACGAAGTTTAATCATTGTTGTAAAAAAAAACGGGTGCCCTGTTAAGGCACCCGTTTTTTATTCGTAAGACATTACTTATTCAGAAGCTTTTCTACTTCGTCATTTCCTTTGCTGTCTTTACGTTTATCTATCCAGTTCTGAATCGCGCTGCGCGCGCTCTGTTCCAGCGTCTGTCTCAGCACCTGATCAACCTGCAACTGATAACCCATCTGAGCCCACGGCCCGTAAACCCGCAGGGGGATATCGGTGGTTTTCAGTGTATTAATCAGATTGCTGTCACCCTTCCAGCCACCGGTCACACGGATGAGCAAGTTCATGTCAACCTGCTGATCTGCCATGTTAATGGTGCCGTTACCTTTCGCTGTCACCATCGGCGACTGACCTTCAAGATTTTTCAGCGTTAAGGTACCCGCGGCAAGTTGTCCCTGAGCTCTCAGCGTATCGATCTGACTGTAATGATCATAACGCTCAAGCCCCTGAACTTTGTCGCTGCTGCGGGCAACGGCCTGCTGGATAAGCTGCTGAATATTAATGCCATTCAGATGCGCATTATCCATTGAGAGTTGTCCTTCACCCTGCCAGCGTCGCGCGAAATCTGCGGCGGAAAGCCCTTTGCCATTTACGTCACCTTTGAGTGTGAAGCTCCCGGTCAGCGCTTTTGGCAGGCCATAGGCGGCCAGTACATCCCCCAACTCAATCTTGTTCACGTCCGGCACCAGATGAACCTGAATCTGTTTACCGGTGACATCCATATCGCCAGGCAATGAGAAGGTACCTGTGCCCATGTTGCCGCTAAAGGTGGATAAACCGACCTGCCCCTGCTGATTAACCGCGTTCAGTACCAGATTTTGAATTTTCAAACCACGATAGGTCAACTCTGCCACCTTCAGCGCCAGACTGGCATCGAAGTTTTGCAGATTACTTAAACCATTGGGTTGATTGTCCACATCACGGGCAATGACCGGTGCTGAGGTAACAGCAGGCGTACTTTCACCGGATGTCTCATCCGTTTTAGGCTGCCAGCCGCTAAGGGCATCGAGATCGAGCTTATTGGCGGTTAAATTCAGCTGATAATCAGGACTATCGCCCAGCGTGGCAGATGCGGTTCCGGCGATCTGATTTTCGTTCGCCGTTAAGTTCAGCTGGTTAAGTTTGACGGTATCCGTATCGCGCTGATAACTGGCCTGCATAGCACCGCTACCCTGAACGCCCTTAACCGGAATATCGGCACCGCTGAGCTGATAGGTAAATTTGCTGATATTCGCCGCGAAGGCCTGAGGATAATGCTGCATATCCAGTTCGGCAGTCATGGTGAATGCCAGATCGCGCTGATTGCGGCTGATGCGGCTGGAAACCTGAAGAGTGGCCTGACGGTTATCGTTCTTGTCCATTTCCATGTTGATATCACGAACATTAATTTGATCATCGTTGCCACGCTGCCAGATAAGCAAACTGTCGACGATGCTCAATTTATCGATATCAAATTTCCAGCCAGCCTCAAGATCGGGTGCTGCCGGCGCCACTGGCGTCGGGGTGGAAGGAGCCACCGGCGCGCCGGGCTGGTTTTCTTCACTGTCAGGCGTTAACCGGACAACCGCATTTTTCAACAGCACTTGTTTTACCGCAAGCTGATGAGAAAGCAGCGGCCAAAGTTTGACGTCCAGCCGCATGTTTTCCGCGCTGACCACCGGCGCTTTCGCACCCGGCGCAGTCAGGGAGGTTTGCCCTGCGATAATGCTCATCTGAGGCCAGACATGCCAGCGCAACGGACCGTTAATCGCGAGCTGATAACCGCTTTTCATCTCAACCCGCTCCACCATGTACTGGCGGAAGTCGTTTGGATTGATCAGAAATACCAGCGAAGTCATGCCGGCAATGATAACCACCAGTAAAATAACCAGTGTCGTCAGTAGTCTTCTCATGCCTTCCTCACGTTTTTATCCGACCTGCGGATAAAAAGCTGAATCAGTCTTCATCAATACGGCTGGCAACCGCGCTTTGCTGGTCGCGATATTTCGCATCCTGACGGCTGTTATAAGGGCGTGCCGCCGGGCCGGAAAGTGGCTCGAAGCTCAATGCACCAATCAACATGCCCGGGCGAAGCGCCAGTGGCAATTTACCTGAATTATAGAACTCCAGCACGATGCGTCCCTGCCAGCCCGGATCGATACGGTGTGCCGTCACGTGAACCATTAACCCCAGACGTGCGAGGGAGGAACGCCCGTCCAGCCAGCCGACCAGATCGTCGGGAATAGAAACGGTTTCAAACGTCACGGCCAGCGCAAGTTCGCCCGGATGAAGGAAGAACGCCTCGCCTTCAGGCAGGACGATCTCATCACTCATCACTTTATCGAGAGAGGCACTGACTTCGTCCTTCGGGCCACTCAGATCGATAAAACCTGCGTTGTGCCCGAGGAAAACGCGAAATCCATTACCCAGACGTACATCTACTGTAGCACCGTTAATACGTTCGACAGGCGGACGCGGGGAAATGCCTAATTTGCCACTGTCCAGCCAGGCTTCTATATCTCGATCGCAAAGTCTCATCGTTTCTCCGGTATGGTTTTCTACGGCTGCATCCGCGATTAGTTAAAGAATTGGCTGATTTTCGCCTTGAGGATATCAATCGCAATCCGGTTCTTGCCGCCGCGCGGCACAATGATGTCTGCGTATTGTTTGGAGGGTTCGATAAATTGCAGGAACATTGGGCGGACGGTTTTCTGATACTGCGCCATCACGGAATCCATTGAACGGCCACGTTCGTTGACGTCACGCTTCATGCGGCGCATGAGGCAGATATCCAGCGGCGTATCCACGAAGATGGAGAAGTTCATTTCCTGGCGCAGACGCACATCAGTCAGCAGCAGGATCCCTTCCAGAATGATGACTTTCTTAGGTTTCAGCGTCACCGTTTCGGCAAGCCGTGTGTGCTCAATAAAGCTGTAGCTCGGCAATTCGATTGCCTGGCCTGATTTCAGCGCCTGTAAGTGCTGAAACAGCAAATTGTGGTCCATCGCACTTGGATGGTCGTAGTTGGTTTTGACCCGCTCTTCCATGGTCATGTGGCTTTGGTCTTTATAGTAGCAATCTTCAGGGATCACCCCGATGTGCTCATCGCCTACCTGATCACGAAGTTCACGGTATAACGTACTGGCGATAAGGCTTTTTCCCGAAGCAGATGCGCCAGCGATACCTACGATGACACACTGATGGAATTTGTCAGACATAAAATTAAAGACCTGATTTGGAAGTTGGAAGGCAAGCACAGACGTGTGCTTTGAACGCGCCAATTATAAGTTCAAGACAGCGCCTGATGCCAGCGTTAAGGCTGTGTAATCGCTGACATCAGGCAATAAATCGCAGAGTTGAGAGATTAAACTGCGCGGAAAGCGATTTCTGTAGGAATTGCATCGCCTTTCCAGAACAGCTGTGATGCGACTTTTGACGCCAGTTCACGGTAAATCGTTGTAAATTCACTCTCCGGGTTAGACACCACCGTCGGTTCACCGCGATCTAAATCCTCACGAAGCGAGATGTGTAACGGCAATTGTGCCAGCAATTCACAACGGTATTTTTCTGCCAGCCGTTGCGCCCCGCCGGTGCCAAAAATCGGTTCGTGGTGACCGCAATTGCTGCAAACGTGCATGCTCATATTTTCGATAATGCCTAACACCGGCACATGCACTTTCTCGAACATCACGATGCCTTTCATCGCGTCGAGCAGCGCGATGTCCTGGGGTGTGGTGACAACCAACGCGCCGGTAACAGGAATATTTTGTGACAGCGTCAGCTGTATATCACCGGTACCCGGTGGCAGGTCGATGACCAGATAATCCAGATCCGGCCACAGCGTATCCTGCAACATCTGCATCAACGCTTTGCTGGCCATCGGGCCACGCCAGACCATGGCGTTCTCATCGGTAACCAGATAACCAATTGAATTCGTTGCCAGCCCATGCGCCATAATGGGCGACATATGCACACCATCCGGCGATGTCGGGCGCTCATCTTCAGTGCCCAGCATGTTTGGTACTGAGGGGCCATAGATATCGGCATCCAGAATCCCGACCTTTCCACCCTCGGCCGCCAGCGCCAGCGCCAGATTGACAGCGGTGGTGGACTTCCCTACGCCGCCTTTCCCCGAACTGACCGCCAGAATATTACGCACACCTTTAATGCCCGGCTGCTCGTTGGCCCGTTTCATGGTGGCGATGTCGTGACGCAGGTTCCACTGAATGGCGGAGGCACCCGTCACGCGCAGCAGTTCGCCGCTGGTTTCATCTTTCAATACTTCGAAACCGCTTTTCCAGGCGAAGGGAAGTGTCAGATCGATATGCAAAACCTCATCCATTAACACGCAGTGATGCAGTGCTTTAATGGCGTTGAGATCTTTTTGCAGAGTGGAATGGCGGAAGGTGGCCAGTACGCCGGTCACTAGTGCGCGCAGCCCCGCGGGGGTGGTCTGCTGTGGGGATTGAGATGTCATCCCGGCTCCTTGAAAGGGGTTGTCAGACTATTTATTAAACGACTTATTCTCTAAATAGCATAACAGAAGAGATGTAGAGATCCCCCGTTTGTTTACGCGGGGCGGCGCTTTCGGTTAACATCAATACCCCTGATTTCAACAACAGAAAGCAAGCTCTTACTATGGCTCAAGTCGCGAAAAAAATTTTGGTAACCTGTGCACTTCCGTACGCCAACGGATCCATCCATCTTGGTCACATGCTCGAACACATCCAGGCTGACGTCTGGGTTCGTTTCCAGCGAATGCGCGGCCATGAGGTGCACTTCATCTGTGCGGACGATGCGCACGGCACGCCGATCATGCTGAAAGCACAGCAACTCGGTATCAAGCCGGAAGAGATGATTGCCGAAATGAGCCAGGAGCATCAGAAAGATTTCGCCGGCTTTGGCATCAGCTACGACAACTATCACTCCACGCACAGCGATGAAAACCGTGAGCTGTCCGAGCTGATTTATGGTCGTCTGAAAGAAAACGGCTTCATCAAGAATCGCACCATTTCTCAATTGTACGATCCGGAGAAAGGCATGTTCCTGCCTGACCGTTTCGTCAAAGGCACCTGCCCGAAATGTAAATCGCCCGACCAGTACGGCGATAACTGTGAAGTTTGCGGTGCGACCTACAGCCCGACCGAACTGATCGAGCCGAAGTCCGTGGTGTCTGGCGCTACGCCGGTCATGCGTGATTCCGAGCACTACTTCTTCGATCTGCCAGAATTCAGCGCGATGTTACAGGCGTGGACACGTTCAGGTGCATTGCAGGAGCAGGTCGCGAACAAAATGCAGGAATGGTTTGAGTCCGGTCTGCAACAATGGGATATCTCCCGTGATGCGCCATATTTCGGTTTCGAAATTCCGGATGCGCCGGGCAAATTCTTCTACGTCTGGCTGGATGCGCCTATCGGTTACATGGGTTCCTTTAAGAATCTTTGCGACCGTCGCGGCGATCTGAACTTCGACGAATTCTGGAAGAAAGATTCAACGACCGAGCTGTATCACTTCATCGGTAAAGATATCGTTTATTTCCACAGCCTGTTCTGGCCAGCCATGCTGGAAGGCAGCAACTTCCGCAAGCCGACCAATCTGTTTGTTCACGGTTACGTGACGGTCAACGGCGCGAAGATGTCCAAATCCCGCGGTACGTTCATCAAGGCCAGCACCTATCTGAACCATCTGGATGCCGATTGCCTGCGTTATTACTACACCGCCAAACTGTCTTCCCGTATTGATGATATCGATCTGAATCTGGAAGATTTCGTGCAGCGCGTGAACGCCGACATCGTCAATAAAGTGGTTAATCTGGCTTCCCGTAACGCTGGCTTCATCGCCAAACGTTTCGACGGAAAACTGGCGGATACACTGGCTGACGAAGCCCTGTTTAAAACCTTCACCGATGCCGCTGAGAGTATTGCGCAGGCGTATGACAGCCGCGAATCTGGCCGTGCTATCCGTGAAATCATGGCGCTGGCCGATCTGGCAAACCGTTACGTGGATGAGCAGGCACCGTGGGTTGTGGCGAAACAGGAAGGCCGCGACGCCGACCTGCAGGCTATCTGCTCAATGGGTATCAACCTGTTCCGTGTGCTGATGACGTATCTGAAACCTGTTCTGCCATCGCTGGCCGAGCGCAGTGAAGCCTTCCTTAACACCACGCTGAGCTGGGATTCCATTGCGCAGCCTTTACTGTCGCATCAGGTCAATCCGTTCAAAGCGCTGTTTAACCGTATCGAGCTGGATAAAGTGGCCGCGATGGTTGATGCATCAAAAGAAGACATTGCGGCAGCGAAAGCGCCGGCAACAGGTCCGCTGGCGGATGACCCGATTCAGGACACCATCACATTTGATGATTTCGCTAAAGTGGACATGCGGATTGCGCTGATCAAAACCGCAGATTTCGTGGAAGGTTCGGACAAACTGCTGCGCCTGCAACTGGATCTGGGTGGCGAGACGCGTCAGATTTTCTCCGGCATTCGCTCTGCGTATCCTGATCCAAAAGCGCTGGAAGGCCGTCTGACCATCATGGTCGCTAACCTCGCACCGCGTAAAATGCGCTTCGGTATTTCTGAAGGAATGGTGATGGCGGCTGGCCCTGGCGGGAAAGAGATCTTCCTGCTCAGCCCGGATTCCGGTGCACAGCCTGGTATGCAGGTGAAATAAGAACGTATGACGACTCCTCCCCCGTCAGGGGGAGGACCTTAAATCACTTCGGCCAGTTAGGCCAAACACTGCGTGGATATTCTCTGTCGATATCCGATTTCGCCAGCCCGATATCTTTCAGCTGATCCGCACTCAGTCCGTGTAAAATTTTGCGGCTGACCCGGCGCTCATTCCAGCCATATACCACGGCAAACAACTGTTTTAACCATCCGCCTTTTTTAACCGGCATCTGTACTGCACGCTCAGCCACCCCGACATCCGCACAAACCCTTGCCTCACACCCTGCAAACTGACGTTCTTCAATGATATTTTTCATATTCTTCTCCCGTTAACGACCTGACAACAGGATCGGATAAACGGCAAAAACATTACAGATTCAGTTTTTTAGTATTTCAACCATACAGATCTGGATCCAATCACAGATACGGGGTTAGATTGTATGCATCTGTACTGTTTTGTTTGCGCCGAGGTTGAGGAAAAGATAATGAACCGTTATGAAAATCTGGCGAACGTATTAAGTGACCGCATCGAACAGGGGTTGTATCCCGCCGGGATCCGTCTGCCCTCCGTGCGTGTATTGAGCAGTGAGCATGGCGTCAGCGTGAGTACGGTTCAGCAGGCTTACCGCGTGCTGGAAGAGAAACAGCTGGTGGAAGCGCGTCCTAAATCTGGCTACTTCGTGAAAGGCGCGAGGATACAGGCCGCCCTGCCCTCTGGATGCCGCCCGGCGCAACGACCCGTTGAGATCTCACAGTGGGATCAGGTGCTGGATCTCATCACTTCCCCGCATCGTCCCGGCGTGGTGCAACTCGGGCGCGGCTCTCCGGATGTTACAGCGCCGACGCTCAAACCGCTCAGTCGCCTGATGGGGCGCGCCGGTCAGCATCAGAATCTCAACGCGTTTCATTACGACAGCATCTACGGCTCGGAAGATTTGCGCGAGCAGATCGCCCGGCTGATGATCGACAGCGGCAGTCATATGGATGCCAGCAATATCCTGATCACCACCGGCTGTCATGAGGCGCTGTCGATCGCCATCCGCTCCGTGTGCGAACATGGCGATATCGTCGCGGTCGATTCCCCGAGTTTTCACGGTGCAATGCAAACCCTGAAAGGCTTCGGCATGAAAGCACTGGAAATTCCTACCGACCCGGTCACCGGAATCAGCCTGGAAGCGCTGGAAATGGCGCTTGAACAGTGGCCCATCAAAGCGATACAGCTGACGCCTAACTGCAATAACCCGCTCGGCTACAACATGCCGGATGAGCGCAAAAAAGGCTTACTGCGTCTGGCGCAGCGTTACGATCTCGCGATTATCGAGGACGACGTCTATGGCGAACTGGCGTATCAGTATCCCCGCCCCGCCACCATCACCTCTTTCGATGAAGATGGCCGTGTTCTGCTGTGCAGTTCGTTTTCGAAAACGCTGGCGCCCGGTTTGCGTGTCGGCTGGATTGCACCGGGCCGCTATCATGACCGCGCCATCCACATGAAATACATCACCACCGGTGCCTCCGCGACGCTGCCACAAATTGCCATCGCCGACTTCATCAAACAGGGACACTATCTGCAACATATGCGCCGTATGCGCAATCAGTACCAGCGAAACCTGTGCGTAATGACCGACTGGGTCATGAAATATTTTCCCTGCGGAACGCGGGTCAGCCGTCCTCAGGGGGGATTTTTGCTGTGGATAGAACTGGATGAGCGTATTGATACGCTGCGGCTAAACCGAATGCTGGAAGAATATAACGTGCAGATCGCCATCGGTTCGATATTCTCCGCATCGGGAAAATACCGCAATTGCCTGCGGATGAATTACGCCCAGCCCCTGACGGCAAAAACCGAGCGCGCGGTACAGCGGGTAGGGATGTTAGTTTCGCAGATGCTCGAAGAAAGCTGAACATCATGGCTCGCCAAGGCTGATCATCTGAGACTGTCAGCCCTGAAACCCTGCGCACCCCAATAAAAAGACGTTGGTGATTTTCTCACCCCCCGAAATCCGTGGCTTGTTTCTCGGGCTCGGATTTTTCTCACCTCAGGTTGATATAGCGCATAAAGCGTTTCCTCCGAAGCTTATATCTTGCCCAACGCCCGGCACGGGTTGCACAGCGAATAAAACAATAAAAACTTCCAAAGGAATTGGATATGAAACACCTCATGACTGCGCTGATTCTGTGCGCACCTCTCGCCACCACGGCATATGCTTCATCAGTAACACCACAAACACTTCATGATTCCGTCAAGAAAATCGGCGCTGCACAGGCCATCAGCCATCTGAATGAACAAGAATTTCAAACACTGACGTCCGGTATTACAAAGGCCGATCCTGAATGGCTAAAATTGGTACCGGAAATCGCACCGGGGATTGAGGGAGGCAACGCCAGTACCCTCGTCGAAGCGCTGGCAAGGGCCTTATCAAAGGATCCCAAAAACGTCATCAGCGCCCTGTCCGATCCCGCATCCGCCAGTTTGCCGGGTAAAGAAAAGGTCTGTACGCTGCCTTTCCCCGGTGAAGCTGATGCTTCTCTCGCGCGCTATTATCGTCTGACTGAACCGGCACTGAAAAAAATGGGTGAAAAGGGAAAATCTTGCCTCAATGAGTTGCATGAAGCCTTTGGGAAAATAAGAACCAGCGCCCAGGATCAGCAGAATTTTTCACTGAACCGGCGGAAAATTACCCCCGCCCTGCTGTGGTCTGCGATGGAGAAAGACGGTGCTGAAAAAGTCGCCAGTTCACTCTCCGTTGCCAGCCGAAAGACCCTGCAAGACGGGATTTCTCAAGGGGATCGCGAATGGCTGATGATTGCCGATGCCCTGGTCAATGTGACGGATCCGCAAACCCACGCGATGCTGATGCCCGCACTGGCGACAGCGCTCAGCCAGAATCCGGGCGATGTCCTCAAAGTGGCCGAAGGAAATATTGAAACCGATATCCTCTGCGCCATGCCCTTCCCCGATGCCAGCACAAGTGCGCTCTCCGCGTACTATCAAAAAACGCAAACTGCACTGCTCAGGCTGCATCGCCGGGGGGAAAACTGCCTGAAGGTACTTCAGAGAGAAAATGAATTGATGGTGAATAAATCCCGTTAAACCGCAAATCACGCGCCAGGGACCTTCCCCGTCCTGTCCCGGCTTTCAGAAATACACAGCAGCTGATTGTTTTTATGACGATGAGCCGGGGCGCGTTACACATCGTGACCGTCAGACATTGACCAGTAACAACAATTTGCTGGTCAACCGGGGTGTGCTTTGCAAATATAACAATACGTTAACTTTGTGAAGTGAATACGATGACCGAATTTGTAATTGCCGTACCTCAAACGCCTTCTCTGGCCGTTGAAGGCCAGAGTGCACGTTTCCCGCTACGCCGCGTCTACTGCGTTGGACGTAACTATTCTGAGCACGCCCGCGAAATGGGTCATGATCCCGATCGCGAGCCGCCTTTCTTCTTCTCCAAACCTGCCGATGCGGTTGTGCCTGCCAGCGGCAGCGTTCCCTATCCAGGCCTGACGGAGGATTTGCATTACGAAGTCGAGCTGGTGGTCGCCATCGCCAAAGGCGGTAAAGATATCGCCGCCGCCGATGCTCTTTCGCACGTCTGGGGTTATACCGTGGGCGTCGATCTGACCCGCCGTGATCTTCAGGCACAGGCGAAGAAAATGGGCAGGCCGTGGGATTTCGCAAAAGGATTTGATGCCTCAGCACCCGCCAGCCCGCTGCTGCCGGTCAGCCAGACCGGTCATCCGGCGTCGGGTAAAATCTGGCTGGACGTCAACGGAGAGAAGCGCCAGCGCGGTGACCTGAGCGATCAGATCTGGCAAGTGGCAGATGTCATAAGTTATTTGTCGCAGGCCGTTGAATTGCAGCCGGGCGATCTGATTTACACCGGAACGCCAGCAGGCGTCGGTGCCGTGCAGCGCGGTGATGTGATCACCGGCGGCATTGAAGGCCTGAGCGATTTCACCTTCACGATGGCCTGAAGATAACCGGACGCCTGATCTCAGGCGTCCTTTTCCCCGATTTTCTTCTGCATATCTTCTTCGATCAGCGGGATCAGCTTCTCAAACGCACAGGCACTGGCCGGGTCAAACAGCGACAACGTCTCAATCTGGCTGAGCAGGATCACTTTGCGAAAATTCAGGGCATCCACCGGCTTCGATACCGGCGTGATGCCATGTTCGCTGTAATAGCGGGCGTAATTGTGTTCCACACGGAGTTCGAGCGTGTCCTTGTCGCAATAGCCACTGACCATCGGGATCACCACGACATTATCGGAGGAGGACGTTTCGCATCGTGCAGTATGCACCATGCCGATATAAACCCGGCGCGATTGCAAAGTGATGAACACCATGTCGCCCTGCTCCATGCACTGGTACAAAATACCTTCCACACCGTTGGCGCGCGTCAGTTGCTTGTAGAGCTCCTTGCGTCCGGCGGTGTTGAGCCGTAACCCCTGCGACCAGGTCGTGCGCATTAAACACAGCATCACCGATACCGCAAGCATAATGACCACCGGCGCCTGGATCCCGAGGAAACTCCAGTTGATAAAATCACGGTGGTAGTGCACATCCTGATGTAAATGCGACAGCTCAGGCAGCCAGTTCACCACCGTGGAAATGCCCCACAGCGCCAGATACACCAGTGCAATCACCAGTACGCCCTGTAAGACAAAAATGCAGCCGTACAGCGCCACCAGGAAATAGACATCCCAGCCGAACGTGCGTTTGAGTTTGAAACGAGATGAGATGTCGCGGGTGGTGTACCAGTACCCGCAGACCATTAACACCATAAATACCGCCGTTGCCATTACAACACGCTCATGCGTTTGACGTGACGGGCGAAATCTTCCTGCATCTCCTGATTGGCAGGATTAACCGAAGCGGTGCCATTTTCGTCGATCAAAATGCGCTCCCCTTCTTCAAGCGTATTTTCAATATCGGCAGCACTGAACAACCCTAAAAACTTTTCAGGGCTGGAAAAAATTTGTAGCAGGATCTTAAACATGCGTCTCTCTTGTCTTTGCAAAGACCTAAGACTAGTCAACTGATGGGGAAAAAGGGACAAAGGCCGGGCAGTTTAGGAATAATTACTTGTGCTGGCTTAAAAAGCCGCAATGATAAAAAGGGCCGCCTTTGCGAGCAGCCCTTGGTCGTTTTTCACAGCAGTACGTGGAAGGAATTACTTCACTTCTGCGCCGTCATGATGCGCTTCTTCGTGCGCGTCCTGCGCTTGTTTGACTTCTGCAGCGCGTTTGCGCAGACCTATCCAGCCCAGCACCAGCAGAATGATCAGCACCGGAATGGTTGCAATGGTGTACGTGCCGTTCGGGTAGTCAAACGCCATCAGCACCAGCACGCTCGCCAGGAAGGCCAGCGTCAGCCAGGAAGTCACCGGCGCCCACGGCATTTTAAAGGACACGTCTTTCGCACGGCCTTCTTTAATCGCGGTACGCAGCTTCATCTGGCAGACGATGATAAATGCCCATGAACTGAGGATGCCCAGAGAGGCGACGTTCAGGACAATCTCAAACACCTGCGAAGGCACGTAGTAGTTCAGCACGACGCCGATAATATAAATCCCAACGGTGACCAGAATGCCCGCATAAGGCACCTGCTGCGCACTCATTTTTGACATGAATTTCGGCGCAGAACCGCCCATCGACAGAGAACGCAGGATACGGCCAGTGGAATACAGCCCGGAGTTCAGGCTCGACAGCGCCGCCGTCAGCACCACGATGTTCATGATGGTACCGATGTAAGGCACACCCAGTTTGCTGAAGAAAGTCACGAACGGACTTTGCCCCGCCTGATAGGCATTCCACGGCAGCAGCAGCACAAGCAGCACCACCGAACCCACGTAGAATAAGGCGATACGCCAGATCACGCTGTTGATGGCTTTTGGCAGCACTTTCTCAGGATCTTTGGTTTCGCCCGCCGCCGTCCCGACCAGTTCGATCGCGGCGAAGGCGAAGACCACGCCCTGCACAAGCACCAGCGCCGGCAAGAGGCCGTGCGGGAATATACCGCCGTTATCTGTGATCAGATGCAGGCCGGTCGAATTGCCATCAAGTTCCTTACCGGTGCCGAGGAATACCACGCCGACCACCAGGAAGATGGCGATGGCCGCGACTTTGATCAGCGCGAACCAGAATTCCATTTCGGCGAACCACTTCACACCAATCATGTTCATGGTGGCGACAATCGCCAGTGCGCCCAGCGCGAACATCCATTGCGGAACATCACCGAAGGTTCCCCAATAGTGCATATACAGAGCCACTGCGGTGATATCGACAATCCCGGTCATCGCCCAGTTAAGGAAATACATCCAGCCAGCAACGTAAGACGCTTTTTCGCCAAGAAACTCACGTGCATAAGAAACGAAACTGCCGCTGGTCGGACGGTGTAACACCAGTTCGCCAAGCGCACGCAGGATAAAGAAAGAGAAAATACCGCACACGGCGTAAACAATCGCCAATGCCGGACCGGCCATCTGCAAACGTGCGCCTGCACCGAGGAACAAACCGGTACCGATAGAGCCGCCAATAGCAATCATCTGAACCTGACGATTGCCCATGCTTTTGTGATACCCGTCGTCGTGCGAATCCAACCAGCGTCTTTTAGCAGCGCGTTTGGCCTCTGCCGACTTTTTATGAGACTTCATTCGATCTTGTTCTCCAAAAATGACCTTCGCCTGGACGTCTTATAGGGCAAGCAACCGATTGCAAGCCTGGACGTTTACGTGGTTTATCCACTGTATTTTTTTAGCCGGAACTGTTTTCAAGCAATAACGGCGAAGGATGCTACCTGTTCTCACTTACCGAGGCAAAAAAAAACGTCACTAAAAATTGTTATCACTCATATTTCGCAGGACGAATTTTGTGGATACGTGCGGTCAGGATGTCTCTTTTGGCAGGCTCTCTTTTCTGACCCGCTCAATGTTAATTGACAGGTACATGACCTCTTCAGTGGTCAGCTCACGCTGATATTGCGCGCTCAGGTAATCACCAATCTTTTCGGCACAGGTCCAGGCCTGTGGGTAATTTTCTTTCACCGCCACGTGCAGCGTCATGTCGTCGTCAGCCACTACCGTACGGCTCAGCATACGCTGTGCGAAAAATTTGAGATGGGTGACAAACCGCTGATAACTGAGAGATTCTTCGTCATACTCGAGCCGCAACTGGTATTTCACCAGGTTAAGAATTTCCTGCATGACGCGGGTGATCTGCGCCACTTCAGGCATTTCGCCGTTAAGCTGAGCATTCACCAAATGGAGGGCAATAAATCCCGCCTCGTCGGGCGGCAGGCGAACGCCAAGGCGGCGGTCAATGATCTCCAGCGCGTCGAGCCCCAGCGCATATTCTTTCGGGTACAGACGGCGGGTTTCCCACAGCAGCGCATTACTGATCGGCACACCCTTTTTCTGCCGTTCGATGGCAAAATTGCAGTGATCGGTCAGCGCGATGTACAGATTTTCCTGTAATTTGCCCAGACGGGTGCGCGCCAGCGTGATGATGTGATCACAGGTGGTCATCACTTCCATCGGAATATGGGATAAAAGCTCGGTCAGGCGGGCAACCAGTTCATCATTTTGCAGCGCAAAGATTTTCTCGATTTTACTGTCGTCGAGTTCATCTCCCGTTTTTTTCATAAACGCCAGCCCGCAGCCCATGACCACCTGTTCGCGTTGCTGTTCGTTAACGACAACCACCACATTATTATTGAGTATTTTGGCGATTTTCATTCTAACTCCCTGAAAAGAAAAACCTGACCATCCGTACGGATGATCAGGTTTTGTCTGCCGCTGTCTACGGATCTGCCTGATAATATCAGGATTTCAACGATGCACCGTGAGATTTAATCACGTCGGTATACCAGAAGAAGCTTTTCTTACGGCGACGTTCCAGCGAGCCATTGCCCTGATCGTCGCGGTCAACGTAGATATAACCGTAGCGTTTGGAGAATTCAGCTTTCGACGCGCTCACCAGATCGATAGGCCCCCAGCTGGTGTAGCCCATCACTTCCACGCCGTCCTCAATCGCTTCACGCACCTGAACTAAATGGTCGTTGATGTACTGAATGCGGTAATCATCGTTGATACTGCCGTCGGCTTCGAGCTTATCGCGCGCACCCAGGCCGTTTTCAACAATAAATAACGGTTTCTGATAGCGGTCATACAGCTCATTCATCAGGAAGCGCAAACCTTCCGGGTCAATCTGCCAGCCCCATTCTGAACTTTCCAGATGCGGATTTGGCACCATGTTCAATATATTGGCGCGCGCTTTGACATTCAGCTCTGCGTCGGTGGTCACACAACCGGTCATGTAATAACTGAAAGAAATAAAGTCGACGGTTTCTTTCAGCGCCTGTTTGTCTTCCGCGGTGATGATGATTTCCATGCCGCGATCTTTAAAGAAACGCGGCATATAGGCCGGGTACGCACCGCGCACCTGAACATCACCGAAGAATAACCAGTCACGGTTCTGTTGCAGCGTTTCCATCATGTCTGCCGGTTTGCAGGTCAGCGGGTAGAGCATGCCGCCCAGCAACATATTACCGATTTTGGCATCAGGAATAATCTCGTGGCAGGCTTTTACCGCTTTGGCGCTGGCAACCAGCTGGTGGTGGATCGCCTGATAAATTTCCTGTTTGCTGCTGTCTTCCGGCAAGCCCACGCCGGTAAAGGGTGCGTGCAGCGACATATTGATTTCGTTGAACGTCAGCCAGTATTTGACCTTATCTTTGTAACGGCTGAATACGGTGCGGGCGTAGTTTTCAAAGAAGCCGATGGTGTCGCGGCTTCCCCAGCCACCGTGTTTTTTTACCAACCCGTAAGGCATTTCGTAGTGAGAAAGCGTCACCAGCGGCGTAATGCCGTATTTTGCCATTTCATCAAACAGGCGGTCGTAAAAGGCCAGTCCGGCCTCGTTTGGCTGCGTTTCATCACCCTGCGGAAAAATACGCGTCCAGGCAATTGACGTCCGCAAAACGGTAAAACCCATTTCGGCAAACAGCTTCATATCTTCCGGATAGCGGTGATAAAAATCGATCGCCTCGTCTTTGACGCCGAAATCACCCTCCACACGCTCCTGCACCGGACCGAAAACGCCCTGCGGCTGCAAGTCTGAGGTAGACAATCCTTTACCGTCGGTCAGGTATGCGCCTTCTACCTGATTGGCTGCCACTGCGCCGCCCCATAAAAAACCGTTTGGGAATTGCTTATTCATATGAACCTCCTGGCTCTGGTCGTTATCGAAAAAAAATTATCGTAAAAGCGTAAGCAGTGGCGTTTGTTCACTGACGTCCTGGCCAATACTGGCCGGGATCACGTCAAGGTAATCGTCACTGTTGGTCATCAGCACCGGCGTTGTCAGATCGTATCCGGCGTCCGTGATGCCCTGAATATCGAATTCGAGCAGCAAATCGCCCTGCTTCACCACCGCATCGACGGCGACATGTGGGGTAAAGAATTTGCCGTCGAGCTTCACGGTATCGATGCCGACGTGGATCAAAATTTCCGCGCCGTCTTCGCCCTCAATTCCGATGGCATGATGCGTTTTAAACAGAGAAACCACCGTGCCGTTTACCGGTGAAACCACCCGCCCCGCTGTCGGTATAATGGCGACACCTTTACCCAGCAGACCGCTGGCAAATGTGGGATCTTTTACCTCTTCCAGCGCCACGCAGGTGCCGGTCATCGGGCTTGCGATCAGCGTTTTACCCCGCGGTGCCTGTGCCAATTCTGCCGCCACTTTCGGATCGGGTCCGGCTGCCACCTCTTCTTCTTTCATGCCGAAGAGATAAGTTGCCAGGGCAGCAAACACCAGGGCAATCAGCGTACCAACAATGGCCGCGGTGACTGTCTGGTCAAAACCTGTCGGAGGGATCACCTGAGTGAATGTGAAAATGCTGGCAAAACCGAAGGAGTAAGCCGTGGTCTGGAAATAGCCAAGGATCGCCGACCCTAATGCACCGCCGACGCAGCCAAAGATAAACGGCCTGCGGCGCGGCAGGTTGATGCCATACACCGCAGGTTCAGTGATGCCGAAAATCCCGGCGCTGATGGCCGACCCCGCCAGCGCTTTGGTTCGGGCATCTTTGACGCGCAGCATGACGCCGATCACCGCACCGACCTGCCCCATAACCGCAGGGAGTAACAGCGGCAGCATGGTGTCGTGACCGAGAATACTGAAGTTATTGATCATCAGCGGCACCAGCCCCCAGTGCAGGCCGAATATCACACAAACCTGCCACAGCGCGCCCATAAAGGCACCGGCGATCATCGGGCTGACGTGATAAATAAACTGATAACCGTTTGCCAGTTGCTGGCTCGCCCACGTCGCCACCGGGCCGATCACCAGGAATGTCAGCGGAACGATCACCATCAGGCAAATCAGCGGGGTAATAAAATTGCGCAGCGCACCGGGCAGGATTTTCATCGCCCGTTTTTCCAGCCAGCTGGATGCCCAGGCTGCGAGGATCACCGGGATAACCGATGACGCATAGTTAATGAAAATCAGCGGAATACCAAAGAAATGCTCGGCCGGAGCACCGGCCTGCTGAGCGTCAAAAGCGGCAATCATCAGCGGATGCACCATGGCTGCGCCAATCATCATCGTCACAAAGGGATTACCACCGAATTTTTTACCCGCTGTAAAACCAATCACCAGCGGGAAGAAATAAAACATCGCATCGCTGGCGGCAAACCAGACTTTATACGTACCGCTTTCCGGCACCAGCCAGCCGCAGGCAAGCGCCAGTGCCAGAAACCCTTTGAGGATCCCTGAGGCAGCCATGATGCCGATGAACGGCGTAAAAATACCTGAGATCACATCAATTGCCCGCGCAAACAGGCTGCCCTTGTCGCCGGACTCTTCGTCACCCCCTTCGGAAAGCGGGCTGGTTTTCACCAGCGCTTCGTAGACTGCGCCTACGTGATTGCCAATCACCACCTGAAACTGGCCGCCACTTTCCACAACCATGATCACACCGGGATTTTTTTTCAGCCCTTCCGCATCGGCCCTGGTGGTGTCTCTTAATTTAAAGCGTAAACGGGTTGCACAATGCACCACGCTGTTCACGTTCTCTTTTCCGCCCACTCCGCGGAGAATTTCATCGGCTAACGTTTTGTATTCCATGGTGTTATCTCATCAGAGTAATGGCGTCGTGCACGACATTGCCGGTATATTCCACAGGGGCGGCCGGCCCCTGAATTCAGGCCAAAAAAAAACCTAAACGTCCGGTCTCTCCGCACAATGCGAAGAAACAAGAAGTTTAGGTTTTGCCTGTCAGACAGTAACAATCCTGCTCTCTGAGGGGATTCTCTGGTGAATCCCTTCCGGATACAAGTCGTAATCCCGGACAAATCGTGAAAATGTGACCGGCCTCAGATTATGTGCAGAAGTCTTGCCTCACAAGCCCCCGGGCGGCGTTCGTTGCGGGCATAAAGCGCTAAATAAGCGGCGTAAGGCTACAAAATTAGTAAGCTGTGTATTGCAACCTTGGTAACCGTTTACACGTTGCGCTATAATTCCTTGTCGCGGCAAAATCCGCGTCCGGGATTCTCAACCTGAATGTTCACTGGCGACATGGAATGCACACACATTCTATGTCTGAGTCTGCGCACACCTATTGCCTGTACAAACAACAAGCAATATCTCAATGGTGGCTCAGGCGGGGCTGACTTAGGTCAGGCCGGTATCCAGTAGAACCGGTGTTGAGAACCCCGTCAGGGCTACCACCAGCGAGATTCTCAACTCCAGTGGCGGCCAAACATTAATCTACTGGACAATGTGAAATGAAAGACAAGCCAAGGCAGGCACTCCCCCTCTCCCGGTCATTATGTGCCCCAGATACGCAGAGGCCGCATTATGACTAACTCCAGAGAAGACTGGCATCCCGCCGATATTATCGCGGCAATTCGCAAAAAAGGTTCAACGTTGACGGCACTCTCCCGGGAGTCCGGACTGGGTTCTTCCACACTCTCAAATACCCTTTCACGACGCTGGCCGAAAGGCGAAATGATCATCGCGCAAATGATTGGCGTACCGGCCTGGGAAATCTGGCCTAGTCGTTACTACAATGCCAAGGGTGAGTTAGTTGTGCCGAAGTTGCGTACCCCTAAAGCGGAAGTTTAGCCCGTGACGCGGTGAGAGCCCGGCTTTCACCGCCTTTTGAACCCAGCCTTTTCCTGAATTGCAGAAAACAAAACGGACGCTGATGCGTCCGTTGCAGAATATTTTGTCTGATATCGGGCTTATTCTTCGTCGCGAGAAAGTCCGAAATGCTTATAGGCATGATTGGTTGCCATTCGCCCGCGCGGCGTACGCTGAATAAAGCCCTGCTGGATCAGGAATGGTTCAATCACATCTTCGATGGTTTCACGTTCCTCACCAATCGCCGCCGCTAAGTTATCCAGGCCGACAGGTCCGCCGGAAAATTTATCTATAATCGCCAGCAGCAGCTTCCGGTCCATATAATCGAAACCTTCAGCATCCACGTCCAGCATATCCAAAGCGCCATTGGCGACATCACCGTTGATCGTTCCGTCCCCTTTCACTTCTGCAAAGTCGCGCACGCGGCGCAGCAGACGGTTAGCGATACGTGGCGTGCCGCGTGAACGGCGGGCAATCTGATGAGCCCCCTCTTCGGACAACTCCAGCCCCAGGCATAATGCACTTCGCCCGACGATGTGTTGTAAATCCGCCACCTGATAAAACTCCAGGCGCTGCACAATACCGAAGCGGTCGCGCAAAGGAGAGGTCAGGGAACCGGCGCGGGTCGTGGCGCCAATCAGAGTGAACGGCGGCAGGTCGAGCTTGATCGAGCGCGCGGCAGGGCCTTCGCCGATCATGATGTCCAGCTGGTAGTCTTCCATCGCCGGATACAGAATTTCTTCAACAACCGGCGACAGACGGTGGATTTCATCGATGAACAGCACATCGTGCGGCTCGAGGTTGGTCAGCATCGCGGCCAGATCGCCGGCCTTTTCCAGCACCGGCCCGGAGGTCGTGCGCAGGTTAACGCCCATTTCGTTTGCCACGATATTGGCGAGAGTGGTTTTCCCCAGCCCGGGCGGTCCGAAAATCAGCAGGTGATCGAGCGCGTCTTTGCGTTGCTTAGCCGCCTGAATAAAGATTTCCATTTGCGAGCGCACGTGAGGCTGGCCAACATATTCCGACAGCAGCTTGGGGCGGATCGCACGATCAATGACTTCTTCTTCGGTGAACACTTCGGACGAAATCAGGCGGTCAGCTTCGATCATCTCTTACCTCACAGCGCAGCGCGCAGCGCTTCTCTAATCAACGTTTCTGATTCAGCGCCGGGTTTGGCGACTTTGCTGATCATACGGCTGGCTTCTGGTGGTTTGTACCCGAGGGATATCAGGGCTGCAACGGCTTCGCCTTCAGCGTCAGATTCTTTCGCTTTCGACGCAGATGCAGGTAGCGTGATATCAGTATGATTGTTAAACAAATCACCGTTTAATCCTTTAAACCGGTCTTTCATTTCGACGACCAGACGTTCTGCGGTTTTCTTACCGACGCCAGGTAACTTGATTAAGGCGGTGATTTCTTCCTTTTCTACCGCACTGACGAACTGTTGTGCCGACATGCCTGACAGGATAGCCAGCGCCAGTTTTGGCCCGACGCCGTTAACTTTAATCAGCTCACGGAACAGCGCGCGCTCTTGTTTATCGTTAAATCCGTAGAGCAACTGAGCATCTTCGCGGACGATAAATTGCGTGAAGATGATAGCTTCCTGACCCAGTTCCGGCAATTCGTAAAAACAGGTCATCGGCATATGCACTTCATAGCCCACGCCGTTGGTTTCCAGCAGCACCAAAGGGGGCTGTTTTTCCAGAATAATGCCTCGTAGTCTGCCTATCACGTTCATTTTCCTTATCAGGTCAAAAGCTGCGATGTTTATATCATAAAAAAGGCTGGATGGATATCCAGCCTATGGGACTTGCGGCGTCTATCGCATACGTCCGCGTGCCATCTGTAATTTGTCCGTGCTGAGCCGGATGGCGTTCTGGCTCATGTGACAGTGAGTGATGGCAATCGCCAGCGCATCGGCCGCATCGGCCTGCGGATTAGCCGGAAGCTTCAGCAAGGAACGCACCATGTGCTGAACCTGCGATTTCTCAGCGGCACCGGTACCCACGACGGTCTGTTTCACCTGCCTCGCGGCGTATTCAAACACCGGCAAATCCTGATTCACGGCGGCCACAATGGCGGCTCCGCGCGCCTGACCGAGCTTTAAAGCAGAGTCGGCATTCTTCGCCATAAATACGGATTCGATAGCAAAAAAATCAGGCTGAAATTGCGTGATAATTTCCGACACACCGGCATAAATCAGTTTCAGTCGTCCCGGCATATCGTCCACCACGGTACGGATACAACCGCTGCCGAGATAACTCAGCTGACGCCCTGTCTGGCGAATAATGCCATAGCCGGTGATACGCGAACCGGGGTCGATCCCCAGAATAATAGCCATAGCCAGTCAACGCCTTGTGTTGTCGTTTTTTTGCAAAGTTGGGGAGAGTATAAACTGCCGGGGGACAACAGGATAGCCAGCCGGTGGTAGCCACCGGCGGCACTGAGATTACAGAGTTTCTGCGATCTCGTCAGAGATTTCACCGTTGTGGTAAACCTCCTGAACATCATCACAATCTTCCAGCATGTCGATCAGGCGCAACAATTTAGGTGCAGTGTCTGCATCCATGTCTGCTTTGGTCGATGGGATCATGGTGACTTCGGCGGAATCCGCTTTGAAACCGGCAGCTTCCAGTGCATCTTTCACGTCGCCCAGACTTTCCCAGGCAGTGAACACGTCGATAGCACCGTCATCGTATGACACGATGTCTTCTGCGCCCGCTTCCAGCGCGGCTTCCATCACGACATCTTCATCCAGACCCGGTGCGAAAGTGATCACACCTTTTTTGGAGAACAGGTAAGCCACGGAGCCGTCTGTCCCCAGATTGCCACCGGTTTTGTTGAAAGCATGACGCACTTCCGCCACGGTACGGTTGCGGTTATCACTCAGACATTCAACCATTACCGCCGAACCACCAGGACCGTAACCTTCATAAATGATGGTTTCCATGTTGGTGTCGTCATCACCGCCCACGCCACGCGCCACGGCACGGTTGAGGGTGTCACGGGTCATGTTATTGGACAGGGCTTTGTCGATAGCCGCACGCAGACGCGGGTTAGCCGCAGGATCGCCGCCGCCGAGTTTTGCTGCCGTTACCAGCTCACGAATGATTTTGGTGAAAATCTTGCCACGTTTAGAATCTTGCGCCGCTTTGCGGTGCTTAGTGTTGGCCCACTTACTGTGACCTGCCATAAAAATCTCCAAAAAGTCTCAAGTCTTAACAGACCGAATAGTTTACAAATTCTTCAATCGCCTGCTGGTTGCTCGGGGAGACCGTCAGCGCTGCGGCTGCCGGCTTATCGAGCCACCGGTACGCGTGATGTTCCGTAAGAGGCACCTCACGCTCGTCGGGTAACGCCAGACAGAACCAATGTTCTTTGTTGCGGGTTACGCCCGGAGCATAGCGATGGCGCAAATGCGCAAATATTTCAAAGTCCTCACAGCGATGGCAGTCCTGAAGAGTCAGGCTTTCACCTGCGATGTCGATTCCGACCTCTTCCATGACTTCACGCTGCGTGGTTTGATTCGGGGATTCCCCGTCCTCCAGGCTGCCGGTTACCGACTGCCAGAAATTCGGGTCATCCTTTCGTTGAAGCATCAGCACCCTGCCGGTGTTTCTGGCGTAGATGACGCACAGTATCGACTCAGGACGCTTATAGCTCATTAGTTATTCTCTGTATTTGTGTCTGGCGTCACTTCTTTTTTCGCCACGACTGCGATGCCCAGTTCCAGCAGGGAAGCCGGATTGGCAAAGCTTGGGGCTTCGGTCATCAGACAGGCCGCTGCCGTGGTTTTCGGGAAGGCGATCACGTCACGGATGTTGTCCGTACCGGTCAGCAGCATCACCAGACGATCCAGACCAAATGCCAGACCCGCGTGCGGAGGCGTGCCGTATTTCAGGGCGTCGAGCAGGAAGCCGAATTTCTCGCGCTGTTCGTGTTCGTTAATACCCAGAATGCTGAACACGGTCTGCTGCATTTCGCTGCGGTGAATACGCACGGAACCGCCGCCAACTTCATAACCGTTGATGACCATATCGTAAGCATTCGCAATCGCGGAAACCGGATTCGCCGCCAGCTCTTCTGCGGTCATGTCTTTCGGCGCAGTGAACGGGTGGTGCATGGCGCTCAGGCCGCCTTCGTCGGTGTCTTCGAACATCGGGAAGTCGATCACCCACAGCGGCGCCCACACATCGTCCTGAGTAATTTTCAGGTCGCGGCCCACTTTGAGGCGCAGTGCACCGATAGCGTCAGTCACGATTTTCGCGCTGGCTGCGCCGAAGAAGATCATGTCGCCGTCTTGAGCGCCGGTGCGTTCAATCAGGGCAGACAGCAATTCTTCGTTCAGGAATTTCGCAACCGGGCTCTGGATACCTTCCAGACCTTTCGCCACTTCATTCACTTTGATGTAAGCCAGACCTTTCGCGCCGTAGATTTCGATGAATTTCGCGTATTCGTCGATTTGCTTACGGCTCAGGGACGCACCGCCCGGCACACGCAATGCAGCCACACGGCCTTTCGGATCGTTGGCCGGATCGGCAAACACTTTGAACTCGATATTTTTCATCAGGTCCGCGACGTCAACCATTTCCATCGGGTTACGCAGGTCAGGTTTGTCGGAACCGAAACGACGCATCGCTTCTGCATAGGTCATGATCGGGAAGTCGCCCAGATCCACGCCTTTAATTTCCTGCCACAGCTCGCGCGCCAGTTTCTCCATCACTTCACGCACCTGTTCTGCGCTCATGAAAGAGGTTTCGACGTCAATCTGGGTAAATTCTGGCTGACGGTCAGCGCGTAAATCTTCATCACGGAAGCATTTTACGATCTGATAATAACGGTCAAAGCCGGACATCATCAGCAGCTGTTTGAACAGCTGAGGAGACTGTGGCAAGGCATAGAATTTGCCTTTGTGCACGCGGCTTGGCACCAGATAGTCACGCGCACCTTCCGGCGTGGCTTTGGTCAGCATCGGAGTTTCGATGTCGAGGAAATCATGGCTGTCCATGAAACGGCGCACGAAGCTGGTGATTTTTGCACGCGCTTTCAGGCGGTTCGCCATCTCAGGGCGGCGCAGATCCAGATAACGGTATTTCAGGCGCGCTTCTTCGGAGTTGACGTGATTGGAGTCGAGCGGCAGGGATTCTGAACGGTTGATGATGTTCAGGCCGCTGGCAAACACTTCCACTTCCCCGGTCGCCATGTCTTTGTTGAACTGGCTTTCAGGACGCGCGCGCACGGTGCCGGTAAGCTGAATGCAGAACTCGTTACGCAGTTCAGACGCCAGTTTGTAGGCTTCTGCCTGATCGGGGTCGAAGAAAACCTGAACGATGCCTTCGCGGTCACGCATATCGATGAAAATCAGACCACCCAAATCGCGTCGACGGTTAACCCAGCCACACAATGTCACTTCCTGGCCCACATTGGACGCATTCAGTTTTCCACAATATACAGTACGCATAACGGTATCCTTTTGATCCCACTACCCGGCCTTATGGCGCACAGGTACAGAAACGGTTATTCACTCTGGTCGCCCGCCCGCAAAACGCTGCGGCGCGCGGAATAGGTTTTATACGGGTCGAAAAAAGGCGGCTATTATAAAGGAATTTCCTTCGCAGGATAAGTGCGAACACGTCAACGCGGGCGCGGAAATTCACTCGTGTTGCAAGCTACACATAATTTAACAAAATTATCCCCAATGCGATCCCCGCGTTAGCATAGACTCGCGCAATCCCCTTTGTACACGCAGTTCATAATTCCTTTCGCTATTAATGAGATAACCGGGAGCTAAACGCCATGAAACTTGACCCTAACACTACCGCGCTGGTACTGATCGATTTACAGAAAGGAATTTTACCTTTCGCGGGTGGCCCGCACACGGCGCAGCAGGTGCTGGATAATGCCACTGAACTGGCAAACCGCTTCCGTAAACTGGGTGCCCCGGTAGTCATGGTGCGCGTGGGTTGGTCGGATTCTTTCGACGAGGCGCTGAAACAGCCGGTCGACATTCCCGCAGCAGCCCCCGAAGGCGGCCTGCCTGCCAGCTGGTGGGAATTCCCGGAGCAACTGGGCGTGACTGACAGTGATCTGCTGGTGATCAAACGTCAGTGGGGCGCGTTCTACGGCACCGATCTGGATCTGCAACTGCGCCGTCGCGGCATTAAAAGCATCGTGCTGGCGGGTATTTCCACCAATATCGGTGTGGAATCCACCGCGCGTAACGCCTGGGAACACGGCTATGAACTGGTCATCGCAGAAGATGCGTGCAGCGCGCATAACAACGATCATCATCAGTCCAGCGTACAGTTTATTTTCCCACGCATCAGCCGCGTACGTTCGACCCTTGAAGTGCTTGCCGCTCTGCCGGAGTAACGTTACCCTGCCCTGACGCATTAATTTTGCTATCCTGACGCCGCCCGCTGAGGCGGCGTTTTGTTATGGAAGAATCGGGAGAATTCGGCATGTATATTGGTTTACCGCAATGGCATCACAGCGCCTGGGCAAAGATTGGTTTGCGCGATCTGGCTGATTACGCGCGGTATTTCAACTGTGTCGAAGGCAACACCACCTTTTATGCCCTGCCAAAGCAGGAAGTGGTGATGCGCTGGCGCGACATGACACCGGGATCCTTCCGTTTCTGTTTCAAATTCCCTTCTGCCATCAGCCATAAAGCTGCACTGGCAAACTGCCAGGAAGATGTCGATACGTTTTACCGCACGCTCGGGCCGCTCGGCGAACGCATCGGCCAGTTATGGCTTCAACTGCCCGCAACCTTTGCGCCGCAACATCTTGACCGTTTATGGCAATTTCTCGATGCGCTGCCCGCCGGATTTGATTACGGCGTCGAAGTCCGGCATCCGGATTTTTTTGCGAAAGGCGATGACGAGCGGAGGCTGAATCAGGGGCTACGCCAGCGGGGCGTCAACCGCGCTATTCTGGACAGCCGTCCGGTACACAGTTCCGCCTCGGTGACAGAAGCGGTACTCGAGGCAAAACGTAAAAAGCCCGTGCTGCCACTGCACGCCGTAGCCACTGCATCGCGCCCGCTGGTGCGTTTTATTGGCGGTGACGTGCTGGAAGATAACCGGCCTTTGTTTGCGCAGTGGATAACCAAACTCCAGGCGTGGGACGCACAAGGGCTTTCGCCCTATTTATTCATCCATACGCCGGATTGCACCGACGCTCCCCAGCAGGCAAGAAGCCTGTGGCAGCAACTGCGCCAGCAAATGCCTTCGGTGTCGCAGGAACCCGACTGGCCTTTGCAGGACACGTTGTTCTAAGAAAATTCTCTTTTTCATGACGACAGTATTTAGTCAGACCGCTATCATAGCCGCGCAGCGGAGAAAAAAATGGCTCCGCCGGATTACCTGGAATAACCAAGGAAGTCATCATGATTAGCGCGTTATATGTCGTGCTTGCCGCCATACTTTTGATCAAACTCTCTTTCGATGTTGTCCGTTTGCGTACCCAATACCGCATTGCCACCGGCGACGGCGGCTCTTACGAATTGCAAACGGCCATTCGCGTGCACGGTAACGCCGTCGAATATCTGCCGATTGGTTGTTTGTTATTGCTGTTTATGGAAATGAACGGTGCTGCCGTCTGGATGATCCACGCCTGCGGCCTGTTACTGATAGTCGGACGTTTATGTCATTATTACGGGCTAAAGAATCGCGAATT
Organism: Rahnella sp. R3(2024); assembly: GCF_042920125.1. Lineage (NCBI taxonomy): Bacteria > Pseudomonadati > Pseudomonadota > Gammaproteobacteria > Enterobacterales > Yersiniaceae > Rahnella > Rahnella sp. R3(2024). The sequence goes on from NZ_JBHGBU010000001.1 coordinate 389,498, forward strand.
TGCCTGGCGTCGCAACGGCATGGCCGCCACCTATATCTCGCTGGTAGTGATGGTCATGGTGAATATTTTTTACCTGCCGTGGTCGCAGTTCCTCAACTTCAACTGATTTTGGATCTTTTTCCCGTCAGTTTGCAGTGAACACCGGTGCGCAGGTATCTGCCTGCGCCAGTATCTGCTAAAATCTGCCCTCAACTTTTTACCCACACTCTTTTCTGGCCTGACTCACCACTATGGCAAACCACGATACGCTTTTTTCTGCACCAATAGATAAGCTCGGCGACTGGACGTTCGATGAACGTGTGGCCGAAGTTTTCCCCGATATGATCCAACGTTCAGTACCGGGATATTCCAACATCATTTCGATGATTGGTATGCTCGCCGAACGCTTCGTTCAGCCTGATACGAATGTCTACGATCTCGGTTGTTCGCTGGGTGCCGCCACGCTGTCGATGCGTCGCAACATTAAGGTACCGGGCTGCGAAATTATTGCTGTCGATAACTCCCCTGCCATGGTAGAGCGCTGCCGCCGACATATTGATGCTTTCCGCGCCGAGACGCCGGTTACCGTCATTGAATCGGATATTTTGAATATCGAGCTGAAAAATGCCTCGATGGTGGTGCTTAACTTCACCCTGCAATTCCTCGAACCTGACGATCGTCAACGCCTGCTCAATCAGGTGTTTGAGGGAATGCGTCCGGGAGCGGCGCTGGTGCTGTCAGAAAAATTCAGCTTTGAAGATAAAGACGTCGGCGAGTTACTGTTCAATATGCATCACGATTTCAAACGTGCGAACGGCTACAGTGAACTTGAAATCAGCCAGAAACGCAGCATGCTCGAAAACGTGATGCTGACCGACTCCGTCGAAACACATAAAACCCGCCTGCGTCAGGCCGGTTTCCAGCACACGGAAGTCTGGTTCCAGTGCTTTAACTTCGGCTCACTGATTGCGCTGAAAGCCGGAGAAGCACAATGATCGATTTTGGTGATTTTTACCGCGTTATCGCCAAAGGGCCGTTAAGTCCGTGGCTCAATACCCTTCCCTCCCAGCTGACCGCCTGGCAAAAAGAGTCGCTGCACGGCAAGTTCAAACTGTGGTTCAACTCCGTCGATCGCCTGCCGCTGATCAAGCCAGAACGTCTGGATTTGCTGCACAGCGTCAGCGCTAACATGGAAGTGCCTTTACCGGCCGGTCAGCGCGAAGGCATTGAAAACCTGCTGCGCAATATGATGCCATGGCGCAAAGGCCCGTTCTCATTGTATGACGTTGAAATCAATACCGAATGGCGTTCTGACTGGAAATGGGATCGCGTTCTGCCGCATATTTCCCCCCTGACCGGACGAACCATTCTGGACGTTGGCTGCGGCAGCGGTTATCACATGTGGCGCATGATTGGCGCAGGCGCACATCTGGCGGTCGGTATCGATCCGATGCAGTTGTTCCTGTGCCAGTTCGAAGCGGTGCGTAAATTGCTCGGTGGCGACCAGCGTGCACACTTATTGCCGCTGGGCATTGAACAACTGCCTGAACTCAACGCTTTCGACACCGTTTTTTCAATGGGTGTGCTGTATCACCGTCGCTCGCCGTTGGATCACCTTTACCAGTTAAAAAACCAGCTGGTCAGCGGCGGCGAACTGGTGCTGGAAACCCTGGTGGTCGAAGGCGACAGCCAGCAGGTGCTGGTGCCAGGCGACCGTTATGCACAAATGGGCAATATCTACTTCATTCCTTCCGCTGATGCGTTAAAGGACTGGCTGGTCAAATGCGGTTTTGTTGATGTGCGCATTGCCGACGTCAGCGTCACCACCGTCGAAGAACAGCGCCGAACCGACTGGATGACCAGTGAGTCACTGGCCGAGTTTCTTGACCCGAATGATCCGACCAAAACTATTGAAGGCTATCCGGCACCGCGCCGCGCCCTGCTTATCGCCCGCAAACCATAACGCCTGCCCTTCCCTCCCGTCGCCTGGCGGGAGTTTCAATGTCGACATTTTCCTACACGTTCTGTAACACCATCAGCAACAACTTAAGTGAAAAAGGGCTAACCTTTTAGGGTTGGCTATCCGTTTGTTCTGACAGAGATCGTCGTTTACGTGTTGGGAGGAAATATGAAGTTCCCTAATGGCAGTATCGTTAAACACAGATCCGGAGACATCAAAGGTTCCGTCATGAATACTTTTGAATCGGCAAAGGGAGTGGTGTCGTACTACGTCACGTGGGGGGATGGAACCAGCAGCCTGCACCAGGAAAATGAGCTGCAGTGGGCCAATATTGACGTCGCAATCCGGATTAAAAATTTCTACGAAAAGTAACCTGCCTGCAAATAATCCCCCGTCACTGGCGATAAACCCGCCGGGTTTATCGCTTTTATCTTAGGTTAACGCGTGCTGTGTTACAGGCCTTTGTAAAGCTTCTGCTTTTTGCGCTTTATTAATGGATTGATGGATGCCGTTTCGTGTATAAAATCGTCCAAACTCCTTCATCTGATCGCGATGCCCCCCGCTTCGCGGAGAACGTCATGCGCAGAAAAATCCGCTTCCTGTTAGACAGAGCCTTTATCGTTTTTGGCCTTTTCATTATGTGTCTGGTCGTCAAAGCTGGCATGTTTGGCGTGGCGCTGCTGACCTGGGGCTGAAAGCACGGCAGCAGGACTGCCTCGTTGCCATAATCCGCGCACAAAAAAAGCCCCGCCAAAACGACGGGGCCTGGTACTTGCGCAGGGCGACGCAATAAGGGTCGTAAGACCCAATTAAATCTGTTTAAACCTTGCGTCGATCACGCGGACCGGGATATTTCATCGTCGAACTGCAATGTGCTTTTCATTGCGGCAACAATATCGCCATCCACGCAATAACGACTGAATTCATCAAAATCTGTGTCAGAACTCATGGTGACACCGGCTTTACGGTAGCGCATGGCTGATTTCACCTGACGCCCCGCCGAACTGTGCAATTCTGTCAGCCCGATATCCACGAACTTTTGCAAATTGGTCAGACGCACACCTGCGCCTGCCATAATGATAGGACCACGCGTTAGCTGATTCAGTTCCCGAAGTATCGGCAATCCGACTTCGGCATTCTGTTGCTGGCCAGAAGTCAGAATGCGCGCCACCCCTAACTGAGTCAACTGCTCGAGCGCGACCTTCGGATTGAGGCACATATCGAAGGCTCGGTGGAACGTGACCGCCATATCTGAGCACAGCGCCATCACTTCCCACATGCGCGGCATATCGATATGCCCTTCCGCATCCAGCATCCCGACCACGATGCCGGGGAAACCCATATCACGCATACAGGCAACGTCACTTTTCAGCACGTCGAATTCACTCTGGCTATAGCAAAAGTCACCACCCCGTGGCCGAACAATCGGATGCACCGGGATAGTCACTTTTTCCCTCGCCAGTTTGAGGGTACCGTAGCTCGGGGTGATTCCCCCGTCTGCCTGGCTCGCGCACAACTCGACGCGATCTGCACCGGCCTGCTCTGCCGTTAACGCACAATCTACGCTGTAACAACACACTTCTAACTTAGTCATGTGACCTCTCCTGAAAACGGCATTATGCTACAACACTTGTTTGTAACCGACCATGTCGCGTAGGCTCTTACAGATGAGCATCCCCGCCCAATTGCTTACTGCTTATTTAGGAAAACTAACTATGACACTCAATTTTGATTTATGGGTAGACCGCAGTCACAGCGATAGCCTTAAGTGGCATAAATACAATAATCAGGATGTCATTCCGCTTTGGGTAGCAGATTCCGATTTTACCGCTCCGCCTCAGGTGATCACCGAATTACAACAACGCGTCGCCGAGGGCGTTTTTGGGTACGGTTTTACGCCACCTGAACTGATTGAACTCGTGGTTCACCGCATGCGCGAGCGCCACAACTGGCACATTAAACCTGAGTGGATTGTCTGGTTGCCGGGCCTTGTTTGTGGTCTGAACGTCGCGGTACGCGCCAACGTTACTCAGCATCAAACCAGCCTGTTACCCATGCCGATATATCCGCCATTTATTCAGGCCGCACAGTCAGAAGGCCGCGGTTACAAAGCCGTACCGGTCATCCAGCAACATCAACGCTGGGTGGCGGACTTCGCCGCAGTTGAAAGCCAGCTTGATGGCAGCGAAAAACTGTTGATGCTGTGCAATCCCTACAATCCGGGCGGCACGGTGTATCGCCGTGAAGAATTGCTGGAGCAGCAGGCGTTCGCAAAACGTCACGATCTCGTGGTGTGCTCCGACGAAATACACTGCGACCTGATTCTCGAATCCGGCCTTCAGCACATTCCTTTTGCCTCGCTAAATGACGATGCCGCGCAACGTTCAATTACGCTGCTTGCGCCGTCAAAAACCTTTAATCTTGCCGGGCTGGGCGCCTCAATGGCGATCATCCCGAATACTGAATTACGCCGTAAATTCCTTGAAACCAGCAAAGGCATCGTTCCTCACGTCAACATTCTGGCCTTTATCGCGGCTACCGCTGCCTATCGTGACGGAGATGCGTGGCTTGAGGCGCAACTCGATTATTTACGCGCTAACCGTACGCTTGCGACAACCCGCATCAACGCCATGCCTGGCTTAACCATGCTGGCACCGGAAGGCACCTACCTCGGCTGGATAGACGCAAGCGCCTTGCCGGTGGCCGACCCTTACCGCTTCTTTGTTGACGCAGGCGTGGGCTTTACGTCAGGGGCGGAATTTGGTGCCCCTTCTTTCGTTCGCATCAACTTTGCCTGCCAGCGCGCTTTACTTGAAAAGGCACTGGACCGCATGGATGCCGCCCTGCAAGAGCTGACGCGTTAATCCACTTCCCTTTCGCTGGCAACAATCTCGCGCAGGCTGTGCGGGTGAAATTTGATCGTCACAGACCCGTCGGTGATCGCCAGCGTCGGGTTGGCCAGCCGCTCATGTTCACCTTTTGGGGCGCTTTGTTTGAGCTTGATGCCCGGCATTATCAGGGCATCGTCGGCAATCAGCGCCAGCGCACGCGTATACAACCCTTCTTCATCACCCGGCAATACAATCTCAATGTGTTCCCAGCCTTCATGCGGATAACGCTTCTCACCAGGGTAAGGTAATTCTACCAGATCGATGTGCAGCGGCCCGACTGTGAGGGGCTCATCCAGCGTAAACAGGCAGATAGGACGCCCGTTAATCTCTGTCTCGTTAAGCAGTGTGCCGCAGCGGGCCAGCCCGGCACGCCAGCGGTCGGCCGTCGTGTTTTGATGGCAGCGCACGGAAATGTGATCGGCGTGAAAATCTGCCAGATTGATCTGCAACTTCGCCGCAAATGTTGTTAACACACTGACAAAACGCGATAAATCATCGGCTAAATCCTGTAATTCAGGCACATGTTTCATGGCAGGCATCCTAACTCTTTTCAGTTTGCGAATCTTCAGGGTCGGATAATTTACACAGGCTTTCATCCGGTTGCCAGAGACACGCCGCAGAATCACGCTTTACTGCGCCACAGACGTGCGCCAATACTGACTCCACAGGCCTGATATGATATAAACACGCATCATTTTCGGTTCATCCGAAACAGAACGGGCAGTTAATCAAAACATAAGGTAATCCGGTGAATATACAGTCACTTCTTTCAGAAAAAGTCAGCCAGGCGCTGATCGCAGCAGGTGCATCTGCCGACAGCGAAGCGCAAGTCCGTCAGTCCGCCAAAGCCCAGTTTGGTGACTATCAGGCTAACGGTGTTATGTCAGTGGCAAAAAAACTCGGCATGCCACCGCGACAACTGGCAGAGAAAGTGGTTGAACTGTTGGATCTGAGCGGCATCGCCAATAAAGTTGAAATCGCCGGGCCGGGTTTCATCAACATTTTCCTCGATCCAGCCTTTGTCGGTGCACACGTCGACAGCGCGCTGACTGACGCCAAACTGGGCGTCGCGCCGGTGGAACCGCAGACTATCGTCATCGACTACTCCGCCCCTAACGTGGCGAAAGAGATGCACGTTGGCCACATCCGCTCCACCATCATTGGTGATGCGGCGGTGCGTACCAACGAATTCCTCGGCCACAAAGTGATCCGCGCTAACCACGTTGGCGACTGGGGCACCCAGTTCGGCATGCTGATTGCTTACCTTGAGAAAGTGCAAAACGAAAATGCCGGTGATATGAACCTGGCTGACCTCGAAGAATTCTACCGCGCGGCAAAGAAAAACTACGATGAAGACGAAGCCTTTGCCGAGCGTGCGCGCGGCTACGTAGTGAAACTGCAGGGCGGCGACGACTATTGCCTGCAGATGTGGCGCAAGCTGGTCGATGTGACCATGAAGCAAAACCAGCTGACCTACAATCGTCTTAACGTCACTCTGACTCAGGACGATGTTATGGGTGAAAGCCTGTATAACAGCATGCTGCCGGGCATTGTTTCTGATCTGCAGGCCAAAGGTCTGGCCGTGGACAGTGAAGGCGCTGTGGTTGTCTATCTTGATGAGTATAAGAATAAAGAAGGCGATCCAATGGGGGTCATCATCCGTAAAAAGGATGGCGGCTACCTGTACACCACCACGGATATCGCCTGTGCGAAGTACCGCTACGAAACGTTGGGCGCCGATCGCGTACTGTATTACATCGACTCCCGTCAGCATCAGCACCTGATGCAGGCCTGGACTATCGCGCGTAAAGCCGGTTACGTCCCGGATTCCGTCGCACTCGAACACCATATGTTCGGCATGATGCTGGGTAAAGACGGCAAACCGTTCAAAACCCGTTCAGGCGGCACGGTGAAACTGTCCGATCTGCTGGATGAAGCGATCGATCGCGCCCGTAAGCTTATTACCGAGAAAAACCCGGAACTGAAAGACGCAGAAGAGCTGGATAAGCTGGTCAACGCTGTCGGTATCGGCGCGATCAAATACGCAGATTTGTCGAAAAGTCGTACCACTGACTACATCTTCGACTGGGATAACATGCTGGCGTTCGAGGGTAACACCGCGCCTTATATGCAATATGCGTATACCCGCGTAGCGTCCATCTTTAAACGTGCGGACATCGACGTGAACAGCCTGACACAGCCGGTTGTGCTGCGCGAAGAACGCGAAGCGGCGCTGGCCACCCGCCTGTTGCAGTTTGAAGAAGTGCTGACCGTTGTTGCCCGCGAAGGTACGCCGCATACCATGTGCGCCTACCTGTACGATGTGGCCGGCCTGTTCTCCAGCTTCTACGAACATTGCCCGATCCTGAACGCAGAAGATGAAACCAGCCGCAACAGCCGCCTGAAGCTGGCACTGCTGACACAGCGCACGCTGAAAACCGGTCTGGATACACTGGGTATCGAAACCGTAGAACGTATGTAATTCGCGGTTTTGTGAGATTAAAAAAGGGCGCTCAGGCGCCCTTTTCTGTTTCTGTCATTCGTGGAATCAATCCAGACGTCGCGCAAATTCCTTCACCCGGAAACCCAGCAGGCCGAGTACGGCGAAATACGCTACCACACCCGCAGCGACCACTGCCGCAAGTCGCACCAGGCGATAAGCCATTCCGCCCACGTCCCAGGCTGGCATCAGCCACATCATGCCGATAAGTGCAGCGGACATCGCAAGCACCGCCACAAACAGCTTAATCAGGAAGACTTTCCAGCCCGGTTGCGGCTGGAAAATATCCTGCTTACGCAATTGCCAGTAAAGCAATGAGGCATTCAGGCAGGCGGCCAGACCAATCGACAGCGAAAGCCCTGCGTGTTTCAGCGGGCCGATAAACGCCAGGTTCATCACCTGCGTCATCAGCAAGGTAAACATGGCGATTTTCACCGGCGTTTTGATGTCCTGACGGGAATAGAAACCCGGTGCCAGCACTTTTACCACGATTAACCCCATCAGCCCGACGGAGTAGGCGACCAGCGCACGTTGAGTCATCGATGCATCAAACGCGCTGAATTTACCGTACTGGAACAGCGCAACGGTCAGCGGTTTCGCCAGAATGCCCAGCGCCACAGAGCTCGGTAACGCCAGCAGGAAACACAGACGCAGGCCCCAGTCCATCAGGCGGTTATATTCGGCATGATTACCGCTTGAGAAACTGCGTGCCAGCGAAGGCAGCAGGATAGTGCCCAGCGCCACGCCCAGCACACCGGACGGGAACTCCATCAGGCGATCGGCGTAGTACATCCACGAAACTGAACCTGAAACCAGAAATGAGGCAAAAATCGTGTTTATGATCAGTGAAATCTGGCTTACAGAAACGCCCAGAATCGCCGGTCCCATCTGGCGCATTACGCGCCAGACGCCCGCATCTTTCAGGTTCAGACGCGGAAGTACCAGCATGCCAATTTTCTTGAGGTGCGGCAGCTGGTAACCCAGTTGCAGCACGCCACCGGCGACGACCGCCCAGGCCAGCGCCAGCACGGGAGGATGAAAGTACGGGGCGGCAAATAAAGCAAAACCGATCATGCTGACGTTGAGGAACGTCGGCGCAAACGCCGGAATCGAAAAGCGGTTCCAGGTATTTAGGATCGCCCCCGCCAGAGAGGCCAGAGAAATCAACAGGATATAAGGAAACGTAATGCGTAACAGCGAACTGGTCAGCGCAAACTTATCCGGCGAATCAACAAAACCGGGCGCGGTGATGTAAATCACCCACGGCGCGGCGAACATCCCCAGTATCGTCACCACCGCCAGTACCAGCGTCAGCAAACCGGAGACATAGGCGATAAACGTCCTGGTCGCCTCTTCGCCCTGCTGGGTTTTATACTCAGCCAGGATCGGGACAAAAGCCTGAGAGAATGCGCCTTCGGCAAAAATACGGCGCAGCAAGTTGGGAAGTTTAAACGCCACAAAGAAGGCGTCGGTGACCATGCCGGCCCCAAAAACGCGTGCCACGATGGCGTCGCGCGCAAAGCCCAATACACGTGAAAACATCGTCATGGAACTGACGGCTGCCAGAGATTTAAGTAGGTTCATGTCATTTTTCTTAATTGCCGGTGGGACTTGTAAATCAACGCGTTAATCATCAAAAACCACCCGCCTGTCTCGAAGATGCGCATAGTCTACGCATCCGCCCTGCAATAGCCACCGGCAGTTGTTATATATTGTAACCATCTGAGCCGGTGCCGTTTTATCGCGACGCGTCAGTTTTCCAGCAGTTTCTCAATGAAGGTCTGGGCATAAATCGCCTGTTCGCCGCTGGTTTCCGGTGCGGTCTGGTTGGTCACGCAATCCACAAAGTGTTCAATCGCCCCGACGAATCCGCGCTGCGTCAGCGTGCTTTGCCAGCCCGGCACCGGTGGCTGCGTCAGAACATCTTGCTGTTCTTCGCGCCAGAGCCGCATATCGTCAAGCTGGTAGAAAGCCCCGTCGGTCACGGCCTGCACGCTTTCACGCGAAGTTCCCGCGCGGCGGTGCATTGAGGTCGTCACCAGCGTTTCACCGCACAGGAAATGGTGTTCGCCGTAAAGCATCTGGTTGGATTCATTCACCTGAATCAGCCCGCTTTCCAGACTGGCATTGCCGCCCGCCAGCCACAGCGCGGTATCAACCACATGCAGATAATCATCCAGTAAAGTGAAACGCAGATCGTTTGGCCCGACGCTGTCGGTACGATGCTTATCCATGCGCACGGAGGCCGGTTCGCCCATCTTTTCTTTCAGCTGGCGATACAACGGCGCATAGCGGCGGTTAAAGCCCACCATTAATGTTTTACCCGCTTTATGCGCCCGCTCAACCAACTGCTCAGCCTGCGACAGTTCCGCTGCCAGTGGTTTATCGACGTACACATGCACGCCCTGCGCCAGCAATTGCCCGACGACATCGAAATGGCTGGCCGTGCTGCTGTGAACAAACACCGCGTCACACTGGCTGGCCAGTTCATCGATGCGGGAGAAACAGGCCATGCGGTAACTGTCGCAAATGGCCTGAGCTTTTTGCTGATTGGGAGAAAAGCCCCCCACCAGCGTCCACTTTTCTGCATGGCTCAGTACCGGCAGATACGCTTTTTGCGCGATGCCGCCCAGACCGATAACTCCAATACGCAATTTACTCACAACCCGCTCCTGTTAATCGGCCAGATGTTGCAACACATTTTCCAGACGCTGCTTCAGTTCTGCCACTTCCGCTTCAAGGGTTTCCACACGCGCAGCCAGATCAGCGCTTTCCGGTGCGGCGCTGAACAGAGGTTCATCAGCAGCGCTGGCGACATTGGTGACTTCGCCGCTGAACAAATGCATATAACGGCTTTCACGTTTACCCGGTTCACGCGCCAGACGCACGCAGAACGGGCCATCTTCACGTTGGGTCAGTTCTGTCAGCGTTTGTTCAACTTCGGCAACGTCAGAAAAATCATGCAGACGATTGGTGCGCGTACGCAGTTCACCCGGCGTTTGTGCGCCGCGCAGCAACAGCGTAGTGACCACGGCCACTTCCTGCGGGGAAAACTTCAGATTGCCAAATTCAGAGTTACAGAAACGATGCTCGTATTTCATGGTGCGTGAACCGCTCAGGGTGCGGATGATGTGCTTTCTCAGCAGCAAATCCAGAGTTTGCTGAACGTCGCTTTCGCTAAGCTCCATCACCGGTTCACGGTTGGTCTTCTGGTTGCAGGCCGTGGTTAATCCGTTGAGGGTCATCGGATATTGTTCTGGCGTCGTCAGCTGTTTTTCCAGCAAACAGCCCACCACGCGGGCCTCGCGGGCACTGAGTTCATGTTTCATCTTGCTTCCTTATCGGGACGGGGGTGTCCATTCTCGCCAGGTCAGGGCAGTCAGTACGTGATCCTGCCATTTACCGTCGATCAGCAAATAGTCGCTGGCATAGCCTTCGCGCTCGAAACCAAGGCGCTCGAGCAACTGACCGCTGCGTTTATTGTGCGGCATATAGTTGGCCATAATACGGTGCATTTTTTGCTGACGTTGCATATAACGGATCAGCGACTGCAATGCCTCCTGCATCAGTCCCTGCCCCTGCCATTCCTGCCCCAGCGAATAACCGAGAAAACAAGCGTGAAATGAGCCGCGTAATACGTTGCTGAAATTCGCCACGCCCATCACGCGATTTTCGTCAGGATCGAGCAAAATAAAATAGTACGCACTGCCCTGTTTCTGCATTTCGGTAATCAGGCTCAGACGAGCCTGCCACCCGGAGGGGTAACAATGACTTTCGTCTCTGACCGGTTCCCAGGGTTTGAGAAACGCCCGGTTCTCCGCATAGTATTCCGCAAGCCGGTGCGCATCACGATCGTGCACCAGGCGCAGAACCATCCGGTCAGTGGTAAGCCGCACCTTAGGCGCGGCAGATTTATAGCCAAACATCCCTTCCCTCCACATCCCGCATGGGTCGATAAATAGAATTTATAGGAAACCATAAAACATGCCTAATTCTGCCAGTCAGAACGCGGCTTGACGATAAAAAAATATTATCTATAGCGCCCTATCTAAATGCCTGTTTCCGGTTCAGACTGGAACGGTCTTTTCTCCTTTCTGTATCTGCCGGACAGGATACAAATAATCGCTCATGGTGAAGCATGTCTCTGGTATCACAAGCTCGGAGCTTGGGTAAGTATTTTCTGTTATTAGACAACGCGCTGGTTATTTTAGGCTTTTTCGTGGTGTTTCCGTTGATCTCGATCCGATTTGTCGATCAACTGGGATGGGCCGCGATGATCGTAGGTCTGGCGCTGGGTGTCCGGCAGTTAACGCAACAGGGATTAGGGATATTCGGCGGTGCCATTGCTGACCGTTTCGGTGCCAAGCCGATGATCATCACAGGCATGTTGTTACGCGCCGCCGGTTTCGCCACCATGGCGATGGCCGACCAGCCGTGGATATTGATTTTCTCCTGCATACTTTCCGGCCTGGGCGGCACTCTGTTTGATCCGCCCCGCACGGCACTGGTCATCAAACTCACCCGCCCGCATGAGCGCAGCCGCTTTTTCTCGCTGATGATGATGCAGGACAGCGCCGGTGCGGTGATCGGCGCGCTGATCGGCAGCTGGCTGCTGCAATATGATTTCCACTATGTTTGCTGGGCCGGTGCGGCCATCTTCTGTCTGGCCGCGGCCTGTAATGCCTGGCTGCTGCCGGCTTACCGCATTTCCACCATGCGCACCCCGATGCGTGAAGGCATGATGCGCGTGCTGCGCGACCGGCGTTTTCTGTCCTACGTGCTGACGCTGACCGGTTATTACATGCTGACCGTGCAGGTGATGCTGATGCTGCCGATCGCGGTTAATGACGTGGCGGGCAGCCCGGCCGCCGTGAAATGGATGTACGCCATTGAAGCCGTGCTGTCCCTGACCCTGCTCTACCCGATTGCGCGCTGGAGCGAGAAACGGTTCCGCCTCGAACAACGCCTGATGTTTGGCCTGCTAATCATGACGCTGAGCCTGCTGCCGGTCGGGCTGGTCACCTCAATCAATCCGCTGCTGCTGCTCATCGGCTTTTTCTATATCGGCTCGATCATTGCTGAACCGGCGCGCGAAACCCTCAGCGCGTCGCTGGCCGATTCACGCGCACGCGGCAGTTACATGGGCTTCAGCCGCCTTGGGCTGGCGCTGGGCGGTGTCATCGGTTATACCGGCGGTGGCTGGATGTACGACACCGGGCGCGCCCTCGAACTGCCTGAATTACCGTGGTTTTTACTCGGCATCGTGGGCTTTATCACCCTCACTGGCCTGTACTGGCAATTCAACCTCCGACGCATTGAGCCAGCCATGCTCAGCGGCGGCTAATCTCTGTGCGTTACACCGCGCTTACCGGAGCGCGGTTTGATCTCCCCGCCTTAATTACCCATACTGAATCTTATAGTTAGATAAAATCCGAACCTACATCCGGCATTTTCCACGCACCCTACAGGTCACCGCCGGCGAAAACAGGAGCCATGAAATATGAAACTTTACGTTTACGAACATTGCCCTTTCTGCGTAAAAGCACGCATGATTTTCGGTTTGAAGAACATTCCCGTTGAACTCAAAGTTTTGCTGAATGACGACGAGCAAACGCCGATTTCGATGGTGGGCAAGAAGATGGTGCCTATTCTGCAAAAACAGGACGGCAGTTTTATGCCAGAGAGCATGGATATCGTGAATTACATCGATAAAAGTGACGGAAAACCGCTGCTGACCGGCCCGACGAATGCGGCCATTGCCACCTGGCTGCGCCACGTTTCCGAATACACTGGCCGTCTGTTCCTGCCCCGCTTTGCCACCGCGCCACTGGAAGAGTTTTCCACCCCCGAAGCGCGTAAATATTTTTCCGATAAAAAGCAGGCCGCCAGCGGAGATTTTCAGGAGCATCTGAAGCACTCCGACGGATTGATCAAGAAGGTCAGCCAGGATTTACGCGCCCTCGACAAACTGATCGTCGAACCTAACGCCGTGAACGGTGAGCTTTCTGAGGATGACATTCATCTGTGGCCGGTGCTGCGCTCGCTGTCCATTGTTCAGGGTGTTGAATGGCCCTCCCGCGTACAAGCCTACCGCGACAATATGGCGAAACAGACGCAGGTCAATTTGCTCACCCGCCTCGCAAGCTAACCCGTCATTGAGCCGGAGATCGTTCTCCGGCTTATTTTTACTTTCCATCTGCGCCCTCAGCACTTAGGCTAATCAGCGTTGTCTGATTGGAGCCATGCCGTATTACGGTCATGCTGACAAATAAAGTGTTCATGTAATGAGGGAAGAATGACAAAACGAATTCTCGGTGCCGCATTTTTGCTGTGCGCCACTGTGCTGACCGGGTGTAACCAGCTCACGCAGTACACCATCAGCGAGCAACAGGTGAATGATTACCTGCAAAAGAACAACAATTTCGAGAAGCAACTCGGTGTACCTGGGCTTGTGGATGCGAAAATTGTTCTGACTCATCTCAGCAGCCAGATTGGCCGCGCTGAGCCGGGCGTGGTGACCCTGACCGGTGACGCCAGTGTAGATATTTCCTCACTGTTCGGCCCTCAGAAAGCGGATATGCATCTCACCCTCAAGGCTAATCCTTCGTTCGATCGCGAGAAAAGCGCCATTTTCCTGAAAGATATGCAGGTGGTGGATTACACCATCAAGCCGGAAAAAATGGACAGCGTGATGAAAGGGCTGATGCCGTACCTGAACAATTCGCTGAAAACCTATTTTGATCAGCGTCCGGCCTATGTGCTGAACGGCGATCGCAGTAAAGGTGAAGCGATGGCGAAGAAACTGGCGAAAGGCATTGAAGTGAAACCGGGTGAACTGGTGATCCCTTTCACTGAATAATTATCGTCCGTAAAAAAGCCCGGCGCATTTTCATGGCCGGGCTTTTGTCATTTCAGGGGACGATTTACTGATCGTCTTCCTCGTCATCTTCCAGATCGTCTGGCAGCTGCTCTTCCAGTTCGTCGCGCATCGCCTGCAAGGCTTCACGGCTGATTTCAGACAATGTGCGGTAGAAACCGCTGGTGGCATGCGCTTCCACTTTACCGAGGAACTTGCCACACCACGGGAACAGGAATTCATCAAACAGCGTGATTTGCGCGCTGACTTCATCTTCCTTCGACTGATCTTCCAGCCATGACGCCGCCAGCAGCATTGCGCCGAAATGGTCGGCAGGCCCCTCGCCCAGCGGCATTCCGCGCTGTTGCAGGAAAGTGCGCACATCCATTTCATTCGCCCCTTCCACATAATCACTGCGGAAAGGGGAAACGGCGCATTCTGAACCGACAAACAGATGATTAAATTCAGCCGCCAGCGTTTCAGGGTTGGCGCTTTCCTGTAAACGTATCAGCAGCGCATTTTGCTCCAGCGGCCAGTGCTCACGCAGTTTTCCGTCCTGAATCAGGCCAAAAAGTGGAACCAGTAACGGATCCTGCGGCTGGCGGTAAAACAGCGTACCGAGTACGCGGCAAACAATAGAAAACTCATTCATAACAGTAACCTGATCAGACAATGAAAAGGGCTAAACCCCTGCGATTTGGCGGCGACAATGTCACAGTTCGCTGAGTTCTGCAATTGGCGCACGGCCACGCTTCTCCAGAAAATCCAGGAAACGGCGCGGGCTGACGTTCAGAATACGGTCTTCAGGGAAATCCACTTCACGCAGAATTCGCTCGCAATGTTCAAATCCGCCGAGGGAATACGCGATATGCGAATCCGACCCCAGCGCCAGCCAGCCACCGGCTTCTTTCACCGCCAGCGCAATGGCGCGGCAATTAGGCTCGCTGCCCACGCGGGAGTGAATAAACGACGAATTATTCAGCTCCAGCGCCACGTCATATTTCGCGGCAGCCGCGGCGACGGCCGGAATATCTATCGGGTATTTCGGGTTACCGGGATGCGAAATAATATGCACGTCTCCGCCCGCCATCGCGGCAATCATGGCGGCGGTGTGGGTTTCTTTATCGACAGGTTGCATCACCGGCTCGTGGAAACCGGCGATGATCACGTCGATCTCGGTGAGCATCGGGCCGGTACAGTCGATATCGCCATCAATATTTTTAATATTTGATTCGATACCGCGCAGGATGCCAACGCCGTTCACCAGACGCGGCCAGACCCGCATATTCATAAAGTGCCAGTAGTGCGGCGCATCGGCCATATCAGGGCCATGATCGGTAATGGCAAACAGCTTAATGCCCTTTTCCGCTGCTTCATCAATGTAATCATGCAGCGTGCTGTAAGCATGCGTGCTGGCCACAGTATGCATATGTAAATCGACCGGGTACGGCATGTACTCTCCTTGAGAATGTTCCGCTGCGGCTAAATGACCACAGCTTTAATCATGTTAGCAGACTCGTCAGTAACCTCGCGCAAGATCGACACGTCCTGCCGGTTCACGCCCCGCCTCTATCGCCAGAATATTATTCACAATGCTGTCCATCGCCTCTTCCGGCAGCGTGTCCGCCGCCACGTGCGGCGTGATGCTCACGCGCGGATGCGTCCAGAACGGATGCATAGCCGGTAACGGTTCTTCGACAAAGACGTCAAGCGTAGCGGCGGCAATCTGCCCGCTGTCGAGCGCGCGCAGTAAATCACCTTCCACCAGATGTCCGCCACGGCCGAGGTTAATCAGGTAAGCATTATGATGTAAATATGTGAACAGTTGATGATCGAGAATACCGGCGGTGTGCGGCGTATTGGGCAACAGATTGATCAGCACTTTGCAACCGGTGGCAAATGCCTCCAGCTGGTCGTCGCCGAAGAAACTCTGCACGCCTTCCTGCGACTTGGCACTGCGGCTCCAGCTGCGCACGGTAAATTTCATCCCGGCCAGCGTTTTCGCCACGCTACTGCCGAGCACGCCGGCGCCGAGAATACCGACGGTAAAATCACTGCGTGAATGCGGCGCAAGAGGTCGCCACTGTTTTTGTTGCTGGAAAAGCTGATATTCATCCATCCGGCGGAAATAGCGCAGCACACTCGCCAGCGCATACTCCTGCATCTGCAACGCCATGCCGGTGTCTTCGAGGCGGATCAGCGGCACACCGGCGGGCAGAGTGCCGGGCTGACGCGCTTCCTGGGTGAGAATGGCATCGACCCCCGCCCCCAGCGCGAAAATGCCTTTAAGCTGGGTTCGCGGCGCCAGCATGGCATGAGGCGGACGCCACACCAGCGCGTAATCTGCCGGTTCGTCATCAGCCGCATTCCATACGCGGACGTTGGCCTGCGGTAATCTTTTGGTTATTCCGTCAATCCAGGGTTTGGCATCAAATGTAGGGTGGTAAAAAATTATGTTCATCTTTGTGACCTCCGGTGTGCTGATAGATTTCCCTGAATATCATCGGGATGCAACCCTGAGGCCGAAAAAAGAACAGGCCCCGAAAATCGGAGCCTGTGAAATAAATGATTGATGAGATAAAAAACTCAGGCAGCAGCAGGCTCACGGCTGATCAACCGGCGCAGCTGCGGGATCAACACCAGCAGTACCACACCGGTCGCGACAGAACCCCAGCCCAGCGCGTTGAACACCTGGCTGTAACCCGGATTGGTGACTAACGGCGTGCTGCCCGCATTTTGCGGCATCAGCCCGGAGATATAACTCGCCAGTACCGAGGCCACGCCGGTGACCATCATCCAGCAGCCCATCATCACACCCTGATAACGCGCCGGAGCCAGTTTACCGATCATGGCGTAACCTATCGGCGAAATCAGCAGCTCACCGATACTTTGCAGCAGGTAGCTGATGGCAATCCATTTGAACGCCACCAGCCCGTCGCCGCCTGCCAGATGAATACCAAACGGCAGCACCAGCATACCCAGCCCCATGCAGAACAGGGAGGCGGAGAACTGCGTCGGGATATCAATGTTCCAGCCGCGCTGACGCAGGTTTTTAAACCACAGCGCCATCAGCGGCCCGCCAATCACAATCACCAGCGTATTGATGTTCTGGATCCATTGCGGTGCCACACGAATGCCGTACACGTTCAGATCAATATTGTGCTCAGAGAACAGCATCAGGCCCATCGGTGCCAGCTGATAGAGCGTCCAGAACACCAGCGAACCGAGCGCCAGCAGCAGATAAGCTTTCATCCGGCGGCGTTCGTCAGTATCACGATGACGGAACGTTACCAGCGCCATCAGTGCAAAAATAATCACGCCCAGCACCACCACAAAATAACTGCTGAACTCGGCGTGGGTCAGCAGCATACGGATAACCGGCACCAGCACGATCAGAATGGCGATACCGACCGCCATCCGGCGTAACATCTGGCTGCGGCTGGCTTCTTTAAGCGGTGTGCTGATATCAGCCAGAATCGACCAGCGGGACAGCGTCACGACGATCGCCGCAACATTTCCCAGCGTGGCGAACAGGAACAGCGCACGGTAGTTTTCGCTCAGCTGGAAATACCCGGCCACGGCAAAGCCGATGAAGAAACCGAGGTTCATCCCGGCGTAGTTCCACAGGAAAGCCGACTCGCGGCGATCGTCGTCCGGCGCAAACCGCTGTGTCAGCATCATGTTCAGGCAGGTGACGTTCAGTCCGCTGCCGGTGAGGAACATCGCCAGCCCCCAGTAAAGGCCGGTCACGCCTTCAAGTGCAATCAGCGCACAGCCAAACACCTGCAACACCATGCCCAGCACAAACAGGTTACGGTTGCTGAGATAGCGCCCGCCAAGATAGCCGCCGAACATGTGCAGACCGTAGTTGAACGCACCAAACACGCCCATAATGGCGTTAGCATTATCTTCACTAAAGCCGAGTTTTTTCGTGGCATACAGCACCAGCGTGGAATACAACACGGCGAAGCCGAGCGTCGCAAAGGTCTGAACGAAGAATAAAGTGCCTGCACCCGCGGGTATCGCGGGCCGGTGTTGCGACGTGGTCGCGTTGTTTGGCTGACTCAAGAATAACCCCTGTCCCGGTTTATGGAATAACGCTGCTTCGTCTGACGACTTGTACAGTTCTTATAGGAAGCAATTTTTCGAAGGGCAATGTTATACCGCCACGACTAGCGCTTTTCACAACATATGTTGCTATTTGAGCGTAACAAAACGTGTTTGCGGGTTAATCACACACTTATGCGGTTTACTCATTATTGACTCTGCGAGATTAGAAAAATTAATCTCCTGCGCAGCGCCCCAATGGTTGTTCAGGCTTAACGCGTTATTTGCTCTGTAAATCATCAAATTGCTCTAAGTTTGGCTAATCGGCACGGAACCTGCAAAAGAATGTTGACGATGAAGCGACTTTTCCCTACATTAGCGCCGGTCAGCAGCACTGCGGTGCGACTGACAGCTGGAGAGGTGTCTGAGTGGCTGAAGGAGCACGCCTGGAAAGTGTGTATATGAGCAATCGTATCGAGGGTTCGAACCCCTCTCTCTCCACCACATTAAACGGAAAAGGTTCTGATGAAAATCAGGACCTTTTTTGTTTTGGGCGCTCTAAAAATCCGGCTGCCCGTGAAATATTCCCGCTGAACAGACTCTGAGCGCCTGACACAAAACGCCGAAAATTTTCTTGACCCCTCGCGGCTGTCTCCCTATAGTAGCGCCCCGTTGCAACGCTCGCGCTGTAACGAACACGGTGAGGTGTCTGAGTGGCTGAAGGAGCACGCCTGGAAAGTGTGTATACGAGAAATCGTATCGAGGGTTCGAACCCCTCTCTCACCGCCAAATTAAAGAAAAGGGTCCTGATGAAAATCAGGACCCTTTTCTTTTGGTTGCCATTCTAACGCGTCAAATTTCATGATTTTCATCCATGAAAAAGGCGGGTGTCCCCCGCCTTATTGAGATCAGTTTCTTTCAGAACCAATCGTATTCGTCATAAATCATGTTCATATGATCCTCCCTGAACCGTTTAACTACGTTTTCGCGTAACAAAAACATGCAATGAATTCAACGCCATGCCGAATCCGATGAACACAAATTACTCACAAGAGCGCTATCTTGCAATACTGTATGAACAAATCAGGAAGACGTCTCGCAAAAATCACATCTTCACCAGCATCAGCCCTGCCCTTAATCCCAGTGCGACATTCGGGTTCGGGAACAGCACCGCTTCTTCGTCTGCTTCCACTTTATAGATCCTGCCGTTTTCCTGTGCGATGACATAACCCTGGCTGAACGCGGTGAAATTCACAGCATCAGCCGGGACAAACAGCTGAAAATCTTCTTTTGAGCGGATCACGTCCTGCACCACGCGGTAATGCACCAGCGGCGCGGCGGCTTCACGGGCGGGTAAGGGTTCGCCGCTGACCAGCGTTTCCAGCGCGCGGCGGATGCCGGTGAACTGCGCATGATCGTTACTGCCAAACGGCAACGCTTTACCCAGCTCCAGCGTGCAGCTGTCTGCCTGAAAAACGTCGCTGCTGAAATGGGTAAAAGTGCCGCCCGGTGAGCGATGATGCACCAGAGCGTCCAGCCCGGCAGCGTCGAGCCATTCGAGCATAGATTGCGCTGGTGGCCGTGCCTGAAAAGGCAGCAGGCCGAAACGCACATGCCGGGATCCGCGGATCGCCGTGTGCAAGTCATAATGCAACCGCTGCGTGGCCCCGGCGGCGGCGGCGCTGCGGTAGAACAGCGCCATCACCTGCTCCAGCTCCTGCGCGCGGCGGGTTTCATCGTTGGGTTTATAACGGGCGTGGCGGCCACCAAACATGCGGTTCATGTCGGTATCCACATAACGTTTGTTGATGCGCATTGACGGCGGATTACCCAGCAACACCAGCAGCCGGGTTCGCAGCAGCCTTTCGCCTGACAACAGCTCGCTGACCAGCTGGCTGAGCAGCTCGATGGGCGCGGTTTCGTTACCGTGAACGCCCGCAGAAATCACCGCCGCCGTCTCACAAGGCTGACGCGGTGAAAGCTCGAGGATCCCCTCGCCGCGCCACTGCCAGTCCAGCGTTTCCGTTTGTCCCGAAGGCTCAGACACCGGCTCGCCGGAAAGCGTCACCGCCAGAAAATCAAACATCTGTTCACTCCTGTGATGGCTCAGCGCTGGAACGGATAAATCGGCCCCAGACCGAGAATATTGGTCAGTTCATCGAGCGCGGTGCGCACTTCGGTAAGTAGTTGCGGATCGGCCAGATCTTTGGCCTGCATCCGGTCACGGTAATGTTTATCGACCCAGGTATTCAGGCTGATAAACTGTGTGTCGCTCATCAGGGAGCCCACATTGACCGCGTTCAGTTCATTGCGATTAAGTGCCACGCGCAGACGCAAACACGCAGGTCCGCCGCCGTTACGCATACTTTCGCGCAGATCAAACACTTCAATCTGATTCACCGGTCCGCCGCTTTCGATCAGCGCCGATAAATAAGACCAGACCCCCACATGCTGACGGGACTCTTCCGGCACCACCAGCAGCATTTTGCCGTCGGATTTGGTCAGTAACTGGCTGTTAAACAGGTATGTCGCGACCGCATCGTCAAGAGACACTTTTGACTGCGGCACTTCAATGGGCTGGAAATCCAGATCCAGCGCGGCCATTTTGCGACGAATTTCCTCCAGTGCGACGGCAGAATTCACAAACGCCTGTTCGTGATGGAAAAGCACGTTGCCGTTGCTGACAGAAATGACGTCGTTATGAAACACACCGCTGTCGATGGCCTGCGGGTTTTGCTGAACAAACACCGTGCGTTGCGCATCCAGCTGATGCAGACGTGCCACCGCGTCACTGGCTAAGCGGGTCTGACGCGCAGGATAGCGCACCGGTTCGTTTTCGCCGGTGACCAGCCCGTCGCGTCCGTACACAAAAACCTGCACGCCGGGCTTGTCATATTCGCCGCACAACCGGTTATGGTTGGCCGCCCCTTCATCACCCAGCGCGCCCACCTGCGGCAGCGCCCCGTGATGGGCAAAATAGCGGTCAGCATGAAAGGTCGCACGCAAAATGGCCGATGTGGTGTCGGCTTCGATCGCGCGATGAAATTTATTGTTCAGATTCGCCACCGTGAAATGCACTCGGCCATCTGCGCTGTCGGCTGAGGGCGACACCGTGGCGGCGTTCGCCACCCACATGGCCGATGCCGAGCTTAGTGACGACAGCAGACGCGGCGAGTACGCCTGCGCTTTGGTCAGCACTTCACGGTCACTGCCGCCAAACCCCATCTGCCGTAAGGTACTCAGATGCGGGCGTTCATGCGGCGGCAAAATGCCCTGCGCAAAGCCCAAATCGGCGAGCGCTTTCATTTTCAGCAGGCCCTGTTTGGCCGCCAGACGCGGGTTCGCCACCGCGTTCTGATTTTTGGTTGAGGCTTCGTTGCCAAACGACAGCCCCGCATAATGGTGCGTCGGCCCGACTAAACCGTCGAAATTTGCTTCACATCCAGACATGCCTGTCTCCTCAGGTTGTGCGGAAATCGATACCCGGCGACAGCGTCGCGGGGAGTTCCAGCGTGTCTGTTTCCAGCGAGGCCATTGGCCACGCGCAATAATCGGCTGCGTAATACGCGCTCGGACGATGATTCCCCGACGCGCCGATCCCGCCAAATGGCGCATTACTCGACGCGCCGGTGAGCGGTTTGTTCCAGTTCACAATTCCCGCCCGTGCTTCCAATAATAGCTGCTCAAACCGATCGCGCCCGGCGGAGATTAATCCGGTCGCCAGCCCGAAGCGGGTCTGATTCGCCAGGGCAATGGCGCTGTCAAAATCGCTGTAGCGGTGAATACTCAGCAACGGCCCGAAGTATTCTTCATCAGGCACCCCCGCCACGCCGGTCAGATCGATAATCCCTGGCGTCAGCACGGTATTAAGAGGATCAGGGCGGGTCAGCAGCAGCAGCGGTTTGCCGCCCAGCGCCAGTAATTCGTCCTGCGCTTTCAGCATATTGCGTGCGGCTGCGTCAGAAATCACCCCGCCCATAAACGGCTGGGGCTCATCATTCCAGCCGCCAATGCGCAGCTGCAGGGTCACCTCCAGCAGGCGCGCGATAAACGCATCGCCCGCCGCGCCCTCTTTCACCAGCAGACGACGCGCACACGTGCAGCGCTGCCCGGCAGAAATAAACGCCGACTGAATGGTCAGGTTAACCGCCGCATCAATGTCTTCCACCGGCTCAACGATCAGCGCGTTATTACCGCCCATTTCCAGCGCCAGAATCTTTTCAGGCTGACCGGCCAGCTGACGGTGCAACTGATAACCGGTTCCCGCGCTGCCGGTAAACAGCAACCCGTCGATATCTGCGCAGGCCGCCAGCGCTTCACCGGTGCTGCGCCCGCCCTGCACCAGATTCAACACGCCGTCGGGTAAACCGGCCTGTTGCCATAACTTCACGGTTTCTTCCGCCGTTTTAGGCGTCAGTTCACTCGGTTTGAAAATTACGGTATTGCCCGCCAGCAATGCCGGAACGATATGGCCGTTCGGCAGATGGCCGGGGAAATTATACGGGCCGAACACCGCCAGTACGCCGTGCGGACGGTGGCGCAGCACCGCTTCGCCGTCCGGCATTGCGGTATGTTTTTCGCCGGTACGCTGCTGGTTGGCTTCCAGCGAAATCGCCACTTTGCCGATCATGGCCTGAATTTCGGTCAGCGTTTCCCAGCGCGGTTTGCTGGTTTCCTGGCTGATGATTTCCGCCAGCCGGGTTTTATGCTCCGTCAGTAAACCGGCAAAATGCTGAATAACCTCCGCGCGTTCTGTCACGGTTTTGCGCGCCCAGGCGGGAAATGCCGTGCGGGCAGCCCGGCAGGCCATATCAACATCTTCCGCGTCAGCGCTCAGCGCCGACCACAGCAGGGTATTGTCCGCCGGATTGATTTTGTTCAGCTGCGCGCCCTGTCCGCTGCGCCACTGGCCCTGAATAAAGAGTGCGGGTTGCATCATGCGAGAGTTTCCTTTTTGAGAGGTTGCGTGGGAGCGTTCAGGTTGCTGCCGGGAAACAGCGCCACGGCGCGCATCATGTCGCCCTCACGCAGCCCGAGAATGTCAGCTTCGGCTGAACTGAGCGTCAGGGACTGCGGCGATTCTTCGCCCGCAATCAGCAGCGCCCGGAAGTTCTGATACTGCTCATTGGCTACCAGATACAGCGGCTCATCGTCGCCGTCCCGGTGGTCTGCCAGACGAACCGGCCACAGGCGGCTCTCTTTCACCGCGCGCAGCTGGTCAATTTCACCTTCCAGCGTCGGGCCGGCATCGAAAATATCCACATAGCCCTGATAACTCAGCCCTTCGCCTTCCAGCACCGCACGCGCCGGGGCGGTATGCGGATGCACTTCGCCGATCACTTCGCGGGCTTCGTGGCTGAGCAGATCGGTATATAAAGGATGTTTGGGCATCAGCTCGGCGATAAAGGATTTCTGCCCCATGCCGGTCAGGCGGTCGGCTTCGGCGAATTCCATCCCGAAGAAGTGCCGCCCGACGCTGTCCCAGAACGGCGAATGGCCGCTGTCGTCTGAAACACCGCGCATTTCGGCGATCACCTTGCGGGAGAAATATTCACGAAACGCGGCCAGAAACAGAAAACGGACTTTCGCCAGCAGCTGACCGTTTTTGCCATTGCGGTAATCGGGATCGAGAAACAGCGTGCAAAGCTCGGTATACCCGGTGTGATCGTTGCTGAGAAACAGCGTCGGCACCGGTTTATAAATATTCAGACTTTTGGAGGCGTGCACCAGCGTGCCGAGGCGGAAGTTGTACCACGGCTCGCTCAGGCCCACCGCCACTTCGATGGCGCTTACCCCCACCACTTTCGGCTGTTCTGTGTCTTCGAGCACAAACAGATAGCCCTGATCGGGTTTATCCAGACGGCCTTCCCAGGTCGCCACTGAACGCTCAATGCGCGCGCGCAACTGCGCCTCATCCTTGGGCAAAGACGTTAAACCGATGCCGGTTTTGCCTGACAACTGCAGAATATCGGCGAGATCGCCGGGCCGCACAGGTCGAATCAACATCATGATGCTCTACCTCATTTATCCCAAAGAATCACGCGCACAGGCGCGCAACGGCACGCTCAAGGCGGTTCAGCCCTTCTTCAATATCAGCCCCCGGTATGATCAGGGACGGCGCGAAACGCAGTACATTCGGCCCGGCAATCAGCGCAATCAGCCCCTCTTCTGCGGCCAGCGTGTTCAGCTGTTTGGCCTGATCCTGATAACGCTCGCTCATCACGGCGCCGATCAGCAGGCCCTGCCCGCGCACTTCGCTGAATACCTGATATTGCTCATTGATGCGTTTCAGGCCATCGGCAAACCACTGATGGCGCTTGTGCACGCCTGCCAGCACGTCCGGCGTATTGATC
Organism: Rahnella sp. R3(2024); assembly: GCF_042920125.1. Lineage (NCBI taxonomy): Bacteria > Pseudomonadati > Pseudomonadota > Gammaproteobacteria > Enterobacterales > Yersiniaceae > Rahnella > Rahnella sp. R3(2024). The sequence continues at coordinate 414,084 of NZ_JBHGBU010000001.1, forward strand.
ATCTCAAACACTTTACCAGCCACCGCCGTGGCCAGCGGGTTGCCGCCGTAAGTGGTGCCGTGCGTGCCCGGCTGGAACAGCACGGCATAGCGGTCGGTGGTCAACATTGCGCCAATAGGGAAACCGCCGCCCAGCGCTTTGGCGCTGGTCAGAATGTCCGGCACCACGCCGTAATGCTGATACGCATACAGCTCGCCGGTGCGCCCGACGCCAGTCTGCACTTCATCAAAAATCAGCACCGCCTGATGCCTGTCACACAACTCACGCAGGCCTTGCAGGAATTCGGCCTGCGCGGGCACCACGCCGCCCTCGCCCTGGATCGGCTCGACAATCACCGCGCAGGTACGGGAGGAAATCTGGCTGGCGACCGCGGCCAGATCGTTGAACGGCAGATGGGTAATCGCCTGCGGCAACGGCGCAAAATCTTCCGAGTATTTCGGCTGACCGCCGGTGGTGACGGTAAACAACGTGCGCCCGTGAAACGCGTTTTTGAAGGCGATGATTTCATTCTTTTCGCCGCCGGCTTTGTTGCCATAAAGGCGCGCCAGTTTGAGCGCCGCTTCGTTGGCTTCCGCCCCCGAGTTACAGAAAAACACCTTGTCGGCAAAGGTGGCGTCGATCAGCTGTTTCGCCAGACGCAATACCGGTTCGTTGGTATAGCCATTGCCCAGATGCCAGACTTTATCCGCCTGCTCAAGCAGCGTTTTACGAATTTCCGGATGGGCATGACCCAGCGCATTCACGGCAATGCCGCCCGCAAAATCGACATAATCTTTGCCCGTCTGATCCCACAGCCAGGATCCTTCGCCGCGCACCGGAATAAACGCGGCAGGGGCATACACCGGCACCATCCAGTCATCAAAGTTCTGGCGGCTGACGTTTTGTGGCTGCTGTTGGTGTTCCATATAAACCTCTTAATGTAAGGCCAGTGACTGGCTGAATTCAGGGTGCAGGAGCCCGCCCCCCATACCGGCAGGATTTCTGGTTATTGGTTTGTTATTTAAAAGTTAATAAATAATCTCACTCAGTCACATCATAGAGTGCAGGCTTCGTGCCAGCAAAGGATAAAAGTGAATAAAAAGAATCAGCACCAGAAAAAACAATCACTTAAACGCGACCGTTATTCACTTTAAATGCATAAAAAATGAATAAACAAAAAAATCCCCTTTCGCAGCAACGAGGGGCAAAGAATGAGTATGCAGGGAAATATTTTGATGTTTGGCGCAATGTTTTCGTCAGGATTGTGATCCGGCGCGTATCACCTGTGCTGTCGCGCAGAGCATTGCCAGAAAACGGTGCAGGCGCGCACGGTTTTGGCGCATCCGCTGCCGTGACCCTGTTCACACTCTGCGCAAATAAAAAAAACCACAGGCGCATCCTTTCTGAAAAGCCCCCGTGAGGTGCTTCATATGTGTTTAATTTGTTAATTAATTGATTACTTTTTGTTTAATTGTTATCGGTAACACCTGCCATAGCGCGCCCGCATGAACCTGGTGATAGATTTAATTAACCAATATTTTACATATAAAGTCATTTGATTTAACAATTAAGGACTTTGATCACATTCTGTTTACGAGCGAGAGAAAACGGCTTTCCCGTTAAGTTAATCTCTGAGTGTGGAATAAATAACCACTGCCCGTTCCCTACACCAGAACAGAACATCATAAGAAAGGTACAGACATGAAATTTAACCTCGCATTAGTCAATGCATGTGTGGTTTCAGCATGCATGTTATTCACGACACCGACATTCGCCGCCAAGCCTTACGACATCGCCGTGGTCGCCAAAGTCACCGGCATTCCCTGGTTCACCCGCATGGAAGTCGGCGTAAAAGAAGCCGCGCAAAAACTGAATGTGAATGCCTATCAGGTTGGCGGTTCAACGCCTGATCCGGCACAGCAGGTTAAAGTGATTGAAGATCTGATCGCCAAAAAAGTGGACGCCATTATCGTGGTGCCCAACGACGCCAAAGTGCTGGAGCCGGTGCTGAAAAAAGCCCGCGATCAGGGCATCGTGGTGTTAACTCATGAATCGCCGGATCAGCAAATTGGTCAGTGGGATATCGAAACCATCGACAGCCAGAAATATGCCGAAGCCAATATGGATGAGCTGGCGAAAGACATGGGCGGCAAAGGCGGATACGCCATTTATGTCGGTTCCCTGACCGTGCCATTGCATAACGCCTGGGCAGACGCCGCCATTAAATATCAGAAAGAAAAATACCCCGATATGCATGAAGTCACCTCACGCCTGCCGGTGGCCGAAAACATCGATAAGTCTTACTCCACAACGCTGGACCTCATGAAAACCTACCCTGATCTGAAAGGGATTATCGGTTTCGGTTCGCTCGGCCCGATCGGTGCCGGTCAGGCCGTTCAGCAGAAACGTGCGAAAAACAAACTCGCGGTAGTGGGTATCGCCATGCCCGCTCAGGCTGCGCCATACCTGATGCGCGGTGATATCAAGAAAGTGCTGTTGTGGGATCCGAAAGATGCCGGTTACGCCTTAGTGACCGTCGCCGACCAGTTGTTACAGGGTAAAGAAGTGACCAAAGACCTGAGCATCGAAGGGCTGGGCAAAGCGGATGTGGATATGGATAAACACGTGATCCGCTTTAATAAAATTCTGGAAGTCACTCCAGAGAATGCAAAATCACTCGGCTTCTGATGTAGCTTTTTAATTCTTTAATTTACCGGAGACATATTTATCTCCAGCGCCACACCAGGCAAATAGAAACAGATACGGCGTTGTGTGCTGTGCCGTATCTGAATTTCTAATCAGACATTGAATACTTATTCTAAATAGAACGTTGTAAGGATAATGTGATGAACACTCTCACTCCGTCGTCCAGTTCGCGCACGTCCCCTGCCCCTGCTGAGGCTTTTATCAGCCTCGAAAAAATCAGTAAAAAATTCCCCGGCGTTTTAGCGCTGGATAATGTCAGCCTGACGCTGAATAAAGGCGAAGTGCACTGTCTCGCCGGTCAGAATGGCTGCGGTAAAAGCACCATCATTAAAGTCATTTCCGGCGTCTATCAGCCGGAAAAAGGCGCGGCAATTACGCTCGATGGAAAACTTTTTCATAGCCTGACGCCGCAACTTTCTTCTTATTACGGCATTCAGGTTATTTATCAGGATCTCTCTTTATTTCCGAATTTATCGGTTGCCGAAAATATTGCCATCCACCGTTATTTACCGGGCGGCGATTTTTGGGTACATCGCGAGGCAATGCGCAAAAAAGCTGTGGCCGCTATGCAACGGGTCGGAATTTCTCTGGATCCGGATCGTAAAGTCGAAAAGCTGTCGATCGCCGACCGTCAGTTAGTGGCAATATGCCGCGCAATCGCTGCTGACGCCAGCCTGGTGATCATGGATGAACCCACCGCGTCGCTGACCCGCACCGAAGTGAACGGCCTGCTGCGGGTGGTGAATGAGCTGAAGGCCGCGGGCATCTGCGTGGTGTTCGTCAGCCACCGCCTTGATGAAGTGATGGAAGTCGCCGACCGCATCAGCGTGATGCGCGACGGCAAACTGGTGGGCACCTATCCGGCCAGCGAACTCGACAGCAATGAGCTGGCGTTCCTGATGACCGGACAGCGTTTTACCTACAGTCATCTGCCGCACCGCGCACCGGCCAACGTCACGCCGCTGCTGGAAGTCAGCCACCTGAGCCGCAAAGGCCAGTATCAGGATATTTCGCTGTCGCTTCGCCAGGGCGAAATCACCTCGATTATCGGCCTGCTGGGTTCAGGGCGTACTGAACTCTGTATGAGCTTATTCGGCATGAGCCAGCCGGACAGCGGCGAAATCCGCGTTAACGGCAAGGCGGTGAAATTTCACAGCAACCGCGACGCCATCCGTCACGGTATCGCTTACGTTTCGGAAGACCGTCTTACGCAGGGGCTGATCATGGAGCAATCCATTTACGACAACACACTGGTGTCGATTTTCGACAAGCTGCACACCGCCACCGGGCTGATGGATCACCGCAAAGCGGCGTCAGTGGTGAAAGACCTGATTCGTGACCTGAACATCAAAGTCTCCGACAGCGGCCTGCCGGTGAAAACGCTTTCCGGCGGCAATGCGCAGCGTATCGCCATCGCCAAATGGGTGGCGACGCAGCCGCATATTCTGATCCTCGATTCGCCGACCGTCGGCGTGGATATCGCCAATAAAGAAGGCATTTACCGTATTGCCCGTGACCTGGCGGAATCCGGCATGGCGGTACTGATGATTTGCGATGAAATTCCGGAAGCTTATTACAACAGTCACCGGGTGCTGGTAATGCGTAAAGGCGAACTGGTGGCGGAATTCGCCCCGCACCAGAGCAGCGAAGCGCAGATTGCGGAGGCGATCAATGGATAACAACGCACTGTCGAAACTGTTCTCCCGGCACGAATTCTGGCTGGGATTACTGGTCCTGCTGCTGGTCATCGGCCTGAGCCTCAGCACCAGTGAATTTATGACGCTCGGCAACCTGACCGACGTTGCCACCAGTTACGCCATTCTTGGCATTCTGGCCTGCGGCCTGTTTGTGGTGCTGATTGCCGGGGGCATCGACATCTCCTTCCCGGCGGTGACGTCCATCGGTCAGTACGTGATGGCGAGTTACATCCTCCATCACGGCGGCAGTTTTCCGCTGGCGTTTGCCATGTCGATGGGCACCGGTTTGCTGCTCGGGCTGGTCAATGGTTTTCTGGTGTACTGGCTGCGCGTGCCGGCCATCATCATCACCATCGCCACGCTGAATCTGTTCTACGGATTGCTGGTGTACCTGACCAACGGCACCTGGCTGTACGGCTTCCCCGACTGGTTTATGAATGGCATCAACTGGTTCTCCTTTACCGCCGCGGACGGCTACGACTATGGCCTGACGCTGCCACTGCTCAGCCTGCTCGGAGTGATTATCGCCACCGGTGTGCTGATGAACCGCACCCGCGTCGGACGGCAGATTTACGCCATGGGCAGCAACCGAGACGCCGCGTCGCGCCTTGGTCTGAACATTCTGCGGCTGCATTTTTACGTCTACGGTTTTATGGGATTACTGGCGGGTATTGCTGCGGTGGTTCAGGCGCAAATCACTCAGTCCGTCGCACCGAATTCCCTGCTCGGCTATGAACTGACGGTGCTGGCGGCGGTGGTGTTAGGCGGCACCAGCATGACCGGCGGGCGCGGTTCGCTCACCGGCACCATTCTGGGTGTCATGCTGCTGGCCTTCCTGCAAAACGGCCTGACGTTGCTGAGTATCTCGTCTTACTGGCATCAGGTGTTCAGCGGCCTGATCATTCTGATCAGCATCAGCAGCACGGCGTGGAATGAAAAACGCAAACTGGCAAAGGGGATGTGACATGACGACCTTAACCCGATTTTTCCCCGGCGACCGCATCATCCGTTTGCAGTTGCTGATCATCGTTGCCGTGGCCGTGTTGTTCTCCTTCACGCTGGGCGGCAGTTTTTACAGCGTCGGCAATTTCCAGTCGATCTCTTCGCAGTTGCCCATTCTGGGCATGCTGGCGCTGGGGATGGGCATCACCATGCTTACCGGCGGCATCAACCTTTCGGTGATTGCCGGTGCGAATGCCTGCTCGCTGGCCATGGCGGCCATTATGGTGGCGCACCCGAATCAGCCGGAATATTTCGCGCTGGCGATGCTCGCCGGTCTGGGCGTGGCGGTGGCTATCGGTGTGCTTAACGGCGCGCTGATCGCCTACGTGGGTGTCTCGCCGATTCTGGCGACGCTCGGCACCATGACGCTGATTGCCGGGCTGAATATCCTGCTGACCAGCGGTGCGGTGATTTCCGGCTTCCCGGCGGCCATCCAATATCTGAGCAACGGCAGCCTGCTGGGCATTCCGGTCGCCCTGCTGTTGTTCCTGCTGGTGGCGCTGCTGTTATGGGTGTTGCTCGAACACACCACCCTTGGCCGCAGCCTGTATCTGATGGGCTCCAACGAACAGGCCACACGCTTTAGCGGCGTCAACACCCATAAAGTGACCATCGCGGTGTACGTGCTTTCCGCCCTGCTCGGCTGGGGCGCGGCACTGCTGATGATGTCCAAATTTAACTCGGCGAAAGCAGGCTACGGCGACTCCTATTTACTGGTGACCATTCTGGCCTCCGTGCTCGGCGGGATTAACCCCGACGGCGGCTTTGGCCGGGTCATCGGGCTGGTGCTGGCGCTGATCGTCCTGCAAATGCTGGAAAGCGGCCTCAACCTGATGGGCGTCAGCAGTTACCTGACGATGGCCCTGTGGGGCGGCGTCCTGATCCTGTTTATCGCACTGCAAAACAGAAAATCTTAAGCGAAAGCTTTTTACCGAAGGGAAAGAACATGGCGAGTTATTTTATTGGAGTAGACGTAGGAACCGGCAGCGCCCGCGCGGGCGTCTTCGACATGACCGGCCGCATGGTCGGCCAGGCCAGCCGTGAGATCACGTTGTACCGCCCGAAAGCCGATTTCGTCGAGCAATCTTCCGATGAGATCTGGCAGTCCGTCTGTAACGCCGTGAAAGACGCGGTGAATCAGGCCGACATCAACCCGATTCAGGTGAAAGGTATCGGTTTCGACGCCACCTGTTCGCTGGTGGTGCTGGATAAAGAAGGCAAACCGCTGACCGTCAGCCCGTCCGGGCGCAGCGAGCAGAACATCATTGTGTGGATGGATCACCGCGCCATTACGCAGGCGGAGCGCATCAACGCCACCGGCCACCGCGTGCTGGAATTCGTCGGCGGGATTATTTCACCGGAAATGCAGACGCCAAAACTGCTGTGGCTGAAACAGCATATGCCCACCACCTGGAACAACGTCGGGCACCTGTTCGATTTACCGGATTTCCTGACCTGGCGCGCCACGCAGGACGCCACGCGCTCCCTGTGTTCCACCGTCTGCAAATGGACCTACATCGGCCACGAAGACCGCTGGGATCCGAGCTATTTCCGCCAGATCGGGCTGGAAGATTTGCTGGAAAATAATGCAGCGAAAATCGGCAGCGAAGTGAAAACCATGGGCGAACCGCTGGGGCATGGTCTGACCCAGCGCGCCGCCGCCGAAATGGGCCTGATGGCTGGCACGGCGGTCAGCGTCTCGATCATTGATGCGCACGCAGGCAGTCTTGGCATTCTCGGCGCCAGCGGCGCATCCGGCGAATCGGCAGATTTCGACAACCGCATCGCGCTGATCGGCGGCACCTCGACGGCACACATGGCGATGTCGCGCAGTGCGCGCTATATCGGCGGCATCTGGGGTCCGTATTACTCGGCGATTTTGCCGGATTACTGGCTGAACGAAGGCGGGCAATCCACCACCGGCGCGCTGATCGATCACGTCATTCAGTCGCACCCGTGCTATCAGGATCTGCTGAAACAGGGCAAAGACAGCGGCAAAACCATTTACGAAGTGCTTAACGCTATCCTGCGCAAAATGGCAGGCGAACCGGAAGACATTGCCTTCCTGACTAAAGACATTCATATGCTGCCCTACTTCCACGGCAACCGTTCACCGCGCGCCAACCCGACGCTGACCGGTACGCTGACCGGCCTGAAACTCTCGCGTACGCCGGAAGATATGGCACTGCATTATCTGGCGACCATTCAGGCGCTGGCGCTCGGCACCCGTCACATTATCGAAACCATGAATCAGAGCGGTTACCGCATCGATACCATGATGGCAAGCGGCGGCGGCACCAAAAACCCGGTGTTTGTGCAGGAGCATTCCAACGCCACCGGCTGCGCGATGTTATTGCCGGAAGAAAGCGAAGCGATGTTGCTCGGCAGCGCCATGATGGGCACCGTCGCGGCGGGCGCGTATGACTCGCTGCCGGAAGCCATGGCCGCCATGAGCCGCATCGGCAAAACCGTCACGCCGCAAACCAACAAAATCAAAGAGTATTACGATCGCAAATACCGCGTATTCCATGAGATGTACCACGACAGCATGAAGTACCGCCGCCTGATGCAGGGGGAAACCGAATGAATGCAGAGGAAGAATTTGCTCTGGCGTGTCAGGGCTGGCAGACCTACAGCCAGGAATTACTGGCATTGCAGCACCATCTCGATGCCGATATCTGGCAGCAGTTGCTGACGCTGGTGACCGGTTGTAAGGGCAAAATAGCGGTGACCGGCGTGGGCACATCGGGGATTGCGGCGCGCAAAATCGCCCATATGCTGGCGTGCGTTGAACAACCGGCGGTGTACCTCAGTGCCACCGATGCCGCGCACGGCGACTTAGGTTTTATGCGCAGTGATGACCTGATGATCCTGATTTCGCGCGGCGGAAACTCCGAAGAGCTGACGCGCCTGCTGCCGACGCTGAAAGCCAAAGGTGTGGCGATCGTCAGCGTGACCGAGAATCTGGATTCAGCCATTGCCCGTGCCGCCACGCTGGTGGTGAAAACCCATATCCAGCGGGAAATCGATCCGCTGAATATGCTCGCCACCACCTCTATCGTGCTGGTGCTGGCGGTGTTCGACGCGCTGTGCGGCAACATCATGCTGCGCAACGGCTTTGACCAGCAACGTTTACTGAAAGTGCATCCGGGCGGAAACGTCGGTAAGACGCTGCGGGAACAGGATGTCTGACAACGCGCTTTTCACTGCTTAATCTCCTCCGCCACCAGCGCCGCCAGAATCGAGATGGCGCGCGCGGTGTGCGGAGCCCATTCGAAAGACGTGTTGATACGGATGCAGTGGCTGAAACGCTGATCGGCAGAAAACATGCTGCCGGGCGCCACACTGACGCCTTTTGCCAGCGCCAGCTGATAGACCCGCGCCGCATCGACGTTTTCCCCCAGATCCAGCCATAAAAAATAGCCGCCCTTTGGCTGGCTGACAGAAACCTGTGCGGGGAATTCGGCGAGAATGGCGTGATACATCGCCATTTGCCGCTGCTCGAGTACGCGGCGAAGACGGCGCAGATGGGTGTCATAACCTCCCTGCTGTAAATAATCGGCCAGCGCCAGCTGCACCGGCACGCTGGCCGATAAAGTGCTCATCAGCTGTAACCGCTGGATGCGCTCGGCGTATGCCCCCGCCGCCACCCAGCCGACGCGAAAACCCGGTGCCAGACATTTAGAAAATGACGAACAGTGCAGGATCTCGCTGCGGTAGGACGAGGCCTTCAGCGGCACCGCGCGTTCACTGCCGAAATAGAGTTCGCTGTAAACGTCATCTTCAATAATGGCGACCTGGTGCGCCTGCAAAATTTCCACCAGCCGGGCTTTGTTTTCCGGCGGCAAGGTACAGCCGAGCGGATTCTGATAGCTGGACATCAGCCAGCAGGCTTTGATCGGGTAGGTTTCCAGCGCTTTTTCCAATGCATCGGGATCCATGCCGTACCGCACGTCAGTCGGAATGGCGACCGCTTTGAGTTTGCGCCGCTCAATGGCCTGCAACACGCCATAAAAAGCCGGAGATTCAATCGCCACCCAGTCTCCCGGCTCGGTCACCATCTGCAAACTCAGCCCGAGCGACTCCATCGCGCCAGACGTAATGACGATTTCATCCGGCGCGACTTCGATACCGTTTTGCGCATAACGCTGGGCAATGCTGCGGCGCAACTCTTCGTTACCCGGCGGCAGGTTGGCAGTGGCGCTGTGAGGGGACATCCGGCGCACGGCGCTGGCAAGCGATCGCGCCAAACGCGGCTGGGGAAATAACGTCGGATCCGGGAACGCCGAGCCAAGCGGCACCACGCCAGGATCTTGTCCGGCTTTGAGAATATCAAAAATGGCATCGTTGACGTCCACCTGCTCGGCGGCGTGCAGACGCTCGTCCGGCTGATGGCGCACCGGACGCTGCAATCCGGCAGCCACGTAGTAACCGGACTGAGGCCGCGCGACGATCACTCCCTGACTTTCCAGCAGCTGGTAAGCCTGCAATACCGTCATCAGGCTCAGGCCAGACTGCTTGCAGGTATCGCGCAATGAAGGCAGGCGATCGCCGGGCAGCCAGACCTGGGTGTCAATTTGTTTGCGCAGCGTGCGCGCCAGCTGGGCATAGCGGGATTCAGTCATAATGCGGATCACTGTTACAGGCGGTGTTAACGAAATGAAAACTATTATGCCTGTTTTCGCCTGTTCATCGCCAAGTAAACCGTGAGTAAACTTCAAACATTCTTTACACGCGGGCTATAGCGGCAAATCATTCATCATGTTAATGTTTGAATCCTTCGCATGACTCGGATTTATCCGAACCGCCATTCACGTCTGTTCGCCTAACCTTACGCTTTCTAAACATTTTCTCCATGATTGCGCGAAATGTGTCTCTCCGACTTTCAGAATTTTACATCTACCTCGCATTACTATTCATTGGATTCAGTAGACTTGCTTTCGTCGAAACAAAACGGGCAACGTGCCTGAATCTTCAATAAGGAATTTTATTATGCGTAAACTTACCGCAATGATTGTGGCTTCAACCCTGGCTCTGAGCTCTGCTTCTTTCGCGTTTGCTGCTGAGACGACTGCACCTCCTGCACCTGATGCTGCTCACGGCAAAATGCTGCATCATAAAGGCCCGCAACACATGAACCCGTTTGCCGGCCTGAACCTGACTGAGCAGCAAAAAACTCAGATGAAAGACATCATGAAAGACAGCGGCGCACGCCCTGACCGTGCCGCCATGAAAGCGCAGATGGATCAGATGCACAGCCTGGTGGCGACCGACAGCTTCGACGAAGCTAAAGTGAAATCGCAGATTGATACCATCACCAAAGCACAGTCTGACCGTATGCTCGACCGTGCCCGTGCAGAGAACAAAATGTATAACCTGCTGACACCTGAGCAGAAAAAACAGTTCAACGAGAACTACCAGAAACGCTCTGCCAAAATGGAACAGATGCGTGACCACAAACCAGGCCAGGAAAAACCTGCTGCTGCAGAATAATCCCCGACCTGACAGAAATAAACCGGCCTTCGAGGCCGGTTTTTTTTTGGTTTTTTCCTGCCCCGCCACAACTTTATTGTCATCCGACCAGTACTCTCTGCGCAAAGCGTAAACCGCATCACACTTCCGCTTTTAACTTCAAACTTTTCTGTTCAAAAACATTATTTTTGACCAGTAATTTAACATAGTCGCAACGTGCCGCTGGCGCGCCGACCCTTACCTCCCTACCTCACACTCTCACAAAAAAAGTGGCCAGCACGACAAAGGACCACTCACAAGGAGTTGTAATCATGAAAAGCGTCAAGTCCGGGATAACCTGGCTGGTGGTGGCGTTCATCGGAGCCTTTGCTTTTTGCATGCTGGCGTTAAGTCGTGGCGAACACGTCAACGCGCTCTGGCTGGTGGTTGCCGCCATTGCCTGTTACAGCATTGCCTACCGTTTTTACAGTCTGTTTATCGCCGAAAAAGTGTTTGAACTCGACGATAAACGCATGACCCCCGCCGAGCGTCACAACGACGGGCTGGATTATGTGCCGACCAATAAATGGGTGCTGTTCGGCCACCACTTTGCGGCGATTGCCGGAGCAGGCCCGCTGGTCGGCCCGATCCTCGCCGCGCAAATGGGCTTTTTGCCGGGCACCATCTGGATTTTAGTCGGCGTCATGCTGGCCGGTGCGGTGCAGGATTTCCTGATCCTGTTTATCTCTACCCGCCGCGATGGCCGTTCTCTCGGGGAAATGGCGAAGCAGGAGCTGGGTAATTTCGCAGGCGTCATCACCATGCTTGGGGCGCTGGGCGTGATGATCATTATTCTGTCGGCGCTGGCGCTGGTGGTGGTCAAAGCGCTGGCCGACAGTCCGTGGGGGCTGTTCACCATTGCCGCGACCATTCCGATTGCCCTGTTTATGGGCATCTATATGCGCTTTCTGCGTCCGGGGAAAATTGCTGAAGTGTCGGTGATTGGCTTTGTGCTGATGATGCTCGCGATTATTTACGGCGGCAACGTGGCGGCGGACCCGTACTGGGGGCCGTTCTTTACCCTGCACGGCACCACGCTGACCTGGGTGCTGGTAATTTATGGCTTTATTGCCTCGGTATTGCCGGTCTGGCTGCTGCTGGCACCGCGCGATTACCTTTCTACGTTTCTGAAAATCGGGGTGATTGCCGGGCTGGCGGTCGGTATCGTCTTCGCCATGCCGGAAATGAAAATGCCCGCCGTATCGCGTTTTATTGACGGCAGCGGCCCGGTATTCTCCGGCAGCCTGTTCCCATTCCTGTTTATCACCATCGCCTGCGGGTCGATTTCAGGTTTCCACGCGCTGGTTTCCAGCGGCACCACGCCGAAACTGGTGGAGCGCGAAAGTCACATCCGCTTTATCGGCTACGGCGCGATGCTGATGGAATCGTTTGTGGCGATCATGGCGCTAATTTGTGCGTCAGTGATCGACCCTGGCGTCTATTTTGCGATGAACTCACCGGCGGCGCTGATTGGCACCACGGTGGAAAGTGCCTCGCAGGTGATTAACGGCTGGGGCTTTGTCATCACGCCGGACATTCTGACGCAAATTGCCAAAGACGTCGGCGAGCAGTCAATCCTGTCCCGCGCCGGTGGCGCACCGACCTTCGCCGTCGGCATGGCGCACATCATTACTGAGGTATTTAACAGCCGCGCGATGATGGCCTTCTGGTATCACTTTGCGATCCTGTTCGAAGCCTTGTTCATCCTGACCGCCGTGGATGCCGGTACCCGCGCCTGCCGTTTTATGGTGCAGGATCTGGTGGGCGTTGCCGTCCCTTCTTTAGCCAATAACCGTTCGTGGATCGGCACGTTCGCCGGTACTACCGTCGCGGTCGCGGGCTGGGGTTTCTTCGTGTATCAGGGCGTGGTCGATCCGTTAGGGGGCATCAATACTCTGTGGCCGCTGTTCGGTATCGGCAATCAGATGCTGGCCTCGATGGCGCTGATCCTCGGCACCGTAGTGCTGTTCAAAATGAAAAAACAGCGTTATGCCTGGGTGACTATTTTGCCGACCATCTGGCTGTTCATCACCTCGATGACCGCAGGCTGGCAGAAGATTTTCCACGAAAAACCGTCGATTGGATTCCTGGCGCAGGCGAAGAAATTCTCTGCCGGGATCGACAGTGGTGAAATCATCAAACCGGCCAAAACGCTGGCTGATATGCATACCATCGTGCTGAATAATCAGATCAACGCCGTGCTGTGTGGCTTCTTTATGCTGGTGGCGGTGACGATGCTGGTGTCGTCGTTCTTTGTTATCCGCCGCGCACTGAAATCCGCCACGCCGACGGTACATGAAACAGCCGTGGTGCTGCGCCGTGAAGGCCGCCCGGTTGGCGAGGTGCGCCATGTCTGAGTCACGCGCATTGTTTAAAACACCGCGACCGGCGTCGTTTCGCATCATCAGCTGCCAGCCGCTGTTTATCGTCGAGCCAAAGCCGCACAACGTTTCCGGCTGGCTGAAGCTGGCTATCCGGCGCACTGCGCAGAGTTTCCGGCTGATGGTCGGCGTGCAGGATTACCAGAATTATGTGCAGCATATGAAGGTGCGACACCCGGATAACGAGCCGATGTCCGAGCGGGAGTTTCACCGCCGCTGTCTTGAGGCAAGATTTCCCAGCGAAGGCGGGAAGATGGGGAAATGTCCGTGCTGAGGCGCAGAGTTTCTGTGCCGTGAACTAAAACCTTGCGCAGCCCGTCACGGATGATGGGCTGATATGCTTAGTGTGCGAACAAAATTATCACGCGCTTTATCTTTCTGAAATTCAAACGCTATTATTTTTTTAAATTGCCGGCCGGTGTGTGGGATAAAAAACTCACTGTGCGGCCTAAGCCTTTCTGCTTAAGAAAAAACCTCGCCCGGTTGCGGCCTGCTCCCCTTTCGTCTTCTCACTTTTCGCGATTGCACGGCTAAAAACCGTCACGCAAAAATGTGTGGCTATGTGATTTTTGCCCCGCGTCTTCTGGTGATAATTTAACCATACACAAGTTAACCGGTTTTATTCTTACCTTAGAGGAAAGCATCATGATTGGCGCAGCACATGCCAGAGATATCGTCACCATAGAGCACAGTATTGTTTTTGCCGTTATGGGAATGTCAGCGTGGGGTGGCGTCGTTCGCTACATCATGCTGAGACAGAAGAAGGCTTTCATGGAAGAACTCAAGGCCTGTCTTTTGCAGGTTATTGTCTCCTGTTTCAGCGGCATGATATTGAGTATTTTCGTTTTGTCGCACGATGCCAACGATGACAAGCTACTGGTCATCGCCGGGCTGGGCGGCGTGTTTGCCGGGCCAATTATCACCCTGCTCGGTAAGAAAATTTCGGCGTTCATTGACACCATGACCCCCGCACCGAAACAACAAGGTTAATCCTTTCCCCCGACAGACCCACGTCTGCGGGGGATTTTTTTTGCCCTCTTCCCGCGCTGTACGCCCTCTTCGTTCTGCTTTAACTGTCTCAACCAGCCACTCTCCCTCAGTACGCCAGGCAACACCCTGCGCTGTCTCGGATACAGCCTGCTGAACCTGCGTGTCTGACGCGGGTTCGGCAAGCTGCATCAGCCCACCGTTGAAGCAAAAAAAAGCGGGACACCAGTAAGTGTCCCGCTTTGCGCTTTCATTAGCATGAGGTCAGAACCTCATGACATCTGCGTGGTGTAATCAGAGTAACTTCCACTGTGACCATTCACCGGTGAACTCTGCCAGGCCTGGCTCGTTTGACTGAGTCCAGTAGTTAGCCACGTAATCTTTTCCTTTATGGCTGACTTTATCGCCGGTGTTGTACACCTTGCCGGATTCCCACTCGTCGTATTTACCTGCCGGTGCTGGCGTTGGTTCCGGAGTCGGTTCTGGCGTCGGTTCTGGGGTAGGTTCCGGCGTCGGCTCCGGGGTTGGTTCAGGCGTCGGTTCAGGCGTTGGCGTCGGGTCGATCACTTCTTCACCAAAGACCACCAGCGTGTAGTTTTTGGCAACGGAAGTGGCCGCATGGGTGTCAGTGACCGTCAGGGAGAACTGGAACTCTGCACGGCTGACCACGGTTGGCGCAATAAAGGTAATGGTTGACGTGGTGGTGCTGTTTGGCGAAATGCCCGCCGGAACGCTCCACTTGTAGGTCAGCGCCTCGTTATCGGCATCGCTGGAGGCAGCACCGCTCAGACGCACTTTTGAACCGCTGATCACCTGCAACTGGATATCCGCAACCGGAGTGGTATTGGTGGCAGGTTTATCACCATCAGGCACTTCGCCGGCGACATTGATACCGTCGAAGTAGAACGGTGCCATATCGACAACCTGATTAGTCACGGTGCAACCCAGACCTTCACGGGCGGCGTTAACCAGCACGCCGTTGTCCTGATCGATAGTCCAGGTAAACAGTGCGCCAAGCCCTTTTTTCGCTACATACTGACCTTTAGCCCTGACGCTGCGCGGAGTATCAAGGGAGACGAACAGTTTGGTGTCTTTGTTGTACAAGTAATCAGCGTCTGCAACCTGGTCGGTGTACACGCTGAAACCGTTACGGCCTTTCTGGTTTTCCAGATCGATATAGTTATTGATCAGGTCATACCATTCGCTGCAACCGCTTTCGAATGTGCCGGTGGTTTCAGCATTGGGTGTCGGTGAGTAGGTGCCTTTGAGCGGAGAGTAGCTTTCCAGAACCGCATTCTGGCCGTTACGTGAGTACCCCGCATAACCTACGTTAATGCGGTCAGCCGGGAAGCCTTTCGCCAACAGGTAATCAACGATGGTATCCACGCCCCAGCCGCCTTCTACCAGCGCGTGCAGGTTGGTGTGGTGATCGAGTTTCTCTGCCCACGGCGTACCGTAGAAGTCGTACGTCATCACGTTGATGCTGTACAGACCGTTTTTCAGCAGTGTGGCGACATCTGATTTTTCCAAAATCGCCACTACCGCAGAACTGGCGATACTGATTTTGACGTCACTGCGTTTAATGGCTTTGAGCTCTTTAGTGATTTCAGCCAGCAGCAATGCATAGTTCGCACCATCAGAATCGCTGTAGGCATTGTTGTTACCGGCGTTGCCCGGATATTCCCAGTCGATATCCACTTCAGAGAACATCGGGAAGCGGGTAAACAGTTTTGCCACGCCTTTTGCAAAGGTGCTGCGACCCGCAGACGTTTGCGACATGTTGTGGAAACCGCTGCTCATGGTCCAGCCGCCGATACTCATCGACAGTGCCAGGTCATGCCCCTGGGTTTTGGCTTTGGCTTGCAGATCACGCAGGCCGCCGACGATACCTTTTACTGTCGCCTGAGTGGCGGAGTTCACGTCCATTTCTTCCCAGCCGGACTCTTTCAGGCCAACGTTGTTGCTGGTCTGGAAGTCGCCCCATGGGTCGAGGAAGGTGGGTTCGTTAGTGGATTTGTTCAGATTGCTTGCTGCGCGGGCGATAACTTCCGCTTTTTCGCCGGTGCTGTCGCCGACAATGCCCAGGAAGCCAAGAATGATTTTGTCATACGCCGTCGGGCTGACGTTGGCTAAATCATAACCGCGACCGCGGTTAGCCGGGGTGTCATCTCCGTCGGTCTGACGGCTGTCATACTGCGACCAGTCAGTGTAATAACCGAAAACTTTAGGTTTATTGGTGGTGTCATACTTGTTGTACACCGGTTTAGCCACGCGGGCAGAGGTATAGCTATATTTCACCGTGTCTTTCGACGCGTCAAAACCGTCCGCTTTATAAGATTTGTCAGTCAGAGAATCTGTTTTAATCAATTTACTGGTAGCCATAATAGTTTCCTGAATAGAAGTTAAGGGTCTAACAGCGTCTTGCTGTTGAAGCTATAATTAGTGAGAGGACGTTTTCTCTCAAATCATCATTCAGCATAAATATTTTTGACAACGATGATGTTCAGGAAATGAGCATCAATTTTTTATCTGATAGTGCAGGAAACTGGACAAGTAATGAGCTGCCGGGGTTTTGCAATCAAAAACATCACCCTGCCGGTTTAAGCAATGAGTCACAATACGGGTTTCATGTGCCACCGATGATATAAATAAAATCCTATAATTCAACGTCAATCATTCAATTTTTATATTTTCTATTTCAAGTTAAACTCAAAAGACCTTTTAATTTCACTCAAAAAACCCGTCAACTTTTATAACAGATCACAACTTATCTAAAATTAATCACAATATTCTGATTGAATGTGGTGAATTTCAAAAAAGAAGATACGATAAATCCTATCAAAAAATGAATGTCAGCAATTTTCTACCACCGGACTGGAGAGTGTTGAAAGATGAGCGTTTATCTTATTAATGGGCTGTACGTTTTCAACGAAGGAACGAAAGAGTTAAAGACGCTGAATAATGGAATGAATATTAAACTGACCACGATGCGAGCCCGATGCCTCAGTTTTATCATTGAACACGCTAAAGACGAAGTGATAGAGAAGTCAGCGATATCTTATGCTTTATGGGGTGCCAGAAGTACCTTTACCAGCGACGCCAGCCTTACCCAAACACTCTATTTAATTCGCCGCGATCTTAAAACATTAGGGTTAGATGAATTATTTATCACCGTGCCTAAATCAGGCATTCGGGTGAATACCTCAATAACAATCGATATAATTCAGGAAAAAAAACCTAAAACAAAAATATCATATAACCCTATTTTACTGAGTCTGATTGTATTAGTGCTGTTAATCGGAGTAGGTGTATATCTTACCTTAGTTATCTGAGATCTCTTTACTCACAGAGGGTTCCACTATGCCAAGAAATCCTATTATTGATGCCGTGCTGGAAAATGAAGGGGCTTATATAAACCATCCCGACGATCCGGGCGGCGCGACACATTGGGGCATCACCGAAAAGACCGCACGTGATTATGGCTATACCGGCGATATGAAAGCATTTACCCGTGAACAGGCATATATCATTCTGGAGAAAAACTACTGGTATCAGCCAGGGTTTGACAAAATCCACGCCTTGTCGCCGGCTCTGGCGTTGGAGCTATGTGATACCGGGACAAATATGGGGCCTTCCGTGGGTATTAAGTGGCTACAACGCTGGCTCAATGCATATAATCAGCAAGGCCAGGTTTATCCCGATATCACCGTTGACGGAAAAATTGGGCCTGCCACGCTGAATGCGCTGGCCGGGTTCCTGAGACTGCGCGGGCAGGAAGGAGACGCTGTTCTGGTCACTTCGCTCAATTGCAGCCAGGGACAACGGTATCTTGATTTAGCCGAAAGTAAGGCCAGTAATGAATCCTTCATTTACGGCTGGATGAGAAACCGGGTGCGCCTGATAACGCTTTAAACATAAGTGTTTCTTATACAAATAAATGAGCTGCAATAACTTCACTTGTGATACACAACATCGTTTAGCTATTAGGAATTAATTCAAACCACTCATTAATGCATACAAATATCATGATATTTTGAGATTTTTTTACTTTATTTGTAGCATCACAATGTGAATGATGCAGGCTCCATATCTTGATGACGGAGAAAAGTAATGATTTACGATAAAATAAATGAGTTTGATTATAATCTGATCAAGATCATGAATGAAGTGATAGTCTCTGGTAGCCTTTCGCGCGCAGCTGAAAAACTTGAACTCTCCGTTTCCGCGGTCAGTCTTTCCATTAATAAATTACAACGTTTCTTAGCCGTCGAACTTTTTATCAGAACTGCTCAGGGCATGAAACCAACACAAATAGCCCTGGACATTCATGAATCTTTTTCACATGCCATGTGTATAATTGATGACGTGGTTCATAAAGCTAAAAATCAGGAAAAAACCGTCTCTTCAGTTAAAGTCATGTGTTCTGACTTAATCGAAAGTTTTTACTTTCAACGTTTACATCAGCAAGATGATTTACAGGAAACCCTTCTCGCCTTCACTAACTCCACCATATTTAACCATGATGAATGTGTGAGAAATCTGCTGCAATCTGGCAATGACATCGTGCTAAGTAATTTTGCCCTTCACCACCACAGCATCACCTCTGTTGAAATTGATTCCGTGGATGATTTCGTGGTGGTGTGCAGTTCCGGCAGTTTACTGGCGTCACAACCCGCCTTTACGCTTTCACACTATTACACGTTACCCCATGCCGTGTATTGTCACAGCGAAGGGCAGACCATGAAACTGGTGTCGGTTAATAATCGTCATATCCAGAATGAAAAAACCAACATGCGCAAAGTCATTTATAACTCATCGTCTATGAATGGCATCATTGCTGCCGTTGAGCGTAGTGATATGATCGCCATCTTTCCGAGAAAAGTGGCAGAGTATTTTATTGAAAAACGTCACAGCAAATTAGTGACATTTACATTACCCGATGACATTCATCATGAAACCTTAAAAACATATGCAAACTTTGTCACCAGAACGACCAAAGTCCGAGGTGTTAATAATATCATTTCTTCACTCAAGGCCGTTGAAACCTGCTCCTGAAAATAAATGATTATCTCAACGGCACAACGCAAAATCACACGTAATTAATGATGGACAATGTTCTTATTTTAATAGTGAAGTAACCCGGTGAAGATTACCCTTTCAATGTTGGTCTGAGACTGACATTGAAAACACAAACTCCTCAGAGTTTTTATTCTTGTACTTATTGTAACGAATGAAGGGTATTCACTATGCATCGATTAAAGCCTCAGTTTTATTTAAATCTTATTACCGCATCCTGTTTGCTGGCTGCAAGTTCTGCCGCGCTGGCGGAGGAAACCCCTGCCCCTTCAGAACCGTACGTTATTAAAGAAAGTGATCTGATCAAAAAAGAAAATTCATTAACGCAAAACCCGCTGATGCAGGAAGTGAAAGCTTCCATCCGCACGCTGGATAATGATTCCGTTGAAAAAATTGCGCCGGGCCGTGCGGCAAACCCGGATAACGTAAAACGCGTTGAGAAAATCCTCAGCAAAGAGCAATGGGATTATATTTTCCCGCTCCGCGCGCCGGAATACAGTTATGAAAACTTCATTAAAGCGATAGGTAAATTCCCGGCAGTTTGCGGTACTTACACCGACGGACGTGATTCCGACGCGATTTGCCGTAAAGGCCTGGCAACGATGTTTGCGCACTTCGCGCAGGAAACCGGCGGACATGAAAACTGGCGCCCTGAGGCGGAATGGCGACAGGGGCTGGTGTGGCTGCGTGAAATGGGCTGGGCCGAAGGCCAGAAAGGCGGCTATAACGGCGAATGTAATCCGGACGTCTGGCAGGGGCAAACCTGGCCTTGCGGTAAAGACGCGCAGGGTGATTTCGTCAGCTATTTTGGTCGCGGGGCAAAACAACTTTCCTATAACTACAACTACGGTCCGTTCTCAGACGCGATGTTTGGCACGGTCAGAACGCTGCTCGATAAACCGGAACTGGTCGCGGACACCTGGCTGAACCTCGCCAGCGCCGTGTTCTTCTTCGTCACACCGCAGGCACCGAAACCCAGCATGCTGCACGTGATCGACGGAACCTGGCAGCCCAACGCCCATGATAAAGAAAATGGCCTGGTGCCGGGGTTCGGCGTGACCATCCAGATCATTAACGGCGGCGTGGAGTGCGGCGGTCCGACCGAAATTGCTCAGGGTGAAAACCGTATCTCCTACTACAAAAGTGAAGCGGAATACCTGAAAGTGCCGGTGCCTGCCAATGAAGTGCTCGGCTGTAAAAACATGAAACAGTTCGATGAAGGTGGCTCAGGCGCACTGCCACAGTACTGGGAACAGGACTGGGGATGGGATCCGAGTACCCCGACAGGCTCGACGTATTCCTGTCAGTTAGTCGGCTACCAGACGCCATTCTCTGCGTTTAAAGAAGGCGACTACAAACGCTGCGTTCAGCACTTCTTTAATGTGTCGATTGTTGATGACTCCGGCAAGGTCGAGCCGGTCACGCCAGCGCCGGATCCGACGCCAGCGCCAACCCCGGACCCAACCCCTGCCCCGGCGGACACTAACGTGGCGCCAGTGGCAAAACTGAGCGGGCCGATTGGTGATGTGGAAAGTCAGGCGAACGTGACACTTAACGCCGCCGCGTCCAGCGATGCGAACGGTGACAAACTGTCTTACTCCTGGCTGCTGCCAAACGGTAACACGCTGGAGGGTACCGACCGTGACAGCATCAGTTTTGTTGCGCCGACGGTGACGGTGAAAAAACAGTACACCTTCACACTGACCGTTTCGGACGGCAAGAAAAGCGATGTGGCTTCTTATACGCTGACGGTGACGCCGCAGGTGCAACCATTGCCGGATACCGGCACGGGTAAAACCTGCGCGAACAACTGGGACGCACAAAAAATCTACTACGGAGGCGAAAGCGTTGTGTGGAAAGGCAAGGAGTATCTGGCTAACTATTGGACACAGAACAATGAACCCGGAAACCCGGAGTTCACTGGCGAATGGTCACAATGGAAGGAAATTAAAGCCTGTAAGTAAACCTTGTTTTAATGGTCACTCCTGACCGGGGAAAATCAAATGGGCGATCGACGATCGCCCATTTTTTCATGGTTCAGCTTGCTACCAGCATCGGTTCAGGAACCGGCGTGCTCTGCTCCGCAACCAGTCCCAGCAGGATTTTCTTCACCGCCATCGCCTCCGCCGACAGTGCCCGCGTTTCTGAGATACACAGTGAAAGCGGCACCTGAATGGCCGGGCTGCTGATGCATGACATCCAGGCTTTCGCCGGGCCGATCATGGCACGGGCGGCGGACTCCGGCAGGATCGTCGCACCCAGCCCGCTGGCTACTGCGGCGGTCAGCGTGGCGGAAGATTCAATTTCACCAATGATGTTAGCGCTCAGGCGACGCAAAGACATGGCATCGTCCACCAGACGGCGCATGACGTTATAAGCACGCGGCATAAACAGATTCAGTCTGGCCACTTCGCTCAGCTCAACGTATTTTCCCGGATTCGGCACAGCATGCGTGCCCACCAGATACAGATCTTCCCTCATCAGCGGCTGACTGCACAGCCCGGGTTCCGGGCGCGCGCCGTACAGCACTGCCATATCCATGCGGCCATCCAGCACCCATTCACCCAGCGCCGTGCCAAAGTTTTCATTGAGATACAGCAGAATGCCGGGATGCTGCTCGCGCACTGCCTGCAACAGCGGCAGCGCCAGCTGTGAAGCCGCCGTGCCCGGCGCAAGGCCGACCGATACCTGCCCGCTGAGCGATTGCCCGGCGCTGCTTACGGCGCACTGCGCCTGCTCGCACTGACGCAAAATGGCCTGCGCATGGGAATAAAGAATGTGACCGGCTTCCGTGGGCGTGACGCCGCGCTTGGTGCGAATCAGCAATTGTTGCTGCAATTCACCCTCCAGCGTCGCCAGCTGCTGGCTCAGCGCCGGTTGAGCGATATGCAGAACCTCAGCGGCCTGCGTCAGGCTGCCGATATCGACGATTTTCACGAAGTACTTTAAACGCCTGAGATTCATCTCTGCCTCCATCTTGCGCGGTAAGGGGTACCCTGAACTGACGTAATGCACGAACAGCGTATTTATAAGCAGCTCTGATAAAAGCAAGATCTGCGCCAATCTCCGGCGGGCAGATGAAAAAACGGGCGCATCCCCGCCAGTCCCCTGGAACATAAGAGAAAACGGTCGGATGGCGCGCGCGGAAAATGGCTGCGCAGAAAAAAATGCAGTGTGATCGCGCAATAATTTCATCGGGAGCGCACCAACATAATGCATTCTTATGGTTAAGCCTTATCAATTAGCAGGATGAATAACTGGCGGCTTTTAGGGGCATCAGACGCTCAGAGATTGCAGCCCCGACCGCTCAAACCGGCCTTTTTGACTCTATTCTCAACAACTTGACCAAACTATCAGCAAACGCACACATTTATGCAGTTTCCCCTTTGACATGCACAGGGGCAGTCGCTATTATTCGCCCCGTTCCAACGATTCCTCTGTAGTTCAGTCGGTAGAACGGCGGACTGTTAATCCGTATGTCACTGGTTCGAGTCCAGTCAGAGGAGCCATATTAGAAACGCCCGCTTAAGGAAACTTAAGCGGGCGTTTTGCTTTGGTGTTTTTGATGTGCTTGCCTGCTTTGCCCCTTTTCTGCATAAAACTCCCCTTTCATTTTGCAAAAGCGTTTTAACCTGGCGGTTGACGCTGTAGTCTCAGTAGCGGTTTTTGTTAAGCTTTTTGATAACTCAATAACCTTTTGCCTATTTTAATAACGAAAAAGTTTAGAAATCTGAGGAACAGACAGGACAATTATGGACGCCATGCTCACTGCCCCCCGCCCCGATGAGGAAATACCTTCATATCACCGTGCCCGCCGGGCTGCCTGGGGGAGCTTCGTCGGCGCAGTCGTCGACTGGTTTGATTTTTTACTCTACGGCATCACCGCCGCGCTGGTGTTTAACAGTGAATTTTTTCCGCAAATTGACCCGGCAATGGGCACGCTCGCCGCGTTTGCCACCTTCGGCGTAGGCTTCCTCTTCCGCCCGCTTGGCGGCATTGTCTTTGGCCATTTCGGCGATCGTCTGGGTCGCAAACGGATGCTGATGATGACCGTCTGGATCATGGGCATCGCCACCGCATGCATCGGTATCCTCCCCTCTTTCGCAACCATTGGCTGGTGGGCCCCGGCTCTGCTGGTCACCCTGCGCGCCATTCAGGGTTTTGCGGTCGGCGGCGAATGGGGTGGCGCTGCGCTGCTGGCCGTTGAAAGTGCACCTTCGGGCAAAAAGGCGTTCTACAGCAGCGGCATCCAGATGGGATACGGCGTCGGTCTGCTGCTGGCTACCGGTCTGGTGTCGCTGATAAGCCACCTGACCACCGACGCCCAGTTCCTCAGCTGGGGCTGGCGTTTGCCGTTTCTGTTCAGCGTTGTGCTGGTGCTGGGCGCGCTGTGGGTCCGCAACGGCATGGAAGAGTCGGTCGAGTTTGAACGTGCTCAGGAAGCACAGCCCAAAGAGGCGAAAAAACGCCTGCCGGTCTTCGAAGCACTGAACCGCCACCCCGGCGCATTTTTGAAAATCATCCTCCTGCGCCTTTGCGAATTGCTGACGATGTACATTGTCACCGCGTTCGCACTGAACTATTCGACGCACAACCTGGGGATGTCGCGTGAGCTGTTTCTCAATATCGGATTGCTGGTCGGCGGGATAAGCTGTCTGACGATCCCGCTGTTTGCCTGGCTGGCGGATCGCTTCGGACGTCGCCGCATCTACATTACCGGCGCATTCGTCGGTGCCCTGAGTGCGTTCCCGTTCTTTATGGCGCTGGAAGCACGTTCCCTTGTCGGCGTGGTAATTTTCTCGTTACTGCTGGCTAATATCGCTCACGATATGGTGGTGTGTGTGCAGCAACCGATGTTCACGGAAATGTTTGGCGCAGGTTACCGCTACAGTGGTGCCGGTGTGGGTTATCAGGTCGCCAGCGTGGTGGGTGGCGGATTTACGCCGTTTATTGCCGCCGCGTTACTGAATTTCTCCGGCGGTGAATGGCATTCCGTCGCCATTTATCTGATGGCGGGCTGTTTGCTCTCGGCCCTGACAGCGATAGTGATGAAAACACCTCAGCCGGACTGAAAAGTAAGCCATTAAAAAAGCCCGCTTAATGAAAGTTAAGCGGGCTTTTTGCATCCGGGGCGGCGTTAAACCACCCGCAACTCTTCGTAGGACACCATCACATGCTCCGCAAATGCCGGACGCTGTTTAAGTTTTTCATAATATTGTTCGATGGCCGGGTAAGGTGGCCGATCAATGGCGATATCAAAATAGCGATACAAACTGTGTCCAAACTGAATATCGGCCAGCGTGAATTCACTCCCGGCAAGGTAGCCATATCGGACAATCTGCGCCTCAGCAATCGCCAGTTTCTTGTTCAGGTTCTGCAATGATTTTTTCAGCGCCTGATGATCCTGATCTTTCGCCGCCGTTCTCACTACCATCCAGAATACCGGCGCGGTGAAATTCATCGCCACCCCGATTTTTGCCCATTCGGTCCATTTATCGATGTGCGCACGCCGTTCAGCATCCTTCGGCCAGAATGTCTCAGCACCGTATTTTCCGGCCAGATAGCGCAGAATGGCGCCGGTTTCCCACAGGGCCTCCCCTTCGCCATCGCGGATCACCGGAACGGTGCCGTTCGGGTTCATCGCCAGAAATTCCGGCGTGTCATTGCCGCCGTATTTATGGCCGATGTCAGTTCTTTCATACTGCAGGCCTAATTCCCCGATACACCACATCAGCGCCTGCACATTAGACGACGTTTTTCTGCCCCACACCCGAATCATTCACTGTCCCCTGTTCGTTCATAAAAGCGTCATCCGGTTTTCATAGCCTAATAAAACATTGGCGGCGCTCTTCAGACAAGCCATATTTAGACTGAATGATGATGAACAAAGCACAAAGGAAAAGCGTATGGATAACACGTCCCTCACCGCGGTACAGGCGATTGAGAAGCTCGAAGAAATGTACAACAACTCGGTCGCCGCACTGCGGGATGCGATTAAAGATTTCATTGTTCAGGGCACGCTGCCGGACGTGGCTGACCGCGCGGCGGGATTATTTGTTTACCCTGAACTGCGTGTCAGCTGGGATGGCGTAACGCCTGCCAAAAATCCGACCCGCGCCTATGGCCGCTTCTCGCATCCGGGACGCTATTCCACCACCATCACCCATCCTGAACTTTTCCGTCATTATCTGACCGAGCAGCTGTCATTGCTGGAGGAAGAGTACAATGCGGTGATTGAAGTGGTGCCGTCGCAACAGGAAATTCCTTACTCTTACGTGATCGACGGATCGGACCTGATGCTCGACCGCTCAATGAGCGCGGGGCTTGCGAAACATTTTCCCACCACGGAACTGTCGCAAATTGGCGATGAAACGGCAGATGGCCTGTATTACCCCGGCGATACCTTCCCGCTTTCTCATTTCAACGCGCTGCGGGCTGATTTTTCCCTCGCGCGCCTGCGCCATTACACCGGCACGTTGATTGAACATTTCCAGCCTTACGTGTTGTTCACCAACTACACGCGCTATGTCGATGAATTTGTCAGCTGGGCGTGCGCACAGATTGCCGATCCGGACAGCCCGTACGAAGCGCTGGCCTGCGCGGGCAGCGTGTTTATCACTGCCGATACGCTTTATCCGGAACAGGCGGTGTCGGATCTGGCGTGGAAAAAACACCAGATGCCGGCCTATCACCTGATCGCCCGCGACGGCGCGGGGATCACGCTGGTGAACATCGGCGTCGGTCCGGCCAATGCCAAAACGATTTGCGATCACCTCGCAGTGCTGCGCCCGCACGTCTGGCTGATGATTGGTCACTGCGGCGGATTGCGTGAAACGCAGTCCATTGGCGATTACGTACTGGCGCACGCGTATCTGCGTGACGATCACGTGCTGGACGCGGTGTTACCGCCGGATATCCCTATTCCAAGCATTGCCGAAGTGCAGCGCGCGCTGTATGACGCCACCAAAAAGATGAGCGGAATGCCCGGCGAGGAAGTGAAACAGCGCCTGCGCACCGGCACGGTGGTCACGACGGACGATCGTAACTGGGAGCTGCGTTATGCCGCCTCGGCGCTGCGCTTTAACCTCAGCCGTGCCGTGGCCGTCGATATGGAAAGTGCGACCATTGCCGCGCAGGGTTACCGCTTCCGCGTCCCGTACGGCACGTTACTGTGCGTCTCCGATAAACCGCTTCACGGTGAAATCAAACTGCCCGGTCAGGCAAACAAGTTTTATGAAGGGGCGATTTCAGAGCATTTGCAAATCGGCATCTGCGCCATCGATCTGCTGCGTGCCGAAGGGGATCATCTGCATTCGCGAAAATTACGTACCTTTAACGAGCCTCCTTTCCGATAATTGTTTTTTAACACTTTAATTCAGCCCCTTCTTAAAAAAGACTTTGCATAATGCGAAGTCTTTTACCATCATAATTTAAAACGCTGTTCTACTTTCTGCCACACTGGAATTCTCTTGCAAAACGTCATCGTCTCTTTGCGCAAAGCCATCGAGCGCACGCCCTGGTATCCGAAACGGCGTTCTTACCGCACCCTGTTCTGGCGTGAAATCACGCCCCTCGCTGTGCCCATCTTCTTCGAGAATGCCTGCGTCCTGCTGATGGGCGTACTGAGCACTTTTCTGGTCAGCTGGCTGGGCAAGGAAGCGATGGCGGGCGTTGGTCTGGCAGACAGCTTCAACATGGTGATCATTTCCTTTTTTGCCGCGGTCGATCTCGGCACTACGGTGGTGGTGGCCTTCAGCCTGGGTAAGCTCGATCACGAACGGGCGCGTGCCGCTGCGCGACAATCGCTGGCGATCATGACCGTTTTTGCCGTACTGCTGGCAATTCTTCTGCAATTTTCCGGGCATGTGATCATCGACATGATCGCCGGTAACGCCGAGCCGGAAGTCAAAGAGATGGCGCTTTCCTATCTGCAAATGAGCAGCTGGAGCTATCCGGCGGCGGCCATTGCGTTGATCGGTTCCGGCGCGCTGCGCGGTGCCGGGAATACCAAAATTCCGATGCTGCTCAACGGCGGCATGAATATTCTCAATCTGGTGATCAGCAGCGTGCTGATTTACGGCTGCTTTGGCTGGAATGGACTGGGCTTTATCGGTGCGGGGCTCGGGCTGACCATCGCGCGCTATATCGGTGCCATCGCCGTCATTGCGGTGCTGATGGTCGGCTTTAATCCGTCGCTGAAAATCTCCCTTAAAAGTTATTTCCTGCCGCTCAATACCAATATTCTGCGCGAAGTGCTGGGCATTGGTATTCCGGCCAGCATTGAATCGGTGCTGTTTAACGGCGGTAAACTGCTGACGCAGGTTTTCGTCGCCGGTATGGGCACTAACGTCATCGCCGGTAACTTTATTGCCTTCTCCATTGCCGCATTGATTAACCTGCCGGGCAACGCGCTGGGATCAGCGTCCACCATTATTGTCGGCACGCGGCTGGGCAAAGGGCAAATCGCACAGTCCGAGCGCCAGCTGCGCCATATATTCTGGCTCTCGACATTTGGCCTGTGCGTTCTGGCGTTCATCTCGGTGCCCTTCGCCGGCGTGCTGGCGCGCTTTTACACCAATGAAGAAGACGTCATCGACGTCGTCAAAATACTGATCTGGCTGAACGCCGCGTTTATGCCCTTCTGGGCGGCGTCATGGGTGCTCCCCGCCGGATTAAAAGGCGCACGCGACGCCCGTTTCACCATGTATGTCTCGATGGTGGGCATGTGGGGTTGTCGTATTGTGGTGGGGTATTTCCTGGGTATCGTGCTTGGTTTTGGCGTGGTGGGTATCTGGCTTGGCATGTTCCTGGACTGGATCGTGCGCGGTATCTTCTTCTACTGGCGCATGGCCAGCGGCCGCTGGCTGTGGAAATACCCGAAATCGAAGAGAACGGAATAACGGCCAACGTTAAGAAGTCAGTTCAGGCATCCGGCGTAAGTCTGAACGTTGGCGGAAAACGGTCTATATAAATAATTATTTCATATGCATTAATCAAATGCATATGAAATTAATATATCAACACAGTGAATAAAATATTTTTTATACAAGAAAACAAAACAACTTAACTCATCGACATCCGGTAACCCTCTGTATTTTATAAATAAAATTAGAATAAACTTTGTGGTCATATTTATAAATTGCTTCCACCTGGCGAATAAATTATATTCCGTGTCGCTTTTTTTATAATACCTTTCCATTAAAATAAGAAGGTTTAAATGCCAGCAGATATCGACAATCTTGTTACTATGCTTAACGGAAAAAGAAATAAATTCCTGCAGGATGATTATATTTCAGGAAATCAATGGGATAATATTAATCCTATGCAACGTCAAGGTGCATGGACAAACAATAATTATGACTCGCAGGGAAATATTCAATACCACGGCCTTGGAGCCGGAGTTTGCCTTGGACTGTCGAGTGCTTACTTAATTTCTGGTACGACGTGGCCTGATTTTATGAACTATATTTCGAGTCCGCTGGGTAAAGTTCAGATTCGCGGCGTGCAGAATTTACTGAAGGAGCTTACTCTCTCCCGGCCAAAAAACCTGTCAACATATAAATGTCAGGGAAATATTAATTCCAAAGATGTCATGACAACCGTCCTGAGAAATAAAGGAATTTCTTATATAAAAGGGGGCAATATGATGACAAACAAACTATTAGAATCAATAAGAACGGATATACTTCAATATATGTCCTCCCAAAACGGGTATATTATTATCATAGGTGGCCAGGCAGGACTTCATGCTTTCGCAATAAGAGCAGGAGTAAACGTTTTAAAATTTTTTGACCCCAACCATGGTGAATTTATTTTTCCGACCATGAATGGCCAGGGGGATTTAATGGCACTTTTCTTGTTGACCTATATAGCTGACCGTTACCCGAATTTTAATAAATGTGATGTTTCTTGTTTTAAACTTAGATGAATTAATTTTTTAAATCCTTTACATCATGGGCGCCGCGGAGTTTGCCGCCCGGCAAACTCCTGACTCACATAGTACGTCTTATCCGGCAACGGCCGGCTTTTGTAAATCCACCGGCGTTTTCGACTTCTGGCAGCAGAGGTAGATGATCCCCAGCAGCGGGATCCAGCCGAGCAAAATGCCCAGCACCACATTCAGCACGGCGTAAGTCTCCGGCGAAGCGTACTGGATCAGGATCATATTCAGCAACCGCGAGACGACGCCCGCCAGATAGACACCGCCAAACCACCAGCCTGAACGGTTGATGTCATGCATGCGGCGGATGCCAACGGCCAGCAGCGGCAACGCCAGAACCAGGGCAAACAGGCTGTAGGCCATTCCGGCATACAGCACGCCGATATAAGGATCGCCTGACATGGAAAAGAACGAAATCACGCCCATGACCAGCAGGATCATCAACAAAACATTGCCGAGGGTGAAAACCCAAAACGCCTTTCGGGTCGCCCTGCCCGAAAATTTCACATAGCCTTTCCAGCCCTGCAAATAACACTGCCATAAGGTCATTACGTCACTTCCTTTTACTTTCCCAAAGAGTCCGAGGATTTAAACCGTTTCTTACTGACCGCGCAACCGCGAAGCGAGTTTATCCAGCTGATCGGCAATCTGGTTCAGATCTTTGTCCTGCTCTCCCGGCGCACGGGTGGAGTTCCGCACCACCAGCTTCGCCGGTAACAGGGTGGACTCGGTGACGTCATTTTTCGTCGCCAGCAGGCGTTCCACCGCCTCTTTGCTTTGCAGATCCAGATCCAGCGACACCGTGGTCAGCGCCGGATGGAAAAACGCGCTGTCGTAAGTATCATCGTAACCGATGATCGACACCTGTTCGGGAATGGCAACGTTATGCTGATGCAGCGCGCTGATAACGCCCAGCGCCATCTGATCGTTGCCCACCAGCATGGCGGTAAACTGCGGCGTCTCACGCAGGATGTGCAGCGCATTGTAATAGCCGCTTTTGGCGCTCCAGTCACCGTGGATCACCGTGACTGGTGCCAGCCCCTTCTCCCTGAGCGTGTCCTGCCAGCTTTGCAGGCGCAGGCGCGATGACACTGACTCCTCCGGCCCTGCCAGCAGCGCGAAATCGCGATGCCCTAACTCCAGCAGATATTCCACGCTGGCGCGTGAGCCGTCGGCGGGATTGAAGCAGACATTAAACACCGGGCTGCCCGGATCAACGTCGAGGAACAGACACAGAATATCGCGGTTATTTTCGTAGATGTGCTCTGCTTCAGCGCTTTCCAGCGGAATGTTGATGATGACGCGATCGACCCGCTGAGATTTCAGTTCGTTGATCGAGTCCTGAATGCTCTGGTTTACATCTTCATCAATCATCGAGATCAGCACCTGATAACCGGCCTGATGAGCATACTTTTTCACTGACGCTGCAATTTGCGAAGGCGCGTGTAAGGCCAGCGACGTGGTCACCAGCCCCAGCGTGAAACTCTGTTTACCCACCAGTTGCTGTGCCAGACGGTTAGGCACATAACGCAGCACGTCTATCGCCTGTTCTACCTTCAGGCGGGTGGCTTCGGAAACGTTGGCTGACTTGTTTAACACCCGTGAAACGGTCTGATAAGAGACACCGGCGTAGCGGGCGACATCTTCCAGTGTCGAACTTTTCGATTTCATTCTTTTTCTCTGCCTGCAACCTGTGAACGTAGCTTACCTCCACAATCCTCGGGTCAAACTACGGGATCTCAGATAAAAGTTCAATCTGAGGCGCGCCGCACTGCATAAGTTATACGTTAACATTGCATAATCTTGTGATTTGAATCACTAACGGTTTATTTATAACACACAAGTTCTGGATCTAACTCACAATTCAGAATGTGTAAAATTGATCATTGTTGTTTCTGGGTATCTTATAGAATCCGTAAATGTGAACGTCATACAATCATAAGGAAAAATAATGAAACACAACTTACGCACTCTGGCTGTGGCGGTTTCCCTCGCCCTCACGGCAGGCCCTGCAGTGGCAAATGATATTGATTTTCATGGTTATCTGCGCTCCGGGCTGGGTGTTTCCGGCAGCGGCAGCTTAGAGCAATTCCAGAAAAACAAAGTCGGTCGTCTGGGCAACGAAAACGATACTTACGGAGAAGTGGAACTGGGCAGTGAAGTCTACAAAAAAGACGATGTGAGTTTTTATGTCGACTCGATGGTCAGCATGGTGTCCGACGGCTCAAATGATGATGAAAGTACCCTCAATGACGACGCGCAATTCGGGCTGCGTCAGCTGAATTTGCAAATTAAAGGGCTGGTGCCGTGGGATAAAGATGCGGTGATCTGGGGCGGTAAGCGTTACTACCAGCGCCATGATTTACACATCATCGACACCAAATACTGGAACATTTCCGGTGCCGGTGCCGGGGTGGAAAACCTGAAGTTGGGCGAAGGCGCGCTGTCTGTGGCCTGGATCCGTGGCGATGCCAATGACGTGGATTACCGCGTTGACGGCGATAACGACGTCAACATCAACTACATTGACGTGCGTTACGCCGGGATCAAACCCTGGAGCGGCGCGTGGATGGAGATCGGTGCCGACTACGCCATGCCAAACCTGACGCACGATCAGAAAGAGTACGGTGGCCTGTATGACGCGGATAACGGCGTGATGCTGACCGGCGAAATCAGCCAGGATATGTGGGGCGGCTATAACAAACTGGTTTTACAGTACGCAGACAAAGGCCTGGCGCAGAACATGATTTCCCAGGGCGGCGGCTGGTATGACATGTGGAATTACACCAATGACGCCACCGGTTATCGCGGCATCATCACCGGGCTGTTCCCGATCACCAGTAAATTCAGCCTTAACCACGTGCTGACCTACGGCCACGCCGACAACATCACCGCGTACACCGACACCACTGAACTGGTTTCTCTGGTGGGCCGTGCGCAGTACCAGTGGACGGATTACGTGCGTACCATCGGTGAAGTGGGTACGTTCTATCAGAAAGATGATTACAAGAACGGCTCGAACTATAAACAAGGTGGCCAGAAATACACCCTGGCGATGGGTCTGGCAGCCGGTCCTGAGTTTATGTCGCGCCCTGAACTGCGTGTGTTTGCATCGTATCTGAATGATTCCGAGCACGGCGATACTTTTGAAGATCACACGAAATCCGATACCTGGAACTTTGGGGTTCAGGTTGAAGCCTGGTGGTAAATTTCCTTCATTTCTGAAGCTGTCGCTGCGTTGGCTTGCCGACTTGCCACAACTTCACTGATTTTGGAAAGTTGAAGTCATGTTGTACAAAAAAGTCATATCCTCATTGTTATAAAGCGACAGATAAAAACTTAATTTCTCTTGTAGGGGATCGTTACGTTTTTTCTCCGCACAGCAGCATCATTATTATTGATTTAAAATAAGAAACAATAAAGGCAGCCTGGTGTCGGGCTGCCTTTATTTTTAGCATTATTTAAAAAGACTTAATTACTTTTTAAAACAAATTTCTCTGTCATTAATTTCTTCAGGCTGTCGGACTGCTTACCAAATATGGCATGAACTTCCTGACCAATAATGACCACCCCTATCGCCCCCGCCTGCTGGATGGCACCGGAGTTAACTGGTTTAAGCGCTTTCACCTTGACGCGCAGCCTGGTGATACAGGCATCGACATTAATAATATTATCGCGGCCACCGAGCGCCTCAATTAATAACGACACATCCGTGGACGGTGGTACGTCATCTTTCAGGTTTTTATTCTTCGCCGAGAACACATGCATAAAGTCTTTAATATTGACCATCATTAATCCTCTCTTGCAGAAATGAAAAAACGTGCAACAGGGAATATTCCCCATTGCACGCCGGTAATACCTCTTATTGCGCGATTTTACGTGTCAGGATCTGATAACCAAATGCCGGTAACGTCAGTTTGCGCGGTAAATTGCCGCCGTGAACGATATCCTGATAATCCAGCGGCAATGTGACACTCTGACTTTGCGCACTGTAGTTTTGCAGGAAGATAAACTCGCTTTCGCCGTCGGTACGCCTTGCGGCGGTCATGCCTTCCGGCAGCGGCGTGTTAATGGCGCGCGGCAGATGCATTTCTTTCGCCAGCGCGGTGAAGAAATCGGCATGGAACTGGGCGTCGTTGCGCGATGCCACGTAGTACGCCTGCCCTTTACCGTACAAATTGACGGTAACGGCCGGGGCACCGGCATAGAAGTCATCGCCATAGGTGGCGAGCGCCGCCGCGCCTTCCAGATGGATCACCTCACACAGCTGCGATGCACGGTACGGCCCGCTTAACCCCAGCGCATTACCTTCGACACCGGCGACGCTGTTGTGCTGCTCGTCGGTCAGGCTGTCGATCTCTTCCGCCCAGATCCCGAGCACAGGGCGTAACGGTCCGGGGAATCCGTCGAGGAAACACAGATCGGTTTCGTTGACGATGCCGCTCCAGTAGGTGGCGACGAAGCGCCCGCCGGTCTGCACGAAATGGCTTATGCGCTCGCTGACCCCTTCGCGCACCATGTACAGCATCGGCGCGATCACCAGATCGTAGCCCTGTAAATCGCAGTCGGCGTTGATCACGTCGACGGCAATGCCTTGTGACCACAGCGCCCGGTAATGATCGGCAACGGTGTTTTCATAATGCAGACCGGCGTTGCGCGGCCCCATGGCATCGTCCATCGCCCAGCGGCTTTCCCAGTCAAAAATGATCGCCACTTTGGCTTCCACGCGGCTGCCCGCCACCGGCGCTAAGGCGGATAAAATCGTGCCGAGCTCGGCCACTTCGCGCCCCACGCGGGTATCTATATGCCCGACGTGATCGACCACGGCGCCGTGGAATTTCTCAGACGAGCCGCGGCTTTTACGCCACTGGAAATACTGTACGGAATCCGCACCGTGCGCGACCGCCTGCAGCGAGGAAAGAATGTGCATTCCCGGCTTTTTCAGTTTGCTGGTCGGCTGCCAGTTGGTGAAGCTTGGCGTGGATTCCATCAGCACAAAAGGTTTGCCCTGCTTGAGGGTGCGCATCAGATCGTGGTACATCGCGGTGTACGCCGCGAGGCCGATATCATCCTGACGGGTGTGCCACATCGGGTAGCTGTCCCAGGAGATGAAATCCAGCACACCGGCGAGCTTCCAGTAATCGTAATCGTAGAAATATTCCATGAAATTGGTGGTCGCCGGCAGCGCCGGGTTTTCGGCTTTCAGCGGGCGGATCTCGTCGCTGCAAAAACGCGTGACCTGGTCGGTATTAAAACGGCGCCAGTCGAGATTCAGGCCGTGAACACCACTTTCACCCTGCGGCGACGGCGATTCCAGCTGTGACCAGTCCGTGTAAGTGTGGCTCCAGAACGTGCTCCACCAGGCCTGGTTCAGCGCATCGAGGGTGACGTAGCGCGCTTTCAGCCAGTCACGGAACTGCTCCTGACAGGTGTCACAATGACATTCGCCGCCGTACTCATTGGAGATGTGCCAGCCGATCACCGCCGGATGGTGCGCATAACGTTTTGCCAGCTGGCCGTTCATCAGTTGGACTTTTTCGCGATAAACCGGTGAGCTCAGACAGTGGTTGTGACGCCCGCCGTGCAGCGCTTTGACGCGGTCGCGCCCGACGCGCAACACTTGCGGGTATTTCTGCGACATCCACGCCGGACGTGCGCCGCTTGGCGTGGCGAGATAGACAAAAATACCGTTCTCATGCAGACGGTCGAGCACCTGATCCATCCAGTCAAACGTATAGCGCCCTTCTTCAGGCTCCAGCGCCGACCAGCTGAAAATTCCCACTGACATCACGTTGCAGCGCGCTTCTTTCATCATTTCGACGTCGCGGATCAGCACGTCAGGCGTGTCCAGCCATTGCTCGGGGTTGTAGTCCGCGCCGTGTAACAGGCCGGAAATCTTACTGCTCAGAAGAGGGAATTTCGTCATGCTTAATCCTTTAAATCCTTAAGAAAAAGTCAGTGCTCCCCGGCCAATGTGACCGGGGAAAAGGAAATTACTTGAATACCTGAATGGAAGGCAGAACCTGACCGTCACAGCTGAACAACGCCTGATTTTCGCGGGCATTGCCCTCTTTCCAGTGGTCGTTGATGTAGGTCATGCCCGCCGGCGTGGCCCAGCCTGCACCGCTGACCGGGATCCACGTCGGTTCCCAGTAGAACAGGCCTTTGCCACGGTGATCCGGCACGGCCACCAGACTTTTGATCATGTCGCTGAGGAAGTCTGCCTGCCCCTGCACCGTGCCCGGATAGCCGCCGTCTTTGGCTTCTTTTTCCGTGAAGCTGTTTTCAGCCGCATCACAGTTTTCGGTGCTGTAGCCATACGCCACTTCCACCACGATCACGTCTTTGTTGTAGCGTTTGCTGATGTCGTCCATGTTGGTTTGCAGCGCAGAGATCGGGCCGTTCCAGTAGGTGTAAAACGACAGGCCGATAACGTCGTAAGGCACTTTGCGCTGATTGATTTCATCGAACCACCAGCGGAAGGTATCGTTCTTGGTGCCTTCAGCCAGATGCAGCATGATTTTGATGTCCGACGGATTTTTTTCATCGGCACGCACACCGGCAATCGCCGCATTCAGCAGCCCGGCCAGACGGTCAAACTCACCGCCGCCCTCGCCCCAGCTTTTGCCTTCCGGCCACAAAATTCCGCCGTTCATTTCATTGCCGACCTGCACCATGTCCGGCACCGTGCCCTGTTCACGGAATTTGGCGATCACTTCGCGGCTGTAATCATGAATGGCCGTTTTCAGCTGCGGATAATCCATTTTCGCCCAGCTTTTCGGCTTGAACTGTTTACCGGGGTCTGTCCAGAAATCGCTGTAATGGAAATCGAGCAGGATTTTAAAACCCTGCGCTTTGGCGCGTTTCGCCAGTTCCAGCGTGGTGGCCAGATCGTTATTGCCGCCGCCGTAAGGTTTGCCATCCGCATCTTGCGGATCCACCCACAGGCGCAGGCGCACATAGTTGAAACCGTTCTGTTTGAGGATCACCATCGCATCGGTTTGCTTATGGTTTTGATCGAAGAACTTGCCGCCGTGCTTTTCCACATCAATCAGCGTCGAAATGTCTGCGCCTTTGATGAAATCCACCGGGACGTTGGCGACTTTTTTAATCACCACGTCCTGCGCCATGCCGGAAAATGACATCGCCAGCAGCACGCAGGCCATTGCGCTTTTATTGAACATCTTTTTAGAAAAGAGAGTCATTGGATTATCCTTTGGTACTGCCAGCCGTCAGGCCGGAAACGAAGTATTTTTGTAAGGCGAGATAGAAAATGGCGACCGGCACGGCGATCAACACCGCACCTGCGGCGTACATGGTGTAATTCGCGCCCATTTTCTGCGCCACCAGGTTGTACAGGCCAATCGGCAAAGTGTACTTATCGGGCGTGCGCAAAATGGTGCTGGAGAGAATGAAATCACCCAGCGGGCCGGTGAAGGAAAACAGCGCGATCACCGCCAGTATCGGTTTGGAGAGCGGCATGATGATTTCGATGAAAATACGGAAATTCCCCGCCCCGTCCATTCGCGCTGACTCATCCAGATCTTTCGGAATGGCGTCGAGATAGCCTTTCATCAGATAGGTGTTCATCGGGATCATGCCGCCGACGTAAATCAGCACCAGCGCCAGATGGCTGTTGATTAACCCCAGTAACTGCGCCAGCACAAAGATGGCGATCAGCGCCGAAAACTGCGGGATCATCTGCAATAACAGGAACAGCATCAGCCCGTCTTTGCGGCCTTTAAAGCGAAAACGCGAGAAGGAATAGGCGGTGAAACTGACGCAAATCAGGGTCAGCACCATGGTCAGGAAGCTGATTTTCATCGAGTTCCAGTACCAGCCGACATAATTCACGTCGCCGCTAAACAGGTCTTTGTAGTGCTGGAACGACACGTTCTCCGGAATAATCGAGGTACTGAGCAGGCTGTTACCGGCATTCAGCGACGCGCCGACGGTCCAGATCAGTGGATAAATAATAATGACCGCCACGATCAGTAACAGGACATAACTCAGCGAAAGGCGGATAAACCGGTTTCTTTTAATACTGCTGTTCTTACTCATCACCCTGCTCCCGCTTACGCCATATCATCTTGTTTAAATGAATTGGTTGAACGGAATTGCCACAGCGCAATACCGACAACAAATATCGACAGCAAAATCGTAATGGTCGCGGCAATGGCATATTGCGAGGATGACATGGTGAGTTTATATATCCATGACACCAGAATATCCGTACCGCCTGCATTCGATCCGGCCACCGCCGGGCCACCGTTATTAAACAGATAGATAATATTGAAGTTATTAAAGTTGAAGGTGTATTGCGTGATAATGATCGGCGCAATGGAATATAAAACCAGCGGCAGCGTAATGGTTTTTAATTTCTTCCAGGTGCTGGCACCGTCCATGGTGGCGGCCTCATACAAATCATTCGGAATGGCCTGCAATACGCCGGTGGTCATCGCAAATACAAACGGGAAACCCAGCCAGGTCTGCATCATGATGAGCGCCGTTTTGGTCCAGAACGGATCCGTCATCCACGCCTTGGGTTCAATGCCTAACGCCGCCAGAATGCCGTTGTTGATCACGCCGAAAGAGTCGTTGAACATCCCGGCGAAGACCAGAATAGTCACGAAGCCCGGTACCGCCCACGGCAAAATCAGAACGGTGCGGATTAGCGCTTTGAAACGTAAATCTTTCTGATTGACCAGGATGGCCAGCATAACGCCGACGCTGCATTGCAGCGTGGTCGCCAGCACTGTCCAGACCACCGTCCATTGCAATACGTCCAGCAATGTGGAGCGCCAGATATTGAGCGTGAAGATATTAATAAAGTTTTTGAACCCCACCCAGTCGACTAATTTGGCCGGTGGCGTGTGGTATAAGTTGTAATTGGTGAACGCGATGGAGAAACCGAAAATAATCGGGAACACCACCACAAACACCAGCAATATAAAGCCCGGCGTGATCATCAAATAAGGGAAACCCTCGCGCAGCAATAAATGATATTGCTTTCTGACGCCGGGTAATTCCACGCCCTGATCGCGTCGTTTGCCGTTAACCCAGGCATCGCGCAGGCTCAGATAATAAAAGCCGATACCAAAGGCGGCAATCAGGACGCTGATAATGCCCTTGGCTAATAAGAAGATGGAGTTATCACGCGGCACTTCTTCGCCCAGCGTATATAAGCCCCAAAATCCCTGTTGCAGGAAATCATAAAAGACACCGGCGAAACAAAACAAAATGACAAAAAACAGACTTCCCTTGGCCCATTGTCGGTTATAAAACTGACCAAAACCGGGAATAAGCGCCGCCGCCAGAGCCACCGGTGCATGGTGGCTGGCTGCGTGTGGCGCATGGTTTTCCTCGTGGAGACGCATAGACACAAAGATGTTCCTTTCACTGGTGAGGGCGTGAATTCACGCCCTCCTGTCAGACGTACAAAGTGTGTTACCGGATCACTCGTTGCTGGCTTTCGCCGCTTCGATTTGCATCTGGATATTTTTCACCGCGTCATTCATGGCGGCCTGCACCGGTTGCTTGCCGGTCACGCCCAGCTGAATACCGTTGTTGGCCGGCCCCCACACTTCCTGCATTTCCGGCACGCCCGGCATCGCCGTGGCATGGGTGGATTGCAGTGCCACGGCGTTGGCGCGTTCATCATTTTTAATCATCGGATCGTTAACCAGCGCCGTCAGTGCCGGGATTTCTTTGGTCACTTCATAGCGCACCTTGGCGTATTTAGGCTGATTGATGAAGGTGATGAATTTCTCTGCCAGCGGTTTTTGCTTGCTGTAAGTGGATACCGCGTAGCCTTTCACGCCGAGGAAAGAGCTCATCGGTTTGCCATTAGGCAACAGCGGCAACGGCATCACGCCGTAGTGGATGCCCGCCGCTTCATACGGCTGGAACGCCCACGGGCCGGTGATAACAGCGGCAGCTTTCTTCTCCGTGAACAGGGAATCAATGGCATTCAGTCCGTTTTCGCCGGTGATCCCTGCCGGGAATAACCCGTCGGCATAGAATTTTTTCAGATAGGTCACCGCTTCAATGCTGCCCGGCTTGTTCAGGCCGATGTCTTCGACGTTGATTTCGCCCTTCGCATCTTTACCGAAAATGTACCCCCCCATCGATGCCATCGCGCCGTAGGCGTAATAGACTTCGTCAAACTTGGCTAACAGGCCGTATTTGCCTTTCGCCCGCTCTTCTTTGGAGAAGGTGTAATACTCGTCGAGCGTCGCCGGTGCTTTCGGCAGTAAGTCTTTGTTGTAAATCAGCACCAGCGTTTCCACCGCTTTTGGCACGCCGTAGGTCTGGCCTTTCAGCTGGAACGCGTTGATCGCCGAAGGCGTAAAGCTGTCGGTGAAGGCTTTGTCGAGGGTCAGCGGGGCCAGTAACCCCTGCACAACCGCCGTACCGAGCTGATCATTGGGGATCACGACAACGTCGGGGCCGATGCCTGCCGGACCATCCAGACGTAATTTCTCCGTTTGTTGTGCATAAGGCGTTTCCTGCACAACGACTTTGACGTTGTTCTCTTTTTCAAAATCTTTCACCGCGTCGGAAATACCGGAAGATTTCTTAATATCTTCCCAGATAAGTAGCTGTCCCTCTGCTGCCCGGACAGCCTGGCTGCTCAGGCTTAACGACATCAGTACCAAGGCAGTAAGGTGTGTAATTTTCATTGTTGCTCCTGGATGTGAAGGTATAACATTTTTGTGTAGAACCTAACGACACCCAATCAATAACCCGTGTTTAAAACCCTTTAAAACCTGACAACACAGTGATTAATGTCGCTTCCGAATTCGTGTTATACGTTAAACTTTGAATCTTAAAATCACTACCAAAAGATGTGTATTGTGTGATCTCCTCTCCAAAATTCGAACCGACCTGTGCAAACGTTTACACAAGGTGGTTATAGTCCGAAATATCAGCGGTATGAATCTTTAAGAGGCCAAACATGTCCAGCATCAGACTTAAGAATGTGGTGAAGCGTTTCGATAAAACGGTCACGCTGCATGACATCAATATTGATATTGAAGACGGAGAATTTACGGTGTTTGTCGGGCCGTCCGGCTGCGGAAAATCCACATTGCTGCGCATGATTGCCGGGCTGGAAGACATTACCGAAGGTGACGTTTACATTGGCGAGCAGCGGGTGAACGACGTTGACCCTTCACGCCGTGGCGTGGCGATGGTGTTTCAGTCTTACGCGCTCTACCCGCACATGACCATTGCCGAAAACATGGGCTACGGACTGAAAGTGAACGGCGTGCCGAAAGAGGAAATCCGCCATCAGGTCGAGATGGTCGCCAAGACGTTACAACTTTCCCATCTGCTGGACAGAAAACCGAAGCAACTCTCCGGCGGTCAGCGCCAGCGCACCGCCATTGGGCGTGCGATTGTGCGCAATCCGCAGGTGTTTATGTTCGATGAACCGCTTTCAAACCTGGATGCCGAACTGCGCGTTGATATGCGTTTACACATTTCCAAGCTGCATCAGGAACTGAAAACCACCATGGTGTACGTGACGCACGATCAGACCGAAGCCATGACGCTGGCGGATAAAATCGTGGTGATGAATTACGGCAAAATAGAGCAGATGGGCGCGCCGATGGACCTTTACTACAATCCGGTCAATAAATTTGTTGCCGGTTTTATTGGTTCACCGAAAATGAATTTCCTGCCCGCCGAGGTGCTGAGCTGGCAGCCGGAGCGGCTGGAAGTGCGCCTTACGCCGGAGAAAACCCTGACGCTGGCATTGCGCACCGCGGAACTGACGAGCGGCGACCGCATTACCCTGGGCATTCGCCCCGAGCATTTGCTGTCAAAAGAAACAGAGAATGCGCTGGAATTTAACTGCGAAGTGGTTGAGCGGCTGGGCAACAGCACCTATCTGTTCGGCCAGTGTTACGGCACCGATGGATTCAAAATGCTGCTGCCGGGCGATATGGCGTTCAACCCGTACCAGAGCCTGACCACCTGGTTTGAGGCCGAACTGTGCATGGTTTTCAACGATCAGGGTTTGCGGATAAGCGCGGCCAGCCTGTCTCATCTGCATTAATCGTCACTCACGCATTCTGGACATAAAAAAACCGGGCTTAAGCCCGGTTTTTGCTTTTGGCGGAAACGAAATTACTTGGTTTCGTTGGCTTTGATTTCGCCCATCGCTTTCAGCTTTTTGGACATTTCACGACGTTCTTTCGACAGGTCTGCATTGCGGATGA
Organism: Rahnella sp. R3(2024); assembly: GCF_042920125.1. Classification (NCBI taxonomy): domain Bacteria; kingdom Pseudomonadati; phylum Pseudomonadota; class Gammaproteobacteria; order Enterobacterales; family Yersiniaceae; genus Rahnella; species Rahnella sp. R3(2024). The sequence continues at coordinate 455,587 of NZ_JBHGBU010000001.1, forward strand.
TGTAATCATCAACGCGATCTTCATAGTCGCCGCGCATGCTGGCAATGATCGCCTGAATTTCGTCGATGCTCATGCCTGGTTTGATGTAATCGCTCAGGTTGTCGAGGAGCAGAACGCGCTTCTGGTTGTCGCGGATTTTCTTTTCGTTGTCTGCAATTTCACGCTGTAATTTGTTTTTACGACGGAAAATGCGCACAAACTCCAGAACGTCCTGGAAACTCGGCTTATTGATATTGTCCATTTTAACACCTTCGATTAAGTTACACAGATTCAGTGACTGACTTGTCGCAACCGCTTATTCACATGTGACTGACAGTGAATAACAACTTAGCAAAAAGAGGAGCAAAGTGCGTGCTGCGCGCTCAGATAATCGTCCAATACCGCCATCTTACCCGTTTTAGGCGGCAGAAAAAAATCCCTTCATGCTTTCGGCGTTTTACCGCTGCTTATTTGAGCTTCTTCTTTTTGCATGGTCAGGGTGATCAGATCTCCCATTGACTTCAGTTGTTCCGCCACCTGCGCGCTCAGCCAGACGTAACCATAGACTTGCGCTTCCAGATGGTGGGCGGCATTCATTTCTGCCATCAGCGCTTTCAGCTCTTCTGCAGATTCATTCAGCTGATGGCTGATTTTCAGTTCATCGCCCCGCGTGCCGTTAAGCAACATCAGGCTCAGTTTTTCCAGCGTATCCAGTATCAGCAACTGCGCACTGCGCAAGGTGCGCGCGTTGAGCATCAGGAAATGGCTTTCGCGTGAACTCCAGTAAGCATCGGCCAGCAGTTCGAGCGTACATAACAGATTTCGGCTGAGGGTCTGGACAGCGTCAAACACCTCGCGGGGAATGTGCGATTCTTTGCTGGCGGGCGCAAACAGTGAACGCATTTTCACCATCTGACTCATCGCCGATTTCAGCTTGCCATGCAGGTGCGGGCGTTCAAGCAGATTGGGGGAAAGCCAGGCGCTGTAGATTTTGTTGAGGGACATCAGGTAGTCGGCCATCTGCATGCGCCAGTGAATAAAGGCGCGCTGCGGATAAATGCTGGCAAAAAACAGCGCCAGAAATGAGCCAAATATCACATCACCGGAACGCCACAGCGCCATTTCCATATCTCCCGGCCCGGCCCCGCACACCACAGCCAGCGTAATGCCGATCAGCAGCGCCATGTAGGGACGTTTTCCGAGCGTCAGATAACCGCTGACGAACATCACGATGGCACACCAGACCAGCATCAGCGGCAGCGAATAGAGTTCCAGCCACAAGGCGATGAGGCCCGACGCCGATCCCAGTACCGTCCCGCTGACGCGCTCCATCACCCGCTGAACCACGTTACCCCAAAATGAAATCGGCCCCATCACCACCACCAGCGTGATCAGCGGCCAGGTGCCTTCAGGAATGTGAGTCAGGCGGACGATCAGGAATGTCAGGATAAACGCCAGTGCAATACGCAGCGCATGGGTGATGCGGTAGTGGCGATAGATGACGTTATCCAGCGGGGAAATTTTCTTGTCGAGACGCACGTTTGGCCTGCCATCGGCGATTATTCAATGAGAGCGTTAGTTTAGCCGAGTTAGTAAAGTGGATCACCCCGGTTTGGTCAGGGTTTTGCGGGATGCGTGCGGGAAATTCCGGCGATTTGCGGGGTCTGTTGCGCTACTGAGGATTTTGTCATGACATCGTTGCGTCGGATGGTATCCTATCCGGCGATTCACCCCCAATTCCGCACTGATAAGGTTATCTTCGTCATGTCAGACAAGCCTCAAAAAACGTTTTACTTCCACGATTACGAGACATTCGGTAAAAATCCGGCGCTGGATCGCCCTGCGCAATTTGCCGGGGTGAGGACTGACGAAGAGTTCAATATCATCGAAGAGCCGTTAGTGATTTATTGCCGCCCTTCTGATGATTACCTGCCGGAACCGGAAGCGGTGATGATCACCGGCATAACGCCCCAGATTGCGCTGGAACGCGGCCTGAGCGAAGCGGAGTTTACCGCGCAAATTCACCAGGCGTTCAGCGTGCCGGCCACCTGCATCGTCGGCTATAACAATATTCGTTTCGATGATGAAGTCAGCCGCAATATTCTTTACCGCAACTTTTACGACCCCTATGCCTACAGCTGGCAGAACGGCAATTCGCGCTGGGATCTCCTCGACGTGATGCGCGCCTGCTATGCGCTGCGCCCGGAAGGCATCAACTGGCCGGAAAACGACGAAGGCTTCCCCAGTTTCCGCCTCGAACATCTGACCAAAGCCAACGGCATCGAACACGAAAATGCCCACGACGCGATGGCCGATGTCTACGCCACCATCGCCATGGCGAAGCTGGTCAGGCAGGCACAACCACGCCTGTTCAGCTTCCTGCTTGAGCATCGCAGCAAACATAAACTCAATACGCTGATCGACATTCCCTCGATGGCGCCGCTGGTGCACGTCTCCGGCATGTTCGGTGCCGCGCGCGGCAACACCGCGTGGGTTGCGCCGCTGGCGTGGCATCCTGAGAATAAGAACGCCGTGATCATGTGCGATCTGGCCGGTGATATGTCGACGTTGCTGGATCTCACTCCTGATGAAATGCGCGAGCGCCTTTACAGCCGCCGCGACGCGTTGCAGGCGGGGCAATCGCCTTTGCCAATTAAACTGGTGCACGTCAATAAATGCCCGGTGCTGGCGCCGGCCAAAACACTGCTGCCGGAAAATGCCGAACGGCTGGGGATTGATCGTCAGCGCTGTCTGGAAAACCTGCAACTGCTGCGCCAGAACCCGCAGGTGCGCGAGAAAGTGGTGACGATGTACGCCGAAGCCGAGCCGTTTACGCCATCGGACGACGTTGATGCCCGCCTTTACGACGGTTTCTTCAGCGATGCCGATCGCGCTGCCATGCGCATTATTCTGGAAACCCGCCCGGAGAATCTTCCTGCGCTGGATCTGACGTTTAATGATTCCCGCATCGAACCGCTGTTGTTCCGTTTCCGCGCACGCAACTACCCCGAGACACTGACGGATGCCGAACAAAAGCGCTGGATGTTACATCGTCAGACCAAGCTCACTGACGAGCGTTTTCAGAATTATGCATTAGAGCTTGAAGCGCTCTATAACTTGCATGAGGGAGATGGGGAGAAGATGGCGCTTCTCGGGGCGCTGTTTGAATATGGGAAACGGTTAGCTTCGTAGATTGCAGAAGCCGCTGCAATGCCGGCCTTTCCAACCTGACCGAGGTTATTTCGGTTTCTTAATTGCAGTGTTCACTTAACGCGCTGCGCCGAAACCGCCCAAAGGAGGGAAGTGCTTTCCCTCCTTTGGATTCCTCCCCGCTTTTTACTGCGCGCTATCGCTGGCACGGCGGACATATCCTGTGGCAATAGTGGGTGGCGCAAAACCCTGCCGCTGCGCGGTGCCCTCTCCCGGTCTTCGAGCCTAAGGTCTCGAAGCCGCTCCGTTCGGCAGGATTTTTGATCGCGCCCTCTCACCTTTTTCAAAGTCAAAACCAGATGAATGATGATTTCAAAATCAATATCAGATGAATGTTGAGCAACGCGTTTTGCTTTTAAAGTGATACGAACGGTTGAAGTTGTGACCTGGAAGCCAGTAGCCGCGTTCAAAAATCACGCCGGAGGGAGAGGTGAAAAACCGCGTTTTTTTGCGCGGGTTGTAACCCGACCGGAGGGAATCGCGCAGCGACGGGATTTTGCGGCAATAGCAGGAATACCTGAAACATAGCCAGTCTGCATGGCACGGGTTTGAAAAAGCGAGGGGAGTGCAGAGGGGAAAAGTCTTTCCCCTCTGCTCGGTTTCGGCGCAAAAGCTCAGGTAATCGCAGACAGTGAGAAACCGAAATATCCTCAGTCCGCGTCAGCAATAAAAGCCCCCATTGCAGCGGCCCTCTGCCATTACGCCTCGGGGGCGATTTCCCCGCTCATCTGCGGTGGCTGCTTCCTGAAAGCATTGGTAATAAACGCCAGATAACCCAACCCGATAGCGCCCCACACCAGACCCAGCGTCATGGAGCTGGATTCCAGGTTCAGCCACAACGCACCCACGGTCAGCGCACCAATCACCGGCAGGATCAGATAGTTGATGTGATCTTTCAGCGTGCGGTTACGTTTTTCACGGATGTAGAACTGGGAAATCACCGACAGGTTTACGAAGGTGAATGCCACCAGCGCGCCGAAGTTGATCAGCGCCGTTGCCGTGACCAGATCAAAGGTCACCGCAGACATCGCTACCACGCCAACCAGCAAGACGTTGAAGGTCGGGGTACGCCATTTCGGATGCACATAACCAAACAGTTTTTCCGGGAATACGCCGTCACGGCCCATCACGTACAGCAGACGGGAAACACCGGCGTGCGCCGCCATGCCAGAAGCCAGAACGGTTACGCAGCTAAAGCACAGAATGACGGACTGGAAGAACTTACCGGCCACGTACAACATGATTTCAGGCTGCGAAGCGTCCGGATCTTTAAAGCGTGAAATGTCCGGGAAGTACAGTTGCAGGAAGTAAGACACCACAACAAAGATGATGCCGCCGATAAGCGCGGTCAGGAAAATCGCTTTCGGGATGACCTTGCCCGCGTTCGGCGTTTCTTCTGACAACGAACTGATGCCGTCAAAGCCGAGGAACGAGAAGCACAAAATGGTCGCACCGGTGATCATCGGCACCACGTGCGCGTTTTCACTGAAGAACGGCTTGGTGGTCGCCAGCGTCCCCATGCCCTCGCCCATGTAAACACCACGGACCAACAGCCCCAGGAACACCACCATGATCGCCACCTGCACCACCACAATAATGCTGTTGAGGTTAGCCACCACTTTGATGCCGCGCAGGTTGAACGCGGTCATCATCGCCACCAGCGCGGTAACGAATATCCACGACGGCACGCCGGGGAAGATCGCTTCCAGGTAAATTTTCGCCAGCAGGATGTTGATCATCGGCATGAACAGGTAGTCCAGCAGTGATGACCAGCCCACCATAAAGCCGACGTGCGGGCTGATGGCTTTTTGCGCGTAAGTATAAGCAGAACCAGCAGACGGGAAACGCTGCACCAGTTTGCCGTAGCTCACGGCGGTAAACAGAACGGCGATCAGCGCGAAGATGTACGCGGTCGCGACGTGACCATCGGTCAGGCCGGAAACGATGCCGAAGGTATCGAAAATGGTCATCGGTTGCAGATAGGCAAGACCCATCATCACAACCTGAACCAGCGTCAGGGTTTTACGCAGTTGAACGCGCTGAGTGGCCGGAGCGGCAGATGTATTAGCAGACATGGCTCAGTCCTCCCTGAATTGCAGACACCGGGCGCTTAAACGCCTCTGAACGCAACGTACAGGGAAAACTTCGTGAGTTATTACCAGTAAACGGGGGATAGATCTTCACATCGCTGGATACGCAAGTGAAGGCTGAGCGAATGTGGCCGCAGCGGAAAGAAGCACCGGCAGGCACCGGTACAGGTTTGAAATATTGCCCCATGTTACATTTCCTCATAGTGGCGACCGTTGTTAATTTGGGATCGCACACGAACCTTGTTATCTATCCGGATCTGGGTCCGGCCTCTGTTGAATTAGTTTGGGTACTGCACATACAAAAAAAATAACCGGCGCCTTTAAGCGTCGGTTATCTGCAGTGCGGCGTATTTTGCACAAATCACGCATGAATGACAAGATTCATAGGCTTTCAGTTACAAATTCTTTTCCAGATTTAAACATTCGTGCATGGATTTCCTCAAAGTGCGGGCACTGATAACGTAAAAACGGCGCCCGTGGTGAAGGAAATCAGGCGTTACGCAGCATCCAGTCGATTTCGGTTTCTGTCACACGGCGTTCAAACTGCAACAGCTCATCGGATTTACAGGCGTGATAAACCTGCGAAAAACGTTCGCCGAGGTACTTTTTCAGCGCCGGTTGTTCATCAAAATCATACAGGGCATCGCTCTGGCGGATGGGCAGCGGAATACCCTCCTGCTCCAGACCGTTCCCGGTGACCGGTTCCGGCAACGGCAGATCGTTATCAAGCCCGAACAACATGCCCGCCAGCACGGTGGCGACCACTAAATAAGGGTTGGCATCCGCACCGGCAACGCGGTACTCAACGCGATGATCGGCCACGCCGCCGCAGGGTACGCGCAGCGCGACGGTGCGGTTGTTATGCCCCCATGACGCCTGCGTCGGCACATACATGCCCGGCTGGAAGCGGCGGAACGCGTTGACGTTCGGCGCTAAAATCGCCATCGACGCGGGCATCAGTGCGATCATCCCGGCCAGTGAGCGTTTCATCAGTTCTGAATCCTGACCATCCGCATTGGCAAACAGGTTTTTGCCATTGTCATCGAGCACGCTGAGGTGGATGTGCATCCCGCTGCCCGCGTAGTCGTCGTAAGGTTTCGCCATAAAAGTGGCGTCCATCTCATGATTTTCCGCCACCAGGCGCACCAGACGCTTAAGCATCAGGGCGTAATCACAGGCGCGCAGAATATTTTCGCTGTGCTGCAAATTGATTTCAAACTGTCCCGGTGAGGACTCCGCCACGGCACCCGAGGCCGGTAAGCCCTGAATGTGTGCCAGACGGTCAATGTCACTCAGCACATCGGCGAAGTGATCGAGATTATCCACGGAATAGACCTGCGTATGCATGCTGCGCTCTTGCGTACCGGGCGTGCACGGCGGCTGGATATAGCCTTCCGCATCGCGCTGCCTGTCGAGCAGATAAAACTCCAGCTCTACCGCTACCACCGGGAATAATCCCCGCTGGCGCAATGTTTGCCAGATATGATTCAGCACATTGCGGGGTTCAACGTCAAAGGGAGTGCCATCTTCGTCAAGCATGGTCAGCAACAGCTGGCCGGTGTGTTCGGGGTCAGACGCTGACGGCGTTAAGGTGCCGGGGACGGGAATACAGTTACGATCGGGTTCGCCAAGCTCCTGCCCAAGACCCGCTTCTTCCACAACATTCCCGAGAATGTCCATGGCAAAAACCGATGCCGGGAAATAACAGCCTTTTTCAAGTTTGCGCAGGGCGGAGATGGGAACGCGTTTGCCGCGGAAGGAACCATTGAGATCAGTGAGCAGGACGTCGACGTGAAGGGTTTGCGGGTGACGCTCCAGGTACTGAGTTACTTCATCCTGGAACGCGCTACTTCGCTCTTCAATGTGCTTAGCAAGAGAGGTGTTCTCGCTAATCTCTTTCTTAATTTCATTCATCAGTTCAGTCGCTTGCATAGGTTTTCCGCCATTTGCTGGATTCCGGCGTCAACGGCACCACCATGATGCCTGCCGGTTAAGCCTTACCGTTTGGTTGCTCTGTTCAACGCAGTTTTCTCATTTGTCATCTTCTTCTGGTGTGTCTGTTACCCGCCCGGCCATGCTCAAAATATAGGCCATATGATTAACCCTAGCCTTAACATAAATTTTTTGCAACACATACAATTCAGTAACAACTCTGTTTGAAAAGCCATCATGGCGCTGCTAAATTGGACAGGAGAAGGCCATCATCACTGATCAAATGCGTTAAAACAGCGTGCGGGGAGGCACGACCTGTTATTCCATTCACTTACTCAACGAGGCGGGACTATGGGCAATATATTTTCCACGGCATCAGCGGGGAAACAGACCAGCTACAGACCGATCATTGGGGTAGTCATGTGTGAGAATTCTGTTGATGAAAACCCTGCACTCACCGTTCACGAAAAGTATCTGGACGCCATTTTCAACGCCGACGCCCTGCCCGTCTGCCTGCCGCATGAGCTGGCAGCGCGTGAAGGCGCGATAGACCAGATCCTGCAAGGCCTTGACGGCATCTTCCTCACCGGCAGCCCCAGTAATATTGAGCCTCATCAGTACGGTGAAGAAGGTGTCGAGGAGCTTGCCGATCCGGGGCGGGATCGCCTGAGTCTGCAACTTATCCGCGCCACACTGGATAAGAAGATCCCGCTGTTCGCGGCCTGCCGCGGTTTGCAGGAGTTAGTGGTGGCCACCGGCGGCACGCTGCATCGCAAGGTACAGGAGGTGCCGGGATATATGGATCACCGCGAAGACACCACCCTGCCGCATGATGATCAATACAACGTTGTGCATCCGGTTCACATTGCGCCGGGGGGATTACTTTCGGAATTGTTACCTGATTATCAGCAGTTTCAGGTGAATTCCCTGCACGGTCAGGGGGCGAAAAGTCTGGGCGCAGAACTGAATGTGGAAGCCCGTGCGCCGGATAATCTGGTGGAAGCCGTGAGTGTGCGCGACCATCCCTTTGCTCTGGGTGTGCAATGGCACCCTGAATGGCACAGCCTGACGGACCCGGTGTCCCGTCAGTTGTTCAACGCATTTATCAATGCCTGCCGCAAAGGCCATCAGGCCCGGAGCGCTCGCGAGGAATAGACGGATGAGCGAAGTCAGTCTGGCGCCTGGTCGCCGGCTTTCTGAAATTCGTCAGCAACTCGGCATGTCCCAACGTAAAGCCGCCGAGTTGTCTGGCCTGACGCACAGCGCCATCAGCACCATCGAGCAGGATAAAGTCAGCCCCGCCGTGAGTACGCTGCAAAAGTTATTACGGGTATATGGGCTGTCGTTATCGGAATTTTTTGCTGAAAAACGGGAAAGTGACAAACCGAGAATTGTCATTGATTCGGCGGAATTGATTGAAATCGGCAGCCGGGGAGTGTCCATGAAAATGGTGCACAACGGCACGCCAAACCACGCGGTTGCCATGCTGCTGGAAACTTATCAGCCCGGCAGTACCACTGGCGACAAAATCAAACATCAGGGAGAAGAAGTCGGTACGTTGTTAGAAGGAGAAATCATTTTAACCGTCAACGGTCAACGTTATCCGCTGCGTGCGGGGCAAAGCTATGCCATTAACACCGCTAACCCCCACAGCTTCAGTAATATTTCTACGCGGATTTGCAGGATAGTCAGTGCACATACCCCTAATACCTTCTAGTTGTCACCGGCTCCGGGCGTGGCAACGGGAACCCAAAGAAGGATGTCATTATGAGTGCTCAAACAGGAAGTCCCCGCGCCGTCGGCGCGCCTCACACCGACAGCTACTACGCCAGCTCCGTCAATGCGCATGCGCCCTGGCCGGAGCTGACTGACAATATTGAATGCGATGTCTGTATTGTCGGCGCCGGTTACACCGGCATCTCTTCCGCCTTATACCTTTGTGAAGCCGGTTATGACGTGGTGGTGTTAGAAGCCGCCCGCGTCGGCTGGGGCGCCAGCGGGCGCAACGGCGGCCAGGTGGTCAATTCCTACAGCCGTGATATTGATGTGATTGAAGATCGTTACGGGCGGCAGACCGCAGATATGCTCGGCAGCATGATGTTTGAAGGCGCAAACATTATCCGTCAGCGCATCGACCAGTACGCTATTGACTGCGACTATCGCCCCGGCTGCGTGTTTGCAGCGCTGAGTTCACGCCAGCTGTCAAAACTGCGTGACCAGCAAAACCTGTGGAACCGTTACGGGCATACCGAATTAACCCTGCTGGATGAAAGTGCCATCCGCCGCGAGATCGCCACCGACCGTTACGTCGGCGGGCTGCTGGATAAAAATGGCGGCCATATTCACCCGCTTAATCTGGTGCTGGGCGAAGCCGAAGCGGTGCGCCGTCACGGCGGGCGTATTTATGAAGGCTCGGCGGTAACGCGCATCGATCACGGCGACCCGGCGTTGGTCCACACGGCGAAAGGTCAGGTCAAAGCCAAATATGTGATCCTGGCGGGCAATGCGTATCTGAGCCAGCAACTGGCCCCGCGCCTTACGCGCCTCAGCATGCCGTGCGGTTCGCAGATTGTTGCCACCGAACCCCTGTCGGACGATATGGCGCTCTCCCTGCTGCCCAATAATTATTGCGTGGAGGACTGCAATTATCTGCTGGACTATTTCCGCCTCACTGCCGACAACCGCCTGTTGTATGGCGGAGGCGTGACCTATGGCGGCAAAAATCCGCCGAATATTGATTCAGTGATCCTGCCCAAGCTCAACCGCACCTTCCCGCAGCTCAAGGGCGTGAAGATTGATTACCGCTGGGGCGGCAATTTCCTGCTGACGCTCTCGCGCCTGCCGCAGTTCGGACGGCTGGAAAATAATATCTACTATATGCAGGGAGACAGCGGGCACGGGGTGACGCTCACGCATCTGGCCGGAAAGCTCATCACCGAGATGTTGCGCGGCGACGCCGAGCGGTTTGACGCCTTCGCCCGTCTGCCGCACATGCCCTTCTTCGGTGGCCGCAACTTCCAGGTGCCGTTCACCATGCTTGGTGCCGCTTACTATTCACTGCGTGACCGTTTAGGCGTGTAAAAAAGGCGTTCCCCGCGCGTGCGCGGGGCGGGGATTCAGCCTTTGCCGGATACCGGAAATTCCTCAGAGGTGCCCACTTCGGGCAACTCATCGAGTTCCGGCTGGATCCCTTGCGAAATGTAATCTTTTGCGGCCATTGCCTGCTCATTGCCCGCTGCATCACGGATAACCACATGTTTGATGCTGCCATCTTCCAGCACTTCACGGTGTACGCCGGTAAATTCACTCATTTGCTGCTCCTGTTGGCTGATTGCAGATAGACTTCTCTCATCATTAAGCATAGTTTTTTATTCTTAAGTGCAACTAATAAAAATCCGAAATGACCCCAGCAAGGGGCTCATTTTCCTGATAAATTAGTCACCTCGTCACTGATGATGAAACCGCACTTCCCCCGCGCCACTCATGCTTTACAAGGAGAACACTCTTGGACGCCAGCACGATCAACACACTTTTCTTTATTGGCGCCCTGTTAGTCGCAGCGAGCATTTTGCTCAGTTCGTTCTCTTCTAAGCTTGGCATCCCTATTTTAGTCATTTTCCTTGCCATCGGTATGCTGGCGGGGGTGGACGGCATCGGCGGGATCGCATTCGATAATTATCCGGCAGCGTATCTGGTCAGTAACCTGGCGCTGGCGGTGATCCTGCTCGATGGCGGGATGCGCACACGGGCCTCGTCGTTTCGTGTTGCGCTGTGGCCAGCCCTGTCACTGGCCACCGTCGGCGTGCTGATCACCGCCGGGCTGACCGGCATGGCGGCGGCGTGGTTGTTCCACATCGATCTGATGCAGGGCCTGCTGATTGGCGCGATTATCGGCTCGACCGATGCCGCCGCCGTGTTCTCACTGATTGGCGGTAAAGGCCTCAACGAGCGTGTCAGCGCCACGCTGGAGATAGAATCCGGCAGTAATGACCCGATGGCGGTGTTCCTGACCATCACCCTGATCGACATGATTTCCAAAGGTGAACACGGGCTGAGCCTGATGTTTATCGTGGATGTGGTGCGCCAGTTTGGCCTCGGCATTGTGTTTGGCCTCGGCGGCGGCTGGCTGCTGCACAAACTCATCAACAAAATCACCCTGGCCGCCGGTTTATACCCGCTGCTGGCCTTCAGCGGTGGCCTGCTGGTTTACGCCGCCACCATGGCGCTGGAAGGCAGCGGCATTCTGGCGGTTTACCTGTGCGGGCTGATGCTGGGTAATATGCCGATCCGCAACCGCCACGGGATTATGCAAACCTTCGACGGGCTGGCGTGGCTGAGCCAGATTGGCATGTTCCTGGTGCTGGGATTACTGCTGACGCCAAGCGATCTGTTGCCCATCGCCGTCGCTGCCCTGGCGCTCTCGCTGTGGATGATCCTGCTCGCGCGGCCGCTGTCGGTTTTCGTCAGTCTGATCCCGTTCAAAAACTTCACCCTGCGCGAACGGTTCTTTATCTCGTGGGTAGGCCTGCGCGGCGCGGTGCCGATCATTCTGGCGGTGTTCCCGATGATGGCCGGATTGCCGAACGCCACGCTGTTCTTCAACGTCGCCTTTTTCATCGTGCTGGTTTCCCTGCTGGTGCAGGGGACGTCGCTGGGTTTTGCGGCGAAAAAGGCGAAGGTACTGGTTCCGCCGCAGCCGACGCCCATTTCCCGCCTCGGGCTGGATATCGATGTGTATAACGACTGGGAACAGTTTATTTATCAGCTGGGCTCGGAGAAGTGGTGCGTCGGCGCAGCGCTGCGTGATCTGCAAATGCCGAAGGAAACGCGAATTGCCGCCCTGTTCCGTGGCAAAGAGATGTTGCACCCCACCGGCAGTACGCGGCTCAAAGAGGGCGATATTCTCTGTGTCATTGGTCAGGAAAAGCACCTGCCGGAGCTGGGTAAATTGTTCAGTGACAGCAATAAAGTGGTGCTCGACGACCGGTTCTTCGGTGATTTCATCTTGCAGGCCGATGCCCCTCTGGACGCGATTTCACAGCTTTACGGGCTGAATCTGGAAGACACGGTGGATCAGTCGCAGTCGCTGGGGCACTTCGTGATCAGGTTACTGGGCGGTGAGCCGGTGATCGGTGACCATATTGAATGGGATGGTCTGACGTGGACGATTGCCGAAATGGACGGTCATCAGGTGAGTAAAGTCGGTGTGAGGATTGTGACGGAGAAAGCCTGATGTCTGATTCTTTCCCCTCTTGCGAGGGGAAAGCCGGGATGGCCGGTGAGCCTTCCCAGATAATTCAAAGCAGATTACTGAGCAGCTTGCGGGTCTTTGTCGTAGTCAGAACAAGACTGGTAGCCTTTGTTCATGACATGACCGGTGTCGTTATAGCTGACGAAGTAAGTCTGTGCTTTACCATCACGCGGAGCCACTGCATACGTCTGGCAAGTGCCTTTCGCATGGATAAGCGTCGCTTCTGTTGATGGTGGCCCTGCAATAGCGCGAACCTGAGTTTTCGTCATACCAACTTTCACATCGCTGACCACAGGCTCTTTAACGTAGCTCGCTGCGCGGTCGTAAGTCTGACACCCTGCCAGTACAGAAACGGCTGTCGCCACCACAAGTAACATTTTCTTATTCATAACATCTCCTCCTGAGTACTTTTTCTATTTTTGTATAAGCAAGTTAAGCATAGAAGAGATAAGGCATTTATCCACTGAATATGACTTCTATTTGTTGAAAGCTACAGTTTTTAAGTTTTATCTGATAAGCCGCCTGCGGGTTTCCCCTCTTAAATCTGTCTGACGAAGATGATTTTCAGACAGTTATGTTCTATACATGAAAGAGGTAAGCCATTGAGAGAAAAGGAGCCCGGCCTGATGCCTGTGGATCGACGTCGGTTTGTCACGTTGCTGGGTGTCATCGCTCTGATGCCACTGCCGCGTATTGGATTTGCCACCCCACGGGAGGTTGCGATGGAGACTTTGCTGATTGATAAGCCGTCAGGCGGCGTGCCTAACAACCGGCTGCCGGTGATGATTTATCATCGCGTTATTCCGCCAAATGTTGCCGATAATGCCGACTATCTCGAGCACCTGTTCCGTTCCAACGGCTGGCCACCCCAGTGGCGCTACCCGGTCTACACCTTCACTCACTTCCATTCGAATACCCATGAGACGCTGGGCGTGTTCGCCGGTTCCGCCACGCTGCAACTTGGCGGGGAAAAGGGAAAACTGATTGAGGTGAAAACCGGCGATGTGTTGCTGCTACCGGCAGGGATCGGTCATAAACAGATTTCCGCCGACGAGGATTTTATGCTGGTAGGCGCCTATCCGCCCCAGGTGAAAGCCGATCTCTGCCATGATGAGCCGTCACAACTGGCGGCGCGCACCAAAGCGGTCAGCGCCGTACCGCTGCCCGCCAGCGATCCGGTGACCGGGCACAGTGAAGGCAGCATGATTACCTGGCACACGAAATAAGCGGAATGTGCGCGCGGCAGAGGCTTATCCGACTGCCCCCAGCGCAAAGCGCGCCACGGCTTTTTCCAGCCGTTGCGACTGACTCAGCAGTTGCCGCGAAGAGGCCGCGGCGTGATCGGCCAGCTTACCGTTTTGCAAAGTGACCTGATTGAGCGCGGAAATGCGTTCGGAGACATCGTGAACACTTTGCCCCTGATACAGGGTGGCGGCTGAGATCTCTTCCACCAGCGCGCTCAGGCCGTTAAAGATCGCGATAATTTCTTCCAGACTTTTCCCCAGCACCGTCACCGAGGCCGAACCGCGCCCGATTTGCTGCACGGAGTCATCAATCAGCTGATGAATGCCGCGTGTTGAATGGCTGCTTTTCTGCGCCAGCAGGCCAATTTCTTTCGCCACCACCGCAAACCCGCGCCCGTGCTGCCCGGCGTGCGCCGCTTCAATTGCGGCGTTCAGCGCCAGAATATTGGTCTGAAACGCCACGTTATCGATCATCGAGACAATTTCACTCATCTGTGAAGACTGGCTGACGATCTGCCTCATCGCCGTGTCTACCTGCCCCATCACCTCACCGCCGCGTGTCGCCACGTTTTTGGCCTGCCCTGCCCGCTGGCTGGCCTGTTGTGCGTGGGCGGCGTTTTCTTTCACCCGTTCATTAAGCTGGGTGATATGCCCGGTGGCCGCATTCAGCTCCTGGCTCTGGATCGCCGCCTGTGCCGACAGCGCCTCGTTACCCTCGGCCATCTGATTGATGTTCACTAAAATATGCGCTGACGCATCGCGCACTTCGCTGACCAGCTTTTGCAGGCCGCGTTGCATATCGCGCAGGCTCACGCCCAGTTCGCGCATTTCGGTGACCCGCGAGTGATCATCTTTCACCTCGCGGGATAAATCCCCGGCGGCCAGCACGCTGATGTGGCCGATCATCCGCTGTAACGGGCGGATAACCCAGGCGGAAACACCGCGCCAGACCAGCACGGCGATCACCGCCAGCACGGCAAGGGCAGCCATAAACAGGGTTTTCGCCTGAGTCAGCGCGTTAAGCAGCCGGTCGCTGAGTGAAACGGCGGTGTGCTCGTTCACGGCCAGATAGGCGTAATACTTCTGGCTAAAATCGTCCTGAAATGCCTGAACCGGCACTTCAAAGAAGGCATCAATATTGTTGTTTTTTTGCAGTCCGTCCGACTGTTCGCGCAGCCCGTCGTAGAACATCTGATAGCTGGCTTTCAGTTCTGTCGCGGCCTTGTCACTCTCTTTCGTCATCTTGCCGAAGCGGGCGAAGGCTGTCCGGGAGGCGCTGAGTGACGCGAGAGATTCCTCCAGCAGGCTGTTCCAGCTGCCCACTGAGCCGCTTTCTTTATCCTGCATGTAATAAATACCGGCGCGGTTCAGCTTGTCGCTCGCCATCAGCAATTCCATACGGGCTTTGTCCATCACGGCTTGTTGCTGACGCAGACTTTCGGTGGCAATGACGTTGTTACGGGCATCCCTGAGGATGTTGGTGAGCACCAGCGTGGAGAATATTTGCAAAGCAGAAAACAGGGTGATAACGCAAATTACCCCGAAAAGTATGCCGCGCGGACGCTGAGTGAAAACGGATCGAAATAATCTGCTGAATCTGGCTTTGCCAGGCAAAGAGCTGAGCGTTAATATCATGATTATTCTGCATTATTTTAAGGAAGTGGCAGAATTTTACGCTCAGGAAATGACAGAAATATTTCACGGACAGCAGGAGACTGTCCGCAGAAGAAAGCAGGCAGCCGTCAGTTCAGAGGGCGCTGCATAATACTGACCCGCTCGCCGTTCACTTCTCGTTGTTCCACTTCCTGCCAGCCGAGACGCCCGTATAATCCCTGCTGATCGGGGGTATACAGCCACAGCGTATCAATGCCGGCCGCGCGTGAACGCGCAATGCAGGCTTTCACCAGCGCCGTGCCGATGCCTTTTCCGCGCAAATGATGACAGGTAAACACTTCGCCCAGCCAGTATTTGCGTTCCGCGACATCGCTGAGTTCATAACGCATCACGCCCGCCGTGCCCACCACCTGCTCTTTCTCATCAAGTGCGATCAGCACGCACTGACGGCCACGGCTGCCAATCCGTTGCACAAGGCGTTGGCGGATATAATCTTTTTGTGCCCAGTGTGCGAAGTCAGACCATTCGCCGTGCAGATATTCGGTGACCGTCTCGAGGTAGTGCGGAACATCGGCAAGGCTGGCGATTTTTACGGTGTCGTTGCCGTCGGGAGAGGTGTTTTGAGTCATGGAGAAACCGTTTTAAACAATCAGGGGGAACCAATTTGCGGATTCCCCCTGAGCCTGTCAAGTCGTTGGCTTAAGTTAACTCATTAAACTTTAGGGAAGATCCACACATGCTGTTCCGGTAAGGCCAGATGGCAATGCTGCGGATCGCGCACTTCCGCACCGTAGGCGCGGATAACGAAGTCATCTCCGGCAGTGCGGAACAGATACTCCCAGCGGTCACCGAGGTACATGCTGGTCAGCAGCGGTAATTCCAGCTGATTATCCCCCGGCCCGCCGGCCAGCACCACGCGCTCGACGCGGATCACTGCCGTCCCCTCCTGCCCGCTTTGCACCCCTTCGCCCGCCTGCCCCCATAATACCCAGCCTTTCCCTTCTATCCGCGCTTTACCGTCGCGGACTTCGGTCACTTTGCCGTGCAGGCGGTTGTTGCTGCCCATGAACTCGGCGGTAAACAGCGTTTTCGGCGAACCGTACATTTCCTGCGGTGTGCCCTGCTGTTCGATTTTGCCGTTATTGAGCAGCAGAATGCGATCCGAAATCGCCATCGCTTCGTTCTGATCGTGGGTCACCATCAGCGCTGACAGCCCGAGTTTGATGATCAGTTCGCGCAGGAAAACCCGTGCTTCTTCGCGCAGCTTGGCATCGAGATTCGACAGCGGTTCATCAAGCAAAATCACCGGCGGGTTGTAAACCAGTGCGCGGCCAATCGCCACCCGCTGCTGCTGCCCTCCGGAAAGCTGATGCGGATGGCGTTTGCCCAGATGCCCCAGCCCGAGCTGATCCAGTACCGCCTGCACGCGCCGGGTAATTTCCCCGGCAGAGACTTTGCGCAGCTTCAGCGGATAGGCCACATTCTCAAACACGGTTTTGTGCGGCCACAGCGCATAAGACTGAAAGACCAGCCCGAGATTGCGCTCTTCGGCAGGAATTTCGCTGCGCGGCGTGCCGTCGTAGACTCTGTTTTTGCCGATGATAATGGTGCCCTGCGTCGGTTTTTCCAGCCCGGCAACCGCACGCAGTAAGGTGGTTTTGCCACTGCCGGAAGGCCCGAGCAAGGACACCACTTCGCCACGCTTCAGATCCATCGACACGCCTTTGAGCACCGGATTGTCGCCGTAGGTTAAGTGCAGATTCTCGACCGATAATTCAATCATGTAATTTGACTCCAAAACGAAGGGCAATACCCAGACCTAACACCACCAGCAGGATGTTAATAAAGGAGAGCGCGGCGACGATATCAATGGCACCGGCCGCCCACAGGGAAACCAGCATCGAGCCAATGGTTTCGGTACCCGGCGAAAGCAGATACACACCGGTGGAATATTCACGCTCAAAAATCAGGAACATCAGCAACCACGAGCCGATCAGCCCGTAACGGGACAGCGGAATGGTGACGTGGCGGGTGATTTGTCCGCGGGTTGCACCGGCACTGCGCGCAGCCTCTTCCAGCTCCGGCCCGACCTGCAACAGCGTCGAGGAGATAAGCCGCAACCCGTATGCCATCCACACCACGGTATAGGCCAGCCAGACGCTGAAAATGGTGCTGCGCAGCGATCGCAACCAGACCACCAGATTGTCACGCAGCCACTGCGACCACGGCATACCGGAAAGCCAGCCGGATTTGAGGGCGTTATCGAGCCACATCGGCAGGAACAGGAATACCCACAGGAAAGCCAGACCGGCCAGCAGGCCCGGTACGGCACGCGGCACCAGTACGCTGTAATCGAGGAAGCGGGTGACACCGTCCGGTTTACGGTGCATGGCGATGCCGATAAACAGGTAACAGGCCACCGCCAGCGCGCCGCCGATAACACCAATTGCCATTGAGTTGACGATGGCGCGCAGCAGGTTCGGCTGCTCCCAGATGGTACGGAAAGTATTGAGCGACAGCTCATCCCACAGCGACACGCCAACCCCCCAGTTGGAGATAAACGCGCGCAGAATTACACCCAGCAACGGCACGCCAATGGTGACCGTCAGCCAGAATGCCACCACCGCACCGGCCACCCAGCGCCATTTACCGAGCGGCAACGCGCGTGCCTGCGACGCTTTACCTTTCACGGTGACAAAACGGTTGGCGGTGCGCATCAGGCGGCGCTGCAACATCACCAGCGGAATAGTGATGCAAATCAGCACGACCGCCACGGCAGCCATCAGGTGATAAGACGGCGTCCCGAGCTTGTTGGTCAGCTGATACAGGTAGGTCGCCAGCACCATGTTGCCTTCCGGATCGCCCAGCACCAGCATCAGGCCGAACACTTCCAGCCCGAGGAAAAACAGCAGCACGGTGGCGTAAAGAATCGACGGGCGCACCATCGGCAGACTGACGGCGGTCATCACCTGGAGCGGCGAAGCACCGGCGGTTCGCGCGGCTTCCTCGACATCCGACCCGACGCTGCGCAGCGCCGAGGATATATAAAGATAGGCGTGCGGCACGTGCGTCAGACCCGCAATCACCACGATGCTCGACATGTCGTAGATGTTCCACGGCACGAAACCGAGGATCGCCTGCGCCCACAGCGAGAAGAACCCGACCGGCCCGGCGGCAACCACGTAACCGAAACCCAGGACCATCGGCGAAACGAAAATCGGCACCAGGATCAGCGGCTCAATCAAACGTCTGCCGGGGAGATCGGTACGCACCATCAAAAACGCCAGGATGCCGCCGAGTGGAATGGCGATCACCACCAGCCCGAACGCCAGAATAAAGCCACTTTTCAGCGCCTTATAGAAATCAGGATCGGTGAAGATAAATTCAAAAGACTCAAGGCTCCATTCTTTGGACGGGGAAAAGAACGGCGCGGAGAGAAAACTTTGTATCACGATGAACGACAACGGAATGTAGATAACCAGAGCGGTTATCAGCACCACGATGCCACGCGGCAGGCTTTGCCACTTTCTGCGCAATGCATTCATGTTACTTCCCTTCGGTTAGCAGCGAAATCAGGCAAGAGAAAGGGAGGCGCGCAGAGCTGATGCGCGCCCCAACTGCTATTTTTGGGCAGCGGCGCGCCACTCTTTGATGTAATCGAGGCGTTTTTTCTGTTGCAGGTATTCCAGCAGGGTTTCGTCCACCGGAATGGGCTTGAGGGCGTTGCCTAACATTTTGGTCATGCCGTCGATGTCGTTTTTACCTTCGATATCGTTACGGATGGACGGAATGTCGGCCTGATTCGCCAGAATGCTTTGGCCTTTTTCCGACAGCACATAATCCAGCCACAGTCTGGCGGCGTTACTGTTTTTTGATTCCTGGCTGATGAAGGAAACGCGGGAAAGCACCAGGGTGTAATCCTTCGGATAGGAGATGCCGAGCGACGGATCCGTTTTGGCGCGGGCTTCTGCGTAAGAACCGAGGATGTTAAAGCCGATCAGGTTTTCGCCGGAAGAAACGCGCTCCATCATGGTGCCGGTTGACGACTGCACCGCTAAACCGCCTTTGGCGACGTCAGCCAGCGTTTTGAAATAGTTCGGATCGGCTTTGAAATCCTGCACGGAGAGCATGAAGCCGAGGCCGGATTTCTCGATGTCGTACGTCGTGACCTTTTTCCTGAATTTATCGGTCTGGCTGGCAATCAGTTTCGCCAGCGCTGCGTGGGAATCAGGCACGTCACCGGCCGGGATCAGGCGCTTGTTATAGATAAACACCACAGGTTCGTAAGTCGTGCCGTAGGCTTTGTCTTTCCACACCGCCCACTTCGGCAACTGCCCCTGTTCCGGCGATTTATATTCCTGCGCGTAATCGGTGGCCAGTTTCAGCGCGGTGTCCATGGAGGAGCTCCAGACCACATCGCCGCTGGTACCGCCCGCCGCCTGTTCGCTGATATAACGGTTGTACAGTTCGGTGCTGTTCATGTCGTTATATTCAACTTTAATGCCGGGATAGGTGGCCTCAAAGCCCTGAATCAGCGGGCCTGCCGCTTTGGTATCGGTGGTGGAATACACCACGACTTTGCCTTCTTTGGTCGCCGCATCGACGATTTTTTGATAGTCGGCAGGGTAGCCCTGAGGTAATGCAGACATGGCAGAGGAAGACATCATTACAGCCGCAGCAATCAGAGAGAATCGTAATTTGTTCGTCATTATTGTTAACCTCTAGTTACATTTGGGAAACTAAAAATCAACATAGCGCATAACATCTGGCAGGCAATAGGGTAAATTTTTTATCTTCCCGAAGTGTGATTCGGGGCGTTTTTTAGGCAATTAACTCCATTAACACCACGACAAAAAACACAAACAGGTCAGCGGCGTGACCTGTTTGCGTGGCTGTAAAATACGATTATTTGAAATAGCCGGCGGTGTCGATATCGGTCAGGAGATCCTGATGTTCAGGTTTCCAGCCCAAAACCTCGCGGGTGATCTGGCTGGAAGTCGGGTTGTTCAGCGAGGCGAAATGGGTAAACCAGCCAAAATGTTCTCCCGCCTCCTGCGCATTTTTACTCACCACCGGCAGGTTAAGGTGTTTGCCAATCAGGGTGGCGATCTCACGAAACGGCACGCCTTGTTCTGAATTCGCGTGATAAATGGCGTTCGACGCGCCCTTTTCCAGCGCCAGCACAAACACGCGGGCGGCATCCAGCCGGTGAACGGCTGGCCAGAGATTTTGCCCTGCATCGATATAGGCGGATTCGCCCTTTTCCCGCGCCATGGCAATGATCATCGGCACAAATCCGTGGTCACCCGCGCCATGCACCGACGGCGGCAGACGCACCAGCGAGACGTGCACGCCCTGCTCTGCCAGCGCTGCGGCCGCCCTATCTGACGCTATGCGCGGGTTTTGCCCCTGCGGATCGGGTAAATCGTTTTCCGTCGCCAGGTGACCGTTACTCACCAGCGCAGTGCCCGAGGTCACGATCAGGGGTTTATCTGTGCCTTTCAGCGCGGCGCCTAACGCGCCAATCGCCAGCCGGTCTTTTTCGCAGTTCTCCAGAAATTGTGAAAAGTCATGGATAAACGCGGTGTGGATCACGCCGTCTGCCTGCGCTGCGCCTGAGGCCAGACTCTGCAAATCTTCAATACTGCCGCGATGCACGTCGGCACCCGCGTTGATCAGCGCCTGCGCCGAGGCTTCCGAACGCGCCAGCCCCAGCACCTGATGACCGGCCTGCAGCAATGCCTGCACGACCGCAGAACCGACAAAACCTGTTGCACCTGTAACGAATACACGCATCTCGAATTCCCCTGTTATTGGCTAAATTTGCTGTGGCTGAAAATGGGTATGCCTGAGTGAGCAAACTATAGGCGCTGGAGAAAAGACGATCTATGCGCTAATGTCCGCATTATCTTTGCAATCGTCCGGAGCCGCTGATGGATCCTCTTTCTGATGTGTTGTCACTGCTGAAGCCACGCAGTTATATGTCCAAAGGTTTTGAAGCCGGTGGCGCATGGTCGGTGCAATTCCCCGATCATTATCAGTCGATTAAATGTAACGCGATCATTACCGGTGAATGCTGGCTGGCGGTCGACTCCGTGCCAGGCGCCGTGCATCTGAAAGCCGGGGACTGCTTTGTGTTACCGGCCGGCCGCCCGTTCCGGCTCGCCAGCGATCTGTCTATTCCGCCCGTCGATGCCGGGCCAATTTTCCAGCAGGCGCGGGATGGCGGAACGGTTTCCTGCAACGGCGGCAAAGATTTTTTCCTCACCGGCAGCCGGTTTGCAGTCAGCGGCACCCACGCCTCTACCCTGCTGGCGATGCTGCCGCCGGTGGTGCACATCTCGAAAGAATCTGACAAAGCCAGTTTGCGCTGGGCGGTTGAGCGGATGATGGAGGAGTTGCGTGAGCAGCGGCCAGGCGGATTGCTGATCGCGCAGCATATGGCGCACATGATGCTGGTGCAGGCGCTGCGGATGCACGTCGATAACGCAGCGGAAGGGGAAAGCAGCGGCTGGTTTGCCGCGCTGGCTGACAGGCAACTCTCCAAAGCGCTCAATGCAATGCATGAAAACCCGGCACAGCGCTGGACGGTGCAAACGCTGGCGGAGCAGGCAGGCATGTCGCGCTCGGTGTTCTCGCAGAAATTCAAGCTGGCCGTCGGCAGCGCGCCGCTGGAATACCTGACCCGCTGGCGGATGTTGCTGGCCGGTGACCGGCTGACAAACAGCAAAGAACCGGTATCGGCGGTAGCGTTGTCGCTGGGTTATGAATCAGAAAGCGCCTTCAGTACGGCGTTCAAACGGACACTCGGGTGTTCACCAAGGCAGTACGGGCAGCAGCAGGCGGGCTGACATACTGCTAAGACAACGGGAAGTAACGAATGGATGTGCCGGATTACAGGCACAAAAAAAGCCGCTAATTGCTTAGCAGCTTTGATGTGTTGTTTATGGCGGAGGAGGAGAGATTCGAACTCTCGAATGGTTTCCCATCGCCGGTTTTCAAGACCGGTGCCTTCAGCCGCTCGGCCACCCCTCCGTAAACAACAAGCACTTTGCGACGTCAGTCGTTCAGTACGGAGCGTAGTATACAAGACCGGAAAAAAGATGCAAACATTATTTTCAGGCTAGTTTGTTGATTTTATGAGCATTTAAAACGCATGCCCTGACGCGTGCCTGAATAACAGGCACAAAAAAAGCCGCTAATTGCTTAGCAGCTTTCTTGTGTTGTTTATGGCGGAGGAGGAGAGATTCGAACTCTCGAATGGTTTCCCATCGCCGGTTTTCAAGACCGGTGCCTTCAGCCGCTCGGCCACCCCTCCGCAACGAAGCGAACTATAAACAGTGCCGATCCGCTTGTAAAGCCTGATTCTGTTCGTTTGCCTGAAAAACAGGCATTCTGTTCATAAGCGGCGATTTAAGCATCATTTCGGTGATTCTGACGTCAGGAAACCGCGCCCCGCACGCCCTGAGCAGGTAAAGAAGGGTAAAACGTCTTTAATGACGCGGCGCAACTACTTACACTCCAATCTGACTGTATTTTCACCGACTCCAATCCTTTTATAAGAGTGAGAATTTTATTATGGATCGTTACGTTGCCTCTTCGTCATCGCGCGCAGGCTCGTTGTTAAGCACACACCGGGTATTGCGTAACACCTATTTCCTGTTAGCCCTGACTCTCGGCGTTTCGGCGATCACTGCGACGGCGAGTACGGTGCTGAGATTGCCTTCTCCCGGCTTTCTGCTGACGATCGTCGGGTTTTATGGCCTGATGTTTCTGACTTACCGCACGGCTAATAGCCCGGCAGGTATTCTTTCCGCTTTCGCGTTGACCGGCTTTATGGGTTACACGCTGGGGCCATTGTTAAGTTCACTGCTGGCCGCCGGTGCCGGTGACATTATTATGCTTGCCCTGGGCGGTACGGCGCTGGTGTTCTTCTGCTGTTCGGCTTACGTGCTGACCACGCGCAAAGACATGTCATTCCTGTCAGGCATGATGATGGCGGGCTTTGTGGTGCTGCTGGTGGCGGTTGTCGCCAACCTGTTCCTGCAAATTCCGGCGCTGTCTCTGGCGATCAGCTGCCTGTTCATTCTGTTCTCCGCAGGCGCGATTTTGTGGGAAACCAGTAATATCATTCATGGCGGCGAAACCAATTACATTCGCGCTACCGTGAGTTTGTATGTCTCGCTGTATAACGTGTTTGTCAGCCTGCTGAGCATTCTGGGTCTGTCATCCCGTAACTGATTGCTTTTCTTTGTTGTGGTCCGATGTAAGTTGCAGCCCCGCCTTCCGGCGGGGCTTTTTATTTTTTCAGGCAGACCTTTTTTGCTAAACTGCCTGCTGCATTTTTACAGGTTTGAGGTTCTATGCTGGAGTTTGACGGTCAGGTTATTGAAACCGACGCTCAGGGTTACCTGAAAAACAGTAAAGACTGGCAGGAAGGCATGGCGCCACTGCTGGCAGAAGAAGAAGGGATCGTGCTGACGGATGCCCACTGGGAAGTCGTGCGTTTTGTGCGGGACTTTTACCTGGAGTTTAATACCTCGCCCGCCGTGCGGATGCTGGTCAAAGCCATGGCGCAAAAATATGGCGAAGAGAAAGGCAACAGCCGTTATCTCTTCCGGCTGTTCCCGAAAGGCCCGGCCAAGCAGGCGACAAAAATCGCGGGCCTGCCTAAACCGGTGAAGTGCCTGTAACCCCCGCGCCTCAGTATTTGATTTTGAACTCTTTATAATTGCCGGGTGCGGTCGGCTCACTGAGCACACGATCCACCCGCGCATGTGTCGGCCCGCCGGCTTTCAGCCAGACTAACAGCTGTTCCACCTTTTCCTGCTCCCCGCACGCCACCACTTCGACGCTGCCGTCATCAAGGTTTTTGGCGTATCCGGTCAGCCCCAGCGCGGTGGCCTGATGTTGTGTTGAAAACCGAAAACCGACACCCTGCACCATGCCGTAGACCCAGGCGGCTATACTGACTGTTGACATAATTATCTCTCCGTTAGCGGTATGGTTCGTTGCAATTTCACCTGCATGACCGGACAATGTCGCTCTTTTTTGTCTCCGAACCGACAGAACCTAATTTTATGACTGCACGTTTAATTCTGGCCAAAGGCCGCGAAAAATCTCTTCTGCGCCGCCATCCGTGGGTGTTTTCCGGTGCGGTTTCACGCATCGAAGGTAAAGCCAATTCCGGCGACACTATTGATATTGTAGACAGTCAGGGGAAATGGCTCGCGCGCGGCGCTTATTCTCCGTCGTCGCAAATCCGCGCCCGTGTCTGGACTTTCGAACCGCAGGAAGAGATCGACATCGATTTCTTTATCCGCCGTCTGCAACAGGCGCAAAGCTGGCGTGATTATATCGCCAAACGCGACGGGCTTGACGGTTACCGCCTGATTGCCGGTGAGTCTGACGGCCTTCCCGGCGTGACGATTGACCGCTTCCAGAATTTCCTGGTGTTGCAATTACTTTCTGCCGGGGCTGAATATCAGCGCGCGCCGCTGATTGCTGCCCTGCAACACTGCTACCCGGAATGCGCTATCTGGGATCGTTCCGACGTCGCGGTGCGTAAGAAAGAAGGCATGGAAATGGTGCAGGGTCACGTGCTTGGCGATGAGCCGCCTGCCCTGCTGCCTATCCAGGAGCATGGCATGAGCCTGCTGGTGGACATCAAAGAAGGTCATAAGACCGGTTTCTATCTCGACCAGCGCGACAGCCGCCTGGCTGCACGCCACTATGCGGCAGGCCGTGAAGTGCTGAACTGCTTCTCCTACACCGGCGCCTTTGCCGTGTCAGCGCTGATGGGCGGATGCACGAAAGTCACTAACGTTGATACCTCGCAGGCAGCGCTTGATGTGGCGCGTCAGAACGTTGAGCTGAATAATCTGGATCTGTCGAAAGCAGAATTTGTGCGTGAAGACGTCTTCCAGCTGCTGCGTAAATACCGCACCGAAGGCAGACTGTTCGACATGATAGTGATGGATCCGCCTAAATTCGTAGAGAATAAAAATCAGCTGGCGAGCGCGTGTCGCGGTTATAAAGATATCAATATGCTGGCGCTGCAACTGCTGCGTCCGGGTGGTATCTTGCTGAGCTTCTCCTGCTCCGGTTTACTGCCCACTGACCTGTTCCAGAAAATCCTGGCCGATGCCGCGCTGGATGCGCATCGCGAAATTCAGTTTGTTGAGCAGTTCCGACAGGCGGCCGATCACCCGGTCACGGGCGCTTATCCGGAAGGTCTGTACCTGAAAGGTTTTGCCTGCCGGGTGACTCACTGATTGATCACGGTGTGCCCTGACAGGCGCACACCGGAGAATCTTTAGCGGATTAAGTGGTCAAAACTTGAAACAGCGCGTTTTATCTCCATATAGAAGATAAGACGCTAATTTCAGGAGATGACTATGATTGCCAGTAAATTTGGTATCGGCCAACAGGTCCGCCACAGAATGTTGGGCTATTTGGGTGTGGTAATCGATGTCGATGCGGAGTATTCGCTGGACAAACCTGACGTCGCTGAACTTGCCACTGACGACTCCCTGCGTGCGGCCCCCTGGTACCACGTGGTGATGGAAGATGAGGAAGGCCAGCCAATCCATACTTATCTGGCCGAAATACAGATCGATCACGAAGCGGCGCGGGCGCATCCGGAACAGACGTCTCTGGATGATTTAGCTGCCTCGGTGCGCAGTCAGCTGCAGGCCCCTCGCCTGCGTAACTGATTTCTTCGATTACAGATGTGAAAAACCGGCCTTTGCAGCCGGTTTTTTTACGCCATATGTTTGTGCGTTACCGCTAAAAATCTATTTAATCCCCAGTCGCGGGATTTCAATTTTCGGGCAACGATCCATAACCACTTTCAGCCCGGCTTCTTTCGCCAGAACCGCAGCCTGTTCGTTGATGACGCCGATTTGCAGCCAGAGAACTTTGGCTTTTATCGCGATCGCTTCCTGCGCGACGCCGTAAGCGGCTTCAGCATTGCGAAATACATCGACCATATCCACCGGATGCGCAATGTCAGCCAGCGTGGCGACCACCTTCTGCCCCAGCAACTCTTGCCCTGCGAGTTTTGGGCTGACAGGCGTCACCTGATAACCCTGCGAAAGTAAGTACGCCATGACGCCATAACTAGGACGACCCGGATTATCGCTGGCGCCGACCAGCGCGATGGTTTTCACATCCTGCAGAATGTTGCGAATATCATTATCTTGCACGGGATTTCTCCTTTGACCTGTCTGAGCTAAGTGTAACTCAGCATTGTTATTCCGGCAGGCTGGCGGACAAAAAAGCCAGAAGACCGTCGTGGCGCGCCGTGTGAATTTAAAACATTTTGTAAAACTTTGACACACAATCACCGTTACTGAATAATAGAGGATGAACAACGTTGTGTTTGAGGAGAGAAGAATGAAAGTCTGTCATGCGCTGGTCGCATTAGCGAGTCTCAGCCTGATGGCGTCAGCTTCGGCGACCTCACTCAAACTTTCCCCAGACGTTGACCTGCTGGTGATCGACGGCAAACTGATGTCAGGCGCCATTCTCAAGGGGGCGGAAAGCCTCGAACTCGACGGCGGACAGCATCAGATACTGTTTCAGGTCAGTAAAAATATTCATACTGCCAGCCCGCAGCCGCCTCAGCTTTATCACTCTCCGGCCTTTATTGTGACCTTCAGCGCACATGATAACCGCTCAGTCTCCTTTGTTCTGCCATCGCTAAGTAATGAAAAAGAGATGGCGCAGTTTAGCCACGCGATGAACTACCAGCTGGTGAATGAACAAGGACGTCAGATTAAAACTCAGCGTGATGTGCTGAATATGTTTAATGCAGAACGCCTGGCTGACGCTGAAAAATTGATGATGACCTATAACCTTTCCGGCGCACGCGCCGCGGTGCCTGCTTTTGCCAAAAATAATTCAGACAGAAAAACGGCAATGACGCACGAACGCCCTTCACAAATCGAAATGACCTATCTTCATCCGCTCTGGACCCGTCTCGCCGCCAATGCGGGTATCGAACAGTTTCTGCTCTGGTTCAGACAACCAGAAAAACAGGAACGGGCGTAGTAACGTCATCTGCATCACGCATTTTCTTCCTTAACGCCAAATTCTTGCCCCCGCGCTATGCAGTAAAACCCAGTTTCAGTATTCTGTGAGCCACTTTTACTTTCGCGTTGAAGGGAATTAGATGGAATTCACAACCCGCACGATCGCCAGCCAAAAGCATATTGCGCTGGTCGCCCATGACCACTGCAAAAATACGCTGATGAAATGGGTGGATAAAAACGTCGCTGAGCTTTCAAAGCACATTCTTTATGCCACTGGTACCACCGGAAATCTGGTTCAGCGTAACACCGGAATTAACGTCAAAAGTATGCTGAGTGGTCCGATGGGTGGCGATCAGCAGGTCGGCGCGCTGATCGCGGAAGGCAAAATTGATATGCTGATTTTCCTGTGGGATCCGCTCAATGCCGTTCCGCATGACCCGGATGTGAAGGCGCTGCTGCGTCTGGCGACGGTATGGAATATTCCTGTGGCGACGAATATTTCTACCGCTGATTTTCTGATTCAATCGCCGATGTTTCAGTCGGAAGTTGAAATCACCATTCCTGACTATCAGCGCTATTTGTGGGCACGCCTGAAAGGATGAAGGATAAAAGGCCCGGAGCCAGTTCGCCGGGCCTTTACGTTCAGGGTTTTCTCTGCACCGGTACGCCGATGTCTTCAAGCTGCTCAACAAACACCGAAGGACGCGCTTTATCCTGCAGCAACCAGACCTGATGTTTCGCGCGGGTCATCGCCACATACAGCAAACGCCGCTCTTCCGCGTCCATGAAGTTCTCAGGCTCGGGCAGTAAAACCTGCTCCAGCACCGACTCGCGGGCCGGTGCTGGGAATCCATCATTGCCTTCATGCAACCCGACGATAACCACATAATCTGCCTGCTGACCTTTGCTGGCATGGATAGTCATAAACTCAAGATTGAGTTTCGGCCAGCGCGTGGCGGCTTTCTCCAGTATTTGCGGACGCAGATGGTGATATCGCGCCAGCACCATAATCTGCTCCTGCGCCGTGACGTACCCGCTGAGTTTATCCAGTAATTTTTCCAGCTGGTCCTCAGGAAGAATAACGACATTTTTCTTGTTCCCCTTCGTCAGGCTGTTTAATGGTTTTTTCAGCTGATAAGGGTTTTGCTGGACAAATTTATTCGCGATTTCACCAATACGATCATTGAAACGGTAGGTGGTATCGAGCGCACATTGCGCGCCTTCACCGAAGTTTTCAGCAAATGCGGTAGTCAGCGACAGCTCAGCACCACTGAACCGGTAAATGGCCTGCCAGTCATCGCCAACGGCAAACAGGCTGGTGTGCTTGTTGAGTTTACGCAGGGCAGAAAGAAGCAGCGCACGCTGTGGCGAAATGTCCTGAAACTCATCCACCAGAATGTGTTTCCACGGGCTGACAAACCGCCCTTTCTCCAGAATATTGACGGCCTGATGAATCAGCCCTGAGAAATCCACTGCGCCCTCTTCTTTAAGCGCTGTTTTCCAGGCTTTCAGAAAAGGTGCCATCAGGCGAATACGCTTCTGGAAAAGTTCTTTTACCTCTTCAGGGGCGGCGTCGATCATCTCTGCCTGGCTGCCGCCATGCATACGCATCAGGCCTAGCCAGCGTTCAAGACGGCTGCACAATCTCTCGGCCAGCGCTTTGTTCTTCCAGTAATCCCCCTCCGGAACGGTCCATTCAAGCTCATCGGTCATCCACTGCCGCCAGCCGCTGGCCTGGACTTTTTTCTCTGCACATTGCTGCTGCCAGGTTTTGATCAGTAAACTGCGGCGCGCTTTGGCATCCGTCTCCAGTTTGCTGATTTTCGGCGCTTTTTTGCTGCCTTCCGAAATAATCTGTAATGCCAGCGCATGGAAAGTCTTGGCTTTGATGCCCTCGGTATGCAGACGCTCTTTTATACGGGTGTTCATTTCATCGGCGGCCTGACGTCCGAACGCCAGTAGCAGGATTTGCTCCGGTTGCGCTTCCTGACGCCTTAACAACCAGCCAGCGCGCGCCACCAGTACCGAGGTTTTGCCGCTGCCCGCACCTGCCAGCACCAGCACAGCATCTTCCCCGTTGACCACTGCCCGGCACTGGCTGTCATTGAGCGGAGACACTTCGACGGTATCGAAGAAGTCACGATTACCGGCAATCACCCGATCAGTCCACGCCAGATTTCGTCTGTCGACGCTGCGTTTACCCTGCTCGAGCCAGCGCAGACAGGTCTGATAATCGTCGCGGCAGTTTTCAAATTCATTCAGGCGCTCAACCGGAACCGGTATCGCGGCAAAAGCGTCGGCGATGTCTTTCTGCACATCAGCCAGATCAACACGCTTGAACCATTTGTCCTGCTCTTCAATGCGCTCGATTTTTTCCACCTGCCCGTGCAACACGCCGGCACTGACGTCGCTCATTTCATCGCTCCAGCTCTGCCAGGCTTTAAGCAAATGCTGATAAAAACGCTGAGTTTCCTGCCACTCCGTGCCATGCAGACGCACGACTTTCTCTTCAGGAAGCTCGAATTCAAGCTCCCCCCAAACAATGCCGCGTTTGCAGCGGATCTGGATCAGCTGATTGAAAGGGATCAGGTAGTGATGTTTGTCGCCGCTGACTTCAACGCCCGCGTTAAGCATGCGCACCCGATTGTAAGGGTGCTGAGCCAGATGTTTCCCGAAAGAGGTCGATTTCAATTCCATATCATCACACCGTGTCTTTTCTTGATTCCTGACGGAAAAATAGTATGCGTTATTTTACATGTTCGGATTCGAAAGAGTATTTAGGAGTTCACCTTTGATAACCAGAGGCGATCCGGCCCACGAAACAAGGTAGAATAAAGCAGGTGTTTCCATTTAGTGAACATGAAATCTTTTAACATTTTTAATAACTTCGGGAAGATCCCAACATGCGCACAGTGCTCAATATTCTTAACTTTGTTTTAGGTGGCTTTTTCACCACTCTCGCCTGGCTGTTTGCCACGCTGGTCAGTATTGTGCTGATTTTCACTCTGCCTCTGACCCGTTCATGCTGGGAAATCACCCGTCTGTCATTGCTGCCGTTCGGTAATGAAGCAGTACATGTCGATGATTTATATCCTGAGAGACGTAACGCGCTGCTTGCCGGTGGCGGTACTCTGCTGAATATCTTCTGGCTCATTTTCTTCGGCTGGTGGTTATGTATTTCCCACATTGTGGCGGGGATTGCTCAATGTATCAGTATTATTGGTATTCCAGTGGGCATCGCGAATTTTAAAATCGCCGCTATCGCACTTTGGCCGGTGGGCCGTCGGGTAGTTTCCGTTGAGCTGGCAAAACAAATGCGTGAATCCAATGCTGCACGCCAACTTAATGACCGTCGCAATCGCTGAGCAACCTCGTTCGGCCAATTTTTTTAATCACTGATTATGTTTAACGTGGGGTTTTCGTGCTCTCTATTGCACCAGGGTTAAGGCGTTATGCTTATAACAGCAATGTTCTTTATCACATCAGGATTTTCATTGCGCTGACCGGTGCTGCTGCGGTGCCGTGGTGGCTCGGCCAGACAACGCTGACTATTCCGCTGACGCTGGGTGTGGTGGCCGCTGCGCTGGCCGACCTTGATGACCGGCTGGCAGGGCGTCTGCGTAATTTGCTGATCACCCTGGTATGCTTTTTCATTGCCTCGGCATCAATAGAGTTGCTGTTTCCCCATCCGTGGCTGTTTGCGCCAGGACTGATGCTCTCGACGTGCGGATTCATTCTGCTTGGCGCACTGGGACAACGTTATGCCACTATCGCGTTCGGCGCGTTGCTGATCGCGATTTATACCATGCTCGGCACCAGCATGTATCACATCTGGTATCAGCAACCCTTGCTGCTGCTGGCAGGGGCAATCTGGTACAACGTGCTGACACTTGCCGGGCATTTAATTTTCCCCATCCGCCCGCTTCAGGACCAGATTTCCCGCTGTTTCACCCAACTGGCCGCCTATCTGGAAGCCAAGGCAACGTTGTTTGATCCCGACCAGGAAGATAACAATCAGCAACTGGTGGAACTGGCAATGGCCAACGGTCAGCTGGTTGCGACGCTCAATCAGACCAAGAATACGCTGCAGACCCGGCTTAAAGGCGACCGGGGTCAGAAAGGAACGCGACGCACCCTGCACTATTACTTTGTCGTACAGGATATTCACGAACGGGCCAGTTCCTCTCACGTGAAATACCTGAAGCTCAGCGAACAGTTCCATCACAGCGACATTTTGTTCCGCTTCCAGCGCCTGATGAGTATGCAGGCGCGTGCCTGTTTACAGCTTTCTCAGTGCATTCTTTATCGGCAACCCTATACGCATAACAGCCAGTTTGAACGCGCCTTTGCACGGCTTGAAGAGGCACTTAAGCGTCTGGAAACGCAGGGGGAACACCGGGAGATGTTGCAGGCGTTGCGCCACCTTTTGCGCAATCTGCATGCGATCGATGCGCAGCTGGCGAATATTGAATCCGAGCAATCGTTGCCGGAAAATCAGGCAGGAAAAAGCCCGTTTGTTGAAGACCGCCTCACCGGCCTGGATGATATCTGGCTGCGAATTTCACGTCACTTCACGCCGCAATCGGTATTATTCCGCCATGCAATCCGTATGTCCGTCGTGCTGTTTGTCGGATATGTATTCATCCAGGTCAGCGGGCTGAATCACGGTTACTGGATTTTGCTGACCAGCCTGTTCGTATGCCAGCCTAACTACAGCGCAACGCGCCGGCGGTTAGCGCTGAGGATTATCGGGACCCTGGCCGGTATCGCGCTGGGAATACCCATCCTGTATTTCGTTCCCTCAGTGGATGGTCAGATGATCCTGATCGTAATCAGCGGGTTGCTGTTCTTCGCGTTTCGCACCGTGCAATACGCCCAGGCCACCATGTTTATCACCCTGCTGGTCTTGCTGTGCTTCAATTTGCTGGGCGAAGGGTTCGAAGTCGCGATCCCGAGGATTATTGATACGCTGATTGGCTGCGCCATTGCCTGGGCCGCCGTGACATTTATCTGGCCTGACTGGAAATTCCGCCAGATTGACCGGGTAGTCAGTAAAACCTTTCAGGCCAACTGCCGGTATCTTGATGCCATTCTGGTGCAATATCATCAGGGCAAGGACAACAGTCTTGATTATCGCCTTGCGAGACGCGATGCGCATAACTGCGATGCTGAACTGGCGTCCGTTGTCTCCAATATGAGCTCGGAGAAAAACAATGAGACGGCGACGCTTGAGGCAGCCTTTCGCCTGCTGTGCCTCAATCACACCATGCTCAGTTATATTTCAGCGTTGGGTGCCCACCGCGAAAAACTCCAGGATGCCGAAACGCTGCGCTTACTGGATGATGCTGCATGCTGCGTGGATGGCGCCCTGAATCATATGACAACGGAGACAGACCGGGTACAGCGAGCACTTGATCACCTGACCTCGCGGATTCAGATGCGTACGACAGAATCAGACAGTAAAGAGCAACTTGTACTGCAGCAAATCGGATTGCTGGTGGCTCATTTACCTGAGCTCACCAGCCTGAATAACAAGATTTCGCCGGAACAGCATCACTCCTGATACCGCTAAGCGCCGGGCATTCACTCCAGCCCCATTAATGTGGATCCTGGAGTGGGTGTTCCGATTGCTCTTGCTGATGCCTGTACCATTGAATTAACGACTCACGGGATGACATCGGCAGAGCAGCCTCATGAAATCCAAGAATTGCCCCTTCCAGCGCCATTAATATGTTAATACCCAGATCTTTTTTCACGGTACAGAGCTTTTTGTACGTCAGACATGATCCCAGCGATTTAAGATCGCCCGAATTTTCAATACCCACCTCCCAGAGTAATTTTTCCAGCGCCAGCGTCAAATTGGGGAGATCTTTTAACCGCCCTGCCTCGTTTTTTTTACGTTTATTGATATCATGCTGCATTCCTGTGAGAGAAAGCATGGCCATCTGGCGCAGTTTTCTGGGTTTCTCCCACTGAGCTTTGCTCACTTTGAAATAACGAAGAAAAACGGGCATTCCGCGTTTACGATAAATCAGCCTTTCCATTCCAAGCTCGCAAAAATATTGCTCAGTTTCATCACTGGCACGCAGGTACAACTCGCCGTCGGACACAAGAGCAAACATCACGCGGTCAGCCGATAAACTGTACCCGCCGAACTGCGAGCGTGCACGTATGTTGCCCAATGAGGCAAAGAGTTCCGTACATTGAAGAATCCGTTTTTTTGACTGGCTTATCATTGCGTTATCCTTTTCATATTCATTCCATAGAACCATTTCTGGGTTAGCTAAACAGCTAAAATCAAAATACGCAATGTGGAGCACTGCGCCAAATACAAAATGCATTTGCAGTCAGTTACCTTCAAAATTTGCGAGATATCTTGGAAAAATTGGGTTGATCTTTGTGCACCGCCAGAGTACTGTACATTCATACAGTAACTCACTGGGGTACATCACTATGCGAACTCAACACCATGCAAATCATCATTTTAGTCAGCTTGCTTTGCCGGTAGATCATCAACAGGTAAATACGTCTGCGTCTCTGAATAATGGTCTGATCACTGAGTTCGTCTATAGTGCGAGCCAACCGGCGTTTGCCCAACTGTTACTGCCTCTGCTTCAACATCTCGGCACGCAATCACGCTGGTTGTTATGGCTCACGCCGCAGCAAAAATTGAGCCGTATCTGGTTATCAGAATCGGGTTTGCCTGTAGATAAGATGGTGCAGGTAAATCAGATCACCGCGATGTCGACGGTGGACGCGATGGAGAAGGCATTACAGACCGGAAATTACAGTGTGGTATTAGGTTGGCTACCTGAATTGAACGATCTTGAGAGGGAAAGACTGCAAATTGCAGCCCGTCAGGGGGAGGCTTACGGGTTCGTGATGAAGCCGACAAATGAGCAGAGTTCAGCCAATGGACATCACTCAACCGTAAAAATTCACTCATTTGTATATCATTAGTTCAAATTAGGAATGTTCCGATGAAAATAATGCGGAACTTAGTGATTTGTGCTGGAACTGGCCCCAAAGCCAGTAAAAATGGGCATTCCTGACGCAGATATCCTCCAAGTTTTGTCAACAAAAGGTCAAACACGTTAAGAAATGTGTACATTTTTCCCTTTTTTTCCACAGCGTTAACACTTCAAGCTTGTAAGTTTCGCGCCACGTTGTAGACTTTACAACGCCAAGGTTGCTCTATAATGCCAACGTAAAGTGGCAAGTTCTTAATTGACGCAATAACCTTGGCGCAAGGATTTTAACCAAGGGCTTACAGCTTAAAGCTCAATTGCCTATTTGGATGATAACGAGGCGCAAAAATGAAAAAGACAGCTATCGCATTAGCAGTGGCACTGGCAGGTTTCGCTACCGTAGCGCAAGCCGCCCCTAAAGATAACACCTGGTATACCGGTGGTAAATTGGGCTGGTCCCAATACCATGACACTGGTTTCGCAAATGCTTACGAAGGTATCGGCAACGGCCCTACCCACGAAAGCCAACTGGGTGCAGGTGCGTTCTTGGGTTACCAAGCGAACCAATACCTGGGCTTTGAAATGGGATATGACTGGCTTGGTCGCATGCCTTCTAAAGGCAGCGTAAACAACGGCGCGTTCAAAGCACAAGGCGTTCAGCTGGCTGCTAAATTGAGCTACCCACTGACTGACGATCTGGACCTGTACACCCGTCTGGGTGGTATGGTTTGGCGTGCAGATTCAAAAGGTAACTTCAACAATGGCGCTGCTGGCCGCATCAGCGACCACGACACCGGTGTTTCTCCACTGGCAGCCGTTGGTGTTGAATACGCAGTAACCAAAAACTGGGCTACCCGTCTGGATTACCAGTGGGTTAACAACATCGGTGACGCAGCTACAGTTGGCGCACGTCCTGATAACGGCATGCTGTCTGTGGGTGTTTCTTACCGTTTCGGTCAAGATGAAGCAGCTGCTCCAGTTGTTGCTCCAGCACCAGCTCCAGCTCCAGTTGTAGAGACTAAGAAATTCACTCTGAAATCTGACGTTCTCTTCAACTTCAACAAATCGACCCTGAAACCAGAAGGCCAACAGGCTCTGGATCAACTGTACAGCCAGTTGAGCTCAATCGATCCTAAAGACGGTTCTGTTATCGTTCTGGGTTACACCGACCGTATCGGTTCAGAACAATACAACCAGAAACTGTCTGAGCAACGTGCACAGAGCGTAGTAGATTACCTGGTATCTAAAGGTATCCCTGCTAACAAGATCTCTGCACAAGGCCAAGGTAAATCTAACCCAGTTACTGGTTCTACCTGTGACTCCGTTAAAGGTCGTGCTGCTCTGATCGACTGCCTGGCACCAGACCGTCGTGTAGAAATCGAAGTTAAAGGCTACAAAGATACTGTTACTCAGCCACAGGCTTAATAACACTCTTTAGCTTTTGCTACAGATACTAAAAACCCCGCCTCGGCGGGGTTTTTTTATGTCCTGATTTAACCATCAGAAGCCAAACCAGAACAAATAACGTTGCTAATCAGAAAGGATATGGAGACAGATCAGCTATCTTGTTTACCCAAAATTTGCTGTAAATCTTCCTTCAGTGATGACATCTGATTCGCATATTTCTCTTTACGTTCAGCATCTTCAAGCAACTGTATAATCGTATCCGACAACGTTGCCCCGCGACGTTGTGCGAGCCCTGCAAGACGCTGCCAGACCAAAAACTCCAGATCGATAGACTTCTTACGGGTGTGCTGATGTTCAGCATTGAAATGGCGTTTACGGCGGGCGCGAATGGTTTGCTTGAGACGATTTTCCAGCGCCGGATTCATATTATTAGCAATCCAGTCCATGACCTTTACCGGTTCATTTTCCAGGCTAAGAAGTTGATTCACTGATTCATGCGCAGCGCTGTTTTCTAAATGGCGGGTGATCCGCTCACCTTCCCGGTGTTTTTTCACCAGATACTTCCATTTCCAACCGCTTTCGAGATTTTCCAGTTGCTGATATTTCATCGTGAACTCTTCTGTGACCACGTAACTTTACTAAGCATAACAGTTTTATTTCAATTTTCACTGCAAATAAACCCGCCGATTTGTTTGTTTTTTGCGCACCTGTTCAGCAATGTGCGTTAACTCGGATTTGGGGGTGACTCTCATTGTATGCAGCCGTGTTTATTCTTGTATAATCGCACTTTCCCTTTTTATAGAAAACAGCTAACACATTGACCAATAACCGACTTGACTGGCAGCTTTTACTGCCCGACTCCGCGCCTTATGAGGCAATCTTTGCAACGGCTGCCCAGTTAGCCCCTGTCGATTTCGCTGGAACTCAGCCTCGGCTGGAAAATGGTTTAACGCTGTTTTGTCATCCCCGCTCGCGCCCCCGCTTTATGGTCCTTAAAGCACAGGAAAACCGTGAGTATCTGTCACGTATCTCGAATGTGGTCAGCGAACTGCTCCCTGAGCCGCAAGAAATTGCCGGTAACCGCTATCATATCGAAGGCAATAAAGTGACGCTGCTGGCGGCAAAATCGGCAGAAGATGCCTTTGCAGCCAAATATACCTGTCAGTACCGTGAGTGGGTTGAGCCGGAACAGCTGTTTGGCTGCGTGCGGATCTATAAAGACCAGATTCAGCTTGAACCTGGATTGGTCCATCATCTGAACGGTGGCGTTCTGATTCTGTCTATTCGCAGCCTGCTCGCGCAGCCTCTGATGTGGTTACGTCTCAAGCAGATGATTACCGAAGGGCAATATCACTGGGTTTCTCCCGATGAAACACGCCCGTTGCCGGCAACCATTCCGCCAATGCCGTTGGATATCCGCCTGATTCTGGTAGGTGACCGCCTGTCTCTTGGCGATCTCAGCGACATGGAACCCGAGCTGATGGATTCCTCCATCTACGGTGAATTTGAAGCCGACCTGCCGTTGACTGAAACCAGCGATATGGAAACCTGGTGTGGTTACGTCAATACGCTGGCAGATGAGCTGGATGTCCCGCGTCTTGCCGCTGATGCCTGGCCAGAGTTCCTGAAGATAGCGATTCGCCAGAGCACCGATCAAGGCAGCCTGATTCTGGATCCGGTCTGGCTGAACACGCAGCTTAGTGAAGCCGCGCTCTACAATGAAGATGAATTGCTGAGTGCGAAAGCATTTGAAGCTGCGACCAGCTCCCGCGCATGGCGTGAGAGTTATTTACAAGAACGCATGCAGGATGAAATCGAACTTGGGCAAATTCTCATCGAAACCGATGGTGAAGTTGTCGGGCAGATCAATGGCCTGTCCGTTCTTGAATATCCGGGCCACCCGCGAGCATTGGGTGAACCTTCACGTATTAGTTGTGTCGTACACACCGGCGACGGTGAGTTTACTGACGTCGAGCGCAAAGCAGAACTGGGCGGCAATCTTCATGCAAAAGGCATGATGATCATGCAGGCCTTTCTGATTTCTGAACTGGAGCTCGACCAGCCTCTGCCCTTCTCCGCGTCTATTGTGTTTGAGCAATCTTACGGAGAAGTCGACGGCGACAGCGCCTCCCTGGCTGAACTTTGTGCACTGGTCAGTGCGCTTTCAATGCAGCCGATCAACCAGCAAATTGCTGTGACCGGTTCTGTTGATCAGTTTGGGAACGTGCAACCTATTGGTGGCGTAAATGAAAAAATCGAAGGTTTCTTCGAAGTTTGTCATCGCCGTGGTCTGACCGGGAAACAAGGGGTCATTCTGCCCACCAGCAACGTGCGTAATTTGTGCCTGCATCCGCAGGTTATAGACGCCGTTCGCGAAGGCCAGTTTCATTTATGGGCAGTTGATAACGCAGCCGAAGCGCTGCCTATCCTGACCGGACTGATTTACTCAAACGAAGGTGAAGTTGAAGAAGAACGTCCGAGTTTGTTGGGGTTGATTCAGCAGCGCATTGCGCTGGCAACATCGCAAGGTGGTCCGCGTTATCCCTGGCCTCTTCGTTGGTTGAACTGGTTCAGTCGCAGCTGATCGGAGTTGTTCAGCTTACAGCTGTAAGCTAATCTTCGTCCTTCATTAAAATAAGGCTTACATAGAACATGGTAGATAAACGCGATTCCTATACGAAAGAAGACCTCATAGCTTCCGGCCGCAGTGAACTCTTCGGCGCAGGCGGTCCTCCGTTACCGTCAGGCAACATGCTGATGATGGATCGCATCGTCAAGATGCAAGAAGATGGCGGCACCCATGGCAAAGGCTATGTAGAAGCTGAACTGGATATCAATCCGGACCTGTGGTTCTTCGGTTGTCACTTCATCGGTGACCCGGTGATGCCTGGTTGTCTGGGTCTGGACGCTATGTGGCAGTTAGTGGGCTTCTATCTGGGCTGGCTCGGTGGCGAAGGCAAAGGCCGCGCACTGGGCGTCGGCGAGGTGAAATTCACCGGTCAGGTTCTGCCTACGGCTAAAGTGGTGACTTATCGCCTGAACTTCAAACGCGTGATCAACCGTAAACTGATCATGGGCGTTGCAGATGGTGAAGTGCTGGTTGACGGTGTCGTGATCTATACCGCAACAGATCTGAAAGTAGGTTTGTTCAAGGACGCTGCTGCGTTCTGATTCGGCAAATACTGCAATTAACAGAACGGCGGGTCTTCGGATCCGCCGTTTTTTTATGCCTGATTTATCTCTGATCTCTGATAAGAGATAATTGTGAGTGAGATAAACGTCTCAGTGATGACTGCCCGCATAAACGAAAACCTCCGCGCGTAGCGGAGGTTGTTCCTTTTTCTGCCAGTGCCGCCGCTTAAGCGGTTACGGCCCTGACCTCCATGGCTTGTCGCCAACCCCCGAGCCAATGTGATCGGGCATCTAATGATTGGTAGGGGCAAATCTCTTTTGAGCGCCCGCCAATACCTGCTTGATATCCACGTGATTGTGCCCGTTCCAGGCGATCGCGTTTTTGTCTCTTCATGCCTTGTATCCCTCATTATTCAGGTCAGGTGGAAAGAAAACAGTGGTGCGCTTCTGCGTCCACCCCTAATAAATAGCGGCTATCAGCAAGGAGGTCAATGCTCAAAATTCACGCCAATGTCATAAATATGAGATATTTTATCGGATTGCGCGCAAATGAATCGCGCCTTAAGAATCACATCTGGCTGATCACAAATAAAAAATCCCGGCATCTGAAAATCAGAAACCGGGATTTTTATTATTTAGCTCAAATTAAATTAAGCTTAAAAAGTTTTTATCTTACCTGAGCCGCTATCTGGCTTGCTTCTTGCTGCCAGCCGGTAGCCAGAGTTCTGACCAGTGCGTCATAACCGTCTTCGCCCTGTTTCAGATTCAGCGCAAAATCACGCTGAATTGTCTGGCCGTTTCGGTTCAGCGTCCAGCTGCCGCTCACCACCACGATGCCATCGTACCGGCCATGGAAACCGGTGACATTAACGTTCAACACGTCCTGATCGTCTGAACTGGCGGGCTGACCGGAAACCAGATACCCCGGTAAATCACGGCGCAGATAGGTCACCAGAGACTGCTGTAGCTGCTGATCCAGCGGGCTGGCCCACAGGTTATTTTGAGTCAGCGTGTATTGCACATCATTGGTCTGATACACCAGCCCTGAACCTGCCAGGTAATCAGCGACACTCACGTGCTCTACCCACAGCTTACGCTGCTCGGTCATGCCGGACGACATTACGCTACCGGCGGCCGTTGTACTGCTTAGCAGCGGCAGCTGGTAGTAGGTCTTCTGATTACTGCTGCTACAGGCAGTCAGGAATAATGCTAAGACGACAGGTATCCATTTTTTCATTATTTGGCCTTCTTCGGCTGAGGATCATCTTGCCCAGGGGCTGCGAAAATCAGAGCGTTACTTTTCTGGTTCAGCGTTTTCAGGACTGGCTGTAGCTCGCGCAAGGTCTTGTCCAGACTTTGCATATCGCCTACCAGATTGCCGTACGCCGGAGAACCAGGCTGGAATCCTTTCAGACTGCGGTTCAGCTGGATTAGCGTCTGCTGCATGTCTTTCGGCAGATTCTTCATCTCTTTGCTGCCAACGATCGCATTAAGAGATTCGATCGTTTTCTGCGTTGCCCGCATCGTTTTCTGACTTTCCGCCAGCGTGCTGGTGGCTTCACGCATCATCGGTTCGATAGGCAGATTGTTGATTTTATCCAGTGTGGCAATGAGTTTCTGCTGGATCTGCGCGAACCCACCGCTCACCGTTGGCAGCAGTTTG
Source organism: Rahnella sp. R3(2024) (assembly GCF_042920125.1). NCBI lineage: Bacteria > Pseudomonadati > Pseudomonadota > Gammaproteobacteria > Enterobacterales > Yersiniaceae > Rahnella > Rahnella sp. R3(2024). The sequence goes on from NZ_JBHGBU010000001.1 coordinate 496,112, forward strand.
TGCCCGGCCAGTTCCAGCGGCCCTTTCCACGGTTTCTCATTAGGATAGAAATCAAGATCGATGTACATCGAGCCCGTCAGCAGGTTAGCGGATTTCATCGACGCACGAAGACCATGAGCAATGCCATCACGAATGTGATCTTCAATATTGAAGTTACTGCCGAGCAGTTGAACAAAGCGATCGGGTTCAATGCGGATCAGTACCGGAATACGATAATCGTCGGACATCTGCTGATTCAGCACATTCATCGGATAAGGAACTTCTGCTACTGTCCCCAGACGTATGCCACGGAATTCGACCGGCGCGCCAGGTTGCAGACCACGAACGGAGTCAGAGAAGAACATCACATAATCCATGTGACGGGTATACAGCGATTCCTGAATACTTTTCTGGTCGTCAAACAGCTGATAGTTATCGCCGTTTTTAGCCGCCTGCCCCTGCGTCCAGCCATTAGGAATATCGAAACTCACGCCACCGCTGAACAGCGTGGTCAGAGAGCCCATTTCCACACGCATTCCGGCAGCTGACATATCAAAATTCACGCCGCTGTCTTTCCAGAAGCGGACATTGTCGGATACCAGCGTGTCGTAGGGCGCACGAATGAACAGCTGATATTTGATATTGCGGGCTTTAGGATCGAAGTGGCTGGTTTCCACTGTACCGACCTGGAATCCACGGAACAGCACCGGGTCACCCGGACTTAGCTGACCGGAGCGTTCACTTTCCAGGACGACACGGATCCCTTTGGCATCCGGTGACGCCAGTGGCGGGGAGTCATCGAGTTTATACTCCGTTTTCTCGCCGCCTTTATTTCCCGGCTGAAGCTGAATATAAGCCCCGGATAACAGTGTCCCCAAACCAGAAACGCCTTCACGGCCGATTTGCGGTTTCACCACCCAGAAGACGGAGTCATCGTGCAGCATTTTTTCCATGCCGGTGTTAAGACGCGCCTTGATAATCACCTGCTGAAGGTCATCGCTCAGGGTGACTGATTCCACTTTGCCGACGTCCACGTTACGGCTTTTGATGGTGGTTTTCCCGCCCTCAATGCCTTCGGCCGTCGCGGTGATGAGCGTCACTTCCGGTCCCTGGTGGCTGTAATGATAAAACAGGATCCATGCCCCGATCAGCGCAGTAACGATCGGGACAATCCACACCGGTGACCAACGTTTAATCTTTTCTACTTTGGCAGTTCCGTCATGCTCTGCCATGTTATTTCCTGCCATCTTGTGGCTCCTTTGTAGACTTCATTCCGGCACGATCCCAAATGAGCCTTGGGTCAAACGTCATTGCAGCGAACATAGTGAGGATGACGACGCCAGCAAACAGCAGCGCGCCGATGTCCGGATAAATACTCATGAGCTGCCCCATTCTTACCAGTGCAGAAAGTACCGCAATCACAAACACGTCAATCATCGACCAGCGGCCAACAAATTCAACAAGTTCGTAAATCACATGCAACCTTTCACGGTCAATTTCTTTATTACTGTTCGCATCCCAGCACAGCCAGGCAATCGCGATCATTTTTAACGTCGGCACCATAATACTGGCGATAAAAATCACCATCGCCACCGGATAAGAACCATCACTCCACAGCAGCACCACACCAGCCATGATCGTCGAAGGCATCGGGGTTCCCAGCACCTGAGTGATCATGATCGGCAACAGATTGGCCGGAAGATAAAGCAGAACCGAGGTGACCAAAAGCGCCATCGTCCATTGCAGGCTGTTTTTACGCCGTGCATGGCCATGGCTCTTGCAGCGGCCGCACTCTTTTTGATCAACGGGCAAAATCGCCATACAGCAGTGACATGAACGCAGCCCCTGTCGCAGGCCGCTTTCGCCCACGCGAACAGGGTGTTCAACCGCCGGAGCAGGCTCGATATGCTGCCATAACCAGAAGCGGTCAGTGCACTGGAACGCGCGTAGTTGCAGTAAACAGAACAGAACATAGGGGATGAAACTGGTCCCGACGCCAACGTCGCCGTAGGCCATCAGCTTAACGAAGCTGACCAGAACACCGGCGAGAAATATCTCCACCATGCACCAGCTTTTCAGCCTGAACAGGGTACGCGCGATACTCACTTTCCAGTGAACGGGGATGTTTATGCCCTGATAGAGAATAATGATAGACACCATGCAGATGGCCGGGAGCAGTTGCACCACGATCATAAACAGTGACGCCATACTGGCGTAATCTTCTGACACCAGCACCTGCGGGATTTGCACCAGCGTAACTTCGCTGCTCAGTCCGGCAACGTTCATATTCACAAAGGGGAAAAGGTTGGCGAGCAACAGCATAAATAACGCGCTGATTGCGTAACCGACAGGACGTCTGCGAGGCTCATTCCAGCGGGTTGTCAGCGTCGTATGGCAACGAGGACAAACGGCCTTTTGCCCGATATTCAAACCAGGTATTGCCACCAGCATGTCGCATTGGGGGCATAAGATGTGCGGACCATGGGCATCAGAACACACAAGCGACTCCTCAATAGCGGAAAGGCCAAAGATATCGGCAACCGGTATTCCCTATAGCCGGTTGCCGATAAGCGTGCAGTGTTAGCCGTTTTTCTGCGCTTCCAGCGCTTCCCAACGTTCGAACGCCTGCTCTAACTCCTGCTCTGCAGCAGCGAAAGCCGCAAGCACTTGCTGAGTTTCTTCATGAGGAAGTGTGAAGAAGTTCGCATCGCTCATCTGCTGTTGCAGTGCTTCAATTTTTTCTTCCAGTGTGCTGATTTGCAGTGGCAATTGTTCAAGCTCACGTTGTTGATTATAGCTGAGCTTGTTCGCCGTGCGTTTGGCCTGTTCTGCTTTCGGCTGCGCAGGTGCTTTGTTTTCAGCTGCCGCAACCTGACGGATTGGCTTCTGATGACGGCGTTGATGCTGCGCGTCATGGTAACCGCCGACATAGCTGTTGATCACGCCGTTGCCTTCGTAAATCCAGCATTCAGTGGCCGAGTTATCAACAAATTCACGGTCATGGCTCACCAGCATTACGGTGCCCTGATAGGAATCGATCATCTCTTCCAGCAGCTCGAGAGTTTCCACATCCAGGTCATTGGTTGGTTCATCGAGAATCAACAGGTTGCTTGGGCGCAGGAACAATTTTGCCAGCAGCAGACGGTTACGTTCGCCGCCCGAGAGTGCTTTCACCGGGGTCATTGCACGTTTTGGATGGAACAGGAAGTCCTGCAGGTAGCCCAGAACATGGCGTGAACGGCCATTGACCATCACTTCCTGCTTACCTTCCGCGAGGTTATCCATCACGGTACGTTCAGGATCCAGCTCGGCACGGTGCTGATCGAAATATGCGACTTCCAGCTTAGTACCGCAGTGAACACGGCCACTGTCAGCCTTAATCTGGCTTAACATCAGTTTCAGCAGCGTCGTTTTGCCACAGCCGTTCGGACCGATCAGCGCAATTTTATCGCCGCGCATCACCTGAGCCGAGAAGTTGCTGACCAGTTGTTTACCGGCCACGCTGTAGTTAACGTCTTCCATTTCAAAGACGATCTTGCCGGAGCTTGCGGCTTCAACCACCTGCATTTTGGCGGTGCCCATCACTTCACGGCGGTCGGAGCGCTCTTTACGCAGGGCTTTCAGGGCGCGTACGCGGCCTTCGTTACGGGTACGTCGGGCTTTGATACCTTGGCGGATCCACACTTCTTCCTGCGCCAGTTTTTTATCGAACTCGGCATTTTGCAGCTCTTCAACGCGCAGCGCTTCTTCTTTCGCCAGCAGATAAGCTTCGTAGTTACCCGGGTAGGAAACCAGTTTGCCGCGGTCGAGATCGACAATGCGGGTCGCCATATTGCGAATGAAAGAACGGTCATGGGAAATGAAGATTATGCTGCCCTGGAATTCTTTCAGGAACTCTTCCAGCCACGCGATACTTTCGATATCCAGGTGGTTGGTCGGTTCATCGAGCAACAAAATCTGGGGAGCGCTGACCAGCGCACGTCCCAGCGCGGCTTTACGCAGCCAGCCGCCAGACAGCGCTTTCAGTTCGGTGTCGGCATCCAGACCCAGTTTCAAGAGCACTTCGTTGATGCGGCTGTCGAGCTGCCACAGGCCCTGGTGATCGAGGATCTCCATCACTTGCGCCAGTTTGTTCAGGTTCTTTTCGCTCGGATCGGTTTCGACCAGATGCGAAATAGCGTGATACGCCTTCAGATGTTCAGCCTGCTCGAAGACGCCTTCAGAGACGAAGTCAAATACGGTACCGGCAACGTTACGCGGTGGATCCTGTTGCAGACGCGCCACAATCAAATCCTGCTCGTACACGATGCGCCCGTCATCCAGCGGCACTTCACGGTTGAGAATTTTCATCAGCGTCGATTTACCGGCGCCGTTACGTCCAACCAGACACACGCGCTCGTTCGGCTCGATGTGCAATTCGGTGTTATCCAACAGCGGCGAGTCACTGAATGACAGCCAGGCACCTGACATACTAATTAACGACATAAACTTTATTTTTCCTCGCCAGCGTGAGAAAGCAGCCAGCAGTTATGAATTTGACGATTACGGGCGAAATCCTGTGACAGGGTTTGGCTGGTGATTTCTTTCGCGCTCAGACCCAGTTTGCTCAGTCCGTCGAGATCCATCTGGAAGCCGCGCTTGTTGTTGGAGAACATGATGGTACCGTTGCGACGCAGGATACGCTTCAAATCTTTCATTAATGAAAGGTGATCGCGCTGCACGTCGAAACTTTCAGCCATACGTTTGGAGTTTGAGAATGTCGGCGGATCGATAAAGATCACATCGAACTGTTCGTCGCACATGCCGAGATAGGACAGGCAATCCGCCTGAATCAGACGATGCTGACGACCGGTCAGGCCGTTAACGCGCAGGTTTTTCTCGGCCCACTCCAGATAGGTTCGGGACATATCTACGGTAGTCGTACTGCGTGCGCCGCCCAGACCTGCATGAACACTCGCCGTTCCGGTATAAGCAAACAGGTTCAGGAAGTCTTTACCGTTACTCATTTCGCCCAGCATTTTGCGCGCGATACGGTGATCGAGGAACAGACCTGTGTCGAGATAATCGGTCAGGTTCACCCACAGCTTAGCGTTAAATTCTTCTACCAGCTGGAACTCACCTTTTTGCGCGAGTTTCTCATACTGGTTAGTGCCCTTCTGACGTTCACGGGTTTTCAACACCAGCTGGCTGGAGGAGACATCCAGCACCGCGAGCGTAGCGTTGATCACGTCAAACAGACGCTGACGGGCTTTTTGCGCATCCACGGTTTTTGGTGGCGCGTATTCCTGCACCACGACTTTACTGCCGTAGCGGTCAACCGCCACGTTGTAATCCGGCAAATCAGCGTCATACAGGCGATAGCATTCGATCCCCTGCTGTTTGGCCCATTTTTCCAGCTTTTTGACGTTCTTACGCAGACGGTTGGCATAGTCTTCTGCCATCTGCACGCCTGCAGCACCGGTTGGGTTTTCCGACAACTGATAGTTTTTCTGCACGCATTCCAGCGGGCCGTTCTTCGCTTTGAACTGGCGATCGGCGCGCAACTGCACACAGCTCAGCAGCTCAGGCGATGCGCTGAACAGGGACAACTGCCAGCCGCCAAACTGCATCTTCATGATGCGGCCCAGCTGATTATGCAAGGCAATCAGCGCCGGTTCACTTTCCAGACGCTCGCCGTATGGCGGGTTACTGATGACAGTACCGGTCGGGCCTTCAGGCAACGGATTAACCAGTTTGCCCACTTCAGCCGCTTCGAAGCTGATAATTTCTGACACACCGGCGCGACGGGCGTTGGAGCGCGCCATCTCGATCACACGGCGGTCGATATCAGAACCGAAGAAACGAGAGGACGTTTCCTGCACGGCGCGGCGGGTACGAACCTGCGCTTCCGTTGTCAGTTCACGCCACAGCTCGGTATCGAATTTGTTCCACCCGGTGAAACCCCAGTGTGGACGGTGCAGACCCGGTGCACGATCGGCGGCGATCATTGCGGCTTCAATCAGCAAGGTGCCTGAACCACACATCGGATCCAGCATCGGCGTGCCCGACTGCCAGCCGGAGCGCATCACGATAGCGGCAGCCAGATTTTCTTTCAGCGGTGCCTGACCGGCAAGGTCACGGTAGCCACGCTGATGCAGGCCTTCGCCGCTCAGATCCAGCGCGACGCTGGCGGTATCACGTTGCAGAAATACGTTAACGCGGATGTCGGGCAACTGCTTCGCCACATTCGGACGTTCATCCATTTTGCGGGTAAAGCTGTCAACGATGGCGTCTTTCACTTTCAGCGCACCGTACTGACTGTTGCGGATTTCGTCGTTCAGGCCGCTGAAATGCACCGCGAAGGTTTTATCAACGCTGAAAATTTCAGGCCAGTCGATGGCCATCACGCCAAGATAAAGATCTAAGTCACTGTGGACTTTAAATTCGTTCAGAGGCAGCAGGATGCGCGAAGCCAGGCGGCTCCACAGCAAGCTTTTATACATCAGGCGATCGTCACCTTCAAAATGCACCCCTCCCTGCACAACTTTGCAGGCTTGCGCACCCAGCGTTTCCAGTTCGCTTTTTAACAGTTCTTCCAGTCCACGCGCCGTGCTGGCAAACAAAGAGTTCATATCGACATATCACCAAAAATAAAATTGTTGCGCATTATAGCTAATCCCGGGCGCTTGTCATAAAGTCTCTGGTTCTCTTTTAAGATCGAAAATCAGAGAGGCGATGTTAAGTGCCCATTCTTTCACGTTTATTTGTTCACCCGATAAAATCCATGCGTGGCCTGCAAGTGTCTCATTCGCTGGTCACCGCAACGGGTCTGGCGTTTGATCGCCAGTTTATGCTGACCGACCCTCAGGGCATGTTTATTACCGCCCGTCAGTATCCGAGTCTGGTGTTGTTCACCCCGGTTCTGTTACCGGATGGCCTGATGATTGTCCCGCCGGAAGGCGAGAGCATCAGCGTCAAATTCAGTGAATTCAACGGCCAGAATCAGCCGACAGAAGTCTGGGGCAATCAGTTTACCTCACTCATCGCACCAGAACCGGTAAATCGCTGGTTGAGTGGTTATTTAAAGCGTGACGTTCAGTTGCGCTGGGTAGGTGACGAACCGACCCGCCGGGTCAAAAAACATCCTGAAGTGCCGCTTTCGTTTGCCGACGGATTCCCGTATTTACTGATCAATGAAGCTTCGATGCAGGATTTACAACGTCGCTGTCCGGGTGGCGTCAGAACGGAGCAGTTTCGCCCTAATATCGTTGTGAGCGGCGCAGAAGCTTACGCCGAGGACACGTGGCAGACGATCCGTATCGGCGAAGTGATCTTCGATCTGGTGAAACCTTGCAGCCGCTGTATTTTCACTACCGTCAGTATTGAGCGAGGGCGTAAACATCCGGGCGGGGAGCCGCTGAAAACCCTGCAAAGCTACCGTACGGCCAGCGACGGCGATGTGGATTTCGGTCAGAACATGATTGCCCGCAATTCCGGCGTGATCCGCGCCGGCGACAGCGTGGAGATCCTGACGACTAAACCGCCCCGCCCTTACGGCGCGGGTCAAGTGATTGAAAGTGTTGAAGCGCCTAAAAACAGCGCACAGACTCTGACCATTAATTATCAGGGCACCGAATTTACCGGCAACAATCAGCAGATTTTACTCGAACAGCTGGAGTTACAGGGGTTACGCATCCCTTATTCATGCAGGGCGGGAATTTGCGGAGCCTGTAAAATGACGTTGAAAGACGGGCAGGTGTCACCGCTGAAAGAAAGTGCGGTAGGTAAAGACGGGACGATTCTGGCGTGCAGTTGTATTCCGGCCTCGGATATCGTGCTCAGCTAGAACTGTTTGAGTTAGGAAATTTGAGATCGGATCGGAAAGAACAGGCGGTTTTATCAGAGCGTCGCTGATAAAGCGATTACACCGCCTGGTCATACACATCGCGGCTGCTGGTTCTGATCGTTGCGGGCATCAGCCGGTCATGCATGATTTTAATCGCATCCCCCAGCACCATGCCGCGCCCTGCCACTGTCAGCCTTTCCTGCGCCAGTAAGCACAAGCTCGCATTATCGCCTGATTCAACAATCAGCAGCGTGGCCTGTTCGCCGCTTTCCATCACCTGCACTTGTGCAAGCTGGCCGTTACCCGGCTGGAACGGACGAACCTGCTGACTGAAATGCCAGCTCTTGGGCATCAGCGGCTTTAAAAAACGAAAAGCGACCAGAGCATTTAATACTAATTCGGCGCGCTGCTCTGCCCCGAGTTTAATCTGTTTACATTGTTCTTCGAAATCGAAATACAGCGCCGCATCATCGACGCAAAAAGTCATTTCGCCAAAAGCATCAGGCGTGAGCATTTTAGCCGGAAAACGGGAACGGAAAATCATGCCATTGGCGAGATCCAACATCAGTCGGTCATGTTCAGCATCAAAATACCAACGCCAATTATCATCTGGTTTGATTTTCATTTCGTCATCCTGTTCACCCTCAATGCCCGCAATCTGACTTCATTACCTGCTATCCCGATAAGAATAGATTTTTTTATAATGAAAAGAAATCAGACAAATCCTGAGCCTGAATTAAACTCAGTGGACAAAATATAGACGAGCCGGGTTAATAAATAAACCCCTGACTCGTCATGAGGAAGAAAAATATTAGATGTGGGTAACAATATCTTTGATCAGACCAGGGCCTTTGAAGATAAATCCGGAATAGATTTGAATTAAGGATGACCCGGCAGCCATCTTTTCACGCGCCGCGGTTAATGAATCAATCCCGCCCACGCCAATAATAGGCAGACGGCCTTGTAATTCATTCGACAACATGCGAATGATTTCTGTACTGCGAAGCTGCACCGGACGCCCGCTGAGGCCACCGACCTGCTCACAATAATTAAGCCCCTGAACGAGTTTACGATCGAGCGTGGTGTTAGTCGCAATTACGCCATCCATATTATGACGCACCAGACTGTCAGCTATTTGGATCAATTCTTCCTGAGAAAGATCGGGCGCGATCTTCACGGCAACAGGAACATATTTCTGATGACGCTGTTGGAGTTCGAGCTGTTTATTCTTGATCGCTGCCAGTAAATCATCCAGCGCTTCGCCGTATTGCAGCGAACGTAATCCCGGTGTGTTGGGGGATGAAATATTCACGGCGATATAGCCCGCATACGGATATACCTTCTCCATACAGGTCAGATAATCGTCTTTGCCCTGCTCGACAGGTGTATCTTTATTCTTACCGATATTAATGCCGATGATGCCGCCAAAATGGGATTTTTTGACGTTATTGACCAGATTATCAACACCGTGGTTATTAAAGCCCATGCGGTTAATCAGGCCTTCCGCTTCCACTATACGGAATAAACGCGGTTTATCATTTCCGTCCTGCGCACGCGGAGTCACGGTTCCGACCTCAATAAATCCAAAGCCCATGGCACCAAACGCATCAATACATTCGCCGTCTTTATCAAGACCGGCGGCCAGCCCTAGCGGGTTTTTAAAAGACAGCCCCATACAGTTCACCGGTTTCGTCGGTACTGACTGGCGGATCAAAAATTCAAGGGGTGTGCCGGAAATACGGCTCAGCTGACGAAAGGTTAACTCGTGGGCGCGCTCTGGATTGAGCTGAAACAGTGCTTTCCTGACAAGAGGATAATACATGGAGACTCCTGGATTCCCGGTGGCTAGACGGGGCAGTATTATCGACTAACCGCCGGTCAATTGGAAACGATAACCGGCCAATTGCAGTAATAAATGCCCACGCGCGCAAACGATTACTTTTTATTTACTTCTGATTCACGTTTTCCTCCGTTCCTGCCCAAGGGTGCCCCTCCCGCTGAGGGCGCTTTATCCGTTTTGCGACTATTGATAGCCAAAATTGAGATTTCCGCTCCGCCGCCTCTGCCTGTTACGTTAATTTCACTTTGTTAATGAAAACAATGGTTCTATAACTATTTGTTATAAGGAATAGAGATGCGCGTTATAACTCTGGCAGGCAGCCCGCGACAACCCTCCCGCTCTTCTTCCCTGCTGGCGCTGAGTCACCAGTGGCTGGCGAGCCGTGGCGTGGAGGTCTTCACCTACAATCTTCAGGATTTTTCCGCCGATGACCTGCTGTTTGCAAATTTCTCCAGCCCGCAGCTGAAACAACTGATTGCCGAGCTGGCTAGTGCGGATGGTTTGATTGTCGCGACGCCGGTCTATAAAGCGTCGTTTTCAGGTGCGTTAAAAACGCTGCTGGATCTGCTGCCGGAACGCGCACTGGATCACAAAGTCGTTCTGCCCCTGGCCACGGCGGGTTCCATCGGCCACATGCTGGCGGTGGATTACGCACTCAAACCGGTGCTCGCTTCGCTGAAAGCGCAGGAAGTTCTGCAAGGTGTTTTCGCCGATGACAGCCTGATCACTGATTATCAAACGTTCCCGGCCACGCTGGACCCGGCACTGGCGGAGCGTCTTAACGAATCGCTGGAAAACTTCTATCTGGCACTCAGCCGCCGCCGTCCGGTTGCCACGCCCGCAGCCTCTCTTTCAGCGCAAGTTCTGCGCGTCTGACAAAAAGGAATTCGCCATGACTGCGTCATTTTCGTTCTCTTTATCGTCTCTTCGCCGTCTGCCGGTGGTCGCCAGCTTGCTCACCAGCCTGCTCCTCAGCGGTCACGCGGTGGCTGACGAAAAGGCGCCGGAGCAACTTCGCATCGCCTATCAGAAAGGCTCGGTTGGTCTGGTGCTGGCAAAATCGCACAAATTACTGGAAACACGTTTTCCGAATACCAAAATCACCTGGATTGAGTTCCCGGCCGGGCCGCAAATTCTGGAAGCCCTTAACGTCGGCAGTATCGATTTAGGCGGCACCGGTGATTTACCCCCGTTGTTCGCTCAGGCGGCGGGCGCCGATTTGCTCTATATCGGTTCGGAACCGCCGAAGCCGAAAGCCGAAGTTATTCTGGTTGATGAAAACAGCCCGATCAAAAGCGTCGCCGATCTGAAAGGTCACAAAGTAGCGTTTCAGAAAGGCTCCAGCTCGCATAATTTGCTGATCCGCGCCCTGCAACAGGCCGGGCTAAAACTCAGTGATATTCAGCCGGTATACCTGACGCCAGCCGATGCCCGCGCTGCCTTCCAGCAACATGACGTGGATGCCTGGGCCATCTGGGATCCCTATTATTCCGCCGCACAGGTACAGGGAAATGTCCGGGTGCTGACCGATGGTTCCTCATTGCATCAGACCGGTTCGTTCTATCTGGCCCCAAAGAAATATACCGAAGCCAATCCGCAGTTTATTCAACAGGTTCTGACGGTGTTAACGCAGGCGAATGCGCTGACCAAAACCGATCGTGAGCAAAGTATCAAACTGCTTTCCCAGTCGATGGGACTGCCCGAAAAAGTGGTTGCGTCATATCTGGATCATCTGCCGGATCTGCCGATTACGCCGGTCAGCGCTGAAACAGAAAAGCGCCAGCAGCAAACCGCCGATCTGTTCTATGAGAATCACATTTTGCCTAAGCAGGTCGAGATCAAAGACCGCATCTGGAAACCAACAGCTCAGGCTAATTAATTATCTGACGACTTAACCGCCATCACGAGCGGAAACAAACGAGAGAGGAGTAACCCTATGAGTCTCAACGTATTCTGGTTTTTACCTACCCACGGTGACGGTCGCTATTTAGGCACGGAAGAAGGTGCACGCGTCGTTGATCACGGTTATTTGCAACAAATTGCGCAAGCGGCTGACCGCCTCGGTTTCGGCGGCGTATTACTGCCGACCGGCCGTTCCTGCGAAGACTCATGGTTAGTGGCTGCTTCACTGATTTCTGTCACGCAACGCCTGAAATTCCTGGTGGCGCTGCGTCCCGGCATTATTTCCCCGACACTGGCCGCCCGTCAGGCGGCGACGCTTGACCGGCTTTCCGGCGGCCGGGCACTGTTTAATCTGGTTACCGGAGGCGATCCGGCCGAGCTGGCTGCCGAGGGGCTGCACCTCAATCACAAAGAACGTTATGAAGCCTCGGCAGAATTCACCCGCATCTGGCGTCGTGTGCTGGAAGGCGAAACGGTGGATTACGAAGGCAAACATATTCAGGTGAAAGGCGCGAGCCTGATGCACCCGCCGGTTCAGTACCCTCGCCCGCCGTTATACTTCGGCGGTTCTTCTGACGAAGCGCAGGATCTGGCCGCAGAACAGGTGGAACTGTACCTGACCTGGGGCGAGCCGCCGGCGTTAGTGAAAGAGAAAATCGAGCAGGTGCGCGCAAAGGCCGCCGCAAAAGGCCGCACGGTGCGTTTCGGCATTCGTCTGCATGTGATTGTGCGCGAAACCAATGAGGAAGCGTGGCGCGCCGCCGACAAGCTGATCGCAAACGTTGATGATGAAACCATTCAACGCGCACAGGCTGCGTTTGCCAAAACCGACTCCGTCGGCCAGCACCGCATGGCGGCTTTGCACGGCGGCGATCGCAATAAACTGGAAATTTACCCGAATCTTTGGGCCGGTATTGGCCTGGTGCGTACCGGTGCAGGCACTGCGCTGGTGGGTGACGGTCCAACCGTTGCGGCGCGGATGCAGGAATATGCTGATCTGGGCATCGACACCTTTATTTTCTCCGGCTATCCGCATCTGGAGGAAGCGTACCGCGTCAGCGAACTGCTGTTCCCGCATCTGGATCTGGCGAAACCGGAAGACGAGAGCGTGGTGAAGAAAGCCATTTTGCCGCGTGGTGAACTGGTCGCTCACGACTTTGCCAATAAAAGCGTCACCCGTCAGCATTAAGGAGAACGGACATGAACGCATCACAACGCTGGCTGCACCGTATTTTGCCGTGGATTGTGCCGGTGGTGCTGATCGGGGGCTGGCAGGTGGCGGTCGAGGCGGGCTGGTTATCCAACCGCATCCTTCCTGCGCCCAGCGCCGTGGTCGAAGCCTTCTGGACCTTAGCGAAAAGCGGCGATCTTTGGCAAAACCTGAAGATCAGTACGTTTCGCGCGCTGACCGGTTTCGCCATTGGCGGCAGCCTGGGTTTACTGCTCGGCTTTGTTACCGGACTCTCCCGCTGGGGCGAGCGTCTGCTCGACAGTTCACTGCAAATGCTGCGCAACATTCCCCATCTGGCGCTGATCCCGCTGGTGATTTTATGGTTCGGCATCGACGAAACAGCCAAAATTTTCCTGGTGGCACTGGGTACGCTGTTCCCGATCTATCTCAATACCTATCACGGCATCCGCAATATTGACCGTGGTTTACTGGAGATGTCCCGCAGCTATGGGTTGTCCGGTTTTCCGCTGTTTATTCAGGTGGTTTTACCGGGCGCACTGCCGTCCATTATGGTCGGTGTGCGCTTTGCACTGGGTTTCATGTGGCTGACGCTGATTGTCGCCGAAACCATTTCTGCTAACTCAGGCATCGGTTATCTGGCAATGAACGCGCGCGAATTTTTGCAAACTGACGTTGTGGTCGTCGCCATCGTACTTTATGCCATCCTCGGCAAACTCGCCGATATTCTGGCCCGTCAGCTGGAAAGTGTCTGGTTGCGCTGGCACCCCGCTTATCAGAAAAAACAAGGAGACGCCGCATGAGCGCACCTGCACGCATACCGCAAGGCACGCCGGTCACGTTGTCTGGCATCACCAAAAAATACGGCACCCGCACCGTGCTCAATGACATCAACCTGCGTATTCCTCCCGGCCAGTTTGTGGCGGTGGTGGGCCGCAGCGGTTGCGGAAAAAGTACGCTGTTGCGTCTTCTGGCCGGACTGGAAAAAACCACGCAGGGCGAACTGCTCAGCGCCAGCGCCCCGCTCAGTCAGGTGCGTGACGACACCCGTCTGATGTTTCAGGACGACCGCCTGCTGCCGTGGAAGCGGGTGATTGATAACGTTGGCTTAGGCTTAAAAGGCAAATGGCGCGATGCAGCGCTGGCGGCGCTGGAAGAAGTCGGGCTGGCCGATCGCGCTGACGAATGGCCCTCGGCGCTGTCGGGTGGACAAAAACAGCGGGTGGCGCTGGCGCGTGCATTGATCCATCGCCCACGCCTGCTGTTGCTCGACGAACCGCTGGGCGCGCTGGATGCCCTGACGCGCATCGAAATGCAAAGTCTGATCGAACGACTGTGGCAGCAACATGATTTCACCGTGCTGCTGGTGACGCATGATGTCAGTGAAGCGGTGACTGTCGCCGACCGGGTGATCCTGATCGATCAGGGGCAGATCGGTCTGGATTTGACGGTGGATTTGCCACGCCCGCGCCGTAAAGGCTCGGCGAAACTGGCTGAACTGGAAGCCGAAGTGCTGGAACGCGTACTGACGCCGCAATCTCAGCAAACCGTTACGCCGCAGGCAAAACGCGCACAACACTGATCCTGGCATTCTGTGAATTCACAATGAAAAAAGGGCGATGTTTCCATCGCCCTTTTGCATTCCCGCTATTTACCGTTAACGGTGATTACGCATCTAACGCTTTGGTAATTTTCTCGAACAAATCACCGGACAGGTTTTCCAGTCCTTTCAGCTGTTCCAGCGCCTTGCGCATTTGCGCCTGACGGCCTGCGTCATAACGTTTCAGGCGGATCAGCGGTTCAATCATGCGTGCCGCCACCTGCGGGTTACGCGTATTCAAATCGGTCAGCATTTCGGTAAGGAACTGATAACCGCTGCCGTCGGCAGCGTGGAACGCTGAAGGGTTTGCAGACGCGAAGGCACCGACTAAAGAACGCACACGGTTCGGGTTGCCCATGCTGAATGAACGGTGGTTAAGCAGTGAACGCACTTTTTGCAGAACATCCGCAGACGGGCTGGTCGCTTGCAGGATAAACCATTTATCCATCACCAGGCCGTCGTGGTGCCAGCGCTCATCGTACGCCGCCATCAGCGCTTCACGGCAAGGCAACTGAGCCGACACAGCGGCCGACATCGCCGCCAGTGAATCGGTCATGTTGTCGGCCTGTTCGAACTGGGTTTTCACCAGCTGATCGGCCAGCGTCATATCGGCGAAGGCCAGATAACGCAGGCAGGTGTTACGCAGGGTACGTTTACCGATATCCTCGTGCACCACGCGGTAGGCTGGCAGACGGTTAGCGTTGTAAACCGCCAGGAACTCATCGGCCATTTCGGTTGCCAGACAACGGGTAATGGCTTCATGCACGGCGCTGATCGCTTCGGGATCGATAATCTCAAACAACTCTGCGATTTCGTTATCCGTCGGCAGCGTAAGGATCTGCGCCGCCAGTCCCGGATCGATGCTCTCATCCAGCAGTACTGCGCGGAATGCGTCAGCAACGTGCAGCGGCAACGACAGCGGTTGTTTCTGCTGGTGACGCGCGACGTTCAGTTTGATGTAGATCGCCAGCAGGCTTTGCGCCGCATCCCAGCGGGCGAAATCGTTGCGTGCGTGTTTCATCAGGAAAGTCAGCTGATGATCGCCCCACTTGTAATCAAGTTTTACTGGCGCGGAGAATTCACGTAACAGAGAAGGCACCGGTGGCGCTTCGACGTCGTCGAACACAAACGTCTGCTCAGCTTCAGTGACATTGAGCACGTTGCTGACAGTCTGACCATTTTGTTTCAGCGCAATCACGTTGCCCTGCGGATCGTACAATTCGATGTCCAGAGGAATATGCAATGGCAGCTTTTCACTCTGATCTGGCGTCGGCGGCGTTTTCTGGCTGACGGTCAGGGTGTACTGCTGTTTTTCCACATCATAGTCGTCACGAACGGTCAGCACCGGCGTACCAGACTGACTGTACCAGCGGCGGAAAAGCGATAAATCCACATTGGAGGCATCTTCCATGGCCTGTACGAAATCGTCACAGGTCGCCGCGCTGCCGTCATGGCGTTCGAAATAGAGCTG
This sequence comes from Rahnella sp. R3(2024), assembly GCF_042920125.1. NCBI lineage: Bacteria > Pseudomonadati > Pseudomonadota > Gammaproteobacteria > Enterobacterales > Yersiniaceae > Rahnella > Rahnella sp. R3(2024). The sequence continues at coordinate 511,918 of NZ_JBHGBU010000001.1, forward strand.
AATGCCGGCCTGGAATTTCTCTTCGCCAAGCAGCGTATGCAGCATACGTATGACTTCAGACCCTTTCTCATACACCGTCAGGGTGTAGAAGTTATTCATCTCAATGACTTTATCGGGACGGATCGGGTGCGCCATCGGGCTGGCATCTTCCGAGAACTGGGCGCCACGCATAACGCGGACGTTATCAATACGGTTGACCGAGCGCGAACCGAGATCTGAGCTGAATTCCTGATCACGGAAAACTGTCAGGCCTTCTTTCAGGCTCAGCTGGAACCAGTCGCGACAGGTCACGCGGTTACCGGTCCAGTTATGGAAGTATTCGTGGCCGATCACCGCTTCGATACCCAGATAATCTTTGTCGGTGGCGGTTTCGGCTTTCGCCAGCACATATTTGGAGTTAAAGACGTTAAGGCCTTTGTTTTCCATTGCGCCCATATTGAAGAAATCAACGGCGACAATCATGAAGATGTCGAGGTCGTATTCCAGATTGAAACGGGTTTCGTCCCATTTCATCGATTGTTTCAAAGATTCCATCGCCCAGCCGGCACGATCCAGATTGCCGCGGTCGACGAACAATTCCAGCGCCACATCACGGCCTGAACGGGTTTTGAAGGTGTCACGCAGAACGTCGAAATCACCGGCCACCAGCGCAAACAGGTAGCAAGGTTTCGGGAACGGATCCTGCCATTTGATCCAATGTTTACCGCCTTCCAGTTCTCCCTGATCGATACGGTTACCGTTCGACAGCAGGAAAGGATAACGGGCTTTATCGGCCACGATGCGGGTCGAGAAACGCGCCAGCACATCCGGACGGTCAAGATAATAGGTAATGTGGCGGAAGCCTTCAGCTTCGCACTGAGTACACAGTGCTTCACCCGACAGGTACAACCCTTCCAGCGCGGTGTTTTTCGCCGGATGAATTTCGTTGACGATGGTCAGTTCAAACGCTTCCGGCAGGCCGTCGATCGCCAGCGCACCTTCCTGTAGCTGATACTTCGGCCAGTCCTGACCGTTAATTTTCAGGCTGATCAGCGTCAGATCTTCACCATTGAGCACCAGGGAAGCGCCTTCGGCACCAAGACGTTTGATCTGGCTGACTGCGGTCACCAACGTCTTCTGTGCATCAAGTTCGAAATTAAGGTCGATATCCGTGATCGTAAAGTCCGGCGCACGGTAATCGTGGCGAAACTTGGCTTGCGGCAGTTGAGTCATAAAAAACCTTTTAGCGTTTTCATAGTTAAGGATGATGACAATTTATGGCGATGAAGGGAGGCTCCTGTCATCAGCGCACGGCTGCACAGAACCTGAAACGACCTTCAGCTTTCTCTCTAAACTCTAACACAGGCATCAGGAAATCCCAGATTGTTGCAAGGTTGTGAGTTCGTATGCGCACCTTTCAACCAAAACACAGAGTTTTCCACAAAGTGAAGGGAAAGAACCCGGATTTGCGCGCAAGAATGTAATCAATTTGTGCCTTATTTATTGCGAAGAATGGCGTAAACAGCCTTTCAGGCCGCCTGTGAGCACATTTAAGCCTCGACCGATCGCGGACAATTATGATGTGATGTGGGTTCTTTAGCGGGATATTACGGTATACTTCACAGACTTTTGCTGTTTTATTCAGAACGTTTTTTTACGGAACGGTTGTTTGTGTTCAAACACTCAGTTTCTGACGAGGATGCTGTAAAGCGCTATGACTCCATACGCCTCCCCGATTTTGACTTCGCTGTTAGATACCGATGCCTACAAGCTTCATATGCAGCAAGCGGTTTTCCATCGCTATCATCATATCAACGTGGTGGCTGAATTCCGATGCCGTGGCGATGAACTGCTGGGCGAATACGCCGACGACATCCGTCAGCAAATCCAGTTGATGAGCGAACTGGCGCTGACAGACGATGAGTTTACTTATCTCTCCGGACTGCCGTTCTTCACGCAGGACTACCTCAGCTGGCTGAAAACGTTCCGCTATAATCCGCAACATGTCACGGTTTCTGACCGAGACGGGCATCTGCATGTGCGCATCGAAGGGCCATGGCGCGAAGTGATCATGTGGGAAGTGCCCCTGCTGGCCGTGATCAGCGAAGTGGTGCATCGTCATCGTTCACCGCAGATAACCGCCGGGATGGCCGTGGAACAACTGCGCATGAATCTGGCCAGCTTTAGTGAACAAGCCGCTGATGTTGATCTTTCCGCTTTCCGTCTGATGGATTTCGGTACACGCCGTCGTTTTTCAGGTGAGGTGCAGGAAGCCATTGTCAGTACCCTCAAAAACGAATTCCCCTACCTGGTCGGCACAAGCAATTACGATGTCGCCCACAAATTGCAACTGGCTCCGGTCGGTACGCAGGCGCATGAATGGTTCCAGGCGCATCAGCAGATAAGCCCGGTGCTGGCCAACAGCCAGCGTGCTGCGTTGCAGGCCTGGCTGGATGAATATCCTGACCAACTCGGCATCGCCCTCACCGACTGCATTACGATGGATGCCTTTTTGCGGGATTTCGGGCCGAAATTTGCCAACGCCTATCAGGGCCTTCGTCATGATTCCGGGGATCCGTTTGAATGGGGTGAAAAGGCTATCGCGCATTATCATGCACTTGATATTGATCCGATGACCAAGACGCTGGTGTTCTCCGATAATCTCGATCTGGATAAAGCGCTGCATTTATATCGCCATTTCCACAAGCGTGTGAATCTGGTCTTCGGAATAGGAACGCGGCTGACCTGTAATATTCCCGGTGTGAAACCGCTGAATATTGTGATCAAGCTGGTGCAATGTAATGGTAAACCGGTGGCGAAATTATCCGACAGCCCAGGTAAAACCATTTGTCAGGATAAAGCGTTCGTGAAAGCGCTGCGCAAAGCATTTGATCTGCCTCTGGTCAAAAAAGCCTCCTGATCTCCCCCCAACGCCGGATCGCAAACATCCGGCGTTTTGCTGCTTTTTTCCTCTCCTTCATTCTTTCCTTTATATAGATGATATTTAATTCGCTCGGCTTTCATTCATTCCATCCATAATTTCTGTTTATCGCAGGCCCGGCCTGATAATTCTTATCCCGCGACGATGATTTCTGCTTGTGTCCTGAGAAAGGCTAAGTAACATAGCAAAATCCCTTTTTACAGGGTGTCCATTATTTCTTAATCAACATCTGTATATAAAGAAAGAGAGAAATCTATGAGCGTTGTGCCTGTAGTCGACGTACTGCAAGGCCGTGCTGCGGTTGACAGTGAAGTCACCGTACGCGGTTGGGTACGTACCCGGAGAGATTCTAAAGCTGGTATCTCATTCCTCGCCGTTTATGACGGCTCCTGCTTTAATCCATTACAGGCCGTCGTCAATAATTCTCTGCCCAATTATCAGGACGATGTTCTGCACCTGACGACCGGTTGTTCTGTTGAAGTGACCGGCAACGTGGTGGCCTCCCCTGGCGAAGGCCAGAGTTTCGAACTGCAGGCGACCGCGATTAAAGTTGTAGGCTGGGTGGATGACCCTGATACCTATCCGATGGCAGCGAAACGTCACAGCATCGAGTATCTGCGTGAGGTGGCTCACCTGCGTCCGCGCACCAACCTGATTGGCGCAGTGGCTCGTGTGCGTAACACCCTGTCTCAGGCGATTCACCGTTTCTATCATGAAAACGGCTACTTCTGGGTGTCGACTCCGCTGATTACCGCATCCGATACCGAAGGTGCGGGTGAGATGTTCCGCGTATCTACACTGGATCTGCAAAACCTGCCGCGCACTGACAAAGGCGAAATCGACTTCAGCGAAGACTTCTTTGGTAAAGAATCCTTCCTGACCGTATCCGGTCAGCTGAATGGCGAAGCTTACGCTTGCGCACTCTCCAAGGTGTACACCTTTGGCCCGACGTTCCGTGCAGAAAACTCCAACACCAGCCGTCACCTCGCTGAGTTCTGGATGGTCGAACCGGAAGTGGCATTTGCCACGCTGGACGACATCGCCTCTCTGGCTGAAAACATGCTCAAATATGTTTTCCAGGCAGTATTGAACGAACGTTCAGACGATATGGCCTTCTTCGCTGAGCGCGTAGACAAAGATGCGGTTGCCCGCCTTGAGCGTTTTGTAACCTCCGATTTCGCGCAGGTGGATTACACCGAAGCAGTAGAAATCTTAATGAATTGCGGCCAGAAATTCGAAAACGCGGTTTCATGGGGTGTCGATCTTTCTTCCGAGCATGAACGTTATCTTGCTGAGCAACATTTCAAAGCTCCGGTGGTCGTGAAAAACTATCCGAAAGATATCAAGTCCTTCTACATGCGCCTGAACGATGATGGCAAAACAGTTGCCGCAATGGACGTGTTAGCACCGGGTATCGGCGAAATCATCGGCGGTTCACAGCGTGAAGAACGTCTGGACGTATTGGACGCACGAATGGTCGAAATGGGACTCAAAACTGAAGATTATTGGTGGTATCGCGATCTTCGCCGTTACGGCACAGTGCCTCATTCCGGCTTCGGTTTAGGCTTTGAACGTTTAGTGGCCTATGTCACCGGGGTTCAGAACGTTCGTGACGTGATTCCGTTCCCGCGCACACCACGTAATGCAACCTTCTAATAAATTAAACTATTTTTAATTTACAGAATAATTACAAAACTAAGGCCAGCATTGCTGGCCTTAGTCATTTTTAAAAATAGATCCCCGTCACAAAGTTCCCTAAAATACACATTTTGTAATACATTCTTTCCCGCTGAAACATATTTAGTAATTTAGTAGCATTTTCGCTGTAGATTAAGCGAACCTCGGATGGAATAGTGCGTTCAGACACAGGAGACACCAAACTTTCATGAATAGTTCCCCAAAGAATTATTGACGGCAGTGGCAGGTGTCCGAATAAAACCAATGAGGGTAATAATAATGATGAAGCGCAACATTCTTGCAGTAGTAATCCCAGCATTGTTAGTAGCTGGCGCAGCTAATGCAGCAGAGATCTATAACAAAGACGGCAACAAACTGGATTTGTACGGTAAAGTTGACGCACGCCACAACTTCTCTGATAACGCCAGCGATGATGGCGACCAGACTTATGTTCGTTTCGGCTTCAAAGGCGAAACCCAAATTACTGACCAACTGACCGGTTACGGCCAGTGGGAATACAACGTTCAGGCTAACCATGCAGAAAGCGCTGGTGACGAAGGCAACAAAACTCGTCTGGGCTTCGCAGGTCTGAAATTTGGCGATGCAGGTTCATTCGACTACGGTCGTAACTACGGCGTAATCTACGACGTAATGTCCTACACCGACCAATTGCCAATCTTTGGTGATGACACTATGTACCAGAACAACGACAACTTTATGGTTGGTCGTGGTAATGGTATGGCAACTTACCGTAACAGCAACTTCTTCGGTCTGGTTGATGGCCTGAGCTTCGCTGTACAGTACCAGGGCAAAAACGACGAAGGTCGTGATAGCCGTGGCCCAATTGATTCCAATGGCGACGGCTGGGGTACTTCTGCAGCATACGCACTGGGCAACTCCGGTGTTAGCCTGACAGGTGCTTACTTCTCTTCTAACCGTACCTCTACTCAGAAAGCAGACGGTAACGGCGACAAAGCTGACGCATACGCATTCGGCGCGAAATACGACGCTAACAACCTGTACCTGGCAACCTTCTACGGTGAATCACGCAACACCACCGATTACGGCAACCCGGCTGCAATTGCTAACAAAACTCAGAACTTCGAAGTGGTTGCACAGTACCAGTTCGACTTCGGTCTGCGCCCATCAATCGCTTACCTGCAGTCTAAAGGCAAGCAGCTGAACGGCTTCACCGACAACGGCTCTACTTACACCGGCGGCGATGCTGACCTGGTTAAATACGTAGAAGTTGGTACTTACTACTACTTCAACAAAAACATGTCTACCTACGTTGACTACAAAATCAACCTGCTGGACGACAACAGCTACACCAAAGCCGCCGGTCGCAGCACCGACGACACTGTGGGTGTTGGCTTGCAATACCAGTTCTAATATCGCTTAACGATGCACTTACGGGTGCATCAAAGTGGATATCAAGGCAGAGCTTCGGCTCTGCCTTTTGCATTTATGTCTTCCTGAAAAGCCTCTTTACCCGCGGCTTGCCATAAAATATTTTAATCTCGGATTCGCCCTCACAACTCTGCTTACTTTTTCCCGCAAACGGTTGGCAAATAACCCTCTCTGGCGTTACCCTTAAAGCCTCTTTCGCACTATCAGGCTAATGGAAATTTCCAACATGTTTGAAAAAATCACAGCAGCACCCGCCGATCCTATTCTGGGTCTTTCCGATCTTTTCCGCGCTGACGACCGCTCTGATAAAATCAATCTTGGGATTGGTGTTTATAAAGATGAAACCGGTAAAACGCCGGTTCTGGCCAGCGTGAAAAAAGCCGAACAATTCCTGTTGGAAAATGAAACGACTAAAACCTATCTGAGCATCGACGGGTTGCCTGATTTCGCACACTGCACGCAGGAATTGCTGTTCGGAAAAGACAGTGCCGTGATCGCGGAAAAACGCGCCCGCACCGCGCAGACCCCAGGCGGCACCGGCGCGTTGCGTATTGCTGCTGATTTCATTGCCACGCAGACCAGCGCTAAACGCGTGTGGGTCAGTAACCCGAGCTGGCCAAACCATAAAGGCGTGTTTAATGCCGCCGGTCTTGAAGTCGCTGAATACAATTATTACGACGCGCCGAATCACACCCTTGATTTCGACGGTATGCTGAAAAGCCTGAGCGAAGCCCAGGCCGGTGACGTGGTGTTATTCCACGGCTGCTGCCATAACCCGACCGGTATCGATCCTACGCCAGCGCAGTGGGCGCAACTGGCTGAACTCTCCGTCAGTAAAGGCTGGTTGCCGCTGTTTGATTTCGCCTATCAGGGCTTTGCCAAAGGTCTGGAAGAAGATGCGGGTGGCCTGCGCCTGTTCGTGGAAAAACACAAAGAGTTACTGGTTGCCAGTTCCTACTCCAAAAACTTTGGTCTGTATAACGAACGAGTGGGCGCATGTACTTTAGTTGCCGCAGATGCCGACACTGCAGATCGCGCCTTCAGTCAGGTGAAATCCGTTATCCGTGCAAACTACTCTAACCCACCGGCACACGGCGCAGCCGTTGTGGCGACCATATTGGGTAACCCTGCCCTGCGCACCTTGTGGGAGCAGGAACTGAGCGACATGCGCCAGCGTATCCACCGCATGCGTCAGTTGTTCGTCACCACCTTGCAGGAAAAAGGCGCTAAACAGGACTTTAGTTTTATTATCAATCAGAACGGCATGTTCTCTTTCAGCGGCCTGACCAAAGATCAGGTTTTGCGTCTGCGTGATGAATTCGGCGTTTACGCGGTGAATTCTGGCCGTATTAACGTGGCTGGTATTACGCTGGACAACATGGCTCCTCTGTGTGAAGCCATTGTCGCGGTCATCTAAAAGATAAGCAGCGCTGTTCCATTAAAAAAGCCCGTCAGGTGACTGACGGGCTTTTTGCTGTTCCCAATGCGGCAGAAAAATCACCAAACCGGCAATTCATCCTGCAGGAACGGATTGGTTTTACGCTCATAACCAAAATCAGACATCGGGCCGTGACCGGGGATGAAAACAATATCATCGCCCAGTGGCAATAATTTGGTTTTGATGGAATTGATCAGCGCCTGATGATCGCCGCGCGGGAAATCACTGCGGCCTACGCCACCTTTGAAAATCACGTCACCGGAAACGGCTAAACGCGCTTTGTCATTGATGAAGACAATATGCCCCGGCGTATGACCCGGACAATGCAGGACGGAGAGCGCTTCTTCGCCAACGCTGACGGTATCGCCTTCTTCCAGCCAGGTGTCTGGCGTCAACGGGTCACAGTGTTCCAGTCCGAACATCTGGCTCTGAGCGGGCAGCCCATCCAGCAGGAATTGATCTTCTTTTTGCGGGCCGATCACTGGCACCTGATAATGTTCTGCCAGTTCAGCAGCGGCGCCCACGTGATCAAGATGTCCGTGAGTCAGCAGGATCTGAGTGACCAGAACGCCCTGAGCGGAAACTTCGCGAATAATTTTTGCTGCTTCACCGCCCGGATCGACAAGCGCGGCCTGATTGGTTTTAGTACACCAGATCAATGAGCAATTTTGGCTGAACGCCGTGACAGTAATGAGATGGGTTTTCATAGTGCTCCACAAAATGGCCTGTCCGTTTGGGCAGGCCACTAATGACACACATCACCAGGTCCGGGCAGGGCCGGTATCGATGTGCACAAAGTTACTTCGTGGATAATATCCTACACCACCCATCCGCATTTTTAATGCTGCTTTGCGGATATTACTCAGTTCAATGCCCTGGATGTGGAAATCCATTGCCTGCCCAAGCGTATGGTAGCTATGTTTCGCTACCCCACTTCCTGGTTCGCGCATGCTGTTGTTGGTGGCCAGCGAACGGTAACCGGAAATCAGCTGAACGGGCTTGTTCGTTCCACCGAGCATGACCTGTAAACGATAAAGATGATCGAACAGAGCAGGATCAATGGACTTCACTTTTTCCGCGCGATAGTCCCTGAACAAATGATTTAACCGGGCCAATTCATCCTTGTTGTAACGCTTTCCATCAAAAAATTCAGTTTTGAGGGTTTCGCCGGTATTTAGATTGTTAACGACCAGAATACGCGGACGAGGAGTGGAAAGAGTGGCGAATGCACGACTCGGAAGTAATGCAATCCCCATAGCGGCACTGCCTAATGCCAGCCATTTACGGCGATGTTTGTCGATTTCATTCATGTACAGTTTACTATCCGGTAAGAGTGTCAAAAATAGGTGCAATGCCAGCACCGTTTCGAACCTTAACGCCCTAAATAGAACGAGTCAAGGGACCCTAAAACGCAAAACGAGCGTGCCAGGGGCTCACGCTCGTTGTATGGCCAACTACTCAGACCGTTATCAGATTAGTTTTACTGCATTTATTGCAATAATTTCTCTGCCTGAGGCAATATTTGTGCACCAGATCTCACGGTTGAATCATAATTGTAAATATCTGTGCGGAATTGCGGCTTACCATCTTCAGCAACCCAGGCTGTCAGATAAAACAGTTTAACGGGTATGTGATGGCGAATTGACACATAGGTCGTATTCCCGCCCTGCAGGGCCGAGGAGATCCGCGTGTCATTCCAGCCGGCATCCTGCAACAGCATATTAGCCAGTTCTGACGCTTTATTTACCCGCACACAGCCTGAACTTAATGCGCGAATGTCTTTGCTGAACAGGTTGTGATTCGGCGTGTCATGCAGATAGATAGCATCCGAACTTGGCATATTAAACTTATAGCGGCCCAGCGAATTACTGGCACCCGGCGCCTGACGAATGCGATACGGGAAATGGCTCGGTGACACCATGGCCCAGTCAATCATCATCGGGTCGATCACTTCCGCATCATTGCTCCAGCCCGACAGAACCTGATAACCGTGTTGCTGGAAATACGTCGGGTTGTTCCTGGCTTTCGGCACAATATCTTCGCGCACCAGCGTGGTCGGCACGTTCCATGGCGGGTTCACCACCACATTATTCAACGCACTGCTCATTAGTGGCGTTTTACGGCTCGGACGCCCGACAATCACTCTTGAAGACAACACTTCGTTGCCGTTGAGATAGTAAGTCAACTGGTAGTTGGGGATGTTCACCATAATGCCGGTGTTAACATTGCCCGGCAGAATTCGCAGACGCTGAATGTTCAACGCCAGCAACGTCGCGCGCAGCTGCGGGGATGCATTAAGCCACTGGCGCGTACGGGCACCAATGATGCCGTCAGCTTCCAACCCTTGCCATTTCTGGAAACGTTTGACCGCCTCCACCAGTTCTGGTGTGTACTGGTTATTGGACACCACAACAGGCGCGACCGGCGCCGGGCTTTCGGCAGACTGCACGGTAGGCAGGACATCCTGCACTGACGTTGCAGAAGGACTTACCGCAGGCGTTGCGTTCTGTGCTTTGTCAGCTGTTTCATCAACGGAAAGATCGTCATTGGCTGCGCTGCCCGGCACATTTGGCGCGATGGTTTCGTCCGTCGGCTTAGGTGCTTTGATCTCTTCCGGGGCCGCTACCATCATGCCGGTGCGGTCGAGAATTTCACGCAGGGCAGGAATGTCGTCACTGATCTGGTCAGGACGCAAGCTTGATGCCCCGGTCATGGCAGGCCATGGGCGATTATCCGCCAGCATGATTTTCAGCGCTTCGTGCATTTTCGCGTAGTAAGGGTGCTGCGGAGTCAGTGTCGATAGATACTGCGCCGTTGTATCCTTGCGCACCGCCAGCTGCCACTGATTGATGACGGTGAGCGGTGGTGTGGTCATTTTGTAAGGGACATTGCTGTACAGCCAGGTGTCACCTTTCGCTTCAACACTGCTGGTGAACTGCAAATACCCAAGCATAGCGTCAGACAATACGACGTCACGCGCCATCCCGGTGATTTGCGGATCTGTCAGCCACCTTACCCATTGGGTAAATTGAGGCTGTATACCTGAAATAGCCAGTTCTGCGAGTTGTTGCTGGAAAATCTGGACGGTTTCCCTGTCCTTCCACATGGGCTGCATGTGGTTTGCCGCATACAGTGACGACAGAGAAGACAGATACAGCGGACGGATACCTCGCGGTAACAGTTCAGCCTGTAGCTGGCTCATACTCTGTACGCTGGAAAGCGTGGTAGTTCGCACTGGCATGGTCGGTACTGCCGCCCAGGCAGCAAACCATGGCGATAACCCGCTGGCCAGCAAGCAGCTGGCGACTAAAAACTTGAGAGACCTTTGATTCATCAACATCTTCCCTTGCCTCCCGGTAAATTTATCAATTTCATCCCCGAAATAATCCAGCGATACTGAGATTAAGTATATAAAGAGAATTCTTTTTTTGCGTAGAAACTCAATTAAATAGAGTCCGCGTCTGACGTGATGACTCTATGCCAGCCGTCAGCCGAAATAAAGCCTTCATTACGGCGTTTTTAATTCATTCGCCTATATTTCAGGCAAGGCAGGACGATTGTTTTTTTTGCTATTTGAAACCACATATTTTTTATCTGGAAGCATAAGTAAAATGAATAATTAGACGTAAAAAGCCCCGGCATTCTTCGCCAGGGCTTTCAGACGTTCAAGACACTTTCATATTAAAAAATGCTCAGGAAACGTCTTCTTCCGTGCTCGCCAGCGCAGGGACTTCGGGTGCAAAACCACGTAAACCCACCACGTGAACATGCTCATTGTTACCGAACATTTTACGCACCAGCTTATAGGTCGTCCCCTTTTCAGGGCTGATGTTTTCCGGTGCGGCAATAATCAACTGCATTTCCAGACGATCGCACAACTCGAAAAGGGTCGCGATAGATTTGGCATCCAGACGCGCCGCTTCATCGAGGAACAACAGGCGGCACGGTGAAATATCTTTCCCGCGCATACGGCTCGATTCGTCTTCCCAGCTCTGTACGACCATCACCAGAATCGACATACCGGTACCGATCGCCTCACCCGTTGACAGCGCGCCACTCTCTGCACGCAGCCAGCCGTCAGAGCCGCGGTTTACCTCGACTTCCATCTCGAGATAGTTACGGTAGTCGAGCAGCTCTTCACCGATCGTTTGTGGCGTACGTTGCCCCATGTCGATTTGCGGGTTCAGACGCTGGTACAACTTCGCCAGGGCTTCGGAGAAGGTCAGACGGTTGCTGCTGAACAGATCCTGATGTTGTTCCTGTTGCTCGGAGAGCACATCCAGCAAGCCGGCATGCGCCTCGCGCACATTGACGTTCAGCCGCACGCTCTTCACCTGACCAAATGCCACGGCTTGCAGCCCCTGGTTCAGCTGACGAATACGGTTCTGCTCACGCTGAATGGTTTTGCGAATAATGTTGGCCACGCTCTTAGAGCTAATCGCCAGTTGTTGTTCGCGGGCAGTCAGTTCTTCCGTCAAACGCCCAAGTTCAATTTCCATCTGTTCGATGGCTTCAACCGGATCATCAGTACGAATGATATCCTGCCGGATACGTTCGCGCAGATGCTGATACACCGCGATGTAGAACTGGATTTTACGCTCAGGACGTTTTGGATCTTCTGAAAGACGAAGCACATCACGCAGATGTTCGTTATCAGACACCGCCAGACGCAGTGCACCCAATGATTTATCCGACATAGAACGCAGCTCATCGCCGTCCATATAGGCCAGCTCACGGCGATGTAAGCGACGCTCAACACCGTTATCTTTCACCAGACGCATGACGGCACACCAGCCCGCTTTCGAGGACACAACCTGCTCGCGGCTCTGATGATAATCACGTTCCAGCTTACGTAATTTCTTCTGCAGATTATCCATTTCGGCTTCGCAGAAGGTGATCTGTTTTTCAAGCTGGTTGCAGCGCGCCCGGTTAGTGCTGAGCGCCGAGTGCAGCTCATCGCGACGCGTTTTGGCACGCGCTTCGGCATTCGGATCGGCCTGAACGCCGATATCCTGCAACTCCTGCCCCAGTTCTTTAAGCATGTCACGTTTGGCGTCGAACGAGCTTTTCAGCGAGGCCAGCACCTGGCTGTATTGCGCATATTGCGCCTGATGCTGACGCATTTGTTCACGGGCACGGGTACGTTCGGCTTCGGCATGTTCGAGGCGCTGACGCAACTGGTCGTTCAGATCAGCATTCTCATTCAACATCCCGGCAGAGTCGGTATAACTGAAGTGAGCACGGCGCTGAACGACTTCAGTCAGGGCGAACGCCTGTTGTTTCGCCAGACGCTGGGCGTGCTGAGCCTGTGCATAATCTTCTTTCAGCTGTTCGTGTTGTTCCGGGTCGCTTTGCAGAACGGAAACCAGCGGTTCCAGCTTGCTGAGAGAAATACCATGTTGCTGAATGAAACGGGCGGCATCCTGCGCCTCTTCCATTTCATCGCGAATTTCTTCCACACGATCGATCAACGTTTCATCGCACAGCAAACCTACGCGCGGCTGAAGTTTGTTGAGCATCGCGATGGCGTCTTTTGACTGCTCGTACTGCTGACGCTGTTGCTGATTCTGGCCTTCGTGCGCATTAAGTGCACGCTCCAGTTCACCACGGCGACCGCTCAGACTACGAATCTCAGCCTCAGGATCGGCATCAAACGCCACGGCAAGATGACTGCCGATAAAGCGGCTGAAAGCCTGATGTGCACGCTGAATTTTCTGCACATCAAATGACAGCGTGGCATAACGCTCGGACAAACTTTCGCGTTCTTTATGCAGCGTTTCCAGACGGTTTTCACGCGCCGCACGGCCAAACAACGGCACCTGCGGAAAGTGCGAATAACGCCACTGGCGGTCACCGGTTTTCACCAGCACCGCGCCTTGCATTTCATCGACTTCAAAAACGTTATCGTCGAAGGACTGCGGATCCCCTTCAATCAGATAGAGATCTTCAGGGCAATCGTCCAGGCCGTCCAGCTGATCGCGGATCAGCGATAAATCAGGCACCACAATTGCGTGGCGCGACGGGCCATACAACGCCGAGAAATAAGGTGCATCGTCGATGGTGACGTCATCGTAAATCTCTGACAGCAGTACGCCGCCAAAACGCTCTGCCAGCGCAATCATGCGGGAATCTTCCGCACCGCTTGGCTGGCTGAGACGGGTGATCTGACCTTCAATTCGACGTTTACGTGCTGCCACTTCGTCACGTTCGACGGTGGTATCACGCTCACTTTCCAGCAACTGCTGCATGTACTCCGTGACCTGCTGGCTGTTTTCCAGCGGCTCTTTGCTCTGCTCGCTTAACTGACTCAGGGCTTCCTGAGCGGCCAGCCAGACAGGTGCGCGTGCGGTCAGTTCACGGATGCGCGCCTGCACCTGCTCAAGTTCCTGACGCATTTCCATGCGGCGTTCACCGGCCTGTGATACCACAATCTGTAATTCTTCAATCTGCACGTCCAGCTCGCGCTGCATTTCGTCCAGATCTTCCGGTTGCACATCCTGCCCGGTGCGTTTACAGAATTCCTGCAACTGACGCTCAGCGTCCTGCTGCTCGCGCAGACGCCCTTCCAGCTCGGACAAACGCATACGCAGCGGCTCAACGCGCTCAGCCTGATGCAGTTGTGAGGACCACTCGCGCAGCAGTTCACGCGCCGTCTTCCAGGCATCACTGCGGCTGACTTCTCCGGCGATTTTCACGACCAGCTGGTAGGCCGTTTCGAACTGGCTGTGTGCGGCAGAGGCCACACTCATTTTTTGTTCCAGCATCAACAGGATTTCGGTCGCTTCCTGCTCTTTGCTCTGGAACGTATCCAGCCATTGTTCACTGTTTTGCGTGCTCAGATCGGGGATCTGGCACAGCTCGCGAGCGCGCTCGATCGCCTGCAAGGCTTGCTGATACTGAATAGCGCGGGTCTGCTGAACATCCAGCGCCTGCTGATAATCTGCCAGCTGGCTCTTCAGTTCATCCACTTCCAGCTCGGCGGCCTCTGCACGGGCTTCATGCTCAGCGTGCAGTTCGCTGGCTTCAGCGACGACTTCGTTCTGCTCTTCCAGACGATAAGTCAGCTCTTCGAGATCGCTTTCATAACGCTCGATTTTTTCCTGCTGACGCATCGCTGTCTGTACCAGACTCAGATGGTCACTGGCGGCCTGATAATCTGTTTCCAGATCGCTTTGCGCACCGCTTTGTTCTGCCAGCTCACGCGCCATTTCAACGTGGCGGTATTGTTCACCGGAGAGCTGTTTGCGGCTGGTTAGCAAATCATTACGCAGCACCAGCGCACCATCAAGATGGATACGGCGTTCATTGGAGTGACGCATGTAGTCGGCAGCCACGTAAGAAGTCGCTTCAGAAATCAGATGCTTAAAGAGGTCACGGTCAGATTGCGTAACGCGGATGGCTTCCAGCGTCATGCGGTTTTCGCGCAGCGCCGCTTCCATATCCTGGAAAGCTTTACGCACACCGCTGTTTTCCGGTAACAGGTAGTCACGCAGGGAACGGGTGATAGCGCTGGAAATACCGCCGTACAGCGAGGCCTCAATCAGACGATAGAACTTGCTGCGGTCTGACGCTGAACGTAAACGGCGCGGGATCACGCCCAGATCAAACATCAGGGCGTGATAATCAGTAATCGAGTTGAACTGCTTAAATTGCACGCCTTCCATTGCCTCGACGCGATCTTTCAGTTCCTGCAAAGACAACACGCGCGCCTGACGTTCTCCGACCGTTTCAGTCAGCATTTCCGTCGGGTTTACCGCAACCGGCAACCCCTGAATGGTGAAGGGTTTGATATCGACTTTGCGATCGCGACCGGCAATTTGTTGCAGGCGAACGCCCACCACAATGCGCTGGTGACGTGAGTTCACCACGTCCAGAACCGAATAACACACGCCCGCACGTAGTTTCCCGTGCAGACCTTTGTCGCGTGAACCGGAAGTCGCGCCCGCTTCCGTGGTATTACGGAAATGCAGCAGCGTCAGATCGGGGATAAGCGCCGTGACGAAGGCAGCCATGGTAGTGGATTTACCCGCACCGTTGCCGCCGGAAAGCGTAGTCACCAGTGAATCGAGGTCAAAAGTACGGGCAAAAAAGCCGTTCCAGTTAACCAGCGTCAGTGAGCGAAATTTACCGCGTTCAATCATTCCTGTTCATCCTCTGCGCTCTGGTGTCCTTGCTGCCCGGTCTGGGCTTCACTGTCATCGGGCTCATCGTTTAATGACAATGCGCTGTCAACAGGCATCGCTTCGCCGTCGCGGATCATCCGCAACTGCGCTTCACGGGCATCATCTCCGCTGCGGACATCAGCACCGAAACGAAATACAGCTTCGGTGATGCGGAATTTCGTGCTATCGACGCCCATGAAAAACACCATACCCAGACGGCGCAGACGGTTCAGTGACGTTCTGACTTTGTCCTGTAACTTCTGGCGGTCGAGATCGGAGCCGGTGGAGCGCTGGTTCACGTATTTAAGCAATTTGTTTTCATCTGCCAGGCTCAGCAACTCATCATAAAGTTCCTGCTGGGTGAAAATGCCTTCATGCGCCAGACGTTCAGGGCTGAGATACAGATAACAAAGAATTTTCCCCACCATCATGTCCAGCTCAGATAAAACCGAGCGCGGAATAAGCGTGGTAGAACGCGGGCGTAAATAGAAGAAACCTTCCGGTGCCCGAATCAATTCCACGTGATAGCGGCTGTAAAAGAGTTCCATTTCTTCCTGATAGTCCATCAGGAAAGCGTGGTTATCCAGTTCATCAATGCCGATGTGGCGGCCGGAACGTAACTGGCTGTCGAGAGCAGGAAACACTGAGTTCGCCAGTGCCTGCGCCAGCTTAGCTGGCATTATGTGTTCAATATTTGTCGATGACATGGGCCTGCACCTTGGCTCCGTAATCATTGATTGCCTGCCATTCGGCGTGCAACCCTGAAAAATCTGCTTCAGCCACACCGAGGCGCACTGCCTGGTCGACCACAATTCGCGCGACATCAAAGTGTCGGGCTCGCGGATACTGTATGAGGTATTCGCGCATCACCATGCCCAGATTGAGCGGCGTTTTCTGTTGTTGATAAACTTGTAATGCCTGTTCAATCAATGCCGCAAGTTGTTCACGGATTTCATTAAATTCTTCGAATTCAAGATCTGGCGGAAGTTCGCCCGTCACTTCCTCACTGCGCAGCGCCAGTTCTTCGTCGCGCATATCCAGCAGACGATCGGCATTGGCAAAAGTCAGGGTCCACGGCTGATCAAAATAGTTCTGAACCGACTGACGCAGACGCTGAGCAAATACGCGATTTTTATCCATATCGATCGCGGTACGGATAAATTTGTGTACATGACGGTCATAACCGATCCACAGATCAATGGCCTGCTGACCCCAGCTGGTAATGCGATCGAGTTTGTTTTGTAAGTCGAAAACCAGTTTGTCGACGAATCCCAAATCCATGTCGATCATGGTGGCGTCCTGAATCCGCATCAGGTGCGCCTGCAGCAGGTTACCCGCCGCTTCCAGCGTATCCTGCAATTCGCGCAGTGTACCGGAGGTTTCTGACAGAAGAAGTTCACAGCTGGAAATAGCTGCGCGCCAGTCTTTGTTGAGCAGCCCGGCAATATCGTCTTTCACGCCCTGCTGCTGTTCATCCATGATGCGCTGAGTCATATCTATGCTGTCGAAGATTTCCGCAACGGAATATTTCAGCGGCGCGTAAACGTTGCGATGCCAGTGGAAATCATCACCGCCTTCGTCGGCTGCATCGGCGGCGCGCTTGAGTTCCTGCGCCACGATCGACAGCTGCATAGACAGACGCAGCGTGGAAAACTCACGCTGACGGATATAATAATCGGAGATACCGATCGCCAGAGGCGTCAGGCGATAAATAGCATTGCCGTCAGCCATTTCACTGACAAAACGGTTGAGCAAACGCTGGCGCACCATGTCATTGATGGCATTATTGGCACGTACGTTAATCGTTTCATTCGTCTGCTCAAAACCTTTACTGACATGACGAAACGCATCAACCAGTTCACCTTCACTCATTTCCCCATCAAGGCGCTCGCTGTTTAATGTGGCAATCGCCAGAAGAAAAGCCAGTCGCTCCGTTGGCAGCGAAATTGAGAAATCATTTTTCCGTGCCCAGGCGACCAGTTCGGGTACAGTCTGGGAAAATTCACTCATAATTCGTCCTTCAGAATGGGTTTGTGCGCCATCACGTGGATGTAACGTCCCAAACTAACAAAAGGTTCCTGGCGGCAATAGCGCTGTTCCAGCGCCACAAGCTCGTCAAAATCCTGTTTATGTTGTTGTCTGTTTCGCAAATAATCGTGGAACACTCTAACACCGGTCTTGCCACTGATCTGCATTCCAAGCTCTTCCAGCCACTGATAGACCTGCGCAGGTTCCAGCGGGTGATCAGGTAACAGGGAGCTTTTTTTGATTTTTGGTACGCCCGCATCGACATGACCAAAATTGCCGAGGATCATGTGCCGCATGACCAGGCCGTGGATATTGTAAAACATCAGCGATAGCGCGCCACCGGGTGCCAGACAATCGACCAGCGCGGCCAGCGCCGCTTGCGGCTCTGCCAGCCATTCGATGACTGCATGGAACAATATCAGATCAACCGGCTGTTCTAAATGTTCTGCGATGTGCTGAGCGGGGCATTGTACAAATTGCATGTTACCGCTCACACCTTTTTCAATCGCAGCGGCCTGAGCGCGGCGGATCATCTCACCTGACAGATCGCACAACAAGACCTGATGTCCTAAAGCGGCCAGTTCGCAGGCCATTTGTCCTTCGCCGCCGCCCGCATCTAAAATGCGCAGAGGCCGCTGCGGTAAAGATTTCAGTAATTCCTGCAGATCCTGACCCAGCACAGCCTGACGGATACGTCCCTTCGTTGTGCCGTAGATATTGCGCGAAAATTTTTCGGCCATATCGTCAAAATTACGATCCTGCATGAAGTCTTACCTGTTCGCTGTTGAGCATTTTGGTGGAAACCTATCCACGTGAATAATTTGGTGTGCAGCTATCTGGCTGCTATTTTGGCACAGGCGGGCATAGAATAAATCATCCTGACGCGGAATCACGCCCGGATGTCGTTTTTTCACCCAAAAGGAACGGTTTCAGATGTTATTTATCCTAAAAAAGACCCTTGGCGGCCTGCTGCTTCCCCTGCCCTTTATTTTGCTGATCATGGCAATCGCGCTGGTGTTGCTGTGGATGACCCGCTGGCAGAAAACCGGAAAAGTGTGTTTTTTGCTAAGTTGGCTGCTGTTGCTGCTTCTGAGCCTGCAACCCGTGGCTGACAGCCTGCTGCGACCGATTGAATCAGAATACCCGACTTATCAGGCGCAGGCGCACCCGCCGGTGAAATTTGTGGTGGTGCTGGGAGGCGGTTATACCTTCAATCCTGAGTGGGCGCCGAGCTCGAATTTGCTCAGCAACAGTCTGCCGCGGGTCACCGAAGGGATCCGTATTTATCGTGCTAATCCGGGAGCCAAATTGGTCTTTACCGGCGGCAAGGCAATGACGAACCCGGTCAGCAGTGCGTCAGTAGCAGGAAAAGTGGCAGAAAGTTTAGGCGTTCCTGAGAGCGATATCCTGTTGCTTGATAAACCGAAAGATACTCATGAAGAATCTGAGCAGGTCAAAGCACTGATCGGGCAACAACCTTTCGCTCTGGTAACGTCCGCCAATCACCTCCCGCGCGCGATGATTTTCTTCCGGCAGCAGGGGCTGACGCCAATACCTGCGCCAGCCAATCAGCTGGCGATCAATTCCCCGCTTAATCCGTGGGAAAAAGCCCTCCCGCAGGCGTTTTATTTATCTCACAGCGAACGGGTATGGTATGAATCGCTGGGACGCCTGTGGCAATGGTTTACCGGGTCGCAGTCTGCGGCGAACTGATTCAGTCCAGCCACGGCAGCAACTGCTGCCGTGCGTAATCAAACTGGCGACGATCGAGCTTGCCGGTATGAATCAGATGCGCCACCGATTCCCACACCAGATACATCCAGCGACGGGAAAGGAATGATTCGGAAACTGGCGCTTTCTGTAAATAGGTAAATAGCAGCTGCTCGCTCATGCCCTTTTCCCATAACCGGAAAAGCTCAAATTCGCGTGGTGCCCAGAGTACGGTGCCGGGATTGATCATCGCTAACAACTGATCGCTGCGCGGGTCTTTGAGCATACTTCGCAAGGAAAGATTGCCATGAACCAGGACCGGCGTGTCATCGAAGTCTTTAAACATGGCGCCCAGACACTGACGTGAACGAAACAGCATCGTGCGGTCTTCTGCGGTGAGTTCGGGTGCCTGCAAATGGGTTAACGTCGCCCATAACACCTCTATCCGCTGCGGATACCAGTTTTCCCAGCGATTTTCCTGCGTACTGTCAACGGAACCCACGCAACCGTGACTGTCAATACGATGCCACGCCAGCATCGCCTCCACCATTTGCTCCTGCAAAACGTGCCAGCGTTCAGGCGTTCGGGTGGGCGCTTCTGCCGAAACGCCACGCAGCCGTTCAATCAGCAGGATCTCCTGGTAGGGTTTTTGATGGGTGGTGACCATGCCATAAACCGTCGGCACACGGACTACCCCTTCTCTCGCCAGCATGGAAAGTTTATAGGCCTCTTGCCCGGCGATCCCCTGACAGGTAAAACTTTTCGCCATCAAAGGCATCGCATAGCCCTGCTCATCATAGAGTGAAAACAGATGGGCGTAGGGCTGCTCACTGACGCATTCCAGGCGGGATAAACGCTCACCCAGCACAATACTTAATTCGGCTTTTAGCTGTTCCATAACGTGTTCGCAGTGACGAAAAGAGTAAGGGTTATGATGGAAGCTTCAATGCAGGAATACCCCGTTTCAGATCAAACAAAAACCGGATAATCGGAAGAGAAAAAGGAAGGAAGTGCGCAAAAAGGCATGAAAATAATGTAAATCAGAAATGAGTAAACGGAATGCCGTAACATTCCGTTTTCGCAAACATCAGTGACTCAGGATAGCGCGCACGCGTTCCAAATCTTCCGGAGTATCGACCCCGACGGAAGGGATGGCTTTTGCCACATCAACATGGATTTTTTCACCGTACCACAGCACCCGCAGTTGTTCGAGAAGTTCGATGTGCTCCAGTTCGCTCGGTTCCCATTTCACATACTGACGGATAAATCCGGCACGATAGGCGTAAATGCCGATATGGCGCAGGAAGACATCGCCAATTGTTTCTTTAGACACGGCAAAACGTTCGCGCTCCCAGGGAATGGCCGCCCGTGAGAAGTACATGGCATAGCCTTTAGCATTGCGCACAACTTTCACGGCGTTGGGATTGAAAGCTTCTTCTGCGGTTTCAATCGGCACGGCCAGCGTGGACATGCCCGCTTCGCTGTTTGCCAGATTTTCAGCGACCTGACGGATAATCACCGGCGGAATTAAGGGTTCGTCGCCCTGCACGTTAACGATGATTTCGTCATCAGCAAACTGGCATAGCTCGATCACTTCAGCCAGACGCTCAGTCCCGGACTGATGATCCGCACGGGTCATGCAGACTTCGCCACCGGCCGCTTCAACCGCTTTTACGACTTCCGGATGATCGGTTGCGACGATCACACGTTTCGCGCCAGATTCAAGCGCACGTTCCATGACATGGACAACCATCGGTTTACCGTTGATGTCCGCCAGAGGTTTACCCGGCAAACGACTTGAGCCATAACGGGCAGGAATAATGGCAATAAAACTCATGGATGTGTCTCATCTACAGAAAGCGGGCGGGCCTCATTTTCTAATAATACGGGAATTCCGTCACGAACCGGGTACGCGAGGCTGTCCGCTTTGCAGACCAATTCCTGAGACTCTTTATTAAAATACAACTTCCCGTTACAGACAGGGCAGGCAACGATTTCAAGCAAACGGTGATCCATAAATTTCTCCGGAGGCAAATACACCAGATTATCAATGTGGTGCAGCGCAAAAACACATTGGAAAACACGATACGACGGTGCATCAGGATAGCATAACCGCCCCACCAGCGTTACTCCTCACACCTTCGCGTCATACAGATGTGGAACCTTCGTAATGTGACGATAAAATTTCACGTTGTAATGATTGCGTTGCAGATTGAGGCAGAGTAGAATTTTTTGTGACCTGCATCACATAAATAACTTCAAACATGAGCCTTAAAATGAAAACCATTAACAAAATCATCGCAATGTTCGCAAACTTCAGCAACTAATAGTGCCTGACACCTGCAATCATCGTGAATCAACGGCTGCCTGGCGCAGCCGTTTTCTTTTGCTTAGCTCAGTTGCCAGTTTTTATTCCAGTGACGGGTTAAAGAGTCAGGAATGTTGCCCGTTATGACTTCGCCAGCCCCTTGCCAAACCGCAAAACGATTAATCGCATCAGTGAGATCCCGAACCCGCCGTGAAGTCAGTGTAACCCCCGGCTCAAAATGTAAGCTTTTGATCTCGAGAATTTTATTCTTGCGATGCATTTTGGCATCAACCCGACCGATCAGCTCCCCCCGCTGTAAAACAGGTAAGGTAAAATAGCCATATTGCCGTTTTGCCTCCGGCGTATAGCATTCAATCCGGTAGTCAAAATTGAACAAAACCGACGCACGTTTGCGATCCCATACCACCGGATCAAATGGCGAAAGTAATGTCGTCACCGTCGAAGAAATACCGTATTCCTGCGCCTGCTGCAAAAGAGGCCATTGCTGCTGATGGACATAAAAAACACCGATCAACCCTTCCACTTCCACCGGCGTTATTTCGTTGTCTGCCAGCAACTGAGCAATCACCTTTTTGGTATCAACACGCTTAAGCCGGTAATAATCAGCCAGCCATTCGGGCCTGAACAATCCGAGGCATTGGGCCGAACGCCTGAGCATTTGAAACTCTGCGTCCTCTTTCGTGAGCGCCTGTGTCGCATCATCCCAACCCGGCATCACGCGCTCGGCTAAATCGTATACCCGGTGGAAATTACGTCGCTCAGCGACCATAAGTTTGCCTGAGGTAAATAGCGTTTCCAGATGCTTCTTATGCGGTTTCCAGTCCCACCATCCACTGTTCGATTTCTTTTCCGCGCTGAAATCTGCGGAACGAACAGGCCCGTTCTCAGCAATGTGTGTCAGCAAAGCCTGTATGTCATGCTCATGTTGATCAAACCACGTCTGTGAGAATTTCCAGCCCATTTTATCCGGGTTCAACATCCGGTGACGCAACAGTCCGTAATCTTCACTGGGAATAAAGCAGGCCTCATGCGCCCAATATTCAAAGATCTTTCCCGCCGACAATGATTCTTCTAGCCACTGCGTAGGGTAATTACCGAGGCGGCTGAACAACACCAGATATGGACTGCGTGCAACCACGCTGATCGTGTCGATTTGCAGCAATCCCATCTTACGAATCGCCTGAATGACATCAGCAGCAGTGAGTTTTTGGGTGGCTGGTTTTAAGAGATTTTGTGCAGATAAATGCAAGGTGCGGGCTGAAGCGAGAGATATAACCGGGTGAGACATATCGGTATCCATTGCAGCGAGTAGACTGCGGATACCGATAGCATATTTTTACCGAAGCGTAAAATTCAGCTTAACGGAGAACAACATAAATCAGATTCAGAACCCGATAACGTCAGCCGCTGAAGGACCGTGTGCGACGCTGCGGTAGGTGGTGAATTCAACTCGCTGACCGGCACTCAGGGATTTATTTCCCGTATTGGCGATCGAAGTACGCTGAACGTAAATTTCAGAAGAACCATCGAGCGGGCAAATAAAACCATAGCCTTTAGCCTGGTTGTACCATTTAACTAAACCCATTTTTAACATCATAATTTCTATCCTTTCTTTTGGGCATCCATGAACACACTTTTTTATTATTGTTCGGATGCGTTTGCCCATTTCTAAGTTATTTTTTTATAAAAAACCTCTAATGAGCGAATTTGTTTTAACGATTATTTTTACTACTTTTCGACGTTTTTATTAACGCCGCATTTACCTTCTCAGGTATGAAAAACCCGCCATCCGGCGGGTTTTACTCTGCTGATATGATTAGCGATTATCGTTATTTCATATCATCACGTCAGCCTCTTTTCAGAGTGCAATAACGTTAGCAGCAGCAGGACCGCGCGGGCTATCCTGAATGGTGTATTCTACACGCTGGCCTTCAGCCAGAGTTTTGAAACCATCGGTTGCGATTGCAGAGAAATGTACGAAGACATCTTTCTCGCCATCAGCCTGCTCAATAAAACCAAAACCTTTGCTTTCATTGAACCACTTAACCTGACCATTTTTCTTAGACATATTTAAAACCTTTTAACGAAATATAAAATCCTGCCATTCGGCAATGTTAGCCAATAGTTCAGACAATTACTTATGGGGAGGACTTAGAAGGTTCGTCTTGGAAGCGGAATCATCGGGAAAGAGATAACGTCTGGGAGGAACTGCTTTACTCAACACTCATACATAAATAGCGCTGCAACACAGGCTGCACGCATTAACTCACACGCCAGAATGAATAGCAAGCACTGTGTTACTATTATTCTTACGAGCTGAATCAAAACCATAAAGATCTGTTTGAAATCAGCGTGTTTACGTTTTCCTGCACGAGTAAAAATTTTCGTTAAAGCCTGAGTCTGACGTTTTTAATGTGCTTTTTTCAAAATAAGATCAGTAATTTTTTGCAGCAGGTTTTCAGCCGAAATACCCTGAATCTTCGCTTCAACAGGTAAATACCACCAATTCTCCTGAGCAAAATCACGACATTTTACCGCGTCTTTCTCCGTCATCAGAAGCGTTCCTCCTCCCGGTACTAAGGCCGAAAGTTGTTCTGTCTGGTAAGCCTGATGATCGGCAAAAGTGACCTCTTTTTGCAACGTGATGCCCAATTGCTTAAGGGTGGCAAAAAAACGAGGCGGATGTCCGATTCCGGCCATCGCGACGACATTTTGCAACGCTGTAGCATCGCGTTGTTCGCCGGTAAGCAGGTTCACTGCTTTTCCCGGTTGCAACATCATTGACAGTTCACCTGTCTGCGCGTTTCCGCCGTTGGTAATCACTGCATCGACCGATAGCAAACGTGAAGCACGTTCCCGCATTGGGCCCGCAGGTAACCAGTGACCATTACCGAAACGCCTCACACCATCAACAACGACAATTTCGACATCCCGCTCAAGCGCGTAATGCTGTAAACCATCGTCAGTGACGATGACATCGAGCTCGTGCTCGCTCAATAACGCTTTGACTGCCTCAGAACGAACCGGGGATACCGCAACCGGCGCCCCTGTTCGCTGAAAAATCAGTACAGGCTCATCACCCGCCTGCACCGTCGAGGTATTTTCATTGAGCACCAGCGGATAGTGTGCTGATTTGCCACCATAGCCACGTGACACTACGCCAACACGAAATCCATGCTGTTGCAGTGTTTCAACCAGCCAGATCACCACAGGCGTTTTACCGTTACCTCCGGCGGTCAGATTGCCGACCACCACCACTGGCACCGGAGCACGCCAGCTTTTTCTGAACCCTGATGTGTAACTATAACGGATGACCGTTGCGATCAATCCGTATAACCACGACAGAGGCAAAAGTAACAAGTAAAACGGTGATTTTCCTGACCAGATGCGCTCAATCATTGGCCAAACTGCATCCGGTAAAGCTGTGAGTAAACACCGCGCTCTTCCAGCAAGGCAGTATGCGAACCACGCTCAACAATCCGTCCATCTTCAATCACCAGAATTTCATCGGCTTTTTCGATCGTTGATAAGCGGTGTGCAATCACCAGAGAGGTTCGGTTTTTCTGCAGTTCGTCGAGTGCAGCCTGAATGGCTCGCTCAGACTCTGTATCCAGCGCGGATGTTGCTTCATCAAGGATCAGGATTGGCGAGTCGCGCAGCAATGCACGTGCGATAGCAATTCGCTGACGCTGACCACCGGAAAGTAACACGCCGTTCTCGCCAATAACAGTATCCAGGCCCTGGTCCATTTTACCGATGAAGTCCATGGCATACGCCATGGTGGCGGCTTTTTCGATTTCTTCGCGTGAATACATATCCGTACGGGCATACGCAATATTGTTAGCGATCGTATCGTTAAAAAGATGAACGTTCTGCGATACCAGTGCGACCTGATCACGCAGTGAGGACAAGGTGTACTCACGCAAATCATGCCCATCCATCAGGATTTGCCCTTCCTGGATGTCGTAAAAACGGGTCAGCAGGTTGGCAATGGTAGATTTACCTGAACCAGAGCGGCCTACCAGCGCGATCGTTTTCCCTTCAGGCAGGTCGAAGGAAATATCACGCAGTGCAGGAATATCGCGGCCAGGGTACGTGAAGGTCACATTTTTGAACTCAACATCGCCTTTGGCACGCTTAACTTCCAGCTTACCTTCGTCCTTCTCCTGCTCCATATCGAGGATCGAGAACAGAGTCTGACAAGCTGCCATACCGCGCTGGAACTGTGAGTTGACGTTGGTCAGAGACTTGAGCGGACGCATAAGTGCAATCATCGATGAGAACACTACCGTGATCGTACCGGCACTCAGCGTTTCCATAACAGACGGGAAGCTCGCGGCATACAACACGAAGGCCAGTGCAAGTGAGGCAATCAGCTGAATAATCGGGTCTGATATTGAAGAGGCAGAAACCATGCGCATACCTTGCTGACGCATGCGGTTACTGACTTTATCAAATCTCTGCGTCTCGACTTTCTGACCACCAAAGATAAGCACTTCTTTGTGGCCTTTCAGCATTTGTTCAGCGCTGGTCGTGACTTGCCCCATGGTGTTCTGCATCGATTTACTGATGTTACGAAAGCGTTTCGATACCACGCGGATAACCACAGACACAATCGGCGCGATAACCAGCAGGATCACAGATAACTGCCAGCTGTAGTAGAACATCATGATGAACAAACCGATAATCGACGCGCCTTCACGCACAACTGTCACCAGTGCGCTGGAGGAGGAAGATGCTACCTGTTCGGAATCATAGGTAATACGAGAGAGCAAAGTACCCGTGGACTGTTGATCAAAGAAGGCAACAGGCATTCTCATCATATGGCCGAACAGGCGGCGACGCATATGCATGACCACTTTGCCTGACACCCACGAGATGCAGTAACTTGAAATATAGCCACTCACGCCACGCACAATCATCAGGCCGATAACGACCAGTGGCATCCAGAGTAAAATTGAGCGGTCGGCTTTGCCAAACCCATCATCAAGCAGCGGCTTCAGCAAAGACAGCATGAAAGTGTCACTGGCGGCGTTAGCGACCAGTGCAATAGCCGCAGCGATAAGCCCGGCCTTAAAAGGTGTGATCATCGGCCATAAGCGACGAAATGTCTGCCACGTGGAGAGATCTTTATCGTTCATCATGCAATATCAACCAGCATCGAAAGAAATAGCGGTCTATTCTACTCATTATCTTCTGATACTCCAAACCGGTGGTGGTACCAACGTGGGATTAATTGCTCACGTAAGCCCTTAATTGCCCAATAATCATCATAAATGAACAGACTCAGTTGGCCTGATATTGATGTCGAGCGCCAGTCATGGCGGGCTTTGTTGTATCTGCTAACAACTTTACGGGCAGGAAGGTGCCATTTATTGAAGCGGGCAGCCGATGCCAGGGCAATATCTGGCTGAACGGCACGCAGGAAAGGCGGCGTCGAGGAAGTATTGCTGCCATGATGTGGCACCTGAAGGAACGTAGACTTTAATCCCTCCCGCCATTTCTTGATGAGCGCTTTCTCGCTTGCCGACTCGATATCGCCGGTTAACAGGAGACTGTATCTTCCGTCATCAACACGTATGACACAGCTGTCCGCATTGCGCGCATCCTCAGTAGGCTTCTCCGGCCAAAGCACGGTGAAATTCAGCCCCTGCCACAGCCATTGCTGACCCGCAATACAGGGGAGATGAGGTACACCGGAAATCGAACTGTCACGAAGATTTGCAGCAGGATACATCGTTTGCAGAAACTCAAAGCCGCCGCGGTGGTCCATGTCACTGTGGCTGATAATAATCTGTTCAAGCTGAATATTTTTCCAGCGCAAAAATGGGGCGATATTTTGCTCTGCAGCGGAACCCCCTTCCCAGCGGTTGCCTGTGTCGTAAAGTACGCCTTTTCCGTCCTTACTGATAAGTACAGAAAGCCCGTGCCCGACATCCAGCATGTCCACCCTCCAGCGCTCATGCGGTGTTCGTGTACACCAGCAGAACGAGATCAGCCCAAGTGAAATTAGCATCGACAGGTAATGCCTGAGACAACACAGTCGCCAAAAGACAATGGTCAGCCACCCGGAAAGGCTGATGAGCAGGAAAGATTCCCCCAGCGGATGCCAGCCCTCAGAAAACAACTTAACCCCCCACATTGCCAGGCTGAGCGTATGGTCTGCCATCTCCCAGATTATATTCTGTACTTCATGCATCCATCCGGCAGGCGGTATGTTTAGCATGAGTGCCAACAAAACCAGCGGCACCGTCACCAGAGATACGATGGGAACAGCCCACATGTTAGCCATGAAGGAAGATATGTTAAGACCGTGGAAAATGGCAATTTGTAAGGGCAGCAGCAGTAACGTCATGCCTGCCTGCAAATGTGCCCAGCGTAAAAAAGACCAATACCAGGCTCGCTGAAAATTTGCAGGTAATGGCATCCATTGAAACCAGAAAATTAATGAAGCCACGGCAAAACAGGATAGCCAGAAACTGTCTGACAAAATATTCATCGGGTCAGCCAGTAAAAGTAAAGCCACACCCCATAACCAGACCTGCCACGGATGGCAACGCAAGCGGAGCAAACGCAATAATATCCACAGCGAGACAGCCAGCGCGGCGCGCAATGCCGGCGCATTACAACCTGAAAGCCAGGTATAGGTCAGAAGGAAAAGCTCACTGATTAGCAGAGGGAACCGATAGTCAATCAGCCTTACCGGCAAAATAAATTGTAATCCGCGTGCAAACCACCAACCAAACAAGGCCGCGATTCCGATGTGCAACCCTGAAATGGCCACCAGATGGGCAATACCCGTTCGTTGCAGCAGAAGTTTTTCTTCGCCGTCGATCAACCCTTTCTCACCAAAAGCTAATGCAATCAGAACCGGTGTATTCGTAAGTTTGGGCATCGCATGTTGTACCCGCTGAATGAATTGCTGGCGAAACGAGCTGTCGGCATCAAGCAGTACGCCATGCTGGATAGTTGCCGTCAGCGGTGCATGGCCTGCCAGTGCCCAGCGTTGAGCGTCAAAACCGCCTTCATTTAACAGGCTATGAACAGGACGAATATTGGCGGTCATTTTCCACCGTTGGCCTGCTAACAGCGGGGTTTGTGCCCTTTCCCACCTGGCACGAAACAGCAGAGGTGGAAATACCCACTTTCCCTCTATCTTTTCTATTTTATAAAACTGCGAGGAGGCGCCCTCTTCTCCCAGATTGATACTTTGCAAGCGAGCGACGACTTCACGATTCGTGCCCATCAGGGTAAACGCTTGCTGCACCAGGGTTCCGCCTTGTATCGCAGCCCAAATGAAAGCCAGCAGAGCGAATGAAGTCAGCGTGAATATTTTTGGCTGTAATCCCGGCAGCACCCAGGCGATACATCCCAGAACTATGAGTTGCAGAGTCGACGGAAGGTGAGCAATAAACACCAGCGGCACCATCCCGACAATGATGGCAACAGCGACCTCGTCCAATGAGATTTTAATAGTATTCCCTCTGCGTTAGTGATAAAGCCGCCTTGGCCAGATTCTGGCTGGAGTATGTTATTCAGCACATGACGGAACAAGCATCAGGTTGATACGTTGCGAGGTATTACGCAAAAAGTAAGAAGAAAATCAAAGAAAGGAGTTGGCTGAATTTGAAGCAAAAAAAACGGCGCCTTAAAGGCACCGTTTTAGCATTCGCTATAGGCAGTCATGTATGTTTCAGGCCGAAACCTTAGCCATAAATGTTCGCGCGATCACGCAACTCTTTACCTGGTTTAAAGTGAGGGACATACTTGCCATCCAGCTCAACTTTGTCGCCAGTTTTAGGGTTGCGCCCAACACGCGGAGCACGGTAGTGAAGAGAAAAACTGCCAAACCCACGGATCTCGATGCGTTCACCATCAGCCAAGGTTGCAGCCATATGTTCAAGCATCTCTTTCACTGCATCCTCAACAGCTTTCGCCGGGATATGAGAGTGCTGGCCAGCAAGTCTTTCAATAAGTTCAGACTTGGTCATAGTACCTCCAAGCTTTGCAGCTAAACTACCGTATCGGGGCGGCAGGACCGCCCCCCGTCATTACTCGCCTTTTGCCGCTTTGAACGCTTCAGCCATAGCGTTAGAGAAGTTGCTTTCTTCTGCTGGTTTGTTGTTAACCACAGCGATTGCATCTTTCTCGTCTGCTTCGTCCTTAGCACGGACGGACAGGCTTACTACGCGGTTCTTACGATCAACACCGGTGAATTTAGCTTCAACTTCATCACCAACGCTCAGAACCAGAGTTGCGTCTTCAATACGGTCGCGAGAAGCTTCTGAAGCGCGCAGGTAACCTTCTACGCCGCCAGCTAATTCAACTGTAGCACCTTTGGCGTCAACTGCAGTGACTTTACCAGTAACAATAGTACCTTTCTTGTTAACAGACAGGTAGTTATTGAATGGATCTTCAGCCAGTTGCTTCACACCCAGGGAGATACGTTCACGTTCTGCGTCAACCTGCAGGACCACAGCTGCGATTTCGTCGCCTTTTTTGTATTCACGTACTGCTTCTTCGCCTGCAACGTTCCAGGAGATGTCAGACAGGTGAACCAGGCCGTCGATGCCGCCGTCCAGACCAATGAAGATACCGAAGTCAGTGATTGACTTGATTTTACCTTCAACACGGTCATTTTTGTTGTGGGTTTCTGCAAACAGCTGCCATGGGTTAGATTTGCATTGTTTCAGGCCCAGGGAGATACGACGACGTTCTTCGTCGATGTCCAGAACCATAACTTCAACAACATCACCCACGTTAACAACTTTAGATGGGTGGATGTTTTTGTTAGTCCAATCCATTTCAGAAACGTGAACCAGACCTTCAACGCCTTCTTCGATTTCTACGAAGCAGCCGTAATCAGTCAGGTTGGTAACGCGACCAGTCAGTTTAGTACCTTCTGGGTAACGTTTAGCGATAGCGACCCATGGATCTTCGCCCAGCTGTTTCAAGCCAAGGGATACACGTGTACGTTCACGGTCGAATTTAAGCACTTTAACAGTGATTTCATCGCCAACATTGACGATTTCGCTTGGGTGTTTAACACGCTTCCAAGCCATATCAGTGATGTGCAGCAGGCCATCAACGCCGCCCAGATCAACGAATGCACCGTAGTCAGTAAGGTTCTTAACGATACCTTTAACTTCCATGCCTTCCTGCAGGTTTTCCAGCAGTTGATCGCGCTCTGCGCTGTTCTCAGACTCAATTACTGCACGACGGGAAACAACAACGTTGTTGCGTTTCTGGTCCAGTTTGATGACTTTGAACTCAAGATCTTTGCCTTCAAGATGCAGCGTGTCGCGAACAGGACGAACGTCTACCAGTGAACCTGGCAGGAACGCACGGATACCGTTCAGCTCAACAGTGAAACCGCCTTTAACTTTACCGTTGATAACACCGGTAACAGTTGCAGATTCTTCGTAAGCTTTTTCCAGCGTGATCCAAGCTTCATGACGTTTAGCTTTTTCACGGGACAGCAGAGTTTCACCGAAGCCGTCTTCGACAGCGTCCAGCGCAACATCAACTTCGTCGCCAACCTGGATTTCCAGTTCGCCCTGTGCGTTTTTGAATTGTTCTGCCGGGATTGCAGACTCAGATTTCAGACCGGCGTCAACCAGTACGATATCTTTGTCGATGGACACAACAACACCACGAACGATGGAACCAGGACGGGTTTCGATTGTTTTTAAGGATTCTTCAAAGAGTTGAGCAAAAGATTCAGTCATGTTGTTAATCTTTAGGTTCTTAAGTTTAACGTCCATCTGGCGTCCTGCTGGATGGGGTTGTTTCAAATGCCCCGCTACAGATCCTTGCGGCGAGGTTAAAAAAAACTATAGCCAAAATTGGCACTGAATAGATTCCAGCGCCAAATTAAGGCTCGATTACCGGGTTTGTTTTTGCGGCAATCCTAAAATTTCTGTGGCATAAGCCAGCGCTTTTTCGATGACTTCATCAATGGACATACTGGTTGAATCCAGTAATAACGCATCGGAAGCAGCCACTAAGGGCGCAATGGATCGGTTACGATCTCGGTCATCACGTTCCTTGATCTCGGCTAAAAGCCGTTCAAAGTTAACACTAAAGCCCTTTTCCTGCAACTGTAGCATTCTTCTGTTTGCACGCTCTTCTGAGCTGGCGTCGAGAAATATTTTGACCGGCGCATCGGGAAAGACCACCGTGCCCATGTCTCGCCCGTCGGCAATCAGGCCTGGCGCCTCACGGAACGCGCGCTGGCGACGCAGTAATGCTTCGCGAACGCGAGGGAAAGCGGCCGCCTGAGACGCGGTATTACCTACCGTTTCGGTGCGGATCTCATTGCTGACATCCTCACCTTCTAAAATTACCTTTAACTGCCCATCCTGAGCGACAAAACGCACGTCGAGATGTGCGGCAAGCGGAACTAACGCCTCTTCTGAGACGATATCAACCTGATGATGAAGTGCTGCCAGCGCTAAAACCCGGTAGATTGCTCCGGAATCCAGTAAACGCCAGTTAAGGGCTTCGGCCAAAGCTTTACACAATGTACCTTTACCTGCACCACTTGGCCCATCAACGGTGATTACCGGGGCTATAGCCGTCATTTTTGTCTCCTTTCGGTGGGTGATACCCGCTTCATTAGCCTCATAGGACTAATTCAGGAGCGGCATTATACGCTGCCTTTGCGGCAACTGTTACCCCACATTTATCAGTTGTCTAAAAAGCGGACGGTTCTCAGTGATAAAAAGCAAAAAAAAACGGACATCCAGGATGTCCGCTCTCTGACCCACCTAGTTATAGACTATGCCAGCGTACTTATAGCGGCGAGACGATCAAAATAATCAGGGAAGGTCTTCGCGGTACACTTAGGATCGAGGATCGTTACCGGCGTATCGGACAACGCCACCAGCGAGAAACACATCGCCATGCGGTGATCGTTATAGGTGCCAATCTCTGCGAATTTAAGGGATTGCGGTGGCTCAATGCGAATATAATCCTCACCCTCTTCCACCGTTGCACCGACTTTACGCAGTTCGGTCGCCATTGCCGTCAGACGATCCGTTTCTTTCACGCGCCAGTTATAAATGTTGCGCAGCGTAGTGGTCCCTTCAGCAAACAGCGCTGCCGTCGCGATGGTCATGGCTGCATCCGGGATATGGTTCATGTCCATATCAATGCCTTTCAGTTCGCCGCGGGTACATTCGATGTAATCATCCGCCCAATGAATAGTTGCACCCATTTTCTCCAGCGCATCTGCAAAGCGAATATCACCCTGCATGCTGTTTTTGCCGATACCGGTGACGCGAACGGTGCCGCCTTTGATAGCCGCAGCGGCCAGGAAGTAGGACGCAGAAGACGCATCGCCTTCAACGAGGTACGAACCTGGAGAAACATACTGCTGACGGCCTTTGATGCTAAATTTCTGGTACTGGTTATTTTCTACATCAATACCAAAGGTTTTCATCAGATTTAGCGTGATATCAATATAAGGTTTGGAAACCAGATCACCTTTAATCTGAATCGTTGTGTCGTTATCAGCCAGCGGAGCTGTCATTAATAACGCGGTCAGGAATTGGCTGGAAACACTTCCATCGACACTGACATTCCCGCCGGTAAAGCCACCGCGCAGGCGCAATGGCGGATAATCTTGCTGCTCGAGATAATCAATTTGCGCACCACCCTGACGCAGCGCGTCAACCAGATGCCCGATCGGACGCTCCTTCATACGCGGCTCACCGGTCAGCACAACATCCTGTTCGCCCAGGCATAACGCCGCAGCCAGCGGACGCATTGCTGTACCTGCGTTACCGAGAAACAATTCCAGACCTTTAGCATTGGAGAAAGCGGTGCCCAGCCCCTCGATTTCACACTCAGTACGGGAGGCTGACAGGCGATGAGTCACACCCAGCTGTGTCAGTGCATTTAGCATGTGGCGCACATCGTCACTGTCGAGCAGGTTAGTCAGGCGGGTAGTGCCCTGTGCAAAAGCAGCCAGTAAAAGTGCACGGTTAGAAACACTTTTTGAGCCAGGTAAATTGATGCTGCCGTTAACCAGTGCAACGGGTTGTAATGTCAGGGATTCCACTCTTTCTCCAATTCTTCTTTTCATAAAATGACCCCGGACATTGAGCCGGGGTCATTTTTAAGGCTTCTTACTAAAGCATTCTGCAGGCCTGAAAGCCAGCACACTTAACCGTGGCGTTTTTCGAACTCCGCCATAAAGTCGGTCAGCGCTTTTACGCCTTCAATCGGCATTGCATTATAAATAGATGCGCGCATACCGCCAGCAACACGGTGACCTTTAAGCGCATGCAGGCCGGCGTCCTGTGCCTGATCGAGGAACAATTTGTCCAAAGAAGCATCCGCCATCTGGAAAGGAACGTTCATCCACGAACGGTTGGCCGTCGCTACCATGTTGCGGTAAAAACCGGTGCGATCGATAGCGCCATAAAGTAATTCGGCTTTGGCCTGGTTACGTTTCTCCATCTCGCGTAAACCGCCCTGCTCTTTCAGCCACTTAAAGACCATACCAGAGAGGTACCAGGCGAAAGTCGGC
Source organism: Rahnella sp. R3(2024) (assembly GCF_042920125.1). NCBI lineage: Bacteria > Pseudomonadati > Pseudomonadota > Gammaproteobacteria > Enterobacterales > Yersiniaceae > Rahnella > Rahnella sp. R3(2024). The sequence continues at coordinate 546,127 of NZ_JBHGBU010000001.1, forward strand.
GGAGTATTGAACATAGAGTCGTTCTCAGCCAGCACGGTGTAATCAAGAATGGACGGCAGTTCAGTGCGAGCATTACCCAACAAATCTTCGCGGACGATCACCAGCGTCAGACCTGCAGGGCCAATATTTTTCTGCGCGCCCGCGTAAATCACGCCAAAGCGGCTGACATCAATCGGGCGGGACAGGATACAAGAGGAATAGTCGGCGACCACAATCTTGTCACCGAAATCAGGCATTTCATCAATGGAAACACCGTCGATTGTTTCATTCGGGCAGTAATGAACGTAAGCGGAATCTGCATTCAGTTTCCATTCGCTCATCGGCAGAATGCCACGCTTACCGTCAAGGTTCGTGGTGACATCAATCACGTTCGGGGTGCAGTATTTTTTGGCTTCATTGACTGCGCTGTGCGCCCAGTAACCACCATCGATGTAATCAGCAGAGGATTTATCGCCCAGCAGGTTCATTGGCACCGCGGCGAATTGAGCACGTGCGCCACCGTGGCAAAACAGCACTTTATAGTTCTGGGGAATATTCAGCAGGTCACGGATATCCTTCTCGGACTCTTCAGCAACCTGGATAAACTCCTTACTGCGGTGACTGATTTCCATCACCGATGTACCCAGTCCGTGCCAGTTACAAAGTTCCTGTTCCGCACGACGCAATACTTCAGCCGGGATCATTGCCGGGCCAGCACTAAAATTATAAACCTGAGTCATTTCCCCTCACCACTTCTCTGAGACAGCCACATTGTAAGCACTAATTTAACGGTTTTATCATCCGAGACAAGGAGTCTGCAACGGATATTCATTACGACCTGATAAACAGCGATGAGATCTCGGTCACAAGGTTCATTCCTCCCTGGAAAGCTGATTTAACAGGATTATCTGTTCATCCCCGAACCCTGCTCCGCGCCTTTGACCAGGCGAGTTACAACGCGATTACATTCTTAACACGAATACATGGAGGTGCATCGCAAAACCCCGTATCATTGCGCGTTTTTAGCACGCTCAAAAGTGAACTCAATGACGCAAACTTTTATTCCTGGTAAAGACGCGGCGCTGGAAGACTCCATTTCCCGCTTCCAACAAAAACTCACCGATCTCGGTTTTAATATCGAAGAAGCCTCCTGGCTGAACCCGGTTCCGCACGTCTGGTCAGTGCACATTCGCGACCGCGACTGCCCGCTGTGCTTCACCAACGGAAAAGGTGCGAGCAAGAAAGCCGCTCTGGCGTCTGCACTGGGTGAATATTTTGAGCGTCTGTCGACGAACTATTTCTTTGCCGATTTCTATCTGGGTAAAGAAATTGCCAATGGTGATTTCGTTCATTATCCGAACGAAAAATGGTTCCCTGTGGCTGAAGATAACAGCCTGCCGGAAGGAATTCTGGACGAGCGTCTGCATGAATTTTACGATGCCGATAAAGAGCTGGTTGCCAGTGATCTGATCGACCTGCAATCAGGCAACCCGGATCGCGGGATCTGCGCGCTACCATTCACCCGTCAGTCAGATCTGCAAACCGTTTATATTCCGATGAATATCATCGGTAACCTGTATGTTTCTAACGGGATGTCTGCCGGTAATACCGCTAATGAAGCGCGTGTTCAGGGGCTGTCTGAAGTCTTCGAGCGTTACGTTAAAAATCGTATCATCGCGGAATCCATCAGCCTGCCGGAAATTCCTGCTGACGTGCTGGCGCGTTATCCGGGCGTGGTGGAAGCCATCGCTAAACTGGAAGAAGAAGGGTTCCCGATCCTTTCTTATGACGCGTCACTGGGTGGCAATTACCCGGTCATTTGTGTGGTGCTGTTCAACCCTGCAAACGGCACCTGCTTCGCTTCCTTTGGCGCACACCCTGATTTCGGTGTGGCACTTGAGCGTACTGTCACCGAATTACTACAGGGCCGCAGCCTGAAAGATCTGGACGTGTTCACCGCCCCGACCTTTGATGACGAAGAAGTTGCCGAGCATGCAAACCTGGAAACCCACTTCATCGATTCAAGTGGTTTGATTTCATGGGATATGTTCAAACAAGATGCAGACTACCCGTTTGCAGACTGGAGCTTTAGTGGCAGCACTGAAGAAGAGTTCGCGACGCTGATGGCAATTTTCGACAAAGAAGATGCTGAAGTGTACATCGCCGATTACGAACATCTGGACGTTTATGCCTGCCGCATCATCGTTCCGGGCATGTCTGATATTTATCCGGCTGAAGATTTACTGCTGGCAAATAACAGTATGGGTGCACATTTGCGTGATCAACTGCTGGCACTGCCGGACAGCGATCTGCCAAAAGAAACCTATCTCGAGATGATTACTCAACTTGATGATGAAGGTCTGGATGACTTTACCCGTGTGCGTGAACTGCTGGGTATTGCCAGCGGCAAGGATAATGGCTGGTACACCCTGCGCGTTGGCGAACTGAAATCTATGCTGGCACTGGCGGGCGGCGATTTCGATCAGGCACTGACCTGGGCTGAGTGGGCTCACGAGTTCAACTCATCGGTCTACAGCGACGAACGCAATAACTACTACCGTTGCCTGCAAACCTTATTGCAGTTGTCACTGGAAGAAGATCGCGAGCCAGCGCAGTATTACAACGCTTTTGTAAAAATGTACGGCCAGAAAGCCGTGGAAGATGCCTCTGCTGCAATCAGCGGCGAAGTTCGCTTCCACAGCCTGTTTGCGGTTGATCCTGACCTCAAAGCGCTGCCCGCCCATCAGGCATTGCTCCGTGCTTATGAAAAGCTGCAGGTCGCTAAACGTCGTCACTGGTCGAAAGCCTGATGTAAACAGCCCCCTGACTGAACCTGAACCGGCAGAGCACTCTGCCGGTTTTTTATTTCTGGTTCGTCTGAGCTCCCTTATTTGGATAGCGGGATTTGACTCGGGGCAGGAAATGGCGTGTAATTTCGCGCGCTATACTGACGGGTTAGCATTTTTACAGGATAAATAAATTCCGAAGCCTGAAAAGTTAATTGGGTGTAAAGAAATCAAATTCAAATCAATGACAATAATTAACAGTCGATGTTTTTTATTTACCTATTAAGAAGAATAATTTAAGTATTCATCAACTTTTTTTGTAAAAATTAAAATGTTTTTATTTAATTAATTTCAACAAGTTAAGTTAAAAAGTACCTATGCAGTAGTAGACAATAATGCATCGAAATCCTCCCCGTATGATCCACGTCAATTTTTACGTTATACTGCTTTGCTAGTATCTCGTTGCGCAGTGCATAGCCCTGAATAAGAGAGTTAATGTGAAAACTGACAACCCCTTCGATCTTATATTACCCGCCGCTACAGCTAAAGTTGCTGAAGATGCCGGCGTTTATAAAGCCACCAAACAGCCGTTAAAAACGTTCTTTTTAGCCATTACTGCTGGCGTCTTTATTTCTATTGCCTTTGCTTTTTATATCACTTCCACCACAGGTACCGGCACCGTTCCTTTCGGTCTGGCAAAACTTGTCGGGGGCATATGCTTCTCTCTGGGTCTTATGCTGGTCGTGGTATGTGGTGCTGATCTCTTTACCTCTACGGTGCTGATTGTCATTGCGAAAGCCAGCGGTCGTATTACCTGGGGGCAACTGGCACGCAACTGGGCCAATGTCTATATTGGTAACCTGATTGGCTGTCTGTTCTTTGTCGCCCTGATTTGGTTCTCCGGGGAATATATGGTGGATAACGGTTTGTGGGGACTCAACGTTCTGCAAACAGCCGACCATAAGATGCATCACACCTTTATCGAAGCTGTGTGTCTCGGGATCCTGGCTAACCTGATGGTTTGCCTGGCTGTCTGGATGAGTTACTCCGGCCGCAGCCTGATGGATAAGATGTTTGCCATGATTCTGCCGGTAGCCATGTTTGTCGCCAGCGGCTTCGAGCATAGCATCGCCAACATGTTCATGATCCCGTTAGGTATTGTCGTTAAGAACTTTGCAACACCCGAATTCTGGCAGGCTGTCGGTGCAACACCGGCACAATTCGCAGAACTGAACGTCAGTAACTTTATCATCGACAATCTCATCCCTGTGACCATAGGTAACATCATCGGGGGTGGCTTGCTGGTAGGGTTAACGTACTGGGTTATATATCTTCGCGATGAGAAAAATCACTGATTCAACGTGGATTCTCGTTACGACAGTTTTACACGCGATTTTTAAAGAAATCCAAATTAGAAGGTAGGTGCAAGATGTCCAAGCTCAATGAAAAATTGACCAACGCATGGCAAGGCTTTAGTGCTGGTGAATGGCAGAATGGCGTAAACGTCCGTGACTTCATTCAGAAGAACTACACCCCGTATGAAGGTGATGAGTCCTTCCTGGCTGGCGCGACTCAGGCGACAACCACCCTGTGGGATAAAGTAATGGACGGTATCAAACTGGAGAACAGCACCAAAGCTCCGGTTGACTTCGATACTGACGTTGCGGCTACCATCACTTCTCATGACGCTGGCTACATCAATAAATCTCTGGAAACCATCGTTGGTCTGCAAACTGACGCGCCATTGAAACGTGCCCTGATCCCATTCGGCGGCATCAAAATGGTAGAAGGTTCATGTAAAGTTTATGGCCGTGAACTGGATCCAGCGCTGAAAAAAATCTTCACCGATTACCGCAAAACGCATAACCAGGGTGTGTTCGACGTTTACACAAAAGACATCCTGAACTGCCGTAAATCTGGCGTGCTGACCGGTTTACCAGATGCCTACGGCCGTGGCCGTATCATTGGTGACTACCGTCGCGTTGCACTTTACGGTATCGACTTCCTGATGGCTGACAAATTCGCTCAGTTCCAGTCTCTGCAAGACGACCTGGAAAATGGCGTGAATCTGGAAATGACCATCCAGTTGCGTGAAGAAATCTCAGAACAACATCGTGCTCTGGGTCAGATTAAAGAAATGGCTGCTAAATACGGCTACGACATTTCTGGTCCTGCAACCAGCGCGCAGGAAGCTGTTCAGTGGACTTACTTCGGCTACCTGGCTGCGGTTAAATCTCAGAACGGTGCAGCAATGTCCTTCGGCCGCGTATCTACTTTCCTTGACGTGTTCATCGAACGTGATATCAAAGCAGGCAAACTGAACGAAGAACAAGCTCAGGAACTGATTGACCATCTGGTTATGAAACTGCGTATGGTACGTTTCCTGCGTACTCCTGAATATGATGAACTGTTCTCTGGTGACCCAATCTGGGCAACAGAGTCCCTGGCCGGTATGGGTGTTGATGGCCGTACTCTGGTGACCAAAAACAGCTATCGTTTCCTGAATACCCTGTACACCATGGGGCCTTCACCAGAACCGAACATGACCATCCTGTGGTCTGAAAAGCTGCCAATGAACTTCAAAAAGTACGCAGCCAAAGTGTCTATCGATACCTCATCTGTACAGTATGAGAACGATGACCTGATGCGTCCTGACTTCAACAACGATGACTACGCTATCGCTTGTTGTGTGAGCCCGATGGTTGTGGGTAAACAAATGCAGTTCTTCGGTGCTCGTGCAAACCTGGCGAAAACCATGCTGTACGCAATCAACGGCGGCGTTGATGAAAAAATGAAAATCCAGGTTGGCCCGAAAGAAGCGCCAATGATGGATACCGTGCTGGATTATGACAAAGTCATGGATCGCATGGACCACTTCATGGACTGGTTAGCAAAACAGTACGTGACTGCACTGAACATCATTCACTACATGCATGATAAATACAGCTACGAAGCTGCATTGATGGCACTGCATGACCGTGATGTTTATCGCACCATGGCGTGTGGTATCGCAGGTCTGTCCGTTGCTGCTGACTCCCTGTCTGCTATCAAATATGCCAAAGTAAGCACCATCCGCGACGAAGACGGCCTGGCTGTCGACTTCAAAATTGAAGGCGAATATCCACAGTTCGGTAACAACGATTCTCGCGTAGATGACATCGCTTGTGACCTGGTAGAACGTTTCATGAAGAAAATTCAGAAACTGCGTACCTACCGTGGCGCTGTGGCAACTCAGTCTGTTCTGACCATCACCTCTAACGTGGTTTATGGTAAGAAAACCGGTAACACTCCAGATGGTCGTCGTGCTGGTGCGCCATTCGGTCCAGGTGCAAACCCAATGCACGGTCGTGATCAGAAAGGTGCCGTTGCCTCCCTGACTTCCGTTGCTAAACTGCCGTTTGCTTACGCGAAAGATGGTATTTCTTATACCTTCTCTATCGTTCCTAACGCGCTGGGTAAAGACGATGATGTGCGTAAAGCGAACCTTGCGGGTCTGATGGATGGTTACTTCCATCACGAAGCGTCCATCGAAGGTGGTCAACACCTGAACGTGAACGTCATGAACCGTGAGATGCTGTTAGATGCGATGGAACACCCTGAGAACTACCCTCAGCTGACCATCCGTGTTTCAGGTTACGCGGTACGCTTCAACTCACTGACGAAAGAACAGCAACAAGACGTCATTACCCGTACTTTCACTAAGTCCCTGTAATAACTCACCCTTTCGTTTAGTGTGATAAAAAGGCTCCACATCGTGGAGCCTTTGTTTCATCCGCCCTACTCTTTACTGTCTTCATGACAGTCTGTTTTGCCAGAGCGCTATGGTTGTGGATCTCTGGCAAAGCAGTTCCGGCAATCGCTGGCAATCAACCTTATTGATTGTCTGGTATCATAAACAGATGGTTCCCAGTTTATCTCTGCCAGGCCAGCATCCGCACTTTTAGACTGCTATTCATTGGTCAATATGGAGAATAACCCGCAATGTCAGTTCAAGGTCGAATCCACTCATATGAATCCTGTGGCACGGTAGACGGCCCAGGTATCCGCTTTATTGTTTTCTTCCAGGGTTGCCTGATGCGTTGCATGTATTGCCACAACCGCGATACCTGGGACACTCATGGCGGCAAAGAAATCAATGTCGACGATTTGATGAAAGAAGTCGTGACCTATCGCCACTTTATGAATGCTTCCGGCGGCGGTGTAACAGCCTCTGGCGGTGAAGCGATCCTTCAGGCGGAATTCGTGCGTGACTGGTTCCGCGCCTGCCAGAAAGAAGGGATCAATACCTGTCTGGATACCAACGGTTTTGTCCGCCGCTATGACCCGGTGATAGATGAATTGCTCGATGCCTCTGACCTGGTAATGCTCGATCTAAAACAGATGAACGACGATATCCATCAGAATTTGGTCGGCGTCTCCAACCATCGCACGCTGGACTTTGCGCGCTATCTGGCAAAACGTAATCAACGCACCTGGATCCGCTACGTTGTGGTGCCGGGCTGGTCTGATGATGATGAATCCGCGCACAAACTTGGCGAGTTCACCAAAGACATGACCAATATCGAAAAGATTGAGCTGCTGCCTTACCATGAGCTTGGCAAACATAAATGGACGGCAATGGGTGAAAAGTACGGCCTGGATGGCGTAAACCCACCAACGACCGAAATTATGGATAGAGTAAAAAATATTCTTGCCAGCTACGGGCACAAAGTCATCTACTGATATTTCTGATCAGATAACAGGCTTTTGAAACCAAAAAGACGCCATCTTCGGCGTCTTTTTATTGGGCTGGTTTCAGGTCAGGTTAGCCATTTTTAAGCATTATGCGGCTGCCACCGGGTTGTGGCTCTGATCGGCCTTGCGCATCAACATCACCAGATAGATCAGTGAAACCACCGCGATCATCACAAACAGCAGGCGGTCGGAATAGCTCTGCATCAGCATCGCTGTCATCGTCGGGCCGGCAAGACTGCCGATGGTGTAGCTCATCAGCAGAGCTTGATTCATTGCCACCAGCTCCTCAGAACTGACCTTCTCGCAGGCCCACGACATCGCAACCGGATAAAGGGTGAAACCGGCGCATCCGAGAATAAATAGCGTAGGAGCCATCGCATAACCACTGAGCATTGCAATGCTGCCGAGGATGACACAAAAAATCTGGATGCGTAAAACCATCAGACGGCCATAGCGATCGGCAAGACGTCCTACCGGCCACTGCCCGACAATTCCCGCACTGACCAGCAGCGCCATCCAGTAGCCGACATTTGCATCGCTCATGCCCTGATGCGTCAGGAACAACGGCATCAGACCATACAGCGATCCCAGAACAATGCCGGAAATAATGCATCCGTTAATTCCAAGACGCGCATTACGACGGCGGAACATGGGTAAAACTGAATGACGAGGCTGTTCGCTGTCCTGATTTTCCAGATGAGCAAACAGCAGCGGTAACATGGCGATAACGATGAGCGAAGTTACCCATGGCAATACGCTGAATATCTGCGTTGGCACAGTGCCGACCAGAAGTTGTCCAACCACAGTACCGATGTAATACATGATCATGTATGCCGCCAGCAATTGCCCGCGGTTCTTCACCGTACCGCTGCGCATCAGCGCGCTTTCCACTACCACCCAAATCAGCGCACAGCCAACACCGGCAATAAAACGTGCACCAATCCAGCTCCAGAAACTCATGGAAACCGCCAGACCCGCTGTAGCACCGGCAAACAGGAAGCACGACAAGTAATAACTGCGATTAAAACCGAAACGCTTTATCAGGCCACCGGCGATCAGCGTACCGAGTAAATTACCGGTAAAATAAGATGAGCTGACGAGGCCAACCTGCCAGGTCGGCAATTGCTCGTGGCTCAGCCACAAAGGGACAAGCGTGTTTAAAACGGCGATAGAAATCGTCAGCAGAAGAAGTCCGCAAAGCAGCAGTGAAACGGGACGGGAATAGGCGGACATAAGGCGTTGATGACCACAAAGACGAAGAAATTGCGCGCATCATGCCACCGGCGAATAAAATGTCAATCTGGCAAAAACCCGTCTGCGCACAAACTGGAGGGTGATGATTGAAATCGTTAATCAAGCGGTGTGATTATGCTTCATGATGATTTAATGACAATCTGATATCACCATGATAACAAACAAGTTTGCATTTCCCGCAGCCGTCACATTTTTCGTCATCAACGGAGGGCTGATTCTGTTGATTAAAAAATATTGCCGTGCGCGGACACGCAATTTCACACATCCTGCACATATCATCCATTCGCCCGAGACATTGCGGCAGATGCACAGGTCGTAACCCGGTATCCGCCCTGATGGAGGCATCCAGTGCACCGGTTTCACAAGCCTGAGTGCAGGCTCCGCAGAAATCACAGTCTGCATACTCAATGCTCAGGGCTGGCTTACCTTCCTGAAGGTGCAGCATACCGACCGGACAAGCTTGGGTGCAGTTTCCGCACCCGCTACATCTTTGGAGGAATAAGGATTCTGCCACCGCCTGGGGAGGACGGGGAAGCAGACGCTGCGGGAGTGATTCAGCTGGTGCAGCGGTCTGCTCTTTGGTCTGTTTCGCCGAAGCCAGCAAGCCGCGAAATAATCCGCGACGGCTGACCTGGCGAGCGCTCATTGCGCTTTCAGAATTACTCATCAGAAATAGAGATCTGCTGAAGGGATTTTCAGCGCCAGTTGCTGCTGCCAGCCTGACAATGTCGACTCAGCAAGGAGGGCAACCCCCTGATAAAGCGGATGTTCGGATTTTTGCTGCAACAATTCGAAGTATCGGCCTGACCACGGCAATAAATGCTGCGCCATAAACTCGTTCAGCAATGACGGGGAATTCTCAGCCAGCCATGCACACATCATCAGTAACAGGCCAATATGATCCTCCGGCTCAGCCTGCGTCAGGAGCGGTTCGATATGGTTTTCACGCATCCACTGACGCAGTGCCAGGGTTGAATCACCAAACACTACCGATTCTTTATCAAGATAGACCGAACCCCAAGGCGGAGCGGGTAATGCGTACGGCCCGATAAATAACCGCTGATAAGCCTGCCCGGCACTTTCTTCTGCCTCATCGATTTGTGCGAATAATTCGGCTGCCTGAGCCTTAATCTCGGCCGTGGCAAACGGCCATAACGGAGCCCAGTCGCTGGTTTTCAACAACGCAATCAGCGGCTGAACCTCTTCCGACGCTGGCGGATAGTACAGCATCGCACCCAATACTTTACTCGTTAAACTTATTGATTCTGCTGACATAATTCACTCATTTTTACGTGGGGACGCGCCACCGACGGCGAGGCGTCCCCAGACAAAGATAACAGTTCTGTAATTAACCGCTTACCGCCATACCCACGGTCATATGCAGACCGTAGAAAATTGCGCGTCCCACCAGTTCTCCCGAGAAGACCAGCACAAATGCCAGAATCAGTGAGAGCAGCGCAGGACGTTTACGCATGATCAACGGACAGAACCAGCAGCCTAATCCCAGAATGACCAGCACCAGCCGCCATGCAGACAAGCTGCCATATTGCGGGATCAATGCAGATGCCGCCTGAACCGAACTGTGGATATTCGCCAGACCTGTACTTTGCATCACCACCAGCACCATACTGATCACCAGCCCTGTCAGGCTGATTACCGGTAACAGACGCAGACCACAACCCTGGATATTCGCGCCACGCAGCAGCAGATAGCCGAGAACCGGGCCACCAATCAGAACTGTCAGTCCGAAGCTGAATGCGGTGTAAAGGTTATTCCAGGTAGGCACAGTATTGATTTCATAAACGCAGCACATCGCGTAAACAAACCCGATACCCGCCAGCATAGTGACCACCAGCCAAATTTTACCCAACAGGCGCGGCATTTTGTTGATCATTGCCAGCAGCCAGTAAATGCCACCAAGCGCAAAGAACAGTGAACCGCTGCCAATCTCGTTACTGAGCGGAGAAGCACCGAGACCGTTGAGCGAGTTAAATGCGCGCAGCGGTGAGCCCAGATGCAAGACCGAAGCAATAAACGCCACCGCCATCAGTGCCCAAAGGAAAAACATCGACAGGTGAATACGACGTTGCTCTTCTGCAGAGCGCTGAGTCAGTAATGCCATAGCCAGCACGATAAATGCCCCTACAACACACTGCCCCAACACGGTAAAGACCATTAAAGGCCATTCATGCCATCCGTTTCCCATCTCAAACCTCCTTCGGGTTAGCCAGATAACCCGTTGTATCGCCTACAGGACGGCAATTCGCATTGGGTTTAATGACGATATTTGGGTGCGTAAAATGCGCAGCCGGCAAGGGTGCCACTTCTGCCAGATCGCCATATTTCGCACGCAGTTCTTCGATCGGTGCCATATCAAGCGCACGCAGCGGGCAGGACTCGACGCAAATAGGTTTTTTACCTTCCGCAACGCGCTCATAACAGCCGTCGCATTTGGTCATATGCCCTTTCGCTTCGTTGTACTGCGGCGCGCCATAAGGACAGGCCATATGGCAGTAGCGACAGCCAATACAGACGTCTTCGTTGACCACAACAAATCCGTCTTCACGTTTGTGCATTGCACCGCTCGGGCACACTTTGGTACAGGCTGGATCTGCGCAGTGGTTGCAGGAAATTGACAGATAATAAGCGAACACATTCTGATTCCAGCCATCACCGTCCTTCTGCCAGTCGCCACCGGCATATTCATAAATGCGGCGGAAATTAACGTCAGGCGTTAAATTCTTGAAGTCTTTACAGGCCAGTTCGCAGGTTTTGCATCCTGTGCAGCGGCTTGAATCAATATAAAAACCATATTGAGTTGTCATTTATTGCTCCGTTAAACCTTAGCCACTTGCACAAGGTTGGTATGAGAGGGGTTACCTTTCGCCAGCGGTGAAGGTCTTTGAGAAGTCAGTACGTTGATGCTGCCCGCACGGTCGATTCTTTTGCTGTCAGGGGTGTACCAGGCACCTTCGCCAAGCGCGACTACACCCGGCATCATGCGCGGCGTCACTTTCGCGGCAATCTGCACTTCCCCGCGATCGTTAAAGATGCGGATCATGTCGCCATTGGTGATACCGCGCTGCGCAGCATCCATCGGGTTAATCCACATTTCCTGACGGCATGCGGCTTTCAGCACATCCACATTTCCGTAAGTTGAATGCACCCGACCTTTGAAATGGAAACCTGTCAGTTGAAGGGGATAACGGCTGGCCAGCGGATCGTCATAGTTTTCGAATCCGGCGGCATAAACCGGTAACGGATCGATAATGTCTTCTTTTTCCAGCTGCCATTTCGCTGCGATATCAGCCAGCGCGGCCGAATAGATTTCAATTTTTCCCGACGGCGTTTCCAGAGGATTGGCAAGCGGATCTTCACGGAATGATTTGTAAGCCACGTGGTGTTGCTCAGGATCACGCTGCTTGAAAATCCCCTGCTGGCGGAAGGTATCGAAATCAGGAAGCGCGGGAATGGCCTGCACAGATTGCTGGTACAGGTGACGCATCCACTCTTCCTGCGTGCGGCCTTCCGTAAATTTATGCTCAACGCCCATACGTTTTGCAAGTTTGCTGGTCATCTCATAAATGTTTTTGCATTCAAAACGAGGTTTGATGACCTGATCGGCAAAAATGACATACGCCATATTCCCGGATGAGGCATCGAGACAGAAATCCATCTGCTCTGAGGCCGTGCAGTCGGGCAGGATAATATCCGCGTATCGGGCAGACGCCGTCATGTGATTGTCGATGACCACGATCATTTCACACTGCTTGTCATCCTGCAGGATGTCGTGCGTGCGGTTGATCTCAGAGTGCTGGTTTATCAGACTGTTACCGGCATAATTCCAGATAAACTTAATCGGTACGCTGAGTTTATCTTTCCCGCGAATACCGTCTTTTAAAGCGGTCAGTTCCGGCCCGCGTTTAACCGCATCGGTCCACAGGAAAAACGGAATGCTGGTCGTTACCGGGTTTTCAAAAGCAGGCATGCGAACAAAGGGCAGGCTGTAGAATCCTTCACAGGCACCGGAGTTACCGCCATTGATCCCTACGTTGCCGGTAAGAATTGCCAGCATTGCGATTGCACGGGTTGCGAGTTCACCATTGGCATGACGCTGCGGCCCCCAACCTTGTGCGATAAACGCAGGTTTAGCCTGACCGATTTCGCGGGCAAGTTTGACAATTTTGTCTACGGTGATGCCGGTGATCTTTGACGCCCATTCAGGTGTTTTGGCTGTTGCGTCTTCTCCGCTACCCAAAATGTAGGCTTTGTAATGCCCGTTGGCAGGCGCGCCTGCAGGTAAGGTTTTCTCATCGTAGCCGACGCAATACTTATCAAGGAACGGCTGATCGACCAGATTTTCAGTGATCATCACGTGAGCGAGGGCCGCAGCAAGCGCAGCGTCTGTTCCGGGGCGAATAGGGATCCACTCATCTTCACGCCCTGCTGCTGTATCGGTATAACGTGGGTCGATGATGATCATGCGGGCATTGGATTTTTCCCGTGCCTGCGCCAGATAGTAAGTCACACCACCGCCACTGAGTCGGGTTTCGCCGGGGTTATTACCGAAAAACACCACCAGTTTGCTGTTTTCGATATCCGACGGGCTGTTACCATCGGCCCATCCGCCATAGGTATAATTAAGGCCGGCCGCGATTTGCGCCGAGCTGTAATCACCATAATGGTTCAGATAACCGCCGCAGCAATTCATCAGACGGGCAATCAGTGTGGAGCCCGGCGGCCATGAACGGGTCATGGTGCCGCCTAACGTTCCGGTACCGTAATTGAGATAAACTGCCTCATTACCGTATTTGCCGATGATGTCTTTCAGGCTGCCAGAAATCGTCTCGAAGGCTTCTTCCCAGCTAATACGAATGAATTTTCCTTCTCCGCGCGCACCCACCCGCTTCATTGGAAACTTCAAACGATCAGGGTTATACACTCGACGACGCATCGAGCGCCCGCGCAGACAGGCCCTGACCTGATGTAATCCTTCGTAATTGTCATCGCCGGTGTTATCGGTTTCGACATAACGAATTTCACCATCAACAACATGCATTCTTAACGGGCAGCGGCTTTCACAGTTAACCGTACAGGCACTCCATACCACTTTTTCGTCGGTAAGTTTGCTGTCGGTGGCAGTCCCGGCCGCCTGCGCGTGCCTGAAAGGCATCGTTACCCCTCCGGCTGCAGCAACCAGTCCCACCAATGCGGAATTTTTCATCAACGTTCGACGACTTATTCCTGCGGCTGTCCCTGCATTTCCTTGCATTTTATTCGACATATCCTTGCTCCTTAATATCCCTTCATAAACAGCAAAGGGATGAAACGTTAACGACCACTTCTGTACGACGCCTTATCGGCCTTCGCTAATTTCTATATTTTTTCTATTTGAATGAGATTCGTATGTTGCGGATTTCCCTTCGCCAGCGGGGACGGGCGTTGGGTGGTCAGCGTGTTCATACACGCGCCATGGTCAATACGATCACCTTTCATATTGGCCTGATGCCATGCGCCCTGCCCCATAGCCACAACGCCGGGCATGATCCGTGGCGTCACTTTTGCCGCGACACGCACTTCACCGCGATCGTTAAAGACCTTCACTTTGTCGCCGTTTTCAATGCCACGGGTTTTGGCATCCAATGGATTGATCCACACTTCCTGACGGCAGGCGGCCTGCAGCACATCAATATTGCCGTAGGTCGAGTGAGTGCGCGCTTTGTAATGGAAACCGAACATCTGCAACGGGAACTGACTGCGTTTCGGATCGTCCCAGCCTTCAAAGGTCGAGGCATACACTGGTAACGGGCTGATGGTTTCGTCTTTTTTCAATTCCCATTCACCGGCAATTTTTGCCAGTGCAGAAGAGTAAATTTCGATTTTTCCGGACGGGGTTTTAAGCGGGTTAGCCTGCGGATCCTGACGGAATTTTTTATAAGCGACAAAATGCCCTGCAGGGTCTTTGCGCTTATAAATTCCCATGTCACGCAAGGCTTCATAGGCAGGCAGCGCCGGATCCTTCAGCAGCATTTTGGCGTAGAGATATTGCAACCACTCACGCTGAGTACGGCCCTCTGTGAACTTGTCGTAAACATCCGGCCCAAGACGACGCGCCACTTCGCTCATCATCTCGTAAATACCTTTTCGCCCAAACTTAGCCGAGGTCGCTGGCTGAATGAAAATCAGATAGCCCATATTTCCGGCGTAATCATTCGGGATGATATCTTCCTGCTCAACGGTCATCAGATCAGGCAGCAGGATGTCGGCATACTTAGCTGAGGAGGTCATGAAGTTTTCTATCACGACAATCATTTCGCAGTCCTGATCATCCTGCAAAATATCGTGAGTTTTGTTGATGTCGGAATGCTGATTGGTGATGGTATTACCGGCATAGTTCCAGATGAACTTGATCGGCACATCAAGCTTGTCTTTACCCCGTACACCATCGGCTTTAGCCGTCATTTCAGGGCCACGCGCAATGGCGTCGGTCCAGCTGAAACAGGAAATCTGCGTTTCTACCGGGTTTTCCAGCACAGGCATTCGTTCAATGGTGAGGGTATAAGTCGACTCACGCGCGCCACTGTTACCACCGTTAATACCCACGTTACCGGTTAAAATTGGCAGCATAGTAATGGCACGTGACGTCAGCTCACCGTTGGCCTGGCGCTGCGGCCCCCATCCCTGAGAAATGTACGCAGGTTTAGCCTGACCGATTTCCCGCGCAAGCTTAACAATTCGCGATGCCGGAATGCCGGTGATGTGCGAGGCCCATTCCGGTGTTTTGGGCGTAGCATCCGCGCCCTGACCCAGTATGTAGGCTTTATAGTGGCTATTGGCGGGTGCATCGGCAGGCAGTGTTTTTTCGTCATAGCCCACGCAATACGTATCCAGGAAAGGCTGATCCACCAAATTTTCGCTGATCAGCACATGTGCAAGGCCGGCGACCAGCGCGGCATCCGTGCCCGGACGGATGGGGATCCATTCGTCTTCGCGTCCTGCTGCAGTATCGGTATAACGCGGGTCGATCACGATCATGCGGGCATTGGAACGCTGACGCGCCTCTTCGAGGTAATACGTGATCCCGCCGCCACTCATACGCGTCTCGGCAGGATTATTACCGAAGAGCACCACCAGTTTGCTGTTTTCGATATCAGACGTGCTGTTGCCGTCGTTGCTGCCATAGGTGTAGGGCATGGCGCAGGAAATTTGAGCGGTACTGTAAGTGCCGTAATGACTGAGGAAACCGCCGTAGCAATTCATCAGGCGGGCTACCAGTGAAGCGTAAGGCGATGAACGGGTAATGTTGCCGCCAACCACGCCAGAGGTGTAGTTGATATATACCGCTTCGTTGCCGTATTTAGCGACGATACGCTTCAGATTATTGGCAATCTCGTCAAAAGCCTCTTCCCAGCTGATGCGGACAAACTTACCTTCTCCGCGCTTACCCACGCGTTTCATCGGATAGTTTAACCGGTCCGGGTGATTCATACGCCGGCGCATGGAGCGCCCACGCAGGCAGGCGCGCACCTGGTGATCGCCATAAATATCATTGCCGGTATTATCCGTTTCAACCCAATACACTTCATCGTCGCGAACGTGTAGCCGCAATGCGCATCGGCTGCCGCAGTTAACGGAACAGGCACCCCAGACCACTTTATCCTCAGGCGTGGGATGTTTTCCTTCCCCTATCGCCGCGGCTAAAGCACTTCGTCCAAATGGCAGCGAGACGCCTCCTGCAGCAAGAGCCAGCCCGGCCAGTGAGGAGGTTTTGATCAACGTCCGCCGGCTGATACCTGTATTTTCAGGAATAATTTCTGTTTTTATTTCCGACATATTTCCGCTCCGGTAAGTTGCTTCGTCATCCGGACCGGTGCTTACAATGACACCAGACTTTGACGAAGAATTGAGCGGGCAAAAATGCAAAGCACAGGGAGTATTAGGGTACCCACTCGGAATGCATGGATATTACTCACCATGAGGTAGGAAACTTTGTTTGCTATCAAGATTGGAAAGGATTGGGGGAGACGGAACAGCAGAACTCTCGTACAACGCACGATTTCAGACATAAAAAAAAGCGCCCGGAGGCGCTTTTCGCTATATTGTAAAGTATATAGCGGCATTAGCCGATATATTCTAAACCGCCCATGTAAGGACGCAGCACTTCCGGCACTTCGATACGGCCATCTGCTTGCTGATAGTTTTCCAGCACGGCAACCAGTGTACGGCCAACGGCCAGACCGGAACCGTTCAGAGTGTGAACCAGACGTGGCTTCTTCTCTGTTTTGCTACGGCAGCGAGCCTGCATACGACGCGCCTGGAAATCCCACATGTTAGAACACGAGGAGATTTCACGGTACGTATCCTGCGCGGGCAGCCACACTTCCAGATCATAGGTTTTGCTTGAACCAAAGCCCATATCGCCAGTGCACAGCAACATTTTGCGGTATGGCAGATTCAGCAGCTGAAGGACTTTTTCGGCATGGCCAGTCAGTTCTTCAAGCGCCTGCATTGAATCTTCCGGACGAACAATCTGAACCATCTCGACTTTATCGAACTGGTGCATACGGATCAGACCACGGGTATCACGTCCGTAGGAACCGGCTTCTGAACGGAAACATGGCGTATGCGCAGTCATCTTCAGAGGCAGTGATTCCTCATCGAGGATTTCGTCACGCACCAGGTTGGTCAGAGGCACTTCTGCCGTTGGGATCAGCGCATAATTGCTGCTGCCCGCTTCTTCGTCCAAAGGCTTGGTATGGAACAAGTCTTCGCCAAACTTAGGCAACTGACCGGTACCATAAAGCGTTTCATGGTT
This sequence comes from Rahnella sp. R3(2024), assembly GCF_042920125.1. Taxonomy (NCBI): domain Bacteria; kingdom Pseudomonadati; phylum Pseudomonadota; class Gammaproteobacteria; order Enterobacterales; family Yersiniaceae; genus Rahnella; species Rahnella sp. R3(2024). The sequence goes on from NZ_JBHGBU010000001.1 coordinate 563,695, forward strand.
GACCAGATAAGGAACGTACGCTTCCAGATAACCGTGCTGCTCAGTATGCAAATCAAGCATGAACTGAGAAAGTGCGCGATGCATGCGGGCAATTTGCCCTTTCATGACAACGAAACGAGAACCGGTCAGCTTAACCGCAGCGGCGAAATCCAGACCGCCCGCCATTTCGCCAAGCGATACGTGATCGCGTACGGCGAAATCGTACTGGCGCGGTGTGCCCCAGCGGCTGACTTCCTGATTATCGTTTTCATCTTTACCGGCAGGTACGGAATCATCTGGCAAGTTAGGAATAGCAGAAGCGACATCACGGATATCATTTTGCAATGCGTCCAGTTCAGCTTTTGCTGCATCCAGCTTCTCACCCAGCGTAAACACTTCCTGACGCAGGGGTTCGATGTCTTCGCCACGGGCTTTAGCCTGACCGATAGTTTTCGATCGTGCGTTACGTTCAGCCTGGAGAGTTTCCGTTTCTACCTGCAAGACTTTGCGGCGCTCTTCCTGAGAACGCAGCTTTTCCACATCGAGTTTAAAACCTCTGCGAGCGAGTTTTTCTGCAACTGCGTCTAGCTCATTACGCAGCAGATTGGGATCGAGCATGCTAATCCTGTACGTGTCGTTATTGAATGTTAATTTGATGAAGCACGCCGCGTTAAACGGCAGCGTGTCAAAGAGTTATCCAGGTAACCTTACCGCAACGATAAAGTTAGCGGTAGCGTTTTGTCGGGCTATTTTGATCTTGTTCAGCAAGCCAAGCCAGCTTTTCACCGATCTTGCCTTCCAGACCGCGGGAGGTGGGATAATAATACTGAGTACGGGCCATTTCCGGTGGGAAATAATCCTCTCCGGCGGCGTACGCGTTCGGCTCATCGTGGGCATAACGATATTCTTTACCCAGCCCCATTTCTTTCATCAGCTTGGTCGGGGCATTACGCAAATGTTCCGGCACATCGAAGTCGGATTTTTCACGCGCATCACGCATTGCTGCTTTAAACGCACTGTAAACTGCATTACTTTTTGGCGCGCAAGCCAGATAGACAATCGCCTGAGCTATCGCCCGTTCACCTTCCGCCGGACCGACGCGGGTGAAACAATCCCAGGCTGCAATCGCCACCTGCATTGCGCGAGGATCGGCATTACCCACATCTTCAGACGCGATGGCTAATAACCGGCGGGCTACGTAGAGAGGATCTCCTCCCGCGGTGATAATACGGGCATACCAGTAAAGTGCGCCGTCCGGAGATGAGCCACGAACCGATTTGTGCAATGCAGAAATTAAGTCGTAGAAGCGATCGCCTTTGTTATCAAATCGCGCGCTGCGCTCACCGGATATTTCGGTCAATAATTCGGGCGTGAGTGTCCGGAAACCTTTTGCATCGACTTCTGCCATATCGGCCATCATTTCGATGCTGTTGAGCGCGCGGCGGGCATCGCCATTCACCAGCTCCGACAACATCCTGCGCGTATCTGGCGGAACACGAATTTTTTCATTGGCGTATCCGCGCTCGGCATTGGTGAGTGCCTGGTCGATGACTTTTTCGATATCTTCCGCAGTGAGGGATTTCAGCAGATAAACGCGGGCGCGTGACAGCAATGCAGAATTGAGTTCGAACGAGGGATTTTCCGTCGTCGCACCAATAAACGTAATGGTGCCGTCTTCAATATGCGGCAGGAATGCATCCTGCTGGCTTTTATTAAAACGATGGACTTCATCGACAAACAGAATAGTACGACGCCCGGCATCACGATTTTGACGGGCGCGCTCAATAGCTTCACGGATTTCTTTGATGCCTGAAGTGACCGCTGAAATGCGCTCGACGTCAGCATTTGCATAGCGGCCAATCAGTTCTGCCAGCGTCGTTTTCCCGGTGCCCGGCGGCCCCCACAAGATCATCGAATGCAACTGCCCTGCTTCAATCGCGCGTGGCAAAGGTTTGCCAGGCGCTAACAGATGTTGCTGTCCGATATATTCTGCAAGAGTGACTGGCCGCATTCTGGCGGCCAGTGGCTGAAATTCATTCTGGGAAAAATCGAGTGACATATTACTCAAAGGGGCCTCACTGACGCTGGTCGTCCACCGTCACACCTTGTGGTGGAGTAAATTTAAATTTGGCATCGTCAACGGTCGCATTCTGCTCACCTTTGAGAACGTAAGCGCTTTTCTGCCCGTCCTGCTCGATAGCCGAGAAACTCTTGATGGTGCCGGTCGGCGTCACGTTGATGGTGAATTGTTTCAGATTACCGGTTACGCCTTTAGGCGTTAATTCGAAATCATCGCCTTTTTGCTTCACGTTATATTTCGCCCAGTCGCTGCTGTCGTTACGGGTGATCAGCATAAACGGCGTGTTACCGGTCGCATTTTTCAACCAGGTTGCAGTCACTTGCTCAACAAACGGATTGTAGAACCACAGGGTTTTGCCATCGGAAACCAAAATGCTTTCATCTGGCGTGGTCATATGCCAGTTGAACAGGTTCGGACGTTTTACCCACAGCTGACCTTCGCCCTGCTGAACAGCGGCGCCATCATCACTGGTCACGGTCTGCGTAAAGCTGGCGTGGAAGGTGTTCAGTTTGCCCAGGCGGGATTTAAGATCGCTGCTGGCATCCGCCAAAACAGAAGCGGAGGTAAATGCAGTCAGTAAACACCCTACCATTAACAATTTTTTCATTCTTATTATTACCTCAGGGATCCAAAAACTCAGATGATGCCTTTCACACTGGCAAAAGACGTATGGTGCGAACTCTATCCGAGGCGGCGCCCCGGCGGTAGCTCAATCATCTGAAAAACATGTGTTTTACGCATCTTTGCACAAGGGCCGCTTTCGCGACCCTTCTTAACCTAATACGAGCAGTTCAGACAAGGCTCATTCATGCGAAGGGGGTGCCAGTACTTCACGGTTGCCGTTATGGCCCGGCGTACTCACGATCCCCTGCGCTTCCATTTGCTCAACGATTCGCGCTGCACGGTTGTAACCGATACGGAACTGACGCTGTACGCCGGAGATTGAAGCACGACGCTTATCAACAACGAAAGCGACTGCCTGATCGAACAACGCATCAAGTTCTTCATCATCACCCAGACCCAGCCCGCCACCTTCGCCATCATCGCCACCGGAAATGATGCTTTCGATGTATTTAGGCCGCCCGCGCGCTTTCCAGTCCTGCACAACAGCGTGCACTTCCTGATCGCGGACAAACGCACCGTGAACACGTACGGGTATCGATGAGTTAGGTGCCATATACAACATGTCACCCATTCCGAGCAGAGACTCTGCCCCCCCCTGATCGAGGATAGTACGGGAGTCAATTTTGCTTGATACCGTAAACGCAATACGGGTCGGAATGTTGGCCTTAATCAGGCCGGTGATGACGTCAACCGACGGACGCTGGGTGGCGAGCACCAGATGGATCCCTGCTGCACGGGCTTTCTGGGCCAGTCGGGCAATCAGCTCTTCCACCTTTTTACCCACGGTCATCATCAGATCAGCGAACTCATCCACCAGCACGACGATAAATGGCTCTTTGCCCAGGAATGGCGGCTCAGCAGCCATTCCGTCGCCCGGCTTCCAGAATGGATCAGGGATCGGGCGGCCCATGGCTTCCGCTTCCTGAATACGTTCGTTATAACCGGCCAGATTACGGACACCCAGCGCAGACATCAGTTTGTAGCGGCGTTCCATCTCACCGACACACCAACGCAGCGCATTAGCGGCGTCTTTCATATCGGTAACCACTTCCGTCAGCAAATGCGGGATGCCTTCATACACGGATAACTCGAGCATTTTCGGGTCAATCATGATGAAGCGCACTTCTTCAGGCGTAGCCTTATAGAGCATGCTGAGGATCATGGCGTTCACACCTACCGATTTACCGGAACCGGTGGTACCCGCCACCAGTAAGTGCGGCATTTTCGCCAGATCAGCCACCACAGGCTCACCGGAAATGTCTTTACCTAATACGATAGTCAATGGCGAAGGACTGTCTTTGAACTTAGCGCAGTCCAACACTTCCCGCAGATACACGGTCTGACGCTTTTTATTCGGTAACTCAAGGCCCACGTAAGGTTTGCCTGGAATGACTTCCACAACGCGGACTGCGACAGCAGACAACGAACGCGCCAGGTCACGCGAGAGGTTCGAAATGCGCGCTGCCTTTACACCCGGTGCCAGATCCAACTCGAAACGGGTAATCACCGGCCCCGGCAATTTGCCGACGACGTCCGCTTTGATACGATAATCGTTCAGTCGCGCTTCAATCAGGTTACCCATTTGCTCAAGCGCAAATTCATCCACAGGTTCAGCTTCTGCCGGTGGAGACGTCAGTAAATCCAGTGACGGCAATGGCGTCGTAGGTTTTACCAGCGGCTGCTCATGACGCATCAGGAATGGGTGGATGAGGCTGTCCATATCCGGTTTAGCCGCAGGCGGTGACTGGCGCGGCGCTTCATACTCTTGCGCATGTTGCACAGGCTGAGGCGATTGCGGCCGTTGGTAAGGTTCCTGTGCAAATGCTGCGGGCTGCGGTTCTTCTTCTGCCTGCGCGGACAAGGTAAACAGCGGCTCGGAAGGCGTATCGTCGACCAGATCAGCCATTGGCGAGAAGCTGAATGCGTCATGCTGGCTGAGCTTCATGGCCGCCGCGGCAAAATCATCCGCTGCAGACGTTGTGGACTCTGCCCGCTGCTGCTGTGGATCATTTGCCTGAGAATGATGATGCTGAACTACGCCGCTTTGCGGCTCAACGTCTTGCTGGTAACGGGTCTGTTCACGTGCAGCAAATGCGTTACGTAATTCCGCTTCCTGCAAGGCCGCCTCATCATCAGGTTCATCTTGCGCAGCCGTTTCGCCGTAACGCTGTTGCTGCTGATCGGAAAACGCCTGACGTAATGCAGCTTCCTGCATCGCAGCTTCATCCGCCAGAGACTGCTCGTCCTGATAGACAGGTTCCTGAGTGGCACTCTGCTGCGCCGTTTGCTCTTGCTGCTCAGCCATACGCTGAGAAGGCAGTTTTATCCCGTAGGATGCCAGCTCGCGACGCGTTGGGATCCGCACAGGGTTCGGTCTTGGCAATTCAGGGCCAAAACCTTTTTTGACCTGCGGATTTTCATCACTGACGGCGCTGAATGCAGGCATGAAAGTATTACCGGCAGTGGATGCGGCAGACTGCCCGGCTTGCGCCAGACCGGTTGCCAGCGCTGCCGTGGCAGCCACACTCGCAGCGTGAGCGCTGTCAGGTGTTGGCGAACTGAAGTCAAACGGCGAACGGGTGTTGTGTTCCGCCGCGGTCTGCCAGTTACCCATACGTGGCCCGTCATCTTCATTGTGTTCAGGTTGCACCGGTGACGGCGATTGCTGAACAGGCTGAGGATGGCGCGGTACCGGTGTTTCTTCCGGAATTTCGAAGCTGTATAACGGCGGCGCGGCAGGTTCATGGGCAGCAGGAGGTGGTGCAATATTCGCGACCGGCGGCTCTGCGGCATAACGACTGACGGCCTCAGGTGCAACGGGCGACGTTTCAGCCACCGGCACGGCATCAGCCACTGCGGGCTGAGGTGAAGATTCATTCACTGACGGGGCCGAGAACAGCACGTCATCTTCATCTGCATCTGCAGGCGCGGCTGCCACAGGTGATGCGGCTGCAGCTGTCGCTGCAACAGTTGCCGGAGCAGCATGCGCTACCGGTTTTGCATCACCCTCTTCTTCCAGCAACGGATCGTCGTGTTCGTCGTCATAATATTCATCGTCGTCACGGCGTGAACGGTTGGTCACAATGTTAGTGACACCGAGCACTGCACCACCAATTTTCTCAGCGATGGTCAGCCATGACCAGCCGGTAAACAGCGTCAGTCCGGCAGCCCAGACACACAGCAGAACCAGCGTGGCACCGACATTGTTAAAGTATGGTGTCATCGCCGTGCTCAGCAAACTGCCGATCACTCCGCCTGAGGCGAAATAATAGAGGTCATCGATGTTGACTGAGGCCAGTCCGCAAGACGTGACAATAAGCGCCAGCGTCCCAATGAGACGCAGCGACCAGGCAAAATAGTCGATGAAATCCTGATTATCGCGCTGACGGAAAGCCGCCCAGCACAAACACAGGATAATAGGGGGGATCGCGTAACCAAATACGCCAAAGATGAAGAACAGCGTATCCGCCATCCACGCGCCAACGCCGCCACCCCAGTTATGAATAGGCCCATGCCAGGCGGTTTGCGACCAGCTTGGATCTGAGGGGTTAAAACTCACCAGTGCTGCTATCAAATACGCAGCAAATATCGCCACCACAACCAGCAACGCCTCCACAATACGGCGGCCATTGCTCAGTCTTTTGAGGGTAACGTCTTTATCTTCTGTATATTCCTGGCTCAAGAAAGGCTCTCCAGGTTCCTGTGAACTGAGAAAAAGCAACAGCGCCGAGAGTTGACCCCGGCGCCATAGCTGTATAGATACACAGGAGTGTAGCTAAAGTTACAAGGTTTTGCACCTGACAATTACCGGGTCTTGATGACCAGGCGATTCGTCTGTTTCACTTCTTCCATTACCACATAGGTACGGGTGTCGTTAACACCCGGCAGACGAAGCAATGTCTCACCTAACAGCTTACGGTAAGCAGACATATCCGGTACGCGGGTTTTCAACAGGTAGTCGAAATCCCCTGAAACCAAATGACACTCCTGAATATCTTCGAGTTTTTGTACTGCCGCATTGAACTGCTCAAACACATCCGGCGCACCGCGGTTGAGGGTTATCTCAACAAAAACCAGCAGCGATGCATCAAGATAATGTGGGTTAAGCAGTGCGGTATAACCATTAATGAAGCCCTGACGTTCCAGACGACGAACGCGCTCCAGACATGGCGTTGGAGATAATCCCACACGTTTGGAAAGCTCGACGTTTGAAATCCGGCCATCCTTTTGAAGTTCGTTGAGGATGTTACGGTCAATACGGTCGAGATCTTTTCCCGGACGTTTTTTGTTGTCTACCATTATTATTGTCTCTCTGCTGTCCTTCCCTGCACCTGCCTACCCCAGCCAACTTCAATGTCTAAGGGTTGTCCCAAGCGAAGACCCGATTATTAAGGTTTACGCATCCAAAAGCCGTGTTTATCCCCTGTCATAAGGAACACGGCCAAAACCGGACACTCAAAAGAAATAACTCTGTGGAATTAATAGATTGGAAACAACCAATCTGATTCACCAAACCCTGCGGCAACACAAAAACCCAAAAGCAACACCAGAACGGGTCGGGTAGCAGCCATTTGGATAAATTCAAGTCACTGACAGGCAGTTAATTTCTTCTTACCCTGATGTTTTCGCAAATGCACAGCGGATTGTCAAAGTAAAAGAAGCAAAATCAGAAGAACGTGCCAGATTGAAAAGCCACCACCCCCTTTTTAGCTATCTTTTCTCTTTGAACAATAACAATTCCGTTCACACGTTATTTCAGCCATATCCCTACAAATTACCGTGATATGTGGCTATTTTAGCGTGTTATAGACAAGGTCCAGACTATCCCGACAATCAGACGTGCTGGTTTTTTATGCTTACCATCAATCAGTTACCTGAAACAGGGTGAAGCGCGAAATCCTTTTTACGCCGGTTGCGCAGTAAAAACTATCAGACAAATCGCTAACAACATCTGAGTTTGCTTTTTTTAACACGCAGTTTTCCCTACAATCGCTTATCGCTAGTCACCATCGCGGAGTTAGATTGCCCATGAGTACGGTTAAACACAGTAAATTATTGATTTTAGGTTCTGGCCCGGCAGGTTATACCGCCGCGGTTTACGCAGCGCGCGCCAACCTCAATCCTGTTTTGATTACCGGCGTGGAAAAAGGCGGTCAGCTGACCACAACCACCGAAGTGGAAAACTGGCCGGGAGATCCCGAAGGTCTGACCGGTCCGGCATTGATGGATCGCATGCATGAGCACGCCACTAAATTCAACACCGAGATCATTTTCGACCATATCAATAAGGTGGATCTGCAAAATCGTCCGTTCCGCCTGACGGGCGACAGCGGCGAATACACCTGTGATGCGTTGATCATCGCCACCGGCGCCTCTGCCCGTTACATCGGTTTGCCATCCGAAGAAGCGTTTAAAGGCCGTGGCGTCTCAGCCTGTGCCACCTGCGATGGTTTCTTCTACCGCAATCAGAAAGTGGCCGTTGTGGGCGGCGGGAATACCGCTGTGGAAGAAGCGCTTTATCTGGCTAACATCGCCTCAGAAGTCCATTTAATTCACCGCCGCGACAGTTTCCGTGCTGAAAAAATTCTGGTTGATCGCCTGAATGACAAAGTCGCCAGCGGCAACATTGTTCTGCACACCCACAAAACGCTGGACGAAGTGGTCGGCGATCAGATGGGCGTGACGGGCGCAAGCCTGATGGATGTCCGTACCGATGAAAAATCTCAGGTTGACGTCGCGGGCGTATTTATCGCTATCGGTCACAGCCCGAATACCGGCATTTTCGAAGGCCAGCTTGAGCTTAAAGACGGCTACATCAAAGTGCAGTCCGGCTCGCACGGCAATGCCACGCAAACCAGCATCCCGGGAGTTTTTGCCGCGGGTGACGTGATGGACCATATCTACCGTCAGGCGATCACGTCCGCCGGAACCGGTTGTATGGCCGCACTGGATGCTGAGCGTTATCTGGATGGTTTATCGCAAGCACCGGATTTGTAATCCTCTTTTCTGCGATTTATTTTCCATCATCCTGATGAATAAGGCGGCTATCTGGCCGCCTTATTCTTTTTGTTTTCTCCCCTCAGCATGTAACATGTTCAGCCTCCGAACCGGATAGCTGCACAGACTGATGCCTGATGAATAAAACACGACAACAAGAACTTATCCGCTGGTTAAAACAACAAAGCTCACGCGCCAAAGGCTGGATCCGTCTGTCGATGATGCTGGGTTTACTCTCGGGTTTACTGATTTTGGCTCAGGCATGGCTGATGGCCGGTCTGCTGCACAACCTGATTATCCAGCACACGCCCCGTGAAGACTTGCTGCAAAGTTTCCTGCTGATGGCGCTGACCTTTGTTTTGCGTGCCGTGGTGAGCTGGCTGCGGGAACAGGTGGGCTTTATTTGCGGACGTGTCATTCGTCAGGAGATGCGTAAATTAGTGCTCGACCGTCTGGAAAAACTGGGGCCAGCCTGGATACAGGGCAAACCGGCGGGCAGCTGGGCGACCATCATTCTTGAACAAATCGAAGATATGCAGGATTACTATGCCCGCTATCTGCCACAAATCGCTCTTGCGGGGATCATTCCGCTGCTGATTCTGGTCAGCATTTTCCCGATCAACTGGGCAGCAGGGATGATTCTGCTGGTCACTGCGCCGCTGATCCCGATTTTCATGGCGCTGGTCGGTATGGGTGCAGCCGATGCGAATCGTCGCAACTTTGTCGCCCTCGCGCGTCTGAGCGGCAACTTCCTCGACAGCCTGCGCGGCCTCGATACCCTTCGCCTCTTCCACCGCGGCACTGCGGAAATCGATCAGATCAAACGCTCTACTGAAAGCTTTCGTGCGCGCACCATGGACGTACTGCGCCTGGCTTTCCTCTCTTCTGCCGTACTGGAATTTTTCGCCTCAATCTCTATCGCCGTTGTGGCGGTTTACTTCGGTTTCTCTTATCTCGGCGAACTGAATTTCGGCAGCTATGGCACGCCGGTCACCCTGTTCGCTGGTTTTCTGGTGCTGATCCTCGCCCCTGAATTCTTCCAGCCGCTGCGTGATTTGGGTGCCTTTTATCATGCCAAAGCGCAGGCAGTGGGTGCAGCAGAAAGTCTGGTGACGTTCCTGACAGCCGAAAGTGCAGAGATGGGTGACGGCAGCCAGAACTGGCCACAGGGTGAGAAAGTGTCACTGCACGCCCGTGAGATGTTGATTCAGTCGCCGCAGGGCAAAACGCTCGCCGGCCCGCTGACGTTCAACATTCATCCTGGCCAACGCATTGCGATTGTAGGGCTAAGCGGTGCCGGAAAAAGCTCGCTGCTCAATGCCCTGCTGGGATTTTTGCCTTATCAGGGATCGCTGACGGTCAGCGGCATTGAACTGAAAACCTTGCGCAATGAGGAATGGCGTAAGCGGCTTAGCTGGGTCGGACAGAATCCACATCTGCCCGAACACACCCTGCGTGACAATATTCTGCTCAATCAGCCGGATGTCAGCGAGCAGCAACTCCAGTCGGCCATAGAGCGTGCGTATGTCAGTGAATTTTTACCGCTGCTGCCTCAGGGGCTTGAAACCGAACTGGGCGACAGTGCGGCACGTTTGTCGGTCGGTCAGGCACAGCGTGTCGCCGTGGCCCGTGCCCTGCTCTCTCCCTGCGAATTATTGTTGCTGGACGAACCTACCGCCAGCCTCGATGCGCACAGCGAAAAACGCGTGATGAGCGCGCTGAACGAAGCGTCTGAAGCTCAGACATCCCTGCTGGTCACCCATCAGTTAGAGGATACCCGTGACTACGATGAAATCTGGGTAATGGACAAAGGTCAGATCGCTGAGCGTGGCACCTTCCCTGATCTGGTTGCTCAGGGCGGATTATTTGCCAGCCTGTTGTCTCAGCGCAGTAAGGAGCTGTAATCATGAAAATTCTACTGCCTTATCTCGCCCTGTATCGCCGTCACTGGTTCCGTCTGTCACTGGGTATCATTTTGGCGATTGTGACCCTGCTCGCCAGCATTGGCCTGCTGACGCTCTCTGGCTGGTTCCTGGCGGCCTCTGCCGTCGCCGGTATCGCCGGGTTGTATACGTTCAATTACATGCTTCCGGCAGCCGGGGTGCGCGGTGCCGCAATCTTTCGTACTGCGGGGCGTTACGCTGAACGCCTGGTCAGCCACGATGCGACCTTCCGCGTACTGGCGCATTTGCGCGTGTTCACTTTCACTAAAATTATGCCGCTGTCGCCGGGTGGCATTGCGCGGTTTCGTCAGGCTGATCTGCTGAACCGGCTGGTCGCCGATGTGGATACGCTGGATCACCTGTATCTGCGTGTTATCTCTCCGTTGATCAGCGCTCTTGTGGTGATTGCGCTGGTGACCTTTGGGCTGAGTTTCCTTGACGTGAAACTGGCCCTGACGCTCGGCGGCATCATGATGATTCTGATGCTGCTCCTGCCGGTGATGTTCTATCGTGCAGGTAAACCCGCCGGACGTGAACTGACCGCTCTGCGCAGTGATTACCGGATGCAGTTGACGTCGTGGTTACAGGGCCAGTCAGAACTGGTGGTCTTCGGTGCGCAAGCGCGGTTCCGACAGAAACTGAATGATATCGAACGCCGCTGGATGCTGCGCCAGCAGCAGCAGGCCAGGCTCACCGGGCTGTCACAGGCGGTGGTCATTGCCGCGGCGGGTCTGACCGTAACGCTGATGCTGTGGCTTGCTGCCGGCGGGATCGGGACAATCGCAAATCCGGGCGCACTGATTGCGTTGTTCGTGTTTACCCCGCTGGCTGCTTTCGAAGCGCTGGGGCCGGTCGCCGCGGCTTTCCAGCATCTGGGTCAGGTGATTGCCTCCGCACAGCGTGTCAGTCAGATCATCGATCAGCCCGCCGATGTCACTTTCCCGGCACAAGGGCCGCAGGCCGCAGAACACGTCACTCTGTCACTGAAAAACGTGAATTTCACTTATCCCGGACAGCCGTTACCGGTGCTTAAAAATATTACGCTGGAAGTGGCTGCCGGTGAGCACATCGCCCTTCTCGGCCAGACTGGCTGTGGCAAATCGACCCTGTTGCAACTGCTGACGCGCGGCTGGGATATCAACAACGGCGCATTGAGCATTAACGGTCATGCGATAACGACCTACGATGAAGCGTCGCTGCGTCAGATGATCACCGTCGTCAGCCAGCGCGTACATATTTTCAATAATACGCTGCGTGAAAACCTGCGGATGGCCTCTCCTCAACGCTCCGATGACCAGCTTGCTCAGGCACTCAGACAGGTAGATTTACATGTTCTGCTTGAAGACGAAGGCCTGAACGCATGGCTTGGAGAGGGTGGCCGTCAGCTTTCAGGCGGCGAACAGCGTCGTTTAGGCCTGGCGCGTGCCCTGCTGCATAACGGCCCGCTGTGGTTGCTGGACGAACCCACCGAAGGGCTGGATGCAGAAACGGAAAACCATATTCTGGCCTTGCTGCACAAGCATTGTGAAAATAAAACGCTACTCTTAGTGACGCACCGTTTACAAGGTCTTGAAAACCTCGACAGAATTTGTGTGATGGAAGAAGGCGAGATTGTGGAACAAGGTGATCACCCGACGTTAGCCGCCTCACACGGCCGGTACGCCCGTTTTCTTGCGCGCGGCTGATGTCTGTAACTGATTTATGTGGCGGCCTGCCAGCCGCCGGATAAGGAGATCTATGCGGTTAGTTAAACTCGAAGCCAGTTCTGTTCATTTTCCGGATCCTGATACTGCGTTACAGGACCCGAACGGCCTGCTGGCTATCGGTGGCGACCTGACCTCACCGCGTTTACTTTCCGCGTATCAGCATGGCATTTTCCCCTGGTTTGAGCCCGGAGAGATGATCCTCTGGTGGTCACCCGATCCGCGCGCAATTTTAGTCCCTGAAGAGCGCCACATCAGCCGGAGTTTGCAACGTTTCATGCGTAAGATGCCTTTTCGTTTTACGCTCAATCAACGTTTCGAGCAGGTGATCCACGCCTGTGCGATGCAACGTGAAGAAGGCACCTGGATCGGCCCGCTGGTTCAGCGCGGTTATCAGGAATTGCACGAGGCCGGGCATGCCCACTCAGTCGAAGTCTGGGAGGGTGATGAGCTGGTCGGCGGTTTGTACGGCGTATCCGTCGGAAGTCTGTTTTGCGGTGAATCGATGTTTAGCCGCCGTGAAAATGCCTCCAAGTGCGCGCTCATGATGTTTTGCCAACATTTTTCCCGCAATGGTGGAGAACTGATTGACTGTCAGGTGCTCAACCCTCACACTGCGTCGCTGGGTGCGAGAGAGATCCCCCGCCGCCAATTTTTGCAGCAGTTATCCGAACTTTCGCAACGCGCGTTAGCACCGTATTGCTGGTTGCCACAAGACTTATCCCCACATGATGAAGACCTGCCAGTATTTCCGAAGGATAGGGAATAGGTGCGGTCATGAACCATACTTCTTTACATAATGTGGGTTTTTCGGCATTATCTTGCCGGTTAAAAACTATGGTAGTTAGACCTAGAGGATTCGATGGCCAAAGAAGACAACATTGAAATGCAGGGCACCGTACTTGATACGCTGCCAAACACTATGTTCCGCGTAGAATTAGAAAACGGACACGTAGTTACCGCACACATCTCCGGTAAAATGCGTAAGAACTATATCCGCATCCTGACGGGCGACAAAGTCACTGTAGAGCTGACCCCGTACGACCTGAGCAAAGGCCGCATTGTCTTCCGTAGCCGTTAATAAACGGCTCACTCATCGCTGATTTTCCGGCGATACCCGAGGATACCCTCTTCGCCCTTCCTGCACTTGCAAGGGCGTTTTGTGGTATCCGCAATTCGGCATGTGTTCCACTATCCTTTCTGAAATCCCTCACTGATTCCTGCAATTAAATAAAGAATTTCGGAAAGAAAAAAGGCGATGTTTTCACATCGCCTTTTGTTTTTTCATCACCGATGAAAATTAATGCACCGCACCTTCCGGCTTTTTCTTCTGCGCGCTCATGAAGTGGTAAGTCAGCTTATCGGCTTCCTTATCCAGCGCCACAGACACCGAGCCACCGTCTACCAGTGAACCAAACAGCAGTTCGTTGGCCAGCGGTTTTTTCAGGTTTTCCTGCACGGTACGGGTCATCGGACGCGCGCCCATCGCACGGTCATAACCTTTCACGGTCAGCCAGTCACGGGCTTCATCACTGACTTCCAGCGAGACGCCTTTGGCATCCAGTTGCGCCTGCAGTTCGACGATAAACTTATCGACCACCAGCTGGATCACATCGGTAGACAGATGGTTGAACCAGATCACGTTGTCCAGACGGTTACGGAACTCTGGTGTAAACACCTTCTTGATCTCTTCCATAGCGTCAGGGCTGTTGTCCTGATGGATAAGGCCAATCGATTTACGTTCAGTTTCACGTACACCGGCGTTCGTGGTCATCACCAAAATCACGTTACGGAAATCAGCTTTGCGCCCGTTGTTATCGGTCAGCGTACCGTTGTCCATGACCTGCAACAGCAGGTTGAAGACATCCGGATGCGCCTTCTCGATTTCATCGAGCAGCACCACCGCGTGAGGATGTTTAAGTACAGCATCCGTCAGTAAGCCGCCCTGATCAAAGCCAACGTACCCCGGAGGTGCACCGATCAAACGGCTGACCGTATGACGCTCCATGTATTCCGACATATCAAAGCGCAGCAATTCGATATCCATCGCTTTCGCCAGCTGAACCGTCACTTCGGTTTTACCCACACCGGTAGGACCGGCGAACAGGAAGGAACCGACCGGCTTGCGATCCTGACCCAGACCCGCACGGCTCATTTTGATCGCTTCTGTCAGGGCTTCGATGGCAGGATCTTGCCCGAAGACCAGCATTTTCAGGCGGTCACCGAGATTTTTCAGCACATCGCGATCGGTCGCCGACACGGTTTTTTCCGGAATGCGGGCGATACGCGCCACCACACTTTCGATGTCGCTGACGTTAACGGTTTTCTTGCGTTTACTGACCGGCATTAACCGGCTGCGCGCGCCTGCTTCATCAATAACGTCAATGGCTTTGTCCGGCAGGTGACGGTCATTGATATATTTGACCGACAGCTCCACCGCCGCACGCACCGCTTTCGCGGTATAACGTACATCGTGGTGCGCTTCGTATTTGGTTTTCAGGCCATTGATGATTTGCACGGTTTCTTCGACGGTCGGTTCAGTAATATCAATTTTCTGGAAGCGACGCGCCAGGGCACGGTCTTTCTCAAAGATATTGCTGAATTCCTGGTACGTCGTTGAACCGATCACCCGGATCTTCCCGCTCGACAGCAACGGTTTGATCAGGTTAGCCGCATCCACCTGACCGCCGGACGCCGCACCGGCACCGATAATCGTGTGGATTTCATCAATAAACAGAATGCTGTTCTTATCCTGTTCCAGCTGTTTGAGCAGCGATTTGAAACGTTTTTCAAAATCACCACGGTATTTCGTGCCTGCCAGCAGAGAACCGATATCCAGAGAATACAGGGTGCAGTCGGCCATCACTTCCGGCACGTCGCCCTGCTCAATTCGCCATGCCAGACCTTCAGCAATTGCGGTTTTACCTACACCGGATTCCCCCACCAGCAGCGGGTTATTCTTACGGCGACGGCAGAGCACCTGAATGGCGCGCTCCAGTTCTTTGTCACGGCCAATCAGCGGATCGATGCCACCTACACGCGCTAACTGGTTAAGATTAGTGGTGAAGTTCTCCATACGATCTTCCCCCGCCGACTGCTCTTCGTTAACTGGGTTTTCCGCATTGTTTGGCGCCTGGCTACCCGATTCATCTTTACGGGTACCGTGCGAAATAAAGTTCACCACATCAAGGCGGCTGACATCATGTTTACGCAGGAGATAGGCAGCCTGAGATTCCTGTTCGCTGAAAATCGCGACCAGAACGTTAGCGCCGGATACTTCACTGCGGCCAGAAGATTGCACGTGGAATACCGCACGTTGCAGAACGCGCTGGAAACTCAGCGTAGGCTGGGTGTCACGTTCCTCTTCACTGGCGGGTAAGGTGGGTGTGGTTTGCTCGATGAAGGCTTCCAGCTCCTGGCGTAATGCCACCAGATCGACTGTACAAGCTTCAAGCGCTTCACGGGCAGCAGGGTTGCTGAGCAACGCCAGCAACAGGTGCTCCACGGTCATAAACTCATGCCGGTGCTCACGGGCTCTTGCGAAAGCCATGTTGAGACTGAGTTCAAGTTCTTGATTGAGCATAGGCACCTCCCAAATAGATTGCCTTAATCAGGCTTTTTCCAGCGTACACAGCAACGGATGCTCATTCTCCTTGGCGTACTCATTTACGTGTGCGACCTTGGTTTCGGCGACTTCGGCGGTATAAACGCCGCATATCGCTTTGCCTCTATAGTGCACCTGGAGCATCAGTTGCGTTGCACGTTCAATATCATAAGAAAAGAACTTTTGCAGAACGTCAATCACAAATTCCATTGGAGTGTAATCGTCGTTGTTTAATATAACTTTATACATAGATGGCGGTTTTACCTCATCCTTTTGCTTATTCGCCGTCAAATGTTCAAAATTTAGCCAGTCTTGTTTGTCGCCCATTGCCTGCTCGTCACCTGTGAAGATCGTATTGGATGCTAAATACCTGACGTGAAAGCTTTCTGCGGGGCTTCACGCGGCTATTTCCCCATTTTACCATCTCTTGCGTCACGGTGCCGCTGCACAAAATGTCCTCTTTGCCATCAGCCCCGCTGGCATATATTTAACAAAATATGTCAATAGCGTTACCTGCTTCAAAGTTTGGTTATCTGCCCCCTTATGACAAATGCCGTTTCCTTGATCTCTAAACCGTTTCCACTAGAGTGTAAATTCGTGAGCTGAACGTCTTTTGAACAGGCCATCACTGGCCAGGTTCTGGTCTTCCCGCTCACCCAACTGGCTTTCACGCTAACGACCAGACTAGTCATGAGAGGGATGAAGAAGCATGCTGACGGGTACAGTGAAATGGTTCAATAATGCTAAAGGTTTTGGCTTCATCTGCCCGGAAAGTGGCGGAGAAGACATTTTTGCTCACTACTCCACCATTCAGATGGAGGGCTACCGGACATTAAAGGCAGGCCAGCAGGTCAGCTTTGATGTTCATGAAGGCCCGAAGGGGAATCATGCCAGCCTCATTATTCCAGTGGAAAGTGCAGCGGTCGCCTGACCTGTTCTGTTACAGCGGTTCGGATAAAAAATAATGCCTGTCACTCACTGACTGGCATTTTTTATTTATGGGGGAGAATGCGTCAGGCTTCAAGCCCTGAACGATAAATAAAGTACATTTTTTAGACACCGATTGCTAAGACACGACACAAAACAAATTAAATCTAAACACAATCTCAACAAATCGCGTTCAATCTCTCCCTCTTTTTGCCCGTTGCACCCCTGTTTATTGTTGGCCTGTTGAAATAGCCGTTATTGACATCCGGCCAGACAAAACAGGTAAACACCATGACCACATTCAGTTACCCATGCGAAGAAAAGGCTCCGCTTTCGGGTCTTCAGTTGATGACGGCGCTGCTCTCCCGTCGTCTGGTACCGGGACCTTCGTGGAAATTGCCGCGCTACCGTTTTAAATTCCTTTTTCGCGCGCTGACCCATCCGCGCCGAACCTTTAGCATGCTGGATTACCTGGCGCAGCATCCGCAGCGTGATGAGATCCTGACGGCGCAGCCGAGCCTGCCCTGCAAGTTACACCGCGTCTATCAGGCCGCCAATATCACGCCGGAGCAGGCGATGAAACGCATCACCGATCATTACGACATGATCGGCCACTGCCTGCCGGACGCCATTAACCACGGTTATCTCAGCAAAAAGCCGATGGCGATTGCCACCCTGACCGGTAAAGATGAGCAACGTTTCGCGATCACCTTCAATTCGGTTAGCCGTCTGGATAAAGAAGGTGAAGCAACGCTGACCTTCAACAACCCGCAGGGTGAACCGATCGCCATAGTGACGTTCTCGTTTATCCACTATCAGGGCCAACCGACGCTGTTCATCGGTGCGCTTCAGGGGCCCCGCGCGCACGTCGACCATCAGGAAATACAGACGGCAACCAAAGCCTGCCACGGTTTATTCCCGAAACGTCTGGTCATTGAAGCGCTGACCACGCTGGCTGAGCTGGCGGGCATGACGCAGATTGTTGCGGTAGGCAATCACACCCACATTTACGAAAACCCGCGCTACAAAAAACGTAAAGGTATGGTGTTTGCGGATTACGACAGCTTCTGGGAAACGATGGACGCAAAACAAGGCGAGGACGGCTATTTCCATCTGCCACGCCAGATAACACACCGTCCGCTGGAAGAAATTGCCAGTAAACGACGCGCTGAGTATCGCCGCCGTTACCAGTTATTAGATGAGCTGGAAACCCAAATCCGCCAGACATTTTCCAGCGGACATGGGCATGCAGTGCTGACTGAAGAGAGCCGCGCGGCTTAATCTGCCCTGCCGCGTGCCAGCCAGGCGACGCGTGAAAACATTTGCCGCAACAACGGGGGAATCGATGAGGTTCCCCGCAACGAAGCCGCCTGCGCCACATCTATCGCCAGATCGGGCTTTGAGCTGCGGTGAATGGCTTTGTCGATGATGCGTCTCGGCGACATCGGCACATTCTCCGCAATGGCGGAATGCTTGCGATACACGTCTTCAAAACCTTCCCGATACAGAAAATATTCAATGTCCTGAGAAGGCAGTGCGGTCAGGCGGTAGCGCAGATTATCATCATGATTTTCAACGTTAGCCTTTACCGTCGCCGCATATTTACGCCCTGCTTCATCGCCGTCCACCAGAGTGTGCCACTCAATGCCCATCTGCCGGGCGAAGCGCAGCAAGGGTTTTAACCCGCACTGGGCAAACTCGATCACCTTGATCCCTTCAGACTCAAAATGATAGCCGCACTGACGTGCCAGCTGATTGAGCAGCCAGACTTCGGTTTCCCCTTCCACCAGCAACCAGCAGCGGGCGAAAAGCGACGACGGGCGGTTAAAACGGATATGAAACGCAATGCGGCGGCTGTCCTCCATACTCAGCCCTTCCGGGCCAATGGCATAAGCCGCCACGCGGGATGACTCGCGCACCAGGCGACAAATCTGTTCAACCGGCACCAGTGAAAGTAAATCACCGGAGTTGGTGGTGGTAATGCGCTGCAACGGCAGTTGATCCAGTAATCCCCACGCCACGGACAGCATAATCGGATGCAGACGGGTTTCGGGGTCTTCGATCAGCAGCAGTGGCCGCGCATCCGGATGCAGCACCACCGAGCCTTTCGCCTGCAACAGCGTGGAGAACATGCCGAGCAGCATCACGCGCATACTGCGGCTGTTCGGCTCGGCAATCATCCGGTTGATATTATCCAGTGAACGCCATGCCCGGCGGCTTTCCGCACGGCCATGACGCTTCTGCTGCCACGGCGCGCTGCTGGACGTGCCCTGCTCGGCAAAATAATGTTCCAGCAGTTGCTGCATGGCCGACAGCCCGCTGCGCAGTTCACTGTTGGTCAGCGATTGCGGATTGCGCACCAGCCCGCGCGTCAGCTCATCGAGTTGCTGCGCCAGTTGTTCATTATTGGTGGAAAGTCGCGGTGCCAGCGTGTCACTGCGCAGCCGGCGGATAAAGCGCGCATCCCGCAGGCGTAAGACCGGGTTCAGGCGGATCAACGCCAGCGCCAGCGGGTCGATAGTCGTCAGATTCAGCGGCTGCCCGTTGGATGACAGAAAGCTGCGCAACGTCATCACGCTGCCGTCATCTTCCAGCTCACCTTCCAGACGGTAATAAATGCGGTTCAGACGATCCGGGCATTTCACCCACAGCGGAGACAGCGTATTAAAGCGCGGCGACATATGATGCCCGGCCTGATTTTCGCAGAAGGTAAACACGATATGCAGATACTGCGATTTCGACTCTTTTTCGCCCGCCGGAAAATAAAAATCTTCTTCTTTGAAGCAATACAGTTTGGCTTCGGGCGAAAGCAGCAGCGTCAACGCATCCAGCAGGCTGGATTTCCCCCAGGCATTTTCGCCGATAAGAACCGTGTTGGTCAGAAAGGATTCGGTCTGCCCCTGATGCGCCGGGCCGGTGATCGATGCCCCCCGCTGCGCAGGCTGAGTCAGGGTCAAAGAGAGCCGGTTAATACCGCGAAAACCGACAATATCAATATGTTCCAGATACATCAGACGCCTCCTGTGCGCTCAGTACTTAGCTGAGCATGGCGTTAAAAATCGGTTTCCGTCAAGGCTGCCCGACGATCTCTGTGTCGCAAAGCTGCTTTACAGTCAGATAACTTTTGGTTAGCGTGACGGGCGGTATTTTCTGTGCCGCCCTCCTCTCAGGGAGCCTCACTTTTCAGGGATTTGATCTCATGTATTCCGGCTTGTTGATTATTCTTTTGCCGTTGATTCTCGGTTACCTTATTCCGGTTAAAAACCGCGCTCTGCTGCACGTTGTGAACCAGATGTTGAGCTGGATGGTGTATGTCATCCTGTTCATTATGGGGATCAGCCTGGCCTTCCTCGACAATCTCAGCACCAATTTATTACTGATTTTCAAATATGCCGCCGTCTGTTTCCTGTGCATCTTTGTGATGAACTACGCGGCGCTTTGGCTGCTCGAACGCCGCCGTCCCTGGAAAACCCAGCATAAACAGGAAAAGTTACCGTCGCGTTTACACATGGCGCTGGAATCTCTGAAACTGTGCGGCGTGGTGATCGGTGGCTTCGCGCTCGGCCTGACGCAATGGCACTGGTTGACTTTCGCCTCGCAGGCCAGTGAACTCGCCCTGCTCTTCCTGCTGGCGCTGGTCGGTATCCAGCTGCGTAACAGTAGCATGACCCTGCGCCAGATCATCCTTAACCGCCGCGGCATGATAGTGGCGGTGGTGGTGGCGATCAGCGCGTTGATCGGCGGTGCGCTGGCCGCACTGCTGCTCGGGTTGCCGCTGAAAACCGGGCTGGCGCTCGCCTCCGGTTATGGCTGGTACTCGCTCTCCGGCATCGTTCTCACCGACTCTTTCGGGCCGGTCATCGGCAGCGCCGCATTCTTTAACGATCTGGCGCGTGAGCTGTGCGCAATCATGCTGATCCCGACGCTGGTACGCAGCAGCCGTTCCACCGCGCTGGGGCTGTGCGGCGCAACGTCGATGGATTTCACCCTGCCGGTCTTACAGCGCAGCGGCGGGCTGGATATGGTGCCGCCTGCGGTGGTGCACGGTTTCGTGCTCAGCCTGTTATCCCCGGTTCTGATGGCCTTTTTCTCGGCCTGATGACGCCGTTTTCCCGCTGCGTGATGCGGCGGGAAACGTCCTTCCCTGCCTGCAAAACTTGCGATAAATCAAGTTCAGCTCACTTCCTCTGAAAATCCCTTCATTTTTGAGCCTGCCGGTCTTAGGCTTGCATTAAAACAAGCATTTAAAATGCAACTTTAAAAAAGGACCTGATGATGTTTTGTGTGCAATGTGAACAAACAGTCCGTACCCCGGCGGGCAATGGCTGCGCGTATGCGCAGGGAATGTGTGGCAAAACGGCAGAAACCTCTGATTTACAAGACTTACTGGTCGCAGTGTTAGAAGGCCTGTCCGCCTGGGCGCTGACGGCACGCGGCTACGGCATCATCGATGAAGAGATCGACAGCTTCGCGCCCCGCGCCTTTTTCTCCACCCTGACCAACGTGAACTTCGATTCTGATCGTATCGTCGGCTATGCCCGTGAAGCCATTCTTTACCGTGAATCGCTGGCCGTTCGCTGTCGCCTGATGGACCCGGAGATCACCGTCAGTCACCCGCTGGCCGCGCTGGAACTGGTCAGCGATAATCTCAGCGAACTGCAACAACAGGCGCAACAGTTTGCGCTCAACGGTGACAAAGCGCAGATCGGCGATGACATTCATGGCCTGCGCATGTTGTGTCTGTACGGCCTGAAAGGGGCGGCGGCATACATGGAACACGCCCATGTTCTGGGCGAGTCTGATACCGCCATTTACGCCGAATATCACCGTCTGATGGCGTGGCTCGGTACGCAACCCGCCGACATGGGCGAACTGCTCGACAACGCGATGGCGATCGGCAAAATGAACTTTGGCGTGATGGCCATCCTGGATAAAGGTGAAACCGATGCCTACGGCCATCCGCAGCCTACGGCGGTAAACGTCCGTCCGCTGGCAGGCAAAGCGATTCTGATTTCAGGTCACGATCTGAAAGATTTGCAGATGCTGCTCGAGCAAACCGCCGGTACCGGCATCAACATTTATACCCACGGCGAAATGCTGCCCGCGCACGGTTATCCGGAACTGAAAAAATTCCCGCATCTGGCCGGTAACTACGGCAGCGGCTGGCAAAATCAGCAGGTGGAATTCGCGAAATTCCCCGGCCCGGTGGTCATGACGTCCAACTGTATTATTGATCCGAAAGTCGGCAATTATGGCGACCGCATCTGGACCCGCAGCATCGTCGGCTGGCCGGGCGTGCAGCATCTGGAAGGCGAAGATTTTGCGCAGGTCATCTCACAGGCGTTGCAGCTTCCGGGTTTCCGTTACAGTGAAATCGAACAGGAAATCACTGTCGGATTTGGCCGCCAGACTTTGCTCAGTGCAGCAGATACCGTCATTGATCTGGTCGCCACCAAAAAACTGCGCCACATCTTCCTGATTGGTGGCTGTGACGGCAGCCGCGGCGAACGCAGTTACTTCACCGATCTGGCGGTCAGCGTACCGAAAGACTGCCTGATCATGACCCTCGCCTGCGGTAAATACCGCTTCAACAAACTGGATTTCGGCACCATTGAAGGATTGCCGCGTCTGCTGGACGTCGGTCAGTGCAACGATGCCTATTCCGCCATTATTCTGGCTGTGAATCTTGCCGAGAAATTAGGTTGTGGCGTGAATGAGTTACCGCTGAGTCTGGTGCTGTCGTGGTTCGAGCAAAAAGCCATTGTGATCCTGCTGACCCTGCTGTCGCTCGGTGTGAAAAACATCGCCACCGGCCCGACGGCGCCGGCCTTCCTGACCGATAATCTGCTGGCGATCCTCAATGAAAAATTTGGCCTGCGTGCAATCACTTCGGTGGAGCAGGATCTGAAAACCATGCTGCCGGAGTAAACCGAGATGAATTTTCCGTTATTCCCCGATCAGCCAACGGCGCTGTGCCAGAACCGTATGCAGGTCTATTCGGTTGCACAGGAAACGCCCGATGTCTGGACGATTTCCCTGATCAATCATGATGTTTATGATTATCAGCCCGGTCAGTTTGCGCTGGTGAACATCGGCCAGCGCGGCGATATTCAGCGCGCTTACACGCTCTCCTCCACGCCGGGGCAGAGCCCGTTTATTCAGCTGACTGTGCGCCGCATTGACGGTGGCGCAGGCTCACAGTGGCTGACCGCGCAGGTCAAACCCGGTGATTACGTCTGGCTGAGTGACGCCCTGGGAGAATTTACCTGCAAAACCCGGCAGCCGTTGTTATTGCTGGCGGCCGGTTGCGGCGTGACGCCGGTGATGTCTGTCGCACGCGATATTCTGGCGCATCATCCTGCGCAAAGTGTGCAGGTGTTTTACAGCGTGCGCAGCCCGCAGGACATTATCTTTGCGCAGGAATGGCAGCACCTGTGCGCAACCTATCCGCAACTGGATCTGACCATTCTTGCGGAAAATGGCGCCGGATCAGGGCACATCGCCGGACGGCTGAGCCAGGATTTGCTGCAAAGTCGGGTGCCGGATATCCGTGAACGTCGGGTGATGATTTGCGGGCCTGCACCTTATATGCAACTGGCGGGCGACTGGGCGAAAGAACTCGGTGTGGCGGCGGATAACATCGTTAAAGAGCAGTTCCAGGCGACGGAAACCGGGGTGTCTGCCGATCAGCAACTGACGCTGACCCGCCTGACGCCGTTGCAGAATTACCGCGTACCGGTCGGTTCCACGCTGCTGGCCGTGATGGAACAGCATAAAATACCGGTCACCGCCGCGTGCCGCGCAGGCGTGTGCGGCAGCTGTAAAACCCGCATACTCAGCGGCGATTACCAGACCACCAGCCGCATGACGCTGACGGATGAAGACGTCGCTCAGGGATATGTACTGGCCTGTAGCTGTCAGCTTCAGGGCGACGTCACCCTCGCCTGATCCCCGCGTTAACTCGCTGCCCGCACATGATTTTTTACAGTCTGAGCGGGCAGTTTTACAAAATTTCACCCCCCTCCTCTGCATAATTTTGTATGGTTTAAGGCTGAACATTCAAGGATGTAATCAGTGGACTATGCTTAACCCAGTCTTTTTTATGAAATACACCGAGGGAACTGAAGATGAAGCAAAGCGTAGCGTCATATCTGGCGAAAACATTGGAAGCAGCGGGCGTTAAACGCATCTGGGGCGTCACCGGTGACTCACTGAACGGCCTGAGTGACAGCCTGAACCGTATGGGCACCATTGAATGGCTGGGCACGCGTCATGAAGAAGTGGCTGCGTTTGCCGCCGGTGCCGAAGCCCAAATCACCGGCGAACTGGCGGTGTGCGCCGGTTCGTGCGGGCCGGGCAACCTGCACCTGATCAACGGCCTGTTCGACTGCCACCGCAATCATGTTCCCGTGGTCGCCATTGCCGCTCATATTCCGTCGAGCGAAATCGGCAGCGGTTATTTTCAGGAAACCCATCCGACCGAGCTTTTCCGCGAATGCAGCCACTACTGTGAAATGGTGACCAATCCCGAACAGTTGCCGCAGGTGCTGGCGATCGCCATGCGCAAAGCCATTCTCAACCGTGGCGTGTCGGTGATTGTGTTACCTGGCGACGTCGCGCTTAAACCCGCGCCTGAAGATGCCAAAATCAGCTGGTATCCGCCGGTGCTGCCAAGGGTTATTCCGCAGCAAACCGAACTGGCAAAGCTGGCTGAACTGCTCAACGGTGCGACCAATATTACGATGATGTGCGGCAGCGGCTGTGCGGGCGCGCACGACGAAGTGATCAGGCTGGCTGAAACGCTGAAAGCGCCGGTGGTGCATGCACTGCGCGGCAAAGAGCATATCGAGTGGGATAACCCTTACAGCGTCGGCATGACCGGGCTTATCGGCTTCTCTTCCGGCTTCCACGCCATGATGAATGCGGACACGCTGATCCTGCTCGGCACACAATTCCCGTACCGCGCCTTTTATCCGACGGACGCGAAAATCATTCAGATTGATATCAATCCGGGCAGCATCGGCTCCCATTGTCATGTCGATATGGCGCTGGTGGGTGACATCAAATCCACGCTGACCGCGCTCCTGCCACAGTTACAGGCCAAAACTGAACGCAAGTTCCTCGACAAAGCGCTGAAGCATTATGAAGAAGCGCGTAAAGATCTCGACGGACTGGCGACGCCAAATGACAAGCAGGCTATTCACCCGCAGTATCTGGCGCAACAGATCAGCCGGTTCGCCGCATCGGATGCCATCTTTACCTGTGACGTCGGCACGCCGACCGTCTGGGCGTGCCGTTATCTGCAAATGAACGGCCAGCGCCGTCTGCTCGGTTCGTTCAACCACGGTTCGATGGCCAACGCCATGCCGCAGGCCATTGGTGCGCAGGCGATTGACCGCTCGCGGCAGGTGGTGGCGCTGTGCGGCGACGGCGGATTCGCCATGCTGATGGGGGATTTTCTGACGCTGGCGCAGCAAAAGCTGCCGGTGAAAATCGTCATCTTTAACAACAGCGTGCTGGGATTTGTGGCGATGGAAATGAAAGCAGGCGGGTATCTGACGGACGGCACTGAGCTGAAAAACCCGGATTTCGCCGCCATTGCCGAGGCCGCCGGCATCAAAGGGATCCGCGTGGAGAAAGCGTCGGACATTGACGCCGCCTTGCAGGATGCGTTTGCTTACGAAGGGCCGGTGCTGGTGGATGTGATCACCGCCACCGAAGAACTGGCGATGCCGCCACAGATTAAATTCGAGCAAGCCAAGGGCTTCAGCCTGTACATGCTGCGTGCGGTGATAAGTGGCAGGGGTGATGAAGTCGTCGAACTGGCAAAAACCAACTGGCTGCGATAACCCTGACAGGGCTATAGTGGAAGGTCAGGCGGGCTCTCGGCCCGTCTGATCTTACATTCTAAAACACAGCAGAAGGAAGCCCACGTTGATCGACTTACGCAGTGATACCGTAACCCGCCCCAGTGAAGCGATGCGTCAGGCCATGGCCCATGCTGAAGTCGGCGATGATGTCTACGGCGATGACCCAACGGTAAATGCTTTACAGGCGCTGGCGGCAAAAATGTGTGGTAAAGAAGCCGCACTGTTTTTACCGACCGGCACCCAGGCAAATCTGGTGGCATTGCTGACCCACTGTCAGCGCGGCGAAGAGTATATCGTCGGCCAGAAAGCCCACAATTATATGTATGAGGCCGGTGGCGCTGCGGTACTCGGCAGCATCCAGCCGCAACCGCTGGATATGTCCGCCGATGGCTCCATTGCGCTGGATAAAATCGCCGCCGCCATCAAACCTGATGACATCCATTTCGCCCGCACGCGTCTGCTGAGCCTGGAAAATACGCACAGCGGGAAAGTGCTTCCGCTCGATTATCTGCAAAAAGCCTACGCGCTGACCCGTGAAAAAGGGCTGGCACTGCACATCGACGGGGCACGTATCATGAATGCCGCCGTGGCTCAGGGCGTTGAGTTACGCGAAATCACCCAATATTGCGATACCCTGACCATCTGCCTTTCAAAAGGTCTGGGTGCGCCGATCGGCTCGCTGCTGGTCGGCAGCAAAGAGTACATCCACCGCGCTAACCGCTGGCGTAAAATGACCGGCGGCGGCATGCGCCAGTCCGGCATTCTGGCAGCGGCGGCGATCTATGCGCTGGAAAATAACGTTGCGCGGCTCAAGGACGATCACGATAACGCTCAGTTTCTGGCAGAAGAGCTGACCAAAATCGGCGTGGAAATCGCCGAGCCGGGTGCGCAAACCAACGTGCTGTACATCAGACAAAGCGCTGAGCTGGCGGCCAAAATGGGCCCGTGGATGCGTGAACGCGGCGTGATCATCAGCTCCGGACCGCTGACGCGCGTGCTCACCCACATCAACATCAGCCGTGAAGATCTGCAAAAAGTCGTCGCACTGTGGCAGGAATTCCTGCACCAGCACGCCTGACCACTGCCAGCCTGCGGCGATAATCTCCGGGTTATTGCCGCATTTCCATGATTCCTTTTACCCCTAGCAAAACGGATTATGCACATGCCACGGATCGTCATACTCGGTGCCAGCGGATACATCGGCCAACACCTGACTGCCCACCTGAGCCAGAACGGTTTTCAGGTCACAGCCGCCGCGCGCCGCATTGAATGGCTGCAACAACAGAAATGGCAAAACGTCCGCTGTTGTTTTGCCGACGTCTACCAGAGTAAAACGCTGGCCGCAGCCTTTGAAGGGGCCGACGTACTGGTGTATCTGGTTCACGCCATGACGGAAGACGACGATCTGCTGGAAAAAGAGCGGCAGGCAGCCCAGCACACCTTGCTGGCGCTGAAAGAGTCGTCGATCAAACACATTGTTTACCTCGGTTCGATGCAGCCGGAAGACAGCGATTCTCCCCATTTACAGGCACGTAAACTCACCGGCGATCTCCTGCGCATGAGCCATATTCCGGTGACCGAACTGCGTGCGGGCATCGTGATTGGCGCGGGGTCGGCGGCGTTCGAAGTGATGCGCGACATGGTGTATAACCTGCCTGTTCTCACGCCGCCGCGCTGGGTTCGCTCAAAATCTTCCCCCCTGGCACTGGAAAACCTGCTGGTGTATCTGCGCGAACTGGTGGCGTTACCTGCGCAGGGCAATCGCATTCTCGAGGCTGCCGGGCCGGAGTACATCAGCTATCAGACGCTGTTCGAACGCTTTATCGCCATGAGCGGAAAGCGCCGCTGGCTGATCCCCCTTCCGATGCCGACGTCGTTCGTCTCCGTCTATTTCCTCAGCCTGATCACCTCGGTACCCACGCCGCTGGCAAAAGCGCTTATTCAGGGGCTGAAGCACGATCTCCCTGCCGACAGCACGCCGCTGCAACAGCTGATCCCACAGGTGCTGATCCCCGTCGATGAGGCGATCCGCACTACGCTCGAAAAAGAACAGCAGCAGGTGATGGATTCACCCGACTGGGGATACGACGCCGACGCCCGTGAACGCTGGCGCGCAGGCTACGGCTATTACCCGAAACAGGCCGGATTTACTCTGGAAACGTCTGCCTCAAAAGCCGCGTTGTGGAAAGTGGTGCAGCAACTGGGTGGCAGCGAAGGGTATTTTTATGCCAACGGTTTATGGAAAACGCGGGCGAGAATGGATGATTTGCTCGGCGGCAAAGTGAAATATGGTCGCCCCGAACGCGATTTCCTTAAGCCGGGTGACAAAATTGATGGCTGGAAAGTGATTGGTTTGAAACCACAGCGCGAACTGGTGCTGCTTTTTGGTATGAAAGCACCGGGGCTGGGGCGGCTGACCTTTACCATCACTGATAATGGCGAAAGCCGCAGCCTGGATGTGCGTGCCTGGTGGCATCCCGCCGGTTTCCGTGGCCTGCTCTACTGGTTTAGCATGATGCCCGCCCATCAGTTTATTTTCCGCGGAATGGCAAAACGTATCGCCAGCCTTGCGCGACAGAAAGATCGTTGCGGGCGATAAAGGGTTATTTAACGCGCTTTCAGACATTGCTCACTCCCTTTCCCATTGCAAGCCGCACAAATTCACGAAAGAATGGCACCCTTATTGCTGCGGGGTGTCATCACTTCACAGCTGACAACAATTTTTCTCCATTTATGAAGGCATTGGCCTGTTTATGAAGGTATTGGTCACCGGCGCGAGCAGCGGCCTTGGGCGCAACGCGGTCGAGTTTCTGCGTAATAAAGGTATCAGCGTCAGGGCGACGGGTCGCAACGCCGCGATGGGCTCACTTTTGCAGAAAATCGGTGCGGAATTTATTCATGCCGATCTCACCACCCTGGTGTCTTCGCAGGCTAAAGCGCTGCTCGCCGACATCGATACCGTCTGGCACTGTTCCGGGCTGATGTCGCCGTGGGGCAGTGAAAAGGAATTCGAACTGGCAAACGTGCGCGCTACGCGACGTCTGGGAGAGTGGTCAGCGGCTTATGGCGTGGAAAACTTCGTCCACATTTCCTCCCCGGCCATCTACTTCGATTTTCATCATCACCGCGATATTCAGGAAGACTTCCGCCCTCACCGCTTCGCCAACTCTTTCGCCCGCAGTAAGGCGGCCGGAGAACAGGTGATCCACACACTGGCGCTCTCCAACCCGCAAACCCATTTCACCATTTTGCGTCCGCAGGGCCTGTTCGGGCCGCACGATAACGTGCTGCTGCCGCGCCTGCTGCAAATGCTTAAATACGGCGGCACACTGATGCTGCCACGCGGGGGGGAAGCGCTGGTTGACATGACCTACGTCGAAAATGCCGCTCATGCTATGTGGCTGGCGACGCAGACTGACGCGACAGAATCGGGGCGGGCATTCAACATCACCAACCAGCAACCGCGGCCATTGCGCACGCTGGTCAGGCAACTGATGGAAAATCTGGACATTAAATACCGCATCCGTTCTGTGCCCTACCCGCTGCTGGATGTGATGGCGCGCGGCATGGAGCGCATCAGCAAAAGCTCGCATAAA
This sequence comes from Rahnella sp. R3(2024), assembly GCF_042920125.1. Classification (NCBI taxonomy): domain Bacteria; kingdom Pseudomonadati; phylum Pseudomonadota; class Gammaproteobacteria; order Enterobacterales; family Yersiniaceae; genus Rahnella; species Rahnella sp. R3(2024). The sequence continues at coordinate 593,018 of NZ_JBHGBU010000001.1, forward strand.
GAGCCGGTGCTGACGCATTACAGCGTGGCAAAACTGAATTTTGATCTGACACTCGATACCCGGCGCGCACAGAAAGAACTCGGCTATGTACCGGTGATTTCGCTCGATCAGGGGATTATCCGCACCGCCGACTGGCTGCGTGATCACGGCAAACTTCAGGGCCTGCACGGCATCGGCCCGAAACGCGACTGACCCTTCGCGTCAGCCGCTTTTCTCAGTCATTCTTATCCGGGAACTGCTGCAATAACGCCTGCACAATCGCCTGAGTTTGTGCATCGGCATTGCCGCGGTAGTCGCTCTGCCTGAAATGCATCTGAAACGCGGCAATTACCCGGCGTTGCTGGGCCTGCGTCATGTCATCCGTCACCGTATAACCGTACTGTTTCAGCAAGGCTAACAGCTGTGCCTGATCAACCGGCTGCTGCGGATCACGCCCGGCAAGTCTGGCCTGCACGATACCGGCGTCCGGCCATGCACCAATTCCGCGCTGAGCCATTTCCTGCCACGGGAACAGCGGACCGGGATCGTCTTTACGCTGCGGTGCAATATCGCTGTGTGCTACCACATTGCGCGGCTCTATCTGATAGCGCGCAACAATTTCTTTGCTCAGGTTAGCCAGCAGATCGATTTGTGCAGGCGGATAAGGATAAAACTTCTTGCCCAGCAAATGTTTACTGTAGCCTGTATTCTCCAGCTCAATGCCGACGGACGTATCGTTCAAATTGGTCCGCCCGCGCCAGCCGCTGGCGCCCGCATGCCACGCGCGCATCTCTTCCGGCACCAGTTGCCACGCCACCGGCTTGCCCTGTTCCAGCGGCGGTTTGGCCGGGATCAGGTAATGCGCGCTGACGTGTTCATCGGTAAGTGTCGTTAATGCGTTGTGGAAATCTTCAGCAGTATAATGGATCACCAGAAAGCGGATCCGCTGATCGGCGCCCTGTGCCTGATGAGTCGTTTCCAGCCGGAACGGCGAGTTCACCGCTGACTGGCTGCCGCTCTGGCAACCGGCCAGCAGGAGCAGCAAGGCCGCGCACGCACCGGCCTTCAGGCCACGGCCCATCATTTGCGATGCACAATCACAGCGGTCCCGGAGATGCTGACCATCAGCATACTGGCGTTTTTACCCACGGTTTCGTAATCGATATCCACGCCGACCACCGCATTCGCTCCGCGCTCTTTGGCCTGTTCTTCCAGCTCGCTGAACGCGATTTCACGGGCTTTACGCAGCTCTTTCTCATAAGCCCCGGAACGTCCGCCGACGATATCGCGCACACCGGCGAAAAAATCGCGGAAAATATTGGCACCTAAAATCGCCTCACCGGTCACCACGCCGCAGTATTCCGCAATGATGAAACCTTCCAGCGTCGGAGTCGTTGAAATTTGCATGAGTATTCCTTATCAGTTGTCGTCCGGGATTCATTTAAAAGCGCCTGAATAGCATAAAGTATGCGCAGGGAAAAAACGTATCATTTTCTCTTCGCCATGCATTAAGCCAAATCGGTTTTATACTGTATGGTAAAGAAAGTCATGGTGAAAACGTTCAATCTTTCAGTAAGGAATACAATGAAAAAGAAAATTCTTGCCGCCACCATCCCGCTGGTGCTGATGCTCAGTGCCTGTACCACGGTCGAACCTGCGTATAAGGATATCGGCAGCCGCGCGGCTCCCTGCATCGACGGCGGCCCGGACAGCGTTGCCCAGCAATTTTACGATTTCCGCATCAAACAAGGCGGCAGCGGTGTACCCAATTCCAGCCAGCTGGCCGCCTACCGCCCTTACCTGAGCACCGGTCTGTATAACGCGCTGCAAAAAGCGCAGTCCCAGCCGAAAGTCGATATCGCCGCCTCTCCGAACGAGAAAGCCGGTGCCGGTTCCGGTGATGGCGACGTGTTCTCCAGCCTGTTTGACGGGCCGACCTCCGCCTCTGTAGACAGCGCCTCGACCATTCCTAATACCGATGCCCGCAATATTCCTCTGCGCGTAACTTTCACGCATGAGAAAGACAAAGGCGCCTCCAGCACCTGGAAAGATGAAGTTCTGATGGTGCGCGAAGGCACCTGCTGGACTGTCGATGACGTCCGTTACATGGCCGATCTCGACTTCGCCTCAAGCGGCACTTTGCGTCAGGTTTTGGAAAATCAGTAACATTATCCTTTCCTGAATAAACGCAATAACGCGTATGCATAATGTTGGTCAAGGGTGAATAACATCATTGACCAACATCTGCGTCACAGTGATGCAACAATATCTTGTGCTACACTTTGGCATTCCTGCGGCTACAGATAATTTTTAAGCCGCGATCGTTGCATAACTATGCTGTGGAAGTTACCATCTGCGGCATCAATGGCTATTCACTATTTGCGCATGAGTATTCAACTTAATAGCATCAACTGCTTCTACGGCGTGCATCAGGCGCTTTTTGACATCCAGCTCAACTGTCCCGCCGGTGAAACCCTGGTTTTACTTGGGCCAAGTGGTGCAGGCAAAAGCTCCCTGTTACGTGTTCTGAACCTGCTGGAAATGCCCCGTTCAGGCACACTGCAAATCGCCGGTAACACCTTCGATTTCACCCGCAAACCGGATGAAAAAGCGATCCGCGAACTGCGTCAGAATGTCGGCATGGTTTTCCAGCAATACAATCTGTGGCCGCACCGCACCGTGCTCGACAACTTACTGGAAGCCCCGATGCGTGTATTGGGTCTGACCAAAGAGGTGGCGATGCAACGCGCTCAGAAATTGCTGACCCGTCTGCGACTGACTGATTATGCCGATCGTTTTCCGCTGCATCTTTCCGGTGGCCAGCAACAGCGTGTGGCCATTGCCCGTGCGCTGATGATGGAGCCTCAGGTTCTGCTGTTTGATGAACCGACCGCCGCGCTTGACCCGGAAATCACCGCCCAGATCGTCAGCATTATTCGTGAACTGGCTGGCACCGGCATTACTCAGGTTATCGTGACCCACGAAGTGGAAGTCGCGCGTAAAACCGCGAGCCGCGTGGTGTACATGGAAAACGGACGGATCGTGGAACAAGGCGACGCCTCTGTTTTCGCCCAGCCGCAAACCAAAGAGTTTGCCAGCTACCTGTCCCATTAATTTGGTTGTCTATAAATACATTAATTGATGTTTTCTACGGAGTTAGCGATGAAAAAATTAGTAATTGCCGCGGTTCTGGCTACCGTCAGTTTGTCAGCCAGCGCTGCTGACACCATCCGTTTCGCGATGGAAGCGTCTTATCCTCCGTTTGAGTTTGTAGACTCCAGCAACCAGATCCAGGGCTTTGATGTCGATCTGGCGAACGCCATGTGTAAAGAGATGCAGGCGACCTGTACCTTTACTAACCAGGCATTCGACAGCCTGATCCCAAGCCTGAAATTCCGTCGCTTTGACGCCGTGATCTCCGGTATGGACATCACCCCTGAGCGCCAGAAACAAGTGGCGTTCACCAACGCGTACTACGACAACTCCGCCTTGTTCATCGCGCACTCCGGCCAGTTCACTGACGTCGCTGCGCTGAAAGGCAAACGTGTCGGTATGCAAAACGGCACCACGCATCAGAAATACCTGATGGATAAACACCCTGAAATCACCGCTGTGCCTTATGACAGCTATCAGAATGCCGTGCTGGATCTGAAAAATGGTCGTCTGGATGCGGTGTTCGGTGATACTGCCGTGGTCAACGAGTGGCTCAAGCAGAACAAAAACCTGGCCGCCGTGGGTGACAAAATCACTGACGCGACTTACTTCGGTACCGGTCTGGGTGTTGCTGTTCGTCAGAACAATACCGAATTGCTGACGAAGCTCAATGATGCACTGGCGAAAGTCAAAGCTGACGGCACCTACAAGACGCTGTATTCAAAATGGTTCCAGCAATAAGTTTGCCTATCAATGAATGAATTCCAACCTTTAGCCAGCGCCGCCGGGATGACCGTCGGCCTTGCCGTTTGTGCGCTGATCCTCGGCCTGGTGCTGGCGATGATTTTCGCTGTCTGGGAATCCGCACCCTGGAAGCCGCTCAGCTGGCTGGGCACCGCGTGGGTCACCGTGCTGCGCGGCCTGCCGGAAATTCTGGTGGTGCTGTTCATCTATTTCGGCTCCTCACAGTTGCTGATGGTGCTGGCCGATGGCTTTAGCATCAATCTCGGCCTGTTTGCCATTCCGATCAAGTTGCCCATCGAGAACTTCGAAGTCAGCCCGTTCGTTTGTGGCGTGATCGCCCTTTCCCTGCTCTATTCCGCGTATGCTTCGCAGACATTGCGTGGCGCGCTGAAAGCCGTACCGCAGGGCCAGTGGGAATCCGGTCAGGTGCTGGGCATGAAAAAATCGGCGATTTTCTTTCGCCTGATCATGCCGCAAATGTGGCGTCACGCGTTACCGGGCCTGAGTAATCAGTGGCTGGTGCTGTTGAAAGACACCGCGCTGGTGTCGCTTATCAGCGTGAACGATCTGATGCTGCAAACCAAAAGCATTGCGACCCGCACTCAGGAGCCATTTACCTGGTACGTGATTGCGGCGTGCATTTATCTGCTTGTCACCCTGTTCAGCCAGTTCGTGATTAAACGCATCGAACTGCGTACCACCCGCTTTGAACGGAGTGCTTCGTGATGTGGGAATATTTACCTGAAGTCCTCAAAGGATTGCACACCAGTCTGACGCTGACCGTGGCAGCATTAGTGGTGGCGCTGATACTGGCTATGCTGTTCACCGTGATCCTGACGCTGAAAGTGCCGGTCGTCAGCCAGATCGTGAAAGCCTATATCACGCTGTTTACCGGTACCCCGCTGCTGGTACAAATCTTCCTGATTTACTACGGTCCGGGCCAGTTTCCGTCGATCCGTGAAATTCCCTGGTTGTGGGAAGTGCTGTCACAGCCGTGGCTTTGCGCGATGTTTGCGCTGGCGCTGAACAGCGCGGCGTACACCACGCAGCTGTTTACCGGCGCGGTGCGGGCCATCCCGTCCGGCCAGTGGCAATCCTGTGAAGCGCTGGGCATGTCGAAACCGCAAACCCTGCGCATTCTTCTGCCGTACGCGTTTAAACGTGCACTCTCGTCCTATTCCAACGAAGTGGTGCTGGTCTTTAAAAGTACCTCACTGGCTTACACCATCACTTTGATGGATGTAATGGGCCACAGCCAGCTGATGTATGGCCGTACCTACGATGTAATGGTGTTTGGCGCCGCAGGCCTGGTCTATCTTTGCGTGAACGGCTTACTGACGCTGATGATGCGTCTGATAGAACGCCGCGCGCTGGCCTTTGAACGCCGCAACTGATTCTGATATGCAAAACGAAAGGGACGAGAAATCGTCCCTTTTTTTACATCCACATTTCGGCGCACATTCTGCTTTATAATTTTTTAATCAAATTTATTGCATATAAATTCATTTGATGGCACTTTAAACGAAGTCTCACTTCCTGCCAGTTAGCCGATTACATTAATAAAATCAGTAAACTGTATCATGAAGGGAATGTCATTTTTTGAACAGGAATGTATTGCATGAAAAAGCTGATCCTCGCTGCCCTCTTGTCTGCCACTGCTTTTGCTGCCACCGCTGCGGATACGATTCGTTTCGGCACATCGGCGACTTATCCGCCGTTTGAATCGATCGGCGCTGACAATCAGATTATTGGTTTTGATATCGATCTGGCGAACGCGCTGTGCAAGCAGATGCAGGAAACCTGCACCTTTACCAATCAGCCTTTTGACGGCCTGATCCCGGCACTGAAATTCCGTCGTTTTGACGTGATCATCTCCGGAATGGATATCACCGAAGAGCGCAGCAAGCAGGTGACGTTTACTCAACCGTACTACGCCAATACCGCGATGATCATCGGGCCGAAGGGCAAATTCGCTTCAATGGCCGATCTGAAAGGGAAACGTGTCGGGCTGGAAAATGGCACCACGCACCAGAAATACCTGATGGAAAAACACCCTGAAATCACCACCGTCGGTTATGACAGCTATCAGAATGCGATTCTGGATCTGAAAAGTGGTCGTCTGGATGGCCTGCTGGGCGATACGGCGGTGCTGAACGGCTGGCTGAAATCCAACCCGAATTTAGGCGAAGTTGGCGAGCTTATCAAAGACCCGCAATACTTTGGTACCGGTGTGGGTATGGCAGTACGTCCTGATAATAAGGAACTGCTGGCGAAACTGAACACGGCGCTCGAAGGCATTAAAGCGAACGGCGAATTCCAGAAGATTAATGACAAGTGGTTCCCCGCTCACTGATTTCTGTCTGATCCTTCTTTAACAGCCGTCTTAAAAGACGGCTGTTATGCGTAACATCTCTCAAAAATGCAAACCAGCTAAAGTTATTACATTCAAAAAGTGACATCCGTCACACTTAGTTCATGAAATGACTTCTACACTGTGAAACCGTAACTACTTCGAGATCGAATGTTTATGCACGCACGTTTTCACACCGCCTTTGCGGCACTCCCTGAAAATCTGTCCTCCGCGCTTGAGCCGCTTTTGCGACATGATGACTTCCCGGCAATGCTCACCGCGGCTGACGTTGCGCATGTTAAACAGGCGACCGGACTGGACGACGACGCACTGGCCTTTGCGCTGTTACCTCTGGCAGCGGCCTGTTCCGTTACCCCGATATCGCATTTCCACGTCGGCGCGATTGCACGCGGCATCTCCGGCAACCTCTATTTCGGTGCCAATATGGAGTTCGCCGGTGCGCCAATGCAGCAAACCGTTCACGCGGAGCAGTCTGCGGTCACGCACGCCTGGCTGCGCGGCGAAACACGTCTGGCTTCCATCACGGTGAATTACACGCCTTGCGGCCACTGCCGTCAGTTTATGAACGAACTGACCAGCGGCACGGCGCTGGATATCCATCTGCCGGATCGTGATGTCGCCACACTCGGCGATTATCTGCCGCACTCTTTCGGCCCAAAAGATTTAGACATCACGACCCTGCTGATGGACAAGGTCAATCACGGTTATCAGCTTGAAGGAGCTGACTCACTGGCTCAGCTGGCGCTGGATGCCTGCAATCAGAGCCATGCGCCTTACAGTCAGTCGCACAGCGGCGTGGCGCTGGAAACCCACAGCGGCAAACAGTTTGGCGGCCGCTACGCCGAAAACGCCGCATTCAACCCGGGCCTGCCTCCGCTCCAGGCGGCACTGATCCTGCTGAATATGTCCGGTGAGGATTGCCTGAAAGTACGCCGCGCCGTGCTGGTGGAAAACGCCGGTGCGCTTATCACGCAAAATGACGCCACCCGCGCCACGCTCAACGCCATCGGCTGCGGTGACGTCACCACCCTGACCTGCTGATAATTCGTGATCGGCATAACACTAATGACTACGTCGCCGTAGTCATTAGTTACATAACAGTGCCAGATTTGAATTCCCCGTTTCCTCTCTGTTACCCTCATGCCTCTAAAATATAAAAATTAACATTCTGAGCACCGGAAGAGTAAAACGATGGAACTTGAATACGAAAGTAAACGCCCCCTGTATATCCCGCATGCTGGCCCTATCCTGTTAGAATTTCCGTTACTGAATAAAGGCAGCGCGTTCACTGAAGAAGAACGCAACAACTTCAACCTCCACGGTCTTTTACCCGAAGCGGTGGAAACCATTGAAGAGCAGGCAGACCGCGCCTACCGTCAGTTTCAGAATTTCAAAACAGATATCGATAAACACATCTATCTGAGAAACATTCAGGACACCAACGAGACGCTGTTCTACCGTCTGCTCGACAGTCATCTCAGCGAAATGATGCCGGTCATTTACACGCCGACCGTGGGTGAAGCCTGCGAGCATTTCTCTGATATTTATCGTCGCGCCCGTGGCCTGTTCATCTCCTACCCGAACCGCGCGCACATCGACGACATGTTGCAAAACGCCACCAAACAGCACGTTAAAGTGGTGGTCGTGACCGACGGCGAACGCATTCTTGGCCTGGGCGACCAGGGCATCGGCGGCATGGGTATCCCGATCGGTAAACTGTCGCTGTATACCGCCTGTGGTGGCATCAGCCCGGCCTACACCCTGCCGGTGGTGCTGGATGCCGGTACCAATAACCCGCAACTGCTCAATGACCCGCTGTACATGGGCTGGCGTCATCCGCGCATCACTGGCGAAGAGTACGATGCCTTTGTGGATCAGTTCATTCAGGCGGTGAAAATTCGCTGGCCAAATGTGCTGCTGCAGTTCGAAGATTTCGCCCAAAAAAATGCGATGCCGATCCTCACCCGTTACCGCGATGAGTTGTGCTGCTTTAATGATGACATTCAGGGTACCGCGTCCGTGGCGCTGGGCAGCCTGATTGCTGCCAGCAAAGCCGCCGGTGGCAAGCTGAGTGACCAGACCGTTGCGTTCCTCGGTGCCGGTTCTGCCGGTTGCGGGATCGCCGAGCAAATCGTCGCCCAGATGAAATCCGAAGGTCTGAGTGAAGAAGAAGCGCGCGGAAAAGTCTTCATGGTAGATCGTTTCGGTTTACTGACCGACAAACTGCCGAACCTGCTGGATTTCCAGAGCAAGCTGACGCAAAAAAGCAGCACGCTGACCGGCTGGGGAATGGAAAATGACAGCATTTCACTGCTGGATGTGGTGCGCCACGCCAAACCTACCGTGCTTATTGGCGTCTCCGGCCAGCCGGGGCTGTTCACCGAAGAGATCATCCGTGAGATGCACAAACATTGTGCGCGCCCGGTGGTCATGCCGCTGAGCAACCCGACTTCCCGCGTGGAAGCCACACCGGCGGATATCCTGAACTGGACCGACGGTGCCGCACTGGTCGCCACCGGCAGCCCGTTTGCCCCGGTCAATTACAAAGGCAAGCTCTATCCTATCGCGCAGTGCAACAACTCCTTCATCTTCCCTGGCATCGGGCTGGGTGTCATCGCCTCGGGCGCAACCCGCGTCACTGATGGCATGCTGATGGCCGCCAGCCGCACGCTGGCCGAGTGTTCCCCGCTCGCCACCGAAGGGAAAGGTTCTCTGCTGCCGGACGTGGATGATATTCAGGGCGTCTCAAAATGTATCGCGATGGAAGTCGCCAAAGCCGCGCAACTGCAAGGTGTAGCGATGGTAACCTCAGAAGATACGCTGTCAAAAGCGATCGAACATAACTTCTGGGCTCCTCAGTACCGCACGTACAAACGTACGTCGTTCTGACGGAGTAATCAGACTGACCTGATCCTGACCAATGCCTTGTGCATTGGTCTTTTTTTTGGCGAAAAATGCAACTCTCTACGCATATCACTAAGTAATTCACTGAAAAGCGCTGAAAAAAACGGCGAAGCCCGAGGATGCAGACTTCAACGTATTGCGTCACCCTGACAGGTACAGTAGCCTTGGATCCGATTTCCATCCGATCATAAACAGGGATAACTATGATTAAGCGAATTATAGCTGGCATTACCGGCATCTTTATTCTGATGCTGGCGGTCGCTATCGGGCTTGATCGGTGGATCAGTTTGCGTACGCAACCCTACATTTATGACGAGGTGCAGTCGTTACCGCACCGTCAGGTCGGCGTGGTGCTCGGTACCTCAAAATACTACCGCACCGGCGTTATCAATCAGTATTATCTCTACCGGATCCAGGGCGCGATCAACGCTTACAACAGCGGCAAAGTAAAATATCTGCTGCTGAGCGGTGATAACGCACAACAAAGTTACAACGAACCGAGCACCATGCGTCGTGATCTGATTGCCGCCGGGATCCCTTCCAGCGACATCGTGCTCGACTATGCCGGTTTCCGCACCCTCGATTCCATCGTGCGTACCCGCAAGGTGTTCGACACTAACGATTTCATCATTATCACCCAGCGCTTCCACTGCGAACGCGCCCTGTTTATCGCCCTGCACATGGGCATTCAGGCGCAATGTTTCGCCGTGCCTTCTCCGAAAAATATGCTCAGCGTGCGCAGCCGTGAGATCTTCGCCCGCCTTGGCGCGCTGACGGATTTGTATTTGCTCAAACGCGAGCCGCGCTTCCTGGGCCCGCTGATCCCGATCCCCGCCATCCACAACGTTCCCGATGATGCTCAGGGCTATCCTGCCGTCACGCCGGAGCAGGTTCTGGCATTGCAGCAGCAACTGGAAGCCGAGAAAAAGGCCGCCATCGCCAAAGCGGCAGCCGAGAAGGCCGCTGCTGACAAAGCCGCAGCCGATAAAGCCGCGGCGGATGAAGCGCAAAGACTGAAAACGGAACAGGAAGAGAATGACGCGGCGCAGGATGAAACCGAAGAGGTTGAGCCAGCGGCGAAGCCCGAACCGGCGAAACCGGTGGGCAGAAATCCTTTCAGGCAGTGAGCGCAGGACCACGCCCTCCCCTGCAAAGGCAGAGCGAGTGACACCCCGTCTTTCTTCGCCAAAACAAAAGGCCGCATAAGCGGCCTTTCTTTTACTGCCCGATACCTTATTTCTTCTTGGCGTACTTCAGGGAATCCAGCGCTACCGCGAAGATGATGATGCTGCCCTTGATGATGTACTGCCAGTAAGGGTTGACGCCGATGTACGTCAGGCCGTAGTTGATGACGGTGAAGATCAGTACCCCGGTCACCACCCCTGCCACAGAACCTACGCCACCGGCGAATGACACGCCGCCGACCACACAGGCTGCGATGGCATCCAGTTCATACATAAAGCCGAGGTTGTTGGTCGCACTGCCGATACGCCCTGCTTCCAGCAAACCGCCGAACGCATAGAACACACCAGACAACGCATAAATCATGATCAGGTTTAACGGAACGTTGACGCCGGAGACTTTCGCCGCTTCCGGGTTACCACCGATAGCAAAGATGTTTTTACCAAAGCGGGTTTTGTTCCACAGCACCCAGACGAAACCGATAGCGATCAGCGCGTAGAAGGTGATGTAGGAGATTTTCAGACCGCCCAGATGGATAAAGCCCTGAGCAAACTGTGAGAAGCCCGGATCAAAACCGGCCACCGGTGAGGAACCCACATAGTCGTAATACAGTGAGTTAATCCCGTAAACGATAATCATGGTGCCCAGGGTGGTAATAAACGGGGTCACGTTCAGGTAAGCGATGATCACGCCGTTGAGCAAACCAATCAGCGCGCCAACGATACACACGGTCAGAATAACCAGCGGGATCGGCACCACGTCAAGATGCGGGAAGACCTTGTTCACGTTGTCCATCGCCTGCAGCATGGTGGCCGCGACAACGGCCGCTAACCCCACCTGACGCCCGGCTGACAGGTCAGTACCCTGCGTGACAATCAGACCCGCGACGCCCAGTGCGATAATAACGCGCACGGAAGACTGCGTCAGAATGTTACTTAAGTTGACCAGACTGAGGAAACTTGGATCCTGGATGATAATAATGGCCAGCAGGACCAATAACACCACATAAATCCCGCCCTCTTTTAAATAAGTGAGCACACTTTTCTTATTTAATGCTTTCATAATAAGAACCCTTAAAAATTAGAGATGCAAGGAAGCCAGGCGTAAAATTTCGTTCTGCGAGGTATGTTTGGTTTCAACAATACCCGCAACCTGTCCATTACTCATAACCAATATTCTGTCAGTAATACCCAGCAACTCCGGCATTTCAGAGGAGATAATAATGATCCCCTTTTCTCTTTTCGCCAACTCGGTGATTAACTGGTAAATTTCAAATTTCGCCCCAACGTCAATCCCGCGCGTCGGTTCGTCCAGCATCAATATTTCCGGCTTGGTAAGTAACCAGCGCCCGATAATGACTTTTTGCTGATTCCCGCCTGACAATGAACCAATACTGGTTTTATGCCCCGGCGTTTTTACCCGCATGGAGTCGATAACCCATTGGGTATCGCTTTTCATTCGGGCGGTATCGAGCAAGCCGACTTTATTTTTATATTGACGAATATTTGAAATCAGCGAGTTAAAACCAATATCCAGATACGCATAGATACCGGTTGAACGTCGTTCTTCCGTCACCAGCGCGAAGCCGTGGTTAATGGCTTCATTCGCACTGTGATTATTAATTTTTTTGCCGTGCAGTTTAATGGTTCCGGAGACTTTCTCACGAATACCAAATAACGTCTCGACGATATCCGTACGCTTTGCACCCACTAATCCGGCGATCCCCAGAATTTCACCTTTGTGCAAATCAAAGGAGATATCACGGATCGACGGCTGGCGCATTGAGGTCAGATTGCGCACTTCGAGGATAACTTCACCCGGCACATTCAGGCGGTCAGGGAAACGCTGGCTCAGTGAACGACCGACCATCATGGAGATAATTTTATCCATGTCGAGGCCTTCCAGCGGCTGCGTGATGATCCACTGGCCGTCGCGCAGGATGGTGATTTCATCGCACAGCTGGAAAATTTCTTCCATCTTATGAGAGATATACACGATACCGCAGCCGCGATCCTTCAGCTTACGGATGATAGTGAACAGATGGTTCACCTCTTTTTCCGTCAGCGAGGAAGTGGGTTCGTCCATGATGACGATTTTTGCATTGTAGGAAAACGCCTTGGCGATTTCGATCATCTGCATCTGCGAAACGGACAATTTACCGACCTTGTCGCGCGGGTCGATATCAATGTCCAGCTCGTCAAAAATCGCTTTAGTGTCTTTGTACATTTTGTCCTGATCGACAAAAATGCCTTTCGTCGGGTAACGTCCCAGCCACATGTTGTCCATGACGGTACGTTGCAACACCAGGTTTAATTCCTGATGCACCATCGACACGCCCGTTTCGAGCGCTTCTTTTGAACTTTTAAAATTGACTTCCTGTCCCTGAAAAAGAATCGTACCGGAGTCTTTGCTGTAAATCCCAAAAAGGCATTTTAATAATGTGGATTTACCGGCGCCATTTTCACCCATCAGGGCATGAATAGAGCTGGGGCGCACTTTTAAATTCACATTATCCAACGCCCTGACGCCAGGAAATGATTTATTGATACCACTCATTTCCAGCAGGAATTCGTCCGGCTTTTCTGTTGGTGTGTCAGATAACGAATTATCGGCCATAGTTATACCTGGCTAAAGATAAAAATAAACGGGTGTATTAATACCTGATGTCAGCCCTGCGTGCGGTCAGTAAACTCACCACACGCAGGGCGACATGACGTCCTGTCAGATAAGCATTAACGTCTAATAACACTTAGTCTTTATTTACGGCTTAACCGCAATTATTTATGCCACTGCTTAGCTTTGTTTTTTATTGCTGTCTGTCTTTACTGCTTGTGCCGTATTTTTTATTTCACGAAAGAAGACAGATTGTCTTTATCTACCGCTACGTAAGGAATACGAACCACTTTATTTTCGAGCTTCCAGTTGGTGCCATCGGCTGCTGGTTTACCTGCGGCCAGATTTCTTGCCAGATCAAACGTGGCTTTCGCCTGGTTGTTGGCATCGTTAAGCACGGTACCGGCCATCGCACCGGATTTCACCAGCGCCAGCGCTTCTGCCAGGGCATCGACACCGAAGACCGGAATGCTGGATTTGTTATGAGATTTCAGTGCTTCTACTGCGCCCATTGCCATGGCGTCGTTGTTGGCAATAACCACTTCGATTTTGTTAGCATTCGGACCAGACAACCATGCATCCATCTTGTCTTTCGCCTGTGCGGTATCCCACATTGCGGTATCAAGTTGCAGCTGGTCAGTTTTCAGGCCTTCTTTGCCATTCAGGGTACTGATGACGTATTTGGTACGCGCTTCAGCATCCGGGTGGCCCGGCTCGCCTTTGATCAGCACATATTGGATCACGCCGTCTTTGTTCAGATCCCAGGCCGGGTTCGCTTTCCAGTGTTTGGCAATCAGCTCGCCCTGGATAACACCAGACTCTTTAGAGTCAGTACCGACGTAGTAAGCTTTATCGTAGCTGTCGAGATCTTTGCGGGAAGGTTCTTTGTTATAGAAAACAACCGGAATGCCAGCGCCGCGGGCTTTCTCGATGATGACCGGGGCTGCAGCCGGGTCAACCAGGTTGATGGCTAACGCCTTCACACCCTTCGCCAGCATTACGTCTACCTGGTCATTCTGGGTGGACTGGCTGTTTTGCGAGTCATTCATCAGCAGTTGCACATCTGGCGTCGCTTTCGCATCTTTCTCGATGGCTTTACGAACTTCAGACATGAAGTTGTCGTCATATTTATAGATGGTGACGCCAATTTTAGTGTCAGCAGCATGCGCGGCAAAACCAAACATCATGCTTGCAGCCAGAGTCGCCAGGGTGAAGACCTTCTTATTCATTTGTATCTCCGGTTATGTAGGGTGTTACAGAATTTGGCACCGGAACTCCATGCGGGAGCAGTACAGTTCCACATCATGTTTGTGGGTGCCTGCCATCCTTGACCTGTCACGTCCTGACTCGCTGTGAAACCAGTCCGGTGATCCGGACTCAAAGTGAATCATGTTGAAAACGAATGAATCATAATGTGCGCGATGTTAATAAACTGTGAAAGTTCTCACAGATTGAAAACGGTTACATCGCGTTATTTGATCAATAAGTGACGGGCGCCACATTTTGCCACGGCGCAACCGAGTGGCGTCTGACCAGCGTCGGCATAAAACAGTGGGAAATGCCTTCTGACAGCTGTTCTGCCGCCCCTTTCAGCGCCAGTTCGGTCGCCAGGGTCGCCATAGAAACAATCGGATAGCGCACTGTGGTCATTTTCGGGCTGGTGTAACGGGCGATCGGGATATCATCAAAGCCCACCAGTGAAAAATCAGCCGGCACATTAATTCCGTTTTCTTTCAACACTGCCATGGCACCGGCGGCCATTGAATCGTTGTAGGTAAACACCGCGCTGAGGTGCAGATTACGCCCCAGCAGCTCCACCATGGCCGCTTCGCCCCCCTGCAGATCCGGGGAACCCTGCGCACGCCAGATGGCAGGCGGTGGCTCGGATGTCTGATGTGCCTGCGTCAGCGGCTGCGTCATCGCCTGTAAATACCCCTGATAACGCTGCACATCGTCCTCAATGGCGTGGCTGGAACCGATGTAACCAATGCGCTGATGCCCCTGCGAAAGCAGTAAACGGGTCGCCATTTCCGCGCCGCTGACGTTGTTTAACCACACGCAGCGGTGCTCGTAGCCGGGGATCACCCTGTTAATCAACACCATACCGGAAACCTGATCCATAAAGCGCGACAGCTCGTCATCGCCCAGCGCTTTGGAATGCACGATCAGCGCGTTACAGCGTTGACGAATCAACACTTCAATGGCGTGCCTTTCTTTTTCAGCAATATGATAGCTGTTGCCTATCAACACATATTTTTGATGTAACTGCGCGACGGTATCCACCGCTTTCACCAGCGCACCAAAAAAGGGATCGGACACGTCCATGACCACCACACCGATGGTATCGCTGCTTTGGGTCGCCAGCGCCTGAGCATTGGCATTAGGCCGGTAACCTAAGGTTTCAACAGCGCGCAGCACCTGTTCACGCGCCTCTTTACTGGCAATAGAAGGATTGTTCAGAACGCGGGACACGGTGGCGACAGACACCCCCGCGAGCCGGGCGACATCACGAATGGTGACCATGCGTCGCTCCGTGATCTGCCAGGGTTTGGTAAGGAGGAATACGGAAATTAATCACCCAGGAGGTAAGTAATGCAGATAAAGAGAAGCGAGGTGAAGTGCTCATGGCGTTTCCTTATTAGAGTAGTGGTCGTCAGACTGGCACGACCGCTATCCTAATCATTTTGAGGAAACGCCTGCGTGAATCTCGTCACAGGAAAGAAAACGTTTACATACAATTATGCAACGTCCATCCCAAATCTATCATTTAGGATGATGTGACAGTACAAAAATCAGTCAACCTTGAGTTCAGTGCCCGATGCGCGAAGCGTCAGTTTACGCCACAGCCATTCGACCGGACCCTGACGGAAGTGCCGTAACCACAGCAGCGTCACCAGCAGATTGCACGCCCACACCAGCGGTACCAGCGCGACCAGTTGCAACCTGTCGAAGTGCATAAAGAAGCCGAACACATTGAAGAACGTGGTGCAGATGAGGGTCTGTAACAGATAGTTGCTCAGCGCCATGCGCCCGACCTGCGAGATCCAGTGAGTGATACGCCAGCCGGAAATCACCGACCAGAAACCGTAGCACAGCGCCAGATAGCTGACAGCCTGCATCAGCGAGCCGATTTCACGCGGCACCTGTAACAGAAAACCGCTCCAGCGATAGTCCCAGCCGGTCTTCCATTGCATATAAATCGCCGGGATCTGAATGAGCAATGAAAGCGGTAACAGTGCCGCAGCCACTTTACGATAATGCGACTCGCGAAATTCCCCTTTCAGCCAGCCACTGCGCATCAGCCCTGCCCCTGTCATCATCGCCCCCGCCAGCTCCCAGCCGTATTGCGCGCCAATCGCCAGCAGGCTTGAAGACAACAAGTCGAGCCGGTTTTGAATCGCTTCCCAGCCGCCTTTCAGCTTCCAGAACTGTTCATATTGGATCTCTGCCGGGCCGGGCATCCAGAATGTGCCCGGTGAAGGTGAAGTGATCAGGCCGAGCATCGCCAGCACGGCCACGCCAATCAGATACAAAATGATGCCGGTGGAAATCATCGACTGGCTGCTGCGCCCTTCCCGCACCATGCGCCAGCACACCAGACCAATCAGGCCGTAAGAAAGCAGAATGTCGCCGTCCCACAGAAAAATGGCGTGCAGAAATCCGCATAACAGCAACAGCGATAATCGCGCCTGGATCCAGTGTTTGCCGCGTGGCAGCAGTAAATACAAGCCGCCGCCGAACAGCATCGCGAACATCATCAGGAATTTACCCTGCGCCACGGCGTCGAGCACCGCCCAGGTCCAGACGTCTGACGTTGAAGGTGCACCGGCAAAACCGGGATTCAGGTAGGCGGCCTTCGGCAAGCCAAAGGCACTGATATTGAGCAGAAGAATGCCAAAAATGGCGAGGCCACGGGCAAAATCGAGCGTGGCAATACGTGAGCGCATACCAGACGTTCCTGTTAGATAAGGGGGCAAAAAGTTGCGGGCTTCAGACAGACTAACGGCACCCGTAAGGTGCCGCAATATCAAACTTTCTGACCGGTTAACGCGCCGCCGCTTAGCTGGCGTGTCTTACGGTACGCAGGAATTCCTGACGCGTATTCTGGCTCGATTTGAACAGTCCGCCCAGCGATGTGGTGGTGGTGGCGCTGGTCGCGTCCCGCACGCCACGCGCTTTCACGCAGTAGTGCACGGCATCAATAGAGACAGCCACGTTGGTGGTGCCAAGCAACGTTTGCAGTGCCACCAGAATTTGCTGGGTCAGACGTTCCTGAACCTGCGGGCGCTGGGAGAAGAACTGCACGATGCGGTTGATTTTCGACAGGCCGATCACCGTATCTTTCGGGATATATGCCACGGTCGCTTTGCCGTCGATGGTCACAAAATGATGTTCACAGGTGCTGGTCAGGGTGATGTCACGCACCGTCACCATTTCATCCACTTTCATCTTATTTTCGATGACGGTGATTTTTGGGAAATTGGCGTAATCCAGCCCGGAGAAGATTTCATCGACATACATTTTCGCGATGCGGCTTGGCGTTTCCATCAGACTGTCGTCGGAGAGATCCAGATTGAGAAGCTGCATGATGCCGGTCATGTGTTCCTGAATACGCTGTTTGCGCGTCTCATTGTCGATCGGCAGCGCTTCACGCAAAGGGGTTTCCAGACCACGGGCTAACAGGGCATCGTGAACTAAAATGGCTTCTTTACTCAGGGTAGGCATTCTTTCTTCTCCGGCAGATGTAATCACTTTGACGCAGATCACGCTAAAGTGAGGTGGCTTACTGTAGTGGAGAGCGGATTCAGAATCCAGTGATTGTGTTTCATGATGGATGAAATCGCCGCAAGTTATCAGCGGCGGCGAAACACCAGAGCACCTGCAATAATAAATCCTGCCAGGGCGACATACAGCGCAGGTTCCAGACGGTGCGTGAGCGCCGTAGAGATGGCCGACAATATCGGGCCACACAATTGCCCCACGGCGTAGCCGGTGGTCAGCAGCCCCGCCATGTAACGGCTATGATTCGGCGCCAGTTCGCGGCTGCATTGTAAGGCCAGTTGCACCACGCTCAGGAACCCGCCGCCGGTCAGTAACGCCCCCAGCACCAGCCCGCTGACGCCCGGCACCACTTCCGCACATAAAATCCCCAGCGCCTGGATCCACAATGTCAGCGCCAGACGCCGGTGAGTGGTCAGGCAATGACGCGTCAAAATCCCTATCACAATGCCAATGACCGCCGCACCGCCGAACACCGGCCAGACAAACTGTGCAAACAGGCTGTCAGGAAAACGGGCATTCGCCATCTGCGAAAGAAAAGTGGCAGGCAGAATGTAGCCGAACCCCGCCAGACTGTAGCTCCACACCAGGCGTTTCAACGCGGGCGTCATCACCAGCGGTTCCGTTGCCACGTGCGAACGGTGCAAATCTCCCTTACGCGGCAGATTCGGCGTGATGATCGCCACGAAAATCAACGCCAGCACGCCGTATACGCACCAGGCCTGCGCCGAACTGAGCTGCAAACTGTGAATGCCCACGGCTAACATGCCGCTCAGGAAAATCCCCGCGCCCGGCCCGGCAAACACCGCCGCGCTCATTGCCGGACGGCCATAGTGCGCCAGCCGCTCATTACACCACGCCGACACCATCACCATCGCCCAGCCGCTGGTCCAGCCAATCATAAACCGCACAATGCTGTGCAACACTTCGCCGGAAATCACCGCCGACAGCAACGTCAGCACCACCCCGCCCCACACGCCGAGCCAGAGACGACGCTCAAGGTGGCGGGTCGCCCGCATGGCGTCAAAAGCACCACACAGATAACCGAGATAATTGAACGCGGCCACCAGCCCCGCACCGGTCAGGCTGAACTGATGTTCAGCTATCATTAAAGGAACCTGCGGCGTAAAGGCAAAGCGCCCGATGCCCATCGCGACCACAAAGGCCAGAAAACCACTTAACGCAATACGAAAAGCCATAACCGCTCCGAAAGGTGAAACCGCGACGCAACATTATAGAAACAGTGGGTAAACATACTGAAAGCGGATCTCCGTTAACAGTGCCTTTCTGAAAAAGAAAGTTGTCATGCATGATGCAGTAAAGTTACAATCACGAAAACTGAATAATACAAACCAAGTTGTTTACGATAAGAGAACACAGGAACTCATCATGGATCTCACCCAGTTGCGAATGTTTTGCTGCGTGGCAGAAACGGGCTCACTGGCGCGTGCGGCAGAGCAGTTACATCGCGTGCCGTCAAACCTGACCACCCGTCTGCGCCAGCTCGAACTCGAACTGGGCACTGATTTATTTATCCGTGAGAAGCAGCGCATCCGCCTTTCCGCGATGGGCCATAACTTTCTTAATTACGCCGAGCGTATTCTGGCGCTGAGCGAAGAAGCGATGAGCATCACGCACGCAGGCGAACCCGCCGGGAACTTCGCTTTAGGCTCAATGGAAAGCACCGCCGCCACCCGTCTGCCGTCACTGCTCGCGGCCTATCATCAGGCGTACCCGCAAGTGGCCCTTTCGCTGGTCACCGGCACGTCCGGCGAGATCATCGACAGCGTGCGGGCAGGACGTCTTGCGGCTGCGCTGGTCGACGGCCCGATCGACTTTGACGATCTCAACGGCTGTATTTCGTATCGTGAACGGATGGTGGTGATCACCCCGCCGGGCGAATCGCCCCTTGAAGCCCCCGCAGGCCGCAGCGGCCATACCGTTTTCGCCTTCCGCCCGAGCTGTTCCTATCGCCAGCGTTTACAGGGGTGGATTAAGCAGATGAATGTGCCGGTGGCGAACACCCTGGAAATTCAGTCCTACCATTCCATGATGGCGTGCGTTGCCAGCGGTGCGGGCATCGCCATGGTGCCGCGATCGGTGCTGGAGCAACTGCCCGGCCACGAGCGCGTAAATATTCACGAAATCCCGGATGAATTCGCCGATACCGCCACCTGGCTTATCTGGCGGCGGGATGCTTTCAGCCCCAACGTGCGGGCGCTGAAAGAACAGATCATCGTACAAAATGACGGGGTGGTCCCGTTACTGAAACACCCGCTTGCCGGTGAACATGACCCGGCACTGCATCCCACCTATTAAGTAAAAACACCTGACTGGAGCTACATAATGAAAATGATCAAAACGCGCGCGGCCGTCGCCTGGGGCCCGAATCAACCTCTTTCCATCGAAGAAGTGGATTTGATGCCACCGCAAAAAGGCGAAGTGCTGGTGCGTATCGTCGCCACCGGTGTTTGTCATACTGATGCTTACACGCTGTCCGGCAAAGATCCGGAAGGCGTATTCCCGGCGATCCTCGGCCATGAAGGCGGCGGCGTGGTAGAAGCGGTCGGCGAAGGCGTCACCACTCTGGCGGTGGGCGACCATGTGATCCCGTTGTACACGCCGGAATGTGGCGAGTGTAAATACTGTAAATCCGGCAAAACTAACCTGTGTCAGGCAATCCGCACCACGCAGGGCAAAGGCCTGATGCCGGATGGCACCACGCGTTTCTCTAAAGATGGCAAGCCGATTTTCCATTACATGGGCACGTCCACGTTCTCCGAATACACCGTAGTACCGGAAATTTCACTGGCGAAAATCAACAAAGAAGCGCCGCTGGAAGAGGTCTGCCTGCTGGGTTGTGGCGTCACTACCGGTATGGGCGCGGTCATGAACACTGCAAAAGTGAAGAAAGGCGACACCGTGGCGATCTTCGGCCTCGGCGGTATCGGTCTTTCTGCGGTGATCGGTGCCGTGATGGCGGGCGCAGGCCGCATTATTGGTGTTGATCTGAACACCAGTAAGTTCGATCTGGCACGCAAACTTGGCGCAACCGACCTGATCAATCCGAAAGATTTTGATAAGCCGATTCAGGAAGTGATCGTCGAAATGACCGACGGCGGCGTGGACTTCTCCTTCGAATGCATCGGTAACGTCAACGTGATGCGTTCAGCGCTGGAATGCTGCCATAAAGGCTGGGGCGAATCCGTCATCATCGGCGTGGCCGGTGCGGGTGAAGAGATCTCCACCCGTCCGTTCCAGCTGGTGACAGGCCGCGTATGGCGCGGTTCCGCTTTCGGTGGCGTCAAAGGCCGCAGCGAATTGCCGGGCATCGTGCAGCGTTATCTGGATGGCGAATTCGCCCTCAACGATTTCATCACGCACACCATGCCGCTGGAAGACATCAATGAAGCCTTTGATTTGATGCACGAAGGTAAGTCGATCCGTACGGTGATTCATTTCAACAAGTAAGGAAGTGTCGATGAGCAGCTCAATTGAACTCCTCGAAGAACACCGGATGTTTGGCGGCTGGCAGCAGCGCTACCGCCATACCTCGGCGAGCCTGAATTGCAGCATGACGTTCAGCATTTACCTGCCGCCGGCGAAGGACGACACGCCGCCGCCGGTGCTGTACTGGCTGTCGGGCCTGACCTGTAATGACGAAAACTTTACCGTTAAAGCCGGGGCGCAGCGCGTCGCGGCAGAACTCGGTCTGGTGCTGGTGATGCCGGATACCAGCCCGCGCGGGGAAGGCGTCGCCAACGATGAGGGTTACGATCTCGGTCAGGGTGCCGGCTTCTATCTGAACGCCACGCAGGCGCCCTGGGCGGCCCATTACCGGATGTACGATTATCTGGTGGATGAACTGCCTGCGCTGATTAACAGCCACTTTAAGGTCAGCGATCGTCAGTCGATTTCCGGCCACTCCATGGGCGGCCACGGGGCATTGATGCTGGCATTGCGTAATCCGCAGCGCTTCCTTTCAGTGTCTGCTTTTGCGCCGATCGTGAATCCTTCACAGGTGCCATGGGGGCGTAAAGCTTTCAGCGCGTATCTGGGGGATGACGAGAGTCAGTGGCTGCAATACGACAGTTGCCACCTGCTGAGTTCACTGCCAGCGGATCAGTACCCGTTCCCGATTTTAGTCGATCAGGGCGACGGTGATCAGTTCCTGGCGGATCAGCTGCAACCCTCAAAACTGGCAGAAATCGCCCGTCAGCGCGGATGGCCGTTACAGCTGCGCGCGCAGCCGGGTTATGACCACAGTTACTTTACGATTGCGTCATTTGTGGAAGATCACCTGAGATTCCATGCGGAGTTTTTGCATCCGAAGGTGTGAGTGCGTAATGCCTTTCGATGCTGAGTGAGAGATTTTCGGTTTCTCACTCACGGTTACCACGTTGCAATGAGTGCAAAACCGGCCAGAGAGGGCGATGACAGCCCTCTCTGGCATTTCCACGAATTCATCTCCCCGCTGCGCAACCCCTTAATTCTTCAGTTTTGGATCCAGCGCATCCCGTAATCCATCGCCCAATAAATTAAACGCCAGCACGGTCAGGAATATTGCCAGGCTTGGGAATATGGCCACGTGCGGCGCCATGACCATGTCAGCGCGGGCTTCGTTGAGCATCGCGCCCCACTCCGGCGTTGGCGGTTGCGCACCCATGCCGAGGAATGACAGGCTGGCCGCGGTGATAATCGACGTGCCGATACGCATGGTGAAATAGACCACGATCGAGGAAAGCGTGCCGGGCAGAATGTGACGGAAGAGAATCGTGGCGTCTGAGGCGCCGATGCTGCGTGCAGATTCAATGTAGGTCTGCTGTTTTAGCACCAGCGTGTTGCCACGCACCAGCCGCGCGAACGCCGGGATGCTGAATATCGCCACGGCAATGATGACGTTCGACATGCCGTTGCCCATCACCGCCACCACGGCGATCGCCAGCAGAATGCCGGGAAAGGCGAACAATACGTCGCAAACGCGCATGGTGATGCGATCCCACCAGCCTTCGTAATATCCCGCCAGCAGCCCGAACACCGTGCCGATCGCCGCGCCGAGCACCACAGAAAGCACGCCCGCCGTCAGTGAAATCCGCGTCCCCATCAGAATACGGCTGAAAATATCGCGCCCGAGAGAATCGACGCCCAGCCAGTGAATCATTGACGGGCCTTCGTTCAGCCGGTCGTAATCAAAGTAATTTTCCGGATCAAAGGGCACCAGCCACGGCGCAAGAAGTGCCGCAGCAATCAGCAGCAGGATAAAAACACCCGCTATCATCGCGATATGCTGACGGCGAAAACGACGCCAGAACGCCTTCCACGGCGTCCTGACAGATTGCGCGCTGGCCGTTTGTGCAGTGACCATCGGCAGACCCGCGAGTACGGCATTTCGCCGCCAGTTTTTCATGCGCTTGCTCACTTGTATCGGATGGAAGGGTTAATCACGGCGTACAACATGTCCACCAGCAGATTGATCAAAATGAATTCCAGCGAGAACAGCAACACTTCGGCCTGGATCACCGGGTAATCACGCATCTCCACCGAATCCACCAGCAACCGCCCTAACCCCGGCCAGTTGAAGACTTTTTCTACCACAATCGAACCGCCGAGCAGGAAACCAAACTGCAACCCCATCATGGTGACCACCGGGATCATCGCGTTACGCAAGCCGTGTTTGACGACCACAAACCCCTCGTGGACGCCCTTCGCGCGCGCGGTACGCATGTAATCTTCCTGCATCACTTCGACGAACGAGGCGCGGGTAAAGCGCGCCATGATGGCCGCCACCGCCGCCCCCAGCGTAATGGAAGGCAGAATATAGTGTTGCCAGGTGTCGGCACCCACGGTCGGCAGCCAGCCCAGTTCGACGGAGAACACCTGCATCAGTAACATGCCCAGAGCAAAAGCCGGAAAGGAAATACCGGAGACGGCCAGCGCCATACCGAGACGATCGGGCCAGCGGTTGCGCCAGACGGCTGACACCACGCCAATCACCAGCCCGAAAATCACAGACCACACCATGCTGGTCAGCGTCAGCCAGAACGTCGGCATAAAGCGGGAACTGATTTCATCGATCACCGGGCGCTTCGACACCATCGAGTGGCCGAAATCGCCGGTCAGCGCATTGCCGAAGAAAGTGAGAAATTGCTGATACAGCGGCTTATCCAGCCCCAGATCCTGACGCACCAGCGCCACAACGCTGGCATCCGCGTCCTGACCGGCCATCAGCCGTGCCGGATCGCCGGGCAAAAGATGAACAAATAAAAAGACCAGCACGGCCACGATCAGCAGTGTGGGGATCAATCCAAGCAGTCGTTTTAGAAAATAATTAAGCATGATTCGCTGTCTGTGATTTCACGGTACGACATCCATGTTCCGGCCACACGGAACACACGACTTCAGGGCGTACGGCAACCACGCCGCACGCCCTGAAAACTCCATCGCGAATTATTTCACATCAGCTTCATCAAAGCTGAATGCCGTATCAGGCATCACGTAGAACCCGGTCAGACGTTTGTTTTTAGCCGATACCAGACGTTCGGTCACCAGGAATGCCCAGGGTGCATCTGTCCAGATTTGTTTCTGAGCATCCGCATACAGTTTGGCTTTCTCGGCTTTGTCGGTGGTTTTCAGAGCATCGGACAAATCTTTATCGACCTGCGCATTGCTGTAAAACGCCGTGCCGAACTGTTTCGGCGGAGCCGCCTGCGTGGAGAACAGCGGCGATAACGCCCAGTCCGCCTCACCGGTAGAGGCCGACCAGCCGGTGTAGAACATGCGGACACCCGCTTCTTTCTGCCCGACGTTCTCGACCTGTGCCGCACGCTGCGCGGCATCCATCGCGGTCACGTTCACTTTGATGCCCACCTGCGCAAGCTGCTGCTGCGTGAACTGCAAGACTTTCTGCGAGGTGCTGTTGTTATGCGACGACCACAGGGTGGTCGTGAAACCGTCCGGGTAGCCCGCTTCTTTCAGCAGTGCTTTCGCTTTGGCCGGATCGTAAGGCCAGGGTTTGAATTTTGCAGCGTATTCGATGCCCTGTGGCAACGGCCCTTCCGACGGCACGGCATAACCGGCAAACGCCACTTTGATCAGCGCCTGTTTATTGATGGCGTAGTTGATTGCCTCACGCACTTTCACGTTATCAAACGGTTTTTGCGTGACGTTCAGACTGATGTAACGATGCAGAATCGACGGCGCGGTCACCAGATCCAGCTTCGGATTTTTCTCCAGCAGGGCCGCCTGCTCGTAAGGCACCGGGAAGGCGAAATCCGCTTCGCCGGTTTGCAGCATCGCCGCACGGGTGTTGTTATCAACCACCGGACGCCAGGTGATGGTGTCGAGTTTTGTTTCGTCTTTCTTCCAGTAGCCATCAAATTTCTTCACTTTCACGAAGTCAGTCTGATTCCACTGATCCAGCGTATACGGACCGGTACCGACCGGATGGAAACCGATCTCTTTGCCGTATTTGGTCAGCGCCGCCGGGGAAATCATCACCGCAGACGGGTGCGCCAGAATGTTGATGAACGCCGAGAACGGTTCTTTCAGCGTAATTTTCACCGTGGTGTCATCCACCGCTTCGGTGCTGGCGATATTTTTGAACAGGTTATAACGCTTGAGGTGGCTGTCCGGGTTACTGGCGCGGTCGAAGTTCACTTTTACCGCCGCCGCGTTGAAATCCGTGCCGTCCTGGAATTTGATCCCCGGATGCAGTTTAACGGTGTAAACCAGACCGTCCGGGCTGACCGTGTAGCTGTCTGCCAGCACGTTCTCCAGTTTCATATTTTTATCAAAGCCAAACAGACCCTGATAGAAGGATTTGGCGACCGCCTGAGACAGCGTGTCGTTGGCGTCATAAGGATCGAGCGAGGTAAAATTAGAGCCTACCGCCACCACCACGTCTTTTGCTGCCCACGCCGAAGCGGACGCCAGCGAACCGAAAACAGCGGCAGCGAGCACGGCCTGACGAATAACGTTCTTACCTTTACGTTTCTGCTGATTCATCTCAGTTCCTTTTCCTGTCTAACCCGTTTGTCTTACGAAGATTGGCGGCTCAAAATAAGCCGCCACAAAAATCAATACACGCCTGCAATCGCATGCCGCGCCACGAAATGCCCTTCCGCCACCTGCACCAGCGGCGCAACCAAAGGCTCATCATGCAAATCATGGATCGGGCTGGGAATGTCATCGACCAGCAGCGCCTGCTCTTTTCGTTTATGCGCCGGATCGGCCACCGGCACGGCCGCCATCAGTTTGCGGGTGTAAGCATGCTGCGGATTTTCAAACACCGCGCGGCGCGGGCCGATCTCAACGATCTGCCCGAGATACATCACCGCCACGCGGTGACTGATGCGCTCCACCACCGCCATGTCGTGCGAAATAAACAGAAAAGCCAGGCCAAACTCTTTCTGCAGATCCATCAGTAAATTGATGATCTGTGCCTGAATAGAAACGTCCAGCGCCGAGACGGATTCGTCAGCAATGACCACTTTAGGATTGAGCGCCAGCGCGCGGGCGATGCAAATGCGCTGCCGCTGCCCTCCGGAAAATTCGTGAGGATAGCGCTGCGCGTGCTCCGGCAGCAGCCCGACTTTTTCCAGCAGCCAGGCAACGCGTGCCTCCGCCTCTTTCCCCTTCGCGATATGGTGAACCAGCAAGGGTTCCATGATCGAATACCCCACCGTCAGGCGCGGATCGAGCGAAGCGTAGGGATCCTGAAAGATAAACTGAATGTCGCGGCGCAAATGTTGCAGTGCGCTGCCGCTGACGTGGGTCAGCGGCTCGCCGTTAAAGGTGATCGTTCCACCCTGACTTTTCACCAGCTTCAGCAACGAGCGGCCGGTGGTGGATTTTCCGCAGCCGGATTCACCGACCAGCGCCAGCGTTTCGCCGGGGTATAAATCGAAACTGACTTTTTCCACTGCGTGAATGCGCCGGGTGACGCGGTTAAAAATACCGCTGCGCACATCAAAGCGGGTGACCAGATTTTTCACCTGCAAAATCGGCGCGGCGCCCGGCGTCAGGGTATTTTGCACCAGCGCCGGATCGCTCTCTTGTTGCTCAGGCAGCGGAAAGCGCGCAGGGAGCGGTTTGCCGTGCATCGAACCGAGTTTCGGCACCGCCGCCAGCAGCGCCTGGGTATACGGCTGCTGCGGGGCATGGAAAATTGACGTGACGTCACCGGTTTCCACGCTGTTGCCTTTATGCATCACCAGCACGCGGTCGGCAATTTCAGCCACCACGCCCATGTCGTGGGTGATAAAAATGACGCCCATCTGCATCTCTTTTTGCAGCACGCGGATGAGTTGCAGGATTTGCGCCTGAATCGTCACATCCAGCGCGGTAGTCGGCTCGTCGGCAATCAGCAACGCAGGTTTGCATGACAGCGCCATCGCAATCATCACCCGCTGGCGCATGCCGCCGGAAAGCTGATGAGGAAAGCTGTCGAGAATATTTTTGGCTTCGGGAATGCGCACCAGATCCAGCATCCGCAACGCTTCGGCACGGGCGGCGCGATGGTCTTTCCCCTGATGCAGACGGATGGATTCGGCAATTTGTTCGCCCACCGGAAATACCGGATTGAGCGACGTCATCGGCTCCTGAAATATCATCGCCATATCGGCACCGCGCAGGCTGCGCATCTGCGACTGCGACGCGGCCATCAGTTCAACCACTTCGCCGTTACGACGCCGGAACTGCATGTTGCCCTGTGAAATCTGCCCGCCGCCCTGCTCCACCAGACGCATCAGCGCCAGCGAAGTGACCGATTTACCGGAACCGGATTCGCCCACAATCGCCAGCGTTTCGCCGCGCCCGACCTCAAAGCTCAGACGGTTAACCGCCGGGATCACCTGACCCTCGTGAGAAAACTGTACGCTGAGATTATTCACCGCCAGAACCTGGCCGGGCGGCAGGATCAGAGAAGGGTTCATGGCATCCTTCATGAACGGTAGATACTGACGCTCGGCACGTCGCCCACGCGGGCAAATCCGCGGTACATGCCTTCGCTGTTAAAAGGTAAAACGACGTTGCCGAAACGGTCGATGGCGATCATGCCGCCGATACCGCCGAGCGGCAGCAGCTTTTCCTGCACCACTTTGTGCGTCGCTTCTTCAAGGGATAAACCGGCGTATTCGATCAGCGCCGCCACGTCGTAAGCCGCCACCGTGCGCATAAACACTTCGCCGGTGCCGGTGCTGGAAATGGCGACTGTTTTGTTGCTGGCATAGCAGCCCGCGCCGATGATCGGTGAATCCCCCACGCGGCCAGCCTGTTTGTTGGTCATGCCGCCGGTGGACGTCGCCGCGGCCAGATTCCCCAGCGCGTCCATCGCCACCGCGCCCACGGTGCCAAATTTGTGTTCCGGATCGAGCGGATCGCCGGACGGCGTGGCGCTCTGCGATGCGCCATCGTGATCAAGGATAACGCCGCTGTCTGCGGCGATGGCCCGTTGCAGCTGGTCGTAGCGTTCCTGCGTAAAGAAGTAGTCCGCACCGACCATTTCCTGCCCCTGTTCGCGGGCAAAGGCTTCGGCGCCCGCGCCGGTGAACATCACGTGCGGGCTGACTTCCAGCACTTTGCGGGCGGTGAGGATAGGGTTACGGATGTGATTAACGCAGCTGATGGCACCGGCATCCAGCGTGCGGCCATCCATGATGCAGGCGTCTAATTCGTGGGTGCCCTGATGGGTGAAAACAGCGCCCTTTCCGGCATTAAACAGCGGGCACTCTTCCAGTAAACGCACCGCCTCGGTCACCGCATCCAGCGCGCTGCCTCCCGAGGCCAGAATGGCCTGCCCGCTGGCGACAATGCGCTCCAGCTCGGCTAAATAAAGTTGTTCTTTTTCGGCACTCATCGCCGCGCGGGTGATCGCCCCTGCACCGCCATGAATCGCAATGACCGGACACAACGTGTTCGAAACGGAAGCCGCTGAATTATCAGTAGAAGAACTCATTAGCACTGCACCCTGTGTTGTTGTATTTATGTAAAGAGAAATGCTGACCTGTTTTTGACTATATTTAGCCCGCTACAGTATGTAAAGCAGAAATGTAAAACCACTGATAACGCGCTAATTGCTTAGATTGTTTAAGAAAATTAAATAAGGGGATCGAATAAACATCCAAGACAAATGACTAAAGAACGGGAATAATAAACGTCCTAACCGTGGATAAAAGCACCTCTGGCTAAGCTTCCTGCGGCCTTTTTATATTTTTTCTTTTTAGGAAATCAGTTATGGAAACTGTCTATAACCGCCGTCGGATCAATGTGATCTCCTGGCTCAGTTACTTCTTTACCGGTGGACTGGTTTCCACCCTCGGTATCGTTATCGGGCCAGTGGCAACCGCATTCAACAAAGATCCGGGCTTTATCGGGCAAATGTTCTCATTAATGAATATTGGTTTGTTCCTGCCGATTATGGTCAGCGGCATCCTGATGCGGAAATTTGATCTCGGCAAACAGCTGATGACCGGCTCGCTGGTTTCTGTGCTGGTGTGTATCGCGCTGTTCGTGATGCCGTCGATCACGCTGTTTGGTGTGGGTGTCTTCCTGATTGGTGCCACTGCGGGCCTGATGATGTCTATCGGCAGCTATCTGGTGGTGCGCATTAATGACGATCCGAAAAAGCGCTCGGCCAACCTTATTTTCACCGATTTCTTCTTTGCCCTCTCCGGCATGACGCTGTCGCTGGTGCTTGGTTTCCTGTTCAAGCACGGCGCAAGCTGGCTGGCGATGTACGGCATTATGGGCGTACTCAGCCTGCTGATGATCCTGCTGTGTGCAGGCCAGAAATTCCCGACCGTGGCCCGTCCGGTGAAAACCGAGAAAAACAGCAGTGTCGCGCAGGAACCCTGGGGCATCGCGGTGTTTTTCCTGTGTATCGCACTGTTCGCCTTCGTGTTTACCGAACTGGTCTTTACGCTGTGGATGCCAAGCTGGCTGCATGAGCATTTCGCCATGGAAACCGATCGCGCCGCGATTTACATCACCACCTACTGGATGGTGAAAGCGATTGGCCTGTTCCTGAACCAGTTCACCGTTCGCTTCGTCAAACTGCGCACCTTCCTGCTGGTGTCCGTGGTAGTTGGCATGGCGAGCCTGAGCGTGCTGACCACCAGCAACTCGGCGTCACTGGTGCTGTTCGCGGTCGGTCTGTTCGGTTTCTGTAACTCCGGCCTGTTCTCCGGCCTGATGAGCTACGGCAGCCTGCAGGTGAAAAACTCTCCGCCAACGCTGACCTCTGCGCTGCTGACCACCAGCTCCGTCGGTACGCTGATTTTTGCGTCGTTCTCTTCGTTCATCTACAACCGATACGGCTTGTTCTGGGCGCTGAACATCGCGACCATTTCCTACGCGTTACTGGTGCTGATGGTGATTTTCGCCAGCCTGAAAAGTAAGGCCGAAAAGATTAACCACGACGTTTCCGCGCACTAAGATGTTCCCTTACAGCAGGGCTCCGGCCCTGCTGCTTCAGACGTCCTCCCCCAGTGAATCCAGAAAACGTGCCGCCGCCGATGTCAGCGAATCCGCCTGATACAGGGCATACAAATCGACCGGTAACCGTTCGCTCAGCGCGCAGAAACGCACGCCCGGCCAGTGGATCCGCGCATAGCTTTCCGGCAGCAGCGTGATGCCATAACCGTTCGCCACCAGCGCCAGCGCGGTTTGTGGCTCGTTCACCTGATGCCTGACCTGCGGCAAAAAGCCGTGCTGGCGGCACATCGAATAGAGATAACCGCCGAGGCTGGACGTGTTCATCGGCATCAGAATGAAATCCTCATGCGCCAGCTCGCCCAGCACCACGCTGTTTTTCACGGCCAGCGGATGATTTTCCGCAATCGCCAGAGCGACGTTTTCGCGCCCCATCAGCCTGCTGGATAACCCCTGAGGCAGCGTCAGTTTAGCCTCGCGCCAGATACCGATATCAATCCTTTGCAGTTGCAGGGCATCAATTTGCTGCAACGGCGTCAGTTCGGTAATCGACCAGGTGATCTCCGGCGCACTCTCACCAAACCGGTTCAGTGCGTGCATCAGCGGGCCCCACGCGGCGGTGCCCACGGTGCCGAACTGAATATGGCCGACCTCACCGCGCCCGATTTTACGTACCTGATGCAACGAACGGTTGATGCCGTCGAGCATCAGCCCGGCTTCACGCATCAGCGCCGCACCGGCAGGCGTCAGCGCCACCGAACGCGTGGTGCGCAAAAACAGCGGCGTGCCGAGCATCACTTCCAGCTCTTTAATATGCAGACTGAGCGGCGGTTGCGACATATTCAGCCGCACCGCGGCTTTGCTGAAACTCAGCTCTTCCGCCACCACGCGAAAATAGTGCATAAGCCGCAGATTGATCTGACCCAGATCGAACACCGAATCCGTAAAGGGGCGCGTCATACTTCTCTCCAAAACATCCGTTTATCCCGCATTCATGGCGCATCCGATTTATAGATTTTGACTATAAATCCCGGCGCAGAACGGTATTAGACCTGAACAGCCGCTCACCCTAGCATTGCTGTTAACTCCCACCTACTGTCAACAATGAGAGAAGTGATCATGCTCAATAACCATGCTTTTGACTGCGCAGCGATTATCCGCCAGCGTGCGCCCGGCTTTATTCCTCAGGCTGCGCTGATTTTAGGCTCCGGCCTCGGGACGTTGTGTGACGACATGACCGATGCCATCACCCTTCCCTACAGCGAACTGCCGGGATTCCCGCAGAGCAGCGTCGCCGGTCACGCCGGTGAACTGGTGCTCGGGACGCTGGAAGGCATTCCGGTGATGTGTATGAAAGGTCGCGGCCATATGTACGAAGGCCACGGCATGTCGGTGATGACCAGCGCGGTTCGCACCTTCAAACTGCTCGGCTGCGAGTTCCTGCTGGCGACCAATGCCGCCGGTTCGATGCGTAAAAGCGTGGCACCCGGTCGGCTGGTTGCGCTGACCGACCATGTCAGCTTTATGCCGGAATCCCCGCTGGCAGGCCCGAATGACGATCGTTTCGGCCCGCGTTTCTTCAGCCTCGCTAACGCCTATGACAAAGACCTGCGTGCGCAGCTCCACGCCGTGGCGGGCACGCTGGGCATCGACGTCGCCGAAGGCGTCTTCGCGGCCTATACCGGCCCGAACTTCGAAACACCGGCTGAGATCCGCATGATGCAAACTCTCGGCTGTGACGTGGTCGGTATGTCCATCGTGCCGGAAGTGATTTCCGCCCGTCACTGCGGCCTGAAAGTGCTGGCGATTTCTGCCATGACCAACTTCGCCGAAGGCCTTTCCGATACGCCGCTTTCACACGAACAGACCCTGAGCTGCGCCAGACTGGCGGTGGGCGATTTCACCCGCCTGATCCGCGCGTTCTTCGCCAGCCTGTCAGCCACTGCAAAATAAGGAACGGCAATGGAACAGACATTCAACCGCCAGCGGATCAATATGATCTCATGGCTCAGTTACTTTTTTACCGGTGCACTGGTTTCCACACTCGGCATCGTGATCGGGCCGGTTTCACAGGCTTTTGGCAAAGATCCGGGCTTTATCGGTCAGATGTTTACGCTGATGAACATCGGTCTGTTTCTGCCGATCATGATAAGCGGCGTGCTGATGCGCAGATTCAATCTGGGCAAACAGCTGATCACCGGCTCAGCGGTTTCCGTGCTGACCTGCGTGGCACTTTTCCTGATGCCGACCATCACCATGTTCGGCATCGGCGTTTTTCTGATTGGCGCCGCCTCCGGCATCATGATGTCCATCGGCAGCTATCTGGTGGTGCGCATTAATGAAGATCCCAAAAAGCGTTCGGCGAACCTGATCCTCACCGACTTTTTCTTCGCGCTGGCGGGCGTGGTGTTATCGCTGCTGCTGGGCTATCTGTTCCAGCACGGCGCAAGCTGGCTGGCTATGTACGGCGTAATGGCGGTGCTGAGTCTGGCGATGATTGTGTTGTGCGTCGGGCAAAAATTCCCGTCGATTCCGCAGGTCGCGGATAGCAAGCCAGGGTCTGAAAGCCAGCAACACCACTGGGGCGTTTCCGTGTGGGTGCTGTGTTTCGCACTGTTTGCTTTCCTGCTGGCGGAACCGATTTTCACCATGTGGCTGCCAAGCTGGCTCAAAGAGCATTTCGGCATGGCGGCAGACAGCGCGGCGTTTTACATCACGACTTACTGGACGGTGAAATCCATCGGCCTGTTTGTGAATCAGTTTACGGTGCGCTTTGTGAAGTTGCGGACTTACCTGCTGCTTTCCGCCATCGTGGGTCTGGCCTGTCTGGCCACTGCGGCGAACAGCGCAAACACGACGCTTATCCTGATTTGTGCCGGTCTGTTCGGATTCTGCAACTCCGGGCTGTTCTCCGGCATCATGAGTTACGGCAGCCTGCAGGTGAAGAATTCCCCGCCAACGCTGACATCTGCCCTGCTGACTATCGGCACGATAGGCACGCTGATTTTCTCCACGCTGTCGTCGCTGGTGTACAGCCGTTACGGTTTGTTCTGGGCGCTGAATACCGCCACTCTCGCCTACGTATGCCTGCTGGCCGCGCTGATTATTGCCTCGGTGAGCAGCAAGGCCGAAGCGCTGGAGCAGCAATCCGCGCATTGAGATGAAAAACGACGCATAAAAGGGAAGGCATTGAATTGCCTTCCCTTTTCTTATTGTCACTGCCCGATCACATCTGAGGACAGCGCTGCAAACTGTTGAGCCAGGATGTCTGAGGCTGCGCGACCAGACGGCGTGCACGTCCGTGACGACGCAGGATCAGACCTTTATCCTGCATTTCACTGAGATCGCGGCGAATGGTTTCGAGACTCACATCCAGCGATTGTGCCAGTTCGCTTACCTGTAACACTTCATGCTGTTCGACCAGCTGAAGGATGGCCTGATGGCGATTTTTTTTAAGCACCGGTTATTCCTGTTTGTATGACAGTTGTGTGACGGATGTCACAAATAACGGTAAACATCATACCTGCGTTACATTGTTAATTTTGGGATCGATCTCAATTTTTCGAAAATACCCTCAAAGTTTTTCCGCCTGCCGCGATTTTTGGTTCGTCCCGATTCTCTGTCATACTGTGCGCATGCTTTTATAACCGCCCGGCTCCGGCGCAGACACCCGCACCACCGGGACGGTATCACTGAGGAATTTTTATGGAATTCAATACCGCCGGTTTGATCTCACTCCAGGAAGCGCTGGACAAAATGCGCGCTCATGTGCCGCCAAAGCGCGCACAAGACGCCGAATCAGTTGCTCTGAATATGGCCGCTGGCCGCATTACCGCCGCGCCGGTACTTTCTCCGGTGTTCGTGCCTCCTTTTGATAATGCGGCGATGGACGGTTATGCCGTCCGCTGTGGCGATCTGCACGACGACGCCGTGTTACCGGTTGCGGGCAAAGCCTTCGCGGGTGCGCCCTTCCACGGTGAATGGCCTGCCGGAACCTGTATCCGCATCATGACCGGCGCGCCGGTCCCCCGGGGTGCCGACGCTGTGATCATGCAGGAACATGCCGAGGTGACCGATGCGGGCGTGCGTTTCACACATGGAGCGGAGAACGGCCTGAATATCCGCCTGACGGGCGACGACATTAAACAAGGCGACAGCGTGTTGCCGCAGGGCGTACGTCTGGGTGCGGCGGAATTGCCGCTGCTGGCATCGCTCGGCGTCACGCACGTTGAGGTCTGGAAACCCCTCAACGTTGCTGTTTTCTCCACGGGCGACGAACTGCAACCGGTGGGGACGCCCTTGCAGGAAGGCCAAATTTACGATACCAACCGTTTTGCCGTACGCCTGATGCTGGAACAACTGGGATGCAACGTGCTGGATCTGGGCATCATCCGCGATGATCCGCAGGCGCTGCGCAGCGCCTTTGAAGAAGCCAATGCCTTCGCCGATCTGGTGATTTCCAGCGGCGGCGTCTCGGTCGGAGAAGCGGATTACACCCGGCAAATGCTGGATGAACTGGGCGAGATTGGTTTCTGGAAACTGGCCATGAAACCCGGCAAACCTTTCGCTTTCGGCAAACTGAAAAACAGCTGGTTCTGCGGTCTGCCGGGGAATCCGGTGTCTGCGGCGCTGACGTTTTATCAACTGGTGCAGCCGTTTATTGCGCAACTGGCAGGCCATACCGCGTGGCAGTTCCCGCCGCGTTTGCAGGCTGTTTCGGTTTCGGGGCTTAAAAAATCAGCGGGCCGTCTCGATTTCCAGCGCGGTATTTTCAGCACTAACGCGCAGGGCCAGCTCGAAGTCCGTACCACCGGCCATCAGGGTTCGCACGTCTTCAGTTCTTTCAGCCAGGCGAATTGCTTTATCGTGCTGGAGCGCGAACGCGATAATGTCGCGGCGGGTGAACTCGTTGAAATCGAACCATTCAACGCCCTTTTACGGAGCTGAATATGGCCACACTGCCGGAACTGACGGACGCTGAAACCCTGCGTTATAACCGCCAGATCGTCCTGAAAGGGTTTGATTTTGACGCGCAGGAACAGCTGAAAGCCAGCCATGCGCTGATTGTCGGATTAGGCGGTTTAGGCTGCGCGGCGGCGCAATATCTGGCCGCCGCAGGAACCGGCACGCTGACGCTGCTGGATTTCGACAAGGTGTCGCTGTCTAACCTGCAGCGTCAGACGCTGCACACCGACGCACGCATCGGCATGCCGAAAGTGGAATCTGCCGCCATCGCGCTTTGCGCAATGAATCCGCACATCCGTCTGAATCAGATCAATGCCCAGGCCGACGACGACATGCTGAGCGAACTGATCGCCGCCTGCGATGTGGTGGTCGATTGCACCGATAACGTCACCACCCGCAATCAGCTGAACCGGGAATGTTTCGCGCAGAAAAAACCGCTGGTGTCCGGCGCCGCCATCCGCATGGAAGGCCAGCTCAGTGTCTTTACTTATCAGCCGCAGGAACCCTGCTACCACTGCCTGAGCCGCTTATTTGGTGAAAATGCCCTGACCTGCGTGGAAGCCGGTGTCATGGCGCCCCTGGTGGGTACCATCGGCAGTTTACAGGCCATGGAAACCATCAAACTGCTGACAAAATTCGGTGAAACTCCACGCGGCAAACTGCTGATGTTTGATGCCATGACGTTACAGTTTCGGGAAATGAAACTGATGAAAGACCCGCATTGTGAAGTGTGTGGCTGTCATTAACAGTTCAGAAAATAAATGGAAAAGGGAATGAAGGGTATTTAGGTTGTTGAACATGGCAGCCGCTACGCAATCCGTTTAACCGATAAAAAATTCACCTTTCTGGAATAAAAAAAGGCCGCAACGTTAACCGTTGCGGCCTTTTTATCGACATCAATAATCAGCTATTAATGCCCTGGCTACGGAGATAGTCTTCGTAGTTACCCGAGAAATCGATGACACGGGTCGGTGTCATTTCCAGAATACGGGTGGCCAGTGAGCTCACGAATTCACGGTCGTGGGAAACGAAGATCAGTGTGCCTTCGTACATTTCCAGCGCCATGTTCAGCGACTCGATAGATTCCATATCAAGGTGGTTGGTTGGTTCATCCATGATCAGGATGTTAGGACGCTGCATCATCAGTTTCCCGAATAACATACGACCTTTTTCACCACCGGAAAGCACTTTGACTTTCTTCTTGATGTCGTCCTGACCGAACAGCAGACGGCCCAGCACGCCGCGTACAGCCTGCTCGTCGTCTTTCTCGGATTTCCACTGGCTCATCCAGTCGAATACGTTCATGGAGTCATCGAATTCATATTCGTGATCCTGCGCGTAGTAACCGATTTTTGAGTTTTCGGACCATTTCACTGAACCGGTTTCCGGCTCATGCTCGCCGACCAGCGTTTTCAGCAGCGTCGATTTACCGATACCGTTCGCGCCCAGAATGGCGACTTTCTCGCCCACTTCCAGCATCAGACCGAGGTTTTTAAACAGCGGGCCGTTATCGAAACCTTTGGTGATCTTTTCCACTTCCAGCGCATTACGGAACAATTTCTTGTCCTGTTCAAAACGCATGTAAGGGTTCTGACGGCTTGAGGCTTTGATTTCGTCGAGCTGAATTTTATCAATTTGACGGGCACGGGAAGTCGCCTGTTTAGATTTGGAGGCGTTGGCGCTAAAGCGGCTGACGAAAGATTGCAGTTCAGCAATCTGCGCTTTCTTCTTGGCGTTATTGGCGCTCAGAAGTTCACGAGCCTGCGTTGCCGCCGTCATGTATTCGTCGTAGTTGCCCGGATAAACGCGCAGCTCGCCGTAGTCCAGATCCGCCATGTGCGTACACACCATGTTCAGGAAGTGACGGTCATGCGAAATGATGATCATGGTGCTGTTACGTTCGTTCAGCACCTGCTCCAGCCAGCGAATAGTATCGATGTCCAGGTTGTTCGTTGGTTCGTCGAGCAGCAGAATTTCCGGGTCAGAGAACAGCGCCTGCGCCAGCAATACGCGCAGTTTAAAGCCCGGTGCGATTTCGCTCATCAGGCCATAATGTTGCTCTACCGGAATACCCACGCCGAGCAGCAGCTCGCCCGCACGGGATTCAGCGCTGTAACCGTCCATCTCGCCGTATTCAACTTCGAGATCTGCCACTTTATAGCCGTCGGCTTCGCTCATTTCCGCCATCGCGTAAATGCGGTCGCGCTCTTCTTTCACAGCCCACAATTCGTTGTGGCCCATGATCACGGTGTCCAGCACGGTGAATTCTTCGAAGGCGAACTGATCCTGACGTAATTTACCCAGACGCTCGTTCGGGTCGAGTACGACGTTACCCGCTGAAGGCACTAAGTCGCCACCGAGGATCTTCATGAAAGTGGACTTGCCACAACCGTTCGCGCCGATAAGGCCATAACGGTTACCGCCGCCAAATTTCACGTTAATGTTTTCAAATAACGGCTTGCTGCCGAATTGCATGGTGATGTTGTAAGTACTTAGCACAACGCTCGCTCTTAATTGGGAAATGTGATTTGGCGCGCATTATGCCACAACGGCGCGTCGGGATCGCCTCTCGTTGTGTACAAATTTCACTCGATAGTAAAAAAATTCGTCATGCGCGGGAAAATGTTTGAATTACACACACAAAAAACCCGGCCTCAGCCGGGTTTTCCAGTACAGCGCCTGAAATCAGAAGTTGTAACCGATCACGCCGTAGTAACCCCAGCCGGTAGATTTCACATCGAAATTACCGTTACCGAAGTTCAGCTCAGCGCCGTCAGCCCACTGGCCGCCGTTGTGGAAGTAACGCGCCACAAACGAGTAATGCCAGTGTGTATAGTTCAGCGAGAGGATATGGCTGGACGCGATAGAGTTGTTAGAACGCGCTTTGTTGCCGTTCAGGTCACGGAAATCGTCATCGCCCAGTGAGGAGCCCCAGTCGAAGTTGGTGAACCCGATGTAGCTCAGGTTACCGCCCCACATTTCAGTCAACGGAACGAAGTATTTCACTTTGAAACGGTAACCGTCCCAGCTGTTTTCGTTGGCCGCGCTGTAGTTTTCCCACTGGTATTTTGCATACACGTTCAGAGACAGGCTCATCGGCAGATGGGTATCAATGTCGGTGCCCAGACCCATGTACCAGGTGTTCTGACGGTTATCGCTGTCCGGACCCATATCGTAGATATAGTTGTTGGCGAAGTACCATTCTTTGAACGGACCGAAGCTCAGATCGGTGCCGGTCAGCTTATCAATAGAGAAACGCGGTTCGATCTCCATAAACAGCGGAGAACCGTTTTTGTCCCAGATACCGGTGTCGTTGCCGTTACCGGCGCCGAAGGTTTTAGGAATATCGATATAGCCGTAGAAATCGAACCAGTCTTTGTGCGCAAACGCTTCATATTCAAGGTAAACGTCGTTACGCAGGGTCGGTCCGAAACGGGTATCGGCGCTGCCTACAACGTTTACACTCTGGTGCCACCAGTCAGAAACAAATTCGCCCTTGCTATCATCAGCGAGCACGGTCGCGCTGTAGGACAAAGCCATCAAAGCGCCTGCTGCAATAATTTTATTTTTCATATTTATACCAGAAGCGGGGGAGGAACAGCGCCTTGCCACTTTCAGACGCTGCATATATCAAACCCTAAAACTGTGATCCGCAACCGATTGCTGCACATAGTATAAAAACATGCAATTACCAGTGACTTCCTACAAGAGTTAACTTTTCTTAGCTAATAAATAGATTTGGTCAAGGTTTGTCAATTTGTGTTTCATCCTGATACATCCTCAATGTGATATCGATCACATATATGTTTCAGGACGAATTCATTCAGCCGCCTGAAGCGGTGATAATCCCGTGCTGATAAAATGACCATTCGTTATTTGTCATGCTATAATCATGACAAATAACGGTGCGGAGGCACACATCATGAATACCAAAAATACCGGGCTGTCTTCCGGCTCTGTGCAAGATTCTGCAACGCCGCTCTGGCAGTCTGCGGGGCTTCCCGCAAGCAGCGGAATCAGTTTGGTTAATGCCATACAAAAGGGTTTTCCGGTTGATAGTATTAGCCGTCTTAATACTGAGCTGGGATGGCCGAAAATGGTGTTACTGGAAATAATGGGCATTAACGAACGCAACTATGCGCGTCGTAAGGCCGGAAACGGATTACTGAAAAGTGAAGAGAGCGAGCGTGTGGCGCGTCTGGTGCGCATTGTGGATGCCGCAACGGATTTGTTCGAAGGGGATCGTATCTCCGCGCTCGAGTGGTTCACCCGCCCTGCGCCGGCGCTGGACGGTTCACGTCCGCTGGAGTTGCTGTCTTCTGAAGCGGGCGCGGTGGAAGTGAGCCGCCTGATTGGTCGTCTGCAACACGGTGTTTTCAGTTGAAGCTGTTTCGCATCGTACAGAACCGCCATCTGGCTACGGCCTGGTCGGGCGCGGGTGCGCAGCTTTATGGCGGGCGCTGGAATCCGCCGGGCAGGCCGGTCGTCTATGTCACCACCAGCATTTCGCTGGCCATACTGGAAATGCTGGTGCACTTACAAAACAGCATGCTGATGCGGTCCTACACGTTGCTGAGTATTGAGGTGCCGGAAGAATTGCTCGACAGGCTGGACGTGTCGGAACTGGCCGCAGACTGGCGAAGCGCATCTCCGCCGGACAGCACACAACGTCAGGGTGACGCCTGGCTGGCGGAAGGTGATTACGTCGGGCTGAAAGTGCCGTCTGTCATTGTCCCGACGGAATACAACGTGCTGCTTAATCCGCAGCATCCTGCGTTTGCGGATTTACTGAGTTCAGTACAACGTGAGCCGATGATGTTTGACCCGCGCCTGCAATAACCTTTGCAACGCGGGCCGGACACTCACTCTGCTTTTCTGTTGCTGCGATAAATCAGGGCCAGAGCGATGACCAGACAAGGTATCGCCGCCAGACGGTGCCATGAGAACGGGATGGACGGATTATCCAGCCAGCCGAAGTTATCAATCAGCATGCCCATCGCCAGTTGCCCCAGAATAACCGCGACCGTCGCCACCGCCGTCCCCACTCTCGGTACTGCCGTCACCATAATGATGATGTAAGGCACGCCAAACAGTGCGCCAGCCAGCTGCCATTTCGGTACGGTCAGTAACGTCGCCTGCTGCGGCGTTTGCAGAAACAGGATCAGCACAGCCGTGATCGCCGCGCCCACGCTGAAGGTCAGGAAGGCACTTTTCAGGACGCCCACTTTTTCACCCAGCTGACCGTTTACCGCCGCCTGCATACTCAGCGCAGCCCCCGCCACAATCGCCAGAACAATCATAATCAGTTCAGTCATCGGTTAACTCCAGGCAATCAGAACAAGGGCGGCAACGATAAACAGCAGAGCCAGTAAACGCTCCCTGCCGACTTTCTTATGAGGCGTACCGAACCAGCCGTAATGGTCGATCAAGACGCTTTTCGCCACCTGCCCTGACAAAATCGCGATCATGGTCATGCCGATGCCAATCACCGGCGTCGCCAGCGTCAGCACCACGACATACACAGGCCCCAGCAAGCCACCGAGCAGTGTCCAGCCGGGTTGTTCGGTAAACGACGGCGCATTGCGCGGGCTGAAAAACAGCACCAGCAATCCGGTCAGCACTGCGCCGACCCCAAAAATACTCAGCGTGGCCCACAGGTGCCCCACTTCCGTCCCTAACGGCCCGATTAAACCGGCCTCCAGCGATAGCCCCATCCCCGCCAGAACGACCAGCGGAATTAACATCAGATTCATTAGTAGTGTGCTCATATTATTTTAAGAAGCGGCGACTATAGCGTGGCACTGCTTTGCGAAAAACAGCACAATAAGGAAAATACCTTTGCGGATATTGCACAGATGAAAAGCTTCAATCAGATCAACATCCAGTCTTTACGGCTGTTTGTTGCGGTGCTCGACCAGGGAAATTTCTCGGAAGTGGCCCGCCGCGAAGCGATGTCGCCCTCGACGGTATCGCGCGTCATTTCGCAGCTGGAGCAGGCATTACAAACCCAGTTGCTCTACCGGAATACGCGTGCAGTCAGCCCGACCGAATCCGGGAAATTGCTGGCTGAACGCGCACGTCAGGTACTGGCTCAGCTTGAACTGGCAGAACTGGATCTGCAGGAGCAGGACAGCGAGCCGGGTGGCCTGATACGCATCAATGCGCCGGTAGTTTTTGGCCAGCGGCATATCGCCCCCTGGCTGCATGAGCTGAGCGCACGTTATCCGCGTCTGAATATTGAGCTGATGCAGACCGACGATTTCATTGATCCGTTACAGGACAGCGTTGATCTGCTGATCCGAATCGGCGTGATGGCAGATTCCACCCTGCAGGCCCGCACGCTCGGACAGCAGAACTTCCGTCTCGCCGCCAGCCCTGCCTATCTTGCCCGTACAGGCACACCACAAACGCCGGAAGAGTTAGCCGCTCACAGCTGCCTGGTGTTTAAAGGATTTGCCGGTTCCCAACGCTGGTACTTCCGCCAGCCGGAACAGGAATGGCGTTCGTACAGCCTGCGCGGCGTCCTGACCAGTAACAATGCGGAAACCCTGACAAAGGCAGCCGTGGATGGCATGGGGCTGGTGGTATTCCCCACCTGGTTAATCGGCGACGCCCTGCGCGACGGGCGGCTGGTCAGCGTGCTGGAAGATCATCAGGTATCCACCTCGCCCGAGCCGCAGACCATATCCGCGCTGTACCCCAATGCACGAAAAGCCTCGATCAAAGTGCGGGCGGTGATTGATTTTCTGGTGGAGAAGTTTGGCAGCCCGGCATACTGGGAGTGAGGCGTTGCACTCGGGCTCTTTCGATGAGTCCGGGAATATTTCGGTTTCTCAGGTGCGGCGATCACTTAACTCACCGCGCCGAAACCGACCAGAGGGGAAAGGCTTTTCCCCTCTGAACTCCCCTCGCTTTTTTCAACACGCGCTCTGCCTGCTGGCTATGTTTCAGGTATCACCGCGACAGGCTGGAAATCTTGCCGCTGCGCGGTGCCTTCTCTCGGTCCTGAAGCCTTAGGTCTTCAGGCCGCTCCGTTCAGCAAGATTTCTGAATCGCCCGCAGGATCTTAAATTCAAGAACAAAATAGATTTATCTTTTAGAAAAAGTTGATTGGCGTGCTCAACATTCAGCTGAACAAAGCGGCTTCGGGACCTATGGCTTCAGGCCGCTCCGTTCAGCAAGATTTCTGAATCGCCCGCAGGATCTTAAATTTAAATTCAAAATCGCTCTGCTTTTCAGGGAAAATAAACAGCAAGGTTGTGCAGTATAAGCCTGCGGCCGCTTTCAAAAATCACGCCGGAGGAGAGGTGGAAAACCGCGCGTTTTTTTACGCGGGTTGTAACCCGAACGGAGGGCACCGCGCAGCGGCGGGATTTTGCGACTATCACTTCATCATCTGAAACATAGCCAGCGAGCGGAGCGCGCAGTTTAAGAGCCCGGAATTCTAAAGGTATCACCGCGACAGGCTGCAAATCTTGCCGCTGCGCGGTGCCTTCTCCCGGTCCTGAAGCCTGAGGTCTTCAGGCCACTCCTTTCAGCAAGATTTCTGAATCGCCCGCAAGATCTTAAATTCAAGAACAGAACAGATTTATCTTTTAGAAAAAGTTGATTGGCGTGCTCAAAATTCAGCTGAACGGAGCGGCTTCGAGACCTATGGCTCGAAGACCGAGAGAAGGCATTGCGAAGCACCTGAATTTACGCCACTCACTGATGCATCAGAACATGTCCATCGTCCCAGCGAAGCGCGCAGTAAAAAGAGCCCGGGATTCTTAAGGGTGGCGGCGATAAGCCACCCTTAAGGCCGGTGTGGGTGGCAACCCACGGTGTTGACCTTAAAGCTTAAAGCTTAATGCTAAAAGCTAAAAGCCCCCCAACACCATCCCCACATGCGCTATCCCATCTTCATCATAAATGTCGGTATTCGCCACAAACCCCAGCCGGCCGTAAAACCCTTGTAAATGCGCCTGTGCGGAAATCACCACGCGCGCACCCGGCCAGTGTTTATCGCAGGCTGCCAGTGCCTGTTCCATCAGCTGATACCCCAGCTTCAGGCCGCGGGCTGACGGGGCGACAATCACCCGCCCGATCGCCACGTCATCGGCATGGCGCAGGATCCGCGCGTAGGCGGCAGGTTTTCCTTCCAGCCAGGCGACGATATGCCGGTTTTCACCGGCCAGATCCTGCCCGTCGATATCCTGATAAACACAGTTTTGTTCCACGATAAAAACTTCCGTTCTCAGCGCCAGAATGGCGTAAAGCTGCGCTGCGTTCAGGTCGCTGTGATGATAATCCTGCCAGTGAAGCGATGATGAGTCGGTCATGAAGAAGTGCCCTGCCTGTTTCTGAAAGCCAAAAAAAAGAGATATTCCTGAGAATATCTCTTTTTAACACAGATTTTACAGCCAAATTATCAGGCGGTTTTTTTCATCGGCTCGGTGCGAACCGGTGTGTCGCCTGCGGTGTAATACTCCGCGGTGCTGCGCGGCAGGGACTGACGGCCACGGATTTTATCGGCAATTTTTTCGGCGATCATGATGGTTGTCGCGTTCAGGTTGCCGGTAATGATCTGCGGCATGATGGACGCATCCACCACGCGCAGGCTTTCGATGCCGTGAACGCGCCCTTCGCCGTCCACGACCGCCATCTCATCGCTGCCCATTTTACAGGTACACGACGGATGGAAGGCGGTTTCCGCATGTTCGCGGATAAACGCATCCAGTTCTTCGTCAGTCTGCACGTTCTCGCCCGGACTGATTTCCCGGCCACGGTATTTATCCAGCGCGGGCTGATTCATGATTTCACGGGTGATGCGGATGGCATCGCGGAACTCATGCCAGTCCTGCTCTGTCGACATGTAGTTGAACAGAATGCTCGGGTGCTGGCGCGGATCTTTTGATTTCACCTGCACGCGGCCACGGCTTGGTGAGCGCATGGAACCGACGTGTGCCTGGAAACCGTGCTCTTTCACCGCGTTGCTGCCGTTGTAATTGATCGCCACCGGCAGGAAATGATACTGAATATTCGGCCAGGTAAATTCTTCACGGCTGCGGATAAAACCGCCCGCTTCAAACTGATTGCTGGCCCCCACGCCGGTGCCTTTAAACAGCCACTCTGCCCCAATCGCGGGCTGGTTATGCATCTGCAATGCCGGGTACAAAGACACCGGCTGGGTGCAGCTGTATTGCAGGTACATCTCCAGGTGATCCTGGAGATTTTCGCCGACACCCGGCAGATCATGCACCAGCGGGATCTCCAGACGGTTCAGCAGTTCAGCCGCGCCGACGCCGGAACGTTGCAGGATTTGCGGTGACGCAATCGCACCGCTGCACAGCAGCACTTCGCGTTTCGCGTTTGCCGTTTTCGCGTTGTAATCGTCGCCTTTGAAATAGCTGACGCCCACGGCGCGCTTGCCGTCGAACAGAATTCTGTCGGTCAGCGCGTGCGTCACAATGGTCAGATTGGCACGCGGTTTGGCCTGATCCAGATAGCCACGGGCAGTGCTGGCGCGGCGGCCTTTTGGCGTCACGGTACGGTCCATCGGGCCGAAACCTTCCTGTTTGTAGCCGTTCAGATCGTCAGTGCGGGAATAGCCCGCCTGCGCACCGGCTTCGATCATCGCTGCAAACAACGGATTGTTGCCATTTTTTGGCGTCGCGACGCTGACCGGCCCTTCACCGCCGTGGAAATCGTTCGGGCCGATATCACGGGTTTCCGCTTTACGGAAATACGGCAGGCAGTCCAGATAACTCCAGTCTTCCAGACCCGGCGCTTTCGCCCAGTTGTCGAAATCCATCGCGTTACCGCGGATGTAGCACATGCCGTTAATCAGCGATGAGCCGCCCAGACCT
The DNA here is from genome assembly GCF_042920125.1 of Rahnella sp. R3(2024). Taxonomy (NCBI): domain Bacteria; kingdom Pseudomonadati; phylum Pseudomonadota; class Gammaproteobacteria; order Enterobacterales; family Yersiniaceae; genus Rahnella; species Rahnella sp. R3(2024). The sequence continues at coordinate 637,985 of NZ_JBHGBU010000001.1, forward strand.
TTACCGCGCCCGCATTCCATACGGCGGTTGTTCATGTGCGGTTCCGGGTCAGTTTCATACGCCCAGTTGTAACGACGCCCCTGCAGCGGGAACGCCAGCGCCGCAGGCATCTGCGTGCGGAAATCCAGACGGTAATCCGGGCCACCGGCTTCGAGTAACAGCACGCTCACGCTGCTGTCTTCGGTCAGGCGGGTGGCGAGTACGTTGCCAGCGGAACCGGCACCGATAATGATGTAATCGTAATCCATTAAAATCTCCTCTGTTGCGGCGGATTAAAAGACTGAGCTGAATTCGCCCAGTTCGACCTGCACGGATTTGATTTGGGTGTAATGCTCAAGCGTGGTGATGCCATTTTCGCGCCCGACGCCGGAATGTTTATAGCCACCCACCGGCATTTCTGCGGCGGATTCGCCCCAGGTGTTGATCCAGCAAATCCCGGCTTCGAGTTTGTGGATCACGCGGTGCGCGCGGTTGAGATCCTGCGTCACCAGTCCGGCCGCCAGACCGTATTCGGTATCATTGGCGCGGCGGATCACTTCTTCTTCGCTTTCATAGGTCAGGATGCTCATCACCGGCCCGAAGATCTCTTCACGGACGATCAGCATGTCATCGCGGCAGTCGGTAAAGACCGTCGGCGCAACGTAAGCGCCTTTGGCGTATTCCCCGCCGGTCATGCGCTCACCGCCGGTCAGCAGCGTCGCGCCTTCCTGTTTGCCGCTTTCGATGTAACGCAGCACGGATTCCATGTGCGCAAAGCTCACCAGCGGGCCGAAGTTGACGTTTTCGTCAGTCGGATCGCCCGCACGGATGCGTTTCACGCGCTCCAGTATTTTGGCTTCAAAGGCTTTATGTAACGTTTTTGGCACAAACACCCGGGTGCCGTTGGTGCACACCTGGCCTGAGCTGTAGAAGTTCGCCATCATCGCGATGTCAGCGGCTTTATCGAGATCCGCATCGTCAAAGATGATCAGCGGCGACTTGCCGCCCAGTTCCATGGTCACTTCTTTCAGCGTGGAAGCCGAGGCGCTGGCCATGACTTTTTTGCCGGTTTTGATGCCGCCGGTGAACGAGACTTTAGCGATATCCGGATGATCGGTTAACGCCTGCCCGACGCTGGCCGCACCTGTCACCACGCTGAACACGCCATCCGGCACGCCCGCTTCGCTGTAAATTTCGGCCAGTTTCAGGGCGGTCAGTGAGGTATTTTCGCTCGGTTTAAACACCATCGCGTTACCCGCTGCCAGCGCCGGAGCGGATTTCCACAGCGCTATCTGAATCGGGTAGTTCCAGGCACCGATCCCGGCGACCACGCCCAGCGGCTCGCGGCGGGTGTAGACGAAGGAAGAATCGCGCAGCGGAATTTGCTGGCCTTCAATCGCCGGGATCAGGCCTGCGTAATACTCAAGCACATCCGCGCCGGTCACGATATCGACGGCCAGCGTTTCAGACAGCGGTTTACCGGTGTCGGCGGTTTCGATGGCCGCCAGTTCGTCGTTACGCTCACGCAGAATGTCCACGGCGCGGCGCAAGATGCGCGAGCGGCTCATGGCGGTCATCGCTGCCCAGACTTTCTGGCCTTTCTGCGCGGATTTCACCGCCAGATCGACATCTTCCTGCGTGGCGGATGGCAGGGTCGCAATCACCTCGCCGTTGGCCGGGTTCACTGCATCAAAGGTTTCATCACCGGTGCTGTCCTGAAAACGCCCGTTGATATAAAGTTTTTGCTTGCCGTAGCGGGACATACATCTCTCCTCGGTCTGTGCGGTCTGAAAGTTTTCTGCTGTGCTCAGGTGAGCTGTGATTCAATGTGGCGGCGGGTGATTTGCATCGCCTCGGCGCGGTTGAACTCTTTACCGCTGAGTGCGCCGCGCAGCCACAGGCCATCAATCAGTGCGGCAGTGCTTTGCGCCGCAAGACGCGCCTCTTTTTTCGGCAGAAAACGTCTGAATTCAGAACATAAATTTGAATAGAGCCGGCGGCTGTTGACCTGTTGCAGCCGGTACAACTGCGGGTGATGCATACTGCTCGCCCAGAAGGCCAGCCAGGTTTTCATCGCCGCGCTGTTGGTCTGACTGTCGTCAAAATTGGCTTCTGCAATTGCATGCAGCCGCGCCGTCGGTGCGGTATCCGTCAGCTGCGATAACCGCAACTGCACCCCTTCCCCCAGATGACTGAGCAAATAACGCATGGTCGCTTCCAGCAGCCCATTCTTGTCACGAAAGTAGTGACTGATGATGCCGTTGGAGACGCCAGCCCGGCGGGCGATTTGCGAAATCGAGGCATCATGCATGCCGACTTCGTTCACCGCTGCCAGGGTTGCCTCAATCAATTGCTGCCGTCTTATGGGCTGCATTCCTACTTTGGGCATGGTTCCGGCTCCTGAAAATGAGCGGGTTGAAACGCGCTTAAAAAACCTTTTTTTTACGCTGTCGCTCAACCTTGTTAACGCTCTGACGTCACCTATTTAACTTTTTTTTGATTGAACGTTCAATTAAAAATGCATATATTTTATTACCAATACGTTAGTAATTTGTATGAATTTTGAGATGAAGTAGCGTCTATTTTATTGAAAATTAGAAAGTAATTAACACATCAGGGGAAAACATGGCGACTGCCGATACGACAGAAAAACATGCTGAGAAACCTCGGGACCAGCTGAACAAGGTGGTGTTCTTCACCTCCGCCGGTCTGATTTTAGCCTTCACATTAATGACCATTTTCTTCACCGATTTTTCCGGAAAATGGATAAGCCTGACCCTTAACTGGGTATCCGCCACCTTCGGCTGGTATTACATGCTGGCAGCGACGCTGTACATCGTGTTTGTAGTGTTCATTGCCTGCTCGCGCTTCGGCTCGATCAAACTCGGTCCTGAACAATCCAAACCCGAATTCAGCATGATGAGCTGGGCGGCCATGCTGTTTGCCGCCGGGATCGGTATCGACCTGATGTTCTTCTCGGTCGCCGAACCGGTGACGCAATACATGCTGCCGCCCGAAGGCAACGGGCAAACGCTGGAAGCCGCGCGGCAGGCAATGACCTGGACGCTGTTCCACTACGGCCTGACTGGCTGGGCGATGTACGCGCTGATGGGGATTGCGCTCGGCTATTTCAGCTACCGCTATAACCTGCCGCTGACCATCCGTTCGGCGCTGTACCCCATTTTCGGCAAACGCATTAACGGGCCTATCGGCCACAGCGTGGATATCGCTGCCGTGGTCGGCACCATTTTTGGTATCGCCACCACGCTCGGTATCGGCGTGGTTCAGCTGAATTACGGGCTGAAAGTGCTGTTCCAGATCCCGGAAAACCTGACCGTTCAGGCGGCACTGATCCTGCTTTCGGTGATTATGGCGACGGTGTCGGTGACCTCCGGTGTGAACAAAGGCATCCGTATTCTGTCGGAACTCAACGTGCTGCTGGCGCTGGGGCTGATTCTGTTCCTGCTGTTCTTCGGCAATACCGAATTCCTGCTTAATGCGCTGGTGCTCAATATCGGCGATTACATCAACCGCTTTATGGGCATGACGCTCAACACCTTTGCCTTTGACCGCCCGACCGAATGGATGAACAGCTGGACCTTGTTCTTCTGGGCCTGGTGGGTGGCCTGGTCGCCGTTTGTCGGCCTGTTCCTGGCGCGTATTTCGCGCGGGCGCACCATCCGTCAGTTCGTGCTCGGCACGTTGATCATACCGTTTGTCTTCACCCTGCTGTGGCTGTCGATTTTCGGTAACAGCGCGTTGTACCAGATCCTGCATGGCAATCTGGATTTCGCCAACGAAGTGATTGCACACCCTGAGCGCGGCGTTTACAGCCTGCTGGCGCAGTATCCGGGCTTTACCCTGAGTGCTTCTGTCGCCACCATCACCGGCCTGCTGTTTTATGTCACGTCGGCGGATTCCGGCTCGCTGGTGCTGGGGAATTTCACCTCAAAACTGGCTGACATTAACAACGATGCCCCTAACTGGCTGCGGATCTTCTGGTCGGTCACCATCGGCGTGCTGACGCTGGGCATGCTGATGACCGACGGGGTTTCGGCGCTGCAAAACACCACGGTGATCATGGGGCTGCCGTTCAGTTTTGTGATCTTCTTCATCATGGCCGGCTTGTATAAATCACTGCGTCTGGAGGATTACCGCCGCGCCAGCAGCCAGCAGACAATGGCTCCGCTGCCCGCAACCAGTGACGCCGCGCTGAACTGGAAACAGCGTCTGTCACGGGTGATGAATTATCCGGGCACGCGCCATACCCAGAAAATGATGGATAACGTGTGCCGCCCTGCGATGCAGGAAGTGGCGCAGGAACTGGAACTGCGCGGGGCAAAAGTGACCTTTAACGAGCACGAGCCTCAGGAAGACGAGAAAATCGGGCCGCTGGAATTGCAGGTCGCGCTGGGCGAAGAGCAAAACTTTGTCTATCAGATCTGGCCGGTGCGCTATGCGGTTCCCGCCTTTACCTATCGCGCACGCGCCGGTAAATCGCATTATTACCGTCTGGAAACCTTCCTGCTGGAAGGCACGCAGGGTAATGACCTGATGGACTTCACCAAACATCAGGTGATCAATGACATTCTTGATCAGTACGAACGTCATCTGAATTTCCTGCACATCAACCGTGAAGCGCCGGGTAACACCCTCACCTTCCCGGAACAACCGGTATAATCTGAGCTCACAAAAAACCCGCGCAATGCGGGTTTTTTTATACACGTCAGAACATCCGCCACGTCAGCGAAGAAACGGCAGCACTTTCTCCAGCAACAGTTGCGGTTGTTCTTCAGCAAGATAATGCCCGCACGGCAACGCCTCTCCCTGAACGTCTTCCGCCACCTTTGCCCATTCCTCCAGCGGCGCAAAACAGGTGCCGACAGTGCCTTTTTCGCCCCACAGGATCAACAGCGGACAACGCACTTTGCGGGATGCATTCCGGTCAATCTGATCGTGTTGCAGGTCTACCGCAGCAGAAGCCCGATAGTCCTCGCAAATTCCGCGCGCCGTCCCATCAAGTTGCAGACAACGCAAATAATCTGCGTAAGCTTCGTCGGTGAAAGGTTGCATACCGGCGCTGCGGCTGCCCATTACGCTGCGCAGGTAGAGATCAGGATCTGCCCGGATAAGGGTTTCCGGCAGCGGTGCCGGGCGGATCAGAAAGAACCAGTGCCAGTAAGCGCGCGCAAAGGCCTCGCTGGTTTGCTGATACATCGCAAGCGTCGGCGCGATGTCCATCAGCACCATCCGCTTCACTGCCTGCGGGTGGTCGAGCGCCAGCCGATGTGCGACCCGCGCTCCGCGGTCGTGGGCGATCACGCTGAACTGGCTGAAACCGAGCGCGGCCATCAGCTCGAGCTGATCCTGCGCCATTTCGCGATTGCTGTAGCGCAGATGCTCCGCGTCCGGTTCGGGTTTACCGCTGTCGCCGTAACCGCGTAAATCAGCCAGCACCACGGTGAACTGAGAAGTGAGGTGCGGCGCGACGCTATGCCAGATCGCCTGAGTTTGCGGGTGTCCGTGCAGCAATAACAGCGGCTCGCCCTGCCCGGCGATGCGGTAGGCAATCTCCGTTCCGCTGACCGCCATCCGGCCTTGGGTAAAATGTTCAAACATGGGTTTTCTCCTTTTTTACCCATCTTAGCCGCTGGCCGGTCAGCAACAAGGCCACAAATGAAGATCGCCGGTTTACGATCTGTGTTTTGACGCACCACACTCAGGCCGTTGCCCGATAACCGCGAAGTTGCGACGCTGGCATTATCCGTTACGTTTATCAGGGCAATAAAATGAAGCCAAAAACGCTGTATGAAAAACATATCGACAGCCACAGCGTCCGCGCGCTGGATGATAAAGGCCACGTGTTGCTTTACATCGACCGGCAGGTGATTAACGAATACACCAGCCCGCAGGCGTTCAGCGGTTTGCGCGAGGCGAACCGTCGCGTCTGGCGGCCTGAAACCTCGCTGGCGGTGGTCGATCACGTTAACCCGACGACGCCGTTACGCACCCGCCAGATGCCGGATGCCGGGGGGGCGCGTCAGGTGTCCTATCTGGCAGAAAACTGCGCCGAATTTGGCATCGAGCTGTTTGATATTCTCGATAAGCGTCAGGGCATCGAACATGTGGTGGCACCGGAACAGGGCTTTATTTTGCCCGGCATGGTGATTGCCGCCGGAGACAGCCACACCACTACCTACGGCGCGTTAGGCGCGTTTGGTTTTGGTATCGGCACGTCCGAAATTGAGCACCTGCTGGCCACGCAAACGCTGGTCTATAAACGCCTGAAAACGATGCGCGTCACCGTCAGCGGTGAACTGAAAACCGGCATCACCGCCAAAGACGTGGTGATGGCGCTGGTGGCAAAAATCGGCGCGGCGGGCGCGACCGGTTATGCCATCGAATTCTGCGGTCAGGGCATCGACATGCTGAGCGTGGAAGGCCGCATGACGATATGCAATATGGCCGTTGAAGCCGGGGCGCGCGGGGCGTTTATGGCTCCCGACGACAAAGTGTTTGATTACCTGAAAGACAAGCCGCGTGCGCCGAAAGGCCAGCAATGGACGGACGCCGTGAATGTCTGGCGTGAATTGCACAGCGATGCGGACGCCGTATTTGACCGCGAAGTTGAACTGAGCGCCGCAGAAATTGCGCCGATGGTCAGCTGGGGCACCAGCCCCGATCAGGCGCAGGCGATTCACGGCCAGGTACCGGACCCGCTGGCAGAATCAGATGCCTCACGCCGCAAGGATTTACAGCGTGCGTTGCAGTACATGGGGCTGCGCGCCGGTCAGGCGCTGAACAGTATTCGCATCAGCCATGCGTTTATCGGTTCCTGCACTAACGCGCGCATCGAGGATTTACGCGCTGCCGCCGAAGTGGTTCGCGGTAAAACCGTCGCACCGACCGTACGCGCAATGATCGTGCCCGGCTCCAGCCAGGTGCGCGCGCAGGCTGAGCAGGAAGGTCTGGCAGACATATTTATTCAGGCCGGTTTCGAATGGCGTCAATCAGGGTGCTCGATGTGTCTGGCGATGAACGACGACGTGCTCGCCCCCGGCGACCGCTGCGCATCCAGCACAAACCGTAATTTTGAAGGCCGCCAGGGCGCGGGCGCACGTACCCACCTGATGAGCCCGGCGATGGTGGCAGCGGCGGCCATTTGCGGCCATCTGACCGATGTCCGCGACCTGTAAGGAGAAATCATGGAAGCATTTAACGTACTGACCGGTATTGCCGCGCCGTTGCCTGCGGCGAACGTAGATACCGATGTGATCATGCCGAAACAGTTTCTCAAGGGCATCGACCGCAACGGGCTGGATCGCGGGGTGTTTTTCGATTTGCGTTTCCTGGCGGACGGCTCGCCCGATCCGGCGTTTATCCTCAATCAGCCTGAGTGGCAGAATGCCAAATTCTTACTGGTCGGGCCAAATTTTGGCTGCGGCTCCAGCCGTGAACATGCGGTATGGGGGCTGAAACAGCTCGGGATCCGGGCGCTGATCGGCACGACGTTTGCGGGGATTTTCTTCGATAACTGTCAGCGCAACGGCGTGCTGACGGTACAGCTGGATCCCAAGCAGTGGGCGCAGATTGCGCAGGAAGTGGTTCACGGCGACAAAAACAAAATTACCCTGGATCTGCCGGCGCAACGGATTGGCCTGCAAAACGGTGAAGTGATTGATTTTGCAATCGATGAGCTGAGTAAGGTTTCGCTGCTCAACGGGCTGGATGCTATCGGCACCACACTGCAATACGGCGATGAAATCCGTGAGTTTCAGCAAGGGCATTTGCAGCGCAATCCGTGGCTGGCGTAACGCTTGACCACGAAACCGGCGTCAGCCCAGTAACTGGCTGAAACGCTGATGCAGAAACTCAACGCACACCCGCAATTTTGCCGAGTCCGCCAGCCGCGTGGGATATACCGCCCAGACGCTGGCGGGCTGGGAGAATTGCGGTAACACCTGCACAAGCTCGCCCCGCGCAATGTAAGGCTGCACGTCCCACTGCGAGCGCAAAATGATGCCGTGGTGCCGGAGCGCCCACTGCAACACCACTTCGCCACTGTTAGACGACAGCGCCCCTTTCACCCTGACCCGGTGCTCCTCGCCTTCTGCGGTCAGCGACCAGAGTCCGAAAGGATTGTCGCGCTCTTTGAGCACCAGACACTGATGCTGTGCGAGCGCTTCCGGCGAATCCGGCTCGCCGTGGGCGGCCAGATACTCCGGGGATGCGCAGAGGATCCGCTGATGCTCTGCCAGTTTTTTACCGATGTGCTGCTCCGGAATGTCATCGCCCACCAGAATTTCCAGATCAATACCTTCTGCAACCAGATCGACCACGCGGTCAAACAGATCAAGGCGGAGATTCAGTTGCGGATAACGCTCGGCCAGCTCGGCCACTGCCGGCGCCACATGGCAGCGTCCGAAACCGAACGAGCTGCAGATATGCACGTTGCCGCGCGCTTCACTGCGCGAATCCGACAGGTCGCCGATGAAGTGATCAAACGTATCGAGGATTTGCAGTGCCCAGCGCTGCGTGCGTTCACCGTCTTCGGTCAGCCGTACGCCGCGGGTCGAACGGTGCAGCAAACGGCAATTCAGCGACTCTTCGAGGATCTGAATGCGTTTGCTGACATAGGCCGGAGACTGCCCGAGCTCCGTGGCGGCGGCGGCAAAACTCTGCTTATTCACGACCGCCAGAAAAACCCGTAAGTCTTCGGCCAGTGGCAAACGCGCACGTTCGCTGGTCATGATTACAGACCGAAGACCGGCTGGTTCAGTTTTTCCGCCCTGTGCACATCGCTGGTTTTCACACCCGCGATCTGCATTTTTTCCTCGGCTTCTTCAATGTCTTCATTATCGATTTCCAGTGATTCCTGATCCTGCCCTTCCTGGGGCGTCAGCGCCAGTTCGACCATGATGGGAAAGTGATCTGAGCCCATGAATCCGAGGCGTTGCAGGCTGATGAGCGTGAAATGTTTACTGTGGAAAACGTGATCCAGCGGCCAGCGCAGGAACGGATAACTGGCGTGGAAGGTGTTGTACATGCCACGGCCACGACGCGGGTCGAGCAGACCGCTGACTTTCATGAACAGGCGCGTGGTGCGTGACCATGCGACGTCGTTCAGGTCGCCGGTCACAATGGTCGGATAGGTCGCTTTGGCCGCGGTGTGCCCGACGGCGATAAGCTCACCGTCGCGGTCAGTGGATTCATCGGCTTCGGTCGGGCTTGGCGGCATCGGGTGCAGGCAGTGCAGCACGACCTGTTCCCCGGAGGCCAGTTCGGCGCGAAAATGCATCGACGGAATATCGTCGGCCACCAGATACTGAATCTGCGCGTCGTGAAGCGGCAGCCGCGAGTAAACGTGCATGCCGTAGAGATTATCCAGCGGGCAGCGCAGGCTGTGCGGATAATCTGGCTCAAGCGGTGCCATCTGATCTTCCCACCACTGATCCGTTTCCAGCAGCACCACGATATCGGGCTTATTTTGCTGGATAAGGCTCAGTAATTTACCGGCCTGACGGTTGGTGGTCAGGACGTTGCTGTTAATAATTTTGATGCGGGAATGCCCGTTCGGCGCGACTTTTTTGACCTGCACCGGATGCAGACGCGTATAGGGCAAAATCCACCAGCTCTGATAGAGCATGCAGGCCACCGTCAGCACGATGGTGATGGTCGAGAGCACGCCGCCAAACGGCAGAATGTACAGCTCAGTCAGCAGGAAAAGTAAGCATAAAGACGCCATTTGCAGGCGGGGGAAATCCCATACCCGCACCCACCAGTGTTGATTGCGGGAGAGGGGCAGCAGCGTCAGAAGGGTCATTATGACCGTCAGTACGCAAACTGTAATTCGAAGTGCTTCCATCGGTCATCAGCCCTGATAAAAAAATAGCAGAAGAGAATACTCTCAATACCTTGTTAAGCGATTGTGACTTAAAAAACGAGGAACGACCAGAAGGATGTCGCCACCTTTTCTGGTTGAAGAAAAAGATGGCGACGTCGGGCGAGGGTTATTTTGCCGGTGCGGCCTTATCGGCTACGTGGCACCAGTTATGCTGCTGGACAATCCCGCCGTCCGGAGACGTGTAGCCGATACAGCCGAGCAGGGTGTCATACAGTTTTTCATGGAAAGCAGGCTTCTTCTGCGCAGCCATTTTTTGCAGCTGTTCGAAACCGGCTCTGTTCTGATCGTTGGCGAGGAATTTGTCCGACGCCCAGACCATAATCGGCACGGTACGCTGCTCAGGTGGCGCGTGATCCCGCGGTGTGCCGTGGAAGTGCATACTTTTCGAAATCGACTCGCCGTGATCGGATGCGTAGAACACGATGGCGTTTTTATCGCGCAACTGGTCAAACACCTGCGACAGGAAATAATCGGTATACAGCAGTGAGTTGTCGTAGGCGTTGATCATCTCCTGGGTAGAACAGGAATCGTCAATGCCCATGCATTCCGGCTGATATTTGGCGAATGAACGCGGATAGCGGTCGGAATAGAGATAATGCGACCCTTTGGTGTGCAGGATGATCAGATGTTTACCGTTCGGATGGTTATTCAGCGAATCTTTCATTTCATCGATCAGCAACATGTCATCGACCGGCTTACCGGCGTTGCGCTTCTCAGAAGCAATGTTTTCACGCAGGGAATAATCGTCGGCGCGGGTTTTGTTGTAGAACCAGGCTTCACTTTGCATGGAATACAACTCCGAGCTCCAGCCTTTGCTTTTCAGCACGGAGAACACGTTGGCTTCCTTGAGCGTGCGCTGCGGCGCTTCAGACGCCCCGCCCTCGCGCACAAACATACAGCGCAGGGAAAGCTTGGTGGCGGTGTCGCAGGAATAGCCCTGCAAGGCCACAAGATTCTTCTCTTTATCGAGATTCGGCGTGTTATCACGATCGTAGCCATACAGCCCCATGTGATCGCGACGTGCACTTTCACCAATCACAAACACCACGTACATGTCTTTGGCATCTGCCGGTTCGTTATAGGTGAAATGTTTGGCCGGATCGAACAGGTTTTTGGTGTCTTCCGCCTGGCTGTAGCTGCTGTAGACATACAGCCCCAGCGCCGAAAGCCAGTTGGACGGCGAATAAGTACCCGCCACCACGCCGCCGTAGCTTGCCATCATGCGGTTATTCACCAGATCATGACGATCCTGCACTTTGCCCATCATTTGCAGCGGCAGGTAACAGAGCAAACCGGAGACGACCAGCAGAACGAGTTTCACTGCCAGTTTTTTCAGGGTGGTTTCTCTGAATGCCGCGCCGGGCATGGTGCTCAGCCACAACAGCAGTACCGGGATCAGGCTGACCAGCACCGTCCAGGCGATGAAATGGGTTCCGATGGATTCTTTCGATAAATCAATGGAATCTGACGCCAGTGCCGCCGCCAAAATACCGTAACCGATATCGACGTTGAACAGGATCATGTAGTAGCTGGCCGCGGCGGAAGAGATCACCACCACGCTCATCAGAATGCGGAAGACCGTTTTCCCGGTAAACGACAGCAGCACACACAGGAAATAGACCAGCGCAAAGGCGGCCAGCATTTCAACGGCGATCGACAACGCATTGTCATAGTGCAACTGGGAGTAACGTCGGAAGAAAATCGGAAGGTTAAGCAGGATCCCAAGATAAAGCGCAATGAACAGAAAAATGCTCTGTTGCGAAAGTAATCGTAATTTTTGCATTGGTAATAAATGGCTCTTTGGTGAGTCTGTTTACGTCATGTTGACCGCTCGTACCGGAGGATTGAAAACACTCCTTAGGACTATTCAGACTCCGGGCCGCGTATTTTCGTTCAAATTCATTCGTTTCTTCCAATGTGATAATGTAACAGGATTAACGAAACCTTTATCTTTCAGTGAGATAATGCTGATAATTTTCTTACACCTGCTGCCCGTTTCTTACGTTTATTGAGAAACTACTGAGAAAGCTTGTGCTCTTCGCGCGGGAAAGTGAGCGTGAAGCGGGTTTCCCCCTGCGCGGAACTCACCACCCGAACGCTGCCCTGATGCAGCGCCATAATGGCCTGCACGATGGACAACCCCAGCCCGCTGGAGCTGCCGCCTTCGCTGCGCGAAGCATCGGCGCGATAGAAACGGTCAAACAGTTTGCCGAGTTTTTCAGGCGGGATCGGGTCACCCTGGCTTATCACATGGATATCCATGCCTTTCCCATGAGACTCTGCGCGCACGCAGATTGCCGTTCCCTGATGCGCATAGCGCACGGCATTGGCGACAAGATTACTGAGCGCACGCTGGAACAAAATGGCATCGGCGTAAACAATCCCCTCCCCTGCGCTGTGCAACGTCATCTCGCGCTCTTCCGCCAGTCCTTCGAAATACTCCTGAATACGGGTCATTTCCGCCGACACATCAATACTGGTGAGGGTCAGCACCGAACGCGCATCGGTGGCGCGCGCCAGGAACAGGATGTTTTCCACCATGCGCGAAATACGCTCCAGTTCTTCCATGTTGTTCGCCAGCAGCGTTTCATATTCCTCGGTGCTGCGCGGCTGATACAGCGCCACCTGACAATGCCCCATCAGCGCGCCCACCGGCGTGCGGATCTCATGCGCCAGATCGGCGGAGAACTGCGTCAGACGCTGATAACCTTCCGCCAGCCTTTCCAGCATGTCGTTAAAGGAATAGATCAACTGCTGCAATTCCTGCGGCGCATTTTCACTGCTCAGACGGGTGGATAAACTGGCCGGATGAATTTTCGTTGCCTCCTGCGCCATCTGCCGCAGCGGGCGCAGCCCCCGGCGGATGACGCCATAGCCCAGCGCGGCAATCAGAAAATAGGCAAACAGCACTGCGCCGGTTATCTGCCAGCGGAACGTTGACAGCATCCGCGCTTCGCCGGTCATAAAGTGCGCCGCGGTGATCTCCACCGTGCTGCCATCCTGCATTCTGACGGCGGCACGGGCAAAGCGCACCGGCGTGCCGTCGGGCGCAGAGAGGCTATGCACGGTGCCAAGGGTTAACGGCTGGCCGTCCGGCACCGGTGCCACTGCCGGTAACTGTAAACGCGAGGGATTGACGTTAATCAGCGCAGGCTGCCCGCTGAGGCGGAAGGTCAGAATATCGCGCTCGTTGCCGAGCATATTTTCGAACAGGCCGGGGTTGTGGCTGAGCTGTGACAGCGGAAATTCGCTCGCCAGCAAATGACGGAAATACTGCACGCGGCCGCTGACCTGATAATCGGCGCGGCGCACCAGCTCTTTTTCCAGCGAATAATAGAGGTACACCCCGACGGCGCTCACCACCAGAGAGGCTAACAGTGCAAACAGCAGCGTGGCCCGCAGCGTCAGGGACATCGCGCGTTGTGGTGTTGATTTCGCAGCAAATTCAGTCATGGCGCACTTCGCAGACATAGCCGATGCCGCGCACGGTATGGATCAGTTTGACCTCAAAGGCGCGGTCGATTTTGGCGCGCAGGCGTTTGATGGCCACATCCACCACGTTGGTGTCGCTGTCAAAATTCATATCCCACACCTGAGACGCGATCATGGTGCGCGACAGCACTTCGCCTTCGCGGCGCATCAGCAAATGCAGCAGCATAAATTCTTTGTTGGTCAGCGCGATGGTCTGATCCTGACGGGTGACGCGACGGCGAAGCAGATCGAGATTGAGATCGGCGACGCTGTAGATATCCGGCTCACGGGCGGCGGGACGGCGCAGCAGCGTGCGAATACGCAGCACCAGTTCGGTGAAGGAGAAAGGTTTGATGAGGTAATCGTCTGCGCCCAACTCCAGACCGTGAATACGATCCTGCACTTCGTCGCGTGCGGTCAGGAACAGCACCGGCACGTCGCTTTTTTTACGCAGCACTTCCATCACCTGCCAGCCATCAAGCCCCGGCAGCATGACGTCAAGGATCACCGCGTCGTAACCGTCCTCGAGCGCCAGAAACAGCCCGTCTGCGCCGTTACGCGCCAGATCCACGCTGTAACCCGCTTCGGTCAGCCCTTTTTTCAGGTAATCGCCTGTGCTGACATCATCTTCTATCACCAGTATCCGCATTCAGGCCCTCAGCGCCGCATGACCATTCACCCAAAGAATGATTCCTGGGAAGTTTATCAGTTTCGTCAGACACCTTTGATGACAATTTTGTCATCAACTTGTCATCTGCCAATCCCGGTTTATCGTCCACTCTTAATGAAGTCATTCCTCACTGCCTCGTGCAGTGATACCTCTACCTGAATGAAAATACGTAAGAAACTGGAGAGTTAAACATGAACACACCAACACGTCTGGCCGGTCTGTTACTCGGTTCATTGCTGATGTGCAGCGGCATGACATCTGCCTTTGCTGCGGACAACGTCATCAAACCTACGCGCGGAACCATTGAATCCGTTAATGATTCCTCCATGCAGATCACCACCCGTCAGGGCGATAAGCTGGACGTTAAACTGACCGATCAGACCAAAATCAACGCGGTGACGAAAGGCCAGATCAGCGACATCAAAGCGGACAGCTTCATCGGTACCGCGGCCGTTCCACAGGCCAACGGCACCCTGAAAGCGCTGGAAGTGCACGTCTTCGCGCCAAGCCTGCGCGGCAGCGGCGAAGGGTTCAACCCGTTTGAATCCGCCGATGGCAAAATCAATACCATGACTAACGGTACCGTCGGCAAACTGGTGAACACCAATGGCCGCACGCTGACCGTGAAATATCATGACGCAGAAAAAACGGTTGTAGTGCCTGACGATGTGCCGGTGGTTCTGCTGGCGCCGGGCGACCGCAGCCTGCTGAAACCTGGGACTAAAATCGTACTGTTTGCGATGAAAGACGATAAAGGCGCACTGGTTGCCCGTGGTATCGCCGCCGGTAAAGATGGCGTCGCACCGCCGATGTAACCCTTTAGCACGCTGCTCCGGCGGGCCGTGTCTGTCAGCCGGAGTAAGTTGTTTTTGAAGAACTGCGCAGGGTGAATCCTCCCTCATTCATGTTGCGCAGTTTCTCATTACGCAGGAGTTTATCCGTGAAATCTCAACCCTCCCCGCTGCGTACCTCCTCTGCACAAAGTGCCTCCCCGCCGCCCTCTTTGCCGAAAAAAAAGCGTATTCATCCCTGGCCGGTTCGCCTGTGCCACTGGATTAATCTTTTCGCGATGATCGGCATGGTGATGAGCGGCTGGGGAATTTATAACGCCGACCCGATTTTTTCTTTTACCTTTCCGCAAAGCACCACCCTCGGCGGCTGGCTGGGTGGCAACATTGCCTGGCATCTGGCGGTGATGTGGCTGATGGCGGCCAACGCCCTGTTTTATGTGCTGTGGGGGCTGTTCACCGGCCATTTCAGGCGTGACTTTTTCCCGTTCAGCCCACGTTCTGTCTGGCGGGATACGGTCCGTGCCGTGACGTTCAGGCTGCCGCACAAACTCGGCCAGTACAACGCGGTGCAAAAGCTGATGTACGTCGGCGTGCTGCTGCTCGGCCTGCTGCTGGTGCTCTCAGGGTTGTCTATCTGGAAACCGGTTCAGTTCAGCGGCCTGGTGTGGCTGTTTGGCGGTTTTGATATCGCCCGTTATGTCCATTTCTTTGCCATGAGCGGCGTGATGCTGTTCGTGGTGGTTCACGTGGTGATGGTGTTGCTGGTGCCGAAAACGTTCGTTGCCATGATCACCGGTGGCAAAAAAATCAGTACGCAGGAGAACACGGATGAGTGAAAAATCAGACCGGCCAAAAATCATTGTTGAGCCCGACCAGCGCAAACAGCTGGTGAATATTCAGCGCCGTCTGTTGCTGCGTTCCGGCCTGACGCTGGGCGCGGTATCGATGCTGACCGGCTGTAATTTGCAGGACGGCGATCAGGTCGACAAAGTGCTGTGGGCGATGTCGCGCTGGAACGATCGGGTTCAGGGCTGGCTGTTCAGCGGTCAGAAACTGGCGCAAACCTACCGCGAAGATCAGATAACCACGCCGTTCCGCTTCAATGCTTTTTATCCGGAATACAACGTTCCGGAGATAGACATCCCCAATTACCGGCTGGAAGTCTCCGGACTGGTGCAGAAAAAAGCGCCGTGGACGCTGGAACAATTGCAGCGCCTGCCGCAGGAAAGCCAGATCACCCGTCTGATTTGCATTGAAGGCTGGAGCGCCATCGGCCAGTGGAAAGGCGTGCCGCTGAAAACCTTCCTGCAACATATCGGGGCGGATCTCACCGCCAAATATGTCGGGTTTAAATGCGATGACCGCTACTATTCCAGCATTGATATGGCGACGGCGCTGCATCCGCAGACCATTCTGGCTCTGGATTTTGGCGGTAAACCGCTGCCGCCGGATTTCGGTTACCCGTTACGCCTGCGCATGCCGACCAAACTGGGCTTTAAAAATGCCAAACACATCGGCGCGATTTTTGTCACCAATGAATATCCGGGCGGATACTGGGAAGATCAGGGCTACAACTGGTTTAGCGGGATTTAAGTCTCAATAAACGCCCTCACCCCGGCTGGAAAAAAGGCATAAAAAAACCGCTCAATGAGCGGTTTTTGTTTTCGCGGGAGGGTAACGGCAAAGCGTTACGCTGCGGCGAAGAATTAGAAGCTGTAACCTACGCCAGCGATCCAGGTGCCAACATCAACACTGCGGATACGGGACTGTTCGTAAGAAACGTCCAGAGCAACGTTCTGGATTGGGTTGAACTGCAGACCAGCGCCGTAAGATACGCCGTAGTCGCTGTTGTCAAATTTCTGACGGTTTGCAGTAGATGCTGCGTTGTCGTTCTGCTGGAATTTACCGTAGCCCACACCTACAACACCGTAGATGGAAACCCAGTCAGCCAGACGGTAAGCAGGACCCGCAGTCAGACCGTAGTATTGTGCTTTACGGTAGTCACCAGAAGACGGAGTGCTGTCGTCTTCAATGTAGGTGAAAGAACCGATAACGCCCAGTGGGTTGTTATCTTGTTCCCAACGGTATTTCAAGTTGAAGCCGTTTGCTTTGTTAGCAACGCCTTGCATATCACCCTGAGCGTAACCAGCGGTTACGGTGCTGGTGTCAGCGAATGCGCTTGTTGAAACGCCCAGTGCTACTACGCAAGCTAATGCGGAAAGACATGCAATTTTTTTCATAAACCACCTCAAAATGGGAAACCAAAGTAACCTTCACGTTTGAAAATATAACAAAAACCAGCGTGAAACTCTGCCTGAATATAGATGTCCAAAGGACTCTATCGTGTAACATAAAGTTTCCAACACGCTATATCTTATTAATTTTACTGTGATTTTCGTCACTAAAACTATAAGAAAAACTTATTGAACTTTTTAAGATTAGCAGATAATTCCTAAAGTTTTGGACGAAAAATCGACATTTTTTCGCAACATTTTCGGCTTTTTAAATTTTTTTTCGGAAAATCCGCTGCCGAAAAAAATTTTTTTCACTGATTTTTTCTTCCCTCATTTCCCTCTACACTGACGGTGCTTTACCTTTCTTTTCAAAACTATAAATCCCAAGATAATCGTTAAAACGGATCACCTCCTAAGGCGCTATGGATGACACAGTCAGGAAAAAAAATGCAGGCCGCCGTGCCCGCAGAAGAACACAACAACAGCCCGCCGGTGCCGGCATTACCTAAGAAAGCCTCACCTCTGGTCGCCATCCTGCTGCTGCTCATCGCCATGCTTTCCTTACAGGGCGGCGCGTCACTGGCGAAAACGCTGTTCCCGGTCGTCGGCCCGCAGGGCGTAACGGCGCTGCGTCTCGGGCTGGGTTCCATTCTGCTGCTGATCTATTTCCGACCGTGGCGCTTTAAAATGCGCGGCGGTAATTTTCGCGCACTGCTGATGTACGGGCTTGCGCTGGGTTGTATGAACTACAGCTTCTATCTGGCGCTGCGCACCGTGCCGCTCGGGATTGCCGTTGCGCTCGAGTTCACCGGGCCGCTGGCGGTGGCGATGTTCTCTTCCCGCCGCCCGGTGGATTTTGTCTGGGTGGCGCTGGCCGTGACCGGATTACTGTTTTTGCTGCCGCTCGGACAAAGTGCCGGTGGCGTTGATCTCAAAGGGGCGTGCTTTGCGCTGATCGCCGGTGCCTGCTGGGCTGTCTATATTCTTGCCGGGCAGCGTGCAGGCAGCAGCTACGGGCCGGGGACGGCCGCGATGGGCTCGGTTATCGCCGCCCTGATCTTCTTCCCGATTGGCATCGCGCAGGCGCACACCTCTATTTTCAGCTGGGAAATCTTGCCGCTCGGCTTGCTGATCGCCCTGCTCACCTCTGCCATCCCTTATTCGCTGGAAATGATGGCGCTGACCAAGCTGCCCGCCAAAACCTTCGGCACGCTGATGAGCATGGAACCGGCCATGGCCGCGCTTTCCGGGATTATCTTCCTGGGCGAGTTCCTGACGGCGTTACAGTGGCTGGGGCTGGCGGCGATTATCGCGGCTTCTGCCGGTTCAACGCTGACGATCCAGCGTAAAACCAAAATCGAAACGGTGGATGTGCCCGGAAATAATCCGTCGGGGAAATAATCTCTGCGTTATTCCAATAAAAAACCACGCCAATGTGCGTGGTTTTTTATTGATAATCAATGTGTTGAAAATAACGTTCATTTATTTCACTTTTTTTCATCTTTTCCTGCATCCAAAAGCGGGGTGTCGTTCGTATGTATAGATGTGAGGCAAGACCTTACCTACTCAACTTACGAAGGACTACATCATGAAAACATTAATCCGTACCGCTATCTGTGCTTCGCTGCTGCTGAGCACCGCGTCAATGGCTGCAATGATGTCTCAAAACACCACCATGGTGGGTGGCGCTGAAATGTATCCGTCCAAAAATATCGTAGAGAATGCCCTGAACTCCAAAGACCACACCACGCTGGTTGCCGCCGTGAAAGCTGCCGGCCTGGTGGATACGTTGCAGGGTAAAGGTCCGTTCACCGTGTTTGCCCCGACCAATGCCGCGTTTGCTAAATTGCCGGCGGGCACCGTCGAGAATCTGGTGAAACCTGAAAACAAAGCCACACTCACCAGCATCCTCACCTACCACGTGGTGGCCGGTAAATATGAAATGAAAGATCTGGAAAAACTGCTGAAAAAAGGGAACGGCACCGCGGAACTGAAAACCGTTAACGGCCAGCCACTGTGGATCCTCAACAACGGCCCGCACAATATTCAGCTGAAAGACGGCAAAGGGAATATCGCCAATATCAGTACCTATGACGTTCAACAGAAAAACGGTGTAATCGACGTGGTCGATACCGTACTGATGCCTAAATAATACCGGCTGCCCCTTCATACTTCGCGTTGCAGAGGCGTCCGCAGAACGCTGTGATCAGCTTCTGCCCAAGCGCTGCAACACGAATTATTTTGGGGACTATACTGAGAGCTGGATTTCCTTATGAAACAGTATCTCAGAAAGTCAGGATGGGCGAATGCATGACCCTTTATTGAAAAATACGACACCAGAGAAAGCGCTGGAAGTTCAGCGTGAACTGATGAGCGCCATGGCCAGTGGCGACCGTCAGGCATTCGAGCAACTCTACCGTCTGACTTCCCCGAGACTTTTTGCCGTGGCATTACGCATGTTGCGACGACACGCCTGGGCAGAGGAAGTTTTGCACGACAGCTACATCACCGCGTGGAACCGGGCGGCGTCTTATAACCCCGCCCTCAGTTCCCCGATGACCTGGCTCACCCACATTGTCCGCAACCGCGCCATCGACTGGATGCGTGGCAGCGATAACCAGACAGACGAACTGGACGACAGCGTGGCGGACCGTTACGTCGAAGAAAGTGATGAACCCCTGCAAAGATTGCAACAAGACAGCGATGCCAAAGTGCTGGCGAACTGTCTGGCGCACCTTCCCGCCGAACAACGACAAAGCCTGATCCTTGCCTATTATCAGGGTCTGTCTCACGGCGAGGTTTCATCTCATCTACAACAACCTCTGGGGACGATAAAAAGCTGGATCCGTCGCGCCCTGGATCACTTAAAGAGCTGCGTGGGACTATGAAAAGCAGAAGCCATTATCATGCTGCCCTCGCCGCTGAATATGCGCTCGGCACGTTGCGCGGCGCAGCAAAAATTCAATTCGAGCAAAAAATGCGGGAAGACCCTGAACTGGCGGCCGAAGTGGCGCGCTGGCAGGAAGCCTTCACACAACTGGATAACCAGATCATCCCGGTGATCCCACCCGCTTCGGTGTGGAAGCGCATTCAGCATAACCTTGCGCTGCAACCTGCAAAACGCACCGCTCCCGCCAAAACGCCGCTGCGCGGTTATCTTGGCTGGGCACTGGCCGCCGGGCTGGCGGCACTGCTGCTGATCCCGCGTCTGCTGGTACAACCGGGCGTGCCTATGCCGGTGGCGATCCTCGCCAGCAGTGAAGGCGCTCCCGGCGGGCAATGGGTGGTGAGCGCGGATGCCAGCACGCGCAGCCTGATGCTGACCCCGCTCAATGCGCAGCGCGTGGCGGATGACCGCAGCCTGGAACTCTGGGCCATCCCGCCGGGCGGCAAACCGCGTTCGCTGGGCTTACTCAATACCCGGCAACCCACTCAGCTGGCGCTGGCGGCAAAAATGCCGGATCCGGGTTACACGCTTGCGATCAGTGTTGAACCACGCGGCGGCTCTCCTACCGGGCAACCGACCGGTGCCGTGCTGTACAGCGGTGCGCTGACGCTGTGAAACGCGTATTCAGCAGGCAGTGAAACCTCTTAATAATCAACGGCGGGAAATATTTCCCCCGTTGATTATTCTCACCGGAAAATAGTGTTAAATTGGCAATCATTCTCAGGCGAGAATATTTATCATTCTCTGTTTTTGCTGTCATAAATATAGACACAACATGTCATGTTACATTCAGGAATAATTCAACATCCCGGTTGACCCACTATTTACGTGAATTCAGGAACATTCCTATCCACCTTAAAAATCAACATGATAAATTAATAAACATCGTCTGGCAGGCAATATATGGCACACGCTATCGGAACGATAGGAACGACTTTCCTGCAAAACTGAAATTTATTGCTATACTGGATCCAGTTACGAGATATATGCATTAACTAATAAGTAAATCTAACAAGGAGATATAAATATGAGTACCGCTAAACTGGTCAAAACGAAATCTTCTGAACTTATCTATACACGCAACGATTTAGATGAAAACGTTAAACTGAGCACCATCAAAGTGCTGAACCGCCTGGTGGCGGAATACATCGATCTGTCGCTGATCATCAAGCAGGCACACTGGAACATGCGTGGCGCAAACTTCATCGCCGTGCACGAAATGCTTGATGGATTCCGTACCGCAGTTATCGATCACCAGGACACCATCGCAGAACGTGTGGTGCAGTTAGGTGGCGTTGCGCTGGGTACCGTGCAAGTGGTTAACGATAAAACCCCACTGAAAAGCTACCCGACTAACATCCATACCGTGCAGGAACACCTGAAAGCGCTGGCAGATCGTTTTGCCGTTGTCGCCAACGACACGCGTAAAGCCATCGGCGAAGTGGAAGACGAAGACACCGCAGATATCTTTACCGCCGCATCACGCGATTTGGATAAATTCCTGTGGTTCATCGAATCTAATATCGAGTAATCAGGACTCGGTAACCGCAGCCTGATTAAGGCTGCGGCTAATCATCGGATCAATGCAAAAAATATGGCCAGTGGCGTAAGCGACTGGCCTTTTCTATTTTCATCCCCCTCCCCTCCCCTCCCGATACCTCGTTTTGCACTGAAATCCCTGACTCATAACGTTTTTTGTAAGAACTTTGAATAATAACTTATATGAATAGTTTCCACATAAACTAATTCAGAACTAATTAGTCCTGAAACCGGTACCAGTAGCCGACTGATAAATAAGAGTTTTATTAGATGTGTCAGAAAGCTCTTAGATCAATAGGTGTGATGAATGTTTAAAGCCAAATTAATAGACCAAAGCAATTTTACATGAATGCGATATGACCTGTAACTTGCTGAAATATTTAGTCGTAACCTTTACTTTTTTGTGAATTTAGGCATTGAAATAAAACACTGAAAGTTAAGAGAATTCTTACAATGGACGTTCACTCCGGCATGGCCCCTCCAATAGTAACTTATGGAAAAGTGACAGTCCTTCTGCGGCTACCTCACTGAGGTGAAATACAACGCCGTTTCCCACAATCTGACCCTGATTTCAGCACATTGGTAGCCATAAGCCAGGGGCGGTAGCGTGGAAAATCGAATAAAAACTGGACAAAACAGATGGCACGTAGTGGCTTGGAAGTACAAAAAGCGGCCGTTAAAGCGCTTTTTTTAAGAGAGATTAAGACCCGTTTTGGTAAGTACCGGTTGGGGTACCTGTGGGCAGCGCTGGAGACGGTAACTTGAAATGAATTCTTGAATATAAACCAGATATAGTTTTGCAAGATGTAATATTGAATAAAAAACCCGCAGAAGCATAATATTAATATAAGTTAATTTTTGATTTGTGTTAATGATTTTTATAGGATAATTATGGCAAGAAATGGTTTTGAAGTTCAAAAAGCTGCAATAAGTGCACTTTTCCTCCGCGAACTTAAAACAAGATTTGGCAAATATCAATTAGGTTACTTTTGGGCGTTTTTAGAACCAGCAGCGCATATGATAATAATGTTATCAATTTTTGGTTTTATAATGCATCGGACAATGCCTGGAATTTCATTTCCAGTGTTTTTGCTAAATGGCATCATTCCTTATTTCATTTTTTCAAACATATCTACTAGGTCGATTAATGCAATTGAAGCAAATCAAGGGTTATTTAATTACAGACCAGTAAAACCAATAGATACCATTATCGCAAGGGCCATCTTAGAAACAGCAATCTATACAGTCGTTTATATAATATTAATGGTAGTCATTGCACTTCTTGGTGAAGATTACACCGTTAGCAATATAATAAAATTATTTGCAACTTGGGTGTTATTAGTGGTTATGTCATGTGGAATGGGAATGATATTCATGGTAGTTGGAGATATGTTTCCAGAAACAGAGAAATTCCTTCCAATTTTCTTAAAGCCTTTATATTTTATATCTTGCATTATGTTCCCACTGCATTCAATTCCAAAAGATTATTGGCCTTACCTTCTTTGGAACCCGATTGTTCATATTGTTGAATTAAGCAGAGAGTCAGTTGTTGTGGGCTATGAAGCTGAAGGTGTAAGCATAACATATTTATTTATGAGTACCTTGGTTGTGCTTTTCACTGGGCTAATTTTATATAGAAGCAGAGAAAAAGCGATGCTTACATCATGATCAAAATTCAGAATTTGACAAAGTCTTATTCAACACCGAAAGGAAGACATTACGTTTTTAAAAATTTAAACGTTGATATTCCGAGTAATAAAAGTGTTGCTTTGCTTGGCCGTAATGGAGCGGGTAAATCGACCCTATTAAGGATGATTGGTGGTATTGATCGACCTGATAGTGGCAAAATCTCCACAGATAAGACTATATCATGGCCTGTGGGCTTATCCGGTGGCTTTCAAGGAAGTTTGACTGGCCGTGAAAATGTAAAATTCGTTGCCAGATTATATGCAAAAAGAAATGAGCTTCAGGAAAAAGTAGCCTACGTTGAAGAATTTTCTGAGCTTGGAAAATATTTTGACATGCCAATAAAAACATATTCTTCAGGTATGAAAGCTCGTTTGGGATTTGGTCTCAGCATGGCGTTCAAATTCGATTATTATATTGTGGATGAGGTTACAGCTGTTGGAGACGCAAGTTTTAAAAAAAAATGCTCGGATATCTTTAAACATCGACATCAAAACTCGAGTTTTATAATGGTTTCTCATAGTTTGAATTCTCTAAAAGAATTTTGTGATGTGGCAATATATTTATCTCATGATAATAATGCGTATTTTTTTAATTCCGTTTCTGATGCAATAAATTTATATACTGAAGAAGTAGAGTTAAAAAATAAAGTTTGAAAAATGTAATTAACAGATAAGCAAGGCTGTTCGAATAAAAACAACACAGCATAATCACAAGTGAGACAAGTATGAGCATAATAATCAACCATGTAATGTCGTCAGATATAGCTAGCGGTATATTTTCAGATTTATTAAATTATTATAAAAAATATTGTCATGAAGACATTAAAATAATTGAAACTTCGCAACCTATAGATAACGCTGATATATATCATTATCATCGCCCACACTTGGAAAAAAAATTAAAAGAAAACTCTGTAGTAACAGTCCACCACGATTTAAATGATGTTGATAAATGGCTCCACTACGACAAGTTTCATGAGCGCTATGTTGAATCAAAAACAGTTTTTTGTCTTAACACTACGCAACAAAGAATATTAAGTGACAATGGCATCAAGCATACTGAGTTAATTCCTCATGGATACAATACAGAGATATTTCATGACGTGGCAGAGCCGAAAATAATATCCGGCAAGATTAACATTGGTATACTGTCAAAGAGATATGGCCGCAAAGTTAAAGGAGAAGCTTATTTACTTGAATTATTTAAGAGGCTTGACTCTGATAGATATAAATTTACAGTAGTTGGAGAGGACAGAAGCATTACAGCCTATAAAGCGGCGGAGTTTGGATTCGAAACATTATGCTTTGAAAGATTGCCCTATTTTTGTTATGGAGACTTATATCGGCAACTTAATTTTCTCCTTGTAACCAGTTTATATGAAGGTGGTCCCGCTAATATCCCTGAAGCTATCTCGTCTGCTACACCTATAATTTCAAATCCTATTGGCATGTCGAATGATTATATAAAAAATGGCATTAACGGAATAATTCTTACAGGTGATGTTGATAGCGATGCAACCGCAATCGATTATTTTTCCACCAATGAAAATTATGGGATAATGTCTAAAAACGCGTGGGGGACTCGAAGAAATATTTTGTCATGGCAAGAAGTCATGAATAAAACATCTTATTTATATAAAAACTTAATTAAAGAATTATAAAATGAAAAATATTAGCATTTTGTTTCCCGACAGCATTCACTTCCATTCCAGAAATTTTAAAAGCTTATTTGATTTTATCGAAAGACATAAAATCGCTCATACATTTATAAAAGAGAGGAACGATTGGGTATCGGCATATGGTAACTATAGTAATTACACTGCTGAACTGTCAGTATATTATGAACAACTTAAAGAACTAACAAATAAGGAATTATTCGAATTTAGCATTAGAGGAATTAATTTATTTAGAATATGCCGTGATGAAGCATTATCATTCTTTTTGCCTAATGACGATTTCAGGAATGATTTAAAAGAATTCGTTCAAAATGACATATTAATATCTCTAATGAGGAACATTGACAACACTACTCTATTATTAAATATGGCTGCAGCTTGGTCATGGATAGAATTTTGGAATCATAAACTAGAAAATAATAAAAATCATACTTATGCTTGTGTATTTTCTGGCGCTCAAATATATAACAGAGCATTACTAGAAACTCTTAAAACCCACCCAACTACACCTCTTGTGCTTGAGCACTTCTTTACTGGAAATGAATATTATATAGAAGAGAAATACGAACCAATACCTAACAACTCAAATCTAAAAAATAAAAATGTTTATAAAAATATAATAATATCTGAAACTGGTTTTGATCTTAATAGAACTAAAACGAAAGCTATAAATAAAGTATTGCTAGCTAGAAATAAAAATGTCACTCAACCTAATGGTGGTAAGTTGATTGATACTCAAAATAAAAAAGTTTTTACTATTATAGGGCAAGTAGTAAATGACTTCTCAATTATCAGTACAGCGAAAAAATACTTATCTACCATTGATTTTTATATTGAACTAATAGATAAACTTTTAGTGGATACCAATAATTTTGTAGTTTTCAAGTCACATCCTTGGGAGCGGCATAAAAACAATGTGCATATTCCTTTAACTTTTGAAAAAATACAAAATTATATTAACACCCTCCCTGAAGAAAAGTCTTCGCGGATATATATTACAGAGGAATTCAACTTATCAGATCTGATAAGGCAGTCAGATCACATAATTACATTATGTTCACAATCCGCAATAGAGGCAGCGTTCTTGGGTATAAAACCCATTCAAATGGGAAATGCTTTTTATGGGGAAAAAGGATTTACTTACGATTATAGTTTAATTGATGATTTTATATCGGATTTAAATTCAAAAAAAATAAGAAAATACCTTACAATAAGTGAATATTCAAATCTAGAAATTTTCCTTATTAAAACATTAGAAAAAAGTTTAGTTTCAGTACATAAATCTGGCATTCTCGCTCTCGAGAGAAAATTGAAGTTACCTTCTTATATTTCGTTAGTTAAGCAAGTAAATGTTGTTAAGAAAAGCAATGTAAAAAAAGTGGCTGAGATTAAACTCAATGATAAGCCAGTTGAAGTTACGATTCATAATGAAGAACAAACTATTCCAGAAGTTATTGTTATCGAGCCGTCTATTTCAATAAAATCCGTCAGTCGTAAAAAATTTGTTAAATTCACAAAAAATCCTAAGCGATTTTTCCAAGATTCACGGCATAAAATTTTCAATTTTATTGGCAAATCATTTTTTAGATAGAGATATATCTTATGGAATTAAGCATGACTTATGAGTCAATCGACATTAGAAATTTTAGAGATGCTTATTTTGAAAATCTCAACTCCTACTTACTTGACGGTAAAAAGAAGATTTCATCTTCAAGAATCCCAAACTTCGGAATCGATGATGGAGAATATAATATTGAAGAATTATCCAAAATATTCACACCTACTTATGAAACGCATGAAGTCATAATCTGTAAGCTTCAAAATTGTTCGATTGGACCCAGACCCGAGGGCTTCCCAAGATATTGGCCAATATTGTTCAAAAACAGATACTTATGGAATTTCATTAACAACTCAGCTAAGGATGCTTTAGTAGACCAAGGTGTGATCACGCTCAACGACAACAAAATAGAGATAGTAGAGAATCAAAAATCCATAAAAATATGTGGTTCTTGTGTTTGGTTGCATTTATTTGAGAATTTAGATCATCTCTATAGAGAATCCCTTCCCGCTATTTCTGCAATTAAAGAAATATATGGTTCTTTAGACGGTTTTACTTTCGTCACTCCTTATATGTCTGAGGTCTACATTGAAATATTAGAACTAATTGGCATCAATAGAAAGGACATAGTCCAGACAGGAAATTGTTGGTTGGAATTTGAATCTTTGATAATCACAAGCTTCCCAAGTTTTGGACACCTTCATACACCTAGTATATATTATACGAAAATATGTGATGAACTAATTAAATCCGTTTCCTCGTCACCGGCAATTCAAAAACCAAAAAAAATATTTGTATCTAGAAAAAATGCCAAAGTTCGACGTTTGGAAAATGAAAGCTGTCTCTATGATTACTTAGCAGAAAACGAATATTTCATATGTGATCCAGGTGATTATACAATTGAACAACAAATATCTTTATTTTCTGAGGCGGAAATAGTTGTTGGTTCACATGGTATGGGTATAAACAATGTTGTCTTCTCTAAAAAAATAAAATATCTAATCGAAATAATGCCAACCACTTGGAATCGTGTGAGTTACTTTAGAACGACACAACTGAGGGACTCAAATTATGCTTGTTATTGGATAAAACCCAATGAAAATAATATGCTATGTATAAATAAAGAAAAATTCATTACCTTCCTTGAACAAACACTCTCATCGCCATCCCCTACTAAAATTTAATTTGAGTGGCCAAATCTCTCATATTTACAGATATGGTCACCGTTCTTCAGTTACTACTAGAATGAACATTCTTTCTAAAAAATATTATATTAACCTCTAACAATGGGTATGATAATTGATTCTGACACCAGATTTTAACCTTTTAACAGTTAATAATGATAACTGGGAGTAGATTATCTTTCAAAATGTAAGTAAAAAATAACATTACTCCCCTTAGAAATAACTTAAAATACAAGCTCCAGAACTATCATCGTCCAAGCGAACCTAGTATTAAATAATTTCTTTTCATCAAAAGATTATTCATTAGTATAGCCCACGCCTAATTCCATATTTTTTAAAAATGGAATTATAAGGCATACTATTATGCGCAACATGCTGGGGTTTGTTAGCACAATAAATTACTGCATTGATTTGAGTATTTATAAGTAAATATATTCTGAATTTATTAAAAAGTTTACTATCAGGTCTAAATTCAGAGGTCCAGAACTGGTTCAGATGTCCCTGATAGGTAATACCTTTGATGTCATACAGCGCCCTCCCCATCACTTTCAGCGGCTTATTATGAATAAGCGCAGATATCCCGGCAGTGCTGTTAATCGTGACCACGGCTTTCGAATGGGTCAGTAGTTCAGGCATCGGCAGGTCGTGGACGTAAATCACGCGGTTATTGATGCCGTATTTTTTACCGAGCTGGCGGATAAGCGGCCCGTATAAGCGGTGCCCCCTGTCCATCGGGTGGTGTTTAATCACCAGAAACTCGGTCGACGGCGCTTTCTTGGCGAAGGAATGCATCACTTCATTGATGTAATCGCGCACGTCGTTATACGGGCTGTGGTTGCGGATCTGGCTATCGTTGTAGACCTGCAAAATCGCCAGGAAGTAGCGCTGATCCAGGTCCGTCTGAAGTTGCTGCAACACATTGCGCTGACGGAAGGCATACACCTTTTTGCGCCAGGCAGCACGGGTCCAGCAGCGCGCCTCATACCACGGCGAGAAGGATTTGTGATGGCGGTATTTCGGGAAATCATGGCGAGCGCCCCAGCCGACCAGATAGTACGTTATCGCATGACGAACGCGCTGCCAGGCCGAAGGTTTGAGCTGCTCGATGTCCGGCATAGTCATTGGTGGCAGGTTGCGGTAAAACTCCGCCTCGCGCGGCACACTGGAATAGGCATTCACGCCGTTCTGTTCCAGCGTGATGTAGTGCGGGCGCAGATAGCCCTCCTCAAATGCGAGGAAGCGCACACCTTTGGCCTGTGCCCAACGCTTAGCTGCCTGATGCAACGGACGACAATCCCCGAAACACACAATGGTGTCGAAGTCGTAATCCTGCCACGTCTCTTTCAGCCAGGTCGGAAACTCTTTCGGGGTCTGCTGAAACAAGCGGTATTCACGTTTACGCGAATATCGCCTGTCGCCGCCGTTGAAAACGACGTTCACCGCTTCCCGCCCCAGAGACTCAAGCCACTGTGCCAGATCGCTGAAGAAAGGCCCCATCGGCCCCTGTAACAGCAGATATTTTTTTCCAGAAAGTAATGTAGTAAGCGCCTTACTGTCCATTTTCGTCCACGCTACAAACTTTGAGTGAATAACTGAATCTACGGGTTAAATATGACCCGGATCAGCATGAGCATTTTCTTGTAATAACGGGCTATATTGTCCGTTTTAGTTTTAATCATCTGCAATTCAGCCCTTTGCGTTGCAGCAAGAAGTTCAACCGCCTGCTCCGCTAAAATGGGCTCCCGACTGTGCGGGTGGATATACGACGGGTAGGCAATCAGCGCCTGATAAACCACATCGTCTAACGTGAGGCGGCGCGTACGGCGTGAACACCTGTATTCATCCTGCGTCAGCCCCCATCCGGCATAAAAAGGCATGCCGTAACACACCACTTTTTTCCCGTGCAATAAGGCTTCAAATCCCGACAACGAGGTCAGCGTATGCAGCTCGTCGGCGGCCTGAATGCATTGAATAATGTCGGCGTCTAATGCCTGACTGTCTGCCCAGCGGCTGACATCTTCGGCGGGGATCTGCCCCTGCCGGTTCCCCACCAGAACATCCGGGTGGGGTTTATAAATGATGTATGCATCCGGATGGCGTTCGCGCACAGCCCGTAACAGCCCGCCGTTGGTGCAAACCGACAGCGTGCCGGTCAGGATCGAGGCGTCATCTTCCACCTGCCCCGGAACCAGAATCACCGTCTTTCCGGCTGCGTCGGCGGGCAGCGTGAACGCTGCGCCGAGGTTATATTTACTGACTTTGCTGGCGACCAGCCGGTGACGCAGCGCGGCGGCGCGTTGCTGCTGATACGCCGTCAGGTGGCTGTGGCTGAGCAGATGTTCCAGATCGCTCGGGCGCGTGGCATCGTAGTAGATGCCCGTTTTATCCAGCACCAGCGAAAGCGGCGGATGCAGATCTGAGCCCAGCCCGGCGGATCGCAGAAAACCGTCTTCCATACGCCACTGCGGCAGCTGATGTTGCACGGCGGCACTTTGCCAGCGAGCCTCACCTTTGATGCCCCACACCACGCAGGCAGACTCACCGGCGAAGCGCTTACTGAAATTCACCTTGTTGCCGGTGGTGCGCAGAAACGGCGTCAAAATCGTGCGCTTCCACAGCGTCAGCCCCGGCGACCATAAACGTCCTGCGCGTTGCTGGTGATGCTGTCGTTGCATCAGCAGCCAGCTGAGGACGTCAAACAATGTGCCGCGTTTGCCGTCTGCCGGATTGATATACCGCGTGTAGCGCAGGCAGGCCGCGCTGAACAAATCTTCCAGAGTGGCACTGCCGCGTCGCACGCTGAGGGATGCCGACTGCGCGTGGCGGTCGTCGGTCAGCCCCCATCCTGCGTACCACGGCTGACCAAATACGCTGACCGGCTTACCGGCCATCAGCGCTTCAAAACCGTAATTCGACGTCACCACATAAACGCGGCTCACCCGGCGCAGCAGCGACTGCGGGCTGACATCCATCGCCAGCAGTCTGATGCGCGGGTTCTGCTTCGCCAGTTGCGCTATCTGGCTGAAATAGCCAGATTTCTTTCCCTGAAGCACGTCCGGATGAATTTTCACCCAAATCTCCGCTTCCGGGTTCTCCGCCATTGCGGCCTGTAACATGCTGTCGAACTGTTCCGCCCCGGCGTTGCCGTACACCACGGCCATATCACCAAAGGTCTGATCCACCACCAGCACCGCACCCTGCGGCGGTGACGTGAGCGTGCACGCCGGTGCCTGGTTGTATTTCGATAAATCACCGCTGACGATCATCTGCATCGCCTGGCGCGCATCGTCATGCAGTAACTGATTCTCTTCGTGCTGATGAATCAGCCCTTCAAGCGAACTGGGGCGCGAAGCGTCGTAATACATGCCTTCGCTGTCCAGCACCATGGAGAGCGGCGGCGATCCGGTCACCCCTAACCCCAGCGAGCGGATAAAACCGTCTTCGAGGCGCAGCACCGGCAGGCCTTTTTTCTCTGCCAGCGCCACCGCTTTGGTGCCGCTCGGGCGATAGCCCCAGACAGCAATCCGCGTGATGTCATCCGGCAGCGGCCGCACCAGCGACACCTTGCAGCAAGGCTCGCCGAGAAACGCCGTCAGATGCGGGATCCGGAAGATCCCGCCAGAAAAAATCCCCAGCATTACAGGGTCAGCACCACTTTCGCGGCCACGGCCAGCTGGTAAAGAATGGTCGAAATGCCACGGGTGACTTCGATGTTCTTCGACTCATACTTCGGCAGCACCATCAGCTCGTCGCCCGGTTGCAGTGTTTTGACGTCTTCTGCATTCACCGCTTCGCCGTTTTGTCTGATCAGGATGACTTTCGAATTGCCGGATTTTTGGGTAAAGCCACCGACTTTCTCGATGTAATCTTCCGGGCTGAGGCCTTTCTGCCAGCTCACCGCATTCGGGAACAGCACTTCGCCGTGGATCATGACCAGCGAGGTTTTCTCCGGAATATTGATGACGTCGCCATCTTCCAGGATCACCTGATTAAGGTTGTCTTCGCTGAGCACCACTTCGCCTTTCGGCACCACCTGACGCGCTTTATTGACAAAGCGGCTGACCAGCTGGGCTTCCTGAGTACGCAGACGGGCCTCTTCCTGAGTCGAAGACTGCGCGGAAAGTGAAGCTTCTTCGAGTTTCTGCAATGTCAGATCCAGCATCTCTTTCTGACGCAGGGCGACAGAACGGCGGTACAGCTGGATAGCGTTAATCTGCGACATGCTGTTAGTACGAATTTTTGGCAACAGCTGGCTCATGGTTGCGCCGTAAGGCAGCACCACCGCGTGCTCGCCGGAATGCGCACCTTCGATGCGAACCTGAATCGTACCGGCGTAGCGGTCCGAACTGATGATCAGCTTGTCGCCGTCCTGCAATGACCGGCCCGGTGCCGAGCTCAGGGGGTAATACTCGCTGCGCTTCATGCTGCCCTGCTGGCGGATAATGGTCATGTGCGTCGCGCCCGGTTTCGGACGAGCCCAGCTCAGGGCTTCGCTGACCGGGATCGTGCTGTCACGAAATTCAAAGTCATAGCTGTTGAAGACGTCGCCATCCACGCTGAAGGTATGCTGACGCGGCCCGACCACGATGGTGTCGCCATCAGAGAACTGCGAGAGGCGCAGATCGCCGTTGAGCAGGAAGTCATACAGGTTGATGCGTGAACGCACGCGATCGTTGTGCTTGACCACGATATCCACGTAGCTGCCGCGCTCGGTATCCACGCCACCGGCTTTGCTCAGGTACGAGAGCAGCGAGTCAGAGGCTACGCCGCCGTAAAGGCCAGGGTTGGTGACATAACCGGTCACAAACACTTTCACCGGCTGCGCCTGCAACAGCGAGGCGTACACATTCACGTTTGCCTGATAAACCTGTTTCACTTTGGTGGTGATCACGCTGTTCAGCTGGCTGTTCGAAATCCCTGCCACTTTCAGCGGGCCGACGTTAGGCAGGAAGATATTGCCTTTCGGATCGACGGTCAGCGCGCCATCAAAGTTGAACGCGCCCCACAGGCGGATCTGCACCTGATCGCCCAGCCCGATAATGTAGTTCGGGTTGAAACCGATGCTGGCTCCATTATCTGCAGCCGCTCCGGAAGTGAACAATTGTGCACCAAACATACGGCTCATAACGGCGGGTACCGATGGTGAAGTCGTATTATCGAAACCCGAATCAGAATTATTTTGTTGGGTTTGACCTGTCAAAAATGTAGGTAATGGTGCCGCCCCCGTCATCGCAGGATCCGCATTAATACCCAACGCATATGCCTGTGAGAACTGGCAGGCCAGCAAAATTAAAACGCTTTTAAATAGTTTCATAACGAGCTCAGTAAGCAGTCTCTAATGGCAGAAATGATAAATTCTGACGTCGCAATATTAGTCTTTATGATCATCGATAATTGCCAGCAATAATTTGGCGGTTCCGAATAACAAACAGCAAACCAACAGCCAACTGGCAATCAAATAAGGTATATTTGGGAACTTAGTTTCTTGTGGTAATTGCGGCGAACTGATTACCGACAGTACTTTGAGTTTTCGCGCCGCTTCGACGCGGGTCTTTTCGATCGAGGTTAGCGTAAGTTTGTACAGATCCGTATCGAACTGAACCTTTGCCTTAATTTCTTCAAAATCTGCAGCCATACTATTGAGTTTATGGCCATCCGGGGCGGTAATTTTACTTTTCTCAAGTGTTATCTGATTACCGAGAGATGAGATGGCATTCTTAGCACTTATTACTTGTGGAGCATCTTCACGTAAGTAAGTAAGAAGATTACGTAATTCAGCTTCCATTTGAATTTTCTGGCCTTCCATAGTATTAACCAGTGTCACCGCAGCCACAGCCTGTGCTTCAGGATCTAAAATATCGTTCTGATTTTGGTATGCAAGTAATTGGCTCTTACTTGTATTCAACCGTGCCCTTGCCTCGAGCATCTCATTTTCTGCAAACAGCTGTTGGTCACGCGCTATTTTGTGCGAGATTTCATTGATGAATCGTTCAGATTCTTTCAACACTGTTTTGTTAAATTTTTCAGCGAATTCTGGGGTAAAGCCTTGAGTTCCGATCGTTAACAAACCTGCTTTATCGTCATACGTGACCGAGATACGGTCTCGATAATAATTAAGAAACTTCTCGCTACTCGCATCTTCTGAAAGATGATAGAAAAAATCTAATCCGCTCTGTCCGAATACAGAGTGAAAATTCAGCTGCTTATCCAAAATAGACAACATATCAGGAGAATTAATGTACTCCTTCAGATACATGGCATCCTGAGCAGTATTTGGACTGGCTGCACCCAGAAGCAGACCGACATTTAAACTCGTTCCGCTGATGTCATTGGAGCTTTTAATAGCAACAGTAGATTCGCTTATATATCGCGGACGGCTGAATATCACTAAATAGATGATCAACAATGTCATCGGCAAACCGATGATGAGTTTGCCTAAGTTACGATTAATCGCAGCCATGCTTAACCATGGTGATCGACGAACCCGGGCAATGTGTTCGCCGGGCCATGCAGACTTCAGTTTTTCAATAAACATTTCTTATCATCATGACAAATCGCACGTTTTTAACATCGTGCTTTATTAAAAGTACCGTGATCCTGCGTGTCTTTCCCCTGCAACCAGATCACGGTGCGCAATGTTTTCAGTCGAAAATACGAACCAGACCCGCAACGTTGTTTTCTTTATCTGTCACCAGCAGCACGGAAACGCGGTGCTTTTGCATCAGCGTTTCGGCATCGGTGATCATCATGTCCGCCGGTAACGTCAGCGGCGAACGGGTCATCATGTCTGCAGCACAGGCACTCTCGAGCTGGGTGCTTTTTTCCATGTACCGGCGTAAATCCCCGTCAGTAATGATGCCCGTCAGTTGCTGTTGCTGATTGTTCACCGCCACCATGCCCTGACACCCGCAGGTGATGGCAGAAATCACCTGACGGAATCCGGTATCTTCACGCACGGTCGGCACAACCGGCAGCATCACATCTGACACGCGGGTGAGCAGACGGCGGCCGAGAGAACCTCCCGGATGGTAACGGGCGAAATCGGTAGGCAGGAATTTACGCTGACGGATCAACGCCACAGCCAGCGCGTCGCCAATTGCCATGGTCAGCGTGGTCGAGGTGGTCGGTGCCAGATTGTTCGGGCAGCTTTCGCTTTCCATCATCAGTTCCAGCGTGGCGTCGGCGTGTTTTGCCAGCGTCGACGCGTTGTGATTGGTGATCGCAATAATGCGATTACCGAACTGACGCAGTGACGGAATTAATTTCAGGATTTCATCCGTTTCCCCGCTGGCTGAAATGAGGATCAGCAAGTCGTACGGGGTGATCATGCCGAGATCGCCATGAAAGGCTTCGGCGGGATGAATAAAGAAGCTTGGTGTACCGGTGGAAGCCAGCGTCGCGGAGATCTTTCTGCCCACGTGGCCGGATTTGCCCATACCGGACAAAATGACGTGGCCCTGGCATTCAATGATAAGCCGGAGGGCTGTCTGATATTGCCCGCTGTCGAGATGCGAAGAAAGGTGATGCAGCGCATCAGCCTGTTCAGAAAGCGTACTGCGCACTGAGTCAATCAGACCGGGTTGTACAGACGCGCCCGTGGTGCCGCCAATTACCTGATTATCTGCCACATTAATGCCCTGATTGGGGTAAGACACACTCAGACGCCACGGCCAAAGTGGTTACTCATTATGGTTAGCCGATCAAGTAAAATGTGCCCTGAAGAAGTCCATTTCATGGTCTGGCCGGTCGCTACTGCGTCGCAGTATGAGAAATTGAATGAGGAGTGACCGGAAATCAGCGCCGGTAAAGTCAATTTTCAGCGGGCTGAAAAAGTTACACATTAGCGAAAAAATATACAAATTCACGCGAACTATAAACAATCGAAACACATTCATTCAATTGATGCATTTTTTAACATACAGCACGATATAACACAAACTGTATCGGAGTTTTCTTATCAAAATCCCGACTATACTCAGTGAAGGCTAAGACACATCATGTTTTCAATAGATTGTTATATAACAAATAGTTATTTGTATATGACAAAGACAGAGGCGGCGAAGAATCAATCAACATGGATTATTCTTAATCATAAAGACAGACATATTGTGAGGTTTTATGGCAAGCGGATGGGCGCAAGATGGCGCAGTACAAGATCAGATAGATTCCACGGTGAATGATGCCGTTGATCGCGCACGTCAGTCACTCGGCCAGGGTGAAAGTGCGGAGTTCTGCCACGAGTGTGGTGAACCTATTCCACTGGCACGCAGAAAGGCGCTTAAGGGCGTGCAATATTGTGTCACCTGCCAGGCCGCGCTGGATAAAAAACAGCAGGATCACGCCGGGTATAATCGTCGCGGCAGTAAAGACAGTCAGCTTCGTTAACGCCTCCTCCTCCCTCCTCTTTTATGCTTATGACCCATTGCACCATTATGGTTCAATAAAAGTCATTTCGCAGGTGAATATCCGGTTCCTCCTCTTTACATCTGCTTCAAAATTGAGCACAGGTTTTGTTTTCGTTCCGCAAAAGTTAGAGCGAGTTATCATTTGCGCGGCGTAGTTGTTAATTAATGATTGTTTAAAAGACAACATCTGGTTAATGATAAAGCGCTGCACCACGAGAGAACATTGCAAAGTGTAACAATGCACCATCACAGTGCGCCCCATGTTAAATTTTTTGCTTGAACGGTTCAGCACGCCGTTAAGCCATTGAATTTTAGCATGCATGAACTTTGGCATGAATATTGCAGTGAAGCGTCGTAACATAAGATCGTTCCCATAATATGTACAAAGGAAATTCACTGATGAAGTCACTCTTAAAAGTTTCCCTGGCCGCGTTGACTCTGGCCTTTGCCGTAAGCTCACACGCAGCAGACAAAAAACTGATCGTTGCTACTGACACAGCGTTTGTCCCGTTTGAATTCAAACAAGGTGACAAATACGTCGGCTTCGATATCGACCTGTGGGACGCGGTCGCCAAAGAGATGAAAGTCT
Source organism: Rahnella sp. R3(2024) (assembly GCF_042920125.1). Lineage (NCBI taxonomy): Bacteria > Pseudomonadati > Pseudomonadota > Gammaproteobacteria > Enterobacterales > Yersiniaceae > Rahnella > Rahnella sp. R3(2024). Next base: position 674,620 of record NZ_JBHGBU010000001.1, read on the forward strand.
CTTATGAACTGAAACCAATGGACTTCGGCGGCATCATCCCTGCCCTGCAAACACACAACATCGATCTGGCGCTGGCGGGTATCACCATCACGCCTGAGCGCAAGAAAGCCATCGACTTCTCTGACGGCTATTACAACAGCGGTCTGATGGTCATGGTCAAAAGCAACAATGACGCCATCAAAAGCGTGGCTGATCTGAAAGGCAAAACCGTGGCAGTGAAAAGCGGCACCAGCTCCGTGGATTACATGAAAGCCAACGTACAGACCAAAGATCTGCGTCAGTTCCCGAACATCGACAGCGCTTACATGGAACTGGGTACAGGCCGTGCGGATGCGGTAATGCATGACACCCCGAACATCCTGTACTTCATCAAAACGGCCGGTAAAGGTCAATTCAAAGCGGTTGGCGATTCACTGGCTGGCCAGCAATACGGTATCGCTTTCCCTCAGGGCAGCGAACTGCGTGAGAAAGCCAACGCCGCGCTGAAAACCATCAAAGAGAATGGTACCTACGCCGCCATCTATAAAAAATGGTTCGATACCGAACCTAAATAAGCGTTGTTCATTTAAGTCGTTCCCTTTTAGAGAAAGCTGACTTGATATTATGCGCCTGCCGGGATTTATTCCGCGCAGGCGCAGTAAGTTGTTTGACCAGGAGATAATCCATGCAGTTTGACTGGAGCGTAATTTGGCCCGCTCTGCCTATCCTGCTCGAAGGCGCCAAGATGACATTGTGGATCTCGGTCCTCGGTCTGGTTGGCGGTCTGATTATTGGTGTGATTGCGGGTTTTGCCCGCGCGTTTGGTGGCTGGATTAGCAGCAACGTCGCACTGGTATTTATCGAGCTCATTCGCGGTACGCCTATTGTCGTACAGGTAATGTTCATTTACTTCGCCCTGCCGATGATGGTTCCCGATCTGCGTATCGACCCGTTCAGCGCGGCGGTGGTGACCATCATCATTAACTCCGGTGCCTATATCGCTGAAATTACGCGTGGCGCGGTGTTGTCTATCCACAATGGTTTTCGCGAAGCCGGTCTGGCGCTGGGTCTGTCCCGTCGTGCGACCCTGCGTTACATCATCATGCCGCTGGCGCTGCGCCGCATGTTGCCACCGCTGGGTAACCAGTGGATCGTGAGTATCAAAGATACGTCACTGTTTATCGTCATCGGTGTCGCCGAGCTGACCCGTCAGGGCCAGGAAATCATCGCCGGTAACTTCCGCGCCATGGAAATCTGGAGTGCGGTTGCCGTTATCTATCTGATCATTACGCTGGCTCTGAGCTTTGTTCTGCGCCGCTTAGAACGCAAACTGAAAATTATATGATTGAATTCAAGAACGTCTCAAAACACTTTGGCAAAACCCAGGTGCTCCACGACATCGATCTGAACATTTCTCAGGGTGAAGTGGTGGTGATTATCGGGCCGTCCGGCTCCGGCAAATCTACCTTGCTGCGCTGCATCAATAAGCTGGAAGAGATCACCTCCGGCGATTTGATCGTTGATGGCCTGAAAGTGAATGACCCGAAAGTCGATGAACGCCTGATCCGTCAGGAAGCCGGCATGGTGTTCCAGCAGTTCTATCTGTTCCCGCACATGACCGCGCTGGAAAACGTGGCCTTCGGCCCGATCCGCGTACGTGGCGCGTCGAAAGAAGAAGCCAATAAACTGGCGAAAGAACTGCTGGCGAAAGTCGGTCTGTCCGAGCGCGCGCATCACTACCCTTCCGAGCTCTCCGGTGGTCAGCAACAGCGTGTGGCGATTGCCCGTGCGCTGGCGGTCAAACCTAAACTGATGCTGTTTGATGAGCCGACCTCTGCGCTCGATCCGGAACTGCGTCATGAAGTGCTGACCGTGATGAAGCAACTGGCTGACGAAGGCATGACGATGGTCATCGTGACTCACGAAGTCGGCTTCGCCGAAAAAGTGGCATCACGTCTGATCTTCATCGATAAAGGCCGTATTGCGGAAGACGGGAAACCCGCCGATCTGGTTAATAACCCGCCGAGCGAACGTCTGCGCGAGTTCCTGCAACACGTTTCCTGATGCCAAAGGCCGCGGCAAGCGCGGCTTTTAACGCTGACCGGAATGATGTCGGTTTCTCAGGTGCGCTGATCACTTAACGCGCTGCGCCAAACCGCCCGAAGGGGAAAAGCTTTTCCCCTTTTGGATTTTCCCTCGCTTTTTTACTCCGCGCTGTCGCTTGCTGGCTATGTCCCACTCAACCGCCTATGGCACGTCACCCCACAACGTTTTGCCACAAATTATCTACAATACGGTCACTCTTGTTTTACCCTTAGGGCTGCCACACCCCCATTAACCGCCATTTTGAGAGAGGAACAATGCCGCATAACGACAGGACTCCGTTGGCTCACCGCATCCAGACACATCTATTTTCGGTTTTGCTGTTTATCACCCTCGCCATGTTCAGCGCTTTCAGCCACGCGGCTGAGGAGAAACCCGCTGCGGCAGATCAGCAAAAAGCCTCATACGCCGCACTGGCCGATATTCTTCAGGATGATAAAGCCCGCGCCGAACTGATTACCCATCTGCGTGACGCTGCCCGCACAGCACCGCAGGCAGCTAAAACGGCCAGCGAAAATACGCCACCGCAGGCCGAACAGTTGTCGCTGATTGATCAACTGGTCGATACCACCCAGCAGACAGCATCCGGGATCATGAAGCGCGTTCAGACGCTGAAAGACACCATCAATTCAGGGCCGGAACGCCACTTTAATCCGGCCCGCTTCTTCCCGGCGGTGGGTTATTTTCTGCTGACCGTGGCAGTGACTTTTGCTTTCTTCCACCTGATCCGCCGGTTAATCGGGCCGCTCTATCTGCGCCTTGGCCGCTGGGGAAATCATGCGCGGATGCGGGAAACGCACTGGTACAAGTTGCCCGCCAGCATCCTGGGGGCGTTCGCCGTCGATCTGGGTATTTTGCTGCTGACTGTCGCTGCCGGTAATCTGTTTGCGCAATACGTCAACGGCGGCAGCCCGCTGATCGCCCGGTTGCAGGCACTATTTCTCAGCGCGTTCGCGGTAATAGAATTCTTTAAAGCGGTTTTGCGCCTGATTTTTTCCCCCGGTTTCAGCTACCTGCGCCCTTTCCCGCTGGCAGACGTGACCGCCCGTTACTGGAACACCCGTCTGGCGTGGGTCAGCGGTCTGATCGGCTATGCGCTGATGGTGGGCGTGCCGGTCGTCGCCACACAAATCAATTACACCACCGCCGCCGTGGTCAATTTTGTGGTAATGCTGGCGCTGACGGTTTACGCCAGCTGGCTGATCCTGCATAACCGCCGCACCATCCACCATGAATTTAACCAGCTGGCTGAACGGTCAATGGCGTTCTTCAGCGTCATCCTGCGCGCGCTCGGCCACGTCTGGCATTTGCTGGCCGTCAGTTATTTCGTCGTGCTGTTCTTCCTCTCACAGTTTGATTTTGCCGGCAGCCTGCGGTTTATGATGGCGGCGACCATCAAAAGTCTGGTGATCATCGGACTTGGCGCGCTGATCTCCGGCCTGCTCTCGCGCTGGATCAGCCGCCGGATCACCCTGCCTGATGACGTCAACCGCCGTTATCCGCTGCTGCAAAAGCGGATTAACTCTTACATTCCGGCAGGTCTGAAAATCATCCGCGTGCTGGTGGTTCTGAGCGTGACGCTCTCACTGCTTGATGCCTGGCAGATTTTCAATCTGAATAAATGGTTTATGACAGAAACCGGCGAGAAGGTGATAAGCGGGCTGGGCCACATGCTGTTTATTCTGTGCTTTGCCATTGTCGCCTGGACGCTGCTGGCGAGCGTGATTGAGCACCGGCTGGCGCAGGAACTCAGCAACGGTGCGCGTCCCAGCGCCCGTGAGCGCACGCTGCTGACGCTGTTTCGCAACGTGCTGGCTATCGTGATTTGTACTATCACCATTATGATCATGCTGTCGCAGGTCGGGCTGAACATCGCGCCGCTGCTGGCCGGTGCGGGTGCGCTCGGTCTGGCAGTCAGCTTTGGTGCCCAGACGCTGGTCAAAGATGTGATCACCGGTATTTTCATCCAGTTCGAAAACGGCATGAATACCGGGGAATACGTCACGGTGATGGGAATCAGTGGCACCGTCGAGCGCATGACGATCCGCTCGATTGGCCTGCGCGACATTTACGGCGTCTATCACATCGTGCCCTATTCTTCGATCACCACGCTTTCAAATTATGAACGCGAGTTTGGGGTGTATCGCGCCAGCTACAACGTCAGCCGCGAGGAAGATGTGGATGCGGCCAACGCCGTGCTGCGCAAAGCGGTCGAAGCCCTGCAACAGGATGAGGCCATCAAACCGCTGCTGCTCGGCGAGCCAACCTACCAGGGCGTGGTGGGACTAGGAGATCAGTTCTTCACCCTGCGGGTGCTGGTGCGCACCAAAGCGCTGGAACAATGGACGGTGCAGTACGCGCTTGACCGGCTGGTGAAGAATCACTTTGCTGAGGCGGGGATCGAAATGCCTAAGCAGGCAGTACAGATTTATAACGGCGACGTACCGCAGCCTGGGATCAATGCGGGTATCGCGCCATAGTGGCTTGAATAATGACCGGAAATATTTTGGGTTTGTAATTGCAGCGATCCCTGGCCTTTCGCGCCGAAACGGGACAAGGGATCGCTGTGACTCAGGAACCGGCATTTCCCAAAAATGGCAAAATCGGTCCGGCTCCCGGCTTTACTGTCTGGTCCGCTCCCCCGCGATCACCGAAAACTCCGCCATCATCCGCACCAGATCCTGCATCCCCAGATTAACCTGATTGATAACTTCGCCTGCGTTACGGCTGAGTGTGACGCCGCCGCCTGCGCGGTTGACGCAGTTACCCATGCCGTCAATGGCCGCCATGACGCCTTCGCGAATGTGTTGCGTCAGCTGGTCAATCTCAACCGCGGCTTTGCGGGACTGATCGGCAAGCGAGCGCACTTCACCGGCGACCACGGCAAATCCCCTGCCCTGTTCACCGGCGTGCGCGGCTTCGATGGTGGCGTTGATCGCCAGTAAATTGGTCTGGGAGGAGATACGGCGAATGGTATCGACCATTTCACCAATGCGTTCTGATGTCTGGCCGAGCTGGCCGATGATGTCTGAGGTCCGGCGCGCTAACGCCTCCACTTCCTGCATGTCTTTGACCGCCTGCTGGACGATAGTGACACCCTCGGCGGCGGTTTTATCGGTGGTCAGCGACAACGCGTGAACGTGCGTCATCATGCTTTCCTGCTGCCGCTGCTGGTCCATCTGGCAGGTAATGTCCTGAGCGATTTTAACCACTTTAAGCACTTTGCCGTCGTCATCCATCACCGGGTTGTAACTCGCTTCCAGCCAGATACTCTGCCCCCGGCCATTCATGCGCTCAAAACGCCCCAGAATAAATTCGCCGTTTTTCAGGCGCTGCCAGTGATTACGGTATTCATGGGAATCACGATAGTGTGGTAAACAAAACATACCGTGGGAATGGCCCTGAATCTGCTGAAGGGAATACCCCATGACTTTCAGAAAGTTATTGTTTGCAGAAATGACGTGACCGTCAGGGGTAAAGGTGATGAGCGCCATCGAACGTTCGAGCGCCTGATAAATACCGTGATGTTCGTGAGATTCATTCACCCGTTCAGAGACGTCACTGGCAATTTTAATTATTTCAGTGACTTTACCTTGTTTATTTCTCACCGGTACATAGGTCGCTTCAAGCCAGAGAATGCTGCCATTCTTATGCACCCGTTTAATATTCCCGCTGATGGATTTCCCTTGCCGTAAACCTTCCCAGTGCAAACGATAGGCATCGCTGACGACAAACTCCGGCGTACAAAACATCCGGTGTGGCTGGCCTACGACTTCCTGTCTGCTGTAGCCCATGCCCTTAAGAAACAGATCGTTCACCTCAAGCACCACGCCGTCTGGCGTGAAAGCTATCATCGGAACCGCCTGCTGGATCGCAGAGAATTTTTCACGCCATGCCGTACTAAACTGATGAGAAAATAATTGCATAGGACAGACACCCTGTGGCTGATAACGTGAATTAATGCGTGACCGCAATTAATTGAAATAAACACGTGCTACATCCCGCGGGTTATTAGCGTTAAAACCAATAAACAGCGAAACCGTAGTCTGACCCCTGGGTGGGTTGCAGGCAGGAAAACACAATCAACAATGCTGTGATAAACAAATAAGGCAAATAATGATTACAGTGAAAACGAATAAGCTTTTTTTATAGTGAATTAAGCATAATTTAATCCACTCAAAAAGAAAGGGGACGACCGGACTATTTTTCCAGCGTGCGCATCAACAGATGAACACGCTGGAATCATTCATTTCACGACGTGATCAGACTGACCAGCGTTTAATTGCCCAGCTTTTTTGCTGTGATGGCGTCAGGAAAGTCCAGGCCACGAAGCGGCTGATTTTGTTTCCGTGCACCATTTCGATGGTGCGAATGTCGGTTGCACCTTCTTCGTTTAACGCGTCATACAGCAGCGGCAAGGTGGTTTTTTTGGACACCAGCACGGTGTACCAGAAACAGTTCTGCGCTTTGCCCGCACTCTCTTCGGCCATGTGAACCACAAAGGCTTCTTCGCCGCCTTCGCACCACAGTTCGTTGTGCTGACCACCAAAGTTCAGTTCGGTCGTGCCACGGCGATCTAACCCCAGATTCTGGCGTTTACGCTGGCTGCCCGAGGCCGCATCGGCCGCTGACGCATGGAAAGGCGGATTACACAGCACGGCGTCATAGCGTTCGTCGTGGCGGATAATGGTATCGAGAATACGCTGCGGTTTGGCCTGCAGACGGAAACGCACCTGATTGGTCAGTTGCGGGTTGGTGGCAACGATTTTCTTAGCTGCCGCCATGGAAACCGGGTCGATCTCACTGGCAGTAAAACGCCAGCCGTATTCGCGCAGGCCGATAATCGGGTAAATACAGTTCGCGCCAACGCCGATATCCAGCACGGAAATGTCTTTACCCTGCGGAATGTTGCCGTTGTTGCTGCTGGCCAGCAAATCCGCCAGATGGTGCACGTAATCCGCACGGCCAGGGATCGGCGGGCAGAGATAATCTGCCGGAATATCCCAGTTAGCAATCTGATAGCAGTCATGCAGCAAGGCACGGTTCAGCGCTTTTACCGCCTGAGCATTGGCGAAATCTACCGACAAATCGCCCCACTTGTTTTCCGTAACGAACGGCGCCAGTTCGGGGTTATTGGCAATCAGGGCCGGGAAATCATAGCGGCTGCGATGACGATTTCGCGGGTGAAGACCGCTTTTTTCCTGAGGGAAGACTTTCTTTTTTTCCACCTGAGTGACTCTCCGAAAAGGTGTGCGCGACGCATACAACATGCGCGGGGACGCTGGATGTTCATGAATTGGCGCACAAGATACCACAAACCGTCGCCGCCTGCCGGATGCTCACTGGCCGGGGCACATAAAAACCGTCACTTCCCGCCTAAAATGGGTAATCTGGCATTCAAAATTGAAATCAATATGTTGACCAAGGAATATCATGAACGCTGATGATCGCTACTATTACGAACCCGCTGCTGGTCACGGCCTGCCGCACGACCCGCTGAATGCCATCGTCGGCCCGCGTCCGATTGGCTGGATTTCCTCACGCAATGCGGCGGGCCAGCGTAACCTCGCGCCCTACAGCTTCTTCAACTGTTTTAATTATCGTCCACCGATCATTGGTTTCGCCAGCAGCGGCTGGAAAGACAGCGTGGCAAACATTGTCGAAACTGGCGAATTTGTCTGGAACCTGACGACGCGCGCGCTGGCAGTGCAAATGAATGAAAGTTCGGCCTCGCTGGAACGCGGTAACGATGAGTTTACGTTTGCCGGTCTGACGCCGCAGCCGGGCAACATCGTCGCCGCCGATCGCGTGCTGGAAAGCCCGGTGAACTTTGAGTGCAAACTGACGCAATGCATCCAGCTGAAAACGGCCACCGGCGGGGATATTGATACCTGGCTGGTGCTCGGTGAAGTGGTGGCTGTGCATATCGCGAAACATTTACTGGTGGAGGGCGTTTACCAGACCGCCCTCGCCGAGCCGGTGTTACGTGCCGGGGGGCCTTCCGCCTATTACGGCATTTCTGAAGCGCTGCGTTTCGATTTAACCCGCCCCGACGCCCGCTGACCGACACAAAAAAACCGCCGCCGGAATTCTGCCCGGCGGCGGTTTTTTTTATGTCTGAAGCTGAACGGCCCGGATTATCTGACCGGGTAGTTCTGTTCCACGAAATCTGCAAAATCCTGACACATGGCATCATCACCGTCTGCGCTGTCAGCCAGAATGCGCTTGCCGTCGATCACCCGGATATGCACATTGAGATCGAAATCCGCTTCCGGCTGTTCGCGTGTTGAGGCCAGTTCAATGGTGTGTTGCGCATCCTGCCACGCCGCATCGATGGTCTGATTACACGCCTGCGCCAGATACGCCGGATTGAATCCCTCACCGGTCAGGCTGCGTAACGTATCGTCATGGCTGACGCTGTTGCCCGGCGTCCAGTAATGCTTCGCCAGATCCGGGCCGATGGCCGGGTTATCGGTGAGGTAGCCGTCGCGTTTAAGGAAGAACGCGCGCGTTTGCTCAACGGCCATCATCGCCAGCAGATATCCCTGATAAGAACAGGCTGATTCCATCGACAGCAGATGCGGGATAGCCAGCGTCGGACGCGGGCTGCCGGTCACGCCCAGAATGTGGGTTTCGATATCACGCGCCAGCGCGATCATCGCCTCCGGCGTGCGTTTTTCATCAGGCCACTGATAGAGCTGCCATTCGAAATACGGGACCAGCAGGATATGGCGCTCATTGAACGAGCGCATCGGCTGACGGGCTTCGATGGTGGCGCGGATCAGTTCGTCAGGAACCGATTCTCCGGCGGCGTTTTTCGCGTAGCGTTTCAGCCAGTCCGCGTCATCAAGCAGGCTGTCGCAAAACATTGACTGGGTTTCGGCATAGGCCATCGACGTCGGCGGGAATTCCTGCGAGAAGCACGGCGCATTCTGGCGGATATTGGCGAAATGCGCTGCGTGGCCGCCTTCGTGGAACAGCGTATTCAGGCCACCTGCCCCGCTGCCCACCTGATCGGGTTTCGCCAGACTGGTGAAGTTGATCACCGCAGGCACCCATTGACCGTTGTCGAAAAATGGCGGAACCGGGCCATGCATAAAACCGTTTTCGTATTTGCCTTCGCGCACCAGCAGATCCAGTTGCATATCCGCGCCGTTAAAACCGATATTCAGACGCTTAAAGCTGTCGATCCAGCGGCGCAGGGAATCGGCAAACGGGAAGTAAGGGTCGAGCTGGCGGGTGACATCACCGGCGCTGGCAAAACGGATATTCCATGGCAGCAGTGCGGCATCGCCTTCGCGCGCGACCAGCTCATTCAGGCTGCGCGTGTTGCTTTCACGGGTTTGTTCTTCGAAACGATCGAGGATGGCGAATAACTGTTCCGGCGTCATGCGCTCGGTTTTATTCACTTTATAATCGAAATAATTGCGGTAACCGAGCTGGCGGGCGAAGCGGTTGCGCAGGCCAATCAGCTCCGGCAGGCCGTTGTGCAGCAGCCACTCTTCCAGTTCCCGCAGCGCATTTTGCGAACTGCGGCGATAGGTTTCGTTTTCATTGTTCGCCTGATTGGTCAGCAGCTCACCCAGCGATGCACTGACGCGCTCGCCTTTGCTGTTGATGTGCGTCATCCGGTACTGCTTACGTTTACCAAACAGCACGGATTCAGCCTGAATGATTTCATCGAGCAGCGCCTGCGCTTTGGGATCTTCAATCACGTTGCAGTCGAAGAAACTCAGCCAGCCGCGCAGGCCGTGGAGCAGTGCTTCGCCGTCCTGATCGCGTTTTTGAGTATCGAGCTGTGCGATTAACTCGCGTAATTCTGCCGGGCGGGAAGGTTCGGCGATAAAACGTTTGTAGGCGGTTTCAGCGGCGGAGAAAGCCGCGGAGACATTGTCATCACCGATGCCCATATAGTTTTGCCAGAACAAATTTTCTTTGTCCTGATGCACTTTAAGGTAATCGCGGTTGAGGGCGTTAAAGTAGTCCTGAGCCTGTTTCATGCAATCTTCTCTGCTGAAAGTTAACGAGATTATGCATTGAGTGTATGTTCAGACAGCGGTTCTGTCGATATGGCAAAACCGCTCATCACTGCCAGGCAACCAGGGAGGGGATCAGTTTTTCTTCACGAACTCGGATTTGAGTTTCATCTGACCAAAACCGTCAATTTTGCAGTCGATGTTGTGGTCGCCTTCAACCAGACGGATGCCTTTCACTTTGGTGCCGATCTTCAGCATGGAAGAGCTGCCCTTCACTTTCAGGTCTTTGATCACCGTAACAGAATCACCGTCTGCCAGCAGATTGCCGTTGGCATCGATCACTTTCAGGACGTCATCTTCCCCGGCTGCATCAGCGCTCATGGACCACACATGTCCACATTCAGGGCAATTGAGCATTTCACCGTCCTGCCAGGTGAATTCAGAGTGACACGTCGGGCAAGCCGGTAAAGTTTCCATTGTTAAATCTCCATAAAAGTTTATAAAAAAACCAATAAAATCATGAAATAGATTTCGTAGTTCCTCTATTTTAGCCTTTAACCACACTATTGAACAGGGTAAGAGGGGTTTTGTGGCGCTGAGATGAATATAAACGCAGGATTTACAGCGTGATGCGGGGGTGTTTTTTTAATGCCTCCCCTGCGAAGAGGGAGGCCGGGACGGGGGATAAAAGACGAAATGAATGTTCAGGCAGGCTTTAACGCCTGATTTTGCGCTTAATCCCCCCCTTCACTGGGAAGGGCGTTAAAACACCTGTTCCACAATCATTCTGGCTTCGGGCATATCGGCACACACCCCTGCGGCCACCAGACAACATGCCATTTGGGTGAGGAGTGCCTGCGGGATAGCGCGTTCGCCCTTCAGACATTGCTGAATGTAGTTCACGGTAGTGTCGACGTCTTTGGACGCGGGCAGATCCGCGGCAAAAATCTCTTCTTTTTCTGCCAGAACACTCAGCTCACCCCCGGCGATAAAGTGGGTCTGCGGGAACCGCTGCGGATTGGCATAGACTTCGCCTTCCGTGCCCTGGGTCAGCAAGGCGCGCCCGTCGATCTGGCGGAAGAAGGAAGAGACGCGCTGGATATATTCCGGGTGTGAAACGCTCGATAAGCGCAACGCATCCTGCCCGTTGAAAGGCGTAATTAGCTTCGCCAGCGTGTGGCTGCTGTTACGCACGCCCATCTGCCAGCGCAGTGAAAGCTGTTTGTCGATGGGCGGGCACAGCACTGAAACCGGGATGAACACCGGAGCGGAACCGGCGTCGAGCTGCTGCTGTGCCTGCGCCTGGGTGTGTGCCGCCTCAATGCCCAGCGAACGGAAAATCTCAGCGCTGGTGATGCGGGTCGGATCTTCATCAACGCCGTGCACTACCACAGGCAAACCAAGACGGCTGAGTAACATCGCCAGCAACGGCGTGAGATTCGCCTGTTTGCGCGCGCCGTTATAGGTTGGGATCACCACCGGCAGAGGGCGATCAGCGGGCGCCTGAAGGCGCATCACGCGCTCTTCCATAGCCTGATAAAAGCCGAGCATCTCCTCTTCCGCTTCGCCTTTAATACGAAACGCAATCAGCAGCGCGCCGAGCTGTAAATCCGGCACATCACCGGCCAGGATCTCGCGGTAAAGCGCAAGCGACTGCTCACGGTCCAGATCGCGGGCGTGATTTTTTCCGCGCCCCACTTCTTTAATGAGTTTGGTGTAATCCATCGTAGCGTTACCTTCTCGGTGTAATGACTTTTCTTCAGGAATAATTATCGCCGGCGGGTGCGGCGGCGAACCGGATCTTTCTTTGCCGTTTTCAGAATATCAGGACGTTTCACTGATCCGGGCGCAGGCATTTCGCGGTGTTCAATCGGGAACACCGGCAACGCCGCCAGCAGGCGCGCACCGTAACTTTTGGTCAGCAAACGCTGGTCATAAATGACGATTTCGCCGGTGCATTCATGGCTGCGGATAAGCCGTCCAACCTGTTGGATCAGGTTAAACGACGCGCTCGGCAGGCTTTGCACTTCGAACGGATAGCGCTTAAGCGTTTTCAGCCATTCGCCTTCGGTGAGGATCACCGGGCTGTCGACCGGCGGAAACGCAATTTTATGGATATGCACCTGCGTCAGCAGCTCACCTTTCAGATCCAGCCCTTCGGCGAACGATTGCAGACCAATCAGCACGCTGGTGGTGCCCGCTGAAACACGTTTACGGTGCTCTTCCACCAGCCGGTAGCGCGGCTGATCGCCCTGCACCAGCAGCATCAGACGCAAATCCGGCAGCAGCGAGACAAACTGTTGCATCGCGCGGTTGCTGGCGAACAGCACCAGCTGGCCGGTGTGTTGCCCTTTCGCCAGTTCGCTGCGGAAAAAATCGGCCATCTCCTGCAAATGCGCCGCTTCGTTCGCCATCAGCGGCTCGAGGGTCATCTGCGGGATCACCAGTTTGCCCTGCGAAACGTGGTTAAACGGCGAATCCAGGCTGACAAAGCGGTCACCGGCTTTTTCGCTCAGGCCGCTCATCTCCTGCAAACGGGAGAAACTGTTCAGCGAACGCAGCGTGGCGGAGGTGATTACGACGTGCGGCACTTTGCGCCACAGCATTTTTTCCAGCTGATCGCTCACGCGGATCCCCGCGCAGTGGAACACCAGATGCGTCTGGTTATCGAAATACGTCCGCGTCACCCATTTGCTGATCGGCGCGTTCGAGGCTTTATCCAGCGCCGCCAGCCGCCACAGCTTGCTCATGGTTTCCAGATAACTTTGCATCCGGCTCATGTGCAGGATCGCGCGGTGCAGACGCATAATGTCGTGCTTGCCGGTCTTCTCACTGAGATCGTTGACCATGTATTCCGCCAGACTGCGAAGCCCGTCGGTCAGTTTAAACAGGCGACTGCACTGTTCGGTCAGTTCCGGCGGCAAGGCGCCGAGTTCAAAACGGTGCTCCGCTTCCGGGGTGTCCGGCGGCAGATACTGACTGACCGATTGTTCGATAAGTAGCAGCAGCTCGCGCATCTCGGCGCAGTGATTGTGCAGGCGCTCGGCGTTGGTCAGCGGCGGAGGATTTTTCGGCGTAAACAGCGACAGACATTGCTCAATCTGGCGCACAAAATTGTCCAGTTGCAGGCTGTTCCACATGGCCGTGATTTCAGCATCAACTTCCAGCGCATCGCGCGCCACTTCCGGCAGGTGATGCCCTTCATCGAGCACCAGCAGCAGATCTTTCGCCGGTGGCAGCACCGATTCCGACTCCAGCGCGGCCATCACTAAAGCGTGGTTGGTGACCACCACATCCGCACTTTCAATCTCTTTGCGCGCCACGAAATACGGGCATTCGCGAAAATAATGGCAGTTACGGCTCAGGCAGTTGGCTTTATCGGTGCTGATTTTGATCCACAAAGGATCGTCGATGGTTTTCTTGTAGTGGTCGCGCAGTCCGTCCCACTCATAGCGCGAGAGCGCGGTTTCCAGCGTTTTCGCCAGTTTCTGCTCTTCGCCGCTGGAGGGCGCCAGTTCGTCACCCAGAAATAACCCGAGATCGCCCTGCGCGTTTTCGTTGCTCATCGCCGCCAGATTGCGCGGGCACACATAACGCCCGCGGCCAAATGCGCCGGTAAATTTGAGGTCAGGAATAATTTTTTTCAGCAGCGGTAAATCTTTGCTGTAAATCTGATCCTGCAACGCGACGTTGGCCGTGCTGACAATCAGCGGTTTTTCTTCTTCGCGGCTGACGGCAATACCGGGGATGAGATAGGACAGCGTTTTCCCGACGCCGGTCGGCGCCTCAATGGCCAGATGCCGCGCTGAGTCACCCGAGAACGCCTTCGCCACCTCTGCAATCATCTGACGTTGCGGAGCGCGGGGAATGAAATCCGGGATTTGCTCTTGCAGGGCTTTGTACCACTGGCTGATCTGATTTTTTACTGCGGGGGAAAGCGCCATGCATCTCTTTTTGTTGGGGGTCAGGACCGAAGTGTGGCGGCTATTGTCCCACAGACCGGCTGATGGCGCAGCCCGAAATCAGGGTGACTGCACAAATTTACGTCAGTCATTTATTAAATAAAGTAAAAGTTCATTTTCAATTGTCATAAATTGATCACATATCTAAGGTAAAAAACCCTCGCTGAGAAAATTCCGAGCACACACGGAATGCATAGCAAAAATGATGAATAGCGTCTTTCCACAAGACTTCATATAAAGCTTTCCAACCAAAGCTTTTAATAAAGAATGCAGGGTAAAAATTCATGAAACGTAATATTCTGGCACTTTTAATTCCTGGTTTATTGATTGCATCAGGCGCGCACGCAGCAGAAGTTTATAATAAAGACGGCAACAAACTTGACCTGTACGGTAAAGTAAAAGGTCTGCATTATTTCTCTGATGCTCCCGGCAATGACGGCGACCAGAGTTATGTGCGTTTCGGTTTTAAAGGTCAGACACAAATTAACGATCTGATCACCGGTTACGGTCAGTGGGAATATAACGTTCAGGCTAACCACGCCGAATCCGACAGCAAATCCCCAAGCACCACCGGCACCAAAACCCGTCTGGGCTTTGCCGGTCTGAAATTTGGTCAGTACGGTTCATTCGACTACGGTCGTAACTACGGCGCACTGTACGACGTCGAAGCCTGGACCGATATGTTCCCTGAGTTCGGTGGCGATGGTTACACCAAAGCAGACCGCTTCATGACGGGCCGTACCAACGGCGTGGCGACCTACCGTAACCGCGGCTTCTTCGGTCTGGTGGATGGCCTGAACGTGGCGTTACAGTACCAGGGCAAAAACGAAAACGACGGTCGCAGCAGCAGCACAGCAAACGGCGACGGTTATGCACTTTCTACCACTTACGCACTGGGTGACACCGGCGTGAGCGTTGGCGGTGCCTACGCGTCTTCTGACCGCACCATCGGCCAGAGCACCTCCGCTTACGGCAAAGGTGATAAAGCTGACGCATGGACCGGCGGCATGAAATATGACGCTAACGGGGTTTATTTAGCAGCGATGTATGCTGAAACCCGTAATATGATTGCCATTACCGTTCCGGCAGGTATTGCAAGCGCACCGGCTGGCAGCGGCTTTGCCAATAAAACACAAACTGTTGAAGCGGTCGCGCAATATCAGTTCGACTTCGGCCTGCGCCCTTCTCTGGGTTATGTGCAGACCAAAGGGAAAGATATTGAAGGCATCGGCGACGTTGACCTGGTTAAATATTTCGACGTGGGCGCCACCTATTATTTCAACAAAAATATGTCAGCCTATGTTGATTATAAAATCAACCAGCTGGATGACGACAATAAACTGGGTCTGAATAACGACGACGTTACTGCCGTTGGCCTGGTTTATCAGTTCTGATTTAAGTCAAATACCACCTCATTGTTATTATTCTCTGTCTTGATTTTTTTCGGCCGGACTCACCCTCCGGCCTTTTTTGTTTTTGTCCTTTTTCGTGCCATCTCGCGTAATTTGCCTTTTCCTCTTTCGCAGCCCGCTGAATCTGCTAAAGTTTCAGGGAATTTTACGAATGAGAACTTCTCTTAACAAAAACAGGGATACCCAATGAATAAAGTTTCGCTTTGTACCACCAGTGCATTGATTATGCTGGCCCTGAGCGGCTGTGCGCAGCAAAAGAACGATGCCCAGCAAACGCTGAACGATCAGTCCGTGATGGCGCTGAACTGGTTCCAGCAATCCGGTGAATATCAGGCACTGACCTATCAGGCATTCAACGCGGCTAAAATGGCCTTTGATCAGGCGCAGCCGCTGGCGGGTCAGAAGAAAGCCGTGGTGGTGGATCTGGATGAAACCATGCTCGATAACAGCGCTTACAGCGCGTGGCAGGTCAAAGCGAACAAGCCATTCGACAGCAAAACCTGGTCACAGTGGACCGCCGCACGTCAGGCGACCGCCATTCCGGGCGCAGTGGAATTTGCTAATTACGTCAATTCGCACGGCGGCACGATGTTCTATGTCTCCAACCGTAAAACCAGCGAATACGCTGCCACGCTGGACAACATGAACCGTCTGGGCTTCTCCGGCGCGAATGATAAAACCATGTTGCTGAGCTCCGACACCTCAAACAAACAGGTGCGTTTCGATTCCATTAAAGCTGCGGGTTACCACATCGTCTTGTTCGTCGGTGACAACCTGAACGATTTCGGTGCCGCGACCTACCATAAAGGCAACGAACAGCGCCGCGCTTTTGTGAATCAGAACCATCAGCAGTTCGGCACCCAATACATCGTGCTGCCAAACCCGCTGTACGGCGACTGGGAAAGTGGTCTGGCGAAGGATTACAACAAGTTAACGCCGGAGCAGAAACTGTCCGTGCGTGATCAGAATTTGAAAGCGTGGAACGGTAAGTAACAGCGGGCAGAAAGCGGTGAAATTTTCAGCGACTCAATGGCTGTGATGTCGCGGCTTTCTGTACCCTGACCGGCACGAGAGGGAACCTCTTCCCTCTCGTGGCACTCTCCTGCATGTCGGCTGCGCGGGTCAGTCGCCCCGACTCACCCTCTCAGCACCGTCGGTCAGAAACTGTAGTCAACCGCCGCAAAATACCTTCTTCCGTCTTCGTTATAGCTGTAATCATCGCGGTTCAAATCTTTATCCCCGAGGTTCAGCACACCTGCGCGCAGTTTCACGGCTTTATTGACCTGATAGGAACCGCCGGTGTTCCAGACGGTATATCCGCCCGGCGTGGCGTTTCCGTCGGTGACGGTGCGGCTTTTGCCTTTATAGTTGGCGGAAATATAGAAGCTCCAGTCCTCCAGCGGTTTCCAGTCCAGCGTCGCATTCGACGTGTGGAACGGTAACTCGGACAACGGTTTGTTGCCGCCGTTGCTCAGATCACGGGCGTCGTTATAGGTGTAGTTCAGCTTCAGGTTCAGCACGTCAGTGACCGGTAGGCTAAGCTCCGTTTCCAGGCCACGGATGCGCGCTTTATTGACGTTGTAGTAGCGGAAAATCGGGTTACCGCTGGCGTCGAAGCCGACGAAGTTCTGATACGTCTGTGCCAGATTGCGGTTCGCGGTGCGGATAACCGTGATCATGTCGTCGATGTCGTTCTGGAACACCGTCGCGCTGGCATTCACATCTTCCAGCCACCCTTCTTCACCGGCGTAATACAGACCGAATTCGACGCTTTCGCTGGTTTCTGCTTTCAGATCTTTGCTGCCCACCACATTGCAGCTGCCACGGCAGGACGCACTTTGCCAATCCGGGCTGAGTTGCAGCAACGAAGGCGCTTTAAAGGCCGATGCCCAGCCGCCTTTCACCGTCACGGTGTCGGTGGCGTTGTAGACCAGATACGCACGCGGGCTCCAGTTGACGCCGTAGTTCTGGTGATCATCCATGCGCACGCCGCCGGTCAGCGCCAGGTTTTCAAAAATACGCCACTCGTCCTCGAGGAACAGCGCATATTGATTGGCCTGCGTGCTGCCGCCGTTTTGCATGTTCACGCCGTCTTCGAGTTTGTCGTTGCGATATTCACCGCCGAAAGTCAGCAACTGGTTGTAATCGCCCAGCGGGATCACGACTTTGCCGTCGAGAGAGTTGTTTTTCGAGGTAATGGTTTCGGCGTTTTTATTCTCAATGTTTTCGCCGTAGAAACGCAGTTCGGTATTCGCCAGCCCCCAGCGGCCATTGTGGCCGAGCGAGTAGTTTTCACGTTCGATGCGGTTCTTATCCAGCGTGTCGGAATCGCGATCCTGACGATCGAGGCCGTAACCGAAGGTGATGTCCTGATCTTTGTCCGGGGTCAGGGAGAACTCGACGTTGGCGTTGCGCGAGGTATAGCCCTCAATGCGCGGCTGGCCGGTGCTGCCGCTGGAGGAGCTGGCCTGATCTTTTTCACGTTTACCCAGCGCACCGTAAACTTTCACCCCTAGCAGGTCATCAACAAGCGGGCCGCTGGCGAAGAAGTTGCCGTTGCCGCTGTCGCCGCGATCGCGATGTTCCTGCACGGTGGTATCGGCGCTCAGCGTCCCGTGCCAGGCTTTGCCGACTTTACGGGTGATGATGTTGACCACGCCGCCCAGCGCGTCGGAGCCGTAAAGCGAGGACATCGGGCCACGCACCACTTCGATACGCTCGATGGATTCAGCGGGGATCCAGCTCAAATCGAAATCGTTATGACGGAAGACGGCGTTGCGGGAGTTCACGCGTTTGCCGTCCACCAGAATCAGGGTATAACCGCTGCTCAGACCACGGATGCTGACGCCCTGACGGTTGTCACTTTCGTTAGTGATCTGCACGCCCGGTACGTCTTTCAGCACGTCTTTGAGGTTTTGAACCGGTTTCTTTTGCAGGTCTTCGCGGGTGATCACGCTGATACTTGCGGGGGCGTCTTTGAGGTTTTGCTCGACGGCGGAGGCGGTCACCACCATCTGGTCTTCCCGTTCTTTTACGTCGGTCGTCTCTTCTGCCATCACCGGAAACGCGGCGGCAAACAGCTGTGCGAATAACCCGGCTTTCAGTGCCGGTGTAAATTTAACCTTAACCATTTCTTCTCTCCATGAGGATAAAACAACCCCGGCACTGCGGGACGTTGTATTTTTTTCCATCAAACCGTCAAAAAAAGTGCGAACGGAATCGCCCGGTTTATCAGGATTTTCTTTTATGTTTCAGGCTCACAATGTGAAAGGCGGACGCCGCTACGTTGGCTGCGTCCGTTTTTACTACGTCATGTATTTAAATCGAGGGGTCGCCAACCAGTCCGTCGATGAGGATTTGCGGCGTTCCCTGCGAGCAGCGTTCAATACGTCCGCGCACGCCGTAAACGCGCGCCAGACTGTCAGCGGTGATCACCGCTTCGGGTTCACCATCGGCGATCAGATGCCCGTCTTTGAGCATCAGCACACGATCGCCGTGGCGCAGCGCGATGTTGATGTCATGCACCACCACCACGGTCACAATATTGCGTTTTTGCGTTTCCTTACGCACCAGATCCATAACGTGGAACTGATAATTAAGGTCGAGCGCGCTGAGCGGTTCGTCGAGCAGTAACAAAGAGGGCTGACGAATCAGTGACTGCGCCAGACCCACCAGCTGTTTCTGACCACCGGAAAGCTGATCGAGATAGCTGAGCGCCAGATGTTCGATGCCCAGCTGACGCAGCAGCGTCATCACCTTATCAGTGCCATCGGTCACTTTGCTTTTGCCGCCGGACGCGCGCTGCGCCACGATAATCGACTCGAGCACATGCAGATGCACACCGGCAGGCAGGGTTTGCGGCAGATAGACCACCTGCTCGGCACGGCGCGCAAACGGCATCGGCATCAGATCGTGGCCGTCGAGCATCAGTTGCCCTTC
Source organism: Rahnella sp. R3(2024) (assembly GCF_042920125.1). Classification (NCBI taxonomy): domain Bacteria; kingdom Pseudomonadati; phylum Pseudomonadota; class Gammaproteobacteria; order Enterobacterales; family Yersiniaceae; genus Rahnella; species Rahnella sp. R3(2024). The sequence goes on from NZ_JBHGBU010000001.1 coordinate 693,991, forward strand.
CGCCCGGTTCAGCCCGGCCAGCGAGCGCAGCAGGGTGGATTTCCCGCTGCCGTTTGGCCCGAGCAACACGGTAATTTTCCCACGCGGCAGCATCGGCACGTTGAGATGGCGGATCACCGGGCGCTTCGGATACCCCGCGTTAAAATCGCGGATTTGCAGCCCCTGCGTGGCGGCATTGAGAAATTCTTCAGGACGCGTTTCCAGCATGGCAGACATCAGACGTTCCCCCGGTGACGAAGAATAATACTCAGGAAGAACGGCACGCCGACCAGCGAGGTCACGATACCCACAGGAATGATCACGCCCGGCACCAGATTTTTCGAGGCAACCGACGCCATCGACAGCACCAGCGCACCGATCAGCGCACTGGCCGGCAGGTAGAAGCGGTGATCTTCACCAAACATAAGACGGGCAATGTGCGGCGCAACCAGACCGATAAAGCCAATCGGGCCGACAAACGCCACCGCCAGCGCAGAAAGGATGCTGATACGCAGCAGGGTGCCGAGGCGCAGACGGCGCACGTCGATACCAAAACTGACCGCACGGTCTTCACCCAGACGCAGCGCCGTCAGCTTCCACGCACTCATCATTGACCACGGCAGCAGGATCAGAAACGCAAACATCATCACGCCGAGTTTCACCCAGGATGCCCGCGCCAGGCTGCCCATCGTCCAGAAAACCAGCCCCTGTAAGGTGTCTTCGGTCGCAATGAACTGCATCAGCGACACCAGTGCGTTAAAGGTAAAGACCAGCGCGATACCGAACAGCACCACGCCGGAGCTGGCGACGCGCGTCCAGCGGGTGATGCCGTCAAGCATCAGCGCAGCCAGCAGGGCAAAAATGAAAGCGTTGGCGGAGATAAACCACTGATCCGGCACCCCCGGAATACCGATGCCCAGCACAATCGCCAGCGCGGCACCGAAGGCCGCCGCAGACGACACGCCGAGCGTAAACGGGCTTGCCAGCGGGTTATTAAGGATGGTCTGCATTTCCGCCCCGGCAAGGCCAAGGGACATACCGACGGCGATCGCCATCAGCGCATACGGCAGGCGGATATCCCAGACGATCACCCGTGTACCGGGATCGGCCGCGGCCGCATCAAACAGCGTTTTCCACAGCGTGGAGAGTGACAACCCCGAAGGCCCCATAATGAAATCAATCACCAGTGAGACGAGGATCGCCAACACCAGGATCAGCATAATCAACAAACGGCGGCGTACAATATTTTGGTATTGCCCCATGACGCTGTGCCCGGCTGTGTTCTCTGCCGTCAGCGCGGGTTCGGTAGTTGCACTCATGTTTCGCTTCAATCTCATTAACGTAAAAACTTACAGCAGGATAACTTACTTCCCGCTTTCCGGTTTAACTGCATCCGTCCAGTAGGTCCCCGTTGGCTCAACGGCGAGGAACTGCTTATAAAGCTGATTCTGCGTCTGCTGCGGATCGAGATCCGCAAATTTCTGCGGGTAGAAGGCTTTGGCAAATACCTGTACCGCCAGCACGTTATACGGCGAATTGTAATAGTTGTGCCAGATGCCGAAACTGCGCCCTTCTTCCACGGCTTTCAGCGTGCTGATGCCTTTACGCTGCAACAGCGGTACCATGCTGGCGCGCGCCTGCTCCGGCGTGGTCTGCGCACCGAGCACCAGACCGGTCGGTGCCGGATCGCCTGCTTTGGCCGGTTTGCCGCCGCCGCTTATCAGATACACATCAGGCTGTGAGGCGATCACTTTTTCCAGATTCACCAGCCCCAGCGGCCCCGGCAGCAACGGTTTGGAAATGTTTACGCCACCCGCCTGATCGATAAAATCACCCATATTGCCCTTTCCGGCAGACCGGCAGCATTCATCGGCGGTAGACGCACGCAGTTCGATGAAGACTTTCGGTTTGTCCTGTTCAGGGATGTGTTGGGTGATGTCGGTAACGCGTTTGATGTTGTCCTGATAGAACCTGATGTAGTCCTGCGCCTGCTTTTCGCGGTTCAGCACTTTGCCCAGCAATTCCATGCTCGGCAGGGTATTTTTCAGCGGTGAGGTGCGAAAATCAACAAAGACCACCGGCACACCGGCTTTCTGTAACTGAGTGACCAGTGCGCTTTCTTTGCCCGGACCATGCCCCGACAAACCAAAGATCGCCACCTGCGGATTCAGCGTCAGCACTTTTTCCGGGCTGATGCTGTCGGCGCTGGTGTTACCAATCAGCGGGATGTTGTCGATTTGCGGGAATTTAGCCTGATAGGTGGCATAGGTTTGCGGATCCAGCTTACGGAAATCTCCCTGCCAGCCGACAATGCGGTCGAAAGGCTTCTGGCCTTCCAGCAGAGAAACGGCAAAGAACAACCGCCCTTCTCCGAGAACCACGCGCTGAACATCATCCGGCACGGTGACGGTTCGCCCGGCAATATCGGTCACGGTGACCGCCTGTGCGCCTGTGCTCATGACACCCATCGCCAGTGCAAAAAGACCGCCTGCAACGCGGGCACTCACCCATTTCTGCTGATAATTCATCTTCTTCCGATTCCTTTACGTTTCCCTGAAGAGGCGCTAACAATAAAAGAAATGATAACGATTATCAATGCAGTTTACACAACCTATCAAGCCTACCTATAGTTGCTGCGAAACGAAACAATGCTGAGGTAACAAAGCATTACGTGATGTGGCGAGGGGGGCGCGTTAAGCGGCATAAAAAAAGCGGAGCCTGAGCTCCGCTTCAATCACCGCAGGAAAGAGGTGAATATCACTTCGCGTCTTTGCGCGGTGGCTCGACGTATTTCGGGAATTCCATCTCGCTGTATTTCACCACTTTGGTGCCTTTAGTCAGCTTATAACCCAACCAGATGATGAGGAACAGCGGCAGCCCGATGTAGGTGGCGGCAACGCCGTACCAGTCGATGGTGTCTTTCAGGAATGCCTGATAGTTCTGGCCGAGAGTAATAATCAGACACAACACAAAGGCGAATACCGGTCCGAACGGGAAGAAGCCGGAGAGATACGGCAGATCTTTCAGATCACGTCCCTGCGACACATAACCCCGACGGAAACGATAATGGCTGATGGCGATACCCAGCCAGGCAATAAAGCCGGTCATCCCCGAGGTATTCAGCAGCCACAGGTAAACGGTCTGATTACCAAACATCGAGCTGAGGAAGCACAACGCGGCCACGATGGTGGTGGCATACAGCGCGTTGCGCGGCACGCCGCCTTTGGACAATTTAGCAAATATGCGCGGCGCTTTGCCTTCGCTGGCCAGCGTGAACAGCATACGGGTTGACGCATACATGCCTGAGTTACCGGCGGAGAGCACGGCGGTCAGGATCACGGCGTTCATCACCGCCGCTGCCGACAGCAGACCGGCATTACGGAATACCAGCGTGAACGGGCTGACGGAAATATCGCCCACTTCATTGCGCAGCAGATTCGGGTCGGTGTAAGGAATGATCAGGCTGATCACCAGAATCGCCAGAATATAGAACAGCAGAATGCGCCAGAAGACCTGACGAACCGCGCGTGGAATATTCTTGGCAGGATTTTCAGACTCGCCCGCCGCCACGCCGATAAGCTCAGTTCCCTGGAAGGAGAAACCGACGATCATCGCCACGCCTATCATCGAGGCAAATCCACCGGCAAACGGCGCATCGCCGATGGCCCAGTTGTGCCAGCCCGCCGTTTCGCCACCACGCATGATACCGGTGATCATCAACACGCCGACGGCGATAAAGATGATGACCGTGACCACTTTGATCAGCGAGAACCAGTATTCGGCTTCACCGAAACCGCGCACCGAGATGTAGTTCAGCAGGAAGATCAGGCTGAGGAACAAGGCGCTCCAGATCCAGCCCGGCGTGTCCGGGAACCAGTAGTTCATCACCAGCTGCGAGGCCACGAGGTCTACGGCGATGGTCACCGCCCAGTTGTACCAGTAGTTCCAGCCCAGTGCGAAACCGAACCCTTCTTCTACATAGCGGGAGCCGTAGGTGGAGAATGAGCCTGAGACGGGCATAAACGCCGCCAGCTCGCCGAGGCTGGTCATCAGGAAGTACACCATGATGCCGATTAACGCGTAGGAGAGCAGTGCGCCGCCCGGGCCTGCCTGCGAAACCGTCGCGCCGGAGGCAACGAATAACCCTGTACCAATCGAGCCGCCAATGGCGATCATCGTTAAGTGACGTGCCTTCAGCTCGCGACGCAGTGTAGGTGCTACCTGCGTAGTTTTTGTAGGTTGTTGAGCCATTTTTTCCCTATATCCGCTCGTCATTATAAAATTTAAGCGCGGATTGTAGCAAAACCTGCTGCTCTGAATAGCAGGAACGACCTGTTATAAGACACCTTCATAACAGGCCGCAGATCATTAGCGAAAGACCGTTATTGCGATTCCCGGCAATACGTTAAAAACCGCGATAACGCGCTGGAAATATGCTTCTGCCGGTGGTGGATCAGGTAAAGTTTGCGCACCAACGGCCCGACCGGCAGCGGAATTTCCACCAGCGTCCCGCTGCTGAGTTGCTCTGCAATCACCCGCCGCGAGAGGCAGCTGATGCCGATACCGTGGCGCACGGCATGTTTGATCGCTTCGGAATTGCCCAGTTCCATCACCAGATTAAAATCCGGCAGTTGCGGCAGCAGCAGGTGATCCAGCACTTCACGCGTACCGGAACCGCGTTCACGTAAAATCCACGGCTCACGCGCCAGCGCATCCAGCGTCACCGGATGCGTTGCCAGCGGATTCTCCGGCGCAACAAACACCACCAGTTCATCGTCCAGCCACGGCTGGGTGATCAGTTCCGGCATCTGGCACGGGCCTTCGATAAGCCCCAGATCGACACGGAAATCCGCCACGGCGTTGATCACATCATTGGTATTGCCGACGTTGAGTTCGAGCGGCGTCGCCGGGAAGTCCAGACGATATTCCGCCAGCATCGCCGGCAGCATGTAGTTACCGATGGTGCTGCTGGCCCCGATGCGCAATGACCCGTTGTCATGGTTGAACAGGCGCTCGATTTCGCCCGCCTGTTCCAGCAACGCCAGCGCCTTCGGATAGAGCAGGCGGCCATGTTCGTTAATCACCAGTCGCTTACCGACGCGGTCAAATAACTGTACGCCCAGCTGGTTTTCGATATCGGCCAGCGAGGCGCTGACGGCAGATTGTGAAAGTGAAAGCACAACCGATGCCTGTGTGGTCGAGCCGCTTTTCAGCACCTCGGCAAACACTTCAAGTTGTCGCAATGTAATGTGCATAAATGTCCCGCTCTTCTCACGCGCCTGACAACGCGCTTGCTTTATTCAGTATAGACCGTCGGTCAGCCCGCCCTGTTCGTCTGCCTTTCTTATACCAGTTTTAGCGATAGGTTATAAAGTTATAATCAATTTCATTTTTATATAAGGGCGGCGTAGCCTTGTCTCATCACGCCTCAACGAGGAAAGGACGATGAACAAAATCCAGACGCTTACCCCCCATTTCCCGAAGCCCGGCATTGAGAAACACACCCGGCTTAACCGCCTGTTACCCGGCCTGGCGCTGACCGGCGCTATCACCGCCCTGTCGGTCTGGCTGAGCGATTTCCCCGCCCTGAGCCATCTTGGCCTGAGCGCGCTGACCCTGGCGATTGTCATTGGCATGGTGATTGGCAATACGCTGTACCCGGCGGCGAAACCCTGGTGTGAAGAGGGGGTGACGCTGGCGAAACAGCGCCTGCTGCGCCTCGGCATCATCCTCTACGGCCTGCGGCTGACCTTCGCGCAAATCGCCGACGTCGGGGCGACCGGGATTGTGATCGACGCCCTGATGCTGTGCTCCACCTTTGCCCTCGCCTGCTGGCTGGGACAGCGGGTATTTAAATTAGACCGCGATACGTCGATGTTGATCGGCGCGGGCAGCAGTATTTGTGGTGCCGCCGCCGTGATGGCGACGGAGCCGGTGCTGAACGCCAAAGCGGAAAAAGTGACGGTCGCCGTCGCCACCGTGGTCATTTTCGGCACCGCGGCTATCTTTCTGTATCCGTGGTTGTGGCAGCTTAACGCGCACTATCACTGGCTGAATGTCACGGCATCGCAGTTCGGTATTTACACCGGTTCAACGGTGCATGAAGTGGCACAGGTGGTCGCCGCCGGTCAGGGCGTCAGCCCGGAAGCTGAAAACGCCGCCGTGATCGCCAAAATGATCCGCGTGATGATGCTGGCCCCTTTCCTGCTGCTGCTCTCCGGCTGGAAATCCCGCAGTGCGGTGCAACAAGGCGGCCAGAACCCTGGCATGCGTAACATCACCATTCCGTGGTTCGCGCTGCTGTTTATTCTGGTGGCGGCGTTTAACTCACTGGATATATTGCCGCACAGCTGGATCCCGGCACTGATTACGCTCGACACGGTTTTACTGGCCATGGCGATGGCGGCACTCGGTCTGACCACGCACCTGAGCGCACTGCGTCAGGCGGGGCTGAAACCGATGCTGCTGGCCGCGATACTGTTCATCTGGCTGATTGTTGGTGGCGCGGGCATTAACCAGCTGGTGCATCATCTTTTTGCGCAGATGTGACGGCTTTTACACTTCAGTGCTGCGCCTCCTTCGCCAAGGCGCTATCATCCTTTCATTAACGCGATGAATAACTGAGGAGCAAAAATGAAGTTTGTGGGAGCACACGTAAGTGCGGCGGGCGGTGTTGATCAGGCCGTACTGAGGGCGCACGAGCTGGAAGCCACGGCTTTTGCGCTTTTCACCAAGAATCAGCGTCAGTGGAAAGCCGCACCTTTGCCGGAAGACGTGATCGAAAAATTCAAAGCGGCCTGTCAGAAATACGGTTACCAGAGCAATCAGATTTTGCCGCACGACAGTTATCTGATTAATCTCGGCCATCCGGTGACCGACGCGCTGGAGAAATCCCGCGAGGCGTTCCTCGACGAACTGCAACGTTGTGAACAGCTGGGGCTGTCGCTGCTGAACTTCCATCCGGGCAGCCACCTGATGCAAATCGACGAAGACAAATGCCTCGAACGCATTTCCGAGTCGCTGAACATTGCGCTGTCGCAGACTGAGGGCGTCACGGCGGTCATCGAAAACACCGCCGGTCAGGGCAGCAATCTGGGCTTTCGCTTTGAGCATCTGGCAAAAATCATTGAAGGCGTGGAAGACAAAAACCGCGTTGGCGTCTGCATCGACACCTGCCACGCCTTCGCGGCGGGTTACGATCTGCGCACCGTGGAAGCGTGTGAAAACACCTTTAAACATTTCAGCGATGTGGTCGGATTTGAGTACCTGCGCGGCATGCACCTCAACGATGCCAAAAGTGAATTCAACAGCCGCGTTGACCGCCATCACAGCCTGGGCGAAGGCAACATCGGCAAAACGGTGTTCGGCTGGATCATGCGCGACCCGCGTTTCGACGGCATCCCGATGATCCTTGAAACGGTGGAACCGGAGATCTGGGGCGAGGAAATCGCCTGGCTGAAAGCGCAGGAAACCGCAGAGAGGGATGAGGCGGCGGCCTGATTCCGCTTTGGAAAGCGCTAAAACCAATTCAAGGTCGTGGGCATCGGGTTATGGTTCTTACGCTTAAAACCAATTCAAGGTCGTGGGCGTCGGCCCACACCGACCAGAGGGAGAATAAACCTTCTCCCTCTGGACTCCCGCGTTTTTTAAAACACGTGATCCGCGCGCTGGCTATGTTTCAGAAACTCCGGCTATTGCCGCAAACGCCGCCGCTGCGCGGTCCTCTCATTTCAGGTTCGGACCCGCTCGGAAAAACACCCTCGCGGTTTCTCACCGTTCATTCGACGTCGTTTTGAGCGCGGCCAAAGGCTATGTAAAACAAATGTTTTTCTCCTCCCACTGCAATGTGGAAGGAGGAAAGCAGAATCAAACACATCGTTTCGACTTTAAAAATGCCATTGGCCGCGCTCAAAAATCACGCCGAAGGGAGAGGTGGAAAACCGCGCGTATTTTTGCGCGGGTTGTAACCCGACCGGAGGGTACCGCACAGCGGCGGGATTTTGCGGCAATAGCCTGAGCCGCTGGAATATAGCCTGCCAGCGGTAGCGCGCAGTGAAAGAGCCTGGGATTCTTAAGGGGGGCGGCGATAAGCCCCCCTTAAGGCCCGTTTGGGCGGCGAGCCCAAGGTCTTGACCTTAAGGCCCGTTTGGGCGGCGAGCCCAAGGTTTTGACCTTAAAGCCGAAATGGGCACCAACCCACAATCCCATCTGTTTAGAACTTTTCTCTCTTACTTATCCCATTTAATCCCTTGCTTAATCCCCGCGATATGTTAAAAATTTGCAATCAAAAAGCATCTGGACGGCTAAACGTCTAAGCATCCTCCCGGACATCTGAAAAGGCACCCCTAGCGTGAGATCCTCTATTCTCGAGATGCGTAATATCTCGATTTCATTTGCGGGTTTCCCCGCCCTGCGCCAGGTCGATTTCACGCTGGAAGGCGGATCCGTCCATGCATTGGTCGGCGCAAACGGAGCGGGTAAATCGACACTGATGGCCGTGCTTTCCGGCACGCACGACCATTATTCCGGGCAGATCAGCATTGACGGTGAAGCCGTTAACCTGCGCCTGCCGCATCACGCCCGCGAGCACGGCATTCATCTGGTACAACAGGAAGTGGACGTCGCGCTGGTGCCGACGCTGAATGTCGCGGAAAACATCATGCTCGACCGCCTTTCCGAGCCGGGCCATCTGCACAACTGGCCGCAGCTTTACCGTCAGGCGCAGTTGCTGACTGAGCAGCTCGGGCTGAACATCAGCCTGCGCGCGCGTATCGAAAGCTGCACGCTGGCGGAGAAACAGCTGATTTTGCTGGCGCGGGCGTTATCGCATAAATGCCGCTTCCTGATCCTTGATGAACCCACCGCCCCGCTCGATCAGGCGGAAAGCGCGCGGCTGTTTGCGCTGGTGCGCAAGCTGAAAGCCGCCGGTATGGCGATTGTGTTTATTTCCCACCGCATCCATGAACTGCGCGATATCTGTGACCGCATGACAGTGCTGCGCGACGGGCGTCTGGTCAGTGATGACAGCATGGACGGCCTGAGCAATGAGCACATTATTGAGAAAATGATCGGCCATCAGCTCGACGATATTTATCCGCCGCGCCGCCCGCCGCACAGCGGTGAAACGCTGCTGCATATCCACGGCATGCACGATAAAGACAAACTGCGGGATATTTCGCTGCGCCTGCATCGTGGCGAAATTCTCGGGATCGCCGGGCTGGCCGGTGCCGGTAAAACCGAACTGTGCAAGGCGCTGTTTGGCGCGACGCCGAGTCAGGTGGAAAGCGGTGAACTGAACGGCAAACCCTGGAAACCGAAAGAACCGCATCTGTCCGTGGAACAGGGGCTGGCGCTGGTGCCGGAAGAACGGCGCAAGGAAGGCATTTTCATTGATGAAGATATTCCGATGAACCTGAGCGTCACCGCCGACGACAGCTTCTCACGCTGGAGTATTTTCAACCGGCAACACGCGTTGTCGTGGGCAAAAGACATTATCAGCCGCTTGGGCATTCGCGCTTCCGGGCCAATGCAAAAGCTGGCACGGCTTTCCGGTGGCAACCAGCAAAAGGTGGCGATCGGGAAATGGCTGCGCAGTGAGAGTCAGGTGTTGATCTTTGACGAACCGACCAAAGGCGTAGACATCAAGGCCAAAACGGACGTGTTCAGGCTGATCGACGGCCTGGCGCAACAGGGAAAAGGCATCATTTATGCTTCCGGTGAGTTCGCCGAACTGGTCGGTTTATGCGACCGCATTCTGGTGTTGTGGGACGGCCGCATTGTGGCCGAACTCGATGCCGCCAACGTCGACGAAGAAACCTTATTAACCTATTCAACCGGAGGAACACCCGCGTGAACAAAGCCGTGGTGAGTAAAGAAAACCTGCCCGACGCCCGCCAGCCGTGGCGTCATCAGCTGTTTGAATTTTTATATAAATGGGGCATGTTGCTGACCGTGGTTTTGCTGATCGCCGGTTTTGGCATCGCCTCGGACAACTTCCTCGAACCGTCCAACATCATTAATATTCTGCGCTCCATCGCCATCGTGACGGTGATTGCGATCGGCGTGTCGATTTCTCTGGCAGTCGGCGGTTTCGATTTGTCGGTCGGTTCAACCGCCTCCCTCGCCAATGCGCTGGTGATCTCGATGTTCGTCTGGCACGGTTTCGGCACCACCGAAGCCATTCTGATCACGCTGGCGCTGTGTACGCTGGTCGGCCTGTTCAACGCCTTCCTGATCGTCATCCTCAAAATCCCTGACATGCTCGCCACCCTCGCCAGCCTGTTTGTGATCCAGGGTGCTGCGATGACCTACAGCTACGGCGGTTCAATCACCGAAAACATGGTCCTGCCCAGCGGCGACATGGCCGAAGGCACGGTACCTGCTGTGTTCAGCCTGCTCGGCCAGGTGCCGGTGATTGTGATCGTGATGGCAGTGGTGACGGTGGCGGTACAACTGTTTATGTCGCTGACCAAACATGGGCGCCGCATGTACGCCATCGGCGGTAACCCGCTGGCCGCACGTCTGGCGGGGATCCGCACCGCGCGCTACCGCGTCATCGCTTATGTGATTTCCTCCGTGCTGGCGGGCGCTGGCGGGATCCTGCTGGCATCACGTATCGGCTCTTCGCAGGTCAACGCCGGGGGCGGCTACCTGATGGACGCCGTCGCCGCCGCCTACATCGGTTTCTCGCTGGCCGGTTCCGGCAAGCCGAATGCACTGGGCACCTTGCTGGGCGCGGTGATTTTAGGCGTGCTGTCGAACGGGCTGGTGATGCTGTCGGTGCCGTATTACGCGATGGATATCATCAAAGGTCTGGTTCTGGCCGTGGCGCTGGCGCTGACGTACATACAGAAGCGTTAAACGCTTTTGCACGTGCTCCACACCTTGAATTGATCAAGCCCGGCCAATGGCAGTTTATTCAGATCTGAAAAGATGAGGTTACGCTTTAAAAGCCTCTGGCCGCGCGGATCACCTGTTTTGAAAAACGCGGGCGCCCGGAGGGAGAAGGTTTATTCTCCCTCTGGTCGGTGTGGGCCGACGCCCGCGCCCTGCTCCTTACCTCTCCCTCAATGATTCCTTCACCTTATTCAATGGTTTAATCAGATAATCCAGCACGCTTTTCTGGCCGGTTTTGATGTCCACGTTCGCCACCATCCCCGGCACAATCGGGAACTGGCGGCCTGCTTTGTTGGTCAGGAAGGCTTTGTCGGTGCGGACATAGACGCGGTAATAATACTGATCGCGCTTCACTTCATCCTGCAAGGTGTCCGGCGAAACGCCTTCGACTTTGCCCTCCAGATCGCCATAAATCGACGAATCGTAGGCGGAAATTTTTACCGTTGCCGGTAAACCGGGGCGGATGTAGGCGATGTCACGCGGGTTGATGCGGGTTTCAATCAGCAACTGATCTTCAATCGGTACGATTTCCATCAGTTTGCCGCCAGGCTGTAACACGCCGCCAACGGTGGACACCTGAATATCTTTGACGATGCCGTGCACCGGCGAATACAGCTCGGAGCGGGTGACCTGATCTTCTTTACCGGCCATCACCTGCGTTTCGGCATCGAGATCGGCGTTGTTTTTCACCTGCTCTTCACGGGCACGCACCGCGTACTGATTTGTCGCATCGTCGATTTTCCCGCGCAGTTCGCTGGCCTGACGCTTGAGGCGGATCACTTCCACCTGCCCCGCCGCGCCTTTGGAAACCAACGGCTGGGTCATATTGATTTCGTCGTTCACCAGTTTCAGCGACTGCTGAAGGTTACTGACCGTCTCATCGCGGTTCTGTTTGCGAGATAAATACAGCTGCCGCTCACGGGCCACCAGCTCCGGTGATTTCATGGTTTCCGGGCTGAATTTCAGCGGCGCGCCGGTCAGTTCTGCGCTCAGGCGTTCAGATGAGGCGCGCAGTGTCCGCACGCGGGAGGCCGCCTCGCCAAAGTTTGACTGCGAACGGGTTGGGTCGAGCCGCGCCAGCAACTGCCCGCGGTTCACCACCGATCCTTCCTGCACCATCAGCTTCAAAATCACCCCGCCGTCGAGCGAATCAATTTGCTGCGCTTTGCTCGACGGCGTCACTTTGCCGGTGCCGACCGTCACTTCATCCAGCACCGCGAAGCGCGCCCAGACGATAAAAATCAGCAGGCTGGCAAGCGACGCCCAGATAATCCACGAGACTTTGCGACCTTCGGCTTCCAGTTCATCATGCAATGTTAAGTGTGCCATGCGGGATCCTCAGCAGCTCAGGCTGCGCCTTGTCGGTTATCGGTGGCTGCCGCAACGGCAGGTGCGGGGGTATTGCCGGCGGCGGTCGCCAGAATTTTATCGCGCGGCCCGTCGGCCACCACGCGCCCGTTGTCCATCACCACGATTCTGTCCACCAGCTTGAGCAGCGCCGGACGGTGCGTAACCACGATGAGCGTCCTTCCTACCAGCCAGGTGTGCAGCTGGCGGATCACGTACTCTTCCAGCTGTTCGTCCATGGAGGCGGTCGGTTCATCCATCAGCACCACCTGCGGATTGCGCAGGATCATCCGGCTCAGCATCACCATTTGCCGCTGGCCGCCGGACAGCCCGCGCCCGCCTTCATTAATGATTTTATCGAGGCTGGAGGCGTCGGCCTGCACCATCGACAACGCACCGCTGATGCGCAGCGCCTGCAACATCTCCTGATCGGTGGCATGCGGATACCCCAGCATCAGGTTCTGACGCAGCGTGCCGAAGAACAGCCGCGAGTCCTGCGACAGGTAGCCGAGCTGACGGCGGATATCTGCCGGTTCGACTTTGCTCATGTCTACGCCGTCGATGAGTATTTTGCCCTGCGACGGGCTGGCCTGGCCGGAGAGCAGCTTCAGCAGCGTGGATTTCCCCGCGCCGACTTTGCCGAGGATCGCCACCCGCTCGCCCGGCTTGATCTCCAGCTGGCCGATGCCGAGCACGTTCGGCGCATTTTCTTTGTCGTAGGTGTATTGCAGATTGCGCACGTTGAAGTGACCGCTGAGCGTCGGGCAGTGCGACAGCTCGGCATCCGCCGGGCGATCCACCGGTTTTTTCAGCAGTTCATCCAGCCCGTGCATGGCGCTTTTGGCGTGCTGCCAGCGGGAGAACACCATGGTCAGCTGCATCAGCGGTGCGATGGTGCGCGAGGACAACATGCTGCTCGCCACCAGCGTACCGGTCGTGATATCGCCGCTGAGCACCAGATACACGCCGAACACCAGCATGCCGCCGTAAGTCAGTTGCTGCACGGTGGAAGCCCAGCCGGTCAGCCGTGCGCCCCACACCCGTTGCTTCATGCCGACCGCCGCGCTCACTTCATGGGTCTGTTCCCACTGACGCTGAAAATAGGCTTCGGCCTGCAAGGCTTTGATGTCTTCGATGCCTTCGATGGTTTCCACCAGCACCGCGTTGCGCAGCGCACTTTCGCGCATGCCTTCTTTCGCCAGTTTCGCCATCGGCCACTGGATCAGAATGCCGGGAATGACAATCAGCGGGATCGCCAGCAGCGGGATGATCACCAGCGGGCCGCCGATGAAAAACATAATGCCGAGGAACAGCAGCACGAAGGGCATGTCTGCCGCCGCGCTGATGGTGGTGGAGGTCAGCAGTTCGCGTACCTGATCGATTTCGCGCAGCTGAGAGATAAAGGAACCGGTGGATTTTGGGCGGTCATCGTTTTTGATGTTCATCGCCCGCACAAAGAACAGCGAGGAGACTTTTAAATCGACCTTCTTGCCCATTAAATCAGACACCAGCGTACGCATCAGGCGGATGACATATTCCAGCCCCGCCGCCAGCACCACGCCGAAAAACAGTACCCACAGCGTCGGGTAAGATTGCGCCGGGATCACGCGGTCGTAGACCTGCATGGAGAACAAAATCCCGGCCAGCGCCAGCACGTTGCCGAGAATAGAAGCCAGCGAGATTTCGGCGATTTTGCGCCCCGAGCCACGGAAGTTGGCCCAGAACCAGTGTTTTTTGTGCGGCTGAACAAACTGGTCGATGCGCTGGTCGCGGCCACGCGGTGCCACGCCGACTAAAAATACCGGGCCGCTGCTTTGTTCCAGCATCGTCGCCAGTTCCGCCGAACGCAGTAAATCCCCGCCGTCGCTCAGCCAGTAATCGACCGTGCCGTCGTCATGCAGATTTTCCAGTACCGCGATACCGCCCTGCGCCAGCGTCACCACGGCGGGCAGCACTTCCTGGCGCCAGCGCACCTGATTCCAGCTGACCATGCCCACCTGCAACCCCATCAGGCCGCTGAGGCGGTCGAGCTGGCGGCGCAGGGGCTGATGTTCGAACCAGCGCATTTGCTGGCGAAGATAAAGCGGATCGGCTGGCTTACCGAATGATTCGGCCACGCGCCCCATGGCGCTTATCCAGACGTCGATCGACAAAGGTGTTGCTGCTTCATTGCTCATTTCAACCTCGGTATCGAATGCTTCTGGCTAACTCCCGACGGCCCCGGATGTCAGAGGGTCGGAATGGTGTCACCTGTTTGTTTCTGACGATCGATGCCCAGCATATCGACCAGATTGTCCACGGCGGCGGCGTAGCGCACGGTGGCGTCCCAGCCGTCGTAGAGCGCGCCAATGCGCGACGTATCCGCCTGAAACACGTCCTGTTCGACGCTGAGTAAATCGTTCAGGCTGCGTTTGCTGAGTTTGTATTCGTCCTGATACACGCTGCGGGTGTGCGTCGCGCTGGCAAACTGTTCCTCGCCCGCCACGTTGCGCTGCTGCCCGCCGATCATGTCGGCATAGGCCGTTGAGGCTTTCTGGTTGATGTCCAGCTTGGCTTTTTCCACTTCGGCCTGCGCCGCCTGCCGCTGGCCTTCCGCCGCCTGCACTTTGGCGCTGACCGCGCCGCCCTGATACACCGGCGCATCCACCGCCAGTTGCACCTGATCGTCCCAGTAAGACCCGCCGCCGCCGGTGTTTTCGTAGCGCGTGCGCCCTGCCTGAACTTTCAGCGTCGGCCAGTGCTGCGCCTCGGTCTGATTGACTTCTTCGATCGCCGCCTGCTGTTTGGCCTGCGCCGCGCGCACCAGCGTGCTGTTTTCGTAGGGGATTTTGTCGAGTGTGACTTTCTGATCGAGCAGGCTTTGAGGGAGATCCGGTAAGTTGTCGGCAACCACGCCGGTGAGCACCGTCAGCTGTGCCTGCGCGGAACGTTGCTGGGCGCGGTATTGTTCGACGGTCGCCCGCATGCCCGCAATGCGGGTTTCAGCCTGCAAAACGTCAGACTGCGAGCTCAGCCCGGCATCGGCGCGCAGTCTGGCGGTGTCCCGCACGCGCTCAAGAGAGGCGATGTTGTCACGGGCCGCGACGCTGAGCGCCTGATAACGTTTCACCGAGAGATAGGCCTGCATGGTGCTCAGCGCCACGTCGGTCATCGTGCTGTAAAGGGAATAGCGGTAGGCGTCAGACAGATGTTCCTGCTGACTGATGCTGCCGCCGGTGCGGCCAAAATCGTAGAGCAGCTGGCTGAGTTGCACGCCGGCTGACGCGTTGTTGCTCAGGCTGCCCGCCGAGTCAGTCTGATGCGACTTTCCCGCCGTGCCCTGTAATGAAATCTGCGGATACCAGGCGCTTTTCGCCTCATCCAGATTGCCTTTCCCCACGCGGATTTGCGCCGATGCTTCTGAAATCTGCGGGTTTCGCGCAAACGCCCGCAAGATAGCATCCCGTAATGTCATGCTGGCGCGCATCTCCTCGGTTGGCGCCGCTTTCCAGTTAAATTCCGGCTGTTTGTCTGCCGCGATGACCCCGTAATTCCCTGTTAAACCCGTCAGACACAAGGTGCCCAACATGACGGCGAGACGCCGTGTCACTGTTTTTTTCTTCATTACCGACACCACTTAATTACGCCGATTTATAATTTTGGGTACAGCTCCCTGTCCGCTGAAGGAGAGGGTTGGGGTGGGGAATTCATGGCACCGCAGTCGCCAGTAAAACCCCACTCCCGCCGCCCCCTTTGCCGGGGGCGGCGGACAGACATTAACTCTGTTGTACGTGCAGACCGTGTTGCACCAGAACGTCCCCCAGGGTGTTCGAGGCATCCATTGATGCGTTGTGGTAAACGTCGAACGTCAGGCCATCCACCGTGCGTTGCCCGGTTTCACTCCATGCGCCGTCCGTGCCCATTTGCAGATTCACCAGACTGCCCTCACCGCCTTTAATCACCACTTCATCGGACGGATTGTCTTTCACATTCAGCGCTTCATGCAGATTCAGCGAGATGCTGTTGGTGCCGGAATTACCCAGATCGAAGATGTCGATATGCTCGACTTTCAGCCCGAGCAGCGTCAGATCCAGATGCTGATTGGTGCCTGCCAGCAGCAAGGTATCGATACCGGTTCCGCCGTCGATCAGACCGAAGTCCAGCGTGTGAACCGAGATGGTGTCGTCACCCGCGCCGCCGATGGCCACGCCGTCAGTTGCCGTCAGGTCGATGGTCACGCCGCCAATGGAGAACACTGTGTCCGCGTGCGCGGTGGTGTCGGCCGTGGCGGTATCGTGCGTGGTCGTCGTTGAGGCACTGGTGTCCGTCGCTGCCAGCGGAGCAGTCAGCGTGCTGGTGGCGTGCGTAACTGAGGTATCCGTGGTGGTGCTGGTATCGGTGGTGTGAACCGCCGCCAGCGTATGGGTATCGTCCACTGCCTGCGACGTTGCCATCAGCGTTACAGGTTCAGCCGGCAATGTAGAACCGACCGTCAGCCCGACGTGCGCATCGAACCCGTTACCGGCCGCATCGACCGCTTTCAGATCAATCACCGCCCCGAGCAACGCGGCGAGCAACCCGGTCAGCCCGTAACTGCTCAGTAAGGCACTGCTGAACTTAACGGTCCACGAACCGTCCGCCTGCACGGTCCCCGCCAGCGTATTGCCCAGCAGCGTGACGCTGACCAGCCCCCCTTGCGCGATGTTGCGGCTGGTGCCGCTCAGGGTCAGACCCTGACCACCGAGAATGCCGCCCACCACACCGAGCGTCAGCCCGAGCAGTGGATTGAGCGCCACCAGCGGCAGTGCGTGTGTCAGCACGCTCAGCGGGTTAGAGATGATGGCGGTGTTGCCCACGGTATCTGCCACCGACACAGAAACCTGCGTCGAGCCATCCGCCAGCCCTTTCAGCTCTGCCGAGGTAAACGGCACACTCCACGCGCCGTTAGTGATGGTGCCGGTGTGCGTCACGCCACCAATACTGACCGACACCGTGCCGTTGAGCAGGTTGGAGGTCCCGGTAATGTTGGTGTTAGCGCCCGCTTCCGCGGCGTTCAGATAGCCGTCACCGCCAAACAGTGAGCCGAGCGACAGCGTTGGCAGAGTGTGAATGCCGACCGTTGCCGATGCGCTTCCGCTGGTGGAATGACCGGCGGCGTTGGTGATGGAAGCACCGACATTCAGCGTGCCGTCGAGCAGACTCGCCAGCGTCAGTTGCGGAACCGCGACGCTGAAGGTGCCATCCGCTTTCACCAGCGCCGTCAGGGTATTGCCGCCGACGTTCAGGGTCACGGTTGAGCCCTGCGCGTTGGTGGTGGTACCGCTGATGGTTTGCGTCAGCAGCGCATCCGCCGCGTTCAGCAGGCCATCGCCAAACAGCGGGTTAAGCGTAATGGTTGGCAGAGACTGCGATACCACGTTCAGCAGATTGGTGACCGACGCCGTATTACCGGAGCCATCCACCAGGCTGGCGATGACCGACTGTGAACCATTGAGAATGGCGCCCAGATCGGTCACCGGCACCGTCACGCTGAACACGCCGCCGACGCCCACATTGGCAAGGTAGTTTTTGCCGTTCAGGGAAATCTGCACCTGCGTACCCTGCGCAACGTTGGTCGCGATACCGCTGATGGTCTGGCCGGTCAGCAGGTCAACCACGTTCAGCACGCCATCGCCAAAGACCGGATTAAGAATAATCGAGGGCAGATTGTGGATACCGACGTTCAGCCCCAGGGTATTCGACGCCGTGTTGCCCACTTCATCGGTCACGGTGGTGACGATGGTCAGATTGCCGTCCAGCAATCCGGCCAGCTGAAGCGGTGTCAGTGCAGCAGAGAACTTGCCGTCACTGCCCACGGTGGCCGTCAGGTTAATCAGGCCGCCGCCGACGTTAATGTTGACCGTTTCGCCAACATGCCCGTTAGTGACCGTACCGCTGATGGTTTGCGTCAGCAGGGCTTCCGCCGCGTTCAGGATGCCATCTGCACCGAAAACAGGATCCAGCACAATTTTCGGTACGGCGTTGATGATGGAAGTGAGCGTACTGCTGCTGGTGCTGGTATTACCGCCGCTGTCAGTGACAGAAACCACCACAGGGAAGGTGCCGTCGCCCAGCGCTGTCAGATCACCCGGTTGCAGGGTGATGCTGAATGCGCCGGTACCGTCGGTCGCGCCGAGGAAGGTTTTCCCGCCCAGCGTGACCTGAACCTGCGTACCCGCAGTCACGCCGCTGACTGTCCCGCCAATCACCTGCGTGGTCAGCGCATCCGCTGCGTTCAGCAAGCCATCGCCCAGTACCGAGGTAAGGTTAATGACCGGTTTCACCAGATCCAGCACCGCATTGGCCACTGCAGAACCGACGTTACCCGCGGCATCCGCCACGGTGACGCTGACTGCCGCGGTCGTGCCACTGAGCAAGCCGAGCACGGACGGCGGAACGGTGACCAGGAAATGCCCCGTTGCATCCACTACGCCATCAATGGTTTGTGTACCGACCTGCACCGCGATGGCCGTACCCGCCGCCACATTCGAGACGGTACCGCTGATGGTCTGATTGACCAGCAGATCGGCGATATTCAGCACGCCGTCGCCAAACACGGTATTGAGCACCACTTCCGGCAGATTGTGGATGGCAATCCCCACCGGAATAGTGCTGGTCGACGTGTTGCCTGCCGGGTCTTTCAGGGTAATGCCCAGACTCAGGTTGCCATCCAGCAATGCCGCCAGATCGCCCGGCTGGATCTGAATATTCCAGGTCCCCGCCGTCACGGTAGTGTTGTAGGTTTTGCCGCCAAGCGTCACGGTCACCTGAGTACCGTCAACCGCTGTCGCGACGCCGCCGATGGTTTGCGCCAGCAGTGCTTCCGTGGCATTCAGCAGACCGTTGCCACCAAACAGAGGATCCAGCGTGCCCAGCACCGGCAGCGTTTTAATCACGTCCAGATTCAGCACGGATGCGGTCACGTTGCCTGCGGCATCGGTGAGGTTGAGGTTCAGCACCTGCTGACCGTCACCCAGCGCACCGAGCAATGCCGCCGGAATGTTCAGTGACCACACACCGTTCGCCCCGACAATTGCCGACAGCGGCGTGCCGTTGATGACAGTCGACACCACAGACCCCACGCCCGCACCAATCGCCGTGCCGCTGATGGTTTGCGCCACCTGCGATTCCGCCAGATTGAGGAAGCCATCCGTCAGCCCCAGACCGCTGGTGACGTTGAGCGCGAGCAGTTTGTTGAAGAAGATATCCAGACCGGTACTGACGCTGGTGGTGTTACCCGCCTGATCCGTTACCGTCGCCGCCAGCGTCAGGGTGCCGTCGTTAAGCAGCAGCAACTGCGCTGGCGTCAGGTTGAGCGACCATGCCCCGCCCGGCTGAATAACGGCCGTACCGATGGAGGCACCGCCCAGTGTGACGTTCACCGTCTGACCGTCTGCCCCGCTGGACGTGCCGCCCACCAGTACGTTGAGCAGCGATTCCGCCAGATTAATGACGTTATTCCCGGCCACCACATCCAGCGCCAGCAACGGCGCAGAAGTATCAACGGTGATCGGATGCGGTGCTGCACTACCCGTATTCCCCGCTGCATCTGTCAGCGTTGCGGTAATGACGTTAACTCCGCCTGTAGCCGTTTGTGGCAATGCCTGCAGATCGGCTGCCGGTACGCTGACTGACCAGATGCCGCCATCCTGCACGACTGCCGTGTAGTTTTTACCGTTGAGCGTGACAGTCACCACACTGCCCACGTCGTTATTGTTGTTGTCAACCACCGTACCTGAAATGGTTTGAGCCGATTTCGATTCGGTCGCGTTAAGTGTGTCATTGACGGCAAAGGCGCCGATCGTCAGCACTGGCGCGGTGAGATCTACCAGCACGTTGCTTGTCGCACTGGTCGGTGGAATTAAGGTAGTCGCGGTAATAACCGTGGTTCCGCCATCGGCAAAGTCACTGGCGGGTACTGCAACTGACCAGACACCGCCGGTCACAGTTGCAATATGCGGATCTCCCCCGACGGTAACGGTGACCAAAGTGTTATCCAGGACATTGAGCACCTTACCAGACACCGTAATAGTCGTCGGGCTGCCATCCGCTACGTTGAGAATATTATCACCGGTCACCGGATCGATGGTCAGCGTTGGGGTCACTGGCGGTGTCAGATCAACAGTAATCGCCTGAGGCGCCAGCAGATTTGCTGTGTTACCTGCCAGGTCATTTACCGTTGCGGTGATCGTGTCTGCGCTGTCCAGCGTTGCCAGTTCCGCAGGGGTAAAGGTGGCACTCCAGGTGCCATCGCCCTGTACGGTTGCCTGATGGCTGATGCCGCCGACTGAAACCGTTACCTGCTGTCCGGCCTGCACATTCACTGTCGAACCGGTGATGGTTTGCGGATTCTGACTTTCAGCGTAGGTCAGATCGAAACCGGCACCGGCGAATGACGTGACGGCCACGGCTGGAAGCAGCGTGACAGCAATGCCGACGTCAGCCGAGGCTGAACCGGTATTACCGCCACCGTCCGTCACCGTGACAGAGATTTGCTGTGCGCCCTGCGGCAGATCGGCGATTTCACCCGCCGTCACAGAAACTGTCCAGTTACCGTTCGCATCCACCGTCGCGCCCGGAATAGGGATCCCCCCGACAAGAACGACCACGCTTTGCCCGGTGCCCGTCACTCCCGTCGTCCCGCTAAGGACAATTGGCGTGGTGGCAGCCGCGGCGGCTTCGGCGGCACTCAGATAACCATCACCAAACGGCGTGTTGATGGTGACATCCGGTGCGGTGAGGTAGCTGGTAAACGGCAGCGTCGCTGGCGTGCTGTTGCCTGCGGCATCGGTCACTGTCACGTTAATATCATGCGCGCCACTGCCCAGAGAATTCAGGACGCCCGCAGGCAGACTGACCGTCCAGTCACCTGTGGTCGGATCGACGGTGGCGGTATAGGTGGTGCCGCCGACATCGATGGTTAATTTAACGTTCTGGTTGTCGCCGGTGATGCCGGTGTTACCGGTGATGACATTCACACCCGCGGCTTCGGCGATATTCAGACTACCGTCAAGGAAAGGCTCATTGATAACAGGTACCGGCCCGGACAGATGCGACGTAAAGCTGATGGTGGCTTCGTTATGGTTACCAACAGAATCGGTCGCCGTGACGGTAATATCATGCAGCGCGGTCGTCTCCCCCAGCGATGCCAGCTGAACTGGGGTGAGGTTCAGGGTCCAGTTTCCGGTATCCGGATCCACGATTGCCGTAAACGGACTGTCGGTCATGCCCGCGATCGCCACACTGACGGTTTGTCCTGTGCCCGTTACGCCGGTGGAACCGGTGAGCGTCTGGCCGCCAACAGCCGCAGATTCGGCAATGTTCAGCGTGCCGTCACCGAATGGCAGATCAATCGTCGGTTGCGGAATGTTATTGATCCGCACATCAACCGATGCCGTCAGAGGCGAGGTGTTGCCCGCACTGTCGGTCACGGTCACCACGACCGGCCATGTGCCATCCTGCAAGCCCAGCAACTGTGCTGGCGTCAGGGTAACCGTCCAGGTTCCGGCAGCAGAATCCACTACCACCGGCACTGCGTTACCGTTAATGACCACAGTGACGGTTTGACCCGGCGAGGTGATCCCGGTAGTACCGGTAATGATTTGTCCCGCCGGATTTGACGCTTCATCCAGATTCAGAATGCCGTCACCGAATGGCACGTTAATGCCAGCCACTGGCAGAACCTGCGTCACCGACGTGAAATCAAGGGTACCGGACGCACTGGTATTCCCCGCGCTGTCGGTGGCGGTCACGCTGATGGTGTGCGTGTCATCCGTCAGCCCCTGAAGCACGCCGGAAGGCACGGTCGCCGTCCAGGTGCCGTCATTGGCGACGGTGGCCAGCACCGGCGTGCCATCGACAGTGACCAGAACGGTCTGACCCGCACCGGTAATGCCGGTTGAACCGGTGATCAGCTGATTACCTGCCGCTTCGGCGGCGTTAAGAACGCCATCCACAAACGGCGTATTGATGGTCGGTAACGGCAGCGGAGACAGTTCGATATCCAGACTGGCGCTGGAAGACGCCGGGTTACCGGCAACATCCTGTGCCGTCACGGTCACCTGTACGATACCGGTGGTCAGCCCGTTGAGCAGCCCCGGCGCCACGATCGCCGTCCAGCCAAGTCCGTCAGGGTTCACCGTACCGGAAATCGGATCGGCCAGCCCCGGCACCGTCACCAGCACAGCCGTTCCCGGCGCCAGACCTGAGCTGCTTCCGCTCAGGTTGAAACCGTTGGCCGCTTCACTGATATTCAGGATCCCGTCACCGGCAATCACGCCAATCGTCAGCGTTGGTAACGCGTGCGAGGAGAGCGTGAAATCAGCCGACGTGGTGAGGTTATTCCCGGCCGCATCGGTCACGCTGACATCGATGGTTTTCGTGCCATCGGTGGTGATGGCCTGCACATCCACGCCCGGAATGGTCAGATTCCAGACACCCGTGCCGTCTGCGGTGGTGGTGTAGTCTTTGCCGTTAAGGGTGACAGTCACGGTCAGGTTTGGATCCGTGGTTCCGCTGACCGGAATGCCCAGCGCCGCTTCTGCCAGGTTGATGATGTCATCACCGCCGGTATCCACCGTCACGGTCAGGAGCGGTGCGACGGTATCAACCGCCACATCATGCGTTGCCGTGGCGACGTTTTGCGCCACGTCATTCGCGGTGGCAGTAAAGGTGTTATTGCCCGCCGGCATCGCCTGAACCTCAGCCGCCGTCATCGGGAAGCTCCAGGTGCCATTGGCCTGCACGGTGGCAGTAAACGTCGCCGTATAGGCTTCGCCGGTGATAACCACGGTGACCGTGCCGCCCACAGGGACGTGGGTGGAGGTACCGCTGACGGTCATCCCCTGATTGTGCTCAACGATATTGATGTAGTCATCGCCGGAAATCGCGTTGATGGTCAGCGTTGGCAGGTCGCCAGGCTGAGCGATCACCGTGGCGTTGTGAGTGGCAGACGCCGGGTTGCCGCTCACATCGGTACTTGTCGCCGTCACGGTCACCGGTCCGTCAGACAAGGTAGCCAGATCCGCAAACGGAACGGTAGCCGTCCAGGTGCCATCTGCACCCACGAGGGCGTTGTAGTCATTACCGTTAAAGGTCACGACCACCGTCTGCCCTTCTTCAAGATTCGTGGAGGTCCCGGTGATCGGAATATCCGCGCCTTTTTCTGCCGCGTTAATGTAATCATCGCCCGACACGGACGTGATGGTCAGCGTTGGCAAATCAGCCGCCGCCGCATCGACGCTGAAGCTGTGATTGCCTGTGGTGATGTTACCGGCCGCATCGGTGATAGACGCTGACAGCGTGTACGTGGTGTCGGCCAGCGCCTGCACCACCGAACTTGGCAGCGTGAAGCTCCAGGTGCCGTCCGGCTGGACGACGGCGGTGTAAGTCACATTGTTGAAATTGAGCACCACGGAAACGGTTTGTCCGGCATCCGGGATGTCAGATGTGCCGCTGATCACCACCGGCTGCAAGGTTTCGGCTGCATTAATGATGTTGTCGATCGCCACCGGATCGAAGTTCAGCACCGGCGGCGTGTAGTCCACGGTGATTGCACTGTTAACTGTGCCCTCATTACCCGCGCTGTCGGTGGCTGTCACCACGATGTTTTGCGGGCCTTCCGTTATCGCCTGCAAATCAGCCGCACTGATGTTTACCGTCCAGATCCCGGTCGCATCGACAGTCGCCGCATGATCCACACCGCCGATATTCACGACGACGGTCTGACCTGCGCCCGTCACGCCGGTGGTACCGGTGAGGGTCTGATCGGCGCCCGCTTCCAGCTGATTGAGGAAGGTATTGCCAAACGGCGTTTCGATGGTCGGCACCGGGACGTTCTGCGTCGCGAGCTCAATATTAACCGGCGGCAGCGTGGTGGTGTTGCCCGCGGCATCGGTCAGTTGAACCGTCAGCGGATAGCTGCCGTCAGCCGCACCGTCCAGCGTATTGGCAGGAATGGTGGTGCTCCAGCTCCCGTCCGGCTGTACTTCTGCAGTATAAGTCTGTCCGTTGAAGGTCAGGGTCACGGTCTGCCCGGCTTCCGCTGCATCCGTGTTTCCGCTCAGGGTGATCGGCGCGCCCGCTTCGGCGGCGTTGATCACGTTGTCCGTCGCGATCGCATTAATCGTCAGCGGAGGCGGTGTGAAATCGACATTCACAGAACCGGTAATGGAGCCCTGGTTACCTGCGGCGTCGGTGACGTTAACCACCACCGGCGTCGGGCCTTCCGTTACGCCCGTTAAAGTGCCTGCCGGAACGGTGACAGTCCAGGTGCCGTCTGTCGCAACGGTACCGGTCAGGGGGATGCCGTCAATGATCACGGTCACCGTCTGGCCGTCGCCGGTCAGCCCGGTAGAACCGGTCAGAGTCTGTGCGGCAGCCGCTTCATCAGTGCCTAACTGACCATCGCCGAACGGCGGGTTCAGGGTAGGTACCGGCGGTTGGGTGTAAATACCAATATCCTGCTGCGTGGTCACGGTACCCAGATCGGTAGACACCGTGGTCGCAATCACATGGCTGGTGCCATCGGCCAGACTGGTAAGGTCATTCGCCGGGATCGGCACGGTCCAGTTGCCCTGCGCGTCGGTCGTGGTGGTGTACGTTTTCCCACCCAGACTGACCGTGACGATCGTGCCCTGCGGCACATTGGACGTCGAACCGCTGATGTTCACACCCGCCGCGGCTTCCGTCACGTTGATATTGTTGTCACCGGCGATGGTATCAATGGAAATACCGCCGAGCGCTGAGTTGACGGTAAACGCATCGCTGCCCTGCGCCGGGTTTCCGGCCACATCCGTCACGGTGGCGTTGATCGTCGCCGGACCGTCGCCGAGTGTTTGCAAATCAACCGCCGGAACAGAAACGCTCCATGCGCCGCTGGCCTGCACGGTTGCGCTGTACTGAAGTGTGCCGATAGTGATGAGAACGGTTTGTCCCGCTTCCACATTCGTGGTGGTGCCGCTGAGGATTTGCGCTGTCTGCTGCTCCGCGCCATCAAGCGTGTTGTCGCCTGCAAACGTCGAGACAGTCAGGGTCGGCAGTAAAGCCGGATCCGCTTTTACGGTGACCGGTGCGGTCGCGGTGCCTGCGTTGCCCGCGGCATCAGTGACGGTGGCGGTCAGGGTGTACGTTCCGTTCGCCACATTCGCCAGTGCATCGGCCGGAATGTTAACGGTCCATGCGCCGCCTGCGCCCACGGTACCGCTGTAGGTATGCCCGCCAAGCTCGATGGTGACGGTATCGCCCGTCTCACCCGCGCCCGCCGTACCGCTGACCGGAATAATCGCCCCGGCTTCGGCGGCATTGATGGTGCCATCGCCTGCAACCGGGGTGGTGATGGTGACAACGGGCGCAATGGTATCAACCGATACCGGCACAGATATGTTGCTGGTGTTGCCTGCCGCATCCGTGACCGCAACCTGCACGGCGGTCGGGCCTTGTCCGACGGCAGTGAGTGCCGATGACGGCACAGACACCGAGAACGAACCGTCGGCGGCGACAACGGCGGCGTAATCCTGGCCGCCAAAGGTCACCACAGCGGTCTGGCCGCTGCCGGAAACGCCGGTATTCCCGGTCAGTGTCTGGCTGACACCCGCTTCGGCGCCATTGAGAATGCTGTCGCCAAATGGCGTGTCGAGTGTGGCGTTTGGCAGATTGTGAATGATGACATTCAGCACATCGCTGCCGGTGACCGGTTGCCCGACGGCATCGGTGGCACTGACAGTGATGGTGTGTTGACCGTCACTCAGGGTAGCGAGATCTGCCGCAGAAACCTGCGCGCTCCAGCCGCCGCCCACGCCGACCGTCGCGGTGTACGTTTTGCCGTTGAGGATAATCGTCACGATGCCGTTGACCGGCACGTTGACGGAGGTCCCGCTGATGGTGACGCCCGCTGCCGCTTCCTGAGCATTCAGCTGGTTATCGCCGGTGACCGGATTCACAGACAGACCGCTAAGCGTGTTATCCACGGTGAACGATTCACTGCCGGTGGCCGGATTTCCGGCCTTATCCAGCACCGCGACATCAATTTGTAATGTGCCGTTGGTCAGTGCGCCCAGCGCTGAAGACGGAATGCTGACGCTCCAGCTGCCATCCGCCTGCACGGTCGCGTTGTACACCACGTTATTCAGGGTGATATTGACGACCTGCCCGGCTTCAACATGCGTCGTCGTCCCGCTGAGGGTCTGAGCCGTTTGCTGCTCTGCACCATCAAGAATATTGTCGCCCGCAAAGGCGTTCAGGGTGATGGTCGGCGCTAAGGCCGGATCGGCTGCCAGCTGAACATTGGACGTAATGGTGGTGCTGTTACCGGCTGCGTCAGAAAGCTGTACGGTCACCGGATATTGTCCGTCCGTCACGCCTGCCAGAGCGCCTGCCGGAATGGTCACCGTCCACTGCCCGTTTACCGCCACGATGCCGGTGTAAGGCTGGCCGTTAATCGTTACGGTCACGGTGTTACCGGCTTCAGAAATCGACGCGGTGCCGGTTACGTTAATATCAGCCGCCGCTTCGGCGCTGTTGATGTAACCGTCGCCGGAAACCGGATTGAGGGTCAGGGTTGGCGCGGTGAAATCGACGGTGGCGGAACCGCTGAGCGTCGCGGTGTTGCCCGCGCTGTCAGTCACATTCACCACAATCGCATTATTGCCTGCCGGTAATGCCTGCAAATCAGCAGACGGCAGGCTGACCGACCAAACGCCGGCGCCATCCACCGTGGCGTTATAGGTATGCCCGCCAAGGGTGACGGTGACGGTCTGCCCGTCACCGGTTTTGCCGGTGGTGCCGCTCAGCGTTTCAGCCGTTGCCGCTTCGGTAATATTCAGATAACCGTCACCAAACGGCGTGTTAAGGGTGGGCACAGGAGCCTGATTATCCAGGCCAACAGAGATGCTGTTATTCAGCGTGGAGCCATCCAGCGCCTGCACGCTGGCAGAAAGTGGCAGGCCAGCAGGGTCAGCACCCAGTGATTGCAAATCAGCGGATGACAGCGCCAGTGACCATTTACCGTCTGGCTGAACCAGCGCAAGGCGGATCAGCGAACCGAAAGTCACCGTCACCAGCGCAAACGGCGCGACGCCAAGCGTGGTCCCGGTGATCAAAATACCGTCATTGGTTTCAGTGACGTTGATGACGTTATCGCCGGTCACCGGATCGATGGCGATACCGTTCTGCGAGGCATCCACGGTAAAGGTGTCAGTGCCCGGCGCGGCTTCGTTACCGGCTTTATCAGAAACAGTCGCGGTGATGGTTTGCGGACCGTCACCCAGCACAATCATATCTGCCGCCGGAACAATCACGCTCCAGTTGCCGCTGGCACCCACGGTCGCCGTATAGGTGTGGCCGTTCAGGGTGATGGTGACAATTTGTCCGGCTTCAACGCGCGTGGTGGTACCACTTAACGTTTGAGCGGTCTGGCGCTCAGCACCATCGACAATATTATCCGACGCGAAGGTATTCACCGTGATGAGCGGCGGGAGGGTCGGATCAGAAGCGACGTGAAGGGTGCTGGTATTGGTGATGGCGTTCCCCGCCGCATCCGTCAGTGTCGCGGTGACCACGACGTCCTGATTAAGATTGTTCAGCGAACCCGCCGGAATGTTTACGCTCCAGCTGCCATCCGGCTGAACAATGGCGCCCGTATAATCAACGCCGTTAATGGTGACGACCACCGGACGACCGGCTTCGGATACCGACGCCGTACCGGTCAGGGTCATTTGCGTGGCAGCTTCCGCCACGCTGATGTAACCGTCGCCTTCCAGCGGATTGACCGTCAGGGTTGGCGCGACGGTATCCACGCTCACCGGCGTGGTGAGGGTATTGTTGTTACCCGCCGGATCGGTCACGGTGACCACGATATTATTGCTGCCCTGCGGCAGGGTGCCGAGCAGGGATGGCGGAACCGTGACCGTGAAGGTGCCGTCAGAGGCGACGGTGCCGGTAATTTGCTGGCCGCCAATCGTCACCGTGACGGTCTGGCCCTCGCCTGTCAGACCGGTATTCCCGGTCAGTGTCTGGCTGGTGGCAGATTCAGCGCCATTAAGCGTGTTGTCACCGCCAAAAGCAGGATCCAATGTTGGCGGAACGCCGTGGATCGCCACAGTCAGATCCGTGGTCTGACTGATAGGGTTGCCCTGAGCATCAACCAGGCTGACGGTCACCGTGGTTGAACCGTCGGTCAGCCCCTGCAACTGGGCAGGAGAAATACTCAGGCTCCATCCGCCATCCGCGTTGGTGGTGGTG
This sequence comes from Rahnella sp. R3(2024), assembly GCF_042920125.1. Lineage (NCBI taxonomy): Bacteria > Pseudomonadati > Pseudomonadota > Gammaproteobacteria > Enterobacterales > Yersiniaceae > Rahnella > Rahnella sp. R3(2024). Next base: position 722,470 of record NZ_JBHGBU010000001.1, read on the forward strand.
CGATATTCCTCACCACCCAGCGTCACGGTAATTTGCGTACCGGCAGGCACATTGGAGGTGGTGCCGGTGATCACCAGCGCACTCTGTGCTTCCGTCGCATTCAGCTGTCCGTCGCCCGAAATCGGGTTAACGGTCAATATACCGGCGTTGTCGTTTACCGAGAATTCAGCCGGAGTGGTGGTCTGGTTGCCCGCGGCATCCGTCAGGGAAGCGGTCAGCGTGTAATCGCCATTGGCCAGAGCAGAAACGGCATTGGCCGGAATGGTCACCGACCAGCTGCCGTCCGCGCCCACAATGGCGTTGTAATCGACGCCGCTGAGGGTGACGACCAGCGTGCGCCCGGCTTCAGACACTGAAGCGGTACCGGTGACCGTCAGCGGTTGCTGATGTTCCACGGCATCCAGAATGTTGTCATTGGCGATAGGGTCAAGCGATACCACCGGCGGCGTTCTGTCGACCACCACGGTGACGCCCTGAGTAACGGAATTGCCATCCGTGCCGGTGACGGTCACCGAAATCACATAGGTGCCATCCGCCAGATTTTGCAGATCGACCGACGGCAGGTTGATGTCCCATTTGCCGTCTGCGCCGACGGTACTGGTGTAGGATTTGCCATTGATGGTGAGGGTGATGGTCTGGCCAGCGGCCACGTTGCCTGTGGTACCGGAGAAAATTTGCGCGATGCGCGCTTCCGTCGCATTGAGGATGTTATCGCCCGTGAAGGCGCTCAGCGACAATGTGGCTGCCTGACCGGTGTTACCGCCGCCGTTGTTTCCACCCCCGGTATCGCCGCCACCTGTGTTTCCACCGCCGGTATTACTGCCACCGTCGCTGCCGCCGTTATTGCTGCTGCTACCCCCGCCGCCGCCACCACCGCCACCTGCGGCAATCGCGATACCGGCACCGAGCGCAACCACGCCCAGAATGGCGCCTAAAACAGCGGGGTCAAAGTTGGAAGAGTCGAGGACCAGGGCACCGACGTCAGGAATGGTTTCATAGGCAGGGACGATCGGGACCGCGCCTGCGGTCGCGCCGGTATCGACAAAGGCCGCGTGTTCGATAGGATGCACGCCATCATCGAAAATCAGCTCGCTGTGATGGCCCTTGCCATCGGTATCGAAGAAGCTGTGATAACGGACCGTGCGGCCATCTTTCATGTGGATGACAAGATCGTTCCCGACGCGCTCGTAGCTTGCGACCGCGTCACGCGTCGCATGCACGCGTACTATGCTGATTTGATTGAGGGTTACGTCCTGGCTGGCGTTTGAAACCTGGGAGATCACCGCACCATTTGTACGAGAAAGAACATCAATAACAACGCTACCGTTCTGAGCCATGTTGTACCCCTGTCTGCATCCAGTTGTTGCTCATATCCGCCACGAACCACCCCTCCCGTCACAGGGAAGAGCGATTGGCGAACATGAAGACCATTGAAGTAATGGATTAACTTCCAACTGGTGATGAGTGGTACACAGACTGCAAAACGTACAAATAATGATAATAGTGATGCTTTTTATGTGTTTCTGTTTGGTGATTCCGTCATTTTTATCCCGGAAACTCCATAAGTTATATGCATGATTTGAGTTAAGTGTATTAAAAAAATGTTATCGTAAAGATAAAAATTATTCATCAAATGGATATGAAATATAATTTTTGACGGATGTGAAAATCTGGCCTAGCGAGGGATTATTCTGTTAATTTATTGAATTAACATGATTTTATGGGAGATTTACAAAAAAGTAAGCGCGATCATTGTCAAGAAAATCAACCATAAAGAGATAAAAAAAACCATCAAAACGGCTTACCAGTTTTGTGGGAACACATCGTTTTTTTTGAGCTTAATGCATTGAGTACAAAAATAATTAAGACTACGTGCAATCACTGAAACTTATCGTTTCTGATAAACTGTGCGGTCTGTTTAATCTCAGGTGTTTTTTCATGAAGGAAAAGACTCATCATCATGTCAGGTAAATATTTATCGCTGACCTCAACCAATATCACGAGATTCTTTTGGTTGTTCATTTTGCTGCTGGCACTGGGGCTGGGTCTTTACGGGTATAACTACACCAATGCTTATCTGAATGACAAACTGCGCACGGTGCAAACCACCGCCGACCAGTTGCAAAAACGTATCGATAAGTATCGCTACATGACCTATCAGATTTACGACAATTTCACCGGCCAGCCGCTGCCGCCGGACGCCGTGTCTGCACAGGAAATTCGTCTGCGTCAGGACATGTTCTACGTGTCCAAACCGCGCAAGAAAACTGATGCCCTGATTTTCGGCACTCATGACAGCTCCACGCTGGATCTGACCCTGAAAATATCCGCCTTCCTGGATGAACAGTGGGGCGCGAAAACGCTGCCTTATTCGCTGTATTATCTGAACGGCCAGGATAACAGCATGGTGCTGATCACGACGGTGGCGCTCGAGGAACAGGATTCCCGTCTTAAAGAAAACTATTTCACCAGCACGCTGCAATCGCGACGCGCTGAAATGCTGCAACAGGCGAATACGCTGGACGAACGCGAAAGCTATTCCGGTCTGCGTAAATCCCGGCAGAGCAGCGACTACAGCTTCTCCCTGCGTACCACCTTCAATAACCCCGGCCATCTGGCTACGGTCATCGCGTTTGATATACCGATGAGCGATTTGATCCCGCTGAACATGGCGCGGGACAACTTCCAGCTCAATGGCAGCACGGCCGCCGTCAATGAAGGTGATCCGAGCGACGACAACGCCACCAGCAGCATCACCCTGCAGGGCTGGTCGCTGGTGTTTAACGTGCCGCTCAGCAACTCGCCGCTGTCGCTGACTTACCACGTGCCGCTGTTTAGCCTGGTGGTTGATCTGTCGAGAAACAACTTCTGGCTGATCCTCATCAATCTGTTCCTGATCGCACTGGCGATGACCAGCATTTACTTCATCCGCCATCAGTACATCCGCCCGAGTGAAAATATGGCGGCGCAGTTGCACATGCAGCAGGCGCTGAACCAGGAAATCATATCCGGGCTGCCGCTTGGCTTGCTGGTCTACAATTTCAGCAACCACAGCGTGATCCTCAGTAATAAGATTGCCGACCAGCTTCTGCCGCATCTCAGCCTGAATAAAATTGCCAATATGGCCGAGCAACACAACGGCTCGATTCAGGCCACCGTCAATAATGAGGTGTATGAGATCCGCATGATCCGCAGCCAGATTTCGCCGGAAACCTATCTGTTCCTGCTGCACGATCAGGACAAAGAAGTGATGGTGAACCGCACGCTGCAACAGGCTAAGCGTGAGTTCGAGAAGAACCTGCAGGCGCGCAAACTGATGTTGCACAATTTAGGCATCGAACTGAATCAGCCGTTGCAGGAACTGAACGGACTGGTCGAGTCGTTAGTGGCGGTTGAAGAACCGCGCGAGCGCCAGATGCTTGAGGGCAAATTGCAGGTCGAATCGCGCAATGCGCTGACGCTGGTGGACAACATCACCCTGCTGACGCGGCTGGAAACGCAGGACTGGCAGCCAGCCAGTCAGTCGTATGTGTTATCCGCGATGGTCGATGAACTGCTGCTCGAGGCCCTGCCCCGCTTAAGTCAGAAAGGGCTCGGGTTGCTGAATCATTTCCATATCGCGCCTGAAACCACCTTTGTCGGTGATATGCAGGCCGTGAAAAAAATCCTGTCGCTGCTGCTCGATTACGCCATCGTCACGACGTCCCTCGGCAAGGTCACGCTGACCAGCGAACAGGACGAAGATCGCCCGGATCAGCTGGTGTTTCACATAACTGACACCGGCAGCGGAATTTCGAAGGAAGAATTGAGCAATCTGAATTATCCTTTCCTGAGTCAGACGTTAGTTGATCGCTTTAATCACGGCTCCGGCCTGACGTTCTTCCTGTGTAATCAGCTGTGTAAGAAGCTCGGCGGTCAGCTGGAGATTCGCAGTAAGCTGAATATCGGCACACGTTATACCGTGCGCGTCAAACAGCGCCCGGAAGCGCAGGAAATTGAAGCGGAACACGAGAAACTGTTGACGGATGTGACGGCGCTGCTGGACATCACGTCTGACGAAGTGCGCGGGATCGTCACGCGGACCATGAACGCCTATGGCGCCGTGTGTATTGTGGCTGACGAACGCCAGCTGACGCGGGAATATGACGTGCTGCTGACGGATAACCCGCAAAACAGTGACAAATTTACGCTGCTGCTGACCGACGATGAGTCCGGTTTTCAGTCGCTTGAAAAGCATTATATTCGCGTCAATTACAACATCAGCAGTGCGCTGATCGACGCAACCCTACTGTTAATTGAGCAGCAATTTGCTGTGCCTGATGACAGTGTTTCATCCGAAGAAACCGGTGAAGACTCTCTCGACCATTATGAAAATCAGCTAAAATCAAGCGATTACTATCAGCTTTTTGTCGAGACAGTACCGGAAGATCTTGAGAAACTGTATAATGAAAACCAACGTCGTGATTTCACATCACTTTCCCAAACTGCACACCGCCTTAAGGGAGTGTTCGCTATGCTGAACCTGACCCCAGGCAAGCAATTGTGTGAAGAGTTAGAAAAGTACATCGCAGATGGCGATGCATTACAGATTACTGAAACCATCAATCTTATTGATTCTTTTGTCTCCAGACTGCTGCAGCAAGGTAGCTAATCACATGAATACTATGAACGTAATTATTGCTGATGATCATCCTATCGTCCTTTTTGGTATTCGTAAGTCACTTGAACAAATCGAATGGGTGAACGTCGTTGGCGAGTTTGAAGACTCGACTGCACTGGTAAACAGCTTAAGCAAACTTGATGCGCACGTGCTGATCACTGACCTTTCCATGCCGGGCGATAAATTCGGCGACGGCATCACGCTGATTAAGTACATCAAGCGTCACTATCCTCAGTTGTCGATCATTGTTCTGACCATGAACAACAACCCGGCAATCCTGAGCTCGGTGTTGGATCTGGACATTGAAGGGATTGTTCTTAAGCAAGGCGCGCCGACGGATCTGCCTAAAGCGCTGGCCGCACTGCAAAAAGGCAAGAAGTTTACGCCGGACAGCGTGGCAAAATTGCTGGAAAAAATCAGTGCCAACGGTTACGGCGACAAACGCCTGTCTCCGAAAGAAAGCGAAGTTCTGCGTCTGTTTGCAGAAGGCTTCCTGGTCACTGAAATTGCTAAGAAACTGAACCGCAGCATCAAAACCATCAGCAGCCAGAAGAAATCAGCGATGATGAAACTGGGTGTGGAAAACGATATTGCGCTGCTGAACTACCTGTCTTCAATCAGCTCCATGCCGATCGACAAAGACTAGTTTTCAGGCTTTCAGCGACAACACTGACAGCAAAAAAAAAGGCACCTTTCCGGTGCCTTTTCTTATGGTTTTTTTACGACTCAGCTTTCCTGTACAGGCCGCGCTTTGCGCACCCGATCGCTGTAATAACTGAGCGTATCGCGCAGCGTTTCCAGCGTCACCGGCTTCGACAGGCAGTTATCCATTCCCGCTTCCAGACACCGCTGACGCTGCTCAGCCAGCGCATTGGCCGTCACGCCGATGACCGGCAGCGTATGCCCCAGCTCGCGCAGTTTTTGCGTCAGGCCGTAACCATCGAGACGCGGCATGTTCACGTCGCTGAGCACGATATCAATCTCATGTGCCCGCATCGCATCCAGCGCATCGACCCCGTCGTTGGCGGTCACCACGATATAGCCCATGGTGCCCAGCTGATCGGCGAGCAGACGGCGGTTGATCGGATGGTCATCCACCACCAGCAGCCGGATGTCGCTGTAGTCCTGCGCCACGGCATTGTCAGCCGCCGGTGCCTGTAATCCGCCCTCTTCCCCGGCCGCCTCAATCTGATAAATCCGGTTAAGCAGCAAGGCGATTTCAAGCGGTGTCGAAGTGCCGTGTACCCAATACCCTGGCCGGGTTTCCACTGGCGGCCCGACATGGTCTATCGAGAATTCAATCTGCGCGCGCAAGGTGCCCATGTGAATAAACGGCGTATCGGTGATCAGCACGTCTTCCGCGCCGGTCTGCTGCTCAGGTTCGTAACGCTGAATGTTCGCGCCGTGATAGCGCAGCAATTGCATCAGGTAGCTTTCGAGGTAGGCGTTGCGCACATCCAGCAGGACGGTTTTATCCTGCCAGTGATCCAGCGGCGCTTCGGACGGGAATACCGCGCTGTACAGCGGGATTCTTACCGTGAAGGAGCTGCCCAGACCCGGCTCGGATTCGACATCAATATCGCCATCCATCAGGTTGATCAGTTTTTCACAAATCGCCAGCCCCAAACCGGTGCCCTGGAAATGACGCTGCACGCCGGTCCCCACCTGGAAGAAGGGATCGAACAGGCGGGTAATTTCCCGTTCCGGAATGCCGACGCCGGTGTCGCGCACCTGGAATTCAAGATAATTACCGCAGGTTCTGACGTTGAGAACAATGCAGCCGGTATCGGTGAATTTGATGGCGTTATTGAGGATGTTGGAGATGACCTGCTGCAAACGCACCGGATCGCCGTTAAACGACAGCGGCACGTTATGCTCGATAAAGCAGTACAGCCCGAGGCGCTTTTTCACCACCAGCGGCAGATAGTTACCGGCGATATGGGTGATCACTTCCCGGCAGGAGAACTCCTGAGGCTCGATTTTCAGCTGCTCGGACTCAATTTTGGAGAAGTCGAGAATGTCGCTGATGATTTTCAGCAACAGCGCCGAGGAGTTGTTCATCGCCGTCACCAGGCGGTCAACACCCTGCGGCAGCCCCTGCGTTTGCAATAAATCCAGGTTACCAATGATACCGTACAACGGCGTGCGCAATTCGTGGCTGACCGTCGCCAGGAACATGGATTTGGACTGGCTGGCCTGCTCGGCGGCGTTCGCCATTTCCTGCAACGACTCTTCCATTCTCACGCGCGCACTGACGTCAATCAGCACGCAGATCGCCACATCTTCGTTACGGTAGCGGGAATGGACAAAGCTCAGCTGGATATTGTTGTTGTTTTTAGTGATGACATCGACGAAGTTCACCTGCTGATCGCAGATGATGCGCGTAATGCGCTGTCGGTCTTCCTGCGTCAACATGCTGATGTAATTGTGCGCCAGCTCGTTACTCAGAATGTTCACGCCGTCGCTGATGCGCAGAATCGAAATCCCCACCGGCGCCGACGCGACAATTTTATGATTGAACTGCTCGTGCTCTTCCAGCCGGAACGCATTCTGTTCGGCGGGTAAAAACATCTTGCGCTCGAACACCCACGCCAGAATGAACAGCAACAGGCCAGAGAAGATATTCAGCAGCACGGCGTTGAATATCATGATCTTGAACCGTTCGATCACAATATTGAACGGCATGGAATACACCACGCTCAGTGAGGACGGCGACAGCGGCTTTTTGTAGATCAGGTCTTTGTAGCCGTTCATGTAGCCGAAGTAGGAGCTTTCCTGCGGGTAATTGCCCAGCGCGGCGGTATAGCGGTCACCTTCGGACAGGCTCAGCAGAGGCTGATCGTTCTCATCCAGCAGCGTCACGCCGGTATGTTGCGCGCTCGGCGTGACCAGATCTTCGAGACGCAGATTCTGCTGGATGCCCATCAGCGCTTCCAGCTTATTACCGACAAAAATCGGTGTCAGAACATACAGATAACCGGATTCTTTATTACTGGACTGCGACACCCAGTACAGACTGTTTTCTTTATCCTGATTCTTGCCGTTACGGTATTGCAGGATTTTTTCATGCAGGGATTTCAGCTGATCCTGACTTTCCCGTTCAAAAGGCTCGCTGCTGATACCGAAATCCACCAGACACAGATTCTCACCGCCGATAAAGAACACGCGGTTGAGATCGTAGGCATCGGAAAAGTTGTCTTTCCAGTAGTGGATCATATTGCCGAGCGACGCCAGCGAATTGCGGTAACTGCCATTGAGCTGTGAGCAGTCAGACTCAGGGAAAAGCGAAAGGTAGGACGGCGGCGTATTCTTGGTACTGATCATCCCGTTGATGATGTCGAGGCCGTTCATTGAATCGCTCAGTCGCTTTTCCGCCATGAACTTAATGCTGCGCATCACGTCATTGGAATTTTTGATATAGCTCTGCGCCAGATCGTAATTGAGGTTGTCCTCATCACGGATCTCCGACTCTTTGTTGTGGAAGATATTCAGCACATAAAAGGTGGTCAGCAGCACACCCAAAGTCCACAACATAAGCGCCAGCACCCGGAACAGGTAGCGGGAGATCCTCAGCGTTGTACGAAACGAAGCAAGATATTTCAAGGAGTAACCATCGGTGTAACGGCTCGGTGAGCGGAATGTGAATCAGAATACACTATTGGAGGACTTTCTAAAAAATCCGAAATAAATAAAAAAGGCATAACACGTTGCCATGTTATGCCTTTCTGACCACTGACTACGAAAACTTATTCTTCTTCGTCGTCAGCAGGCTGTTCGTCTTCACTTTCTGCTTCGTCTGGCAGATCGGCTGCTTGCGCCGCTTCCAGTTCGCCTGCTTCGGTGGCAACGCCATCCAGCTCTTCGTCTTCAACCGGTTCTGCAACACGTTGCAGGCCTACCACGTGCTCTTGTTCAGCGGTACGGATCAGCGTAACACCCTGGGTATTACGGCCAACGGTACTCACTTCAGAAACGCGTGTACGAACCAGCGTGCCGGCATCGGTGATCATCATGATCTGATCGGCTTCATCAACCTGGATCGCGCCGACAACCGGACCGTTACGCTCGCTCACTTTGATCGAGATAACGCCCTGTGTTGCACGGGATTTGGTTGGGTATTCAGCAGATTCAGTACGTTTACCGAAACCATTCTGCGTGACGGTCAGGATGCACCCTTCGCCGCGAGGAATGATAAGCGACACAACGCTGTCGCCTTCGCCCAGACGGATACCGCGAACACCGGTCGCCGTACGGCCCATCGAACGTACCGCTTCTTCAGAGAAGCGCACCACTTTACCGGCCGCAGAGAACAGCATGACTTCGTTTTTACCGTCGGTCAGGTCAACACCAATCAGCTCATCACCCTCGTTGAGGTTGATGGCGATGATGCCAGCGCTGCGCGGGCGGCTGAAATCGGTCAGTGCGGTTTTCTTCACGGTACCGCTGGCTGTTGCCATGAACACATGACGGCCTTCTTCGTACTCGCGTACTGGCAGAATGGCGGTGATACGTTCGTTCGGCTCGAGCGGTAACAGGTTGACGATAGGACGACCACGGGCACCGCGGCTGGCTTCCGGCAACTGATAGACTTTCATCCAGTACAGACGACCACGGCTTGAGAACATCAGAATGGTGTCATGGGTATTGGCGACCAGCAGACGGTCGATGAAGTCTTCTTCTTTAATACGGGCTGCTGATTTACCTTTACCGCCGCGACGCTGCGCTTCGTAATCGGTCAGTGGCTGATATTTCACATAACCCTGATGCGACAAGGTAACCACAACGTCTTCCTGGTTGATCAGGTCTTCGATGTTGATGTCAGATGAGTTCGCCGTAATTTCAGTGCGACGCGGATCATTGTACTGATCGCGGATCGCTTCCAGCTCTTCGCGAATGACTTCCATCAGACGGTCAGGGTTGGACAGGATGTACATCAGCTCGGCAATTTGCACCAGCAGCTCTTTGTATTCATCCAGCAGTTTTTCGTGCTCAAGACCGGTCAGTTTCTGCAGACGCAGATCCAGAATCGCTTGCGCCTGTTGTTCCGTCAGGAAGTATTTCCCCTCGTGAATACCAAACTCAGGCTCCAGCCACTCAGGACGGGCTGCGTCGTCACCGGCGCTGGCCAGCATCGCCGCCACGTTACCCAGATCCCATGAACGCGCAATCAGGCCCGCTTTCGCTTCAGCCGGAGATTGTGCAGCACGGATCAGTTCAATGATCGGATCGATGTTTGCCAGGGCGATAGCCAGTGCTTCAAGGATATGAGCACGGTCGCGGGCTTTACGCAGTTCAAAGATGGTACGGCGCGTCACCACTTCACGGCGGTGGCGAACAAACGCAGACAGAATCTCTTTCAGACCCAAAATTTTCGGCTGACCACGGTGTAATGCCACCATGTTGATACCGAAAGAGGTCTGCAACTGAGTCAGCGAGTAAAGGTTATTCAGAACCACTTCACCCACGGCGTCACGTTTGATTTCAATGACAATACGCATGCCGTCTTTATCAGACTCATCGCGCAGCGCACTGATGCCTTCAACACGTTTTTCTTTCACCAGCTCGGCGATCTTTTCGATCAGACGGGCTTTGTTCACCTGATACGGGATCTCGTGAACAATGATGGTTTCGCGACCGGTTTTGGCGTCCGCTTCCACTTCTGCGCGGGCACGGATGGAAATTTTGCCACGGCCGGTGCGGTAAGCTTCTTCAATGCCGCGACGGCCATTAATGATTGCCGCTGTTGGGAAATCTGGCCCGGGGATGTGTTCCATCAGCCCTTCAATGCTGATGTTTTCATCATCGATGAACGCCAGACAGCCGTTGATCACCTCGGTGAGGTTATGCGGCGGAATGTTGGTCGCCATACCGACTGCGATACCTGACGAGCCGTTCACCAGCAGGTTAGGAATACGGGTTGGCATGACCGCCGGGATCTGCTCGGTGCCATCGTAGTTTGGCACGAAATCGACGGTGTCTTTTTCTAAGTCAGCCAGCAATTCGTGAGCAATTTTCGACATGCGAATTTCGGTATAACGCATGGCAGCTGCGGAGTCGCCATCCACTGAACCGAAGTTACCCTGCCCGTCCACCAGCATGTAGCGAAGTGAGAAAGGCTGAGCCATACGAACGATGGTGTCATAAACTGCGGTATCACCGTGTGGGTGATATTTACCGATAACGTCACCGACCACACGGGCCGATTTTTTATACGCTTTATTCCAGTCGTTACCGAGGACGTTCATTGCGAAAAGTACGCGGCGGTGTACCGGTTTTAAACCATCACGCACATCTGGTAGCGCACGTCCGACAATAACGGACATCGCATAATCCAAATAAGAGTTTTTCAGCTCTTCTTCGATGTTAATCGGTGTGATTTCTCTGGCAAGGTCGCTCATGGAGCTGCTATCCCTCTACTGATTATTCATGGCCGCTGCCCACGTAGGCATATATAGCGCAAAGGTGTAAAACTATACCACAAACCAGCGAAACGTGGAAAACAACCGCCCCCTTTTGGCGAGTATTATCCAACGTCTTTCAAACCTTTGCGCAAAGCACCGCATTTCGTATAAAGATTCGCCAGAACCACAAAACTGAACCAAAGCAGACGAAATAGGTATAATCGGTTTTATCGAGATATAAGGAGTCCATCACGCTCATGACAAACACCGCATCCACACCCGCCTCTGCTGCCCCACAGAATATCGACCACGAAGAGATCGCCAAGTTTGAGGCGGTTGCCTCACGCTGGTGGGATCTGGAAGGCGAATTCAAACCGCTGCACCGTATCAATCCGCTGCGCCTGAATTACATTCTGGAGCGTGCCGACGGCCTGTTCGGGAAGAACGTGCTCGACGTCGGCTGCGGCGGCGGCATTCTGAGTGAAAGCATGGCCATCGCCGGCGCGAAAGTCACCGGTCTGGACATGGGCGGCGAACCGTTACAGGTCGCACGTTTGCATGCGCTGGAAAGCGGCGTGAAAGTCGATTACGTGCAGGAAACTGTCGAAGCCCACGCTGATGCACATCCTCAGCAATACGACGTGGTGACGTGCATGGAAATGCTGGAACACGTTCCCGATCCGGCTTCTGTGGTTGCCGCCTGCGCGCGTCTGGTGAAACCGGGCGGCCATGTGTTCTTCTCCACCATCAACCGCAATAACAAAGCCTGGCTGATGGCGATTTTTGGCGCAGAATATGTGCTGAAAATGGTGCCAAAGGGCACGCACGACATTAAAAAATTCATCAAGCCTTCTGAATTACTGGGCATGATCGATCGCACGTCGCTGTCCGAACGTCACATTATGGGTCTGCATTACAACCCGCTGACCGATCATTTCAAACTCGGGCCGAACGTTGATGTGAATTACATGATCCACACCCAGTCGGAAGAGAGCGCCAGCCTCTGACCTGCCGGAAATGACGCCGACGTCAAGCCCGGAAAATGTGTTCCGGGCGAGATTAAGTGCAATTCTGACCGCGCTTAGCGTGATGGGTTTTACTTAAACCTTAGTTTTTAGGGCGTTGGTGACGTCGGCGACGCAACATGATTTTTTAGAATAGTTATCCAGATCAATATAGCGTTTTTTTCTAACGTTTAATAAACCGGCAGTCGATCACTTTTCGCAAAAATATAAGAAAATCGTATCGAAGATATTGACAGGTTTGTCGCGCCAGCAATGACGGACTCCTCAGACGCAGACCAGAAATTTCTCCCCAAGTTATCCACAAATCTGACGATTTTGTTCACTTGCCAAAGGACGGTTCAGTCACTATCTTGTCATCAGAAAATAACAAACCCACAATATATTGTGTTTATATCCTGACCAGCACACTAGAATCGAGTCGTGCTGCCGCGCCGTTTCTGGCGGCCAGGTCGGACCCTTTATAAACCTTTGAGGTATCGTCCCGAATGAACCAAAGTCTGCTTGTAACTAAACGTGATGGCCGCACTGAACGCATCAATCTTGATAAAATCCACCGTGTCATTGACTGGGCTGCGGAAGGTCTTCAAAACGTATCAGTTTCTCAAGTAGAACTTCGTTCACACATCCAGTTCTATGACGGGATCAAAACCGCTGATATTCATGAAACCATTATCAAAGCGGCTGCGGATCTGATCTCCAAAGATGCCCCGGATTATCAATATCTGGCTGCGCGTCTGGCGATTTTCCATCTGCGTAAAAAAGCCTACGGTCAGTTTGAACCACCAAAACTGATCGACCAGGTGACCCGCATGGTTGAAATGGGTAAATACGACAAACATCTGCTGGAAGACTACACGGCTGAAGAGTTCGAGCAGATGGACAGTTTTATTGACCACTGGCGCGACATGAATTTCTCTTACGCTGCGGTTAAACAGCTGGAAGGGAAATATCTGGCGCAGAACCGCGTATCGGGCGATATCTACGAGAGCGCGCAGTTCCTCTACATTCTGGTCGCGGCCTGCCTGTTCTCCGGCTACCCGCGCGAAACCCGTCTGGATTACATCAAACGTTTCTACGACGCGATTTCGACCTTCAAAATTTCTCTGCCTACGCCGATCATGTCTGGCGTGCGCACCCCAACCCGTCAGTTCAGCTCATGCGTTCTGATCGAATGTGGCGACAGTCTGGACTCGATTAACGCGACTTCCAGCGCCATCGTGAAATACGTTTCTCAGCGTGCCGGTATCGGCATCAACGCCGGTCGCATCCGTGCGCTGGGCAGCCCGATCCGTGGCGGCGAAGCGTTCCACACCGGTTGTATCCCGTTCTATAAGCATTTCCAGACCGCGGTGAAATCCTGTTCTCAGGGCGGCGTTCGTGGCGGCGCAGCGACGCTGTTCTACCCGATGTGGCATCTGGAAGTGGAAAGCCTGCTGGTGCTGAAAAACAACCGTGGTGTTGAAGGCAACCGCGTCCGTCATATGGACTACGGCGTACAGATCAACAAACTGATGTATCAGCGTCTGGTGAAAGGCGGCGACATCACCCTGTTCAGCCCGTCTGACGTGCCTGGCCTCTACGATGCCTTCTTTGCCGATCAGGACGAGTTCGAGCGTCTGTATGAGAAATACGAGCAGGACGCCAGCATCCGTAAGCAGAAAGTAAAAGCGGTTGAGCTGTTCTCCCTGATGATGCAGGAACGTGCGTCTACCGGCCGTATCTACATCCAGCACGTTGACCACTGCAACACCCACAGCCCGTTTGACCCGGCAATCGCTCCGGTTCGCCAGTCCAACCTGTGTCTGGAAATCGCGCTGCCAACCAAACCGCTGGATGATGTGAACGACGAAAACGGCGAAATTGCGCTGTGTACGTTGTCTGCTTTCAACCTCGGCGCTATCGAAAGCCTCGACGATCTGGAAGAGCTGGCGGTGCTGGCGGTTCGTGCGCTCGACGCCCTGCTCGATTATCAGGATTACCCGATCAAAGCCGCAAAACGTGGCGCGATGGGCCGTCGTACCCTGGGTATTGGCGTGATTAACTACGCGTACTATCTGGCGAAAAACGGCGTGCGTTATTCTGACGGCAGTGCAAACAACCTGACGCACAGAACTTTCGAAGCCATTCAGTATTACCTGCTGAAAGCGTCCAATGAACTGGCGAAAGAGCAAGGTGCATGCCAGTGGTTCAACGAAACCACCTATTCTCAGGGCGTGATGCCCGTGGATACTTACAAGAAAGATCTGGACGCGATTTGCAGCGAACCTCTGCATCTGAACTGGGATAAACTGCGCGAAGACATCAAAACGCACGGCCTGCGTAACTCTACGCTGTCCGCGCTGATGCCTTCAGAAACGTCGTCGCAGATCTCCAACGCCACTAACGGCATCGAGCCACCGCGCGGCCACATCAGCATCAAAGCGTCGAAAGACGGGATCCTGCGTCAGGTTGTGCCGGAGTATGAGCGTCTGAAAGATCAGTACGAACTGCTGTGGGATATGCCAAACAATGACGGTTACCTACAACTGGTTGGCGTGATGCAAAAATTCATCGACCAGGCGATTTCGTCTAACACCAACTATGACCCGTCGCGCTTCCCGAACAGCAAAGTGCCGATGAAACAATTGTTGAAAGACTTGCTGACAGCCTACAAATTTGGCGTGAAAACTCTGTACTATCAGAACACCCGTGACGGTGCGGATGATGTGCAGGAAGACATGAAAGCCGAGGTAGCTGACGACTGCGAAAGCGGTGCCTGCAAAATCTAATCCTTTGTTTTAAATTACTATATTATTTGAAACCCCCGTCAGGGGGTTTTTGCCGAGAATGTCGAGGAAGTTATGGCCTACAGTACTTTTTCCCAGAATAAAAACGATCAGCTTCTTGAGCCAATGTTTTTTGGCCAGTCGGTTAACGTTGCCCGTTTCGACCAGCAGAAGCATGAAATCTTTGAAAAACTGATCGAAAAGCAGCTGTCCTTCTTCTGGCGTCCGGAAGAGATTGACGTGTCCCGCGACCGTATCGATTTTCAGGCACTCCCGGACCACGAAAAACACATCTTCCTCAGTAACCTGAAATACCAGACGCTGCTTGATTCCATCCAGGGCCGCAGCCCGAACGTGGCGTTGTTACCGCTGATCTCTATTCCGGAACTGGAAACCTGGGTCGAAACCTGGGCGTTTTCAGAAACGATTCACTCACGTTCTTACACGCACATCATCCGTAACATCGTCAACGATCCGGCGATTGTGTTTGACGACATCGTGACCAACGAAGAGATCCTCAAGCGTGCGAAAGACATTTCCGGTTATTACGACACGCTGATCGAAATGACCAGTTACTACCATCTGCTGGGTGAAGGTACGCATACCGTCAACGGCAAAACGGTGGTGGTGAATCTGCGCGAGCTGAAGAAAAAACTCTACATCTGCCTGATGAGCGTCAATGCGCTGGAAGCGGTGCGTTTCTATGTCAGCTTCGCCTGTTCCTTTGCGTTCGCTGAACGTGAACTGATGGAAGGCAACGCGAAAATCATCAAGATGATCGCCCGTGACGAAGCGCTGCATCTGACCGGCACTCAGCACGCGCTGAACCTGCTGCGCTCAGGCCAGGACGATCCTGAAATGGTTGAAATCGCCAAAGAATGTGAGCAGGAATGCCACGATCTGTTTGTACTGGCGGCACAGCAGGAAAAAGACTGGGCGGAATATCTGTTCAAAGACGGTTCAATGATCGGCCTGAACAAAGACATTCTGTGTCAGTACGTGGAATACATCACAAATATCCGCATGCAGGCCGTTGGCCTGACCGCACCGTTCAAAACCCGCTCGAACCCAATCCCGTGGATCAACGCCTGGCTGGTGTCTGATAACGTGCAGGTTGCGCCACAGGAAGTGGAAGTCAGCTCCTATCTGGTCGGCCAGATCGACTCTGAAGTGCATGCCGACGACCTGAGTGATTTCGAGCTGTAAATGACAGACAGAACCATCACACTTTCAGCCGGTGGCCCCCCGCTGGTGTGCGAAAGCCGCCATCGCAATCTGCTGGAAGTGTTTGAACACAACAACGTCGACGTCGAATACCAGTGCCGGGAAGGTTATTGCGGATCATGCCGGGTCAAACTGGTGAGCGGTGCGGTGGAATACAGTGAAAAACCCTTAGCGTTCATCTCTGACGGCGAGATTTTGCCGTGTTGCTGTATGCCGGTCGGGGATATTGAGATTGAGTTTTAGTGGGTTTCGGCCCACAGCCCGATGTTGCGAACTGCTTTAACAACCACTTCAAAATCAACTTCAACGTCAAGGTCGTGGGCGTCGGCCCACACCGACCAGAGGGAGAATAAACCTTCTCCCTCTGGACTCCCGCGTTTTTTAAAACACGTGATCCGCGCGCTGGCTATGTTTCAGGTATCACTGCGACAGGCTGGAAATCTTGCCGCTGCGCGGTGCCTTCATTTCGGGATTGCAGCCTTAGGTCTGCAACCTCTCATTCAGCAAGATTTCTGAATCGCCCGCACGATCTTAAATTCAACAGCAGAAAATTTTTCATCTTTTAAAAAGTCGATTGGCGTGATCAAAAATGGCACCGAATGAACGGTTCAAGACCTGAGGCTCGAAGCCTGAAATGAGGGTATCGCGTAGCGATGACATTTTGCGCCACTTATATTCAGCAAGATTTCTGAATCGCCCGCACGATCTTAGATTCAACAGCAGACAGTTTTTCATCTTTTAAAAAAGTCGATTGGCGTGATCAAAAATGGCACCGAATGCACGGTTCAAGACCTGAGGCTCGAAGCCTGAAATGAGGGTATCGCGTAGCGATGACATTTTGCGCCACTTATATTCAGCAAGATTTCTGAATCGCCCGCACGATCTTAGATTCAACAGCAGACAGTTTTTCATCTTTTAAAAAAGTCGATTGGCGTGATTAAAAATGGCACCGAATGAACGGTTAGAGACCTGAGGCTCGAAGCCTGAAATGAGGGTATCGCGCAGCGATGACATTTTGCGCCACTTATTGTAGCCACGAAACATGTCCGTCGTGCCTGCGACAGCGCGCAGTTAAAAGAGCCCGGGGGTCTTGGGGGCGGCGGCGACAGGCCGCCCCCAAGTCGGTGTGGGCCGACGCCCACGGTCTTGATCTTAAGGCCGGTTTGGGCGGCAGCCCAAGGTGTTGACCTTGAATGATAACTAGACTTTCTCGACTCGGTCGAGCCACGGATAATCCGCCACCGGCTCCCACCCGTTCAGGTAACGCCTGAGAAGATCCATCGCCACCATCGCCATCGTCTCCTGCCGTAATGCCAGACCGTGACGCGTTGCGGTATAGCGGATAGTCAGGCCACTGGTGCCCGACGGCGTATGCAATGCCAGACTGAGTTGGTCGCCCGACAGCGCGCCGACAGCCAATGCCAGTTGCGCGCCCGTGGTTTCGGCCAGGGTTTGCGCGCGCGCCAGCAGGCATTCAAGAGATTTATCCGGCGAAGCCTCGTTGCCCTGCGGCAATAACTCCCCGTTTGCCAGCGGCACGCCCGCGCTTTGCAGACGCCAGTTCAGCAGGCCACCGGTAAAACTTTCACTGACCGCAAGACGCAGATTTTGCGTCAGCAGACGTTCTGCCAGGCGATCCGGCAAACTGCCGAAACCTTCGAAAATCGTACTCTCCCCGGCAACTTCGCGTACCCGCTCGAAAATCTGATGCATCAAAGCTTCCTGCGAACGCGGTCCGGTGACTTTCAGTTCAATGATCGGCGACGACGAACGGTACCCCATCACCACGCCTTCCGGCATATCAATTTTATCCAGCTCGGTCGCCAGATCGCTTTCACCGCGGCCAAATGTCGTCAGGCGCAAACACAGCGGCGCTTCCAGCGCGGGGAATTGCTGATGTAAACGCGGAACGATTTGCTGTTCCACCATGACTTTGAATTCAGAAGGTACGCCCGGCGTGAAGAAAATCTGGCAGCGGTTGAGCTTAACGCGAAAACCGCAGGCGGTGCCGACCGGATTATCCAGCAGCTCGGCATTGGCAGGGATTTGCGCCTGTTTGCGGTTAGATTCCGCCATCGGGCGGCCACGTTCGTTGAAGAAAGCCTGCATGGTGGCGATCCACCCGGCATCTTCCACCAGCTCCACGCCACAGGCTTTAGCGGCGGCCAGCGCGCTCAGATCGTCCGTGGTCGGGCCTAACCCGCCGTTTACGATCAACACATCGGCGATATGGCTGCGCTCTTTCATCACGCTGACCAGTTCATCCAGGCTGTCGCCTACCGTCTCACGGCTGGTCATTGGCAGACCCTGATCAAACAGATAGCTGGCGAGCCACGCGGCGTTTGAATCCACGATCTGACCGTGAAGCACTTCCTCGCCGGTACTGAGCATTTCAACCCTAAGCATCACTTTCTCCTCTCGTTTTGTCCTTCCACTGTAGAAAGGCTGACGCAGAAACACAATCGCTCAGGCACAAAGTGATCGCGCAGACGAAAAAAAAAGCCTGCTAAGCAGGCTTTCTGATTCAGAACGGGATTTAGAAATTGACTGCGCCACCCACGTACGCGCCGTCGGCAACGATGTTATCGCGGTTGCCATCTTTACCATCCAGCGCCATGTAGCGGTAACCCACGCTCACGGTCACTAATGGAATCGCCGTCAGACGCACGCCCGCATTGGCTTCTTTGTAGTTACCAATGCCGCTGGACAGGGAGTCCGGAGAATAATAGTAGTCACCGTAAAGGGTGAACAGTTTCGCGATTGGCAACTGTAAACCGCCGCCCACAGCCGCTGCGTACCCTTCGTCGCCGTCTTTCGGATTGGTGTACAGACCTTTACCGCCAACGGTTGCCATGAACGGGCCCAGCGGAATGTTGTAACCCAGGCCAAGACCTGCCACATCACCATCATCATCGTTGTGGGTGTAATCGCCGCTCAGCGCCAGACCAGGCGACGTGGTGCCGAAACCGACGCCCAGATGGGTATAGTGCTCACCCACTTCGCCGTTCACGCTGATCGCACTGGCAGACGTTGCCGTCAGCAGCATGCCAAGGGCTGCGCCCGCTACAATAATTTTTTTCATCATCATTCCTGACATTCATATAACAGTGGGGAAATATTTAGTGCGCAGTCTAAATTAATTTGCCGAAAGGTGACATCTTTCAGAACGTTAAAAATCCCTTAGCGTGCAAATAAAATGTAAAGAAACGCATATATATTCGTTATTTATATTGCCCTAATCAGAATAATAAGCCTCACCTATTTGCCCATGATCAACGAATGGGTACACACTAGCCGTTAAGGTAAATTGTCCCAGGGACAGGGACCCACCTGCCTGGATGCACAGGATTTGCCGTTAAATGTGATCATTGATCATGCACGTCACACCCGATCTACGCGATACAAGGAAATTATGGTTATGGAAAAGAAAGGACTGACCACCGCTGCCGGAGCGCCCGTTGTCGATAATAACAATGTCATTACCGCAGGCCGTCGCGGCCCGTTACTGCTGCAGGATGTCTGGTTTTTGGAAAAGCTGGCGCATTTTGACCGCGAAGTGATCCCCGAGCGTCGCATGCACGCTAAAGGATCCGGCGCTTATGGCGTCTTCACCGTTACGCACGATATTACGAAGTACACCCGCGCCAGTCTGTTTTCAGAAATCGGCAAGCAAACCGAGATGTTTATCCGCTTCTCCACCGTTGCCGGTGAACGCGGCGCGGCGGATGCAGAACGTGATATCCGCGGCTTCTCGATGAAGTTTTACACCGAGCAAGGTAACTGGGATTTAGTCGGCAACAATACACCGATTTTTTACCTGCGCGACCCGCTGAAATTCCCCGATCTCAATCACGTGGTAAAACGCGATCCGCGCACTAACCTGCGCAATCCTGCTTACAAGTGGGACTTTTTCTCTCATCTTCCTGAATCGCTGCATCAGCTGACTATCGACGTCAGTGACCGTGGTCTGCCAACGTCATACCGTCATATCCACGGTTTCGGTAGCCATGCCTTCAGCTTTATCAATGCTGAAAATGAGCGCTTCTGGGTGAAATTCCACTTCCGCAGCCAGCAGGGCATTCAAAACCTGATGGATGACGAGGCTGAAAAACTGGTCGGAACCGATCGCGAAAGCGCACAGCGTGATCTGTATGAAGCAATTGAACGCGGTGATTTCCCACGCTGGAAGCTCTTCGTGCAAATCATGCCGGAAGCGGAAGCCTCACAACTGCCTTACAACCCGTTTGACCTGACCAAAGTCTGGTTGCACGGTGATTATCCGCTGATTGAAGTGGGTGAGTTCGAGCTGAACCGTAATCCTGAAAACTACTTTGCAGAAGTCGAACAAGTTGCCATGAGCCCGGCTAACGTCGTTCCCGGCATCGGTTTTTCTCCTGACCGCATGTTGCAGGGCCGTCTGTTCTCGTATGGCGACGCACACCGCTACCGCCTGGGTGTGAACCATCATCAGATCCCGGTGAACGCCCCGAAATGCCCGTTCCATAATTATCACCGCGACGGTGCCATGCGCGTGGACGGCAACAGCGGCAACGGCGTGACCTATGAGCCAAACAGCGCCGGTCTGTTCCAGGAGCAACCTGATTTCAGCGAACCGCCACTGAGCATTGAAGGTGCAGCCGATCACTGGAATCATCGTGAAGATGATGATTACTTCACTCAGCCGCGTTTGCTGTTCAACCTGCTGTCTGAAGCAGAGCACCAGCGTATGTTTGCGCGTATCGCGGGCGAACTGAAACATGCCTCGCAGGAAACACAGGCACGCCAGGTTGCACTGTTCTATAAAGTCGACCCGGCTTATGGAGCAGGGGTTGAGAAGGCACTGAAAGACTGATTTTTTGCCATCATCAATGACAAGGGCCGCAATGTGCGGCCCTTTTTGTTTATGCGCTCAGCGTTTCCAGCCATTGCCTGACGCTGGCACGTGAGATTTTTATCCCGCCCTGCGCGAGGGCTGCGGGGAGTGCGTGATACGCCACCGGCAGTTGAAAACGGGGCACCTGACGGCTCAGCCACAGATTGAGTTCGTCATACGGCAAACTGTCCTGTGCATCGAGGATCGCCACCGGACGATGACCAAATTGCGCATCTTCAACCGGCACCACAAACGCCTGGGACACCTGCGGGTGACTGACCAGCACTTTCTCGATATCTTCCGGCTGGATCCCTTCCCCGCCGCTGAAAAACAAATTATCCAGCCGTCCGGCGATATGCAGCTCATCCCCGCTCCACATGCCGCGGTCACGGGTATGAAACCAGCCGTCACTGCCGGTCAGCGGGGTTAACTGACCGTTTCTCCAGTAACCGCTGGCCAGACTGTCAGCGCGGATCAGCACTTCCTCACCGGCGATACTGACCTCTTTTCCGGCCAGCACTTGTCCGACGCCCGCTGAGCCTTCTGCGCGTTTGGCCGTCACGGTGGATGCGGTTTCCGTCATGCCATATCCGCACCAGCAACGAATGCCCAGACGTTCGGCCTGTTCGGTTAATTCCGGCGGAATTTGCGCGCCGCCGAGCAGGACATGTTGCAGTTTTGCGGGCACTGAAGGCTGTCTGAGTAAGCGCCAGAGCTGAGTCGGCACCAGCGAGGCGTGGCTGCATTCTGCCAGCGCAGCTTCCAGCGGTTGCCCTTCGGCCAGCACCAGCGTGGCCCCCGCCGTCAGCCAGCGCCAGATAATGCCTTGCCCGGAAACGTGAAACAGCGGCAGTGAAAGCAGCCAGCTGTCATTGCGGGTGAAAGGGATCAGGTTCAGTACGCCCGCCGCGCTGGCAAGATGCGCGGCTGCGGTGTGCGCGGCGGCCTTCGGCAAGCCGCTGGAACCGGATGTCAGCGTCAGTGTGGCGAGACGTTGTGGCTGCCACTGTGCAGCCTGGCCGCAATACGCGTTTTGCAGGGTCAGCGCCGCCATAGGCAGTGGCAACGGCGATTGCGCCAGATCCAGCACAAATCCGATATCGAGCTGCGGCAGTAATGCTTCGCATAACGCCTGCGGCAGTTGCGGATTAAGCGGCAACAGACGCGCGCCGGTTTGCAGCAACGCCAGATAACTGAGTACCGCATCCAGCGTATTTTTACTGCGCAGCACCACGCCGGTGCCCTCGCCGACGCCCTGCTGAATAAATCCGGCAGCCAGCGTATCCACGCGGTGCTGCAAATCACGCCAGCACCAGGTGATATCACCGGCTTTCAGCGCCACGGCAAAAGGCGACAGGTTTGCCCTTTCACGCCACGGCCAGTCTTTGATCATTTGCTCTGCCACACATTCTCCAGATCAGACACATCGGTCAGCGGTAATTCAGAGCCGGGCCAGCGGCGAACCAGTTGTGCCTGCATGAGATCCAGCGTATCCAGCCCCGGAATGGCGTCCGGCGTCAGCCACTGGGCAATACGCGCCAGTTGCGTCAGACCAAGACTTGATTCGATCGAGGAACTGATCACCGCCTCAAGCCCGACGGCATGCGCCTGAGCGATCAGCTGACGGCAGCGCATCAGGCTGCCGGTGAGCGTGGGTTTGATGATGATCGCGGCCAGCCCCGGCTCTGCCTGCACGGTAAAACCGGCTTCGCGCACGCTTTCATCCCAGGCAATGGCAATGCCGGTCGCCTGAGCAAATGCGCGGGATTGCTCCCTGGTCTGGCAGGGTTCTTCAATAAAAGTAATGCGTGACCGCAGTTCAGGTGCGACGTGACCGGCGAACCCTTCGGATTTGGCCTGCGTCCAGCTGCGGTTAGCATCGAGACGCAAATGCAGATCCGGCAGGGCTTCCAGCAGCATACTGACGTTCAGCCCGTCGCCGACCGACTCGTATAAACCGACTTTTACCTTCGCCACTTTCCGGCCATGAGCGTCACCGGGCAGCGCGCCGAGACGCGCATACAATTCATTCGGATCGCCGTGGCACAGTGGCGCACAGCGCGTACTCAGCACGGGCGGTAATTCGCCGCGAAGTTCGGCATCGGCGCAGCTCAGGCCGAAGGCAACAGAAGGCAAGGCGCTGAACGCCGAGGCAACCGCTGCCAGTGATGCACCCTGCATCCACTGACTCAGACCGTGCTGCACCGCCTCCTGCGCCTGCGACAAATCTTCCGCACTGAATCCCGGCAGCGGTGCGATTTCACCCCAGCCGGTTTTTTCGTCCTGCCACAATGACACCAGCAGCCCGTCGCGGGTTTTCAGTCGCTGATTGCGTAACACCACGCCCGCGTCCATAGGCAGGCTGTACCGGTACACCGTGGCGCGGCGCATTATGGATTCCGCTTAAATTTGCTGAAGTCCGGCTGGCGTTTTTCTACAAACGCGTTGCGACCTTCCTGACCTTCATCGGTCATGTAGAACAGCATGGTGGCGTTCCCCGCCAGTTCCTGCAAACCGGCCTGACCGTCGCAGTCGGCGTTGAGTGCGGCTTTCAGACAACGCAGCGCCATCGGGCTGTTTTCCAGCATTTCACGACACCAGCGCACGGTTTCTTTTTCCAGATCCGCCAGCGGCACAACGGTGTTGACCAGCCCCATATCCAGCGCCGCAGCCGCATCGTACTGACGGCACAGGAACCAGATTTCACGGGCTTTTTTCTGACCGACAATACGCGCCATATAGGACGCGCCCCAGCCGCCGTCAAACGAACCGACTTTCGGGCCGGTCTGGCCGAAGATGGCGTTATCCGCCGCAATGGTCAGATCGCACATCATATGCAGTACGTGACCACCGCCGATGGAATAGCCGGCCACCATCGCCACCACAGGTTTCGGACAGGTGCGGATCTGGCGCTGGAAATCCAGCACGTTCAGATGATGTACGCCGCTGGCATCCTGATAGCCGCCGTAGTCACCACGCACTTTCTGATCGCCGCCTGCGCAGAATGCTTTATCCCCTTCGCCGGTCAGCACGATCACGCCAATGCCTTCGTCATACCGGGCATCGTCCAGCGCGCGGATCATTTCTTTCACGGTCAGCGGGCGGAAAGCATTACGCACCTGAGGACGGTTTATGGTGATTTTGGCGATACCGTCGGTGGATTTGTGATAGCGGATATCTTCAAAATCACCGGTGCAATCACGCCATTCAACCGGCGCGTACAATTCTTTTTCATCAGGATAAATCATGCTCAACGTCCTTTAAGACAGGTGAAGTAATGAATGCCAGCGCCTGACGGGCAAATTCCGCCGGATTGTCACGATGGGCGTTATGCCCGGCATTGGCAACTGTGCGCAGTTCGAAACCCGACTGCTGCGCGAGAGTAATAAATTTGGTGTCCGCGCTGCCGCACAACCACGCCAGCGGCAGGGAAAGCTGATGCAGCTTCAAACGCAAATCGGGCTGCACCGCCAATGAGGTGGCGGCCAGCATGGCAGCGACGGCGTGAGGAGAGTTTGCTTCGCGCAGCAGGATCAGTTTCTGACGCTGCGCATCGGTCAGGCTGTCAAATACCGGCTGGCGATACCAGCCGGTGAGCGCCTGTTTCCAGGGCAACTGCACAAAACGCGTTGCCCATTGCTGATCGTGGTGACGGCGCTGCGCGCGCGCGGCCTGGCAGGTTAGCCCCGGGTGAGCGCCCTCAACCAGCACGCCTTGCAGCCCGCGGGCGTCGCCCTGACAGGCGTGATACAGGCTGATGCGCCCGCCGAGGGAATAGCCAATCAGCCAGTAGCGGGTAATACCCTGCCCGTGCAAGGTATCGGTTAACAGCTGGCTGACATCTGCAAATCCGGCGGCCGTTAACGACGCGGAACGCCCGTGCCCCGGCAAATCCACCAGCAGACAAGGCCAGCCGGAAAGCTCAGCGAACAAGGGTTGCCAGTCATCGGCACTGCCCAGCAGGCCGTGCAGAAAAACCAGCCAAGGCCGCCCTTTCACGTCGGCATTGAGGCGCGTACAGGCCAGCGTCATGACTGACTGACCTCGCTGACCAGCGCGCGCAGAGCGTGCGCGCCATCGGTGTCATTAACCTTCAGCTCCACCAGTTTTACACTGCCATGTTGCCAGCATTGCGTGACCGCGTCGTACAGTTCGGGCATGGAGGTCGGGCTGGCGTAATCGAGTCCAAACATCGCGGCAGCGTGGCGGAAATCGACGTTTTGCGGCATGCAGTAAAAGCGCTGGCGCTCCGCCTCTGGCGTAGGCAGCAGCGAGAAAATCTGCCCGCCGTTGTTGTTCACCACGATGATGACCGTTGGCGCAGAGCACTGACGCATCAGCGCAAGCGCATTCAAATCGTAAAGTGCGGAGATGTCGCCGAGCAGCACCAGCGTCGGTTTGCAGGTGGCGCGCTGCACCCCTGCGGCAGTGGAAAGCAGGCCATCGATGCCGCTGGCACCGCGATTCGCGAAAACAGGGTATCCGCAAGGGAGTTGTGCAAAAGCATCGACCAGCCGGACGATCAGGCTGTTACCGAGAAACAGCTGTCCGTGTTCCGGCAACAAAGACGGTAATTGCCAGGCGGCGACCGCTTCGCCGAAGGTGCCTGCGAGGCGCAGCTCGACGGCATGACGCGCGCGCGCGGCGCATTCGTCAAGCTCAGGCGCCCAGTCCGGCTGATGTTGCGCCGGATGCAGGGCGAGCCACGTCTCAATATTGGCCTGAATACGCCGGCCACGGTGTTGCGCGGGATCTTGCCGGCCAGGCAAAGGATCGACCAGCCAGTACTCTTCCGGCTGACACGCCGCCTGCCATTGCAACAAGCGTTTGCCGGTCAGGCCGCCACCAAACTGCACCACCAGTTGCGCGCGTCCCAGCAGTTTTTCCGCCTGCGCAGATGCCAGCCACAAATCGGCGCATGGCAAAGGGTTGCCGGTCGCGGCCTGTACATCGCTGAGCAACGGCCAGCCGAGCTGGTCGGCCCATTGCGCCAGCAGTTCACTTTCACAGGCAGAAAGGCGACTGGCGATGATCACGCCGCGTTTTTGCCGCCACGAGAACCAGTCAGGCTGCGCAGGAGCATACTGAACCGGCGCAAAACTCAGCCACGGCTGATGGCTCTGCCACCAGTCGCCAAGCTGTTGCATCCAGTCCTGATGTTCGCCGTTGTCCTCGCCGTACAGCGGTTCAGCAAACGGGCAGTTAATGTGAACCGCGCCATGCGTTTGCTGCGCCAGAGCGTTATCCAGCGCCGAAACCAGCCAGCGCGCGCTGATTTCCGGCGTCGGGCGCGGTAAATCCAGCGTCTGCACCGGGTGGCTGGCAAACATGCCGGTCTGGCGTATGGCCTGATTGGCTCCACAGTCGATAAGCTCAGGCGGGCGATCGGCCGTCAGCAAAATGAGTTTTTCGCCGGTCAGCCCGGCCTCGATCAGCGCCGGATAGAGATTCGCCACCGCCGTACCCGAGGTGACGATCACCGCAACCGGTTTTCCGCTGGCTTTCGCCAGCCCGAGTGCCAGATGGCCGAGGCCGCGTTCATCAAAATGGGTGTGACAGATCAGGTGCGGATGCGCGGCCGCCGCAAGTGTCAGCGGCGTGGAACGGGAGCCCGGCGCGATGCAGACGTGCTGCACCTGATGTCGGGTCACTGACTCAAGAATCAGCGTCGCCCAGCGGCGGTTAAAAACGGCAACAGACATGATCAGCTTACTCCGGCAAAGGATTATCCGGCCTGAACGGCAGGCGTGTAGTGTTCTTCCAGCAAAGTCCGCAATCCTGCGGCTTTGTTTTCGATCTCCTGCCACTCCTGTGCAGCATCTGAACCGGCGACAATACCTGCGCCAGCGTAGAGTTCCAGATGATGTCCTTTGACGGCTGCCGAGCGCAGCGCCACGGTAAACTCACTTTGTTCTGTGCTCAGATAACCGGCCGAACCGGCGTACCACTCCCGGTCAAAAGGTTCATGCCCGGCGATAAACTCCCGTGCAGCCTGGCGCGGTAATCCGGCGACGGCCGCGGTCGGTTGCAGACGTTGCAGACACCCCGCGTCATCTGCGCCGGTGAGTTCACCGTGAATGCTGCGACGTAAATGCTGCACTTTGCGCAGCCGCAGGATCTCCGCAGGCATCACATCCAGAGAGTGCGCCCCGCCCTGCAAACGCTGGCAGATATCATCAACCACCAGCAGGTTTTCGCGCTGATTTTTGCCATCGTTGAGCAGCCATTCGCCAAGTTCGCGGGCTTTCTGAAGATCAGGATGATTGGCGACCGTTCCGGCCAGCGCCTCGGTGAACAGCTCGGTGTGATCGCGCAGGAACAGGCGTTCGGGGCTTGAACCGAGAAATGCCTGCTGCGGCGTGAATGCCAGCATAAAGTGGTAACAGTGGTGATTCACCGCACGGCTGGCGGCGAGAAAGGCACAGGCATTGAGTGGCTGGCTGAGGGTTAAGGTGGTTTTGCGTGCCAGCACGACTTTGTCAAACTGCTGCTGCTCAATGCCTTTCAGCGCACGGTTAATGAGCTGGTTCCACTGTGGTTCGGCGGGCAGATGCTGATGCTGGACGACGCGGGACATAATGGGCGGTAAAGCATGGCTGGCGACCAGCGAACGCAGGAATAACCGCGTGCGACGCGCCTCTTCCAGCAACGATACAGCGCTGAACAGCGTGCAGCGCAGCCAGTACGTCGTGCCGCTGCGGCAAAGTTCGATGCGAGGTAAAAACAGCGCATTAGCTGCGCGCCCGCCTGCATCCGCGCCGTTGAAGGCATTCAGCCCCCAGATGTGCAGATCGGGAATATCACGGTGCTGGCGGATAAAGGCCTGCGCCTGTTGCATATCGCCAAAGGCATACGCATCGCCACACACGGCCGCTTCGTCATGACCGTCTCGCTGTTGCCAGTAGAATTTCGGGTAGCAGGGTTGCGCCGACAGCCATTCGAGCAGGCCGGTGTCAGGCTGTTTTTGCAGGGAATAACTGAACTGCCGGATACCCGCAGCGTCAGGCCATTCGCCTGCAAGCGTTGCATCAAGCTGGTCAATGATTGCTGATATCTGTTTCACCGCTACCTCGGGCCATACCGGATGTTTTGTGACGGGCAGAAATACCCTTCTGGATCAAAAAACGGGTTGGATCAATTACGGATGAATTATGAGGCGTTACGAAAAATGAAAATATGCGACAGATCAAGCTGTAGTGAGAGCTATAAGCTACGAAGGAGTATAGGAGGAGAAAAAAGGATTATCAAAGCGGCAGAACGCGCAAAAGCGGAGGAAATGAGGGCAGCCTGATGGCTGCCCTGCGGATTACCGGAGACTTAGCGGCGCAGCAACAGGCCGACAACTAAACCTACTGCAGCACCGACACCCACACCGTGCCACGGATTTTCGCGCACATAGCTGTCGGTTTGCTCGGCAACATCACGTGCTTTGCGACAGTAGGAACGGGCTTTCGGATCAAGGCGGTTTTTGATGTCCTTCAGCGCGTATTCTGCGCGGGACTTGATTTCAACGTACTTTTCGTCAGCTTTATCACCGGAAGACTTCAGCACTTCTTCCAGCGTTTCAGTCAGCATGCGTAAATCGTCATCTAACGAATTCTGCTGTGATTCAAATTGGTCAGCCATGGATATCTCCTTATGATGTGATCATTCACTTGTCATTAACCGTAGCGCAGATCGGGATGAAATGCCTGTGAGATTTCACATAAACTTCCGTAAAAACGGGGTTTTAAGAACCTTCCGACCCTTTGGTCTGAGTAAACGCGGGCGTTTTTCTCGCGGCCAGTTGCTGTTTCTCACGCTGTTTTGCCAGCCATAATCCGCTGTTTTTCATCGCGTAACCGAAAACCAGTCCAACAAGCAAAGAGACGACCACCAGACGCCAGTTCCCCTGAGCGGCAAAGGTCGCGCAGGCGCCGATAAAGGTGCCGGGCACAAACGCCAGCCACTGCTGACGCGCCTGAATACACATCAGGAAGGCCACAACGCCGGTCAGCATATAACCCAGAATGCTCCACTCAGGTCGCATGGCGCTGCCCGCCATGATAACCACCGCCCAGAAGACGCCACTCATACAGGTCAGCGTGCTGATAACCAGCCCGCGCAGGCCGCCTTGCGGGCAAGCGAAGTACGCCGTACAGCCGAGGAAACCCGCCCAGCCGATGAGTCCCAGACTGATGGCTACCCAGCCCCAGACACCGGAGAGGATGCCGGTGGTGATCGCGATCATCACTAAAACATTCATGGTCTAAAACCTGCGCAATGTTGAACAAGCGCGCAGTTTACTCATTGATGGCAAGAATGGAATGGGCAAGATCACATTTCCAATGTAATTTTATGTTGAACGTACATATAAATGTGACTCAGATCGCAAAATGAGCCACTTTTGCTCTTTACTCCTTCACTCCTGACCACGTCATGGCGCATCCGGGATAGATGTGATGGGAATATTTCGCCTGATAAAAGTCATGAAGATAATTAATCATGATTTTTACTTCTCTCTTTTTATTGATGATGGTTTTGTTAGGCATTGTTATTTCACCCGCACGACGTCCTGTTTATATAATTCATCCGGCTTCATATGAAAACACCCGTCAATTTTAATAAGCGGCATGTATAAAAGAATGCTGCTTATTACCTCTGAATTAATATACCGGAGTTGTAAAGATGACTATTATTACACGTGAGAAAACACTTTATACCTTGCAGGATCCTACCTGGCTGAAAAAAGCCGGCATCGATAAAGGTATTAACCACGACCGTCAGCATATTGACCTGATCCTCGCCGCTGGCGACACGCTGACGGTTCAGCAAACGAACCCCAAGTTCACCGCCCCTCTGACGCTCTGGTTACTAAACACTGACTCGGAGACAGAAAAATCCTTCTCCGTCACCAGCAAAGCTACCGATATCTCGTTCACGACCACTTCCGTCCCCTTCATCACCACGCCCTATACGTCTTCAGCAGAATTACCGGTGGTAAAATTCAGTTTCTCTTCAACCGCCAAACCTCTGCCTGTCTATAATTTAAATGATAACGAACGCGCCTTCTTCCAATTATGGGACGGACACGATGCAGAGTTTGCTTTAATTCATTCTCAATATATTCAGATCCTGGTTCCCAAGAGTGATAAAGCAAAAATGAAAAACACCGGGACAGCGGATAATTTGAATGGGATAATTAATAATTATACCCAAATCTTTGAATTCTATAATTCCCTTATGGGGATCAGCGTTGATGCAACCGTCGCCACGGATAAAAATATCCCTAACCGCTATTTTGCTAAAGCAGATCTGAACGGTCCCGGCGGGGCTTACTACGGTACAAACTGGACGGCGGAATCAAGTTCCAACATCGCAGGGTATTGGCTCGCCGCCATGATCGATAACTGGGGAGCATTACATGAAATCGGGCATGGGTATGAAGGCAAATTTGTCTCGGATCCCCAATTTTCTACCCACGAAGTCTGGAACAACATTTTTGCCGCCAGTTTCCAAAACCTGGTGTTAGGTGATCTGGTTTACAAGAAAGGCTGGTTATACAACTACGGTAAAGAGGCCGCCGTTCTCGCGACCATTCAAAAAAACCTCAAAGATAACAAATCTGTCGCAAGCTGGGATCTGCGTTCCAAACTGTTCTTCATGATGCAGTTGAAAGACCGTGGGGGTGACAACGCCTTCACCCATTTCTACAAAAATTACCGGGTCATCAGCAATCAAAGCGGCTTTGTGGCCTCTGACTATCTGGTGCTGGATTTATTGTCTGACAGTTACCTTCAAATTGGCGGAGTGGATGTCACCCCTTATATCTATCGTGCGGGTGCAACACTCTCGGATAAACAACGCGAAATCAATCTGTTTAATGACGGTGAACCGGCTTATCCCCTTTCAGAACTGGTCAGCAGCACTGACGCTGCTACCCTCAGAACCAGCCTGAATCTGCCTTCGGTATTGTCTCTGGTCACCGCGACAGAGCTTGCGTCCACGTCATTAAAAGGCGATCTGACCATTGTGTTGAACATTGAGGATTCAACCCAAATCAGCGGAGAAAGCGCATTTCTGCTGAGCGAAGATGCCAGCCAGCCGTTGCTGTCCATCCCGATTTCCGATGACAAGCTGACGCTGTCACAACTGCCGATAGGTGCCTACAAATTGCAGCTTCCTACTGGCAAAAGTAAGAAGTATTACGTCAATGGTCATTACGCCATCGTTAAAAATGGCAGCAATACCCAGACAGCAACTTATGAAACTAAGCTCGGTGCATTACTGGCAAACCAGTCTTTCAACTTCCTGGGGCTTTCGGATTCTTTGTTCTGCACCCTAAAAATCGATCATACCAGGCAAACCATCAGGGTGGATGTGAACAACACTTCCCCGCATTCTTACTTCGTTAATCAGGCCTATGCCAAAATTGAAATTTACGATCTGGCAGGCAACATTGTTTACAACCGCACCATCAATGGTGATAAGACGACCACATCGCACGATGTCATTGCGTTTGAACCGAACTATCGCATCAACATTTTCCACGCCGAAGTCACTAATCGTCTCAAGCTGAGCCCTTATATCGCGGGTGTGGTGAATACCAAATCGTCCAATAACAGTTTTATTGTCACACCGGCCGGTCTGGTCAACGTCGCGGTAGAGAACGATCCCTTTGTGTCTCTGGCTGCCAGTATCAGTAAGCAGGCTGAGATCATCAGAGCGACTCCTGCCATGCTGGCGGCGAAATTTGCCTCCGCGAAAGACGACATTTACATGGCGATTGCGCTGTTCCCAAGCCCGCAAAAAGAGCAATTGCTGGAAGACTACAAAGACGTTATTCCTTCAAATGACAGCGTTGTTCCCGAACCCGTGATTCAGCCGAATGGATTCACGCTCAATCTTCAGGGAAATGCGGAGGGTTCTGAGTTTACTTATGAAGCGACGGTGACGGCTAACGGCTGTGAAGCGGGGGCCAGCAAAACGCTGATTGCCGCCGATGGGAAAAACCCTTCATTGCAGGTGACCGTCTCTGATGAAAACGGCAAAGCACTGTTTAAATATGTTCATCAAAATCCTTAATCCCTTAGTCGTGCAATAAAAAAAGCCGCTCAGATGAGCGGCTTTGTTGTTCATAACAGTGTCGGTCAGAGCATAGGTTGCGCCATCTGTACCAGCGTAATCAGCGGTTGCGGATAGATACCCAGCAACAACACCAGAATCGCGGAAATCAGCACAACCACACCACCTGCCGTCAGCGCCCAGTTGTTCGGGGTATCACGCACCAGTGTTTCCGGTGCACTCAGATACAGGCTGACAGTGACGCGCAGATAGTAGTAAAGGCCAATCGCAGATCCCACCACCACGGCTCCGGTCAGCCACCACAGATGCGCGGTCACACCGGTCGCAATCACGTAGAACTTACCGATAAAGCCCAGCGTCATCGGAATACCGGCCAGTGACAGCATCATCACCGTCATTACCGCAGACAGAATCGGCTTATGCCAGAACAGACCACGGTAGGAGAACAGTGATTCTGCATCCGGGCCTTTGTACGGGCTGGACATCAGGCTGACCACACCGAACGCGCCGAGGCTGCTGAACAGGTACCCGGCCAGATAAACACCGACAGTTTCCATCGACAGCTGATGCGTTTGTACTGCAATCAGCGCCACCAGCAGATAACCGAGGTGGGCGATGGAGGAGTAGCCGAGCAGACGTTTAATGTTGCTCTGGCTGATGGCCATCACGTTACCGACCAGAATCGAGCAGAAGGCAATAATGCCCAGCACGATGCGGATCGCTTCGCTGTCAGCCACCGGCGCGTAGAGGAACAAACGCATCACGACTGCAAAGATAGCGATCTTGCTGGCGGTTGCCAGGAAGGTCGATACCGGTGCTGGCGCGCCCTGATACACATCCGGCGTCCACAGGTGGAAAGGCACCAGCGACAGCTTGAAGCCCAGGCCGACAATCATCATACCCAGACCAGCCAGCAACAGCGGCTGGTGTAGCATCACGCCGTCGCCCAGATTTTTGCCCAGTGACGCGAAGGACAAATCACCAGACTGTGCGTACAGCAGCGCCATACCAAACAGCAGGAAAGAGGACGCAGCCGCGGAGAGCAGCATGTATTTGATGGCCGCTTCGAGAGAGCGTTTCTGACGATAGGCGTAACCAATCAGGCCGAACAATGGCAGCGAGATCAGTTCGATTCCGAGGAACATTGACGCCAGATGGTTAGAGCACGCCAGCAGAATGCCGCCCATTGCCGCGATGAGAACTAAGAGATAGAACTCTTCGCGGTTGTCCGGATAGCCGGCCAGCCATGGGTAAGCAAAGGTGCTGGTTGCCAGACTCGCCAGCAACACCAGACCGATGTAGAACATCGAGTAGCCGTCAACGCGCAGCAGCGGCGTAACGTCCTGTGGCCCGACCTGCGCGACATAGTAGAGGGAAAGTAAGGCAACGTTCAGCCCGATGACTGTCAGTGTGGCATTGAGAAAATGGTCGCGTCGCCACGCAATGGACAGCATCACCACCACCACCGTCAATCCGACGATCATCAGCGGTAATAGTGCGATCAGATTTTGAAGTGTAAATGTCATGGCGAGTTACGGCCTTGTCGTTGAAATAGTGGAAACTGATGACCCATACCAGTGCTGAATGTTGGTCATCGCTGCACTTGAGGTATCCAGAATGGGCTGCGGGAAGAAGCCCAGCGCCACCAGCAATACCACCAGTAACAGAATGATCGACAGTTCGCGTGCGGTCATGCCCGGCAACGGCTGGTCAGACTTTCCTTTACCGTAGTAAGCGCGCTGCATCATCGCCAGAGAATACACTGAGGCAAACACCAGACCGAAGGTCGAGATGACAGTAATCACCGGCACAACCGGGAAGCTGCCAAACAGGATCATGATTTCACCCACGAAGTTACCGGTACCCGGCATCCCTAAGGTCGCCACTGCAAAGAACAGCGACAACGCTGGCAGGTATTTAATTCGGCCCCACAATCCGCCCATCTGGCGCATATCGCGGGTATGCAGACGTTCGTAAAGCTGACCACAGATGATGAACATACCGGCTGCGGACAGACCGTGTGCAATCATCTGAATCACTGCGCCCTGGTACGCCAGCTGGCTGCCGGTGTAGATAGCGATCAGTACGAAGCCCATGTGCGAAACAGAGGTATACGCAATCAGACGCTTAATGTCGGTCTGCGCGAATGCCATCCATGCGCCGTAGAAGATACCAATCACGCCCAGCCACATGGCGATCGGGGCAAACTCGTGTGATGCATTCGGGAACAATGGCAGACAGAAACGCAACATCCCGTAGGCAGCGGTTTTCAGCAAGATACCGGCTAAGTCAACGGAACCTGCAGTCGGCGCCTGACTGTGCGCATCCGGCAACCAGCCATGCAACGGCACTACTGGCATTTTCACCGCAAACGCGATAAAGAAGCCGAGCATCAGCAGATATTCAACACCGTTCGACATAGGTGTTTTCAGCAAGTCTGCGTAGTTGAATGTCCACACGCCGGTGGCGCTGTAATGCACAAACACCAGACCGAGGATGGCAATCAACATCACCAGACCGCTGGACTGCGTGTAGATGAAGAACTTGGTTGCTGCGCTGATACGCGTTTTACCGTCTGACGCTTTGTGACCCCACAGAGCAATCAGGAAGTACATCGGCACCAACATCATTTCCCAGAAGAAGAAGAACAGGAACAAGTCGATGGCGAGGAACACGCCGATTACGCCGCCGAGGATCCACAACAGGTTCAGGTGGAAGAAACCCTGATACTTCTGGATTTCACGCCACGAACAGAGGATCGCCAGTACGCCGAGCAAACCGGTCAGCACGACCATCAGCAAGGACAAACCGTCCAGCGCCAGATGGAAGCTGATACCAAAACGAGGGATCCACGGCACCGAGAATTCGGATTGCCACTGTGGAATACCCGCAGGTGATGTTAATGAGTATCCTCCCTGCAACCACAATTGCACGGAAAGAGCCAGCGTCAGCCCCATCGCAATCAACGCGATCCAGCGCGGTACTTTGCTCCCAAAGCGCTCAGTCTGCCAGCACAGCAGCCCGCCGATAAAGGGGATAAATATTAGCCAAGGTAATAGCATGGCGTGTCGTTCCCTTCTTTTATGCCCGTAGGCTATTTCACTTGCCGGCCGTCAGACAGACAAACCGGCATTGATAATCACACCCGTAAGACAGGCTTAAATCACCAGCAGCAGCGCAAGAACAACCACTGCACCCAGCCCCATTGACGCGACGTACCAGCGGACCATACCGTTCTCGCTCAGCGTCAGACCGCGATTCCCCAGACGGGTAAAGATCGCAGGCAGATTCATCATCGAGTTCAGCGGGTCACGTTGCAGGAGTTTCGCGATAGCCAGATACGGTTTCACGAAAATCATGTTGTACAGCCAGTCGAAGCCCCAGGCGTGGAACCACCAGGTCGTGAAGAAACGACCCGGTGCGCTTTTCGCGATGCTGTTTACCAGCGAGCGTTTACCCAGATACAGGGCCGCCGCCAGCAGAATACCGGCAATCGCAATCACGCCTGACGTGATTTCCAGGGTCAGCACGCTGCCATGCGCCAGCTCAGTGGTTTCCGGCAGAACGCCTTTCAGAGGCGGAACAATCATCGCGCCAATGAAGGTGGACAGAACCAGTAACACCAGCAGCGGCAGGTGATGAGTGATGCCTTTACCCGCATGGGCCTTAATTTTTTCTTCGCCATGGAAGACGATGAAGATCATGCGGAAGGTGTACAGCGAGGTCATAAACGCACCCACCAGACCCGCGACCATCAGATTGAGATGACCGTTAGCCAGCGCACCGGCAAGGATTTCATCTTTACTGAAGAAGCCCGCGGTAATGATTGGCAAGGCTGACAACGCCGCGCCGCCGACCAGGAAGCAGACATACACCAGCGGAATGGATTTACGCAATCCACCCATTTTGAAGATGTTCTGCTCGTGGTGGCAGGCCAAAATGACCGAACCGGAAGAAAGGAACAGGAGTGCTTTGAAGAACGCATGCGTCATCAGGTGGAAGATTGCTGCATCCCACGCCTGTACGCCCAGCGCCAGGAACATGTAACCAATCTGGCTCATGGTCGAGTAAGCAAGAACACGTTTGATGTCGGTTTGCACCAGTGCCGCAAAACCTGCCAGCACCAGCGTTACCGCACCAATAATGCCCACCAGATGCAGAACCTCAGGCGCCATCAGGAACAGGCCGTGGGTACGTGCAATCAGGTAAACACCGGCGGTAACCATGGTTGCGGCGTGGATAAGCGCGGAAACCGGTGTCGGACCGGCCATGGCGTCTGCCAGCCAGGTCTGAAGCGGAAGCTGTGCGGATTTACCCACTGCGCCACCCAGTAACATCAGGGTTGCCCAGGTGATTGCCGTGTCGCCTACCGCCAGTTTCTGCGGTGCCAGCACCATCAGTTCACGGATATTCAGCGTACCCAGCTCGCGGTACAAAATGAACAGCGCAAATGCCAGGAACACGTCGCCGACACGGGTCACAATGAACGCTTTCATCGCTGCCGCGCCGTTGGCCGGGTTGGTGTAGTAGAAACCGATCAACAGGTAGCTGCAAAGACCCACGCCTTCCCAGCCGAGGTACATCAGCAACAGGTTATCTGCCAGGACCAAAACGACCATGCTGGCGATAAACAGGTTGGTGTACGCGAAGAAGCGGGAGTAACCCTCTTCACCACGCATGTACCAGGACGCGAACATGTGGATGAAGAAGCCGACGCCGGTGACCACAGACAGCATGGTCATTGACAGGCCGTCGAGGATCAGCGTTGCGGAGATATTGAAATCGCCGACCTGCATCCAGTTCCACAGTGTCTGACTAAAGACGTCAACGCCTGCCGCTTTCTGGCTAAGGAAGTTGATGCCAACGTAGACAGTGGTCAGCGCTGCCAGACCAATCGACCCCACGCCAATGGTAGCAGACGTATTTTCAGACCAGCGACCGCGTGAGAAGGCCAGTAACAGGAAGCCAATCAGCGGGAACAGAATTGTTAAATATAATAAGTTCATCCGCGCATCTCACTGACAGTATCAATATTCAGAGTGTGGCGACGGCGATAGAGTTGCAGCAGCAACGCCAGACCAATACTGGCCTCCGCCGCAGCCAGGCTGATCGCCAGGATGTACATCACCTGTCCGTCTGCCTGACCCCAATAGCTTCCAGCCACAATGAACGCCAGCGCCGCTGCGTTGATCATCACTTCCAGACTGATCAGCATAAACAGCAGGTTACGACGGACAATCAGCCCGGTCAGCCCCAACACAAAGAGAATCGCGGCCAGGATCAGGCCATGTTGTAGAGGGATCATGCTCTCTCCTCCGTTTTTCGTTTCGCCATTTCCGTCGTGGCCGGTGCGTCACCAAAGACTTCACCCGCTTTATGTTCAC
This sequence comes from Rahnella sp. R3(2024), assembly GCF_042920125.1. Classification (NCBI taxonomy): domain Bacteria; kingdom Pseudomonadati; phylum Pseudomonadota; class Gammaproteobacteria; order Enterobacterales; family Yersiniaceae; genus Rahnella; species Rahnella sp. R3(2024). Next base: position 759,866 of record NZ_JBHGBU010000001.1, read on the forward strand.
GACCGATGTGGAACGCCACGACCAGACCGGCCAGCAGCAGCATTGACGCCAGTTCCACGGCCAGAACGTAAGGACCAAACAGCGCGATGCCGACGGCTTTCGCGTCAACCATCTCGCCTTTGATGCCGTGGTCGTGCAGACCAAGAATTGATGCGATCATCACGCCCAGCAGAACAACTGCCAGAATCGAAGGACCGATCCAGGTCGAAGGTTGCAACCATGCGCGTTCCTGCTCCTGGACGTTGCCAAGGTTCAGCATCATCACCACGAACACGAACAGCACCATGATGGCCCCGGCGTAAACAATGATCTCCAGCGCACCGGCGAAGTACGCGCCGAGCGAGAAGAACACCGCAGCAATCGCCAGCAAAGAGACGATCAGATACAGCAGTGCATGTACCGGGTTGGTATGCGTGATAACACGCAATGTCGCCAACACGGCCACCAGGGCTGCAATATAAAATGCAAATTCCATGCTTGCGGCTCCTTAGGGCAACAGACCTTTGACGTTGATCGGTTTGGCTTCGTTTTCCGCATCGCCTTTCGGCTTGCCGTCAACGGCCATACCGGACATCCGGTAGAAGTTATATTCCGGATATTTACCCGGTCCAGAGATCAACAAATCTTCTTTTTCGTACACCAGATCCTGGCGTTTGAATTCACCCATTTCGAAGTCCGGCGTCAGCTGGATAGCTGTTGTCGGGCACGCTTCTTCACACAGGCCGCAGAAAATGCAGCGTGAGAAGTTGATGCGGAAGAACTCCGGGTACCAGCGACCGTCTTTATGCTCTGCTTTTTGCAGAGAAATACAGCCTACCGGACAGGCTACCGCACACAGGTTACAGGCAACGCAGCGCTCTTCACCGTCGGGATCGCGCGTCAGCACGATACGACCACGGTAACGCGGAGGTGGATTGACCGGCACTTCCGGGTACATCTGGGTTTCGCGCTTGGCGAAGGCATGCATGCCTATCATCCACAAGCTGCGAACCTGGGTCCCGAACCCGACCACTATGTCTTTCAATGTCATGGTTTCATCACCCCTTATTGCGCGTTGTACAAGATGACCGCAGCGGTCGCCAGCAGATTAAGCAAGGTCAATGGCAGGCAAACTTTCCAGCCAAATGACATCACCTGGTCGTAGCGGGGACGCGGTAAAGCAGCACGGATCAAAATGAACATCACCATGAAGAACGCCGTTTTCAGTGCAAACCAGATCACCGGATACAGGAACGGACCCTGCCAGCCACCGAAGAACAAGGTCACGATCAGCGCAGAAACCGTCACGATACCGATATATTCCCCCACGAAGAACAGACCGAATTTCATACCGGAATATTCAATGTGGTAACCATCGGCCAGTTCTTGCTCGGCTTCCGGCTGGTCAAACGGGTGACGGTGACAGACAGCGACACCGGCGATGGCAAAGGTCACAAAACCGAAGAACTGCGGAATGATATTCCACATGTGCGACTGAGAAATGACGATGTCCTGCAGATTGAAGGAACCGGCCTGAGCCACAACGCCCATCAGTGATAAACCGAGGAACACTTCGTAGCTCAGTGTCTGGGCAGACGCACGCATCGCACCCAGCAGCGAGTATTTGTTGTTACTGGACCAGCCAGCGAACAACACGGCATAGACGGTCAGACCGGCCATCATCAGGAAGAACAAAATACCGATGTTCAGATCTGCGGCGAACCAAGTCGGACTGACCGGAACAATCGCAAAGGAGATCAGCAGGGACGTAAACGCAATCATCGGGGCCAGCGTAAAGATGGCTTTGTCGGTGAATTTAGGTACCCAGTCTTCCTTGAAGAACATCTTGATCATGTCAGCAACCAACTGCAGGGAACCGCCCCAGCCGACACGGTTTGGTCCGTAGCGGTTCTGGAACAGGCCGAGCAGGCGACGCTCGCCGAAGCTCATGAAAGCCCCGCAGGTCACGACGATCAGCAGGATCACGATAGCTTTCAGGACGGCGATCAGCGTGTCGATTACGACAGGTGTAAACCAGCTCATTGTGCAGCCTCCCGCAGATTTTCAACCGTAGCGCCAACCAGAATCGGCGGAATACCCGGCAAGCCCAGCGGTAAACCAAGCTGACCCTGATTCAGGGTTTCACTCAGGCGAACTGGCAATTTCAGTGTCTGACCGGCACAGGTGAATTCCACCTGAGAACCTGCATTCACGCCTAGCTGCGCGGCATCGGCCGGGTTAACCATCACATAAGGCGCTGGCATACGTTGCTGAATGACGGAAGAACGCTGGGTCATCTCTTCACTGCCGAACAGGTGGTAGTAAGGCGCGACACGCCAGTTACCCACTGTGGTGGTGAATGCAGCAGGGATAGTGGTGAAGTAGTCGAGACTCCCCTCCCCCGCTTCGATGAGACGCACACCCGGATCACCGTGGCGCAGACTGCCGCCAACTTCGCTCTGGAATTTGTTCCAGGCTTGCGGTGAGTTCCAGCCAGGTGCCCAGGCAAAAGGTACCTGATTGCGGTTGGCTGTCGGGCTGTTGTTCCCTTCCATCGAGAAGGCAAACATGGTGTCTTTATCTTGCGGCTGACGCGGTTCGTGCACGCTGATGTTCGCGCGCATTGCAGTACGTCCACTGGAGCGGTTCGGAGAACGCGCCAGTTTCTGACCACGAATGCGGAAGCTGGCATTTGGCGCAGCTTCAACCATACCTTTCAGCTGCGGCAATGCCTCGACGCAGGCTTCGATCACGTGATCGAGCTGAGTCCAGTCAACGTGGCGGCTGTTGACGGTTGAATGCAGCGAGTGCATCCAGCGCCAGCTTTCCAGCATGGAAACGGTGGTGTCGTAGTAAGCCGGATCGTAGACCTGGAAGAAGCGCTGAGCGCGGCCTTCCTGATTCACCAGCGTACCGTCGCTTTCGGCAAAACTCGCCGCAGGCAGGATCAGACTGGCTTTATCCATGATGCGCGTGCGCTGATGGTCAACAACCACCAGGTTTTGCACACTGGCAAGCGCCGCATCCACCTTCGCTTCAGGAGCCTGACGATAAAGGTCATTTTCCATCACAATGGCGCTGTCTGCGCCGCCGCTGGCCAGCAACTCAAGCGCATCATCCAGCGTACCGCCGCCAATCATGGACAGGCCGATGCTGTTTGCCGCAGAAGCCACGAAAGTGATACCGACATCACTGCCCGCCACTTTCAATGCTTTGGCGATGTTCGCTGCCGCTTCAATGATCGCATCAGAACCGGCGTTAGAACCGGTAATGATCAGAGGCTTACGGGCACCGGTCAGCGCCTGCACGATCACGTCGATTTTTTTGTTCAGACCATCAGCCAGATCGCTGACCGCTGGCGCTGAATTGTCCAGCGCATGGGCAATTGCAAAGCCGAAACGGGCCTGCTCATCGACCGGCGCACGGTAATTGTACGCTGCGATATCGTCGAGTTTGGTGTTGTCTACGTTGGTAATAAACAGCGGATGTTTGGCGTGCTGACCGATGTTTTGCACCGCCGCAATCTGCCAGTCAGCAACACGCTGAGCGGCGGCCATTGCACGGGCTTTACCTTTAACAGCCTGACGGACAGACAGAGCGATACGGGCACCGGTCTGAGTCAGATCTTCGCCCAGCACCAGCACGGCATCGTACTCTTCGATTTCACGCAATGCTGGCGTATGTACACCGCTGTTGCGCAGAACGTTGAGCATCAGTTGCAGACGACCCTGCTCTGCGGCGTTGATCCCGGTGTAGAAGTTTTCGGCTCCCACCAGTTCACGCAGGGCAAAGTTGCTTTCCAGGCTAGCGCGTGGAGAACCGATACCGATGGTTTTCTTCGCCTGACGGATGATGTCTGCCGCGCCCTGCATCGCCTGTTCAGCGTTCAGTTCGATCCAGTCGTTGCCACGCAGTTGTAATGGCTTCTTAGGACGATCTTTCAGGTTCACGTAGCCATAGCCGAAACGGCCACGGTCGCAGAGGAAGTAGTGGTTTACGGTACCGTTATAACGGTTTTCGATACGACGCAGTTCGCCATAACGCTCACCCGGGCTGGTGTTACAGCCAACAGAACATTGCTGACAGATGCTTGGCGCAAACTGCATGTCCCATTTACGGTTATAGCGTTCGGAGTGCGTTTTATCGGTGAATACGCCGGTCGGACACACTTCTACCAGGTTACCGGAGAACTCGCTTTCCAGCGGGCCATCTTCCGGACGACCGAAATAGACGTTGTCGTGCGCGCCATATACACCCAGATCTGTGCCGTCAGCGTAATCCTTGTAGTAACGGACACAGCGATAACAGGCGATACAGCGGTTCATTTCGTGAGAGATGAACGGGCCGAGATCCTGATTGTTATGGGTACGCTTGGTGAAACGGTAACGGCGCATACTGTGGCCGGTCATGACTGTCATATCCTGCAGGTGACAGTTACCGCCCTCCTCACACACCGGACAGTCGTGCGGATGGTTGGTCATCAACCATTCCACAACGCTCTCGCGAAACTCTTTCGCTTCGCCGTCGTCGATGGAAATGAAGGTGCCATCAGACGCTGGTGTCATACATGACATCACCAGACGACCGCGCGTGTCTTCCGCGTTTTGGTATTGCTTAACCGCACATTGGCGGCAAGCGCCGACGCTTCCCAGCGCCGGATGCCAGCAAAAATAAGGAATATCGAGGCCGAGAGAGAGGCAAGCCTGTAACAGGTTGTCCGCTCCGTCTACATCGTATTCTTTGCCGTCTACATGAATCGTAGCCATAGTCAGCATGCTTCCACGTGGCCCACCTGACGGCGGGCGTTAATCAAAAATTCTTGCCGGGTTGGCGTCTATCACTCGACAGCGCGTCCCTTGTATTGGGATTTCGCGCACAGCGGGCTCACGTCCGCTGCCTGTTGCCTTCACTACCAGCGCTGTTTCAGCAGATTGTTTGGCTGAATACCGCCAATCGCCCGCGCATTGCTGTAATGCTGTTTGGCGATACCCGCCTCAAACTCTTCCCGGAAATATTTAATCGCACTCTGTAATGGCTCCACGGCACCCGGCGCGTGTGCGCAGAAGGTTTTGCCCGGACCAAGCTGGCGGCAAAGCTGTTCGAGAGTTTCAATGTCTCCCGGCTGCCCTTCACCACGTTCCAGCGCGCGCAGGATCTTCACACTCCATGGCAAACCGTCGCGGCACGGCGTACACCAGCCACAAGATTCACGGGCGAAGAACTCTTCCAGATTTCGTACCAGCGGAACCATGCCAATTTCATGATCGACTGCCATCGCCAACGCAGTACCCAGACGGCTACCGGCTTTACCGATGCTGGCGAAATCCATAGGCAGATCCAGGTGATCGGCAGTCAGGAAGTCAGTCCCTGCGCCGCCCGGTTGCCAGGCTTTGAATTTCAGGCCATCACGCATACCACCGGCATAATCTTCAAGAATTTCACGTGCAGTCGTACCAAACGGCAGTTCCCAAACGCCCGGATTTTTCACCCGACCGGAGAAGCCCATCAGTTTGGTGCCTGCATCTTCGCTTTTGCCCGCAGACATCCCTTTGTACCAATCCACGCCGTGCTCAAGAATGGCAGGCACGTTACACAGGGTTTCGACGTTGTTCACACAGGTCGGTTTACCCCATGCACCGGCAGAGGCCGGGAACGGTGGTTTGGAACGCGGGTTAGCGCGGCGGCCTTCCAGCGAGTTAATCAGTGCTGTCTCTTCACCGCAGATGTAGCGGCCCGCACCGGTATGCACGATCAGTTCGAAATCAAAACCGGTACCGAGGATATTTTTACCCAGCAGACCCGCTTCAGTGGCTTCAGCAATCGCGCGACGCAGGTTCACGGCGGCTTCGATATATTCGCCACGCAGGAAGATGTAGCCACGGTAAGATTTCAGCGCAAACGCGGAAATCAGCATGCCTTCCACCAGCAGGTGTGGCATTTGTTCCATCAGCATGCGGTCTTTGTAAGTACCGGGTTCCATCTCATCAGCGTTACACAGCAGATAGCGGATGTTCATGCTTTCGTCTTTTGGCATCAGGCTCCACTTCAAACCGGTGGAGAAACCTGCCCCGCCGCGCCCTTTCAGGCCAGCGTCTTTTACCAGGTTGACGATCTCTTCCTGCGCCATGCTTTTGAGCGCCTTTTCTGCGCCGACGTAACCGTTTTTGCTGCGGTATTCGTCGATCCAGACCGGCTGCTCATCGTCACGCATACGCCATGTCAGCGGATGCATTTCCGGCGTGCGTTCAATATGTCTTGGCGTATAACCGTTGATTGTCATACATAGCGCTCCAGTAGCTGGCCGATGGCTTCTGGTGTCAGGCGGCTGTGCGTGTCCTCGTCGATCATCATCGACGGGCCTTTGTCACAGTTACCGAGACAACAGGTCGGCAGCAGAGTAAAGCGACCGTCTTGCGTCGTTTCACCCGGCTTGATGTGCAACTGTTGTTCCAGCGCAGCCTGGATCCCCTGATAACCGGTGATGTGGCACACCACGCTGTCACAGTAACGGATCACATGGCGGCCAACCGGCTGGCGGAAGATCTGGCTGTAAAACGTCGCCACACCTTCAACGTCACTGGCCGGAATGCCCAGAACATCGGAGATCGCGTAGATAGCGCCGTCTGGCACCCAGCCACGCGCTTTTTGCACGATCTTCAACGCTTCGATAGAAGCCGCGCGGGCATCTTCGTAGTGATGTTTCTCGTGTTCAATCGCTTCGCATTCAGCATCGCTCAGCTCAAACACCGGCGTGATCACCGGCTCGCTGACGTTGATGAACTGAACCTCTGAGTTTTTATTGATATCTGTCATCGTTAGCGGTCCACATCTGACATTACAAAATCGATACTGCCCAGATACACGATCAGGTCGGATACCAGGCTGCCACGGATTACGGACGGGATCTGCTGCAAATGCGGGAAACTTGGCGTACGGACTCGTGTGCGGTAGCTCATGGTGCTGCCGTCACTGGTCAGGTAGTAGCTGTTGATCCCTTTGGTGGCTTCCACCATCTGGAAAGATTCTTGCGCAGGCATGATCGGCCCCCACGACACTTGCAGGAAGTGCGTGATCAGGGTTTCGATATGTTGCAGGGTGCGCTCTTTCGGTGGCGGCGTGGTCAGCGGATGATCCGCCTTGAACGGGCCTTCAGGCATGTTTTTGTAGCACTGTTCCAGAATGCGCAGGCTTTGGCGAAGCTCTTCCACTTTCAGCATTACACGGGAATAGCAGTCGCTGACGCCGTCGCCGACCGGCACTTCAAAGTCAAAGTTTTCGTAACCGGAATACGGACGCCATTTACGCACGTCGAAGTCGATGCCGGTGGCACGCAGGCCAGCGCCGGTGGTGCCCCACGCCAGCGCGTCATCCGCGTTGTACGCAGCTACGCCTTTGGAACGGCCAATCAGAATCGTGTTTTTCAGCGCCGCTTTGACGTAGGAATCCAGTCGGGCTGGCATCCAGTCAAGGAATTCACGCAGCAGACGATCCCAGCCTTTCGGCAGATCATGCGCAACGCCACCGATACGGAACCAGGCCGGGTGCATACGGAAACCAGTGATCGCTTCCACCAGATCGTAGATTTTCTGACGATCAGTAAAGGCGAAGAACACTGGCGTCATCGCGCCCACGTCCTGAATAAACGTAGAGATGTACAGCAGGTGGCTGTTGATGCGGAACAGTTCAGACAACATCACGCGAATGGTGTTGACGCGATCCGGCGTGACGATACCGGCAAGTTTTTCAACGGCCAGCACGTAAGGCATTTCGTTAACGCAACCGCCGAGATATTCAATACGGTCAGTGTAAGGAATGTAGCTGTGCCATGACTGGCGCTCGCCCATTTTTTCAGCACCACGGTGGTGGTAACCGACATCCGGTACACAGTCGACAATCTCTTCGCCATCAAGCTGCAGGATGATGCGGAACGCACCGTGTGATGACGGGTGGTTTGGACCGAGGTTAAGGAACATAAAGTCCTCATTTTCGGTGCCACGCTTCATGCCCCAGTCTTCCGGCTTGAAGGTCAGCGCTTCCATCTCGAGCTCTTCTTTTTGCTTGGTCAGCTCATAAGGATCGAACTCGGTGGCACGCGCCGGATAATCTTTACGCAACGGATGTCCTTCCCAGGTCTGCGGCATCATGATGCGCGTCAGGTGCGGGTGGCCATCGAAGGTAATACCAAACATTTCCCAGGTTTCACGCTCGTACCAGTTGGCGTTCGGGAACACCTTGGTCAAGGTCGGAACATGGAGATCGTTTTCCGCTAACGCCACCTTGATCATGATGTCGCGGTTACGCTCGACGGAGATCAGGTGATAGAAAACGGAAAAATCCGCGGCCGGTAAACCGTCGCGGTGAGTACGTAAACGCTCATCAACGCCATGCAAGTCGAACAGCATGACATAAGGTTTTGGCTGTTTTCGTAGAAAGGTAATCGCTTCCAGTACCTGTTCACGCTTGAACCACACCACGGGAATTCCGGTACGGGTCGGCTGAACAGTAAAGGCCTCAGGCCCAAAACGGTTACGCAACTCGCCAATAACCGGATCATCAAGATGATCACGGGTATGCCATGCTGGCAGGGCGGTATTTTGCGTCGTCAAATCTGTCATAATTTTTTTCACCACACTAAATGGTCATTTATGCCGTAAGGGGGATATGCATACACCACCCCTCAGGGTTGACTCTCAGATCGCAGTGTTAAATCTCGTCCGGCGAACGCAGATTTGTCACGGCTATGCGTTCAGCACGTTTACGCTCTTTTTCAGACTGCATATTCGCGCGGTAAACACCCTGATCGCCGACGACCCATGACAATGGGCGGCGTTCTTTACCGATAGATTCCTGCAGCAGCAACAGCGCCTGCATGTAAGCCTCAGGACGCGGCGGGCACCCCGGGATATACACATCGACAGGCAGGAATTTATCCACACCCTGCACGACGGAATAAATATCGTACATACCGCCGGAGTTCGCACAGGCACCCATCGAAATCACCCATTTCGGCTCGAGCATCTGGTCATACAAACGTTGGATCACCGGGGCCATTTTGGTGAAGCAGGTGCCTGCCACGACCATGAAGTCGGCCTGACGCGGCGATGCACGCAGAACTTCTGCACCAAAACGCGCGACGTCATGCACCGCAGTGAATGACGTCACCATTTCGACGTAGCAGCAGGAAAGGCCGAAGTTGTACGGCCAGAGGGAGTTTTTGCGTCCCCAGTTCACCATGCCGTGCATTGATTCCTGAAGGTTTCCCATGAAAACGCTGCGTTTAACCTGCTCCTGGAGTGGATCGCCGACCACCTCCTGATTCTGCAGGGGGTAACGGTCGTTCTCACCGTCCGGGTCTACGCGGGTGAGCGTATAGTCCATCTTATTGCCTCGCTATGACTTACTACTGAGGGTGACTGTTGGTATTAATCGCCGGGCTTGGTTTAACAGGTCCTTTCGAACGTGTTGGCGTCCAGTCCAGCGCGCCAATCCGCACCAGATAAAACAAACCAGCCAGCAGTACCAAAATGAAAATGGTGGCTTCGACGAAACCGGTCCAACCGCTTTCACGGATAGAAGTTGACCATGCATACAGATACAAGGCTTCAACGTCGAAAATAACGAAAAACATCGCGACCAGATAGAATTTGGCGGAGAGACGCAGGCGGGCTGAGCCCACGGATGCGATACCAGACTCATAAGGGGTATTTTTGTAACGCGCTCTGGCTCTCCCGCCGAGGAACGCGGCGCCCAGTAACATCAGGCAGCAAAGCCCCATTGCGACGATAAGATAAACGGCGAACGCCCAGTGTTGAGCGATGACTTCAGTGGCTGTTGACATACTCATTGCTTACTCATCAAAAGTGGCGCTTTGGCATCTGCTCTATGGGTTCGGCAGTTTGCGCACCACATCGATTCAAGGGAAGGATTAATAACCACACAGTTCACGACTCAACAAAGGATTAAGCCAGTGATTTGTTGTGGGCTTTTTACCCTTTTCTATAACCTTTTGTCAACTTTGACAAAAGTATCTCCACATTAGTTTACATGCTTATCATTTAATTAACATTACATGCGACAACACTTAAGCTAAATCGTGTCAGTTAAAAAGGGTGATAAAGCATGAGCCTGTGACGGGAGTTATGACATCTTTGTTGCTTTGCTATTGTCGCAGGAATAGACAACGCTTCCACTCTCTTATTAGGGTTATTTTTTTGATCCAGGTCAGAGTTCTGTCAATTTCGACAGAAAAAAAGCCGCACTTTTAACAAGTTTTGTTGAATAACAGAAAACAACAAGTCAATGGCGAGAAAAAATCACTGATTTTCCCACGCGAAAAAAAAGCCTATTTTTGCGTGATTTAGTAGGGTGATAATGAAGACCAGAAACAGTCAGGACGGGGAACAAGCAGCATTAAGAGAGGAAAAAACAAGTTTGGCGTGAGATTTTAAATAAAACACCCAAAAAGAGAGGTTTTACTACCCGAAAGGAGTAGATGCCTTTACCCCCGCCCTGCTGTATCCGGGCGGGAGGTAAAAAGAGGCGATAATCTTAACTTTTTGAATCAGCCAGCAGTTCATGATCGTCATCCACTACAGGCCGGGGACCGTAAGCGCTGAGAGAATAAGGATCATTGCCCTGTTCAACCGCGTTGAAAATGGCCATCGCCAGTTCATTGTTACAGTTGGCATTTTTATACAGTACATATTGCGTGTCAGGCAGACGCGGCAGACCATCCTGTTCACCCAGAACGCGCAGTTCAGGGCTCATCATTTCAATAGGTCTTGCGGTCACGCCCAACCCGGCGCGAACGGCGGCGCGTATAGCCGACAATGTCGATGCCACGTAAGCGATACGCCACGGAATACCGGCCTGATTCAGGTATTCTGTCGCCATCTGGCGGTACGGGCTTGGCTCATCAAGTACCACGAGCGGCACACTGTCACCGGATGGATACGCGAAATCTGCCGCGCAGTACCAGAGCGTAGGTGACGTCCGCAGAATGATATGAGGATGTTCTGTGCCCGTCATCGTAGTGATGGCCAGATCGATCTCTTCACTTTCCAGCATCGATAACATAAACGGACTGCGTTTTACCCGTACATCGATTGACAGTTTCGGGTACACAGACGTCACGCGACTGAGCAGAAAAGGCAAAATGGTATCGGCGGTATCATCGGATGCACCGATGGTAATTCCGCCCTGAACATTGCTGTACATCAAAGAGGTGCAGGCTTCATCGTTAAAACGAAGAATTTTGCGTGCATACCCCAATAACTGAATGCCGTGTTCAGTTAATAATTTATTGCGTCCGTGCCTGGCAAACAGTTCTTTTCCAACGAGTTGTTCAAGACGTTGCATTTGTTGACTGACTGCCGACTGAGTACGACACACAGCAGCAGCTGCTGCAGCGAACGTATTCAAATCCGCAACAGCTACAAATGTCCTCAACAGGTCAAGATCGAGATTGAGGATTGGACGATTTGCATTTGTCATAGTTTTTCTTCGCTTTATAGAATCTAATAACAAGCTACCCTGATGCTGCGTCAAAGTATCAGCATCCGCAGAATACCAGATATGTCAGGTACTCACTCATTAGATAAGCAAAATTGAGAAATATTTGTGCCTGAAAAATTTCATAGAAGCAGTTTTCATCTCCTCAGATGCCGTGAAAAATCTCCACACAAAAGTTAAATGATTAGCCAGGCTTAATTAATAAGAATAAACCATTTTCGCCTGCTCCACTCACCTATTTTCTTTGCGCTTTTCCTGCCCACACCTGAGGTTGAAGCCTGTCAGCAAGCCGGATACATAAGTTAAATTTACCGTTCAGATAAGTTGTAAGACAATATAATTCAACAAATTCATTAGCTCACGCTGATATCAAACTGATGACTAAAAAATCAGTTTAGCGGCCATTAAGATATTTTCATAATCGCCCGTTATTATTTGTGCTGATTTTATTAAATATACGTAAAGGGTGCCCTTGTAAAACCCATGAAAATAGTGACCTCTCCAAAATTTTCTTATGATCATTCATCCAGCAGTTATTATTAATCATTAGATAAATAAAACTAATTCACCTTGCCCCCGTGCCGCCGCACGGAGAATTCCTGCTATTTTTTTTCAGATTTTGTCGAGGTTAGGTAAGTTTTAATGATGTTGTCTGCAAAACTGCGGAAACAAAAGGATGGCTTTAACACTGTCAGACAGTCAAAACAGGGAATTTTTAGATTAAAAAACCCGCATTGGTAAAATATAAAACTACACATTGCTCTTTATGCAAATTATTAAACCAACCAAAATCCACAACATGACCAGAAACCCCCACCCCCTGCGATTTTCCTGCTGTTTTACACCAAAAGGGCGCGCAGCCCTTCTCATGCACTCTTTGGGGGAGTAAATTGTCCGCTTCGCACTGTTCTACGGCGATTAACGCCAGGGAAGAACAGGCTTTACTGCAAAAGGCTCACATTTACATGTCCCCGATTGAAAAATCCCGCAAACTGGACAACGTCTGCTACGACATTCGCGGCCCGGTGCTCAAAGAAGCAAAACGTCTGGAAGAAGAAGGTAACAAAGTCCTCAAACTGAACATCGGCAACCCCGCGCCTTTCGGTTTTGATGCACCTGATGAAATTCTGCTCGACGTCATTCGCAACCTGCCTACAGCGCAAGGGTACTGTGACTCCAAAGGTCTGTTCTCAGCACGTAAAGCCATCATGCAGCACTATCAGGCGCGCGACATGCGTGACATGACAGTGGAAGACATTTATATCGGTAACGGCGTGTCGGAACTGATTGTTCAGTCGATGCAGGCGTTACTGAATACCGGTGATGAAATGCTTGTGCCTGCACCGGATTACCCGTTATGGACGGCGGCGGTGTCGCTTTCTGGCGGGAATGCGGTGCATTACATGTGTGATGAAGGCGCTGACTGGTTCCCGGATATCGCCGATATCCGCGACAAAATCACCCCGCGCACCCGCGGTATTGTGATCATCAACCCGAACAACCCGACAGGCGCGGTTTACAGCAGAGAGTTGCTGATGCAGATTGTGGATATCGCCCGCGAACACAATCTGATCATCTTTGCTGATGAGATTTACGACAAGATTTTGTATGACGAAGCCCAGCACATTTCTATTGCGTCGCTGGCGCCAGATCTGCTGACCGTGACGTTCAACGGGCTGTCTAAAACCTACCGTGTGGCCGGTTTCCGCCAGGGTTGGATGGTACTCAACGGACCGAAGAAACATGCCAAAGGCTACATTGAAGGGCTGGAAATGCTGGCCTCGATGCGTCTTTGTGCCAACGTGCCGATGCAGCATGCTATTCAGACGGCTCTCGGCGGTTACCAGAGCATTAATGAATTCATTCAACCGGGCGGCCGTCTGGTGCAGCAGCGCGACAGCGCGTGGGAACTGATTAATCAGATCCCCGGCGTATCATGCGTGAAACCGAAAGGTGCGCTGTATATGTTCCCGCGTATTGATGCCAAGCGTTTTAACATTCATGACGATCAGAAACTGGTACTGGATTTGCTGTTGCAGCAAAAAGTCCTGCTGGTTCAGGGGTCAGCATTCAACTGGCCGTACCCGGATCACGTCCGTATCGTGACGCTGCCACGCGTTGATGAGCTGGAAATGGCGATCAGCAAACTGGGCCGGTTCCTCGAAACTTACCGCCAGTAATTCGTGCGGGCGCAGATTTCTGCGCCCTGTTTTATCTTTCTGATCACACTTGCCGATTTCCGCCACACTCCGCACAATGGATACTCATTTGCCGTTATTAATGAGAGTGCCATGAATCAGAGCCATTTCTTCGCCCACCTTTCCCGCCTGAAACTGATTAGCCGCTGGCCGCTGATGCGCAACGTGCGTACCGAAAATGTGTCGGAACACAGTTTGCAGGTCGCCTTCGTGGCTCACGCGTTGGCCGTGATTAAAAACCGCAAATTTGATGGCAACCTGAATGTGGAACGCGTTGCCCTGCTCGCCATGTATCACGATGCCAGCGAAGTGCTGACCGGCGACATGCCTACGCCCATCAAGTATTACAATCCGCAAATCGCCCACGAGTACAAAAAAATCGAGAAAATCGCCCAGCAAAAACTGATTGAGATGCTGCCGGAAGATTTGCAGGAAGATTTTCGTCCGCTGATCGATGAACATTATTACAGCGAAGACGAAAAACTGACGGTCAAACAGGCAGATGCGTTATGCGCCTATCTGAAATGTCTCGAGGAGCTCTCGGCGGGCAATAACGAATTCACCCTGGCTAAAGCGCGTCTGGAAAAAACGCTGGCGAATCGGAAAAGCCCGGAGATGGACTACTTTATGGAAATCTTTGTGCCGAGCTTCAGCCTGTCACTGGATGAAATCAGCCTCGATTCGCCGCTCTGACCGCAACCAAATACAGCGCGGCCAGGGTCAGAACGGAAAGAGAACCGGCACCAGGAACACGCTGACGACCATCACCAGCAAGGTGAACGGCACGCCGATACGCAGAAAGTCGCCGAAGCGGTAATTCCCCGGCACCATCACCAGCGTATTCACCGGGGATGATACTGGCGTCATAAACGCTGCCGAGGCGGCTATCGCGATAATCATTGTGAAAGGGTACGGCGACACGCCCATCTGATGGGCCGCCGCGATGGCAATCGGTGCCATTAACACCGCTGTGGCGGTATTGGAAATAAACAGCCCGATACTCGCGCAGAGAACAAATAAACTCAGCAGCATCATGTACGGCCCATATCCCCCGCTGACTTTCATCAGGCCTTCGACGATCAACGCCACGCCGCCTGTTTTTTGCAGCGCCAGCGCAAACGGCATCATCCCGATAATCAGCAGCAAGCTCGGCCAGTGAATCGCTTTGTACGCACCGTCCATGGTGATGCAACGGAATTTACCCATCAGCAGACAGGCAATAATCGCCGCAATGGCGTTCGGCACATCGTCGGTCAGCATCAGTGCGACCATGAGCGCCAGGCAAAACAGCGCGTGCGGTGCCTGACTGAGCGCGGGGGCGACTTCATCCACCTCGGCGGGCAGACTGAGGACAATAAAATCGTGCATCTGCTGCTGAAGCTGTCGGATCAGCTTCCAGTCCCCTATCACCAGTAACATGTCGCCCAGCTGGAGTTCCTCATCCACCAGTTTACCCGGCAGCGCTTCCCCATGACGGCGGATCCCCACCACGTTCAGCCCGTAAGCAGAACGGAAAGCGACTTCGCGCAGGGTTTTACCCAATAATTCGGAATCAGGAATTAAAGAGACTTCTGCCATTCCGACGTCGCGGGACTGTTCAGAAAAATATTCACCGCGCAGCACCATCGGTTCAAGCATTTCATCGGCACACATTTGTCTGACTGAGATGTCAGGATCTGTCATGTCCAGCAGCAGTACGTCTCGCGCGCACAGCCCGGTGCTCCCCGTGGCGCTGACCATCACCCGGCGGAACTTACGCCAGCGCTCAATACCCACCACATTCGCACCGTAGCGGGAGCGCAGGTGGAGATCGTCCAGTGTCCGGCCAACCAGCGGTGAGCCGGGGCGGATCGTCATCCTGCGCGCACGACCGTTTAACTGATAATCGCGGATCAAGTCCCGGAAAGTCCGGCGCTTCCAGTGTTGTTTATCCTGCGAGGTGTCCTGCGCTGACAACCAGCGGCGGGCAATCAGCATGTACCCGACCCCCATGATCAGCACCACCAGCCCCACCGGCGTGACGCCGAAGAAGCCAAAACCGTCGAATCCTTCACGCAGCAACTCGCTGTTCACCACCATGTTCGGCGGCGTGGCAACCAGCGTCATCATGCCGCTGATAAGACCGGCAAAACTGAGGGGCATCATCAGCCGTGCCGGTGAGGTTTTCATGCGCGCGGAAACACTGATCACAACCGGAATGAAAATCGCCACCACGCCGGTCGAACTCATAAAAGCACCAAGACCAGCGACCGTCAGCATCAGTAAAATCAGCATCCGGGTTTCACTCTGACCGGCCACTTTCATCAGCCAGTCACCGACCTGATACGCCACGCCGGTCCTCACCAGACCGTGGCCCACCACAAACAAGGCAGCGATCAAAATCACGTTCGGATCGCTAAATCCGGCCAGAGCTTCATTGAGGGTGAGCGTACCGCTCATCACAAAAGCAATGATGACCAGCAAAGCGACAATGTCCATGCGCAGCGTATTGCGCGCAAACAACACCATCGCGGCCAGCAGCAGTACCACAACCCAGATTAATTCACCGGTCAAAACACACTCCCTTTGCGTTAAGATTGAGAGGCAGGAACGTGGTAAGAATGGCATAAAAAAACCCCGCCGGAGCGAGGTCTATATCAAGTAAAATGTCGAAACTGTGCTTTTTCAGGCTTAGCGCAAACTTACCGTCACGCCCTGCTCGTTGCTTTCCACCAGCAGAACTTCCAGCGTCGTCAGCTCAAAATCTACATTTTCGATCCCCGGCGTATCGTCCGGTGCATTCACAGCGATCACTTTACATCCGGCGGCAAGCCCTGCCATTACGCCTGCAGCGGCATCTTCCACCACAACACACTCTTCCGGCGCCAGACCTAAACGTTCTGCACCCAGCAAATAGGCATCCGGCTGCGGTTTGCCATGCTTAACCTGTTCCGCAGTGATGAACACTTCCGGCGCAGGCAAGTGTGCTGCTGCATGGCGCGCACTGGCGACAGGCATAGAACCGGAGGTCACAATGGCCCACGGAATATTTTGACGGTTGAGTTCGCTCAGCAGTAAATGTGCGCCCGGCAACGCCGAGACGCCTTCGGTGTCAGTGGCTTCGATTTTTTCCAGCTTCAGAAACTCTTGCTGAATCGTCTCTTCTGTTTCACCTTGCATAAAATGACGTAAAGAGGTGATCGCCTGTTTGCCATGAATAAAGGCCAGAACATCCTGCGGGCTGACTCCCCAACTGAGCGCCCAGTTAACCCATGCACGCTCAACTGCCGGTAATGAATCCACTAACGTTCCATCAAGGTCGAACAAGAAACCTTTACACTCCACAGGCAATTCCTCTTTAGTTAATTCCAGTCAGGCATTAATAATTTGCGCTATCTCTACAGCGCTCAGATGATACTGACGCGGGCATGATTGCCAGACCGCCAGCATACGCTGGTATTTATCCCACATTTTGGTCTGCGAGTTAAACCCGTGAGTCCCGGCGTCGAAGTCAGTGTACCGCCCTTCGGTGTTCACCATAAAGCGCACATAGCTTAAATAGCGGGATTCGGTGGCCGCATCGAAGCCGAGGAAATCTATACGACGGCGATCCAGCCCCTGAGTGTCTTTCAGATTGGTCCATGACACCTGCATCGCATGATGCATTTCCATAATGTTAATCACTGTGCGACAGGTTTCTTCCGGTAACTCACCGAAATCTCTGTCCAGCTCACGCATTTGCAAACCGAAACCGCGTTCGATCACCGTTTGCAAACGGCGGTAGCGTTCCGCGTTATCGGGATCAAGCATGGTCATCATTTTGTATTGATTCGACAAGATCAGGCGTTGCGCGTTAGTCATTTCCATCGTGAAAATCCTCATGTCTGCATAATGAGCAAAGCATGGCATAGCGCAAACTTCTGCGAAATCGCAAGCACACCATTCTTTGATTTGAATCCGGATCTCATGTGAAATAATCACCGGAGGAGAAGTTCCTCCGGTCAAAATGCGGTGCAGTGAAGCTTAGCAATAATGAAGATGATGCGAAAAGCGCTGGAAAAAGGCTTACAAATCGTCGAGGAAGGTTTTGTCGAGTTGTTTGAACGCACGCTTGAGGACATCGGCCAGCGCCTGATAGGTCGGCGTCCCTTCGACCGGCGCAAGCGCCTGTCCCGATTCAGCGAGTTTATTACGCACATCGTGGAACCAGCTCAGCAGCGTCGGCGGCAACGGCGTCAGTGAACGGCGGCCAAGCCACCACAACCCTTGCATAGGCAAGCTGCAGGCAAATATCGCCGTCGCAACGGCCGGCCCGAGTTGTCCGCCCAGCGCGATTTGCCAGGTCAGCGTGAAGATCGCCACCGGCGGCATGAAGCGGACAGCAAAACGGGTGGCGGTTGAAATCCGGTTCTCGGGGAACACAGGAGCCAGGCGCTTATCAGACGGCCATGTTTTCATATAATGCTGCCCACGCTGGAAAACCTGGAACCAGCTTACAGAGCCTGTTGGCTTACTCGTCATAATTGCACCTCAACTTCACGTGTAATAATTAAAAAATAGTTGTGAAACATAAACTGGAGTTTACCACGATAAAATATATTTTGTTTTTGCTGAAACGTGCCGGTATCCTGTCGCAGCATTTAAAGCCATATCACTAAGCATAGTGCCTCGGGCCGAGGTGTTTTGTAATTAGTAATTGCATTTTTTGTTAGTGTTTTCACTAATAGATAACATTCTAAAGACGCATAACAGAGACATTTTGTGTACTGCGCCCCCATTTTTTTGCTATTCGCGGGCACAGAAAAAACCAGCGTCCTGCGATTCTTTAGCTTTTTCATTATCATGCCTGTTTTGGCTCTCTGGCATGATGTTAATCATAATTGTCACCGCCATTATGCGCTACGCTTGATGTCAGACTGACGATTTATTAACCACGTGTATTGTTTTTTTCCTTAAACAGCACCAACAATAAATAGGTACTTCCATGTCGAGTAAGCTTGTACTGGTTCTTAACTGTGGTAGTTCTTCCCTTAAGTTCGCAATCATTGATGCTGTGAACGGCGAAGAGCACATTTCAGGTTTAGCCGAATGTTTCCACCTGCCGGAAGCGCGCATTAAGTGGAAAATGGACGGTGGCAAAGAAGAAGCCGCGTTGGGTGCGGGTGCCGCACACAGCGAAGCGCTGAAATTCATCGTGAACAACATCCTGAGCCAAAAACCTGAACTGTCTGCAGAGCTGGTTGCAATCGGCCACCGCATCGTTCATGGCGGCGAAAAGCTGACCAAGTCCATGCTGATCAACGATGCTGTTATCGAAGGTATCAAAGAATCTATCCCGTTTGCACCGCTGCATAACCCGGCTCACCTGATCGGTATCGACGAAGCGCTGAAATCCTTCCCTAAACTGGCTGACAAGAACGTGGCTGTTTTCGACACCGCCTTCCATCAGACCATGCCAGAAGAATCTTACCTTTACGCACTGCCGTACAGCCTGTACCGCGATCATCACGTACGTCGTTACGGCGCACACGGCACCAGCCACTTCTATGTGACTCAGGAAGCCGCGAAAATGCTGAACAAACCGGTGGAAGAAGTGAATCTGATCACTTGCCACCTGGGTAACGGCGGTTCCGTCAGCGCAATCCGTAACGGTAAATGCGTTGATACTTCCATGGGTCTGACCCCGCTGGAAGGTCTGGTAATGGGCACCCGCAGCGGTGACATCGACCCGGCAATCATCTTCCACCTGCACGATTCTCTGGGCATGAGCGTTGATCAAATCAACAAAATGCTGACCAAAGAATCTGGCCTGCTGGGTCTGACTGAAGTCACCAGCGACTGCCGTTATGTTGAAGATAACTACACCACTAAAGCGGATGCTAAACGTGCGATGGACGTATTCTGCCACCGTCTGGCGAAATACATCGGTAGCTACGCCTCACTGATGGAAGGCCGTCTGGACGCTGTCGTCTTCACCGGCGGTATCGGCGAAAACGCAGCAATGGTGCGTGAATTGTCTCTGGCTAAACTGGGCCTGCTGGGCTTTGAAGTTGACCACGAACGCAACCTCGCGGCTCGTTTCGGTAAATCCGGTGCCATCAACAAAGAAGGCACCCGTACCGCCCTGGTTATCCCAACCAATGAAGAGCTGGTTATTGCACAAGACGCTGCGCGTCTGACCGCATAATTCGATTCAACACTGCCAGCTTTCGCTGGCAGTGATTTTTCACTCAAAGGCAAACGCCGCCCGTTTGGACGCACCGCGCAGGATAATCATCGCGCTCATGCTGATCATTATCCCCTCTGCACAAACCTGCGACCGTCTCTGCCTGGCAACCGTTAAAGAGGTTTAGCCGTGTCCCGTACAATTATGTTGATCCCCACAGGTACCAGCGTTGGTCTGACCAGCGTCAGCCTCGGTGTGATCCGTGCCATGGAACAAAAAGGCGTCAGCCTGAGCATCTTCAAACCCATCGCGCAACCACGTGCCGGCGGTGATGCACCCGATCAAACCACCACCATCATTCGTGCCAACTCCTCCGTGACTGCAGCGGAACCGCTGAAGATGAGCCACGTTGAAGCGCTGCTGAGTTCAAACCAGCAGGACGTGCTGATGGAAGAAATCATCGCCCGTTATCACGAAAATACCAAAGATGCGGAAGTGGTGCTGGTTGAAGGTTTAGTCCCTACCCGTAAACACCAGTTTGCGAATGCGCTGAACTATGAAATCGCCAAAACCCTGAACGCAGAAATCGTCTTCGTTCTGGCACTGGGTAACGATTCTCCGGCGCAGTTAAAAGAACGTATCGAACTGGCCCGCTCCAGCTTCGGCGGCAGCAAAAACAAAAACATCACCGGCGTCATCATCAACAAACTGAATGCGCCGGTTGACGATCAGGGACGCACACGTCCTGACCTGTCTGAAATCTTCGATGACTCCAATAAAGCCAGCGTCGCTAATATCGATCCGACTCAGCTGTTCGCGAACAGCCCGCTGCCGGTGCTGGGCTGCATTCCATGGAGCTTCGAGCTGATTGCCACCCGCGCAATCGACATGGCTAAGCACCTGAACGCCCGCATCATCAACGAAGGCGACGTGCAAACCCGCCGCGTGAAATCCGTGACCTTCTGCGCACGCAGCATTCCTCACATGCTCGAGCACTTCCGCCCTGGTTCCCTGCTGGTTACCTCCGCAGACCGTCCGGACGTTCTGGTTTCAGCCTGTCTGGCGGCGATGAATGGCGTTGAAATCGGCGCAATCCTGCTGACCGGCGGTTACGAAATCGACGAGCGCATCAACAGCCTGTGCGCGCGTGCTTTCCAGACTGGCCTGCCTGTCTTCATGGTAGACACCAACACCTGGCAGACCTCCCTCAGCCTGCAAAGCTTCAATCTGGAAGTCCCTGCGGACGACCATCAGCGCGTTGAGAAACTGCAACAGTATGTCGCTTCTCACATCAACGCTGACTGGATTGAATCACTGAGCGCGCATTCTGAGCGTTCACGTCGTCTGTCTCCGCCAGCGTTCCGCTACCAGCTGACCGAACTGGCCCGTAAAGCCGGTAAACGTATCGTTCTGCCGGAAGGCGACGAGCCACGCACCGTTAAAGCGGCGGCACTGTGTGCTGAACGCGGTATCGCGGAATGTGTGCTGCTGGGTAACCCGGAAGAGATTAAGCGCGTTGCTGCGGCGCAGGGCGTGGTGCTGGGTAAAGGCATCGAGATTGTGGATCCGGTCGTTGTGCGTGAAGAATACGTCGCACGTCTGGTTGAGCTGCGTAAAAGCAAAGGCATGACAGAAGTGGTTGCGCGTGAACAACTGGAAGACAACGTGGTTCTGGGCACCCTGATGCTGGAACAAGGTAACGTTGACGGTCTGGTTTCCGGTGCTGTCCACACCACCGCAAACACTATCCGCCCACCGTTACAGTTGATCAAAACTGCACCGGGTAGCTCACTGGTTTCTTCTGTGTTCTTCATGCTGCTGCCTGACCAGGTTCTGGTTTACGGCGACTGTGCGATCAACCCGGACCCAACGGCTGAACAGCTGTCTGAAATCGCGATCCAGTCTGCGGATTCCGCTGCGGCGTTCGGTATCGAACCACGCGTTGCGATGATCTCTTACTCCACCGGTAACTCCGGTGCGGGTAGCGATGTTGAGAAAGTGCGTGAAGCGACCCGTCTGGCGCAGGAAAAACGCCCTGACCTGATCATCGATGGCCCGCTGCAGTACGATGCTGCCATCATGGCTGACGTTGCGCTGTCTAAAGCACCAAACTCGCCAGTAGCGGGTAAGGCGACCGTGTTCATCTTCCCTGACCTGAATACCGGTAACACCACGTACAAAGCGGTACAACGTTCTGCGGATCTGGTTTCTATCGGGCCGATGTTGCAGGGCATGCGTAAACCGGTCAACGATCTGTCCCGTGGCGCTCTGGTAGACGATATCGTCTACACCGTTGCTCTGACAGCGATTCAGTCTGCTCAGGCAGAAACTGCGGTTCCGGCTAAATAAGCCAACCCCTCTGAAGGCAAAACGCCGGGCTTTATGTCCGGCGTTTTTTTTGGCTCATTTTTGCGGGTCGCCAGCCGCTCAGAGCAATGTTTTAGCCGCTTCAAGTATATGCTCAGCGGTCAGGCCATATTCCTGCTGTAAAAACTCCTGCGTCCCCACCTGCCCGTAACGTTCTTTCACGCCCACACGCCGCATAGGTACCGGCTGATTTTCTACCAGCACTTCCGCCACCGCCGATCCCAGCCCGTTATGAATACTGTGATTTTCACAGGTGATGATTTTACCGGTTTTCGCGGCATATTTTATGATGACGTCTTTATCAATCGGCTTGAGGGTAAACATGTCGATCACCGCCGCACTGACACCTTCACGTTCCAGCATCTGCGCCGCTTTCAGCGCTTCGGCGACCATAATTCCGTTGGCGATAAGCGTGATGTCGCTTCCGTCCCGCAGCACGTTTGCTTTGCCGATGGTGAACGTTGAGCCTTCCTGATAAATCTGAGTCGCCTGTTTACGGATGGTGCGCACCCAGTAAAATCCCTTAAGATCCATCAGTTGCAGCAAAATATTGCGGAACATCACGGCGTCGGTGACCTCCATCACCACGGAATTTGCCAGCCCGCGCACAATGCCCATGTCTTCGAAGGACATGTGCGTGCCGCCGTTGTGACAGGCGCTGACACCGGCATCGGACGCAATGATTTTGACGTTATTCTTCTGATAATCCAGTGACATAAACAACTGATCAAAACAGCGGCGGCTGGCGAACGCGGTAAAAGTATGCACAAAGGGGACGCGCCCCGTCAGCGATAAACCCGCCGCCACGCCGATAACGTTGGCTTCCATGATGCCGCAGTTAATCACGTGTGACGGGTGATCTTTGTGCACGCCATCCATCGCCATAGAACTCATCAGATCCGCTTCCAGCGCAATGATCGGCGTATTTTCAACAATCTTTTCGCGCACGGTATTGGCGTAAACTTTACGCATTTCCACGGCGTCTTTTTGTAATTCCAGAGAGACTTCAAACATGGGCGGCCTCCAGCTCAGCGATTGCGTGTTCAATTTCCAGTTTCACCTCCGGCGTTAAACGCAGATGATGCGAGTTCGCCAGTTGCTCGAGATACTTCACGCCCTGCCCTTTAATGCTGTCGAGGATCACCACCAGCGGACGCTGCCCGCCCTCACGCACCGGCGTCACCGCATCGCGGATTGCCACAACGTCATCGCCTTTAATTGTCTGCATATCAAAACCAAAAGCACTGAATTTCCCGGCCAGATCGAAAGGTTTAATGACTTCGTCCAGCGTGCCGTCGAGCTGCTGTTTGTTGTAATCGATGAACAACGTGAGGTTATGCAGATTGTGGTGAGCAATAAACTGGAAGGCTTCCCAGCACTGACCTTCATTCAGCTCACCGTCGCCCAGAATGCAGAAGACACGGTTAGCCCGCCCCGCCAGCCTGTGCGAGAGCGCCATACCTGCGGCGATGGACACGCCCTGCCCGAGGGAACCGGTCGTGGCATCCACGCCGGTAGTGCGCAGACGGTCGGGGTGGCTCGGCAGGCGCGTACCGTTCTCATTCAAGGTTTTCAGCTGGCTGACCGGGAAATAGCCTTTCAGCGCCAGCGTGGCATACAACGCCGGGCCTGCATGCCCCTTGGAGAGCACGAAATAATCGCGATCCTGCCAGTCCGGTTTTTTCGGGTCGATGCGCATCACATCGCCGTACAATACTGCCAGCGTTTCCACCACTGACATGCTGCCGCCATAGTGTCCGAAGCCCAGACCGGTCAGCATTTTCAGCGTCTCGATGCGGATTTGGCGCGCCAGATCATGAACCTCATGGATATCTTTCATCTTGCAGGGTCCTTATTTTAGTGAGCACTTATCCAGACCTGTTATTTCTAACAGGCCTGAACCGTGATCCCCGGTGGGTGATAAGAGACTGAGTGTGTGGCTGAATTACTCTTCGCTGACCGCTTTCTCAGCCGCAGGTTTTTTGCCGAGATAGTTGTAAGCAACCAGAACCGCGAAGATGCCGACAATCAGCGCCATGATGCCTTCTTTAGACATGAAGCGAGCCAGATTGCCCAGCAGGATACCGATGACGCCAAAGTCGGCATCTGAGAAGGTGGCGTTTGCGAAGCCCAGCGCGCCGAGCACCGGCAGCAGCAGAACCGGCAGGAAGGTGATCAGCACGCCGTTAGCAAACGCGCCGACCATCGCACCGCGCCGACCGCCGGTCGCGTTGCCGAAGACACCCGCCGTCGCACCGGTGAAGAAGTGCGGCACCACGCCCGGCAGGATCAGCACCAGATGCATCTGGCCTAACAGGAACAAACCGACCAGACCGCCGAGGAAGCTGAACAGGAAGCCAATCAGCACGGCATTCGGTGCGTACGGGTAGACCACCGGGCAGTCCAGCGCGGGACGTGCGTTGGGCACCAGTTTCTCGGAGAAGCCAACGAATGCCGGTACGATTTCCGCCAGAATAAGACGCACACCTTGCAGGATGATGAACACGCCCGCCGCGAAAGTGATCGCCATGATGATGGCGTACACCAGATAGTTTTGGCCTGCGCTATAGGTGGCTTCGACAAACACCTGCCCGGCGAACACCGCCATAATCAGGTAAATAATGATCATGGTGAGTGAAATAGAAATGGAGCTGTCGCGCAGGAAGCTGAGGTTTTTCGGCAGATTCATTTCTTCGGTAGAGCGTGACCCTTTACCGACTTTGCTGCCGATCCAGCCAGACAGCACGTAACCGATGGTGCCGAAATGGCCGAAGGCCACATCGTCGCTGCCGGTGATCTTACGCATATAACGTTGTGCCAGCGCCGGGAAAAACGCCATGATCAGGCCGAGCGTCAGGGAGCCGGTGAACACCAGTGAAACGCCTTCAAAACCGGCAACGGTCAGGATGACGCTGATCATACAGGCCATATAGAACGTGTGATGTCCGGTCAGGAACACGTATTTCAGACGGGTAAAGCGCGCCACGATCAGGTTTGCCACCATACCGAACGCCATAATTAAGGCGGTCGGCGCACCGAATTTCTCCAGCGCGATGGAAACAATCGCTTCGTTATTAGGAATAATACCCTGGATATTAAAGGCGTGTTCGAACATACCGCCTAAAGGATTTAATGAGCCGACTAATACTGTTGCACCACCGCCTAAAACTAAAAAGCCCAGTATTGTTTTGACTGTACCTTTTACCACATCAGAAAAGTTTTTCTTTTGCGCCACCAAACCGATTAAGGCGATGAGCCCCACCAGAACAGATGGTACTTTTAATATATCAACCACAAACTTGAGCGTTTCCTGGATAAACATATCCACCTCGGATGTATATTGTTTTTTATTGTAGGGTCAGTCCGTGTCGGTCTGGCTCAGGACACCGGATGCTTTTCAAAATGTGCGACCAGCTTGGTTTCCAGCTCGTTGATATCCACAATATTCGTGATGACAACCAGCTGATTGTCCGGGATATTGGCGCTGGCGGCGATGTCTTTCGCCATCACGAACAGGTCTGCCTCGCCGGGAATGGCTGAAGATAAATCAGAGTGTTCAACATCCGCCTGAATATTTAATTTTTTCAGCACTTTTTTAATGTTCATTTCGACCATAAAGCTGCTGCCTAAACCGGAACCGCAAATCGCCATAATCTTCATGTTATTTACCTGTGTTTTAAAAGTTTGTAGGGTTACGCATCAGAATGATTTCTGATGTCAGTACACATTAATGCATCCGTTGTGCGTTAAGATTATTCCGTTATTTAATCGTAAAACGGTCAGAATTTCGCAATGACATCCTGAATTGTTTTTATATCTTTTGCCTGATGTATTTTCTGCATATCTTCGTCGCTGGAAAATAATTCAGCCAGTTCGGAGATTAATTCAATATGACTGTGCTTATCGGGTGCCGATAACATGACGACGGTATAAACAGGGTCATTGTCCTCAGAATTAAATGTCACTCCCTGAGGCAGCGTGAGCAGCGACAATCCTAACCCCTTCGCGCCCTCTTCCGGTCTGGCATGCGGCATCGCAATACCCGGTGCCAGAACAAAATACGGCCCTAACTTTTCCCGCTGGGCAAAAATCGCCGTCAGATATTCCGGGGTAATCGTGCCGTCTTTCAACAAAGGCTCAGCGCTGACTTGCACCGCCTGCCGCCAGTCCGTGATATCCGTTCTGATCTGAATCCTGTCAGAGGTCAGCCAATCATTCAGCATAGGTGTGGCTCCGGTTTTGATGTGTTAATGGCTGGTGTGCCTCTTTCCCCCAAACCACACCAACGCCCTGACTCTACGCACCGGTAGCGTTAACATCTGTGATACATCTCACAAAGATAGCGCTACCAAGCGTCTATCATTACGTTCTGTGATAGCGCTATCAAAAATAGTCCCCTGCCGGTACCACTGCGCCGCAGTTCACACAAATAACGGTATACTTTGTCCGGAAATGACCGATAATTTACCCAATTCCGCCGTGGATCCTTCGGGTATCGCCCTGCTGCGGCTTGCTTTTTTCGCTATATCTTCGGGTGCAGGAGTCAGGATTGTGCATGTCCATTAACAAGAAAAGGCGCAGTACAGGGAGAGTGACGCTGGCTGATGTGGCGCAGCTTGCAGGCGTGGGCAGCATGACCGTTTCCCGCGCACTGCGTACCCCGGAACAAGTCTCCGATAAGCTGCGTGAAAAGATCGAAGAGGCCGTCAGCCAGCTGGGTTATTTACCCAATCAGGCGGCCAGTTCACTGGCTTCTGCGTCATCAAATACTGTCGCCATGATTGTGCCAAGTCTGTCGGAACCGGGCTGCGCTGAGATGTTTGCCGGGCTTCAGAAAGTGCTGCAACCTGCCGGTTACCAGATCATGCTGGCCGAATCCCAGCACCGCATTGAGCGGGAAGAAAAATTGCTGGAAACACTGCTCTCTTACAATCTGGCGGCGGCCATATTGCTCTCTGTCGAGCATTCGGCCAACGTTCGCCAGTGGCTGGATAATCTGACCATCCCGGTGCTGGAAATCGGTGCGCTGACGGACTCTCCCATTGATATGAATATCGGGATTGATTACGTCGAGGCGATGTTTCAGCTCACTCAGACCGTGGTGGCGAAGGGATATCAAAACATCGGTATGCTGTGCGCCAATCAGGAACAGTGGATTTTCCAGCAACATTTGCAAGGCTGGCGAAAGGCCATGCTGAAAGCGCATATGTCGCCGCATCGGGTGATCAACGCGGCCGAGCCCGCCAGCTTTTCCACCGGCGCTCAGCAGTTGCCTGAGTTTCTGCTGGCCTGGCCGGAAATCGACGCGCTGGTGTGCGTCTCAGACGATCTGGCCTGCGGAGCGCTGTACGAATGCCAGCGCCGGCGTATCAAAGTGCCGGACGATCTGGCGGTCGTGGGATTTGGCAACTCGGACGTCAGTAAAGTCTGCCAGCCGCCGCTGACCACTATCGCCATTCCGCATAGGGAAATTGGTACGCGTGCGGCCCAGGCCTTGCTGGCGAGGATCCATGATGAAGAGTGGGAAGAGGTGACGATCGCCTCGTCATTGTGTAAGCGGGAGAGCTGCTAAATTCACGACAACAAAAAGCCGCAGGCGACATCAGTACGCGTGCGGCGGGTTTTCCAGGCTCAATGTTTAAGAGGCTGAGGCTTAGATCGGGGTGCTTTCGTTATCCGGCTCATCATCCGCTTTGGCAGATTCATCACTCAGCAAGTCACGGGTTAACGGCTTACCATGCTCTTTCTCGTTATTACGCGTCATCCAAAGTGACAGCGCTTTAAGCGAGTCCGGCGTAAATTCGTCGCATCGTGCGGTGATCTCTTCCGGCGTCATCCAGCGTACAGAATCAATTTCTTCTTCCTGCAAGGCGAACGGGCCGTGGGATACGCAACTAAACAACGCGCCCCACACGCGGCATTTGTTCTCTTCTTCGAAGTAGAACTGACCATGTTCGGCAAAGGGTACACCGGCGATCCCTAACTCTTCTTCCGCTTCACGGCGGGCTGAATCAAGAATATTTTCGCCACTCTGCACCACGCCACCTGCCGTTGCATCCAGCCACCCGGGATAAAAGTCTTTGGTTTCGGTACGACGCTGAACCAAAATATTGCCCATTCCGTCATGCACCACGATATAGCTGGCACGGTGGCGCAGGACCTGAGCACGCATTTGTTGTCGGCTGGCCTGGGCAATGACCTCGTTATCTTCGTTGACGATATCAACCCATTCTTCCGTACTGATGTTTTGCTCTTGTTCTGACATCCGCTGAAACCTTCTGTTTTAAGCGCTGGTCTGTGCGCAATGGGTCTGTGCGCAGTAATGGGTGCAACACGTCGATAATGTCCGGAGATTCTATCTGGGTCTGCCACATGGCTTCAATAGCAATGGATGCGTTGGTGACAGGTAAAAGTTATGTTACCCCACAAACTTCGCCATAAGACAACTCTGACAAAGGTCCGGCGCAGGCAAGTATTCACAACCATTATGATACCCTACCCAATCATTTTAAAAACTGTGATTATCAACCGCGCACTGGCGGATTTCATTAAGTGATTAACATAACGCAGGAGGCAATATGATTGATCTTTATTACGCGCCCACACCCAACGGTCATAAGATTTCTCTTTTTCTGGAGGAAGCCGGTCTGGCCTACCGTCTTCATCGCATTGATATCAGCGCAGGCGATCAGTTCAAACCCGAGTTTCTCGCCATTTCCCCCAACAATAAGATCCCGGCGATTGTCGACAGTCAGCCGGTAGACAGCGGCGCGCCCATCGGTGTGTTCGAGTCCGGGGCCATTTTGCAGTATCTGGCTGAGAAAACGGGAAAATTACTCAGTAAGGAATTGCGCGAACGCACTACGACGCTGGAGTGGCTGACCTGGCAGGTGGCCGGAATGGGCCCGATGCTCGGGCAAAATCATCACTTCACGCACTACGCCCCGCAGCCTGTACCTTACGCCATCGAACGCTATCAGCAGGAAACCAAACGTCTTTACGGCGTGCTGAATACCCAGCTGACTAAAAATGCCTATATCGCCGGGGATACCTACAGCATTGCTGATATCGCCGCTTATCCGTGGGTGGTAGCGCATGAGCGCCAGCGCATTGATTTGGCGGAGTATCCGGCGGTGCGAAACTGGTTTGAACGCGTTAAAGCCCGTCCTTCCACGCAAAAAGCCTACGCCCTCGCCGATCCCCTGCACATCAACCACCACTGACAGCGCTGTCCCCGGTGTCTGCCGGGGGTTCTGCTGAACACATTCCGCTGTAAATAATTTCCATTAACTGTGCTCCATATCGCGCGCTAAAGGCGGCGACTCAACTATGATTAATGACAGTTCATTCGCATATTCAGACAGTTAAGGAACCTGATATGAAAATCCTGATCACCGGCGCTACCGGGCTCATTGGCCGAAGGCTTACCGGGCGACTTGTTGAGCAATCTCATCAGATTACCGTACTTACCCGTGCGCCTGAACGCGCAGCGAAAGTGCTGGGCTCACAGGTTCAGCTGTGGGAAACGCTTGACGGCAAAACGTCACTGGATGGATTTGATGCGGTGATCAATCTTGCGGGAGAGCCGATTGCGGACAAACGCTGGACGAAAGATCACAAAGCGTTGCTGTGTGAAAGCCGCTGGCAGTTAACTGAGAAACTGGCGCAGCTGATTAACGCCAGCCAGACGCCGCCCCAGGTCTTTATTTCAGGTTCAGCAGTGGGTTATTACGGCGATCAGGGGCAGGCCCTGGTGCCGGAAGACGAGCCGCCAAACAAGCAATTTACCTGGCAGCTATGCGCACGCTGGGAAGCACTGGCGATGACGGCTGAAAGCCCGCGCACCCGCGTGTGCCTGTTGCGCACCGGCATTGTGCTGGCAGAAAAAGGCGGCGCGCTGGCAAAAATCGTATTGCCTTTCCGCGCCGGACTCGGCGGCCCTTTGGGTGACGGCCAGCAATACATGCCGTGGATCCATATCGACGATATGGTCGATGGCATCATTTTCCTGATGATGCACGAAACCCTCAGCGGACCGTTCAATATGGTGGCGCCTTATCCCGCACGCAACGAACAGTTCAGCGCTCTACTCGGTGAGGTTCTGCATCGCCCGGCGTTTATGCGGGCACCTGCCCCCGTCATACGTTTGCTGATGGGCGAGTCAGCCATACTGGTACTGGGCGGCCAGCGTGCCGTGCCCCGCAGGCTGGAAGCGGCCGGCTTTGAGTTTACACATCAGGAATTGAAGGAAGCGCTGGAGGATTTGCTTAAGTGAAGGGGCTTGCAGGCCCCTGCTCAGCCGGAGCGAGAATGTTTCGGTTGAGCAGCGGGACAATTGCGTTGTACTGACGCTTTTTAAAAACAGATCGAGAATGTTTCGGTTTCTCAACGACTGCGATCACTTCTCTTTCAGTGCCGAAACCGCCCAAAGGAGGAAAGTGCTTTTCCTCCTTTGGATTCCTCCTCGCTTTTTCAACAAGCGCTTCGCTTGCGGGCTTTGTTTCAGGTATCACCGCGACAGGCTGGACATCTTGCCGCTTCGCGGTGCCTTCTCTCGGTCCTGGAGCCTTTGGTCTCCAGGTCGCTCCGTTCAGCAAGATGTCTGAATCGCCCGCCCAATCTTAAATTCAAAAGCAGAGTGGTTTTCTCTTTAGGCAGTGTTCATTGGTGCCCTTTAAAGGGCACCAAGGCCCGGTATTGCCTTATTCCTTCACATCCACCTGATAAAACACATGTTTGCCAAAGGGATCAATCTCATAGCCACTCACTTCTTTGCGAACGGGCTCGAAGATGGTCGAGTGTGCAATCATCACTGCTGGCGCCTGGTCGTGCATCATTTGCTGCGCCTGCTCGTAAAGTGCGACACGTTTGGCATGATCTGTGGTTTCTTTGGCTTCGGTGATCAACTGGTCGAAAGGTGCATAACACCATTTCGCAGAGTTAGAACCGCCCTTCGCTGCGTTACAGGTAAATAACGGGCCAAAGAAGTTATCCGGATCGCCATTGGCTGTCGTCCAGCCCATCAGCGCGGCCATGTGTTCACCGTTACGGATACGGGTCTGGTATTCACCCCACTCAAAACTGACGATGTGTGCTTTCACGCCAATTTTTGCCCAGTCCGCCTGAATCATTTCTGCCATACGACGGGCATTCGGGTTATACGGGCGTTGTACCGGCATCGCCCACAGATCGATATCAAAACCGTTTGGCATACCTGCTTCGGCCAGTAATGCTTTGGCTTTCTCCGGCGAATAATCGTAATCCACTACCTTGTCGTTATATCCCCAGACACCGGTTGGCAGCAGCGTTTTCGCTGCGGTGCCGGTGCCACGGAATACCGCTTCAATGATTTGTGGCTTGTTGATCGCCATGCTCAGCGCCTGACGCACCTTCACATTGTCCAGCGGTGGCTTCTGCGTATTAAAAGACAGGAACCCGGTATTCAGACCCGATTTACTCATCAGATTGATGTCTTTGTTGGCGCGCATCCGGTCGAGATCTGCCGGGTTCGGGAACGGCATCACCTGACACTCATTTTTTTCCAGTTTTGCGAGACGCATCGAGGCATCCGGGGTGATGGTATACACCAGACGGTCAATTTTAGATTTACCCTGCCAGTATTCCGGGAAGGCTTTGTACAGCAAACGCGTGTCTTTCTGATACTGAACCAGCTCGAACGGCCCCGTACCGACCGGATTCAGATCGAGTTTCTCCGGAGTACCGGCTTTGAGCATCTGATCGGCATATTCTGCCGAGAGGATAGACGCGAAATACCAGGCCAGATCGGCAACAAATGGCGCTTCGGGGCGGGTCAGGTTGAAGCGAACGGTGTAATCATCCACTTTATCAATGCTGCCGATCAGATCGCCCAGCTTCAGGCTGTCGAAGTTCAGATAAGTGCCGCCGGACACCTTGTGATACGGGTTGTTTTCATCTTTCTGCCGCATGAACGAGAAGATGACGTCATCCGCGTTGAAATCACGGCTGGGTTTAAACAGTTTGCTGCTCTGGAATTTCACGCCTTTACGCAGGTGGAAAGTGTAGGTTTTACCGTCCGGGCTGACGTCCCAGCTTTCTGCCAGGCTCGGCACCAGTTCAGTGGTGCCGGTTTTGAAATCAACCAGACGGTTATAAATCGGCACAGCGCTGGCATCGACGGAAGTGCCCGATGTGTAAAGCTGCGGGTTAAATTGTTCCGGCGAACCTTCTGAACAATACACCAGCGTTTTTGCCGAAACGCCGCCCGTGATCGCTAACGCCAGTAACCCTGTGCTTATTTTTAAAATGTTGTGTTTCATTTTTTCCCTTTTTTCCCTGTCCGGAGAGTGTTTAAAACTTCTTCATCATGGAACCCAAAGCAAAAACAGATTAACATCTGAATAACAACTAGTAATACTTTGTTATATATGAAAATCTTATAACAAGTAAACCCATTGGCGATCATTCAGAGGTCAAGATGTCGACAACAATCGCAAAACAGCTTACCGAACGTTTCTACCGCTATCTCTCCGTGACGTCACAAAGTGACGCCAGCGTGAACACCTTACCGAGCACGCCGGGCCAGCATGACATGGCGCGGTTACTGGCTGAGGAGCTGCATCAGCTCGGTTTAGAAAACATTCAGATTGATGAATGTGCGACCGTCACCGCGGTCAAACCCGGCACTAAAACCGGCGGGCCGCGCATAGGTTTTATCACCCACATTGATACCGTCGATGTGGGCCTGAGCGCGGATATTCATCCGCAAACGCTGCGCTTCACCGGCGATGACCTGTGCCTGAACAAAGAAAAAGATATCTGGCTGCGCCCTGCTGAGCGCCCGGAAATCCTGGCGTATCAGGGTGAAGAAATCATCTTCAGCGACGGTACCAGCGTGCTGGGCGCAGATAATAAAGCCGCCGTGACGGTGGTCATGACCATGCTGGAGAATCTGAACGCGTCGCAGGAGTATGGCGATATCGTGGTGGCGTTTGTGCCGGATGAAGAAATCGGGCTGCGCGGTGCGAAAGCGCTGGATCTTGCCCGCTTTGACGTGGATTTTGCGTACACCATTGACTGCTGTGAACTGGGTGAAGTGGTGTATGAAAACTTCAACGCGGCAGCCGTGGAAATCGACTTTACCGGTGTGACGGCGCATCCGATGTCAGCCAAGGGTGTGCTGGTAAATCCGTTACTGATGGCGCAGGATTTCATCAGTCACTTTGACCGTGCAGAAACGCCGGAAAATACCGAAGGCCGCGAAGGCTACGTCTGGTTCAACGGCATGAGCGCTTCCCAGCAGGGTGCGCGGCTCCATGCTTCCATCCGTGATTTCGACAGCGCCAGTTTTGCGGCCCGTAAGCAGAAAATTCAGGATGTCGCGAAACAGATCGCAGCTCAGTATCCGACGGCAAAAGTCTCGGTGGATATCAGCGATACCTACAGCAATATCAGCAGCGCGATCGGCGAAGACCGCCGGGCGATCGATCTGATTTTTGCCGGGCTGAAAGAGATCGGCGTCGAGCCGAAAGTGATCCCGATGCGCGGCGGCACCGACGGCGCAGCGCTGTCAGCCAAAGGTTTGCTGACACCGAACTACTTCACCGGCGCACATAATTTCCATTCGAAGTTTGAGTTCCTGCCGGTGAATTCGTTTGTGAAATCCTACGAACTGACTGTACAGCTGTGCCTGCTGGCAGCGAAAGGTTAATCCTGTCATCCAGCGTTCCCCTCATGAGAGGGGAACGCTGCGTAACGATATTACTTCAGCGCACCTGACAGAAACTGTTGCAGACGGGCACTTTTCGGGCTGCCGAAGACGTCGGCAGGGTTGCCCTGTTCTTCAATCACGCCCTGATGCAGAAAAATCACATGGCTGGACACGTGGCGGGCAAACTCCATTTCATGCGTGACGACCACCATGGTTTTCCCCTCTTCCGCCAGTTTCTGCATGATGCGCAGCACTTCACCGACCAGCTCAGGGTCGAGCGCGGAAGTGGGCTCATCAAACAACAGCACTTCGGGTTCCATTGCCAGTGCACGGGCGATAGAGACACGCTGTTGCTGACCACCGGACAAGTTCACCGGGTATTTACCCTGCGCACGCGCATCGATGCCGACTTTATCGAGGTATTTCACCGCACGCTCGCGCGCTTCGGCTTTGCTCAGCCCCAGCACCTGTACCGGCGCCTCCATGACGTTTTCAAGCACCGTCATGTGGCTCCACAGATTGAAATGCTGAAACACCATCGTCAGTTTGGTACGCAGCAGTTGCAGCTGTTTTTTGTCGAACACTTTCAGTTGCCCGTCGGTGTCGCGCACCATGCGGATATCCTGATTGCTGACGCTGATTGACCCTTCGCTCGGCTTTTCCAGGAAGTTAATGCAGCGCAAAAATGTACTTTTCCCTGAACCTGATGAACCAATAATACTGATCACATCTCCCGCATTGGCGGAGAGCGACACGCCTTTGAGCACCTCATGGTCGCCGTAGCGTTTGTGGAGATCGAGAACGGCTAATTTGTTTTCTGACATAACGTTTCCCGCAATGGTGTCGATAGTTGGCTTTTTTAATGAGCAGACTGGGGCTTCACATGCGCCAGCCAGCGTTTTTCCGCCTTACGGAACAGACCAATCAGAACAAAAGAAACACAAAGATAAATCACCGCCGCGATCCCGAAGGCGTAAAACGGCTGATACGTCGCCGAATTAATATCGCGGGCAATTTTCAGCACATCCGGCACGGTGGCGGTAAACGCCAGGGCGGTGGAGTGCAGCATCAGAATGACTTCGTTACTGTAAGCCGGCAGCGCCGTGCGTAACGCCGAAGGCAAAATAATGCAGGTATAGAGTTTAAAACGCGAAAATCCGTAGGCGTTCGCGGCTTCGATTTCACCGTGAGGCACTGACCGGATGGCACCGGCAAATATCTCAGTGGTGTACGCACAGGTGTTGAGCGTCAGCGCCAGGATCGTGCAGTTCAGACCGCTGCGAAAGAACGCATTCAGGAAGTCCGTGCCGCGCACGATCTCCAGGCTGTACATGCCGGAGTAGAACACCAGCAGTTGCACATACAGCGGAGTGCCACGAAAAATGTAGGTGTATAACCAGATCGGATAGCGGATTAATTTATTAGACGACACGCGCCCGACGGCCATGGGCACCGCCAGCAATCCGCCGATCACCACGGAGCTGATCAGTAACCACAGGGTGATCGCCAGCCCGGTGAAACGGTAGCCATCGCTGTACAGCAGCGACCAGCCATATTGTTGGAGGATTTCGATCATAGCTCAGCCCTCTTCACACCCAGCGAATAACGGCGTTCAAGCCATAACAGCACGCCGTTCGACAGCGTGGTAAAGACCAAATACACCACACCCGCCACAATCGCAAAATAGAACGGCTGATAGGTGCCCTTTCCTGCCAGCTGCGTTGCTTTCACCACATCATTCAGGCCGAGCAGTGACACCAGCGCGGTGGCTTTTAAAATCACCTGCCAGTTGTTACCGATACCAGGCAACGCGAAACGCATCATGGCCGGGAAGAGGATACGGCGGAAAATTTGTGAGCCGGTGAAACCATAAGCGGTGGCCGCTTCAATCTGCCCGCGGGGAACGGCCATAAACGCGCCGCGAAATGTCTCGGTGAAATACGCACCATAGATAAAACCGAGTGTGATGATACCGGCGCTCATCGGGTCGATATCAATTTGCGTCATCCCGAGAGATTCGGTGACGCTGTTGAGTGCAATCTGCAAGCCGTAAAAAATCAATAACATCAACACCAGATCAGGTACGCCGCGGATAAGCGTGGTGTAACACCCAAAGAAACCAGAAATAACCCGGCTTTTTGACAGCTTCCCACCCGCCCCGATAAGCCCTATCACCAGCGCTAAAACAACTGACGAAATCGCCAGTTCCAGTGTCACCAACGTGCCCTGGATGATTACCTGGGAATACCCATACAGCATGGTTTTTTCCTGTCTGAAAGGATCCCGGCGCGGCCAGAAAACGGCGCGCGTCAGAACCTCAGGGAGCAGCGCACCGCCCCCTGTGGCACATCACACAGCGCGCAATTAGCCGCCGTATACGTCAAAGTCGAAGTATTTCTTCGCCAGCTTGTCGTAAGTACCGTCTTTACGCATGCTGTCAAACGCCTTGTTCAGCGCGGCTTTCAGATCCGTATCGGTCTTACGCAGACCCATGCCGGTACCCACGCCGAAGAATTTATCGTCTTTAACAGACGGACCCGCGAACGCGTATTCTTTACCTGCAGACTGTTTCAGGAAGCCTTCGCTGCCTGCCACTTCGTCCTGGAACGCGGCATCAAGACGGCCAGAAGCCAGATCCGCATAAATCAGATCCTGGTTCTGGTAGGCCACAACGTTGATGCCTTTTGGCTGCCACATGGCGTTGGCATAGGCTTCCTGGGTGGAACCCTGCAATACACCGACGTTTTTGCCTTTCAGCGCGTCCAGTTCAGGCAGAACTTTAGAGCCTTTAGGCGCGATCAGACGGGCGTTGGCGGCGTACAATTTCTCTGTGAAATCAATTTCCTGCTGGCGTTTTTCAGTGATGGACAATGAGGAAATGATCGCATCAATTTTTTTGGCTTTCAGGGAAGGGATCAGTGCGTCGAAATCACTTTCGACATACGTGCATTTAATTGCAGCGCGTTTACACATTTCGTTAGCGAGATCGATATCAAAACCTACCAGCTTGCCGCTGGAATCCTTTGATTCAAATGGGGCATACGTCGGATCAGTACCGATATTAATTGCTTTAGGTGCGGCAGCGAACGCACTACCTGCGCTGGCTAAGACCAAAACCAGCGGAAGAACCTTGAACAACTTTTTCATACATTAGCCTCAGTGATTATTCATCTGTTGTGGTTGCGTGTGCGTGAATGAACGTCTTTTTATAGTTTGCTGAACGATGCAAATGGCTTTTTTGCCAGATTCTCTCATGCACGTTTCGTGCCGTTTCTTAGCGAGGGCAAATTCCCCGTTAAGAGAGTGAAAACCGGTCAAAAAATCATCAGGAATATGAAAGTATTCAGAGGTCTGAGGAAAGGATAGCGTAAGCGCCCGTTAACAATGCACCAGAATGAATCAAATTGTGATCAGCGTTGGTGCATTGTTAGTGAAATGCTAGAAATAAGTGCGTACAGGGGGGAGAAAACTCAGTGGCTGCCCTGCCATCGAACAAACAGGTCTTCCGGCAACTCAATATCGAACTGATCGATGACGCGGTTAACGGTCTGATCGATGATATCTTCCACCGACGTCGGGCGATGATAGAACGCCGGAACCGGCGGCATGATGATGGCTCCGAGCTCAGCGGCCTGAGTCATCAGGCGCAGGTGGCCAAGATGCAGCGGCGTTTCGCGGACACAGAGCACCAGACGGCGGCTTTCTTTAAGCACCACGTCTGCTGCGCGGGTCAGTAATCCGTCGGTATAGCTGTTCACGATGCCGGACAAGGTTTTGATCGAACAGGGTAAAATCACCATTCCGGCGGTTTTAAAGGATCCGGAAGAAATACTGGCGGCGATATCGCGGGAATCATGAACCACATCGGCCATGGCCTGCACGTCGCGCAGCGTCAGATCGGTTTCCAGAGTCAGCGTCTGCCGTGCGGCATTACTCATCACCAGATGGGTTTCGACATCCGGTACGCTTTTTAACACCTGCAACAGCCGGACACCGTAAATTGCGCCGCTGGCGCCTGAAATACCGACAATAAGTCGTTTCATGAACACTGCCTTAGAAGAATGAACCCGGACGGTGCTAATACTGACATACATTCAGGCATAAAAAAACGCGCCCGACCTGTGTGTTCACAGGAGGGGCGCGCTTTATATCATGTCAGCAACGCGCTTATCAGCCTTCGTTGTGCATCTCGAGGTTTTCAGCTTCCTGCTGACCACGTAACGCCTGAGCGTCGTCGTTGCGCAGGGCTTCGAGGTATTCCAGGTAATTCTGGTCAACGTCTTTCGTGACGTAAATACCGTCGAATACTGAACACTCAAATTTCTCGATATCGCTGTTGTCTTCTTTCACTGCGGCGATCAAATCGCTCAGGTCCTGGAAGATCAACGCATCGGCACCGATGATTTGGTTGATTTCGCTGACTTCACGGCCATGCGCAATCAGTTCGTTGGCACTTGGCATATCGATGCCGTAGACGTTCGGGAAACGAATTTCCGGTGCCGCTGAAGCCAGATACACACGTCTTGCCCCCGCTTCACGCGCCATCTCAACGATTTGCTGAGACGTGGTGCCGCGCACGATGGAGTCATCCACCAGCAACACGTTCTTATCACGAAACTCAGCGCGGTTAGCATTAAGTTTGCGACGCACAGATTTACGACGTTCCTGCTGACCCGGCATGATAAATGTACGGCCAACATAACGGTTTTTCACAAAACCCTGACGGTACGGTTTATCCAGGATGCGCGCAATTTCCAGCGCGATATCACATGAGGTTTCCGGGATAGGGATCACCACGTCGATATCCAGATCTTCCCATTCACGGGCAATCTTCGCGCCCAGCTTTTCACCCATACGAACACGGGCGCTGTAGACGGAAATTTTGTCAATGAACGAATCAGGACGTGCGAAATACACGTACTCGAACAGGCACGGATTGTACTGCGGATTCTCAGCACACATGCGGGTAAACAGCTGGCCTTTTTCGGTGATGTACACCGCTTCGCCCGGCGCCACATCACGCAGGAACTCAAAGCCCAGTGTATCTAACGCCACGCTCTCAGACGCCACCATGTACTCATTGCGGCCATCTTCCAACGTACGTTTGCCGATCACCAGCGGGCGGATGCCATGCGGGTCACGGAAAGCTAACATGCCGTGACCGATGATCATCGCCACGCAGGCATAAGCACCACGGATTTTCAGGTTCACCGCCGACACGGCAGCGAAAATGTTGTCAGCTTCGAGCGGATAATGCTGGAAACGATCCAGCTCGCTGGCCAGGATATTCAGCAGGACTTCAGAATCAGAAGTCGTGTTGACATGGCGACGCTGGCCTTCGAACAGATTGCTTCTCAGTTCATGGGCATTGGTCAGGTTACCGTTATGGGCCAGGGTGATGCCGAACGGAGAGTTGACGTAAAAAGGTTGAGCTTCTGAAGCGCTGGAACTGCCAGCCGTTGGGTAGCGAACATGGCCGATGCCCATGTTGCCTTGCAAGCGTTGCATATGGCGGGCTTCGAAAACATCCTTCACCAGGCCATTCGCTTTCCGTAAACGGAAGTTATTATTGGCATCAATGGTGACGATGCCTGCGGCATCCTGCCCACGGTGTTGTAACACCGTTAACGCGTCATAAATCGACTGGTTTACCGGCATGAAACCGGCGATACCGACAATACCGCACATGTTGTCTTTTCCTCTTCAGCGCTGCCAAAACTAAAGATGTTTTGGCAAGAAACTCGACGTGCTCTGCAGGTAGTCAAAGAACCACCTGATGATATAACTG
This sequence comes from Rahnella sp. R3(2024), assembly GCF_042920125.1. NCBI lineage: Bacteria > Pseudomonadati > Pseudomonadota > Gammaproteobacteria > Enterobacterales > Yersiniaceae > Rahnella > Rahnella sp. R3(2024). Next base: position 799,543 of record NZ_JBHGBU010000001.1, read on the forward strand.
AACTGTGGGATCAACTGGGATTGCTTCCAGTCTTCACTTTGTGAGAAGCCGGTAAAAGTATCCAGGAAGAACAGCATCGCGGAGACAATCAACACCCCGCGCAGCGCGCCGAAGCACACACCTAACACCCTGTCTGTGCCGGACAATCCGGTTCTTTCCACCAGCGAACCAATCACATAGTTGACAATTGCACCTACGATCAACGTCGCGATGAACAAGATGGCAATTGCGATCCCGTTTCGAACTAACTCATCTTCGAAACGCGTGAAGTAGATGGCGAGGTAAGGGTAATAATGACTGGCAACGAAGAAGGCGCAAGCCCAGGTTACCAGTGATAAAGCCTCACGAACAAAGCCACGAATCAAACTGACTAATGCAGAAAATCCGATAACCGCAATGATGACGTAATCAATCCAGACCATTAACTATTCCAGTGTCTAATCCAGTCACGTCTACCCCGGCATCCAAATCGCTGCGAATTCTAACAGAAAAAGAAAACGTTTGCGTAGGGGAAATCTGCCGGTCAGACAAATTAATAATAGCGATTAAAAAAACCTCAATCGCAGCATAACCCTATAAAAACCCAACCTGAGGATCTTATAGAAAAAGGGCACAAATCGCTTGTGCCCTCCCTGGTATTTTTTATGTTTTATCAGTTCCCTCCCCGGCAAAGGGGAGGAGTAACGTCAGTGTGCAGAGTAAGCCCGAACCTGGCCGCCTAATCCGCTGAGCTGTTGCAACTGCGGCAACGAGGCTTCGAGCTTCTGCCTGGAGGCATCCGGCCCGACGTAGAGGCGCGTTATCTGCCCCTGTACCGGCGTTGACGGAACCGTGTAGGCACGGAAACCGGAGAGTCGCAGATTCGCCACGATCTCATTGGCTTTGGCGGCATTTTTCAACGCCCCCAGCTGCACAACATACGACTGCCCCGCCGGCGCTTTTTCTTCCTGCGCCGGCTTCGGCTGTTCTGCGGCTTTCGGTTGCTCTGCCGGTTTAGGCTGTTCAACCGGTTTCTGTTTGACGACAGGCGGTGCTTCGACCATCGGTTTAGGCTCGATCGTCTTAGGCTTCTGAACCACTGGCTTTTGCTCAACCGGTTTCTGCTTCGCAGGTTCGGTACGCGTTGGTTGCACCGTTTTTTTCTGCTCTGGCAGCGTCGTTGCAGGTGGCGTTTCTACCGTGGTATTCCCCGGTGCCACCGCGCCACGATTGGCCGCCGTGGTATTGGTCGCGGAATTGTCAGATTCCGGTGCGCCATGCATCGACTGATCTGCGCCTTCAGGCGCCTGAGCAGGCAGCGACTGCGTCACCGGCGGTACCGAATCCTGCTCCTCGACATCACCCGCTTTTGGCACCAATGGGATCGACGCAAATTCGTCTTCGTAATGTTTTTTCTTGCCGTCGAGTAATCCGGGCAAAATGATGACGCCCAGCGCCACCAGAATGACCGTACCGACCAGGCGATTTTGAAACTTACTTGCCACTGGTTTTCCCCGTATCTAAAGCATCCATTACGTGAGCGACGGTATGAAACGAACCGCAGACGATCACAATATCCTGAGGAGCCGCCTCCTGCATGGCCTGCTTCCAGGCTGACTCCACATCCGTAAACTGACGCGCCGCGGGCAGATGCGCCGTCAGTTCTTCAGCGCTGGCACCGCGCGGGCCTTCAAGCGGCGCGCAATACCATTCATCCACCTGCGGGGACAGACACGCCAGCGTACCGGCAATATCTTTATCTGACAACATGCCGACGACGGCCCGTACTTTCCCGCCATGGCGTGGCTGTTCAGCCAAACGCCCGGCCAGATAGGCAGCAGCGTGTGGGTTATGCGCCACGTCGAGGATCAGGCGCGGTGATTCGCTCACGGTCTGGAATCGCCCCGGCAGCGCCGCACGCGTCAGGCCACTGCGCAACGCCTCAGGCGGGATCTCCAGCGGCGAATAATGCAGGGCTGCCAGTGCCGTCGCCGCGTTGGCTAAGGGAACGTTTGGCAACGGCAGAGCCTCCAGAACGGTGGTTTCCGCCCCTTCCTGCAACGCCGCCCAGCGCCAGCTGTCAGAACCAGCGGTAAAATGCCACTGGCTGTCACGACGGAAGAGATCGGCATTTTTTTCCTGCGCCACATCCGCAATCGACTGCGGCATATCCGGCTCACCGACCACCGCCGGTTTGCCCGAACGGAAAATACCGGCCTTTTCGCGGCCAATGCTTTCGCGGTCTGACCCCAGCCAGTCCGTGTGATCCAGCGCGATGCTGGTCACCACGGCAACCGTGGCATCAACAATATTGGTGGCATCCAGACGACCGCCCAGCCCGACTTCGAGGATCACCACATCCAGCTTAGCCTGCTTAAACAGCTGCAAAGCAGATAAAGTGCCGTACTCGAAATAGGTCAGAGAGATATCGCCGCGCCCGGCTTCAAGCTGCGCGAAAGAGGCGCAGTGTGCCGCTTCGGGTAACTCGTCGCCCTGAATACGCACGCGCTCGGTGTATCGCACCAGATGAGGAGAACTGTAAACGCCGACACGGTAACCCGCCGCCATCAGAATCGATTCCAGCGTGGCGCAGGTGGTGCCTTTGCCATTGGTACCGGCCACGGTAAAGACCAGCGGCGCAGGTGTCAGTAAATCGAGTTGGGTGGCGACTGCGCTGACGCGGCTAAGGCCGAGTTCAATCGCCTGAGAATGGAGATGTTCGAGATAATAAAGCCACGTGGCCAAAGGCGACGTGGCTTGAGGGATAAGTTGATTTTGCATGAGCCCCGTTCAACCTGCATTAGGTTCACTTCGACACTACATCACCAGACTGTGACAGCAGGCAATGCCCTCTTTTTCAGATACTGCTGAAAGAGTAAAAGCACGGCCTGCCAGTCCTGAGCGATAACAGCTTGACGGCGACAGCTTGGGCGGCACAACGATGAGTGGCCGCCCTGAACAACTGACCGGCTTTTACTCTGATCGATCAGGCATCCTGATGATTGTCAGCGGCAGAGCCGTTGACCGCAGCCGGCACCTCAGCCACACGTGGCTCAGGTTGTCCGGTGAGCTTCGCCAGAACGCTGCCCAACTTGGCACGCAGATCCGGGCGACGGACGATCATATCGATCGCGCCTTTATCAATCAGGAATTCACTGCGCTGGAAACCAGCAGGCAGTTTTTCACGTACGGTCTGCTCGATAACGCGCGGGCCGGCAAAACCAATCAGGGCTTTTGGCTCAGCCACGTTGATATCACCCAGCATCGCCAGGCTGGCAGAAACGCCGCCCATGGTCGGGTCAGTCAGCACAGAAATGTACGGCAAGCCGCGTTCCTGCAATTTCGCCAACGCCGCACTGGTTTTCGCCATCTGCATCAGCGACATCAGCGCTTCCTGCATACGTGCGCCGCCACTGGCTGAGAAACACACCAGCGGGCAGTTATCTTCCATGGCCTGTTCAACGGCACGGACGAAACGAGCCCCGACCACTGACGCCATGGAACCGCCCATGAACGCAAACTCAAACGACGCCACTACGATCGGCATACCAAACAGCGTGCCTTTCATAACAACCATCGCGTCTTTTTCGTTGGTTTCTTTTTGTGCAGCAACCAGACGATCTTTGTATTTTTTGGAATCTTTAAACTTCAGAACATCTTTAGGCTCAAGCTCGCTACCTAATTCAACCTCACTGCCCTCGTCCATGAAAGTGGACAGACGCATACGCGCAGACATACGCATATGGTGGTCGCACTTAGGGCAAACCATGAGGTTGCGCTCGAGCTCGGCGCGGTAAAGTACCTGTCCGCAGCTGTCACATTTAGTCCAGACGCCCTCAGGAATGCTTGCCTTACGGGTTTGCGAGTCAGTGCTCTTACTAAGAATTCGTTCAATCCAGCTCATCGATAACCTTTCTGTTTGAACCCGGCCAAAGCCAGTCCGCTGTTCATGCAGTAACAAGTCCCCTGAAACCTACCCAAAAATGTCTGTGTCCGGCGTGATAAAAAACCTCACACGCCGCATCACAGAAGGGTTGTTCGCAGGAACAGACCATAAATTGTCGCTCATTAAACCATAACAGCCAGAGACTGTGGATAAAAAACTGGTGAGTCTGCGGGTTTAATGACCGTCAATATCCTGTTAATTGATAAAAATTGTCACGGGATCACCCCTGATGACGTTTCTCTTTCGCCGCTGCGCGTTTGTGCCGCCAGATTTCAATCACACCCGGCAGGATGGAAACCACAATGATGCCGACGATCAGTAATTTCAGATTTTCCTGAACGATCGGAAGATCGCCGAAAAGGTATCCAGCATAGGTAAACAGCAGCACCCAAACTAACGCACCAATCACGTTATACGCAGCGAAATGACGATAAGACATATGCCCCATGCCCGCGACAAACGGCGCAAATGTCCGGACGATCGGCACGAAGCGCGCCAGAATAATCGTTTTGCCGCCATGTTTCTCGTAAAACTTATGCGTCTTGTCCAAATAACTGCGACGGAAAATTTTCGAATCCGGGTTACTGAACAGCCGCTCACCGAACACCCGCCCGATCGTATAGTTCACCGCATCGCCCACAATGGCAGCAATCGCCATCAGGAACACCATCAGATGGACGTTAAGGTCATTGCCCGGCAACGCGGCAAGCGCGCCTGCGACAAACAGTAATGAATCGCCCGGCAGGAAAGGTGTCACCACCAGGCCGGTTTCACAGAACAGGATCAGGAACAAAATCCCGTACACCCAGGCGCCATACTGCGCGACCAGCTCCGCTAAATGCACATCAATATGTAGAATAAAATCGATCACAAACTGAATGAAACCCATTTGATTTCCGTCCTTTTTTACACCATCAATGGTTCTTAATCTTCTAAGAACAGCGGCCCCATATTGACCTGGGGTAATGCAAATTTCTCGGGGTAATCCACAGAAACCAGATACAAACCTTCGGCTTTTCCGGTCGCCGCGGCCAGATTGCGATCTTTCGCCGCCAGCAGCTCTGCCATCCAGCTCACCGGCTGATTCCCCGCACCAATTTCCACCAGACTGCCGACAATATTGCGCACCATATGATGCACAAACGCGTTCGCCTTGATGTCCACCACGACATAATTACCGTGGCGTGTGACATTCAGGTGCACCATGTAGCGCCACGGCGTACGCGACTGACACTGCGACGCGCGAAACGACGTGAAGTCGTTCTCACCCAGCAACGCCTGACCGGCGAACTGCATTTTTTCCACGTCGAGCGGCATGTGAACGTGCGTCACACCGGTATGCAAAATCGCCGAACGGTAGCGATGATTGTAGATAACATAACGATAACGGCGGGCGGTGGCGCTGAAACGGGCGTGAAAATCTTCCCCGACGTTGGCACACCAGCGTACCGCAATGTCTTTCGGCAGGTGCGTGTTCACGCCCATTGTCCAGGCTGCATCGTTACGCATCACCGGCGTATCGAAATGGACCACCTGACCGGTGGCGCTGACGCCCGCATCGGTACGCCCCGCGCAAAACACCACAATCGGCGAATCGGCCACACGGCTCAGCGATCTCTCCAGACATTCCTGAACGCTGGCGGCTCCCTGCTGACGCTGCCAGCCGAAATATGCGCTGCCGTTGTACTCAATACCTAACGCAATGCGCCCCACTACCGGGGCCGCACTGACGTCAGAAATAACCTCGTCGGACATAATCAGTACCAGTACTCATTGATCAGTTTTTCTGCGGTTTCCACCGCCATCAGGGCACCGCCGAAACGCACGTTATCCGCCACTGACCAGAATTGCAGTAATTCAGGCACGCCATAGTCATTACGCAGACAGCCAATGCTCAGATTGGCATTACCGGACGCATCACTGACCTGGGTCGGGAAATCGTTTTCATCGCTCAGGGAAATATCGTCGATACGTTCAAGTTCCGCGCGCGCTTCGTCTGCAGAGAGCGGGCGCAAACCTTCCAGATGCACTACCTGCGCGTGACCGTAAAACACCGGCGATTGCACGCAGCTGACAGAAATAGGCAAACCGTCGTCCTGCAAGACCTTACGCACCTGATCCACCAGACGACGTTCCTGTAACACGCTGCCTTCTGCATCACTCACCAGCGGCAACAGGTTAAACGCCAGTTGCTTACTGAAGATGCCTTCCTCTGCCGGAATACCGTTCAGCAGGCGCGCACTTTGCCCGGCTAAATCATCCACCGCCGCTTTACCCAGCGCAGACACGGAGAGCAGTGACGTCACATGCAGACGCGATAAACCGGCCTGTTCGGTCAGCGGTTTGATGGCGGTCAGCAACTGACTGGTCAGGCTGTCAGCCACGGCCACAATATTACGGTTGCGGTAATGGGACAGCGCGTCCGGGTTCACGCCCGGCACCACCAGAGGAATGTCGTTTTCCAGCGAGAACAGGCCGCTGCTGTCGATAACCAGACATCCCTGATTCGCCGCTTCTTCAGCGTACAGTGCCGAGGCTTCGCTGCCCGCGACAAAAAACGCCAGCTGAACCTGCGACCAGTCGAATTCAGACGCCAGCTGCACGCGCAGGCTTTTGCCATTGAAACGCACGGTCTGACCGGCGCTGCGCTCACTGGCCAGCGGGAAGAGCTCACCAACCGGGAACTGACGTTCAGCCAATAATTCCAGTAACGCATCACCGACTGCGCCCGTTGCGCCAAGCAGCGCAATATTCCAGCCATCAGACATGTTGGTTTTCTCCAGAAATAAAAGTGCAAAATACAAAGGGGCGATGAATGATCACCGCCCTGCTTTCGAAATCGTTATCAGATTACTGTATGTGAAAAAGCTTAAGGCCGCGTTAAGCCTCAGCCCGGCTGCGTGGTAAAGCCCAGCTTTTTCAGCATCTCCGCGGTGGCCGGATCGTCACATATCACCCGTAAAGATGACCACTCGCGACGCTCTTCATAGAACTTACGCAGTTTGTCGAATTCCCCCGCTTTTCCGGCGACACGGCGCAAAGGCCGGTCATCGCGGCGCACATCATACACTAAGTGAATAAGACGCAGCAGTTTGGCTTCACTCAGTGCACCGCGCAGCGTGACTTCAGCAAATTCTGGCGGCGGTAACAGCGAGGCCAGCGCCACGGTTTGCGGCTGACCGATAAACTGACTGAATGCCTCAAACACCTGCGTGGTGCCGCGCGCCTTGCCTTCCAGGCTATAGCCTGCAATATGTGCCGTGCCGATAGCCACTTTTTCAAGCAGCGCCAGCGATAAATCAGGCTCCGGCTCCCAGACGTCGAGCACGGCGGTCAGCTTTTTCGTGCCGTTCAGCGCATCGAGCAGCGCGGCGTTATCCACCACTTCGCCACGACAGGCGTTGATCAAAATACGGTCAGCCGGCAGGCGGGCCAGCAGATCGGCATCCACCAGATGATAGGTCGCGTAAGGGCCGGACGGGTTGAGCGGCGTGTGGAAGGTCAGAATGTCGGCGTCGGTGACCAGTTTTTCCAGAGGCCAGAATTCCCCTTCATCACCGCGATCGGCACGCGGGGGGTCGCATAACAGGGTGCGGACACCCAGCGCTTCCAGACGGGCATTAAGGCGTGAACCGACGTTACCCACGCCGATAATCCCGACGGTTTTATCGCGCAGCTGGAAACCATCGCGCTCTGCGAGGATCAGCAGTGAGGAGAACACGTATTCAACCACCGCAATGGCATTACAGCCCGGAGCGGCTGAGAAACCGATGCCCTGCGCAGCCAGCCAGGCATCATCAACGTGATCGGTCCCCGCGGTGGCTGTACCGACAAATTTCACCGGCTTGCCCGTCAGTAAACTTTCGTTCACCTTGGTCACCGAACGCACCATCAGCGCATCGGCATCGTTGAGCGCATCCTGCGGAACAGGACGGCCGGGAACAGCCTGCACAGTGCCCAGCCGGCTGAACAGCTCAACGGCATACGGCATATTTTCATCAACCAGGATTTTCACGTTTGACTCCGGCAACACGGCCTAAAGAAAGAATAGAAAATTAAGAAGACAGGGATTTTGCCACGTTCGTGGCGTTGATCCCAACTTTCAGGGCACAACTTTACCTGTCGTTACGAAAACGCTGCGGGGTGGTGCCGGAAATTTGCTGGAACATGGTGATGAACGCCGAAGACGAGCTGTATCCCACATCGTGAGCAACGTCCTGCACATTTTTTCCCTGCTCAAGTAACGAGATAGCGTGTAAAAAACGCAACCGCTGACGCCATTGGGCAAAACTCATCCCCAGTTCCTGCTGGCAGCGGCGCGACAGCGTCCGTTCGGTGGTGTAAATCTTTGCCGCCCATTGCGCCAGCGGCGTGCTGTCAGCCGGATTCTTTTCCAGTGCGCTCAACACCTGCGACAACAATTTGTCTTCCGACGTCGGCAGATAGGTGTTTTGCCGGGGTGCCAGGCTGATTTGATCCAGCAACACGCGGCACATACGCAGGTCTGTCTCCGTCTCCGGTTCCGTGAGTTTTCGCGAAAAACAGTCATCGGCAATTGCATTAAAAATCGCAGTGGGCGTTAACAGACAGGGGGCAGACGGCAGATTTTGGTCCAGTTCGGGAGCGATATCGATGGCGCAAAATCGCGTCGTTTTGCGGTTATAACTCGAGTGCTCGGTGCCCGCCGGTAACCAGATGGCAAATTCGCGCGGCGCCAGATAGCGCTGCCCGGCCACCAGCATGGCAAGCACACCGGATTTGACGCAGATAATCTGGCTCCACGGATGCGAATGGCGCACATACTCCGAGTTGCCTGCCACGACTTCGCCGCGAAACAGCAGCGTGGTCGGCATTTTCTCCGGCAACGGCGGATAGTAACGTGGAAGTGGTGATGTGCGCTGAGCCGTGCCGCGTGGTGATGCCATAAAAGCCTTTTGTCTGTGACGGAAATCGCGCGCCAGCAGGTTGTCTGAATTACGCGAAGGGTTGTCTGATTATCGTTATATATAACAAATAAGACAATCGTACACTGGCGCAACGATTTACATAGGGATGATTTGTCATGAATGTACTTTTTCCGCTGATGGCCGTGTTGATCTGGTCACTCAATGCCGTGGTCAGCAAGGCTTCCGCGACCGCCATTGATCCTGCTGCCATTTCTTTTTACCGCTGGTTGCTGGCGCTGCTGACACTGACACCTTTTGTCTTGCCCGGCCTGCTGCGTAACTTTCAGGCGGTGAAACAATACTGGTGGAAACTGCTGATCCTCGGCCTGCTGGGGATGGTGCTTTATCAAAGCCTGGCCTATTACGCCGCACACAGCGTCAGTGCGTTGTTCATGGGGATACTGAACTCGCTGATCCCGCTGCTGACCGTGGTGATCAGTCTGTTCCTGCTGAGCGTGGTGCCCACTGTCGGTATCGCGCTGGGCTGCATCATTTCTTTCGCCGGTCTGGTGTGGCTGGTCAGTGCGGGCGATCCGGCGCAACTGCTGCAACATGGGATTGGCAAAGGCGAGCTGATGATGTTTTGCGCCTCGGCGGCCTACGCACTGTATGGCGTGCTGACCAAACGCTGGGCGATCCCGCTGCCTAACTGGCAATCGCTGTATGCGCAGATTGTTTTTGGCGTGTTACTGCTGCTGCCCAACTTCCTGCTGGCAAACGACGTCAGCCTGACAGTGCACAACATTCCGCTGGTGCTTTTTGCGGGGATTCCGGCCTCAATCATGGCGCCCTTTTTGTGGATCCAGGGCGTTATCCGCCTCGGCGCCAACAAAGCGTCCATTTTCATGAACCTGTCGCCGATTTTCACTGCCATTATCGCGGTGCTGTTCCTGCATGAGCATTTGCAGAGTTACCACATTATCGGCGGCGGCATTACGCTGGCCGGGGTGGTGATCGCCCAGCGGCTGCGCAAACCGCTGTTTGGCGGCGCCTGCCCTCCCGCAGAGAAATAACGCCACTGAACGTCACTGCTCTACGCGAGAATCAGCAGAGCAGTGACTGATTTTTCGCTTTCGCGCCCCGCCAGACGTTTTTAACGCCCGTTTTGATAAATAATATTTCTAAGAATAGTCATCAGCCTGCCATTCACGGTGTCGATTAATAAACTTTGCAGGTATGATGAGGCGCTTCTGCGCTCTTGCGCCGCGCTTTTACTTTTCTTCCAGGTTCAGGCGACGTTTTAATTTCCAGCGAAGGACGGTGATATGCAACCTTTGAGCGGCCCGGGCATGCCGGTTGGCGACAACAGAACACAGCCTCAGGGTCAGACCGTTCCTGCTCAATCGGGTGGCGAACTGCCATTAACCCCGGCGCAGCGAACCACGCTGGAAAAGCTGATCGTAAAGCTGATGGCGCTGACGCCGATTAAATCTGCGGAGATCTGGGCCAACCTGCGCCACGACCTCGCTTTGCCGCACGACGCAGAGATCACCTCGTCGCAATTTCCTCAGGCGCAGACACTGCTGCAGGGAAAACTGACGCAGGCACAGGACAGCCACGCTTCGCGCCAGCTGATGCTGCAACTGACCGAGCTGCTGCCGCAGGGCAACAATCGTCAGGCAGTCAGCGATTTCATCCGTCAAAGTTTTGGCCACACCGTGCTCAGCCAGCTGACCCACCCGCAGTTGCAACAGGTGCTGGATCTCATTCAGACACGCCAGATGAATATTCCGCAGCCGCAGCAAACACCGGTCACCGATCGTCCCTTGCTGCCTGCCGAACACAATAACCTGCAGCAACTGGTCACCCGTCTCAGTGCGGCCACTGGTGAAGCGCCGGTGAAAGTGTGGCAGGAGCTGTTCAATCTGGTGGGCGTGAAAGTCGGCGATGCCATACCGGCGAAACACTTCCAGCTGCTGAGCCAGTTTATGCAGGTGAAAGCCTCACTGAGTCAGCAAACGACGCCACCGACGCTGACGACCCTGCTGAGCGTGCTTAAACAACCCGCCACAACGCAGGAAATTCGCCAGCTCACCGAATACGTGGAAAACCGCTTCAACGCGACGTTATCATCGCCCCTCACGCCGGTGCAGGTGAATGACCTGATTGGCGTACTGTTCAGCCAGCGCGTGGATCGCACGCCGCGCAGTGAAGAGATTGATGATCACTTCACTACCACGACGCGCACCGATCCCCAGCCGATCATGAATCCGCTGGTCGCGATGTTGCCGCCTTCCATGCAGGCGCTCGGCGGCAAGCCGCTGCTGTTTATCGCCTTTGTGGTGATTGTGCTTTTACTCTGGGCGCTGTTTTAAGCCCGCTTCGCTCCTGAACCTGCAAGGGTTCAGCACTCAGGCGCAGCCGCAATCTTGCGGGGCGACGTGACGGGAATAGTCTCCCCGCTCCTCGCCCATTGCCAGCGGATGCCGGTCGCGGATCCAGAAATCCAGCCCGCCAATCATCTCTTTTACCCGAAATCCGAGCTTAGCCAGCTTGTACGCGCCCTGTGTAGAACCGTTACAGCCAATCCCGTCACAATAAGTCACATACACCACCTCTTTACTGAGGGCAGCCGTGCTCTCAGCGGTCATCAGTTTATGTGGAAAACTCACCGCCCCCGGCACGTGCCCGCGTACATAATATTCAGCAGAACGGGTATCAATAACCACAATACCGGTGACGCCATTTTGCAAATCTGCGGCCACATCGGCTGCGTCGGTGTAAAAACTCAGTTTTGACAGCAAATATGCAGCGCTGACTTCCGGTGACGGTGGCTCAAAAGCCAGAACATACGATGAATGCGACATATCTTCTCCTGTGAGATTTTCTTTGTTAAAAGCCGTTCCATCATCACCAATTTTGGTCTTATTATTGATGCCAATTTCAGCCATATGATAAGACCCATTATGCCCAAAACGGATCGGCCTTCCGCCTTGATCACTTTGTTCGGAGATACCGCTGAGCGGGGTCATGCAGCGCCTGCCGGGCTGCGCGACCGCCTGTGTGCCGCACTGCGCAGCGCCATTCACAGCGGTGCGCTGATTGCCGGGGAGAGATTACCGTCATCCCGCCTGCTGGCCGCTGATCTGAACCTGTCCCGCATCACCGTGGAAGCGGCGTATGCCCAGACAGAAGCGGAAGGTTATCTGTATCGTCAAACGGGAAAAGGCACCTTTGTCAGCGCATCCCTTCCCCGCCCCGCAGCACCGCGCAAACAGGCCGTTATTGCCGTAAGCCCTCCGAGACTGTCTGCACGTGGACAAACCATTTTGGCCACCGGCGGGTGCCGCGATCCGCAATTCCCGCTGGCTTTTGCCGCCGGTTCGCCCGATCTGCGCGCATTCCCGCTCAAAACCTGGAAACAGCTGACCGCCAGGCAATTGCGCGTTCACGGCGAGCGTCTGCTGGGTTATGGCGATCCGCAGGGCTATTTACCCTTACGCGAAGCCATCGCCAGCTATCTGCAACAATCGCGCGGCGTGGTGTGTTCGGCAGAACAGATCCTGATAACCACCAGTTCGCAGCAGGCGCTGCAATTACTGGCGATGCTGCTTATCGACCCGGCCGATTGTGTCTGGCTGGAACAGCCCGGTTATCCCGGTGCACGCAACGCGTTTGCCAGTGCGGGCGCGGATATTTGTGCCGTTGCGGTTGACGGTGAAGGGATCGCGCCGGCGGCGAATTTACCCGTGCCGCGCCTGATGTATCTGACACCGTCACATCACTACCCGACCGGCGTCAGCCTCAGTTTGCCGCGCCGCCTGCATCTGCTTGACTACGCAAAGCGTCACGGCAGCTGGATCATTGAGGACGACTACAACAGCGAGCTGCATTACGACGGACGCCCTCTTCCGGCCATGCAGGGACTGGATAAACATCAGCAGGTCATTTATCTCGGCACGTTTTCAAAGGTTTTATTCCCTTCTTTGCGGCTGGCCTACGCCGTGCTGCCGCCAGCCCTCGTCGCGCCAATGGTCACGATGCGCACGGTGAATGACGGACACTCTTCACAGCTGATGCAGGCGGTGACCGCTGAATTCATGCAAACCGGGCATTTCGCCGCCCACCTGCGTTTTTCCCGCCAGCTGTACCACAGCCGTCGTGATCATCTGCTTGAACACATTAAGCAAAAAATCAGCTGGCTGACACCGCAGGTCGCCGCTGGCGGTTTACAGCTTGCTGCCCGCCTTCCTGCTGGTCAGGAGTCACACCTGAGCACGCTTGCTACACACGCAGGGGTGGAAACACCCCGCCTGTCGCCGTTATTTATGGATGTGCCAGGCTCTGCCGCCCGGCATCAGGATGGCTGGTTGCTGGGATTCTCCGCACTGACGCCTGCGGAAATCACGGCAGCCGTCAACCGGCTGGCGTCAATCAACGTTGCCGTTACTTCGCCAGCAGCGGCAGCAGCCACCACCCCGCCAGCCCGCTGAACAGCAGGAACGGGAAAGAGTAGTAATGAAACCTGAGCCAGATCTTTTTGTCATTCGCCATACGCAGGGCAATCAGATTGGCAAGCGAACCTATTGCCAGCCCGAAGCCTCCCGCGTTAACGGCGTAAGCCAGCAGCGGGCCGGACGGCAGATAGTTGATCATCAGGATCGTCGCAGGCACGTTGCTGATCACCTGTGAAAGCCCGATGCTCAGCAGATAATGTCCGTAATCGGGCAAACTGTGGATGTGAGTAAACGCGGGCTGCAAAGCATTCAGCCCGACCAGCAAACGCACATCAATAAACATCACGATAAACACCAGAATCAGCGGCCAGTCGATGCGCAGCAGAACGTTGCGTGCCAGCAACAGGAAGCACGCAATCACGGCCAGTAAACCGTAAAGTGCCAGCCCCAGATCCACACAGGCGATGAACACCACATACAGCACTGCGCAGCTGAAAAGCAGCCGTTTACGGAAAGGATATCCCTGATTACTTTCAAGCTTTTTCAGGCTGTGCGACGGAAAACAAAACCACGTCACCAGCAACAATGCAGCCAGCGTCACCAGCGCCAGCGGCGCCATCTGCCCGATAAAATGCAAAAATGACTGCCCGGACTTATTCCACAACAGGATGTTTTGCGGATTGCCGATAGGCGTGAGCAGGGATCCGGCATTCACCGCCAGCGCTTCGAAAATGATCAGCCGGGTCACCGGCAGCGATGTCAGTTTTTTTAGCGTAATCGTCAGCGGTATCACGATGAACAGCGCAACGTCATTGGTCATAAACGTTGAAAGCACCGCCGCCGCCATCACCAGAAACAGGGCCAGCCACCGCTCATTGTCGATGGCGTTAATCATCTTTCGGCCCACAAAATCAAAATAGCCGCTGACCTCCACGCCCTTGGTCAGCATCAGTAAACCGAGCAACGTGACGATGGTGTTCCAGTCAACAAACTGCGGAAACTGAGTGATTTTCTCCGGCTGGAACACGGTCAGAATGACGCCAAGCAGAATTAACAGATGCAAAAATCTGTCACGTAAAAAAGGTTTAACGACTGTGCCGAACGCTGCTATCAACATGGTTATTCTTCGCTGAACAAGATGCGCTGACGTTACCCGAAGAAATTCTCTCCTGCCAGCGCAAAAATGATTTCTCCGGGATGTCGCGCAAAAAAAACGAGGCTCATACAGAGCCTCGTCATCGGGTTGCGGCGTATCCCGCAATACTTTTATCTCATACCACTTTCCGCTTGCCGGTGAAAAAACAGACGCTACTCTTTCAGCACCCAGATGTGGTACTGGCCGTCTTTGAACTCTGCCCCTTCGAGTTCTTTTTCGAAGCCGGGGAATTTCTCGCCCCATTGCGCGATGCTGCGGATATAACTCAGCCACGGGTCGTTTTTGGCACCGAAACTTTCACCCGGCATGACGATAGGGATCCCCGGTGGATAAGGGATCACGCCGACCGCGGAGACGCGACCGGCCAGCTTGTCGAGGGTCAGATGCTCACAGCGCCCGGCCATATGGTCCTGAAACGCAGCGCGCGGCAGTTTGACCGGTGTCGGGATTTTGCCGAAAGCGTCGGATTGCAGTTTGTCCATCTGGCTGGTTTTCATGTAGGCGAACATCTCGTCGCAGAGATCTTTCAGCCCCATACCGGCATAGCGCGCGGCGTTGGAGGAGGCCAGATCCGGCAGGCACAGCGTCAGCGGGCTGTTGTCGTCGTAATGCTGTTTGAACTCCAGCAGAACGTTGATCAGTGTGCCCCACTTGCCTTTGGTCACGCCGACCGAAAACAGACACAGCACCATAAAATCGGTGGTGCGCGAAGGGACAATGCCGTGCTGAGAAAGGAATGCCGTCACCATCGCCGCAGGGATGCCGTTTTCCAGCATCTTGCCGTCGTCGCCCATACCCGGCGCCAGAATACCGGCTTTGATCGGGTCGAGCATGCACCAGTCGTCGTCGAGCTGATCAAAACCGTGCCAGCTTTCGCCCGGTCTGAGCACCCAGCAAGACGGGTCTGTCGTCAGTTGTTCTTTGGAGGCATTAATGAACGGAATTTTTTTACCGGTTTTCACATCCAGCACGTCCGGCGCATTCCACGGCGAGAAGAACCATTCGCCCTGAGCGGAGAACGCTGCATGAACTTTTGCCAGCGCCATGCGGAAATCGACCGCTTCGTTGATCACTTCCTGAGTCAGCGATTCGCCCTGCTTGCCGTCCATCATCGCCGCGCCCACTTCATTGGCGGCAATAATGGCGTACAACGGCGACGTGGTGGCCTGCAACATGTAGGACTCGTTGAAGCGCGAATGCTCTACCGGTTTTTTACCGTTACGGATGTGGATGTAAGAAGCCTGAGAAAGCGCGGCCAGCAGTTTGTGGGTGGAGTGCGTGGCGAAAACCGTCGGGCCTTCAGGGTCGTGATCGGCCGGATTACCGCGCATGGCGTAACGATCGCGGTAGAACGGATTAAAGCGCGCATAGGCATACCAGGCTTCATCGAAGTGAATATTATCGACGCTCTTCGCCAGTAAATCCTGCGCCTGTTTGGCGTTGTAGCACATGCCGTCGTAAGTACAGTTGGTGACGACGGCATAAACCGGTTTCGGATCTGAGGCGAGTTTTTTCAGCGGATGTTCATCCATTTTCTGCTGGATGGACTCGGCCATAAACTGCGATTTGGGGATCGGCCCGATGATGCCAAAGCGGTTGCGCGTCGGGATGAAAAAGACCGGTATACCGCCGGTCATTACCAGCCCCTGCTCGATCGACTTATGGCAGTTGCGGTCACACAGCGCGAACTGACCATCGCCTACCACCGCCGTCATGATCGCGCGGTTAGAGCCCGATGTGCCGTTAAGCACCGAGTAGCTCTGGTGCGAGCCGAAGACCCGTGCGGCGTAGGTTTCAGATTCTTTAATCGGACCGCTGTGATCGAGTAACGAACCCAGCGCACCGCGCTCGATACCGGTATCGGTGCGGAACAGGTTTTCACCAAAGAAATCGAGAAACTCGCGCCCTACCGCTGTTTTGGTAAAGGCGACACCGCCCTGATGACCGGGTGCCGCCCACGAATATTCCGGAGAATATTTGGTGTAGTGAAACAATGCTTTGGTGAACGGCGGCAACAGCTGGTCATAATATTTATCGATCAGGGCAACGGAGCGCGCCGCGATAAACTCTGCGGTGTCCTCGTGCATCCAGACAAATTCGTTGACCATTTTCATGGTATCGAGGGTCAGGGTGTCGATACAGGAGTGCTCCGCCATCAGCAGCACCGGCACGCCTTTGTTGCGGCGGCGGATCTCCTGCAGCAGCGCAAACGCCTGACTGTGCGAAACATCGTCGTTGCCGCCGGAGGTCCAGTCGACAAACACGCAGCAGATAGAGGCATCAGACGTGATGGTCGCGATGCCGTCTTCAAAAGTGACGGCGGGGATCACCGTCAGGTTGGTGTCTTCCAGCGCTTCGATAAGTTCGCGCACGGCGCGGCCGTTCGCGGTATTAACCTCGGAAATATTGCTGTCAACCACCAGCACTTTACGTTTTTTATGGCGACTTAAATCGATCATAACCTTTCCTTTCCTCTTGAATTTCAAAATGTCAGGGAGCTAAAAACGGTCAGTCCAGTTCAAGCGGTTTGCCCAACGGATACGGGTTTTTATGACGACGGTTATAGTTGAAGCTGTACAGCGCGGTAATCACCATCAGCGCGATGAATGACCACATCACCTCTTCCGCGCCGGAGCCGACCACGGCCCATACGCAATACACAAAGGCGATCAGCGTAATAAAGCTGTACATTCCGGTGCGGTTGCCCAGATGACCATGCCCGACCAGCATCAGCGCGGCGCAGGTATACAGATACGGCACTAACGTGAAAATGACGGAAACCGAGGAAACCAGGGCGAACTGTTCCGTGGCATCCGGAGAAATGGTCGATACCTGGAAGATAGTCATCAGGATACCGAGCACGATAAGACCTTTGACCGGTACCCCCTCTTTGTTGACCTTGGCAAATATCGGCGGGAACAATCCGTCATCGGCGGCGGCTTTTGCGGTCTGGCTGGCAAGTAACGTCCAGCCACCGAGTGAGCCCAGACACCCCGCAGCGGCGCAGAAGGTGACGATGGCCCCTGCCGTTTCGCCCATTGCCATCCTTGCGGCATCACCGAACGGCGACGTGGAGAGGCGCAGCGCCGCATTCGGGATCATGCCCATGATCGCGGTGGTCGAGAGCACGTAACAGACCGCAGCAATCAGCACGCCGCCGATGGTGGCAATCGGCACGTTGCGTTTCGGGTTTTTCACCACCGCCGCGGCGACCGAGGCGCTCTCTACGCCGATAAATGACCACAGCGTCACGCTCAGGGTGCTTTGAATCGCGCCAAAGGTGCTTTTTCCACTGACGTTCCAGGCCTCCATGTAAGTATCACTTTTGAACCAGAACCAGCCAAAAATGGCGATCGCCAGAATCGGGATCAGCGCCAGCACCGTCGCGACGGCCTGAACACGGGTGATCATCTTCGCACCGACAATGTTGAGAATGACGAACAACCACAGCACGGCAACGCAGGTGAAGGTCAGAACCAGCGGCTCTTTTAAAATAGGGAAGAAGTAGCTGAGATAACCAACGCCGATCACCACCATCGCGATGTTACCGACCCAGCACGCCAGCCAGTAAAGCAGGTTGGTTTGATAACCCAGATAGGGGCCAAATGCCCTGCGCGCATAGGCGTAGGAGCCCCCTGCACTGTCATCAAGCGATGACATTTTGGCGTACACCATCGACAGCGCCAGCGCGCCAATAATCGTCACCAGCCAGCCATATATCGCTACCCCGCCAGTGGACGCCAGGTTGGCCGGCAGGAGGAAAACTCCCGAGCCCATGATATTCCCGGACACCATCAGGGTGACCGGAATTAACCCCACTTTGTGATCATCTGATTCAATAGCCATGAACAAACCCCTACATAAAGTAATGCATTAATTTACAAAGGAAATATTGAATAAAACAAAGACATTCTTCGGACTTTTCTGATGCAAGAATAAGACTAGTAGAGTTTTTGGCGGGCGTAATAAATAGCGCGATAATTTAAATAAATGGTTAATTATCACAAATATAAAAATCAGTTTTATCAGAGTGATAAATGAAAATGAGAAAATAAAATTCAGAGGAAGGAGAGTAATGCCGGTGGTGCATCGCATCAGCACCACCGGAAAATTTAAGATTAGTTCAGGTTACGGGTGCGGTACACCCTGCGCTCAGAGGTTGCCCAGCGGGCGATATCAATCAGCAGGAAAATGACCAGGCTGACGCCCATCACCGGCAATGAAATCGCAAGCCCCAGGGTGATCAAAAAGAGTGGGCATTGCAGGCTGAAAGGCACCGATTTCCAGGTTTGCATCAGCGTGATCACCGGGTTTACCCCGCCGCTGCTCACGTTTCTGCGCAACCACCACAGGCGATATCCCCAGGCAATCATCACGCAAAGCCCGGTACCAAACACCGCCAGAATTACCTGATTCCACAGGCCAAACAGAATACCCATATGGGCGTCCACGCCCCAGCGGGTCAGTTTCGCCAGCAAAGGGAAATCGGCAAAACGGACGTGATCGACAATCCGCAGGGAGGTCGGATCGACAGAAACGGCATCCACCTGCGTCGGCCAGCTGCGATCGACTTCGGTCACCGTCCAGGCTTTACCGGGGGTATAGGCCGGGCGGATTTCAATTTTATTCGCCCCGATCCCTGACGCCCGCGCGGCCTGAACGACAGTATCAAAGGTATCGGGGGTGACCGGCACGGTTTCAGGTTTCTCGTGCATCACATGACCAGACATCTCCATGCCCGGCATATCCGCCATGGTGGCGTGATGCTCAGCGTGCTCGTCAGCAGGCGCGGCCGGCGCGTCAGCCTCTAAGGCCGTGTTCACCGCCGGCGTCAGCCAGCCCATGTGCGCGCGCAGCACGCCAATATTATCCCCCGCCCACTGCGACCAGGTCAGACCCGTGGCCGAGAAAAACAGCAAACCGGCCATCAGCGCCAGCCCCAGCGTGCTGTGCCAGCGACGGCTGCGCTCCTGCTTCGCCACTTTTTCGCTCAGTTTTCGGGGCGAGCGGCGCTTCGGGCGGCCTGTCAGCCACAGGATTATGCCGCCGATTGCCGCAACCCATAGCCAGGAAGCCGCAAGCTCACTGTAAAACCGTCCGGCATCGCCCAGCAGCAGGCCGCGATGTAAATCATCCAGCCAGGTGCGAAACGGTAAAATCCCGCTGGTGCCGTACACCGTCATATCGCCTTTTACCGCCAGGGTGGCGGGGTCGATAAAGATGGCGCGGCTTTTGGAAGCACCCAGTTGCGGATCGGAGAACATCACCCGCGTGGTATCGCCCTCATGAGGCGCAGGGCGGACGGCGTAAATTTTCGGATCCGGACCTGCCACCTTCACGGCAGCATCAATTTGTTGCGACAGCGGCTGCGCTTCCCCCTGAGAAGAGGTGAACAGCGCATCGGCGTAGAGGTAGTTTTCAAACTGCGGCGTGAGGACATACAGCGTACCGGTCAGAGCGGCGACAAAAATAAACGGGCCGACGAACAGGCCGATATAAAAGTGTATGCGCTTGAGCAGCGCAAGAGATGCGGCTTTGACCGTCATTTTTTGAGAAACAGCAGGCTGGCTCATCAATCAGATTTCCTGAATTTTCCATAGCAAACACACAACGGTTACGCGGGTTAAGCGCCGTTATGTCGATAATTTTCATGTGAAGAGAAAAAGCTAAAGAAAATGAGGAGGCGCGCGGGGCTGAGAATCAGTGAAGAACAGCGAAGGAAAGAGACGTTGTATTACTGAACGCGAAGGCGCGCGGCCGGAATAAGCCCGCGACCACAGCATCGGCATGGCCTGTAAGTCGAGCATCGGCAGATGCACCAGCAACACGCAATAACCGCAGGCGGCATCGCTCATGTCACCGAACATCATCCTTTTCGCGATATCTTTCGGCGCAGACTGACAGGATAGCTTCTGACAATGTTCCGGCGAGTCATGGTGGTCAGGCATCATCATGCCAGCCATCTCACCCTCTGGCATGTCCATGTCGGACATCACCATTCCTGGCATCATTGTGTGCTGCGCACCCTCAACCGCCTGTGATTTGGAAATCACCGGAGCAATAAACAACATCAGGATCGCCAGGATCCCAAGCCAGGCCGGGAAGCGCAGATGTCGATGATTGATGTGTCGGAGTGAGAGCATTATGTCAACAAAGTGAAAATAAGAAGCGGCGAAATTGTACCTGAATTGTTGAGGGATAACAGGAGGGATAAACAACAGACGTAAAAAAGCCCGTGTTAAACGGGCTTTTATTAGTGCTTAACGACAGGAATTATTTGTCGTTTTTCATCTTGCGCATAACCAGCGTGGCGTTAGTGCCGCCGAAACCGAAGCTGTTGGACATCACGGTCGTCAGCTCGCGCTGAGTTGGCTTAGTGATGATGTCCATGCCTTCCGCTTTCTCATCGAGGTCTTCGATGTTGATGCTTGGCGCGATGAAGCCGTGCTCGGCCATCAGCAGGGTGTAAATCGCTTCCTGAACGCCTGCGGCACCCAGAGAGTGACCGGTCATGGCTTTGGTGGAAGAAAGCGCTGGCGTTTTATCGCCGAACACTTCACGGATCGCACCCAGCTCTTTCACGTCGCCGACCGGAGTAGAAGTCCCGTGCACGTTAACGTAATCGATAGGCGTATCCACGCCGTTCATTGCCATTTTCATGCAACGCACAGCGCCTTCACCGGATGGAGCCACCATGTCTGCGCCGTCAGAGGTTGCGCCGTAGCCAACGATTTCTGCGTAGATGTGCGCGCCACGGGCCAGAGCGTGTTCCAACTCTTCCACGACAACCATACCGCCGCCGCCTGCGATAACAAAACCGTCACGGTTCTGATCGTAAGTACGGGAGGCTTTTTCAGGGGTTTCGTTGTAACGGGTAGACAGCGCGCCCATTGCATCGAATTCACAGGCCATTTCCCAGCACAGCTCTTCGCCGCCACCGGCAAAGACCACGTCCTGTTTGCCAAGCTGAATCATTTCTAACGCGTTACCAATGCAGTGAGCAGAGGTTGCGCAGGCAGAACTGATGGAGTAGTTCACGCCACGGATTTTGAACGGGGTCGCCAGACACGCTGAAACACCGGACGCCATCGCTTTGGTCACCATGTAAGGGCCAACGCCTTTCAGGCCTTTGGCACGCATACCGTCGGAACCCGCAACCTGGTTGCGCGGAGAGCCGCCGCCGGAACCGGCGATAAGGCCGGTGCGGTCGTTGGACACCATTTCAGGGGTCAGACCGGAATCTTCAATCGCCTGTTGCATGGAAAGATAAGCGTAGATCGAGGCATCACTCATGAAACGCACAATCTTACGATCGATAAGGCCTGCGGTGTCTAATTTGACATCACCCCAGACGTGACTACGCATGCCGGCATCTTTCAGCTCTTGCGAGAAGGTGATCCCAGAGCGACCCTCTTGCAGAGATGCAAGAACTTCCTGCTTGTTGTTACCGATGCTCGAGATGATACCCAGGCCAGTAATCACTGCACGTTTCATTTAATACCTCTTGTACTATTCACCATTCGGGATTTCGTCACGCACTCTAGCGTACAGTTGTACGCCGAACAAGTCCGATCAGCAATTCCTTGTGTAAATCGTGGTAAATTTGCGCGGGGTCAAACGCAGGCGTAAACTCCGGCATCGCCTTGAACTGAGAGAGTTTCACGTGAGCCATAACCCGATCACACCCGCTGAATTAAGCTGGAACGAACAGGGTACACCTGTTTCCCGACATTTTGATGACGTCTACTTTTCCAATCAGGACGGCTTACTGGAAACACGCCATGTCTTCCTGAATGGCAATCATTTTCCGGCACGTTTTGCCGATCACCCGCGCCCGCTTTGCATCATTGCGGAAACCGGATTCGGTACCGGACTGAATTTCCTGACGTTGTGGCAGACCTTCGAGGCGTTCCACTCTGAAAACCCTGAGGCCACCCTGCAACGGCTGCATTTCATCAGCTACGAAAAATTTCCGCTGTCCGCCCGCGACCTTATCGCTGCCCATGCACAATGGCCGGAACTGGCCGACTACTCCGCCGAACTCTGCGAACAATGGCCGATGCCCTTTGCCGGATGCCACCGTTTGCTGCTGGCCGGTGGGCGTATCACGCTCGACCTGTGGTTCGGTGACGTGACTACCCTGCTTCCGGCATGTGACACCAGTATGAATCAGCAGGTCGATGCCTGGTTCCTCGACGGCTTTGCGCCCTCAAAAAACCCGGACATGTGGACACCTGAGCTCTTCAACGCCATGGCAAAAATGACCCGTCCGCAAGGAACCTTTGCCACTTTCACCGTCGCGGGCATAGTCCGCCGTGGCCTGCAGGAAGCCGGTTTTGACATCAGTAAAGTGCCGGGCTTCGGTGAAAAGCGCCATATGTTATCCGGTGTTTTACCGGCAGAAATTGATGTTCCTCATCCTGCCCCGTGGTATTTACGTCCTGCGGCGAAAAATGCCACAGAGTTTGCAGTTTTAGGCGGCGGCGTTGCCAGCGCCGTGCTTTCACTGGCACTTTTGCGCCGTGGCTATGCGGTCACGCTGTACTGCGCCGATGAAAAACCGGCGCTCGGGGCCTCCGGCAACCGTCAGGGCGCGGTTTATCCGTTGCTTAATGGCCGTGGCGATACGCTGGAAAACTTTTTCGCCCAGGCCTTCACCTTTGCCCGTCGTCAGTACGCGCAGCTTGAAACGCTGGATGTGCCTTTCGACCACGGCTGGAGCGGCGTGACGCAGCTCGGTTATGACGAAAAAAGCCAGGGCAAAATTGACGGCATACTCAAAGGCGGCTGGCCGGAAGAACTGGCAAAAGGGCTGAGTGAAGAAGACGTGGAAGCGTTGTGCGGATTACCGTGCGGCAGCGGCGGCGTGACCTATCCGCTCGGCGCGTGGCTGTGCCCGGCTGAACTGACCGCGTCGCTGATTTCTCTTGCCGAAACCCAGGGCTTAACGGTGCATTATTGCCAGCGCGCGACCGCATTAGAATTTGACGCCGGTTCGCAATGGGCGCTGACCTTTGCTGACGGCCATGTCGCCCGACATCAGGGTGTTGTTCTTGCGAACGGCGCAGACATTACTGATTTCAGTCAGACAGAAAAACTGCCGGTGTATGCCGTCAGCGGCCAGGTGTCGCATATTCCGACCACACCGGCGCTGAGCAAACTGACGCAGGTGTTGTGTTATGACGGCTACATGACGCCGGTCAGCCCGCAGAATCAGCACCATTGCATTGGTGCAAGCTATCACCGCGCCGACAAATGCACGGATTACCGTGACGGCGATCAGCAGGAAAACCGCCAGCGTCTCATCAGGTGTCTGCCGGATCAGCAATGGCCGCATGACGTGGATGTCAGTGAAGGCGAAGCGCGAAACGGCGTGCGCTGCGCGACCCGTGACCATCTGCCGATGATCGGCTCGGTGGCTGATTATGATGCGCTGCTGGAGAGTTATCAGACGTTAGATCTCGACATTAAACGCCACCGCCCGGTAGCGCCTGCGCCGGTGTATGAAAATCTGTTTCTGTTTGGTGCGCTCGGTTCACGCGGGCTTAGTTCTGCGCCGCTCGGGGCAGAAATACTGGCGGCGCAGATTGCCGGTGAACCGCTGCCGCTCGACAGCGAAACGCTGGCGGCCCTCAATCCAAACCGCATGTGGGTCAGAAAATTACTGAAAGGCCGTCCGGTGGAATCACACTAAGCAGGTTTTCAGACCTGACTTTGGGTAAAAAAAAAGCGCAGCCGGTTCACCCTGGCTGCGCTTTTTTTACTGAAAGGGGATTATTGTGGCAAGGAAGCCTGATAGAGATTTTCCCACATGCCCTGAACCAGGGCCTGATCGCGCGGCGATAATTCACCGGCGCGGATAGCCTTGTCCAGTCCGTCCTGAACACGAATTTTCAGCGCTTCGGCGGTGTGTTCACCGTTCTCTTCCGCTTCTGCTACCGCGACCGTCAGATGGCCCCGCAGATAGCCACTGGCAAACAGTTCGTCGTCGCTGGCGCTTTCGACCATGTCGTCAATCAGCGTTAAAATCCGCGTTTCAAATTCTGCGATCATT
The DNA here is from genome assembly GCF_042920125.1 of Rahnella sp. R3(2024). Lineage (NCBI taxonomy): Bacteria > Pseudomonadati > Pseudomonadota > Gammaproteobacteria > Enterobacterales > Yersiniaceae > Rahnella > Rahnella sp. R3(2024). Next base: position 824,021 of record NZ_JBHGBU010000001.1, read on the forward strand.
ACTCTTCCTCTCGTGTCCGGTATTGAGTCTTTTATTCGATCGGCTGCAACGCAGGGAAGTCTGCAGGCGTCAAAGGGGCGGTATTGTAAAACGATTGTAACGCTTTAATAAAGCGCGAAGGTCTTTCCGGAATGCCCTGCTCCAGCATACGCAGCACTTCTGCACGCACTTTATTCTGGAAACCGACGCGGTCAGGCTCGCAATCGCCGCTCAGGTTGTCGCAACTGACGTTAAACGCAAAACCCGCTGCCGCGCAGAACAACCATTCATAGGATTGCGGTTTGATTTCGACTTTTTCAAACTCGCTCTGCGTCTGGGCATCACGACCGTCCGGGCAGTACCAGTAACCGAAATCCACCAGTTTGTGGCGCTCAGCACCCGCGACGCACCAGTGAGAGATTTCATGCATTCCGCTGGCGTAATAACCGTGGGCAAAAACGATGCGGTTAAACGGCTCCTGCTCATCCGCAGGCAGATAGATCGGCTCGTCATCGCCTTTAATCAGGCGCACGTTAAATTCCTCAAAGAAGCAGGAATCAAAAATGTCGATCAATTGATGATAGTTATGTGTTGCAGTCGAATCAGACATAATTGCTGTGAAACTCGTTAAAGTAAGATCAGGGGCGACAATATACCCCTGATTGAATGGCGTATTTCATGACTTCGGGCAAGCATTCTGCTGCTGGTAAAATTATAAATGCAGACTTAGCCAGTGCATGATTTCGGTACCGTGATTGTCGTAAATCAGCTTGCAACTCATCACCACGGACACGGTCACTACCATCGGGCGGATCATCTTCTGCCCTTTGCTCAGCACCATCCGCGCACCAAGACGCGCACCGATAAACTGCCCGGCCATCATCACAAATCCCAGCACCCACACCACTTTGCCACCGAGTATGAAGAACAGCAGGCCGCCGAAGTTGGAGGTGAAATTCAGGACTTTTGCGTGTGCCGTGGCTTTAGCGAGGTTAAACCCACATAAAGTCACAAAACCCAGCGCGTAGAACGAGCCCGCACCGGGGCCGAAAAATCCATCATAAAAACCGACACAACCGCCGCCGACCAGCGCATACGGCAACGCATTCAGGCGTCTGGCGCGATCGCTTTCGCCCAGGCGGGGCGTCAGCAGGAAATACAACCCAATGCAGATAATCAGCAGAGGCAGAATCTGACGCAGCATGTCGGCGCGCAGATGCTGAATCAGGATCGCACCAATCACCGAACCGACAAAGGTGCAGGCGATATTGAGCTTTTGATCGTTGAGATCCACCACCCCGCGCCGCACAAAATAGAGGCTGGCGGAAAAAGATCCGCCAATGGATGACAGCTTGTTGGTGGCAATGGCCTGCGCGGGGGAAACCCCCGCCGCCAGCAGTGCGGGCAGGCTGATAAGCCCGCCGCCCCCGGCAATGGAATCAATGAAACCGGCAAACAGTGCAACGAAAAATAAGACGATTAATACCCACGGTGCAACGATCAGCCAGTCCATTCATTTCACTCAGCAAGATGAAGTCAAAATCGTACAGGCCAGTTAAAGCTGACCAACATGTTTATCCAGCAGCGCCTGACAGGTTGGCGGCAACGGAGGCGGCTCGCTTTTCACTGAAGTGCCACTTCCCGGTTTTGGCGGCAGGAACCAGCTTTGCAGCTCAGCGCCACAGCCATCTCCCGGAGGAGGTGGTGCCTGATTGTCGCATTCCAGGCTTCCGGCCGGGCAGCTCAGGCGCACATGCATATGCGCACGATGGCCGAACCACGGACGCACTTTGTGCAGCCATTCACGATCGGTTCCCGCATCGAGGCAAAGCTGTTGCTTGATCGCCGGGTTGACGAAAATGCGTACCACCTCTTTATCCTGCGCGGCCATCTTGATCAGCGTTTCGATCCGCGGCTGCCACTGGGCTGGCACAACGGATTTACCGTTAGCACTGACCAGATCGATAGGCTGCGGCTTGAGCAGCATCTGTTCGCTCCAGCGCTGACGCGGCAGTTGCAGCCAGATATCGACATCCAGCCCGGACTGATGGCTGGCGTGACCGCTGCTGAAACGTCCGCCCGCGGGCATCGCCATATCACCGACCAGCATGGTGCCCAGGCCTTTTTCACGCGCCTGAGTCCCCAGACGGGTGATAAACGCCAGCAAATCCGGCTGCCCGAAATAGCGGCGCTGATCGATTCGCATCACCTGATAATCCGGTGAATTGAGCGGCAGTGGCTGCGCACCAATCTGACATCCGTTGGCGTAGCTGCCTATGGCCTGAGGTGCGCCGGAAATCGGCTGGGTAATTTTCTGCCACGGCGTTGCCGCCAGAGCAGGCGCGCAAAGCGCGAGCACCAGAAGACTGGCGCAGGCGGCTTTCAACGCAGGAACAGGGCGTAAAAGTTTCATCGAAGGGTTACCAGCGTGGCACGGTGGAATGAACGTCGCCGTTCTGAGCGCGCTGACGCAGTAAGTGATCCATCAGCACAATCGCCATCATCGCTTCCGCAATGGGTACAGCACGGATGCCGACGCACGGATCATGACGCCCTTTGGTGATCATCTCGACCTGCTCGCCTTCACGGTTGATGGTGCGCCCCGGAACGGTGATGCTGGACGTAGGTTTCAGCGCCAGATGGGCAACCACCGGCTGGCCGCTGCTGATCCCGCCGAGAATACCGCCCGCATGATTGCTTTCGAAACCGGTCGGCGTAATTTCGTCACGGTTTTCGCTGCCGCGTTTGTTAACCACGGCAAACCCATCGCCAATTTCCACGCCTTTCACCGCGTTGATGCTCATCAGCGCATGCGCCAGATCCGCATCCAGACGGTCAAACACCGGCTCGCCCAGGCCGACCGGTACGTGATCTGCCACAACGGTAATTTTGGCACCGATGGAATCGCCTTCTTTTTTCAGCGCGCGCATCAGTTCGTCCAGTGCTTCGAGCTTACTTTCATCCGGGCAGAAGAACGGGTTGGTTTCGACCAGATCCCAGTCTTTCAGTTCGCAGGTGATATCGCCCATCTGGGACATATACCCGCGCACCTTCACGCCGAATTTTTCCAGCAGATACTTCTTCGCCACGGCACCTGCGGCCACGCGCATTGCGGTTTCGCGGGCAGAAGAACGGCCACCGCCACGATAATCGCGCACGCCGTATTTTTGTTCGTAGGTGTAATCCGCATGTCCCGGACGGAACACGTCCTTGATGGCGCTGTAATCCTGCGAGCGCTGATCGGTATTCTGGATGATCAGGCCGATGCTGGTGCCGGTGGTCACGCCTTCGAACACGCCGGATAAAATTTTCACTTCATCGGCTTCGCGGCGCTGCGTGGTGTAGCGCGAGGTGCCAGGGCGACGCCTGTCGAGATCGTGTTGCAGATCTGCTTCGGTCAGCGCAATACCAGGCGGCACGCCGTCAATAATACAGCCCAGTGCCACACCGTGGGATTCGCCAAACGTGGTGACGCGGAAAAACTGCCCAATACTGTTCCCTGCCATCACGGCTCCTTACCATTATGTTGATGTTTGATGCTGAAATGACCGGCGAAAGGCCGGTCATGAGAAGTCATTAGTCACGGTAGCCGGTGAAGTATTCGGCGCATTCAACGAGCTGCTGTTTGGTCAGCATAAAGACACCATCACCGCCGTTTTCAAACTCCAGCCAGGTGAACGGGATCTCAGGATATTGTTCCATCAGATGTACCATGCTGTTTCCTACTTCACAAATCAGCACGCCGTTGTCCGTCAGGTAATCCGGCGCACAGGCGAGAATACGACGGGTCAGTTTCAGGCCGTCAGTGCCGGAAGCCAGGCCGAGCACAGGTTCGTGGCGGTATTCCTGTGGCAAATCAGACATGTCTTCTTCATCCACATACGGCGGATTAGTGACGATCAGGTCGTATTGCAGCGGCGGTAATTCGCGGAACAGATCAGAACGGATCGGCGTGACCCAGTTCTCGATACCGTGCGTATCAATATTGCGTTCAGCCACGGCCAGCGCATCGGCAGAGATATCCACCGCATCCACTTCGGTTTCCGGAAACGCGTAGGCACAGGCGATAGCAATACAGCCGCTGCCGGTGCACATATCAAGAATATGCTCAGGTTTCTCGTGCAGAATGCCGGAGAAGCGGTGTGTAATCAGCTCACCAATCGGCGAGCGTGGCACCAGAACGCGCTCATCGACATAAAATTCCATGTCACAGAACCAGGCTTTGTTGGTCAGGTAAGCCACCGGCACACGTTCATTAACGCGGCGGATCACGCGCTCCACGATGCGGTGACGCTCACTGGAGGTCAGACGCGCAGTGTGCATATCTTCAGGGATATCCAGCGGCAAAAACACGCTCGGTAACACCAGTTGCACGGCTTCGTCCCACGGGTTATCGGTGCCGTGACCGTAATAGACATTGGCTGCGTTCAGGCGGCTGACGGTCCAGCGCAACATATCCTGAATGGTATGCAGTTCACTGACAGCTTCGTCGACGAAAATTTTGTCCAATTTTATTCTCCAGGCATGCACGGGTTTTTAACAGACGTTTAACCCATAATTTGCCGCATAGTTTGCCACGAAGCCCGCCACAAATCAGCAGCTAGTCAACGCACTTGCGCGATGTCTCGAAGAATTTAACCCTGAGTTTTCTTTAAACCACAGGTCGCCCGCAGGTACACTGTCGGTATTGTGCGAAAAAGACGACCCGAAAATGAAGAAAAAGCACCTGCTGAGCCCGGAAGAAGCCGCGATATTTCGCGAGGCCGTTCCCGGCGTCAAGCGCCTGAAAAATGACACGATTACCCATCCGCCGCGGCGAAAAAAAGTGACGCAAATGTCGCCTCAAAAGCTGCTGCAGGAGCAGGTGGACGCAAGCTATTATTTTTCTGATGAATTCCAGCCGATGTTGCAGGAAGAGGGTCCGGTACGTCATGTCCGGCCTGATGTCAGCCATTTTGAATTGAAAAAATTACGCCGCGGGGATTATTCCCCGGAACTGTTTCTCGATTTGCACGGGTTAACGCAAATGGAAGCCAAGCAGGAATTGGGCGCGCTGATTGCCGCCTGTCGCCGCGAACACGTCCATTGTGCCTGCGTGATGCACGGGCACGGCAAGCATATTCTCAAGCAGCAAACGCCGCTGTGGCTGGCGCAACATCCTGACGTCGAGGCATTTCATCAGGCGCCGAAAGAGTTCGGCGGCACCGCCTCGCTGCTGGTGCTGATTGAGCTGGATGACAAAATCAGCTAACCCCGGCTGGCGAAACACAGAAAGCAGAAAGGCACAGCGCGTTCACACGGCTGTGCCTTTCTTTTGTTTACTTTTCCATCCCGGAAAATTAAACCTTCGCCATCACCTGGCACGGACTAAATTGCCACTCGAAAGTGCCCTGCCCGGTTTCACCATTCAGTTCCACACTGGCCATCGCGGAAGTGGCAAACATTGGCGGGCACAGACCCGGACACAGTTCCGCGACCAGATAGCCCACCAGCGGCAAGTGAGACACTACCAGCACGGCATTCACACCGGTCAGCGCCAGATGTTGCAACTCGCTGGCCACCAGTGCGGGATCGCCGCCCGGCGTCAGTTCTTTCAGCGTATCGATTTCAACGTTGTCTGGCAGCGCCAGACTCAGCCGCACTTTTTCAAGCGTCTGCTGCGCACGCAGATACGGACTGACCAGAACGCGATCAATTTTGACGCCACGGCCATTGAGCCAGGCTGCCATATGTACTGATTCGTCACATCCGCATTCGCTTAACGGGCGAACCGAGTCGCTTGCAGCTTCAAGAACCGCATCACCGTGACGCATAATAACAACTTGCATATTGCACCGCTTTTGTTAACAAAAATAGCGCTATACAGAAACGCTTTGCGTGCTGTATCACCCATTGCCCAGCGTTTTTTCATCGTCGTTTCACAACAAAAAAGCTGAAAGGCAGTACATCCACTTAACCCGCCTGGCCACATGCTTTGCATGGTCAGCATCAGCGGTCGGGCATTTTGCCTGAAAGTTCACGTAAAGAAAACGCTGTTTTTTACACCAACCCTTACCGCATGTAAACTATTCAGGCTAATTTTTAACCACTCGGGTTGTAGATCAATCGTTTGGGTTTGTTCTTGTACAAAACCGACCTCCCCATAAAAAAGATCCCGCAGGCTTAAGTATGGCTGCAAGCAGGATCTGTTCCACACTCTCGCGAAATACATCGTCACACAGTGACGGAGGTCACACTGCGTCGGCAATTTCCTTCGCCTCGCCTTTCGGATAGAAAAGCCCGCCGTTCGCCGCGCGAAGCATCAGGCCTTCGCACGGCGTAAAGTGTTCACCGTAACGCTGCGCCAGTTGCTCCAGGGTTTTCACCACGTTTGCCGCCCCCAGCGTATCAATGTAGCGGAACGGCCCGCCGCGAAACGGTGGGAAACCGATGCCAAATACCGCGCCCAAATCGCCATCACGCGCGCTGCGGATCACCTTTTCATCCAGACACCGCACCGCCTCATTGAGCATCAGCATCACACAACGTTGGGCGATTTCCGTCTCCGGCTGCTGCACTTTCGGGGTGACGTTGAGCAGCCGATAGACGGCAGGATCGACCTGTTTTTTCTTAGCCATGCGCCCTTTCTGGGCATAAAGATAGAAGCCTTTGCCGTTTTTACGCCCTTTGCGATCGTCTTTGAGCACCGCATCAAAACCGGCGGGCGCAGCAAATCGTTCGCCAAACGCATCCACCAGAATCGGGCTGATTTTAGTGCCGACGTCGATCCCTACTTCATCAAGCAACTGCACCGGCCCGACCGGGAAACCAAAGCTGACCAGCGCTTTGTCGATGTGATCGATGGGTTCGCCAGCCAGAACACAGCGCGCCGCTTCGTTGATGTAAGGCGCCAAAATGCGGTTAACGTAGAACCCGGCACTGTCACCCACCACAATGGCTGTTTTTCCCTGTTTCTTCGCAAGCGATACCGTTGTGGAAATCGTCTGCGCACTGGTGCCGGCATGGGGGATCACTTCCACCAGCGGCATTTTATCCACCGGGCTGAAATAGTGCAGACCAATCACCTGTTCAGGTCTGTCCGCCTGAGCGGCTATCTGATGAATAGGTAAAGAAGAGGTGTTTGAAGCAAAAATAGTGTGCGGAGCGGCATTTTTCTCAATCTCGGCCACCATGCCCTGTTTCAGCGCCAGATCTTCGAAGACGGCTTCAACCACCAGATCTACCTGCGCAAAGCCGCTGTAATCGGTGGTGCCTGAAATCAGCATCATCTGGCGTTGCTGTTCATTGCGCGTCAGTCTGCGGCTGCGCACTTTTTTCTCCAGCAAATCCCAGCTGTATTTCAGCGCATGGCGGATACCCTCGACATTGATGTCTTTGATACGCACCGGCAGCCCGGCGCGGGTGGCCGTAACGTTAGCGATACCCCCGCCCATCAGCCCGCCGCCAAGAATGCCGACACGGCGAAGCGGCAGCGGTTGGGCGTCCGCACCTGTTTCTTTTTTCAGCGCCGTGGACGCAAAGAATAAGCTGCGCAGCGCAGCGGATTCAGGCGTCATCACCAGTTCGCCAAAGGCGTTTGCTTCCGCCTGATAACCGTTACCGCTGCCCTGATCCAGACCGGTTTTCACCACATCGATGATTTTTTCGGTGGCCGGATAATTGCCGTGAGTTTTGGCGCGCGTCTGTTTGCGCACAAAATGGAACAGCACACTTTTCCCCAGCGGTCCGCCCGCCAGTCTTGCCTGCCACGGCAGCACAGGGCGCGCCCTGCGGCCTTTGGCTACGCGTTCCAGCGCCGTTTGCAGCAAGATCGAATAGGGTACGGCGTCATCCACCAGCCCCAGTTTCAATGCCTGTTTCGCCCGCAGGCTTCGGCCGGTGAGCATCAGTTCCAGCGCTTTCGGCGCACCGATTAAACGCGGCAGGCGCTGCGTACCGCCGGAGCCTGGCAACAGGCCAAGTTGCACTTCCGGCAGGCCGAGCTGAGTTTTATCATCCAGCGAACAAATGCGGGCATGGCAGGCCAGCGCCAGTTCCAGACCGCCGCCGAGGCAGGCACCGTGAATGGCGGCCACTACCGGCACGGAGAATGAGGCAATCTGCGACATCACCGTCTGGCCTTTCAGCGCAAGCTGACTGGCCTCTGCGGCGGTTTTGCAGCCGGCAATCATGGTGATATCGGCACCGGCGATAAAAGAATCGGGTTTGCCGGAAATCAGCACCAGCCCCTTCAGATTCGGATACTGCTGCGCTTTATGCAGAATAGAGGAGATTTGCTCAGCAAATTCAGCCTTTAAGGTATTCACTTTTTCACCGGGAACATCAATGGTGATGATGCCGATATGTTCGTTGGTAAACATCAGTGAAAACGCGGAATCCGGCGCTGTGATTGAGTTTTCCATGCTGTCTTTCATTGTGCCGCCTCCAGGATCATCGCCGCGCCTAAACCCCCGGCGGCGCAGGCCGTCGTCAGGCCGTATTTTCCGCCACGGCGGCGTAATTCATGCAGTGTCTGGGTGATCATGCGCGCGCCGGTGGCGGCAAACGGATGCCCGTAAGCCAGCGAACCGCCAAGCACATTGAACTTATCCCAGTCGATTTCCCCCACCGCTTCGCTGCGTCCCAGTTTTTCACGGGCAAACTGCTCGCTGCCCAGCATTTTGATGTTCGCCAGCGTCTGTGCCGCAAAAGCTTCATGCATGTCGATCAGATCGAGATCGGCAAACGTCAGCCCCGCCCGGTCAAGGGCAATCGGCGTGGCGTACGCCGGGCCGAGGAGCATATCTTCCCAGACATCGATGGCGGCAAAGGCAAAACTTTTCAGATAGCCGAGCGGCTGCAGGCCAAGCTCACGGGCGCGGGACTCGCTCATCATCAGCACCGCGGCGGCGCCGTCCGTCAGCGGCGTGCTGGTGGCGGCGGTGACGGTGCCATGTTTGCGGTCAAACGCCGGACGCAGTTTGGCATATTGCCCGATCTCTGAATTGAGGCGGATATTGTTGTCTTTTTGCAGCACCTCGCGGTACGGCGGGATCTGCGCGGCCATCACCTGACTGTTCAGGTAGCCCTGTTCCCAGGCCAGCGCCGCCAGCGTGTGGGAACGGTGCGCCAGTTCGTCCTGCTGCTGACGAGTAATGCCGTGGCTTTTCGCCATCTGCTCGGCGGTGTCGCCCATGCGCAGGCCGGTCGAATACTCCGCAACCGCCGGAGGCACCGGCATAAGGTCACGCAGTTTGAGTTTACTGAACAGCGACAAACGCTGTGACAGTGTGCGGGCTTTGTTGACGTCAACCAGCGTGCGGGCGAGACGTTTACTGACGCCAATGGGCAGCACCGAGGAAGAATCCGCGCCCCCGGCGATGCCGACGCTGACCGTTCCGCTGAGAATGCTTTCAGCCACATTCGCCACCGCCTGAAAACTGGTGGCACAGGCGCGCGAGACGCTGTAAGCATCGGTCGAGACATTCATGCCGGTGCCGAGCACAATTTCGCGCGCAATGTTCGGCGCTTCCGGCATTTGTACCACCTGTCCGAACACCAGCTGATCGATAACTTTCGGGTCAATCCCACTTTTCGCCAGCAATGCGCTGACCACCATTTTGCCCAAATCCACGGCGGGGATGCCGTGGTAGGCGGTGGCCTGTTTCGCGAATGGCGTGCGTAAACCATCGACAATCGCAATGCGATCGCCTTCACGCGTTACCAGTGGAATGACCTTGTTCATACATGCTCCTGAGTAAATAGGGTCTAAGAGGTCTGACCTGATAACTCAGTTTTAACCATGTATTTACATTTGGCAAAGCGAAAGCGGCCGAAGTGCGAGCAACAGCAAATTTTTCTGAAATTAGAATGAGAAGGAAAGCAGGCGGGAAAGGATGACGGACAAAAAAATACCGCTGCGGGCGGGCAGCGGCATGTGAAATGCTCAGGTGGGATTATCTTAAAGCCAGCTGGAAGATCATGGTTTCAGCCTGGCAGCTAAAAGTGAAATCGATATTCAGCTCAACGCCACCGTCCACTTTTTCCATGCGGCTGGTGATCTCGCAGGGTTCAGATTCGACACCGCGCGCACGTTCGGTCAGGGATTGCAGCATCTCTTTGGCCTGGGCTTCGTTTTCGAAAACGTGGCTGTAAGAAGCGGTGCAATCGGTGTTGTCCATGATAGTGCCCACATCAACACAACAGCAGGCTGCCGTTTCTTCTGCGCCGTATTTGTTGATGGAGTGCAGAGGTTGGGTGGATTTAGAGGACATGGTTACGTCAGACATAATTTTCTCCCCGGCATCAACGGCAACGTCCACCGTCTGGCCTTTTGCGAATTTAAGATTTATTTTCCTTTCGTATTTTACGCCACCCTCTCCCGCTTCGACTAGCACTTACTTTTTATGTGTGTTTATCGTGCTTCAGATCACAAAATGGTGAAGAACAGATTAAATTTAAGTCAGGTTTCTCAGTTTAACGTTTCTGAATTGAACTTTTAATGTTGGTTTTTTGTTAAGTGGATCCGATTTCTTGCATCAAATAAGAAATATCAATGAAACATGATTGCAACTACACCACAGGTCAGACCTATACTTCGCTCACTGGTCTGATTTGTCAGACTGATAACGGACCCTACAATCCCGCGCTCATTGTTACTCGATGTAACATTGTTTGATAAAAAACATAAAATTGAGGTTTTGGTCATGAACCAGAAAAACCTGTTTAAAAGATCAGCTCTGGCAGCTGCAGTGGCAATTGTTTCTTCCAACGTTTATGCAGCAGGTTTTCAGCTCAACGAATATACCGCTGCGGGTTTAGGTCGTTCCTTCTCTGGTGAAGGCGCGATTGCAGACACCGCGGCGTCCGGTAGCCGCAACCCGGCGACCATGACGATGTTTGATCGTCCGGCATTTTCCATCGGTGCGGTTTACGTTGACCCGGATGTCAGCGTGACGGGCAAATCCCCGGTCACCGGTGCCAGCACCGATGCAGGTAACATTGCGCCGAACCAGTGGGTGCCGAATATTCACTTTATTATGCCGCTGAATGAACAGTGGGCAGTGGGTGCGTCGGCGACGTCTAACTACGGTCTGGCGACCGAGTTTAACGATAATTACCCGGCGGGCCCGATCGGTGGCGAAACCGATCTGATGACCATCAATAATAACTTAAGCGTCGCTTATCGTTTCAACGAGAACTTCAGCTTCGGCGTGGGCTTTGATGCCGTTTATGCGAAAGCAAAAATTCGTCGTACCGCCGGTGAACTCGCTCCGCTGGCGACCCGTGGTCTGATTTCTGAAGATACCGAAGCGGCCAAGCTGAAAGGCAACGAATGGGGCTACGGCTGGAACGCCGGTATTCTGTATGAAGTCGATGACAACAACCGCTACGCCTTCACTTACCGTTCAGAAGTGAAAATTGATTTCGACGGAGAATACCGTAACGGCATTCCACGCGCACTGGGCGGCACAGGTGGTCAAACCGTGCCTGGCTCCCTGACCCTGAACCTGCCGGAAATGTGGGAAGTGTCAGGTTATAACCGCGTTGCGCCAAAATGGGCCGTTCACTACAGCCTGGCTTACACCAGCTGGAGCCAGTTCCAGGAGCTGAAAGCCACCGGTTCTAACGGCCAGACCCTGTTCCAGAAAGACGAAGGCTATCACGATGCTTACCGCATCGCGCTGGGTACCACCTATTACTACGACGAAAACTGGACCTTCCGTACCGGTGTGGCATTCGATGACAGCCCGGTTCCGGCGGATAACCGCACCATTTCGATTCCGGATCAGGACCGCTTCTGGGTCTCTGCGGGGACCACGTACGCATTCACCAAAGATGCCTCAGTGGATGTCGGCGTTTCTTATATGCATGGCCAGACCGTCAACATCAGCGAGCAGGTGTCTGCCAACGCGCCTAAATATGAATTCCAGGCGAAAGGGACGGCCATGTTGTACGGCGCGAACTTTAACTACAGCTTCTGATGAGTTGAGTGTGATGCCTGAAATGAAAAAAGCGCCGAAAGGCGCTTTTTTTATGGCGACGAAACGGTTATTCCGAATCGATATCTTTCAGGTCACCCTGAATCAATGCCGCATTCGGGTTTTCCTGCGGCGTCAGCTGACCGCCTCTCGCCAGGAAGTCGTGACGCTGGAAGTAAGCTTCACGGATCATCAGGTAAGGATCAGAAGAGTTACGAATGATGCCATCAGAATCCAGCAATTCAGCACGGGTTTCGACGCCTTCCAGCACCCATTTACCGGCTGACATCCAGAACGTCAGATAGCTGAGCATCGGATAGAGATCATCGACTAAATCGCCCCCCTCGTCACGCAGGGTCGCGCTGCCATAACCTGGCAGGACGGCGTACGGGCCGTAACCGACACCATAATGTCCCAGCGTGCTGCCAAAGCCCTGCGCCTCTTCACGCGCCAGTTTCGGGTTCGCCATTCCTGCCACGTCAATCAGACCGCCCATCCCTAACAAGGTGTTCAGGAAGAAGCGGTTGAAGTGGATCGCCGCGCGGTACGGATCGCCTTTGAGCAAGGAGTTCACCATGCTGGCCGGTTCGTCGAGGTTGCTGAGGAAGTTACTGGTGCCGTTACGCGCCGGTTGCGGCACATAATCACGCCACGCCACGGCAACAGGCCGCACCAGATACGGATCCATATAGTTATAGTTGAAGTCGAACATGACCCGGTTGAAACCTTCCAGCGGATCAGAACGTCCCTGCTGTTCGCTGTCAGAGGATCCGGACGTGCCGGCACAACCGACCAGTAAAACGGTCGCAAACGCCAGCCCAGTCAGGCGTAAGTTCATGGATATCTCCCTGTTATTGATCTTCGGCTCTCTGATTACGGAACCTGCTGATTAATTTCAATGCTGACCTGACCGTTTCCGGCAAAATCTGTCAGCGGACTGTCGCCGTACCAGTCACCCGAAGCTGGCGTCGCCAGACCATTCTGTGAAATACGAACGCGTACTTTTAATTGATGCAGCGAAGAAAGCAAGCGTTCCGGCATCATCGCATTACTGTCGTCCACGGTGATCGCCAGCGGGAAGCGGCTCAGGGGCAGTTTTTTCACTGCCACCGGCACCGGGCTGCTGCCGTCGGTCACCGAAATAAAGACCGTGCCATCCTGCGGCAGTGTCTGCTGAGCCGCGGCAGAAAGGCTGACGCTGACGGCCAGTTTTGCCTGATCGGCACCAGACTTTTGTTTCGCCTGTTCGATACTGGCACGCACCATCTCAAGGCGCTTGTCACCGGCGGGCAGAATTTTCAGCATAACTTCCCACGCGCCAATCGCTTGCGGGTAGTGCCCCTGTTCAAATTCATTATAGGCCAGCAGGCTTAATACACGCAGGTCACCCTGAGATTTTTCCAGCATACCGCGCAGGAGATTTCCCCCGGTAAGGTTATCCTGCGGATCGGAAGAGCGGGTTAACACTTCGGCATACCCGAGTTTTACCGCCACATCATCCGGCGCAAGGGCATATGCATGGGCGTAAGCCTGCGTCGCCGTTGCGCCATTATTGAGCGCCATACCAACGCGGCCAAGCATCACCCAGTCCTGCACATTTTTCGGATCGTCCTGTAACTCAGTGCGCAAGCCTAATCCTAAATCCTGCACATCCATAATGGTCAGCGGTGTGCCGCGATCGTCTGCGATGCGGTGACGCAAATCTGGCATACGCTGCATCACCTGATTCCACGCACTCACCTGCCCAAGACCACCGGCGTAGAGATACACTCCCAGCGTGATGATCACCAGCAACAGTGCGCCCGGTACCAGCGTCCAGCGCGCGATCGGCTGCGACGCCGCCGGTGCCTGACCGGCCGGAATATCGGTCAGCAGATTTTCCTGTAATTCCTGAATATGCGCCGGACGTTCATCCACCACGCCCTGCGCTTCGTCTTCTTCCAGCTCACTTAAACGGTGATGATAAAACGCTTTGTTCAGCGCATCGCGCGTGGTGTGCTCGCGGCGGTCGCCGCGCAGAACCGGCACGATAAACAGCGCCAGCGCGATAACCAGCATCACCAAAATACACAGCCAAAAAATACTCATGATCCTTTCCTGTCGCTGTCTTTAAGTAACTGCGCCAGGCGCTGTCTCTCTTGTTCAGGCATCTGTTGTGCGGCGGTTCTGCTGCTCACCGGGCCACGGCGGGCGCGCATGAAAATCATTGCGCCGCCGATGAGCACCACCAGCACCGGTCCCAGCCACAAAATCAGGGTCGATGGCGTGACCGGCGGTTCGTACGTGACGAAATTGCCATAGCGCGCCACCATGTAGGCGACGATTTGCTGGCGATCTTGCCCCTCTTTCAGCAACTGAAAGACTTTGGTGCGCATGTCAGCGGCGATGATCGAATCTGACGCGGCGATGTTGGTGTTCTGGCATTTCGGGCAGCGCAGTTGTGCCGTGATGTCGCGATACGCCTGTTCCTGCTCCGGCGAGGCAAACTGGTAGGTGTCGATGGCGGCAAACGCGCTGACGCTCAGCATCAGGCCGAGCACTAACGCCGGCAGTGACGAAAGCATTTTCATGCGCCACCTCCGTACTTTTTGTACAGCGGCAAGACTTCGGCCTGCCAGACTTTCTCATTTAAGTCACCGGCATGGCGATAGCGGATGATGCCCTGACCGTCGATCAGGAAGGTTTCCGGTGCGCCGTAAACGCCGAGATCTAAGCCTAACATGCCGTCGCCGTCGTACAGGCTCAGCATGTAAGGATTGCCCAGCGTATTCAGCCAGTTTACCGCTTTCTGCCGGTTGTCTTTGTAATTGAGCCCGACCACACGCACGCCGGTGGCGGCAAGCCGGTTCAGATAATCATGTTCAGCCCGGCAGGTCGGGCACCAGGTCGCCCAGACGTTGAGCAGCATCGGTTTGCCGTCGCGCAGTACCGACTGATCGTAGGTTTTCCCGGCCTCGGCCAGCGATTCCAGCGTAAACACCGGCACAGGTTTGCCGATAAGCGCAGATTCCAGCAGGGTCGGGTCATCGCCGTTGGCATTGCGGGTCAGCTGCACCAGAAAAGCCGCCGCCAGCGCCAGGAACAAGAACAGCGGAATAAAGAGGAGTTTACGGTTCATGCGTCTTCAGCCTCCGCCAGACCTTGTTTTTTGAGTTTTTTACTCATGCGGTATCGCGGATCCAAAATACACATCACGCCACCGGCTGCCATAAACAGACCACCCAGCCATATCCAGCGGACAAAAGGTTTGTAGTACAAACGCACCGCCCACGAACCGTCGTCCATCTCTTCACCCAGCGCGGCGTAAAGGTCGCGCGCCAGATTGCCGTCAATGGCCGCTTCGGTCATCATGCTGCGCGCCACGCTGTAGAAGCGTTTTTCAGCATGCAGCGTGGTGATTTTTTTGCCGTTCTGCGTGACGTCAATATTCGCCTCACCGCCGGTATAGTTCGGACCGGTAATATCGCGAACGTCGCGGAAGATAAAGTGATAGTCATGAATATCCACGGTATCCCCGGCTTTCATGCGCACATCACGCTCAACGCTGTAATTCTGGCTGAACGCGATGCCGATCACTGTCACCGCCACGCCCAGATGGCCGAGCACCATGCCCCAGTGGCTGCGGGAAAGTTTGGTCAGGCCGCGCCAGAACGAGTGGCGATGCGTGGCGCGTTCGTGCAATTCCATCAGGGTAAGCACAATCACCCACACGGCCATCAGCATGCCGACCACGGTCATGCCGACGATCTTGTCCTGCAACAACCAAGGCAGAAGAATCGACAAGACCAGCGTGACCAACAGCGCCACGCCCAGACGACGCCACAGTTTGCTCGGCTCATCACGACGCCAGCGCACCAGCGGCCCGATGCCCAGCAGCAGCGCCAGCGGCGCCATCAGCCAGGTAAACATCGTATTGAAGAAGGGTTCGCCGATAGAAATACTGCCCATACCCAGTTGTTTATGGATAAGTGGCAACAGCGTGCCGAGCAGCACCACCAGCATCGCCGCCACCAGCAGGACGTTATTGCTGAGCAAATACGTTTCGCGCGAATGCAGTTCGTGACGGCTCGGCGCACGCACCGAATTACCTTTGATGGCGTACAGCAGCAGCGAACCGCCAATCACAATCACCAGATAAGCCAGAATAAACATGCCGCGCGCCGGATCTGAGGCGAACGAGTGAACCGACACCAGCACGCCGGAGCGCACCAGGAATGTCCCGAGCAGACACAGTGAGAAGGCGGTGATCGCCAGCAGCACGGTCCAGGCTTTGAACGTCCCGCGTTTTTCCGTGACGGCGAGCGAGTGGATCAGCGCCGTCCCTGCCAGCCACGGCATAAAGGAGGCGTTTTCAACCGGATCCCAGAACCACCAGCCGCCCCAGCCTAATTCGTAATACGCCCACGCCGATCCGAGCACGATACCGATCGTCAAAAATACCCATGCGGCCTGCGTCCACGGACGTGACCAGCGCGCCCACGCGGTATCCAGGCGCCCTGCCATCAGCGAAGCAATCGCGAAAGCAAATGCCACGGAGAAACCGACATATCCCATGTACAGCAACGGCGGATGGAAAATCAGGCCGATATCCTGCAACACCGGATTGAGGTCACTGCCGTCCACCGGGAAATTCGGCAATGAGCGGATAAACGGGTTAGACGTCAGCAGGATAAACAGCAGGAAGCCGCCGGTGATCATGCCCATCACGGCCAGCACGCGCGCGATGGCATCCTGCGGCATCTGACGGCTGAACAATGCCACCGCCAGCGTCCAGCAACTGAGCAACAACACCCACAACAGCAGGGAACCTTCGTGCGCGCCCCAGGTGGCCGCCACACGGTAATACACCGGAAGATGGGTGTTGGAATTGTTCGCGACATAGGCGACGGTGAAATCATTCACCACAAACGCATGGACCAGAATAATGAATGCCAGCGTGATGCAGGCAAACATCCCGTAAGCCAGCGGGCGAGCCATCGCCATCATGCGGCTGTCCTGGCGTGCCGCGCCCCACTGCGGATAAATACTCAGTAACACCGCCAGACCTAACGCCAGACAAAGTGCAAATGTTCCCAGTTCCGGCATCATGAGCGGTCGTTTCCTTTCTCGTTACCCACATAGGCCGAAGCAGGCCCTTTATGATTTTCTTTCATGGCGTCGGCGACTTCCGGCGGCACATAGTTTTCATCGTGTTTCGCCAGAACCTGAATGGCATTCACCACGTTTCCCGGTTCCATCACGCCCTGCGCCACCACGCCCTGCCCTTCACGGAACAGGTCGGGCAGAATACCGTTGTAAGTCACCGCAATCGCCCCGCGCGCATCATAAATTTTAAAACTTACCTGCAAACTTTTCGGGTCACGTTTTACCGAACCGGGCATCACCATGCCGCCGATGCGCAACCGCTGGCCGACTTCCGGCATTTCGTGGTTTTCCCCTTTGCCCTGCAAAATTTCACCCGGCGTATAGAACAAATCAATATTGGAGCGCAGCGCGTACATCACCAGCGTGATGCTCAGGCCAAGGCCGATCAGCACCAGCAGCGCCAGCGTCATGCGCTTTTTACGACGTGGATTCACAATAACTTCTCCGGGGAGGTGTCCGGTTCCAGCGCTGACGTCTGTGCGCCAGGCTGTTTTTTAGACTGAGACTGAATAATGCGTTTTTCGCGGGCCTGACGGCGGCGGACCTCATTGAGGATCTGGCGGTGCTGCACGAAAGTGTGCGCCACCAGCGCAATCAGGGAAATCAGCGTGGCGGCAACGGACAGCCAGACATAAAACGCATAGCCGCCCATCGCAAAGAAATCATGCCAGCTTGAGAATGCAGGGCTCATCCGCGACGCTCCTTATTCAGCAGGCCAGCCACCCACGGACGCAGACGCTCCTGAACCAGGATCAGGTTACGTAAACGCATCAGCGTCAGGGTAATAAAGAAGAACAGATAACCGAAGATCGCCCAGCGCAGCGGGTAGCGCATACTCGGGTCGATGGTTTGCTGCATATTGGTCGACCCCTGATGCAGGGTGTTCCACCATTGCACGGAATAATGAATGATCGGGATATTCACCACGCCGACCAGCACCAGAATACCGGCCGCACGCCCCGCCAGACGGCGATCGTCGAACGCGTTGTAGAGCGCAATCACGCCAAGATAGAGGAACAGTAACACCAGCTCGGACGTCAGACGCGCGTCCCATACCCACCAGGTGCCCCACATCGGTTTGCCCCAGGCAGAGCCGGTGACCAGTGCAATGAACGTGAAAACAGCTCCCACCGGTGCCATGGCAGCCACGGCCAGATCGGACATTTTCATCTGCCACACCAGCCCGATAAAGGCGGCGATAGCCATGCCGCTGTAAATTCCCATCGACCAGATGGCCGCCGGGACATGAATATACATAATCCGGTAACTGTTACCTTGCTGATAATCCGGCGGCGCGTAGCCAAAACCCCATACCCAGCCGATCAGCAGGCAGGCAATGCCAAGCAGCCCGAGCCACGGAATGAACCGGCCACAGACGTGGTAAAGCCGTTCAGGCCTTGCGAGTTGATGTAACCATTTCCACATTGTTATCGTTGCTCACTCTAAAATGTCACTGTGCGGGTTGCCGTGGAGCCTCATCGGGCTCTTGCGCGGTCAGACAGCGGTCTTCCGCACTTACTTAGCAATCTCTCTATTTTTGATCATAGAGAAATGTGATGTTAGTCAAAGGTTGCGTTTTTTCTTCTGTATTGTAACGACAGGTAAAATAATTCCACTTCACGCGGCGCGCAGACACAACTGTCAGTGGACGCTCACTCTCAGCGCTGCCGCCGTGGCGAAAGGCGCTAACGTCGCACTGCCCGCCAGCATCGCGCCGAGGATAGCCAGATAACCGTCGATCGGCATCGACATCGACGCCGCATCAATCGCGCCGGTGGAAAATATCAGTACCGGAATATACAGCGGCAGCACCAGCAGGCTGAGCAGCACGCCGCCTTTGCGCAGCCCGACGGTGAGCGCCACGCCAATCGCGCCGATAAAACTCAGCGTCGGCGTGCCCAGTAACAGGGTCAGCGCCACCGCTTTCCAGGTTTCAAAATCCAGCGAAAGCAGTAAAGCAATCAGCGGTGACAGGAGCAGTAAAGGCAGACCGGTCACCACCCAGTGAGCACATACTTTCCCTACAACCGTGAGCGCCAGCGGCGAAGGCAGTAACAGCAGTTGCTCGAGCGTGCCATCGAGATAGTCATCACGGAACAACCTTTCCAGCGCCAGAAGCGAAGACAACAGCGCCGCGACCCAGACAATACCGGGTGCTATCCGCGCCAGCAGCTTAGGCTCCGGGCCAATGCCTAGCGGAAACAGAGTGATCACAATCAGGAAAAACCACAGCGGGTTGATAATTTCGGCGCTTTTGCGAAAGGCAATTTTCAGTTCACGTCGCAGGACTTTAGTAAACATTCCGTCTCATTTCTCCAGGCGTCACGCCAGCTCTTCGCTGGTCAGACGGAGTTTTCGCACGTCACGGCTCACGCCCTGCAAATCCTGATGCGTGGTCAGCAGCACCATACCGCCCTGCTCTGCGTGTTGTTCAAACAGATTAATCAGCGTGGCAACGCCTTGTTTATCAATGGCGGTCAGCGGTTCATCAAGGATCCACAACGGCGCGGTGCTCAGCCATAAACGCGCCAGGGCAACACGGCGCTGCTGTCCGGCGGACATTTGCGCCACTGTCACATCCTCGTACCCCAGCAGCCCGACATTGTCTAATGCCTGATAAATCGCATCGGCATCGGCTTCAGCCTTTCCGGACGGGCAGTTAACAGACAGATAAAAGGCAAGGTTTTCAAACGCAGTAAGCACTGACTTTACGCCAGGCTGGTGGCCGAGATACAGCAGCTGCTGATGAAAAACGTCGCGCTGACGGCGGGTATTCACGCCCTGCCAGCGAACTTCACCGGCGTCCGCAGAGGAAAGCCCGGCAAGAATGCGCATTAAGCTGGTTTTACCGGCGCCGTTGCGCCCCTCAATCTGCACGATTTCACCCGGTTCGAGGGTGAAACTTAAGCCGCTGAACAAGGTTCGCTCATCGCGAACACAACTCAGATTAAGGGCTTCAAACATGAGGATATCTCTTATTTTTCACAAGTACGCATCATATCACAGGCGTCAGAGGCGACGCAGCGCAAGGTGCCACAGTTTACATGGCTGAAAACCCTGAAATCCAGCACACAATCCACAAATTGTCCCATAAGGTTCATGGGTTAATGCTTTGTAACTTTTATGTATATTTGCTCATAAACGCGTTGTCTCGCCTATGCTTATCCCTGAACACATTTTAAAGCCGCCTTGCGGCACACCGAAGGAATCACCATGCAACAAGAGCACAAAAAACAGGAAAGCAGTGACGTCGACAGCGACGAGCACGCACAGGGCAAAGAGATCGAAACCGGCGAGGACAATTTGCCGTCCAAAGCCGCAGCGGTACACGAAGTTATCCGCATGGAAGGTGAGAAAGAGCTGGAGCGCGACGGGCAGGCTTTATTGTGGTCAGCCATCGCCGCCGGGCTTTCCATCAGCGCGTCATTAATGGCGAAAGGCATTCTGCACGCACGCCTGCCGGATTCCCCGGAACGGTTCTTCATCGAGAACATCGGTTATACCGTCGGGTTCATTATTGTGATCATGGCGCGCCAGCAGCTGTTCACTGAAAACACCGTGACGGCGGTTTTACCGGTGATGCAAAAACTGACCGGCAAAAATATCCTGTTGCTGCTGCGGTTATGGGGCCTGGTGCTGGGCGGCAACATCCTCGGCGGCGGGATTGCGGCGCTGGCGTTCCATCTGGTGCCGTTCTTCGATACCACCACTGACGAAGCCTTCCGCACCATCAGTCTGGAGATCATGGAGAAAGGCCCGGAAGCCATGTTTGTCGGCGGAATGGTGTCCGGCTGGCTGATTGCCACGATGGTGTGGATGATCCCGTCAGCCGGTGCCGCCAAACTCTGGGTGATCATGCTGATGACTTACATGGTGGCGATAGGCGACCTGACGCACATCGTGGTCGGTTCGGTGGAGGTTCTCTACCTGGTGTTCTCCGGCGCGATCCCCTGGTATGAATTCATCTGGCCGTTCGCCCTGCCAACGCTCGCGGGGAACATCGCCGGTGGCACCTTTATCTTCGCACTGATAAGCCACGCGCAGATCCGTAACGACATGAGTAACCAGAAGAAAGCCAAAGCCAAAAAAGAGGAACAGGAAGCCGCGAAGAAAGAGGCCGCGAAGCCGTAAACGTCAGTAAAACCGCCGCAACTGGCGAGGAAACGACCAAACGGCAGGCTAACGCCTTATTATTGAGAGAAAAACGGGTATACTACGCAGGCGCTTTCCACAGGCGCCCGTGTCTCCTTAGTTAAACGGATATAACAAGCCCCTCCTAAGGGCTAGTTACAGGTTCGATTCCTGTAGGGGACACCATTTTTAGTTCTCGTACCATCCCATCGCATACAACCCTGGTATTTTCCCTGCCTGATAAAATTCATATGTCCCTTCTGGACGGCAAAATGAATCTACAAAAATCTTTGGTAGCTATCCAACTCAGGGTATAAAGAAAAACCGAGGTGATTAAGAATAATGAATTCGAAAATTGCTTAACTCAATAACCCCTTCAGATCATAAATAGTAAATCTATAAAACTATTAATCGGGTAATTAATCCCTCATTAAGAGAAAAGACAACGCACTAACCTTTCGACACGGCTCAGAAACGCGTTATTGTGAAACTGGCTCTCATCAAACTGAGACGAAGTTTTTAGCGCAACGGTGCTATAACGGCAAATATTGCTCATCACAAAAATGAGTATCAAGGCGTGATCATGCTTTTGAGGTGCTCACTTCTTATTACCTCCTCCCCCACTACCCCTGTTCTTGTACTGAATCCGCTTTACTTCAAAAAATCATGATAGAAACACGATCAAATTATTGATTTTTTCTGAATGAGTGGTGCATTCTGACTGCATGCTTTTGCATTAAAAAATGAGTATTTTTTAATAACCTCAAGACCTTTGCTGGCGGGCTATGAGCATGCATATGCATTAAAAGTGATGTAAAAGCGGGCTCGCGTGGCGGGGATAGCATTGCGCGCAAGCACGCTGAGTAATTAATTTTAGAAAAGCAAACCCTTACTTGTTGGCCTAGCAGTGCGCCAAGTGGCTCATTGATGATAGTAGTAATGAAGTTTTAAACCATTTTACAGGAGTTCAGTCTTATGCTTCAAAGACAACATTACATGGAAAAAATTACGAATAAACTCGCTATTCTTGCCCATGAAGTAGAGTTGAAGACATGTCTGAATCTTACTGATATCAATATCCATGCTGAATTTTTCTTTTGTGATTTACTCAATCTAATCTATGGATTCGAATTAATTAATGCCAATACAATCACGTCAAACGCCAAAGCAATTGACTTAGTGGATTTTAATAAAAGAATAGCAGTCCAAGTTACATCAACGTCGGACTTTCAAAAAATCAAACATACGATAGATGGTTTTGTTTTAAGTGAAAATGCAAATAAAATAGACCGTTTGAAAATCTTGATACTTACTAAAAAGAAAAAATACAAAGCATTAACTTATGGTGATAGTTTCAAGATCCAAATAAAAGATGACGTATGGGATTATACAGATTTAATTAAAACTATTTCCGCCCTTCCTCCAGAGAAGATTAAAAATATTTACGATTATTTAGAAAGCCAACTCCCTGAAATAAAAAACAATAAGGCACCAAAAGAAGTTTCGACTATTTTAGGTATGATTAAAATACTAAGCACTGAAGATCACCCAATGAGTGGCAATGGTTTCCTAGATGAGCCAGACCCGCACAAAAAAATAAATACCCGATTCTCAGCATATGCTGATTATCTACTTGGCATATACGTTTCATTAATTAGCACTTATGCTGGGATTTTAGCTGAAATTAGCTCTCAGAGTGACGCAGGAATATTAAACTTAAATAAAATAGCTGTTTACTTGAAAAGATTCAGTGACTCGACTCTAAATGAATGTGATGGTGATCCCGTAAAAGCTCTTAACAAAATGACCGATTATTACGCCGCAAAACTAATAGCTGACGGCATTGACTATGATGATTCGGCAATACAATATTATTTAATTGACAATATGATTAGATGTAATGTTTTCCCTAATAAGGCATCACTACCATGCTAAAAATATTCTCCAAAGATGAAGACATAGGGAAATCCGCGCCAATAGTAGGTGCGGAGATATTAAAAATATTACATAAACAGAATGTAATCAGTATATTTTCTTTAGCCAAGGAACTTAGGAAAAGAAAATTAATTGGCGTGCGCTCAATTTATTATGGTATGATATTCTTATATGTTCTAGACTTGATAGAATTTAACGAACCTTATTTGGCTTTAAAAAATGATAAAAATTAACAAGCTATATAGTGAACCATTCTCCTTTGAGCCGGTTGAGTTTAAATCTGGAATTAATCTTATTCTCGGAGAGAAGGATATTACATCCAACAAAACAAATGGTGTTGGGAAATCATTGTTAATAGAATTTATAAACTTCACTCTAATGAAAGATTTTAAGCGTAGCCGATTAGCAAAAATACCAACAAAAGACTTCTCTCATGAAATAAAAATATGCTTAGACTTCAATATTGATAATAATAATATAATTTGCAAGAGAAGTATTATTGAGGAGAGCAGCCCTACCCTTTATGTTAATGGTATCAAAAAAACATTCTCTTCAATTGAAGATGCAACGAAATTCCTTACATTATTAATGTTCAAAAATGATAAGATAAGCGTTCATCCTTCCTTCAGAAGTATGCTTGGCCCATTAATAAGAGATGAAAGATCTGAATTTAAATCCATCATTGATTGTTATGATACAAAATCAAGAGTTCCTGCTGACTACACACCACACTTATATCTTTTCGGAATAAACATAAATTTATACCGCGAAATAAAAGGGTTACAAAAAACCATTTTAGATTTATCTACCGCTAAAAAGAAATTAAAAGAAGATATTGAAAGCATTACTGGGAAAAAGCTTGCTAATGCAAGAGCTGAAGTAAATGACCTAGATTTTCAGTTAAAGAAGATTAAAAAAGAAATGGATATGCTTGAGGGTGATAAAACCTTTGACATGATCAGGGATGAGGTTTCCTCGTATGAAGACCAATTAGATGTGCTCCGTAATAAGAGAACCATCATCAAAGCTGAGATAAATAAAATAAACCTATTGGTCGGTGACAATTATATTGATGATAGAGAAGTTATCGAGCTTTATAATAACTTGAGAGCTGGCCTTGGTGATAATATTGGAAAAGAACTAAGTGAAGTTATTAGATTCAAAAGAAAAATAGATGATTTCCAAAGAACACTCATTGACTCCAGAAAAGAAACATTATCATTAGAAATAGAAGAGTTAGACTTATATATTTCAGAGATAGTAAAGAACTTACATTCAAAAACATCTATCCTCAAACAGTCTGGTCAACTTAGGAATATTAAGGTTTTATTTTTAGCCTATGAAAAAAAACTAGAAGAACTATCCCAACTTTCTATGTTTATAAAAAAATATGATGATTACGAATTAAAAAGCAAAGTTAGTAAAGCTGAGAAGTCTTCTAAAACGCTAGAGTTAGATCTATCAATTTCAAATCAAAAAAGTACCATATCAGAATTTCAAGAGACGATTTTTTCAATACATGAATATGTAATGGAAAATAGAAAGTGTTCTTTTGATATATCTGTAAGCGATAAAAAGGAAGTCCTAAATTTCGATTTAAGGATTTTTGATGATGGTAGCCATAGTAATGAAAGAGAAAAAGTATTCTTTTACGACATTGCGTTATTGTTAACACACGATACCTTTATTCGCCATCCTAAAATTTTAATTCACGATAATATTTTCGATGTAGATCATGATACTTTAATTAAAAGCCTGAATTATCTATCTGAGAAATCTAGCTGCTTAGAAGATGTGCAATATATTTTAACTTTAAATAGCGATAAAATAAGTGCGATTGATAAAGATGATTTAAAACTCGACATCGACTTACATAGACGTGCAACGTTAACTAAAAGCAACAGATTCTTAGGCAGATCTTACCAAGAGAAATAGTATGGACAGCAGTATATTTTTCCAAAAGTGCTTGTTTTACATTTACTAGATCATGGGCACAAAAATGGGTATAAAACACCAAGTAAAAAACATAAATCAATATAAAACAGTATGTTAATAAATAATTCAACTCCTGTAGGAACACCATCCATCCCTTCAAATCCTGTTCATCTTGCTCCAAAAAATATATCCCCCCTTCTCCTTATGCACGTTCTTTAGACGCTCAACTACTGTTCAAATATCAGCATTGTTTATGTGGTTTTCAGGTGTATTCTCGTCGCAAATAATTACAACCCATACAGCAACGACAGGGATGCAGTGCCATCATGCGCTTACTCGGATTTGTTCTTTTTGCGATCACGCTTTTATTCAATACTGCAACGGCAAAGCAGCATACGCAGTCTCCGCCTCAGGATAATGAACTTGTCGAGCAAGGGGATTACACCAACTCTGACGGGCAGGAAATTCACCGTCCGGCGCACACAAAATCGGGTAACGCGCCCGATGGCGCATCGGCTCAGTGCAGGGATGGCACCTACAGTTTCAGTACGCATAGACGGGGGACTTGTTCCAGACACGGGGGTGTCGCTGCCTGGCTTAACTGACAGCAATCTCCACAAATTCCCAGTTTTGAGATCTCACGCAAACTTTCCTGCAAAAAATTTGTTTTACTTACACATGTTAAAAAATGTTACGGAAATGAGTTCGTAATGAAATCTAAGATGTAAGTAAGGAAACTTTGATGAAGACTTTGACTACTTTTTGCCTCGCCAGCCTGTTTTCTGTCAATGCATTCGCCCTCACCGGCAACGATGCGACCACCAAACCAGACCTTTACTATCTGAAAAATGATCAGGCGATCAACAGCCTGACGCTTCTCCCGCCGCCACCTGCCGTTGGCAGCATCGCGTTTCTCAACGATCAGGCCATGTATGAACAAGGCCGGTTGCTGCGTTCAACCGAGCGCGGCAAACAGGCTGCTGAAGACGCTAACCTGAGCGGCGGCGGCGTGGCGAATGCCTTCTCCGGTGCGTTTGGCTCGCCGATCACAGCCAAAGATACGCCTGAATTGCACAAGCTTTTGACCAATATGATTGAAGATGCCGGCGATCTGGCGACCCGCTCAGCCAAAGAGAAGTACATGCGCATTCGTCCGTTTGCGTTCTACGGCGTGCCGACCTGTAACACCACCGAGCAAGATAAGCTGTCGAAGAACGGATCCTATCCTTCCGGCCACACCTCTATCGGCTGGGCGACCGCGCTGGTACTGACTGAAATCAACCCGCAACGTCAGGATCAAATCCTTCAGCGCGGTTATGATCTGGGCCAGAGCCGTGTGATCTGCGGATACCACTGGCAGAGCGATGTCGATGCCGCCCGCATCGTCGGCTCCGCGGTGGTCGCCACGCTTCACACCAACGACGCCTTCCAGCAGCAGTTGAAGAAAGCCAAAGAAGAGTTTGCGAAACAACATAAATAAAGCGGCATCATGATGTGACGCTTTGGTCAGACAGGCGCGGTTCAGCGCCTGCCTGACACCTCAACCGCCTGTCACCACCCCGGCACCGCGCCACCGTTAAAGATTTTCTCTGCCGCCTTCGCCACTTCTGGCGACTGGTAAGAATTCAGAAACTCCTTCACGTTCTGCGCCTCTTTATTGTCTTCCCGCGCGACCAGAATATTGACGTAGGGAGAGTTTTTATCTTCGATAAACACGCTGTCATGCACCGGCGAGAGTCCGGTTTGCTGAATGTAGGTGGTGCTGATGATCGCCACGTCAACTTTCGGGTCGTCCAGTACGCGCGGTAACTGCGCACCTTCCAGCTGCATAATGTTCAGGTGATGCGGGTTTGCAGTGATATCCAGCGCCGTCGGCAGCAGGCCGGTTCCCTCTTTGAGGGTGATCAGTTTTTCTTTTTGCAGCAGCAACAGCGCACGCCCGAGATTGGTCGGATCATTCGGGATCGCGACCGTCGCGCCTTCGCTGAGTTGATCAACGGTTTTAATTTTCTTTGAATAACCGGCCATCGGGAAAACGAAGGTATTACCGACGGCGACCAGATGATAGTTATGCGCTTTATTGTCCTGTTCAAGGAACGGGCGATGCTGGAAGACGTTCGCATCCAGATCGCCATGCTCGGTGGCATCGTTCGGCAGTAGCGAACCGCTGAAACCGACCAGCTCGACCTCCAGACCGTATTTCTCTTTGGCGACTTTTTTAGCCACTTCCGCCACATCCTGCTCGGCGCCGTTAATCACCCCCACCTTAATATGTTTCGCATCACTGCTTTTTTGGTCACAGCCTGCCAGCAGTAAACCCGCCAGCAAAACCAGGGCTCCGGCCCGAAAATGAGAGGTTGTCAGTTTCACTCTTTATCCTTAAAAAATAAGCGCTAATGTGCAAAGACACTGACTATAACAGGAGGACCGACGGTGATTAAAAAACCAAAAAAGTATCGATAAGAAGAAAAAAGTATAAACACAGAACAGCGGCCGGCAGGGGTATCCAGACGTTTTACTTATACCTGTCAAAAACAGTTTGCCTTCGGGCCCTGTTTACGCAAAAAGTAGTGATTTGGCACCCTCTGCGGAGCAGTAAGAATGGAAATTATTGAAGCGGATGAACAACATGTTCCCGCGATGCAAAAAATTTATGCCTGGCACGTCTTTCACGGAACGGCGTCGTTCGAGACTCAGCCGCCTGAGCAAAGTGAAATATCCGCCCGTCTGAAAAAAATCAAAGAGGCCGGTCTGCTGTGGCTGGTGGTGCTGCATGAAGGGGAAGTGAAAGGATTTTGCTATCTTGGCCGTTACCGCGAGCGTTTCGCTTACCGGTTCACGCTGGAAGATTCTATTTATATTGATCCCGGTTTTCAGAAACGGGGAGCGGGTAAAGCGCTGCTTCGCCGCGCCATCGACTGGGCGGAAACTCACGGCTTTCGTCAGTTGATTGGAAACGTCGGCGACAGCGACAATACCGCGTCGATCAACCTGCATCTCGCGGCCGGTTTTCAGATAAAAGGGACCCTGCACTCGGTGGGTTTCAAGCATGGCCGCTGGCTGGATACCGTATTTATGCAGCGCGCACTGGGAGACGGAAATCAGACCCTGCCCGCGCAGTAGCCGTGAGCGGGCAGCCGCGCTGCCCGCCTTTTCACGCTACCCCGTCACTTCACTGTGTAGCACTTTTCCCCTGGCCCCTGCGCCCCAGACTTCACTGTACTCATAGCCGGTCAGGTCTTTGATCACTTTCTGGCACTCCGGCGTGCAGTCTGCAAGATCGCCGCCCAGTTTCAGACGCGCCACCTCTTTGATCAGCGTTTTGTGGGTGTCACGTGTCAGTTTAAATTTGAATGTCATGTAAAAACTGACGGCCAGCAGTGCGGCGGTGGCGAATATCATCAGCCCGATAATCGCATGCAGCGCGCTGACCGGTTGCATACCCTGCCCTTTGACGAAACCGCTCTCCTGCAACACGATGCCGATCAGCATGATTGCCAGCGCCACGGTGCTTTTGCGGGTCAGTACCATCACACCGGCGAATATCCCTTCGCGACGTTTTTTGGTGACGATTTCATCCACGTCGGGAATAAAGCTGTAGATATTCCACGGAATGTAATACAGCCCGGCGCGGGCAAAACCGAACACCGCGAACACTGCCGAGAACAGCAAAACAGACACCGTCATTTCGGTGATATACACATAGAACAGGAATGCCAGCACGCAGAAAATAATGCCGTAAGCCAGCCGTAATGCGCCGGAAGGTGACATATTGATTTTTTCCAGCAGCATCATAAAAATAAAGGTGGAAGGCACGGAGGCTAATGCCGCAACGGTTAAATACCCCGATACCGCCGACGCACTCAGATGTAATCCGTACACCACGTAATAAGTAAAGACGGCACCAAATACATCCAGCGCGGTAAAAGAGAAAATATAGATAATAATATGCTGGCGGAACATACGTATTTTAAAGGAGGAAAGAAGATCCAGCGCCAGGCTTTTTAAATGGTGCAGCAATCCGCCGCTGTTTGCGCCCAGCGGTTCCGGCTCAAACTCTTCCCGCACGTCTTTGGCTTCCCAGGTACACATCCAGGTGGTAAACACCGCGACGCAGAAAATACAGGCGAAAATAATACCGGTATACGTGTACGTCATCGGATTATCTTTACCGGTGAATTGCATAATCACACCGGGGATCGACACCGCCAGCAGGCCACCGAGCTGGGAGCAGATCATACGTACGCCAGACAGGCGGGTGCGTTCGCTGAAGCGGTTGGTCATTTCAGAAGAGAGCGTCTCCCACGGCACCAGCACCATGGCCGAAAGCAACTCGATAGACAGATAGGTGCCGAGATAATACCAGTAGCTCATGTCGGTTACCCAGACCAGCGCATACAGGAACATCAGCGGGGAACTGATCAGCAGGAAAAACCGGCGGCGGCCAAACTTTTTCCCAAGCCAGGTGTTGGCGAAATTATCGGTGATGTAGCCCATAATCGGACTTAATATGGCGTCGATGACGCGGGCAATGGCGAATATTGACCCGGCCTCTAATACGGATAATCCACAATAGGTCGTATAAAAGAATAAAAGCCAGGTACCAATAACGGCGAATGCACCGCCACCAAATAAATCCGTCACGCCATAACCTATGGCCGTGCCGTAACCGACTCTGCGTTCAGTAGGCTTCATTTTTATTATCCTGTGAATGTAGGGTTATTATTAATATTATTTATTCAAGCGTGATCCATTGTCTTAATTGTGAGGAACGATAAATCGCCTCAACCATCTTGAGGGAAATATCGGCCTCATCCAGAGAGGTATAATTGTCATCTTCAAGGTTTCTGTTCTCGAAAGACCGGACAGAGTGCGTGAAATTATTAATGGCCTGACGATGGCTATCGCCCCAGTAACTTTTCCCCTGCCCTGCCGGGCTGTGATCGCTGACCAGCAGCGTTTTATTTTCTCCTGAGATCAGCCACAGCGCGTTGTGGTGCAGTTGCAGCAGCCCGTTTTCACAGTGGATTTCCAGCAGCAACGGGGAATCGGTGCTGTGACAGTTGCTGGCATAAAACAGCCCGCGTGCACCATTCGCCAGTATCAGGCTGGCCATGGCGGTGTCTTCGTTCTCGGTCACCTCTCCCAGAAAATGGCTGTCCACTACACCTTTTATCGCCCGAACGCCGCCGCCAAACCATTGCATCAGATCCAGTGTGTGGATCGCCTGATTGATCAGCAGACTGCCGCCTTCGGTCGCGAAATGCCCGCGCCACGGGCTCTGGCTGTAGTAGGTTCCGCCGCGTGACCAGGTCAGCACGGCTTTAATGCTCAGCATTTTGCCCAGCGCGCCGCTTGCCAGCAGCGCGTGGATTTTCTGGCTCGACGGGTTAAGCCGGTTCTGATAACACACCCCGAGCAGCCTTCCCGAGTCGGTCAGCGCTTTTTTAACCGCCTTGATTTCGCCGGGATTGAGTACCGCCGGTTTCTCGGTAAACACGTGTTTTCCCGCCGCCAGTGCGGCGAGAATGGCTTCCTGATGCAGATAATGCGGCAGGCAAATATGCACCACGTCAATGTGCGGATCGCGCAGCATTTCGGCGTAATCGGCGTAAAACGCACACTGATACTGCTGCGCCAGCGCCTGGCCTTTTTCAACATCGCATTCGGCAATGGCCTGTAAACGGCTGGCCGGATTTTGCAGGATCGCCCCGGCATGGCAGGTGTGAATGGCCCCGCAACCGATGATGGCCGCATTAATGGTTTTCATGACGCGCCTCCGGATTACACCGATTGTCCCGCCTGATTTGCCAGCATCTGCGCCCGCACGCACAACTCGGCGGCTTTAAACGCATGCTCCTGGGTCATGGCGTTTTCGGTGCGATTCAGGCAATCGAGAATCAGCTGGCCGAAGAACGGGAAGCCCACTTTTCCTGACACCGGATAGCGGAACTCGCCCTGCTGATTCACCAGATACACCACATCCTGCTCGCCGCGCGTGATATCGACATATTTGCGCATCTCGATGTAGCCTTCGGTACCCAGCAGCGTCAGACGCCCGTCGCCCCAGGTGCTCAGCCCGTCTGGCGTGAACCAGTCGCAGCGGAAATAACCGCGTGCGCCATTGTCGCCTTCCAGCATCGCGTCGCCGAAATCTTCAAAACGCGGGGATGCCGGATGGTTAAAATTCATCGCCTGCGCGGCGACCACGCGGGCGTTGCGGTTGCCGGTGTAAAACAGGAACTGTTCGATCTGATGGCTGCCGATATCACACAGAATGCCGCCGAATTTTTCCCGTTCGTAAAACCAGTCCGGTCGGCCCTCGCCTTCGCGGTGTGGCCCGGTGCCCAGCGTCTGGATAACCCGCCCGATCGCCCCTTCCTGCACCAGTTGTCCGGCGAAAACCGCACTCTCAACGTGCAGCCGCTCGCTGTAATAAACCGCATATTTTCGCCCGGTGGCGGCCACTTTGGCTTTCGCCGCGGCCAGTTGTTCCAGCGTGGTCAGCGGTGCTTTATCGGTGAAATAATCTTTACCGGCCTCCATCACTTTCAGCCCAAGGGCGCAGCGTTCAGAAGGCACGCCCGCGCCCGCCACCAGCTGAACTTCTCTGTCGGCGAGGATCGTTTCCAACGAATCTGCCACCGCCACCTGCGGATACTGGCTGACAAATTTTTGCACCTTTTCCGGATCCGGATCGTAAACCCATTTCAGGCTGGCACCGGCTTCAATCAGCCCGTTACACATGCCGTAAATATGCCCGTGATCCAGCGCCGCCGCCGCGATCACAAACTCGCCCGGCTTCACCACCGGCTGCGGTTTCCCGACCGGCGCATAGTTCATACCGTCTTGAATGCTCATCTTCAGGCTCCTTTATCCATGTTTTTGCCCAGAGGGATCGCCTCTTCATTGGCGAAGTTTTCCACCGAGGCGGATTTCTCATAAAAGTGCGGTGCCAGCGACACCAGTCCGCCGGTCTGATAGAAAGGATCCGACGGCAAAATCGGCAGCGTCACAATGCTGCGGGTAATGGCGGATTTATAAATCGCGGCAATCAGCTCCAGTGAGCGTTTGCCCTGCACGCCGTCGACCAGCGGTGCGGTTTCGGTTTCCAGCGCAGTGAGGAAATTGTCGATCTGACCGGTGTGCAGCGTGTACGTCAGCGCAGGAATGGACTGATAAATGTCATCAAGACGGTTTTCCCGCGCCGTATCACGTGCTTCGACAGGGAAACCGTTAGGTGCAGAAATGCTGGCGAAAGTGTCCCACGGCGCCGAGATCCGCGCGCGCTCGCCCTGGATCACCATCTTCTGATCTTCGCCGTGATGCACCACCGAGGCGGTCAGCTGGGTCAGCGCACCGGAGTCATATTTGAAAATCGCCGCCGAGAGATCTTCCACTTCGGCATTGTCGTGCGCGGCATTGGTGATCATCGAGACCACTTCCGACGGGAAACCCAGCATCCACTGAATCGCATCGATATGGTGAACAGCGTGATTGAGCGTGCAACCACCCGCCTCTTTTTCCCAGGTGCCGCGCCACCACAAATCGTAATACGAGTGGCCGCGCCACCAGAAAGAGTCCACCTGCGCATGGCAGACTTTGCCCGCTTCGCCGGAATCGATGACTTTTTTCAGCCGCCAGAACGCATCGGTAAAGCGGTTCTGGGCAATGATCGACAACGTTTTGCCGCTCGCCTGCGCAGCGCTTATCATCGCATCGCATTCCTGTAATGATGCCGCCATCGGCTTTTCACACAGCACATGCTTGCCCGCGGTCAGCGCATCAATTGAAATTTGCGCATGGACATACGGCGGCGTACAGATGTCAAAAACGTCAATGTCCGGGTCGCCGAGAATATCCTGATGGCTGGCATAGACTTTGGCCTCTGTCAGGCCGTAATGCCGTTTCTTCTCTTCGGCTTTCTCAGGATAAATATCCACCAGCGCGACAATCTGACAACGGTCAGCAAACTGCAAATATCCCTGAATATGGTTATGTGAAATATTACCGGTACCAACGATCGCTATTTTCAGCATTATTTTATTCCTGATTTCAGACTGATGGGCAGCCGTCACCTTGCTGATTTAATGACTGATTTTACGTGTTTCGTCATTTCATCTGGCGCGGATAAATACTTAAAATCTGCTGCAACACTTATTGCTGAGAGAATAGTAATGGCATTTTTTTCCAACAATCGGTATTTGTGACAGGAATTGCAGCGCGGCATTTCGGATTTGCTATGATGATGAATAGCTGATGAATTACAAACAGTTACACGTGGTAATAAGTCCATAAGCTAATGAGGCGTTGATCACAAAATGACAGGAAAATTAAAAATCAGGCAAATAGCCGAGTTAACAGGGCTTTCTCCCAGCACTGTTTCCCGGGTATTAGCTGGCAAAGCGAATGTCAGCCCGCAGGCAAAAGAAAAAGTATTTACCCATGCCAGAAATATGGGTATTTTGCGCGACATTCCCGCCAGCCGCCTGTTAATGAATACTCTGTTAATTTGCGCGCCACCGGCTGCATTCTCTCCCCATGAAGATCTCTATTATTATGAAGCCATTCAGGAAATAACGGCGGAGGTCAGCCGTTTCGACATTCACGTGCGAAAATGCGCGCTGACGGTGAATGATCCGGATATCGCCGGTTTCATGCAGGCGCTCAGCCAGTCGGATGTGGATGGCATTATTATTATCGGCATTGATGATGTGATGCTGTACCGGCTGGCGGCGGAATCCAATAAACCGGTGGTGATGATCAACGCGAAAGACAGCGAAATGCGCCTCGACTGTGTTTCCGCCGATCACTATTCCATCGGCTACAGTGCGGCACATTATTTATTCCAGAAGGGGCACAGGCCGGTATTGCTGTTCACCGATCTGCGACGGGAAACCATGATGCAGCGTCTGGACGGTTTCAAACGCGCCTGTCTTGAACATCACATTGCTTTTGATGAAGCCACTCATCTGCTGATCAATAAAGGTAACGGCAAGGAACAGGCGCGGGAAAGCATTGATAAATACCTGCGCGAACACAAACGGGAAACGCTGCCCTCGGCGATTGTCTGCGGCAGTACGCCGATTGCCCACGCCACGCTGGAAGCGCTGACCGCAATGGGCATCCGGGTTCCGGAAGATATTTCACTGATGAGCATGGATTTCGCCCATGAGATGAAAACCGCGACGCCGATGAATTTCACCTCGATGCTTCTGCCCTGCCGCGAGCTCGGCACGGAGGCGGTGTATATTCTGCAAAGCCGCTTAATGCGCGCCACCAGTGCCAAATTTAATCTGCTGTTGCAGGGAAAAATCCACAGCGGCCAGTCGGTAGCCGATGTGAAATGGAAGCGTAAAGGCTTGTATCCGCAGCCGGTTGGGTTATGAGAGATTGCGGTGTAACATGTCGCCATTACAGTGACTTAATCTCCCGGCGTCTTGTTGCCGCTGCCTCACCGGAAACTTCATGAACAAACTCACCGCTTCCGTTTCAGAATCCATTACCCGCGATTTAGCGCTGCGTATTATTCGTGGTGAGCTGGCCGTTGGCATGCCGATTGCGGGAGAAAATGAGCTGGCGCAGCAGTACGAGGCGTCGCGCACGTCGGTTCGCAACGCGCTTCAGGTGCTGGGGGCAAAAGGCATGTTACTGATCCAGGCCAAGCGCCGCAGTATCGTCACGCCGCGCGAGCAGTGGAGTTTTCTGGATGCCGACGTGCTCTCATGGCTGGAAGACGTCGGGATTGAATCCGAACTGGTTGAGCAACTGATGCTCACGCGCCTGATTTTCGAACCGGACGTCGCGGCCATGGCGGCGCTCAATGCCAACGGAAACGATCTCGCCGCCATCGAAAATGCGCTGCACGCCATGCAATCCGGGCAGCAAAAGGGTTCTGCCGCCCAGTTTGAACAGGGCGATCTGGCTTTCCATACGGCGGTGCTCAAAGCCTGCCATAACCCGTTCCTCTCTTCCGTCGGCAGCGCGCTGTCTGCGGCGATGCTGCTCTCTTTTAAGCAAACCCTCGAAGAGGATCTCACTCTGACGCAGGATGCCGTACAGCAGCACCGGGATCTGTTCGAAGCCATTCGCCTCAAGCAGGTCGACGAGGCGCGCCAGTGCATGCGTCACATCTTACTCAGCGCCGCGCACAAACATATCTGGCGTGAGATCCCCGAAAAGTATCAGCACTTCTTTTAACGCTTTTCCCGCCTGATTCGCTAACTTCCGATCTCCCTCACAGTAATAAGGTTATTTCTCACCCATCATTCTTGTCATACAAGATTTATATTGTTGTAACTCAAGAATGAGAGCGCCATGCACAAACACTGGATTGCCATTGACTGGGGAACCTCGAATTTTCGGGCGTTCCTGATGAAGGATTCCCTCTGTGTTGCCACGACTCACGCCCCCTGCGGCCTGCTTAACGTACCCGACCGGCAGTTTGCGGCGGCGTTGCAGCCTCTGATTCAGCCGTGGCTGGACAAGTACCCCACGCTGCCGCTGCTGATGGCGGGAATGGTCGGCTCACAGCAAGGCTGGCTGGAAGTGCCTTACGTCGCCCTGCCCGCCGGAGGTGAGCAGCTCGCCGCGCAGGTCGCCACGGTGAACACGCCATGGGGAAGCCCGTGCCAGATAATTGCGGGCGTCAGCGGCCCAAACGCGTTCGGCCTGCCCGACGTGATGCGCGGAGAGGAAGTCCAGCTGACCGGGCTGGCGGCACTGCATCCGCAGGCGCAGCACTGTGTGATTTTACCGGGTACGCACAGCAAACATGCCTTCCTGCTGAACGGCCAGATCCGGCATTTCAGCACCTTTATGACCGGCGAAATCTACGCCGTGATGCTCAACCATTCGCTGCTGGGCCGGGATTTGCCTGAGCCGTCAGACGATGCCAGCGCCTTTGCGCTTGGCGTCAGTCATGCACCCGCAGCGCCGTTTCTCAGCAATGCGCTGTTCTCGGCGCGCACCCTGCGGCTCGACGGCACGCTGCCTCCCGCAGACGTTGCCAGCTACCTCTCCGGTTTACTCATTGGCGCAGAGCTGCTGGCCCTGCCGGAAACGCAGGCGTGGATCGTCGGTTCCCCGGCGTTAACCGAACGCTACACCCGCGCTGCCAGCCAGATGGGCATCAGCCTGCAACCGGCTGACGGCAATGACTGTTTCATTGAAGGCATGGCCGCTATCTGCCGCAGCCTGAACGGAGAACGCACATGAATGCACTGAATTTTTCCACCCGCTGGCAGCAATGCCGGTTGCCGCTGATTGCCATTTTACGGGGTGTGACGCCCGCCGAAGCCGAAGGCGTGGCGCGTACCCTGCTGGAATGCGGATTTACCTGGCTGGAAGTGCCGCTTAACAGCCCGCAACCGCTGGTGTCGATCGCCATCATGGCGAAAACCGTCGGTGATAACGGTTTTGTCGGCGCGGGTACCGTGCTCAGCGAACGTCAGGTACATCAGGTGGCGGAAGCCGGGGGTCAGCTGATTATCTCCCCGAACCCCGATCTTTCAGTTATCCGCGCCACCTGTGCGCTCGGTTTAGTCAGCCTGCCGGGCGTCGCCACGCCGGGCGAAGCCTTTGCCGCGCTCAATGCCGGTGCCAGCGCCCTGAAGCTGTTTCCGGCGGAGATGATCACCCCGGCCATCACCAAAGCAATGCTGGTGGTATTGCCGGAAAAAACCCTGTGCCTGCCGGTCGGCGGGATCAGCGCCGATGCCGCACAAATGCACATGTATCTGCAATCTGGCGCACGCGGTTTCGGGCTGGGTGGTGGCCTCTATCAGCCGGGCATTTCCCTGACCGCACTGCGCGAACGCGCGCTGGCTTATCAGGCGGCGTGGCATCAGGCGCATGAAGCGCTGCTGAGCCGTAAAACCACCTGACCGCGGGCCACTCTGCTTTCCCTACACATCCCTGTAAAAACATAAAATGACCTCCGAGGTTTCGTATGACGACACATGCAATTCCACACTCTGTTCCCCGCACCAACCGGCAAACGTTGCTGGTGTGTTTTTTAGCCGCGCTGGCCGGTCTGCTGTTCGGGCTGGATATGGGCGTGATCGCGGGCGCGTTACCGTTTCTGGCACAGGAATTCGGGCTGAGCAGCCATCAGCAGGAAATGGTGGTCAGCGTCATGATGGTCGGCGCGGCGCTGGGCGCGCTGTGCAGCGGCCCGATGTGTACCCGTATCGGACGTAAAAAAACGCTGCTGATTGGCGCGGCGCTTTTTGTCGCAGGGTCGGTCGGTTGCGCCTTCGCCCCCGATTTGCAGACTCTGATCGTCTCGCGTTTCCTGCTCGGCGCGGCGGTCGGCGTCGCCTCGTTCGTCGCACCGCTGTATCTGTCTGAAATCGCGCCGGAACATATCCGTGGCAGCATGATTTCCATGTATCAGCTGATGATCACCATCGGGATCCTGGTGGCGTTTCTCTCCGACACGGCCTTCAGCCAAAGCGGCAACTGGCGCTGGATGCTGGGCATCATCACCTTTCCGGCGCTGGTGCTGTTTGCCGGGGTTCTCACCCTGCCGGAAAGCCCGCGCTGGCTGATGATGAAAAACAAACATGCGCTGGCGCAGAAAGTGTTGCTGCTGTTGCGCTCCAGCGAAAGGGAAGCGCACACCGAGCTGGACGCCATCCGCGAAAGCGTGAAGGTAAGCCAGCGCGGCTGGCAGCTGTTTCGTGCCAGCAGTCATTTTCGCCGCTCCACCTGCCTCGGCGTGTTATTGCAGTTCATGCAGCAGTTCACCGGCATGACCGTCATCATGTATTACGCACCGAAAATCTTTGCCATTGCCGGTTTTGCCTCCACCCAACAGCAGATGTGGGGCACGGTGATCGCCGGTTTAACCAACGTGCTGGCGACGTTCATTGCGATCGGTCTGGTGGACCGCTGGGGACGCAAGCCGATCCTCAAACTCGGTTTCAGCGTGATGGCGATTTGCATGGCGTTACTGGGTTACATGTTCTTCATCGGCATCACCAGCCCGGTGCAGCAATACACCGCCGTCATCCTGTTGCTGATTTTCATCACCGGTTTTGCCATGAGCGCCGGGCCGCTGATCTGGGTGTTGTGTTCAGAGATCCAGCCGCTGGCCGGGCGCGATTTCGGCGTGACCTGCTCCACCATGGCGAACTGGATCGCCAACACCATTATCGGCGCGACCTTCCTGACGCTTATCGACTCGGTGGGCAGCGCGGGCACCTTCTGGCTCTACGCCGTGCTGAACGTCCTGTGCATCATTCTCACCCTGCTTTTCGTGCCTGAAACCAAAAACATCTCGCTGGAAAATATCGAGAAAAACCTGATGTCCGGCCTGCCTCTGAGAAGTATCGGCAGCTCTCTTTACTAACCCCGTTTTCCCCTTCCTGACGGCGGGGGAAATGAAGAGATCAGAACCTATGGCGATTATTCATTCTGAAAACAGAGCTGACGCGGTGTACAGCAAAATCACCCGTCGCCTGATCCCGTTTTTAATTCTGTGCTACTTCTTCGCTTATCTGGATCGCGTCAATATCGGTTTTGCCAAACTGCATATGCAGGATGCGCTGAACTTCAGCGACACGGTGTACGGGCTGGGTGCCGGTATCTTTTTCATCGGCTATTTCCTGTTTGAACTGCCGAGCAACCTGATGATGCAACGCTACGGCCCGCGCTTCTGGATAGCGCGGATCATGATCAGCTGGGCGGTGCTGTCAGCGGCGATGATCTTTGTGACCACGCCGATGCAATTCTATGTGCTGCGCTTCCTGCTCGGCGTGGCCGAAGCCGGTTTCTTCCCCGGTATCGTCTTTTATCTCACGCTGTGGTTTCCGTCGTGGCGCTCGGCACGCACGCTCGGCCTGTTCATTTTGGTCACGCCGCTGTCCACCATCATTGGCAGCCCGCTGTCCGGTTTGATTTTGAAAACCTTTGAGGGCGTCGATGGCCTGCACAACTGGCAATGGCTGTTTGTGGTGGAAGCGATCCCCTCTTTCCTGCTGGCTTTTGTGGTACTGAAATATCTTGATAACGACGTCAACGCCGCCCGCTGGTTAAGTGCGCAAGAGAAACAGATTGTCGCTGAGGATCTGGAAACAGACCGTCAGCGCAGCCTGATAGCCAACGCCGGTAAACCGCCGCAAAGCCTGAAAATGATGTTTAAAAATGGCTACGTCTGGCTGCTGGCGCTGATTTTCTTCAGCTTTAACATCGGTTACTACGGCATTAATTTCTGGCTGCCGTCGATCATCAAAACCTCCGGCGTGACCGATGATTTTCACATCGGCCTGCTCGCCGCCCTGCCTTACGTGTCCGGCGCCGTGTTTATGGTGTGGAACAGCCGCCACTCAGATTTACGCCGTGAACGCCGCTGGCATATCGCCATTCCCGCCATTATCGGTGCGGTCGGCCTGAGCCTGAGCGCCTATTGCAGCGGCTCAACGGTATGGATGATGGCATGGATTTGCTTAGCCATGTCCGGCACGCTGGCGCTTATCCCCACCTACATCAGCCTGCCCGGCACGCTGCTTTCCGGCACCGCGGCGGCGGCCGGTATCGCGCTGGTCAACTCGGTCGGCAACCTGGCCGGATTCTTCGGCCCGACCGTTCTCGGCTGGCTGAAAGACAACACCGGCAGCACCAACATGGGCCTGTATATTCTCGCCGCCTTCCTGCTGCTGTGTGCGCCATTGATATTTTTGTTACCAGCACGGCTGGTTAATCCCCGTCGCAGCCCTGAACCAGCGGCTGAAAGCGGCGTTGAATCATCATTAAAAAGAGGCAGTGTATGAGCGGATGCAGTAACGGATGTGGAACCTGTGGTGACCACTTTAACCCGGTGTTAAGCGGAGACGACGGCGCACTGAAACGCGCGCTGTACAAGTCGATGGGGCATACCGATGAGCAACTGCGCCGTCCGGTGATCGCCGTGGTGAACAGCTACACCAACGCCACCGCCGGTCATGTGAACCTCAATGAGCTGACCGCCGAAGTCCTCAAAGGCATTGACGAAGCCGGTGGCGTCGGCATGGTATTTGGCACCATTGCGCCGTGCGACGGCATCGCCGAAGGCCATCTGGGCATGCGTTACATTCTGGCCGCCCGCGAAGTGATCGCAAGCTCCATCGAAGTGATGATGCGCGCCCACCGTTTCGACGGCATGGTGATGCTCGGCTCGTGCGACAAAATCGTGCCCGCCATGCTGATGGCGGCGGCACGTCTGGATATTCCGGCGATTCTGGTCAACGGCGGGCCGATGTATCCGGCGCGCTATCACGGCAAAGACTGGGACGGCAACATCGTGACCGAAGCCATCGGCTGGAAAAAGCGCGGTGAAATCGACGAGGCAGAATTCCGTCACATCGAAGATATCGCCGAGCCCGGCCCCGGCTCCTGCACCATGTACGGCACCGCCAATACCATGTGCTGCATCGCCGAAGTGATGGGCATGAGTTTACCCGGCAGCAGCACCCTGCCCGCCATTTCGCCACAGCGCCGGGAATGCGCCTTCCGCACCGGTCAGACGGCGGTAGATCTGGTGAAACGCGGCGTGAATGCGCGCCAGATCATCACGCCGGACGCTATCCGCAACGCCATGATTTACCTGCTGGCGACCGGCGGCTCCACCAACGCCATCCTGCATTTACAGGCCATTCATTACGAAGCCGAATACGGCCATCTGCCGCTGTCGGATTTCGACAAACTCAGCCATCACGTGCCGCTGGTCGCCGCGCTGTATCCGGCGTCAGAGCACGACATGATCGACTTCTGGGAAGCCGGTGGCGTGACGGCGGTCGAGAAAGAAATCAGCGCGCTGATGCATCTGGATGCACTGACCGTCAGCGGCCAGACCAAGCGCCAGTGGCTGGAAACGCAGCCTGAAACTTCGCGCCCGGAAGTCATTCATACGCTGGCGATCCCGGTGCGCAATGAAGCCGGTGTGGCGGTGCTGCATGGCAATCTCTCGCCGCTCGGCTGCGTGGTGAAACCGGCGGCCGTGCCGGAAGACCTGATGATCTTCAGCGGCCCGGCGGTGGTGTTTAACAGCGAACAGGAATCGGTGGACGCCATTCTTTCCGGCGACATCCCGCCGGGCAGTGCGCTGGTGCTGCGTTACGAAGGGCCGAAAGGCGGGCCGGGAATGCCGGAAATGTACAAGCCGATGAAATGCCTCGAAGGCATGGGGCTGTCTGACAGCTGCGCGCTGATCACCGACGGGCGCTTCTCCGGCTCCAACCGCGGGCTGTTTGTCGGCCATATTTCGCCGGAGGCCAGCGACGGCGGCGATCTGGCGCTGGTCGAAAACGGCGACATCATCACCATCAATATTCCGACCCGCGAGCTGACGCTTAACGTCAGCGCAGACGTACTGGCCGTGCGCCGCCAACACTGGGTGCCGGTCGAAAAACAGGTGCCACGCGGCTTCCTGCGTTTATACCGCCGCTGGGCATTACCGGCCGCACAGGGCGCGGTCTTAGCCGACCGTGACGAGGTGTAATGATGTATTCATCTTCACAGATTTGCGGCGTCAATCCGATTGCCGCGCTGCCTTTCACCGCGCAGGGCGAACCGGATTACGCGAGCGTTGACCGCCTGCTTGGCCACCTTGCCGACACCGGCATTCAGGGGCTGACGCTGTTTGGTATTGCCAGCGAATTCCCCAAACTCGAGGACAGCGAACGGCTGCGGCTCGCCGATCAGTTTATTTCCACGCTGAGCGGCAGCGGCATTTTCCGCGCCCTGTCCGTCACCGATCACAGCACCGAAGTGGCGGTGAAACGGGCGCGGGATTATCAGAAACGCGGTGCCGATGCCCTGATGCTGCTGCCGCCGTTTTTCCTGCAACCGGATAACGCCGCGATTTCGCACCACATTTTCTCGGTGTTGGAAGCCGTGGAGATCCCGGTCATGGTGCAGTACGCGCCAGGTGAAACCGGTTTGTCGATTACGCCGGAGAAGCTCAGCGAGGTGGCCAGACGCTACCCGCACGCGGTGTTTAAAATCGAATGCAATCCGCCGGTGGATTACACCCGTGAGTTTCTGCAACGCGCGCCGCAGGCCAGCGTGCTTAACGGTTACGCCGGTTTATACATGCCGGAGATGCTCAGCGCGGGCGGCAAAGGCGTGATGCCAGGCTGTTCGTTCAGCGAGATTTACGTGCAGATTTACCGTTTGTGGCAGGCAGGCGAACACGATCAGGCGCGGGCACTGCACGCCCGGCTTTTACCGTGGATCCGCCGCTGGATGACCCACTGTGAATACATCATTCAGGTGGAGAAAACTATTTTGCACAAACGCGGGATCATCGCCACCGACTACTGCCGCCATCCGGGCTGGACACTGACGGCAGAAGACCATCAGTCGATCGACACCTTCATCAGCACTTTTTCCCTTTAATGTTGCGGAGTTCTTATGACTACCACGCTTACATTCCCGCGCGTTGTGATCGTCACCGGTGCCAGTCAGGGCATCGGTCACGCCATCGCACGCACCTTCCTGCATCACGGTGACATCGTGATTGGTTGCGCATTTTCTTCTGCGGATAACGCCCCGCACGCCATGAAATTGCAGGCGCAGTTCCCGGAGCAATTCTTTTATTATTCCGTCGATATCACCAAAACGGACGCCATCGCGAATTTCATCAGAGAGGTAGAAACACGCTTTGGTCGGCTGGATGTGCTGGTGTCGAATGCCGGTAAAAACGTTTTCAAAGGCATCGACTGCGAACCGGAAGACTGGCATCACAATCTGGATCTCAACCTGCGTTCGCACTGGTATATCGCCAAATGCTGCCGCGCATTGCTGGAAAAATCCAAAGGCGTGATCCTGATCATGACCTCGAATCACGCGTTTTCCACCATGCCCGGCTGCGCGCCCTACAACATCACCAAACGCGCCCTGCTTTCGCTGGTGCAAAGCCTGACCATCGAATGGGGCCCGGCGATCCGCACGGTAGGGATCGCACCCGGTTTTATTGATACGGCGGGCAACCAGCTGTGGTTTGACGCCCATGAAGACGGCGAAGCCTCCCGCGAGGAAACCATCAGGAAACACCCGGTCGGGCGCATCGGTACGTCAGAAGAAGTGGGCGAATTGTGCCTGTATTTGGCCAGTCAGGCTGCCGGGTTTATCGCCGGTACCACCATCGTCATGGACGGCGGGCGCAGCGCATTAATGCAGGATTAAGCCTTGTGCGTGCCCTGCATCCGGCAGGGCACATTCTCAGCGTCGCGCTTTTTCATCTCCTGCTAGACTTCTCTGTCCTAACCTAAAAAAAGATGCGGAGATTTCAATGTCAGAACAGTATCAGCCACCGAAAGTCTGGACCTGGAATAAAGACGAAGTCAGTAAATTCTCGAACATCAACCGCCCGGTAGCGGGCCCGACTCATGAAAAAACATTGCCGGTCGGCAGGCATCCGTTGCAGCTCTATTCCCTCGGTACGCCGAACGGCCAGAAAGTGACTATTCTGCTGGAAGAGTTACTGGCGCTGGGCATCAGCGGCGCAGAGTACGATGCGTTTATCATCCGCATCAACGAAGGCGATCAGTTCTCCAGCGGCTTTGTAGACGTCAACCCGAACTCGAAAATCCCGGCGCTGCTGGATAACTCCACCACCCCGCCGATCCGCGTGTTTGAATCCGGCAACATCCTGCTGTATCTGGCAGAGAAGTTCGGCAAGTTCCTGCCAAAAGACCTCGCCGGACGCACCGAAACCCTGAACTGGTTGTTCTGGCTGCAAGGCTCCGCGCCGTATCTGGGCGGCGGTTTCGGCCACTTCTACCATTACGCACCGGTCAAAATCGAATACGCCATTAACCGCTTTACGATGGAAGCCAAACGCCAGCTCGACGTGTTAGACCGCCAGCTGGCGGAGCACCGTTTTATTGCCGGTGAAGAGTACACCATTGCCGATATCGCCATTTTCACCTGGTACGGCAGTCTGGCGCAGGGCGGGCTGTATGAGTCTGCTGAGTTCCTCGACATTCAGTCCTACAAGCACTTCCAGCGCTGGGCCGAAGAAGTCGCCAGCCGTCCGGCGGTGAAACGCGGGCGCATTGTCAACCGCACCTGGGGCGATGAGCAGCTGGAAGAACGTCATGATGCATCAGATTTCGACGGCGTTCTGAAATCCTGACCGGCGTCTGACACGTAAAAAAAGGGCGGGATTTTGCGATCCCGCCCTTTTCTTTTACGCACGTGCTGTCAGGCGCTTTCTTTCTGCGGATCAAGATACTTTTTAAACCAGGCCAGGGTTCTTTCCCACGCCAGATCCGCTGCCGCTTTGTCATAACGCGGCGTCGAATCATTATGGAACCCGTGATTTACGCCGGGATAGACATACCCTTCATAGACCTTGTTATTGGCTTTGAGCGCGGCTTCATACGCGGGCCAGCCTTCGGTGATCGGCTTATCCAGCTCGGCGTAATGCAGCAGCAACGGCGCTTTGATACGTGCCACGT
Organism: Rahnella sp. R3(2024); assembly: GCF_042920125.1. Lineage (NCBI taxonomy): Bacteria > Pseudomonadati > Pseudomonadota > Gammaproteobacteria > Enterobacterales > Yersiniaceae > Rahnella > Rahnella sp. R3(2024). Next base: position 868,551 of record NZ_JBHGBU010000001.1, read on the forward strand.
CTTCTGCTTTCGGCTGACGCCCGTAAAAAGGCACCGCCGCCGCCAGTTCGGGATAGGCCACCGCCGAGGCATTCGCCACCCCGCCGCCGTAACAGAAACCGGTGATGCCGACTTTGCCGGTGGCCGTATCGTGGTGCATCAGAAATTCGATGGCGGCGAAGAAATCATTCATCAGCTTGGTCGGATCAACGCCTTTTTGCAGCTCGCGTCCCTTTTCATCGTTACCGGGATAACCGCCCACCGAGCTGAGGCCATCCGGTGCCAGCGCGATGTATCCGGCTTTCGCCACGCGGCGCGCCACGTCTTCGATGTAGGGATTCAGCCCGCGATTTTCATGCACCACCACCACGCCCGGCACCTTGCCGGTGGCTTTTGCCGGACGCACCAGATACCCGCGCACGCTGCCGTGCCCCTGCGGCGACGGATACTGAATATATTCCGCCACAATGTCCGGATCGGTGAATTCGACCTGCTCGGCATAGGCATAATTCGGTGTCATCAGCGTGGTGAGCGCCGCTGCCGATAATCCGCCGACCACAAATTTCGCCGAGAGATCGAGAAACTCCCGTTTGGTCATCTTGCCATGCACGTAGAAATCAAAGTATTCGAGGAGTTCAGGGGGAAAATCTTTGGCCGTCATTCGCGTCATCTTGAGGCTCCGTTCAGTGCAAAAGAAGCCTGAATAATGACCTGATTCTGGCGATTTTGTAAACCAATTGTGAAATACCAGGCGAATCCGGGCGCCTTACGCGCCCCCTTTGCGCACCGGAAATGGTAGACTGCGGGGTAAAAAAGGGGAGCGTAATGGGTAATCATCAAAGGAAAGCAGCCAACATACATTTCGTTGAGTGGAACTCAGAATACGAAAGGATGATGACGTCTGCCCTCAAAAAAGACTTTAACGTCAGTGAGATTTATCGCGTCAAACAGCATTTCAAGTCTGTGCAAAATCTCCTGCCTGGAAACACGCTCAGGCGCTGCCATGCCAGATGGCAAAGTGCGATAAAATTTCGGCATGTCGCTGATAACGATGTGATCATTTGCAATGGTTACAGCGCGTTCCTGTTGCTGGATCTGATTGCGCCGCTGCGTTGTAAAAAGATCCTCGTTTTGCGTGACGCCGTGTCGGCACTGACCTCTAAGCGCCGCCGCCTGAAATTGCTTTCCGACAATGAAAACTATCTGGACAGAGTGAAACCTGTTTTTGACGTTATCTACAGTTTCGACCCGGAAGATTGCCTGAAATATCAACTTGCCTATGTCGATCAGTTTTTACCCTTCACCCGCAACGACATCGCGGCGTGGCGGGCTGAACCGGCCAACGCCCCGTCTGCGCACTCATGCTTTTATGTCGGTGGCTATGATGATGACCGGGCCAACCTGATTAACCAACTGGCGCCGTTGTTGCAGGAAAATCAGTGCCAGCCGGATTTTTATCTGGTGGGCGGTGATGCGGAAAACCCCCATTATCCGGCCTTCTGCATCAATCAAAAACTCAGTTATCAGCAAAATATTGAAAAACTCAAAGGTTCCACCGTCGTGCTCGAAATCAATAAGCCCGGCCAACGCGGATTAACGCTGCGCGCGCTCGAAGCGATGGCATTCAACAAAAAGCTGATAACCAATAATGCCTCGATAAAAGATCATGCTTTTTATCATCCCGACAAAATCTTTATCTGGGGAGAAGACGACCACGACGCCATTGCCCGCTTTCTTTCCTCAGCGCATCAGGAAACCGATCTGGCATTGCTGGAGAAGTATTGCGCTGACGGCATGCTGAAAACCCTGGCCGGAACGGCAGCAGAATAAAGACAGTGCGGGACAACGTAACCATTCAGTTAAAGGAGACACCATGAACACATCACTCGCAGGGCTCAGTAAAGAAGAAATGGACAAAGTGAGTGCCGGGCTCGCGGCCGGAACTGTCGCGGTGCGCGAGCGTAATAATCTGCCGGTGAATGCCGATGAAGTGGAAATGGAGCAGCCGGAACATCTGCGCGCCTATTTTCGCGAGCGTCTGGAACATTACCGCCAGCAGCCAGCGAAAAAGTGATCCGCGCGGCTCAGCCCGCGTGCGCAAAGAAAGCGATAATCGCCTCTTTCAGGTGCCTCGCCGCCTCGCCGGGCAGCGTCTCGCTCTGATGGAGGCTGATGCCCACATCCCCCGCCGCAGGCAGTTCGCTCAGGCAATGTAACGACGCAGGCAGACCGAAACCGGTACGCAACGTCACCCCCAGCCCCGCCGAGGTTGCCGCCCAAATTCCGCTCAGACTGCGGCTGGTAAAGGCGATCCGCCAGGGAATTCCGGCGCGATCCAGCGCCGCGGTTGCCGCACTGCGCATCAGGCATGGCGCTTCAAACACCAGCAGCGGCAGCGGTTCACCGGAGGCCAACATTTCGCTGACGGGGAAATTCGCCGTGCCAATCCAGCGCAAAGGCACCCGCCCCAGCGACTGGCTCGACGGGAAAAGCAGCGTCTCTTCGGCCTGCCAGCACAGCGCCAGATCGAACTCATTGTGCCGGATCCCCTCAAGCAACTGCCGGTTACGGGTAATGCTGGCCGAAATCTGCACCTGCGGATGCGTGCGGGTAAATTGCCCGAGAATGGCCGGTAACAGGATTTCGCCGAAATCTTCCTGCATGCCCACGCTGAGGCTGCCACCCGGCACGCCCGCCCGCAGCGCCGCGCTGGCGTCGTCGTTCAGGCTGAGGATCCGTCGCGCATAGCTCAGCATCACTTCGCCGCGTTCGGTCAAAATCAGGTGTCGTCCGGATTTCTGCACCAGATCCGTCCCCGCCTGTTGCTCCAGCTTTTTCAGCTGCGCGCTGACGGCGGAGGTCGAACGCCCCAGCCGGTCGGCGGCCAGCACAAAACTTCCCAGCTCAATGCCGGTCACAAAACTGCGCAACGCCTCTGAATCAAAAGTCACTGGCCTTTTTGACACGCTAACCATCCCGTATTTATGAAGTAATGCTGCTGATATTTTCGATATTCAGGATAATCATAACGCCTTATGCTCCTTTTCACACCGACAAACACGGAGCCTGATATGAGCACAACGCCCCCTTCCCTGCGCCCGCCTGAAAACATGGCGCGCCTGACGCCAAAACTGGCAGAACTGACCGAACAGGTCCTGTTTGGCGATCTCTGGCACAGAGACGAACTTTCCCCGCGTGACCGCAGCCTGATCACCGTGGCCGCGCTGATTGCCCTGAACCGCAGTGAACAACTGCCCTTCCATCTGGATCTGGCCGTTAAAAACGGTGTCGGCCACGCCGAGCTGGCAGAAGTGATCACCCATCTGGCGTTTTATGCCGGATGGCCCGCCGCCGCGTCAGCCCTGACCCGCTTCGCCGCTCTCAACGATCAGTAACCGGAGGATCTGACAATGCCTTTCAGCCGAATTTCTTTACCCGCTCACCGTGCCGATGCCTGGCAGGACGCCATTTCTGCCATTTTACAGGAGACCCTGGTCGATCATTTCTCTGTCCCCAAAGAGGATTGTTTTCAGCTATTCGAACCCGCCAGCCGCGGCCAGCGGGTGATCAACCCGACCTATTTAGCCGGAGAAAATGACCGGCGCTCGGACGATTTTTTGCTGTTTCACATCACCGCAGGCAAACCGCGCAACGGTTATCAGAAACAGCAGCTGTTCCGTCATCTGGCCGATAAATTACATGCCGCGCTGGGCATTTCTGCGGCAGATGTGATGGTGGTGGTAACTTTTACCCAGCCGGAAGACTGGTCATTCAGCCACGGAGAGATGTTTCAGCTGGCAGGAAAATAACCGCAGCCACGCAGAAAAGGCTGCCCGAAGGCAGCCTGAGATACAGTCAGCGTAAAATTATGCCTGCAGAATCACATCAGCCATTGGCGGGATGTAACCGTAATCGTACTCACCGACCACAAACGTCTGTTCGCCTTTGAGCTTGATTTTCACGGTCGGCGCTTCCGTGCCGCCGATGCGGTAATCCAGACCGGTGGTGGCTTTGTCGACCGGGACACTGTCGATAAACGACGTGACCAGACCGTTAGGCATCACATAGTGGGAATAGGTCTGGTAAGGCTGTGAAGGCGGGTTACCCAGCACCAGGCCGGAGCCGTTCAGCGGCACATACGGGCCGAACAGTGCGTCACTGACAAAACCGTAAACCCCGTCCGGACCGGTCACCCCTTCGCCATAGGTGAATTTATGGCTGATGGTGAACAGGTAATATTTCCCGTCCTGGAACACAAAGTGCGGGCGTTCTGTCTGATCGTTTACCCCGACCGCCGTCAGCAACGGGGGCAGCAATGTCCAGCTGTCGCCGTTTTCATCTGCCGCTTGCGCGATACCGATGCACGCCGTCTGATAGCGTGAATTGCCCACGTCTTCATAGCCCGGCGGCACATCACCGATTTCATCCGGCCCGACCACGTGGGAACCGCGATCGCCCGCCACATTCCCTTCAAACAACATATACAGCTTGCCGCTTTTCGGGTCGCGGAACGGGAACGGGTCGCGAAAGCCCCAGTAAGGGTTTTGGGTTTCGGTCTGATAGATTTTCCCGTCGGCGTCAAACAGCGGTTTCACCGTAGTAAAATCTGCCACCTCAACACCCTGCTGAGTGGTGATCACGCGTCCGCGGACTTTTACAATCGTCGCACCCGGTGTGACCGCCGTATAATATAAATCCACTTCCCCTTTATTATTTAATAATACCGGTGAACCCGCCCATTCGCGCACTGTAGGAGAAACACCTTCAGCCATTACGCGGCCACCAAATACCCAGTCTTTTCCGGTTGCGGAATACCAGTAGCAGATTTTGGCGCGGCCATGTCGGTTATTCCAGTCGAGGGTAATATCATAATTGCCATTGGCATCAATATTTGCCGGATCATGGGGCTGACGGTCTGCCGTCAGGGTAAAGATGACTGACCAGCCATCGACCGACAGCACGTTACCGTCAATGTCACGCAGCGGCATGGTGTCCCAGATAAAGACCTCATCACTCATGACCGGGAAGTCACCGCTGACGCGTGGTTGCGTTGTGGTCGGGTCATTTTCATTCACTTTCAGGGCGTCGGCACGGGTCCAGATACTCGGTTTTTTCGCCGCCTGTTCCTGTAAGCCTTTTTCGATTACGTTACTCATAAACCACCTCATCATTATAAAATTCAAAAGATTCAAATTAATTAATTTGCCGGTTTCGCTGCGCTCGATAATATTTATTCACGAAGCGTTGCCGACAGAGTTAATACTGAACCCTGAGGATTTTCTGATAAAGCAGTTGGCGTCCGGTGGCGGCTCACAGGACGTACAAATAATTAACCCGTGGATTTAAAATAAAAAACCCTGAGGCGCAGTCAGGGTTTTTTATCGGTATTTACATGATTAGGATATTTATTATCTGGCGGCAATACCCAGTTTTTTCATCCGTGATAATAACGTGGTGCGCTTTAGCCCGAGGCGCTGTGCGGCACCACGCGGCCCGGCCACCACGCCATTGGTTTCTTTCAGCACGGCCAGGATACGTTCACGTTCATCCTGATCGCTGAGTTGCGCCACCGCGTCCGTCTTCACCTGTGGCGCGACCACGGGCAAGGTGGTCAGCGGGTAATTCAGCTCGGGAAGTTGCAGATCTAACACCGTGCCGCGCGTCAGCAGCACCGCGCGTTCAATGACATTTTCCAGCTCACGCACATTACCCGGCCACGGCATACGGCTCAGCAGGCGCAAGGTTTCCGCCGGAATACTGTCGATGGTGCGTTTCATGCGTTTAGCGATTTTATAAGTGAGGAATTTCACCAGTTGCGGAATATCTTCCGGGCGCTCGCGCAGCGGCGGAATAATGATCGGAAAAACGTTCAGCCGGTAAAACAGATCGCTGCGAAATTCTTTGTCAGCCACCATCTGCTGCAAATCCCGGTTGGTGGCGGCGATCATCCGCACGTTGACCGAAATCAGTTTGTTACCGCCTACCCGTTCAAACTCCTGTTCCTGGAGGATGCGCAAAAGTTTAGGTTGCAGCTCGAGAGGGATTTCTCCGACCTCATCCAGAAACAGCGTACCTTTATCCGCCAGTTCGAAGCGCCCCATCCGTTGTGCGGTCGCGCCGGTAAAAGAGCCTTTTTCATGGCCGAATAAATCACTTTCCATCAGCCCGGCGGGCATGGCCGCACAGTTCATTTTCACCATACGCTGATCACGGCGATCGCCGAGATTGTGAATCGCTCTGGCGATAAGCTCTTTACCGGTGCCGGTTTCACCGAGGATAAGCACCGAGCAGTCACTTTTCGCGACGATTTCCACCTGTTTCAGCACCGCTGACATACTCGAACTGCGCCCGACAATATCGCTGAAATCCGGGTTATTGCTGTTGATCTGCTCGGTGAGATACAGATTTTCGTGCTGCAGTTTTTCTTTCAGGCTTTTGATTTCCTGATAGGCCAGCGCGTTGTCTACCGCGATGGCGATACGTTCTGCTATTTGTTGCAGCAGACGCAGATTTGCAGAATTAAAATTGTCCGGCTGGCACTGCGCCAGTTTCAGTACGCCCAGCGTTTTATGGCCGAAACGCAGCGGCAGAATACACAGCGTTTTGGTCTGCTCCCGCCATAGCAAATGGAACAGCGTGCTTTCTTCGCTTTCCCGCTCTGCGTCTGGCCGCACGTTAGTCAGCAGCATCTCGCCGCTTTTCATCACCTGCTGTTCAAGGGTGCCCTCCAGCGCCATCCGTGATTGTTCACGTTCCGCCACGTGCGCCTGCACGTAATGCGTGGCATAGACGCTGGCCGGTTCCGTCTCTTTTTCGGCATCGCATAACACTATGCTGATGGCGTTGATGTGAAAGAAATGGTGGATGGTTTTGGCGATTTCGCCGGTCAGTTCATCGAGATCCAGCTTGGACAGCACCGCGTTGGTGATATCCACCAGAATGCGAAAATCGTCACGTTCATGACGCAGCAGGGAGTGCTGAAACTGTGCATTTTCACGCAACCGGATCTGTTCGACGGCGATGGCGGCCAGCATACAGAGTTCATGCAGACCCGCGTTGTCTTCCTCGCTGAACGGACGATCGTGCTGGCGGGTAAACTCGCAGCCGCCGAGCAGGCCGGTTGAGGCCAGCAGCGGCACCAGACAATAATCGGTAAACGGCGGATAGAGATTCAGCGCAGCCAGTTGCGGATAGCGCAGGTTCAGCGCTTCGCTGCGCCACACCTGCGTTTTAGGGTTGTTCAGCAGGCCGTGCACCGGCCCGGTGGCTAACAGGGTTTCATCTTCATAACTGACCGGCTGATGGTGCGGATCGATACCGTAAAAACTGACGCGATCGCTGTTGCTGTCAAACAGCACCAGCGTCACCGCTTCGGCGATACCGGCACTCTGAACCACCTGCGTCAGGGTTTCCAGCAGTGAGACCATGGTCTGTTGCAGCAACAGCGTGCGCGTCAGTTCCAGTAACCCTTTATGTTTTGTGATGCTCATTGTTGCACTCTGCATAGCGTTAGCTCTGGATACCTGTTCTTTCAGTTGCATAACTGGGTTGCAAAAATTTCTCCGAAGGGGCAGACCAAAAGTCTACCCCTTTCATGGCAGGCCACTCCCTGCCGAGATCAACAAATGCGGGGTAACGGCTCCGCATGGGGCAACATCAGCTGGCGGACGACGCCCAGCGCACCCCGTAAACAGACCTGCGGATGTTCCGTCACCTCGCCAATGCTCCGGGCATCGATGCCCAGAGGATGGCTGTGCAGGATCTCCAGCACCGCCTTTTCCACCTGCGGGGACACCACCAGCACCAGTTTGCCTTCGTTGGCAAAATTTAGCGGCTCCAGCCCCAGCAGCTCGCAAATACCGCGCACCGCCGGTTTCACCGGCAGGGCATCTTCGTCGATGCAGATCCCGAAACCGCTGGCCTCGCAAAACTCATGCAAAATGGCATTGACCCCGCCGCGGGTGGCATCCCGCAGTGCGTGGACACCGGCCAGCGCACGCAGCGGCGCAATCATCGGGGCCAGCACCGCGCAGTCACTTTCCACCCCGAGATCCATACCGAGCTGTTCCCGCAGATTCAGGATCGCCGCACCGTGATCGCCGAGCGTGCCGCTGACAATCACTTTGTCTCCGGCCTCGAGGGTTTTCGCCGCCCACTTCACTGAGGTGGGGATCACGCCAATCCCGGCGGTATTGATAAAGATTTTGTCCGCCGCGCCGCGCTGCACCACTTTGGTGTCGCCGGTCACGATGGCAATGCCCGCATCGCGGGCGGTCTTCGCCATTGCGCCGACGATTTTCTGCAAATCCGCAAGCGGCAACCCCTCTTCGAGAATGAATCCGCAGGAGAGATAAGCCGGTGTTGCGCCGCTGACGGCCAGATCGTTCGCCGTGCCGCACACCGCCAGCTTGCCAATGTTGCCGCCGGGAAAGAAAATCGGGTCGATAACGTAGCTGTCAGTGGTGAATGCCAGCCGGTCGCCCTGACGGGTGAGATCGGCCAGGTTCAGCCGCGCGCCGTCTTCACATTCGTTAAGCCAGGGGTTATCAAATGCGGCGCGAAACGTCCGTTCGATCATCTGCTGCATCGCCCGTCCGCCGCTGCCGTGCGCCATGGTCACCACGTCATTACGGTTACTCATCCTGCCACCTTCTGTCGTTGATGCGTCTGCACGCGTTGCGTTTCCTGATGCCGGTACTGATACCACGCGGCGCAGGCCCCTTCAGACGACACCATCAGCGCACCGAATGCGTTATGCGGCGTGCAACCGGTGCCAAACAGCGGGCACTGATGCGGCTTGCAGCGTCCGGTCAGCACTTCGCCGCAGCGTGCACGCGGATCGTCGGCGACCGACTGCGCCTGCGGGTTAAAGCGCCGCTCGGCATCGAATGCCGCGTAGCCTGCCGTCAGCGAAATACCGGAATTTTCTATCAGCCCCAGACCGCGCCATTCGCTGCTGCCCGACAGCACAAACACCTCGCGCATGGCGTCCTGTGCCAGCAGGTTACCCTCTTCCGGCACCACGCGGCGGTACTGGTTTTCAGTTTTACACGATGCCTCGCAAACTTGTTCCACCAGCATCAGAACGCTTTGCAGCATATCCAGCGGTTCAAATCCGCTGATCACCAGCGGTTTACCAAATTGCGTATTGATAAAGTGATACGGCGCCGTGCCGATCACCATGCTGACGTGGCCGGGCGCGAGGAACGCATCGATGCGCACGTCGTCTTGTTGCAGCAGGCTGCGCAAGGTGGGGATCAGGCTGATGTGCTGGCAGAACACGCTGAAGTTCATCAGACCTTCACGCCGCGCCTGTTGCAGCGTTACGGCGGTCACCGGCAGCGTGGTTTCAAAACCAAGGGCGAAAAACACCACCTGACGCGCCGGGTTTTCCCGCGCCAGTTTCAGGGCATCGAGCGGCGAATAGACCACGCGCACGTCTGCGCCGCGTTCGCGGGCCTGTAACAGCGAACCCTGTTTACCCGGCACGCGCAGCGCATCGCCGAAGGTGCAGAAAATAACTTCAGGGTGCGCGGCGATTTCACAGCAGGCGTCGATGCGCCCCATCGGCAATACGCAGACCGGACACCCCGGCCCGTGGATAAACTCAAGCTGCGGTGGCAGCAGTTTATCCAGCCCGAATTTGAAAATAGCGTGGGTGTGGCCGCCGCAGACTTCCATAATCTGCATCGGTTTTGCGGCGCTGTAAGGCAGTTGCGCCGCCCGCTGATGCAGCCGTTCGATCAGCGTTTTGGCAAGTTTAGGATCGCGGAATTCATCGACAAATCGCATTATCTGACCTCCTCTCTGCCGAGGAACAGCGCGACGTCGGCTTCCACTTCCTCCATGGCGTGCAGCGCCGCCAGCGTTTCCTGCGCCTCCTGTTCGTCGAGTTTGCTCAGCGCGAAACCGACGTGGATCAATACCCAGCAGCCGATCAGCGCCTGCCGGTTCTCACCGCCGACCAGCGCGATATTCACCTCGCGGCGCATTCCGCACACCTGCGCCCAGGCGTGGTCGGGTTGCTGATCGTGCAGGGCAACGATTTGCCCCGGAATGCCTATGCACATCGCTGTTGCTCCAGCCACGCCAGCCAACGCGCCATCCCCTCACCGGTGGTCGCGGAGAGCTGAATCACCTCAATGTCCGGGTTCACCTGGCGCGCATTGGCAATGCAAACCTCAACGTCAAACGTCACGTAAGGCAGCAGATCTATTTTATTGAGGATCATCAGCCGGGAAGCGGCAAACATATGCGGATATTTCAGCGGTTTGTCTTCGCCTTCGGTGACAGAAAGCACCGCCACTTTATGACGCTCGCCGAGATCGAAACTGGCGGGGCACACCAGATTCCCGACGTTTTCGATAAACAGCAGGCTGCCGTTTTCAGGTGCCAGCTGGTGTACCGCGTCGTGCACCATTTGCGCGTCGAGATGGCAGCCTTTACCGGTATTCACCTGAATCGCCGGCACCCCGGTGGCGCGAATGCGGTCAGCATCATTGGTGGTTTGCTGATCGCCTTCCACCACCGCGCAGCTCACCTGCGATGCCAGACGGGTCAGCGTGCTGGTCAGCAACGTCGTTTTGCCGGATCCGGGGCTGGACACCAGATTCAGCGCCAGGATCGACGCACTGGCAAAGTGCTCGCGGTTATGCGCCGCAATGTGATTATTCTTCGCCAGCACGTCCATTTCGATATCAATCAGGCGGCGCGGCGCAAACGGCATGCCGTGGGAATGATCATCATGAGAGTGGAAGTGTGGCGACGCGTCGTGAGGGTGCTGATGGGAATGTTGATGGAGATGTTCACTGCTGACGCCTTCAATCCGAAGTTCGCCACTGGCACAACCGCAGGTACTGCACATAATTTTCTCCCGGGGCAAAACGCGCCCGTTATTCGATTTCAATACGTTTTAATTTCATGCCGTCGTCAGCAACAACGCGGACATGACGGCCGCCGCACTGCGGGCAAAGCAGTACGCCGGGGCTGAGCAGGCGGATGTCGAGCTGACAATCGTGGCACCAGCACTCTGCTGCAGGCGTCGCGAGATGCAGCTCGCAGCCTTCGGCCAGCGTTTCGCGGCAGGCCAGTTCAAAACAGAATGTCAGCGCGTCAGGCTCGACGCAGGAAAATGCCCCCACTTCCATCCACACGGCGGTGATCCGGCGGGCATTATTTTGCCGGGCAAATTGCTGCATTAATTCGACGGCATTCTGGCACAGGGTTATTTCGTGCATCGCGTCCGCTCTTTTAAAAATGATGACAGTGCGCTGCAATATTAATGCCAGAGTGTATTCATGAGCTGATAAGGAAATATTTCCGCCGGTCTGTCAGGCAGCGGGCCGCCCCCGTCATATATGTCGAAATAAGGTGTCATCGACATGTCATTTATTTTCCCTTCCGCATCCCTGTTAATACGAAAAATATCCAACAACCTGAATTTAAAGCAGTTAAAAGAAAAATTCCGCAACTGGCACGCTTTATGCCAATACAGCCCTATGCGCCGTATTTTCGTCGTCATCTGACATTTCGAAATGGCACCCTTACAGAACTCAACAACGGGTAACCACCATGAGCACTCTCAGCGAACTGACCACTAAAGCGGATTACATTGCCAGCAAAAATAATCAGCTGAAATCACACTGGCACACCTATCAGAACAGCCTGATTCAGGCGATCACCACAACAAATAAGAAAATAAATCATGAGTTTACCTGTAGCGAAGAGCAGGACATTCGCTTCACGCTGTTTAACCATTTCTCGGTCAGCATTCATCTGAGCGATGACTTTTACAGTCAGGACGTGATTTACAGCCTGAACATGGCACCGGCCAGCGAAGAACCGGAATTTAAAGCGTTTGCCCACGCCAGACTGAGCGAAGACGGCCATCTCGACGATGTGGTGGATATCCGTGACAAACATGCGGTACAGGAACATTACCTGAATAAGATTTCCGCTATTTATCAGTGCCTGTTCGATTCCCTGCATAACAATCAGGCCGTTTTGCCGCAATTAGAAAAATTGCTGATTCAGGAAAAATAATCCTGCGGAATTCATTTTCACGGCATGGCGAAAATAAATACCCCCTCGCTGAACTGCCGTTTCTTTAATGGGATTAATTCCGACATAAGTGTCGAAATGTCATTTTTAGTGCCGATTTCGTCATCTTTGACGAAATAGAAAGGAGAGGTCATGAGCGTTAAAACGGCCATGAATCAATATGTGATAGCCGACCCGAAACGTTGTATCGGCTGCAATACCTGTATGGCCAGCTGCTCGCAGGAACATCAGCGCCACGGCTTACAGTCTGCTCCCCGTTTGCAGGTGATGCGTAACCGTCTGGATTCCGCGCCGGTCATGTGTCACCAGTGTGAAGATGCCCCCTGCGCGCAGGTGTGCCCGGTGAATGCCATCACCCGCGAAAATGACGCCATTCATCTGAATGAAAGTGTGTGCGTCAGCTGCAAACTGTGCGGTATCGCCTGTCCGTTTGGCGCGATCACCTTTTCCGGCAGTACGCCCGTGGACATTCCGCGCGACTGCAACACATGGAAAGCACAGCCCGCCCCGCGCGCACCCCGTGCGGTCAGCCCGTTTCTTGACTGCGTTCCCGGCATTCGTGCCGTGGCGGTGAAATGCGATTTGTGCAGCTTCAGCCCGCAAGGCCCGGCGTGCATCACCTCCTGCCCGACGCAGGCGATCACGCTGGTGACCGCCGGTCTGTCCGCCCGCGCCAGCCAGCAAAAACGCCTGAACGCCATGACCGTTTTCCCCGCCGATCTCCCGGTCGATTTAACCACCTTCACCGCACCTGACGCGGAGACAAAATCATGACGTCTTTATTGGCTTTGACTCCGGCGTCCCTGCTGGCGCTGGCGCTGATGCTCTGGTTACTGAGCGGTGTCCTGAGTTGGCTGGTGGCCATTTTTGCACGCCTGAGCAGCCTGATTTCCGGCCTCGGTGGCATGCTGGCCTCCCTCGCCGCCATGACGGCGGCGTTGCAGATAGTGCACGGCGGCCCTGCGCAGGCGATCACGCTGCCGCTGCTGCATTTCGCGGCGGAGTTCAGCGCGCTGAACGGCCTGCTGCTGCTGGCGATGTCCGTTCCGGCGCTGTTTTGCAGCCTGTATGCCTGCGCATGGCTCAACGCGGTGAATTCACGCACGCGCGCACGCACCGGGCTGTTATGCAATCTGCTGCTGGCCGCACTGGCCGCCGCGTCAGTGTCTGCCAATGCCGTTCAGCTGATTCTGATGATGGAGCTGGCGGCGCTGTGCGCCTATTTCCTGATCGTACAGAGCGACGATGTGAAAAGCCGTCGCGCCGGTCTGAATCAGTTTCTCTCGGGCCGCCTCGGCACGCTGTGCCTGATCCTGGCCTTTGCCCTGCTGCATCACACCAGCGGCAGCGTCAATTTTGAGGTGCTGCGCCAGGCAACGTTGACGCCGGGCATTAAATCGGCGGCGTTCCTGCTGGCGCTGGCGGGTTTCGGGCTGTACGCCGGGATTATCCCGCTGCACGCCTGGGTGCCGCAGTCACATTCCAGCGCGCCCGCTCACGCCGCCGCGCTGTTCTCCGCCGCGCTGATGAAAATCGGCATTATCGGCATCGTAAAAGTCGGTCTGGATCTGCTGGGCGCACCGCCACTCTGGTGGGGCCTGATGGTGTTGCTTCTGGCGATCCTGACCGCATTTATTGGCGGGCTGTACGCGCTGATGGAACATGATCTCCGCCGTCTGCTGGCTTATCACACGCTGGAAAACGTCGGGATTATCCTGCTCGGCGTGGGGGGCGCGATGGTGGGCGTGGCGCTGGATCTGCCGGTGCTGGCGTCGCTTGCGCTGCTGGCCGGGCTGTTCCATCTGTTCAATCACGGCCTGTTCAAAACCGCGCTGTTCCTCGGTGCCGGTGAAATCGAAATGCAGACCGGCATCAGGGATATGGAAAAACTCGGCGGTATTGCGCGGCTGATGCCGTGGACCGCCGTGGCCGTGCTGATTGCCCTGATGTCGATGGCGGCACTGCCGCCGCTCAACGGCTTTGCCAGCGAATGGCTGCTGTATCAGTCGCTGTTCCAGCTGAGCGCCAGCAAGGTGTTTATCGCGCGTCTGCTCGGGCCGCTGCTGGCGGTCGGTCTGGCGCTGACCGGGGCACTGGCGCTGATGTGTATTGCCAAAGTTTTCGGCGTCACCTTCCTTGGCGCACCGCGCAGTCAGGCGGCGGCGGATGCCACACCCGCCCCGCTGGCGATGACGCTCGGCAGTCTCTTACCGGCGCTGCTGTGCATTCTGTCTGGCGTCGCCTCCCCGTGGATCATTCCGCACTTTTCCGGCGTGGCCGCTTCCGTGCTGAATACGCCGCTCATGCCGTTTGCCCGAAACGGTGCGGCGGTGTCCGGCACCTCCGCCGTCTGTGCCCCGATGATTGCCCTGCTGCTTCTGGCGATGCCGTTACTGCCGTGGCTGATTGCCAGCCTGTTACGCGGAGCGCGTCTGCCGAACCGTGTGCGCGGCGACGCCTGGGCGTGCGGTTACGGGCATTCCGCTGAGATGGTGGTCACCGCCACCGGTTTTGCCCAGCCGCTGCGCGTGATGTTTGCGCCGTTGTATCGCCTGCGCCTGCGCGCCACGCCTGCCGCGCTGGTGGCTGCCCTGCACCGGGGCTGGCTCGGGGCGTTCTGCCGTCGCCTGGCTTTCATCGAACTGGCCGTGTTGCTGGTTGTGGCTTTTGCCTGAGGAACTGAAGATGAATTTTCCCGTTTTGTTAAACACCGCCCTGTGGCCGCTGGCGCTGATCCAGGCGGTGGCCCTGCTGGCTGTCGCGCCGCTGTTTGCCGGTTTCAGCCGCGTGATGCGCGCCCGGATGCACAACCGGCAAGGGCCGGGCGTGTTACAGGAATATCGCGATATCGCCAAATTACTGACACGCCAGAGCGTGGCACCGGCGGCATCGGGCGCGGCGTTTCGCAGTATGCCGTATCTGCTGACCGGCGGATTGCTGGTCATCGCCACCGCCCTGCCAGCGGTGACGCTGGCATCACCGCTGGGAGCGGCGGGCGATCTGATCACCGTCATTTATCTTTTCGCCATCGTGCGCTTCGTGTTCGCCATCGCCGGGCTGGATACCGGCAGCCCGTTCACCGGCATGGGTGCCAGCCGCGAGGCGGTACTCGGCGTGCTGGTCGAGCCGATTCTGCTGCTCGGCCTGTGGGTCGCGGCGCTGGTGGCCGGTTCCACGTCACTCGGCGCGATTGCTGCCCGCGTGCTGCACTGGCCGGTGTCGTCTTCGTTAACGCTGATTCTGGCCGCGCTGGCCTGCGCTTTTGCCACCTATATCGAAATGGGCAAGCTGCCGTTTGATATGGCCGAAGCCGAGCAGGAATTGCAGGAAGGCCCGCTCACCGAATACTCCGGCGCGGCGCTCGGCGTACTGAAACTGGGGATCAGTCTGAAGCAGCTGGTGGTGTTGCAACTGTTTCTCGGTCTGTTTTTCCCGTTCGGTCTGGCAGAACACCTCACGCCAGTGACGTTGCTGATGGCGGTGATCGTCTGCCTGCTGAAACTGCTGGTTGCCGTTTTTCTGGTGGCACTGATTGAAAACAGCGTCGCCCGTCTGCGCTTTCTTAAAACCTCCCGCACCACCTGGGCGGGCTTCGGGCTGGCGTTTCTGGCGCTGGTGTCCTGGCTGGTCGCAGGCTGACCTGACATTTTTCGTGTCCCGCTGCGGCGGGAAGAGGCTTTGTAATGAGTGATTTCAATACCGCGTTAAACCAAAATCCGGTGGGTAAGCATTATCTGGCGGCGCTGGCGAAGCAGTTTCCTTCGGCAATTTTAGGCAGCGAATGGCAGACCGATACGCAGGCCACCGTGACCATCAAACTCAATGCCCTGCCGGAAGTGGTCGAGTGGTTGTATTACCAGCAGGGCGGATGGCTTTCGGTTTTATTCGGCAATGACGAGCGCACGCTGTGCGGCAACTATGCGCTGTACTACGTGCTGTCGATGGAACAGGGCGTGAAATGCTGGATCACCGTGCGCGCCGAAGTGGATCCCGTCTCGCTGGAATTTCCTTCCGTAACGCCCCGCGTACCGGCAGCCGTCTGGGGCGAGCGCGAAGTGCGCGACATGTACGGCCTGCGTCCGGTGGGTTTGCCGGATGAGCGCCGCCTGGTGCTGCCCGATGACTGGCCTGACGATTTATATCCGCTGCGCAAAGACGCCATGGATTACCGCCAGCGGCCTGCGCCGACCACAGATGAAGAAACCTATCCGTTTATTTCTGAGGCCAAAGAAGGCAGCAAAATTGTGCCGATCGGCCCGCTGCACGTCACCTCTGACGAACCCGGACATTTTCGTCTGTTCGTCGATGGCGAAGACATTATCGATGCCGATTACCGCCTGTTTTACGTGCATCGCGGCATGGAAAAACTGGCCGAAACCCGCATGGGTTACAACGAAGTGACGTTCCTGTCAGACCGCGTTTGCGGCATTTGCGGCTTTACGCACAGCGTCGCCTACACCTCGTCGGTGGAAAATGCGATGGGGATCGTCGTGCCGGAACGGGCGCAGATGATCCGCTCGATTCTGCTGGAAGTGGAACGCCTGCACAGCCATCTGCTGAACCTCGGTCTGGCCTGTCATTTCGTCGGTTTTGACTCCGGCTTTATGCAGTTCTTCCGCGTGCGCGAGCAGTCCATGAAGATGGCGGAAATCCTCACCGGCGCACGGAAAACCTACGGCATGAACCTGATTGGCGGCATGCGTCGCGACATTTTAAAAGACGACATGATCGCTACCATTGCGCTGGCGGGCAGCATGCGCCGTGATCTCAACGAGCTGGTGGATATTCTGCTCAGCACGCCGAATACCGAACAGCGCAGCGTCGGCGTCGGCATTCTGGATCCGCAGGTGGCGCGTGATTTCAGCAACGTCGGCCCGATGGTGCGCGGCAGCGGCCATCGCCGCGATATGCGTCAGGATCACCCCTACGCCGGTTACGCCAAACTGCCGTTTGAGCTGTGCAGCGAAACCGGTAACGACGTCTATTCCCGCCTGAAAGTGCGCATCCACGAAGTTTTCAATTCCCTGAATATGATCGAGTTTGGCCTGCAAAGCCTGCCGGGCGGCCCGCTGGCCGTGGAAGGTTTTACCTATATTCCGCACCGCTTTGCGCTGGGTTTTGCCGAAGCACCGCGCGGCGACGACATTCACTGGAGCATGACCGGCGATAACCAGAAGCTGTTCCGCTGGCGCTGCCGGGCGGCCACTTACGCCAACTGGCCGACGCTGCGCTACATGCTGCGCGGCAATACGGTGTCCGATGCGCCGCTGATCATCGGCAGTCTCGATCCCTGCTATTCCTGCACTGACCGCATGACGGTGGTCGATGTGCGTAAGAAAACGACCATTGTCGTGCCTTACAAAGAGATCGAACGTTACGGCATCGAACGCAAAAATTCGCCGCTTTAAGGAGCCGCTCACTCATGCTGAAACTGATAAAAAAAGTGCTGAAAACCGGCACGGCGACGGTGGCCTATCCGTTTAAACCGCTGGATCTGGCACCGAACTTTCGGGGTAAACCGCAGTACACCGCGCAGCAGTGCATCGCCTGCGGCGCCTGCGCCAACGCCTGTCCGTCCAACGCGCTGACCATGACCACGGCAGAAGACGGCGAAACGATCCGCTGGCAGTTGTTTTTAGGGCGCTGCATTTTCTGCGCCCGCTGCGAGGAGGTCTGCCCGGCGGCGGCCATTACGCTCTCACAGGAATTTGAACTGGCGGTGTGGCGCAAAGAAGATCTGTTCGAAACGGCAGATTTCCCCGTCTGCCACTGCCGTGAATGTGGCAAAGCCTATGCCGTGCAAAAGGAAATCGACTTTGCACTCAGCCTGTTACAGGAAAACGGCGCGCTGAGCGAGCGGCAAATCGCCGACCGGCGCATCCAGTATGAAACCTGTCCGGAGTGCAAAAAAATGCACTGTCTTTCTTCCACCGACCGCATTGATATCGGCCGACATATGACCACGGAGGCGCAGTCATGAGCCAGACGCTGATCGGCCCGCGTGACGAACATGGCCTGCCGGTGCCCGTCACCCTTGATGAAAGCATCGCCAAACTGAAATCCACCCTGCTCACCAGTATCCGCCGCTCTGCCTACGTCTACCGCGTGGACTGCGGCGGCTGCAACGGCTGTGAAATCGAGATTTTCGCCGCGATCTCCCCGCTGTTTGATGCCGAACGTTTTGGGATCAAAGTGGTGCCCTCACCGCGTCATGCCGACATTTTACTGTTTACCGGTGCCGTCACCCGCGCCATGCGCGTGCCTGCGCTGCGTGCCTGGGATTCTGCCCCTGATCCTAAAATCAGTATTTCCTACGGGGCCTGCGGCAACAGCGGCGGCATTTTCCACGACCTTTATTGTGTCTGGGGCGGCACTGACAAGATCGTGCCGGTGGATGTGTACATTCCCGGCTGCCCGCCCACGCCTGCCGCCACCATTTATGGTTTTGCGATGGCGCTTGGCCTGCTGGATCAAAAAATCAAAGGCCAGCAACACGACGAGGCTGCCCGCGAACCGGCGGCATTATTGCATCCCGACCTGCCGCAACCGCTGCGCGTATTGCTCGATCGCGAAGCCCGCCGCATGGCCGGTTACCGCTATGGCCGCCAGATTGCCGATCGCTTTATGGAGCTGGTCGCCGCGCCCGGCCTGCAACCGGCAGAACAGCGCATCTCGGCCTACCTGGATGAACAAGGGGATATGCGGCTCAACGAAATCGTCGGCAACCTGCAACAGATTTACCAGCAGGTGCTGCGCGGGGAGGTACGCCTGTGATGACCTCCGCCAACGATAACCGTTATGCCCGGCATCAGACCCCGGCGGGCATCACGCCCGAAAAGAACAAAGTGATTTTCTATTCGCTGAGCAGCAAGTTCGTCGATGAGAAGCGCGCGCAGAAACGCAGCTCGCAAAAAGTGCAGGAAGTCATTTATTACAGTCTGGCGATCGGCCATCACCTTGGGGTCATCGACTGCCTGAAATCCCGCCTCGAATGCCCGCTTGATGATTATCGCCGGTGGATAGACCTTCTGCCGGAGAACGGCGAGGCGCACCGGAAACTGGCCGGAGTACAACGCTTCGGCGAGATCAATATCGACAGCACACACACGCACTGCCTGGCGCTGGCGCTGCGCGCGGCCCGCCAGCAGATGACCCCGCAGCAACAGGGCTGGAGCGATGCGCTGATCGCCCTGCTCCAGCAAATCGAAAACGACCCCGCCATGTACCTGATGGTCAGGAGATACGATGCCTGATTTACCTTCCCGCTACGCGCTGCTGTGCGTCGGCAACAGCATGATGGGTGACGATGGCGCAGGCCCGCGGCTGGCCGAACTGTGCGCAGAACGGCCACTGCCCGGCTGGACCGTCGTGGACGGCGGTGCCGCGCCGGAAAACGATATCGGTTTTTTACGCGAACTGCGCCCGCAGCATCTGGTGATTGTCGATGCCACCGACATGGGGCTGGCGCCCGGCGAAATGCGCATCATCAATGAAGAGGACATCGGTGAGATGTTCGTGATGACCACCCACAACCTGCCGCTGACGTTTCTGATTCAGCAACTGCGTGACGATATCCCGGACATCACGTTTGTTGGCATCCAGCCGGATGTGGTGGCGTTTTACTACCCGATGAGCGCGGTGGTGGAACAGGCGGTCAGGCATCTGCATCAGCGGCTGCCGGCACTGGAAACCGGCTTAGGTATCGCGCTTTATGCTGCCGGGGACGCCTGACATCGGCTATCGACACATCTGTCGAGGCGGTGACGAAGCGGGCATGACGTCAGCGCCCTGTTTCGTCACTGTCAACATTCACTTCGCTAACGCGTTGAATCAAAAGCGTAAAAATTAACCCTCTGAACTGGCACGGTTTATGTATAGCCAGAGCAGCAATGTCGTCAGGCCGGTGTCATCCGGCTTCATAAGAAAATCCGGAATCAGGAGAGTTGAAGATGAACCGGTTTATTATCGCCGACCCTAAAAAATGTATCGGCTGCCGTACCTGTGAAATTGCCTGCGTCATGGCTCACAGTGAATCGCAGGATATCTCGCTGCTTAACGCCGCCACCTTTGCGCCGCGTTTGCACGTGATCAAGGGCGTTAATCTGAGCACCGCCGTCATGTGCCGCCAGTGTGAAGACGCGCCCTGCGCCAATGTATGCCCGAACGGCGCTATCAGCCGCGTCGGCGACCGCGTTCAGGTGATGCAGGAGCGCTGCATCGGTTGTAAAACCTGTGTCGTTGCCTGTCCGTACGGCGCGATGGAAGTGGTCACCAAACCGATTTTCCGCCAGAACGGCGCGGCCATGACCGCCACCTCTGACAAAGCCGAAGCGCATAAATGCGATTTGTGCCACGCCCGTGCCGGTGGCCCGGCCTGTATGGAAATTTGCCCGACGAAGGCGCTGTACGCCATCGACCGCAATCACTTACAGGAAATGAACGCAGAAAAACGCCGCCGCGCTGCGCTCGATAGCACCTCCCCCCTGCTGTTTTAACCTCGGATAGAGGAAGGAAGATCATGAATAAAGTCACCACTGTCTGCCCATACTGTGGGGCGGGATGCAAAATGAATCTGGTTGTGGATAACGGTAAAATTATCCGCGCAGAAGCAGCCAATGGCGTGACCAATCAGGGCGAACTGTGCCTGAAAGGCTATTACGGCTGGGATTTTCTCAATGACACTAAACTGCTGACACCGCGCCTGACACAGCCGCTGATCCGCCGCCAGAAGGGCGGAAAATTCGAAGCGGTCAGCTGGGATGAAGCCATCCGTTACACCGCGCAGCGTCTGAAAGAGATCAAACAAAAACATGGCCCGCGTTCGATCATGCACACCGGTTCTTCCCGCGGAACCGGCAATGAAACCAACTATGTGATGCAGAAATTCGCCCGTGCGGTGATCGGCACGAACAACGTCGACTGCTGCGCCCGCGTGTGTCACGGCCCGTCGGTTGCCGGTTTACAGGCCACCCTCGGCAACGGCGCGATGAGCAATTCCATCGGCGATATTGAGAATTCCAAATGCCTGCTGGTGATCGGCTATAACTGTGCCGATTCACACCCGATCGTTGCCCGCAGGGTGATCAAAGCCAAAGAGAAAGGCGCGCAGATCATTGTGTGCGATCCGCGTCGTATCGAAACCGCGCGCATCGCCGATCAGCATCTGCAAATCAAAAACGGCTGCAACATGGCGCTGGTGAATGCGTTTGCCCATGTGCTGATCGAAGAAAATTTGTATGACCACGACTACGTCGCCAAATACACCGAAGGCTTCGAGGAGTACCGCAAAAACGTCGCGGATTATTCGCCGGAAAAAGTCGCCGAACAGACCGGCGTCAGTGCACAGCAAATCCGTCAGGCAATGCGCACGTACGCCGCCGCGCCGTCTGCCACCATCATGTGGGGCATGGGCGTCACGCAGTTTGGTCAGGCAGTGGATGTGGTGAAAGGGTTGGCCGGGCTGGCATTGCTGACCGGGAACCTTGGCCGGGCAAACGTCGGCGTCGGGCCGGTGCGCGGTCAGAATAATGTGCAGGGGGCCTGCGATATGGGCGTGCTGCCAAACGAATTCCCCGGCTATCAGTCAGTGACTGATGCCAAAGTCCGCGCAAAATTCGCCGATGCCTGGGGTATCGACGTGAATCAGATGGATGCACAAATCGGCCACCGCATCACCGAGATCCCCCATCTGGCGCTGGAAGGACAGGTAAAAGCCTATTACATCATGGGTGAAGATCCGTTGCAGACCGAAGCCGATTTAAGCCTGGTGCGTAAGGGCTTCGAAGCGCTGGAGTTTGTGGTCGTGCAGGACATCTTCATGACCAAAACCGCCGAGCAGGCCGATGTGATCCTGCCGGCCACCTCCTGGGGTGAGCACGGCGGCGTATTCTCCTGCGCCGACCGCGGTTTCCAGCGTTTCGAGAAAGCCATCGAACCGAAATACAACGTCAAGCGTGACTGGGAAATCATCAGCCTGCTGGCAACGGAACTGGGCTATCCGATGCATTACAACGATAACCAGGAAATCTGGGACGAAATGCGCGAGCTGTGCCCGCTGTTTTACGGCGCAACCTACGAAAAAATGGGCACGCTCGGGCATATCCAGTGGCCGTGCACCACGCTGGAAAGTCCGGGGACTCAGTACCTTTATCAGGACAATCATTTCGACACGCCAACCGGCAAAGGCCAGCTTTTCGCTGCACCGTGGCGCGCCCCGGCTGAAGTGCCGGACGGCGAGTATCCGCTGGTGTTGTGTACCGTGCGCGAAGTCGGCCACTACTCCTGCCGTTCGATGACCGGTAACTGCGCCGCCCTGCAAACGCTGGCCGACGAGCCGGGCTTTGTGCAGATGCATCCGCAGGATGCGCAGGCGCTGGGGATCCGCGATCAGCAACTGGTCTGGGTCGCCTCCCGCCGTGGCAAAGTCATTTCCCGCGCCAACTTTAACGAGCGTATCAATATTGGCGCGGTGTACATGACCTATCAGTGGTGGATCGGTGCCTGTAATGAGCTGACGCAGGAAAATCTGGATCCGATCTCAAAAACGCCGGAAACCAAATACTGTGCGGTCAACGTGGAAAACATCGCCGATCAGCGCTGGGCGGAAGACTATGCACAGCAAAGCTACAGCGACATGAAAGCACGTCTGCGCCGTGCCGTTGAAGATGTGATCCCGGTGGTTGAAGTTTAGGTTAATGGAGATCCGCACCTCAAAGTGTGAGGTGTCGTTTTGCTCTCTCCCCTGCAAAGGGGAGGGGTCGGGAGGGGGTATGAATGACAACGCGGGTTCCGCCGTGGCCATGAATCCCTCCTCCCCGCCATTTAAAAAGGGTTTTTATGTCTGGCTTACTCATTCGCATCAGTGGCAAAGTCCAGGGCGTCGGTTTCCGGCCTTTTATCTGGCAACTGGCTGACCGTTTACAACTTCGCGGTGAAGTCTGTAACGACAGCGCGGGAGTGGAAATCAGACTGCTGAAACCGGTCAATATCGACATTTTTGTCGAACAGTTACAACGCCACTGCCCGCCGCTGGCGCGCATTGACAGCATTACGCTGGGTCCTTTCGACTGGCAGGATCCGCCACACAGTTTCACGATCACCGGCAGTCGCAAAAGTCAGATGGACACTCAGGTGGTGCCGGATGCCGCGACCTGCCCGGCCTGTCTGAAGGATATTCAGCAGCCCGGCGATCGTCGCTTCGGCTATGCCTTCACCAACTGCACCCACTGCGGCCCGCGCTTTACGTTGATCCGTTCAATGCCCTACGACCGCCCTTCCACCAGCATGGCGGAATTTACGCTGTGCCCTGCGTGTTTACAGGAATATCACAACCCCGCCGACCGGCGATTTCATGCGCAACCGGTCGCCTGCCCTCACTGCGGGCCGGGGCTCAGCGCCACCGGACAAAATGGTGAGGTGCTGGCACAGGATCAGGCGGCCATCGCGCAAGCCGTGATTGCGCTGCGGGCCGGTAACATTGTCGCCATCAAAGGGCTGGGCGGTTTTCATCTGGCCTGTGACGCCACGCAGCAGGCCGCCGTGATGCGGCTGCGGGCACGAAAACATCGTCCGACAAAACCGCTGGCCGTCATGCTGCCGGACATCCGCTGGCTGGCGCGCTGCACGGATGACCCGGCGTCGCCCGCGCTGCGGGAAGTGTTGCAGTCCCCCGCCGCGCCCATCGTGCTGACGCAGAAAAAAAACCGTTCTGTGCTGTGTGAGGCCATCGCCCCCGATTTAGATGAGGTCGGTCTGATGCTGCCGTTTACGCCGCTGCATCATTTACTGATGCAGGCATACCCGACACCGCTGGTCATGACCTCGGGAAATGCGGCGGGTTGCGCACCGGCGTTATCCAACACCGACGCGCTGCGCCAGCTCGACGGCATTGCCGATTTGTGGCTGCTGCACAACCGTGAAATCGTCCAGCGTGCCGATGATTCACTGGTACGCCTGACCCCGCAGGGCACTGAAATACTGCGTCGTGCCAGGGGTTATGTACCGGACGCCCTGCCATTGCCGCCGGGTTTTCTGGTGCAACCGACGTTGCTTGCGCTCGGGGGCGATCTGAAAAATACGTTTTGTCTGGTCCGCGGCGGGCAGGCGATACTCAGCGCGCACTTTGGTTCGCTGGCGCACCGCGATATTGCCCTGCAACAGCAGCAGGCGATTGAACATTTCCAGCATCTTTATGCCTGTACGCCCGTGACCCTCGCCCGCGATGCGCATCCCGCTTATGTCAGCCATGTTCAGGCGGACAAGCCCGGCACGCGGGTGGTGGATGTATTGCATCATCATGCCCACATCGCCGCCTGTCTGGCGGAACACCGCTGGCCGCTGGAAGGCGGAAACGTCATCGGGCTGGTGCTGGATGGTCTGGGATACGGTCAGAAAGGCCAGCTGTGGGGCGGCGAATGCCTGCTGGTGAACTATCGCCGGTGCGAACACCTGGGCGGATTACCGCCGGTGGCTCTGCCGGGCGGCGACCGCGCCGCACGTGAACCCTGGCGAAATCTTCTGGCGCAGTGGATGGCGTTTGTGCCGGGCTGGCAGCACCTTCCTGAAGCGCAAACGTTGCTTACTCAGCCATGGCAGCCGCTGTCAAAAGCGATTGTGGCGGGCATCAATTCCCCGCTGGCCTCCTCCTGCGGGCGTTTATTCGATGCCGTGGCAGCCGCGACCGGCTGCGCGCCGGAAAGTCTGAGCTGGGAAGGTGAGGCCGCCTGCCGTCTGGAAGCGCTGGCACATCAGGCGTACGGCGTAAAACACCCTGTCACCCTGCCGCTCATTCACGCCGCTGACGGCACCTTTCTGGATTTGGCCGTTTTCTGGCAGCAATGGCTCGGCTGGCAGGCGACACCTGCCGAACGCGCGTTCGCTTTTCATGACGCACTGGCACAAGGTTTTGCTGCCCTTGCCCGCTATTACTGCGCGAAAAACGGCACCCGCACTGTCGCGCTGAGCGGCGGCGTGCTGCATAACCGGCTGCTGCGCCAGCTTTTACATCAGGCTTTATCGCCACTGCACGTTCTGTTGCCGCGGGAGTATCCGGCTGGTGACGGCGGGCTGGCTCTGGGTCAGGCGGTTGTCGCCTGCGCCCGTCTTCAGTCTGTTTCTGGTTTCAATCTGAATTAACAATAAGGATCCCCATGATTAACCGCGATTTTTTCCATACGCATCGCCGCGCCTTCTGGCTTTTTATCGGCCTGATTGCCGTCAATCTTCTGGCGTGGGGCTGGGCGCTGGCGGCGTTTCGTCACAATGCCGCGCTGATTGCAGCAGCGCTGCTGGCGTACGGTTACGGGTTGCGCCATGCGGTGGATGCTGACCATATCGCGGCCATCGATAACGTCACCCGCAAACTGATGCAGCAGGGTCAGCGGCCGGTGGCCGTCGGGGCTTTTTTCTCGCTGGGGCATTCGAGCATTGTGGTGCTGGCCTGCGTGGCGATTGCGGCCACCTCGCTGGTCTTTGGCAATAAAATCGGCTGGCTGCACGATTACGGCAGCACCCTCGGCACGCTGGTTTCTGCCCTGTTTTTACTGATGATGGCGCTGCTGAATGCGCTGATCCTGCGCGATGTTTACCGCCGTTTTCAGAAAGTAAAACGCGGTCAGACCTTCACCGGTAAAGAGGAACTGCATCAGGTTCAGGGCGGCGTGATGAGCCGGTTGTTCAGCTTCGCTTTCAATATGGTGAATAAAAGCTGGCAGATGTATCTGGTGGGATTTCTGTTCGGGCTGGGTTTCGACACCGCCACGGAGATCGGCCTGCTGGGCATCTCGGCGGCGGGTGCCTCTTCCGGGATGTCGGTGTGGAGCATTATGGTGTTTCCGGCGCTGTTCGCCAGCGGCATGGCGCTGATTGATTCACTGGATAATTTTGTGATGGTTGGCGCGTATGGCTGGGCGTTCGATAAGCCGGTTCGCAAGCTCTATTACAACATGACCATTACCGCCACGAGCGTCTTCATTGCGCTGTTTATCGGCGGGCTGGAAGCGCTGGGGCTGATGGCCGACAAGCTGAATCTGCACGGCGGATTGTGGCGGGTAGTGGAACATCTCAACGACAACATGGGCAGCGTCGGTTACGCCGCGGTAGCAATTTTCATCCTGTTCTGGGGCATTTCGGCGCTGAATTATCGCCGTAAAGGCTATGACTCCCTGACGGTCTGAAACCCCGGTTCCTGCGGTTACGCATCACCCGGCAAGGTTATCTGCTTTTCCAGACGCAGCGTACCGCCGTCTGTCACCGTGATCATGATTTGCGTTTTACTGCCCGGCTGCACGGCAAAGCGCATCTGCCCGAGCGGCTGCGGCTGATTGGCAGAAAGATTGACGTTGCTGCTCTGACGGCTGGTGCTGTTGCCCGCGCTGCCTTGTTGCGAAACGGACACCGCCACCTGGCAGGCGCAGGCTTTGGTGAGGCTGACCATCGGGGTGATGACGTAATTCTGCGCCTCATTATGCGTATCAAACCAAAGCTGATTGGACATGACGGCGGCGATCAGGAGTAAATGCATAGCCTTTATTCTCCGGGTTCAGTCGAAAAAAAACAGGGCTAGTGCCCTGTTCTGCTTTGCTCCTCCCCTTCGCAGGGGAGGAATGGTTAATCAGTTTTGACTGGCGTAGGCCAGGTTAGCTGTACCAAGCTGGGTGATGCTGGTCAGAGAACCGTTTGCGCCCTGTGAAGCCTGCGCGTAGTTGCCTGAACCGTTTTGAGAAACAAGCACTTTACTGCCGTTAGCGGATTGCGACACGTTAGCCGTGTTGTATTCGCCTTTCTGCGCCACACTGATCAGGCTGCCGTCGCCAGTCTGATTCGTGCCAGAGGTGTTTCTGAACCCGTCCTGATTTACCGCAGTCAGCGATTTCTGCGCACCGGTTTGAGTGGCATTCGCCAGGTTAGCAGTACCCTGCTGGTAAATCTGAATTTCAGAATTCCACTGGGTTGCCGTGAATGTCGGCACTGTTGATGGAGGTGTAGAAGGACCACCACCACCGCCGCCGCCACCATGATTTTGACCCGTTGCAAATGCACTGCCACTAACGACTAAAGCGGAGACTGCCACAATTTTCCAAAGTTTCATGATGCTACCCCATTGGTTTAATATCGGATGTCATAAGAACGTATGTTTTTTAATGCTGTGTCACTCTAATCGCCATTCCTGACGAGTTTTGCACGACGCCGCTACTCTGGTTCGTTCCATTCTGGCGTATCTCAGTCACACTCCGGCCTTTTTGCAGAATGTAAGCTGTGTTACCAAAATTCTGTTGCGTAATGGATGAATTCCCGCCACCGGTTTGCGATATATAGGCAAAGTTATCGCTGCCGCTTTGAGAAATATCCGCATTATTTCCATTACCTCTTTGTTTTATCAGCGCAGTATTTTCTGAGCCAGACTGCCGGATAACGCTCGTGCTGCCGTTACCTGTTTGATTGCTGTAGGCCATATTGCTACTGCCATTCTGATAAATCGCCGATGTATTCCCTGATGAATTTCCCGCACCTGCATAATAGATTTCAGCGCTGCCGGCACTTATCTCCGGAAAAGCCATATCATATTGTTGTGCGTTAACGACCCAGGATGCTGAAAGTAATGCCAGGGTCAGTAAAGTCTTTTTCATTTCGTCACCCTGTATTAAATCCGGAGAACAATTTCTTGCTGACCGGCTTTATTGCTGTTGACGAATTGATTATGGAGTTTAAGAAAAATAAGGAACTCACCCGCACGTCGTATTTTAATTTCCGGCTTCATCAAAAAGTATGAGTTGCCCCTTCTCATGCGGATTGACCAGTACATTCTGGTTAAAGGTCAATACGGCTAATCTGGTGCATGGCATTAATCCTAAAGTAACGGGAAAGAGTCATTTCATTAATCACACAAATGCAACTATTCTTAATGACTCGGGAACGTTCCCTTCGACAATAAAGCGATCTGCCGCACATTTCCGTTGCTTATAATTAGGCGAAAAACGCCGCCACACCGCCATTCCTGCCACTTCCTATACCTTTCCATAGGGTTCTGACCCCTGCCACCTAAGTTAAATCGATTATTAGAGCGGGTGGTATTTGAGTTATTAAAGCAGAATGATGAAGTGTATTGCAGAATTCGGAGAATATTTTCGGAGAGGGAATGATTAAAATCGCTGGGTTAACAACGGCAAACGTTAAGATTATGTAAACCCCGTTACTTTAATTTTATTGAACAGGATTTACATTGCGCATGGCAATACATTAGGAAAACTTTATACATTTTACGTTACATTTTGAAACACAAATAGGCCTTGCGTAAGAGAGGCCAAACGCTAAATTGAGTCAGTACCGCACATGAAACGACCTGAAAATATTATGTGCACCAGGTTGTGTTTATTTTCTCTTTTTAGATATACACAGCAAACATACAGCTATAGATTTAGCAAAATAAGTTAACGGCCTCATTATTGCCTTTCTTTAATCCGGCAACAGAAGGCCGTGGCTATAATAATCAAGGCAGGGTTTGATTATGCTTAATGAAGCGGCGATCAATAATAATATTCTTTTATTAGTGACGAAACCGTCATTACAGGCCAGTGCTTTATTGCAGCAATTAAAACAGCAACTTTGTGTCAGTACCCGACTCCATAACATTCATAAGTCCTTAGAGGATCAATATCTTCATCAGACATTAATTCTCTTCGACATGATGGAGGCAGATCGCCGCACCATTGAGCAGTGGCAATCCGCATTACACCATTATCACGACAGCGTGAAACTGTTGTTACTCAATACGCCTGACGAATACCATTTTCGTGAAATAGAAACCTGGCCGCGGATAAGCGCCGTGTTTTATCTCTCAGCCGATGAAAGCAATCTGGTGGAAGGGATCAAAAGCGTGATCCGTGGCGAATGCTATTTCTCGCAGGGCTTTGCCAGCTACCTGATCAATCAGTCGGGATCCTTTCGCCATCTTCACTCACAAGACACCGGACTGACCCATCGCGAGAAAGAGATCCTCAATAAATTACGTGTGGGGGCGTCGAACACGGAAATTGCGCGGCTGTTGTTTATCAGCGAAAACACCGTCAAGACGCATCTTTATAATTTATTTAGAAAAATCTCGGTAAAAAACCGTACTCAGGCGGCGTCCTGGGCCAACGATAATCTCAAGCGCTGACATCATGAGACTTTACAGCAAGACCTTGTGGCTGTGGCTGGCATTGCTTTGCGGCGCCTGCCTGCATGTTCATGCAGCGGAAATTAAAGATCCCGGCCTGGTCATCGATCACACGGTGACCTCCGTCGGCCATGATTTTTATCGCGGTTTTACCGATAAGTGGGACCGCAACTACCCGGAAACCATCACCATTTCAGAAAGGCCCAGCGCACGCTGGGGCAGCTGGATCAGCGTCAAAATAGGCCAGGACACGCTCTACCAGACGCTGTTGTTCCCAAATCGTCGCAATTTTAATAAGGACGTCGACACCGCCATAGATGGCGTCACCGAGGCGCTATCACGTCGCCAGTTAGACAAGGCGTTACTTGGCACCGGGGATCTTGCCCATGATGAATTTTAATGCACAGCCTCTTTTAAGGAGAGCATCGTGAATATTCCAGTCTCAGTCCCCCGCTCGGTGATGCTGCTGGCGTTACTGACGGCGTCCCCGCTTTCCTGGGGCGGCAGTATGGTCTTTCAGTTTGTTAACCCGAACTTCGGCGGCAACCCGAACAATGGCTCGTTTCTGCTCAATGAGGCGCAGGCGCAAAACTCGTATAAAGATCCGGACAGCTATGACTTTGGAACGTCCGGCACCTCGGCGCTGGATAACTTCACTGCCTCGATTCAGTCGCAACTGCTGGGCACCCTGATGGGCAACATCAATCAGGGTAAACCCGGCAGGCTGGTGACGCAGGACTTTATTGTGGATATCCAGAATACCGACGGGCAGCTGGTGATGAATGTCACCGACCGTCAGACCGGCAAAGTGTCCACCATTCAGGTTCAGGGTTTGTCAGCAACGACTAACTGATTCCGACGAACAAAATCCCCAAAAAATTCGATACGAAATCGAAATAAGAAGGGAAAAAACGGGAATGAGATCATGCGCAATTATTTATTACTCATCGCAGTTTTTGTGTTGAGCGGGTGCCTGACAGCAGCACCTAAAGAAGCCGCCAGACCGACATTATTACCGCGTGCGCCGAGCTACACCGACCTGACCCATCTGCCGCCTCCGCAGGGGCGGATATTTGTGTCGGTGTACAACATTCAGGATGAAACCGGTCAGTTCAAGCCGTACCCGGCCAGTAACTTCTCGACGGCGGTGCCGCAGAGCGCCACGGCGATGCTGGTGTCCGCGCTGAAAGATTCGAAATGGTTTATACCGCTGGAACGTCAGGGGCTGCAAAACCTGCTCAACGAACGCAAAATTATTCGCGCCGCGCAGGAAAATGGCAGCGTCGCCATCAACAACCAGCGGCCGCTCTCCTCGCTGGTGGCGGCGAATGTCCTGATTGAAGGCTCGATTATCGGCTATGAAAGCAATGTGAAATCAGGCGGGATCGGTGCGCGTTACTTCGGTATCGGCGCCAGCACGCAGTACCAGTTGGACCAGATAGCCGTGAACCTGCGTGCTGTCGACGTCAATACCGGGGAAGTTCTGTCGTCAGTGAATACCAGTAAGACGATATTGTCGTACGAAGTGCAGGCCGGGGTGTTCCGCTTTATCGACTATCAGCGTCTGCTGGAAGGCGAACTGGGCTATACCACCAACGAGCCCGTCATGCTGTGCCTGATGTCGGCCATTGAATCCGGGGTAATTTATCTGGTCAATGACGGTATCGACCGCAATCTGTGGCAGTTGCAGAATCCGTCGGATATCAATTCACCGATACTTCAACGCTACAAAAACACTATTGTCCCTGCCGAATCCTGATGAGAGGCAGTTGGCGAAGGGAAGTGGCGGGTTGAGGCCGCTTCCCTTCTTTTTTTAGGACCAACCTCAGGTTTTGTTCTCCTGAATTTTCACGCCTTGCTGGTAATTATTAACGCGCTTTTTATCTTCAAGATTAAAATCGGGATCAAGATAAATGCTCAGCCGTTTGATCAGCAACGCGTCAAATTCAAACACCGTACAAAAATGATGACGCCCCGCCTGAGACGTTGGCCAGCGGTCACCGTTTTGCATCACCCCGCGCATCTGCCCTTCCAGCACCAGGGTGTCGCCGTCGCACAGAAAGCGAAATGCGTCCTGAATGTGCTGGATTTTGTCGATCTCCAGCGCAAAACGTTTTCCCAGTTCTCCCAGTGAGGATTTGCCCTGCGCGGTGCCAAACTTAGGAAAGAACAGTTCGACGTCTTCCGTAAAAAGATCTAATAAGGAAGCATCGGCCTGATCCAGTTTGGCGTAAAAAGTCTTCACAACGTCAATGCGCTTTTCTTTCAATGGTTGTTCTGTCATTTTCCACCTCGAAATCACTCCCTCAGCCTCAAGCCTAGTGACTGTCGCTGAATTTGCCAGTTATGTGGCCGGGCTCACAAAAGCCAAACGCCGCCAGTTCAAAGAGATTTCTGCACTCTGCGGCGTAACCCATTACACTTGCAGGATTGTTTACGTTCATTTCCCCTTACATTTTGGAGAGTCACGGATGTCTCAGTTCACTCGCGCAGGCAGCGTTATGCCGCCTGTTCCGACTTCCGCCCGGGCGGTCATCATCGCCATTTGCGTGTTGCAGGGACTGCTGCTGTATTTCTTCCTCTCGCACCCTGCGTCTCCCGCGCTCGAATCCCTGAGCCATAATATTTACGGCCAGACTATGGCATTTACATTACCGGTCCTGATTTCGTTATCGGTCGTGCACCTGAATTCTCGCCGTTTCTGGGGCGGCATAGCCGTGCTGACGTTGCTGCTGGCGGGGATGGCGGCGTGGCTGAAAAGCAACATGACCGGCGCGCCCTCGGAGGCGGTGCTGTTTCCTTTCTGTCAGTCTTTGGTTCTGCTGGTTTACTTTGTGCTGCCGTGGTTGCAGGTGCAGTCTTTCCCGCCGGATACCCGTTACCGCTACGCAAATCTGGCGGCGTGCTATTCGCAAAATACGCTGTGCCTGATGCTCACCGTGCTGCTGATGTTGCTGACCCTGGGCGTGATGGCGCTGTGTGCGGCATTGTTCAGGCTGATTGGCATTGAGTATTTCCACACGCTGTTCTTCGATACGCCGCTGTTTATGTGGCTGGTTTACGGGCTGCTGCTGGGCATCAGTATCGTCACCTGCCGCACCCAGCCGTCGCTGATGAACACCACCAAAAACATTATTCGTTTTATTCTGAAAGGCTTACTGCCGCTGGTGGCGTTTGTGGCGCTGCTGTTCCTGTGCGCCCTGCCGTTCACCGGGCTGAAGGCGCTGTCCGATGCCTGGTCTGCGGCCAGCCTGCTGACCATCATGGCGATGAGTGTGCTGGTGCTGGTGAACGTGGTGCGCGAAGCGGATAACGCCTCGAAGCCGTATCCGCGTTTCATCCGTCTGCTGGTCAATGCGGCCATTCTGCTGCTGCCAGTGTATGCCGCGCTGGCGATGTACGCGACCGGTTTACGTATTGCGCAGTACGGCTGGACGCCGCAGCGTCTGTGGGCTGTGCTGACCATCGGGGTGACGCTGGTGGCCTCGTTGTGCTACAGCCTTTCGGTGATCGACAAACGTCCGGACTGGCTGCCGCGCATCACCCAGTTAAACAAACCGCTCTCGCTGCTGGTGGTTTTGCTGGTGATCGCCGTTAACAGCCCGCTGCTCGACCCGTACCGTATCAGCGTGAACAATCAGATTGCCCGTTTAGACCAGGGTAAAACGCAGGCGAAAGATCTCGATCTGCATATGCTGCGTTTCGATACCGGCCGCCGGGGCAACGACGCGCTGAAGGCGTTGCAGCAAAATCCGGCGTTCGTGGCCGATCCCCATCTGCTGGTGCTGTTGAAAAACACCCTTTCACAGACGTCGCGCTGGGGTTCTTATGACGTGGAAGATGCCGCGCAGGCAGCTAAAGACTACCGTGCAGAAAATGCGAAGAAGATGATCCAGCTGGCGAAGGGATCGGTTCAGCCTGAGGATGCCTGGTGGAACAGCCTGCCTGAGCTGGAAAAATACCGCAGTACGCTGCGCGATTGCCTCAGCCTGCAAGGCGTGTGCATCGTCAACACCCTTGAACTGAACAACGACAAACAGAAAGAAGTTTTCCTGTGTAATACCCTGGATCCGAAATCGGTTAATTGCCGGGTGTACGCCAGAAAGGCAGGGAAATGGACTGAAGCCGGTGAGCTGTATCTGTATGAGGAAAAAAACAGAGAAGAGATCATTCAGGCTTTGCGTAACGGGGAGGTCAAACCGGTAGCGCGCAGAGAGTCAGACGTGCAGATTAAGGGCAAACGGCGGGTGATTCATTACAACAATGATAGTGAGCAGTAAGTGTCACATCCTGAATGACGCGTCGTGAATAGCCCGCGTCTTTGTCCTTCACCGGCAGGCCACAGCGCCTGCCGGTTTAACATCATATCAACGCAACCTGTTACGGCGTGACGGTCGGATCCTGCTCCACGGGCGGTTCACCCGCTGTTTTCTTCGGCGGCAGCAAACCGTCGGCGCGGAACATCGCTTTGATCCCACGAACCGCCTGACGAATACGATCCTGATTTTCGATCAGCGCGAAACGCACGTGCGTATCACCGTAATCGCCAAAACCAATCCCCGGAGAGACGCAGACTTTAGCATCGGCCAGCAGACGTTTGGCGAACTCCAGCGAGCCTAAATGGGCGTAAGCCGGAGGAATTTTCGCCCAGACGTACATGGAAGCCTTCGGATTTTCCACCATCCAGCCCGCTTCATGCAGGCCGCGCACCAGAACGTTACGGCGCTGGCGGTATTGCTCGGCGATGTCTTTCACACATTGCTGATCGCCTTCGAGTGCCGCGATGGCTGCGACCTGCAACGGCGTGAAGGTGCCGTAATCGTGATAGCTTTTGATGCGCGCTAACGCGCTGACCAGTTCCGGGTTACCGACCATAAAGCCGATGCGCCAGCCCGCCATGTTGTAGCTTTTTGACAGCGTGAAGAATTCCACTGCGATGTCTTTTGCGCCCGGCACCTGCATGATTGACGGCGCTTTCCAGCCGTCATACACGATATCGGCATACGCCAGATCGTGGATCACCAGCACGTCATATTGTTTTGCCAGGGCCACCACGCGTTCGAAGAAATCCAGTTCCACGCACTGCGCCGTCGGATTGGACGGGAAGCCGAGGATCATCATTTTCGGGCGCGGAATGGTTTCGCGGATGGCTTTTTCCAGCTCAGCGAAGAAATCCACACCTTCGGTCAGCGGCACGGAACGCACCTGCGCACCGGCGATCACTGCGCCATAAATGTGGATGGGATAACTTGGGTTGGGCACCAGAACGGTGTCGCCGTGATCGAGCGTCGCCAGCATCAGATGCGCCAGCCCTTCTTTCGAGCCGATAGTGACGATAGCTTCACTTTCCGGATCAATCTCGACCTGATAGCGATCGGCATACCAGCGGGAAATCGCCCGGCGCAGACGCGGAATACCGCGTGACGTCGAATAGCCGTGGGTGTCTTCGCGCTGCGCCACCTGCACCAGTTTTTCAACGATGTGCGGCGGCGTCGGGCCGTCGGGGTTGCCCATACTGAAATCAATGATGTCTTCGCCGCGATGGCGCGCCGCCATTTTCAGCTCAGCGGTGATATTGAAAACATAAGGGGGAAGACGATCAATACGTGAAAAACGACGTGGTGAACTGGAATCAGCCATAATTTCCTCGAGGATACGTAAGCGCCCGGACCGTCCGAGCGACGCTGGCCGCATTGCGGCCTTCCACGAACATAACGCAGACTCAAAAAACTGTCGAGAGTGTGAACGCTCTTTTTTAGCGTTGCCCGGTTCTCAGCGTGGATCGTGCTTCAGCAACCCCAGCAGCCAGTCGTTCTTCCATTCATCGCCAATGCGATAACTGTCGCGCAACAGACCTTCCATCTGAAAACCACATTTCTCCAGTACGCGGCGTGAGGCGTCGTTGCCTTCGAGCACATTGGCTTGCAGCCGGTGAAAATCACAGTGGTCGAAAGCAAAATTCAGCACTTCACGCAGGGATTCCACCGCGTAGCCTTTGCCCTGATGCTCAGGTGCCAGAATAAATCCGACTTCCGCCTGCTGATAAGGCCGCCAGTCAGGGAAGAATCCGGTCAGCCCCACCGCTGCACCGGTCTGTTTTTCACGGATCAGCAGACACAACCAGAAATCGCTGTAACGATCCCAGTTACCGAGCCGTTGTTCAAAGCGACTGTGGATCTGAGCGGGGGTATCAAGGTTGCCAATAAAACGCATGACGTCAGGATCCTGATACAACCGCAGGAAAAAAGCCCAGTCATCGGCCTGGAGCGGTTGCATGTGAAGCCTTGCGGTCGAAAGCGAAATCATCATCCGAACTCCTTTGCTGTCAGCAAATTATCCCTGTTTTTATTGTGCCATGACAGGCTGAACGCCGTCTGTCTGGTGGTCAATTACGGGTGTTTTACATATAATAAACCACGATTTAATTTAGCGTGATTATACAATGTCGCGCAGAGAACCTGCCATGCAACACATGTTCGATATGCTGCTGGCGGTCTTTGACCGCGCGGCACTGATGCTGATCTGCCTGTTCTTCCTCACGCGTACCCCGCTGTTCCGCAAACTGCTGCACAAAGAAAATGAAAACCATACGGCACTGGAACTGACCGCCGTGACGGCGATTTTCTCGTTGTTTGCCATTTTCGGTACGCTTTCGGGGATCAACGTGGAAGGGTCGCTCATCAACGTGCGAACCATTGCCATCATGTCCGGCGGGATCCTTTTCGGCCCGTGGGTCGGCATTATCACTGGCGTGATCTCCGGCACTCACCGCTTTTTGATCGACATCCACGGCCCGACGTCCCTTCCCTGTCTGATCACCAGTATTACCGCCGGTTTTCTCTCGGGCTATATCAATAAAAAAGTCAAAAAAGCGCTGCACTGGAAAGTCGGCATTCTGGCGGGGATGCTGTGCGAAACCCTGACGATGGTGCTGATCCTGCTGATGGCGCGGCCTTTTTCGCTCGGGCTGGATATCGTGATGAATATCGCCGCACCGCTGATCCTCGGGGCCAGTTCTATCGGCCTGATTGTCTTGCTGGTGCAAAGCGTCGAGGATGAAAAAGAGGTGATTGCCGCCCGGCAGGCGCGGCTGGCACTGGATATTGCCAATAAAACGCTCCCCTATTTTCGAAATATTAATGCAGAATCCCTGGCCAGCATTTGCAGCATTATCCGTGATGATATCGATGCCGATGCGGTCGCCATCACCGATAACAAAAATATTCTGGCCTACGTCGGCGTGGGGGCAGAAGAATACAATATTGGCCATGAAACGCTCAGTGAGATGACCAAAGCCACGCTGGAAAGCGGTGAAATTACGGTGAAAAACAACGACGAAATGCACCGCACGCCGCAAATTCACTCGCTGATAATTATCCCGCTGTGGGAAAAGGGCGAAGTCACCGGCTCGCTGAAAATCTATTATTGCGATCCGCACCGCATCACCTATTCGCTGAAAGTGATGGCGATCGGCCTGTCGCAAATTATGTCTACCCAGATGGAAGTGTCGCGCACCGAGCAGCTGCGCGAAATGGCCAACAAAGCGGAAATGCGGGCATTGCAAAGCAAGATAAACCCGCACTTTCTGTTTAATGCCCTCAATG
Source organism: Rahnella sp. R3(2024) (assembly GCF_042920125.1). Classification (NCBI taxonomy): domain Bacteria; kingdom Pseudomonadati; phylum Pseudomonadota; class Gammaproteobacteria; order Enterobacterales; family Yersiniaceae; genus Rahnella; species Rahnella sp. R3(2024). The sequence continues at coordinate 905,349 of NZ_JBHGBU010000001.1, forward strand.
CCATTTCCTCTTCGATCCGCGCCCGCCCTGACGTGGCGCGCCAGCTGGTGATCAATCTCTCCCGTTATTTGCGCTACAACCTGGAACTGAACGACGAGCTGATCGATCTGCGCAAAGAGTTGCATCAGGTGCAGGATTATATCGCCATCGAACAGGCCCGCTTTGGCAGTAAACTGACGGTGATCTACGATATTGATGATGACATTTCGGTAAAAATCCCCAGCCTGCTCATTCAGCCGCTGGTGGAAAATGCCATCGTGCATGGGATCCAAAAGTGCAGCGGTAAAGGCGTGGTGGTGATTTCAGTGAAGCACCATGCCAACGGCGTGTGGGTTTCGGTGAAAGATACCGGCCACGGCATTAATCAGGAAACTATCGATCGTGTGGCACGCAATGAAATGCCCGGCAATAAAATCGGCCTGCTGAATGTGCATCATCGCGTGTCTTTACTGTATGGTCAGGGGCTGGTGATCCGCCGCCTTGAACCCGGCACAGATATTTCGTTTTTGATCACACAATCCCCGGCAAAAATCACGGCAGCCCCCGAGAGCACTATAGCCTGACCATGTTGAGGGAATTTCTCTGCTTTATTTCTGTCGCCCGCTTTTCGGGCGCTCGCACCGGGGGATAATTCCGTGAAAGCTATTATCGTCGAAGATGAAGTTCTGGCTCAGGAAGAGCTGAGTTATCTCATTAATACGCACAGCAGCATCAAAATTGAAGCCACATTTGATGACGGGCTGGACGTGCTTAAATATCTGCAAACCCATGAAGTGGATGCTATTTTTCTGGATATCAGCATCCCTTCGCTGGACGGCGTATTACTGGCGCAAAACATCAGTAAGTTCGCGCATAAGCCTTACATCGTGTTCATTACGGCCTATAAAGAACACGCCGCTGAAGCCTTTGAAATCGAGGCTTTTGATTACATTCTCAAGCCGTATCATGAGTCACGCATTGTCACCATGCTGCAAAAGCTGGAGTCGCACTTTACGAGGGATAAGCAAAGCGGCAGTAAACCTGAAGATGTCCATCCGGCGCAGGGCAGCGCTAACCGCGTCAGCCACAGCATTAATCTGATCAAAGATGAGCGGATTATCGTGACCGACATCAACGATATCTACTACGCCGCCGCGCAGGAAAAGGTGACGCAGGTGTATACCCGCAAAGAAGAGTTCACCATGCCGATGAACATCACCGAACTCTGCAACCGCCTGCCGGAAGAACATTTTTTCCGCTGCCATCGTTCGTATTGCGTGAACCTGTCAAAGATCCGTGAGATCGTGCCGTGGTTTAACAACACCTATATTTTGCGGTTGAGTGATTTGGATTTTGAAGTGCCGGTAAGCCGGAGCAAGGTGAAAGAATTCAGACAGTTAATGCGGTTTTAATGACTCCCCCTTTACAGGGGGAGCTGTTTTTAGATCGTCATACCCATCGACTGACGCAAATACGCGCCTGCGCCAAGCAATCCTGGCTGATCGTGTGTGATCAGGAATACCGGGATATCCATCAGGTAATCTTTAAAGCGGCCTTTATCTTCAAACGCGGCACGAAAACCTGACGCTTTGAAGAATTCCAGGAAGCGCGGAACGATGCCACCTGCAATATAGACCCCGCCAAATGTGCCCATGTTCAGCGCCAGATTCCCGCCGAACCGCCCCATGATCACGCAAAACAGCGACAGCGCGCGGCGGCAGTCTACGTTTTCATCCGATAACGCCAGCTCGGTGACGTCTTTCGGTTTGAAGCTCTCCGGCACGCGGTTATCAGATTTCACGATCGCGCGGTACAGATTGACCAGCCCCGGCCCCGAGAGAATGCGTTCGGCAGACACGTGACCCATTTCAGTACGCAACTGCTCAAGAATGATGTCTTCTTCTTCGCTGTTAGGTGCGAAATCCACATGTCCGCCTTCGCCCGGCAGGCTCAGCCACTGTTTGTTGGCATGGATCAGGTGAGCCACACCGAGGCCGGTGCCCGCACCGTAAATCACTGCCGGTTTACCATCCAGCGCTTTCTTACCGCCGAACTGCAACAGATCAGCCTCTTTGAGCATCGGGATCGCCATAGAAACGGCGGTGAAATCATTGATCACTTCCAGATGCTGCAGGCCGAGACTTTGTTTCATTTCGGCAATGGAGAACGCCCAGGTGTGGTTAGTCATCGCCACCCAGTCGCCGGTGATCGGGCAGGCGATCGCAATACAGGCATCTTCAACCTCCTGATGCTGCTGCGCGAGATACTCACGTACCGCGGCTTCGAGGCTGTCGTAATCCAGCCCGGAAAAGGTCTGAGACTGTGAAATCTCGCCGCTGTCTAAGGCGCACAGCGCCAGACGACAGTTGGTGCCCCCGACATCGCCCACCAGGGAGTATTTAGTCATGTTATTCTCCGCAAAAGTAAATTCGTTATACTGCGCATCCACGCCAGAAATGCTGTGCTCATGAGTACGCTGCCAGACACCCTGATGTAAGGGATGGTCATCAATAAAAGCGACTGGCGAATGCCTGCAATGGGGCAGAGCTGACAGATTCGTGTGGGCAAAATAGCGGTAATTGCTATACGCTGCAATGCAGTTTTGTACCAACGCACATTTATGCGGCATGTCACACAAAATAATGTCGGCCACCCGCAAACTGACCTTGCTGATATTCATCTAAGCTATCAGGGCAATCAAAATTATATAATAAGGAAATCATTGCATGTTTCATCCTCGCGCCAGAATCATGCTGGCTTTTGCCCTGCCCGCAATCGTTATTGGTGTCATGTCGAGCCTGATCCTGGTTTTGGTCATGATGATGTCAGGTGCGCTGCAAAACCTGCTGTGGCAGTACATTCCTGACGTTCTGCACGTCAATACCCAGTCAGCCACCTGGACACTGTTCATGCTGACGCTGACCGGGATTGGTGTCGGGGCGTTGATCAAGTATATGCCAGGCCACGCCGGGCCGGATCCGGCGACAGAATCGCTGATTGGCGCCCCGGTGGCGGTCAATGCGCTGCCGGGACTGGCACTGGCGCTGATGGTCGGGCTGGCGGGTGGCGTCAGCCTCGGGCCGGAACATCCGATCACGGTGATCAATATCGCGCTGGTCGTCGCGCTGGGTTCGCGTCTGTTGCCGAAAGTGCCGACCACCGACTGGGTTATTCTGGCCGCCGCTGGCACTATCGGCGCGCTGTTCGGCACGCCGGTGGCGGCGGCGCTGATTTTTTCGCAAACCCTCGGTACCAATAAAGATGTGCCTTTGTGGGATCGCCTGTTCGCACCTTTGCTCGCCGCCGGTGCGGGCGCGCTGACGACCGATCAGTTCTTCCAGCCAGATTTTTCACTCAGCATTCCGTCGTATGACAGCTCCCGCCTGATTGATATTTTTAGCGGTTCAGTGGTGGTGCTGATTGCCATTGCGCTGGGGATGATTGCCGTGTGGCTGTTCCCGCATCTGCACCGGATGTTTTACAGCATTCATGATCCGATTATCCGGCTTGGGGTTGGCGGGTTTGTTCTGGGATTGCTGGCGCTTATCGGCGGGGAAATCACGCTGTTCAAAGGGCTGGATGAAATGAAGGAGCTTGCCCACTCGAACCAGCTTTTTGAGATGGGGCCGCTGCTGGCGATCACCCTGACCAAACTCGCGGCGCTCGTGGTGGCGGCTGCCTGCGGTTTTCGCGGCGGGCGGATCTTCCCGGCGGTGTTCGTCGGCGTTTCGCTGGGGCTGATGCTGCACCAGTATGCGCCTGACGTACCGGCGGCGGTGACCGTATCCTGCGCCGTGATGGGAATGGTTCTGGTGGTCACGCGCGACGGCTGGCTCAGTTTGTTTATGGCCGCCGCCGTGGTGCCGGGGCTGAAATTGCTGCCGCTGCTGTGCATTGTGATGCTGCCAGCCTGGCTGATGCTGGCAGGAAAACCGCTGATGCAGGTGGCTAAACAGCGGCTGGGGCGTCAGGATCCGGAAAAAGATTAATCCTGCGTTAAGGCAAACTCCGCCGCCGCCAGCGCATGAATGGCGGTGGTGTCGAAGACCGCGACGCGCGCGTCTTCCGCGCCCACCAGCAGGGTGATTTCCGTGCAGCCCAAAATAATGCCTTCAACGCCCTGCTGTTCTAATTTGCCAATAATCCGGCGATATTCCTCGCGGGAATCATCCTTAATGATGCCCAGACACAGCTCGTCATAAATGATGCGATGAACGATCGCGCGGTCAGCGTCATCCGGCGTCACCACGTCAATCTGATGTTTTTCCTGCAAACGCCCGCGATAGAAATCCTGCTCCATGGTGAAACGTGTGCCGAGCAGCCCGATTTTACGCAGCCCCTGCCCTTTAATTTTTTCTGCGGTGGCGTCCGCGATATGCAGAAGCGGCAAACCGCCGATGCGTTCGATATCACCGGCCACTTTGTGCATGGTGTTGGTACAGACCACAATCACTTCCGCCCCTGCGCGCGCCAGAGAACGGGCGGCATTGCCGAGGATTTCCCCCGCCTGCTGCCAGTCGCCGGCCATTTGCAGTTTTTCGATCTCATAGAAATCGACGCTGTAAAGGAACAGTTTGGCCGAATGTAATCCGCCGAGCTGCTGTTTTACGTGTTCGTTGATCATGCGGTAGTACGGCACCGTGGATTCCCAGCTCATGCCACCAATCAGCCCTAACGTCTTCATTTTCGCCCCTGAGGTTACGTGTTGAGCAAAACCATAACTGACAAAAAGCCCGCAGACAAAGAAAATGTCTGCGGGCTTTTTCGGGCATTCAGCGAGGTGGAATCAGTGTTTAGCGGCGCAACGCTCTGCCGCCAGACGGCGGTTCATCCAGCGCTGACGCAGGGTGTCGTAAATCCAGTTGTAGGCGACGGTATACGGCAGGAAGAACAGGAAGAACCCGACTTCCAGCATGAAGGCATCCAGCAGTCCGATACCCAGCCACAGCGCGGCAATCGGCAGACCAATCATGATAAATCCACCTTCAAAGCCCAGCGCATGCGCCACGCGGATTTTAAATGTCCGCACCACACGGGATACAGGCCAGAACCGGTCAAAAATGCTGTTATAAACGATGTTCCATACCATCGCCGTGGTAGACAGCATAATGGCCAGTGCGCCCATTTCCCAGACCGGTTTGTTGAGTAGCCACGCCGCCGCAGGGGCTGAAATCAGCACCGCCAGCGTTTCAAAGCCAACCGCATGAAAAATGCGCTCGCCGAACGTTTTCTGAGAGATATTCCGTGTTTGCTTAGACATAAAAACCTGCCTGATTCCTGAAATTAAAAAGGGGTGACGGTTGTCACCAGGCAGGCATTATCATTATAAAATGAGATAGGTAAAAGATAGAAAGTATTGATAAAATCGATAGATCGCCGTTCAAAGAGACTCACGGAGCCCGACTATGCGTTATTCACCCGAAGCCCTGATGGCCTTTGTGGAGGCCGCCGACGCGGGGTCTTTTTCCGCTGCCGCCCGTAAACTGCGTAAAAGTCAGTCCACCGTCAGCACCGCCATTGCCAATCTGGAAGTGGATTTGGGCGTCACGCTGTTTGATCGCCAGAGCCGACATCCGGTGCTGACGCCTGCCGGGCAGCGCGTGCTGAGCCATGTTCAGGCCATTCTTGCGGCCAGTGAGCGTCTCGATGAACTGGCCGTCCGGTTATCCACTCAGGTGGAAACGCGGCTGACGTTTGTGCTTTCCGATACTTATCAGCCGACACACCACGAAGCGCTGCTGCGCCGGTTTGAGCGCCGCTATCCCGATATCGAATTTGAGTGTCAGATAGCGGAAGATCAGGACGTGATCGATCTGTTGCAGTCCGGCCGGGCGCATATCGGCATGGTGGAAGTGCAGGATCACTATCCGCCGGATATTGGTGTGGCGCGTCTTCCGGAGCAAACGGATATGTCGATTTTTTGCAGTAAAGCACATCCGCTGGCGAGTATTTCCTCTCTGCAACCCGAACAGTTACACACCTTCCGCCAGCTGTGTCTGCAACCTTACAGCCGCCGGGAAATGCCACGGGCGCAGGGGCAGATCTGGTCTGCGCCGAGTTACCTGATGCTGCTGGAAATGGCAGAGCAAGGGTTTGGCTGGGCCACACTTCCTCACTGGCTGGTGAAGCAGTTCGGGCATGACAAGCTGGTCAGCCTGCCGCTGCGGGGCTGGCCGAAGAGAATTTCGGTGGATGCGGTGTGGAGTAAAAATAATCAGCCCGGCCCGGCGGGAAGCTGGTTCATCGACCAGCTGATTGACCCGCCACCGCCGGACGCTGATTTACTCCCCTGAATTGCGTTTCGCCAGAGATCGGGTGACGGAATCGAGTAACGCGGGAATATCCATTTTAGGCAAAATCACTTCAATCCAGGCCATCCGCCGTTTGGCGCTGGCCTGTTCTATCGCCTCTTTCAACGCCTGCGGCGAATCCGCGCGCGCGCTGAACACTTCTTTGCCGCCAAACGCCGCCGGGAACTGCGTCCAGTTCCATTGCGCAATATCGTTATAGCGCTGAGTCTCACCGTGGATCGCCCTTTCCACGGTGTAACCCTGATTATTAATGACGAAAATCACCGGCGGCAAACCATAGCGGATCGCCGCACCCAGGCCCTGAAGGGTCAGCTGCGCAGAACCGTCGCCGATCAGCAAGACTACGCGGCGATCAGGTGCGGCGATCTGCACGCCAAATGCGGCGGGCAGCGTAAAGCCGATTGAGCCCCACAAAGGCTGGACCACGAACTGGCAATCCTGCGGCAAGTTCAGCGCCGCCGCGCCAAAACAGGCGGTGCCCTGTTCCGCCACCAGCACGTCGCCGGGTTGCAGAAAGGCCTGAATTTGTTGCCAGAAGGCATATTGATCCAGGCTGTCATCCGCAGGCTGCGGAAGTGTGGTGCGTTTAACCGGGTAAGGCGTCCATTGTTCGGCCAGTTCCGCCGTCAGGCGATGCAACACGCTGACGGTTTTTTCCAGCGGAAGCTGGTGGAATATCTGATTGCCGACGCGGGCGGAAAATGGCTGGAGATCGATACATTTTTCGGCAGGGAGTTGCTGGGTAAAACCGGCAGTGATGGTGTCGGTAAATTTCACGCCGATGCTAATCACCACGTCAGCGCCCTCAATGGCCTCTTTGGTCGAGGCGGCGCTGGCGGCACCGGAATACGTCCCGGCAAAATTCGGCTGCTGCTCGTTGAACAATCCTTTGCCCATCAGCAGCGTGGAGTGCGCCAGCGGCACTTCCTCCATCCATTGCTCCAGCGCCGCCTTCACGCCAAAGCGTTCCGCCAGAAAATCGGCCAGCAGGGAAACGCGTCCGGCGCTGCGCAGTCTGGCATCGGCTGCCGCCACAAAGGCTTCGAGAGACGAGGCGGAAAACGCCGGTTGCCGCGCAGGAATCGCATGGGCGCGGGTACTGACGGGCAAGGCGGCCACGTCACTCGGCAGTAAGAGGTAGCCGGGACGCGAGGAATAGATGACGTCTTCAATGACGCGGTCAATTTCGGCCAGCGCATTTTCCGGCGTCAGTGACGCCTGCGCCACACTCACCGGCTGCGACATGCGCATGAAATGGCTGAAATCGCCATCGCCCAGGGTGTGATGGAGTAATTCGCCTTTGCGCTGTGCTGAGAGGGGCGGAGCGCCGACGATATGGATAACCGGCACATATTCGGCATAACTGCCCGCAATACCGTTCAGCGCACTGAGTTCACCGACGCCAAAGGTGGTCAGCAGCGCGGCGATACCTTTGGTGCGCGCGTACCCATCAGCACCATAGGCGGCATTGAGTTCGTTGGTACAACCGATCCAGGTAATTTGCTGATGGCTGATGACGCTGTCGAGGAATTTCAGGTTGTAATCGCCCGGCACGCCAAACAGCTCCGAGATCCCGCTAAATGATAAGCGGTCTAAGAGATAGTCCCCTACGGTATAGATATTATCCATGACGATCCTCTGTTAAATAGAAAGTAAACAGTTAATCCCACTAGCGTAAGTATTACGCCAAACCGGGGAATAGGATATTTTTTATTCGAAAAAAGACGTGGCAACGCAGAGTTACAGTGCTGCACTGCAATCTCGCACGGGCAGCCCCTGAACAGTAAAAGTAATAGCGGGAGGGAATAGTCCTGTTTTTCAACGGTAACGCGCCGTAAGGATTGTTCTGGTTGTGATCGTGGTAGCTGGAATTGTTAGTGAAAGCGCATACACTAAAAGGGTTTTTATCTGATTCCTTACACGACACCTACCTCAAACAATAAAGGTTCCTATGCCGTATCTTGCTAGTTCAAACCGTTACGAAAAGATGGAATATCGTCGCTGCGGCCAAAGCGGCCTGAAACTGCCTGCCGTTTCTCTCGGCCTGTGGCATAACTTCGGCGATAACGCGCATTTTGAGAATGGCCGCAATCTTATCCGCCATGCTTTTGACCACGGGATCACCCACTTCGACCTCGCAAACAACTACGGGCCGCCTCCGGGCTCGGCAGAACAGCATTTTGGCCGTATTTTGCAGGAAGATTTGCTGCCTTATCGCGACGAACTGATTATCTCCTCCAAAGCCGGTTACACCATGTGGGACGGCCCGTACGGAGACTGGGGTTCGAAAAAATATCTGGTCGCCAGCCTGAACCAGAGCCTGAAACGCATGGGGCTGGACTACGTCGATGTCTTCTATCATCACCGCCCGGATCCTGATACGCCGCTGGAAGAAACCATGGCCGCGCTGGATTTGATCGTGCGCCAGGGTAAGGCGTTGTATGTCGGGTTATCGAATTATCCGGCTGACCGCGCCAAAGCGGCATTCGACATTCTCAAACAGCTGGGAACGCCGTGCCTGATCCATCAGCCGAAATATTCCATGTTCGAGCGCTGGGTTGTAGCCGATTTGCTCGATACGCTGGCAGATAACGGCGTCGGCTCCATCGCCTTCTCACCGCTCGCCGGTGGCGTGCTGACTGACCGCTATCTGGCAGGTATTCCGGAGGATTCCCGCGCCGCCAGCGGCAGTAAATTCCTCACCACCGATCAGCTGACCGAAGAAAAGCTGGCGAAAGTCCGTAAGCTGAATGACATCGCGCAGGCCCGTGGACAAAAACTGTCGCAGATGGCGCTGGCGTGGGTGTTGCGCGGCGACCGCGTGACGTCAGTGCTGATTGGCGCCAGTAAAACCAGCCAGATTGACGATGCGGTGGGCATGGTGGCAAACCGCCACTTTACTCAGGAAGAGCTGACTGCCATAGAAGCGATTTTAGTGTAAGCGTTTACCCTGACGGTGAAAAAACATCCCTTTATGGAGGCTGAGTAAGGATTCCGTTAAGGGTGGGTAAATCAATCAAAACAGGATTGCCCCCATAGAATAGCGGGTGCCTTCACCTTATAACTGTCAGCATAAATTATAAGGAATCTGGGGGCATCATGATTAAGCCTTTACTGTTCGGTACATTATTGTTCGCATTGCTTCCTGCCGCAGCGCCCGCTGTGCAGGCCAGCAGCTTTAGCCTGAGCACGCCTGGGCTTTCAATCAATATCGGTGACCGCGACCGTCGTGGTTATTACTGGGATGGGTATGACTGGCGTGATGCGGGCTGGTGGAACAATCACCGCGGGCGTTACTACGGTGAACGCAGCCATCGCGGCTATTACTGGGATGGCGGCCGCTGGCGGGACCGCGGCTGGTGGGATAACCGCTCTCATCATCGTCCGTCTCCGCCGCGCTATTACGGGCGTCCGCATTATGATCATCCTGGCCGCGGGCCAGATCGGGGTCATGGTCACGACAGAGGTCGCGGCCCGGACCGCGGACATGGTGACCACCGGGGTCATGGCGATCACCGCCACTAATCCGCGAAGATCACAGATAAAAAAAACGGGACAGTTTGCGCTGTCCCGTTTTTTTTGCGGCGATGCAGTGATTATTTCAGCATGCCGAACAGCAGATAGAGATTCAGGCTGACAACAATCAGGACGATCACCCGCCCTGCCCACTGCACGGTTTTGGTGTTGGTCATCTCACCCATCAGATGGCGGTTACCGGTAAATGCCAGCAGCGGCAACAGCGCCAGCGCAATCCCGAAACTCAGCAAGACCTGGCTCATTACCAGAATGCGCGTCGCATCCAGCCCCATCAGAATCACAATAAAGGAAGGCATCATGGTGACAACGCGACGCACCCAGATCGGAATGTAGAACTTCACGAAGCCCTGCATCACCACCTGCCCCGCCAGGGTACCCACTACCGTTGAAGACAAACCGGCAGCCACCAGGCTCAGGCCAAAAGTGGTAGCAGCGGCATGGCCGAGTAACGGTTGCAGTGTCAGATAAGCCTGATCCAGCTCGCTGATACCGCTGTGGCCGCTGAAGTGGAACGCGGCAGCGGCGGTCGCCATCATCGCCAGATTCACAAAACCGGCGATGGTCATGGCGATCCCGACATCCAGCTTAGTGGCAGAGTAACGCTGTTCTTTCGATGCCTTACCGGCCCGCTGGGTCAGTGAGGAGTGTAAATAGATGACGTGCGGCATGATGGTTGCGCCAAGCACACCGGCAGCCAGATAAACAGAATCACTGGTGGGCAGAGAAGGGATCAGCATCCCTTTGCCGAGCGCCAGCATGCTGGGCTGCGAGAAGAAGAGTTCGACGATATACGCCGCAGCCACAAACAGCAGCAAACCGGCAATCACCAGCTCAAGCGGTTTTTGTCCACGCTTTTGCAGACCGAGGATAATAAAGGTGGCAATGCCGGTAAGCACCGCGCCCTGCAACAGCGACACGCCGAGCAGTAATTTGAAACCGATCGCCGCACCGATGAATTCCGCCAGATCGGTCGCCATGGCGATAATTTCAGCCTGCACCCAGTAAGCCCAGACGGCCGGACGCGGAAAACGATCGCGGATATGTTCAGCCAGGTTTTTGCCAGTGGCGATACCCAGTTTGGCAGAAAGAAGCTGGATCAACATCGCCATGACGTTAGCCCAGACCACGACCCACAGCAGCTGGTAACCGTAAGAAGCCCCGGCCTGGATGTTTGTCGCAAAGTTACCCGGATCGATGTAACCGATGGCGGCAATAAAGGCCGGTCCCATCAGCGAAAATTTCATCTTTCTGGATGCGCGGCCTGAAGATTCGGTCCGGCTGTTAAACATAATGGATTAACCCCTACAATTATTACGCTTACACAAATATCGTCTAAATGATAATGATTATCAAGTGCATTTAGAAAAATTTGAGCGATGATTCTGATAGGCAGTAAGCGACGACGTGATAACTGTGTGGTTATTCGCCCGCCCGGCTTTCTCAATCCGGGCGCGCGCGCTTTCCTAAAACAGAGGCTGTTTGACCAGATTTAGAACGCATTACGGCACATGATAAAGCTAGCACAAGAAAGCAAATTGTGCCTATTTTTCTTAACATCTTGATTTTTTGTGTGGTGGAATGGGATTTGTTGCAATTCATGTCTGCAATTTCTATATTTGCAAGCGACTTCACGTTTTAAATGTACGCGTTACATAGAATGTCCGTCGAAATATAGCCTGCCTCTAATTTGGAGCACCCATGTCTAACATTTTGCACTTTGTATTAGCGTTGGCCGTTGTCGCAGTACTCGCTTTACTGGTGAGCCGTGATCGTAAAAGCATCCGTTTACGTTTCATCGTTCAGCTGTTAGTGATCGAAGTCCTTTTAGCCTATTTCTTCCTGAACTCATCTATTGGTTTAGGTTTTGTGAAAGGCTTCTCAGATATGTTTGAGAAATTATTAGGATTCGCTGCGGAAGGAACCGGCTTCGTATTTGGGGGCATGAGCGATAAGGGATTAGCGTTCTTCTTCTTGAAAGTCTTGTGTCCGATCGTGTTTATTTCCGCACTGATCGGTATTTTGCAACACATTCGCGTACTGCCTTTCGTCATCCGTATCATCGGTACGGTACTGTCGAAAATTAATGGCATGGGAAAACTGGAATCTTTCAACGCCATCAGTTCCCTGATTTTGGGTCAGTCAGAAAACTTTATCGCGTATAAAGATATTCTGGGCAAGATGTCTGAAAAACGTATGTACACCATGGCCGCTACGGCAATGTCGACTGTTTCTATGTCGATTGTGGGTGCATATATGACCATGCTGGAACCGCGTTTCGTCGTGGCTGCGCTGGTGCTCAACATGTTCAGTACCTTTATCGTACTGTCTCTTATCAACCCTTACAGAGTTGATTCGGAAGAAGACCTGCAGATCGGTAACACGCACCAGGGTCAGAGCTTCTTTGAAATGCTGGGTGAATATATCCTCGCCGGCTTCAAAGTGGCGATCATCGTTGCAGCCATGTTGATTGGTTTCATCGCACTGATTTCCTGCCTGAATGCGCTGTTCGACGTGGTATTCGGTATCACCTTCCAGGGCGTGCTGGGTTATGTCTTCTATCCGTTTGCATGGATGATGGGCGTTCCAAGCCATGAAGCCTTGCAGGTGGGCAGCATGATGGCAACCAAACTGGTTTCCAACGAGTTCGTGGCGATGCTGGATCTGCAGAAAGTGGCGGCTGAATTGTCACCACGCAGCGTCGGTATCCTGTCCGTGTTCCTGGTATCCTTCGCTAACTTCTCCTCGATTGGTATCGTGGCAGGGGCTATCAAAGGCCTGAACGAACATCAGGGCAACGTGGTTTCACGCTTCGGCCTGAAATTGCTGTACGGCTCAACGCTGGTCAGCGTGTTGTCTGCTTCTATCGCGGGTCTGGTACTGGCGTAAGTAAGCAAACGATTGAACGACAAAGAAACCCGCTTCGGCGGGTTTTTTTATGGCTGCAATTTGGTGCTGCAAAACAGGAAGGAAAAATGACAAAGTGCAGAAAGCAAAAAACCCGCCGAAGCGGGTTTCTTTAATATTTGGTGGAGATAAGCGGGATCGAACCGCTGACCTCTTGCATGCCATGCAAGCGCTCTCCCAGCTGAGCTATACCCCCACACGAGGTCGTACACATTTACTTTTGGTTTCCTCTGGAAGGAAACAGCCAACTTACTCTGGAAAGGAAGTTGGTGGAGATAAGCGGGATCGAACCGCTGACCTCTTGCATGCCATGCAAGCGCTCTCCCAGCTGAGCTATACCCCCAATTCAAACCAGTAAAAACCGGTGAACGGGGCGCATCATATGAAACCGTGTCTACCCTGTCAACGGCTAAATCGGTTTCTGCAATCAAGCGCTGAAAAAGCCGCCAAATACCCCATTTCGCAGGGAAATCCGCCCTGCCCTTAAACAAATTTTTAACAGGATGCGTTGTTTTACGATCGTCCCTCCAGCCCGCATTTTCACTAGCTTTATGATCGGCCAACACATTTTATTAACAAGCAGGTTTGAATGATTAATGAAATGTTAGCAGACTATTAAAATCGTCTTGTTTTGAGATAACTCTCAGAATAGACTGCTCGCGCAATAATCATAATCCATTACGACGAGCAATCTCATGTCCTTGTATTCACCTAAAGAAATCGCATCCATCGCTGTCTCGGCAGGCGTGACGAAAAGTCATTCCTCCGTGTTGAATTTGTTAATTTTGGGTTTCCTGGCGGGCGCATTCATCGCCACCGGCTTCCTGCTGGATCTGCATGTAATAGGGACGTTACCTGCATCCTGGGGCTCTTTCAGCAACTTACTGGGCGCCGCTGTATTCCCGGTAGGCATCATTCTGACTGTGTTAGCAGGGGGAGAACTGCTGACCGGTAACATGATGACCTTACCTATTGCCTGGTTCGCACGTCAGATCAGTCTGTTTGCCGTATTGCGTAACTGGTTCTGGGTCACGCTGGCCAACCTGTTAGGTAGCCTGGCGGTCGCGTACTTCTTCGGCCACGTGTTAGGGCTGACGGAAGGCGCATTCCTCAGCAAAACCGTCGCCACTGCCACCGCAAAAGTGAACGCTGACTTTATGCATGCCTTCATTTCAGGGATTGGCTGCAACTGGCTGGTGTGTCTGGCGATCTGGCTGGCATTCGCCAGTAAAGACGTCGGCGGCAAAGTGATCGGCATGTGGTTCCCGGTCATGGCATTCGTGGCAATCGGGTTCCAGCACGTGGTGGCGAACATGTTCATCGTGCCTGCGGCAATCTTTGCCGGCGCACTGAGCTGGTCCCAGTACTTCCCGAACTTCGTTGCCGTATTCCTCGGTAACGCCGTGGGCGGTGCAGGCTTTGTCGGTCTGATGTACTTCCTGGCTTATCGCCCGACGGTAGCGACACCGGCGACCGAACAACGTTAATTCAGGCGTTTTTCACGCGTCGGATTTATAAATAGAAAAAAGCCAGCCGGTTTCCCGCGCTGGCTTTTTTTATGACGAGCAGCTGTGATTACTGAGCTTGTGTTTCGCGCTCAGCAATAAAGGCTAACGCCATGTCGATACGTGCCAGCACACGGCTCTGGCCGATAGCGTGGACGGTTACGTCAACACCCGGTGACTGGCCTGCGCCTGTCACGGCGACACGCAGCGGCATACCGACTTTACCCATTCCGACTTCCAGCTCATCTGCCGTGCCCTGAATGGCATGGTGAATGTTTTCAGCCGTCCAGTCAGTGATGGCAGCCAGTTTCGCACGCACCACTTCCAGCGGCTGACGTGCCACCGGACGCAGGTGTTTCTTCGCTGCATCGGCATCAAACTCTGCAAAATCTTCGTAGAAGTAACGGCAAGATTCCGCCATCTCTTTCAGCGTCTTGCAGCGCTCACCCAGCAGGGTCACGATCTCAAACAGCTGCGGTCCGTTACGGGTTTCGATGCCAGCCTGCTCTACGTGCCACAGCAGATGGGTCGCCACGTACTGCGGATCCATCGCGTTGATGTAATGATGGTTTAGCCATTGCAGTTTTTCAGTGTTAAACGCGCTGGCAGATTTGCTGACGTTTTCCAGTGAGAACAGCGCTTTCATTTCGTCGCGGCTGAAGATTTCCTGATCACCGTGGGACCAGCCCAGACGCACCAGATAGTTCAGCAGCGCTTCAGGCAGATAACCATCGTCACGATACTGCATCACACCGACCGCACCGTGGCGTTTGGACAGTTTTTTACCGTCGTCACCCAGAATCATAGAAACGTGAGCATAAACCGGGACAGGCGCGCCCAGCGCTTTCAGGATGTTGATCTGACGCGGGGTGTTATTGATATGGTCTTCGCCACGGATAACGTGGGTGATTTCCATATCCCAGTCATCGACCACGACGCAGAAGTTATAAGTAGGAGAACCATCGGTACGGCGAATGATCAGATCATCGAGCTCATCATTGCTGAATTCGATCGGGCCACGGATCTGGTCATCAAAGATGACGGAACCTTCCTGAGGGTTACGAAAACGCACAACACACGGCTCATCAGCGGCGTGATGTTCATGGCTGTCACGGCAGCGGCCGTCATAACGCGGCTTTTCGTTATTCGCCATCTGGTGTTCACGCAGCGCTTCCAGACGCTCTTTAGAGCAATAGCATTTATACGCAGTACCGTTTTCCAGCATTTCGTCGATCACGCCGTTATAGCGGTCAAAACGTTTGGTCTGGAAATACGGGCCTTCATCCCAGTCCAGATTCAGCCAGTTCATGCCATCCATAATCGCGTCGATAGCTTCCTGAGTGGAACGCTCGAGATCGGTGTCTTCGATACGCAGCACAAACTCACCGCCAAGGTTGCGGGCAAAGAGCCAGGAATACAGTGCGGTACGGGCGCCGCCGACGTGCAGATAGCCGGTCGGGCTTGGGGCAAAACGGGTTTTGATTTTCATCCGGGTGCAACCTTAATCACGCAACGCCAAGAAACGCTGCTCTTAATTAACAAAAAGTGGCTGACATTCTACCACTCTGCCCTGATTCCTCAACGCTGATACAGGGTAAGGTCACCGGTTTAAGACCATGAATGCGTAAAGAATCGACTACGCGGGCGAGAAAGACGTCATGTTGTCTAAAAATAAGCCGAACGATCATTTTTGTTTTTAAAAAGCGTTGACGTAATTTCAAGTATCCCTATAATGCGACTCCATCACGACGGGGGCGATTAGCTCAGTTGGTAGAGCATCTCCTTTACACGGAGGGGGTCGGCGGTTCGAACCCGTCATCGCCCACCACTCTTAGAGTGGACGCGTTGTGATAGTAAGCAGGAATGAGAAATGGGCGATTAGCTCAGTTGGTAGAGCATCTCCTTTACACGGAGGGGGTCGGCGGTTCGAACCCGTCATCGCCCACCATTTCTCAGCAGTTTCTGACTTACGTTGTGGAGTACCCAGAAGTGGGCGATTAGCTCAGTTGGTAGAGCATCTCCTTTACACGGAGGGGGTCGGCGGTTCGAACCCGTCATCGCCCACCACTTCTGCGGGCCGTTAGCTCAGTTGGTAGAGCAGTTGACTTTTAATCAATTGGTCGCTGGTTCGAATCCAGCACGGCCCACCAATTCAGAGAAAAGCGCCTTTAGGCGCTTTTTTCGTTTCTGTACTCCGGAACTTAAACCGTGATGGAGGCGAACCAGCCGCTGGTTCGAGCCGAGCGCAGCGAGACGACAACGCGACAGCGTTGCCCGCAGGGTGAGGCCGGAGGCCGAATCAATCCAGCACGGCCCACCAATTCAGAGAAAAGCGCCTTCAGGCGCTTTTTTCGTTTCTGAACTCCGAAACTTAAACCGTGATGGAGGCGAACCAGCCGCTGGTTCTATTTTTTCCCTCCTCTACTCCAGCTTAAACATCGGCACGACTTTGTTGTGCAGCGCCGGGTTATCGCTCTCATCCTTCAGATTTACCCCCGACAATTTTCGCTGGAATGATTGTTCGAGCAGCCACGCCAGCTTAAAAGCTGCCTGCGGATAGTTCAGCCCTTCCGGACGCACGTTCGAAATACAATTTCTTTCTGATTCCAGCCTTTTGGTGTGCGGCCCCCAGGTCATGTAAATCCCCAGACTGTCCGGCGAGGATAAACCGGGGCGTTCACCAATCAGAATCGCCACCGCCTTCGCATTCATCGCCTGGGCAATATCATCGCCCAGCGCCACGCGCGACTGATGCGCCAGCACCACCGGTCCTAATGTCAGTTCCAGCGTGTTTAAATAAGGCAGCAATGCACGAATAAGCGGAACGGCCTGACGGTGCACCGCCTTTGAAGACAAACCGTCTGCCACAATCAGAACAACATCTGACGGCTTCACATTGAGGCTTTGCAGCGACTGACGGCTTTCTTCCGAAAGTTTACGCCCCAGATCGGGGCGGCACAGATAGGTGGCTCTGTCCGGTGCGGCGCTGGCGACGGTGAGCGTTTTCAGCCCGAGTTGCTGAAGTTCGGTTTCCAGCGATTCACTGTCAAAGGGTTGATGCACAGCGTCACGCGCCTGGGCGTGAGCTAAACCGAAACGCAGCAGTTCTTGTGTGGGTAAGCTTGAGCCGGTGCGCCCCAGTGCAATACGTGCGGCGGTAAACTGACGCAGCGTTTCCCACGGATTGTTGTGCACCAGCTGGATTTCCCCCGGTGCTTTCTCATTATGTGTCACAGGCTTCCCTCAGCTTAACTGCGGCAACTGACGCAGCAACGGATGCGACGCGCGGGCATCCTGCAAAATGCCCTGCGGATCGATGATGTTCATTTTCTCCAGCCAGACTGCAAATTCCGGCGCATGTTTCAGCCCCAGCAGTTCGCGGATATAGAGTGCATCGTGGAAAGAGGTGCTCTGATAATTGAGCATGATGTCGTCCGCGCCCGGTACGCCAATCAGGAATGTCAGCCCGGCGGTCCCCAGCAGCGTCAGCAGCGTGTCCATATCGTCCTGATCGGCTTCGGCGTGGTTGGTGTAACACACATCGCAGCCCAGCGGCACACCCAGCAGTTTTCCGCAAAAATGGTCCTCCAGCCCGGCACGAATGATTTGCTTGCCGTCATACAGATACTCCGGCCCGATAAAGCCGACCACCGTATTGATCAGCAGCGGTGAAAAACGCCGCGCGATGGCATAAGCCCGTGCCTCGCAGGTTTGCTGATCCATGCCGAAATGCGCATTGGCAGACAAACAGCTGCCCTGCCCGGTTTCGAAATACATCACGTTGTCGCCAAGCGTGCCGCGTTTCAGGCTGAGTGCCGCCTGTTGCGCTTCTTCCAGCAAAGCGAGATCGATACCAAAACCACTGTTAGCCGCTTGCGTACCCGCAATCGACTGAAACACCAGATCGACCGGCGCACCACGTTCCACCAGCTTGATGGTGTTGGTGACGTGTGTCAGCACGCAGGATTGCGTGGGAATCTCAAAGCGCGTGATGATGTCGTCGAGCATGTAATTGAGATTTTCCAGCAGCGGTAAACTGTCGCTGGCCGGATTGATGCCGATCACCGCATCGCCGGAACCGTACAGCAGGCCGTCGAGCATACTGGCGGCAATACCCTGTAAATTATCGGTCGGATGGTTCGGTTGCAGGCGCACGCTCATGTGTCCTGGCAGCCCGATGGTATTGCGAAACTGGGTGATCACGCGGCATTTTTTAGCGACCAGAATCAGATCCTGATTACGCATCAGTTTACTGACCGCCGCCGCCATTTCCGGGGTGATCCCCCAGGCGACCGCCGCCAGCACCGCGCTGTCGGTTTTTTCACTCAGCAGCCAGTCACGAAAATCGCCAACGGTGAGGTGTGAAATCGCGGCAAACGCCGCGACATCATGAGTATCAACAATCAGCCGCGTGACTTCGTCCTCTTCATAAGGCACCAGCAATTGTTGCAGGAAGGTTTTCAGCGGCACCTCGGCCAGTGCCATCTTCGCCGCCATGCGCTCTTCTGCGCTGGCCGCCGCCACTTCGGCAAGATAATCCCCCGATCGTGCGGGGGATGCTTTTGCCATCAGCTCGCGTAAATCTTTAAACCGGTAGCTGCGGTGGCTCAATGTGGTCTGAAACATAACGCTCCTTAGCGAACCGGGTTATTTGCCGATTTTGGCCGATGCCGGTCGCAATCCACGTAACTGCGGGTCTTCCGCTGCGTCACGGCGTGCCTGATGGGTGAGAAGGAACCAGGCGTAAGCCAGCAACATCATGGCGGCGAAGATTAAAAACAGCAGCGTGTTGTAATAGATCATAGCCCCCAGACAGACCACCGCCAGCACCAGTGCCAGCGCCGGAGCGAAAGGATAGAGCGGCGCACGAAACGGACGGATCAGGTTCGGCTCGCTGCGGCGAAGTTTAAACAGGGCTGCCATCGAAATGATATACATCACAATCGCCCCAAACACTGACATGGTGACGATATTTGCGGTCAAGGGCTGGCCGCCAATCACAATCAGAGAATCCGAGAAAATTGCCGCAATGCCCACCACGCCACCGGCAATAATGCCCAGATGCGGAGTCTGAAAACGGGCGTTCACCGTCGCCAGCCGTTTCGGTAAATACCCCGCGCGCGCCAGCGCAAAAATCTGGCGGGAATACCCCATAATGATGCCGTGGAATGACGCGATAAGCCCAAACAGCCCCAGCCACACCAGCATGTGCAGCCAGCCGCTGTCACTGCCGACAATCAGTTTCATCGCCTGCGGTAACGGGTCATTAATATTGGACAGCTTCGTCCAGTCGCCCACACCACCCGCAAACAGCATCACGCCGAGCGCCAGCACGGTGAGCGTCAGGATCCCGCCGATAAAGGCTTTCGGAATGGTTCGCTGCGGATCTTTCGCTTCTTCAGCGGCCATTGATGCGCCCTCAATGGCAAGAAAAAACCAGATCGCAAAAGGGATCGCTGCAAAAATACCGGAGAACGCCGCCGGGCTGAACGTATCGCTGCCCGCCCAGCCGCCGTGCATAAAGTTCGACATTTCAAAGCCAGGTGCCACCACGCCCATAAACACCAGCAATTCGAAAATCGCCAGCAGCGTGACCAGTAACTCGAAGGTTGCGGCAATGCTCACGCCAAGAATGTTGAGCACCATAAAGACGATATAGGCGCCAACCGCCACCCATTTGGGTTCGGTGGCAGGAAACTGTACGTTGAGATAGGCACCGATCGCCATCGCGATGGCGGGCGGCGCGAAGACGAACTCCACCAGCGTGGCGAATCCGGCGACAAATCCCCCGGTGGGGCCGAAGGCGCGGTAAGCGTAGGCAAAAGGCCCGCCGGCATGAGGAATGGAGGTGGTGAGTTCGGTAAAACTAAAGATAAAGGCGCAATACATCGCGGCAATCACCAGTGCGGTGATGAGAAAACCCAGAGTTCCTGCCTGAGCCCAGCCGTAACTCCAGCC
Source organism: Rahnella sp. R3(2024) (assembly GCF_042920125.1). NCBI lineage: Bacteria > Pseudomonadati > Pseudomonadota > Gammaproteobacteria > Enterobacterales > Yersiniaceae > Rahnella > Rahnella sp. R3(2024). The sequence continues at coordinate 925,543 of NZ_JBHGBU010000001.1, forward strand.
AAAATACTCGCCGGAAATAACCAATCCGACGGCGATGCCCCAGAGTTTAAAACTGCCCAGCGTCCGCTTTAAAACGGGAGTGACTTTCGTGGTTTGCATGTGTGATCCCCTGCCCGGTGATAACTCAATTTTTGTTGGAAGCGAAAATGCCGCAGTGCTGCCCGGTCTTTCTGCCCACATCCGATCCTGCAAAGGCTGTACCACTTAAGCCATCCCGCGCCGAAGCGGCCTGACACCTTTCAGCCCGCCGTTTTGCTTCATTTTGGCGCGCCGGTGTGGCCGTAAAATCCGAAACGGTGCGTTGGAGTGCTGTCATGTAATCCGGCTACAATGGAGCGCCCCCTTCCGGAGACTGACGCGTGAAAGAGATGGAACAACGAATTATCACCTGGCTCGCAGAAGAGCCACTGCACCTGCGGGCGCTGACCGAGGTGCGTAAACTGGGGCTTAACGATGCCTGGCTGGCGGCTGGTTTTGTACGCAATCTGGTGTGGGATCGTCTGCACGGTTACGATCAGGCGACACCGCTCAACGACATCGATGTGGTGTATTTCAGTCCAGAGAATTGTTCGTCGCTGGAGGATCAACGCCTGGAACAGCGACTGCTACAGTCCTCACCCGACCTGCCCTGGTCTGTGAAGAATCAGGCGCGGATGCATCAGCGGCACGGGCACGCGCCATATACTTCCAGCGCACAGGCCATCAGTTACTGGGTTGAAGTGGAAACGGCGATTGGCGCACGGATGAACCCTGCCGGGCAGATCGAGCTCAATGCGCCACTCGGGCTTGAGGCCCTTTTTACGTTCACTATCACGCCCAATCCGCGTCATGCCATCCCTGCTGTCTTTGCCGAACGCATCAGCAGCAAAGGCTGGCTGACACGGTGGCCGGAACTTGTCGTGCAAGCGCCGCGCTGACACAGTAAGAAATCTGCGAAAACAATAAAGCCCTGCTCAGCGCCGCCGATAACGCTTAAGCACCCTTACGTGCAAAAAATTATCCACACTAAGCGAGGCTATTATGAGCACAATCAGTGCCACCGGCAGTTCGGTGAGTTCGTCCTCCAGCAGCGATGCGGGCAGCAGCAGCCAGATTGCGCAGCTGACAAAACAGATTCAGAAACTGACCGAGCAGGTCAAAAGTCTGAGCAGTTCAGGCGGCGATAAGGAACAGGTAAAACAACAGCAGGAACTGTTACAGCAACAAATCGAAATGCTGCAACAGCAAATTGCGGAGATCCAACAGCAGCAGGCCGATAAAGCTCTCGAGCAGGTACAAAAAGCCGAAGAAGCGTCTGAAATCAAAAAAGAAGAAGGCGTCAATAAGCCAACTGACACCAATGCCATTGATATCTACGTGTAACCGACGTTAGTCAGAAACAGCCAGCATGGTGTCAGGGTTTGAACATGCCCTGCTGGCTGCGTTTTTCACTCAGCAGTAAAGCCTGGTCTTTTACTACCTGCCAGATGGCCTGCGCGGCGGGAGACAGCGAGCGGTTTTTGCGTTTTGCCAGCATCAGCACGCGGTTAATTTCCGGCTCGAGCGGCCGGATAGCCAGCCTGCTCCCCTGTGGCACCGGCAGCGCCAGCGCCGGAAATACGCTGATGCCAATGCCTGCCTCCACCATCGGGAACAGCGTCGCGGTATGGCCGATCTCCTGAACGATTTCCGCCTTTACGCCCTGTGACTTCAGCGCTTTATCAATCAGCACGCGGCTGCCTGAAGCGTAATCCTGTAAGACCAGCTTGCAGCCGTTTAAGGCTTTCCACTTGATGGCGCTCTGGCTGGCAAACGGATGATCTTCAGGACACATCAACAAAAATGGCTCATTGAGTACCGGTTCGCAGTCGAGATCCGTACTGGCACCGGGGTCGATCACAATACCGAAATCCACTTCCGCATTACGTACGCTGTTGAGCACCAGTTGCTGCGCCTGATCGCGGAGTAAAATACGAATGTCGGGATAAAGCTGTTCGCCGCTGGCGATGCACTGAGGCATCAGTTGTGCGGAAATGGTCTGGCTGGATGCAATCCGCACGCGACCATTGTGCTGAGTGCCGAAACTTCGCGTATCAAGCAGCATCGCGTGCAACTCATCGAGCAGAGGCTCGGCACGGTTTGCGAGACGCCGCCCGGCATCGGTCAGCGCCACTTCCCGCGTGGTGCGATCCAGCAGCCGCACGCCCATCTCCCCTTCCAGCTCTTTCATGCTGTGACTGACTGCCGACTGGCTCAGGCCGATGGCTTCCCCTGCCCGGCTGAAGCTGCCATAGCGGGAAACGGCGACGAAAACGCGTAGCTGCCGGAGAGAATAATTCATGAATTTTCCGCATTAATGGATTAAATAAATCAATTTTTTAATTGTAACCCACAGGCTCAGAATAGCGGAACGATATGACCTCTTTCTGAGACACCACAATGCGTTTCTTACCCGACCGTTTCACCCTTACGTTGATCGCCACCGTGTTGCTAGCGACATTTCTCCCGGCAAGCGGCATGTTTGTCGCCTTTTTCAATAACCTGACGATTATCGCCATCGGCCTGCTGTTCTTTATGCACGGTGCCAAGCTGTCGCGTGAGGCGATATTTCAGGGCAGTAATAACTGGCGGCTGCATCTGTGGGTGATGTTCAGCACCTTTATCCTGTTCCCGGTGCTCGGTCTGCTGTTTCAGTGGTGGCATCCGGTAGACGTCAGCCCGCAGATTTACAGCGGTTTCGTTTATCTGTGCATTCTGCCTGCCACCGTGCAATCAGCGATCGCGTTCACCTCACTGGCTGGCGGTAACGTGGCAGCGGCGGTGTGCAGCGCCTCGGCATCAAGCCTGCTGGGGATTTTCGTTTCACCGTTGCTGGTGAGCCTGCTGATGCATGTGCAGGGCACCACCGGTAACGGGCTTGAGCAGGTCGGCCACATCGTGTTGCAACTGCTGGTACCCTTTATCGCCGGGCATTTGTTGCGCCCGCTGATTGGCGGGTTTGTTGAACGTCACCGTAAGATGATTGGCAAAACTGACCAGACCTCCATCCTGCTGGTGGTGTATACCGCCTTCAGTGAGGCGGTCACTCAGGGGATCTGGCATCAGGTCGGCATCGGTTCACTGCTGTTTATCGTGGTGTTCAGTGTGGTGCTGCTGGCCTTCATTCTGGTGATAAATACTTACATGGCACGCTGGATGGGATTCAGCAAACCGGATGAAATCACCATTGTGTTCTGCGGTTCGAAAAAAAGCCTGGCGAACGGGATCCCGATGGCCAACATTCTGTTCCCGGTCAGCGCGATTGGCATGATGGTGTTGCCTCTGATGATTTTCCATCAGGTTCAGCTGATGACCTGTGCGGTACTGGCGAAGAGATATCAGAAAAAACAGCAGGACATGGCGCAGAAGTCAGCGCAGATTACGGCATCGTAGAAACAACAAAGGCGCTGAAATCAGCGCCTTTGTTCATTTATTTCCTGACCTCAGTCGTCAGTTCCACCCAGACCCGGCCCGTTACGGCGCAGCGGGTTAATCAGACTTTGCAGCCCTTCGCTTTTGATTGTCAGCGTCAGTTGCATCAGCTCACCGAGTTTTCCCTGCGGAAATTCGTCTTTGCGGGCGAACCACAGCAAATATTCTTCCGGTAAGTCGATCAGCACCCGTCCGGCATATTTACCGAACGGCATCACCATATTGGCAATCTGGATCAGATCTTCTTTTTCCATCGCTTATTCACCCAGCAGGCGGATCATCTCCGCTTCATCGATAACCGCGATCCCAAGCTCCTGCGCTTTCGCAAGCTTGGATCCCGCCGCTTCACCGGCAATCACCAGATCGGTTTTCTTCGATACGCTGCCGGAGACTTTCGCGCCCAGCGCCGTCAGACGATCTTTGGCTTCATCACGGGAGAGGATCGAAAGCGATCCGGTCAGCACCACGGTTTTACCGGCGAAAGGACTGTCGATCTCTTCCGGTACGATCACCTGTACTTCCGGCCAGTGAATGTTGATTTCCGGGCTGAGCAGCTCGTCGATCACCTGCTGGTTATGCTCTTCCGACAGGAAATTCACCACGTGTTTCGCCACCACGTCACCGACATCCGGAACGGTTTTCAGGGATTCGATATCCGCCGCTTTCAGCGCTTCCACTGAGCCATAATGTGCAGCCAGATTGGACGCCGTCGCTTCGCCGACTTCGCGGATACCGAGCGCATACAGGAAACGCGCCAGCGTGGTTTCTTTGGCTTTCTCCAGCGCGCTGACCACATTCTGCGCGGATTTCGGCCCCATGCGATCCAGGCCGGTAAGTTTGCCCGCGGTCAGACGGAACAGATCCGCCGGATTTTTGACGTACTCTTTTTCCACCAGCTGATCGATAATTTTATCGCCCATGCCGTCAACGTCCAGCGCGCGGCGGGAAACGAAATGTTTCAGCGCCTCTTTGCGCTGTGCGCCACAGATAAGCCCGCCGGTACAACGGGCAACGGCTTCGCCTTCCACACGTTCAACGTCTGAATGACAGACCGGGCAGTGCGCCGGAAATACCACTTCGCGGGCATTTTCAGGGCGCTCTTCCATCACCACGCCAACAACCTGCGGGATGACATCACCGGCACGGCGAACGATAACTGTATCGCCAATGCGCAGGCCCAGACGCTCAATTTCATCGGCATTGTGCAGCGTCGCATTACTGACCATAACGCCCGCCACCAGCACCGGTTCCAGGCGCGCCACCGGCGTAATCGCACCGGTCCGGCCAACCTGGAATTCGACGTCTTTCACCAGCGTGATTTGCTCCTGCGCGGGGAATTTGAACGCCGTCGCCCAGCGCGGCGCACGCGCCACAAAGCCCAGCGTTTCCTGAATATCCAGTGAATCAATTTTGACAACGACGCCATCGATATCAAAGCCCAGCGCAGGGCGGTCAGCTTCGACCTGACGGTAAAACGCCACCACTTCGTCGCTGCCGGTGCAGACACGCACGCGATCGCTGACCGGCAGGCCCCAGGCTTTCAGCTGTTGCAGGCGTTCATAATGGCTGCGGGGTAATTCACCGCCGTCCAGCACACCTATGCCGTAGCAGAGAAACGTCAGAGGGCGTTTGGCCGTAATGCGCGGATCAAGCTGGCGCAGGGATCCCGCCGCCGCGTTACGCGGATTGGCGAACACCTTACCGCCGGTGCGACGCGCTTCTTCGTTCATCGCTTCAAAACCCGGTTGCGGCATAAACACTTCACCGCGCACTTCGAGACGCGCAGGAATATTGTCACCGTGCAGACGTAGCGGGATGGCGCGGATAGTGCGCACGTTGGCGGTGATGTTCTCGCCCGTGGTGCCGTCGCCGCGCGTGGCCGCCTGCACCAGTTCACCGTTCTCATACAACAGACTGACCGCCAGCCCGTCGAGTTTCAGTTCACAGCAGAAGGTCAGCGGTTCAGCCGTTTTCAGCCGATCCTGAACGCGCTTATAAAATGCCAGATAGCTCTCTTCATCGAAGACGTTATCCAGAGAAAGCATCGGTACCTGATGTTTAACCTGCCCGAATTCAGAAAGCGGCGCGGCACCGACGCGCTGCGTCGGTGAATCGGCGGTGACCAGATCAGGGTATGCCGTTTCCAGCTCGCGCAGTTCGCGCATCAGACGATCGTATTCGGCATCAGGCACTTCAGGGGCATCAAGAACGTGATACTGATATTCGTGATGGCGCAGCTGAGTGCGTAATTGGTGGATTTGTTCTTCGATAGTGGCCATGACTCACCGTGGAGATAAAAAACCCCCGCAAGCGGGGGTCAGGAGATAGGGGATGTCACAACCGCCTGAGTCAGGCAGTCGCCTCGAGGACCTCACGGATCCGCGCTTTATAGGTTTCGAGCTTCTGCGGCGTAATCATACGACGCTCATCGTCAAGCACCATCGCACCGACATCATCGGCAATGCGCTGGGCAGACTGCAACAGCAGTTTGAAGTTCTGATGCGCATCGCCAAAGCAAGGCACCATCATGAACAACGTAATTCCTGGTGTGGAGAAGTCGGACATATTGTCAGGGTCGAATGAACCCGGTTTGACCATATTTGCCAGACTGAACAACACCGGACCACTGCCCGCAGGGCTGACGTGACGATGGAAAATATTCATGGCACCAAACTGGAAGCCCGACTGAAGCACGCTGTTCAGCAACACTTCGCCGCCGATAACGCCGCCCTGATGTGCAGCAACGTGCAGCACCAGAACCGTCTCTTTCAGCTTCGCTTTTTCTGCCGGTGCATCTGGCTCAGCAGGCGCAAAAGCTGACGACTGAGGCTCTGCCTTCGCCGCAGGGGCTGCATCCGCATGAATCTCCTGCGGAGGAACCGGTGCCTGCGTTCTCACTGGTGCTGAAGGCGCAAAATCGACCGCAGGTTCGCGGCGGGATGCGACGTCAGGCTCAGCGGCAGAATAACCACTTAACAGCGGATCTTCCTGAACAGCAGTGTGTTGAGGCTGCGCGGGTTGCGGTTGACGAGCAGCAGGGGCTGGCGCTGGCTGCACAGGCTGAACCTGTGGCTGACGTGGCGGTGCAGCCTGTTCTGGCTCATCATACTGACCAAAAGTCGGTTCATCCTGAGGATAAGCAGGACGCACGCGCACTTCCCCCACTCCATCGACAAAATCGTCCGACGGAGACTGGTCCCGTTCTTTTTTCATTCGTTTAGCTGGACGATCACGAAACAGCGAAGAGCGTTCTTTACGGCTGGTCCACAAACCGTGCAATAACAACGCTATTATGGCGATCGCGCCAACAACGATTAATATCAGACGCAAATCCTGCATCATTGCTATCTCTGTTGTTCTAATTCATTGCCACCACGGCAAACATTCACATGTTTAACTCTATTTGCCCACGTAGATAAGTGCAAGTCTGGACTCTACTTTCTGCTAATAAACATGGTAGTCGCACCTTTTTTTGCTGTTTTTTCCGCCAATACGCGGCTAGCCAGTGGAAAATCATACCGATATGATAGTCCATGTCATTCAACTCAGAGAGAAAATTTCATCCATGACTTCATCACCAGGCGCCGGACAACACAATGGCGTGCATTATTTCAAACAGGGCTGGACGCTCATTTCCTTACCAGGGATCCGACGTTTTGTGATTTTGCCCCTCGCCGTCAACGTGATTTTGATGGGCGGAGCCTTCTGGTGGCTGTTCAGCAAACTGGGAGAATGGATCCCGGCGATGATGAGCCGCATTCCCGGCTGGCTCAGCTGGCTGGATTATCTGATCTGGCCGGTGGCGGTGATTTCCGTGGTGCTGGTGTTCAGCTATTTCTTCAGCACCCTGGCCAACCTGATTGCCGCGCCCTTCAGCGGCCTGCTTTCCGAACAACTTGAAGCGCGCCTGACCGGCAAAGCCCCACCGGATACCGGCATCTGGGACATCATGAAAGATCTGCCACGCATCATGAAACGCGAATGGCAGAAGCTGGCGTATTACCTGCCGCGTGCTTTGCTGCTTTTCGCACTGTATTTCATTCCGGTGATAGGTCAGACCGCGGCACCGGTGCTTTGGTTCCTGTTCAGCGCCTGGATGGTGGTGATCCAATACTGTGACTATCCTTTTGATAATCATAAAGTCAGTTTTGCCGATATGCGGCGGTCGCTCGGTAAAAACAAGATCGACAACATGCAGTTTGGCGCGCTGGTCAGCCTGTTTACCATGATACCGGTGCTGAATCTGGTGATCCTGCCGGTTGCCGTGTGCGGTGCGACGGCGATGTGGTGCGATCGTTACCGGGATCTGTATGTCCGAAACAACCGCGACGTCAATCCGACGCGTGGCTGAGCCGCGTCAGCACTTGTTTTAACAGCCTTTTATTTCAACAGCCGCCCTGCGCGGCTGTTCGCTTCACTTGACTTTTGCGCTTCAAACTTATTTCTTAATAACCTATCGATATACCAAATACCAAAAGCTTACTTCACTCGAAAAGCCGTTCGCGTATGCTTTTCTGATTCCCACTAATTTCAGAGTGTTGAAAGCTTCACACCGTGGATATTTCATACAGTTAAAGGACGGGTTATGAGCAAGATCTATGAAGACAATTCATTAACAATCGGCCATACGCCACTGGTTCGCCTGAACCGTATCGGTAATGGACGTATCCTGGCTAAGGTCGAGTCGCGTAACCCGAGCTTCAGTGTGAAGTGCCGTATCGGTGCCAACATGATTTGGGACGCCGAAAAACGCGGGATTTTGACCAAAGATATCGAACTGGTTGAACCTACCAGCGGCAACACGGGTATCGCTCTCGCATACGTCGCCGCCGCGCGCGGCTACAAACTGACGCTGACCATGCCTGAAACCATGAGCGTGGAACGCCGCAAGTTGCTCAAAGCCCTCGGTGCCAATCTGGTGCTGACCGAAGGCGCAAAAGGCATGAAAGGGGCGATCGCCAAAGCGGAAGAAATTCAGGCCAGCGATCCGCAGCGTTATCTGATCCTTCAGCAGTTCAGCAACCCGGCGAACCCGGCCATTCACGAACAAACCACCGGTCCTGAAATCTGGGAAGACACCGACGGCGACGTGGATGTACTGATTGCTGGCGTCGGCACTGGCGGTACCATCACCGGAACGGGCCGTTATCTGAAAAGCAAAAAAAGCAGCGTGACGCTGGTGGCCGTGGAGCCAACCGATTCCCCTGTTATCACCCAGACGCTTAACGGCGAAGAAGTGAAACCAGGCCCGCACAAAATCCAGGGCATTGGTGCAGGTTTTATTCCGGGAAATCTGGATTTAGAACTGCTGGACCGTGTGACGCTGATCACAAATGATGAATCCATTCAGATGGCACGCCGCCTGATGGAAGAAGAAGGGATTCTGGCCGGTATTTCTTCCGGTGCAGCCGTCGCCGCCGCAGTGAAATTATCTGAAGAAGCCGACTTTGCCGACAAAACTATCGTGGTGATTTTACCGTCTTCCGGTGAGCGCTATCTGAGTACCGCCTTATTTGCAGATTTGTTCACTGAAAAAGAATTGCAACAATAATGCCACATCCTTGAAATCGATTAAAAAAGCACCTTAACGGGTGCTTTTTTGTGGGCTGCGTCAAACTTTACACCACTCTGCCATTGATTTTACCCGCCAGGTTTAGTATTTAACCGGACAATTATTTCGGTGCGCGAAATTAATCGCTTCCACCCCGCCTCCCGCTGAATCGATTTACCGATTTGTTACAAGGGGGAAAAAGACGGCATAATGGGGTGATAACAGGAAAGCCTAGATCTAGGGCAAAGAGTTTTATCGCAGAGTGCGCTATTTTCTCTTTTCTGTTGCATCAGAACCTGCCCCTGAACCATAGTCAGGCGCGAATCTCTCAGGCCAAAGTGAAGCCAGTACGCTAAACTTTAGCTCCACAACATTACTTTAATAAGTTGGGGAAACAACAATGTTCCAGCAAGAAGTTACTATCACTGCACCTAATGGTCTGCACACTCGCCCGGCGGCACAATTCGTGAAAGAAGCGAAAGGTTTCACTTCTGACATCACCGTGACTTCAAACGGTAAAAGCGCCAGCGCTAAAAGTCTGTTTAAACTGCAAACTTTGGGCCTGACCCAAGGTACCGTTGTGACCCTCTCAGCTGAAGGTGAAGACGAGCAGAAAGCCGTTGAACACTTGGTAAAACTGATGGCAGAGCTCGAGTAACAACAGCCGCTCTTATATAGTTTAAACCAGTCAAGAGAAAGGTAGGGTTATGATTTCAGGCATTTTAGTATCTCCCGGTATCGCTTTCGGCAAAGCACTTCTGTTGAAAGAAGATGAAATTGTCATCAACCGGAAAAAAATCTCTCCCGATCACGTTGATCAGGAAGTTGAACGTTTCCTTACTGGCCGTGCGAAAGCATCTGCCCAGCTGGAAGTGATCAAGACCAAAGCCGGTGAGACCTTCGGTGAAGAGAAAGAAGCCATCTTCGAAGGCCACATCATGTTGTTGGAAGACGAAGAGCTTGAGCAGGAAATCATAGCCCTCATCAAAGACGAGCACGCTTCTGCTGACGCAGCGGCTTACTCGGTGATTGAAGGCCAGGCAAAAGCCCTGGAAGAGCTTGATGATGAATACCTGAAAGAACGTGCGGCTGACGTGCGTGACATCGGTAAACGTCTTCTGCGCAACATTCTGGACATGGCGATTGTCGATCTGAGCTCCATCCAGGACGAAGTGATTCTGGTTGCTACCGATCTGACGCCGTCAGAAACAGCACAGCTGAACCTGAACAAGGTGCTCGGCTTTATTACTGATTTAGGTGGCCGTACATCTCACACCTCTATCATGGCCCGCTCACTGGAACTGCCTGCTATCGTAGGCACCAGCGACGTGACCAAAAAAGTCAAAAACGATGACTATCTGATCCTTGATGCCGTGAACAATAAAATCTATGTCAACCCGACGGCGGATATTATTGACCAGCTGAAAGCGGTTCAGAACCAGTACATCTCTGAAAAAGACGAACTGACCAAGCTGAAAGATCTGCCTGCGATTACGCTGGACGGTCATCAGGTTGAAGTCTGTGCCAACATCGGTACCGTGCGCGACGTCGCCGGTGCAGAGCGCAATGGCGCTGAAGGTGTCGGCCTGTATCGTACCGAATTCCTGTTCATGGACCGTGACAGCCTGCCTACCGAAGAAGAGCAATTCCAGGCCTATAAAGCCGTTGCTGAAGCGATGGGTTCACAAGCTGTTATCGTACGTACCATGGACATCGGCGGTGATAAAGACCTGCCGTACATGAACCTGCCAAAAGAAGAAAACCCGTTCCTGGGCTGGCGTGCAATCCGTATCTGTCTGGACCGTAAAGAAATTCTTCACGACCAGCTGAAAGGTATTCTGCGTGCTTCTGCGTTCGGTAAACTGCGCATCATGTTCCCGATGATCATTTCTGTTGAAGAAGTGCGTGAACTGAAAGCAGAACTCGAAATGCTGAAAGTCCAGCTGCGCGAGAAAGGCCAGGCGTTCGATGAAACTATCGAAGTTGGCGTGATGGTAGAAACACCGGCCGCGGCCGTGATTGCTCACCATCTGGCAAAAGAAGTCGATTTCTTCAGTATTGGTACAAACGACCTCACCCAGTATACTTTGGCTGTGGATCGCGGTAACGAGCTGATCTCTCATCTTTACAACCCAATGTCTCCGTCTGTACTTGGCTTAATCAAGCAAGTTATTGACGCATCTCATGCTGCCGGTAAATGGACAGGGATGTGCGGCGAGCTAGCCGGTGACGAACGTGCTACACTTCTTCTATTGGGCATGGGGTTAGATGAGTTCAGCATGAGTGCTATCTCTATCCCACGCATCAAGAAAATTATTCGCAATACAAACTTCGAAGATGTGAAAGCGCTGGCAGATGAGGCTCTGGCTCAACCTACGGCGCAAGAGTTGATGAACCTGGTCAACAAGTTCATTGAAGAAAAAACACTCTGCTAATTGCGCGATGCTGTAAAGCTGCCCAAATTAATGCTTAGGAGAAGATCATGGGTTTGTTCGATAAACTGAAATCATTGGTTTCTGATGATAAAAAAGACGTTGGCACTATTGAAATCGTAGCGCCAATTTCTGGTGAAATTGTCAACATTGAAGATGTGCCAGACGTTGTTTTCGCTGAGAAAATCGTCGGCGACGGTATTGCTATCAAACCAACTGGCAACAAAATGGTTGCTCCGGTTGACGGCACTATCGGTAAAATCTTTGAAACTAACCATGCTTTTTCAATCGAATCCGACAGTGGCATCGAACTGTTTGTTCACTTCGGTATCGATACGGTGGAACTGAAAGGCGAAGGCTTCAAACGCATCGCTGAAGAAGGCCAACGTGTGAAGAAAGGTGATTTGATTATCGAGTTTGATCTGGCTCTTCTGGAAGAGAAAGCGAAGTCTACCCTGACTCCGGTTGTTATCTCTAACATGGACGAGATCAAAGAGCTGATTAAACTGACTGGTAGCGTGACAGTGGGCGAAACCCCAATTATCCGCATCAAGAAGTAAGTCGCTTAGCGATAAGAAAGAAAAACGGCGCTCAGGCGCCGTTTTTTTATGTCTGCAATACTGCAATGTAGCGGGACGTTCCCGCCAGCAAACCGCCGTTTCAGATCTTCCAGTGCGGCACCTGCAGGCTGATCACCAGCCCGTGAGGGTGCGCATTACGCGCATCAACCTTCCCTTCGTGGGCAACCATCACCTTGCGGGTGATCGCCAGCCCCAGCCCGTAGCCTTTGCCTGAAAGCGGCGACTTCACGCGCACGAACGGGTCAAAAATACTCGACAGCTTATCTTCTTCCACGCCCGGCCCCTGATCGGCCACTTCAATCTGCAAATACTCTTCGAGATGCGCCAGAGAAACCGTGATGGTTTGCCCCCGCGCCGAAAAACGAAGCGCGTTACGCACCACATTATCGACCGCGCGACGCATCAGCTCCGCATTTCCTTTGACCGTGTAATCCGCGCTGTCCGGCGTCTCAGGCGACATCACGATCTCCACGCCCGGCAGCTGCGCTTCATAACGCGCATCATTGACCACGGCCTCTACCAGCCCGTACAGGTCGAAATACTCTTCATCAGGGATTTCACTGCTTTCTGTGCGCGATAACGCCAGCAGTTCGCCGATCATCTTATCCAGGCGCCCTGCTTCGTGTTCGATACGGCTCAGCGATGTTTCTACGTTGGAAGGATTTTGCCGCGCCAGCCCGATCGCCAGTTGCAAACGCGCCAGCGGAGAACGCAGCTCGTGCGACACATCATGCAGCAGTTCTTCACGCGCTTTGACCAGCACCTGCAAACGTTCGGCCATGGCATCGAAATCACGCGCCACTTCGGAAAGCTCATCGTGGCGTTTTCCCATACTGGAGAACAGACGCACCGAGAGATCGCCCTGCGCCACCCGACCAAAGGCTTTACGCATTTGCAGCATCGGCCGCGTCAGGTTCCAGGCCAGCACGGCGCTGAACAGCAACCCGCCCAGACCGCCGAGCCACAACAGCGGCGGGGGCATATTCAGTAAATCCCGGTGGCGCTGCGGCCGGTATTCGTGCATCAATCCCTGCACATCATAACGCAGGCGATAGCCCTGCCCGTTCGGCCCCTGCACGAATTCCACCACTTCGTGAGGGATTTTCCCCGGCTCTAAATCCTCCACGGTGTCGCCCTGCGCAGGCAGCAGCGAAGGTGTCACCGAAAACAACTGGCGATCGCTCTCCGGCCAGTTCGCCATCATATTATTCAGTGCAGGCATTCCGCCGGTGTGCAGTGTGGAGACAGCCGAATTGATTTGCAGTTTGACAAAGCGCCGGGCGATACCACTTTCCGGCGGCTCATGCGGGTTATAAAAGGCGAAAACCACCCAAAGGCCCTGGGTGATGGCAACGAAGGTAAACCAAAATCCTAAAAGGATTTTCCAGAACAGCCTTCCGCGCATACGTTTATCGGATCCGGTAACCAATGCTGCGCACCGTCTCAATAGTCAAAATGTCGCCACCGTCCAGTGAACCGAGTTTCTGACGGATATTACTGATGTGCACGTCGATGCTGCGATCATAAGCTTCACGCGGGCGCCCCAGACCTTTTTCCGACAATTCATCTTTTGACACCACACGTTCCGGGGAACGTAACAGCAGTTCGAGAAGATTGAACTCAGAGGCCGTCAGGTCGAAAGACACGCCGCGCCATTCACTGCTGCGGGTGGCAGGGTTGAGCGTCAGATCACCGTAGTTGACCGAAGAGGAATCAGAGTGCGATTCCTGCTGTTCTTCCACACGACGCAACACCGCACGCAGACGGGCCACCAGTTCGCGCGGATAGCACGGTTTTGGCATGTAATCATCGGCGCCCATTTCCAGGCCGATCACGCGATCAATGTTATCGCCCTTGGCGGTCAGCATGATGATCGGCAGACGGCTGTTCTTGCGCACCTGACGCAGCACATCGATACCGCTCATGTCCGGTAACATGATGTCGAGGATCATCGCGGTGTATTCGCCAGACATTGCGCCTTCCACACCCGCTTTACCGGTCAGAACCAGAGAGGCATCAAAGCCTTCGGCAATCAGGTATTCACTGAGCATGGTGCCCAGTTCAAGATCGTCATCGACTAACAAAATTTTCATTATTTTTCCGCCTGACTAAAATTTTGGTCATTTTTACCACTAAGCCTGCAATTCGCAGCCGCTTTTACTCTAATTTTACATTCATCAGCTGAATATAGAATCAGACATCAAAAACGCCAGTAGATAAATACCGGTCGCCACGATCGCAGATGATGGCAACGACTACGCTGCCCGGCTGGCTTTTTGCCACGCGCAACGCGCCTGCCACGGCACCGCCGGAGCTGACGCCGCAGAAAAGCCCTTCTTCACGTGCCAGAGCCCGCATAGTCTCTTCTGCCTCTGTCTGGCCCATATCCATTACGTCATCAACCAGATCAGGTTTGAAAATGCCCGGCATATATTCAGCGGGCCAGCGGCGGATACCCGGAATGCTGCTGCCCTCGGACGGTTGCAGCCCGACAATCGTGACGGCGGCACTCTGGCTGCGCAGATAGCGGCTGACGCCGGTGATGGTGCCGGTGGTGCCCATGCTGGAAACAAAATGCGTCACACGCCCGTGAGTCTGCTGCCAGATTTCAGGGCCGGTGGTGGTGAAGTGCGCGAGGGGATTGTCGGGATTATTGAACTGATCCAGCACTTTCCCCTGCCCCTGCTTCTCCATCTCCAGGGCGAGGTCCCGTGCGCCTTCCATGCCCTGCGCCCGGCTGACCAGCAGCAACTCAGCGCCGTAAGCGCGCATAGAGGCCTGGCGCTCAAGACTCATGTTTTCCGGCATCAGCAATTTCAGTTTGTAGCCTTTAAGTGCGGAAATCATCGCCAGTGCAATACCGGTGTTGCCGCTGGTGGCTTCAATCAGCGTATCGCCGGGGCGGATTTCACCACGCTTTTCTGCCTGCTCAATCATAAACAGTGCTGCGCGGTCTTTGACTGAGCCGGCAGGATTATTGCCTTCCAGTTTGACCCAAATCTCGCTATCCAGCCCGGCAGTCAGCCGCTGTAATCTGACCAGAGGGGTATTACCGATATAGTGTTCGAGCGTGCTCACTGTGCTTGCCTTATCTTGCGGATATGAAAAAAGAGCGGTTATAAACCACTCTTTAAAATCTGTAATAGAAGGAAATTAACAGCAGGGAGAATGATTGGCAAACAGTTGTACGGCCAGATCAGCGATTTTGAAATGGCGTGTTAACTGGCGTTGAGAATTTTTTCCAGCGCATAACGCTTGCCGCGGCTGACTATTCTGAAGTTATTAAAAACTTTGTCACCGGGTTGAGCGAAGATCAGTTTATTGCCTTTTTTAACGCCAATTTTCATTCTGCCTGCTTTTCCTGAAACCAGCACAATTCTCGGCAGTGGCGGAGGCTGAATTTTGGCGGGAGCGGCTGGCTGGGTTTCATTCGCCGGGGCGACTGTAAAGCCTGATGAACCCGATTTTCCTGAGAATAACAGCGTTGCCGGGTTGATAAGCTTTCCGTTATAGCTTAATTCGAAATGCAGATGCGGGCCGGTCGTCCGCCCCGATGCGCCGGAAAGCGCAATAATATCGCCCTTCGACACTTTTTGCCGGGCATGCACCTTAATGCTGCTCAGATGCAAATACTTACTGACCCAGCCGTTTTTATGGGTAATCACCAGATATCGCCCGGAAATCGGATCGCCAGCCACCTGTGTCACGGTTCCATCCTGAACGGACGCCACTTTGCTGAACATCGGAGCCTGAAAATCCGTGCCGTGATGCTCAGCATAGCGCGCCGTGACCGGGTGGAAACGCCGCCCGAACCCGGAAGTCACCTGCATAGGGATCAGTAAAGGAGGGGCGAGTGAAATTTGTCTGCTGACATGCTGGGCTGAAGCCGGTTTAAGCTTATGCCCTTTCGGGCCCGCCACCGCCCACTGCGAACAAATCAACACGCCCCAAAGGCACCCTTTCCACAATGTCATCAGGGGACAATGCAGATATGGAAAAGGATCAAACCCGCCAGAGCAATCGCCGGGCCGAAGGGAATATACTTATTCTCCTGGGTAAACGGGCTGTCAGAAACATGCAGGATTTTCTCGTAATATCCCCATGCCGCCAGATAGAAAAATCCGCCGACGACAGAAGAAATTAAAATTAATTCCGGCAATAAATCTAATCCTAACCAGGCGGATACCGCCGCATAGAGTTTTACATCGCCGTTACCCAGCCCATCATGACCGCGGAATTTTTTATATAACGTCATCACACCGTACATCACCGCCCAGGCGGTAATAACGCCCAGCACAGACTGCTGCGGTTTCACCGGGATGATATCAAGCACGGAAGCCAGCACTCCGCCCCATAACAACATAAAGACCAGTGAGTCGGGCAGAAGCATACTTTTGAGATCTATCATCGCCAGCGTATATAAAATACAAAAGAAACCCATACAGAAGACGAACTCACTCACGCTGATACGCGGAACCAGGTGCAATGCCATTAATGTAAACCAGATACCCACAATCGCTTCCGATATCGGATACTGGACGGAAATACCGGTTCCGCAGAACCGGCATTTCCCTTTAAGCCATAGCCAGCTGAATACAGGAATATTATCGCGTTTCAATATTGGCTTATCACATTCCGGGCAATGGGAAGGGGGCCACCAGAGGTTAAATACGCCGGTGGTGGTCTCTTCCTCATAGTGTGCAAGAACCATCAGCGGCAGCCGATAAATCACCACATTGAGGAAACTCCCAATCACTAACCCCACGATCAAGGCAAATATCGGGTAACTTGAAAACAAAATAAATTCAGCCATACTATTTCCAGTGCTATAAGTTCTTATGATTAATTACAAGTAGTATTTTTCCCGGTAAAGTGGTGTTTTAAATATTTTATTTCAACATCAGTATTTTCAAAAACTTTATCTAATTTACCTAAATCGCTCCAATATACAGGATTAGTTTTATCCCATTTAGAAAAATCTGAGCCGCGGGAGGTTATAACGATCTCATCAACAGTGCGTAAATCTATAGTTGAAAAATCTGGGAAAGTTTTTAGGGGATGCCACGGGGTGCCCCCACCGGACTGTCCTTTACCCGGGTAACGATCAAAGATACCACCCGAAGTAGGCGTCAACGCAATGACCTCTCCAAGATAACCTTTCCCAACCCCAGGCTCAGGTGCCCAGAAGTCGAACGAGAAACTTAGTTGTGATGATCCAGGAACAGTGTCTTGTTGCTCGTCTAAATAATACGAGCTAGGGGTATTTAACACCGCAGCACCATAGGAGGGGTTTCCAGTAATATAGAGTCGTTTATAGCTTCTTAGAGGCATTCTCACCGTGACTTTACTTGAATTCCCGGTGATATCAGCCTTGCCATTAGGTAGATAAGCTGTCATTACTTTAGCTTCAGTCCCATAAATTCGCTTAAACATCTCACCAAATGATCCGAAGGCGTCCATCTTTGAATTTTCGCCAACTCTGACTGGCATAAATGCATTGTTATTTTGAGTTCTAAACCCGCCAATTGCACCCCAATCAACATAGTTTTTATTGCCATTTGCTGCCGCATACTCTGCATCAGGATATTTTTTATCCTCCCATGGGTAAACGTTCCGATCATTTTCTACACGGATATAATTTCCTCTATAAGGACGGCTATCATCTACCATATAAAAAATATTATAAGCCATTGCAAACCCATGACCGGGTTTATACTCTTCAGTCTCATTTATAAAGGTGATCGCAAAAGATTCATAAGGACTTGCGCATTCACTAATAGCCCCTCCTGCTGGCGTGATGTAGGTAAAACTTCCGCCTTTTTCAGTGGTTGCAGGATCTGTCTTTGCTGAGTACGCCATACCTGAAGTACTTATACCTATTAGCGCAGAGATAACAACTGCCAGCGTTTTTTTCTTACTAAGACGTCTGTTGATTTTCATAATAAATATCCTTATAAAATTATTAATATTGCGACATTTTAGAAATTGCGTCTGTCAGCGCATACAACGACAGAAACACCCAAATCACACAACCACCCAGAATTAATGTTGAAAGCGCTTTTAACAGCCCCGAAACCTTGACAATATACTCCTGAATTTTCACCCTCGACTTGTCAGATACCGCAGTCAATACATCATTAAAAGAAGGTAAGCTCGAATACAGTGTAATATTGAGTAGTTCTTCTGCACCGAACAGGCCGGTGTTTAATGAGTCACCGTAGTTTTCCCCCGAGGTCATTTTCAATAGCATGGTATCCACATGGGACTTTAACCAGCGGTTAGCGTTAAGTGCCAGTATGTTGAGGCTGTCATTAATCGGAATGTTATTTTTCAACATTCTGGCAAGGTTGTTCAGAAAAACAGATGCCGATATTTGCTTAAATGTTGAAAAGGGCATGATTTTATCGAGGTATCTGTTTCTCAAGTCACCGGTGAAATTAGCCATCATAAAGCGCATCAAAAAAAACACACCGACAAAACCCAAAATAATAAAAAGCCATAACCCGTGAAATAACGCCGTACCAAAATTAAACAACCGCTGCGTTATCACCGGCCAGTGCTCAATAGGCACGACATCGGCAAAAGCAGGAAACACCTTGAGCGCATAACCGGTAATTACGCCCAGCGCCAATACCATCATAATTATAGGAAAGGTCACGGCTGATATCAGTTTTTTCATTAACAAATCATTGTACTCAATAATATTCACCAACGTCATAAATCCGTCAGCTAACCCGCCACTGCGCTCGGAGGCATGAATAATACTCAGTTCATCGCGCGGTACAAGATCCTGAAACACCGAAGCAATCGAAATACCGCCCTTCATTTTCGAAATTAAAAACTGGAGTTTGATACCAAATGATTTCCCGAGTAACAACTGGCTTTCCACCTGAAGTTTTAACAGTGACTCATAAAGGGGCAAGTCCGCGTTAATCATATCAGAGCAGAACTGGTATAAATAAAGACGATGCTTTTTACTAAATTTTCTCAAGGATCACCTCCAGGCTTTCACTTTCAAGCTCACCGAACTCCATTTCAAACCAGGAAGCGCAGACTTTACCTGCAAGCACTTTCGCCATGACTTTTTCTTTAATTTCGAAACCTTCTGAAAGCGAAGCTTTTCTTTTACGCTTTTCACGCCAGATTGTATAAACTCTTAACCACTCCTGCTTCGCAATGGCTTCAAGTTCTTCATAGCCTGGGCGCATATATTCAAGAACCAGCTGACGCCCGGAAATACCGGTATGATTACATCGTACACACCCATCATTACTGCGCGAAAAAACATTAAAATGGCGATCAAGAAGAATCATCTCGCGGCTGACTTTACAGTGCTCACAGATTACCGGAACCAGTTTCTGACACTGCAAGCCTGCAACAAAACCTGGCGTCGAGAGCTTATCGCTGGTAATCCCTAACGCGGATAAACGTTGCAATAAGGAAACAATATTCCCTGCATGTACGGTGGTAAAACAGTAGTGTCCGCTTTCTACAGCACCGGCAAGTGCGTTAGCGGAAATGGTGTCGCGTATTTCCCCGACCATCAATACATCAGGGTCGCGACGCAATGCGGATTTTATCGCCAGATGAAAACCGCCGCCTTCAGCATTCAGCACTGAGCTTTGCTTGGCGCCATAAATCTGATACTCAACCGGATCCTCGACGGTAAGAAAACAACCACGGTCGTCATACCGGTTAATTTGCAGCCACTCCATTAAATTCTTCAGCGTGGTTGACTTACCTGAACCGGTCGTCCCTGCAATAATATAAGCACCGTAAGGATTGCTCAGAATTTTTTTGAGGTCAGTCAACTCCTCGTTATTAACACCTAATTTATCCAAGCTGGCGATGGCGCCCTTTTGTATACCCGAAGGGATAATACGTAATACCGCATGGTAACAACCCGCCGTTTCACCGAAAATGGGGAAATGAGCATAGCGGAAACGGTAGTTTTTATTCGCCAGTGTATACAAAATATTTGCGCTTTGCGGTATAGCCCGGTTCCAGGTGGTATCTTTGGTACTGGCCTCCACATTATATAAAACGAAGACCAGCTCATCGCATCTGTCAGATTTCATCTGGGTGAAGACGCTCAAAACGCCATTTATTCTGAATTCTACCTGAGCAATATTATCGTTACGGGTAATATGCAGGTCGCTTGCGCCTAAATTAACAGCGTTCAGTAACAACTTCTCCAGTGAGTTTTGAATATCACTGTTATCAATAAGTGTCAGCTTTCTACGGTTAACCGACGTTTGCTCAAGGACAATAAAGTAATCGTCCTCACTGATGATAGCGACGCCGCACACATCACATTCATAGAACGTTTTAAGCTGATAAAGATCACTATCAAGTGTGGCGAGTTTTTCAAGTAAAGTTGAACGCGTGAGTAAATATTCCCCATCCTGACTCTCAGCAGTAATGAGATCTTCTGCATACTCAGTAAAACGCCATTCACCATTGAGAATAGCGTCATTATCCAAATAAATAACACCTAAACTCACTTAGTGATTTCCCTCACAGTTGGCATCCCTCGTCCGGAATTGGAAACGATAAACTGATGCCCTTCCTGGGTAAATTTCTCGTTCAGCCTGACCATTTTAACGCCATCACCAGAGGACACAGCCACCCGTGACACGCCTGCAATTTCAGAAACCAGCACGACTTTTGGCAATGTCACAGCTTCTACAGTTTCAACAGGTTGAACATCGGGCTGAACGGACTCCGGAGCACGCACCGGCTCAACGGATATAGGTTCGTTATCCTCTTTCAACTTATTTATTTCGCTGCGTATTTTTTCGAGCTCAAGCTCATTCGATAATTCCCTCTTTTGTGCATCGAAGGTAATATCATTCTGCATCATCTGAATAATATGTTCCTGTACAGGCGTTGGGATACTTTCAGCCGTATTCGCAGGTTCTGCCGGATTCACCGAAGATTCAGCAGCAAAAATTTGAAATGAAACTGGGTTTAACACCAGCAGTAAAGAAAAGTTAACTTCCAGTTTTGCATACAAAGTCTCCTGAAATGCTGACAGTGCCCAATTTAATTTCGATATTTTTAACAAGAAAATCGTCACGGAATGCCTGACCGTCAAAAATGCTGATCAAATGAGAGATACTATTATCTTTAGTTTCCATCTTCCATGAACCAAAAAGTAAACCGTAATATTTCCCCCTGACACCAAGTTCTTTTTCAATTTCAATGACGCTTGATGCTGGAGGTGCTACAATTTCAAAAACCCCTGGAATTATTCCGGAAGAATTTAAAGAATAGATATAATTAAGCATTCTCCCACATTCAGCCACGTTGACATCTTCGTTAGCTTTATATTTATCGAGCAAAACATTACTGTTTAACTTGGAAGGTATATCTGAAAAACTAACTTCTTTTTCTGAAAAACTACCTGAAAAATCGCTTCCCCAAAACTCTTTATTTTGAAGACTAAAAACATGACCTTGATGAATGGCATAGTTGAATGTACAACCAGAAGTTGTACAATTCACAGAATTTTCGTCGTACCCAGATAGGCTGAGTTTCGTCCTGCTTTTATATATTTCAAAAAGCAAAAGATCAAGGCGTTCAATACTCCCTCCAGATAAATTACTATCATAGAAACTCGCAACTTGTAATATATTATCCTGAATAGCCTGTTCTTTTCTTTTGAGTTCTTCCTCATGCTGTTTATGAGGCGTATAAATCAGGTAATACCACCCGGCAGCGCCCCCTGATAAAACAAGAACGATGAGCGCGATGACAATCCCCATGGTTTTACTGGGTTTTCTGCTGTTCTTCCAAAAATACAGTCCGCTTTTCATAAAACCTTATTCCAGCAACATGTTAAGTATAAATATAACTGTAATGAGCAATAATGAACCCGCAAGACCGACACCGAGAGCAAAGAGTCGTTTCTTCTTTTGCGTATTAATTCTTTTCTGATGACATTTTTCCGCAACAGCGTCAATCCACTGCTGGCTCAGTTCGTTCACTTTCAGATGTGAATATTCACTTTCTTTCATCTGTTGAATAAGGGTGTCGAAGAAGCCCGTTTTTACCACCCGGTCACTACCACTCAGGATCCGGTCATCAGTAATAATAAGAAAGTAGATTTCATCATCCGCCAGTGGCCCGCGTATATAATAAACCCCATCACCGAATTCATTCTTTACATAAATAGCAAAAGGTTCAAGATCTGAGAACTTCTTATCTGAATAACCTTTAAGAAGACCGCCATTATTCGTGGTATAAACTAACTGACTCTGCGTTTTGCGAAGTTTACTCAACCACTGTTGATAACTTTTACTGTTTGTAACAGTATCAACCGGTTCCCAGATGAGACCGGTTAAAAGATTATTATCATGCAGATGCTTTATCATCATAACTCACTTAGCCGACGTCGGAGCCCGGTAATAATCAATGCCGACGACCGTCACCACGGTGACCGAGTCTTCAGAATTAGTGGCATCCGCCCCCAACATCACGTAGCTATGGCCATCATTCGATTCCTGGGCCTCATATTTCCCGACCATCAGCATCGTGCCTGCAGAAACCATCGTGGTGTTGAACATTTCTGTTGTTGTCGTATTAGGCAACTGAACTAAATCAAACGTATCGATGCCATTTAAATAGCGTTTGGTAAAACCGCTGGTGACTTCGATGCGGCCATCATTTTGAACACGTGGCGTAATAATGAAACTCGTCCCGGTGATGATCTCTGAGGTCTCAATGGAGGTATCTTCAGTCGAGGTCAAATCGTTAGTGGTCAGCGTTCTACCGGAGACATAATGCTGAGTTTGGGTCATATTCAACGGGATCGGAATACCATTGCGCGTGACAAATGACCCGCTCTGAATAACTTTATTACCCGTAATTTCATACAGCGCATTCATCTGGGCACTCACATTCAGGGTGTGATCAGAGCCAGCATAGAAGTTACGGCCAAACGACATACCACCATCCATATTCGTCAGAATCTTATTGCTGTCGATATTGAACGTCGTCCCGCCCTCTTTATATTTCATGGTGGCGCCGGCACTCAACTGCTTCATTTTTGTTTTGTCTAAGGTATAGATTTTATACGTTACAACGAATTGTTTATTATTATCAGATTGATATTTCTTCAATACTTCGTTCAATGTATTGTATTCCGAAGGACGCCCTGCAAATGTTAATATTGAAGCATCCTTAAATACTGTGTAAACACCGCTGGATACATATTTCTCAGCCATATCATCAATATCGTCCCAGTAGGATGACTCAAACTTTGTCTCACTTTTACCTTTCAAACCCCCACCTGATGTTGATGAGTTTCCTGAAAGATCGAGGCCGGATTCTGATATGGTGTCTTCACCATAAAAATCCATCTTGATAATATAAGAACCATAGAGGTCTAATTTAAGAACGTTATTATCATCAAGAACAGTATTTACATCATACAGTGCTGCGATGTAACGCATAAACTCTTCAAAACTGCCGGAGAAATTCACGCTGCGAGTATCTTTTTTCGGGTCGCTTGTCTCATCCGTTTTGGCTGTACCCGTACCTGGCACTGAATAATTCAGACGAAAACTGATCCCTGTTTGCTCTGCAACCGCATTCATCAGAGTATCCAGATCCATCTGTTCATAGGACTGGATACTTACGTGTTTAGCCAGTAACTCTTGAGTTTTAGGGTTGTAATTAACTTCTTTTCCCAGGAAAGCTGTATCAAACTTTTGATAAGGACGGGTCTTCACATCATCCGTAGTAGTGATTTTGTCGTCTTTATTCTCTGTTAATTTTGCCACATCATATTTATCATCAATATTTGTACAACCCTGAATCGAAAGCAGCAAGGTTAGAAAGATGAATTTATTCTTCACAAGATTATTTTGCATATTATTGCTCATCAACCAGGAGTACATTATTTTTTTGATAAAACTTGATTACCAAACCATAATTTTCAGAAGCGAAAAGCTTACCTAATTCACCCAGCACTTCATCCTGAGTTTTACCGGTAAACGAAATCGTACTGTAGATTATATAATCTTTGGCACTGTTCCAGAGCATTTTATAGCCTGAATCCTTTGCCCATTCATTCAGCCCCTGACTAAGAAGCATATTTTCATGAAGCACCAATACCCGTGCGGAAGCGGCTGCTGGTGTGCCCGAATTTAACGGCCCTGAGGCCATGGGCTGTACCGGAGTCACCAGCGTTTTGGGAGCCTGCTGTGGTGTTTTATTATCAAATTCAGACGACGTTAAAATAGATCCATAAACCCCGTTGTCACCATTACCTCCTGATCCGCTAAAGGGATTATGTTTTTGTGCATCAGAACTTCCTTCTGCAAATACACCGCCAGAGACAAACAGCAGCATCAGAAAACAACAAAAGTTCCGTTGTTTCTTTTTCAAGTTCCCTTTGTTCATAATTCCCTCTGAATATCTAATTTCTGATATTAATGGACATGGCTAAGTACCATTTATCATTTTCTATTGCGGTATGGTGCTGCACCATGAAGTCAGCACGACCGAAACCGAGGTCGAGTTAATCAGATTAACTCCCAATCCAGTCGCGTTATCGTAAACAGCTGACGTTGAACTTACCGTCCAGTCAGTATCTTTACTGTTTAAATTCACCTGTAAAGCTACCCCGGCTAAACGGCCAACCGCACCAAGATGTGTTCGGTTTTGCGCAACATTCGCAAAATCACTCTCTTGACTCTGATTATTGATGTCGAACCCGACATCCGCAGCCACAGAGGAAATAGCAGCCACCAGACGCGGATACATTTCTCTGCCTCCGGGAGCAACAGGGCATTTCTGGACATTGACCTTCATCGTGCCGGGTTCTGTGCTCACATTGCCGATGTAAGTGTTATCTTTTTTGCCATTAGTAAAATCGTTACCAAATGCCCGGTATTCGACAACAGGAATAGTCAGTAATTCAGGTTGGCCTTTGGCATCAAGGTTGCCGGTATTCTCGACGATAATATTGGCCATGAGTGTACCGGTAACTGTTTGATTATTTTTTTCCGTGGTTAAACGCATCACCTGATCATCCTTATTGACCCCTTGCCCGTCAGCCACAGAGAGACAAGGCAAACTTTTGCTGCTTTTTGAATCCCAGCACAGCCCTGGTGTATGCGACGTACTGCCGGTACCGCTGTAAATAGAGAGTTTGTCAGCGTCTTCTGCCGCAATACAGGGGCCGGTCATCTGTGAATTAATATTCCAGCACTGTTTATCTACGCCAACCGAACCGTCAGATTTAGTATTCTTGCCGATGCCCATTTCAAAGCTAAATCTGATCGCATACTCTTCATTTTTTGAATTCGTCAGATCGGCTGTATGGCTGACAACAGAGCCAAATTCAATCACACTGGTGGTATTATTTTGTTTAAGTAAAATCACCTGCCATGACTTGTTTGAACTGCCTGTTGAACGCCGTAATAATGCGGCTTGCTTATAACTAATTTTATAGTGTGAAAGCGCCTGATCAAATGCAGGTTTTAATTTTTCGAAATGCAGCTCTTCACCTTTTGCATCAGGGATATATCTTACAACGAAATCCACCCGGTTAATGGCCAGGGGTTCTGTTGTGCTCCCAACAAGGTCAATCCTGTCGAATTGCATTTTCCCTTTTAAGGCTATATCAGGTAATTTGCAGAGAATATAATCATCATCAAAATTTCTTTTTACCTGACCATTTGTGGGGTCATTACCGCTCCCATCACATTTTTTATTTGTAAAATATTGTCGTTTTGAATCTTTACCACTCCAGGAAAGATAATCATCCGTCTGCATCTGATCTAATAAATCGCTGTTTTTTACACGCTTATCAAAAACATCTGCATAAGCAGCTATCGCACCTTGCCCTCTAATATATAAAGGGTTTATTTCTGGCGTCGTGGAGTTGTCCAACGCTACCTCGTCTTCATTTACAAACTTGAGTAATCCGTACATCTCTTGTACAAGAGCATTTGCATTTATTTCATTCCTGAGTTCTTCTGCCTGTTTTTTCTTATAACTGGCTAACATCACTAACATCATTCCGATTAATGCTAAAACAATGATAACTTCCAAAAGTGAAAAACCTGAATTTCTCTTTTGCACGTGATCGCAGCCTTTTATTAAAAGCCCCCCCTGAATAGGAGAGGGCTAAAGTTAAATTATTTACTGCCTAAGACAACGGCGTTGCTGCTATTAGCAGCACAAGTCTGGGATGCAGCGTCTGCAGAGATCTGAACCATACCTGTGGCCGGATCAAGACTACGTAAAACACCTTGCGGTGCACCTTTTGTACCAGTAACTGTTACAGGTGCATCCAGAGCCGCAGGAACTGTTGGCAATGCACCTGCAGCGGCAATAGCCACCCCTACGTAGTCCCAAGAGTTACCAACCTGTAGCAGAAGACTACGACATTGTCCTTCGTCAAGCCCATTCACTGCCAAAATAAAGCCTTTAGTATCAGCAGCACCGGCAGCTGCAGTCAGTTTAGTACCCCGCATATAGAAATAATCGCCAGAGATGCCGTTCTTGATCTCAGGTTCGCTAACTTGACCGAGGTTTACTAAGACCGCAGCCATTGCACCAGTTGAACCTTTCTGGCCAGCAAGAGAAGATGGGACTAAACCGATGACTGTACCAGCAGCAGCTGGATACACACCTGCATCTTTATAAGCATTACCAGCAGCAACACGCACCGTGTTCGTATTATCCACCAAATCGGTAATGTCCTGGCTATCGAATGCACGCTGCGCAAGAATAACGACTGCAGCTGCCATTGTACCAATGATGCCCAGTACGATAATGACTTCCAGTAAGCTCATACCGCGTTGCTTTTTAAGCTCAGCGTAACGGTTAGCCTTTGTCTTTAATTTATTAACAAAATTATTCATCATATTTTCCATAATATAAGAGATTATTTCTTTTCTCAGATTCGCTGAGTGAATTCTTTTGTGTAAATTCACAGAGAATACTGAGTTCTTGGGTTTACAACTTACTACACTACATAACACATATCAGCACTGATATTTTATGTTATTCAACAGGACGTAGACCTATCCAAATAGAGTTCCACTGCGACACTGCCTTTGAATTAAACAAATAATTCTGACATGTGTGATAGCAGTGAAATATATAAATTATGTATATTTAAAGCATCATTGCGTTAAATACTGTTCAATTCAACCGAACGTTTTTGCATGCTATGAAATACGGAGTTTTTTACTCTTGCGCAGACGAGTTGTAACTTTGCATCCAGTTCCAGGCTCAGGATTTCTTTGGCGTCTTTATTGACATTGTTACCCTGTGATCTATACGTTGCATAGTTTTTATTAATTTCTGCAAACTGTTTTGCATATAAATCATAGCCAACTGGGTCAAGATCCCCCAAGGCTTCAAATTCTTTCAAGCATGCTTTATTACTTGGGCCAGTCTGTTGTTGCACCGGCAGCACTTTGTTAGTGCATCCTGTTACAACAACCATTAGCAGTAATAAAAAAGATGATTTCCATATTATTCGCATAGTAATCCCTAATAAAAAAATACCTACTCCGCATAATAAACATGCAAAAATAAAATATAAGAATGCGCTGATTTGCAAGTCAGGGCATTCTATTCAATAAGAATTATCACCGCAACAATATTTTTATATTCTTTTAAATGATCTAAAAGATCGCACACATATAAAAATTAGATTAATTGGATGATTTGTTTTTAAAAACACTTTTCTCAAAGGGACTTAATTAATAACAAGATAACCGGTCACTCAAAAAACTTATAACGTCATGAAAAAAAAGAGAAATAGTCCTACATAAAAAATGCGGCCAGGGTGTTGGGGGAGTTAAAGTATTTAAATTTACATGAAAAATAGAATTATCGACTCAAAGAGTTAAGTAAAAAACAAGGCAACCTGCAAAAATGGCATTCGAGAATTAAATAGAAAAATCATGAATCATCATTATTTACTATTTATTATTCCCTCGTTAATTACTGCTTATAAAGTAACCTGTTACATGAAAGATTAATGATTCTCTGTTGTTTTAAAAAGTCACCACCTCATTTCGCAATGCAATGATAAGGCGCCGGTGTGCGTTTACGTGGCTTTATTCGGGGAGACAGACGGATGAAAGGTGTTCACAAAAAAAGATATCGGGAACCTCAAAGCAGCCTGATGCTGCTTTGAGATGGGCTGTCGGGAATGTGTATTCAGGCAGATTTCGCCAGTGCCACGGCTTGCAGCGGCTGATCGCCAGCATACAGGCGGCCATTCAGCCCGCCGACGTAGAAGCGGTCGCCACGCTCAGGGGTGTGGCTGCCATGCGTTTCAGAAAGCACAACAGCAAGCGGTTCATCATGCCAGCCCTCGGCCTGAACGATGAGTTGCCAGAAATGACCGCGCGGGCTGACTTCCAGCACTTTTACCGGCAAAGGGCAACGCGCCGAACTTTGCGGCGTGATCTCCATTTCCCAGGGGCGCAGGAATAAATCCACCGCGCCCTGATGCAGTGGCGGGTTCTCCAGTGGCCAGTGATGTGCGCCGACATACAGCTGTGAGCCTCGAATTTCGCCGCCGATTTTATTCACTTCACCCATGAATTCCAGCACGAAGCGGGTCGCCGGTTCGCGCCAGATTTCCTGCGGTGCGCCCACCTGTTCGATATTCCCCTGGCTCATCACCACCACGCGGTCAGCGACTTCCATCGCTTCTTCCTGATCGTGCGTCACGAACACGCTGGTGAATTTCAGTTCTTCATGCAACTGACGCAGCCAGCGGCGCAGCTCTTTACGCACCTGCGCATCCAGCGCCCCAAAAGGTTCATCCAGTAGCAGAATTTGCGGTTCCACCGCCAGCGCACGGGCCAGTGCCACACGCTGTTTCTGACCACCGGAAAGCTGGGCCGGATAGCGGTTTGCCAGATGGCCTAACTGCACCATTTCCAGCAATTTGGTGACTTTCTGTTTGATTGCCTCAGCGTTCGGACGCTCGCGGCGTGGCAGCACCGTCAGGCCAAACGCAATGTTGTCGAACACCGTCATATGGCGGAACAGCGCGTAATGCTGGAACACGAAACCGACTTGTCGGTCGCGGGCGTGCAGCCGGGTTACGTCTTTACCGTGAAAGCTCATGTGCCCGGCGCTCTGGTTTTCCAGCCCGGCGATAATGCGCAGCAACGTGGTTTTACCTGAGCCGGAAGGCCCGAGCAGCGCGACCATCTCTCCGGAAGCAATATCGAGCGAGATATCATTGAGCACTTTCGTGCGGCCAAAATATTTGTTGATACCGTTAATTTCAATGCTCATGACTTTCCTCCCGCTCAAGACGGTCGTTGTGACGCTTCAGACGCCATTGCAGGCCGCTTTTCAGAAACAGTGTGACGATGGCCATCAGGGTTAACAGCGCAGCGGCAGTAAACGCGCCAGCGGTGTTGTAGTCCTGATGCAGTAATTCGACTTGTAAAGGCAGCGTGTAGGTTTCGCCACGTATAGAACCGGAAACGACAGAAACTGCCCCGAATTCCCCAATCGCGCGGGCGTTGGTCAGCACCACGCCGTACAGCAATGCCCAGCGGATATTCGGCAAGGTCACGCGGCGGAACATCTGCCAGCCGGAAGCCCCCAGCAGAACGGCCGCTTCATCTTCGTGGCTGCCCTGACTCAGCATCACCGGCACCAGCTCGCGAATCACAAACGGACAGGTGACGAACACTGTGACCATCACCATACCCGGCCAGGCGAACATAAATTGAATGTTGTGCGCATCCAGCCAGCCACCGAGCGGGCCGTTGGTGCCGTAGAACAGTAAATACAGCAGACCGGCAACCACCGGAGACACGGCGAACGGGATGTCAATCAGCGTCAGCAACAGCTGACGGCCTGGAAAATTAAAGCGCGCCACCAGCCACGCCAGCAGCGTGCCGAAAATCAGGTTCACCGGCACGGTAATCAGCGCCATCAGCACTGTCAGCCAGATGGAGTGCAACATGTCGGAATCCGACAGATTCTTCCACACAGCCGCGATACCGTCGGAAAACGCCAGCACAAAAATGCTGATCATCGGGATCACCAGCAGCAGGATACATATCAGCACCCCAGTGCCGATAAGCGCCCACTTCACCCAGTCGACGGGCTGGCGGGCAGCCCCTGCAAAATCCGGAACATCAGACATTATTGGCCTCCCAGACGACGGCCATAACGGCTCTGTAGGGTGTTAATGGCGAACAGCAACACCAGCGATGCCGCAAGGATAACCGACGCAATCGCGCTGGCTGCCGGATAGTCAAATTCCTGCAAGCGGATGAAAATCATCAGTGACGTCACTTCCGTTTTCCACGCAATGTTACCGGCGATGAAAATGACCGCGCCGAATTCACCGAGGCTGCGGGTGAAAGACAAGGCGGTCCCCGCCATCAGCGAAGGCATCACTTCGGGCAACACCACACGACGGAAACTCTGCCAGCGCGATGCGCCCAGCGTTTCGGCCGCTTCTTCATATTCCGGGCCTAACTCTTCCAGCACCGGCTGCACGGTTCGCACCACAAACGGGATGCTGGTGAAGGCCATCGCCACCGCAATCCCGATCCAGGTGTACGAGACTTTGATATCAAAATGCGCCAGCCACTGACCGTAAAAACCGGTGGTGGAAAACAGTCCTGCCAGCGTCAGCCCTGCCACCGCAGTCGGCAACGCAAAGGGTAAATCCATCAGGCCGTCGATCAGGCTTTTCCCTGGAAACTCATAACGGGTGAGGATCCACGCCATCAGCATGCCGAAAACGCAGTTGAAAAGGCTCGCCACGCCCGCGGCCAGCAGCGTGACTTTGTAGGCCGCCACGACCTGACCGTTGGTGATCACATCCCAGTATTGTGACAGCGTCATTTGTGACAACTGCATCACCAGCGCGCTCAGCGGCAGAAGCAGCACCAGACACACGAACAGCAAACTGCTGCCGAGGCTCAGGGTAAATCCGGGTAGTACGCGTTTGCTCGACAACAACATTACTTGTGACCTTGCTCTAACAGTTTATCCAGCTCACCGCCGGTACCAAAATGGGTGTCCATAACCTGTTTCCAGCTGCCAAATTGATCTTCAACGTTGAAGAGTTTGGTGTCCGGGAACTGATCTTTCGCCGCCGCCATGGCCGTTTTGTCATACACACGGTAGTTAAAACTGGTGATAATTTTCTGTGCCTGCGGGCTCCACAGATAATTCAGATAATCTTTGGCGGCTTTCTCCGTGCCATTTTTCTCGACGTTTTTATCGACCCAGGCCACCGGGAACTCTGCCAGTATGTCCACCGGCGGAACAATCACTTCGTACTGATCGTCGCCGTACTGTTTGCGGATATTGTTCACTTCAGATTCGAAGCTGATCAGCACATCACCCAAACCGCGCTCGACAAAAGTCGTGGTCGCGCCACGGCCTCCGGTATCAAAGACCTGCACGTTCTTCAGAAAGCTGGCCATTTTGGTGCGGGTCTGCGCGGTGTCTTTTTTATCTTCAAGATTGAACGCGCCCCACGCCGCCAGATAGGTATAACGGCCGTTGCCGGAGGTTTTCGGGTTCGGGAAAATCAGGCTCACACCCGGACGGGTTAAGTCGTCCCAGCTGTGAATATTCTTGGGATTGCCCTTGCGCACCAGAAACGCCATGGTGGAATAGAACGGCGAGCTGTTGTTCGGCAACCGGGTTTGCCAGTCGGCAGGGATCAGATTTCCGCGATCGTGCAGGATCTGCACATCGGTTACCTGGTTGTAAGTGACCACATCGGCTTTCAGCCCCTGCAAAATCGCCAGTGCCTGCTTTGATGAGCCGGCATGAGACTGTTTGATCTCGAGTTTGTCGCCATTATTTTGATCGGCCCACTGCTGCTGGAACGGCGGGTTCAGCGCTGCAAAAAGTTCACGGGAAACGTCATACGAGCTGTTGAGCAATTCGGTTGCGGATGCCGCCCCGCTGGCCAGCAACAATGCCGCCACAGATCCTTTCAGCACATTGCCTGTCAATCCGGTAGTTTTCATGCTTAGCCTTAGGTGAGTGAACCGATATGCGACGCTGATAAATGCCGCTCAATATCACACAGTGTATTTATAACTGAGGGTCAGGCTGTAACGGTTTTATATACCATTTGGTGATTTTCAAGCATGAAAAGCTATAAGGCATTAACAAACGCGGGGGAAATTGCAGGAGGGGGGAAACAGCGCGTCCAAAGCGGAGCGCGCCGGAAAAGCTTAAAGCGCTAAAAGACGGGTCAGGGACGGCGCGAAATAATAGCTGCCAGTGACCGGGCGGGTGAAGCGCAACATGGCGTCGCGTTTGCCGTCCAGATCGCCAAACATGCTCAGCAGTTGTTTCTCAATGTTCCACAAACGCGCGCAATAGCTGATGAAGTACAAGCCATGCTCGCCGCTGGCGGTGCCGTAAGGCAGGCTCTGACGCAAGATTTTCAGGCCCTTGCCCTCTTCTTTCAGATCAACACGGCTGACGTGTGAGGTTTCCGGACGGGTTTCTGAATCCAGCTCTTCATCCGTGTCTTTGGTGCGGCCAATCACCTCTTCCTGCTGCTGCACGGAGAAGCGCTCCCACTGCACCAGATTATGTTTCCAGCGCTGGACCATCACGTAGCTGCCACCGGCATCGACACTGCCTTCAGGAATAATCGCTACCTGGGCGCGGGCTTCGGCTTTCGGGTTTTCGGTGCCATCAACAAAACCGCTGAGATCGCGCTCTTCGATTCCACGGAAACCGTGCGTTTCTTCTTCCACCACGATGGATTGGCCAAAGGCTTTCAGAGCCGCCTGCGCAACGGCAAAATTCACGTCATGGCGCAAAGACTGAATGTGCAACAGCATATCGCGCTGCGTGGCCGGGGCCAGCCCTTTACCCAATGGCACGAACGCTTTCAGCTCGTCCGCACCCTGATTGCCCGACAGATCGCGCCAGACGTCGTGACCAAAAGCCACCACCGCGCCAAGATGTTCATGGGGGAACTCCTGCTGCATCTCTTCGAGTGCAGCGACAAATGTCCGGCAGCCCTGCCGGAGCGCATCCAGGTCGCCCTGAGCTTTCGCTTCAATATAAATGGCGAAACGGCAATGTTCGGGCAAAATGCCGCTCTGAACCTGAGTCATGATCTTATCCTCGTTAATTTGACCGGCGATATCATACCGGATGTCAACAAAAATGCCTTGCGCGAAGGCAAGGCATTACGTCGTTTTTAAACGAAGACAGAAGCGGTTTACGTGCTTACTGCGCGGCAGTTGCCTGAGCAGGATCCGCCCGCCAGATGATTTTGCTGACTTTCCAGTCTTTCAGCGAATCGTCCGATGGCATCAGTGAATCCGGACCGTGCCAGATCCCGCTGAACACGTAAGTCACGTGAGCACTTTGCGGGGCTTTGCACTCGATACTCTGCGCATCGTCACCTTCGCCTTTCACACAGACATCAAAGGCTTTGGTATACAGATCGCTAAAGGAAGTGCCTATTTTAACGCCCCATTCGCTTTCGACTTTGGCGTCTGTCACATCAACCCGCCGCACAGTGCCTTTCGGCTCGCCGCTGATCGACATTTTCACGTCTTTGCCATCCATCGCCTGGAAGAAACTGAGCATTTTACCGTTGCTCATCGACATACCACTGCGCAGCGTGTAATCCCCGTCCAGCGCCTCTTTGATCGCATCTTCAGTCAGCGGCGTGCTGGCGGTGATATCACCGACACCTTTTTCAGACACCGTCAGGCTGCTGCCGAACCAGTTCAGAGGATTCATGGATGACCAGGAAATGCCCGGCATCGACATATTCGATATCGACGAACAGCCCGTGAGGATCAAAGGAAGCGCCAGCAACATCGGGCGAACCCGTAAGCGAACAGTCATTCAGTGTACTCCTTGGCTCCCCGTTTCCGTTGGCCGGTGCGGCCTGACGGACAAACCGGCAGCATAATGAGGGATAATTAACTTTTATACAGCCTGCGGCTGCTTTTAGCGTTCAGCGCCAGTTCGAGTGCTTTCTTTCCGAAAAAGTTCAATGACGTCACGCCAGACGGCGCGCCGCATCAAAACAGGCTCGCAGACGACGGCTCAGCAGCCAGTAGGCCAGCGCGGCGGCGTCGAGCAACGCCAGCGCAATATCCACGCCGGAAATCAGATCGTTACTTTGCCAAAGCCCGAGCGCCTGCAAAGCAAACGTCACAAACATGCCCGCCAGCAACAGCCAGTAACCCGCCTGCCAGATGCGCGGCCATAAATGACGGCGACCGCTGAGCAGAAACACCAGCGCCGGGGGCAGCCCCAGCAACATACCGGACCAGAAACTCTGACGATCGGGATAAAAAAGGGACAGTAAATCATTGCCCTGCTGCCGCGATGCACCCGCCATGACAAACAACAGCCAGGTTCGCGCCTGTAACATCAAAATCGTCCAAAACCACAGCGGCAGGCGCAACATTCCGTGGTCGTTATAATCATCCGGGTTCATAAAAGAGGACAACGTTCCTGCGAATTAAGTGAAATTAAACAATAATCAGAGCATCTTAAGAAACCGTTAAGAACAGTCTGCTTTACTGTACCTCAACGCGGCAACACATCGCAAAGATGCCATAGTTGCTGACACACACCAGAAAAGTTAATTAAGGAAGACCTATTATGATGAAGAAAATCACTCTGGCAGCCCTCATCGCACTGAGTTCAGCGTCCGTTTATGCCCAGCAAACCGGCGGTTTTAACGGCCCTTCCGCTCAGGAAGCGCAAACCCAGCCAGCGGCACAGGGCGGCTTTACCGGCACCACCGCACTGAGCACCGTAAAAGATGCTCAAACCATGAAAGACGATCAATGGATTATGCTGGAAGGTTTTATCGATCAGCGTATCGACCATGATAAATACATTTTCCGCGACAACACCGGTACCCTCAATGTAGAAATTGACGGCAAACGCTGGCAGGGACAGAACGTGTCACCAAAAGACAAAATCCGCATTGAAGGTAAAGTCGATAAAGACTGGAACTCAGTGGAAGTGGACGTCAAAAGCGTAAAAGTGATCAAGTAATCACACCCGGCGTTTAAACGTAAAAAGCCCCGACGGCCATCGCCTGTCGGGGCTTTTTTAATTTATGCAGACCCGGCTTAATATTCCTGATCTTCGATAAGCCGTTTACCCAGCAGCAGCGTATCTGAAATCTCGTAGCCGAGTTTTTCATACATGCTGACCACCGCGTCATTTTCAGCACGCACCATTAAATTGATTTTTGGGCAGCCACGGGCAATCAGTTTCTTTTCCAGCCGGTTCACCAGCGCATTAGCAATCCCGCGCCCGCGATAATCCGGGTGTACGCCAAGATAGCCCACCGAACCACGATGGCCGTCATAGCCCCCCATCAGCGTGCCGACCACTTCCCCGCCGACTTCGGCCACCAGGAAAAACTCCGGGCTGTGGTTAATCTTGCGCTCAATATCCAGTTCCGGATCATTCCACGGACGCAGCAGATCACAGCGCTCCCACAAGGTCAGTACTTCTTCGAAATCTTCTTGCCGGTATACGCGAATTTCCATCACTGTCGCCACTGTTGTGTTAATAAGGGGAAAGAGGTTTCTATAATTATCGCGTGATCTGCTTGATACGCAACATCAAAATCAAAAATCGTGCATTTTATAAGCGTTTTTTCTCTGGCCGTTTGTGAGCACGTCAGTTCATGAATCATTAATTTGAGATATATTTGTCCGGCAATATATTAATTCGCGACACAAAATTCATAAACAGTAATAGTTCTCAGATCGAAACTATAAAAAAGATACTCTATAACATAGGGCATTCTGCTTTTTTTATGACGGTAATGGACTGATGTTAAACCCCCTGAACAAATTTCTGCATTTCCAGCCTCTGCCCGCTTCCGCTACCCGTCGCCAGCTCCTGTTATCCGGCCTGGGTTTAGCCATTGCCGCCTTTGGTTCCCGTTCTGCCAGCGCAGCGCAGCAGGAACACATCACCAAATCTGCTCCGGCGCCGAAACCGCCGGGTTCGAAAAAGCTGGTGATGATCGACCCTGGCCACGGCGGGATCGATTCCGGTGCCGTCGGCCATGAAGGATCGGAAGAGAAACATGTGGTGCTGGAGATTGCCAACTATGTGCGCGAAATCCTTGGCGCGCAGAGCCATATTGAGGTCAGGCTGACGCGAGATTCCGACCACTTTATCCCGCTGTATCAGCGTGTTGAGCTGGCGCATCAGCATCAGGCCGATCTGTTCGTTTCAATTCACGCCGATGGTTACACCAGCCCGAGCGCTTCCGGCGCGTCAGTGTTTGCACTTTCTAACCGGGGTGCCAGCAGCGCGATGGCGCGATACATGTCCAAAAAAGAGAACGACGCCGATTTGGTCGCCGGGGCGAAATATGCCAAAGAAGACAACAATTACCTGCAGCAGGTGCTGTTTGACCTGGTGCAAACCGACACCATCAAAAACAGCCTGACACTCGGCCACCATGTGCTCGACAGAATCCGCCCTATTCACCATTTACACAGTCAGCAGACGGAGCAGGCCGCTTTTGCCGTGCTGAAATCGCCGTCGATTCCCTCGATTTTGGTAGAAACGTCTTTCATCACCAACCATCAGGAAGAGCAACTGCTGAGCACCACCGCGTTTCGTAAAGAGATTGCACAGGCGATTTCGCAGGGGATCATCAACTTCTTCAGCTATTTCGATGCCAATGAGCGTAAACCACGATAATCTTCATTCTTCAGGCTGCACATGCCCTGGCGGCTCTGACTCCTGCGAATTACGGACAGTGCCGCCTTCCTGCAACTCGAATGATTTTGGGTATATAATAGCGTCCACTTTTCTCTCATTCAGCGCCCGCAAGGCGCTGAATGTCTTTTCAGTCAACGTCTGCGAGTTTGCCTGTGAGCCAATCGATTCCCGACATTCAGCAAGTTAAAACCTTCCTGCTTTCACTGCAGGAGCACATCACTCAGCAACTGGCTGCCGCCGACGGTCAGGGCCAGTTCGCCGAAGATCAGTGGGTGCGTGAAGAAGGCGGCGGCGGCCAGAGCCGGGTGTTAACGAATGGCGCAGTCTTCGAACAGGCTGGCGTTAATTTTTCCCACGTCTCCGGCGCCATGCTCCCCGCTTCCGCCACCGCGCACCGCCCCGAGCTCGCAGGGCGCAGCTTTCAGGCGATGGGCGTTTCTCTGGTGATTCATCCGCTGAATCCTTATGTCCCGACCAGCCACGCGAACGTGCGTTTCTTCATTGCCGAAAAAGCCGGTGAAGCCCCGGTATGGTGGTTCGGCGGCGGGTTTGACCTCACCCCTTATTACGGATTTGAAGAAGACGCCCGCCACTGGCATCTCACGGCGCAACAGCTGTGCCAGCCATTTGGTGACGACGTCTATCCGAAATACAAAAAATGGTGCGACGACTACTTCTTTATTAAACACCGCAATGAGGCGCGCGGCATCGGCGGCCTGTTCTTTGACGACCTCAATACCCCGGATTTCGCCACCAGCTTTGACTTTATGCAGGCTGTGGGCAACGGTTTCACCGACGCTTATCTGCCCATTGTTGAAAAGCGCAAATTGCTGCCGTGGGGCGAACGTGAGCGCCAGTTCCAGCTCTATCGCCGTGGCCGCTATGTCGAATTCAATCTGGTGTGGGATCGCGGAACGCTGTTTGGCCTGCAAACCGGTGGCCGTACGGAGTCGATTCTGATGTCAATGCCGCCGCTGGTCCGCTGGGAATACGGCTATCAGCCTGAAGCCGGCAGCCCGGAAGCGGCGCTGTACAGTGATTTCCTGCCGCCACGCGACTGGCTGAATCTGCACGCTGATCTTACGGGGAGCGACACTGATGCAAATCTGGGTTGATGCCGATGCCTGTCCGAATGTCATCAAGGACGTCCTGTTCCGTGCCGCCGAACGAACCGGCATGATGGTGACGTTAGTGGCTAACCAAATCATCCGCACGCCGCCGTCAAAATTCCTGCGCACCCTGCGCGTTGAGGCGGGCTTTGACGTGGCGGATAACGAAATTGTGAAGCGCACTGAGCCGGGAGATTTAGTGATCACCGCCGACATCCCGCTGGCCGCCGAAGTCATCGAGAAAGGCGGCGTGGCGCTCAACCCGCGCGGCGAGCGCTACACCACCGAAACCATTAAAGAGCGCCTGAATATGCGTGATTTTATGGACACCATGCGCG
This sequence comes from Rahnella sp. R3(2024), assembly GCF_042920125.1. Lineage (NCBI taxonomy): Bacteria > Pseudomonadati > Pseudomonadota > Gammaproteobacteria > Enterobacterales > Yersiniaceae > Rahnella > Rahnella sp. R3(2024). The sequence goes on from NZ_JBHGBU010000001.1 coordinate 963,730, forward strand.
CCAGCGGCGTGCAAACCGGCGGACCGCCCGCGCTCAATCAGCGCGACCGCCAGCAATTCGCCAATGAACTGGATAAGTGGCTGCAACAAGCTAAAAAATAATCCGGTCAGGCAAAACGACGTATCCCTACACTTTAAAGGAATAAAACATGGTCAAAAAGATCATCCTGGATTGCGATCCGGGGCATGACGATGCCATTGCCATGCTGCTGGCACACGGTAATCCGGAAATCGAACTGCTGGCAGTCACCACCGTAGTCGGTAACCAGACGCTGGAAAAAGTCACCCGTAACGCCCTTGCCGTGGCGCGGGTGATTAACCTGACCGGCGTGCCCTTTGCCGCAGGTGCCACTCGTCCGCTGGTGCGTCAGGTGGAAATCGCCGACGAAATCCACGGCGATTCTGGTCTGGATGGCCCGGTATTGCCGGAAGCGGCCATCACGCTGGAACCCGTTCACGCCATCGATCTGATCATTGATTTGATCATGTCGCATCCGCCAAAAACCATCACGCTGGTGCCTACCGGCGGCCTGACCAACATCGCCATGGCGGTACGCAAAGAACCGCGCATTGCTGAACGCGTCAAAGAAGTCGTGCTGATGGGCGGCGGTTATCACGTCGGTAACTGGAGTGCCGTCGCGGAGTTCAACATCAAAATCGACCCGGAAGCCGCGCATATCGTCTTCAACGAGAAATGGCCGCTGACCATGGTCGGACTGGATCTCACTCATCAGGCGCTGGCAACGCCGGAAGTCGCGGCGCGTATCGCCGCCGTCGGCACGCAACCGGCAAAATTTGTGGGCGAGCTGCTCGATTTCTTCGGATTAAGTTACAAAGATCGTCAGGGGTTTGATTCCCCGCCGGTTCATGACCCCTGCGCCGTCGCTTACGTCATTGATCCGAACGTAATGACCGTACGCAAAGTGCCGGTGGATATTGAACTGACCGGCACATTGACGCTTGGCATGACAGTGGCTGATTTCCGCGCCCCGCCGCCGCCGGACTGCCATACACAAGTGGCGGTAAAATTGGATCATCAGCGTTTCTGGGATCTGATCGTCGATGCGCTCGAACGCATCGGCGAAGTCAAATACTGAGGCCGCGGGCAGACGTCACGGGCATCCTGCTGATGCCCGTTTTCGTCAGGATCCCCGCGTTATAAAGGTTCGGTTTGCGCCTCTACCACGGCCAGCGCCACCATATTCACAATACGGCGTACCGAGGCAATGGGCGTGAGAATGTGCACCGGTTTTGATACCCCCATCAGCACCGGCCCGACGGTCACCCCTTCCGAACTGGACACCCGCAACAGGTTGTAGCTGATGCGGGCTGATTCCATATTCGGCATGATCAAAATATTGGCCGCCCCTTTCAGCGGGCTGTCCGGCATGATGTCCTGACGAATGCTTTCCACCAGCGCAGCGTCACCGTGCATCTCACCATCGATTTCGAGATCCGGCTCGCGCGCGTTTACCAGCTCCAGCGTCCTGCGCATTTTAAGCGCCGCCGGGCTGTCCGACGTGCCGAAACTGGAATGGGATAACAGCGCCACTTTCGGCTCGATACCAAAACGCCGCACCGTTTCTGCCGCCATCAGGGTAATTTCCGCCAGCTGTTCTGCGGTCGGGTCATCATTGACATAGGTATCCGCAATAAAGGTATTGCCGCTCGGCAACAGCAAGGCATTCATTGCTCCGGCAACGTGGGTGCCTTCGCGAAAACCAAACACCTTTTCCACGATATCGTAATGTTCATGGTAGGTACCGACCGTGCCGCAAATCATCGCATCAGCTTCACCGCGCAGCAGCATAATCGCCGCAATAAGGGTCGGATTGCCGATCACCGCCCGCCGGGCCTGCTCCTGCGAGACGCCGCGTCGTTTCATGCGGTCATAGTATTCACGCCAATACTCGTTAAAACGCGGATCGGATTCGTTATTGACCACTTCGAAATCTTTGCCCGCTTCGAGTTGCAGACCGAGTTTCTTGATGCGCATTTCAATCACGCTCGGTCGCCCGACCAGAATCGGTTTCGCCAGCCCGAGAGTGATCAGTTCCTGCGTGGCCTGCAAAACGCGCTCCTCTTCACCTTCGGCCATGACCACCCGCTTCGCTTCTTTTTTGGCCTGCGAGAAAATCGGTTTCATAAACAAATTGGTTTTATAAACGAACTCCGAAAGCTTCTCGACGTAGGCATCGAAATCCAGAATGGGCCGCGTGGCGACACCAGAATCCATCGCCGCCTTAGCCACCGCCGGGGCAATTTTCACGATCAATCGCGGATCAAAAGGCTTAGGAATGATGTAGTCAGGGCCGAACGACAGCTCCTCTTCACCGTAGGCCGAAGCCACTACATCGCTTTGCTCGGCCATTGCCAGATCGGCGATCGCATGCACACAGGCCAGCTTCATTTCTTCATTGATGGTCGTTGCGCCAACGTCCAGCGCCCCGCGAAAAATAAACGGGAAACACAGAACATTGTTCACCTGATTAGGGTAGTCAGACCGGCCGGTGCAGATAATGGCATCAGGGCGGACGGCCTTTGCCAGCGGCGGCAAAATCTCCGGTTCCGGATTAGCGAGCGCCAGGATCAGCGGATCTTTTGCCATGGTTTTCACCATGTCCTGCGTCAGCACACCAGGCCCGGAACAACCGAGGAAAATATCCGCTTGCGGGATAGCGTCCGCCAGCGTGCGCTGGCCGTTGTCTTCGATGGCATACACCGCTTTGGTTTCAGCCATGTTCTCTTCACGGCCTTGATAAATCACGCCGCGGGAATCACAGGCCGTAATGTTGTGGCGCTTCAGCCCCAGCGCCACCAGTAAATTCAGACAGGCAATAGCCGATGCTCCTGCACCCGACACCACCAGCCGTACATCTGAAATATTTTTCCCGACCACGCGCAAACCATTCAGAACAGCGGCGGTACAGATGATCGCGGTGCCATGCTGATCGTCGTGGAACACCGGAATATTCATGCGCTCGCGCAGTTTCTTCTCGATGTAAAAACACTCCGGCGCTTTGATATCTTCAAGATTGATGCCGCCAAACGTTGGCTCCAGCGCGGCAATGACGTCGATTAACCGGTCGGGATCCAACTCATCCACTTCGATATCAAACACATCTATACCAGCGAATTTTTTAAATAATACGCCCTTGCCTTCCATCACAGGTTTACCCGCCAGCGCACCAATATTGCCGAGGCCAAGCACCGCCGTGCCGTTAGAAATCACGGCCACCAGATTTCCCTTAGCCGTGTATTTGTATGCCGCCAGCGGATCTTTTTGAATTTCGAGACAAGGCGCGGCCACGCCCGGCGAGTACGCCAGCGCCAGATCCCGCTGTGTGGCGAGCGGTTTTGTCGGGGAAACCTGAATCTTTCCGGGCACCGGGAATTCGTGGAAATCGAGCGCACTTTGCTTGAGTTGTTCGTCCATCGTAGGGTCCTTTTCTGTTTCTTATTTTTTTCAGGGGTACAGAGCAAGGGAAGCCGCAACATCCGGTTTTCCCGCACAACAGTATAGATAACCTGCCACGACACAGGCCGAAGCACGACCAAAAGTTGTGCGTTACATTGATTACTTTTCGTTCGCGGAAGACGTCTCGCAAAATTCAACTAAGCTTAAGGTTCCCCCTTGCGCAACTCAGGTTGAAAGCTCAGCCTTGCGTAGGCTTTTGCTTTTTCATTGCTCTGACCCATTACAACAATCAGAAAAAGCGTATTCATATTGTTAACAGAATGATGCAGGGTAGACCCCCTGTGAAAAAGAGTCGCACGACCTGTTGCTGTATCGTTTTTTAGCTAAGGAGATGTAGAGATGAACCAGTTAGACGCCCTCAAAAAGCTAACTACCGTGGTTGCCGACAGCGGTGACATTGAATCTATCCGTCATTTCGAACCGCAGGATGCCACCACCAATCCATCCTTAATCCTGAAAGCCGCCGACCTCCCGCAGTATCAGAATTTGATCAAAGACGCGGTGGACTACGCCCGCAAACAAGGTGGCAGCAAAGAAGATCAGGTGATCAACGCCACGGACAAACTGGCGGTCAATATCGGTGTCGAAATCCTCAAAAGCGTGCCCGGTCGCATCTCGACAGAAGTGGATGCGCGTATGTCTTTTGACAGCGAAAAATGCCTCGCGAAAGCCCGCAAACTCATCGGCTTATATCAGGAACAGGGGATCGATAAATCCCGTATTCTGATCAAACTGGCCTCTACGTGGGAAGGCATTAAGGCCGCCGAAGAACTGGAAAAAGAAGGCATCAACTGTAACCTGACGCTGTTGTTCTCCTTTGCTCAGGCACGCGCCTGCGCCGAAGCCGGTGTCTACCTGATTTCTCCGTTCGTTGGCCGCATTTATGACTGGTACAAAGCCAAAGATCCTGACGCCACCTATGACGTAGAAAAAGATCCGGGCGTGAAATCTGTCCGTGAGATCTACACATACTACAAATCACACGGCTACGAGACGGTGATCATGGGTGCCAGCTTCCGTAAAGTTGAACAAATTCTGGCACTGGCGGGCTGCGACCGCCTGACCATTTCACCGGCCCTGCTGGAAGAGCTGAAAGCCAGCGAGGCACCGGTGGAACGTAAGCTGCAAGCGTCATCGCAGGGCAGCAAACAGCCTGCACCGCTGACTCAGGCAGAATTCCTCTGGGAGCATCATCAGGACGCCATGGCCGTTGAGAAACTGGCTGAAGGTATCCGCCTGTTCGCCGTCGATCAGCAGAAACTCGAAGACATGCTTTCTGCTCAACTGTAATTCCACTCACTGTTATTTCAATGGCCGTTGACCTGTTCAGCGGCCATTCACCGGAGAAAAATATGCCTTCTCGTAGAGAACTCGCGAACGCTATCCGTGCGTTAAGCATGGATGCGGTGCAGAAAGCCAATTCCGGCCACCCAGGCGCTCCCATGGGGATGGCGGATATCGCCGAAGTGTTGTGGCGCGATTACATGAATCACAACCCGACCAACCCGCACTGGGCAGACCGCGATCGCTTCGTGCTGTCCAACGGTCACGGCTCCATGCTGATATACAGCCTGCTGCACCTCACCGGTTATGATCTGCCGATGAAAGAGCTGGAGAATTTCCGCCAGCTGCACTCCAAAACACCGGGCCACCCGGAATATGGCTATACGCCGGGCGTTGAAACGACCACCGGCCCGTTGGGTCAGGGCATCGCCAATGCCGTGGGTTTTGCGATTGCAGAACGCACGCTGGCCGCACAGTTCAACCGTGAAAACCACGACATTGTTAACCATCACACTTATGCCTTTATGGGCGACGGTTGCATGATGGAAGGGATTTCCCACGAAGCCTGCTCGCTGGCTGGCACCATGAAACTCGGTAAACTGACCGCGTTTTATGATGACAACGGCATTTCTATCGACGGCCATGTTGAAGGCTGGTTCACCGATGACACGGCCAAACGTTTCGAAGCCTACGGCTGGCACGTGATCCGCGGTGTCGATGGTCAGAATGCTGACGCCATCAAAGCAGCCATCGAAGAATCCCACAAAGTGACCGACAGACCTTCCCTGTTACTGTGCAAAACAGTCATCGGTTTTGGTTCACCTAATAAAGCCGGTACGCATGATGCGCACGGTGCTGCGCTGGGTGTGGATGAAGTGGCTGCCACCCGTAAAGCGCTGGGCTGGAACTACCCTGCCTTTGAAATTCCGCAGGATATTTATGCTGCCTGGGATGCCAAAGAAGCGGGTAAAGCGAAAGAAAAAGCCTGGGATGAAAAGTTCGCCGCCTATGCCAGTGCTTACCCTGATCTGGCGAAAGAATTCAAACGTCGCGTGAACGGTGAGCTGCCTGAAAACTGGGAAGCTGACGCACAGAAATTCATTGAAGGTTTGCAGGCCGCCCCGGCCAATATTGCCAGCCGTAAAGCTTCACAAAATACGCTGGAAGCATTCGGTAAAATCTTACCTGAATTCCTCGGCGGCTCCGCTGACCTTGCCCCAAGCAACCTGACCATGTGGTCCGGCTCGAAATCCCTGGGCGATGATCTGGCCGGTAACTACATTCACTACGGCGTACGTGAGTTCGGCATGACGGCAATCTCCAACGGCATCGCGCTGCACGGCGGTTTCCTGCCTTATTCAGCCACTTTCCTGATGTTCGTTGAGTACGCCCGTAATGCGGTACGAATGGCATCGCTGATGAAGATCCGCAACGTGTTCGTTTACACCCATGATTCCATCGGTCTGGGCGAAGACGGCCCGACGCACCAGCCGGTCGAGCAAATGGCCAGCCTGCGCGTCACCCCCAACATGAGTCTGTGGCGTCCGGCCGATCAGGTCGAGTCGGCGATTGCGTGGAAATATGCCATCGAGCGTAACGACGGCCCGGCTGCACTGATTTTCTCCCGTCAGAACTTGACCCAGCAACCGCGTACACAGGAGCAACTGGCTAACGTGGCGCGCGGCGGTTATGTGCTGAAAGATTGCCAGGGCACACCTGACGTCATCCTGATTGCCACCGGCTCTGAAGTGGGTATCACGGTTGAAGCCGCAGACAAGCTTGCCGCAGCAGGCACGAAAGTGCGCGTGGTTTCCATGCCGTCCACTGACGTGTATGACAAACAGGACACGGCATACCGCGAATCGGTGCTGCCAAATGAAGTCACGGCACGCCTGGCGGTTGAAGCAGGTATTGCGGATTACTGGTACAAATACGTCGGCCTTAATGGCGGCGTGGTTGGCATGACCAGCTTCGGCGAATCAGCCCCTGCTGAACAGTTGTTCAAAGAGTTCGGCTTTACGGTCGATAACGTTGTCGCGAAAGCACAGGCGTTACTGAAATAAAATCAGGCCGTTTTTATTCCCTCTCCGTGAAAAGAGAGGGAATAATTCATACTAAAAATCTCAAAACATGACCCCTTCCTGCTTGATGAAAGTCGCCCGCTCCGGTAAAGTCCCGCCCCTTCTTTGGCATGGGGAACAGTAATGTTTATTGGATTTGACTACGGTACAGCGAATTGCTCCGTTGCGGTGATGCGCGACAATAACGCCCACCTGCTGGCGTTAGAAAATAACGATCCTTATTTACCCTCCATGCTGTGTGCACCATCGCGTGAAGCGGTCAGCGAATGGCTGAACCGTCACGGACAGGTGCCGACAGGCAGTGATGAAAATCTGGCGCTGCTGCGCCGCAGTGTCAGTTTTAACCGTGAGGAAGATATTCCGGTTAACGCCAACAGCGTTCACTTTGGTTTGCAGGCGCTGGCAACGTATATGGAAGATCCGGAAGAGGTTTATTTTGTCCGCTCTCCGAAATCCTTCCTTGGCGCAAACGGCCTGAAACCACAGCAAATTGCACTGTTCGAAGATCTGGTCTGCGCCATGATGTTCCACATCAAGCGTCAGGCAGAATCTATCCTGCAAGAGACGATTCATCAGACCGTCATTGGCCGGCCAATTAACTTCCAGGGCATGGGCGGAGATGACGCAAACCGTCAGGCGCAGGGTATTTTGCAACGCGCCGCAGAACGTGCCGGTTTCCGTGATATCGCTTTCCAGTTTGAGCCGGTCGCTGCCGGTCTGGATTTTGAAGCCACGCTGACTGAAGAGAAAACGGTGCTGGTCGTCGATATCGGCGGCGGAACCACGGACTGCTCGGTGTTGCTGATGGGCCCGCAATGGCGTGATAAAGCAGAACGCCAGAACAGCCTGCTCGGCCACAGCGGTTGCCGCGTTGGCGGTAACGATCTGGATATTATGACGGCGTTCAAACAACTGACGCCTCAGTTCGGCATGGGCAGCGAAACCCAAAAAGGCACGGCGATCCCTGCGCTGCCTTACTGGAATGCGGTAGCGACAAATGATGTCCCGGCGCAGCTGGATTTTTACAGCGTCGCCAATGGCCGCATGTTGCGTGACTTGATCCGTGACGCCGCGCAGCCGGAGCTGATTAAGCGCCTGCTGAAAGTCCAGCAACAGCGCCTGAGCTATCGTCTGGTGCGTGCGGCGGAAGAGAGCAAGATAGCGCTTTCACAACGCGAGAACGTCACGGCCGCCATGGACTTCATCGAATCCGGTCTGGCAGAAACCATCAGCCAGCAGCAACTGAGCGAAGCCATTGCACAGCCGCTGGAGCGCATTCAGGAACAGGTCAATCTCGCGCTGGCAAGCAGCGAAATAAAACCGGACGTGATTTATCTGACCGGTGGCAGTGCGCGTTCTCCGCTTCTGCGCGCGGCATTGCAGGCGCAGTTGCCGGGTATTCCGCTGGTGGGTGGCAATGATTTCGGCTCGGTGACCGCCGGTCTGGCTCGCTGGGCACAAACGCTGTTCCGTTAATCGCTGAACGCCAGATGTAAAAAAACCGCCTGAGACATCCGGGCGGTTTTTTTTATTTCTGAGATGGCAAATTTACCAGGCGCTGGCGTCATTCAGCGTCTGAATATCTGCATCATCCAGTTTCAGCGTTGCGGCCTGCGCCAGTTCGTTCAGCTGCTGCAAGGATGTCGCGCTGACGATCGGGGAAGTGATGGAGGGGCGGGCAATCTGCCATGCCAGCGCGACCTGGCCAGGCTGCGCACCGTGCTTTTCAGCGACCTGATCCAGCCCCCGTAGCACCTTCAGACCGCGTTCATCGAGATAACGCGCGATCACACTTTCACCGCGCAGACTTTTACTGGCGTCAGCCTGAGTGCGGTATTTCCCGGTCAGGAAGCCAGCGGCCAGCCCGTAAAAGTTAATGACGCCCAGACCGTTGTCCGTCACGACCTTTTCCAGCGCTTCTTCATACACTTTGCGGTCATACAGGTTGTACAAGGGTTGCAGCGTTTCATACCGCGCCAGACCGTTCTCCTTGCTGACTTTCAGCGCCTCGGCCAGACGCGGCGCGCTGTAGTTCGACGCGCCAACGGCACGCACTTTGCCTTCTTTAATCAGCGCATCAAACGCGGCCATGGTTTCAGCCAGCGGCGTATCGGCATCATCATCATGCGACTGGTAGAGATCGATATAGTCCGTTTGCAGCCGTCTGAGCGAAGCTTCCACCGCGTCTTTAATGTAGCGGGGGGACAGGCCCACTTTGCCCTCTCCCATGGGTTTACCGACTTTAGTCGCCAGAACGATCTGATCGCGTTTACCGGTTTTCTTCAGCCAGTTGCCGATGATCGTTTCGGACTCGCCGCCCTGATTGCCCTCGACCCAGGCGGAATAGACGTCGGCGGTGTCGATAAAGTTCAGGTTGTGATCCAGCAAGGCATCGAGCAGGCTGAATGAGGCCGTCTGATCGACCGTCCAGCCAAACACGTTGCCACCAAAAGTCAGTACCGGTACCTGGATACCTGAACGGCCTAATTCTCTTTTACTCATCACTCACTCCTCTAAACGGTCAGGGTAGATTTTCTTCGCGTGCGAACGATTTGTGATTCAGGGTTTACCTTAGCATTCTGATATAAAATGGGTGGCTGAAAGTCCGACCTTTTTGTCATAAGTCATGTCCAAATCGTTGGGAGAAATGAGGGGGACTCTCCTTAATTCCTCCATTTTCTGCCGGAGCAATCTGGCTACACTGTAGGTCTGGCCTGATGACCCTCTGCAAGCCGCGACAATGATTGTGCTGATGCGATAACCCGATGAAATCTGAAAACACTGACACCGTACTGCCCTCCGCCCCCCTGCCGCCCTCTGTGCGCTGGCAGTTGTGGATCGTCGCCTTTGGCTTCTTCATGCAGGCACTCGATACCACCATTGTTAACACCGCGCTGCCGTCGATGGCCCACAGCCTGGGTGAAAACCCATTGCACATGCACTCGGTGGTGGTCGCGTATGTCCTGACCGTGGCCGTGATGCTGCCCGCCAGTGGCTGGCTGGCAGACAAAGTCGGCGTTAAGTGGGTTTTCTTTTCGGCCATCGTCCTGTTCACCTTAGGTTCGCTGCTGTGTGCGCAGTCCGACAGCCTGCGCGAACTGGTGATGTCCCGCGTGGTGCAGGGCGTTGGCGGCGCGATGATGGTGCCGGTGGGCAGACTGACGGTGCTAAAAATCGTGCCGCGCAGTGAATATATGGCGGCCATGACCATGGTGACGCTGCCGGGTCAGGTCGGCCCTCTGCTCGGCCCGGCGCTGGGCGGTTTTCTGGTGCAGTACGCCAGCTGGCACTGGATATTTTTGATTAACCTGCCGGTGGGCATCGCCGGATGTATCGCAACACTCATGATCATGCCGAACTACAAAATGCAGACCCGCCGCTTTGATATCAGCGGGTTTGTGATGCTCGCCGTGTGCATGGCCACCCTGACGCTGGCGCTCGACGGCAGCCGTGGCCTCGGGCTGACCCCGCCGGAACTGCTGCTGCTGACCGTCGTCGGCTTTGGCGCGCTGGGCATTTACTGGCTGCACGCCCGCGGTAATTTATCCGCCCTGTTTTCCCTGCGCCTTTTCCATACGCCGACCTTTAAAATCGGCCTGACCGGCAGTTTTCTTGGCCGCATCGGCAGCGGGATGCTGCCGTTTATGACCCCCGTTTTTCTGCAACTCGGCATGGGCTTCACGCCGTTTCATGCCGGGCTGATGATGATCCCGATGGTGCTCGGCAGTATGGGCATGAAACGGGTGGTCGTCCGGCTGGTGAATCAGCTCGGCTACCGTCATGCGCTGGTCATCGCCACCCTGCTGCTGGCGATGATTACGCTTATCTTCCCGCTCGTGGCGATTTACGGCGCGGTGTGGATGATTCCCGTGGTGCTGTTTTTCCAGGGAATGGTGAACTCACTGCGCTTCTCGTCGATGAACACGCTGACGCTGAAAGATCTGCCGCCGCGCCTTGCCAGCAGCGGTAACAGTTTGCTGTCTATGATCATGCAACTGTCAATGAGCCTCGGCGTCAGCGTCGCGGGGATACTCATCGGCCTGTTTGCTCATCAGCAGGTCAGCGTCGGCAGCAGCGCAATGCACACCGCATTTTTGTATTGCTACATGTCGATGGCGCTGGTGATTGCCCTGCCCGCCTGGGTCTTCTCACGCGTGCCGCTGGATGCGCAGAAAAATGCCCTTATTGACCGTCGTCGCGCTGCGGCCGGTTCTCCCGATCCAATGAGAAAATCATGAAACCAGGTATCACCGCAAAACTGTTCATGGCCATATTCTGCACCTGTGCGCTGGTGCTTATTACCATGAACTGGGGCGTGCGAATGAGCTTCGAGCGCGGCTTTATCGATTACATTCGTCAGAGCAACGAACAGCGCGTCGAGTTGCTGGCAGACACTTTACAGGAGCAGTACCGGCAGCACGGCAACTGGGAGTTTCTGGAAAAAAATGACCGGCTGATTTATCAGCTCATGCGTTCATTTGAACAAAACAGCAGCCCGAAAATGCCGCCACAGGGATGGCGCACTAAATTCTGGATCCTCGACAGTAACGATCGTCGCATCGGCGGTTACGATCAGCCGGTTCCGCATGATCTGCAGGGGCCGCGCCGCGTAATGACGGTCAACGGCGTGGTGATAGGTTCGGTGATTTCTACCCCGGCTGAACGCCTGACCCGTGATGCCGATATTAACTTCGAGCGCCAGCAAAGCCGCACCAGCTGGATGATTGTCGCCTTCACCGCCTTGCTGGCTGCTGCCGTGACCTGGCTTTTATCCCGTGGAATGCTCGCGCCGGTAAAACGGCTGGTCAACGGCACCCATCAGCTTGCGGCGGGGAATTTCAGCACGCGGGTGGAAGTTGACAGCGAGGATGAGCTGGGCAAACTGGCGCAGGATTTCAACCAGCTGGCGATGACGCTGGAAAAAAATGAACAGATGCGGCGGGCATTTATGGCTGATATCTCCCACGAACTGCGCACCCCGCTGGCGGTGCTGCGCGGCGAGCTGGAAGCCATGCAGGACGGCGTGCGTAAAATGACCCTCGGCTCGCTGGAGTCGCTGCAATCCGAGGTGTCGATCCTGACCAAACTGGTGGATGATTTGCATCAGCTTTCCCTTTCTGATGCCGGCGCACTGGCTTATCGCAAAGTCGATACCGATGTCGTGCATCTGGTCCAGCTGGCAGAGGCCGGTTCGCGCGATCGTTTCCACAGCAAACAGTTAACCCTGACCAGCACGCTGCCGGAGCGCGCCGAGGTGTTCGGCGATCCGCAGCGTCTTTCTCAGCTTTTCAATAATCTGATGGAAAACAGCCTGCGCTATACTGACCCCAATGGCGGGCTGGAAATCCTGGGTGAAATCCGTGAGAAATCGCTGTGTCTGACCTTTCAGGACAGCGCCCCCGGCATCAGTGATGAACAGCTGACGCGCATTTTTGAACGCTTTTACCGCACCGAAGGCTCGCGCAATCGCGCCAGCGGTGGCTCAGGTTTAGGCCTGGCGATCTGCCAGAATATCGTCGAAGCACACGGCGGGCAGATAAGCGCCAGCCACTCTCCCGCAGGCGGCGTGCGTGTCACGGTCGTCCTGCCGCTTTCTGTTCCACATGGACCGAGAAACTGATGAACGATTCTGTAATGTCCGGCCTTGCGCCGTTAAAAATTATGATCGTGGAAGATGAGCCGAAACTCGCTCAGTTGCTGATCGACTATCTCGAGGCCGCAGGTTACGCCACGCAGTGGCTGGCGGACGGCCACGATGTGATCGCCCAGGTCAAGGCCCATCCACCCGCGCTGATTTTGCTGGATCTGATGTTGCCGGGCAGCAGTGGTCTGTCTATCTGCCGCGATATTCGCCAGTTTTCTGACGTGCCCGTCATGATGGTCACGGCGAAAACCGAGGAAATTGACCGCCTGCTGGGGCTGGAAATTGGCGCAGATGATTATATCTGCAAGCCTTACAGCCCGCGTGAAGTGGTAGCGCGTGTAAAAGTGATCCTGCGACGCTGCGTGCGGCCTGAGGAAACGTTCACGAAAAGCCACGGGCTGCACATTGATGAGGCGCGTTTTCAGGCGTCATTCCAGGGGCATGAACTGGAGCTGACGCCGGCGGAGTTCCGGCTGCTGAAGACGCTTTCGGTGAAACCGGGCTACGTGTTTACCCGCGAAGTGCTGCTGAATAATCTCTACGATGATTATCGCGTGGTGACGGACCGCACCATCGACAGTCACATCAAAAATCTCCGCCGTAAGCTGGAATCCCTTGATGGGGAAAAAGCCTTTATCCGCGCGGTTTACGGCGTCGGTTATCGCTGGGAAGCGGAGCCCTGCCACCTCGCCTGATGCGCTCCGGGCCGGCATTTCAGTTTTGTAAAGTTACTGAAAGTCTGTCGGCCGGTTCACATTTCATGCCATAACTTCCTCTTATTGCCGCGAAACATTCTTCTTTAACTACACTTATCTCAGGAAAATCACCCCCCTCTTGCTGGAGATAACCTTTATGGCAACTGGTCACTATGATCTGAAAAAAGCGAAGAATGGACAGTTTCACTTTAACCTGAAGGCCGGGAACGGAGAGATTATTCTCACCAGTGAAATGTATGCCAGTAAAGCATCGGCGGAAAACGGCATCACCTCGGTACAAAACAATGCCCCGCATGAAGAGCAGTACGAAGTGAAACCGTCAAAAGACGGTCAGTTTTACTTCGTACTGAAAGCCAAAAACCATCAGGTAATTGGCGTGAGCGAAATGTACACGACCGAAAGTGCAGCAAAAAAAGGCGTGCAGTCGGTGGTTAAAAACGGGAGTACCACGGATATCCGTGATCTGACCCAGCAAACTGCCTGATCGCCCTTTTCCTGAGGTTGTCACGTTCCTGCGGCAACCTCAGTCGCCAAAAATTGATCTGACCCCGTAAAACCCCAAATACCCACACTAACCGGCTGCTTTTGATCAACTCAGACGTTACAATTCTGGCCTTTCGTCGCCCCACATACGGGACGGCCCTGACTTGTGATCAGACTGAGATTGACTATGTTGACCCCCGATTCTTTTGTTCCTGAACTGCTTTCCCCTGCCGGTTCCCTCAAAAACATGCGCTACGCTTTCGCCTATGGCGCAGATGCGGTCTATGCCGGACAGCCGCGCTACAGCCTGCGCGTGCGTAATAACGAATTTAACCATCAGAATCTGCAAACCGGCATCGACGAAGCCCATGCGCTGGGTAAAAAGTTCTACGTGGTGGTCAACATCGCCCCGCACAATGCCAAGCTGAAAACCTTTCTGCGTGACCTGCAACCGGTGATCGACATGGGGCCGGACGCGCTGATCATGTCCGATCCGGGGCTGATCATGATGGTGCGCGAAGCCTTCCCGCAGATGGATATTCATCTCTCGGTGCAGGCTAACGCGGTGAACTGGGCGACGGTGAAGTTCTGGAAGCAAATGGGGCTGACGCGGGTCATTTTATCGCGTGAACTGTCACTGGAAGAGATCGCTGAAATCCGCACCCAGGTGCCGGACATGGAAATCGAAATTTTCGTTCACGGCGCGCTGTGTATGGCGTATTCCGGCCGCTGCCTGCTTTCCGGTTACATCAACAAACGCGACCCGAATCAGGGAACCTGCACCAACGCCTGTCGCTGGGAATATAAGGTTCAGGAAGGCAAAGAGAACGATATCGGCAGTATCGTGCATCAGCATGAACCCATCCCGGTACAACAGGTGGATGCCGTAGAACCGACGCTGGGCGTCGGCCAGCCAACGGACAAAGTCTTCATGCTGGAAGAAGCGATGCGTCCTGGCGAATATATGAGTGCGTTCGAAGATGAACACGGCACCTACATTATGAACTCAAAAGATCTGCGCGCTATTCAGCACGTTGAAACCCTGACCCGGATGGGCGTGCACTCTCTGAAAATCGAAGGCCGCACCAAATCTTTCTATTATTGTGCCCGCACCGCGCAGGTTTACCGCCGCGCCATTGATGACGCCGTTGCCGGAAAACCCTTCGACCCGACGCTGCTCTCTACGCTGGAAGGCCTGGCGCATCGCGGCTATACCGAAGGTTTTCTGCGCCGCCATACGCACGACGCACAGCAAAACTATGAATACGGATTCTCGGTCAGCGACCGTCAGCAATTCGTCGGTGAATTCACCGGCAACCGCGTCGATGGCTGGGCGGAAATCGATGTGAAGAATAAATTCAGCGTCGGTGACAGCGTGGAAATGATGACGCCGCAGGGCAACATCCAGTTCAAACTGGAGGCCCTGCGCAACAAAAAAGGGCAGCCGACCAACGTGGCGCCAGGCAACGGGCACATTGTGTATGCAGCGCTGCCGGAGGATGTCAGCCTGGAATTCGCTATCTTGTTGCGCAATCTGGAAGAAACCGATACGCGCAATCCGCACGCGAAATAAGGCTTTTGTTGAAAACAAGAAACTGATCACATCTATTTCTTGCCGGGCTGGATAATATGCATTCGCAATTTACTTCGAATGCAAAATAAAGCACCGGACTACACTAGGAACCACCTCCTTGGCCAGCTCAATCTCCCTTGAGCTGGCTTTTCTTTTGGTAATCAATCCCCTCTGAATGTTCGCGCTCCTGTCTCATTATTTTTTCTTTCCTTTCTATTAATAAATAAAATTGACGCCTAAATAATAGTTTTAATAAATATATATAATTTCAACCATTTCATTTATGAATGAGGTTTTCGATCATTTATCTGATAGCCAAGTATGCGCTTAATCATTTATGGTAGTTATAGAAAGAAACGAGGAGCATACATGACCACAGCACTGTTGATTTTGAATGGAAAAGGCGCAGGCAATGAAGAGCTGCGTGAGGCCGTCGGTGCTCTGCGCAAAGAAGGGATCGAACTGTTTGTCCGCGTGACCTGGGAATACGGCGATGCCTTTCGTTACGTCGCAGAAGCTGTCGCCCTTGGGTGTGACACGGTGATCGCAGGTGGCGGCGATGGCACCATCAACGAAGTCGCCGGCGCACTGGCGCAACTTGAAGGCCCGCGTCCGATCCTGGGCATTGTGCCACTCGGCACTGCCAATGATTTTGCGACCGCTTGTAATATTCCGCTGGCGCCCGAACAGGCATTATTGCTGGCGATCAAAGGCCGTGCAGAAGCCATCGATCTGGCTCAGGTGAATGATAAACATTTCTTCATCAATATGGCGACGGGCGGTTTTGGTACGCGCATCACCACCGAAACGCCGGAAAAACTCAAAGCAGCACTCGGCGGCGTCTCGTACTTCATTCACGGACTTTTACGTCTGGATACGCTGAAGGCTGACCGCTGCGAGATCAAAGGCCCGGATTTCAGCTGGGAAGGCGACGCCCTGGTCATCGGCATTGGTAATGGCCGTCAGGCCGGTGGCGGGCAGCAGATTTGCCCGGAAGCGCTGATCAACGATGGCCTGCTGCAACTGCGTCTGCTGACGTCAGAAGAACTTCTGCCGTCTTTCCTTCGCAGCCTGCTCAACAACGAAGAAAACAAAAATATCGTCTCCGCCCATCTGCCGTGGCTGGAAATCACTGCCCCCCATGACATGACCTTCAATCTGGATGGCGAACCGCTGACCGGGAAACATTTTCGCATTGAAGTTCTGCCCGAAGTCATCGAGTGCCGGTTACCACCCCATTGCGAGTTGCTCGGCTAACCTCTCCCCTCCTGTCATTTGTTCATTCTCTGTACTGTGATCTGCCTTACAGTACAGAGGAAATCCGTCCCTGTTTTTGTGATCCCTCCTGTTAAATCCCGATAAATATACTTGTATGGTAGCTGTGCATTACCTAGGTTTACATTGCCTATGCCGCTGAAGGTCCACGGATGAAGTTCTGCGGGCATTATTATTCGTGTCTTTTCATGACTTTTATTTATCTCAATTTTATTGGATACAGAGGCATCATGATTAATCATCATAAAGAAAGACCGATATCGCTTAAAAATATGCTGGCGTACGGCGGAGGTGATTTCTTCGGCGGCGGATGTTTTGCGGTATTGGGTTTGTGGATAATGTTTTTCTATACCACTTATGCCGGATTAAGCCCCGCAGAGGCGGGAGCCGTTATTGCGACAGCACGTCTGCTGGACGCTTTTTTTGATCCACTGATGGGATATGTCACTGATAATTTCTACCGTAACCCGCTGGGTAAAAAATACGGACGCAGGGGATTCTTCTTCTTATTCGGCGCACCGTTAATTATGGTGACTTACATTATTATGTGGGTCAGCGGTATGGGGTTCTGGTATTACCTGGTCACGTATATTTTATTCTATGCTGCCTATACGCTGGCCATTGTGCCGTATGAAACGCTGGCAGCAGAAATGACCTCCAGCTTTAAAATGCGCACCAAACTCACGGGCGTCAGAATGTTCTTTTCTACCGGCGCGGCAATATTAGCGGCATGGTTACCGGGGCGGATTATTGCGTATCTCGGAGATGACTCTTCTTCTTCTTTTCTGATTATGGGTGCCATTTTTGGCGTGCTGTTTGCCGTGGTGATCCTGCTGTTGTACTTCTACACCTGGGAGCGCCCTATCCCTGTGGATGTTTCTGCGCCTAAGCTCTCTTTTCGACGGGACATGAAACACCTGTTTAAATCCCTGGTTTCCACCATGAAAGTGCGGACTTTCCGCCAGCATGTGGGCATGTATCTGGGGGGCTATGTCGCGCTCGACGTGCTCGGTGCGGTGCTCGCTTATTACATCATTTTTGTTCTCGGGCAGAATGCGGTATCAGCCTCCAACGCCATGACATTAATGACGCTGGTACAGTTTGTGTGTGTCGCGCTGTTTATTTTTCTCTGTATGAAATGGGGAAATGGTGCATCGTACAGAATTGCTCAACTGTTTATGTTAGCCAGTGTCGGCTTATTCATCGCCATTCATCTTCTGCAATTGCCTTATAATATGGCGCTGATTTATGTGTCCGTTATTCTCATGGGCGTCGGGCGTTCCGGCACCAGCTATGTTTGCTGGAATATCTACAGCTTTATTCCTGATGTGGATGAAATGCTCACGGGTAAACGTCGCGAAGGTATATTCGCCGGGGTAATGACCTTCGTGCGCAAGGCTGTTCAGGCAGTGGCGTTATTCAGCGTCGGGCTGTTATTACAGCATTATGGATTTACCCCAAAAAGCAGTACTCAACCTGCCGAAGCTGTTTATGGTATTACGCTGGTGTTCGGTGCCGGTTCAGTTATTTTCCTGCTGATCGGTTTATACAGTTCAATGAAATTCAAGCTTACCCGCCATAATCATGTCTTGCTGGTTAATGAAATCGAGCGCCTCAAAGCCGGTGGCAGTAAATATGACGTCACGCCTGAAACCCGTTTAATCGCCGAACAACTGACCGGCTGGCCTTACGAAAAATGCTGGGGTGATAATAATATTCTTAGTCAAACCGACATCATTTCTTCCCCGACTTCCCCTGAACTCTCAACCGGAGCCGACCATGCAAAGAATTGAATTCAGCCTGATGCAACAGACAATTCAGCGCGCCCTGCTTAATGCCGGGCTGGATGATGAAAGTGCGCGGGTTTGCGCCCGTATCCATACCGAATCCAGCTGCGATGGCATTGCCTCACACGGCCTGAACCGGGTGGCGCGCTTTGTGGATTATGTCAAAAAGGGCTGGATTGATATTCATGCCAAACCGGAACTTGAAAAATCACTGGGGGCCATCGCCATTTACAACGGACATCAGGGGATCGGCATCACCAATGCCCTGTTCGCCGTTGAAAAAGCCGCAGAGATGGCGAAGGAATATGGCGTCGGCATTGTGGCACTGAAAAACAGCACCCACTGGATGCGCGGCGGAAGTTATGGCTGGCACGCAGCCGAACATGGCATGGCCGCGATATGCTGGACGAATACTGAATCCTGCATGCCTGCCTGGGGCGGTAAAAATACCCGCGTCGGCAACAACCCGTTCGTGATGGCGGTGCCCCGCGCCAAAGGCCCGATCGTGCTGGATATGGCGATGTCACAGTATTCCTACGGCAAATTACAGGTTACCCGGCTGAAAAACGAAAAACTGCCTTTCCCCGGCGGCTACGATAAAGAGGGAAATCTTACCGACGATCCGGGCCCGATCGAAGCCTCAATGCGTATTTTGCCCACCGGTTACTGGAAAGGTTCCGGTCTGGCGATTGTGCTGGATGCCATGGCCGCACTGTTGTCAGCCGGATCCCCCACCAATGAGATCGACAAAATAGGCAAAGGCAGCTGCACCGGCGCCAGTCAGATCTTCATGGTGTTCGATCCGCAACAACTCGGTGGCGCTGAGTTCACCGAACGCATGGCCGACAGCGTGGCAGATTACGTGAATGGATCCGATCCCGCCGAAAACAGCCGCGATGTGCGGTATCCGGGGCAAACGGCGGCATCAAACCGCCGTGAAAACCTCAGCCAGGGGATCCCGGTGGATGATGCGGTATGGGAGGAAGTGATGCGGCTGGCGCAATAGAAGCACCCGAAGCCTCCCACCGCGGAGGCTTTTTTATTGGCACCCGCAGCCGGTTTCCCGCCTCTCGTCATATTCACTTTTCCGCAACAAAGTGTGATCCTCCCCGGCAAAAAACGATAAACATACTTGTATGGTAGTTGTCATATGGCGTATTTATAGCCAAAGAAAATGCATCTTACTTTACTGCAGAAGGTCATAACCGATGAAAATCGTGAATGCTGAAGTCTTTGTTACTTGTCCGGGGCGCAACTTTGTTACGTTGAAGATCACTACCGACAGCGGGCTGACCGGGATCGGTGATGCCACGCTGAATGGCCGCGAACTGCCGGTGGCGTCCTACCTGAAAGATCATGTTTGCCCGCAACTGATCGGGCGTGACGCGCATCAGATCGAAGATATCTGGCAGTTCTTCTACAAAGGCGCGTACTGGCGTCGTGGCCCGGTCACTATGTCGGCGATTTCTGCCGTGGACACCGCGCTGTGGGACATCAAGGCCAAAGCCGCCAATATGCCGCTGTATCAACTGCTCGGTGGCGCATCGCGCACCGGCGTCATGGTTTACTGCCACACCACCGGCCATTCGGTGGATGAAGTGCTTGATGACTACGCTAAACACAAAGAGCTGGGCTTCAAGGCGATCCGCGCGCAATGCGGCGTACCGGGCATGAAAACCACCTACGGCATGGCGAAAGGCAAAGGGCTGGCCTACGAACCGGCCACCAAAGGCAACTGGCCGGAGGAACAGCTGTGGTCAACGGAGAAATACCTCGATTTCACACCAAAACTGTTTGAAGCCGTGCGTAACAAATTCGGCTTCGACGAACACCTGCTGCACGACATGCACCACCGCCTGACGCCAATCGAAGCGGCGCGCTTTGGTAAAAGCATTGAAGACTATCGTCTGTTCTGGATGGAGGATCCGACCCCGGCGGAAAATCAGGAATGCTTCCGTTTGATCCGCCAGCATACGGTGACGCCAATCGCGGTAGGGGAAGTGTTCAACAGCATCTGGGATTGCAAACAGCTGATCGAAGAGCAACTGATCGACTATATCCGCACCACCATTACCCACGCGGGCGGCATCACCGGCATGCGCCGCATTGCTGATTTCGCCTCGCTGTATCAGGTGCGTACCGGCTCGCACGGCCCTTCCGACCTCTCACCCGTTTGTATGGCGGCGGCGCTGCACTTCGACCTGTGGGTGCCAAACTTTGGCGTGCAGGAATATATGGGTTACTCCGAGCAAATGCTGGAAGTCTTCCCGCATAACTGGACGTTCGATAACGGCTACATGCACCCTGGCGAAAAACCGGGTCTGGGCATCGAGTTCGACGAAAAGCTGGCAGCGAAATATCCGTATGAACCGGCCTATCTGCCGGTGGCCCGTCTGGAAGACGGTACGTTGTGGAACTGGTAAGGGAGCGAATAATGAACAGTGTCGTTATACAAGAACCAGGAAAACTGGTGATCGAGCAACGTGCCTTGCCGGTACCTGCCGCCGGTGAGGTACGAGTTCGGGTCAGTTACGCAGGGATTTGCGGTTCGGATGTGCACATTTATCACGGGCATAATCCGTTCGCAAAATACCCACGGGTGATCGGCCATGAGTTCTTCGGGCACATCGACAGCGTCGGAGAAGGCGTAGACACCTCGCGTATCGGCGAGCGCGTGGTTGTTGATCCGGTGGTCAGCTGCGGCCATTGTTATCCCTGCTCCATTGGCCGCCCGAACGTGTGCACCGAATTGCAGGTGATCGGCGTCCACCGTGACGGGGGTTTCAGTGATTATGCCTGCGCACCGGCGAAAAATGCCTACGTGGTGCCTGCGGCCATTCCGGACAAACTCGCCAGCATGGTCGAACCCTTTACTATCGCGGCCAATATCACCGCCTTTCTCAAACCGACACCGCAGGACACCGCGCTGGTGTACGGTGCCGGTCCGATGGGGCTGACGGTGATTCAGGTACTGAAAGGCGTCTACGGCGTGCAGAAAGTGATTGTCACCGATCGCATTGAAGAACGTCTTCAGATGGCACAGGAAAGCGGCGCGGACTGGACCATCAACAATGCAGAACGCAGCGTAGCCGACGTGCTCGCCGCAGAAGGTGTGCGCCCGACGCTTATCGTGGATGCCGCCTGCCATCCGGCGATCTTGCAGGAAGCCATTCTGCTGGCGTCTCCGGCAGCACGCATCGGCATGATGGGTTTCTCCGGCGAACCGAGTTCGGTGACGCAGCAAAGTATTACCAGCAAAGAGATTTCGTTGTTCTCTTCACGCCTGAACAGCCACCGGTTCCCGCAGGTGATTGAATGGATTGAGCAAGGGAAGATCGCCCCGGAAAAGCTGGTGACCCACTGGATGCCCGCCAGCGAAGTCGAAGCCGCGCTGACGCTGTTTGAGAAAGATCAGCGTTCGTGCTGCAAGGTTCTGCTGGCATTCTGATCACGGAGATATCTGACGATTTGGCTTTAACGGGAGGAGAATTCAATCCTCCCGTCTGTTGTACCTCATATTCTACTTATAAAAACGTAACACTATTAAAACAACACTACGTGGAGCATCTATGTTTAAGAATCTACGCTGGATAATCGTATTCCTGCTGTTTATGGTTTACATGATCAATTATCTCGACCGCGTTGCGCTGTCGATAACGGTCCCGATGATAGAAAAAGAACTGGCCATCAATCCTGAACAGTTCGGCATGATATTTGGCAGCTTCTTCTTTGGTTACGCGATATTTAACTTCCTTGGCGGTCTGGCTGTCGATAAATTTGGCCCGACCATCGTCATGGGGTTAGCCGTCGGGTTATGGTCACTGTTTTGTGGCATGACCGCTATCGCCACCGGCTTTTATTCCATGCTTATTCTGCGGGTATTATTTGGCATGGCCGAAGGCCCGATCTGTGCCTCGGCAAATAAGATGATCAACGGCTGGTTCCCGAAGAAAAAGGCGGCGACCGCCATGGGTCTGCTCAGCGCCGGTTCGCCCCTCGGCGGCGCTGTGGCCGGGCCTATTGTCGGGTATCTGGCAATCTCCTTTGGCTGGCGTCCGGCGTTTATGGTCATTGCCGCGATTGGTATTGTGTGGATGGTGATCTGGTTCTTTACGGTGGCCGATAATCCGCTGAAAAGTAAGCGCGTGTCCCAGGAAGAATTACGTTTAATTGATGCAATGAAGAATGAAAATATCAGCGAAGAGGAAGATCTGGCACAGGCTGCGCATGGGCTGGGGTATTATTTAAAACAACCGATTATTCTGGTCACTGCCTTCGCATTCTTCTGCTACAACTATATTTTGTTCTTCTTCCTCAGCTGGTTCCCGGCTTATCTGGTGCAGGCGCATGGCCTGAATATTAAAGAGATGAGCCTGACAACGGTTATTCCGTGGATTGTCGGCTTCGTCGGACTGGCACTGGGCGGTTATATTTCAGATAAGATCTTCAATATTACCGGCCGCTTATTGCTGTCGCGTAAAATTATATTGGTGGTCAGCCTGTTAGCCGCTGCCATTTGCGTCGCCCTCGCCGGTATCGTCACCAGCGTGGTGCCTGCGGTGGTGCTGATGTCAGTGTCTATTTTCTTCCTGTATACCACCGGGGCAATTTACTGGGCGATTATTCAGGACGTGGTACATAAATCCCGCGTCGGCGGCACCAGCGGATTCATTCATCTGGTCGGCAGCGTGTCCGGCATCATCGGGCCCGTGGTCACCGGATTTATTGTCCAGAATACCGGTCGTTTTGACAGCGCCTTTATTCTCGCAGGCGGCGTCGCCGCGCTGGGGGCAATTCTGGTGTTCTTCGTGATCAAACCGCCTAAACAGTCCGCCGAGACAACACTCTCTCACAGCTAAATCAGTGAAAGGATATTCAAAACCCGGCCACCTGCGCCGGGTTTATTTTTTGGAGGCGGGTTCAGCCTTTTCTACACTTCATCAATCCACACCCGCATCTCCCCTTCCCCACGGTTCGCCCAGGCAAAATACGGCACAAAGGTCATGGTTTGCGGCAAGGTTGCTTCCTCTGGCGGATTGTAGCGGTACAACGGCTGCTGCCCGGCCTGCACCGACGGGCGTCGCTCGCCCTGCGTTTGCAGCAATGTTTTACCCGCGAACAGTCCGCTGCCAGAAATCAGGCGGAACGGCGCATCGTGCGGCAAACGAATGTTATGCAGTTCACTGCCGTTATCCGCCTGTTCCAGGCAATACACCAGTGGCCCGCGCTGCACGGCGACTTTTCCGGCGACGTGGCGCAGCAGTGCGTTACCTTTCACGCGGGTGACCGGCATCGGTAAGGTCATTTCAATGCGATCGCCTTTCTGCCATTCCCTGGTCAGACGCAAATACCCGCGCTGCGTCAGGCTGGTCAGTTCAAGCGGATGACCATTGATGGCGACCTGCGGGCTGGCGCACCAGTCAGGTAAACGCAGCGCCAGCGTGGCTTCCAGCGGTTCACCGGTATCAACGTCAATCGTTACGTTTTCAGCCCACGGGTAGCCGCCGGACTGTTTCAGCCGTAGCGGTTTTCCGCCGATTTCCGCCTCCACATCGCTGCCGATATACAGATTGATATCCACACCGTCCGGGCGCCGGGTATAAATGTAATGGCCGAGTGACGCCAGCAGCCGCGCAATATTGGGCGGGCAGCAGGCGCAGCCGAACCAGCGCTGACGCACCGGTTTTACGTGATCATAAATATGGTTGAACGGGATGCTTTTCGGGTGCACTTCCAGCGGATTCACATAGAAGAAATGTTTACCGTCGAGCGCCATACCGGCCAGCACGGTGTTGTAAAGCGCACGTTCCATCACGTCGCTGTAACGGCTGTCGGCCTCCATCTGCAACATGCGGTTGGCAAACATCATCAGGCCAATCGAGGCGCAGGTTTCGGTATAGGCCGTGTCATTGGGTAAATCGTAATCCGAGGAAAACGCTTCTCCGCTGCTTTGCGAACCAATCGCACCGGTGATGTACATCTGCCTTTGCGTCATGTTTTCCCATAAGCGCTGGCAGGTTTCGCGTTTTTCCTGATCCTGACTCAGCCTCGCCAGGTGCGCGACACCGGCGTACAGATAAACGAACCGCACCGCATGGCCGACCGCCGTGGTCTGTAGTGCTATCGGCAGATGCGCCTGCGTGTAGGCTTTATCCTTAACCATCCACGCCGGGCCGTAGTTATTCCAGTGCGATGTTTTGCCGCGTTTTTCATATTCGATATCGTAAAAATGCGGCTGCGCCCCGCGCTGCTCAACGAAATACCTTGTCAGTTCGAGATAACGGGTTTCGGCGGTTTGCTCATACAAACGCATCAGCGCCAGTTCAATTTCAGGGTGGCCGGGATAGCCGTGTAATTGCTTTTCGCCCGGCCCGAAGACATCGGCAATGTGATCAGCCAGTTTGCAGACGATCTCCAGCAAACGGGTTTTGCCCGTAGCCTGCGCATAAGCCACACCCGCTTCGATCAGATGTCCGGCGCAGTAAAGCTCGTGACATTCCGCCAGATTGGTCCAGCGGTGTTGCGGCTCTTTGACGGTGAAATAGGTGTTGAGATACCCGTCGGGCTGCTGCACCGCGCCGACCAGTTCGATCACCTGATCGGCGGTTTCCTCCAGCGCCGGGTCCGGTGTTTTCGCCAGCAAATAACCCACCGCTTCCAGCCATTTGGCAACGTCGCTGTCCTGAAAAACCATGCCGTAAAACTCACCGTCACTTTGCCCGGCGGCAATGCGGAAGTTTTCTATCGCGTGGCTCGGTTCGGCATCGGCAACCTCATCATTGAGCGCCTTCCACTGATACGGCACCACCACATCTTTCACCAGACGCTGATACTCCCGCCAGAACGCGTCGGAGACATTCACCTTGTGCAAAGGCACTTCTAAAGATTCAACCGGAGAAAAAGACATACAACCTCCTGAACAGTTATCAACATTAAACGTTTGCCGCCAGCTCGCGGGACATGCGGGTCAGCAATGTGTTATTGAGCTTGCAGAACATCAGCGTCCCGGCCAGCAGTAAATGCATCGCCGCAGGCAACAGCGTTTCCAGCAGCGTGATCCCGCCAAGGGATGCCGCGGTCTGGTGCCCGGCACCGGCCTGATAAGACACCCAAATAAAGACCAGACTGATGATCCCGGCGCTGGAGGCCCAGGCCAGTTTGATAAAGAAAAGATTGAAGGCGAAGTTCATGCCGGAAGAGCGGATACCGTTTTTCCAGTGTCCGTAGTCATCGGCAAACGCCATGATGGAAAAGTGCAGCGGCAGCGTGAAGCCGAGGATCACACAATGTACGAAGATAATGCCAAGCCACAGCGTCTGGAATTGTTCACCCACCGGCACAAACCACAACAGCAGGGAAAACACCGCCAGCACCAGATTGGTGATCAGGTAGAGACGCACGCTGTCGATAAATTTGGTCAGCTGATTGACGATGATCGCGCCGAGAATTGACGCCAGCGTCACCATGCCGAAGAACATCGACGCGTACCCTGCGCCGCCTTTCAGCACGTAGGTGATGAAATACATATAGCCGCCACCGCGCAGGTTGAACACGTTGATCAGCAGGAATGACATGAGGAGAACCAGCAGCAACTGGTCGTTTTTCAGCATTCCGCGGATGTGCTCTTTAATGCTGAACTGCCCCAGCAGCGCCAGCGGCAGACGCTCGCGAACCGTGAAGAAGCACCACAGGAACATCACCACCGCCACCGAGCACAGCAAGCCGACGCCCTGCTGATACCCCCGCGCAGCATCACCTTTGCCGAAGAGTTGCACCAGCCACGGCAGCCCGACGGAAACCATAAATCCGGCCACACCGCACAAAACAAAGCGCCATGACTGGCAGGAAATCACCTCCCGGTGATCGGTGGTCATGGTGTTAATCAGCGCGCAATACGGCACGTTGATGGCCGTGTATGACACCGAAAGCAGGAAGTAAGTGAAGAAGGCGTACGCGATTTTGGCATCACCGCTCAGGCCGGGCACCGTGAAGGTGAGAAAACCGACTACGCCAATCGGCAACGCTATCCACAACTGCCATGGACGAAAGCGCCCCCAGCGGCTTTGGGTGCGGTCAGCCAGAATGCCCATCAGCGGATCGGAAATCGCATCAATCACCCGCAGGGAAATAAACAATGTGCCGACAATCGCCGGTGTCAGCCCGAAGACATCGGTATAAAAGAAGGTCAGAAAACTGGTGATCAGACAGGTTATTATCGTGCCACCGGCGTCACCTAATCCGTAACCGATTTTCTCACTGACGGAGAGTTTAGCGTTAACAGAAATTATTTTCCCCTCAACGCTTACCGGCGCAGAACCGGTATTAACTGAAACTGTTGGCATTATTTTTCCTCGCTTTTATATCGTTATTTATAAGCTGTAGGAACACAATGAATAAGGCTAATTTTTCGCATCAGCCCTGAGATGAAATAAGGTACGCCATAAATCTGGCATAGAGATTTCATGCCAACAAGAGGAGGATAAAGTAGTTAAACGGGACAATTCCGACTCACGAACAGAATCTGTGAAGCAGATCAAAACCTCTTAACGCCCGGCGGGTAGCGCGTGTTTCTTATGCTACTGTCAATCTACACCTGCCTGATGAGCGCCTGAAAATGCCTGAAATGCTTGCGTTTCCCGTTAATTACCCGGTAAAAGTGCAAAACGGCGGTCTGTTTATTTCACGGGGGATTGGCACACATCCGACCCGACGCCTGAGTTCGCACGAGTTAATTTATGTCGTGCGGGGTTCGCTGTCTTTGCAGGAAGAAAATAACCGTTTTGATTTACACGCAGGCGAAAGTTTATTGTTATTTCCAGGGCGTGAACATAAAGGGATCACAACATTCGATCCCGATTTAAAATTTTACTGGCTGCATTTCGATATTGTGAAAGATAGCGCAATAATGGAAATACAACCAAACAGTCCCTCTTTACAGCTGAATATTCCACAGCACTGTAAAGTCAGAGACAGCGAAACCCTGTTAACGCTGTTCAGATTATTTTTATATGAACAGGAACGCGGAGGTAACTCTCTCGAGCTGTTTCTGATATTGCTGTTACAGGAAGTCTCGCGTGCCTGGCCGGAGAATGTCGAACCGGGCGGCCCCGGCGTGGCACTGGCTTATAAAGCCCGCCAGCTCATCACGACACAGTTTCACATGCCGCTGGGGGCTTCGGAACTGGCGGAACGGCTGCACTGCAACGCGGATTATCTCGGACGGGTTTTCCGCCTGACTTTCCAGATGACGCTGACCGAAGCATTGCATAAACAACGTGTTGCCGCCGCCGAGAAACTGTTGCTGGCGAATACCGGCAATGTGGCGGATGTGGCCCGCCTCACCGGGTTTAATGACGTGGCGTATTTTCGACGAGTGTTTCGCAAACTGCTGGGGATCACGCCAGCGGCGTATAAAAAGCTCTATTGCCGTGAGCACATTAATTCGGATTAGCTTTGATGAAATAAGCCAAATATCTGTGAAAACCTTGCGCTAACAATCTCAAAATCCTGAGAAAACTCATGTTAGTATTATGGACTCCCGATTCTGAAGACAACTTTTGCCCATGACAGACGCCTTTGAATTTCTCAGCAATGTACCGGTTAATCAGCAGATTTACCGTACCTTGCGTCAGGACATCGTCACCTGCGCCATTGCGCCGGGGGCATTCCTGTCGGAGAAAGAGATTTCCACACGCTTTAACGTGTCCCGCCAGCCGGTGCGCGAAGCCTTTATCAAACTGGCGGAAGCCGGACTGGTGCAGGTACTGCCACAGCGCGGCACCTATGTGATGAAAATTTCCTCCAAGCGGGTAGCTGACGGCCGTTTCATTCGTGAAGCCGTCGAAACCGCCGTGGTGCGCCGTGCGGCGATGGTCGCCACCGGGAAAGATCTGGCATTGCTGGAACACAATCTTGAACGCCAGACGCTGGCCGCCAAAAGCCAGCAAACGCAGGAATTCCTGCTGCTTGACGATGATTTCCACCGCACCATCGCGCAAATCATTGACTGCCGTCTGGCGTGGGAAACCGTCGAACACATCAAAGCCACCATGGACCGCGTGCGGTTCCTGACGCTCAGTAAAGTCTCCCCGCCGGAGAATCTGATTGCACAGCATTATGCGATTTTCGATGGTCTGAAAGCACATGACCCGGATGCAGCGGAAAAAGCCATCCGCATTCATTTGCAGGAAATGATTTCCACTATCACGCCCATTGCCGAACAGAACAGTGACTGGTTTGATGCCGAGTGAGTTTGTCTTCCCGCGTGGTAAAACGATGCCAACGCGGGAGATAATTTTCACTTCAGGGCAATTTGTTCCAGTCTTTTGAAGGGCGGTAGCAGGCTTCTCGCGGGCCAAGCAGCACACCTCCCCCTTCAAAACCTTCAACATCTTTTTGACCTTCATATTTTTCATCGCAGGATCTTAAAAATCCGACAACGAGTTCCACAAGTTCTGTCTGCCGAGGCGTTAAATTAACCGGTTTTTCCTTGTCTCGCTTCATGTGCTGCTCCTGATAAGTCAGATAAAAATTCTCTGTCTGAAATGATGAATTCATTCTTCAAACGTTGATATTAAATAAATCCATATTTATATATTCACGTAATAAATAGTAAGTGGATTCGCACTCCATCTCTTGCGAAACTTGCGACAGGGGCGCTGCGGAGATATAAAAACGCATTACATCATCATTAACAACATCTTTAATTACAAATCTCACCCTTTCTTTCTTTAATATACCCAGCTCATTAAGAACCTCAGCGTAAATCACCATAAGACAAAGGCTGTAATACAGCATATTCCTTTTCAAAGGATGCCCTGCTGTCTTGCGATAAAAATTCTCCAGTGCATTGAGCTCCAGTTCTTCTGATAAGCACCGGCACGAGGTTAACAGGAACGCGGCCCGCTCCTGCTGCAGGTTATTGAGACAAAACACATAAGCGGCCTGCTCCATACCTGAATTCTGCGGCTTATTTTTCCGATACTCGTTAAACAGCCATTTCCAGTTAAGCTGGTGTTTTTCAGGTTGTCGTAAATTACGCCTCGCCCGACGCTGCTGCCAGATAATATCACTGCGACGAATACACTTTATAATAAGAGAGACATCTAACTTACTGAAGACGGCATTCATTATTGTGACCGTCTCATTAATCACCCTTTCATGTAACGTCATCCTTTCCATTTTATTCCCACAGGTTGCATGTTATTTCGCAAGAATAATCCTCAATCCGGGAATAACAATCATGATGCGTTTTTTTTACGAGACGTCTCGTAAAATTTCATCAGACCCTGGGTCTGTAAGGCGAAGGTTTTCTTTCCATCCCGCTGTCTGCGGCGTTCAATTTTTGCGGGTTAGCGCCAAAATCTGTATGACAACTTAGTGTAAGCTGTAAACCACATCAATATCGTGGATACCTTTATGCCAGCCGCAGCCCCCCTGAAAAAAAGCTATTACAGTGCCGAACAGTCACTCTCCCTCGCCCAACTGGATGAAGAAAAGATCAGCCAGATTGCACGCGATCTGGACGTGGCCGAAAGCGAGAAAGAGCATTATCTCACCGGCTGGATGGGCCAGAACAGTGTGGTGCTGGTAAGAAATTATCAGGATAAACGTGGCACCGCGAACGGCCTGGTGATGTCGCGGGGTAACCGTTACAAACTGACCGTGCAGGCCATCACTTTTCGCATTCCCAAAGTGCTGCTGTGGGTGACTTTCCGCCGCACGCCTCGCACCATGACCGTCATTGCCTATAACAAACTGGGCGAACAGGCGACCGGCCTGCAACAGTTTATGCATGTGCAGGATCCTGAGCTGAAAGAGCGCCTCGAAAACGACTGGCGCGAGCTGAATGATTATCTTGGTATGGCCTGCTGGCAGATGGACAATAACCGCCCGTTATGGCGTCAGCTGCATGAAGAGATCACCCCGCAGGCACTGTGGCTGCTGGCAGATTCATCGTGGTTCAGCGGCAAAAAACTGCAAAAAGATGGCGAACTGGAAGGCCTGTGGCTGCATGAGCAGTTTATTGGCCGACGCAGCGGCGAACACGCGGCGCTGGTTCTTTCATGGAAAGATGAAGAGAATCAGGACATCGCCAGTTATCTTTATGAGCGGATTTCTGTCAGCCAGATCCGGGTGATGCTGCGCCCGCGTAAAGACGAGAAATTCTACCCGCTGAATCCGTTTGATGCCGTGCATTTACAGCGGGCGCTGATGATGTTTCATCAGGCAGAACAGGCACTGGAAAAATCGCAGCGCAGCGCCTGACTGCCCTTCACTATCGCCTTACCACCAGCGATGGAAATGATGCACCGGCCCGATACCCTGCCCGACATCCAGCGAGTCGGCCTGTATCAGCGCCTGTTGCAGATAGGCTTTGGCTTCGCGCACAGTGTCTGCCCAGCCGCTGTGGCGCGGGCGCAGTGCCGCCAGGGCGGCTGACAACGTACAGCCGGTGCCATGAGTATGGCGGGTGTTCACCCTCGGCGCAGTGAAACGCTCACGCGTATCCCGCATAAACAACCAGTCCGGACTCTCTTCGTCGCTAAGATGCCCTCCCTTCATCAACACCGCGCCACACCCCATCGCCAGTAAAGCTTCGCCCTGCTCACGCATTTCCGCTTCACTGGTGGCGATGGCGCATTCAAGCAACGCTGCTGCTTCGGGCAGGTTTGGGGTGATGATCGAAACCTGAGGCAAAAGCAGCCGCCGCAACGCCTCGACCGCTTCCGGCTGCAATAAAGGATCGCCGCTTTTCGCCAGCATCACGGTATCGAGCACCACAAACGGCGGCTGATAATGGCCAAGCCGCTCCGCCACCGTTTCCACAATCTGACTGTTTGCCAGCATGCCAATTTTAGCGGTATCGATACGCACATCGCTGAGGACGGAATCAAGCTGCGCCGCCACAAACTCCGGTGAGATGTAACAGACCGACTGAACGCCACGGGTATTTTGCGCCACCAGCGCCGTGATCACGCTGGTGCCATAAGCGGCGAGGGCGGAGAAAGTTTTCAAATCCGCCTGAATGCCCGCGCCGCCGCTCGGGTCAGTGCCGGCAATGGTCAGCGCATTAATGCGTTTCATGACAGCCCTCCCCGTTCAGCCATGTTTCGTTCAATAAATACAGATTATCGAGGAACGCTGGCGTAAAGCTGCCCGGCCCGTAGGCTGTCGCACAAGCCCGCTCACCGGCACATGACATGACGCGACACGCCGCCGCGACGTTGTCCAGCCGGTCGCCCGGTAATGCCGAAAATGCCGCTACCACGGCAGATAATGCACAGCCGGTACCGACCACGCGGGTCATCATCGGATGCCCGCCCGGCACAGCCCAATGGCGTTTGCCGTCAGTGATGTAATCCGTTTCGCCGGTCACAGCCACTATCGCCCCGGTTTGCTGCGCCAGTTGCTGTGCGGCAGGCAGAGCAGAAAGCGAATCGTCGCCGCTGTCAACGCCGCGGCCTGACGCGCTCAGGCCACTGAGGGCACGGATTTCAGACGCATTGCCACGAATGGCGGCGGGTTTTAACGGCAGGATACCGAGGCAAAATTCGGTTCGCCAGCTCAGGCCACCGACCGCGACGGGATCTAACACCCAGGGTTTCCCGGCCTGATTTGCGGCATGAATCGCCGCCAGCATCGCGTTAGCGTGGGGATGTGTGAGCGTGCCGACGTTCACCAGTAAGGCATCGGCAATGGCGCTGAACTGCGCCGCTTCATCGGGATCGACCACCATCGCCGGAGAAGCACCCAGCGCCAGCAGGACATTGGCAGTAAAAGATTGCACCACATCGTTGGTCAGGCAATGGACCAGCGGTGAGGCATGGCGGAGTTGATGTAAAGAACCGGCGGCAGTAGCACCGGGAAATACGGAAGGTCGGACGTTCATAAGTCTCCCAACCGGCTTTCAGGAAGGCGGCATCGGGAGAGATACCTGACTTCCCTACGCTGGCATAATCCAGATCAGGTAATACGGGTAAAATCTCAGCCGTTCTTTTGCAAGCGCGGCACCCCGAGTCAAGGGAGCATTATTGGTGTGGACGGCGGGAAGATCAATCAGCAATTGATACAAAAAAGCCCTGTCCATTGACAGGGCTGATGAAACAATCGCGATTTACAGCGTAGCCGGTACGTCGCCAGTCATGCCTTCGCTGCGCGCCTGCCACAACGTTATCCAGCGCAGAACAGATGCCACCATAATCACCGCGCCGAGGGCGACCATGATGATTGAGATGGTGCCGTTGAACAGGTTGAAACCTTTGGCCGCAGAATTGAAATACACATGAGCGACCATCCAGTACGCCGCATAGTTGACCGTGACATAGAGATAGGCCAGCGGGATCAGGCAGGTCAGCATGTAGCGGCGTTTGTCCGCCAGACGCAAGATAATGGTCGCGCCGATCATCAGGCCAATCGAGGCCATCAGCTGGTTTGAAACGCCAAACAACGCCCAGACGGAGTTGATGTCGCCCGAGTTAAGAAGGTATCCCCACAGCAGGCAGGCGACGATGCTGCACGCCACTGCGCCCGGCCACCAGTCAGTACGTTTGAGCGGCGACCACAGATCGCCGAAGAAATCCTGTAACAGATAGCGCGCCACGCGGGTCCCGGAATCCACGGCCGTCAGGATAAATACCGCCTCGAACATCACCACAAACTGGAAGAAGTACGAAGACAAATGGCTGAACCACGGGATGCGGGTAAAGATATCCGCCATGCCGACTGCCAGCGTCACAGCCCCGCCGGTACGGCCACTGAGATCCAGACCAATTTCCTGGCTGAGTGTCGGCAGATTCACCACCTGCATCCCCAGACCGGCAAAAACCTCGGGCGCCGAGTTGATCGCAAAGTAATCCGCCGGATGCAGCGCGGTCGCGGCAATCAGCGCCATCACGCCGACCACGCATTCCGCTAACATCGCACCAAAACCGACCGGTAAGATGTCGCTCCATTTATCGATTTGCTTCGGCGTCGTGCCGGAACCGATAAATGCGTGGAAGCCGGAGATCGCGCCACAGGCGATAGTGATTGAGATAAACGGCCAGACCGGCCCGGCCAGCACAGGGCCGCCACCGTGGATAAACGGTGTGATCGCCGGAAACTGGATCTCGGGGTTAATGAACACCACCCCGACGATGAGCGCCCCGAACACGCCGATTTTCATGAAGCTGGAGAGATAACCGCGCGGTGTCAGCAACATCCACACCGGCAATGCGGTCGCGAAGAATGCGTAGACCGGCAACACCAGGCTGACCGTCGAAGCACGCAGGCTCAGCCATTCCCCAAACGCCGAGGCCTGAATGTACGGCCCGATCACCACGCAGGCCATGATGGCAATAATCCCCACCCATGAAGCGGCTTTCATACTACCGGTCAGACGTTCCCACAGGCCAACGCAAATCGCCACCGGGATGGTCATGAAGACGGCAAACGTCCCCCACGGATTACGCTCAAGAGCGTGGACAACCACCATCGATAAACCGGCCATGGTGATAGTGATGATAAATAACATCGCCAGCCCCGTGCACCAGCCTGCCACCGGGCCAAGCTCTCGCTTAGCGACCTCGGATAACGATTTCCCTCTGTGTTTCATGGAGGCAAACAGCACGACGGTATCATGCACCGCGCCGCCGACCACACAGCCGATCAGCAGCCATAACATGCCGGGCAGATAACCGTATTGCGCGGCCAGCACCGGGCCGACCAGTGGCCCCGCCGCCGCGATGGCCGCGAAGTGGCTGCCAAAGTTCACCCATTTTTTGGTCGGGACGTAGTCTTTCCCGTCTTCCAGTAAATGCGACGGAGTGACCTGAGCATCATCGGCTTTCAGCACTTTACGGACGAAAAACACCCCGTAAAGCCGGTAACAGATTGTCAGAATACACAAAGTCGCGATGACAAAAGTCAGTGCGTGTTGCATCTTGTTGTTCTCCGGATAAGGAATAATCCGGCGCAACGTAACAAAGTGCCGATGAAAGCGCTCCGGCTGTTGGCGTGAGCGGCGTAATAGCGATTTAAACGGTTAAAACGCCAGAGTGAACGGTGCGGGTTACAGGCCCAGCCGGGACTTCAGGGCTTTCAGGTAGCGACGACTGACCGGTACCCGTACCTCATTTTTCATCACCAGCTCTGCCTGCCCGCAGTCATCAAAACGGATTTCGCGCAGATGCTGCATATTAATCAAATACTGCCGGTGGCAACGCAGCAACGGCGTGCGACTTTCCAGCGTGCGCAGCGTCAGCTCTGTAAAGCATTCACTGCCGTCGGCGCGGTTCACGAATACGCCGCTGACCCGTGAGCAGACAAAAATCACCTCATCTGTGGAGAGCAGATAAATACGGTTCTGCCCGCAGCAGGGGATCAGGGACAGATCCGGTTCCCCCGCCATCAGCGCACTGACATTTTGCGCAGGAAGATGCTGTCGCAGGCGATGAAGGGTTTTCTCCAGCCGTGACGCCTGAACCGGTTTGAGCAGATAATCGAACGCATTCTCTTCGAACGCCTGCAGCGCATACTCATCGTATGCGGTGAGAAAGACGATATGAGGCATGCGCTCGGGGTCGATCATACCGACCAGTTCCAGACCGCTGATGCGCGGCATATGTATATCCAGAAACACCACGTCAGGTCGCAGCCGGTTGATCGCGCCAAGGGCTTCCACCGCATTTTCACATTCGCCGGCCACGATGACGTCAGCGACCGGCTGCAACAGCACGCACAGGTTTTCACGCGCCAGCGGCTCGTCATCAACAATCAATATTTTCAGCATGTCGGCTCCTGGCTGGCAAACGTAAAATGACGCGGGTGAACCGTTCCGGCTCGCATTCAACCTGTAACCCGAACTCGTCGCCGTAGCGCCCGCGCAGACGGCGATCGACCAGGCTCATCCCAAGCCCGTTACCGTTCGCCGACGGCGCATACAGCCCGGCGTTATCTTCCACGGTGAGCACCAGACACTCTCCCTGCCCGATGGCAGAAAGACGAAGCTGCCCGATACCGAGCAACTGCGATGTCCCGTGTTTGATGGCGTTTTCCACCAGCGGTTGCAGGGTAAAAGCAGGTAAACAGAGCTGTTGCAGTGCCTCGGGGAAATCAAAGGTGACATTCAGACGGTCACTGAACCGCGCTCGTTCGATATGCAGATAGGCTTGCACATGCTCGATTTCGTCGGCCAGCGTCACCACTTCCTGCGGGCGTTTGAGGTTTTTGCGAAAAAACGTAGAAAGATGCTGTACCAGTTCACTGGCCTGCTGGCTGTCGCGACGGATCACCGCCACCAGGGTATTCAGCGCGTTAAACAGAAAGTGAGGATTCACCTGCGCGTGCAGCAGTTTAATTTCCGACTGGATCAGTAACTGTTTGTGCCGTTCGTACTGTCCGGCAAGGATCTGCGCCGACAGCAGGCTGGCGATGCCTTCGCCCAGCGTACGGTTGATCGAGCTGAACAGCCGGTTGCGCGCTTCATACAGTTTGATCGTGCCGATCACTTCCTGATTTTCACCGCGCAGCGGGATCACCAGCGTCGAGCCAAGCTTACACGACGGGCTTTGCGTGCACTGATAGGCCACCTCATTACCGTCGGCATAAACCACCTCGTTATGTTCGATGGCGCGGTGCGAATGTTCGGACAATATCGGCGATCCCGGCAAATGGTGATCGTCGCCGATCCCGACAAACGCCAGCAGCTTCTCACGATCGGTAATCGCCACCGCGCCGATATCCAGCTCCTGATAAATGATCTGCGCCACCCGTGCGGTATTCTCCTGATTAAATCCCTGACGCAGCACGCCTTCGGTACACGCGGCGATATTAAGCGCGCGGGCGCTGAACGCCGTGGTGTAACGTTCAAACATCGCCCGCCGGTCGAGCAGAATGCGCATAAACATGGCCGCGCCGATGGTATTGGTCACCATCATCGGCGTGGCGATGCTTTTGACCAGCCGCAGCGCTTCGTCAAAAGGACGCGCAACCATCAAAATGATCGCCATTTGCAGCACTTCAGCAAACAGCGTGACGCCCGCGACGGTCAGCGGATTAAACAGCCGGTCAATACGTCCCCGCCGCATCAGCACACGATGCACTATGCCGCCGAGCAATCCCTCGATAACCGTCGAAATCATGCAACTCAGCGCTGTCATGCCCCCCAGCGAATACCGGTGTAACCCGCCCGTCAGACCGACCAGAACACCGACGACCGGCCCGCCGAGTAAACCGCCCAGCACCGCGCCGATAGCCCGGGTATTGGCGATAGAATCCTGAATATGCAGACCAAAATAAGTGCCCATAATGCAGAACATCGAGAACATGAAATAACACAGCAATTTGTGCGGAAGCCGCACGGTGACGTGCATCAGCGGGATAAACAGAGGAGTTTTGCTGAGTAAATACGCAATGACTAAATAGACGCACATTTGCTGCAACAGCAACAAAACCAAATTGAACTCATACATAGTCGCTGGCAGTATCGTTAAGTGAGTTGCGTACCATACGCACAAATAACCCCACAGTCTTTGAGGAGTCTCACTCTTTGGTATCACCACTTCACATCCGGGCTTACGAAGAAGCCGATCGTCCTTTTTTACGCACGCTGTATCTGGCCGCACGCAAAGATACCTGGACGTGGCTGACAGAGGTTGACTACAAGCTGGAAGATTTTGACCGTGCGGTGATCGGCGAGACGATACTTGTCGCGGAGCGCGATGGGCATTTACTCGGGTTTGCCTCGATTTTTACCCAGGAAAACTTTCTGCATAACCTGTTTATCGACCCGCAATTTCAGGGGACCGGCGCCGGCAGCGCCTTACTTCGCGCCGCTGAAAAAACCTTTACCCGCACCGGTTCGCTGAAATGTTTGGTAAAGAGTCAAAAATCGGTCGCATTTTATTTATCAAAAGGCTGGGACATCGTCGCCACGGGGGATAGCCCTAAAGGCGAGTACTATCTCTTTCATTCACCAAATAAATGAGACGAGCGTGATCAATCATGCGCCCCTCTCACAAATATCAATACTCTGTTCTTCATCAATTTTTCTTTGTTGTTAAGAGGTTAAATTCCCCAGCGGTGCTATACATACTTTGTCTTCCTTAAAAATTTCGAGGGTTCGAATGAAAAAAATAAAGCTGCTGCAGATTGCTCTTGTGACCGGTACGATGTTTTTAGCGGGCTGTACAAGCCATGTTACGCAGACTGAAAAATTCTCAGGCTTCCTGGGGGATTATTCGGGCCTCAAGGAAGTGAAAACCGCCTCAGGAAATCCGGTTCTGCGCTGGATCGATCCTTCGTTTAAGAAAGAGAATTACTCCTACCTTAAATACGAACCGATTAAATTCTATCCTGAGCCTCAGCCTACTGAGCAAATCAGTAAAGAGACACTTCAGGGTGCTCTGGATTATGCCAACAGCCGCATGAAAACTGCGCTGTCTGAGCGTCTGCCGCTGACCGATCACGCGGGGCCACGTACTTTGATCTTCAAAGGTGCCATTACCGGTGTGAATACTTCGGCAGAAGGTTTGCAGTTCTATGAAGTTATTCCGGTGGCGCTGGTGATTGCAGGTACCGAAACGGCCACCGGCCATCGTACCCGTGATACCGAAGTGTACTTTGAAGGCGAGCTGATCGATGCCAGCACCGGTAAAGCGGTGATAAAAGTTGTTCGTAAAGGATTCGGCAAACAGGTTTCCAACGATAAACAAAAAGTGACGGCAAACGATCTGAAAAGCGTCGTCGACAGCATGGCGAACGACACCCGGTTGTTCAACGAATAACGCCCACATGTGGCATGACAACAAGGCGGCCTGAGGGCTGCCTTTTTTGTTTTATTTTTTTCGACTTTCATTTTTGATATCAAATAGTGATATCATAAAAATTTGGCGGCAATCACTTTCGAAGGATCGATAAATTATGAAGATGCTAAATGCCGCACACCTGAAAACGTTACATCTTATTTTTGCCTTACCCACCCCCTCAATGCTCGAATGGCGAAAAATAGAGGTTTTATTTATCGCTTTAGGTGCCAAAGTCAGTGAAGGCAAAGGTTCGCGGGTACGCTTTGAAATTAATCAGGTTGTTGCTTCATTTCACCGGCCACACTCGGAAAAAGAAGCGAAAATTTATCAGGTACGGGATGCCAGAACATTCCTTGAAGCGACAGGAGTAAAACCATGAGTACCATGACCTATCAGGGATATGCAGCCAGGATAGAATATAGCGACGAGGATCAGTGTCTGATCGGGCACATCGCGGGTATTCAGGACGTAATAGGTTTCCATGCAGATAACGTCTCAGACCTCAGGGCTGTTTTTGAAGAAGCCGTTGACGACTATCTCAGTTATTGTGCTGAGCAAGGTCGCGCTCCTCAACGTCCCGCAAGCGGTAAAATCAGCCTGAGGATTCAGCCTGAAGTCCATGCTGCTATCAATATTGCAGCAGAGATCTCCGGTAAAAGTGTCAATCAATGGATTAACGATATGTTGATTCAGGCAGTTCACGGTTAGAAAAATGTACCCGGAATGAGGCAGCCCGTTGGTTGCCTCATTTCAAATTGATTGCGCGATAATTTTCCGCACACTCAATCTCCTCGCACCCATGCCGCAGTTCCGCCGTTATCCGCGCCTGACGCTCAACTCAGACACCGCGCCAGAGAAGAATGGGTTTGCGGCGCACAGAAAATAAAACTCTGAGAGGATTTCACCCATAAAAAAACGCCAGCGGATCTTGCGATCGCACTGGCGTTTTTACGGGTTTCAGGCTTCAGCTATTGCTAAAACTTATTCCCACTCAATCGTCGCTGGTGGTTTACCCGAGATGTCGTAAACAACGCGGGAAATGCCGTCAACTTCGTTGATGATGCGGTTGGAGCAGCGGCCGAGGAAATCGTACGGCAGGTGCGCCCAGTGCGCGGTCATGAAGTCGATGGTTTCCACTGCGCGCAGGGAAACGACCCAGTCGTATTTACGGCCATCGCCCATCACGCCAACGGAGCGGACTGGCAGGAAAACGGTGAAGGCCTGGCTGACTTTGTTGTACAGATCGGCTTTGTGCAGTTCTTCGATGAAGATAGCATCAGCACGACGCAACAGGTCGCAGTACTCTTTCTTCACTTCGCCCAGCACGCGAACGCCCAGACCTGGCCCCGGGAACGGGTGACGGAAAAGCATGTCGTATGGCAGGCCGAGTTCCAGACCGATTTTACGCACTTCGTCTTTGAACAGCTCTTTCAGCGGCTCAACCAGACCCAGTTTCATTTCTTTTGGCAGACCGCCCACGTTGTGGTGGGATTTGATCACGTGCGCTTTGCCGGTGGCAGAGGCCGCAGATTCGATCACGTCAGGGTAGATCGTGCCCTGCGCCAGCCATTTCACCGCATCCTGCTTGCAGGCTTCTTCATCGAACACTTCAACAAAGACGCGGCCAATGATTTTACGTTTGGCTTCAGGTTCATCAACGCCTGCCAGCGCAGACAGGAAACGCTCTTCGGCAGCGACGTGAACGATGTTCAGGCCGAAACGGTCACCGAACATTTCCAGAACCTGATCGGCTTCGTTAAGACGCAGCAGGCCGTTATCCACAAATACGCAGGTCAGACGGTCGCCAATCGCGCGGTGCAGCAGCATCGCGGTCACGGAGGAGTCAACGCCGCCAGACAGGCCGAGGATCACGTGATCGTCGCCAATCTGCACGCGCAGACGCTCAACCGCGTCTTCGATGATTTTCGCTGGCGTCCACAGGGCTTCGCACTCGCAGATGTCCATGATGAAACGTTCGAGCATACGCAGGCCCTGACGGGTGTGCGTCACCTCCGGGTGGAACTGCACACCGTAGAAGCGTTTTTCTTCGTTCGCCATAATGGCAAACGGGCAAGTCTCAGTGCTGGCAACGGTCACGAAACCGGACGGGATGGCCGTCACTTTGTCGCCGTGGCTCATCCAGACGTCGAGCAGCGGTTTGTTGTTCTCGCTCAGAGCGTCCTGAATGTCGCGGATTAACGCGCTTTCAGTCTGAACTTCAACCTGCGCGTAACCAAATTCGCGCTCGTTAGAGCCTTCAACATGGCCGCCTAACTGCATTGCCATGGTTTGCATGCCGTAGCAGACGCCCAGAACCGGCACACCGGCTTCGAAGACGTAATCAGGGGCGCGCGGGCTGTCATGCTCGGTGGTACTTTCCGGGCCGCCGGACAGGATGATCCCGTTCGGGTTGAATTCGCGGATTTGGGCTTCGGTTACGTCCCAGGCCCAGAGTTCGCAATAGACACCCAGTTCACGCACGCGGCGCGCAACAAGTTGGGTATACTGGGAGCCGAAATCGAGGATCAGGATACGGTGCTTGTGAATATTTTCGCTCATGAGGGGGCGTTTTCCAGAAAGCAATAAAAGCGTTAAAACAACAGGTTAAATTTTCTGACAATCTTAAAAGCAGACAGCGAGCCTTAAGCTCGCTGTCTTTCGGGTCAGGAACCCATGCGGTAGTTCGGTGACTCTTTGGTAATGGTCACGTCATGTACGTGGCTTTCCTGGATCCCTGCACCGCTGATGCGGACAAACTCAGCCTTGGTGCGCAGGTCGTCGATGGTAGCACAACCGGTCAGCCCCATACAGGAGCGCAGACCGCCCATTTGCTGGTGGATGATTTCTTTCAGACGGCCTTTATAGGCCACGCGACCTTCGATACCTTCCGGTACCAGTTTGTCAGCGGCGTTGTCCGTCTGGAAGTAACGGTCAGAAGAGCCTTTGGACATCGCGCCCAGAGAACCCATACCACGGTAAGACTTGTATGAACGGCCCTGATACAGCTCGATTTCGCCCGGCGATTCTTCAGTCCCTGCCAGCATCCCGCCAACCATCACGCAGCTTGCGCCAGCCGCGATAGCTTTAGCGATGTCGCCGGAGAAGCGGATACCGCCGTCAGCGATAACAGGAATGCCTGTGCCTTCCAGCGCTTCAACCGCGTCAGAAACGGCGGTGATTTGCGGAACACCCACGCCGGTCACGATACGGGTAGTACAGATGGAGCCAGGACCGATACCGACTTTCACCGCGCTCACGCCCGCTTTCGCCAGTGCCAGAGCACCTGCGCCAGTTGCGACGTTACCGCCAATGATTTGCAGATCAGGGTATTTAGTGCGGGTTGCGCGGATACGTTCCAGAACGCCTTCGGAGTGGCCGTGAGAGGAGTCAATCAGCAGAACGTCAACACCGGCCGCGACCAGCGCATCGATACGCTCTTCGTTGCCCGCACCGGCGCCAACCGCAGCACCGACGCGCAGGCTGCCCTGCTCATCTTTACAGGCGTTCGGTTTACGTTCGGCTTTCTGGAAGTCTTTTACGGTGATCATACCGAGCAGATGGAATTGCGCGTCAACCACCAGCGCTTTCTCTACGCGTTTTTCGTGCATTTTCTGCAGCACGACTTCGCGGGCTTCGCCTTCTTTGACGGTGACCAGACGCTCTTTCGGCGTCATGACTGCCGTCACAGGCTGTTCCAGATCGGTCACGAAGCGCACGTCACGACCGGTAATAATACCGACCAGTTCGTTTTCTTCCGTCACAACCGGATAACCGGCAAAACCGTTAATTTCAGTGAGTGCTTTAACCTGACGCAGAGTGGTCGAAGGTGTGACGGTTTTAGGGTCAGCAACAACGCCGCTTTCATGCTTCTTCACGCGACGGACTTCTTCCGCCTGACGCTCAATAGACATGTTCTTGTGGATGAATCCGAGGCCGCCTTCCTGCGCCAGAGCAATCGCCAGATTCGCTTCAGTCACGGTATCCATGGCTGCGGACAGCATAGGGATATTCAGACGGATTTTAGCGGTCAGTTGAGTACCGAGATCGGCAGTATTGGGCAGAACTGTGGAGTGGGCTGGAACAAGGAGAACGTCGTCGAACGTTAGTGCTTCTTTTGCGATACGTAGCATGGGCAATATCTCACCAAGGTGGATGCGGAAAAGATAAAATATTGCAGCGGGAGTATACAGGTGAGTAGGCATTCCGACCAGAACTATTTCAAAAACTTCTTGATTACCTTTTGCGGGCATGTAGTATCGTTCGATTAAGTCTCTGTTTTTGAATTTGATCTGGATCACATGTCACTACCTTCTTCGCCTCCTATTTTTACCGTAAGCCGCCTGAATCAGACGGTCCGACAGTTGCTGGAAAACGAAATGGGTCAGGTCTGGCTCTCCGGTGAGATTTCAAACTTCTCTCAGCCGTCCTCCGGCCACTGGTATTTCACGCTCAAAGATGACCGCGCTCAGGTCAAATGCGCGATGTTTCGCAACACCAATCGCCGCACGACGTTCCGCCCGCAAAACGGTCAGCAGGTTCTGGTCCGCGCGACCATAACCTTGTACGAACCGCGCGGCGATTATCAGCTGATTGCCGAAAGCATGCAGGAAGCCGGTGACGGTCTGTTGCAGCAGAAATTCGATCTGCTGAAACAGCAACTGGCCGCCGAAGGTCTGTTTGATGCGCAGTTTAAACAGCCGCTGCCCTCACCTGCCAAATGCGTCGGTGTGATCACGTCCGCCAGCGGTGCTGCGCTGCATGACGTCTTACATGTCTTAAAGCGTCGTGACCCGTCATTACCCGTTATTATCTATCCGACCTCCGTTCAGGGCGTGGATGCGCCGGGGCAAATCGTCCGTGCCATTCAGCTGGCGAATGCCCGTGAAGAAGTGGATATCCTGATTGTCGGGCGCGGCGGCGGTTCGCTGGAAGATTTGTGGAGCTTTAATGATGAGCGCGTGGCACGGGCGATTTTCGCCAGCCGCATTCCGATCGTCAGCGCAGTCGGCCACGAAACCGATGTCACCATTGCCGATTTTGTCGCTGATTTACGCGCGCCGACGCCGTCTGCCGCCGCCGAACTGATCAGCCGCAATCAGCTGGAATTGCTGCGACAGATCCAGTCACAGCAGCAGCGCCTTGAAATGGCGATGGATTATTATCTCGCGCAGCTCACTCAGCGTTTCACGCGTCTGAATCATCGTCTGCAACAACAGCATCCGCATTTACGTCTGGCGCGCCAGCAAACGGCACTGTTCAAACTGCGCCGCCGTCTTGATGAAGCCATGCAAAATCAGCTGCGCCAGATGCTGCGCCGCACCGACCGTTTACAGCAACGCCTGACGCAGCAGCAGCCGCAACCTCGTATTCACCGCGCCCAGCAACGGGTCCAGCAATTACAGTACCGCTTGCAGCAGGCGATGTCCGCGCAACTGGGCGAACATCGCGAGCGCTTCGGCAAGGCCTGTGCACAACTGGAGGGCGTCAGCCCGCTGGCAACGCTGGCACGCGGTTATAGCGTGACCACCACGCCACAAGGCGCGTTACTCAAGAAAACCACCCAGACCGCACCGGGCGATACGCTAAAAACACGTCTGGCCGATGGCTGGATTGAAAGTGAAGTGAAATCGATTGTGGTGGAGAAGAAGGCGCGGAAACGGGCGGTCAAATAAACGTGGGGTTTAAAACCTCCTCCCCTTTTCAGAGGAGGAGTTTGAAATACTTAAAGATTATAGCCAGTTGTCTTCACACCGTTCACCCACACCTCACGCGCTTCGCCTGCCGGCAGCACAATGTTGAGGGTTTTCCACGCCGGTTTGAATTCCCCGCGCTGAGTGATTGTGATATCGATGCGCTGCGTGTCACTGACAATATTCCAGTTCAGCCACAGCGCCTGATTTTGCTGCCAGCGGTGGCTCTCGCCATCATCTTCAAACAGCATTCCCGCTGAGGTCAGTTCACCCGGTGCCGGATAAACGTGCAACTTGCGCTCCAGGTCTTTATGGCTGTCAACGTGGGCCAGCCGTGCGGATTGCGGCAATGCGGCGCCAGCGCGGACCAGCAGCGGCAGGCGCTCAAGCGGTGCATCCAGGGTGATTGTCTGGCCGCCTGCAAACCATTCCCCGGTGTAAAAATCACACCAGCCGATGCCGTTATCCGGCAGATAAACCTGACGTTCACGCTGACCTTCATCCACCACGCTGGCGACCAGCAAATCCTGCCCCATCAGGAAATCATCGGTTTCCGCGAAGGTGTTTTTGTCGTGCTCGTGGTCGAGGAATGTCGGGCGCAGCATCGGCTCATCGTCGGCATGAGCCTGCCACAACAAGGTGTAGAAATACGGCAGCAGACGGTAGCGCAGACGTATCGCGTCGCGGATAAGCGGCGTCACCTGCGGGTACATCCACGGCTCATTCACCGTGTGATCGTCATTCCAGGAGTGAATGGTAAAACGCGGATGCA
Source organism: Rahnella sp. R3(2024) (assembly GCF_042920125.1). Lineage (NCBI taxonomy): Bacteria > Pseudomonadati > Pseudomonadota > Gammaproteobacteria > Enterobacterales > Yersiniaceae > Rahnella > Rahnella sp. R3(2024). The sequence goes on from NZ_JBHGBU010000001.1 coordinate 1,008,299, forward strand.
TCACGCCGTTTTGCACCCAGCGTACAAACAGTTCGGCATCGGGCTTATCGCCAGAGAAGCCGCCGACGTCGTGGCCGACGTTGTACAAACCGGACAAACTCATGCCAATGCCCATGCGCGTGTTGTAACGCAGCGTCTGCCAGCTGGTGCGGTTGTCGCCGCTCCACGTCTGCACGTAACGTTGCATTCCCGCACAGCCAGAACGTGAAATCAGATACGGACGGGTTTCCGGCGCGAAACTTTGCTGCGCTTCAAACGACGCACGCATCATCAGCAGCGGCATTACCGGGCGGATATGTTTAATGGCGATGGACTTACCGAAACCGTGACAACGCGCATCGTTGTCCCAGACTTCGTATTCGTTGTTGTCGTTCCAGGTTGAGCCGATGCCTTTTTCCAGCAACTGCTGCGTCACCCCTTTTTGCCACCAGCGCACCGCGGCCGGGTGGGTGAAATCGAGATGCGATCCTTCGTCGTCCCAGAAAACAGAACGTTCCGGCACATTGCTCTCGCTGTCACGAATGAACAATCCCTGCTCCGCCACCTGCCCGTATTGCGGGTGATCCTGCAACAGACAAGGTTTGATGTTGGCCGCCAGACGAATACCCGCATCAAGAAATGCCTGCGACATCACTTCAGGCTGCGGCACTTTGTCGTAGTTCCAGTTGAAGACATAACGCTTGTTGCCAATCGAGGTATAACCCGATGAAAGCTGGAAGGAATCGCAGGGAATGTCATGTTGCTGACACAGCGTGATGAATTTCATCAGTTGCTGCTGGGCGTCCGGCGCGTCGGTGTAGTACATGGTCGAGCCACTGTAACCAAGGCTCCATTTCGGGCCAAAGGTGGTTTTACCGGTCAGCTTCACCAGTTTTTTGGTGACATCCAGCGCGGTCGGGCCGATAAACAGGTAGTAATCCAGATCCCCGGCCTCGGCGCTGAAACGGCGGTATGGCAGATGGTAGTTATCCAGCTCATTGCCAAGATCAAGCCAGACATTGCTAAGATTGTCGTAGAACAAGCCGAAACTGATGTCGTTACGACGGGTCATAGTAAACGGAATATGTTTGTATAACGGATCGGTGCTGGCGGCGTTGTAACCCATCGCATCCAGATTGCGCATTTCAAAACGACGCCCGCTGCGGTTAAGATCCCCGGCTTTTTCGCCCAGCCCGTACACGCCATCCTGTGCTTCACGCAACTGATAGTGCGCCGAGGCATCGCCTTTCACCGACAGCATATACGCGCCGGTTTTTCGATCGCTGACCAGCGGTAACCAGACGCCCGCCTCATTTTTATGTTCCCACTCCAGCCACAAAGACTGATGCACGGTGACACGTAACATTTCGGTGGTCAGCGTCAGGGTATTTTCGCCGTGCGTAAGTTGATAACCCGGCAACGTAAAACCTTCATTGCTCAGACGATCGCGCCCTTCCCAAGGCACATCATTTTGCGGCGCAATGCTCCAGGTGCGGTCCAGTGCCAGTTCGCCATTGCGCTGAATAAAGACACGGATTAACCCCTGCTCCAGCACCCTCAGACAAAACAGATGCTTACCTTCGACACGCAAATCCACGCCTGCGTCATGATGTCCGGCCAGCTCCCAGTGTTTCAACGTCTTCATACATGCTCCCTTTTTGCCGGATTGCGGCGTTCAGCGATCAGCGCAATCAGGAATATTGCCCCAATCAAATCAAAGAATCCCATTGCGATAAACAGCGGATTGAAACCAATCGTGTCGGCAACTGCGCCGATCAGCAGTGAAAACAGGAAGCTGGCGATCCACGCGGAGGAACCGCGCATGCCGTTGACGGTCGCTACCTGATTTTTGTCGAACGTCTCTACCACCACGGCGCTCAGCATGCAGGAGATCACCTGGTGCCCGAAGCCACCGATGGAGATCAGCGCAATCGCCGCGTAAGGACTTTGGGTGAGTGCAACCAGGGCCAGAGACAGCATCATGAAAGCGCCGGTCACGGAGCTGGCAACGATGGAGTTAATGCGCGTGCAGCCAAATACTTTGCGGTAGAGCGTGGTGAGATAACCGCTGGCGATACTGCCCAGATCGGCGGCCAGGAAGGGTAACCAGGCGAACATCACGATGTGTTTCAAATCCATCCCGCGTTCGTTGGCGAGATACAGCGGCACCCAGAAACTGAACACGGCCCATGCCGGTTCGGCCAGAAATGCCGGAATGGCGATCCCGTAGAACTTTTTGTTTTTGCAGACGATTTTCAGCGACTTAAGGAACGGCAAACGCGTTTGCTGCGGCTCGTTATCAGAGCGGATCAGCGCCAGTTCGTCTTTGCTCAGGTTCGGATGGGTTTCCGGTGAATGATAAAATTTCCACCACAGCAACACCCACAGCATTGAGAGCACACCGCAAAACAGAAACGCACCACGCCAGCCAAAAGACAGGTGCGCCACCAGAATAATGGGCGGCGCCAGCATCGCGCCTATCGAGAAGCCTACGCCAGCCCAGCCGGCAGCAACCGGCCGCTCTTTACGCGGGAACCAGTCGGAAATCGCTTTGGCGTTGGCCGGGGTGGCCGCCGCTTCGGCGCTGCCCATGAAGAAACGCAAAATCGCCAGCTGGATCCAGCTTCCTGCCCCGGCATGCAGCATACACACCACCGCCCAGACGGAAGCGCAGATCAGGAAGCCAAGCTTCAGACCGATCACGTCAATCAGCCAGCCGCACAGGGGCTGGAAAATGGTGTACGCCGCCTGAAACGCAGCGACGATGTAGGAATATTGTTCGGTGGTCATGTTCAGGCTGGTTTTAAGTTCCGCAGCCAGTAAACCCAGAGAGTTACGGGTGATGTAGTTGACGGTCACACCCAGCAGGAACAGCGCCAGCATCCACCAGCGCAAGGCTTTTATTTTTCGACGTCCGATAACGGCCGTATTTTCGGTGTTGATTTGAATTGTCATGTCCGTTCTCCCACCCGTCGGCCTGGCCGCAGATGATGTGTTATGTGAGGTACTTTTGCAGAGTAGGCAGGCGGATTTGTGAGTGGAACGTGATTTTTTGCAAAAGCTTTCACGCTATAACTGCGTAGCGAAATCAGAGCGGATAAAAGCTTATGGATGAGCGGGCTTCTCAGATGAAAAATTTTGCATGAGCGATTTTGAAGGAGATCACAGTTTGAAAGGAAAGTTAAATATCCAGCAAATTGCCGACCAGACAGGGCTCTCAATCAGCACCGTTTCACGGGTTCTGGCCGGAAAAAATAACACCAGCAGCAAAGCACGCGAACGCGTGCTCGAATGTGCGAAATCACAGGGCGTTTTTAACGGGCTTTCAACCGGTCGCCTGATGCTCAACAACATCATGATTTTCGCCCCGGCCCGTGCTTTCGATGTGCGCAGCGATATTTTTTATTACAAAGTGGTTCAGGGGATCCTGGCGGCGACGGCTCACCATGAAGTGCGGGTGCGCTATTGCGCGATGGAAGAAGAAAATGCCAACGCGGCGTTGTTTATCGCCAAAATGACCGACCCGCTGACCGAAGCGGCCTTGCTGGTCGGTATCGACGATCCGCATATTCATCTGCTGGCGGCGGAAATGGGTAAACCCTGCGTGCTGGTGAACTGTCATGACCGGCACATGCGCCATGACAGCGTCAGCCCTGATCATCAGAGCATGGGGGATTTTGCCTGTGACTACCTGTTTTCACAGGGCCATCAGCACATCGTCACGCTGCAATGCCTGCGCCGACATACCATGGAACTGCGTCTGAGCGGCATCAAACAGGCCTTCACCCGCCACCATCAGACCTTCAGCGACAACCATCATCTGATCAACACATCAGGTTTTGGCGCGCAGGAAAGCGAACAGGCGTTACTCGAATATCTGGACGCTTTACCCATCGGGCAACCCTTGCCGACAGCGATTCTGGCCGGGGGAGATTACATGGCGTCCGGCGTGGTGGCTGCGTTGAGTAAAAAAGGGATTTCGGTACCCGGTGATATCAGTGTGCTCAGCACCGACGGGTTTAATCTGGCGGAGATCCATGACGTTCTGCTCACTGCGGTGCACGTGCCGCGTGATGAACTGGGAACCGAGGCTATCGCGCTGTTACAGCGCCGTATGTTGCGCCCTGACGCGCCTTATACCAGCCAGCTGTTACAAGGGAAGCTGGTGGTGAGAGAATCGGTACGCAAGGCGTCTGGTCGCGCGGTCATTCCCCGTCCGCATCATCTTTATGATCAACCTGTTTTATGACCGGGATATTGTGTGACCCGCAGGCGGACAGATAAATCTCATCTTTCACGGGCAGGTTGTCGCGCGGTTCTATACTGAAAAGTGACGACTAAACATTAGCCGCTTTTCAGTATCAGACTGTCCGAACACCTTTCTTTCACCTCCGGGTGACCCTTGATAAGGAGATTCACCATGAATCACAGTTCCGCGAAACGTTACAACAGCGTCATCCCACCTTATATGCTCAACCGCATTATTGAACACGGCTCAGAACTTCAGCGCAGATGTGCAAAACAGACGCTGGTGCATGTTAATACCCTGATGGCCCAGCCTTACGCCAAACCGCAAAAGACGGTGACGGCCAAAGCGGGTCTGGTTGAGCGCGATATTTACGACGCCAAAAACACCACCCGCCTGCCGGGCGAATCCGTGCGAAAAGAAGGCCAGGCGAGTAACGGCGATGTCTCGGTGGATGAAGCCTATGATTATCTCGGCGTAACCTATGATTTCTTCTGGCAGGCGTATCAGCGAAACTCTCTCGACAATAAAGGACTGGCATTGCTCGGCACCGTTCATTACGACAAGGGCTATCAAAATGCCTTCTGGAACGGTCAGCAAATGGTATTTGGCGACGGTGACGGGGAAATATTTAACCGCTTCACCATTGCTATCGACGTGGTTGGCCATGAACTTTCCCACGGTGTGACTGAAACAGAAGCAGGCCTGGAATATAACGGGCAATCCGGCGCGCTGAACGAATCGATGTCGGATGTGTTTGGCTCGCTGGTGAAACAGTTCCATCTGAAGCAGACTGCCGATAAAGCCGACTGGATCATTGGTGAAGGATTACTGGCAAAAGGCATTCACGGCACGGGCCTGCGGTCGATGTCGCATCCCGGTACTGCGTATGATGATCCGCTGCTCGGCAAAGATCCGCAGCCTGCCGACATGAGCGGCTACGTTAACACCCGCGACGATAACGGCGGTGTGCACATCAATTCAGGTATCCCTAACCGCGCATTTTATCTGGCGGCGACGACACTTGGCGGTAACGCGTGGGAACGCGCCGGTTATGTCTGGTATGACACGATCTGCGATAAGTCCCTGCCCAAAGATGCAGACTTTGTGACTTTTGCCCAACTGACGGTTCAGCATGCGGAAAAACGGTTTGACGCTTCTGTCGCTCAGGCGGTTCGTGAGGCCTGGGAGCAGGTTGGAGTGATGTAAATGAAACCTTTAGATTCGCTGGAAAGTAATGCGGTGATTGAGATTTACCGCGAAGGTGGCATCGCGTTTATCCCCAAACTCAGCGGGCCGCGCAGGGTCGAGCTTGCAGGAATGAGCGATGACAAACGGCAGCAAATTTGCCAGCTCATCAACCAGGCCATGCCCTTCGCTCAGGAAAAAGAAAACGCCGGTCGCGGTGACCAGCGTTATTTCCGTATTGAGATTTACGTCGAATCGGCCGAGCATTCTGCCAGTCTGGTGGTGATTATTCCCGAAACCGAAGCCCCGGAAGCACTGGTGAATTTATGGAAACAGGCTCAGCCCGATGATCATCCCTCTGAATAAGGCGAATACGTAAGCAGCACCCGTTTTTTAGATACCATTCCGTGCCCGTTTTGGCAGAAATAGTCGACCGCGCCGCAGGCTTTCAGCTCCTGCAACGGTTGCTGACAATCCGGGCATAACGCCGTTTGATTATATTCTGTGCCGCAGGCGTCGCAGCGAAAGTGACCGCTCACCCAACTCATTGGCTGCTCACAAACCGGACAATATGCTTCCATCATGCCTCTCCTTTAAATGACCCCGAGCGTCCGTAATAAATACAGGCCCAGCGCGGTAGTAAAAAATGATCCCAACGTCGTGACCGCAATAATGTTCGCCGCCAGCGTGGCATTTCCGCCCATGGCGCGGGTCATTACGTAGCTGCCTGCGGCCGTGGGCGTGCAGGAAAAAAGAAAAATGACGCCAAGCGCCGCGCCGCGAAAACCAAAAGCCCATGCGCCCAGCGTCATCAGCGCAGGCACAAATACCACACGCGAGGCGGATGACCAGGCGGCCACATTCGAACTGCGAAACATCGCACGCCAGTCAAGGCTGGCACCGGCGCACAGCATCGCCAGCGGCAGCGCCATGCCGGAGATGAACGCGCCGGTACTGGCGAGCGTTGCCGGCATCGGCAGATGGCTGTGCTGGAATGCCAGCCCCAGCACCAGGCCAATAATCAGCGGATTGGTCAGGATACCGTGCAACACAGGCCGCATTCCGATGCGCTTACCCTGCCCGCCCTGCAAACTGCGGGTCAATGTAATCACCGACAGCACGTTGAACAAGATCACCGTCACTGCCAGATACATCGAGCCGAGCGCAATGCCTTCACTGCCAAAGGCCAGCGACGCATAGGCCAGCCCTGCGATGCCGGTATTCGCACGAAATCCACCCTGCACAAAAATGCCGCGCTCACGCGGATCTTTCACCAGCTTTAGCGCAACCAGCTCCAGCAGCAGGAAAGACACCACTGTCGCCACGCCACCATAAATCGCCAGCGGCAGGTTAGAACCCGAAGAATCATGCCCTTGCGCCACACTGAAAAAGAGCAGACAAGGTAACGCGATATTGAAAACAAGCCGGCTGGCTTTCTCATTAAAACTGTCGTCCATCAGGCCGGTACGGCGTAAAACCATGCCTAACAATAAAATCAGTAAATTTGGCACCGTCACGCCAAATGCAAAACTCCAGGTCTGCCAAAACATCCAGCCAGTTCCTTGCGAAAAGTGGGGCAAAAAAATGGGGTACATTTTCATGCACCCCATCAGTTTAGGATTTGTTTTTCAGATGCTGCAGAAGGCGTCGACGTTTACGCTGCTGGTGTGGTGACAGCGTGTTTTTCTTGCCTTCATACGGGTTCTCACCCTCTTTAAACTGGATGCGGATAGGCGTTCCCATCACTTTCAATGAACGGCGGAAATAGTTCATCAGATAGCGTTTGTAGGAGTCAGCCAGATCTTTCACCTGGTTACCGTGGATAACCACGATCGGCGGGTTATACCCCCCGGCGTGAGCATATTTCAACTTCACACGACGGCCATTAACCAGCGGTGGCTGATGATCGTCCGCCGCCATCTGCATGATACGGGTCAGCATGGAAGTGCTCACTCGCGTGGTCGCGCAGGTGTAGGCTTCGATCACTGACTCAAACAGATTGCCCACGCCGCTGCCGTGCAGGGCCGAGATGAAGTGGATTCGGGCGAAGTCGACAAAGCCAAGGCGCAGATCCAGCTGGTCTTTCACCTGTGCACGCGCATCTTCACTCATGCCATCCCATTTGTTCACCACAATCAGCAGTGAGCGCCCACTATTGAGGATGAACCCCAGCAGTGAAAGGTCCTGATCGGAAATGCCGTCGCGGGCATCAATCACCAGCATCACGACGTTCGCGTCTTCAATCGCTTTCAGGGTTTTGATGACGGAGAATTTCTCAACGGTTTCAGTAACTTTACCGCGCTTACGCACGCCGGCAGTATCGATCAGAACGTATTCACGCTCGTCACGCACCATCGGAATATAAATACTGTCACGGGTGGTCCCCGGCATGTCGTAAACCACGACACGCTCTTCCCCCAGAATACGGTTAGTCAGTGTGGACTTACCTACGTTAGGACGCCCGACAATAGCCAATTTGATTGGCAGGGACTGCGGATCAAAGTCGTCTTCTTCGTCTTCCGGGATTTCATCACCGGTCGCTTCTTGTTCTGCCCAGTAAGCGGCGTTAGCCTCTTCTTCCGTCAGTTCGACTTCTTCCGGCTTTTCACCGACAAACGGGATCAGCACGTGTTCAATCAGCTGCGCAACACCACGGCCATGAGAAGCCGCGATCGGGTAGACTTCGCCTAAACCCAGTGAGTAGAAATCGCCGACGGCGCTGTCCGGGTCAATACCGTCGGTTTTGTTCGCGACCAGGAAAGTGGATTTTTCACGGCTGCGAAGATGTTGGGCAATGCCCTGATCGGCAGGCATCAGGCCCGCGCGCGCATCGACCATGAAAAGCACGATGTCCGCTTCTTCGATTGCCAGCAATGACTGGCCAGCCATGCGGGTTTCAACGCCATCTTCGGTACCGTCGATACCGCCGGTATCCACGATGATGAATTCATTACCCTCAATCTCAGCACGACCATACTTGCGGTCACGCGTTAGCCCCGGGAAATCCGCAACCAGCGCGTCGCGCGTCTTGGTCAAACGGTTAAATAAAGTGGATTTACCCACATTCGGGCGCCCAACAAGCGCAACGACAGGTATCATTTTGAAGCCTCAGTGTTTTTATTTATAGCTAAACGCAAATAGTCTGCAGCCCTTCACTTCTGGACAAACAGCTATAATTCAATTTGTTACAGCGCAATTAGATCGAAAAATTGCACGGTTTTCAGAATACGAAACGGCCCCTGAGCAATTCAGGAGCCGTTTTTAAGCCCGCGATCAAACGATCTCAGGGCCAGACGCCGGGCGCGATATTAGCGGGTGAAGGAGTAAACTTCGCCACCTTTCGCCTGCACGACCAGCTTGTCACTTGCCACAATCGGCGCACTCAGGAAGCCATCGCTGTCGACTTTCTGCTGAGCAACGAAACGACCATCTGTGGTATTGATCCAGTGCAGGTAACCTTCGGAATCACCCACCACGATATACCCATTATACAGCACTGGCGCGGTGAGATTACGGTGCAACAGATCACTTTGACGCCACAGGCTAACGCCGCCTTGCGTATCAAGCGCCATTACACGGTCATCCTGATCGACCATGTAGATACGGCCGCTGTCGACGATGATGTCATTGACGGAACCCACATCACGTTTCCACATGACCTGACCTGAACGCAGATCCATAGCCACCAGATTACCGTTGTAAGCCAGCGCATAAACGACGCCATCAACGATAACCGGCGTAGTATCCACGTCACTCAGACGATCGATTTCAGTCGTCCCGGTGGTTTGTGAAATACGTTGCTGCCAGATCAACTGACCTTCTTTCATCAGCACTGCGCTGACACGGCCGTTATCACCGCCGACAATCGCTGCGCCAAACGCCACTGCCGGGGCTGACTCGCCGCGCAGGGACAGGGTTGGCATATCGAGGTTAGCAGTCCACTGCACGGTACCGTCAGATTCGCTCAGCCCCTGCAACATCCCGTTTCCGGTATGTACCAGCACTAAGCCATCGCTGACCACAGGCCGGGACAGTGCTTCGCCCGCCACTTTGGTCTGCCATGCCACTGTACCGTCTTCGGTATTCAGCGCATAAACAACCGCTTTTTCACTGCCGACATACACATGGCCGCCAGAAACAGTCAGACCGCCGGACAGTTGTGCTGAACGGTTGCTGGAGAAGAAACCTGTTTTTTCAGACAGGTTGACACTCCACTTTTCTTTACCGCTGTCAGCATCCAGTGCTTTCACGATGCCAAAACGATCGGCTGCGTAAATGGTGCTGTCCTGCCAGGCCGGACGCAGGTGGGAGTAGAAATCGCCTACGCCGTCGCCTACGGATTTGCTCCAGACCTGAGTCGGAGTAAATTGATTTTCAACTTTTGGCAGCGGGGACATTTTGACAACATCTTCTTCGCTGTTAAACAATGAACAGCCACTCAGCAGGGCAACAGAAACCCATCCTACCAAGAGTGTTTTACGCAATTGCATCGGGGTTCCCCTTAGCTGGCTAAGTTGTTCAATTTCATACGCAGCATCGTTTGCAGCGTTTGAGAGGGTTTAGATTCCAGACCTTTGCTGAAGGCTTCACGAGCCCCTTTCGCATCGCCTTTTGCGAGCAGAACATCACCGCGGATGCCTTGCTGCATTGCTGTCCAGCCTTCACCCTTCACGCCATCTAACGTTTTGAGTGCATCATCAAATTTGCCTTGCTGCATCTGGACACGTGCCAGACGTAAGTTCACCAGCGAGCGTAAATTGTCTTCTTTGGCCTGACTTTGCCCCTGAAGAAGCTGCTTCTCAGCATTCGCGAAATCTTTGATTTCGACAAAGTGATCGGCCAGTTGCAGAGCGGCAAACACACCGTAGTTATTGTCATTGCTCTGACCAAACTTTTCCAGCTCAGCCACGCCTTGCGGATTTTTGCTGGTCAGCGCCTGATTCGCTTTCTGGAAAGACGCAGAAGCTTCCGTCAAAGCGGAATCCTGATGGCTCTGCCAGACACGCCAGCCGCCCAGGGCGACAATACCCAGAACAACGCCGATGGCCAGCGCTTTACCGTTCTCGGCAAAGAAGCGACGTACAGCATCAACCTGTTCATTCTCAGTGGTATAGACTTCCACAGTGTCCTTCTCCTTAACCCAACATCGAGGCCAGACGCACAGCAACATCACTCTGCGTCAGCGTTTCTTGCGTTCCAGTCTGCAGGTTTTTGATCACAACCTGCTGGTTAGCGACTTCATCTTCGCCTAATACCAGGGCAACTCGCGCACCCCATTTATCTGCACGGGCGAATTGCTTCTTAAAGTTTCCGCCACCGTAGTTAGTCATCACTTTCAGCTCCGGCAGCGCATCACGCAGTGTCTCAGCCAGTTTAATGGCTGCACCTTGCGTTCCTGCTCCCGAAGAAATGACGTAAGCATCTACCGTCGCAGGGGCTTTGAAGTCCGGGTTTACGGCCTGAACCAGTAACACCAGACGCTCCAGACCCATCGCAAAACCGACAGCAGGGGTTGCTCGCCCGCCTAATTGTTCAACCAGCCCGTCGTAACGGCCACCGGCACAAACAGTACCTTGTGCGCCAAGGCTGCTGGTTACCCATTCGAACACGGTGCGGTTGTAATAATCCAGACCGCGCACAAGTCGCTGATTAACCGTATATGGGATACCAGACTGCTCTAAAAGTTCACACAGACCTGCAAAGTGTTCTCTTGATTCTTCATCAAGATAGTCACCCAGTTGCGGAGCATCATTCAATAATGCCTGGATATCCGGATTTTTGGAGTCCAGAACGCGCAGCGGGTTGCTGTACATGCGACGTTTGCAGTCTTCATCCAGCTTGTCTTTATGCTGCTCCAGGAAAGCCACCAGCGCATCGCGATAGCTGGCGCGGGCTTCCAGTGAACCGATTGAGTTCAGTTCAAGCGTCACGTGTTCAGAAATGCCCAGCGCACGCCACCAGCGCGCACTCAGCAGGATCAGCTCCGCGTCGATGTCCGGGCCCTGCAGGCCAAAGACTTCCACACCTAACTGATTAAACTGACGATAGCGGCCTTTTTGCGGGCGCTCGTAGCGGAACATCGGGCCGATGTACCACAGACGTTGTTCCTGATTGTACAGCAGACCATGTTCGATACCGGCGCGCACACAGCCCGCCGTACCTTCAGGGCGCAGCGTCAGGCTTTCACCGTTGCGATCCTCAAAGGTATACATTTCTTTTTCCACGACATCGGTCACTTCGCCGATCGCGCGTTTAAACAATGGGGTCTGCTCTACAATCGGCATACGGATTTCGCTGTAGCCGTAACCACTGAGTACCTGTTTCAAAGTACCTTCGATACGCTGCCACAGCGCAGTGTCTTCCGGCAGGTAGTCGTTCATGCCGCGAATGGCCTGGATATTCTTTGCCACGTCAGTTCTCTATCGTTTTATAAAAAATGAACCCGATTATAGGGGGTTTGTGTCCTGCGGTTCAACGCACAACGCCGTCACCCCTGTCGGGTTCAATATAATGCAGATGTACTCTGACACCCGCAACCGATGTTACTTTTCAAGATGATTGATAACGATACGTTTACTCTCATCCATAATCGCCGCTTTAGCACGGATCTTCGCTTCTAACTGGTCGATCATCTGTTCGTTGTCAAAACGATCTCTCTGACGTACGCCGTCTTCATAGAAGCCACTTTTATTATGGCCTCCGGTGACGCCGATCGTGGACACCAGCGCTTCGCCCGGTCCATTCACCACACAACCAATGATGGAAACATCCATCGGGGTGATCAGATCTTCCAGACGCTGCTCTAACGCGTTAACCGTGCCGATGACATCAAATTCCTGACGCGAGCAGGTCGGACAGGCAATAAAGTTGATGCCACGCGAGCGAATGCGAAGTGACTTCAGAATATCAAAGCCTACCTTCACTTCTTCGACAGGGTCGGCAGCCAGCGAGATGCGCAGCGTATCGCCAATGCCTTCGGACAGCAAAAGACCGAGGCCGATGGCCGATTTCACGGAACCGGCGCGTAAACCGCCCGCTTCAGTGATGCCAAGATGCAAAGGCTGATCGATACGCTTCGCCAGCAGACGATAAGACTCAACGGCAAGAAACACGTCTGAGGCTTTAACGCTCACTTTGAACTGATCAAAGTTGAGGCGATCGAGAATATCAACATGGCGCATCGCCGATTCCAGCAGCGCTTCCGGCGTAGGTTCGCCGAATTTTTCCTGGATATCTTTCTCCAGAGAGCCGCCATTCACGCCGATACGAATAGGAATATTGTAATGACGGGCGCAATCCACCACCGAGCGAATGCGGGATTCATTACCAATGTTACCTGGATTAATACGCAGGCAATCAACGCCGTATTCGGCTACTTTGAGCGCGATACGGTAATCAAAATGGATGTCAGCGACCAGCGGGACATTAACCTGCTGCTTGATGAGCTTGAACGCCTCAGCGGCATCCATGGTAGGCACGGAAACGCGAACAATATCGACACCGACACGTTCCAGCGATTTGATCTGCGCGACCGTCGCCGCGACATCTGTGGTGCGGGTGTTGGTCATCGATTGCACAGCAATCGGTGCTCCGTCACCTACAGGCACCTTGCCGACATAAATCCGGGTTGATTTGCGACGGGTAATGGGTGCTTGGTTATGCATTACTTCACTCTCCATCGTTGCAATCGTCCGACAAGCTGCCGATTACTCGGCAGCGATAGTCAGGCGCGCAACACGGCTTGATTTTACGAAACGACTTAAATCAACCGGCTTGCCCTGGAATTGAATATCCACTGCACCCGGTGCACCGATTTTCAGCTTATAAGGTGCAGTTCCCTTCACGCTCAGGGTTTCGCCGCCTTTTTTGATGCCGCTGAACAGGGTCTTACCTGACGCGTCATCGATCTGTAACCAGCAGTCAGCTTTGAATGTCAAAGCGACAGCTTGTGGATCCGCACCTGCCGCAGCAGTTTGTGCATCACCGGTTGGCAGACCATTCTCAGCCGTGGCTGGCTGGCTGGTGGATACTGCAGCAGGTGATTGTGCTGCAGGCGTTCCGGCGGTAGCCGGTGCGCTGTTATCCGTTGGCGTTGACGTGGTGTTCAACGGAATTGAGTTCTGTGCCTGTGGTGCCCCGGCCGCTGCGTCAGGCGCAGAAGAGGAGTCTTCTGTCGTCGGTGCAGAATTGGCGTTGTCACCACCGCCCAGAGGAATAGTTTGCCCCTGGCCGTTATCCTGATTCAGTTGAGCCGTTGACTGATCGGCCATTGTCGCGATTTCTTCCTGCTGCGCCTGATGGTTTTGCCACCACCATGCACCGGTCAGGCCAATCACAACAAACACGATCAACCAGGTAAAGCCCATCAGCCAGCCATCGCGTTTTTTACGAGACTTGCCGAGAGAAAAACCCTGCATTGAAGCGACTTTCGGCACTTTGATGGGGGCTTGCTTACCGATCAGATCTAACAGTTCTTCTTCCGGGATATGAACCAGTTTGGCGTAAGAACGAAGATAGCCACGCAGGAAAGTCGGAGCGAGATCGCCCGGCGTCGTTTCTTCTTCGATTTGGCGAATCGTTGAGACTTTCAGACACAGGCGTTCTGCAACGGCCTGATGGCTTAGCCCTAACTCTTCACGTGCCTGACACAGGCGTTGGCCTGCGGTCAGTTTAACTTTATTTTCTTGGGAGGCTTCAGTATTCATTAGCTAAGAACTGCTGGTACTGTTGGGATTGTGGATAACTACGCGCAAGCTGCTTACCGTAGCGTTGAACGCTGTCCGGATTGCCCGCTAACGCAGCGAATCGAATTTGTAACATAATGCTGTCAGCCGTGGCTGGCAGAACATGCTGGTATACATCCAGTAGAAGTTTTGCCTGAGCGCGATTCCCTTCTCCAAATTCTTTGGTTGCCTCTGTCAGCAAGGGTGCGCCTTTATCGGGATCGATTTTTAATGCCCGGCTCAGTAACACTCGCGCTTCCTCATTCTGATTTGCCTTCAGAAAACAGTAGCCTGCATTTTCGAGACTGTCAGCAACCTGACCGTAATCAGGCGCATTAGCTGCGGCGCTAAACTGCTGTTGTGCCGGTACATACTGCCCTAAACTACACAAAAACGCACCGTAATTATTAAACACGGTCCCATTTTGCGGCGCCAGCTTCAGCGCTTGCTGGTAGCGACTTTGCGCAGCTTTTTGATCGCCGGTTTTTTGCTCGTAAAGCGCCATGCCCAGCTGAGTGCGATAATCGTCAGGCGCGCTGTCCGCGGCTTTCTGCAAATTCTGTTTCGCCGCGTCCATATTTCCCTGGGAAAGATACGCCATTCCCAGTTCAAGACGCGTCTGTGAGGCACCGGTAGCTGACTGCGTCTCCTTCGGAGAGCTTGAGCACCCGGCGAGCAAAGAAGCGGCTAAACCCACCGCCATCAGCACCTTCACACTGCCTTGCATTGTCATGCTTAATTCCCTTTATTCCGCCACCGACAATAAACAAACGGGCTGTGAAATGGTATCTGCACAGCCCGAACGCACCTACACACAATTCTGACGACTAAACGGCTTTAACGGAAATCTGCTGCTCAGCTGCCATTTTTTTCTTCAACGTACGCTTGGTACGGTCGATCACATCACCGGCAAGCTGACCACAAGCGGCATCAATATCGTCGCCGCGGGTTTTACGCACGATGACGGTAAAACCGTATTCCATCAGCACTTTAGAGAAGCGATCAATCCGGCTGTTTGAGCTGCGGCCATACGGCGCGCCAGGGAACGGGTTCCACGGAATGAGGTTGATTTTGCACGGCGTATTTTTCAAACGCTCAGCCAGCTCATGCGCATGCTCAGTACCGTCGTTAATGTGGTCAAGCATCACGTATTCGATAGTTACACGGCCCTGGTTAGCATTGGATTTGCTGATGTAGCGTTCAACAGCGGCCAGGAACGTATCGATGTTGTACTTGCGGTTAATTGGCACGATCTCGTCGCGGATAGTGTCATTTGGCGCATGCAGGGAGATGGCCAGCGCAACGTCAATCATGTCGCCCAGCTTATCCAGCGCAGGAACCACACCGGACGTAGACAAGGTCACGCGGCGTTTAGACAGACCAAAACCGAAGTCATCCAGCATGATTTCCATGGCCGGCACCACGTTATTCAGATTCAGCAAGGGTTCGCCCATCCCCATCATCACTACGTTGGTGATAGGACGGGTACCGGTAACTTTCGCAGCACCGATGATTTTAGCCGCACGCCACACCTGACCGATGATTTCGGACACACGCAGGTTACGGTTGAAACCCTGCTGAGCGGTAGAACAGAAGGTACATTCCAGCGCGCAGCCAACCTGAGAGGAAACGCAGAGCGTCGCACGATCGCCATCCGGGATATACACAGTTTCGACCAGCTGGCCGCCTACCTGAATCGCCCATTTGATGGTGCCATCGGTAGAACGTTGTTCGGAAGCGACTTCCGGCGCACGGATTTCAGCCACACGCGCCAGTTTGTCACGCAGCGGTTTGTTGATATCGGTCATTTGCTCGAAATCATCGCTGCAATAGTGATACATCCACTTCATGACCTGATCAGCACGGAACGGTTTCTCGCCCATGTTGATAAAGAACTCACGCATTTGTTTGCGGTTGAGGTCAAGAAGGTTAATTTTTGCGGCAGCAGGAGCAACAGTTTTCACTTCCTCTGCAGAGATTGGGAAGGTTTCAGACACGTTTTGCTCGGGAGTTGTAGATTCTAACATAATGAAATATGGCCTCGTTGTTACACGTTATGGCGCCAGGGAAGTGCAGAGCCTGACCTTTTGCTGCCTGTCAGCGGCATTCAGGTGGCCTGCAATAAATTGCGCCCCGAAGAGGCTGGCTCATTCGGGGCGCAACATTGTACAAATTTTAGGGCAGAGTTGCCATGTTTGGAAGGTGACCAGGGCAAATTCTTGTGAATATGCGGCGCATCTTCCAATCAGGCTTCGCCCAAAATCTTAACGCGGGCAGATTTCGCTTTCGTCGAAGAAGTAAGCGATTTCGCGTTGTGCAGATTCTACAGCATCAGAACCGTGAACAGCGTTAGCGGTGAAGCTGTCCGCAAAGTCTGCACGCAGAGTACCGGCCAGTGCATTTTCCGGGTTAGTTGCACCCATGATGTCACGGTTACGCTGAACTGCGTTTTCGCCTTCCAGAACCTGAACCATGATCGGGCCAGAGGTCATGAACTCAACCAGACCGTCGAAGAACGGACGACCTTTGTGCTCAGCGTAAAAGCCTTCAGCCTGCTCTTTGGTCAGTTTCAGCATTTTAGAAGCAATGATGGTGAAACCTGCACGTTCGAAACGTGCGTAGATTGCGCCGATGTCATTGTTTGCAACGGAGTTTGGCTTGATGATGGAGAAAGTACGTTGGATAGTCATGAAAAACCTCTGGCTGACTTTTATAGGTAGGGCCGGTTAATTTAATGTTATACCTGCCGTAAAATGGCGGTGATTATAGGGAGCGAAGTTAAAATTGCCTACCCGAATCACAACATTTAATTAAAAAAATGCGGCATTGATTCACGATCAAGCACAAACACCCCATTTCCCTTAAACAAAGCAGGGGCAATAAAGGGTTTTGCGCCCCGTTTACCTTATCGTTTTATGCCTGCCCGGACGACGGGATGATGTTACGCAACCAGCTTCCCCATTTGCGCTGATAGAAAGGCTGGGTGTGGCTGATCAGATAATGGCTGATCCCGCGCTCTTTTTCGCAAACGATACAGAAATCAACCGGACGGTCATCGGGAGACGTTTCGGCAGCCACATTGCCGGCTTCACGGATCAGCGCATCGATTTCCTGTTCATCACCGTCAGCTTCTACACCGATCAGCAGGTTAGGTTGATCATCCACGGTTTTGTCATGGATAAGGGCCATAAACGCCCGGCGCACCGGTTTTTTCTGAGTAAACAGCGTGGTCAGCGCGTCGATCATCGCCGAGGGATACTCCTCCGGCTGGCCAATCAGCAGCTGGCTTTCTTTATCCAGCACCAGTTCTGAAGGCGCATTCAACCCGCCGTTGCTCAGCAGCAGCGTCACTTCGCTTGGGTAGAATTCTTTGCCGTATTCAGACTTCGGATTCAGAAATAATTCTTCCCCTTGTGTCATTTCAAACAACACGCGGGCAGGCAGCGCGACAAAAGCCTGCTCATCAGGGCTTTCGCCGGCACTGGCTTTTTCCAGAACGTCTACAGAGGAAAAGAAAGGAATGATTGAGCTGCCGTCCTGCTTTTCCCAGTGCAAAATATTCAGTTCACTGCCAGCGGTGATCGCCACACTGCCCTGCTTTTCAGCGTCATCCTGCCCTGCGTCACCCAGCACAAAAACCGTGGATTCCAGCAGCGTTTGATAGAACGCCGGGCGCCAGGCAGCCGCGGTGACAGACAGGCGGAGCAGGCGCTCGAGCTCGTTTTCACCGTCTGTTGCCGCTGCGCCGGCAGGGAGATGATCGTGTGGGACACTCATGATTCTTGACTCCGGTAATGGTATGAAACGGGGCGCCGTTAAGCGCCCCGTTGTGCTTCTTGCCATGCTGTCTTTATTTATTTGGCTTTTGCTAACAATAAGTTGGCAACGGTCCGCACACCCAGGCCGGTCGCGCCCGCAGACCACTGATCCGCCGCGCTTTTACGGTAAGTGGCGGAGCAGTCGATGTGCAGCCAGCCTTTCTTATATTCAGTG
Source organism: Rahnella sp. R3(2024) (assembly GCF_042920125.1). Lineage (NCBI taxonomy): Bacteria > Pseudomonadati > Pseudomonadota > Gammaproteobacteria > Enterobacterales > Yersiniaceae > Rahnella > Rahnella sp. R3(2024). The sequence goes on from NZ_JBHGBU010000001.1 coordinate 1,026,428, forward strand.
ACGAAATGAGACAGGAAAGCTGCCGCCGTGCTTGCACCCGCGGTATGAGAAGGGCCCGCGATATTATTCAGTTCAGCAAAATTGGACGGCAAATGTGCGCGATGGAACTCTTCCAGCGGCAAACGCCAGAACGGTTCGTGTTCGGCTTTCGCGCTTTCCAGCAGTTCGGCAGCCAGCGCATCGTCAAAGCTGAACAGCGCATGATAATCATTGCCCAGCGCCGTTTTCGCAGCGCCGGTAAGCGTTGCCGCATCAATCAGCAGTTCAGGATTCTGAGCAGATGCGTCGATAAGCCCATCCGCCAGAACCAGACGGCCTTCGGCATCGGTGTTCATGACTTCAACGGTTTTGCCGTTGCGGTAGCGAATAATGTCGCCCAGTTTCAATGCGTTGCCGCTAACCATGTTGTCGGCGCAGCACAGGTACAGTTTCACACGTTTGTTCAGGCCATTGGCCGCGGCCAGTGCCAGAGCGCCGGTCAAGGTGGCTGCGCCGCCCATATCGGCTTTCATCGAGTCCATGGAAGCGCTTGGCTTGAGGCTGTAGCCGCCGGTGTCAAAGGTGATACCTTTGCCGACCAGACAGGCGTAAACCGGTGCTTCAGCATCGCCGCTCGGGTTGTAATCAAGTGCCAGCAATACCGGTGGACGATCAGAACCCCGGCCAACAATGTGCAGCCCCTGATAATTCTGCTGACGCAGATCGTCACCTTTGGTAATGCGGTAGCTGACTTTATCGTTGCCGAATTCGCACATCAGATCCACAGCGCGGGTCGCCAGTTGCTCAGGTGACAACTCTTCCGCCGGAGTATTGATGGTGTTACGTACCCAGTCGATGATTTTCAGGCGTTGTTTCAGTGTTGTGGCGTCATCTTCTGATAATTCAGCCCACTCAACGTTGCGCGCGCCTTTCGGGCCGCGGAAGCCTTGCCAGAACGCCCAGCTGTTTTCGAGATCCCAGCCTTCACCGGCCAGCTTAACGTTTTTAACGCCCTGACCATCGATACGGCGCGCTGCACGTGAGATTGCCGTCAGCGCGTCGCCGCCATTCAAATGAATGGTCATGCCCGCTGAATCGGTACTCAAAGTGGCTTTTTCGCCCCAGCGTGCATCGGCAGGCTGAGTGGAAAGGAAAACGTGCATGGCTTCATTGGTCGTTACTTCGGAACTCATAACAGCACTCCTGATTGTTTTTATCTTCAATGATGACAGGTAAATCGCCCTTTCACGGGGAGGCACTTCATTTCGTATAAACCGGGGGTAACTCACGCAGGAGGGTGACTGATTTCACCACCAGCGCGATGGCATAATCGATTTCTTCTTCGGTTGTCCAGCGTCCCAGCGAGAAGCGGATCGAACCGTGTGCCAGTTCTTCACTCAATCCTATGGCACGTAAAACGTAGGAAGGTTCAAGGCTTGCAGAGGTACAGGCTGAGCCAGATGAAACGGCAAGATCTTTCAGTGCCATGATCAGAGATTCACCTTCCACGTTGGCAAAACTGACGTTCAGGATATTGGGTGCCGCGTGCTGCCCTGAACCATTGAGGTGCACCTGCTCCAGTTTCTGAATACCTTTCCACAACCGGTCGCGAAGTACAGTCAGACGCGCCACTTCAGCGGGCATTTCTTCTTTGGCGATGCGATAGGCTTCGCCCATGCCGACAATCTGATGCACCGGTAACGTCCCGGAACGCATACCGCGTTCGTGACCGCCACCGTGGATTTGGGCTTCGATGCGGACTTTCGGTTTACGGCGTACATACAGCGCACCAATGCCTTTTGGCCCATAGATTTTATGCGCTGAAAACGACATCAGATCCACCGGCAACTCGCTGAGATCGATGGAGATTTTACCCACGCTCTGCGTCGCATCCACGTGAAACACAATACCCCGACTGCGGCACAGTTCGCCGATGGTCGCAATATCCTGAATCACACCGATTTCGTTGTTCACCTGCATCACCGACACCAGAATCGTATCCGGGCGCAGCGCGGCTTCAATGGCAGCGGCGGTGATAATACCGTCGCTGCGCGGTGCAAGAAAGGTGACCTCAAACCCTTCACTTTCCAGCTGAAGGCAGGTATCGAGCACGGCTTTGTGTTCAGTCTGGCTGGTAATGATGTGTTTGCCTTTTTCTCGCTGTGCGTGAGCCGCGCCTTTGATCGCAAGATTGTCTGATTCTGTCGCGCCTGACGTGAAGACAATCTCACGCGGGTCGGCGTTAATCAGCTCGGCAATCTGGTTACGCGCCACATCTACCGCCTCTTCCGCCTGCCAGCCAAAGCGGTGCGAGCGGGAAGCCGGATTGCCGAAAGTACCGTCCAGTGTCAGACACTGCATCATTTTCCCGGCCACGCGCGGATCGACCGGCGTCGTGGCTGAGTAATCGAGATAAATAGGTAATTTCATGGCAGGCAAGCTCCGGACTGCGCGTTCGACAGCAAACGAAAGAATTAAAAAACGACAACCAGTTTAAAACGGCTTCACGGATTCTTAAAAGGGAAATGACGTTTTGCGGGCACTTATCGGTAAGAATTGGCTTTTGAAAAGCAAAAGCCCGCGGGAATATGCATTTCCGCGGGCTTTTTAAAGCGGTTATCAATGTGGATTAAGCGATCAGGCTCTTAAATTGACATTGATGGTTTCCATCTGGCGGCCGTTAGGCTGACGACGAACTTCACCGTTCTGACGGTCGGCCACTTCCAGGATTTCCTGATTGTTGACCAGTTCAGCCAGCGTAATGTTGTTGAGGAAGCCGCTGATGCGCTCGCTCAGATCACGCCATAAGGTGTGCGTCAGGCAGCGTTCGCCATTCTGGCACCCTTCTTTACCCTGACAACGGGTAGCGTCAACCGATTCGTCGACGGCAGTAATCACTGCGCCCACGGCGATATCAGCTGAATCTTTACCTAACAGATAACCACCGCCGGGACCACGAACACTGGCAACCAGACCGTTTTTACGCAAACGTGAGAACAGCTGTTCCAGATACGAAAGAGAGATGCCCTGGCGCTCAGAAATGTCAGCCAGTGGTACCGGTCCTTCCTGTGAATGCAGCGCTACGTCAAGCATAGCGGTCACGGCATAACGGCCTTTGGATGTCAGTCTCATAGCATGATTACCTGTGTTGAAGAACTTAAAAAGTACAATGGGTCGCAATATGCAAACGAGTCTGCCATTCCCGAGTAAAACAGTCAACTATTTAACCTAGTAATTTACTCAAGTATTATAGAGCGGTCAGAGCGGAGGATAAGAGAAGGGATTAACAGGCTGATAAATAAACATAAAGTCGTCTTTATTATCAGCCTGAAGGGCTTATTCTTTGTCGTTCTTAGTCTTTTCAATCGACGTCAGGATGCCGCGCAGGATGTTTAATTCCTGAGATTCAGGGCGCGCACGGGTGAATAATCGACGTAATTTACTCATCACCTGCCCCGGATGTGCCTGGCGAATAAAGCCAGTTTCCAGCAGCGTATGTTCCAGATGCTGATAGAAACGTTCGAGGTCATCTACCAGCGGATACGGTGACTCTTCGTATTCCACCTGCGGTTTGGCAGCTTCCAGCAAGGCGAGGTGCGCGACGCGAACTTCATAGGCAATAATCTGCACGGCCATGGCCAGATTCAGCGAGCTGTATTCCGGATTCGCCGGGATGCAGACATGGTAATTACACTTTTGCAGTTCTTCGTTGGTCAGCCCCACGCGCTCACGGCCAAACACCAGTGCGACCGGTGCGGTTTGTGCCGCAGCCGCGCTGTGCTCGCCGCATTCACGCGGATCCAGCATCGGCCACGGCAGCGTACGCGAACGCGCACTGGTGCCGATCACCAGGCTGCAACCCGCCAGGGCTTCGTCCAGCGTATCAACGATCCTGGCGTTACCGATCACGTCACTGGCACCGGCAGACAACGAGATGGCCTGAGAGTCAGGTTTCACCAGCGGATTCACCAGATAAAGGCTGGATAATCCCATGGTTTTCATGGCACGGGCGGTAGAGCCCATATTGCCGGTGTGGGAGGTTTCAACTAATACAATACGGATATTGGGCAGCATACAAACTCTGAGCGTGGCGGAAAATCACAACAGCCTATCACAACGGTAGTTAATTTTCAGAACCCCTGCTATACTGCGCGCCGTTTCCCGTATTCCCGTTCTTTAACATCCTAGTTGGAAGATATCCATGCATCCGATGCTCACCATCGCCGTGCGCGCTGCGCGCAAGGCCGGTAACCTGATTGCCAAACATTACGAAACGCCAGATTCTGTAGAAGCGACTCAAAAAGGTACCAATGATTTTGTTACCAATGTAGACCGCGAAGCAGAACACATGATTATCGACGTCATTCGCAAATCCTATCCAAAACACACCATCATCAGTGAAGAGTGTGGCGAGCTGGAAGGCGAAGACAAAGATGTACAATGGATTATCGACCCGCTGGATGGCACCACCAACTTCGTTAAACGCTTCCCACATTTCGCTGTTTCTATCGCCGTGCGCATCAAAGGCCGCACTGAAGTTGCGGTAGTTTACGATCCAATGCGTAACGAACTGTTCACCGCGACCCGTGGTCAGGGCGCACAGCTGAACGGTTACCGTCTGCGCGGCACTAACGCGAAAGATCTCGACGGCACCATTCTGGCGACCGGCTTCCCGTTCAAAGCAAAACAACACGCAAACAGCTACATCAATGTGATTGGCAAACTGTTCACTGAGTGCGCAGATTTCCGTCGCACCGGTTCTGCTGCGCTGGATCTGGCGTATGTGGCCGCTGGCCGCGTTGACGGTTTCTTTGAAATTGCCCTGAAGCCTTGGGATTTCGCCGGTGGCGAACTGCTGGTGCGTGAATCAGGCGGCGTGGTCACTGACTTCGTTGGTGGTCACAACCATTACTCTTCTGGCAACATCGTTGCCGGTAACCCGCGCGTTGTTAAAGGTATTCTCAATACCATGCGTGAAGAACTGAGCGAAGCGCTGAAGCGTTAATTCCGCTGCCGGTCAGTTAAAAAAAACGGACGTCCCATCGGGCGTCCGTTTTTTTATGCCTGCCGTTTACCCCCTGAAGGGACCACCGGTTATCGGGGAGACATCACCGCCACCGGTGCTGTAGAGCAACATGCCCGCCACCAGCAGCACAATCCCGCCGGTCAGCGCCAGCAGCGACCAGGTGATCCGCTGCCAGGCCGCAGGCGTCCGGGTGGCGCTCAGTTTTACGGCCAGCGCACGGCTGTAAAACACCAGCACGCCGATAAGCGATACGGTCAGGGACGTTCCGACAGCCATGGTGATCGCCGAGATCACGCCCCAGCTGTAAACACCGATAACTTTCGCGAACAGCAACACCATGATCGCGCCGGAACAGGGCCGCAGTCCCATCGCCAGTACAATGGCCACCTGCGTGCGTAAATCTCCGCCCGCCTGAAGCTGCTGATCGCTGGGGACATGCTGATGTCCGCAACCGCAATGCTCATCATGAATGTGCGTTTCGTTTCCCAGCGGCGAAAGACGGCGGATGTGCATTGCCGGTGCCGGGCGCAAACTTTTGATCGTCTGCCACACGCGTTTTAGCGCGCGCCAGCAGAGCAAAAGCCCCAGCAGCATCACCAGAATAAAGCTCCCCCGCTCCATCCAGAAACTGCTCTGATGCAGCTGACGCGAAGAGAGTTGCAGCACGCCAAGCACTACGCTGACCAGCAAAATTGCCACCAGCCCCTGCACGATCGCCGACGCAAAAGTCAGTTTCAGGCTGCTTTTAAGCCGTGAGGAGTGCGTCGCCAGGTAAGTGGTGATGACGATTTTCCCGTGCCCCGGTCCGATGGCGTGGATCACCCCGTAAACAAGGCTGAAGCCTGCCAGCGTCATGCCCGACTGCATCGGATTTTCTTTCACCTGACGCAGCAGACCGGCCAGTTCCTGATGCAGTTCCCGCTGCCAGATAATGCTGCTCAGCAAAATGCGCGGCCAGTAGTGCATCAGCAGCACACCGCCGCCCGCCAGCAAAATGAGGAAAATGGCCAGCGGCCAGAGATCACGCCATAAGAGAGTTTTCGACGGCGTTGAGATTAATGACATTCCAGCGTGACCTTTTGTGCAAATTGCTGCCCGAGATCCATATCTTCCGGCGGGGCATCGGCCTTATCGAGAGACAGCGCGTAGTTTTGCAGTGAAGCATCCGGTTTCGGCGTAAACAGCGCCAGCGTGCAGCGCTTTTCAAGCGACGGAGGCAGATGCAGCGCAGCGTTGTCTTTATAGGTCATATCGACAAAGTACGAGGGATCGAACGTTGAAAACTCCATGGGTTTGCCCTCCAGCAGTTGCGGTTTTGCCAGCGGCAGAACGAATTCCAACACCGCCTGATCGCCCTTGCGGGAAAGCTGATATTCGCTGGGTAAATCCAGATATTTCACCGGTTTTCCTTCACGGTAGAAATTGGTGAAGTAGTGCTGGCTGAGCACCCGCGCCATCACTTCGGCGGCGAGTTTCTTCCAGATATCGGAACCCGGTTTGGCGTTCTGCGCGTCATACAGCAAATCTGCTGAGGTGATTTCATCCATCGTCCAGACCATTTTCAGCCCGGTCAGCGAGGTTTCATTCGCCACCAGCGTCGTCTGCATATCGATAAAACTGTGCGGGTGCGCCAGCACCGTTGCGGGCAGGCAGAACAGCGCAGTGCCCAGCCATTTGGCATAACGGGAGAAAGGCCGGTTCCGGGCCTGGTGTAACGTCATTTCCATATCAGGCGCCATTATATTGTTACTAAGTAACAGTATTTTGCTGTGCATTTAGGCGGTCGTCAAAAATATCTGTGATCTGAGTTGTAAGCCGGAGTAAAACCCGCCAGCCATGCCCTGCCGCGGGCAGGCGGTTTGCTATGCTTGACTAATAATTTCATGTGGCACCATTACAGAAGGTGATATGACTCTGGAAACACAACCCACTCCTGCGCTTTCCGCTTCGCAACGTCGCTGCCACGTGTTGCTGATGCTGTACGCGCCGCTGACGGCTGTGCAACTGGAAATCATCAGTGAAATCAACCGTGTTGACCTGCGCACCACCTGGGACGATCTGGCAGAAGTGACCTGCGAAATTCAGCGGATCCATCATCTGGATGTCATGCAATACAGTGAAAAAGAGTGCCGCATTGAAGGCGATACGCTTGCCCAGCGCTTATGTTTGTTTCACGGTTTGCGCCGCACATTACGTATTTCCCCCGATTTCGTGCCCCGCTATTTTCTTCCCTGGTTACACATTGCTTTCGAAAGTCAGCCCTGCCCGAAGGCGGCGCTGAGGACTGACATTCTGGGAATGATGATTGAAGACTGCTCCTCGCTGCTGCCAAAAGGGCTGAGCGAGCACGACGGCAAGCTGATGCGCATCTGCCTTCAATATTGTTTATGGCAGAACGGCGCATGGAAAAACGCCCCCTCCTCCGGGCTGCGTTTCACCGAACAACAGCGTCGCTGGTTGCGTGAGAAAGCCGAATACACGGCAGCGCGCGAGCTGTTTATGCAGCTGCAAACGCTGAGTAACGGTCTGCTGGATGACGGTGAGTGCGAATTTTTCACGCTAATGTTGCGGATGTTGAAAACCCACAGTTATCAGAGCTCAGGCTCTACCGAAGATCAGCGTTTACTGCTGCACATCGAAAGTCTGGTGGGACGTTTTCAGGAAGTCGCCGGAATGAAATTCAGCAGCTACGAAGGGCTGGTCGGTCAGCTGTTCGCGCATCTCGGGCCGGCGATCGAACGCTGTCATTTCGGCATTGGTATCGACAATTTAATGCAGGAAGAAGTGAACCGCATGTATCCGCGCCTGGTGCGGACAACGCGCGAAGCGCTGGAAGGCTTTGAGCACGAATATCTGATCCAGCTTTCCGAAGATGAAATCGGGCTGGTGGCAATCACGTTCGGCGCATGGCTGATGCAGGGAAATGCCTTGCAGGAAAAACAAATTCTGCTGCTGACCCACGACAATCCGCAGCTGGAAGAAGCGGTCGAGCAGCAAATCCGTGAAGCAACGCTGCTGCCGCTGAACATCAAATATCAGACGCTGACGGATTTCTACAAATTTGGTGCGCCGAGCGGCGTGGCGATGATTGTCACCCCCTACGCCACCCGCAGCACCGATGCCGATCCGCTGGTGATCCACACCCAACTGCCACTGGCGAAAGAGCAGCGAAAACGTATCCGCTCGCTGCTCGAGGCGCCTTAGCGCGTTGCCGGTGCTGACGGCGCGACCTGCGGACGCAGGAAAATCGCCGGTACCGCCAGCAGTGCCATCACCCAGAACAGGCCCGCGTGGAGATGTTCGAACAGGAAGCCGGACACCATGGTCATCACCGCCACGCCGCCCCCCATCGCCAGTGCGGAATACACCGATTGCAGGCGAATGACCTGATCACGCGGACGCGCCGCGATAAAGCGCATGCCCGCCAGATGACACACCGTGAAGGTGCCGCAGTGCAAGATCTGAACCACGATAAGCCACGGCAGCGCGGTGAACGCCCCCATCATTGCCCAGCGCACCACGCCACAGACGGCGGAAAGCAGCAGTAAATCACGCGCCGACCAGCGGCTGAACAGCTGTTTGCTGAAGGTGAAGACCAGCACTTCCGCCACCACACCCAGCGACCAGAGATAACCAATGGTCGTGGAAGAATACCCGACATCCTGCCAGTAAATGGCGCTGAAACCGTAGTACGCCGCATGTGCACCCTGCAACAGCGTGACGCACAGCAGGAAGCGCCACACCGGCTTTTCGCCCAGCAACGCTTTCCAGGAGATGGTCGGTGCACCGCTTTGACGCGGTTCGCCCACCGGTTTCACACTCGGACGCAGCAACATTCCCAGCAGCATGGCCGCCACACCTGCGGTCAGTGTGTAGAGGATCGCGTTATGCCCGTACACTTCAACCAGCTTGCCGGTCAGCGCTGAACCAATCACAAACGCAATGGAACCCCAGACGCGTACCTTGCCGTAATCCATATTGATCTGACGTTGCAGTGTGCCCGCCATCGCATCGGTCAGCGGTACCAGCGGGCCAAAGAACAGACTGAAACCGGCGATGTTGATCATCAGCCACGCCCAGCCATTGCCAAACCAGAAGCCAACCGCGAAGGCCAGCGTAAGCAGCGCCAGAATGCGCAGCCCGGTGACCAGATGAGAGGGATCTTTAATTGATGGGGAGATGATCAGCGTGCCAAGGAATCGCGCCACTAACCCGGCGCCGAGCAGCAGGCCAATATTTTCGGATGAAATGCCCTCGCCCTTGAGCCACAACCCCCAGAAGGGAAGAAAAATACCGTAACTGAAAAAATAGGTGAAATAACTGAGTGCCAGCCAGCGTGTGGAACGCAATTCCATAGATCCTCCGGTGTGAGGCCAATACTTTGACAGAGCTCACAATCGCTAGCAATCCGCAAACCTCTTCATCACAAAAGAATGTCTGCCAGCTCACAAATTCTGATTCATAGGTATAAAAAAACCCGCCGGAGCGGGTTTTAGCAGCTTTACGGCTTCACGAATATTACGCGTAAACCGGGAAGCGTGCGCAGATATCAAGGACTTTGTTTTTCACGCGTTCGATAGTGGCTTCGTCGTTCACGTTGTCCAGCACGTCACAGATCCAGCCAGCCAGTTCACGCGCTTCAGCTTCTTTAAAGCCGCGACGGGTAATAGCCGGAGTACCGATACGCACGCCAGAAGTCACAAACGGGCTCTTCGGATCGTTAGGTACGCTGTTTTTGTTCACGGTGATGTTAGCGCGACCCAGTGCAGCATCGGCTTCTTTACCGGTCAGGTTTTTCTCAACCAGATCCATCAGGAACAGGTGATTGTGCGTGCCGCCGGACACCACTTTATAGCCGCGTTCCAGAACCACAGCCACCATCGCCTGGGCATTTTTAGCCACTTGCTGCTGGTAAACTTTAAACTCAGGTTCCATCGCTTCTTTCAGTGCGACCGCTTTACCGGCAATCACGTGCATCAGCGGGCCGCCCTGGCCACCAGGGAATACCGCGGAGTTCAGTTTTTTGTAGAACTCTTCGTCGCCGCCTTTCGCCAGAATCAGACCGCCGCGTGGGCCAGCCAGCGTTTTGTGCGTGGTGGTGGTGACGATGTGCGCGTGTGGAACCGGGTTAGGGTAAACGCCCGCCGCAATCAGACCGGCAACGTGTGCCATATCAACGAAGAAGTATGCGCCCACGCTGTCTGCGATTTCACGCATTTTTGCCCAGTCAACGATACCGGAGAAAGCTGAGAAGCCGCCGATGATCATTTTTGGTTTGTGCAGTTCGGCCTGACGTTTTACGTCGTCATAGTCGATGTCGCCGCTTTCGTCGATGCCGTAAGGCACCACGTTGTACAGTTTGCCGGACAGGTTAACCGGTGAACCGTGAGTCAGGTGACCACCATGGCCGAGGTTCATCCCCAGAATGGTGTCGCCTGGTTGCAGCAGTGCGGTATACACCGCGAAGTTTGCCTGTGAGCCGGAATGTGGCTGAACGTTGGCGAAATCTGCACCGAACAATTCTTTTGCACGGTCGATAGCCAGTTGTTCAACGATGTCGACGTACTCACAACCACCGTAATAACGTTTGCCCGGGTAGCCTTCGGCATATTTGTTGGTCAGTTGCGAACCCTGAGCCTGCATGACACGCGGGCTGGTGTAGTTTTCTGACGCAATCAGCTCGATATGTTCTTCCTGACGAACAACTTCTTTTTCCATTGCTGCCCACAGCTCAGCATCATAATCGGCAATGTTCATTTCACGCTTTAACATCCGCATCTCCTGACTCAACAAACTAAAAATAAACGCCCCTCGGGGTTCTGCGCCACAGTGTAAATGTTTAAGCGGCCTTCGGATAGGGTCAGTTTAAGGTTTTTAGGCAAACGATTGGCTCCAGATACAGCAAGGCTTTGATCTAAGAACCCCTGCCCGGAATCAAGGGATAAATATTCATCTGAACATGTCTATATTTCAGCTTTGTGACCTGGGCACCTGACGTAAAGCCCTTACCCCTTTAGTGGGTGTTTACAAAAATTGTGGGTTTATATAAGATGCATTTAAAATGCATGTTTAATGAAATCGACGAAGACACGGAGTTCACTATGCTTGATTCAGCCACTATCGCGACCGTTAAATCCACTATTCCATTACTGGCGGCAACCGGCCCGAAACTGACCGCACACTTCTACGACCGCATGTTCGAACACAATCCCGAACTCAAAGACATCTTCAATATGAGCAACCAGCGCAACGGCGATCAGCGTCAGGCGCTGTTTGATGCCATCTGCGCTTACGCAGCCAATATCGAGAATCTGGCGGCGCTGCTGCCCGCGGTGGAACGCATCGCGCAAAAACACACCAGTTTCACCATTCAGCCTGAGCAATACAACATTGTCGGCGCACACCTGCTGGCAACGCTGGATGAAATGTTCAGTCCGGGTCAGGAAGTGCTGGATGCCTGGGGCAAAGCCTATGGCGTACTGGCGAACGTGTTTATCAACCGTGAAGCGGAGATTTATCAGGACAGCGCAGAAAAAACCGGTGGCTGGCGTGGCACGCGTGAATTCCGCATCGCCGAAAAACAGCCGCAGAGCGAACTGATCACGTCCTTCCTGCTCGAACCTGTCGATGGCAAACCGGTCGCTGACTTTCAGCCGGGGCAGTATCTGGCGGTGTATATCCGCGACGCGTCACTGGAAAATCAGGAAATCCGTCAGTATTCCCTGACGCAGGCACCGAACGGCAAAACCTACCGGATTGCGGTGAAACGCGAAGGGGAAGGCGCCGTGTCTAACTTCCTGCATAATTTTGCGCTGCCGGGCGACATCATCCATCTGGCGGCCCCGCACGGCGATTTCTTTATGGATATCAGCGATACCACGCCGGTTGCGCTGATTTCTGCCGGTGTCGGTCAGACGCCGATGTTAGGCATGCTCAACACGCTGGCAGCGCGCGGACATCACGCGCCGGTGCAGTGGCTGCACGCGGCTGAAAACGGTGCGGTACATGCGTTTGCCTCAGAGGTAAAAGGCGCACAGAAAAACCTGCCGCAGCTGGAAAGCCATGTCTGGTATAACCAGCCACAGGCGAATGATTTACCGGGTGAGGATTATCAGTATGAAGGGCTGATGAATCTGAGCAGCGTCAGTACACAGCTGAGCGCTCCGGCGATGCATTTCTACCTGTGCGGCCCGGTCGGTTTTATGCAGTTTGCGGCGAAACAGCTGCTGGCGATGAACATCCGTGAAGCCAACATTCATTACGAATGCTTCGGCCCGCATAAAGTGATTTAAAGCAGACAGACCAGAAATGCAAAAAGGCTGATGAGATATCAGCCTTTTCGTTTTTCGCCGCAACCGGGAATTAAATGGCTTCTTCGTCCTGCTCGCCGGTACGGATACGCACGACGCGCGCCACGTCGAACACAAAGATTTTACCGTCGCCGATTTTACCGGTCTGCGCAGTGGTCATGATGGTTTCCACGCAGGTATCCACGATGTCATCCGCCACGACAATTTCTATTTTTACTTTTGGCAGGAAATCGACCATGTATTCCGCACCACGGTACAGCTCGGTGTGACCTTTCTGACGGCCAAACCCTTTCACTTCGGTCACGGTCATCCCGGTAATCCCGACTTCTGCCAGCGCTTCACGGACGTCGTCGAGTTTGAATGGCTTGATAATCGCATCAATCTTTTTCATGGCGGACCCTTATAATCATTCGTTTGCTCTCCGCCTTCCTGAGCGGCAGCATGGTTCACAGTCTGGCTTCGGGTGCGCGCGGCACGCGAAGGCGCTAAAGGTATCATAGTTCAGCGGCAGGAATGTACCTCAAGCCTCTGAAAGTAAATTCCCGTTACTCTTTAAAATCGGTGGCTTCCAGCTCGTGGCGGGACAGCAACTTATAAAACTCGGTGCGGTTACGTCCGGCAATGCGTGCCGCCTGAGTGACGTTGCCTTTCGTGATTTGCAAAAGCTTACGCAGATAATTCAGTTCGAACTGGTTACGCGCATCCGCAAAGGTGGGCAGCGCGGTGTTTTCACCTTCCAGCGCCTGCCGGACCAGCGCTTCGCTGATCACCGGCGCCGAGGTCAGCGCCACGCATTGTTCGATCACGTTGACCAGCTGACGCACATTGCCCGGCCAGCTGGCCGCCATCAGGCCTTTCAGCGCATCGGTGGAAAAACTGCGCACAAAAGGTTTGTGCCGCAGTGCAGAAATGCGCAGCAAATGGTTGGCGAGCAGCGGGATATCCTCCGCCCTTTCACTCAGCGTCGGTAATTTCAACCCCACGACGTTCAGCCGGTAGAACAAGTCTTCGCGAAACTCGCCCTTCTCCATCGCTTTCGGCAAATCCCGGTGCGTGGCGGAAATGATCCGCACATCCACGTCAATATCGTGATTGCTGCCCAGCGGGCGCACCTTGCGTTCCTGCAACACGCGCAGCAATTTCACCTGCAATGACAACGGCATGTCGCCGATTTCATCGAGAAATAATGTCCCGCCGGTGGCGGCCTGGAATAACCCTTCACGGCTGCTCACCGCGCCGGTAAAGGCCCCTTTGGCATGACCAAACAGTTCTGATTCCAGCAACTGCTCCGGCAGTGCGCCACAGTTTATGGCAATAAAGGCTTTCTTACCGCGCGGGCTGGCCCCGTGGATAGCCTGCGCCAGCACTTCTTTACCGGTGCCGCTCTGGCCGTTGATCAGCACACTGACGTCAGACTGCGCGACCATATTGGCCTGCTCGAGCAGACGCAGCATGATCGGGCTGCGTGTGACGATTGCCTCACGCCAGCTTTCGTCAACCGACGGGCTGGACTGCGCCAGTGCTTCATCAATGGCTTTATACAACGCATCGCGGTCAACCGGCTTGGTCAGGAATCCAAAGACGCCCTGCTGGGTGGCGGCGACCGCATCGGGGATCGAGCCGTGCGCGGTGAGAATGATCACCGGCATGCCAGGCTGAAATTTTTGGATCTCGGCGAACAGCGCCATGCCGTCCATTTCATCCATGCGTAAATCGCTCAGCACCAGGTCAATACGTTCGCGGTGCAGGACGCGCAGCGCCTCAGCTCCGCTTTCCGCGGTGGTGACACGAAAACCTTCGCTGGTCAGGCGCATCCCCAGCAGTTTTAACAGGCTGGGATCGTCATCAACCAGCAATAAACTGGCGGCTTTGCGTAGCGTCATTTTGCGTTCAGCCCTTTTGGCGGCGTGTAGGTTTCAGCCGGTTTGACAGAGGAGTCAGCGTTAGATTTTGCCGGTGTGGCCGGATCGTTATCCGGTAAATCACCCTGAATTTGTTTGCGCGAGGAGAGCTGACGTTCGATATCGGTCAGGTTCTCCAGTTTACGGCGCGTATCCGCCAGGCTGTCTTCCAGCACCTGTTGCTGAGCGGTCATCGCCTGAAGTTTTTCCTGGCCGACCGCCTGCTGGCGAAGGTTGCGGGCTTTTTCATCCCCCAGCGTCACCTGCAGATTCTGGCGCTCACGCCACAACTGCACCAGCGGACGGATCGAGCCGGGCATCTGCCCGCGATACTGGCTGACTTTATTTAATAACGCGCGGCGCTGGGTTTGATCCGGATCGGCACCGGATAACAGAATGCTTTGTTTGAAGACCTGATCCCAGCGGGTGGCGGGGATCTGCTGCGCCTGAAAACGCGCCTGCGCATCATTCATGCGATCGGCACAATCCATCGCACGCAGCCAGTAAAGGGAATTGGTCAGCGCATCGTCATCGTCCAGCGCCCACAGGGTTTCACAGGGCGCAATACGAAAATCGGTGACTTTACTCTCCGGAACGATCTGATCGGAGACTTGCTGATAATAGCGGTTATCGGCGGTGTGCGGCACACAGCCCATCAGCACCAGCGGCGCGCCGAGTAAAAATATCCGGCGGCTCAGCACGCTGCGCACGCGCGCAGCGGCACATTTCAACAGTGAGGTTAATGCGCTCATAGGGCGCACCAGCCAGCAAATATCATCATTATTAATTCTTCTCAGCCGTCAGGGGCAATTCGATACGGAAACAAACGTCCGCATCCTCAACGGCAACCAGTTGCAGCTCTCCATGCATGCGGCGAATACAGTCCTGAGCAATGCTTAATCCCAGACCGCTGCCTTTTACAGCCCCTTTTCTCTGCTGGCTACCCTGATAAAAAGGTTCAAAAATCATCGCACGTTCGGCATCGGGGATCGGCGCGCCGGAGTTCGCCACTTCGATAATCACCCGCCCTTCTCCCGGCCTGCTGCGGACCCAAATAGTACCGGATTCAGCCCCGTAGTGCACCGCATTGGAGTAGAGATTATCCAGCACGCGACGCAGCAACGTCGGCTCAGCCAGACACTGTGGCGCATCGATGTGGACTTCGCTGCGAATTTTCTTCGCACGCGCAGGAAGAGAGTTCGCCGCGACCACGTCGGCCACCAGCGCATTAAGATCAACCGCCACGCTGAGCGTCGGTGCATCGGCCAGTTTACGGTTGTAATCGAGCAGTTGTTCGATCAGCGTTTGCAAATGGCGGCTGCTGTTATTGAGGATCGCCACCACTTCTTTTTGATCCGGCGTTAAAGGCCCGGCGACTTCATCGGCCAGCAGTTCGGTGCCTTCGCGCATACTGGCGAGGGGCGTTTTCAGCTCATGAGAAATATGGCGGAGGAATTCATGACGCTGCGATTCCAGCCAGGCCAGACGCTCGCTCAGCCAGACGATGCGTTGTACCAGTGACCGGATTTCCCGCGGGCCTTTGAAGCGTGTGACATCCCCCAGATTTCGCCCCTCGCCCAGCCGGTTGATCATGCGCTCAACGCCCTTAACCGGACCGATGATCATGCGGGTAAACAGCAGCACCAGCGCACCACTAAGCAGGAAAAGAACCAGCGCCTGCCAGCCGAAAAACTGGCCACGTTCGGCGATAGCTCGCTGCAACTGCTGGCCGCGTGAAAAGACCACTTCACGGGTGGCCTGAACCATTTCGGCATTCGTGCGGGAGAAGTTTTCCAGGCGTGCAGAAGAGTCAGCATCCGGGGCGTTATTGTGGCAGGTCAGCGTAGTGAGCTGGGTCAGTAACGTGCGCAGCGTCTGGTAATAACGTAAATCCGGCAGCACCGAAGCATGGGCATCCAGCATCTGGGAATATTGTTTATGTTGATTCTGATAAAGGCGGGAAAGAGTGGGATCGTCGAGGACGCAATACTGACGGTAACTGCGCTCCATCTCCAGCGCGATGCTGGACATCGCTTCGCTGCGGCGGGCGTCGCTCAGCGTGGTGCGGTTAATGCGCGCTGCCTGACGGCTGAGCTGATCGAGGCTGTCATAGGCCTGATAGGCCAGCACCAGTAAAGGCAGCAGCACCAGCAGGAAAGCCATCAATACCAGCTGACGTAACGAGCCGGGGAATAAACGTCCTCTTTTCAACGCATTCATCTCATTTTCAACAGATGACGTCATGCTAGCTGACAACGGTTTGAACAGCCAGTGCGACAGCAAAGCAACAGGGGTTTAGCGCGAAAGGGGTGAAACAGGACGTTTTCAGAGGGAGGTATTGCTGAACGCCTTTTGCAGGCGTTCAGCAAACCGGAAGAGGTGGTGCCTCACTCAACGTGTCGTTCGATGCTTGATAACGTGCTTGCGCAACGATTATCGGTCTGGTGAACGATAGGCACCGTTTCTTTGGCGTCATTCGGGCATTATGAGCATATCAACGCTTTCGCGTGAGCCAATCATAATCAGGTGAATGAGCAACTGACAGGATACTAGCACAATGCATGCCAACATTAAAATAACATTTTTATAGCATTGAATAGGCTACGTTTTATTTTTTCAGCACGTGATTTACGCGGGGCAAAGCCCGAATAAGCCGTTGAAAAAACAGTCACAGTGTCGCCATTGCCCAACAAAAACCTGCCTGATAATTAAATCACTTTAAAAACAGCAGTATAAATGTCGTTAAATGACGACAGGCCTTTACCGGTTTGTCGTCATTTTATGACACAGACGCATTAATGATTGAAAGCAGCCCGCTTGTTCAGTTGTTTATGGCTGTACATCGCCTGATCGGAGTCCGCCAGCAGGCTGTGAACGGAGTCATGTTTATGCGGGTTATATTCGATCTGCCCGACGCTGAATTTAATGTTGTATCCGCGCTGTTCCTGAAGATTCCATCCGACCACGGCTTCGTGCAGGCGCTGCATGATTTCAGTGGCTTCGAGATGGCTGACGTTGGTGAGCAGCGCGACAAACTCATCCCCGCCGAGCCGCCCCACCACGTCCGTTTCGCGCAATAATCCGCTGAGAATGCCGGCGAAAACGGTCAGCGCGCGGTCACCTTCGGCGTGCCCGAATTTATCGTTAATCTCTTTAAAATCATTCAAATCGAAGAAGAGCATCGTGGCGGGTAATCCCAAACGCTGACAGGCATTCAGCGTTTGCTGCGCTTGCACTTCGAAACCACGACGATTAGCCACCAGCGTCAGTTCATCCATGGTCGCCATTTGCAACGCCCCGATTTCCTGCTCGGCCATTCTGGCTAAATCGCGCAGCAACTGACGCTCATCGGCGTCCATATCGCGCGGCTTGACGTCAATCAGGCACAAGGTGCCGAGTGAACTGCCGTTTGGTACTACCAGCGGGCAAATGGGGTAAGAAATAACACGCAATATCCAATTAATGCTCACTAAAACCGAGCGAATTTGGAACCGGCACCGGCTGTTCGCAGTCTATCGGATTATCGGCTTTCGCCGGATCGCACTGGGTGGCCTGCTGCGGGATAAAGATATGATCCAGAATCGCACGCGCCGTCGGCCCGGCAATCACGCCATCGCCGCCGCCGTTTTCAAGGATCAGCGCCATCACCACGGACGGATGTTTGTACGGAGCAAAAGCGGTGTAGAAGATATGATCACGCAACCGTACCGGCGTCATTTTGGCGTTATAAGTCTGGTTCTCACGCAGGCTGAACACCTGAGATGTCCCGGATTTCGCCGCTATCTGATAAGGCGCCGTATGGAAAAGTTTGTAGCCGGTGCCGTTTGGCAGATTCGCCATGCCGAACATACCGTTTTTGACGATCCCCCAGATCGGAGATTTCGGATCGGCAATTTGCTGCGTCGGCGGCATCTTATACGGCGTAATCACTTTGCCACTTTTTGACGAGTACAGCAGATGCGGCGTCTCCAGCTTGCCGTTATTCACCAGCGCACTCAATGCACGCACCATCTGAATAGGCGTCGCCACCCAGTAGCCCTGCCCGATGCCCACAGAAACCGTATCGCCCTGATACCAGCCCTTCTTGTGCACCTTCAACTTCCATTCACGGCTTGGCAACACGCCGTTGTACTGCTCATCCAGATCGATGCCGGTGGATTTACCGTAACCGAATTTACTCAGCCAGGTATGAATGCGGTCGATGCCCATTTCAAACGCCACCTGATAGAAGAAGGTATCCGCAGATTCCTCGATAGCTTTGGTGACGTTGAGCATCCCGTGGCCGGTTTTCAGCCAGTCACGGTAATGGCGCTGGGTGCCCGGCAGCGTCCAGGTCGGCGCACCGAAGAAGGTGGTCTGCGGGGTGATCACGCCTTCAAACAACGCCGACGTCGCCATGAAAGGTTTTACCGTCGAGGCCGGTGGATAAAGCCCCTGGGTCACGCGGTTAATCAGCGGCAGATCCGGGTTTTTCAGCAGCGCACTGTATTGCTTGCTGGAGATGCCGTTCACGAACGGATTCGGATCGTAACTCGGGCTGGATACCATCGCCTTGATCCCGCCGTCACGGGGATCCATTACCACCACCGCCGCCCGCTGGCCTTTGAGCACTTTCTCGATGTATTGCTGCAAGCCGAGATCTAAGGTCAGGTAGATATTTTGCCCGGCCTGTGGCGGCACTTCTTTCAGCAAACGCACCACATGCCCGTGGTTATCCACTTCCACTTCCTGATAACCGGTACGGCCATGCAAAATATTTTCGTAATACTTTTCAACGCCCTGCTTACCAATATCATGATCTGCGGCGTAGTTTTCTGACAAGCCTTCAGCGTCGAGACGTTTTTCATCTTTATCATTAATTTTCGACACATACCCGACCACGTGTGCCAGTTCGGCGCCATACGGATAGCGGCGCTGCTGATAGGTACTGATCGAGACGCCGGGAAATTTGAACTGGTTGACGGAGAAGCGGGCGACTTCGATATCGGTCAGCGCCAGTTTTAGCGGGATTTGTGCAAAGCGACGTCCGTGGATCATCGCATCATGAAAGCTGTCGAGATCGTCCTGCGTTAGATCGACAATCGGCTTAAGCGCGTTCAGCGTGGCCTGTAAATCCGGGACTTTTCCGGGGATCATCTGCAACTGATATAACGTGATATTTTGCGCCAGGATGACGCCATTGCGATCCATGATAAGCCCGCGGCTTGGGGCGATCGGCAACATTTTAATGTCATTCTGATTCGATCGGGTCTGGTAAAAATCGTGCATCTCCACCTGTAAATGATACAGATTCAGCACCAGAACGGCGGACAACAGAAACACGACCATAAAAGCAATCACGGCGCGGCGGACGAAAAGGACGGACTCGGCGGTGTGGTCGCGAATTTCGTCGTTAAGTAAGGCCATAAGCGGGCAAATACCTTTATTGTCTGCTTCTTAAAGCGGGCGAAATAAAAAAGAGTGGGGTCTGGAAAAGTGCGCAAGGATAGCCCGTAGAGAAACAGGCGACTATAAGAAGTGTGCTAATGAAGTAGCAGGAGTGTTTCTATTTATTAACGAAAAGGATATTGCGCGATGATGGCCTGACGACTTCGAGTTAACACAAGGCAAGGGCTCGAAACAGGCCATCCGTCAGCGGGCGGTGTTAAGCTTACAATCGCCGTAAACGTAACCCTCGGTTTGTGTCGCCACCACAAAGCTGTCTTTTGTGTGGATATACATCAGGTTATCCTGAGCGCCCGCTTTCATCGGCTGATTATCCTTACCGATAATATCGGTCAGTTCCGGGCTGGTGATAAGCTTGCTGCCGTCCGGCGAAAAACTGAACGTATTGCCCGCATCATAAACTGCTGCATTTTTATTGACGACTTCCGACACATCGCTGCCATCTTCTGCCTGGGTATGATGCGTTAAAACACATTGATACTGCGTAACAGCCGATGCAGAAAATGACGCCAGCGCCAACATCACCGCTACACAACCTCCTAACCTGACCATCAGAAAAATCCCTAAAATGAGTAAGAGCGCCATGCTATCACTTGCCCGCCCGGTGGGAAGGGCTTGCCAAAAATACTCACAAGTCGAATGTATTAAGCCAAATTACTTCTTAAAAATAATGTCTGGAATGACAGCCCGTCCGATCACTCGTTTTTTATACAGTCATTGAGAAAAATCCTGCTTATAATCCGCAGATTGCACTTATGCCGTTAAGAAAGGATTGAGATGAAATCTTTCAAAGTACCCGGTGCGGACTTTTATCTGCGTTTCCACGAATTGTCAGGGCTGGGCGTGCCGCTGGTGTTTTTACACGGCCTGGGGTGTGCGGCTTCCTGCGACTTTCCCCGCGTGGCGACCGATGCCTCACTGCGACCACGCCGCTCTCTCCTGCTTGATTTTGCCGGTTCAGGCTACAGCGATAAACCTGATGATTTCAGTTACAGCCTGCAATCCCACGCTGATTGCGTCATTGCCTGGCTGGAAAGCCTTGGCGTACCGCAGGTGAATTTGATCGGCCACAGCATGGGCGGCAGCATTGCGATTATGGTGGCGGTGCAGCGGCCAGATCTTATTCAGCGGCTGATCGTCGCCGAACCCAATCTGGATGCGGGAGGCGGCGTGTTTAGCCGTTCGGTCGCTGAATATACGGAAGAAGAGTATCTGCGCAGCGGGCACGCGCGTCTGATTGACGTCGCGGTTCGCGGCAATAATCACATCTGGGCGGGCTGTATGGGGATTGCCTCACCCAGAGCGATTCACCGTCAGGCCGTCGGGCTGGTGGAAGGCGAAGCAGTGTCGTGGCGCGAACAGCTTTACCAGCTAAGCATGCCGGCAACCGTACTGTTTGGTGAGTTTTCACTCCCGGAGCCGGATGTCGCCGTGCTGCCGCAGCACGGCATTCATACCGCGATCGTCCCGCAGGCCGGTCATTCCATGATGTGGGAAAACCCGACCGGCGTGGCGGCTGCAATCAATGCCGCACTGAATGCCGAAGTGTTGTAGGTCAAAAGGAAAACGTGGTGATGTCTTCCTGGTGCTTAAGAAGGTGCGCAAACTGACTGACCTGTTGGGGCTCAGGAACAGAGCGCAATTGCAGTGCCAGATTAATGTTTTCCAGTATTGCCGCGTTTTCAACCATCGCATCGTCCGTTGTCAGCCGCCCTTGCCTCACCATCCAGTCCGCCACATCCTTCCAGCGCCAGAGTGGGGAATTACCTTTGAGCCGCTGGACAGGATTCGGGAAATTACGCGGCCCTCTTGCGCCATCTTTCAATAACGCGACCGATTGCCGGGTCAGACCGGCCAGCCCGGCAATATCGCTGAGTCCGACTAATGCCGAATCGACCGACTCAACGCGGGCATTCAGACCCGCTGATTCAATGTCACGGATCGCGGTCATGATTGCGCTGGCGAAAGAAGCACTGTCCCGGTCAAATTCCAGATATACCGAGGTGCCATAAAAAGCGATCAGAGCATCGTCGCAACCGCTCGCAAAAAGCGCATCTTCGAGATTTTCCGTATCCGACGTCACCCCGGAAAGTGTCAGCGTGAAGTTATAAAGTGGCAAAGAACCTCCTTATTCAGGTATGACAAAAAGGCGGTTTCCCGCCCTGGTGTTATGTCTCATCAATCAAGCAATGATCTACTTTCCTGATAATTTGTGCAGCATGGTTTTCCGGATTACGGGGAGTGGACCAGATGCTCATCATATGTTCACGATGAGCAGAAATTCCGCACCGGATCCGACCAAAGCAGTGAGAACTGCCGCCGCCAGCGACAAAATGCCAGCCTTTAGATATCGCATATTCAATGGCCGCGTGAATATGTTTATTAGGGTGTGCCTTCATTGGCCTCCTGTTGCTGTAGTATATCAATCCGTTGACACACGTCAACGACCACGTGCATACGTCCTCATGCACGCCGGAAGTGTAACCTCGCAACAGGGACTAAAACCTTGAAAAAATGACATCGTCAAAAATAAATGCGGCCGCCCGTTTTGCGCAGAAAAGAACCTTCCGTAATCATGCTGATCGCTCCCACGTCACAAAAAAGCCTTCGGGACAAAATGTGGCATCGTTCATGAAAAAACTAATCGCCGGATTAGTGATCCAGATCAACTAAAACCCGCGCCCCGCAAGGGCTGCAGAGGCGTTTTAAGTCCAATTTTGAGGCGTTTTTGGCCCGAAAATGGCGACTCATACCGCCAGCAATGCATTTCATTCCGCAACTCATGCATCTCACGCCGCAAATGAACCGCATATATACGCGAGGATTATCATAGCCACAGTTAATTGAATCTACTTCGCTCGGGAGAACCCATTATGAGTGACAAATCTGGCATGCCGAACTACAACCGTACCCGCTGGCTGACTCTGGCCGGTACCATTCTGACTCAACTTGCGCTGGGTTCTGTGTATACCTGGAGCC
The DNA here is from genome assembly GCF_042920125.1 of Rahnella sp. R3(2024). NCBI lineage: Bacteria > Pseudomonadati > Pseudomonadota > Gammaproteobacteria > Enterobacterales > Yersiniaceae > Rahnella > Rahnella sp. R3(2024). The sequence continues at coordinate 1,049,068 of NZ_JBHGBU010000001.1, forward strand.
TGTTCAACGGTCAGCTTTCTGAAAAACTGGGCGAACCGGTCAGCCGCATCGCGCTGACCTTCGGGATCCTCAGCCTGTGTCTGGCGCTCTCCTCTTCCGTGGCCGGCAAACTTCAGGAGCGTTTCGGTGTGCGTAACGTCACCATCGCCGCAGGCGTGCTGATGGCAGCCGGGTTCTTCCTGACTGCTCATTCCGATAACGTGATCATGTTGTACATCAGCGCCGGTGTGCTGGTCGGTCTGGCGGATGGTGCGGGTTATTTGCTGACGCTGTCTAACTGCGTGAAATGGTTCCCTGAGCGTAAGGGGATGATTTCCGCCTGCGCTATCGGCGCCTACGGTCTGGGCAGCCTGCTGTTCAAATTTGTCTGCGGCCACCTGCTGGCGACGGAAGGTCTGCAAAACACCTTTATGATCTGGGGTGGCGTTGCGATGGTGATGGTGATTTCCGGTGCGCTGATGATGAAAGATGCGCCGAAACAAGAAACAGCCGACGTGACCCGCGAAGAAAACTCGCTTAACGATAACAGCAAGGACAGCCGTGAATTTACGCTGGCAGAAGCCGTTCGCGCACCGCAATACTGGATGCTGGCGCTGATGTTCCTGACGGCCTGCATGAGTGGTTTGTATGTGATTGGCGTAGCGAAAGATATCGGGCAGAGCCTGGTAAAACTGGATGCGCTGACTGCCGCGAATGCCGTCACCGTGATTGCGATTGCCAACCTGAGTGGCCGTCTGGTGCTGGGTGTGCTGTCTGACAAAATGCAGCGTATCCGCGTTATCTCCATCGCACAGGTCGTATCTCTGGCCGGTATGAGCATGATGCTGTTCACCCACATGAACGAAACCATGTTCTTTATCTCTGTGGCCTGCGTGGCCTTCAGCTTCGGCGGTACCATCACCGTGTATCCGTCACTGGTCAGCGACTTCTTCGGGCTGAACAACATGACCAAAAATTACGGTCTGCTTTATCTGGGCTTTGGTATCGGCAGCATCTTCGCTTCGCTGGTGGCTTCCCTGTTCGGCGGCTTCGCGGTGACCTTCAGCATCATCACCGCATTATTGATCGTATCATTGGTTCTTTCTGCCACGATTCGCTTACCGAATAAATCAGAAGCAGGTCATAATACGCTCCAGCACGTGTAAGGCAGCACTTGAGCGCAGAATAAATGATGAACGGGAGCGTAATTCGCTCCCGTTTCTTATGAGTAAAGCATATCCGTTCAGTGACTGACTCACACAAATCTTATGACCAAATGTGAATACACCGGACACCCGTAAATGAAACGCACTACCCTCGCTCTTTTCAGCCTGATGCTCAGCCTCACCGCATTTAATAGCTTTGCCGTCGCTTACCCTTCCAGCGCGCAGGAAGTTGCCGCCGAACTGAGCCGCAAAGCCAGCGAAAGCAGCACCCAGCCCGCAACATCTCTTGATGCCAGCGCCCACAGCAAACTGACCTCCGCAGGCGACTACCTGAATTAAGGCAGAAAAATCAGCGCACCAGCGTGGCGCGCTTGCCGTCGAACTTCCATCCCTGTATCAGATATTGCATGGCGATCGCATCATCGCGGTCTTTTTGCGTCAGGTTATTGTAGCGCTGATGGGCAATGCCGACGGCATCCATATCCAGCTCCACACCCAGCCCCGGCAGATCGTTCAGCGCCAGTTTTCCGTCTTTGATTTGCAGCGGATTTTTAGTCAGATGCTGTCCTTCCTGCCAGATCCAGTGCGTATCAAACGGCGTAATCTCCCCCGGCGCTGCCGCACCGAGATGCGCCAGCATCGCCAGCGATACGTCGAAATGATTATTCGAGTGACAACCGAGCGTCAGTCCCCACGCATTGCATAACGTCCCGATGGTATTTGCCCCGCGCATCGACCAGTAATGGGGATCGGCCAGCGGGATATCTATCGCGTTCAGTTGCAGCGCATGGCTCATCTGCCGCCAGTCATTGGCAATCATATTGGTGGCGACCGGCAAACCGGTAGCGCGCCTGAATTCCGCCAGCGTTTCCCGCCCGGAAAAACCCTGCTCCGCGCCGCACGGATCTTCAACGTAAGACAAAATTCCGTGCATGCCTTTGCACAGCGAAATCGCCTGATCCAGCGACCACGAGGCGTTCGGGTCAACGGTTATCCGCGCCTGCGGGAAGCGCTGTTTCAGCGCCCTGACCGTGTCGATTTCGATTTCTCCCGCCTGAACGCCGCCTTTGAGTTTGAAATCCCTGAAACCGTATTTGTCCTGCGCGGCCTCAGCCAGTTGCACAACTTTCTCGTGCGTCATGGCTTCCTGATGCCGCAGGTGATACCACGGGTGTTGCCCCGCCTGCGCTTTCCCTTCCAGATAGGCTAAATCTGTTTTCTGCCGATCGGCGATATAAAACAGATACCCCAGCACCGGCACTTCATCACGCTGTTTGCCGGGGCCGAGCAGCTGGGCCACGGGTTGGCCGAGATGTTGCCCCATCAGATCCAGCAGCGCCGTTTCCAGCACCGCCACGGCATTGTGATGCCGCTCGAGATCCCATGGCCGGAAGCCCGGCAGAACCGGGGCAGGCCGGGTGTGCTCGTCAAGATCGCGTTTGTGCAAATCACTGACCAGCTGATTCATTTTGCCAATTTCCTGGCCGACGATATGCGGGATCGCGTCGTTAAGGATTTTCAGCACCACTCCCGTCGCGGGCGATTCCCCCACACCGGTATGCCCGACGCTGTCTTTGAGCACCAGAAGAATACGGGTGAAATAGCAATGGTGGGCACCGGCGATGTTCAGCAGCATGCTGTCGTGACCGGCAACCGGGATGACCTGCATTTCGACAATTGTTGGCGTATCAGACATGGCGTTTTTGCTCCAGTCCCTGCGGGGCGTGATAGTCAGGTTGAGTTGGCGTGCGGTGAGTTTTGGTGAAGAACAGCGTGATAGCGGCAAACACGGAAATGCCGCTGAGGATATACAACCCCGACGTCGTGCTGCCGGTAGTTTGTTGCAGATAACCAAAGACCGCCGGTGCGAAGAATCCGCCCAGATTACCCAGCGAATTGATCAACGCTATGCCCGGCGCAACGATGGAAGACGGCAACTGACTTTGCGGGATAGGCCAGAACAATACCGCACTGGATTTGGTGCCGACACACACCACGCACAGCGCAAACAGACCAAACCACGGGCCACCGAGGGTACACAAACAGGTGCCGATGGCGGCAACAATCAGCGCCAGCGCCAGAATGGTTTCACGATTGCCGCGGAAACGGTCACTGACACGCCCGAGAATATTGATAGCGATAATGGCGCAAATCCACGGCACGGAGTTGAGCAAACCGATCTGTAACGGCGACAGGCCCGGGATCCGGCCAATAATTTCCGGCTGCCAGAACACCAGCGTGTAACCGGTCATGCACATCACGAAAAACAGAAAACAGAGGTAGGCCATTTTACCGTCAGTGATCAACTTCCAGCGTGACTGGCCCTGAGTGTTCACATCACGCGAACTGGCCTCTTCGGTCAGCGCGGTGCTCAGCGCCTCTTTCTCCGCGGCGGTCAGCCATTTGGCTTCTTCCGGTTTGGAAACCAGGAAGAATGCCGCCACGATCCCGACCAGCACCGACAGCGCACCTTCAATAAACAGCACCCACTGCCAGCCCGGCAATCCCATGAAATCATGCAGTTCCAGCAATCCGCCGGTCACAGGGCCGGATAACAAGTACGCCGCCGCCGATCCGGTCAGGATCAGCGCCGTGGCGCGTCCGCGGTACACGTTCGGTACCCATTTACGAAAATAGAACAGGATCCCAGGGAAGAAACCGGCTTCAGCCACGCCCAGTAAAAAGCGCAGCACGTAAAACTGCATCGGCGTCGTCACAAAGCCCATGGCAAAAACCACGGCGCCCCAGGTGATCATAATGCGGGTCAGCCAGACGCGTGCGCCGTACTTGTCCATCAGCATATTGCTGGGGATTTCGAACAGCGCGTAACCGACAAAGAACAAACCCGCGCCAAAACCGAAGGCGGCGGTGCTGATGCCGACGTCCGTTTCCAGACTGTGTTTGATGAATCCGACATTGGTGCGATCAATCTGGTTAATGATCAGCATCAGGATGAGCATCGGAATGGTGCGGACAAAGAATTTGCGGTTTGCACTTCTTACCGCTTTATTTTCATGACCGTTCATGAGGTTCCCTTAGCGTTGAAATAATGAGCAACTGCAACACTCATTAAAAAGCGAACGGGATGAATTGCCATTGTGCACTCGCCCAATGTTTGATCGTCAGCAAAGACAGCCGCGGTGGATTAATTCATATTATCAATGAATTGAGTGATGTGCATAAGCACAGTCAATTTTAAAAGAGGGAATGACCTTTTGGGAGGATTAGCGAGGAGCTTCACAATTTCCGGTTAAATTTCTTCCGATCAACGGCTTAAAATCAAAGTATGTCATTATTCCTATGATTTACAGGTTTGTTATAATCAGGCGTTGAAATCGATGACCGGGGCACGCCGTCCCGGCACAAGGAGCGTGAAATGAAAGCAACAGCTTTTTGGTTAATGATGGCAGGCGGTTCCGTAGCGATTGGCTACGTGATGGCGCTGATGATGGAGATTTTGTAACGCCCGTTGCAGAACACTATTTTTCGATGAGGACATACCTATGGCTTTTTACAGCCCCAAACGCATCATCCTCTACACCGCCGCAGCCATCGTGTTGCTGGTTATCATTGGTCTGGTGACTTATTTTGGCGTCGGGCACATGGCGCTGTAACGCTTTCTCCCCTGCCCTGAGAAAGGAAACGTGGTGATACATCAGGTATCGCCACATAATGCCTGCAACAAAACCCCGTATGAACATCACACTCACTGAGAGAAAAACATGACTTACAAGGGATTAATGGTTGTTGCAGTGGTCATTCTGCTGGCCAGCATAGGTTCAGAATCATTGATACAGAAGGGAATTGCGTTAGCGGATGCGAAAATCGACCAGGTCATTGGTTATTACGCAGACAAATAAGGCTTACATCTGCTGGAGTAACCTTACCCGGTGATGACAAAACCATACACAGCGTTTGGTATCTTAAATCCATCAAATGTTGTGTGATGTCCCTGTGTAATACCCCTGTAGAACCCTGTTATTTTGCCCGCCGCGTGCGGGCTTTTTTTTGCCCGAAGCATGACGAAAGGGATGTCACTGACGTCAATGATGGCGGCTAACGCAGAGCCAGCCAAAGGAGAAAGGGGATTTGCCGGTGCTTTCCCGGCCGTCATATTATGGCGTAAGCGTCCATCGTACACTCCAACATTACGCAGCCTGAGCATGGCCTGGTCACAACAGAAAAAACGACTGACATATTTATTTATCGTTGATTAACGCAAAATCCGATAAATAAAGAAAACCGGCTTTTCTGTTGTGGCTCCCGAAATAATTCTGGAAGCTTATAAATAATAAACCCCGGCCTTGGCCAGGGTTTATTTTTGTGGTTCAGCATGTCGATATTGAAACAATGATTCCTGTCTGCTCCGGGTTTACCCCATCTTCGCTATTGCAGGTGATTTGCCTTCAATATCAGGCGACATTACAGAACGACAACGTTACCCGCTGAAGGGCCTTTCTGGCCTTGTTCGATGGTGAACTCAACGTTCTGACCTTCGTCCAGGGTTTTGAAATCATTGCTCTGGATTGCAGAGAAGTGTACGAACACGTCTTTGCTGCCGTCTGCAGGAGAAATGAAACCGAAACCTTTACCAGCGTCAAACCATTTTACTAAACCAGTCATTTTATTAGACATAGGAAATACCTTCTTCGTTTTTATTTTATGATGCCATAGGGCAATATAGGTCTGTTTTTATTTGAAATACTTATGGATGCATCAGAGAAGGAAATTCGTCGGAGAAAGGATTTGCTATATCACTTGAACCAGGAACTGCTTTACTAAAATGTCTTACATAAATAGGTCTTAACCACAAACCGTTGACGCTATTTACACACAGCAGGATTTATTAAGCAAGCCTTTATTTCATCGCATTTCAATTGATGCGGATTATATTTCCGCGGCAAATAACCCGCAGGCCACGAAGGGCGGTGGCTGTAGCCCGAAAATAAAAGAATAAAACCTGCCGGTTAAAACAGGTTTTAAGACGATTCCTCAGGCTCACTTCGCGTTCTTCAGCGTGCAGATGCCCGGCGGACGCACTCGGCGCGGCGTCCGTCTACCCGTTTTGCAAACCACGCCGTGGTCAGCGTGCGGGTAATTTTTGGACTTTCCAGCGTAATCCCCGGCAGGATTTCGCGCGGCTGACGCTTGCCGGTGGTTTTATCTGCCAGCGCAAACACCTGCTTGTACAGCTTCGTGTCCTCAAACTCAGGCTGATCCCCCTTCTCCAGCGCCTTGCGGATGGCAGACTGGCTGAGATCCAGACGTTTGCTTAGCGTGCGCACCGCCAGCTCCGTGCTGCCCGGTTTATCGGTGCCGTAATTGATCAGATCCCCGTCCAGCGCCAGCGGAATGCCCGAGGCCTTACTGACCGCACTCTGGAACGCCGCATTGCGGCTGGCGTACCAGCCCGCATTGAAATCGGCAAAACGGTAAAGCGGCTGAGAATAATTCGCCGGGTAGCCCAGCAAATGCTTCACGCCGAAATAGACACCGCCGCGACGGCTGAACACCTCATTACGAATGGAGCCATCGACTTTATACGGATAGCCTTTGGCATTTTGCTCAGCAAACGCAATGCTGACCTGCATCGGCCCGCCGGTATGCACCGGATTCAGATTGCCAAACAACTTCTGCCCCATCGGCACCATATTGATAAAATCATCGAAAATCGCGCTGAGTTGTTTTTCGGTTTTCACCTTATCCAGCCGCTCGCTGTAAGACTTGCCGTCAGGAGATTTCAACAACAACGCGGTGTGCACCAGGAAATTCGGCACGTGAACCGCGTCAGCGCGGCGGTCGATTTCTTTCCACGCAATTTTTCCGAGCCCCGGCACCGGCGCGTCCGCGTTGAAATTGGATTCCTGCTGCGCCACGGCCAGCACGGAGCAAATATTGTCGGTCGTTGCCGGGATGCCCTGCGCTGAAAATGCCGCCGTGATGTCCGTTGCCCAGCCTTTCTTATCCGGGGCGCCGGAAGGCATAAGCCGAACGATATCCGCCCTGGTGTCCTGCGGGTTTTTCAGCGGCGCCTCTTCTTTCTTATTCGAGGTACACCCGGCGAGGATCATTATTGCCAGCAGGCCGAGCGTGCGGGGAACTAAAAATGGCTTATCGTTCAAAGTCATACATTTCCTGAAGAGGCAGTTATCCGTTAACTCAGGGACGTTAACCAAGATAAGCGCGGCTTTCTAGTTAAAATTTCATCTTTTTACGCTAAGGTTAATCTTCTGAATATGGAGCAAAAGGAGCAAGGAATCCATGCATTACGCCACCAAAACCTCTCACTTTCACCGCGCATTTCTGATGCCTTTTATGCTGCTGATGATGATTTTTGCCGTCAGCGGCTGCGGCGACAAAGAACCCGCACAGCGCAAAGCGTTTATGGATTTCCTCCAGTCGCGCATTCTGGATAAACAGGTGCTGGCCGTCCCGCAACTGACGGAAGAAGAGAAAAAACAGTTCGGTGAATACAGCAAAGATTACGCGATCATCACCGGCTTCCATCACCAGATGAATACCGAGCTGAACTCCTCACTGGTGCCGGTATTTGCCGGAATGAACAGCGTGAACAGCGTCAACGCGCTGGTCGAGCAACGCGATGATTTAAAGAAAATGGCCGACAGCAGCCTGAACTGGAAAGAAAAAATCATCACGCTGAGAACGCAGGCCGATACCCAGCACAGTGCGCTGAAACAGCCGGATGACCTGAAAAAGCTTTACGATCAGGCCTACGATAAAACCGTGGTGAAACCTTCTGAAATCACTGAACAGGTGTTTGATTTACTGCCGAAGGTGCTGAATCTCATCGTGGAAAAAGCCGACTTCATCAAAAGCCAGGGCAAAAACGTCACCATTACCGGTAACCGCCTGCAGTTTTCTACCCAAAAACAGCTCGATAAATACAACGCGATTCAGCAGCAGCTGGTGCCGCTCAATGCGCAACTGATGGAATACAGCCGCCAGATGCAGCAAATGGTACGCTAAACCCGCATTCGTGCACCCTGACCGCCGAAAGGCGGTTTTTTCATGGCGACGCTTTTGTTATGGTGTGCGGCAATTAACTAAGGAGACACCTATGAGTGACGAAATTCTTGCCAAACGTGTGGATCAGCTTGAACGCGTAAACCGTGAACTTCTGGTTCAAATTTCCGCCATGCGTCTGCTGTTCGGCAGCGTGGGTAACGTGCTGAACGCCAGCCAGGAAAATGCTTTCACCGTCGCCGTGAATCAGGCGCTGGAAGCCAACCGTGCAGACGTCGCCAATCAGACCGATCTGGATGAGGCCTCACGCAAATTCCGCGAAGACGTCTTCAAATGCACCGAATCTCTGTTGCCGGGAAGCCGTTAATTCCCCATGCACAGTCAGGGCTCAACGCAAACTTGGGCCTTTTGATTTTCCCCCACGCTTCTCCGCCCGCTTAGTTGGGACACATCAGCGCCAGTTCAGGGCTTTCCGGAAATACCCGTTCGCTGAGAAAATCGATTAACACCCGCAACTTTGGCGTCATATAGCCGCCCGATGGCCATAAAATGAAGAAGTCTGCACTGCGTTTAACGTACTGATCCAGCACCGTCACCAGCTGTCCACATGCCAATTCCTTACGGATGCTAAAATCCGGCAAACACGCAATACCCAACCCCTGCAAAGCAAAACACTGGCGCGTTTCGATGTTATTGCAAACCATCGATACCGGCAGCGTCAGATCCTGATGCGCAGGGAATGGCCACTGCTCGAGCTTTCCGCTGTTGGGAAACCGGAAATGCAGACAACGGTGATTCAGCAAGTCCTGCGGTTCGCCCGGCACGCCGTGCGCGGCAAAATAGGCCGGAGCGCCGACCAGCAGATGATGAAATGTGCCGAGTTTTCGCATCGAAAGCCGTGAATCGGCCATCTGCCCGGTACGCACCACGGCATCAAACCCTTCTTCCACCACATCAACGATACGATCGGTAAAATCTAAATCCAGTTCGATGTCAGGATAGCGGCGCATAAATTCCCCCAGCACCGGCAACAACAGCGTACTCACCTGCGGCAAACTCAGACGCAGCCTGCCACGAGGACTTTCTGACAACTGAGATAACTCACTTTCCGCCGCTTCAAGCTCGGCGACAATCCGGCGGCTGCGCTCAAGAAACAGCGCACCTTCCGCCGTGAGCGTGACGCTGCGCGTGCTGCGGTGAAACAGGCGGACGTTCAGCTTGGTTTCCATCCGGGCGATGCTTTTACCCACCGCCGACGCCGATACCCCTAATATCCTCCCGGCGGCCACGAAGCTTCGGGTTTCAGCAACGTGCACAAACACATTAAGGCTACTCAGACTTTCCACTGCCACCTCCGATTACGGACAACAGAGTCCGCATACACTGGAAATGTACCCTACTTTTTCCGCACTGAGGAATTCTCTATCGTGATTTCACCTTTTCCGTCACTGAGAGACTCCATGAATTCCACTGCACTGAAATCCCCCCTGCCGCTTTCGGCTTTACTGGCGATGGCGATGACCGGTTTCATCGGGATCATGACTGAAACCCTGCCCGCCGGTTTATTGCCCCAAATTTCTGCCGGCCTTGATATTTCGCAGGCGATGGCCGGGCAGCTGATCACGCTTTATGCCGCCGGATCTCTGATGGCGGTGATCCCGCTTGCGGCGATGACGCGCGGCTGGAACCGCCGCACCGCGTTACTGACCGCGATCCTCGGTTTTCTGGTGTTTAACACCATCACGACAATATCGACAAACTTCATGCTGACGCTGTTTGCCCGCTGGATGGCCGGTGCCGCGGCAGGTCTGGCGTGGGGATTACTGGCGGGCTATGCACGGCGTATGGTGCCGGTGCACCAGCAGGGACGAGCGCTATCGGTGGCCATGCTGGGCGCACCGGTGGCGCTGTCGATTGGCGTACCGCTGGGGACGTGGATGGGCACCCTGCTCGGCTGGCGGACGGCATTCGGGGTCATGTCCGCCCTCACGCTGCTGCTGGTGGTGTGGGTGATGCGTAAAGTGCCGGATTATCCGGGGCAGGCTGCCGGGGAACAGCAGTCGCTGCGCCATGTCATAATGATGCCCGGCGTGCGCAGCATACTGGCCGTGATCCTTCTGTGGATGCTGACGCACAACCTGCTTTACACCTATATCGTGCCGTTCCTGAAACTCTCCGGTCTGGCCGGACGGGCTGATCAGATCCTGCTGGTGTTCGGCATTGGCGCGCTGGCGGGAATTGGCATCACCGGCATGCTGGTGGATAAACGTCTCAGGCACACCCTGCTGACCAGCCTGGCGCTGTTCGCCCTGATTTCTGTAGGGCTGGCGCTGGACAGCCATTCCCCGTTCATGGTCACGCTGTGCGTTCTGGTCTGGGGGCTGACGTTCGGTGGCGCGGCAACGTTACTGCAAACCGCCATCGCGGATGCCACCGGAGAACAGGGCGATATCGCGCAATCGCTGGTGGTCGTGTCATGGAACCTGGCGATTGCCGGTGGCGGTTTATCGGGTGGCATTCTGCTCAACACAACCGGTATTGATGTTTTCCCGTGGGTAATGGTTCTGCTGCTGCTGGCCGGTCTGGGCATCGCGTGGCGCGCACGGCAACACGGCTTTAAACCGGGCAGCCGGCATGCACTCATTTGCGCGGATCCGCTCACGAAGGGATAGGATCAAAGTTTCACTTTGTCTGAAAGGGTATAATTTCCTAAACCCTTTCAGAACCAAATGCCTGAAAGTTCCTCAGACGCAGCTCTTTCTGATAGAGTAAAAAACAGGCAATGCAAAGACGATGAGACGATGGAAGCCCATAAAAAAGCCGCTATAATTTTGACTGTACTCACCCTGACAACCTTACTACTGGTGGCTTTTGAGTGGCTCGCCGACCAGTCAGTTCCCGAATTAAAGGAACACGTGGTCCACTACATTGACCGGCAAATCACCAGTTAACACGGGCTCAATACAGGGAGGCTCCGATGGTCACAAAAAGGATGATGAGTAAACACTGGAAGATGGTCGTCGTGCTGTTGTGCATTTGCGGCGGCCTGCTGTTACTCCGCTGGGCGGCCATGATTTGGGGTTGAGCTTTTATTGTTAGCGATACTATTTTGAGTTAAGTTGACGCCCATATGAAGACCCCCAAACCACGCCGCCCTCACGGGCGATGGACCTATTACATTATGTACGAAGACATTCTCTGGCCCTGCCCGGTTCGCTGGGAGTGGGAGAATGGCTATGGCGGCTGGCTGCCGTTTTACTATTCCCCGACGCTTGAGTTTGTTGCCGGTGACCCGCTGAAAGCGACCAAAGTGCCCGCTTCCAAAACGCGGGCAGCGGTCAAAACCCTCAAAACACCGCAATACGAATACTGATCACACCGTTTCGATCAATCCGCTGGCTCTCAGCACCCTGCGCTGTACCGCTTCCGGCAGCACCGCATTGACACCTCCGACACACCCCAGACTGAACCAGTGACGCGCACGGGTGATCCCGGTGTAAATCAGCTCCCGCGTGAGGATCGGGCTGAGATTCTCCGGCAACAGCAACGCGGTGTGGGTAAATTCAGAACCCTGCGATTTGTGCACCGTCATGGCGAATACGGTTTCCACCGCCTGTAACCGGCCAGGCATCACCCAGCGGATACTTTGCGTACCGTCTCCGGACAAAAATGCCACGCGCATCCCCCATACCGTCGTCCCCTCCGCCAGCGTTTGCGGGTAAGGCAACGTAATGCCGATGTCGCCGTTCATCAGCCGCTGGCCGTAATCGTTGCGCGTCACCAGCACCGGACGCCCCGGATACCAGCCCACCGACGCCGGGATCAGTTTCTCTTTATACAGTAATTCCGCAATGCGCAGATTCAACCCTTCAACGCCCCAGCGCCCGCCGCGTAAAGCACACAACAACTGAAACTGACTGTAGGCCAGCAACACTTTTGTGGCCCAGCGGTTGAAGGATTCCGGCGGTTCATCCACAGCCGGTCGCTCATTATTCACCACCGTCAGATAATGCCGATAACCGGCTGGCGGCGAAATGCCCTCGCGGCTTTCTGTCGCAGGAAACTGCCCCGCCGCACCGTTGATCACCCAGTCGCGCAACGCCGCATCATCGTCGGCACTCAATGTCAGCTGCGCCAGGTCAGCGTAGCCGTGCTTCCAGACCTGTTTAAGGGCTTTCACATCCCCGTCGTTTACCGCTTCCGCCAACTGACCGATACCGCTTTGCGCATCAAAACGGTAGCTGTGGCGCAGCATCACCACGGCCTGATCGATCGCCGTACCTTGCGGATCCACCAGCGCATCGGGGATCTGCTCGCCGGTCACGCTTTGCAGCCAGTCACGGGTTTGCGGCAGATAATGGCCACCCCTGGCGCGCTGACAGAGTTCACTGAGCAACGCGCCCGCTTCCACCGACGCCAGCTGATCTTTATCACCGAGCAGGATCAGGCGTGCGCTCTCCGGCAACGCCGCCAGCAGTGCCGCCATCATTTCCAGATCGACCATCGAGGCTTCATCCACCACCAGCACGTCCAGCATCAGCGGATTGCCCTGATGATGGCGGAAATGCCGCGTGTCCGGGCGGCTGCCCAGCAAGCGGTGCAACGTCACCACTTCCGTATTAATGCTTTCACGCACCGCCTCGCCGTTGCCGAGCCCGCCGAGTTCCAGCTTCGAAACCGCCCCCGCAATCGACTCATTCAGCCGTGCCGCCGCTTTACCGGTCGGGGCGGCCAGCCGGATACGCATCGGCTGGCCCCGGTCTTCCAGTGCCAGCGTTTGCAGCAACGCCAGAAGGCGGACGACGGTGGTGGTTTTGCCGGTGCCGGGGCCGCCGGTGATAATGCTGAATGCACTTCCCGCCGCCAGCGCACAGGCCAGTTTCTGCCAGTTAACGTGCCCGGCATTGCGCTTCGCCGGGAACAGCGCGTCCAGCGCAGTGCGCAGGGAGTCCACCGGCAACGCCTGCGGCTGACTGCGCGCCAGCCGTTGTTCAATCGCTCCGCGCACGTTCTGTTCGTACTGCCAGTAGCGGCGCAGATATAACCGGTGGCCGGCCAGCACCAGCGGCGTATTGCCCGCACCGTTGCCGACCAGTTGCGGCTGCACCAGCGCATCCATCCATTGACGGAGCGTGAGATTATCCAGCACCGCTGAGGGGCGGATCACCGCGCCGTCGGCGTGATCGCCATCCGGCGGCAGGGAAAGTGAAAAGGCGCTGTCCGCCAGCGTGGCCTGTAAATCCAGACAAACGTGGCCGCGTCCGAGCTGATAGCTGGTCAGCGCGGTGGCCAGCAATAACAGCGGATGCGCATCGGGCACCTGTTTCGCCAGAAACGTCACCAGCGCACGATCCAGCTCACGCAGCCAGCCGCATGCCACCCAGCTTGCCAGCAGGTGCGCGATATCTTCATGGCTGTTGATTTTCATGCGCTTTTCTCCTGATTGCCACTAAACAGCATGTCGAGTTCTTCCATTAACGCTTTATCCGGCCGCTGAACGCAGACCCCGTTGCCCGGCGCATGGCTGCCGCGCAGGAAGACATACACCGCACCGCCGATGTGCCGGTCGTAGTCGTAATCCGGCAGACGTGATTTCAGCAAACGATGCAGGGCGAAAAGGTACAGCGTGAATTGCAGATCGTAGCGGTGATCCCGCATCGACTGCGTCATGGCCGTCTGGTCATAGCCGCTGGCATCAGCGCCCAGCCAGTTTGATTTGTAATCCAGCACGTAATAACGCCCGTCGTGTTCGAACACCAGATCGATAAAGCCCTTCAGCATGCCGTTAAGATCTTCCGCCAGCAGTGGCGCGCGTTCTGCCCCGCCGAGCGTGTAGTGCTGAACCAGTTTGTCCAGGCGACGGGTCGGTACCTGCGTCAGGGAGAACCAGAACTCCATCTCCACCTGATACGGCGGCAAACCGGCCAGCGTAAACGCCCCACCATCGGGCAGCGGTAAAGGCTGCGTCAGCAGCGCGGTCAGCCAGCCGGTCAGCGCGGGGATCCATTTCTCCCAGCCGCGGCTCTGACAGCGACGGCCAATCTGATCGGCGATTTTCTCCGGTTCAGCCGCCAGCGCAGCAAAGCCTTCATCCCCCGCCCACTCCAGTAAACCATGCAGGAAATTACCCGGCGCCGGGCCGCGCGGAAACGCATACAAATCCGCGCCGGTCATCGGCTGCGATAATGCGTCTGTCAGTCGCAGATCGGCCAGCCCGAGGCTTTCGGAGATCTTATTTTCAAAATAGGTGTCCTGTGCGGCGCTTTCGGCCTGCGCCTGCGGCTCGTGTGTTACCCCGTCTGAGACGATATAGGTTCCGGCAGGTGCGATTTGCAGACCCGAGAAACTCGACACCCACCAGCGCGGTGCTTTCTGCGTCCGCAACGGCGGGCGCGGCCCCAGCGCAGGCAGCGCCTGCTGCGCACGAAACACGGCACCGTCAGGGACCGGCAGCGGCCATGCGCGCAGAGTGTCGGTTTCCAGCGCCTGCAAACGGCCCGGCAACGCGGCAGCATCGATCGCCTCGCCGCCGTTAAAAAGATAACCCGGCGCGCTCTTTTCAAACTCTTTCAGCGGTGCCATGCCCAGCCACAGCGCGTAACGCGAGCGGGTCAGCGCCACGTAAAACTTACGCAGATCTTCCCCCAGCCGTTCACGGTCAGCCAGCGCCAGCTCGTCTTCACTGGCGCTTAACGCCACTTCCAGTTCGCCTTCCGGCGTATGCCATTTGAGCGGTGAATCCTGTTTTTTCACCGCGCGGAATGCGCAGGCAAACGGCAGGAAGACCAGCGGATATTCCAGACCTTTGGATTTATGCACCGTCACCACTTTCACCAGTTCGGCATCACTTTCCAGACGCAATTTACGTGCGTCGCCGCCCTGATGTTCATCCTGACACTGCTCCGCCAGATAGCGGATCAGCGCATGTTCGCCGTCGAGCTGCACACTCGCCTGTTGCAGCAGTTCTGAAAGATGCAGCAAATCGGTCAGCGCCCGCTCATCACCGCGCCCGAGCAGGCGGCGCGGCACGTCGAACTCCCACATCAGGCGGCGCAGCATCGGTAAAATGCCCTGTTTGCGCCAGCAGGTACGGTACTCCTGAAACTGCCGGACATAGCGTTCCCACTCATTTTCATCCTGATTCAGACGATCCAGCGCTTCCCAACTGAGATTGAGCGAAGGCGTCCCCAGGGCGGCACGCAGCAGACGATCGTTTTCCGGCGCGGCACAGGCCGCCAGCCAGAACTGCAATTCGCCTGCCTGCGCGCTCTGGAAAATCGATTCTTTATCTGACAGATAGACGCTGCGCACGCCGCGTTTGGACAGCGCCATGCGGATCGCCGCGGCCTCACGGCCGGTATTCACCAGCACCGCGATATCGCCGGGCATGACCGGTTTCAGCGGTTCTCCGGGGTGGCCGAAACCGGCGGTGCCCTGTTGCCCGAGACGCAGTAAACGGACAATTTCTGTCGCACAGCCGTCAGACATCAGCTGAACGTACTGAAGTTTCGGCAACGCTTCCGCCTGATCTTCCGGATACCACAGCGTCATGGCAGCAGCTTCGGCGTCGTCAATCACCAGCGTATCGGCGCGTCCTTTGGCTTCCACAGACAGGAACGGCACCTGATTGTCATCACCACGACGGAACAGAAAAGCGCCCTCGCCGGATGCCCGGGATTCCGCCAGCTGGAACACTTCGTTCACGGCCGCGACCATGGCGCGGGTGGAACGGAAGTTGGTCGCCAGCGTGTAGTGACGTCCGCCGGTATCGCGGCGCGCCCGCAGATAGGTGTAAATATCGGCCCCGCGAAACGCATAAATCGCCTGTTTCGGATCGCCGATCAGGATCAGCCCCTGCTCCGGTACATTTTTTGCCACCCGGTAAACGGTATCGAAAATACGGTATTGCAGCGGATCAGTGTCCTGAAATTCGTCGATCATCGCCACCGGGAACTGGGTGCGAATGATCTCCGCCAGCCGTTCACCGTTATCGCTGTGCAGCGCGGCGTCGAGGCGGGTCAGTAAATCGTTGAAGCCCATCTGCGCACGCTTTTGCTGCTCGGCGTCAAAGCGGTTTTCTATCCAGCGGCAGGCGTGTTTCAGCAAACCGCTGCGCGCATCAGGCAAACTCTCGAGACGCGCTTTCAGGGTTTCCATCGCGGTCAGCGCCGGGTGCGCAGGTGGCTCGCCCTGTTTCCAGCACTCTGCCAGGCCTTCCGGCGTCAGGCGTTCCCAGCCGGTTTTCAGATCCGGCATCACTTCATCGGTGGTGGCCCAGGTATAAAGTTTTTCCAGCCACGGCGTGAAATAACGCGCCTGAATTTTACGGCCATCGACCACTTTCGCCGCCACCGCGCCCTCGAGGATCGTGCGCAGCTCCTGCGTCCATTGTGCCCAGCCCTGTTTCAGCGCCGCCAGCTCGTCGGCTTTCTGCTGACTGACCGTTTCGCACACCTGCGCAGGCGGTTCATCCGATCCCAGTTCGTCGGCATAGTCCAGCAGTGGCATCACGCTCTGGTGTAACGCTTCCGGCGTGCGCCACCAGCCGCGCAGGGTGCGGATGTCCGGCTCCGGCAGCGCGAAATAGAAGCTGCGCCAGTAGTCGCGCACCACGTCCATCAGCAATTCGCTCTGATCGGTTTCCAGTGTCTGCGTAAAAAGGCTGTCGCTGTCGAACGCGTGTTCGCCGAGCATCCGGTTACACCAGCCATGGATGGTGGAAACCGCCGATTCATCCATCCATTCGGCCGCCAGTTGCAATTTACGGGCACAGCCCGGCCATTGCTCCGGCGTATATTCCGCACGCAGTGTTAAGAGAAATTCGTCGCCCGATGACGGCTCATGCGGATCTTCCTGAAAGCACACCGCCGCTTTGGACAGACGTTCACGAATACGATCCCGCAGCTCTTTGGTGGCCGCATCGGTGAAGGTCACCACCAGAATGTCGGGCGGCGTCAGCGGGCGGCTGAAGGCGTTATCGCCACCGTGCCCGAGCACCAGCCGCACGTACAGCGCGGCGATGGTGAAGGTTTTCCCGGTACCGGCGCTGGCTTCAATCAGGCGGCTGCCGGTCAGCGGGAAATTCAGCACATTGAGGGCCGATGGCAGGGTGCGATCCGTCATTCCTTTCCTCCTTTCTTACTGCGAGAAAGATGATTTTTCAGCGGAGCCAGAAGGCGATCCGCAAGCACGGCGAATTCGCCGTCGGACCACAATGTGGCAAAATCAGGCCACGCGCGGGCCAGATAAGGGTTGCTGTCGCGCTCACCGAATTTTTTGTTAGCCGGATCGTGATTTTCATAGGCGTCACGGGCGGCAAACCAGGCATCGCTGTCCGGCGCGCTCTGTTCATTGCCGTCTTTTTTCAGCCAGACGAAGGCGGTTTTCACCGCCAGCGGCAGCGGACGTAACTGCCCCTGCTGCCATGTCTCCACCAGTGTTTGCCACAGCGCTTCGGCCTGTGAAATCTCCAGCGGCGGCAGTTCAGCGGTGCCGTTTTTGCTGACAATAATGCTGTGCATCGGCTGCCCGTCGAGGTGCCCGGCCAGATGAGCGATCCAGTACGGCAGCAGTTTGTCGAAGCGGTAGCTGCGCTCTTTGGTCATCAGGCCGCCACTTTCCAGCACCACGCGCGCCCGTTCACCGCCCTCACTGGCGCGCAGATCGCCCAGCCAGTCGGAGAAACTGACGCCGCCGGTATCAACGCTCAGCGATTCATTGCCGAGAGCCTGCGGCCACGCGTCGAGCACCTGCTGATAGCTGGCAAACAGCTGATCCATCGGCTCCGCCAGATCTTCACTCAGCACTCTGGCAAATTCGCCCGGTGCCAGCTCGCCGCGCCGTTCGATGCGTTCAAGCTGCTGCCGCAAAACATCCTGCCGCGAAACCCCGGCTTCCAGCGCCCATTTCTGCGCGCGGATCAGTTCATCCTGTAATCGCCAGTTTTCCAGCGCGTTCACATCGAAGGGTTCCTGATCTTCGCTGCCCGGATCTTCCTGCTCAAAATAGATATTCAGCCGCTGGCGGAAGAAGCTGCGCACCGGATCCGACAGAAAATCCGACAGCTGGCGCAGCGTCAGCGCCCCTTCCTGTTCAACAGGTTGCAGCGGTTGTGCAGCAACATCAGCGGCTTCCGCTTCCAGCCCGGCACGCCATTCGTGGGCATAACTGAACAGTGCGCTGTCTTTAACAAAATAGTCGCGGTTGAACGGCTGAAGACGATGTTCAACGGTCAGCGCAGGCAGCACCTCGTCGCCGCTGCTGAGCGTCCAGCCTGCCGCCAGATGGTCACGCAGTTGCGCCACCAGCACCGACGGCGGGCGCTCGGTGTTGTCATGAATGCTGCGCCCCACCCAGCTGATGTGTAAGCGTTCGCGGGCAGAAAGCAGCGCTTCGAGGAACAGGTAGCGGTCATCTTCCCGACGTGAACGGTCACCGGGGCGGTAATCGCGTCCCATCAGATCGAAATCCATCGGCACGCGGTTACGCGGATAATCGCCGTCGTTCATGCCGAGCAGGTAAACGTGGCGGAACGGAATGGCGCGCATCGGCATCAGCGTGGCAAAGGTCACCGCACCGCCGAAGAACGGCTGCGTCAGGCCGGACTGGTCAAACTGCGCCAGCCAGTGATCGCGCACCACAGAAAGCGGCAGTTCGGCCTGTAAATCAACGCTTTCACAGGCTTCCAGCCAGGTGTCCAGTTCGGTGTGCAGACGGACTAAAATGAAGCCGTCCTCTCCCTCGTCGTCCTGTGCAAAATACTGTGAAAGGATCGCGCGCAGACGCTCACCCCAGACCTGCGGCGCGGCGGGCTCACGCAGCTGACGCCAGGTTTCATCAAGGCAACTCAGCAGATGCGACAACGGCCCGATCAGCGCCGCGTCCAGCCCGCCGATTTCATCCAGCGGCTCGATATTCCCCCAGGCTTCGCCGCTGCCCACTGCGTAGCCCAGCAGCATCCGTTGCAGGCCAAAGAACCAGCTGTTTTGCTCCGGCGATAACGGCAGTTCGAGGCTCTGACGCTGTTCGGCGTGCAGCCCCCAGCGCACGTTGGCGGCGCGTATCCAGCGGTGCAACAGCGGCAGTTGTTCTTCTTCGATGGCAAAGCGCTGACGCACCGACGGCACATCGAGTAAATCCAGCAAATCACTGACGGCAAACCGCGACTGCGGCAAATTCAGCAGGCGCTCCAGCGCGCCGAGCAGAGAATTATTCTGGCGCGGCCCCTGATCGGCGACGGTGAACGGAATGTAGCGCGGGTCGCTGCGCGCGGTCAGGCCGAACACCGCCTGAATATGCGGCGCGTAGCCGTTGATGTCCGGCACCATCACAATAATATCGCGCGGTCTGAGCGTCGGATCTGCCGCCAGCGCGGCCAGCAGACGGTCATGCAGCACTTCCACTTCGCGCTGGGCGCTGTGGGTAATGTAGAAGCGCAGAGAGTCGTCCTGCGCATTCAGCGGCGGCCAGTATCCTTTGGTTTCAGCCAGCGGGCGCAGTTGCAAAATATCTTCCTGCAACTGGTGCAGCAACGTGTCGGTGCCGTTAGAGGTAAAGAGATCAATACGCGGGATCACCGGCGCCAGTTGCGAGGCATAGGATTCGTGGTTGTCATATTCATTGAGCAGGCCGATATAATCGCGCCCCTGCTTGCCCCACGCTGCCAGCAGCGGATGGGCATGCTGATGAAGCTCATCATCGTTCATTACCGGCGGCATACCCGGCTTGCGCTGCTGACGCATCCGTTCGGCGCGCAGCAGATCTTTATCGGCGATGATATCGCTCCAGTCGTGCTCGCACGGGTTATGCACGCACATAAAAATGTGCGTCCAGCGGCCAAGCACCGCCAGCACTTCGAGAGACTGCTGTGGCAGTGAAGAGATGCCGAAAACGACCAGGCGCGCAGGCAGACCGGCCGGGCGCTGATGTTCAGAAAGCGTTTGGGCGTGGTGCAGAAAACGCTGATGCAGCGCGGCGCGACTGGTATTACGCTGATTTTCAGGAACATCCGCCAGCAGTGCACGCCACAGTTGAGGCTGCCACAGCAGGTTTTCCGGTAAAGGATCGCTGCCCTTGCGGCTGGTACGCAGAACGTCCAGTCCGTTGCCCCAGTCCTCCAGCCAGTCGGCGCGATACACCTGATACTGATCGAACAAATCGGCCAGACGCTGTGCCAGCTGATGCAGTTTGCGCATGTCGCCGTCGTCTTTTAAGAAACGCGCCAGCGGTGCAAACACCGGTTCGGTGAGCAATTGCGGTAACAGCCGGATCAGCCGCCAGGTGAGCAATGGCCGGTCGAACGGTGAAGATTCCGGCACCTGCTCTTTGCCGAGCACGGCGCGGTACACCTGCCAGAAAAAACGCGCCGGAAGTTTGATGTCCAGCGCCGCCGCAATGCCGCAGCCGCCGTCATCCGCATCGCGCGCCAGCGCCAGTTTCAGCCACTGGTTGATGCCATTGCTCTGCACCAGAATCACTTCATTTTCCAGCGGCGAAAGCGGATGCGCCGCCATCCACGTGATCAGCACGTCCCTCAGGGCTTCTGAGTGATTGCCGTGTAACACCATCAAACCTGAATTCACGCCCGCATCCCTTATTATCGCTGGTTTAAGGGAGAGATTTTGCGTTGATTTGGAAAGGATTGAAAGGAAAAGAGGCCGGGATTGCAGGCACCGTCATCCTGTCAGAGGGAGACGTTAATGATGACTCCCCTGATAATTTCATTAGCCAATAAATTAGTTTTTAATTAAATTCATTTCAGTAACATTCAGCTATCTAATAATTTTCTGTTTATCAGCGGTAAAAATCTCATTTTTTAGAAGATTCAGAAAACAGCTTTTGTGTCGTGAAAAGTAAACTGTTATAAAGACGCGTTAGTTATTTACCGCATAACAAATACAAGTGAATCAGTTAATAAAAATATTTACAGTGAATATTAGAATTATCTATAGTGGTGTTTTCTTGTAAGCATTATTGGCTCTCGCCGCTATACCTGCTGAAAGGTGCGGAAAAACAAACAGTAAAAACAATTCTTTACACTTTAAAAACAGCAAGTGCATCATGAAAAAACGTAAAAAATCCAGACAATTTCTGTGCGGTCGCCAGAAATTACAGGGTCTGAAAGACATCTGTGATTTATTATTTACACTATCAATACCACTCAGCATGTATATTTGTATTTCAGCTGTCATGACAGGTAAGAAAAATATTTTATCGGAAAATGCCACGTCACTTTTAGAATTCCCCGGCAGGTGCAGTTCGAAATATCTTCCGTCGAATAACCGGGTTATTCCATTGTGAATTGAATCGCCAGAACGGCGTTTAGCATTATCTGATTTTCACGAGCAACACCCTGCATCTCAACCAGGGTGGGCAATTGCTGGCCGGCAGAAACTGGAGCTGACGGCCAGCCCCCACAGCATGGAAGAGGTGCTTAGCGCGCGACTTAACCGCGCGCCGCTTTAATCATCCCGTCCAGCCATTCCTGATGGCCGTTGATCATCGGATTCGGCCGCGTCACTGCGAGATCGCGTGCCGGTTTTCCATTCTGCGTTTCCTGGGTCAGGATGCGTACGCGGCCACCGGAAAGTTCTTCGATAAGCCACGCGTGATGCACGTCAAGACGGGTATCGGCGTCGCCTTCTGCCCAGCCGTGCCACGCCATGCGCGCGGGCTGGCCGTTGGCCGGCGGGACGTATTCATTCACCTGCGCTTCCACCGGAAAGCCGAAGGTGCTGAAGCGAAAACGAGCGCCGTCGCTCAGCCCCGGTCCGCTGCCGTCGTGAAACGCAATATCCGACGCGTTGCTGTAATACTCCGGCCAGGCGGCGGTGTTATCGAGTTGTGCCCAGAGTTGTTCAACAGTCAGGCCGGTGATGATCATTTCGTTAGACGCGAAGTTATCGGCTTCGCCGGGGAGGTAGCCTTGCGGCCAGTTGATCGCATTCATGTGTGATTCCTTTATGTCCGGGAAACAGCCCGCAGGCTGGTGTCCACAAAGAATACGCACCGCTGAGATATTACGGAAATCATGGCTTGTAATAGTCAGCATGGCTTATTTTTATATCTGGAAGGCAGATAAAAAAACAGGCAGAAGAAGACTTCTGCCTGCCGACAATGACGCTGATGTCAATCAGCGATCAGTTAATGCTGTAACGCTCAAGCCAGTGCGCGTAAGGCGCAGGCAACACCCATGACGGATTGTCTTCGCCCAGCTCTTTCGCCAGCGCATACGGATAATGCGGGTTGGCGAGCATCGCGCGGCCAATCATCACCAGATCCATATCTTCTTCGCTGATGCAGCGCTCGGCGATTTGCGCCGAAGCCACGCCCCATGAGCTGGCCACCGGCAATCCGGCTTCTGCACGCACGCGGCGCGACACCGGCGCGAGGAAACCGGCACCCCACGGGATTTGCGCTTCCCAGGTGGAGAAACCGACGCTGACGTTCAGCATATCCAGCCCTTTCTCACGCAGAATGCGGGTCAGTTCGATAGATTCCGCCAGGGTTTCTTCGTCGCGGCCATCGTATTCAATCACGCCGAAACGCGCGGTGATAGGCAGGTTTTTCGGCCAGACGGCGTTAACGGCGTCGAAAGTCTCAATCAGGAAACGGCTGCGACCGGCGAAATCACCGCCGTATTCGTCGGTGCGGGTGTTGGAATGCACGGAGAAGAAACTTTGCGCCAGATAGCCGTGGGCAAAATGCAGTTCCAGCCATTCAAAACCGGCATCGCGCGCACGTTTTGCCGCGGCCACAAAATCCGCCATCACGCGCTGGATATCGGCTTTGGTCATCTCTTTCGGCACTTTTGGCAGATGTTTGCCAAATGCAACGGCGGAAGGCGCAATCGTCGCCCAGCCGCGCGGATCGCCTTCGGCAATATGGTCGTCCCCTTCCCACGGCAGATTGGCGCTGGCTTTACGGCCTGCGTGACCGATCTGGATCCCCGGTACTGCGCCTGCGGCTTTGATGGATGTTGCGATTTTCGCCAGTTCAGCGGCCTGTTCATCGTTCCAGATCCCCAGGCACCCTGGGGTGATGCGGCCTTCAGGTGACACCGCCGTCGCTTCAACAATGACCAGGCTTGCGCCGCCGCGGGCGAGGGTCGCGTAATGCACCTGATGCCAGTCGTTCGGCACGCCATCAGTGGCGGAATACTGGCACATCGGCGGAACGGCGATACGGTTTTTTAAGGTGACGTCTTTCAATGTAAAAGGCGTGAAAAGTGCAGACATATATTTTCCTCGAAGGATGGGATCATTCAGCAACCAGCGTGCCGTCAAAGAGCTATAAGCAGAAGTCTGAAAATATTATAGTGCCTATCATATTTCGTTATAACTCAATCGGTGCCCTGCCCATGCGCAATCTGAAAAGTCTCGATCTGAATCTGCTAAAGACGTTCGATGCACTGCTCGACGAGCGCAGCGTGACCCGCGCCGCTGAGCGTCTTTCCCTGACGCAGCCTGCCGTGAGCAGCATGTTGACGCGTCTGCGCGAAAGCTTTGATGACCCTTTATTTGTCCGTGCGCGCTACGGCATTGTGCCGACCGAACGTGCGCTGGCGCTGGCAAAACCGGTGAAACGGGTGATGGCGGAAATTGACGCGCTGTTGCAGCCGGAAGCCTTTGTTCCCGCCGAATGCGAGATGACGTTTACGCTGGCCGCCACGGATTACGCGCTGAGCGTGATTATCGTGCCGTTCTTTTCTCTGTTGCGGCAACGGGCGCCGGGCATTCATCTGTCGGTTCAGCGGGCGGAGGCGTCGAACATTCAGGAGCGGCTGGAACGCGGTGAGGTCGATCTCGCTCTGCTGACACCGGAAACCACGCCGCCCGACCTGCATATCCGCCATTTGTACGATGAGCGTTATGTTTGCACGCTGCGCAAAGGCCACCCGGCGCTGGACAAGGGAACGATTTCCCTCGGGACGTTTTGTCATTACGACCATGCGCTGGTGTCGCTGAGCGGCGAAAATTTTGCCGGAGTGACGGATACCGCGCTCCGGGCGCTCGGCAAAAAACGCAATGTGGTGTTGTCGGTCAACAGTTTTCTGGTGCTGCCGCCGGTGTTGCAGACCACGGATCTGATCGCCGTGGTGCCGGAACGGCTGGTACGAGATGCCGCAGGGCTGGAAGTGATGCCGCCGCCACTGGACATTCCCGGCTTTACCAAAGTCGCCGCATGGCACGAACGCTCGCATCTCTCTCCCGCGCACCAGTGGCTGAGGCAGCAACTGGCGCAGGTCTGTAGCGGGCAGTAGGATCGTGCTATTTTCAGGGCGTTACCGGCTTTTAAACATTCTCTTAAAGGGTCTGAACCATGGAAAAATTACCTGCTATCACCATCACTTACTGTTCCCAGTGCAACTGGATGCTGCGCGCCGCGTGGATGGCGCAGGAACTGCTGAATTCGTTCAGCAGCGATCTGGCGTCGGTAACGCTGGTCCCCGGCACCGGCGGCATTTACGAGATCAAAGTCGATGACGAGATTATCTGGGAGCGTAAACGTGACGGCGGTTTCCCGGATGCGGCGCCGCTCAAGCAACGCGTGCGCGACATCTGCTTCCCGGAGCGTTCACTCGGGCATGTGGATAAGAAGAAAATTGAACAGGATGGCGAGGCGTAATTCATCGGGAAGGGAAAAGGCAGGAAATGTATCCTGCCCGTTAAGCACGACTCAGGCTTTGCGTGACACGTGTTCCGCCGCTGCACGGTTGGCTTTCGCGACAGCATCGGCCAGCGTATCCCCGTTCAGAAGTGAGGTGCACAACATGCCCATAAAGCAGTCACCCGCACCGTGGGTACTGACCAGCGTGATTTTTTCGGCGGGCAGCGACTGGCTGGGGTTGCCCGCTTCGCTCCAGGCAACGCCGTGTTCGCCCGCGGTGACCACCACGGCCGGATAGTGCTGACTGAGCCACTGCGCGGCTTCGCAGGCGCCGGCTAAATCATTCACCACGATGCCGCTCAGATCGCGGGCCTCAACGCCGTTGACCACCAGCAAATCCACCGCAGCCCGCATCCCGGCGCACAGTTCACGCGCCGGAGCAGCATTCAGGCAGACGCGCACGCCGCGCCGCTTCGCCTCTCTCGCCGCGTTCAGGTTGACCGCTTCCGGCACTTCATTTTGCAGCAGCAACATGTCCACCTGCTGCCACAGTACATCATGGCTGAACTGCGCCGGGTCGATCAGGTTGTTGGCGTTGGACACCACCACCGCGCCGTAATCGCCTTCGGCATCCATCAGCGCAACGCTCATGCCGGACGGGACGGCGTCCGTGACCGCGATACCCGCCGTATCAACGCCGTGCTCATGAAGTACGCCGCGCAGGAATTCTCCCTGCGTATCCGTACCAACCGCACCGGCAAAACTGACCTGTGCGCCCGCTTTCGCGGCAGAAACGGCCTGATTGCCGCCCTTACCGCCGAATTTGTACGAACAGCCGCTGCCGATCACCGTCTCGCCTTTTTCAGGGCGGTGATGCGCGTGGATCACGATGTCGTAATGGAGGCTGCCCGTGACTAAAATTTTACCCATTCTAGTATTCCCGAAGGTCCTGAACCGCCTGCTGGGTTTTCATCAGGTTCTTTTCCGCTGTCTTCAGATCCTTCTGTGCGATCGCCACGAATAAGGCATCCAGAATATTTAACTGGGCGATGCGCGACGCGGCGTTTTCCCCGAGCAAGTGCGATCCCTGAGAGGTTGAATTGAGAACCACATGCGCATTGCGCGCAATAGGCGACTCGGCATAATTGGTGATGGCGATAACTTTGGCACCGTTGCGCGCCGCCAGTTTGATCGGATCATTCACCGCGCGGGTCGCGCCGGAATGACTGATCGCCACCACCGCATCATCGTCCGATAAGACGGCGGCTGACATCAGCATAATATGAGCATCATCGTAGACCGTCGTTTTGATTCCTATTTTCAGGAGCTTGTGCGACAAATCTCGTGCCACGGCGGCAGAACCGCCAACGGCATATAAATCGATGTGCCTGGCTTTAAAAAGAATGTCAGCGGCACGGTTAAATTCAGAAATATCGACAATCGATAATGTTTCTTCGATGGCCTGAATAGAGGTTCTGAATACTTTTTCAAGTAATTGCTCCGACGAATCTCCCGGTTCAATTTCAGCATGTAAATTTGCCACTTCAGAATAGTTGTAATAAATTAAACTGCTTCTAAAATCTCTGAACCCTGAAAAGTTTAATTTTTTCGTCAGTTTTACAACCATCGCCTCAGACACATTATTTTCCAGCGCAATTTCTTTTAAAGACGTGTGCTCGGTAAAATCGGTTTTAGACGTAATTGATTCGACGACTTTTCTTTCCAGTGGTGTCAGATGTGGCAATTTCATACGAATTTGAGCACCAATAGCTCGCGGATCCTGATTCATTACTTGCCTCGTGTCGCCCGGTCAATCAACATCGCTATGATAATTATAAGGCCAGTAGCAAGCAATTGATAAAACGCCTGAATATTCAGAAGTGTCAGGCCATTACGTAATGAACCCAAAATAACCGCGCCAATCAGCGTACCGATCACACTGCCTTTGCCGCCCATCAGCGAAGCCCCGCCAATGGCCGCCGCGGCTATGGCGTCAAGCTCCCACAAATTCCCCATCGTCGGCTCGGCAGCGCCCAGCCGGCCAATCAGGATAAGCGAAGCCAGCGAGGCTAACACGCCGGAGATCACAAACACCGTCACCTTGGTTCTTTTGACCGGCACACCGGCCACGCGCGCCGCTTCTTCGTTACCGCCCACCGCCAGAATGTATTCGCCGAGCGGGGTTTTATTCATCACCACCCACAAAATAGCGGCGATGGCGATGACGATAACAATCGGTGCCGGAACGCCGAAGACCGTGCTGTTGATGACGGTGCGAAACTCCATCGGAATGCCGAAAATCGGGTTGCCGTTGGTGAAAATCAGCGCCAGGGCGCGGAATAACGACAGGCCGCCGAGGGTGACGATGAAAGGCTGCAAACCGGCGTAGGCCACTAACATCCCGCTGAACACGCCGCACAATGCGCCGACGCCGAGCGTCGCCATAATGGCCAGCGGAATGGGCACGCCGGACACCATCAGCGTCGCACCGAGCACCGCAGAAAGCGCCGCGGTTGGCCCGACGGAGAGATCGATACCGCCGGAAATAATCACCAGCGTCATTCCCAGCGCAATAATGCCGTTGATGGAAGACTGCTGCAAAATATTCAATAAATTAGGCACGGTAAAAAATACCGGCGATAAAAAAGAGAAGGTGATCACAATGATTAATAAACCAATCAGCGTTCCGGCATCGCGTACGTTGAATTTAAATAATGCCGAAGAAAAAACCTTGGGCTGAACATTACCTTGAGTCGTCATAATAATGGCCTTCAATAAATAGGGAGGTGACAGACTTTATCAACACTTAATTCAGATCGCTTATCGCATAACGGGCAATATTTTCTTCCGTGATCTCGTCGCCGTTAAGTTCTTTTGTGATTTTCCCTTCACGCATCACCAGGACTCTGTCCGAAATCCGCATAATTTCCGGCATTTCAGAGGAGACAACCACAATGGCTTTTCCCTGCTGCGCCAGTTTTTCGATCAAATTATAAATTTCAGACTTGGCACCAATATCAATTCCCCGTGTTGGCTCGTCAAAAAGAAACACTTTATTATCTGCGGCCACCCAACGTCCGATAATCACTTTTTGCTGATTACCGCCACTGAGCGTACCGATAGGTTTTTCAATATTCAGCGGACGCAGGCGCAGATCGGTCATGACCTCCAGCGCGGTCTGATCCAGCTGATGTCTTTTCAGCAATCCGAAACGGGTGAAACGCCCCATTGACGGCAATGCCATGTTCATTTTCACCGCGCGTTCTTTGATGATGCCTTCTTTTTTACGATCTTCCGGCACCAGTCCGATCCCGGCGCGTATCGCGGCGCTGACGCTGTGATTTTTAACGGCAACGCCTTCGACCTCAATACTGCCGCCGGTTTTCGCGTCGATCCCGGCGATCAGTTTGAGCAACTCGGTACGCCCTGACCCGACCAGCCCGGCGATACCCAGCACTTCCCCCGCCTTGACGCTGAAACTCGCCGACCGCACCGCGCTGTCGCGGCTGAGCCCCTCGACGCGCAGCACTTCACGTTGCGTCGCGTGCGAATGATGCTGCACTTTTTCGATTTTGCGCCCGACCATTTTGGTGACGATGGTTTCTTCCGTTTCATCGCAGATATTCACCACGCCGACCTGTTTGCCATCTCGTAAAATCGTCGCGCGGTCGCAGACTTTGAAGATTTCGTTCATTTTGTGGGAGACGTAAATCAGCGCCACGTTCATTGATTTCAGATCCGAAATCAGTTCAGCCAGTCGCTCGAATTCAGTGGGCGTCAGGCTGGAAGTCGGCTCGTCCATCGCAATGATTTTGGCTTCATCCAGCAGCGCGCGGCCAATTTCGACAATCTGCTGCTGCGACACTTTCAGGTTTTTGATCGGCTCATCCGGATCGATGCTCGGATCAAGACGGCGCAGGATCGACACCGCCCTTTTGTACTGCGCCTGCTTATCGACAAACAGCCCTTTGAACCGCGTTAATGGCCGCCCGAGGAACATATTCTGGGCCACGGAGAGTTCAGGAACGTGCTGCAACTCCTGATGGATCATCGCGATACCGGCATGGCGGGCGGAAAGCGGGTTCTTCATCTGAATCACCTGCCCGTCTACCAGGATCTCGCCGGAATCTGCCGCACGCACGCCTGACAGAATATTCAGCAACGTCGATTTCCCCGCACCGTTTTCACCGATCAGCGCGTGAACTTCACCCGGCCTGACCGAGAAATCGACATTCTGCACCGCCGCCACGCCGCTGTAGCTTTTGCTGATGCCACGCATCGTCAAACTGTACTGTTCCATAAACTCTCCCGACCCGTTTTCAGACGCCTGACTTATTTTTGCTGTGCCAGCAGCTGGCGCAGTTTGATGTTGTCTTTGGTAGAGAAGGCATCAACGTTGTCTTTGGTGATTAACGCCTGCGGCGTAGACACCACGCGGGAAATTTTCTGGCCGCTGATAAGGCGCAACACCACTTCCATCGCCACCTGACCGGTCAGCACCGGGAAGCTGTCCACGGTACCGGTCAGCTCGCCGCGTTTAATCGACGCATAGGCATCAGAAATCCCGTCGGTGCCAAATACCGCGACCTGTTTGGATTTTCCGGCAGCGGCCACCGCCTCGACCACCCCGAGCGCCATGCCGTCATTGTTGGCGTAGAAACCAATTAAATCAGGATGTTGTTGCAAAATGGTCGCGGCAGCGTTGTAGGCATTCTCGCGGCTCCAGTTGGCTGGCACGCTGGCCACCACGGTGAATTTTCCGCCGGGCTGAAGGGTTTCTTTAAAGCCGCGCGTACGCTGAGCGGCGGCGTATACGCCAGGCTGCCCTTCGATGACGGCCACTTTCCCGCCTTGCGGATGTTGTTTGATAAACCAGTTGGCGACGCGAACGCCGTTATCCTTTTGCACATTACCGACGTAATGTTCCGCATTAGGCATAACCGCATCGTTGACGTTAACCACCGCGATGCCTTTGCTTTTGGCGGATTCATACGCCGGTTGCAGGTTGGCATCGGTTTGCGGAGAAACCAGCAGGCCGTTGAAGCCCTGCGAGATCAGCGTTTCAGCGATAGACAGCTGACCGAGCTGATCGTCTTCGTTAGCGGCGGCCTGATATTCGACGGTAAACCCGTATTGCTTCGCCGCGTTTTTGTAGCCTTCGCCCAGCGAGCGCCAGTATTCGTTGGTCAGCGTTTTAGACACACCGCCAATTTTGAGGTTTTTATCTACCGCCGGCATCGGGCCGTATTTAACGCCGAGCTGCGTCCAGTCAGTGCGATCGGGCTCGGTGTCGGACTGTAACGGCGCTAAATCTGCGGCGTAAACGCTGGTGCAAAGCAGTGTAGAGGTGAGTACAGACAGTAAGAGTTTTTTCATTATCTGACCTTCGGTTGTTATTTTTATGGTTGTCACAGCGAAGCGCTGTGGCGGGTACTTTTGCTTTCCGGCTGGTTTTGATTCAATTAATCTTTTACTGCGCCAGCATCACGTCGTTGACGATCTGCTGTGAGGCAACGGCGTCCTGCCTGCTGATGGCGTCATTCAGCGCCGGATTGTTTTCGAGTTTTTCGCACAGTTTCAGTAAACGGATCACCGTGGCGATATTGGTTTCCGCTTCGCGTACCGGATCCAGACCGCTGGCGTCCGGGAAGGTATCGAAGTAATACGCGCCTTTATAACCGTCGCGTTTCATTTGCAGCAGAAACTCCAGCGTGGCGCGCGGGTTGACCGAGCCGACCATCAGGCCGTCGTCGCGTTTTCCCCAGCCGTCGTTGAGATCAAGCCCCAGCAGGCGTGAACGGCGTGCCACCATGGCGGCCGCAAATGCCGGAATTTCGTTGGCAAATAACACGTGTGCGAAATCCAGCGTAATGCCTAAGTTCTTGCAACCCGCCTCTTCAACGGCCAGCAGGCAGGTCGTGGCATTCGGGAAAATGCTGTAAGCCCGCGGTTCGTTGGGTTTGTACTCAATGCTGACGTCAATGTCCGGGGCATATTCCGCCACTTCGCGCACCGCGCCGACCGCGTCTTCCCACATTTTTTTGTAATCGGCCTGGAAGCAGTAATCAAAACCGTCCTGCCCCATCCACAACGTCATGATGCTGGCACCGAATTCGCGCCCGGCGTCGATGCCGCGTTTGGTGAGTTCAATCGCCTGACGGCGGATCTTAGGGTCCGGGTGGGTGAATGCGCCGATTTTGAATTGCGGAGCATCCCAGCGCATCTGCATCCCGTTAACCGCCAGCCCGACTTCCTCGATTTTCTGACGCATCGTCTTGATATCATCGGTCATATGCTGCGGATAGTTGAGGTCCAGATGCGTCAATCCTTTAACCGTAGCTGCACGTTCGATCATTTGCAGCACTGAAGGTTTGCCTTTCAGTTCCGGCCAGTAAAGATAAGCCCCCGAGGCAAACGAGTTCAGACGTGTGGCAAATTTAAGTTCTGACATGGGGTGTCCTTTAAAATCGATTCGTAATGTACTTTCCTGCTTCACATTATTTCGTAAAGTAGTGCATTACTATCATCAGGCGAAAAAAGCCGCAAGATCCCCTGCCGGATTTGTGATCAGTTTTGAGAGGTGATTCACGAAATAGATGAACAATATGGCTTCGGCATACGCGGACAGGGAATGACTCTGAATACGGCAGCTTTCCCCGCTGAAATAGCAGGAAGGTGATGCTGCGCCCTACAAACGCCCGTTTTTTGTGACCTGCTTCAAGTTTCTCCGTTTACTGTCGATACCCAGATCTTAAGATTCCTTTCAGGGAAATGCCCATGCTTAAGACCCTTCGTTCGCGCATCATCGTGGCCTGCATCTCGATTGTGATTTGCTCGCTGGCTATCAATACGTTCCTCAGTTACACCGTCGCCAATAAATACAACAGTCAGGCGACAGACAGCACGCTGAACGCGCTGACATCAAGCCATACGCAAGGGATCAGCGAATGGGTCAGCGCCAAAACGCAGATGATTGTTTCACTGCAACCCGTGGCGCTGACGGCGGATCCGATACCGGTAATGAAGCAGATCGCAACGGCGGGAAACTTCGCCAACGTTTACGTCGGCTATGCCAATAAAACCGCCAAATTCTCCGATCCGACCGGCGTACCCGCCGATTACGATCCGACAGGCCGCCCCTGGTACAAACAGGCCGAAAGCGCCGGACGTCCGGTGGTCACCCCGCCGTACATCGATGCGGGCACCGGCAATCTGGTGGTGACTTTCGCGGTGCCGGTGATGGAAAACGGCGCGCTGAAGGCGATTGTGGCGGGGGACGTTTCCATGGACAGCGTGGTCAATAACGTCAATACCATTCACCCGACGCCGGAAAGCTTCGGCATGCTGGTGGACAGTGCCGGCACGATCATCGCGCATCCCGATGCAAAACTGGCGCTGAAACCCTTCACTTCTCTGGCGGAAGGCGTGGACCTGCCACGGCTGTTTGCCGCCAGCGCGCCGTCGGATATTCTCATGCACAAGGCGGTAAAACGCGTCCGCGCCCTGCCGGTTGCAGGTACGGACTGGTTTACGCTGGTCATTGAAGACAAGAAAGAATCGACGGCGGGCATGCGATCCCTGCTGACCTCCTCGGTGATTGCGCTGATGGTGATTGTGCTGCTGTCGGCGGCGGTTATTGGCCTTATCATCACCAAAGCGTTTCGTCGCCTGTCTGCCGTGCGCGATACGCTCAACGCCATCAGCTCCGGCGAAGACGATCTGACGCAGCGCTTACCCACCGACGGGCATGACGAAGTCACGCAAATTGCTCATGCGTTTAATACCTTCGTCGATAAGCTCAGCAAGGTGATGGCTGAAATCCGCACCACCAGCGAATCGGTGAAAGTGGCGGCGGATGAAATTGCGGCCGGAAATAACGATCTGTCCGGCAGAACGGAATCCGCAGCGGCCAGCCTGCAACAGACGGCGGCGTCACTTGAGCAAATCACCGCGACCGTCTCACAGTCCGCCAGTTCGGCCAGACAGGCCAGCGAGACGGCGAAATCGGCATCGGAAGCGGCGTCACGCGGTGACATCGTGGTGAACAAAGTCATGACGACAATGGAGAGCATTGAAAGCGCATCATCGAAAATCGGTGACATCACCGGGGTTATCGACGGCATCGCTTTCCAGACCAATATTCTGGCGCTCAACGCGGCGGTGGAAGCCGCACGGGCAGGCGAACAGGGGCGCGGTTTTGCCGTGGTCGCCAGTGAAGTGCGCAGCCTGGCACAGCGCAGCGCGCAGGCAGCGAAAGAGATCAAAGGGCTGATCGAATCCACCGTCAGCAGCGTGGCGTCCGGTTCTGCGCAGGTTCGTCTGGCAAGCAGCAGCATGAGCGAGATTGTCAGCAACGTGTCTAACGTCAGCAGCGTGATGCTCGACATCACCCATGCCTCCGAAGAACAGATGCAAAGTATTCACGAGATTAATCGCGCCATCACACAGCTGGACGGCATGGTGCAGCAGAACGCCGCGATGGTTCAGGAATCTGCCGGTGCCGCCTCAGCCTTGCAGCAACAGGCAACCGGACTGGCGGTCGCGGTCGGGCATTTCAGGGTCTGATCATCCCGCCTGACTGAAACGTTCATCACCGCCCCCGGACCTCATCCTCCGGGGGCTTTCCTTCTGCGCACTCCTCAGGTTATTCCCGCCGGCCTCAGATTTGGGTTATGTCTGTTTTATGCTAGGATTATGTCAGGAATATATAAAAACAGCGTCTAACCTTTGAGGAATAAGGAATGAAGTACCCCATTGAGTTTCGATGGACTCAAAAACATGAGGATTATTGTTTACGACATAAGGTCCATCTTAAATTCCCGGAAATGGTGGAAGGGATATATAAAAAGAGAAATATATTCCTTTTTAAAAAAGGGGAGAAAATAAAATTTAACGCGGATGTTTGGGTCGAAGAATATGCCGCCATGCCGCGGAAAAGTTTCTGTTCGATGGGCGCCTATTCCTACGCGTGCAGTAAATTACCTAATAACCTCACCACCGGGCGATTTTGCAGCCTGGCGGCAGGCGTGCGGATTATGGGGCCACAACATCCCATACACCGGTTTACGACCAGTCCGCTGACGTACCATGATTTCTTCTCGAAGGTGGCGCAGGAGCAATTCGGGGAAACGCTGAACATTGCGGGGTTCGACTATATGCCGCCCGCGACGGTATTAGGTCATGATGTCTGGGTGGGTGAACACGCCGTATTAAAAGGCGGCATCACTATCGGTAATGGCGCCATCGTTGCGGCCAATGCAGTGGTCACCGGCGATGTACCGCCTTACGCCATCGTCGGCGGTATTCCGGCTAAGATTATTAAATACCGCTTTGCGCCAGACATCATCGAGCGCCTTCAGGCAATGGAATGGTGGGATTATAAAATTACCGATCTGCCGGATGTCACCCAGTCCGATGACATTCTTTATTTCATCCAACAGATGGAAGAAAAAATAGCCCGTGGTGAAATAAGTAAACATCAGTATAAAATCATGAATATCGCGCAGGAACTGGCGAGGCTATAAAAACAGCAAGACTTTCATTACTTCAGTTTCAGACCTGTCAACAAAGCCGGTGATTTTTAATCCCTCAATCCCGGCTTCTCAACATCATTTTGCGTACGTTAAAAGCCCGGCCAATAGCCTTACCGAAGGGGTTGCCCGTTCTCATTAACCGGCAACCGGCTTCAGGCTTTAAGTTCCCGTTCCACCAGAGTCGTCAGCACGCTGATGCCCAGAGGAATGATGTCATCGTTAAAATCATAACGCGGGCTGTGCAGCGAAGCGGAAGGCGTGTCGCCATCGGCGCCCAGCCAGAAGTAGGCGCCCGGACAGGCTTCGAGCAAATAAGCAAAATCTTCAGCGGCCATCGACGGGGCATTGTTGAAATGCACCTGAGTAATGCCCGGCGTGTTTTCAGCCGCATCACGTAAAATCACCGCCTGCGCCGGATGGTTTTGCGTGACAGGATAACCAAACTCCCAGCGCACCTCACCTTTCACCCCGTACGGCTGCGGCACGGCGTTGACGTATTCTTCGATCAACCGCCAGCAGGTTTCGCGCGTCGCGCGGCTCAGGCAGCGCAGCGTGCCGGACATGTGCAATGTTTCGGGAATGACGTTGATGGCTTCGCCCGCCTGAAGCTGCGTCAGGCTGATCACCGTCTGTTCCAGCGGCGACAGACGACGTGAAATCAGACTTTGCAGTGAGAGGATAAGCTGAGCGCCCGCCACCACCGGATCGGCCCCCAGTTCAGGCATCGCCGCGTGACAGCCTTTTCCGGTCAGCGTGATGTAGAAGTTATCCTGCGAGGCCATCATCGGTCCCTGACTGACCGCGACTTCCCCGACCGGCAATCCCGGCCAGTTGTGCAGCGCGTAAACCGCCTGCATCGGAAAACGTTCAAACAGCCCTTCTTTCACCATCATCTCACCGCCGCCGACGTTCTCTTCCGCGGGCTGAAAAATGAAATGTACGGTGCCGCGAAAATGCCGGTTTTCACTCAAATGGCGCGCCGCACCGAGCAAAATAGCGGTATGACCATCGTGGCCGCAGGCGTGCATCAGACCGGGGTTTTGCGAGATGTGTTCGAAATCGTTCAGTTCCTGAATCGGCAAGGCATCGATGTCAGCACGCAAACCAATGGACGGGCCGTCGCCGTTGCGCAGCGTCGCCACAATGCCGGTTTCGGCAATTCCGGTGTGCACATCAAGGCCGAACGACAGCAACAATTCGCTGATGATTTTCGACGTGCTGTACTCTTTCAGACCAAGCTCCGGGCGGGTATGGAAATCCCTGCGCCAGATTTTCGCCTGTTCAATAATTTCTGGGGAAATGACTGCCATAGATCCTCTGTACTGACCTGAATTCATGCCGTTGAGATTCGCTCATCAGCCATTTGCTGGTTCAAAGTATCACATTCGCGGGCGAACGCAGAAAGGTGAAATTCGGCCCTTCATAGAACTCGCGCCCTGAGAGAATTTTAGTGCATTAACCGCAGGATAAATGCCGGATTGGGGTAGACGTGTCAGCCGCAAACATAGACCATAAGCCATCAATAATGGTTACCGGGGCTCCAATGAACGACTCGCCGCACCCCGTGCGTAAGCACCCCATGAAACTCAGCACCTCCGTCAGCCTGATGTTAAGCGCCGTGATTATTTCCGTGCTGCTGGTCGTGCATCTGCTGTATTTCGTTCAGGTCAGCGACACCGCGCGCGATGGTGTGAAAGATAAGGCGCTGGCCGTGGCCCGCACGCTGGCGGATGTGCCCGAAATCAGGCACGCCCTCACCCTGCCGCCGGACAGCGGAATCATTCAGCCCATCGCCAGTGCGGTGCAAAAAAGAAACGACCTGCTGTTTGTGGTG
The DNA here is from genome assembly GCF_042920125.1 of Rahnella sp. R3(2024). Taxonomy (NCBI): domain Bacteria; kingdom Pseudomonadati; phylum Pseudomonadota; class Gammaproteobacteria; order Enterobacterales; family Yersiniaceae; genus Rahnella; species Rahnella sp. R3(2024). Next base: position 1,085,172 of record NZ_JBHGBU010000001.1, read on the forward strand.
GTCACCAATATGGACGGCATCCGTTATTCACACCCCAATCCGGACGTGATTAATCACCATTTTATCGGTAACGACATCGATCCGGCGTTGCTGGGCAAAGAGAATGTCTCCATCAATAAAGGCACGCTGGACAAAGCGTTGCGGATATTTACGCCCGTCTTTGATGATAATCATCACCAGATTGGCGTCGTGGCGATCGGTATCTCGCTGGTAAAAGTGACCGAGCAGGTTGATAAAAGTCGCTGGAGTATTCTGTGGACGGTGCTGTTCGGCATGATGGTCGGCGCACTGGGCACCTGGATTTTAGTGAAAATGCTCAAGCGTATTTTGTTCGGGCTTGAGCCTTACGAGATTTCGACGCTCTTTGAGCAGCGTCAGGCGATGTTGCAGTCGATCAAAGAAGGCGTGATCGCCATCGATGATCGTGCGCAGGTGACCCTGATCAATCAGGAAGCCCGGCAGATGTTTCTGGAAACCGGCACGGAGATCAACCCCCGCCCTGAGCACAATCAGCCGCCGCAACCGCTTATCGCCACGCTTTGCGATGTGATGCGAAGCGGGATTGCCCGCCGCGATGAAGAGATCAATTTTAAAGGCCGTTTTCTGCTGAGCAACACGGTTCCCGTGCGCAGCAATGACGTTATTATTGGCGCCATCTGTACTTTCAGGGATAAGACCGAGGTCAGCCAGTTGATGCAGCGCCTGAGCGGCATGGTAAACTACGCCGATTCGCTGCGTGAACGCTCACACGAATTCATGAATAAGCTGCATGTTATTCTCGGGCTGCTGCACATGAAAAGTTACACGCAACTTGAAGATTACATTCTCAAAACGGCCAATAACTATCAGGCGGAAATTGGCTCCTTACTGTTGAAAATCAAATCACCGGTGATTGCGGGTTTCCTGTTAAGTAAGATTAACCGCGCTTCGGATACGCGCCATCTGCTGACGCTGAGTGATGACAGCTTTTTACCCGATAACACCAATGAGAATCAGGTCGCGGCGCTTATCACCGTGCTGGGTAATTTGATTGAAAATGCGCTGGATGCCCTTGCCGGGCAGGCCGATGGCGAAGTCAGCGTGTTACTGCATTATCAGAATGGCTGGCTGGCCTGCGTGGTCAGCGACGATGGCCCCGGTATCCCGCCAGAAAAACTGGAGGCCATTTTTGAAAAAGGATTCTCGTCGAAAGGCGAAGAGCGCGGCGTCGGGTTATTCCTGGCAAAACAACAATTAGAAAACCTTGGCGGAACGATTGCCGTTGAGTCTGAACCCGACGTTTATACTCAATTTTTTGTTCAACTTCCGTGGGATGGTGAGAGGAAAACTGCATGATCAATGTGCTGGTAGTCGATGATGACGCAATGGTCGCAGAGCTCAATCGCTGCTACGTGGGCCAGATCGCCGGGTTTACGTGCTGCGGAACAGCCTCGACGTTACAGCAGGCCAAAGAGATGGTACTCAACAGCCAGTTGCCGATCGACCTGATCCTGCTGGATGTGTATATGCAGCAGGATAACGGGTTAGATCTGCTGCCGGAGCTGAGAAATGCCCGACGCCCGGTGGATGTGATTGTCATTTCTTCCGCCGCCGACGCGAAGACCATCAAGAAATCGCTGAACTACGGCGTGGTGGATTACCTGATTAAGCCGTTCCAGTTCTCCCGCTTTGAAGAGGCGCTGACCGGCTGGCAGCAGAAGAAAGCGCTGATGGATAATCAGCAATATTACGAGCAGTCGGACGTTGACCGGTTAATTCACGGCAACAACCCGGCGACGGCGGACACCAAAAAACTGCCAAAAGGTTTAACGCCGCAAACGCTGCGCACCCTGTGTCTGTGGATTGATGCCCATCCTGATACGGAATTCTCAACGGATGAGCTGGCGCACTCGGTGAACATTTCGCGCGTTTCCTGCCGTAAATATCTCATCTGGCTGGCGGACAGCCATATTTTGTTCACCAGCATTCACTACGGGGTGACAGGCCGGCCGGTGTACCGCTACCGGCTGCAGGCGGAACACTATTCGTTGTTAAAACAATACTGTCAGTAAAGGGTGCGGAAACTGTTATCCAGCAGCGTGAAGGTAAACTGACGCTGTGAAGAGAAAATCACCTGCTGATCTTTGGTGACAAAAATGGCCTCGATCTGCGGAATATTTTTCAGGCAGGCGAGGCTTTTTTCGACGCCCATGCCGTACAGCAGCGTGGTGTAGATGTCGCCGTCGATCGAATCATCCGAAATGACGGTCACACTGAGCAGTTCGTTATCCAGCGGATAGCCGGTTTTAGGATCGAGGATGTGATGGTAGCGCTGCCCCTCAGATTCAAAATAACGTTCGTAAATACCGGACGTCACCACTGATTTGCCCTTCACGTTAATCACACCAATCAGCGCATCAGGCGTTGAAAATGGCTTTTTTAGCCCTATCGCCCAGGCCCCTTCGGCACCCGCGCCCAGCGTCTGCACATTCCCCCCCAGATTGATCAGCGCATCCGTGACCTTTTCCTGACGCAGATAATCTCTCACGACGTCGGCGATATACCCCTTGGCAATCGCCCCGAGGTCAATTTCCATTCCGGCTTTCTGCAAAAAAACTGAGCGTGAGGGTTCATCGAGAATGACGTCATCCGGATCGGTCAGCGCAAGCAGCGCCTGCAGATCGCTGGCGTCAGGCACGCTGTGGCCGCTGAAGCCGATTTTCCAGCGTTTCACCAGCGGGCCGATGGTGAAGTTGAAACTGCTTTCCGGCAGCTGGCTGACCGCTTTGGCGCAACGGATCAAATCAAACACCGGCGCGCTGACCACCACCGCATGGCTGCCCGCCGCGTGGTTGATTGCCATGACGTCGGAATCGCGGCGGTTAACCGTGAAGATATTTTCCTGCTGTTTAATAAGGCGGAAAACGCGCGACGCCAGCCCCTCGTTATGATCAAACAGCTTGAGAAGAATGGGTGAGCCCATCAAAACAGCGGAATAAGCATAAATACGGGTGTCTGGCGTCATAGAAAATACCTGAACTGAAGGGGGAAACCTGCGCCGCAGCGAACGACGCAGGAGGATACCGTTACCGCATCGCATGTCTGGCGGCATTACGTCCCGCCAGAATACCGAAGATGATGATATCTGCAACGGCATTCCCGCCGATGCGGTTAGCACCGTGGATGCCGCCCGCCACTTCACCGGCCGCAAACGCGCCGCTGATCACCTGCTCCTGAGTATCCAGCACGCTGGTGTCGGTGTTGATCGTCACGCCGCCCATGGTGTGATGAACGCCCGGTGCGATGCGGATCGCGTAGAACGGCCCCTGATTGATCGGGTGGCGCAACGCGGTTTTACGACCAAATTCCACATCGTCTTGCTTATCAACGGCCACATTGTAGCTTTCCAGCGTGGCGAGCAACGCGTGATGATCCATCTCCAGTTTGGCTGCCAGCTCGCGCGGGTTTTCAGCGCTGATAACAAAACCGCGCGCGATGTATTCATCGGCCGCTTTATTGTTCAGGCGGATTTGCTCATCAAACACCACATAAGCGAATTTCTCCGGCAGGCCGATAATGTTGGCGGACACTTTGTCACGGGTTTCCATCTCATTGAAGAAACGCTTGCCCGCCTGGCTCACCAGAATCGCACCGCCGCCGCGGATCGCCTCAGAGATCAGATAAGAGGTGGTTTGCTCAACGGTCGGGTGGATCTGAATTTCGCCCATATCCACGGTACCCGCACCGATTTTCTGCAAAATCGCGATGCCGCTGCCGGTCGCGCCTTTGTGGTTAGTGGTCACGAAACCCTCCAGCTCAGGACGGTATTTCACCACCATTTCGCTGTTGGCACTGAAACCACCGGTCGCCACAATCACGCTTTTGGCATTAATGACCAGCACTTCATTGTCGTCGTTGAGCAGATCCACACCCTGCACCGCGCCGTCGTGGTAACGGATTTCAGTCACTGAAGTATCCAGCATCACGTCGATGTTGCGTTGGTTGAGGTTCTTCACCAGACCGCTGATCAGGAAGCCGCCGACGGCGCTGCGATCGGCCGGACGGTGCGTGCGGTCGATGCTCATGCCGCCGGTGATGGTGATATCGCTCAGCTCAATGTTGTGCTCTGCCAGCCAGTCGACCGCCTGCGGGGCGCGCTCGACGAACTCTTTCAGCAGCACGGTGTTGTTTCTGAACTGGCCGCCTTTGAGGGTTTCCTGATAGAACAATTCTTTGCTGTCTTCAATGCCTTTGAGTTTTTGATAGCGCGTGTCAGCGGCGTTCATACCCACCGACGCTTTAATGGTGTTGCCGCCGATAGTGGACATTTTTTCCACGATCAGAACCCTGGCACCTTCGTCACACGCCTGAATCGCCGCCGCCAGACCGGCACCGCCGCTGCCGACGACAACCACATCGTAACTTTGTGGTTCAGACAAGCTGCCGCCCTCTTCCAGCAGCTGTGCTTTGCAGGATTTGGCGATCGCTTTGGAGACCGCTTTTTTCACCGCTTCACTCTGTTCCGTCGCGCCGGTGACCGCATCAACGTGCGGGCTGTTGGCGTCGAGGATCCGGGTGCGGATGACGTCGAAGCTGGTGGTAAATTCTACGTCGATATCACCGGCGGCCTGCAGTTCGATATCGGCGATGCGATCCGTTTCCAGACTGACGTTAATCGCCAGTTCGTTAAGCGGATCTTGTACTTTTTCACTGAATACGCCGGCTTTGAATTTTTTAGACGTCATGCTCATGTCGCGGATCATCGCGTCAACCAGTGAGAAACGCCACAGCGGCTCAGGAATGGTCAGTGCTTCGCGTTGCGTGCTGTCGATGAACAGCTCGAGTTTCTGGTCAGCCGCAATCCGGTCAGTCCAGTCGGGATAGGCAATGCAGGCTTTGCCGATGGCGATCATATCGTAGCCATGTTCCATCGCCCGTTCAGCATCGGCTTTATTCACGATACCGCCCACACCCATTACCGGAATTTTCGCCAAACGGTCTGAACGCATCGCGACGTATTTGTCGATGAGCGGCGTCGGATCGGTGGTATCGACGATAGAAGGACGCAGTGAATAGCCCAGCGAGAAGTGCAGATAATCCAGCCCGCGTGCCGCCAGCTGTTCCAGCAAATACATCGTATCGGCAAAGCGGATGCCCGGCTCTTCAAGCTCTTCCGGCGAGAAACGGTAGCCGATGATGAAGGAAGAATCGGCGTGTTTTTTCGCCATACTGTGCGTGATATCGAGGATCGCCAGCGGGAAACGAGCGCGATTTTCACGGCTTCCGCCCCACTGATCGTCACGCTGGTTGGAGTTAGGTGAGAAGAACTGCTGGATCAGGTAAGTGTTAGCGCCGTGGATTTCCACACCGTCAAAACCGGCTTCAATCGCCCGGCGAACGCCTTCACCGAATTTGGTGATCATCGCGTCCACTTCAGCGGCGGTCAGCGCGACCGGCGTTGCTGCGCCGTCACGGGGCGCAGCCAGTGCGCTTGGCGCTACCGGTGTCTGGCCGCCAATCAGCTTCGGCTCGCTCATGCGGCCGCCGTGATAAATTTGCAGCACCGCTTTGGAACCCTGAGATTTTACGGCTGCGGCGATTTTTGCCAGACCATCGATTTTGCTGTCGTTGTCGATGCCAATCGCACCGGGGAATGCCAGGCCTTTGTCATCAATAAAGCAGCACTCGACGATCACTGTACCGATGCTGCCGGCGCGGGCGCGGTAATACTCCACCAGTTCGCTGGTGACGGTGCCGTCATAAAAGCCGGTACAGGTGGTCATGGGTGCCATCAGCACGCGGTTTTTCAGGACGGTGCCATTTGGCAGAGTGAACGGACTTAATAATTGCGAATTATGGCTCATAATATTCAGCTCCAAACTTTAAAATGTTTAATAATCTGTGAATTCGTTATCGGATTTATTTTATTAATTTTATTTACGCCCGATGTCATAGGAGTAATATAACGATATCTTTAGTTTCAAAAGGTGTAACGTTAGTTTATTAACTATTTACCCATGAATAGAATGCAGCCATTATTAAATTAATGTTAACCATGTTATTAAACGATCACATTAATTTAAATTACGAGCTCTTTTGCCTTTAATTAAAGGCGTAAACATTACATTTGCAGGGCGATATCAGGCTTCAACGTACGGCACGCCGGGACTGGGACTGATGGATTCGTGCTATCGGAAGGGGCAGGTAAAAGGCAAATTGACTACTCCTATTTTCACCCGGTGCAGAAGATCAAAATAACCCTGCTCAGCAGCAGAAATAAACGCCATAAAAATAACGCCAGCATCCATTCTCATTCTCTTTTCTTAAATTTACACAGCTCCGTACTTTCTTGATCGAGATCAACAGTAATAAATGGAGAAAACGCATTATATAAACATTTCCTCCCTCTTACGGGGAATAAGTAATACCTAACTCAAATAACAATAATGGAGCAGTTCGCATGCCACCATTAAATAACTAAAGAAACTTGAGTAACTAAAAAAAGCATAATCATCTTACCTATGTATCAGCAAACCTATTCTCAACTACTTGTAGACAAATAAAATGACAGATATTTCAAAAACTACGGTTACACCGCAGGCGAACAAAGCGGCGGGTGGCAAAAAAAACCGCCTGCTTCTGATGTTTTTGCCTGTGCTGGTTGCAGTGTTGTTGTTACTCACGCCAGTCCCTGACGGTTTAGAGCCCCATGCCTGGCATTTCTTTGCCATCTTTGTCGGCGTCATCGTCGGTCTGATCTTCGAACCTTTACCCGGTGCCGTAATCGGCCTCACCGGCGTGGTGGTTATCGCGTTGTTCAGCCAGTGGTTGCTGTTCAGCCCGGCGGAACTCGCCGATCCGAAATTCAAAATGGCGTCGCAGTCCTTTAAATGGGCCGTCAGCGGTTTCGGTAACTCAACGGTATGGTTAATCTTCGGCGCATTCATGTTTGCCGCAGGCTACGATAAAACCCAGTTTGGCCGCCGTCTGGCGCTGATTCTGGTGAAATATCTTGGCCGCCGCAGCCTGACGCTGGGCTACGCCATCACCTTTGCCGATCTTTTGCTGGCCCCTTTCACTCCGTCAAACACCGCACGAAGCGGCGGCACGATCTACCCGATCATCGCCAACCTGCCGCCGCTGTACGGTTCCAAACCGAATGATCCGAGCGCGCGTAAAATCGGCTCCTATCTGATGTGGGTGGCAATCACCGCAGCCTGTATCACCAGCTCCATGTTCCTGTCTGCACTGGCACCTAACCTGCTGGCGCTAGGTATTGTGAACAGCATCACCGGCATCAATATCTCCTGGGGAACGTGGTTCTTCGCCTTCCTGCCGGTGGGTTTGCTGCTGCTGCTGACCATGCCGCTGCTCGCTTACTGGTTCTATCCGCCGGAAGTGAAAATCAATGATGAAGTCCCGCGTTGGGCCACCGCAGAACTGGCGAAACTGGGCAGAATGTCTCGCCACGAGATCCTGCTGCTGGTCTTCGTATGCTGCGCATTAGCTATGTGGATTTTTGCCGCCAGCTTCATTGAACCGGCCATGGCGGCGCTGCTGGTCGTGGTGCTGATGTTGTGGACCGGCGTGCTGAACTGGAACGATATCACCAGCAATAAACCTGCCTGGAACACCTTCGCCTGGTTCGCCACGCTGGTGGCACTGGCTGATGGCTTGTCCCGCACCGGCTTCATCGCCTGGCTGGGTAAAGAAGGCGCGGCCACCATGGGCGGTATCTCTCCCGGAACCGCGACTATCGTGCTGCTGCTGGCGTTCTATCTGCTGCACTACCTGTTTGCCAGCACCACGGCACACACCACTGCCCTGTTGCCAGCCATGCTGACCATTGGTGCCGCCATTCCGGGCATCAACATGCAAGTGTTCTGTCTGCTGATGGTGACGTCTCTGGGTATCATGGGGATCATCACACCGTACGGCACCGGCCCGAGCCCGATTTACTACGGCAGCGGCTATCTGCCAACCAAAGATTACTGGCGTCTGGGCACCATCTTTGGTGCCATCTTCCTGGCGGCACTGCTGCTCATCGGCTATCCGTGGATGATGATGATGTTCTGACAGGGGCGATAACCCCTCTACAAAGCATTAACAGTACATTTACTGGAAGAAAACATATAAACCCCGTTGCCAGCCTGTGTATAAGGCTGGCAACATAGAGAAAGCATAAAAACGTCGCCCGAATTACCCCTGATTCACCCGAAACGAGAAGTCCTGCTAGTGGCGGCAATAACGGAAAAAGTGAGAAAACAATGTCGAACAAACCCTTCCATTATCAAGATCCCTTCCCCGTTACCAAAGACACAACCGAATATTACCTGCTGACCAAAGATCACGTTTCTGTGAGCAACTTTGACGGCGAAGAGATTTTAAAAGTGGAACCCGAAGCACTGACGTTGCTGGCGCAACACGCTTTCCATGATGCGTCATTCATGCTGCGCCCGGCGCACCAGAAACAGGTGGCCTCCATTCTTCATGATGCGGAATCCAGCGAAAACGACAAATACGTGGCGCTGCAATTCCTGAGAAACTCTGAGATCGCGGCGAAAGGCATTTTGCCTACCTGCCAGGATACCGGCACCGCGATCATCATGGGTAAAAAAGGTCAGCGCGTCTGGACCGGCGGCGGCGACGAAGCCAGCCTGTCAAAAGGCGTCTACAACACTTTCATCGAAGACAACCTGCGCTACTCGCAGAATGCCGCGCTGGATATGTATAAAGAAGTGAACACCGGGACCAATCTGCCTGCGCAAATCGACCTCTACAGCGTGGATGGCGATGAGTACAAGTTCCTGTGTATCGCCAAAGGCGGCGGTTCCGCCAACAAAACTTATCTGTATCAGGAAACCAAAGCGCTGATCACACCGGCGAAACTGAAAGGTTATCTGGTCGAAAAAATGCGTACGCTGGGGACAGCGGCCTGCCCGCCATACCATATCGCGTTTGTGATCGGCGGAACCTCCGCTGAAGCGACGCTGAAAACCGTGAAACTGGCCTCAACGCATTATTACGACGGCCTGCCAACCGAAGGTAACGAACACGGTCAGGCATTCCGCGACGTGAATCTGGAACAGGAACTGCTGGTCGAAGCCAACAATCTTGGCCTGGGCGCACAGTTCGGTGGCAAATACTTTGCGCACGACATCCGCGTGGTGCGTCTGCCACGTCACGGCGCGTCCTGCCCGGTCGGCATGGGCGTTTCCTGCTCCGCAGACCGTAACATCAAAGCCAAAATCAACCGTGACGGCATCTGGATCGAAAAACTGGAAGACAACCCAGGCCAGTACATCCCTGAAGCGTTGCGTCAGCAGGGCGAAGCGGGTGTGGTGAAGGTAGATCTGAACCGTCCGATGCCTGAAATCCTCGCGCAGCTTTCTGAGCATCCGGTGTCTACCCGCCTGTCACTGAGCGGCACGATTATCGTCGGGCGCGATATTGCTCACGCCAAACTGAAAGAGCGTCTGGATAACGGCGAAGGTTTGCCGCAGTACATCAAAGATCACCCGATTTATTACGCAGGCCCGGCAAAAACCCCGGAAGGTTATGCCTCCGGTTCCCTCGGCCCGACCACCGCTGGCCGTATGGATTCCTACGTCGATCTTCTGCAATCCAACGGCGGCAGCATGATCATGCTGGCGAAAGGCAACCGCAGCAAACAGGTGACCGACGCGTGTCAAAAACACGGCGGCTTCTATCTGGGCAGCATCGGCGGCCCGGCTGCGGTTCTGGCGCAGCAAAGCATTAAGAGCCTGGAATGCGTGGAATACCCTGAGTTAGGGATGGAAGCCATCTGGAAAATCGAAGTGGAAAACTTCCCGGCATTCATTCTGGTGGATGACAAAGGCAACGATTTCTTCGAACAAATTCACGCAAGTACCTGCGCGAAGTGTGTGAAGTAAAAATTCCGTCTTTGAAATAAACAAAAGGCCTGCCGGAAACGGCGGGCCTTTTTTATGCGATATATTCCGCTGACGCTACACATTGAAGACGCGAACCCAATGAAAAATTACTTATGATCCCGGCGATATAAATCCCACTCGTCGAGGCGTTCGCCGCCCGGCAATACGCAATCTGCACGCGCGCCCTGCGCCGTTTGTACGCTCACCGACGTCCCGCCTTTTTGCTGACAATACACTGCCGCAGGATTCGCCATACCGATAGTTGGACGTTTCACCGGTGCCGGGTGAGACACTGCGCAACCTGCCAGCAAAGATGCCATCAGCAGGACAAAGAGTTTGTTCATAAAGACCTTCCTGGAAACGTAATTAAAAACGCAGGGGCATTTTAATCGCTTTCCGGCAAGGGTGCATTCAGATCAGTCGCCGCAAAAGTTACCTCATCTCACAAACCGGCAGCCCGTTAATGGCTATGATGAGAGTGTCTTTACGGCATCATTAATGAGGGAGGGTGATATGGAAAGGTACCAAAATAGGGGAGGAAATTCAGGTATCGTCGCGTTCACCATAACGGAAGATTCAGTGACTCTGAAGTTTAAAGATGGCTGGCATTATATCTATAATTCCATCCGCCCCGGACAGGCAGACGTGGACGTGATGAAGGCGATGGCGAAAACGGGCAGCGGACTTCATGGCTTTATCAATCGCAAGATCCGCAATAATTATTTCCACAAGTACCATTGAGAAATGATAAAGACAGAAATCAGAGAAGCTAAATGAATGAAGCGTTTGATAATATGGGATTTTATAACAGAAATGGTGCCGACTACCGGAATCGAACTGGTGACCTACTGATTACAAGTCAGTTGCTCTACCTACTGAGCTAAGTCGGCATTTTGGAGTGTTACCGGGGAACTACGGGGTGCTAAATTAGTGAAATCTGATGCCGCCGTCAAGCCCCTGACAGTGCGTTTGCTGGTTTTCTCATCACTCTGCGCAATTTTATGAATTTGCACCGGTTTCATGAACAAAAATCCACCGGTGCAGCCGCTTTACGGACGCACTAAATCATCGCCGTAACCAATCCATTTGTAGGTCGTCAGGGCTTCTAACCCCATCGGGCCGCGGGCGTGCAGTTTTTGCGTACTGACCGCCACTTCTGCGCCTAAACCGAACTGCCCGCCGTCGGTGAAACGGGTGCTGGCGTTGACGTAAACCGCCGAGGAATCGACTTCTCGCACGAAACGATCTGCGCTGCTGATGGAACGGGTGAGGATCGCATCGGAATGCTCGGTGCCGTAGGTGCGGATATGCGCCACGGCGGCATCCAGATCGGCCACGATCGTTACGTTCAGATCCAGCGACAGCCATTCGTCCTGATAATCTTCTTCGGTCACCGCCAGCACTTTCGCCGGGCCATTTTGCAGATACGGCATCGCGGATTCACTGGCGTGCAGCGTAACCCCTGCGCGGTGCATTTTGTCGCTCAGTTCCGGCAGGAAACGGGCAGCAATCGCCTGATGCACCAGCACGGTTTCCAGGCTGTTACAGGCGCTCGGACGCTGCACTTTCGCACTTTCAATGACAGTCAGCGCTTTATCGAAATCAACGCTTTCATCCACAAACGTATGGCAGACACCAATGCCGCCGGTGATCACCGGAATGGTGGACTGCTCGCGGCACAGTTTATGCAGCGCCGCGCCACCGCGAGGGATCAACATGTCGACGTATTTATCCAGACGCAGCAGTTCCGCCACCAGCGCGCGATCCGGGCTTTCGATCGCCTGAACCGCGGCTTTCGGCAGCCCGCACTCTTCCAGCGCCTGCTGAATGACTTTTACCGTCGCCTGATTGGTGTGGTGCGTCTCTTTTCCGCCGCGCAGGATCACCGCATTACCGGTTTTCAGGCACAGGCTGGCGACGTCGATGGTGACGTTCGGGCGCGCTTCATAAATCACGCCAATCACGCCAAGCGGCACACGGCGTCGCTCAAGGCGCAAACCGCTGTCCTGCTGTGAACCATCCATCACCTGCCCCACCGGATCGCTCAGGCGGCAGACGTCACGCACATCGCTGGCGATTGCCGATAAGCGGGCAGGCGTCAGCAACAGGCGATCTAATAACGCTTCACTCATGCCGCTTTCGCGGGCAGAGGACATATCAAGTTCATTGGCAAGAATGATGCTCTGGCTGTTGGCCTCAAGCATGTCGGCCATCAGCATCAGTGCGCGGTTTTTCTGCACAGTGCTGAGGGTGGAAAGCTGCCAGGACGCGGCTTTGGCGGCCTTGCCCATCTCGTTAAGCATGGAAAACTCCTTAACTGACAATCATGTCGTCACGGTGCACGGCAACCGGGCCGTACTCGTAACCGAGAATATCGCTGATCTGCTGCGAGTGGTGACCGGCAATCATGCGCATCGCATCGCTGTTATAGCGGCTGACGCCGTGCGCCAGATCGCGCCCGTTCAGATTACGGATGCGGATCACTTCACCACGGGAGAAATCACCCTTCACTTCGCGGATGCCTTTAGGCAGCAACGAACTGCCGCGCTCCATCATGGCAGAAACCGCGCCGTCATCGATGGTGATTTCACCGGCGGGCGGTGCGCCAAAGATCCAGCGTTTACGGTTCTCCAGCGGCGTCTCCATGGCGTGGAAACGCGTGCCAACGGAAACGCCCTTGATCACATCGGCGATCACGCCCGGCAGATTACCGGCGGCAATAATGGTATCGACCCCCGCACGGCAGGCGACGTCAGCGGCCTGTAATTTGGTGGCCATACCGCCGGTGCCCAGGCCGGAAACGCTGTCACCGGCAATGCCGCGCAGCGCATCGTCAATGGTGGTGATTTCACGGATAAGTTCCGCTTCGGGATTGGTGCGCGGATCGGCGGTAAACAGGCCGCGCTGATCGGTCAGCAACAGCAGTTTATCGGCACCGGCCAGGATCGCCGCCAGCGCAGACAAATTATCGTTATCGCCGACTTTGATTTCCGCCGTCGCCACCGCATCGTTCTCATTAATAACCGGAACAATATGGTTATCGAGCAGCGCATTCATGGTGTCGCGGGCGTTGAGAAAACGCTCCCGGTCTTCCAGATCCGCACGGGTTAACAGCATCTGACCAATATGGATGCCGTAAATAGAAAACAATTGCTCCCAGAGCTGGATTAAACGGCTTTGCCCGACGGCAGCCAGCAGCTGTTTGGAAGCAATGGTGGCGGGGAGTTCGGGGTAGCCAAGGTGTTCGCGCCCGGCGGCAATGGCGCCCGACGTCACAATCACAATCCGATGCCCTGCCGCATGTTGCTGCGCGCACTGGCGAACAAGCTCAACAATGTGAGCCCGGTTGAGGCGGCGGGATCCGCCAGTGAGCACGCTTGTGCCCAGTTTTACAACCAGTGTTTGGCTGCCACTCATAGTCTTTCTGCCGTTATTGAAGTGAAAATAAGATTGAAGAAATCAGCTTTCTGATGTCTTTGTAACAGGAGAGAAGCGTTATGCCAACCGGCATAACGCTATAATAGCAGCATTCATGATGGGAATGGGTAGTACGCAAGGCTGTGAAAGGTCAGGCGGAAAGCTTCACCGGTTCTTCGCTGAAATCATCAGCAGGTTCCAGTTTGAGAGACATCTCTTCAATCATCTTATTGAGGTTTTTGTGGAACCCCTTAAGCGTTGTCTCAAGCTTCTCGCGAACTTCAGCATCCTTAATGTTTTGTGCTTTCCAGTTGCCGTCTTTGTCGAACAAACCGAACTGATAAACATAGGTAAAACGTTCGGCTTCAGCTTGTAACTCAATCCACCAGCCCCAGAATTCACGCTTCTCTGGCGCGGGTTTCACGTTCACACAGACAGCTAAGCAGTCAAAGAAAAAGCGGTCGTTTTCGCATTTCCCTTCTCTAATGTACGGCCCCAATGTACCGAAACGTTTCATTAGCCTGCTTTTAGGATGACCACTTGGTAACGTCATAGTACAACCTCCATATAAAGACGATCCTTTTTAGCAAAACGTTAAGAATTAGCAACCATTAAGTTATCGCATTCTCTTTTGCAACCACTCACAAATCTCATGTAATGCGCGATCAAAATGGGCATAAAGCGGCTCACTTTGGATCGCCAAAATCTTGCCATCGGCGGAAGAGTCCGCAATCAGCCTCGCTTCGCTCTTCGGACTGAACACATCATTCTCCCAATAAGCGGCCAGCATTGGCGTCGGCGTTCTGCGCCCCAGCAAGCCCTGCATTTTCAGAGAATAACGATTAAGTTCTGTTTTAAGCGCAGAGTCGGACGCGCTGGACATGCCAATGCGGCTGGCGAGCACGTCCATGTACATATCCGGCACCTGCTCCTGACATTTGGGATCACTGAGCAGCGAATGGACCAGCGCCCCCAAGGTGGCAACCGCGCGCACGCGGCGCGGCTCAAGATAAGCCAGCCGCACGGCAACGTTGGCACCAAAGCGATAACCCAGCAGGCTGACACGACCGGCATCGACCCAGGGCACATCTGACAGCTGCTGCAACACCTGCTGATGCAGGAAGCTGGTGTCCTGCGTCAGTTTCCACTTAGAGGAAAAACCGATCGACGGCATGTCGATGGTCAGCATCGCAATGCCCATCGGCGCAAGATACGTGCGGAACAGACGCTGATGGTCACTTTGCAACGTATCCAGACCGCCGCACACCATAACCGTCGGGAACGGTGCCTGCCCTTCGTTCGGCAGATGCAGAAAACCGGTGATCGGCGCCCCGCCGGGAATAGAAAAATCCAGCTCTTTTAACGTGTAAGGCGAATGTTCAGAAGATTTCTCGAAGGCTTTGTTGGCGAGCGCTTCAGCCTGTTCGGCCAGCGTATCGCCTTTCAGATGCGGATAACCGGCAATGCTGTAAAGGTTAGCGGCGTTCAGCCAGTATTCGCTGGCGAGATCAGGATCCTGCTCTTCAGCGGCTTTTTTCTGCCAGATCATCGCCTGATTCGACCATTCATAAATCCAGTTGCCATTGCGATAGCCAATAACGGTATCCAGCAACAACGGATCGCTGTGCTCGGCTGTAGACACCGCAATGCGCGACAGCACTTCCTCCACTTCGAGCGGATCCACGCCGCGCCACATCCACATCAGACGGTTGATTGTCCGGTACCAGCAATTGACCGTATCCCCTTCCAGCGCGGAATGCATTGGAGGGTGGGCATTATGGTGATGAACGCGATGAACCAGCGTCGACGTTTCCGGGTATTTGAAGGAAGGTTTAAACAGCTTTTCCGTGAGATTGACTGGCGCCATGATGCATGATCCTCCGTTAGCAAGCAGTTGGTCGCCCGCAAGCCACCATTTCAGAACGGGATTATAACGTGTTAAAGGTGCGACAAGACAGGAGTGAGGTCAAGCAAGAGGGATTTCAAGGCAACCAAAGCAAAACGCCCGGCAATGAGCCAGGCGTTTAAAGCGTACCCCACGCGCCGAAAGCGCGAAGGATGACGAGTGTTATTTTCCGACCAGAGGAGGAACGAACACCACGCCCATATCCCACGGCTGTTCGATCCAGGTGTTCTGCGGGATGTCTACCACGTAGTCATCAACCAGCGGTGCGCCAGCCGGTTTGGCGAAGATCGTGATGAAATGCGCTTTCGGGTACATTTCGCGGATCGCTTTCGCGGTGCCGCCGGTATCAACCAGATCGTCGATCACGATGAAGCCTTCACCGTCGCCTTCTGCGCGTTTCAGCACCTGCATTTCGCGCTGATTATCATGGTCGTAGCTGGAGATACACACGGTATCCACATGGCGGATGCACAGCTCGCGAGCCAGCAACGCTGCAGGAACCAGGCCACCACGGCTGACTGCAATAATGCCTTTCCATTGTTCTGCCGGCAGCAGGCGTTTCGCCATTGTGCGGGCGTGGATTTGCAGCATGTCCCAGGTTACAACGTATTTTTCGCTCATAAAGGTGTCCCAGCCAGTGAATTGACGGCTTCTGAAATTTATTGGGGGGGAAAAAGGTTGCGCGAGATTATAGTGAGTCCGGCTCACAAAAACCAGCGATTATCTGGTTGCATCCGTCGCAACGCCGCGGATTTTATCCCGGCGCACGCGCACAGCTTCGGATTAAGTGATATTCTGTCAGGCCACTCGCCACAACGTCTGGCGGGGATTATTTAACCCTAAACCTACAGCATCTCAATCAGTTCCCCTGCAAATGGAGCCTGACTGAGCTGACTGTCACAGGAGACTTATAGTGTCTGAACTGTCTCAGCTTTCGCCACAACCGTTGTGGGATATTTTTGCCAAAGTATGTTCGATTCCACACCCTTCTTATCATGAAGAAGCGCTGGCAAAACACATCGTTGAATGGGCACAGGAAAAAGGTATCCACGCTGAGCGTGATGAAGTGGGTAATATCTTGCTGCGCAAACCGGCCACTAAAGGCATGGAAAATCGCAAAGCGGTTGCCCTGCAGGCACACCTCGACATGGTGCCGCAGAAGAACAACGATACCGTTCACGATTTCACTAAAGATCCCATTCAGCCGTTCATTGAAGACGGTTGGGTAAAAGCACGCGGCACGACGCTGGGTGCGGACAACGGCATCGGTCTGGCGTCTGCGCTGGCGGTTCTGGCTGATGAAAGCGTCGAACACGGCCCGCTGGAAGTGTTGCTGACCATGACCGAAGAAACAGGCATGGCGGGTGCATTTGGCCTGCAACCGGGCTGGTTACAGTCTGAAATCCTGATCAACACCGATTCAGAAACCGAAGGCGAAATCTACATGGGTTGCGCAGGCGGGATTGATTTTACCGCCACACTGCCACTCAGCCGCGAAGCGGTACCTGCTGGTTTCACCACGCTGAAAGTGACGCTGAAAGGCCTGAAAGGCGGCCACTCCGGCGCTGATATCCATCTTGGCCTGGGCAATGCCAGCAAACTTCTGGCGCGTTTCCTGGCAGACAACGCCGACACACTGGGCCTGCGCCTGCTGGATTTCACCGGCGGTACGCTGCGCAACGCCATTCCGCGCGAAGCCATTGCAACGCTTTCCATTGCAACGGATAAAACCGATGCGCTGAAGGCGGCCGCAGAGGAATTCCTGGCGACGATTCAGTTTGAACTGTCCGCGGTTGAGAAGAAAATCGCACTGGTTGTTGAAGCGGCTGAAAGCAACGCGAAAGCACTGACTGCTGAAACTCAGGGCAAATTCCTCGCACTGCTGAATGCCACACCAAACGGTGTGATCCGCATGAGCGATGACGTGAAAGGCGTGGTTGAAACCTCCCTGAACGTCGGCGTTGTTACCATGAAAGACGATGAAGTGGCGATCAACAGCCTGATCCGTTCTCTTATCGACAGCGGTAAAGAGTACGTGGTCAGCATGCTGAACTCACTGAGCGCGCTGTCTGGCGCGAAAAGTCTGGCGAAAGGCAGCTACCCTGGCTGGAAACCCGAGCCAAGCTCGCCGGTGATGACGCTGGTGCGTGAAACCTACGAAACACTGTTCAGCAAAACGCCAAACATCATGGTGATCCACGCCGGTCTGGAATGCGGTCTGTTCAAAAAACCGTACCCGGACATGGACATGGTTTCCATCGGGCCTACCATCACCGGGCCACACTCGCCGGATGAGCAGGTTGAAATTGAAAGCGTTGAACTGTACTGGAAACTGCTGACCGCCCTGCTGAAAGCGATTCCTGAGCGCGGTTAATACCCGATCCCCGAAATCATCCGGGCTGTATCAGGGTGGCAACTGAGTAAATCCCCGGTCACCTGCACAAGCAGGTGACCGGCGTTTGCGAAGGCAGCCCACGCAGAGACAGCTTGAAGGATGACGGGGATCATTCCCAGGGAAGCAGAAGCTGACGCTCTATCTGCGGATCCTGCAACGTCACATGCAATCCCACCAGCCTGACGCCCCGTCCGCCTCGCCGTTGTTCCCAGGCTTCCCGTGCGACTTTCAGTAAATCGTCTTTATTGAGTACCGGCCAGACGTGTTCCTGCGTGGTCTGCTGGAAATCATGGAATTTAAGTTTCACGCCCTGTCGGGCGATGCGCAGACTCGGGCTGACTTTGCTCAGGCGCGTATGTAATTCCGGGTACAGCCGTTCGATCAGCGCCACGCACTCTTCCCAGCTGTGAATATCTTCGGCCAGCGTGCGCTCGACGCCGACGGATTTACGCAGCCGCTCGGGGGAAATCTCACGTTCGTCAATGCCCTGACTGCGCTCCCACAGCACGCGGCCAAACTTTCCGAAACCTTTAAGCAAGGCTGCCAGATCATACCGCTGCACGTCGCCACAGGTGTTCAGGCCGTGCTCCTGCAAACGCTGTGCGGTGACTTTGCCGACGCCAGGAATTTTACTCAGCGGTAAATTCTGCAAAAACGCATCGACTTTATCCGGCGTAATCACAAACTGTCCGTTGGGTTTATTCAGATCAGAGGCTATTTTTGCCAGAAACTTAATGGGCGCGATACCCGCCGAGGCGGTCAGATTGATTTCATCGGAGATCGCCTGGCGGATTTGTGCAGCAATCAGCGTGGCGGATCCGTTGCACTGCGTGGCGTCGGAGACGTCGAGATAAGCTTCGTCGAGTGACAGGGGTTCAATCAGCGGAGTGTAACGCGCAAAGATTTCACGGATATGGTTTGAGGCTTCTTTATAAGCCTCCATTCTGCCGGGGATCACTTTCAGATGCGGACAGAGTTTCAGCGCCATACCGGTGGGCATTGCGCTGTGCACACCGAATTTTCGCGCAGGATAATTGGCGGTGCTGATCACACCGCGGCGATCGCGGCTGCCGCCGATGGCGATAGGAATGTCGCGCAGGGAAGGATCATCGCGCATCTCGACGGCCGCGAAAAAGCAGTCCATATCCACGTGAATGATTTTACGCATAGCCCTCCCCTGATAACTGTATAAGTATACAGTGAGCCGATGCAATTTCAAACACAGAAAATGGCGGTAAATTTGGGTTAATTAATCACCAATAATGGCAAGCGCCAGTAATTAACAAACCGAAACTCATTATTCAATATTTGATGATTGCTAAAATATTAATCAGTATTAATATGGCAACGTTTCAGACAGGTTGTAGATAAGAAATCAATCAGTGGCGGTCTTAAAGATGGTTCCATCTTTAGACAAAACATCAGAATTATTACCAAGCAGGATTTAGAATGATCAGAATCGCGCTGTTCCTTGCGATGCTCCTCAGTTTGCCTTTATTTACAGCAAATTACGCCGTGGCCAGTGAACCTGTCCCGGTCAATGCTGCGCTTAAAAAGCAGTTGTTAGGCGCGCCAGTTTATATCCAGATTTTCAAACAAGAACGTAAACTCGAATTGTATGCTCAGCTCGACGGCGAATTTCGTCTGATCGGCAGCTATGGCATCTGCGATTTTTCCGGCGGTTTGGGGAATAAACGTCGTGAAGGCGATTTCAAAAGCCCGGAAGGTTTTTATAACGTGGATATCCACCACCTGAAACCAGACAGCCGCTTTTATCGTGCTATCAACATCGGCTTCCCGAATGCCTATGATATCTCACAGGGTTACTCAGGTAAGTACCTGATGATCCACGGTAACTGTAAATCCATTGGGTGTTATGCAATGACTGACGGTTACATGGATGAGATCTTCACCTATGTTCAGGCAGCGTTCCAGTTCGGGCAGCGTAATTTGCAAATCAGCATTTACCCGTTCCGTATGACCGATGCCAACATGACCGCGCACAAAAACTCAAGCTACATCAACTTCTGGCGTCAGCTTCAGCCTGGCTATGCGTACTTTGAGAAACACCATCAGGCGCCCAACGTGGTGGTGACTGACGGTAAATATGAAGTGCTCCAGCCGCTGTCTAATACCCCGCTCTCCTCACAGCTGGCGTTCACCCAGGTGAAATAACGCGAACTCGCCTGGGGCAATTTTGTTCCAGGTTTCGTTTGCGGTCAGCGGTTGCGTGGCAATCACGGTGACGACATCATCAGGTGTCGTCTGCTGCTGAAAATCAATTTCCACATCCTGATCCAACAACGTTGCCTTGCCAAACGGCGCGCGGCGCGTGATCCAGTGCAAATTTGTCGAACAATAGGCCATCACAAAATGCCCGTCCGACAGCAGCATATTAAACACCCCTTTTTCGCGTAACTCATTGGCCAGCGACGCAATGTAGCGGAACACTGGCGGCCAGCTTGCCGGGCGACGCGGATAACGTTGAGTGAGTTTGTGCAGCAGCCAGCAAAAAGCGTATTCGCTGTCAGTCTGGCCTATCGGGCGCAGTGTGCCGGTATCGAGCTGGCGGTAACCGCGCAGTTGACCGTTGTGCGCGTAGGTCCAGTTGCGTCCCCACAGTTCCCGGGTAAACGGATGGGTATTTTCCAGCGCCACTTCGCCACGGTTTGCCTGACGAATATGGGAAATCACCGCGCAGGATTTGATCGGGTATTCCTGAACCAGGCGGGCGATGGGCGAATTAAAACTCGGCAGCGGATCTTTAAAAGTACGGCAGCCATTCCCCTCATAGAAGGTAATGCCCCAGCCGTCTTTATGCGGGCCAGTCCCGCCACCGCGCTGCACCAGTCCACTGAAACTAAAACAAATATCAGTAGGAACGTTAGCGCTCATCCCGAGCAATTCACACATCACCAGCCTCCTTTACTGCAAAGGGCTTATGCCTTCGCCATCTCTTTTTCGATCAGAAGAATCAAAATGTGAATAACTTTAATGTGGATTTCCTGCACACGGTCAGCGAAGCCGAAGTGTGGAACGCGGATTTCCACGTCAGCAGATCCGTCCATCTTGCCGCCGTCTTTACCGGTCAGGGTAATGACTTTCATGCCTTTGGCACGCGCAGCTTCAATAGCTTTGATGACGTTTGCAGAATTCCCGGACGTGGAGATGCCCAGCAGAACGTCGCCCTTCTGACCAACCGCTTCCAGATAACGAGAGAAAATATACTCATACCCGAAATCGTTACCCACGCAGGAAATGTGGCTGACGTCAGAAATCGCAATCGCCGGGTAGCCCGGACGGTTCTCACGGTAGCGGCCGGTCAGTTCTTCCGCAAAATGCATGGCATCGCAGTGTGAACCGCCGTTGCCGCAGGAAATCACTTTCCCGCCCGCTTTGAATGAATCCGCCAGCAGCACTGCTGCACGTTGAATAGACTCAATATTTGCCGGATCGCTGATGAATTTATTCAGCGTTTCAGCAGCTTCGTTCAGTTCAGTACGGATAATATCCTGGTACATAGCAGCCTCTTTTATGTCCATTTGCAGCCGTTGAAACACAGCCGATAGCAATAAAACTTTCCGCTGTGCAGTGTAACGGATCGGCGGATCGGCGAGAAGCAATGAAGCGGTAATGATTCCGATAGTTTCCATTTTTGACGCTTCGTGCGGCCGGATTGTGAGCTGTGTTGTAATTAGTATGTAAACACATTGATAAAGAAATGAGCATGAACTAAAACCATTGTATCCCTACAACAGGTCAGACCTCCTACTACTCAGGAGCATTACTATGATGGTTCTCAGCATTGTTGCATTTGTCGTTATCCTTGGTGCGCTGTTTTATCACCGCGTCAACCTCACCCTTAGCAGCCTGATTTTACTGGCGTTCACCGCCGTGATGGGTGCGATCAATCTGTGGACGCTGTGGCTGTTAGTGCCACTGGCGATCCTGTTGCTGCCACTGAACATCCCGGCCCTGCGCCGTTCATTCTTCTCCGGCCCGGCCCTTCGCACCTTCCGCAAAGTCATGCCAGCCATGTCACGCACGGAAAAAGAAGCGATTGAAGCCGGTACCACCTGGTGGGAAGGCGACCTGTTTGGCGGCAAGCCGGACTGGAAAAAGCTGCAGGATTATCCTGAGCAGCGCCTGACCGAAGAAGAACAGCGCTTTATCGACGGCCCGGTGGAAGAAGCCTGCCGCATGGCGAATGATTTTGAGATCACTCACGAACTGGCTGATTTGCCGCCGGAGCTGTGGGCGTATCTGAAAGAGCACCGCTTCTTTGCGATGATCATTAAGAAAGAGTACGGCGGCCTCGAATTCTCGGCTTACGCTCAGGCTCGTGTTTTACAGAAACTGGCCGGTGTGTCAGGGATCCTGGCAATCACCGTCGGCGTACCAAACTCCCTCGGTCCGGGCGAATTGCTGCAACATTACGGAACCGAAGAGCAAAAAGATCACTATCTGCCGCGTCTGGCCGAAGGTCTGGAAATTCCGTGTTTCGCACTGACCAGCCCCGAAGCGGGTTCTGATGCCGGCGCAATCCCGGATTTCGGTATTGTGTGTAAAGGCCAGTGGCAGGGCAAAGAAGTGCTCGGTATGCGCCTGACCTGGAACAAGCGTTACATCACGCTGGCACCTATCGCCACCGTGCTCGGTCTGGCATTCAAACTGAAAGACCCCGATCATCTGCTCGGCAACGAAACTGATTTAGGCATCACCTGTGCGCTGATCCCAACGGATACCCAGGGTGTGGAAATCGGCCACCGTCACTTCCCGCTGAACGTGCCTTTCCAGAACGGTCCGACGCGGGGTAACGACATTTTTGTCCCGATCGACTACATCATTGGCGGCCCGAAAATGGCCGGTCAGGGCTGGCGTATGCTGGTGGAATGCTTGTCCGTGGGCCGTGGCATCACGCTGCCGTCAAACTCCACCGGCAGCCTGAAATCTCTGGCGATGGCGACCGGCGCTTATGCCTATATCCGCCGTCAGTTCAAACTGCCGATCGGTAAAATGGAAGGCATCGAAGAGCCGCTGGCACGCATCGCGGGGAACGCTTATGTCATGGACGCGGCGGCGACGCTTATCACCAACGGCATTATGCTGGGTGAAAAACCGGCGGTGCTGTCGGCGATTGTGAAATATCACTGTACGCACCGCGGTCAGCGCGCCGTAATGGATGCGATGGATATCACCGGCGGTAAAGGCATCATGCTCGGTAAAAGCAACTTTGTTGCCCGCACCTATCAGGGCGCGCCGATTGCCATCACCGTGGAAGGGGCCAACATCCTCACCCGCAGTATGATCATCTTTGGTCAGGGCGCGATCCGCTGCCATCCTTACGTGCTGCGTGAAATGGCGGCAGCGGAGAAAAATGATCTGGTCGATTTCGACCGGGCGCTGTTCGGCCATCTCGGCCACGTCGGCGGCAACACCGTGCGCAGTTTCTGGCTCGGCCTGACCGGCGGGCGCACCAGCGATACGCCGGTGAACGATGTCACCGCCCGCTACTATCAGCACATTAACCGCCTGAGTGCCAATCTGGCGCTGCTGGCCGATGTGTCAATGGGTGTTCTGGGCGGCAGCCTGAAACGTCGCGAACGCATTTCCGCCCGTCTCGGTGATATCCTCAGCCAGATGTATCTGGCGACAGCCACGCTGAAACGTTTTGATGAAGAAGGCTGTCACGAGGCCGATTTACCGCTGGTCCACTGGGGTGTTCAGGACTGTCTGCATCAGGCGGAAGTGGCGATTGACGATCTGCTGCGTAACTTCCCCAACCGTTTCATCGCAGGCGTCATGCGTCTGGTGGTGTTCCCGCTGGGTGGCGCTCACGCTGCACCGTCCGACCAGCTGGATCACGAACTGGCGCGGATTCTGCAAGTGCCTTCCGCCACCCGCAGCCGTATTGGTCGCGGTCAGTATCTGACGCCAAGCGAGCACAACCCGGTCGGTCTGCTGGAACAGGCGTTGCAGGATATTCTGGCCGCCGAACCGGTTCACAAACGTCTGTGTGAGGCGATGGGTAAAAAACTGCCGTTCACCCGCCTGGATATTCTGGCGCAAAAAGGTCTGGATGCCGGGCACCTGAGTGCTGACGATGCGCGCATTCTCAGCCGTGCGGAAGAAAGCCGTCTGCGTTCGATTAACGTTGATGAATTTGAACCGCACGAACTGGCCGCACATCAGCCAAAGGAAGAGGCAAAAACGCTAAAAAAGGATGAAGCGAAACCGCGTCATACTGAAGCCGCCTGATCCTCTTTTCTGACCAATAAAAAAGCCTGAGTGCAAAACACTCAGGCTTTTTCTTTTGTATTGCCGAAGTAAGACCGGAAATCAGAAGAAGTATTTGAAGCGCACGCGCCCGCCGTAACGTTGCTCGCTGTCGTCGTCATTGGAATAGGTTTTATCCCCATCCAGCATCGACATATACGCCCCGAGATAGACGTTAAAGTTCTGCATATTCATCACGTTCGGGATCAGGTAGCTGGCATGAATGGTATGAATATCATAGCTGCCCGGCTCATTGAACCAGTCGTCATCGTAGTCAGACGCACGCACGCCATCCATGCTGAAGTCTTCGATTTTGTTATGCGCGTAGATGTAGCCCAGTTCGAAACGTTTCCACAACGCATTCGCGCCGACCGTGAAATCTTTTTCGTCGCTGGCATCCATGTACGCCGTGCTGAGGTTTGCCACGATGCCATTTTCAGGGTCCGCTTTCTGGCCGTTCCAGGTCATGGTCATGCCGTAACCGTTACGTTTAGACTGATCGATGGTTTCGCCCTGATCATTCTTGTAACCGTACGCATTGTTCACCACGTTGGTTTCCGCCGCCGCCGCCACCGAGAACGCCTCCCCTTTCCAGGCAATCACAGGGCGCAGATACGCCACGTTTTTATCCTGTTCCAGTTTGTTACCGTGGTAGTTTTGCTCGGCGAACAGCGAGGTCCCGTCTTCGAGCAAGGTATTGAGCTCGAAATACCAGTTGCCGATATTTTTATTCAGCAGGATGTTACCGCCGCTGTCGCTGCGTCCGCGCCCTTCTTTCATCATATACACATAGCCGTAGCCATCGGCATACAGGTCGTTGGCCGTATTACCGGAGTACTCGATGAAGGTATCCTGATTAAGCGGGAACATATCGTAAGCTTCGAACCGGCCAATTTTGGCCATCCAGTCTTTCTCTTCACCGAAGAAGAACGCGGCATCATCAAGGGTCATTGACCCGTTGAGGTCGGCGGTCGGCTGAACAGAGAATCCGGAGAACTGGCCGTTATCATTTCGGCGATAACCATCAAGGCCGATCAGTAAACGCCCGTTCACATCCCAGCGCTCATTGGTGCCTGGCCGCCAGTTTTTATTATCACTGGTGCGTATTGATGTTAATTGTCCGCTGCGGCTGGCGCCGTCGACGTTAAATTCCACATCGCCGTATAATTTCAAATTATCGAAACCATTCAGTGTTAATAATTTGTCTTTCGATATTCCTTCGGTTTTCACTTCTACCGGATTGGCTTCTTTCACGCTGGCTATTTCCTGCCCGCGCTGCACATCCTGTTTTTTCAACTGTTGGATCTGTTTCTCTGCCGTATCTGCCCGTGCTTCAGCCTGCTGGAGACGCTGTTCAAGCAGTGCCATACGCGCTTCCAGACTGGAGGGAGCCCCCGAAGCAAACGCGGAACCCGACACCGCAAGACCCATCAAAAGAGCAATCGGCTTAATTTTTCTCATGTGTTGATGTCCTTTTCTTATACCCAGATTAACATTCAGCGTTGAATTAAATTCAGCTGTATTATTTTTTTAAAATATAAGCCAGTGGAGGTTTGGCGAGGACTGAAGATAATAGGCAGAGGAATGGACTGTCAAAAAACAAACCGGTGAAACGTGAAGTTGAACTGTAATAACGAAATTTCATTCCTGTAAAACCAATAAACGTAAAACGGGGCGCTTTTATTAAAAGCGCCCCGTTTAATATGTCATTTAAATAAATACATTTAATTTATTTATCAGCTGAATTCGTTAATGCTCAGCTTTTTTTAGGACGGACTCTGGCCGTCAGGCCTTTCAGAAAGTAACGCAACACCTGATCACCGCACGGGCGGTAGTTCTTGTGGCCTTCTTTGCGGAAGAATGCGCTCAGTTCGCCTTCGGAGACTTTAAAATCTGCCGCCGTCAGCACGGCGATCATGTCTTCGGTTTTCAGCTCAAACGCCACACGCAGTTTTTTCAGCATGATGTTATTGGTCAGGCGTTTTTCAACTTCCGGTGCCGGGAAGCGATCGTCTTTACCGCGTCTGAAGGTGATCAGGCCGTTAAGGAAGTTCGCCATCACTTCATCAGGCACTTCCATGTAACCTTCTTCATCTTCTTTTTTCAGATAACGGGACATCACTTCAGGGCTGACCGGCGTGCCGGTTGTCTTGAGGATCTCGATCAGCTGGCCTTCGCTCATATCCAGCATGTAGCGGACACTGCGTAAGACGTGGTTATGCATCATAATTCTGTATTCCTGTTAAAAGTAAACCGAGGAAATGCCACCGGGTTTACCCCTACGCACCTCGAAGGCGGGCATTATACAAGAAACTCACAGGATTAGCTGAACTGACGTATCCGTGCAATAAGTGACTCCACGTCGCTGATTTGGTGTGCAGTGAGGATCAGTTTTTGGCCGAGGCTCAGCGCATGGCGCTGACAATCGGCGCGCATCTCTGCATCTTTAATGGTATCGAGATCCGCCACGTGCGCCAGCCCGATGGTGCGGCGGATAAGCTCCGCGCCGCAATATCCCACGGCATCGTGCCAGACATCTTGCAGGTAGATTTCCGCATAACCCGGTTCCGCCAGCGTCGGATCCTGAGATTTTTCACGCGCCAGTTGCAGGAAGCGTTCGGAAAAACTCAGCCACAGCTCGCGCACATCTTTCAGGCGCTGTTCACGGCCATCCGCCGCTTCGCGCACGCCCAAAAGCCCCGGCAGACCGCAGTAATTGAGCAGTAAATTGCCGATAGCCGAACCCGGATCAAATCCCAGCGGGCCGTAATAACCAAATTCTGCATCGATGGCTTTGAGTTTACCTTCAGCCACGAAAATCGAACCACTGTGAATATCCCCGTGCAGCAGCGCTTCGGCTTTCGTCAGGAACCGGTGTTTCAGCGCGGCCACGGCCAGCCGCAACGGTTTATCAGCGCGCAGCGCGGTCACTTCTGGCAGCAGCAGCGGATCCACATTATTGCGTTCATGATCGACGTACGGATCGGTGAAAAACAGATCTTCGGTGATCTGACAGAGTTCAGGGTTAGTAAAGCGCGAGACTTCGGCTTTCTTGGTTTGCGCATTCTGGTAGAAATCGGAGGTGTGAAACAGCGTCTGTGCCAGATACTCGCCCAGCTGGCTGGCGGCCTGCGGGTAGTCGTTCCCCTGCACCAGTTCGCTGCGCCAGATCTGATGATCCGACAGATCTTCCTGCACCATCACCGCCAGTTCCGCGTCGTGATGCAGCACTTTGACCGTATGTTGCGGGCAATACTGACCGTGAATAATCAGGGTTTCGGCTTCGATGCGCGCGCGATCTAACGTCAGTGGCCAGGACTCGCCCACGCAGCGCACATAAGGCAGCGCCTGTTTGACAATCACCCGGCTTTTCCCCGTCGTATCACGGATCTTGAACACCAGGTTCAGGTTTCCGTCACCGATTTCATCGGCGGTGACCAGGGAGTGTGGATCCGCCACGCCGCCGAACTGGCGGGCATATTCAACGGCATCTGCGGCGGTAAACGTGTAGTAGCGCGACATCCTGACCTCTCGAATTCTTTTTTCAGCCTTAAAAGCGTTTAGACGTCTATACATCTATAAAACATGTTGGCAGAATAAGTAATCAGATGCAACTGGGCAACAAGGATTTAACCGACCATGCAAAGTCTCACAACCACCAGTTTACGAATTCGCGAAAATCAGCTGTGGATCCTCGATCAGCAGGCCCTGCCCCAGCGCGCTGACTGGCGTGAATGTCGCGACGTCAGCGAGCTGGTGGATCACATCCGCACCCTGCGCGTGCGCGGTGCGCCACTGATTGGCTTGTCCGCCAGCCTGCTGCTGGCCTTGCTGGCCGAAGAGGGAATGTCTCAGGATGCCCTCCATGATTCACTGGAAACTCTGCGCGCCTCGCGCCCGACGGCGGTTAACCTGATGAACAATCTCGACCGCATGAAAGCCGCATTGCATCAATCTGATTACGTGAAAGCGTTAGCGGAAGAAGCCCTGCGTCTGGTGGAAGAAGACCGGGCACTGTGCGACAGCATTGCGGATCACGGTGCCGCGCTGGTCAAGCCCGGCAGCCGC
Source organism: Rahnella sp. R3(2024) (assembly GCF_042920125.1). NCBI lineage: Bacteria > Pseudomonadati > Pseudomonadota > Gammaproteobacteria > Enterobacterales > Yersiniaceae > Rahnella > Rahnella sp. R3(2024). Next base: position 1,113,127 of record NZ_JBHGBU010000001.1, read on the forward strand.
CTGCTGACGCATTGCAACACCGGCGGGCTGGCAACGGCGGGCGTCGGCACGGCGATTGGCGTTATCCGCCGCGCGCACGGGCTGGGCAATGTGCAACAGGTGTGGGTGGATGAAACCCGACCGCTGTTACAGGGCGGGCGCCTGACGGCCTGGGAGCTCGGCGAACTGGGCATTCCTTACCAGCTGATTTGCGATTCAATGGCCGCCAGCCTGATGGCACAAAAACGCGTGGATGCCATCTGGGTCGGTGCTGACCGTATTGCCGCCAACGGCGATGTCGCCAACAAAATTGGCACTTACAGTCTGGCAGTGCTGGCGAAATACCACGGCATTCCGTTCTATGTCGCCGCGCCGCACACCACCCACGATCCGCACTGCCCGAACGGTGCCGCGATCCCCATCGAGCAGCGCGCAGCGAGTGAAGTGACCGGCGTTTCCGGCAGTTTTGGTGCCGTGCAATGGGCACCGGATGACGCGCAGGTTTACAACCCGGCGTTTGATGTCACTCCGGCTGAACTGATCAGCGGATGGGTGCTGGATGTCGGTGTGGTGACGCCGGTTCAGGTGCGGGATGGGATATTGACTCAGGCGCTGAAGTAGCAAGTGCTTGCTTTGCTCTTCCCCCGTCCAGGGGAAGAGCATGAAAAAACCCGCAACCGCCTGTCGCCGTGAAGTGTTAAACCACCGCCATCCCCATTCTTTCCCGTGCTTCCTCATACGTCGGCATCGATGCCGCCGCGCCTGCCCGTTCCACACAAACAGACGCATAGGCAGAAGCAAATTGTGCCGCTTCGCGAAGGGTGACACCGGCGGCAAGCTGCGAAGCCAGCGCACCGTTAAAGGCGTCGCCTGCGCCGGTGGTATCAACCGGGGTGGCCGGACAGGCGTGGATAATCTGCGTGTCGCCGTTCACCGAAAGCAGCGCGCCCTGCGTGCCCAGGGTGATGATCAGCGCCTGTATGCCTTTGGCGTGCAGCGCGTGAGCGGCGCGTTCAGCGGAAGGAATATCGCAGACGTCGATGCCGGTGAGCAGCGTGCATTCCGTGGCGTTTGGCGTGAGTAAATCCACCTGCGCCAGCAGATGGTCGGACACCGGCTGGAACGGCGCGGGGTTGAGGATAATGTAGGTGCCGTTGTCTTTCGCGATGCCGATCAGTTTTTCAATCGCAGGCAGATTGTTTTCGAGCTGAGTCAGCAGGATATCGGCGGCAGCCACCGCCGGGCGGCACTGTTCCACTTCTTCGTCGGTGACCGTCAGGTTTGCGCCCGGATCGACGGCAATCATGTTTTCGGCATCAGCGCCGGCGACATAAATCAGCGCGTTGCCGGTCGGGCATTCGCTGGTGGAAAACAGCGTGACGGCGTCGAAACCGGCGCTGTCGAGGTGGCGGCGGGCAAACATGCCGAAATCATCGCGCCCCACTTTGCCGATGTAATGCACCCGCGCACCGGCGCGCAGCGCGGCGACCGCCTGGTTTGCGCCCTTGCCGCCCGCCCCCATCATGCTGTTGCGGGCAATCAGGGATTCGCCCGGTTTGGGGAAACGCGCCATGCCGGCGACGATATCGAGGTTGAAAGAACCAAATACGCATACCTTGCCTTTGTTCATGCCTCTCTCCTGAAGGAAAATGTTCCGGCAGCCAGAGCTGGCTGCGGCGGAAAAACGCGCTGTGCGGCTAAACACGCGCCACGGCAGCCCGTCTCGTCGGTCACGGCGCTGAAATGAATCGTGAGATCGTTGGCCGGATACGGACTGCGTAAATGGCTGCGTAACTGCCGTTCGAGTTCGGCCAGCGGGAAGTTCTCCATCGCCAGCACGCCGCCGCCCAGCACTAAATAACCGGGATCCAGAATGTTCATTTCGCTGGCGACAGTGCGCGCCAGCCGTGCCACAAATTCGGTTAAATCCACATGCCCGGCGTGACGCACAAACAGCTCGGCGAACGGCGTCTGTGGCGCGTGTTGCCGCGCCCAGCCGGTCAGCCAGTTACCGGAAGTGAGCGTCTCGACGCAGCCGGTTTTACCGCAGGGGCAGAGTAGCGGATTCCCCGCCAGCGGAATGTGCCCCAGCTCCCCGGCACCGCCGTGCGCGCCGTGGTAAAAATCCCCGTTGATCCACAAACTGTTGCCAAGACCCGTGCCGAGATACAGCCCGACGGCGACATCCGGCAGCGCGCCGTGCTGCGTTAAATCCCACCACATCAGATGGTTAACGTCTTTGTCCATCGCCACCGGCAGATGCAAACGTTGTGAGAGCAGCGCCGCCACCGGCTGGTTATCCAGCGCGGAAACAAACGGCAGCGACAACACGGTCTGGCGGTCGCGGGACAATACCCCCGGCAGCCCGAGCATCACCTGCGCCACCTGATGATGCGGATCCTGCTCCTGCAAATACGCCGTGATCAGGTTTTCCAGCCCCTGTAACGGGTCAGTCTGCCCCGCCCAGCGTTGGGTCGGGGTTTTGTGGTAGCCGCGAAAATTTTGCTGGCTGTCCATCAGCATTAAACGGGTATTGGTGCCCCCGACATCCACTCCAAGAAAGTGCGGCATACGGCTCTCCTGCCCTCAGGCTGCGTGACGCGCCTGACGCATCTGATCGAGCATTTTGTCCCAGGCAATATCCAGATCGCTGTCCAGCGTGAACAGGCCGGAACTGCCGACGATCAGCACTTCCGCCCCCGCGCTCATCAGATCCTGATAGGTGCGAAGATTGCAGGATCCGTCGATTTCGATCAGGTAGCGGTAACCTTTTTGCTGTTTGAGATCGCGAAGTTGCGCGATTTTCCCGAGCATTTCAGGGATGAACGGCTGACCGGCATAGCCCGGATCCACGGTCATCACGGTGATTTTATCCAGCAGATGAATGTAGTGCTGGATGTACTCCACCGGCGTCGCGGGGTTGAGCACCACGCCGACTTTTTTCCCCAGCGAGCGGATCTGATTGATGATGCGGAACGCGTCGCGATTAATGGTTTCGGCGTGCGGGCAGATAAAATCGGCACCGGCAAGGGCAATCGGCTCGATAAAGTCAGCCGGGTTTTCCACCATCATATGCACGTCCAGAACCAGCGGCGTGTGCGGGCGGATCTGCTCGATAAAGAACGGCGACAGCGTGATATTTTTGACGTAATGGCCGTCCATGATGTCGATGTGCAGCATGTCGGCGCGGCGGTTCAGCACTTCGAGTTGCTGTTTGATGTCGATCAGGCTCATGCACATCAGCGACGGAGAAATTTTGTATTCCATGATGTTTTCCTAAGTCAGAGGCAATGTTAAAAGAGTGTTTAAGGTTGAGCCGCCCGCGCTTTGGCAGCGCTCATTCGCCCCGCCCTTTTTTGCAGAAAACGGCTGCGGAAGAATTTCAGCGCCAGCACCACAATCAGTACCGCGCCCCACATCGCCAGGCTGAAATGCGGGCTGACGTTCATCAGGTTCAGGCCGGTGGAAATCACCTGCAGGACAATCAGCGAGAGCACCACGCCCGCCACTTTGCCGAATCCGCCGTTGGGATCTGTGCCGCCGAGAATGATGGCGAGCACCGTCAGCAACAGATAGGAATCGCCGTAGCCCATGCGCGCCGAGTTAAAGCGCGCCATCATGATCAGCCCGGCAATTACGCATAACATGCTGGAAATCACGTAGATGGCGATCAGCACGCGGTGGGTATTCACGCCGCTGAAATGGGTGGCGTTGATGTTGCTGCCGCTCATGTAGATGTATTTACCGAGGCGGGTGCGTTCTAAAAACACCGCGACGAAGGCCGCCGTCAGCAGGAAGATAATCAGCGGCACCGGCACGCCGAGCAGGGTTTCCGCGCCGATAAAGCGCACCATATCCGGCATGCCGCTAATCGCCGCGCCGCGTGAAAGGTAGATGCCGACGCCGTTCACCATGGTCATGGTCGCCAGCGTCACCAGAATCGGATGTGCGCCGACATAGGCCACCAGCGCGCCGGTCAGCATGCCAATCACCAGCGCCAGAATCATTGCGCCGACCAGCGCCAGTGTCAGCCACACCGCCTGCATCGCCATGCTGGCATCCGGCGGCAGCCAGGTGAGAAACACCCACGCCATCAGCAGGCTGGTCAGGTTCGCGGTGGCGATAATGCACAGGTTCAGGCCACCGCTGAGGATCGGGATAAACATCGCCAGCGTCAGTAAACCGAGTTCCGGTAACTGGAAGGCGACGCTCATAAAGGTGGCGTCACTGAAGAAGCGCCCCGGCATCGCCAGGCTGAAACCGATGATCACCACCAGCAATAACAGCGATAACCCGAGCGTAGTGTTGTCGACTTTCAGCTTGCCGATTTTCAGGCGAGGCCGCGCATCGGGCTTCGCTTTAAGACTCACATTTCTGCTTTTTGCGAACATAGCGGTTTTCCTCAGGCGAAGCCGACTTCGGTTTCTTTGCGTTTCTTATAATGGGTGACGGTGATGGCCGCGACGATCACCACGCCGATGACGATATTCATGAAGTAACTCGACACACCGATCAGGTTGAGGCCGTTTTTCAGCACGCCAATCAGGAACACGCCCATCAGGGTGCCGACCACGCTGCCTTTGCCGCCGTTGAGGCTGGCGCCGCCGAGTACCGCCGCGGCCAGCACATCCAGCTCGCCGCCGACCAGCGCATTCGGCACCACTTCACCGACGCGATACACCTGCACCAGCCCGCCAATCGCCGCCATCGCGCCGAGATAACCGTAAGCAAACAGATGCAGTAACCCGACGCGGATACCGATTCGGCGCGCAGATTCCTGATCACCGCCGACCGCAAACAGCTGGCGTCCGAGATGGGTTTTGTTGAGCAGGACCCAGCTCAGCCCGGCCACCGCCAGCATCACCAGTACCGGCAAACCAATCTGATAATGCTGCTCGCCGACGCTGAACGGCAGCACGCGGATCGGCGTGGTCAGCCAGTCCGGCAGTTCGTACAAGCTGGTGCCGTTGGTCAGCCACATCAGCATGCCAAACAGCAGCGACTGCATACTGATGGTGACGATGATCGACACGATGCGCAGGCAGTAGATCAGAATGGCGTTGATCATCCCGAGCACCGTGCCGATGGCGACCGCCAGTAAAATGCTGCCGGTCGGGCTGCTCAGGCCGTAGTGGATCGCAAGCGTAGCGATGGTGTACTGCACGACCGACGCCACGGCGGCGAACGAAATATCAATGCCGCCGGTGACCAGCACCACAAACAGGCCGAGGGCGAAAATGCCGCTGACGGCGTAGCTTTCGGTCAGGTCCAGCAGGTTCTGCAAGGTCAGAAACTGGTTGGTCAGTAAGGAAAAGGTGACAATAACCACCAGCAAAACCCAGGCTAAATAACCTTCGTTGCTGGACGGGCGTAACCGGCTGAGCTTAAGCATTGACCGCCTCCGCAAGTTGTTGCTGGGTGATCGCGCCCGGCAGATATTCACCAACCACCGTGCCTTCACTGAAATGCAGCACGCGGTCGCAGTTGAAATAGACTTCCGGCACTTCGTCGGAAATCAGCAGGATAGAAATCCCCTCTTCTGCCAGCTGGTGGATCAGCTGATAAATGCTGGCTTTTGCACCGACATCGACGCCGACCGTTGGCGAATCGAGGATCAGGATTTTCGGCTGCGTCAGCACCCATTTCGCGAGCACGATCTTTTGCTGATTGCCGCCGGAAAGCGTGGAGATCGCCTGATCAGGGTTAGCGACTTTGACGCCGAGTTTTTCGATCCACTGCTGGATGATCTTGTTTTTGCTGTATTCGTCGATCAGGTGAAAACGGCTGCGCAGCTGATCCATGATCGCCAGCACGGTGTTGTCGCCGACCGACTGTTGCTGGATCAGACCGAGCGTCAGGCGATCTTCCGAGACATAGCCGACGCCGGCTTTGATCGCGTCTTCATGGCTGCGAAAACGTACCGGTTTGCTGTCGAGGTAGATTTTGCCGCTGTCCGGTTTGGTCATGCCAAACAGGCTGAGCGCCAGTTCGGTGCGGCCCGAACCGAGCAGGCCGCACAGGCCGAGCACTTCTCCGGCGTGCAGTTTGAAACTGACGTCGTGGTACTGGCCCGCGCGGCTGAGTTTGTCGGCTTCCAGCATGATGCGTTCGTCATTCATGTTGGCGGCTTTCAGGCGGTAATCGAGTTTCAGGCCGGTCATCAGTTCGGTCAGGCGTTCGCTGCTGACTTCGGACGCGGGGAAGGTGCCGACTTTTTTGCCGTCACGGATCACCGTCACGCTGTCGGAAATCTCCAGCACTTCATCGAGGCGATGGCTGACAAACACCACGCTGATGCCTTTGCTTTTCAGGTAATGCACGGTGCGCAGCAGCTGATTCACTTCGGTGCGGGTCAGCGAGGCGGTCGGTTCATCCATAATCACTAAGCGCGCATCGGCCACCAGCGCGCGGCAAATCGCCACCTGCTGACGCTGGGCAATCGGCAGCGCCGAGACTTTGCTGTCGAGATCCAGCGTGTAGTTCAGCTCAGTCAGAATGCGCTGTGCGGTTTCCCGCAGACGGGAGGGACGGTACCAGCCCATCAGCCCTTGCAGGTTGTGGTCAAACGCGATGTTCTCGAACACGCTGAGATTGGGGAACAGCGACAGATCCTGATAAATCACCTGCACGCCAAACTGCCGTGCCTGATCCGGTGACAGTTTGCTGAAACGCTGGCTGCCCTGCGAGGCCGAGGTGAGCGTGATCTGGCAACCGTTGTCCGGCTGGTAAACCCCCGAGATCACTTTGATCAACGTACTTTTCCCGCAGCCGTTGGTGCCCGCCAGGCAGTGAACTTCGCCCTGCATCAGCCGCAGGGAAATGTCGTTGAGCGCACGCTGTCCGCCAAAGGTTACCGACAGATTTTGCACATCAATCAGCGGCGCGTGGTCTGTTTGAATGATCTCGGAGATAGCCATGATTACAGCCCCATTTTGACCAGTTTCGGCAGGTTGGCTTTGTCCAGGCTTTCGGTTTCGTTGCCCAGAATGGTGCGCGTTGCCTCGTCGACTTTCACTTTGCCCATGCCTTCAATGGTCATGCCGTCAGTGATTTTTTCGCCTTTTTCCAGCTTCTCGGCGATGCGCACGAAGACTTCACCGGCGACCATCGGGTTCCAGATAAAGCCGCCCTTGATCGCGCCGGCTTTCACCAGACTTGCGCCCTGACCCGGACTGAACGGCCCGAACACACAGATGTCGTCCGTTTTGCCACGGTTAAGCACCGCGCGGCCTGCGCCAATCGGGCCTTGTGAGCCGATCGCCAGAATGCCTTTCAGGTTGGCGTCTTTGGACATCAGATCGTTGGTGGTGCGGATGCTGTCATCGAGCGATTCACCGACGCCGAATTTGTCACCGACCAGATGCATATCCGGATAGTGTTCTTTCTGGTAATTGATGGCGGCATCGGCCCATTTCTGATGCAACGGCACGGTCAGACTGCCGACGTATACCGCGTAATCGCCCTTCTCTTTCATGCACTGCGCCAGCGCGACCATGTGAGTAATGCCGTGCTGCGTGGCATCGACCATTTCGAAATCCCAGTCGGCGTATTTCTGATCCGGCGATTCATGCACGATGACTTTGATCCCGGCGTCGTGGGCGCGTTTCAGCACCGGCTCCAGCACGCGGGCGTCGTTCGGCACCACGCCGATCACATCCACTTTCTGCGCGATCAGATCTTCAATCGCACGCACCTGCAATGCCGGATCCGCGCTGGTCGGCCCGACCTGCCACGCGTCGATCCCGCGTTTGGCCGCTTCGCTTTTGATCCCGGCTTCCATCGCGTTGAACCAGGCGTTACCGCCCACTTTCACGACCACGCCCATGCGGATTTTGTCGGCGGCGTGCGCAGACAGGGACAACATGGCTGTGGCGAACAGGCAGGCAAGAACGGATTTCTTGATCATGTTTACTCTCCTGGTAGGTCAGTTATGTGCCGCAGCTGACGCGCCGTTGCGGCTGTTTTAGTTTTTTTCTGTAGGGGTGACGGAGAAACTTCAATCACGTTAACGTTGCTCCAGGCCAGTTCCTGGCGGAATTCTTCATCCTCCAGATGGTCTGTTATCAGTGTGTCGATTTCCCGGTAGTGGCAGATCCGCGCAAAAGAGCGGCGGCCGAATTTGCTGGCGTCAGCCAGCAAAATTTTATGCTCGGAGGACAACAGCATTTGCTGTTTCAGCCGCGCGTGATGCTCGTTACTTTCACGGATCCCGCCTTCGTGGCTGATGCCGTGACAGGAGAAAAACAGCTTGTTGATGACGAACTCTTTCAGCATTTGTTCGGCCAGCACGCCGACGAAATCTTCATACTTCGCCGAATATTCGCCACCCAGCCCGATCACCCGCACATTGGCTTTCACCGCCAGCGTCTGAATGATGTGCACCGAGTTGGTCAGCACCACCAGCTGAATGTCGGGCAACTGGCGCGCCAGAAACCAGCTGCTGGAACTGCTGTCGAGCAGCAGACAATCGCCGGGATTGATCAGCTGTAACGCCCGTTTGGCGATGCGCGTTTTGCTGTCCGGTGACTGATTACTGCGGTCCCGAAAGGATTCGCCCTGCTCGATCTGCGAAGGCACATAGGTTTTTTCGCCCGCCGAATGCTCCATAAACACCGCGCCGCCGTGGCTGCGTAACAACACGCCGCGCTTTTCCAGCAGCGCCAGATCCCGCCGCGCCGTTTCCAGCGAGATGCGGCATAACTGCGCCACTTCCTGCACCAGAATGCGTCCGCGCTGGCTGAGAATTTCGGTGATATAACGATGTCGCTCTACTGGCAGCATGTGGTGATTCCTCTTTCCCGATGTCAAATAGGATACGCAGCCGGATGCTCACGGAATGCGCAGTGCCTCAAAGGCGACCGTGCGCATTTTTTGCCACAATCGTCTTGTGATAGTTGTCACGAAAAGGTGAGAAAAGATGAAATGTTAAAGTTTGGATCTGTGGCGGGAACGGCATTAAATCGTCATTTGCGTTGCAACAAGACAGCAACAGATTTGCAAACGGTCACAATTCCTCGCGCTTACCGCTGACCGTTAATGACCGTTTGTGTGGAGTTGACCGTTTCAGCGATCAGTGGATAAAAACGCTGGCGCTGCGCCGGAAATTCGCTGTTTCACAAGATCAACAAACGCGCCTTTAATAGACGCGCCGGGTGCGGCAAGGGAGGTGGGTTTACGCGGGTTTAAGCGGGGTAAAACAGATGAAAAACGGGGAGCGATCCCCGTTTTCTGTTATCTGCCGCCTGCCAGCTCGAGAAAGCTGCCGGTGACGTAGGAGGCTGAATCTGACAGCAGCCAGGAAATGGCCTGAGCGACTTCTTCCGGCTGGCCGCCGCGCTGCATCGGCAGATTGGCTTTCACCCGATCCACCCGCCCCGGCTCGCCGCCGCTGGCGTGCATGTCAGTGTAGATAAGCCCTGGCCGCACGCCGTTAACGCGAATACCGTACGCCGCCACTTCCAGCGCCAGACCGGTGGTCAGGGTATCCACCGCGCCTTTCGACGCGGCGTAATCCACATATTCGCCCGGCGCGCCCAGACGGGAAGCGGCGGAGGAGACATTGACAATCGCCCCGCCATTTCCGCCATGACGGTGCGACATGATTTTCACCGCCTCACGGCAGCACAGGAAATAACCGGTCACGTTGGTAGACAGCACTTTGTTGATACGTTCGGCGGAGAGATTTTCAAGGGTTGTCTGCTGGAACAAAATCCCGGCGTTATTCACCAGCGCGCTAACCGGCCCGAGTTCAGCGTTCAGACGTCTGAACATCGCCACAACCTGTTCTTCGTCGGCAATATCGGCTTTCAGGGCGATGGCTTTACCACCAGCCTGAAGGATGTCATCGACGACAGACTGCGCGGCGATGTCGTTATTAACGTAATTCACACCGACGGCGTAACCCTGCTGCGCAAGGAGAAGCGCCGTTGCGCGACCAATACCGCGGCTGGCACCGGTGACGAGGGCGATTTTCATAAGGAGGCTCCATCAGGGAAGTGAGGAAAGTGACGGCGCGGGCCGACGCCCACGCCCTTGCTACGGGCCTTAAACTTTCTTAAAGGCGAAAAAGCTTATTCCCCCAGCCGCGGATAGGCATCCGCAATCTTATCCCCGGTGAAGTGCGCCACCCAGCCTTCCTGATTATCGAATACACGGATCGCGGTGAAAGAAGGCGACCCGCCCATATCAAACCAGTGGCGGGTATTGGCCGGCACCGAAATCAGATCGTTTTTCTCGCACAGGATCTGAAAAATCTTCCCGTTCAGGTGCAGACAAAACAGCCCTGCGCCTTCCACGAAGAAACGCACTTCGTCTTCCCCGTGGGTATGCTCGGAGAGAAATTTGGTGCGCAGCACGTCGCGCTGTTCGTGGTCCGGGCGCATGCTGATCACGTCCCAGCTCTGATAGCCCTTCTCGGCCACCAGTTTGTCGATTTCATGCTGATACGCGGCAATCACGTCCTGCGGCTGCGGGTTCTCGCCCAAATCGCGATCGGCCTGCCAGCGTTCAAAACGCACATCAATTTTACTCAGTTCGGCGGCGATGGCCTCGCCGTCACGGCTTTCCCAGACGGGTGCCGAAGGATCCTGGTCACTAAAAATCGTCAATGCACTCATGGTCAACCCTCTTATAAGAATGTTTCTAAGGCTATCTGATCAAAACGATTTACTTGCAGGTGATCGCTGAGCTCGTCAGCGTCATCGCGGATCAGCTGACAGGTGTGCCAGCCCGCTAAGCGCGCGGCGTCCAGTTCCTGACGGATGTCCGATAAAAACAGCAGATCCTGCGGCGGCAATATCAGCTGTTCGGCGATGTTCTGATACGACTCCGTTTCACGCTTGGCACCCACGCGGGTATCGAAATATCCGCTGAACAGCGGCGTTAAATCCCCCGCATCGCTGTAGCCAAACAGTAATTTTTGCGCGTCCACCGAACCGGACGAATACACGCACAGTTGCAGGCCTTCGGCTTTCCACGCTTCCAGCTGCGGCGCGACGTCGTCATAAAGATGTCCGCGAAAATCACCGTTCTCATAACCGGTCCGCCAGATGATGCCCTGCAACACTTTCAGCGACGTCGATTTCACGTCGTTATCCATGTAAGTGAAAAGCTGCTCGATCAGCGCTTCGACGCTGGCCTGTGGCCGGTCGATTTCAGCGCGCAGGGCGTTCAGCGCGCCCGCGACGTCCGGCTGCTCATGCTCATGACGCAGGAATTCGGCGAGGCGCTGACGGGCATAAGGGAATAACACCTGATGCACAAAGCGGATATCCGTGGTGGTACCTTCAATATCAGTGACGATGGCGCGGATCATTTAGCCTCCAGCAGACGACGTTGCAGTTCACACTGGAATAAGAATTCCAGCCCTTCCAGGTGGCGGCGCGCTTCGGCCACATCTTTGCCCCAGCAGGTCAGCCCGTGGCCGCGCAGCAGAAAACCATACTGCAACGGCGCGTGCTCTGCCGACGCCATGATCTTCTGCGCCAGCGCAGGAATATCCTGGCTGTTGTCGAAGATCGGGATCACCACCTGATCAAGGTGCGAGGTCTGGCCGCTGAGCGATTTCTGCATCTCATAGCCTTCCAGCACCAGCGCGCCGCTGCGCTCAACCCGCGACAACACGGTCGAGTTCACCGAATGGGTATGCAGCACCGCACCTGTTTCAGGATAGCGGGAATACAGCATCGTGTGCAGACCGGTTTCCGCAGACGGACGGCGGCCGCCGGGTGCCAGCCCGCTTTCCAGTTCCACCAGCAGGAAATCCTCTGCGGTGAGCGATCCTTTGTCTTTTCCTGATTCGGTGATCAGGCAATGTGCATCGCCTTCACGGATCGACATATTGCCGCCCGTCGCCAGGCTCCAGCCCTTCTGACCAATCCAGTGACAGGCCGCCAGCAGCGCGCCCAGTTGCAAATTCTCTGTCATCGTATTCCTGAAAAGCTGTGCGTTGAGGGACGGAGTTCGGGATGAAAATGGCGATATCTATGATTTATAGCGATATACACAATGTGTTGCCGCTTAGACCAAATTGGCATTTAGCCATCTAAGCGTCTCGATTGCCAAATATTAACATCGTGTTATATTGTGAGCAACATCGCTATCTGCACCGGTCCAGGAGTATTGACCCGCCATGAGCACAGCCGCACTGATCCCCGAAAGTAAACTTCCTGCCCTGGGCACCACGATTTTCACCCAAATGAGTGCCCTGGCGCAGAAACACAATGCGATTAACCTGTCGCAGGGTTTTCCTGATTTCGATGGCCCGCAATATCTCAGAGATCGTCTGGCGTATCACGTCAGTCAGGGCGCGAACCAGTACGCGCCGATGACCGGCACCGCGCCGCTGCGCGAAGCGATTGCCGCGAAAACCGAACAGATTTACGGCTATGCCCCGGATGCCAACACCGACATCACCATCACGGCGGGCGCGACAGAGTCGCTGTATATCGCCATCACCGCGCTGGTGTCGAAAGGTGACGAAGTGATCGCCTTTGATCCGAGCTATGACTGTTATGCCCCGGCGGTAGAGCTGGCGGGCGGCGTGATGAAACGCATTCAGTTGCAGCCGCCGGAATTCAACGTGAACTGGGCGGAATTCGCCGATCAGATAACCGACCGCACCAAACTTGTGATCATCAATACGCCGCACAACCCGTCGGCCACCGTCTGGCGCCACAGCGACGTTGAGCAGCTCTGGCAGACCATTGCGGATAAACACATTTTTGTGCTGAGCGATGAAGTGTATGAGCACATCTGCTTTGCAGCGGAAGGCCACGCCAGCGTGCTGCGTCATCCCGAGTTACGTCAGCGCGCCATCGCGGTGTCGTCATTCGGCAAAACCTATCACATGACCGGCTGGCGCGTGGGCTATTGCATCGCACCGGCGGTCATCAGCGCGGAACTGCGCAAGGTTCACCAGTATCTGACCTTCTCCATCACCACGCCGGTGCAGCTGGCGCTGGCGGATATGCTGCGGGAAGCGCCGGAACACTGGCAGGAATTACCGGCCTTTTATCAGGCCAAACGCGACCGTCTGGCGCAGGGGCTGGCGAACAGCCGCCTGAAAGTGTTACCGGGCCAGGGCACCTATTTCCTGCTGGTCGATTACAGTGACGTGTCCGATTTAGACGACGTTGCCTTCTGCCACTGGCTGACTGAACATGCGGGCGTGGCGGCGATTCCGATGTCGGTATTCTGCGCCGCCCCTTTCCCACATAAACTGATCCGGCTGTGCTTTGCCAAACAGGAAGCCACGCTGGACGCTGCCGCGGAGCGCCTGTGTCAACTTTAAAACTGTCCGTACTGCAACAGCCGCTGGTGTGGCTGGACGGCGAGGCCAACCTCGCGCATTTCGATGGCCTGCTCGGTGCGCTGACCGGCCGCGACCTGATTGTTCTTCCTGAAATGTTCACCACCGGTTTCGCCATGCAGGCGCCGGGCAGCGCGTTGCCGCAGTCGCGTGTGGTGCAATGGCTGCAACAGTGGGCGCAACAACTGAACGCCATGATTGGCGGCAGCGTCGCGCTGAGTACAACAGAAGGTGCCGTCAACCGTTTCCTGCTGGTTGAACCTCAGGGGAAAGTGCATTTTTATGACAAGCGCCATCTGTTCCGCATGGCCGGTGAACACCATTATTATGTGCCGGGTAAACGCCGTGAAATCGTCGAATGGCGCGGCTGGCGGATCCTGCCGCAGGTTTGTTACGACCTGCGTTTCCCGGTCGCCTCGCGCAATAATCAGGATTATGACCTGGCGCTTTACGTCGCCAACTGGCCGGCACGCCGCAGCCACCACTGGCAGACGCTGCTTACCGCCCGCGCGATTGAAAATCAGGCTTACGTGGCCGGATGTAACCGCGTCGGTGATGACGATAACGGCCATCATTACAGCGGTGACAGCCTGATCATTTCTCCGCAGGGTGAAGAACTCGCGCGGGCCGAGCCGGGCTCCGCGATGATTATTGACGCCGAACTGTCGCTGGAAGCATTGCAGGATTACCGGGAAGCCTTCCCCGCCTGGCGCGATGCCGACACGTTTTTGCTGCACGAGTGATCGGCCAGAAACGCAGCCTTTCGTCAGGGAAAGCTCGCGTCAGTCACGCCGGGGCTGTTTGATAAAACGAAAAAACCGCCTGTGAAATGACCAGGCGGCCAACGATTGAGTGCGGCGGACAGACATTACACGGTCGGTAAACCGGCCTCCAGCGCGTCGATCAACCCCTGATCCACGACCTGTTGCGGGTGAACCTTGATTTCCGAGCTGTATAACGGCGGCAGTTTCTGACAATACGCATCCAGTTCGGTTTGCGCGATGGTCGGCACACCATACTGGAAGGAATTCGGATTCTCCTCAGGCAATGCACCTTCCATGGTTGAACCGTAGGCACCAAGTTCAATCAGGCTATGTGATGACTCGTCCGGACCATGCGAAAACACAAAAGTGCCGTATTTAGGATGGCCGAGGTAAGGCAATACTTTTTCGTCGCCGAGAGAATCCCGCAGGTTATAACGCAGTTGTGCATAATTGCGCGTCACCAGTAAAAACGCCGTCTGAATCAATGAAGCTTTTTCGTTACCGGACAAACACAACAGCAAATTACCGAAGTAATCGAGGAATGCGACCGAGTTGCCTTTACCGCCCTGAGCAATATCCGTATTCGCCGCTTCAATCAGGAAAGGAGCCAGCCCGGCATCCGGTGCGCCACGTGAGGGGGCGGTATATTGTAAAGCGTCAGGATAAATAGCCTGCAACGCCACAACGATCGGATCATCGGTCGGTAATTCTTTGATATCTTTCAACTGATCCGGCGGTAAATCTGAGTTGATGCTGGCTTTCACCTGCGTCAGGGTGGCGTCAAAAATAGACTCACACAGCGCCAGCGTCTGCACATCAATCACATCTTGCGTAAAGAACTCCGCCACCGGCGCAGAACTTGCCGGACGGGAAAAACAGTTATCCCCGTTCACGGCCGGATAACTGAATGTCTCCTGCGCCACCAGAGCCAGATCGTCAGAGAGCGAGGGGAAATCCGCCAGAGTGTCGTAATTGATACCGGAATAAGTATCGAACGCCGCAGAAATCACGTTAAAGCCGCCGGTAATAATCGAACCGGTACACATGCAGCAGGGATCCAGCGAGGTCACAATAGTAATCTCGGACGGAGGTGGCAGCTCAACCCCCTGGGCAATTTGCGCGTAATACCAGTCGATCAGTTGTCTTTCACCGTGAGCAGTAGGATCGTTGGTCTTATTATTCATGACGACGTTATTATGAATCGCATTCAGCACTTTTCCTGTGCCATCGAGCATTACACCGCCGACGCTGAAAGTATTCTGGCAATAGGCCAGCATGGCCTGATTTGCCGCAGCGGCGGCGGCCGCTTCGACAGAGACATACGTGACGTCTTTCACTACGCCCGCTTTTAATGCCGTTTTATTTGATGAATTACAATTGCAATTACACATAGTAAATCCTTCCATTAGATTAAGTGCATAAATTGAGGATCATTAATTCGCGAAACGTCATTGAATAAATACGCCGGAATTAAAGAGGCTTTATCGTGGCAAATTAATCTTTAATTAAATAATGGAAGCTGTTGTGCCAGCGGTGGCACCGGGGGTATTAAATAAAAAGGAGAGTATTTCAGAATTGTTTTATTTTAATCATAATCTTCATGAATATTGAAAATTTTATTTACGGACTGGATAAATAAATTACAGGGCGTAATAATATTGCGCGGTTCAGGTCATCAGCAACCGTTCTGACTTTCTATTTTTATGAGGCGTCTCAATACCAAAGAAGAAAGGCATATTCCGGCGCCTGCCCGCAGGGTAAACGCCGGAGTAAACCTATCTGTTATATCGCGCCGATAAAGTCTGCTTTACCGATATTCACGCCCAGGTGGCGCAGAATGTTGTAGGCGGTGGTGATGTGGAAATAGAAGTTCGGCACGGCAAACGCGGTGACGTAGCTGTGCGCGGTGAATTTCAGTTCGTGATTTTTGCCTTTCACCACGATCTCACGGGATTCATCGCCTTCCAGTTTTGCGACATCCACGCTTTCGATAAACCGCAGCGTTTTAGCAATACGCTCCTGTAACTGGGCAAACGTCACTTCGTTGTCTTCCATCGCAGGGGCGGCTGTGCCTGACAGGCGGGCGATCGCGCCTTTTGACATATCACTGGTGATTTGCACCTGACGCGCCAGCGGATACATGTCATCGGCCAGGCGGGTATTGAGCACCTCTTCTTCCGATTTTCCGTTTTCCTTTGCCCATGCCGCGCCCTTTTCCAGCAGGGCTGAAAGATTCTGTAAACCACGAACAAACTGTGCGGCCGTACTGCCATAAAGCGATGCTGACATGATGCTTCCTCTGTGAATGATGGGTTAGAACAACTGGCGCTACCTTAGCGCGTTACGGTCTGAACAACGCGACGTTTTATAGCAGTGGAGTGTGACGCAAATCCGGTTTACGGCATTCGCCGCTCTTTTTGTCAGCGCATGTAAACAGGCCCCTGTGTGGATCAATTCTTGCATTCACTACCCCCGCAAAAACATCTGACAGAGGACCACTGATGACCATCACCTTTATTGCACACACCACGCCCGAGCCTGCGTTGTACGGCGCGATGGCAGCGATACTTGCTGAATTGCGCGCGTTGCCGCTGTGTCACTTCCCCGTCAGTCATGATGCGCAACGTTACCCGAATGCCCGCCAGCACGTGACGGCGCAGGGGCATGCGCTGACCAGCGGGCTGGTATGGCTCGAGCGCCTGACCGGGCGCGGTGCGGGTGCCGAATCCAGCCTGGAATCACTGATTTATCGGGCACTTAAGGAAGATATCGTGGTGCCACTGCGTGAACCGTTATCCGCAGAACTGGCCGCGCAACTCGCTGAACAGGGCATTGAAATCGAATCATTAACCGTGGTGCGCCATCAGGATAAATTCCAGCTGGAAGACGTCACCACCGGCAAAATTCGCAGTAACGGCTGGGGGCGTGATGCCTTTGGCCGCTGGGCTTTAGGCTCCGTTTCACAACCGGTCATGCGGGCAGGAAAAACCTTGCGCGTGGCACTGGTGGGGGATATTGCCGGGCAGCGCGACAGCTATCCGGCGATGCTCGCTGCACTGGGAGACGCCGCCGATGCACTGGCAATGAACATCGACGTCGTCTGGGTGACGCCAACGCTGCTGGGCAGCCAGCTGGATTCCACGCTGTTTGATGTGGACGGTATTATTCTGCCGGGCATGACGCTGACCCACACTGACTGTCAGGCCGGGCAACTGGCGACCGCCACCTGGGCGCTGGAGAATCAGACGCCGGTGCTGGGCATCAATCAGGGGATGCATCAGATGGTGACCGCGCTCGGGCAGAAAGTGCTCGGACAGGAGCGCGTGGTGATGCACGGCCCCTCGCCGCTCGGCAGCCTGCAAACCGGCCTGCCGCTGGCTGAACATACGCAGCCGCGTCTGGGGAATCATCCGGTGTTCAGCCGCAGCGGCAGCCTGCTGGCGAATAAAATGGGCGAGGAGTTTACGCTGCGCTACAACCAGCGCCGCTACCTGAATCCGCAATTACTGGCGGAACTGGAAAGCGCGGGGCTGTGCGTTTCTGGTTATGACGAAAGCGGGGAACAGGCGCAGGCGGTTGAGCTGAGCAACCATGCCTGTTTTATCGGGATCCAGGGTCAGCCGGAGCTGATGTCACGCCGCGAGCGCCCGCATCCGCTGCTGATGACCTTCCTGCAACAGGTTCGCCAGAGCAACCGCCAGCACGACGTCAGCCACGATGCGCTGACCAAAAGCGTGCGCTTAAAACAACCGCACCTGCTGATGGGCTGATGGGCTGATGGAGCCTCGGGTCTAACTGCCGCGATAGGTCGAGTAAGAATACGGGCTGATCAACAGCGGCAGATGGTAATGATCCTGACTGCCGTCGAGCATCACATCAATAATGGCCGAGTGATACAGCGTCGCGCGGCCGGTCGCGGCGAAATACGCGCCGATATCCGCACACAGCCGGTAATGCCCGGAGGCGACAGGTTCCGGCGTTAATTTCGCGGCGCGGCCATCGGCATCGGTTTGGGTTTCGCTGATGAGCGTCACGTTGCGTCCGTCAACGCTTTCCAGCCAGACGCGCACGTTGGCCGCAGGCTGCCCTGAAGAGGTATCGAGAATGTGGGTGGTGACTTTCGTTTTAGAAACCGTGGTCATTATTGGAAAATCTCCTTTAAACGCAGCAGGGTAATTTCTTTGAGTTGTTGCGCCGTTTCCTGATCTTCAGCGTCCGGCGAATTTTCAAGACGGCGTTGCAGATTATGCAGAATGTCTTCAGAACTGCGCCCTTTGGCGCGGATCAGAAACACCCGTCCGAAACGTTGTTCATAACGCAGGTTCCCTTCGTGCAGCGCATCGATGACCGCCTGCTGGCTGATATTGAGCGTCGCCTGTTCGCCACGGGAAAGCTGCGCTTCCTTGCTGGCACCGCTGGCACGCTCGCCAATGCGCGGGTGCGCCGACAGTGCGCGGGCGATGTCATCCGGCTGCCAATGCTGACAGGCTGCTTCGGCGCATTGCATCAGGCGTTGCGTTGAAGAATAAGGCCGCGCGTCAGTGAGTTGCGTCGCCCAGGACGGAATATTCACCAGCGGGCGCAGCAGCGCAACGGCTTCGAATTCAGACAGCGCGTTAAACTCATCCAGCGTCATAAATGCCCTTCTTTAAAACTCAGCACGGTGTTGATATACGCCTGCACCGCATAAGCCACGTCGCCGGTGGTGACGGATTCATCGGGATGATGGCTGATACCGTCTTTACAGCGCACAAACAGCATGCCGACCGGCCAGCATTCGGCGATAGCAATGGCGTCATGCCCCGCACCGCTTGGCAGCGACATCGCCTGCCCCTGTAAGTGTAAAACACTTTGATTAAGACGATGCTGCAAACCGGCGTCGCAGGCGGTGGCGCGGATGCCGTAAAACTGTTCGGCAGCGAAGGTCAGCCCGCGGCGCGCCGCGATATCCCGGCCTTTCGCCAGCAACGTTTCCAGTAAAGCGGATAAATCCTCATCACGGGGGCCGCGCACATCCAGCGACAGTTTCACCTGCCCCGCAATGACGTTGACCGCGCCCGGCAGGCATTCCAGCGTACCGACGGTCGCCACCAGATTGCGGCCGGTGGCGGTGGTGATGCTTTCAATCGCCAGCGTCCATTCGGCGGCGGCAGTCAGAGCGTCCTGACGCTGCCCCATCGGCACGGTGCCGGCATGGCCGGCATGACCGGTAAATTCACAATTCAGACGACGCGCGCCGTTAATCGCCGTGACCACACCGAGCGGCACATTGGCCGTTTGCAGGCACGGGCCCTGCTCGATATGCAGTTCCAGATACGCGCAAAAATCGCTGACCGCACGCTGTGACGCGCCGATTTTCAGCGGATCCAGCCCGGCGTTGTGCATCGCCTGTGCCACCGTGATGCCCTGCGCATCCTCGCGTTCCAGCCACTGGGCGGGCCAGGTACCGGTCAGCCCGCGGCTGCCCAGCAGCGTGATGCCAAAACGCGTTCCTTCCTCATCGCAGAAGCCGACAATTTCCACCGCCATCGGCAAACGGATGGCGTTCTGATGCAAATGCGCCACCACTTCCAGCGCGGTCAGCACGCCGAGCGGGCCGTCGTAACGCCCCGCGTTGCGCACGCTGTCAAGATGTGAACCGAGCAGCAGAGCAGGTGCTGACGCATCAAGCCCTTCATAGCGCCCGCAAATATTGCCGACGCTGTCCTGCCAGACGCGCATACCGGCCAGCGCCATCCACTCCCCCACCAGACGGTTGGCCTGCAAATGTTCTGCCGAGAGATACACGCGGGTCAGTTGCCCCGGTGTTTCACTGATGGCGGCCAGTGCGTCGCAGCGCGCCATCACCCGTTCAGCGGCCAGTTTTGCGCTGCCGGAAACCGCAGCCAGCGTAAAGGCTTCTGCCATTACTGACCTCCTGCGTAGTGATCCCACGCAGCCTGCGCCCCTGCGCCGTATTTCGACGCAAAGCCCAGACGGTTAAGCACCGCTTCCAGCGCCACCAGCGTCTGCAACACGCAGTCTTTACGGGCGTTATAGCCCATGGTGCCGATACGCCAGATTTTCCCGGCCAGCGGGCCAAATGAGGTGCCGATTTCGATACTGAAATCGTTAAGCATCATCTGACGCACCTGTTCGCCATGCACGCCCTGCGGAATGACCACGCCGAGCACGTTGTTCATGCGGTTATTCAGGTCACCGAACACCTCCAGCCCCATGCCCTGAATACCGGCCAGCAGCGCGCCGCCGTGCAGTTTGTGACGGGCGATGCCGGTATCCAGCCCTTCTTCCAGAATGATGCGTGCGCATTCGCGCGAGGCGAACAGCATACTGGTGGCTTCGGTATGGTGGTTCAGACGCTCCGGCCCCCAGTAATCCATGATCATGCCCAGATCGAAATAGTTGGAGTAGATCATCTCTTCGTCGCCGTCGGCATGGTCAGCGGTACGGATACCTTCCTCCACGCATTTACGGCGGCGGATTTGTTCTTCAAAGCGCGGACTGATGGTCACCGGTGAGCTGCCGGACGGGCCGCCGAGGCATTTTTGCAAGCCGGCTGACACGGCGTCTAAACCCCAGGCGTCGGTTTCCAGCGGGTTGCCGCAGAATGACGCCGTGGCGTCTGAATAGAACAGCACGCCGTGGCGGCGGCAGATGTCGCCCAGCTGTTCCAGCGGCTGCAACATGGTGGTCGACGTATCGCCCTGCACGGTCAGCAGCCAGCGGGGTTTCACCGATTTAATCGCATCTTCGATTTGCTGCGGATCAAACACTTCACCCCACGGCACTTCGACGGTGTGCACGTCGGCACGGCAGCGGCGGGCAATTTCACACAGCAGATGTCCGAAACGGCCAAACACCGGCACCAGCACTTTGTCGCCCGGACGGATACCGGAAAGCAGCACGGCTTCGATACCGGCGCGCGAGGTGCCGTCGATCAGGAACGTCCACTGGTTTTCGGTTTTATACAGCGCACGGTACAGCGCCATGACTTCGTTCATGTAACCGGTCATCACCGGATCATATTGCCCGACCAGCTGGCTCGTCATCGCCCGCAACACGCGCGGATCGGCATTGATCGGCCCCGGCCCCATCAGCAGACGGGTCGGCGGGTTGATTTGTCCGGGAGAGATGAAATCTGACATAGTGGATCCTTTAATTTCTTTAAGAACTGATACCCAATAGATTTCAATGTGCAGCAAGGCGGCAATTGAACGAATCCCCGTTCACTTTGCTCACTCAGTGACCGGGGTGAGAGAAAGCAGCCAATGCCGCTTCATACTGAAAGAGGCAGCGTCTCTTCATTTAAGCCGCGTACGGAGGCGATAAACTGTTTCAGCTCGGGGGTTTGCGGATTGGCAAACAGCGCCCGGCTTTCGCCCTGTTCCCACACGGTGCCCTGATGCATAAACACCACGCGGTCGCCCACTTCACGGGCAAAATTCATTTCGTGCGTCACCAGCACCAGCGTCATGCCCTCTTTCGCCAGCTGCTCGAGCACTTTCAATACTTCGCCGACTAATTCCGGATCCAGCGCCGAAGTGATTTCATCACACAGCAGCACTTTCGGGTTCATCGCCAGCGCACGGGCAATCGCCACACGTTGCTGCTGGCCGCCGGACAGGTTCGACGGGTAATAATCCATGCGATCCGCCAGACCGACTTTCGCCAGCATCTGCGCCGCCAGTTCGCGGCATTCAGCGGCGGATTTTTTCAGCACGCGGCGCGGGGCCAGCATGACGTTTTCCAGCGCGGTCATGTGCGGGAAAAGATTGAAACTCTGGAACACCATGCCGACGGAACGGCTGATATCTCGCGCCTGCGAATCGCGGTCGGTGATGGTCATGCCGCCCAGCTTGATGCTGCCTTCCTGATAGCCTTCCAGCCCGTTTATGCAGCGCAACAGCGTGCTTTTCCCGGAGCCGCTGCGGCCAATGATGGAGATCACTTCACCGCTGTCGATATCCAGATCCACACCTTTCAGTACGTGGTTCTGGCCGTAAAATTTTTGAACCTGATTAATTGTGATCAACGGCATTACTGTTTATCTCCACGCAACGATTTCTCTAAATGCTGGCTGTAACGCGACAGCGGGTAGCACATCAGGAAGTAGCCGAGCGCCACGAGTCCGAACACTTTGAAGGGTTCGAAGGTGACGTTGTTGAGCATCGTGCCCGCTTTGGTCAGCTCGACAAAACCAATAATCGACGCCAGCGCCGTGCCTTTCACCACCTGAACGGAAAACCCGACGGTCGGTGCAATGGCAATCCGCAGCGCCTGCGGGGTGATCACCCGCCATAATGTCTGGCCGAAATTCAGGCCGAGGCAGCGCGACGCTTCCCACTGGCCTTTCGGTAACGCGGCAATGCTGCCACTCCAGATATCCACCAGATACGCGCTGGTGTAGAGGGTCAGCGCCAGCGCGGCGGCTGTCCACGGGCTGACGTTGATGCCAAACAGCCCGAGGCCAAAGAATGCCAGGAAGAGCTGCATCAGCAGCGGTGTGCCCTGGAAAAGCTCGGAATATAAGCGCACAAAACGCGACGGCCAGCGGCGTTTGGTCAGGCGCATCAGCAGCAGCGGTAACGTGACCAGCGTGCCGCCGACAAACGCGGTCAGCGACAGCAACAGCGTCCAGCGCGCCGCCAGCAACAGATTGCGCACAATGTCCCAGTCAGTGAAGGTCATCATCAGTTTTCACTCCCAAAGAAGCGGCGTCCGGCCAGCAGCAACAGCTGACGCATCGCGACCGACAGCATTAAATAGAACAGCGTGGTGACCAGATACACTTCGAAACTGAGGAAAGTACGCGACTGAATTAAGTTGGCCGCAAACGTCAGTTCTTCATAGGACACCTGCGATACCACGGACGATCCGAGCATCACGATAATGCACTGGCTGACCAGCGACGGATAAATACGTTTCAGCGACGGCGGCAGCACGATGCGCAGAAAAGTCTGGCTGCGCGTTAATCCGAGCACGCGCCCCGCTTCCCACTGGCCTTTCGGCGTCACCTGAATACCGGCGCGGATGATTTCCGTGCTGTACGCGCCAAGATTAATCAGCATCGCCAGCAGTGCCGCCTCACCGGCGGTCATTTTCAGACCGATGGCGGGCAGACCAAAGACAATGAAAAACAGCTGCACCACAAACGGCGTATTACGGATGGCTTCGACATACACGCCCCACACCGCCCGCAGGGTTTTATGGTTGCCGCAGCGAATGGCCGCGCCGCAGATACCGATCGCGACACCGCCAATCGTTGCCATCACCGTCAGCTCAATGGTGGTCCATAAGCCGGCCAACAGCTCCGGCATATAAGGCCACAGCGCGCTAAAGTTAAGCTGATAGGTCATGAAAGATCTCCGTGAAAACGTGGATTACGCGCCGATGGACGCCGGAAGCGGAGCCTTCATCCATTTTTCGGACAGCGCGTTGAGCGTCTTGTCTTTCACGCCTTCGGCAATCAGTTCATTCACTTTGTCTTTCAGCGCCGGTTCGTCTTTACGCAGGCCAACGAAGCACGGCGAATCTTTCAGCATCACTTTCGACTCTGGCGCTTTGGCCGGGTTCATACGCGCAATTGCCGCCACCACCAGGTTACCGGTAGCAATGTATTCCACCTGACCGGACAGGTACGCCGACAGCGTGGTGTTGTTATCTTCGTAGCGCTGAATTTTGGCGTCTTTCGGTGCCACATCGGTCAGCGCCAGATCTTCCACCGCGCCACGGGTCACGCCGATGGTTTTGCCGGACAGTGCTTTCAGATCCGCCAGTTTGTCGCCTTTGGCACCAAATACGCCGAGGAAGAACGGCGCGTAGGCGTTGCTGAAATCGATCACTTTTTCACGCTCGGCGTTTTTACCGAGGCTGGAAATCACCAGATCCACTTTATCGGTTTGCAGATAAGGCACGCGGTTGGCGCTGGTCACCGGCACCAGTTGCAACTTAAGTTTCATTTTATCGGCCAGGTATTGCGCCATATCGATGTCATAACCTTCAGGTTGCAGATCTTTTCCCACCGAACCAAACGGCGGGAAATCCTGAGGCACGGCCACGCGCAGCACGCCGCGTTTCTGAATATCCTGCAACTGATCGGCCATCGCGCCGGATGCCTGAAGCACCAGCATTGCAGCACCTGCCCACGCCAACAGCCGTTTGTTCATGTTCATAGATTATCTCCGGTGAAAGGTTTTTGGAACGATAGATTCTTATAAACATGACTCTGCAACGAATGTGCCAAAAACGTTTCAGCGGAAAAATTGTGCGCTAAGTCACGGTACGACAAGGGATCAGACGAATACGGAGGTATTCAGAAGCGTTTTTTTTGCCCTGTATCAGGGCAAAAAGAATGAAAAACGGAAAAGCAGGATGCACTGAAATTGTGCGAAAGCACCAGAAAAGCGCTCAGTGTGTTCTGTAAACGGGAATCAGCGCTGCTCCAGCTCATCCAGATCGGTATACAGATCGCTAATCTGATGAATGCGCTGACGGCCCGAGGCCAGGGTATCGTGCAGTAACGCATTGCTGAGAAGATTCGCCAGACTCATGGCGGAGGAATAGCTGTCAAACGCCGAGACGCTGTCGAGCGGTGCGGCCAGATGCCAGGCGGCCAGCGGGATAAGCGTCTGCGCCTGCGGCTCGCAAATCAGCAGCACCGGCACGCCCAGCGACTGCAACTGCGTGAGAATCGCTTTCGCCATACGCGGCCTGCGGCGGAAAGCGACAAAAATCACCACGTCCTGCGCGGTGAGATCCACCAGTTCTTCCGCCAGCGTTTGCCCTGGTTGCGGCATCATCATCACCCCTGCGCGCACCTGAATCAGCTGCTGGCGCAGGTGCAGCGCCACCGGATAGCTGTTGCGAAAGCCCAGCAGACGCACCTGCCGCGCCTGACTGAGGGCGGTGATCAGCGCGCCAAACTGAGCGCCGTCGATCTGGTTAATCCACTGGGTCAGATTGGCCATTTCCTGCTTATAGTGGCGCGATAACAGGGTGTTGCCCTGCACCGCGTCGCGGCTGTCGGTCAGCGGCATCCCGCTCTGGCGCAGGGTGCGCATTTCATCGCGCATATCGCGATAACTCGGGTAGCCGAGACGCTTAAACAGGCGGCTGACCGTGGCCTTCGACACGCCGCTAAGCCGCGCCAGCTCGGCGCTGTTGTAGCTCATCAGATCATCGATACTGGCAAATATAAAGTCGGCGACGCGCTGTTCCTGCGGCGTCAGCTCTGCGTAATGATCCCGCAGACGCTCATCAATTTGTTTCATCTCACCGCCTCTGTAACCAATGTTTCAGCACCTATCATGGCATGCACTATGCTTGCCAATGCAAGCGAAATTATGCAGGAAAGCGTGAGAAATCTGCCGATGTGGAACACCTCTTGCTTAACGTTATCCCTACGCGCCCAAAACCCTGCAAACACGGGCAGCATAAAAAAGCGTCTCAAAAAGGACATCGCATGATTAACAGTAACAGCGCACCGCTCGGTATGGCGGTGACGCCTCATCACCTGGCAAGCCAGAGTGCGCTTGCGGTATTACGTGAAGGCGGCAATGCCATTGAAGCCATGGTCGCCGCCGCTGCCACGATTGCCGTGGTGTATCCGCACATGAACGGGCTCGGCGGTGACGGTTTCTGGCTGATTGTGCCACCGCAGGGCAATCCGGTGGCCATCGACGCCAGCGGTGCCGCCGGATCGCTGGCATCGATCGGGTTCTACGCCGGTGAAACGCATATTCCGCATCGAGGCCCGAAATCTGCCCTGACCGTCGCGGGCACCGTCGGCGGCTGGCAGGAAGCGCTGAACATTTCCGCTGAATTTGGCGGCGAGCAAAAACCCCTGTCGCGCCTGCTGCGCGATGCCATTCGCTATGCGGCCGACGGCATACCGGTCACCGCCTCTCAGGAAGCCGCCACCCGCGCCAAACAACACGAACTGAAAGACATCCGCTCATTTACCGACGTCTTTCTGCCAAACGGCGAAGTGCCGCGCGCCGGCAACCGCTTTACCCAGCCGCAGCTGGCGCAGACGCTCTCCATGTTGTGCGAAGACGGACTGGGCAGTTTTTACCGTGGCGAACTGGCCGACAGCATGGCCGCCGACATGGAAAAACTGGGTATGCCGGTCACCCGTGCCGATCTCGCGGCGTATAAGCCACAGCGCCGCGTGCCGCTGCGCCTCAAACACAGCAAAGGCGAAATCTACAACCTGACACCGCCGACGCAGGGGCTGGTTTCACTGGCGATCCTCGGCCTGACTGACCGTCTGCCGCTGGAAGGCATGGACGAAAGCGCCACCATTCACAGCATCGTCGAGGCCACCAAACTGGCGTTCGGCCTGCGCGATCGTTTCATCACCGACCCGCGCATGATGACGCAGGACGCCCAGAGCCTGCTGGATCCGCAGTATCTCGATGCTCTCGCGACCCGCATCAAACCCCACAGCGCCGCCGACTGGGGCAAAGGTAAAGGCCCCGGCGATACCGTCTGGATGGGCGTGATGGACAGCAGCGGGCTGGCGGTGTCGTTTATCCAGAGCATCTATCACGAGTTTGGCAGCGGTGTCGTGCTGCCGGAAAGCGGCGTGCTGTGGCAAAACCGCGGCGCCTCTTTCAGCCTCGACCCCGATCATCTGCTGGCGCTGGCGCCGGGCAAACAACCGTTCCACACGCTGAACCCCGCCGCGGCACGTTTATACGATGGCCGCACGCTGGTGTATGGCTCGATGGGCGGCGACGGACAACCGCAAACGCAGGCGGCGGTGTTTATCCGCCACGTGGTGCAGGGGCAATCCTTACAACAGGCGATCAGCGGGCCGCGCTGGCTGCTGGGCCGGACCTGGGGCGAAAGTTCGGATTCCCTGAAACTGGAAGGCCGCTTCGACTATCAGACACAGGCCGGGCTGAGGCAGCGCGGTCACGACGTCGAATTATTACCGGATTTCAGCGAAGCCGTCGGCCATGCTGGGGCGATTGTGCGCCACACCAACGGCATGTTTGAAGGTGCCTCCGACCCGCGCAGCAACGGCAGCGCCGCCGGATTTTAATCAGAGTTCGCTCATAAGAATGGATAAGGAAGCAACATGAAAACGCCCCCCGCAGCGACCGACTGGGCCGCTTATGTCCGTCAGATGGAGTCCGTTCTGGCGCTGGATCTCGACGACGCGCGTCGTCAGGAATTGCTGATACAATTCAGCCGCATTGCGCAGATGGCGCAACCGCTGATGGATTTACCGCTCGATTCGCGTCTGGAAATCGCCGGGGTGTATCGCGCATGAAATCGTTCGATCATTTTACTATCAGCCAGCTGCACCAGGCCCTCGCGCGGGGCGAGCTTTCCGCCACGGAAATCGCCACCGCGACGCTCAGTGCCGTCGAACAGGCCAATCCTGTCATCAACGCGTATACGCATATCACCCGCGAACGCATGTTGAGTGAAGCCGCAAAAGTGGATAAAACCCGTGCCAGCGGCGCAACCTTATCGCCGCTGGCCGGCATTCCTTACGCGGTGAAAAACCTGCTGGACGTGGCCGGTGAGGTGACGCTGGCAGGTGCGAGCCTCAACAGCAGCAACGCCGCCGCACGTCATGATGCGTGGACAGTTTCACGCCTCGCCGCACAGGGCGCGATGCTTTCCGGCATGCTGAACATGGATGCGTACGCCTACGGTTTCACCACGGAAAACAGCCATTACGGCGCGACGCGCAACCCGCGCGATCTGACCCGTGTCGCGGGCGGATCGTCCGGCGGTTCTGCCGCCGCGGTGGCCGCCGGTCTGGTGCATTTCACGCTGGGCAGCGACACCAACGGCTCGATCCGCGTGCCCGCCTCCCTGAGCGGCATTCTCGGCCTGAAACCTACCTTCGGGCGGATCTCGCGCAGCGGCAGCCAGCCGTTTGTCGCCAGCCTCGATCATCTTGGCCCGATGGCGCGATGCAGCGAGGATTTATCACAGGTGTATGACGCCATTCAGGGCACCGATCCGCAGGATCATTTTCAGGCAGACAAACCCAACACCGAGACGTTCTCTCAGTTAAAACGCGGTCAGCAAGGTTTACGCACCGCGGTTCTCGGCGGCTATTTCTCCACCTGGTGCGACGGTCATGCCAAAGACGCGGTGCGTCAGATAGCCCGGGCGCTGGAGGCGCAGGAAGAAATTGATATGCCGCAGGCTGAACTGGCCCGTTCCGCCGCGTTCATCATCAGTGCCTCGGAAGGGGGCAATCAGTATTTGCCAAAACTGCGCAGCATTGCGCAGCAGTTTGAACCGCTTTCCCGCGAGCGTTTGCTGGCCGGGGCGATGATCCCGGCGGCCTGGTACGTGCAGGCGCAGCGTTTCCGTCATCAGTTTCAGCAACAGGTGTTGCCATTGTTTGACCATTGGGACATCTTGATTGCGCCAGCCACGCCGTGTCCGGCGACGTTAATCGGTCAGGAGACGATTCACATCAACGGTCAGGATCTGCCAACGCGCGCCAGCATGGGTATGCTGACACAGCCGGTTTCGTTCCTTGGTCTGCCGGTGGTGACCGTTCCCGTGACGACGGCAACAGGCCTGCCGATAGGATTACAACTGATTGCACCGCCGTGGCGGGAAGACCTGTGCCTGCGTGCTGCGTGGGCGCTGGAGCAACAGGGCATCGTGAACGTCAGCAGTTCTCCGGTGATGTATACCTGAATTAACAGGCCACCGTTTTCCAGGGTAAAGAGAGTAAACATGAAAACTGACAATATTGACCGCCCGGCGATCCTCGCCGAAATGAACGCGGCATTTTATCGTTATGAGCAGGCGCTGATCACCAATGACACTGCGGTTCTCGACGAGCTGTTCTGGCACGATCCGCGCACCGTGCGCTACGGCGCAGGGGAAAATCTTTACGGCATCGACTCCATCCGCGCGTTTCGCGCCGCCCGCCCGGCGCAGGGTCTGGATCGCGAACTGATCAACACCACCATCACCACCTTTGGCGATGACATGGCGGTCGCCAGCACCGAATTTCGCCGCGAAGGGACCGACCGTGTCGGGCGTCAGCAGCAAACCTGGGTGAAGATGGCGAGTGGATGGAAGATTGTGGCAGCCCATGTGAGTCTGATGGTTTGACCGAATCAATGGGCGGTTCAGCTTTGGAAAGCTGAGGAAACTGTTTCCGGTTTCACCGGGATCAAAAAGCGTTGTGAAAGTTTCGGTTTCTCAATTGCGGTGATCACTTGTCGCGCTGCGCCGAAACCGCCCAAAAGGGGCCAGGACGGGCCCCTCTTGGATCTCCCGCGTCTTTTTACTGCGCGCTCCGCGGGTACGACGGACATGTTCCGGTAGATCCGTGAGTGGCGCAAAATATTGCCGCTGCGCGGTTCCTTCTCTCGGTCTTCGAGCCTCTGGTCTCGAAGCCGCTCCGTTCAGCAAAATTTTTAATCGCGCCAATTCACTCTCTAAAAACAGAGAGATTTAAACTCCAATTTGAATTTGAATTTAAGATCGTGCGGGCGATTCAGAAATCTTGCCGAACGGAGCGGCCTGAAGACCTAAGGCTTCAGGACCGAGAGAGGGCACCGCGCAGCGGCAAGATTTCCAGCCTGTCGCTGCGGCAGCTGAAACATAGCCAGCGAGCGACAGCGCGCAGTGAAAGAGCCCGGGATTCTTAAGAGGTGCGGCGATAGGCGCCCCTTAAGGCCAGTTTAGGTG
Organism: Rahnella sp. R3(2024); assembly: GCF_042920125.1. Taxonomy (NCBI): domain Bacteria; kingdom Pseudomonadati; phylum Pseudomonadota; class Gammaproteobacteria; order Enterobacterales; family Yersiniaceae; genus Rahnella; species Rahnella sp. R3(2024). Next base: position 1,142,863 of record NZ_JBHGBU010000001.1, read on the forward strand.
GCAACCCAAAGTTTTGAATTTGAAATTGAATGTCGAGATTAAACACCGAAATGTTTAACCCAGTGATCCGCTATTTCCTGCCGCTTACAAACCCAAACGCGTTCATGCGATTCCACGTAATCCAGAAACCGCTGCAAAGCCCTGAACCGCCCCGGTCGGCCAAGTATCCGGCAGTGCATCCCGATCGACATCATTTTGGGTGAGGTTTCACCCTCTTCATACAGCACGTCAAACGTGTCTTTCAGGTAGGTATAAAACTGTTCGCCGGTGTTGAAACCCTGCGGGGAGGCAAAGCGCATGTCATTGGTTTCCAGCGTGTACGGGATCACCAGATGCTGTTTTGTCTCACCATTTTCCAGTTTTACCGGCGTCCAGAACGGCAGGTCATCGCCATAGTAATCGCTGTCATACTGGAATCCGCCCGATTCGGCCACCAGCTGGCGGGTGTTCGGGCTGTCGCGGCCTGTGTACCAGCCGGACGGCGCTTTGCCGAATAAATCGCGCAGCACGGTGACGGCTTTTTGCATGTGCTGCGCCTCTTCGGCTTTGCTCATGTCCTGATAGTGGATCCAGCGCCAGCCGTGGCTGACGACATCGTAATCCGCCGCTTTGATGGCATTGACGATTTCCGGGTTACGCGCCAGCGCCATCGCCACGCCGAAAACGGTCAGCGGCAGGCCGCGTTTTTGAAACTCATTGTGGATGCGCCAGAAACCGGCGCGGGAGCCGTATTCGTACAGCGAATCCATCGACATATGCCGGGCAGGGAAACTGGCAGCACCGATGATATCAGACAGAAATTGCTCGGAACCGGCGTCGCCATGCAACACGTTGTTCTCTGCGCCCTCTTCATAATTAAGGACAAACTGCACAGCGATGCGGGCGTTGCCCGGCCAGTTGGCGTGCGGCGGGCGTCCGGCATAGCCGATCAGGTCACGCGGATACGCGTCGGTAAAACCGTGCTCAACATCAGACATAGTGATCTCTCAGATTCAGTCCGGCAAATCGACCAGACAGGGGTTTTTCCAGCGGATAATCCAGATCGCCGTGTTTACTGGTGGTCAGGCGCAATGCGGCCAGTGACTCCACCATTTTGACTGCCGCGCTGACGCCGTCGATCACCGGAATGTTCAGCTCCAGCGTCAGTTCCTGCGCCAGATCGGCCATGCCGCCGCAACCGAGCACGATCGCCCCGCTGCCGTCGGATTTTTTCGCCGCGATACACTGCTCACGCACTTTTTCCTGCGCCAGACCGCTGCCGTCTTCCAGCGATAACACCGGCAGATCGATGGCGTGCAGCGCCGCGCAGTGGCGTTCAAAACCGTACTGATGCAGCAAATGCCGGGCGATGGTCAGCGTGCGCGGCAGGGTCGTCACGATGGAAAACCGTGTCGCCAGCATGGTCGCCAGGTGCATCGCCGCCTCCGCAATACCCACCACCGGCCCGCGTGCCAGCTCGCGCGCGGCCAGTAATCCGGGGTCGCCAAAACAGGCAATAATGTGCCCGTCAGCACCGGCATCCCGCCCCGCCTTCACCTGTTGTAAAACGCCCAGCGTGGCAATCGCCTCATCAAAATGCCCTTCTATGGACGGTGCCCCCTCTTCAGGGCAGACGGCCAGAATCTGTGTCTCCGGCGCGGCCACCGAGCGGGCTGTTTGCGCCATCACTGCGGTCATCGCCTGGCTGGTGTTCGGGTTGATCAGTTGTATACAAAGCGCACGCGACATCAGCGTTTCTCCTCATTGTTGGCTGTCCGTTGCGAGGAAAAGATCTGCGCGAAATCCGGCATTAGCCCCTTGTTCTGCTCAAAACGCAGGCTGGAAACAATGCTGTCAAAATGCTGCGCCATGCTCGCGGTCAGCGCGGTGACATCGCGTTTTTTCAGCAAGTCGAGAAGATCGTCGTGATCGTGACAGCGGCATCCCTGCTGCCACGGCGCGCCCCAGGCGGCAATGGCGAGGGAAGACCGCAGCGTCAGCTGGGAGACAGATTCGGTCAGCACTTTATTGCCGGAAATAGCCTGCAGCTGGACATGAAAGGCGGCAGAAAGGCGGATTGCGGCCTCACCATTACGTTCTTCGTGGGCACGCTTTTCTTCCTGCACCAGCTTTTTCATGGCCACCAGATGGGTGGACTGACAGCGGGCGATCACCAGCGGCAGGTTGGCGCATTCGAGAATTTTCCGGGTGGCGAAAACATCGCGGGATTCTTCAGCGTCCGGCGTGGTGACGTGCGCACCACGCTTGGGCAATAACGTCACCAGTTGCACTGCGGCAAGGCGTTGCAACACACGGCGAATGCCGGTGCGGCTGACGGAAAACACGTCCGCCAGTGCTTCTTCCGGCAATTTACTGCCCGGTAACAGCTGATGTTCGACGATCGATTTCACCAGCGCGTTATAAATATGGTCGTCCTTATCCTCGGTAAAATAGGCCGTATTCAGCCCGTTCCAACTGGTCATTGCCGTTACTCCGTATACCGTTCGTGTATTAATCGTATACATGAAATAGATTTTTTGTATACAAAAAGTGAAATTTGGCCTGATTCATGCAGTGCTCCTGTGACTGCTTTCATCTTTTGGCAGCCGGAGATCCGGCTTCCGACTTTCACATGTTGTTTATGACAGGAGCACGATTTATGCCAAATCAGGAAATCACCTCCGCCACGGCGTCTTCTGAACAGAGCGCCGGGATCATCAAGCCTTATTACAGCCCGCGGCTGTGCAATGATGATTTAGCGCCAACGCGTCACCAAAACTGGAGCTGGTACAACATCTTTTCTTTCTGGATGTCCGATGTGCACAGCATGGGAGGCTATGTGGTGGCGGCGAGTTTCTTCACACTCGGGCTGACCAGCTGGCAGGTGCTGCTGTGTTTGTTATGCGGGATTTGTATTGTGCAGATTTGCGCCAATCTGGTGGCGAAACCGAGCCAGCAGGCCGGTGTGCCATACGCGGTGATTTGCCGTCAGGCGTTTGGCGTATTCGGGGCAAACATTCCGGCGGTGATCCGCGGGCTGATAGCCTTCGCCTGGTACGGCATTCAGACCTATCTGGCCGCCAGCGCGCTGATGCTGGTATTGCTGAAGTTTTTCCCGTCAATCACTCCGCTGACCGTGCCGCACTGGCTGGGGCTGTCGGCGCTGGGCTGGATCTGTTTTGGCATTATGTGGGTGTTACAGGCAATGGTGTTCTGGCACGGCATGAGCGCGATCAAACGCTTCATCGACGTGGCGGGCCCGGCAGTGTATGTCGTCATGCTGATGCTCGCGGGCTGGATTTTGTATAAAACCGGCCTGAGCAATATCTCTTTCACGCTGTCGACTAAAACGCTGACCGTCGGCCAGCAGGGCTGGGAAATGCTGACGGCCACCGCGCTGGTGGTGTCTTACTTCTCCGGCCCGCTGCTGAACTTCGGCGACTTCTCGCGTTATGGCAAAAGTATGAGCGAAATCCGTCGCGGTAACCGCTGGGGCCTGCCGTTTAACTTCCTGCTGTTCTCCATTGTGACCGTGGTTATCGTGTCAGGGACACAATCTCTGTTCGGCCAGATGATCACCGATCCTATCGAAACGGTCAGCCGCGTCGGTAACAGCGTGGCCGTAGCGCTCGGCCTGCTGACGATGATCATCGCTACCATCGGGATCAATATCGTTGCGAACTTTGTCTCGCCGGCTTTCGATTTCTCTAACTGCTCGCCGCAAAAAATCAGCTTCCGCACCGGCGGGATGATCGCGGCCGTCGGCTCTGTTCTGCTGACGCCGTGGAACCTGTTCCAGTCACCGGAACTGATTCACTACACGCTGGACGTGCTGGGCGCGTTTATCGGGCCACTGTTCGGGATTTTGCTGGTGGATTATTACCTGATCAAACGCGGCCAGATGGATGTCAATGCGCTGTTCAACGCCACACCTTCCGGACGTTACTGGTACCGCAACGGCTTTAACCCGAAAGCGATCGCGGCGCTGGTGCCTGCTGTGGTGATTGGTTTGGTCATCAGCTTTACACCGGGCCTGCATCAGGTGGCGAACTTTAGCTGGTTCATTGGCGCGCTGTTGTCCGGTGGCTGTTACCGGTTTATTGCACGTCACGATCGTGTAAGCAGCCATGAACTGGGCTATCTGAAAGCCGAAGCGGAATAAACAGAACAGAGAAGGAAGGAAAATGCCAGGACGGCAGAAACGACGAAGCCCTGAGTGATTTCTCACTCAGGGCTTCTGAATAGTGGCGGAACGGACGGGGCTCGAACCCGCGACCCCCTGCGTGACAGGCAGGTATTCTAACCAACTGAACTACCGCTCCGCGTTTTGTTCTGGTTAAGAACGGAGCGGATAGTAAGGAATCCCCGCGACGCCGTCAATGCTTTTCCTCTCGTTTTCAAACAACTGCACAGTTTTTCTGCATCCTGCATATTTTCAGTGCAACCGCCTGAAAAATTCGGCTCAGGAACGCCACAAACAACTGCCGCCTTTTTTCATTACCAGATCAAGACGCTCTTCATGCCACGCCAGCTCCTGCTCGCTGGCGTTGATCACTTTGAGGCCGGACGCCGGACGCGCGATCCGCTGGATCCCCTGCCCGTCCGCACCGGTGTTTTGCTCACCTTCGTGGGTAAACTTGATGCTGGTCTGGCCGCCGGTCATCATCAGATACACTTCGGCCAGGATTTCGGAGTCAAGCAGTGCGCCGTGCAGCGTACGTTTGCTGTTGTCGATCAGGTAGCGATCGCTCAGGGCATCGAGGTTATTACGTTTGCCGGGAAACAGCTTACGCGCCATCGCCAGACTGTCGGTGATTTTACAGAACGTCTCGGTTTTCGGCAGATTACGGCCCAGCATGTCGAACTCGTAATCCATAAAGCCGATATCGAACGTCGCGTTATGGATGACCAGTTCGCCGCCACGAATGTATTCGATAAAGTCGTCCGCGACCTCGGCAAACGTCGGTTTATCGGCGAGGAATTCATCGCTGATGCCGTGAACGCCAAAGGCTTCCGGGTCGATCAGGCGATCGGGCTTGAGATAAACGTGAAAATTGCGGCCGGTCAGGCGGCGGTTCACCACCTCAACGGCACCGATTTCAATAATCCGGTGCCCTTCGTAATGGACGCCGAGTTTGTTCATACCGGTGGTTTCGGTATCGAGAACAATCTGTCTGGTAGGAGAAGAAATCATATTGCAGTGCTCGCAGCGCTCGTTTATGTCAGACTTGGCTTTTACATTTGATGGAAGAGTCTACCAGAGATGACCAAACAGGTAGAAATTTTCACCGACGGCTCCTGCCTGGGTAATCCCGGCCCCGGCGGTTTCGGTGCGATTTTACGCTATAAGCAGCATGAAAAAGAGTTCAGCGCCGGTTTCCGGCTGACCACCAATAACCGCATGGAAATGATGGCGGCAATTGTGGCACTGGAAGCCTTGTCCACGCCGTGCGAAGTCACGCTGAGCACCGACAGCCAGTATGTGCGCCAGGGCATTACCACCTGGATCCATAACTGGAAAAAACGCGGCTGGAAAACAGCGGACAAAAAGCCGGTGAAAAACGTCGATTTGTGGAAGCGTCTCGACGCCGCCATTCAGACACATCAGCTGAACTGGATGTGGGTGAAAGGCCACGCCGGTCATCCGGAAAACGAACGCTGTGACGTGCTGGCAAAAGAAGCGGCGGGCAATCCGACGCTGGAAGATGTCGGTTATCAGGCCGAGAATTAACGCCGCAGGAACCACACCCTGTCCCCGCCGCCCCTCATCAGAGGGACGGTGTAGAACTTTAGTCCCGATGTTCTTCCCGGTAACTTTTCGTTGCCCCCACCGCCTGGGGTATTTTTTGTTTCTGCGCGGGCACTTTTTTCGCCATCGGCGTCAGCGGGAAAGTCCGCTTGCGCGCAATAATCAGCGTCATACAGCCCAGCGCGGGCAGATGCGTACTCAGCAGTTTCCCCCCGTTTTTCCTCCACGGCAGCACATGAAAACGCCGGTGAACCATCACTTCGTAATTCAGTAAAGACAGCCAGTCAAGTAACCGCATTTGGGTGAACAGGCGGCTGCTGTAGGGCTGACGTTTGCGAAAGAACGGCATCAGTTTGCCCAGCCCCAGCAGGCTCAGGGGATTGAAGCTGCTTAACACTATCCAGCCATCATCAATCAGCACGCGATCCACTTCACGCAATATGCGGTGCGGGTCCTCGGCGTAGGCCAGCGTATGGCTGAGCAGGCAGGCATCGACAGATTTTGCGGCGAACGGCAGAGAGTAAGGGTCGCCTCTGACGTGCATCCCTTCGCCCTGCGAGGCGAAATTGACCTGATGCGAAATAGGACAGGCTTCGGCATTGAGTTCGGCACTTAATGCGCCGATTTTCAGCAGGTGAAAACCGTACAGTTTTCCCCACCAGGGTTGCAGTTGTTGCTCAAGCGCGGCACGGTAGTAGTCGCCGCACGGGATTTCATCCCATGAAGCCGGAGCAACAATGTTCTTACGGGCGCGGGCGGGTCGCATATTTTATTATCTTCTTTCAAGCAGTTGCCAAAGAGAGGTTGCCATGAATCTTATCAGTATTCCTGCGTTACAGGACAATTACATTTGGTTGCTGGATGACCAGAAAGGGCATTGTCTGATCGTCGATCCGGGTGAAGCGGCGCCGGTATTGGCCGCGTTAAAATCGCACAATTTAACCCCTGATGCGATCCTTCTCACCCACCATCATCATGACCATGTGGGGGGAGTAAACGAGATTTGCAGCCATTTTCCTGCTCTGAAAGTGTACGGACCTCACGAAACTGAGAACAAATTTAGTCAGATTAGTCTTAAAAACGGTGACAAATTGGAAATTGGCGGTCTGGAATGGCAAATCTTTGCTACCCCCGGGCACACTCTTGGTCATATTTCATACTATAGCGCACCTTATCTATTCTGCGGAGACACGATGTTTTCAGCCGGATGCGGCCGTTTGTTCGAAGGGACCCCCGAACAAATGTACCAGTCGTTTCAACGGTTAGCCGCACTGCCTGACGAAACATTCGTCTGTGCCGCGCATGAATATACTCTCTCAAATCTTAAGTTTGCGCGGTCCATTTTGCCCGAGGATCATGATATTCATTCTCATGAGCACAAAGTGCAACAAATGCGCGAAAAGGGACAATCTTCCCTGCCTTCTACCCTCGGTCTTGAACGGAAAATTAACCTATTTTTACGATGTGATGATCTTGATTTACAAAACAAATTAAACCTTAACGATCCCTTAAAACCCGCCTGGCACGTTTTCGCCCATTTAAGGGCTCTCAAGGATAGCTTCTGAACCCAAAGGTTGTGTTTTTCTTCTTAGCAAAGTATTATCGCTCGTCTTTTAAGCAACTATGACACACACATGAAGGCATATGCGATCCTAATAATCGCCTCCATGTTGCTCACCGGTTGCCAGGCGTCCAGGCAGGGCGCGAAGGTACCCGAGCAACATGCACAGAGTTTGTCTTCAGCAAGTCAAAGTGAAGAAGCAGGACAGTTCACAGGTGATGGCCGAGCGGCCTCTGGGGGATGGTTGGATGGAAACGACGCCGCCTCTCAGCAAAACCTGTGGAACTTCATTGGCGACGAGCTGAAGATGAAGGTTCCGGATAACCCCCGGATCCGCGAGCAAAGAGTTAAATATTTAAAACATAAGAGCTATCTCCACGATGTAACATTACGGGCAGAGCCGTACATGTACTGGATCACCGAGCAGATTAAGAAACGTAAGATGCCGATGGAACTGGTACTGCTACCCATAGTGGAGAGCGCTTTTGACCCCAAAGCAACCTCATCAGCTAACGCTGCTGGGTTGTGGCAGATTGTGCCGCAGACGGGTCGCAACTATGGTCTGAAACAAAACCAGTGGTATGACGGACGCCGCGATGTTGTGGCTTCGACGACTGCTGCGCTTGATATGATGCAACGCCTGAACAAGATGTTTGGCGGCGACTGGTTACTGACCGTGGCTGCGTATAACAGTGGTGAAGGCCGCGTGATGCAAGCGGTGAAAGCGAATAAAGCAAAAGGTCGACCTACGGATTTCTGGTCTTTGGCACTGCCGCGTGAAACATCGATTTATGTTCCGAAGATGTTAGCGCTGAGTGACCTCTTAAAGAACAGCAAGAAGTATGGCATCAACCTGCCGAAACCGAGTGAAGACCGTGCTCTGGCGCGTGTTGAAGTCGGACAGCAAATGCAATTAACGCAGGCCGCTGAAATGTCAGGTATGTCACTGACCAAGCTGAAGTCGTTTAACACTGGCTACAAGAAGAATGTGACCGCGCCGAATGGCCCGCATTACATTGTTCTGCCGAAGGCGCATGCCGACCAGTTAAAGGATTCTCTGGCTGATGGCGATATCGCCGCAGTGCAGCAAACCCAACTGGCCAGCAACACTCCGTCAGGGGCAAAACAGTACAAGGTTCGCTCCGGCGATAGCTTGTCTGGTATTGCAGCCCGACTGAATGTGAAAACCCGTGATCTACAGCGTTGGAACAATTTGCGCTCAGCAGGCGCGTTAAAAGTTGGGCAAACACTGCAGGTGGCGGATAACAGCGTCAGCGATACCAGCGTAAATGGTGGCAGCATCACTTATCAGGTACGTAAAGGCGATTCGTTGTCGAGCATTGCCAGGCGTCACGGCGTGAACATCAAAGATGTCATGCGCTGGAACGCGTCAGCAGACAACCTTCAGCCAGGCAAAAAGCTAACGCTGTTTGTTAGCAACAAAATGAGCCCGGAAACCTGACAGGTTTGGACCATAAAAAAGCACCCTGAACATTCCGGGTGCTTTTTTTATCCAAAATTTGGGAAGGGCTTTTTTACTGCACCAGAGGTTTACCGGCCAAAAACTCTACGCGCAGCGGATTATGGTCAGACGCACGGGTTTCCATGACGGAAGCGTGAGTCACGCTCAGGTCGCGATAGAAGATGAAATCGAGCGGTCTGCCAAAGGCGCGTTTACGGTAATCCGCCGGGAAACGCACTTCTTCCAGATGAATATTTCCCGCAAAACCAAACAGCGCGTTGATACGCTGTTTGCTCCAGGCATTGAAATCCCCCGCCATGATCACCGGCCCTTTATGATTCGCAATCTGCTCACCAATCGGGTCAAGTTGCTTGCTGTAAACGTCGATCCCAATACTGAAATTGACCGCATGAATGTTTACAACCATCAGCAGACGGCCATCCAGTAACGGATAGACGGTGACTAATGCCGATTTTGCCAGCCTGAGCAGCGGCTCACGCTCACGCAGAGGGCAACAATAGACCGGGTGTGCCGCAGACAGTGTCATCACGCCAGAGGGGTGCTGAGGCAGCATAAACGCAGGCACCTGATCGGCAGCCAGATAGTTGGACGTGGCATAACGGATCAGTTCCGGCGTGGTTTGCGCTTCCTGAAGTAACACCAGTTGCGCATCTTTGCCGAAATCACGCAGGACTGACAACCAGTCAGCCCGCTGCTGTTTGAAGATATTCCACACCATGACGCGCAAAATATTCGAGTTAGGAAGTGCGGCACCCGGCGGCAAATCTGGCCCCAAATGTGCGAGGGCGCCTGGGAAAATTTGCTCAGCGGGCTGACCTGCCACATATCTCATTGCATATGTTTTTTTTCGCACGCTAATCGCCTGTTCACTCATTCAATGATGCTATGTGAGAGATCATCTCTCAACGAAAGTTCAGTATACGCCCGCAGGCGCTCAGGCCAAATCTGTTTACAAGGGTATACAACCCGCCTGTTCCCCTAAAGGCTAGCATAAAAAAAGCCCCGCCCATTACCGGACCTGATTCGATGGCGGCGTTGATCTGCTTGTGCTTAAATGACAGAAATAACCAAAATATCAGATGATTTATGCTGGAGTAACATCAATGCGAGCCAGTTCTGAAGAGTTGATGACCTTTGTGACCGTGGTGGAAAGTGGCAGTTTTAGCCGTGCGGCGGAACAGCTTGGGCAGGATAATTCAGTCGTCAGCCGGACGCTGAAACGGCTGGAGCAAAAGCTTGGGATCACCCTGCTCAACCGTACTACGCGCCAGATCAGCCTGACACATGAAGGCGAACGGTATTTTGTTCGCGTGCAGAAAATCCTGCATGACATGGCTGCCGCCGAAGACGACTTACTGGAAAACCGTGACGATCCGCAGGGGTTGCTGCGCGTAGATGCCGCCACGCCGGTGATCCTGCACGTCATTACCCCGCTGGTGGCTGAATTCACCGAACGCTTTCCGAAGATGTCGCTGGCGCTGTTTTCTTCCGAGAGCAACATCAATCTGATCGACCACAAAGTTGATGTGGCGATCCGCGTCGGTGAGCTTGAGGATTCAAGCCTGCGCGCCCGCAAACTGATGCTCAGCTACCGCAGCGTGCTGGCCTCGCCGGAATACCTGAAAAAATGGGGAACGCCGCAAAGCGTCGACGCGTTACTGAAGCACCGTTGTCTGGGGTTTAACGAAGTGGTCGCGCTGAACAAATGGCCGCTGCTGTGCGCCGATGGCCAGCAACTGACGATCACCCCGTTTATCAGTTCCGGCAGCGGCGAAACGCTGCGCAGGCTGTGTTTGCAGGGCAACGGTATCGCCTGTCTGTCGGATTTCATGACCGATGAAGATGTGCAGCGCGGGGATTTAGTCAAACTGCTGGTGCCGGATGTCATGCGCATCGCGATGCCACTGCACGCGGTGTATTACAGCGACCAGCGGGTCAGTACCCGGATTCGGAGTTTCATTGATTTTTTAAGCGAGAAGCTCGGGGATTCTGACAGGAAATAATTCGCGATGAGGTGATGCCGGTTTCGCGGAAATGTCGGTTCATCGGCTCCCGGCATCAAAGGATGTCCAGACGCGCTGACGCTGAGAAATAAGCATTCCGCTGGCGGGTTCAAACCGGTATTCCTCCGGCGCCCCGGCGCCTTGCGGAACGGCCACCGCGCTCATCACCGTGCCACGACTTGCACACCATAACCGGCTGCCGGTCGCTGGCTGCGAGGTAAAACGTCTTGCGGCGGGGTCGAGACGGAGGCGGTCCATTTGCCAGACGCTTGCGCCCTGCTGTTTCAGCCACGCCTCACGTAAACACCAGAGCTGCCAGAAGGCAGTCTGCGGATCGGTCTGCTCCACCATCCACCGGAATTCGCCAGCGCTGAAGGCCGCCTGCGCGATAGCCAGATAACGCGGGCGCGCGCGCATCTGCTCGACGTCGCATCCGGTTTGTCCGGCGTCGCACAGTACCAGTTGCAGACAGTTTTTACTGTGGCTGAGGGAAAAATGCGGCAGGGAGGGATCGACAAACGACGGTTTACCCGTGGCGGAAATCTGCATAGCGGGCAGCATTTCACAGCCTTTAAAAGCCCACAGCGCTTGCGCCAGCAGCGCCCTTCCCGCAAGCCATTGCTGCCTGCGGGCGGGGTTCATGCTTTCACTTCGCGCGAGAAGGTCTGCGGGCAAACGCGACAGCGGGAAGCGGTCGTTCAGCTGTGCCGTCACGAAATACGCAGACATCATCAGTTATGGCCAGCGACGGAAAACCAGCGACGTATTAATGCCGCCAAACGCGAAGTTATTCGACTGAATAAACTCGGTCTGAATATGACGCGATTCGCCCATGATGTAGTCCAGTTCGCCGCACAGCGGATCCGGCTGCGTCAGGTTGATGGTTGGAACAAAGCGGTCTTCGCGCATCATTTCCAGCGACATCCAGGCTTCCAGCGCGCCACAGGCGCCGAGCGTATGGCCGAAGTAACTTTTCAGCGACGAAATCGGCGTTCTGTCGCCAAAGACCGCCGCCGTCGCCTGACTTTCCGCGATATCCCCGCGATCGGTCGCCGTGCCATGCGCACTGATGTAGCCAATCTCCGCCGCAGAAATACCGGCGTTTTTCAGCGCTTTTTCAATGCAAATTTGCATGGTGGATTGCTGCGGCTGAGTGATGTGCGCAGCGTCACAGTTGGTGGCGAACCCGACGATCTCGGCATAAATTTTCGCACCCCGCGCGCTGGCGTGTTCGAGGGATTCAAGGATCAGCGCGCCAGCGCCTTCGCCAATCACCAGCCCGTCACGCTGCGCATCGAACGGACGAGGAGATAATTCAGGGCGATCGTTTTGCTGGCTGGTAGCGAACAACGTGTCAAAAACCGCGGCTTCCGACGGGCATAACTCTTCCGCGCCGCCCGCCACCATCACGGTCTGGTAGCCGTGTTTGATCGCTTCATACGCATAGCCGATGCCCTGGCTGCCCGATGTGCAGGCACTGGACGTCGGGATCACCCGCCCTTTCAGACCAAAGAACAGACCGGCATTCACTGCCGTGGTGTGCGGCATCATCTGCACGTACGTGGTGCCGGTGATGTTGTTGGTGTGCTTTTCCGTCAGCATGGTGGCGAATTCGCTGACCGGCCCGGTACTGCCGGTGGAAGACCCAAAGGCAATGCCAGTTTCGCCGTTGGTCAGGATCGGATCATCAAGTAAACCCGCCTGTTCCAGGGCCAGTTCCACCGCGCGGGTGGACAGCAGCGAGACGCGCCCCATTGAACGGATACGCTTGCGGGTGTAATGCGCCGGGATAACAAAGTCATCCACCGGCGCACCAAGATGCGTATTCAGCCCCTGATAAATCAGCCATTCGTCCATGTGGCGAACCGCGTTACGCCCCTGCTGCAGACGGGCGCTGACGTCGTGCCAGTGATTACCGAACGCCGTAATTCCTTTCATGCCGGTGACGACTACACGGTGTGTCATACCATGCCTCCGTTGATGGAAATCACCTGACGGGTAACATAGCCGGCGATATCTGACATCAGATAGCTCGCCAGGCCCGCCACTTCATCGGCGTTGCCCATACGTTTGAGCGGGATCATGCTCATCGCCGCGTCGAACGCCGGTTTTTCCATCTCCAGCATGCCTGTATCGATAAGCCCCGGCGCAATACAGTTCACGGTGATTTTGCGTTTTGCCAGCTCCAGCGACAGCGCCTTACAGGCACCGATAATGCCCGCTTTGGCCGCACTGTAATTGACCTGCCCGCGGTTACCGGTGATACCCGAAACAGAGGACAGCGCAATAATCCGCCCGCCCTGACGCAGCCCGATCATCGGCATAACGCAGGGATGTAACACGTTATAGAAACTGTCGAGATTGGTATGGATCACGCCATCCCAGTCTTCATCGGTGAGTGCCGGAAACGCCGCATCGCGGGTAATCCCGGCGTTATTAACCACGCCGTAATACGCGCCGTGCGCCTCAATATCACGCTCAATCGCCTCGCGGCACTGCGCACGGTGGCTGATATCAAATTGCACAATACGGCCACTGCCGCCGAATCCGGCGATCTGCTGCAAAGTATCTTCAGCCCCTGTTTTATCGCTGTGGTAGTGAATCGCTACCTCAAAACCGTCTTTCGCCAGCCGGATGGCAATGGCTTTACCGATCCCTTTACTGGCACCGGTGACTAATACTGAACGCGTCATGCCTGCATCCCCTGAGTTAATTTTATTATTTCGTCCTTGTCTGGCTGATAAGTATTCAGCCGTCCCTGTGCAACCTGTAGGTTGTCTTGTTCACCCTTAATACTGATAACACCTTCAAAACTCGCGATTTTTTCATCGCGTAATACCATCGATACTCTGATTAATAATTCACTGCCCGCCGCGAATTCCGGGACGGCGCATTTAAGACCACGTCCGCCCAGCAGCATGCCTAATTGTGGCGGCTCGCCAGATTGTGCGCCATGCCAGCCGCTCCACACGCCGATCGTCTGCGCAATCAGCTCGAGGGAATACCACGCAGGCAACGCACCGTCCGCATTAAGAAAGGGGGCCAGTACGCTGTCCTGGCTCACCACAACGCTGCACAACGCGGTGTCGCGGGTCACGTCAATCACGTTTTCCAGCAATACCATCGGCTCAGCGTGAGGTAAAAAATCCGCCGCATTTTGATAACTCATGACGGCCTCCCGATCAGAATGCTGGCATTGTTGCCGCCAAAGGCAAAAGAGTTAGACAGGATCACCGGTCTGGCGAGCGGTTGCCCGGTCGTGGCCAGCCAGATATCCGGCAGGCTGACATCGCGCGAAATCTGTGAAAAATCCTGATGCGGCAGATGAAGAGCCTGCGTCAGGATCAGCCAGCTGAGCGCGGCTTCCGTCGCGCCAGCGGCACCCAGCGTATGGCCGGTAAGATGCTTGGTCGAACTGCACGGCGTGCTGTTGCCAAACAGACGATGTATGACAGCGGCCTCCACCTGATCGTTGAGCGGCGTCGCCGTACCGTGAGCGTTGATGTAACCCACGTCGCTCGCGGTCAGCCCGGCCATTTTCAGCGCCATCGTGATCGCCCTTTCCGCCCCGAGCCCTTCCGGATGTGGCGCAGACATGTGCCACGCATCGGAAGATTCTCCGACGCCGAGCAGTGCGACCTCTGCCGGTTCGCGGGTCAGTAAAATCAGCGCGGAGGCTTCACCGATATTGATGCCGTCGCGCCCCTGTCCGAACGGGGCGCACCGCCCATGCGATAACGATTCCAGACTGTTAAAGCCGTTCACGGGCATGCGGCAAAGGCTGTCAGCACCGCCGACAATGGCCGCGTCCACCAGCCCGGCTTCGATCAGTCGCTTGCCGCTGATGATCGCCCGCGCACTGGAGGAACACGCGGTAGACAACGTGTACGCAGGGCCGCTCAGATCCAGCAATTCAGCCATAAACTGCGACGGATCGCCAAGCTCCTGCTGGCGGTAATCGAAGCCCGGCGGGAATTCACCGTGCTGATGTAAATAGCGCACGGCCTCTTCGCCCTCAGCAATGCCAGAGGTGCTGGTGCCCATGATCACCGCAACGCGATCTTTGCCGTACTGCGCGATCGCCGCGCTGACCTGAGATTCGATCGGCGCCAGCGCGGCCAGCAACAGCTGATTATTCCGGCTGCGGTGCGCCATCAGATCACCCGGGATCGCCGGCAGATCGCCCGTGACGGTGCCAAGCCAGACCGGACGGTTTTCCGTCAACCAGCCTTCCTGCAATGACATGCCAGGCGCAGTGCCCGCCGTGAGGTTTTGTGCGATCTGTACAAGATCGTTGCCCAGCGCGTTCACCATGCCCACGGCCGAAAAGTAAATCATGTTAGCCACCGACGTTCTGGATAGTTATCTGGTAATGAAAAGCCTGCTGGGTGATCGACACTGGCTGGCGGGTCGCGCCTTTCGGCAGATAGTCGATGCGGGTGATCGTCGCCCCGTGGTTATCCAGCAACGTGCGGCGAAGCGGTTGATCGTCCAGCCGCCAGCCCGCAGGAAGCAGCGGCTGCCAGCGTTCGACCGGCCAGTAGCTCAGCATGATATCGGCCAGAACCTGATTTGCAGGAGGTAAACCGTCAATTTTTATGGCCTGCTCGGTGTGGATCCCTTGTTGATCGTAGACCACTTTGAACAGACGGATCCCCAGCGGAGAGAGCCCGGCCAGTTGCAGCGATTTGCCATCGGCATTAAGTAAGACCAGCAGCGACTGCTGTTTGCCCTTCACGGTGGCCGTCAGCAACTGTTGCTGACTCACCGGCTTTTCCAGCAGCGGCGAGGGTAATTTCACCTGAACGCCGGGTTTCAGCCAGGCTTGCGGCAGCGTGCTGGCCGGAGGCTGCGTGGCACAACCGCCGAGGCTAAGCACCAGCCAGGCCAGAAGTGGCAACGTGAATCGACTCATTTTCTACGTCCTCGTTTTTTAACCGGCAGAGTCAGCGGTGAGAGCAGGAAGGCCGTCAGAATGCCAAAACTCAGCACGATGCCAAAACTGCTGATCGCCTGCGTGGCGCTGAATACCAGCATCCCGAAGGTCAGCAGCGTCGTCACCACCGCCATGAATACCGCAAACATCGAGGTGGTCGGTGTGCCGCGCGGATTGGTGAAAAACAGCGTGTAGTTAATGCCAATGCCCAGCACCAGGATCAACGCCAGCAAAGAAAACAGATTGAGATTATGCCCGCTGTAGCCGAGCGCCGCGATGCCCGTCGCCAGTGATAAAACAGTCGGCACCAGACAAATCAGCCCGTGCGGCAGGCGGAAACGCCAGAGATACATGACGGCAATCACTGCCACGGCCAGCGCCAGAAGGCCGGTCAGATAAACCCGGTATTGGGAAAAGAGATCGCTGAACTCGGTTTTACGGTCAATCCAGCCCGCGCCCGGCGAGGAATCCGCCAGCGCTGCCATCGCGGCGCTGTCGTGAACGCCACTGACAGGAATGAGTGTCGCGCTGCTCCCGTCCGGCAGGGACAACCATAATAACCGCCAGCCCTGACTGATGACGCTGTTAAGCCACATCGGAACATCGACCGTTTGCGGACGTAAATCGGGCACAGAAACGCGGATGCCCGCCTGCTCTAACTGAGCCACAATCTGCGGCGCACGCTGCCTGAGCAAGGTTAAATCGCGCTGCTGCTGTGCCTGGGAGGGCAACCCGAGCATCCGGTAGCCGTCAATCACGCCGCCCGTTTTTGCCTGCGCCAGCTTTGGCCGTAACGCTTCGAGGCGTTGCAGCGTTTGCTCGGCATTTTCGCCATACACCACCAGCCATTTCTGATCGTTAGTTTGCCCGGTCAGCGCGGCAATCTGCTGTTCCTGCTGCTGTAACGCGGCGGGCAGCGATTGTAAATCAGCAATATCATCATTGATTTTAAGCTGAGCTATTCCGCCCGCTGCCACCAGTAAAATCAGGACGGGTAAGCCGATGCGCACCGCTTTCTGGCTGCGCCACGCCAGCAACCAGCGGAAAATCAGGGCAAGCCCCGGTGTCGGCCCTACCGGCAGGCGTTTTGATAAATACGGATACCAGCACATCACCGTTATACAGGCGGCGCTCAGCCCGGCCGCGGCGAATACCGCCAGCTGTTGCAGGCCCGGAAAGGGCGCGATCAGCAGCATCAGATAGGCGGCCACCGTGGTCAGCAGGGCCATGGATAATGCCGGGAACAGTTTTTTCAGGCTGTCCAGCGGCGTGGTCGTGTCGCCGTGAACCCGCCGCTCGGTGAGGAAATAAAGGGTGTAGTCAGCGGAGATCCCGACAATGCTGGTACTCAGCACCAGCGTCATTATGTGAATTTCGCCAAATACCCATAAGGTAAAAACGGTGCCGGATAATGCGCCAATGGCGATAGAAAGCAGACTGAGCAACAACGGCAGCACCGAGCGGAACATCACTAAAATCAGTACGAATACGCCGATCACCGACGCCGCACCAATGGTGGAAAGATCGCGTTCAGCCTGCTGGCTGGCATAGTTGCTGTAGAAAATTGTGCCGCGCGCCAGCACTTTCGCCCCCGGCCAGCGGGTTTCAAAGGCCTGTTTCACCGCATTCAGGCTGGCGACCGTCTGCCTGCCGGTGGTGATGTCATACGAAGAGGCTTTCAGCTCAGCGTGCACTAAATACCAGCTACGCCCCTGCTTATCACGGGCCATCAGCCAGCCCTGATCGAGCGTCATGCCGCTGCTGTTTTGCTGCTGCGCCATCTGGGACGCGCGGACCAGCAACAGCGGGTCGTGAGTCAGTTCTTTTCCACTGACGCCGGCAAACGCCGAGTAGAGCTGACCGAGGATCCACTGGCTTTGCGCCTCCGCCCCGGTTGTCAGCCGCTGGCGGGTCGCATCATCAAGCAAAGCGTTACGGTGTTGAAAAAAGAACGTGCCCCACTCCTGCTGGCGTTGAGCATCCATCGGCCCTTCCACCTGACTCAGTTCAGGCAACGCCCGCAGCTGTTTCAGCCAGTCGTCAAGCGGCGCAATGCCTGCGCCCTGCGGCGGGCTGACCAGCCACATCAGCTGACGATCGAGGCGCTGCGTGAAACCTTTTACAAACACCTGCGGAACGGTGGTGTTCTGCTGTTGCGGCAGGAGCGCCAGCACGCTGCTGTTAATCTGACTGCGCGGCAGCAGCCAGAACAAGGCGGCGACCAGCAAGGCGATGATCAGCAGCCAGCCTAGTGCGAGGCGACGATGAAATTCAGGACGCAAAATGGCGTTTCTCGGCGTCAGTCAGCTGGGCTGGCGCCGTTTGCTGGTTGAAGAAGCGGATATGCGTGGCGTCGCCCTGCATGTCATTAATATCGATATTGTTCAGGTAAGTTTCGCCATGCAGCGTGATGCTGCGGAAAAGACGGTTAAGCGGTGAGACTTTCGGCGTCAGGACAAGCGTCCAGGCGCCCTTGCCCTGATCGGTGAAACCGAGCGTGAAATTCTGCTCCAGCACGCGGCGATCGGCATGAAACAAGGCGCTCAGCAGCGAGTTGAACTGAAACATCTGCGGGTTGCTTTGCGCGGTGACGACCTGCGGATCCTGCCCCGCCATGATCTGCACCATGCGATTTTCGGTCAGTAATAACGTCAGGCTGAACGGTTTCTCCTGCTGCCACCACAGCCCTTGCTGCTGGGCGATCACCAGATTTCCGCTGGAATTCAGCGGTTGCGCCATGCCGCTGATGGTCCGCTGCTGGGCAAACTCGGCTCTGAGTACCGGCACCTGACTAAAACGCTGCTGTAACTCTTCCAGCGTGACGGCCTGAGCTGCCACGCTGAACACCGCCAGCAGGATAAATAACAGTGATCTCACAGGCTGACTCCCGTTTTATCGAACAACACCTGTGGCGAGACAAAGCACATCTCTTTGGTGGTGGCATCCACCGCCACCTGCAAGGTGTAACCGGTGGTGGTGCGCTTACCGGTTTCGATGTCGAAAATCTGATAGCCGATCCGCAGACGGTTTTCGATCTCCTCCAGCTGTGCGCGCACTTCAATGCGTTGCTCGAAGACAACCGGCGCAATGTATTTCAGGCGGGTATCGACAATTGGCCAGACGTAGCCTGACGCCAGCATCTGACGGTAACCGTAATCAAACTGCTTCAGCAATTGCTCGCGCGCGACTTCCAGATAACGGAAATAGTTGCCATGCCACACCACGCCCATCGAATCAGCGTCGTGAAAAGGCACGGTGATTTCCACGCGGGTGGAAAATCGCGGATCGTTAAATTTTGGGTCAAGTTTGGACGTCATATCAGTCAGGTTTCCCTTCAGGGGCGTCATCCGCTGGATGCTGCCAGAAATCATAAAAATTGAACCAGTCATGAGGCGCCAGCAGGCTGTAATGCTCAAGACGAGCGGCGTAACGATCGACTGCGTCCTGCAACGCGGGCAGGCGCTGAGCGCGCGGCAGGATCAGCGGGTCGGCAAAATTTTCACAGTAAATGTGCAGCTGCCGTTGCTGCATGATGCCAAACATCAGCATCACCGGCGCACGCAGCGCTGCCGCCAGAATAAAAGGCCCCTGCGGAAACGCGGCCGGCTTGCCAAGAAAATCACTCCAGATCACGCGGGCGTGTTCACCGCGCTGATGGCTGCTGGCAGAGGTACGATCGCCGACGATCGCCACCCATTCTCCTGCATCGAGCTTTTCCTGCAACAGCATCGCCGTATCCGGCCCCATCTTGCTCACCTGAATCAGGTTCACCACCGCCTGCGGATTGATCTCTTTCATCACCTGATTAAAGCGCTCGGCATTATCGGTGAAAACCAGCGCATTGACGATGATCCGGTGGTTGAGCGCACCCAATGCGCGGCAGGATTCGATATCGCCCAGATGCGAGGCCAGAATAAGCGTTCCACGCCCCGACGCGATGTGTGCCTCGCAAACCTCAGGATTGACCAGCACGGCGTCGGTCAGGGTTTTATCGCCCTGCCAGCTCGCCAGCTTGCTCAGCAAGGATTCACCAAAACGCATGAAATGACGGAACGTGCCGGTGGGATAAGGCAGAGTCAGGTTTCGCTGCGCGGCGGTGTGGCGGATACGGTCAAGGTAACGGGCTGATGCCCTGCGCTGAGTCTGGCCGGTCAGCCAGAAATACGCGATTACCGGGTAAAGCAGCAGACGAAACGCGCGGTATCCCAGCAGGCGATACACCTTCATCATCAGGCGAATGCCCCACAGCCCCTGACGTTCAGGCGTGGCTGACCAGTGCTGACCGGCAGGCAGATTTTGTCGCTGGCGCAGTAAAAAGCCCACGCGCGGCAACATGCCAAAGAACAGCCGGGTGTGCATCCATGAAATCTTGATGTTGTCTTTTACGGCATCGAAATGCGAAAGGCCGTCAGCCGGATAGGTCACCTTCGTCGGCAGGAAGCGGCTGCGGGTGCCTTGCCAGTAAAGGCGCACCATAATCTCGGTGTCGAAATCCATCCGCTGCCCGAGGGCATGACTGTCCATCAGCGCCAGACAGGGTTTGAGAGGGTAAACACGAAAACCACACATGCTGTCTTTGAGAGAAAACGACAAGGTTTCGACCCACACCCAAAAATGCGTGATGTAACGGCCATACAATCGCGATTTAGGCACGCTGTCATCGTAAACCGGCTGACCGGAGATAAGACAATCCGGATGGCGGCGGGCTTCGTCCAGCATGGCGGGAACGTCTGACAGCTGATGCTGACCGTCGGCATCAACCTGAATGGCGTGAGTGAAACCTTTTTCGGCTGCCAGCCGCAACGCCTTCATGACCGCCATCCCTTTGCCCTGATTCGACGGCAAACGCGTCAGACTCATCCACGGCATCACGGCAGCCAGCCGTTGAAGCTCATCGGCAGTCGCCGCATCACTGCCGTCATCGACGACGAGGCAGGTCAAACCCAAAGGCCGGAGATTTTCCAGCACGCATGCCATCATTGCGCCGTGGTTGTAGCACGGAATAATCAGGCAGGGAGAAAAAGCCTCGTGCTGATTCATGGACATAAGCTGATTTTCCCGCTGCTGGCGACCACGTCGCCCAGACTGTATCGGAAAACCAGCCGGTGTTTTTCTTTCAGCCAGTCAATCTGCACCCTGACGGTTTCACCGGGCAACAGAGGCCGCTGGAATTTCACCACTTCCATACCGGAAAACCTGTTGTCCAGCCCGAAACCGGCACTGGCGTATTCCATCACCCAGTTTATCTGCGTGACGCCCGGCAAAATCGGCGAGGAGGGAAAATGACCTTTGAACCAGAATAAATCTGCCGGAAGCCGTAATTCGAGGATCAGGCTGCTGTCGCTGATTTGTTGCTGACTGAGCACTTCAGGCATCTTCATAAAAACATTTCCTGTAATTCAGCCGCAGCGCGCTTGCCTTGCTGGTTGAGAGGGATGGCCGGGACAATGCGCCAGTAACGCGGCAGAGACACCGGCGACAACCAGTCACGCAGCGCTTGCCGAAGTTGACCGATAAAAGGGTTGTGCCCCTGCGCCCTGTATTGTTGGTCACCCGCTGGGCTCAGAACCAGCACCGCCGCGATGCAAACTCTGCCCTGCTTTTCTATGGTCATGATACAGGCTTCGGACACCTCTTCCAGTGCGCACAGGCGTTGCTCTATTTCACTGAGCGAGATTCGCTGCTCGGCAATTTTCACAATCCGATCCTTGCGTCCCAGCAAATGGAAATGCCGCTGGTCTGGCAGAATGTCGACCTCATCACTGAGAATCATGCCTTCAGGTTGCGGGATTAGCGGGGACATCAGTGCAACGTGGCCATCCAGACGGTGTTCGAAAGCGATGTCGCTGAACAGCGTCCAGGGCTCATCAGACTGGCGATGGGCGATCACCCCCGTTTCTGTCGTCCCGTAAATCTCCAGCGGAAAGCAACCACAGGTTGTCGCAGTTAATTGCGCACCCTGACGGGACAGCGGACCTCCGGCAGAAAAGACGCTCCGCAGGCTGGCCGGTTCCAGCGCAGGGTCCAGTCGTTTAAGAAACGCCGGGCTGCTGGTCAGCACTAAAGTGCGGACGCGGGAAAGCGTCACCAACTGCTCATGGTATTCGACACTTTTCACATAAAAAGGCAGACCCAGCGTCAGGGGCAACATGAAGGCAAAAGTCAGCCCATACATATGATGCGGGGCAACGGTCGCCGCAAAATAACTTCCCCGGAGATCGTCACCCCAAAGCGCAGCAAGCCACCGGCTTTCACATTCGAGAGAGGAAACCAGTTTAATAATTTTTTGTGGTTTGCCGGTTGAGCCTGAGGTAAATAAAATCAGCGATGCATTTTCCGGCCATGCCGGTAATGATGAAAAGTAGGGGCTGGCATCACAGGGAAAAGTCAGTGTCGGGCAGCCGGGTGACAGCGGGCGATCGGTGATCAGCGCGTCGAACTCTTCCAGCTGCTCTGCAAGGACGGCCTGACGAAAATGGCCGGGCAACACCGGCATTCTTCCACTGTAAATCACCGCCAGCAAAGCAACGGCGAAGGCGTAATTGTCTTGCAGGCAAATCGCCCAGCGCTGATGTGGGGTGACGGTTATCTGACTGATGAGTGAGAGCACATCGTGGCGTAACTCATCCTGCCGCCATGACCGGGTTTCGCTCCAGGCAACCAGATGATCATCGGCTCTCTGTGCACTCAGCCACTGGCCCATTGGGAGCGTCATAACCGTTGCAGACGCTTTCTGACTATCCATTCAATACCCATCAATAAGCCGATTAGCAGATAACTTATCCCGCCGTTATACAGCGCCCAAAGAGCCACATCTCCTTTAAGGCAGGTATATAAAGCGAGAAAACCGTTACACACAAAAAAGAGGCACCAGACTTGCGTGACGCGCCGGGTATAAATGACACCTGCAGGGGATAAATCCGGTTCACTGAGTCTGGCCAGGCGCTCAACAACAGATTGCCGCGCGCGTAATGAACTGAAAAACAGAATAAACAGCAAAGTATTTACCGCAACCGGGTAATACAGCAGCAAGGATGTTTCACGTAACAGCGCACTGATCGCCACCAGAACAATGCCCGCCGCAGCAATCGCTTTTCCAAAGAAGGTAAGCTGGCTGAGCTTACCGCGAAAAGTCAGCAGGCGCAGAATAAAAACCAGCCCCAGTAACGGGGCAAGAATGCCGATCCCCCAGGTTTTTAAACCGCTCCATACCGCTACGGGATAGGCAACTATCGCCACGATCGTTACCCAGCGGATAATCGTGGCGACCCTGTTACGGGCTTCAGACACGGCGATTACTGCGCAGGCGTGTTAAGTAATTCATCAATGGCATCCACAACATCCTGAACGGTGCGCACCGATTTAAACATTTCAGGTTTAATCTTTCGTCCGGTGGTCTTCTGCAAATGAACAACCAAATCCACAGCATCAATGCTGTCTAATTCCAGATCTTCATATAATTTTGCATCTGGTTTGATATCACTTTCATCCACTTCAAACAGCTTGATTAATAACTCGCTAATTTGATTGTAAATTTCTTGCTTCTGCATAGGAATCTCTTTAACCACGCTGCACTGATATAAACCGGGCGAGGGTTTCAACAGAATAAAAATGCTCACGCATTTCCTGACTTTCTGCCGAAAGGGTCACGCCGTATTGCTTTTTGAAAGCCAAACCTAATTCAAGGGCATCAATAGAGTCTAGTCCTAAACCATCACCGAAAAGTGGCGCCTCAGTCTCTATCTCATCAGGCGTCATACCCTCAAGATTGAGGGTGGTGATGATAAGTTCTTTTATCTCGTGGCTTAATGGATCCATGACTTATTTCTCGTTATTTTGAATATTGCTGCGCATCAGCTCGGTGCGTAAATGCTGTGTCAGGCGTCTTGCTGCCAACGCTGGCGAAAGATCATGGTCATCCATAAAATCGATAACGTTAACTTTATCGGCAACCGTAATAATAAATTGAGGTTTGATCCGCGGAATTTGATACCACTTCCCCTGCTTGGTCAGCATCGGAGGCTGACAGGAGATATGGACAATCCGCACATCACAACCCGCCCTCACCGCAATATTTGCGGCCCCGCGTTGCAAGGTCATTTCCTGGCCTGGCAAAGAGCGCGTGCCTTCCGGGAAAATCAACAGGGTTCCACCGGCTTGCAAGCGGGCTTCACAGGCCAGCAGTAAAGTTTCCGAACCGGCATTCACCAGATACCCCGCCGCTTTGATCACGCCGCGCAAAAACGGGTTCTGTAATAAAGCCTGCTTGACGATGCAATCACAGCGCGGCATTCGCGACGCAAGGATCACATAGTCGAGAAGGCTTGGATGGTTAGCCACGACCAGACAGCCAGTATCCTGCTTAAACTTCTCATCACCGACGAAGCAAAAATCCATCACTCCAAATAGCCGTAATCCACCCAGAAAAAAACGGAAGCTGTTACGGATACTGTTTAGCGTCATACGGTGCAAAGTTTCAGGCTGACGAATGACGAGCCGCAACAGGTTAAACCATATGATTGAAAGCAGCAGTCCGCCGATTCCGAAAAGCGCAAAAAAGAGGCCTGTTACCCCCCATCGCCACACCCGGTTCACAAGACAAAACGCATCATAGGGCAACCCAGAGACTCTTCTCACAAATTATGCTTCCAGTGCCAGCGTCGGCCATTATTCATATCAACATAAAAGGAAGGAGACGAAGTGAGATAACCGCGCAAGAATTGCAGACTCTGAGGAACGTTCTGCACACAGTCATTGCCCGTGGAAAGTATGTCACTACATTGCCAGCCATCACCAGCGGCTAATAATATTCCTACAGCATAAGGTAAAAACTCAGAATTTACCGATTTGTCATAAATAGCAGGTATTTCACCGTCAAAGTCGATCAACATGACACGCTCTGCCCCGCCAGCCAGCATTGATTGCGCTTCGATTATTCCTTGCTGAAAACTATTGCCGCCTGCCGCTAATGACGTCACAGGCAGCGGGTTTTTACTGATAATGGTCAGCCAGCCAGCGGCAGTATTATGCACTGACATTGAGAATTCAGTCGGCGAGGTAGGGAGATCGTCGGCCAGGGCATTCAGAATTCGCCCTGAGCGCTCAAGCTCACCATGACGGCTGGTAAAAATAGCCGCATCGATATCATGCGCAGCGAGTAACGAAAGGCCCGTTTCAACGGCAAATCGACTTCCGATACTCATACGCCGTGCAGCCATCATCGGGATCTGCGTTGTCTTGGGATGTTCACCGGAAAAGTGAACAATATCAGACTGATTAGCCCACTGGATCCAATGTTCACAACTGTCTTTTCCCGGAGCGAGAGCCTGCCAGTGAAGTATATCCAGTGAGAATTTCATGGTGACTTATCTTAATAAATTTGCCGGGTTAAGATTCTATGACATTTGACTGAGGATGGCATCTGCAATCTATGAGATCGTCATCGCTAAATTTATTTCGCTTTATATTTTATAACGTACGGAATATTAGCATTTAATATCAGTTTTAATAAACTGAGCATGTTCATTAATATAGAAAATACCCACGGGTATTTCTCAAACAAAACATAAACGAGATTGGTTATTATTCTTTTAGTGTTTATTAGCCAAAACTGATATTAAATTTCACTTAACTCCCGCATCAGATAAATCGCAGAGGTTAACTTAATAAACGTTTAAGGTCAGTATTGGTTAAAAAGCGCATACGAGCTTAAAATTTCCGAGCAAAATGCGCACAACCTGCTGAAAGCAGACGCAAAAAAACCCTGAATCTTTCGATTCAGGGTCTATGCAATAAGTGGCGGAACGGACGGGGCTCGAACCCGCGACCCCCTGCGTGACAGGCAGGTATTCTAACCAACTGAACTACCGCTCCACCGGTTCTTTCACACCCATCAGAAATCGTCTGATGCGCGTTTGTTCCTGTTATTTTCCTTGTCAGGGGAAAAGGAACTAATTTGATGCCTGGCAGTTCCCTACTCTCGCATGGGGAGACCCCACACTACCATCGGCGCTACGGCGTTTCACTTCTGAGTTCGGCATGGGGTCAGGTGGGACCACCGCGCTAGTGCCGCCAGGCAAATTCTGTTTCATCCATAACGCGCACCTTAAGTCAGGCTTGCACTACGAACCAATCTCGGAACATTCAGCTGAAAATCTACTTCAGAGCCACTCTAAAACACCTTTGGTGTTGTAAGGTTAAGCCTCTCGGGTCATTAGTACTGGTTAGCTCAATGCATCGCTGCACTTACACACCCAGCCTATCAACGTCTTAGTCTTAAACGTCCCTTCAGGTGGCTTAAAGCCACAGGGAAGACTCATCTCGAGGCAAGTTTCGCGCTTAGATGCTTTCAGCGCTTATCTTTTCCGCATTTAGCTACCGGGCAATGCCATTGGCATGACAACCCGAACACCAGTGATGCGTCCACTCCGGTCCTCTCGTACTAGGAGCAGCCCCTCTCAATCTTCCAACGCCCACGGCAGATAGGGACCGAACTGTCTCACGACGTTCTAAACCCAGCTCGCGTACCACTTTAAACGGCGAACAGCCGTACCCTTGGGACCTACTTCAGCCCCAGGATGTGATGAGCCGACATCGAGGTGCCAAACACCGCCGTCGATATGAACTCTTGGGCGGTATCAGCCTGTTATCCCCGGAGTACCTTTTATCCGTTGAGCGATGGCCCTTCCATTCAGAACCACCGGATCACTATGACCTACTTTCGTACCTGCTCGAGCCGTCACTCTCGCAGTCAAGCTAGCTTATGCCATTGCACTAACCTCACGATGTCCGACCGTGATTAGCTAACCTTCGTGCTCCTCCGTTACTCTTTAGGAGGAGACCGCCCCAGTCAAACTACCCACCAGACACTGTCCTCACCCCAGATTATGGGGCCGAGTTAGAACATCAAACATTAAAGGGTGGTATTTCAAGGTTGGCTCCACGCAGACTGGCGTCCACGCTTCAAAGCCTCCCACCTATCCTACACATCAAGGCTCAATGTTCAGTGTCAAGCTATAGTAAAGGTTCACGGGGTCTTTCCGTCTTGCCGCGGGTACACTGCATCTTCACAGCGAGTTCAATTTCACTGAGTCTCGGGTGGAGACAGCCTGGCCATCATTACGCCATTCGTGCAGGTCGGAACTTACCCGACAAGGAATTTCGCTACCTTAGGACCGTTATAGTTACGGCCGCCGTTTACCGGGGCTTCGATCAAGAGCTTCGCATTGCTGCTAACCCCATCAATTAACCTTCCGGCACCGGGCAGGCGTCACACCGTATACGTCCACTTTCGTGTTTGCACAGTGCTGTGTTTTTATTAAACAGTTGCAGCCAGCTGGTATCTGCGACTGGCTTCAGCTCCGGGAGCAAGTCCCTTCACCTACGCGCCAGCGTGCCTTCTCCCGAAGTTACGGCACCATTTTGCCTAGTTCCTTCACCCGAGTTCTCTCAAGCGCCTGAGTATTCTCTACCTGACCACCTGTGTCGGTTTGGGGTACGATTTCGTGTTACCTGGAGCTTAGAGGCTTTTCCTGGAAGCATGGCATCAACTACTTCACCACCGTAGTGGCTCGTTATCACGCCTCAGGGTTAGTATGTAACCGGATTTACCAAGTCACACCCCCTACACGCTTGAACCGGGACAACCGTCGCCCGGCTAGCCTAGCCTTCTCCGTCCCCCCTTCGCAGTAACACCAAGTGCTGGAATATTAACCAGCTTCCCATCGACTACGCTTTTCAGCCTCGCCTTAGGGGTCGACTCACCCTGCCCCGATTAACGTTGGACAGGAACCCTTGGTCTTCCGGCGTGCGGGTTTTTCACCCGCATTATCGTTACTTATGTCAGCATTCGCACTTCTGATACCTCCAGCAACCCTCACAGGTCACCTTCGACGGCTTACAGAACGCTCCCCTACCCAACAACGCCTAAGCGTCGCTGCCGCAGCTTCGGTGCATGGTTTAGCCCCGTTACATCTTCCGCGCAGGCCGACTCGACCAGTGAGCTATTACGCTTTCTTTAAATGATGGCTGCTTCTAAGCCAACATCCTGGCTGTCTATGCCTTCCCACATCGTTTCCCACTTAACCATGACTTTGGGACCTTAGCTGGCGGTCTGGGTTGTTTCCCTCTTCACGACGGACGTTAGCACCCGCCGTGTGTCTCCCGTGATAACATTCTTCGGTATTCGTAGTTTGCATCGAGTTGGTAAGCCGGGATGGCCCCCTAGTCGAAACAGTGCTCTACCCCCGAAGATGAGTTCACGAGGCGCTACCTAAATAGCTTTCGGGGAGAACCAGCTATCTCCCGGTTTGATTGGCCTTTCACCCCCAGCCACAAGTCATCCGCTAATTTTTCAACATTAGTCGGTTCGGTCCTCCAGTTAGTGTTACCCAACCTTCAACCTGCCCATGGCTAGATCACCGGGTTTCGGGTCTATACCTTGCAACTTGACGCCCAGTTAAGACTCGGTTTCCCTACGGCTCCCCTATTCGGTTAACCTTGCTACAAAATATAAGTCGCTGACCCATTATACAAAAGGTACGCAGTCACCCAACAAAGTAGGCTCCCACTGCTTGTACGTACACGGTTTCAGGTTCTATTTCACTCCCCTCGCCGGGGTTCTTTTCGCCTTTCCCTCACGGTACTGGTTCACTATCGGTCAGTCAGGAGTATTTAGCCTTGGAGGATGGTCCCCCCATATTCAGACAGGATGTCACGTGTCCCGCCCTACTCATCGAACTCACAATGCATGCATTTTTGTGTACGGGACTATCACCCTATACTGTGCGACTTTCCAGACGCTTCCACTAACACATACGCTGATGTTGGTTCTGGGCTCTTCCCCGTTCGCTCGCCGCTACTGGGGGAATCTCGGTTGATTTCTTTTCCTCGGGGTACTTAGATGTTTCAGTTCCCCCGGTTCGCCTTGCATGGCTATGTATTCACCATGCAATAGTGTGTCGAAACACACTGGGTTTCCCCATTCGGGTATCGTCGGTTATAACGGTTCATATCACCTTACCGACGCTTTTCGCAGATTAGCACGCCCTTCATCGCCTCTGACTGCCTAGGCATCCACCGTGTACGCTTAGTCGCTTAACCTCACAACCCGAAGGTGTCTTAAAGACATCGTCGCGCTGCGATTATTTGAGAGACTCTGTTACAGACTAACCCACCACTCAGTACTTCTACGGAGAGTGATGTTCAGCTGTAAACTTTCAATTTTCAGCTTGTTCCAGATTGTTAAAGAGCAAAATACTTCGCAGCATACTGTTACCAATATACTCTGAAGTATTATTTAGGGGCTGTACGGTAATGGTGGAGCTAAGCGGGATCGAACCGCTGACCTCCTGCGTGCAAGGCAGGCGCTCTCCCAGCTGAGCTATAGCCCCATACAGTCACTTACAGATACCTTAATTACTCATCGTTCAGATGAGTCAGCCAATTACTTTCTCATCAAGGCGGAGTCATGCGAAGTTTGCTTGTGCAAACGAGACATGGCGACAACGAAGAGGAGGAAGGAATTGGTAGGCCTGAGTGGACTTGAACCACCGACCTCACCCTTATCAGGGGTGCGCTCTAACCACCTGAGCTACAAGCCTATTAAGGTATTTCTGCTCGTTACTTTCTATCAGACAATCTGTGTGGACACTGCACAATGCGTATCTTTAGGTAAGGAGGTGATCCAACCGCAGGTTCCCCTACGGTTACCTTGTTACGACTTCACCCCAGTCATGAATCACAAAGTGGTAAGCGCCCTCCCGAAGGTTAAGCTACCTACTTCTTTTGCAACCCACTCCCATGGTGTGACGGGCGGTGTGTACAAGGCCCGGGAACGTATTCACCGTAGCATTCTGATCTACGATTACTAGCGATTCCGACTTCATGGAGTCGAGTTGCAGACTCCAATCCGGACTACGACATACTTTATGAGGTCCGCTTGCTCTCGCGAGTTTGCTTCTCTTTGTATATGCCATTGTAGCACGTGTGTAGCCCTACTCGTAAGGGCCATGATGACTTGACGTCATCCCCACCTTCCTCCGGTTTATCACCGGCAGTCTCCTTTGAGTTCCCACCATTATGTGCTGGCAACAAAGGATAAGGGTTGCGCTCGTTGCGGGACTTAACCCAACATTTCACAACACGAGCTGACGACAGCCATGCAGCACCTGTCTCAGAGTTCCCGAAGGCACTAAGCTATCTCTAGCGAATTCTCTGGATGTCAAGAGTAGGTAAGGTTCTTCGCGTTGCATCGAATTAAACCACATGCTCCACCGCTTGTGCGGGCCCCCGTCAATTCATTTGAGTTTTAACCTTGCGGCCGTACTCCCCAGGCGGTCGACTTAACGCGTTAGCTCCGGAAGCCACGCCTCAAGGGCACAACCTCCAAGTCGACATCGTTTACAGCGTGGACTACCAGGGTATCTAATCCTGTTTGCTCCCCACGCTTTCGCACCTGAGCGTCAGTCTTTGTCCAGGGGGCCGCCTTCGCCACCGGTATTCCTCCAGATCTCTACGCATTTCACCGCTACACCTGGAATTCTACCCCCCTCTACAAGACTCTAGCTTGCCAGTTTCAAATGCAGTTCCCAAGTTAAGCTCGGGGATTTCACATCTGACTTAACAAACCGCCTGCGTGCGCTTTACGCCCAGTAATTCCGATTAACGCTTGCACCCTCCGTATTACCGCGGCTGCTGGCACGGAGTTAGCCGGTGCTTCTTCTGCGAGTAACGTCAATGTACAGTGCTATTAACACTGAACCCTTCCTCCTCGCTGAAAGTGCTTTACAACCCTAAGGCCTTCTTCACACACGCGGCATGGCTGCATCAGGCTTGCGCCCATTGTGCAATATTCCCCACTGCTGCCTCCCGTAGGAGTCTGGACCGTGTCTCAGTTCCAGTGTGGCTGGTCATCCTCTCAGACCAGCTAGGGATCGTCGCCTAGGTGAGCCATTACCCCACCTACTAGCTAATCCCATCTGGGCACATCCGATGGCGTGAGGCCCGAAGGTCCCCCACTTTGCTCTTGCGAGGTCATGCGGTATTAGCTACCGTTTCCAGTAGTTATCCCCCTCCATCAGGCAGTTTCCCAGACATTACTCACCCGTCCGCCGCTCGTCACCCAGAGAGCAAGCTCTCCCGTGCTACCGCTCGACTTGCATGTGTTAGGCCTGCCGCCAGCGTTCAATCTGAGCCATGATCAAACTCTTCAATTAAAAGTTCGATTTGCTTAAACAAGTTAAGCGGTGCTCAAAAATTAACTTTCGTAATAATTCAACTAAATGAATTACTGCTTGGTCACTCTTTAAGACTTGATATTTTTTGCCACCGAGGTGGCTGATATCGTCTTGTGAGTGCCCACACAGATTGTCTGATAAATTGTTAAAGAGCAGTGAGTTACGCGCTTTCGCTTGCTAACTCGAGGTGGCGTATATTACGCTTTCCTCATTCAGTGTCAACCGTTTATTTCATCCGGTCATCACTGCTTTTAATCTTTCCAACCCGGTTACTTCGTGATGTTGTTCACGTTGTTCCCTGTCGATGGAGCGGCATTATAGGGAGTTCGATTTGAATGGCAAGCGAATAAATACAGTTTTATTTCGTTTGCCGTTTTTTTATCCAAAGACCCTTATTTCTGCGCTTTTGCTATAAAGGAAGGCAATGCAGCAAGGCTTTCCAATACAGCGTCTGCTGCACTTTCACTTTCTGGTGTAACGGGCTTACCGGTACGAACCAAAATCTTAGTGCCCACGCCTGCAGCAGCGGCTGCCTGCATATCCTCAAGCTTGTCGCCGATCATATAAGAAGAAGCCATATCGATATTCAGCTCTTCCCGGGCAGTTAAGAACATCCCCGGTAATGGCTTACGGCAGTCGCAAACCTGCGTAAACTCTTTAACGGAACCTTCCGGGTGATGCGGGCAGAAATAGATCCCATCAAGGTCGACACCGCGGTCGGCCAGTGACCAGTCCATCCACTCCGTCAGTGTCATAAACTGTTCTTCAGTGAACTTGCCGCGTGCAATACCCGATTGATTAGTGACGAGTACGAGCAAGAAGCCCATTTCCTTAAGTTTAAGACACGCATCGATGACACCGTCGATAAACTGGAAGTCATCGATTTCATGAACATAGCCGTGATCGACATTCAACGTGCCATCACGGTCGAGAAAGATTGCTGAAACAGGTTGTGCCACGAATTTGCTCCTGATGGCTGATTAACGGCGCCAGTATCGCATGTTTTACGGGTCAGTGAGAATGTTAACCTGGTTGACTTAGACGTCTAGACGCCTTAGCATCCACGACATGCTACGGGCTTATCCCCGCAGAGTTAATTTCACCACGTCACGTCAAAAAGACAGAATAAAAAATAATATGATTAAACTTTCAAACATCACCAAGGTTTTCCAGCAGGGTTCGCGCCAAATCGTCGCGCTCTCTGACGTGAGTCTTCACGTCCCTGCAGGACAAATATACGGCGTGATCGGCTCATCTGGCGCGGGTAAAAGCACATTAATCCGTTGCGTCAATTTGCTGGAGCGTCCGACCGAAGGCAAGGTACTGGTCGATGGCCAGGATCTGATGTCCTTCTCAGAGAAAGCACTGACCCGTGCGCGCCGCCAGATTGGCATGATTTTTCAGCACTTTAATCTGTTGTCGTCACGTACCGTTTTTGGCAATGTTGCACTGCCACTGGAACTGGACAATTTGTCTTCAGCGGACATCAAAAAGCGCGTCTCTGAGCTGCTGAGTCTGGTGGGTCTGGAAGATAAGCATGACGCCTACCCGGCCAATCTTTCCGGTGGGCAAAAACAACGTGTCGCCATTGCCCGTGCGCTGGCCAGCAATCCCAAAGTGTTACTGTGTGATGAAGCAACAAGTGCTCTGGACCCGGCGACGACCCGCGCCATCCTGGAACTGCTGAAAGACATTAACCGCCGTCTGGGTTTAACCATCCTGCTGATTACCCATGAGATGGATGTCGTGAAACGCATTTGCGACCAGGTTGCAGTGATAAGCGATGGCAAACTGATCGAGCAGGACAAGGTGAGCGAAATGTTCTCCCACCCTAAAACTCCGCTGGCTCAACAATTCATTCAATCAACGCTCCATCTGGATATCCCGGAAGATTACGCGGTACGCATGGTGCCGGAACCTGAAGCTGATCGTGTCCCGCTGTTACGGCTGGAATTTACCGGCCAGTCGGTCGACGCACCGCTGCTTTCAGAAGCAGTTCGTCGCTTTGACATTAACAATAATATTATCAGTGCTCAGATGGATTATGCCGGCGGTGTGAAGTTCGGGATTATGCTGACAGAAATGCACGGTTCAGAAGAAAACACTCAGGCGGCGATTCAGTTCCTGCATGAGAATCAGGTGAAAGTAGAGGTACTCGGTTATGTCTGAGGCAATGATGTGGTTAATGGGGCGGGGTATCTGGGAAACGGTCATCATGACACTCACCTCCGGCTTCTTTGGGTTTGTACTCGGGCTACCATTTGGCGTGCTGCTGTATGTCACCCGTCCGGGACAAATTGCTGAGAATAAGAACGTCTATCGCGTGATGTCTGCACTGGTTAACATTTTCCGTTCTATTCCTTTTATTATCTTGCTGGTCTGGATGATTCCGTTCACTCGTATGATTGTCGGCACCTCGATCGGTTTACAGGCTGCCATTGTGCCGCTGACCGTGGGCGCCGCTCCCTTTATTGCCCGTATGGTTGAGAACGCATTGCTGGAAATTCCAAGCGGTCTGGTTGAAGCCTCCCGCGCGATGGGCGCCACACCGATGCAAATCATCCGTAAAATTCTGTTGCCGGAAGCCTTGCCGGGTCTGGTTAACGCGGCCACTATTACTCTGATCACCCTGGTTGGTTATTCTGCGATGGGCGGTGCTGTGGGTGCCGGTGGTCTGGGACAAATTGGTTATCAGTACGGTTATATCGGTTATGACGCCACTGTCATGAATACGGTATTGGTCCTGTTAGTGGTTTTGGTGTATTTAATTCAATTCTGTGGCGACCGCATCGTAAAAGCAGTCACGCATAAATAACGAAAAAACAGCTGTAAAACATAACCCTGTGTATATTTTTATCCGCTTATTGAGGAAAGGAAATGTCTAATAAATTCAAATCCATTGCCGTTGTTGGCGCGCTTCTGGGATCGCTGGCTTTGGTTGGCTGCGGGCCAAAAGAGCAGGATCCAAACCACATCAAAGTGGGTGTGATTGTCGGTTCTGAGCAGCAGGTTGCTGAAGTGGCACAAAAAGTTGCTAAAGAAAAATACGGTCTGGATGTTGAACTGGTGACATTCAACGATTACGTCCTGCCGAACGAAGCCCTGAGCAAAGGCGATATCGACGTTAATGCCTTCCAGCACAAACCTTACCTTGATCAGCAGATCAAAGACCGCGGCTACAAACTGGTTCCCGTCGGTAACAGCTTTGTCTACCCAATCGCGGGCTATTCCAAAAAAATCAAATCTGTTGATGAACTGAAAGAAGGCGATCAGGTTGCCCTGCCAAATGATCCGACCAACCTTGGCCGTTCATTACTGCTGCTGCAAAAACAAGGTCTGATTAAACTGAAAGACGGCGTTGGCCTGCTGCCGACCGTTCTTGATGTGACTGAGAACCCTAAAAACCTGAAACTGGTTGAACTGGAAGCACCACAGCTGCCACGTTCACTGGATGATGCAAAAATCGCACTGGCCGTTATCAACACGACTTACGCCAGCCAGATCGGTCTGACACCAGAAAAAGACGGCATCTTCGTAGAAGACAAAAACTCACCGTACGTAAACCTGATCGTTGCGCGTGAAGATAACAAAGACGCTGAAAACGTGAAGAAATTCGTTCAGGCTTACCAGTCTGATGAAGTGAACGCTGCGGCGAACAAAATCTTCAACGGCGGCGCCGTCAAAGGCTGGTAAATACCGGCAGTGATGAATGCCATATTTATCTGCCATTCATCATGTAAAGACTCTTTTCAGAAATAAGTACAAGGCGGGCATATGCCCGCCTTGTTATTTCCTCAATACCTTGCTTCAATAACGCCACATTCATTCCTGTAAACATATTAAAAAGCAGAGGATTTACCATGCGTGCTTTACCTCTCTGTTTGTCGGCACTTTTGCTGGCGGGTTGTTCCCTGACTCAACACACACAGCCAACACCCATTGCACCTGTTGTTAAAGAAGAGCCAAAACCCGTCAAACCAAAACCGGCTCCAGTTCGTCCGGCCCCTGTGAAACTGTATAAAGATGCAGAAGCACTGGTCGGCACACCGTTCCGCGATTTAGGCGAAGTCTCTGGAGAATCTTGCCAGGCGGACCAGAATGATTCGCCTCCGAGCCTGGCCACAGCACGTAAAAGAATGCTGACCCGCGCTTCGTACATGAAGGCGAACGCCGTGTTGTTACATCAGTGCCAAATTCTCGGTGGCGTTCCAGGTTGCTTCCAGCAAGCGATTTGTCAGGGCTCTGCGTTGAACGTCACCTTTAAATGACCTCATTTTCTTTTGAGCAAATAGGGACAATTCATTCACCCTACAAAGAGAAATTTGCAGTCCCACGCCAGCCTGGTTTGATCCAGGATGGCGGCGGTGAGTTACACCTTCACGCGCCGTATAACCAGCCTGAAGCGGTTCGCGGGCTGGAAGAGTTCAGCCATCTTTGGGTGATGTTTGTGTTTCATCAGACAATGGATGGCGGCTGGCGTCCGACGGTCCGCCCGCCTCGCCTTGGTGGCAATACGCGCACCGGCGTATTTGCGACACGTTCTACCTTTCGTCCGAATCCGCTGGGAATGTCGCTCGTTGAGCTCAAAGGGATCCACTGCCAGGGGCAACATGTCATTTTGCAACTTGGCAGTCTGGATTTGGTGGATGGCACCCCTGTTGTCGATATCAAGCCCTACCTGCCCTTTGCAGAAAGCCATCCAGAAGCCCGTGCGGGATTTGCTCAGCACGCGCCGCAAGCGGATATGCCGGTGGAATTTTCACCGCTGGCTGAAAAGCAGCTGGCAGATAATGTGCGTAAGTATCCCCATCTGCGTCGTTTCATCACTCAGGTTTTGGGCCAGGATCCTCGCCCGGCCTACCGCAAGGGTGAAGCAGCTGAACGGGATTACGCCGTTCGCCTGCTCGAGTTTAATGTCCGCTGGCGGGTTGTGGGCTCGGTGAATCAGGTATTGTCTCTCGGCAACGACTAAATTTCCTCTGCGTCTCTTTTGACAACAGCAACTCGCTGGTAAACTAAACCACTTTTTTACGTTTTGGCTGCCTGTGGCAGCCTGATTGCAATTTGCAGTGCTAACGGAATCAACACATCATGCGTACTACTCAATATCTGCTCTCTACTCTGAAAGAGACGCCAGCCGACGCGGAAGTCATCAGCCATCAGCTGATGCTGCGTGCGGGGATGATCCGCAAACTGGCTTCCGGCCTGTATACCTGGCTGCCAACCGGCCTGCGTGTTCTGCGTAAAGTTGAAAACATCGTGCGCGAAGAAATGAATAACGCGAACGCCATTGAGGTATCGATGCCGGTGGTTCAGCCCGCCGATTTGTGGCAGGAGAGCGGACGTTGGGAACAATACGGCCCGGAATTGTTGCGCTTTGTTGACCGTGGCGATCGTCCTTTTGTTCTGGGTCCAACCCACGAAGAAGTTATTACCGATCTGATCCGCAATGAAATCAGCTCATACAAACAGTTGCCGCTGAACTTCTTCCAGATCCAGACCAAATTCCGTGACGAAGTTCGTCCGCGCTTTGGCGTGATGCGCTCGCGTGAATTCCTGATGAAAGATGCCTACTCGTTCCATACAACGCAGGAATCTCTGCAGGAAACGTATGATGCGATGTACGCAGCCTACAGCAAGATCTTCAACCGTATGGGTCTGGATTTCCGCGCTGTTCTGGCAGATACCGGTTCTATCGGCGGCAGCGCATCTCATGAGTTCCAGGTACTGGCGCAAAGCGGCGAAGATGACGTGGTGTTCTCTGACTCCTCTGATTTTGCAGCCAATATTGAGTTCGCGGAAGCGCTGGCACCCGCAGCAGCACGCCAGGCGGCCACGGAAGAGATGCGTATTGTTGAAACGCCAAATGCCAAAACCATCGCTGAACTGACAGAACAGTTCCAGGTTCCGGTTGAGAAAACCGTGAAAACCCTGATGGTTCACGCAACAGCTGAGAGCGGGCACAAACTGATTGCCTTGCTGATCCGCGGCGATCACGAACTGAACGAAATCAAAGCCGAAAAACTGCCACAGGTTGCCACACCGCTGACTTTCGCTACCGAAGCTGAAATTCGCGAAATCGTTTCTGCCGGACCGGGTTCACTCGGCCCGGTTAACCTGCCAATGCCTGTGGTCGCAGACCGCACCGTTGCTGCGATGAGTGATTTCAGCGCAGGCGCAAATATCGATGGTAAACATTATTTCGGCATTAACTGGGATCGCGATACCGCGCTGCCAGAAGTGGCAGATCTGCGTAATGTGGTTGCAGGCGATCCAAGCCCGGATGGTCAGGGTACGCTGGTGATTAAACGCGGTATTGAAGTCGGCCATATTTTCCAGCTGGGCACCAAGTATTCAGAAGCGATGAATGCGACAGTTCAGGGCGAAGATGGACGTAATCAGGTGATGACCATGGGATGTTACGGTATCGGTGTGACCCGTGTGGTGGCAGCGGCTATCGAACAGAACCACGACGATCGCGGTATCATCTGGCCAGACGCCATCGCGCCATTCCAGGTTGCTATCCTGCCAATGAACATGCACAAATCTTTCCGTGTGAAAGATGCGGCAGAAGCGTTATACGCAGAGCTGCGCTCACACGGCATTGATGTGATCCTTGACGATCGTAAAGAGCGTCCGGGCGTCATGTTTGCTGATATGGAACTGATCGGTGTTCCGCATCAGGTGGTGATTGGCGATCGTAATCTGGACGCTGAAGAGCTGGAATACAAAAACCGTCGCACAGGCGAAAAACAAATGATCAAGCAAAGCGACATCGTTGCCTCTCTGCTGAGCCAAATCCCGCGTTAAGGATCTGACGCAGATCGTTCATGCATAAAAATGCCCGCATTGTGCGGGCATTTTCTTTTTCGGAGCAGACTCAAAGGCGGATGCTTAAGGGCAGGCCCTGGTCACATCAAACTTTACGTTTTTATCCGCCACGACCGCCTTGTGCATCTGCCCCTCTTCCATCGACGGTTCCGTCATGAAATGCCCGTCCATCGACACAAACACCAGCTGATTGGGTGACTGGCGTGCGGCAAGATACCCTTCTTCCAGCGATTTGTTGGCTGACATCGGGAACACTTTACCGGTCGCACAGTCTTTGAAGGAAGCCGCGTCAGCACTGTACTGCATCATGCCGGTCAGCGTCATTGGCGTCTTCGGTAAACTCTGCTGAGTCGGTTTCAGCGTGTAATTGAGCGAAGACACAATCGGCGCGCCACTCGTATCGAGCATTTCGAGATTTTCATCTTTCGGATGGAAATAGCGTTTTTCACCCTTCGCATCGGTCAGGACCAGTTTATCCGCGGTTCTCGCCCAGTTGCCGTAACTGGCAAATGTTTGATTGCCGTCTTTGGTGTCCTGATAAACTTCCTGCAAAATGTACGTACCATCTTGTTGCAGGAACAATGAAGTCTCCAGCCCGCCGCAATCAGCGCAAGGCAGAACACCGCTGTAACTTTGCTGCATTGCCTGCAACGGTTTTTCCTGATTATAGGCGGCGGTATGGCAGCCGAACAGTGATAACGCCCCGAGCGCAAGCACCGCTGTAATAATGATTTTTTTCACAGTCACTCCCCTACTGCTTTTTCTTCTTAGTACCGCGATAAAGATTGTCCTGCGGCACGATGTCGGGCTAAAGAACTTTGCCCCGTAATGCTTTGGTCGCCCCTTTGCGCACTTTACTCTCTACCCGACGAATTTTAGACCCGCGGGTCGGCTTGGTTGCACGACGCGGTTTTTCGACCACCATCGCCTGTGCAATCAGGGAACTCAGCCGGGCCACTGCCGCTTCACGGTTTTGTTCCTGGCTCCGGTATTCCTGCGCCTTAATAACAACCCAACCATCAGCCGTCACCGAGTGATGATTAAACGCCAGCAGCCGCTCTTTATAGTAGTCTGGCAAACTTGATGCCTTAATATCAAAGCGTAAATGTATTGCCGTTGACGTTTTATTGACGTTCTGACCACCGTTACCCTGAGCCCGGATCGCGGTTAATTCTATTTCACTGTCTGGAATTTCCAGTTTACCCGAAAGGATGAACACGCTGATTACCTTGCTTCTTTTACGACAGACTCTTTCCATTCCGAAAAATGAATTTCTAAATTACTCTGAGCATCGGAAAGCCAAATAGTTCCGTCCTGTAAAGTCGCCTGTAAATCCATGGTTCTGCTGCCGAAAGCCGTGAGCTGAGTCAGCATTTCATCGTCAATATAACGGATGCGAAGATTCTCAAAACCTCTGACTTTCCCTTCAATTTGTGACCACCAGACCCTTGCAGCCCGCTCACCATAAGCGTAAAGCACCACTTCACGCGACTGGTTGCACGCCCTTTTCAGACGCTTCTCATCCGGTAAACCTAATTCAACCCACAACTCGATTCCGTTGTGATCATTTTTACGCCAGATTTCTGGTTCATCTTCGGCGCTTAATCCGCGCGTAAAGGTCAGCCGCTCATCGGCATGGTAAATCCACGCGAGCAAACGCAGCATCATACGTTGTTCTGTTTCTGAGGGATGCTGGGCCAGTGTCAGGTTGGCGTCGTGAAAGAAATTGCGATCCATATCAGCGATATTGATCACTGCTTTATAAATAGTTGCTTTTAACGCCATGGGAAACCTCTTGATGATAGACGCACAGTGTACTTGAAAGCGTCACGTCGCGACCAGTTTAACCCCGCAGGTCATCCTGAATAACCGTTTCAGCGCAAACGATAAACCTTTATAGGTTGGCTAATAACTGAGACTCTCCTGTGCTATAGTCGATAAATACTGAGAGCTTATCTTTCTGCGCTTTCCTCAGAGGGATACGCTTTTAAGGGAGAACCTATGCAGCAATACTGTGAGTTGGTACGCCGTAAATATTCAGAGATTGCCAGTGGCGATCTGGGATATGTGCCCGATGCGTTGGGCTGTGTATTGAAAGCATTGGACGAAGTGGCAGCAAACGCTGACCTTCCGTCCTCCGTTAGGGACCAGGCGGCCTATGCCGCCGCTAACTTATTGGTGAGCGATTATGTCAATGAATGATGAGTACCAACCCATCAATTGCGATGACTACGATAATCTCGAGCTCGCCTGCCAGAGTCACCTGGTGTTGACACTGAAGCTGCGCAGCGGAGAAGTCGTTGAGGCGAAGGCCAATGACCTGTTGATGCGTAAGAAAGTTGAATATCTGGTGGCCGAGGTGAACGGCGAGCAGCGCGATCTGCGTCTGGATTACATCGAGAGCTTTAGCCATCCGGAAATTGGCACCGTGGTGGTCAGCGCAGAATAGCGCAACTTTCCATCGGCCAAACTAACGGGCAATCTCAGGATTGCCCGTTTGCATTTCTGATACCCGACTATTTCAGCGGCGTCAGGCTTGCATAGTAAGCTGCCAAATCATTGATGTCCTGATCCGAAAGTGATGCCGTAAAGGCCTGCATCACCCCCGCTTGCCCGCCGCTGCGTTCGCCTTTCTTATAAGCATGTAACGACAGGGCCAGATAATCCGCATTTTGCCCGGCCAGATTCGGGTAGACAGGATTAGCCGCTTTGCCTTTTGCGCCGTGGCAAGCCGCACAGCTTGCCGATTTAGCCTGCCCATCAGCACTGTTTCCCAGCGCGCTATTTTCGTTAGCGGCTACAGAAAAACTCACCAGCACCAGCGCCAAAACGCCCGCAACTACACGCATCACCACTCCCACGGGCAGAATTTCCGCCTAACTTGTTGATCTTAAATTTTATTTGGCAGCGGACCAGACGATCCGCCACTGCGCATCATGATTGCCGGCGACCGCCTGACGGGTGATAAACCAGCCCGGTGCGGCGATCAACTGCTCATTATAATAAATGAGGGGAATACGCTCGCGCTGCCAGGGCGGTACGCCTAACTCTGACCACAATTTTTTCGCCTGACGCGCACGGTCACGCCCGACTTTTTCTATATTGCCCTGCGCCTGAAATCTCACTGAGACACTCTCTCCTGCCCGCGGCTGGCGACACATGAACGTTTCACCCGCCCCGGCAACATCGGGATCGACCGCTAAAAACCCCAGACCGTCCGGCAGGGTTAATGTCTGCGCCGTGTCCCAGCTGAGTATAAGCTCTTTCAGCGGCTGGAATTCGGGCAATAAATAGAGGCGCTGGCGGAAACGGCGAACCGTCGAAATGCCCAACCTTAACTGCGCCTGCGCATCTTCGCGGCTCAGCGCCACTTCATCCCAAACTCTTTTCAGCTGTTCCCGTGAAGGCATTTTCGCGCCCTGTCCGGCCAGCCAGCGGCGCAATAAAGCAGAACGTCTTGCCTCTGAAAAGCCAAGCATTCCCTCAACGCAAAGGCTGCCCTGCGCATCTGTTAACGCTCTAAGGGACTCACTTAACAGTTCATCGAGCAAGGATTCCTGTTCGGCGCACAGTGCCGCGCTGCGTGCGGTGGCCTGTGCAAAGTGCGGCCATCGGTGGTACAGCAACGGAAGGACATCGAGACGCAGGAAGTTACGGTCAAAACGCGCATCCTGATTACTGTCATCCTCGATCCAGCTCAGCTGATTCTGCCGGGCATAATCTTCAAGTTGCTCACGGCTGAGTTCCAGCAGAGGCCTTAACAGCCGGTGCTGAGATACCATGCAGTCTGCACTCATCGCCGATAAACCGGCGGGGCCGCTGCCGCGCTTTAGCGCCAGCATCAAAGTTTCGCATTGATCGTTAAGATGCTGCGCCGTGAGCAGAACTTCATCTTCCGTCAGATTGTCTGAAAATGCCTGATAACGCGCCGTTCTCGCTGCGGCTTCAATACCGCCATCCTGTGCATTCACCTGCACGTAAATGACTGAAAACGCGATGTGATGCCGGGCGCAAACCGTCTGGCAATGGGCCACCCAGCTGTCGGCCAGCGGGCTTAAGCCATGATGAATATGCAATGCGCGCAGTTGAAGATCCGGCAGGTTTTCGCGCAGCTCTGCCAGTGCGGCCAGGAGCACTGTGGAATCAAGCCCGCCACTGAACGCGACACAAAGCTTTCGCGCACTGCCAATTTTATCCCGCAGATGCTCAGGCAGGGAAAACCTCGCCAGACGTGAATTCATAACGTTACCGGGATTCGTACAGTTCTAACGGCAAGCCGTCGGGGTCGGCGAAAAAGGTAAACTGCTTGCCTGTGTAAGGGTCAATACGTACCGGTTCACAGTTTACGCCAGCCTGAGTCAATGCAGCGATGGCCTGCGCGATATCATCAACGCTGAACGCCAGATGGCGCAACCCGCAGGCCTCCGGGTGGCTCGGACGCGCCGGCGGATGAGGAAAGCTAAACAGTTCGATGGTGTACTGGCCGTTAAGTGCCAGATCGGCTTTCCACGAGTCACGCTCTTCCCGATAAAACTCTTCTACCAGCGTGAAGCCCAGAATGTCGCAATAGAAGCTTTTGCTGGTCTGATAATCGGAACCAATGATCGCGATATGATGAATTTGTCGAAGGTTAAGCATGGATGATGTCCTGTAGATTCCTGGTGTGCACGTTACTCAGCGTATCCGGAGACGTCAATAAAAAGCCCTCATAATGAGGGCTGTCATTACTGCGCGTCGGGGAGCTTCAGCACTTTCACCAGATAGCGACCGTCTTCGGTGAGACGTGCGCCATGAATATCGGTTTCAAAGCCAGGGTAACGTTCCCCTATCGAGCAAAGCATGATCAGGAAATCGAGCACCGCGCGGCTTTCTTCCGTAATCATCTCACCGGGCATCACCACGGGCACTCCAGGCGGATAAGGCAGGATCATGTTAGCCGAGACTTTGCCGATCAGTTCGTCGAGGTCGCATTCCTCCACATGTCCGCGCACCTGATGTTGGAACATTTCATACGGCGTCATTTTCATTTCTGGCAGCGTATCAAATGCGTCCAGCATCAGGCGCGGCAGATCATGTCGGAGGATAAGCTTGTGGATCCCCTGCGCGAGATCCTGGATCCGCATATGACGGTAGAAATCCGGATCTTCCGCGTACAGATCGGGGAGCATATTTTTAACGCGAAGATTAAGATCATAACTGCGTTTGAAATCGGTCAGACCACGCATCACGCTCATGGATTTGGTCTTATCAATGCCAATGCTGAACAGGAAAAGTAAATTGTACGGACCGGTTTTTTCGACCACCACGCCGCGCTCATCAAGGAACTTGGCCACCAGCGCCGCCGGGATCCCTTCCTGTTCCAGTTTGCCCATTTCATCCATGCCGGGCGTAAGGATCGTGACCTTGATCGGATCCAGATACATATGATCGGTATCTGCGTTCGCAAAGCCATGCCAGTTATTATCTGGATTCAGCGGCCAGCATTCGGCTTCATCAATATGCTCCGGCTGCCAGATATCGAAGAACCAGCCATCGGTTTCCTCGCGCAGTCGTTGGATCTCTTTGCGAAAATGTAACGCACGCTCAACCGAGCGGTTGATCAGGCGGCGTCCGGGATTTCCGCGCAGCATCGCCGCTGCGGTTTCTGCCGAGGCAACGATGCCGTAGTTCGGTGATGTGGTGGTGTGCATCATGTAGGCTTCATTAAAGGTGCTTTCGTTATAATCGCCTTTAATGTGGATCATTGACGCCTGAGAGAAAGCGGCCAGTAACTTGTGCGTAGACTGAGTTTCATAGATGACTTTTCCGGGAATTCGCTCACCACTCATCCCGCTTTTCCCTGCGTAAATCGGATGGAAATTGGTATATGGCACCCAGGCAGAATCAAAATGAATCGACGGCACATCCAGCGTATTTTTGATGTAATCAGTGTTGTACAGCAGCCCATCATAGGTGGAGTTGGTAATGACCGCATGTACCGGCCAGGTCGCATTGTCCGTCCGGGCGATTTTCTCTTCGATACTTTCCCGGGTGAATTCACGCTTGGGAATGCCGCCGAGAATGCCGTAGGCATTACGGTGAGGACGCAAATAGATCGGCACGACATTGGTCATCATCATCAGATGTGCCAGCGATTTATGGCAGTTTCGGTCAATCAGCACCGTGCTGCCCGCTGGCGCGGCGTACATGCCGACAATTTTATTGGCCGTCGAAGTGCCGTTGGTCACGATATAACTTTGTTCGGAACCAAACGTGCGTGCGATATATTCTTCGGCCTCCAGATGCGGGCCGGTATGATCGAGCAACGATCCCAGTTCGGTCACCGAAATGGATACGTCTGCTTTCAGCGTTTTGGCACCAAAGAAATCATAAAATAGTGTCCCGACCGGGCTTTTCAGAAACGCCGTGCCCGCCATGTGTCCCGGCGTACAAAAGGTGTACTTCCCTTCTTCCACGTATTTAAACAGCG
The DNA here is from genome assembly GCF_042920125.1 of Rahnella sp. R3(2024). Classification (NCBI taxonomy): domain Bacteria; kingdom Pseudomonadati; phylum Pseudomonadota; class Gammaproteobacteria; order Enterobacterales; family Yersiniaceae; genus Rahnella; species Rahnella sp. R3(2024). The sequence continues at coordinate 1,187,110 of NZ_JBHGBU010000001.1, forward strand.
CTTTGGTCAGCGGTGGCGTGATCGTATCGATATATTCGTCCGTGTACTGGCGGATCCGTTTGGCAATATCCTCTGCGGCGGTCAGCGCGTACTCGAAGAAATACAGAACCATCCGCATCTCATTCACATCAACATCCAGCGTTGAGTGAGTATTGATGAAAGCGTACAAGGGCAGGTATTCGTTCAGTTCATTAATTTCTGTACACAACTCTTCGCTATGCTCGTCCCAGTCAAAAATCGCCCCGCAAATGCGGGCATTATTTTCGATGAGTTTCAGTAAGTCAGCGCGATCCCGCGGATAAATAACCTGGAACCCGAGAAGCGTCAGGGCGCTATCCAGTTCGCGGATTGGCTCTTCTTTATAGTAAGCCCCTTCCGGGCGCATGACAGCGATAATATTCATCTGACAAATCCTTCTTTTATTGGTATCTCATATATTTATAGAAACACGGTTAGCGCCAGGTGTGTACCCTTTCGCGACTATTTCTGACAGACGGAAGGAAAATTCAGAATCCCGGAACGATGTGGGAGGGATTTGCGGCAATAAAAAAGGCCATGCAGTTGCATGGCCTTTTCATAAGCGGTTGCTGGATCAGCAGTAGCCGTAAGTCATCAGACGCTGATAACGACGGTTACGCAATTCTTCAGTGCTCAGCACATCCAAATCACTCAGGTCAGCTTCCAGTTGGGCGCGCAATGAGGCCGCCATCGCTTCAACGTTACGATGAGCACCGCCCAGAGGTTCAGGGATCACCGAGTCGATAAGCTTCAGTTCTTTCAAACGTGGTGCAACGATACCCATCGCTTCTGCTGCCAGAGGTGCTTTATCCGCACTCTTCCACAGAATTGAGGCACAGCCTTCCGGTGAGATCACCGAATAGGTGCTGTATTGCAGCATGTTAACTTTATCACCCACGCCGATTGCCAGTGCGCCACCGGAACCACCTTCACCGATAACGGTACAGATAACCGGCACATTCAGACGTGACATCTCACGCAGGTTACGGGCGATCGCTTCAGACTGGCCGCGCTCTTCAGCACCCACGCCTGGGTATGCGCCCGGGGTGTCGATGAAGGTAATAATAGGCAGTTTGAAACGTTCTGCCATTTCCATCAGGCGTAACGCTTTGCGATATCCTTCCGGAGCAGGCATACCGAAGTTACGACGGACTTTCTCTTTTGTTTCACGGCCTTTCTGATGACCAATGATCATCACAGCACGTTCACCCAAACGAGCAATCCCGCCAACGATAGCTTTATCGTCAGCAAATGCACGATCACCAGCCAGTTCATCAAAATCAGTGAAGATATGTTTGATGTAATCCAGCGTATAAGGGCGACGAGGATGGCGTGCCAGTTGGGCAATCTGCCAGGCACCCAGATCAGAGAAAATCTTACGGGTCAGTTCAACGCTTTTCTCGCGCAAGCGTGCAACTTCTTCGTCCAGATTAATATCCAATTTTTCGTCTTGACGGCTGACTGCAGTCAGCGAGTCAATTTTCGCTTCGAGTTCCGCAATCGGCTGTTCAAAATCAAGAAAATTCAGACTCATAGCATTCCTATTTTAGTCAAATTCCAGTTCCACCTGCTCACTACCGACCAGGCCTCGCAAATCCAGCAACAGTTTGTCCGTTGGCGTAACACGCCATGACGCCCCGAATCGAAGCCGGGCTCTTGCGTTTTCTCGTTGGTAATACAGATGCACTGGTATCGTCCCCGATCGATGAGGTTCCAACGATTGGCGGAGACGGTTCAAAAGCTGGTCATCAATTTGCCTGTCAGTCAGCGAGATAGCAAGACCGCGAGCATATTTTTCCCGTGCTTCACTGATGTCCATAATATCGCGGGCCATCATTTTAAGCCCGCCGCTGAAGTCATCAAAGCTGACCTGTCCTGTGGCGATAAGGATACGGTCTTTTTCCAACAAATGCTGGAATTTTTCCAACGCTTCGGTGAACAACATGACTTCCAGACGACCAGAGCGGTCGTCTAACGTACAGATCCCAATGCGATTACCGCGTTTGGTGACCATTACCCGTGCAGCGAGAACCAGTCCCACTGCAACCGTCATTTTACCCCGATCCGTCGGGTGCATATCTTTCAAACGCTGGCCGCCGCCATAACGTTCGATTTCTTTCAGATACTGGGTGATCGGATGACCTGTAAGGTACAACCCCAGCGTTTCGCGTTCACCGTCCAGTACCGTTTGTTCCGGCCAGCGCATGACGTTGGCGTAGGATTTCTCCACCTGTTCCGGCGCTTCCGCCAGAACGCCGAACATATCTACCTGACCAATAGCTTCAGCCTTGGCGTGCTGATCGGCAGCTTTCAGGGCATCCGGCAAAGAGCTCATCAATGCGGCACGGTGCGGACCTAAACGGTCAAACGCACCGGACATGATCAGCTTTTCGAGAATACGTTTGTTGAGCTTTTTCACATCCGCGCGGGCGCACAGATCAAACAGCTCTTTGAAATAACCGCCCTCGTTACGTGCCTCAATGATGGCTTCAATCGGGCCTTCACCTACGCCTTTGATCGCGCCGATGCCGTAAACGATTTCACCTTCTTCATTGACGTGGAAATGATACTGACCGCTGTTGATATCCGGTGGCAGAATTTTCAGCCCCATACGCCAGCATTCATCCACCAGGCCAACCACTTTCTCGGTGTTATCCATATCGGCAGTCATCACCGCCGCCATAAATTCAGCAGGATAATGCGCTTTCAGCCACAGCGTCTGGTAAGACACCAGTGCATAAGCGGCGGAGTGGGACTTGTTAAACCCATAACCGGCGAATTTCTCTACCAGATCGAAGATTTTAATCGCCAGTTCGCCATCGATACCGCGTGCTTTGGCACCATCTTCAAAACCGCCGCGCTGTTTTGCCATCTCGACCGGGTTTTTCTTACCCATCGCACGACGCAGCATGTCCGCGCCGCCCAGCGAATAGCCCGCCAGAACCTGCGCAATCTGCATGACCTGTTCCTGATACAAGATGATGCCGTACGTCGGCTCCAGTACCGGTTTCAGAGATTCGTGCTGCCATTGGATATCCGGATAGGACAACTCTTCGCGACCGTGTTTACGGTCAATAAAGTTATCTACCATGCCGGACTGCAACGGCCCCGGACGGAACAATGCCACCAGCGCGATCATGTCTTCGAAGCTGTCGGGTTTCAGGCGTTTGATCAAATCTTTCATGCCGCGGGATTCAAGCTGGAAAACCGCTGTGGTTTCCGAGCGCTGCAGCATGTCGAAACTTTTCTTGTCATCCAGCGGGATCGCGGCGATATCCAGCGGCGGTTCGCCCGCTTTTGCACGACGGGCGTTAATCATGCCCAGCGCCCAGTCGATGATGGTGAGCGTACGCAATCCGAGGAAGTCGAACTTCACCAGACCGGCATATTCCACGTCGTTTTTGTCGAACTGCGTCACCGGGTGATTACCTTCAGCATCGCAATATAACGGCGCAAAATCGGTAATCTTGGTCGGCGCTATCACGACACCGCCGGCGTGTTTACCGGCGTTACGGGTGACGCCTTCAAGCTGGCGCGCCATGTCGATCAGAGACTTAACTTCTTCATCCGCTTCGTAAATTTCTGGTAATTGCGGTTCTGCGGCAAAGGCTTTTTCCAGCGTCATGCCGGGATCAGGCGGGACCAGTTTGGAAATACGATCAACAAATCCGTAAGGGTGGCCCAGTACGCGGCCTACGTCGCGAATAACGGCTTTGGCAGCCATGGTACCGAAAGTGATAATCTGAGAAACCGCTTCGCGGCCATACATTTCAGCCACATGGTCGATGACCTGATCACGCTTTTCCATGCAAAAATCGACGTCAAAGTCGGGCATGGAAACACGTTCAGGGTTAAGAAAACGTTCGAAAAGCAGATCGAATTCAAGCGGATCCAGATCGGTAATTTTGAGCGCATAGGCCACCAGTGAACCTGCACCGGAACCACGGCCAGGGCCTACCGGTACGTCGTTATCCTTGGACCACTGGATGAACTCCATTACGATCAGGAAGTAACCGGGAAAGCCCATCTGGTTGATAACTTTGAGCTCGATATCCAGACGTTCATCATATTCAGGGCGTCGTTGCGCGCGCACGTCGGGATCCGGAAACAGAAACTCAAGACGTTCTTCCAGCCCGATTTTAGATCTATCGACCAGAAAATCTTCAGTCGTCATCTCTCCGGTCGGAAACTGCGGCAGGAAGTATTCGCCAAGACGAATGGTGACGTTACAACGTTTGGCAATCTCAACGCTGTTTTGCAGAGCTTCCGGGATATCTTCAAACAACTCGCACATTTCATCTTCACTGCGCATGTATTGCTGAGCAGTGTAATTGCGCGGACGCTTGGGATCGTCGAGCGTAAAACCGTCGTGAATAGCCACGCGGATCTCATGGGCGTCAAAATCCGATGCCACCATGAAACGTACGTCGTTCGTTGCCACCACCGGTAAACCGCGTTCGGTTGCCAGCGCGACGGCAGCGTGCAGATAGTTTTCTTCTTCAGCCCGGCCGGTACGGATCAGTTCGAGGTAGTAGCGGTCGGGAAAATATTGCTGATAAAAATCCAGACAGAGCTCGACTTGTAAATCGTTACCTCGCATCAGGAATTTACCGACATCTCCCATTTTCGCGCCGGAGATTAGGATCAACCCCTCATTCAGTTCTGCCAGCCATTCGCGATCAACTATCGGCCCGGCCGCGCCATAGCCACGCTGATAGGCGCGGGAAATCAACAGCGTGAGGTTCTGATATCCCTGATTGTTCATTGCCAGAACGGTCAGTTGCGCCAGTTCGTCACCAAGGATCTCGCTTTGAATGTTCAGATCGGCACCGATGATCGGTTTCACGCCAGCACCGTGCGCGGCACCGTAGAATTTGACCAGGCCGCACAGGTTGGTGAAGTCAGTGATCCCCAGAGCAGGCATACCGAGTGACGCCGCGCATTTCACCAGCGGACCCACTTTCGCGAGGCCATCCACCATGGAATAGTCGCTATGTACACGCAGATGAATAAAACGAGGTTCGGCCATATCCAGAGTCCAGAAATGAGTGAGTGTAGAGTGTGTATTTCCCGCTAAGGCAGGAAAGGAACAAGATGACGCGTTACGCCAATCCGAGTGCGCGCTTCACCGGGGCGAAGCTGCGACGGTGATGCGCAGTCGCACCAAGCCGGGCAAGGCTTTCGAGATGCACCGGCGTCGGATAGCCTTTGTGTTTCGCAAAACCATATTCAGGGAACTGAAGATCCAGTTCAACCATTTCACGATCGCGGGTGACCTTTGCCAGGATGGATGCGGCACTGATTTCGGCCACTTTGCTGTCACCTTTCACCACGGCCTGAGAGGCCATCGGAAGAACCGGACAGCGGTTGCCATCAATCAATACCATGTCGGGCGTGATAGCCAACCCGGCAACGGCTCTTTGCATCGCCAGCATGGTGGCGTGCAGAATATTGATTTCATCGATTTCATGCGGTTCAGCGCGGCCAAGACTCCAGGCAAGCGCCTTTTCTTTAATTTCGATATACAGCGCTTCGCGCCGTTTTTCACTGAGTTTTTTTGAATCAGCCAGGCCCTTGATAGGGTTAGCCGGATCGAGAATAACCGCTGCAGTCACCACGGCGCCCACTAACGGGCCACGCCCGACTTCATCCACACCGGCGATACACACGGCCTGTGGATAGATAAAGATGTCACTCATCGGCGTGCCAGCTCCATCACAGCCTGAGCAGCCTGCTCATCGGCATTCCGGCGAATGCTTTCATGCAATTCCAGGAAGGTACTCTGCAATTCGTGACTTTTCTCACCACCGGCCAGCAACGGCAATAACGCAGCGGAAAGTTTGTCCGGAACGCATTCGGTTTGCAGCAACTCGGTGACGATTTCCCGTCTTGCAAGCAAGTTTGGCAAGGAAACGTACGGCGTTTTTACCAGGCGTTCAGCGAGCCAGAAGGTGAAAGGCTTCATGCGATAGCCGACAACCATCGGGCATTTCGCCAGCATACATTCCAGCGCAGCCGTTCCTGAAGCCAGCAATGCTGCATCGCTGGCAATCATGGCCTCGCGACCTTTGCCGTCCAGCAAATGCGCGGGAAGGTCTGGCGCAATCTCCGCTTTGATACGTTCAAACTGCTCGCGACGTTTTGCATTCACCAGCGGCACAACAATGTGGAGATCCGGGTAAGTCTGTCGCAATTGCAGCGCTGTTTTCAGGAAATCAGCACTGAGCATTTCAACTTCCGCATGACGACTTCCTGGCAGTAACGCCAGACAATGCACATCATCAGGGATCCCCAAAGACAGGCGCGCAGCCTGTTTGTCAGGATGCAGCGGCATGGCATCAGCCATCGTGTGACCGATGAAACGGCAGGGAACGTTGAATTTGTCATAAAACGCTTTTTCGAAAGGCAGAAACGCCAGGACTAAATCGGTGGCTTTTCCTATTTTGAAAACGCGTTTTTGTCGCCAGGCCCAGACAGACGGGCTGACATAATGGATCGTGCGGATACCGCGTTGTTTCAGACGCCCTTCAAGCGTGATGTTAAAATCAGGGGCATCAATGCCCACGAAGACATCCGGCTTAAGTTCGCTGAAACGTTGGGTCAAATCTTTGCGGATTTTCAACAGGCGTGGCAGACGCTCTAACACTTCCACCACGCCCATTACCGCCAGTTCTTCCATTTCGTACCAGGCTTCACACCCTTCCGCCTGCATCAGCGGACCTGCGACGCCGACAAAGCGGGCATCCGGATGGTGCTTTTTCAGGGCTCGAATCAGCCCGGCGCCAAGAATGTCACCGGACGTTTCACCGGCCACCAGGCCAATTGTAAGAACAGGCTTTTGCATTGTTTTCCGTAGGGCAGATCAGCGGATTATGCCGCGCGTTGAGCGGCTGAAGAAATCACTGAAAGGTTTGGCTTTCGGGAATTCAGCCGCAATCGCAGCGATTTCCGGCTGAGCTTCTTCCAGAGTTTTGCCACTGCGATACAGTAATTTATAGGCATTACGAATAGCGTGCAGGTCTGCTTTCTCAAAACCACGTCGCTTAAGCCCTTCGATATTAATACCAAAAGGTGTCGCGTGGTTACCCTGCGCAATCACGAACGGAGGCACATCCTGGGCTACGCCAGAGCATCCGCCAACCATGACGTGCGCACCGATGATGCAGAATTGATGCACTGCGGTCATACCGCCAATGATAGCGAAATCGTCGATCTCTACGTGACCGCCAAGCGTCGCATTATTCGCCAGAATACAGCGATTACCAATGACGCAATCGTGGGCAATATGCGCATTCACCATCAACAGGTTATCGCTACCCACTTTTGTCAGACTACCGCCCTGAACGGTTCCACGATGAATGGTCACGCTCTCACGAATATTGTTGCGATCGCCGACCTCAACGCGTGTTGGTTCACCTGCATATTTCAGATCCTGGTTAATTTCACCAATGGAAACGAACTGGAAAATGCGGTTATCGCGACCAATTTTGGTCACGCCATTAAGAACTACGTGTGATTTAAGCTCAGTACCTTCGCCGATCTCCACCTGGGAACCGACATAACAGAAAGGACCGATATGAACACCAGCACCGATAACGGCACCTTCTTCAACAATAGCGCTTGGATGTATAAAGGCGGTTTTGTCTATCATGTATTAAGACTCCCGGCGACGGGCGCACATCATTGATGCCTCGCAAGCAATCTCACCATCTACTTTCGCGACACCTTTAAAACGAGCAACACCACGACGCTCTTTAATGAATTCAACTTCCAGAATCATCTGGTCACCCGGCAACACCGGACGTTTGAAGCGTGCATCATCAATTGCTGCAAAATAATACAGTTCGCCCGGTTCCAGTTTTCCAACGCTTTTAAACGCAAGAATACCGGTAGCCTGTGCCATGGCTTCCAGAATCAGTACACCTGGAAAAATCGGCTTGCCTGGGAAGTGCCCCTGGAAAAACGGTTCATTAAAGGAAACGTTTTTCACTGCGCGCAAAAATTTCCCTTTTTCAAAATCCAACACGCGGTCAACCAACAAGAACGGGTAACGGTGTGGCAGTAAATCCAGTATCTCTTCAATACGCAGAGTATGAGTGTCAGTAGTCAAAATACTCTTCCTGTCTATAAAAACTGATGGCATCAAAAACACGGCCTGCCAGACCCCAAAAAAAGGTCATCAGGCAGGCCGCAAATAGGAACGAATGCCGCAGGTTCACTCACTGAGTGAACACAAAGCAGCACCGTAAATGGTAATTAGTCTTTTTCGATTTTACGCTCGACAGCTTTCAAGCGCTTATTCATCTCGTCAATATTCATTACCAGTGCAGCCGTCTTACGCCAAACTTTATTCGGTTGTAACGGAATACCGGAGGAGTATACCCCAGGTTCAGTGATTGGTCGCATTACCATTCCCATTCCTGTCACAACGGCCTGGTCACAAATCTCCATGTGACCATTGATAACACTGGCTCCGCCAATCTGGCAGTAACGACCAATTTTCAGACTACCGGCCATAATCACACCGCCGGCCACGGCCGTATTGTCTCCAATCACGACGTTGTGTGCAATCTGGCATTGGTTATCAATGATGACACCGTTGCTGATAATCGTGTCATCAAGCGCACCGCGGTCGATGGTGGTACAGGCACCAATCTCAACACGATCGCCGATAATCACGGTGCCAAGTTGTGGGATTTTAATCCAGTTGCCGCGTTCATTCGCGTAACCAAAACCGTCCGCACCGATGACAGTGCCAGACTGAATCAGGCACTGCTCACCAATTTCAACGCGGTGATAAATAGAAACATTGGCCCAGATCCGGGTTCCTGCGCCTATTTTAGCTTCTTTACCGATAAAGCAGCCCGCGCCGACGATAACGTTATCGCCCAACACTACGCCAGATTCGATGACTGCATTTGCGCCAACCGAGACATTCTTACCCAAAGAAGCACTGTCAGAAATTACCGCGCTCGCAGCAATATCCTGTGCCGGTGCCGGGGTGGTATCCAGCAGTTGCGCCATACGCGCATAGGTCAGGTAAGGGTTTTTAACCACTAATGCCGCTGTAGGGCAAAATGGCAGATCCGCTTCCGTCAACACTACGGCACCTGCTTTGCAGGAGGCCAACTGTTCACGGTAGCGGCTGTTTGATAAAAACGTGATTTGCTCAGAGTGTGCGGAATGCATTGAAGCAACGCCGGTGATGGCAATTTCGCCATCACCGTGCAATTGTGCATCCAACTGCTGTGCGAGATCAGCCAGTCGAATTGAAGACATGTTTATTTAACCTGTTTCAGCACATCAGCAGTAATATCTTTGTCATTGCTTGCATACGCGATTGCGTTTGCATCGATAACAACATCATAACCTTCTTTGCTTGCAACAGATTTCACAGCATCCTGGATACGGCTCAGGATTTTGTTACGCTCTTCGCCCTGACGACGACGGTTGTCTTGCTCGAACTGCTGCGCTTTAGCGGAGAACGCTTCACGCTGAGCCATCACGTCTTTTTCAAGTTTAGAACGATCGCTGGCTTTCATGGTCGAGCCATCGCGTTGCAGACGTTGCATTTTAGTTTGCAGATCACGTTCCTGAGATTGCAAATCAGTTGCACGGCTTTTGAACTCGTTTTCGAGTTGTTTGGCCACAGCTTCACGTGCTGGCATCTGTTGGAAAATGCTAGCGACGTTAACGATAGCAATTTTGTCAGCAGCCTGAACGCTAGCTGAAGAAGCCATAACTAAACCGAGGCCTGCGGCATATAACCACTTTTTCACTATAAACTCCTTCCATCACCCGTTTGTGCCATCTGGCACAGTAAATTACACAAAACACCTGACGCAATAACAATACACGGGCCGAAACCCGTGTATCAAATTCAGCATCAGGTCATTGCGATTCTGCTGAATAAGCGCTTTTCAGACAGAGAGTTACCAGGTTTTGCCGATATTAAACTGGAACTGCTCTGCTTTGTCGCCTTCGTATTTCTTAACAGGTTGTGCGTATGAGAAGACCAATGGCCCCAGAGGAGACATCCACTGCAACGCAAGACCGGAAGAAACACGAATATTGCCTGGTTTACTGTAATCAGGAACACCGGCAGCCATAGTCTGCGGCGTGTTTTCCCAACCTGTATCCCAGACAGTACCGCTATCCACGAACAGAGAAGTACGCAATGAGTTAGCGTATTTTTCGCTAACAAACGGAGTTGGAACAATCAGTTCGGCACTCAGTACTGCCATTGCATTACCACCCACCGCATCGTCCGAATTATCAATCGGACAACCGCTGTACGAGGTATTAGCTGTAGTACATTTGTAATAGGCTGCTTTTGGACCAATGGTGTTCGACTGGAAACCACGAACGCTGCTTGAGCCACCGGCATAGAAGTTGTCGTAGAACGGCACTTCTTTACCACCAAGACCATCGGCATAACCTGCGCGAGCACGGCCCATCAGCACCCAATCACGATCCTGATTCAGCGGCATGTAGCTGGTTGAATCGAAAGTGATTTTATAATATTCGTTATCGGAACCTGGAACGGTAACTTTGCCGTTCAGGCTGGCTTTTGTCCCTGAAGTCGGGAAGTAGCCACGGTCGAGGTTGTTATAACCCCAGCCAAGGTTCACGAAGAAGTCATCAGCACTGAAATCGGCATCAGCATTATCGCTGGTGGTGACCGCAGGTTTCAGGCCCACAGAGTTCAGATAACGGAACATGGCGATCTGTGGTTCCATATTGGACAGATCGTTGTGTACGTAATCCAGCCCCAGACGCAATGAGTTGTTCTCATTGATTGGGAAACCAAGGTTACCGCCAATACCATAACTTCTGTTGGTATAGTCAGACAGATCCGCGTTATCCGCTTTAAAGTCGTTATAGAAGATACGACCACCCAGACTCACACCATCGACGGTGAAGTAAGGGTCAGTGATCGTGAATTCTGCGTAAGTCTGATAATCATTTTTGGTACCGCTGATGCCTACGGAGTTACCCGTACCCAGCCAGTTGTCCTGCTGGACACCAACCTGGAAGCTGACACCACTTTCTGTACCGTAGCCCACACCAAAGTTGAAAGTACCGGTGTTACGTTCTTTCACTTTATAGACCACATCAACCTGATCCGGAGTACCAGGTACACGTTGCGTATCCACATCCACAGTTTCGAAGTAACCCAGACGGTTCAGACGTTCTTTACCTTTGTCGACCAGATCGTTGCCTAACCAGGCACCTTCCATCTGACGCATTTCACGGCGCAGTACGCTGTCTTTACTGGTGTCATTGCCTTCAAAACGGATATGACGCACATAGAAACGGTTACCTGCATCAACGTTGATATGCAGTTTAACGGTCTTATCGGCATCATTGATTTCTGGCTGTGTATTCACCCGTGGGTAGGCATAGCCGTAACGACCCAACATCTGCTTGATGTCGTTTTCCATCTTGGTGACTTTAGCGCCGTTATACAGCTCGCCTTTATCAATTTTAGTCAGGCTTTGCACTTCTGCTGAGTGACCGGCCATGCTGCCAGTCACTTCAACGCCAGAAAGTTTATATTGCTCGCCTTCTGTAATGTTCAGCGTGATGTAAATGCCTTTCTTGTCCGGCGTCAGGCTGACCTGAGTCGAATCAATGTTGAAACGGGCATAGCCGCGATCCAGATAGAAGCTGCGCAGGGTTTCAAGGTCACCCGCCAGTTTCTGTTTCTGATATTTACGATCGCCTACCACGTTCCACCATGGCACTTCATCGCGAAGCTGGAAGTGTGAAATCAGTTCATCAGTACTGAAGGCATGGTTACCTACGATGTTGATCTGCTGAATTTTGGCAGAAACACCTTCGGTAAAGACCAGTTTCAGATCGACACGGTTACGGGGCAAAGGGGTAACAACCGCTTTTACCGACGCACTGTATTTACCGACGCTGTAATAGAAGTCTTCCAGACCTTTCTCGATGCTGCTGATTGTTGTACGGTCAAGCGCTTCGCCAACACGGACGCCAGAGGCCTCCAGGTTTTGTTTCAGCATGTCATCTTTAACCGATTTGTTACCGGAGAAAGTGATGCTGGCAATAGTTGGACGTTCTTTAACCTGAACAATCAGAGAATCGCCATCGCGCAGGACGCGAACGTCCTCAAAGTTGCCAGTGGCAAACAATGCACGAATGGTATTACTGATGTCATCGTCAGTAACCGTATCACCGACGCGAACCGGCATATTGAGTAACGCCGCACCGACGGCAACTCGCTGCAGGCCTTCGAAATGAATATCTTTCACTACGAAACCGTCTGCACCGTATACGGTGGCGCTGCCAAACAGCAGCGACGCTATGAGCAACTTTTTGATCGCCATCGTTGTTATGCGTTCTTCCTAACCTAATCTCCAGCCTTAAAGACGGGAGAAATCATTGAAAAGTGCAAGCCCCATAACCAGGAACAGCAATACTGCACCGACCTGATAGCTGAAGTTTTGAACTCGCTCGGAAACTGGACCACCTTTTAGTTTCTCTATTGCCAGAAAAACCAAGTGTCCACCATCTAATATCGGTAATGGGAACAGGTTTACGATACCGAGATTGACGCTGATAAGCGCCAAAAACGTCAGGTACGACACTAAACCATACTCCGCTGACATCCCTGCGCCCTGTGCTATAGAGATTGGGCCGCTCAGATTGTTCAGCTTTACATCACCGGTAAACAACTTGCCCAGCATGTTTACCGTCAGCTTCATCAGTTGCCAGGTTTTTGCACCGGCCTCATAAAAAGCGACAAACGGACCATATTGGCGAACTGTTTTGTACTCTTCAGGTAACGGTATGACTTTGGGAACCACCCCAGCAAAACCTTGTACGATACCTTTACCTACTGTCCGACTTTCCGGTGTCAGGGTTAACTCAAGAGTCTCACCATTACGCTCAATGTTCAGCGCCATAGGCTTGCCCGGATTATCGCGCACCTGCAACGTAAAATTACGCCAGCCCGACAAAACCTGACCGTCAACTTTAACGATCCGATCGCCCGCTTGCAAACCTGCTTTTTGAGCAGCAGAACCCGCTTGTACTTCAGCTAAAACGGGCTCCACCTGTGGACCACGCGGAATGATACCCAACGCAACCACAGGATCTTGCGTTTCAGGATCAAATGTCCATTCACGCAAATCGACGACTTTTTCAATTACCGTTGATGAACCTAACTCGGCGACCCCGAGCGTCATTTGGCTACTGCCAATTTCACCCATCAACGACAAACGAATTGAATCCCAATCAGGCGTTTCGATACCGCCAATAGACTTTAGTTCCATACCGGGTAAAACTTTGGCTTGCGCAGCAATAGATTGCGGCGTGATTTCAGCCACAACCGGGCGTACCGAGGGTACGCCAATAACGAAGATGACCCAGTAGGCGAAAACAGCAAAAATAAAGTTGGCAATCGGGCCCGCGCTAATAATAGCAGCACGCTGCCACACCGTCTTGCTGTTGAAAGTAAGATGCTTAAGCTCAGGTGGAACCGTCTCCAGACGCTCATCGAGCATTTTGACGTATCCACCGAGGGGGATGATAGCAAGCACATATTCTGTTCCACGGCGATCGGTGCGGCGCCACAGTGCGCGCCCAAAACCGACAGAGAAGCGCTCAACACGCACCCCGCAGCGACGAGCAACCCAGAAATGGCCGAACTCGTGCACGGTGATAAGCACCCCCAATGCAACGATAAAGGCGGCCAGGCTCCAGAGTATGTTCATCATATGTCCAACTATTCCTTAGAAAACTTCACCATCTCAGCGACGGATTAATACACTAACAGCATCAGACAGGCAAATACAGGAACGGCGGCAGTCAGGCTGTCGATGCGATCCAATATTCCACCGTGCCCGGGAATCATATGACCACTGTCTTTGATTCCAGCTTCGCGTTTGAACATGCTCTCCGTCAGATCGCCGAGTACAGAAGCCAGCGCAGCGACTACGGAACAAATGAGTAATACAGACGGCTGAACACTCAACGGTGCATAACGACCAAACAACCAGGCAATCAGAGCACACGTCAGCAGCCCGCCGAAGAAACCTTCCCAGGTTTTTCCGGGAGAGACTTTAGGCGCCAGTTTGTGTTTACCGAACAACTTCCCAAACAGGTAAGCCCCGGAATCTGCGCCCCAGACGAGTAGCATCACATACAACAGCCACCAGGCGCCAGTGTGCGGATTCTCTGCATAGCCATACTGGCGCAGCGCAACCATGCCCCAGAAGAACGGCACAATCGTCAGAACACCGAACAAAACACGCAGCACGCGTGAATTACGCCAGAATGCGGCGGACGCAGGATAGCCCACGACTAACACCAGAGCGACACACCACCAGGCAAGCGCAGCCCATAACGATCCACTCACCTGCGGCAACTGCACGCTGTGATGATAGGCCGGAATGCTCAGTAGCATGACTGCCAGCAGAAAACCACACAGGATAGCCAGCCAGATCCGCTGATTACGCGTTCCCAGACCCGCTAATTGCCCCCACTCCCACGCCGCCAACATGCACACGACCAGCGTGACAATGGCAAAACCTACCGGTGGTAACAAAAAGAGTGCTGCAATAACAATCGGTATTAAAATCAGAGCTGTGATAATGCGATACTTCAGCAAATGTTCTCCCTAGGACGCATTGGCGCCGATAGGTGTAGTCCCTCCAAAGCGGCGCTCGCGTTGTGCAAAAGCATTGAGCGCATCTTCAAAGGTATTTTCATCAAAATCAGGCCAGAGGACATCCGTAAAGTAAAACTCCGCATAGGCAATTTGCCACAGCAAGAAGTTACTGATTCGATGTTCCCCACCGGTTCTGATCACCAAATCGACTGGTGCCAGTTCGCTCATACAGACGGCTGAATCCAGCATGTCTTCTGTTATTTGCTCTGCCCGCAGCGCACCGGCTTCAACCTGACCTGCCAGTGCCTTAACGCCCTGAATAATATCCCATCGTCCGCCATAGTTCGCAGCGATGTTTAGCGTAAGACCGTCGTTATTTTGTGTAAGTGTTTCTGAACGACGAATGCGTTCCTGCAGACGAGCACTAAAGCGACTGACATCGCCAATAATCCGCAACCTGACATTGTGTTTATGCAGGCTTTTAACTTCACTGTCGAGTGCACGAACAAACAGTTCCATTAACGCGGCGACTTCCTGAGCCGGGCGATTCCAGTTTTCACTACTAAAGGCATAAAGCGTAAGAGCATCTAAATGATGGTTGGCAGCAAAACTCACGGCTTTACGCACTGATTTTACGCCCGCTTTATGACCAAAGACCCTCATTTTACCCTGACGTTTTGCCCAACGACCGTTGCCGTCCATAATAATGGCAACATGGCGCGGCTGAGCGCAAGACGTATCAGACATCTGTTGATTTTCGAGGGACATAACGCGTACTCATTTCCTTTTATCAGAACACGACGGCTTTTTAGCTGGCGTTGTACATCAAACGCTGGCGCTGTAACACGCGCAAAAAAGCCGTGTCTCCCTTGCGGGCACGGCTACACTGACAGCTTACCGATTCCACTTACGGGATCCAGACACTAAAAACCTGAATCCACTGTCAGCGTGGCGCAGACTATACCATTTCAATGTGATGCTAACAAACTGCTGCATAAGCACTAAAATTAGCGTCAGACCGCAAATGTGCGAAGTTTCTGCCTGGCTAAAGCCCGCGATTGCCTGTCGATATCCAGAACTTCATCCACCGAGCCCGGCTCAGCACTTACCAGCTGTTCCATGACCTCCCGGTTAACCGATGCAATATCAGTGAAACGGATCTCGCCGTTTAGGAATGCAGCAACAGAAATTTCATTGGCGGCGTTCAACGCAGTTGTCGCTGCCTGCCCGGTATTACTGGCTTCGATAGCCAGTTGCAGACAAGGGTAGCGTGTATAATCCGGCTCAGAGAAGGTCAGTGCCCCCATCTTGCAGAAATCCAACGCTTCCACTCCTGCAGCAACCCGTCGAGGATAAGCCATCGCATGTGCGATTGGCGTGCGCATATCCGGAGAGCCCAGTTGTGCCAGCACACTGCCATCGCGATAACGCACCATTGAGTGGATGACCGATTGAGGATGGATGATCACTTCCATCTCCGCAGCCGACGCATTAAACAGCCAGCGGGCCTCGATGTACTCCAGCCCCTTATTCATCATGGTGGCGGAATCGACTGAAATTTTGCGCCCCATAGACCAGTTAGGATGCGCGCAGGCCTGATCCGGCGTCACATCATTAAATTGGTTCAAAGGTAGCTCACGGAACGGTCCACCTGACCCCGTCAGAATAATGCGGGAGATGCCGTTTTCTTCGAGTGAAGCATAGCCAAGTTGCTGTTGCACAGCTTCAGGCAAACTTTGGAAAATCGCGTTATGTTCACTGTCGATAGGAAGGAGTTGAGACTGGCTCTGCCGGACGGCATCCATGAAAATACGACCACAGGTGACCAGCGACTCTTTGTTCGCCAGAAGGACCTGCTTACCGGCACGCACTGCGGCGAGCGTCGGCAAAAGCCCTGCGGCTCCGACAATGGCTGACATGACCTGATCAACATCATCCAGCGCGGCCAGTTCGATTGCCGCCTTTTCGCCAGAAAGCACTTCTGTGGTGACGCCCTGTTCAGTCAGGATGTTGCGCAGTGCGCGGGCTGACGTTTCATCGGCCATTGACGCATAAGCTGGACGAAACTCCAGACATTGCTGCGCCATCACGTCCACATTACATCCTGCTACCAGGGCTTTCACCGCAAAGGCGTCGGGATTAGACCGGACAACGGAAAGCGTGCTGGTGCCGACAGAACCTGTCGAACCAAGAATAGTCATTTGTTTCATGAAAATGCCCGGGGTAACGCCATTAATTCAGAATAGTGCACAGTCTGAAACCTCTTATCCGGCTTGTCCATGAGATTGTGGAAACAGATAAAAGATCTGAGGCCTGTAAAAAATAAAGCGCCGCATTTGCGACGCTTTATCGGAGAAAACGAGCGAGTCTGATTAGAACTCCATCAACTCGGTTTCTTTCTCACTCAACGCAACGTCGATTTTCTTGATGAAGATATCAGTCAGTTTCTGGATATCGTCCTGGGAACGACGATCTTCATCCTCACTGATTTCTTTATCTTTCAGAAGCGCTTTGGTTTTGTCGTTAGCGTCACGGCGGACGTTACGCACAGAAACACGGCCCTGCTCTGCTTCACCACGCACGACTTTGATCAGGTCTTTACGACGCTCTTCGGTCAGTGCTGGCAATGGAACGCGAATAGTCGCGCCCGCAGAAGAAGGGTTCAGACCCAAATCAGATGTCATGATCGCCTTTTCAACAGCAGCGCTGATAGAACGGTCAAAGACGGAGATAGCAAGGGTACGGGAATCTTCAACCGTTACCTGAGCCAACTGGCGCAGTGGCGTTGCAGAACCGTAGTATTCGACCATGATGCCGTCAAGAATACCCGGAGAAGCGCGACCGGTACGAATTTTGCTGATATGGGTTTTGAATGCTTCTACGCATTTGTCCATACGAATTTCAGCGTCTTTTTTAATGTCGTTAATCACGATGTGAACCCTTGAGAGCTGGTTACCTGGCAGACCATACTCAGTATAGTCCGTGAATACTTATGCCAGCACAGGCTGGCTGAACACAATGTTCAATGGCGAAGGATCACTCAGCGTTAGAAATCAGCGTCCCTTCATTTTCACCCATCACCACGCGGCGCAGTGCGCCAGGTTTGTTCATGTTGAATACACGAATTGGCAGATTGTGATCGCGGGCTAACGTAAACGCCGCCAGATCCATCACTTTCAATTCCTGCTCCAGCACTTCCTGATAGGTCAATGTCTCATACAGCGTTGCTTCCGGGTTTTTGACCGGATCAGCAGAATATACGCCGTCGACTTTGGTGGCTTTTAATACCACATCGGCTTCGATTTCGATACCACGCAGGCACGCTGCAGAATCGGTGGTAAAGAATGGATTGCCTGTCCCCGCGGAGAAAATCACCACGCGGTTATGACGCAGCAGGCTGATGGCTTCAGCCCAGCTGTAATTATCACAAACACCGTTCAAAGGAATTGCAGACATCAGACGCGCGTTAACATAAGCACGGTGTAATGCATCACGCATTGCCAGGCCGTTCATGACAGTCGCCAGCATACCCATATGGTCGCCTACAACACGGTTCATGCCCGCCTGCGCCAGACCCGCGCCACGGAATAAGTTACCGCCGCCGATCACAACGCCTACCTGAATGCCGAGTTCGACCAGCTCTTTCACTTCCTGAGCCATACGATCTAATACACTCGCGTCGATACCAAAACCTTCACTGCCCTGCAGGGCTTCGCCACTGAGTTTGAGCAGGATACGCTGATAAACGGGTTTCGCATTGGTAGCCATGGTGTCTGTCCTAGAAGCAATGTGTCTTAATGAGAATTCAATCTTTACATCATAGCGTTGTTACCGGATGTTCTACAGTACATCGCACAATGTCATTGGAATTTGGGGCTGGATAAAACGGAACCGCCAACATGCAGCGGTTCCGTTTTATTGTGCATCAGGTACTGATTAAGACTGTTTGGTCATCGCTGCAACTTCAGCAGCAAAGTCAGTCTCAACTTTCTCAATGCCTTCACCCACTTCGAAGCGGATGAAGTTGATAACGTCGGCGTTATGCTCTTTCAGCATCTGACCAACAGTTTTGCTTGGGTCGATAACGAAAGGCTGGCCAGTCAGAGAAACTTCGCCGGTGAATTTCTTCATGCGGCCTTCAACCATTTTCTCTGCGATTTCTTTTGGCTTGCCAGACTGCATCGCGATGTCCAGCTGAACCTGGTACTCTTTTTCTACCACTTCAGCAGACACGTCTTCTGGCTTAACGAATTCTGGTTTGCTTGCTGCAACGTGCATAGCCAGCTGTTTAACCAGATCTTCGTCAGCGCCTTTAGCAGAAACCAGAACACCGATACGAGCACCGTGCAGGTAGCTACCCAGCACATCGCCTTCCAGAGAAGAAACGCGACGAATGTTGATGTTCTCACCGATTTTAGCAACCAGCTGAATACGCTCTTCTTCGAACTGTGTTTTCAACACTTCGACGTCAGTGATTTTGCCTGCAACAGCAGCATCCAACACTTTGTCAGCAAATGCCTGGAAACCGGCATCTTTAGCAACGAAGTCAGTCTGGCAGTTAACTTCCAGAATCACACCGTAGTTGCCTTCGATTTTGGTTTTGATCACGCCGTCAGCAGCTACGTTGCCTGCTTTTTTCGCCGCTTTGATCGCGCCAGATTTACGCATGTTTTCAATTGACAGCTCGATGTCGCCGTTAGCTTCAACCAGAGCTTTCTTACAATCCATCATGCCAGCGCCAGTACGTTCGCGCAGTTCTTTTACCAGGGCAGCGGTAATATCAGCCATTGTATTTTCCTCGATTATCTCAGTGCAAAAAGGCTTTTTGCGGTGAGATATTTCTCGCATTTAAGATAAGCAAAGGGGGCCAATAAAGGCCCCCTAACCAACATATTTCAATACCTGGTTAATAAGGGCTCTGCTGAGCTTGCCTTATTATTCAGCTTCTACGAAGCTTTCTTCTGCCTGAACAGCCAGATCTTGCGAACGGCCTTCACGGACAGTGGCAGCAACAGCGCTCAGGTACAGATTTACTGCACGGATTGCGTCATCGTTACCAGGGATAACAAAGTCAACGCCATCCGGATCGGAGTTGGTATCAACAATGGAGAATACCGGGATACCCAGGTTGTTAGCTTCTTTGATAGCGATGTGTTCGTGATCAGCGTCAACAACGAACAGTGCGTCAGGAAGACCACCCATATCCTTGATACCACCCAGGCTGTTTTCCAGCTTAGCCAGTTCGCGAGTACGCATCAGCGCCTCTTTCTTGGTCAGCTTCTCGAAAGTGCCGTCCTGAGACTGAATTTCCAGGTCTTTCAAACGTTTGATGGACTGACGAACAGTTTTCCAGTTAGTCAGCATGCCGCCCAACCAGCGATGGTTCACGAAGAACTGGTCGCAGTTGTGTGCAGCGTCTTTTACCGCTTCGCTTGCTGCGCGTTTAGTACCAACGAACAGGATCTTGCCTTTACGGGCAGAGATCTTCTGCAACTCAGCCAGAGCTTCGTTGAACATTGGAACAGTTTTCTCAAGGTTGATGATGTGAACCTTGTTACGAGCGCCGAAGATGAATGGCTTCATTTTCGGGTTCCAGTAACGGGTTTGGTGACCGAAGTGAACACCGGCCTTGAGCATGTCGCGCATGGAAACAGTTGCCATGATAAAACCTCTATTAAGTAGTCGGGGTTATGCCTCCACGTATCCCATACAACCGACCCTGCAGAACGAATTCTCAAGGCACCCCGGCGTATGTGTCGATACGTGTGTGTTATTACTTACGTTAATAAGTACACATATGAGTGAATTTGGCTTTAATCCCCCGGAGTCTGGGACCCAGAGCGGATTGCCGGCGCGTTTTATACCACAAATAACGGTCGGGCAGCAACTTTTGTTCAGCGGGTTCCGCACCGGGAAATGATAGTTTGGCAGCTAATATCAGGGCTGATACCATAAGCCACAGCTAATTATTGACGACAACGGTGTAGAAATACAGCACACCGGATGTACAAACCAGCAGGATGACTCATGGCCATTTCAATCAAAACCCCTGAAGATATCGAAAAAATGCGCGTCGCTGGCCGTCTGGCTGCCGAAGTGCTGGAAATCATCGAGCCTTACGTCATACCTGGCGTCAGCACCGGTGAATTGGATCGCATTTGCTCCGATCACATCGTAAACAAACAGCATGCCATTTCTGCCTGCCTCGACTATCACGGCTTCCCTAAGTCGGTGTGTATCTCGATTAACGAAGTCGTTTGTCACGGTATCCCAAGTGACGACAAAATCCTGAAAGACGGCGATATCGTCAACATCGACGTCACGGTGATTAAAGAGGGTTTCCACGGCGATACTTCGAAGATGTTCATCGTGGGGAAACCAACCATTCTCGGTGAGCGCCTTTGCCGCGTAACGCAGGAGAGCCTGTATCTGGCGCTGCGTCTGATCAAGCCGGGTATCCGTTTGCGGACGTTAGGCAAAGAGATTCAGAAATTCGTGGAAGCTGAAAAATTCTCCGTAGTCCGTGAATATTGTGGTCACGGTATTGGCGAAGGCTTCCACGAAGAACCTCAGGTTCTGCACTACGATGCCGACGACAGCGGCGTAGTGTTGCAAGCCGGTATGGCTTTTACCGTTGAGCCGATGGTTAACGCTGGTGATTTCCGTATCCGCACCATGAAAGATGGCTGGACTGTAAAAACTAAAGATCGCAGCTTGTCGGCTCAGTACGAGCATACTATTGTGGTGACTGATAACGGTTGTGAAATTATGACGCTGCGTAAGGATGACACCATCCCGGCTATCCTGACGCACGACTAACAGTGACCCGCTCGGCGCAGAGGGTATAAATCTGTCAATCAAACCGGCGAAAGCCGGTTTTTTTTATCTTAAACGTGTAGGAATGGGCTGCGCTTCTATGACTGAAAACTTCTCTGCTGAAAAGAGCCTGCAACCAGAATTAATGCAGAACCCCCCTTGCTCCTGCCCGCCACAGCCCGTTTCCCCCTCCGTTTATCCGGACGACGAGTTAAACCGTCAGAGCCTCAAACAACATATGGAACAGTTTCAGGGCTGGCTGGCGGACGCTTTTAATGCCGGGCTGCGCGCCGAGGAACTGGTGGATGCGCGAGCGCATTACATCGACCAGCTCCTGCAACGCCTGTGGACATTCTACGGTTTCGATAATATCCCGGAGACGGCGATGGTTGCCGTTGGCGGTTATGGCCGCGGAGAACTGCATCCGCTGTCCGATATCGACGTGCTGGTACTGAGCCAAAAGCGCCTCAACGATGAGCAGGCGCAGCGCATCGGAGAGCTGATTACCCTGTTGTGGGATCTGAAACTGGAAGTCGGTCACAGCGTCCGCACGCTGGAAGAATGCCTGCTGGAAGGGCTTGCAGACCTTACCGTCGCAACAAACCTGATTGAATCACGCCTCATTTGCGGGGATGTTGCGCTGTTTCTCAGTATGCAAAAACACATTTTCAGTGATGGTTTCTGGCCTTCCCCCAACTTCTTTCGTGCCAAAATTGAAGAACAAAACGAGCGCCATTTGCGCTATCACGGCACCAGCTACAATCTGGAACCGGATATCAAAAGCAGCCCAGGCGGCCTGCGCGATATCCATACCATTCTGTGGGTTGCACGCCGTCACTTCGGCGCAACGTCGCTGGATGAAATGGTCGCTTTTGGATTTCTGACGAAAGCCGAACGCAACGAGCTGCTGGAGTGCCAGAGTTTCCTGTGGCGTATCCGCTTTGCCCTGCACCTGGTGTTGCCGCGTTATGACAACCGCCTGCTTTTCGACAGACAGCTTAACGTCGCTCAGCTCCTGCAATATCAGGGCGAAGGCAATCAGCCTGTCGAACGGATGATGAAAGATTTCTATCGCATGACCCGCCGGGTGGGCGAGCTGAATCAAATGTTACTGCAGCTGTTCGATGAAGCGATTCTCGCGATAGGCCCGAACGAGAAACCGCGTCCGCTGGATGAGCATTTCCAGCTGCGAGGGGATCTGATCGATCTGCGCGACGACTCTTTGTTTGAACGTCAGCCGGAAACGCTCATCGGTATGTTCCATCTGATGGTCCGTCATCGCGAAATCAAAGGGATTTACTCCACCACCGTGCGCCTTTTGCGCCATGCACGCCGTCATCTGAAAGAACCGCTTTGTATGATCCCTCAGGCGCGGGAAATGTTTATGTCGATCCTTCGCCATCCGGGCGCTGTCTCGCGCGCACTGGTGCCGATGCACCGGCACAGCGTGTTGTGGGCGTACATGCCGCAATGGGGACAAATTGTCGGCCAGATGCAGTTCGATTTATTCCATGCCTACACGGTGGATGAACATACGATCCGCGTTCTGCAGAAAATCGAAAGCTTTGCGCATGAAGAAACTCGCCCTAAACATCCTTTGTGCGTGGAATTGTATCCGCGCCTTCCGCAGCCCGAATTGCTGCTGATGGCTGCGCTTTTCCACGATATCGCCAAAGGTCGCGGTGGCGATCACTCGATTCTTGGCGCGCAGGATGTGCTGGAATTCGCTGAGCTGCACGGGCTGAACTCGCGGGAAACGCAGCTGGTTTCGTGGCTGGTTCGCTGTCATTTACTGATGTCCGTCACGGCGCAGCGCCGTGATATTCAGGATCCCAACGAGATCCAGCAGTTCGCAGCAGAAATGCAAACCGAAGTCCGTCTCCGTTATCTGGTGAGCCTGACCGTTGCCGATATCTGCGCCACGAATGAAACGTTGTGGAACAGCTGGAAGCAGAGCCTGATACGCGAACTGTATTTCGCGACCGAAAAACAATTGCGGCGGGGAATGCAAAATACGCCGGATCTGCGGGAACGCGTACGCCATCACCGCCTGCAGGCGCTGGCCTTGTTGCGTATGGACAATATTGATGAAGAAGCTTTGCACCGGATCTGGAGTCGCTGTCGTGCGGATTACTTCCTGCGCCATTCTCCCAATCAGCTGGCGTGGCATGCCCGGCACCTGCTGGAACATGATTCCACTAAACCGCTGGTGCTGGTCAGCCGTCAGGCTACCCGCGGCGGAACAGAAATCTTTATCTGGAGCCCGGACCGTCCATATCTGTTCGCAACCGTTGCCGGAGAGCTGGATCGCCGCAATCTGAGCATTCATGACGCACAGATTTTCACCAACCGCGACGGCATGGCAATGGATACCTTTATTGTGCTCGAACCGGACGGCAGCCCGCTTGCGCAGGATCGTCACGAGGCGATCCGCTATGCGCTTGAACAGTCAATGACACAGGCATATCAGCCGCCGCGGGCAAGACGCCCGTCGCCAAAACTTCGCCATTTCAGTGTGCAGACCGACGTCAGTTTTCTGCCGACGCACACCGATCGCCGCACATATATGGAACTGGTGGCGCTGGATCAACCCGGCCTGCTGGCCCGTGTCGGCGAAGTTTTCTCTGATTTAGGTTTATCGCTGCACGGTGCAAGAATTTCGACCATCGGCGAACGGGTGGAAGACTTATTTATTTTGGCGAACTCAGAACGTCGTGCCCTTGATAAGCCGACGCGCAAGGAAATCACACGCCGATTAACCGAGGCACTCAACCCAGCCGACAAAATGTGATACAAGTACGGTTGTCTATTTAACATCACTTCAGGAAAGAGAACAGGATGCAGCAACTACAAACCGTTATTGAACAAGCCTTCGAGCGCCGTGCAGACATTACCCCGGCAAACGTAGACAGCGTAACGCGCGACGCCATCACTCAGGTCATTAACAAAATCGACAGCGGCGAACTGCGCGTGGCTGAAAAGATTAATGGCGAATGGGTAACGCATCAGTGGCTGAAGAAAGCGGTACTGCTCTCTTTCAGAATCAATGACAACCAGGTGATGGAAGGCGGTGAAAGCCGTTACTTCGACAAAGTCCCTATGAAATTCGCCGATTATGATGAAGCGCGTTTCCAGCGTGAAGGTTTCCGCGTAGTGCCACCAGCCGCAGTGCGCAAAGGCGCGTTCATCGCACGCAATACTGTGCTGATGCCGTCTTACGTCAACATTGGTGCTTATGTAGATGAAGGCACCATGGTAGATACCTGGGCGACCGTCGGTTCTTGTGCGCAAATCGGTAAAAATGTTCACCTTTCCGGCGGCGTCGGCATCGGTGGCGTTCTGGAGCCTCTGCAGGCTAACCCGACCATTATCGAAGATAACTGCTTTATCGGTGCCCGTTCAGAGATCGTTGAAGGCGTGATCGTTGAAGAAGGCTCCGTGATTTCGATGGGCGTTTACATCGGCCAGAGCACCAAAATTTACGACCGCGAAACCGGCGAAGTGCATTACGGCCGCGTGCCAGCGGGCTCTGTTGTCGTCTCCGGTAACCTGCCTTCTAAAGATGGCAGCTACAGCCTGTACTGCGCAGTCATCGTGAAGAAAGTCGATGCTAAAACGCTGGGCAAAACCGGTCTGAATGAGTTATTACGTAACATCGACTAAACTGAGAAATAGCGGGTTAAGTTTTGTGTTTACAACGATACCCGCTATTTTTTTATCTTCTTGATAGCAAATTGTGTCATTAATCAACGATTCGAACCGCCGTTCGGTTCATCATGATGTTTAAATATTCTCCTAACCGAAGGTAGCGCTATGTATGACAATCTGAAAAGCCTGGGCATTAATAATCCCGACGATATTGATCGTTACAGCCTGCGTCAGGAGGCTAATAACGACATCCTGAAGATTTATTTCCGCCGTGATAAAGGTGAATTCTTCGCTAAAAGCGTGAAATTTAAATATCCGCGCCAGCGTAAAACCATCGTTGCCGATAATGCAGGGCAGGGTTATAAAGAAATTCATGAAATCAGCCCGAATCTGCGTTATGTCATTGATGAGTTAGATCAAATCTGTCAGCGCGACCAGGTGGAAGTTGACCTGAAACGTAAAATTTTGGATGATTTACGTCATCTGGAATCCGTAGTGGCCAATAAAATTACCGAGATTGAATCCGATCTGGAAAAACTGACCAGCGGTCGTTAACGCGGTTAATGTCTGGCATTATTTCGCCATTCAGAAATGCAAAAGGTCAGGTGAATTACCTGACCTTTTTAATATATATGCAGAAGTGCGCCTTATTTAAGCAGCGACGCCCACTTCTCTACCCATGGAATAGCCACCGTTTCCGGCTCCGGATTTTCCATGGCATCAATTTCCAGCAAATCGCCAATACGCGCAGCGCCCTGCTCCTGCAATAAATCATCCAGCTTGTGCCCGCCGCCGCAAAAATGATCGTAACTGCTGTCACCCAGCGCAATCAGACCGTAACGCAGCTCAGGCTGGTATCCGACAGTATCCCGGATGGCCACATACAGCGGCGCAATGCTGTCAGGCAAATCGCCCTGCCCGGTCGTCGACGTCACAACCAGAACGAAATGATGACGATAGTACTGCCAGGCTTCCAGCGATCCTTCCTCGAACAGCTTTACCTCATGCCCCTGACTTTTGAGCACGGTTTCCGCTTCTTCCGCAACCAGTAACGAATTGCCGTACACCGTACCGACAAAAATTCCGACTTCTGCCATGGCTTCACTCCTGTGTCATTCGACGATTTCGTCCGTAGAACTTAAATTTGTTCACTATCCTGACCGCAAGCGGGGGTAACTTCAACCCTTTCAAGTTCAGGGATTTTTCCCTGCCAGCCGAACTGTTCGACCACACTTTGCCAGCGGTTATCCCAGCGAGCCTGTAAAGACAGCAGCTCACCCGTAACCGGATGCGGCAGCGTCATGTGGCTGGCGTGCAGCATCAAACCGGAACAACCGAAATGCTCCGTCATACCACGGTTTTGCTTCAAATCGCCATGCGCGCTGTCCCCGATAATAGGATGGCGCAGATGCGACATATGCCGACGCAACTGATGCTTACGGCCAGTCTCGGGTTTGAGCTCTACCAGGCTGTAGCGGGCAGTATCGTAACGGCCAATGGCGACCGGCATCTCAGCCTGTGCTACCACGCGATAATGGCTGACGGCTGACTGCGGCGCTTTATCGGGGTTAGCAAACTTATCGGCAATTTTGTCCAGCTCTTCGGTCAGTGCGTAATCGACCGTTCCGTCCTCGCTGACATAACCGCGAACCACCGCGTGATACACCTTATTCATCTGGTGATTCTCAAGCTGCTGGGACAGCAACCTTGCCACGTCGCTGGATAACGCCATCAGCAAAACGCCTGAAGTCGGTTTATCCAGCCGGTGAACGGTAAACACATGCTGACCAATCTGATCACGCAATGTCTGCATCACAAACACTGTTTCATGTTGGTCAAGCCAACTGCGATGAACCAGCATGCCCGCAGGTTTATTCACTGCGACCAGATGTTCGTCCTGATACAAAATTTCCAGCATGTCAGTCTTCTATATTCAGCAAGTCATCGAGACGCTGCAACTGACTCAACAACAGGGTTGCTTCAGGCATCGCCACTTCAAAATAAGGAGTGATAGCAAAGCGGGTAGGCATTGGCGATCCGGCAGCCAGTAACGCATACATACGGGGAACCAGCACCCATTGCAGCCACTGTTCAGCAGACATCGTATCGACCGAGAACGGTTCTTTACTCTCAAAAGCTTCCGCATCAGGAGGCGTGGCGTGCCAGAGTTTATCGTCACGCATTACCTGTTCAATATCTTCTAAAATCTGACGAACCTGTTTTTCTATATTCATGAGTCGCTCTCTTCATTCATGGCCCCGGCCAGCGTCCGTTCGGGGGCGCAAAGCATAACATTGAAGACCTTTTGCCCCAACTTTCTGCATCCGGCTGCGTTAATCCCTTCAACCATACGTTTTTCGTGGTAGCGAAAGATGCCCGATACGGGCAAACTACCGCCACTTTTTTCTCTCAAGATGTGTATCCATGTCTGCTCAACACACTCAAAAAACACACGCAACACCCGCAAAAGCCATGCTGGCCTCGGTAACAGGCTACGCCATGGACGGCTTTGATCTGCTCATCCTCGGCTTCATGCTCCCGGCAATTTCCAGCGAATTTGGCCTGACGGCCTCCCAAAGCGGTTCACTGGTGACCTGGACGCTGATTGGCGCCGTGCTCGGTGGCGTAATTTTCGGGCCGATCAGCGATCGTTTTGGCCGCATACGCGTCCTGACCTTTACGATACTGATGTTCTCAGTATTTACCGGTTTATGCGCCTTCGCACAGGGTTACTGGGATTTACTGATTTATCGCACATTGGCCGGTATCGGACTTGGCGGTGAGTTTGGAATTGGCATGGCGCTGATTGCCGAAGCTTGGCCGGCAGAAAAACGTAACCGGGCATCGGCCTACGTCGGTATGGGCTGGCAGCTCGGTGTACTGCTCGCGGCATTCCTCACTCCGCTGCTGCTCGGCATCATTGGCTGGCGCGGAATGTTTCTGGTCGGCCTGCTGCCAGCGTTGGCCTCCTTCCTTATCCGCCGCACCATGGGCGAACCTGAAGCCTTTGTCAAAAGTGCGTCAACTGATAACGACGGTTCATTGTTCAGCCGCATCAAATTGCTGTTTCGCGATAAAGCCACGACCAAAGCCAGCATCGGTATTTTCATTCTGTGCTCGGTGCAAAATTTTGGTTATTACGGCCTGATGATCTGGATGCCGAGTTATCTGTCCAAAAACTTTGGCTTCTCGCTGACTAAATCCGGTTTGTGGACGGCGGTAACCATTATCGGCATGACCTTCGGCATCTGGCTGTTTGGCGTATTGTCTGACCGCTTCCCGCGCTGGAAAATTTTCCTGATATATCAGGTGGGTGCCGTAATCATGGTCGTCTGTTACGCGCAGTTATCCGATCCAACACTGATGTTGTTTGCAGGCGCGCTTATGGGCATGTTCGTCAATGGCATGATTGGGGGGTACGGCGGATTAATTTCAGACCTCTATCCGGTTCGCGTCAGGGCGACGGCACAAAATCTGTTGTTCAACATGGGGCGCGGCGTGGGAGGTTTTGGTCCGCTGGTGATCGGTATGCTGGTCGCGCAAGTGTCCTTCACAGCCGCCATTACGTTACTGGCGGCTATCTACCTGCTGGATATCTTCGCAACGCTGTTCCTGCTGCCGAAAAAGCAGGGTCAGGATGATGTTCTGGGCGCGATTGGCTAGCCTTTGTCGCTAAGAGGCGCGCCGTGAACTTCGGGGCGCCGTTCAGTGTTTAGAAAAATCTCAGGGTTCAGACAAAAAGTTGGGGGCACTGTTTACACAGTGCCCCCGGTTCGTTTTATAGCAATCCAGCTACCTAAGTGCTCCCTGCTCAATCCCTGAAAACTTTTCCTGCGGTTATCCTAACCGGCTGTCCTTTGCATCGTCCAACTTTCATCCTGACGGTTTATCCTAAGTCATCCCGACTTGCATCCTGGTCATCTGTGACCCGCTCAGCTTCCTTTGTGAGCTCTCTTCTCCGTCCTGGAGGTGTCCCTGGTTTCTTCCTGAAACATCCTGGCATAATCCGATGCCGTCCTGACTCTTCCTGAGCCGTCCCCTGCTTTATGAATCAGCCATCATCCTGATGTTCCGATTCATGCTTCCTTTCTGCCCGACTAGAATCGTTGATTTTGCCCTCTCAGGCAATAAGGGCTGTAAGCCAAAAGAGAAACGGGTAAGCCATCTCACAGGCCTGAAAACACTTAAGTCATTCATTAAAAAGAAATTTAACAAGAATAACGGCGAGAGGATAAGTCAAATTAGCGAGATCTCTTACAGTCTTTGTGAGAGATCTCTCACACGCATGTGAGCCATTTAAGCTCTGCGGGAAAATGTTTTTCTGAATAACGGCATCAGGCGGGATAAACAGGGGTCAGCATTGTAAGGAATTCAGATAGCGATGGCGAGAGTATCGTTCTTTTTTTGCTGCCGAACTGCTCCAGAATAACATTCCCCGTCACATTACACAGCGATACGAGATCCAACTCAGAATCGGTCGTCGCCAGAAACACGCTCGGCGTCAGCTTAAGGCGCTTTTGCGTCACCAGATGGCCTATCAGATTTTCCTGCAAACGGGTGAAATCCTCCGGGCTCCAGACCTGTAACAGCGTCAGCGTATTACCCTGCCATTGCGCTGTCATATCACCAGCAAACTGCGTGGTATAAAACACGTGCGCTTCATGGCGTAGCTGTAACTCCATCGCCCGTTCAACGTTTTGCAACGTGTCATCAGGGCTGAAAATCTGAGTCAGCCAAAACACCTTGTCTTCATCGGTTTTCACGATACAAGGTGATTCCACACCCAATAATGCTTCACTTGATGGCGGCATCCCGGTTTCCCGCTGCCAGAGATCGACATAACGCTGAGTAAATTCACGCAATGCTACAGAAACTTCAGACTCCATAATTCTCTCATCTTCAGGTAAGGCTGGGTTAAACTAGTCACTATTCCCTATTGTACCGATCTCTTAGCAAGGTGACAGCATGTCCTCTTATCAGGATAACCCCGCACTGGCGCAACTGACGCTGGGCAAAAGCACGGCTTACGTCGATCACTACGACGCCTCCTTATTACAAGCCGTTCCCCGCAGTATGAACCGTGAACCCCTGGGTTTATTTCCGGATAATCTGCCTTTTCATGGCGCAGATATCTGGACGCTGTATGAACTGTCCTGGCTCAATGCAAAAGGATTACCTCAGGTCGCTGTGGGTGAAATCAGCCTGAAGGCCGACAGTCAAAATCTGATCGAATCCAAAAGCTTTAAACTTTACCTCAACAGCTTCAACCAGACCGTATTCCCGGACTGGCAGACAGTACAGGAAACGTTAACACATGATTTAAGCGCCTGCGCTGAAGGTGAGGTGACGGTAAGCGTCAGTCGCTTGTCAGAAATAGAAGGGTCGCCCGTCGGGCATTTCGCAGGCGATTGCATCGACGATCAGGATATTGAAATCGACAGCTACGAATTCAATGCCGGCTATCTTGCAGATGCTGCGGGCGAAGAGTTCGTCGAAGAGTCACTGGTCAGCCACCTGCTCAAATCAAACTGTCTGATCACCCATCAGCCCGACTGGGGTTCAGTGCAGATCCAATACCGTGGCCCGAAAATCGACCGCGAAGCCCTGCTGCGCTACCTGGTGTCATTCCGTCATCACAACGAATTTCACGAACAATGCGTGGAGCGAATTTTTAACGACATTCTGCATTTTTGTCAGCCAGAGAAGCTCGCGGTGTATGCCCGTTACACCCGCCGCGGTGGTCTGGACATCAATCCATGGCGATCTAACTTCCCGTTTGAACCGGTAACAGCAAGACTCGTCAGGCAATAATGCGAGGCATTGCTCAAGATTTGCGCTAACGCTCTGTGAGTATTGGTAAAAGCCTGGTGACAAGGTTACTGTTAAATCAGAAAGAGATTACGGGGCAAAACAGTACCGGTAATCCTTTCTGCTAACAGACAATTGTTTTTGTTTGCTCACGCTTTGCGACGCAAAAAACATGATCCGAAAAATCATGCATCGCGCCCGGCAGGCAGAAAGAATCACTGCACCCTTAGGTGTCAAGGAGCAACTTTGATTACTCACATCAGCCCGCTGGGCTCAATGGATTTGTTGTCGCAGTTGGAAGTCGACATGCTCAAGCGCACGGCGAGCAGCGACTTATATCGTCTTTTCAGAAATTGCTCACTGGCCGTACTCAACAGCGGCAGCCAGACCGACAGCAGCAAAGAACTCCTCGAACGTTACGAAAGTTTTGATATCAATGTGCTGCGCAGAGAGCGCGGCGTAAAACTTGAGCTGGTAAACCCGCCGGAAGATGCCTTTGTCGATGGCCGGATTATCCGCTCATTACAGGCCAACCTGTTCGCTGTTTTACGTGACATTCTGTTTGTGAATGCGC
Organism: Rahnella sp. R3(2024); assembly: GCF_042920125.1. Lineage (NCBI taxonomy): Bacteria > Pseudomonadati > Pseudomonadota > Gammaproteobacteria > Enterobacterales > Yersiniaceae > Rahnella > Rahnella sp. R3(2024). The sequence continues at coordinate 1,218,612 of NZ_JBHGBU010000001.1, forward strand.
AAATCTCTAATAATCCGCGCTTTGAGAACTTCAACGACAACGATTCCGCACACCTGACCAATATGGTGTTCTCCATCTTACGTAATGCCCGCGCACTCCATCTGGATGAAGATCCGAACATGGTAGTGTGCTGGGGCGGGCACTCAATCAATGAGATTGAATACCAGTACGCCCGCAACGTCGGCAGCCAGCTTGGTTTACGTGAACTGAACATCTGCACCGGCTGCGGTCCGGGGGCAATGGAAGCGCCGATGAAAGGTGCGGCCGTCGGCCACGCGCAGCAACGTTACAAAGCCGGTCGTTTTATCGGAATGACCGAACCGTCGATCATTGCCGCAGAACCGCCTAATCCCCTGGTCAATGAACTGATCATCATGCCGGATATCGAAAAACGGCTGGAAGCTTTCGTGCGTATTGCCCACGGTATTATCATTTTCCCTGGCGGCGTCGGCACGGCGGAAGAACTGCTCTATTTACTGGGCATATTGATGGATCCGCAAAACAGCGATCAGGTGTTACCGCTGATTCTGACCGGCCCGAAAGAGAGTGCAGACTACTTCCACGTACTGGATGCGTTCATCAAAGAAACGCTGGGCGAAGAAGCATCTAAGTTCTATACCATCATTGTTGACGATCCGACCGAAGTGGCACGCCAGATGAAACGGGCTATGCCGCTGGTCAAGGAAAACCGTCGTAACAGCGGTGATGCTTACAGCTTTAACTGGTCGATTCGTATTGCACCCGACTTACAGCATCCGTTCGAACCAAGCCATGAAAATATGGCTAACCTGAATCTTTATCCAAACCAACCCCCACAGGAGCTGGCTGCTGCACTGCGCCGCGCCTTCTCCGGGATTGTGGCCGGTAACGTCAAAGAGTTTGGCATCCACGCCATTGAACAGTACGGACGCTTTAAGCTGCACGGTGATCCGGCACTGATGAAGAAAATGGACAGTTTGTTGCAAGGTTTTGTCGCTCAGCACCGCATGAAATTACCGGGCAGCGCGTACATTCCGTGCTACGAGATTTGTGCATAGAAATGGATACCCAAACACCTTCGGATGCCCGGCACATGTCCCGGTAAGTTTGAAGAATAAGGGTTTTTCAGGGCGACGCGATGTCGCCCTGATTATTATGGAGTTTGTCGATGGCAATACATCTGCTGATTATTGATGCCCTGAATCTTATCCGTCGCATTCATGCGGTTCAGGGTTCGCCCTGCCTGATTACCTGTCAGAATGCGATCGCGCAGCTGATTCAGCATACCCGGCCGACGCACGCGGTAGCCGTTTTCGATGAAGACGATCGCGCTGACAGCTGGCGCCATCAGTGTCTGCCAGATTACAAAGCAGGACGCTCACCGATGCCGGACAATTTGTTTGCAGAAATGCCCAGTCTGAAGGCCGGTTTTGAAGCTCACGGGATCGCCTGCTGGCATTCAGCCGGCAACGAAGCTGACGATCTCGCGGCGACGCTGACGGAAAAAGTCGCCTCCGGCGGTCATCAGGTCACCATCGTCTCAACGGATAAAGGGTATTGCCAGTTGCTGGCCGCTAACGTTCAGATCCGCGATTATTTCCAAAAACGCTGGCTTGATTTGCCGTTCGTGCAGGAAACATTCGGCGTATTACCGCACCAGCTTACAGACTACTGGGGGCTGGCGGGGATCAGCAGCAGTAAAATCCCTGGCGTACCCGGTATTGGTCCAAAAACGGCCGTGACTCTGCTGGCTCAGGCCGGTTCACTGGACGCGCTGTATGACAATCTGAGTGCGGTGCCGGAAAAGTGGCAGTCAAAATTGCGGGAGCATCGGGATCTGGCATACGCCTGCAAACGGGTGTCTGCGCTGCAAACTGATATCGCTCTCGACGGGAATTTACAGCAGTTGCGCTTGCCGTAAGTCTGCCAAAGAAAAAAGGCGCTTCCCGAAGAAAGCGCCTTTTCGCATCATATCAAACGCCATTCAGCGTAAATCAACGATCGCGTTCATCACGACGGCCACCGATGGCTGACCAGAAGCGACGAATATGCACCGTTACCTCTTCCCGGTCATGGTAGAGCTGTTTGGCGAAGATCTCCGCATTAATGCCATTTTCTTTCAGACGTTCATCAATTCGCGCGAGGATGTTAGACACTTCTTCGTAACGCTTTTTCATCGGCAATTTCAGGTTGAAAATCGTCTCGCGGCACCAGCCGTTAACCAGCCAGTCGCACATCAGCGCAGCCACTTTCGCCGGTTTTTCTACCATGTCACACACCAGCCAGTAGTTTTTGGTACTGGTGGACTTGTAGCGGAAGCCATCTTCACGCAAGTGAATAACCTGACCGGTTTCCATCAGGCTTGGCGCCATCGGGCCGTTATCAATGGCGGTAACCATCATGCTGCGTTGTACCAGCTGATAGGTCCAGCCGCCCGGGCAGGCACCCAAATCTACCGCATACATCCCGCTCGCCAGACGCTCTTCCCATTCATCAGCAGGAATGAACACATGGAATGCTTCTTCCAGCTTCAGCGTGGAACGGCTTGGTGCTTCTGACGGAAACTTAAGACGCGGGATCCCCATGTAATACGGGGAATTGTTATTACTGTAGGAATAGCCAACGTAGCAGCAACCTGATGCAATGAAGAAGACGTGCACGACAGGACGCAGCGGATTTTCACGTTTTCCCAGCACGCGGCGTTCGCGCATCGCGGTACGTAATGGCACTGTCAGTTTGCGACAGAACTTGGTGAGTTCTTTACTTTCATTGGTATCCGGCACTTCTACACGCAGTTCACCACCGTTGGTCACCACGTTTTGTACCATGCCCACGATCGGCGAAACGCGATCTTCCGGCGGCAGATCTTTCAGCAACTCGCCGACGACGATCAGCTGACGAGCAAAGATCAGTTCGCGGAATGGCAGCTCTTTCGCCAGACGATCAGCATCATCAGGCTGATAGCATTCAAACAACACATACCCGCTGTTTTCTTTTACGCGGGCAAAACCGAAGATTTCCATCTTCGCAGCTTTGTCTGTGATTTCTGCTGCGCATTCTTTTTCAAAACCCTGACGGCAGTAGAGGGCAACTTTATTCATGGCGTTCGGCCTTTTTCTTCAGACGCAATGCGCCTATCAACATCAAAATCCAACCGACCAGAAACAAGGTACCGCCAATCGGAGTCACAAAAGCAAATAAACGGAGGTGCGACAGCGCCAGACAGTAAAGGCTGCCACTGAATAACACGGTTCCCAGCGCCAGGAAGGCACTGCTCCAGTAGAACCACACATTACGCTGACGCTGCATGGCAACGCCTAAAATCATCACCGCCAGCGTGTGAATACTTTGGTAGGTCAGCCCGGTGTGGATCCAGGCCATTTCGGCCTCTCCCAGCGACTGGCTCAGCACGTGCGCGCCAAAAGCACCAAACGCCACGTAGATAAAACCGCTTATCGCGGCAAAAATCAGCATTGAACGACTGGTCATTATACGTTACCCGTTATCGTTTTTTAATGATGAAAACGTCTACTCATCCGTCTCATCAGTACGTTCATGGTCATCGGTTTCTGTATTTCAGGTTTCAGGCCTGATCAAACCGAAAGCGCAGTTTTTCCTGCTCACTGGCGGCACGCGCGAGGATCCACTGACGAAAGGCGGCTATTTTACCCAGTTCTGCCTGACTGTCATGACAAACCAGATAAAAAGCGTTTTTACTGACTAAAACTTCATTAAAAGGACACACCAGACGGCCAGCTTCAATCTCGGTTTGCGCCATCACGTTATTCACCAGTGCAATCCCCTGCCCGTGAACCGCGGCCTGAACAACCATCGCACTGTGGCTGAAAATCGGCCCCTGCTGAACATTCACCTGCTGCAGGCCAAGCTGCTTGGTGTAGGCCAGCCAGTCACGGCGCGAGGCATCATGCAGCAGCGTGTGGTGACCGAGATCTGCCGGTTCTTTCAGCAAATTATCGCCCATCAATAAGGAAGGAGAACAAACGGGAATTAAATACTCGGCGTATAAACGCTCTGCACGCAGCCCCGGCCAGTTACCTCGGCCATGGAAAATCGCCACGTCCACATCATCGGACAATTTGTCCTCTTCGCGGTCTACGGCCTGAATGCGTACATCGATACCCGGATAAGCTGAGTTAAAGCCAGACAATCTTGGCACCAGCCATTGAATCGCAAAGCTTGGCGGCAAACTGACGGTCAGTGCGCCTTTTGCACTGCGGGCCTGAAGTTTGCGTGTCGCTTCGTTAAGAGACGAGAATATCTCTTTAATATCGAGGTAATAGCTCTGCCCTTCTTCGGTCAGTAACAAAGAGCGATTTCGGCGACGAAACAGTTTTAGCCCCAAAAAGTCCTCAAGTGACTTGATCTGGTGGCTAACAGCAGCCTGTGTGACAAACAATTCCTCCGCCGCTTTAGTAAAACTAAGGTGACGCGCTGCGGCGTCAAACACGCGCAGTGAATTCAGAGGGGGTAAACGTTTTGACATAAATAAGAGACTTCTTATGTGGCGGTCAGCGGAACCCCTGTCAGGGGGTTCAGATATTAGTTTTTTTAATCCGAGACATTATAATTTGTCCGTTGAGGATGTACAGGCAAAAACCTATAGTGGCGCCACTTCCTGAGCCGGAACGAAAAGTAGATTGGTATGAGGATGCTGAAATACTTTTGGCTTGTGGTTGTGATGTTGTGTTTGCAATTGTCCGGCAATCCGGACACGTAGCTTGAATGCTACAAACTTTTCACTTCCTGTACATTACCCTGTCTGTCCAAAGTGATTTTTTAGCACCGCATTTTGCGGTGCTTTTTTTTGCCCGAATTTTGGGATGCCTGCCAATGAGCGCCCTTCATATGTGACAAAACCGGCTACGTCGCATACGTATCCGGTTTTGTCGTGAGGCGCAGTGAGGTTACCCGAAGGTGGTGTCACGCAAGGGATTATTTCCCTTCGGCCATTTCTTTCACTTCAGATTTATTGATCTGCTGCTTGTTGCCATACGCATCGGTATAACTGATCATACCGGTATCACTGTCAGTGCTTGGTTTGCCTTCAGCAACGATTGTACGGCCATCGTTGGTGTGCATCACGTAGTTGCTTGAACAGGCGGCAAGTGTTGTGGTCAGCAGTGCGGCTGAAATTACGGCGACGATCTTTTTCATTGTAGACTCCTTGCAGATTAAAATGCTTTCAATTCCCGGGAAGCCCCCAGGCTAATTTGTCTAGTGTTCGTAATTCAGCATAACAAACCTCTGATATATTTCCAGGTAACCATTCCTAAAATGAATAGGTGGTTTGCATTAGCTCAAAGTTTGTACTCTTTACCCTGAAGCCGAAGGATATAACCTCGCATGACCGACTTTAACGCCGCTGATTTCCGGCGACACTTCCCCGCCCTGTCGCAGGGGCAGTGCTACCTCGACAGTGCAGCCACGGCGCTCAAACCGCAGGCCGTGATTGACGCCACTGTGAATTTTTATTCACAGGAGGGCGCGACAGTCCACCGCAGTCAGCACCGTGCGGCACAAACGCTGACAGATGCCTACGAACAGGCACGCGTACAGGTGGCTGACTGGATCCATGCGCCGCGCGCAGAGAACATTGTCTGGACACGCGGCACCACCGAGTCAGTCAATCTTGTCGCGCAAAGTTATCTGCGCCCGCGGTTGCAGGCCGGAGATGAGATTATTGTCAGTCAGGCCGAGCATCACGCGAATCTGATCCCCTGGCTGATGCTGGCAGAACAGTGTCAGGCGCGGGTTATCACGTTGCCGGTAGACGAGCGCGGTATGGCAGATATCAGCCAGCTTCCCGCCCTGCTGAATACCCGCACGCGTCTGCTGGCGATCACACAAATGTCGAACGTCACCGGCGGTATGCCCGATCTTTCACTCGCCATTAAACTGGCACACGCCAACGGCACGCCGGTTCTGGTGGATGGCGCACAGGGCGTTGTACATTGCCCGCCGGACGTACAGCAACTTGATATCGACTTCTATGCTTTTTCCGGCCACAAGCTGTATGGCCCGACGGGGATTGGCGTGTTGTACGGTAAAACAGAATTGCTCGACAGCATGGCGCCCTGGCACGGCGGCGGAAAAATGCTGACCCACGCGACAATGACCGGCTTTACGCCGCAGACGGTGCCCCATCGCTTTGAAGCAGGTACCCCCAACATTGCCGGCGTGATCGGCATGGCCGCTGCGCTGACCTGGCTGAAAACCCGAGATGTGCAGGCTGGCGAGAAACATGCGCAAAACCTGGCGGCAATGGCGGAGAAACAGTTGTCACAGATTGAAGGTTTTCGCAGTTTCCGCACACAGGACGCTTCGCTGCTTGCATTTGATATTGCCGGCGTGCATCACAGCGACCTGGTCACCTTACTCGCGGAGCAAGGCATTGCGCTGCGCGCCGGGCAACACTGCGCGCAGCCACTGATGGACGCTCTGGGCGTAAAAGGAACCCTGCGCGCCTCATTCGCGCCCTATAATAATGAAGAAGATGTCGCACGCCTGGTCGGGGCGGTAAAATATGCGATGAGCCTGCTGGCTGATTAATCACATTTCTGAGACATACGCTTTTTAAGGATCACAATGCTCGCGCCACACCCTTTTGGACAGGAAATTACCGAAGCTTCGCTGACAGAAAAATTTGCTTCATTTCGTCAGTGGGAGGACCGCTATCGCCAGTTAATTCTGCTGGCGAAATCTCTGCCACCGCTGGAGGCATCATTGAAGGTACCGGAGAATGAGCTGTCGGGATGTGAAAATAGGGTCTGGCTGGGAGCGGAAAAATCAGAAAATGGAACAATGCATTTTTACGGGGACAGCGAGGGACGGATCGTCAAAGGTTTGCTGGCAGTGCTGCTGACCGCTGTAGAAGGCAAAACGCCAGACGAGATCCTGAGTCGGGATCCGCTGGCGTTATTCGATGTGCTGGGCCTGAGGGAGCAACTGAGCACCAGCCGCTCCAGCGGGCTGAATGCGCTGGCTGAAGGTGTTTTACATCTCGCCCGTCAGGCAGCCTGAGCCTGACGCTGCTGTTTTGCCATCATCTTCTTAAGAACATGAGAAACCGCGACAAAACCAAACGTGGCGGTGACCATCGTCGCCGCACCAAAACCTGAAGCGCAGTCCATACGTTTCGGGCCTTCTGCCGTCGCGCGCGATGCGCAGACTGAACCATCCGCCTGCGGGTACATCAGCGGTTCGCTGGAAAATACACAGTCAATCCCAAGCTTACCTTTACTGTTCTTCACCACGTTGAAATCGTTTTTCAGTCGCTCACGCAGTTTGGCTGCCAGCGGATCCTGTATGGTTTTCGCCAGATCCACGACGGCGATCTGCGTCGGATCGATTTGTCCGCCCGCCCCGCCGGTGGTCACGACCGGGATCTTAAAACGACGACAGTATGCCAGCAGCGCGGCTTTTGGCCGCACGCTGTCAATGGCATCAATCACGTAGCTAAATCCCATGTTGAGCATTTCAGCAACATTGTCCGGCGTAATAAAATCATCGATACAGGTCACTTTGCATTCCGGATTTATCGCCAGAATGCGCTGGGCCATTACTTCGGTTTTCGCCTGCCCGACATTTTCCCGCAGAGCGTGGATCTGCCTGTTGGTATTGGTCACGCACACATCATCCATATCAATGAGCGTAATGGCGCCAATTCCCGTACGGGCCAACGCTTCGGCAGCCCAGGAACCCACTCCGCCGATACCAATCACGCAGACATGTGCCTGCGAGAATAACGCCAGTGCCTGCTGACCATAAAGACGTGCAGTGCCGCCAAAGCGTTGCTGGTAGGCGTCGGAATATGTTGCTGTCATGACCTTCTGAACCTCAATACGTGTCGAAACTTAATTTGGCTGAGCATAGGCTGTGAACAGCGGTTTGCCATTTTGCGCTGATTTTAACACCCAGACGCGGCCATAGTGGTTATAAAATCCTGCTGAGTGTCCGGCATCGGTACCAATCCCCTGATACATATCGAAATGTTGCCCTTTAATGGCACCGCCGACGTCCAGCGCAACCATCAGACGCATATGGTATTTACCGGTAAACTTACCTTTATCATTCAGCTCCGGCACCTCCGCCAGCAGCGTGGTTCCTGCCGGGATCAGCGAGCGGTCAGACGCCACGGATGCTTTGGCAATCAGCGGCACACCGCTTGCGCCACGAACAGGGGCAAAAGGTTCAGGTTTAAAGAACACAAATGAGGGATTCTGCTCCAGCAACTCACGGACTTCAGCGGCACTGTGCGTATCCGCCCACTGGCGGATCGCCTGCATCGACATATTCTCACGCGCGACTTCGCCACGATCAATCAGCACCTTACCGATACTGCGATAAGCGTGACCATTTTTCCCGGCATAACCAAAGAACATGTACGGACGCCCGTCGCCGTAATCCACATAGCCGCTGCCCTGCACTTCCATCATGAAGTTATCCATCAGGGAGTTAGTCCAGGCCACTACGTAATTTTCACTCAGTGCACCTGAGTAAATCGAGGCGCGATCAGGCAGACGTCCACGTTTAGGCGGCATACGGTACAACGGATACTGGAATTCACCCTGACGCGTGTAACGCGCCTGTACCACCGGCGTATAATAGCCGGTCAGTTGCACGTTACCGAAGTTATCAGCCCCTTCCATCTGATAAGCGCTGATGCCGTACTGGCTCAGGTTACGGGTATCAGCACCTGAACGCAGCCATTGCTGGACGGCCTGGAAAGTGGGGTTATTTCTGCCATATAAGGAAGAAGAGGCAATTTGTACCGCGGCGACCTGATTGGAGTAATCCAGGGCATTGACGGGTTTGCCTGTCGCATTCGGCTCATTGACGTATTCAAGCGCGTTATCCAGCCGCCCGTCTTTATACTGCTGACCCCGGTCGGTCGGGCGCGAGGAACAACCTGCAAGCACCGCAACAACCAAACCACCCAGCAGAAATTTACTCCAACGTCCTTTCATTATTGCCGCGCTCTCTTACTTTCATGGGAATTGACTGGCGAAACGATAACAAACGGCCTATCAGAAAGGAATTGCAATAGCCGAAAAAAGTGCCCTCGGCCAAATTGGGAAGCAATAGAGGAATTTATGCCTAAAAAGTCAGCAACCAGGTGGTTTATTTGAATAAATCCAAATAAAGGGTTGCGCGAAATCTCATGGGGAGTATAGTTCGCCTCCATCGGACGCGGGGTGGAGCAGCCTGGTAGCTCGTCGGGCTCATAACCCGAAGGTCGTCGGTTCAAATCCGGCCCCCGCAACCAATTCGATTCGCAGGCAATAAAATGCCCGATTGAATTGAACGATGAAGTAAAGAAGTAAGAAGTGCTACGGACGCGGGGTGGAGCAGCCTGGTAGCTCGTCGGGCTCATAACCCGAAGGTCGTCGGTTCAAATCCGGCCCCCGCAACCAATTCGAGACTTATGCTTATTACGCTGAGTTCGAATAATGTGAAGAAGTAAATGCAGTATTAAGTAGTGACGGACGCGGGGTGGAGCAGCCTGGTAGCTCGTCGGGCTCATAACCCGAAGGTCGTCGGTTCAAATCCGGCCCCCGCAACCAACTACTAAAACAATCAGTCAGACGTAAACATCAGGCACCTTAACGGGTGTTTTTTTGTATCTGAAGATTGAGTTAACAGCGCACCAGCCCCGACATTTTTCCTCGCATTATCCTTAATATCCAATTCATTGCAGGCACTCAGCCATTGGCGAAATGCGCCTTAATCCCCTCCAGTATTGATTCTGCAACCTGCTGCTGAAAATGCGCGGTGCGCAGTTTTTTCTCTTCATTGATGTTACTGATAAACGCAGTTTCCACCAGAATCGATGGAATATCTGGCGCTTTCAGTACCGCAAAACCGGCCTGATCCACTTTGTTTTTATGCAGCGGGTTAATCTTGCCCATTCGTGTCAGTACTTCTTTGCCAAATTTCAGGCTGTCGTTGATTGTCGCGGTCTGCACCAAATCGAACATCGTATGGTCGAGATACTTATCGCCACTTTTACTGACACCCCCTATCTGATCGGATTCATTCTGAGTCTGCGCCAGAAAACGTGCTGCTGAGCTGGTCGCGCCCTTGGTCGACAGAGCAAAAACGGATGAACCTTTGGCGGCACGGCTGGTAAAAGCATCAGCATGGATGGAAATAAACAAATCAGCCCGCAACTTTCGCGCCTTGGCGACCCGCACTTTCAGCGGAATAAACACGTCTTCATTACGGGTCATGTAGGCTTTCATGTTCTTTTCACGGGCGATCAGTTTTTGTAAACGACGTGCGATCTGTAAGACAACGTCTTTTTCACGGGTCTTATACTTGCCGATTGCGCCGGGGTCTTCACCGCCATGACCGGGATCCAACATAATGACCAGAGGGCGGCTGTGCCCTGCCTGCCCGTCTTTCGCCGTTTCCGGCGGCAATGTTCTGGCCACGTCCCCGCGGTTGTAATCTTCCAGTAATGCCAGCAGCGGATCATCTTCAGCGCTGACCGCCCCCTCTTCAGGGTACAAATCAACCACCAGACGATTGTGGAACTCTGCGACCGGTTTGAGTGTAAACACATGGGGATTGATGGGGCGCCTGAGCTCAAGCACCATGCGTACCGTTTGGGCATCAAACTGCCCTACCCGCGCCTGGCGAATGTACGGGTCGGTTTGCTGAACTTTTTCGCCCAAACCTTTGAGCACACTATTCAGTTGTACACCTTCAATATCCACAACCACACGCGCAGGTGAACTCAGCAGAAACTGCTTATACTTCAGAGGAGTGCTGGATTCCAGAGTGATGCGGGTGTATGTCGAGGAAGGCCATATGCGCACGGCGATAACCTGTGAACTGGCGGCAAACCCCACTTTACTCACACTGAGCATCCAGGAAGCCGCTACGGTCTGAAGAAGTCGTCGTCTTCCGGGGTTGTGGTTATCGTCAGTCATGCAATCTCAAACAGGTTACAAAAATCAAAAGTGATGATAAAAAACTCAGTTTGGGAATTTTAACTAATCCTTCCCTGCATGTCATTCCTTAACATTATTTTGATAAATCAATTTGTTGAGTGTTTGTAATCGTTGTTAATAGAAAAACAGAGATTTCTTACTTGCCACACAGCCTCAAAAGAATAAAAATACAAAAATTACGAATAAAAATTCAAATGAGGTTTTGCCGTGAAGGAACGTAGCACTGAATTGGTCCAGGGATTTCGCCACTCCGTTCCCTACATAAATGCTCACCGTGGCAAAACATTCGTTGTCATGCTCGGTGGTGAAGCCATTGAACATGAGAACTTCAGCAACATCGTCAATGATATCGGGCTGTTACATAGCTTAGGTATCCGGCTGGTGGTGGTGTATGGTGCCCGTCCGCAAATCGATGAGAATCTGGCAGAGCATCACTGCGAGCCGATTTATCATAAAAATATTCGTGTTACCGATGCCCGTACACTCGAGCTGGTGAAGCAGGCTGCGGGGTTGTTACAGCTGGATATCACCGCCCGCCTGTCGATGAGCCTGAATAATACTCCGCTGCAGGGTGCGCACATCAATGTTGTTTCCGGTAACTTTATTATCGCGCAACCCCTGGGCGTAGATGACGGTATCGACTATTGCCACAGTGGCCGTATCCGTCGCATCGATGAAGAGGCCGTTCACCGCCAGCTCGACAGCAATGCCATCGTGCTGATGGGGCCGGTAGCCGTATCCGTTACCGGAGAAAGTTTTAACCTGACGTCTGAAGAAGTGGCGACGCAACTGGCCATCAAGCTGAAAGCCGAAAAGATGATCGGTTTCTGCTCGTCGCAGGGCGTGATTAATGAGGAAGGGAATATCATTTCTGAGTTGTTCCCGAACGATGCGCAGCAACGCATTGATAAGATGGAAGCCAGCGGCGATTACCTTTCGGGAACAGTGCGTTTCCTGCGTGGCGCGGTTAAAGCCTGCCGCAGCGGTGTGCGTCGCAGCCACCTGATCAGCTATCAGGAAGACGGTGCGCTGATTCAGGAACTGTTCTCGCGTGACGGTATCGGTACCCAAATTGTGATGGAGAGTGCGGAGCAGGTACGCCGTGCAACGATCAACGATATCGGCGGGATCCTCGAGCTTATCCGCCCGCTTGAACAACAAGGTATTTTGGTTCGTCGCTCCCGCGAGCAGCTAGAGATGGAAATCGATAAATTCACGATTATTGAAAGGGATAACCTGACCATTGCCTGTGCGGCGCTGTATCCGTTCCACGATGAAGGTATCGGGGAAATGGCCTGCGTGGCAGTTCATCCTGATTACCGCAGTTCGTCACGCGGTGAAATGTTGTTGCAGCGGGTGGCCAGTCAGGCAAAACAAATGGGGCTGAACCGCCTGTTCGTGCTGACGACCCGCAGCATTCACTGGTTCCAGGAACGCGGCTTCAAACCGGCTGAAGTTGATGTTCTGCCGATTCAAAAGCAGGAAATGTACAACTATCAGCGCCGGTCGAAGATCTTAATTTCCGAACTGTAAGCGCTCTGGTGCACATACTAAAAAGGGCGCAAATGCGCCCTTTTTAGTTTCCCCGCTCACTAATCTCACATTAATGTGAAGTCTGAGATTTCAGGGTTTGCTGCAGTGTCGAGGTGTCGGCATAGGTTTTGAACCCTTCCGGCGCCGCATACTGCGGCGTCTTACTGTCATTGCCGGAAACTTGCGACAACATCGCCAGTCCGTCCTGTTTAATCACTGCCTGATGGAAGTAGTCCGCCAGCTGCGTCTGCGTCAGCCCCGCAATGACTCGAATGACGTTGGTGCGCGTATCAAACTGCGCATTCCCACGGCTGAAATCATTGCCCAGGCGGTCTGACTCTTCATCCAGCGTTTGCGGACGCTGCTGCATTTCATTCACCAGACCCTGTTTGTACTGAACAAACTCGGCATCTTTCATTTCCCGCAAACGCTTCTCAGCCTGTGGGTAAAAGGCCAGGTACCGCTGATACAAATAGTCCGGTTGCTTACTGTTACTTTGCAGCAGGAAACCAATACCCCACTGTTTGCCAACAGGAATGGGGAAGGCGAACACCGCGTAACCCAGTTGCTCCTGGGTGCGCAGCTGGCTATAGAACCATGGCTGGATGATTTGCCCGAGCAATGCGCTGTAGCCCATGCTCTGAATTTCATCATAACCTGTTGGCACATACACGGCGGCCAGCGCCGAGTCAGAACTGCTGCCCGTCCGCTGAATATTGGCTTTCAACGGCTCCGTGACGACGGCCTGCGTTCCACGCCACCACTGTGTGCCGTGCGCCCCCAGCTTCTGCATAATCTGCAGGGACATGGCTTTCACCTGATCCCCGGTCATATTCCCCACCACCATGATCTCAACGGCGGCGTGGTGAATAAGTTGCTCACGGTAAGCGTTCACATCTTCCAGTGTGATACCCGCAACCAGTTTCTCCCGTTCTGAACGTTCGGTGTAAGGTACCCGCGACAATAACTGAACCGGCTGCAGCGCCAGTTCGAAAGCTTTACCTTTATCCGCCGATGCCAGACGTTCCAGATACCACGATTTCGCCTGATCCAGCTGTTCCTGCGTCGGTTTAAAATCAGGGTAACTCTCCACCAGCGTAGCCAGCAGATCTGGCAGACATTCGGTGAAACCGCTGGCGGTAAACTGCAGTCCATTATCCGGCGACGTCCCAAAACTCAGCCCGCCGATAGAAGCCTGATAACTCAGCTGATCAAATGCCACACCGGTCAGATAGTCAGTCAGGCCGTAAAGTACCTGGTTTTTCGCCGTACTTAACGCCTGCTCATTGCGAAAAGAAACCGTCACATTGGCTTTGGGCTCATCGGCAAAGTAGCGGCTTGGCATATAGAAAACGCGCAGGCCTTTATCTTCAATCAGAAGTTCAGGTTTGGTGGCCGTGGCGTTTTTAGTCACCAGCGCCAGCGAGTCGGGAATATAAGGGTTCAGCTCAGGCAGAGAAAGTCTGATGTCCTTCCCCAGCGCTTTCCATTGTTCATAGGTTTGCGGTGGGACTTTATCAACCTGATAAGGCGCATTCACAAAATAGGCAACTTTGTTGTGCGGCTCGTTGGGACTGATAATCCAGTAACGCGCATTCTGTGGGGTCATTTCATCCAGACGCGATTCAATCGCTTTAGGATCATATTGATCCGTCAGATAAGGCGAATCCAGAACGTGTTCAACCGGTACGCGCAGCATGGTATCCACCAGCCATTCAACGTAGTCCATATCACGCGTCAGCGCGGGATACCGGAAATCAAGCGCCATCACATGCGCGATTTCATCGAAATAGCTTTTGTTAATGCCCTGCCCGCGCATCTCCTGGAGATAACTGAAAATGGCGGCAATCACTCTGTCGCGCTCAGCCAGACCTTTGTCCGTCAGGGATACCGAAATGTTAAATACGCCCTGATTGCGGTTAACCATCGGGTCTGCCCCCGCACTGATACCGTCGGAGTAACCTTGCTTTTGTAACCAGTCAGATAATGTATTCAGACTGCGGTTTCCGATCAGATAGCTGATATAGGTATCTGTCTTACTGCGAAACGCTGCGCTGTTGTTATCAATGGCAAACTCTACGCGCAATTCTTTGCGGGGCTGTGCCGGAACAAAATGGATATATTCACCTTTTTGCTCGTCAGTTAATGTGGGAACGGTAATCGGTGGTACCGCAGCATGATGATTGGCAATACTCCCGAAGGTATTCCCGGCCAGCTCAGCCAGCTCCGGCAACGGCTTATTACTGTAAATCACACCGACCATCAGATTCGCCGAATAGTAACGGTGATAAAATTCCGTCAGTTTCTCGTGCAGATTGCTGCCTGGTTTGTCTTTCAGAGTATCCAGATTCCCGCCGGAATAACGGGAGCCGGGATGCGCGGGATTTAGGGTTTCAGCCCGCACCTGGGCCATACGCATTCCATCTCGCGAGCGCGCCATGGTCAGCTCAGCATTCACCGCGTTACGCTCGCGATCGCCGTTGGCAGGATCCAGTAAAGGTTCACCGATAGCATCGGCAAGGCGATCTACCGCTTCCGGCAGGGCATCATTTTCAACTTCCAGATAAAAGGCTGTGCGGTAGGAAGCCGTGCTGCCATTGTGGCTGCCGCCGTGTTTTTTGAGGAATTCAGAAAGGCTTTCAGGCTGAGGATATTTTTTTGAGCCCATCAGCAACATGTGTTCGGTGTAGTGAGCCAGACCTAACTGTGAATCCGGGTCTTCCAGCGAACCTACGGGGATAGCCAGAGCGGCAAGTGACTTGGGCGCTTCAGGATCAGAAACCAGCAAAACCGTCATATCATTGGCCAGCTTTATCGCCTGATACTGACGCGGGTCGTTCTGACTTTTATTGATAGCTTGTGCATAAGGCTGCCAACCGGCAGCGCTTGAAACAACAGGGGCCCAAAAGGTCAATAACAACAGTAACCCTGAAATTCGGGTAACCTGTTTTAACATTGCCACTCTCCCTCAATCAAATAAACATGCCACGTGGGCAAAAATAACGGTTCACCAACTGATGAACCTCAACCTGCTGTTTTATGCCGTTGAGTCTGATAAGACCCCGCGGATGCAGGATAGTTGTCACAATCTCAGTACCGTGATGTGCATTCTGGCGTAATGTCACAGTTTGCGACCTGTCGCGATATTACACGCCCGCTTAATTCCTCGGTCTTAAACCACTCTATGCAGTTGGGCTGCTATTGCAAGCGGCTTGGCGGTATTTTTCCCGCTTAGCCGGCGGGGTTCCCCGTGCCAGGCTCACAAAGTAAACGTTGTAAACGTGCCTGATAATGTGTGGGAGTCAGGATCACCACGTTAATCCGCTGGCAGTGTTGTCCCACGGGAAAGACCGACAACTGATACTCCCAGCCTTTAATTTGCGGTTCAGTCACGTTTCCGGTGGCCGAATAGGCTTCTAACTGTGAGTGAGCCTCCGACCACGCCTGCTGCACCTGCCACTGACGCATAAAGCCATGACTCAGTGACTGAAAATAATTAAGCAATCCCAGAACAGATACCGAAAGCAGCAGCGCGGCGATCAGCGCTTCCGGCAGGCTAAAACCCTGCTGATTCTTCTCAGCCTTATTCATTGCAAAACTGCTCATCAGCTTCCGGGCAGAAATCCAGCCAGCCTTGTCTGAGGGGTGAAAAAGCCAGTGAACCGTCCGCTTGTTTTTGCATGCTGACCTGTTGATAAAGCCTCACAGGTTCCCCACCTTGGGCCAATACACCTTCCCCGCGAACCACAAAAACGTCAATTCTCAGCGAAGGACGTACACATGCCCGCCCGGATCCGGTGCCAACAACGACTGCCGGGACATCCTGACATTGCCACTTAACATCACTGAACGCCTTCCAGGGCTGGCTGACTCCCCAGCTTAATGACGATGCGGCATTTTCCCAGGCGATCACATAACGGTGCTGGTTTGAGGTCAGCGCCAGTCCGGCAGAAAGCTGTTGCTGTAAAGCATTAAGGGCAATGATCCCCAACCCCATCATCACCATGATGCTTAAAATCATGGCACTGCCCTGCTGGCGATCAGGATGATTTTTCGCTGTGTTCTTTTCCAATGAGTTCACAGAGAATGCCCTGCAATCTGAGCGTCAACCTGCCGGTGAATAAGCGGGTTTTTACTCCAGTGGGCGTCAATTTGCAGAGAAAACAAGTTTCCTGAATGCAGACCAGAACTTTCAGTTACGACAAATTTCGTGACGGTGACTTCCGCCGGATCGAGTAATTTCTCCCACCCTGTACTGCCGCACGACTCTGTGCCACGCTGCATTTCAATCCCTCCCTGTCGCAGGCGATAACCAAAATACTCTGATTCCGCGGTGCCCGGCTTTTCCCAGCGCCCGTTGCGATTCAGGTCATAGATGACGATGATGCAGGAACCCGCGGGCTCACCGGACGCATTGCCGATGATGACTGTTTTGCCCTGACAGATACCATTACAAAACCCGGCGCGCCGCACATCTTTTTCGATGGTAAAAGCGGTCTGATGCAGTAACTCCTCAAGCTGATAATGTCTCCCCAGGCTTTGGCTGCGCTGGCGCATCAGCGGATAAATTTGCGCAGCACTGAGCATGAGCATACTGCCGACACCCATCGCCATCATCACTTCCGGCAGGGTGAATCCGTTGTCACGATGATGAATCACTGGCATACACCGATGCCCAGTACAGGCTGATTCTCGCTGCAGATACGCAGCCGCCCTCTGGCTGAGAGCACCACGCGCAAACTTCCGGCGGTATTTTTTAACGTCAGATGCCCTGCCAGGGCGGCATTACGCAGCCCGTAAAAGCCCATCGATTTATCAGTAAAATCGAGCAATTCTATATCCGCTTCGCCGACAGCAAATACTCTGCCACTGGCTGCATGGCAGTCGGCCGGGCGCAGCCCTGCACCCACGCAGCCGGCGGTTCCACCGATGGCCCACAACACGGCGGAGCGATTGTAACTGTTGGCTTCGGCCTGCAGGCCATAGAGATATAAACGTAACTGCTGAGCCTGTTGCTCAAGCTTTAACGCCTGCTGGTAACCTCGCCAGCTGTGCAATCCCCAAAGAGTGCACATTGCCACCAGCGCAACGACGACCATCATTTCTATCAGCGACATCCCCTGCTCCCCTGAACGTTCGTTTTTTTTCATGCGGTCAGGGTAAGCATTTAAATTTTCGGTGCCACAGGCAAAAAACCTTTCTCCGCGATGCCTTCAGAAGAAAATGTGCAACAAAGCACCCTAAACAAAAATGTTGAGGGACATCTCGCAGAAACAATAGTCAGGGAGAAATAGCGGTGGGAATCGTCAGAAAAAAGCGTAAAAAGTGGCGCAACAGGAAGGCGGTACGTCAGAGAGATCGCTGCCTGACGCGGGGCCAGGCAGCAGACGATCAGATAGCGACAGGTGCTTTGATTGCAGGATGCGGGTCGTATCCTTCGATTTCGAAATCGTCGAAGTTGTAATCAAACAGGGAGGCAGGTTTGCGTTTAATAATCAGTGTCGGCATTGCGCGAGGTTCACGGCTCAGTTGCAGATGCGTCTGTTCCATGTGGTTGTTGTAGAGATGGGTGTCACCACCGGTCCAGACAAAATCACCGACTTCAAGATCGCACTGTTGCGCCATCATATGTACCAGCAGCGCATAGCTGGCGATGTTAAACGGCAGGCCGAGGAAGATATCGCAAGAGCGCTGATACAGCTGGCAGGACAATTTACCGTTCGCCACGTAGAACTGGAAGAAGGCATGGCAAGGCGCCAGCGCCATCTGATCCAGCTCGCCCACATTCCACGCCGATACGATGATACGACGGGAATCAGGGTCGCTTTTCAGCTGATTGATAACATTCGTCAACTGGTCAATCTGCTTACCGTCGGCAGCGCCCCAGGCACGCCATTGCTTGCCATACACCGGGCCGAGATCGCCGTTTTCATCGGCCCATTCGTCCCAAATGCTGACGTTGTTTTCACGCAGATAGGCGATATTCGTTTCACCTTTCAGGAACCACAGGAGTTCATGAATGATCGAGCGCAAATGACAGCGTTTGGTGGTGACCAGCGGAAAACCTTCCTGCAAGTTGAAACGCATCTGATGACCGAAAATCGACAATGTGCCGGTACCCGTACGGTCGGCTTTAGGTGTGCCTTCATCGAGCACTTTCTGCATTAAATCCAGATACTGTTTCATGTTACCTCACGACAATTGTTTCTGCGGACGACGATATGCCCAGACCATCATAATCAAGCCGATGGCAACCATCGGGATGGACAGAACCTGACCCATGCTGATGACGCCGTCGAACAACCCAAGCTGCGCATCCGGCTGGCGGAAGTACTCAACGATAATGCGGAATAAGCCATAACCGATCAGGAATAAACCGGATACCGCACCTATCGGGCGTGATTTGCGGATAAAGACATTCAGGATGATAAACAGCACGACACCTTCGAGCAGCAATTCATACAGCTGAGAAGGATGACGCGGCAGCACACCGTACTGGTTCAGCAGCGGCTGCCATTTAGGATCCGCAGCGGCAATGGCGATATCTTCCTGACGGGAACCCGGGAAAAGCATTGCCCATGGCACATCGGTGGTCACACGCCCCCACAGCTCGCCGTTGATAAAGTTGCCAAGGCGACCGGCACCCAGACCAAACGGGATCAGTGGCGCAATGAAATCTGCAACCTGGAAGAAATTACGTTTAGTCCGGCGGGCGAAGACCAGCATCACAACGATCACACCAAGCAGACCGCCGTGGAAGGACATCCCGCCGTCCCACACTTTGAACAGATAGAGCGGATTGTCGAGGAACAGAGGCAAATTGTAGAAAAATACGTAGCCAATACGGCCGCCAAGAAATACGCCAAGGAAACCGGCATACAGCAGATTTTCAACTTCGTCTTTTGTCCAGCCACTGCCCGGTTTGTTCGCACGGCGCACGGCCAGCCACATTGCGAAGACAAACCCGACCAGATACATCAGTCCGTACCAGTGAAGGGATACCGGTCCGATAGAGAAAATCACCGGATCAAACTGGGGAAACGCCAGATAGCTGTTGCTCATCTATCACCACAAATTGTTTATTGTTTTAGCCCGGTTAGGGGTCAGCAGGAGGCGAATAGTAGCATAAGCCGGAGGTTTTCCGTGGCTACGCCGGGGGAAAAGTTCTGTAAAAAATCGTCTCAGTTTGCCCGGCCTGAGATGCGGGCTTAAACGACGCGACAGGAAATGCCGCGTCAGAAGGTTATTTACCGCCGCGAATCAGTCCGCCTAAACCGCGTCGTTCCATAAATGCCGCCGTCATGTGGCGTACATCCGTGGTGAAATGGGCCTGTAAAACCCGGCCAGCCAGTTCTTCGGCATCCGCTAAATCGATGCGGCGCAGCAAGTATTTCACGCGAGCGACACTGCGCCCGTTCATGCTGAGATTACGGTAGCCCATGCCGGTCAGCAGCAAGGCGCCCATCGGATCACCGGCCATTTCACCACACAGGCTGACGTCGAGCCCGATGGCTTCTGCACTGGTGATGATTTGTTTGAGCACGCGAAGCATCGCCGGATGCAGGCTGTCATAGAGCCCTGCAACGCGGGTGTTGTTGCGATCGACGGCCAGCAGGTATTGCGTTAAATCGTTGGTACCGACAGAGATGAACTCCACTCTTCCGGCCAGCGCAGGCAACATAAAGATCATCGAGGGCACTTCAATCATCACGCCGATACGCGTGCGTGGCAGTTCGTAGCCGAGTTGCTCCTGCACTTCACGACCGGCGCGATCGATAAGCCTGCGCGCTTCATCAATTTCTTCCAGGCTGGTGACCATGGGCAGCAAAATACCAAGATTACCGGTCGCCGCATTGGCTCGCAGCATCGCGCGAACCTGGATCAGGAAGATTTCAGGTTGATCGAGCGTAATGCGGATACCACGCCAGCCCAGACACGGATTTTCTTCGCTGATCGGCATATAGGGCAGCTGTTTATCAGAGCCGATATCCAGCGTTCGCAGCGTCACAGGCTTTTGCGGGAACAGCTGCAACATGCCCTGATACTGCGCCACCTGCTCCTCTTCAGAAGGGAAACCGCTTTGCAGCATGAAAGGAATTTCGGTGCGGTAAAGCCCGACGCCGTCAACGCGGCTGCCAAACAACTTTTCATGATCGGCGCTCAGACCGGCATTGAGCATCACATGCACTCTTTCGCCACTTTTCAGCGCCGCTGGCTGGTCAACGTCGTCTTCCGCACGCTGGCTCAGTTCCATTTCTTCGCTGATAAGCCGCTTATACTCTGCGACCAGTACCGGTTCAGGGTCGATCAGCAGTTCGCCGCGATAGCCATCGACAATCAGCTGACGCTGGCTAAGCAGCGCGGGCTGAATATCTGCGCCCATAATGGTCGGCACGCCCATTGCGCGCACCAGAATGGCGGCATGAGAGTTGGCCGCACCGTCGCGTACCACTACGCCAGCCAGCCGGTCCTGAGGGACTTCGGCTAACAGTGTGGCGGTCAGTTCGTCGGCCACCAGAATGAAGCGTTCAGGCCACTGAGTATTGCCCTGAATTGAATCGTCGAGATGGAAAACCAGACGCTGCCCGAGCGCACGTAAATCACTGCCGCGTTCACGCAGGTAGGTATCCTGCAGGCTGGCAAACTGCGCCGCAAACTCCTCAACCACCTTTTTTACTGCCCATTCGGCCACTGCGCCCTGATCGATCTGAGCAAACAGTTCACGTTTCAGGCGGGCATCATTGAGCAGGTGGGAGTAGAGATCGAAAATCGCGGCACTTTCTTTTTGTGCGCTGGCGGTAAAGCGTTTACTGAAACGGCGGAACTCGGCACCGGCATCTTCCAGCGCGCGGGTCAGCCGCTCACGTTCACGTACCGTATCCAGCGTGGATGCCATATAGACATGTTCGAGGGAAGGCTGCGAACTGTCCTGCCAGCCGATACCAATCGCCACACCCGGCGAAGCCGCCAGCGCACGAACGCGCGTCTGGCGAAAACGGCCATAAAGCACATTCAGCTGCGCCTGCGAAAGGATCGCCGCCAGCTGAGTTGCCAGTGTGACTAAAAATGACTCTTCACTTTCATCGAACTGGCGGTGTTCACGCTGTTGAATAACCAGCACGCCCAGCAGCTGTCGACGGTGAATGATCGGCACACCTAAAAAGGATCGGAAAAGATCTTCTTTTACGGCAGGAATATATTTAAAGCTTGGATGACTCTGTGCGTCGGCAAGGTTGATAGGTTCAGCCAGGCGGCCAACCAGACCCACGATCCCCTGATCAAACGCAAGCGTAACCGTGCGCCCGCGAGGTTTTTTCAAACCTCGCGTCGCCATCAGGTAATAACAACGCCGGTCATTATCTGCGAGATAAACAGAACACACTTCAGTGTCCATCGCCAGGCAGGTTTCATTGACCAGAACGTCCAGCGCATCATTCAGGCTGGCCGCCATTGCTACCTTTTCAACAATTTCTCGCAAACGCGTGAGCATCTCTTCGCGACTTAGCCTCTTTTACGACGATAAGCGGGCGATGTCTTGGGAAGGGAGATTTCCTGCATCGGCATAATGGTTGTCGAAAACTCTTTCATCACACGACGATAAACATCGCGTTTGAATGACACCACCTGACGAACCGGATACCAGAAACTCACCCAACGCCAGCCATCAAATTCAGGCGTGCTGCTGCGCTGCATATTGATATCAGCATCGTTACACATCAGTTGCAGCAAGAACCATTTTTGCTTTTGGCCGATACAAACCGGCTTTGTGTCCCAACGCACCAAACGTTTTGGCAATTTATATCGTAACCAGTTGCGGGTCGAAGCCAGAATACGCACATCTTTACGGCTCAGACCTACCTCTTCAAACAGCTCGCGGTACATTGCCTGCTCAGCGGTTTCACCGGGGTTAATACCTCCCTGAGGAAACTGCCAGGAGTGCTGACCGTATCGTCTGGCCCATAACACCTGACCCTGCTTGTCACAGATTACGATACCAACATTCGGGCGGTAGCCATCATCATCGATCACCGGACTACCTCAATAGCTTAAAATCATAGATGTTGTGATTGTTTCACACTACCAACAGGCGGTAAACCACTGGTTAGCGCTGATCCGCACGAATAAAAATGGGATAACTTTCACTTAACAGCAAAGTTATAAACAGATTCTGTTCGACGCCCGCGATTTTATTCACTTTTTCTGTGGATAGATGTGTGCAGAACTTAAGAGTAAGCAGGGTAAAACTCTCGTGAACTTATCCCCAGCCTCAAAATTAACATTTATAAAATCGTTAATAAGCATTGAGTTATAGCGTAAAAATGAGGTTATCACGGGACTAAAAAAGTGAGGCAAGTCACATTCGAACATGATCTGGCGAAAGATCCACCAATGACGTTTTTATCCACAGCGATCGTCTAAAAGTTGACGTTACCTGCTCTGAAATTGCATAAAACCCGGTCCGTCAAGCCTGTAAATCGAACCAGTGATCGAATTTACCCAGGGTTATCCAAGAAATCTGTGGATAAGTAGGGGGAAGATCCTGTTCATTGTCGCCTTCAACAGGTGGTCAACCTGAAAACGGCTTGTGATAAACCGGTCAGAAGGGTAAAAAAAATCAAATTAAATCATGCTATTATTCGGCCATCCCACGGGTATAACTTTTTATGCACTGCATTACGCAGGGTGAGTATAAAATTTAACCTAATTTCATGAGTGTTGTTTTTTATGTCTATTCCTTTACCTGCAACTGAACCGCCACGTCACGAAGATGCGTTGCTGCATCGCGCGCAGTCGCTCGCCGGGCATACGCTGGGTGAGCTGGCAACCCGTGCCGGATTGCCGATACCGGCAAACCTTAAGCGTGAAAAAGGCTGGGTGGGTATGCTGCTGGAAGTGTATCTCGGCGCGAGTGCCGGCAGTAAGCCGGAGCAGGATTTTGCTGATATCGGCATCGAGCTGAAAACGATCCCCATTGATTCTCAGGGAAAGCCGCTGGAAACCACGTTTGTCTGCGTTGCCCCTCTGACCGGCAACAGCGGTGTGACCTGGGAGAGCAGCCACGTCCGCCACAAACTGGCGCGGGTATTGTGGATCCCGGTGGAAGGGGAACGTCAGATCCCGCTGGCCGAACGCCACATCGGCGCGCCTCTGCTGTGGCAACCCACGCAGGAAGAGGATGAGCAACTGCGTCAGGACTGGGAAGAATTAATGGATTTGATCGTACTGGGCAAAGTCGAAAGCATCACGGCGCGCCACGGAGAATTCCTGCAACTGCGCCCGAAAGCGGCAAACAGCAAAGCGTTAACCGAGGCCATCGGTGAATTTGGCCAGCCCATTATGACCCTGCCACGCGGCTTTTATCTGAAGAAGCGTTTTACCGCAGCGCTGCTGGCGCATCATTTCCAGCTCTGAATCATCATTTTAAAAATACCGGCACCTTTTATGTCACTTTTAAAAGCCTTTGCTACGCTAGAATGTGATTCTGTCTGGAGTGTATAAAGTTCGGCTTTGTCACACTTCACGTTCACTACTACGTCGCGTACATAAAAGGAATGACAACAATGATGAAGAAAGCGTTGATGATGACCAGTGCTGCTCTGCTGGTATTCGGGCTTGCAGGCTGCGCCAGTGACTATGTAATTTCCACCAAGGACGGCAGCATGATCCTGACCGACGGCAAACCGGAGCTGGATAAATCCACCGGTCTGCTCAGTTATACCGATGAGCAAGGCAACGAACGTCAGATCAATAACGACAATGTCAGCCAGGTCATGAAGCGTTAAGCACATTCTGTTCCCCGCAACACAAAGAGCCAGTTTTTGCTGGCTCTTTTGCTGTCAGCCCCTTTCCGCCCGCGTTACCGGCACTCTCTGCTACTTCCCCCTTCTGCCAGCCTTGTATATAGTCAGTTAAGGCATTTTTTTCTCCGCCTGACATTCTCAGAAGAAAGGAAGACCGGCAATGCAATATCACCGTATACCCCACAGTTCTTTAGAAGTGAGCTTACTGGGTCTTGGCACCATGACTTTTGGTGAACAAAACAGCGAAGCCGACGCCCATCAGCAACTCGATTACGCCGTCGCCGCGGGCATCAATCTGATTGATACCGCAGAGATGTACCCTGTTCCGCCACGCCCGGAAACGCAGGGTCTGACGGAAAGCTATATCGGCAGCTGGCTGAAAGCCCGTGGTAACCGCGAAAAAATCATTCTGGCGAGCAAAGTCTCCGGCCCTTCCCGCGGCAGCGACAACGCGATCCGCCCGGCGCAGATGCTGGATCGTAAAAATATCCGCGCAGCGCTGGATGCCAGCCTGAAACGTCTGAACACTGATTACCTCGATCTCTACCAGTTGCACTGGCCACAACGTCAGGCCAATTTCTTCGGCAAACTGGGTTATCAGTACACCGAAGAGCAGTCTCCGGTCACGTTGCTGGAAACGCTCGAAGCGCTGAATGAACAGGTTCGCGCCGGTAAAATCCGCTACATCGGTGTTTCCAACGAAACGCCATGGGGTGTGATGCGTTATCTGCAACTGGCGGAAAAACACGATCTGCCGCGTATTGTTTCCATTCAAAACCCGTACAGCCTGCTGAACCGCAGTTTCGAAATCGGTCTGGCGGAAATCAGCCAGTACGAAGGGGTCGAGCTGCTGGCGTATTCCAGCCTGGCGTTCGGTACCCTGAGCGGAAAATACCTTAACGGCGCAAAACCGGCCAACGCGCGTAATACGTTGTTCAGCCGTTTCACCCGTTACTCTTCACCGCAGGCCGAAGGCGCGGTAGCGGAATACGTGGCACTGGCCAAAAAACACAATCTGGATCCTTCTCAGATGGCGCTGGCCTTTGTGCGTCAGCAACCTTTTGTTGCCAGCACCCTGCTGGGCGCAACCACGCTGGAACAGCTGAAGATCAATATCGACAGCCAGGAGTTAACGCTGGATGCTGACATCATGGGCGAACTGGAAAATATCCATAAGCGCTTCACGATCCCTGCACCTTAACGCCGGATCTCAGCCATTAAAAAAGGGCGCTCAGCGCCCTTTTGTTTTTTGAGATGACAAACAAGCCTCAGGCGTGACGTCGTTTTTGCATAATCTGCCAGATCCACAGCGCGGTGATCGCCAGCGCGAAGACCACACCGAAACCAATACCGATCGCCACCACCGGCGCTCCTGCCATCACCACCAGCGAATACAGGCCGAGCATCAGTAACATGGCGGTATTTTCGCCCAGATTTTGCACCGCAATGGCATTACCGGCACCGACGGAAGCCTTACCGCGATGCTGCAACAACGCATTCAATGGCACCACAAAGAAGCCACCGAGAACACCGACCACGATCAGCACGATGTAAGAACTCAGCATACTGGTTTGCAGTGCAAAGACGACCACGGCGACACCGATCGCCACGCCTGCAGGCAGACAGCGTTTCACCGTTTCCAGGCGAATCAATTTCGCGGCCGCACCGGCACCGAACACAATCCCGATCGCCACCATCGCGTTGAGCAGCGTCGGCGTTTTATTATCGGTAATGCCCAGCGCCACCGGCACCCACAGCACCAGCAGGAAGCGCAGCGTCACGCCCGCGCCCCAAAACAGACTGGTTCCCACCAGCGAGAAACGGGTTTCACCGTCGCGCCACAACGTGGTGCAGGCAGCGAAAAATGTCCGCGTCATTTTTACCGGATGCCAGGACTGCCCGGCGCGCGCCGGCGTCAGTTTCGGGATAAACCAGTTCGCCGCCACTGCCGCGCCATAGGCCAGCACACAGATCCCCAGCGCCGCCAGGATATTCCAGTCCGCCAGCGCACCGCCCGCCACAGAACCCAGCAAGATAGCGGCGATGGTAGACGCCTCCATCAGACCGTTGGCTTTTACCAGCTGTTCGCCACTGGCGATTTCACCCAGAATGCCGTACTTGGCCGGCGAATACGCGGCGGCCCCAATACCGACCAGCGTATAGCCGAGGAAAGGATTCAGACCGGCACAGATAACCGCCGCGCCGCCCAGTTTCAGCAGGTTAGCCACCATCATTACCCGCCCTTTGGAGAAGCTGTCGGCGAACTGCCCGACAAATGGCGCGAGAATGATGTAGGTGGCGACGAAGGCCATCTGTAAAACAGGCTGGCTCCAGTCGGGATAAAGCTGCTGTTTGATCAACGCCAGCGCGGCAAACAACAACGCGTTATCGCCGAAAGCAGAGAGGAACTGCGCCACGATCACCGCCGTCATGCTTTTGGACATCAGCGGCGAGGCCGCCGCTAAAGGTTTACTCATGCCTCAGTCTCCGGTTTTTCTGCCATTTCGCGCAGGGTGACAAAATCAGGTTTACCGCTGCCGAGTAACGGCAGGGCTTTTACCACACGAATATCACGCGGCACGGTAAGTTCCGGCAGCCCCAGTTCACGGGCAGCTTTACTCAGTGCATCACGACGTAATTGTGGGTCTGTGGTGAACAGCACCAGCGCCTCGCCTTTACTGCTGTCACTGCGCGACGTCGCGGCGTGTTGCGCATCCGCAGACGCCTTGATCGCCAGCTGTTCCACGCTTTCCAGTGAAACCATTTCGCCTGCCAGTTTGGCGAAGCGTTTTACGCGCCCACGAATGGCGCAGAAGCCTTTTTCATCCAGCGTGACGATATCACCGGTGTCATACCAGCCAGCCTGCATTTCACCTTCGGCATTTTCAGCCTGCGGGGTTTCCAGTACGCCCGGATTTTCAACGCGCAGATAGCCTTTCATGATGTTCGGGCCGCGCAGTTGCAGCCGTCCGCCCTCTTCAATGCCCGGCACGTTAATCAGGCGCGCGTCCATTCCCGGTAAAATCTTCCCGACAGTGTTCACTTTGGTCGCCATCGGCACGTTAATCGCCACCACCGGCGCACACTCGGTCACGCCGTAGCCTTCCAGAATGCGGATACCAAATTTGTCCTGCCAGATTTCCTTAGTGCTTTCCGCCAGTTTCTCCGCGCCCGCCACCACGTAACGCAGGCGTGCAAAATCATAAGGATGGGCAAAGCGGGCGTAGTTGCCGAGGAAGGTCGACGTACCAAACAGCACGGTGCAGTTCTGGTCGTAAACCAGTTCCGGCACGATGCGGTAATGCAGCGGGCTGGGATAGAGGAACACGCGGGCACCGGTCAGCAGCGGTGTTAACAGACCGACAGTCAGGCCAAATGCGTGGAACAACGGCAGCGACGACATAAAGCGGTCACGCGGCGTAAAGTCTGCCACGGTACGGATTTGCTCGACGTTCGCCAGCAGGCTGGCGTGTGAATGCACCACGCCTTTCGGGTTGCCTTCAGAGCCGGACGTGAACAACACCAGCGCGGCATCATCGGCTTTTTGCGGCAGCATGGCGCGGCGAGGGAAAATCAGATGGAACAGGATCCACAGCTTATCTTGCGTGGTGACCGTGTCTTTTAAATCTTCCAGATACACCCAGTTCGCTTCCGGCACATTCTCGGGAAGATGCGTCAGTTTGCCTTTTTCCAGAAACTGACGGGAAGTGACGATGGTTTTGATCTGCGCCGCTTTCATTGCGCTTTGCAGGCCTTTCGCCCCGGCGGTGTAGTTAAGCAGCGCCGGAATACGGTTGCGCATAGAGGCACCGAACAGCGCCGCCGCCATGATGGTGGCATTCGGCAGCAGCATGCCGACGTGTTCCCCTTCACGGGTGAAACGTTGCAGGATCCGGCTGACGCCGAGGGATTTTTTCAGCAGCCCCTGATAGGTATCTTCTTTAAACGCGATATCGGCGATGCAGGGTTTGCGGCGGCCATAACGGGTTTGCGCGGACAGCAGCGCTTCATACAGCGTTTCCGGTTCGCGGGTGGCCATGCGCGCCTGCATCATGATCTTATGCAATTGCTCTCCGGCCAGCACGCGGCGGTCGCGTGAACGCGGCGCATCCGGCATCGGGATAGTCTGCGGCGGTAACACGTTGATGGTGATTTTCGGGAACCAGCGAATCTTAAAGCTTCCGAACAGGCGACCAAACGGCGTGTATTCGGCGCCATCAATACGCACAGGGATCACCGTCGCCTGAGACTTCGCCGCCACAAAGGCCGCGCCGTCGTAAATTTTCATCAATGATCCGGTGACCGTAATACGCCCTTCCGGAAATACCACCACCGGACGCCCCTTCTCGACCTGGCGGATCAGATGCTTGATCGCCATCGGTTTGGTCGGGTCGAGCGGTATAAAGTCAACGTACGGCTTCAGCCAGCGCATATACCAGGTGTCGGTAATATTGGAATAGACGGCGAAAACCGGCTTCACCGGCAGGAAAAGCACCAGCAGCATGCCATCAATAAAAGAAACATGGTTGGGGGTGAGCAATAAACGCGGGTAATCAAATGAGGATGTGGCCGGCGTCACAGTGACCCGAAACGCGATGCGGAACAGCCATCTGAACGCAGCGAAAAGAAAGTTATACATGTGTGCCATCTCCTTATGTGTCATCCCTGATCCTGAAAGAAAAAGGTTGGGGAAACAGCATACTATAAGCCGCAGAATAATGACGACAGTCAGCAGTGAGTTTAGGAGGAGGATGAGTAAGTGGGGACCGGAGGCAAAAAAAAACCTACGCATCTGCGTAGGTTGGTGCAAATCTAATCGGTATCAACATGCAGAGCACGTTGATGATTCACCAATCAATACCTCTGGGACGTTCAATCTAGCTGGTTTGTGGTAATCACAGCCAGCGGGCAATCGAAACATAATTCCGCAAAGTGTAACGAGTGGTGAAAATGTCCCCGGTTTTAATCATTTAGTGCGCACTGCGTGACTTCCACCAGACAACTCATGGCATTCGGACCCTGCGTAAGACGTGAAGTGCCGATATCCAGCGTCAGCACATTCGGGTTACCCGCCTGCTCGGTCTCCTGCCATTTGCCGCCAAAGCCAGGGTTAAACCAGGCGCCCGTCGACATCAGCACCACACCGCGCGTTATGCCATCGTTAAACGTCACTCCGGCCAGACAACTGCCGCGGGCATTATGCACTTTTACGCGATCGCCCTCATTCAGCTGGCGGCTGACGGCATCCTCCGGGTGCATAAACAGCGTTTCTTTACCGGCCGTTTTATTGGACTGCGCCAGCGGAGACTGATCGAGCTGGCTGTGCAGACGATCTTTCGGCTGAATGGAAATCAGGTGCAGCGGCCACTCTTTGGCTGTTTCAGCGCCCAGCCATTCTACCGGCGGCTGCCATTCAGGGTGTGGCGCGAAATCTGCGTAACCGTAACCGGCGATCGTTTCCGAGAACAGTTCGATTTTTCCGCTGTGCGTGCCGAGGGGATTTGCACGCGGACTTTTGCGGAACTCCTCGAAGAACACAAAATCTTTTTCCGGCATCGGCAGTTCGACAAAACCGCGCTCCCAGAACGTTTCAAAGTCCGGCCATTCCACGCCGGTGCCTTTTTGCGCTTCGCCGCACTGACGGTAAATATGGCGCAGCCACTGATCTTCATTACGCCCCTGCGTAAACTGTTCGCGATAACCGAGTCGGTCAGCGATGTCTGCAAAAATATCAAAATCGTTACGCGCCTGATGCTGAGGCGCAATCGCCTGATGCATCGCCAGCACGAAGCGGTCCCTCGAAGAACCGCCGATATCGTTGCGCTCAAGCGACGTCGTGGCAGGCAGCACGATGTCCGCCATCTGCGCGGCAGGCGTCCAGACGTTATCCTGTACGATTATGGTGTCCGGTTTCTGCCAGCCTTCGACCAGCCGGTTAAGCTGCTGATGATGGTGGAACGGATTTCCGCCCGCCCAGTGCACCAGATGGATATCAGGATAATGCTGCGTTTCGCCCTGGAATTCATACGGTTGCCCCGGATTGAGCAACATGTCGCTGATACGGGCGACCGGGATCGACAGGCCGGACGGATTTGGCCCTGCGCTGACGGCTGGCCCCGGCGTGTCATAACGCGGATTCCCGACGCTGTTCATCGAACCGTGACCAAACGAGAAACCGCCGCCCGGTAAACCCACCTGGCCGAGCATCGCGGAAATAGCGATCATCATCCAGTAAGGTTGCTCACCGCGATGAGCACGCTGCACGGAATACGAACAGGTAATAAAGCTGCGCACACCAATCAACTCATCGGCCAGACGCGCAATGCGCTCCGCCGGAATACCGGTAATGTGGCTCGCCCAAGCAGGGTCTTTCGCGATGCCATCCGAATCGCCGCGCAGATAGGCGGCAAGTTGCGGATAACCGACGCAGTGACTGGCGAGAAACGCATCGTCCTGCGCCTCTTTGCGCTGAATTTCAAACGCGATCGCCATCATCAGCGCCGCATCGGTATTAGGGCGGATCGGGATCCACTCAGCATTGAGGAACGCCGGGCAATCGTCGCGCATCGGGCTGATATTAATGACGCGGGTGCCCTTCTTCGCCAGCTGCTCCAGCGCCGGTTTCAGCGTATGTTCTACTGCGCCGCCTGACGCCACCTGCGCATTTTTCAGCGCAAGGCCCCCGAAGGCCAGCAGGATTTCTGCGTGTTCAACCACGCTCGGCCATGAAGTCACCCGGCCGGTCAGCGGTGTAAAAGTGCCGATGACATAAGGCAGGAAAAACTGCGCCGAGCCCCAGCTGTAGTTGCCAAGCTGATCCACGCCACCGCCGCCGGTGAAATAAAAACGACGCACCAGCGATCGGGCATGATGCAAACGCCCGGCGGAGGACCAGCCGTAAGAGCCGTTGAAAATGCCGGAAGCGCCATAGCGGTCGCGCACACGCCGGTTTTCTTCCGCCACCAGATCCAGCGCCAGATCCCAGTCCACTTCGACAAAATCTTCCCGGCCACGCAGCGAGCGATCGCTGTTTTCGCGTTTTTGCAGCCACGAGCGACGCACAGCCGGTTTACGGATGCGCTTGTCGGAATAAACCAGCGGCACAATAGAATCCAGTAAAGGCGAGGGATCGGCATCCGCTTTATAAGGTTCACAGCGGATCAAGCGGCCATCTTCCACCACGGCGGTGTACGCGCCCCAGTGAGCCAGTTGCGGATAGCGTTTTATCGACATAATTTCTATTTTTCTCAGCGCAGATGAATGACCTTAAAAATACCATTCAGGACGCTGGCAGTTCAAAGAACAAATAATCTTAATAAAATGCATTTCCGCCCTATCGCACTGGGATTTCCGTTAATCACAACGATCTTTTTCTATTACATCGCCCTTACATCTAAAAGTTGCGATCAGCCTCCTTGCAGCGACCGGTCTTTTCCGCAAAACTGGTCAGTGTAAACGATTACCCTCACGGAATAGCGGAAGTGTTATGGCAACGATTAAGGATGTAGCAAAACTGGCAGGCGTATCGGTTGCGACCGTTTCACGCGTGATTAACCATTCTCCGAAAGCCAGCGAAAGCTCGCGGGATGCGGTTCAGAGCGCCATGCAACACCTGCAATATCATCCGAATGCCAATGCGCGCGCCCTGGCTCAACAGGCGACCGAAACATTGGGGCTTATCGTGGCAGACGTTTCTGACCCGTTCTTCGGCGCGATGGTCAAAGCGGTGGAACAGGTGGCCTACGCCACCGGCAATTTTCTGCTGATTGGTAACGGTTATCACAACGTCGAAAAAGAGCGTCAGGCCATTGAACAGTTGATCCGCCACCGCTGTGCCGCGTTAGTGGTGCACGCCAAAATGCTGCCCGAGGATGAACTGACCAGCCTGATGCAACAGATCCCCGGTATGGTGCTGATTAACCGTACGCTGCCGGGCTTCGAGCAGCGCTGTATTGCCCTTGATGACCGTTACGGTTCCTGGCTGGCAACCCGCCATCTGATTCAGGCCGGGCATAAACGCATCGCGATTTTGTGTTCTGACCACGGCATTTCCGACGCCAGCGATCGCCTGCAGGGGTATATCGACGCCCTGACGGAGAATAATATTCCGGTGGATGACAAGCTGATCGCCTACGCCGAACCCGATGAAATCGGCGGTGAAAAAGCCATGGCGGATTTACTCGGTTTGGGAAAAGGATTTACCGCGGTGACCTGCTATAACGATTCGATGGCCGCCGGTGCGTTATCGGTGTTAAGCGATAACAGCATTGATGTACCGGGAGAAATTTCACTGATTGGGTTTGATGATGTGCTGATTTCACGCTATCTGCGTCCGCGTCTGACTACCGTGCGTTATCCGGTGGTGGCGATGGCGAATCAGGCGGCGCAGCTGGCGTTAGCGCTGGCCAATGGCACGCCGTTACCGGAAACCACCCACATGTTCAGCCCGACGCTGGTGCGCCGACACTCGGTGAGCAACCCGGCAGGCAACTAAAGAAATTGGCGAAACAGATGCACCGGTTTATCAGGATAATCCAGCGCATCGCCAATATACTGCCAGCCAAAACGCTCGTAATAGCCGGTAAATTCAGCGTACAAGTACACTTCACGAAAGCCGCTGCGGCGGCTCTGTTCCAGAACGAATGCCTGCAACTGATGCCCCAGCCCCTGTGACCGGAACTCTTCATCGACGTACAGCGCCGCCAGCCACGGGGTCAGATCCTGGCGGCTGATCAGATCACAGCGCCACAGCCCCACCGTTGCCGCCAGCGTCTCGCCTGCCAGCGCAATATACGTTTGCGGCAGATCCGCGCCGCTCAGGCTGCTTTGCACTACGCTTGCAAAAAAATCCCGACTGTTCTCGCTGCCGAAAGCCTGCCATAACCAGTCCGTCACCTGTTCTTTGAATTCAGGCCGGTCGCTGAGGTTAATGATCTTCATGGCACTCAAACCATTTTACCCTGAAAAATCGGCACGGATTCAAACAGATAACCGTCAAACTCCGGCGCATCGACATCCGACAATTCCATCAGCGTATTTTTCACGTTTTCCATGTGCTGCCACATCGCCTGGTACGAGCCCATCACGTCGCGACGTCGCAGTGCCGCCAAAATATTCTGATGATCAGCCAGCCACTTCAGGCGATAACCGCGCGTGGCGATGTGGCTGTGTAACTGTTTCCACAACGGGCTGGAGTCACGGTGCATCCAGATGTTTTTGACCGAATCGAGCAACATCTGATTTTGCGTCGCCCCGGCAATCAGCAGGTGAAACAGCCGGTCATTGTCGCCGCTCTCATCGTTGGCAACGATAGCGGTTTGCTCCTGCTCCAGCGTACGGCGCAGATTTTCGATATCAGATTTGGTCGCCATTTTGGCGGCAAACGCGGCGATATTGCTTTCGAGCAACTGCCGCGCCTGCAGGATTTCAAAGGGGCCGATCTGCCCCTGATACATCAGTTCGTCTTCGCCTTCTTCCTGAGAAGGAATGCGGATCACGTACACGCCGGAACCCTGACGGATATCCACCGTGCCTTCCAGTTCCAGCATCAGTAAGGCTTCGCGCACAATCGTCCGGCTGACGCCGTAGGTTTCCGCCATGTTGCGTTCCGGCGGCAGGCGGGATCCCACAGCAAAATGCCCTTGCTTGATTTGCTCGCGCAGGTCATGCCCGATTTCCTGATACTGCTTTCTGTCCTGCGAAACCACACCCTTTTCCACACAATCACCCTGATGCATAAACCAAAAAAGACCGGATGTTACTGTATCAGAGATAACGCCTGATCCAGCACTTTTGCACCGTTTAACGTGCCGTAAGCCACCATGTCGATCACTGCAATCGGGATACCCTGTTCATCAGTCAGCTTCTTATTTTCCGCCAGTTTGAATCTCACCTGCGGCCCTAACAACACCACCTGAATATCCCGGCCATAGGCCTCCAGCTCATCTCGCAGGTTATTTTCCGGGATGGCGTAGATTTTAAATTCCAGGCCACGGGCCGCGGCTTCTTTTTCCATTTTGGTGACCACAAGCGAGGTAGACATGCCTGCTGAACACGCTAATACGATACGTTTCATAGTATTTCCTTAGGTTATTTATCTTCGTCATCCAGCGTCAAAGACAACACGCCATTGTCACTGAGGGATTTAAACCAGCGGGACGATTTTTTCTGATGGCGGTTACGGTTGTCATCAAGATCAATTTCAATCAACCCGTAGCGATTTTTAAACGCATTCATCGGCGAGACATTATCGGTAAATGCCCACAGCATATATCCCTGACAATTTGCGCCGTCTTCCCGCGCTTTTAACGTCCAGTAAAGATGCTCGGCGATAAATTCGATCCGATAATCGTCCTGAATTTCGCCGGAAATTGCGTCGCGGAACTGCCCTTCGTTTTCGATACCCATGCCGTTTTCAGCCACAAACCACGAAATATTGCCGTATTCGGTTTTAATGCGCATCGCCATGTCATACACCACGCGCGGATAAATTTCCCAGCCACGGGATTTATTCATCCTCCGGCCCGGCAATTCAAAATGCTCGTAATAATACGCCGGATGGAATGGCGTCTCTTTATTCCATTCGCGGGAGGGGGCTTTTACCCGGTGCGGGTAATACAAATTAATCCCCACTTCATCGACGGTGTTATTGCGAATTACCGTCAGCTCAGCCTGTGAATAATCAAAATGCACGCCGTGCTTTTCCAGTAATGCCAGCAGTTCCTGCGGGTATTCCCCTTTAATCATCGGATCTAAAAATACGCGGTTATAAAATAAATCGTATATGCGTGCCGCCTGCTGGTCGTGCGCCGCGGTTGAACGGGCGTAAGTCACTTCCGGATTTAAAATCACCCCGACGGTGCCTGAGGCGTTATAACCTTTGCGGTAAAACAGCTCGACCACTTTGGCGGTCGCCAGCACTTTGTGGTGGTTCCACTGCATCCATTTTGCGGTGTTTTGCTCGAACGGCCAGCGGATTGCATCCAGATACACGCGGGTCTGCACCACCACCGGTTCGTTAAACGTAAACCAGCGGCTGACTTTATGGGCGTAACGCTCAAACACCTTTTCCGCATACAACACAAACAGTTCGACAACTTTCTTTGAACTCCATCCGTCATATTTTTCAATCAGATACGCCGGAAGTTCGTAGTGTTCGAGGCAAAGCATGGGCTCGATACCGTTGCGTTTCATCTCATCGAGCAGGTCGTCGATGTAAGCGGCGTACGCTTCATCGACGGTGCCCAGCTCATAGTCGGTGAGAAAGCGCGACCAGTTGATCGAGGTGCGGTAGTGGCTCAGCCCGCTGGCTTTCATCAGCGCCACGTCTTCTTTATAACGGTTGATGAAATCCGTGGCTTTCGCCGGGCCGTAGCCGTTGTGCCAGACGTGACGGCTGTTTTTGTACCAGAGATCCAGATACGAATCCTGCCCGTCTTTCTTGCCGCTCCAGCCCTCGGTCTGCCACGCGGAAGCCGCGGCGCCGAGGATAAATCCTTCAGGAATGGCGATGGTAACCTTGCTCATAACAGTCCTCTTTGTCCGGATGAATTGACTCAGGCCGTCGCCGCCTGTTTTTGCTGCATCGCTTCAAGCTGTGCCTGTTCGGCGCGGCGGGAAGCCACTTTCACGAACGGCAGATAAATCAGCACCGACACCACAATGCAACCGGCCTGCGTGATCACAGCCCCCATCGAACCGGCGGTAGAAAGCCAGGCGTTGATGATAGGCGGCGTAGTCCACGGCACCATGACAACCGCGCGTCCGGCAAAACCGAGGCTGGTGGCAAAATAACCGATGGTCCCGGTGATGAGCGGCGTGATGATGAACGGGATCGCCAGAATCGGGTTAAGCATGATGGGCATACCGAAAATTACCGGTTCATTGATGTTAAAGACGCTTGGCCCGAGTGACAGCTTGGAGATTTCGCGCATCTCTTTACGACGCGTGGCGAGCATGACGGCCAGCAACAAACCGATGGTGCAACCGGAACCCCCGATGCTCATGTACACATCCCAGAACGGCATGGTGATGATGTTCGGCACTTCATGACCCTGCTCGAAGGCCGTCATGTTGACCATGATCGCGCCCAGCAACAGGGGTTCGCGGATAGGCTTGATCATCTGATTGCCGTGAATACCGATCACCCAGAACAGTTGCGCCACAAACATCAGCAGCAGAATGCCCGGCAGGCTTTGCATCACCGACTCCAGCGGACGCTGGATCACCTGATACACCGCATCGTACAAATACATGCCGGTGACCTGATGGAACACAAAACCGAAGGTGGCAATGATCACCACGGTAATAATGGCCGGAATTAATGCGGAGAATGACGCCGAGACATTCGGCGGCACGCTTTCCGGCATCTTAATTCGCAGGCCGCTGTAGCTTTCGAGCTTGGAATAAATTTCTACTGAGAGGATGGCAATAAACATGCCGAGGAACAGACTTTTCGTATCGGAGAATTGTTTGGCCAGTACATCTTTCACTTCCTGCATCTGACCATTGACCATCATATCGACAGTGGTCGGCGTCACGGCAATAAAACAAATGACCGCCAGCAGGCCGGGAAATAATGATCGCGAGCCGTTAATTCTTCCTAATTCAATACCGATCAGGAAGACGGCACCAATGGTCAGGAAACTCAGCGTGGCGTAGTTAATGCTGCTCATAATCGGTTTGAGCGTCGCCAGCCATGACAACATTTCAAAGTGAGCCAATCCGTTTTTCGGATCCATCACCATGTTAGAAATTAATACGGAGAATGCCCCTACAATAATAACGGGCATTAATGTGATAAAAGCAGCTTTGATAGCCATAATGTATCTGTAGCTATTAAAGGTATTGGCGAATCCCCCGAGAGAATCGATAAAACGGTCTTTAAATGACATGACACCACCTCTTTTAATTTTGTTTCACGCTTTGCAGGTGTTTGTTTCGCATTGACCTTTTATGCATCTGAAAGAAAAGGTGTCGCGCGAAGTAGAGCCAGATTCCGTTTCTGAGAGTGATCCTGTCGGCCACATGTCGGCGTTATTTCATCAATAATGCGAAATGTGGCATGCCAAAAAATAGCTGAATGAGAATTAATTTCTGTGACATTGTTCTCACATGTGAATATTGGAATTCCAATATGATGAATTCACCCTTTTCTGGTATACCAATTTGGAGTTTTCGATGGAATTCGATCTGGAACAAACGGTGATGGAGTTATTGATCAACGCCGGAGAAGCACGATCTAACGCGATGATGGCGATTCAGCACGCACGTAAAAAAGAGTGGGAACAGGCTGATGCCATGCTGAAAGCCTCAGACGATGCGGCGCGTATCGCGCACAAAGTGCAGACGCAGCTGATTGGTCTGGATGAAGGCGTGGGCAAAATTCCGGTGAACCTGATCATGGTGCATTCGCAGGATCACCTGATGACCGCCATGCTGTGCCGTGAACTGGCCGAAGAGATCGTGTTACTGCGAAAAGAGATGTTTGATAAGTAATGAGTTTATCACTCAGGAATTCCCCTGAATCCTTTGAGTGGCATCAGGGCGGCAACACAATGAAACCCCGGTCACATACACAAGTATGTGACCGGGGTTCGTGAAAGGCAGCCAACGCAGAGTCAGCGCGAAGGATGGCGGGGATTACAGTTCTAAGGCGATCAGCTCTTCTACCGTCTGACGACGACGAATCAACCGCGGTACGCCATGTTCAAACAACACTTCCGGCAGCAGCGGGCGGGTGTTGTAGTTGGATGACATGGATGCGCCGTACGCCCCGGTGTCATGGAACACCAGATAATCACCGATTTGCACCGGCGGCAGCGGGAAGGTTTCCACTCCGCCGCCTGCCTGCTGGGTGAACACGTCGCCGGATTCACACAACGGCCCGGCGATCACAGCATCAGTCAGCGGCTGTCCGCTCACATCGCGACCATCTGCCGGTAACAGCGAAATATGGTGATAGCTGCCGTACATTGCCGGGCGCATCAGGTCGTTAAAGCCTGCGTCGCACAGCACAAAGTGACGGCTGCCCATGTCTTTCACTGCGCGGATTTGCGCCACCAGCACGCCGGATTCCGCCACCAGGAAACGCCCCGGTTCGATTTCCAGTTTAACGTCATGCCCCAGATGCGCGGCGATTTGCTCACGCGCACGGTTCCACAGGCCATAGTAGTGGCCGGTATCAATGGATTCTTCTTCAAAATGATACGGGATCGACAGACCGCCACCGGCTGAAATCGCTTCAATATCTTGTCCGGTTTCAATCACCTGACTGACCATCGCATCGCACACCTGCTCCAGATGACCGTAATCCACACCGGAACCGATATGCATATGAATACCCACCAGTTTCAGGCCGTACCGGCTGATTTCTGCCATTGCCTGTGGCAAATCGGCATACCAGATCCCGTGTTTGCTGTTTTCGCCGCCGGTATTGGTTTTCTGGCTGTGACCGTGACCGAAGCCCGGATTCACGCGCAGCCACACCGGATGCCCGGCTTTGTGCTGACCAATCTGGCTGAGCATGTCGATGGAACCGGCGTTCACCGGAATATCCAGCGCCGTCACGCGCTCCAGCGTCGGCTGATCCAGCACGTCGGCGGTAAAGACTATCTCACTGTCTTCACGGCCCGGAATAAAACCGGCCACCAGCGCACGTTCAATTTCACCCAGTGAAACGGAATCGACTTTCACGCCCTGCTCGCGCATCAGACGCAAAATATGAATATTGGAACAGGCTTTTTGTGCAAAACGGATGACGTCGAACTGACGCAACTGCGCGATGCGCGCTTTGATGATCTCAGCGTCATACGCCCACACAGGGCAGCCAAATTGTTGCGGCAGAGCCAGTAAATTCGCGGCATTAAGCGCGGTAGACAGGTCGTTCAGGGCGCGTGGCATAAGATTTTCCGTCAGGTGAATTCAGTCATATTTCCCTCAGTATGCCGCGTGACTGACCGGCGATAAAATATCTATTTCAGGCCAGTCTATTCATTTATGATATGGGCTGTTCCTTCGCTCACCGGATAAACCCATGCCTGCGATTTCCCTGCGCCATATCGAAATTTTTCATGCGGTCATGACCACCGGCAATCTGACCGAAGCCGCCGCGTTGCTCAATACCTCGCAGCCGACGGTCAGCCGCGAGCTCGCGCGCTGCGAAAAGCTGCTGAATTTGCAATTGTTCGAGCGATTGCGCGGGCGTTTATACCCGACGGTGCAAGGGTTGCGGCTGTTTGAGGAAGTGCAGCGATCGTATTACGGGCTGGACAGAATCGTCAGCGCGGCGGAAGGCATCCGTCAGTTTGAGCAGGCGCAACTCTCTATCGCCTGCCTGCCGGTGTTCAGCCAGTCGCTGCTGCCTGCGGTGTGTAAGCCATTTCTCGACCGCTACCCCGACGTGAGTTTCAACATCGTGCCGCAGGAATCGCCGCTGCTGGAAGAGTGGCTGTCGGCGCAGCGTCATGATTTAGGACTGACGGAAAACATCCAGACGCCCGCCGGAACCGAGCGCCAGACGCTGCTCACGCTGAACGAGGTGTGCGTACTGCCGTCCGGGCATCCGCTGGCGGAAAAATCACGTCTTACACCCCAGGATTTCAGCGGCCTGAATTTTATCAGCCTGTCGGCCACCGACAGTTACCGCCATCTGCTCGACACTTTATTTACGGAACAACAGGTTTCGCGGCGGCTGGTGATGGAAACTCACAGCGCCGCGTCGGTGTGCAGCATGGTGCGTGAAGGCGCGGGCGTTTCCATCGTTAACCCGCTGACTGCGCTGGACTATTCTGCTAAAAACAGCGAAAACGGCGTCGTATTACGGGAGTTCAGCATCGCCGTGCCGTTCACCGTCAGCCTGATCCGCCCGCTGCACCGCCCCGCTTCCGCGCTGGTCACCACGTTTATTGAACACTGCCATCAGCAGGCACAACGTTTTGCCGGACACCTTGAGGCCGCGCTGATGCACTGACTTGTAAATGATAATCATTATCCATAACATGCGGACAGCATCCCGCTATGGAAAATGAGGATCACCATGAACAAGTTTTTACTTCTGGCCATTCTGGCTCTGACCGCCTGCTCCACCGCCCCGCGCCACACCGCCAAACCGCTGACGGCGCCGGGCGGCACCATCACTGATTTGCACACCGGCGCAACCCTTTCTCCGTCTGAGTTGCTCAGCAAACTGGCTGCTCAACCCCGCGTTATCGTCGGTGAAAAACACGACAATCCCTCACATCATCAGATTGAAAACTGGCTGGTACAGAGCCTGCCGGCTGTGCGTCCGCAAGGCAGCGTGCTGATGGAAATGCTGACACCGGATCAGCAGCCGAAAGTGGATCAGGTGAAAGCCTGGCTGCAAACCGGGCCGGACGCCCGCCCTGCGCATGTCGCAGAACTGATTAACTGGCAAAAAAGCTGGGACTGGTCGATGTACGGCGATGTGGTGATGAACGCCATGAAAGCGCCGTATCCGCTGCTTTCTGCCAATCTGGATCGCAGTGAAATCATGGCGTTCTATGAAAATCCGCAGTTCCCGGCCGGTGCCCGTTCGGCGGATCCGGCTGTACGAAACGCCATCAGCGACACTATCCGTACCTCTCATCAGCAAAATATCGGTGCAGAACAGCTGCACGCCATGCTGGCGATCCAGCAGCAGCGCGACCGTCGCATGGCCGAGCGTCTTCTGGCCGCGCCCGCCCCGGCTTTGCTGATCGCTGGCGGTTATCACGCAGGCAAAAGTATCGGCGTGCCGGTGCATGTGAAAGATCTCGATGCGACGGCGTCCGTCACTGTACTTCTTCTGGCGGAAACGGGCGTGACGGTCGATAAATCTCAGGCCGATTTCGTGTGGATAACCCCGGCAGCAGCCGCTAAACCCGCCGCGAAATGACCCTTAAGTTATTGTGCTCACTGAATTAAAAATGTGGAGACTGTGAAAGTTTCTTGTAAAGAGCCATTACAAATGATTACTATTATCAAATAATATTGAATCTCATTATCATTTTAATGGACTAAATGACCACTCACTTTCTTACCGGTACACCGGTCGCTGCGGCGTTTGTTTTGCGCCCTCAGCGCCGCATTATCGGGCTGATATTGTCCCTGACAGCACACGGCGCGCTGGCCGCCTGGTTATTGTGGTCAGCGCCCGTGCCGCCGCCGTACGAGCTGCCGCCACCCGCCGTGATGGTGACGCTTTCTGCCAGCGTCGAAAATAATCAAACCACCAAACCGCTGCCCGTCGGCCTTCAGCAGGCGGTGGATTCGGCTGCGTCCAGCAAGCAGGAAACAACGCCGCAGTTGCAGAAAAACATCACGCCGCCGGTAAATGAAAGCGCGGAAATCAAACTGGTTCAGCAACGTAAAAAACCGCAAGAACAGCCCAAACGCCGCAAACCGGTACAAAAAACGCAGGAACGCCAGCAGGATCCCACCCGCGCTTCCGCCGCCAGCGCGGCTGCCCCGCCGGTCACGGCGGCGGTTTCCGATAAAATTGCCGCACCGATGAACAGCGATTCCTCGCAGACCCGCGACGCCAAAGTGACCTGGGAAACACGGGTGAAAGTGCAGCTTAACCGCCTGAAAAAATATCCGCCGGACGCCATTTCGCGCCACCGCACCGGCGTCGCGCTGGTGGCTTTTGTCGTCGATCAACGCGGCGAAGTGATCAGCAGCCGGTTAGTGAAATCATCCGGCACGATGTCGATGGACGCCGAAGCGCTGGCGGTTCTACAACGCGCCAGCCCGCTGCCGCAACCGCCGGGCGAGATGCTGAAAGCCGGTCAGGTGCCGGTGACGATGCCACTGGAATTTACCCTGAGCGGCGCGAACAGCCGCAAGTCTTAACGGAATATTATGACTCTTTCACGATTGATGACGCTGCTGACGGCGGGAACGCTCTTTGTCTGTACCACCCCCTCAGCGCAGCCCGTGCCGCCGGTTGCCGAAAAGCATCCGCAAATTTTGCAGATGGCCGGTGAAAGCCGGACGGACGATTATTACTGGCTGCGCGATGACAGCCGTCAGAACCCGAAAGT
Organism: Rahnella sp. R3(2024); assembly: GCF_042920125.1. Lineage (NCBI taxonomy): Bacteria > Pseudomonadati > Pseudomonadota > Gammaproteobacteria > Enterobacterales > Yersiniaceae > Rahnella > Rahnella sp. R3(2024). The sequence goes on from NZ_JBHGBU010000001.1 coordinate 1,260,942, forward strand.
CTTGAATTATCTGCGTGCCGAAAATCAGTACAGCGCCCGGATGATGTCCGGCTGGGCAGCATTAACGGAAACCTTGTATCAGGAAATGCGCGCCCGCCAGGGGGAGCACACCGAATCTGTGCCGTATGAACTGCACGGTTATCGTTATCAGCAGCGTTATCTGCCCGGCAAAGATTATGCGCAATATTTGCGTCAGCCGGTCAGCGGCAATGCGGTCTGGCAGACGCTGGTGGACGCCAGCCAGCGCGCCGCCGGTCACCGGTATTATCAGTTTGGCGGGCTGGAAATCAGCACCGACAATCAGCAGATGGCCGTCGCCGAAGACACCCAGGGACGCCGCCAGTACAGCATCAGTCTGCGCAATCTTAATACCGGCGTCTGGCAAAATGATGTGCTGCAAAACACCTCGGGAAATATGCAGTGGTCGGCGGACGGTCAGTATCTGTTTTATATCCGCAATCATCCGCAAACGCTGATGCCGTATCAGGTTTTCCGTCATAAGACGGGCACGCCGGTTTCTCAGGATGCGCTGGTGTATGAAGAAAAGGACGGCGGTTTTTACCTCGGCCTTTCGCGCACGGCCTCAGACGATTATCTGATGATCGTCAGCAGCGGTAATACGTCTTCCGACGTGCGGCTGATCCCGGCCGGTGAACCGCTGGCTGCGCCGCAGCTATTCGCAGCGCGTCGTCCGGGCGTGGAATATTATCTGGACCATTATCGCGGTCAGTTTTACATCCGCTCCAGTCTGCACAGTCCGCATTTTGGATTGTATGCAACGCCGTCAGCGGGTTCGCCCTGGCAGACACTGGTCGCGCCGGATGATCAGCGGGATCTGGAAAACTTTGCCCTGTTCCGCCATCAGCTGGTGCTGCAAGTCCGCAGTCAGGGGCGCGTTCGGCTGGAAATGATCGGCTGGAAAACCGGACAGACGCGCAACGTGACGTTTGACGAAGACAGTTACATGGCGTGGCTCGGTTCAAATCCCACGCCGGACACCGACAAATTGCGCTACGGCTATTCCTCCATGACCACCCCGACGCGGATTTATGAATGGGACATGTCCACTGGCACCCGCACGCTGTTGCAGCAGAAACCGGTGGAAGGCGTGGATCCGGCACATTACGCCAGCCAGCGGGTGATGATCACCGCGCGCGACGGCGTACAGGTGCCGGTTTCGCTGGTGTACCGAAAATCGCTGTTCCGCAAAGGCCAGAATCCGCTGCTGGCTTACGGCTATGGCGCGTACGGCATGAGTATGGATCCGGCGTTTGGCGCCAGCCGCATCAGCCTGTTAGACCGCGGATTTGTCTTTGCCCTGATCCACGTGCGCGGCGGCGGTGAACTGGGTCAGCAATGGTATCAGCAGGGAAAACTGGAGAATAAAGCCAATACTTTCAATGATTTTATTGATGCTACTCAGGCGCTGGCGCAACAAGGCTTCGGCCAGCCGGGACATTTATATGCCATGGGCGGCAGCGCGGGCGGCCTGCTGATGGGTGCGGTCATCAATCAGCAACCGGGCTTGTTTCACGCCGTGGTCGCGCAGGTGCCGTTTGTCGATGTGCTGACCACAATGTCAGATCCGACGCTGCCGCTGACCGAAGGCGAATATGAGGAATGGGGAAATCCGGCTGAGCCTGCCGCGTATCAGCGCATTAAATCTTACAGCCCGTATGACAACGTGCATGCGACGGCGTATCCCAACCTGCTGGTTACCGGCGGATTATTCGATTCGCAGGTGCCGTACTGGGAACCGGCCAAATGGGTCGCGCGTTTACGTACCCTGAATCAGGGATCGTCAGTGATTTTACTGACCACCGAGATGGCGGCCGGTCATGGCGGAAAATCAGGTCGCCTTAACCGGCTTAGAAATACCGCGCAGGAATACAGTTTCATTATTCAGATGGACCAAAATAATAATAACCGTAACACCCATTGGTAATTAATTAGAAAGCAACGCTGAGCAATAACAATTAGAAAATAAAGCCTCCTGAGGGAATATGAAAAATAACATTTTAACCGGCATGCTTAGTGCCGGTTTAGTGCTGGCTGCACCGCTTGCATTTGCTGACACCACAGAAACAGAAAGTAATAAAGAATCGGTCACTTTCAGTCCGCTGAAAGTCTCGGCGGATAAACTCAGCAGTGAACATGAAGCGATGGCGAAACCCGGCGCATTCAGCTCACGCGGGGAAAATACCAATCTGCAATCCACCGATTCTGTATTACGCAGTATGCCGGGCACGTTCACGCAAATTGACCCCAGCCAGGGCACGGTAGACGTCAATATTCGTGGCATGTCCGGCTTTGGTCGCGTCAACACCATGATCGACGGCGTGACGCAAAACTTCTACGGTTCTTCGGTGCCGGGCGGTATTTCGCATGGCTCCACCAGCAGCGCATCGGGCGCGTTAATCGACCCGAACTTCCTGGTGGGCATTGATGTCTCGCGCGGCACCAGCGCCGGTTCAGCGGGCGTCAACGCCCTGGCGGGCAGCGCTAACCTGCGCACTATTGGCGTGGATGACGTGATTTTTTCCGGCAATCCGTTTGGCATCCGCACCCGTTTCTCGGCGGGCAATAACGGCATTGGCGAAAGCGGCATGGTCGCCGTCGCCGGTAAAACCGATGCGTTCACCGACACCGGCAGTTTCGGGATTATGACGGCCATCAGCGGCAGCGCCATCGACGCCCAGTTTAAAAATGGCGACGGCCAGAGCAGCAGCGATTTCGGCTACGAAAAAAGTTATCGCCAGAATCCGAAATCCCAGTTAGTTAAAGTGGATATTAAGCCCGATGAATTTAACAGTGTCGAATTATCCGGCAGACATTACGGGAATAAATTTACCCAGCGTGATATCACCAGCGATGACTTCTATGTGAAATATCATTACGCGCCGTTCTCCGAGCTGATTGATTTTAATTTAATGCTCAGCACCAGCCGCGGAAATCAGAAATACAATAACAACACCTTGTATACGTTTTATAATACAGATGCCAGCAATCAGTCGGATGCTGTCGATATCAATAATACCTCGCGCTTTGCGTTTGCCGGAGTCGATACCGCCTGGAGTTACGGCAGTAAAATCATGCGCAATAAGTACGATAAAAATATCAACAGCAATGCCTGGTCTGAAGATAATCCCGACGCCGGTCAGCAGTCGATTGAGAACAATACCTTCCAGCCTTCCGGCAAACAGGACGTTTACAGCCTGTACACCGGGCTGGAGCTGAAAAAAGGCATCTGGAAAGGTAACGTTGATCTCAACTACAGCTATTACGATCTCAGCGGTTACAAACCCGCGTGCGATCCGCGCGTCACCTGCTTCCCGCAGGGCGGTCAGACTATCAGCCTGACCGAAGACGGCTTTAACCCGTCGGTGATGCTCTCGGCGGAAATCCGTCCGTGGTTCGAACCCTTCGTCAGTTACAGCAAATCCATGCGCGGCCCGAACGTGCAGGAAGTGTTTTTCTCTAACTCCGGCGGCGCCTCGATGAACCCGTTCCTCAAAGGCGAACGTGCGGAAACCTATCAGATCGGTTTTAACTCCACGGCGGGTAACCTGTTGTTTGAAGAGGATTCCTTCCGCCTGAAAGCCCTGTATTACACCAGTAAAATCAAGAATTACATCTACAGTGATTCCTTTATGGTGTGCCGCAACGGGCGTAAATGTAGCATCGGCGAGAACCTGCAAAACGACTGGGAAGATCAGAGCGAAGACTATGCCGACAACATGTACATTTACGTCAATTCCCTGTCACCGGTGCGCACGCACGGCGTGGAAATTGAGGCGGAATATGATACCGGTTGGGCCTTCACCCGGCTCTCTTTCAGCAAGGAACACACCAATCAGCCCACGTCGATTGCCACCGGTTCGTTTGGCGTCGGCAACATCAATGAATTGCCGGAGATGTTTTTCACCGTCGATACCGGCGTGCGCTTCCTTGATGAAAGCCTGACCGTCGGAACACTGGTGAAATACACCGGCAAAACCCGCCGCACCTCGCCGGATCAGAATTTCAATGAGACGACCGGTGCGCTGGAAAATGAAGAGATGCCCAACATTCCGACCATTATCGACCTCTACAGCACCTACGAATTTAACCGTAATCTGATGCTGAAATTCTCCGTGCAGAACCTGATGGATAAGGATTATTCAGAAGCACTGAATAAACTGAATTCGATGTATGGCCAGAACGATCCGGGCACGGCGGTAAATACGGCGCGCGGCAGAACTTATCTGGTGGGCGGCGAAGTCCGTTTCTGATAAGCCACTGACCGGTCAAAGCAGAAATAAAAAAGGCCACGCAGGCGTCATTGTGCGTGGCCTTTCCACTGGTCATTGGCTGATATTCGTTTGCTGAATTACGCCGCTGCTTTCACCGCTTTCTTCGCCGCACGACGGAAAGTAATGACGCACAGCACGAAGCCGATTGCGCCCAGTCCGCCCGCCGCCAGAGGCACAGAGCTCAGCCCCATTCCGCGTTCAATAACCGCACCGCCAACCCACGCCCCCAGCGCGTTCCCGACGTTAAACGCCGCAATGTTCAGCGTGGAAACCAGATTCGGCGCGTTTTTGCCGTAAGTCACCACGTTAACCTGCAACGCAGGCACCGCAGCAAAGTTCACCATCGCCCAGATAAACAGCGTAATTTCCGCCGCCACCAGATGAACGCTGGTGAAGCTGAACAGCACGGAAAACACCGCGATCAGCAGGAAAGTGGTGGTCAGCGAAACACCCAGACGCCAGTCCGCCAGGCGCCCGCCCACCACGTTACCGATGGTCAGACCGAGGCCGATCAACAGCAGCGTCCAGCTGACGCCGTGCTCAGAGACACCGGTAATTTCGGTGAGGATCGGCGCGATATAGGTAAACAGCGCGAACATTGCCGCCGCAAAGAAAATGGTGATCGACAGCGACAGCCATAACCCCAGGCTGCCCAGCGCACGGATTTCCTTACGCAGATCGGTCGGTTCTTCTTCTTTCTTATCCGGCAGATTTTTATACAGCGCAAACAGGGATGCCACGCCAATCACCGCGACGACCCAGAACGTTGAGCGCCAGCCGAACACTTGTCCGAGGGCGGTACCGAGCGGAACGCCCAGCACGTTAGCCAGCGTCAGGCCGGTGAACATCAGCGCAACGGCCGACGCACGGCGGTTCGGCGCGACCAGACTGGCTGCCACCACGGCACCAATCCCGAAGAATGCGCCATGACACAGCGCCGTGATCACACGCGCCAGCATCAGGAAACCGTAGCTGTAGGACAGCGCGCACATCACGTTGCCAATAATAAAGATGCTCATCAGCAGCAGCAGGGTGTTCTTACGCGGCAGTTTTGCCGTCAGCACGGCCATGATTGGCGCGCCTATGGCAACGCCCAGCGCATATCCACTGATCAGCCAACCGGCAGAAGGAATACTGACATGCAGATCACCCGCCACATTGGGGAGCAGCCCCATAATGACGAATTCAGTGGTACCGATGGCAAACGCGCTGAGCGCCAGTGCCAGGAGTGCGACAGGCATAAAAACTCCGGAAATTTTTTAGTGATGAGTAAAGGCGCCGGTATGACACCGGACTGGCTTAAATACCACGTTGATCACACTTTTGACCAGACGCAGTCTGTGCCCTTACTGCCTGAAAAATGGCCGGAACCCTGATTAATCTTTACATAACAATACATTGCGGATAATGCGCTGGCTGCGAAAAAGGAACCGATTCCAGTCTTTATCTTCCCCGGCTGGCTCCGTGTTTTTCATCGGTCAGCGACAGCCAGCGCGGATGGCCTTTAAACCACTCCACCAGAAAATCGAGCAGCGCACGCAACGCGGAGGGCATTTGCCTGCGTGAGGTGTAAATGGCATAAATCCCCATTTCCTGCGGCTGCCATTCCGGCAGCAGTAACACCAGCTGGCCCGCGGCGATAAGCGGTGCCGCCGAGTAATAAGGCTGCATCACGATGCCCGCCCCTTCCACCGCGCCGGTCAGCAGCACCAGCGATTCATTGGCGCTCAGATTGCCGCTGACCGGCACCGAGATTTTTTCCCCCTGATGCTCAAACTGCCACAGACTTTTGCCAAACCAGGTGTACGTCAGGCAATTGTGAACCGCCAGATCCTGCGGATGCTGCGGTGTGCCCTGCGCGGCCAGATACGCCGGAGACGCGCACACCACCGACGGACAGAGCGCCAGTGGCCGGGCGATCAGATTGGGATCGAGATCGTTGGTGATACGCAGTGCCAGATCGATCCGATCTTCGACCAGATTGATCGCCCGGCTTTCCAGCTGAAGATCGATGCTCACCTGCGGATGCCGGCGTAAAAATTCGCTGACCGCAATCACCACCGCGCCCTGCCCGAAAGACTGCGAGCAACTCAGGCGTAGCAAACCGCGCAGCGCTTCATTGCCGGTATCGGCCACGCTGCCCATTTCCGCCGCGACTGACAGCATCTTCCGGCAGCGCGCCAGCGTGTTTTCCCCTGCATCGGTCAGGCTGAGTTTTCGGGTGGAACGGTGCAGCAGGCGCGCCCCCGACCACTTCTCCATCTCCGAAAGATAGCGGGTCACCATCGCCCGCGACATATTCAGCGATTCGGCAGCACTGACCATGCTCCCGCGTTCAACGATGGCAACAAACACTTGTGCAGCGGTAATTCTGTCCATGATTCGTCCGGTTTATGCAACAAACAGTTGCACATTATCCGGTTTTTCCCGCGGATTATGCAACGTACAGTAGATACTTACTGAATGTGATTATTTATGTCTCTGAGGAAAACCCATGCAACTGAAACATCTGACGCTGATTGCCGCCCTTCTCGGCAGCTCCCTTTCCGCTCACGCCGCCAGCGCGCTGAAAATGGACGTGTACAACCCTGGTGAAAAAAGTATTTTCCCGGTGTCCTCTGAAATCATCACCGGCGAAAAAGACGCGGTGTTGATCGACGCCCAGTTCCAGCGCAATGACGCAGAGAAGCTGGTAGAGATGATCAAAGCCACCGGCAAAACACTGACCACCGTGTACATCAGCCAGTCCGATCCGGATTTCTACTTCGGGTTGGACGTGATCCATGCTGCGTTCCCGCAGGCCAAAATCATCGCCACGCAGGCGACCATCGATCAGATCAACGCCAGCAAAGACGGCAAAGTCGCTTTCTGGGGGCCGCAGCTTAAAGAAAACGCGCCAAAATCTGTCGTGGTTCCCGAGCCGCTGAAGGGCACTACGTTTGAACTGGAAGGCCATAAATTTGAAGTTCAGGGCGTGGACAAAGAACGGACGTTTGTCTGGATCCCTTCGCTGAAAGCAGTGGTTGGCGGCGTACTGGTGAATGGTGACAACATGCACATCTGGACGGCGGATACTCAGACGGCGAAATCCCGTAAGCAGTGGGTGGAAGCCCTCGATGAAATCGCCGCCCTGAAGCCGCAAATCGTCGTGCCGGGGCATTTCCTGCCAGGCGCAGCGCACACCGTGGAAGCCGTGAAATTTACCCGCGATTACCTGCTGACGCTGGAAAAAGAATTACCTAAAGCCAAAGATTCTGCCGCGCTTATCGCTGCGATGAAAAAACATTATCCACAGCTGAAAGATGATTCGTCATTACAGCTGAGTGCGAAAGTATTGAAAGGTGAAATGAAGTGGCCTTAATAAATGTAAACATTGAATAATTAATATCCCCTGTTCTTCAAAAGCGATCCTGAAGATAACCGCTTCGGTCCCTGTGTGGTGGACCCTCAGGCATAGCAAAGAGGCGATTTGCTCCTCCCCTGCAAAGGGGAGGCGTTAAAAAAGCGCCTCAGATCTGCCCGTACACCTTCTCAGATCTACGGCGTCACCCGCACAAACTCTCCTTCGGCCCGGACGTTGTGGCCGAAACCGCAATCCCCGGTGGTATGCAGTTTGACGTTTTCTTGCCCGAACGCCATATCGACATCGCAATTGCCGTCGCCGGCGGCCACATCGTCGGTTTCATGATAAACCGCGTGATTATCCTTAATGGCAGTGACCACGGAGAATTCACCGATATTCGGGCCGTAGTACAACGACATCTGCCCCATGTACTGGCCGGAGAAATCGATTCTGAACTGTGCTTCTTCCGCTTTTACGTCCACCAGATTCCAGCTGCCATAACCGGCATATTGCCAGTATTCGCCCGCCGCGCTTTCAGGTTGCGGCAGCGCATCCAGTTTGGGCTGAATCTGACTGAGGTTGTACTGTGATTTTTTGTCAGCGGGCGCCAGCATCAGCCAGGCTTTGGCTTTGCGATAATTCCCCTGCCGGATATAGGTCAGCGCAATATTGTTATACGCCGTCGCAATCTGATCCTGCGGCTTCTGGCAGAACTCGCTCCAGGCGACCTGATTGCGGAAAATGTCCCGCGCTTTCGCGAATTCACCCTGCTGATACGCGACTTTCCCGGCAGAGGCGTAAATCCCCGCCTTCACGCAATCAGCATTAATGTCCGGTTCATCAATCTGAGCAAGCGCCTGAACGCTGGTAAAACATCCTGCCACCAGCAGAAAATTCACTGCGACTTTCATCAAACATCCTTCTACTTTTGTGGTCTACAGAGCTTCGTGCTGGAAAAACATCCTTACAAGTGCTTTATTGCCCTATCGCGCTAAGGCACTCATTCTGGGATGATTAGGCTTCACAACATATCGAACACACATGGCAATTATGACTAAAAAACCTGGGAAATCGGCGCAATGGGGCGCCGTCTGGCAGTTGATTAAGCCGTACTGGCGCTCAGAAGAAAAGTGGCGTGCCTGGGGCATGTTAACCACTATCATCATTCTTTCACTTGCAGGCGTTTACATCAGCGTTCAGTTCAACGAATGGAACCGCGTGTTTTATGACGCCCTGCAAAACAGAAACTATCCGGTTTTCAAAGCCCAGCTGTTTAAATTCACCTGGCTTGCGTTACTCAGTATCGTCATTGCGGTCTACCGGATCTATCTGACGCAAGGCCTGCAAATGAACTGGCGGCGCTGGATGACCGAAGAGTATATGGATAAGTGGCTGGCCAATCACGCCTATTATTACACGGAGTACCAGCATCAGGTGGATAACCCCGATCAGCGTATTTCAGATGATCTGAATGCCCTGACCAGCGGCACCCTTTCTCTGGTCCTCGGGTTGTTGTCGAGCGTTGTGACGCTGTTCTCTTTCGTCTTTATTCTGTGGTCCATCAGTGGCCCGCTCCACTTTGCCATCGCCTCGCATGAATTCACCATTCCTGGCTACATGGTGTGGTTTGCGATTTTGTATGCAGCCGTCGGTTCCGCCCTCATCTGGTATGTGGGTAAACCTTTGGTGCGTTTAGGCTTTAATCAGGAATGGTTTGAGGCAAACTTCCGTTTCGGGCTGATCCGTATTCGCGAAAACAGTGACGCTATCGCGCTGTATCACGGCGAAAAAAATGAACACGATCAGCTCACCGGCAAATTTGATTCGATCAAAACCAACTGGTGGTCGATCATGCGCGTAACCCGCCGCCTGAACATTGCCTCCAATTTCTATGCCCAGTTTGCCAACATCTTCCCGATTCTGGTGGCATCGCCGCGCTATTTCTCCGGTGCGATCCAGATGGGTGCGCTGATGCAGATTGCCTCCGCGTTCGGCCAGGTTCAGGACGCCTTATCCTGGTTCATCAACGCCTTTGACAATTTGGCGAGCTGGAAAGCCACGGTGAACCGTCTTGCCGGTTTCAACGCAGCGATTGATCAGGTGAATGCCCAGCCGCGCGGGATCAAGGTCGGTGAAAGCACGCAACATGCGCTGCAGCTCGACAATCTGACGCTGAATCTGCCGGATGGCAATCCGCTGTTCTGCAACGTTTCTGCCGCAATGCAACCCGGTGAACGCGTGCTGATTGCCGGGCCGTCCGGCTGCGGTAAATCGACGCTGCTTCGCGCCATCGCCGGTATCTGGCCTTACGGTTCCGGCAATATTGCGCTGGCGCAGGGCAAGCGTTATCTGTTCCTGCCGCAGCGCAGCTACATTCCCATTGGGACGCTGAGGGATGCGCTGAGTTATCCGGATGCCAGCCGCGAATATTCGGATGAGCGTCTGCAACAGGTCCTCACGCAGTGCCGCCTGCCGCATCTGGCCACGGTCGATCATCTTGATGATTATGCTAACTGGAGCCAGCGCCTGTCGCCGGGTGAGCAACAGCGTCTTTCGTTTGCCCGCGCCCTGCTGATCAAACCGGATACGCTGTTCCTTGATGAAGCCACCAGCGCGATGGATGAAGAAACCGAACATCAGGTTTACGCCTTGCTGCTGAGCGAACTGCCGGAAACCTCGGTGGTCAGCGTCGCGCACCGCAATACGGTCGCGAAATATCATCAGCACTGCTGGCGGTTTAAAAAACAGGAAAACGGTCCGTGCGGATTCACGTCCAGCGCCCTGTTACCTGAATAATTGATCCGTCACGCCTGACGTTTCAAGGTATCTGAACGCATAAAGGTTGCTGATAACAGCAACCTTTTTTTGCTTTCATAACCCCGTTTAGCGCACAAAACCAGCAACGCGGTTTGTTCAAATGTATACCCCGCTATACAATTATTATTACCAACTTTTCTTACGTGTCCGGGGGTTTGATGAAAATTGATAAGAATTCGTTCACGCCGCTTTATTTGCAAATTGAGCAGCAACTGACCGAAAAAATCAGCGCAGGCGATATCAAACCTGGTGACCCGATCCCGACGGAAGCCGCGCTGTGTGAGATCTACGGCGTGTCGCGAATGACGGCGCGTAAAGCGGTGGATTATCTGGTGCGTCAGGGAAGAGTGGCGCGTTTTCGCGGGCGCGGCACCTTTGTGGTCGAGCCGCCACAACAGCAGAAAATCATTCTGCCCCTCGACCGGCATCTCACCGCCAGCGAAGTGGCGCAGGAAAATAACCAACAGATTGAAAATCAGGTGCTGGAATTTCGCCGCATTCCCGCAAGCGAAGAGGTGGCCCGCGAGCTGAACGTGCCTTCAGGCACCGACGTGTATTTCATGATCCGTCTGCGCCTGCTGGGGGACGAGCCCTTCGTGTATGAGCAGTGCTGGATGCTGTGCGACCGCTTCCCGGACATCACCCGTGCCGCCATGACCTCGTCGAAATATGCCTATATCCGCTCGAAAGGCTTTCAGCCCTCAGGCAGCACCAAGCATATTTCCGCCGAATTGCCCTCCAACGAGATCCGCCTCGCGCTGAACCTGTCACGGGATCAGCCCGTCCTGCACTCGCACGCGGTGGTGTCTTTCACCGACGGCTCACTGTTTGAAGTCTCCGACGTGTATTACAACCAGAAAAACTACAGCTTCAGCGTCCATGCCAAAGTCAAAATTTAAGCGATGCCGGACAGCTCGGCTTTCACCAGATTCGCAACCTGTTCGACCTGCGGCCCGTAAATCACATGTATGTCGGTATCGGTGATCCGCTTCACCCCTGCCGCACCGGTTTTCATCAATGTGCCATCCTGTACCTGCGACATATCCTTCACTTTCACCCGCAAACGGGTGAAACAGCAATCGACCGCGGTAATATTCCCTTCACCGCCCAGCCCGATAATAATGTTTTTGGTTTTTTCACCTGTGCCCTGAGCCGGTTTCGCCCGTTCCTCCGCGTCGTTTTCATCTTCACGCCCCGGCGTTTTTACCTGCATCCGTAAGATGACCCAACGGAAGCTGAAGTAATAAACCGGCGCGTAGATCATCCCGAGGATCAGCGGATACCACCAGTGCGTCCGGCTGCCGCCGAGCACGCCGAAGATCAGAAAATCGATCGCCCCGCCCTGTACGTTACCGATCATCACATGCAGCATTTGCATCAGCACGAATGACAGGCCGGTCAGCACCGCGTGCAGGACATACAGCACCGGCGAGACGAAAATAAAACAGAATTCCAGCGGTTCGGTGATGCCGGTGGTAAACGAGGCCAGTCCGCCTGCCAGCATCAGCGCTTTCACCCGGCCTTTATGTTCCGGGCGGGCACAGTGATACATCGCCAGCGCTGCTGCCGGTAACCCGAACATCATCACCGGAATTTTGCCCTGCGCCAGGAACCGCGTCGCCTGCTGCGTGACCGCGTCAGAAATCATCCCCGGATTTGCCAGCGCGGCGTTGAAGATATTCAGCGCACCGACGATGCTTTGATTATCCACCGTGGTCACCCCGCCGATCGGCGTAAAGCGCACGGTTTCGTTGATGATGTGATGGAGCCCGGTTGGGATCAGCAAGCGTTCAGAGGTGGCATAGATAAAGGTGCCGGCTTCGCCGGTACGCCCGATGAGCTCCCCAACCCACTGGATCCCTTGCGCTATCGTCGGCCAAATAAGCGACATCAGCACACCGACGATCGGCAGCACCAGAATAGTGACGATCGGCACAAAACGTCGTCCGCCGAAGAAGGCGATCGCCGTCGGCAACACGATGGTATAAAAGCGGTTATGCAGCCACATGGTGATTAAGCCGACCAGTACCCCGCCCAGCACGCTCATGTTGTAAGTAAAAATCCCCAGCGTGTTGGTGAATTCGGCGGCGTAGATCATCGCATCGGTTTCGGTCATTCCTCTGGCGGTCAGCTTCGCGATGCTGATTGTTTCCGGTGTGATATTTTGCGCCAGCAGACTGTAATTAACCCCCACGTGCAACCCGACAAAGCCGATCACTGCGGAAAAGGCCGCCGTGGCCTTCTCTGCATTGGCCAGTCCCATCGCGGTTGCGACGGCAAAGAACAGCGGCAGGTTTGCAAACAGCGCCCCCGATACCTGCCGGATAAACCCGATCACCAGCTGCAATGTTTTCATCTGGGTGAAGGTTTCACCGGTCACCGACGGGTTCTGCAACGCCGCGGCCAGCCCGAGAAAAATCCCGGCGGCGGCGATCACCGAGATAGGCGTCATCAGGGCTTTACCCAGATCGTGGATCTTGCTGCCAAGTTTCATCATCTGTATCCCCTCTGTTCACTGGCGAAAAAATGCGCTTTCATTGAGTTAAGTCATAGAATGTATAGTTGTATAGACATAGAGGCCAGCTTTATGAAAGGGATCACAGTTTTACGGGGAGACGACAACGGTTGTAAATCTGTTTGTTATTTAAGAAGGCTCGCCGGAGCTGCTCTTATGAGTCCCCCGTCTGCCTTTGTGCTCGTCAAAATCTCATCCTGATTATTTTGCGCCCGCCGTCACTCTTCGTAAGTCGCTCTTTATGTTAAAATTGTTAAAACATTGAGACATTTTTAAGCGCATGACCTTTGCCGCGCGGCTTCCGTGCGGGTTGATGAAGTACATTTTAAGGAAACAATATGGGTATCACTCGTCGTGATTTTTTAAACGGTGTGGCGATCACAGTCACTGCCGGAATGACTCCGTTTGAGGCGCTGAAGGCGTCGCCGCAAACGGCGGCTCAGACGTTGTATTACCCGCCTTCCCTGACCGGGTTACGCGGGAATCATCAGGGTTCTTACGAGGCGGCGCACATTCTCGGGCGCGAAGGCAAAAAGGTCGATCCGTCCAGTTTACCGGTGGAAGATGAATTCGATCTGGTCGTCGTCGGTGCCGGGATCAGCGGTCTGGCGGCCGCGTGTTTCTGGCAGGAAAAACACGGAAAGCAGCAGCGCATTTTGTTGCTGGATAACCATGATGATTTTGGCGGGCACGCCAAGCGTAATGAATTCCATGTCGAGGATAAAACCCTGCTCGGCTATGGCGGCAGTGAATCCTTCCAGTCGCCACGCACCAACTTCAGCCCGGTGGCGATGGGTCTGCTGAAAACGCTCAATGTCGATATTGAAACCATGGCGAAAGACTTCGACACCACGTTTTACCCGGATCTGCATCTCAGCCGTGGCGTGTACTTTGACCGCAAAAACTTCGGCGTCGATAAAATTGTCAGCGGTGATCCTGGCCGGGCGGTGGCCGATGACATTCCGCCAGATCGCCTCAACGGGCGCGATATCCGCGATTTCATCAGCGATTTCCCGCTGCCCGAATCCGACCGTGCGGCTCTAATCGCCCTGCATACCGAACCCAAAGATTATCTGCAGGGGATGAGTCAGGAAGAGAAAGTCGCGTGGGTGGACGGCCACAGCTACACGCAGTTCCTGCGCGAGAAAGTCGGGCTGAGCGAAATGGCGATCCGCTATTTTCAGCAGCGCACCAATGATTTTCAGGCGGTGGGCATTGATGCCACCTCGTGCAGTGATGCCCGCATCTGCGCCCTGCCGGGGCTGGAAAATATGGGATTGCCGCCGCTGGATGCCGAATCGCTGGAAGATCTCGATCAGCCGTACATTTTCCACTTCCCGGACGGTAACGCCGGGTTAGCGCGCCTGATGGTGCGTCACCTGATCCCACAGGTCGCGCCGGGCAATACCATGGAAGATATCGTGCTGGCGAAATTCGATTACAGCCAGCTGGATCGCGACGGGCAACCGGTGCGCCTGCGCCTGAACAGCACCGGTATGCACGTCGCCAACATTGAGCATGAAGGCAAACCGGCGGTGGACGTGACCTACATGACCGGCTCGCAGTTGCACCGCGTCCGTGCCGGTCAGGCGGTGATGGCCGGGTACAATATGATGATCCCGTATCTGGTCCCGGAAATTGCCGACGCGCAAAAAGCCGCGCTGAAAGAGAATGTTAAAGCGCCGCTGGTGTACACCAAAGTGGTGATCCGCAACTGGCAGCCGTTTATCAAACTGGGCGTCCACGAAATTTACTCCCCCGGCGCGCCATACAGCCGCGTGAAGCTCGATTACCCGGTGGACATGGGCGGTTATCAGCATCCGCGCGACCCTAATCAGCCCATTGGCCTGCACATGGTGTATGTGCCCACTCTGCCCGGCAGCGGCCTCAGCCCGCGCGAGCAGTCACGCAAAGGTCGTGCGCTGTTACTCGGCACCTCCTTCGACGCGCACGAAAAAATGATCCGCGATCAGCTACAGGGCATGTTGGGTGAAGCCGGTTTTGACCATCAGCGCGACATCATGGCGATCACCGTTAACCGCTGGTCGCACGGCTATTCCTACTTCCTCAGCGGAATGTTCGATGACGAAGAACAGTCGCAGAAAACCATCCAGCTCGCCCGTCAGCCGGTCGGGCGTATCACCATTGCCAACTCAGATTCCGACTGGAGCCCGTACGCCAACTCGGCGGTGGACCAGGCGTGGCGCGCAGTGAACGAACTGACGGCGATGAAAAAGGTGAATGCATGAAACAGCTGATGATTTTCGCCACACTGATGGCAACGGCGGGCTCTGCCATGGCGATGTCCGAGGGAGAATATGTCGCTAAATCAGCCGATTGTGCGGCCTGCCACACCTCGTCGCAGGGCGCGGATCTCGCCGGTGGCGTGCGTTTCGCGACGCCGCTGGGAGAGATTTACTCAACCAATATCACCCCGGATGTGAAAAATGGCATCGGCGGCTACAGCTTTGAAGCGTTCGACAAAGCGATGCGCGAGGGGATTGCCAAAGACGGTCATCCGCTGTACCCGGCAATGCCATACACCTCTTACGTCAAAATGAGCGACAAGGATATGCGCGCGCTGTATGACTACCTGATGAAAGAGGTGAAGCCGCAGGCGGTTGCCAATCGCGATAACGACATCAGCTGGCCGATGTCGATCCGCTGGCCGCTACACGTGTGGAACAGCATTTTTCTGGAAGAAGGCGAATATAAACCTCAGGCCGATCAGAGCGCGCAATGGAACCGGGGCGCCTATCTGGTACAGGGCGCCGGACACTGCGGAGCCTGTCACACGCCGCGCGGCTGGGCGCAGCAGGAAAAAGCCGTCGATCAGCAAAGCACCGCGTTTCTCAGCGGCGGCGAACTGGATGGCTGGTCCGCCCCTTCATTGCGCGGCCTGAAGATCAGCCAGCCGGAGCTGGTGACCTTGCTGAAAACCGGTCGCAACGCGCATGACGCCGTCAGCGGGCCGATGGGCGAGGTGATCACCAACAGCACACAGTTTATGACGGAGGAAGATCTCAACAGCATGGCGGTGTATTTGCTGAGCCTGAAGTCAGATGCACAGGGGAAAACGGGGAAACTGGCGGCAGTCACTTCCGGCGGGCAGCAGACGTTTATGCGTTATTGCTCGACCTGTCACGGCGTGAAGGGCGACGGGAATGCTTCTGCGATTCCGGCGCTGGCGGGCAATCTGACGGTAAACGCGGATAATCCGCAAACCCTGCTGCGTGTGATTTTGAACGGCGGCCAGACGCCGGTTACCGCCGCGCACATGTCCAACACCATGCCAGGCTACGGCTGGACGCTGACCGACCAGCAGACCGCAGAGTTAACCAACACCCTGCGCGCCAGCTGGGGAAATCAGGCCCGCGAAGTGACCGCCGGTGATGTGGCTAAGGCGCGTAAAGCAGGGAAGTAACTGGAAAAGCTCCTTCGGAAGGAAGGAGCTTTTTAGCGCATTCGTCTATCTGTTTTTCATCCACACAGGTTACGCTTATTCATTGTCCCGCCCACATCACCGTTTTCCGGTTCTTTAATAAGAGAACGTCTCTGCTCAGAAACCTGATAAATCAGCCTGTGATGCAGAGATCATTCAAATTCTCCTATTTCCCCACATCCCCGTTCCATCCACCGCCCAGGGCGGCGATCAGCTTCACGCTGGTGACCATCTGTGTGCTGACCAGTGATAAAACGCTTTGCTGCTGAGTCAGGCTGGTGTTTTCGGTGCTGGCGACGTCGAGATAATCGATCATCCCGGCTTCATACTGGTTGTAGGTGACGCGGGCGGATTCTTTGGCGGAATCGGCGGCGTTCTGGCGGGCAATCAGTTCGTTATCCAGCGTATGCAGTTCCACCAGATAATCTTCCACTTCCTGCATCGCGGTTAACACACTCTGGCGATAACCGGCCACGTCGGCGTCATACGCGGCTTCGGCCTGGGCAACTTTGCCACGGGTGGAACCGAAATCCAGCACGGTCTGGCTCAGTTCAGGGCCCAAAGACCAGACGCGGTTTGGCAGTGAGAACAGGTTGTGGAACGCGGAGCTGGCGAACCCGCCGCTGGCGCTTAACGTCAGATCCGGGTAATACGCGGCGGTGGCGACACCGACCGCGGCATTGGACGAGGCCATGGTGCGCTCGGCGGCAGCAATATCCGGGCGACGTTGCAACAGTTGCGAAGGCAGCGCATCAGGCACCTGCGGCAGCGTCAGTTTGACATCGCGCGCGGCGAGGCTGAACTGCGCAGGCGGTTTTCCGATCAGCACGGCGATGGCGTGTTCCAGCTGGGCACGTTGCCATTGCAGGTCGAGCGCCGAGGCTTTGGTGCTTTCCAGCTGCGTTTGCGCCTGTGCCAGCGTGGCCCGTGAGGTGTTGCCACCGGCATATTGATTCTGAATCACCGTCAGGTAACGCTGATAGGCGTCGATGCTACGCTGGTACAGCGCGATTTGCTGATCCATCACGCGCAGCTGGAAGTAATCCTGCGCCAGTTCGGACTGCGCGCTGAGCGTGGCATCGGCCAGATCGGCCTTGCTGGCCTGCGCGCTGGCATCCTGTTCTTCCGCTGAGCGGCGCAGCTTGCCCCACAAATCCAGTTCCCAGCTGGCGCTCAGTTCTGCCGACTGTTTTTTGGTGACGGACGAAGAGGTTCCGCTGCGGGTGCTGCCTGCGCTGGCGTCTACTGACGGATAGAGATCTGAACGCGCCTGGGTGACTAACGCCTGCGCCTGACGGTACTGCGCAGCGTACTGCGCCACGTTCTGGTTGGAAATCTGCACCTGACTCAGTAATGACGACAGCTCAGGATCCTGATAGACCGTCCACCAGTCGCCTTTGCTCTGGTTATCTTTCGGGATTGCCGCCGTCCAGCCTTTGGCTTCTTTAAACGCCGTGGGCATCGCAACGTCTGGCCGCTGGTAATCCGGCCCGACGGTACAGGCGCTGACAAGTATCGCCAGCGCCAGTGGAACAAGACGGAACGCCATAGAACGTGGTTTTTGCAGAGTCATCAGATTCGCTTCAGGGTTATTCGTTTTAACGTTAAGGGAGTGATGTTCAGTCATGTGAACGGGCCTCCGGCGGCGTTGTGTGCGGGCGCAGGCGAGCCCATAAACGGTGCGTGGCGCGACTGGCGCGATCCATATACAGATAGACCACCGGCGTGGTGAATAACGTCAGGATCTGGCTCAGTGCCAGCCCGCCCGCGATCGCCAGCCCCAGCGGGCTGCGCAGATCGGCATCACCGCCGCTGCCGAGCGCCAGTGGCAGCGCACCGAAGAACGCGGCCAGCGTGGTCATCAGGATCGGGCGAAAACGCATCAGACAGGCCTGAGTGATCGCCTGCTGCGGCGTGAGGCCGAGCCGTCGTTCGGCGTCGAGGGCAAAGTCGATCATCATGATCGCATTCTTCTTCACAATGCCGATCAACAGCAGGATCCCGATCAGGGCGATCACCGTCAGTTGCGTGCCGGTCATCAGCATCAGCAGCAGCGCCCCCAGCCCGGCAGACGGCAGCGTGGAGAGAATGGTCAGCGGGTGAATATAGCTTTCATACAGCACGCCGAGCACGATATACACGGCGGCCAGCGCGGCGAGGATCAGCCACGGCATCGATTTACTCAGGGCTTCAAATGCCTGCGCGGTACCGGCATAACTGCCCTGAATGGTGTCCGGTAAACCGATTTTCGCCATCGCGGTTTTCAGCGCGGCCTGTGCCTGTTCCAGCGCGTAACCATCGGCCAGATTGAAGGCGATGGTGGTGGTCGCCGTTTGCCCCTGATGCGCCACCGACAGCGGCGCGTTGGCACCGCTGAAAGAGGTAAACGCCGAAAGCGGGATCTGCTTACCGGCATCGGTCACCACATACAGCTGATTAAGCACATCGGGATTGCCGGTGTAATCCGAGGTCAGATTCATCACCACGTGATACTGGTTCAGCGTTTTGTAGATCGTCGCGATCTGCCGCTGGCTGAAGGCATTATTGAGCAGCGTGTCGATCATTTTAACGTTCACGCCGAGCTGCGTGGCGCGATCGCGATCGATGTTAAGCATCACTTCCTGCCCGCCGGTCTGCGAATCGGAATCCACGCCGGTCAGCTCCGGTAAAGCGGCCAGCGCGGCTTTCACTTTCGGCGCCCATTCGCGCAACAGGGAAAGATCGTCCGCCTGTAAGCTGTACTGATATTGGGCATTCGCGCTGCGCCCGCCGATATGCAAATCCTGTGCAGCCATCAGGAACAGCTGCGAGCCCGGCACTTTGGCCGTCGCCATCATCAGACGGTTGGCGACCTGATTGGCGTTGGCGGTGCGCTTGTCGAAATCCTTCAGGCGCACGAAGAAGGTCGCGGTATTACGCGATCCAAATCCGCCGCTGCCCGCCGAGCTCATCACCGCCTCGACCGCCGGATCATCCTGAATGATCTTGCTGTATTTCAGCACCTGCGGCTGGATCGACTGGAACGACGTGTTTTGATCCGCACGCAGCATCCCCATCAGCATGCCGGTGTCCTGATCCGGGAAGAAGCCCTTTTCCACCACGGTGTAGAGATAAAAGTTGAGCAACACCGTCAGGAACAGCCCGACCAGCGTGATCAGCTGATGGCGCATTATCCAGCCGAGCGCTGCCGAATAGGCAGCCAGCAAATTATTCAGCCCGCGTTCGATCATGCGGTAAATACGTGGCTGACGTTTTTCCACCGGCGGTTTACGTTTCAGGAAACGTGCGCACAGCATAGGCGTCAGGCTGAGTGACACCAGCATGGAGATAATCAGCGACACGCTGAGCGTCACCGCGAATTCGCGGAACAGACGCCCGACGATGCTGCCCATCAGCAGGATCGGAATAAAGACGGCGATAAGCGACAGCGTCATCGACAGCACGGTGAAACTGACTTCCTGCGCGCCTTTGATCGCCGCACGCACCGGCCCCATGCCTTCTTCGATGTGCCGCGTGATGTTTTCGAGTACCACAATGGCGTCATCGACCACAAAACCGGTGGCGATAATCAGCGCCATCAGCGAGAGGTTATCCAGACTGTAGCCGAGCAAATACATCACCGCGCAGGTGCCGATCAACGAAACCGGCAGCGCCAGCGCGGGGATCAGCACCGCACGCCAGTTACGCAGGAACACAAACACCACCGCGATCACCAGCAGCGTGGCTTCCAGCAGGGTCATTTCGGTATCGCGCAGGGAGGCCGACACGTTCGGCGAGCGGTCGAGCGCCAGGTTGAGCTGTACATCGCCCGGCAGACTTTCTTTCATCAGCGGCAGTGCCGCTTTAATCGCCTCGATGGTTTCCAGCATGTTGGCGCCAGCCTGACGGGTCACACCAATCATCACCGACGGCGTACTGTTGTAATAGCCGACGTTGTATTTGTCTTCCACCGAATCGTAAACGTTGGCCACGTCGCTGAGACGGATCGCCGCCCCGTTGATGTAGGTGATGATCAGCGTTTTATACTGCGCCGCGGTGCTTTGCTGGCCGTTGCCTTCAATCATCCACGACTGGTTCGAGCCTTGCAGTAAGCCTTTCGGCAGGTTACTGGTGCTGTTGGCGATCGCCGAACGGATGGTGTCGAGAGAAATGCCGTAGGAGGTGACGGCTTCCGGACGTAAATCAATGCGCACGCCCGGCAGTGCGGAGCCGACCAGGGAAACCTGCCCGACGCCGTTCACCTGCGCGATTTTCTGTTGCAGCTGGCTGGAAGCGATGTCGTAAAGTTCGCCTTTGCTGCGGGTAGCAGACGTCAGCGCCAGCATGATGATTGGCGCATCCGACGGGTTGGCTTTACGGTAGGTCGGCAGCGACGGCATGCTGCTCGGCAGCAGCGCACGGGACGCGTTGATCGCCGCCTGCACGTCGCGCGCCGCGCCGTTGATGTCGCGATCTAAATCGAATTGCAAAATAACGCTGGTGGAGCTTTGCGAGCTGCGCGAGGTCATTTCGCTCACCCCGGCGATTTGCCCGAGCGCCCTTTCCAGCGGCGTGGCGACGGTTGCCGCCATGGTTTCAGGGCTGGCCCCCGGCAGGCTGGCGCTGACCAGAATGGTCGGGAAATCCACCTGCGGCAGCGGTGCGACCGGCAGCAAACGGTAACCGAGCAAACCGAGCAGCAGGACAGCCAGCGTCAGAAGCAGGGTCGCCACCGGACGCAGAATGAAGAAGCGCGAGATGTTCATCAGTGCTCCGTCCGCTGCGCAGCCCGACGGTGGCGCGGATTAAAGCGGTGCGACAGATTATCGAACATCAGATAAATCACCGGCGTGGAGAACAGCGTCAGGATCTGGCTGAAGATCAACCCGCCGACGATCACCAGCCCCAGCGGCTGGCGCAGTTCAGCGCCGGATCCGCTCGCCAGCATCAGCGGCAATGCGCCAAGCAGCGCCGCCATGGTGGTCATCATGATCGGTCGAAAACGCAGTAAACAGGCCTGGTGGATCGCCTCACGCGGCGATAATCCCTGCTTGTTCTCCGCTTCCAGCGCAAAGTCGATCATCATAATGGCGTTCTTTTTCACGATGCCGATCAACAGGATCACCCCGATCAGTGCAATCAGGCTGAACTCCGTTCCGGCAAAGATCAGTGACAGCAGCGCGCCCACCGCCGCTGAAGGCAGCGTGGAGAGAATGGTCACAGGATGAATAAAACTCTCATACAGAATGCCGAGCACCACGTACATGGTCATCAGCGCGGCGAGGATCAGCCACAGCGTATTGCCGGTGGCGCTTTCGAACGAGGCCGCCGCCCCCTGATAGCGCAACGTAATACTGTCTGGCATGGCGATATCGGCAACGGTGGTTTTGATCGCCTGTTGCGCCTGCTCCAGCGAATAGCCGTCATTGAGGTTAAACGACACGGTCACCGCCGGGAACTGATTCAGGCGTGCCTGCAACAGCGCGCCGGTGCGCATGTGGATTTTGGCGATCGACGTCAGTTTGACCATGCCGTTGGTTGAACTGCTGGTGCTGGTGGAGGTAGTTGAACTGCCGGACGCCGTGGTCGTTGAGGACGCGGCGTTGCTGTTGGTGGTCGCCGTGCTTCCCGCCGAGGTGCTGACGTTGCTCGCCAGATAGATGTCATCAAACGAGGCCGGTGACTGCTGGAACTGTGGCGCCACTTCCAGTACCACGCGGTACTGGTTCGCCTGGGTAAAGATGGTAGACACCAGACGCTGGCCGAACGCGTTGTACAACGCGGTATCGACGTCCGACGCGGTGATGCCGTAACGGGCGGCGGCATCGCGATCCAGCTCGACGTAGGCGATCTGCCCCTGATTTTGCAGGTTGCTGACCGCGTCGCTGAACTCCGGCTGCTGACTGAGTTTTTCCAGCAGTTTCGGCGTCCATTCCACCAGATTTTCGCTGTCGGAATCATCCAGCGTGAACTGGTACTGGCTCGGCGTCACCTGATCGTCCACCGTCAGATCCTGCGAGGCTTGCAGATACAGATCGATGCCCGGCACACCGGCGGTTTCCTGTCGCAGACGCTCGATAATCGCGGGCGCACGTTCGCTGCGCTGGTCAAAAGATTTCAGGCTTATCTGCAAACGGCCACTGTTCAGGCTGGTGTTATTGCCATCCACGCCGATGGTGGATGCAACGCTTTCCACGTCCGGATCTTTCAAAATGGCGGCAGCGAGCAATTGCTGACGGCGCCCCATTTCACTGAAGGAAACATCCTGCGACGCCTGGGTGATGCCCTGGATCATCCCGGTGTCCTGCGACGGGAAGAAGCCTTTCGGCACAATCACATACAGCAGCGCGGTGAACACCAACGTGGCGGCGGCGACCAGTAATGTGATCCGCTGGTGATTGAGCACCACGATCAGCATCCGGTCATAACCGGCGATCATTTTGTCGAAGAACTCACCGCCTTTACGGTAGAACTTGCTCTGTTTTTCTTCCGGCGTGTGGCGCAGTAAATAGGCGCACAGCATCGGGGTGAGCGTCAGCGAAACGACCATCGACACCAATATCGACACCGCCAGGGTAATGGCAAACTCGCGGAATAAACGCCCGACCACGTCGCCCATAAACAGCAGCGGGATAAGCACCGCGATCAGCGAGAACGTCAGGGAAATAATGGTGAAACCGATTTGCTTCGAGCCTTTCAGCGCCGCCTGCATCGGGGTTTCCCCCTCTTCCAGCCGTCGCGAAATGTTTTCCACCACCACAATGGCGTCATCAATAACAAAGCCGGTGGCGATGGTCAGCGCCATCAGCGAAAGGTTGTTCAGACTGAAACCACACAGATACATCACGCCGAACGTGCCGATAAGCGACAGCGGCACCGCCACGCTTGGGATAAGCGTCGCCGCGACGTTGCGCAGGAACAGGAAAGTGACCATCACCACCAGCGCGATCGACAGCAGCAGCTCGAACTGCACGTCACTTATCGAGGCGCGAATGGTCTGGGTACGGTCTGAGAGAATACTGACTTTGACTGATTCCGGCAGCGCGGCCTGCAACTTCGGTAACTGAGCCTTGATGGCATCCACGACCTGGATCACGTTGGCACCCGGCTGGCGCTGAACGCTGATAATGATCGCCGGTTCTTTATTGGCCCACGCCGACAGGTACTGGTTTTCCGGGGCTTCGGACAGCGTGGCGATATCACGTAATCGCAGCGCTGCGCCGTTTTCGTAAGTGACAATCAGGTTGGCGTATTCCGCCGCCGTACGCAGCTGATCGTTGGCATCAATGGTGATCGAGTGATGCGGGCCGTCGAAACCGCCTTTCGATCCGTTGACGTTACTGTTGCCGATCAGCGTGTTAATGGTTTCGAGCGTCAGATTGTGTGCGGCCAGCTTGCGCGGATCGACCTGAACGCGGATCGCAGGCTGATGTCCGCCCGCCAGCGTCACCATGCCGACGCCGGAGATTTGCGACAATTTCAGCGCCACGCGGGTGTTCACCAGATCCTGCACTTTGGTCAGCGGCAGTGATTCGGAGGTCACGGCCAGCGTCAGCACGGCGGCATCCGCCGGGTTAACCTTTTTGTAGGTTGGCGGATTCGGTAAATCATTCGGCAGCAGGCTGTCGGCGGCGTTGATCGCGGCCTGCACTTCCTGCTCGGCGACGTCGAGCGAGAGATCCAGCGAGAATTTCAGCGTGATGATCGACGAGCCGCTGGCGCTGGTGGAATACATCTGGCTTAAGCCGGCCATCTGCCCGAGCTGACGCTCCAGCGGCGCGGTAATGCCGGACGCCATCACATCCGGGCTGGCACCCGGATAGAGGGTGGTGACCTGAATGGTCGGGTAATCAACCTGCGGCAGCGCGGAGGTCGAGAGCATGTTGTAGGCAAAAATGCCCGACAACAGCACGGCGACCATCAGCAGAATGGTGGCGACAGGCCGCTGGATAAAGAGGCGTGAAGGATTCATTTCGGCCCGCTGTCTTTACCGGTCGTGGCTTTATCAACGCCTGCGCCCTGTTCGCGCGCTTTCGACGAACCGGCGGCGGCGGCGTCTTCGGTATTGGCGGTCACAATTTGCACTTTCGCGCCGTTGGTCAGGCGGTCAATCCCGGTGGTGACCACCTGCTCGCCCGGCTTCACGCCGGATAAAATGGCAACCTGATTGTCACCAAAGTCCGGGCCGGATTTCACGGCGCGCCGTTCGATGGTGTTATCTGCTTTGATCACGTAAACGAAATCGCCGTCGCTGCTCAGTTGCACCGCCGCCGCAGGAACTACCGTGGCGTCTTTGAGCGTGGACACCTGCAGGCGGGCGTTCACAAACTGGTTCGGATACAGTTTTTCATCCGCATTGTTAAACAGCGCTTTCAGCTTAATGCTGCCGGTGCTGGAATCAATTTCGTTACTGATAAATTGCAGTTTGCCCTGATCCAGCACCTCGCTGCCGTCCTGATTGAAGGCCGTGGTCGGCAACTGATTGCCGCCGCGTAAGGCTTTGAGCAGGGTTTGCAGATTGCTCTGCGGCACGCTGAACGTGACGGCAATCGGCTGAGTCTGGGTGATCGTCACAATGCCGGTGGTGGAACTGCTGGTGACCATGTTGCCCGGATCGACCAGACGCAAGCCCACGTGGCCGCTGACCGGCGCGGTGATTTTGGCAAATTCGAGGTTCAGTTTGGCGGCGTCAATTTGCGCCTGATCGGCTTTCATCGCCCCGGCGTACTGCCCGGCGGTGGCAATCTGGCTTTCAAGATCCTGACGGGCTAAGGAGTCCTGCGCATAGAGTTTGCGGTAACGCGCCAGCGTCAGCTCGGCACTTCTCGACAGCGCCTGATTTTGCGCCAGCGAGCCCTGATACTGCTCGAGGGTCGCCTGATAGCTGCGCGGATCAATCTGCGCCAGCAACTGCCCCTGCTCCACTTTTTGCCCTTCGGTGAAATACACCTTCATCAGCTGACCATCGACCCGGCTGGTGACCGTCACCGTGGCGTTCGCCACCACCGTACCCAGCGCACGTAAATAGACCGGCACATCCGCCTGGGTGGCTTTTCCCGCCTGCACCGGCGTGTCCATGCCCATCATCATCTGGCCGCGCATGGCGCGCATACCGCCACGCCCCGCGCCTTTTTTCCCGGCCGGGTCAGAGGAGCCCTGATGGAAAGCAAAGAACCAGACCAGGATCGCCGCAACGATGATGGCAATGATAACCCACACAAATGTGCGTTTTTTGGAACGAGATGAGGCAGTCGGCAGCATAAATTTCTTGATTTCGCAGTATTGATGAGGAGAAAACAGCTGAAAAATGACCTTCAACCAGAGTTTTTTATTATTCGTCAAAAAGCCATTATCCCTGAAAAACGCGGTTGGCTGTTTTTAGGACAACGTAAAGATTTTGTGAGTAATTAAGAATGAGTATTTCAATCAACCGGATGAATTATACCTGCTAATTTATCCTTTTGAGGCAGGTAATGTTAAGGACTAAATGAGAATGAATGTTGAAGAAGACGACAGAAAATTATCAGGAACTGTCAGCGAAGGCCGGAATTTTGTCAGGAAAACGCCGGTTTGGCCCAAAAAACACCTGCGCATATCCCCCGAAGGGTTTAAAAAACCAGAGCTAAATCCTGAAAATTGCATCTATTGATAATTTATATTGTTTGAGCTACGCCCCCCTTGATATGGTTAATTTTCTGGTTGTTATTCATCTTCATACTCATGGCTGGAGCTCATGCATACTAAATTTCAATCCAGACCGGTTATCGGTGTCACACTCGACAGCGAGGAAGCCGGTGGTTACGCCGATTTCCCGTGGTACGCCCTGCGCCAGAACTACATGGAGAGTCTGGCAGCGCTGGGCGCAGTGCCGCTGGCCTTGCCACATCACGCCGATCTGGCGGATGAATATCTCGCGCTTTGCGACGGGATTGTCGTCACCGGCGGCGCGTTTGATGTTCCCCCTGAGCTGTTCAACGAACAGCAAAACAGCGATCAGGTGCGCCTGAAACCGGCCCGCACCCGGTTCGAACAAGCTATCGTGAAAGGCGCCATGCAGCGCAATCTGCCCCTTCTGGGCATCTGCGGCGGTCAGCAACTGCTGGCCGTATTAACCGGCGGCACGCTGCATCAGCACATTCCCGACGCACTCCCCGACGCCCTTGAACACAGCACCACCGTGGACACCGAAAATGCCGGTGGCAAAAAGCGCGCCCGTCATCCGGTGCAGATCGCCGAAGGGTCGCTGCTGAGCCGCTGTGTTGAAAGCACGCATTATGAGGTCAACAGCTCGCATCACCAGGCCGTGAAATCTGTCGGGCCAGGCTGCATCGTCAACGCGTACGCGCCGGACGGGGTGATCGAAGGCATTGAATGCGAAGGCTATGATTTCTGTCTCGGCGTGCAGTGGCACCCTGAATATCAGCAACATCAGCAGGATACACAATTGCTGAAGGCGCTGGTGTCGGCGGCCTCGCGCTATAAACACTCCATGCGCAGTTCTGCACGGGCAATGACCGACGCCATGACGCGCAAAGGTAAAGAAGAGGCATGAATCAGGCGGTGCTGAAAGCGCAGACTCTGCAGAGGCTGCGTGACCTGAATATTGACCCGCAGGTGATCGCGCACCGCACGCTGCCCTACTTCGAAGAGGTAAGTGAGCACTTACTGGTGGACGCAGAAATGAATGCGGACACCGGTAAGGTTTACCGCCTGATATCCCCCGCTGCTCAGGCATGGCGCGCCATGCAACAGCAGGCAGCCGCTGACGGCGTGGGCATTTATCTGGTCTCGGCGTACCGCAGCCTGGCGTATCAGGCAGAGCTTATCCGCGCCAAACAGCAAGCCGGCATTACCCCGCAAGATTTCTTCACGTCTCTGGCACCGCCCGGATGCAGCGAGCATCACACCGGCCGTGCCGTGGACATCAATACGCCCGGCTGCGACGAAGTGACCGGCGTGTTTGGCGAAACCGGCGCGTTTGTCTGGTTACAGGCCAATGCCGCCCGCTTCGGTTTTGTGATGTCCTTCCCGCTGAATAATCCGTGGGGATTCATCTGCGAACCCTGGCACTGGTGCTGGCACCCTTGATGGCGCTGTTTGACGTCGTCAGGTGATCTGCCTCTCACTTTCCGCCATGAAAATTGTCCCTCAAACATTTATCTGTTAGGCCAGTTTTCTGTTCCATTTTTAGAACAAATAAAACACACTATGCGTTCAAAAGGCTTCCTGTTGCAGAGAGCCTGGTCTTTACACCTTCTAATAAGTTATCAATTTCAATGCAATCAGATACCGTTTCGCGCAGGACAGCATGGCTTCGCGTTGTGATGCTGGCGATCGCCGCCTTTATCTTCAATACCACCGAATTTGTGCCGGTCGGATTACTTTCCGACATCGCCGCCAGTTTCAATATGAAGACGGCGCAGGTCGGCCTGATGCTCACCATCTACGCCTGGGTGGTGGCGCTGATGTCGCTGCCGCTGATGCTGCTGACCCGGCAGGTTGAGCGAAAACGCTTGCTGATCTTTATATTTAGCCTGTTTATCGTCAGCCACGTGTTATCGGTGGTGGCCTGGGATTTCTGGAGCCTCGTCGCCTCCCGCGTCGGTATCGCCCTTTCCCACGCGATTTTCTGGTCGATTACCGCCTCGCTGGCCATTCGCGTCGCCCCTCCGGGTAAAAAAACGCAGGCGCTCAGTATGTTAGCCACCGGTACGGCGCTGGCGATGGTGCTGGGCTTGCCGCTCGGGCGCATCATTGGTCAGTATCTCGGCTGGCGTACCACCTTTATGAGCATCGGCGTGGTTGCGCTGCTGACGCTGATTTGCCTGATCAAACTGCTGCCACCGCTGCCAAGCGAACATACCGGTTCACTGAAAAGTGTGCCGATGCTGTTCCGCCGCCCGGCGCTGGTCGGCATGTATGTTCTGACTGCATTGATAGTGACCGCTCACTACACGGCCTACAGCTACATCGAGCCGTTTATTCAGACCGTCGCCAATATGGGTGAAAACTTCACCACCTTCCTGCTGCTGATTTTTGGTGGCGCGGGTATCTTTGGCAGCATCATTTTCAGCATGTTCGGCAACCGCTTCCCGGCAGCGATGCTCAGCGGCCCGATCCTGATGGTGACGCTCAGTATGTTGCTGTTGTTTGTGGCGGTGATGAACCCGATCAGCATTTCTGTGTTGTGCGTGGTGTGGGGGCTGGCCATGATGATTATCGGCCTGGCCTTGCAGGTGCGCGTACTGGCGCTGGCGTCCGACGCCACCGACGTGTCGATGTCCCTGCTGTCGGGTATCTACAATATCGGCATCGGCGCGGGCGCGCTGTTAGGCAATCAGGTGAGTTTGCATCTGGAAATGAGCAACGTCGGTTACGCCGGTGGCGTGCTGGGATGTATCGCGTTTGTCTGGTGCCTGACGATTTTCCGGCGCTATCCGCAGTTAAAAACGACCAGCTGATCGCCCGCCGTTGAAGTAAAAATGCTCACTGTGCCGCCCTGGCGCAGTGAGCATCACAGTGATTACTCAGTGACAAAACGTGAAACGGAACCCGCCAGGCTTTGCGCCTGATCGCGTAAGGCATTGGCTGCGGCAGAAGACTCTTCCACCAGCGCGGCGTTTTGCTGAGTCACGTTGTCCATTTCGACAATCGCTTCCCCCACCTGCGAAATACCCCGGTTCTGTTCATCCGACGCCTGAGCAATTTCATTCAGGATTTCAGTGACATTGCCGACAGACGTCACGATGTCATGCATGGTGGCACCGGCCTGCTCGACCAGCTCAGACCCGGCGCTGATGCGCTCGACGGATTCGCCAATCAGTTCATCAATCTCTTTCGCCGCCTGTGCGCTGCGCTGCGCGAGGCTTCTCACTTCGCTGGCAACCACCGCAAAACCCCGCCCCTGTTCACCGGCACGCGCCGCTTCTACCGCAGCGTTCAGCGCCAGAATGTTGGTCTGGAAGGCAATGCTGTTGATAACCGTGGTGATCTCCGCAATCTTGCCGGAACTGGCGGTGATCTCATTCATGGTTTTCACCACATGATTAACCAGTTTGCCGCCCTTGTTCGCCGTTTCAGACGTGGCGCGCGCCAGCTGGCTGGAGTGATGAATATTGTCGACGTTCTGCTTCACCGTGGCGGTTAACTGCTCCATGCTGGCCGCCGTTTCTTCCAGCGCCGCAGCCTGCTCTTCGGTACGCGCAGACAAATCATTGTTTCCCGCCGCGATTTCGGCCGAAGCATGGCTGACCTGCGACACACCGCTGCGAATATCCCCGATAATGCGGCGAAGATCGTCGTTCATCTCGCCCACCGCCTGCATCAGCTCACCCAGTTCATCGCGGCGCGATGTATGCAGATCCGCTCTGAGATCGCCACGGGCAATCTGCTGGGCCACGCGTAATGTCGCGGACAACGGCGTGGTGATCTGACGGGTGATGATGAACGCGGTAGCCATGCTCAGCAAAATGGCAGCCACAGTGATCAGCGACATCCATAAAATTGCCTGATTGATATCTGAATGCGTGGCTTTCAGCTCTTCCTGAAACAGCGAACTGCTCGCCGTTGTCAGCACCGCGCCCGATTTCGCCAGCTCTTTAGTCGCCTGCTCTTCCGCAAGATAAGACGCCAGATACGCCTGCGCGCTTTCCTGTTTACCGGTCACTGAACGCTCAACCTCGGTCAGTGCATTCACATCTGCCGCGCTGAGTTGCGGTTTGATGGCGTCCATAAGTTGAATCGATTCAGCGATGAATCCGACTAATGCCTGCTGGGCCTCTTCGGTATTTTGCAACTCAAGCAGTTTAACGCGTACGGCCACCCCGGTGAGGTGTTTACTGATTTCATTCAGCGCATTGGCGGTGCCCACGGTGGCAGGATCCTGAGTGTAAGACTGCGCCAGACGCGTGACGTCAGCTTCTTCTCGGGTCAGCACCAGCGCCCCGACAATGCTTTCACGCTTGCGGGTTTCGCTGACCGTTTCCGCACGCTTTTCGCGATAACCCTGCATCGCGCCCGGCAACGTTTGCAGCATCTGCAACTGTTCGCCACGCCACGGGTAGGTCTGCAAACTGGCGATCTTTTCGTCTACCCGTTTTAAGCTCTCTTCATTGGCGGCGATAAACTTTTCGTCATGCGTTTTGACGTACTGCATCCGCGCATCTCTTGCCAGAGCAAACTGATCGGTAATGGCTTTCAGCTGGCTGATTTTCTCCGCACGAACGGAGATATCATTAAGGTTTTTAATGCCACACACCGCTACCGCGACGCTGAGCAACAAAACAAGCCCGAAACCCAGTGCGAGTTTCTTCCCTACCCTGACGTTTTCAAAACTATTTAGTAACCTTTTCATAACAAATGACTCTCCATTATTGTTTAAATATGCAGGTGTTACGCAATGCCTTTGCGTTATCGGCAGGAAAGGAGAATTAATTAATGATCGTTATAATGATTAGGAGAAATATCACCTTATGTAACTATATAAAGTGCAACAGGTGAGAAAGTGTCATGTAAAGGGCAGAGGATTTAGGTTAAAGAAGAATTTTTGATGTGACTGACCCGCGCGATAACGGGTCAACAGAGGGACGTGGTTTTCGCGGCGCGCCGTTTAGCGCAGCAGTTTCAGATTTCCGGTCAGGGATTTAATCCATTTTTCCGGCCCCACCAGCCCCAAACCGTCGATGATTTCATCATGCAAATCGCGCAGCGGGAAAAGGTTCTCGTAGTCGGCAAACGCATGCAGCGCCCTGGCAAAAGCCGGGAAGGCCACCACCCCGCGCTCGCCCTGCGCATCCAGCGCCTTAAACATCAGCGCTTTAATGTGATCCGGCGTTCCCTGCAATACCGGCACCGGGTATTTTGAGCTGACATCGATGGTCGCGCCCTTCGCATCCGTCAGGGCATTGCCCGCCAGCATCGGGAATTTCGCAGCCAGCCCTATACCGATTGCCCCCGCCGTGTTCGCCAGTAATCCCGGCGGAAGTTCAGGATTGAGGATAATCGCAAGCCGGATGGTGTCTGTCATTTTTGAGCCCTTTTCGTTTTCAGCGTTAACACCAAGCATAACGATCTGGCGCTGAAAGGTGCTTTCTTTTATCGGCAGAAAATGCCCTAATCTGGTTAACTTTTTCCCGAAAAACCGTATAACAGGCAGATTATGTCACCATCTGAAATTTTACCGGCAGACCTTCGCATTCTTAAGCAACTTCAGCAAAGCGGGAGGATGACCAATCAGGAGCTGGCAGAAAAAGTCGGCATGGCCGCGTCACCCTGCTGGCGACGCGTGAAGCAACTGGAAGAGAGCGGCGTGATCGCCGGTTATCAGGCAAAGATTGACCGTAAAGCCGTCGGCCTCGGGCTGCTGGCCTTTATCCGGGTAAAAATCGACAGTCACAGTGAGGAAGATGCGCAGCGGTTCGAGCAGCAGGTCGGCGCGCTGCCGTCGGTGATTGCCTGCTATGCGATTGCCGGAGATGCCGATTTTCTGTTGCAGGTGGCCGCAAAAGATCTCGACAGTTTTTCCACTTTCGCGATGGAAGTGGTGCGGCGCTTACCGGGGATTAAAGAAATGCAGACATCCTTCGTGTTAAGGGAAGTGAAACCGCTGGATGTCTTGCCGCTGTAAAAAATATCCCGCAATGGAAGCACGGCGCTTCCATTGCGGATAACGGACCTCTGGGGGCATTAACACGGCACATTGATAAATATGTAGCCATTATTATTCACAGGGTGAATATCTATTAATGCCATTCCATCGCCCGGTATTTTTAAACAGCCATAAACTGATAAATAATAATAATGTATTTAGCGGAAAGACTGACCATCGACCAGTGAATGCTGCCCCGCGGAATATCTTGATTCATTCCGCTCCTGATCTACCTGTAATTTCCCTATCCTGACCGTATTAAGAGAACAGCTGTCTCCGTGGTGACTGTAATATCCTTCACCACAAAGTCCCGCTAATCCCCTGGATGACCACTTTTCCATTTTTAATCGCCAGAGTTTGTCGAAATCCTCCAGCCGGCAGACAATTTTAGTCCAGGGGTCGCAGACCAGCGTATTTTCCAGTAACAGCCTGGAGTACCCTGCTGGCCGGGTACCGATCAGCACGAAGGCGTGATCGACTGGCGCGGGCAGGTAAACCCTCATGATTTGCACTTCCGTTTTGGCAGCGCTGTCCAGGCGCTGGGCCCTGTCTAACAGGTAATAATAAGCAAGAATGGCGTTTTCACCGCAGTTACCCGCATGGGGGATTCTGTTGATGTAATCATGCTCAAGCTTGTTCGCGGTTTCCCGTGGCGCTAATTTCAGCGCGCGCAAGGCACGAATATTCTTTGTTCTTATTTCATCCGCTTCTGCCGTATGCAAACTCCAGCGCTTAGGATCTTTAGGCATCATCTGGCTCACCATCCGTTTATCGGTGTAAATTTTATTGGTGGCCTTAAGGGGTAATCTTGAACGTGCATACTTCACAGCGGCTAATAAATGAGGCATTAACGCCTTTTCAAACTTCTTATCCATTTCAACTCAATCCTTTTACTATTAATAATCATCCGCTATAAGTTTCACCATAATGAAAGTTTATCTGCCGCGCCTGTTATTCACGCCTGTGAATAACAACAATACACTTGATGAATATATAATTTGATATTCATACAAATTAATTGGCACGTTGCGAAAGAAATGGCCTGAATTATATATAATAATCCTGACCACTCAATAACTCGTTATTCATTTAGACGATGATTATTTTTAATAATAAAAGAACGCGTTAATTTTCCGGCATTTATAACAGTGCCCGTGATAATTATCTGAAAAGGATAATGGACGTTATTTGTGCGTTTTGCGTGTTTTCGGTGTCTCCGGTTTCACCGGTGCCTCCGCCGGGGTTTTCACCGAGATGACCGGCAACGGCCCGTAATCCACTTCGGTTTGATCGAGGCGGGAAATGATGTCTGCCGTGATGTCCGCGTTATCATCCCGGGAGATCACCGTCTGGCTGTCGATCACCAGCCGCAGTTTTTTCTCCTGTCTGTAGGCATCGACCACCTTGGTTATGGCGTTCAGGCTGACCTGTCGTGCCGCATTCTTTTCAGCCCGCCACTGATTGTTCAGCGTATCGGCATCGGCATCCCGACTTTTTTGCTGCCCGGCAGCGGGAAGGCGCGCATATTTCGAACTGGCATCGTCATACACGTTAAGCAGCAATGCCTGCACCTGCTTATCATGTTCGGCCTCCTGTTTGCCTGCCTGAGAATCCCTCAGTACCTGCGCAATATTCACCACGGCAATATCGTTGGCAGGTGCCTCTTTTTGATCGCATCCCGCCAGGCTGCTGACCGCGAGGGTGGCGGCGATAATCAGTAACGTTTGTTGTTTCATTTTAGTATTCTCAGATTCACCCTTCGCTGAAATTGAAGGGCATACATTATTTAAAGTTTGCTTTAACACCGACGATGGCCCGCGTGTCGCTGTAGCCTTCGTCACCGATTTGCTGGGCGACATCCACCCACAGATTCACGGTGTCGTTCAGTTTTGCTTCCACACCGGTTTTGAGCTCCCCGACGTTACGCGCGCCCGCCTCTTTCACGTTCACGCCGTCAAGGCTTGCGCCAAAATCATGGGTGTTATGCAGCCAGTTCACTTCCACAAAAGGCTCGAAGACCCGATCCTTTCCGTCCTGACTTTTTGCATCCATGCTTTTGATAAAGGCACGCATACCCAGACGAAGCTGGAGATTACCGTCGCCGGTTGATTGCACGTGGGTGCCGTTGGCTTCCTGATGATCGTCTGCTTTCACTCCCATCCACGTCAGTTGTGCCTGCGGCTGTAAGTAGTAGCTTTCGTGCTCGTTCTTTTCACCGGTTTTCCAGGTGTAACCGCTCTCGACGGACGCCGTAACACCGCCGGAGCGGTAGCTTTCCGAACCGACGTCTTTCGTCGATACGCCATTATCAAACCGGTTGTACAACGCCCAGCTGTCGACATAGCCACCGGTCTTCTCGTCGTTGTTTTCAAACCAGGTGCCGTAGATGCCCGCGCTATAGCCGTGAACCGAGCCATCCGCGCTGTAACCGGTGCGATGGTTTCGGGTGTTACTGTGCTGGCTGGCATAGCCGCCCATCACCCCAAAGTGATAACGATCTTCGCCGCTGCGGCTCCACTGAGCGATATCCCCGCCCAGTTGCGCGACATAACGGTTTGCCTGGGTGTTGTTCTGGCCGCTGTCGTCATGAGATCGCTGATGCCCACCGATCTGGCGCAGCCACAGGCTGGTGACTTTTTCCTCTCCGGTGAAAGGATCGACGTAATGGGTTTCGCCAAGACGATCGTGCAGCGTCATGCTGAACATGTTGTTGGCGGCGGCCAGATTGCTGGCGTAGGCTTTGGCTTCCGGGCGGATATTCGCGGCCGGCTGAAGACTTGCTGCGTTATCCGCCGCGTCGCCTCCGCTGAACGGGGTATCGCCACCTGCGGCATTGTCAGCGTTATCCGGCACTTCCCCGTTGTTGGTCAGATACCAGTTACCGCCTTTTTTCACCAGATCGTAGTCGTAAGCGCCCGCCACAATGCGGCCCTGTTTGGTGAACTCGCCGTCAGAACTGCCGCCCACGGAGATGATTTCGATGCCGTTAATCGCAGAGGCCCCGTGGCCGCCCGCATTGCTCACTGACACCCTGGTGGTGCCGCGCGTGCTTCCCTCTATCACTATTTTGTCGGTCAGAGAGTCGTCATCGCCCAGCTGAGTGTTAAGGCGCAGCGTGCCGCCGTTGCCGGTGTAGTCGCCTTTCACCTGCAGGATATTGCCCGCAGTCGATGTGCCCGGCTGGCTGAGAGTGATGAAACCGCTGTTAGTCAGGTTGTTGCCGACCGTGAAGGTCTGAGGATCGCCTGTCAGCGGGGAAGAGAGATCGCCCAGGCTGAACGCGCCCGCGTTGTTCACATCCCCGGCGGTACCGCCGAAGCCACCGAAAGCGGCACCCTGCGC
Source organism: Rahnella sp. R3(2024) (assembly GCF_042920125.1). NCBI lineage: Bacteria > Pseudomonadati > Pseudomonadota > Gammaproteobacteria > Enterobacterales > Yersiniaceae > Rahnella > Rahnella sp. R3(2024). The sequence continues at coordinate 1,296,318 of NZ_JBHGBU010000001.1, forward strand.
CACATTGACGGTATCCGAGGCGAGCAGGACGTTCGTCGCGCTGTCGCCCAGTTGCAGGCCGCCGCCGGTGATGTCCGTGTGGCCGGTGTACTGCGCAGAAGCCCTGGTCAGCGCCACCAGACCCGCGCCGTTTTTATGCAGATCGCCGCTGCCGGTGATGTTGTTAGCCATCACGCCCTGCGCACCGTTCAGCGACAGGAGGCCGCTGTTGAAGATATCTCCGCTGCCGATGCCGCTCGTCTCATTGATCGCCACTTCGGCACCCTGACGGAGGGTGGTCGACGCCGTCATGCCTGCATTGGCGGTGCTGACCGTCAGAATGCCGTTGTTTACGATCAGTTCACCGGCGCCGGTCAGCGCCCCGCTGACGGTGCCGCCATTGAGCGTCGTCAGGCTGCCGCCGTTGAAATCCGTGACCGCACCGGCGTCGGTATTGAGCCTGCCGGCAGTCTGCGAGTAACCGTTCAGATCCACCCTGGCGTCGCCAGCCTGACGCAGTTCGCTGGTGTTGCCGAGAATATTGTCGCTTTCCGCCCGCAACGTACCGCTGTGCACAAACGTCACGCCGGTATAATCATTGCGCATGTTGGAGAGCGAGACAGTGTGGCCGGATCCTGCGGCAATCGTCAGGTCACCGCCGCCGGTCACGCGGGCTGCGAGGTCAGCACTGGCACCGCTCGCGCCGTTAGCGTTGATCACCAGCGCATCCGCACCCGACGTCACCAGGTTCAGTTTTTTCAGACCGTAGTTGATATACAGACCGTCGTCGGACGCACCGGACGTCAGCCCAAAATCAAAGGTCGCGTTGGCGGCCACCTGCCCTTTTTGAATGACATCTGAATAGGTCGGATCGCTCATGGTGGTGCCGTCTGCTTTCAGCAGATCCAGATTAGAGCCGTAGCCGCTGACCGTGCCAAGGCTGCCGGCCAGTTTCAGGATCGGATTGGCGTCATCCTGCATCGTTAACGCCAGCGTGTCAGGTGGCAATGCCCGCGCGTTCATCACGTCATTGGTTAACACCTTCACCACGCCTCTTCCGCCGATATTCAAATCGTTGCTGGTCATCAGGAAAGCTTCCGACCGGCTGCGTCCCAGAGTATCGGTATCGACGTTCATCATGCCGCCATCAAAAGACAGGCTGCCGATCTGCTGCAACCCTTTCGAGACAACCGTTATGCTGGCGTTGCCCAGACCCAGGGTGGCATCGGACAGCGCCTGATTGTTTTGCGTGGTGGTGCCATCCAGAACAAACTGGCTGTGAGTCAATTCAACCTTTCCGGTAAAACGGTCTGTCGCATTGTTGGCGGTAAAGGCAAAGGCATTGGCATCACTGCCCAAATCCACGGTCACCAGACCGGTGCCGGCCAGATGGCTGGCAAAATTCATGGCCTTGTCGTCAGTGATGATGAGCTGGCTGGTGCTGTCAATATTCCAGGCGGAGCCGGCAGCCGTTAAATCGAGCGATGCATGGTCGAGAGTAAAGCGGGAACGGTCAGCCAGATACACATTCTCTATCCCCTTGATTTTTGATGAATCCGGGAGGGTATAGACCGAATGATTCAGGTTCAGCGCATCGTTGCCCTGCCCGCCATCCAGCACGTCGAACAAGGTGGCGTTTTCGTTCGCGGTAATGTCTTGCAGGTTGAACTGATCATCGCCGGTGCCGGTGGTAAAGACGGAGGCCGCCTGACTGCCATGCGCCAGCGTCACGGTATTGTTACCCTCCAGCAGGTTGACGGCGCCCGAGAGGCTGCCGCCCGCGGCGTTAGTAAAGTCTACCGCCTGCTTGTCAATGTTCATGACCACGCCGTTTGCCGCACGGGAGAGGATACTTCCGCTGTTGCTGAAGGCCGTGGTGTGGCCGTTATTGATATCCACCATCTGAGCCGCCGACGCGGAAATGATGTTCCCGGACTGCTCGACGCGCGGCGTGCCACCATTCACCACCAGCGCGGATCCTCCGGCGACATCGTTAACATGAATACTGACCCCGGATTTGATGTTGCCGGAGGTATTGGTGGTCATGCCGCTGCCGTCAGCGCTGTTGATATTGATCACCAGCCCCTGCGATTTGGACATGTCGTAATCTGCCGCCGACGCGGATCCATCGGCATTTTCCAGCAGAAGACCGGTGCCCGTCCCGTTGACGTTAATGGTGCCACTGTTGGTCTGTGCCAGAGAGGCGGCCGTGCGCACACCCGCGCCTCGTCCCACGTTGAGAGTGGTATTGAGCAGCTGAATGCCGCTGATTTCAGCTTTGTTTTCGATGCCGTTTCCGAAACCTGACGCCGCCATATTGATGGTGGCGCCGTTGACGATCAGACCAACCGCACCGGTATCGAGCAGAATACCGTGCGCCGTGCCTGCCGCGTTGGTCGAGCCGGAACCGCTGAGCGCCAGCGACGCGCCGTCAGACAACCGATATGCCGCCGTGCCGTTTATGGCGGTGGTCGCGCCGGTATTATTCACCACGGAATTCGCGCCGATGATATCGACCGCCGTGCCGCTCACCGTAATTTTGCTGTCGTTATTCATGCTGCCGCCGTTGATTTCAACGCCGACGCTGTCCGCCGCAGTGAGGGTCACGATACCGTGGTGATTAAGCGTACCGCCGGTCGCGACTTTATATCCCATTGCACCCGCGGCCACGCCGCCGGAGGTGCGCAGGGTGGCATAGCTGTCGAGCACCGAGGCGCCCGTCGTGTCCGTGTCGCCATAAATGGTGGTCGACGCGCCCTGAACGCTGCCGGCAAGGGAACCGACACCGGTCAGATCAATATCCGTTGTGGCGTCAATTTTGCCATAGGCACCGCCTTCGACCCTGACCGCCGTGGCATCCCGGCCGCTGGCAATCAGATTCATGCCGGTGGCGTCGATGCTGCTGTCTTTTCCTGTCGCCAGAAGGATAGTGCTGTTCTGGCCGCTGCCCGTTAAGGTTGCGCCGAGGGAGCCGTAACTCGCGCCACCGTCGATGCGGTAGAGCGTGGAATCCTGCGTCGAGACATCCTGAAAGGAGTTCTGCACGCTGACGGCAGAACCTTTACCGTAGATAAGGAAGCCGGTCTGTTTGACCCCGCTCATAAATCTCACGCCGTCGCCATCGACATCAACCGCGCCGCCGTCTTTGACATACACACCAATCGCGCCGTTACCGGTCAGTTTTACTGCCCCGGTCACCGTCGCCACCGCACCTTGCCCCTGAGACTGAATACCGTAGTTCGCCGTTTTGGTGGCGGCATCCACCCCTTCCGTCACAAAGATGGTGCCGCTGTTGGTCGCATGGCTGCCGGCCCGCACGTTGAGCCCGACGCCATTAATCCCCATCATATTGATGGTGCCGCTGTTGTTGACCTGGGTGGCACCGCCGGTCACATCCATCGCGATACTTTGCGCCACCGGTTTGCCACCGATAGCGTTATAGGAAAGGTTAATCATGCCCTTCTGATCGACCACAGCATCCGCGCCGCTCGCCAGAATGGCGGTTGCGCCCTGCGTTTTCCCTCCCAGATTGATCATGCCACCCACCGCATTCTCAAATGTGCCGTGATCACTCACCGACACGGCAATGGCGCCGGGATTGATGATGCTGGTGGCTTTGGCGGAGTCGGACAAGGAGGTTTGTGCGCTGCGCCCGACATAGATAAGGCCCGCATTGGTGAGCGTGCTGTTTCCGCCCACCATGGCACCGATATCCTCATAGCCACGCACCCCCACGGGTTGATCGATCGTCGCCAGATTAATATTGCCGTTATTGCGGGCGTTGCTGCTGCCATCGAGTATCAGACCGACACTTCGGCTATGCGACCCCTGCGGCGCGATATTGATGACCCCGTCATTGACGACCGACGCATCCACGGCGTAAATCCCCACCCCCGAACCGTACTGGGTGTTAGTCTCGCCGAGCACCGCACCGGCAGCCAGATCATCGTTAACATAGATGACGCCGCTGCTGGCATTGTGAACTGACGCACCGGAGGCGGCACTGATCACATTCGAACCAGGGTTGGAGAGATTACGCAGGGTGCTGAGCGTCCCGCTGTTGTCCAGTTTCGCCCCCTGCTCAACGTAGATCAGACTCGCATCGGATTCCGTCAGCTGCAGATTGGCATCATGGCTTAAATTGACCTGGGCAAAGCTTCCGGACGCTTTGATATAGGCCACGCTGGTAGCGCTGACACTGGCGTTCACCGGGTCTCCGGGCGTGGTCACATCAAGCTGGCGGATAGAGATCGTTGGTGTGACGCCTAACGCGATTTGACCATCATAATCATCAGGATCCAGACGCCCGTCTTCTACCGCTTCGATCAACGCGGTGTTATAGGCTTTGAAGCTATCGAGGGTGTTAATTGAGAAGTGACCAATTTTGCTGTTCACTTCTCCGGCGTAGGTGGAAATTAAGACATCACCGGTGACCGACGTATTGACGTTTTTATGATTGCCGAGACTGACAAGGGTTTTGGCGTTGTAATTCAGCGTTCCGCCGTTATCTACAGAAAATACCGCCGAGTTGACCTTGTTCGGATCACTGCTCTTCATGATCAGATTCACCCGATTGGCACTGTTTTTCATCCAGTTAGCATCGGAAGACCCGACATCCACATCCAGTTTTCCTCCCGAGGCCACGCTGTAAATCGCCTTATCGAGATACTGGCCGCCAGCGCCAACGTCATGGGAATAGGCGTAGGTCGTATTCAGCTTCCCGGCTGTTATGGAGTTATTGTCATAAGCGTTAATGGTCGTTTTGTTGTGCGTAATGGCGTCGGTGTAAGTCACAACGTTCGTCTTGCCGCCTAAATGCACACTGTCGCAGTCCACATACTCAGCACCTTCGCCGATCAACCCCCGGTCACGCGCCTGAGACAGCGTCATCGAGGTGTAGCCTATGTCCCCTTTTTTCAGTCCGGCAAACCCTTTGCCTCCGCCCTGAACAAGATCAACACTGCCGTAAAAGATCGTGGTAGCGCTTTTGGGATCGGTATCTGCAACGTCCCAGTCACCCGCCAGAGAGTAAGGTGACGCTATCAGCCCGCCACACAACAATGCCGTTTTCCAGGCTTTGGCAATTTTAGAGACTTTTGTTTTTTTCTTTCCGCCCGCCAGCTCATTGGTAACCACCCAATCCTGCGCAGCTTCGCTCCAGACGATTTTATAAGACTTGTTCATACACTTTTCCTGCGGATCACAAACGACTGTATTAGTTGTTCACCTCATTGACATCACTGATCCAGGTCATTCGCAAAAAGGATTTAAAGTATGTCAGCACGTAGGTTCAACATTTGAAATGGCAGGTCAAAATAGCTCAATTTATATTCACGGAAAAGAAAGAGTGTTATTAACCGGCCTTATTCAGCGTGTGAAAAAAAAGACGTTTTGCGGCATTAATTTGTAAAAAAACATCACACCTGATAATTAAAAAAATCATCGCAACTGGAATTCCAATCAGTTGATATGAAATAAAAAAACTTCCCGAACACAGGTTATAAACTCATCAGGATTACGCAGTAACAACGGGAGCAGGCGCCGCTGACACCCTGAAAAATTGATTTATATCAGGTTTAAATAAGATATTTTAAATCATTAAAATCAATAAATTACAGCATTAGGATAAATAGTAACTTAATATGAATAGCCATAAAACGCTGTCATACAGACAGGAAAAAAGCACCTCCCTGATAATACACAGCGCGTGAGAAGCACATCTATAAAAGCTGCGTTACATAATAATCATCTTAAGGCGCACTAAATGTATAATAATTTAACGCAACACAGGAGGAGAAACAGGGAGCAGAGAGGAATGATTCATTGATAATTTATATATTACTTTTATTTATATTAGCGAAAGATATTAATTGCACCGATTTTATTTCTCGCCGACGTTTTCCTGGCGGTATTTAACGCGACGCAATGACAGGCAAATACACAGGCTTTGCACATTTACCTGCCACTGTCAGAAATCAGGCATTCATGATTCTGGATAAAAAAGCCTGATGGATCCAGCGCGGGGTTGCCCACATGAATACCGCGTTTAGTTTATTGCCAAACCCCGCCACCACGCTTATCCGTCCCGCGTCCAGCGCACGGATACCGGCGCGGACCACCGGAGGCGTTTGCATCATGGTCATACGCATTAGCGGCGTGACTTTCTGCTGAGCAACGCTTGCGAAGCCCGTGTCAGTCAGTCCGGGGCACAGGGTCGTTACCGTCACATTGTCCCGCCGGAATTCCCGGTGTAACGCTTCCCCAAGACGCAGCACATAGGCTTTAGCCGCTGAATACACCGCAAAATGCTCAACCCCCTGAAAGGCTAAAATACTCGCAACCTGTAAGATCTTACCCTGCTTACGCTTTCTCATGTCCTCGCCGAACAGGCGTGTCATCAGCGTCAGGCTGGTGATGTCGAGCTGGATCATCGACAAAATAACCTCCGCCGGGCTGTCCAGAAATGCTCCCTGAAGACCGTGCCCGGCATTATTAATGAGGATATCGATGACGACGCCTTGTGCAGCAAGGCGCTGGTGAAGCTCAGTGACTGCCTGAATGTCTGACAGATCGACCTGTTCAACCTGCACCTCAATGGTGTATTCCTGCCGCAACGAGGCCGCCAGTTCTTCGAGCCGGTCCAGCCGGCGCGCGACCAACACCAGCCGGTGGCCGAGCCTGGCATATTGTCTGGCAAACTCTTCGCCAAAGCCGCTGGAGGCACCGGTAATCAGCACTGCAGAATGTGTTTGAGTCATAAGTTGTTCTCTGATGAGTGTCATTTATCGTTGGCGGGCTGTGCATCGCCGCAGCACGTTTGGCGCGGTGTTCAATGAGGCGCATTAATAATGATAATCATCATCTAAAGTGTCAACTCATTTTGATTACAATCATCATCAATAATAATTACATCGCCCACAAACAGAGTGACGCCCCATTCATGAATTCAGTTCATAGTGCCTATCCTGCCGGGCGCCATTATCTGCGCCCGTAAACCCGCTACTATGCCTGCTTCTCTTACTGTCCCGATGGATAACCATGACCCCTTCACAGGCGCTATCGCCGCCCGCTGCCGGAAAAACGACCGGCCTTTCACTGGTGTTAATTCTCAGCGCGTTAATGGCGATCACCTCCTTATCCACCGACATCTATCTGCCTGCGATGCCGGTGATGGCAACAGATTTACAGGGTGACGCGGAGTTAACGATCACCGGCTTTTTGATTGGCTTTTGCATTGCCCAGTTGGTCTGGGGGCCGGTGAGTGACCACTTTGGCCGACGCCTGCCCTTGTTCTTGGGCATGGTGTTGTTTATTGCGGGATCGGTGGGATGCGCACTGTCGACGGACATCGTGCAGATCGTTTTCTGGCGAGTCTTTCAGGCGCTGGGAGCCTGCACTGGCCCCATGCTGGCGCGGGCAATGATCCGCGATTTGTTCAGTCGCACACGTGCTGCACAAATGCTCTCAACGCTGATGATCATCATGGCGGTTGCGCCCATTGCCGGGCCGCTTATCGGCGGCCAGATGATTAAAGTCACCTCATGGCACACCATCTTCTGGCTGCTGGCGATAATCGGCGTGCTGATGCTGGGCTCGCTGTTCTGGCTTGAGGAAACATTGCCTGCCGAAAAACGAGTGAAAGCCTCCTTGTCCGGCGCGTTTGCGAACTATGCCATCTTGCTGAGAAACGCCAGTTTTATGCGTTTCACGCTTTGTCTGACCTTCTACTACGTCGCCGCTTATGCGTTTATCACCGGCTCTCCGTTCGTGTACATCCGTTATTTCGGCGTTGATCCGCAGCATTACGGCTGGCTGTTTGCGGTGAATATCATCGGGCTGATGGCCGTCAGCGTGGTGAACCGCCGCCTGGTACATCGTTATCCGCTGGAGTCGTTGCTCAGATTTGCCGTGTTAGCCGCCACCCTCGCGGCCGTTATCCTTGCCGCAGCGACCGGTTTTGGCTTCGGCGGAATTGGTCTGATTGTTGTGGCAGTATTTGTGTTCTTTTCCATGAACGGCATTATTGCCGCCACTTCGACGGCCTGTGCGCTGGACGCGGTGCCGAACGTCGCGGGCTCCGCGTCGGCCCTGATGGGCTCGCTGCAATATGGCAGCGGCATTATTTCATCCCTTTTACTGGCCCTGCTCAGCGATGGCACCCCCTGGACGATGGGCTGGATAATGGCCGTCTTTACGCTGGCCAGTGCAGGTATGGCGCTGACCACCAGGGTTAAGCGGGCCGGATAACGTGGCAGCTTTGCCGCTCTTCTTTCATTTCTCCTTCCGTTCCTTTATGGGATATATTGAGGGCACTTTCGTAAAATGACCTCTTGATTACAGGCAATGTCGGCAATGGCTCTGATCCCAAAAAACTACTCGCGGCTGGAAAGCGGCTACCGCGAGAAAGCACTAAAAATCTATCCATGGGTATGCGGGCGCTGCTCCCGCGAGTTTGTGTATTCAAACCTGCGCGAGTTAACGGTTCACCATATCGATCACGATCACAACAATAACCCGGCAGATGGCAGCAACTGGGAGTTGTTGTGTCTGTACTGCCACGACAACGAACACTCCAAGTACACCGAAGCCGATCTGTACGGCACAAACGTGGTGGCGGGTGAAGACGCGCAAAATGATGTTGAGGCAGCCACTTACAGTCCGTTTGCGGATTTAAAGTCGATGCTCAATAAGAAGAAATAATGTGGGCAATGCCCGTTTCTGGCACCTACCTGACGTCGTTCAGGTAGGTGCCAGGTTGCGGTCAGCGCATCGCGGTGTGAGAAAAAATAAGCATATTCCTTCCCCTCGTGATATTAACTGCGACCTTCGCATGGAGAAATTTCTCAGCCAAAGAGCTATAAACCTGACAGGTTCGTTACAGGGCTAAAACGAGGGATTTTATCTTTTCAGCCTTTTCAAAGTGATCCAGTTTCATCTCCATAATCCACCAATGTGCCACTTCCATCAGCAGTTCCGGTTCATCATTTTTATTCGCAAAAAATGCATAGAATGACAGCCCTACATGGCTGCCCTTCGCCACGATTTTTGCCTCGCAGATTCTGATGATTTTTTCCTTCATTTCTGCCCGCACGTTCTCCCCTTTTATAGGCTGTTGATCTGACTCTCTTCAAAACACTATCAATCTGATGCCCGGCTAAAACTTTTTTTTGAAAAAATTAAGTTATCCGCCTAAACAATATTGTTACCGGACAATACCTTTTTTATACGTAATATGGAAATGAATACATTAAACTTTATTGCGTTACGCCTGAGACTGATGTAGCAAAATAGCATATGGAGAGAATAAAAAACATACTGAGTGAAAATGATTAACCCTCCGACAGAATATGTCCATTTTAATGGGGTTGATGTAATTTTCGCCCAGGAAAACAAGGCGCCCGCGCCCGCAATAAAACCTATAATAAACATAAGTATGATTATCCAGATGACATTCTTTTTTATTGTCACTTCATGATCATGGTATTTATAAAAACCTTCAAAAACAAACAGGGACTTACAGAATTTTTTATGCTTCGCAGGATTTAAAATGTAATACTTCAATATATGAACATTCAGCATGTAATTGCCGGACATTTTATATTCTGATAACTTGAGTTCCTGTTTATATTTCTCCAGAATTTCTTCTTCATCCCCACACTCTGTAAGATAGGTGATAGCTTCCGCTTTCTTCTCATAAGATAATGAAAAAAAAGTATCGAAGATAAATAATTTTTTCAAATAAGGCAGTGCGGGTATAAATATTTTCCAGACACCGGCTATAGATGTGATTTCCATACTTCCATCCCTTGTTCAGTTTCCCTTGAAAATCCAACATATCAAAACAAACTATCCGTTTGCGAACATTTATCTCTAGAGCATTATTTTATAGCACACTCAAACAGCGCCTTCACATAAGTCTCCTGCCACACCCAACCCACTTCACACTCCGTTAACGGCCATATTGATGAATACAACTAATTAACCCTATCTCATTACCCCACCTAATAAAATAAATGACTCTGCGTTATGCTTTTCCGACACAATCGCCGGAGGATAACGTCATGCAAACAGTCACACTGAACAATGGTATTGAAATGCCCCTGCTGGGCTTTGGTGTATTTCAGATGACGGATGCCGCCGAATGCGAGCGTGCGGTTATTGATGCTGTCGAAACAGGTTATCGCCTGATTGATACCGCGGCGTCCTATCAGAATGAAACTCAGGTCGGCAATGCGCTTAAGCACAGTGGGATCGCCCGTGATGAACTCTTTGTCACCACGAAACTCTGGTTACAGGATACCCATTACGAAGGGGCAAAAGCCCAGTTCGAACGTTCGCTGAACCGCCTGCAGCTCGACTATGTCGATCTGTATCTTATTCATCAGCCCTACGGTGATGTTCATGGGGCGTGGCGGGCCATGGAAGAACTGCAGCAGGCAGGCAAGATCCGCGCTATCGGTGTGAGTAATTTCCAACCCGACAGACTGGCCGATCTTGTGGCATTTAATAAGGTCATCCCCGCGGTGAATCAGATTGAAGTGAACCCTTTCAACCAGCAACTGCACGCCGCACCCTGGATGCAAAGCCGGGGTATCCAGCCTGAAGCCTGGGCGCCCTTTGCAGAAGGGAAAAATGGCTTGTTCCAGCATCCCGTCCTGGCTGAGTTGGGTAAAAAGTATGGCAAAAGCGTTGGTCAGATAGTCCTGCGTTGGATCTTCCAGCGCGGCATCGTTTCACTGGCAAAATCCGTGCGTAAAGCGCGTATGGAAGAAAACATCACTGTGCTCGATTTTGAGCTTAATGCTGAAGACATGCTGCGAATTACCGCTCTCGATACCGCAACCAGCGCCTTCTTCTCGCATCGCGATCCGGCCAGGGTCGAATGGCTGACGGGCCGTAAACTCGACGTTTAAATCGCGATCAAAACCGCGGCATACATTCCTTTGCAGCTCGTCACATTACGTCAATAAGCCAGACATTCCTGCCTGGCTTATTGATTACCGGTTAATGCACTTTTTTATTATCGACAAAGATATGGTGCATTGAGCGGGCACGCGGATGAATAAAGAAATGCCCTTCTGGCGCTGAATCACTGCTGACGGGTTTTAGCGTGATATTACTGCGCTTCGCACGCTTATCATGCAGGGCATAAATAATGAACGGAATGGACAGCACGATCAGGAAGCATACGACCAGCAGGCCAGCGTAAAGAGTGTTCGCTTCGCTGCCTGGCAGACCTGTCGGTGGACAGAATGACACCACAAAGGCAACCAGTGATGCCATCAGACCCACGACCGCAACGGTCAGTTTCACCGCTTTGCCACCGGGTATATTGAAAGTACGTTTGTTTGCTGACTGCTTACGCACGAGGTTGATATAACCGAGGAACAGCAGGAAATAGCTGCACAGATAAATCACCACGGTCAGTGCCAGTGCAATCAGGAAAGACATATTATTGCCGCCCCCGGTATTGGTCAGAACAATCAGCGCCACAGAGGTGATAATTAACTGGGAAATCACCAGAACAACAGGCACGCCGTTCTTATTCATTTTTGCGAAACTGGCAGGCAGGATCCCTTTTTGCGCTGTCACCAGCATTCCGCGGGAAGGCCCGACAATCCAGGCGGCGATTTCCGCCAGCACACCTAACAATAACAGTGCAGCAATGCCGCGGATCGCCCACTCAAAACCGCTACCCAGGTGATTGATCAGCACGCTGAAGGTCTGCATGACACCAGCCGAAAGGTTAATGTCGTCATGCGGGATCACCGCAGCAATAGACAGACCGCCCACAGAACTCAGGCAAATGGCCGCAAACATCAGCAGCAGCATGGCGAGCGGATAGTCGCGCCCCGGATTCTTCATCTCGTTGACGTGGGTCGCGGACGCTTCAACACCCATGTAACTCAGGATAAAGGCCACAAACACCACCAGGGTTCCCATCTGAGTAAAGTCCGGGAAGAAGGTCGACACGCTCATGTCGATGGCTACCGGCGCACCGGAATGAAGATAGCTGATCGCCAAGACAACCAGGATTGCCGCAGGAAGCAGGATGCCGGCAAAGAAGCCGATTTTAGCAATGCGCGCTGTATTTTTGGTGCCGCCAAACTGCGTTAAAGCAAGACCCCAGAGGATCACCAGCGCGGCCACCGTTTTCACTATCGGATCGCTGTTCAACGCCGGCCATTTGAGGATGTAAGAGAGCGCGCCCAGTACAAAATAGAGCATCGGGATAAACCCTATCGCGATTTGCAAATAGCCGAACGAAATAGCCGCAAACCCCCATTTTTCACCCAGCGTTTTAGAAACCCAGGTGAAAACGCCCCCCTCCTGCCACCCTTCTACCGTCGCCATTTCCGCCGCACAAAGACCGACGGGAATAAACCACAGCAGACCGCCCAACAGCAGAAAGAAAATAAGGGAAAAACCCGAGGTAGCAAACGTGGGATATTCATAAACGGCCATCACCATCGACGCCGTGATAGCAAAAAAGCCCAACAACGATAATTGTTTAGGTGCGGCGCTTTTTACTGTGCTCGCCATAACTGATCTCCTGAAGGAAGCGCAGAGTCTTCTCAGTAAGTTTTAATCTGAAATTTAGGGGGGTGACTTTCGGGTCACCCCGGAACAAGAGAGGTCACGCGTTTATGCGTGATTAAAGCCGCCCGTGCGTGATGCGCTGGAAGGCTGGCTGAGCGGGTGACTCATGAAATCATTCAGCGCACGTTTCATATCTTCAATGAGCAGGCAGCCGAGGTCGTAGCTCACACCGTGACGGACCAGAATGCGCTGAATCACCAAATCTTCACGGTGGGACGGCATGGAGTAAGCCGGCACCTGCCAGCCACGCACGCGGAGTTTCTCAGCCAGATCGTAGAGCGTATAACCGCCAAGGTAAGCGCCCTCTTTCAGCGTCCAGGCCAGTGCAGGGATACCTTTTTGGCTGTCGCCATCGAAAATGATCTCAAACGGCCCGAGCTTGCCGATTTCCGCTGCCAGATGCTGAGCCGTGGCGTAGCAGGCATTATGGATTTTGGCGTAACCCTCACGCCCCAGGCGCAGGAAGTTGTAGTACTGGGCAACGATCTGCCCGCCCGGTCGTGAAAAGTTAAGCGCAAAGGTCGGCATGTTGCCGCCCAGATAGTTAACATTGAAAATCAGCTCTTCAGGCAAGTCTGCCACCTCACGCCACACGACCCAGCCTGCGCCAAGCGGGGCCAGACCGAATTTATGGCCTGATGCATTGATGGATTTAACCCGCGGCAGCCGGAAATCCCACTCCAGTTCCGGCGCACAAAATGGCGCCAGAAAACCGCCGCTGGCACCGTCGATATGCATGGGAATATCCTGCCCGGTCTGCAGCTGCAGCTGATCAAGCGCATCGCTCACCGCTTTTACCGGCTCGTACTGGCAGGTAAATGTCACGCCAAGCGTAGGGATCACCCCGATGGTGTTTTCATCCACACGCTTTAACACCTCTTCCGGACACATGATCAGACGATCGCCTTCCAGAGGAATTTCACGCAATTCGACGTCAAAATAGCGGGCAAATTTGTGCCAGCAAATTTGTACCGGGCCGCAAATCAGGTTGGGTTTATCCGCTGACAAACCTTGTGCTGCGCGTTTCTTACGCCACTGCCACTTCAGCGCTAACCCGCCCAGCATCGCCGCTTCTGAAGAGCCAATCGTCGAGCAGCCCAGCGTGGTGTCCGGCGTTGGCGAATTCCACAGGTCGGCCAGCATTCGCACGCAGCGCGCTTCTATTTCCGCCGTCTGCGGATATTCATCTTTATCGATCATATTTTTGTCGATGGACAAATCCATCAGCTCACGGATTTCATCATCCACCCAGGTCTGACAAAAAGTCGCAAGGTTCTGACGTGAATTACCATCCAGGAGTAATTCATCACGGATCGCATTGAATATATTGCGCGGTTCGTGTTCTTCGTTTGGGAAAGAGGAGGACGGTAATGATGATGCTAAATCTGCTGACGCGTAGACATCATCTTTACTGTTATATCGTGAACCGTTTATATCATCACTCATGGCATTAACCTTTTATCAGAGTCAAATAATTTAAAAAATAGAATGTATAATCCGCGCCGGGAAATAATGAAACGTGAGCCTGACCGACGGAATTTAAATTGAAAGTGCTATGCAATAAATTTTATAAGCCTGCCGGGGATAAAGATATCAGAGCAACAGGGCGTTATTGTACGCTCAAGAGTACAGTTGTAATCCTGGAGCGACATTATCAGGATCGCTGATTTAGAAAATGTATAAGTGCATATTCCCATGTTAGCCCTGCGCTGCAATGACGGAGCTATCTGGATATAGTCAGCAGTTTCTTCGAAAGGTAGCTTTTCAGTTTATGAGGGTTAATGACATTCATGCGCCTGACGCCATTCCCTTCGCAAACTCTGCCGGATGTTTCAGGAGGCAACCCGGCTGACCGGTTGGACAAGGTGGGTTTACACGCCATGCTGGCAGGGATGAACGCCTCTGACGCACAGGCAGAATAGATAATCGCTGGCATCGCAATGACAGCGAAGACAAAGAGCAGAATCTTTCTCACGAGGGATTACTCCTGATTGATAATTTTAGATAAAGCGTCTTTTGGGGAGATTGATATTCGCGGTCAGATGTCAGCCTGGCATTCGCTTCGACAAAATTTCTCTGAATTTAACCGAGAGTGTTCATTCCAGAGCGTTAACAAATACCTCTTGATTCTTATTGTCCGACTTAACTGTCTGCTAAAGGTAATCATATCGTTTAAGGAATCTGCCACTTCTCTGGAAAACCTTTTTTGTCGCTGAGCCTGAATAAGCCATCGCAGTAAAAAGAGATCTTCTTGTGCCGCATTTTTGGAGGGAGACTGGGTATTATTGATATGAAGTGCGACCAGAGCACACCATGAAAGATGCGCGACGTTTTCATTCAGGTTATTCATTTTTAGATGCCTGGACTAAGAGAAATGACAGGGTAATCACTGGTTCGATGAACACGTTCCAAACCGTTTCATTAATTTATTGTTTTTATACACTCAATGAAATCAGATACAGTCCTGCACACTATCATCTGAATCTTACGCATGTCATCCTTCTCTTAATAAGGATGACGTACGTAAGTTATTTCTCTCATCATTGAATTGCCATTCTTATTATCACCAGTAAAAATAAAATCTATTCTGTACATGTTTTTTACATTCTCTTAAATCAACAGGATTTTATTATGAAAAGATTATTATTAGCGAGCCTGATGGCAACGATGGTGACGGCATCTCCGGTATGGGCCGATACCCCCCCTGTCTCAGCGCAAACTGATACACCTGCCAGTCATCTGGTCAAAAAAGAAGCCAGTGATGTTCTTAATATGGCCGCACAGGGGTTTGATGCGGTGCGCGATATTCAAATTGCCAGAGTGGCCATTTTCCAGGGTCAGCCTGATGCGGCCAAACAATTAACACGAGACGCGGCTAATTTGCTCTCCGATGCCAGCACCGACTGGAGCAAGTTCACAAAAATGGACGCCGGCGCCAAAATGATTAACGACCAGTACATTATCGTTAATTCTAACTTCGCGATTTCTGAGAACTTTATTGCCTCTCCCGAAAAAGAAGCCGCCATTAAAAAAGCGAATGAGAAAGTCGCCAAGGGTGACCCTAAAGGCGCTATCGACACGCTGCGTTTAGCGGGTATGAGCGTTTTGCAAAATCAATACCTGATGCCGTTAAAACAAACACGGGAAGCCGTTTCCGAAGCCAGTAAATTACTCGACTCAGGAAAATACTACGAAGCAAATTTAGTCTTAAAAGGTGCTGAGGATGGCATTATTGTTGATAGCGAATTGCTGGATCTAGACCGCTAATTATCAACGTGCTCAGCTTATCTGTCTGGCAGAGTTGCAGGCTCTGCCGGACAAATAATGGCGATCTCTTCACTGACCTTGTGCAAAATACGGCTGATTTTCGTCAGCACCGTCAGGCAAAATTGCGTCGTGAGCTCAGTTTTATCCATCATTTCTATCGGGGAAAGAATATCTTTCAGTTCTTTTATTTCGAGAAGTTGACCGGCACCGTGCAGACGATGCACGGCCTGTTTGAATCGGCCAAAGTCTTCTTTCACGACGGCCTGCTCAGCTTCAGCGAGATCTTTCCTGGCTTCAAAATAGAAAACCTCAATCAGCTCATTAAGCCGTTCTTTTTGCCCGCCGGTATTACGATGCAGAACGTCGATATTGAGATGGGAAACCGGCAATGTCACCGCGTGGTTCCCCGTAATCTTATTAAGTTCATGGGTCAGCGTTCGTAACGAAACGGGTTTAAACAGGCAGAGATTCATGCCGTTTTGCAGGCATTTCTCCCGTGTTTTCTCCTGAGCATTTGCTGTCAGGCCCCAAATCTGGAGCGTCGGATAGGTTTTTCTTAAATCACCCGAGAGCGTAATTCCATCTTTTCCCGGCATATTAATGTCGGTAATTAATAAGTCGTAATGTGCTTTGCCGATCATTTGCTCTGCTTCGTCACCGTTGCAGGCTTCATCCACCTCATAACCGATATTTTGTAGCTGCCTTTTAAGCAGCAGCCGGTTAGTCGGATGATCGTCTGCAATAAGAACTGACAACGGCGCACGAGATAACGACTCACGCTGAGGTGTAGATAAGTCAATTTGCTGAGGAGGACATATTTCTACCGGCAGATTAAGAGTCAGTGTCGTTCCATACCCCGGCTGACTTTCCATCGTCAGTGTGCCCTGCATTAATGAAACGAGATCTTTGCATATCGTCAGCCCTAACCCCGAACCGGTTTGCATCCGCCCCTGCTCGGCTTGAGAATAACGCTGGAAGAGGGTCGCCTTTTCATCCGCTGAAATACCGCACCCCGTATCACTGACGATGATCTGAAGGCCGGTTTGATAATCGTTAAACATATACTGATGTACGCACACGTCTATTTTTCCCTGAACAGTAAATTTCAGAGCGTTACTGATCAGATTATTCATAATCTGCCTGAGCGCCTGCGGGTCAATCAGCATTTGCACATCGTCCGGCATCGTATTTTTGTAGTGTAAAGACAGATTTTTTTTCTGCGCAATTCCCTCAAATGAACGACATATCTCAAGCATCAGCTTGTTAACGTAGGTTCTCTGGTAATGAATTTGATAATTACCTGACGCCACTTTATCAACATCAAGTATTTCGCCGATCAGCCCCAGTAAAGATTGCGCGGTGGTATATACCTGCTCTATGGCCTCTTTATGCTGCAAAGCATCTAATGCCTGACGATTCATTAATTCTAAAAAACCGACAATAGAGCTGACGGGGGTTCTCAATTCGTGGCTCATACTGGCGAGAAACTGACTTTTCGCCTCGGTGGCAAGAATCGCCTTATTTTTTTCCTCTTCAAGAGCCCGGGAAAGACGCTCTTTAAGCTGTAACTGAATTTCCAGCTGACGCTGCGACTCTTTACGCTTACGGACTTCACTCTGCAAATAAAATCCCCACACCAGACTGCTGGCAATCAGGGTCACGGCAAACGCGATAACAAGGTAAAACTGCTTGCTATAAAGATTCCAGGTTTGAATCTGAACTTTAGGCATTTTTGACCATTTTTCAGTCAGCTGCAAAATCTCCCGCGGTGGAATGGACACCAGCGCTTTATCCAAAATGGACTTTAATTCAGGATCGGTTTTTGACAAGGCAAAGCTGATCGGTGCCAGCGGCATATCCGAAAGGCGTAAATAGTTCAGATCCGAGGGGTAATAATGGTCGATGATATAGCGTGCGGATAACTCAGTCGTCACCGTGGCATCAACGTCACCTTTATTCACCATACTCATGGCGATACTGGTATTTTCAACCACCATCCATTTGATATGGGGATACTTCTCCTTGAGTTGGTCGGTTAAGGTGAAGTGAGGCGGTATGGCGATCTGATTAACAGTCTTAAGTGTAAGATCCACTGGCAGTTTAACTTTCGTCACCACGACAAAAGGAAGTTTCATAAACGGGTCGCTGAATGCGATACGCCCCCCTCTTTCATTGCTGTAGGTGGCGGCAGGAATGAGATCCCATTCCCCTTTCATCATCTTCATGACCATTTCAGAATTTGAATTAGCAAATACAGGTTCAAACTCCAGGCCAGTTTGTATCTGAATTAAATTAAGAATGTCCCCCATGATGCCACGGATTTCATTCTCATCATTAGTGATGGTAAACGGTGGATAATAAGGATTAATCAGTACGCGTAGTTTTTTATGTCTCTTGAGCCATAAACGCTCCCGGCCAGAGAGCGAAAGCGGCTTATTTAAAAATGAGAGATTTCCCCTTTCAAGCCAGTTTTGAGTCACCTGCATGTTGGTTTCATTAGTGATGGCATCAATGAAGTTATTGATGATATTGCGCAATATCACCTGCTCAGCGTTAAGAATGAAATGATTCTTAAGGTCTGATCGCATAAAATAACGCATAACTGATAACGACTGAGGGAAGTATTTGGAAAGATAATTACTGGTGGTGATATTATTGCCGATAAAATAAACGTTTTCATTTTCCACGACGGATGACATGGCCAGGTAGTCATTATCATAAAAATTAATTTTCGCATTAGGAAAATCACTCCTGATGGTATCGACAGACGGGCAAGAATCCGAGCAGGCAATGGTGACTATTTTGTCGGTTGCTAAAGGTTGCATTGTGTTTTTTATCGACGTCACCAGAGTCGGATAGGTTCTGACTAACGCTGCGGTATGCAACAAATTGGCAGAGTCATTCATTTTTCGCGTCAAAGGCGTCAGCAGCATATCGACGTTATTTTTGCTAAGCCCATCCAGAGCTTCTTTCTCATTCTTATACTGAGTGATGGTAATTTTCACCCCCAGACTTTTCTGCATTAATGCCAGATAGTCAGCATTGATTCCTCTGTAGTAGTGATCGACACTGTTATAAACAACGGGAGAAATTTCCGGAAGCCATGTGCCAATAACCAGACTTTTTCTCTGCGCCATCCAGCGGGTTTCATCTTTGCTTAATTTGACTTTTTCAAAATTGTTAACAAAGCTGTTTTTAATTTCAATATTTTTTACAGTTGCCGCATTGACGGGGAAAAAGAGAATGAGCAATAAAAAAGTCAGAACCCTCATGGCATTACCCCAGTTTATTTCGCTGAGCAAAGCTGAAAAGGTCCATCAATGAATTACAGTTTAACTTTTCCAGCAAACGTCTTTTATAGGTACACACCGTTTTATTGCTGATATTCATTTTGCTGGCGATATTAGTGTAATCTATGCCATTAATGATATATCGGAACACTTTTATTTCCTGCATGGAAAGTGATTCCAGCTTATCCTGCTCCGAGGACGTTTCACCGAAAAATCGATTAAGCGTAAAAGGAAAATAACCATATCCATTTTTAGCCGCTTCTATTGCCGCTATAATATTGTTCAACCCCTCTTTTTTACTGACAAATCCGTTTGCACCAAACTCAGCACTGCGCTGTCCGTAAAACACTTCATTCTTAGCAGAAATAACGATGACAGTGCCCGCATAACGACGTTTGCGTAATTGCTCGAGCACCTCGATACCGCTGATAGTAGGAATATCCACGTCAATGATAACAAGATCTGGTTTGAGGGTTTCGACCTTATTGACGACATGGCCGCCGTCATCCAACTCGGCGAGAAGTGTAATCCCGTTAGCATCGAGTAAGTTTTTTATCGCTATACGTGCCAGAGGGTGGTCGTCTACGATGATGGCTTTCATTTTTAAATGATAATCCTTTATTTAACACAAAAATAAAAAACACACATTCCTCACATTCACATGAGGAAAGGTATTTATTTGATCAGATGTATATAGCGGCAGATATTATCTGAAATGATAATGCCTTTGATATTAAAGGCACTGCATCCATTGCTTAAAATATAGAGTAACATGTTATTTCAATAAGAATATAAACGCACAGTAAATGAGAAAGTACTTTGAAGACTGGGTTATATAAAGCACCTGTTCTTGCCAGGTTTAAATATTGTTAATTTTTAATCAATGAATTATTACAAACATTGATTACAGACGTAGGAAAAATTGTACAAAGAATAAGACTCATTCTTCTATAAACCCCCTCTCCTTTTATTATCTAATAATGACACAACTGGCTACTGAAAAAATCCTGTTATCAGGCAGTTAAGCTCATTATTGAGTGCCGCCCCTCCTTTGACATGGATGAAAGACATAGCCAAATACATGGAAAATTAAGAATTCATTGTGAGAAATAATCAGGTGAAAACAGACCAGAAGAAAAAATTAATGCTAATGGCAGTGATTATCGCCATCGTCATAATCTCTTTCGTCAGCATAACATATTGGTATTTAGTACTAAAAAATGAGCAAACCACAGATGATGCCTATGTAGCAGGAAACGTGAATCCCGTGTCGGCTCTCATTAATGGCAGCGTCATTACGGTGAATCACACCAACACTGAATTAGTTAATGAAGGCGACGTCCTGGCCGTGCTCGATAACACCGATGCACAACTCGCTTACCAGAAATCTAAAAGCAATCTGGCTTTTGTGGTCAGGCAGATACAGCAGCTCACCTTACAGAACGGGCAGCTTAAGGCAGACGTTACGCAGGCAAAGATTGCTTACGACCAGGCAGTAACCGACTTTGCGCGACAGAACGGGCTAAGCCGTGATGCATTGATTGCAAAAATGGCGCTGGAGCATTACCGCAATAAAGTGTCCTCTCAGAAAGCGGCGTTAGATGCGGCCACGCAGCAGTATAAAGCCAGTCAGGCTTTGCTTCTGGATACGCCGGTGAATAAGCAACCTCAGGTTCTGCAAGCCGCCGATGCCGTTCGTGAAGCATGGATTACCCTGCAGCGCACGGTGATTCGCAGCCCGGTGACTGGCTATATCGCAGAACGCAATGTTCAGGTGGGCCAAACCGTTTCCGCAGGCCAAACACTGATGTCAGTGATCCCACTTGATCAAATGTGGGTTAATGCAAACTTTAAGGAAACGCAGTTAAACGGTGTCTCCTTAGGCCAAAAAGTCACGCTTATTAGTGATATATACGGCAAGAAAGTGCCTTATGAAGGCCATGTTGCAGGGATAAATATGGGCACCGGAGGAAGCTTCTCGCTGCTGCCTGCGCAAAATGCCACCGGGAACTGGATTAAAGTCGTTCAACGCGTGCCTGTTCGTGTGGCGCTTGATCCCGCGCAGTTGCGTAAACATCCATTACGTATCGGGCTCTCCACCACGGCGACGCTGTATTCTGACGACGCGGTGAGCATGGGAGAAAACACCCTCTCTGACCACGTTATCCGCACACCGGCCTTAAACAGTACGGCGCTGGTTGTGAATACACAGGAAATTGAACATGACATCGCCGAGATTATTGCCCGGAATGGAGCTCAATAATGGAGTGTTCAGCAGGCGTTCCGGCGCCACTTAAAGGAAGCACATTAATTCTGGTTACTATTGCACTGGCAATGGCAACCTTTATGCAGATGCTCGATTCAACCATCACGAATGTGGCGATACAAACTATCTCAGGATCGTTGGGCGCATCTTCCGATGAAGGCACCTGGGTCATTACCTCGTTTGGCGTTGCCAACGCTATTTCAATTCCTGTCACCGGACGACTCGCGTTACGTTTAGGTGAAAGATGGCTTTTTTTACTGTCGGTAACGTTGTTTTTTATTACATCCTTTTGTTGCGGGATCTCTTCCAGTCTCAATATGCTGATTTTCTTTCGTGTCATTCAAGGGCTGGTGGCCGGGCCGCTTATTCCGCTGTCGCAAAGTTTGCTTCTGCGCAATTATCCTCCGGAAAAACGCACCTACGCGTTAGCGATATGGTCAATGACCGTCATTATTGCCCCTATTTTTGGGCCTATTCTCGGCGGCTATATTTGCGACAATTACCATTGGGGATGGATCTTCTTTATCAATATACCTATGGGTATCGCTGTTGTAATACTTTGTTCTTTTTTACTGAAAGGTCGGGAAACGGCGACTGAGCCGGTCAAACTTAATCTGGTCGGACTTAGCTTGCTTGTCCTGGGCGTTGGTTCTCTGCAAATTATGCTGGATAAAGGCAAGGATTTAGATTGGTTTAACTCGTCAACAATCGTTACGCTCACTCTCATTTCAGTTGTCACGCTGGTGTTGTTGGTGGTCCACGAAGTGAAAAATAAAAATCCGATCGTCGATTTCAGCTTATTTAAATCGCGTAATTTTAGCATCGGCGTTTTATGTATTGTCTGCGCGTACCTGATTTATTCCGGGGCTATTGTTTTAATGCCCCAACTTTTGCAAAGTGTTTTTGGTTACACCTCCGTGTGGGCAGGTTTGGCCTATGCACCTATCGGCTTAATGCCACTGATTATTGCGCCTCTGATCGGTCGCTATAGCAACAGCATTGATATGCGGGTTCTGGTGACCTTCAGTTTTTCTGTTTATTTCGTTTGCTATTACTGGCGCGCTGTTACGTTCACGCCGACCATTGGTTTCACCTCCATTGTCTTGCCGCAGTTGATACAGGGGTTCGCGGTAGCGTGTTTCTTTCTGCCCTTAACCACGATATCTCTGGCAGGGCTCTCTTACGACAAGCTGGCGAGTGCCACAAGCCTGAGCAATTTTTTCCGCACCCTGTCTGGCTCAGTGGGCACCTCGCTGACAATGACATTATGGAGCCGGCGTGAGTCAGTTCATCACGCTCAACTTACGGAGAATATTAACCCGGCCAATCCCGTGTTTGAGCACTATTTTAGTGGCTTAAAATCGCTGGGGTTAACGACCTCGCAGGCACTGGAATATATTAACCAGCTAATTACACAACAATCACTGCTGATTTCCGCGAATGAAATATTTTATCTTTCGTCGTTTATTTTTCTTTTTCTTACATTACTGGTTTGGTTTTCCAAACCGCTCAATAGCACAGTGCCTGATTCCGGGGGCTGACCCGATTTTCAACGTAAAAATCACTTTTAATGAATTTTTCATTTATCAGCGACCAATCCTGCGATTTCATATGATGATGTACGCTATTTATATACATTGGATCGCCAGAGGTGATCTGAAATTTTTCGGCACTTTCTTCATACCGTTATTTATTGCGGCTGCTGATATTTAACCACCTGGAAACGCAGACACCGGCGGTCAGGGTCGGAGGTGATTCCCGTCGGCCATCTGACCCTGCGTAATCTGAATATCACCGGCAGCCGCAAGACGCTGCAAACATGAAGCTTGCAGGTGAAGAACAAGGCATTGCTGTTTCGCTGCCTGATTCGGAACAAACCGAGTTTTTCAGAATGTTTTGATATAACCCGTCAGCCCTTTGTAATTCATTGCTTTTCCCGACCAGGATTTACAGAAAATTAGGATTTTCTGACACACTCTTTTTCTTTCTCAGGACTAACATTCATCGGGTGTGAGTCGCTACTTTTGGAAGGAATCTATGAACGTTAAGTCTCTGGTTTTGGGGTTGTGTCTGATCGCGGGGCAAGCGGGTTACGCGGCTGCGGACAGCTGCCAGGCAAATATCTTTGGTGGGCAGGATTGTCAGTATGACAACGGACTGACATCGAGCAGTCAGTCGAATATTTTTGGCGGACAAGATGTGCGTTACAGCGATGGTCGGACATCCTCCAGCCAGGCCAATATTTTCGGTGGTCAGGATGTGCGAAACAGCGATGGCAGCACATCTACCAGCCAGTCCAATATCTTTGGTGGTCAAGATGTACGGAACAGTGATGGCAGCACATCCACCAGCCAGTCCAATATCTTTGGCGGCCAGGACGTGAGGTACAGCGACGGACGCAGCTCAACGAGTCATTCGAATATATTCGATGGACAGGATACCCGGAATTACTGATGTGTTTCCGGGTCGTAATAACGGCCCGGTCAGATCACAGCAGGATGAACGCCGACCGCCCGACCAATGGCGTCCACGGGCACGAAAGCGTCGTAGAGAAATACGAATTTGAGCACTCAAGATTGCATGCAAAACCATGCACTTTATGCATGCAGAGCGACTTTGTTGAATAAATCGGATTTAGATAAAAGCTCCTCCTGCTCCTGACTTCCTAAGGCAACCCGTACACTTTCTGGCACCCCTGCACGCGTCCTTTTGTTCAAGGCTCGGATCATGTCCATAGCTTCACCGACCTGCACATCATAATCCCGCAACGTAAGATCCCCACCGAACGCCGGTTATAAGCCGTGTGCTATTACCAGTAAGCATTGCTTCCCGTAAGGCGTTGGCTCGCCACCGCACGATTTCTGTTGGCATACACCACCAGTCAGTAACCGGCGCATTTTCGCGGCGGGATCAGTACCATGATTTTCTTGCACCTTAGCCCGCCATGGCACAGTGATGTGTCACAAGCCCCATCGGCGCAGACGCCCCTGATTTTCCTGTGCGTCTGACGTATAGCTCCGGGAAGGTCAATGCATAAGTCACATTGTTCAGCGACAGGTCAGCGCAGATGAGTTCCGGCGTCTGCCGCCAGGTGCGGTTTCCGACAGACGCGACGCTTTTCCTGACCGTGTTTTCTCACCTTCCACTCATCCTCACCGAATACCTTTAAGCCACTGGAGTCGATAACCAGGTGTGCAATTTCACCGCCAGTGGTTTTTTTGTAAGGGATATTGACTTGGACCGCCTGCTGACGCAGGAATAATCCAGGCTGCGGAACGGGAACTTCATTAAGGTAAAAATGTGGTCAATGATACCCTGCTCGGCGCGCGGCGAAAGACGCGTTTAAGCATCAAAACGGGGGGAATGACCAGCTCAGAATAACGTTACGAGCGGCCCCGGAAAGAAGGTTTGGGTTGGTCGTACCAGTCAGTAAGGGCCTGCTCATCCAGCCAGAATGCCAGTGAACCCCGATTGACAAGAGCCTTGCTGTAAACGTTCCAGCTGGTGATTTTGAACTTTTTTGCCAGGAGATATCGCTACAAGGCCAGGGATGTAGTGATCTGGTCCTGATTGCGACCAAAAGCTCGATTTATTCAACAAAGCCACTCATATTAATTAACGAGACAACTCTATTTCCCTGAAAAAATTCCTATCTCCTCATGTTTTTCAGATAACTACTCATTTATGACTCCCGCGATATAACCCCCTTTACATACGAATTATCCTATAAATAACTCCCCCTCTTTCCTAATCGGACATTATATAACGCCTCTTCTTTCTCTAATTTCTAAAAAAATCACGTTACCCTCTTCTACTTATTTTATTTTTGAGTACACTCTCCAAAAATTTTTGGCCAATACCCTGGCTCAACCTCGGGACCTTTGAGGTTTTAACCTGTTGCAACGAAACAATGGCACAGCGATGGCTTGTGTAGAGAATGTTGCATTCAGGTTATGCGTTGTAAGAAAGGGAATTAAATAATATTCATTCAGGAATATATTCCTGAATGAATATTATTTTCCCATCAACAACTTATCCCCGTTCAAATGGACTTGTAACAATCCCCTTTATTTTAAAGGGCGGTAAGGACTACCTTGAATTCTATAACAATAATAAATAATCGCGGCCAATGGATCGCGTTAATATTATTTTTGACACCTTTTTCCTATGCCGCTGATTTACCTCAGCCTGGGCAGGAACTGATCCATCAGCAGGAAAACCAGCGGGCACGTGAAGCCGCTCTGGCACCGCCAACGCCGGACGTGCGTCTGTCGCCGCCGTCTTCCTCTTTTGGCAAATTGCAGTTCCCGCAGGAAACTCCGTGCTTCCCGATCCACCACATTGAGCTGCAAAACCGCAGCGCTTTCCCGCACTGGCTGCCTTTACAGCCGATTGCCGATCAGGCAGTCGGTCACTGCCTCGGGGGGAAGGGCATCAATCTGGTGATGAGTACGCTGCAAAACCGCCTGGTGGATCACGGTTATGTCACCAGCCGCGTGCTGGCACCGCAGCAGGATCTCAAATCCGGCAACCTGATGCTGACGCTGGTGCCCGGCATCATCCGCCAGGTCAAGCTTGCGCCCGGCAGTGATCACCACGTCACCCTCTACAGCGCCTTCCCGGCCCATGACGGCAACCTGCTGGATTTACGTGATATCGAACAGGGGCTGGAAAACCTGCAGCGCGTGCCAACCGTGCAGGCCAGCATGGAAATCGTACCGGGCAATAAACCTGGGGAAAGCGATATTGCGCTGAAATGGAACCAGTCGCGCTTATGGCGGGTCGGGGCATCGCTGGATGACTCCGGCACCCGCAGTACTGGCCGCTATCAGGGTGGCGTGACGGCATATGGCGATAACCTGCTGAGCCTGAGCGATACCCTGTATCTGTCTGCGGGCACCGCATTGCAACCGCACAGTGACAAAAACACCCATAACTACACCGGCCAGTACTCCCTGCCGTTTGGTTATTGGGCTGCCAGCATGACCGCCAGCAGCAACAGTTATTACCAGACCGTGGCGGGCCTCACTAGTGATTATCGCTACAGCGGCGACAGCAACAATCTTGATTTTCAGCTGAGCCGTGTGCTGCACCGCAGCGGTAGCCAGAAAACCACCTTCACCTATGACGTGCTGGCGCGTGAATCGAAGAACTTCATCAATGACACAGAAATCGATGCCCAGCGCCGTCGCACGTCAGCCTGGAAAGTCGGCCTGCAACACCGCCACTATATTGCCGATGCCACGCTGGATGCAGGGATAAGTTATCAGCGCGGCACCCGCTGGTTTGGTGCGATGCCAGCACCGGAAGAGTCTTACGGAGATGCAACGGCGCTGAGCAAAATCATTCAGATGAATGCCCAGCTCAATTTGCCTTTTGCCTTAGCGTCACAACAGTTCCAGTACAACGTGCAATACCAGCGGCAGATGAGTAACACCCCGCTGACGCCACAGGACCAGTTTGCCATTGGCAGCCGCTGGACGGTGCGGGGCTTTGATGGCGAACGCACGCTCAACGCCGACAACGGCTGGACGGTGCGTAACGAACTGGCCTGGCAGACGCCGCTGCCAAATCAGCAACTCTATCTTGGCGTGGATTACGGCGCCGTCAGTGGTCACGGCAGCGAATATCTGGTGGGTAACCACCTGGCCGGTGGCGCAATAGGCACCCGCGGCGCGTTATTGGGCGTTAATTACGACCTGTTCGCCGGTATTCCGCTGTCCAAACCGGACGGTTTCGCCACCGACCCGGTGTCGCTGGGCTTTAACCTGAACTGGCAGTACTGAAACATGACCCACACCCCACAGATTGTTGGGGACCCTTTGTTAGCAAGGAAGCTGCCATGAACAAGCATCTCTATCGGATTATTTTTAATAAAACACGCGGCCTGTTGATGGTGGTGGCCGAAATCGCCAAAGCCCATAACGGGGGAGGCGCACGCGAGGCTGTGCCAAATCAGCGCACCTGCCAGCGTATCAGCCGCCTCTCCAGCCTGAGTTTTAGCCTGTTACTGGCGCTGGGTTGCGTCAGTCTGAACGTACAGGCGGGAATCGTTGCCGACGGCAGTGCGCCGGGCAACCAGCAGCCGACTGTTATCGGCAGCGCCAATGGCACCCCGCAGGTCAATATTCAGACGCCTGGTGCAGGCGGGGTTTCACACAATAAATTCAGCCAGTTCGATGTAGATAACCAGGGCGTTATTCTCAATAACTCGCACAACAATACTTCCACCCAGTTGGGCGGCATGGTTACCGGCAACCCGTGGCTGGCCAAAAAAGAAGCCACCGTTATTCTCAACGAAGTCAATTCACGCAACCCCAGCCAGCTAAATGGCTATATCGAAGTGGCGGGTAAAAAAGCCCAGGTGGTGATTGCCAACCCGTCTGGCATCACCTGTGACGGCTGTGGGTTTATCAACGCCAATCGCGCCACGCTGACCACCGGACAGACGCAGCTCAATAACGGGCAAATCACCGGTTATGACATCGGTCAGGGCAATATCACCGTGCAGGGCCGGGGCATGGACAGCAGCAGGCAGGACAGTACCGACTTGATTGCCCGCGCGGTCAATATCAACGCCGGAATTTGGGCCAATGACCTGAAAGTCACTGCCGGACGTAATCACGTTGATGCCGACCATCAAAGCATCCGCGCCAGCGCAGCCGATGGCAGTACGCGCCCGGCACTGGCCATTGACGTTTCGCAGCTTGGCGGCATGTACGCCGGTAAAATCCGCCTGATAGGTACGCAAGGCGGCGTTGGCGTGCGCAACGCAGGCAATATCGGCACCTCGGCAGGCAGCGTGGTGGTGACCGCTGAGGGTCGTATTGAGAACAGCGGCACGATCAACAGCGCGCAGGATTTGGCGGTCACCGCTCAGGGGGATATCCAAAACAGCGGCAATGTGTACGCCGCTGGCAACGCCACGGTAGCCGCCTCCGACGCGTTGACCCACAGCGGCATTATTGCCAGTGCCAGTCAGACCCGCGTCAGTGCGGCGTCCATTAATGCCAGCCAGCAGAGTGTTTTGGCCGCCGGCATGAATGATCAGGGCCAGTTTGGCAGCACCGGGGATTTAACTCTCAGCAGTCAGGGGATGTTAAGCGCCCACGGGCAGAATCTGGCTCCGGGGCAACTGAATATTCAGGGTACGGCGGTCGACCTGAGCGACAGCCAGACTTCTGGCCAATATATCCAGGTTACGGCATCCGCTGGCGACCTTTCCACCGCCCGCGCCAGCGTGTCGGCGACGCAAACGCTCAGCCTGACGACGCCCGGTCAGTTAAATAACACTGGCGGCAAACTGGCGGGCGATAAACTCAACCTGACGGCTCGCCAGCTGGTCAATCGGCAAGGCACCGTCCAGCAACTGGGCACCAGCGACCTGACGCTGTCGCATCAGGCCAGTATCGATAACAGCGGCGGGACGATTGCCAGCAACAGCGTCAACCTGACCTTTAACACCGACATTTTCGACAACACTCAGGGGCTGATACTGCACGCGGGTGACGGGCAACTGATCCTCGACGCCGGGCAGTTTAACGATGCTCAGGGCACCCTGACCAGCAACGGCGCGCTCAATTTACGCGCAAATACGCTGACGCTGGACAACGCCAGCACCCAGGCCCGGCAAATCACGGTCAATGCGGGAACGCTCTCCAACCGTGCCGGTAGCCTGGCGCAAAGCGGCCACGGCGCGATGACAGTCACGGTGACGGGCGCACTGGATAACAGCGGCGGCAGTATGGCCAGTAATGGCGCGCTGGCGGTGCAGGCCGCGCAGGTCACTAACGCGCAGGGAAAACTGCTGGCCGCCGCCGACAGCACCTTTAGCCTGACCAGCAATGGCGGGTTGAACAACCAGCAGGGCCAGGTCGCGGGCGGGAACCTCGGGGTGAATACCGGTACGCAGGCGATCAATAATCTGCAGGGCGTGTTTGCGGCCACAAGTCAGCTTGCGATACAAAGCGGCAGCCTGAACAATGACGGCGGCCTGTTGCAATCCGGGGGCGCCCTCTCCCTCAATACGCACGGCGCGGCGTTAAGTAACCGCAACAGCGGGGATAATGGCGGCATACTCAGCCAGGGGAACCTGCTGATCAGCAGTGGCGCACTGGACAACAGTTCAGGCGTACTGGTCGGTGGAAGTACCAGCCAGTTGTCGACCGCCGCGCTGAATAATCAGCAAGGCCAGCTGATAAGTCAGGGTGCCTTAACCCTGACCTCGCAGGCGCTGAACAATCAGGCCGGGCTGGTACAGTCCGGCGATACGCTGGCACTCAATACGCAGGGCCAGACCCTGACCAATACTGACAGCGGCGACGCGGGCGGTATTCTTAGCCAGGGGGCGATGACGCTCACTACCGGCAACCTGAATAACCAAAACGGTTTTATTCTCGGGCAGGCTGTCACCGCCAACCTTCATGCCGATACGCTCAATAACCTTTCTGGCACCTTTGCCAGTCGTGGCGCGCTAACTCTCGACAGCGGCGCAATCAACAACGATGGCGGATTGTTGCAGTCAGCGGCGGCGCTCACCATCGACACCCACGGCGAGGCTATCAGCAACCGCAACAGCGGCGATCGGGGTGGCATTCTCAGTCAGGGCACCCTGACGGTGCGCGCGGGTCATCTTGATAACCAGTCCGGCGTGCTGATGGGCAACCAGAACAGCGCCCTGACACTGGCGCAGGTCAATAACCAGCACGGCATACTCGGCAGCCAACAGGGCAACCTTTCGCTGACTACGCAGGCCTTTGACAACACCGCGGGCCTGATACAATCCGGCCAGTCGCTGATGCTCGATACTCAGGGCCAGCGCCTGACTAACACTGCGAGCGGCCAGACCGGCGGCCTGTTCAGTCTGGGCGACCTGACGCTCAATGCAGGTGATGTCGATAACCAGTCAGGCGTTATCGTTAGCCAGCAATCGGCCAATATCAGCACGCAGACGCTCAATAATCAGAACGGCAAACTGGCCAGCGGCGGCGACCTCACCCTGCTGACGCAGGCAGTCAATAACACCGGCGGCCTGATGCAGTCGCAGGGAGCAATGAGTCTCGATACTCACGGGCAGTCGCTCAACAATACTTACAGCGGCGAGAGCGGCGGTATCAGCAGCCAGGGCAATCTGACACTGACCACCGGCCAGTTCGACAATACGCAGGGCTTTATTGCCAGCAATGCCCAGGCGGCTATCACCAGCGGTGAGTTTATCAACCAGAACGGCCTGCTCGGCAGCCGTCTGGATCTGACCTTATCCACCGCCGCGCTGACCAACCAACAGGGCACCTTACAGGCCGGGCAAACTCTGGCGCTGGACACCCACGGGCAGCAACTGGATAACCAGAACAACGGGCTGATAAGCGCTGGCAATACTCTGCAACTGCTGACCGGGGCGCTGCTTAATCAGAGTGGCCAGTTGCAAAGTCGTGAAAGCCTGAGTATCAATACACAGGGCCAGTTACTGGATAACCAGAACGGGCTGATGCTCTCGGGCGACAGTTTACACATTGACAGTGGTGAGCTGAATAATAGCCGCGGGCAGTTGCAGGCGGTGGGTGCACTGACGCTCAATGCCTGGAATGCCACCCTCACCAACCTGTCCGGGCTTATCCGCTCCGGCGCCGGCGTGGTCATCAACAGCGTCCAGCTGATTAACCGTCAGACGCAAGGTACGGATGAAGGGATTGAAGGTCAGTCGGTGCACATCAGCGCCGCAGCGGTCGATAACAATCAGGGCGTGATGCGCAGTGATGATGCGCTGGTAGTGACTACCGGCTCACTGGATAACACCGGCGGTCTGGCCTCCTCCGGCAACCGGTTAAACATCAGTGGTAACGGGCTGGCACTGACCAACACCGGCGGCACGCTGATTGCCGGTAACGTGTTTGACCTGATGGCGGATTCTCTGACCGGCGACGGCAATGTGCTGTCGCAAGGAGATATGCAACTTGCACTCAATCAGAATTTCGTTAATCAGGGCCAGGTGGTTGCCAATGGCGATTTGACCTTCACCCTTAACCAGCAACTCACCAATAACAGCCTGATAAAAGCCGGTGGTGTGCTGGATATGCATGCCAGCCAACTGACCAATAACGCTCCGGCGGAAATTAGCGCTGGGGCAACTCACCTCTCTGTTGATAACGACCTGATCAACCGCGGGCTGATCGACGGCGGGTTGACCCATATCGACGCCGCGACGCTGACCAATATCGGCAGCGGGCGGATTTACGGCGACCATATCGCGATTAAGAGTGACACCCTGAATAACCTGGCCGAAAGCGGCACGGCGGCCACTATTGCTGCCCGCGAACAGCTGGATATCGGTGCGCAGACCATCAACAACCTCGACCACGGGCTGATTTACAGCGCGGATTCGCTGGCGATTGGCGGTGCGCTGGACGATAACCTTAACGCTACCGGTCAGGCCGGAATACTCAATAACCACAGTTCGACGGTGGAATCCGCCGGGGACATGTGGCTGAACATTGCCCAGATTAACAACGTCAATGACCATCTGGTGACCGCTACGGTTATCACCGAAAAATCGGCGCACCATGAAGCTGCCCTTTCCAGTTCGCCGAACCGCTTTGACTGGGCCGACATCAATACCTCTACCAGTAACAAATACGGCGTACACAAGGCCATCATGCTGGACGGCACCAGCGGTAACACCTTCTATGAATACCAGTATGACCGCACGGTGACCGAGACCCAGGTTATCGAGAGTGATCCGGGGCAGATCATCGCGGGCGGTAATCTGGCTATTAACAGCAATACGGTCAATAACCTCGACAGCCGCATCGTCGCAGGCGGATTGCTCTCCGGTGTGATTGGCTATCTGAATAACGTCGCCACTCAGGGTGAGAAAATCACTACTGACATCGGTACTCAGACCCGCTGGTATGCCAAGAAGACCAAACACAGCTTCGGTGGCACCACCACCTCACAGGGCAAGGATAAAAGCAATTATGCCCCTGCCCCGGTGATACAGACCATCGACCTGAAAACCTTGGCCTATCAGGGCAATACCAATGTCAGCGGCGGCGGCACCCCCATTGCCGGTCGCAATACCACTGCCCTGACCGGTGATATCGCAGGCGCCGGTGATACGCGCGGGTTGAGCAATATCGATGCGGCCACGCTTCGCTCACAGGATAGCGCCGGGGGACTGTGGCAACCGGGTATTATCCCGCTCGACACTCCGCTGGTGCTGCCAGCCGGTCAGACTTTCCACGTCGATTTACCGACGGTGAACGGGATAACTCCGGTTATCCGTATGGTCAGCCCGAATACCCGACTGCCAGATAACGGCCTGTTCCAGCTGCACCCGGAGAGCACGGCGTCGTATCTGGTAGAGACCGATCCGCGCTTCACTAACCAGAAGAAGTGGCTGGGCAGTGACTATATGCAGAACGCCTTTACCACCAACAATGACAACGTGCTGAAACGCCTGGGGGACGGCTACTACGAGCAGCAGCTGATACGTCAGCAGATTATCAGCCTCACCGGTCAGCGTTATCTGGACGGTTATGGCAACGATGAAGATCAGTTCAAAGCGCTGATGGACAACGGCATCGCCTTTGGTCAGCAGTACCACCTGACGCCCGGTGTAGCACTGAGCCCGGTGCAGATGGCGTTACTGACCGGCGACATGGTGTGGCTGGTCGCACAGACGGTGACGTTGCCGGATGGCAGCACCGAGCAGGTACTGGTGCCGCAGCTGTATGCCAAAGTGCAACAAGGGGATGTGGACGGCAGCGGCGCCCTGCTCGCCGGTAAGCAGGTCGCCCTGAGTGTCGGCTATGACCTGACCAACAGCGGCACCATCGCCGGACGTGAAGTGACCCAGCTGACGGCGGATAATCTGACCAACAGCGGCTTAATCAGCGGCGACCGGGTCAATCTGATGGCGCGTACCGACCTGACTAACCTCGGCGGCACCTTACAGGCCAAAGACAGCCTGGTGGCTATCGCCGGGCGCGACCTGACCAGCAGCAGCACACTGCGCGGCACCGACGCCAACCGCTACCTTGACCGGGTGGCAGGCATCTATGTGCAAAACGACAACGGCCAACTGGGCCTTCAGGCCATCAATAACCTGAACCTGACGGCGACCGACATCAGCAATGCCGGTAAAAACAGCCAGACCACGCTGATTGCCGGTAACGATATCAATCTCAACACCCTGACCACCACCCACAGCGAAAACGGCAGTTGGGGCAAAGGCAATGACCGCAGCGTGACGCAGAGCACCGATGTCGGCACGCAGATTAACAGCGCTGGCGCCATTGCTTTGCAGGCGGGCCACGACCTTAACGCCCGCGCGGCGACGGTCAATGCCGCAGACGCCCTCACGGCAATCGCAGGCCATGATATCAACCTGACCAGCGGCAACGACAGCTACCATGTCACCGAGAACAGCCGTCAAAGCAGCAAAGGGATAGTGTCGGGCCAGACCATTACCACGCACGACGAAGTGCAAAGCCAGAGCGCAATCGGCAGCAATTTCGGCGGCGATAAGGTGACGATGCAGGCCGGGCATGACCTGTTAGTGCAAGGCAGCAGCGTGGCGGGCACTCACGATGTCACGCTGGCGGCGGGCAACAACCTGACCGTCACCACCGCTGATGAAACGCGTCAGGAGAACCATCAATATCAGGAGAAGAATACCGGCCTCTCCGGCACAGGAGGCATTGGTTTCAGCTACGGTCAGCAGAGCCTGAAAACCACCGACGACGGCGTCACGCATTCCAGCGCCGGCAGCACGGTGGGCAGCGTCAACGGCAACACCACGCTGAGTGCGGGCAACAACCTGACGGTCAAAGGTTCGGACGTGCTGGCCGCGAAGGACATCAATCTGAGCGGCAGCGAAGTGAATATTCTGGCGGCAGATAACCAGAGTTCGCAGACGCACACCGTGGAGCAAAAACAGAGCGGGCTGACGCTGGCGCTGTCCGGCACGGTCGGCAGCGCGATTAACACGGCGGTCTCGGGCGCCAACGACGCCAGCAAGCAAAGCAGCGACAGGCTCGCGGCCCTTGATGGCATGAAGGCGGCGCTCAGCGGCGCGCAGGCGTATCAGGGTAAATCTCTGGCTGAAGCGGACGGCAGCGAAGGCAGCATGATAGGCGTCAATCTCTCCTACGGCAGCCAGTCGTCGAAATCCACGCAGACCCAGACCAGTAACCAGAGCCAGGGCAGCACGGTGACGGCAGGCAATAACCTGAATATTCGGGCGACCGGCACCGACATTAACGTTCAGGGCAGCCAGTTGCAGGCCGGGAAAGACATCGGGCTGATAGCTAACCGCGACGTGAATCTGTGGTCGGGCGTCAATACTTCAGTACTCGACGGTTCGAACGAGAGCCACGGCGGTTCGATGGGCGTCGGATTCAACTTCGGTCAGGGCGCGAACGGGTTATCCATCAACGCCAGCGGCAACAAAGGCAAAGGCAGTGAAACCGGCAACGGCACCAGCCATACCGAAACCACCGTCAACGCCGGAAACAACCTGAACATTGTCAGCGGCCGCGACACCACGCTGACCGGTGCACAGGTCAGCGGTGAAAAAGTGACGATGGACGTGGCCCGTAACCTGACCCTCACCAGCGAACAGGACACCGACAACTACGACTCGAAGCAGCAAAACGCCAGCGCCGGCGGCAGTATCAGTATGGGCGGCGGCAGCGCCTCGGTGAATCTGAGCAAAGATAAGATGCACAGCACCTACGAGAGCGTGCAGGAGCAGACGGGGATTTTTGCCGGCAAAGGCGGCTTTGACATCACCGTCGGCGACCACACCCAGCTTAACGGCGCGGTTATCGGCTCGACCGGGGATGCCAGCATGAATAAGCTCGACACCGGCACGCTGGGGTTCAGCGATATCAAAAACAGCGCCGAGTATGAAGTCGAGCACCAGAGCGTGGGCGTCAGCACCGGTGGCGACATCGGCGGCCAGTTCGCAGGCAATATGGTCAACGGCCTGCTGGTGGGCGTCAACGGCAGCGGCAGCGACAGCTCGACCACCAAATCCGCTATCTCCGGTGGCACCATTATTGTCCGTGACAAAGACAACCAGACGCAGGATGTAAACGACCTGAGCCGCGACGTCGAGCACGCCAACCAGACCCTCTCCCCTATCTTCGATAAAGAGAAAGAGCAGCAGCGGTTGCAGGAAGCGCAAAAGATTGGGGAGATCGGGAGTCAGGCGATGGATATCGCCAGAACGCAGGGGGACCTGAACGGACTGAGCGAGGCGAAAAAAACTCATCCTGAAATGTCCGCTGACGAGCTGCGCAAGACCGATGTCTACAAAGCCGAAATGGCGAAATACGGCACCGGTAGCGCCATCCAGCAGGGACTTCAGGCGGCGACGGCGGCGGTACAGGGTTTAGCCGGCGGTGACTTGGCGAAAGCCATTGCGGGCGGAAGTGCGCCTTATCTTGCTGAAGTGATCCATAATATGACCACCGATCCAGTGACTGGTCAGGTGAACAAAGAAGCCAACCTGATGGCGCACGCCGTCGTCGGCGCGGTAGTTGCGCAAATCAACGGCAACGGCGCGTTAGCGGGCGCATCCGGTGCGGCCGTGGGTGAATTTATCGCGCAGCAGCTTTATCCGAATATCAAGCGTGAAGATTTAACCGAAGAGCAGCGGCAGACTATCTCCTCGTTGTCGACGCTGGCGGCGGGCCTTGCGGGCGGGTTGACGGGCGACAGTTCGGCGGATGCTGTAGCGGGGGGCCAGGCAGGGAAGAACGCGCTCGAAAACAACAGCCTTTTATTACCAAGGCCAGTTCCAGTACCCGTTCCGGGGCTGCCATTGAGCCCTGGCGATAAAGTGGTTCAGGACGCCAACAATAAGATGGCATCGGAGCTGGATAAAGCTCTGAAAGGGTCAGGAACCGAGGAAGATACACCGCCAATTACTGACGGCCAGTCAATCGTTGACGGGCGTGATGAGGCAGCTAAATCCCGCGATCCGAATGTGGCGAAGGATCTGACTGATACGGAGAAAGCCGAACTGGGTGGAACGGGTTCGGGAACGCCGGGCGGTTGGGGACCTGAGGATGAAGAGAAGGCTCGGAATAGTGAATCTTCTGTTAATCCCGAAAATCGAACGGAGTATGAAAAATATGTCGATTCTCTACGTGCATCAATGGAAAAGCCAAATGTTCAGGATGAGAATCTTGGTAATATAATCGACGATCTCTATCGGCCAAACGCTAAGATCGGAAGTGGAAGCACTGCTGATGCGGTCAGATACGAAATAGCCACAGGAGAAAAAGTCGGTGGAAGAGGACATGTTGAGAAAGCGGAAACTTATTCAAAAGCCTTACAGGACTGGTTGAATAAAAACCCACAGGCTTCTACAAGTGATAAGGCTGCTGCGGAGAACGTTCTGAAAGACATGCAAAATGCTCTTAAGGGTAAATAATGACAAAGTTAATAGATGATTATGTAGGCGTATTTACTCAGCGATCAGATCATATAAAAAATGCAGTTAATCGATGCGTAGAATATTGGTTGCCTGAACAAGCACCGTTAATCTTACTGTTTTCCACTATAGGTAAGGTACTTGTAAAGCAGCTTGATGCGCTTAACGATGATGAGAAAACGTTCTTATTCCAACATATTGAAGATGGTATGTGTTCAAATGAAGATGAGTTAGCCAGTGCCGTAGCGACTGGTTTAGTTGAATCTCTAGTGACTGCATCGGATGGAAATGATGAATTATGGAAAGATATCGAGCAGCATCTAGGAAGCGAATCTAATAAGCATGCTATTGCTTGGAAAAACTTCGGACAATAAATAATAAACCCGCCCTCAGTGGCGGGATTTTACTTTATAGCCTCAGCCGTTCAGCTCAGCCCTGATAACCAGACACCCATCCTCAGCCGTAATACTCACCGGCTGCCCGGTACTAAACCCTATCTCTTCCAGCCACTTACCTTTAATCGTCAGCTGCGGGCAGGGGTTGAGCCTGCCGCTGTTGGGGCGATAACCGACGGTGTAACGGCGTGCTTGGGGTGTGGCGGGTTCTGACTTATGATGTTGCTCATCCATTGTAACTACTCCTATTAGTTGCGGTGGTGACGGCGCAGAGTCAGTCCAAAGGGCCGAGTAATACCGGCGGTGATCAGATTGCGGATCAGTACCCGACGAACACGGGTGGAAATCAGCAGGTTGACCCGAGCATCAGTCATACTGGTAACAATCAGCCGTCAGATCAGGGGGCAACGAATACCGGTAATGTTGATGGCGCACCGGATGTGGGCGGGAATACCACGACCACGCCGATTGCAGAGCAGAGTCCGGATGATTTAGCTTATCTTGCGTTGAAAGGTAAAGAGGCTCAAGAAGCGGCTAAGAACTTAGGTTTTGGACAACGAATCCCACCGCAAAAAGCACCATTTAATTCACATGGGCAACCCGTATATTTTGATGGGAAAAATTACATATCTCCTGATGTTGATAGCCATAACGTAACAAATGGCTGGAAAATGTTTGATCGCAAAGGAGAAAGGATGGGTACTTACGACAGTAATTTAGACAGGATTAAGGACTGATTTATGTTTGGTATATTTACTGAAGACACACCAGTGGCAATAGAAGATGAACTGATTCTTCCTGCAGAAATTATTATTGATGATTTTAAAGAAAAAATAAATATTCCAGTAAGTTACTGGGGTTTAAATGATTATAAACAAAGTTGGCTCAAGTCACTTGAGAGCGGCCTTGCTAATAAAGATCATGCAGTGTTAGCTGCTTCAATGTATGAACCTAGTTGCACAAATTTCGTTTTTATCTGGGTTTTGTATTTTTCTAATGAAGATGTGTTCATACAGAATAAAGTATTATTCCTAGATGAACATCCATATTTTGACGTTGAAAATATTAATAATTTTATAAATCAACGTATTACTCACAATGAAGATGGTATGAAAATCTCGGAGTGGAATACGGATCTAGATAGTGTTCTGCATTTTTACAATAGCCTAAAAAAATAACAAGAATCCCGGCCAAGTCGCCGGGATTTTACTTTTTAGCCCCAAGTATAAATGGACTCCTAATGAAAATTCTCTATCCGGTTGGATGGAGAGTGTTTGGGAAATAAATGGTATTGTCTTTATGCTCATGGGATATTTTGATGAAAAAGACTGTGAGCTTGTAGCCTTAGGTCGACAGGGTGTATTAAAAAATTATTTTCTAACTCAACAATGATAGTAATTTCACATGGTGGAAATTTATTATGTGATACACCTCGGACCTGGACGGCAGCAACAAAGGCAAAGGTTCGAAGAGCGGCAGCGGCCTCACGCATACCGAAACCACCGTCAACACCGGAAACAATAAAGCCGAAATGGCGAAATACGGCACCGGTATATAAATATGACACCTGACAGTGAGTTTAGTTATTACAGTGCGGCAGTCGCAGCGGGTGCAGGTTATCTGGCACCAGGCTACAAGATTGGAGGTAATACCCTGATTAATATGAGCGGTGCATTTATGACGGATGGACCAGATTTGTCGGCACAAGGCGGCGCTATAGCGGGTTCACTGGCCGGGGGATACTTTGGGAAGTATGCGCCAGTTTTAGTGGGTAAATTTGGAACCGAATTACCAAGCTTTGCTTATGATATCAGTGGTTCATATATTTTTGAATATGGAAATGATGCTACTAAAACGTTAATAAAAAAGATTGAGGATAAATGATGGCCATAATAAAAAAAGTCAATTATTTAATGTTGCTTATATACTCAATGGCATTTTTCTCGGTACTTGGCATTGGATATAGAACTATCGTTGCTCTTATATCTCTATGGACCATTGGTGAATTTGCTTATGATTGGCATCAAGTCGTTATTGGATTGAAGATGGCTGTTGTAGCTAGTTTTGCAGTCACTTTAGCCGCATTCATCTTCAACAAAATAGACGAATACAATGCTCGCAAAAAGCCATCATCAGCCCCTGATAAATGATCTGTTGGAAACTGAAAATCCCGGCCTTCGAGCCGGGATTATTACTTTTATGTCCTTAAAATCCCGTTCCTTCGTCGCCGTATAATGATGATCCCCGGCGCGGTAACGACATCAACGTGTACCGCCTCGGTAATGCCAATCTCTGTCAGCCAGTCGCCGCTAATCACCAGTTGGCCGTCGTCTTGTACCCAGTCAGCGCCCAATGCGGGGTTATGCTGACTGGCTTCATAGAAACCTTCCAAGGTGGCGTTGTCGTGAATTACAGTGATATACAGAGCAGGGTATTTATGTTGCAAGGCAACTCCTGTACCTGCCGTAAAACTGCTGCGGGCTAAGGCGCTACCGGTAAAGGTGAGTTCCGGGAACCGATCTTCGATAAAGAGAAAGAGCAGGAGCGGTTGCAGGAAGCGCAAAAGATTGGGGAGATAGGGAGTCAGGTGATGGATATCGCCAGGACGCAGGGCAGATAGAAGCGACCAAAGCGGCAAACGACAAGATGAAAGGCGTCACGCCAGAACAGCTTCAGACCGCCAAAGAAGACTGGCAGAAAGCCAATCCGGGTAAAGTGCAGACATCTCACGATATCAATAATCAGGCTTACACGACGTTCTATAGTAAGGCGTTTACCGATTCAGGCTACTGCACCGGCG
The DNA here is from genome assembly GCF_042920125.1 of Rahnella sp. R3(2024). Lineage (NCBI taxonomy): Bacteria > Pseudomonadati > Pseudomonadota > Gammaproteobacteria > Enterobacterales > Yersiniaceae > Rahnella > Rahnella sp. R3(2024). The sequence continues at coordinate 1,336,357 of NZ_JBHGBU010000001.1, forward strand.
GTAAATACCAGATGGCCGCACAGACCGCAACAGCCGCTATTCAGGGGCTGGCGGGTGGCGACCTGGCGAAGGCAATTGCGGGCGGCAGCGCGCCATATCTGGCGAATGTCATTGCTAATACGACGGACGATGGTCCTGAACGCCTGATGGCACATGCGGTGGTTAACGCCGTGCTGGCAAGTGTACAAGGCAACAGCGCCCTCGCGGGAGCCACAGGTGCCGTGACCGCCGAAGTGATGGCAGGCATTGCAAAAGATATGTACGGCAAACCGGTCAGCGAGCTTTGCGAAGACCAGAAACAAACCATCAGCGCGCTAAGCCCACTGGCAGCAGGCCTTGCCGGCGGATTAACGGGTAACAGTTCAGCCGACGCAATGGCCGGAGCACAGGCCGGGAAGACAACGACAGAGAATAATGCGCTTGGTTTTGAGCTGCCGTCAGGCATGACCAGCTATGGACAGGGGGTATCGAGCCTGGTACAGAATATGGAAGCCCAGGGTAAATCATCGGAAGAAATCGATGCAGCAGCGAGTCGGTATGCCAAAGGGAGTTTGCCGGAAGGGGCGAATATTTCGAAGGTAATTGTGGAAGGATATCAGGATGCCGCGATGATAGCCGCATTTGCTTATCTGTCGCCCACTATCGCCATCGGAAAAGGGGTTGCCGGGGCAGTTATCGGTGGCGGTGCTAATTCGGCCTTCCAGTACCTGAATATGTCCCCGAACGGTGAGTTCAGTTATTACGGAGCGGCAGTGCCGGCAGGTGCGGGCTATCTGGCACCGGGATATAAGATTGGTGGAAACACGCTTATCAATATGGGCGGTGCATTTATGACAGACGGGCCAGATTTATCGGCGCAGCGTGGGGCGATAGCGGGATCGTTGTTTGGCGGGGGCGTTGGGAAATATGCGCCAAGTTTGCTTGCGCCATATGCAGGTAGCGCTTCCGGCGTTTTAGGTGATATAGGTGGCGCATTAACTTTTGAATCAATAAATGATAGAGCGAAACAAATATTGAAAAGTGAGGAAAAGAAATAGTGAAGAGAAAAATGACATTGCGAATATCTCTTTTATTGTTGCTTTATCTTTGTGCTGCTTTCTTTATTCTAGGTGTGGCAGCGAGAGTTATCACAGGTGTTGTGTATTCTGGACAAATATATTTGCATCCTGGAGAGCTTATTAAAGCAGCAAAAATGAGCTTTATTGGGGGGCTATTGGGAACACTCGCTGCATTAATCTTTAACAAAATCGACGAATACAACGCCCGTAAAAATAAAAAAGATCCTACCGATCCCCCTGATAACCCGTAGTCTTCAAATCACCCCGGTCAGTGCCGGGGTGCCTTTATCTTGCCCCTACCACACCGCCATCTCGGCCCGGAAGATCAACACGCCGTCCTGTGCGGTGATGGTCACCGGCTGACCGGCATTAAACCCCAGTTCGACCAGCCAGCGCCCCTTGAGGGTCAGTTGCGGCAGCGGGTTGGGCCTGCCGCCTGGGGCGATAACCCACGGTGTAACGCCGGGCTTGGGGGGTGGCGGGTTCTGCGGTAAGCTCGCGCTCAGTCATGATCAACTCCTGTTTAGTTGCTTATGGTTAGCGGGGCTGAGGTGTTCGAGCACGTCAGCCCAGCGTTAGTATTAACTCTCTTCTTTCGTTGTCTGCGATACTCGGGCCCTCGCCCCGGCGACCTGGTTCTTGATAATCATTGCATCCAGCAACTCACGGATCACATCCTGTTCATGCTGCGGCATCTGTGAAATCGTCTCAAACTGGTAACGCAGTTGCTCGCTGGGGCCACGTCAGTGAATTTATCGCGCAGCAGCTTTACCCGAATATTAAGCGTGAAGACTTAACCGAAGAGCAGCGGCAAACTATCAGCGCGTTAGGCACGATGGCCGCCGGACTGGCGGGCGGGTTGACTGGCAACAGTTCGGCGGATGCTGTAGTGGGGCCCCAGGCTGGGAAGAACGCGCTCGAAAACAACAGCCTTTTATTACCAAGGCCAGTTCCAGTACCCGTTCCGGGGCAGCCATTGAGCCCTGGCGATAAAGTGGTTCAGGACGCCAACAATAAGATGGCATCGGAGCTGGATAAAGCTCTGAAAGGGTCAGGAACCGAGGAAGATACACCGCCAATTACTGACGGCCAGTCATTCGTTGACGGGCGTGATGAGGCAGCTAAATCCCGCGATCCGAATGTGGCGAAGGATCTGACTGATGCGGTGAAAGCCGAGGTTGTTGGAACAGGTTCGGGAACAGGTACTCAGCCTCCGCCAGAAAATGATCCTAAACAGCAAAGCGAACAGCCTGCTGAAAATCTTAATCAGAAGCAAGAAAATGGTCGGTATTGGGATCATATGTAGGAAATGCAAAATACTCTGAGGGGATTAGGGAACCACGCAGATACGTTGAAAAACGTAAATAACCCTGAAGCACAAGCAGCATATGGTAGAGCAACCGATGCTATTAATAAAATCGAATCAGCCCTGAAAGGACATGGAATATGATTACTTTCCGTAAACTGATAGGAAACATCAATATAGCCAAAGAGCCGAGTCAACAATCTTCGCTTGAACAATGGTTCGAGCGTGTCATTGATGTACCTATTGAAGATTTAACAGTGGAAGATCTCTGCCGTGCTATACGTCAGGAAGTGTGTATTGATCAGTTAATGCCAAAAGTGTTGGATGTTCTGACGGAGGATCCGCTGGCTGGGGAATATTATGATGGTGAGCTTATAGCTGCTTTATCGACGATAAAAGGTGGTGATCTAAAAGAGCAGAAAAGTAGTTTTATACAAATAAAACAAGTTATAAACCAACTTGACTCTTCTGATGTTAATTATGACTTGAAAAAAGAAATATTAAAAATCAATCAAATAAAAATATAAGAAACCTCGCCTTTATTGGCGGGATTTTACTTTATATGTCAGTCGTTTACTCTTCAGCCGTCAGCCGGATGATCAGTTGCCCCGGCTGCGTGATCACATCAAGCTTCTGCCCGGTGGTAAAACCGAACTGCCCGAGCCAGCGCCCCTTGAGGGTGATCTGCGGATACGGGTCGGGTTGCCCGTATTAGGGCGGTAACCCACAATACTCTGCTGTGCTTAATGCTCTTTAACATTGCTAGATAATAGCTCGGCGGGATGCAGGCGTATGAGGCTTCCGAGCTTGGTGAAACGGGTTCAGGAACGCCGAGCGGTTGGGGACCTGAGGATGAAGAGAAGGCTCGGAATAGTGAAAAATAACAACTGTTGACGATCTAAAGTCTTCATCGTCAAAAGGACAGGAAACAACAGGGAGATCAAAACTCTTTGAAAGAACGGGCGGCAGTGATACGGCTAATAAAGAATTTGATTCATTAACCCCTATATAAATCAAAGATATTCCGGGCGGGCGAGTCGGGAAACTACCTGATGGTCGGACAGTTATTGTAAGAGAACGTAGCACTGATGGTAGACCAACATTAGAAATCCAATCGGGTAAGAATAGAATTAAATTTAGATATGATGAGTGATGATATATGACTGAAAAATTAGTGAATATTGTCTGCAATGAACATTGCTTGCAGCACAACCAATTAGCCGATTTTAGATATTTATCTGGAACCCTTGAGCTGGTTTTAGCCTCAAGTCATGCAAATAAAACTAACAAAATTCGCGTTGTATTTGACTGGGTACATTCTTTTCGGGTCATTGATGAAGGTGATTTGTTAAAAATGCAAGATGAGCTGAACGGCAAGATGATGACAGGGATCTATACAGTAGAAGGATCTCACTATTTATCATGGTTTAACGAGCAAAGCGCCAATATCCATGATGAGGGCTCTATCGTTCATTACCTCATAGTTACAGGCGACGACGTTATTGATGTTCTGTCTTCAGTTAGTCCAACAATATCATCTTGTTGATAGATAAGGATCCCGCCTCTGTTGGCGGGATTTTACTTTATACGTCAGCTGATTACGCTTCAGTCACCAGCCGGATGATCAGTTGCCCCGGTTGCGTGATCACCTCAAGCTTCTGCCCCGTAGTAAAACCGAGCTGCCCGAGCCAGCGTCCCTTGAGGGTGATCTGCGGATACGGGTCGGGTTGCCCGTGGTTAGGGCGGTAACCCACAATACTCTGGCGTGCTTGGGGTGTGGCGGGTTCTGACGTAGAATCGTGTTCAGTCATAATCAACTCCTGTTATGTTCGTAATACGAAAACCGGTCAGGTAGATGACTTTAAATTTAAATAGGTAGAGAAAATGTTGGTTTTGTGCAATTCAGCATCAGCAAAAAATCTCCCCGTTAACGCAAGAGTTATGGGCGAAACTGACGAGACACAATTTAATCCTTTGGAAATAGGTGTGAAGTACAAGGTTTATGGTGTCATGTTTTATCCGACCCGAACTGACTTACTACTCTGTCCCGAAGGTAGCAATCCCATGTGGGTGCCTTCAAATCTTTTTGAAGTATTGGATAATGAATTGCCAGGTAATTGGGGGTGCGTCATTGCAGAAAAAACAGACGGATACTTTGATTTATATGAAAGCTTTGGGGGTTAATGCAATATGTGGTTACCTCCAATTAGTTCGGTCATATCAACATTACATTGGTATTCTTGAAAGAGAACCTGAAGAATTGCAAAAGTTTTATGAATATAAGCTAAGTTGTTGAATAAATCCCGGCCCAATTCCCGGGCTTTTACTTTATAGCCTCAGAGGCTCAGGAAGCGGCTAAGAACTTAGGTTTTGGACAACGAATCCCACCGCAAAAAAGCGCTATTTGACTCACACGGTCAGTCGGTATATTACAACGGAAAAAATTATATTAGCCCCGATGTTGACAGCCATAATGTGACGAATGGTTGGAAGATGTTCAATAGTAAAGGTAAGCGTATTGGCACTTACGACAGTGATCTGAACTGGATTAAGGATTGATTATATGTTTGGTATATTCCCCGAAGATACACCCGTGATAATGGAAAATGAGCCGGTTTTTCCTGCTGAAATTATCATTGATGATTTTAATGAAAAACTAAATATCCCAATAAGTTACTGGGGTTTAAGTGATTATAAACAAAGTTGGCTCAAGTCACTTGAGAGCGGCCTTGCTAATAAAGATCATGCCGTGCTAGCTGTTTCAATGTATGAGCCAGGGCAAAGTAATTTTATTTTTGTATGGGTGATATATTTTGAAGAGAAAAATGCTTACTTACAAAACAGAATTCTTTTTTTGGATGAACATCCGAATTTCATGCCGGATAAGATAAATGAATTTATAGAGCCTCGGACTACCCATAATGAAGATGGTATGAAAATTTCGGAGTGGAATACGGATCTAGATAGTGTTCGGTATTTTTACAATAGCCTAAAAAAATAACAAGAATTCCGGCCATGATGAATATTGCGCGGACGCAAGGCGACCTGAATGGGCTGAGTGAAGTTAAAAAGGCGCATCCTGACATGACCGCCGACCAACTGCGCCAGACTGATGCTTACAAAGCAGAGATGGCGAAATACGGCACCGGCAGTAGCTTGCAACAGGGACTACAGGCCGCTACGGGGAGCAGATCAAAACTATACGCGATCATATACACATCAGATACTGGCTTTCAAGGGATGTGCTCGGACGCAAGAGGACAATAAAATGGATAATACATTTGATTTTATTGGTTTTTTGGGATGATTACGGAAGGTCTGGGAAATGATTCTGGAGCGGGTGAAGGGAATCGAACCCTCGTATGCAGCTTGGGAAGCTGCCGTTCTACCATTGAACTACACCCGCATCGGTGTGCGAGGGGCATTATAACCGGTTACAGCGGCGGAGCAAGGCGTGATTGCGGATAAGCGCTGGAGTTTTAAGCAGTTAGCGTGTGGCGTGATCTGCAACATAAAAAAGGGCGCCGGAGCGCCCTTTTGTTGTTTCTGAGGAAACTTATTTCTGTGTCTGCGGACGCATTGCCGGGAACAGGATAACGTCGCGGATGGTGTGGCTGTTGGTGAACAGCATAACCATACGGTCGATACCAATACCCAAACCGGCAGTCGGTGGCAGGCCGTGTTCCAGCGCTGTCACGTAGTCTTCGTCGAAGAACATCGCTTCGTCGTCGCCTGCGTCTTTCGCAGAAACCTGGTCAGCAAAGCGCTGTGCCTGGTCTTCAGCATCGTTCAGCTCGGAGAAACCGTTACCGATTTCACGGCCACCGATGAAGAATTCGAAACGGTCAGTGATTTCAGGGTTGTCGTCATTACGGCGCGCCAGCGGAGAAACTTCTGCCGGGTACTCGGTAATGAAGGTTGGCTGAATCAGCTGCGCTTCTGCGGTTTCTTCGAAGATCTCAGTCACGATACGGCCCAGACCCCAGCTCTTCTCGATTTTGATACCGATAGATTCTGCGATAGCGGTCGCTTTAGCCAGATCGTCGAGATCGGCAACGTTGGTTTCCGGACGGTATTTGCAGATCGCTTCACGCATGGTCAGCTTGGCGAACGGCTTGCCGAAATCGAAAGTCTGCTCACCGTACTGCACAACGCTGCTGCCCAGAACCGATTCGGTCAGCGTGCGGAACAGGGATTCGGTCAGAACGATCAGATCTTTGTAATCCGCGTACGCCATGTAGAGTTCCATCATGGTGAACTCTGGGTTGTGACGCGGAGAAACGCCTTCGTTACGGAAGTTACGGTTGATTTCGAATACGCGATCGAAGCCACCCACCACCAGACGTTTCAGATACAGTTCCGGCGCGATACGCAGGTACATGTCGATATCGAGGGCATTGTGGTGCGTGATGAACGGACGTGCCGCTGCACCGCCAGGGATCACCTGCATCATCGGGGTTTCGACTTCCATGAAGCCGTTTTCCACCATGAAGCTGCGGATACCCGACATGATCTGAGAACGGATCTTGAAGGTTTTACGGGAATCATCGTTGGCGATCAGGTCGAGATAACGCTGACGGTAACGCGCTTCCTGATCCTGCAAGCCGTGGAATTTGTCGGGCAGCGGGCGCAGTGCTTTGGTCAGCAGACGCAGTTCAGAACAGTGGATCGACAGTTCGCCGGTCTTGGTTTTGAACAGTTTACCGGTCGCACCCAGGATATCGCCCAGATCCCATTTCTTGAACTGCTCGTTGTAGATGCCTTCTGCCAGATCGTCACGCGCAACGTAAAGCTGAATACGGCCACCCACATCTTGCAGGGTCACGAAAGATGCCTTGCCCATGATGCGACGGGTCATCATACGGCCACCGACGGTAACGCTGATGTCTAAGGCTTCCAGCTCTTCGTTGGTCTTTTCGCCGTATTTCGCGTGCAGTTCATCGGAAATGCTGTCACGACGGAAATCGTTAGGGAACGCATTGCCGGATTCGCGCAGCAAAGCCAGCTTCTCACGACGCGCCTTAAGCTCGTTGTTAAGATCGGGTACGTTTTCTGTTGGCTGCTGTTGAGCAGGCGATTGTTGTTCAGACATGTTGGTTCCTTATAACCCGGCTTTCAAACTGGCTTCGATGAATTTATCCAGGTCGCCATCCAACACGGCCTGCGTATTTCGTGTTTCGACGCCTGTACGCAAATCTTTGATACGAGCATCATCCAGCACGTAAGAACGAATCTGGCTGCCCCAGCCGATGTCAGACTTGTTGTCTTCCAACTGCTGTTTATCCGCATTTTTCTTCTGCATCTCATACTCATAAAGCTTCGCTTTCATCTGCTTCATGGCCTGATCTTTGTTTTTATGCTGGGAGCGGTCGTTCTGACACTGGGTCACAATGTTGGTCGGAAGGTGGGTAATACGTACCGCAGATTCCGTTTTGTTGACGTGCTGACCACCCGCACCTGACGCGCGGTATACGTCGATACGCAGGTCGGCCGGGTTGATTTCGATAGCGATGTCATCGTCCACTTCCGGATAAACAAACGCGGAACTGAAAGAGGTATGACGACGGCCGCCGGAGTCAAACGGGCTTTTACGTACCAGGCGATGCACGCCAGTTTCGGTACGCAACCAGCCAAACGCATAGTCACCGATGATCTTGATGGTGGCGGATTTCAGGCCTGCGACTTCGCCGTCAGACTCTTCAATCACTTCCGTTTTGAAACCTTTGGCTTCGGCCCAGCGTAAATACATACGCAGCAGCATGCTCGCCCAGTCCTGCGCTTCCGTACCACCGGAACCGGCCTGAATGTCGAGGTAGCAACTTGCGCTGTCGTATTCACCGGAGAACATGCGGCGGAATTCCAGCTGCTCCAGTTTGGCGGTCAGTACATCGAGTTCGGCAACCGTTTCGTTGAAAGTGTCTTCATCGTCGGCTTCAACAGCCAGTTCGAGCAGGCCGGTCACGTCTTCCGCGCCCTGCAACAACTCATCGATGGTTTCCACGATAGCTTCCAGAGCGGAACGTTCTTTACCCAGCGCCTGTGCGCGTTCAGGTTCGTTCCAGACGTCCGGCTGTTCCAGCTCGGCGTTTACTTCTTCGAGGCGTTCTTTCTTGGCATCATAGTCAAAGATACCCCCGAAGAACGACTGTCCGTTCGGACAGGTCCTGAATGCGGTTTTTAACCGGATTAATTTCAAACATAATTTTTTCGCGTCTTACGTTAGATTCGGAGTTGGCCCAATGCCATTCGAACCGCCGATTCTAACGGAATTAGCGGTCTTTTTATAGCAACGAGCCGTTTTTTTGCAGGGTTTATTCCGTACGCAAAAGGCTTATTTCGGCCACAAATGTTGAATGATCAACTGAACGCTGCGATTTCCACGGAATTCGTTGATATCCAGCCGGTATGCCAGTTGCACTTCACGGATGCTGCTGTCGGGCCAGAAGGTCGGATCGATGTTAAACGCAATGCCGTCAAGCAGCGGGCCGCCGCCGAGGGGTTCAATCATCAGTTTCAGATGACGCTCTTTCAGAAGCTTTTGTTGCAGGATTCGGAAAGTGCCGTCGAACGTCGGTTCAGGGAATGACTGCCCCCAGGGGCCGCCGTCACGCAGCATTTCAGCGGTATCCAGCGTCAGTTCCTGCGCGGCCAGTTCGCCATCGGACCACACCACGCCTTCCAGATGCGAAGGATCCAGCCATTCGCCGACAAGTTCGGCGAATTTGTCGCGAAACTCGTCGAATTTGCTCTCTTCCAGCGATAAGCCTGCGGCCATCGCGTGCCCGCCGAATTTCATCATCAGGCCCGGATTGAGCGTATCAAGCCGTTCCAGCGCATCGCGCATATGCAAACCGGCAATCGAACGGCCTGAGCCTTTCAGAATACCTTCACCTGCCGGCGCAAACGCAATCACCGGGCGGTTAAAACGTTCTTTCAGGCGAGATGCCAGAATACCGACCACGCCCTGATGCCATTCAGGGTGGTACATCGCCAGCCCGTACGGCAGCGCCTCGGTGCCCTGCTCCAGTTTGTCGCACAGCGCCAGCGCTTCCACCTGCATGCCCTGCTCTATTTCACGACGGGTCTGGTTAAGCGCATCTAAATCACTCGCCAGCGCGCGTGCCTGGCCGATATCTTCGGTGAGCAGCAACGCCACACCCACTGACATATCGTCAAGACGCCCGGCGGCGTTAAGCCGTGGCCCCAGAGCAAAACCTAGATCACTCGCCCCCAGCGTGCGTGCTTCACGACCGGCCACTTCCAGCAACGCGCGGATGCCGGGGCGACATTTGCCCGCACGGATGCGGTTCAACCCCTGATACACCATGATGCGGTTATTGGCATCGAGCGGCACCACGTCTGCCACGGTACCGAGCGCCACCAGATCCAGATGTTCCGCCAGATTGGGCGGCGTCAGGCCGGTTTTCTCGAACCAGCCGCTGTCGCGTAACGCACTGCGCAGCGCCAGCATCAGATAAAACGCCACACCGACACCCGCCAGCGATTTGGAAGGAAAAGCACATCCGTGCAGATTCGGGTTAATGATCGCTTCGGCATCCGGCAAGGTATCGCCCGGCAGGTGGTGATCGGTGACCAGCACCTGAATGCCCTTCTCGTGGGCAAGCATAACGCCTGCATGAGAAGAGATGCCGTTATCCACGGTCAGAATCAGCTCAGCGCCGCGCGCCGCCGCCTGCTCCACCACTTCCGGGCTGAGGCCGTAACCGTCTTCGAAACGGTTTGGCACCAGAAAATCGAGATTGCCACAGCCCATACTGCGCAGGGAAAGCAGCGCCAGCGCGGTGCTGGTGGCACCATCGGCGTCGAAATCGCCGACGATGATAATGCGCAGCCGCTCCGTCAGAGCTTTTTGCAACAGTCTGACCGCGTCATCAATGCCATCAAGTTGCTGATAAGGCAGCATGCCACGCACGCTGCGCTCCAGTTCCTGGCTGTCTTTCACGCCACGCGAGAGGTATAACCGGCGTAATAACGGGGAGAGTTCAGCGGGAAGTTCCACGCCGGTCGCGGCCTCACGGCGGCGAAGTTGAGTCTTAAGGGTCACGAAAAATCAGCCACCGGTTTTATGTGAAAGAGCACGCTTGTCGAGCGCGGCGGCCAGTTCTTTTGGCGGCTGATAACCCGGGATCAGGGAACCATCTTCCAGCACGATCGCCGGCGTGCCGGTCACGCCAAACTGCACGCCCAGCTCATAATGTTTCGCGATATCACTGGTTTTACAGGTTGCCGGAGTAATGTCATCACCGCGCATTGCCGCATCAAAGGTGGTATTACGGTCACCGGTGCACCAGATCGACTGCATGTCTTTCTCGGTTTTAGAATCCAGCCCCTGACGCGGGAACGCCAGATAACGCACGGTAATACCAAGATCGTTATAGCCTTGCATCTGCTGATGCAATTTGTGGCAGTAACCGCAGGTGATGTCGGTAAACACTGTGATTACGTGTTTTTCGTTTTTAGCTTTGTAGATGATCATTTCGTTTTTCAACGCATCCAGCTTTTTCACCAGCGTTTTGTTGGTCACGTTGACAGGCTGAGCCCCGCTGACGTCATACATCGGCCCCTGCAATACGTGTTTTCCGTCATCAGTGATGTAAATTACGCCGCCGCTGGTGGAAACCGCGCTCAGGCCGGTGACCGGAGTGGGCTGAATATCCGCCTGACTCATGCCCAGTTTATTCAGCGTTGCTTTGATTGCTGCATCATCAGCCTGCACCGCGGAGCTCATACACGCGGCAATAAAAGTGAGCAGCATTAAACCTTTTTTCATCATTTCGTCCTTTTTCCCGGCCAGTCAGGCGCGGGGATGATGTTGTTGATGTAGCTGTTTGAGTCGTTCAGTCGCTACATGCGTATAAATTTGAGTGGTCGATAAGTCACTGTGACCTAACAACATTTGCACCACGCGCAGATCCGCGCCATGGTTCAGTAAATGAGTGGCAAAAGCGTGGCGTAACACGTGGGGGGATAACCGCTCTGCATCAATACCCGCAAGGATCGCATAGTGTTTGATGCGATGCCAGAATGTCTGCCGGGTCATTTTCTGCGCGCGGTTACTCGGAAACACGATATCGAGCGATTGCCCGTTCAGCAGCCAGGGCCTTCCGTGCTCGAAATAATTCTCCAGCCAGTAGACCGCTTCTTCTCCCATCGGCACCAGACGCTCTTTGTTCCCTTTACCGATCACCCTCACCACGCCCTGACGCAAACTGATGTCGCTGAGCGTCAGCCCGACCAGCTCGGAAACACGCAAACCGGTGGCATACAACAACTCGAGCATGGCTTTGTCACGCAGCTCAAGCGGTACATCGACGCTTGGCGACGCGAGCAGTGTACTCACCTGCGCTTCGCTGAGATCTTTTGGCAGACGCTGTGGCAATTTGGGTGAGGAGAGCAACGCGGTAGGATCATCCTGACGAACGGATTCGCGGTTCATGTATTGAAACAGTCGTCGCATCGCGCTGAGCAGCCGCGCTGAACTGGTGGCTTTGTAGCCGCCCTCGACCCGTTCAGCGAGGAACAATTGCAAATCTTCGGCGCTGACGTGCAGCAGATCCGTGTTGTGGTGATGCAGCCAGCCGGTCAGGGATTTCAGATCCTGACGGTAAGATGCCAGCGTATTTTCTGCGAGATTGCGCTCAATCCACAGCGTATCAAGAAACTGTTCCATCAGGTTCTGATCGGCCTGATTCACCGCCTGATCAGACGGCTCAGGGTTATCCCCCTGACGGGTCACATTATCCTGGTTTGGCATCCTGATTCCTTTTGTGCAAGTACAGGCCGCGCAATGGGCGTGTGATGACATTATGCCTTTCATTAAGAGGAAACGCCGCCCAAATCTGCCCGTCCCTTCATCACGGTGGTTGCCTGCGAATGGGCAGCCATGATGCAAAAATAGTGCTTTTGGGTATACACTGCTAACCATTCGAATTCTTTTGACGTTATGGCAACAAGTATGAAGATTGGTCTTTTCTACGGCTCCAGCACCTGTTACACCGAAATGGCCGCGGAGAAAATTCGCGATATTTTGGGCGAAGATCTGGTTGATTTGCACAACCTCAAAGATGTCGATCCGGAAAAAATGGAAGACTACAGCGTCCTGATCCTCGGCATCCCGACATGGGATTTCGGTGAGATCCAGGAAGACTGGGAAGCCGTCTGGAATCAACTGCCGACGCTTAAACTGCGAGGCAAAATCGTAGCGATGTATGGCATGGGCGACCAGCTCGGTTACAGTGAATGGTTCCTCGATGCACTCGGCATGTTGTACCACCAGCTGGTGCCAATGGGCGTGAAGTTCATCGGTTTCTGGCCGACGGAAGGTTTTGAGTTCACCAGCCCGAAACCGCTGAGTGCGGACGGTAAACATTTTGTCGGGCTGGCGCTCGATGATGTGAATCAGTTCGATCTCACCGACGAACGCCTGCAACAGTGGTGCGAGCAAATCCTGCTGGAAATGGATGCCCTGCTGTAACCCTTCCGGCACTTCGCGTCTGACGCCGCCCTCAGCCCTGCTCTTTCGGGTTCGGTGGGCGGCAGTTAAGTAATATCTGGCGTAAACGCCGCCACTCTTCCACGCTCATACTGTCCGATGCCAGCCATAAACGGTGTCGTGAACTGCGCATCGCCTGCGCCAGACCCCCTTTACGTTTTTCACGCCGCAAAGACAGCAACGCGCCGTGGCTTATCATCCACACCGGATGTTTGAGCTGCCATTCCTGGCCTCGCCAAATCAGGCGTCGCTCATCGAGCAGAATCACCTCGCCGGTGCGTGCAGTGATGCGCCGCTGACTGCGGATACATTCAAAAAGCATCAGCAAAAGCAACGTTATCCATGCGGGCCAGTAGCCTGGCGGCCAGGGTGCCAGCAAAATCAGCAACATCACTGCGCCGTAAATGCCCAGTGAAATCAACTGACTGCGCCAGGACACCCTTAAATCACATCGCCACAGGGCCACGGTCTTTATTTCGGGTCTGAATGAGAGCCACCATGCGTTGTAATTCAGCGTCCTGAGGTGCGCCGTGATTCATCAGCCAGTTAAATAAATCGGGATCATCGTTGGTCAGGAGACGGGCAAACAGGGCTTTATCTGTCTCATCCAGACCGTCATATTCGTACTCAAAGAACGGCATGATAGAGATATCCAGCTCGCGCATTCCGCGACGGCAGGCCCAGTGGATCTGTGATCGATTATTGATATCCAGTTGGTTTTTGCTTTCCATAACGAGACTCTTTTGTAGGGACGAAAAGGGAATTTTTTCGATTCTAACAGCCGCTTGGCATGTGAAGTAACTTTTCAGTGCCTTGTTTTGTCAATCTACGTGATGTGCCGTAAAACCTGATGCAAACCTGTCGCATGTTTTACATTCTCCGGAAGGCATCCCGTAAAAGGCACCAATAACTGTTTTAAAAGGTGATGGCCTCTTTTACCATGAGGCATCAGTCACATTTCATAGACCGGGATAAGAAAATGACTCACGAATTTCCGTTTCCACCGCAAAAACCTTCTGCGTCCTCCCACCTGCCGCTGACCCTCATTTCGCTGGAAGACTGGGCAATGGTCACCATGAGCGGTGCGGATACGATGAAATATCTGCAAGGTCAGGTCACTGCCGACGTCGATGCGCTGGCCGCCGATGACCATGTGCTGTGCGCGCATTGCGATGCTAAAGGCAAAATGTGGAGTAACCTGCGGCTGTTCAAACGCGGCGACGGTATGGCTTATCTCGAACGCCGTAACCTGCGCGATACTCAATTAGCTGAAATCAAAAAGTATGCGGTCTTTTCTAAGATCACCTTTACCGCCGATGACGATGTGGTGCTGCTGGGCGTGGCAGGTTTTCAGGCCAGCGCAGCGCTGACCGGATTGTTCTCAACGCTGCCGACCGCTGAACAGCCGGTGGTGCAACAGGATGAAACGACACTGCTGCATTTCTCGTTGCCCGCCGAACGTTATCTGATTATCACCAGCCCGGAAAAAGCCCGGCAGGTGGCAGAGGAACTGGGAGAACAGGCGCAGCGTAATGACAGCCAGCAGTGGCTGGCACTGGATATCGAAGCGGGATTCCCGGTGATTGACAGCGCCAACGCGGTGCAGTTTATTCCGCAGGCGACTAACATTCAGGCGCTGGACGGCATCAGCTTTACCAAAGGCTGCTACGCCGGTCAGGAAATGGTGGCGCGCGCGAAATACCGCGGTGCCAACAAACGTGCGCTGTTCTGGTTGTCAGGCAAGGCCAGCAAAGTGCCCGCTCCTGCAGACGATCTTGAAATGCAACTCGGCGAAAACTGGCGTCGTACCGGCACGGTGTTGGCAGCCGTACAACTTAACGACGGCACCGTCTGGGTTCAGGCCGTGCTGAATAACGATCTGGAAGCCGATGCAAAACTGCGTGTCCGTGAAGATGTGACCAGCCACCTGGCCATTCAGCCGCTGCCGTATTCGCTGGAAGAAAAGAAATAAGGTCATCACTTCTTAACCGCCTTCATCGTCGACATGAAGGCGGTTAAACAGCATGCGGTGCCGGGTCATCCGGTGTGATGCTGCCCTTTATGTTTGAGCAGATCAACATACGCCTGATCCACCAGTTCCTGACGATCAATCCCCAGCCGTTCCAGTAAGTCTTCCGCTATCGCAATGCCCTGCTCCGGCGTTTCTTCATCTGCCAGCACCACTTCGAACTCGAGATAATCACCCAGACCTTTTACCCGGTCGAGATGCAGACGGGTTTGCCCGGTCATAAACAGCGTACGTTGCTTGATCACGCGGCCAGCCGCGCCATAGGCCAGCGTCAGGGTTTCACGCAGGCCGTGAGGATCCTGAGTTTCTGTGAGCGTGTAAAAACTGGTTTTCGGGCCCGCCTGATCCGGGCGCTGATAAAAAATCAGTTCACCGCGATCCGGTGCCAGTGTGCGTAATTTGAGACGTCCGTGCGGGCAGATAAAAAAGGTGTCGTCCTGATCGATAATGTCCGGCAGCCCGTCACTTATCAGCGCCAGCTTTTCATACAACGCTGAAAAATCATCTACCTTTGCTTTGATTTCAATGTTTCTGGCCATCGTTGACTCCTTAAAAGGTCATGCTTTTTGGGCTGATTTCATCAATATCTCATGCCCCTACAATGACATTCTGCCCGGCAGGCGCAAATTCTTTGTCACACCTTCACGTATTTCTTTCCATTAGCAGATAAACTCGCAGCATCGGGTGTTGCATGCACCTTTACATCACGCCAGAAAAGGCCGGAGGCCAGAGTCCAGAATGATATGGATTATGCTTGCTGCAATTGTTGTGGTTTTTATTGTGGGTTATTGGTTCATGACGGCAGACACCCGTAAAGCGAATGATTCACTCGCCAGTCTGTTGAAAATTAAACCGGTTTATATCGATTCTATGCTGCTGGAAATGGGCAAACGACAGAGTCAGATGTTTATCCGCTCCATAAGCGGTGGCTATGCGGAAGAGATCCGCAAGGCCGCCTACGTCGTGTTCATCTATCACACGTTTATCAAAGATGCGTCGGCTGAAAATATTGTCCGCTGGCGAAATATTCTGGTGCGTGCGCACCTGCCCCCGCAGCTGAGCAGTGAACACGCCGAGCTGGCGCTGTTTTACTTCGCCGAACTGGATATCGAACCCTTCGAGCTGGCGCAATTTCGTCGCGACTATAACGAAACCTATAATCAAATCCATCTGGTTTAGATGCAAAAAAGCCGCTGAGTCAGCGGCTTTTTCTCATCAGATTGAACTGACTGCTTATCTGAACACGTTATCCAGATAACTCGCCAAAATCTGGCGTGAACTGAAACCGTGGCAAATGCCGTAGTAGGTTTCGTTGTCGCTGGACACATCCAGCGGGAAATTCTTGTAGGCATCGCTGCTGCGAAAAGATGCCGTTGGCTCGGCAAAACGCTCGCTGCGTTCTTTCATCGCCGGGTGTATTACCAGGGCAGTCCGGCCAAACCGCGCTTCCCGGTTCACATACACATAGAACTCGCCACGGCGATAACCGTATGCTTTATCATCAATATAATCGCGCTCAAATCCTGATGTTTCTAAAACGCGTGCCACTTCATCTGGCCGTAAATACATGGTTGCTCCTCGCTTCTTTAACCGCAAGGCGACCTTACCGCAATAACTCTGCCAGACAATGCCTTTATCCCCAATTTTGGCGCATTTAGGATTTATCTAAACACATCAAAAAAGCTAACGGGACGATGTTTGCCGTGATGTTTGCAGCCAGAGTTTCAGGGTCAGCAGCCAGGCGATCACCACCATGAAAGCCGCCGCCAGATAAATAGAAGGGGTACCCAGATGCGCAATCATCAGTCCGGCTACCGGCCCGGTGATCCCAAGCCCGAGATCAAGAAATGCGGAATACAGCCCGAGCGCCGTTCCCTGATTCTGCGGGGGAACTTGTTTCACAGCTTCCACGCCCAGAGCAGGGAAAATCAGCGAGAAGCCGGAGCCGGTAAGAAATGCCCCCAGCTGTACCGTGACAGGATCGGTTCCCAGCCAAATCATCAGCAAGCCTGCGATTTCTACAACAAACGACACCAGCGACACGCGCAAACCGCCGAACCGGTTGATCATATTGCCGAACACCAGCCGCGCACCCACGAAACCGAGGCTGAATAAAGTGAGTGTAAACGCCGCCCCGCTCCAGCCCTTATCGGCATAATAGAGCGTGATAAAGGTGGCGATCACCCCGAAACCGATGGTGCCAAAGCCCAGACCCAGACCGTACAACCCGATCCGTCCGATCACCGATCTGAACGCGATCCGTTTACCGGCGGTGACTGAAATCGCCGCTTTGCGACAGGCGACCAGCGCGGCAATCACAACGGCAACAACAATCAGCACCGCCACGCCAGGCAGCCCAAAGCCGTGATTGAGCATCACGCCCAGCGGTGCGCCGACAGCCATTGCGCCGTAGGTGGCAACGCCGTTCCAGGAAATCACCCGCGCGGTGTGCATCGGGCCGACCGCGCCGATCCCCCACAGGGTGGTGCCGGTGCTGCCGAAGCTTTCCCCGACGCCGAGGAAAATACGGGCGACGCAGAGCAGCAGCAGGCTGGCCAGCGGAACGTGCGCAAACATAAATGCCAGCATGTAGAAAACGCCGCTGAGCCCGCAGCAAATGAGGCCAAAAATGACCACCCGTTTTGGGCCGAGCTGATCGGCATAACGTCCGGCATGCGGGCGGCTTATCAGGGTGGAGAAATACTGAACGCTGATAATCAGCCCGGCCAGAACCGAGTTATAACCGAGCGTGTTGTGTACGAACCCCGGCAATACGGCCAGCGGCAGGCCAATCGTCAGATAGACCACAAAGGTGAATAACATAAACGACAAAATGCGTTTATTGAGCTGAAGATTGGCGCGAAGCGTACTTAAAGACATGAGCAAAACCGGATGTGAATACTGAGACTGGGATCAACAGTATAAACAGGTTTTCGCGGCTAAACGGGGGTAAAAATGTTATTGGCTGTAACGTCATCGTCACTTGCAGAAAAATCTGATCCGCGTCACGCAAGTCCGCGCCACGCCTGACTTTTCCGACCAGCCTCATGGCCTGTTCACCCCTGCAAATACAGGCATTTGTTCTCGTGGAACCCGCTGATGCAGGATTTTGGTCTATGCTTTAAGTATCAGTTTTAAACACAGTAAAAAACTGAAAAAAATCGTTCAACAAGGAGAGGCCGAATGTTTAAGAAAACAGATAAAGTAGAAAAAAGCATTGATCAGGATGTGACCTTACTGGCTGACACGCTGGATGAAGTTCTTCAGTCTGCCGGGAACAAATCCAAGGATGAGTTGGATAAGCTACGCAGCAAAGCCCAGGGCGTTTTACGTGATACACGTGCACGCTTTAACGGCGATAAAATCAGCAAGCATGCCCGTGATGCTGCCGCTCAGGCCAATGATTATGTGAAAGATAATCCGTGGTATGGCGTCGGTGCCGGTGCAGCAGTCGGTATTGTGATCGGTGTCCTGTTAGGACGTCGCTAGTCACTGAAAGGGCAATTTAAGGTGTCTCACTCCTGTGTCGGGATGGTTGAAACACAGACACCAGCGCGGCTTCCCTCATTGCTGCGCGATTGCTAAAAAGACGACGGAGCCTCCGGGCTCCGTTTTCTATTTTCAGGCACCAGCAAAAGCCACGGCCAGCCGCGTAACCCACTGCTTTGCCTGCTCCGCTGAACAGATGTTTGGAAACCCCATCAGTAACCCGTTTGGCCGAAGGGCATCGCCCCGTTCGCGGCGTAACACCTGCCAGTCGGACAACGCCTGTATTGCCAGCCCCTGCTCCCGTGCAGCGCGCGCGATCGCCGCATCATCCAGATGCGGGCTGAGTGTGGCGCAAAGCTGGATCCCCCCGGCCTGCTGATTCACCCGCAGGATGTCCGGCGAAAACGTCGCCGTCAGGGCCTGTTCCAGGAAGCCGCGCCGCTCTGCATACAGCTGACGCATCCGTTTCAGGTGCCGGTAAAAATGTCCCTGTTCGATAAATTCCGCAATGCTGTTTTGTATCAGCGGCGGCGTGCCGCAAATGCGCAACGGGCAATACGCCTCGATCTTTTCCACCAGACTTTCAGGCACCACCAGATAACCGCAGCGCAGCGCCGGGAACATCACTTTGCTGAACGTCCCCGCATAAATCACACGCCCCTGCGTATCCAGGCTTTTCAGCGACGGCAGCGGCTGGCCGTGATAACGGAACTCGCTGTCGTAGTCATCTTCGATAATCCACGCCTGCTGTTTCGCCGCCCAGTCGAGCAGCGCCATGCGCCGCGCTAAACTCATGGTCACGCCGGTCGGGCTTTGATGCGCGGGTGTCACCACGGCGAAACGCGCATGGGGGTGCTGCGCCACCGCCTGCGGCACATTCATGCCTTCCTCATCGACATTCACCGCCATCGGCACCGCCCCGGCTGCGCGGAAAAATGCCTGCGTCACCGGATACCCCGGATCCTCCAGCCATACGCCATCGCCCGGCTTTAACAGGCTGCCGATGACCAGATCCAGCAGCGGTGCATATCCGGCGCAAATAAAAATCTGTTCCGGACGGCAGGTGAAACCCCGGGAAAGCTGCAAATAACGGGCGACGGAATGGCGTAAACCGTCGGTACCGGCCAGCGGCGGATGGCCTAAATCGTTCATGCTGGTGTGACGGATTTGCCTTGAAACAATGCGCGACCAGATTGCACGGGGAAACGCATCCAGCGCCGGAAGGCCGAGCTGAAAAGGCAGCGAAGACACGGATGGCAGCATCGGGTTAATGGGTTTGGGCACGGCGTTTTTTCTCACCGGCGAGGGCGCGGGGGCGGATAAGCTCTGCGGCGCGCTGACCACCGTTCCGGCCTGTCCGCGGCTTTGCAGAAATCCTTCTGCCGTCAGCAGGCCATAGGCATTTTCAACGGTGGCGCGCGCCACGCCGAGTTCACTGGCCAGCGCCCGCACCGACGGCACGCGGCTGTCGCGTTTAAGTTGCCCTGTCATGATCGCCTGTTTTACCCGCTGATAAATTTGCCGGTAAAGCGGTTCTTTGTGTCGGGGATCGAGCTGAAAGGCAAGGCTGAAACGGCTCATTCATGACCTGCTTAAATAGACATTTTATGGCCCTGTAGTGTAGACCATGTACAGCGTAAAGTGGCGTTCATTGAGACGCGCCGTGCGTCACTGTTTACACCAAAATCCCAGAGGAAATCATCATGACCGCACTTCGCCTGCCTTACTATTCCCTGTCTTCTTCCGTGATGGAACCCATGAAAGCGGCGCTCGGTGCGCTGGAAAATGGTCCGCTGGATAACGTGATCATCGAGCTGGCATTTCTGCGGGTTTCGCAAATTAACGGCTGCGCCTACTGCCTGGATATGCATGCCAAAGCATTGCGCAAAATGGATGTCGCGCAGACCAAACTGGATCAGCTGGCGGGCTGGCAGGTCAGCCATGCGTATTCAGAGCGTGAACGTGCGGCGCTGGCGTGGGCGGAATCCCTGACGCTCGTGGCAGCAACCGGCGCACCGGATGAGGCATTTGCGCCACTGAAAGCACAGTTCAGCGACGTGGAAATCTCAGAACTGACATTTGCTGTTGGTCTGATGAATGCGTTTAACCGCCTCGCCGTCGGCATGCGCCAGTAACTTTTTGAAAGTGTACTGTTTATTTTTTGAACATATTCTAGCGCCGCGTTGCGCAACAAATCGGGTCAAAAAAAGTTTTCTCTCTCCAGCCCGCTGCCTGCGGGCTTTGTCATTTATGCAATAAGCATTTTTGAAATATCTACATATTGTGTGGTTGAATATTTTAATCACCACATCTAGTATTCTATCCATCGGGACGCCATGAAGGCACCGACTCTCGCGTCTTTCCCCCGGCTGAAGCAGCCGCACAGCGGGAAGGCAAAAATTGTCTCTGATTTCTTACCAAATGGAAATACGAATCATGAGCATTATTATTTACAGTAAACCAGACTGTGTCCAGTGCAATGCGACTTACCGTGCATTAGATAAACATGGCATTGCCTATGAAGTGATCGATTTAACTCAGGACGATCAGGCGCTCGGCCAGGTTCGCGCCATGGGTTATCAGCAGGTTCCGGTGATTGTCGCCGGTGACGATCACTGGTCCGGTTTCCGTCCGGACAAAATCAGCGCCCTGCGCCAGCTTCAGAACGCGTTCTGAGGGCCGGCGGATGAATCCGTTGGTCTATTTTTCCAGCAGTTCAGAAAACACCCATCGCTTCGTCGGCAGAACAGGATTGCCGGCGATCCGCATCCCGATAGATCGCCAGCCTGAAAAATTGCGTGTCGACTTACCGTACATTTTAGTGGTGCCGAGCTACGGCGGCGGATCGGCCAAAGGCGCGGTACCGACACAAGTGATCCGTTTTCTGAACGATGAACACAACCGTTCACTCATCCGCGGCGTTATCGCCGCCGGGAATACCAATTTCGGCGCAGCGTATTGCATTGCCGGTGACATCATCGCCCAGAAGTGTCAGGTGCCTTACCTGTATCGCTTTGAATTACTGGGTACGCCGGAAGACGTTGCAAAGGTTACACAGGGAGTTACTGAATTTTGGCAACGACAGAAATGAATCTCACCGAGGCGGACACCTCCAGCCCGGACTATCACGCGCTCAACGCCATGCTCAATCTGTTCGATGCCGAAGGTCGCATCCAGTTCGATAAAGACCGGCTGGCGGCGCGTCAGTATTTTCTGCAACACGTGAATCAAAACACCGTGTTTTTCCATAATCTGGCAGAGAAGTTGCGCTATCTGGTGGAAGAAGGTTATTACGAAGCCGCGGTGCTGGATCAGTACGCATTTGACGATATTAAAGCGTTGTTCAAACAGGCTTACGCCAAAAAATTCCGCTTCCAGACCTTTCTGGGCGCATTCAAGTATTACACCAGCTACACGCTGAAAACGTTCGACGGCAAGCGTTACCTCGAGCGTTATGAAGATCGCGTGTGCATGGTGGCGCTGACGCTGGCGCGCGGCGACATTCAGCTCGCCGGTCATTTTGTCGATGAGATCATTTCCGGCCGCTTCCAGCCCGCAACGCCGACGTTCCTCAACTGCGGCAAAAAACAGCGCGGCGAGCTGGTGTCCTGTTTCCTGTTGCGTATCGAAGACAACATGGAATCTATCGGGCGTTCGGTAAACTCGGCGTTGCAATTGTCCAAACGCGGCGGCGGTGTGGCGTTTATGCTGACCAACATCCGCGAAGTGGGCGCGCCGATTAAGCGCATCGAAAACCAGTCTTCCGGCGTCATTCCGATCATGAAAATGCTGGAAGATGCGTTCTCTTACGCTAACCAGCTGGGGGCACGTCAGGGCGCGGGCGCGGTCTATCTGAACGCCCATCACCCGGACATTTTGCGTTTCCTCGATACCAAACGTGAAAACGCCGACGAAAAAATCCGCATTAAAACGCTCTCGCTGGGCGTGGTCATTCCGGACATCACTTTCGAACTGGCGAAGAACAACGAAGATATGTACCTGTTCTCGCCGTATCACGTCGAAAAAGTGTATGGCGTGCCGATGTCTGAAATCAGCATCAGCGAGAAATACCGCGAGATGGTGAATGACAAGCGCATTCACAAAAGCAAAATCAACGCGCGTGAATTCTTCCAGGTGCTGGCGGAAATTCAGTTTGAATCTGGCTATCCGTACATGATGTTTGAAGACACGGTCAACCGTGCCAATCCGATCAAAGGTCGCATCAACATGAGCAACCTGTGTTCGGAGATTTTGCAGGTGAATTCACCGACCATCTACGGCGAAGACCTCTCCTATCAGGAAATCGGTAAAGATATCTCCTGTAATCTCGGCTCGTTGAATATCGCCTCGGCGATGGATTCACCGGATTTCGGCAACACGGTGGAAATGGCCGTGCGTGCGCTGACCGCCGTGTCGGACATGAGCAACATCCGCTCGGTGCCGTCTATCGATCAGGGAAATCAGGATTCACACGCCATCGGCCTGGGTCAGATGAATTTGCACGGTTATCTGTGCCGTGAGCGTATTTATTACGGCTCGGAAGAAGGTCTGGATTTCACCAATATCTATTTCTGCGCCGTGGCTTTCCATGCGATCCGCGCGTCGAACCAGATCGCCATTGAGCGCCAGCAGTCGTTTAAAGGTTTCAACGATTCCACCTACGCCAGCGGCACCTATTTCGACAAATATGTCGATGACGCGCAGGCCAAAAAATGGCAGCCGAAAACGGACCGCGTGCGCGAACTGTTTGCCAACGCCGGAATTGCCCTTCCGACCACCGCAGACTGGGCGGCGCTGAAAGCTTCCGTGATGCAGCATGGGCTGTATAACCAGAATTTACAGGCGGTGCCGCCGACCGGCTCTATTTCTTACATCAATAATTCGACGTCGAGTATTCACCCGATTGTGTCCCGCGTGGAAATCCGCAAAGAGGGCAAGATTGGCCGTGTCTATTATCCGGCGGCGTTTATGACCAACGACAATCTGGATTACTACCAGGATGCCTACGACATCGGGCCGGAAAAAATTATCGATACCTATGCCGAAGCCACGCAGCACGTCGATCAGGGGCTGTCGCTGACGCTGTTCTTCCGCGATACCGCCACCACGCGCGACATCAACAAAGCGCAGATTTACGCCTGGCGCAAAGGCATCAAAACCATTTATTACATTCGGCTGCGTCAGATGGCGCTGGCAGGCACTGAAGTTCAGGGCTGCGTTTCCTGTACGCTGTAACCGATTGAAAGGACGATAAAATGAGTGCAGTAAAACAATTGTTAGTACCGCAGCCAGTCAGCAAAGCCATCAACTGGAACAAAATCCAGGACGATAAAGATCTGGAAGTGTGGAACCGTCTGACCTCCAACTTCTGGCTGCCGGAAAAGCTGCCGCTGTCGAACGATATTCCGTCCTGGGCGACGCTGAGCGCGCAGGAAAAGCAGCTGACCATCCGCGTGTTTACCGGCCTGACGCTGCTGGATACCGTGCAAAACGTGGTCGGCGCGCCGACGCTGATGAAAGATGCGGTGACGCCACACGAAGAGGCGGTTTACTCGAATATCTGCTTTATGGAAGCGGTGCATGCGCGTTCTTACAGCTCGATTTTCTCGACGCTGTGCGCCACCGTGGACGTGGATGAGGCCTACCGCTGGAGCGAAGAAAACGTCGCGCTGCAAAATAAAGCGGCGATCATTTTGTCGTATTACGACGGCGAAGATCCGCTGATGAAGAAAGTCGCCAGCGTGTTCCTCGAATCCTTCCTGTTTTATTCCGGTTTCTATCTGCCGATGTACTGGTCGAGCCGCGCCAAACTGACCAACACTGCCGATCTGATCCGTCTGATCATCCGCGATGAAGCCGTTCACGGTTACTACATCGGCTATAAATTCCAGAAAGCGCTGGCGCTGGAAAGCGAAGAGCGTCAGCGTCAGATCAAAGAGCAGGCGTTTGATCTGATTCAGGATCTGTACGACAACGAGATCCGCTACACCGAAGAACTGTACGACGGCGTCGGCTGGAGCGAGGATGTGAAGAAATTTCTGCATTACAACGCCAATAAAGCGCTGATGAACCTCGGCTACGAAGCCCTGTTCCCGGCCAGCATGGCGGATGTGAATCCGGCGATCCTTTCCGCATTGTCGCCTAACGCCGACGAAAACCACGATTTCTTCTCCGGATCCGGCTCTTCCTATGTGATCGGCAAAGCCGTTAACACCGAAGATGAGGACTGGGATTTCTGATGTCTTCGCCCTCCCCTTCATTGCGGAGGGCTGACATAAACCCCGCTTTCTGCTGTTGCCGTTATTTTTCTGAGCGTTAGTATAGAAACAGTGTTTCAAAACCCTACACGATCAGAAAAAGGAAACATCATGCCTTATACGGCCTCCCCCTCCCGCTATGAAACCATGCAATTTCGCCGCTGCGGTCAGAGCGGTTTAAAACTCCCCGCCCTTTCGCTCGGCCTGTGGCATAGCTTCGGCCACGTCAGCCCGCTGGAATCACAACGCGCCTTGCTGCAAAAAGCCTTCGATTTAGGCATTACCCATTTCGATTTAGCCAATAACTATGGCCCGCCTCCGGGTTCCGCCGAAGAGAATTTTGGGCGTTTGCTCAAACAGGATTTTGCCCCTTATCGCGATGAGCTGATCATCTCGACCAAAGCCGGATACGACATGTGGCCGGGGCCTTACGGTGCGGGCGGTTCACGCAAATATCTGCTGGCGAGCCTCGACCAGAGCCTGCAACGCATGGGGCTGGATTACGTTGATATCTTCTATTCGCACCGTGTGGATGAAGAAACACCGATGGAAGAAACCGCTGCCGCGCTGGCGTATGCGGTGCAAAGTGGCAAAGCGCTGTATGTCGGGATTTCGTCTTATTCACCGGAACGCACGCAGAAAATGGCGGAGCTGTTACGTGAGCTGAAAGTACCGCTGCTTATTCATCAGCCGTCTTACAATTTGCTCAACCGCTGGGTCGATAAGAGCGGTTTGCTGGATACGCTGGAGCAAAACGGCGCGGGCTGTATCGCGTTTACGCCGCTGGCGCAGGGCCTGCTGACCGGTAAATATCTCAACGGGATCCCGGACGGGTCGCGGATGCAGGTGGAAGGGAATAAAGTGCGCGGGCTGAATGCCAATATGCTCAGCGAAGCCAATCTGAAAAGTCTGCAACTGCTCAATGAGATGGCGCAGCAGCGCGGCCAGACCATGGCGCAGATGGCGCTGAGCTGGTTACTGAAAGACGAACGTGTGACGTCGGTGCTGATCGGGGCCAGCCGCCCTGAGCAACTGGATGAAAACGTGAAAGCGCTGGAAAATCTGCGTTTCACAACTGAAGAGTTAACGGCGATAGATAAGCATGTGGCGGACGGGCAACTGAATCTGTGGCAGGCATCTTCCGATAAATAAGATGGCAAAAAAAAGTGCCCTTAATTAAACACCCGATACAGGGTCATTTAATTAGGGGCACTTAGCTTTCATTTAAAACATTATTAACAACGGGTGCTGCTGATTATTTCACGCTTTCAGCGGGTTCTTTAGCAGGCTGAGCGGTTGCCGGTGCAGCTTCTTTATGAGAAATAGTCGGCACTTCACCAAATTTGATTTTCACATCTTTCAGTTTGGCCACCAGATCCGCCGTCACATCCAGATCTTTTGAATAACTCATTGCACTTTGCACAGGCATGATTGCATCAATTTTATGCGCTTCACGGTATTGCTCCGTGACCGTTTTCACTTCTGCTACTACAGCATTACGCGCAGCCATTTGTTGAGCCTGCCATTGTGCATTCAGTACGTTAGCATCAGCCTGACGGGCCTGAGGAACTTTATCCTGTGGCAGCGTTTTATAATTCTCTTCCACTAATTTGGCGCCGTCCTGCAGGCTCTGATGCACCTGTTCCAGATGCGTTTTTTCCTGAGCTGCCAGGCCTGAGTCGATCATGATTTGCTCAATATTTGCGAATTTCATATTTTTGTCTCCGGTAGATTTATAATCACATCCTGCAAGCATGGAGCCTGCAATAACAATAACAGCGAGCATTCCTGCAATACTTCGGGTTGAAACTGACTTCATAAAATATCCTAAACAAGTGAGATAGTGACGAACCGCTAAATAATTCTCTGCTAAAAATAGTCGTATTTCAATTTAGAAATACTTATTTCATCATTTACGAAATATAAATCGAAACCATAAATATCCCGCAATTTTAACTTTTATGGTTATTTATAAAGCGTTATGCGGTGAGTTCTAAACGGCGAGCCGTTTCGTAATGGTCTACCCAATACTGATTATCCAGTGAAGAAATAGTGACGCCTTCAATTTTGGAAGCATGAATAAATTGATCTTCACCGATGTATACGCCAACGTGGCGATCCCCCGGCGTGGTTTTGAAAAACACTAAATCGCCGGGTTTAAGATTATTTTTACTGACTGCCCGGCCATTCCTGATTTGTTCAAACGTGGTGCGCGGTAATTTTTTGTGCAGTGAATCATTAAAGATATGCTGCATCAGCGCGGAGCAATCCACCCCCTGGTGTGTGGTGCCGCCCCAGTGATACTGAGTGCCTTTCCAGTTTGAATATTCAGATAACAACGCCGATTTAATGTTTTTTGACCGGCCTGTATTTCCGTCATAAACGGCGGATTCTTTTATATTGAAAAGTTCATTGTCGGCAAACTGATGGTTACCGATCGCCCTGAATTCACCTGGCAAATCAAATGCAAAAGAATTCATGCTGACTAATAAAGGAGAAGAAATTAATAATGCAGAGATAAATGTTTTAAAACGAAACATGTGAGAGATCTTTTCTGAAAAATATTATTCTTCCTTACCTGTAAACCAGCAAACGGGGCGGGTGACTCGTCGTTGAGTGCGCAAATAATAAACGACAGGTGAAAAATAACCAGCCGAAAAACAGTCCATAATAGGACTCACCGAAATTATCCTATGAAACAACGCCCTCCCGCAGGAGGGCGCGGAGAAAGGCTCAGGAGAAAAACTTCGCCAGCACGAAAAGCCCGACGGAAACGTTGATCGCCCCGCCGATACGCGTGGCAATTTGCGCGAACGGCATCAGCGTCATGCGGTTACCGGACGTGAGGATCGCCACATCGCCGGTGCCACCCTGCCCGCTCTGGCAGCAGGAAACGATCGCCACATCGATCGGGTGCATACCGATTTTCTTGCCGACGTAAAAACCGGTCGCCACCAGCGCCACCACCGTGGTGACGATCACCAGCAGGTTTTGCACGGTAAAAGCGTCGATCAGCTCCTGCCACGGGGTGATCGCCACGCCGACCGCGAACAGCACCGGGTAAGTCACGGCGGTGCGGAAGAATTTATAAACCGCCATCGATCCGTGCTGAATGGTCGGAGAAATCCCGTTCGCCAGCTTCACCACCACTGCCGCAAATAACATGCCGACCGGCGCGGGCAGGCCGATCCACTTCTGTCCAAGCATGCCCACCATGTACAACAAGATCGCCAGCAGCGCACCGCAGGCCAGCGCATTCACACCCGGATTGCCCTCAAACTCGTCGGTGCCGCTGCCCATCTGGCCTTTTTTAGAAGGCATCAGTTGGCCTTCGCCGGTCAGATGCGGATACCGTTTGCCGATCTGATTAAGTACGCCAGCCAGCACGATCGCCGTCAGGCTGCCCAGCATGACGATCGGCAGAATACGGCCCAGCGCCACGCCTTGCTCCATATGCAATAGCGTGGCGTAACCCATCGACAGCGGGATCGCCCCTTCGCCC
Source organism: Rahnella sp. R3(2024) (assembly GCF_042920125.1). NCBI lineage: Bacteria > Pseudomonadati > Pseudomonadota > Gammaproteobacteria > Enterobacterales > Yersiniaceae > Rahnella > Rahnella sp. R3(2024). The sequence continues at coordinate 1,364,511 of NZ_JBHGBU010000001.1, forward strand.
ACCCCACCGGCCATGATCGGCAGGATCAGGAAGAAGAAAGTTTGCACCGGCGGTAACCCTAACGCCGTACCCACGGCCATCCCGGCAAGCATCCCAACAATTTCACCGCACAGCATCGGCACAAATATGCGCATAAACCCCTGGATCAGCACCTGACGGTTCATGCTCATGATGCTGCCGACGATAATGCAGCAAATGTAGAGATAGAGAATGTTGGTGGATTTGTAGAATTTCACCGTGGAATCCACCACGACGTCCGGCAGCAGGCCGTAATGCACCATCGCTGAAGGTATAAAGGTGGCGCAGATCGCCGCCGCGCCCAGTTTTCCCACCACCGGCAGGCGTTTGCCAAACTCGCCGCAGGCAAATCCGAAGAAGGCCAGCGTGGCCACCATCACGACGATATCGCTCGGCAGTTTGCCATTGAGGCAATCGAGCAGGATAAGCACCCCCGCCAGCAGGAAGAAAGGCAGCGGAATAATCCCTATCTTGTAGTTATCCAAAATATGCCACCATTTTTGTCTGGCGGAGGCTGTGGATTTTTTGGTGTCTTCTTTAACAACAATGTAGGAATCGTCGGTTGTGCTCATGACATCGCCCTTTTCTTATCGTGACTTTTTATTGAGAGTGCCAGCATAAAAAACAGGGCGTCAGGGCGGATGTGAGTTTGTTCAAATTAAACCCGCAGGGATTAAGGTTGTTATGGTTTTTATGGTGTTAATGCGACGGCATTTATAAGGATTATCAGATTAGTAGTAAAAACCCATATTAACCCTGTAGTTACTGCGTGAAATAAAGACGAATTTAATTGCCCGTTCACAACTCTGCCGTTGCCCGATGACGATGGCATTTGTGCCGTGATAGGGTTATTCGATGTGTGGCTTTTGATTTTCCCCGTGGCAGGTGACTTTCTCCGTGGCAGGTTGTATGAAACGCAGATTACCTTTTCAGGTAAAACTCTTCTTATCTCTGGTGTTATTTTCGTGCCTGCTGTTAGCGCTGCTGGGCGCGATTTTATTTCACGTGATCGACCGGCAACTGCATCACGATCTCGGCCAGCGGGCACGGGTTCAGGCCAGTGAAATCGCGCTGATGCCGGGGCTGGCGCAGAAAGTCGCCGATCGCGACGTGGCGGGCATTGCCCGGTTAATTCAGCCGCTGCGTGATCAAAGCGATGCCAGTTATATCGTCATTGGCGACGTGCGCGAGCGACATCTTTATCATTCCGAATCGCCGGAGCGAATAGATCTGCCGATGATTGGCGGGGATAACGCAGAAGTGCTGGCCGGCAAAACCATTATTTCGGTGCGTCAGGGCGGGATTGGCGTGTCATTACGCAGCAAGGCGCCGATCCTGAATGCCAGTAAACAGGTGATCGGCATTGTTTCCGTCGGTTATCTGACGTCTTACATCGACAATATCAATGGCCGCCGTCTGGCGCAGGCCGGTTTATACGGCATGCTGCTTTTACTGCTGCTGTTTATTTTTTCGTGGGTGTTTACCCGCAATGTAAAAAAACAGATGTTCTGGCTGGAACCCAAAGATATTGCGCTGCTGGTGCGCCAGCAAAAAGCCTTACTGGAAGCCATGTATGAAGGTGTATTTGCAATTGACGGCCAGAAGCAGCTGATTTTAATTAACCGCGCGGCAAGAGAACTGCTGGATATTCGTCAGCCCGAAAACCAGCTGCTCGGCAAACCGCTGGATGAGGTGCTTGAAACGCCGCCGACATTCTTTACCCAAAGCGGTGTCGCGGAAGATAACCCCGCCAGCAGCAGCCGCCACGATCAGATTACCGTGCTTAATCAGCGACAGGTGATTGTTAACCGCGTTCCGATTGAGCTGGAGCCCGGCAAAGAGAGCGGATGGGTATTCAGCTTTCGCGATAAAAATGACATTAATACGCTGAGCAGCCAGCTAAGCCAGGTGAAACGCTATGCGGATAACCTGCGCATCATGCGTCATGAACAGCTGAACTGGACCGCGACGCTGGCCGGTTTGCTGCAAATGCAGCGCTACGACGATGCGATGCGCTACATTCAGGCGCAGTCCGAAGGCGCGCAGGCCGTGCTGGATTTTGTGTCGGCGCGCTTTACGTCGCCTGCGCTGTGCGGCCTGCTGCTGGGGAAATACGTCAGCGCGCGGGAAAAAGGCGTCGAGCTGGCGTTCGATCCGGCCTGTCAGTTACTGCGCATTCCGGCGGCCATCAGTGAAACCGAGCTGATGTCGGTTATCGGTAATCTGCTGGACAACGCCGTGGACGCCACCCTCAACGCCGGGACAGCGGCTGTGCCGGTGGAGCTGTACATTTCCGACAGAAACCACGAACTGCTGATTGAGGTGGCCGATCGCGGCGGCGGCGTGGACGATGCCCTCAAGCCGCATCTGTTCGAACAGGGCGTCACCACCAAGCCGCTGAGCGGCGATGAGATGACCGGTGCAGAACATGGCATCGGTCTGTATCTGGTGGCGAGTTACGTCCGTCAGGCGGGCGGCAGCATCGAAATCTCAGACAATACGCCGCAGGGTACGATTTTTTCAGTGTTTATCCCGACGACGTCGGATGCTTCAACAGGAAAGAAACATGAATAACAGCAGCGCACTCGATGTCGTGATTGTGGAAGATGAACCGCACCTTGCTGGTCTGCACCGCGATTTTATCGAACAAAATTTCAATCTGCGCGTGGTCGGCCTGGCCTCGACGCTTGAGCAGGCGCGTACGCAGCTGAGATTGCATCAGCCACGGTTGATCCTGCTGGATAACTATTTGCCCGACGGCCAGGGCGTGGATCTGATTGACAGCCCGTTACTGAAAAGCTTCGACTGCTCGGTGATTTTCATTACCGCCGCCAGCGATATGCAAACCTGTAGCCAGGCCATGCGCAGCGGCGCGTTCGATTACATCATCAAACCGGTGTCTTTCCATCGCCTGCGCAGCTCGCTTGAACGTTTTATGCAGCTGGTACAAACGCTGCGCCATGTCAAAGTGGTCGATCAGCGTGCGCTGGACCGGTTGTTCAACCTGCCCGCCAGCGACACGCCGCCCGCCCCTTCCGCGAAAGGCATCGAGCCCAATACGCTGGAACTGGTTCAGCGGGTATTTAACGCAAGGCCGGAGGTCAGTTGGTCTGTTGAACAGGTGGTGGAAGAGGTCGGGATCAGCAAAACCACCGGCCGCCGTTATCTGGAATATTGCGTGGAAATGGGCTTTATCGGCGTCGAGATGCAGTATGGAAATATCGGCCACCCGAGGCGGCTGTATCGCAAAATAGCAGACCCGGAAAAATCCGCATCCTGAGGACGAATTTCGGCTGTTTTTCCTGACCAATTTCCCCCGCACCGCCGGCCTCATCGCCGGCGAATTTCCCGCCTCCCCCACTGCTTCAGACGATAATTTCACAACGCATGTCGCTTTCAGACAACCGGTAAATTCACGCCTTTCACATAAATCTGAAATCTCTATTTACACCTGTCAATACGCACCGGTTGAGCGGCATTAATTTGATATAAATCACGCAATTATTTCACCCTAAAACCCCACAAAAACAAAAGATATTAAAACCAATAAAATCAATTACTTAAATATATTAAAAGCAAAAATGCACTGCCGTTAAATTAGCGGCTAACCCCCCGTTATCGTACTGGGTAATGTGTCATTAATTGTCAATGCGGATTTACCGTAATTAAACACTGCAAATACAGATAAATAGGTAACCAGGAACACAATCATGAATATTCCTCGGAAACATTGAGACTTGTCTCAGAATGTCGATGTGTTAGGGTATAACGCGTTCACTATTTCGTTACAGGTAAGATCCTATACGGTCCAACAGAAAAACTAGACATCGAGCCGATACGGCTATTTATATCCAAGGAATGCACATTGCATGGCAATTAAAATCGAAGTAAAGAATCTTTATAAGGTATTTGGCGAAAACCCGGATCGCGCTTTCAAGATGATCGACGCAGGCAAGGGTAAAGAAGAAATTTTTGAGAAAACCGGTCTGTCACTTGGCGTTAAAGATGCCAGTCTGGCCATTGAAGAAGGCGAGATTTTCGTCATCATGGGGTTATCCGGTTCCGGTAAGTCCACCATGGTACGCCTTCTCAATCGTCTGATAGAGCCCACCCGCGGCGAAGTGCTGATCGACGGCGAAGACATCGCTAAAATCTCAGAAGCAAAACTGCGCCAGGTGCGCCGAAGCAAAATCAGTATGGTGTTTCAGTCCTTTGCGCTGATGCCACACCTGACCGTGTTGAATAACACCGCGTTCGGGATGGAGCTCGCCGGTCTGCCGGTGGAAGAGCGTAATGCCAAAGCGCTGGATGCGCTGCGTCAGGTCGGGCTGGAAAACTATGCTAATTCTTATCCTGATGAACTGTCCGGCGGTATGCGTCAGCGTGTGGGCTTGGCCCGCGCCATGGCCAATAACCCCGACATTCTGCTGATGGATGAGGCCTTCTCGGCGCTTGACCCGTTAATCCGTACCGAAATGCAGGATGAGCTGGTGAAGCTTCAGGCTCAGCATCAGCGCACCATCGTGTTTATTTCTCATGACTTAGATGAAGCCATGCGCATCGGCGATCGCATCGCTATTATGCAGGGCGGCGAAGTGGTACAGGTCGGCACACCGGAAGACATTCTGAATAACCCGGCCAACGACTATGTCCGTACCTTCTTCCGCGGCGTGGATATCAGTCAGGTATTCAGTGCCAAAGACATTGCGCGCCGTCGTGGCGCACTCATTCGTAAAACTCCCGGTTTTGGTCCCCGTGCCGCGCTTAAGCTGCTGGAAGATGAAGACCGCGAATATGGTTATGTGCTTGAACGTGGACAGAAATTCATCGGCGTTGTGTCGATCGAATCCCTGAAAACCGCGCTGAAAGCTAATCAGCCGCTGGAAAGCGCCCTGCTGGAATCTCCGGCACCGGTGCAGGCAGACATGCCGCTCAGCGAACTGATTTCTCTGGTCGCCGCTGCGCCTTGCGCCGTGCCGGTGGTCAATGAGGACAATAACTATATCGGTATTATTTCCAAAGCCATGCTGCTTCAGGCGCTGGACAAAGAAGGGGGTAACGAATGAGCACTTCACATATCACGAACTCAGTCACTCAGCACGCTCAGGCCGCACAGGCTCAGGCGCTGGATCCGTCCATCGATCCGTGGAGTGCCGATAACGCCAGCGGCGGTGTGGCGCCACAAGCTGACGCCGCCACTTCTGCTGCGCCAGCCGATGCGGGCAGCAGCGATCCCTGGGGCGGCGGCAGCGATGCCGCTACCAGCGCGCCGGATACCACGCACCACGCCGCAGCACAGGCCAATGACTGGCTGAGCGTTGCACCCGAACAGCATCAGCATTTTTCTATTCTCGATCCGTTCCACAGTACGCTGATCCCGCTCGACCATTGGGTGACGGAAGGGATCGACTGGCTGGTCACGAATTTCCGTCCGGTATTCCAGGGGATCCGCGTGCCGGTCGACTTCGTCCTGAGCGGCTTCCAGCACGGTCTGGAAACGCTGCCTGCACCGATTGCGATCTTAGTGTTTGCGCTGATCGCCTGGCAGATGGCGGGGTTAGGCATGGGTGCCGCCACGCTGGTGTCTCTGGTCCTGATCGGCGCGATCGGTGCCTGGTCACAGGCAATGGTGACGCTGGCGCTGGTTCTGACGTCGCTGTTCTTCTGTATTCTGATAGGCCTTCCGCTCGGAATATGGCTGGCGCGCAGTCAGCGGGCGGCGAAAATTATCAGGCCGCTGCTTGATGCCATGCAAACCACACCGGCGTTCGTGTATCTGGTGCCGATCGTGATGTTGTTTGGTATCGGTAACGTGCCGGGCGTGGTCGTGACGATCATCTTTGCCCTGCCGCCGGTGGTGCGTCTGACCATTCTGGGTATCAATCAGGTGCCGGAAGATCTGATCGAAGCCGCCAAGTCGTTTGGTTCCAGCCCGCGCCAGTTGCTGTTCAAAGTACAGCTGCCGCTGGCCATGCCGACCATCATGGCCGGTATTAACCAGACGCTGATGCTGGCGCTGTCGATGGTGGTTATCGCCTCGATGATCGCCGTGGGCGGTCTGGGTCAGATGGTCTTGCGCGGTATTGGCCGTCTGGACATGGGTCTGGCCTCAGTCGGGGGTGCGGGTATCGTTATCCTCGCCATCATCCTCGACCGTCTGACGCAGTCCATGGGTCGCGACAGCCGCAGTAAAGGCGGTCACCGCTGGTTCACCCGCGGTCCTGTCGGCCTGGTGATGAAGCCATTCGCCAAAAAAGCCTGATTCAGGCACTGCACTTCTCCCGGCGGTTCGCCGCCGGGAACTCTCAAAGCGAAAAAACGCAGTCCACTCTTACGTATTCACCAGCAAGAATAAGGGTTCACCATGCGCACAACTCAGAATAAAACACCGATCAAAACACTCATCCTCGCATTAGCAGTGGCGACACCTGCCGCTTTCGCTGCCGATTTACCGGGTAAAGGCGTGGTCGTCAAACCGTTGCAAAGCACCATCGCGGAAGAAACATTCCAGACCGAACTGGTCAACCGCGCGCTGGAAAAACTCGGTTATGACGTTCAGCAAACCGGCGAAGTGGATTACAACGTCGCCTACACCGCGATTGCCAGCGGCGATTCTACCTATATGGCCGTGAACTGGGAGCCGCTGCAAAAAGACATGTACACCGCAGCCGGTGGCGACCAGAAGTTCTACCGTCAGGGCACTTACATCAAGGGCGCGGCGCAGGGTTATCTGATCGACAAGAAAACCGCTGACAAATACAACATTCATGATTTATCGCAGCTGAAAGATCCGAAACTCGCCAAACTGTTTGACGCCGACGGAGACGGAAAAGCCGATATGGCCGGTTGTAATCCGGGCTGGGTGTGCGGCGCGGTAGTGAATACGCAAATCAAAGCCTATGGCCTGAGCGATACCGTGACGCAAAACGAGGGCAACTATTCGGCCATTATCGCCGACACGCTGACCCGCTATAAATCCGGCAAGCCGGTGCTGTATTTCACCTGGACACCGTACTGGGTGAGCAACGAACTGAAACCCGGCAAAGACGTGGTCTGGCTGACCGTGCCGTTCTCGGCCACACCGGGCTCACAGAAAGACATGGATACCACGCTGCCTAACGGCAAAAACTACGGTTTCCCGGTCAATAACGAGCACATTGTCGCGAACAAAGCCTGGGCTGAGAAAAACCCGGCAGCAGCAAAACTGTTCGCCATCATGCAACTGCCACTGAGCGACGTGAATGCACAGAACCTGCGGATGCATGAAGGGGAATCCTCTTCAGCCGACATTCAGCAACACGTTGACGGCTGGATCAAAGCGCATCAGGCCACTTTCGACGGCTGGATCAAAGAAGCCGCCGCTGCCGCAAAATAATGAATAACAACAATCCGAGGAATTTATGAAGAAGACAGGAATCTGGGCGGTTGCCGCTCTTACCACGCTCGCCACTGCCACCACTTTCGCCGCCGATCTGCCGGGTAAAGGCATCAGCGTCACACCGGTTCAGAGCACCATCAGCGAAGAGTCTTTTCAGACAGAGCTGGTCAGCAAAGCACTGGAAAAACTGGGCTATGACGTTCAGCCAACCCGTGAGGTCGATTACAACGTCGGCTACACCACGCTGGCTGCGGGTGATGCAACGTTCACCGCCGTTAACTGGTCACCCTTGCATGATGAAATGTACAAAGCCGCCGGTGGCGACAAAGTCTTTTACCGCGAAGGGACATACGTAACCGGCGCGGCACAGGGCTGGCTTATCGATAAGAAAACCGCCGAGAAATATCACATCACCAATATCGAACAGCTGAAAGATCCGAAACTGGCCAAACTGTTTGATACCAACGGTGACGGCAAAGCCGATCTGACCGGTTGTACGCCGGGCTGGGGTTGTGAAGCTGCGCTCAATGAGCAGCTGAAAGCCTATGGTCTGGAAAATACCGTGACGCACAATCAGGGTAACTACTCTGCGATGATTGCCGACACCATCACGCGTTACAAAGAAGGTAAACCCATCTTCTATTACACCTGGACGCCGTACTGGGTGAGCAACGTGCTGATCCCAGGTAAAGACGTACTGTGGATGCAGGTACCGTTCTCCGTGGTGCCGGGCGATAAAAACGCCGATACCAAACTGCCAAACGGTAAAAACTATGGTTTCCCGGTGAGCACCATGCACATCGTGGCGAACAAAGCCTGGGCTGAGAAAAACCCGGCGGCTGCAAAACTGTTTGCCATCATGAAACTGCCACTGAAAGACATCAATGCGCAGAATGCCGCGATGCACGCCGGTAAAAATTCCGATGCTGACATCTCCGCGCAGACGGATGGCTGGATCAAAGCCCACCAGGAACAGTTCGACGGCTGGGTAAAAGAAGCGGCTGCCGCCGCGAAATAAGCCAGTAACGAACGCAGGAACAGCAACGGGCGGGGAGAAATCTCCGCCCGTTTTTATGTACGATAAAACCTCTATTACAAAACCAGATAGTTGCCATTAAAACTATTCATTGGTTTAATATTTTTAGCATAACGATAATCGTCGCTCGCATTTCCCTGCTCCTTCAATAAGATCCGTTTATTCTCACTATGAAAAAAACTACAACACATTCTCCACTCAGCCCGGCGCTGATCATTCTGATGGCGATTGCCACCGGGCTTGCCGTCGCCAGTAACTATTACCCGCAGCCGCTGCTGGAAACCATTGCCCGCGCGTTCAGCCTGTCGGTCAATCAGGCCGGTTTTATCGTCACCGTCGCGCAACTCGGTTATGCCTGCGGGCTGATGTTTATCGTGCCGCTGGGCGATATGTTTGAACGTCGCGGCCTGATTGTGCTGATGACACTGCTTTCCGCCGCCGGATTACTGATTACCGCCATGGCACCGACGCTGACCATAATGTTAGTGGGCACCGCGCTGACCGGGCTGTTTTCCGTGGTCGCACAGATTCTGGTGCCACTGGCAGCCACGCTGGCGGAGCCGGAACGTCGCGGAAAAGTGGTCGGGCTGATTATGTCAGGCCTGCTGCTGGGCATTTTGCTGGCGCGAACCGTCGCGGGTGCTTTGGCGTCACTGGGCGGCTGGCGTACGGTGTATTGGGTCGCGAGTGCGCTGATGATCGTCATGGCGCTGGTGCTGTGGCGCAAACTGCCGAAACATGAGCAGAAAACCGATCTGAATTATCCGCAACTGCTGAAATCTATTTTCTCGCTGTTCATTCACACACCGGTACTGCGTACCCGTGCGCTGGTGGGCATGTTCTGCTTCGCTAACTTCAGCATTTTGTGGACCTCGATGGCGTTCCTGCTGGCCGGCCCGGCGTATCACTATTCCGAAGGGGTGATCGGCCTGTTTGGTCTGGTGGGTGCGGCCGGTGCGCTGGCGGCAACCCGTGCGGGCAATCTTGCCGATAAAGGCAAAGCGCATCTGACCACCACCGCCGGGTTAATCCTGCTGCTGCTGTCGTGGGCGGCGATTGCTTACGGTGAGCATTCGGTTATCTCGCTGATTATCGGCATCATCGTTTTGGACCTTTCGGTTCAGGGCGTACACATCACCAACCAAAGTGTTATCTATAAAACCATGCCCGAAGCACGTAACCGCCTCACGGCAGGTTATATGACCACTTACTTTATCGGTGGCGCGGTCGGCTCGCTGGTGTCGGCTTCGGCCTATCAGGCTGCGGGCTGGTATGGCGTTTCCCTCGCGGGCACGCTGATGTGCGTACTGAATCTGCTGGTCTGGTGGCAGGGACATAAATACAAACTCGCCTGATTATCGGGGCGGTTAAAATAGAATCAGGAGGGAATCATCACCCCTCCTGATTAGCTTGCGAATAATCATTGCTGAAATTTATTTGTACCAAAGGGTGTTAACAATACTTACAGTCTGGTAATGTTTGCGTCATGAATTATTCGCCGGCCACACTCCGGTTTCACAATGTTTTATACATCCATGCAAACCAATCCTGATCCCGCCCGCGTTTCCACCTTCCGGCAAGGTGTGACTGACAGCCTGCCCGTAGTGATCGGTTATCTGCCCATCGCTTTTGCTTTCGGCCTCAGCGCCGTCAAACTTGGCTTCACCCCTGCTGAAAGTCTGTTGTTCTCCGTGCTTATCTACGCAGGCGCCAGCCAGTTTGTGATTACCGCGCTGCTCAGCGCCGGAATGTCTTTATGGGTTTGCGCCCTGACGGTCATGGCGATGGATGTCAGACACGTCCTGTACGGCCCCTCTTTGCGTAACCGTCTGGTGGGAAAACTCAATGGCAGGAAAACCGCGCTCTGGGCGTTCGGCCTGACCGATGAAGTGTTCGCCGCCGCCACCACCAAACTTATTCGCGATAAACGCAGCTGGAGCGAGGACTGGATGTGTGGCATTGCGCTCTCGTCCTGGCTTTCCTGGGTTTTCGGCACCGCCATCGGCGCGCTGTTTGGCAACGGTCCGCTGGAAAATTTTCCCGCCGTTGAGGCTGCGCTCGGGTTTATGTTGCCTGCGCTGTTCCTGAGTTTTCTGCTCGCGGCGTTCAAGCGCCAGCAAAGCATGGTGTTTGTTGCCTCGCTGGCCGGCGCTCTGAGCGGGTTGATGTTCTGGTCAATTCCCGCCGCCATTGGCTGCGGGCTCGCGGCCGGTTGCCTGGCCGCCCTGCTGCAACGGCCCCAGGCGACATCTGCGACGGAGGTCATCTCCGATGAGCACTGACGTTATTCTGGTGTGTCTGCTGGTGGGCGTGGTCAATTACCTGTTCCGGTATTTGCCCCTGCGCATCGGCGCGCGGCGAACCTCAGGTGGCCTGAAAAGCGGCCCGCTCTCCCGCGTGCTCGACAGCATTGGTATCGCCTCGATTTGTGCGTTGCTGGTGGTTTCAGGCGCGCCGGACGTAATGCGTGACCCGCAAAGACTGCTGCCGTCACTGGCCGGTTTCACGCTGCTGACGCTGATTTTCTGGCGCACAAAAAGCATCATTATTGCCACGCTGACTGGCGCCGTGGCGTACGGCCTGGTGTTCAAGGTGATGCTGATGGCGGTGTGAAACCCGCTATTTTTTTACGCTCTGGCAACACGTAATCAAAGTTTGTTGAATGCTTTAAACATCGAATAATTCACCGGGGTTATGAATCACACTAATTGCTAAAGAATTGGTGATTCATAACATTGATATTATTAATTACCATCGTTACTATGTCATCTGTAACTAATGAGGCTTCTCATATGGACAGTTCGTTCTCGCCAATTGAAAAAATGTTAAATTTCCGGGCTAAAAAGCAAAAAGATTTCCCTTATCAGGAAATTTTGCTGACCCGTCTTTGTATGCACATGCAAAGTAAGTTGCTGGAAAATCGCAACAAAATGCTGAAAGCGCAAGGGATCAACGAAACCCTGTTTATGGCGTTACTGACGCTTGATGCGCAGGAAAGCCACAGCATTCAGCCTTCTGAGCTGAGTTCTGCACTAGGGTCTTCCCGTACCAACGCCACGCGCATTGCGGATGAGCTGGAAAAGCGTGGATGGATCGAACGCCGTGAAAGCGACAACGACCGCCGTTGCCTGCACTTGCACCTGACCGCTGATGGCGAAGCCTTTATTCAGAAGTTACTGCCGCCTCAACACAAGAGCCTGCATTTCCTCTGGTCGACCTTAGACGCAGATGAACAGAAGCAGTTAGAAACCCTGACGCGCAAACTGTTAACTCGCCTTGATCAGATGGATGCGACAGCACTGCAACAATTCTAAATTTCTGTTCAGGTAAACCACACATGTCACTCCAAGCTCGCTGGAGGCTTACGCCGCTGTTTGCCGTTTTGATTTTGGCCGGCTGCGCCTCCAGTAATAGTATTGCTCCTCAGTCGTCGCTGCTGGATACGCAACAGCTTCATCTGCAGCAGGCAAAGGTCAGCTCCCTGACCCTCGGCCCACAGTGGTGGCGCAGTCTTAATGACCCGCAACTCGATGCCCTGATGACCACAACGTTGCAAAACTCGCCGTCGTTACGTCAGGCGGCAGCGCGCGTGCGCGAAGCGCAGAGTGTGATGGGCGAAGCGGATGCGGCCAATGGCCCTTATCTGGATTTGAATGGATCGACGCGACGTGAACGTGTGGCTAAAAACACCATTCCGCCGTTTCTGACCAGCTACCCTGAAGCGCCTATCTATGACAGCAGCAACAGCCTCGGCCTGAATCTGAGCTATGAGTTTGACTGGTGGGGAAAATACCGCAATCAGGTGAATGCCGCGAAAGCACAGGTGGATTCCGCCCGTGCTGAACAGGCGCAAGCCGCTCTGACGCTGACCAGTTCGGTGGCGTCAGCCTATTATCAGTTGCAGGCCAATCTGGCCCTTCAGGACGTTCTGCAACATCAGGTAGATAACAACCAGCGTCTGGCCGATCTGCGTAAAGCGCAGTATCAGGCGGGCGTATATGGCATTGAGATCCCGCAACAGACGCAGGCACAGGCCGACAGCGCGAAGCAACAAATCATCACGCTGAAGTCGCAAACCGAGCAACTGCGCCATGAGTTATCGGCACTGGCCGGTCGTGGCCCCGACGCCATGAACGGGCTGCACGCCGTGGCACTGCCATCCCCTGACGCGCTGGCACCCCAAGGTGAGCTGACTCTCGATTTGCTGGGTAAACGCCCTGACATCGCCGCACAGCGCGATCTGGTCGAATCCTATTCCCAGCGTGTCAGCGCCGCGAAAAAAGAGTTCTATCCAAGCCTTTCCATCAGCGCCTTCGGCGGTCTGACGACCACCAACTACGGAGGCACCAGCCCGAATCTTCTGGAAGCCGCCAGCAAAGCCTGGAATATCACGCCAGCGATTTCGCTGCCGATTTTCCACGCCGGTGCGCTGCGCGCCAAACTGGGCGAAGAGTCCGCGTTATATGACCAGTCCGTTGAGTCGTATAACCAGACCATCCTGAACGCCATCCAGCAAACTGCGGATGCCATCACTGTCTCGAAAAGCAGCGTTGAACAATTGCAGCAGGCTTCTTCTGCCGCGAAATCGCTGGAAGAGGTGTATCGCGTTTCGGATGCAAGATACAACGCTGGCATCATCGGACGGGATGAGCTGTTGACCAGCCAGTCAGCGCTTCTGCAACAACAGCAGGCGCAACTTAATGCCAGCAGTCAGGTGATGCAGGCAAAAATCAGTCTTATCCGTGCGCTCGGGGGTGGCTATCAGGCCCCGGCTGCGGATCAAAAATCATAATAATTACACAGACTCAGCGTGGAGAAGACCATGAGCGCAAATGCCGAAACTCAGGCAGCAACGCCGCAAGCTCCGAGAAATAAGAAAAAAACGCGCAAAACCGCGATGCTCTTGTTGACCGGGATTTTCATTATTATCGCCATCGCCTACCTGTTTTACTGGCTGCTGGTGTTACGTCATTTCGAGTCGACCGACGACTCCTATGTCGCCGGTAATCAGGTGCAGATTATGGCGCAGGTGTCGGGAAGCGTGACCGACGTGAATTTCGACAGCACCGACTTTGTGAAAAAAGGCGACGTGCTGGTGACGATCGATCCGACCGATGCGGAGCAGGCTTTCGAGCGCTCTAAAACGGCGCTGGCCAACAGCGTGCGCCAGACGCATCAGCTGATCATCAACGGTAAGCAGTATCAGGCCAATATCGCCCTGCGCCAGACCCAGTTGCAACAGGCGCAGACTGACCTCAAGCGTCGCGTGGTGCTGGGAAATGTCGATGCGATTGGCCGTGAGGAACTGCAACACGCCCGTGATGCCGTGGATACCGCGAAAGCACAATACGATGTCGCCGTTCAGCAATACAACGCCAATCAGGCGATGATTCTGGATACGCCGGTCGATAAGCAGCCGCAGGTTTTACAAGCTGCCGCGCAGGTACGTGATGCCTGGCTCGCCTTGCAACGCACCAAAGTGCGCAGCCCGATTGACGGTTTCGTCTCCCGCCGTGCGGTACAGATTGGTCAGCAGATCAACTCTTCCACTGCGCTGATGGCGGTAGTACCGGCTCATCACATCTGGGTGGATGCCAACTTTAAAGAAACACAGTTAGCCAATATGCGTATCGGCCAGGCCGCGACCGTGGTCAGCGATATGTACGGTGATGACGTGAAATATCACGGCAAAGTGGTGGGGATGGACATGGGTACCGGCGGCGCGTTCTCGCTGTTACCTGCGCAAAATGCCACCGGCAACTGGATCAAAGTGGTCCAGCGTTTACCGGTGCGTATCGAGCTTAACGATCAGGAAGTGAAAGAACATCCGCTGCGTATTGGTTTGTCGGCGCTGGTCACGGTCGATACGCAAAACCGTGATGGTCTGGTGCTGGCGAATAAAGTGCGTACTGAACCGCTGTATCAGACAACGGCCCTGACGCTGGATCTGGCACCGGTTAACGCCATCATTGCTGACGTTATTCATGCCAATGCAGGCTAACATTCCCGGAGGCCGCTGTGGCAAATAAACCGCTGGTAGGCGCACCGCTGGCCTGGATGACGGTGGCTTTGTCGATGGCCACGTTCATGCAGGTGCTGGACTCGACGATCGCCAACGTGGCGATCCCGACCATTGCCGGGAATCTGGGTGCCTCAAACTCGCAGGGCACCTGGGTGATCACCTCCTTCGGGGTGGCTAACGCCATCTCGATCCCGATCACCGGCTGGCTGGCAAAACGCATTGGCGAAGTAAAACTGTTCCTCTGGTCTACGGTGCTGTTTGCGATTGCCTCCTGGCTGTGCGGCATGTCCAACAGCCTGGAAATGCTGATCTTCTTCCGTGTGGTGCAGGGCGTGGTGGCAGGTCCACTGATCCCCCTCTCGCAAAGTCTGTTACTGAATAACTATCCGCCGGCCAAGCGAAGTACCGCGCTCGCGCTCTGGTCAATGACGGTGATCGTCGCCCCGATTTGCGGGCCGATCCTCGGCGGGTACATCAGTGATAACTACCACTGGGGCTGGATCTTCTTCATTAACGTGCCGATCGGCGCCGCCGTGGTGTTCCTGACGCTGAAAACGCTGAAGGGCCGCGAAACGGCAACGCAGATCAGACCGATCGACAGTGTGGGGTTAGTGCTGCTGGTGCTGGGCATTGGCGCATTGCAGGTGATGCTCGACCGGGGTAAAGAACTCGACTGGTTTAACTCGACGGAAATTATCGTGCTGGCGGTCGTGGCGGTGGTCGCGCTCTGCTTCCTTGTCGTGTGGGAGCTGACCGATGACCACCCGATTGTCGATCTGTCGCTGTTTAAATCGCGAAACTTTACCATCGGCGTGCTGTGTATCAGCCTGGCCTACATGCTTTACTTCGGCGCGATTGTTCTGCTGCCGCAGTTGTTGCAGGAGGTATACGGCTACACCGCCACCTGGGCAGGTCTGGCGTCCGCACCGGTGGGGATTTTGCCGGTCCTGATGTCGCCTATCATCGGACGTTTTGCACACCGGCTGGATATGCGAAAGCTGGTGACGTTCAGCTTTATCATGTATGCCTACTGCTTCTTCTGGCGTGCGTACACGTTCGAACCGGGGATGGATTTTGGGGCATCTGCGTGGCCGCAGTTTATTCAGGGCTTCGCCGTCGGCTGCTTCTTTATGCCGCTGACCACCATTATTCTGTCCGGCTTACCGCCGGAACGCATGGCGGCGGCCTCAAGTTTGTCGAACTTTATCCGTACGCTGGCAGGTTCGATTGGTACGTCGATCACCACCACCATGTGGTCAAACCGGGAATCACTGCACCACGCGCAGTTAACGGAAAACATCACGCCGTTTAATCCGGCGGCGACGCAGACCTATCAGCAGCTCGAAGGCATGGGCATGAGCCATCAGCAGGCTTCAGGCTGGATAGCGCGGGAAATCACAAATCAGGGGCTCATTATCTCTGCCAATGAGATTTTCTGGTTATCCGGCGGCGCATTCCTGGTGCTGCTGGTTCTGATCTGGTTCGCCCGCCCGCCGTTTACCAGTGGCGGCGGAGCGGGTGGCGCTCACTGATTCAGGCAATCCCTGAATGACGCAAAGCAAAACGGACGCATTACGCGTCCGTTTTTTTATGGCTCAAACCGGGCGATTATGCCTGGTTCTGACGCCACCATTCCGCCAGCAGAATACCGGTCGCCACGGAGACGTTCAGGCTTTCTACTTTGCCGGTACCGCCGATAGACACGCTCAGGTCACCCTGCTGCCATGCGCTGTCGGACAAACCGTCGCTCTCTTCACCCAGCACCAGCACCATTTTGGCCGGCAGCTCAGCTTTACCGAGCGCTGTACCTTTATGGCTGGAGGTGGTGACGATGGTGTAACCCGCTTTACGGAAGGTCGCCAGCACATCAAGGAAGTTATCCGCGTTGATGGCTTTCACGTGTTCCGCACCGCCTTCAGCAGTACGAACTGCCGCACCGGATTCCAGCTGTGCCGGATCCTGAACCAGCATCCCGTTGATACCAAAATGCGCACAAGAACGCATGATACCGCCGAGGTTGTGCGGGTTGCCGACGTTTTCCAGCGCCAGCACGCAGTCTTTCGCGCGGGCAGTTTGCAGATAAGTTTCCGCATCCAGACCCTGACGTTTTTTGATCAGGAAACACACGCCGCCGTGGTGTTCAGTGCCGGACGCTTTCGCCAGCTCTTCATCTTCAACCACATGATAGGCTTTGCGGTTGGCTGCCATCCAGCGCAGCGCTTCACGGAAACGCGGGGTGACGGATTGCACAAACCACGCACGCACGATAGCGTCCGGACGGCTGGCAAACAGCGCCTGACAGGCATTTTCGCCATACACGCGGGTTTCTTCCTGGCGCTGACGACGCAGCTGCTCAGGATCGATAAAGCTTTTACCGCTGATGCCGCCGTGATCCGGTACGGACTCATCAGCCGGTGCACGTGAGACGGTTTTCCACGGCGAAGAATACGGACCCTCATCATCACGGGCCGGACGGCGTGGGCGATCGTCGCCACGTCGTGTATCTGCGCCGCGTGAATCACCACGCGAATCGCTGCTGCGACGCTCATTGCGGCGGGCATCGTCTGGACGGGAACCCTGGCGAGGATTATCGCCCGGACGTCCTCTGTTATTGGAAGGACGTTTATCGTTATTGCGGTTATCGCCGTCGTCGTCACTACGGACGAACATCACTTTGACTTTGCCGTTCTTGCCACTGAATGAATCGTTCATTTTTCTCTCCACCTACGCGCAGGGCGCGAAGATTACCTGATGTCTGTGGGCTAAGCCACATGCTTTGGACCAAAAGCTTAAAACTATCGTATTCATTGAATAAACCGCGTTGTTAACAGAATGCTGCACCCTCATACTTACAACATCCAAGTAACATATCAGCCATCTTTAGCGCCGGATCCGGTAAGGTTGATACCGTTCTCACGTTAAGCAATGTAGAGGCTATTTTATGAATACGATTTGCACATCATGTCAGGCCACCAACCGCCTGCCAGAGGATCGTATCGACGACGGCGCAAAATGCGGCCGCTGCGGTCATTCACTTTTTGAAGGCGATGTGGTTCACGCTACTGCTGCCACGCTGGATAAATACCTGCAGGATGACCTGCCGGTTGTTATCGATTTCTGGGCACCATGGTGTGGCCCATGTGTTAACTTCGCGCCGATCTTTGAAGATGTGGCTCAGGAACGCGCCGGTAAAATCCGCTTCATTAAGGTGAATACTGAAGCAGAACCTGAACTGAGCGCGCGGTTCCGAATCCGCAGCATTCCCACCATTATGGTATTTAATGAAGGCAAAATGGTCGATATGTTAAGCGGCGCGATGCCTAAAGCCCCGTTCAATAACTGGCTTAATGAATCATTGTAACGCATAAGCCGTTATAAAGCCCTGCCGATGGCCCGCCTCTGTGCGGGCTTTTTTCTCTTTACATCACGCCGGTAACGGATCTGCTTGCCAGCCCCGGAAGGGTGATTAGAATAGCCGTTTTTCGCCTACCGGAATGCTTATGTCAGACAACGCCGTCCTTCGCCTGCGTGCACAGCGCCTTGCCAAATCCACCCGCCCTTTTCTTGCCCGCGGGTCACGGGCGATTCGCTGTCAGTCATGCCTGTTACCTGAACGCCACTGCATCTGCGCCGAACGCGAAATTTATCAGGCCACCAGCCGTTTTTGTCTGGTGATGTTCGACACTGAGCCGATGAAGCCCAGCAATACCGGACGGTTGATCGCTGACGTTTTACCCGATACCCAGGCATTTATGTGGTCGCGTACGGAAACGGATCCGGCGCTGCTCGAAGCGATTGCCGACCCCGAACGCCAGGCGTATGTGGTTTTTCCGGCCTCTTTCGCCGAACCGCCGCGCCAGGTGTTTACCGACATTCCGGCCGGCAGCAAACCTCCGCTGTTTATCATGCTCGACGGCACCTGGAACGAAGCCCGCAAGATGTTTCGCAAAAGCCCGTACCTGGATAATCTGCCGGTATTTTCCCTTGATGTAAGCGCCAGCTCCGGCTACATACTGCGTGAAGCGTCGCGCCCGGAACTGCATTGTACGGTAGAAGTGGCGGCAGCTTTGCTGGAAAAAGCCGGTGATATTGAGGCTTCGGCTGGCCTGTCGCGCCACTTTACTCATTTCCGCACCCAGTATCTGGCCGGAAAACCCCACCATCCGGTGCATCAGCTCACAGCAAAGAATGAAGAAAGCCTCTAGAATCATGTGAACATGATGAACCGGAGATGCCATGAGTCAGCGCGGACTGGAAGCCTTATTACGACCTGAATCTATCGCGGTAGTGGGTGCCAGCAATAAGCCGGGCCGCGCCGGATATCTGATGATGCGCAATCTGCTCGACAGCGGATTCAACGGCCCGGTGCTGCCGGTCACGCCCGCTTATCGCGCGGTGTGCGGCGTACTCACGTGGCGGGATGTCGCCAGCCTGCCGATGTCGCCCGATCTCGCCATTCTCTGTACCCACGCTGACCGCAATCTCGCCCTGCTTGAACAGCTTGGCGAACGCGGCTGTAAGACGGTCATTGTACTTTCGTCTTTGCCACGGCAATTCGCAGAACTGAAATCCTGCGCGCAGCGCTTTTCCATGCGCCTGCTCGGACCCAACAGCCTCGGTATTCTCGCGCCATGGCAAAAGCTGAATGCCAGCTTTTCACCGGTGCCTATCCTGCCCGGTAAACTGGCATTTATTTCGCAATCGGCGGCGGTTGCCAATACCATTCTCGACTGGGCACAGCAGCGTGCTGTCGGCTTCTCCTATTTCATTTCGCTTGGCGACAGTCTGGATATCGACGTCGACGATCTGCTTGATTTCCTCGCCCGCGACAGTAAAACCAGCGCCATCCTTCTTTATCTTGAACATATCAGCGATGCCCGCCGTTTTCTTTCAGCCTCGCGCAGCGCCTCACGCAATAAACCTATTTTGGTGATCAAAAGCGGCCGCAGCGCTCAGGCTCAGACACTGCTCAACAGCCCGCTGAGTCTGGATGCCGCCTACGATGCAGCTATCCAGCGGGCCGGTTTATTGCGCGTTCAGGATACCCATGAACTGTTTTCCGCCGTTGAAACGCTGAGCCATATGCGTCCGCTAAAAGGTGAGCGCTTACTTATCATCAGTAACGGCGCCGCCCCTGCAGCGATGGCGCTTGACCAACTGCTGTTACGCAACGGGAAGCTGGCGAAGCTCGGCGAAGAAACCGTCCGGAGGCTGAGCGCCGTGCTGCCTCAAACGATTACGGCCTCAAACCCACTGGATTTGCATGATGATGCGACGCCGTTGCTCTATCAGTCAGTGATGACGGCGTTGCTCGACAGCACTGATTTCGATGCTGTGCTGGTGATCCACGCGCCGAGTGCCGCAGCACATGGCACGGTGACCGCCAGCCATCTCATCGACGCGGTTCGTCAGCATTCGCGCGGTAAATACATCACACTGCTGACCAACTGGTGCGGAGAATTCTCCTCGCAGGAAGCGCGCAAACTGTTTACCGAGGCCGGGATCCCCACGTACCGTACGCCGGAAGGCACGGTCACCGCGTTTATGCATATGGTTGAATACCGGCGTAACCAGAAGCAGCTGAAAGAAACACCAGCGCTGCCCGCGGATCTTGAACAGAATACCGATCAGGCGCATCAGCTGATTGCCCAAACGCTGGCAGAAGGCACCACGCAACTCGATACACATGAAGTTCGCGCGATTCTGCAAGCCTACGGAATGAATGTACTGCCCACGTGGATCGCCAGCGACAGCGCCGAAGCGGTGAATATCGCCAGCCAGGTCGGTTATCCGGTGGCATTGAAATTACGCTCACCTGACATTCCGCATAACTCGGAAGTTCAGGGGGTGATGTTGTATCTGCGAACCGCCAGTGAAGTGGAACAGGCAGCCAATGCCATTTTTGACCGCGCCAGACAGGCGTTCCCGCAGGCCAGAATTCAGGGTCTGCTGGTACAAACCATGGCGAGCAGACCGGGCTCTCAGGAATTACGCGTGGTGGTCGAACAGGATCCGGTCTTCGGCCCGCTGATCATGCTGGCTGAAGGCGGCTCAGACTGGCAGCCAGAGCGGCAAGCGGTAGTTGCCCTGCCGCCACTGAACATGACGCTGGCGCGCTATCAGGTGGTTCAGGCACTGAAGAGCGGCAAAATCCGCGGCCGCAATGCCCTGCACCCTCTCGATGTTCCGGCACTGAGCCAGTTGCTGGTGAATGTGTCGAACCTGATTATCGATTGCCCGGAGATCGAACGGCTGGATATTCACCCGTTGCTGGTTTCCGGCAGTGAACTCAGCTTGCTTGATGTTTCAATGCAATTGTCGGCACACCCGGCTGACAGGTCATCACGTCTGGCAATCCGCCCTTATCCCCGCGAGCTTGAAGAGCTTGTCATCCTTAAAGATGGCTCGCAGGCGCTGTTCCGCCCTATCCTTCCTGAAGATGAACCGCTGCTAAAAGCGTTTATCCTCAAAGTGACGAAAGAAGATCTCTATTACCGCTACTTCAGTGAAATCAATGAATTCACTCATGAAGATTTGGCAAACATGACGCAAATCGATTATGACCGTGAAATGGCCTTCGTTGCCATCCGAACCACCGACGACCAAAATGAAATTATTGGCGTCACGCGCGCGGTGTCAGATCCGGACAATATTGATGCTGAATTCTCGGTCTTAGTTCGTTCGGATCTTAAAGGCCTGGGGCTGGGACGCAGGCTTCTCGATAAGATGATCAACTACGCCGCAGAGCACGGTCTGCAACGCCTTACGGGTATCACCATGCCAAATAATCAGGGCATGATCACCCTGGCCAGAAAGCTTGGATTCGACGTAGACATTCAGATCCAGGACGGCATTGTGAACCTGTCATTAACGCTGGAAAAGCGGGGAATAACACCGCAGAAAAGCGTGAGCCGAAGCCATGAACAGGCAAAAGATGCGCACATCAGACAGGACTAATGGTATTATCGACCGATTGTGCGGTTACCACTGTCTGCTTGTGCCGCGAAAGCCATTACATGAAGAGAGAAGAAGCGCACTGTGATGTTGTCAAAATTCAAACGTAATAAACATCAACAACACCTTGCTCAGCTGCCCAAACTCCCCCAAACGGTTGATGCTGTAGAAACGCTCTACTGCCCAGCAGATTTCCGTAAGACGCTGCTCAACGCAATTGCCAACGCAACCCAACGGATCTATCTGGTCGCTCTCTATTTAGAGAACGATGACGGCGGACGTGACGTATTGTCGGCACTCTATGCCGCTAAACAGCAACGACCTGAGCTTGAGATTTGTGTGCTGGTTGACTGGCACCGTGCTCAGCGCGGGCGTATTGGCGCAGCGGCTGCTGACACCAATGCGGACTGGTATTGCCGTATGGCTAAAGAACATCCTGAATGTTCCGTTCCGGTGTACGGCGTTCCGGTCAATACGCGTGAAGCGTTGGGTGTCCTGCATCTGAAAGGTTTTGTGATAGACGATCAGGTGATCTACAGCGGTGCCAGCCTCAATGATGTTTATCTGCATCGCCATGAGAAATATCGCTACGATCGTTATCAGCTTCTGACCAACGCACCGCTGGCAAATACCATGATCGACTTTATGAAGAAGTCGATCATTACTGCCGCAGCCGTTCAGCGCCTCGATCGGGAGGATCGTCCGAAAAGCATTGAGATCAAGAACGAAACACGTCAGTTTCGTCAAAATCTGCGCTCCAGCGGATATCACTTCAAAGACAGTGCCGGTAATGATGAACTGGCGGTGACGCCCATCGTCGGCCTGGGTAAACAAAACGAGCTGAACCGGACTATTCATCATCTGATGGCCAGTACCGATCATAAGCTGACGCTTTGTACGCCTTATTTCAATATGCCCGCGATGCTGGCACGCAATATTATTCATCTGTTGCGCCGGGGTAAGCAGGTCGAAATTATTGTCGGTGATAAAACGGCAAATGATTTTTATATTCCACAGGATCAGCCGTTTAAGATCATCGGTGCGCTGCCTTATTTGTACGAAATTAACCTGCGCCGATTCCTGAGCCGTTTGCAGCGTTTTGTCGACAGCGGACAGCTCATTGTGCGGTTATGGAAAGATGGCGATAACAGTTATCACCTCAAAGGCATGTGGGTCGATGACCGCTGGCAGTTAATTACCGGCAACAATCTCAATCCACGCGCATGGCGTTTAGATCTTGAGAATGCGATTCTGATCCACGATCCACATAAAGAGATGGCCTCGCAGCGTCAGAAAGAGCTGGATGAAATTCGTCAGCACACGCAGGTTGTCTCTCATTATATGGAACTGGAAAGCATTCCAAATTATCCGGTCAAAGTGCGTAAGCTTATTCGCCGTCTGCGGCGGATACGGATCGACAGATTAATCAGCCGAATTCTCTAATTGGCTATACTGAAAGCCTGATCATAGTGATCGGGCTTTTTTATATCTGGAATAACACTCGATGACCTACCCACTCCCTCATTCCCTCAAATACTCTTTTGTCGCCCTGATATTATGCAGCAGTGGCTGTACGCATTACGCAAACGATCCATGGACCGGTAAGGATAAAGCTGAGCACTTTGTTGGTTCAGCGGTATTAGCTGCAGCAGGAACCGCTTATGGAGATAATCAGGAATGGAGTGAGGCTCGCAGCCGGTCATTTGGGTTACTCTTTTCGGTCAGCCTGGGTGCAGCGAAAGAATTTTATGACAGCCGTGATGGTGGCAGTGGCTGGAGCTGGAAGGATTTCACCTGGGATATTGCCGGTGCAGCCGTCGGGTACAGTACTTATCAGTTAATCCGTCATTGATACCCATTCTTATATTCTGGATTTCCTTTCCTATTCTCGTCAATCCTGAGCGAAAAACATGTGGATACTCAATAAACATCACCCTTTCTGCTCAAATTTCACACAGCAAAAAGCCCTGTACGTCAGTACAGGGCTTTCCACTTATTTGATGCCTGGCAGTTCCCTACTCTCGCATGGGGAGACCCCACACTACCATCGGCGCTACGGCGTTTCACTTCTGAGTTCGGCATGGGGTCAGGTGGGACCACCGCGCTACTGCCGCCAGGCAAATTCTGTTTTATCCATACCGCGCACCTTAAATCAGGCTTGCACTATGAACCAATCTCGGAACATTCAGCTGAAAATCTACTTCAGAGCCACTCTAAAACACCTTTGGTGTTGTAAGGTTAAGCCTCTCGGGTCATTAGTACTGGTTAGCTCAATGCATCGCTGCACTTACACACCCAGCCTATCAACGTCTTAGTCTTAAACGTCCCTTCAGGTGGCTTAAAGCCACAGGGAAGACTCATCTCGAGGCAAGTTTCGCGCTTAGATGCTTTCAGCGCTTATCTTTTCCGCATTTAGCTACCGGGCAATGCCATTGGCATGACAACCCGAACACCAGTGATGCGTCCACTCCGGTCCTCTCGTACTAGGAGCAGCCCCTCTCAATCTTCCAACGCCCACGGCAGATAGGGACCGAACTGTCTCACGACGTTCTAAACCCAGCTCGCGTACCACTTTAAACGGCGAACAGCCGTACCCTTGGGACCTACTTCAGCCCCAGGATGTGATGAGCCGACATCGAGGTGCCAAACACCGCCGTCGATATGAACTCTTGGGCGGTATCAGCCTGTTATCCCCGGAGTACCTTTTATCCGTTGAGCGATGGCCCTTCCATTCAGAACCACCGGATCACTATGACCTACTTTCGTACCTGCTCGAGCCGTCACTCTCGCAGTCAAGCTAGCTTATGCCATTGCACTAACCTCACGATGTCCGACCGTGATTAGCTAACCTTCGTGCTCCTCCGTTACTCTTTAGGAGGAGACCGCCCCAGTCAAACTACCCACCAGACACTGTCCTCACCCCGGATCACGGGGCCGAGTTAGAACATCAAACATTAAAGGGTGGTATTTCAAGGTTGGCTCCACGCAGACTGGCGTCCACGCTTCAAAGCCTCCCACCTATCCTACACATCAAGGCTCAATGTTCAGTGTCAAGCTATAGTAAAGGTTCACGGGGTCTTTCCGTCTTGCCGCGGGTACACTGCATCTTCACAGCGAGTTCAATTTCACTGAGTCTCGGGTGGAGACAGCCTGGCCATCATTACGCCATTCGTGCAGGTCGGAACTTACCCGACAAGGAATTTCGCTACCTTAGGACCGTTATAGTTACGGCCGCCGTTTACCGGGGCTTCGATCAAGAGCTTCGCATTGCTGCTAACCCCATCAATTAACCTTCCGGCACCGGGCAGGCGTCACACCGTATACGTCCACTTTCGTGTTTGCACAGTGCTGTGTTTTTATTAAACAGTTGCAGCCAGCTGGTATCTGCGACTGGCTTCAGCTCCGGGAGCAAGTCCCTTCACCTACGCGCCAGCGTGCCTTCTCCCGAAGTTACGGCACCATTTTGCCTAGTTCCTTCACCCGAGTTCTCTCAAGCGCCTGAGTATTCTCTACCTGACCACCTGTGTCGGTTTGGGGTACGATTTCGTGTTACCTGGAGCTTAGAGGCTTTTCCTGGAAGCATGGCATCAACTACTTCACCACCGTAGTGGCTCGTTATCACGCCTCAGGGTTAATATGTAACCGGATTTACCAAGTCACACCCCCTACACGCTTGAACCGGGACAACCGTCGCCCGGCTAGCCTAGCCTTCTCCGTCCCCCCTTCGCAGTAACACCAAGTGCTGGAATATTAACCAGCTTCCCATCGACTACGCTTTTCAGCCTCGCCTTAGGGGTCGACTCACCCTGCCCCGATTAACGTTGGACAGGAACCCTTGGTCTTCCGGCGTGCGGGTTTTTCACCCGCATTATCGTTACTTATGTCAGCATTCGCACTTCTGATACCTCCAGCAACCCTCACAGGTCACCTTCGACGGCTTACAGAACGCTCCCCTACCCAACAACGCCTAAGCGTCGCTGCCGCAGCTTCGGTGCATGGTTTAGCCCCGTTACATCTTCCGCGCAGGCCGACTCGACCAGTGAGCTATTACGCTTTCTTTAAATGATGGCTGCTTCTAAGCCAACATCCTGGCTGTCTATGCCTTCCCACATCGTTTCCCACTTAACCATGACTTTGGGACCTTAGCTGGCGGTCTGGGTTGTTTCCCTCTTCACGACGGACGTTAGCACCCGCCGTGTGTCTCCCGTGATAACATTCTTCGGTATTCGTAGTTTGCATCGAGTTGGTAAGCCGGGATGGCCCCCTAGTCGAAACAGTGCTCTACCCCCGAAGATGAGTTCACGAGGCGCTACCTAAATAGCTTTCGGGGAGAACCAGCTATCTCCCGGTTTGATTGGCCTTTCACCCCCAGCCACAAGTCATCCGCTAATTTTTCAACATTAGTCGGTTCGGTCCTCCAGTTAGTGTTACCCAACCTTCAACCTGCCCATGGCTAGATCACCGGGTTTCGGGTCTATACCTTGCAACTTGACGCCCAGTTAAGACTCGGTTTCCCTACGGCTCCCCTATACGGTTAACCTTGCTACAAAATATAAGTCGCTGACCCATTATACAAAAGGTACGCAGTCACCCAACAAAGTAGGCTCCCACTGCTTGTACGTACACGGTTTCAGGTTCTATTTCACTCCCCTCGCCGGGGTTCTTTTCGCCTTTCCCTCACGGTACTGGTTCACTATCGGTCAGTCAGGAGTATTTAGCCTTGGAGGATGGTCCCCCCATATTCAGACAGGATGTCACGTGTCCCGCCCTACTCATCGAACTCACAATGCATGCATTTTTGTGTACGGGACTATCACCCTATACTGTGCGACTTTCCAGACGCTTCCACTAACACATACGCTGATGTTGGTTCTGGGCTCTTCCCCGTTCGCTCGCCGCTACTGGGGGAATCTCGGTTGATTTCTTTTCCTCGGGGTACTTAGATGTTTCAGTTCCCCCGGTTCGCCTTGCATGGCTATGTATTCACCATGCAATAGTGTGTCGAAACACACTGGGTTTCCCCATTCGGGTATCGTCGGTTATAACGGTTCATATCACCTTACCGACGCTTTTCGCAGATTAGCACGCCCTTCATCGCCTCTGACTGCCTAGGCATCCACCGTGTACGCTTAGTCGCTTAACCTCACAACCCGAAGGTGTCTTAAAGACATCATCGCGCTGCGATTATTTGAGAGACTCTGTTACAGACTAATCCACCACTCAGCACTTCTACGGAGAGTGATGTTCAGCTGTAAACTTTCAATTTTCAGCTTGTTCCAGATTGTTAAAGAGCAATATCTTAAACACGACTCGTTAAAGTCATCTTTAAGATATTCGGTGATAATGTCTTTCACACATTATCGGAGTGGCGTCCCCAAGGGGATTCGAACCCCTGTTACAGCCGTGAAAGGGCAGTGTCCTAGGCCTCTAGACGATGGGGACACGAAAAATCCGCACCAGACCACGCCGTGGTTTGGCACTTTTCGCATCAGCGTAAGGTTGCCCTTACCGCATCAACAGGTGCTCTTGCTCATTAATTTCATCAGACAATCTGTGTGGACACTGCACAATGCGTATCTTTAGGTAAGGAGGTGATCCAACCGCAGGTTCCCCTACGGTTACCTTGTTACGACTTCACCCCAGTCATGAATCACAAAGTGGTAAGCGCCCTCCCGAAGGTTAAGCTACCTACTTCTTTTGCAACCCACTCCCATGGTGTGACGGGCGGTGTGTACAAGGCCCGGGAACGTATTCACCGTAGCATTCTGATCTACGATTACTAGCGATTCCGACTTCATGGAGTCGAGTTGCAGACTCCAATCCGGACTACGACATACTTTATGAGGTCCGCTTGCTCTCGCGAGTTTGCTTCTCTTTGTATATGCCATTGTAGCACGTGTGTAGCCCTACTCGTAAGGGCCATGATGACTTGACGTCATCCCCACCTTCCTCCGGTTTATCACCGGCAGTCTCCTTTGAGTTCCCACCATTATGTGCTGGCAACAAAGGATAAGGGTTGCGCTCGTTGCGGGACTTAACCCAACATTTCACAACACGAGCTGACGACAGCCATGCAGCACCTGTCTCAGAGTTCCCGAAGGCACTAAGCTATCTCTAGCGAATTCTCTGGATGTCAAGAGTAGGTAAGGTTCTTCGCGTTGCATCGAATTAAACCACATGCTCCACCGCTTGTGCGGGCCCCCGTCAATTCATTTGAGTTTTAACCTTGCGGCCGTACTCCCCAGGCGGTCGACTTAACGCGTTAGCTCCGGAAGCCACGCCTCAAGGGCACAACCTCCAAGTCGACATCGTTTACAGCGTGGACTACCAGGGTATCTAATCCTGTTTGCTCCCCACGCTTTCGCACCTGAGCGTCAGTCTTTGTCCAGGGGGCCGCCTTCGCCACCGGTATTCCTCCAGATCTCTACGCATTTCACCGCTACACCTGGAATTCTACCCCCCTCTACAAGACTCTAGCTTGCCAGTTTCAAATGCAGTTCCCAAGTTAAGCTCGGGGATTTCACATCTGACTTAACAAACCGCCTGCGTGCGCTTTACGCCCAGTAATTCCGATTAACGCTTGCACCCTCCGTATTACCGCGGCTGCTGGCACGGAGTTAGCCGGTGCTTCTTCTGCGAGTAACGTCAATGTACAGTGCTATTAACACTGAACCCTTCCTCCTCGCTGAAAGTGCTTTACAACCCTAAGGCCTTCTTCACACACGCGGCATGGCTGCATCAGGCTTGCGCCCATTGTGCAATATTCCCCACTGCTGCCTCCCGTAGGAGTCTGGACCGTGTCTCAGTTCCAGTGTGGCTGGTCATCCTCTCAGACCAGCTAGGGATCGTCGCCTAGGTGAGCCATTACCCCACCTACTAGCTAATCCCATCTGGGCACATCCGATGGCGTGAGGCCCGAAGGTCCCCCACTTTGCTCTTGCGAGGTCATGCGGTATTAGCTACCGTTTCCAGTAGTTATCCCCCTCCATCAGGCAGTTTCCCAGACATTACTCACCCGTCCGCCGCTCGTCACCCAGAGAGCAAGCTCTCCTGTGCTACCGCTCGACTTGCATGTGTTAGGCCTGCCGCCAGCGTTCAATCTGAGCCATGATCAAACTCTTCAATTAAAAGTTCGATTTGCTTAAACACGTTAAGCGGTGCTCAAAAATTAACTTTCGTAGTACTCTTATAAGTGAACAAGTCACCTAAATGAATTACTGCTTGGTCACTCTTTAAGACTTGATATTTTTTGCCACCGAAGTGGCTGATATCGTCTTGTGAGTGCCCACACAGATTGTCTGATAAATTGTTAAAGAGCAGTGAGTTACGCGCTTTCGCTTGCTAACTCGAGGTGGCGTATATTACGCTTTCCTCATTCAGTGTCAACCGTTTATTTCATCCGGTCATCACTGCTTTTAATCTTTCCGACCCGGTTACTTCATGATGTTGTTCACGTTGTTCCCTGTCGATGGAGCGGCATTATAGGGAGTTCTGAGCAGGCCGCAAGGGTTTATTGAAAATACTTTTCCGACCGTTCACAAATAAAGCAAATGGATTAATAACGTTCAAAATACGCATAAAAAACGGGCTCCAAATTACTTTGGAGCCCGTTTTGACCTCTACAGCCTTCGATTACTGCCTTGCGACGATATGATCATTTTCCACATCAACAATAATAGGCTTACCTGGAATCAGCTTACCCGACAAGATTTGCTGGGCAAGCGGGTTCTCAATTTGCTGCTGGATGGCACGTTTCAATGGGCGTGCACCGTATACCGGATCAAATCCGGTATTCCCGAGCAACTCCAGGGCCGCATCTGTCAGCGTTGCTGAGTAGCCGTGTTCTTCGAGACGTTTGTACAAACGCTCCAGCTGGATTTTCGCGATATTTTTGATATGCGCATGAGCCAGCGGATGGAATACCACGACTTCATCTATACGGTTAATGAATTCCGGACGGAAGCTGTGAGTGACAACTTCCATTACCGACTCTTTCATCTGCGCATAGGTGGCCTCACCAAAGTGCTGCTGAATGATGTCAGAACCCAGGTTAGAGGTCATGATCACAACGGTATTACGGAAATCGACCGTTCTGCCCTGTCCGTCAGTTAAACGTCCGTCATCCAGCACCTGTAATAAGATGTTGAACACATCCGGATGCGCCTTCTCTACTTCATCTAATAAGATGACAGAGTAAGGACGACGACGAACCGCTTCAGTCAGGTAACCCCCCTCCTCATAACCGACATAACCCGGAGGCGCACCGACCAGACGTGAAACGGAGTGTTTCTCCATAAACTCTGACATATCGATGCGGACCATCGCGTCATCACTGTTAAACAGGAATGTCGCCAGCGCTTTACACAGCTCTGTTTTACCCACACCGGTCGGGCCGAGGAACAGGAATGACCCGATCGGACGGTTTGGATCCGACAAACCTGCGCGACTACGACGGATAGCATTCGATACCGCTTCAACCGCTTCGTTCTGACCGATCACCCGGCTGTGCAGTTCCGCTTCCATACGCAGCAGTTTTTCGCGTTCACCTTCCAGCATCCGGGCGACAGGGATCCCAGTCCAGCGTGCCAGCACGTCCGCAATTTCCACATCAGTGACGCGGTTACGCAGCAGCTTCATGCTTTTGCCTTCGGCCTGAGTCGCTGCAGCCAGCTGTTTTTCCAGCTCAGGTATTTTGCCGTACTGCAATTCAGACATCCGACCCAAATCGCCAACGCGGCGTGCCTGCTCAAGCGTGATCTTAGCCTGCTCCAGCTCAGCTTTAATATTCTGCGTCCCGGTCAATGAGGCTTTCTCAGCTTTCCACTCTTCTTCCAGCTCAGAGTATTCACGCTCTTTCTGGTTAAGCTCCGTTTCCAGCATCTCCAGGCGTTTCACGCTGGCATCATCAGACTCTTTCTTCAGCGCCTGTTGTTCCAGCTTGAGCTGAATAATACGGCGTTCGAGCCTGTCCAGAGACTCTGGCTTTGAGTCCATCTGCATACGGATGCTGGATGCAGCCTCATCTATAAGGTCAATGGCTTTATCGGGCAACTGACGATCCGAAATGTAGCGATGCGAAAGCGTAGCCGCCGCGACAATTGCCGGGTCAGTAATCTGAACATGATGATGCAACTCATAGCGTTCTTTCAGACCACGCAAAATAGCGATGGTGTCTTCAACAGAAGGCTCGGCAACAAACACTTTCTGGAAACGACGCTCTAACGCCGCGTCCTTCTCTATATACTGACGATATTCATTTAAGGTTGTCGCACCGACGCAGTGAAGTTCACCGCGCGCCAGTGCAGGTTTGAGCATGTTGCCGGCATCCATCGCACCGTCGGCCTTACCTGCGCCTACCATCGTGTGCAATTCATCGATGAACAGAATGACGTTACCTTCCTGTTTTGCCAGATCGCTCAACAGGCCTTTCAGACGTTCTTCGAATTCACCGCGATATTTCGCCCCGGCCACCAGCGCACCCATGTCTAATGACAGTACGCGTTTGTTTTTCAGCCCTTCAGGCACTTCACCATTAATGATGCGCTGCGCCAGACCTTCGGCAATCGCCGTTTTACCTACACCCGGCTCACCAATCAGAACCGGGTTATTTTTGGTACGACGCTGCAGGACCTGAATGGTCCGGCGAATTTCTTCATCACGACCGATGACCGGATCCAGTTTGCCTTGCTCGGCACGTTCGGTCAGATCGATAGTGAATTTTTTCAATGCCTGACGTTGGTCTTCGGCATTCTGATCATCCACTTTCTCACCCCCACGCATTTGATCGATAGCCGCAGTCATTTTCTCGGCCGTTGCGCCGCAAGCTTTTAACATATCTGTTAATGAGCCGCGGTCTTTCATAACAGCCAGAACAAAGAGTTCTGACGAAATAAACGTATCGGCACGTTGCTGTGCCAATTTGTCACAAAGGTTTAAAACACGTACCAGTTCATGCGAGGGCTGAACATCCCCGCCTGTACCTTCAACTTGCGGCAAACGCCCCAAAGCCTGATCAACCTCCGTGCGCAGTTTCTGGGTATCAACCCCAGCAGCTGTTAATAAAGGGCGCACGGTTCCGCCTTCCTGCGTGAGCAAAGCGCTCATCAGGTGGACAGGTTCGATAAATTGATTGTCGCGCCCGAGCGCGAGAGACTGAGCATCCGCGAGGGCAAGCTGGAATTTACTTGTAAGACGATCCAGACGCATAACACCTCCAATACTGAACAAAATTGCTACTGGAGAATAGATGAGGTCAACCCTGACGTTTTCAAGGTTATCTTGTCAGTATATTAATTGGACTATCGGGATGGGTGGTGAAGGGTGCTGATTTGAAGGGTTATACCCGCCAAATCAGACTGGCCTGACGTCCGGTGATCCCGTCGCGTCGATAAGAGTAAAATTGGGTGTTGTCAGACACAGTGCAATACTCACCGCCGTAGATGGCGGTGACGCCCGCACTTTGCAAGCGCAGCCGTGCGAGTTGGTAAATGTCGGCCATGAATTTGGCACCTGCCGGTGTAAAAGCCGCTGATGCAGCAGAGTCTGCAGCAACAAAGGCTTCACGCACTTCGCCACCCACTTCAAAATGAGCAGGACCGATCGCCGGCCCCATCCAGGCCATAATCTGTTCAGGTGCGGCTTCAAATTGCGCAACCGTGTTTTCCAGCACACCCGCACACAATCCGCGCCAGCCAGCATGTGCAGCCGCGACTTCATCACCCGAGCGGCTGCAAAACAGCACAGGCAAACAATCTGCCGTCATCGCAGCGCAAACTACGCCTGGTTCGCAAGTATAGGCAGCATCAGCAATAAGGGTGGGTAGTACGGGAGTGTGTGAAGTAAGACGAACAACATCGGTGCCATGTATCTGCTCCAGCCAGTGCGGTGCAGCAGGTAAACCGCCGAGCGCGATCAGGCGCTGCCGGTTGGCCGAGACGAACTCTGGCTCATCCCCGACATGGCTGCCGAGGTTGAGCGAACCGTAAGGAGGCAAACTGATGCCTCCTTCACGGGTTGTCGCACATGACCGAACCGAAGGGGGTTGCGGCCACTGAGGCAGAATAAGCGCACTCATTACCAGTTCATCTGATCCTTGAACTCTTCGGTATCCGCTTTCAGCGCCGTAATCAGGTCAACCATATCCTGAGGAAGTGGCGCATGCC
The DNA here is from genome assembly GCF_042920125.1 of Rahnella sp. R3(2024). Taxonomy (NCBI): domain Bacteria; kingdom Pseudomonadati; phylum Pseudomonadota; class Gammaproteobacteria; order Enterobacterales; family Yersiniaceae; genus Rahnella; species Rahnella sp. R3(2024). The sequence goes on from NZ_JBHGBU010000001.1 coordinate 1,397,081, forward strand.
ATTCCATCTGAATACCGGTTACCGGATGGTAAAGGCGCAGCATTGTCGCGTGAAGAGCCTGACGATCGAATCCGCGCAGCATATTGATAAAGGACTCGGAAGCCCCTTTTGGCAAACGCGGACGGCCACCGTACAGCTGGTCACCCAGCAGAGGATGGTTGATGTGCGCCATATGCACACGGATCTGGTGAGTACGGCCAGATTCCAGACGCAAACGCAAACGCGTATGGGCGCGGAAATGTTCCATGATGCGATAGTGCGTAGTCGCCGGTTTGCCGGTTGGATGCACCGCCATATGCGTGCGTTTGGTGGAATGGCGCGCAATCGGCTCATTCACTGTGCCGCCTGCCGTCATTGTACCAATCGCCACGGCTTCATATTCACGGGTGATTTCGCGGGCCTGAAGAGCAACAACCAAGTGAGTTTGCGCAGGGACTGACTTCGCCACTACCATCAAACCGGTGGTATCTTTATCAAGACGGTGAACGATGCCGCAACGTGGAACATCTATAATCGCAGGGTAGTAATGCAGTAAAGCATTCAGTACCGTGCCGTCTGGATTCCCTGCGCCCGGATGAACAACCAGATCGCGGGGTTTATTGATGACTAAAATATCGTTATCTTCATAGACGATATCTAAAGGGATATCTTGTGGCAGCCAACGCGCTTCTTCTTCAATTTGCGCATCGATTGCGATAGCCTCGCCACCCAACACTTTTTCTTTTGGTTTGGTCACTTTTTTGCCATTGACCGTAACCCTGTCTTCAAGGATCCAATCTTTTATGCGAGATCTTGAATAATCAGGGAACAATTCGGCCAAAGCCTGATCTAACCGTTGACCGAGTTGAGATTCGGCCACCGTTGCGGTGAGTTGTACTTGTTGTGCCATATGCAGCTTCTTGGTTAACGTTGGGTTTTCACGGCGATGCCGTTTAAAATAATGTGCTATTGTAGCTGGTCTTTGTCGGGAGCTTAACGGACAGTCTCCCAGAATAACACCTGAGGATAATCAAAACGTCATGACGCGTGTGAAATATCTGGTGGCAGCAGCCACGTTGAGCCTGGCGCTGGTCGGTTGCTCCAGTTCCAAAGAAACGGTTCCCGATAACCCGCCTAACGTCCTTTATGCCACTGCCCAGCAAAAGCTGCAGGACGGTAACTTTAAAGGGGCGATTGCGCAATTAGAAGCGTTGGATAACCGCTATCCATTTGGACCTTACTCGCAGCAAGTTCAGTTAGATCTGATTTATGCCTATTACAAGTCTGCTGACTTGCCAATGGCTCAGGCCTCTATTGATCGCTTTATGCGTCTGAATCCAACCCATCCAAATATCGACTACGTCATGTATATGCGTGGTTTAACGGATATGGCGCTGGATGACAGTGCACTGCAAGGATTCTTCGGTGTTGATCGTTCTGACCGCGATCCGCAGCATGCACGCGCGGCATTCCGTGATTTCAGCCAGCTTATCCACGCATATCCAAACAGCCAGTACGCAACTGATGCGACTAAACGTTTGGTATTCCTGAAAGAGCGTCTGGCGAAATACGAGCTGTCAGTGGTGCAATACTACACTAAACGCGGTGCTTACGTCGCTGTCGTTAACCGTGTAGAGCAAATGCTGAAAGATTATCCGGATACTCAGGCAACGCACGACGCGCTGCCGTTGATGGAAAGTGCCTATCGCGAACTGCAGCTGAACAACCAGGCTGATAAAGTTGCGAAAATTATTGCCGCCAACAGCGCTGCATAATTTCAAATGTCCGAACACAAAAACGGTAGCTCTGGCTGCCGTTTTTTTTTGGGATTTTTTTAAGGCACGAACTGAAGGGATTAAAAAACAAGCAGAAAATGATGGGAGTGAAGATCAGGAAAAGCGCACTGATCTTATCAATCATGCTTCATCCGCTGACAAGTCTCAAGACCTTTCCCGCCATTCATTACCCTGAGTCACAGAATCATCACCATTGACAAAAAGTGACAAAAAACCACGACACAGGGGACGCAATTCACAAAAAAGGCTGGTATGTTGGATTCATCGGAGACGGAAAGAAGAGAGGTAAATTATATGACAGTCAACATTACCAGCAAGCAAATGGACATCACTGCCGCTATTCGTGACCACATCGAAGGCCGTCTGAAAAAACTGGAAAAATGGCAAACTCAGTTAATTAACCCGCACATTGTTCTGTCGAAAGAACCACAGGGATTTGTCGCCGTTGCGACCATCAGTACGCCAAACGGCCAGCTGATCGCCAGTGCGACCCACGATGATATGTATGCCGCGATTAACGAGATGACAGCCAAGCTTGAACGTCAGCTCAACAAAGCGCAGCACAAAGGTGAAGCCCGCCGTGCCGAGTCCGGTGTGAAGGAATTGAACCTTGAACCGGTGGAGGAAGAAGAGGAATAACCGGCTTAACAACATGTCTGTGAACAACGCGCTCCTGGAGCGCGTTTTTTGTGTCCAAAGGAAATCTTATTGACACAGGGAAAACCCAGCGGTTACTTTAAGACTCTGCTCAAACTTATGGAAACAATGTATACATGAATACCCGTCTGTTTTTCTTCGCATTCTTTTTTACCTTCCCCTAATTGGGAGGCGTTTCGTCGCGAAAGAATGAATGCGAAGACGAACAATAAAGCCTCCTGAAAAGGGGGCTTTTTTTATGCCTGCGTTTTACACATTTTGCTGAAAGAAAGAACATCTAAAAGGGTAACAACATGACCGAGAACTCATTGCTGGCACTGCGCGAACGCATCAGCGCATTAGATCTGAAACTGCTGGCCCTGCTGGCAGAGCGACGCACAATGGCGATAGAAGTCGCGCAATCTAAAATGCACTCTCACCGCCCTATCCGCGATAAAGAACGTGAAGCAGAACTGATTAACACTCTGATTCAGGAAGGAAAAAAACAAGGGCTGGACGGACATTACATCACCCGCGTTTATCAGCTGATCATTGAAGATTCTGTGCTGACGCAGCAGGCGCTATTGCAGCAACATCTGAATAAAACCCCTTCTGATTCCGCCCGTGTAGCCTTCCTCGGCCCTAAAGGATCCTACTCCCATCTTGCAGCACGTCAGTTCGCCGCCCGTCATTTCGATCAATTCATCGAATGTGGCTGCCAGAAATTCCAGGATATCTTTTCTCAGGTCGAAACCGGCCAGGCCGATTACGCCGTGTTGCCGATCGAAAACACCAGTTCCGGCTCAATCAACGACGTTTACGATTTGCTGCAACACACCAGCCTTTCGATTGTGGGTGAACTGACTAACCCAATCAATCACTGCGTGCTGGTAGCGACCGACACTGACTTGTCGCAAATCCAGACCGTTTACAGCCATCCGCAGCCGTTCCAGCAATGCAGCCAGTTCATTAACCGCTTCCCGCACTGGAAAATTGAATATTGCGAAAGCACTGCAGCGGCAATGGAAAAGGTGGCGGCCGCCAATTCTCCACACGTTGCCGCGCTCGGCAGCGAAGCGGGTGGTGCGTTGTATCAGTTACAGGTTCTGGAACATAACCTGGCTAATCAGCAGGAAAATATTACCCGATTCATCGTGCTGGCCCGCAAAGCGATTGAAGTGACAGATCAGGTTCCGGCCAAAACCACGCTCATCATGGCGACCGGGCAACAGGCGGGTGCGCTGGTGAACGCGTTGCTGGTGCTGCGTGAACAAGGCATCATCATGACCAAGCTGGAGTCACGCCCGATCAACGGCAATCCGTGGGAAGAGATGTTTTACATTGATGTACAGGCCAACCTGCGTTCAGACGAGATGAAAAAAGCGCTGAAGGATCTGGCGCCGATCACCCGCTCGTTGAAAGTGCTCGGCTGTTATCCAAGCGAAAACGTCGTCTCCGTCGATCTGTAATTACGCAAATAAAAAGGGCGCTGCACGGATGCAACGCCCTTTTCTTTCATCATGGATAACTTACTTGCGGTTGTCGTTTGCTTGTCTCAGCAATGCACCACTTTCCTTGAGGAAACGCGGGGCATAATCGCCAAACCAGTTTTCAACCTTTCTGAATTTATCGATAAATGCTTGTTTATCGCCATTTTCCAGCAACGCTAACGCATCACCAAAACGCTGGTAGTAACGTTTTATCAGCGCCAGATTGCTTTCTGACGACATAATAATATCCGCATACAGTTGCGGATCCTGCGCAAACAGCCTTCCGACCATAGCCAGTTCGAGACGATAAATCGGCGAAGACAGCGCCAGCAACTGCTCAATCTGAACATTCTCTTCGGAAAGATGCAGGCCGTACGCAAAGGTCGCAAAGTGCCGTAATGCCTGAATAAAGGCCATGTTCTGATCGTGTTCGACGGCGCTTATCTTGTGCAAACGCGCGCCCCAAACCTGCAACTGCTCCAGTAACCACTGGTACGCCTGCGGTTCGCGACCATCGCAATACACGACAACCTGTTTTGCCAGACTGCTGACATCCGGGCCGAACATCGGGTGCAGGCCCAGCACCGGGCCTTCGTGCACCGCCAGCATCGCCTGTAACGGGCGGTTTTTCACTGATGCCAGGTCCACCAGAATACAGTCATCAGGCAACTTCGGCAGACGGGCAATGACCTGTTCCGTCAAATGGATCGGCACACTGACAATCACCATACCGGCATCGGCAAGCAGCGTGTCTGCCTGCGGCCAGTCTTCCTGCTCAAGGATTTTGACCTGATAACCCGACAACTCCAGCAACCGGGTAAATAACCGCCCCATCTGACCGCCACCGCCGATAATCACCACCGGGCGCAGTTCAGGATGCAGCGTTTTAAAACCTTTGTCGTTTTCGCTTGAATAGGACTCACGCATCACACGGCGCAATACATCTTCGATCAGATCGGGCGGAACGCCCAGGTTCTGCGCCTCCTGACGACGTGAAGCCAGCATCGCTGCTTCACGTTCAGGCACATAGATCGGCAAACCATAACGGCTTTTGACTTCCCCGACTTCTGCCACCAGCGCCAGACGCCGTGATAAGAGATCCAACAACGCTTTATCTACGTCGTCGATCTGATCGCGCAACGCGTTAAGTTCTGCCACCATAAAAACTTACTCTCCTGCGATTCGTGCCGCCAGCGCGTCGCCCAGTTCCTGATGCATGGTGCGCAGCAGGGTTTCCGTGGTTTCCCAGTTAATGCAGGCGTCCGTGACAGACACGCCGTATTTCATTTCTGAGCGCGGTTGTTCAGACGACTGGCTGCCTTCATTGAGATGGCTTTCCAGCATCAGTCCCGTAATAGAGCGGTTGCCTGCTTTAATCTGATCAATCACTGACTGAGCCACAACAGGCTGACGACGATAGTCTTTGTTTGAGTTGCCGTGACTGCAATCTATCATCAAGGAAGGATGGAGTCCCGCGTCGCTCATCTGTTTTTCACAAGCCTTAACGTCCTGCTCGCTGTAGTTTGGCGTCTTACCACCGCGCAAAATCACATGCCCATCAGGGTTACCCTGCGTTTGCAGCAGACAAACCTGCCCGGCCTGATTGATCCCCACAAAACGGTGCGCCATTTCTGCCGCACGCATAGCGTTAATCGCCGTACCCAGGCTGCCGTCAGTGCCATTTTTGAAACCTACCGGCATGGATAAACCCGATGCCATTTCACGGTGGGTCTGAGATTCCGTGGTACGCGCACCAATTGCCGACCAGCTGAACAGGTCGCCTAAGTATTGCGGGCTGTTAGGATCCAGTGCTTCAGTCGCCAGCGGCAAGCCCATGCCGACCAGTTGCAGCAGCAGGTTACGCGCAATGTGCAAACCCGCTTCCACATCAAAAGTGCCGTCCATGTGCGGATCGTTGATAAGCCCTTTCCAGCCCACGGTGGTACGCGGTTTTTCGAAGTAAACGCGCATCACGATGTACAGGCGATCGCTTAATTCAGCCGCAAGCGTTTTCAGATGGCGCGCATAGTCCAGCGCAGCATCCAGATCGTGAATAGAGCATGGGCCACAGACCACCAGCAGTCGAGGATCACGACCATGCACGATATCCGCGATAGTTTTACGGGCTTCTGCAATGCTGGTTTCATCACTCACGCTCAACGGAAAACGGTTTTTCAGCTCTTCCGGCGTGATAAGAATTTGTTCAGCAGTGATATGGACATTATTCAGGGCATCTTTTTGCATGATAGTGATTCGCTATTCAGGAAAATGGGCAGCCACTCAGGCATCTGCGGACAACATTAACACAGCGCGTAAAGTTATCAAGCCTTAGTTGTAAACTTAAGGTTACCAATTACCGGATATAAAACGCATAATGGAAATTAAAGTTTACATTATGTCGATTAGTGACAAAGAGAGTGTACCGCCAGCATTACATGGCATTATTGCTTAACAGGGAAGTCGCAACGAATGAGGGTAAAAAGAGAAGGATAGCGGCGGGAATAACACCGGCCACCTGCGGCAGCCGGGAGAAACGATTACAGGTTACGATCCAGAGTGATAAAGACCTGTCCAAGCGCAGAGACGTCATCAACGCTGCACTCAAAATGGCTGTCCTGACGCGTGACTTTCAGGCGGTTGCCGGGAATTCGCGCCACGTCATAAACGTCGACATCACCGTCGATATCCAGCAACCAGCGGCCATTGCCCGGATGGGTGCTGCCCATATCGATAATCCACGAGTCGTTGCCTTTAACAATATAAGCCGGCTCAGCCAGGGAATCGTCCAGCAAGGAAGAGTCGGCGGTCCACAGACCTTCATCCTCCAGCGCCCCGCCTCGCAATCTCAACTTTTTAAGCTGCCGGACACCTTGCGTTGCCCCGGCACCTGTAACGGCGGGATCCTGCATCGTGCCCTTACCCGTTGCCAGCCAGCGCAACGAAACACCCGTATCCAGCGCACAGGCCACGACCACATCACCGGGGAAATAATCTCTTCTCACCCAGGTACTTATCGTACCAGACGACAAACCATACAGATCACCCAACTCTTTCTGCATGCTAAAGCCATACGCCTGAAGCATGCGCGACAGTACGGCTTTTCCTCCTTCGAGTTCATCTAATTGCATCTGGCGAAAACCCCTGGGCTTGTAAATACCAACTTGACAACTCGCAAATGCAAGTCTAGATTGTTTATGTAATATACCGAACCCCGTCATGATACCAAATTTACGGCGTGGGGGGAGGATCAGTAAGAAATCTCGCCATAACGTTAAAGACAGTCAATGAGGAGTCGCGATGTTTTTAGGAACAGAGCAACAGCGCCAGACGGGCTTACGTCACATTGCCCATCTGAAAGACACCCATTTCTCTGACAAGAGAAATAAGGTCGAAAACATATTTGATAATGCCCCTGATAAATGGAAAACCACATTGTGTTTTCATGCCGGTCTTAAACGCCGCCATGTTCATCTTCCGTATGCCGAAATGACGTCCGATGAACAATTAAAAATAATTCAGGCTTTATTATCACTACGTCATTTTTCATCATTATTAAGAGGAGATTTTTACTGATGGCAGACTGGATAGATGAATCACAAGAACACCAGCTCAGGTTACTGGAAGAACAGATTGCAAAGGTAACCCAAACACGGCACGGCGCATCAGCCCTCCTCTGTGAAGACTGTGACACGCCCATCCCGGAACAGCGACGAAGCGCAATTTACGGTGTCCGGCGTTGTATTGAATGTCAGGAAATTAATGAAATTAAAAGCAGGAATTATCGCCCGATATAATTAATTCATCGTCTGTTATTTCAATAAAGTTTTATCCTGAAATATTCATTTTCGGGAGCGGCATTCTATTACTATTAAGACGGAATTAACGCCATGCCTGATAATATAAGAGCAAGGATTTCCCCTGCCTCACCTCCTGCCATTAATGGCACAACGGATAAACCCTTTCAGGGTTTATGGTGGTGGAATGCGCCGCGACCGGCGATGACGTGCCCTCTCGAAAAACCGCTGACACGGGATTTCTGCCAGCGCCAGCAGGCTGCACTTTCACTTATCGCCACCCTGCCGCGCTGCCTGCGCACGCCGTTACAGCAGCGTTATCAGTTTTTGCTTAACACCAAAGGCGTCCGTCCCGCCTTCCACTTTCTGATGACGGTGTTCATGCAGCGTCTCTGGCCACGCATACAGCGGGTTAACGAACGCCATCAGTATTCGCGATACATCTCGCAAAAGCATCTTGCCGCAGAAGAGACGTTTAACCGTTTACCTGATTTGAATGACAACAGCCTGAAACGTCTGGCGAATCAGCTGGCGATTGCCATGCAGGATGCCTGTGAGTATCAGTGTGAAAAGTGGCTGAAAAGCCGCCCCGCAGAACCGGACATTCTGCTGAGAGACAGCACACAAAATGAAATTTATGGTCACCTTGCCGCGATGGCGCGCGCCTGTCGCGTTCAGCCGCTTTACTGGCGCGCCTTTAAAAATGGCCGGTTAACAGCCCATACCGCCGTCGCCAGCATGTTACGTCTGGTCAGCGGCGACTGGTGGGAGAAACAATTACGTGCACAGCAGCGTCTTTGGCGGGAAGCCCTGATGATCGCCTGTGGTTACGTGAGCCGTGCCACGTCGCCTTACGCCAGCAAAAATGCCATTCGCGATGTGGTATCACGTCGTCTGTCGGCGCTGAATTATCTTCGGCAGTGCGATATCGAAAATATCCAGTCGGGAGAAAAGCTGAGTCTGCTGGACACGGTTTTAGCCAGTATTTCCAATCCAAAACTGCGCCGCATGGAGCTCATGACCCTGATTGCCGGCGTCGAGGACGTTGCGGATCAGCAACAGGATCGCGGGCTGTTCATTACCCTGACCACGCCTTCAAAATATCATCCGATGAAAACCACCGGCCCGCACTCTGCCCCGCAGTTTAACCATAAATGGGATGCACAGGCGTTTACGCCGAAAGATGCGCAGCGTTATCTGGTCGCTGTCTGGGCGAAAATCCGCACCACGTTCAAAGACCGAAATCTGAAGGTCTACGGCGTACGGGTCGTGGAACCCCACCACGACGGCACGCCGCACTGGCACATGATGCTGTTTACGCCACCGGCGCAGCAGCAAAAAGTCATCGACGTCATGCGCAAATACGCCCTTGAGGAAGACGCGCAGGAGCCGGGAGCCGACGTGTCGCGTTTCAATTGCAAGCCGCTCAACCGTGGAGGTGCGGCAGGATACATTGCCAAATATGTGGCTAAAAATATCGACGGTTACGCGCTGGAAGGTGAAACCGATTTTGATTCGGGTCGTCCGCTGACTGACGTCGCCACTTCCGTCACAGCCTGGGCATCCACATGGCGGATCCCGCAGTTTCACGCCATTGGGATCCCCTCCGTAGGCGCATACCGTGAGTGTCGCCGCATCCGCCATATCAGCCTTGCCTGCCAGTTTGATACGCGGGTCGAAGCCGTACGCTGCGCGGCTGATAGCGGTGACTATGCCGCTTACATTCATGCGCAGGGCGGCATCCATATCGGGCGAAAAGATCACACCGTACGGGTCGCCCGCCAGCAGACCGATGAACTGAACGTCTATGGCGAACCCCAAAATAAAGTCGTGGGTATCTACGCCCCGCATCTTGGTGCTTCGCACATTTTTCCCACTCACACGGAACGCTGGCGAGTCGTCCGCCGCCGGTCCTCTTCACCTGAAAGATCACAGGCAATCCCGGCATTGTGCCCGCCTTGGAGTTCTGTCAATAACTGTGGATCGCTGGCTTCGCCCTTAAAGCTGTTATCTATACAAAATCCGAGCCAATAAAAATTAATCCATAAATTCAATGAATTATATTTTTTAAAATGCGCAGAGTGTTGACGTATTAACTCAATTAAAGAATACTGTATATAAACACAGTATCTGGCGAGGGGAGAAAATGGAAAACCTGACTAAACAACAGCTAACGTTGTCCAGGATACAACTGATCGCAGACATTTCGCAGACGGCGCAGTGCAATCCAAAAGAATTTCTGGTCGTGATGTCACTGATATCGGAACTGGCCAGCCAGGCTCTGACGGACGAACATCAGGATGCACTCTTCTATAACGGGAGCACTGACGACGCCCACTGATCGCCAGAGATTACGGGCGGTGTTTGTCACATACCCGGCGCTTACCCTTCCCCTTTCAGGCCGGACTAAGCGCCCCGCCATTTTCGTCCATCCCCCTTTCTTGTTGTGCCAATAGTTTCACAACCCCCTTACGTTGCCGCCTTCCTCTCTCTTGCGCAGACTGAAATCACCTTCTGACGATTTCATTCACCCGCGGAGAACCCCCATGAAACTTTACGCAGAACAGGGCGACACAGTGGATTCCATGTGCTGGCGTTATTACGGCCGAACCGCTGTTGTTGTCGAGAAAGTCTATGCGGCGAACAAAGGCATTGCCGATCTGGGCGCATTGTTACCCCACGGCACCGCCATCGACATGCCAGATGTCGCGGAGCAACCCCAGCAGGAAATACTCAAATTATGGGACTGAATACCGAACGCATCAGCTCAGCCTGCGCATATTTCATCGCCACGTCACTGACCTGGCTGGCGGGTATCACCTCGCAGGACATTGCCTTTCTGATTGGATCCGCCGTCGGTATCGGCACCTTTTTAGTTAACTGGTACTACCGGCGCAAAAGCTTTCAGCTGCTGGCACGCAACGGTCTGAACAAAGACACCTATGAAAACCTCAACTCTTAAACGCTGCAGCGCCGCGGTCGTGTTAGGGCTGATGGCGGCACTGCCAGGCTACACGTCATTACAAGTTTCGGAAGAAGGTTTACGGCTGATCACCGATTTTGAAGGCTGTCAGCTGCAACCCTATCAGTGCAGCGCTGGCGTATGGACCAGCGGTATCGGCCACACGGCAGGAGTGAAGCCGGCACGGGAGATAACCGAACATCAGGCCGCTGAAAACCTGCTGGCAGATATTCAGCGAACCGAGCGCGCCCTCAAAAAATGCATGCCGGGCGTGATGCCGCAGCCGGTTTTTGATGCCGTGGTGTCATTCAGCTTTAACGTCGGCACCGGAGCTGCGTGTCAGTCAACACTGGCGTTTTTCATCAACAAGCAACAATGGCAACAAGCCTGTGACCAGCTGCCACGATGGGTTTTCGTCAACGGTGACCGCAACCGGGGTCTGGAACGCAGGCGAAACGCCGAACGAGCTCTCTGCCTGAAAGGAGTCTGAATGCGCATATTACTGGTCATTCTGACCGCCATGATTTTGCTGATCGTCATCCTGCTGCTTTCCAATCGCTCGTTACAGCACGATCTCAACCACGCCGCTCAGCAACGCGACGCGCTGGCGGTTTCACTGCAACAGCGTGAGCAGACGATCACTGCGCTGAACCAACAAATGCGCCAGCGCGAGCAGGCTGAACTGGCATTACGCGAAGACCTGAGTTCCACCCGGCAAATAATGCAAACCCGCGAACAGCAAAGACAAAGGAGCCTTCATGTTAATGCGCAAAACCGTCAGTGGGCTGACAGCGGGCTGCCTGCTGATATTAGCCGGTTGCACCAGCGCCCCGCCTTCAGCTCCGCCAGCGATTATTTACGTTGGCTGTCCGGCGGTCAGCGCCTGCCCGATTCCGGCCAGCCAACCCGTCACTAACCAGGATCTGAGCGCCGACATTCTTCAGCTGGAATCTGCGCTGATGGACTGCGGCTTACAAATTGAAGCCATCAAAAAGTGTCAGGAGGCACAACATGCAAAAACCGATTCAGTTGCAACAACGGCTGATTGAACAGATCCCGCTGCTTGCAGCCGCACCTGAAAAACTGGTGCTTGCCACCGGCCCCGGCAAGGTGGTCGCCACATCAGCGCCGTCGCTTTCTTTTGAATACCGCTATCCGCTGACGCTGACCTTTACAGACGACGCACTCAGCGAAACCCTGGTTGATCTGGCCGTGGTCACCGTTCTCGACTGGTTGCAGGTTAATCAGCCTGAAATTCTTGGCAACGCCCTGCACCGGCTGAATGATTTCACGTTCACTCAGCAGGCGGGCAGCCTGGTGCTGACGCTGCAACTGACCGAGCGCGTGCAGGTTTCCGATACAGGTGATGTTCGCACCATCACTCACCTGCCTGAACCGCCGCTGCCGGAAAACGTGGCGCTGCCGCGTCAGGTTTATCTTAACGGAGAACTGATCAGCAGCTGGACAGTGTGACCCGATAAACCTTGTTGTGTCAGCCGCGGCCGAACGGCCATCGGTTGTCGCTCAACCCCCTGAAACGGCATCCTTTATCCCATGAATACGACTCTTCAACTCAACGACATAATGCGGCTGGCTGCCGCGTCAGGTTTATCTTAACGGAGAACTGATCATCAGCTGGACAGTGTGACCCGATAAACCTTGTTGTGTCAGCCGCGGCCGAACGGCCATCGGTTGTCGCTCAACCCCCTGAAACGGCATCCTTTATCCCATGAATACGACTCTTCAACTCAACGACATAATGCGGCTGATTGGCAATCTGGTGCGCATCGGTAACGTCTCAGAACTGGATCTGGCTAACGCCCGCTGCCGCGTCGCGACGGGCAGCAACGTGACGGCCTGGCTGCCGTGGATGACGCACCGCGCAGGCCGCACGCGCAGCTGGTGGGCGCCCTCTCTCGGCGAACAGGTGTTGCTGCTCTCGATGGGCGGCGAACTGAATACGGCATTCGTCTTACCGGCTGTTTTTTCGGATGCCTCGCCCGCACCTTCGGCTTCGGCGGATGCCCTTCATCTGGCCTTTCCGGACGGCGCCATTTTTGAATACGAACCGGCAAACGGCGCGCTGAAAGTCACCGGCGTCAAAACGGCGGTGATCAATGCATCGCAGAACGTGGAGGTCACAGCACCGGAAATCCGCTGCACCGCCAGTACGCGCATCACCCTGGATACGCCGGAAGTGGTTTGCACCAGCAAGCTGACCACCGGCTCACTCGAGGTCAAACAAGGCGGCACGCTGACCGGCAATGTAATTCACAGCGGCGGCAGCCTGACATCCAACGGCATTATTGTGCACACCCACCGCCACAGCGGCGTCCAGACCGGCGGTGGCCAGACAGGAGGCCCGCAATGAGCAAACCAAAATACCTGGGAATGGACAGAAACAGCGGCACAGCGATTGAAGATCTCGACCATATCCGCCAGTCCGTGAGCGACATTTTGACTACACCGGTGGGTTCCCGTGTGATGCGCCGCCATTACGGCTCGCTGCTTTCTGAACTGATTGACCAGCCGCAAAACGGCGCATTGCGGCTGCAAATGACCGCAATTTGCTACACCGCGCTGTTGCAGTGGGAGCCCCGCATCTCACTGAATGCCATCACTTTCGACTCCGATTACACCGGCAAGATGGTGGTGGAACTGACCGGAAGCCGTACCGATACGGCGACGGATTTCTCCCTGAACATTCCTGTGAGCTGACACTTATGGCAACGATCGATTTGAGCCAGTTACCGGCCCCCGATGTGGTCGAACAACTGGATTATGAAAGCCTGCTTGAAGAACGTAAAACGACGCTGATCTCCCTCTACCCGGCCGACCAGCAGGAAGCTATCAGCCGCACGCTGACACTGGAATCCGAACCGCTGGTCAAGCTGTTGCAGGAGAACGCCTACCGCGAACTGATCCTGCGCCAGCGCGTCAACGAATCCGCAAGGGCGGTGATGGTGGCGTACGCGACGGGCAGTGATTTGGATCAGCTGGCGGCGAACAATGGCGTACAGCGACTGGTACTGAAGCCTGCGGATAACACCAAAGTTCCACCCGTCCCGGCGGTCATGGAAAGTGATGCCGACTTCCGAACGCGCATCCCGCAGGCCTTTGAAGGAATGAGCGTCGCCGGTCCTTCCGGCTCTTACGAATTCCACGGCCTGTCAGCCGATGGGCGGGTAGCGGATATTTCGGTTATCAGCCCGTCCCCCGCGAATGTCACCATTTCCGTGCTGTCACGCGAAGCCAATGGCATCGCTCCGGAAGATTTATTGGCCAAGGTGCGCATCGCATTAAACGACGAAAATGTTAGGCCAATAGCCGACCGGGTTCTGGTTCAGTCGGCCAGCGTGGTGCCGTATGAAATTGACGCCACGCTATACCTGTATCCGGGGCCTGAGTCTGAACCTATCACCCTCGCAGCCGAAGAAAAGCTGAAATCTTATATCAGCGATCAGCACCGCCTCGGACGTGACATTCGGCTATCTGCCATCTATGCCGCATTGCACGTAGAAGGCGTCCAGCGTGTGGAACTTGCTAAACCCGCCGCAGATATTGTGCTCGACAGTACACAAGCTTCTTATTGTACAAACTACGTCATTACCGTCGGAGGCTCCGATGAGTAAGAGGTTGCTACCCAGTGGTTCCTCCGCGCTGGAACTGGCAGCCGCGGAAGCCTGCGCTGAACTGGCCCGTGTAAATGTTCCGCTGAAAACGTTATGGGATCCGCAAACCTGCCCGGCCAACTTTTTGCCCTATCTGGCATGGGCGCTGTCTGTCGACCGATGGGACAGTGAATGGCCTACGACGACAAAGCGCAGCGTGATTCAGTCCGCCTGGTTCATCCATCAGCACAAAGGCACCATCAGCGCTATCAAACGTGTGGTCGAGCCACTGGGTTATGTCATTAAGGTCACCGAATGGTGGGAAACCGATGATCCACCGGGCACTTTCAAACTCGATATCGGCGTTCTCGATTCCGGTATTGATGAAGCTATGTACGAAGAAATGGAACGCCTGATTGATGATGCGAAGCCTGCCAGCCGCCACCTAATCGGGCTGACTATTACCCAGGATATTCCCGGCACCGTTTATCTGGCCGCGGCAATGCATGACGCAGAAATACTCACTGTTTATCCGGACTGATAAGGAATCTTATGAGCAAATTTAAATCCGTCGTCACTACCCTCGGGCAGGCGCGCATCGCGTCAGCCATCGAAAGTGGAAAAGACGTGAATATTACCCAGCTGGCCGTCGGTGACGGTAATGGCAGCGCGACTGAACCCTCTGTGGGGCAGACGGCACTGGTCCATGAAACCTACCGCCTGAAGCTGAATTCCATCAAAATCGATAATAAAAATGCCAACTGGATTATTGCTGAAGCCATTATTCCGGCAGAAATCGGCGGTTTCTGGATGCGTGAAATGGGGTTGTTTTCCGCAGAAGGTGAACTGATTGCCGTCAGTAATATGGCCGACAGCTATAAACCTACGCTCGAAGAAGGTTCCGGCCGGACACAAACCCTGCGCATGGTGTTAACCGTCACAGATACCGAGGCGGTCAGCCTGACCATTGATGACACACTGATTATTGCGACCGAAGAATACGTTAATAATTTGCTGGCAGAACACGAAGCCTCACGGCGTCACCCCGACGGCACGCTGAGCGCGAAAGGTTTTGTTCAACTGAGCAACGCGGTGGACAGCACCAGTGAAATTCTGGCAGCAACGCCGAAGGCAGTAAAAACGTCTTACGACCTGGCGAAATCTGCGAATGATAATGCTAACGGGCGCTTACCCGCAGGCGGAACTGCTGTTGCAGCGGCCAAGCTGGCGACGGCAAGAAAAATAGCAGGAGTGGCATTTGATGGGACGGCGGATATCTCGCTGAATGCATCTAACATTGGACTCGGAAATGTAGGTAATTACCAGGCTGTCCAGGCTGGCGGTGGATTAAATTACGTGGAAAATCACAGAATTTATATTGACTGGGGTAAAGGCGATAAACTTTATGCGACCGTGGATAATGTCAGTCAGGGTGTTATTTATACGGGGAAAAATCCACCGACTCCTGGGGAAGTAGGTGCCTATCCGTCTTCAGGAGGAAATGTATCCGGTTATGTAAATGCACAATTCTTAGGTGCAAATGGATTGCCGAATCCAGGTTTAGGGCAAGGCACATATATTGGCTGGAATGAAAGTAATGGGCAGGGTGAGTCAAATTTTGTAAATAATAAAGGCGGTGGTTCTGGAGGATTTAATTTTAGAATAGTCAATTACCAAAACAGCGTACAAACAGGAAATGTATCTATCTCAGGTAATGGCGGTCTTAATACTTCAGGCTTACTTCAGGAAAATGGTCAGCGAGTTTTTACTCCGGTTAACCCGCAGCCCGTTGCTCGTAATACAGCTGGCTTTGGTCAAAGTGGATGGTGGCGGTGCGGTGATACAGGGATGATTTTCCAGTGGGGTTTTGTCAATAAAGGCAGCCGTGGTTGGCTCACAGTTAACTACCCTATCGCATTCCCAAGTGCATGCGCAAATGTACAAGTCACAGTCCTTAATGGAGGTAGTGGCGTGTTTTCAGATAACTTTGGAACAGCGCAGATCATCAATAATATAGGTTTCACCTGCGGGCAAGATAGCGGCGGCAGTTACTGGACAGCCATTGGCTGGTAAGGAGATGAGATGAATAATTATTTTTACAGTCCGGCTACCAATGGCTTCTATGCTGAAGAACTTCGGGATATCTATGAAAGTGCCGGAAGCTGGCCAGCAGATGCCCTTGCCGTTAGCCAAGAGGTTTATAACGAATTTCAGACCGAACCTTCACCTGATGGGAAAATGAGATCAAGCGGTCCAAATGGAATTCCTACTTGGGTAGATATTCCCGCACCTACAAAGGAACAAATTATTTTTGAAGCTAAAAATAAATTAACTTTGCTAATGACCAATGCGACATTGGCTATTTCCCCTTTACAGGATGCGATCGATATCGGTACTGCAACACAAGATGAACTGACACTTCTCAAAGACTGGAAAACCTACCGTGTCGCTCTGAACCGCCTGGATCTTTCAACCGCCCCTGACATCACCTGGCCCGAAATTCCGGCCTGACTTAAGCCCCTCCGGGGGCTTTTTTATTATCTAATCCCCCCTCTGTTGTGCCACCGCCCCCACGCCCCTGATCAAATGCGCTTTTTGTTGTGAACCGGCATCCTTGCTTCACCACCCACAACAGAGAGAGTCACCCTGATGGCTGATTATCATCACGGCGTACGTGTCGTTGAAATCAACGACGGCACCCGCGTTATTTCTACCGTTTCCACCGCAATTATCGGCATGGTTTGTACCGCAGAAGATGCGGATGCCACTGTATTTCCTCTCAACATGCCAGTTCTTATCACTGACGTTCTGGCGGCCAGCGGGAAAGCCGGGACCAGCGGGACGTTGCGCGCTGCGCTTCTGGCGATTGCTGACCAGTGTAAACCTGTCACCGTCGTGGTACGTGTTGCCACTGGCGATGACGAGGCCGCGACCACCAGCAATATCATTGGCGGTTCTGATGCCAATGGCCGTTACACCGGCATGAAGGCACTGCTTTCTGCGCAGGCAGAACTGGGCGTGAAACCGCGTATTCTGGGCGTCCCTGGGCTGGATAATCAGGCTGTCGCAACCGCGCTGGCAGCCGTTTGCCAGCAGCTGCGTGCCTTCGGTTATATCAGCGCTTACGGCGCAAAAACGCTTTCCGATGCAATCAAATACCGCGACAACTTCAGCCAGCGTGAACTGATGCTGATCTGGCCGGATTTTGTGAACTGGAATACAGCGACCAGCCAGTCTGATATTGCTTACGCCACTGCACGCGCTTTGGGCTTGCGCGCCAAAATCGACCAGGAAACCGGCTGGCATAAAACCCTGTCAAACGTGGGTGTGAACGGCGTGACTGGTCTGTCGGCCAGCGTGTTCTGGGATTTGCAGGCCAGTGGTACCGATGCAGACCTGCTGAACCAGGCGGGTGTGACGACGCTGGTGCGCAAAGACGGTTTCCGTTTCTGGGGCAACCGTACCTGCAGCGACGATTCACTGTTCATTTTCGAAAACTACACCCGTACCGCGCAAGTGCTGGCAGACACCATGGCCGAAGCGCATATGTGGGCGGTCGATAAACCGATGACCCCGACGCTGGTACGCGACATGATCGACGGCATCAAAGCCAAAATGCGTGAAATGAAATCAGCGGGTTACATCATTGACGGCGACTGCTGGTACGACGAAGCCGCAAACACAGCGGAAACACTGAAAGCCGGCAAATTGTATATCGACTACGACTACACCCCGGTTCCTCCGCTGGAAGACCTGACCTTGCGCCAGCGCATCACCGACTCTTATCTGGTGAACTTTGCCGCGTCCATCAACAGTTAAGGAGACAATGACTCATGGCACTTCCTAAAAAATTAAAATACCTGAACCTGTTCAACGACGGGAACAGCTACCTCGGGCTGGTTTCCTCACTCACCCTGCCGAAACTGACCCGCAAGCTGGAAAACTATCGCGGCGGCGGCATGAGCGGTTCAGTCGCGGTGGATTTCGGTCTGGATGACGATGCACTGACGCTGGAATGGTCTATCGGCGGTCTGGATGAACTGGTTCTGCAACAATGGGGCAGCGTTTCCGATATCCCGCTGCGCTTTGCCGGTTCCCTGCAACGCGACGATACCGGTGATGTGTCAGCGGTCGAAGTGATGATGCGCGGCCGTCACAAGGAGTTTGATTTTGGTGAATATAAGCAAGGTGAAGACACCGAAACCAAAGTCACCACCCAGTGCACCTACTTCAAACTGACTATCGACGGCAAGCAGCTGATTGAGATCGACACCGTCAATATGGTGGAAATCGTCAATGGCGTTGACCGCCTGGCGCAACACCGCACCGCGCTCGGCCTGTAATTCCCCCTCCCAGAGCCGGCAGACATTGCCGGCTTCACTTGTGCTTAAACAGGAAAACGCATGAGCCAGACTGACAACAACAACACCGTGATTCTGGATGTGCCGCTAAAACGTGGTGACACCGACATTACTGAAATTCAGGTGACCAAACCGACGGCAGGCAGCCTGCGTGGCATCGGGCTTGCCGCGCTGGCGAATGCCGACGTCGATGCGCTGATCACGCTTTTGCCCCGCATCACTTATCCCAACCTGACCAAAGAAGAGTGCTCACGCCTCGAGCTTCCGGACCTGATTGCGCTGGCAGGCAAGGTGATTGGTTTTTTATCACCGAAACCGGCGGAGTAACGCTCTCCCCCCGCCTCACCGTGGATGATCTGATGGCTGACATCGCGGTGATTTTCCACTGGCCGCCGTCCGAAATGGACGGCATGTCGCTCACCGATCTGTTGAGCTGGCGCTATAAGGCATTGCAACGCAGCGGAGTAAAAACAGATGAGTAATGTCGAACAATTACCCACGACGTTGGGGAAAATAAATAAACAGCTGAAATCGCTGAAAGCGGCCACGGCGAACGCCTGGCAGACGTTTACCACGCTGCCGAAGAAAAGCTTATACAACGCGATGTCAGAAGACATCAGCGACGTTATCTGGGAACTCAGATCTTTAGATAATCAGTCACGCCCGCTGGCGCATTTCCTGAAACCGCATGTTGAGCTGTCGGCGGGAGATCCGGAGTCAGTTAAACCCGTCAAACCGGTTAATCCATACGCGTCCGAACTCAGGAGCGCGGAAAGTATTTCGGCTGGGCACCGGGCCGTTATTGAGCAGAAAGGCATGGAACCTGGCGAGCAGTTTACACATCGCGAGGAAATTATCGGGCAACTGAAATCGGCCAGCTCAGACGCCATCAGCTTCGCCCTGCCTCAGCTGGAACTGGCAAAAAACCTTCTCAACCCCGGCGCGGATCTGCAAGTCAGCCTTTCTGAGCTTCAGTCGGTGCTGGGCCTGCAAAAAGAAGATCCGCGCGTTGCGGCGTTGCGTCAGCAAAGTCTGTCGATGGCGACATCAGGTCATTCACCGGCGGACGTGGTGGCCGCGCAGAAAAAGTTAGCGGATAGCGGGCTCGATGCCACTCAGGTTCTGGCACAGACGCCGGGGGAACTCAACGGTTCAACGCCGGCGGCACAAACGGCCATCACCGTAAAAGGCGACAACCTGGATGGCGACATAACCAAACTCTTTGCCACCTGGGACACGCTGCGCATCAATCTCTTCGAAGGGCAAAGTGCGGCGCTGCGCGAACTCACACAAACCGCCACTCAATGGCTGACCACGCTCAATACCTGGGTCACCGATAATCCTCAACTGGTCAACGCGCTGCTCGGCATGGCGCTGGGGATCACCGGAGTGATTGGCGGGCTGGGTTCGCTCGGCATGGCCATCGCCCCGGTACTCAGCGGCGTCAACATGATGATGGCTGGCGCCGGATTGCTGGGCACCGTCTTCACCAGCACCGGTGGCGTGATCGCTGCCGCATTTACCGCTATCGGATTGCCGCTATTGCCGGTCATCGCGTTGATTGCAGGGATCGGGATTGCGGTGGTGAAACTCTGGGAGCCGATCAGCGCCTTCGTCAGCGGAATGATTGCCGGATTCAGTTCAGTCATGGGGCCGTTAAGTAATGCCTTTGCCCCCTTTAAATTGGCCCTCGGCTGGATTACCGATCTTCTGGCACCCATTAAATTCACTCAGGACGAACTGCGTGGCTACACCGATATCGGCAAATTGGTCGGGGCAGCCATCGGTGAAATTTTCGTGACGCTGAATAAAGCCGTGTCTCAAATCGGTGAAGTATTTAACTGGGCGCGTAAAAGTGTCGATTCCGTGCTTAACATTTTCAGCAGCGACACTGACGAACAGACAGAAGCTCAAAATCCGCCTGCTGCATTTAATCCCGCTTTATCGGCGACGGGCGGCACACTCAGCCTGTATCAACCGGCCAAAGCCAGCGTGGCGAATAGCCTGACGGATAATCGGACCACCACGATGAATGTCAGCTTCACTGCCACACCGGAAACGGATTACCAGCAAATTCAGAGCTTTATTACCCGGACGCTCAACGAGCGCGACTGGAATAACGAAAATGCGCAACACAGTGTGTTTGATAATGGAGGGTTCTACTCATGATGATGTCGCTGGGCTTATTTGTATTCAAATTAAGCTCCCTGCCCTATCAGAATATTAACCATCAGGTGAATTACAACTGGGGCGAAAATGCTCGTTTTGGTCAGCGGGCGGTTTCACAGTTTCTCGGTTTGGGTCAGGAGAAGTTGACGCTGAAGGGCCAGCTGTTACCGGAGCTCACCGGGGGAGCGCGTTATCTACAGGCATTGCAAGGTATGGCGGACTCGGGCCGTGCGTGGCCTCTTATTGAAGGTACCGGCACCATTTATGGCATGTTTATCATTGAGAGTCTGGTCAAGGACAGCGGCGAATTTAATACCCGCGGTCAGGCGCGCACTATTACTTTTACCCTCAACTTAAAACGCGTCGATGAATCCCAGGCGGCAATGTTTGGCGATCTCCTCGCTCAGGCCGAGGGGTTGTATAACAAGGCGAGTTCGGCAGTCAGCAGTGTTATCGCAGGAGTCTAAACCATGCTTACGGATCTTCAGTTGCCTGCCGGCGCACGCATCGCCCCGGTGTTTACCCTAAAGATAAAAAATAAGGTCCTGGAAGAGAATATCACTGAGCGGGTGATCAATCTGACGGTGACTGATTACAGTGGCTTTGCTGCAGACACCCTGACGCTGACGTTTGACGACGGCGACCGGCAGCTGGAGATGCCCGCGAGAGGTACCGTTTTGCACCTGCATATGGGGTGGTCTAAACAGGCTTTATACGATTGTGGTTATTTTACGGTGGACACCGTCACCCATTCCGGAAGCCCTGACAGGATCGCCGTCACTGCACGCAGCGCAGATTTTCGTGGCTCATTTGAAACCAAGCGGAGTCAGTCTTATGACGACTATACGCTGGGCGCGATCGTCAGAATTATCGCGAGCCGCAATAATTTTCCTCTGCCGGTTATCGATCAGGATCTCGATAATATTCCGATCCCGCATATTGATCAGACGGATGAAAACGATGGCTACTTTCTCACACGACTGGCGCAAAACTACGGAGCCCAGGCCACGGTCAAAAATGGCTCGATCCTGTTTTTTAAACCTTTTACTGGCCGGACAGCATCCGGGCAGGCGTTGCCATGGAACACGCTGGTGCGCAGCGATGGTGATTCCCACACGTTTAAACTGGTTGATACGCTGGCCTATGAGAGCGTAAAAGCCCAGTGGCATGATGTGAAGAAAGCAGCAACGACGAGCGTAGCGCTGAAACGGTCATCAACTCAGACTTCAAACTCGCAAAAACAACATCCTGCATCGGTAACGCCGTCAGCTGAATTGAATACGCCGGCCAAAGAGGAGACAAAAAGCTATATCGCAGGGTCAGGTAATAAAGTTCTGCTGCTGACGACCCTGTATCCCGATGAACAATCTGCCAGGCGTGCAGCGGATTCTGTCTTCAATCGAATCCAGACAGAATCTTCAACTTTCAGCATAAAACTGGCGCTGGGGCGCGCCGATCTCAGCGCACAAATGCCGGTGACCGTGCAGGGTTTCAAGGATGTTATAGACCGCCAGCGGTGGGTGATTAACTCTGTCGTGCATAATCTCAATGAGAAAGGATTCACCACCACCTTGAATTTGAAGGTTTACACCGCGGATATTACTTATCAGTCTTCCACATCAGCATTATAAACTTGCTTTTGCGAGTTTATAGATTCATAATCACCTCATCGCCTAACTGTCATGCCGGAGGTTTTTATGATGCATTGCCCGCTTTGTGGAAAAGTTGCCCACACACGTTCAAGCCGTTATCTGAGTGAATCAACCAAAGAACGGTATCATCAGTGTCAGAATATTCAGTGCAGTTGCACGTTTGCCACACATGAGTCCGTCGCCAGGGTTATCTCTAAACCCGGCGGAAACCAGCCATCTGCGGCATAGTCAATTTTTCGTCACTGATGCAAAAAAAAGGGGTTAGCCGATGGCTAACCCCTTGTTCTATATTAACTAGTAGATGTCGCGTTAGCGATACCTTAGTTAAGACGCTCTTTGATACGAGCTGACTTACCAGTACGCTCACGCAGGTAGTACAGTTTAGCTTTACGAACGGCACCACGACGTTTAACAGCAATGCTGTCGATTACTGGGGAGTGAGTCTGGAATACACGCTCAACACCTTCGCCGTTAGAAATTTTGCGAACAGTGAATGCAGAGTGCAGACCGCGGTTACGAATAGCGATAACCACGCCCTCGAATGCCTGCAGACGCTTTTTAGAACCTTCAACGACCCATACCTTAACTTCCACGGAATCACCCGGACGGAATGCAGGTACGTCTTGCTTCATCTGCTCTTGTTCGATTTGTTTAATGATATTGCTCATAATATGTCTCTTACCCTAGGTAAACTGATATATCGGGAAGGCCTGGCAACGTGCTCAAGCGGTCCCTTCATAGTTTTGTTAACTAAGTCGATGTTCCTTTTGGAACTCTCTCAGTAACACCTCTTGCTCGTCAGTCAGAGCTAGGTTTTCCAGAAGTTCAGGTCTTCTAAGCCAGGTTCGACCCAGCGACTGTTTCAGGCGCCAGCGACGTATATCAGCATGATTTCCCGACAGTAAAACCGACGGTACCTCCATGCCTTCCAGCACTTCAGGGCGGGTATAGTGGGGGCAATCGAGCAATCCGTCAGCGAAAGAATCTTCTTCTGCTGAAGCCTGACGACCCAGAACGCCCGGTATAAAGCGGGAAACTGAATCAATCAGAGTCATTGCCGGCAACTCACCACCGCTGAGAACATAATCACCAATTGACCATTCTTCATCAATTTCGGTTTTGATTACGCGCTCATCAATCCCTTCATAACGACCACAAACCAGAATAATTTTCTGGTGGGCCGCCAGTTCGCAAACACCGGTTTGATCCAGTTTGCGACCCTGAGGTGAAAGATAAATCACTTTCACACCTTCGCCTGCCGCTGCTTTTGCTGCATGAATCGCTTCCCGCAAGGGTTGCACCATCATCAGCATGCCGGGACCACCGCCGTAAGGGCGCTCATCCACGGTACGATGTCGGTCGTATGCGAAGTCACGAGGACTCCAGCAATTTACGCTCAACAGGCCATTCTTAACTGCCCGGCCAGTTACCCCGTAATCCGTAATTGCGCGGAACATTTCAGGAAACAGGCTAATTATACCGATCCACATAGCCTACCCCTTCCAAATGTTTGACCGCTCAACCAGACGTTGTTTACATCAGTAAACACTACGGAGGTCAAAAACCAGGATCCCAATCTACTTCAACAGTGCGAGTAGCGAGATCGACTTTCTTGATAACCTGCCCATCGAGGAACGGAATTAACCGCTCCTTGAGTCCGAAGGCATCTTTCAGGTTGGCTTTCACTACCATGACATCGTTAGAACCGGTTTCCATCATATCGATGATTTTGCCCAGCTCGTAACCGGAAGTCGTCACTACCTGGCAACCAAAAAGGTCTTTCCAGTAATAGTCACCGTCTTCCAGTATAGGTAGTTGCTTTGAATCGACGACAATTTCGCAATTAGTCAGAAGATTCGCAGCATCCCGATCATCAACGCCTTTGACTTTGATAATCAGATCCTGAGTGTGGCGTTTCCAGCCTTCCAGCTCGATAACCTGCCACTTACCGGCACGCTGGATAAACCAGGGCTGGTATTCGAAGATGCTTTCAGCGTCTTCGGTGGATGAAAACACTCTGAGCCAACCACGAATGCCGTATGTTGAACCCATTTTGCCGAGAACTAACGGCTCAGCGGGTACCACTGGATTGGATTGCTTGCTCATTGCCACCACCGCGACAGATTAAGCTGCTTTCTTAGCGTCTTTGATCAGCGCAGAAACGCGATCAGAAACGGTTGCACCCAGATCTACCCAATGGGCAACACGATCCAGGTCCAGACGCAGAGCTTCAGCCTGGCCAGAAGCCAATGGGTTGAAGAAACCTACGCGTTCGATGAAACGACCGTCACGAGCGTTGCGGCTGTCGGTCACTACTACTTGATAAAACGGACGCTTTTTTGCGCCGCCACGTGCTAAACGAATTGTTACCATAACATCCTCTTTAGTTAATAAAACAACCAGACCCCATCGGGGAACGGGGTCTGGTTGCAATATAAAAAGCCCCAAAATTTTACTCATTTTGGCGCAAAAAGCAATCGAAAGCGTAGATTGCCTCCGTCGCTATTTGCCTGAGCACATTTGGGGCCGTTTATGTGGCTGATAAATAGCCAGTGTTGTCGATTAGCGGCCTGGGAAACCTGGTGGCATCATACCCTTCATGCCACGCATCATTTTCGCCATACCGCCATTCTTCATTTTCTTCATCATGCGCTGCATATCGTCAAACTGCTTGAGTAAGCGGTTAACATCCTGCACCTGCATGCCGGAACCCAGCGCGATACGACGCTTGCGGGAACCTTTAATAATTTCGGGCTTAGCGCGCTCTTTCATCGTCATCGAATTGATGATCGCTTCCATTCGCACCAGTACCTTATCGTCCATCTGAGATTTGACGTTGTCTGGCAGTTGGCCAACACCCGGCAATTTACTCATCATACTCGCCATACCGCCCATATTGCGCATTTGCTTGAGCTGATCGAGGAAGTCGGTCAGATCGAAACCGTCGCCCTTCTTGAGCTTGTTGGCCAGTTTTTCAGCCTGTGCGCGGTCGACTTTACTCTCAATGTCTTCGATAAGAGAGAGAACGTCGCCCATACCCAAAATACGTGAAGCGATACGATCAGGGTGGAACGGCTCAAGGGCATCGTTTTTTTCACCCATACCCAGGAATTTAATCGGCTTGCCGGTGATGTGGCGAATCGACAACGCGGCACCACCGCGCGCGTCACCATCCACTTTCGTCAGGATCACACCGGTAAGTGGCAGCGCTTCGTTAAAGGCTTTTGCCGTATTTGCGGCATCCTGACCGGTCATGGCATCGACAACAAACAGGGTTTCAACCGGATTAATCGCGGCGTGAACCTGTTTGATTTCGTCCATCATCGCTTCGTCAACGTGTAAACGACCCGCGGTATCGACAATCAGGACATCATAAAATTTCAGTTTGGCTTGCTGAAGCGCACGGCGAACGATATCGACCGGTTTTTCCTGTACATCTGACGGAAAGAAATCCACTTCAACTTGCTGCGCCAGGGTTTCAAGCTGTTTGATTGCCGCAGGGCGATACACGTCAGCAGACACCACCAGCACTTTTTTCTTTTTCTTCTCTTTCAGGAATTTCGCCAGTTTACCGACGCTGGTCGTTTTACCGGCACCTTGTAAACCTGCCATCAGCACGACAGCCGGTGGCTGTGCCGCTAAATTGAGCTCGGTATTCGCCTCGCCCATCGCGTTTTCCAGCTCTTTCTGGACAATTTTGACGAATTCCTGACCCGGTGTAAGACTTTTATTGACCTCATGGCCAACAGCACTCTCTTTCACCCGGTTGATGAAGTCACGAACGACTGGCAGCGCAACGTCAGCTTCCAGTAACGCCATGCGAACTTCACGCAACGTCTCTTTGATATTTTCTTCGGTCAGCCGCCCGCGGCCGCTGATATTGCGCAGTGTGCGCGACAATCGATCGCTTAAATTCTCAAACATCGTCTCTTGCTCAACGTAATGACAGGCCGCTTTTGCGACGTAATTGCGGGATTATAACACGAAGCGAGGACGATCTCTGCTTTGGTATCTCAGATAGGTTGGAGCGTGACGCGGGTAACGTTATACTGCGATTCTCATTCACTTTTCGATGCCATTGAAACGCTATGTCAGTTTTCGCTCTCGTCGCCATGTTGGCCTATCTGTTCAGCCTCGCACTGATCATTCCGAGCATCATCCGGAAGAACAGCGCATACCGACGTCTGGCACTGATTTCCGTGGTCGTCGCGCTGGTCTGCCATGCGGTCGCCCTGCAACAGCGTATTTTCGATGTCAGCACCGGCCAGAACCTGAGCCTGGTGAATATTGGTTCCGTCGTGAGTTTAATTATTGGCACGGTGATGACCATTGTCGCCTCGCGCAACCGCGGCTGGTTTGTTCTGCCTATTGTGTATAGTTTTTCGCTGATCAATCTGGCGTTCGTCACCTTCCTGCCGGGCGAGTTCATTACGCATCTTGAGGAAAGTAAAGGTTTACTGGTCCATATTGGCCTGGCGCTTTTCTCCTATGCGACACTGATGATTGCCGCGCTATATGCACTGCAGCTGGCATGGCTTGATTATCAGCTGAAGAATAAACGTCTGACATTTACCGCTGATATGCCGCCGCTGATGAGCATCGAGCGGAAACTTTTTCACATCACCCAGATTGGCGTCATTTTACTGACGCTGACGCTGTGCACCGGATTGCTGTATCTGAATAACCTGTTCAGCCCGGAAAATATCGATAAGGCCGTTTTGTCGATACTCGCATGGTTCGTTTATATCGTCCTGCTTTGGGGCCATTATCACGAAGGCTGGCGTGGCCGCCGCGTGGTATGGTTCAGCATGGCGGGCGCCATCCTGCTCACTCTCGCCTATTTTGGCAGCCGCCTGATCCAGCAAATCATGGTTCATTAATTAAAAGGAATACCCGTTGGAGCACGTCTCGACAACAACCCTGATCATCACACTGATCATCATGGTGGTGGTTTCGGCTTATTTTTCAGCCTCCGAAACCGGTATGATGACACTCAACCGTTACCGGTTACGTCACCTTGCCAAACAAGGTAACCGGGGTGCGCGTCGCGTCGAAAAGCTGTTAAAACGCCCGGATCAGCTTATAAGCCTCGTACTTATCGGCAACAACCTGGTCAACATCCTTGCTTCCGCTCTGGCAACCATTGTGGGCATCCGTTTGTATGGCGATGCCGGTGTGGCCATTGCGACCGGCGTGCTGACCTTCGTGGTGCTGCTGTTTGCTGAAGTGCTGCCGAAAACCTTCGCCGCGCTTAACCCGGAACGCATCGCTTTTCCAAGCAGTCTGTTGTTGCGTCCTCTGCAGACCATCATGATGCCGTTAGTGTGGATCCTGAACAACCTTTCACGTCTGCTGATGAGAATGTGCGGTGTCAAAACCAACACCAGCCTCAGCGATGCGATGAGTAAAGAAGAGCTGAGAACCATCGTGAATGAATCGCGCTCGAACATCTCCCGTCGCAATCAGGACATGCTGCTTTCAGTGCTGGATCTTGAGAAAGTCACGGTCGATGACATCATGGTGCCGCGCAATGAGATCGTCGGGATTGATATTAACGATGACTGGAAATCGATCATCCGCCAGCTGACGCACTCACCGCATGGCCGCATTATGCTTTACCGGGATTCACTCGACGATGCCATCGGCATGCTGCGCCTGCGTGAAGCTTATCGCCTGATGACGGAGCGGAAAGAGTTCACCAAAGAAAATCTGCTGCGCGCTGCCGATGAGATTTACTACATACCCGAAGGTACACCGCTCAATATTCAACTGGTGAAATTCCAGCGTAATAAGAAGAAAGTCGGGATTGTGGTCGATGAATATGGCGATATTCAGGGGCTGGTCACCGTCGAAGATATTCTTGAAGAGATTGTCGGTGATTTCACGACGTCGATGTCACCGACGCTGGCCGAAGAAGTGACGCCGCAAAGCGATGGTTCCGTGGTGATTGAAGGCAGTGCCAACGTTCGCGAGCTGAACAAAGCCTTTAACTGGACGCTGCCTGCCGACGGGCCGAGAACCATGAATGGTATGTTACTGGAGGTGCTGGAAGAGATCCCTAAAATCGGTACCAACTTACGCATTGAAGATTATGAAGTCGAAATTCTGGATGTGCAGGACAACATGATCAAACAAGTGCAGGTCCGTCCGTTGCATCCTTTACAGACCAGTGTAAACCAGCACTAACCCACTCAAATTCCAGACATAAAAAAGACGCGAATTTCGCGTCTTTTTTGCTTCCGCTGAACGAACTAGATGTGCAGTTCAGACAGTTTTTCTTTCGGCAGAGCCAGATCGTCATTACGGTTCACGACAACATCGTGATCGAGAATGTGCTGCGCGATTTCCTGCGCTTCTTTGAGAGAATGCATCTCGTAGGTACCGCACTGGTATTCGTTCAGCTCAGGGATCTGACGTTGTTCTTTTACTTTCAGAACATCCGCCATCGCCGCTTTCCAGGAATCAGCAACCAATTGCTCTTCAGGCACACCGATCAGGCTCATGTAGAAGCCGGTACGGCAACCCATCGGAGAAATATCGATGATCTCAACGCCATTTCCGTTCAGGTGATTACGCATGAAGCCTGCAAACAGGTGCTCCAGCGTGTGAATACCACGCTCTGGCATCACTTCAATGTTCGGGCGGCAAAAACGCAGGTCGAACACAGTGATGGTATCCCCGTGTGGGGTTTTCATGGTTTTTGCGACGCGAACAGCAGGTGCTGCCATACGGGTATGGTCTACGGTAAAGCTATCCAACAGTGGCATATCGTCACCTCTCCAAAATAAATTAAATTTTTTTACGAAATCAGGAAACCTTTTCCCAGCATGCAGGTCTTAATTAGTGAAAGACGCGCATTTGTTATCATCATCCCTGTAAACAGAGATGTTTATTTGGCCACATTAATTGTGGCCTTTTTCTTTTCTACTCTTCGGTACCGCCCGCGTGAGCGGCCAGATAGTCTTCTAAGCTTAGCTTGTCACCGGCTTCCATGTCGCGCTGACGTTGCCAGGAACCGTCCTGTTCTGCCAGTAACGCGCTTTCATCCAACACTTCCAGCGGTTCACTGATCAGCATCTGACGATATTTCTCGGCCAGTTCCAGTCCTAAATTACCCACGCCCTGCTGTTTCAATTCTTTCAGGATACGCGCGGAATAAGTCAGTTCCGGATCATCGAACGCCGCAACCAACTCTTTGCATACGTCCTGATAGAGATGGTCGCCATTTTGGCTATCCATCACCTGCGCGACCCGGTTTAAATCAGCGAACAAATCTTTGCCCACCTGAGCCAGCGGCTTACGGTCATCATTGCAGCCGATACCGATGGTCTGTCCGGGTTTACGCCCTTCAAGGATCACACGGTTCCAGTTTTGGCGCGTGCAAAGCAGCTCGTCGCTACTCATTTCCGGGGCATCGGCCAGGGCACACCATACCAAAAACAGATCGAGGAAACGCGCCTGCGTCGCATCAATACCGACCGGAGAGAACGGGTTAACGTCCAGCGATCGCACTTCAATGTACTCAATCCCGCTGCGCATCAGCGCATCAGAAGGTGTTTCACCTGATTTGGTGACGCGTTTAGGACGGATAGGCGCATAAAGCTCGTTCTCAATCTGTAACACATTCGTGTTCAGTTGCAGATACTTACCGTCTTTTTTCACACCCATCTCTGCATATTCTGCAGAAGGTGTGCGAATCGCTTTTTTAACGCCTTTAACGTAAGTCTCGAGATCGTTAAAGGTGATGCCCAGATTACTCTGCGATTTATTGGTATATCCTAAATCACTCAGGCGCAGCGACGTCGCATAGGGCAGATAACATAAGCCGCCCTCGGTATATTCGAAAGGCAGATCGGTTTTACGACCTTTAAGGAATGACGAACAGATCGCCGGCGATGCGCCAAACAGATACGGAATCACCCAGCCAAAACGGTAATAGTTACGGATCAGCTTAAAATAACCGGCTGAAATCGCTTCTTTACCGCTTTCGGTATCGGTCACGCCCAGACGCTCCTGCCAGAAGGACAGCGGCAGCGAGAAATTATAGTGAATGCCGGAAATCACCTGCATCAGCGCGCCATAACGATTTTTCAGGCCTTCGCGATACAATGTTTTCATGCGTCCTACGTTGGATGAACCGTACTGCGCCAGTTCAATATCCTGGCCGGAATCAATAAAACACGGCATGCTGAACGGCCACATGCGCTCTTCGCCGAGCTCACGGGCCACGTGACGATGAATGTCACGCAAAAATGCCATCAGATGATCAATATTGTCATCG
Source organism: Rahnella sp. R3(2024) (assembly GCF_042920125.1). Taxonomy (NCBI): domain Bacteria; kingdom Pseudomonadati; phylum Pseudomonadota; class Gammaproteobacteria; order Enterobacterales; family Yersiniaceae; genus Rahnella; species Rahnella sp. R3(2024). The sequence continues at coordinate 1,427,812 of NZ_JBHGBU010000001.1, forward strand.
ACGGGGGTAATAAATTCTAATAAGGCTTCGGCAAAATCGGTGGTGATCCAGCGATGCGTCAGTGCCGCACCAAGAGATTCCGGATGGCCGGTTTTCGCTAATGAACCATCGGGATTAACACGCAGCGTTTCACGCTCAATACCGCGACGAATACCTTTTAATGCCTGAGGATGGGCTTCCAGCCAGGAAAGCGCCTGTGATACATCCGGGATCAAATTGACCTCCCGCTCTCTGAACTCATTGATTTGCAAGCAAAGCGTGTCTGCATAGATGTGACCATAATTGATGACTGATGCCAATCTAACTGAACCATGAAAGCCCCTGTAGCGTTACCACCGTAATAAAAACGTAACGCACTGCTTTTCCAATCAACATGAAAAAGACCACTGAGCCCCACGGCATTCGCAGCCAACCTGCTAATACGCATAACACATCACCAATCACCGGTAACCAGCTCAGCAACAAGGCGGCCGGTCCAAAGCGTTTCAGCCAGCCTTCAGCAACCTGTAGCCCACGTTGAGGCTTAAGCTGCGGCAAGAAACGTCCGATGATGACGTTGGTTATGCCACCTAAGGTATTGCCAACAGATGCAGACAAAACCAGTGCCGCCGGCATTGCACTGCCAGCTGACAATAAAGCCACTAATAATACTTCTGAGTTGCCTGGTAACAACGTGGCACTTAAAAAGCTACTGCCAAATAAGGACGCCAGCGCTACGGCGCTACTCACAACGTACGCACATCCACAAAAGCCATATTGGCGCGTTTCGCCGCCTCAATACCAAAATCGGCGTCTTCGAACACAACGCATTTTTCAGGAGGCACGCCGATGAGTTCAGCGCAGCGCAAAAATGTATCTGGTGCGGGTTTATGGTTCTGCACGTCATTCGCGCCGACGATGGCATCAAAGCAATCGCGTAACCCCAAATGACGCAACAGAGCATCCGCCATCCAGTGTTCACTGCCCGTTCCTACAGCCATCGGACGTCGACCACGGTAGGCCTTAACGACATCAATCAGAGGCAGCGGACGAACGGTATCGAGTAACATTTCCTGTACCGCGGCGGTTTTCTCAGCGGCAAGAAGATGAGGGTCCATCTCAACATGATTACTGTCGATAACAAACTTGGCGATGCGCCATGTCGGGGAACCATTCAGGGCAACCATGGATTCGACATCGTACTGCATACTGTATTTGGTTAATACCTGATGCCATGCCTTACGGTGCGTAGGCTCGGTATCCAATATGGTGCCATCCATATCAAATATTAGCCCTTCGTATCGATCGTACATCGAATGCTCCATGCTCACGAAAAAAACGGGAAAACTACTTTATCGCAAAGTCTGCCGAAAGTCGCATTTTGTCCGTTCACAGAGCACATCCGAACACGTTGAAAAAATCAGGGAAATGAAGTGGAAAACGCAGAGATGAAACGCAGAAAGCAAAAAACCCGCCGAAGCGGGTTTCTCTGACAGGCGACACCCAGGAAGATATTGGCAAGGGCTTGCCCTGCAGGCCGTTGCTAAAGCAACGTTATCTTTCTTCGTGCTACCTTCATGCCGGAGGACCTTATGTGAAAATGGTCGCTGCAACATGTTTGGAATATGGTGCACCCAGGAAGATTCGAACTTCCGACCGCTCGGTTCGTAGCCGAGTACTCTATCCAGCTGAGCTATGGGTGCAAAGTGTGGTTACTACAGATTTTATTCGATGCGGGAAAAGCAGAGATAAAGAATGGTGCACCCAGGAAGATTCGAACTTCCGACCGCTCGGTTCGTAGCCGAGTACTCTATCCAGCTGAGCTATGGGTGCATTTTGATTCTTACTGCAGATTTTACCCAACCATTTTTCCGTACTACATCAGCGTTAGCTTCTGCCCATCACGCTCATTTGATTGCAAATCAACATACGCTTTGGAAAGTATGGTGCACCCAGGAAGATTCGAACTTCCGACCGCTCGGTTCGTAGCCGAGTACTCTATCCAGCTGAGCTATGGGTGCATTTTAAATGGCGGTGAGGCGGGGATTCGAACCCCGGATGCAGCTTTTGACCGCATACTCCCTTAGCAGGGGAGCGCCTTCAGCCTCTCGGCCACCTCACCATACGCCTCTTGCGAGTGTGCTGACTAACTTTGTTCAAGCTCATCGGCACTGCGTGGCGCACATATTACTTTCTGGCCCTTATAAGTCAAACCCTTTTTTCCACACAATCACTCGTTTGGACATTTCACGCGCAACCTGCACAGTTTGAAGGCAAAAAAGAGGGCAAAACGCATAAAAACCACGTTCTTTTTTACGCAAAGGGGATCACAGAGCAGCGCTCGTAAAGAATGAAACAGATAAAAATACAGAGAAAGTCAGGCAGGAAAATCAGAAATACGCAGAAAAGAGGATCAGCGCCTCGCCGTCAGCGAGACGCCTCGTAAATCAGTAACTCGTCTGTTGAGATTTTTCAGCCTGAATACGCTGATAGATCTCTTCACGGTGAACGGAAACCTCTTTTGGCGCATTCACACCAATACGTACCTGATTACCTTTAACACCTAAAACGGTAACAGTAACCTCATCGCCAATCATGAGGGTTTCACCAACTCGGCGAGTTAGAATCAGCATTCTTTGCTCCTTGAATAATTAAAAGAGTCGGGTCTCTCAGTTTCCCGGCCATTATCGATCATAAGCGGGTAAAACGTAAGCCATGACCCTTACATTAACTGTAAGCGGCCTGCAACTTCAGCCATGAGTACTTTTAGTTTAGCTGAAATCAACGTTGTCGCGACCTTGCCGCGAAGCCTACCCCACCATTAAGACTGAAAACGCCATATTGCACAATACATTATGGCGCTTTCCAGGTTAGCGATTTATTTCTTCTTACAGCTTGGATTCCACCCAGGCTTCTACGGTAGCCAGGGCTGCCGGTAAAGCCTGAACATCGCTTCCCCCTGCTTGTGCCATGTCAGGACGACCACCGCCCTTGCCGCCCACCTGCTGGGCAACAGAAGCAATCAGATCCCCCGCTTTGACACGGTCAGTCAGATCTTTTGTGACACCGGCAATCAGGCTGACTTTATCGTCAGCGATGGTTGCCAGAACAATGATCACTGAACCTAACTGGTTTTTCAGATCATCAACCATCGTACGCAGAATTTTAGGCTCTACATTATCCAGTTGACGAACTAACAGCTTAACGCCTTTCACTTCTTTGGTCTGGCCCGACAGAGATGCGCTTTCCTGCGCAGCCTGCTGGCCTTTCACTTGCTGAAGTTCTTTTTCCAGCACGCGCGAACGTTCGATCAGGGATCGGATCTTATCCGTAATACTGTTGACATCACCTTTTACCAGATGTGCGACATCTTGCAGCAAATCACTTTGCTGATGCAGTGCATTGATCGCATTCTCACCCGTGATCCCTTCGATACGACGAATGCCTGCCGCAGTACCCGATTCGCTCTGGATACGGAACAGGCCAATATCGCCGGTACGGCTGGCGTGAGTTCCGCCACACAGTTCTGTGGAGAAATCGCCCATGCTCAAGACACGGACGCTGTCTTCGTATTTTTCACCAAACAGTGCCATTGCACCTTTTGCTTTGGCTTCGTCCAAATCCATGATGGTGGTCTGGATAGGCAGATTACGACGAATTTGCGCATTCACCAGATCTTCAACCTGACGAATTTCTTCAGGCTTCATGGCTTCAAAATGTGAGAAGTCGAAACGCAGATAGTTATCGTTAACCAGTGACCCTTTCTGTGCGACGTGTTTACCCAGCACCTGACGCAATGCTGCGTGCAGTAAGTGAGTGGCTGAGTGGTTCAGACGGATACGGTCACGACGAGCCACATCCACTTCAGCGTCAACGCTGTCGCCAACGCTAAGCTTACCGGCATTCAGGGAACCCTGATGACCAATCGCTTTGCCGTATTTCTGGGTATCGGAAACAGAGAAGACACCAGCTGACGTTTTCAGGATGCCTTTATCCCCCACCTGTCCACCGGATTCACCATAAAATGGCGTGTCATCCAGCACCACGATGGCATTATCACCCGCCTGAATCTCGTTCACTGACTGACCGTCGATAAACAATGCCACCACTTTGGAATGGCGTTGCAGATGTTCGTATCCGGAGAACTGAGTCACACCGTCCACACGAACCATGCTGTTGTAGTCTGCGCTGAAACCGCTGGACTCACGAGCACGGCGACGCTGAACTTCCATCGCTTTCTCAAAACCGGCTTCATCGACTTTCAGATTACGCTCGCGGCAAACATCGGCAGTCAGATCCAGCGGGAAACCGAAGGTGTCGTACAGACGGAAAGCAATTTCACCGTCCAGGGTGTCACCCGTCATTGCGGACAGTTCATCGTCCAGCAATGCCAGACCACGTTCCAGCGTGCGGGCAAACTGCTCTTCTTCAGTTTTCAGCAATTGTTCAACCATTGCCTGCTGTTCTTTCAGTTCCGCAGCCGCCGGGCCCATCACGTCGATCAGTGGGGCAACCAGTTTGAAGAAGAAAGTATCTTTGGCGCCCAGCATGTTGCCGTGACGGATCGCACGACGAATGATACGACGCAGCACATAGCCACGGTTTTCATTCGATGGGATCACACCGTCAGCGATCAGGAATGCGCACGAACGAATATGGTCGGCGATAACACGCAGGGATTTGCTGGTCAGATCGGTAGCGCCGGTCACTTCTGCCACGGCGGCGATCAGTTTCTGGAATAAATCGATGTCATAGTTTGAGTTCACATGCTGCATAACAGCGGTGATGCGCTCAAGCCCCATCCCGGTATCTACGGACGGTTTTGGCAATGGCAGCATCGTGCCGTCAGACTGACGGTTGAACTGCATGAACACGATGTTCCAGATTTCGATATAACGGTCGCCATCTTCTTCGGCTGAACCCGGAGGACCACCCCAGATGTGATCGCCATGATCAAAGAATATTTCAGTACAAGGGCCGCAAGGGCCGGTGTCGCCCATTTGCCAGAAGTTGTCAGAGGCGAAAGCACCACCTTTATTATCGCCAATGCGGATAATACGTTCTTTAGGAACGCCAACTTCTTTTTCCCAGATTTCAAAGGCTTCGTCATCTGTCTCATAGACAGTGACCCACAATTTTTCTTTCGGCAGGTTGAACCAGTTTTCGCCGGTCAGTAATTCCCAGGCGTAGTTGATTGCATCATGCTTGAAGTAATCACCGAAGCTGAAGTTGCCCAGCATTTCGAAGAAAGTGTGATGACGAGCGGTATAACCGACGTTTTCGAGATCGTTGTGTTTACCGCCCGCGCGTACGCAGCGTTGAGACGTGGTGGCACGGCTGTAATCGCGTTTATCCAGACCGAGGAAAACGTCTTTGAATTGGTTCATCCCGGCATTGGTAAACAACAGTGTCGGATCGTTTGTCGGGACAAGCGAACTGCTTGAAACAACGTTGTGTCCCTTGCTCTGGAAGAAATCGAGAAACGCTTGACGGATCTCAGCGGTGCTCTTGCTCATAAATATCCCGGAATCATGCTGGAAGAACGGCTCTTGAGCCGGATCACGCTGCATACGGCAGCAATCTGTACAGCTCACGAACGAAAAAGTGCGGATAAGATAAAATTTCTGCGCGGGGAAGTAAAATCCCGTATGCGGTCAATCGTCAAAATCGCGATAAATAGACTGTATTTCTTCCTGAAAGAAGCCGCGATAGAGTAAATAACGCAGAACTTTTGATTTTTCTTTCCAGTCTGTAGGTAAATTCTCACCAAATTTTCTGACCGCAATCTCACGCGCCAGAATGCACCAGTCGACCTCAGTATTCTCCAGAGCCGTGGTAATGATTTCTTTATCGACACCTTTTTGCATTAATTCTGAACGGATACGCTGAGCGCCATAACCTTTGTTACTGCGCCCTGAAATATACCGGTCGGCAAATTTGGCATCATCCAGCCACTGGTGCTGATAGCAATAGTCGATAACGGCCTGAACATGCTCTTCAGGGATCTCCTCAGGTACCGGACGTGGCTCCGGTTTAGCTCTTACGATGTCTTCTTCGGCGAACTCATTTTGCGCCTGCTTCTTACGCGATGACCAACTGCTTTTCTTATTCTGCGGTTTAACAAAAGGCATCGGGGGAATGAGCAACTTGCGGCGCAATTCTGTTTCACCATGATCGCGCTGAGCAAGCAGACGCATGGCACGGCTAATCAGTGTGTTGATTTTGGCTGCATCGCCGTCTTTTTTCTGTGGTTCAAACAGGCCAGAATCACTGTTTTGCGCGACTTCTTCGAGCAGCTTTTTCAGATCGATGGTTTTTTCATTTGGTGTTTTTTCACCAGGCATAAGGTTTCCCCTGATATGCAAAATGCCAGTCTGGAAACCAGACTGGCATTTTAGCGACTTTTGAAGATGACGGGCAAAACCCAATCATTCAAATGTCTTTGTCAGACAACCACGAAATTAAAACTCTTCGCTGGTTTCCATATCGTCGTCTGCGACTTCTGCAGTCGTAGCAGCGGTCAGTTCACCCGTGCCACTCAGCAGCATGTCACGCAGTTTTTTATCCAGTTCAGCGGCAATTTTCGGATTTTCTTTCAGATAGTTACAGGAGTTAGATTTACCCTGACCAATCTTTTCACCGTTGTAGCTGTACCATGCGCCCGCTTTCTCGACCAGTTTGTGCTTAACGCCCAGGTCAATCAGTTCGCCATTAATGTTGATACCTTCGCCGTATAAAATCTGGAATTCAGCTTGTTTGAACGGTGCAGCAATTTTGTTCTTCACGACTTTGACGCGCGTTTCACTGCCTACTACCACATCGCCTTCTTTGATAGCGCCGATACGACGGATATCAAGACGGACAGAAGCGTAGAATTTCAGAGCGTTACCGCCGGTGGTGGTTTCCGGGTTACCGAACATCACACCGATTTTCATACGGATCTGGTTGATGAAGATCAGCAGAGTGTTGGCGTTTTTCAGGTTGCCTGCGAGTTTACGCATTGCCTGGCTCATCATACGTGCCGCGAGGCCCATGTGAGAGTCACCGATTTCACCTTCGATTTCTGCTTTAGGTGTCAGTGCCGCAACGGAGTCAACGATGATAACGTCAACAGCGCCTGAACGGGTCAGCGCGTCACAAATCTCAAGAGCCTGTTCGCCGGTATCCGGCTGAGAACACAGCAGATTGTCGATATCCACGCCCAATTTTTTAGCGTAGATCGGATCCAGTGCATGTTCCGCATCGATGAAGGCACAGGTTTTGCCTTCGCGCTGTGCAGCGGCAATAACCTGAAGGGTCAGCGTTGTTTTACCGGAAGATTCCGGTCCGTAAATCTCAACGATACGGCCCATCGGCAAACCGCCAGCGCCCAATGCAATATCCAGGGACAAAGAGCCGGTAGAGATCGTTTCAACGTCCATGGAGCGATCTTCACCCAGACGCATGATGGAGCCTTTACCGAATTGCTTTTCAATCTGGCCCAGTGCTGCAGCTAACGCTTTTTGCTTGTTCTCATCAATAGCCATTTCTACTCCTCGTCTGATGCAGGGGAACATCCCGCCCACATCACTGAATATAATTTATGAACAGGTAATTGGCAGTAATTATACTGTATGCTCATACAGTATCAAGCCTAATTTTGCAGAAACTCAAACAATGCTGTTTGTAGCGAAAAAACAGCAGCTTGCAAACGTACAGCGTCGCGATCGCCAGAAAACTGCTGTTTTGCCGCCACGATCCGGCCATCTTTACCGGCAAAACCAAACCACACTGTGCCGACCGGTTTTTCCTGCGAGCCACCATCAGGCCCGGCAATACCGCTGACTGCCAGAGCGATATCCGCTCCCGCAGCATGCAACACACCCTGCGCCATTTCGCGCACGACCTGTTCACTTACGGCGCCATACTGTTCGAGCGTACTCTCGGAAACCCCCAGCAGTTCGTGCTTGGCAGCGTTGCTGTAAGTCACAAACCCGCGGTCAAACCAGGCAGAGCTGCCGGCAATGTCGGTAATGGCTTTAGCAATCCATCCCCCGGTGCACGATTCTGCACAGGTGATCCACAGGCCTTGTGCTTTCAGCTCGGCACCTATTTCTGCACTCAATTCATGCAAGCGATCTTCTTTCATATCCTCTCCCGGCGGGTCATCAGAATCTGTCCTGATGTTAGCACTTCTCTTTTGCTCTGCGAGTTCTGACGCTGCTTTTTGCGCGATGTATTCAGAATCAGAATTAAACGCAAAAACTAAGGCCGCACCGGGCGGCCTTCAGATGATAAAAACGGGCATTAGCGCGCTGCTTTCACCGCAACGCCCAGCTGCCACACCGCCATCGCATAATGCACGCTATGGTTGTAACGGGTGATGGTGTAGAAGTTAGGCAACCCGTACCAGTACTGGTAATTGGTGCCCATATCAAGGCGTAGCAGACTCGCTTCCTGATAGTTGCCGAGCGAGCCTAACGGGCTGAGTCCGGCCGCTTTCAATGTAAACAGCGGATATTTGGTTTTGAAACCATTCTCTAACAGGGGTGCCTGACCGGCTGCGGGAACCGCAATCGGTGCGCCTTTCGTCCAGCCATGTGCTTTAAAGTAATTAGCCACGCTGCCGATGGCGTCGACGGGATCCCACAGATTCGCGTGTCCGTCGCCGTTAAAGTCCACGGCGTAGTCTCTGTAGGAGGATGGCATAAACTGTCCATACCCCATCGCGCCTGCGAAGGAACCCCGCAGACTCAGCGGATCGTCACCTTCACGACGCGACATCAGCAGGAAGGTTTCCAGCTCACCGGAGAAGTATTCAGCCCGGCGCGGATACGCAAAGGAAAGTGTCGCCAGCGCATCAATAATGCGTGTTTTACCCATCACGCGGCCCCAGCGGGTTTCAACGCCGATAATACCGACAATGATTTCCGGTGGAACGCCGTAAATCTGCTCAGCGCGTTGCAGCGCATCCTGATATTGGTTCCAGAAAACCACACCATTCTGGACGTTATCCGGTGTAATGAATTTACTCCGATAACGGTTCCATGCTCCGTTCGGTACGGTCGATGGCCCGCCGGAAGGCGCCTGCTGATCCATCAGTCTCAGCACAAAACCCAGACGTTTGGTTTGCGCCAGCACGTCATGCAACTGCTGACGGTCGAATCCGTGTTCACGGACCATTTTATCAACAAACTGATTCATGGCCGGATCGTAAGCAAAGTCACCGTTCTGAACGGCACCGGTATGTTCAGCCTGCAACAGAAAACCGCCGCTGGGTGCCGTATTGGCACTCGCATTTCTTCCGTCAGAGAAAGGGTTGCGCGGGCCGTCAGGCTGAGCCGGAGGCTTATGACTGCTACATGCAGAAAGTGTAAAAACCAGGGGAAGAATGACTGCCAGGAGGCGCATCGGATGTCCGTAACCATGCAATAAAAGAGGTGACGACATGTTAGAGCATTATCAGAGCCGAAAAAACTGAAAATCAACGTCTTTACATGGATGCCGGATATTCACGTTTACCGTAAATTGCGTGACGTTACGCATCTTCAGTAAGCAACGTGGTTTTTTACCTCCACTCACGTTAGGATCCGTTGTAAAGTCGTTGCATCAGGCGCTGCGAGCCAACAGGATGAATAAAAATTGAATGAAATCAATAAAAAGCATAACACAATGAGCGGACTGGAAGCCCACACCCCGATGATGCAGCAATACCTGCGTCTTAAAGCAGAGAACCCGGAAGTTTTGCTGTTTTACCGTATGGGCGACTTTTACGAACTGTTTTATGACGATGCAAAACGTGCGTCACAGCTGATGGATATTTCGCTGACCAAACGCGGATCCTCTGCCGGTGAGCCGATCCCTATGGCGGGTGTGCCTTATCACGCGGTAGAAGGCTATCTGGCGAAACTGGTGCAGCTGGGTGAATCCGTCGCTATCGCAGAACAAATTGGCGATCCGGCACTAAGCAAAGGGCCGGTTGACCGAAAAGTAGTGCGCATCGTCACACCGGGTACGGTCAGTGATGAAGCATTACTCAGCGAGCGCCACGATAACCTGCTGGCGGCCATCTGGCAGGACGGGCGCGGTTTCGGCTATGCAACGCTGGACATCAGCTCCGGGCGTTTTCGCGTCGCCCAGCCGGACGATCTGGAAACAATGGCTGCTGAGTTACAACGCACCAATCCGGCAGAATTGCTCTATCCGGAAAGCTTTGAAGCCATGTCGCTTATTTCTTCCCGCCGCGGCCTGCGCCGTCGTCCTATGTGGGAGTTTGAGCTGGAAACGGCTAAGCAGCAGCTGAATCTGCAATTCGGTACCCGCGATTTGAGCGGTTTTGGCGTCGAGCAGGCGTCTCAGGCTCTGCGCGCTGCCGGTTGTCTGCTGCAGTATGTAAAAGATACCCAGCGCACCGCCCTGCCCCACATTCGCGGTGTGACCATGGAGCGCCAGCAGGATGGCATCATTATGGATGCGGCCACGCGCCGAAATCTTGAACTGACGCAAAACCTGGCCGGTGGGGTGGAGAACACCCTCGCAGCGGTGCTGGATCAGGCCGTGACGCCGATGGGCAGCCGTATGCTCAAACGCTGGATCCACATGCCGAGCCGCGACATCCGGCTGCTGACAAACCGTCAGCAGACCATCAGTGCGTTGCAGGATATCACGGCGGACTTACAGCCCGTTCTGCGTCAGGTCGGCGATCTGGAACGTATTCTGGCACGTCTCGCCCTGCGCAGCGCACGTCCGCGCGATCTGGCCCGTATGCGACACGCTCTGCAGCAGTTGCCGGAAATTCGGGCAATCTTGCAGGAAACTCACGCTCAGCATGTTCAGACGCTGGTGGAGCAAACCGGAGACTTCACTGAACTGGTGGAACTGCTGGAACGCGCAGTGATCGAAAGTCCTCCGGTGCTGGTTCGTGATGGTGGCGTGATTGCACCGGGCTACAATGCTGAACTGGACGAATGGCGTGCGCTGGCCGACGGGGCAACAGATTATCTCGATCGCCTCGAAATCCGCGAACGCGAAAAACTGGGGCTGGATACGCTGAAGGTCGGTTTTAATGGCGTTCACGGTTATTACATTCAGGTAAGCCGGGGTCAGAGCCATCTTGTGCCGATCCACTATGTCCGCCGCCAGACGTTAAAAAATGCCGAACGCTACATCATTCCTGAACTGAAAGAGTACGAAGATAAAGTTCTCACGTCTAAAGGCAAAGCACTGTCGCTGGAAAAAGCGCTGTACGAAGAGCTTTTTGATCTGCTGATGCCGCATCTGTTTGCTTTACAGCAAAGTGCCGGTGCGCTGGCTGAGCTGGACGTACTGAGCAATCTGGCGGAACGTGCCTATACGCTGAATTACGCCTGTCCGACCATGAGCGAGAAACCGGGGATCAACATCACCGGCGGACGTCACCCTGTCGTTGAACAGGTGCTCAGTGAACCCTTTATCTCCAACCCGCTGAACATGTCTCCGGCGCGACGTATGCTGATCATCACCGGCCCCAACATGGGCGGTAAAAGTACCTACATGCGTCAGGCGGCGCTGATCGTTCTGATGGCACATATTGGCAGCTACGTCCCCGCCGAGTCGGCAACGATTGGCCCTGTCGATCGCATCTTCACCCGCGTGGGGGCTGCGGACGATCTGGCGTCAGGCCGTTCAACCTTCATGGTGGAAATGACCGAAACGGCTAATATCCTGCATAACGCCACTGAAAACAGTCTTGTGCTGATGGATGAAATCGGGCGCGGTACCTCTACTTACGACGGCCTGTCATTGGCCTGGGCATGTGCCGAGAATCTGGCCAGTCGCATAAAAGCCATGACGCTGTTCGCCACCCATTACTTCGAGCTGACCACGCTGCCGGAAAAAATGGAAGGCACGGTGAATGTTCATCTGGATGCCATCGAACATGGCGATACCATTGCCTTTATGCACAGCGTGCAGGACGGTGCGGCAAGTAAAAGCTATGGCCTGGCCGTAGCCGCACTGGCCGGTGTCCCGCGCGATGTGATTAAGCGTGCACGCCAAAAACTGAAAGAGCTGGAAACGTTATCTAATAACGCCGCCGCCAGCAAAGTGGATGGCCCGCAACTGACGCTGCTGACGGAGGAAGTCTCACCGGCAGTTGAAGCGCTGGAAGCCCTTGATGTGGATTCGTTATCACCACGGCAGGCGCTGGAATGGATTTATCGTTTGAAAGAGTTGGTGTAGAACCGGCAGAACGCCAATGAAATGACAGAAATAAAAAACGGCGGAGATTAACCCGCCGTTTTTTTGATGCAAAATCTGATGCTGTATTGCCTAAAAAGTAAATGATTCGCCGAACGAATTACTCACGGAACAAAGCTTCGATGCTCAGCCCCTGTCCCTGCAAAATCTCACGCAGGCGACGCAAACCTTCTACCTGAATCTGACGAACACGTTCACGTGTCAGGCCAATTTCGCGACCTACATCTTCCAGCGTCGCAGCTTCATAACCTAACAGGCCGAAACGACGCGCCAGCACTTCACGCTGTTTTGCATTCAACTCGAATAACCACTTCACGATACTCTGTTTCATATCGTCGTCTTGCGTGGTGTCTTCCGGGCCGTTGTCTTTCTCATCCGCCAGAATGTCTAACAGCGCTTTCTCCGAGTCACCACCCAACGGGGTATCAACAGAGGTAATACGCTCATTCAGGCGCAACATACGGCTGACGTCATGTACCGGCTTGTCGAGTTGCTCTGCAATCTCTTCAGCGCTCGGCTCATGGTCAAGTTTATGCGCAAGTTCACGTGCAGTACGCAGGTAAACGTTCAGTTCCTTCACGATGTGAATCGGCAAACGAATGGTACGGGTTTGATTCATGATCGCCCGTTCAATGGTCTGACGTATCCACCATGTCGCATAGGTAGAAAAACGGAATCCACGCTCAGGGTCAAATTTTTCAACCGCACGGATCAGACCCAGGTTACCTTCCTCGATCAAATCCAGCAGTGCCAGACCGCGATTGCTGTAGCGGCGGGCAATTTTAACCACCAAACGCAGGTTACTTTCAATCATACGGCGACGCGAAGGAACATCTCCACGCAGCGCACGTCTTGCAAAATAAACTTCCTCTTCTGCCGTAAGCAGAGGGGAATAACCGATCTCACCAAGGTACAGTTGAGTTGCGTCCAGCACTCGTTGGCTTACAGTCTGCGACAACAACTCTTCTTCAGCGTCGTTATCGGCAGTCTCTTCGACTGTGGCTTTCTCGTCAAAGGCTTCAGCGCTGTTCTCATCGAAATCTACATCATCATGTAACTCGTTAACTTTCAGCGTATTCTGACTCATAAGCTGCTCCTACCCGTGGTCCCGAGGGCAGAATTTAAGACTCTGCCCGAGTTATCGCTGCGGAAGATAACGCAGCGGGTTTACGGATTTCCCCTTGTAACGAATTTCAAAATGCAATCTTACTGAACTGGTTCCGGTGCTACCCATAGTCGCTATTTTTTGTCCCGCCTGCACTTCTTGTTGTTCCCGGACCAGCATTGTATCGTTATGTGCATAGGCGCTCAGGTAATCATCATTGTGTTTGATGATGATTAGATTACCGTAACCGCGAAGAGCATTGCCTGCGTACACTACACGCCCCGAGGCGGTGGCGACGACAGACTGTCCGCGCGAACCTGCAATATCGATCCCCTTATTTCCCCCTTCAGAAGCAGAGAAATTATCGATAATTTTCCCGTCGGTCGGCCATTTCCATGTGGAAACCGGACCGCCATTATTTGCTGGAGTGGCGACGGGAGTGCTGGCTACGGCAACAGGTGTGGTTGTGGTAACTGCACCTGATGAAGGCAACATCTTACCTACATTCTGTTTACCAGAAGATTCAGAATACGTGGTAGTTGGTTGAGATGCAACCACAGAACCTGTGAGCATTCCGCCTGTCGGCACTTTAGGAACACCGCCAGAAGTTGCGTCTGTAGCGGCTAAAGTTCCCCCCGTGCTGGCAGCAGAAGAGACGTTATTTATCTGGATATTTTGGCCAACTTCCAGGCTGTATGGCGCGGCGATATTGTTACGCGCAGCAAGGTCCCGGAAGTCGTTGCCGGTGATCCAGGCGATGTAAAAAAGGGTGTCGCCACGCTTCACCTGATACGTGCTGCCACTGTAGCTGCCTTTAGGGATAGCGTTGTAGCTACGGTTGTACACAATGCGTCCACCGGGGGCGACCGCAGGAGCATTTGGCGTCGCTGAATTCGGAGTATTCTGACTACCACCGCCGCCGCCATTGACACTACTGATGGGTGCGGATGTGGTTGAATTGTTCGAACATCCCGCCATCCAGGCACTGATAAACGTACAGACCGCAATGCGGCTTAGTGTTTTTATTGGGCTTCCCGTGCTCATATTTCCCCCGTTACGGCAATCTCAGAATAACGCTTTAACCTCGCACACCGCGCCAGATGGCGCTTCTCGTATCATGTCATACCGTGCGGGCAGGCAACACGCCCACTCAGGTTAATTCCTGAATGCGCCGTGCCATAAAAAACTGTAGTGGATGCTATCAACATAGCCAGTACAGCACCATATAACAGTTGTATTTAAATTTTAAGGGGTTAGTCCTGCCGGATGTCTGAATCAGGCCAGTTCGCCTTTCACCAGCGGGACAAAGCGAACAGCTTCAATCGTCTCGGCAGTGAACTCATCACCGCGGCGGGTGATACGTTGCAGGATCTGATTCTCTTCGCCGACAGGCAGAATCATCACCCCGCCGTCATCGAGTTGTTTCAGCAGGTCTTGGGGAATTTCAGGAGGAGCAGCGGTGACAATGATGGCGTCGAACGGCCCACGCGAAGGCCAGCCCAGCCAGCCATCTCCGTGACGCGTTGAGACATTATGCAAATCAAGTTGCTTGAGGCGTCTTTTGGCCTGCCACTGCAACCCTTTAATCCGTTCAACCGAAAAGACATGCTCTACCAGATGGGCCAGAATCGCGGTCTGATAACCGGAGCCGGTGCCTATCTCAAGCACCCTCGAAGAAGGCTCAAGGCGCAGCAGTTCAGTCATTCTCGCCACGGTATAAGGCTGGGAGATGGTCTGGCCGGAGCCAATCGGCAGCGCTGTATTTTCATAGGCTTTATGCTGGAACGCCTCATCCACAAAGCGCTCACGCGGCACCGCCTCAATGGCATGCAGCAGTTTCTCATCATGAATGCCCTGCTGCCGCAACTGTTCCAGCAGGTTATACATTGGCTTATTCACCATTCGCGCTCACCCCGGCTCTTTCCAACCATGAGACTACGACATCCTGAGCCGCATAGGCGGTTAAATCTACCTGAAGAGGCGTGACTGAAACGTAACCTTGTGCAACAGCAGCAAAATCTGTGTCAGCGGCGACATCAAACTTATCGCCCGGCGGACCAATCCAGTACATATCCTGCCCGCGGGGATCCTGCTGACAAAATACCTTTTCGGCCGGATGTCGGCTACCACATCGGGTCACGCGGATGCCTTTGATCTCGGATAAAGGCAGATCAGGCACGTTAATATTCAGAATTTTGCCAGTACGTAATGGCTCGCGGGCCAGCGCCCTGAGAATGCGACAGGTGATGATAGCGGCGGTGTCATAATGCTGATGTCCGTCGAGTGATACCGCCAGCGCAGGAAAGCCCAGATGGCGCCCTTCCATGGCCGCCGCCACCGTACCGGAGTAGATCACGTCATCGCCAAGATTTGGCCCGGCATTAATACCCGATACCACGATGTCCGGACGCGGACGCATCAGGGTGTTCACACCGAGATACACGCAATCGGTGGGCGTGCCGTTAATCACGGCGGTATCGCCGTTGGGATAGGACTGAATGCGTAACGGGCCGTCCAGCGTCAGCGCATTGGATGCGCCGCTGCGGTTACGGTCAGGGGCCACCAGCTTCACATCAGCAAACTCACGCAGCGCGGACGCCAGCGCCTGAATGCCGGGAGCCAGAATACCGTCGTCGTTACTCAGTAATATCCGCATTGCTTTCATCCAGATTCATCAGCTCGCGCACGACGCTCGTGGCGTAACTGCCGGCCGGTAGCCAGAATTTGAGTTCCAGAGTGACGTCATCCCAGCGCTGCCAGTTCAGATGCAAAGGGAACAGCATGATGGCGCGACGTGCAGGCTCGACTCTTTCGCGTTTAAGTAACGACAGTAAATCAGCCTGTTCACTCAGGCAAGCCAGCTCAAATTTTTCAGCGTCTTCCAGCGTACCCAGCGGGCCATCTCCGGGCAAAGGCGCCGTCACCAGCAGCTCTGCGTTTTCCACGCGCGGTTGAATGGAGTCGAACTCGTCGGCCTTCGCGACAAACCAGCTGCCGCGACCGCTAAGTTGTAACGCATCGCCAGGCATTGCCTGACGAACGGTGTTATCAGCCAGTCGCTGACTGGCAATAATGTTGAACAAGGCACTGCGGCTGGCTGAAAGATAGAAACTGCGTTTGGCACGTTCTTTTGGCCGGGCTTCGTTAGTCGCCCAGCGTTTCGCCTGCACCAGATTATTGCCGCCGCGACCAAAGCGCTGAGTACCGAAATAGTTCGGCACGCCGCATTGGGTAATTTTTTCCAGACGCGCTTCAACATCGGCGATATCACTTATCTGACGAAGCACCAGCGTAAACGCGTTGCCTTTCAGTGTACCAATTCGCATCTTTTTACGATGGCGTGAGGCGCGGATCACTTCGCAACCTTCTAGATTGAACTGACTTAAATCAGGATCGGCTTTGCCCGGCAAATGCAGGCAAAACCACTGTTCAGTGACTGCATGACGATCTTTCAAACCGGCATAGCTGACATCACGCGGATGCACTTTGGCAAAACGCGCCAGCTGTTCGGCAACAAACTGTGTATTACAGCCGTTTTTGCGGATCCGCACTAACAGATGTTCACCCTCGTCGTCCGGCTCAAAGCCCAGATCTTCTTCGACAATAAAGTCTTCCGGATTGGCTTTCATCTGGCCGGTGGCGACGGGCTCGCCCAGTAACCAGGTGAGACGGGACATATCTATCATGCGGTAATCTTCCACAACATCATTCCTTAATCAGCAGGGCAACGGCTTCGCAGGCGATACCTTCGCCACGGCCGGTAAAGCCCAGCTGTTCGGTGGTGGTCGCTTTCACGTTCACATCATCCATGTGGCACTGTAAATCTTCGGCAAGAAATACACGCATCTGCGGGATATGCGGTGCCATTTTAGGTGCCTGAGCAATGAGGGTGATATCCAGATTGCCCAGCTTGTAACCTTTTGCACGGATGCGGCGGTAAGCCTCGCGCAGCAGCTCGCGGCTGTCCGCGCCTTTATAAGCCGGGTCGGTGTCCGGGAACAATTTACCGATATCCCCCAGCGCAGCGGCGCCGAGCAGGGCATCAGTGGCGGCATGCAATGCAACATCGCCGTCGGAATGTGCCAGCAAACCTTGCGGATAAGGAATACGCACACCGCCGATCACCAGCGGGCCTTCGCCGCCAAACTTATGAACATCAAAACCGTGACCGATACGCATTATGCGTTCTCCTCGTGGGATATGCGGGTTAAAAAGAATTCAGCCAGCGCCAGATCTTCCGGCCTGGTGACTTTAATATTATCGGCCCGCGCCGGGATCAACACAGGATGATAACCACAATATTCCATTGCAGAAGCTTCATCTGTGACCACGGCACCTTCATTCAGCGCACGGCGCAGGCAGATTTTCAGTAATTCGAGAGGGAAAAATTGTGGCGTCAGCGCATGCCAGAGATCTTGCCGGTCAACAGTATGGGCAATGGCCTGCCTGCCGGTTTCACCGCGTTTCATGGTATCGCGCACCGGTGCGGCGAGGATCCCGCCGGTTTTACTGGTTGCTGAGATCGCCAGCAGATTTTTCAGATCATCCGGGTGCAAACACGGGCGGGCAGCATCATGCACTAAAACCCAGCCGTGGGAACCCGCCGCATCAAGACCTGCCATCACAGATTCTGCACGCTCGCCGCCGCCGGTCACCACCTGAATCCGGGGGTCGCAGGCAACAGGCAACTGCGCAAACTGAGTGTCATGCGGGCTAAGCGCCACGATCACCTTAGCGACCTGGTCGTTGTGCAATAAAGCGCGGATCGAATGTTCTATCAGCGTTTTACCGCCGATAGAAAGGTATTGCTTAGGGCATTCTGCCTGCATACGGCTGCCGATCCCGGCAGCAGGTAAAACGGCAATGACCTTCGGAAGGGAAACTGCGGTGTGGCTCATGGCTATGGATTCGAATTATTTTGCGAAACATTGCTGCCCGGAGCACGTTTATTGTCTGGCACCAGACGATAGAAAGTCTCGCCGGGTTTTAACATGCCCAGTTCGTTGCGTGCGCGTTCTTCAATCGCTTCCTGACCGCCGTTTAAATCGTCGATTTCTGCGAAAAGTTGATCGTTACGTGATTTCAGTTTGCCGTTGTTGGCTTGTTGCACTTCAACGTCATCGTTTACACGAACGTAATCATGAATACCATTCTTGCCCAGCCACAGCGAATACTGTAACCAGCCAAGTAAAATCAGTAACAGCAGTGTGAGTTTGCCCATCCCCGCCCCCTAAAAAAGCCGGGCAATCATCCCACAACTTTCCTTCTGACTCCACTATGGCGGGATAAATGCCGGTGAGAATCAGACTTACACACGCAATTATGGGTGAGAATGACACAATGGCTTACATCGTGGAAAAGAATTGCCGGGAAAATCGCCAGTAAAACGCCGCAAAAAAGGATCCTCACAGGACCCGGTTTGTACTCTTTATTGCTGTCACTAGGCGGTCATTGCTGTTACCAGCCGGATAAAAATGAGAAAACGGTCCAGAACATTCCAATCACGCAAATACCGGTGGCTGCGGGTGTAATGAGCCATCCGCCGCGAAAAAGCATACTGAAAGCGATACCGATAAGTACCGACACCGGCATCAGTGCCAGAAAGAAAGGCCAGGTATAGAGGAGGAAAAACAGAGTGTTGGAGCCATATACCCAAAAAGGGATCGCCAGCGCCAGCCAGTAACAAACGAAACCGATAAATCCACCCTGCATGGAGTAAGAGGGATCTTCGTTTTCTGCGCCGTCTGAGGTCTGCGCTAACCGGGGTACCGGGGCGTTGTCTCCCCTGATACGATCAACCCAGATCCGGCTGACCAGTCTGCTGAATAAAGCCTGCATAGATGATCCCTGTGTTCAGTGTAAACCGGCACGCTCTCTGGCGTTTGGCCGGCAACATTCAGGGATTGATAATACCGCGACGGCGCATCACATCTAATAATTGGGGAACCAAATGTGTTACCAATTGTTCACCTTCAAGATGCACATCCGGCGCTTCTGGCGGCTGATATTCTGAATCGATACCGGTGAAGTTTTTCAACTCACCGGCACGCGCTTTTTTATACAACCCTTTCGGATCACGCGCTTCGCAGACGGCCAGCGGCGTATCAACAAACACTTCGATAAACTGCCCGTCTTCCAGCAACTCGCGCACCATGTCACGCTCGGCACGATGCGGCGAGATAAAGGCGGTAAGCACCACCTGCCCGGCATCCACCATCAGTTTGGCGACTTCACCCACACGGCGGATGTTTTCACGGCGATCGTCATCGGTAAAACCCAGATCGCGGCAAAGCCCGTGGCGCACATTGTCACCATCGAGCAAATAGGTGCTGACGCCAAGGGCATGGAGCGCCTGCTCCAGCGCCCCGGCCACCGTGGATTTCCCCGAACCTGAAAGCCCGGTAAACCACAAGACCGCCCCGCGATGACCGTGCTGTTTTTCACGATCCGCACGCGTAACGGCGTGCGGATGCCAGACAACATTGTCATCTTTCAGTGAAAGGCTATCCGGTGACGCCATCTTATTTGCCACCCAGCAGGTCGCGGGCGCCCCAGTGCGGGAAGTGGCGGCGAACCAGGCTGTTCAGCTCCAGCTCAAATGCGCTGTATTTATCGGACTCCTGATAAACCTGTTCAAGCGCTTCACGTACCAGACCGGCACCGACAGTCACATTGGTCAGGCGGTCGATGAAAATGATGCCTCCGGTGACCGCATTGCTCTGATAATTATCCAGCACCAGCGGTTCATCAAAGGCCAGTTCCACCAGACCAATACCGTTGAGCGGCAGTGTTTCCACAACGCGCTGTGTCAGAGAATTGATCTCGACCTGATAGTCGATATTTTCTACACGTGCGCGGGCTTTCTTACCGCCCACTTTGATGTCGTAACTCTGGCCGACGCTCAGCGGCTGCTCCGCCATCCAGACCACGTCAACTTTGGCATTCTGTACTGACTTCACGGTTTCATTCGCATCCACCAGCATATCGCCACGGCTGATATCCCGCTCATCGGCCAGCACCAGCGTAATGGCTTCGCCCGCCCAGGCTTCCTGCAAATCACCGTCGAAAGTGACGATACGCGCCACGGTTGATTCCACACCGGAGGGCAGCACTTTCACTTTCTGCCCGACGCGAATGGAACCGGATGCCAGCGTACCGGCATACCCGCGGAAATCGAGGTTAGGACGGTTTACATACTGCACCGGGAAACGCATCGGTTGCTGTTCGCGGATATTGATGATGTTGACGGTTTCCAGCACATCGAGCAGCGTCGGGCCGGTGTACCAGCTCATTTTGTCGCTTGGCGTGGCAACGTTGTCGCCTTCCAGTGCGGAAAGTGGCACAAACTTGATATCCAGATCGGTCGGTAACTGCTGAGCGAAATCCAGATAATCTTGTTTAAATTGTTCGAATACGCTCTCGCTGTACTCCACCAGATCCATTTTATTCACGGCCACAACCAGATGGCGGATCCCGAGCAACGTGGCGATGAAGCTGTGGCGACGGGTTTGATCCAGCACGCCTTTACGGGCGTCGATCAGCAGGATAGCCAGATCGCAGGTCGAGGCACCTGTAGCCATGTTACGCGTATACTGCTCATGCCCCGGCGTATCAGCGATGATGAACTTACGTTTCTCGGTGGAGAAGTAACGGTACGCGACATCGATAGTGATGCCCTGCTCGCGTTCAGCCTGTAAGCCGTCCACCAGCAATGCCAGATCGATTTTCTCGCCCTGCGTCCCGTGACGCTTACTGTCGTTATGCAGCGACGACAGCTGATCTTCGTAAATCTGACGGGTGTCGTGCAGCAGTCGCCCGATCAGCGTACTTTTGCCATCATCGACGCTGCCGCAGGTCAGGAAGCGCAGCAGGCTTTTGTGTTGCTGAGCGTGCAGGTAAGCTTCGACACCGCCCTGCTCCGCGATTTGTTGTGCAATTGCGTTATTCATTAGCTGCGGCTCCTCAGAAGTACCCTTGACGCTTTTTCATTTCCATCGAACCGGCCTGATCGCGGTCAATGGCGCGTCCTTGTCGTTCACTGGTCGTTGATACCAACATCTCTTCGATTATCTCCGGCAGCGTTTGCGCTTCAGATTCAACGGCACCGGTCAGCGGCCAGCAGCCCAGCGTACGGAAACGCACCATCTTCTTCTCAATCACTTCGCCCGGTTGCAGATCAATACGGTCGTCATCCACCATCAGCAGCATACCGTCGCGCTCCAGTACCGGACGCGGCGCGGCCAGATACAGGGGAACAATCTCGATGTTTTCCAGATAGATGTACTGCCAGATATCCAGCTCAGTCCAGTTGGAGAGCGGGAAAACGCGAATGCTTTCGCCTTTGTTAATCTGGCCGTTGTAGTTGTGCCACAGCTCAGGGCGCTGGTTTTTAGGATCCCAGCGGTGGAAACGGTCACGGAAGGAGTAGATACGCTCTTTGGCACGGGATTTCTCTTCGTCACGGCGCGCGCCGCCGAAAGCCGCATCAAAGCCGTGTTTACTCAGTGCCTGTTTCAACCCTTCGGTTTTCATGATGTCAGTATGTTTGGCGCTGCCGTGGACAAACGGATTGATGCCCATTGCCACGCCTTCCGGATTTTTATGCACAATCAGTTCAAAGCCGTAATTCTTTGCCGTGCGGTCACGGAAATCGTACATTTCGCGGAATTTCCAGCCGGTATCCACATGCAATAATGGGAACGGCAGCGTGCCGGGGAAGAAGGCTTTGCGTGCCAGATGCAGCATGACCGAGGAATCTTTCCCGATGGAATACATCATCACCGGGTTGGCGAATTCAGCAGCCACTTCACGGATGATATGGATACTCTCCGCTTCCAGTTGCCGCAAATGAGTCAGTCGTTTTTCGTCCATAACAGATCCTTTAAGCCAAATTCACAACCGACGGGCGTTGAGTGCCGTCAGTCTCAGGATGATGCCCAAACCACGCCAGTTGCTGATGAAGTGCGACCACTTCACCAATCACCAGCAACGCCGGTGTCGGCGCCTGTTGAGCCAGATGTTCAAGATTATCGAGCGTGCCGGTCAGCACCTGCTGATCCGCACGCGTTCCCCGTCCGATCACCGCGACGGGTGTAGTCGCTGCGCGTCCATGAGCAATCAGTTGCTGGCTGATTTCAGCCGCTTTGAGCGTGCCCATGTAAATCGCCACGGTCTGTTTGTCTTTGGCGAGGGTTTCCCACTGCACGCCGTCGTCTTCCGGGCGGCAATGCCCGGTCACGAAAACCACGCTCTGCGCATGATCACGATGGGTCAGCGGGATCCCGGCATAGGCCGTGGCGCCTGCGGCGGCTGTCACGCCGGGTACCACCTGGAATGGAATCCCCGCCGCCTGCACCGCCTGTAATTCTTCGCCGCCGCGCCCGAAAATAAACGGGTCACCGCCTTTAAGGCGTACGACTTTTTTCCCCTGCTGCGCCAGTTCGACCAGCAGACGATTGGTTTCTTCCTGCGCGACAGAATGGCTGCCCGCACGTTTACCGACACAAATTTTGTCAGCATCACGACGGACTAAATCCAGCACTTCTTCGCTGACCAGATGGTCGTAAAGCACCACGTCGGCCTGCTGCATCACCTGCAACCCGCGAAGGGTGAGTAATCCTGCATCACCCGGCCCTGCGCCGACCAGCGTGACATTTCCGCTCTGCGAGATGTCTTCCGCGTTTTCCAGCTGCTGTTGCAGCGCCTGCTCCGCTTCTGCGAGCTTTCCCGCAGAAGCGAGGCTGGCAAAACGTCCGGCAAACGCCTGTTCCCAGAAACGCCGGCGGGCACGCATCGAAGTAAACTGCGTTTTCACATTCTCACGCCAGCGACCGGCAATATCGGCCATTTGCCCCAGGCTGGTGGGCAGTAAGGTTTCCAGCTTCTCTCGCAGCATTCTGGCGAGCACCGGTGCTTTACCGCTGGAGGAAATCGCGACAACAATCGGCGAGCGATCGACAATCGAGGGGAAAATAAAGGAGCACTTCGGCTGGTCGTCGACCACATTCGCCAGCACGTGGCGCTGATTGGCCTGCTCAAACACTTCCGCGTTCAGCGCCGCATCGTCGGTGGCTGCAATCACCAGAAACACATCATCAAGCTGTTCCGGCAGAAAAGCCTGCGCCAGCCAGCTGACTTCCGCGACCTGTCTGCGTTGTTCCAGCTCAGAGGAAAGTGCCTGCGCGACTATCCGGACTTGCGCGCCCGCACGCAGGAGAAGATCGATTTTGCGAGCAGCGACTTCGCCCCCTCCCACCACCAGTACCGGGCGTTGTTTGAGGTCGGCAAATATTGGTAGATAGTCCACAAAAGCCTTAATTGATAACCAGAATGAATATCCCGACTATACGTGCAGGCAATAATTGATCTGAAATGACGAAAAGGAATGATTAGTTCCAGAATGGAATAAGGGGAACCTCTTCAGGCCTCGAGCCGCCTAGATCTTCGGGAATAGATACCGTAGTACGAGACTGTATAAATCCCATCAAATCCTAGCGTTTTGGGTAAAATGTGGATCATTTTTGAGGGGGAAACACGGCTCCAAGGGTCTGAGTACTCTGAACAATAGTCGATCACCAACTGAGGCCTTACCACACAAGGTATTACTAATTTAAGGTGTAATTGAAGTCCCTCTGACCTGCTCCCCGCGCATGAGCTTAAAATGAAGTTAGTAAGGTCCGCTATGAGCGAAGAGCGGACCTCCAAAGAAGGTTATTTAATAAGAGTATTACTCAATAACCTTGCTGATATTATCTTGTAACCATCCTTCCACTTCTTTTTGAATGTGTTGGGCTGCAGTGTTAGCTGCATCTTTTGTATTAATATTGACCTTGATATTTCTCCATTTATTGCATAATGGACTGAAATACTCTCCCCAGCTCTGTCTTTTTAGGAACTCATAAGAAAAGCTTATCATAACATCCTTATTTGAATAGAATGGGACCACATAAATACATATGGGATCAACTATTTCAAATAAAGGTTCAAAAGATATTCTCAGAATCCTATTTCCCAAGGGGTGACTGTATTGGAAACCATTTGCAAATCTTTTTTCTTTAGTTACTTTTTCTAATTTATATTCAAACTCATCATCAAGCCCACCTAACATTCCAAATCGTTCCAACATGGACGAATAACCTGGCTTTGGTTTTTTAGGTAAAGCTTTATATTCTTCTATCTCATATTTTTCTGTATCATAAGTCACAGTTGCGAAATAGTTTTTTTCTTTGTTTTTCTCAAGCCATTCCCCCAGTTTTGTTTTATTTGGAATGCTGTAACTTGAAACCGAATCATCAACTGTAATTGTATATAGTTTTTTTAAATCTTCATTCCAAGACGATAAACTTGAGTTGAAATCTTTGATAAAGCAAGATAACGTTTCCTCATTGAAACAAATTTCTTTAGATTTTTTTGATACCAGATCGTAAACATTAAGGATTGGCTGGATATTTTCTTCTAATGGTAGCAAACTCTTACCACCGTCATTGCCTTTTATCTCATCATCTGAAGTGATGCCGAAGGCTTTATAAATCAATTGATGCGTATCATTTGAAACCGAACCAAATTTTTCTAGGTTACTCGATTGAGTAACAAAAATAGGTGAGGAACTGCCAGAGTTAGCAAAATCATCAGCAACCGCATCCATTATTTCTCTATAGCGCACATCTCCTTCTTTATCAAGCAAAGAAGTTAGAATGCTTTCTGTAAAGCGGCTGATTTCTGTTCCCGCGTATGATACTTCATCATCTCTGGAAGAAAACCAGAAATAAATATCGTTCAGGCCATATTTTTTTGCTGACTTTCTTAAGTTTTGCTCTGCGTTAGACTCGCTTTTTATATATTGAGTCCCGCTAAAACAAGCGTCAACTATCTTTACGCATAACTTTGGAGATATGGACTTCATCCACTCATCTAGTTCTGAATTTCGTAAACCTGTCGTTTCTCTTTTTTTACTGTCAAAATCCGAAGGCAAGTAGAAAAAATCATCTTCAAATCTTTCGCCATGTCCACTAAAGTAAAATATAAACTCTGAAACGTCCTTATCTTTGTGCTTTCCTATGAAGTCAGCAATATTCCTTTTTATTAACGCACCCGGCTCATTATTGTTTAAATAGAGTATTTCGTCAAATTCCTTAACGTTTTCTAAAACATCCTTGAATATTTTAGCATCATTTTTGCAGGCTTTAAGATCATCGTAAAGATCAATTTTATATTTTTCAACACCAATAACAATACCGAGATTCATCAGTTTTCCTCATTTACTATCATCTTAAACTTTAACCGATTTTGAACTTAACTATACTAGTCAAATTTTAGCAAGCATATCATGCAGTTTTCTTAATTTTACTTCAAAATTACTTTTTCATTTATTTAAAAATTTGCTGTGCTACGCAAGAAACCAACATAATGTGATCTTAGTAACGTCCGTTCTTGGCACAAAGCTGACCTGCGCGCTGCACGATCCGCTTTGAGCGAAGTGAAATATTTGCTGGCACTCGAAGCGCGACACTCGCCCTTACTTAGGCCATAAAAAGCTTGTCGAATGTCTCAGGGCGTGAAGCGGACATACCTGATATCAAGAAGGCCGATTGATTCGCGAAAAACGTGTATTTAAACCATTATGCGGTTCATCAACGTTTTTGCTGTGACTGCTTAAATACTATCGGCACCCGCTAATGTTCACTCTGACATTGCAATTTGTACAATTCTGCCTAATTTACTATTAATCACATATAATGTAGTAGCCTTGTATGTGAAGGGAAACTACTTTGGAGTCTTCTGTATTAAATCGTTAAGTCTTTTTATTCCTTCACGGAGATTTTGGTCACCTTCATCAGTTTTTAATTTAGCAACTAAAAAATTAGCTTCTTCTAAATTTTCTAAATCTGATGAGCTTATAGTTCCTTTATGTATGGTATTTAATGTATTGTACATTAATGCATATGCAAGCGGACTAGGATCGCCCTCCGGTTCAATGCTTATTAAATCTTTCGCTTTTTGCATGGCAAGATGACAATAGTATGTCATTTCTGTTTCTGTTTCTGTTTCTGTTTCTGTTTCTGTTTCTGTTTCTGTTTCTGTTTCTGTTTCTGATGCGATGATATCTTTCATAAATAAAGCTGCACACATTTCAAGGTAAGTGTTAACTAATTCTCTTGTGTATTTTTTGGGGTTATCTTTCACTTGTCCCTCAAGAGTTAATATTAAACTTTTTAAGTTGTTACTTGCTTCATAAGCATCACCAGATCTTAATAAAATATTAGCTTTACTTGATAAATACCTTGAATTTAATTCCACTTGAAATGCTTGGTTTACACCTGAGGTAGGTAAGCCGCTTTTAAGTTTATCTGCTTCTTTTATTGCATTGAGCGCTTCTGTTGTTAAATCCAAGGATTGATAAGTGACACTTAAATTTACGTAGTTTTTAATGAGACTATCCGTTAGTGGGTTTCTAGATAATTGCTCAAAATCACTATACATGGCATATAGATCCCGATACCAGTGCAGAGAGCGTTCAAGAAACTCTTTAGCCTCCTCTAGCTCATTCCTAGAGTAGTGTATTGTACCTAAGTTATGTAAAAAATCTGGTATCAGAGGTGTTATTGATCGGTCGTCATTATCAATTAAATAGCCGCATAAATTAAGACCTGATTTAAATAGTATTTCAGCCTCATCAATATAGTTAGAGCAATAATATAAGCTCCCAATCGTCTCAAAGCAAAATGCAAGTTTTGATAATAATTTCGGATGGTTATCACTAAGATCTTCGCAAATTTTTAAAGTTTCTCCTCCAAAAACACATGCTTGCTTCTCATCGCCACTGATAAATAGTAAATTAACTCGAAGTAAGCGAGAATCGATATTCCCCTTAAGACTGTTCAAAACAGCATCATGAGCATCGATAATTTCTTCGAGTTGAGAATTTAGTTCGAATTCGTTTAAGGCTTCAAGGGCTCCATTTATGTCACCCTTTAGAAACAAACTTAATCCTTCATTGTATAGGCTAGTGTATTGGTCTGGTTGGAATTGAGCCAATTTACTGATTAAACTTTTAATTTGCAATTCAAGATTGTTTTTCTCATCAACCAATCTAGTAATTTTTACTTCATTGTTTTCTCTTTCGGCCTTTAAAACGGCCATGCTCATACTGGCGACATCTTCTTTATCGGAAATAATTGACTTTAGTCTCTCAATTTCTTCGCTTATCTCTTGATACCGAGGAATAGATAAGTAAAATATTTTAAGTTCCGCTGGCGAAGCAGCAACAAGCCTCCTGACTTTCACAAGTTGTTCCCATTTCTCTTTTTCTTTTTTTATTTGTTCGCCAGTTAAACTGTTAGTAAGTCCTGTCCCTCGATGAGCGAGATCGTGGTCGTTAGGGCATAAAACAGCCAAGTTTTCATATGAATTATCTTGAGATACCTCATATTTGATAATGTGATGAATAATGTAACTATCACTTTTTGCTCCAGTACAGCAACAACAAGTGAAGTTGTTATTTTCCAATAGCTTTTGAATGATCTCTGAAGATATAGGTTGCCGACTTAAATACTGTTTAATTATTTCTATCTCGTTATCATCTAACATGTAATTTTGCTTCAACAATGTCTTTGACAAGGCTCTGAAAGATGAAGCGGATAACGCTAAGCATTCATACTTTGAGGCCAAGTCACTTGGGACACCATATTTAATATAAGTTCTGGCTAATTCTCTCATTGTCACCCCAGTTGTTTGTATCTTGTAAAATTAAAGTCAATGTAATAATATATGAAGATAACAAACCCTTCATCTTCTTTATGAATGATTATAATTTAACTTTAAAATCATGAAAATCTATAGAGAGTATGTGAGGCGGGCTGAACGTATTGCCTCTCAATTTTAGGCGATAGGATTCATGGTTGAGGATGAAGCGTTCCACCGTGCATATGGCTTGATTCTAAACGACATATCATATTGAGCGCCTAACAACATCCCCATTGCACTGTGACAACTAATGGTGTTCCTCTCATTTTCCAAGATGAATATACTGTTCTTACAGTTTCGATGAGACAGGACTCAGGCGTCTGAAGGAAAAAAGAGCAAAGTCCGCTCTTGGCACATAACTGACAGCCCTTATAGATGTGACGATAATAGCGATCACCAAATGCACGGGACTACTCAAATCAGTTTTATTTAACCAGTTTTAATTGGTGGTCATTCTGGTGGTCTTGACAGGGAGAGTTTTCAGGTTTGGCTTTAATATTAGCCAGTTACTGGCAAAAGCGATCCCAGTCAGAGGAGCCAAATTAGAAAAGCCCGCTTAAGGAAACTTAAGCGGGCTTTTTGCTTTTCATGCCCGGCTACTGAAGAAACCCTCGCCGCTGAACAATGCAGCCGAATGTCTGTCCAGTTTATTACCGGTGCAGGCGTAACATGCTTGTGAAAGTCGATAATGCGGAGATAAGGCACGCCAGCCCAAAGACATAGACGCCAAACTGCGCGCTCGCGTGCCCCGTCAATCCGTTCAAAAGTGCAATCACCATTGCCACCAACGCCGCACCAATAGATTGTCCGGCAGTTCTGGCGGTCGACAATACCCCCGAGGCCGTTACTGTTCGATTCCCTGCGACATTGGAAAACATCTCTTTGTTGTTCGGCGGCAAGAAGAGTCCATAACCCACCCCACACACCGCCACACGCCAAAGAAAATCATTCACCGTCGCCGCTTCCGGCAGCAGAGCCAGAGACCCTAAACCCAGGCAGAAAATCATCACGCCGACCGTCGATATCTGAGTAGGATTTAAACGGTTGGACAACCTGCCAGCGACCGGGGCACAGATTGCAACGGCAATTGGCCACGGTGTAAAGATGAACGCCGATTCCAGGACAGAATAGTGATAGGCATGCTGCAGTACAAAGGGCAAACCGACCAGCGCCATCCCCTGAGCCACAAACATTGAGACAGAAGAGATCACCGCGAAGCTATATCTCCGGGAACGAAATATATCGAGAGGCAGCAGCGGGTTCTTTGAACGCGTCTGCGCTTTAAGAAAGATGGCGATCAGCGCCACCGATGCGACGCCACAAAGTATCAGTATGCGGCTGTCCCAGCGTCCGATTTGATCAACAGCCATGACCATCAGCCCTAAGGCGGCGGCGGAAGTGATAGCGCCTCCCCAATCGAAGCCTTTTTCCCTCTCGTTATCGACGCCCAAAGAGATAAGCGAGAACACAATGGCAAGTACGCCCAACGGGATATTGATATAGAACAACCAGGGCCAGTCAAGATAAGAGATGATCAGGCCACCTAACGCAGGACCAATGGCCGTACCCACCGCAAATGCCAGCGCATTCAGCCCTAAAATGGTTCCCAACGCATTCGGCGGAAAGATAACGCGGTAGAGACCCAACCCGACACTGATCATCACCGCATAACTCACCCCCTGAAGGACTCGCATGGCCACCAGCATGCCAAAGGTCGAGGAGAGGCTGCAACCCAGCGATGCCAGCGTAAACAACACCATGCCCGCCGTGTAGAAGCGCCGCTCCCCTATCCTTGAACCCAGCGATGCACAGATCAACATCGTTGCAGCGCTGGCAACCTGATAGCCGTTGGTCACCCAGATGACAGAGGCCGAATCCACCTGTAATGCTTCGGAAATAGTGGGTAAGGAGATATTGACGATGGAACTGTCCAGCGCCGCCATTATCACACCAATCAAAATGGCCGCAGCTGCCATATAGCGCCTTGGGGCCTCAAATCCTTGTTCTAAGGTACTGCTGCTTACCAACGACATATCCTTAACATCCTATATTGAATGGGAATCACGCACAGAGGCTTTCAGTCTCGGCACTCGGCCCTTCGAGGTAGGTCAGCAGACCCAGCATCAACACTTCTTCGGGGCTGGCTACAACGGGAGAACGCGGTGCTTTCCAGGGTTGTTTGCTGCCGTTGATCCGGATACTTCTCAGGAAACAATAGGTCGTGAGGACATAGAACCGGTTTCGCATACTTTCCCCCATCAGCGGCAGCAGACCTGAAATACCGCCTAACTCCGGGATCTCGCTGAGGATGCTGCCGTAGTCTGGCTTCGCCAGCACAAACATCAGTGCATCAGTCATGGGGACCATTTTGACGGCATCTTTCACTTCGGCCGCCAGTTCATGCCAAAACGAAAAGGCAAATCGGGAGAAGCCGAAAAGCGGGTCAAGCCCCCTGACCGAAAAATCAGGGTCGATGAAGCGGGTCTGAGCGTGTTCCTCGTTATAAAGCACATTGCCAAAATGAAAATTGAAATGGGCTTTTTCTACCGATCTGAACTCTTCGGTTCTGGCCAGTTCCAGAGATTTTTCGAAAACCTCCCTTGCCGTTATGCAAAATCGCGCGCCATTAAGCAGAATAGGTTTATCAAACAGCTCGTGTGCAAAACGCGTACCTTCCCACTCTTCCAATAATCTGGCGGGCATATCATGGGTCATCGTCGACGGCGCCTCTGACTCCAGGCCGATGGCTTTCTGCACGCTTTCCAGTGCATTTCTCACGATCATCCGGCGTTCAGCCAGCGACCGCTGGTCGTCGAACACGATGTTGCACAAAGGCAGGGAATCCATCTTTTCGAGAATATAAAATTGCCGCCCGGCAGCCAGCCCGTCGTGTAATACCGGAACCATCAGTTCCGGATAGATATCGTGCAACGCGCGTATCTGATCCACTTCTGCTTTCAGCTTGCCATTGAACATTTCGGACATGGCTGTCTTCACGACGAAGCCTGAACTCAAGAAATCGACTGTGTGTGAGCTTGTCATTTTTCAATCCCCTGGAAAGTGGCAACGGGCAGGCCAAGCGCGATGCTGCGCGCAACGGCACGAACAACAGCGCTATAGCCGACGGTGTTGTTAACAAACGACTGGATAATGATTTCACTCAAATTCTGGCTTGCCAGATAGGCAGGACGGAGAATGAGCAGATGATTCTTGTCTGAGAGAATCGTTGAGCACCTGCGTTCGTAAGCATACGCACGGCTCCCTAAAGGGCTTCGGGATGCCTTAACAACATGAGGATGTGTTTCGCTCACTCGCTCAATCGCCTCCTCAATGAGCCCCCTGTTCAACGCGCCGTCATCCTTTACGATAAAACGGTTTATCTGATATCCCGGCGCATGTACCGGTGCACGTAATGAAACGGTATTCACTAACGGTGCCCAGGGCATCACTTTGTCCTGACTCATGGCGATTTGTGAGAAGCTCGGACGGAGGTTGTCGCGCGCATCCTGAAGGCGGCCTTCGAAGGATCGGGTACCGAGTACACCGTTAGGCGTATCTGGATGGACGATATCGGTTTCAACCGACACGATATGCGAGGCATTGCAATTGATGGATCTCAGTGCGTCGGCCAATACGCGCAGCGAGGCATGCATCCCATTCGTCTGACACGACCCGAGACAATACATGCCAGAATCGACCACCTGACGCTGTATCGTGCCAATATCATCGCGGGTAAGATCTTCCAGGCAGCCATAGATACTCGGCAGTTCATTGGCCTCTGCCACGCCCAGCACTACATCGGCAAGTTCTTGCATGTTACGGGCGACAGGGCTGTTCTTGTCCATGTCCAGTTTGCTGGTCGCGATAAAACCAATGTCGAAGCGACCCGTTTGCGGAGGAAGTTCTTTGGCAAGATCGCCGAAGAAAAAGTGCACCTCACGCCCGTCGATGTTGAGGGTGTTGCCATCGATAATGTTGATCTGAGACTGGATGCCGGGATGCGCCATCGCCAGACGGGCAACGATGCCATCAATCGGACCCAGTTCAGGATAATGTTTATCTAAAGAAGGCGCATTCGTGACCACAGTTTGAATCGCAAAACCATCCTTCGCCGGATCATTTTGAATCAGCAGGTTTGCGCCGATCTCCGCTCCACAACCCACCAGTATTGCTTTTTTCATTTCACTACCTCGCGCTCAAGGAATAACTGAAAGTGTTTTAGATGCGGCCTAGTCCCAGGAAAACATTCTCAGGAGGTCGGTAACGGACATGGCATCCAGTTTCGATTCACTAATCAGGGTTTCGGCCAGAATATGGGACCGGTCACCCAGCGGGCTGTCCGAAAGATTCAGATGGAATTTGGTGAGCAGCGCCTCGAAACACTCGTCACGACGACGGACATGTCCGAGCGGATATTCGATGGTTTCAGAGAGTTCCTCCGTCATTCCATGACATTTCAGAAAGAGCGCATTCGGAATGGCGCGCTTTTCTGCGTCGTAGTAGCTCTCTGTAAAGGAAGGACGTTCAGTGCAGGTAATCTTCAATCGCAGGGCATCCAGCAAAGGATCGCTGGCGAGCGGCTCGTGGAAATCCTTAATCGTCAGGTTTCCGGTTTGAA
Source organism: Rahnella sp. R3(2024) (assembly GCF_042920125.1). Taxonomy (NCBI): domain Bacteria; kingdom Pseudomonadati; phylum Pseudomonadota; class Gammaproteobacteria; order Enterobacterales; family Yersiniaceae; genus Rahnella; species Rahnella sp. R3(2024). The sequence goes on from NZ_JBHGBU010000001.1 coordinate 1,460,472, forward strand.
GCCCTACCGCAACCATGTACTGGAGACAGTGATCGCGATCGGCGGAGTTATTCAGCGGCCCTGATTTATCAATGATCTGAATCGCCGGACGCGTTGTCTCCACCCGCACGTACTCGATGCTTTCTGGAGAGAAACCGGCGGCAAGTATCCGTTGACGAAGATTAATGGCCGCTTCTACCGCAGTCTGGGCATGGTATTCAGCAGGGTTGGGGACTTTGAACAAGATATTCTTAATGACAAAATCTGACAGGTTACGCGACAGATTAAAGGGTTTGCCTCTCAAAACCGCATCATCGAATCCCCACCGACTCACCGTCAGCGCAGTGGGATAACCCATTTCGCCACTTTGCGCGAACAGCGCCAGTTGCAGGCCACGCGCCGTCGCGTCACCAGCGGCCCAGGACTTACGCGTTCCCGCATTGGGCGCATGCCGGTAGGTTCGAAGAGAATGGCCGTCGATAATCGCGTTGGAAAGTGCACTTAATGCCTGGTCTTTTGACAAACCGAGCAGTTGAGCAGAGGCGATCGCTGAAGCCACCTTAACCAATACAACGTGATCAATACCCAGCGCATTAAAACAGTTCGACAGACACAGCACGCCATGGATCTCATAGGCGCGAATCATCGTGTTCAACACTGCCGTCATGTCAGTCGCTGGCTTATCCGCGGCTGCCAGACTCTGCCATGCTGCGGCCGCCAGGATAGCGCCCAGATTATCGGACGGATGCCCCCACTCTTGCGCAAGCCATGTGTCATTGAACTCCAGCCAGCGGATCATCGAACCGATATGAAAGGCCGCTTCGACAGGTCCTAGTCTTAGCCCGGTACCGGCAACCGGCACACCGTCCCGGCTCTTGCTGAACTGAGCAGCGCCCATCAGTTTCATACAGTCATGATCGGTAGACGCGGCAATCGCGCAACCTATCGAATCCAAAAGGCAAAAACGGGCCAGTTGTAAAGTCTCATTATCGAAAGTTGCTTGCTCATAGGCATAGTCAACCAGCTGAACCATTAGCTCATCAAACTCTGCGTGCGCCATATTTCATCCCATAACCAAAAAATGAATTATCGAAATACAAGTCATGGAGACCCAGTAATATATAAATGCAGAAAATAGATATGGATAACGAATTGATTTATATGGAAATAATTCGCCATCACAAATCTAATCCTAATTGGCATGGCAATAAAATACCAACGAATAAAATCGAGGGATTCATCGAAAATATTGATGCCGTAACAATATTCCTATTGAAAATAATGTGCTGGTCAGGGAAATGAGCTACTGAGAGGAAGTGTAAGCAGAGTCTGTTGTTATAATTCACAATTCAGAATTAATGTCTGTTTGAAGAGTAATAATACTGACCCGCCCTTAACGTGGCCAAAAAGTGATCGGACCTGCATATCCAGGGGGGTTAAAACATAGTGACAAACTTATTAATACAGAATATAAATAATTGTTGTGACGGTGAACTAATTTTTAGCATGAGGTCTCAAATGAAGCTAAGTGAACTTCTTGCGTTCGTGACAGTCGTGGAGACAGGGAACATAACCCAGGCAGCCGAACGTCTTAATCGAGTGCAGTCGAGTATTTCCCACCGAATCAGGAGCCTGGAGGATAACCTGGATGTCACCCTATTAGATCGAAAAAACGATGGATGCTCACTGACTGCGCAAGGCCAGATACTTTATGACTACGCGCTTAAAATATTGAACCTTGCAGATGATTGTAAAAACAACATTTCCCACTCTAAAAGTAGTCAACTTAATATACGTATTGGCATTATAGAATGTTTGCCACCCTATATTGTCACTTCACTGATCGATTTAGGACATGATTTGGGTTGGAACATAGATATTTCAATTGGAAATACCATAAGCTTACTCAGCGCTTTTGATCAAAACGAGTTTGATGCGGTCATCATCGGCGCAGGTTTTTCAAATACCCAACATGCACGTTCCATATTACTCTCCAGTGAACTGGTCATTATCACTGAGAAAGATTACCCAACAATAAAAGATATCTCGAGTCTGGATGGGGAAGTTTTTTTGCTTAGCAGCAAGAAATGTGCAACCACTACCCGCAACTATAATGTTCTTTTCAGTGAAGGACATATCACCCCTAAGCGCGTAGTCGAATGCGGATCCTATCCCGTGCTGTTCTCGAGCATTGCTGCGGGAAAAGGCGTGTCGTTAGTATTACGTTGTTCGATCAGCGGCGAAGTGCAAAACAAGATAAAAATTCACGAACTCTGTGGCCAGTTCAATGACTTCAAAATAGAACTTGTTTACCGTACCGATTCACCTTACCTGGATAGCACTAAATTCAGAGGCATAATGACCTCCGTTTTTCAGGATCCCCGACTGCACAATATCGGTTATTAACTCTTTCGGCGTAAACAGGAACAAATTCCCTATCTTATTGATGGCCACTCATCAAACAGAGGTTGAGAGCATACCTCTGGCGTATGCCCTCCCACTCAAAATATGCTAAATCTTTCGGAATAAACGCTTTTTGATAAAGAGAGAATCAATTCCCTGCCAAAGATTATGCCGGCTTACGCAGAATCAAAAACCCTTTCTTTCTGCACTTTTCCAGGATTAACTTCATCATTGGCACTTCAAAGTACTTATACAAGAATGATGCAAATGAGACGGTGAGAACTAACGCAACGACGAGAAGCATAATACCTTCCGGTAAACTGAATTTTCTCCCGGCGGTGAGATTGAGGAAATAGAAGAGCACTAAAAAATGAACCATATAAAATGCATAAGATATCTCTCCTAACCACACAGACGTTTTAGCGTTCAGCATTGTATTTCGGTTTTTTAAATCATCACCCGCAATCGAAATAATTAATAAACAGACAGGAATAATGAAAACTACACTCATACTGAATTGGTACGGGATGTACATGGATCCGATGTAAGTCACGGCAAGCAGGGCAAGCGAAGCCGTTTTCGTCAGAATGAGTGCTCGTCCGTTCATCAACAACCGTGCTGCAAACATACCGGCCAGAAACTCAAAGATGCGTGATGGAGGAAAAATATACGAAATCCAAAAGTGCTGCTGTGAAATAGGAAATGCCCCCATCATCGTGTTTGGCTCAACCCAAAGATAAATATACGTCTGAACCAATAAGGATGCCGCGGTAACGATTGTGAATCCAGGTAAATCGAATTTTTTAGGTATTGCCTTCATGACTCTAAAAAGAAAGGGAAAAGAGAGATAAAACATTGCCTCTATGCAAAGAGACCAGCTGGGTCTGTTACCTACAAAAAAATAGTGAACATCATCAACCCAGGTATTCAATAGCAGAAGATTTGATGTCCATAGTTTATATTGATATATGCTGATGGCACCAATAATGAACGCCATTACCAGGGTCAGACAGTGGGTGGGATAAATCTTTGCAAACCGTCGCAGGTAAAAATCACCCACGGTGTCGTTATCTTTCGCGGACCACACCATAATAAATCCGCTGAGTATGAAGAAATATGAAACACCCAGCCAACCCGCTTTACCCATGATAACAGTGAAAATATGCTGAACAGTGGGATCTGAAAATGGAGCGAGATCACTGGCCAGCGATGAGTGAAATAAAAATACTAAAAAAGCAGCCCAGAATCTGCTTCCCGTAAGCGATGGTAATTTTGGCGGTGGCGGTAATTTATCTGTCGTGATTGACTGACGACTCTCTACTTCATTTACGTCACCGTGAATAGCATCAAGACTTATTTCTCTCTTTATTGCAGGATTCATTGCGTTCCCCCTGAGGATAGGATTTTATGCCGGAAAATTTATTCAGTTGTATAGCGACAATGTTACACAGGAAAAAATTAATAACGGCAAGGCAACGTCAGTGGGTCTGGTATATCGCCAAAAATGCCACGTTGCGTTGCCGGTCAGGAAATAAATTCATTTCAGAGCAGAACGTCATACCTACAGTTGTTAACTATTCGATATCGACGATCCCATATCCCGATTTACGCTTTTCAATATAACCAAATCCTTGCTCACCAAAATGCATACCACCGACCAGGATCTTGTCCAGGCTAACCCTCTCAAGCAGGTGAGTACGTGTCTCTGCCGCCAGTTGAGGATCATAGTCAAAGGCAATGGCAACCTCCGGTTTAAGCAGTTGAATATGAGGGAAATGAACAATATCACCCCAAATCAACAGACTGCTTTTGCTGCCCTCAATCCGGTACCCCGTATGCCCCGGCGTGTGACCTTTCAGCGGGATGGCAAAAACGCCGGGAAATATCTCGCCATTGTCGACCAGGCGAAGACTTTTCTGATACTTTTTAAATATGCTCCGCGCTAACAGGAAATTACCTTTTATCCGGTCACTGACGGCAGCGAAATTTTCATCGTCTTCCAGATAATTAAATTCATCGCCATTGATGATCAATTCGGCATTCGAAAATACAGCTTCACCTTCTGCACTTAATAAACCGCCAATATGGTCTGGATGTGCGTGGGTGAGAAGAACGGCGTCAATATCGTCAGGTTGTATATCCAGCCTGGCGAGATTGGCAATCAGCCTGCCTCCCCATCCCTTAACACCACCTGCCCCGCTATCAATAAGAATATTTTTTCCTTTCCTGCGTATTAAGAAGGTATTGATATGCACCGCATTGAGTTCACTGACTTGTGCGCTGCGCTGAATTTCCTCGCACTCTTGTTCATCCACATTTGAAAGCATTCCGAAGCCGACCTGCAAATATCCATCGCTCACCGCTATGACCTCTGTATCGCCGAGATCTCTGGTTGGAAAATTGGCATTCATAATCTGTTCCTTAGTTCTTTGCATAAATATTACTCGCGTCAAAAGAGAAACAACGAATTCTCGCTGTGACTCCTGTCTTCTCCTTAATTAATAAATCCACCTGATGCATGAATTCATCCAGCACGGACACCGTTCGGAAAACTTCCTGCCTGAGCCTGGCTTCAAAGTAGACCGGCGTGCCAAAACCTATCTCTGCGGTGAGAACGCTGATGTGAATATTATTTTCTTTCGCTTTCAGTATCTCTTTGGCGAGAAGGGCTAAAGCGGTTGAAAATTCCGCAAAAGAATCTGCATCTAACCGATGGCTTGCAGACGTATAGAGCGTAATGCTGGGCATTTTACATCGACTCCTTCGAATGAATAATTAACCCGTTGGCGGTTTATACTGCTCTGGCAGAGACTAACCTCATGCTTTTTATGATATCCGGATTAACCACCGTGCCTATTTCAGGCTCCCCCTGGCGGAGCTTATCAATTAACTCAATGCCACGCGTGACTTGCCCAAAAGCCGTGTATTTTTGGTCTAAATACCCTGCTCTGGCGGAGGTGATAAAAAACTGATGGCTGGCGCTGTGTGGATGCCGTGATCTGGCCATGCCGACTGTACCTCGCTCGAAAGGCAGAGGATTAAATTCTGCGGTCAGCGCCGGTAATCTCATGTAATCCAGCCCTGTCTCTTTTATCGGATCACCCGTTTGCGCCATAAAACCCTCAATGACCCGGCTAAACGGCATGCCATCGTAAAATTTGGCCTGCACCAGAGATTTTATGCGTTCAACATGCCGGGGGGCTAAATCGGAAAATAAACGGATGGTGACGGTTCCCCCCTTCAGTTCCATCTCGAGGAGATCGCCCTTCTGATCCATTAACCCTTTTAATGCGGCAGGAAGCATTAAAGCACCTGCGCACAGGCTCAGGCTTGCGCCAATAAACAACCGACGATTCATAAGATTCACTCCGAGTGTTAATGCGTATCCTTCTTCTCAATAAACGAGACGATTTCATCAGTAAGCGCCTCGGGTTGCTCAAAATTCGGTAAATGCGCTGCGTCGGGCAGGGTATGCAATTCTGCATGACGCTTTTCGGCCAGCCGTTGCGCGTAGTCCGGGGGCGTAAGTTGATCCTCGCTCCCTCTCACCACAACAGCCCTTACCCCCGGAATAGTCATATCGGTGAGATCGGTATCGGCGATGGCATAAGAGCAACCCGCGAAGGCTTCAACGGTTGTCCGGCGCAGCATCTGCTTCATCCCGTCTGCGTAAGGCGAGTCGATAAATTTCGGTGTCACCCATTTGCTTAAAATTCCCATCTCCAGATGTTCGACACCGTGGTGGAATACATCTTCAGCCCTGGCTCGCCAGAGCGAAGGCGGGGCGGCATTCACAAGTGCAGTATCAATAATAATCATTCCCTTAACTCGTTTGGGTATCTTAAATCCAATCCATTGCGCTATTGTCCCGCCGATTGACACCCCTGCCACATAGAACTCATTGATTTGAAGATGATCCAGCGCCGCCACGACATCGTCTGCCAAATCTGACATTGAAAATGGCAGAGCGTCGACTGCGCTTAATCCATGCCCGCGAATGTCCAGGCGAACAACGCGATAACGTTCACTCAGACGCGGCATTTGCAAATCCCAAAGGTGCAAATCCGTCCCCAAAGAATGAAGAAGCACCACCGTAGTTGCATTTTTTTGACCCTGCACATCGACGTGCTGAGTTAATTTAAGTGGCCGAATAAACATTTAATACTCCATATTATTTTTTCAATTTCATGGAAATAAGTGTTCTCGTTATAATGCTAAATATTCAACACGATACTCACGTTGCTATTATTAAAGTAATTCTCATCTTTGCTCTAACGGATAATTTCGATGTCACTATCGAAATTATAGATACGAGGCGGATCGGCCAATCGATCGTCGAAGAGAGACTATTTCTTCCGCTCGCCTTTGTAAGCGCAAATTATCCCACGCGGATCTCCTGCTGCGGCATATCGTTAGCCCAATGACGTATTAGACATCTATACGGCTGTCTATTAGGATCGCACCACCAGGGATAACGATATGACTCACCCATGAAAATTAAACATTTACCTCTTGATCAAAATATCAATGGCTGGGCCGCGCTGCGGGGTATTACGCCACGTCATCCCGGCTTGCACGGTAAGGTTACGGCTGACTGGCTGGTGATTGGCGCCGGGTTTGCGGGGCTGGTATTTGCACGGCGAATTGCCGAACTTCGTCCGCACGAAGACGTGGTGGTGCTTGAAGCGCTGGATGTTGCGGATAATGCCTCGGCGCGTAATTCGGGATTTGTAATCGATTTGCCTCATACCGTCGGCAGCACGTCGGCTGAGCTGGAGCAGGCGCATACTTATCGCCGCCTTTTACAGTACGGACTTCAACATCTGAAAGACACCGTCGATCAGCATGGGATCGCGTGCGACTGGCACACAGCAGACAAACACGTGACGCTGAAGGTCTGCTGAGAGCGAGGAGTGGACATACCACCACATCATGCATTTGTGCCAAAAGTAACTTTTGTTATTTGTAGTCTCTAAGTGCCAGCCGGAGATGATGAGCGATAAAGTCGGCTTTAAGAGTACTATAGAGAGGAATATTATCCTCACTTGCCAGTGCTGCAGCATGCTTTATCTCAGCATACTCATCAGCTTCTTTCTTGTTTTTTCTCAAATAATCGCGGAACGCCAGATGTTTTACTATTTGAGGATTGCCTACGCCAAAAGCATGAACGTGATGACTACGGTGCTCTTCTCCTTTAGTGAAATATCTTCGATTTGGAATTCCATTTTCACCACGAACGCAGTATCCGGCACGCTCCATTGCAAAGTTTAATTTATCCAGCTCATCCAGATCATATACCTCCAGCAATATATCTATGATTGGTTTTGCTGATAGCCCCGGTATAGACGTACTGCCAATATGATGAACCTGTGAAATTACCTTCCCCAGCGTGTTCTGTAATAAGCCCCTTTCAGCCTCATATCGGGTATGCCATTGCTCTTCATACTCCACAACAATGATCCTACGCATTTTTTACTCCGGTTAACTTCTTTGAGGTTTTACTAAACCATCATTTATGTTGATAGCATGATTTGATGTCCGCTTTTGGCACACAGCAGACAAAACACCTGACGCTGAAGGTCTGACGAGAGCGAGGAGCCGACCTTTCATTCATGGCGGCTATATGTTTTCATTGTGTTAAATACAACATTCTCGAAGCGCCTTGACTGGCAATACAGTAGAGCGTCAATGACTATCAAAAATCTATGGATCTAAACCTTCTTGGGTTTATGCCAGCACTACTCCCTGTTGCACTGTCCCCCGGAGCAAGTTTCACTCTTGTTATGAGCGGTGCTCTGGCAGGCGGTCACAAAGGGCTGTTCAGGACTCTTGCCGGAACAGCTTTGGGCATTTATACCCATGCAGTTCTCATAGGGTTTGGTATTACCGCTGTGCTCATATCTTCTCCAGCAATTTTTGCTGTGTTGAAATTGTTCGGAACTGCCTATCTGCTCTGGTTAGGAGCGATGCTTATACGCAACGGCATAAGGGCAAACCCAGAAGGGTTTGCTGATACGAAGCATTCGGTGACTTTAAGAGAGGCCTGGATAGCGAATGTTTTGAATCCTAAAGCCATCATTTTCTATCTGACAGTCGTTTCGCAGTTCGCAGGGGCACAGGGAGGTGTTTGCAACTATCTGACACTGGCATCAGTACATGTAGTCGTTATGAGCGTTTGGCTTTACGCTGTTAGCCAAACACTGATCTTTTCAGTAAAAAAAACCAACCCATTTATGCTCAAAAAATACGTCAACATTGCGGGCGGGATGTTGCTAATTGCTTTTTCTCTGCACAGCCTGATCCCGTAATTCATCACCTATAGCGACAACGTCCGCTCTTGGCCGATTTCTGCTTGTCACGACCGACAGCTATGGCCGACTGTCGCCGGTCAAGCCAGCGGCCTTGTCGCTATTTAGGAGCCATTTGGTGTGGAGTGCAAGAATTTACCGCCTTTAGCTTCAACTACCGAGCGAACGGCCCCGGCGTATGATTTCGAGCCGATAAATGCAAGTTGTAATTTAGGAAGCATAGTTGATGTGTTACTTAAAGCTGCAATGGCTGAGTTAGCTGCAAAAGAACTATTAGTTACTAAATGGAATATAGAGCGCCAGGCGGCGCTCGGTCTTGCGGGATTTTTCTCTGCCTGAATATTTTTCATGACCCTTTCGCCTATGGCGGTCGCGACAAAAAGAGCGATTTCGGATTTGGGAAATTGTCTATTGGCTCACACAATCGCATACTATCCGCCCTGTAAGACCGCCACGCGCGGCCTGCTGCTTTGATTGCCTTCCGGTCACCCTGACCAATTTACAAGGATTTTTGGCTATGTTTTCTTTCTTACGCATGAAGCTGTCGCTGCTGGCTTTAGGCCTGAGCTGCGCCGGTATGGGCCATGCGCTGGCGGCCACTGCGCCGCTTCCCCCGATGGGCAAAATTGCCAGTCAGCAAATTCGTCATATCGCCACCTATTTTCCGGGGCGGATGGCAGGCAGTCCGGCGGAGCTAATCGCCGCCGAATATCTGAATCAGCAATTTACTAAATTCGGTTACCAGAGCAATCTGCGCGGTTTCGATACCCGTTATCTCTACACCAGTAACGATGGCAAGCAGGACTGGCACACCCTTCATGCCACATCGGTGATCGCCGCGCGCGCCGGTGAAGTGCCACAGCAAATCATTGTGATGGCCCATTTCGACACCTATATGCCGCAAAGTGACGCCGATACCAATCACAACCTTGGCGGCCTGACGTTGCAGGGTGTCGATGACAATGCGTCCGGCATCGGCGTGATGATGGAGCTGGCCGAGCGGATGGAAGCCATCCCGACGCATTACAGCCTGCGTTTTGTCGCGCTGAGTGCCGAAGAAACCGGGGCGAAAGGCGCAGAAGACTTTATTAAGCGGATGAGTGCCGAAGAGAAGAAAAATACGCTGCTGGTGATCAATCTGGATTCACTGATCACCGGCGATAAGTTGTATTTCAACAGCGGGGTGAACACCTCGGCGGCGGTGGCTAAACTGACCCGCGTGCGGGCAATTAATATTGCCCACAGTCTGGGGATCCCGGCGGAAAGTCATGCAGGGGCACATTGCTGTGAAGGTTTACAGGCGCTGGACGATGCGCGTCTGCCGCTGCTGAATGTCACTGCCACCAATTACGCGCTGGGTAAAAAAGACGGCGTCCAGCAACGGGCGATCAGCAGCCATTTCCCGCTGGGCACTGCACGGTATCAGAGCCAGTTTGATAATCTGCAATATCTCGACAGCGTGTTACCTGGGCGCATCGACAAGCGCGCCAGAGACAGTGTGAAAGTATTGTTCCCGCTGCTGAAAGCGCTGGCGAAACCGGCAAAACACGCCTGACTTTTTACTGGCCGTGCAATTGAAAACGGACGCCATAAGCGTCCGTTTTTTTATTGGGAAAGATGCAGCGAAAGATTATTCGTGCAGGCCGCATTCACGTTTCAGACCAAAGAAGCGCGTGTCTTCTTCCTTCATCCCTTCTTCCCACTTTTTCGTGGTATGGGTGTCACCCACGGAAAGATAGCCCTGATCCCAGAGCGGGTGATAACTCAGACCGTTGTCTTTCAGATATTGGAAAATCTGACGATTGTCCCAGTCGATAATCGGCAGGAGCTTAAACACCCCGCGCTGAACGGCCAGCACCGGCAGATGCGCACGGCTGCCAGACTGCTCACGGCGCAGACCAGCGAACCAGGTCTGCACGCCGAGTTGCTGAATCGCACGGTTCATCGGCTCAACTTTGTTGATCTGATTGTACTGTTCGATCCCTTCTACGCCCTGCTCCCAAAGCTTACCGTAGCGCGCTTCCTGCCACGCGGCTGACTGTTCTGCGCGGAACACCTGCAGATTCAGGTTCAGCTGTTCAGTGAGCGTATCGATGAACTGATAAGTTTCCGGAAACAGATAACCGGTATCGGTAAGGATCACCGGAATATCGGATTTCTGCTGAGTCACCAGATGCAGACAAACTGCCGCCTGAATGCCGAAACTGGAGGAAAGCGCGAATTCGCCGGGCATGTTTTCCAGCGCCCATTGCACACGCTCCTGTGCCGACAGCTTTTCGAGGCTGACGTTAATTTCCGCCAGCGCCATCGCCTGCCCGGATTTCGGTAACTCATTCAATTGCGCAAGACTGAGTAAACTCATAGCGTCTCCGATAAGTCGTCGTACTTAATCGTAAAAATCACGAGCCGGATCGAGCACCGGCCTGATGATGCCTGCGCGGATCACAAAGTCGCCGAAGCCTTCGTTTGTTTCGCGCTCTTTTGCCCAGCGACCCACCAGCTCATCGATGATGCTCAGGATCTCTGTATCAGAAATATTTTCGCGGTACATACGCGGAATGCGCGTACCCGCACGGTTGCCGCCAAGATGCAGGTTGTAGCGGTTCATCGCTTTGCCGACTAAACCGATCTCAGCCAGCAATGCACGCCCGCAACCGTTAGGGCACCCGGTGACGCGCAGAACGATATGTTCATCGCCTACGCCGTGGCCATGCATGATATCTTCGACTTTGGTCACAAATTCCGGCAGGAAGCGTTCTGCTTCTGCCATCGCCAGCGGACAGGTCGGATAAGACACGCAGGCCATCGAGTTTTTGCGCTGCTCGGTGACACCGTCGTCGATCAGGCCGTGATTACGCGCCAGCGTTTCGATCGCGTCTTTGTCTTTTTCCGAAACACCCGCCACGATCAGGTTCTGGTTAGCAGTAAGCCTGAAATCGCCTTTATGGATCTTAGCAATTTCTGCCAGACCGGTTTTCAGCGGCTTGCCCGGATAATCGAGAATACGGCCATTTTCGATAAACAGCGTCAGGTGCCATTGTTTGTCGATGCCTTTAACCCAACCGATGCGATCGCCGCGACCGGTGAATTCATAAGGGCGGATATCCGCAAACTGAATCCCGGCGCGTTTTTCAACTTCGGCTTTGAATACCGGCACACCCACGCGTTCCAGGGTGTATTTGGTTTTGGCGTTTTTACGGTTAGTACGGTTACCCCAGTCGCGCTGCGTGGTGACCACCGCTTCGGCCACGGCCAGCGTATTCTCCAGCGGAATAAAGCCCAGCTCGCTGGCGGTGCGCGCGTATGTGGCTTTATCGCCGTGTGCGATAGAAAGCCCGCCGCCGACCAGCACGTTGAAGCCGACCAGTTTGCCGTTGTCGGCAATTGCCACGAAGTTCAGATCGTTAGCGTGAAGATCCACATCATTTTGCGGCGGGATCACCACGGTGGTTTTGAATTTACGCGGTAAATAGGTTGCGCCGAGGATCGGCTCTTCGTCGGTAGTTTCGACTTTTTCCTGATCCAGCCACACTTCGGCGTAAGCCCGAGTGCGCGGCAGCAGGTGTTCGGAGATTTTCTTCGCCCACTGATACGCTTCCTGATGCAGTTCTGACTCCACCGGATTCGACGTACACAACACGTTACGGTTAACGTCGTTGGCGGTCGCCAGCGCATCCAGACCCAGCTTGTTCAGCAGCTGATGCACGGGTTTGACGTTCGGCTTAAGAATGCCGTGGAACTGGAATGTCTGACGGTTCGTGATACGGATGCTGCCGTAAATCGTGCTGTCATCGGCGAATTTGTCGATGCCCAGCCACTGCGCAGGCGTCATCACCCCGCCCGGCAAACGGCAGCGCAGCATCATGGCATGACGCGGCTCCAGTTTTTGCTCGGCACGTTCGGCACGGATATCACGGTCATCCTGCTGATACATGCCGTGGAAACGGATTAACAGGAAGTTGTCACCGTTAAAACCGCCAGTCAGGCCGTCTTTTAAATCTTCTGTGATGGTTCCGCGCAGGAAATTGCTTTCCTTTTTCAGGCGCTCGGCGTCAGCCAGCGGGGCGTCGACGATTAACGGGCCCGGACCGGGATTGAGTTCACTCCACAACTTATTGCTCATAAGGTTTTCGCTCATTGCTCAAATTCGTTAATACACGTCGCGCTGATAACGGCGATCCAGGCGCAGCTCACTGAGGTATTCGTCGGCGGTTTCCAGATCCATCACGCCATATTCTGCGATGATCTCCAGTAACGCCTGCTCGACGTCCTTCGCCATACGGTTAGCGTCACCACAGACATACACGTGCGCGCCTTCCTGCAACCATTGCCAGACTTCCGCACCTTGCTCGCGCAGTTTGTCCTGTACGTAAACTTTTTCAGCCTGATCGCGTGACCATGCCAGAGAGATATGGGTCAGCAGGCCGTCTTTCACGTAACGCTGCCATTCCACCTGATAAAGGAAATCGTCGGTAAAGTGCGGGTTACCAAAGAACAGCCAGTTTTTGCCAGTGGCGCCATCGTTATCACGCTGCTGAATAAAGGCGCGGAACGGCGCGATGCCGGTACCCGGACCAATCATAATGACCGGCGTTTCAGGATTGGCTGGCAGGCGGAAGTTGTCGTTGTGCTCGATAAACACTTTCAGTTCGCCATCTTCTTCCAGACGATCCGCCAGATAACCGGATGCACCGCCAGAACGCGGACGGCCATCGATATCGTAGCGCACCACGCCAACGGTAATATGGACTTCAGATTCGGTTTCCGCCTGCGAAGAGGCAATGGAATAGAGGCGCGGCGTCAGCGGACGCAGTAAATCCACCAGCTGTTGAGCATCCAGCTCAGTCGGCGCGCGGCGCACCATATCGACGAACGGCACGGTCTGTGCGTAGTGCTGAAGCGCAGATTTGTCCGCCAGTAAACCGGTCAGTTGTTCATCACGACACAGACCGGCGTATTTCTCAATGATAGGCGTGGTGTTCTGGGTCAGTTCAATGTGGTGTTGCAGGGCTTCTGAAAGCGACAGTTTTTTATCATTCACTTCAACGGTTTCATCGCCTTTCAGCCACAACAGCTCGACGATTTCCTGCACCAGCTGCGGATCGTTTTCAAACCAGATGCCCAGCGCATCGCCTGGCTGGTAGCGCAAACCGGAATCACCCAGATCAATTTCCAGATGACGGACGTCTTTATCAGAATCCCGACCGGTAATTTTCTGGTTTACCGCGAGGGTCGCCGTCAGCGGCAACTCTTTAGTGTAAGGGCTGCTGTCGACCTGATTCACACTGCCCGCCAGCGTCGGCGCAGGCTGTGCAGAAACGTCAGCCGGTACGCGTTGTTTCAATACATCGACTATGCGCTTGCGCCACTCCTGCGCCACGTCTTTGTACTCAACGTCGGCATCCACGCGGTCTAACAACCGCTCTGCGCCCAGCTCCCCCAGGCGGGTATCAAAGTCTTTACCGGCCTGACAGAAGAATTCGTAAGACGTATCGCCCAGTGCAAACACCGCAAAGGCGGTATCTTTCATTTGCGGCGCTTTTTTGGATTGCAGGAATTTATGCAGCGCGACGGCTTCTTCCGCCTGCTCGCCTTCGCCTTGCGTGGAGGCCACGATCAGCAGCAGTTTTTCCTGTCCAATTTGCTTGAATTTGTAGTCACCGGCGTTCACCAGATTGACGTTCAGCTTCGCGGCGATCAAATCGTCACGCAGTTGCTCAGCAACGCGGCGGGCATTGCCGGTTTGCGATGCGGAGATCAAGGTGATCGACGCCGCTGCCGGGGCGGAAACCGGCGCAGAAACCACGTCAGGTTGCTGGTTTACCCTTCCCCAGAAATAACCGGAGAGCCAGGCCATCTGAGTGGGTGAGAAGTCACCCGTCGCCGATTGAAGGCGGGTCATTTGCTCGGGGGTCAGCGGGAGCAGTGAATTTGGAGGAGCCTGAGTCGTCATCGCGGTACGAATTCCCTTATGCAGAAGCCAGTCATCAATCCGGCCTTTTACGCTTTTGGCGCCCTTTGCGGTTCAACGAGCGCGCAGGAAAGACCTTTATTGTTTGTAAGGTTAACGAGGCGGATGATAACAATTAAAGAAGTGATGGAAATAATAAATAACCAAAAGGACTAAGAGCATTTAGAGGTAAGTTCTAGCGGAAAAACTGGTAAGTGAAGATTTTTATCGCACTGAAATCGCTAAAAAAATTCCCGCACACTTTTCAGGTACTCAGCAAAGTGCCGGATAGATAAAGAAAAACCCCGCCAAAGCGGGGTGATGAATTTTTCTCATTAACCACACATCAGAGATGGAAGGCGTTGTGCTGCTCGAACCAGGCAAACTGTCCGGCGGCGAAAACCGACATCTTACTGCCGCTGTGCCCGACGTCAGAGAGATCAACAAAGTGCCAGTTAAATGGCGTGTTATTTTGCTCAGCCCGTTGCTGGGAAGTCGTGAAATAGCTCTCGGCACGATCCAGACGGTTGGCACCCTGCGCCATGGCCTGCTTGGATTTACGCAACAGATGATTTTCCGGATCGTCATCTTCTGCACCCACAGCAATCAGCACCGGTTTGGCGAAGTAATCGTCCAGTTGCTGCTGACTGACCGCGACCGGTGCCTCACGCAGGCCGTAGGGCCAGCGCTGATCGGTATCGGGCAGAGTCCACCACCCTGCCGCCGCGCACACCGCCGCTTTGACATTTGGCTGCGGTAACAACGTCAGCATTCGGTGTACAAACTGGCAGCCCGCACTGTTGCCAAACAGATAGTATTGCTTCTGGCTGGTCACACCCTGCTTTTGCAGCGTGGTAAAAATGTTGTCGACAATACTGAATGCCCACTGGGATTTCGGCTGGCGGTGGTGGGTTTTGCTGTCCACCAGATTACCGAGGTTGTAACCCCCAGCACCCGGAAAATCCTGCTCGCTGAAATGCGGCACCACAACCCGCAAATGATACTGATCGGCCACGGTCATCCAGTCATTACGATACGTGGCCGCATTGCGATCGACACCAGTCATGACCATCACGACAGGCGTGGTTTCGTCTGCACCGGCGGGCTGATAGGTAAATACTTCCAGCGTCTTTTTGCTTTGCGCCAGAGGAATATGCATCACGCCAGCGCCCGGCGGAAACGTCACTGACACTTTCGCCGCCACCGGCGCTTTCACCTCGGGGTGAACGGTTTTCGCCACCGCGGGCGCAGGAACCTGTTCGGGCGAGGCGGTTTGTGCCTGAACGCCAGCAGAGATAAACAGCGCCAGGACAGCGCAACGAAGCACAGTAATCATTCACTATCTCAACAGGTTAGTTTCTACCGGCTCACTGTATGCCAGTAACGCTGGCAGTGTAAAGGCAGTAAAAGTCATGATTTGGTGAAGAAAAGCGCAGTGAAGTCATGGCACGCAGGGCGGTATTCCGGTACTATGCCGCGTTTTTTCGAGCAACGAGACTGCCTCATGACCACCACATTATTTAAAGATTTTCAGTTCGAAGCCGCCCACCATTTGCCGCATGTGCCTGCCGGACATAAATGCGGACGGTTGCACGGCCACTCTTTCACCGTGCGTTTAGAAATCACCGGTGAAGTGGATCCGTATACCGGCTGGGTAATGGATTTCGCCGATCTGAAAGCCGCGTTCAATCCAACGCTGGAACGTCTCGATCACTACAATCTGAACGATATTCCGGGATTAGAAAACCCGACCAGCGAAGTGCTGGCCGCGTGGATCTGGAACGAGATGAAACCGAAGTTACCTTTACTCAGCGCCGTGCGAGTGAAAGAAACCTGCACTGCGGGCTGCGTTTACCGCGGCGAATAAACATCGCACGTTATGCGATGTTTAAGTATTTGTGCGTCTGCATCGACAGCCGCCAGTTCCTTGCAATGCAGGTCGCGATGCAAAGTCTGGTGGCTTCTTCTTTTTGGCTGATCGGTTGCAGGGCGATAATTCGCGCTTTGCTGTCAGTCAGTGTTTCCAGCAACGTATCCAGAGCGTCGATATCACGCTGACGCGCCACCGGATGTTTCACTTCATCAGCACGTTTCAGTGCCTGCGGCAGAATGTCATAGCCTCCGCGCATATTCACTTTTGGCGAAACGGTCACCCAGGTATTCACCGAACAACGCACTTCATGCGTACCGCTGGTTTCAATCTGGCAGCTGAACCCGTTCTTCTCCAGCAGCATCGTCAATGGCATCAGATCATAAATACACGGCTCGCCGCCGGTGATCACGATATGGCGTGCGGTGTAGCCTTGCTGCACAATGATGTCCAGCAACTGCTCGGAGGTCGCATTGCCCCATGCATCGCTCTCTTCCGTTTTGACCAGAATGCGCTGCATATCGACTTCCCGATCGGCAATTTTATCCCAGGTGTGTTTGGTGTCGCACCAGCTGCACCCCACCGGACAGCCTTGCAGGCGTACAAAAATCGCCGGCACGCCGGTAAAATAACCTTCCCCTTGCAGGGTTTCGAACATCTCATTTATCGGGTACTGCATCTTTTTCTCAGTCATCTCTAAAAAATCAGCGCGCATTATCACAGATAAGACCTGTGGGACCAAACCTGAGCTGTAAATGAGTATGGCAGATTTCTGTTGCGGGACCTTTCAGGCATAAAAAAACCCGCCGAAGCGGGTTTTTAGAAAGAGTTTACAGGGCAGTAATTACTGGCCTTTCACTTCTTTCAGACCGTTGAACGGTGCAGGTGTGCCTTGTGCAGCCAGCGCTTCTTCGATACGGATCAGCTGGTTGTATTTAGCTACACGGTCAGAACGGCTCATAGAACCTGTTTTGATCTGGCCGGCAGCAGTACCCACAGCCAGGTCAGCGATGGTTGCATCTTCAGTTTCGCCTGAACGGTGAGAGATAACGGCAGTGTAGCCCGCGTCTTTCGCCATTTTGATCGCAGCCAGAGTTTCGGTCAGTGAACCGATCTGGTTGAATTTGATCAGGATGGAGTTAACGATGCCTTTATCGATACCTTCTTTCAGGATCTTGGTGTTGGTAACGAACAGGTCGTCGCCCACCAGCTGGATTTTGTCGCCCAGCACTTTAGTCTGGTATGCGAAACCATCCCAGTCAGATTCGTCCAGACCGTCTTCGATAGAAACGATTGGGTATTGTTTGGTCAGGTCTTCCAGGAAGTGAGTGAACTCTTCAGAAGTGAAGGCTTTGTTGCCTTCGCCAGCCAGAACGTATTTGCCATCTTTGTAGAATTCAGATGCTGCGCAGTCCATCGCCAGAGTGATGTCTTTGCCCAGTTCGTAGCCTGCTGCTTTAACCGCTTCCGCGATCACAGACAGTGCTTCTGCGTTAGAACCCAGGTTTGGCGCATAGCCACCTTCGTCACCAACAGCAGTACCCATGCCTTTAGATTTCAGAACTTTAGCCAGGGTGTGGAAAACTTCAGAACCCATACGGATGGCTTCTTTCAGCGTTTTCGCGCCAACAGGCTGGATCATGAACTCTTGAATATCAACGTTGTTATCAGCGTGTTCGCCGCCGTTGATGATGTTCATCATAGGCAGTGGCATAGAATATTTGCCTGGGGTGCCGTTCAGTTCTGCGATATGAGCGTACAGTGGCAGACCTTTAGAGGCAGCCGCCGCTTTAGCAGCAGCCAGGGAAACAGCCAGAATCGCGTTAGCACCGAACTGAGATTTGTTCTCAGTACCGTCAAGATCGATCATGATCTTGTCGATGTTAGCCTGGTCTTTCGCGTCTTTACCCATTACTGCCTGAGCAATTGGACCGTTAACAGCAGCAACGGCTTTCAGTACGCCTTTGCCCAGGAAACGGGATTTGTCACCGTCACGCAGTTCCAGCGCTTCGCGGGAACCAGTAGAAGCACCAGATGGTGCAGCAGCCAGACCAACGAAACCGCCTTCCAGATGAACTTCAGCTTCTACGGTCGGGTTACCACGGGAGTCGATGATTTCACGACCGATGACTTTAACGATTTTGGACATTAGGATTTCCTCAGTACAAGTTAACTAAAGCTTCGGACAAGTGATCCCAGGCAGTCTGCCCCGCACCACTTCCCCGGTATTTTATTTTACCTGACGCTTCTGATACTCACCGGCAGCCTTCACGAAGCCTGCAAACAGCGGATGACCATCACGCGGCGTAGACGTAAATTCTGGATGGAACTGGCAAGCCACAAACCATGGATGATTTGGCAGCTCGATGATTTCCACCAGTTGCTTATCGCCAGAGCGACCGGCTACGCGTAAACCTGCGGCTTCGATAGGTTTGAGCAGCATATTGTTTACTTCGTAACGGTGACGATGACGTTCAACTATTGTCGGTTCGCCGTACATCTCACGAACCAGGCTGCCATCGCTCAGGTGACATTGCTGCCCGCCAACGCGCATGGTGCCGCCTAAATCACTGTCTTCGGTACGTACTTCAACGTTACCGTCTTCATCTCGCCATTCGGTGATCAGCGCCACCACAGGGAATTTACAGTCTGGCACAAATTCAGTGGAGTTGGCATTTTCCATACCCACCACATTGCGGGCGAACTCCATCAGTGCCACCTGCATACCCAGACAAATGCCCAGATAAGGAATGTTGTTTTCACGCGCATAACGGGCGGTGGCCACTTTGCCTTCAACACCACGGTAGCCGAAGCCACCTGGGATAAGGATAGCGTCCAGGCCTTTGAGCACTTCAACACCACGGGTTTCGACATCCTGAGAGTCGATAAGTTTAATGTTCACGGTGAGACGATTTTTCAGGCCGCCGTGTTTGAGCGCTTCAATCACAGACTTATAGGCGTCTGGCAGCTCAATATACTTACCGACCATCCCGATAGTGACTTCACCACCCGGGTTCGCTTCTTCGTAAACCACCTGCTCCCACTCGGAAAGATTCGCTTCCGGCGCATTCAGGTTAAAACGCTTACAAATATAGTCGTCCAGACCCTGAGATTTCAAGAGGGCCGGGATTTTATAAATGGAATCAACATCTTTAAGAGAAATAACCGCTTTTTCTGGCACGTTACAGAACAGAGCGATTTTCGCACGTTCGTTCGCAGGCACTGCGCGATCGGAACGGCAAATCAGCACGTCAGGCTGGATCCCGATGGACAGCAGCTCTTTGACGGAGTGCTGAGTCGGTTTGGTTTTGACTTCACCGGCAGCCGCCATGTACGGCACCAGCGTCAGATGCATATACAGCGTGTGCTCACGGCCCACGTCAACGGCCATCTGACGAATCGCTTCCAGGAACGGCAGGGATTCGATATCACCCACGGTACCGCCGATTTCCACCAGCACCACATCATGGCCTTCGCCGCCTTCGATGATGCGTTCTTTGATGTTATTGGTGATGTGCGGGATAACCTGAATGGTCGCGCCGAGATAGTCGCCGCGGCGCTCTTTGCGCAGCACGTCGGAATAAATACGGCCAGTGGTGAAGTTGTTACGACGGGTCATTTTGGTACGAATGAAGCGCTCGTAGTGACCAAGGTCCAGATCCGTTTCAGCGCCATCTTCGGTAACGAAGACTTCGCCGTGTTGGGTCGGGCTCATGGTACCGGGATCCACGTTGATATACGGGTCCAGTTTCATCATAGTCACGTTGAGGCCACGGGCTTCGAGAATAGCCGCCAGAGAGGCTGCGGCAATGCCTTTACCCAGAGAGGATACGACCCCGCCGGTCACAAAAATATAATTAGTTGTCATGCTGAACCTGAGAGGTTAGGTTTAAAGATGATGGAGTAACCAAGACGGGAAAACAGTATACCGGAACCTTGTGTGCGCCACAAATAAACGTTTTGCTGCCCATCATCGTTTTCCTCAGCGTCAGTTCAGAAGAGTTAATCCTGCAGGTCACATTCTCTCAGTCTTTCAAAAACAACCAGTTAGCGATTAAAATTGTGTGGTGACTCTCATCCATCCGTAAAACATCTTAGATTTCAGTTTGTTGTACTTTAATGCTCTCAGATCAGGCTTTTATCTGCCGAATGCCGTTGAGCTTAACCGTTTCAGCAACGGCAGATCTTGTCGCCGATCAAAGTCAGAGCACAGGTTTTACCGCTTCACCCTGCTTTACCTGCTGCCACGCGGCTTCCATCTGCTCTAAGGTCGCGTCTTCCATGCTCAGCCCCTGCTCGCGGATGATGTTTTCAACCTGACGGAAACGACGCTCGAACTTACGGTTAGCGGCTTGCAGCGCATCTTCTGCCTTGTGACCCAAATGGCGGGAAAGGTTAACCGTCGCGAACAGCAAATCGCCGATTTCCTCACCGAGTTTTTCTTCGTCGATCACCGCCTGGCGCGCTTCAAACATCACTTCATCGATTTCTTCATAGACTTTATCCAGCACCGGGCCGAGCGTGGTCCAGTCGAAGCCCACGTTTGAGCAACGCTTCTGAATTTTGTGCGCTTTCATCAGCGCAGGCAGTGCGGATGGAATATCGTCGAGCGCCGAATGCAGTGATTTGTCCGCCCGCTCCAGCGCCTTGCGCGCTTCCCATTTCACCAGAACGTCTTTGCTGCTGGCGTCTTTTGACCATGCAGCCTCGCCACCAAAGATTTGCGGATGACGGCGCTCGAGTTTATCCGAGATTGCGTTGCAGATATCGTCGAAGCCAAACAACCCCTGCTCGCTGCCCATTTGGGCGTAAAACACCACCTGAAACAGCAAATCGCCCAGTTCATCACGCACATCGTCATAATCCTTACGCGCGATGGCATCCAGCACTTCGTAAGTTTCTTCCAGCGTATACGGGGCGATAGTCTCGAAGGTTTGTTCTTTATCCCACGGGCAACCTGCCGCCGGGTCGCGCAGGGTTTTCATGATGGTGAGTAAGCGTTGCAGGGGTGATTCGGTCATGAGATCTGTCCGTTTTAAAAAGGGGTATGCCAAAGCAGGAATGAAAAAGGCCCGACGGGCGGGCCTTTACGTTTATACGATCAGTTGCCGTGCAGGCGTTTGGCGTCGATGACATCCGGCAGTTGGTTCAGTTTGGCGATCACGCGCCCCAGAACCTGCGGATTGTAGATCTCGATATCCATGTCGATGGTCGCCAGTTGCTGTTTGGTATCACTGCGGCTGGCGACGCCGAGCACGTTCACCTTCTCGTTGGCAAGAATGGTGGTGATGTCACGCAGCAGGCCGCTGCGATCGTTCGCCACGACACGCACAACCAGAGAATAGCCGCTGGAGTAGCTTTCGCCCCAGACGGCGTCAACCACGCGCTCAGGGGCGTTCAGACGCAAATCTTCCAGCTGATCACAATCGGCGCGGTGGATAGAAATCCCCCGTCCCTGCGTGATGTAGCCGACGATTTCGTCGCCCGGAATCGGCTGGCAGCAGCGCGCAATGTGGTGCATCAGATTGCCCACGCCTTCCACCACCACGCGTCCGTTATCTTTACTGCCGTTACGCTGTGGAGCCGGTGTGGTTTTCTGCGTCAGCTGACGCATCGCCTCTTTATCCAGCTCTTCCGCACTCGGCTTTTTCAGCTGCGATTGCAAGAAGTTGACCATCTGGTTGATGCGGATATCGCCGTTGCCAATGGCGGCCAGCACTTCGTCCAGCGAGTTGACGTTATAGCGCGGCAGCAGCAGTTTCTCGGCATCTTTGATGCTGATATCCATACGATCCAGTTCGTCGTCGAGGATCTGCTTACCGGCAATAATATTTTTGTCGCGATCCTGTTTACGGAACCAGTTTTGGATCTTCGACCGCCCGCGGCTGGTCGTCACGTAACCGAGGCTCGGGTTCAGCCAGTCACGGCTTGGGTTCGCATGCTTCTGGGTGATGATTTCAATCTGATCGCCCATTTGCAACTGATAGGTAAACGGCACAATGCGCCCGCCGATTTTTGCCCCGATACAGCGGTGCCCGACATCACTGTGGATGTGATACGCAAAATCGAGCGGCGTGGAGCCCATTGGCAGGTCGATGACATCGCCTTTTGGCGTAAACACGTAAACGCGATCATCAAAGACCTGGCTGCGAACTTCGTCGAGCATTTCGCCCGAATCAGCCATCTCTTCCTGCCACGCGATAAGTTTACGCAGCCACGCAATGCGGCCTTCGTAGCCACCGCTGCGACCACCCACCACGGCGGTGCCTTCTTTGTATTTCCAGTGCGCCGCGACGCCCAGTTCGGCATCTTCATGCATCTGACGGGTACGGATTTGCACTTCCAGCGTTTTACCGCGCGGCCCTAACACCACGGTGTGAATCGACTGATAACCGTTCGGTTTCGGGTTGGCGACGTAATCGTCGAACTCATCCGGCAGATGGCGGAAATGGGTGTGCACAATCCCTAACGCGGCGTAGCAATCCTGTAAACGTTCCACCACGATGCGCACGGCGCGCACGTCGAACAGTTCGTCAAAGGACAGGGATTTTTTCTGCATCTTGCGCCAGATGCTGTAGATGTGTTTCGGCCGGCCATAGACATCAACTTTGATGCCTTCTTCGCCCATCGCATTTTTCACGGTGGACACAAAATCATCGATGTACTGTTCACGGTCGATTCGACGCTCATGCAACAGTTTGGCAATGCGTTTGTATTCATCAGGATGCAGATAGCGGAAGCAGAAATCTTCCAGCTCCCATTTGAGCTGGCCGATACCGAGGCGATTAGCCAGCGGCGCATAGATGTTGGTACATTCTTTTGCCGCCAGTACGCGCTCTTCTTCCGGCGCGTCTTTCACTTCACGCAGATGCGCAATACGTTCGGCAAGTTTCAGCACCACGCAGCGGAAATCTTCCACCATCGCCAGCAGCATACGGCGGACGTTGTCCACCTGCTCGGAGGCCATGGAGTCATTTTGCGTGGCTTTCAGCTGGCGGATGGCATCCATATCACGCACGCCGTGCACCAGATCGGTAATGCCTTTACCGAACTGCTCCGTCAGCGTGTTTTCATCAATGATGCCATCATCGACCAGCGGGAACAGCAGCGCGGCACGCATACTGTCGTTGTCCATACTGAGGGTCGAGAGGATTTCTACCATCTCAAGACCGCGCCACAATAAGAGCGACGCGTCCGGATGGCCCTGCGTTTGCTGCTCGCAGTAGCGCCAGGTTTCGGCTAAACGGTCACATGACTGCTGGCTGGACAGCCCCAAACTGTTAATCCAGTCGTCGAGCGCAAACTCGCCAGCCGTGTTCAGATGTGCACTTCTTACCGCAACCATACCCTCTCCCTACGTGTCTGACACAACCCCGGTGTCAGATGGGTTGATAAACAGAGCCATCGATTCAAGGTGCCCGGTGTGCGGAAACATATCCAGCATACGAACCTGAGCCAACCGATAACCCGCCTCCAACAAAATTTTACTGTCCCGAGCCAATGTCGTGGGATTACAGGACACATACACCACGCGCTGCGGAGCAAGCTTTACGATATGCGCCATCACGCCCGCCGCACCACCCCGTGCAGGATCCAGCAAGACTTTATTGAAGCCTTGTGCCGCCCAGGGTTGCTG
Source organism: Rahnella sp. R3(2024) (assembly GCF_042920125.1). Classification (NCBI taxonomy): domain Bacteria; kingdom Pseudomonadati; phylum Pseudomonadota; class Gammaproteobacteria; order Enterobacterales; family Yersiniaceae; genus Rahnella; species Rahnella sp. R3(2024). Next base: position 1,484,618 of record NZ_JBHGBU010000001.1, read on the forward strand.
ACTGACGTCGTCCTCCAGATTTTCGTGGAAGAATGACGCATTTTCTAATCCGTTATTTCGGGCATTATCTTGCCCATTCGCCACCAGTGTAGCAACACCTTCAACTCCGACAACCCGCTTAGCTCTTTTTGCCAGCGGAAGGGTGAAATTTCCCATGCCGCAAAACAAATCCAGCACGCGATCTTCTGGCGTTAGCGTCAGCCATTCCAGCGCCTGTGCCACCATTTGCTGGTTCACGGCGTCATTAACCTGAATAAAATCACGCGGGCCGAAAGTCAGGTTAAGACCATCAATCTGATACGTTGGTGCGTCGCCGTGCAAACGCTCCAGCGTCTCGCTGTCAGGTGCCAGAAACAGCGTTAACTGATGGTGCTGTGCAAACGCGGTAAGACGCGCGCGATCCGCCTCGCTGAGCGGATCCAGATGGCGCAGCACCAGCAGCGCGCCGTTATCGGCCAGCACCATTTCCAGATGTCCCAGCCGCTTCGCCGCCGTCAGTGACGCCAGACATTCCTGCACCGGCACCAGCAGTTGCTCAAGCTCCGGACGCAGTACCGGACAGCGGGTGATCGCCACCAGATCGTTTGATCCTTCCTGACGAAAACCCATCACCAGCGGTCCGTTTCCCGGTTTTCGCCCTGGCTTCGCGCCGGCGATTTGTAATCCGAGACGCGCACGGCGCCGGTAACCGTATTGCGGACCGGCGATCACCGGTTGCTCTTCGGGCTGAATACCGGTTTCCCGGGAGATCAGCCGTAACAGCGAGGCGGATTTGCTGCGCTGCTGTAATGCTTCACTGGCGTGCTGTTGCTGGCATCCTCCGCAGACAGAATAGTGCGGACACGCCGGTTTTACCCGGTCGGCGCTGGTGGTCAGCAAACGTTTCAGTCGCCCTTTGGCGTACTTACTTTTATCTTCTGTTAAAATCACTTCCGCCTGCTCGCCGGGCAATACGCCACTAACAAACACGGCTTTACCGTTATGACGCGCAACACCCTGCCCGAAAGCATCAAGATCGGTGGCGGTCACAGTTATCGTTTGCCGGGTCGTCACACGGCGGTTCGGAGAGTAGAATTGAGCCATTATTGTCGATTGCACGCTGGTTTATTAAGCTTACTTTAGGTAATTCTCCCACATTGGAACCTCATGACCAAATATAGCCTTCGCGCACGGATGATGATCCTGATTCTGGCACCGACATTAATGATCGGTTTGCTGCTCAGCACCTTCTTTGTGGTTCACCGATACAACGAGTTGCAGAATCAGCTGATCGACGCCGGAGCCAGTATTATTGAACCCCTGGCCGTCGCGAGCGAATACGGAATGACGTTCCGGGAGCGTGAACCGGTGAAGCGCCTTATCAGCCGTCTGCACCGCAATCATTCAGACATTGTCCGCAGCATCAGCGTTTTTGATGGCGACAATAAGTTGTTCGCCAGCTCCAATTCCCTGCATGAAGGCAGCCCGCTGCAGGTCAAAAGCGTAAAAGATATCCCTCGCGAACTGACCCAGGCACGTTTCGGGGATTCGCTGATCCTGCGCACCCCGGTTCAGGCGGAGAATCATACCGAGGCGGATGATGACTCGTTCAGTTCGTCTCCTGAGCATACCCTGGGTTATATCGCCGTTGAGTTAGATCTCAGCTCGGTCCGGCTGGCGCAATATCAGGAGGCCTTTGTCTCGACCATGCTGTTATTGCTGTGTCTGGGCATTGCCACACTGTTCGCTTATCGCCTGATGCGCGACGTCACCGGACCTATCCGAAACATGGTCAACACCGTTGACCGCATCCGCCGCGGGCAACTCGACAGCCGTGTGGAAGGCAACATGCCCGGCGAACTGAGTATGCTAAAAAACGGCATCAACTCGATGGCGATGTCGCTGACGGCGTACCACGAAGAAGTGCAGCAGAATATCGATCAGGCCACGTCCGATCTGCGGGAAACGCTTGAGCAGATGGAAATCCAGAACGTCGAACTGGATCTGGCGAAAAAGCGCGCTCAGGAAGCGGCGCGTATCAAATCTGAATTCCTCGCCAACATGTCTCATGAGCTGCGTACCCCGCTCAACGGCGTGATTGGTTTCACCCGCCAGACGCTCAAAACTCCGCTGTCGCCAACGCAGGCTGATTATCTGCAAACCATTGAACGTTCAGCAAATAACCTGCTGACCATCATCAATGACGTTCTGGACTTCTCTAAGCTGGAAGCCGGTAAACTGGTGCTGGAGCACATTCCTTTCTCACTGCATGAGATGCTCGATGAAGTGGTGATCCTGCTGGCACATACCGCGCACGACAAAGGCCTCGAACTGACGCTCAACGTGCACAACAACGTGCCAGAAAACGTGCTGGGCGACCCGATGCGAATGCAGCAAGTTGTCACTAACTTGCTGGGAAATGCGATTAAGTTCACTGAATCCGGCAACATCGACATCAATGTCGAGCTGCGTTCGCAGAACAATTTGCAGGTCGAGCTGGAGGTGCAGATCCACGACACCGGCATCGGGATTTCAGAGCGGCAGCAATCGCAACTTTTCCAGGCTTTCCGTCAGGCCGATGCCAGCATTTCGCGCCGCCACGGCGGCACCGGATTAGGTCTGGTGATCACCCAGCGTCTGGTCAAAGAGATGGGCGGCGACATCAGCTTCTACAGCCAGATCAACCGCGGTTCAACTTTCTGGTTCCACGTCACGCTCGAGCTGAATGAAAACCGCCATGTGACGCCGGTTTCCATGAGTTCCCTCGAGGGTAAACGTCTGGCCTATGTGGAAGCCAACCCGGCCGCCGCCAAGGCTACGATGGAAATTTTGCAGGCGACACCGCTTGAGGTCACGCATCGCACCTCGCTTGCCGCACTGCCGGACAACTACTACGACATGATGCTGTGCAGCATTCCGGTCAAACCAGAACAGACGCTGGCAGATTATGACGACCGGTTAAAACGCGTGCTGAGCATGACGCGGCACCTGCTGCTGGCGCTGCCAAGTCAGTTCCAGGTTGAGGCTGAAGAGCTCAAACGCCGCGGAGTGCAGGCGTGCCTGATCAAACCGATGTCCAGCATCCGCCTGCTGCCATTGTTGTTGAAAGAGCAACAACCTGCAGTGAGGATCCTCGGTTCAGATGAGACTAAAGCGGCACGACTGCCGCTCACGGCAATGGCGGTGGATGATAATCCGGCCAACCTCAAACTGATTGGTGCGCTGCTGGAAGAGCTGGTCGAAACCACCGTGCTGTGTCACAGCGGTGAAGAAGCGATTGAAGTGGCTCGTCACACTGATCTGGACATCATTTTGATGGACATCCAGATGCCGGATATAGATGGCATTCGTGCCAGCGAAATCATTCATCAGATGGCGCGCCACGCCAGCACGCCGGTAGTGGCGGTCACCGCCCACTCATTGAGCGGTGAACGTGAACAGCTTCTCAAACTGGGTATGGACGATTATCTGGCGAAACCTATCGACGAAGGCATGTTGAAAAACGTCCTGTCGCGCCATTACTCTCATCAGAATCAGCAGGATTCTCCGCTGCAAACGCAGGAAGATCTCGCGCCAAACAACACGCTCGACTGGCAACTGGCGTTAAGCCAGTCCGCCAATAAAGTTGCACTGGCGCAGGATTTACTGCAAATGCTGGTGGAATTCCTGCCACAGGTCGCCGTGCGTGTGGATGCCGTCGCCAGAGGTGAAACCGACGACGATATCCTCGCGCTCATCCATAAACTGCACGGCAGTTGCAGCTACAGCGGCGTCCCGCGCCTGAAACAGCTGTGCTATTACATCGAACAGCAACTGCGTCAGGGCGTTGGTGTGGAAACTCTGGAACCGGAATGGTTTGAATTGCTTGATGAGATTGAGAATGTGAAACGGGCTGCGGTGGCGTATTTACCGAGGTAGGTGAAGGGTTAAACGTTTCATACAAAACGCCCGGCAATGTCCGGGCGTTTTTACAGGTAGTCAACGTCTGTCAAAACCAGGTCGTCACTGCGCCGGTCACGTCCCACTGTTCATTCACCAGCAACAGCTGACGCCATTTGTCGAATGTCAGACAGGGGTGACAAATGTCGAACACCAGCATGTCACCGACTTTCAAATCGGCATTTTCAGGGATCGACATGAACGCATGCTGATCCATCATCGCATAAACCTTCCAGTCTTCCGGTGCTGGTACGACGGTGGTATAGCCTGACTGTGTTGCACTGCGGGGACGGAAATGACCGGCGGCCTTCGGGTATCCGGCGTCGTAGCCGGCGTCACGTTTGCCGAAAGCGATAATCGCCCGGCCCGGCTCCGGCAATGACTGCACGGCCGCCCAGACCTGCAAAGCAGGCTGTAAGCTGCTGTTCATTTCCCGTGCCACCGGATTACTGGTTTGCATTCTTTCCAGTGCAGCCTGATAGGCGCCGACGTCGTGCGTGACGTAACAACCAGAACGCAAAATCACATCCAGCTGATACCGTTTATCGCAGTCCAGATAGCGGCTCTCACGCGTTAACTCCTCCGCCACCACATCAAACCAGGCGGAACCTGCACCGGTTAATATCACCTGTTGTTCGGCGAATTCACCTGCCTGCGCCAGCGCTTCAGTACGCGCGACGACGTGGCGCAGAAATGCACGGATCGCCGCTTCGTCGTTGCTGACACCTTCATACAGCTCGACACCGATCAGCGCCAGAGACTGCGGCCAGCGTTTGACCGCGGCCAGCACTTCTGCTTCCTGTTCTGCGGTACGGATACCGGTACGCCCGCCCTGAATACCGTATTCAAACATCATGCGTAACGTCAGTTGCTGGCTGGCGAAGTAATGGCCGAGGGCATCAACGTTGTCGGCAGAATCCACCACACAGGAAAATTCGAAATCAGGATCCTCTCGCAGCAATCCGGCAATTATCGCCATATTGCCTTTGCCAATCAGCTGGTTCGCCATGATGACTTTGCGCACGCCATGCTTAAAAGCGGCATTAACCTGCGGCGCGGTCGCCAGCGTGATGCCCCACGCGCCAAATTCCAGCTGCATCTTATACAGCTCCGGGCTCATGGTGGTTTTGCCGTGTGGCGCGAGTTTTAACTGATAACGCTGAATAAATTCACGCATCCACGAAAGATTGTGTTCGATTCTCTCCTCGAGCAGCACTGCCACCGGCAGGCTGACGTCCTCGCGCAGGATATTCCAGCCTTGCTGGCGAATATCGCCCATGCAGGCATCCGCGCTGAGTGGCCCTAAACCTTTAGTGTGTGTATTGACCGGTTGCTTCGAAAAATCAATCTCTGACATGGCTACGTTCCCGTTGCGATTTGATTCTAAAAACTAACGTAAAATCGTCGGGAATAAAACACAAAAACCGGCGCAGGCTGGGCCTGAACACCGGTTTTTTAATGACGCATTGTTGCTGATTTTTTACTGTAAATAAGCTTTCAGAGCTTTTGCGATAACTTAATGGTCGCGGCAATATTGCGTGCTGATTTACGCAGATTATCAGCGGCATTTTTCAGCGCATCTTCCAGCGTACACACACTGTAGAGCACGCTGAAAACCGCATCCAGCCCGTGTGCATACACCACATCAACATCTTTCGTCAGGCTGCCCGCAATGCCGATCACCGGTTTGTTATAACGCTTGGCGACCCGCGCCACGCCGATCGGCACCTTGCCGTTGATGCTCTGGCTGTCGATTCGTCCTTCACCGGTGATCACAAGCGTGGCATCTTTCACTAACGCATCCAGCCCCAGCGCATCAGTGACGATCTCGATGCCCTGACGCAATTCCGCGCCGCAGAATCCGTACAGTGCTGCGCCCATACCGCCGGCCGCGCCTGCGCCGGGAACGTGCTCAACATCGATACCCAAATCCTGTTTGATCACGCTGGCGTAATGATGCAGATAACCGTCGAGTTGCTCGATCATCTCAGGCGTTGCGCCTTTTTGCGGGCCAAAGATGGCAGACGCACCGTCTTTGCCGGTCAGCGGATTGGTCACGTCACACGCCACTTCAAAGCGACATTTTTTGATCCGCGGATCCAGCCCGCTGATATCAATGTGATGCAGTTTCTCCAGCTCACCGCCGCCCTGGCCGATCGGTTTACCCTCCTGAGTCAGTAACTTCGCGCCCAGCGCCTGCATCATGCCAGCCCCGCCGTCATTGGTGGCGCTGCCGCCGATACCGATGATGCAGTGTTTGACGCCATGGTCGAGTGCCGAATGGATCAGTTCGCCTGTGCCATAAGAAGTGGTTTTAAGGGGATTACGCTGCGCCGCCGGGACACTTTCCAGCCCGCTGGCGGCCGCCATTTCGATAAAGGCGATTTTCTCGTCGCCGGAAAGCCCGAAGAACGCGTCGAGCGGTGTGCCCAGCGGGCCGGTAACATTCACTTTTACGATGCGTCCGCCGGTCGCCGCGACCATGGCTTCTACCGTTCCCTCACCGCCGTCGGCCACCGGCAATTTAATGTATTCCGCCTCAGGAAAAATCTCACGAAATCCGCTTTCGATGGCCTTCGCCACATCCAATGCAGACAAACTTTCTTTGTATGAATCCGGTGCGATCACTATTTTCATAAAGTCATTACCTTCATAACTGCACGCGCCGTTGTGGAATAGCGTCCTGTCAGTTTTGCTTTCTGCCGGAAGGGCAACGCGGCACGATTCACGTACATCTGGCCGCGCGGCCACCTCTGACTAACGGGTAACTTCAACCTTCGCTAAGTTTTCATAATAGCGTGCAATGGCGCTATGGTCAGATTGCCCGTGACCATCCGCTTTCAGAGCCTGCATCATTTCCATGACCAGCGAGGTCAGAGGCAGTTGCGCACCCACGCCATGAGAGGTGTCGAGTGCATTGGCTAAATCTTTGATGTGCAAATCAATACGGAAGCCCGGTTTGAAATTGCGATCCATCACCATCGGCGCTTTCGCTTCCAGAACGGTACTGCCTGCCAGTCCACCCCGGATGGCCTGGAATACCAGATTAGGATCGACGCCCGCTTTGGTGGCCAGCACCAGTGCTTCTGACATTGCCGCAATGTTGAGCGCAACAATGACCTGGTTTGCCAGCTTAGTGACGTTACCCGCGCCGATGTCGCCGGTATGCACCACAGATCCCGCCATCGACTTCATGATGTCATAGCAATGATCGAACACGGCTTTATCACCGCCAACCATCACCGACATGGTGCCGTCGATGGCTTTTGGTTCGCCGCCGGAGACGGGTGCATCCAGCATCGCAATTTGTTTCGCTGCCAGCGCTTCGCTGATTTCACGGCTGGCCAGCGGTGCGATGGAACTCATGTCGATGAAAATCGTCCCGGGACGCGCGCCTTCGATCAGGCCATTTTCGCCCAGCGCCACGTCTTTCACCTGAGGCGAATTTGGCAGCATAGTAATGATCACGTCAGACTGTTCAGCGACCGCTTTCGGCGTGTCAGCGGCGGTGGCACCCAGCGCAACAATTTCGCCCACGGTATCAAGATTGCGGTCCATGACCACCAGTTCATACCCTGCTTTGAGCAAGTTTTTGCTCATAGGCTTGCCCATGATGCCTAAACCAATAAAGCCAATTTTCATTCGAATGTCCTCTGATTATTGATGTGATGAGATCACTTAGTGAAGCGATCACACAGCGCCTGCGTTCCTGCGCGATAAATACCCAGGTCGCTGCCAACGGCCACAAAGGTCGCGCCCCATTCCATGTAGCGGCGCGCATCGGCTTCGACCGGCGCCAGAATGCCGCTGGATTTTCCGTGGGCTTTTGCGCGTTCAAAAATGTGACGAATGGCAGCCTGTACTTCCGGATGACCGGCATTGCCGAGGTGCCCCATGCCAGCGGCCAGATCGCTTGGCCCGACAAATATGCCGTCAATGCCGTCGGTTGCGGCAATCGCATCGAGGTTATCAACGCCCTGCTGGCTCTCGATTTGCACCATCACCGTGATGTTGTCGTTAATGCTGGTGAAGTAGTCCGGCACCGTGCCAAACATGTTGCTGCGATGCGAAACGGATACGCCGCGGATCCCTGCCGGCGGATAGCGCGTGGAGGCGACGGCACGTTCGGCTTGCTCCTGCGTCTCAACAAACGGGATCAGGAAATTGTAGAAACCGATATCGAGCAGACGTTTAATCACCACCGGCTCGTTGAATGGCGGTCGCACGACCGGCGCGCTTTTGCTGCCTTTAAGCGCCATCAGCTGGGGAACAAAAGTGCTGATGTCATTGGGTGCGTGTTCCCCGTCGAGCAACAGCCAGTCAAATCCTGCGACACCCAACACTTCTGTGGCAATCGGGTTGCACAATGCGGCCCAGCATCCGATCAGCGTTTTGCCTTGCAGTAAGTCCTGACGGAACCGGTTTGGAATCATTGGATTACTCATAGTTGACCTCGTTATAGGGCGGGCGCGGGAGTTCCCGTCTGCCCGCCATCGCAATTTACTGTTTCTTAAGTTCGAGACGCTTGATTTCACCGACGACCAGCAGGTAACACAGCATCGCCATCAGGGCGGAACAGCCGACGAAAATCAGAGCCATGTTGAAAGAATGCAACCCTTTAACGATATAGCCGATAACCAGCGGGGTAACGATTGACGCGACGTTGCCAAAGACGTTGAAGATACCGCCGCACAGGCCAATCACTTCTTTCGGCGCGGTATCTGCAATCACCGGCCAGCCCAGCGCACCGAAGCCTTTACCGAAGAACGCCAGCGCCATCAGGGTAACGACCAGGGTATTGTTATCGGTGTAGTTACATAAAATGATGCTGGTGGCTAACAGCATACCCAGCACAATCGGAATTTTACGCGCCACGGTCAGGGAGAAACCACGTTTGAGCAGGTAGTCGGAGAACACGCCGCCGAGTACGCCACCGGCAAAGCCGCACAACGCCGGAATGGCCGCAATCATCCCCACTTTGAGGATAGACATGCCCTTTTCCTGAACCAGATAAATCGGGAACCAGGTCAGGAAGAACCACGTAATACTGTTAATAAAGTATTGGCCGAAGAAGATCCCAAGCATCATGCGGTTGCTCAGCATCTGGCGCACATAGCTCCATTTCGGGCCACTTTTCGCGCCGTCGGCTTTCTTGTGGTCGATGTCGACCACCGCGCCGCCTTCTTTAATAAATTCCAGCTCGCTTTTCGATATGCCAGGGTGTTCCGGCGGGTTGTGGATAAATTTGATCCATACCAGCGTCAGTACAAAACCAATCACCCCCATCACGATAAAGACATGTTCCCAGCCCCAGGCGTAGGTCAGCCAGCCGAGCAGCGGAGAGAACAGCGCGAGCGAGAAATACTGAGCGGAGTTAAAAATCGCCGAAGCCGTTCCGCGTTCTTTCGTCGGGAACCAGGCCGCCACGATACGGGCGTTGGCCGGGAAGGAAGGCGCTTCGGAGAAACCGAGCATAAAGCGCAGTATGAACAACGTCAGCGCGCCGTACGCCAGCGGGAACCAGCCCACAAAACCTTGTAACAGTGTGAACAGTGACCAGAAAAACAGGCTGTAGGTGTAGACTTTTTTGGAACCGAATTTGTCCAGCAGCCAGCCGCCAGGCAACTGCATGATCAGATATGCCCAGCCAAACGCCGCGAAGATTTGCCCCATATCAGCGGCATCCAGGCCCAGCTCACGCGCGACCTCGGTACCGGCAATGGAAAGCGTTGCACGGTCGGCATAATTGACCGCCGTGATAAGAAATATAATCAGCAAAATATAATAGCGAATATGTGTTCGCGTCTTACTTTGCGCCAGCACTCGGGACTGGGATTGAACGCTCATGGTGACCCTCATTTTACTATTACGGAATCATTCGCAGAGAAATTACAGTTATCGAAATAACGTTTTTACTTTTCGCCTGCGGTTTTCCTTTATATGAGACAGACATTTCATAATTCTTTATTTATGTCTGAAATTTACCTGTATTGCTTTGAACGCTACCTTCAGAGGGCCAACACAGTATAAAAAACGATGCCTCAAATAACACTGTGCATTCGCACAAGAATACGCCGGTTGAAAACGACTATTCTTTTGCATTCACACATCATTGTGGGAGGATAATCACAGTTCACGCGGCGGCTGAAGCCGCACAGATCAAAGGGTGATATTCATCACATTTATTCTGTCACCTGCCACACAGAATGACGTTCAGCGGGTGAAAAGCTGGTCAGTTGCACAATGAGGTTCCCGGACAGCTGTTTTATAATGGATGCATACCCTGTATTGCCGAAAAGACAAAACGCAACATTTGTACGCTACGAATTCAGAGAATTAACCGAAGGTTCTTTTTTCGGGATGTTTAATAAACGCGGAGACAGTTATGTCACGTAATAAAGATAAAGAGCATGCAACCGACGCACTTTTCATTAAAGTTCATGAAAACGATAACGTTGCCATTATTGTGAATGATAACGGCTTAAAAGCCGGCACCCGATTTTCAAATGGTCTGGAATTAATTGAGCATATTCCTCAGGGCCATAAAGTTGCTTTACAAACCATTGCCAAAGGCGGCGATATTATTCGTTATGGTGAAGTGATTGGTTATGCCGTGCGGGAAATCGCCCAGGGCGGCTGGATCGACGAATCCCTGGTCGAACTGCCCGTCGCCCCTGAACTGAACAGCCTGCCGCTGGCTACCCGGGTTCCCCCTGCGTTGCCGCCACTGGAAGGCTTCACGTTTGAAGGCTACCGCAACGAAGACGGCAGCGTAGGCACTAAAAATCTGCTCGGCATTACCACCAGCGTTCACTGTGTGGCGGGGGTGGTGGATTACGTAGTAAAAATCATCGAGCGTGATTTACTGCCCAAATTCCCTAACGTCGATGGCGTGGTGGCGCTGAATCATCTGTACGGATGTGGCGTGGCGATCAACGCACCGGCAGCGGTCGTCCCGATCCGCACCATTCACAATCTGGCACTGAACCCGAACTTTGGCGGCGAAGTCATGGTGGTCGGCTTAGGTTGTGAGAAATTACAACCTGAACGCCTGCTGGAAGGCACGCCGGACGTGCAGGCCATTTCCCTCGACGACACCCATATCGTCCGTTTGCAGGATGAGCAGCACGTCGGCTTCCAGTCAATGGTTGACGATATCCTGACCGTCGCGCAGTTCCATCTGGAACGGCTGAACCGTCGTCAGCGCGAAACCTGTCCGGCCTCTGACCTGGTGGTCGGCATGCAGTGTGGCGGCAGCGACGCATTCTCCGGCGTGACTGCCAATCCTGCCGTGGGCTTCGCCTCGGATCTGCTGGTTCGTTGCGGCGGCACGGTGATGTTCTCTGAAGTGACGGAAGTGCGCGATGCGATCCACCTGCTGACTCCGCGCGCTGCTGACGTCAGCGTCGGTAAACGCCTGCTGGAAGAGATGGCCTGGTACGATAATTATCTGTCCCTCGGACAAACCGACCGCAGCGCCAACCCGTCGCCGGGCAACAAGAAAGGCGGACTGGCTAACGTGGTGGAAAAAGCTCTCGGTTCGATTGCGAAATCGGGCACCAGCGCAATTTCAGAAGTACTGTCTCCGGGGCAACGTCCGACCAAAAAAGGCCTGATTTTCGCTGCGACGCCAGCCAGTGATTTCGTCTGCGGAACGCAGCAACTGGCCTCGGGCATCACTGTGCAGGTCTTTACCACCGGGCGCGGCACGCCGTACGGCCTGCTGGCGGTACCGGTGATAAAAATGGCTACCCGCACCACGCTGGCGAACCGCTGGCATGACCTGATGGACATCAACGCCGGTACGATCGCCACCGGCGACGCCACCATCGAAGACGTCGGCTGGGAGCTGTTCCACTTTATTCTGGACATCGCCAGCGGTCGTAAAAAAACCTGGTCCGATACATGGGGTATTCACAATGCGCTGGCGGTATTTAACCCGGCGCCGGTGACCTGATCTGCCACATCACCAAAGCAAAAGGCCAGCAATGCTGGCCTTTTTTATGCTTCGGATCTGAAGGATAACTTACTGAGCCGCTGCTGCGCCCGTCTGTTCTGCACCTACCAGCCCGACTTTCAGATAACCGGCTTTACGCAGGTTATCCATTACATTCATCAGCGTTTCGTAGTCCACCGTCTTATCTGCACGGAAGAAAATCGTACTCTGCTTATTGCCCTGAGTACGCTGATCGAGCATGGCAGTCAGGTTGTCGCTATTTACCGGGCTGTCGCCGAGGAACAGCTGTTTGTCCGATTTCACCGTCAGGAAGATCGGTTTCTCAGGACGCGGCTGCGCTTTCGCCGTGGAAGCCGGTAAATCTACCCGCACATCTACGGTGGCCAGTGGCGCGGCGACCATGAAGATGATCAGCAGAACCAACATAACGTCGATAAAAGGCGTGACGTTGATGTCATGCATTTCACCACTTTCGTCGATATCGTCGTTTAACCGAATAGCCATAATCTGTTCTTATCCTACGCGTAACTGACCTGTCTGACCGCGCGGCGCATCGCCTTCGCTGGCAGCCAAATCCAAATCACGGCCCTGTAACAGGATAATCTGCGCCGCCACGTCGCCAACCTGATGACGATAGGAAGTGATGGTACGGGCGAAAATGTTGTAGATAACCACCGCAGGGATCGCAGCAACCAGACCCACCGCAGTCGCCAGCAGGGCTTCTGCAATACCGGGGGCCACAACGGCAAGGTTAGTGGTCTGGGTTTGGGCGATACCAATGAAACTGTTCATGATGCCCCACACGGTACCAAACAGACCGACGAACGGAGAGATCGCGCCGATAGTGGCGAGGATCCCATTGCCCCGGCCCATGTGACGCCCGGCAGCACCCACACGACGCTCCAGACGGAAACCGGTACGTTCTTTAATGCCGTTGTTGTCGGTGGAACCGGCAGACAGCTCGAGTTCATTTTGCGCATCGCGGATCATTTGTGCGCTGATGCTGCTGGCGGCGAAACTCTCAGCCTGCTCGGCAGCTTCGTCCAGCGTACGCACGGAAGACAACGCATCAAATTCACGGCGCATACGGCGTTTAGCGCTGAACACTTCGGAGCCTTTGCTGAACAGCAAAGCCCAGGTGACAACGGACGCCAGCAGCAGGCCGATCATGACAGTTTTCACCACCACGTCAGCATGATGGTACATGCCTAACACGGACAGATCGGTAGGGATGACGGGAGCTTCCACGGGTGCGGATTGCATTACCGGCGCGGGCGCGGTGTCTGCCGCAGCAGGTGCCGGTTGCGTGGTTTCAGAAGTGACAGCATTCGCCGCCGGCGTCGCAGGTGCAGCCATTGCGTTACCGCTCAGGCCAACCACCAACATTAACGACATCAATACTGAGGTCGTTTTTTTCATCTTATTGCGAGCCGTTTTCACGCGTCGCCTCCAGCCAGAATCAGTGTATATGGGTTAAATAACGCCGAATTGTATCAAATAAAAAGACCTAATTGATAGTCGTTCTCATTATTATTTACATTGTCCCGCCTGCTGACGCGGGTGTCCTTGACGGATGACAAGGTTTTGAGTCTTTGGTCAATACTTCGACAGTTATACACGGGTCACACTTTTGCAAAAAATCCCGCAGTAAATCAATCGCCTGAACATAATTATCAAAGGCAAAACAATGTTTTAAATATTAAGTAACAGCATTTTACATTTGTTATTAATTTGTGATAACGCTCAAATACCCGGCAGTTATAAATAAGGTAAGGTCTATGTACCGGGAAAGAGCACACACCGGAATTCCCTGTATCCGTTTAATTTATAAGACAATTTATAAGATTCGCATGAGGTTCCGTCAGCGCACGGCGCGCCAGACCGGTTCATTTTCGCTGTAACTTTTCATTCCCTTACTGAATTCCCCTGGAGACAAACTGATGAAAATGCAAAAAGCACTTCTCAGCCTTTGCCTGAGTTCCGCGACCCTGTTATTCACTTCCGGCCTGTCAGCACAAACGTTGAAAGCCGCCGACGTGCATCCGCAAGGTTACCCGAACGTCGTTGCCGTCCAGCATATGGGCGAAAAGTTGCAAAAACAAACAGACGGACGCCTTGAAATCAAAACCTTCCCCGGCGGTGTGCTGGGCGACGAAAAGCAGGAAATTGAACAGGCACAGCTCGGTGCCTTGGATATTATTCGCGTATCAATGACCCCGGTGGCGTCAATCCTGCCCGAAATCAACGTGTTCACCCTGCCCTACATTTTCCGCGATGAAGATCACATGCACAAAGTGCTCGACGGTCAGATTGGCAAAGAGATCGGCGATAAAATTACCAATAACCCGAACTCCCGGCTGGTATTTCTCGGCTGGATGGACGGCGGGACCCGCAATCTGATCACCAAAGAACCGGTCGTCAAACCGGAAGACTTGAAAGGCATGAAGATCCGCGTTCAGGGCAGCCCGATTGCGCTGGCAACGCTGAAAGCCATGGGAGCAAACCCGGTGGCTATGGGCGTCAGTGAAGTGTTCAGCGGTATGCAAACCGGGGTTATCGACGGCACGGAAAACAATCCGCCAACCTTCGTCGCGCACAACTACCTGCCGGTGGTGAAAAACTACACCTACAGCCGTCATTTCATTATTCCTGAGCTGTTCCTGTACTCAAAAGTGAAATGGGACAAGCTGAAACCGGAAGATCAGCAATTAATCCTGAAACTGTCGAAAGAAGCCCAGGATGAGCAGCGTGAACTGTGGAAAGCCTATAACGAAAAAGCCCTGGCCACCATGAAAGCGGGCGGCGTGAAATTCTACGACATCGATCCGGCGGCCTATGTTCAGGCCACCCAGTCCGTTCGCGATGAGTTCGGTAAAGACCATAAAGATCTGATGCAGCAAATCGCTGACGTTCAGTAACCACTGTCTCTGACACGGGCAGCTCCTGCTGCCCTTTTCCGACACTCACCGGGGGAGACTTTATGATTTCCGGATATCACACCCTGATGGACATTCTTTACCGCGCCGCAATGTGGCTTGCCGGGATTGCATTATTACTGATGGTCGCGGTGATCCCCATCGGGATATTCGCCCGCTACGTCATGAACAGCGCACTGTCGTGGCCTGAGCCGGTTGCCATCATGTGTATGGTGACGTTCACCTTTATCGGCGCGGCCGTGAGTTATCGTGCGGGTTCTCACATCGTGGTGGCGATGGTCACCGACCGTCTGCCTCCTGCCCTGAAAAAGTTCTCGGCGCTGCTGTCAGATCTGATGATGCTGGCGATCAGCATCTTCATTTTCTGGTACAGCCTGCATCTGTGCAGCGAACTGTGGCTCCAGCCGGTGGCGGAATTCCCGCTGCTGACCGCCGGAGAAACCTATTTACCGCTGCCCGTGGGCTCTGCCCTGACGATCTTATTCATCATTGAGCAGATCATTGCCGGGCCGCAGCATCAGCGCCCTGTTGTGATGCTGGGAAATTCCGACGCCTGACCCGGAGAGACTTATGGATGCACTCATTTTACTGTTAACGCTGGGGGTGATGCTGGCGATCGGCGTGCCGGTGGCTTACGCCGTTGGCCTCAGCGCGCTGGCCGGTGCCTGGTGGATCGATCTGCCGCTTGAAGCACTGATGATCCAGCTGACCAACGGCGTGAATAAGTTTTCACTGCTGGCGATCCCGTTCTTTATTCTGGCCGGCGCGATCATGGCTGAAGGAGGCATTGCCCGCCGGCTGGTGAGTTTTGCCTATATCTTTGTCGGGTTCATTCGCGGCGGTCTGTCGCTGGTGAACATTGTCGCCTCAACCTTTTTCGGTGCGATCTCCGGCTCATCGGTGGCGGATACCGCGTCGATTGGTTCGGTGATGATCCCGGAAATGGAGAAGAAAGGTTATCCGCGCGATTTTGCCGCTGCGGTCACGGCCAGCGGCTCGGTGCAGGCGATCCTTACGCCGCCGAGTCATAACTCGGTCATTTACTCGCTCGCCACGGGCGGTACGGTGTCGATCGCCGCACTGTTCATCGCCGGTATTTTGCCCGGTTTACTGCTCAGCCTGACCCTGATGGTGATGTGCGTCGTCTTTGCGCATCAGCGCGGTTATCCGAAAGGTGAACGCGTGCCGTTTCGTCAGGCACTGAAGATTTTCATCGATACGCTGTGGGGCCTGATGACCGTCGTCATCATCATGGGCGGAATTCTCAGCGGGATTTTCACCGCCACGGAATCTGCCGCCATCGCCTGTCTGTGGTCATTTTTCGTCACGATGTTCATTTACCGCGATTACAAATGGAGTGAACTGCCGAAACTGATGTACCGCACGGTGAAAACCGTCAGTATCGTCATGATCCTGATTGGCTTCGCGGCCAGCTTTGGCGCCGTGATGACCTACATGCAATTGCCGATGCGCATCACCGAGTTCTTCACCTCGATCTCCGACAACAAGTACGTGATCCTCATGTGGATCAACATCATGCTGTTGCTGATCGGTACGCTGATGGACATGGCGCCGATCATTCTGATCCTGACGCCGGTCCTGCTGCCGGTGGTGTTATCACTGGGCATCGATCCGGTTCATTTTGGCATGATCATGCTGGTGAATCTGGGGATCGGGCTTATCACCCCTCCGGTCGGGTCGGTGCTGTTTGTCGCCAGCGCGGTCAGTAAACAGAGCATTGAGAAAGTCGTCAAAGCCATGCTGCCGTTCTATTGCGTGTTGTTCCTGGTGCTGATGCTGGTGACCTATATTCCTTCGATTTCGCTGTTCCTCCCCAAATTGTTCGGCGTCTACACCGGATAAAACCTCTGCCAGGCCCGTCATTTCTGACGGGCCTTTCCTTGTATAAAAGATTGGCTGAAATTTTCTCATTCAACCGGCAAAAACCTGATCCTGTGATTTCATCATGTTAAGTTAATGAGATATCAGCGGATGCCAGAGAGCATCGCTCTACCAAACAGGGTGAAACACGGATTATGTCGTCGAAGAAAATCGAAACCGCGCTGATAAGCGCCGGACGGGACAAGAAGTTCACGCAAGGTTCGGTCAATGCCGTCATTCAGCGCGCCTCCTCGCTGGTGTTTAACACCGTGGCGGATAAAAAACACGCCACCGCCAACCGCGCTAACGGAGAATTGTTTTACGGTCGTCGTGGCACCCTGACGCATTTCTCGCTGCAGGAAGCGATGGTCGAACTGGAAGGCGGCGCGGGCTGCGCGCTTTATCCCTGCGGCGCCGCGGCGGTCAGTAATGCGGTATTGTCATTTGTCAGCACCGGCGACCACATTCTGGTGGCCGGTTCCTCTTATGAACCGACGCAAGATTTCTGCGAAAAAGTGCTGAAAAAACTCGGCGTTTCCACCACCTATTTCCCGTCCGATATCGGCGCAGATCTCGGTTCTCTGATGCAACCTGACACCCAGGTCGTGTTTCTCGAATCACCCGGCTCTATCACGATGGAAGTGCCCGATATCCCGGCCATGGTGGCGTCCGTGCGCGCGGTGAACCCTGATGTTGTCATCATGATCGACAATACCTGGGCGGCGGGCATTTTGTTTAAGGCGCTGGAGTTTGACATCGATATTTCGATTCAGGCCGGTACCAAATATATCGTCGGGCATTCCGATGCGATGATAGGCACGGCCGTTTCCAATGCCCGATGCTGGGAACAGTTGCGCGAGCATTCTTATCTGATGGGGCAGATGGTCGATGCCGATACGGCCTACGTCGCCAGCCGGGGGTTGCGCACCATGGGCATCCGCCTCAGGCAACATGAGGAAAGCAGCCTTCGTATCGCGCAGTGGCTGGCAGAGCGTCCGGAAGTGGCGGTAGTCAACCATCCTGCCCTGCCAGGCAGTAAAGGTCATGAATTCTGGAAACGCGATTTCACCGGCAGCTGCGGTTTGTTCTCGTTCGTGCTCAAACAGCGCCTGAGCACGCAGCAGCTTTCCGATTACCTCGATCACTTTGAACACTTCAGTATGGCCTACTCCTGGGGCGGATTTGAATCGCTGGTGTTAGCCAATCAGCCGGAAGAAATTCAGGCGATCCGTCCGGCTGAAACCGTTGATTTCACCGGTACGCTGGTGCGGCTGCACATCGGGCTGGAGCATTGTGATGATTTGATCGCCGATCTGACCCTGGCGTTTGAACGAATCGGCGCTGCCTGAGCCTCAGGGATTGCGACGTACCGCGCAGATCGTTAAGGTATCTGTCGGATTTTCATTCGCAAAATGAGAATAATCTGTAAGCTCTTCCTGTACCCGGTGAACACTACCGGGGCAGGCGATCTTTTTTTTGAAGTGATCTCAGATCAACGTCTCCGGGCGGGATCCGCGGTACACTGGCAAGTGACAGCGATTGTTACGAAAAGCACACGACAGCAACAGGAAAGAATATGGCAGTGATTTGCGACATTTTTCATGCACTCTGGCGGCATGATTTTACTATGCTCGCCGACCCCAATCTCCTTTGGGTCATTTATGCTGTCCTGTTCACCACGCTATTTCTTGAAAATGGTTTGCTTCCTGCTTCCTTCCTGCCCGGCGACAGCCTGCTGCTGCTGACCGGCGCGCTTATCGCCAAAGGGGTGATGAGCTTTTTCCCGACGCTGATTATTCTTGTGATTGCCGCCAGCCTCGGCTGCTGGCTGAGTTACATACAGGGGCGCTGGCTTGGGCATACCCGCGTGGTCAGGGGCTGGCTGCTGCAGCTTCCGGCGCATTATCATCAGCGCGCCCACCGGATGTTCACTCAGCACGGATTAATGGCGCTGCTGGTAGGCCGTTTTCTGGCTTTCGTGCGCACTCTGCTGCCGACGATGGCGGGGATTTCCGGCCTGAATAACGCCCGTTTCCAGTTCTTTAACTGGCTGAGCGCTATTCTGTGGGTAGGCGCTGTGATCACACTGGGATTCGCCATGAGCCACATTCCGCTGGTTAAACGTCATGAAGATCAGGTCATGGCCGGGCTGATGATTTTACCGGTGGTGTTGCTGGTCATTGGCCTTGCGGGCGGCGTCGTGGTGCTGTGGAAAAACCGCAAAGCCCACGCATGATCGCCACGGATCGCCCGGTCAGAATACGGCTTTAAAGGAGGCATCGGCGCTGGCCGATGCGCCAAACGTACTTTCCCTCAGGCGCGCAATCTCGTCGCTTGGGGTCACCCCAAAATAACGCTTAAACTCCCGGCTGAACTGCGACGCACTTTCGTACCCCACCTGCAGGGCCGCTGAGCTGGCCTTTAGTCCGTCGTAAATCATCATCATGCGCGCTTTATGCAAACGATAGGTTTTCAGATATTGCAGCGGTGACGTGCTGGTGACCGCTTTAAAGTTGTGATGAAACGCCGACACGCTCATGTTCACTTCACTCGCCAGAATTTCCACGCTGAGATTATCTGCGTACTGAGCCTCAATGCGGCGCAGGGATTTGGTGATCTGACTGAAATGCGTGTGACGGTTGACCAGCGCCTGCAATGCCCCGCCATTCTCGCTGGTAAGGATGAAGAACAGAATTTCGCGGATAATCTTCGGCCCCAGCACGCGGGCGTGCAACGGCTTATCCATCACATCCAGAAGACGTTCGGTGGCACACAGAATATCGTCATCAAGAATACCGGAGTTTATCCCGGTGGAAGACTCCCGCTGGCTGGCCATCGCTTCATCACCCATGTCCATCAGCAGATCCTGCAACATCGTGTTATCGATGCTGATTTGTATACCGGCCATTGGCTGATCCGGGCTGCCAAAGGTTTCGCATTCGAACGGCAGCGGCACCGTCAGCATCAGATAATTATGCGGATCGTAGGAGAAGGTTTTCTTACCGAGATAACCGACTTTGCGCCCCTGAAACAGGATCACCACGCCAGGGTTATAGAGCACCGGCTGCCTTGCATGGTACTGCGTGGTGTACATCAGCGTGACCTGCGGTACCGCAGATTTACTGAGTATTTTGTCCCCGCTGAGCTGCGCAACGCGTGCTGACATGCGGGCACATAAGCTGTCCACATTTTCCATAATTCCTGCTCTCCGCCTTCGATAAACCGGCATCAATAGTGCCATATTCCCCCCGGTTTCTACAGAGACAAGCAGAAACAGGCAAGCCTTAAGCAGGAATGAGCATCTTCCGCGCGACGATTTGGCCTTACAGTAAAAACGGTCCGGCTGGCTTTACGTTGAAAATAAAATCAGTAGCTTGCTCAGCAAGATGCTGTTTCGTTAACTAGACTTAGTCACAGGCTAAAGCCCCATCCCTCTCTGTGCCCGCGCATTTTGCGGGCACTCTGCTCATTAAGGAGAAACTCATGGCAACGCAACCCATCATAAAACTTCACGATGGCAACCTGATGCCTCAGTTAGGACTTGGCGTATGGAAAGCCAGTAATCAGGAAGCCAGTGCCGCGGTGAAAACCGCCATTGAAACCGGCTATCGCCACATCGATACCGCCGCCATTTATAAGAATGAGGAAGGCGTAGGCGAAGCCCTTGCCGCCCGTCTCGTTCCTCGTGAAGAGCTGTTCATCACCACCAAACTGTGGAATGACGATCAGCTGAACGCACCTGAAGCGCTGGAAACCAGCCTCAAAAAACTGCAAACAGATTACGTTGATCTGTATCTGATTCACTGGCCGCAACCGCAACAAGGCCACTATGTGGAAGCCTGGAAAGCGCTGCTCAAGCTCAAAGAACAAGGTCTGGCGAAGAGCGTCGGCGTGTGTAACTTCCCTCTCGAGCATTTACAGAAACTGAAAGATGAAACCGGTATTTTCCCGGTTGTTAACCAGATTGAGCTGCACCCGCTGATGCAACAGCGTCAGCTGCATGCGTGGAACGCAACGCACAATATTGCGACCGAATCCTGGAGCCCGCTGGCACAGGGCGGTGAAGGCGTATTTGATCAACCCCTGATTCAAAAACTGGCGGAGAAGTACGACAAAACGCCAGCGCAGATCGTGATCCGCTGGCATCTGGATAACGGGCTGATTGTGATCCCTAAATCCGTGACGCCAAAACGCATCCGTGAAAACTTCGACGTGTTTGATTTTAAACTGGAGAAGGAAGAGCTGGCGGAAGTCACCAAGCTCGACAAGAGCCAGCGTCTTGGGCCTGATCCGAAAAACGATCTGTAAACCAGTCGTTTAACGTCATAAAACAAAAACCCGCCGCGGCGGGTTTTTTATCGGGCAAAAAGCCGTTACATCGACGGCTGAACCAGCATATTTCCGGCGGAACCCCGGTCGGCCAGTTCCAGCGCCCCGCTGCGATACACAAACGGGAAATGCTCGTACGACGGCTGGTTGAAATACACCAGCAGCTCCACATCGCCATCGACCCACACCGTATCTTTAAAGCCGGCGTCTTCCACCAGCGGCGCAGCGCCGTTGACGCTTTTCACCAGGAAAGACACCCCTTCGGCATGGAACGATTGCGGCATATCCGCATGGATTGTCCAGCGCTCCCACGTCCCCTGCTGGGCCGTGAGGTCAATCCGGTTAATATCCCAGGTCGCGCCATTTACACCCGGCTGACTGTCGCCGAGGCGCAGGTCGCGGGTGCGGATCACGTTGCCGGAAAGGATTTGATCCGCCAGCAAGCGCATCGGCAGATTATCTGTCACCAGCGGCAGCAGGCCGGTCGGCTTGAGCGTCAGCACCAGCGTGGAAACCAGAATGCTCGACGGTTCAAACAACCCACGTAAACGCTCCATCACGCCCGCAGCTTCACCGGCGGTAATCGACACTTCTTCACCCTGCGACATATCCACCAGCACTTCGCGGCGTTCACCTGGCGCCAGCGATAAACGCTGCACGGTCATCGGTGCAGGCAGGAACCCGAGATCCGAGGCGACCACGTGGAACGGGCGGCCATCACTCATGTTCAGTTCGTAACGGCGGGCATTTGAGGCATTGAGTAAACGCAGACGCACCCAGCCGCGTGAAACTTCCACGAACGGACTTTGCACGCCATTCACCAGCATGGTATCGCCGAAGAATCCGCCGGAAGCTGGGGTGTCGTACTGCGGCACGCCAAAACTGTCCAGGCGTTTGTCCTGAATGATCAGCGGGAAATCATCCACACCGTAATGATTCGGCAACGGCAGATTTTTACTGATTTCGTCTTCGACAATCCACATTCCCGCCAGTCCGTTATAGACATGCGGTGCCATGCGGTTGGGGGTGTTGGCGTGATACCAGCAGGTCGCAGCGGGCTGGCGGATAGGCAATACCGGCGACCAGTCAACGCCCGGCGACATCATGCGTGCGCCGCCACCGGTGAGCGTACCCGGTTCGAGCAAACCGCTGATGGTCATCGACACCGGTTCTGCCAGACGGTTGCTGTAAATCAGCTTAACGTCATCACCACTGTGCACTTTCACCGTCGGCCCGAGATACATGCCGTTAATCCCCCAGACCGGGGCTTTGGCACCGCCCAGAAACGACCAGTGGGCTGACTGCAAAGTGAGAAACAGGGGTTGTCCACGACGCGATTCAAGCAGCGGCGGAACGGGCAGGGCCGGTTGCGAACCACTCGCTTCTGCTTTAAATGGCAGAGCACCTGCGGCAAGTGCCACGCCGGAGGCTTGCAGGAACGAGCGACGACTGAGTGACATATCTTCTCCATGAAAACATAAGTAAGCCCCGTCGCCATCAATGGCAGCGGGTGTGGTAGGTAGTGAATTTTATTTCTTATCTGCGGCTTCGCGTTGCGCCACTTCGGCGTCCAGCTCGGCGATTTTATCCGCCATCAGCTTGTGGCAGTGCTCAGACAACTCGCGCAAACGGTCTTTCGTATAGCCGGTAGTATCGACAGGCGGCAGCATTTCAACAATGACGTGGCCGTTGTACCAGCGGTTGAGTTTGACCTTGCCATTGGTGTTCGACACACAAATCGGCACGATCGGCACACCGGCGGAAATCGCGGCATGGAAAGCACCGGTTTTGAACGGCATCAGGCCGCGTCCCCGGCTGCGTGTCCCTTCCGGGAACATCCAGATCGACAGATCTTTTTTCTTAATCTGATTCACAACCTGCGAAATCGTGCCGTGGGCTTTCGCGCGGTTATTACGGTCAATCAGCAGGTTGCCGGTAAGCCAGTACAGCTGACCAAAGAAAGGGATCCAGACCAGGCTTTTTTTGCCCACGGTCACGGTGCCCGGCATCACAACCGATGACGCGGTCACCATGTCGTAATTGTTTTGATGGTTGGCGATATAAATACATTTACCGTTATTTGGCGCTTGTGCGGGAATACGCTTTTCGACGGTCAGGCCGAAAACGGGGGCCAGATGGCCAAATAACTTACCAAACGTCGCCACATGCTTCGGATTACGCGGGCTGAACAGACAATAAATACAGCCAAAAATACTCACCAGGATCGAGTAAATCACCACGATTATCAGTCGTAAAATAAATAACATAACATCCTCTTAAAACTACAGCCGAAGCCGGTAAGAAACCTTTGCAGTTCAGATCCCGTGCGCTGAGCTATTCTCAAGCCTGATTCAACGCTATACAACGGTTTTGTTTATACAAATGTAAAATCTTTGCACTGCACAACAGTCTCAAACAATAGCTGAACTCTACAACGTAGACAGGGCACAAATGTGCCCTGTCAGTGCCATGAAGCCCGCGCGTTATTCTTCGCTGTCGCCACCTTTGCTGCGAACCGGCGCATCCACTTCGACGCGATCGATTCGTTGCAGGCCACGTGGCAGAAGGGTTCCCTTGCGCCCGCGTTCAGCGCGGAATTTCTGCAAATCTTCAGGACGCAGCACCAGTTTGCGTTTTCCGACGTGCAACGTGATCGACGTCTGCGGTGGCAACACCAGCAACCAGGCGAGTTTGTCTTCGCCGGAAGCGGCCTGCGCCGATGGGATTGAAACAATTTTGTTACCCTTGCCCTTCGACAACTGCGGCAAATCAGCCACCGGGAATAACAGCATGCGCCCCGCCGCCGTCACGGACAGCAGCATGTCGTCTGCGCCATTAAGCTCGATTGGCGCAAAGGCTTTGGCGTTGTCCGGCAGAGTAATCATCGCTTTACCGGCACGGTTACGCGCCACTAAATCGTTGAAGGTACAGACAAAACCGTAGCCCGCATCGGAGGCCATCAGCAGTTTCTGATCGTCTTGCGCCATCAGGACGTGTTCGATGGTGGCGCCCGGCGGCGGTGTCAGCTTACCGGTCAGCGGCTCACCCTGCCCTCGAGCGGAAGGCAGTGTCATTGGATCGAGTGCATAGCTGCGCCCGGTGGAGTCGATAAACACCACCGGCTGATTGGTCTTGCCTCTGGCGGCAGCGCGGAAGCTGTCACCGGCTTTGTAACTCAGCCCGGCGGCGTCAATGTCGTGGCCTTTGGCGCTGCGTACCCAACCCGATTCAGACAAGACGATAGTCACCGGCTCTGACGGCAGGATGTCGTGCTCGCTCATCGCCTTGGCTTCTTCGCGTTCCGTTATTGGCGAACGGCGTTCATCACCAAAGGATTCGGCATCAGCCTGAATTTCTTTGCGGATCAGCGTGCTGAGTTTGCGTTCAGAGCCCAGAAGCGCCTGCAGCTGATCGCGTTCTTTCGCCAGCTCGTCCTGCTCACCCCGAATTTTGGTTTCTTCGAGTTTTGCCAGGTGGCGTAATTTCAGCTCAAGGATGGCTTCAGCCTGCGTATCCGACAGTTCGAAACGTTGCATCAACACCGGTTTGGGTTCGTCTTCGGTACGGATGATGTGAATAACTTCATCAATATTCAGGAACGCCGTCAGTAAACCTTCAAGGATATGCAGGCGCTTAAGCACCTTATCCAGACGGAAATTCAGGCGGCGGCGCACGGTATCACGGCGGTAGGCCAGCCATTCGGTCAGAATTTCCACCAGTCCTTTCACTTGCGGACGATGATCCAGGCCGATCATATTCATGTTAATGCGGTAACTGCGTTCCAGATCGGTGGTGGCGAACAGGTGATTCATGACCTGATCGAGATCGATACGGTTGGAACGCGGCACCACCACCAGGCGGGTCGGGTTTTCGTGATCAGATTCGTCACGAAGATCTTCGACCATCGGCAGTTTTTTAGCCCGCATCTGGCTGGCGATTTGCTCCAGCACTTTCGCGCCAGACACCTGATGCGGCAACGCGGTGATCACCGCACTGCCGTCTTCTTTATGCCAGACCGCACGCATGCGCACCGAGCCTTTGCCCGATTCGTACATTTTGCGGATTTCGCTGCGCGGCGTAATGATTTCGGCTTCGGTCGGGAAATCCGGACCCTGCACAAATTCCAGCAGATCATCCAGCGAGCTGCCCGGTTTTTCCAGCAGCGCCACTGCCGCGGCCGCCACTTCCCGGATGTTGTGCGGCGGAATGTCCGTCGCCATCCCCACGGCAATGCCGGTGGTGCCGTTCAGCAAAATGTTCGGCAGACGCGCAGGCAGCATTTTCGGCTCCTGCATGGTGCCGTCAAAGTTCGGGACATAATCCACCGTACCCTGACCCAGCTCACGCAGCAGCACTTCTGCATATTTAGACAGACGTGATTCGGTATAACGCATCGCCGCGAAGGATTTCGGGTCATCCGGCGCACCCCAGTTACCCTGCCCGTCAACCAGCGGATAACGGTAGGAGAACGGCTGAGCCATCAGCACCATCGCTTCATAACAGGCGCTGTCGCCGTGCGGATGGTATTTACCCAGCACGTCACCCACCGTACGGGCGGATTTTTTAAATTTGGCGTTATTACTCAGGCCCAGCTCGGACATCGCGTAAATAATACGGCGTTGCACCGGCTTCAGGCCGTCACCGATAAACGGCAGCGCGCGGTCCATGATGACGTACATGGAATAGTTGAGATAGGCGTTCTCAGTAAACGTGTGCAGTGCTAAACGCTCTGTTCCGTCATGAGTCATTTCGCTCATTGATGTTTAATCCTCAGACCCGTGGCGTTATCGTTTTGGAAATTAAGGAAGCTTGCCGCGCGGGCACGCAAAGGCACCCGCCGCGAGGCAATGATGTCCGCGATAGTACATCATCTGCCGTATTGCTGTCACAGTTGCTGTGTTTATGCGTTGTTTTTAAGCAATTACCGGACAGGCATCGCGCTCATTTGTCAGCTAAATCGGTCAATTATTGCATCTGCGTCAATAGTCTTGTGCGCAATATCACATTTTTTCGCGATACAGGGTTGGGTACACTGTGTGGTAACAGCCTGAAGGCCAGAATTCAATTTAAGGAAAACTCCATGAGCAACATCCTGATCATCAATGCCGGTAAAACCTTTGCCCACTCAAAAGGCGCGCTGAACAACAGCCTGACCGACGTCGCCACCAGCTTTCTGCGCGATAAAGGCCATGACGTGCGCGTCACTGTGCTGGAAGAGGGTTACGACGTGCAAACCGAAATCGAAAGCTATCTGTGGGCCGACGCCATCATTTATCAGCAACCGGGCTGGTGGATGGGCATGCCGTGGACGCTGAAAAAATACATCGATGAAGTCTTCACCGAAGGCCACGGTAAACTGTACGCCAGCGATGGCCGTACCCGTTCTGATGCCGCGAAAAAATACGGTTCCGGCGGCCTGTTACAGGGCAAATGCTACATGCTTTCCGTCACCTGGAACGCACCGCTGGAAGCGTTCGAAGATAAAGAACAGTTCTTCCACGGCGTGGGCGTTGACGGCGTGTATCTGGCGCAGCATAAAGCCAACCAGTTCATCGGCCTGGATACCCTGCCGACGTTCATGTGTAACGATGTGATCAAGCAACCTGACGTCGAGGGTGATTTCGCCCGTTATCGTGCACACCTTGAAAATGTGTTCGGTCAGGCCTAAGGTAAAAAGTCATTCGTGTAATGAGGTAGTTATGATCACTGTTATCGCCGAAATCAAAGTAAAACCGGGCCGTCGCGAGTCGGTTATGGAAAAGATTACCGCGCTGTTGCCCAGCGTTCTCGAAGAGAAAGGCTGCCATCGCTATGAGCCTTACATTGATTTCAACGGCCAGATCCCATGGCGTAAAACCGTACCTGATTCCATTTTCATGCTGGAAGACTGGGAAAGCCTGGCGCATCTTGAAGCGCATCAGCAGGCAGCGCACATGGATAAACACCGCGAAAACATTAAAGCCGACGTGCTGGATGTAGTGATCCATATTATCGAAAAAGCGTAATCGTAAGATCTGCGCGGATCAGAAAACAAAAATGCCGGAGCTGCAAAGCGTCCGGCATTTTTTTTGGAACATGCTGAGGGATCAGACGTCCAGTTCGGCTGTATCGCCTTTTTCCTGCAACCAGTTACGGCGATCTTCCGACCGTTTTTTCGCCAGCAGCATATCCATCATGCGCAGCGTCTGGTCGATATCATTTTCGTCGATGGTCAGCTGAACCAGACGACGGGTATTCGGATCGAGCGTGGTTTCACGCAACTGCAACGGGTTCATCTCACCCAGCCCTTTAAAGCGCTGTACGTTCGGTTTGCCTTTTTTGCGTTTCAGCTGATCCAGCACACCCTCTTTTTCCTGCTCGTCCAGCGCATAGAACACTTCTTTGCCCAGATCGATACGATAAAGAGGCGGCATGGCGACATACACGTGACCGCCGCGAACCAGTGAACGGAAATGGCGGACAAACAGCGCGCAAAGCAGTGTGGCGATGTGTAAACCGTCGGAGTCCGCATCCGCAAGAATACAGACTTTGCCGTAGCGCAGTTGTGAGAGGTCTTCACTGTCGGGATCAATACCGATCGCCACGGAAATATCGTGCACTTCCTGAGACGCCAGCACTTCGTCAGAAGAGACTTCCCACGTATTTAAGATCTTACCTTTGAGCGGCATGATCGCCTGGTATTCGCGATCGCGCGCCTGTTTGGCAGAACCGCCTGCGGAATCCCCTTCCACCAGGAACAGTTCGGTCATGTTCAGGTCTTGCGACGTACAGTCTGCCAGTTTGCCCGGCAGCGCAGGGCCGCTGGTGAGTTTCTTACGCACCACTTTTTTCGCGGCACGCAAACGACGCTGCGCACTGGAAATACACAGTTCCGCCAGCTGTTCTGCTGCATGCACGTTCTGATTCAGCCACAGGCTGAAAGCATCTTTCACCACACCGGAAACGAATGCTGCGCACTGGCGCGAGGAGAGACGCTCTTTGGTCTGACCGGCGAATTGCGGATCCTGCATTTTTACCGACAGCACATAGGCACAGCGCTCCCAGATATCTTCCGCCGAGAGTTTGACGCCGCGCGGCAAAATATTGCGGAATTCGCAAAACTCACGCATTGCATCCAGCAGGCCCTGACGCAGTCCGTTAACATGCGTCCCGCCCTGCATCGTGGGGATCAGGTTAACGTAGCTTTCCGTCAGCAGCTCGCCGCCTTCAGGCAGCCACAGCAGCGCCCAGTCTACCGCTTCGATATCACCGGCAAAGGCTCCGACAAAGGCTTTTTCAGGCAACGTGATCAGGCCGTTTACCGCTTCCATCAGGTAGTCGGTCAGCCCGTCTTCGTAACACCAGCGTTGCTCGGTGTTATTCACCTTGTCTTTGAAAATGATTTCAACGCCAGGGCACAGTACGGCTTTGGCTTTCAGCAAATGGCTGAGGCGGCTGACCGAAAAACGCGGGCTGTCGAAGAAACTGACGTCTGGCCAGAAATGTACGCTGGTGCCGGTATTGCGTTTGCCGCAGGTACCGGTAACGTGCAAATCCTGCACTTTATCGCCATTTTCGAACGCCATCTCATACACTTCGCCGCCGCGTTTTACCGCCACTTCGACACGTTTAGATAAGGCGTTCACCACTGAGATCCCCACGCCATGCAGGCCGCCGGAGAACTGGTAGTTTTTGTTGGAGAATTTACCGCCTGCGTGCAGACGGCAGAAAATCAGTTCGACTGCCGGCACGCCCTCTTCGGCGTGGATATCCACCGGCATGCCGCGGCCATCATCGATGACTTCCAGCGACTGGTCTTCATGAAGGATCACTTCGATGCGTTTGGCGTGGCCGGCTAATGCCTCATCCACGCTGTTATCAATAACTTCCTGGCCGAGGTGGTTTGGCCGGGTGGTATCAGTGTACATGCCCGGACGGCGGCGCACCGGTTCGAGTCCGCTGAGGACCTCTATGGAATCCGCGTTATAAGTAGATTGGCTCATCGTTGATTATTCGTGGCTCATAGGTTTGTGGGCTAACGATACAGTATGTGGGCGGGAGGAAAGCACTGGCAGCGCGCAGACGCCAAAAATCCGGGGAAAACGTCACCCTGCGATATTAGTCTGCGGCCAGTTCGAGGAAATCGACAATCGGCGAAAAATAGCGTTCAAAGCCGACAAATGCATGATTTCCCTCGGGTTCGACCGTCTGGCGACAGGTGGTGTAATAGGCCACAGCCTGACGGTAATCGAGAACTTCATCGCCCGTTTGCTGTAATAACCAGAGTAAATCCGGTGACTCCAGCGGTTCGATCTGCATCACTTTCAGATCGTAAACGTGGCGTGACTCTAACACATATTGTTGGCCGGTGTAGGGGTTCTCATTTTGCCCAAGAAAGTCGATCAGCAGCTCATAAGGCTTCACCGCCGGGTTCACCACCACCGCGGGGACGGCAAAACACTGCGACAACCAGGTCGCGTAATAGCCGCCGAGGGAGGAGCCGACAATGCCCAGTTTTTTACCGGCATGTTGAATCACCAGTGTTTCCAGTTGTTCTGCCGCTTCGGACGGATACGGCGGAAGCTGGGGGATCACCATCTCGATGGCCGGATGATGTTCCGCCAGCCAGTTTTTCATTAACGTGGCTTTCGCGGAATTAGGCGAACTGTTAAACCCGTGCAGATACAAAAGGGTATTCATTCGTAGCCGTCCGATTCCGTATCGGGATGAAACTCTGTGGATTCGAGACGAAATACCTGCGTCTCAACGCGACCATCCGGATACAAATCCAGATAACGCCAGCCCGGTGCAACGGTATCAATCGTAAAATTGGTGCAGTGAGGTTTGAACTGTACGCAGGTTGATGGCGTGGCGTACAAGCGACGGCCATACCAGTCGAGATCCAGTTCCTGATGAATATGCCCGCACAGCAGCGTATTCACTTTCGGGTAGTTCACCAGCGTATTGGCCAGCATGTGCGCGTTGCGCAGGCTGTGCTGATCGAGCCAGGTACACCCGGAGGGCAACGGATGATGATGCAGCATCAGCAGGGTGTAGCGGTCAGGCCAGGCCTGCAGGCAGCGCTCCATCCACTCCAGCTGATATTCGCTCAGCTCGCCGTGAGGCACGCCAAATACCTGAGTATCAAGCAGAATGATTTGCCAGTGTTCGCCAACCAGCACGTGCTTCGACGGGATGATCCCGGCTTCGCGCAGGGTGTCAAACATCGCTGGCTGGAAATCATGATTTCCCGGAAGCCAGACACAAGGCGCAGGCAGTTCACTGATGCCACGGCAAAATTGCTGGTATGCCGCCACCGACTGATCCTGAGCCAAATCCCCCGTCGCGGCGATGATATCGACTTCACGCTGCTGCGCCTTTATAGCGTCCAGCACCGCGCGATAGCTGTTAAACGTATTCACGCCCAACAACGTTTCATCTTCACCGGCAAAAAGATGGGTATCTGTAATCTGTAGAACTCTGACTTTGGCCCCATTTACCAAAGGCAGTTTAAACAGGCTTTCCAAATCGTTTCCCTTGTTATTGAAGTCTGTCTAACAAACCGGAATTGCCATCGCTCCGTGCGCAAGGCAATAACGCAGCCAGTCCGCAAGAAACTGGTTAATTTGATGCTTTTCATCACGCTGATGCAACTTTTTATTAGGATAATCATAACGTGCTTTGAAGCGGAAAATCTGCTGACTTGCACACACTTCAGCCACCATCGCATCATGATAAAGCCGAACCGTCAGCGACGGCAGACTCCAGTAACTGACCGCAGGTGCCGTTTGTTTTATCTCCACCAGAGACGTATAGCGTGTCGATTCGAGGATCGTCAGACGATACTTGGCGCTACTTACCTGATATGTCACTGTTTCGCCGGGCTCATCGGTGCGCGGCATTAAACGTCGCAATTGTGCGAAATTGGTTTCACACAATCTCATCATTTCAGGGAAATCAGGGGTATAGCGCTTAATCATTCGTTGGCCCACTCTTTTCTCAGGGATTCATAGTGCAGTTGCAGCCATTGCAGAGCAATCACTGATGCCGCATTGTCTATCGCTCCTTCTTCCACCCAGCGGTAAGCCTGCTCGCGGCTGACGACGTGTACCCGGATGTCTTCATTCTCTGCTTCCAGACCGTGAATTCCTTCTGCCGTTGTGGCGTCGACTTCACCGACCATAATGGAAAGACGTTCGCTGGTCCCGCCGGGGCTGGCTAAATAATTCAGCACCGGTTTGCAACGCTTCACCACAATGTTCGCTTCTTCCAGCGCTTCACGGCGGGCGACTTCTTCTACCGTTTCGCCCTCTTCAATGATACCGGCGACCATCTCCAGAAGCCATGGTGTATCACTGGAATCAATACATGGTATGCGGATCTGCTCGATCAACACCACCTCATCGCGTGACGGATCATAAGGTAATAACACCGCGGCATGCCCGCGTTCAAAAACCTCACGCACAACCTCGCCACTCATTTCGCCATTAAACAAACGATGGCGAAACCGATATGCAATAATAGAAAAAAAACCTTTATATCGTGGCTCACGTGCAATAATTTCTACATCATCTTTGCCGAAACTTACCGGTGAACCTTTAAATGAAGACATGGAGCGTTCTCCTTTAATGCCTCATAAAGGTAATTTATCGCCTTTTGAGGTCAATTTGATGAAAATGCGTTAATAATAATCAAGGTTGTTTGTGATAGATTTAGGCTCATTCCGCGGGTAAGGCACGTTAAGCCAACCTACCCGCTAGCCTGTCTCTGCTAGAATCCGCGTCTATTCGATTATTTGACTGCGTCACCATACATAACAACATTGCTGCACAACAAGGAATGCAAATGAAGAAACTGCTCCCCCTTCTCATCGGACTCAGCCTGGGCGGCTTTAGTACGATAAGCCAGGCCGAAAACCTGATGCAGGTCTATCAGCAGGCCAGGACGAGTAACCCCGACCTGCGTAAATCAGCTGCTGACCGGGATGCCGCATTCGAAAAAATTAACGAAAGCCGCAGTCCTTTATTACCGCAACTCGGTTTGGGTGCGGATTATGGTTATACCAATGGTTACCGCGATGCGAATGGCGTAAACAGCAATGTTGGCAGCGCCAGCCTGCAATTAACGCAGACCCTTTTTGATATGTCAAAATGGCGCGCCCTGACGTTGCAGGAAAAAACTGCCGGTATTCAGGATGTGTCTTATCAGACGGATCAACAATCTTTGATCCTTAATTCTGCGACGGCCTATTTTAATGTATTGAGTGCGATCGATTCACTCTCTTATACCGAAGCGCAGAAACAGGCTATTTACCGTCAGTTAGATCAAACCACTCAGCGTTTTAACGTGGGTCTGGTTGCCATCACTGACGTGCAGAACGCCCGTTCACAATACGACACCGTGCTGGCGAATGAAGTTACCGCACGCAACAACCTGGATAATGCGCTGGAATCCCTGCGTCAGGTGACCGGGACTTATTACCCGCAGCTGTCTTCTCTCAACGTTGACAATTTCAACACCACGCGCCCGCAACCGGTCGCCACGCTGTTGAAAGAAGCCGAAAGCCGTAACCTGAGCTTGCTGTCAGCACGTCTGTCACAAGATCTGGCTCGCGAGCAAATCCGTTATGCTGAAACCGGTCATATGCCAACGGTGGATCTGACCGCCTCTACCGGCATCAGCAACACCAAATACAACGGCGACAAAACCGGTGGCGCTTCAAGCTATCAGGATGCCGACGCTGGCCAGAATAAAATTGGCCTGAGCTTCTCTCTGCCACTGTACAGCGGCGGTTCTGTCACATCTCAGGTGAAACAGGCTCAGTACAACTTCGTGGGTGCAAGCGAACAGCTTGAAAGCGCACACCGTAGCGTGGTTCAAACCGTTCGTTCCTCCTTCAACAACATCTCTGCCTCTATCAGCAGCATCAACGCTTATAAACAAGCCGTTGTTTCTGCTCAGAGTTCTTTAGATGCAATGGAAGCCGGTTACCAGGTCGGTACCCGAACTATCGTTGATGTGCTCGATGCCACCACCACGCTGTACAACGCCAAGCAACAGCTTTCCAGCGCGCGTTATACCTATCTGATTAACCAGCTGAACATCAAGTCAGCGCTGGGTACACTGAACGAAAGTGACCTGCTGGCACTTAATGGTGCGCTGGGTAAACCGGTACCTACGGCGCCGGATCAGGTTGCGCCTGAAACGCCAAATCAGGATGCGGCGGCTGACGGCTATAACAGTGACGGCACGCAGGCAACTGCACCGCGCACTGAAAGAGCCAGCGCGACCACCACAGCGCCAGTTGCGCAGAAAAGCAGAAATCCTTTCCAAAACTGAGTCTGAAAGACACCGTTTTGTAGAGCGAAATCCCCTGAGGCAGCCTGAAAAGGCTGCTTTTTTTTGTCTCTGTCACGTCCCTCTGTAAAGTCTGGTAACAATTGGCTTTCGCTGCTTTAACAATAACCCGCTTTCCCCTATCCTTAAACCCTACTGGGAAAGGGCGAAAAAGCCCTGTGAATGGGATAAGAACGATGAAACGGACACAACACGTCAACCTGGCAACCTTCCGAAAATCCTGGCGCAGCTCTCGAATGACGCCTGTCGCACTGGCTGTCAGCGCCGTATTTATGCTGTCTGGCTGTGAAAAAACCGACGAAACGGTTTCTTTGTATCAGAACGCGGATGACTGCTCTAAAGCGAATCCGTCCGGCAGCGCGCAGTGTGTCGCAGCTTATGATGCCGCGAAAAAAGACGCCGAAAAAACCGCCCCGAAATACGCCAGCCGCGAAGACTGTATCGCCGAATTCGGCGAAGGTCAGTGCACACAAACGCCGGCACAGGCCGGTGTGGCTTCCGCCGAAGGCCAGAGCAGTGGCAGCATGTGGATGCCACTGATGGCAGGCTACATGATGGGCCGCATGATGAGTGGCGGAGCGTATGCACAGCAGCCACTCTTCAGTTCTAAAAATCCGGCAAGCCCGGCGAACGGTAAATTCGTTGATGCGACCGGTAAAAATTACGGTCCTGCAACGGCTGGCGGCCGAACCATGAACGTGCCTAAAACCGCGATGGCGCCGAAACCAGCCGTGACTAAAACCATCACCCGTGGCGGTTTTGGTGAAAGCGTAGCAAAACAGACATCGATGCAACGTAGCTCAACCGCCGCTCCGCGCAGCGCTGGCCGCAGCATGGGTGGCTAAGGCACAGATGAAACGTTTACCTGTGACCGAGCGCCCGGACTGGCGCGAAAAAGCCACCGAGTTTGGCTTCAATTTTCACACCATGTATGGCGAACCTTACTGGTGTGAAGATGCCTATTATCAGTTCACGCTGGCGCAAATCGAAGAGATTGAAGATGCCACCGCTGACATTCATCAGATGTGTTTGAAAGTGGTCGAACGCGTGGTGGGCGACGATGCGCTGATGGCGAAGTTTCAGATCCCAAAACACGTCTGGGAATTTGTTCGCCATTCCTGGCGGACGAATCAGCCTTCGCTGTATTCGCGTCTGGATCTGGCCTATGACGGCATCAATCCGCCTAAGCTCCTGGAAAATAACGCCGATACGCCAACGTCCTTGTACGAGGCAGCGTTCTTTCAGTGGCTTTGGCTTGAAGATCAGATCGCGGCGGGCAATTTGCCGCAGGACGCGGATCAGTACAACAGTCTGCAGGATAAACTGATCGCACGGTTTGCCGAGCTGAAAAATCAGCATGGTTTCTCACTCTTACACATCGCCTGCTGTCAGGACACGGAAGAAGATCGCGGCACGGTGCAATATCTGCAGGATTGTGCGCTGGAAGCGGAACTGGCGAGCGAGTTTCTGTATATCGAAGAGATCGGTCTGGGCGAGCGCGGGCAATTTACCGATCCGCAGGATCAGGTGATTTCCAATCTGTTTAAGCTTTATCCGTGGGAATTTATGTTCCGCGAGATCTTCGCTACCAAGCTGGAAGATGCCGGTGTACGCTGGCTGGAACCCGCCTGGAAAGCCATTCTTTCCAACAAAGCATTACTGCCGTTGCTGTGGGAAATGTTCCCGGATCACCCGAATCTGTTACCGGCGTATTTTGCCGAAGACCCGCATCCTGAACTGGATCACTACGTGGTGAAACCGCTGTTTTCACGCGAAGGGGCTAATATCAAGGTCATCGAGAAAGGTCAGGAAGTGGCCCGTGTCGAGGGGCCGTATGGCGCGGAAGGGATGATTGTGCAGCAGTTCCACCCGCTGCCGGTGTTTGAAGGCAGTTACACATTGATCGGCAGCTGGCTGGTCAACGATCAGCCTTGTGGGATCGGCATCCGTGAAGATAAAGCGCTGATCACACAGGATCTGTCACGTTTCTATCCGCATACCATCGTCGGATAAAAAAACTAAAAAGGGATAATGTGATCTTTCATTATCCCTTTTATTCACCGAATTAACCTGCCTGAACGGACAACATCGACAACGATCCCATGACGATCCCGTCGGTTGGCTGCGTGATCGGCTCCTCACCGTTCCATGCCCCTAAAATATATAACAATGGCAAATAGTGATCCGGTGACGGATTCGATAACGCTCCCCCTTCATGATCCATAAAGTTCACCAGAGGATGATCCTTCGCCTCACCCTTCCAGCTCAGATTATCTTTCACAAAGTTCTCGAAAGAAGTCGCCCACGGATAAGGCTCGCCCTTTCCGTCCCATTTCACCATGCGCAGATTATGGACCACGTTCCCGCTGGCGACGATCATCACCCCTTCGTCACGCAGAACCGCAAGTTTTTTACCCAGCTCATAGTGATATTCCGGCGGTTGGGTTCCGTCGATACTCAACTGGATCACCGGAATATCTGCCTGCGGATACATCTTGATCAACACACCCCAGGTTCCGTGGTCGAAGCCCCATTCACTGGTATCAGACAGAACATTTATCGGGCTGAGCAATTCCTGGACACGTTTTGCCAGTGCCGGGGAGCCAGGTGCTGGATAACGTTTGTCGAACAGCGCCTGCGGAAAACCACCGAAATCGTGAATAGTGCGCGGGTTTTCCATTGCCGTCACGGCGGTCCCGCGGGTAAACCAGTGTGCAGATACCGCCAGAATCGCCTTTGGTTTCGGCAGTGATTCGCCCAGCGCATGCCAGGCACGGGTATACGTATTATCTTCCAGCACGTTCATCGGGCTGCCGTGACCTAAGAAAAGTGCGGGCATACGTTGAGTCGTCATCATGAATTCCTTACCGCAAATGAAAGAGAGCGGGCGGTGAACCACCTTCCGCGTAATGCCAATACGGTACTCTTTTTGACTGGCGGTGACAGCCGGATAACGGTGAAGGAGATGTTCAATAAATTTGAAGGGAAAAACCAAAGGTGATGCGCAGACATGACGTTAAAAAAGGCGGTAAAGACAAAATTCGGGAATAAAAAGCAAAAAGGCCGCATAAGCGGCCTTCGAACGGGAATAACGCTCTGTCAGCTTGCCTGACGGGTCTGCGCCTGACGATACTCCACCAGGTCCGCGATCGTAACAACGGGCATATTATGTTGTTTCGCAAAGACAATGGCTTCAGGCGCATGCGCCATGCTGCCGTCATCGTTGGTCAGCTCACACAGCACGCCGAAAGGTTTAAGCCCGGCCAGTGTCACCAGATCGATAGACGCTTCGGTATGGCCGCCACGGGTCAGCACACCGCCAGCCTGCGCGCGCAGCGGGAAGATATGCCCCGGGCGGCTCAGGTCGGAAGGTTTCGCGCCATCTTTGATGGCGGTGCGAATGGTGGTGATGCGGTCAGCGGCAGAAACACCGGTCGTCACGCCTTCAGCTGCTTCAATGGTCACGGTAAAAGGTGTCTGGAACTGGCTGGAGTTGTTCTCCACCATCATCGGCAGATCGAGCTTTTTACGGCTGTCTTCGTTCATGGTGAGGCACACAATCCCGCTGCCGTGACGAATGGTCAACGCCATTTGCGCAACGGTCATGTTTTCAGCGGCAAAGATTAAATCGCCTTCGTTTTCACGATCTTCGTCATCCAGTACCATCACACCAACGCCGTTACGAATAGCGTCAATAGCACGCTCAACGCGTTCAGCGGGTGTACCGAATTCGGAAAGTAGGGTCTGATTCATGGTAAAAATAACCTCATGTTCTGTATGTGGATTACCAGAATCAGGGCGTCTTGAGGAGGCTAGCTGCAGCGGCCTGATGGCGTGCTACAGTTATAAAAAATAACGCAGCGGACAAAGCTTGTCCGGCTTGAATCGTTACTCTCTCCCATCCGGACTTTAACCGTCGGCCCCGGAATTACACCGGATCTGCTGACCTCTAACCCCGAAGGATTGAGCGCTCGCGGGCTTCCACGTGGAAGGATTTATGGCCTTCCGGTACGCTGTGGTTTACCGCCGGTGGGGACTTTCACCCCGCCCTGAGAATAAGCAAACCAACTATAACGCCAATAAATGACCAGAGCAATCCTGCGGTTTGGCCAATTAGTGCCCCGAAAGGTTTATAGAAACGTCATCAGCGATTACACTAGTCAAAAGCATCTCCTTCGAGAAAAGGAAATAATATGATTGACCCGAAAAAAATTGAACAAATCGCCCGCCAGGTTCACGAATCCCTGCCAAAAGGGTTCCGTGAGTTTGGTGAGGATGCCGAAAAGAAAATCCGCCAGGTATTGCAGGCACAGTTCAGCCGCATGGATTTAGTCAATCGCGAAGAGTTTGACGTACAGACGCAGGTTCTGCTGCGCACCCGCGAAAAACTGGCTGTGCTGGAGCAACGTCTGGCCGCGCTGGAAGCGAAACTGGCGGACGCAGAAAAACCACAAGATCCGGTCTGATTTTCAGTAAGCCAGAAATGACCGAGGCCTGCACAGCAGGCCTTTTGCTTTTATCGCACTCAGAAATTATCGGGTGTGAAGCACGGTTTTCGCGCGGGGCAGCAGCAGCCACAGCGCGGCAAATATGATCAACGCATACGAGGCTTTCCAGCCCACCATCGCCAGCAATCCGCAACACAGCACCGCGCCAAGCCGCGCCATCCAGATCGAACGCCCTTTCAGGATCCGCGAGCCCGCCAGCATGCACAATAAATAGATCAGGATGAAGATCCCGTTGGCATAAGTGATCAGCGCATCGAGCGGCAAATGGAGCCAGTAAATCAGCAAGGTAAACAGCACGCAGCAGCCGACCACCAGATTGAGTGCCGCCACCGGCACGCGCTGAGCCGAAAGTTGTGCCAGCTTGCTCTGCGGTTTCAGTTGCGCCTGTGACCACACCAGCCGGGCGAAGCTTTGAGTATAAATATTGACGCTGGCAAAGCACGCCAGATAGCCAATAATACAGGCCACCCACAACGCTTTCTGCCCGAACAATTGCACCACGATGCCCGGTAATGACGCGCCCGCTTCCCGCCCCTCACCCCAGGCGTGGAATTTCAGCACCGCCACGGTACACCCCCAGTAGACCGCACCGGCGACCAGCATACCGATGAGTAACGCGCGCGGAAAATCGC
This sequence comes from Rahnella sp. R3(2024), assembly GCF_042920125.1. NCBI lineage: Bacteria > Pseudomonadati > Pseudomonadota > Gammaproteobacteria > Enterobacterales > Yersiniaceae > Rahnella > Rahnella sp. R3(2024). The sequence goes on from NZ_JBHGBU010000001.1 coordinate 1,523,115, forward strand.
GTTCCGGATGACGAAACTCCGTCGCCAGATGGGCAAAAGCTTCCAGGCCGACGAAGCACCAGAACATCACGGCCAGCGCGTCAAACAGGTTCGATGGCGAGATATCGTGAATGGCGGGCAGCGGAATTTGCGGCAATGAAATATCACCTTTCCACCAGATCGCAACAACCAGCGCGATCACCAGCGCTGCAATCAGCGTCTGAATATTGGCGCTGGAACCGGCGCTGCGCGTGCCGAGGAACCAGATGACCAGCAGTGTGCCAAGCTGGACAAGCAGCAGATTTTCACTGCTCCAGCCAAATGCTGCCTGCCAGAAGCCAGCGGCGATGTGCAGCGCGGCAGGCAAACCGACCGGGATCACTGACAAAAAGAGCCAGCCGGTGACCCTCGCCATGTGCGGTCCAAAGGCTTTGCCAACGAAATGTGCCGCACCGCCTGCGCTGGGGAAGTGTCGTCCGAGCGCGGCAAAACCAATGGCAATGGGAAACACCAGCAGGATCAGCACCGGCCATGCCCACAGGCTGTCGTTTTGCGCCAGCTGTGCCGCCAGCGCGGGCACGGCGAAAACACCGGTACCGAGTAACGAGGTGGAAAGCAACCCGACGCCCTGCGCCAGACTTAATTCCTGTTTTAATCCGCTCACAACTGAGTCATTTCCTTTTTGGCGTCTGTAATTCAAAAGCTAAAAAAAAGGGCTTATCAGATAAGCCCTTCGGTCAGCGTGTCGAAGACAGGATCACTCCTGTGATTTGATCTGATTAATGATTTTGGTGGTCGATAATCCGTCTTCAAAATTCAGCACGCGGACTTCGCCGCCGTTAGCCCAGACTTCTTCACTGCCGGCAATCTGCTCCGGTTTATAATCGCCGCCTTTGACCAGCAGATCCGGCAAGATCCCGGCGATCAAACGCTGTGGGGTGTCTTCTTCAAACGCCACAACCCAGTCCACTGCGCCCAGCGCACCCAGCACGATCATGCGGTTTTGCAGCGCATTCACCGGACGGGTTTCCCCTTTCAGACGTTTGGTGGACGCATCGCTGTTCACCGCGACGATCAGACGATCGCCCAGCTTGCGCGCGTTCGCCAGATAGGAAACGTGGCCGGCATGCAGGATGTCAAAAATGCCGTTGGTCATCACCACTTTCTCGCCGCGCTGACGCGCCATGGCCACAGCGGCTTTCAGTTGCTCTTCAGTCATCACGCCGAAACCGACGTCAGAACGGCCACCGATAGCATTTTCCAGTTCGACCGGAGATACAGTTGATGTACCGAGTTTACCCACCACCACGCCCGCCGCGGCGTTAGCCAGGAAACAGGATTCTTCCAGCGTATTGCCTGCCGCCAGCGCCGCAGCCAGCGTACCAATGACGGTGTCACCGGCGCCGGTCACGTCATACACTTCCTGCGCCTGCGTAGGCATATGGAAAGGTGCTTTGCCCGGCTGCAACAACGTCATACCGTGCTCAGACCGCGTGACCAGTAATGCGGAAAGCTCGAAACTGGCGATAAGTTGCATACCGCGCGTGACGATTTCTTCTTCGTTTTTGCAGCGACCGACGACCGCTTCAAATTCAGACAGGTTTGGCGTCAGCAGCGTGGCACCGCGATAACGCTCAAAATCAGATCCTTTAGGATCGACCAGTACCGGCACACCGGCTTTTCGCGCCAGCTGAATCATCTTCTGCACTTCTGTCAGTGCGCCTTTGGCATAATCTGACAGCACCAGCGCGCCGCTTTCCGGCAAGGCCTGTTCGATTTTAGTCAGCATCGGTTGCAGATCGACGCCTTCAAAACCTTCTTCAAAGTCGAGGCGGATCAGTTGCTGGTTGCGCGACAAAATACGCAGTTTGGTAATGGTCGGGTGCGTCGGTAAGGCGACAAAATCGCAGTGAACCTTCACTTCTGCCAGACGCTCGCCCAGGGCGCGCGCCGCATCGTCCACACCGGTCAGGCCGATCAGACGCGAAGAGGCACCCAGGGATGAGATGTTCATCGCCACGTTAGCCGCGCCGCCGGGACGTTCTTCGATGGTATTCACCTTCACGACCGGTACCGGCGCTTCCGGTGAGATTCGGTTGGTCGGGCCATACCAGTAGCGGTCTAACATTACATCACCGACCACCAGCACACCGGCACGGTGAAAATCAGGCAAAGTCACTTTCATCCCAAGACTCCAAAACAGGTAAAACCAAACAGAGAAAAATAGTGCGCCGGATAATATCACAAGCACCTATTCCCCCACTAAAAACCCTCAGCCGAGCCATTTCGCCCAGCTGGCGCGGATTTGCTCACGTTCTGTCGCAAAACTGCCTGCGGCGACTTTGCTGCCGTGTTCCTGCAGCGCGAGGTGATGGATTTCATCGCGCAGCGTGACGTAAGCCTGCGTCAGATTTCGCGCTTCGTCTTCAGGCATGATGTCATTTTGCGCCATCAGTTCGAAAATGCGGACGTTATCCGACCAGCGTGTCAGTTTCGGCTTCTCATGTGCAAAGCGTAAGACCAGATATTGTGCAATGAATTCAATATCGGTGATGCCACCCGGATCGGCTTTCAGATCAAATTCAGCGGACTTTTTACTGCCGAGGTGGGCATACATTTTTTCCCGCATCTCGCGGACTTCTTTTCGCAGCCCCTCCCCCTCACGCTCGCGGCAGAGAATATCGTGACGCGTGGCGTTGAACTGCTGCGCCAGCTGCGGATCGCCGTACACCACCCGCGCGCGCACCAGCGCCTGATGTTCCCAGGTCCAGGCTTCACTGGCCTGATAATCGGCAAAAGCTTCGATGGTGCTGACCAGCATGCCGGAAGCACCGGAAGGACGCAGTCGCGGATCGACTTCATAGAGAATGCCGGAGGCGGTACGCGTGCTGAATAAATGCATAATGCGTTGCGCCAGACGCAGGTAAAACTGACGTCCGTCGATGCTGCGCTCGCCGTCAGTCATCACTTCTGGCGCGCAATCAAGCAGGAAGACCAGATCCAAATCTGAGCTGTAACCCAGCTCCCAGCCGCCCAGTTTTCCATACCCGACCACGGCAAAACCGCGCCCTTCGCGCTGCTGAAGGTGCGCCGGCTGGCCATATTTTACGACCATCTGATCCCATGCCTGCTGCACAACCACGTCCAGAATGGCTTCGGCCAGATAGGTTAAATGGTCGCTCACTTTCATGACCGGCAGTGCGCCGGAAATATCACCGGCGGCGATGCGCAGATGTTGTGCCTGCTTGAACTGCCGGACGGCTTCCAGCTGTTGCTCTTCGTCTTCCGTCGGCACACGCATCAGGTACTGACGCAATTCATCACGGTACGCGCCGGGCTCAATCGGATGATACAGGGTGCGGGAATCGAGCAGTTCATCGAGCAACAGCGGGTGTCGCGCCAGCTGTGAGGCAACCATCGGTGAGGCGGCGCACAGCCGGATCAGCTGTTTGAGTGCGCCGGGATATTCCACCAGCAGTTCTATATAGGTCGTGCGCGTGACGATGTTCAGCAGCAATTGCATCAGACGTTGCAGGGTGACATCGGCATTTTTATAGGTACACACCTGCGCCAGTAAACGCGGCATCAGCAAATCAAGCTGATCTCGTCCACGCGGTCCGATGGTCCTTTTATCGACATCACGACGGAATTCGGCAATCTGCTGCAGGATATGACGTTGAGCATTGTCATCCAGCAGCGGCACCCACGGCGCCAGCTCGGAAGGCTCCAGCGTATCGATCCACAAACTGCTGAATTGCGACTGCTGCTGATCGTCGTCGACGTCCGGTGTGTCATCACCAATCAGATCATTAAATACCGCCCGCACGGCCTGCATGTGAGCATTCACGGCATCAAGAAGCTGCGGCCAGTCCGGATAATTCATTCCCCAGGCCAGACGCGCCTGATTCAGTTCATCCGCGGGCAGAGTCTGGGTTTGTTCGTCGGCGATCGCCTGCAAAAGGTTTTCCAGACGACGCAGGAACAAATAGCTGCCGCGCAGTTGCAGAACCTGCTCAACGGGCAGCAGTCCAAGTTTTTCCAGCGCCTGCAAGGTCGGCAGCAGGGCACGTTGTTGCAGGGCCGGTTCACGCCCGCCACGGATCAGCTGGAAAACCTGCACGATAAATTCGATTTCGCGGATACCACCGGCACCCAGCTTAATATTATCTTTCAGACCACGGCGACGTACTTCGCGGGCGATCATCCCTTTCATGTTGCGCAGGGACTGGATCACGCTGAAGTCGATATAACGACGGAACACGAACGGCTTTAGCATCTTGCGCAGTTCCTGGCTGCTGCTGTCCTCCGCGCCGCCCATCAGACGCGCTTTGACCATCGCGTACCGCTCCCAGTCACGTCCTTGTTCCTGGTAGTAATCTTCCAGCGCAGAAAAACTCATCACCAGCGGCCCGCTTTCACCAAACGGACGCAGGCGCATGTCGACCCGGTATACAAAACCGTCGATGGTCGGCTGATCCAGCGCTTTAATCAGGCGCTGCCCGAGACGCACAAAAAACTGCGAATTTTCCAGCTCACGGCGACCACCGCGGGTCTGGCCGTTTTCCGGATACGCAAAAATCAAATCGATATCCGAAGAGAAATTCAGCTCACCGCCACCCAGTTTCCCCATGCCGAGGATCAGCATTCGCTGCGGTTCCCCCGCCGCATTCACCGGCGTACCAAACTCACGGCAACAGGCGTCATACAGCCAGTCGCGGGCGCTGACGATCAATAACTCCGCAAGCTCGCTCAGCTGTTGCAGCGTGTCTTTCGCTTCGCTGGTTTGGGCCGCCTGTGACCAGGCAATGCGGGTGAGTATCCGGCGGCGAAACAGGCGCAGCGCCTTCATTAAACCGGCTTCATCACTGACGCCGGTTAGCGAGGCTTCCAGCCACTGGCGGTAAAACTGCCATTCCTGCGACTGCGGCGGATTTTGTTCGATTTCATGCCACCACTGAGGAAACGCCAGCAGGCTGTCCGTCACGAACTGACTGCTGGCCAGCACCGCCAGCGCAGCGTCGTCGGGAATAGGCAGATGTTCAGGATGTTCACGCCATTGCTCAAGCAAACTCCGGGCGTGGCTTTGCAAAACAGGGGAAAGTGGCAACATGAAATCAGATTCCTTGCAAAAAAAAGCCCGGGCAATGAGCCCAGGCTTATCAGTCAATTAACGTGGCTGGCCGTTTAGCCAGAAGGCATCCATCATCAACGCCTGCGAACGGGCAGAATCCTCCAGCGCCAGTTGCTTCTGGATAATCGCCTGTTGCAGCTCGGTCCAGCCCGCCAGATACGCGGCAACGTCACGCTCAGGGTAGGCACCTGACAGCAAATGGAAGGTGATGATCTGACGCTTCAGGCGTGCCAGCTGGTCGCGGTAACCTTCTTCGGTCAGCGGTTGTGCAAAGGCTTCTTTCAGGTCGGCAGCGGTACGGCCAAGCATGATGTCGGAGAAGCGTTTGAAAGAACCTTCGAGCTTCTTCGCTGATTTATCATCGATAAACGGCGTCCAGCCCGACATTGTCAGCCATGAGGTGAGCACTAACTTACATTTCAGATAGGCAGCGCTGAAGCAGACTTCCTGCGCATCGGCGGATTTCTGTTCCAGCACCGGCACCAGGTCAGTCAGCAAGGTGCGCAGCTCAGCAGAAGCCTTACGCGGCACCAGCCCGCCAAACAGCACCAGAATCTGACGCACAGTCTCTACGGCCTGCAACACTGCCGGACGCGCCAGTTTATCGCCGCGCGCCCACAGTTCTTCGTGATACTGCCAGTGGTCAAGCGCCAGCTCGAACATGCCCGCCATCGCCTGTTCCACGGTGGCTTTCGGTTTGGCCTGGAAAACCGGCAACGGTTTGATTTCACGTACCGGATTGCCTTTCGCCAGATGGTAACCGCGCGCAGCTTTGCTGAACCCACCCTGACGTAAACCGCCGTGCTCAGCGATTTCTGCGGCCAGCGCCAGTAAATCTGCGGTGTTACCTTTTTTCAGCTCAAGTTCGATTTCAGACAGCGGCTCAGACAATTCACCCGCCACCACCTCGCCCAAATCAAGACCCAGTTCGATCTCGCTTTCGCCGTAAGTGATCACCCACTTCTCACGGGTGAAATCCGTGCGGAATAACGGTGCCAGCGCTTTTTGCAGCGCCGCTACCTTGCAGCCTTCCGGCCAGATATCTTTCGGGAATGCGCTGAGCTTAAGCACCGGCTTTTTCAGCTCAACGTTATACTCCGGCCGCTGGTGTAAACCGCCCACCACTTTGCCGCCGGTTTTAAGGGTCATTTCATACTGATCGTCGAAACCGCGGATACGCAAGCCAATGTCGTGCGAACGTAAATAGTTTTCCGCAGTCTCAAAATAGATGTTGGTGAGTTTCGAAGGCGCGGTGTGCTCAGTGGTAAAACGAGCAAGTTGCGCGGGTAACTCGGCAATGGTGGCCGGGGTGGCGATAAATTTTAATTCTATTTCTACGGTCATAAGGGTCTTCACACCGATTCTTTGCTGCCAAAAGGGATAAATGCGTCTGTCCAATTCTACCATAAGCACTGCGCGCAAGCCGCATGTTGCGGGATTGTAAGATAGTTCTCATTCCGGTTTATGCATTGCGTCGTCACACTGTTGCCCTTACTATCGGTCACCAAATTAATGCGATCGCTAATAACTGCGGTTGCCAGAAGACGTATCCTGATAAGACGGATCCACACTTCACGTTCCCTAAATTCACAAAGAAACGATGAAATAATGCATAAATTACGCCTGATTGGTTTCGCTTTGCTTGGCTTAAGCATCACTTGGGGCGCTCATGCCGATGAGAAGCGCTACATTTCCGACGATTTGATTACTTATATCCACAGTGGTCCGGGTAATCAGTATCGCATTGTTGGCACGCTGAATGCCGGTGATGAAGTCACCTTACGCAGCGTCAATGACAGCACTAAGTACGGTGAAATCATTGACTCAAAAGGGAAAACCGCCTGGATCCCTCTCGATCAGTTAAGCAATCTGCCGAGCATCCGTACCCGTGTACCTGATCTTGAAAATCAGGTAAAAACGCTGACGGACAAGCTGACGAATATCGATTCCAGCTGGAACCAGCGTACTGCGGAAATGCAGAGCAAAGTGGCCTCCAGTGACAGCATTATCAACGCCCTGAAGAAAGAAAATCAGGAGTTGAAAAACCAGAAGATCATCGCCGAGAAGAAAGTTAACGCGGTAAATGTTCAGCTCGACGACAAGCAACGCACCATCATTTTACAGTGGTTCATGTACGGTGGCGGTGTGGCGGGCGTCGGTTTGGTTCTGGGTCTGCTGTTGCCGCACCTGATCCCGCGCCGCAAGAAAAAAGATCGCTGGATGAGCTGACAGGCTAACGCCTTTACAGGTTCCTGTTCAGAGTTAACGCTAAGGCACTTCGGTGCCTTTTCTTGTTTCCATTATCCGGTAAACAAACAGCAGTTACCGGCGATGATGAAGACCAGGTTTGCTATGATAACGTCAGAGTCCCTTCTTTATTTCAGCGCCGAGATGTGCTGAATTGACCTTACTTCAGGAGTTATCGCGTGGAGATTTACCTGGTTGGCGGCGCAGTCCGAGACAGTTTATTAAACCTGCCTGTGTCTGAACACGATTGGGTGGTCGTCGGCGCTACGCCTGAATACATGCTGGAAAACGGTTATCAGCAGGTCGGTAAAGATTTTCCGGTCTTCCTGCATCCGGTCAGCCGCGATGAATACGCGCTGGCGAGAACGGAACGGAAATCAGGTGCCGGTTACAACGGATTTACCTGTTACGCCGCGCCGGACGTGACGCTGGAACAGGATCTGATGCGTCGGGATCTGACCATCAATGCCATCGCCAAAAGCAAAGAAGGCGAACTTATCGATCCTTACCACGGCCAGCGTGATATCGGGCTGCGCCTGTTGCGCCACGTTTCCGACGCTTTCGGCGAAGATCCGCTGCGTGTTCTGCGCGTTGCCCGCTTTGCCGCGCGCTTTGCGCATTTAGGTTTTACGGTTGCCCCGGAAACCCGCACGCTGATGCAGCAGATGGCAGAAAGCGGTGAACTGGAAGCCCTGACGCCTGAACGTGTGTGGAAGGAGACGGAGAAGGCGTTGCAGACGCAGGATCCGCAGGTGTATTTCCAGGTGCTGCGCGACTGCGGCGCCCTGAAAGTCCTGTTCCCGGAAATTGACGCGCTGTTTGGCGTACCCGCGCCGGAGAAATGGCACCCGGAAATCGATACCGGCATACATACCCTGATGACGCTGAAAATAGCCAGCCAGCTGACGCCAGATGTTGATGTGCGTTTTTCGGCGCTTTGCCATGATTTGGGCAAGGCCCTGACCCCGCCGCAATTCTGGCCAGCCCATCACGGCCACGGCCCGGCAGGCGTGAAACTGGTGGAGAACCTCTGCCAGCGGCTGAAAATCCCGACGCATATTCGTGATCTGGCGAAGCTGGTGGCAGAGTTCCACGATCTCATCCATACCGTGAATAAATTGCGCCCGGAAACCCTGTTAAAACTGTTTGATACCATCGATGTCTGGCGTAAACCGCAGCGTCTTGAGCAAATGATCATGACCAGTGAAGCCGATGCCCGCGGACGCACAACCTTTGAAAACAATCCCTATCCGCAGGGGGATTACCTGCGTGAAGCCTTTAACATCGCGAGCAGTATTTCGAATAAAGAAGTGCTCGATGACGGTTTTCAGGGGATAGAAATCCGCGATGAGCTGAAAAAGCGACGGACGCAGATTCTGGCACAATGGAAAGCCGCGCAGGAACCCGCAATCTGATCTTCCGTTGTGGCGGAAAACCCATGAAAAAAAGCCCCGGACATTGTCACGGGGCTTTTTTATATTCGCTGAAATCAGGCAATAAAGACGAAGTAAACCGCCAGTGCCACGAAGAAGCGGTAGATCGCAAACGGAATAAACGAGATACGCTTGATCACGGCCAGGAAGGTTTTGATCGCAAACAGCGCAACGATAAACGCCGTCACAAAGCCAGTGGCGAACATCGGCAAATCGGCCATGCTCAGGAAACCATAGCTTTTATACACATCCAGCACCGTGGCGCCCAGCATCATCGGCACGGCCAACAGGAAGGAGAATTCGGACGAGGCAAAACGGCTGACGCCGAGTAACATCCCGCCACCAATGGTCGCTCCCGAACGGGAGAACCCCGGCCACAATGCCAGACACTGGAACACACCGATCAAAAATGCCTGTGCGTAAGTCATGTCATCCAGCCCTTCAGCGCGCGGCTTCTTCGGCTTGAACAGTTCGGCGGCAATCAGTAAAAAGCCCCCGACGACCAGCGCATACATCACATTTTTAGGTTCAAACAACGATTTGATCTGCGAGTGCAACAACAACCCCAGCACTGTCGCCGGGATCATGCCCAGAAGGATATGCAGCAGATTCAGACGGCGGGTTCCTGTGCCTTCGTGAACCGGTGGCTTACCAAAGTGCAGACCAATCATGCCGAACAGGCGACGCCAGAACATCACCACCACCGCCAGAATAGAACCCAGCTGGATGATCACTTCGAATGATTTCGCTTTATCCCCGGTGAACCCTAAAAGATTACCCACAATGATCATATGCCCGGTGGAGGAAACCGGTAAAAATTCGGTCAGCCCTTCCACCACTCCCATAATAACGGCAACCAGCAAAGAATGACTTTCAGCAATCATTAGCTTACCCAACCCCATCAGATACCCGCTTGCGGGAAAATATGCTGCACAGCAGACAATAAAAAAGCGACATCGTACTGAGCCGCTTCAATCAGCAGAGGCCTGTGAACCGGCATCTACTTTTAACGCTTCTTTATGACAATCAATAGACAAGCAGTTTCTGATTTCTATCCATCACCGGAATTAAAAACGTTGGCCGCGCTCGATGATCACCCCGACGTTCGCCGCCTGCGCTACTGCGCCGGGCTTGCTGAGTTTGATCCGCACCCACGGAGAATTAAATCGTTGCAGAAGCAGCGTCGCCACTTCTTCTGCGACACGTTCCACCAGAGCAAAGTTTTGCGAGGAAACATGCGCGATCACGGCTTCACTGACATCCGCGTAGCTTAAACAGTCATTCACATCATCGCTGGAAGCCGACTTGCGGTTATCCCACGCCATTTCGATATCGAACACCAGTTTCTGTTTAATGGTCTGTTCCCAATCGTAGGCACCAATAGTAGTGATTACATTTAGTTGCTCAATAAATACGATATCCATCACGCGTTTCTCTGTTTTTAGCCAAGCCGGATACCACTTCCAGCAGAAAATGCGTATTATCCATGGATGTTGCGATTAAAACGACCCTTATTAGACGGAACGGCTTTATGAGTGCTACCGCGCTTGGAATGATTATTTTCGCCTACCTTTGCGGCTCGATTTCCAGTGCGATTCTGGTCTGCCGGGTAGCCCGTTTGCCTGATCCACGCACCGCAGGATCCTGTAATCCCGGCGCGACAAATGTGTTGCGTCTGGGCGGACGCCTGGCTGCCGCTGCCGTCCTGATCTTCGACGTGCTCAAGGGTATGCTTCCCGTCTGGCTTGCCTACAGTTTCCACATTCCACCGATGTATCTTGGCCTGACGGCCATTGCGGCCTGCCTCGGCCACATTTACCCGGTCTTCTTCCGCTTTAAAGGCGGCAAGGGCGTGGCGACGGCCTTCGGTGCTATCGCCCCTATCGGCTGGGACCTGACCGGCCTGATGACCGGTACATGGCTGCTGACAGTATTGCTGAGCGGTTACTCGTCACTTGGCGCCATCGTGAGCGCGCTGATTGCACCGTTTTATGTCTGGTGGTTTAAACCCGAATTCACCTTCCCGGTGGCCATGCTTTCATGTCTGATTCTGTTGCGCCATCACGACAATATTCAGCGCCTGTGGCGTGGTCAGGAAGGGAAAATCTGGGATAAGCTGAAAAAGAAACGTAAAGCGGCGAAAGGCAATAAAGACGAATAACCCCGCATTGCAGACATAAAAAAAACGACCTCATGTGGGTCGTTTTTTTATGGGTTTATACCTCTGTACCGCCTGAGTTTGACAGCTTAGGTTGGCTCAGACGGGCGGTAATTCAGCCAAAGGCCAGCGCGGGCGAACCGTTACGCCCAGGTCTGGCGTTGCACCGGTTTTCAACCGAACCATACCCGCATAGGCGATCATCGCGCCGTTATCGGTACAAAATTCAGGGCGGGCATAGAAAACTTCGCCACCGCGTTTGGTCATCATCTCGGCTAATTTTGCGCGCAGCGTACGGTTTGCACTGACACCCCCGGCCATGACCAGCCGTTTAAAACCGGTCTGTTCCAGCGCGCGTTTACATTTAATCGCCAGCGTATCCACGACGGCATCTTCGAAAGCACGCGCGATATCCGCATGCGTTTGCGCATCGCTGTCATTGCCGCGAATGGTATTCGCCGCAAAAGTTTTCAGGCCCGAGAAACTGAAATCCAGTCCGGGACGATCGGTCATCGGACGCGGGAACGTAAATCGCCCAGCTACGCCTTCGGAGGCCATTTTCGACAAAAGCGGGCCGCCGGGATAATCCAGACCTAACAATTTTGCCGTTTTATCAAACGCTTCGCCTGCCGCATCATCAATGGATTCGCCCAGCAACGTGTATTCGCCGATCCCTGTGACGCTGATTAACTGCGTATGACCGCCAGACACCAGCAGCGCAACGAACGGAAAGTCAGGGGGATTATCTTCCAGCATTGGCGCCAGCAGATGGCCTTCCATGTGATGGACGGGCACTGCGGGCACATTCCAGGCGAATGCCAGAGAGCGGCCAATGGTCGCCCCTACCAGCAACGCGCCGACCAGGCCAGGACCTGCGGTATACGCGACACCATCAATATCCTGTGCGGTCAGCCCGGCTTCTTTGAGCGCAGCCTGAATCAGAGGTATTGTTTTACGGACGTGATCTCGCGAGGCCAGTTCTGGCACGACGCCGCCGTAATCTGCATGCAGTTTTACCTGACTATACAATTGGTTAGCTAACAAACCGGCTTCGCTGTCATAAACTGCAATTCCGGTTTCATCGCAGGACGTTTCAATACCCAGTACTCGCATCACTCTTTCCGTCATAGTTTCAGGCTAACTTGCGGCGCGCAGTTTAGCACACAAGCACCTGCGGGCGCTGCATCCGCGTGGTCATTCCTGCCAGTTACTTCCCCCCTCAGTATCAATCATCGTTACGGCCAATTAATGTCGAGCAATTTGGGTTGATTGGTATATAATCGGCGCCCGACGCAAAAGCGAGCGCACAATGTTGCAGAAGGGTTGCAGAAAGCACCCGTTTCAATTTGCCGTTATGCTTTACAAGGCGACGCGAATTGGAGTAAAATTCCGCACCATTTTGAAATGTGCTGGTACAACATCAGCAAACAAACCGATTTTATCGAGGTGAGAGGCACATGCCTGTAATTAAAGTACGTGAAAACGAGCCGTTCGACGTAGCTCTGCGTCGCTTCAAACGTTCCTGCGAAAAAGCAGGTGTATTAGCCGAAGTTCGTCGTCGTGAGTTCTATGAAAAACCGACTACTGAACGTAAACGCGCTAAAGCATCTGCAGTAAAACGCCACGCCAAGAAACTGGCTCGCGAAAACGCACGTCGCACTCGTCTGTATTAATCTTCGGGGGTAACCCCAATCGCGTGATTTGCAATATTAAGAACGCGCAGACTGCGTAGTAGCATACGAAGGCCGTGCTTTCCGAAAGGGATGCGCGGCTTGTTCTCGTTTATAGGCTAGTGAGTAAGGGGCTTATGGCTGGGAGAATTCCGCGCGTATTTATCAATGACTTGCTGGCCCGCATCGATATCGTCGATTTGATCGACGCCCGAGTAAAGCTCAAGAAACAGGGTAAAAACTATCACGCGTGCTGCCCTTTCCACCATGAGAAAACACCCTCATTTACCGTAAATGGCGATAAGCAGTTTTATCACTGTTTCGGCTGTGGTGCCCACGGCAATGCCGTCGATTTCCTGATGAACTATGACAGACTTGAGTTTGTCGAAAGCATTGAGGAACTGGCGACAATGCAAGGTTTGGAAGTGCCGTATGAAGCAGGCACGGGTCCAAGCCAGATGGAACGCCACCAGCGTCAAAGCCTCTACCAGTTGATGACCCCGCTCAGCGAGTTCTATCAACAGTCGCTTAAACAACCTGCAGGTGCACCCGCGAGGGAATATCTTGCCCAACGTGGTTTAAGTGCAGACGTCATCCAACATTTTGCCATCGGTTTCGCCCCGCCGGGTTGGGACAACGCCTTAAAGCGTTTTGGTAAAAATGCCGATGACAAAGCATCACTGATTGACGCCGGTATGTTGGTCACCAATGACAACGGACGCAGCTATGATCGCTTCCGCGAACGGGTCATGTTCCCGATCCGCGATAAGCGTGGCCGCGTGATTGCATTTGGTGGCAGGGTTTTGGGTGACGGTACCCCGAAATACCTCAACTCACCGGAAACTGAAATTTTCCATAAAGGCCGCCAGCTCTATGGCCTTTATGAAGCGCAATTGAAACACCCGACCCCGACGCGTTTGCTGGTGGTTGAAGGGTATATGGACGTCGTGGCACTGGCGCAGTTCGGCATTGATTATGCCGTCGCATCACTGGGGACATCCACCACGGCCGACCATATTCAGCTGATGTTCCGCAGTACGGATACCGTCGTTTGCTGTTATGACGGTGACCGTGCAGGGCGTGAAGCCGCGTGGCGTGCGCTGGAAACAGCGTTGCCGTATCTCAACGATGGGCGTCAGCTGCGGTTTATGTTTTTACCCGACGGCGAAGATCCGGACACTCTGGTGCGCAAAGAAGGTAAAGACGCGTTCGAACAACGAATGGAACAGGCGATGCCGCTGTCGACATTCCTGTTTGATTCGCTGATGCCGCAGGTCGATTTGAGCAGCCCTGACGGGCGGACCAAATTGAGTATGCTGGCATTGCCGCTGATCCGTCAGGTACCCGGTGAAACATTGCGCATGTATTTGCGTCAGCAGTTAGGGAACAAGCTCGGCATTTTGGATGACAGTCAGCTCGAAAAGCTGATGCCCAAACAGGCCGAGAATGGCAATAGCTATCAGGCGCCCCAGCTAAAACGCACAACCATGCGTATACTTATAGGGTTACTGGTACAAAATCCACAACTGGCTACACTTATACCCTCGCTGCAAGGTTTGGAACAAGCGAAGCAACCTGGACTGGATTTGTTCAGCGAGTTAGTCAGCACTTGCTTAGCCCAACCGGGGCTGACAACCGGCCAGTTACTGGAACTTTATCGCGACAATAAGTTCTACCAACAGCTTGAAACTCTGGCGACATGGAACCACATGATCGTAGAGGACATGGTCGAAGAAGAATTTCGTGCCACGCTCGCCAGCCTGTATGACTCAATTTTAGAGCAACGGCTTGAAACCTTGATAGCAAAAGCCAGGACGCACGGCCTGAGCCCGGAGGAACGCACAGAAGTCAGTTCCCTGAATCAGGTATTAGCGAGAAAGAACTAAAAATTAGAACATATCGGTAGCGCGTGAGGCGCTATCTCAGAACACGGCTTAAGTGCCGATTAAAAGCGGGGCATGGCCCTGCGCAGAGCCGCCCTGGTGGGCCGCGGCACAATAAACGCCCCTAACGTTATTGTTGGCGATATCACCCGACCGACACGAACCCAAATACTCTGAAGTGTGGATACCGTCTTATGGAGCAAAACCCGCAGTCACAGCTTAAGCTACTTGTCACCCGTGGTAAGGAGCAAGGCTATCTGACCTTTGCTGAGGTCAATGACCATCTGCCGGAAGATATCGTCGACTCCGATCAGATCGAAGACATCATCCAGATGATTAACGACATGGGCATCCAGGTTCTTGAAGAAGCGCCGGACGCCGATGATTTGATGCTGGCCGAAAACCGCCCTGATACCGATGAAGATGCTGCAGAAGCCGCGGCACAGGTACTTTCAAGCGTTGAATCCGAAATTGGTCGTACTACCGATCCTGTGCGTATGTACATGCGCGAAATGGGTACCGTTGAACTTCTGACCCGTGAAGGCGAAATCGACATCGCCAAACGTATCGAAGACGGTATCAATCAGGTGCAGTGCTCCGTTGCTGAATACCCTGAAGCTATCACCTATTTGTTAGAACAATATGACCGTGTGGAAGCAGGTGAAGCTCGTCTGTCTGATCTGATCACCGGTTTTGTTGATCCTAACGCTGAAGAAGAAATCGCGCCGACCGCCACTCACGTAGGTTCTGAACTGACCACCGAAGAGCAGAACGACAACGACGACGATGAAGAAGATGACGACGATGCTGAAGACGACAACAGCATCGATCCTGAACTGGCGCGCCAGAAGTTCACCGATCTGCGTGAGCAACACGAAGCGACCCGTGCCGTTATCAAGAAAAATGGCCGTAACCACAAAAGCGCTGCTGAAGAAATTCTGAAGCTGTCCGATGTGTTTAAACAGTTCCGTCTGGTGCCTAAACAGTTCGATTTCCTGGTCAACAGCATGCGTTCCATGATGGATCGCGTCCGTACTCAGGAACGTCTGATCATGAAGGTGTGCGTTGAACAGTGCAAAATGCCGAAGAAAAACTTCGTCAATCTGTTCGCCGGTAACGAAACCAGCGATACCTGGTTTGATGCGGCTCTGGCAATGGGTAAACCATGGTCTGAGAAGCTGAAAGAAGTCACCGAAGACGTGCAGCGCGGCCTGATGAAACTGCGTCAGATCGAAGAAGAAACGGGCCTGACGATTGAACAGGTCAAAGACATTAACCGTCGCATGTCGATCGGCGAAGCGAAAGCCCGCCGCGCCAAGAAAGAGATGGTTGAAGCAAACTTACGTCTGGTTATTTCTATCGCGAAGAAATATACCAACCGTGGTCTGCAGTTCCTTGATCTGATTCAGGAAGGTAACATCGGCCTGATGAAAGCCGTTGATAAGTTTGAATATCGCCGTGGTTATAAGTTCTCAACTTATGCGACCTGGTGGATCCGTCAGGCTATCACCCGCTCCATCGCCGACCAGGCGCGTACCATCCGTATCCCGGTGCATATGATTGAGACGATCAACAAACTCAACCGTATCTCCCGCCAGATGCTGCAAGAGATGGGCCGTGAGCCGACGCCGGAAGAGCTGGCTGAACGTATGCTGATGCCGGAAGACAAAATCCGCAAAGTGCTGAAAATTGCGAAAGAGCCAATTTCCATGGAAACGCCAATCGGCGACGATGAAGATTCGCATCTGGGTGATTTCATCGAGGATACCACCCTCGAGCTGCCACTGGATTCTGCCACGTCTGAAAGCCTGCGTTCTGCAACGCACGACGTACTGGCTGGCCTGACCGCACGTGAAGCGAAAGTTCTGCGTATGCGTTTCGGTATCGATATGAACACTGACCACACGCTTGAAGAAGTGGGCAAACAGTTCGACGTAACCCGTGAACGTATCCGTCAGATCGAAGCGAAAGCGTTGCGTAAACTGCGCCACCCAAGCCGCTCTGAAGTGCTGCGCAGCTTCCTGGACGACTAGTCGTCCTCAGGCTGACAGCCATTAAAAAGCCCCGCCCTCCTCTGGAAGTGGCGGGGCTTTTTTATTCTGTCTATCTGACGTCTCAGGCGTTCAGTGCGTCATACAATTCTTTGTAAGACGCGACCAGGCTGTCGAGTGTCGCACGATTCAGCCCGCTGGGATTAGGCAGCACCCAGACCTCTGTGTCACCGATTTTCAGAGCCTGACGACCCCAGTTCACCTTGCTGATACCAAACGCTTTACTGAAAGCCTGCTTGCCCAGCACCGCCAGCGCCCGCGGCTGATAGCGTTCAATCTTCTCTGTCAGTGCCGCCCCGCCTTCCCGCAGCTCATCGCGCACCAGTTCAGTCGCTTCCACTGTAGGGCGCTCTACCAGCATGGTGATACCACAGCCGGTATCCAGCAGATGCTGCTCTTCTTCAGGTTTAAGAAGACGCACAGTAAACCCGGCCTGATGGATAACTTTCCAGAAGCGGTTATTGGCATTAGCAAAATGATAACCGTGGTGCGCCGTCGACAGACCAGGATTGATACCGCAAAAAACCACGGTCAGATCCTTATCAATAATATCAGTAATCATAATCTTGCCCTGAAACGTATTTGCAGTGATTATCGATAAAATAGTTAACGATCACAATATGCTGCAACTGCGCACAAAACGCGCATACACACCGAACACATATAGACCTCTGAGCAAAGTTTACCGTATAATCCCGCACCTCGGCCCTTTAGCTCAGTTGGTTAGAGCACGCGACTCATAATCGCTTGGTCGCTGGTTCAAGTCCAGCAAGGGCCACCAAATTTTAGCTTTAGAATCATATAATTAAGCCACTTCTCGCGAAGTGGCTTTTTTGTTAGCTAAATTCATTGCCCCAAAAGTGACGCCCTAAAATCAGAGCACACCCTGCGCCAGCATCGCGTCCGCCACTTTGACGAAGCCTGCGATATTTGCGCCACGCACATACTGCGTCTGCCGGCCTTCGCCGCCGTACTCGACGCACGACTGATGAATATCCAGCATGATGTGACGTAAACGCGCATCCACTTCTTCGGCTTTCCAGCTCAGACGCGCGGCGTTCTGTGCCATCTCCAGCCCGGACGTCGCCACGCCGCCGGCGTTCGCCGCTTTGCCCGGCGCGAACAACACGCCCGCGTCGGTGAACAAGTCGGTCGCTTCAATGGTGGTCGGCATGTTCGCGCCTTCGGCTACCGCTTTCACGCCATTGGCAATCAGCACGCGTGCCGCTGCGGCATCCAGTTCATTTTGCGTGGCGCACGGCAGCGCGATATCCACCGGCACATTCCACGGTTGCTGGCCTTCGAGATACGTCAGCCCGAGCTTTTGTGCGTAATCGGCTACGCGGCCATCGCGGCTGGCTTTGATTTCCGTCAGCAG
Organism: Rahnella sp. R3(2024); assembly: GCF_042920125.1. Classification (NCBI taxonomy): domain Bacteria; kingdom Pseudomonadati; phylum Pseudomonadota; class Gammaproteobacteria; order Enterobacterales; family Yersiniaceae; genus Rahnella; species Rahnella sp. R3(2024). The sequence continues at coordinate 1,541,045 of NZ_JBHGBU010000001.1, forward strand.
CGCCAGTTTTTCAGGGGTGAAACCGGCTTCATCGACCACGGTGCCGTTGGAATCGGATGCAGTGATCACCCGCGCGCCCAGTGACATGGCTTTTTCAATTGCATATTGCGCGACGTTACCGGAACCGGATACCGCTACGCGCATGCCTTCAAAATCCAGACCGTGACGTTTAAGCATCGATTCAGTGAAATAAATCAGGCCGTAACCGGTGGCTTCCGGGCGGATCAGACTGCCACCGAACGACAAGCCTTTGCCGGTGAACACGCTGGCCGTATTGTTGGAGAGCTTTTTCATCATCCCCGCCATATACCCGACCTCACGCCCGCCGACGCCGATATCGCCCGCAGGCACATCGGTGTCCGGCCCGAGATGACGATACAGTTCAAGCATCAGCGCCTGACAGAAACGCATGATCTCGCCTTCGCTTTTGCCTTTCGGGTTGAAATCACTGCCGCCCTTCCCGCCACCCATCGGCAACGTGGTCAGCGCATTTTTGAAAGTCTGTTCAAAGCCCAGGAATTTGAGAATCGATAAATTAACCGACGGATGGAAACGCATTCCGCCTTTGTACGGGCCGATGGCCGAGCTGAACTGCACGCGCCAGCCACGGTTCACCTGCACCTGATTTTTGTCATCCACCCACGCAATGCGAAACTGAATGACACGCTCCGGCTCCACCAGACGCTCCATTAAAGCCGAACGGCGGTATTGCGGATGTTGTTCGAGGAAAGGCCACAGCGTAGTCATGACTTCGCGTACGGCCTGGGAGAATTCGACCTGATGCGGGTCGCGTTGCTGGACTGAGGATAAGAACTGTTCGAGGGATTGAATCTGATCCATTAATGTAGAACTCCGTCTGTAAGTGATGTTGTCTTTTTTATTTACTGCTTATTTTTTGACTATGCATCGACTGACAAGCGGACTTCAAGCAATTTATTTCCCGATAAAAACCTTACGATTTACGACCTTCCAGTTTTAATAACAATGCCTTGTTATCCAGCCCGCCTGCAAAGCCGGTTAACTTACCGGAAGCGCCAATCACACGGTGGCAAGGCGCCACAATAGAAATGGGGTTGCGGCCATTGGCGGCACCGACGGCGCGAACCGCTTTAGGGCGGCCGATACGCCGGGCAATATCGCTATAACTGCGCGTCTCGCCAAACGGGATTTCCAGCAACGCTGCCCAGACTTCTTTCTGGAATACGGTGCCGGTAAAATCGAGCTCCAGCTCAAAACGCGTGCGTTCGCCGGCGAAATATTCGTTCAGCTGTTGCTCGGTTTTCAGCAGGATGGGAAACGCCGGGTCTTCGGTCATCTCACCCAGAGGCACGCGTCCGTCGATTTCACATTCCCACAAAATAGCCGTCAGTTTGTCGCCTTTCGCCGCCAGGGTCAGCAACCCGACCGGTGACGCCATTCGCTTGAATCTGTATTCCATCAGTCCCTTCCTCTGCGAGTTTTACGCCCCACACTTTACCGGAAAGGCAGGAACTGACGAAAATTATTTCAGGCCCAGCTGGGTGCGAAGTTCTGTTTTTGCCGCATCGAATTCCGTTTTGAAATCCGGCTGCTCTTCCATTTTTTGTGCGATCAACGCAGCACCGGTGCGGCTCATGACGGTATCAGAACGGTAATGGAAACCGGCCACCAGACGGTTTTCCGCGTAACCGGCCGCACGGGTAAACAGCGCGTTGCGTTTTTCCGGCACCATTTCGCCCAGCACCGTCGCCATCAGATACCCTACCGTCGAATGGCCGGAAGGCCATGAACCGGATTTGGATTTTTTCAGCAGCGGATGGATTTGTTCATCGAGCATGTACGGGCGCGGGCGGTTGAAGGCTTTCTTGGCGTGGTCGTCCACCACGTCTTCGGTCGCGATAATCCGGTCAAACAGCGCGGCGGTTTTCGGCAGTTTCGCGGCGTCAAAATCCGGCCCCATCACATCGGCAAAACGCCAGACGTTTTCTTCAGCATCGGCAATCGCCGCTTTTTCCTGCTCCGGCGTGCGGGTGGCCTGAATCTCAAGCAATTCTTTCAGTTCCGCTTTGGTCTTTGCCGAATCATCCGCCGGCGGCGCAGGCAGATATTTGGTCAGATCCAGTTCCTGAGCCGTGATAAAGGGTTTGGCTTCGTCAGCAGCCTGAACGGCAAAGGTGGAACCGAGGGTGAAAAGCAGCAGAGCAATGAGGGACTTACGCACGGTGAAACTCCTGATAGTAGTGTGAATATCAGGAGAGTAGAGAAGGAATGTGACGGTTAAATGACAGGCATCAGCTCAGTAATCCCAGTTTGCCGGTCAGCTTGCGGACCCCTTTTTTATTTCCGGCCAGCGCGATCCCCAGCAGTTGCAGGCTTTCTGTCGGCACCGCTGAAACCGCCTCACGAAAGGCTGCGTAGTCGGTGGTTTGCTGCCCTTCGACCGGGAAAATAATGCCGTCCATTTCATCGTCATTGAGCAGATGCTGATGCAGTTGCGTCAGTTGTTCAGCATCGGCCACTAACACGCTGATACCGATCGGGATCAGCCCCGGATGCTCGCGGTTATCGGCATCAATCAGCGGCGCGCCCACCAGCGACGGATGGCGTTGTCCGAGCGTCAGCGCCAGTACTGCTGCGGCATTGGCGGCATGTCCGGCGGCCAGTTGCTGGTTGATGACGATCACGCAGCGTTCAGGCAGCGAAGGTAAAAGGGTGGCAGGCGTATTCATTATGACAGGCTCCGTTTCAGTTGAAATCTGAGCTTAACCCGTCACTTTTTCTCAATCTGGAAGATTTGTGCACAGACGCCGGTAATGTGCCGGCGTGAGCTGATAGGCGCGGCGAAACCAGCGCCCGAGATGACTTTGATCGGCAAACCCTAAATCGGCTGCGACGGCTGCTGGCGTACGCCCGAGCGCCAGCCCTTCCCGCGCACGGGTAAGTTTCAGCTGAATAAGGTAGGCGTGCGGCGGTAAACCGAATTCAGCTTTAAACGCACGGCTGACCACAAAACGGCTTTCACAGGTCGCCGCCGCCAGTTGCTCAAGGCCAATGTCTTCATGCAGATGCGCATGCAGATAGTCGCGCGCCTGATGCGCCACGCGTGACCACGGCGCTTCGCCCTGCAAACGCGGCGGCTGCCAGGTGAGATGCCCGCCCAGCGCGCTGAGTAATCCGTCGAGCGCGGTCTGACGCACAATGCGCAGCTCTTTGCCGTGCAACGCCTGAAACGCCAGCGAGGTCGCCTGCGCCAGCTGCGGATCCTGCGCTAAGGTATTTTCGAAACTCGGATCACCGGCAGATGAAAGGGAATCGCGTCGTGCCGCCAGTTCGCGGCTCAGCCATTGCGGATCGAGATATAACATCTGATAAGTAAAACCGCCGGGCTGCACGGCATCACCATCGTGGATTTCGCCCGGCTCGAGCATAAAGACTTTCCCCGGCAGGCTCTGATGTTTCTGACGACGACAGCTGAACTGCTGCAATCCGTATTGGGTCACGCCGACTAAATAGCTGTCATGCCAGTGAGGATCGTACGCATGGCCTTCGAAATGGGCGTGGATCGTCTCGATCCCGCTGTCTTTATCTTTCGATAAATCGACCCAGTTTGCAGACGCCATAAATCCCCCGCTGATTGAATTAACAACAGGGTAACAAACAGGTGGGGGAAAGAGAAAGGGAGAGATGTTGCGCCTCTCCCTTCACAGGGGGAGGCGCTGAAAAACTCAGTGCTTCACGCTTTCAATAAAGGTTTTACGGGCGGTTTTTGAACCCAGGCGTTCGGCTTCGTCCAGCAGTTTCAGGGCTTTATCGACATCCCCTGCTTTCACCGCTTTCCTGATCGCGTCGTTGAAGTAAGTTTCTGAATCGGTGAGCATTGGCTCAGACGGTTTGGCCGGGGCTGGTGCAGGTGCCGGAGCTTGTGTGCTGCCGACAACCACCGGCGCTGCCGCCGCAGGGGCGGAAGACGGGAAGATCTGACCAATCATCACGTTACCGGTTTTCTGCTCGGCGGTAACTTTCAGGCTCAGCGTGCCGGTTGGTGTATGACGGGCAATCGGATCCGGGATATCCGGTACCGCGTTACCCACGCCAGCGGCAAAGGCTTTGGCCGGGTTGACCATCTGCGTGGTCGCTGCCAGATCCTGACGGGTGGTGTACACCAGCAGATAAATTTGTTTCTGACCCAGGGCTGGCGTCAGTTTCAGCGTGCCTTCCAGACGGTCGCTGGAGACGATCCCCGGTTTCTGATACGGGAAATAGCTGGAAGGATAAAAGGCCGCCGGACGCATCTGTTCATCCAGCACCAGAACATTTGGCGCATACAGCGTTTTCCCGGTCGCGATACTGGTCAGCGTGATCTCAAGCGAGCCACGGTCGGCAGGCAATGCGAATGCCCCGACGGCGCCCTGAATTTGCCCCTGATTAATCTGTACGCTGGTCGTCCCTAGCGTCACATCCTGCGTCACTGGCGGAACCAGCGGCGTCCATGAAAGGTTGCGTAAGGTCTGGCTGGAAATCGCCGGAGCGGTATTCGCATCATTCTGCGCGGCATTCACCACCGCAGGGGCAGCAGCCAGCAGGCTCAGCGACAGACACAGTGACAGCAGATTCTTTTTCATTGTTGTTTCCTTTGAAATCACCATGAAGGCTGGCGGTCATCAGCGATAATCCGCCAGCCAGCACATCTTCTTTACTGCGATTTTTTTTAAAGCTTACATTGCCATTTTTCCAAACTCTTTCGGGTTGCCGGAAGGAGGCAAGCGTCCAAGTCCCCGGGAGCGTAGACCACTACGTGACCGGGGCGAGGACGCGCAGCCAACGCATCGGCAGCGCGAAGGAGGAAGGAAAAATTTACCACCAGATTTCCATCTGGGCGCCGAATGTCACTTCATCGTCATTACCACGGCTGAAGGTACGGGTGCTGGTGTCGTTCATGGCTAAGCCATTGTTTGAACCGCTGTCGGTGTCGTAGCCCCATTTTTCATCCCAGTTTGCATAGGTTGCAAACACACGGATGGCCGGACGTGACCAGATGCTGTCGCCAGCCTGCCACTGTTGTGCGAGGGTGACTTTATACTGACCGTTGCGATCGCTGGTACGCTGAGACTTCACGTTGTCGTAACCGACTTCCAGCAAGGTGCTCATGATCGGGGTCCATTTGTACATCGGACGAACACCGACGGTATACCAGGTGGTGCCGTTGTTGTTATCGCGGTCAACGTCCTGATACATCGCCACATACATCAGGCTCCAGGTGTCGTTGAAGTCGATAGCACCGTGGTCGAGAACGCGGATCATGCTGCCGTTGTTGTCGATGGCCGCACCGTTAGAGTGGCCGTTTGCTGCGCCCTGGCCCGGATCGGTCATGGAATCAGAGGCGTATTGCAGGACGAATTTGTTGTAGCCGTTATAGATGCTCTGCGTGTGTTCCGCAGTCACCAGGAAGCCGTCTTTGGTGGCATTGTCAGCGAAGGAATAACCGTCACGCGCATTGGCACGACCGTAATCCACACCTAACTCCAGCACGCCGCCCGGGTTAGTTTGCAGGCCTGCCAGACGAACGTCGAACACGTCGTTGGAGGTTGGCACTTCGTTGCGCTGATCGGCGATATAGCCGTAGGAGCCGCCGCTTTCGGTGTTACGGGTAGCTGCCAGAGACAGTTTACCGAAGCCCAGATCCACATCTTCCAGACCCGCACCAGGACCTGAAATATCCCAGTAGTAGAAGTCGATCATGTGAACGTCATGACGTTGGTAGAAACGCTTACCGGCCCAGATGGTGGAACCCGGCAGCCATTCGATCAGGTTCTTACCCTTCACGTTGGCTTCGCGGAAAGCCGGATCGGTTGACTCCCAGTCGTTTTGCTGTGATACGGAATACGCCACGTTGGTGTCGAAGTAGAAGCTCTTATCCCCTTCTTTCCAGACTTCCTGGCCGAGTTTTAACTCTGCGTACGTCTCACATTCGTTACCGAGACGATATTTGCTGTCTGCGCCTGTCGCTTTAAAACATTGCTGCTCGCCACCGCTGCCGGTCCAGCCAATACCCGAACGGGCATAACCGGTGAAATCAACCGCCATTGCTTGTGTAGAAAGGATGCCAGCAGCCACTGCCAGCGCCAGGGAAGAACTACGCATTGTGATCATCATTTTCTCCTGTAGGGGATCGCGTGCTTTCAAACACCAGGTTCGGGGTGTAACCGGCGACAGGCTGTTCCGTCTTCGCGGAACAGATGGCAGCGGTGTGGCGGCAAACCGATGGCGAATGTTGCACCTTCTTCTACCAGCACCACGTCGTTCTGGCGGTACACCAGGTTCTGACGAATTGCCGGAATTTGGATGTGGATCTGTGTTTCGTTACCCAGTTGCTCGACGACCTGCACTTCGCCGGAAAGCGTCACTTCAGCGACGTCGCTTGGCAGAAGATGTTCAGGACGGATACCCAGTGACAGGTTGCTGCCGACTTTCACGTCGGTGCCTTCGACGGGCAGCCAGACTTGCTGGCGGTTTGGCAACTCGACCTGCACGCGCGCAGGCTCAGTACCGGTGACTTTCACCGGCAGGAAATTCATTTTTGGGGAGCCGATAAAACCGGCGACAAAACGGTTGGCAGGATAGTGATACAGCTCGAGCGGTTTACCGACCTGCGCGATATGTCCGGCATCGAGCACCACGATTTTATCGGCCAGCGTCATCGCTTCGACCTGATCGTGAGTCACGTAAATCATGGTGCGTTTCAGGCGCTTATGCAGGCGTGAAATCTCAATACGCATTTGCACACGCAGCGCGGCATCTAAGTTGGAAAGTGGCTCATCGAGCAGGAATACGGTCGGTTCAGCCACCAGCGTACGGCCAATCGCCACGCGCTGACGTTGTCCGCCGGAAAGGGCTTTCGGACGCCGGTCGAGCAGGTGCGCCAGCTGCAACACTTCGGACACCTGATTCACCCGCTGAGTGATCTCTGCTTTTTTCGTCCCGGCCAGCTTCAGGCCGAAAGACATGTTTTCTGCCACCGACAGATGCGGATAAAGCGCATAAGACTGAAACACCATGCCAATGCCGCGTTCGGCAGGGGGCACTTCGTTCATGCGTTTATCGCCAATCTTCAGTTCGCCGGACGTAATGTCTTCCAGACCGGCAATCATGCGCAGGAGGGTTGATTTGCCACAGCCGGACGGCCCGACAAACACCACAAACTCGCCTTCTTCTATTTCCAGATTGATGTCGCTGGAAATCACGGTGTCGCCAAAGGCTTTGTACACGCTGTTAAGGGAAACGCTCGCCATCCTGAACTCCTGTACTTGCTGCCAGCGATGAAACTCAATGCAACGAAGAGTGAAGGAATAGCGGCTAAGCGTAATCATCCGTAACAAAGTTTTTCATGGGGGAGGAGCAGGGAGGATGACGCTTTCGCGCAACCGGATGAAAGTTCACAGCAAAAATCAAATTCGTGATCTGAATGGCAAAAAACGAAGCATATTTTTGAGTGATGAACCACATAACGCCTGAGAGTGTCGGCGGGATCACATTCTGAGAGCCGGGGGCGTAGACGGGGGGATGATGAAGCGCTGCCGGGTTGAATCCACACTGGCGGCGTACCCTGAATTTTCCGTCTAAGACGTTAAAAAAACCGACTACAAAAGGATTGGATTATGACCCTCAGCATTAAGGCTCCTTTCATCAAGAAAGTCGTGAAACACACACTGGCACTCTCGGCGCTGGCTACGCTGGTGCTGTCATCTTCCGCCTTCGCTAAAATAGAAGAAGGGAAGCTGGTCATCTGGATCAACGGTGACAAGGGCTATAATGGCCTGGCGGAAGTCGGTAAGAAATTCGAAAAAGACACCGGCATTAAAGTCACGGTAGAACATCCGGACAAGCTGGAAGAGAAATACCCGCAAGTCGCGGCGACCGGCGGCGGCCCTGACATCATCTTCTGGGCGCATGACCGTTTTGGCGGCTACGCACAGTCCGGCCTGCTGGCTGAAATCAGCCCGGACCAAACCTTCAAAGACAAACTGTTCCCGTTTACCTGGGATGCCGTTACCTTCAACGGCAAGCTGATCGGCTACCCGGTCGCAGTGGAAGCGCTGTCACTGATTTACAACAAAGACATCATTAAAGAAGCGCCGAAAACCTGGGAAGAGATCCCGGCGCTGGATAAAGAGCTGCGCGCCAAAGGCAAGAGCGCCATCATGTGGAACCTGCAGGAACCGTACTTTACCTGGCCCATCATCGCGGCTGACGGCGGTTATGCGTTCAAGTATGAAAACGGCAAATACAACATCAAAGATACCGGCGTGAATAACGCAGGTTCGCAGGCTGGCCTGCAATTCATCATCGATCTGGTGAAAAACAAACACATCAACGCCGATACCGATTATTCCATCGCCGAAGCCGCCTTCAACAAAGGCCAGACCGCGATGACCATCGACGGCCCGTGGGCGTGGTCAAACCTCGACAAGAGCAAAATCAACTACGGCGTAACGCTCTTGCCAACCTTCCACGGCAAGCCGTCTAAACCGTTCGTCGGCGTGCTGACGGCCGGTATCAACGCCGCCAGTCCGAACAAAGAACTGGCGAAAGAGTTCCTGGAAAACTACCTGATCACCGACGAAGGTCTGGCTGTCGTGAACAAGGACAAACCACTGGGTGCCGTGGCGCTGAAGTCTTATCAGGAACAACTGGAAAAAGACCCGCGCATTGCCGCCACCATGGCTAACTCGCAGAACGGCGAAATCATGCCGAACATCCCGCAGATGAGCGCCTTCTGGTATGCAGAACGCAGCGCAATCATCAACGCGGTGAATGGCCGTCAGACCGTTCCGCAAGCGCTGAAAGACGTAGAAACACGCATTACCAAGTAATGCCAAAGCATTAGCTCAATGAACGGTGCGCAGCCTTCGGGTTGCGCACCGCCACCACAAGGATTGTCCTTATGCCAGTAGCCAAAAAAAGACCGTTGGGCAATGCGTTCAAGTGGCTGGTCATCGCCCTGCTCGCCTGCTTATCCGGTTATCTGATCGTGCTGATGTATGCGCAGGGCGAAACCCTTTTTGCCGTTCTGGCGCTGATTCTCTCCAGCCTCGGCCTGTATATTTATGGCAACCGCCGCGCCTACTCGTGGCGCTACGTCTACCCCGGCCTGGCCGGGATGTCGTTATTTGTGCTGTTCCCGCTGGTTTGCACCATCGCGATTGCCTTCACCAACTACAGCAGTACCAACCAGCTGACCTTTGAGCGCGCGCAGTCGGTGCTGATGGGCCGTGAATTCCAGGGCGGAAAAGCACTCAATTTCGCGCTCTACCCTGCCGGTGACAAATGGCAGCTGGCACTGACTTTGGCAGATAACAGCGAGACGCTGGTTTCTCCGCCTTTTGCCTTTAACGCCTCCGCGCCGCAAACGCTGGAGATGCTGCCGCAGACCGCCCCTTCCGCTGAAAAAGCCGGGCTGCGGGTGGTGACGCAAAACCGCCTGGCGCTGGGCCAGATTTTGGCGAAATTACCCGACGGAGAAACGCTGCGCATGAGCTCCCTGCGCCAGTTCTCCGGCACGCAGTCGTTGTACAAACGGGGTGAAGATGGGAAAGAGCTGACCAACGTACAAACCGGCACCATTTACCGTCCGAACATGGACACCGGTTTCTATCAGGCAGTGAACGCTCAGGGTGAATGGCAGGCAGAAAAACTCAGCCCCGGCTTTACCGTCGGCATCGGCTGGGGCAACTTCCTGCGCGTATTGCATGACGAAGGGATCCAGAAACCCTTCCTGTCGATTTTCGTCTGGACCGTGGTGTTTGCCCTGCTGACCGTGGTGCTGACGGTGGCTGTCGGCATGGTGCTGGCCTGCGTGGTGCAGTGGGAAGAGCTGAAAGGTAAAGCGGCGTACCGCATCCTGTTGATCCTGCCTTACGCCGTTCCCGCGTTCATCTCGATTCTGATTTTCAAAGGGTTATTCAACCAGAGTTTTGGTGAGATCAACCTGATGCTCAGCGCGCTTTTTGGCATCAAACCGGCATGGTTCAGCGACCCGTGGACCGCCAAAAGCATGATCATTATCGTCAACACCTGGCTCGGTTATCCGTACATGATGATCCTGTGTATGGGCCTGCTGAAAGCCATTCCCGACGATCTTTACGAAGCCTCGGCGATGGACGGCGCGACGCCGATGCAGAACTTCTTCCGCATCACGCTGCCTTTGCTCATCAAACCGCTGACGCCGCTGATGATTGCCAGCTTTGCCTTTAACTTTAATAACTTCGTGCTGATTCAGTTACTGACCAACGGCGGACCGGACATGCTCGGCACCACCACGCCAGCGGGCCATACCGATTTGCTGGTCAGTTACACCTATCGCATCGCCTTCGAAGGCGGCGGCGGGCAGGACTTCGGGCTGGCGGCGGCGATTGCCACGCTGATCTTCCTGCTGGTCGGTGCGCTGGCTATCGTGAACCTGAAAGCCTCACGCATGAAATTCGACTAAGGAGAAACAGACAATGCCCATGGTTAAACCTAAGTCGCAGAAAGTCAGATTGCTGGTGACGCATCTTTTGCTGCTGTGCTTTCTGGCGCTGATCTTGTTCCCGCTGCTGATGGTGTTCGCCATCTCGCTGCGGCCGGGTAACTTCGCCACCGGCAGCCTGATCCCGGATCAGGTGTCGTGGGATCACTGGAAACTGGCGCTCGGTATCGCCGTCACTAACAGCGACGGCAGCATCACGCCGCCGCCGTTCCCGGTGATGCTGTGGCTGTGGAACTCGATCAAAATCGCCGTGATTACCGCGATCGGGATCGTCGCCCTTTCCACCACCTGCGCCTACGCGTTTGCCCGCATGAAATTCCGCGGTAAAAGTTCGCTGCTCAAGGGAATGTTGATCTTCCAGATGTTCCCGGCGGTACTGTCGCTGGTGGCGTTATACGCCCTGTTCGACCGCCTCGGCGTGTACGTGCCGTTCCTCGGCCTGAACACCCACGGCGGCGTCATTTTCGCGTACATGGGCGGCATCGCGCTGCACGTCTGGACCATCAAAGGCTATTTCGAAACCATCGACGGCTCGCTGGAAGAAGCCGCCGCGCTGGACGGCGCCACCCCGTGGCAGGCTTTCCGTCTGGTGCTGCTGCCGCTGTCGGTACCGATTCTGGCGGTGGTCTTTATTCTGTCGTTCATCGCGGCCATCACCGAAGTACCGGTGGCGTCGTTACTGCTGCGTGACGTCAACAGCTACACCCTGGCAGTCGGGATGCAGCAATACCTGAACCCGCAAAACTACCTGTGGGGCGATTTCGCGGCGGCAGCCATATTGTCCGCCATCCCGATTACGGCAGTGTTCCTGATTGCCCAACGCTGGCTTGTCGGCGGCTTAACGGCAGGCGGGGTGAAAGGTTAACGTAAGGCTAATGCGCTTGTTCCACTTGTAAGATTCCCTGTGTCTTGGGCGGCTGAATAAGCCGCCTTTTTTTATGTTTGCAGATATCGTTGATGTAAAACTCCTGAAAATAAGCAGACCTGTTCCGGGGCTGGCTTCTTTTTACCAGTACTGGGGATTTATTTATGACGAGCATGGGGATATGAAAGTTAACAAATCGCACTTGTTAAATAAATTACGCCATTTAGGTCAGCGAGGTGGAGTGCATGATTTTGAGTGGCCTGACGCGGGGCTTAGCTGAACCGGTATAGGAAATGCATTATTTAAACAGTAGAGTGTTCAAAAATCACACTAAAGGAATAGTTATGAGAACAATTGATGAGATTTTAAAAACGTTACCCCCTGAAATAGTGGCTAATTATCATAGAAATAAAGAGCAACGCCGCATCGTTGGCGACATGATGTTTACCATCCTCGATCCCTGCGACATTCTGGTGGGCATTCTTGCTCAAGGCGAAGAAACAGCAACGCATTCTTCCTGTTAGGCCATACGTAAAAAAGCCCCTTGCGGGGCTTTCTTGATCCTTCTCTCAACTTCAGCTCACCGACACTTTCCGGCGGCGTTTATCGAGGTCTTTGATCAGCTTATTCACCTGCTCGTCGGCAAACATCTCTTCGAGCGTGTGGGAAAGCTTGCGACGCCAGTTCGGGTATTCGTCGCTGGTGCCGGGTACGTTGACCGGTGCGTCCATGTCCAGCCAGTCTTCCGGTTGCAGGCCGAGCAGGGCACAGGCGCTGTCGGCGACGTAGCGTTGCAGGCCACGGTTAAGCACCGGGGTCATCTCCATCAGCGCGGCTTTACGCCCGGTTTTCTTCGGGATGCAGTCGTAATGATGCAGCCCGTCGAGCAGACCCTGACGCGCACGGGCGCGGTCGGCGTACAGCTCTTCTAAAACTGCGTCATCGCGGTACAACCCCAGGGTTTTGCCCAGCGCCAGATCATCGCTTTGCCAGTATCCGCGCAGCGTCGGCAGGTCGTGTGTGGTGATGGTTGCCATCGCCTGCACCGGATACGACTGCGGCGCGCGGAAGTTGTTTTCCTCATCGCGCTCGAAATACAGCACTTTGTAGGAATAGACGCCGCTTTCACGCAGCTTACTGACGATCTCCACCGGTACCGTGCCCAGATCTTCGCCGATCACCATGCAGCGGTGACGCTGGCTTTCCAGCGCTAAAATCGCCAGCAGATCGTCCACCGGATATTGCACGTACGCGCCTTTATCCGCCGTTTCACCGGCCGGGATCCACCACAGGCGCAGCAACGTCATCACGTGATCGATACGCAATGCGCCGCAGCTGGTCATGTTGGAACGCAGCAGATCGATAAACGGCTGATAGCCGCGCCTGACCATCACGTGAGGATCCATCGGACGCAGATCCCAGTTCTGACCGAGCGGGCCGAGAATATCCGGCGGTGCGCCGACCGAGGCTTTCAGACAATAGAGTTCGCCATCACCCCAGGTTTCGGATCCGCCTTCGACGACGCCGACCGCCAGGTCGCGGTACAACCCCATCGGCATATCCTGCTGCTGGCTGGTGTGATAACAACGGGCGAACTGGGTTTCCGCCAGCCATTGCAGCCACAGATAAAACTCCACATCTTGCGCATGTTGTTCGCAAAATGCCCGCACGGCTGGCCCGCGTGCATTGTGATATTTCTCCGGCCAGCGGTTCCAGCCCAGGGCCACATCGGTTTCTTTCGCCAGATGCTCGTACAGCGCATCAAACGCCGCCTGAAGATACAGACTTTCACCACCCTGTTTGACGAAATTCGCCAGGGATTTCACCTGCGGATCCTGCGTTTTCCGGCCAAGAAAATGGGCGTACGCCAGCCGTAAACCTTCCAGTTTCAGCGGCATCACACCGGCGTAATCGACCCAGTCATTGGCGCGAACGGCCTGCAAACGTTGCTGCGTCAGCGGCTGATGCCACCACTGCTGCGCGGCGTCGCTCAGCCTGAAATCGTCCACTGCGCCGACGTCGATATAAATGACGTTCAGCCAGCGGCGGGACGACGGGCTGTACGGGCTGGCCGCCACCGGATTGGCCGGATACAGTGCGTGGATCGGGTTCAGGCCGACAAACGCCCCGCCGCGTTCAGCGACGTTTTTCAGTAAGACGTTAAGATCGCCGAAATCGCCGATACCCCAGTTATTTTCCGAACGCAGCGTATAAAGCTGCACGCAGGCGCCCCACAGTTTTTTACCGGCCAGCAAAGCGTCCGGTTCGTAACAGCGTTTCGGCGCCACAATAACCCGGCAATCCCACTGCTGTGCGTCCTGCGTCAGCGTCAGCTGGTGATAACCGGTGGGAATTTTCCCCGGCAGCGCCAGCGTCATTTTTCCGCTCACGCGCCCGTGAGAAGTGGCTCCGCTTTCCAGGCGCAGCGTCCAGCCGTATTCACCGTCTCCCCCCACCGGCAACGCCAGACGGCTGCCGGTGACGAACACTTTCACCAACGGCACCGGCGTGACGGCCGGGTGGCGTTCTGCCACCCAGCCCATCGCCGATAACAGCTCGCGCTTGGTTTCAGCGGCAATCGCCTGCTGCTTGCCGTGCGCGTTAATAAAACCAGAGGAAATTCCCGCCTCCCTGGCGGCCTGCTCCAGTGCTTTGTTCTCCATGCGGGCTCCTTATCGCTTCGCCTGCCAGATCCGCTGCTGATAATCGCGGATCGAGCGGTCGGAACTGAACATCCCTACGCGGGCTGTGTTGAGAATGGTTTTACGCGTCCATTCCTGCTGATCGCGATACAGGGCATCGATTTTTTGCTGCGCCGCGCAGTAATCCGCGAAATCGGCCAGCACCAGATAAGGATCGCCGCCGCCGAGCAAACTGTCGAGCATCAGGCTGAACGCCTGTTTGTCGCCCTCGCTGAAGAAGCCGTTTTCCAGTTCTTTGAGGATCTTATCCAGATGCTTGTCTTTCTTGCGGATCTTCAGCGGATCGTAGCCTTTTGCCTGCAGTGCTTTGACCTGATCAACGGTATTCCCGAAGATGAAGATATTGTCTTCGCCGACTTCTTCGGCAATTTCGACGTTCGCGCCGTCGAGCGTACCGACGGTCAGTGCGCCGTTCAGCGCCAGCTTCATGTTGCCGGTGCCGGAGGCTTCTTTCCCGGCAGTAGATATTTGCTCGGAAACATCGGCGGCCGGGATCATCAGTTCAGCCACGGAGACGCGGTAATCCGGGATAAACACCACTTTGATGCGATCACGCACCAGCGGATCGTTATTCACTTTTTCCGCCACTTTATTGATGGCGTAAATGATGTTTTTCGCCAGGTAATAACCCGGTGCCGCTTTCGCGCCGAACAGGAACACACGCGGCACCATGTCCATTTCCGGGTTATCGCGCAGCTGGCGGTACAGCGACAGAATGTGCAGCAGGTTCAGATGCTGGCGTTTGTATTCGTGCAGGCGTTTGATCTGCACATCGAAAATCGCGTCAGGGTTGAGCGTCAGCCCCATGACGTTTTTCACGTAATCCGCCAGTTTGATTTTGTTCTGGCGCTTAATATCCTGATAACGCTGGCGGAATTTTTTATCGTCGGCGAAACCTTCCAGCCCTTTCAGGGCATCGAGATCGTTCACCCACTCGGTTTTCAGCGTCTCATCAATCAGCGATGACAGCGCCGGATTACACTGTTTCAGCCAGCGACGCGGCGTGATGCCGTTGGTGACATTGTGGAATTTGTTCGGCCACAGCTGGTGATATTCCGGGAACAGGTCCTTGACCACCAGTTCAGAATGCAGCGCCGCCACGCCGTTCACCGCAAAACCGCTGACCACGCACAGGTTCGCCATGCGCACTTGTTTGTTCTGGTGAACAGACAGTTTTTCCCAGACGGCTTTATCGCCCGGCCACTGTTTTTCGACCACTTTTTTGAAGCGGGCGTTGATGGCTTTGATCAGCGAGAAGTGGCGCGGCAGCAGGCTGCGGACCAGTTTTTCATCCCAGCATTCCAGCGCTTCCGGCATCAGCGTGTGATTGGTGTAGGCGAAAGTCTGGCTGGTGATCGCCCAGGCGGCGTCCCAGTCCAGCTGGTGTTCGTCGAGCAAAATACGCAGCAGCTCCGGAATAGCGATGGTCGGATGCGTGTCGTTGAGCTGGATGACTTCGAATTTCGGCAGATCCTGAATTTTGCGCCCCAGGAAATGATGGCGGCGCAGGATGTCGGCGACCGAACAGGCACACTGGAAATACTGCTGCATCAGGCGCAGGCGTTTACCGGCATCGTGGTTGTCATTCGGATACAGCACTTTGGTGAGCTTCGCGGCATCAATGCCTTTTTGCTCCGCTTTCAGAAATTCACCGTCGTTGAACAGGGTCAGATCAAACGGATGTACGTCAGTCGCCTGCCACAAACGCAGCGGCTGGGTGACGCCATTTTTGTAACCGACCACCGGCAGATCCCAGGCTTCACCGCGCAGGGTAAACGCCGGATGCCATTGTTCTTCGCCCTTTTCGTTCTTGGTCAGCTTGCCGCCAAAGGCGACATCAACCGACAGTGAGCTGTTGTGGCTGAACCACGGGTAACTTTCCCGGTGCCAGTTGTCCGGCGCTTCCTGTTGTTTGCCTTCGCTGAACGACTGGCGGAATAACCCGTACTGATAATTCAGGCCGTAGCCGGTCGCCGGTTGCCCGACGGTCGCCATTGAATCGAGGAAACAGGCCGCCAGACGGCCTAATCCGCCATTGCCCAGCGCCGGATCGGTTTCCTGCTCCAGCACATCGGCCAGCTCAACGCCCTGCTCTTTCAGCGCCTGTTGCACGGTGTCATACCAGCCGAGGTTGATCAGGTTATTCGCGGTCAGGCGCCCGATCAGGAACTCCATCGAAATATAGTTCACGTGCCGCTGCGGCTGCTTTGTCGCTGCGGGCACCGGCTGCGCACTGAGTTGCTCGGATAACGCGGCACTGGTGGCCTGCCACCACTGATGCGGCGTCATGTCCTGCGCCTGTTGTAAACCGAACCCCTGCCACTGGCGTTTCAGCGCGGCTAAAAACTGCGTTTTATCCAAAGTCACCTGCATCACATGCCTCTTTATCCGGGAATTTGTAGGGAAGTCTGATGTTGATTATCACTATGCTGACGCTTGTGTCGGTGAGCGGCATCATCCCGTCACAGATTAGGCGGGGAGGAGAAACGGGGCGTAGCCGGAGGAGACAGGGGGTCAGGGCGAACGGCGGAAAATTTGTATTAAGAAGTGTGATGCAGAGCAACTTAACGGCATGTAAAGACGTAACATTCTTGCAATCAATGTTTCAAAGGAGGACTTTAGGAAAAGTGATTAATTACACGCTGTGAAATAATTAAGCCGCCCCCAGATTATCGTCAAAAGAATCGAAAAAAATGCTGATCCCGTCAAAACTGAGCCGCCCGGTGCGGCAGCAAAATACTGTGGTTCGCGATCGTCTGCTGACGAAACTCTCGACTGCGCCTAATTATCGTCTGACCCTGGTCGCCAGCCCGGCGGGCTATGGGAAAACGACGCTGGTGGCACACTGGGCGGCGGGTAAAAGCGATCTGGGCTGGTATTCTCTGGATGAAAGCGACAATCAGCCGGAGCGTTTTGCCAGCTACCTGATCGCCGCCGTTCAGCAGGCCTGCGGCGGTCATTGCGTGAAGAGCGAAGCCTTGAGCCAGAAGCATCAGTACGCCAGTTTGTCCGCGTTGTTCGGGCAACTGTTCGTGGAGCTTTCCGACTGGCACCGCCCGCTGTTGCTGGTGATCGACGACTACCATCTGATTTCGAACGATGCCATTCATGAGGGCATGCGCTTTTTCCTGCGCCATCAGCCGGAGAATATGTCGCTGGTGGTGCTCTCCCGTACCCTGCCACCGCTGGGCATCGCGAACCTGCGCGTGCGCGACCAGTTGCTGGAGCTGAACGCTTCCCATCTGGCCTTTACCCATCCCGAAACACAACAATTCTTCGACTGCCGTCTCAGGGATCCGATCGATCAGGCTGACAGCAGCCGTCTGTGTGATGACGTCGCGGGCTGGGCCACCGCGCTGCAACTGATTGCGCTCTCAGCGCGCCAGTCCACCACGCCTGCCCAGCAGTCAACTCAGCAATCCGCCCGTAAACTTGCCGGGCTGAATGCCAGCCATTTATCCGAGTATCTGGTGGATGAAGTGCTGGATCGCGTGGATGCGCCGACGCGTGATTTCCTGCTGCGCTGCTCGCTGCTGCGCTCAATGAATGACGCGCTGATTGTGCGTCTGACCGGCGGAGACAACGGCCAGCAGCGTCTGGAAGAATTAGAGCGCCAGGGATTATTCATCCATCGCATGGATGACACGGGCGAATGGTTTAACTTCCACCCTTTGTTTGCCACCTTCCTGCGTCAGCGCTGCCAGTGGGAACTGGCGGCTGAACTGCCCGCCATTCATCGTGCGGCTGCCGAAGGCTGGCTGGCGCAAGGCTTCCCCGCCGAAGCCATTCATCACGCGCTGGGAGCCGAAGACACCGATATGCTGCGGGATATTCTGCTGCAACACGCCTGGGCGCTGTTTAATCAAAGCGAACTGGCCTTGCTGGAAGAGTGTCTGAACGCGCTGCCGTATGAGCGCCTGATCCAAAATCCCAAGCTGGTCCTGTTGCAGGCCTGGCTGGCACAAAGTCAGCATCGTTATGCCGAAGTGGAAACCCTGCTGGTGCGCGCGGAAAGTGAAATGCAACAGCGCAGCATTGTGATGGAGCAGGACATGACCGCCGAGTTCGACGCCCTGCGCGCGCAGGTGGCGATCAACGATGGCCGTCAGGATGAGGCGGAAAAACTGGCCGCCGATGCCCTGCGTTTCCTGCCGTATGAAAGCTATTACAGCCGCATCGTCGCCACCTCAGTCACCGGTGAGATTCAGCACTGCAAAGGCGATCTCACCCGCGCGCTGCCGCTGATGCAGCAAACTGAACAGATCGCCCGCCGGTACGAAGCTTATCACTACGCGTTATGGGCGCTGCTGCAACAGAGTGAAATCCTGATTGCTCAGGGCTATTTGCAGGCGGCCTATGAAATGCAGGATCGCGCGTTTGAACTGGTGCGCGAGCAACATCTCGAACAGTTACCGATGCATGAATTCCTGCTGCGTCTGCGGTCACAGTTATTGTGGTCGTGGTCGCGGCTTGACGATGCCGAAGAGGCCGCCCGTGAAGGGCTCAACGTGCTGACCAATTTCCAGCCGCAGCAGCAGTTGCAATGTCTGGCGATGCTGGCGAAATGCTCGCTGGCGCGCGGCCAGCTCGACAACGCGCACCACCATTTACAGCGCTGCGAGGCCCTGCTTAAAACCGGTCAGTACCATATTGACTGGCTGACCAACACCGACAAGCCACGGGTGATTTACTGGCAGATGATCGGCGATAAAGCCGCCGCGCGACAATGGCTGCAACAGGCCAGAAAACCGGACATGGCGGACAACCATTTCCAGCAGGGCCAGTGGCGCAATATTGCCCGCGTGCAGATTTTGCTGGAGAAGTTTGATGAAGCCGAAGTGGTGCTGGATGAACTGAACCAGAACGCCCGCCAGCTGCGTCTGACCAGCGATCTGAACCGCAATCTGCTGCTGAGTAATCTGCTGTACTGGCATACCGGGCGCAAAAGCGACGCGCAGAAAGTCCTGATCGAAGCGCTCGGGCTGGCGAACCGCACCGGCTTTGTCAGCCACTTCGTCATCGAAGGCGAAATGATGGCGCAGCAACTTCGTCAGCTGATTCAGCTTAATTTGCTGCCCGAGCTGGAACAGCGCCGCGCCCAGCAAATCCTGCGCGAGATTAACCAGCATCACCGCCACAAGTTTGCACATTTCGACGAAGGCTTCGTTAATAAGCTGCTGACCCACCCGCAGGTGCCGGAACTCATTCGCACCAGCCCGCTGACCCAGCGCGAGTGGCAGGTACTGGGGCTGATCTATTCCGGTTACAGCAATGATCAGATCGCCGGTGAGCTGGATGTGGCGTCCACCACCATCAAAACGCATATCCGTAACCTGTATCAAAAACTCGGCGTCGCACACCGCCAGGAAGCTGTGCAGCAGGCTCAGCATCTGTTGCAGGTGATGGGCTACGGCGCGTAATTCCTTTACCTCATTCCCGCCTTTAATAACGCACGGCCATGAATCAGCTGTGCGTTATACATAAAATGCATTAGCGAGCAATTTTTGCTCATCGCCCCTGCTCATGACGAAAATCTGATGATATAATGTGACATACATCACATTATTGTGTTTCTTCATTTTTTCAGTAAGCCCATTGCCCACCTTGTTTAAACAGCCTTTGCGGCTGATTTTGGCATCGTGCAACCGGCTGTAGTGAGTAAGGATTTTATCAATGGGAACGTTAACTGCCGGAATAGTCATGATGCGCTGGGAATTGCTGAGCGCTTTTTTGATGTTCTGCACCAGCCAGCTCAATATTCTGTGCCGCCAGTCGAGCCGCAACACCATGGCTTTCGTCTGTAGCGGTCTTGGCCTGACGGTGACCTGTTTCTTTGTCATGAGCCTGATGGGCATGACTTACAACGCCGCTGCCATTGCGCAATTCTGGTCAATGACCAAAGACGTTTTCTTCGATGTGATGAGTAAAACCCCCACCGATATGCCGTTCTATTATTAATGCCGTTTTATTATTGATTCCTGCCTGACAGATTGATCGGCTTTTTCCGGGCTGAGCATCACGCTCTGCCCGGCTCATTGTGCAAAAATCTCCCTTCCCGCGCTATTTCATCGCTCATTACTGAACCGATTTGTCATCTAATCCTAATTGTCTGAAATTGCGGGGTATATCGAACGTCTTTTAGTAGCCATCTGCCCGATTACCTGTAAATTGCGATCTGTCTCCACAGGTAAAAGATAATGTGCCGCACGATAAAACTATTGATTGCTAATAGTTGAAGGGTCGTATTAGATTCTCACACTATACTTTTCTTAGAATGATCATTGATTTGTTTGCTTCAGGCTGCTGAATTTTCTCTGTTTTGGCATCCCTGCTTATGGCTGAAGGAATTCCGATGAATACGCATCACATGCTCGGCGCGTTTGTGCTACTGGTAAGTTCTGCTTCTGCTCTGGCAGTAGAAACGGCGGGTATACCTCAGAATCAGGTAAAAGAGCGCAACGCGTTCATTGCTGATCTGATGAAAAAAATGACCCTTGATGAAAAAATTGGTCAGTTGAATCTGGTGACCGTCGGGACTGATTATCCGAAAGAAGCGATCATGGCCGATATTCGCGACGGCAAAGTCGGTGGCGTATTTAATACCGTGACCAAACCCGATATCCGCCGCCTTCAGGATGAGGTGAAAAACAGCCGCCTGAAAATCCCTCCTTTCTATGCGTATGACGTGGTACACGGCCAGCGCACTATTTTCCCGATCAGCCTCGGTCTGGCAGCCAGCTGGGACATGCAGGCCGTGGCCACCAGCGCACGCATTTCTGCAAAAGAAACCGCAGCCGATGGCCTGAACATGACGTTCTCGCCGATGGTAGATGTGACCCGCGATCCACGCTGGGGCCGTGTTTCCGAAGGTTTCGGTGAAGACACCTATCTCACTTCACGCCTTGCGCATGAAATGGTTACCGGTTATCAGGGCAAAGACCCGTCTGCCCCTGACGCTGTGATGGCAAACGTCAAACACTACGCGTTGTACGGCGCTGTCGAAGGCGGCCGGGAATACAACACCGTGGATATGAGTCTGACGCGTATGTTCAACGACTACATGCCACCGTACAAAGCCGCTGTCGATGCGGGTGCGGGCGGTGTGATGGTGGCGCTGAACAGTATCAACGGCACGCCTGCCACCTCCAACACCTGGCTTTTAAAAGACATTCTGCGTGACGACTGGCAATTCAAAGGCCTGACCGTCAGCGACCACGGCGCTATCGGCGGCCTGGTCAAACACGGCGTAGCCGAAGACGATCGTCAGGCGGCGGCCATGGCATTGAAAGCCGGTGTCGATATGGACATGGCGGATAACATGTACGGCAAGTATCTGAAAGGCCTGCTCGCTGACGGCATGGTCAGCCAGAATGATATCGACCGTGCGGTGCGTGACGTACTGGCCGCAAAATGGGACATGGGCCTGTTTGTGGATGAGTACCGTCATTTAGGCCCACAGTCGAGCGACCCGGCAGATACCAACGCCGAAAGCCGCCTGCACCGCAACGAAGCGCGCGAAGTGGCGCGAACCTCGCTGGTGCTGCTGAAAAACAACAATCAGACATTACCGTTGCAGAAAGCGGGCACCATCGCCGTGATCGGACCGCTGGCTGACAGCAAACGTGACGTCATGGGCAGCTGGTCTGCCGCCGGTAAAGCGGCTCAGGCGGTCACCGTCCTGCAGGGCATGAAAGATGTGCTCGGCGATAAAGGCAACGTTCTTTATGCACGCGGCGCTAACGTCACTGACGATCAGGCCATGGTGGATTTCCTCAACTCTTACGACAAGCAGGTGATCAACGACACACGTAAACCGCAGGAAATGATTGATGAAGCAGTGAAAACCGCTGAAAAATCTGACGTTGTGGTCGCGGTCGTTGGTGAGGCGCAAGGTATGGCGCACGAGGCGTCCAGCCGTTCTGAACTGAACATCCCGCAAAGCCAGCGCGACTTACTGAAAGCCCTGAAAGCGACTGGCAAACCGCTGGTCATTGTTCTGATGAATGGCCGTCCGCTGACGCTGTCATGGGAAAATGAAATCTCCGACGCGATGCTGGAAACCTGGTTCAGCGGCACCGAAGGCGGCCACGCGATTGCTGACGTGCTGTTTGGCGCTTACAACCCGTCAGGCAAATTGCCGATGACCTTCCCGCGCGCAGTGGGCCAGATCCCGCTGTATTACAGCTTCCTTAATACAGGGCGTCCGTTTAATCCACAGCATCCGGATAAATACACCACCCGCTATTTTGATATCACTAACGGCCCGCTGTTCCCGTTCGGTTATGGTCTGAGCTATACCGACTTCAGCGTCTCTGACGTCAGCCTGTCTTCCACCACCATGGATGCCAAACACCCGCTGACCGCCAGCGTGACGGTGAAAAATACCGGTAAACGCAGCGGCGCGACCATCGTGCAGCTGTATTTGCAGGACGTCACCGCGTCGATCAGCCGTCCGGTCAAGCAGCTGAAAAACTTCGAGAAAATCGAGTTGCAGCCGGGTGAGCAAAAAGTCGTCACCTTTACAGTGAACGAACAGGATCTGCGTTTCTACAATGATCAGCTGAAATGGGCTTCCGAGCCTGGCAAGTTCAACGTCTTCGTTGGGCTGGATTCAGAAAACGTCAAACAAACCAGCTTCCTGCTGAAGTAATCTCGAAAGCGATCTTCGGGCGGCATGCTCGCCCGGAGATCGGTCAAAAGCCCCTCAGTGCTGACGGCATCCGGCAACGTGTGTCGTCAGCACTGGGCGGCAATTTCTGCCCGTAAACTGGATATATAACGGACAGTTGCTAACCTTAATTTCAATGTGTTATGCCCTTTTGCCTTTATCCGCCGGATGCGGAGCGTTGCGAGTGGGCTCAACAGAGTAAGCTCCGTCTGTGCTGACTGTCGCCAGGTCACTGCGCAGACGGCGTTTTGCGTTCTTTGCGGAGAAACATTCCATGGTCGACTCACAAGATGCCTCCATCCTGTACCTGCATTTTGGTACGCCCCGCCCATACTGGCGACTGGGTTCAGACAGCAACGCGCTGGAGTTATCTGCTGAGAAAGGCATCGTCAACGTGGCGATCTCCCTGACCCAATGGCAGGCAGGAAAGATCAGACAACTGACCGGGATTACCTCAAGTTTTACGCTGGACATCACGCTGTTCGGATCACAGGTGCGCCTGTTTCTGGTGGGCCGAAAAATTGATGGTCAGGTCTGGGCGGGCACTGCGTCGGCCTATCAGGACACCGAGTCCGTCGCGCACGATTTAGAGGTCGGACTGACCTTTGCAGAGCAGGTCGTTTCCGAAGCCAATTCCGTGATCGTCATTATCGATCAGGAAGGCAAAATCCACCGTTTTAACCGGCTGAGCGAAGAGTACACCGGCCTGCGTGAAGAGGATGTTATCGGGCGCAGCGCCTACGATTTATTCATGTCGATGGAAGAAGGTCTGGCCTCACGTCAGAACATCAGCAGTTTCTTTCAGAACCAGCAATCCTACGAAGTCGAACGCTGGATCAATACCGTCAAAGGCCAGCGGCTGTTCCTGTTTCGCAATAAATTCGTTCACAGCGGCAGCGGCAAGCAGCAAAAATTTCTGATCTGCTCAGGCTCAGACATCACCGACGAACGTAAAGCGCAGGAGCGTTTACGCGTGCTGGCAAACACCGATCTTGTTACCGGTTTCGCGAATCGTAACGCGTTGCAGGAATCTCTGGCGACGGCGCTGAAAGACCGGGGTGACACGAAAGTCGGGCTGATTTACCTCGATCTCGACAACTTCAAAAAAGTTAACGACGCCTACGGGCATATGTTCGGCGACCACCTGCTGCGCGCAGTGTCAGATGCGATTCAGGATTGCCTTTCAGCCAACGATAAACTGGCCCGTCTTGGCGGCGATGAATTCATCATTCTCAGCTCAAATGCTGAAATCAAAACGATGGAAGCGCTGAGTCAGCGTGTTTTACACCGTCTGAGTATGTCGTTTCGTATCGGGCTGATTGAAGTCTACACCGGCTGTTCCGGGGGTATTGCCATTTGCCCGGAACATGGCACCGACGGCGATACCCTGCTGCAAAATGCCGATACCGCCATGTACGTGGCGAAGGAAAAGGGCAAAAACTCGCACTGCGTATTCTCTGTGGAAATGAATCAGAAAGCGGCGGAATACATGTGGCTGGACACCCATCTGCGTAAAGCGCTGGCGGAAAAAGATCAGCTGGTGCTGTATTACCAGCCGAAAGTGTCGCTGTACGGCGCCGTCAACAGCGTCGAAGCGCTGCTGCGCTGGCAGTCCCCGGAGCGCGGGCTGATTCAGCCGCAAAGTTTCATTCCCTACGCTGAAGAGTCCGGGCTTATCACGCCGCTTGGAAAATGGGTCATCGAAACCGCTACCCGTCAGGCGACAGAATGGCAGAAAAAAGGCCTCAACCTGCGCGTGGCGGTTAATCTTTCCGGGCGTCAGCTCAATAACGGGTCGTTCATCACCACGCTGGCAGAGGCCATGAAAGCGTCAGGCATGAAAGGCTGTTTGCTGGATTTTGAGCTGACAGAAAGTTGCCTGGTGGAAGACGAAGGCGCAGCGGTCACCATGATTAATCAGTTACATAAGCTGGGCGCGCAGGTGCATCTGGATGACTTTGGCACCGGGTATTCTTCGTTGTCACAACTGGCACGCATCCCGCTGGACTGCATCAAACTCGATCAAAGTTTTGTGCGGGGAATCAATGACAATCCGGTGTCTCAGGCGCTGGTGCGGGCCATTGTTGCGGTGGCAAAAACGTTGCAACTGACGGTGGTGGCAGAAGGGGTTGAAACGGCGGAAGAAGAAAAGCTGATCGACGAAATTGGCGTGGACAGCAAACAAGGTTTTCTTTACGCCAAGCCAATGCCCGCAACGGAACTCGAGCACTGGCTTGATGATAAAAACGTTGCTTCACCCAATGTGTTTAAACATAAAGCCAAACAGAAATAGCACCAGTGACGGGCTTTTTCTGTTTGCTGCTAGCCGGTTTTACGCAATGACGCCGTATGCCGGTTTTGCAGCATGACCAGCCGCTCCATGTAACTCAGATCTTTCTCCTCCAGCGTAAATGCCGCATCCACCCAATCCTCCGTGATATCCATCAGTTCCGAACGCGACAGCTGCAATACACGCTGGCGTGCGCGGAGCATCGCACGTATCCCGTTAAGTTTTGGCCGCAACGTATCCATAAAGGTACGCGTGGCGTTGAACGCCTCACCGGGCTGGAACAGGACATCCACCAGGCCCCGGCTTTCGAACCATTCCGCCGTATGCGATTCGCCGGTAGTGATCAGTTCCTCCGCGAGCCGCATCCCGGCTTTACGTGATACCAGCGAATAGCCCCCCATACCGGGGAACAGGTTAAACGCGATTTCAGGAAACCCCATCCTGGCCGTGTTCTGTGCCAGCACGTAATGGTGCGCCAGTGCCGCTTCAAACCCGCCTCCCAGCGCCGTTCCTTCAATCATCGACAAACTGATGGCACCGACATCGAACCCACGCGCGGCGGCGTGTACGCAGTCCACACAGGCTCTGGCGTAAGCGCGCAATGCTTCGCGCTTGTTGTTTACGATGGAATCGACAAAGAAGCTGAGATCGCCACCGACGTTGTACATATTGGGGACCAGCGAGCCGGTGACCCAAAAGTCGAAACGCAGCCCCGACGCTTTCGCGGCGTAGGTCAGTGTCATGATGTCTTCAATAAGCTCCTGATTAAAACAAGGACGTGGATAAGACCTGAGCATCATCCACATGACATTACGGCCTTCTTCATAATAGGCAGCAATTTGCGACAAATGCCCGGCTTCGGTAAACGGACGGCAGGCTGTATGGTCAATAAGATTCATAGTATATATCCAGGTTAGAATTGAATTTTAGGGTGAAGCAGCTCCAGCCTAGTCCAGCTCTAACCCGAACTGAATCGATTCGAGGTGTTTTTATAAGAATATTCCTAATGCACGAAATTCAATAAAAAAATGTTAAAAATAAACAACCTGCAATCAATCAATGTTGTGTAAAAACAGTGAAATAATGATTTCCCCCGCAAAAAAGCACTCGTTCGCCTCCTCAGTAATAATCTGTTAATTAAATAAACCTGATTAATAATATGAGGAAGAGTTAATAAAACCTTTCCGTTTTGCCACAGTGATACACGTCACAATCATGGCGCGCCCGCTTTCCAATTCTTCCGCCACCCGCTAAATTGAATTCATCTCCTCCGACCACTTAAGAGAATTCCATGACTGAACCCGCTTCGCTGTTTTATCCGCACCTGCTGGCGCCGCTGGATTTAGGCTTTACGCAGCTGAAAAACCGCGTGCTGATGGGATCCATGCACACCGGTCTTGAAGAGCTGGAAGACGGACCGGAACGGCTGGCGGCTTTTTATGCCGAGCGGGCCGCAGCGGGCGTCGGGCTTATCGTGACCGGCGGTATTTCGCCCAATGCGCAGGGCGTGGTTTATCAGGGCGGTTCGATCCTTGCCGAACAGCAACACATCACCCACCACCGCGTGGTGACCCGTGCGGTGCACGCCGCCGGGGGGAAAATCGCGCTGCAAATCCTGCATGCCGGACGCTACAGCTATCAGCCAAATCCGGTCGCACCTTCTGCCCTGCAGGCACCGATTAACCGTTTTACGCCCCATGCGTTGAGCGAAGAAGAGATCGAGGCAACGCTGGAAGATTTCGCGCGCTGCGCAGCGCTGGCGAAGGCGTCAGGTTATGACGGCGTGGAAATTATGGGCTCGGAAGGTTATCTGATTAATCAGTTTCTGGCCGCCAGAACCAATCAGCGCAGCGACCGCTGGGGCGGTTCGGCTGAAAACCGGATGCGTTTTGCTATCGAAGCCGTGCGCCGCGTGCGTGAAACCTGCGGGCAGGCATTCATCATTATTTATCGCTTATCCATGCTGGATCTGGTCGAAGAAGGCTCGGACTGGCTGGAAGTCGAAACGCTGGCGCAGCGCATTGAACAGGCGGGCGCGAGCATCATCAACACCGGTATCGGCTGGCACGAAGCGCGGATCCCGACCATCGCCACCATGGTGCCGCGCGCCGCGTTCAGCTGGGTGACGCAAAAACTGATGGGCAAAGTCGGCATTCCGCTCATCACCACCAACCGTATCAATGACCCCGACGTGGCTGAGAAAATTCTCGCCGAAGGCTGCGCGGACATGGTGTCGATGGCGCGCCCGTTCCTCGCCGATCCGGCGTTTGTGGAAAAAGCCGCACAGGGCCGGGCTGATGAAATCAATACCTGCATCGGCTGCAATCAGGCCTGTCTGGATCAGATTTTCGCTGGCGAAGTGACGTCCTGTCTGGTGAATCCGCGCGCCTGCCGGGAAACGCAGTTGCCGGTGATCCGCGCGCAGGTCCCCAAACGCCTGGCCGTCGTCGGTTCGGGCCCCGCCGGGCTGGCCTTTGCCACCACTGCCGCCAGCCGCGGGCATCACGTCACCCTGTTCGACGCACACAATGAAATCGGCGGGCAATTTAATGTCGCCAAACAGATCCCCGGCAAAGAAGAGTTTTATCAGACGTTACGCTATTACTCGCGCCAGCTGACGCTGCTTGGCGTGACGCTGCGCCTCGGCGAAACCGTCAGCGCCAGCCAGCTGACCGGCTATGACGAAGTGATCCTCGCCTGCGGTATTTCACCGCGCCTGCCGGACATTGCGGGCATAGATCATCCGTGCGTACTGACCTATCTCGACGTGTTGCGGGATAAAAAACCGGTCGGCCAGCGCGTCGCCATTATCGGCGCAGGCGGCATTGGTTTTGATACTGCCGAATACCTGATACATAACGGCCCGTCGTCGAGCCTGAGTGCTCAGGCCTTCAGCCACGAATGGGGGATCGACCAGAGCCTGACGTACCGTGGCGGGCTGGCGCCGTCTGGCCCGCAGCCGGAACCCGCCGCGCGGGATATCGTGTTGCTGCAACGCAAAACCACTAAAGTCGGCGCAGGACTGGGCAAAACCACCGGCTGGATCCACCGCGCCAGCCTGTTGCAGCGAGGCGTGAAAATGCAAAGCGGCGTGAGTTACGAGCGCATCGACGACGCAGGTTTGCACCTTGTCATGAACGGTCAGCCGGTATGTCTGGAAGTGGATAACGTGATTATCTGCGCCGGACAGGAGCCGCAGCGGGCCTTGTATCAGCCATTACAGGCGGCGGGTAAAACCGTGCATCTGATTGGCGGCGCAGACATCGCCGTCGAGCTGGATGCACGTCGGGCAATCGATCAGGGCACGCGGCTGGCACTGAACATGTAGACAACCGCCCTGGAGAATCACAGACGAAAAAAAAGCCGCGTGAGCGGCTTTTTTATTTCAAGACTTCAGGCTAAGGCATCAATCAGTGATGCGACGCCGTTTTCACCGCGCGCAGAATGACGAATTTCTGGTTGGTGGCGATAGTCGTGCAGTTACCGAACAGGCGACGCAGTTTCTGGTAGTAATCCAGATGACGGTTGCCGACGATGCGCAGTTCGCCGCCGGTTTGCAGGCAACGTTTGGCATCGCAGAACATGCGCCAGGCGGTGTCATCGCTGACGACCGTGCCCTGATGGAATGGCGGGTTACACAGCACCGCGTCCAGGGTTTCGCGTTCAACACCGGCCAGCATGTTGTTCACTTCGAAATGACAGCGGCTGACATCCTGCGGCAAGTTGTTTTCGACGTTGATACGGCTTGATTCCACCGCCATGTAGGATTCATCGACGAACAGCATTTCCGCGTCCGGGTTCAGTGCCAGGGCTGTCATACCGATGACGCCGTTACCGCAGCCTAAATCCACCATGCGTCCTTCAATGCCTTCCGGCAAATGTTGCATGAAGAAACGCGCACCGATATCCAGACCGCCGCGCGAGAACACGTTCGCGTGGTTGGAGATACGGAATTCACTGTCGTCCAGCGCCCATTCGGCGATCACCGGTTCGGCGGCCTGTGCTGGCAAGGTGGCTTCGCAATGGATCAGACGCGCTTTTTTCCACGCCAGACTGGTTTTGGTCGGGCCGAGGATTTTTTCAAACAGTTGCAGCGTGGAGGTGTGGATATCACGGGCTTTCGCCCCGGCGATAATCTGGGTGTCCGGCGTCACGACTTCGCGCAGGGCCAGCAATTGCTGTTCCAGCAGCGCCAGCGTTTTTGGCACCTTGATGATGACCAGCCCCGGATTGATCGGCAACGGCACCAGGCTGCTTTGCGCTGCCACGGCGTCTTCGTCAAAACCGTTCAGACGCAAGTTGTGGCGCGTGGCCAGCTGGCTCATGAAAGAGTCATTGATGCTGGTGGGACTGAACGCCTGCAATGCGCACGCCAGCGTGCCAAAAGCATCGTTGAAAATCAGCAGCGGACGGCCATTGAGCTCACCGGTGTTCAGGGTTTGCAGCAGATATTCATCAGCAGCTTCCCATGCCTGCAACTGCGTTGCCGCTTCGTCCTGCGGATAACGTTCCAGATCCAGTTGCAGTAACTGCCCACCTACTTCGGTTTCGAATTGGCTCATTGGCCCTCCTCAATATTCAATTTGCGCTGTTTATCCCCTAAATTGGGCTATCAGTAAAATGTTTTTTCAGTTAAAAAGGGGTTTATCTGCCGGATCCCAGCGATCGCGCTAAAATCCACGTTTATCGTTACGGCATCTTTTCCCCGTCAATAAGAGACAAAGCAAACAGTTATGCCTGAATTGACCTATCTGCAAGGCTATCCCGAGCACCTTCAGGCTCAGGTGCGTCAGTTAATCGACCAGGAACGTTTAGGTAAAGTCTTGCTGACGCGGTATCCGCAACCGCACGAGCTGACCACCGATAAATCGCTCTATCAGTATACGCTGGACCTGAAAAATCAGTTTTTGCGCAGTTCATCACCGTTAAGCAAAGTGGCCTACGACAATAAAATCCACGTGATGAAGCACGCGCTCGGCCTGCATACGGCGATTTCGCGTATTCAGGGCGGCAAGCTGAAAGCCAAAGCGGAAATCCGCGTGGCGACGGTGTTTAAAAGCGCGCCGGAAGCTTTTCTGAAAATGATCGTGGTGCACGAGCTGGCGCATCTTAAAGAGAAAGATCACAACAAAGCCTTCTATAGCCTGTGCTGTC
The DNA here is from genome assembly GCF_042920125.1 of Rahnella sp. R3(2024). Classification (NCBI taxonomy): domain Bacteria; kingdom Pseudomonadati; phylum Pseudomonadota; class Gammaproteobacteria; order Enterobacterales; family Yersiniaceae; genus Rahnella; species Rahnella sp. R3(2024). The sequence goes on from NZ_JBHGBU010000001.1 coordinate 1,571,228, forward strand.
ATATGACGCCCGACTATCATCAGTTAGAATTCGACACGCGCATGTATCTGACGCATCTGGAAATATTCGGCAAGTTGTATCAATAATTAACCTACCAATAGGGAACACGCATGATTCGCTTTGCTGTCGTCGGCACCAACTGGATCACCCAACGTTTTATTGATGCCGCGCACGAGAGCGGAAAAATGAAGCTCACGGCGATTTATTCACGCACGCTGGAAGGTGCCAAAAAGCTGGGCGAGGATTATCCGGTCGGGCACTATTTTGATTCTCTTGAAGAAATGGCGGCGTCTGACCTGATTGACGCGGTCTACATCGCCAGCCCGAATTCATTGCATTACGCACAGTCTCTGCTGTTCCTCAGCCATAAAAAACACGTGATGTGTGAAAAGCCGCTGGCCTCTAATCTGCGTGAGGTTGAAAGCCTGATGGCCTGTGCGAAAGAGAACAACGTGGTGCTGTTTGAAGCGTTTAAAACGGCGTACCTGCCGAACTTCCTGCACATGAAAGGGGCGCTGAACCGCATCGGTAAATTGCGTAAAGCCATTCTGAATTACTGCCAGTATTCATCGCGTTATCCGCGTTATCTGGCGGGTGAAAATCCAAACACCTTTAACCCGGCGTTTTCCAACGGCTCGATCATGGATATCGGCTATTACTGCCTGGCCAGTGCCGTGGCGCTGTTTGGCGAACCGTTGTCCATCAATGCCACCGCCACCTTGCTGGAAAGCGGTGTCGACGGCCAGGGGACGGTGATCTTGTCTTATGCCGATGACTTCGTCGTGGTCATTAACCATTCCAAAATCAGCGACTCTCATCTGCCAAGCGAGATTCAGGGTGAGGAAGGGACGCTGCAAATGGAAAAAATTTCCGAATGCCAGACGCTGAGCCTGACGCCGCGAGGCAGCCAGAAGCTGGATCTGACGCAGCCACAGCACATCAACACCATGCTGTATGAAGCAGAAACGTTTGCGATTCTGGTGGATAACCAGTTTGTCGCGCATCCGGGGCTGGAAGTCTCGCGTATCACTGCCAAAGTGCTGACGGAAATCCGCCGTCAGACCGGGGTGGTGTTCCCTGCCGACCATCAGCCTTAACGATTATCACCCATTCGGGAGTCACAGATGACCGCACCCAGTCTGAAGCCGTTGTTGATTTTGCAAACCGGCCACGCGCCGGAGCCTGTCCGTCGGGCGCACGATAATTTCCCGCAGATGTTTATTCGTCAGGGCAATATCGACGCGCAGCAGGTGGTGATTGTCGATTTACAGGCCGGTGAGCGCCCGCTGCCGCCGGAACACTATTGCGGAGCGATCATTACCGGTTCGCGCAGCATGGTGACGGAGCATCTGGCGTGGAGCGAAGAAGCGGCGGACTGGGTACGCCTCGGGATGTTGCAGGAATTGCCGATGTTTGGTGCCTGCTACGGTCATCAGCTGATGGCCTACGCGCTGGGCGGCGAGGTGGATTACCATCCGCAGGGCATTGAACTCGGTACGCATGAAGTCACACTGACGCCTGCCGGACATCTTGATCCGCTGGTATCGCAGCTTCCGGCGCAGTTCGCGGCGAACCTGATCCACCTGCAAACCGTGATCACTCCGCCCGCGACGGCAACGGTGCTGGCGAAAACGCAGCACGATCCGCATCAGATTTTGCGCTACGGCCCGAACGCCATCAGCACGCAGTTCCATCCGGAATTCAGTCTGGCGGTGATGAAGACCTATCTGACCTGGCTGAGCTCGATCGCCGAAGACGAACGTGTAGACTTTGCCCATCAGGCTCAGCAACTTAGCGAAACACCGCTCAGTCAGGGTTTGCTGCGGGCGTTCGTGGGTGCCTTGGGTAAGCGACAGGCACTGGCGGGATAAAGTGCAAAGATATGTCAAAATGTTGACAGCAGTTACACTTTGAATTAATTTTTGGATCGCAAAGGGGAGTAACTTCTTCGTCGGATAATCGTCATTACGGTGTCTGGACCCGCGCTCACAGCAGCGCTGTCTCAGTCACCCGGTTACCGGGGCAACCAGAATCGTATTCTTTGGATGAATACATCTCGTTGTAAGTGAGACCTTGCCGGATGGCGAGGTTTGCTTACAGCTCAGAGAGAGCGGCTAACGTCTTCCGACGCTGGCCGTTTTTTTTTGATGTTTTTCGGAGGACAACGTAATGATGAATTCAGTAGGCAACCCGATGTTATGGGGCGCATTTGCCGTTGTTGTGGTGATTATGCTCGCGTTCGATCTGCTGTTGCAGGGCCGCAAAGGCGCGCAGGTCATGACCATGAAAAGCGCCGCTGTCTGGTCGCTGGTGTGGATTGGCCTGTCGTTGTTATTTAACGTCGGCTTCTGGTGGTATCTCAACGGCGAGTTTGGACGCGAAGTCGCAGACGCCCAGGCCACGATGTTCCTGACCGGCTACCTGCTGGAAAAAGCGCTGGCGGTGGATAACGTCTTCGTCTGGTTGATCCTGTTCAGCTACTTCTCCATTCCGGCCAACCTGCAACGCCGCGTGCTGATCTACGGCGTGCTGGGTGCGATCGTACTGCGTACCGGCATGATTTTCGCGGGCAGCTGGCTGGTGGGTCAGTTCAGCTGGATTTTGTACGTGTTCGGTGCGTTTCTGCTGTTCACCGGGATTAAAATGGCGCTGACCAAAGAAGATGACGGCGAGGTGGGCGAGAAGCCGGTGATCCGCTGGCTGCGCAGCAAAATGCGCATGACCGACGAATTGCACGGTGAGAAATTCTTTATACGCCGTAACGGCATTCTGTTCGCCACACCGCTGCTGCTGGTGCTGATTATGGTGGAACTGAGCGACGTGATTTTCGCGGTCGACAGTATTCCGGCCATCTTCGCCGTGACGACCGACCCGTTCATCGTGCTGACGTCTAACCTGTTTGCCATCCTCGGCCTGCGTGCGATGTACTTCCTGCTGGCGGGCGTGGCGGAACGTTTCTCGATGCTGAAATACGGTCTGGCGGTGATCCTGATTTTCATCGGTATCAAGATGCTGTTGCTCGACGTGTTCCATATTCCGGTCGGCGTTTCGCTGGGTGTGATTGCTTCGATTCTGATCATCACCCTGCTGATTAACACCTGGGTGAACCGTCGTAACGATCTACAAAATACGCGCAAGTCATAACATTACTCAGGAATAACGAATGGGCGGATATCACGACCATTCGTTATTTTACCTGTCTTATTTTCAGTGAAGTTTATCAAAACTTATTTCCATTGATATAACGCCGATGACGATCCCCTCCAACTGAGCGAGGAGGAGCTTGTCAGGCAACGCTACGCTGTGGCCCTCTCATTCCATCTGTCCTTATGTGTGATATTACCGTCGCAGTGCTTCCAGGTAATCGCCTCATAGCGTAGCTGAATGTTTTCCAGATGCGTTCCCGTTGTGCCGCCAGGATGGAGCGTAGGAGTGATCGCAGTGATCGCAGTGATCTTCACATTCTCTAGCAAAATATTGAAATACTCATGTTCCATGCCTGAATCCACTATCTGATACATCTTTATTGTTGCAGATTTCAGTACCAGATTATTTGTGAGAGCGCGGTATAGACAGGTGGTGAGCAAAAGATTTCAACTCAATGGCACCCACGCGGCCAGAAACCAAAGAGCCGCCGATAATCGGAGAATTATTTTCATCCTTCAGAAATAAATAAGCGGGAACTGACATATTATATCCTTTAAAGTTAATTATCACGTTTTCCACTGCCTGTGAATTTATCAATCACTTTGTACAAGACGTATAAAAACACGAGCCAGGTTATTATACCTACAAATTTCATCGGCCACGGCTCGATATACATAATGCAAAGCATTGACCCAAATATAATTAATGGTGCAAATGCAAACTCAAATATATAATAAATTATAAATGCAATTACTTTTCCGAGCGCAGTAAGCACCATCTTGAAGATTTTAAAAAACACCCCATCTTTAGGCATTTATTTTATTCCTCACCAACTCAATTATTTTTCTGAATACAGGCTCGCCTTGCGTCATTCTGATATGCATCGCATCTACAAAAGGTTGAACAGATGGCTAAAATAAGAAGTAAAGGAGATCATAGTCTTTCGGACTCAATAAATTAAAGAGTTCTGGGTTTCAGCCTCCAACCTTTCAGAGGTTCGTATTCGCCAGCCTCAGTCAGCAGACCGCACTATACTATAAATTTCCCAGAATACTTTGGCACCAACAAGAATTTCATCAAATTACTCACTCTGCACAAGCTTGCATGACATGACTTGTTCTTAATTTTGTTATTCGAAAATTCATATATTGTGTAAAACACACTTATTAGAATTTCGTTAAACACAACATATAAAATAAATCACTCACATTAGAGTTTGATATCCGGCCACGGCATCAGCGGTAAATTACCGGCCGGCGCGGCATAGGCGGAAACACAAAGCAGCAGGGATGAAGCCAGAAAGGTACGGCGGAAAGGCACTCGCATCGGTGAAATTCCTCAGAGTAAAAAAGCGCGCCATCTTAGCCCGCTGAATCTAAAGGAATAACTATAGTCTCTGGATAAAAAAAAAGCGGTGACTGCGTTAACAATCACCGCCTTTATGATGAATGCGCTGCGATTATTGCCAGCCGTAACGGCGCACGAACCAGCCTTTCACGCACTGCGTCAGCACCATGTAGCCCGCCAGAATCGCGATAAGCCACGGGAAGTAACTCAGCGGCAGCGCCTGCAATTGCAGGAACCCGGCGACCGGCGAGTAGATCAGCGCGATACCGGTGACCACCACCATCAGCGTCATGATGCACAGCGGCCAGGAGGCGCGGCTCTGAATAAACGGCACTTTGCGGGTGCGGATCATATGCACAATCAGCGTCTGCGACAGCAACCCTTCGATGAACCAGCCGGACTGGAACAGCGTCTGCGCTTCCACCGTATTGGCTTTAAACACCCACCACATCAGGCTGAAAGTCAGGATGTCGAATACGGAGCTGATCGGACCGAAGAACACCATAAAGCGGCCAATATCCCCGGCGTTCCAGCGCTGTGGCTTAGCCAGCTGTTCTTCGTCCACGTTATCAAACGGGATCGCCACCTGTGACACATCGTAAATCAGGTTCTGAATCAGCAGATGCAGCGGCAACATCGGCAGGAACGGCAGGAAGGCGCTGGCCACCAGCACGCTGAACACGTTACCGAAGTTGGAACTGGCGGTCATTTTGATGTATTTCAGCATGTTGGCGAAAGTTCTGCGCCCTTCCGTCACGCCCTGCTCCAGCACCATCAGGCTTTTTTCCAGAAGGATAATATCAGCCGCCTCTTTGGCGATATCCACCGCGGAATCCACGGAAATCCCGATGTCCGCCGCACGCAGCGCCGGGGCATCGTTAATGCCGTCGCCCATAAACCCGACCACATGCCCTTCGCCGCGCAGCACGCGCACAATGCGTTCTTTATGCATCGGTGTCAGTTTGGCAAACACCGTGGTTTCGCGGGCAACGCGCAGAAGCTCTGCATCATCAAGAACATCGATATCGCTGCCGATCACCACGTTATCGGCCTGTAAGCCGACATCTTTGCAGACTTTGCGTGCTACCAGCGGGTTATCGCCGGTGAGGATTTTCACCGTCACGCCTTTACGTTGCAGGGCGTCCAGCGCCGGTGCGGTGCTCTCTTTTGGCGGATCGAGGAACGCAATGTAACCGGCGAGAATCAGGCTGGATTCATCCGGCACCGCGTAACCCTGCGTGCGGGCAGGCATCACTTTATGCGCCACGGCGACCACGCGCAGCCCCTGCTGATTGAGGTCATCCGTAATGCGGCGGATGCGCGCCAGCAGCACATCGGTCAGCGGCACAATCTCACCGTTGAGCTGCACCAGCGTACAAATCGACAGCATTTCCTCGAGCGCGCCTTTGCAGATCAGGCGGTGATTCTGGTCGGTTTCAGCCACCACCACAGACATACGGCGGCGGTCGAAATCGAACGGAATTTCGTCCACTTTCAGCGAGCTATGGCCCTGATGCGGATCGCCGGCGTCCAGCACCGCCACGTCCAGCAGATTTTTCAGGCCGGTCTGATAATGGCTGTTCAGCCACGCCAGATGCAGCACGTCGTCGCTGGTCACGCCGAGCACGTCGGTGTGGCGCTCGAGCACGATTTTATCCTGCGTCAGCGTGCCGGTTTTATCGGTGCAGAGAATGTCCATCGCGCCGAAGTTCTGGATGGCGTCCAGACGTTTGACGATCACTTTCTGGCGCGAGAGTTTGACCGCGCCTTTCGCCAGCGTCGAGGTGACAATCATCGGCAGCATTTCCGGCGTCAGGCCGACCGCCACCGAAAGCGCAAACAGCGCCGCTTCCCACCAGTCGCCTTTGGTGTAGCCGTTGATCACCAGCACCACCGGCGTCATCACCATCATAAAGCGGATCAGCAGCCAGCTGACTTTGCTGATCCCTTCCTGGAAGGCGTTAGGCTGGGTGTCTTCCTGCACCACGCGCTCGGCAAGCTGGCCGAACCAGGTTTTGCTGCCGGTGGCAATCACCATCGCAATCGCCGTGCCGCTCACCACGTTGGTGCCCATAAAGCACAGGGTGTTCAGTTCGAGCGGATCGGCGGCAACCGGGGTTTTCTCGCAGGCATGTTTTTCCACCGGCAGGGATTCACCGGTCAGCGCTGCCTGGCTGATAAACAAATCTTTGGCGGAAAGAATACGCAAATCTGCCGGGATCATATCCCCCGCAGAAAGCTTGATCAGATCGCCCGGCACCAGCTGGCTGATCGCGATTTCCACTGTTTCACTGCGCCCGGTTTGCGCGTCGCTGCGCAGCACCGTGGCGGTGTTGCTGACCATGGCTTTCAGCGCATCGGCGGCTTTATTGGAGCGGGCTTCCTGAATGAAATGCATGAAGGTGGAAATAAACACCATCGCGCCGATCACCAGCGCAGCCGTCAGATCGTCGGTGGCGTAAGACACCAGCCCGAGCACGGTCAGCAGCAGGTTGAACGGATTGCGGTAGCAGTGCCACAGGTGCAGCCACCACGGCGCAGGTTGCTGATCGCCGGTCTGATTGAGGCCGGAAACGTCGCGGATAGCCTCGGCCTCCTGCGCGGTCAGCCCTTCCGGATGGCTGGCAAATTGCAGGTAGAGCTGATCTTCCGTTGCGCGGGCACAGGCCTGACAATGGGCGGACATCGCCGCAGGGATCGCCTGCGACGCACGGGCTGGCACGTTTTCCAGCATCGGATCGCGGCGGACTAAACGGCGCGGTAAATTACGGCTGAGCGCAGTGAGCAGCCGGGAAGTGAGATTTTTGAACATCATTCGCACCTTTGTTGCACCCACGGCGAAGCCGCCATGAGCATGGCAAAAGGGTTGTTAAAAACAGGGCGAACGAAAAGACGTGCGCCGCTGCCTGCCAGGTAACGTCACGGCAAGCAGCAGCGAAAATGCGGGTGCTTACCGGATCACAACGGACCTACTGAATTGGGGTCGGGTTCCATGGGTTTTCACCTCCGGTAAGGAACGGTCTGGAAATTCATACGCATCAGGCAGGAAAATCCGTTAGGGTATCGATTCGATATTGCGAAGCGTCGATATTTGAGCGGATCATACGCTCACCAACTACAACCGTTTTTAAACCTGAGCATTTTTAGCTAAAAAAATCACCATGCAAAATCGCCTGACTATTAATGATATTGCCCGCCTGAGCGGCGTCGGAAAATCCACGGTTTCCCGCGTTTTAAATAACGAAGGCAACGTCAGCCCGCAAACCCGTGAACGGGTATTACAGGTGATTGAACAGCAGCATTTCAGCCCGTCGAAATCGGCGCGGGCCATGCGCGGGTTCAGCGATAAAATTGTGGCGATCATCGTGTCGCGTCTCGATTCGCCGTCAGAAAACCTGGCGGTGCGCGCCATGCTGCCGCTGTTTTATCAGCAGGGGTACGATCCGATCGTGCTGGAAAGTCAGTTCAGCGCCGAACGCGTTAAAGAACATTTGCAGGTGCTGAAACAGCGCAACATCGACGGCGTGGTGCTGTTTGGTTTCACCGGCTTATCCGCGCAGATGCTGACGCCGTGGCAGGATAAAATGGTGATACTGGCGCGCGATATGCCGGGGCTGTCCTCTGTCTGTTATGACGATGCCGGCGCCGTACACCTTTTGATGCAAAAGTTGCTGGCACAGAACCTGCGCCGGATCGGCTTTATCGGCGTCTCCCCGCAGGACACCACCACCGGCCAGCGGCGCAGCGCGGCCTATCAGGCATTTTGTCAGGCGCACGGTCTGACGCCGCACGTGGCGCTGGGCGAGCTCACTTATCAGAGCGGCTTCGATCTGATCCCGCAGTTGCTGGAAAATGACATTCAGGCCGTGGTATGTGCCTCGGACACTATCGCCATCGGCGCACAGAAATACCTGCAACAGCAGCAAATCCGCGACGTGCAGGTCTGCGGGATCGGCAACAACCCGCTGCTGCACTTCCTGTTCCCTGAATCTTATTCGGTGGAACTCGGTTACGGCGCGGGCGGTGAAGCGGCGGCAACGCAACTGCTGGCTCAGCTTGGCGGTTCCGCGACCGTGCAGCAGCTGATTATTCCCGGAAAACTCTCCGCCTGACCGGCCTTCCCGCCAGATAAAAACAGAAACTTTGTGATCGTCCCGGCAAAACCGGGAACGTTCCCGGACAAGTTCCCACCGCCTTCGCTATGCTTGAACCCTACCCACACCCTTACGCTAAATCACAGGCCACATCTCATGAGCAAAGTTAAGCAACAGGATGTTGATCAGCTGATCGCCCTCGTTGGCGGCAGCGACAATATCGCGATGGTGACTCACTGCATTACGCGTCTTCGTTTTGTCCTCAATGATCCGTCCAAAGCCGACCCGAAAGGCCTCGAAGCCCTGCCGATGGTGAAAGGTTGCTTCACCAACGCCGGTCAGTTCCAGGTGGTGATCGGGCCGGAAGTGGATGATTACTATAAAGTCCTGATCGCCAGTACCGGGAAAAGTGCGGCCGGAAAAGAACAGGCGAAAGTCGCCGCCCGCCAGAATATGAGCTGGTTTGAGCGCAGCATTTCTCACTTCGCGGAAATCTTCTTCCCGTTGTTACCGGCGCTGATCAGCGGCGGTTTGATCCTCGGTTTCCGCAACGTTATCGGTGAAATCCCGATGAGCGGCGGCCAGACGCTGGCGCAGATGCATCCGCTGTGGCAGTCGATTTATGACTTCCTGTGGCTGCTCGGCGAAGCGGTGTTTATGTTCCTGCCGGTGGCGGTCTGCTGGTCGACGGTCAAAAAAATGGGCGGGACGGAAATCCTCGGTATCGTGCTCGGCATCACGCTGGTGTCGCCGCAGTTAATGAACTCCTACAACCTCGGGCAGCAAATTCCTGAAGTGTGGAATTTCGGCTGGTTCACCATCGAAAAAGTCGGTTATCAGGCGCAGGTGATTCCTTCCGTTCTCGCCGGTATGGCGCTGGCGATGATCGAAAATGGCCTCAAGCGCATCATCCCGAATTACCTGTATCTGGTGATTGTGCCCGTCACTTCACTGATTATTGCCGTGTTCCTGGCGCATACGCTGATCGGGCCGTTTGGCCGCATGATCGGCGACGGCGTGGCCTTCGCGGTGAAATTCGTCATGACCGGCAGCCTCGCGCCAGTCGGTGCCGCACTGTTTGGTTTCCTCTACGCACCGCTGGTCATTACCGGCGTGCATCAGACGACGCTCGCCATCGACATGCAGATGGTACAAAGCACCGGCGGCACCCCGGTGTGGCCGCTGATCGCCCTGTCCAACATTGCGCAAGCCGCTGCGGTCGTCGGCGTGATTATCGTCAGCCGTAAACATAACGAGCGTGAGATTTCCGTGCCTGCGGCGATTTCCGCCTTCCTCGGCGTCACCGAACCGGCGATGTACGGCATCAACCTGAAATACCGCTTCCCGATGCTGTGCGCGATGATCGGCTCGGCCTTAGCTGGCCTTATCTGCGGCCTGTTCCACGTCACCGCCAATGGCATTGGCGTCGGCGGGTTGCCGGGCATTTTGTCCATCAAACCGCAGTTCTGGAGCATCTATGGACTGGCGATGCTGGTGGCGATTGTGGTGCCGATTATCCTGACCGTGCTGGTTTATCAACGTAAAGCGCGCCGTGGCGAACTGGCAGTGGTGTAAGACTTTCAAGAAGGAAAATGGAATGAATAGCGAATTGCCGTGGTGGAAAAACGGCGTGATTTACCAGATTTACCCAAAGAGTTTTCAGGACACCACGGGCAGCGGCACCGGTGATATCAACGGCATCACCCGGCGTCTGGATTACCTGAAAACGCTGGGCGTTGATGCCCTGTGGCTGACGCCGATGTACCTCTCGCCACAAATTGATAATGGCTACGACGTGGCCGATTACTGCGCGATTGACCCGGCTTACGGCACGCTGGAAGATTTCGAGCGGCTGACCGCAGAGGCACATCAGCGCGGAATGCGCATCGTGATGGACATGGTGTTTAACCACACCTCGACCCACCACGAATGGTTCCGCCAGTCGCAGGATCCGGGCAGCACCTTCCGCCCGTTCTATGTCTGGCGTGACGGCGCTGCCGAAGGCGGGCCGCCGAACAACTGGCGCTCCAAATTCGGTGGCGGCGCCTGGCAGTGGCATGAAGACAGCAGCCAGTATTATCTGCACCTGTTCGCGACCGAACAGGCCGATCTCAACTGGGAATACCCGCCGGTGCGCGAGGCACTGAAAAAAGTCTGTCATTTCTGGGCGGATAAAGGCGTCGACGGACTGCGGCTGGACGTGATTAATCTGGTCTCGAAACAGCAGGATTTCCCCGCTGACGACGCAGGCGATGGCCGCCGTTTTTATACTGACGGGCCGCGCATTCATGAGTTCCTGCAGGAATTCAGCCGCGACGTGTTCAAACCGCTCGGGCTGATGACGGTCGGCGAAATGTCTTCCACTCAGCTCGAACATTGCCGCCGTTACGCCGCCAACGACGGCAGTGAACTGTCGATGACCTTTAATTTCCATCACCTGAAAGTCGATTACCCGAACGGTGAGAAGTGGACCGACGCGCCGCCGGATTTTATCCAGCTCAAACAGATTTTCCGCGAATGGCAGCAGGGAATGCACGGCCACGCCTGGAATGCGCTGTTCTGGTGTAACCACGATCAGCCGCGCATCGTGTCGCGCTTTGGCGATGAAGGCGCACTGCGCACGACGTCCGCCAAAATGCTGGCGATGGTGCTGCACGGGTTGCAGGGCACGCCTTACATTTATCAGGGCGAAGAAATCGGCATGACCAATCCGGGCTTTAAACATCTCGAGCAATACCGCGATGTGGAAAGCCTGAATATGTTTGCCGAGCTGAAGTCAGACGGGCGCAGCAACGAAGAACTGCTGCGCATTCTGGCGAAGAAATCGCGGGATAACAGCCGCACGCCGATGCAGTGGAACGCCGGAGAACAGGCCGGATTCACCACCGGCACGCCGTGGATTTCCGTCAGCCACAACGCGCAGGAAATTAATACCGAACAGGCGCTGGCAGATAAGGATTCGGTGTTTTATCTCTATCAGCAACTGATCGGCCTGCGCAAAACGTTGCCGGTGCTGACGGACGGCGATTATCAGGACTTGCTGCCGGAGCATCCGCAACTCTGGTGCTATACGCGTACCGCAGGCGGTAAAACCCTGCGCGTGGTGGCCAACCTGAGCGCGCAGGATCAGGCACTGGATCTCACAGAATTCACCGGCGAGACGCTGCTGAGTAATTACGACACCTCCGCCACTTCCGGCATCCTTCGTCCTTACGAATGCCTCTGGCAACTCGCCATATAGTCTGAATTTTCTGTTCTGTCGGGTCAGTCACACGCGTGGCTGACCCGTTTGTTTTTTATGCATCTCCTTAAAAAACAACAGGCAAAAATGAGGCCAGAATTTACATTTGGTCATCAATTCTTCCGCTGAAAAAATTCTTTGTTTCAGGTCAATAAAACGAGAATTAACGCTCGCGCGAATCCTACATCTAGTGTGTATAGTACACACCCAACCCAATATATAGCGTTTACCTGTAAAACCCGCACAACAGGCCTTCAGGCCTTGTGGGGCGCGGGGTGCGCAAAAAAGGAGTGTCATTGTGAAGGCAGACAGACTGGAATCCGTTCCCGCTAATACGAAGAAAATGCAACCCATCGTGATTAAGCGGGATGGTTGTCAGGTCCCTTTCGATGAAGTTCTGATCAAACAAGCGGTGCAACGCGCGGCGGCGGCTGCCGGTATCGACAGCATTGGTTATTGCGAACAGGTCGCCCGCGTTGTTGCTGAAAATCTGCAAGACCAGGCACGCGTCGATATCCACGAAATTCAGGATGCGGTAGAAAACCAGCTGATGGCGGGGCCGTACAAAAAACTGGCGCGTGCTTACATTGAATACCGCCACGACCGCGACGTGAAACGTGAAATGCGCGGGCGCCTGAACCAGGAAATCCGCGGTCTGGTTGAGCAAAGCAATATGGCGCTGCTCAACGAGAACGCCAACAAAGACAGCAAAGTCATCCCGACCCAGCGCGATCTGCTGGCCGGTATTGTGGCGAAGCACTACGCCAAACAACATATTTTACCGCGTGAAGTGGTGCTGGCGCACGAGCGCGGCGAAATCCACTATCATGACCTCGATTACTCGCCGTTCTTCCCGATGTTTAACTGCATGCTGATCGACCTGAAAGGCATGCTGAATCACGGTTTCAAAATGGGCAATGCGGAAATTGATACGCCTAAGTCAATTTCCACCGCCACCGCCGTCACCGCGCAAATTATCGCGCAGGTCGCCAGCCACATTTACGGCGGCACCACCATTAACCGTATTGATGAAGTGCTGGCACCGTTTGTCACCGCCAGCTTCAACAAACATCGCCAGACCGCCGAAGAGTGGCAGATTGCCGATGTCGAAGCCTTTGCCCACAACCGCACCGAGAAAGAGTGTTATGACGCCTTCCAGTCGCTGGAATATGAAGTCAACACACTGCACACCGCCAACGGTCAGACGCCGTTTGTTACCTTCGGTTTCGGGCTGGGTACGACGTGGGAATCCCGCCTGATCCAGCAATCCATTTTGCGTAACCGCATTGCGGGGCTTGGCAAAAACCGCAAAACCGCCGTGTTCCCGAAACTGGTCTTTGCCATCCGCGACGGCCTGAATCATAAAGCCGGTGACGCCAATTACGACATCAAGCAACTGGCGCTGGAATGCGCCAGCAAGCGCATGTATCCGGATATCCTCAATTACGATCAGGTGGTGAAAGTCACCGGATCCTTCAAAACGCCGATGGGCTGCCGCAGTTTCCTGGGCGTTTATGAAGAAAATGGCGAGATGATCCACGAAGGCCGCAACAATATCGGCGTAATTAGCCTGAACCTGCCGCGCATCGCGCTGGAAGCGAAACGCGACGAAGCCGCGTTCTGGGCACTGCTCGATGAGCGTCTGCTGCTGGCGAAAAAAGCGCTGATGACGCGCATCGCCCGCCTCGAAGGCATCAAAGCCCGCGTGGCACCCATTCTGTACATGGAAGGGGCGTGCGGCGTGCGTCTGAAAGCCGACGACGATATCTCCGGTATCTTCAAAAATGGCCGCGCATCGATTTCACTGGGCTACATCGGCGTGCATGAAACCATCAACGCGCTGTTCGGTGACGAGACTCATGTCTTCGACGCCAGCCAGTTGCGCGAAAAAGCCGAGGCGATTGTTGCCCGACTGAAAGCCGCCACCGAGAGCTGGAAAGATGAAACCGGCTACGGTTTCAGCCTGTACAGCACGCCGAGCGAAAACCTGTGCGACCGCTTCTGCCGTCTGGATACAGCCGAGTTCGGGCTGGTGGCCGGGGTCACTGATAAAGGGTATTACACCAACAGCTTCCATCTGGACGTCGAGAAGAAAGTGAATCCGTACGAAAAACTCGACTTCGAAGCGCCGTATCCGCCACTGAGCAACGGCGGTTTCATCTGCTATGGCGAATACCCGAACCTGCAGCACAACCTAAAAGCGCTGGAAGACGTGTGGGATTACAGCTACACCCGCGTGCCGTATTACGGCACCAACACGCCCATCGATGAGTGCTACGACTGTGGCTACACCGGCGAATTCGAATGTACCAGCAAAGGTTTCACCTGCCCGAAATGTGGCAATCACGAACCTTCCCGCGTGTCAGTCACCCGCCGCGTGTGCGGTTATCTCGGCAGCCCGGATGCCCGTCCGTTTAATGCCGGTAAGCAGGAAGAAGTGAAGCGCCGGATTAAACATCTGGGTAACGGCCAGCTGGGTTAATGCGTTGAGATTCCATCAGTATTACCCGATAGACGTCGTCAACGGGCCGGGAACGCGCTGCGTGCTGTTCGTTTCCGGCTGCGTCCACGAATGCCGCGGGTGCTATAACAAAAGCACCTGGCGGCTGGATTCCGGCAAACCTTTTACGCAGGAAGACGAAGACCGCATCATCGCCGACCTGCAAAACACCGTCATCCCACGTCAGGGGCTGACGCTCTCCGGCGGCGACCCGCTGCATCCGCAGAATCTTTCCGCCGTGCGCCAGTTGTTGTTGCGCGTGCGGGCGGAATGTCCGGGTAAAGACGTGTGGATGTGGACCGGTTATACGCTGGGTGAACTGAGCGCTGAACAGCAGGAAGTGACGGCATTAATCAACGTGCTGGTCGACGGGAAATTCGTGCAGGAACTGAAAGACCCCTCACTTATCTGGCGCGGCAGCGGCAATCAGGTGATCCATTACTTACGTTAGATTCCATTCAGAGGGGAAATCATTCCCCTCTTCTCTGATTCAAATTCCATTCAGTAAAAAATCAAAGGCATTTTTCACTTCATAGATTTCGCCATCGAGCTGCCTGACCTGATCGCCAATTTCCTGAGGCGGGATCCCGCCTGGAATATGTGTCATCAGCACATAATGTTTGTGCTGAACTTTTAGTAACGGGCACAGTTTTTTAGGGGGAGAGGTAGTCATCCTCGCCAGGGGAACCAGCGGCACCATGACGGTATGACCAAAGCCACTCGCCGCAGGATGGAGAACATTAAGCAGATAAGGGTAAGCGGCTTTACGCTCACCCATATTTTTATAAATAGCGTAATGCTCCATTTATAATTTCCGTGGCGGATGAGTCAGCGTCCCATGCTTTTCCACGTATTTCTTGAGCGCCTCAAGCCCGGCCCGGTTTTCACGTCGCCATTGCTCAACTGCTGTTTCCTGAACGGGTTGCTCCGCAGACATTTTAAAATCCCTCTTATTTCCTACTGACATAACAGTTCCTTTTACAGTTTTTAGTATGAAAAACAATCAACTAAAACAAAGTGTATTCCTTCACACTCAACTCGTAAATCACCACTGTTAATTCCTGCGAGGCACCTTCCAACTCTTCGTTTTCACGCCACGGCTTGCCCACCGATTTCAATATGGGTAATGTGCAACTCGGCACTCGCCAGCATGTTCACCAGCATATCAATACTGAACACCGAGATTTTACCGCGCATCAGATCCGATATCCGTGGCTGAGTTACCCCAAAAAACTGCGCAGCCTGAGCCTGGGTCATTTTGTTTTTCTCGATGTGTGCAGTGAGAACCATCATTAATCTGGAGCGTATTTTCATATTCTCGGCTTGCTGCGGCGTATCTTCGATGGCATCCCAGACATTATCAAAACTCTGAATCATTCTTCCTCCGGCTTACTTCTGATTTATAGCGTTTTTTAGCCCACTCAAGATCATGATGATTCGTGGCCTGAGATTTTTTCTGAAAGCAGTGAAGCACATAAACGGCTTCTTTGAATTTGGCGATATATAAAATCCGGTAAATACCCTCCGCGTCTTTAATCCGTATTTCGCGGACACCCATCCCCACATTTGGCATGGGTTTCCAGTCAAAAGGCATCTCGCCATGCTGCACCCGATATAACGGGTGTCCTGCTTCCCGACGAGCCTGTAAGGGAAAACGCTGTAAATCCGCCAAACTGCTGTCGACAAAGAAAATCCTTTTCATCTTACCTTCCCGGATGAAATATACAAAATTTTATATAACCGAAGGAAAAATCACCTTACGCTGCTTCCGCCGATGGTGCGGAAGAAATGTAATTGCCTGCGCATCCGGGGTAAATCACCGCCTTTCATTCCTGCGCGATGTCTTCCAACTCTTCATTTCCCTGCAATCAGACCTTCACCCAACTGTCATTAAGCTCCGCCAACATGATGCCAACGCCACACTGAGGTTTGCATCATGACCCTTTCAGACCGCTTTCATACTTCCCCTGCCATAGCCCGTTTATCCCGTGCGAGGTATTCATTGTGATGAACTTATCTAGACATCCGACCAGTCACACCACGGTGTATCAGCAAATCGCTGCCGAACTGGAACAGGAACTGCGTAACGGTTACCGCTGCGGCGATTATCTGCCGCCGGAACAACAGCTTGCCGAACGTTTTCAGGTGAACCGCCACACGCTGCGCCGTGCGGTGGATGAGCTGGTGGATCGCGGCTGGCTGCAACGCCGTCAGGGCATTGGCACGCTGGTGCTGATGCGGCCTTACGATTATCCGCTGCACTCGCAGGCGCGGTTCAGCCAGAACCTGCTGGATCAGGGCAGTCACCCGACCAGCGAACGTCTGCTGGCGGTGCTGCGTCCGGCGACCGATCACGTTGCGGCGGCGCTGTCCCGCCAGGAAGGCGACACGATTATTCATTTGCGCACACTGCGCCGCGTTAACGGTGTGCCGGTCTGCGTGATTGACCACTACCTGCCGGATCTCGACTGGTGGCCTGCGCTGCAAAACTTCCACAGCGGCTCGCTGCACGATTTTATCCGCGAAGAAATTAAGCAAAAACTCAGCCGCCGCACCACCCGTATCAATGCCCGCCGCGCGCTGGCGAAAGAGAGCAAATTACTCGAAATCGTACCGCAGGCACCGCTGCTGTGTGTGCGCACCCTGAACATTCGTGAAGGCAGCGACACGGTGGCGGAATACTCCGTCAGCCTGACGCGCGCCGACATGATCGAACTGACCATGGAGCACTGAATGGATCACCTGCAAACCCGCCAGCGCTGGATGTCGGTGCTGGCTCACAGCCGCCCCGACGAACTGCTCGCGCACTGGCAAACGTTAAATTTATCACCGCAGTTTGAACGCATCCGCGCTGCCGAAACCGGACTGACGCAGCTTCAGGGCCGCATGGGCGGCACCGGAAAACGTTTCGTGATGGGCGACATGACCATCACCCGCGCGGTCATTCAGTTAGATGGCGGCGTCTATGGCTACAGCTACGTCAGCGGGCGCAATAAACCGCACGCCGAACTGTGCGCGGTCATCGACGCCTTACTGCAAATGCAGGGCATGGACGAACTGCTGCATAAACGTGTGATCGCCCCGCTGGCTGCGCTGCAACAGGAGCGCCGTCAGCAACGCGCCCGTGAAGTGGCTTCCAGCCGCGTCGATTTCTTTACCCTGGTTCGCGGAGAATAATTCATGTCACTTGTTGCCAGTTTTCAACATCCCGTTGCCGATGCGCAGTACAGCTTTCGTCGTATTCTCAAGGCGTTAAGCGAGCCCGGCGTCAGCGTGCAGTTACCCGCTATGCCTGGTTTTGGCGCACTGGGCTCTGCCAGCGCCTGCGTGCTGCTGACGCTTATCGATAAAGACACGCCGCTGTGGCTGAGCGCGTCGCTCAACGATGAAATCCTGCGTAAAAACCTGCGTTTTCATACCGGTGCCGTGCTGACCGACGATGCCTCTGCCGTCAGTTTTGCGCTGGCCGATCCGGCGCTCGACAGCGCCACCCTGCTGGCTTTTCCGTGCGGGGATGAAATGTCACCGGAGCTGGCGACCAGCGTGATTGTTCAGCTGGAAAGTCTCACCGGCGGCACGCCGCTGCGTCTGAGCGGGCCGGGCATCGAAAGCAGCCGGATGATCACGCCGCAGTTGCCCGATTCCGTCCGCGATTATCTGCTCAACCGCCCTCACCGCTTCCCGCTGGGCCTGGACTTTATGTTCACCTGCGGCGAAGAATTGATTGCCATACCGCGCACCACGCGCGTGGAGGTGTGCTGATGTACGTCGCCGTTAAAGGGGGTGAGAAGGCGATTGCCGCCGCCCATCAGTTGCTGGCGCACGAACGCCGTGGCAACGCTGATGTGAATGAACTGGGCTGTGATCAGATTGAACAACAGCTGGGGCTGGCGGTTGACCGTGTGATGAGCGAAGGCGGGATCTACGACCGCGAGCTGGCGGCGCTGGCGATCAAACAGTCCGGCGGTGATCTGGTTGAAGCGATTTTTCTGCTGCGCGCTTACCGCACCACGTTGCCGCGTCTGGCGACCAGCGAGCCGCTGAACACTCAGGCGATGCGCCTTGAACGCCGCATTTCCGCCATCTACAAAGATTTGCCGGGCGGCCAGGTGCTCGGGCCGACCTACGATTACACCCACCGTCTGCTGGATTTTGCCCTGCTGGCCGAAGGCGAAGCGCCGTTTACCCCGATTGCCGATGAACCGCAGCCGGAAGACTGCGGGCACGTATTTGATTTGCTGACACAGCAACAGCTGGCCGTTCGTGAAGAAGACGACGGAAGTGAGCCGGAAGATATCACCCGCACGCCGCCGGTATTTCCGGCATCCCGCGCGGCACGTCTGCAACAGCTGGTGCGCGGCGACGAAGGTTTTCTGCTGTCGCTGAGCTATTCCACCCAGCGCGGTTACGGTCGCACGCATCCGTTTGCCGGAGAAATCCGCACCGGCTGGTTGACCGTCGACATTGTGCCGGAGGAGCTGGGTTTTGCCATTGATATCGGCGAAATCCTGCTGACCGAATGCGAGATGGTGAACGGTTTTGTCGCCCCCGAAGACAAACCGCCACACTTTACCCGTGGATACGGGCTGGTGTTTGGCCGTGCCGAGCGCAAGGCGATGTCGATGTCGCTGGTGGATCGCGCACTGCAAACCCGTGAATACAACGAGCAGATCAGCAGCCCGGCGCAGGACGAAGAATTCGTGTTGTCGCACGCCGATAACGTCGAAGCCGCCGGTTTTGTTTCGCACCTCAAACTGCCGCATTACGTCGATTTCCAGGCCGAACTGGAGTTGCTAAAACGCCTGCGCGCCGCGAAAGAACAGGATCCTGCCAATGAACAATAATACCGCCCGCACACTGACCGGCTACAACCACGGTTATCTGGATGAACAGACCAAACGCATGATCCGCCGTGGGATCCTCAAAGCCGTGGCGATCCCCGGTTATCAGGTACCGTTCGCCGGACGCGAAATGCCGATGCCTTACGGCTGGGGCACCGGCGGGATCCAGCTGACCGCCAGCGTGATCGGTGAAAACGATGTGCTGAAAGTGATCGACCAGGGCGCCGATGACACCACCAATGCCGTGTCGATCCGCAAATTCTTCCAGAGTGTCGCGGGGGTGAAAACCACCGAGAAAACCGTGGAAGCCAGCCTGATCCAGACCCGTCACCGCATCCCGGAGACGCCGTTGCAGGAAGATCAGATCCTGATTTTTCAGGTGCCGATCCCGGAGCCGCTGCGCTTTATAGAACCGCGTGAAACGGAAACCCGAAAAATGCACGCGCTGGAAGAGTACGGCGTGATGCAGGTGAAACTTTACGAGGACATCGCGCGCTTCGGCCACATCGCCACCACCTACGCCTATCCGGTAAAAGTGAATGACCGCTACGTGATGGATCCGTCGCCGATCCCAAAATTCGATAACCCGAAAATGAACATGATGCCCGCCTTGCAACTGTTCGGTGCCGGCCGTGAAAAACGCATTTACGCCCTGCCGCCGTTCACCAAAGTGGAAAGTCTGGATTTCGACGATCATCCGTTCACCGTCCAGCAATGGGATGAACCCTGCGCCCTCTGCGGCTCGCGCAACAGTTATCTCGATGAAGTGGTGCTCGACGATCAGGGCAACCGCATGTTCGTGTGCTCTGATACCGATTTTTGTGCTCAGCAGGTTGAGCAACAGGCTTCCAACGAGGGTAACCGCTGATGACCACTCCCTTAAATCTCGCCGCCGAACCCCTGTTGTCGGTGAATAACCTGACCCACCTTTATGCGCCGGGCAAAGGCTTCAGCGATGTGTCGTTCAATCTGTATCCGGGCGAAGTGCTGGGCATTGTCGGTGAATCCGGCTCGGGTAAAACCACGCTGTTGCAGTCGATTTCTGCCCGCCTCGCGCCACAGCAAGGACAGGTCATCTACAACAACGGCCAGGTTGCCGCACAGTCGTTGTATGACATGGCCGAAAGCGACCGCCGCCGTTTGCTGCGCACCGACTGGGGCGTGGTGCATCAGCATCCGATGGACGGTTTACGCCGTCAGGTGTCTGCCGGGGGCAACATCGGCGAACGTCTGATGGCCGTGGGCGAACGTCATTACGGCGATATCCGCAAGAAAGCCGGTCAGTGGCTGGAGGATGTCGAAATTCCGGTGTCGCGCATTGATGACCTCCCAACCACGTTTTCCGGCGGCATGCAGCAACGTCTGCAAATCGCCCGCAATCTGGTGACGCATCCGCGTCTGGTGTTTATGGACGAACCGACTGGCGGACTCGACGTGTCCGTGCAGGCGCGTCTGCTGGATCTGCTGCGCACGCTGGTGGTGGAAATGCAGCTGGCGGTGGTGATTGTCACCCACGATCTGGGCGTCGCCCGCCTGCTTGCGCACCGTCTGCTGGTGATGAAACAGGGTCAGGTGGTGGAAAGTGGATTAACCGACCGCGTGCTCGACGATCCGCATCATCCTTATACACAGCTGCTCGTTTCTTCCGTGCTGTCCTGAACCTTATTTAAGAGAAAGAGTGACCAAAATGACGACGAAGCTCAGGGTCGAAAATCTCAGTAAAACGTTTGTTCTGCATAACCAGAACAGCGCCAGATTGCCGGTATTCAGCAACGCCAGCCTGACAGTAAATGCCGGGGAATGCGTGGTGCTGCACGGCCATTCCGGCAGCGGGAAATCTACCCTTCTGCGCTCTTTATACGGCAACTATCTGCCGGACAGCGGCAAAATCTGGGTGGAACATCAGGGCCAGCAGATTGACATGGTCAGCGCCGAAGCGCGGCAGATCCTGGCGGTTCGCCGCCATACGGTCGGCTGGGTCAGCCAGTTTCTGCGGGTTATCCCACGCATCAGCGCGCTGAATCTGGTGATGCAGCCGCTGCTGGAACTGGGCGTGGATAAAGCGCAAAGCGAAGCCCGCGCCAGCGCCTTGCTGCGCCATCTGAACGTGCCGGAACGCCTGTGGCACCTCGCGCCTTCGACGTTTTCCGGCGGCGAACAACAGCGCGTGAACATCGCCCGCGGTTTTGTGGTCGATTATCCGGTGCTGTTGCTCGACGAGCCGACGGCTTCGCTGGACGCCACCAACCGCGCGGCGGTCGTCACGCTGATTGAACAGGCCAAAGCGCGCGGCGCGGCGGTGGTCGGGATTTTCCATGATGCGGATGTACGCGAACGCGTTGCCGATCGTTTATATGAAATGAGCCTGGAAACGGCTCCGGAGATGTCCGCATGATCATTAATAACGTCAGACTGGTGCTCGACGATCAGGTTGTTGAAGGATCCCTTGAGATGCAAAACGGCGTGATCAGCGCCTTCGCTGACACCCGCAGTCAGTTACCGCAGGCGCTGGATGCGCAGGGCGGCTGGCTGATGCCCGGTTTTATCGAGCTGCACACCGATAATCTGGACAAATTTTTCACGCCGCGCCCGAAAGTTGACTGGCCGGCACATTCCGCAATGAGCAGCCACGATGCGCTGATGGTCGCCAGCGGTATCACCACGGTGCTGGATGCCGTGGCGGTTGGGGATGTGCGCGACGGCGGGCATCGTCTGGAGAATCTGCAAAAAATGATCGACGCGATTGTGAACAGCCAGAACGCCGGGCTGAACCGCGCCGAACACCGTCTGCATCTGCGCTGCGAACTGCCGCATGAAACCACGTTGCCGCTGTTCGAGAAGCTGATGGACACGTCAGTGCTGTCGCTGGTGTCGCTGATGGACCATTCGCCGGGCCAGCGCCAGTTCGCCACGCCGCAGAAATATCGCGAATATTATCAGGGCAAATACAACCTTAACGATGAGCAGATGGACGACTATCAGGAAGAGCAAATCGCCCTGTCGCGCCGCTGGGCGCAGCCAAACCGTGAAGCCATTGCTGCACACTGCCGTGAGCGCAGGATTTCACTGGCCAGCCACGATGATGCCACCGCTGCACATGTCGAAGAATCGCTGGCGCTCGGCAGCGTGATCGCTGAATTTCCGACCACCGAAGAAGCGGCGCGTGCTTCTCATGCTAACGGGTTGCAGGTGCTGATGGGGGCACCCAATATCGTGCGTGGCGGCTCGCATTCCGGCAACGTCGCGGCGCACCAGCTGGCCTCGCTCGGCCTGCTGGATATTCTCTCCTCCGACTACTATCCCGCCAGCCTGCTCGACGCGGTCTTTCGCATCGCGACGGATGAGAATAATGCCTTCAGCCTGCCGCAGGCGGTGAAGCTGGTGACGCGTAATCCGGCCAATGCGCTGGGCTTGAATGATCGCGGGGAAATTGCCGAGGGCAAACGCGCGGACCTGGTGCTGGCACGTGCGCACGGCGAACATCACTACGTTCAAAACGTCTGGCGTCAGGGCATTCAGGTGTTCTGAGGGGAGAAAGGATGAGTCGTTTACTCTATCTGATGGGCGCGTCGGGTTCAGGCAAAGACAGTCTTCTGGACGCGTTGCGCCAGCATTTACCCACTGATGTCGCCGTGGCGCACCGCTACATTACGCGCCCTGCCGATGCGGGCGCCGAGAACCACATTGCGCTGAGTGAAACCGAGTTTATTCAGCGCCGCCAGCTCGGTTTATTTGCCCTTGAATGGCATGCACACCAGTGCCGCTATGGCGTGGGCATTGAAATCGACAGCTGGATGCAACTGGGCTGTCATGTGGTGGTCAACGGCTCACGCGCGCATCTGGACATCGCCCGTCAGCGTTATGGCAAGCGGCTGCTGCCGGTGTGTTTACAGGTTTCAGACGAGGTGCTGGCCGCACGTCTTACGGAACGCGGACGCGAAGATGCGGCGCAGATTGCCTGTCGGCTTCAGCGCGCCAGAGAGTATGCCAGCGCGCTGCCCGCCGAATGCCATCTGCTGAACAATGACGGCGCATTACAGGAAACATTACAGCATCTGCTGGCGGTGCTTTCGCTGCCGGTCAGTGCCCCGGCTTATCCCGTGACGTTACGATGAAGGATCCTATGACAGACATCATTTCTCCCTTTTCGCTGGCTGATGAACACGATTTTTCCCGGCCTCAAATTGGTCAGCAGGTTGAGCTGAACGGATCGCAGCTCGGGCACTATGTGCACATCGCGGATAACGCGATCATCGAAGAAACGCAGATCGGCGATTACTCTTACACCGCCGGAAATAACCAGATCTTCTACGCGACGATCGGCAAGTTTGTGTCGATCGCCACTTATGTGCGGATCAATCCCGGCAATCACCCGACCTATCAGCGTGTAGCGCAGCACCATTTCACCTACCGCAGTTCGGTGTATGGGCTGGGTGAAGACGATCAGGCCTTTTTCGACTGGCGGCGTGAGCATCACGTCACCGTGGGCAATGATGTGTGGATCGGCCATAACGCGGTGCTGATGCCGGGCGTGAACGTCGGCAATGGCGCGGTGATCGGCACGTCGGCAGTGGTCACCAAAGACGTCGAGCCTTATTCCATTGTCGCGGGTGTACCGGCGAAGAAGATTGGCATGCGCTTTGACGATAAGATGATCGACAGGATCGAAAAAAGTCAGTGGTGGAACTGGGATCATGAAACGCTGAAAGAAAGGATGCCGGACTTCAGGGATCTGGCGGTATTTGCGGAAAAATATCTGTAAAGATCGATCGGGAGGAAGCGTCAGGTCAGACAGGCAGAAAATTCACGTTTTTTGCCTGATACCTTATCACAAGGATCCGCCTGAGCGGATCACGCGGATTAAAGATCTTCAATACTGGCGGCAATCTGATCGGATTCCAGCACCGTTATTCCGCCCAGCCCGGCATTGAATGCCTGCTCCTGCAACGCTCTGGCCACGATATCGGCATCAATGGCTTTCAGTTTTCCCGGCAATAATTTAAACAATGGCGCACTCAGTTGTTCCAGCAGGCGCGGCGGATGGCGTTTTCCCACCAGCAATGACGGTCTGACCAGCGTCAGCAACGGCCATCCCTGTTGCATCAGCGCCTGTTCCATTTCGCCTTTGGTCCGGTTATATAAAAAACGCGAACGCGCATCGGCACCGTGGGCACTGACGGTAAGACAATGGCGTGCGCCCAGTTCCCGTGCGGCTTTGGCGCTGTCGACAACCAGATCGTAATCGACGGCCCGGAAGGCCGCCGCACTGCCAGCCTGTTTGCGGGTGGTGCCAAGACAACAGAACAGCAAATCGATGGGTTCATCCAGCGCGACCACCAGTGAGGTCAGATTGGCTCCCAGCGGATTGACCACTTTACTGCCCGGCGGCAAAGGACGGCGGCTCGGCGCAACTATGCGGCTGACGCGCGGATCCAGCTGGAGCAGGCGCAGAAGCTCTCGCCCCACCAGACCACTCCCACCAAGAAGAAGAACTTTTGCCATATCACTTCCTTTTAAACATCGGCGTTTCAGATAGCTTTTATCAGCAGATTTTTCAGTGTTACCTGATCGTTAATGCAGCGCTATAAGACATATCCTGTTACGGATGAATGTCAGACATCCCCCGATCCCACAGCAGCTTTTTCCCAAAGCCGAGCGTGTTGTCGGTCATCTTGATGTAATTGAGTTTAAGCCGCCACACCGGCGCTTTCATCGCCACGGCCACGGGAAAATGCGTGCAATAAAGATGGCGCGCACGCCCCTCTTCTTCACCACTGAGCAGCGTGGCCTCTGCGCGAAACTGAATCCCCTGGATCAGGGCGATGGTTTTCGGATGCGGCGCGATGGTGCCGACCACCTGCGGCGATTTCGCCATCAGCGTGCCATGCAGCGTTTTCATTTCCGTCATGAAATACAGCGACAGGCTTTCTGAATCGGTGACGTAAAAACAGTTGGCGCTCCACATGTCGCCATCAGCGGCGGCGCACAGCGCCAGAACGTGGTTTTTATTGAGAAACTTCAGGATGTGTTTCAGATCGTCGGGATTATTCATCAACGGTGCCCTTTCCATTCTTTGCGCACAGTGTAACGCGCTGCCAACAGGTTTTACGTCACTCCTTTGTGCGCTTCGGGTAAACTTACGCAAACTTTATTAAACGCCATGAGCCTATGTCAGCCCCACCAAACTGGTATTTGTATATGTTGAGAACCCCGACCGGCGTGCTGTACACCGGGATCACCACCGACGTGACGCGGCGTCTGGCGGAGCATCAGTCCGGAAAAGGGGCGAAAGCGCTGCGGGGAAAAGGCGAGTTACGGCTGGCGTTCCATTGCCCTGCGGGCAACCGTTCGCTGGCATCGAAGCTAGAAATCAGAGTGAAGAAGCTCAGCAAGGCGCAAAAGGAGTTACTGGTAAAAAATGCGCCGCCGTGTCTGGAAAGGTATTTTGGCTTGCCGGAGAGCGGTGTTCAGGAAGAGTGCTGACGGGCCTGATAACAGGCCCGCTGGAAATCAGAAACGGTTAAATGCCGCCGGGAAAACCACTTCTCCGCTGGCATGGGTGAGCGCATCGTCTGACAGGGTAAACAACTGGAAAGCATCTTGCGTGCCCGGCCAGCGGCAATGCAGGTCGTGTGGCGCGGCGGGTTTGAAGCCAAAACGGCGGTAATACGCCGGTTCACCTAATACCACCACAGCGGCATAGCCGAACTCGTTAAGGGAATCTAACCCTTCGTACACCAGTTTTTGCCCCAGCCCCTGCTTGCGCAGTGAGGCTTCTACCGCCAGCGGAGCCAGCCCCACCCAGTTACGATCTTCACCCTGAATATCGACCGGGCAAAAAGCAACGTAACCCACGACACCACCTTCATCATCCGTTGCCACAACGCCCAGCGTCAGCAGGCCGTCTTCGCGCAGTTCCTGGACTAAATCGGCTTCGGCACCGGTCGGAAACGCAGAGCGCAACAGGCGGTCTATGCCCGCCGCATCTACAGGAATTTCAGTTCGAATTAACATGGTTCAGCTACCGGAGCTTGTGGCTCACGGCCCTCTTGCAGACCTGCTTCAACAAAGTCGGCCAGACGCAGCAGACCGTTTTTCAGCAGTGCAGGCATCGTATCAAGGTCGATAGAATCCATCAGATTCTTCACGTTCAGACCGAGTTCAGTGTCACCTTCAATGCGCAGACGACGCTGGAAGAACAGCGTATCCGGATCTTCCTTACGCGCCGCGATCAGGATCAGATCGTTGGCTTGACCGCTGAAACTGACGTCGGCTTCGCCTTGTTCGCGGATGATCAGTTTGCCTTCGCTGACGGACATCTGCCAGCTCAGGTTGAGATCGGAAACCTCAATTTTTAACCAGCGGCTTTCCAGAAAATCCAGTTCGCCGTCGGCCAGTGCCTGACGTAACTGCCAGCTCAACACCTGCTGCAAAACCTGACGCGACACGGCGAAAGGGGTGAATTTTAAAGGCACACTTAACAGGGATGGCCCCTGACGAACTATACGTGCACGTAGTTTTTGCAACACTCGCACTACTCCTTTCGGTAACTTTTTGGGCAACACGTCAGTCTATTTTGCCACATCGCCAGACTCATTCAGCGGCCTGCATCAATAAATACTGCTACAGAAAAACCTCACGTACAACCTCCCCGGCCCTAACTCACCGCTCAATACCGCAGAAACTGCCTCAAATCAAAATATTGCATCTATAGCTTCTCTAAAATAGTTCGCCAACCTAAGCCCTCGCTGATGAATGAATTACGTCGGCATATCGCTTCTCATCACTATCAACCCTTCAGCTACGCTGTCCGGTTGCAGCAAGGAATGATCATGGAGCTACTTTGTCCGGCAGGGAATTTACCTGCGCTGAAAGCGGCGATCGATAACGGGGCCGATGCGGTTTATATCGGCCTGAAAGACGACACCAACGCGCGCCATTTTGCAGGTCTGAATTTCACAGATAAAAAACTCCAGGAAGCGGTCAGTTACGTGCACAGCCGCCAACGTAAACTGCACATCGCCATCAATACGTTTGCACATCCGGACGGGTATCAGCGCTGGGAGCGCGCCGTGGATATGGCCGCGCAACTCGGCGCGGATGCGCTGATCCTCGCCGATATCGCCATGCTGGATTACGCGGCCAATAAATATCCTCACGTGGAGCGCCATGTTTCGGTGCAGGCTTCGGCCACCAACGATGAAGCGATCCGTTTCTATAAACGTAACTTCGACGTCGCCCGTGTGGTGTTACCGCGCGTACTTTCCATGCATCAGGTACGTCAGCTCTCGCGCACGTCGGTGGTGCCGCTGGAAGTGTTCGCCTTCGGCAGCCTGTGCATTATGGCCGAAGGCCGCTGCTATCTGTCTTCCTACCTGACCGGTGAATCACCCAATACTGTCGGAGCCTGTTCTCCGGCGCGGTTCGTGCGCTGGCAGCAAACCGCGCAGGGCATGGAATCACGCCTGAACGATGTGCTGATAGATCGTTACGAGGAAGGCGAAAACGCCGGTTATCCGACGCTGTGCAAAGGCCGTTATCTGGTGGATGGCGCCAAATATCATGCACTGGAAGAGCCCACCAGCCTGAATACGCTGGAATTACTGCCAGAGCTGTTCGCCGCCAATATTGCCTCGGTGAAAATTGAAGGCAGGCAGCGCAGCCCGGCCTATGTCAGCCAGGTCGCCCGCGTCTGGCGAGCGGCGATAGACCGTTGCATGGCCGATCCGGTGCACTTTACAACCGATGCCGCCTGGATGAGCACGCTGGGCGCAATGTCTGAAGGGACACAAACGACGCTCGGTGCCTATCACCGCAAATGGCAGTAACCGAAGAGACAATGATGAAATATTCTTTAGGCGCCATCCTTTATTACTGGCCGAAAGCGCAGGTGGAAGAGTTTTATCAGGCCGCCGCCGCAAGCAGCGCAGACATCATTTATCTGGGTGAAAATGTCTGTACCAAACGCCGTGAAATGAAGGTTAACGACTGGCTGGAGGTCGCGCGCCAGCTGGCAGCGACCGGCAAACAGGTGGTGATTTCCACGCTGGCCCTGTTGCAGGCACCCTCTGAACTCAATGAACTGAAACGCTATGTCGAGAACGGTGAGTTTCTGCTGGAAGCCAATGATTTTGGCGCAGTGAATATGGCTGCTGAGCGCAATCTGCCGTTTGTGGTGGGCCATGCACTGAACTGCTATAACGCCGTCACGCTAAAAATCCTGCAAAAACAAGGCATGGTGCGCTGGTGTATGCCGGTTGAGCTTTCCCGCGACTGGCTGGCGAATCTGCTGAACCAGTGTCAGGATCTGGGTATTCGCGATAAGTTTGAAGTGGAAGTGCTGTCTTACGGGCATCTGCCGCTGGCTTATTCGGCACGCTGTTTTACCGCGCGTTCAGAGAACAAAGCCAAGGATGAGTGCGAAACCTGCTGCATCGAGTATCCGCAGGGCCGTAAGGTGCTGTCACAGGAAAATCAGCAGGTGTTCGTGCTCAACGGTATTCAGACGCAAAGTGGCTATTGTTACAATCTCGGTAATGAACTGACCTCGATGCAGGGGCTGGTGGATATCGTCAGGCTGTCGCCGGAAAGCAGCGAAGCACTTGCCACGCTGGAGGCGTTTCGCCGCAATGAGCACGGATTAGCGCCGCTGACGCTGACCGATAAGGCTGACTGTAACGGTTACTGGCAGCGCGTCGCCGGACTGGAACTACGCCAGTAATTTCAGCCTGTGTGGAAAAGAAAAGGGATATGGCTTTGCGGCGATATCCCTTTTTTATCACGCTTTTTTATGTTTGCGCCTGAACATCGCCCGCAGGCGGACGCCGTCGCGCAGCATGCCCACGGCAATACCGGTGAAGGTGTAAAACGCGCACAGGATCAGTAGCATCAGAATATCGCCGCCCACGTCTTTGAACGGCAGCCCCATCTGATTCACCCCGGCAATCGCTTTGGTCGCCCACGTTGATGGCAGCATAGAAGAGATTGCCCGAACCCATGCCGGCATTGCCTGTAAGGGCCAGATAGTGCCGGAGATGTAAAACACCGGCGTGGTCAGAAAAGCCAGCGTCAGGTAAATCAGCTCGACGCTGCGCAGACATTCCGTAACCAGTTTTCCCAGCCCTAAAACGGCCAACAGGAACGGGAAAGTCAGCAGCAGAATTTCCGGAATGCTGGCCGTTTGCCGGTAGCCTAATATCCACGGCCAAAGCACAAACAGCACGATCGATAAAAACAGCCAGACCGGGATCAGCGCCGAAATCCCGCCGAGAAATGCCGGGATCGTCGGTTTTCCGGAGGGAGCGCTGTTGAGCACAATACTGACGCGCACACTGGCAATCAGCAGGGAGTGTTGTAACAACATCACCAGCAGGCCGGGGAAAATGATTGCCGCAAAGCTGATGCCGGGGTTAAACAGATCCAGCGTCTGCCCCACCATCGGCGAGAGCACCACGCTGGCCTGACGCTCGCTGAAGCCGTTGCTCAACAACAGATCAGTGTTGTATTGGGTGAGGAGCGCCTGATACGCCCCCAGCACATCCTGCTGGATCTGCCCGTTTGCCAGACGGTTGGTGGCATCGCCGTACACCGGAATAACGATATTTTGACCGGCAAGGATCTTCTTCTCCAGATCGACCGGCATGATGATCACGGCGAACAGTTTGCGCAGCGCAAGATCGTGCTCGGCATCCGCCAGATTTTCATAGTGCACCGTGGCGACTTTCGAGGTCGCGTCGAGCTGGCGGGTCAGCATCCGGCTGGCGGTACTGTGATCCTGATCGACGACGGCGACCGGCAAGTCCCACACTGTGCGGTTGGCGTAGACCATGCTCATCACGCACAGGGAAATCAGCAACATCATCCACATCGGTTTATCAAGCAGGCCCGTCAGCACTTTGCTGAAAGTCCCCCACCAGGTCCTGAACCATTCGCGACGGGTCATTTTCCTGGCTCCTGTTGTTTCAGCCGCAGATATAAGCGTTTCCGCACCAGAAGGCTGGTGACCAGCGGATAGATCAGCAGGATGGCGCAGACCATTAAAATACCGCGCACGGACACTTCACGCAGGAAGACGTCAAACATCGCGGCCAGGGCGTAACTGAGCGGTTCGATGCCGGAAATTATCCGCGCAGGCAAGGGCATCGAGAGCACCGGGACCGCCATACCGGAGAAGGTCAGCGCGATACTGACGAAAATCCCCATCATGGTGTAGGCCGTAATCGTGGTTTTGGTAAAGGTGAACAGCAACAGCCCGAGGCTTTGGGCGGCAATCACATAAAAGAAACCGATGAGCAGCATATATAGCGGGTTACCGCTGACGCGCGCGTCAAAAAAGCCGACCAGCATGGCGATCTCGACCATCAGTAACGTGGTGAAACACAGCGTGTAAGGCGCGAGTTTGCCCAGCAGTGCCAGCGTAAACGACGGCGTGCTGATCAACGCCTGACTGCGCGCCATGACGTAAATCATGCAGGTGACGGTAAACAGTTGCAGCAGGTGAATGGTCGCAGCGAACTGCTGGTAATAAATGTAGCTGCCGCTGGCATTAAACAGGCTGCCGTAGGAGAGATCCACGCTCGCCAGCGACGGCAACGTTTTGCCGATTTCAGTCGCAATAATCGAACGGTAACGGGTATTGAGTTCAGTGATCAGCCCGCTGAAATCCTGCGTGGAATACAGTCCGGCACCGTAGAACAAAGCGTTGTAGTACAGCACCGCACTTGGCTGTTTTCCGGCCAGCACGTCCGCTTCGAAATTAACCGGAATATACAGCAACGCGTAATCCTGCGCGGTACGCAGGCGATATTCCGCTTCCTGCAATCCGCCACTGAAGGCCTGAACATGAGCATGGGAACCGGCGTCCAGTTTGCGGGTCAGGGTCTTCGACAGGTTGCTGTGATCGTTGTCGATGACCGACACCGGTAAATTCAGCAGAGTGCCTTCAGAGAAATTGCTGCTGATGAGGCCAAACAGCAACAACGGGAAAATCCAGCACAGCCAGTGGATCACCGGCTTGCGGAATGCATGACTGACTTCACGGTTAAATGCCCGGCTAAAACAGCGCCATCCGGCTTTTATTCTTTCACTGCGCGGCGCTTTGACCCGCTTCACTTCGCCTTCCACTGCCACAGCGCACTCATGCCCTGCCGCAATCCGGGCACCGGTTTCGCAGGGTAAAGACGCACTTCAAAGGTTTTAAGATCGAAATCACCTGTCGCACGCGTGGCGCGTTTGGTTGCGTAATCACCGAGCGGTGCGATATAGCGCACTTCGGCTTCGATCATCTGGTTGTTCAGCGCAGGCACGCGCATTTGTACTTTGTCGCCTTTGCGCACGCCGGCCAGAATATCTTCGCGCAAATTAAAGACGAAATAGGCGTCAGGCAGACGGACTAACGTCAGCAACGGGCTGTTCGCACTTTCCAGTTCGCCGACTTCCACCGGGATCGGCCCCACTTCACCATCGACCGGGGCTTTCACCTGCAAGTCATCGGTTTGCGCTTTGATTTCCAGTAAATCTTCTTCCGCCTGACGCAACTGCGCGGCGTAGCTTTCGCGCTGTTCCACGCGGTCGCCATTTACACCTTCATCAAGATTGGCTTTGGCGACCAGAACTTGTGCATAGGCGCTGTCACGGGCGCGGCGGGAATCTTCTAAATCAGACGCTGAAATAAACCCTTTCGCCGCCACTTTGGCGTTGCGGTTGTAGAGGTCGCGGGCGTTAACATATTCCGCCTGAGACTGGGCCAGCGTGGCTTTCAAATTGCGGATGCTCTCTTCGCGGGTACCGTTAACAGAGAGATCGAGCTGGGCTTTTGCCTGATCGCGGGCCGCTTCGGCGGCGTGCAACTGCGCCATCATTTCCGGGCTGTCGAGGGTGATCAGTAGCTGACCTGCTTTGACATCGTCACCGCGTTCAACGTGACGTTCAATCACGCGACCTTTGGCTTTGGACGCGACAATGACTTCCGGCGCATCGACTTCGCCCTGCAGCAATAAGTCCTGATTGTTCGCACGGAACAACACGGCTAAAGAAACCGCCACGAAGACCAGCAGAAGGGTCAATAAAATTCGTTTACTCATGTGTTGCCTGATCCTTTTTTTTCTCGCCAGTGTTCTTCAGAGGCATTGGTTTTCCATTCCTTGAGTGTCCTTTCGCCGCGCTCTGTTTTCGGAGTGATCGATACATCACAGGAGGCGTTCAATCATAGCGGCGCTGACAGAGAGTTTTTAACACAAAACAACATATTGACTGAAACGATAAATTAAACGCAATTCATAGTCGTTACGCATGAGTTAGAGGATCAGGAAAGGCACAAATGCAGTATTCAATCCACGGTGAATGGGTAATACTCGTTCTAATTATGAGCATTTTTAGCGGGCGAACTGCTTGTGTTTCGCCCATCAACGAGTGAGCCGTGACTATGTCTGATAAACACACCGTTCCCCTATCCGTGCTGGATTTAGCACCCGTTCCACAAGGTGCCGACGCTGCACAGGCCTTTAAATCTTCCCTCGATTTGGCACAACATGCTGAAAAATGGGGCTATCAACGTTACTGGATGGCTGAGCATCACAACATGACCGGCATCGCCAGTGCGGCGACGTCGGTGTTGCTGGGATACATCGCGGGCGGCACGAAAACGATTCGCGTCGGTTCCGGCGGGGTCATGCTGCCCAACCATTCCCCGCTGGTCATTGCCGAACAGTTCGGCACACTGGCGACGCTGTATCCGAACCGTGTCGATCTTGGTCTTGGCCGCGCGCCGGGTACCGATCAGCGCACAATGATTGCACTGCGCCGCCATCTCTCCGGTGAAGTCGATAATTTCCCGAAAGATGTGCAGGAATTACAGTTGTACTTCGGTGAAGTTCAGCCACAGCAGGCGGTGCAGGCCGTGCCGGGTCAGGGATTGCATGTGCCGATCTGGCTGCTGGGATCGAGCTTGTACAGCGCTCAGCTGGCCGCCGCACTGGGATTGCCTTTTGCCTTCGCCTCGCATTTTGCGCCGGATATGCTCTATCAGGCATTAGCCATCTATCGCAGTAAATTCCAGCCTTCTGCCCAGTTTGAAAAGCCGTATACCATGGTGTGTATTAACGCGATTGGCGCGGATACGGATGAAGAAGCGCGCCGGATGTTTACCTCAAATCAGCAGCAGTTCATCAATTTGCGTCGCGGTATGCCGGGCAAACTGCCAGCACCCGTGGATAACATTGAAAGTCTGTGGTCCGCGTCAGAGCGCTTTGGGGTGGATAATGCGCTGCGTATGTCGGTCGTCGGTAATAAAGACACGCTACGCCAGGGATTGCAGTCCATTCTGCGTGAGACACAAGCGGATGAACTGATGATTAACGGCCAGATTTTTGATCATCAGGCGCGTTTGCATTCCTTCGAGATTGTGGCTGGCTTACAGGATGATTTGGTAAAAGAACAGCGCATCAGTTAATCGCGTTCGCAAATTTAAGACGAAAAAAAACCAGCCGGTTAAGGCTGGTTTTTTATTATCTGCACCCGAGTAAAACCAGGTGCGATAAATTATGCGTCAGTCGTGCGACGTGGTGCGCGGCTTGGCGGACGACGTTCGCCTGCAGCAGAAGAACCTTCACGACGATCGCCGCTGAAAGAACGTGGAGCGCCGTTACCACGACGTTCGCCACCTGCACCCGCAGGACGGTCACCGTTGAAAGGACGCGGAGCACCGTTACCACGACGCTCACCACCTGCACCGGCTGGACGTTCGCGACGCGCAGCCTGTGGCTGAGCATCACCCAGCAACTGCATGTTCATCGGTTTGTTCAGGATACGAGTACGGGTGAAATGAGACAGAATCTCGCCCGGCATACCTTTCGGCAGTTCGATAGTAGAGTGCGTACCGAACAGCTTGATGTTACCGATGTAACGGCTGCTGATGTCGCCTTCGTTAGCGATCGCGCCAACGATGTGACGAACTTCAACACCATCATCACGACCCACTTCGATGCGATACAGTTCCATTTCGCCAGCGTCACGACGCTCACGACGTGGGCTGTCGCCATCACGTGCAGGACGGTCGTTGCTGCGAGCCGGACGGTCACGACGATCGCCACGGTCACCGCGATCGCCACGTTCTTCAAATTCACGACGCGGTGGACGGCTTTTGAAGATTGGGTCAGCAGCAACGATCAGAGGACGTTCGCCCTGTGCCATTTTCAGCAGTGCAGCAGCCAGCGTTTCGATGTCCAGCTCTTCTGCAGGTTGCAGTTTAGCCAGCAATGCGCGGTACTGATCCAGATCGCTGCTTTCCAGTTGTTGCTGAACTTTTGCTGCGAACTTAGCAAGACGACGCTCGCCCAGGACATCAGCAGTAGGAATTTCAACTTCTGGAATGGTCAGCTTCATGGTGCGTTCAATGTTACGCAACAGGCGACGTTCACGGTTTTCGACGAACAGTAATGCGCGACCAGCACGGCCTGCACGACCGGTACGACCGATACGGTGAACGTAAGACTCAGAGTCCATCGGGATGTCATAGTTAACAACCAGGCTGATACGTTCTACATCCAGACCACGTGCTGCCACGTCGGTTGCGATAAGAATGTCCAGACGGCCATCTTTCAGACGCTCCAGGGTTTGCTCGCGCAGCGCCTGGTTCATGTCGCCGTTCAGTGCAGCGCTGCTGTAGCCGCTACGTTCCAGAGCTTCGGCCACTTCAAGGGTCGCGCTCTTAGTACGAACGAAGATGATGGCTGCATCAAAGTCTTCTGCTTCCAGGAAACGCACCAGTGCTTCGTTTTTACGCAGGCCGTGCACAGTCCAGTAGCTCTGGCTGATGTCCGGACGGGTAGTCACGCTTGACTGGATACGTACTTCCTGTGGATCTTTCATGAAGCGACGCGTAATGCGACGAATCGCTTCTGGCATGGTTGCAGAGAACAACGCGGTCTGATGTTCAGCCGGGATCTGCGCCATGATAGTTTCAACGTCTTCGATGAAGCCCATACGCAGCATTTCATCAGCTTCGTCCAGCACCAGACCGCTCAGGTTAGAGAGGTTCAGGGTGCCGCGTTTCAGGTGGTCCAGCAGGCGGCCCGGGGTACCCACAACAACTTGTGGACCTTGACGCAGTGCGCGCAGCTGAACGTCATAGCGCTGGCCGCCGTAAAGGGCAACCACATTCACGCCATGCATATGTTTAGAGAAATCGGTCATTGCTTCAGCAACCTGAACCGCCAGTTCGCGGGTCGGAGCCAGAACAAGAATTTGTGGTGCTTTCAGTGAAGCATCAATGTTGTGCAGCAAAGGTAAAGAGAATGCAGCAGTTTTACCGGAACCGGTCTGCGCCATACCCAGAACGTCGCGGCCACTCAGCAGGTGAGGAATACACTCAGCCTGGATTGGTGAAGGTTTTTCGTAGCCCAAATCAGTCAGGGCAGAAATGATCGGAGCAGACAGCCCCAGGTCAGCAAAAGAGGTTTCAAGCTCAGTAGTCATGTACACGTGCCTCATTAATAATGGCAGCCAGTCTACATAACTCGTCGAGAAAATTTTCAGTCATTTTCATTGAAAAGTGTGAACCGGCTCAAATTAGATTATAAAACGAACAAAGCAACCCTCGCCCGTTAAGGCGCTTAAAAATGGTAAAAACCATGATTAATCAGGCTGATTGGTGTCGTCAGCTATTGCTGGTCCGATTCTGATAGGTCGTCTTGCTCTTGGCCCAAAAGCGCCAATTCCAACAATGCATAGCGGTGCTCAACAAAGTTGTGAACGTTGTTAGCTACCGTCAGTTTGAACAGTGCCGCAGCGCTGTTCTTGTCCCCCAGACTTAGGTAGTGCTTACCTAAATAGAAGTCAGTTTCACTGAGATGCTCAGCGAGCGAAGTGTTATCCGTTGCTTCTGCCTTGAGGCGTTCCATCAGCGTAGATTCGCTGATTTTGCCCAGGTAGAATTCGACGATATTCCATCCCCATTGCCCTCTGTCCGCTTTGTCATAACGCTGTTGAAGCGCTACGTCGGCATCCTTTGGATTGATTTCTCGCTCCGCAAGATAAAGCCATAATGAACGGAAGGGATCATTTGGATCGTCTCGATAAAACGCCTGCAGATCATCCTGCGCTAACGAGAATCGGCCACCGTAATACAGGGCGATACCTCGGTTCAAACGCGCGTAGTTGTAAGTTGGATCAAGCTCTAGTACAGAATCAAACGCTTCATAGGCAGCATCGAAATTGCCTGCCTGCGTTAGGTAAATCCCCAGGTAGTTAAAAACTTCTGGCATATCAGGACGAACAGACAGCGCTTGTGAAAAATCATTACGCGCCAGTGCTCTTAGCCCGAGACTATCATACAGCACACCGCGCTCATATAATAGCTGTGCTCTCTCATCATCGGTTAATGACCGGCTGGCAAGAATTTGTTCCATGCGCGCCAGGATGACTTCCTGCTGCAACGTCGGCTGCAAAGGAATCGCCAGAACTTCATTTTTACGCCAATCATGGTTGCTGCATCCTGCCAACATAAGTGCTGTCGCAACAT
This sequence comes from Rahnella sp. R3(2024), assembly GCF_042920125.1. Lineage (NCBI taxonomy): Bacteria > Pseudomonadati > Pseudomonadota > Gammaproteobacteria > Enterobacterales > Yersiniaceae > Rahnella > Rahnella sp. R3(2024). The sequence goes on from NZ_JBHGBU010000001.1 coordinate 1,607,916, forward strand.
AACACCAGCGCAAGAAAGGCTTCATTTCTACTCCCGGAGACAAACATTGGATAGACGTCCTGTCATCCGCTTGCTTAACACAAACGCGTCCTACGCTCGTGATACGAACAGCTCCTCTCCGGATGGAAAGGAGCTGTAAAACTTCTGTTACAGATTATTCTGCGTCAGGTTGCTTAGTTGTATCATCCTGAGTCGGTGCAGTGGCTTCTTTGATGCTCAAACGCACACGGCCCTGACGGTCAACTTCCAGTACCTTAACCGGTACTTCCTGACCCATTTGCAGGTAATCAGTCACTTTCTCTACACGCTTGTCAGCGATTTGAGAAATGTGAACCAGACCTTCTTTACCGCCGCCGATGGCAACAAACGCACCAAAGTCTACGATACGGGTCACTTTACCCTGATAGATACGGTCAACTTCGATTTCTGCAGTGATCTCTTCGATACGACGGATAGCGTATTTCGCTTTCTCGCCGTCGGTTGCTGCGATTTTCACAGTACCGTCATCTTCGATTTCAATGGTTGTACCCGTTTCTTCAGTCAGGGCACGGATCACAGAACCACCTTTACCGATCACGTCCTTGATTTTGTCCGGGCTGATCTTGATGGTGTGGATACGTGGAGCAAACTGAGAGATGTCGCCGCGCGGAGTGCTGATAGCCTGTTCCATTACGCCCAGAATGTGCAGACGCGCACCCTTAGCCTGGTTCAGAGCCACCTGCATGATTTCGCGGGTGATACCTTCGATTTTGATGTCCATCTGCAGCGCGGTGATACCATCGCGGCTACCGGCTACTTTGAAGTCCATGTCGCCCAGGTGATCTTCGTCACCCAGAATGTCAGACAGAACAACAAAGCTTTCGCCTTCTTTAACCAGACCCATTGCAATACCTGCAACAGCGGCTTTGATCGGCACACCTGCATCCATCAGGGCCAGAGATGCACCACAAACAGAAGCCATAGAAGATGAACCGTTAGATTCAGTAATTTCAGACACGACACGTACGGTGTACGGGAAGTCTTCTGGTTTTGGCATCATCGCCAGCACGCCGCGTTTCGCCAGGCGGCCGTGACCAATTTCACGACGTTTTGGTGAACCCACCATCCCGGTCTCACCAACGGAGTACGGAGGGAAGTTGTAGTGGAACAGGAAGCTGTCAGACTTCTCGCCCATCAGTTCATCCAGGTTTTGCGCGTCACGGGCAGTACCCAGAGTTGCAGTAACCAGTGCCTGAGTTTCGCCACGCGTAAACAGCGCTGAACCGTGAGTACGTGGCAGAACGCCAGTACGAACGTCCAGACCGCGGATCATGTCTTTTTCGCGACCATCGATACGTGGCTCGCCACGCAGAACACGGCTACGCACCACATTCTTCTCAATGCTACCCAGCAGGTCAGAAATTTCGCCAGCGTCCAGCGCTTCATCTTCAGCTTGCAGGGTCTGAACCACTTCCGCTTTGATGACGTTGATCTGAGCGTAACGGTCTTGTTTATCAGTGATCAGGTAAGCATCACCTAAACGAGATTCTGCCAGGGCTGCAACGCGAGCGTGCAGCTCTGCGTTAACCACTTCTGGCTGCCAATCCCATTTCGCTTTACCGACTTCAGCAACCAGAGAGTTGATGTTATCGATAACGATTTGTTGTTGCTCGTGGCCGAACACCACAGCGCCCAGCATCTGGTCTTCGCTCAGAACGTCAGCTTCAGACTCAACCATCAGAACCGCGCCTTTAGTACCGGCAACGACCAGGTCAAGACTACTGGTTTTCAATTCATCTGCGGTTGGGTTCAGAACGTACTGATCGTTAATGTAACCCACGCGTGCTGAACCGATTGGGCCGCTGAAAGGAATACCAGACAGGCTCAGGGCAGCGGACGCACCGATCATCGCAACGATGTCAGGGTTTACTTGCGGGTTCAGGGAAACCACGGTCGCGATAACCTGAACTTCATTCAGGAAACCTTCCGGGAACAGTGGGCGAATTGGACGGTCGATCAGACGTGAAGTCAGTGTTTCGCCTTCGCTTGGACGGCCTTCACGACGGAAGAAGCTACCCGGGATACGACCAGCAGCATAAGTACGCTCCTGGTAGTTAACAGTCAGTGGGAAGAAACTCTGACCTGGTTTGGCTTTTTTCTGGCCAACAACGGTAACGAATACCGCGGTGTCGTCCATGCTAACCATCACGGCTGCAGTCGCCTGACGCGCCATCATGCCGGTTTCCAGCGTAACGGTGTGCTGGCCGTATTGGAATTTACGAATAGTCGGATTAAGCAATGTAATGTCCTTAATTGTGGCACGCAGCTGTTATGACAGCAGTTCACGCCGATAGATATCCGAGCTTCTCACTACATTCTCGCGACTAATGACAATCCTTATTGACCTGACAATGTGGCAATAAAGTCTCTCATTAGCCGCGCGAAAACATCTGTAACGGAAGTTCATGTTCTTAGAAAAACAGCAGAAACAACAGCCATACAGTACCCTGATTTGGTGTTGCTTCCTAGAATAAAGGGGCCTATTGGCCCCTTTACACTGAAACTCGCTTGATTAGCGACGCAGACCCAGACGTTCGATCAGGCTGGTGTAACGCGCTACATCTTTACCCTTCAGGTAGTCCAGCAGTTTACGACGCTGAGAAACCATACGCAGCAGACCACGACGGCTGTGGTGATCTTTTTTGTGCTCTGCAAAGTGACCTTGCAGATGGTTAATTTGAGCAGTCAGCAGAGCAACCTGAACTTCGGTAGAACCACTGTCGTTAGTGCCGCGACCAAAGTCGGAAACGATTTGAGCTTTAGCTTCAACGCTTAGAGACATAATTATACTCCAAAATATTATAGATAGTTTAAACGGGTGCCGATCTCTAATTCAGCTACCCAATGCATAAGCTGCGCTATTCTACCCTTTGCTATATATGATCGCAAGGTGGGCAAAAAGCGCTTATTCGGCGTATTCGACGACTAAACGACGTGGCGCAATGCGGCCATCATCGTCAATTTCACCAATGCCGATAAACTTATGTTCTTCACCTTCCGTAATGCGAACCATGCCGCTCGTCGGTGCGCCCGATGCCTGAACAGGTTGACCCTGTTTAACGTATCCGGCCACCACAGGCAGCAAATTCACTTCCGGGAAGTCTTCGCATGCGCTGTCCATAGGTAGCAACAACGGATCCAACAGCAAGCGTGGATCGATGCCCTGCTCTTCTGCCTGAGCAATCAACTCATGGAGTTTTTCCATTGTGACCATGCGCTCAAGGGGATACGTAGCCACCTGCAAACGACGCAAATAAGTGACGTGTGCGCCACAACCCAATTTTTCACCTAAATCATCCACAATAGTGCGAATGTAAGTGCCTTTTGAGCAATGGATTTCCAGTTCAACCTCAACGCCTTCCCAGCGGATAAACTTCAGTTCATACACCGTAATACTGCGAGATTGACGGGGAACTTCGATACCCTGGCGTGCGTATTCATACAGCTTCTTGCCTTCGTATTTTAACGCAGAATACATAGAAGGAATTTGCTGGGTTTCCCCGCGGAAGCTATCGAGTGCGTCGTCAAGTTGCTGCGGCGTAAAGGTTATTTCACGTTCGGAAACGATCTCACCTTCAGCGTCAGACGTATCAGTGCGTTGGCCTAGGCGGGCAATGACCCGATAACGCTTGTCTGAATCCAGCAGAAAACGCGAGAACTTGGTCGCTTCACCTAAACACAATGGCAGCATGCCCGTTGCCAGAGGGTCGAGCGCACCGGTATGTCCTGCACGGTTCGCGTTGTAAAGGCGTTTCACCTTTTGCAGGGCATCGTTGGAAGACAAGCCGTAAGATTTGTCCAGTAGCAGAACGCCGTGAATATCACGGCCGCGGCGACGTGGGCGGCTCATTATGCTTCCTCGTCGTCGCCTGCAGCTGAACGACGTTCAGCATCATTCTTCACGACGTTAGTCACCAGGTTAGACATACGCATGCCTTCAACCAGGGAGTTATCGTAAGCAAAGGTCAGTTCCGGAACAACACGCAAACGCATCGCTTTACCGATCAGGGTACGAATGAAACCTGATGCATCCTGTAAGGCTCTGATGCCGTTTTTCACACGATCGGGATCGTGATTATCGGTGGTCAACACGTCGAGGAAGGTGACGAACACTTTGGCATAAGCCAGGTCACGTGACACTTCTACGCCGGACACGGTGGCCATGCCAACGCGCGGATCTTTGACTTCGCGCTGTAAAATAATCGCGATTTCTTTTTGCATCTCCTGAGAGACACGTTGAGTACGGCTAAATTCTTTTGCCATGATTCTTTCTCCACTTGCTCCAGACAAATAAGGGGGCGCAAGGCCCCCATCTGGATATCAGCTACTTCGCAAACGTTAAGCGATAGTACGTTTGATCTCGATGATTTCGAAGACTTCGATCACATCACCAGTACGCACATCGTTGTAGTTCTTAACGCCGATACCACATTCCATGCCGTTACGAACTTCAGCAACGTCATCTTTGAAGCGACGCAGGGATTCCAGCTCGCCTTCGTAGATCACCACGTTGTCACGCAGTACACGGATTGGGTTGTTACGTTTGATCATACCTTCAGTAACCATACAACCTGCAATTGCGCCAAATTTCGGTGACTTGAACACGTCACGAACTTCAGCCAGGCCGATGATTTGCTGTTTGTACTCTGGCGCCAACATACCGCTCATCGCCTGTTTGACTTCATCAATCAGGTTATAGATGACGGAGTAGTAACGCAGATCCAGGCTTTCGCTTTCTACGACGCGACGGGCAGAAGCATCCGCACGCACGTTGAAGCCCAGGATGATCGCACGGGAAGCGGCTGCCAGCGTTGCATCAGTCTCGGTAATACCACCGACACCCATACCTACGATTTTGACTTTCACTTCGTCGGTTGACAAGTTCTGCAGTGCATCGGAAATCGCTTCGCAAGAACCCTGTACGTCAGATTTCAGAACGATGTTCAGTTCAGAAACTTCACCTTCGGTCATGTTCGCAAACATGTTTTCCAGTTTAGATTTCTGCTGACGAGCCAGTTTCACTTCGCGGAATTTACCCTGACGATACAGAGCAACTTCACGAGCTTTCTTCTCATCACGAACAACAGTCACTTCATCACCCGCAGCCGGAACGCTGGACAGACCCAACACTTCGACAGGAATAGAAGGACCTGCAGACAGAATGTCACGTCCCAGTTCATCGCGCATCGCACGAACACGGCCGTATTCGAAGCCACACAGAATGATATCGCCTTTATTCAGCGTACCTTCCTGAACCAGAACTGTTGCTACCGGGCCGCGACCTTTGTCCAGGAAGGACTCAATCACAACACCACTTGCCATACCAGTACGTACCGCTTTCAGTTCCAGTACTTCAGCTTGCAGCAAGATGGCTTGCAGCAGATCGTCGATACCCGTACCGACTTTCGCAGAAACATGGATGAACTGAGATTCACCGCCCCACTCTTCCGGCATAACGCCGTACTGAGAAAGCTCGGTGCGAACGCGATCTGGATCAGCATCTGGCTTATCAATTTTGTTCACTGCAACCACGATTGGCACGCCAGCCGCTTTCGCATGCTGAACTGCTTCAATGGTCTGTGGCATCACGCCATCATCGGCTGAAACAACCAGAACCACGATGTCAGTTGCCTTGGCACCACGTGCACGCATTGAAGTAAACGCGGCGTGTCCCGGAGTATCCAGGAAGGTGATCATGCCGTTTTCTGTTTCAACGTGATAAGCACCGATGTGCTGAGTAATACCACCGGCTTCGCCCGCAGCAACTTTCGTTGAGCGAATGTAGTCAAGCAGGGAGGTTTTACCGTGGTCAACGTGACCCATGATGGTCACAACCGGAGCACGTGGCTCAGCGGCAGCTGAAGCACCGGTATCACGGTCGCTCATCAGCGCTTCTTCCAGCTCGTTCTCACGACGCAGGATGACTTTATGGCCCATTTCTTCAGCAACCAGTTGAGCAGTTTCCTGATCAATAACCTGGTTGATAGTAGCCATCGCACCCAGTTTCATCATCGTTTTGATGACCTGAGAGCCTTTAACTGCCATTTTGTTCGCCAACTCAGCAACGGTAATGGTTTCACCCACAACAACGTCACGATTCACAGCAGCGACAGGCTTGTTGAAGCTCTGTTGCAGTGTGCTTGGCTTACGCTTGCCTTTACCATTACGGCCAACGGCACGTGCTTCTTCGCGATCCGCTTTAGATTCAGACAGTTTATTGCCTTTCTTCTGCTTGGTCGCTTTTCCACCGCGGGTACGGCTACGACGTTCGCCTTCAACTTTGGCGTCGTTTTCGTCTTCAGCTGCACGGGCGTGGGTAGAAGTGGTGACATGATAGTCAGCAGATTCTGATTCGCTTGGCGCGACAGTTTCAGTCCAGACACCTGAGTCAGCCATTTTACGGGCTTCCTCTGCGATGCGCTTGGCGTTTTCTTCAAGCTTACGCTGGGCTTCTTCTTCCGTTTTGCGTTTCAGCTCTGCGGCTTCAGCTTCACGGCGTGCTTTCTCTGCCTGAGCTGGTTTGGTTACTTCGTCAGTATGTTGATTCGTCACTTTATCTTTTTCCGCTGCATCACGCTTAGCTTTATCAGCGGCCTCACGTTTAGCTTGCTCTTCGGCGGCGCGTTTGGCTTTTTCCTGAGCTTCGCGCTGGGCTTGCTCTGCTGCTGCACGCTGTGCCTGTTCTTCCGCGTCACGCTTCGCCTGCTCTTCCGCTTCGGCCTGGGCAAGTTCTGCTTCGGTCATATCACGTTTAACATAAGTGCGTTTCTTGCGGACTTCGATTTGCACCGATTTACTCGTCCCGCCGGTGCTCGGAATATTCAGTGTACTACGCGTTTTGCGTTGTAACGTCAGTTTGTTTGTCGCACCAGCGTTTCCGCCATTCAGATGCGCCAACAATGTTTCTTTTTCCTGCTGGGTCACAGAGTCAGATTCGGACTTCGAGATCCCTGCATCAGCAAATTGCTGTACCAGGCGATCTACCGGGGTCTGAATCTCTGCCGCCAGCGATTTTACAGTTACATCTGTCATGCTGTTCCTTCCTGCTACAGTTTATTACGCGTTGTCGCCAAACCAGCAGATATTGCGCGCGGCCATGATAAGTTCACCAGCCTGCTCGTCAGTAAGACCTTCAATATCAGCCAGATCGTCGACACCCTGCTCGGCAAGATCTTCCAGCGTACAAACGCCTTGTGCAGCCAGTTTAAACGCCATGCTACGTTCCAGACCCGCCAGGTTCAGCAGATCGTCAGCAGGCTTGTTGTCACCGAGACTTTCTTCCTGGGCTAAAGCCAACGTCGTCAGCGCTTCTTTCGCACGTTCGCGAAGCGCATTCACGGTGTCTTCATCCAGACCGTCGATTTCAAGCAGTTCGTTCACTGGCACATAAGCCAGTTCTTCGAGAGTAGAGAAACCTTCTTCTACCAGAACCGTGGCGAAATCTTCATCAATGGCCAGGTATTTAGTAAAGGTTTCAATCGCAGCGTGTGCCTCAGCCTGATGTTTGGCCTGAAGGTCGTCTGCTGTCATCACGTTCAGTTCCCATCTGTCATCACCACGATGTTGTTTCAACAGTTGGGAAGCCAAACGTACGTTCTGACCATTACGGCCAATCGCCTGTGCCAGGTTGCTGGCTTCAACGGCGATATCCATGGTGCATTTATCTTCATCAACCACGATGGAGGCAACATCTGCCGGAGCCATGGCGTTGATAACGAATTGCGCAGGATTGTCATCCCAAAGGATGATATCGATACGTTCGCCGCCCAGTTCACTGGAAACGGCCTGAACGCGTGCACCGCGCATACCGACACAAGCACCGACAGGATCGATGCGTTTGTCGTTGGTTTTCACTGCGATTTTTGCACGGGAGCCAGGATCGCGGGCTGCCGCTTTAATTTCGATCAGCTCTTCACCGATTTCTGGCACTTCAATGCGGAACAGTTCGATCAGCATTTCGTTGCGCGAACGGCTGACAAACAGCTGTGCGCCACGTGCTTCAGGACGAACATCGTACAGAACGCCACGAATACGGTCGCCAGAGCGGAAGTTTTCACGCGGAAGCATATCTTCACGCAGGATCACAGCTTCAGCATTGCTGCCTAAATCCAGGGCGATGCTGTCGCGGTTAACTTTTTTCACGACGCCAGTGACGATTTCGCCCTGCTGTTCACGGAACTGCTCAACAACCATCGCGCGTTCAGCTTCGCGTACTTTCTGTACGATAACTTGTTTTGCGGTTTGGGTGGTGATGCGGTCGAATGTGACTGACTCGATTTGATCTTCGATGTAACCGCCGAGTTCGATAGACGGTTCTTCATACTGTGCTGCTTCGAGGGTGATTTCACGCGTTGGCTGAGTCACTTCGTCGACTGCAACCCAACGACGGAAGGTATCGAAGTCACCTGTTTTACGGTCAATGCTGACGCGGACTTCGATTTCCTGCTCGTATTTTTTCTTGGTCGCTGTTGATAATGCAATTTCCAGCGCTTCAAAAATCTTCTCGCGCGGGAGGGATTTTTCATTAGAAACTGCTTCTACAACAGCCAGAATCTCTTTGTTCATCCTAGTTGCCTCTTCCAAACTCTTTAAAAGTGGGGTACCAGGTTCGCTTTCTGGATGTTGCTCAGTGCGAACACTTCGTCTTTCCCTTCCACAGTCACCGTGATCATTTCGCCTTCGACAGCTTTGATGATGCCCTGCCATTTGCGACGATTCTGGACCGCCATACGCAGTACCATGCTGACTTCGTCACCGATAAAACGTTGATAATGCTCAGCGGTGAACATAGGACGATCAAGGCCTGGAGAGGAAACTTCCAGGTTATAGGCGACGGTGACTGGATCTTCAACGTCCAGCACAGCGCTCACCTGGTGGCTGACATCAGCACAATCATCAACATTGATCCCGGCGTCACTATCAATATAGATGCGCAACGTCGATTGGCGAGCCCGAACGAACTCGATGCCCACCAGCTCAAAGCCAAGTGCCTCGACTGGTGCTGTAATCAGCTCTGTTAATTTTTGTTCTAATGTGGACAAGCCCACCCCCAAGACATAAAAAAAGGGCTAAATAGCCCAGTGATTCTGTTGCCAAATAACAAAAAACCCCGATAAATCGGGGCTTTATGCAACTGGACCCTATTTGCCGCATAGCGGCTTCGGTACAACTTTCGAAGTGTTATTTTCAAATTGAAGCTTTCAAATGGGAACTGCAGAACATCACAGGAAGATACTGAAAGTCTATTTGAAATAAACACTTAGGGAAAGTGGTTGCGGGGGCCGGATTTGAACCGACGACCTTCGGGTTATGAGCCCGACGAGCTACCAGGCTGCTCCACCCCGCGTCCGAAAACGTGGCAAATACTACGCCGATAATCGCTAAAAAGCAAATTATCACAAAGATTGGTACCGAGGACGGGACTTGAACCCGTAAGCCCATTCGGGCACTACCACCTCAAGGTAGCGTGTCTACCAATTCCACCACCTCGGCACTCTTTTTTTTCACAATCGCTTGTACTGTCCAAGTTCAAGCCACTGTTTAAAACTTTTCACTTCTTTAGGTAAGAAGGTTACTGCTTAGTGAGGAACATCACTGTTCGGCGCTGCTGGAGCTGCCGGTGCAGTTGTCTGCTCAGTTTGCGCTGGCTGACTTAAGTTTTCCCACTCACTGCCTTTTTGGCCTTTATTGGTGCTCATGTTCCCAAGAATCAAACTAATGATAAAGAACAAAGCGGCCAACACGCCGGTCATACGGGTCATGAAGTTACCGGAACCACTCGAACCGAACAATGTGCCAGAAGCACCTGCTCCGAAAGAGGCTCCCATATCAGCGCCTTTACCTTGTTGCAGCATAACCAAAGCCACAAGGCCGATTGCTACGATAAGGAAAATCACCAGAAGAGCGTCGTACATAGTAGTACCTGTATCCTCGCGGGTTCACCGCATGCCAATTGCTTCTCACCAATTTAGCAGGCCATTTAAGGACCCACTGAAGCGGGTGTGAATACTAACCAAAGCCGTATGGCCGCGCAAGAGCAATTTGCAATGGAATGTTCGTTTGCGGAAAAAAACGGCAAATTCATTCAAAAAACCTTCATCAGGTATTATCTGCGCCGTTATCTGATGAGAAGACAACGGCGCAGAGCAGAAAAATTCGCCATTTCTTATCGGGTTACGGCTTGACCGCTTTCACTGCATCGGCAATGCGATTAGCTAATTTTTCTACCAGCGCCGCATCTTCACCTTCCACCATGACACGCAACAAAGGTTCTGTGCCTGATTTACGCAATAAAACGCGGCCACGGCCTGCAAGTTGCTTTTCAACTTCAGCGGTTACCTGCTTCACTTCATCAGATTCCAGCGGATCATGTTCACCAGCAAAACGCACATTAATCAGAATTTGGGGCAATAATTTCATACCGCTGCACAAATCATGAAGAGTCATGTGGTTACGGACCATTGCGGTGAGTACTTGCAAACCTGCAACAATACCGTCTCCGGTGGTCGTTTTGTCCAGCAAGATGATATGACCGGAGTTTTCAGCACCAATACGCCAGCCTTTTTCCTGCATTTTTTCCAGAACGTAGCGGTCGCCCACTTTCGCACGAGTGAAAGGAATGCCGAGCTGCTTGAGCGCAAGTTCGAGGCCCATATTACTCATCAGCGTGCCTACCGCACCGCCTTTCAGTTGCCCCTGACGTAGACCTTCACGCGCGATGATATAAAGAATCTGGTCGCCATCAACTTTGTTACCTTCGTGGTCAACCATGATCAGACGATCGCCGTCACCATCAAATGCCAAACCGACGTCAGCTTTTTCTGCCAGAACGCGTTGTTGCAACTGACGAACATCCGTTGCGCCGCACTCTTCGTTAATATTCATGCCGTCCGGCTCACAGCCGATAGCGATGACTTTCGCGCCCAGCTCGCGCAGGACACTTGGCGCAATGTGATAAGTTGCACCGTTAGCACAATCGACCACAATTTTCAGACCGTTAAGGCTGAGTTCGCTCGGGAAAGTCCCTTTGCAAAATTCGATGTAACGACCTGCCGCATCCACTATACGACTGGCTTTGCCTAACTCTGCCGATTCAACGCAGGTCAGCGGTTTTTCCAGTTCGGCTTCTATGGCTTCTTCCACGTCATCTGGCAGCTTTGTCCCATCGATGGTGAAAAATTTGATGCCGTTATCGTAATAAGGATTGTGGGAAGCAGAAATCACGATCCCAGCTTCTGCACGGAAAGTACGCGTCAGATACGCCACCGCAGGGGTGGGCATCGGTCCGGTAAAGGATGCCGATAAGCCCGCAGCCGCCAGCCCTGCTTCAAGAGCCGATTCCAGCATATAGCCCGAGATACGTGTGTCTTTACCAATAATCACTTTACGAGAGCCGTGGCGCGCTAAAACTTTTCCCGCTGCCCAGCCGAGTTTGAGAACGAAATCTGGCGTGATTGGGTTATCACCTACTTTTCCGCGAATGCCATCGGTGCCAAAGTATTTACGGTTGCTCATAGTTATTTTTTATCCCTTGCAGAAAGTGTAGCTTCGACGACACGCATCGCTTCGACGGTTTCTTTTACATCATGTACACGGACGATCTGAGCGCCCTGCATGGCTGCGATAACAGCACAGGCAACACTTCCCGTCACACGTTGTTCCGGTGAGACATGAAGCAGTTGGCCGACCATGGATTTCCTCGACATGCCAACAAGAAGAGGCAAACCGAAATGATGAAACTCAGCCAGTCTGGCGAGCAACTGGTAATTGTGGTTCAGATTTTTACCGAAACCAAAGCCCGGGTCGAGTAACAATTTGCTTTTCGGAATGCCGGCATTCTCACAGCGTGCAATTTGTTCAACAAAATACTCCGCGACTTCAGCAACCACATCCTCATATTTTGGGGAGTGCTGCATTGTTTTCGGTTGCCCTTGCATGTGCATCAGGCAAACGGGCAAACCTGTTTCTGCGGCTGCCTGTAATGCGCCCGGCTCTTGTAAAGAGCGAATGTCGTTGATCAGATGCATACCTGCGCGGGCAGCTTCGCGGATAACGATCGCTTTTGATGTATCCACTGAAATCCAGACATCAAAGCGACGGGCAATCGCCTCAACAACCGGCACCACACGTGACAGTTCCTCATCTTCACTGACCTCAGCAGCACCTGGACGCGTCGACTCTCCGCCAATATCAAGAAGGGTTGCCCCGGCATTGATCATCGCCTCAGCATGCCTGAGTGCGAGCTCCAGCGAGTTATGCCTTCCTCCATCGGAAAATGAATCCGGCGTAACATTCAGGATCCCCATTACCTGAGGAAAAGTGAGGTTTAGAATCGATTCTCTGGCTGTGAGTTGCATACGTCATGTCTCGTTTGATCGGTCAGTGGTCGTAATATCTAAATTCCGGGGCAAAGAATGCACGCATAAAAAACCCCGGGCAAGCCCGGGGTAGTATGTAATCAGCATTTTTCCAACCAGCGACTTATTTGCCGCTGAATTGTTCAAACATCGTATTGCCAGGATTTGGCGTACGAGGCTCATCAACCGGCGTTGGCGCTTTTGGCGAACCACCGTCGTTAGAATTGCCATTACCATTTTTACCGCCGACGTCATCCCAGCCAGCTGGCGGGCGAACTTCCGTACGGTTCATCAGATCGTCTATCTGTGGTGCATCGATGGTTTCATATTTCATCAGGGCATCTTTCATTGAATGAAGGATATCCATGTTTTCCATCAGCAAAGTACGCGCACGTGCATAGTTACGTTCAACCAGAGATTTCACTTCCTGATCGATGATTCGCGCCGTTTCATCAGACATGTGTTTCGCTTTTGCTACTGAACGGCCGAGGAAGACTTCGCCTTCTTCTTCCGCATACAGCAACGGACCTAATTTGTCTGAGAAGCCCCACTGCGTAACCATGTTACGGGCAATGGATGTCGCCACTTTGATATCGTTAGATGCACCGGTAGAGACTTTTTCTACACCGTAGATGATCTCTTCAGCAAGACGACCACCGTAGAGCGTGGAAATCTGGCTTTCGAGTTTCTGACGGCTGGCACTGATCGCATCACCTACTGGCAGGAAGAACGTCACACCCAATGCCCGGCCACGAGGAATAATCGTGACTTTGTGCACAGGATCGTGTTCAGGAACCAGGCGGCCAATGATGGCGTGACCCGCTTCGTGATACGCGGTGGATTCTTTCTGCGCTTCTGTCATCACCATGGAGCGACGTTCCGCACCCATCATGATTTTGTCTTTGGCTTTTTCGAACTCAACCATAGACACCACACGTTTATTACCACGTGCAGAGAACAGAGCGGCTTCGTTGACCAGGTTTGCCAGATCAGCACCGGAGAAGCCCGGTGTACCACGTGCAATCACTGAAGCATCAACATCTGTTGCCAGAGGAACGCGGCGCATGTGAACTTTAAGGATCTGTTCGCGGCCACGCACGTCTGGCAAGCCAACCACAACCTGACGGTCGAAACGGCCCGGACGCAGCAATGCCGGGTCAAGAACGTCAGGACGGTTAGTCGCAGCAATAACGATAATGCCTTCGTTACCTTCAAAGCCGTCCATCTCAACCAACATCTGGTTCAGCGTTTGCTCACGTTCATCGTGACCGCCGCCTAAACCTGCACCACGCTGACGGCCAACGGCGTCAATTTCATCGATGAAGATGATACATGGAGCAGCTTTCTTCGCTTGTTCGAACATGTCACGCACACGGGATGCACCAACACCAACGAACATTTCGACGAAGTCAGAACCAGAAATAGTAAAGAAAGGAACCTTGGCTTCACCTGCAATGGCTTTCGCCAGCAAGGTTTTACCGGTACCCGGAGGACCGACCATCAGGACGCCTTTAGGAATTTTACCGCCCAGTTTCTGGAAACGGCTAGGTTCGCGCAGGTAATCAACCAGCTCGCTAACCTCTTCCTTGGCTTCGTCGCAACCTGCAACATCCGCAAAAGTCGTTTTAATTTGATCTTCTGTCAGCATGCGCGCTTTGCTCTTGCCAAAGGACATCGCCCCTTTGCCGCCGCCGCCCTGCATTTGCCGCATAAAGAAGATCCAGACCCCAATCAACAACAACATTGGGAACCAGGAAATAAAGATAGAGGCCAGTAAGCTTGGTTGCTCTGGTGGCTCACCCACTACGGTTACATTTTTGCTCAGCAGCGTATCCAGCAACTTAGGGTCTTCAACTGGAATGTAGGTCGTGTACTTGTTGCTGTCTTTTTTAACAACGTTAATCTCACGTCCATTGATACGCGCTTCGCGAATCTGGTCTTGGGTCAATTCGGACATGAAGGTAGAATAATCTACCCTACGGCCATTAGACTCGCTGGGCCCAAAGCTCTGAAATACAGACATCAATACTACTGCGATGACTAACCAGAGAATCAGGTTCTTCGCCATGTCACTCAAGGGATCAACCTCATATTACAACTGTGTTAACAAACAGCGTTAGGGTACTACAGTTTCCGCCCTGTCGCTACGATGTACACTTCTCGCGAACGTGCTCGGGAAGCGTCTGGCTTACGAATCTTCACCTTCGTAAACAGGGAGCGAATTTCCCGCAGGTATTCATCAAAGCCATCTCCCTGGAACACCTTCACCAGGAAACTTCCGCCTGGTGCTAATACATCCCGACACATATCCAGCGCTAACTCAACCAAATACATCGATTTTGGAATATCGACTGCCGGTGTACCGCTCATATTCGGGGCCATATCGGACATGACCACCTGAACCTTGTTTTCTCCCACGCGGTCAAGCAGCGCTTTGAGAACTAATTCATCACGAAAATCCCCCTGAAGGAAATCGACTCCAACAATAGGATCCATAGGTAAAAGGTCAAGAGCAATGATGCGCCCTTTGCTACCGATCTGCGTGGCGGCAAACTGCGACCATCCACCGGGTGCTGCGCCTAAATCCACAACGGTCATCCCGGGTTTGAACAGCTTATCGCCCTGCTGTATCTCATCAAGCTTAAACCAGGCGCGGGAACGCAGCCCTTTTTTCTGTGCCTGAATCACGTATTTATCGCTAAAGTGTTCCTGCAGCCAGCGTGTGGAACTTGCAGAACGCTTTTTAATAGACATTATTTAGTAACCATATAGTTTTCCAACTACCCTGTGTTAGAGCTTTTGGAACAAGCTGTTAGCGTCATGACGTCTATGGCTAAGTCAGTATAAATCACATCCCGAAGCAGTGCGGGTTGGTCATATACATGAGATGGCGGTAGAATGACCCGTTTTCAATCCCAACTTAAGCAAAAAAGACGATGAATCTTAACAATAAACAAAAACAGTACCTGAAAGGTCTGGCACATCCACTGAAACCGGTTGTCATGCTGGGTAACAACGGCCTGACAGAAGGCGTGCTTGCCGAAATCGAACAGGCACTGAAGCATCACGAACTGATCAAGATTAAAGTCGCGGCAGAAGAACGCGAAACGAAGACCTTGATCGTAGACGCTATCGTGCGTGAAACCAAGGCGTGTAATGTGCAAGTTATCGGCAATATGCTGGTACTTTATCGCCCTTCTACCGAAGACCGCAAAATTATCTTACCGCGTTAATTCGTCAGAGTTTAACGAAAAACGCTTTAGATTTTCGGAAAGGTGCCACGAAATCACGTTCAGGAAAAGGCTATCACTGGCCTTTTTACGTTAGTTTTCAATTTAATGTGAAGTCATTCACTTCATGAATGGGTGATTTATAGGGCGAAACATTACGTTTCGCCCTTTTTAATGCAGATTTTTAGAGGTACTCGACCTTCAGCACTTCAAACTCAACATCCCCGCCTGGGGTGCTGATCACAACCACGTCATCCTGTTCTTTCCCAATCAAACCGCGTGCGATAGGTGAGTTCACAGAAATCAGATTTTGCTTAAAGTCAGCTTCGTCGTCACCCACGATGCGGTAGGTCTGTTCTTCTTCGCTGTCCAGGTTCATCAATTTCACCGTGGCACCAAAAATGACACGACCCGTCGCCGGCATTTTTGTCACGTCGATCACCTGAGCATTTGAAAGCTTGGCTTCGATCTCCTGAATACGGCCTTCACAGAAGCCCTGCTGTTCGCGGGCAGCGTGATACTCAGCATTCTCTTTCAGATCGCCGTGTTCGCGCGCAGTGGCAATATCAGCAATAATCTTTGGACGACGTACGCCCTTCAGATGATCCAGCTCTTCACGTAATCTTTCTGCGCCACGCAACGTCATCGGAATCGGTTTCATATATTCATTACCTCTAACTTGGTCCTTTCGGTAAACACCGTCCTGATTGAATCAGGTAAGAAATTAAGCCAGCTCTTTTGACCTACTCACTCTGGCGAAAAACAAAAAAAACCTCACCCGGAGTTGCCACCAGGCCAGGATTCATTTTGCATTATGATTCGTATTTTAACGTAGAGTTCCTTGAGGATCATCGTTTACTTTCAGCCACGTTGCGCCTGGGTTCGTAGCATCGTAGTATGGCACCACATTATCCTGTTGTTACCCAGAGCCTTTACTCAAAATAATGCGTTTTATACGAATAGTCAGTGGATTAGCATGCGCGTTTGTTCTGAATACAAATGCGGCTCAGATCGAAAATTACACAGAATATCTGCCTGACGGTACGAATCTGGCTGTGCTGGTACAGAAAATAGGCGCTCCCGCGCCTGCCATCGACTATCACGGTTCCCAGATGGCGTTGCCCGCCAGTACCATGAAAATCCTGACCGCGCTGGCGGCCTTACTTCAGTTGGGTCCAGATTTCCGATTCACTACCACCCTTGAAACCCCGGGCTCCGTTTCAGATGGCGTCTTAAAAGGGGATCTGGTCGCGCGTTTTTCCGGAGATCCGACGCTGAAGCGTCAGAATATTCGGAATATGGTTGCGGTGCTTAAAAAACAGGGCATTAAAGAGATCAGTGGTGATGTGGTCGTGAACACGTCAGTGTTTGCCAGCCATGACAAAGCCCCCGGCTGGCCATGGAATGACATCACACAGTGCTTCAGTGCGCCGCCCGCCGCGGCGATTGTCGATCGCAACTGTTTCTCGGTGTCCCTTTACAGCGCGCCTAAACCTGATGAAAACGCCTTTATCCGCGTAGCCTCCTATTATCCGGTGCATATGTTCAGTGAGGTCCGCACGCTGGCAAAAGGTTCTCCGGATGCACAGTATTGTGAACTGGATGTGGTGCCGGGAGAATTCAATCGCTACACATTGACCGGTTGTCTGACCCAACGCAGTGAACCTTTGCCACTGGCTTTCGCCATTCAGGATGGTGCCAGCTATGCCGGTGCAATTTTGAAAGACGAACTCTTGCAGGCAGATATTCAGATTGATGGCACCTTGAAACGTCAGACGCGCCAGACACCTGCCGGGACGGTGCTTGCACAAACGCAGTCTGCCCCGTTGCATGATCTGCTGCGCATCATGCTGAAGAAATCCGACAACATGATTGCCGATACGGTATTTCGTACGATTGGTCATCAGCGGTTTGGTGTGCCGGGAACCTGGCGTGCCGGTTCAGATGCTGTGCGCCAAATCCTCCGCCAGAAAGCGGGCATCGATTTAGGCAACTCTATTCAGGTTGATGGCTCAGGCCTGTCACGTCACGATTTGCTGTCACCGGCGACGATGATGCAGGTACTGCAATACATCGCGCAGAACGATAAGGATTTAGACTTTATCTCAATGCTTCCACTGGCCGGTCATGACGGAACGCTGCAGTATCGCGGTGGTCTGCACGAAGCCGGTGTGGACGGCAAAGTGTCTGCGAAAACAGGCTCACTGTCTGGCGTATACAACCTGGCAGGCTTTATCACCACCGCCAGCGGGCAGCGCATGGCGTTTGTTCAGTTCCTCTCCGGATACGCAGTGCCTCCGGAAGACCAGCGTACGCGTCGCGCTCCGCTGGTACGCTTTGAGAGCCGTCTCTATAAGGACGTCTACCAAAATAATTAACCCTGGAGAAGTGCCAGACGATGAAACTGCTGATAGTTGAAGATGATGAACTTTTACGGCAGGGTTTATCGCTGGCATTAACCAGCGATAATTATGTGTGCGACTGCGCATCCACCGCGGCAGAAGCCCAAAGCCTCATCCAGACCAGTCAATACAGTCTGGTGATCCTTGATTTAGGGTTGCCAGATAAAGATGGCGCCACGCTTCTGCGTCAATGGCGTCGCCAAAGAATTTCCCTTCCCGTCCTCATTTTGACCGCCCGTGATGCCCTTGAAGACCGCGTCGATGGCCTGGACGCCGGTGCCGATGATTACCTGATCAAACCTTTCGCCCTGGCCGAGCTCCAGGCGCGGGTTCGTGCGCTTATTCGCCGCTATCAGGGACAAAGCGATAACGAGATTTCCGTTGGCAATTTGAAAATTAACCTCTCGTCGCAGCAAACCTATCTGGGTGACGCTCAGGTGGAAGTCACGCCGAAGGAATTTGCGATTTTAACCCGACTGATGATGCGCGCCGGGCAAACGGTCAACCGCGAGTTACTTCAGCAAGATCTCTATACCTGGCAGGACGATTTAGGATCCAATACGCTGGAAGTTCACGTTCATAACCTGCGCCGCAAACTGGGTAAGGAACTCATCCGCACAGTGCGCGGCATTGGATACCGGCTGGAGATAGCACCGTGACCAGTATGCGCCGCCGTCTTCTGGTCATGCTGGCGTTGATTCTTTTTGTCACCCAACTCACCAGCATTTTCTGGCTCTGGCATGAAAGTCAGGAGCAGATTAATTTGCTGGTGAATGACACGCTTTCCGCCAAAGTTCGCAATGCGCATGTTGAGAAGGAAATTGCCGAAGCGATTGCCTCGCTGATTGCGCCTTCTTTGCTGATGATGACCATTACTCTGGTGCTCTCCTTCTGGGCGATCAGCTGGATTATTCGTCCGTTAAACCAGTTACAAAAACGTCTGGAAACCCGCTCGGCAGATAACCTTTCGCCTTTGCCACTGAACAGCGAAATTCGCGAGGTGGTGGCGGTGACAAACGCCCTCAATCAGCTGTTTTCGCGCCTTTCAAATACGATTCAGCAGGAACGACTATTCACTGCCGATGCCGCTCACGAATTACGAACGCCACTTGCCGGCGTGCGTCTGCATCTTGAGATCATGCAAAAAAATGGCATCACCGGCAGCGATACCCTGATTGGTCGCATCGATCAGCTTATGCATACCATTGAACAATTACTGATGTTATCCCGCGCTGGACAAAATTTTGCTAAAGGTGAATATCAGCAAGTGGATCTTGTGGCAAACGTCATTGAACCGCTGCGTGAAGAGTTCTGCGAGATGCTGGAAGATCGCCAACAAAGGCTTATTTTGAGGCTTCCGCAACATGCCACGCTTCAGGGAGATGCCGTTCTGCTTCGTTTACTGGTGAGGAATCTGGTGGAAAATGCTTTCCGCTACGGCCCTGAGAACAGTGAAATACTTATTACAGTGCAGCCACAGAACAAGGGTTTCCTGATACAAATTGACGATGAAGGTCCGGGGATTGATGAGACAAAAGCGTGTGAGCTGACCCAGGCATTCAAACGTATGGATCAACGTTATGGCGGCAGCGGGTTGGGTTTGAACATTGTGATACGCATTGCTCAACTTCACTGCGGAACGTTGACGTTGCGTAACCGTGCCTCGGGCCACGGGCTGAGTGCGCAATGCTGGCTGCCCGATGTGATTTTGGAAAATGCCCTTTCACTTTCTGCCAGCACCACGAAAAACATGTATTAAAAAAGGCTGCCACTGGCAGCCTTTCAGATTGAGATCTACGCCGGATTAACGTTCGTAAATGATTTCAACGCCTTCGTCGTCGTCTTCATCCCAGTCATCATCCCAGTCGTCGTCAGCTTCAGATTCCACTTCAGCCAGTTGTTCACGGTGATAATCATCCCACATGAATTCAACTTTTTCTGGCGCAGCTTCTTCAATCGCCATGTGCTTAGGATTTTCATTGATAAATTTCATCACATCCCAGCACAGTGCATTCACGCCTTCGCGATTAGCGGCTGAAATCAGATAGTAGTTACCTTCCCAACCCAGCGCTTCTGCAATGGCTTTAGCACGCGTCTCAGCTTCTTCTTTTTCGATCAGATCAACTTTGTTGAATACCAGCCAACGTGGCTTTTCAGCCAGTTTTGCATTGTATTGCTGCAACTCATTGATGATGACTTTCGCATTCTCGATCGGATCAGATTCATCAATCGGTGCGATATCGATCAGGTGCAATAACACACGGCAACGCTCAAGGTGTTTCAGGAAGCGAATACCTAAACCAGCACCTTCAGATGCCCCTTCAATCAGACCAGGGATATCGGCGATCACAAAGCTTTGCTCACTGTCCATACGAACAACACCAAGGCTTGGTACCAGGGTGGTAAACGGATAGTCAGCAACTTTTGGTTTCGCTGCGGAAACGGCACGAATGAAGGTCGATTTACCCGCATTTGGCAGTCCCAACATACCCACGTCAGCCAGCAGCATCAGCTCAAGCGCGATATCACGCTCTTCGCCTTTCGTGCCCATGGTTTTTTGGCGTGGGGAACGGTTAACCGACGATTTGAAGCGGGTATTGCCAAGACCGTGGAAACCGCCTTTAGCCACCATATTGATCTGACCGTGTTTGGTCATATCAGCAAGCACTTCACCGGTGGCCTGATCCAGAACGCGCGTACCAACGGGAACTTTGATCGTAATATCTTTACCGCGTTTACCGGTACAGTCGCTGCTTTGACCGTTTGTGCCGCGCTCCGCGCGATATGATTTCACAAAGCGGAAATCGATCAGCGTATTGAGGTTTTCATCAGCAAGCAGGAAAACATCACCACCATCGCCACCGTCGCCGCCATCAGGGCCGCCACGGGGAATATATTTCTCACGACGGAAGCTCACACAACCGTTACCGCCGTCACCTGCCACGATCAATATTGTGGCTTCATCAACAAACTTCATTTGTACTGTCTCCGTAAATCATTCGCCGGGCAGCTATAGTTTAGCTACCAGGTTTTGCTCTGTCCGACGAGGCCACCAACGATGGCCTGCTGCGGAAAACATTGCACCCGCCACCACCACAAATGCCCCAAGATAACCTACAAAATTGAGCACTGGTGCGGCGAAATAGCCCGGCCAGGCAAGTGCTAACAGATCTGAAAATAGCAGGGTAAACAAGGGCGTCAGCGTCACTATTGCGCTGACCTGCGATGCCTGCCATCTCGCCATCGCTTCCGCTAAGGCGCCATATCCTACTAAGGTATTCGCGCCGCAAAACAACAAACAGGCAAACTGCCAGCCGCTGAGCTGTGAAAGCATCGCCGGACTGGCCAGCGGGAGCAATGCGATAGAACATAAAGTGTACAGCAAAAACAAGATTTGCGGCGAGGCCAGCTGACGCAACAGAACCTTTTGCGCCACACCATAAATCACCCAAACCATTGCTGCCCCGACACCAAAAATCACACCGAGGGTGTAATCGGTAAGACGGGTAAATATTTCAATCAGGCTGACATTGAAGAACAATATCAGTCCCAAAATCAACATAATGGCGCCAATAACCTGCGTGACACGCATCTTCTCTTTCAGGATTATCACACTGGCCAGCATCATACCAACAGGCGAAAGCTGACCGATAACCTGAGAAGCCGTCGGACTGAGAAACTTCAGTGAAGAACTAAAAAGAACAAAGTTCCCCATCAGCCCTGCGGTGGCAATTAACACCAGAATAAGCCAGCGTGGCCTGCTTAAAATCACTCTTGGCGGTAAGCGGCGCTTCGCGGCAAGAATGCATCCCAGCACAATTGCAGCCATGGAAAACCGATACCAGACCACCGTAAAGGGATCCATGACGACCAATACCTGCTTCATGGCAATGGGCAGAGAGCCCCAACTCATGGCAGTGATCAGCGCTAACATGATCCCGACAGGTGCCTGCGATTTAGTATCCATTATCCGCCAGAATGGGCTAACCAGAATGTAAAAAGCCCCGCAACGAGTTGCGGGGCTTACATCTATTTACTAAGACGAGAAAAACTTATTCAGCTTCGATGCTGATGTACTTACGGTTTTTCGGGCCTTTAACTTCGAACTTGACTTTACCGTCAGCCAAAGCAAACAGAGTGTGGTCCTTGCCGCAACCCACGTTGATACCAGCGTGGAATTTGGTGCCGCGCTGACGAACGATGATGCTGCCTGCCAGTACTGCTTCGCCGCCAAAGCGTTTTACGCCCAGACGTTTAGCTTCTGAATCGCGACCGTTGCGTGTGGAGCCGCCAGCCTTTTTGTGTGCCATTGTTCCGCTCTCCTAATCTTAAGCGCTGATGCCGGTGATTTTAACGTCAGTGAACCACTGACGGTGGCCCTGCTGCTTACGATAGTGCTTACGACGACGAAACTTAACGATTTTGACTTTAACGCCACGACCGTGAGCAACGATTTCAGCTTTAACGATACCGCCAGCAACTAAAGGCAGGCCGATATTAATTTCTTCACCGTTTGCAATCATCAGAACCTGATCAAACTCGATCGTTTCGCCAGTTGCGATGTCAAGCTTCTCAAGGCGAATAGTCTGCCCTTCGCTGACACGGTGTTGTTTACCACCACTTTGGAAAACCGCGTACATATAAAACTCCGCTTTCCGCGCACTCAACTTTGTATAGTTCAGAGGGCGCTATAAATATTCACAATAGGGCGCGAATTCTACGCAAAAAATCAGAGTAAGACAAGAGCACAATGACCACAAAAGAAGAAAAAAAGCGCAGTTCTTTCGTTATCATTTATCTACACTGTTTTTCAAGTACAATCCCCTTTACAGTTAGCGCCATGTGCCAATGTGAGCCAGATCTCATTGCGGTGAAGAGAACAACAGCCGAAAAAACACAATGAACCTAGAACAGATTATCGATCTTACTCAGGACGACATGGCTGCGGTCAACGCATCCATCCTTGAACAGTTGAACTCCGAAGTTTCACTCATCAATCAACTGGGATATTACATCATCAGCGGTGGCGGTAAACGCATCCGTCCAATGATTGCAGTATTGACTGCCCGGGCGCTCTCATACGAAGGCGACAAGCACATCAAAGTGGCTGCGTTGATTGAGTTTATCCATACCGCCACGTTATTGCACGATGACGTTGTGGATGAATCCGACATGCGTCGGGGCAAAGCCACTGCCAATGCGGCTTTTGGTAATGCGGCCAGCGTACTGGTGGGTGATTTCATTTACACCCGTGCCTTCCAGATGATGACTGATTTGGAATCACTTCCCGTTTTAGCTCTGATGGCAAAAGCGGTGAATGTGATCGCCGAAGGCGAAGTACAGCAACTGATCAACTGCAATGATCCTGACATCAGCGAAGAGAGCTACATGCAGGTTATTTACAGCAAAACAGCGCGCCTCTTCGAAGCAGCATCCCAGTCTTCTGCCATGCTGGCTGGCGGAACTCAGGAGCAGATTGTCGCGTTGCAGGATTACGGTCGCTATCTGGGTACTGCGTTCCAGCTGATTGATGATTTACTCGATTATGATGCTGACGGCGAAACGCTGGGTAAAAATACCGGTGATGATCTTGATGAAGGCAAACCGACATTACCGCTTTTGCATGCAATGCAGCATGGTGATGAAGAACAGTCAGCCATGATCCGTAAAGCTATCGAAGAAGGTAATGGGCGCCATTTACTGGAACCCGTCCTGGCAGCCATGCACCAGTGGGGCTCACTGGAGTACACCCGTCAGCGCGCTGAAGAAGAAGCAGACAAAGCGATTAAAGCCCTTCAGGTATTGCCGGAGTCTGTCTACCGCTCCGCGCTTGAAGGTTTGGCGCACCTATCTGTGAAACGCGACTTCTGATGTTTTCTGTCGTACCTGCATGACCACGGCAGGTACGACAGCGTTACAACGCTAGCTTTCGTCAGGTTTGCGTAACCTGTTTAATATTTCCGAAACACCTTCTCTCACAATAAACGAGATCATTGTTTCACGTTCCGGCTCTCTCAGTTGCTTATAGCTTTCAATCCATATCGCCAGGGGATCCTGATGCGACGTATAAACATACTCTGCCGAGTGCTCATTCATCGCCAGACTGGCGACGGTATTACCTGGCAGACTGTCTATGTGATATTCAACCGCACGCCCCTGTACACCTCGCCTCCTTCGCTTTATCCAGCATAACCTGCGCGCCATTCCGTGCACGCCTTGTGTCGAAGTCGGAAGCCCTTCTTTACCGGTCAACTCCTTTGCTGCAAACCACTCTTTTTTCATAACGTTCCTTGTCTTTCTCATTCAAACCAATAAGAAAGTTGCTGTTATAAATCCATGTGAATAATGACGATGCTTTCCTGACACGGGCGACGTTTATTTTAGAGAAGATATTAACGCCACCACTTAAGGAAAACGTCTATTTAACGGAAAGAAGATATTCAATTTTTCGAAATGAGTCCACTGCTGCTTTAAAAGTTTCCATGAATTATCTTTATCAACAAACCATGAATATGCTTAAAGGAAGTTTTTTAGAAAGAAGCATTACAATGTTGAAAGAAAAACATCAACACCATTAAAATATAAATAAAAAACAAATACTTAAGATAAAAATCAATAATTAAATATCATTCAACTATAATAAATTAACTACTCAAAACATTTAATTATTATTTTTATAAATGCTAAAGATCAAAAAACACGCATACCGATAACGCATCCACTTTAATCAATTTCAACTTTGCACGTGATACATCATGAAAATAGACATGAATCACAAAAAGCAACATGAATTTACTTGTTTGTTTAAATCACAATAAGAATGTATTTTTCTAAATGAAAGCAATGAGGGTTTTTAAGAAACATAGATTTAAATGATCGTAAATAAATCAAACCCTCGTTAAATGTATAAGTGCGATAAATATGCCCGCGGAATAAAATTAAACAAATAAGGAAGCCATCATGAATACAAGGAACGAAGACTGGCATCAGGCCGATATTATTGCTGCACTCAGAAAGAAAGGAACCACCCTGGCGGCAGTATCGCGCTCTGCAGGTTTGAGCTCTTCCACCTTATCAAACGCTCTGACACGGCCATGGCCCAAGGGCGAATTGCTCATCGCGAATGCGCTGGGGCTACATCCTTCAATCATCTGGCCAAGCCGCTATTTCGACGCCAGGACTTTTCAGATCATTGAACGCCGTTGCCGCACACCCAATGCTGCGCAAGAGTAAATCCGAGGGGAGATAAAAGAAAAAAACCGCCGGGATAAGCCGGCGGTTATCTATAAAGAGACGCAATCAGTGATTAATAAACTGTTCGCCGAGTTCGATATCCTTGTGCAGGATCTCCAGCATCGATTCCAGTGACTGCTGTTCAAATGCGCTCAGTTTACCGATGTCCAGCAATTCGGTGATCCCGTTTTTGCCAAGCAAAACAGGCTGTGCGAAAAAGCGAGCATACTCACCATTGCCTTCGACATACGCACATTCCACAACGTTGCTTTCACCCTGCATAGCTCGCAGTAATGAAAGTCCGAAACGCGCAGCCGCCTGCCCCATCGACAGCGTTGCCGATCCACCACCCGCTTTTGCTTCTACCACTTCAGTGCCTGCGTTTTGAATGCGCTTGGTGAGTGAAGTGATTTCACTTTCGCTGAACGTCACACCAGGTACCTGAGAGAGCAGCGGCAGAATGGTGACACCAGAATGTCCACCGATCACCGGCACTTCAATGTCTTCCGGTTGCTTACCTTTTAACTCCGCAACGAATGTATTAGAACGGATCGCATCCAGCGTTGTGATGCCAAAAAGTTTGTTTTTGTCATAGACGCCGGCTTTTTTCAGCACTTCTGCCGCAATAGCAACCGTCGTGTTGACCGGGTTGGTGATGATGCCAATGCAGGCTTTCGGACAGGTTTTCGCCACTTGCTGAATAAGATTACGAACGATACCCGCGTTAACATTAAACAGATCTGAGCGATCCATCCCTGGTTTTCGCGCCACACCCGCTGAAATCAGGACAATATCTGCGCCTTCCAAAGCAGGTGTGGCATCTTCGCCACAGAAGCCTTTGATTTTCACAGCGGTAGGGATATGACTGAGATCGACAGCAACGCCCGGCGTCACCGGTGCGATATCATATAATGAGAGTTCGGAACCGGAAGGTAGCTGGGTCTTTAGCAGAAGCGCGAGGGCCTGACCGATACCGCCCGCAGCACCGAGAACTGCAACTTTCATCCTATACTCCTTTTTTATCATTAACTTATAAGTGTCGTGGAATTATTTTGGTTGTGACCTTAATCACTTACGCTGTTAAAAACAATCGCTCACCTGCAGAGAATCTGAGGTTGGTCGTTTAGAAAGTAAAAAAATACACCTAAGCGCCCTTATCCGGTCTTTTATGACTTTTATCGGAAAGCTACCCCTTAAAAGTAGCACCGCAAAAGACGTCAGGTTAATAAATGGTTAAATTTGGTTCATTGTGTGAGCTGAATCGAAATCGGTTGAGTCCAACTTCCTGCGAAAGGCTTACTCAAAATTCACAATTTCGGCATATTCATGAAAAACCCACTAACGCGACACCCGTCACATTCCTTGCAGAACGGTGAGTTCTGGATTGTCCATGTCTTGCGTTGTTGCATAAAAATGCAATTATCTGCATAATCAGCCAAACATTGATCAAGAGACCAGGGTGCAAAATGCGTAATCCTGCCAAACAGGAAGATTTAATCAAAGCCTTCAAAGCATTACTGAAGGAAGAGAAATTCAGTTCTCAGGGCGAAATTGTCGTCGCACTCCAGGAGGAGGGCTTCGAAAACATCAACCAGTCCAAAGTCTCACGGATGCTGACCAAGTTCGGTGCGGTGCGTACGCGCAACGCGAAAATGGAAATGGTGTACTGCCTGCCCGCTGAAATCGGTGTGCCAACAACGACCAGTCCACTTAAGAACCTGGTACTGGACATCGATCACAATGAAGCCATGGTGGTCATCCGCACCAGTCCGGGGGCAGCACAGTTGATCGCCCGCCTGCTTGATTCACTCGGAAAATCAGAGGGTATCCTCGGAACTATCGCGGGTGATGATACGATTTTCATTACGCCTGCCCGCAGTTTCAGCGTTAAACAACTGCACGATGCGATCCTGAGTTTGTTCGAACAAGAGTTATAAGCCGCCTCAATAGTACAAGGGTGTAAGCGCCCTTTCTGTGCAGGGGGTCAGAAGAACAGAATTTCTGACCTCAGGCCAGCCTCTTTACCCTTCCTTTATATTGCTCACATTTCAAATGCCGCACAAAAATACCGGTTTTCTACCATTAACGGGTACAAGGCGCATGCCCTCTTCTGTTAACGCCGGTCACAACAGGCTCATTTCCGTCACATAAATATTTCAATGATGTGATTCACACCAAAAATAAGCACAGATAATCAAATTCATTCAATCTATTGATTTTACTAAAAATCAACACCAATTGAACAATTTATAGACGTTTTTTATTACTTTCCGTTATTAAAAACACCAATAGGACACACATAACCACTCAAATAACTATTAGCAAACTATTAATATTTTGAGTGACTAGATGTATACTCATTTCCGTGGTGTGAGACACCAGTTGTTGGAACACATAATAAAATCGACGAGGTCAAATCATGAACGTTAAAACTACAATCGCAACATTAAGCATTCTCTCTGCTCTGTCATTTGGTGCATTTGCAGCACAACCTGTTAGTCAGGAACAAGCTGCCAATCTGCAGGCGAAAGGGATGATCAGCGTCAGCGGCGTTGCCGGTGCACCTTCTGATATCCGCCAGGCACTGTCTGACAAAGCTGATGCAAAAGGCGCTAAAGCTTTCCGCGTTATTGAAGTGCGTCAGGAAGGTAACTACCACGCAACCGCAGAAATCTACCAGTAACTTTCCGGTAGCCATCGCGAAGGGGCCTGAATAAATCAGGCCCGTGAATAAACAGATTTATCACTGCCCGTTTTACGTTCCCGCACGCTTTAAGCGCCCTGAACTGCAGTTAACAGCCCTGATAAATCTACATTTGAATCGACGTTGCTCTCTCAAATTGCATCAACGTCAGTGAAATCAGGAAATTATCATGAAAATCATCACTACTATCGCCGCTCTTAGTCTGTTGTCTGCTGTGTCTTTCGGTGCGTCTGCCGCGCAACTGATCACGAATCAGCAAGCAGAAAATCTGCAACCTATGGGCGTGATCAGCGTGAGCGGAGTGAATGGTGCACCAACCGATATTCGCCAGGAGCTGTCTGACAAAGCTGATGCCAAAGGCGCTAAATCTTATCGTGTGATCGAAGCCCATAATGAAGGTGCTTATCACGCGACAGCAGAAATCTATCAGTAAGATCTTCTGTACGTTACCCAGAAATAAAGCCACTGCTTGAGTATTTATATGAATTAGCGTTACCGGGTTTCAACAGCCACAGATCGTCTCAATAAAACGATGCTGTTGAGGCTGGGAGAGAGCTGACACTGCCACTGCCGTGCTCTCTTGCTAACGATACCCTCGTCGTCCTGTCCGACGACACCCTTTGGCTCCCACGCTTTTTTTGGGAGCTTTTTTTTGTCTGTTGATAAGCCATTGCCCGGAATAAAGACAAAAAAAAGCACAGCAGATGCTGTGCTTTGAGGCCGTTGAGGAAGACATTATGGCTGCTGTGTAAGGCTCGCTTTTGCGGCCAGAGCTTCCAGCAGTTTTCCGTGGATGCCACCAAAACCGCCGTTACTCATGACGAGAATATGATCGCCCGGCAGCGAGGCCTTGATCACCATATCCACCAGCGAATCCACATCGGCACTCCAGTGCGCAGGCTGTATACAGTGTTCAGCCACTTCTGCTACCTGCCACGGAATATGCTGCGGCTGCAGCAGGAAAACTTCGTCCGCACGCCCCAGCGACGGCGCCAGTTCGTTTTTGCTCATGCCCATTTTCATGGTGTTTGAGCGCGGTTCAAGCACTGCCAGAATACGCGCCGTGCCGCCCACTTTGCTGCGCAATGCGGAGAGCGTTGCCAGAATCGCCGTTGGGTGATGGGCGAAGTCGTCATAAACGCTGACGCCATTTTCAACGCCGCGCAGTTCGAGACGACGACGCGCGTTGATAAATTCGCCCAGGGCTTTACAGGCATCTTCCGGTTTCACACCGACATGACGCGCGGCGGCAATCGCCATCAGCCCGTTATGCATGTTGTGTTCACCGACCAGATTCCAGTCCACCTGCCCGACGATTTCGCCTTTCAGGTAGACATTGAAAGAGCTGGCATCCGGCGTCAGTTTTTTCGCATCCCACGAACAGGCATCCGTTTCACCCACAAACTCCTGTTCACTCCAGCACCCCATCGCCATCACTTGCTTAAGCGGAGTATCGTGCTCGGGCAGGATGATTTTCCCTTTACCCGGCACCAGACGCACCAGATGATGGAACTGTTTCTGGATGGCTTTAAGATCGTCGAAGATATCGGCGTGATCGAATTCAAGGTTGTTGAGCACCAGGGTGCGTGGGCTGTAGTGAACGAATTTCGAGCGCTTATCAAAGAAAGCACAATCGTACTCATCAGCTTCCAGCACCATAAACGGGCTGTTGCCCAGACGCGCAGACACCTCAAAGTTACCCGGCACGCCACCAATGACGTAACCCGGCTCATAACCACAGGCTTCGAGGATCCACGTCACCATACCCGCCGTGGTGGTTTTGCCATGTGTACCGGCAACGGCAATCACCCAACGCCCAGGCAGAACGTGGTCGTGCAGCCATTGCGGGCCAGACACGTAAGGGATCCCCTGTTCCAGCACAGCTTCAACGCACGGGTTTCCGCGCGTCATCGCATTGCCAATGATCACCAGATCCGGCTGAGGGTCTAATTGTGCAGGATCGTACCCCGTAATCAGCTCAATACCCTGATTTTCCAGCAGCGTACTCATCGGTGGATAAACGTTATCGTCCGAACCTGTAACCTGATGCCCCTGAGCACGAGCCAGCATCGCCAGCCCGCCCATAAACGTGCCGCAAATCCCAAGAATATGAATGCGCATATGTTTTCCATTAATGCCTTTAAGTCAGCCGCCATTCTACCGCTCAGAATCCTTCAGAAGAAATGGATTTGCCTATGATTCATCCATATATTTGGGCTAAACTGCCCACGCTCTTGTAAAGGTTTTATTAACGAACCGTTATCCATCCTAGATTCAGGGAACGTGTTATGAAAACGTTAGGCGAATTTATTGTTGAAAAACAGCAAGACTTTCCTCATGCAACCGGTGAACTCACCGCCTTGCTCTCAGCAATAAAACTCGGCGCTAAAATCATTCACCGTGACATCAACAAAGCGGGTCTGGTTGATATTCTCGGTACCAGCGGCGCAGAAAATGTTCAGGGCGAAGTACAGATGAAGCTCGATCTGTATGCGAATGAGAAGTTAAAAGCAGCCATGAAAGCGCGCGGCGAAATTGCCGGTATCGCGTCGGAAGAAGAAGACGAAATTGTTATTTTCGAGGGCGAACGCGCTGAGAATGCAAAATACGTCATTTTGATGGATCCGCTCGATGGCTCTTCAAACATCGACGTTAACGTTTCGGTCGGCACCATCTTCTCCATCTACCGTCGTACCACGCCACTGGGCCAGTCGGTGACCGAAGCTGACTTCCTGCAACCGGGCAACCGTCAGGTCGCTGCGGGCTACGTGGTTTACGGTTCGTCCACCATGCTGGTATACACCACCGGCGTTGGCGTTCATGCCTTCACTTACGATCCTTCACTCGGTGTATTCTGCCTCTCCCATGAAAAAGTACGCTACCCGGCAACCGGCAGCATGTATTCGATCAATGAAGGCAACTACATCAAATTCCCGCTCGGCGTAAAAAAATACATCAAATATTGTCAGGAGCAGGACGAAGCTACGCTGCGCCCTTACACCTCACGTTACATCGGTTCTCTGGTGGCAGATTTCCACCGTAACCTGCTCAAAGGTGGCATTTACATTTACCCAAGTACGGCGACCCATCCCAACGGAAAATTGCGTTTGCTGTACGAATGCAACCCGATGGCGTTCCTGGCTGAACAGGCCGGTGGCAAAGCCAGCGACGGTAAAAACCGCATTCTGGATATCATTCCGCAGAAACTGCATGAACGCGCGCCGTTCTTCGTCGGTAACTGCTCAATGGTGGAAGATGCAGAACGCTTTATCGCTCAATTCCCTGATGAATAAGCCCTGCACGGCACGACAATAAAACATCAAAGAATGAACGTGATACCTCTGTAACTTAGCCTTACCGCTGTTCTGAACGTAAAAAGGTGGCTTTTTAAGCCACCTTTTTTATTTCCTGCAAAATGCGGTTTTACGATCGGTACTGCTCAGACTGATTCAGTTTGAACACGGCCATGCTCGCCGCCAGCAGCTGAGCCTGCTCTTCCAGAGAACGCGTCGCCGCCGTCGCCTGTTCAACTAACGCGGCGTTTTGCTGTGCCACCTGATCCATCTGGGTGATCGCGACATTCACCTGCTCGATGCCGTGCGTTTGCTCGCTGGTGGCAATCGAGATTTCCCGCATCAGGCTGGTCACGCGCGTCACTTCGCTGGAAATTTCCAGCATCGTCGCCGCGGCAGATTTCACCATGCTGGATCCTTCCGCCACCCGGCTTTCTGAATCACCAATCAGCTCTTTGATTTCTTTGGCAGATTGCGCACTGCGCTGTGCCAGGCTGCGCACTTCCCCCGCCACGACGGCAAATCCGCGCCCCTGCTCACCGGCACGTGCGGCTTCAACGGCGGCATTCAGCGCCAGAATATTGGTCTGGAAAGCGATGCCGTCGATGACAGTAATGATATCGCCGATACGTTTGGAGCTGTCGGTGATGCCCTGCATTTTCTCCATCACCTGATTAACAACCTGACTGCCTTTGTCCGCGATCGATGAAACGCTGTGCGCCAGCTGGTTCGCCTGTTCAGAGTTTGCGGCGTTCATCCGCACGGTCGAGGTCAGTTGCTCCATGCTGGCGGCAGTTTCTTCCAGAGAGGCCGCAGACTCTTCTGTGCGCTGCGCCAGATGCACATTACCGGCCGCCAGTTCGCGCGAGCCCACGTCAATCTGGTTACCCGCATCGCGGACGCGGCCAACCGATAACACCAGAGAATCCTGCATTTGCTTCATGGCTTTCAGCAGGCGCCCCATTTCGTTGTTGTGAGAGTCGTCGATATCGTGTGTCAGATCGCCTTGCGCAATGAATTCCAGCTGCGCGATGGAAAACGTCAGCGGACGCATAATGAGTTTCTGCAATGCAAACCACGCCAGGACAGCAATCGTCAGCGCCACCACAAAAGCCGCGACGATGACGGTCAGCTGGATACGCGCCTCTGCCCGCGCCTGCTCAATGCGTTGACGGGTGTTATCCACCGCATACGCGCGGAAATCCGCGAGCGCTTTGTCATAAGCATTGCTGTAGGGCGTGATTTTATTCTCCAGCACATCGTAATAACTGTCGGCGCTTTGCGACTGCAACGCCTGAAGAATGGGGACCAGACCATTAGTTTTGTACGCTTCGTAGGTTTTTTGCACCGCTGCGGACAAATCCCTGCCGTGCTGAGTGTCATCCACTATGCTGACGAATTTTCCCAGATCCTCATCTGCCTGTTTGATGTAACCGGCAATGCGGTCGGACGTTGCTTTCGCGTCATCCATCATGCCGATTTCCAGCTGACGGACAGCCACACCGCTGGCAACACGGGTGCGCAGGGAGTAACTGTAGCTGTCAGCCAGCGAGCCCAACTCCTCGCCCTGCAGCTGATTAATCTTTTGCAGCGAGGTCGCACTTTGCCTGATGGCATTGGCGCCCAGTACGCTCACCAACAGTAAAATCAGGGTCATAAACACTAACAGGCCGATCAGACCGGCCTTTACGCTCAGCTTATTCAACATACGGTGTTATCCAGTCATTCAGGTGAAAAGGAGAAGTGCATATCGCGGTAGGGGTCAGGTTTATCCCGACTTTTATTTGAATAGAGTTATCGGCAATTGACTGAATTTCTTGATAAGAAAAGCAAAAACAGGCAGTTACGCGGTGAAATGACCTGGCGGTAAATTTTACTGCCGAACCTGAAGTTTTTGCAGGTTCGCAACAGCAGGTCATGCGGAAAAATTGGAAAGCGACATTCGGTGAAAAGGGCGGGAAATCACGGGAGACTTGGCTATAATGTGCGGCACTCTATTCCTGGTTCAATGAAGGAAACCAACCATGAGCTTACTGAATGTACCTGCTGGCAAAGATATGCCAGAAGATATCTACGTTGTTATCGAAATCCCGGCAAATGCTGATCCGATCAAATACGAAGTAGATAAAGACACCGGCGCACTGTTCGTAGACCGTTTCATGTCTACAGCGATGTTCTACCCGTGCAACTACGGCTACATCAACCACACTCTGTCTCTGGATGGCGACCCGGTTGACGTTCTGGTGCCAACGCCTTACCCACTGCAACCGGGTTCTGTGATCCGTTGCCGTCCGGTTGGCATGCTGAAAATGACCGACGAAGCGGGTGAAGATGCGAAGCTGGTTGCGGTTCCGCACACTAAACTGAGCAAAGAATACGATCACATCCAGGATGTGAACGACCTGCCAGAACTGCTGCGCGGCCAGATCACCCACTTCTTCGAGCAATACAAAGCGCTGGAAAAAGGCAAATGGGTAAAAGTTGACGGTTGGGCTGACGCTGCTGCTGCAAAAGCTGAAATCGTGGCTTCTTTCGAACGCGCTAAAAACAAATAAGTTTTTCGCTGTTCGGACGAAAAAAAACACCGCCAGATGGCGGTGTTTTTTTATGTATTACGCGTTGAAACACAACGTTTATTTTTAGACGACCTTGCTCAGATTACTCACTCTGCTGCATCGTTACGCTTTACCCAGTCGCCACCCTCTATTCTCGGCACACCATCCAGTGAGCGAATGTAGAGATAAATCCAGGCACTGCCGTACGGCGTCGAAATCAGCTCGCGACGATAATCTTTTGTATTACTTTTCAGTTCATCCAGCTCGGCTAAGATAGACGAGTTTATGCGGTAAACTTCGCAGTAGACCTTTCCTTCCCCTGGAATCACAGCCGGGTAATGCCCCAGATTATAGAGCGCATACCCTTCCAGCTCATGGTCACCCAGCCATTGAGCGTTAGTCATCCAATGACTGTTGCCTTGCTTGCGTCGCAGACTACCGTAAACAATTATTCGCATGTTTATATTCGTATAGTAAAAGTCACATGAATTAAAACTCAAACTGATAGAGCAAATCCAAGGCCTGATCGATGCCCGATACCGCCTGCAGATAGAGCTTCGGCATCAACCTGTAGCGTAAAGTGAGTGTTGCCAGTGAGTCGAAGATCCCGACACCATATTTCACCTGTAAACCCGGTAAAACATAACCACTGACCACCACCTGGGAACTGTCTCCCACGCCCTGAGTATCCAGTGCCAGATTGCTGACACCAAACGCCTCGCCGATTTTACCCACAAGTTTACCACTTTGCGCAACCCCCAACCCGATAAGAGCTGAGGTCATTGCGCCGCTGTCACCGCCAGAATTGTCTAATCCCTGCCCGCGAAGCAGGTAGGACAAGGCTTCCTGCTGTGACATCGCCGGATCTGAGAATATCTCAAGTTTCGGTGCATCGGCCTCGCCGGTCACCCGTAAACCGGCCACAACGTCGTTTTCTGTCGCTTCCGGATTACGAATCGCTTCCAGATTCAGCAGTGGCTGATCCGCCGGACCGGAGAACAGTAACTGGCCTTTACGCACAATTAAGTCCTGCCCGTACGCATGGAACCGGCCAGAAGGAATATTAATCTGCCCATTCAGCCCCAGACCGCGACTGTCCTGCGCCACTTTCAACGCCCCTTCAAGCCGGGCTTTCAGGCCGAACGCATCCAGACGCACATCTTTGCCGATATTCACCATCAGATTGCTGTTGATCGGAATTGACGCTGACACCGGTTCAATCGGCTGACGCTGATCGTTGAGCATCACCTCATCTGATGAAACCCCGACCGCGCTTTCCGGCAACTCCTGCACCGTGATGCGTGCCCAGGGAATATCCACCGAACCGTTCAGTGAGAACAGCTGCGGCGTGGCATCAAACACCAGATCCGGCGAGACGTCGAGACGCACCATCGGCGGTACCGACACCCGAACGCGATCGCCGCGTGCGGCAATGCGGGCGCGCCAGGCGTTCAGCTCGCTCCAGTCGGCGTTGCCGTTAAGCTCCAGCTGGCCGTGCGCCGTTTTGATCACCCCTTCCATCAGCGATGACATGCCGTTGAAATTGATATTGATGTTCGCGTCGGTGATATCAAACGGCATGAACTGACCGTCGAAATCGACGCCGCTCAACGCCAGTTTGCCAAACACCTGCGGTTTCTGTGCGTCGCCTCCCAGTCGCAGATTCGCGTTCAGGATGCCGGACGCCTTCTCACCGTCCATCAGGGCTGGCTGCAACAGCGCCATCGAGATGCGGGTAATATTGACGTTGCCGGTCAGATTACGTTTCCCCTGCGGATCGGCAATCTGAATACTGCCGTCCAGCTGGCCGTTATTGGCAATCTTGATCAGCCAGTCCAGCGTCGCCCGGCCATTATTAAGACCGGCATTCAGGTTCAGCGTGTCAAACGCCACCGGCAGCGGACTTCCCTGCACCAGTTGCTGTACTTTCACGCCCTTGCCCACCAGCGAGACGCTGGCCTGAGGCAATCCGCCCTCTGCTTTCCAGCTCACATCGGCCTTACCGGTGAAAACGCCGCTAAGCTGCGTGTCATCGGTCAGGAAGGGTTTAACCATCGCCAGATCAAAGCGGTTAAGCACCACGCTGGCCTGCCCGCTGGCACCGGCATCAATGGTTTTCGGCACGCAAAGACTGGCGTTCGGGTTCTGCCAGCAATGCGGCCCCACGGTGATTCGTTGCTCTTTGTTGAAATACTCCAGTGCGATCGTCCTGTTGAGACGCCATTCGCCGACCGGCGTATCGAACAACGTGTTATCGACGGTGCCCTTCCATTCCTCGGTCGCGCGGTCGAAACTGCCTTTCAGCGCCAGACGCCCGGAAACGGGTTTACCCTCGACTTTCAGCGTCAGCTGATGCTGTTTTTCGTTACCTTTCGCGTCCAGACTGATATCGGAGATATCCAGCGCGTCCTGTTTCAGTTGCTGCACGCGCACCGCCAGATTGCCCTGAATCTGATCGGTGGAGCTGACATCGCCTTTGACGTCAACGCGGCGGACGGTCAGTGCCTGCCATTTCAGCCCCGTTGCAGTCAGGTCCGCCAGCAGCTTCGGCGCTTTCAGATCGCCGCGCAGTTGCAGCATCCCTTTCGCCACGCCGCCCAGCCCCGGCAAGGCGCCGTCCAGATGTGGCGCATCCACTTTGGCATCCAGATCCCAGGTATCGCTGAGCTTACCTTTCACATCCAGATTGTTGCGCCCCAGTTCGAGGTGAAGCTGTGGAATATCCCACTGACCGTAACTGTTTCCGCGCACATTGCCCTGCGCTTTGACGGCGTTTTGTTTCACGTTGCCGCTCAGATCCAGTACCGGTACCTGCACCTGCCATGTGCCGCCATACAGGCTGCCGCGCGTGGTGATTTTACCCTGCAACTTCGCCGGCCAGTCCGGATACTGTTTGGCAGTATTAATGCCGGTCAGCGTCAGTTGGCTGTTCCAGCTGATGGCTTTACTCCAGTCCACCACGCCGGTCAGATCGGTATTGCCTTGCAGCGCTGCCAGACGCAGCAGCGTCAGGTTGAACTGCTCCACGTTACCTTTGCCGTCAAGGGTCAGCGTGGCGGGCGGGATCTGATCGCCTTTGAAATCAGAACGCAGCGACAGTGCGTAATCGGTCGCTTTTCCGCTGACGTTAAATGTAAAGCCTTTCACCTGATACTGCGGCGTACCGGTCAGCGGCCACTGCAAAGCGTCACTGGTCAGCTTCATATTAAGGGGTAAGCCGGCTTCCGCCAGCTGGGTTTGCAACGCCAGCTGCGCACGCACAGGCCCGGAGAGATTGAGGCCAACGTCGAGTTTGTCACGCAAACCGCCTGCGACCTTCAGTTTGACCTTCTCGCCTTTAAGCGGATCGACATTCATGGCGGTGTTGATGGTCATGTCCACCGGCCAGTTTTGATTCAGCGTCGCCTGCCCGGTCCCGTCCAGCGTGCCCTGCGGCGAGCGGATCTGTAATTTGTCTAACCTGACAACCTGATCCTGCGTACTGGCCTTTAATTCGAAACGGGTGATCAGCACATCGGTATCACCGGTCAGACGCAGGTTTTCCCCGACAATCTGCTGAATATCGAGATCAACCGGCAGCCGGTAATCGGGTAACTCAGGCAGCAGGGGTTTCGCAAACAGTTCCTGAAGCGTCTCACCCAGCGGTTTTTCCGGCACGACGACCGCAGGTTCCGCCGGTTTACCGGTGGCTTTTTCCACCGCTTTGTCCTGCGCGGCCTGCACCACCTCCGGCAATGGATTGACCGGTGTTTTCGGCAACGCGATCAGTAATCCGCCAATGTTTGTTGGCATCAGCTGAATCGCACGACCTTCCCAGTGCGCACCGGTCCGAAATGACGCCAGAGAAATGGCACGGTCATCGAGGGTTACGTTGATATTTTCCAGGGTCAGGACGCGCAGCGTGATCGGATACGGCGTACTGAGATTGGTCAGCGGCTCGCTGTTTTCTGGTTCAGGCTGCGGCTGAGCAGGCGTCATTTCTTTGGTGTTCACCACCACGTTGACGTCTTTTACCCGCAGCGCATTCACACATAACGCGCTGTTTTTCAGGCAGGAGAAATCGAGGGAGAGATGAAACTCCCCGGCTTTCACATCCACACCCGGCATTTCGTAATGCACGCCTTTCAGCGTCAGGTCGCGCCATCCGCCTTCGGTACTGGCGATGTTCAGCCCCGGCACTAACCGGTTGGCGCCGTTGATCATCAGATGAAGACCGGTTTGCGTACCGATCAGGAAGGCCACCAGGCCAATCAGCAGCACCAGGAAGATCAGCGTTCCCAGGCAGATTTTCTTAAATAAACTCATAATTCCGGACCCAGGCCGATGTAAAACTGCAATCCATGCTCATCTTTATCGCCAACCGGCGCGGCGACATCTAATTTCACCGGACCGATCGGTGAAGCCCAGCGCACACCCACACCCGCGCCGGTTTTGAAATCGTTTTTCGTGATGTCATTTACCGCTTCGCCGGAATCGACAAAGACCGCTCCCCACCATTTTCCGGTGACGTTGTACTGATATTCCAGCGAGCCGGTGCCCAGATAGGACGCACCGGTCAGTTTGCCTTCATCATCGCGCGGAGAGATTGATTTGTATTTGTAGCCGCGAATACTGCGATCGCCACCGGCAAAGAAGCGCAGCGAGGGCGGTACGCGTTCGAAATCGTTGGTTTCGATCCAGCCCAGATTGCCGCGCATCACGAAGCGGTGTTTCTCTTCCAGCGTACGGATCCAGACGTTTTGCGCCTGAACCACGGCGAAATCGACGTCGGAGCCCCAGGTAGTGTCCGACACATCCAGCGAATAACGTTGAGAGTCGCCCCAGGTCGGCATCAGGCCGCCGCGCTGACGCGTACGGTTGAGGCTGACGCCCGGATAAATCAGCATCGTGGTGTTGGTGACACTGCCCTGCGTAAAGTGGTCAAGGCTCCAGCGCAGATTCACCGCGTGTTGCCAGCCGCTGGAAAGATCCCAGTAGCGCGCCAGATTCACCGTGGTGGAGTCCGAATTGGTGTCATTGAGGTCTTCACGTTTGAAGCCGCCCTGAACCAGATAATATTGTTCGAGAGGTGACTTCAGCAGCGGAATTTTATAGCTGAGATCTAAAGACTGTTCCGGGCCGGACAGCGTGGTCGAGGTTTCAAAGCTCTGGCCGCGATCGTTCACCCACGGTTTTTTCCAGTTGGCCGTCACACGCGGCCCGATATCCGTCGAATAGCCGACACCCGTCTCAATGGTGTTTTCGGTGCGCGGCGAGACTAAGGCGTTCAGCGGTAATGTTTTACTGGCTTTAGCATCGGTGAAATCCGGGGAAACCACGACGGAATTAAACCAGCCCGTGGCAGACAGGCGGCGGTTCAGCTCGGCCAGCTGGGCGGACGTGTAATAATCCCCTTTGTGGAAAGGCACCAGATTTTGCAGGTAATCATCACGGATTTGCGAGCCCTGATAATGCACATCGCCAAAGCGGTAACGCTGGCCGCTGTCGAACTGGATATCCCAGAACGCTTTATGCTCATCTTCGATGACGCCCAGCTGGCTTTTCAGCATGTTGGCATCAAAGTACCCTTTGCGCAGTGCCACACCGGTAAGGGAACTTTTAAAATGCTCGTAGGTTCCGTGGTTCAGAATGGTGCCCACGGCGGGAACCTGAGTTTTCTTCAGTTGTTCGAATTCATTATCTTTATCCGCCTGTCCGGTGATCACCACGGTGGTGCCCGCGATTTTAACCGGTGTGCCCGGCGTCACTTTGGCAATCAGCACCGGACGTCCCGGCGGGGGCGTCTCACGGTAGTCGAAATCAATCGTCGGGGAATAATAGCCCAGTGGCCGCAGCCCCTGTTCAATCGCGGCACTGACGCGCGCACGGAACCGCCCGTTTGCGCCGACTTCATCACTTTCTATTGACGATAAACGCACGCGGACGTTTTTTTCCAGATCGCCATCCAGGCCTTCCAGCTGCAAACGCACTTTCGCTGCCATGGAAAGTGAGGGGGCGAGCAGTACACATAACAAACCCAGTTCACGATATCGTGGCACACGCACTCCTGCTAATTTTGCTGTCCTGTTAAAATATCAGATGCCCGCCGGAGAAAATCCGCCCATCTTTGGCAGATTCCTCTTTCTAATGTCTGATGAAGGCAGTTTAGTGCCAATCTTCTGAAAATGTTCAACGACGGCGCAACGTTCCTCGTATTGTGTGCAAAGACGCAATCAGATACAACTAAGAGTGACCCGTTGGTCACTAATGTCTGTTACTAATTTTGTTCACTAATGCAACAAATGGAGTCTCCTGTGGTGCAACTTTCCGACAAAACGCATGTGGTTAATCAAGAAGATGCGTTGACTGGCAGAACAACCCCGATGCCTGTGGCAACCACTCACGCCGTGAATGGTCATTCGATGACATATGTTCCTGACAATATGGAAGTCGCTCTTTTTGCGATGGGATGCTTCTGGGGTGTGGAGCGTTTGTTCTGGCAACTGGAAGGGGTTCACAGCACGGCGGCCGGTTACAGTGGCGGTTTTACGCCTAACCCGACCTACCGCGAAGTCTGCACCGGCCAGACCGGCCATGCGGAAGTGGTGCGCGTGGTCTTCGATCCTTCCGTCATCAGCTACGCGAAGCTGTTGCAGATCTTCTGGGAGAATCACGATCCGGCACAGGGCATGCGTCAGGGGGGTGATATCGGCACTCAGTATCGTTCGGCGCTGTATGTGCTGAGCGCGGCGCAGCAGGATCAGGCTCTGGCCAGTCTGGCGAGCTTCCAGCAGGCGATGGACGAAGCGAACGACAAACGTACCATCACGACAGAAATCAGCGAAGCCCTGCCGTTCTATTACGCCGAAGACGATCATCAGCAATACCTGTTTAAAAACCCGGAAGGTTACTGCGGTTTAGGCGGTATCGGCGTCTGTCTGCCACCGCAATAATGCGGGATTTTTAAGCGCTGGCGGCAGTCTCAGTGCTGCTGCTATACTATGCGGGTCACAAATGTGGCCTTTTGAAACTATTTCTGGCAATTATCTTTGTTTTTTCATCCTTAATGCTTCTTTCTTCTGAACCGACTTTTAATCTGTTAGTAAAACGATGTTGAGTTAAGCAATAAATAAGCAACAAAAATAATACGTGCCTTTCCCTGCTGGTTCATACCGGTGTTAAACGGATAGATTATGTTAAACAGTATCTTACTGATTCTCTTACTCATCGCGATCAGTGCCTTTTTCTCGCTTTCTGAGATATCGCTGGCCGCGTCCCGAAAGATAAAACTCAAACAGTTGGCAGACGAAGGAAACGTCAATGCCTCCCGCGTCATGAAACTGCAGGAAACCCCTGGCCTGTTCTTCACCGTGGTACAAATCGGCCTGAATGCCGTTGCCATCCTCGGTGGTATTGTCGGCGATGCCGCTTTCTCCCCTGCGTTCCAGTCCTTTTTCATTCGCTTTATGTCGCCGGAAATGGCGGATCAAATCAGCTTTATCTGTTCCTTCGTCCTGGTCACCAGTCTGTTTATTCTGTTCGCTGACCTCACTCCGAAGCGCATCGGTATGATTTCACCTGAGTCGGTTGCGGTCCGTATAGTCAACCCGATGCGTTTCTGCCTGCTGGTGTGCCGCCCGATGGTGTGGTTCTTCAACGGCATGGCGAACATGATTTTCCGCCTGTTTAAACTGCCAATGGTGCGTAACGACGACATCACCTCTGACGATATTTATGCGGTGGTGGAAGCCGGCGCACTGGCCGGTGTGTTACGTAAACAGGAGCACGAGCTGATTGAAAACGTGTTCGAGCTGGAATCGCGTACCGTTCCCTCTTCCATGACCTCGCGTGAAAGCGTCATCTTCTTCGATCTGCGCGAAAGCGAAGAAAGCATCAAAGAAAAAATCTCGACGCATCCGCACTCCAAATTCCTGGTCTGCGACGGCCATATCGATCAGGTGGTGGGTTACGTCGATTCCAAAGACTTACTGAACCGTGTGCTGGGTAATCAGAGTTTAATGCTGAGCAGCGGCGTGCAGATCCGCAACGCGCTGATCGTGCCTGACACACTGACGCTGTCGGAAGCGCTGGAAAGCTTTAAAGCCGCCGGTGAAGACTTCGCGGTGATCCTCAATGAATACGCCCTGGTGGTTGGCATCATCACGCTCAATGACGTGATGACTACGCTGATGGGCGATCTGGTCGGCCAGGGTATGGAAGAGCAGATTGTGGCCCGTGACGAGCACTCGTGGCTGATTGAAGGTGGTACGCCAATCGAAGACGTGATGCGCGTGCTGCACATTGAAGCATTTCCGCAGGCAGGTAATTACGAAACCATCGGTGGTTTCATGATGTTTATGCTGCGTAAAATTCCTAAGCGTACGGACTTTGTGAAATTCTCAGGCTACAAATTTGAAGTGGTCGATATCGACAGCTACAAAATTGATCAGCTGCTGGTGACACGTATTGTCGATCAGCCCGTGACTCCGTTGCTGCCGAAAACGCCGCAGGAGATCAAAGACGAGAAGAAAGCGCAGGCGCAGTCTTCATAAAACATCCCCGCGCAATATTCCGGATACCAGAAACACGAACGGCCCCTTTCAGAGGGGCCGTTTTTTTTGCGCCTGCTGCGCCAGTGGGGGCAGCGACTACGCGCAGGGCGTTTAACCCATTTCTGTCTGCAAATGCGTAACCTGACGGTTAACTTCAGACATCACGCTAAAATGGCGCTTATCACGAACCTTTGGCAATAAAATTTTGCCTTGGTCAAACTCAAAAGCGCCGACGTCTTTGATGTACAAACGTCCACGAAACAGTGTCTTAACGTACTTTGCGACTTTCATCGGATTGTAACGCTGAAAGATTCTCATTTTTCTACTTTTCTCCGTTAAATCACTGCATGCGCCGGCCACGTCGCAAGGCGACAGATACCGGAACAGAAAAGGAACATTTGCAGTGATGAGACATATAACATAGCAGGGCACTCAGGTATTGCCAGTGTATTTAACTGCTTTTACATTGCTTTTCAGTATTGTCTTAATCCCTGACACTACTTGGCAGTATAACCCTGCTCTATGTGTCAATTTTGTAACCAGCAACACAAATTTAACAAGCCAACAGGACAGACCACTTGAGCGATCCTATGATGAGCAGGTCTGCCCTTTTGTGCCCCGGAGAATCTATGCTTTTAAAAAGTCTGTGTGTGATCAGTTTTATGACATTTTCGCTTTTTGCCTCAGCCCATAACTTTACGGTTGGCCAGCGTCTGGCACCGGTCGGCGTCGACGACAAAGGCGAGCTGAATGACGTGAATGACACCTTCAGCTACAGCAAATGGAACAGCGCCAGATTGCCGGGAAAAGTA
The DNA here is from genome assembly GCF_042920125.1 of Rahnella sp. R3(2024). Taxonomy (NCBI): domain Bacteria; kingdom Pseudomonadati; phylum Pseudomonadota; class Gammaproteobacteria; order Enterobacterales; family Yersiniaceae; genus Rahnella; species Rahnella sp. R3(2024). The sequence goes on from NZ_JBHGBU010000001.1 coordinate 1,651,071, forward strand.
CGTATCGTGCAGCATATGGCGGGCAGAAGCAGTGCAAAGGCGCTGAACGAGCCGCTTATTGAGGCCATCAGGGCGGCGAATCTGCCGCATGACCGCTACCAGACCACGACCATCGTCAACGTTGATGACGCGATAATCGGCACCAGTCTGTTCGTGCGTAAAAGTATTGAGAGCGGTAAGCGGGAATTCCCGTGGTCGCAGATCATCGTCGACAGTAACGGCGTGGTGAAAAAGGCATGGCAGCTGCAACCGGAAAGCTCCGCTGTCGCCGTGCTGGATAAAAACGGGGTGATTAAATTCGCCAAAGACGGGCAGCTGTCGCCGCAGGAAGTTCAGCAGGTGATTACGCTGGTCGATCAACTGGTCAAAGAATAACAGCATAAAAAACCCCGGCGCGCAGGCCGGGGCAGGAACAGTGCGGGCCTGCGTCAGAACAGAGAAACGCGGAAGCCCGGATTCAGGAACGATTCACGCGGCGTGTACAGCAGCGTCTGCCCTGTCCAGTCATTCACTTTTGCACCCGCGGCAATGGCCACCGCATGTCCGGCTCCGGTATCCCAGATGTTCGTTGGTCCGAAACGCGGATAAAGTTGCGCCGAGCCCTCGGCAACCAGACAGAACTTCAGGGAGGAACCGACAGAAACCGTCTGATGTTCACCCAGCTGGGCCAGATAGTCTTTCAGTTCCTGATCGTTGTCGTAATGTGAACGGCTCACCACAACCAGCGGCGGATGCGCTTCGCTGACGTGAATCTGACGGCGCTGACCCTGATCTTCTTTCCACGCTTTTCCTTCTGCCGCGCTGTACATCACTTTCGTGACCGGCACATAGACCACGCCGAGCACCGGCACGCCGTCTTCGATAAGCGCGATGTTCACTGTGAACTCGCCATTACGTTTGAGAAATTCTTTGGTGCCATCCAGCGGATCAACCAGCCAGTAACGCGTCCAGTTCTGACGTTCACTCCAGCTTTGCGGATCTTCTTCCGAGAGCATTGGTGTGTGCGGATCCAGCTGTTGCAAACCGGCTTTGATCACATCATGCGCGGCAATATCAGCCGCCGTCACCGGGGAATCATCTTTTTTCTGACGTGCGTCGAGCGGCTGCTCGCCGTCATAGACCGCCATGATCGCATCGCCTGCATCGCGCGCCAGCTGACAAATTTGCTCTAACATCTTTTACCTCAGTGCTTTGATTCTCATTTCTCAAGCCTAGTTTTTTTTGTCCTGAATAGCCATCCCGTCATGCTAAGGATTCATAAAGTTGTTACATCTCACATTTATTTATGACAACTGATTACATTCTCAGCAAATTTTGAGATACATATCCGGTTTTTTATTCCGGGCATCATCTTTTTCTCTGGAGGCAAGGCAATGAATACGCGTCATCTGACGTTATCCCTGCTGGCGACACTGACGGCGGCATCCGTTCAGGCGTCACAGGTGGATCTGCGCATCATGGAAACCACGGATCTGCACAGCAACATGATGGACTTCGACTACTACAAAGATAAACCGACCGAGAAGTTTGGGCTGGTACGCACTGCCAGCCTGATCCACGCGGCGCGTAACGAAGTCACCAACTCCGTGTTAGTCGACAACGGCGACATCATTCAGGGCAGCCCGCTGGGCGATTACATGGCGGCAAAAGGCCTGAAAGAAGGCGATGTGCATCCGGTGTATCTGGCCATGAACACGCTGAATTATGCGGTCGGTAACCTCGGCAATCATGAATTTAACTACGGTCTTGATTATCTGAAAAAAGCGCTGGCTGGCGCGAAATTCCCTTACGTGAATGCTAACGTCATCGACGATAAAACCGGGAAACCGCTGTTCACGCCGTTCCTGATCACCGATAACGCAGTAAAAGACCGCGACGGCAAAACCCATAATCTGCGCATTGGTTACATCGGTTTTGTGCCACCGCAGATCATGGTCTGGGATAAAGCCAATCTGCAGGGCAAAGTGACCGTGGCAGATATCACCGAAACCGCCAAAAAGTGGATCCCGGAAATGCGTAAACAGGGTGCCGACATTATTGTCGCCATCCCGCACTCCGGCCTGTCAGGCGATCCCTACAAAACGATGGCGGAAAACTCGGTCTATTACCTGAGCCAGGTAAAAGGCATCGACGCCATCATGTTCGGCCATGCGCACGCTGTTTTCCCGAGTGAGGAATTCGCCAGCATCAAAGGGGCAGATATCAAACAAGGTACGCTCAACGGCGTGCCTGCCGTGATGCCGGGCATGTGGGGAGACCATCTGGGCGTTGTCGATATGGTGCTCAGTAACGACGGCGGCAACTGGAAAGTCGAAACCGCCAAAGCCGAGGCGCGGCCGATTTACGATAAAGAACAGAAAAAATCACTGGCGGCGGAAGATCAGGATTTGGTGAAAGTGCTCGCCCCTTCTCATGACGCCACGCGTGAATTTGTCAGCAAGCCGATCGGTAAATCTACCGACAACATGTACAGCTATCTGGCGCTGGTGCAGGACGACCCGACGGTGCAGATCGTCAATAATGCGCAAAAAGCCTATACCGAACACTTCATTCAGGGCGACCCGGATTTAGCCGATCTGCCGGTACTGTCGGCAGCAGCGCCGTTTAAAGTCGGCGGACGCAAAAACGATCCGGCCAGCTTCGTCGAAGTGGAAAAAGGCGAGCTGACCTTCCGTAACGCGGCAGATTTGTATCTGTATCCGAACACGCTGGTGGTAATGAAAGTCACCGGGCAGGAAGTGAAAGACTGGCTGGAATGTTCCGCCGGGCAGTTTAATCAGATTGACCTGAACAGCACCAAACCGCAGTCGCTGATTAACTGGGACGGTTTCCGTACCTATAATTTCGACGTCATCGACGGCGTGAATTATCAGATTGATGTCAGCCAGCCTGCGAAATTCGACGGTGAATGCACGCTGGTCAACAAAGATGCCGAACGCATCAAAAATCTGACTTACAACGGCAAGCCGATTGACCTGAAGGCCACCTTCCTGGTCGCGACGAATAACTACCGGGCTTACGGCGGGAAATTTGCGGGTACCGGCGATAAGCACATTGCTTTCGCATCACCGGATGAAAACCGTTCCGTTGTCGCCGCCTACATCAGTGCTGAAACCAAAAAAGCTGGCGCGGTCACCCCGACTGCGGACAACAACTGGAAGCTGGCAACCCTCAACGCCCCGCAACCGCTGGATATCCGCTTCGAAACCTCGCCGGGTGACAAAGCCGCGGCTTTCATTAAGTCTCATGCTCAGTATCCGCTGACCGCTAAAGGCACAGACGCTATTGGCTTTGAGATTTATCAGGTCGATTTGCAAAAATAACGCCCCTTCAAACGCCCTGCGGGGCGTTTTTTCTTTCTGTACTTCCTTTGAGCTATAGCTTCGCTTTAAACATGTATTTATAATGCATGTTATAGATTCTTTCATTTAACGAGGCTTCATCATGGACTATCGCGACCAACCCCTTGGCGCTCTGGCTGTTGCCATTCCACGCGCTACCCGTCTGTTCCGTCAGTACGATCTCGATTTCTGCTGTGGCGGTAAGCAAACGCTGTTACGCGCCGTCACTAAAAAAGATCTGGATATCGATCTTATCGAGCAGCAAATTGCTGAGATTGCCCAACTGCCGGATACTTCAACCGACTGGAAAACCGCTCCGCTGGCGCAGATCATCGATTTCATTATTCCGCGCTACCACGATCGTCACCGTCAGGAATTGCCTGAACTGGTGCTGATGGCAGAGAAAGTGGAAAAGGTCCATGGCGATAAAGCGCCTTGCCCGCACGGTCTGGCGGTTCAGTTGCAACTGATCCTCGAAGAACTGACCAGCCACATGATGAAAGAAGAACAGATCCTGTTCCCGATGATCCGTGGCGGAATGGGCCGTCAGGCTGCCGGTCCGATTTCAGTGATGGAACGTGAACATGATGATGCGGGGCTCATTCTGGAAGAGATTAAACGTCTGACCAATAACGTGACGCCGCCGGAAGGCGCCTGTGTGACGTGGCGGGCGCTGTACGCCGGGATTAACGAATTCATCACCGACCTGATGGAGCATATCCATCTGGAGAATAACCTGCTGTTCCCGCGCGCGCTGCGTGGCGAATAAGCCGGATTCCGGACGTAAAAAAGGGCGCATTAGCGCCCTTTTCATTTCTGTTATCTGCAGAGAATTACAGAATTTCCAGCAGCTCAACTTCGAAGATCAGCGCGCTGTATGGCGGGATGGACGCACCTGCGCCACGCTCGCCGTAAGCCAGGTTATGAGGGATGTACAACTCCCACTTAGAACCCACCGGCATCAGGGTCAGTGCTTCGATCCAGCCTGCGATTACGCCGTTAACCGGGAATTCAGCCGGTTCGCCACGCTGTACGGAGCTGTCGAAGACAGTACCGTCGATCAGTTTACCGGTGTAGTGAACGCGTACACGATCCTGACGGCCCGGAATAGCGCCCTCGCCCTGGGTAATCACAGAGAATTGCAGACCGGACTCGGTGCTGCTCACGCCTTCGCGCTGTACGTTCTGAGCCAGGAATTCCTGCCCCTGAACAGCCAGTGCTTCCTGACGTTCACGACGAACAGCATCAGCACGTTCATGGACTTCACGCAGTGCGCGGTGAACCACGTCAACAGGAACGGCTGGCGTATTCCCTTCCAGCGCGTCGCGTAAGCCTGCCAGCAGTGCGTCAGGCTCTAAGCCCTGCAAACCTGATTCCTGCAACTGTTGACCGACCTGCAGGCCGATACCGTAACTTGCCTGCGCTTCTACGCTGTCAAATGAAGGGGTAGTCATGAATTTTCCTTAGCTCTTAAAAATGTCGAAGGCGCAGCATAGCAGCGCAAAGCTTTTGGGTAAAATCCTCTGTGAGCCAACATGACGGCGGGCGCAGTTCATCCCACTTTTCGATAAATTTTTCGCATTTGACGCCATTTAGCGCATCGTTTGGATGATATTTATGCTTTGTCCCTTTCCGCATCAAGCAGTTAAACAGCTATACTAGGCAGCAACAGACAGTCGAAAATGCGACAGTTAACAAGAGAGGTCGTCATGGGCAGAATCCCGCCCAGGAGAAGGAAAGCCATCCGTATTTATCAACCCATGTTGAGATCCTGGATTGCCATTATGAAAAGGCCGATGCGAGACACGACAGCACCGCAGAGCGAAAGCGAAAGTGAAATCACTTCTGCTGAAACTGAAACCGGAACGTCTGCTGCAACCAGAGGCAAAACGTTGCTGAGCAGGATCTGGCACATAAGCGACGGCTTCCACTGGATGTCGCCACTCCCTTACCCACATCGTCGCGGCATTATTTTGGCTGTGCTGGTCATTCTTCTGGCACTGCTGTGGCCGTATACGCCGGAAAATACTTACGCGCCGTCACAACCGCAACAGCCGACCAGCATCCCGATGCAGGCCGATTTGCGCAACGATCAGGGCCGTACCACGCAAATGGCGCAGCCGGAACCTGTGCAGCCGCAGAGTAATGACAACGGCGGCACATGGCGTAGCTATCAGGTGCAGTCTGGCCAGACGCTGGCGCAGCTGTTCCGCGATAACAATATGGCTGTGAACGATGTGTTTTCAATGGCGCGGGTAGAGGGCGCGGAGAAACCGCTGAGTACATTGAAAACAGGACAGGAAGTGAAGATACAGCGCGATGCTCAGGGTGTAGTGAAGGCATTGCAGGTCACGACGGAACAGAACGTCACCGTGACGTTTACCCGTCAGTCAGACGGCAGTTTTCAGCGCGAAAACTGAGTGAATTCAGTAAAGGGTTCGCCACTGAAATACTCCGCCCGTTCTTAATGCTTGTGGGCTCAGCATTCCCTGATGCAGAAAAGCAAAACGCCGGCACTAGGCCGGCGTCTCAGGGTTAACTTCAGCGTTATTACGCTTCAGCAACCACAACGACATTCAGTTTAGCGAATACGTCGCTGTGTACCTGGAACTCAACTTGGTGTTCACCAGTGGTACGCAGAACGCCATTCGGCAAACGAACTTCGCTTTTTGCAACTTCAACGCCAGCTGCAGTCACTGCATCAGCAATATCGCGAGTACCGATAGAGCCGAACAGTTTGCCTTCGTCGCCTGATTTAGACGCGATGGTGACTGAACCCAGTTCGTTGATTTTAGTTGCACGAGCTTCAGCAGCGTTCAGAACGTCAGCCAGTTTGGCTTCCAGTTCAGCACGACGTGCTTCGAAGAACTCAACGTTTTTCTTGGTAGCAGGAACAGCTTTGCCCTGTGGTACCAGGAAGTTACGAGCATAGCCCGCTTTAACGTTAACTTGATCACCCAGGCTGCCCAGGTTTGCTACTTTATCAAGCAGAATAACTTGCATTACCTTAACCTCTCAAAGTCGTTTATGGACAGTGGCCTATTACTGATGACGATCAGTATATGGCAACAAAGAAAGGTAGCGAGCGCGCTTGATACAACGAGCGAGCTGGCGCTGGTATTTTGCACGAGTACCGGTAATACGGCTCGGGACAATTTTACCGCTTTCGGTAACGTAGTTTTTCAGCGTAGCGATATCTTTGTAATCAATCTCTACAACGCCTTCCGCGGTGAAACGGCAGAACTTGCGACGACGGAAATAACGTGCCATTAGGCTAGTCTCCAGAATCTATCAATTCAATCTGCTCGGCATGTAACACCACTTTGTTCAGTCCATTGCGCCCTTGATGGCAACTAATGAATCCAGAAACAGTGAGTTGCGTGCCGACCGTTATACTGTGAGTTAATGCTTGTGACGCTTGTCCACTGACAACCACAGGCATTCTGCACCATGTTTGTCGGTTAAATCCGGCTTCCTGCTGCTGCGAGCGATGCTCTAGCACGAACTGGCAGTGAGGAATACCCGAAGGACTGACTTTACGAATGGGGGTCTTGCACACTGTGCCGGACAACACCAGACGATTCGCCGTCACGGCAATTACTCTTCAGAATCCCCAGCTTCAGCATCATCATTAGCTTCAGCGAAATCTTCACGACGATCACGACGTTCGTCTTTCGCTTTAACCATTGGAGATGCTTCAGTTACCGCGTGTTTAGTACGCATAACCATGCTACGGATAACGGCGTCGTTGAAGCGGAAGTTTGTTTCCAGCTCATCGATCGCTTCCTGCGGGGCTTCAACGTTCAGCAGAACGTAGTGAGCTTTGTGCAGTTTGTTGATCGGGTAAGCCAGTTGACGGCGGCCCCAGTCTTCCAGACGGTGAATCTGACCAGCAGCGTTAGTGATTACTGCACTGTAACGCTCGATCATGCCCGGAACCTGTTCGCTTTGGTCAGGGTGTACCATAAATACGATTTCGTAATGACGCATAGAATTGCTCCTTACGGATTATTCAGCCTCCTGTCAGGGTCAACCGCGGCCCATGGAAGCAAGGAACGTGTTATGTGTGCGGTCGAAAAAATGACGCGCAATTATATGTACAGCCACTGTGAAACTCAAGGAGAAAGGCAGATTAATTTCTCTACAGCTTTTGAGCGAAGAAAGCGGTGGCTTCTGACAGTGCGTGCACCGTGACTTTATGCTTCGCCTCAGACTCAGAAATGAAGGTCAGATTGGCGGTCGCTTCGCTGGCAGCCAGTTCCTGTTGCAACCGCAGGCTTTCGCCAAACGGCACCACGTCGTCCTGCTCGCCGTGCCAGACAAACAGCGGTTTATCGGCGAATAATGCCGTTTTACCGGTGACATCCAGGCTAAGTAGCGGAGCAACATCACGTTCAAAAACGTCGCGCTGTGCTGTGTCACCGGCGGTAAATGCAGGGAAAAGATGATGTGATAAACGCGAAAAGTAGCCCGACCCCATCAGATTTGCCGCAACCTTCACCCACGGGTATTTCACCAGCGCGGCCATGGTGGTCATTCCGCCCATCGATACCCCGCCGACGCCCAGGCGTTGCGGATCCGCCAGACCGCGTCCGACAAACAATTCCTTCAGCATCGCCAGCTCTTCTACGTTGTTTTGTAAAATACGCCAGAAATGGGCCACGCATTTGGCTTCGTCACTTTCTGCACGGGCACCGTGCATGAGTGCATCCGGCAGAATGACGCGAAAACCGGCCTTCGCCAGCGTATAGCCGAAATACGAGTACATCTCTTTGGAGGATAAAAAGCCGTGATAGAAAAAAATTGTCGGAAGCTGCTGCTGATACTGTCCGGCAGGCACGGCATGAATCACCTGGATCCCTTCAATATTCTCTTCATACATCTCAACCATCGTAACTTCCCCTGCGCATATGGAAAAAAATGTCGGCCTCAGTGCGAACCGACATTCTACGGGTCTGAAAACCGGCGACTACAACCTTTTTCGTATGATTTATAACCGGTTACTTCATATCGGCCATATTCTTCTCACCGGCCTTAATTCAAATTCATACATTCATAATTATTTCATTGATTCAGATCAATTTTTATTGAAATAAGTGGTTACATTTGATCATTAATCCTTTCCGTTTTTACGCCGTTAGTGCGCTATCGAAAATTAACGGGAAACCCCATGAAAACGGCATCAAAACGCTCATTTCGCCGATGGAGCATAGGGGCAAAACTGGCAAGTTTCGCCTCCCTGCTGGTCGGCCTCTTATTTATTATTTTCACCTTGTCACTGACGCATTCCGCTGGCAGGCAGGTCAATGAACTGGCGGTTAACGCCATTTCCGAGCAGGTGACCGGCGTGGTGGACATGATAGAAATGTACAACGCCAGTCTTAACGCCGAAGTAGACAGTTATACGCGCCTGTTCAGCCATTTCCTGCCGGAAAATTTTGAACTGGATACCGGCAACCCGGTGATTATCGGTGAACAGTCTGCACCGGTTATCAAAGCGGGCGGCAATCCGCTGAATCTGGACAGTAAAATCCCCGATGATTTTCTGGCGCGCACCGGCGCGATTTCCACCATTTTCGCCCGCCGTGGCGATGATTTCATCCGCGTGACGACGTCCCTCAAAAAGCAGGACGGCACCCGCGCCATCGGTACCTTGCTCGACAACACCAGCCCGGCTTATGCAAAAATCATGGCAGGCGAATCCTTCAGCGGGCTGGCGACGCTGTTCGGCAAAAAATACATCACTAAATATCAGCCGGTACGCGATGCGCAAGGCAGCGTGATTGGCATTCTGTTTGTGGGCGTGGATATCACGTCAGAATACGCGGACATGCGGGCGAAGATCCTCTCCAAACGCATCGGCGAGCAGGGCTATTTCTTCGTGCTTAACAGCGCGCCAGGCAAGGATCTGGGGAAATATCTGGTTCATGCCACCGAGGAAGGAAAAACCCCGGCATGGCCAGAGGGCGTGCTGGAACAGGTGATGTCGCAATCGCGCGGTGAACGTGAATACACCGACGCCGCCAGTCAGCATCAGCAATTTATCGTTTATGCCAACGTCCCCGCCTGGCATTGGGTGGTGGTCGGCAGCACGGACAAAGACAGCCTGATGGAACAGGTGACCCGCACGCGTAACCATTTCCTGATGATAAGCCTGCTGGCACTGGCCTGTTTTGCCGCACTGTTCATCTGGCTGACGCGTAAGCTGGTCAGCCGTCCACTCAGCGACGTCGTCCACATCGCTCAGCAGTATGCCAGCGGCGATCTGCGTGCGCGGGCACAAACCCGGCGCGTTGACGAAATTGGTGCGCTGATGCACGCCATCGACGGCATCGGACACGGACTGGAGAAAATCGTCGGCGAAGTGCGTCAGGTGTCATCTGAAATCATGCACAACACCCAGGCGCTCTCCTCAGACAGCGATCAGATAAACCAGCAGATCGGCACTCAGGCCAGCAGCCTGGAAGAAACGTCGGCCAGCATGGAGCAGATCACCGCCACGGTTCAGAACACAGCGGATAACGCCACACAGGCCACCCGGCTGGTGCAACAGACCGATAAAGCCGCCACCGTCGGCGCCGATGCGGTAGATCAGTCCGTTGAAAGTATGGAAGCTATCCGGCACGCCTCTACCCGTATCGCGGCCATTACCACGGTCATTGAGGGTATCGCCTTCCAGACCAACATTCTGGCGCTGAACGCTGCCGTGGAAGCCGCGCGTGCCGGTGAGCACGGGCGCGGCTTCGCCGTGGTGGCGTCAGAAGTCCGGGCACTGGCACAGCGCAGTTCGAATGCGGTGAAAGAGATTGAAAATCTGGTGGCAGATTCCCTGAGTAAAGTGGAAGAAGGCCATCTGAGTGCGGCCAAAACGCAGTCGAACATGAACCATATCCTGCAGGGGATCCGTCAGGTAAAAGTGCTGATGAGCGATATTGATATCGCTTCGCACGAACAGTCGTCAGGGATTTCTCAGGTGAACATCGCCATCATGCAGATTGGCAAAGCGACGCAGGAGAACGCCACGCTGGTGGAAAACTCACAGCAAACGGCCGCCGCGCTCAGTGAACAGGGTCGCCATCTTTCTCAACTGGTCAGCGTGTTTAAGATTTCCGAACGTTAGGACGTGCAGGGCGCGGCAATAAACGCCGCGCAAACTCGCCAGCAGACCGGTGAAAGGGCTACACTTACGCTATCGCCCTTTTACCGGATATCACGATGAAATCCCTCCGAATCCCTGCCGCCCTGCTTTTACTGGCAGCGCTTAGCGGTTGCAGTAACCTGATGAAAACCACGCCGGTTCCTCCGCCTGCGCCAGCGGCCAACGCGCAGGAAATCACCCGTGCTCAAACGTCCACACTGACCAAAATCGGCAGTATCACCGCAGATGTCATTGGCAGCCCGATGGATGCAGAAGCAGAAATTCAGCGCAAAGCCGATGAAGCGGGCGCACGCTATTACGTCATCATGTTTAACAGTGAAACCATTGTGCCCGGACGCTGGTATTCCCAGGCCACGCTTTACCGTTGAGACGCCGGTTTCAGCCCTACTCTGCGCCAATTGCCCGGTTGATCAGCAACTGACACAACCGCTCCGGCAGCAACGTTTCGCCGCGCGGATCGAGCACCATCCGGCACCAGGCATCGGCCATTGGCGGTGATGCAAATTCCAGCATCTGCGTCGCCGTCAGCAACTGACATAACTGGCCGGTCAGCCACCGGCCCTGCGCTTCCTCCGGCTGGCGCAGGCGTTGCAGAAACTGACGGGCGGCGCGATCAAATACCCGGTTTTGTCCCCGCGCATGATGCAGCAGCTGTTGCAGCATCTCTCCGCTGGCTGGCAGCTTGCGAAGCGTACGTAATATATCAAGGCACATAATGTTGCCCGAGCCCTCCCAGATGCTGTTGACGGGCATTTCACGGTATAAACGCGGCAACTCGCTGTCTTCGCAATACCCAATCCCACCCAGCACTTCCATCGCCCCGGCGACAAAAGGCATGCCCTGACGACAGATCTCGAATTTTGCGGCGGGCGTCAGCAACCGGCAAAGCAGTTGTCCGGCGGAGTGATTTTGTTCACCCGAAGCGGCGGCGAGATGCATCAGTAACAAGGTTTGCCCTTCCAGTTGCAGCGCCATGCGGCTCAGCGTCTGGCGCATCAGCGGTTGTTCGATCAGCGGCTTGCCGAAAACCTGACGCTGAAACGCATGGTATAACGCCACCGACAGCGCCCGCCGCATCATGGCGTGGCTGCCCAGCGCGCAGTCAAAGCGCGTATGACCGCCCATTTTCAGGATATGGCGGACCCCTTCGCCCTCTTCGCCCAGCAGCCAGCCGGTGGCATTCTGAAACTCCACTTCGCTGCTGGCGTTGGAGCGATTGCCCAGTTTGTCTTTCAGGCGCTCAATCCGCACGGCGTTGCGCTCGCCGTCCGGCAATACGCGCGGCAGGAAAAAGCAGGAAAGCCCGCCATCGGCCTGCGCCAGCACCAGATGCGCATCACTTTGCGGCACCGAGAAAAACCATTTATGCCCGACCAGATGATAGGGTTTGCCGCTGCCCCGTCCTTCCAGCGCGCTCGCCCGCGTGGTGTTGCTGATCACATCCGATCCGCCCTGTTTTTCCGTCATGCCCATGCCGATCAGCACGCCTTTTTTCTGATCGCCGGATTGCAGATGCGGATCGTAGCGGTCGGATAACAACGGTTTCATCCAGCCACGAAATTCTGCGGGTAAATATTCTTGTAGCAGCGGGACAGCGCCGTAAGTCATGGTCACCGGGCACAGCGTCCCGGCCTCAACCTGCGCATGGAGAATAAACCGTGCAGCGCGCGACACCGTCGAACCGATTCGCGCATCTTCCTGCCACGGCAGATTGTGTACGCGGTTAGCGATTAACCCCTGCATCAGCAAATGCCACGCCGGATGAAAACGCACATCATCGATCCGCTCGCCGGTGGTGTCATATCGCAGAAGATCGGGCGGATTGGCATTGGCCAGCCGGCCAAGCTCAAGCGACTCCGCGGAACCTAACTGCTGCCCCAGAGAGGCCAGCACATCGGCGTCCCATCCGGCCTGATGCCGCATAACAGCCTCACGAAGCGGAGTATCGGACAGAAATAAATTGCTGTTGCTCAACGGTTTGGGCTGATTGAAAACCCGGTGTGTTTCCCAGTTCATCGCCTGCTCCTTTTAAAGGACATGGCATCAGTATGGTAAAAATCGGGGAATTAACAGGCGGGCAGATCACAAAGACAGGAATGCAAACGGGAGCCCGAAGGCTCCCGTTGAAGGCACAGCTAAAGAAACTGAAATCAGCTCTTCTTCAGACCACGCTGGCGCACGGCTTCGAACAGACAGACACCGGTCGCCACAGAGACGTTCAGTGAAGACACGCTGCCCGCCATCGGAATACTGATCAACTCATCACAATGTTCACGGGTCAGACGGCGCATACCTTCACCTTCTGCCCCCATCACCAGCGCCATCGGGCCGGTCATTTTGCTCTGATACAGGTCGTGATCGGCTTCACCGGCGGTACCGACGATCCAGACATTGTGTTCCTGTAAAACGCGCAGCGTGCGCGCCAGGTTGGTCACGTTGATCAACGGCACGTTTTCAGCCGCACCGCTGGCGACTTTTTTGGCGGTCGCGTTCAGTTTGGCAGAACGGTCACGGGGAACGATCACCGCGTGAACACCTGCCGCATCTGCGGTACGCAGACATGCACCGAGGTTATGCGGATCAGTCACGCCGTCCAGGACCAGCAGGAACGGGGATTCGAGACTTTCCAGCAGCGCTGGCAGGTCGTTTTCCTGATACTGACGGCCTTCACGAACGCGCGCGATAATCCCCTGGTGTACGGCACCCTCGGATTTTTCATCCAGCCACTGACGGTTCGCGACCTGAATAACAATCCCGCTGGCTTCCAGTTCGTCGATCAGCGGTTTCAGACGTTTATCATCGCGGCCTTTCAGAATGAAAACTTCCAGAAAGCGTTGCGGATCGTTGTCGAGTAAAGCTTTAACGGAATGAATACCGTAGATAATTTCGCTCATGATGCTCTTTAAAATAGACTTGCGGACAGCATGCTGTCCGCAATTTAACGAAGGATTGCGGGCGATTCTATCATCGACTGAAAAAAGCATCAGTGAATAAATGACCGCCCGTTAGTGCAGACGCGTGACCGTCAGCTTTGCGCAGGTTTTTTCTTCGCGCGCTTGGCTTTGGTCGCGGAAGCGATTTTCTGCGTCTGGTCAGACGGCTTTTTAGCTTTCTTCGGCTTGCCGTCTTTACCGACTGCACTCACCGCTTTTTCTTTCTTCGGCTTAGCAGGCTTCGCATCGTCTTTACGGAACGCGCTGTCCGGCTCGAAGTTAGCGCCTTTCTTGCCTGTGCGACGACGTCCTGCATTGGCGGGCGCCGTGGAACGCATGGAGCGCTCCCCTCCTTGTTTCGCGCGATCGCGTGCGGTTTTGCCTTCACCACGTGCTTTACGGGTGCTGGAAACCAGAGCGAAGTCGATTTTACGCTCGTCCATATGCACGGCTTCAACACGAATTTCAACCGTATCACCCAGGCGGTAAACCGCGCCGGAAGATTCGCCCACCAGACGCTGTCCGATGTTGTCGTAACGGTAATAATCGTTGTCCAGTGAGGAGACGTGCACCAGACCGTCGATGAACAGATCGTTCAGACGCACGAAGAAACCAAAACCGGTCACGCTGGCGATGGTGCCGGTAAAGACTTCACCGACGTGATCTTGCATAAAGTCGCATTTCAGCCAGTCAGCCACGTTGCGGGTGGCTTCGTCGGCGCGGCGTTCTGCCATCGAACAATGCTCGCCCAGCTGCAACATGTCTTCGTAATCACTGTGCCAGCCACCGGTTGGCGTCCAGCGTTCTTTCAGCGTGCCGTGCTCTTTCGCCAGCAGATATTTGATTGCGCGATGCAATGCCAGATCCGGATAACGGCGGATTGGCGACGTAAAGTGGCCGTATGACGCCAGCGCCAGACCGAAGTGACCCCGGTTTTCCGGATCATAAATCGCCTGTTTCATCGAACGCAGCAGCATAGTTTGCAGCATTTCGCGGTCAGGACGATCCGCCAGTTCATCCATAATCTGGGCATAATCTTTCGGCTCAGGCTTGAGGCCGCCGCCCATCACCAGACCCAGTTCACCCAGCACGCTTCGCAGCGCGGAGATGTGATCATCGCTTGGACGGTCATGAACACGGAACAGCGCGGGTTCGTTATGTTTTTCAACAAAACGCGCCGCCGCGATGTTAGCGAGGATCATGCACTCTTCAATCAGTTTGTGTGCATCGTTACGCACGGTGGGCTCAACACGTTCGATACGACGTTCGGCGTTGAAAATGAACTTCGCCTCTTCGGTTTCGAAGGCGATACCTCCACGCTCGGCACGCGCCTGATCGAGCATTTTGTACATGGTATGCAGTTCTTGCAGATGTTTGACCAGCGGCGAATATTGCTCACGCAGCTCTTGGTCACCATCAATGATGCGCCAGACTTTGTTGTACGTCAGACGGGCGTGAGAACTCATCACCGCTTCATAGAATTTAGAACTGGTCAGCTTGCCCTGCGCGGAGATAGTCATCTCACAGACCATACACAGACGGTCCACTTGCGGGTTCAGGGAACACAGGCCGTTAGACAGCACTTCCGGCAGCATCGGGACTACCTGCGACGGGAAATACACAGACGTCGCGCGGCTGCGTGCTTCATCGTCAAGCGCTGTGCCGTGACGGACGTAATAACTGACGTCAGCAATCGCCACCCAGAGACGCCAGCCGCCACCACGTTTTTTCTCACAGTACACGGCGTCATCGAAATCGCGGGCATCTTCACCATCGATGGTGACCAGCGGCAGACTGCGTAAATCCACGCGGCCTTTTTTCGCTTCTTCCGGCACCTGTTCACTCAGATCTTCGACCTGTTTCAGAACCTGCGGCGGCCAGACGTGCGGAATTTCATGGGTGCGCAGTGCGATGTCCACCGCCATGCTGGTACCCATTTTATCGCCCAGCACTTCGACGATTTTACCGACCGCTTTGGTACGGCGGGTCGGACGCTGAGTCAGCTCGACCACGACCATATATCCCATGCGCGCACCATTGATGGCGTCGGAGGGGATCAGAATATCGAAGCTCAGACGGCTGTCGTCCGGGACGACAAAACCGGCGCCGGCATCAGTAAAGTAACGGCCCACGATCTGGCTCATTTTCGGCACCAGCACACGCACGATGCGCGCTTCGCGGCGGCCTTTACGGTCGGTGCCGACCGGCTGTGCCAGTACCACGTCGCCGTGGATGCACATTTTCATTTGTTCAGCAGACAGGTAGACGTCATCTTTCTTCACGCCTTCAAGGCGCAGGAATCCGTAACCGTCGCGATGACCGATGACCGTGCCTTTCAGCAAATCCAGGCGTTCAGGCAGTGCGTAACACTGGCGGCGCGTAAAGACCAGTTGACCATCACGCTCCATGGCGCGCAGTCGACGGCGCAAGGCTTCCAGCGCCTCTTCACCAGACAAATTCAGTTCGTTACCGATTTCTTCCCGGCTGGCTGGTGTTTCACGTTTCGCGAGGTGTTCCAGAATAAATTCACGGCTGGGAATAGGTGAGTCGTATTTTTCTGCTTCTCGTTCCAGGAATGGATCTTGTGACATAGCGGTTCCTCCGTTGCCATCAGCAGTTTGTTGAGAGTCTTTCATTCAACAAGCAATAATTTATAGAGCGGCGAGTTATCTTTGACCATATCGGCCAGAGTGTACTGATTCAGCTCATCAAGAAAATGTTCTACAGCAGTGTGCAGGACTTGTTTTAGCCGGCATGCGGGCGTGATGTGGCAAAAATCACTGTCACAGTTGACCAGTGAAAGCGGCTCGAGTTCGCGAACCACATCGCCAATGCGGATTGTTTGTGCCGGTTTACCCAGCTTTATGCCACCGTTCTTGCCGCGAACGGCGGTGACCAGACCTGCGCGGCTTAACTGATTAATGATTTTCACCATGTGGTTTCGCGAAACACCGTAAACATCGGTAACCTGCGAGATATTGGTCATCTGATCGTCAGGCAACGACGCCATATAAATCAACGCTCTCAAACCATAATCAGTAAAACTCGTTAACTGCACACATACCTCTGGGTAGTTTTTTACCCGCTCTTCCCGCGTCGACCGAGACGAAGGGAAAAATTGATTTTTTTAAGAAAGCACAATGATGATAAACCAGCCTGCAAGTTTGCGGCTAATCATTTAAATAGTGGATGCTTTATGGGAAGTAAACAAGCGCAGACAGGCAGAAAAAAATAAACCGGGCAAATTTGCCCGGTTATGACGTTTTTACATACTCAGCTCGCGCTGTTATGCATCAAACGGGTCACGCAGAATCATGGTTTCGCTACGGTCAGGGCCTGTTGAAATGATATCAACCGGCACTTCGGTCAGCTCTTCGATGCGTTTGATGTAGTTAAGTGCCGCTTGTGGCAGTTTATCTACTTGTTTCACACCAAAGGTCGTTTCGGTCCAGCCTGGCATGATTTCGTAAATTGGCTCGATACCTTCCCAGCCTTCTGCTGCCAGCGGAGTGGTGGTCATTTCGCGGCCATCAGGCATACGGTAACCGATACACAGCTTCACTTCTTTCAGACCGTCCAGCACGTCCAGTTTGGTCAGACAGAAACCAGACAGGGAGTTAATCTGCACAGAACGACGCACAGCAACGATGTCCAGCCAGCCGCAACGACGGCTACGACCCGTGGTCGCGCCAAACTCGTTACCTTGCTTACGCAGGAACTCGCCCGTTTCATCGAACAGTTCAGTCGGGAACGGACCTGCACCCACGCGGGTGGAATAGGCTTTTACGATACCCAGTACATAATCGACATAACGTGGACCAATACCAGAACCGGTAGCGACGCCGCCCGCGGTGGTGTTGGAAGAGGTTACGTACGGATAAGTCCCGTGGTCGATGTCCAGAAGCGTGCCTTGCGCGCCTTCAAACATGATCAGATCGCCACGCTTACGCGCGCCATCCAGCAGCTCAGACACGTCAACGACCATTGCGGTCAGGATGTCGGCGATAGCCATGACATCGTCTAACGTTTTCTGGAAATCAACGGCTTCTACTTTGTAGTAGTTGACCAGCTGGAAGTTATGATAATCGATGATTTCTTTCAGCTTGATAGCGAAAGTTTCTTTGTTGAAGAGATCACCTACGCGCAGACCGCGACGGGCAACTTTATCTTCATAAGCAGGACCGATGCCGCGACCGGTGGTACCGATAGCTTTATCGCCACGCGCTTTTTCGCGCGCCATGTCTAATGCGACATGGTAAGGCAAGATCAGCGGGCAGGCTTCAGAGAGTAACAGACGTTCGCGTACAGGGATGCCACGAGCTTCAAGTTCGCCCATTTCTTTCATTAAGGCGTCAGGCGCCAGAACAACACCGTTACCGATGATGCTGGTGACATTTTCACGCAGAATGCCAGAAGGAATTAAATGAAGAACGGTTTTTTCACCGTTGATAACCAGAGTGTGACCGGCGTTGTGACCGCCCTGATAGCGCACAACATATTTAGCCCGTTCAGTAAGCAGGTCTACGACCTTGCCTTTCCCTTCATCACCCCATTGAGTGCCGAGTACGACGACGTTCTTACCCATCTCAAGAATCACCAGGTTGCTTAAAAAAGGATTCTAACATCTCATTCTGTGCTTTCCAGTACTTTTAGCACACGTTTGCGGGAAAAATTTCAATTGCGTGCTACTCGTCTCTGCCAGACGTGACACAAGGGATGTAACAAAAGCTCAGCCACCCAGACGACCACGCAACATGTAGTAAATTACGAAGCCGGCAACCACAAGTGCCCCTCCAAAACGGCGTAAAACCGGGTCCGGAAGATTTGCCAGAGCCAGGATCATTTTTCTCCATGATTTTGGATAAATCATCGGCCCCAGGCCTTCAAGAACTAAAACTAATGCCAGCGCCAGCAAAATAGTGGAATTCATGGTCAGTGTTTCTCTTTGCTTCCCCTGATTTAAAACAGCAGGGTTTTAGAAAAGACAAAAGGCCCCGCAGGGCCTTTTGGAAATTGCATCAGCAATTATTTATTTTTTTCAGGTGACTTCATGAAACGGAAGAAATCGCTGTCAGGGCTTAACACCATGACATCGTTACCGCTCTTGAAGCTGGCCTCGTAAGCACGCAGGCTACGAATGAATGCATAGAAGTCAGGATCCTGGCTGAATGCATCAGCAAACAGTTTCGCCGCTTCAGCATCGCCTTCACCGCGGGTAATACGTGCAGTACGTTCCGCTTCTGCAACAGTACGGGTTCTTTCGTAATCCGCCGCAGCCTGAATCTTGGTGGCTTCTTCTTTACCCTGAGAGATGTGACGCAATGCAACTGCATTACGCTCAGCACGCATACGATCGTAAATCGCGCTGGACACTTCTTCCGGCAAGTTGATCTGTTTCAGACGCACATCGACCACTTCAATACCCAGCGCGGCCATGCTGTTCGGGTTCACCGCAGGCTGTTTGCCTTTGGTTTCCTGCTCAACACGTTTTGCTGCAGAAGCGATAGCATCATCGGCTTCTGTGGTCGCTTCAGGCTCATCGCCGACGCTACCGGTGTTCAGTGCATCACGCACATCCATCGTCAGACGACCACGGGAATCGGTCACGATGTCTTTCACATCAAGACGACCGATTTCAGAACGCAGACGGTCACTGAATTTACGTTTCAGCAGAATTTCAGCCTGAGAGACGTCACCGCCGCCCGTAGCCAGATAGTAACGGCTGAAATCGCTGATACGCCATTTCAGGTAAGAATCGACGATTAAGTCTTTCTTCTCGCTGGTAACGAAACGGTCAGCCTGGTTATCCATAGTCTGAATACGTGCGTCGAGCATTTTAATGG
The DNA here is from genome assembly GCF_042920125.1 of Rahnella sp. R3(2024). Taxonomy (NCBI): domain Bacteria; kingdom Pseudomonadati; phylum Pseudomonadota; class Gammaproteobacteria; order Enterobacterales; family Yersiniaceae; genus Rahnella; species Rahnella sp. R3(2024). The sequence continues at coordinate 1,670,347 of NZ_JBHGBU010000001.1, forward strand.
ATTCCACGAAAGGAACTTTAAAATGCAGGCCCGGCGCGTACACCAGAGGTTTGTTATCGTTGTCACGCAGGACTTTGCCGAAACGCAGCACGATGCCACGCTGGCCTTCCTGAACGACGAACAGTGAAGCATAAAGCGCCACCAGCACCACAACGACGATAAGTAAAATGGACTTACGCATTGTTATTCTCTCCCTACGCGAAGTGTATCGTCACGTTGTGCATTCACACGACGCTGATCCATGACACTGCCAGACGAACGGGAACTGCTGTTATCGGCACTGCTTTTGCCATTATTGCCAGTTAAACCCGGAACGGAAGGCAACAAACCTGTTTCATCACTCTTGGTATCATTGGCGGCTGGATTAGTGCCACGCAGCATTTGATCAAGAGGTAACACCATCAGGTTGTTCCCTTTGTCACTCACCAGAACTTTACGGGTGTGACTGAGAACTTTTTCCATTGTCTCGATATACAGACGCTCGCGGGTAATTTCCGGCGCGGCTTTATATTCAGGCAACAGTTTTGCAAAGCGGGCAACTTCACCCTGCGCTTCAAGCACGGTACGGTCTTTATAAGCTTTCGCATCTTCAAGCAGGCGCTGTGCTTCACCGTTTGCCAGAGGCTGGATTTGGTTAGCGTAAGCTTCTGCTTCACGAATAGACTGTTGTTCCCTTTCACGGGCAGCAATCGCGTTATCGAAGGAGGCTTTGACTTCTTCAGGCGGACGCGCCGTCTGGAAGTTGACGTCCTGAATGGTAATACCCATTTTGTAAGGACGAATGGTTTCTTCCAGTACGCGTTGGGTGTCACTACGCACGGTGGTACGGCCTTCAGTCAGGATTTTATCCATCGTGTATTTACCGATAACACCACGTAATGCGCTGTCCGTTGCCTGGCTCAGGCTGTCGTCAGGGTTGGCGACGCTGAACAGATAGGCTTCAGGGTCGGTCACGCGGTACTGTACGTTCATCTCGACACGCACCACGTTTTCATCAGACGTCAGCATCACGCCAGACGCGGCCAGTTCACGTACCGATTCTACGTTCACTGCGCGGACCTGATCGATGAAGGTTGGCTTCCAGTTCAGGCCCGGTTCAACCAGATGGCTGAACTTTCCAAAACGGGTGACCACGCCACGCTCGGCTTCTTTAATGGTATAGAAGCCAGTTGCAGCCCAGATAACCACCACCGCGGCGACCGCGATGCCAGCTATCCGGCTACCACTCATTCCGTGACCGGAACCCGATGGCGTGCCGTTGTTATTGTTGTTGCCTGAACCTTTTCCACCGAAACCGCCCAGCTTTTTGCTGAGTTTACGGAAGATATCATCCAGGTCAGGTGGCCCCTGATTTCGGCCGCCTTTGTTGTCATTATTACCACCAGAATTTCCACCAGAGTTGCCGCTATTATTATTGCTGCTGCCCCAGGGGTCGCGGTCCTGTCCGTTATTACCGGGCTGATTCCACGCCATGTTATAGCTCCATTATTCTATGATTGGTGTTCTTCAGGACAAATCAGACAGACTCTGGTTGCGGATATAGCTGGCCAGTTCCTGCTCTTGTTTGCAGAGGCGGTGCCAGTCAACAATGGGCATTCGCACCATAAGACCAAAACTACCATCCTCTTCAATCCATTCTTTTTCTATCGCCTGAAGCTGGTAAAAACGGCTACGAAGGCGTCCTGCTTCCGGCGGCAGGCACAATTCATGCTGCGCGATTTCGCCAGAGAGTCGCTCCGTTAATGCCTGAAAGAGCAACGGAATACCTTCCCCGGTCACGGCTGATAGCCACACCCTGATCGGCAAATTCTCCTCGTTGCGATCGATACGCGGAACAAAATCATCCAGCATATCTATTTTGTTCATCACTAACAGCGCAGGAATTTCATCTGCTTCGATCTCTGCCAGCACCGTATTCACCGCGTCAATATTTTCCTGAACGCGGATGTCCGCTGCATCGATGACATGTAATAACAGAGATGCCTGTTGGGTTTCCTGCAATGTTGCTTTAAAGGCGGCAACTAAATCATGGGGCAGGTGACGAATAAACCCTACGGTGTCCGCCAAAACTGTTTCCCCGACATCCGCAACCATAATGCGTCGCAGCGTAGGATCCAGCGTAGCAAACAACTGATTGGCCACGTAAACATCGGCCTGAGTGATACGGTTAAAGAGTGTGGATTTCCCGGCGTTGGTATACCCCACCAAAGACACCGTTGGAATATCCGCACGGACGCGCGAACGACGACCTGTTTCACGCTGCTTAGCCACTTTCTCAAGACGGCTGAGGATCAGGGTAATTCTGTCACGCAGTAAACGGCGGTCAGTTTCGAGCTGGGTTTCACCCGGGCCACGTGCCCCGATGCCACCCCCCTGACGCTCAAGGTGTGTCCAGCCACGAACCAGTCGGGTAGCAATGTGGCGTAATTGCGCCAGTTCTACTTGTAACTTACCTTCGTGTGTTCGTGCCCGCTGGGCAAAGATATCTAAAATCAATCCTGTGCGGTCGACAACGCGACATTCGCATAATGCTTCCAGGTTACGTTCCTGGGCAGGAGATAACGAGTGATCAAAGAGAATAACAGAAGCGCCCGTTGCTTTGACTGCGTCTGCAATTTCCTGGGCTTTTCCTTCACCGACAAAGTATTTTGGGTGCGGTGCCTTACGGCTCCCGGTGACGACTTGCAGCGCCTCTACACCGGCAGAAGAAACCAGCGATTCGAATTCGCTCAGGTCTTCCGTGTCTTTGTCTTGCGAGAAATAGATATGAACCAGAACGGCCTGTTCGCCGCCTTCATAACGGTCAAACAAGCTTGCGACCTCTCATTTGGATTAAATTCGACAGCCGGGGGTGCATAAGCATAATCGGAATACTTATGAACCCCTTCGTGGTTGACCAACGTTGCGCTTTATTCAGCGTCATCGTTTTCCTGCTGCGGCTGTTGCTGCGCAGACGGAGTACTGCCTTGATGATAGTTGTTGGTGCTGCCCGTACCTGGATTATTGCTATGATGTGACACCGGGCGGGAAGGCACTACGGTGGAGATAGCGTGTTTATACACCATCTGGCTTACCGTATTTTTTAACAGAATGACAAACTGGTCAAAAGACTCAATCTGGCCTTGCAGCTTAATACCATTCACCAAGTAAATAGAAACCGGAACACGTTCACGACGCAATGCGTTCAGGAACGGATCTTGCAAAGATTGCCCCTTAGCCATTCTATCTTTTCCTTATTAGTTTGTTGTTTGTAACTTTGAGCCTATCGGCTCGAAAATAAATCACATAAAAAATTTGCGCGCTGAGTACTGATCAATTGTACACAATCACCCAACCTATGCACTAACAACCTGAATTACACGGCTTAAGGCATCGTCCGGCTTTTCGGAATCCAGCCATTCGACGTTATCCCACCCTCGTAACCAGGTCATCTGACGTTTGGCCAGCTGTCGTGTCGCGCAAACACCACGATAAACCATTTCATCGTAATCGAATTCACCAGATAAATAGGACCACATCTGGCGATAGCCGACACAGCGAATGGAAGGCAAATCCGTATGCAAATCGCCCCGAGCTAACAGCGTTCTGACTTCGTCTTCAAAACCATTGGACAACATCTGACTAAAACGTTCCTCAATCCGCGAATGTAATAATTCACGGCGCGTTGGAGCAATCGCAAACTGGTGAACGCGGTAGGGCAACGTTTCACCCGAAATTTTAGTCAGTTCCGTTAAAGTTTTACCCGAAATATAAAAAACTTCCAGTGCTCTGGACAGTCTCTGCGGATCATTCGGATGAATTCGCATAGCGGCAACCGGATCGATCTCGCTTAATTGATCGTGTAACGCGTTCCAGCCCTGCTCTTCCGCCTGCTTTTCAATGCGCTCACGCACGGCGGCATCGGCCTGCGGTAAAGGTGACAACCCTTCGAGCAACGCCTTGAAATAAAGCATAGTCCCACCCACCAATAACGGGATCTTATTGCGTGCAGTTATTTCTGCCATTTCGCGCAAAGCGTCAGCTCGAAAATCTGCCGCCGAATAGGCCTGGGTAGGATCAAGGATATCAATCAGACGATGGGGGGCATCCGCCAGCTCTTCCGCTGTGGGTTTGGCAGTACCGATGTCCATTCCGCGATAGATAAGTGCGGAATCGACACTGATCAGTTCAACCGGAAGATGTTTCACCAGCGACATCGCCAGTGCGGTTTTACCGGATGCGGTCGGCCCCATAATAAAGATCGCCGGGGGAGCGGAGTGTTTTTCAGAATCAATCATGCTTAAAAGCCGCCAGCGCGGGCTGTAAATCAAGAGGTTGCAGAAGTCCGGACGGAGGTGATTTCACCAACTGCGGGCAAAGACGCTCAACATCCGTGAGTAATTGTATGGCTTGGGAAATGGTCCAGACCTCGTGCTCGCAGCCACAGTGGCGGGCAAACCACATAGCTACCGCATCAGAAGTCACCTCCTGCTGAACAGCAAGGTAATCTAACAGGTCGGGTATCAACTTTTGTAAATTTTGTTGGCGTAATGGTAAAGGTACTGCGCGTACCGTCACACGCTGCGACTCACTGAACATTTCTAAACCAAAATGCTGTAAAAGCGGCTGATTTTTTGCAAGCACGGCAATTTCATCTTTGCTGACTGTCAGCTTCAGCGGAATCAAAAGGGGTTGCGGACGCAACCCTTCATCAGGTGGCGTCATCTGTGCCCATTTAAGCCAGCGATCGGCGACAGGTAACGCCAGCATAACCAGTTGTTTGCCTCTTTCGAGCAACGCATATTCTGCCGCACACACCGTCAGGACACGCCCGAAACTTTGGCTATGCGATTCCAGAGCCGGTTCAGCGAGTGTACGAGCCGCCGGCACTACCGGCTTAGCGGCCTGTGCCGCGTCGGGCGCAGGCTCCTGCAAGGAAAATACGTCGGATGAAGGCTGCAACAACCGTTGATAGGCTTTACCTTCTGAGCGGTTATATGCCGGTTCATTGCTGTGGCTAATGGGTTCGCGCGGATGGCCGGCACGGGACGTTTCAGGAAACACGTTCTCACGCGCTGCTGGCTTTTCACGTTGCGGGTTCGCCGGTTTTTCTGCGGGTTGTGAGAAATGATTACCGCCGGCGGCCTGACGATTCTCCGGTTGCCAACGCGGTGCGTCTTCCTGGGTCTGCTGTTGTGCCAGAACAGGATTGCCGGCCTGTTGTAATACCGACATCACCGCCTGGTAGATAAAATCGTGCACCAGCCGGGACTGATGGAACCGCACTTCGTGTTTGGCCGGATGCACATTCACATCGACCTGATGCGGATCGACATCCAGATACAGCACATACGCAGGCTGCTGATCGTCTTTTAACTGATCCTGGTATGCCTGACGGATCGCATGATTAATCAGGCGATCTTTCATCATGCGGTTGTTCACATAACAATATTGCATATCGGTGAGACTGCGCGATCCGGCTGGATCGGCGACCCAGCCACGGATCCCCAAATCACCGTGAGTCCATTCGACTTCCAGTGCATGTTCAACAAACGTCGGGCTGCAAATGCTGGCCAGACGCCGCGATGACTGGGAGGGATCTTTCACTGCGCGGTACTGCCGGATGAGTTTGCCGTTGTGACTCAGATTGACGGAAACGTCAAAACGCGCCAGAGCGATCCGGCGGACGACTTCATCAATATGGGTAAATTCGGTTTTCTCGGTGCGCATAAACTTGCGTCGGGCGGGCGTGTTGTAAAACAGATCCAGCACTTCGACGGTCGAGCCCTGCGGATGCGCCGCCGGTTTCACCGTCACCGCCATATCGCGCCCTTCCGCGTAAGCCTGCCAGGCTTCACTTTGATCTGCGGTGCGTGAGGTCAGAATCAGACGTGAAACAGAACTGATACTCGCCAGCGCTTCGCCACGAAATCCGAGGCTGAGAATCGCTTCCAGATCGTCGAGACAGGTAATTTTGCTGGTGGCGTGACGCGCCAGCGCCAGCGCTAAATCATCTTTACCGATTCCGCAGCCGTTATCGCGAATACGGATGAGCTTGGCGCCACCGCGATCAATATCGATATCAATGCGCGTGGCTCCGGCATCAAGGCTATTTTCCACCAGCTCTTTCACCACGGAAGCCGGCCTTTCGACAACTTCACCCGCGGCTATCTGATTAGCCAGTTGCGGGGGCAGTACCTTGATCGGCATAGCGGCTCCTGTGGAAAGCGGTCTGTCAGACCGCCGTTAAGACTGTGGAATAGTTAAGGTTTGGCCGAGCTGTACCTCGCCAGACTTCATGTGGTTCGCCGTTTTAATTTCCGTCATGCTGACACCGTATTTGCTGGCAATCGCCGACAGCGTATCGCCGCGTTTGACGGTATGTTTCGACGGTTTTTTCGTGGCTTTCGCCGTCGAGGCCGACGCGCCGGTGACAGAAGATGTGCGAGTACCTGCGGGAACTTTCAATCGCTGGCCGACCCAGACACCGTCTTTTTTCAGTTTGTTGAGATCGCGCAGCGCCGCATTGGTCGTACCGTAACTTTTCGCAATCCCCGTCAGTGTTTCGCCACGGGTCACTTTGTGGATCTGCGTGGCACCGGCTGCGCCGGCCGTCACTTCAATCGGGCCCGGCTGATTACTGGTCTTTGCGCTACTGTCTACCGCCGCTGCTGATGAGGCCAGCAGCGGACGGTTTTCGACCTTTGGGCCGTTTTGTATCGGATGCGACTGGAAATAATTACGCAGACCGACGTGAATGGCCCTCGCAATTTTATCCTGGTACGCGCTGCTGCCCAGCAGCCGCTCCTCAGTTGAGTTACTGATAAAGCCGGTTTCCACCAGCAGGGAAGGAATGTCCGGCGAACGCAACACCCCTAAACTGGCGTGCTCAGGTTTCGCTTTATGCAACGAACCGACGCTGCGCAGTTCGCGCAATACGCGGGTGGCGACGTCATAGCCGACGCGTTGTGAATGGCCGAATTGCAAATCCAGCACGGCCTGACTCAGATACGGGTCAGAGGCGGTATTCGCCAGCACATCCCCCGCACCGCCCAGCAGTTCGGATTGTTTCTCGTGCTGCTCGAGCCAGTTACCCATTTCACTGTTGGCGCGACGGTTAGACAGCACCCAGACGGATGCCCCGCGCGCACTGCGGCTTGGCGCAGCATCGGCGTGAATAGACACCAGCACGTTGGCATTTTTCTTACGCGCCACATCAGAACGCCCCATCACGGAAATAAAGTAATCGCCGTCGCGGGTTAATACCGGCTGGAACATCGGGTCAGCATTTAAAATCGCCTGTAATTTACGGGCAATCGCGATGGTCACGTTTTTCTCTTTCAGGCCACCCGCGCCGATAGCGCCCGGATCCTGCCCGCCGTGTCCGGCATCAATGGCGACAATGATTTTGCTGTCGCTGGTGGAAATCGTGGAAGAACGCGAGTTGTCTGACGCCACGGCCGTCGAAGCAACCGTAGTTTTATCATTGGTAAACGGATTTGATTTCGCGGAAGGCGTGACTATTCTGCCTGCGTTTGGCGAAGGCGTGTTCGTTGCCACGGTAACCGGCGCGCTCTGGCGTGCCGGAGCCGACGCATTCATGGTCAGCACCACCGTGTACTGGCTGCCATCTTTCTGTTTAGTGGCGTTGGTTCTGACCTTTTGATTCAGTTCAAACACCAGACGCTGACTTTGCGCGTTCGGCGGGGTACTGGCGCGCACGCGCGTCACCAGATTCTGTCCGTTAAAGGTCAGCGGTAGACCTTTCATCACGCCATCCTGACGAATATCCATCACCACGCGTTCAGGATTATGCAGCGGGAAAAAGGAATAATCAGGCGAACCGTCAAAGGTAATGGTGACGGTAGATTGCGATGGGCCGTTTGAAACATTGATATTTTTCATGCCGGCCGCAAAAACGGCGGAGGACGTCAGTCCGGCAAAAAGCATCAGCGCCGATAAAAACATCGTCGCTGTAAAAAAGAGAGAAGTGATACGTGAATTCATCGCGTGATCATCCTTGCTGTTGAACACGATGCAGCAAATTTATGCCAGATTCAGAAACGGCCACCAGCGTCGCCGTACGCCCCTGAGGCTGATAGTCCAGCGTCAGTTCGATATCCGGTTCAGGCAACACGCCCTCACCTTTTTGCGGCCACTCGACCAGACAGATGGCGTCTTGCGCGAAATAATCGCGAATGCCCATAAACTCGAGCTCTTCCGGGTCGGCAAGACGGTATAAATCAAAGTGATACACCGCGATATTTTCCAGCTGATAGGGCTCTACCAAGGTGTAAGTCGGGCTTTTCACATTACCCTGATGCCCTAATGCCTGAAGAAAACCCCGGCTAAAGGTGGTTTTACCGGCACCCAGATCGCCATAGAGATGGATAACCGTTGAGCCCTCGCAAGCTTTCGCCAGTGAAGCACCTAGTTGCAGCGTCGCCGCTTCGTCGGGTAATGAGATATTAAGTTGATTCATTCAGTGATATCTATTTCTTCAGGTCTGGATTAACTAACGGGGCAATCACCGCTAAAAGATCAGTCGCCAGCATACCGCGCGTTCCCTGCTGCCGGGCGATTTCGTCTGCGGCAGCGCCATGAACCACCGTTCCCGCGCAGGCCGCATCAAATATATTCAGTTTTTGAGCGAGCAGGCCGCCGATAATACCAGAAAGCACGTCGCCCATACCGCCTGATGCCATACCGGCATTTCCTACATCGGCAATGGCCATCTCACCCTGCTCCGTGGCAATCAGTGTGCCGGCGCCTTTAAGCACCACCACGCCACCGTATTGCTCAACCAGTTTCCTGGCAGAAAGTAAGCGGTCACTCTCAATTTCCTTCACGGTACAACCGAGCAGACGGCTGGCTTCACCAGGATGAGGCGTCAGCACCCGATTTTGCCGTTTCTCCGGTGTGATTGCCAGCAGGTTCAGCGCATCGGCGTCCCATAAGGCCGGTTTCTCGCATTTTGCCACCCGCTCCAGCGCCTGTTTACCCCAGGCTTTCTGGCCGAGCCCCGGCCCAATCACCACCACGTCGGCCCATTCAAGCGCTTCATCAAGCGACTCCGCGCTGAGTTCCTGCACCATCAGCTCAGGTCTGGCGGTCAGCAAGGGGCCTGCGTGTTCTTTGTGAGTAAGCACTCGCACCAATCCGGCTCCGGCACGCAGCGCGGCTTCCGACGCCATGCGGATCGCGCCCGCAAAGCCGGTATCCCCGCCAATCACCAACAAACGCCCGTGATCGCCTTTATGAGAACACGGGCGTCGCGGGTGCAACCAGGTGCTTAATTGTGACGCATCAAGCCGTTGTAACACTGCACGATGTCCAGCCAGCCAGCTTTCCAGCCCCAGGGCATCGCAGTGTAATTTGCCGGTGTAATCGCGCGCCTGCCCGGTCAGTAAACCCGGCTTCAGGGCAATGAAACTGATCGTGTGCGTGGCCACTGCCGCTTTGCCCGCGGCCTGGCCGGTTTGCGCATTCAAACCCGAAGGAATATCCAGAGAGATGACAGGCAATGACGACGCGTTGATAGCATCAATCAACGCGTCATAAGGGGCGCGCGGCGCGGAGGATAAACCGGTACCGAGCAGGCCATCAATAATCAGATCGGCGTCGTGCGGCCAGTCAGAGTCCGCCGGGTTAACCATGCCGCCACTTTTAAGCCAGCCCTGACGCGCGGTTTCCGCTTCGTCAGGCAAGGGCTTGCCGCCTTCGACGGCCAGCAGCGTCACGCGTATACCCGCGCTTTTCGCCAGACGCGCCATTTCAAAACCGTCGCCACCGTTATTTCCGTGGCCGCATAAAATCAGCCAGTGTCGCGATTGCGGAAACTCACGCTGAGCAAGCGAAAAAGCCGCGCGTGCAGCACGCTGCATCAGCGAAAACAGAGAAATCCCCGTTTCCTGCGCGGCGTGACCTTCATTCTGACGCAGCCAGTCAGCAGAAAAGACGGAATGTGGTAAACTCGCCTCGTTTCGTTTTTCACGTTGGTTCGTCATGACACTCCCTCTCGATCTCGTTCAACTGGCTCAACATATCAAGCAATGGGGCCAATCGCTAGGCTTCCAGCAGGTTGGTATCTGCGATACAGACTTATCTGCAGAAGAGCCCCGACTGCAGGACTGGCTTGATAAACAATATCATGGCGAGATGGACTGGATGGCGCGCCACGGCATGTTGCGCGCCCGTCCACATGAACTGCTGCCCGGTACGTTGCGGGTGATCAGCGTGCGCATGAACTATTTGCCTGCCAACGCTGCCTTTGCCAAAACCCTTAATAACCCGCAACTCGGCTACGTCAGCCGTTATGCGCTGGGCCGTGACTATCACAAAGTGCTTCGTCAGCGCCTGAAAAAGCTTGGCGACATGATTCAGACCTACTGCACGGAACAACAATCTGATCATCAGGTGGCATTCCGGCCATTTGTCGATTCTGCTCCGGTGATGGAACGCCCTCTGGCTGCGAAAGCCGGACTGGGCTGGGTTGGTAAACACTCACTTATTCTGAACCGGGAATCCGGTTCCTGGTTTTTCCTCGGCGAACTGCTGATTGATTTGCCCCTGCCCGTCGATCAGCCGCAGGAAGAGAAGTGTGGAAAGTGCGTCGCCTGCATCACCACCTGCCCGACCGGCGCTATTGTCGCGCCTTATACCATTGACGCCCGTCGCTGTATTTCCTATCTGACCATCGAGCTGGAAGGTGCGATACCGGAGGAATTCCGGCCAATGATGGGCAACCGCATCTATGGCTGTGACGACTGTCAGCTGATTTGTCCGTGGAACCGTTATTCGCAGCTGACGGATGAAGAGGATTTCAGCCCGCGCGCCGCGCTGCATGCGCCGGAACTGATAGCGCTGTTCGCCTGGACGGAAGAGAAATTTTTGCGCATTACCGAAGGCTCACCCATCCGCCGCATTGGCCACCTGCGCTGGCTGCGGAATATTTCTGTGGCGCTGGGCAATGCGCCGTACTCGGAAGAGGTGTTGAATGCGTTGCAGTCACGGGCAGGCGAAAATGTGTTGCTCGATGAACATATCGACTGGGCCATCCGGCAACAAGTGGAAAGAAGAAGTGAACATCAGGTCGAAGTGCAAACATCCCAGCAGAAACGACTGATCCGCGCGGTGGTAAAAGGTTTGCCGCGAGATGCATAACGCGTCGTGAAGCGCTCAGATTAAAAAGCCAGATTTTCTGTGCATAAAAATAAAAATGCTTTGCCAATCAAGTGCAAAAAAAAGAGCAAGTGATCACCATAACGTTTCGTTATAAATTTATTTTGTTTTAAAACAAGTGATTAGAAATTGGCAATATGGAGGGTGCAAAAAACAGACAGTTTAAAAAAACAGCTAAACCTGTGGATAAGTCTGTTTAAAACATTACTACAAATCGTGTAAGGATCGTATTAATCACGCACGAATTATGCATGGGGGAACTGGCAGGAAATGATTGTGTACTGAAGAAGAAAATTGGAGCGGGAAACGAGACTCGAACTCGCGACCCCGACCTTGGCAAGGTCGTGCTCTACCAACTGAGCTATTCCCGCTTTGAGATGCTAGGTGCATCGGCTGTAAACTTACAGCATTTGAAATTTTTTGGAGCGGGAAACGAGACTCGAACTCGCGACCCCGACCTTGGCAAGGTCGTGCTCTACCAACTGAGCTATTCCCGCGTCGCATGGCACTGCATTTTTTACGTCTTAACTCTTTAAATCTTCACAACTTAAAAATTTGGAGCGGGAAACGAGACTCGAACTCGCGACCCCGACCTTGGCAAGGTCGTGCTCTACCAACTGAGCTATTCCCGCTCTGCGCACTCAACGAAATTCTTCATCGGTACGGGGTGCGCATTATACGAGAAATCCTTTTAGCCGCAACCCCCTGAAAGCAAAAAAATGAATTTTTCGTTCAAGTGCCGATTAAACCATCAAAGCGGCGATTTAAGCGGCGAAACCCGGCGGTTTTGTGTTCCGCGGCGCAATAAAAAAGATTTCAGGTATTTTTAGAGATTAATAAAATGTTCGCGGTAATACGCCAGTTCAGCCACGGACTCACGAATATCATCCAGAGCCTGATGGGTATTTTGCTTTTTAAAGCCGCCCAGTATTTCCGGTTTCCAGCGACGCGCCAACTCTTTCAGCGTGCTGACATCCAGATAACGGTAATGGAAATAGGATTCCAGCTCCGGCATGTACTTAAACAGGAAACGGCGATCCTGCCCGACGCTGTTGCCACAAATAGGCGATTTGCCTTCAGGCACCCACTCGCGCAGGAACTCAATGGTTTTCAGCTGAGCTGCATTGTCATCAAACGGGCTGGCTTTCACACGGTCAACCAGACCGCTGCCGGTGTGCGTACGCACGTTCCAGTCATCCATCAGCGCCAGTTGCGCATCAGACTGATGCACAGCCATCACCGGGCCTTCGGCCAAAATGTTTAAATGCGCGTCGGTCACCAGCGTGGCGATTTCAATAATACGGTCACGTTCAGGATCCAGACCGGTCATTTCGAGGTCGATCCAGATTAAGTTCGAGTCATTAGCAGCCATGATGTGTCCTGTTAAAGTAGAGAGTTGACGGAGATCTCCGTCATTCGGGCAATTAATATAAAATAGCTGGTATCATAGTCGTTTTGGTCGCACCGAGCGATTAAAGCCAGTTAAGTGAGGCGCAGTGACTAAATCAAAACTGTCTAAAGGGCAACAACGTCGCGTTCAGACTAACCACCAGCGTCGTCTGACTCAGACCGACAAACGCAAAGAGCTGGACGATTCTCTGCATGGCGAACCGCAGGACGGCATTGTCATCAGCCGTTTCGGGATGCATGCGGACGTTGAAGCGGCCGACGGCAGCCAGCACCGTTGCAATATCCGCCGTACCATTCGTTCTCTGGTCACCGGTGACCGCGTTGTATGGCGCGCCGGCGAGAACACCAGCGTCAAAGGTATCGTTGAAGCAGTGCATGAACGCACATCCGTGCTGACCCGCCCAGATTTCTACGACGGCGTGAAACCAATCGCCGCCAACATTGACCAAATCGTCATTGTCTCCGCCATCTTGCCAGAGCTGTCGCTGAACATCATCGACCGCTATCTGGTGGCGTGCGAAACCGTTGAAGTTGAGCCGCTGATTGTGCTCAATAAAATCGATCTGCTTGACGACGAAGGCCGTAAGTTCGTCGAAGGTATGATGGATATCTACCGCAGAATTAACTACCGCGTACTCGAAGTCTCCAGCCAGACCGGTGAAGGCATGCCTGCATTTGAAACCGCACTGACCGACCGCATCAGCATTTTCGCCGGTCAGTCAGGTGTGGGGAAATCCAGCCTGCTGAACGCCTTACTGCCGCCGGAAGAGAAACAGATCGTGGTGAATGAAGTGTCAGACAACTCCGGTCTGGGCCAGCACACCACCACCGCGGCGCGCCTGTACCACTTCCAGCGCGGCGGGGACGTCATCGACTCCCCCGGCGTACGTGAATTCGGCTTGTGGCACCTTGCGCCAGAGCAGATCACTCAGGGGTTTGTCGAATTCCGTCCTTTCCTCGGCTACTGTAAATTCCGCGACTGCAAACATGGCAGCGATCCGGGCTGTGCCATCCGTGATGCCGTAGACCGTGGCGACATCGCTGAAGAGCGTTTCGACAACTACCATCGTATTCTGGAAAGTATGGAAGACGTAAAAACGCGTAAAAACTTCGACGCACTTTAACGTTAACCCGTTGAGTTTATGAGCAAATCAGAAACGAGTGAGATTAACGGAAGTTGAACCGTTGATTTCTCATCGTTACAATCGGCGTCGATTAACAGGCTCCTGCGCAATCATACAATGTGTGACCGTCCCGCTGATGGACGGTCCCCTGCAAAATGGCCGGTCATGCCGGCCATTCATACCATCCAAGAGGTTTTTCCCGTGCTGGACAGTATCAAAATCAAACTTCAATACTTACTTCCTAAACAAGGTCTGACCCGTCTGGCGGGCTGGGGCGCGGAAAAACGTGCAGCCACGCTGACCCATTGGGTCATTAAAGCCTTTGCGCGCTTTTACAGCGTGGACATGAAAGAAGCACAAAATCCGGATATCAAATCTTACGCGACGTTCAATGAATTCTTTGTTCGCCCACTGCGCGACGGCGCGCGCCCTGTTGTCAGTGGTCTGGACATGCTCTGCCTGTCTGCCGACGGTGCAGTCAGCCAGTTGGGTGCGATCACTGACGGCAAGCTGTTCCAGGCAAAAGGCCATTTTTACAGTCTCGAAGCGTTGCTGGCGGGAAATTATCAGCTGGCCGAGAAGTTCCAGGGGGGTCAGTTCGCCACAATCTATCTGGCACCCCGCGATTATCACCGCGTGCATATGCCGTGCAACGGCGTTCTGCGCGAAATGATTTATGTGCCGGGCGATTTGTTCTCAGTAAACCCGCTGACTGCCGCCAACGTCCCTAACCTGTTCGCCCGTAATGAACGCGTCATCAGCGTGTTCGATACTGAATTTGGTCCGATGGTACAGATTTTGGTCGGTGCGACCATTGTCGGCAGCATCGAAACCGTGTGGGCGGGCTGCGTAACGCCACCGCGCGAAGGCATCATCAAGCGCTGGACCTACCCGGCTGCCGGTGAAGAAGGCGCCATCGCGCTGGAAAAAGGCCAGGAAATGGGCCGTTTCAAACTGGGCTCTACCGTGATTAACCTGTTTACCGCCAGTCAGATTCGCTTCATGCCGAACCTGAGCAACGGTACCGTAACCCGCATGGGCGAACCTTTCGCCGAAGCGCTGCGTGCATCCGCAGTAGCCCCTGAAGCGCCTGAAGCAACTGAAATACCTGAAGTTACTGAAGTTACTGAAGTGCCTGAAGTACCTGCAGGTGTGGCAACGGCTGAACCGCAAGTCCCTAAAGACTTCTGATTCCGCCCTGAACTGACGAAAAGAACTGAAAAAAGGATGTGACCGAGTGCGCCTGATCCCCGCCTTGCTGATGAGTTTACTGCTGTCTCTGCCGCTCATGGCAGGTGCCGCACCGACTGAAGATCAGCTCAAACAGGAACTGAAACAGGCGGAAGCCAATAAAGAAATGGCCAACCAGGCGCAGGTTGTTGAGGCGCTGCAAAGTGCCCTCAACTGGCTGAATGAGGCGAAAGTCTCTGCCGGGCGCACGGCGGAATATCAAAAAGTCATCGATGACTTTCCTAAACTGACGCAGTCTTTGCGTCAGGAACTGCAAAATCAGCCCGAAAAGCCGCCTGCGATCAGCACAGATGTATCCAGCGCCGAGCTCGACCAGCAAATTCTGCAAATCAGCAGCCAGCAACTGGAAGAAACCCGCCAGCTCCGCCAGGAGCAGGATCGCTCCCGCGATATCAGCGACTCGCTCAGCCAAATCCCGCAGCAACAGTCGGAAGCGCGTAACGCGCTCGGCGACATCGATCAGCGGATCCAGTCAGCCACTGCGGCGGCCACATCGTCCATCCTCGCACAAGCCCAGCTGAGTGCACTGCAGGCCGAATCTGCCGCACGCAAGGCGAAAGTGGATGAGCTTGAACTGGCACAGCTTTCTTCCAATAACCGGCAGGAACTGTCGCGGATGCGCGCCGATCTCTACAAGAAGCGCGCCGATTATCTCGATCAGCAACTGCAGGCTCTGCGCAATACGCTGAACAATCAGCGCCAGCGTGAAGCGGAACAGGCGCTTGAAAAAACCGAGCTGCTGGCAGAACAGAGCGGCGAACTGCCCCACTCCATCAGCCAGCAGTTGCAATCCAACCGTGAACTGTCGCTGGCGTTAAATCAGCAGGCGCAGCGGATGGATTTGATCTCCTCCCAGCAGCGTCAGGCCGCCGCGCAAACGCAGCAGGTGCGTCAGGCGATCAATACCATTCGCGAACAGGCACAGTGGCTGGGCGCATCCAATCTGTTAGGTGAAACGCTGCGGGCGCAGGTTTCCCGTCTGCCGGACATGCCAAAACCGCAACAGCTCGACCGCGATATGGGTCAGTTGCGCGTTCAGCGTCTGCACTATGAAGATTTACTCGATAAGCAGGCGGTTTACCGCCAGGGGCGTCAGGACGACGGCAAACCGCTGACGGCTGCGCAGCAAAAAATTCTCGACGCGCAGCTTCGCACTCAGCGAGATTTGCTCAATTCACTGCTCTCAGGCTGTGATACGCAGATTCTCGAACTGACCAAGCTGAAAGTCGCCAACAGCCAGCTGGTGGAAGCACTGAACGACGTCCATGAGGCCGCGCACCGTTATCTGTTCTGGGTGGCCGACGTCAGCCCGGTCGGGCTTTCCTACCCTGTCATGCTGGCGCATGACGTGAAACGCCTGGTGTCGCTCGACTCCCTGAGCCAGCTCGGCGGCGCATCGATGATGATGGTCACCAGCAAAGAAACCCTGCTGCCGCTTTTTGGCGCACTGATTCTGGTCATTATCAGCATCAGCTCCCGTAAGCACTATTACGCCTTTCTGGCGCGTGCCAGCAGCAAAGTCGGCAAAGTCACGCAGGATCACTTCTCGCTGACAATGCGCACGGTATTCTGGTCGATTCTGGTGGCGATGCCGCTGCCGGTACTGTGGGCGGCTCTGGGCTTCGGGCTACAAAGCGCCTGGCCATATCCGATTGCCGTGGCAATTGGCGATGGGGTTACCGCAACACTGCCGATTCTGTGGGCGTTCATGGTGAGCGCGGCGCTGGCGCATCCGCAGGGGTTGTTTGTCACCCACTTCGGCTGGCCGCAGCGCGCCGTTTCCCGCGCGCTGCGCTACTACGCCTTGTCTATCTGGGTGATAGTGCCGCTGATCATGGCGCTGATTACATTCGATAATCTCAATGACCGCGAATTCTCCAACACCCTGGGCCGTCTGTGCTTCGTCATTCTGTGTCTGGTGGTGGCGCTGGTCACTCACAGCCTGAAACGTGCGGGGATCCCGCTGTACCTTGATAAAAAAGGCAACAGCGAGAACATGCTCAACAATACGCTGTGGTGGATGCTGCTTGGCGCGCCGATAGTCGCGGCACTCGCCTCACTGATGGGCTTTCTCGCCACCTCACAGGCATTACTGGCACGTCTGGAAACCTCGGTCGCCATCTGGTTTGTGCTGCTGGTGATTTATCACATCATCCGCCGCTGGATGCTGATTCAGCGGCGCCGCATTGCCTTTGAACGCGCCAAACAGCGTCGGGCCGAAATGCTTAATCAGCGCGCCCGTGGCGAAGAAGACGCGAATCACGCCAACAGCAGTAACGAAGGTACGGTTGAAATTGAAGAGCCGGTCGTCGATCTGGATGCCATCTCCGCGCAGTCACTTCGTCTGGTACGATCGCTGCTGACGCTTATCGCGCTGATCTCGGTGATCTTCCTGTGGTCGGAGATCCATTCGGCCTTCTCATTCCTGGAAAATATTCATCTCTGGCAGGTGGCGTCCACCGTTCAGGGCGTTGAGAGCATGCAGCCGATCACGCTGGGATCGGTGTTGATCGCGATTTTAGTGCTGATCATCACCACGCAGCTGGTGCGTAATTTACCGGCGCTGCTGGAACTGGCGCTGTTGCAACATCTGGATCTGACGCCGGGCACCGGTTACGCCGTACTGACCATCACCAAATATGTGCTGCTGCTGATCGGCGGGCTGGTGGGCTTCTCGCTCATTGGCATCGAGTGGGCAAAACTGCAATGGTTAGTCGCCGCGCTGGGTGTGGGGCTTGGATTTGGTTTGCAGGAGATTTTCGCCAACTTTATTTCCGGCCTGATCATTTTGTTCGAGAAACCGATCCGTATCGGCGATACCGTGACGATCCGCAACCTGACGGGCAGCATCACTAAGATCAACACCCGTGCCACGACCATTGCCGACTGGGACCGTAAAGAGATTATCGTCCCCAACAAGGCCTTTATCACTGAGCAGTTCATCAACTGGTCGCTGTCGGATTCCGTGACGCGTGTGGTACTGACCGTACCGGCTCCGTCGGAAGCCAACAGTGAAGAAGTGACTGAAATCCTGCTCAACGCCGCGCACCGCTGCTCCCTGGTGCTCGACACGCCGGTGCCGGAAGCCTATCTGGTGGATTTGCAGCAGGGGATCCAGATTTTCGAATTGCGTATGCATGCCGCCGAAATGGCTCACCGTATGCCCCTGCGCCACGAAATTCATCAGCTGATTCTGGCCGGATTCCGCGAGCACGGCATTACGCTGCCCTTCCCGCCATTCCAGGTGCGAATGGAAACATTGCACCGCGCGCAAAATGGCAACAACGCGACCTTTACCAGCAGCAGCGGCAGTGGCCGCAGCGGTACAAGCTCGCGTTCGCCGGGCGATTTATAAACCTAAAAGGGCAGATTTCTCTGCCCTTTTTTACGCCCTGAGTTTACAGATCCGCGATCAGCGCCGCCGCAGCTTTACGGTGTCGTGATATCAGCGATGCCACATCCATATCCACAATCTGGCCGTCGATGACGCGCCATTTTCCGCCGACCATCACGCGATCGGCTTTCTCCGCGCCGCACAGTAACAAGGCGGCAATGGGATCATGGCTGCCGCTGAAACGTAACTCGTCGAGTTTAAACAGCGCCAGATCAGCCTGCTTGCCCACGGCAATTTGTCCGATATCATCACGCCCGATAAGCGTCGCCGAACCCCGCGTCGCCCAGCCCAGCACTCTTTCCGGCGTCACATATTCCGCACCGTATTTCAGCCGTTGCAGATACAGTGCCTGCCGCGCTTCGTACATCAGATTCGAGGCGTCATTTGATGCCGAACCATCAACGCCCAGTCCAATCGGCACGCCTGCGGCCTCCAGGTCACGCGTCGGACACATGCCGGACGCCAGCCGCATATTCGACACCGGGCAATGACAGATGCCGGTGCCCGCCGCGCCGAGACGGCGGATTTCATCGTCGTTAAAGTGAATGCCGTGCGCCAGCCACGTCCGGTCACTCAGCCAGCCGACGCTTTCCAGATAATCCACCGTGCGCAGGCCAAACATCTTCAGGCAGAACGCCTCTTCATCCAGCGTTTCCGCAAGATGCGTGTGTAAGCGGACATCTTCCCGCCGGGCCAGCCGGGCGCTTTCGCGCATGATTTCTGTCGTGACGGAAAAAGGCGAGCACGGCGCCAGCGCAATCTGCATCCATGCTCCTTCACCGCGCTGGTGATAGCGGTCAATCAACCGCTGACTGTCGCGCAAAATGGTTTCGCCCGACTGAACCGTCTGTTCCGGTGGCAGCCCGCCCTGCGCTTCACCAAGGCTCATTGAGCCCCGCGTCAGTAAAGCACGCATGCCCAGCTCCCGGACCACGTCCACCTGCACATCGATGGCTTCTTCCATCCCTTGCGGAAACAAGTAATGGTGATCGGTGGTGGTGGTGCAGCCAGACAGCAACAGTTCGGCCATCGCCACGCGGCTTGCCAGCCCGAGCGTTTCAGGCTGCAAACGCGCCCAGACCGGATACAATTTTTTCAGCCACGGAAATAACGGCACATTGACCACGGGCGCCCAGGCCCGGGTCAGTGTCTGATAAAAATGATGGTGGGTGTTAATCAGGCCCGGTAGCAAAACACTCTCTGAGGCATCAAAAATATGATCCACCGGTTGTGAAGGTGGCTGGCCGGGGGGCAGCAATTCGACGATTTTCGCGCCTTCGATGACAATGCCCCCGCGTGCATCCAGGGTGTTTGAGGTAAAAACAGCCAGCGGATTTTTGATCCACGTGCGTTGCTCTGACATATCTGACGTCCTTTTTTGGTCCGAATGTAACTTCAAAAAGTGAGTCAGCTCAGTTATGCCCTGTCTGCTGATCCAGGGGCGCAGGCGCGGTGTATCAGTGAACTTTCATTTCCTCTGCGAGCACGCTGACGCGTTCAGCGGGCATCAGTAAATTGAGCAGGATGGCGACAACACCGCCGCTGGTGACCGCATGCCCAAAGATGTTGCCGACGATCGGCGGGAATTGCCCCAGCGCTTCGGGTACCGCTTCAATGCCCAGACCGATACCGAATGAAATGGCGATAATCAGCATTTCACGGCGTCCTACCGGCGATTGCGTCATGATGCGGATACCGGCGGCCACCACGCTGCCAAACATCACCAGCGTCGCCCCGCCCAGCACCGGCGCGGGTATTTGCTGCAGAATGCCGCCGATAAACGGAAATAACCCCAGCACAACTAAAACGCCACCGATGTACATGCCGACATAGCGGCTGGCGACGCCGGTCATCTGGATCACGCCGTTATTCTGCGCAAACGTGGTGTTCGGGAATGACGAAAACATCGCCGCAATCATACAACTGACGCCGTCCGCCAGAATTCCACCCTTGAGGCGTTTACGGAAGCTTTCCCCTTCAATCGGCTGCTGCGACAGCATGCAGTTTGCGGTCAGATCCCCAACCGCTTCCAGAATGCTGATAAAGGAAACCAGCGCGATGGGAACGAAGATGATCCAGTCAAACCTGAAGCCGAAGCGGAATAACTGCGGCAGCGCAAACCAGTCCCCCTGTAGCGGTTTCAGTGGCAGATGCCCGCTCAGGTACGCCGCAACGCAGCCCACCACGATGCCTGAAACGATGGAAGACAGACGCACCCAGCGCACGTTGATTCGGTTACAGGCGACGATAACCAGCAGCGTCAGCGCCCCAAGGCCAATATTGACCGGTGCGCCGAAATTCGCCGCGCCGTGTCCGCCAGCCCAGTCAGTAATGCTGACTTTAATCAGGCTGATGCCAATCAGCGCGATAACGGTACCGCTCACCAGCGGGGTGAACACCCGGCGCATCTGACCAATAAAACGGCTGACCAGTAGCGGAATGAAGGCTGCCACGAAGTTCACACCAAATATCATCGCCATAATGTCTTCGGGGGATCCGCCACGGCTTTTCACCAGCAGCCCTCCGGACAAGATCACCCCCAGAAAAGCAAAGCTGGTGCCCTGCAGACAAATCATGCCCGCGCCAACCGACATAAACCGGCGCGCCTGAAGAAAGGTTCCGATACCGGAAGCCAGCAGCGACATGCTGATCAGATAAGGTAAATAGGCGTTCAGCCCGAGAACCGAGCCGATAATCAGCGGCGGAGTGATGATCCCCACCACACTGGCAAGCACGTGCTGAACCGCCGTGAGGAATGCCGGCGCCGGTGCGATACGCTCTTCCAGCCCATAAAGCAGTTCTTTTTCATTGGATTCAGACATAACGGGTTTCCGGGATAATGAGTGATAACCCAGTTATGCATAAAGCAGGCCAGTGACGAAAAAATTTGCCTTAACGTCCTGCAACGCCCGGTTTCTGCGGCCAGCCGAAAAACAGGCGCACTGAAACTTTAAAATCAGTGTTGCGCCATTTGGGTACTTTTGTTTCATGAAATGCGCGGTTAACGGGTTTATGCACAAAAAAAGGGCAAGGGGAAAAGGAAGGGAAGATAAAAAGTCCTGACCGGGCGGTCAGGACTCAAACACTGATCAGGCGCGCGTCACCGGGAACGCCAGCACATCGCTCAGGCTGGTAGCGCCGAGCGCAATCATAATCAGGCGGTCAACGCCCAGCGCCACACCGGAACACTCCGGCATACCGTGCTCTAACGCATCCAGCAGGTTGTTATCGATAGGATGCTGCGGCAGGCCGCGTGCCGCTCGTTTACGGTTGTCCTGTTCGAAACGCTGACGCTGTTCACGCCCATCGGTCAGTTCGCGGAAACCGTTCGCCAGTTCAATGCCTTTGTAATACACCTCGAAACGCTCGGCCACGCGATGATCTTCCGTGCTGATTTCCGCCAGAGAGGCCTGCGTCGCCGGGAAGTGATACACGAACGCGGGCTTGTCGCGGCCTATGTGAGGTTCCACGCCCATGGTGAACAACAGTTGTAATAATGTGTCGCGGTCTTCTTCGGTGTCAGCAATATTCGACAAATCCAGCTTCGCCGCCGCTTCGCGCAGTTCCGCTTTGTCGGCAGACAACGGATCAACATTCAGATGGCGGGTGAACGCCTGCTGGTAGGAGAGCGTTTCTGCACTGTTGCAGTCGAGTACCTGTTGCAGTAAATCATCCACTTCATTCATCAGCCGGTACATGTCATAACGCGGACGGTACCACTCCAGCATCGTGAACTCTGGATTGTGATGAATGCCGGCTTCTTCGTTGCGAAAACTGCGCCCCATCTGATAAATAGGACCGCTGCCCGCCGCCAGTAAGCGTTTCATGTGGTATTCCGGGCTGGTCATCAGATACAGCGTTTTGCCCTCTGCGGCTCCGGGCCCGACGAAACGCGTCTCGAAAGGCACCAGATGAATATCGGTCACCGTGGCCTGGCTCATGGCTGGCGTTTCGACTTCCAGCACGCCGCGATCGGCAAAGAAACGGCGGATCTCAGTGAGGATAGTCGCACGCTTCAACAGATTGGCGATGGAGGCGCTGGGTTGCCAGCTGGCTGTTTCGCTCATGGTGATTTACTCCGAATGCAGAAAAGTCATGCAGTCTACCTGCATCCCTGTGGGCAAACAAATATCTCATTTTGCGAAGCACAACGCAGAGAAAGCCTAAATCCGCGTTCACATCAAATTACCCCTTCTACCCCTTAGGTATACTAATTCCCTTACAAACAATAAGAATATTACCCTCTGGGACAGCGCCTGTATGTCATCAGGGTTCACTAAGCCTTCGATTCCGAAGGCGTTTCGCGGGTGTTTCAAACCCGATCTTTTTGATGATAGTGGAGGAATGCAGTGCAAACCTTTAACGCCGATATTGCAATTATAGGTGCAGGTGGGGCGGGTTTACGCGCAGCAATAGCCGCAGCGGAAGCCAATCCTGACCTGAACATCGCATTGATTTCGAAAGTGTACCCAATGCGCAGCCATACTGTCGCCGCCGAAGGCGGTTCTGCCGCGGTGACGCAGGATCATGACAGTTTTGATTTGCACTTCCAGGATACCGTTTCCGGCGGCGACTGGCTGTGTGAACAAGATGTGGTGGATCATTTCGTTCATCAGTGTCCGACAGAAATGGCTCAGCTGGAAATCTGGGGCTGCCCGTGGAGCCGCAAAGAAGATGGCTCGGTCAACGTCCGTCGTTTTGGCGGCATGAAGATCGAACGCACCTGGTTTGCCGCCGATAAAACCGGCTTCCACATGCTTCATACCCTGTTCCAGACCTCCCTGAAATACCCACAAATCAAACGTTTCGACGAGCATTTCGTCCTTGATATTCTGGTCGATGACGGTCAGGTACGCGGCGTGGTCGCCATCAATATGATGGAAGGTACCCGCGTGCAGATCCGCGCTAACGCGGTTGTCATG
Source organism: Rahnella sp. R3(2024) (assembly GCF_042920125.1). Taxonomy (NCBI): domain Bacteria; kingdom Pseudomonadati; phylum Pseudomonadota; class Gammaproteobacteria; order Enterobacterales; family Yersiniaceae; genus Rahnella; species Rahnella sp. R3(2024). The sequence continues at coordinate 1,693,608 of NZ_JBHGBU010000001.1, forward strand.
GCGACCGGTGGCGCAGGCCGTGTTTACCGTTACAACACCAACGGCGGTATCGTGACCGGCGATGGTATGGGTATGGCATTCCGTCACGGTGTGCCGCTGCGTGATATGGAATTCGTGCAATATCACCCTACCGGTCTGCCGGGCTCCGGCATCCTGATGACTGAAGGCTGTCGTGGTGAAGGCGGTATTCTGGTGAACAAAGACGGCTACCGTTATCTGCAGGATTACGGCATGGGGCCGGAAACACCGCTGGGCGAGCCGAAAAATAAATACATGGAACTCGGCCCTCGCGACAAAGTGTCGCAGGCGTTCTGGCACGAATGGCGCGCCGGACGCACCATCGAAACCCCACGCGGCGACGTGGTTTATCTGGATTTGCGCCATCTTGGCGAGAAAAAATTACGCGAACGTCTGCCGTTTATCTGCGAGCTGGCAAAAGCCTACGTCGGCGTTGACCCGATCACGGATCCGATCCCGGTACGCCCTACCGCCCACTACACCATGGGCGGCATCGAAACTGACGCACAGTGCGAAACCCGGATTAAAGGCCTGTTTGCCGTCGGCGAATGTTCTTCCGTCGGCTTGCACGGCGCTAACCGTTTAGGTTCCAACTCACTGGCAGAACTGGTGGTCTTCGGACGCATGGCCGGTGAACAGGCCGCGTTGCGCGCTGCGCAGGCCACAGACTTTGGCAATACCGCCGCGCTGGATGCTCAGGTGCGTGATATTGAAAATCGCCTGTCAGCGCTGATGCAGCAGGAAGGGGATGAAAACTGGGCGACTCTCCGTGATGAAATGGGTCTGGCGATGGAAGAAGGGTGCGGGATTTACCGTACAACTGAGCTTATGCAGAAAACCATCGACAAGCTGGCAGAACTGAAAGAGCGCTTTAAACGGGTCAAAATCCACGACACTTCCAGCGTCTTCAACACCGATCTGCTGTACACCATTGAGCTTGGCCACGGCCTGGAAGTGGCCGAATGTATGGCGCACTCCGCCATCAACCGTCGTGAATCTCGCGGGGCGCATCAGCGTCTGGATGAAGGCTGCACCGAGCGCGATGACGTCAATTTCCTTAAGCACACCCTGGCATTTTATCAGCCTGATTCCTCGCCGCGTCTGGAATACGGGGACGTGAAAATCACCACGCTGCCGCCAGCCAAACGCGTTTACGGTAGTGCAGGCGACACTCAGGATAAAAAAGATAAGGAGCAATCCCGTGGCTAAAATGCACAGCCTGAAGGTTGAAATCATGCGCTATAACCCGGAGACGGACAGCGCGCCGCATCCGGTGGTGTATGACGTCCCTTTCGATGAGACAACCTCCGTTCTCGATGCCCTCGGTTATATCAAAGATCATCTTGCGCCAGACCTTTCGTACCGCTGGTCATGCCGCATGGCAATTTGTGGCTCCTGCGGCATGATGATCAATCACGTGCCCAAACTGGCCTGTAAAACCTTCCTGCGTGAATACCCGCAAGGGATGCAGATTGAAGCGCTGGGCAACTTCCCGGTGGAACGCGATTTGGTGGTCGATATGACTCACTTTATCGAAAGCCTCGAAGCCATTAAGCCTTACATCATCGGTAATTCACGTACCGTCGATCAGGGGCCGGGGAATCAGACACCGGCGCAGATGGAGAAATATCATCAGTTCTCCGGCTGTATCAACTGCGGTTTGTGTTATGCCGCCTGCCCGCAGTTCGGGTTAAATCCGGAGTTCATCGGCCCGGCCGCCATCACGCTGGCACACCGTTACAACCTCGATAACCGCGACCAGGGTAAAGCGCAGCGTATGCCGCAGCTTAACAGTCAAAACGGTGTCTGGAGCTGCACGTTTGTCGGGTATTGCTCCGAAGTCTGTCCAAAGCACGTAGACCCTGCCGCCGCCATTCAGCAAGGCAAAGTCGAAAGCGCTAAAGACTTCATGATCGCGAGGCTCAGACCGCAATGAGGGAGGAAAATATGACGACTCAAAGTACGGGCAGCAAGCGCAAACCCTACGTGCGTGAGATGAAAGCCAGCTGGTGGAAAAGCCTGCCTTTCTATCGTTTTTATATGCTGCGCGAAGGCACGTCGGTTCCGGCCGTCTGGTTCAGCCTTTTGCTGCTGGCTGGGGTTTTCTCGCTACGTAACGGGCCTGAAAGCTGGGCGGGTTTTGTGGATTTTTTGCAAAATCCGGTGGTTATGTTGATCAACCTGATCGTCCTGCTGGCGGCGCTGCTGCACACCAAAACCTGGTTCGAGCTGGCGCCTAAAGCCTCCATCGTGATTATCAAAGACAGGAAGATGGGGCCGGAGCCGGTGATTGCCGGTTTTTGGGGCGTGACCGTGGTTGTGACGCTGGTGATCATTGCCATCGCGCTGTTTCTTTGAGGAGGCGAAATGAAAAATACTCTGCCTAAACGTTCAGATGAACCGGTATTCTGGGGGCTGTTTGGCGCCGGGGGTATGTGGAGCGCAATCTTCGCGCCGGTGATGATTTTGCTGGTGTGCTTCCTGCTGCCGCTGGGTTTCTTTCCCGGTGAAGCACTGAGCTACCCGCGCATACTGGCTTTCGCACAAAGCTGGATCGGCCGTCTGTTCCTGTTGCTGATGATCGTGCTGCCTTTGTGGTGCGGTCTGCACAGGATCCATCACGCCATGCATGACCTGAAGATCCACGTTCCCGCCGGGAAATGGGTGTTCTACGGTCTGGCGTCGATCTTAACCATTGTCACCCTTATCGTATTGATCCGTCTCTGATCCCTGACGATCTGACCTCACAGCGGCCTGCTCTCTGGCCGCTGATTTTTCCTCTCTGTTCTTTTCCTTTTTTCTCAAATGTTACCTACACTTAGATGCTTACCTAAGGAAGGAATATTTATGCGTATTTGGTCAAAACTGGGTGTCATCGTCACGGCACTGCTCTCTGTCGCCTGCAGCGTTACCCCACCGAAAGATGTCAAAGTCGTCAATAATTTCGAACTCAACCGTTATCTCGGCACCTGGTATGAAGTTGCCAGACTGGATCACAGTTTTGAGAGCGGGCTTGAACGCGTTACCGCGAACTACAGCCTGCGCGATGATGGCGGCGTTAAAGTCATTAACCGTGGATTTAATCCAAAGAAAAACAAATGGCAGGAAAGTGAAGGGAAAGGATACTTCACCGGATCGACAGCGCGTGCCGCGCTCAAGGTTTCTTTCTTCGGTCCGTTTTATGGCGGTTATAACGTCATCGAGCTGGATAAAGACTACCGCTACGCGCTGGTCTGCGGCCCGGACAAGAGCTATCTGTGGATCCTTTCACGCACCCCAACGCTGGATGACAGCGTGAAACAGCAATTGGTGAAAACCGCGCAACAATACGGCTTCGACACCAGCAAGCTGGTGTGGGTCAAACCGTAAGTTTTTCGCCCTTCAGAAACAACACTGCCTGCATCAATGTGCAGGCAGACTTCAGTTTACTTCAGGTCGTTCAGCCGCTATTGCGCGCTTTTCTGAATCGCTTGCCCGCCGGCAGACACATCTTCACCCACGCCACGCGTGGTATTGCAGGCGGTTAACGCAGAAGACAGAACAAGAACAGATAAGATAGCGAGGATACTTTTCTTCAGCATATAAATTTCCTTCCTATAGGAGAATGTAAAGTACAACCCTTTAAGTGTAGTTAACTTTTAGGAAATGCAGGAAATCAGGAAGGCTTTTAAGAAAATTGGAAAAAAGAAATGGAAGGTTAACAAGGCTGAAGGGATCAGCCTGCGCGTGAAATTGCCCCACCCAGATGCTGGATGTCTTCACCAAAACCATGAACCGTGTTGCAGCCGGATAACGAAGCCAGCGCCATCACTGAAACCACGATAAGCATCATCTTTTTCAACATGATCAATAACATCCGATTCAATTCGTTGAGGCAGGAAAGCTGCAACAGGCGTTCACCTGTAGCAGCTCTCATCCGGCAAAATAAGCAGGGAAACTTATTTAACGCGGGAAACGTATTCGCCAGAACGGGTGTCACAACGAACAATTTCACCGATCTGTACGAACAATGGCACTTTAACCACGGCACCGGTGCTCAGGGTCGCAGGCTTGCCGCCAGTACCCGCTGTATCACCTTTCAGGCCTGGATCAGTATCCACCACTTCTGCTTCGATGAAGTTTGGTGGCTGTACCGCGATAGGACGACCATCCCACAGAGTGACGATACATTCTGCATTGTCTTGCAGCCATTTAGACGCTTCAGACACGGTTTTTGCTTCAACGCCGTGTTGTTCGAAAGTCTCTGGGTGCATGAAATGGTAGAACTCACCGTCGTTGTAGAGGTAAGTCATGTTGGTATCTACCACGTCCGCGCCTTCGCAGGAGTCAGTAGATTTGAAGGTTTTTTCTACACGTGAACCGGTCAGCAGACGACGCATTTTCACGCGTGCGAAAGCCTGACCTTTGCCCGGTTTTACGAACACACTGTCTTCGATAGCGTAAGGCTCGCTTTCGAACATGATTTTAAGACCCGGACGGAAATCGTTGCTAGAATAAGTCGCCATGATGGCCCTCTAATTTTAAACTGGTATTAGCCAAAAAATGGCAAACATTGTAACCCTAAATACGCCATTTAGAGAAGATTGGTTGTATCAACTCGGCGATGTTATTACAGACCCGGATGAACTGCTTACTCTTCTGGCACTTAACGATAATGCAGAGCTGCAAAAAGGGCGTGAAGCCCGTCGTTTGTTCCCGCTACGAGTGCCCCGCGCTTTTTTGGCACGAATGAAACCGGGCGATCCGCAGGATCCTTTATTGCTTCAGGTATTAACCGCCCGCGAAGAGTTTATCGCCGCGCCGGGGTTTACCACTGACCCGCTTGATGAACAACGCAGCGTTGTTCCGGGTCTGTTGCACAAATATAGCAATCGGGCCCTGCTACTGGTGAAAGGCGGCTGCGCGGTGAACTGCCGCTACTGTTTCCGCCGTCATTTTCCGTATCAGGACAACCAGGGGAATAAAGCCAACTGGGTTCAGGCGCTGGATTATATCCGTACATGCCCCGAACTCGATGAAATTATTTTCTCTGGCGGCGATCCGCTGATGGCAAAGGATCACGAACTCGACTGGTTGATCGGCGAACTGGAAGGGATCACGCACATTAAACGTCTGCGCATTCATACCCGTTTACCGGTCGTGATCCCAGCTCGCATTACCGATGCTTTCTGTCAGCGTCTTGAACAATCGCGTTTGCAGGTGCTGATGGTGACGCACATCAATCACGCCAACGAGATTGATGATGCGTTGCGCGCCAGTATGGCTAAGCTGAAAAAGCACGGCGTGACCCTGCTCAATCAAAGCGTATTACTGCGTGATGTGAATGATTCCGCTGAGGTGCTGGCCGCGCTGAGCAATGCGCTGTTCGACGCCGGTATTTTGCCTTACTACATCCACGTGCTGGATAAAGTCCAGGGCGCAGCACATTTCATGGTGAGCGACGACGAAGCGCGCGTCATTATGAAAGGGCTGATGAGTCAGGTGTCGGGTTATATGGTGCCGAAACTGACACGTGAAATTGGCGGCGAGCCAAGCAAAACGATTCTGGATTTACGTCTGAAGCAGTCCTGACGACGACCAGAGAATGCAAAAAGGGATGCCCGATGGCATCCCTTTATTATTTCTAGGCGATCATAACGCGCAAGGCGCGATTATGGGCACTTATAAACCTGGCCGACCATTTTGCTGTCAACGGGTGCAAAGCTGGACAGGAAGTTCTGAGACGGGCTGTTAGCACCATAAATGGTGTTGCCGCCCATGGCTGCTGCTTTGTTACGCAGGTCGTTGGCTGCACCACGCATGGAGCTGCCGTCACCACCGGTACCTGAGAACCAGTTGCTTTGGGCACCGGTTACCTGGCCGATCAGCTGACATTCAGCGCCTGGCTTATCGTCGGTGAATTTCACCTGCTGGCCTGCAGCATCCAGTTGATGAGTGGTACTGCACCCGGCAAGCAGCGCGATAGCTGACAGGCCCAGTAACATTTTAATCCGCATCACTTTCCCCATTTGTTTTTGTAATCACATAAAGCCTATCAGAAAACACCTGGCTCTCTTAGGCATCCGTTGCCACGCATACCCAAGTTCGCGCTATCGGTAAAAATCCGAAAACCACGCAGAAACGAGTCTACACGTTAAAGGCCGGCGACAATGAGAGTTATCTTACTGAACCTGACAAAAAAGGGTCAAATAAAAAAACCCGGCCTTTTCAGACCGGGTTTCTTCAGCAGGTTAATCAGTAAACAAAAACGTCTGCTGATTTCGCCTGCCTGCGGATGAGCGCAGGGGGATGATGATTACATCATGCCGCCCATGCCGCCCATTCCACCCATACCGCCAGCGCCGCCCATATCGACTTTATCGTCTTTAGGCAGGTCGGTGATCATGCACTCAGTGGTGATCATCAGGCCAGCTACAGAAGACGCGTACTGCAGAGCAGAACGGGTCACTTTAGTTGGATCCAGGATACCCATTGCGATCATGTCGCCGTATTCTTCGGTATAAGCGTTGTAGCCGAAGCTGCCTTCGCCTGCTTTCACTTTGTTAGCGATGACAGAAGCTTCTTCGCCTGCGTTGACAACGATCTGACGCAGTGGAGATTCCATTGCGCGCAGAGCAACGCGGATACCCACGTTCTGGTCTTCGTTATCGCCTTTCAGGCCAGCCAGGGTGTGAGCAACGCGGATCAGCGCAACACCACCACCGGCAACCACGCCTTCTTCAACAGCAGCACGGGTTGCGTGCAGCGCATCTTCAACGCGGGCTTTCTTCTCTTTCATTTCAACTTCAGTCGCTGCGCCAACTTTCAGAACAGCTACGCCGCCTGCCAGTTTAGCCACACGCTCTTGCAGTTTTTCGCGATCGTAATCAGAGGTCGCTTCTTCGATCTGCTGACGGATCTGAGAAACACGGCCCTGAATGGTCGCTTCTTCGCCAACACCGTCGATGATGATGGTGGTGTCTTTATTGATCACAACACGCTTAGCCTGACCCATGTCTTCCAGCGTCGCTTTTTCCAGCTCCAGACCGATCTCTTCAGAGATAACGGTACCGCCAGTCAGAGTTGCGATGTCCTGCAGCATAGCTTTACGACGGTCGCCGAAGCCTGGTGCTTTAACCGCAGCCACTTTCACGATGCCACGCATGGTGTTCACTACCAGAGTCGCCAGGGCTTCGCCTTCAACGTCTTCAGCAATGATCAGCAGTGGTTTACCGGCTTTCGCAACGGCTTCCAGAACTGGCAGCATTTCGCGGATGTTAGAAATCTTTTTGTCAGCCAGCAGAATGAACGGGCTTTCCAGTTCGATTGAACCGGTTTCTGGTTTGTTGATGAAGTACGGAGACAGGTAACCGCGGTCGAACTGCATACCTTCAACAACGTCCAACTCGTCTTGCAGACCGGTGCCTTCTTCAACAGTGATGACGCCTTCTTTGCCGACTTTTTCCATCGCTTCAGCGATCAGTTTACCGACGGTTTCATCGGAGTTAGCAGAGATGGTACCCACCTGGGCAATGGCTTTAGAGTCAGAGCAAGGTACAGACAGTTTTTTCAGTTCTTCAACGGCGTGAATCACAGCTTTGTCGATACCGCGCTTCAGGTCCATCGGGTTCATGCCCGCAGCCACAGCTTTCAGGCCTTCGGTGATGATGGCTTGTGCCAGAACAGTTGCGGTAGTGGTACCGTCACCTGCTGCATCGTTCGCTTTGGACGCCACTTCTTTCACCATCTGTGCACCCATGTTCTCGAACTTGTCTTCCAGTTCGATTTCACGTGCAACGGACACGCCGTCTTTAGTGATGGTTGGTGCGCCGAAAGATTTGTCCAAAACCACGTTGCGGCCTTTAGGGCCCAGGGTCACTTTTACTGCATCAGCAAGGATGTTTACGCCACGCAACATTTTTACGCGTGCGTCATTACCGAATTTAACTTCTTTAGCTGCCATTGTTAATTTCCCTTCAATTCGTTCAGTTCAGAAAAAAGTGGGTCGAGGATCAGGCTTCTACGATTGCCAGGATGTCGCTCTCAGACATAATCAACACTTCTTCATTGTCGATTTTCTCAGCTTTCACGCCGTAGCCGTCGTTGAAAATGACGATATCGCCAACTTTCACGTCCAGCGCTTTCACTTCACCGTTTTCCAGAATGCGACCATGGCCGACAGCCAGGATTTCACCGCGGGTAGATTTACCTGCAGCGGAGCCAGTCAACACGATGCCGCCAGCGGATTTAGATTCTACTTCTTTACGCTTGACGATAACGCGGTCATGCAATGGACGAATTTTCATTGATAACTCTCCTGTGAGCGGGTCTAACTCAATTTTAGGGTTGAATGCCCGGCAGAACACTGCCCGGCCTCGTGGTTTGTTTAATGGGGGCGATACATCGCCCTTCAAGGGGAAGAAGAGAAAAAAATTTCCCTTTTTCTTTCACATTCCTGCCATTAAGTCCGGCAAAAAATGCCCTTCCCCCCTGTTTTTCCTAGTCAAAAACAATTTTTTAACAATCAAGGCCACAGAGATTAGCGATCGCGGTGCTCTGTGTCGTCATCTTTTTTTAAAGAAACCAGACGCTCCGGCGTTTCATCAGTGCGCTTGAATTCGCCGTCAAAGGTATTCCCCGTTGGCGCGCTGTTACCCCAGTTGCCGCCAGAGCGGACGATATTCAGATGAGGCATCAGTTTCAGCGTCAGGCGTTTCTGGATCGGAGGCAGTAAAAGCAGCAAACCGAGGAAATCCGTAAAGAACCCGGGCACCAGCAGCAGAAAACCTGCAATCACCAGTGACACGCTTTTCACCATTTCCGCCGCCGGACTTTCGCCCACGGCCAGTTTTTGCTGTAACTGCATAAACGTTTTCATACCCTGGTTTTTCACCAGAGAGACACCCACGCAAGAGGTGAACACCACCAGCAGCAGCGTGGTAGCAACGCCGACGATTGCAGCCACCTTGATAAATAAGGTGATCTCAATGTAAGCCAGCAGAAATAATACGATTAACGGTAACCAGCGCACCGCGTTCTCCTTGTAATAAGGTTGCGGAAATTCTCAGAGAGAACATTCCGCAACCATGAATGAGGGCCCGCTCACGAACTTTGCCATCAAAGGCAGACAGGCTGACTACACTGAGATGGTGCTCCATCCCAATGATTTCAAGCGCCAGACCTGATTTAATTGAGCAACTAAATGATTTGTGAGAATTCTCACAGATACAAAAATAGATGCACAACAATAGGGCAGGATAGTGATCTTAGTACGTGCAATTCGTTTGAAGCAGCATATGATCGCCTTCGTTGCCAAAACAACGGTTGATCGTTTTAAATTTACCACGGTAAGTAACATAATTTTAAACATCGCATAACGCGTTTAGTACCGAAGAGAAGGTTCTCATGTCAAACACCATTCGTATCGAGGAAGACCTGCTGGGCACGCGCGAAGTCCCTGCAGACGCTTATTACGGCATTCATACCCTGCGGGCGATTGAAAACTTCTATATCAGCAACACCAAGATCAGCGATGTACCTGAATTTGTCCGTGGCATGGTAATGGTGAAAAAAGCGGCCGCTCTGGCAAACAAAGAGCTGCGCACAATTCCACGTCACATTGCCGACATCATTATTCAGGCGTGTGACGAAGTGCTTGATAAAGGTAAATGCATGGACCAGTTCCCTATCGACGTCTATCAGGGCGGCGCGGGAACCTCGGTAAATATGAACACGAATGAAGTGCTGGCGAACATCGGTCTGGAACTGATGGGACACCAGAAAGGCGATTATCAGTTCCTCAATCCCAACGATCATCTCAACAAATGCCAGTCCACTAACGATGCTTATCCGACCGGTTTTCGTATCGCCGTGTATGCCTCATTGCTGAAACTGGTCGATGCCATTTCCCAACTCGGCGACGGCTTCGAGCGTAAAGCGAAAGAGTTCGAGAACGTCATCAAAATGGGCCGTACCCAGTTACAGGATGCGGTACCGATGACGCTCGGTCAGGAATTCCACGCATTCAACGTGCTGCTGAAAGAAGAAACCCGCAACCTGATCCGCACCGGCGAGTTACTGCTGGAAGTGAACCTCGGTGCGACGGCCATCGGCACACGCCTGAATACGCCGGAAGGGTATCAGCAACTTGCCGTGGAGAAACTGGCGGAAGTCAGCAATCTGCCGTGCGTTCCGGCCGAAGACCTGATCGAAGCGACGTCTGACTGTGGCGCCTACGTCATGGTTCACAGCTCCCTGAAACGGCTGGCAGTGAAGCTTTCCAAAATCTGTAACGACCTGCGCCTGCTCTCTTCCGGCCCGCGCGCTGGCCTGAACGAAATCAACCTGCCAGAACTTCAGGCCGGTTCTTCAATCATGCCCGCCAAGGTCAACCCGGTGATCCCGGAAGTCGTGAATCAGGTGTGCTTTAAAGTCATCGGTAACGACGTCTGCGTCACCATGGCGGCAGAAGCCGGTCAGCTTCAGCTGAACGTAATGGAACCGGTGATCGGCCAGGCGATGTTTGAGTCAGTTCATATTCTGACTAACGCCTGTTACAATCTGTTGGAAAAATGCATCAACGGCATTACCGCAAATAAAGAAGTGTGTGAATTTTACGTATTCAACTCTATCGGCATCGTCACCTATCTCAACCCGTTCATCGGCCACCACAATGGCGATATTGTCGGGAAGATTTGTGCAGAAACCGGCAAGAGTGTCAGGGAAGTGGTGCTTGAGCGCGGCCTGCTGACAGAAGCAGAGCTGGACGATATTTTCTCTATAGAAAATCTTAAACACCCGGCTTATAAAGCGAAACGCTACACGGATGAAAATGAACAGTAACAGGCTCCATCACTGACCTTTTAAAGGCTCGTTGTTCTGCGGAACAGCGGGCCTTTTTACTTTGTATGACACAACAATTACATAACAAATAATTATCAATTCCTTAAGGAATACGGGAAAAATGGACGGACAACCATGTTAATCATCGAACTCATTATTGTACTGTTGGCGATCTTTCTCGGGGCGCGATTAGGCGGCATCGGGATTGGTTTCGCGGGTGGACTCGGCGTACTGGTGCTCGCCATGATCGGCGTAAAACCGGGCTCAATCCCCTTCGACGTCATCTCCATCATTATGGCTGTTATCGCCGCCATCTCGACCATGCAGGTCGCAGGCGGCATGGATTATCTGGTTCAGCAAACCGAGAAGCTGCTGCGCCGCAACCCGAAACACATCACTCTGCTCGCCCCCATCGTCACCTACTTCCTGACCATCCTCGCAGGAACAGGCAACATTTCCCTCTCGGCGTTACCGGTAATTTCTGAAGTCGCCAAAGAGCAAGGCATCAAGCCTTCACGTCCTTTATCCACCGCGGTCGTGGCAGCGCAAATTGCGATCACGGCGTCGCCTATTTCAGCGGCGGTGGTGTATATGTCATCGGTGATGGAAGACCATGGCGTCAGCTATCTGCATTTGCTGATGGTGATGATCCCTTCGACGCTGGCGGCCGTTATCGTGATGTCTCTGATGGTCACCTGGTGTTTTGACTCCAAACTGTCTAACGATCCGGTCTATCTGAAGCGTTACGAAGAAGGGCTGGTGACGCTGCGTGGCGACAGCATTGTCGAAATCAAACCACGGGCAAAACTCTCTGTGATGTTGTTCCTGCTCGGTGTTTTATCCGTGGTCGGTTATGCGGTGATTAACAGTCCGAGCCTCGGGCTGGTCGCCACACCGCTGATGACCACCACCAGCGCGATTCTGATCATCATGCTCAGCGTGGCGACATTAATCACCCTGCTGTGCCGGGTTGATACCGATTCGATCCTGACTTCCGGCACGTTTAAAGCGGGCATGAGCGCCTGTATTTGTATCCTCGGCGTGGCGTGGTTGGGCGATACCTTCGTGCAGGCGAATCTTGGCTGGATCAAAGAAACAGCAGGCAGCATTATTCAGGCACACCCGTGGCTGCTGGCTGTGATTTTCTTCTTCAGTTCTGCGTTGCTCTATTCTCAGGCGGCGACCACCAAAGCCCTGCTGCCGATGGCACTGGCGCTGAGCGTGTCTCCGCTGACTGCCGTCGGATCGTTTGCAGCCGTTTCTGGCCTGTTTATTTTGCCGACCTACCCGACGCTCGTCGCGGCCGTGCAGATGGATGACACCGGCACCACCCGCATCGGGCGCTTCGTGTTCAACCATCCGTTCTTTATTCCAGGCACTGTGGGCGTCTTCCTGTCGGTGCTGTTCGCATTTGGCCTCGGCAGCGTTATCCTCTGACCTTACGCGGGGGCTCCGGCCCCCGTCATCCGCTCCCTTTCTGATATTTGTAAAATACCCGCAAGACTTTCTGCTCAACGATGGCGCGGGGTATACTCATTACTCCTAATCGCGCCACGGCATGAAGCCGTCCGCATCTTCTGTCGAATCACCCAGCGGCTGAGTGTCTGCGCCGCGACAAAGAGACTTGAATTCCGCATGGATCACCGCATTTTTCGTATTTTTTTCCTGCTCTGCAGCCTGTGCATCGCGCCGCTGCAGGCTCAGGCATCATTATTCAGTCAGCCCGCAGCACCGCAGTTTGTGCCCGTGGATCAGGCGTTCAGCTTTGACTTCCAGCAGCAAGGTCACGACCTCAAGCTGAACTGGCAAATCCGTGACGGGTATTATTTATACCGCAGCAAAATTGAGCTGGAACCGAAGAACGCCGATCTCGCTGCGTTCTTCCTGCCGAAAGGGCGTGAGCATCACGATGAGTTTTTCGGTGACAGCGAAGTCTATGAAAAGGCTCTGCACATCACCGTCCCTTTGCGACAGGCCAGCGCCGACGCCACGGTGCGCGTGACCTATCAGGGCTGTGCCGCTGCAGGATTTTGTTATCCGCCGGAAACCCGCGAAGTGCCGGTCAGCGAGGTGACAGACGCGCCACCCGCCAGCCCGCCGGTGATCGACGCAGCGCCTGTCGTCGCCACGCCCGCGCCGCACAGCACACCACTGCCGTTCTCGCCGCTGTGGGCGTTGTTGATTGGCATCGGCATTGCTTTTACACCTTGCGTATTACCGATGTATCCGCTGATCTCCGGCATTATTCTTGGCCGACAGCGTCCTCACAGCATGAAGCGAATTTTCATGCTGTCGCTGATTTACGTTCAGGGCATGGCGCTGACCTACACGTTGCTCGGCATGGCAGTGGCCGCTGCCGGTCTGCAATTCCAGGCCGCATTACAAAGTCCGTGGGTGCTGATTGTGCTGTCGGTGATGTTCATCGCGCTGGCACTGTCGATGTTTGGCACCTTCAGCCTGCAACTTCCTTCTTCATTACAGACCCGGCTGGCGTTGTGGAGTAATGAACAAAAAGGCGGCTCGCTGCCCGGCGTCTTTATTATGGGTGCGCTGGCCGGGCTGATTTGTTCACCCTGCACCACCGCGCCGCTGAGCGCCATTTTGTTGTATATCGCCCAGAGCGGTAATCTTCTGGCCGGTGCTGGCACGTTGTATCTGTATGCGCTGGGCATGGGCATCCCGCTGATTATCGTGACCCTGTTTGGCAACAAACTGCTGCCACGCAGCGGCCCCTGGATGAATAACGTCAAAGAAGGCTTTGGTTTTGTGATTCTGGCGCTGCCCGTCTTCCTGCTTGAGCGTGTGGTCGGTGATGTGTGGGGGCTGCGTTTATGGAGCCTGCTCGGCATCGCGTTCTTTGGCTGGGCCTTTGTGCTTTGCCTGAAAAGCCAGCGCGGCGTGTTCCGGGTCCTGCAACTGGTCTTCCTCGCGGCCGCGCTGGTGGTCAGCCGTCCGTTACAGGATTGGGCTTTTGCCCCCGCCGCAAGCAGTACCGCGCCACAACACGCACTGAGTTTTCAGAAGATCCACAACGTGGATGAACTCAATGCGGCTCTTCAGAGTGCTCAGGGCAAACGCGTGATGCTGGATTTGTATGCGGACTGGTGCGTCGCCTGCAAAGAGTTTGAAAAATATACGTTCTCTGCGCCAGACGTGCAGCATGAACTGGCGAATACCTTACTGCTTCAGGCAGATGTCACCAAAAATTCGCCGGAACAAAAGGCGTTGCTTAAACGCCTGGAAGTGCTGGGATTGCCTACGATTTTATTCTTCGGCCCTGATGGCAGAGAACTGCCGCAATCCAGGGTTACCGGATTTATGAATGCAGCGGAATTCACCGCGCATTTGCAGAAAGCCCGTCATTAAACGACACTGGTTTTTGAATGACGCGAATTGCGAGGAGGCAAACGTGCTACGCGAACAAGTTCTTGATCAAACCTTAAATATCCTGGAACAACGTGGCCTTGCAACCATGTCACTGGAATACGTCGCTGAAAGGGTCGATGTTCCGCTCAATGAGTTACGCCGTTTCTGGCCAGATGCGGAAGCGTTGCTCTACGACAGCCTGCGCTATCACGGTGAACAAATTGACGTCTGGCGCCGCCAGCTGATGCTGGACGAGTCTCTCAGCGCATCGCAGAAGTTACTGGCCCGTTATAAAGTGCTGGATGAGCAAGTTCGTCAGCAGCGCTATCCGGGATGCCTGTTTATCGCTGCCTGCACGCTTTTTCCTGACAGCGATATGCCAATTCATCAGTTAGCACAGCAACAGAAACTGGCTTCCTATGAGTACACGCTGTCGCTGCTGCAAGAGATGGGCTCCGATGATGCCGAGATGGTGGCCCAGCAGATGGAGCTGATCCTGGAGGGTTGCCTGAGCAAACTGCTGGTCAAACGTCAGTTGAACGACGTGGAAGTCGCCCGCAGGCTGGCAGAAGACGTTTTGAATATTGCACGTTGTCGAGAACATGGCGCACTTTCCTGATTTTCTGATCGGCAAAACAGGGAATTTGATAGTTTTTGAATGAAAAGCCAGCAAACAAACGCGTTTTATGTGTTTTAGATGACAAAGCCGTTGACGGCACATGCCCAATACGGTTTAATGCGCCCCGTTGCCCGGATAGCTCAGTCGGTAGAGCAAGGGATTGAAAATCCCTGTGTCCTTGGTTCGATTCCGAGTCCGGGCACCATATTTAAAGAAACCCGCCTATGGCGGGTTTTTTGCTTTCTGAGATGCGGACTCTCCATCGAACTCCGTTCGATTATTCGTCTCATGCCCTGCGGGGGTCAGCGCAAGCGTTGCGCGCCTTTGTCCGGGTCCGGGCACCCTGTTTAAAGAAACCCGCCTATGGCGGGTTTTTTGCTTTCTGAGGTTTATGGCATTTTCTCTGCGTAACAACACCATATCCCCCCGTCATGCCCTCTCCCTGGTCCTGATAAATCACGCACTACTAAAATTCCGTACGTGATTTATAGCTTTTATCACAATATCGTCCCGCCAAAAAAATATGTTATGTCGTTAAGACTTATCTCAGGTCACGTGTAAACTATTCGGACACAATTCTATTTCATTAATAGAACGGGTTTATACTGGCTGGCCGTACTCACGGTATATAAAGGCAAATGACAACAGCATAATGGCACTTAATTACCTGATGCAGTGAAAATTCAGGATATTCAAGACAGGGAGAAAGGGATGCATATGATTTATCTGATTGAAAATCAAATAGTCTTTAATCCGGAGGATAACTCACTTTCATTACTGAGCGACGCTGAAAGTAACATCACGGTATCCAATCCTGCGAGGAGAATATTATCCCTGTTAATTGAGCAACAGGGTACCGTTGTACAGCGTGAAACATTCTTTAAAAAAGTATGGGATGACTATGGTTTGACAGCCAGTAATAATAACCTCAATCATTGCATCAGCAAATTACGTAAAGTGATTTCCACACTGGGTTATGTCGATGAATTCATCGTCACTGTGCCTAAGGTCGGTTTTATCATCAAAAAAGAAACGACTATTACGCTGCAGTCGGGGCTGGGCCTGCCGCAGGAAAAAGACACTTTACTGCCGGAGGAAGCGTTCAGTGCACCTGAACCCCCTGTCGCCATGCATGAAACGGCACCTTCAGAACCTGAAACATCAGAAGTTCAGGAGCCAACATTCGCGGTCATGCATAAAGAACATCGTAAAATATACTTAATTATCAGTATGATTACGTTGTTCACTCTGACAACCTGGGGGCTGTATGTTTTACACAGCGTGATGATTGATCCTAAAGCCAAGCTGTTGGTAGCTAACATCGGTGCCTGTGAACTCTACTCTACCGCACCAGTTTCCGGCGCCAGAAAGGCGGAGTTCCTCCAACTGGCACAAACCTTTATGATGAAACAAAAAATCCTCTGCTCTCCCGGAAATATTTTCATATTTCAAAGTGAGCAATTCATTACGCCTGTTGATACAGGATCAGTTCGTGACTTTATGGCGCAGTGCAGCACTAATGAATCGCATAACATCAACATTTGTATCAGCTATTATGCAAATGACAGGACAACGCATGATCAGTTTTAAAAAATGGCCATCGCCCGGTCTGCAGAACATTCTGCTTACATTATTACTGGTTGGGATATTGCCTGGCATAGTTATATACGGCAATTCATTGAAGAATGATAAAGCCGCCTTTCCTGTCAACACCTCCTGCCGGGGAAATATGATTGTTGACGCCCTTTATGATGATCAACGGGCACGGATGACGACATCCTTCTACTTTAGTTTTCTCGACAATAATAAAATTTTGATCTCTCTCAGCGGGACGGGGTATTTGTATGATCGCAGCGGTAAGGTGATTGAGCGAAAAACGATCCTGAGGAATATTTATTATCGTTATGTGCATGAGAGTAAATACACTAACACCTACTCACTTACCAGTACCCAAATAAATACCGACAGCGTTGATAATATGGACTGGAGGATGTCCTCACTTTTATTGATGAACAGTTTTTTTATGGCGGGCCAGACTGACACGCTGGTGCTCAAGAAATACGATGACAACACCATGTTGATCGAGAGCAACCAGTCACCGCTGACCATGTGCGTGTTTAAAAACGATCTCTGAGTTATTTGTAATACAGGTATAGATGGAAGCCGCAGGCCTGCGCATAACGTGTCAGGGTGTTAAAGCTGGCCTGCGCCGGACGCTTTTCAAGGCGCGTGATCGCCGGAGGCGTCACGCCGAGGCGCCTGGCCAGCTCGGTTTTACTTAACCCCGCATCTTCCCGCAGGGTTTGGAGCATCGCGTGAATCTGAGTTTCGGCTATGAGTTCCGGTGCCTGTGCTGAGTAAACCGGTTCTTCCAGCGCTTGCGCGCGCAGCTTGGCGGTTCTAAACATGTCGTTCTCCCTGTACTGAAATAGGTCAGTAATAGTTGATCTTGACGATCACTGACGCGTCAAACTGCCCAAGTGAAAGTGTTTTCCCGGGTATCGCGCTGAGTTTTGCTGTGAAGTTTTTGGTGACTTCATTGACGTTGTTCAGTTCAGCAAAGTTGTCGTAGCGATTGAAGGTAATCGCCTGTTCTTTCTCGTTATAAAGCATCAGCTTCGCGCCGTTCGACAGGTCAATGGCGGTGTTATCAAGTAAAGGACTGGCCGTTGAGAATTCGGCCTGAAGTGAGAAATTATCCAGACATCCCTGCTTCACCGCCTTGATAGCAAAGGGCAGAGAAATCCCGGAGGAGCGCGAAAGCGTGGTGCTTTGAATCGCGCCAAAATCAACGATCTGTGATTCCGGGTAAACCTTCAAATCTGAACCGCAGGCCAGAAAACGGATCCCCTGTAATCCCGAGAGGTTGTATTTGAGATTTTTAGCCCCCGGTGATTTGTTGATGCCTCTGCTGCCGTCGAGCTGGAATACCGTGAACTGATCGGCTCCCTGATAATGCCCGCTGGAAGGCGCATTACCGCTGACTTTGATGTACAAGCGGAACGTGACATTAACCGTGACGTTCTGCCCTCTTTTGATGGGCGCGCTGTTGGTGCTCAGGCGCTGTTCGTTTTGCTCCAAATCCTGCCCGTTATAACTCACACCCAGCAGCAACCCTTCACCAATCGACTGGGATTTTGGGTTGAAGTAGAAATGGACGACGTCAATGATTGAGCCGAGCACATTGTCGCAATAGGCCGTCACATTAATGTCGTTCGATTCCCAAATTTTAGTGCCGACAGGTACGTTAGCGGGGATCGCCAGCTGGCCGACCGGAATGGCCGGTTTATCCACTATGCCGGTGCCTTTTTCCACACAATCGAGCGCCAGCGCACTGCCGGAAAACAGGCACAGCAGGAGGAATAGCGTCACCCGCACCCGGACTAATTTATAAATTTCAGGCATAACTCTCCCTACCTTTCAGATAAACCGGCTCATTCACACAGAGTTCGCACTGGGGTTATTTTTTGGCATCCTTGCTGATGCGCTGACATTGCATGGCGGTACACGTGTACTGATTTATCTGCAGGCCGCCGTAGTCGTCCATATAACCGATGCTGTATGTGGCACTGACATACTGACTGCCGGTGAGTGATTCTGTGGCAAACGGCGCCAGCATGACGCTGTCAAAACCCGGCACGTTGCCTTTGTTGTCTTTGCCCAAATACCCGACTGTGATATAGAACGGCGTGGGGTTCGTCAGTTTCAGCCCGTCATTGAGACGGCTTATCTGAAGCTGCTCCTGCCAGTTGCCCTTTATCAGCTTGCGTAATTCAGCAGGACGGAAGAACAATTTCACCCGGCTTTGAATCGCCACCTGCATGACGTTGGCCATCTCGCTCTTTGGCGGCACTTCACGCACGTTAAAATAAAACAGCGACTCACGGTCTTTAGGGAGTGCGGCCGCCTCGGGTAACTGCAAGATACGGATCTGACTCTTCTGACCGGCATCAATGCGTTGCATCGGCGGCAGCGCCACCAGGGGCGATGTGATTTTTTCGCCCTGTGCATTCTCCAGCCAGACCTGCGCCAGATAAGGTAAATCCTTACTCTGGTTTTCAAGCATGACGCTGACAGACTTATCACTGGCGTTATAAATGATGCGTGTCCGGTCGAGATTCACGGCGGCCAGCACCGGCTGGAGCACTCCGGTTAACATGAGTAGTGCGCCACTGAATCGTAATATCAGGTTCTTCATCCGGTCATTCCTTTGCTGATTAGCTCTGTTTCATGGTTGTTGGCGCGCTCAGGTGCACGGTAATAACACCTGGCCGCTTTGCGTTGCGGTGTCTGATGGCACCTGAATGCGGCACTGGTTTTCATCTCCCCAGCGTACGGTCAGCGATTTCTCCCCGGAAACCCCGGCCAGGTAGGCCAGCCCGCCATCGCCAATCAGCCCCGCTTCAAACCCGGAACTGTTGTCGGTGACAGAAGCTCCCAGAGGCGGGTGGCTGCCGTCGGCCAGACGGATCACCGCCATCAGACGTTCACCTTTGATCGCACGAATTTTGCGAAAACCAATCGCTCCTTCGGTCAGTGTCTTACTGACCACCGAGCTGTACACCTCTACGTCATCCGGTAAATGGTTTACATCAACGCGGATATCGGAGGTCTGATAGCTGGACACGCCATTCACCACGGCGATACCGTAATCATTGGTGATCGACGCACCGTCGCTGATTGGAATACCTTTTACGCCGGTGGACACCATCATTCGCGGTTCACTGCCCGCGCTGCTTTGATGCAATGCCGCGCCAGCCGCCGTCGCCGTCATCGAGCCATACCAGTTGGCGTTCACCGACCGGTAATCGTTATTTTTGACGCTGCCGTTCACACCAAACTGGCCGTAAGGCGACATGTGCTGATAGTTGGCCCGGAAGACGCCATCGCCTTTTTGCAGATCAGGGCTGCTACCCCCTGCGCCGACACGCCAGGTGTTATTTGGATCCTGACTGTTGTAATACGACGCGGTTTGCGAGAAACCGCCCTGCGAGTCCTGTTGTGCGTCGTAGCTGACCTGTTGCCCGGAAGAGAGCGGCAGGCTGAATGACAGGAACATCTGGTTTTCATCGGTATCCCGGTATTTCAGCTTACTGGCCGAGAAGGTGGCAGAAATACCGGTGAAACGTCCGATATCAAAAATTTTGCTCACCGACACGCTGTAGTTATTGCTTGGATTTTCGTTCCAGTAGACCTTGTGCGTGGCTGACAGATACAGGGTGATCGCCGGCCACGGCAGATACTGGTTGGCAGTCACGGTATAGGTTTGTTTATCGTCACGGGAATAGCCGTCGCCATTCACTTTGTCGAGATACTGACTGAACGACATGAAGGTTTTTTCAGTGAAACGATAGCCGGCAAAGGTGATCTGGCTGCCCGTGGAATCAAAACGCTTCGAATAGTTGGCGCGATAACTGAAACCCGTCTGCCTGCCCGCCACCGGAACCGTTGCCGATGAACGCGTCACGTCGAAAGAGACTGCGCCCAGTTTTTGCAGATTTTGCCCGACGCCCAGTGCCTGCGCCTGATAATTACCGGTGGTCGAAATCAGCCCGCCGTATAACGAGAAATCATTCAACGCGCCCCACGACATTTCGCCGCTGTAAAAGCCTGGCTGTAAAACGCGGTTATTGTTGCCGGTTGTTGGTTTACCCATCGCGGTCTTGAAGCGCACCTGGCCCTTACGGGTCAGGAACGGAATGGTCGCGGTCGTCACCTGATAGGTTGTGACGCTGCCATTTTCCTCTTCAATCTTTACGTCCAGCGCGCCCTGCACAGCTTCTGTCAGATCCTGAACCACGAACGGCCCCGGAGAAACGTTCGTCTGATAAATCACACGGCCATTCTGACTGATACTCACTTTGGCGTTGGTTTTTGCAATACCCGTGACCTGCGGTGCATAACCGCGCAGGGATGGCGGCAGCATTCGCTGATCGCTGTTCACAGAAGCCCCGATAAAACGAAATGAATCAAAGATATCGGAATTGAAATAAGTCTGGCCGGCGGTGAGACGTGCACCGATGGAAGGCAGCGCGCGAAACAGGTAGGTCTGCGTCCAGGTGAATTTATCGTTAGCCGGGCTGCCAGAGGTGCGTGAGGCTGAATATTGATAATCCGCGCGTGCCCGCCACGGCCCCAGATTGAATCCGGTGGTCCCGTAACTGCTGACGCTGGTCGAGCTATCACCTTGCTGTGGCATATATTTGCTGCCCAGCAGGTTGTAATCGAGTAACGCGCCATTCACGCCCTCATCCCATTGCGAGGGTGGCACCCAGTTTTCATCATGAAAGGTTAACCAGGCCTGCGGAATGCTGATATTCAGCGTTTGTTTTTCCTGATCGTAACGCGCAGTCACTTCCTTCTGCTGATCCAGAGAAGTGCACTGGCCCTGATGCCAGAGCGTAAGTTTTTCCCGCGCAGCCGGGGTCAGATCGAATTTATCGACCAGTGAAGGCGGTATGCACAAACGGCTGTTCTGGTTGTTAACAGAACTATCGTCTGTCGGAATATATTTTATGAGGCTTTGATCGCCCAGGGTACGGCCGTTCAATACCACATCTAACAGGTATTCTCCGGGGGCGATGTAATTTGCAGTCTGAAAGCGTGAGAGATCGACATTATTACGATCAGCAGAATCAATAAAGTTAACGTTAAACTCTACCGCGAAGCTTTTGATTGAAATAAGGCATCCTGAGAAGAGGAAAATACACCCTGAAGTGATCCTCTTTACTGCTGACGCTCTGTCCAAGGCAAACAACATAATTACGCCACTTTTTTATTTTTATAGATCCAGCACGGAACCCCGATGCACCTGAAAATAAAGGGGAGAAAACTCCCCTTAATAAAAAAGACGATTATTTATAATTCAGCGCGTAAGTAGCCTGAGAAACGATCGTACCGGTTGAAACCGGCTGAGTATTCGCTTCCACACGTGCAGCAAAGACCAGCTCGTTGTTACCGGTGACCAGATTGATGTCTTTGGAGGTATCACCCACTTTCAGCAAGTCACCGTTGGCATCAATTAAACGGATGCCCGCGCCTTTCGCGCTGCCGGTGTTTGCCAGTAATTCAGTGGCACTGCTGTCTGGCGTGCCGGCAAAGGAAACCGCCACTTTAGACATAGCCGGATACTCAACTGAACCCGCGGTTTGCGCGGTCAGGTTACAATCTTGCAGATGGATGGTGTAGTTAACGTTCTGAGAATATTTATTGCCGCTTTCTAATACTTTATTCGCGACCTGGCCCATATTGACATTAATGTCTTCATCGCCTGCAGCAATTGAGCATGGCGCATTAATCACGGTTCCGGTGAAATGAATACGGCCTGAGCCCTGGTCGGCACCCACAGGAGGCGTTCCGGTCGCATCTTCTGCAAAAGCTGAAGCAGAAATAAAGGCAGATAAAGCAATAATCAGTGTCTTGTTCTTGGCGTTAAACATAATTTGTCCTTGAGATTTTAACGGTAGTTATTAAGCCATAAGCTATTAAGCGATATTTTTCGCTGTACCGAAGAGAGCACCCCTCTCTTGCCAGATCAATATACTGATATTTGCTTTTTAACGTTATAATAATTTGCATAATGCAAATATTAAGAACTTTAGTCTTACATTAATATTTAAATCTCATCTTTATGAAGGGAAATTAACTTATAGGTAAAAATTATTAACATTAAATGTTACGCCATGAAGGCAAATCACTTCGGTTAATGTGCCAGATTAAGCTTTATTTAACCAAATGTTTACTTTTAATCTAAATTGTTTTCACTTTCGAACCGGCATTGATACATTTTTGGGGTCAGATGTCGGAAAAACCTTCATGCAGGTCAAAAAACTCGCTTGTCAGGAATATTCCCTATTTCGGCAGAGATCATATTCGGCTTCTTTCTTATTTCATTATTAATGCGACTTTATGAGTAAGGATATTTTTCAGTGGTTTTTACTGCCGCAGGCCATTAAAAGATCACGCTTATATTGTCTATTTATGTGGCATGTACCGCAGCGGCCTTGCCAATGTCTTGCCGGTTTAGCGCGACTTGCGTGATCTGACACCCAAAAAGCAAACAAAGGCCTGACGCAAACTACACTTAACCTTTGATTGACATATCATTAACAAATCAAAGGAGAAAAACCATGAGCCATGTTTACAAGCATCCTATTCCTGCCTCTGTTGCAGAACGTACCCTGATCACACCTGAGAAATATCAGCAGTTTTATCAACAGTCTGTAGAAGATCCGCAGGCATTCTGGGGAGAACAGGCGAAAGTTCTCGACTGGATTAAACCTTTCACAAAAGTGAAGAACACCTCTTTCGCGCCGGGAAATATCGATATTCGCTGGTTTGAGGACGGAACTCTGAATCTCGCTGCCAACTGTCTGGATCGTCATCTGGCAGAGAAAGGCGATCAGACCGCATTAATCTGGGAAGGCGATGACCCCAACGCTGAAAATAAGCACGTCACCTACAAACAACTGCATCATGACGTCTGTCAGTTCGCGAATGTGCTGAAAAATCTGGGCGTTAAGAAAGGCGACGTCGTGGCTATCTATATGCCTATGGTGCCGGAAGCGGCGGTGGCAATGCTGGCTTGTGCCCGTATTGGTGCCGTGCATTCTGTGATTTTCGCGGGCTTCTCACCGGAAGCCGTGGCGGGACGCATTGTAGATTCAAGCGCTAAAGTCGTGATCACTGCGGATGAAGGCCTGCGTGCTGGAAGAACCATTCCACTGAAACAAAACGTAGATGACGCTCTGAAAAATCCTTCCGTCACGACGGTGACTCACTCCATTATTTTCAAGCGCACCGGCAAACAGGGTGAATGGAAGGAAGGACGTGATATCTGGTGGCATGACGCGATCTCAGGCGTGCCGGCAGACTGCCCGGCCGAAGAAATGAATGCCGAAGACCCGCTGTTCATCCTCTATACCTCAGGTTCCACCGGCAAACCGAAAGGCGTGCTGCATACCACAGGCGGTTACCTTGTTTATGCCGCGCTGACCTTCAGGTACACCTTTGACTACCATGACGGCGACATTTACTGGTGTACCGCTGATGTCGGCTGGGTAACCGGCCACAGCTATTTACTCTATGGCCCGCTGGCCTGTGGGGCGATAAGCCTGATGTTCGAAGGAGTGCCAAATTATCCGACACCGGCACGCATGGCGCAGGTTATTGATAAGCATAAAGTGAATATTCTTTATACCGCGCCCACGGCAATTCGTGCACTGATGGCTGAAGGCGATAAAGCGATTGAAGGCACCAGCCGCGAATCGCTGAGGATCATGGGGTCCGTCGGGGAACCGATCAATCCGGAGGCCTGGGAGTGGTATTACAAAACCATCGGGAACAGTAAGTGCCCGATTGTTGATACCTGGTGGCAAACCGAAACCGGCGGATTCATGATCACGCCGTTGCCTGGCGCGACTGAACTGAAAGCCGGTTCCGCCACGCGTCCTTTCTTCGGCGTACAACCTGCGCTGGTGGATAACGAGGGCGTGCCTCAGGAAGGCGCTTGCGAAGGCAATCTGGTGATCACCGATTCATGGCCTGGTCAGGCGCGCACTCTGTTTGGTGACCATGAACGCTTCGAGCAAACCTACTTTTCCACCTTCAAAAACATGTATTTCAGCGGAGATGGTGCCCGCCGTGATGAAGACGGTTACTACTGGATAACTGGCCGCGTGGATGATGTTCTGAACATTTCTGGCCACCGTTTGGGCACGGCGGAGATTGAATCTGCGCTTGTTTCTCATCCTAAAATTGCAGAAGCCGCAGTCGTGGGCATTCCGCACAGCATTAAAGGTCAGGCAATTTACGCATACATCACGCTGAATCATGGCGAAGAACCTTCCCCTGAGCTGTATACGGAAGTCAGAAACTGGGTGCGAAAGGAGATTGGTTCGATTGCCACCCCGGACATTCTTCACTGGACGGATTCTTTACCAAAAACCCGTTCCGGCAAAATTATGCGCCGCATTCTGCGCAAAATTGCAGCCGGTGACACAAGCAATCTGGGAGATACCTCAACGCTGGCGGATCCGGGCGTTGTCGAGAAACTGTTGGAAGAAAAACAATCAATGAAAGTGCCGTCCTAATTTTCACCGCCCTGGCGCGGTGAACTCTATCAATGCCTCAAAGGAGTCACTGAGATGAATGATCTCATTTATCAGAGAGTTGTAAGTAATCCGCGTTTCAGGGAGCTGGTGCAAAAGCGCAGCCGTTTTGCCTGGCTGCTTTCAGGTATTACCCTGGTCATGTACGTCGCCTTTATTTTATTGATCGCATTCGACCCGCAATGGCTGGGAACGCCATTGTATGAAGGGGCCACCATTACGCGGGGTATTCCTGTCGGCGTCGGATTGATTGTGATTTCTTTCATACTCACCGGTATTTATGTTATTCGCGCGAATGGTGAATTTGACCGGCTGACAGCAGATATCGTCCGTGAGGTGCAGCCATGAGTGCTCGCCGTGGTTCCCTGCTTCTGTTGTTATCCCTGACCTTTCCTTTTAGCGTATTCGCTGCAGAAGGTATTTCCGGCGAAGTGAAGGCTCAGCCTCTCAATATTGAAGCGATTGTGATGTTCCTGCTCTTCGTTGGCGCCACGCTGTACATTACCTATTGGGCCTCCAAACGAACCCGTTCTCGTCAGGACTATTACACTGCAGGCGGTAAGATCACCGGGTTGCAGAACGGTATGGCAATTGCCGGGGACTTTATGTCTGCGGCTTCTTTCCTCGGGATCTCCGCGCTGGTGTATACCTCGGGTTACGACGGATTAATTTACTCCATCGGTTTCCTGATTGGCTGGCCGATCATTTTGTTCCTGATCGCCGAACGTCTGCGTAATTTGGGCAAATATACCTTCGCAGATGTGGCATCTTACCGCCTCAAACAGAAGCCTATCCGCGTACTTTCAGCCTGCGGTTCATTGGTTGTCGTCGCTCTGTATTTGATTGCTCAGATGGTGGGTGCCGGTAAGTTAATTCAACTCCTGTTCGGCCTGAACTATCACGTGGCTGTCGTGCTGGTTGGGATCCTGATGGTGCTCTACGTCCTCTTCGGCGGCATGCTGGCAACCACATGGGTTCAGATCATCAAAGCGATCCTGCTTTTAGCCGGTGCCACATTTATGGCCGTCATGGTCATGAAGTCCGTCAACTTTAACTTCAACACGCTCTTTACCCAGGCGGTCGCAGCCCATCCGAAAGGTATCGCGATCATGAGCCCAGGAGGGCTAGTCTCTGATCCCATATCGGCATTGTCGCTGGGTCTTGCGCTGATGTTCGGGACCGCTGGTCTGCCACACATTTTAATGCGTTTCTTCACCGTTAACGACGCCAAAGAAGCCCGTAAAAGCGTGTTCTATGCCACTGGATTTATTGGGTATTTCTACATTCTGACCTTCATTATTGGCTTTGGTGCAATAGTGCTGGTGGGGTCTAATCCGGCATTCAAAGATGCAAGCGGCATCTTGCTTGGCGGGAACAACATGGCCGCTGTGCATCTGGCAGATGCCGTCGGTGGTAGCTTCTTCCTCGGTTTTATCTCTGCTGTTGCATTCGCAACGATCCTGGCGGTAGTCGCCGGCTTAACGCTGGCAGGTGCTTCAGCGGTATCTCATGACCTCTATGCGAGCGTAATCAAAGACGGTAAAGCAACG
The DNA here is from genome assembly GCF_042920125.1 of Rahnella sp. R3(2024). NCBI lineage: Bacteria > Pseudomonadati > Pseudomonadota > Gammaproteobacteria > Enterobacterales > Yersiniaceae > Rahnella > Rahnella sp. R3(2024). The sequence goes on from NZ_JBHGBU010000001.1 coordinate 1,720,091, forward strand.
GAGAAAGATGAATTACGCGTGTCGAAAGTAACCGTGATTGTTCTGGGTATTGTCGCTATCGGATTGGGTATTTTGTTTGAAAAACAAAACATTGCCTTCATGGTGGGATTAGCATTCTCGATTGCAGCAAGTTGCAACTTCCCGATCATCATACTCTCGATGTATTGGGCGAAACTGACAACGCGTGGAGCAATGGTTGGGGGATGGCTCGGATTACTGACGGCAGTGATCCTGATGATTCTGGGACCTACGATTTGGGTACAGATTTTGGGACATGCAAAACCAATTTATCCTTATGAGTATCCGGCATTGTTCTCCATGATCGTTGCATTTGTCGGCACCTGGTTCTTCTCGATTACGGATAATTCTCTGGAAGGACAGAAAGAGAGGGAGCGTTTTTATCCTCAGTTTGTTCGTTCACAGACCGGGATCGGCATATCACAAAGCTCTAATCACTGATTTATGCGTAGTAAGCGGTAAAAATACAAAAGGCCACCGACAAGGTGGCCTTTTATTTACAGATATATCTTCAACTTCCCCACACTAAAAAACTGCAAGTTATGGCAGAGCTTTCTCATCGTGGAATAAATTACCTGATCACATAAAAGACAAAAGCCCCGTACGCAAGTACGGGGCTTTTGTCTTTTATTGATGCCTGGCAGTTCCCTACTCTCGCATGGGGAGACCCCACACTACCATCGGCGCTACGGCGTTTCACTTCTGAGTTCGGCATGGGGTCAGGTGGGACCACCGCGCTACTGCCGCCAGGCAAATTCTGTTAATTTACCGAACTCTACGCTTATTACTGGTGCTGATACCCAGAGTCGAACTGGGGACCTCACCCTTACCAAGGGTGCGCTCTACCAACTGAGCCATATCAGCACGCTTATTCTTATAACAATTTGCTTTAAAGCAAATCTTACTAATTTGATGCCTGGCAGTTCCCTACTCTCGCATGGGGAGACCCCACACTACCATCGGCGCTACGGCGTTTCACTTCTGAGTTCGGCATGGGGTCAGGTGGGACCACCGCGCTAGTGCCGCCAGGCAAATTCTGTTTCATCCATAACGCGCACCTTAAATCAGGCTTGCACTACGAACCAATCTCGGAACATTCAGCTGAAAATCTACTTCAGAGCCACTCTAAAACACCTTTGGTGTTGTAAGGTTAAGCCTCTCGGGTCATTAGTACTGGTTAGCTCAATGCATCGCTGCACTTACACACCCAGCCTATCAACGTCTTAGTCTTAAACGTCCCTTCAGGTGGCTTAAAGCCACAGGGAAGACTCATCTCGAGGCAAGTTTCGCGCTTAGATGCTTTCAGCGCTTATCTTTTCCGCATTTAGCTACCGGGCAATGCCATTGGCATGACAACCCGAACACCAGTGATGCGTCCACTCCGGTCCTCTCGTACTAGGAGCAGCCCCTCTCAATCTTCCAACGCCCACGGCAGATAGGGACCGAACTGTCTCACGACGTTCTAAACCCAGCTCGCGTACCACTTTAAACGGCGAACAGCCGTACCCTTGGGACCTACTTCAGCCCCAGGATGTGATGAGCCGACATCGAGGTGCCAAACACCGCCGTCGATATGAACTCTTGGGCGGTATCAGCCTGTTATCCCCGGAGTACCTTTTATCCGTTGAGCGATGGCCCTTCCATTCAGAACCACCGGATCACTATGACCTACTTTCGTACCTGCTCGAGCCGTCACTCTCGCAGTCAAGCTAGCTTATGCCATTGCACTAACCTCACGATGTCCGACCGTGATTAGCTAACCTTCGTGCTCCTCCGTTACTCTTTAGGAGGAGACCGCCCCAGTCAAACTACCCACCAGACACTGTCCTCACCCCGGATTACGGGGCCGAGTTAGAACATCAAACATTAAAGGGTGGTATTTCAAGGTTGGCTCCACGCAGACTGGCGTCCACGCTTCAAAGCCTCCCACCTATCCTACACATCAAGGCTCAATGTTCAGTGTCAAGCTATAGTAAAGGTTCACGGGGTCTTTCCGTCTTGCCGCGGGTACACTGCATCTTCACAGCGAGTTCAATTTCACTGAGTCTCGGGTGGAGACAGCCTGGCCATCATTACGCCATTCGTGCAGGTCGGAACTTACCCGACAAGGAATTTCGCTACCTTAGGACCGTTATAGTTACGGCCGCCGTTTACCGGGGCTTCGATCAAGAGCTTCGCATTGCTGCTAACCCCATCAATTAACCTTCCGGCACCGGGCAGGCGTCACACCGTATACGTCCACTTTCGTGTTTGCACAGTGCTGTGTTTTTATTAAACAGTTGCAGCCAGCTGGTATCTGCGACTGGCTTCAGCTCCGGGAGCAAGTCCCTTCACCTACGCGCCAGCGTGCCTTCTCCCGAAGTTACGGCACCATTTTGCCTAGTTCCTTCACCCGAGTTCTCTCAAGCGCCTGAGTATTCTCTACCTGACCACCTGTGTCGGTTTGGGGTACGATTTCGTGTTACCTGGAGCTTAGAGGCTTTTCCTGGAAGCATGGCATCAACTACTTCACCACCGTAGTGGCTCGTTATCACGCCTCAGGGTTAGTATGTAACCGGATTTACCAAGTCACACCCCCTACACGCTTGAACCGGGACAACCGTCGCCCGGCTAGCCTAGCCTTCTCCGTCCCCCCTTCGCAGTAACACCAAGTGCTGGAATATTAACCAGCTTCCCATCGACTACGCTTTTCAGCCTCGCCTTAGGGGTCGACTCACCCTGCCCCGATTAACGTTGGACAGGAACCCTTGGTCTTCCGGCGTGCGGGTTTTTCACCCGCATTATCGTTACTTATGTCAGCATTCGCACTTCTGATACCTCCAGCAACCCTCACAGGTCACCTTCGACGGCTTACAGAACGCTCCCCTACCCAACAACGCCTAAGCGTCGCTGCCGCAGCTTCGGTGCATGGTTTAGCCCCGTTACATCTTCCGCGCAGGCCGACTCGACCAGTGAGCTATTACGCTTTCTTTAAATGATGGCTGCTTCTAAGCCAACATCCTGGCTGTCTATGCCTTCCCACATCGTTTCCCACTTAACCATGACTTTGGGACCTTAGCTGGCGGTCTGGGTTGTTTCCCTCTTCACGACGGACGTTAGCACCCGCCGTGTGTCTCCCGTGATAACATTCTTCGGTATTCGTAGTTTGCATCGAGTTGGTAAGCCGGGATGGCCCCCTAGTCGAAACAGTGCTCTACCCCCGAAGATGAGTTCACGAGGCGCTACCTAAATAGCTTTCGGGGAGAACCAGCTATCTCCCGGTTTGATTGGCCTTTCACCCCCAGCCACAAGTCATCCGCTAATTTTTCAACATTAGTCGGTTCGGTCCTCCAGTTAGTGTTACCCAACCTTCAACCTGCCCATGGCTAGATCACCGGGTTTCGGGTCTATACCTTGCAACTTGACGCCCAGTTAAGACTCGGTTTCCCTACGGCTCCCCTATACGGTTAACCTTGCTACAAAATATAAGTCGCTGACCCATTATACAAAAGGTACGCAGTCACCCAACAAAGTAGGCTCCCACTGCTTGTACGTACACGGTTTCAGGTTCTATTTCACTCCCCTCGCCGGGGTTCTTTTCGCCTTTCCCTCACGGTACTGGTTCACTATCGGTCAGTCAGGAGTATTTAGCCTTGGAGGATGGTCCCCCCATATTCAGACAGGATGTCACGTGTCCCGCCCTACTCATCGAACTCACAATGCATGCATTTTTGTGTACGGGACTATCACCCTATACTGTGCGACTTTCCAGACGCTTCCACTAACACATACGCTGATGTTGGTTCTGGGCTCTTCCCCGTTCGCTCGCCGCTACTGGGGGAATCTCGGTTGATTTCTTTTCCTCGGGGTACTTAGATGTTTCAGTTCCCCCGGTTCGCCTTGCATGGCTATGTATTCACCATGCAATAGTGTGTCGAAACACACTGGGTTTCCCCATTCGGGTATCGTCGGTTATAACGGTTCATATCACCTTACCGACGCTTTTCGCAGATTAGCACGCCCTTCATCGCCTCTGACTGCCTAGGCATCCACCGTGTACGCTTAGTCGCTTAACCTCACAACCCGAAGGTGTCTTAAAGACATCGTCGCGCTGCGATTATTTGAGAGACTCTGTTACAGACTAACCCACCACTCAGTACTTCTACGGAGAGTGATGTTCAGCTGTAAACTTTCAATTTTCAGCTTGTTCCAGATTGTTAAAGAGCAAAATACTTCGCAGCATACTGTTACCAATATACTCTGAAGTATTATTTAGGGGCTGTACGGTAATGGTGGAGCTAAGCGGGATCGAACCGCTGACCTCCTGCGTGCAAGGCAGGCGCTCTCCCAGCTGAGCTATAGCCCCATACAGTCACTTACAGATACCTTAATTACTCATCGTTCAGATGAGTCAGCCAATTACTTTCTCATCAAGGTGGAGTCATGCGAAGTTTGCTTGTGCAAACGAGACATGGCGACAACGAAGAGGAGGAAGGAATTGGTAGGCCTGAGTGGACTTGAACCACCGACCTCACCCTTATCAGGGGTGCGCTCTAACCACCTGAGCTACAAGCCTATTAAGGTATTTCTGCTCGTTACTTTCTATCAGACAATCTGTGTGGACACTGCACAATGCGTATCTTTAGGTAAGGAGGTGATCCAACCGCAGGTTCCCCTACGGTTACCTTGTTACGACTTCACCCCAGTCATGAATCACAAAGTGGTAAGCGCCCTCCCGAAGGTTAAGCTACCTACTTCTTTTGCAACCCACTCCCATGGTGTGACGGGCGGTGTGTACAAGGCCCGGGAACGTATTCACCGTAGCATTCTGATCTACGATTACTAGCGATTCCGACTTCATGGAGTCGAGTTGCAGACTCCAATCCGGACTACGACATACTTTATGAGGTCCGCTTGCTCTCGCGAGTTTGCTTCTCTTTGTATATGCCATTGTAGCACGTGTGTAGCCCTACTCGTAAGGGCCATGATGACTTGACGTCATCCCCACCTTCCTCCGGTTTATCACCGGCAGTCTCCTTTGAGTTCCCACCATTATGTGCTGGCAACAAAGGATAAGGGTTGCGCTCGTTGCGGGACTTAACCCAACATTTCACAACACGAGCTGACGACAGCCATGCAGCACCTGTCTCAGAGTTCCCGAAGGCACTAAGCTATCTCTAGCGAATTCTCTGGATGTCAAGAGTAGGTAAGGTTCTTCGCGTTGCATCGAATTAAACCACATGCTCCACCGCTTGTGCGGGCCCCCGTCAATTCATTTGAGTTTTAACCTTGCGGCCGTACTCCCCAGGCGGTCGACTTAACGCGTTAGCTCCGGAAGCCACGCCTCAAGGGCACAACCTCCAAGTCGACATCGTTTACAGCGTGGACTACCAGGGTATCTAATCCTGTTTGCTCCCCACGCTTTCGCACCTGAGCGTCAGTCTTTGTCCAGGGGGCCGCCTTCGCCACCGGTATTCCTCCAGATCTCTACGCATTTCACCGCTACACCTGGAATTCTACCCCCCTCTACAAGACTCTAGCTTGCCAGTTTCAAATGCAGTTCCCAAGTTAAGCTCGGGGATTTCACATCTGACTTAACAAACCGCCTGCGTGCGCTTTACGCCCAGTAATTCCGATTAACGCTTGCACCCTCCGTATTACCGCGGCTGCTGGCACGGAGTTAGCCGGTGCTTCTTCTGCGAGTAACGTCAATGTACAGTGCTATTAACACTGAACCCTTCCTCCTCGCTGAAAGTGCTTTACAACCCTAAGGCCTTCTTCACACACGCGGCATGGCTGCATCAGGCTTGCGCCCATTGTGCAATATTCCCCACTGCTGCCTCCCGTAGGAGTCTGGACCGTGTCTCAGTTCCAGTGTGGCTGGTCATCCTCTCAGACCAGCTAGGGATCGTCGCCTAGGTGAGCCATTACCCCACCTACTAGCTAATCCCATCTGGGCACATCCGATGGCGTGAGGCCCGAAGGTCCCCCACTTTGCTCTTGCGAGGTCATGCGGTATTAGCTACCGTTTCCAGTAGTTATCCCCCTCCATCAGGCAGTTTCCCAGACATTACTCACCCGTCCGCCGCTCGTCACCCAGAGAGCAAGCTCTCCCGTGCTACCGCTCGACTTGCATGTGTTAGGCCTGCCGCCAGCGTTCAATCTGAGCCATGATCAAACTCTTCAATTAAAAGTTCGATTTGCTTAAACAAGTTAAGCGGTGCTCAAAAATTAACTTTCGTAATAATTCAACTAAATGAATTACTGCTTGGTCACTCTTTAAGACTTGATATTTTTTGCCACCGAGGTGGCTGATATCGTCTTGTGAGTGCCCACACAGATTGTCTGATAAATTGTTAAAGAGCAGTGAGTTACGCGCTTTCGCTTGCTAACTCGAGGTGGCGTATATTACGCTTTCCTCATTCAGTGTCAACCGTTTATTTCATCCGGTCATCACTGCTTTTAATCTTTCCGACCCGGTTACTTCGTGATGTTGTTCACGTTGTTCCCTGTCGATGGAGCGGCATTATAGGGATCCGTATTTTTTGCACAAGCATTTATTTCGATAAAAAGGATCGACTGCGTGTTTTTCAACCCCATCGAGGAGATCTCACTCGATCCGCGGGTTTTACAACCGATCCAGGCACCTCATAATTGGTATTTCTTCATACCCGAACTATATTGCCAAGATTAAAACCCAATTATGAGGTAATTAAACATGTCTCAGGCATTACGTGCATATCAGGGATCATTGCCCACCTTGGGGGAAAACGTCATGGTTGACCCCTCCAGCGTCATCATTGGTGATGTTGCTCTCGCGGACGATGTCAGTATCTGGCCATTGGTTGTGATTCGTGGTGACGTTAATCACGTTGTCATCGGTTGCAGAACCAATGTGCAAGATGGGAGCGTATTGCATGTCACGCATCAGTCTCGTCACAATCCGGAAGGTCATCCGCTGATCATTGGTGAGGATGTCACTGTCGGTCATAAAGCTATGTTGCATGGTTGTACCATCGGCAATCGGGTACTGGTTGGAATGGGATCAATACTGCTGGATGGGGCGATCATTGAAGATGACGTGATGATCGGTGCAGGAAGTCTGGTCCCCCCAGGGAAGCGACTTGAAAGTGGATATCTTTATCTGGGAAGTCCGGTGAAGCAAATCCGGGAGCTGACGTCTGAAGAACTTGCAGGACTGACTTACTCTTCCAGTAACTATGTTACCTGGAAGGATCTGTATCTTACCGACCAGAAATGATTAAACGGTTCTCATGCCTGAAGCATCTTTCTTCAGGCATGCTTCAAAATTAACTCAGCAAATCCTGCTTCAATTGCGCCAGCACGGGTTCAATCTCAGGCATAACACCATGCCAAAGATGAAATGCATGTGCTGCCTGCCCGACCAGCATGCCCAAACCATCTGCATAATGCGTCACTCCCTTCTTTTGCGCCCATTCGATAAAAGGTGTGAGTCCGGCCTGATAGTACATATCGTATAAGCGAGTCTGCGGGGTGATCACTTCTTGGGGAATCGCTGGGATCTCACCTTTAATACCAGAGGCAGTAGCATTGATGATCAAATCAAATGATTCGTTCATCAGCTGTTGCAATGGCATTGCCTGAATATCGCCTCTGCTTTCAAAAATATGGCTTAAATGCTGTGCCCTCTCGAACGTCCGGTTAGTCACGACAAGAGAACAACCATAAGACAGCAGCGGAAGAATGACGCCCCGCGCCGCGCCGCCGGCGCCGATCAGCAGAACCCGGTCGCCTTTATGTATGAGGTTGAGCCGTTCAAGATCACTCAGCATACCGATGCCATCAGTGTTATCCCCGAGCAGACGCCCGTCCTCAAGTTTTTTCAGAGTGTTCACCGCACCAGACAATGCCGCACGATCGGTCAGTTCATCACACTCAGCAAATGCGCGCTCTTTAAAAGGGACTGTGATATTCGCCCCCTGGGCTCCACCGTGAAAAAAGGATCGTAGTGTTTCCTCAAACTCTTCGTGCGGGGCCAACACCGTTCCATAAGTATGATCAATACCCGTCTGGACGGCGAAAAGTGCATGAATTCTTGGTGACTTACTGTGACTAATCGGATTCCCAAACACTGCAAAAGATGGCATGAACTCGATCCTTAGCCCTGGCGAATGAGATCCCCGGTGAGGGCATCCCGGATTTCTGATGGATTTTCTCTTCCGCCGACATTACCCGCCAGAACCGGAAACTCATTCCCAAATTGCTGACTGACTTCTGCTGCGAAACGACAAGGTGGCTCACCATTGAGGTTGGCGCTGGTGGATACCAGAGGCTTTCCAAATTTCTGGCAGAGTTCTTTAACCTGAGGATGATCCGTAACACGAACCGCGAGCGAGGAAAAACGCCCGGTAAGCCAGTCAGGAGTGGAGACTTTAGCAGGCATTACCCAGGTGACGGGGCCGGGCCAGGAGGACCATATTGTCTGACGTTGTTGCTCAGTTAAAAAAGAGTCATCTATATAAGGGAGGAGTTGCTGATAATTATCAGCAATTAAAATCAGCCCTTTGTCTTTAGGACGTTTTTTTAGCGCCAGCAGTGCTTCGACTGCCCGTTCACTGTCAGGGTCGCATCCCAAACCAAAGACGGCCTCTGTGGGGTACGCGATCACTTGTTGTTGACGCAGTGCTTCAAGCACTACGCTAAATGAGTTTTCAGCTTCTTTATTCATCTGTTGGGTTATCTTTCGTTTGTACGGCTTTTCCGCATAATTTACTGGCACAAAATAATTTAATACCGTGCGCTGTTTTCTTTTCCATTAACAAGGAGTAGTGGCAATGCGCACACTCGCCCGCGACAGGCTTATTATTAATAGCAAACTGACAATCAGGATAGCGATCACAGGCATGAAAGACTTTGCCGAACCGTGATTTGCGCTGTAACAGATGCCCGCTGCCGCACTGTGGACAACTCAGACTGGTTTCTTCAGGTTTGTCGATCACTTCAATATGATCACATTCGGGATATTGGCTACATCCAATAAACATTCCATAACGGCCCTGACGCAATACCAGTGTCGATTCACATTTTGGGCAGTGCTGCCCATCCAGTACTTTGACGATATGACCGTCAGCCTGCGCTTTGAGCGGTCGAATATACTGACATTGTGGATAAGAAGAACAGCTGAGAAAGGGGCCGTGGCGACCACTACGGATCACCAAACCGGCCCCGCATTCCGGACAGGATTCATTTTGCTTCTCAGCAAAAAGTGCTGCTTTAGTCATACGCTATGTTTTACCTGTTATCTGTTAGTGCAGATAACCTTCATTAACTTCAAATAACAGCTCTTCCATTTGCTGATACGCACTTTCATGTCCGGGAATATTAAAGAGAACCATCAGCACGACCCACTTAAGATCTTCAAGATCGAACTCTTCAGTGTCCAGAGCCATAACACGATCGATAACCATCTCCCTGGTATCGAAATTCAACACTTTGATCTGTTCGAGGAACAATAAAAAACCACGACACATGCAATCTAACCGGTTTGTTTCCTCATCGGTGTAGATTCGTAATGCTGAAGGATCAGAATCCAGCATGTAAGATGGGGTTCCGCCCTCTTGCATATCCGCAAGTTTTTCAAGCCAATTCAACGCATTGTGAATATCGGCCCGGTGGAAACCAGCCTCGGTCAAGTCATCCGTTAACCTATCCTCGTCAACATTCATCTCCGCTTCGTTGTGAATGTAAGTTTCAAATAAGTACATTAGTACGTCGAACATGGCCTGCCCTCTTAATTCGGACATAGCCGCCGGATACAGCTGCGATCCATCCTGCTAACTCCAGCTCGAGTAGTTTACCTACCACTTCTGGCACAGGTTGGCCGGCACGTTCGGCGACGACGTCAACAGATGTCACCTCATATTCTACGTTAGCCAACACATCAGCAAATGGCAATTCAACTTCGTCATCTTGTGCATAAAAAATCGCCTCTGAGGCACATTTTTCCTCATCCTGCGGAATTTGCCGCAATGATGAGTCCACAGGCGCCGGAAACCATGTCAACCCGCTGCCCATATGCTCGGCGATATCCTTGGGTTCGGTGACCAGATAAGCACCCTGGCGGATAAGCCAGTGCGTTCCTTCTGAAGTCAGACTGCCCAGCGGTCCCGGTAAAGCAAATATTTCCCTGCCCTGCTCCAGCGCAAAGCGGGCTGTGATTAACGAGCCACTGCGCAGCGTCGCTTCAACCACCAAAACGCCCACGCTCAGGCCACTGATAATCCGATTTCGGCGAGGAAAGTGTGCGGCAATGGGAGGCATGGAGACTAAATGCTCAGACACCAGAGCGCCTCCTTGCGCCAGAATGCGGTCGGCTAATTTGGAATGACGTGCTGGGTAGCGGTTCATTAATCCGCTACCCAGCACAGCAACAGTGTTTCCGTCTGAATCCAGAGCGGCTTTATGGCTGATACCATCTATCCCCAGAGCAAGTCCGCTCGTGACGGTAAACCCGCTGCAAACTAATCCACCGGCAAAAACCTGCGCATAGTGATCACCATAATGGGTGAAGTGGCGACTTCCAACCATAGCAATCTGCGGGGATGACAACAGTCCAGCTTGTCCTTCGACAAAAAGAATTAACGGAGGTGACGATATCTGTGCCAATAAAGGCGGATAAAACTCACTGTTAAAGGTAACCAGATGGCGGTTATCACCTTCCAGCCACTTCAGGGATGCTAAAAGCCATTGCCGGTTGATTTGAAGGAAATCATCTATCTGCTCCGGTGAAAGTCCGCAACCAGAAAGCCCGGACCTCGTGTAATCCCCCCGACTAAACAGAGCCTGGATAATCCCTCCAGCACGATGAGCGCTGAGCCGTTTCACCGCAGACAAACGTATCCATACTTCCTGTAGTGTCATTACTGCGCTCCGTTTCAATGCCTTTTAGCGAGTGATTCAATTGGCATAGGATGCTGTCAATCGGAGCGAGAAATGTCTAGAATAGAAACTATATATCTTCAATCAATTGAATAAAGATCCAGAAAAATATGTCCGTATTACAGATATTACATTTCCCAGACGAGCGGCTTCGCATTACTGCAAAACCGGTCAAAGTAGTTGACGCCAAAATCCAGCAAATCGTGGATGATATGTTCGAAACCATGTATGCAGAGGAAGGCATTGGTCTGGCTGCGACTCAGGTCGACATCCATCAGCGTATTATTGTCATTGATGTTTCTGAAAATCGTGACGAGCGCCTGGTGCTCATCAACCCTGAGTTGCTGGAAAAAAGCGGCGAAACGGGCATTGAAGAAGGCTGCCTGTCGATTCCAGATCAACGTGCCCTTGTTCCACGCGCTGAGAAAGTGAAAATTCGTGCTCTGGATCGTGAAGGCAAAAGCTTCGAACTGGAAGCTGACGACTTGCTGGCGATCTGCATTCAACATGAAATGGATCATCTGGTCGGTAAATTGTTTGTGGATTACTTATCTCCACTGAAACGTCAGCGCATCCGTCAGAAAATGGAAAAGATGGCCAAGCTGAACGCCCGGCCTGACTAATATTCGTGTAACACAGGATACTGCTTTGCGGATTATATTTGCCGGTACACCCGATTTTGCAGCGCGTCATCTTGACGCGCTTTTGACATCTGAACATCAGGTTGTGGGTGTATTCACCCAACCTGATCGCCCCTCTGGCCGTGGCAATAAGCTGACTGCGAGCCCGGTAAAAATGCTGGCAGAGGCCAACAACATTCCGGTTTTCCAGCCTAAATCTTTGCGGCCCGAAGAAAATCAGACGCTGGTTTCCGCATTAGAAGCGGACATCATGGTCGTTGTTGCCTATGGGCTGATTTTGCCTAAAGCCGTACTGGAAATGCCGAGACTGGGATGCATCAATGTGCATGGTTCTCTGCTTCCACGCTGGCGCGGTGCGGCACCGATCCAACGTTCGCTGTGGGCCGGAGATACTAAAACGGGCATCACTATTATGCAGATGGATGTGGGACTGGACACCGGCGACATGCTGCATAAGGTCGAGTGCGATATCTTGCCTGAAGATACAAGCGCATCACTTTATAACAAACTGGCATTACTCGGCCCATCTGGGTTGCTTGAAACGCTACACCAGCTGGCAAAGGGCACTGCTCTTCGGGAAGTTCAGGATGAAGCGCATGTCACTTATGCAGAAAAACTCAGTAAAGAAGAAGCTCGCTTAGACTGGATGCTTTCTGCTGAGCAACTTGAACGTTGCATCCGTGCCTTTAACCCGTGGCCAGTCAGTTATTTCATGATTGACGACCAACCGGTGAAAGTATGGCTGGCAGAAACTTTGCCCGATGAAACTGGTGCGCTACCGGGCACCATTATCGCCGCAGATAAAAAAGGGATACAGATTGCGACCGCCAGCGGTATCCTGAATATCACCCAACTCCAGCCTTCGGGTAAAAAAGCCATGTCCGCGCAGGACTTGCTGAACTCTCGTCGTGAATGGTTTATCGCAGGCACTCGTTTAGCCTGACCATTACGACTACGCCCGGCTTAATGCCGGGCCTTATCCCCATGATAATGCTGATATTGTTCAGCTTCTTTGACTATGAAAACAGCCTATAATCTCCGTAGTATTGCAGCGCAAGCTATTAGCCAGGTATTAGACAAAGGTCTGTCGCTTTCCACCGTTCTTCCCGGTTTGCAGAAAAACATCTCAGATAAAGATCGCGGATTACTGCAGGAATTGTGTTTCGGTACGCTGAGGGTTTTACCTCAGTTGGAATGGTGTTTGCAGCAACTCATGGCAAAACCATTAACGGGTAAACAACGGACTCTGCATTATTTACTGATGGTTGGCTTATACCAGCTGATCCATACCCGTATCCCAGCACACGCCGTTCTGGCAGAAACCGTTGACGGTGCTGTAGCACTCAAACGTCCACAATTAAAAGGTCTGATCAACGGTGTTCTGCGTCAGTTCCAGCGACAGCAGGAAGAGTTACTTCCGAAAATGGCTAATAATGACAGCCGTCATTTGCACCCAAGCTGGCTGTTAAATCGTCTGAAGAAAGCCTATCCCGCAGAATGGGAAAATATCGTTGATGCTAATAACCAAAGACCACCGATGTGGTTACGCGTCAATCGTCTGCATCATACCCGGGATGAGTATCTGCACCTTTTGAGCGAAGCTCAGATTGAGGCGATTGCGCATGACGAGTATCGCGATGCACTTCGTCTGGTTACACCTTGCCAGGTGAACCTGCTGCCAGGATTCGCAGAAGGATGGGTGACAGTTCAGGATGCATCGGCACAAGGTAGCGTTGATCTGCTGGATCCGCAGGATGGAGAAATGATCCTCGATTTATGCTGCGCCCCGGGCGGAAAAACCACACATATTTTGGAAGCAGCGCCTAAAGCGCATGTGTTAGCCATCGATGTGGATGAGCAGCGACTAAAACGGGTCCATGAGAATCTCCAGCGTCTTAAAATGAGTGCTGAAGTCAAACAAGGTGACGGCCGCGAGCCACAAAACTGGGCTGGCGACCGTGTCTTCGATAGAATTCTTCTCGATGCTCCATGTTCCGCTACCGGTGTTATTCGCAGACATCCGGACATCAAATGGCTGCGCCGTGATAGTGATATTGCGGAACTCGCAAAACTGCAAAAAGAAATTCTGGAAGCCGTCTGGCCGCGACTGAAAAGTCAGGGTGTGATGGTTTATGCCACCTGCTCAATTCTGCCAGATGAAAACAGCGAACAAATTTCTGCTTTTTTACAAACACATCCCGATGCAATGTTGGTTGAAACCGGTTCAGCTGACAAACCAGGCCGACAAAATCTGCCTCATGCTGAAGACGGCGATGGCTTCTATTACGCTAAACTGATTAAACGTTAAACGTCTGCATTAGCGCTATCTACTCAGGCTGATACTTTTTAGGCAAAGCAGAGAGTCATATGAAAATAATCATTCTCGGTGCCGGGCAAGTTGGCGGAACGCTCGCCGAAAACCTGGTAGGCGAAAACAACGATATTACCGTTGTTGATACTAATACCGTCCGTTTACGTCAGCTCCAGGACAAGTTCGATCTGCGCGTCGTGCAGGGTCATGGCTCTCACCCGCGTGTTTTACGCGAAGCCGGTGCCGAAGATGCCGATATGTTAGTGGCAGTCACAAACTCTGATGAAACTAATATGGTGGCCTGTCAGATAGCGTATTCATTATTCAACACACCCAATCGCATTGCCCGAATACGCTCGACTGAATATATCCGTGAATCGGAAAAGCTCTTCAATCCTGAAGCGGTGCCCATTGATCATTTGATTTCTCCTGAGCAGTTAGTCACGGACTACATCTACAAACTGATTGAGTATCCAGGCGCACTTCAGGTCGTAAACTTTGCCGAAGGTAAAGTCAGCATTGCTGCGGTAAAAGCCTATTACGGTGGTCCGCTGGTGGGAAATGCCCTTTCATCAATGCGTGAGCACATGCCACATATTGAAACCCGCGTTGCTGCGATATTCCGCCACGAACGTCCGATACGTCCCCAGGGTTCTACAATTATAGAAGCAGGCGATGAAGTGTTCTTTGTCGCTGCCTCTCAGCACATACGTGCGGTTATGAGTGAACTTCAGCGGCTTGAAAAGCCTTACAAACGAATCATGATTGTGGGTGGTGGTAACGTTGGAGCTGGGCTGGCACAAAAGCTTGAGAAAAATTACAGCGTAAAACTCATCGAACGGGATCAGCAACGTGCCGCTGAACTGGCGGAACTTCTGCAAGACACTATCGTGTTTTACGGTGATGCCTCCGATCAGGAATTGCTGGCAGAAGAACACATCGAACAAGTAGATGTATTCATCGCGATCACCAATGACGATGAAGCCAATATTATGTCCGCCATGCTTGCCAAACGTATGGGCGCTAAGAAAGCCATGGTGCTTATTCAACGCAGCGCCTATGTCGACCTGGTTCAAGGCAGCGTTATTGATATCGCTATTTCACCTCAACAAGCCACCATATCAGCTCTGCTGGGTCACGTGAGAAAAGCGGATATTGTGAGCGTTTCATCATTGCGCCGGGGAGTAGCTGAAGCGATCGAAGCGATTGCGCATGGCGATGAAACTACGTCAAAGGTAGTTGGCCGTACTGTCGAACAAATTAAGCTTCCGCCTGGCACAACGATCGGGGCTATTGTTCGCGGTAATGAAGTCATCATTGCTAACGGAAACAGCAGGATACAACAAGGTGATCATGTCGTTATGTTCATCACTGACAAGAAGTTTGTCAGAGACGTTGAGCGTTTGTTCCAGCCAAGTCCGTTCTTCTTATAACGCACACAGCTCGACAGGTTTTGTTTAAAATAGATTTCTGAAGCTAAGTTTTGTAGCGAAGACGCGACAAATGGTCTTTACTTTGTTTGACACAATTGTTGAATTTGCCAAGGAGAATTTTATGAGTTTTATGAAAGAGTTTCGTGAGTTTGCCATGCGAGGCAACGTGGTTGACCTGGCTGTAGGTGTCATCATCGGTGCCGCATTTGGGAAAATAGTATCATCACTGGTTGCTGATATTATTATGCCGCCACTGGGATTACTTATCGGTGGCGTTGATTTCAAACAGTTTACTCTGGTACTCCGGGAAGCGCAGGGCACAGTACCTGCCGTTGTGATGCATTACGGTGTCTTTATCCAGAACATCTTTGATTTCATTATTGTTGCATTAGCCATTTTTTGTGCGATTACACTGATGAATAAGATGCGTCGGAAACAAGAAGATGTACCCGCTGCACCGCCTAAACCGACCGCAGAAGAAACACTGTTAGCAGAAATACGTGACTTGTTAAAAGAGCAACAGACACCGAAGTTCTAAGGGACTCAGAACCCTCATTCGGGCTTACTTATGAAGGGCAGTGTTGAATATTCGTAAAACACTCAACACTGCCCTCCAGATAACGCCCTTTTCCATTTTTTTCTTTGCGACGGTAGCTGCCTTTTCCCTTCAGATTCTTTTCTATTCGCTGCTTAAAGAGCGGATCATGCAAAAGTGCTTGTAACGCATTTTCCTGAATAATGCCTTTTTGGTGCTTGTAGTTACTCATAAATTCCTCAGTTCAATCATTAACTGCCTAAAATACCGCCGCATCATACTGCGTTCATTCTTCATGTGAAAGGGATTTCAATGTCACTTTTCCAGCCCCGTCCTCTAAAGCTTCGAGGATAGAACAGCTGATGCTTGAGTGTGAAGAACCGCAGCACGCCTTGCTCAACCTCTGAAGCGATTCTTTCATGCGCTCAAGCTCCTTCAATTTGAGCTCAACTTCTGCAAGCCGCTCCTCAACAATCGACTTTGACTCCTGGCAGGTATGATGAGCGGGGTCAATTCGAATCGACAGTAATTCTCTGATCGCTTCCAGAGTGAAGCCTGTTGATTTGGCGTACCGAATGAAGCGCAGTCTTTGCAGATCATTGTCATCATATTGACGATACCCCGAACTGTCACGTTGTGCTGAACTCATCATCCCCTGCTTTTCATAGTAGCGAACAGTATCATTCGAAACATTTGCGAGCCGGGCTAATTCGCCAATTTTAAACATGTTTACTCACCTTTAAATTTCCCTCTAATGGCGTCGTTATAACACCCATCAATAAAATCTGTATTCATGCCCGACCGTTGCAATCTTAACTTGAGCAGTTGAAGGCGCTTCTCAATGACGCACAACTCTGGATCATTCGGCGCCAAGCATCTAAGCATATGTTCTAACTCGAGAGTTTCCTTACGATCTTGCAACTCAGGAGGTAAATACCCCGCATTCTTGAGAATACGATAAGCAACCCGGAGTTCTACAGGCACCGCACTGTCATCATCTAAAACCAATGGCTTGCCTTTACCGGATAAGTTTTCGAACTCGCCTCTAGCACTCGCTTCTTTGATGTATTTTTCCACCCATTGATCAACCAAAAACATGGCAAAGCCTCGCCAACATTAAATGTGATTCATTAGTACAGAGTAGCGCGAAAACAAGGGTAATTCAGAATGGCGCAGAGAAAGAAATTTTGGAAGGGATAAATTTTAGATGTAAAAAAACCGGGCAAGCCCGGTTTTTTCATGCATCTACAGATTATTCAGCAGTTGCTACTTCTGCTTTTGACTCTGCACGATCAACGAGCTCGATGTATGCCATCGGCGCATTGTCGCCTGCACGGAAACCACACTTAAGAATACGAGTGTAACCACCGGCACGGCTCGCGAAACGCGGGCCCAGTTCATTAAACAGTTTTGCCACGATCTCGTTATCACGAGTACGGGCGAATGCCAGACGACGATTTGCAACGTTGTCGGTCTTGGCAAGAGTAATCAGCGGCTCAACAACGCGACGCAGCTCTTTCGCTTTCGGCAGGGTCGTCTTGATGATCTCATGACGAACCAAAGAGCCGGCCATGTTACGGAACATAGCCTGTCGGTGGCTGCTGTTACGGTTCAGTTGACGACCACTCTTACGATGGCGCATGACCTTATCCTTCTCAGTAAAACCTTAACCTGTGATCCGGTTACTCGTCAGCAATACTTGCTGGTGGCCAGTTTTCCAGGCGCATGCCTAGTGACAAACCACGGGACGCAAGTACGTCTTTGATCTCAGTAAGAGATTTTTTACCCAGGTTAGGTGTTTTAAGTAACTCAACCTCGGTACGCTGTACCAGATCACCGATGTAGTGGATTGCTTCTGCTTTAAGGCAGTTAGCAGAGCGGACAGTCAATTCCAGATCGTCAACAGGGCGCAGCAGGATTGGATCGAATTCCGGCTTCTCTTCTTTGACTTCCGGTTGACGTACATCACGTAAATCAACGAAAGCTTCAAGTTGTTCAGCAAGAATGGTTGCCGCACGACGGATCGCCTCTTCAGGATCGATCGTACCGTTGGTTTCCATTTCGATAACCAGCTTGTCCAAATCAGTACGCTGTTCTACACGCGCTGCTTCAACATTGTAGGCAATTCGCTCTACAGGGCTGTAGCATGCATCTACTAACAGACGACCAATTGGGCGCTCATCTTCTTCCGAATGAATTCGGGCAGACGCCGGTACATATCCACGACCACGTTGAACTTTGATGCGCATGCTAATAGCTGCGTTCTCATCGGTCAGATGGCAGATGACATGTTGCGGCTTGACGATTTCGACATCACCATCATGGGTAATGTCGGCTGCAGTCACAGGGCCAATGCCAGACTTATTCAGGGTAAGAATAACTTCATCTTTCCCTTGAACTCTCACCGCCAGCCCTTTCAGGTTGAGCAGGATCTCCAGGATATCTTCCTGTACGCCTTCTTTGGTGCTGTACTCATGCAGTACACCATCAATCTCAACCTCGGTCACCGCGCAACCCGGCATGGATGAAAGCAGAATACGGCGCAGTGCGTTGCCTAAAGTATGGCCAAAGCCACGTTCTAAAGGCTCAAGGGTCACCTTGGCGTGCGTCGAACTGACTTGCTCGATATCTACCAGGCGCGGTTTTAGAAACTCTGTCACAGAACCCTGCATTGTGTCCTCTCTTTGGTACTAAGCTTTACTTAGAGTAAAGCTCGACGATCAGGTGTTCGTTAATGTCGGAAGACAGATCAGTACGTTCAGGCATACGCTTGAACACACCTTCCATCTTAGCAGCATCAACTTCAAGCCAAGTCGGCTTTTCACGCTGTTCAGCCAACTCCAAAGCGGCCTTCACACGAGATTGCTTTTTAGCTTTCTCTCGGATGCTGACAACGTCATTCGGAGATACCTGATAAGAAGCGATGTTAACAACGCGACCGTTTACCATGATAGCTTTGTGGCTAACTAACTGGCGCGATTCCGCACGAGTAGCGCCGAAGCCCATACGATAAACAACGTTGTCCAAACGACCTTCCAGGAGTTGCAACAGGTTTTCACCGGTGTTGCCTTTCAGGCGTGCTGCTTCTTTATAATAGTTACGGAACTGACGCTCAAGAACACCGAAGATACGGCGAACTTTTTGCTTTTCACGTAACTGTACACCGTAATCAGACAGACGCGGTTTACGCGCACCATGCTGACCAGGAGCTTGTTCAATTTTACACTTGGTATCGATCGCGCGAACGCCAGATTTAAGGAATAAATCTGTGCCCTCACGACGGCTAAGCTTGAGCTTAGGACCCAAATATCTTGCCATTTTCTCTCTCCAACAAACCTAAAAGCAGCGTTATACGCGACGCTTTTTCGGCGGACGACAACCGTTATGAGGGATAGGAGTCACATCAGTAATATTAGTGATGCGGAAACCAGCCGCGTTTAACGCGCGGATAGTAGACTCACGACCAGGACCAGGTCCTTTAACCATAACTTCCAGATTCTTGATACCGTATTCTTTCACTGCGTCAGCGCAGCGCTCTGCTGCAACCTGAGCTGCGAACGGAGTGGATTTACGAGAACCACGGAAACCGGAACCACCAGCTGTTGCCCAACCCAAAGCATTACCCTGACGATCGGTAATGGTAACAATGGTGTTGTTGAAAGAAGCATGGATATGAGCCACGCCGTCAGAGACTTGTTTTCTTACACGTTTACGTGTACGAACAGGTGCCTTTGCCATTTATTCAATCACCCCGATTATTTCTTGATCGGTTTACGCGGACCCTTACGGGTACGTGCGTTAGTCTTGGTACGCTGACCGCGTACTGGAAGACCACGACGATGACGCAAACCACGATAAGTTCCAAGGTCCATAAGACGCTTGATGCTCAGGGTGACTTCACGACGCAGATCACCTTCAACAATGAACTTGGCAACTTCGTCACGCAGTTTTTCGATTTGCTCTTCAGACAGCTCACTGATCTTAACATTTTCAGCAATACCGGATGCAGCACAGATAGACTGTGAGCGGGTTTTACCGATGCCGTAGATCGAAGTTAATGCGATCACGGTATGTTTTTGATCAGGAATGTTAATGCCTGCTATACGGGCCACTATGCACTCCTACTATTTATATACGGCAATACCATTCTGAAAAGCCCGTTTTCAGGATACTCAAATAGTATTGCTGCTTACATACAAAAGATTGGCTGGCTAATCTAGCCAGCTCAACCCAACTTTGCAAGAAAAATATGCGAGATAATCAGCCTTGACGCTGTTTATGCTTCGGTTCTGCGCTGCAGATTACGCGAACGATACCGTTACGCTTAACAATTTTGCAGTTACGACATAATTTCTTGACGGAAGCACGAACTTTCATTTTTACTCTCCGTAACTTCTCAAACGCACCAGATTAGCGGTTGTAGCCTTTCAGGTTTGCTTTCTTCAATGCAGACTCGTACTGACTTGACATCATCAGAGTTTGCACTTGAGCCATAAAGTCCATAATGACAACGACTACGATGAGTAGAGAAGTACCACCAAAGTAGAATGGAACTTTCATCGCGTCACGCATGAACTCCGGGATAAGGCAGATGAAAGTAATATACATCGCACCAATTAAGGTTAAGCGAGTCATTACTTTATCGATGTACTTCGCCGTTTGCTCTCCCGGACGAATTCCTGGTACAAATGCACCGGACTTCTTCAGGTTATCTGCTGTCTCACGCGGGTTGAACACCAGCGCAGTATAAAAGAAACAGAAGAAGATGATTGCAGTCGCATAGAGTAACACATAAAGCGGTTGTCCAGGCTGCAAATACAGCGAAATCGTAGTCAGCCAGTTCCAACCAGTCCCGCCCCCAAACCATGATGCAATCGTGGCAGGGAACAGAATTATGCTGGAAGCGAAGATTGCAGGGATGACCCCAGCCATATTCACTTTCAACGGTAAGTGCGTGCTCTGTGCTGCATAAACACGACGACCTTGTTGGCGTTTAGCGTAGTTAACGACAATACGACGTTGGCCACGTTCAACAAACACCACAAAGAAAGTCACTGCAAACACTAAAACTGCAACCAACAGCAACAGGAGGAAGTGCAGGTCGCCTTGCCGAGCTTGTTCGATAGTATGGGCAACTGCTGGCGGGAGACCCGCTACGATACCTGCAAAGATAATGATTGAAATACCGTTACCGATACCTCGTTCAGTAATCTGTTCACCCAGCCACATCAGGAACATTGTCCCGGTAACTAAGCTCACCACTGCAGTAAAGTAGAACGCAAAGCCTGGATTTAACACCAAGCCCTGCATACCAGGCATATTCGGAAGACCGGTAGCAATACCGATCGACTGAAACACTGCCAATACCAGCGTACCGTAGCGGGTATACTGACTAATCTTACGACGGCCAGCCTCCCCTTCTTTCTTAATTTCTGCTAACGCCGGATGAACCACCGTTAAGAGCTGGATAATAATCGATGCCGAAATGTACGGCATGATTCCCAGAGCAAAGATAGAAGCACGGCTAAGAGCACCACCAGAGAACATGTTAAACATTTCAATGATGGTGCCTCTTTGCTGTTCGAGCAATTTGGCAAGTACAGTGGCATCAATACCAGGGATCGGAATAAAAGAGCCGATACGGAAAACAATCAACGCACCGATAACAAACAAAAGTCTGCGCTTCAGTTCGCCTAGTCCACCCTTGGCACTTTGGAAATCTAACCCCGGTTGCTTAGCCATCTGCTACTTATTCCTCAATTTTACCGCCAGCAGCTTCGATAGCAACACGAGCGCCTTTGGTGACACGCAAACCACGCAGAGTTACCGCACGACCGACTTCGCCTGAAAGGATTACTTTCGCGAATTCAATCTGGATACCAACTACGTTAGCGGCTTTCAGCGCGTTCAGGTCGATCACGTCGCCTTCCACCAGAGCCAGTTCAGACAGACGAACTTCTGCCGTGATCATAGCTTTGCGGGAGGTGAAGCCGAATTTCGGCAAACGACGATATAAAGGCATCTGACCACCTTCAAAACCACGACGTACGCCACCGCCAGAACGTGAGTTCTGACCTTTGTGACCACGACCAGCGGTTTTACCCAGGCCAGAACCAATACCACGACCTACACGCTTAGGCGCTTGTTTGGCACCATCAGCCGGAGACAGAGTATTTAAACGCATCTCTTACTCCTCAACCTTAACCATGTAGGAAACCAGGTTGATCATACCGCGTACAGCAGGAGTATCCTCGCGCTCAACGGTGTGACCAATACGACGCAGACCCAGACCAAGCAGAGTAGCTTTATGCTTCGGCAGACGGCCAATGGAACTGCGAGTTTGTGTAACTTTAATAGTCTTTGCCATGGTTAATTACCCCAGAATTTCTTCAACGGATTTACCACGCTTGGCAGCGACCATTTGTGGGGATTTCATATTTGCCAGAGCATCAATAGTTGCACGAACCACGTTAATTGGGTTTGTAGAACCATAAGCTTTAGCTAATACGTTATGAACCCCTGCAACTTCCAGGACGGCGCGCATTGCACCACCGGCAATAATACCGGTACCTTCGGAAGCCGGCTGCATGAACACACGGGAACCCGTATGAGCACCTTTAACAGGATGCTGCAGGGTGCCGCTATTCAGCGCGACATTCATCATGTTGCGACGGGCTTTTTCCATCGCTTTCTGGATCGCTGCCGGAACTTCGCGTGCTTTGCCGTAGCCAAAACCAACGCGACCGTTACCATCACCAACTACTGTCAGTGCGGTAAAGCTGAAGATACGGCCACCTTTTACGGTTTTAGATACGCGGTTTACCGCGATCAGCTTTTCCTGCAGTTCGCCAGCTTGTTTTTCGATGTGAGCCATCTTAAACCTCTTCCTTAGAACTGAAGGCCAGCTTCACGGGCAGCATCTGCCAGTGCCTGGACTCGACCATGATATTGGAAACCGGAACGGTCAAAGGATACTTTCGTGATCCCTTTTTCCAATGCGCGTTCTGCGATAGCTTTACCTACAGCAGTGGCAGCATCTTTGTTGCCGGTATACTTCAGTTGCTCAGTAATAGTTTTTTCTACAGTAGATGCAGCAACTAATACTTCAGAACCGTTTGGTGCGATAACCTGTGCGTAAATATGACGCGGGGTACGATGTACCACCAGGCGAGTCGCACCCAATTCCTTGAGCTTGCGGCGTGCGCGGGTCGCACGACGGATACGAGCAGATTTCTTATCCATAGTGTTACCTTACTTCTTCTTAGCCTCTTTGGTACGCACGACTTCGTCGGCGTAACGGACACCCTTGCCTTTATAAGGCTCAGGACGACGGTAGGCACGTAAATCCGCAGCAACCTGACCAATGACTTGTTTATCAGCGCCTTTCAGCACGATTTCAGTCTGGGTAGGACATTCTGCAGTAACGCCTTCCGGCAGTTGGTGCTCGACTGGGTGAGAGAAGCCTAAGGCCAAATTCACCACATTGCCTTTAACAGCAGCACGATAACCAACACCTACCAATTGAAGCTTTTTAGTGAAGCCGTCGGTAACACCTATAACCATAGAGTTCAACAGTGCACGAGTGGTACCCGCTTGGGCCCAGCCGTCTACAAAACCTTCGTTCGGACCGAAGGTCAGTGTATTTTCTTCCTGTTTAACTACAACGGCGTCATGGATAGTACGTGACAGCTCGCCGTTTTTACCCTTAATCGAAATAACCTGACCGTTGAGTTTTACCTCTACGCCGGCAGGAATGACGACGGGTGCTTTTGCAACACGAGACATGCTTTCCTCCCGATTAAGCTACGTAGCAGATAATCTCGCCACCAAGACCAGCCTGGCGAGCTGCACGATCAGTCATAACACCTTTAGAGGTAGAAATAACAGCGATACCCATACCGGCCATAACCTTTGGCAGCTCATCTTTTTTCTTGTAGATGCGCAGACCAGGGCGGCTGATACGTTGAATGCTTTCTACCACTGCCTTGCCCTGGAAGTACTTCAGTACTAATTCCAGTTCAGGTTTGGCGTCGCCTTCGATTTTAAATTCTTCAATGTAGCCTTCTTCCTTCAGCACGTTGGCAATAGCCACTTTCAGCTTGGAGGAAGGCATGGTGACCGCAACTTTGTTCGCGGCTTGACCGTTACGGATACGGGTCAGCATATCCGCGATCGGATCTTGCATGCTCATCTGTCTTTACTCCCGTGATTCAATTGGTGACAATTACCAGCTAGCCTTTTTAAGACCCGGAATTTCACCGCGCATAGCGGCTTCACGGACCTTAATACGGCTCAACCCGAACTTCCGCAGGAAAGCATGCGGACGACCAGTTTGACGGCAGCGGTTACGCTGACGAGACGGGCTGGAATCACGCGGCAGAGACTGCAGCTTAAGAACTGCATCCCAACGATCTTCGTCGGATGAGTTCACACCAGAGATAATAGCTTTCAATTCCTCGCGTTTAGCGCGGTATTTATCAGCCAGTTTTACGCGAACGACTTCGCGTGCTTTCATGGATTGCTTAGCCATTAGTAACCCTGCCTTACTTGCGGAACGGGAAGTTAAAGGCTGTCAGCAATGCACGGCCTTCATCATCGGATTTCGCAGTAGTGGTGATAGTAATATCTAAACCACGAACGCGATCGACTTTATCATAATCGATTTCCGGGAAGATGATCTGTTCACGCACGCCCATGCTGTAGTTACCACGACCATCGAAAGACTTAGCAGACAAGCCGCGGAAGTCACGAATACGTGGAACAGCAATGGAGACCAGACGCTCAAAGAACTCCCACATGCGTTCGCCGCGGAGGGTTACTTTACAGCCGATCGGATAGCCCTGACGGATTTTGAAGCCTGCAACTGATTTGCGTGCTTTGGTGATCAACGGTTTTTGACCGGAGATTGCTGCCAGGTCAGCTGCTGCGTTATCCAGCAGTTTCTTGTCAGCGATCGCTTCACCAACACCCATGTTCAGGGTGATCTTCTCGACCCGAGGGACTTGCATGACAGAATTGTAACCAAACTCAGCCATGAGTTTTTTTACGACATCGTCTTTGTAGTAATCATGCAGTTTCGCCATCGTACTACTCCAAATTACTTGATAGTTACGCTGTTAGACTTGAAGAAACGTACTTTTTTGCCGTCTTCGAATCTAAAGCCTACACGGTCCGCCTTGCCAGTTGCCGTGTTGAAGAGTGCAACGTTAGAAACCGGAATTGCAGCTTCTTTTTCAACGATGCCGCCTGGTTGGTTCAGGGCCGGTACAGGCTTCTGATGTTTCTTAACCAGGTTGATACCTTCAACAATGACCTTACCAGAAGTCAGGACATTTTTAACTTTACCGCGCTTACCTTTATCTTTACCGGTAAGCAGGATAACTTCGTCATCACGACGGATTTTCGCTGCCATGGTTTCGCTCCTTAGAGTACTTCTGGTGCCAGAGAGATAATTTTCATGAACTTCTCATTACGCAGTTCACGAGTTACCGGCCCAAAAATACGCGTGCCGATTGGCTGTTCGCTGTTATTGTTTAAAATAACGCAAGCATTACCATCGAAGCGAATGACAGAACCGTCCGGGCGACGAACACCCTTCTTGGTGCGCACCACTACCGCCTTCAGCACATCGCCTTTCTTCACCTTACCGCGAGGAATTGCTTCCTTGATGGTAATTTTGATGATGTCGCCGACGCCTGCGTAGCGACGGTGCGAGCCACCTAGAACCTTGATACACATTACGCGACGTGCACCGGAGTTGTCGGCCACGGTCAGCATAGTCTGTTCTTGGATCATGTTAGTGCTCCGCTAATGTCAACTACAACTTAGGACCCAGGATAGGTCATTAAGAAATCCCCACAATATGAGGGCGCGGCATTATAACACCGGTTCCCGATTATGGGTAGAAAAAATAAACGGCCCACGTACATGAGCCGTTTATTTGTTTTTGAGAAGCGCTACTGTATTACAGAATCGCTTTCTCTACAACGCGAACCAAGGTCCAAGACTTAGTCTTAGACAGTGGACGGCATTCGCTGATTTCTACAACGTCGCCGATACCACATTCATTGTTCTCGTCATGTACGTGCAATTTGGTCGTACGTTTGATGAATTTACCGTAAATCGGGTGTTTCACCACACGCTCAATCGCAACAACCATGGATTTCTCCATTTTGTCACTGATTACACGACCCTGCAGAGTACGGATCTTATCAGTCATTACGCACCCGCCTTTTCAGTCAGTAAAGTTTTCACACGTGCAACATCACGACGCACTTGTTTCAACAGGTGTGTTTGCTGCAACTGACCGCTTGCCGTTTGCATGCGCAGGTTAAACTGCTCACGCAAAAGGTTCAGCAACTCAGTGTTCAGCTCTTCCACGCTTTTTTCGCGCAGCTCTTGTGCTTTCATTACATCACCGTCTTAGTTACAAAGGTGGTTTTGATAGGCAGTTTGGCTGCTGCCAGCTGGAAGGCTTCACGAGCCAGCTCTTCAGGCACACCGTCCATTTCATACAGGACTTTACCAGGCTGAATCAAAGCAACCCAATACTCTACGTTGCCTTTACCTTTACCCATACGAACTTCGAGCGGTTTCTCGGTGATCGGTTTGTCCGGGAATACTCGGATCCAGATCTTACCTTGACGCTTAACTGCACGGGTCATCGCACGACGTGCTGCTTCAATTTGACGAGCAGTCAGACGACCACGGCCAACAGCTTTCAGACCGTAAGTGCCGAAGCTCACATCCGTACCTTGCGCAAGACCACGGTTGCGGCCCTTGTGCACCTTACGGAATTTTGTACGCTTTGGTTGTAACATCAGCGACTCTCCTTACTTGCGGCCTTTACGCTGCTGCTTTTTAGGTTGAGCAGCCGGTTCCGGTTGTTCAACTGCAGCCATACCACCCAGGATCTCACCTTTGAAGATCCATACCTTAACGCCGATTACACCGTAAGTGGTGTGCGCTTCAGATGTGTTGTAATCGATATCCGCACGCAGAGTATGCAACGGAACACGACCTTCACGGTACCATTCGGTACGCGCGATTTCAGCACCGCCAAGGCGGCCGCTTACTTCAACTTTGATACCTTTAGCGCCAAGACGCATTGCGTTCTGTACAGCACGCTTCATAGCACGACGGAACATAACACGACGTTCCAGCTGTGAAGTGATGCTGTCAGCAACCAATTTTGCGTCCAGTTCCGGTTTACGGATTTCGGCGATGTTAATCTGCGCAGGAACGCCAGCGATATCCGCTACGACCTTACGCAGTTTTTCGACATCTTCACCTTTCTTGCCGATTACGATGCCAGGACGAGCGGTGTGAATAGTCACACGGATGCTCTTCGCTGGACGCTCGATAACGATGCGAGAAACGGAAGCTTTCGACAATTCCTTAGTCAGGAACTGGCGAACTTTAAAGTCGCTGTCCAGGTTGTCAGCGAAATCTTTGGTATTTGCATACCAAGTAGAATTCCAAGGTTTGACAATACCTAGGCGAATACCATTAGGATGTACTTTCTGACCCATTGCTAGTCTCCAGAGTCTCAGCGATCGGACACAACCACAGTAATGTGGCTGGTGCGCTTCAGGATGCGATCTGCACGACCTTTAGCACGCGGCATAATGCGCTTCATGCTTGGGCCTTCGTCTACGAAAATCTTCGTGACTTTCAGATCATCGATGTCAGCGCCATCGTTGTGTTCTGCGTTAGCAATGGCAGACTCCAGCACCTTCTTAACCAGACCAGCAGCTTTCTTGTTGGTGTAGGCTAAAGTTTCCAGAGCTTGCGACACTTTCTTACCGCGGATCAGGTCAGCAACAAGGCGGACCTTCTGAGCAGAAGAACGAGCGTGGCGATGTTTAGCTATAGTTTCCATCTCTTCCTCCTACCTTAGCGCTTTTTAGCTTTTTTATCAGCCGCATGGCCGCGATAAGTACGAGTCGGCGCGAATTCACCCAGTTTGTGACCGACCATTTCATCGGAAACGAACACTGGTACGTGCTGACGACCATTATGGACAGCGATGGTCAAACCGATCATGTTAGGAAAGATCGTTGAACGACGGGACCAAGTGCGCAAAGGCTTCTTGTCACCGCTTTCCACCGCTTTCTCTACCTTCTTCAGCAAGTGCAGGTCAATAAAAGGACCTTTCTTGAGAGAACGTGGCATGGCTTATCCTCTAATTATTTTTTACTACGGCGACGTACAATGAATTTATCAGTACGCTTGTTGCTACGGGTCTTCTTACCTTTGGTTTGAACGCCCCACGGAGTTACCGGGTGCTTACCAAAGTTACGACCTTCACCACCACCGTGTGGGTGATCGACTGGGTTCATCGCAGTACCGCGAACGGTAGGACGAATACCACGCCAACGACTTGCACCTGCTTTACCCAGAACGCGAAGCATATGTTCAGAGTTACCGACTTCACCTAAGGTGGCGCGGCAATCAATCTGAACTTTACGCATTTCGCCAGAGCGCAGACGCAGAGTTACGTAGGAACCGTCACGAGCAACGATCTGAACGTAGGCACCAGCTGAGCGAGCCATCTGGCCGCCTTTACCTGGTTTCATTTCTACGTTGTGAACCGTTGAACCTACTGGGATGTTGCGCATAGGCAGGGCGTTACCTGTCTTGATTGCAGCATCAACGCCAGATTGGATCTGGTCACCCACTTTCAGGCCTTTCGGCGCCAGGATATAACGGCGTTCACCGTCTTTGTACAGAACCAGCGCGATATTCGCGGAACGGTTCGGATCGTACTCCAGACGCTCAACCACTGCAGCGATGCCATCTTTGTTGCGTTTAAAGTCAACAAGACGGTAATGCTGTTTGTGGCCACCACCGATATGACGGGTGGTGATACGGCCATTGTTGTTACGGCCACCGCTTTTGCTCAGTTTTTCAAGCAGCGGGGCATAAGGTTTACCCTTGTGCAGCTCAGGGTTAACCACTTTAACAACGTGGCGACGACCCGGAGATGTAGGTTTACATTTAACAATTGCCATTGTTTCTTACTCCTCCGACTTACTCAGCGCCGCTGATGAAGTCCAGATTCTGGCCTTCTTTCAGGGTGACGTAAGCTTTTTTCCAGTCGCTACGACGACCAACACGCTGACCCTGACGTTTCACTTTGCCTTTAACCAGCAAGGTGTTTACGTCTTCGACTTCGACTTCAAACAGTTTCGAAACCGCAGCTTTGATTTCTGCTTTAGTCGCGTCTTTGGCAACTTTGAGTACGATGGTGTTGTTCTTTTCCATCGCGGTAGAAGCTTTTTCAGAAACGTGCGGCGCGCGCAGCACTTTCAGCAGACGTTCTTCACGAATCATGCCAGCATCTCCTCAACTTGCTTCACAGCGTCAGCAGTCATAACCACTTTGTCGAAGGCGATCAGGCTTACTGGATCGATACCTGCTACATCGCGAACGTCAACCTTGTACAGGTTACGTGCGGCCAGGAACAGATTCTCGTCGACTTCGCCAGTTACAATCAGCACGTCTTCCAGAGCCATGTCTTTCAGTTTCTGTGCCAGCAGCTTAGTTTTAGGCGCTTCTACAGAGAACGATTCGACAACGATCAGACGATCTTGACGTACCAGTTCGGACAGAATGCTTTTCAGCGCGCCGCGGTACATCTTTTTATTTACTTTTTGACTGTGGTCCTGTGGCTTTGCAGCGAAGGTTACACCACCGGAACGCCAGATTGGGCTCTTTACAGAACCTGCACGCGCACGGCCAGTACCTTTCTGACGCCAAGGTTTTTTACCGGAACCAGTTACTTCAGCACGGGTCTTCTGAGCGCGAGTACCTTGACGGGCACCTGCTGCATAAGCAACAACGACCTGGTGTACAAGCGCTTCATTGAAATCACGCCCGAAGGTAGTTTCGGAAACAGTCAGCGCGCTTTGCGCGTCTTTCACTACTAATTCCATTCCTATCTCCTCGACGTTAAGCCTTAACAGCAGGTTTAACGATCAGGTTGCCACCGGTAGCACCCGGAACAGCACCCTTGACCAGTAGCAGGTTGCGCTCAGCATCAACACGTACTACATCCAGGCTCTGAACGGTTACACGTTCGTTACCCAGTTGGCCTGCCATTTTCTTACCTTTGAACACTTTACCTGGAGTCTGGTTCTGACCGATTGAACCATGTCCACGGTGTGCCAAGGAGTTACCGTGGGTAGCATCTTGGGTACGGAAGTTCCAGCGCTTAACTGTGCCAGCAAAACCTTTACCTTTAGAAGTACCGGTAACATCGACTTTCTTAACGTCTGCGAAAATTTCAACGCTAATGTTCTGACCTGCAGTAAATTCTTCACCTTCTGCAAGGCGGAATTCCCACAAACCACGGCCAGCTTCTACGCCAGCTTTAGCGAAGTGACCCGCTTCTGGTTTGGTTACACGGTTAGCTTTTTTGCTACCAGTAGTAACCTGCACAGCACGGTAACCATCGTTGTCCAGGTCTTTGACCTGAGTAACGCGGTTTGCTTCAATTTCGATAACGGTTACTGGGATTGAAACGCCATCTTCTGTGAAGATACGAGTCATGCCCACTTTCTTACCGACTAAACCAATCATTGTTTCAACCTCTCAATCGTCAATGACCTGATTAACCCAGGCTGATCTGCACGTCTACACCAGCAGCCAGATCCAGACGCATCAGAGCATCAACGGTTTTCTCGGTTGGCTCAACGATGTCAACCAGACGCTTGTGAGTACGAATTTCATACTGATCGCGCGCATCTTTATTGACGTGCGGAGAAATCAGAATTGTAAAACGCTCTTTGCGGGTCGGCAGCGGGATTGGACCACGAACTTGCGCACCAGTGCGCTTCGCAGTCTCAACGATTTCCGCAGTTGATTGATCGATCAAACGATGATCAAACGCTTTCAGGCGGATACGGATTCTTTGGTTCTGCATGAGACCAGAGCTCCAATTATTTTAAACGTAAATGATTACTCCTCAAACCCATTTCGATTGATGGGAGAGTGTAATCGTTCTTCACATAACCCCCATATCGGGAGTATTGTTGACCAGCGAGTTGCCTCAGTGGCCAGCTGATTCAGATTGAATCAGGCTTACCAATATTAGGTAAGCCCGCGCATTATACGTAAACCGTCAGATTAAGCAACTGCCAATCCAGAGAATGTGTGTTTATTTTGCGCGCCCTCTTTGCGCTGTTCATCCTGCATCACACTCAATGATGTGTTCCATCAATAGTTATCAGCGGTCATATCAATGTCGTAATGCATTCATAGTTAACAACGAATTCTCTAGACCCCTGGCTCCTGTCTATCCACTATCTGCCCTGGTAAATCTCATCGCATCAGGAAAGTGGGGGCAATCATGGCGGAACTTCTACAAAGCATACTCAAGTCTGGCAGTTTACTTTCTTTCGCTATTCATGCCTCATCTTTGATATTCGGGGCAATTTTTGGCGGCGCTTTAACGATCACCGCACGCCGACTTCACCTCGCAACTAACTCGAACGACGATTTGCAACCGAGCGCCGATACATTCAGGCTGGCACCGCATCGCCCCATAACAAAATCAGGTCTTCGAGCCAGACGCTCCATAAGATTATCCAACTGCCCATTTTTCATCGGGCTTTGCATTTTCCTTCAGGAGTCGAGATCTAAGCGTGTTTTGCTTAATGGAGGAGCTTGCGGAATACTGTTGCTTGGTGTTTCTTTTACCCTCCCCTTCTCATTAGCCCTTTTATCAGTCTTGTGGCTCACGGGGTTTCTTCTGATTCTGAGCATGATCGACTATTACACCCTCAGGCTGCCAGATGCACTGACTCAACCTTTATTGTGGTCCGGCTTACTGATAAGTGTGTCCGGGGTGGGGATATCACCGGAGTCCGCCATATCCGGATCGGTATGTGGATATCTGTCTTTATGGGGACTTTATTGGTTGTTCAGGTTTTTTTCGGGGAAGGAAGGCGTTGGATATGGCGACTTTAAACTGCTTGCAGCTATCGGAGCCTGGACAGGTTGGGAGGCGCTGCCTCTTGTCTGTACTCTGGCCGCATGTTCGGGAATGGTATTTTCGATATTTTGGAAAAAAAATGGGGACGCTGAAAAGCAAATACCTTTTGGTCCTAGCCTTTCAGCTGCAGGCTTTCTTATCTACACCAGCCAGAAAAGTGAAATGCTCTGGCTGATGTAATATTCTTGGGTTCTACTCAAGACCGTTACTGTGATTCTTCTTTCAATTGCGACTGAATATAGTTTTGCAGTCCGATGCGTCCAATTAACTCGATCTCTGTTTCCAGCCAGTCGATGTGATGCTCCTCATCGGCCAGAATGGTGATCATCATATCGCGACTGACATAATCATGGACGGAGTCTGCATATGAAATTGCCTCACGCAGATCTTTCGCACCTTCTAATTCCAGAAGCAAATCTGACTTCAGCATCTCTTCAACATCTTCACCAATGTTGAGTTTGCCTAAATCCTGCAAATTTGGTAGCCCTTCAAGGAACAAGATACGCTCAATGTAGATATCAGCATGTTTCATTTCGTCTATCGATTCATGATACTCGATACCATTAAGACGCATCAGCCCCCAGTTTTTGAACATACGCGCATGCAAAAAATACTGATTGATAGCAACCAGTTCATTTCCAAGAAGTTTATTGAGGTGTGCAATGACTTTTTTATCGCCTTTCATAGGTAACTCCTCCGTTCCGGTATCTAAAGCGTAGATCCGGTACAGAGTAAGTCAAAAAAAAGGCACACTTTTTAACGAAGTATTTTTACGCGATGTTTTTGAACTCGGGAATCTGCTGCAACTCATCTTCCATTATCTGACGTGCTGCGCGTACACATTTGCCACATTGAGTCCCGACCGGCACAAAATTCCTGAGCTGTTGAAACGTTTGAGGCTGGTAACGTCTTACTGCCTGTCTGATTGTTTTATCACTGACTGAATTACACAAACACACGTACATATAAACCACACCTCGCATATAACTTCCTTTAACTTTAAATGAGAATGGTTATTATTGCAAATGTGGTGCGTATACTTTTGACTCATTTTCAGGCAATAAAAAAGGGTGCCGAAGCACCCTCTTTTTTGCTCTTAATTATCAGCGATTAAGCGATAACTTTAGCAACAACACCAGCGCCTACAGTACGGCCGCCTTCACGGATTGCGAAACGCAGACCGTCATCCATCGCGATTGGGTGGATCAGAGTAACAACCATGTTCACGTTGTCACCAGGCATTACCATCTCAACGCCTTCTGGCAGTTCGATAGTACCGGTCACGTCAGTTGTACGGAAGTAGAACTGTGGACGGTAGCCTTTGAAGAATGGAGTATGACGACCACCTTCTTCTTTGCTCAGGATGTACACTTCGGAATCAAACTTAGTGTGTGGTTTGATTGAACCTGGTTTAGCCAGAACCTGACCACGTTCGATGTCTTCACGTTTGATACCACGCAGCAGAACACCAACGTTCTCACCAGCACGGCCTTCGTCCAGCAGTTTGCGGAACATTTCAACGCCGGTACAAGTAGACTTAACAGTGTCCTTGATACCCACGATTTCAACTTCTTCGCCCACTTTAACGATACCGCGCTCTACACGACCGGTAACAACTGTACCACGGCCGGAGATGGAGAATACGTCTTCGATTGGCAGCAGGAACGGCTTATCGATAGCACGCTCTGGCAATGGAATGTAGCTGTCCAGTGCTTCTGCCAGTTCGATGATTTTCGCTTCCCAAGTTGCATCGCCTTCCAGTGCTTTCAGCGCTGAACCTTTGATGACTGGGATGTCGTCGCCTGGGAATTCGTAAGCAGAAAGAAGTTCACGAACTTCCATTTCTACCAGTTCCAGCAGCTCTTCATCATCAACCATGTCGCATTTGTTCATGAACACGATCATGAATGGAACGCCAACCTGGCGACCCAGCAGGATGTGCTCACGGGTCTGAGGCATAGGGCCATCAGTTGCAGCAACAACCAGGATAGCGCCGTCCATCTGAGCAGCACCGGTGATCATGTTTTTCACGTAGTCGGCGTGCCCTGGGCAGTCAACGTGCGCGTAGTGACGAGTCGGGGTGTCATATTCAACGTGTGAAGTGTTGATGGTGATACCACGAGCTTTTTCTTCTGGTGCGTTATCGATCTGGTCGAATGCGCGTGCAGAACCGCCGTAGGTTTTAGCCAGAACGGTGGTGATTGCTGCAGTCAGGGTAGTTTTACCGTGGTCGACGTGGCCGATAGTACCAACGTTAACGTGCGGTTTGTTACGTTCAAATTTTTCTTTAGACACGGCTATATTCCTTACTCTTGTGCTCTCCCTTCATAGAGAGAGCACGGGATCATTGTGTTTAAAACTGTGGCTTATTTGCCACGAGCTTCAATAACGGCCAGGGCCACGTTATTCGGCGCATCATCATACTTCAGGAATTCCATGGAGTAAGATGCACGGCCTTTAGTCAGTGAACGCAGCTGAGTCGCATAACCGAACATTTCGGAAAGCGGAACTTCGGCATGAATCACAACGCCAGTAGCGTTAGAATCTTGGCCTTTCAGCATACCACGACGACGGCTAAGGTCACCGATGACGTCACCAGTGTTCTCTTCTGGAGTTTCTACTTCAACCTTCATGATCGGCTCAAGCAGAACTGGTTTCGCTTTCTTAAAGCCATCTTTGAAGGCAATAGAAGCGGCCAGTTTAAACGCCAGCTCAGAGGAGTCAACGTCGTGGTAAGAACCGAAGTGCAGACGCACACCGAGATCTACTACTGGGTAACCCGCCAGAGGACCTGATTTCAGCTGTTCCTGGATGCCTTTGTCAATCGCAGAGATGTATTCGCCAGGAATTACACCACCCTTGATTTCGTTGACAAACTCGTAGCCTTTCGGATTCGAGCCTGGCTCCAATGGATACATATCGATCACAACGTGACCGTACTGACCACGACCACCAGACTGCTTGGCGTGTTTACCTTCAACGTCAGTCACTTTGGAGCGAATCGCTTCACGGTAAGCAACCTGCGGCTTACCTACGTTCGCTTCAACGTTAAACTCACGACGCATACGGTCAACCAGGATATCCAGGTGAAGTTCACCCATACCTGCGATGATAGTCTGACCAGATTCTTCGTCAGTCCATACGCGGAATGATGGGTCTTCTTTCGCCAGACGGCCCAGAGCCAGACCCATTTTTTCCTGGTCAGCTTTGGTTTTTGGTTCTACCGCAACGGAGATTACCGGTTCAGGGAATTCCATGCGCTCCAGAATGATCACGTTATCCGGATCACACAAGGTATCACCAGTAGTCACGTCTTTCAGACCGATCGCTGCAGCGATATCGCCCGCACGAACTTCTTTGATTTCTTCACGCTTGTTAGCGTGCATCTGAACGATACGACCCAGACGTTCACGCTGTGATTTCACTGGGTTAAATACAGTGTCACCAGAATTGACGAGACCGGAATAAACACGGAAGAACGTCAAGTTACCCACGAATGGGTCAGTAGCGATTTTGAACGCCAGAGCAGAGAACGGCTCAGCATCGTCAGAATGGCGAACTGCCGGAGTATCTTTACCGTCATCCAACATACCGTTGATTGCTTCAACGTCAGTTGGTGCTGGCAGATATTCAACAACAGCATCCAGCATTGCCTGTACGCCTTTGTTTTTAAACGCAGAACCACAGGTAACCAGGATAACTTCGTTGTTCAGAACGCGCTTACGCAGAGAAGCTTTGATCTCTTCTTCAGTCAGCTCTTCGCCACCAAAGAATTTCTCCATCAGCTCATCAGAACCTTCAGCAGCGGACTCAACCAGTTTCTGACGCCATTCTTCAGCCAGTTCTTGCATATCAGCTGGGATCTCTTCGTATTCGAAGGTCACGCCCTGATCTGCTTCGTTCCAGTTGATAGCTTTCATTTTCACCAGGTCAACAACACCGGTGAATTTCTCTTCCGCGCCGATTGCCAGTTGCAGAGGCACCGGAGTTGCGCCCAGACGTTTTTCAATCTGGTCAACAACTTTCAGGAAGTTAGCACCCATACGGTCCATTTTGTTAACGAACGCGATACGTGGAACTTTATATTTGTTTGCCTGACGCCATACGGTCTCAGACTGTGGCTGAACACCACCAACTGCACAGTAAACCATTACCGCGCCATCAAGAACACGCATGGAACGTTCAACTTCGATGGTGAAGTCAACGTGTCCTGGGGTGTCAATGATGTTGATGTGGTGTGGTTCAAACTGCTTAGCCATACCAGACCAGAAACAGGTTGTCGCAGCGGACGTGATGGTAATACCACGTTCCTGCTCCTGCTCCATCCAGTCCATGGTGGCTGCGCCGTCATGAACTTCACCGATTTTGTGGTTTACACCGGTGTAGAACAGAACACGTTCGGTAGTAGTTGTCTTACCGGCGTCGATGTGAGCACTGATACCAATGTTACGGTAGCGCTCAATGGGTGTTTTACGAGCCATTTGATTCCTCTATAACTAGGACGTTCAAGTTCGGTTAAGCCAAGCGGGTTGGCTTCTTGAAGCGCCCGCTTGGTTAGCATAACTACAGCGAAGTGATTACCAGCGGTAGTGGGCGAACGCCTTGTTGGCTTCAGCCATACGGTGAACGTCTTCACGTTTCTTAACTGCAGTACCTTTGTTCTCTGCAGCATCAGAAAGTTCGTTCGCCAGGCGGAGAGCCATGGATTTATCACCGCGTTTACGAGCAGCTTCAACGATCCAACGCATTGCCAGAGCATTACGACGAACCGGACGGACTTCTACTGGAACCTGATAAGTAGAACCACCTACACGGCGGGACTTAACTTCGACAGTCGGACGAACGTTGTCCAGTGCGACTTCGAAAGCTTCCAGGTGGCCTTTACCGCTACGTTGAGCCAGGGTCTCAAGAGCAGTGTAGACGATTGCTTCTGCAGTAGATTTTTTACCATCTACCATCAGAATGTTGACGAATTTTGCCAGCAGTTCGGATCCGAACTTAGGATCTGGCAGGATTTTACGTTGACCAATGACGCGACGACGTGGCATGGAAATACTCCGTTGTTAATTCAGGATTGTCCAAAACTCTAAGAGTTTATTTTGACAGTAATGTGAAAATGTTTGGCCTTACTTAACGGAGAACCATTAAGAC
Source organism: Rahnella sp. R3(2024) (assembly GCF_042920125.1). Lineage (NCBI taxonomy): Bacteria > Pseudomonadati > Pseudomonadota > Gammaproteobacteria > Enterobacterales > Yersiniaceae > Rahnella > Rahnella sp. R3(2024). The sequence continues at coordinate 1,757,076 of NZ_JBHGBU010000001.1, forward strand.
TTCGGCTTTTTAACGCCGTATTTAGAACGAGATTGCTTACGATCCTTAACGCCTGAACAGTCCAGCGCGCCGCGGACGGTGTGATAACGCACACCTGGCAAGTCTTTTACACGACCGCCACGGATCAGGATCACGGAGTGTTCCTGAAGGTTATGACCTTCACCGCCGATGTAGGAGGTAACTTCAAAACCGTTAGTCAAACGCACACGGCATACTTTACGCAATGCGGAGTTTGGTTTTTTAGGAGTGGTGGTATATACACGGGTACATACGCCACGTTTCTGCGGGCAAGCTTCCAGCGCTGGAACGTTGCTTTTAGCAACCTTCGTAGAGCGTGGTTTGCGTACCAGCTGATTAATTGTTGCCATTAAAAAGCTCCTGGATTTTGGTTCATAAACTACTTTGTAAACGCGTGATAAATCGCCCCATAAAAAGCATTAGCTAATATGGGGACGCAGAATTTTAGAGCTGACCTTGGAGGGTGTCAAGAAATATACAGCACATCATAGATTCACCAAGCGGTTTGCTGGGCATGTTTCTCCGTCAGCGCGACGAAACCAGTATAGTCGATCAGGGTAATATTGTGTGATATTTGACCAACCAATCCTCTGGCGGCCAAATCCTCGCTTAGCACATAGACACTTTGTACATGCTGAAAAAGCAGCTCGCACGCCTCACTGCCTTCGAGGGAAGCCAGCACACCATCTTGCATCAACAGCAGGGCATCATCCTGAGTCACCAGTTTAACAAGCAGCGGGAAATCACAGTGTTGCGGGGAACGGGCAAGAGTAAAAAGCATCGGAATTCCTGATTCAGAAAGTCAGCACCACATCATATTCAGCCAGTTGGCGACGGATTTCGGCGACAGACAGCGGCGCAACATCCAGCACCCAATCCTGCGTAACAGACAATCCTCTTGCTTTTAAAGATGCCGAACAGACATAGCACTGATCGACGTCGTAAAGCGATAACACGCCAAATGTCGCGATATAATTGCGCGCTAATATTTTTTCGGGCTGCTGGCCTGGGATCAGCTGAAACACACCATCCGCCATGAAAAAGACGCCAATGTCTTCGGTCAGGGCAGAAGTTGCCAGCAATGCATCAAGACCTTCGCGACCGGCAGATGTACCGTGAGGTCCCTGCGTGAAAATAAACGCCACCTTCTTCATCGTTGTTTTCCGCTCAGACACATCAGAATTGCACCATACGATCGCAGGTCAGTGACGCTTCTGCGAGACTGCCCAATCCGGTGAGGTTGAAGCCGGGTTGCAGGTTGGTCTGACCATGCCCCTGATTATGCGCTTCCGTTTCATCGATCACTCCCCGACGCAATGCCGCAGCAATGCATACATTGAGCGCAACCTGATGATCGGCCGCCATTCTTTGCCATGAACGAACCAAATCGAATTCATCGGAGGCCGGGGCAGAAAGCAAATTGCCGTTCAACACTCCATCCCGATAGAAAAACACGCTGTCGAGTTGATGACCGCTGGCGATCAAAGCCAGCGCAAACTGATAAGCGGCGCTGGCTTGTTGTGTTCCATAAGCCGGGCCGGTCACCAGGAGGCAATAACGCAGTTTCAACGCTCATTCCCCACCAGGTCACCGCTTTTAAACTGGCGGATATACAGGTAGACCGTGTGTTTGGAAATATTCAGCCGGTCAGCGACCTGATTGATAGCATCTTTAATATCAAAAATACCTTTTTCATAAAGATTCAGAACCACCTGACGGTTCTTCGCATTGTTAGACACATTACGGTCAGCGTTCACTTCTTCAATCGTGAATTCGAGCGTTTGTGCGACCAGATCGTCAACAGATGACGCGAAGTTAACCGAAGGTGCCACTTCCTGCGTTTCAGGCGGCATAAAGGTTTGAATGATTTGCGAGAAAGGTACGTCAAGATTCATGTTGATACACAACAGCCCCACCACGCGCTGTTCGCGATTGCGAATGGCGATAGTGACTGACTTCATCAACACACCGCTTTTTGCGCGGGTGAAATAGGCTTTGGAGACATTGCTGTCCGCCCCGGTCATGTCATGCAACATGCGCAGCGCCAGATCCGTAATAGGCGAACCAATCTTACGGCCTGTGTGTTCACCGTTGGCAATTCGCACGGCGGAACATTTCAGATCTTCCAGCGAGTGAAGAACAATTTCGCAATGCTCACCAATAAGCATCGCCAGTCCGTCCACGACGGCCTCGTAGGAAGACAAAATTTCGTGATCGACCTGGCTAAAAGGACGTTGGTCCAGCAAATCCAGTTCGCCGGTTTCGCCAGTTATAAGCGAATTAGACATTGAAGCTACCACCCTCTACATCGCGCCTTCTCATGGGAGCCAGGGCGCATTATTCATCATTCCAGGTTCGTTACTGTACCAAAACTACAGAAAAAACGGTCTGGCGAGTTTACGGATCTGTGACGTTATGCCCGACGGACAGAAGCGTCAAGTAATCATCATAGAGTAACCGCAGTAAAAAGAGGGATTGGTTGCGATAAAAGTTACCCGCGAAAAAAAACCGCCGCATTATGCGACGGTTCGTTGTAGCAACTGTGCTTTCGCTTAGTTTGCTTTTGGCGCTGCTTCAGCTTCAGCTGGTTTTTCAGCTGCTTTAGGATCTGCTTTCGGTGCAGCCTTCACGTCCAGCAGTTCAACGTCGAACACCAGAGTAGAATTCGCTGGGATCCCCGGAACGCCGGTTTTGCCGTAGGCCAGTTCCGGTGGAATGACCAGCTTGATTTTGCCGCCTTTCTTGATGTGTTTCAGGCCTTCGGTCCAGCCTGGGATCACGCCATCAAGACGGAAAGACAGTGGCTCGCCGCGGGTATAAGAGTTATCAAACTCTGTACCGTCGGTCAGGGTACCTTTGTAGTTCACGACAACGGTGTCGCTGTCTTTAGGTGCCGCGCCAGTACCTGGTTTTTCTACCTGATACATCAGGCCAGATTCCGTCTTCTTCACGCCTTTTTCTTTAGCGAAATCAGCACGGAATTTGTCACCTTTGTCGGAATTCGCTTTAGCATCCTGTTCCATCTTAGCTTGTGCAGAAGCTTTCACACGGCCTTCGAAGGTTTGCAGGGTTTTCTCGATTTCCTGATCTGACAATTTGCTCTTGTTCGCAAACGCATCCTGAACACCGGCGATCAACTGGTCTTTATCCAGTTTGATGCCCAGTTTTTCTTGTTCTTTCAGCGAGTTGTCCATGTAGCGACCCAGTGAAGCGCCCAGCGCGTAAGCCGCCTGCTCATCATCACTTTTAAACTTAGAGGCTTCTGCTGCAGGTGCAGCAGCTGGCGCGGTGGCAGCAGGTGTTGCCGCTGCGGCCGGTGCAGTTTCAGCAGCCATAACCTGAGTCGCGTTCAGGGCGATTGCCATGGTCGTTGCCAGCAGGGTGACTTTAAACAGTGATTTCATCCATTTCTCCAGGACCAGAAGTTTATGACCTCTGGTAATCATTACGAAAGTTCGGCGGTTACTATAACTGTCCGTCTCACGACAAAACAATCTCTATACACGCCATTAGCGTCTATTTCAGACCTTTTACGCATCAATTAGTTTCGCGAAACCGTTGAAAAACGAAGGTTGAGCGCCACAGTTGTCAGGTAATTCGCCGTATTTGCAGGTAGAATCGGCCACCTAATTGCAGGATGAGGTTCCGGTCAGTGCTCAATCTGATCAACTTGAGCCACACGATGAGGTAACAATGATGAACTCAAATACCGTTGAACAGCGTCTGGAAATGCTGGAAAACAAACTGGCTTTTCAGGAAGTCACCATCGAAGAGCTGAATATGATCGTGACGCAACACCAGCTGGAGATGAGCCGTTTACATGATCATCTGCGTCTGCTGACGGACAAACTGCGCGCCAGCCAGCCGTCAATGATTGCCGATCAGTCGGAAGAAACTCCGCCGCCACATTATTGATAACGTTCCCTGACCCAGTAAAAAGGCGCCCATCAGGCGCCTTTCTTATTTACCGCGACAGCGGGCGTGCGATCAATGACAACCGCAGCCGCCGTTGCCGCCGCAACCGCCTTTCTTCGCTTCATCATGGCCGTGATCGTGATCATGGCTGTGACCGTGGCCACCGCAGCAACCGTCACCATGTTCGTGATCGTGACCATGGTCGTGGCCGTGTTCGCCATGAACGTGACCATGCGCCAGTTCTTCTTCAGTCGCTTCACGGATAGCAACCACTTCAACGTGGAAGTTCAGATCCTGACCCGCCAGCATGTGGTTGCCATCGACAACAACGTGGTCGCCGTCAACTTCAGTGATTTCGACCGGAACCGGGCCCTGATCGGTGTCAGCCAGGAAACGCATACCCACTTCCAGCTCTTCAACACCCATGAACACGTCTTTAGGAACGCGCTGAACCAGATTTTCATCGTAGTTGCCATAAGCGTCATTCGCGCCAACGTGCACGTCGAATACGTCGCCGATGGCATGGCCTTCCAGCGCCGTTTCCAGACCGGAGATCAGGGAGCCATGGCCGTGCAGATAATCCAACGGTGCGCTCACCGGAGATTCATCAACCAACACACCGTCTTCTGTACGTACCTGATATGCCACGCTGATGACCAGGTCTTTAGATACTTTCATGATAACTCCTACCGTTGGAAACTTAATTTGTTGTATGCGGACGTCTTAACAACGTACGCAACGTCAGTTAAGACTAATTCAGTGACGGTCACTTTTCGATGAGATCATCCTGAAAAGCGATACCGGATAAATTTGGCGAAGAGTGTAGCGGAAATCCGCGCCGCTGTACCCTACAGCATAAAAAAACGCGGCTATTAACGCTACTTTGGATCGAAAATACCGATCACCTGCTCTTCCGGACGCAGCTTCTTACTGACCTGCGCATCCGTCTGGCGCTGATGGTGGCCGCACGTCATGCATTCCACCACTTCAACCTGATCTTCCGTCCATAACGCCAGCGTATCCAGCGCCTTACATTTCGGACACACCGCGCCGGCGATAAAACGTTTACGGGTAGTAGCCATTGTTACTTCTCCTGAAATTAACGACATTGCGTCTGGTCAGTTTTCGCTCAAAAGGCGGCATTATTTTTAATCTGCCGGACTATTCATCATCGTCCCAGCCATCAAGCTGCCGGCGTTCGTTATGCATTTCGCTCTGAAAGATATCTTCCAGTTCGCGCCGCGCCTCTTTCACGCGGGAAATTTGCGCCACATCACCCCGGTTTTGTGGCACCAGCTCACGCAGCATACGCATATCGAGACGGCGAAAATGCTGCTGAGCACGATACGCGCTGTGCGGATGCATACCCAGCGTCACCAGCGCCTTCTTGCCCAGTTCCAGCGCACTGGAGAACGTCTCGCGGGAGAAGTTCGCTACGCCCGCCTGCAACAGCTCATGGGCTTCTACGCGGCCACGGGCGCGCGCCAGAATATTCAGATGAGGAAAGTGTTGCTGACACAAATGCACGATGGTCATTGTGTCTTCCGGCTCATCACAGGTAATGACGATCGATTTCGCTTTCTCCGCGCCGGATGCCCTCAGCAACTCAAGTTCGGTCGCATCGCCGTAATAGACTTTATACCCATAGGTGCGCATCAGCCCGACCGCACTGATATCACGCTCCAGTACGGTGATGCGCATCTTGTTCGCCATCAGCAAACGCCCGATCACCTGCCCGAAACGTCCGAATCCGACGATAATGACCTGCGGCTCATCATCCTGCACAAAGTGCTTTTCGTCGCTCTCTTCACCGTCGTTATAGCGACGCACCAGGATCCGGTCCACCCACTGCATCAGCAAAGGCGTAGTCATCATCGATAACGTCACCACCACCAGCAGCAATGAAAGCTGGGAAGAGGAAATGACTTTCTGCGCGCCGGCGGCCGAAAACAGCACGAAAGCAAACTCGCCTCCCTGGCTAAGCACAGCGGAGAATTGCAGCCGGACAGAAGTGCGTAACCCAAACACCCGGGAAAGCCCGTAGAGCACCGCACCTTTGACCGTCACCAGAATAATCACACCGGCCAGCACCAGCAGAATATGGGTGTACAGCACCCCCAGATTCAACGCCATGCCAACAGAAATAAAGAACAGCCCGAGCAGTAAACCCTTAAATGGCTCGATAGCGATTTCCAGTTCGTGCTGATATTCACTTTCTGCCAGTAAAATCCCGGCGATAAATGTCCCGAGCGCCATCGAAAAGCCCAGCGTATCCATAAACAACGCCGAACCCAGCACCACCAGCAACGCGGCGGCGGTAAACACCTCGCGCACGCCGGAGGCAACGATCAGCCGGAAGATGGGCCGCAGCAAATAGCGGCCGCCAATCAGCATGCCGCCAAACGCCAGCACTTTAATACCGATCATTTCCCAGTTATTGCTGCCCTCGGACCCTCCCGCCAGAATCGGGATCAGCGCCAGGGCCGGGATTACCGCGATGTCCTGAAACAGCAGCACGGCAAAACCCAGCTGGCCGCCTTCATTACGGGTCATGCCTTTATCGCGCATCAACTGCAACGCCATGGCCGTAGATGACATCGCCAGCCCGATACCGCCGATCACCGCCGCCTGCCAGGAGAACTTCGTCAGATAAAGCAGGCCGCCGAGCACCAGCGCAGTGAGGATCACCTGCCCGGCGCCGACGCCAAATATTTGCCGCCGCAATGCCCACAGCTTTCCGGGGTTCAGCTCCAGCCCGATGATAAACATCAGAAAGACCACGCCGAGTTCAGAGAAGTGCAGAATTTCGTCGACGTCGCGAATAAAGCCCAGCCCCCAAGGGCCGATGGCGATCCCGGCCAGCAAATAGCCGAGCACCGCGCCAATGCCTAAACGCTGCGCAACGGGAACGGCCACGACGGCGGCGAACAGAAACAGCAGGATCGCGGCGGGCAGATTTGAACCATCCATCAGGCGATCCCTCCCTGCGGCAGCGGAGATTTAAGCCATTCGCCGTAAGCTTCAGCATGGCTTTGCAGCACATCAGGTTTCTGACGACGCGCCCAGTAAATGATGACGGGCGTCATCCAGTGCATATGACACATCGCCGAGGTCAGCTCAAATGGCCGCATAATGTCGGACATCGGATAGCGGTTATACCCGCCCGCTTTATACGCCCCTTCGGGTTCGCCGGTGGTGACCACCGAACGCCAGTATTTTCCCCGCAGTTCATTGCCCCCTGCTCCGCTGGCAAAGCCTCTCGCCAGTACGCGATCCATCCATTCCTTCAGCAACGCCGGGCAGCTGTAGGTATAAAGAGGATGCTGGAAGACGATCACTTTATGCTCGCGCAGCAGTTGCTGTTCGCGGTGGATATCAATAAAGAAGTCGGGATAGTGGGCGTACAAATCGTGCACGGTGACATGTTCAAGTTGCTGCGCTTGTTGTAATAAAACGCGATTGGCGACCGAATCGGGTGATTCCGGGTGGGCGTACAGCAGCAAAACCTTTGGTGGCTGCGACATCAATACCTCCAAAGCGTCGTCAGGGTGCGGTTTTTCCGTTACCATGCTTCGCAAAGACAAAATGGGACGCGATACGTCTTGTTTAAATCATTTTCATGACAATTTAACATACTCTCAACACGGCGCTTTATGATTGTTTTCTCCTCCTTACAAATCCGACGCGGCACTAATGTGCTGCTGGACAACGCGTCTGCGACCATCAATCCTGGCCAAAAAGTCGGGCTGGTGGGCAAAAATGGCTGCGGTAAATCCACCCTTATTTCACTGCTAAAAGGTGAGATGAGCGCCGATGCAGGCAACCTGACATTTCCGTCCAGCTGGGCGCTGGCCTGGGTCAATCAGGAAACACCCGCTCTGGACGAGCCTGCGATAGAGTATGTTATCGACGGCGATCGCGAATTTCGTCAGTTAGAATCCGAATTACAGCAGGCCAATGAACGTGACGATGGCCATGCCATTGCCACGCTGCACGGCAAGCTGGATGCGATCAACGCCTGGACCATTCCGGCGCGCGCGGCCAGCCTGCTCAGCGGTTTAGGCTTTAGCCAGAATCAGCTTCAGCAGCCGGTCAAATCCTTCTCCGGTGGCTGGCGTATGCGCCTTAACCTGGCGCAGGCGCTGATTTGCCGCTCTGATTTACTGCTGCTCGACGAACCGACCAACCACCTGGATTTAGATGCGGTGATCTGGCTGGAAAAGTGGCTGAAAAGCTACACCGGCACGCTGGTGCTGATTTCCCATGACCGCGATTTCCTGGATCCGATTGTCGATAAAATTCTGCATATCGAGCAGCAAACGCTGAACGAATACACCGGCAACTACTCGTCTTTCGAACGTCAGCGTGCGACCAAACTGTCGCAACAGCAGGCATTGTTTGAAAGTCAGCAGGAAAAAGTGGCGCATCTGCAAAGTTATATCGATCGTTTCCGCGCCCAGGCGACCAAAGCCAAACAGGCGCAGAGCCGTATCAAAATGCTCGAACGCATGGAGCTGATTGCCCCGGCACACGTCGACAATCCTTTTCATTTTAGCTTCCGTTCGCCGGAAAGCTTACCCGATCCGTTGCTGCGGATGGAAAAAGTCAGCGCCGGTTATGGCGACACCACCATTCTGGATTCGATCAAGCTGAATCTGGTGCCGGGGTCGCGCATCGGCCTGCTGGGCCGTAACGGTGCCGGTAAATCCACGCTGATCAAACTGCTGGCGGGCACCATGGCACCGCTTCAGGGTGATATCGGGCTGTCTAAAGGCGTCAAACTCGGTTACTTCGCGCAGCATCAGCTCGAGTTCCTGCGCGCCGATGATTCGCCACTGCAACACCTGGTGCGCCTGGCAGCGAAAGAAACCGAGCAGCAACTGCGGGATTATCTCGGTGGTTTCGGCTTCCACGGCGACAAAGTGACGGATCCGACCGGGCGTTTCTCCGGTGGCGAAAAAGCCCGTCTGGTGCTGGCCCTGATCGTCTGGCAGCGTCCGAACCTGCTGCTGCTCGATGAACCGACCAACCACCTCGATCTGGATATGCGTCAGGCGCTGACCGAAGCGCTGATGGACTTTGAAGGCGCGATGGTGGTGGTGTCGCATGACCGTCACTTACTGCGTTCCACCACGGATGATTTGTATCTGGTTCACGGCGGTAAAGTCGAACAGTTCGACGGCGATCTGGAAGATTATCAGCAGTGGCTGGTGGATATTCAGCGTCAGGAAAATCAGCTGGATGCACCCTCGAAAGACGGTGGCGTAAACAGTGCGCAATCACGCAAAGACCAGAAGCGTCGCGAAGCCGATTTCCGCAACCAGACCCAGCCGCTGCGTAAGCAAATCACCAAACTCGAAACGCAGATGGAAAAACTGAGCACTGAACTGGCGGCGATTGAAGAACGTCTGGCCGATTCCGCGATGTACGACATCAGCCGTAAAGCCGATCTTACCGAATGTCTGCAACAACAGACCAAAGTGAAAGGCGCGCTGGAAGAAACCGAAATGACCTGGCTCGATGCCCAGGAACAGCTGGAAGAGTTATCAAAAGCCTTTGATGTAGAAGGCTGAGCTGACGGTTAAAAGCGGTCACACCGATAAAACGTGATTGTGCAGGAGCGACCAACGTGACGCAGCGATGCCGTCACCGCCCTGCACAACCTCGTATCACGCTTTGTAAAAAGGTTTATCGCCCAATATGGTCGCGCGATGCATGATCCGCCGCTGCGGCAAATAATCGGCATTCGCATAGTGCTGCGTCACGCGGTTATCCCATATCGCGATATCATTTTCCTGCCAGCGCCAGCGCACCTGAAATTCCGGTTTAGTGATATGGCTGAACAGGAACGTCAACACAGCCGCGCTCTCTTTTTCACTCAAGCCGATAATCCGCGTCGTAAAACCTTCATTGACGAACAACGCCTTTTTGCCGCTGACCGGGTGTGAACGGATCACCGGATGCAACAACGGCGGATTTTTCTCCTTGGCCTTCAGCCATTGTGCGTGTTCTTCCGCCGTTTTCCGGTACTTAAATTCCTGGAATGATTTGGTAAAGTCGTGCTCAGCCTGTAAGCCACTCAGCAACTGCCGGAATGGCTCAGACAGCGCCTCATAGGCCGCAATACCACTGGCCCACAGCGTATCTCCGCCTGAAGAAGGCAACCTTTTCGCGGCTAAAATCGCACCGGCTGGCGGTGTGTCGATGAAGGTCACGTCGGTATGCCAGTTGTCGTTGTCCGGCGGATTATCATCATGCGTATCCAGCACGATGATCTCTTCCACGTCCGGCGCGTGCGGATACACCGGGTGAATATGCAAATCACCGAAACGGGCGGCCAGCGCACGTTGCTCCAGCGGGGTAACCGGCTGATTACGCAAGAACAGCACCTGGTGCTTTAACAGCGCGTGATAAAGCTGCTCGAACTGCGCGTCTGACAGCGGTTTACTCAGCACGACATTCTCAACCTGCGCGCCGATATACGGACCTAAAGGCGTGATCACCAAACGTTCGTTCATTGTTGTTCTCCATGCCACGGGGTCAGCCTGCGTTGCAAAGCGCGCAACCCGAGTTCAAGACTAAAAGCGATCAGTGCGATGACACTGATACCGGCAATCACCACATCGGTCGCCAGAAACTCACCCGCCGACTGCACCATAAATCCGAGGCCACGCGTGGCGGCAATCAGTTCAGCCGCGACCAGCGTTGACCAGCCGACGCCCAGTCCGATGCGGATACCCGTCAGGATTTCCGGCAGCGCACTAGGCAAAATCACGTAACGTAAAACCTGAATTTTGCTGGCACCGAGTGCCTGAGCAGCGCGAACCCGCACCTGCGACACACTGCGCACACCGGCCAGCGCAGAGAGCGCCACCGGCGCAAAAATGGCCAGATAGATCAGCAGAATTTTCGAGGTTTCACCGATCCCAAACCAGATAACCATCAGCGGCAAATAAGCCAGCGGCGGCACCGGGCGATACAGTTCGATCAGCGGATCAAGAATGCCGCGTACGGTGTCATTGAGCCCCATGGCGATGCCGACCGGCACACCAATGATCACCGCGGCCAGCAGGGCGATAACGATGCGCGTCAGGCTCGCGGCCAGATGCTGCCACAGCGTGGCATCCATAAATCCCTGAGGACTGCCGATCACGTACAGCTGATGTAAAACCTGCTGCGGCGCGGGTAAAAACAGCGGGCTGATGAGGTGCAACGCCGTCACCGCCCACCAGACCAGCAGCAACACCAGCAGCGTGGCAATGCTCAGGCGCACATTGCGCGGCAGGCGAAATCGCCGCCGCGAAACGGTCACCGGTGAATCGGTTTTCAACGCGGAATCCAGGCTCATATCAGCACCTCGCGCTGCTGAAAGACTTTACTCAGCACGTATTCACGCTGAGCAATAAATTCAGGATCAGATTTGATTGCACGGCAGTTTTCACCCCCGGCATAGCGCTGGCCGAAGTTGAGTTTCAGGCGTTCAACCACCTGCCCCGGCCCCGGCGACAACAGCAACAACTCGCTGGCCAGGAAAACGGCTTCTTCGATGTCGTGGGTGATCAGCAGGATCTGTTTGCCCGTATCACGCCAGATGGTCAGCAGTAATTCCTGCATCTGTTCGCGGGTAAAAGCATCCAGCGCGCCGAAAGGCTCATCAAGCAAAAGCAGTTGCGGATCCGCCGCCAGTGCACGGGCGATACCCACCCGCTGGCGCATCCCGCCGGAAAGCTGCCAGATAAAATGCTTTTCGTAACCGCCCAGCCCCACCTTGCTTAACATGCGCTGCGCGATGTCCCGACGCTGAGTTTTCTTCACGCCAGCCAGTTCCAGACCAAATTCGACATTATTTTGAACGTCCCGCCACGGCAGCAAACCTTCGTGCTGAAATACCACGCCGCGGTCGGCACCCGGCCCGTTCACCGGCTTGCCGTCCAGCGTGATGCTCCCTGAAGAGGCAGACTGAAAACCGGCGATCAGATTGAGCAGCGTGGTTTTTCCGCAACCGGACGGCCCGAGCACCACCACCAGTTCGCCACTGGCAATCTGCAGTGAAATGTCTTTGAGTGCCGGTTTTCCCTGATATTCAGCCGATAAATGCGAGACATTTAACATAGGTTGCTCCTCAGGATTTCGGGCCGGACTGCACCGCTTTCACAAACTCGCTGGTCACATAGTCGCTGTAATCATCGTCAGTCTGCTGAATTTTGCCCTGCTCCTTGAGGAAGGCCGCCGTATCTTTAATCGCTTTGTTCACCGGCTCACCGAGCTGGGTAATTTGCTCGCTGACCGGCAGATAGCGGTTACCTTTCACCAGACCCGGGATCTGCTCATCCGGCACGCCGCTCAGACGCGATAAGGTGTCGAGATTCTTTTTATCCTGTAACCATTTTTCAGGTTGCTGCAAATAGTCGCCCTGCGCTTTCAGTGCGCTGCGGGCAAAAGCGGTCACCACGTCAGGATGTGCTTTGGCGAAATCTTTACGCACGACCCACACGTCCAGCGTGGGGGCGCCCCATTGACCCACTTGTGCCGAATCAGTCAGCACTTTGCCGGTTTTCTCAAGCTCGTTCACCGCCGGCGCCCAGACATAAGCCCCGTCAATGTCGCCCCGCGCCCACGCCGCCGCGATGGCCGGTGGCTGTAAATTCACAATAGTGACCTGCTTCGGATCGATACCCCAATGCTTCAGCGCGGCCAGCAGGCTGTAGTGAGTGGTGGAAATAAACGGCACGGCGATGCGTTTACCGATCAGATCTTTCGGACCGTTAATGCTTTTCTTCACCACCAGCGCCTCGGAACTGCCGAGTTCAGACGCCAGCAAAAACACTTCGATCGGCAACTTCTGGCTCGCGGCAACGGCCAGCGGGCTGGATCCAATATTGCCGATCTGCACGTCACCGGAGGCCAGCGCGCGCAGCACGCTCGATCCGCTGTCGAATTTGCGCCAGTCCACCTTGGCACCGGATTCTTTGGCAAACGTATTTTCTGCCTGAGCGACCTTAGCCGGTTCCGCTGACGTCTGATAAGCCACGGTGACATCCGTCGCCTGCGCGCAGAACGCCGCCATACTCAGAGCGAGGGCCAGGCCACTTTTTTTCAATGCAGAGAGGGGAAACGTATTGAGATCGGTCATGGGGGTCAGCTCCGCGCAGGGCGTCATTGTGTGTGTTTGTCAGTTGTAGCGGAGGTGTAAAAATAGATAAAGTAATTAGAAATTATCTTTAATGCTTTTATGGAATATAAAACACCAACAAAAAGGCCTCGTTGCGGAGGCCCTGGAAAAAGCAGGAAAAAATCAGTGCCAGATTAACAGCACGCAGGCAGCGGTCAGGATACCCATCGCAATATTAAAGGTGTACCAGGCGCGACGACTGCGCAGCAGGCGACCAATCACCGTACCGAAACCCAGCCAGATCACCCCTGAAACCAGATTCACCAAAAACATTCCGAGGCTGATACCGGCAATTGAGTGATTGTAAGCCGCGCCCGCCAGACTGAAACTCGCTACCGCTCCCAGCCCCATCAGCCACGCTTTAGGGTTGAGGAATTGCAATAACCAGCCCTGATATAAGCGGATCGGCTTTGGCGGCGGTGCGCCGGTTTCCAGTTTTTCATAGGCGGAAGTGGCAATCTTCCACGCCAGCCACAGCAAATACAGGCTACCGGCGATCTTCAGGAACAGATGTAACGCGGGATATACCGTGATCAATCCGCCGACGCCAAATGCCACCAGCAGCAAAATACTTTGCATACCGAGCATAATGCCGACCATCAGCCAGAGTGAGCGGAAGAACCCGAAGTTAGCGCCAGAGGTGGTTAACAACATATTATTCGGCCCCGGCGTGATGGCCGCGACCCATAAAAAACCGAGCATGGATAAAAATAAACTAAGTTCCATTTAATGGGTGCTCCTCACCCGGTGTCGTGCGATTCAGTTGTGCGATAAGATTGAAGCTATCAGTGTGATATTGATCGCACAAGAGCCTGTTGAGAGAAAATTATTCATCTTATGTATGAATCCTTTCGCCCTTTGCGCGGGGCCAGTAATCCGCATATCCAGACGCTGTTACCACGGCTGGTCAGGCGGCACGCAAAACTTAAACCCTGCTGGCAAAGACTGGACACGCCCGACGGCGATTTTCTGGATCTGGCCTGGAGTGAAGATCCACAACTGGCGCGCCACAAACCGCGTATGGTGCTGTTTCACGGGCTGGAAGGCAGCTTCTACAGCCCGTATGCGCACGGCTTATTACAGGCGTGGAAAGACCGGGGCTGGCTGGGTGTGGTGATGCATTTTCGCGGATGCAGCGGCGAGCCGAATAAACTTCAGCGAATTTATCATTCGGGTGAAACCGAAGACGCGCGCTTTTTCATTCACTGGCTAAATGAAACTTACGGTGAAATGCCCACCGGCGCCGTCGGCGTTTCTCTTGGCGGCAATATGCTGGCCTGTTATCTCGGTCAGGAAGGCGAAAACTGCACCCTCAGCGCCGCCGTGGTGGTGTCGGCGCCGCTGATGCTTGAGCCTTGCGCGTACCGGCTGGAGCGCGGTTCATCGCGGATTTATCAGCGCTATTTGCTCGGTCAGCTTAAAGGGAATGCGTCACGCAAACTGGCAAAATACCCCGGAACGCTGCCGGTCACCCTGACACAGCTGAAATCGATGCGACGGCTGCGCGAATTCGATGACGCGATCACGTCGAAAGCCCACGGTTTTGCCGATGCGCTGGATTATTACCGCCGGTGCAGCGGCCTGCCGTTACTGTTACAGGTACGCACGCCGCTGCTGATCATCCATGCTAAGGACGATCCGTTCATGACGCCGGAGGTGATCCCTAAAGCAGAGGATTTACCGGCCTGCGTGGAGTATCAGCTGACCGAACACGGCGGGCATGTCGGGTTTGTTTCCGGCAGTCTGCGCAATCCGCAGATGTGGCTGGAGCAGCGCATTCCCGCGTGGATCGCCCCCTATTTAGAGAAAGAAGAACCAACAAAGGATGTAACGTTGTGATTATTCCCTGGCAAGAACTGGACGCAGAAATCCTCACCAGCGTGGTGGAATCTTTTGTCTTGCGCGAAGGTACCGACTACGGCGAACAGGAACGCTCTCTCGAGCAAAAAGTGGATGACGTGAAACGTCAGCTGAAAAGCGGCGAAATTGTGCTGGTATGGTCCGAACTGCACGAAACGCTCAACATCATGCCGCGCGGCCAGTTTCGCGCCGGGCAGGAAGAAACACCGCAGGACTGGTGAGTAAAAAAACGTTCGCGTCACTGTTATTGTTAACCCCGGCCACTGACCGGGGCTAACCGTTAAATCAACGCCCCTCTACAATTTCACCGGTTTAATGTTCCAGATCTCATCCGCATACTCCTGAATGGTACGGTCTGACGAGAAATAGCCCATATTGGCGATGTTGTGCAGCGTGCGGCGCGTCCACTCTTCCGGCAGTTTATACAGTTCATCGACTTTATCCTGCATATCGACATAACTGCGGTAATCCGCCAGTACCTGATAATGGTCGCCGAGATTTACCAGCGTATCGAACAGGTTGGTGTAGCGCTTTGGCTCGCCAGGACTGAACACGCCGGTGGCGATTTGCGTCAGCACCTGATGCAACTCCGCGTCCTGCTCAAAATACGTGTGCGGGTTATAACCCTGACGGCGTAACGTCTCGACCTGCTCGGTGGTGTTGCCGAAGATAAAGATATTCTCCTCGCCGACGTGTTCGAGCATTTCGACGTTTGCGCCGTCCAGCGTGCCGATGGTCAGCGCGCCGTTGAGAGCAAATTTCATATTACTGGTACCGGAAGCTTCGGTGCCTGCCAGCGAGATCTGCTCGGAGAGATCGGCTGCCGGAATGATCATCTGCGCCAGACTGACGCTGTAGTTAGGGATGAAGACGATCTTCAGCTTGTTACCGATTCGCGGATCGTTATTGATCACCGCCGCCACGTCGTTGATCAGCCGGATGATCTGTTTCGCCGCATAATAGGCCGAGGCCGCTTTACCGGCAAAAATCACCGTACGCGGCACCCATTCGGCGTCCGGCTCTTCCAGAATGCGGTTATAACGGGTGATGACGTGCAGCACGTTCATCAGCTGGCGTTTGTACTCATGAATACGTTTGATCTGCACATCGAACAGACTTTTTGGATCCACCACGATATTCAGTTTTTGCGCGATATACAGCGCGAGCCGTTTTTTGTTATCCAGCTTGGCCTTACGGATGGCCTGCAAGAAACTCAGGTAATCCAGATTCTGTTTCAGCTCAGAAAGCTGACTCAGGTCGGAGCGCCAGGTGTGGCCTATCGCATCATCAATCACCGCCGACAGCGGTTTATTGGCCAGCGCCAGCCAGCGACGCGGCGTCACTCCGTTGGTTTTATTACAGAAACGGTCAGGATAGATATGCGCGAAATCCGCGAACAGCGACTGCACCATCAGATCGGAGTGCAGCGCCGAGACGCCGTTGACTTTATGACTCGCGATGACCGCCAGCCACGCCATGCGCACCTTGCGGCCATTGCCTTCATCAATAATAGAAACGCGTGACAGCAGGCCGTCGTCGCCCGGTATTTGTGCCGCGACTTCTTTGAGGAAGTGATCGTTAATCTGGAAAATGATTTCCAGATGGCGCGGCAGGATCTTACCGATCATATCCACCGACCAGGTTTCCAGCGCTTCGGTCATCAGCGTGTGGTTGGTGTAGGAGAACACGCGGGAAACGGTGTCCCACGCTACCAGCCATTCAAATTTATGTTCGTCGATCAGTAACCGCATCAGCTCAGGGATAGACAGCACCGGGTGCGTGTCGTTGAGGTGAATGGCAATTTTATCGGCCAGATTATCGTAAGTATGGTGGGTGGTGTAGTGGCGGTTGAGGATATCCTGCACCGTCGCCGACACCAGGAAATACTCCTGACGCAAACGCAGTTCACGGCCCGAATAGGTGGAATCATCCGGATAAAGCACGCGCGATACGTTCTCGGAATGGTTTTTATCTTCCACCGCCGCGAAATAGTCGCCCTGATTAAATTTACCCAGATTGATCTCGTTACTGGCCTGCGCGCCCCACAGCCGCAGCGTGTTGGTGGCGTCAGTGTCGTAACCGGGAATGACCTGATCGTAGGCGCAGGCGATGACCTCTTCGGTTTCCAGCCAGCGGGTTTTCACCCCTTCATGCTGAACGCGGCCACCGAAACGTACTTTATAACGGGTGTTGTAACGCTGAAACTCCCACGGATTCCCGTACTCCAGCCAGTAATCCGGTGACTCTTTTTGCTCGCCGTTAACGATGTTCTGCGCAAACATGCCGTATTCGTAACGAATGCCATATCCGCGCCCCGGCAGCGCCAGCGTCGCCAGCGAATCCAGGAAACAGGCTGCCAGACGCCCCAGGCCGCCGTTGCCTAATCCGGGGTCATTCTCTTCGCCGATCAGTTCTTCAAGATCAAAGCCCATTTCATCAAGCGCGCTTTTAAGATCGTCGTAAATACCCATCGCCAGCAGCGCATTGGAGAGCGTCCGTCCAATCAAAAACTCCATCGACAGGTAATACACCTGCCGGACATCCTGTGAGGTTTGCGCCCGGTTAGAGCGCAACCAGCGTTCAACCATACGGTCACGCACCGCAAATAAGGTGGCGTTCAGCCAGTCATGCTGCGTCGCGATAGACGGGTCTTTGCCAATAATAAACATCAGCTTATAGGCGATAGAATGCTTTAGCGCTTCGACACTGACTGTCGGTGAGTTGTAATTAAACGGTGAAGTCATAACGTTACATTCCCGATCAAGTTAGCTACGTTCAGGGGTTCAGGACAGAAGACGGTGATACAGCGTGAGATATTCCTGCGCTGCAACCTTCCAGCCAAAATCAATACCCATGGCGTGTTGTTGTACGTGTCGCCAATGTTTAGGACGGCTCCACAAAACAAATGCCCGGCGGATCGCACTTGCCAGCGATTTCCCCGTGGCTTCTTCGAACACAAAACCGCTGGCCGTTCCGTCAGCCAGATTTTCCAATGCACAATCCACCACGGTATCCGCTAACCCGCCGGTACGACGCACCAGCGGCAGGGTGCCGTATTTCAAACCATATAATTGCGTCAGACCGCAAGGCTCGAAGCGACTCGGCACCATAATGACATCCGCCCCGCCGATAATGCGGTGGGAAAAGGCTTCGTGGTAACCGAGCTGCACACCGACCTGCCCCGGATTGTCAGCGGCGGCGGCCAGAAATGCCTGTTGCAGCACCGCATCACCCGCTCCCAGCAGCGCCAGCTGACCGCCACGCTCGAGTAAATCCGGCAACGCTTCCAGCACCAGATCCAGCCCTTTCTGGCTGGTCAGGCGGCTGACGACAGCAAACACCAGCCGCGAGTCGTCAACGTCCAGCCCCATCGCCCGTTGCAAATAGGCTTTGTTAATGGCTTTGGAACGTAAATCATCGGCGTCATAACGCGCAGACAGCAGCACGTCATCACGTGGCTGCCAGATCGCTTCATCAACACCGTTAAGAATACCGGTCAGCCGCCCTTCCATTTCCCTCAGCTGCAACAAAGATTCCATGCCGTAACCGAATTCCGGACGGGTGATTTCTTTGGCGTAGGTCGGGCTGACGGTGGTCACGTGATCGGAGAAATACAAACCGGCTTTCAGATAGGAAATCTGGCCGTAGAACTCCAGTCCATGCATCTGGAAAAATTCACGCGGGATGTATAACTCATCCACGTGGTGCGCGCCAAACAGCCCCTGGAACGCCAGATTATGCACGGTAAAGACCGTTTTCACCGGCGCATGGCGGGCGCGGATATACGCCGACGCCAGACCGGCGTGCCAGTCATGGGAATGCACAATATTTGGCTGCCAGTGGTGATCAAATCCCAACGCCAGTTCGCACGCCATCCAGCTTAACAATGCAAAGCGCAGATGATTATCGGCGTAAGCAAAGGAAGACTGATCGTGATACGGGCTGCCGGGACGATCGTACAAACCTGGCACATCAATCAGATAAATACCGACGCCGTCAAAATAACCCAGCGAAAGGGTGACGTACCCGGCAAAAGTATCCAGCGTACCGATTACCCGTGTTTCTCCGAGGCCTTTTTTGACATCGGGGAACGCCGGAATGAGCACGCGGACATCCGCTCCCTCAGCAATCTGCGCGGCAGGCAGTGCACCGGCGACGTCTGCAAGGCCACCCGTTTTTAACAGGGGGAACAGCTCGGAACAAACATGTAAAACCTGCATTCGCGCTCCTGATTATCCCGGTCATCCCGGCGATAACCGGGATGACGAAAAGTCATGCTTTCTAAGGTCTGTTTATAGTTTCGCCAACATTGCGCGCGTCACCAGCACAACGCCGCCTTCGGAACGGTAAAAGCGGCGGCTGTCTTCGTCGGCGTTTTCACCAATGACCATGCCTTCGGGGATCTGACAGGCGCGGTCAATCACACATTTGCGCAGACGGCATGAACGACCCACATTCACATCCGGCAAAATAATCGTTGAATCAATATTGCAGAAAGAATTGATCCTCACACGCGGGAACAGCACTGAATGCACCACCACCGAGCCCGACACAATGCACCCCCCGGCCACCAGCGAGTTCATGGTCATGCCGTGACTGCCCGAGCGATCCTGCACAAATTTTGCCGGCGGCAGCGGTTCCATGTGGGTGCGGATCGGCCAGTCGCGATCGTACATATCCAGTTCCGGCGTCACCGACGCCAGATCCAGATTAGCGCGCCAGTAAGCGTCGAGCGTGCCGACATCGCGCCAGTACGGAGGCAACTCTTCGTTCTGCGTAACGCACGACAGGCTGAACGGGTGCGCACGCGCCACCCCCTGAGCCGTCAGTTTCGGGATCAGATCTTTGCCGAAGTCATGGGTGGAACTTTCATCCGCCATATCTTCTTCGAGGATCCGAAACAGATAGTCCGCATTAAAAATGTAGATGCCCATGCTCGCCAGCGCCATATCAGGGTGCCCCGGCATCGGCGGTGGGTTTTGCGGTTTCTCGACAAAGCTTTTGATCTGATAGTCTTCGCTGACGTCCATCACACCGAATTCACTGCCCTCGGCAATCGGCACCGCAAGGCAGGCGACGGTACATTCACCGCCCTTCTGCACGTGGTCGATCAGCATGCGCGAGTAGTCCATCTTGTAGATATGATCGCCCGCCAGGATCACCACAAACTCGGCGTTATAGCGGCGGATAATATCCAGGTTCTGATAGACAGCATCGGCGGTGCCCTTGTACCAGTGTTCCGTGCTGTGACGCTGTTGCGCCGGAAGCAAATCCACAAACTCATTCATTTCTTCGTTAAGAAATGACCAGCCGCGCTGAATGTGCTGCACCAGCGTATGCGACTGATATTGCGTGATCACGCCGATACGCCGGATGCCCGAGTTGAGACAATTCGACAGAGCGAAATCGATGATGCGAAATTTACCGCCGAAGTGAACGGCGGGCTTTGCCCTGGTGGCCGTCAAATCTTTCAGTCGTGAACCACGTCCCCCGGCAAGAATCAACGCCACGGATTTCAGCGGCAGTTGTCGCGCCAGCATGACCGGGTCCCGGTTATCTAATGTCGCCATATCTGACTCCTTCGTTTTTATTGTGACCGGCTCTGTGGAGTGAAATCTTGTAGGACACAGAGGGTTTTCGCTGCTGCCCGCCATTGCGAGCCTTCCATGACGCGTCGGGGATCCTCATCAAAAAGCACGCTGTTGAACGGTGCCACCGGCTGCCAGTTTCCCGGCGGCAGTTGCAGATCCACGTCGTGCAGGGAAGCATTCACGATTAACAGCCAGCGGCGGGAAAGAAGGATTTGCAGCCATTGCTGCGGCCCCTGCTCCCAGTCACCGGGGGTCATCGGCTGCCCCTGTTGATTCAGCCATTGCACGTCGTCGCCGTCCTCCTGCCACCGGCTGTTTTGCGTCAGTGCCGGGATTTTCCGGCGCAGCGCAATCAGCGCGCAGACGTAGGCGGTCAGGCTTTCATCGGCATTTTCCCAGTCGAGCCAGGTCAGCGCGTTGTCCTGACAGTAGGCGTTGTTGTTGCCCGACTGGCTGTTGCCGTGCTCGTCACCGGCCAGCAACATCGGCGTGCCTTGTGACAAAAAAAGCGACGCCAGCAGCGCACGCTGGCTGAGACGGCGCTGCCGTACTACTTCAGCAGACGCCTCCAGCCCTTCCTCGCCGTGGTTTTGGCTGAAGTTCTCGTTATGGCCGTCGCGGTTTTCTTCACCGTTGGCCTGGTTGTGTTTCTGGTTAAAACTGACGACATCGCGCAACGTGAAACCGTCGTGCGCCGTCAGCATGTTGATGCTGGCGTAGGGTTCACGCTGCGCCGGGTCGAATTTGTCTGCTGACGCCGCCACGCGACCGGCAAACTGACCGATCGAGACATCGCCATGCAGCCAGAACTGACGCATTTCATCGCGCCAGACGTCATTCCATTCCGCAAAGGGTGCCGGGAACTGTCCGAGCTGATAACCGCCGGTACCGATGTCCCAGGGTTCGGCGATAAGCTTGACCTGCGAAAGTACCGCATCCTGTTTAATGGCGTTGAACAGCGGCGAATGCGCGGTGAACGCCGGCGTACGTCCGAGCAGCGTCGCCAGGTCAAACCGGAAACCATCAACGTGACATTCGCGCACCCAGTAGTGCAGGCAGTCGAGCGTCCAGGCGATCACTTCGTCGTCCACCAGCCGCAGCGAGTTGCCGCAGCCGGTCATGTTGTTGTCAGAGCCGTCTTCGTTCAGCCAGTACCAGCTGGCATTGTCGATGCCGCGAAACGAGATAAACGGCCCGTCAATATCAAGCTCAGCACTGTGGTTGAACACCACATCGAGGATCACTTCGATCCCCGCCTTATGCAGTGCTTTCACCGCCGACTTAAACTCACTCAGCGCCGAGACGCCGCCCAGACCGCTGGCATAACGCGGGTCTACGGCGCACGGCGCGAGCACGTTGTAACCCCAGTAATTGGTCAGCCCAAGACGTTGCAGGCGGGGTTCATCGGCGTGATGCTGTACCGGCAAAAGCTCAATGGCCGTCACCCCGAGATGTTGCAGATATTCGAGCATGACCGGATGCGCCAGCCCGGCATAGGTGCCGCGCAGTGCCGCCGGAATGCGCGGGTGCTGACGCGTCAGGCCGCGCACATGGGCTTCGTAAATCACCGTATCGCCCCACGGCGTGGCGGGCGGTTTATCCTCTTCCCAGTCAAAGTTTCCGGCAACGACAACGGATTTTGGCGCCACAACGGCGCTGTCGCGGTCGTCCGGAGCATCAATACCGCCGGTGAACCGTGCGTTGTCGAGCAGCACGCCGTCAATGGCCCGTGCGCTGGGGTCGATCAGCACTTTTTTCGGGTTAAAACGATGGCCGTGTAGCGGATCAAAGGGCCCGTAAATCCGGTAACCGTAGCGCTGCCCGGCTTTCGCACCCGGCAAAAAGCCGTGCCAGAGATTGCCGGTGCGCGAAGTCAGCCGCAGATGCTGCTCGCTGCCCGTCTCATCAAACAGACATAACTCCACTTTTTCCGCATGCGCGGAGAACAGGCAAAAATTGACGCCGTTATCTCTGAGATGCGCACCAAAGGGCGCGGGCTGACCGGGCTCGAGCTGCTTCATTACGGCTCCCTTCGCAAATAAATCGTCGCCAGCGGCGGGATGGTGACGCTCAAAGAATGTTCGCGCTGATGCTGACTGATGTTTTCACTGTGAACATCGCCGGCATTGCCGACGTTGCTGCCGTGGTAGAAATGCGAATCGGTATTCAGTATTTCGCGGTACACGCCCGGACGGCTGATGCCAATGCGGTAGTCATAGCGCGGCACCGGCGTGAAGTTGCTGATGACAATCACCTCACCGGCGTTTTCATCGCGGCGGGCAAACGCAAAGATCGAGTTCTCGTGATCGTCAACCACCAGCCATTCAAAACCACGCGGATTGAAATCCAGCTCGTACAGCGGCGCATTGGCCTTGTAAGTCAGGTTCAGATCCCGCACCAGATGCTGTACGCCGCGGTGCCAGCCGTCAGGATTGTCCAGCAGATGCCAGTCGAGACTGGCGTTAAAGTTCCATTCGCGCCCCTGGGCAAATTCGCAGCCCATAAACAGCAGCTTTTTGCCGGGATGCGCCCACATAAAGCCGTAATAGGCGCGCAGGTTGGCAAATTTCTGCCACGCGTCGCCGGGCATTTTGTCGATCAGGGATTTTTTACCGTGGACAACTTCATCGTGCGACAGCGGCAGAATAAAATTCTCGCTGTAGGCGTAAAGCACGCCGAACGTCATGAGATTGTGGTGATATTTGCGGTGAACCGGATCGAGCTGCATGTACTTCAGAGAGTCGTTCATCCAGCCCATGTTCCATTTGTAATGGAACCCCAGCCCGTTGGCATCCGGCGGCATAGTGACACCCGGATAATCCGTGGATTCTTCTGCCAGCGTCACGGCACCGCCCAGTTCGCGGCCAATGGTCTGGTTGGTGTATTTCAGGAAGGCAATGGCTTCAAGATTCTCGCGCCCGCCGTAATGATTGGGGATCCATTCACCGGCTTTGCGGCTGTAATCGCGGTAGATCATGGAAGCCACGGCATCGACGCGCAGACCATCAATACCAAAACGCTCGATCCAGTAAAAACCATTTCCCGCCAGGTAGTTACGCACTTCATGGCGGCCATAGTTATAAATCAGCGTATTCCAGTCCTGATGATAGCCTTCACGCGGATCGGCGTATTCATACAGCGCGGTGCCGTCAAATTCCGCCAGACCATGGGAATCACTCGGGAAATGCCCCGGCACCCAGTCAAGAATGACGTTCAGCCCGGCGTTGTGGGCCGCCTCGACCAGCGCTTTGAACTCCATCGGCGTGCCGAAACGGCGGGTGGGCGCATACATGCCGAGCGGCTGATAGCCCCAGCTGCCGTCGAACGGATGTTCGTTAACCGGCATCAGTTCGATATGCGTAAAACCCATCCATTTGGCGTAGGACACCAATTGTTCCGCCAGCTCGCCGTAGCTCAGCCAGAAGTTATCGTCAGTGTGACGACGCCAGGATCCCAGATGCACTTCGTACACTGAGACTGGCTGATTCAGCGCATTGGCTTTCTTTCTGCTTTCCGAAAACGGCACGACGTCCGGCAGTTTACGCACGCACGAAGCGGTGTCCGGGCGCATCTGCGCCTCAAAAGCATAAGGGTCAGCGCGCAGGGTAACGTGCCCGCGACAGTCGATAATTTCGAATTTATACAGCTGGCCTTCGTGGACGGTCGGGATAAACAATTCCCAGATGCCGTTTTCGCGGCGCTGACGCATCGGATGACGGCGGCCATCCCAGAAATTGAATTCACCCACCACCGAAATACGCTGGGCGTTGGGTGCCCAGACGGCAAAACTGACGCCCGCAACGTTATCGAGCGTTTGCGGATGTGCGCCGAGCTTTTCGTAAGGACGCAGGTGCTTGCCTTCGGACAGCAGCCAGATATCCAGCTCCTGCAACAGCGTGCCAAACCGGTAAGGGTCGTCAATCACCTGGGTGTTTTCGCCCCAGCGTACTTCCAGCTGATAGCGGAAAGCATTTTTACGGCGTGGCATCAGCCCGACAAAAAAACCGCGATCGTCGGTACGGCGCAGTTCAACAACTTTTTTACCTTTATCTGCATCAATCACCCAAACCTGATCGGCATCCGGAAGCAGCGCACGCACTTCCAGTCCGGCGGCCACGGTGTGCATTCCCAGCAGAGAAAAAGGATCAGCGTAGTGACCCGATATAATTTGATTAATGACGTGCTGATCGGGAAGTACAGACATGAATTTCGTCCTATGATTAATTAAATCAATAAATCCAATAAAATCATTCAGGTGCCAAATACGAAACGTAACCCCAGTTTGCTCCCCTTTTTATCGTGGCTTTGTGATCTCATCTGGTTTCAGTTTTGCCAAATAGTGCGCGATAACGCGTTTGCTCACACTTTCTAAATAAGTGTCTGTTTCAGCTTCTCAAAGAGGCAGAGCTCTTCTACTAAGCATAGACAAAGGTTGAATAAATCAGTGGGAAGAAACCGAGGAATTTTGCTCAAAATGAAATACAGAGAGATGCGCTGGCAAAATGCGGATAAACGGTGAAGTGGTTGATGACTGGAATAAAAACGGGACACCGTGCTGGCATCCCGTGGGTAAATCATAAAGATGAAAACAAGACAGTTTTCAACATACAGGCCTGTTAGAGCAAAATACGCAGCATACGGCGTAAAGGCTCTGCCGCGCCCCACAACAACTGGTCGCCGACGGTAAACGCAGACAGGTATTGCGGGCCCATATTCAGTTTACGCAGACGTCCAACCGGGGTGTTCATGGTGCCCGTAACCGCCGCAGGCGTCAGTTCACGCATCGACAGTTCACGGTCATTTGGGATCACGCGAACCCAGTCGTTGTGCGTCGCCAGCATTTGCTCAATCTCAGGGATCGACACGTCTTTTTTCAGCTTCAGCGTGAATGCCTGGCTGTGGCAGCGCAACGCGCCGATACGGACACACAAGCCGTCCACCGGAATGATGCTTGAGGTGCCGAGAATTTTGTTGGTTTCTGCCTGACCTTTCCACTCTTCTTTGGTCTGGCCGTTATCCAGCTGTTTGTCGATCCACGGGATCAGACCGCCCGCCAGCGGAACACCGAAGTTATCGGTTGGCAGCGTGCCACTGCGGGTCAGCGCGGTGACTTTACGTTCGATATCCAGAATGGCAGAGGCCGGATTTTCCAGCTCTTTCGCCACGCTGTTGTGCAGCATGCCCATTTGGGTCAGCAGTTCACGCATGTGGCGCGCACCGCCGCCGGATGCCGCCTGATAAGTGGCAACCGAAGCCCACTCAATCAGGTCATTGGCAAACAGGCCGCCGAGAGACATCAGCATCAGGCTGACGGTACAGTTACCGCCCACAAAAGTTTTGATGCCTTTGTCGATACCCTGGTGGATCACCGCGCTGTTCACCGGGTCGAGGATGATTATCGCGTCATCCTTCATTCTCAGAGAGGATGCTGCGTCGATCCAGTAGCCGGACCAACCGATTTCACGCAGCTTAGGATAGATTTCATTGGTATAATCGCCGCCCTGACAGGTGATGATAATGTCCAGCGCGCTCAGTGCATCCAGATCATAGGCATCCTGTAAGGTGCCACTCTGGCCCGTAAAGTCTGGAGCGGCCTGGCCATGCTGAGAGGTCGAAAAGAATACCGGACGGATAGCGTCGAAATCGCGTTCTTCAATCATGCGTTGCATGAGTACAGAACCGACCATCCCGCGCCAGCCAACGAAACCTACATTTTTCATAATATCTGTCCTGCCCTGAGGGTGATAACTGCTTAAAACGGCTTGAACGCGCGTTTGCACTAAGACAGTGCCTGTTTTCATGCACTCTGCCCCGTTAACGCGCGGGTCTACCACCTTACAAAATGCACCAGAAGTGGCAAGTGAATTTAATCAATAGTGCAGCGTTTAATAGCAGCACAACTTATAACAGGCGTTTTCAAAAGCCGAACTTTCATCTGAGGTAGTCATGACCGAAATGATTTCAGCAACAATTTTGCTGTTTCTGATTATGGATCCATTGGGCAATTTACCGATTTTCATGTCGGTGTTAAAACATCTCGACCCGAAACGCCGCCGCGTCGTACTCATCCGCGAAATGCTGATCGCCCTGCTGCTGATGCTGATTTTCCTGTTCGCCGGGGAAAAAATCCTGTCGTTCCTGAATTTACGTACTGAAACCGTGTCGATTTCCGGCGGTATCATTCTGTTCCTGATCGCCATCAAAATGATTTTCCCTTCTGAAGAAAAAAGCAGCACGGGCCTGTCAGCCGGTGAAGAACCTTTCCTCGTCCCGATGGCTATTCCGCTGGTCGCCGGTCCGTCGATCCTTGCCACGCTGATGCTGCTTTCACACCAGTATCCGAACCAGATGAGCCACCTGACACTGGCCCTGTTTATTGCATGGGGACTGTCAATGGCCATCCTCCTGCTGTCGAATTTGTTCCTGCGCCTGCTGGGTGATAAAGGCGTCAGCGCCCTTGAACGCCTGATGGGCCTGATTCTGGTCATGCTCTCCACGCAGATGTTCCTCGATGGCATCAGGGCGTATTTGAAGATTTAACGGAAAGAAGAAACAAAAAAGGCGAGCCAACTGGCTCGCCTTTTCGTTATCTGTGTCAAATCGTTTTAAGCGTCTGGATAATTTGCGGGTTCAGTTCCAGCATTTTCAATAATTTAAGTGCTGCGCCATTGGGCAAACGTTTTTGTTGCTCCCACGCCTGAACCAGTGAAGGAGACACGCCAAGCAACCGCGCAAATTCATCCTGTTTAACACCCGCTTTGGTGCGAATTTGTTTTACTTCAGGCATCGCAACACGCGTGATATTTGCAGGTGCCATCTCGCCTCTGCGAATCGCAGCCATCTCTTCAGCGGATTGCCTTAACTCTTCAAACAATTCACTCTTCATGGTCTATCTCCTGTGTCACGACAGACTTTGTACAATGCTTTTCAACATCGATTTCTCGTTTTCCGTGAGGGAGTCCTTCTCACTCTTCGGATACACCAGCAGCATGAAAATCTGACCATCAGCGCATAGATAATAATAAATCGCCCGCACACCCGCACGCTTCCCGCGCCCCTGATTACCCCAGCGGATTTTTCTGCATCCCCCCGTACCGACAATTAACGCCCCTGCATCAGGATAATGTGTAAGGTATTCCTGAAACAGGCGATATTCCTCCTCAGTCAGGAGTTCTTTGCATGTACGGCTAAACGTTGGGGTTTCAATAAACTCCAGATATTCCATATGACTCATTCCCTGACTCAAGATGGCGGGATAATACTCTCACAGGGTAAGAGTTCAACGCGAGGTTTTTCTCATCACAAACAAAAAAGGCGAGCCCGCTGGCTCGCCTTTTTTATGACGGTTTTTACCGTTACACCACCATCGAGAGCAGCAAACATCCGCCCAGGCCGCACAGGGAAATGATGGTTTCCAGCACGGACCAGGATTTGAAGGTTTCGACGATGCTCAGGTTGAAATACTCCTTGAACAGCCAGAAACCCGGATCGTTAACGTGCGAGAAAATCACGCTGCCGGAACCGACGGCAATAACCATCAGTTCCGGGCTAACGCCGGTGGTAGCGATGAGCGGTGCGGCGATACCGCCAGCCGTGATTGCTGCCACCGTGGCAGACCCGAGCGCAATACGCAGAACCGCTGCAATTGACCAGGCCAGCAGGATAGGTGACAGCGTGCTACCATCCATCATCGCAGCGATATATTTCTCGATACCACTGTCGACCAGCACCTGTTTGAACGCCCCGCCACCGCCGATAATCAACAGCATCATCGCAATGATTTTGATGGAATCGCTGACCGTTTCCATCACATCTTCCATCTTGCGACCACGATTCAGGCCGAAGGTGAAGATTGCGATCAGCACAGCAATCAGCGTCGCCATTACCGGATCACCGAAGAACTCTGCGTAAGCCAGCACCGGATGCCCTTTCGGCAAAATCATTTCGCAAACTGCGCGAAACGCCATCAAAATCACCGGCACCAGAGAAGTCGCGACGCTGACGCCGAAGCTCGGCATTTCTTCTTCAGTAAACGTTTTCGGGTTGAAGAGGCCTTCCGGCACAGGTTTGTCGATGCCTTTCAGGAAGCGGGCGTACACCGGTCCGGCCAGAATCACCGTCGGCACGGCCAGCAGTGAACCGTACAACAGCGTTTTCCCCATATCGGCGTGGAAGATAGTCGCGATAGCCGTCGGCCCCGGGTGCGGAGGCAGGAAACCGTGGGTCACTGACAACGCTGCCGCCATCGGCACACCGACGTACAGCAGTGGCAGACGCGCCGCTGCCGCCACGGTGAAGACCAGTGGCAACATCAGAACGAAGCCCACTTCATAGAACAACGCAAAACCGACGATAAAACCGGTCAGTACGATCGCCCACTGAATGTGTTCACGGCCAAATTTTTCGATAAGCGTGGTGGCAATCCGTTGTGCGCCCCCGCAGTCGGCCAGCATTTTACCGAGCATGGCACCAAAGCCCATGATCAGCGCCAGACTGCCGAGCGTGCCGCCCACCCCGTTTTTAATGGAGGTGATGACTTTATCGACCGGCATGCCTTGCATGATACCCACAGCCAGCGCGACCAGAATCAGTGCGATGAAGCCGTTGAGCTTAAAGCGGATCATCAGTAACAACAGCAGTGCGACGCCCACCGCTACAATAACTAGTGGCATATTCTTCCCCTCATGCTGTCGCTCTGGCGCAGAAACCCAACGAGCGACGCATTGATTTTAATTTTCAACATGTTGTAGGAATTAACAGTGCAACGGGTACAGACCGCGACCGCTAAAACAGCAGTGCATTCCTTTGTGATATTAGTCACATCTCCATTTGTTACCGGTATCATGATACCGGTAACATGCTAATATTAGGACTCACTACGCAGTCAAAATTTTCATTTTGGGATAGAGATCATACTTATGGCAGGACAAAGCATCATTCTGATGGGCGTGTCAGGCAGCGGTAAATCCACCGTCGGCGCGGCACTGGCCCGTGAAATCAACGCGAAATTCATCGACGGTGATGATCTTCATCCCCGCGCCAACATTCAAAAAATGGCCAGCGGCACGCCACTGAACGACGACGATCGTGCGCCGTGGTTATTACGCTTAAATGACGCCGCCTACAGCCTGCGCCATAAAAATGAAACGGGCGTGATTGTCTGTTCCGCCCTGAAACGCCGCTATCGCGACGCGCTGCGTAAAGACAACGAAGGGATGGTATTCATCTACATGAAAGGCAGTTTCGACGTGATCGCCGACCGCCTGAAAGCCCGCGCCGGACACTTCATGCCGACTGATTTACTGAGAAGCCAGTTCGACGCGCTCGAAGAGCCGGGCGAAGACGAACCGGATGTCTTACGCGTCAATATTGACCATAAATTTGACGGCGTGGTCGACCGCTGCGTCGCAGCGTTGAAGACGGTAAAAAAGTAGTTTTCCGCATCCCGCTTGTTCAGAAATCCCCGGCCTGCACCGGGGGTTTTTTATTCCTTTCCCTGCTTTCTTCCTGAACTGCCCTCTTTTTCACAACGATCATACAGACCGGATTTTCACTGCTGAGGACACACCTCAGGCTTCGCCGCCAGGGCTGCCAGCGGCTGTTCGAAACCTGCCAACGGCGCGCGGACCGTATCGTAAAAATGATGATTTTGCCGTCGTTATCGGGCATTTGATGGATAAAGACGACCTGAGAAATCAGGGAAAAAATGCCGGTTGCGGGCGGCTGAAATAACCGGTCGTCGCCTGTCACTTCACGAATAAATATGGTAACAATAGGCGTAATTATGCGCAGCGATGACGCCAGGTCTTCGATCACAGAAAGGGCCGCGTCGCGCCTGCCAGCATCACCTTTACGGAGAACAGCGCAATATGTCAGCCAAACACCCTGTTATTGCAGTCACCGGTTCGAGCGGTGCGGGCACCACCACCACCAGCGTGGCGTTTCGTAAGATTTTCCAACAACTTGGCCTGCGCGCGGCTGAGCTCGAAGGCGACAGTTTCCATCATTTCACCCGCCCTGAAATGGACGCCGCCATCCGCAAGGCGCGCGATCTCGGGCGTCATATCAGCTATTTCGGGCCGGAAGCCAATGACTTCGGCTTACTGGAAAAAAGCTTCATTGAATACGGTAATACCGGCACCGGGCGCTCCCGTAAATATCTGCATACTTATGACGAAGCTGTTCCCTACAATCAGGTGCCGGGCACCTTTACGCCGTGGCAGGCGCTGCCGGAACCGACGGACATTTTATTTTATGAAGGTCTGCACGGCGGTGTGGTGGCTGACAAAATTGACGTCGCCGCGCAGGTTGATTTGCTGGTCGGCGTGGTGCCTATCGTCAACCTTGAGTGGATCCAGAAACTGGTGCGCGATACCGGCGAGCGCGGGCATTCCCGTGAGGCGGTGATGGATTCGGTCGTGCGCTCGATGGATGACTACATCAACTACATCACCCCGCAATTTTCCCGCACCCACATTAACTTTCAGCGTGTGCCGACCATCGACACCTCCAACCCGTTTGCCGCAAAAGCCATCCCTTCACTGGATGAAAGTTTTGTGGTGATCCACTTCCAGGGGCTGGATGACATTGATTTCCCTTACCTGCTGGCGATGATCCAGGGCTCGTTTATCTCTCAGATTAAAACGCTGGTGGTGCCGGGTGGCAAAATGGGGCTGGCAATGGAGCTGATTATGGCGCCGCTGGTGCAGCGCCTGATGGAAGGTAAGAAAATCGAGTAAGCGGGCTCAGGCGTCGTTCATCAGTAAATGCTGAATGAAGCCAACATGCAGTTTTACGCCAATCTGCATCGCCTCTTCGTCGAGGCGAAAACGCGGATTATGCACGCCATACGTCGCGCCGATCTTCTCGTTACCGCTGCCGATAAAGAGGAAACAGCCGGGCACTTTTTGCTGATAGGAAGAGAAATCTTCGCCACCAAACAGCGGCTGGCTGATTTCACGCAGCGCCTGTGTGCCTACCGTTTTGGCAATCACCTGACGCGCAATCGCACAGGCGTCAGGATGGTTATCTCCGTTGACGTAACCACGCGTCCAGCGCAGTTCATACTGCGCGCCGTGCGCGGCGGTAATCCCCGAAATAATCTGCTCCATCAATTGCGGCACCTGCTCGCGTACCGTGCTGTGATGGGTGCGCAGCGTACCGGCGAGTTTTACCCGCTCCGGGATCACATTATAACTTTCGCCCGTCTGGAAGGTGGCGATGGTCAGCACCGGCACCTGAAGCGGGTCGATACGGCGGGCCACCACGTTTTGCAGCGCCGTCACCACTTCAGCGCCAATCACTACAGGATCCACGCACAGATGTGGCATCGAACCATGACCGCCTTTGCCGGTAATGGTGATGTCGAAATTATCCGTAGAAGCGCAGAACACGCCCTCTTTCAGCCCTACTTCGCCGGTCGGGGAGTTTGGCATCACATGCAGGCCGAAGATTTTCTCAACGCCGTCCAGCACACCTAAATCCACCAGTTCCTGCGCGCCGCCCGGTGGAAGCTCTTCCGCATGCTGAAAGATAAACCTCACCGAGCCGTGCAGCGCAGGCTGGCATTGCGTCAGCACTTTCGCCGCACCCAGCAGCATCGCAGTATGGGCATCATGGCCGCAGGCGTGCATCACGCCGGGCACCGTCGAGCAGAAGGGTTCGTCGTTTTCTTCCTGAATCGGTAAGGCATCAATGTCCGCGCGCAGCGCATATTTCGGCCCCGGATGTGCGCCCTGTAAATCGGCCACCACGCTGTTGGGCGTCAGCCGCGTCAGGGTCAGGCCGCCAAAATCTTCCAGCTGACGGGCGATATAATCCGCCGTGTTATGCTCCTGAAATGACAGCTCAGGATGAGCATGAAGATGTCTGCGCCAGCGCAGCACGTCCGCCCGGACATCAGCCAGCATCGCCTCGAAATTAAAAGTCATCACACTTCTCCTCAGTTAAGCCGCATCACGCAGCGTTGCGCGCGGTTTCATCGCCAGCGGCAGGATCGCCAGACCGGCAACCACCATCGCCAGCGCCAGAAAAACAAACGTCGAGAGATATCCGTGACTGACGCTGATCAGATATCCCATCGCTATCGGTGCCACAAATCCGCCGAGTGTTCCGCCAGTGTTAATCAGCCCCATCGCCGCCCCCATCACCTCAGCGGGCAGGCGTTTCATCGGCAGCGTAAAGACCGTAACAAATGACGCCATCAGGAAAACGTAGCCGAGGAACAGACATAAACCGGCGGTCACCGCCGACGTTGAGGTGTACACCAGCCAGATGCACACGGCACTGAGCAAGGTGCAGCAGAAAATCACTTTCGGCTCGTTGCCCTGCATATAACGCCCGACCAGCCAGCCTGTCGCCAGCGACGAAATCCAGATCCCCAGCCCGCCGGTGGCAACCACCATCCCGGAGACGTCGAGCGACATGCCCCGCTGCTGCACCAGATACTTCGGCAGCCACGCCATCAGGCCATAAGAAGGAATGTTGATGCAGAAAATCGAGACGAACAGCAGTAAAACAATCGGATTCTTCAGCAACTCATGATATCCGGTTTTCACCCCTGTACGGGCCTGCACTTTCGGCGGATCAGGCACCAGCAGGACAATCGCAGCCGCAATGGCAAAGGCCAGCAGACCGAGAATCGAGAACGATCCGCGCCAGCCGAGGGTATCGAGTGCACGGACGGCGATGAGCGGCCCGGCGGTCATCGCCAGCCCGGCGGAGGAGAGCAGAATGGACTGGGCGAAGGTACGTTGTTCGAGGGCGAAGTTGGACACCACGGCTTTTGCGCAGGAACAGGGGTAACCAGAATGGCCGATGCCTGAAAGAAAGCGAAACGTCACCAGCAGCCCCAGACCAAAGCCCAGTGCGCCGAAACATAAGGCGAAGCCCCCGAGAAGAAACAACGATATCGCCAGCACTTTTTTATAGCCAAACCGGTCATTCAGCCAGCCGGCGGGAATTTGAAACAGCGAATAGGCGAGGAAGAACATCCCGGTGATGTAGCCCAGTTGCTGCGGCTGAAGAGTAAATTCGCGCTCTATCGGCAACAGCGCAAAGCCCATCACCGTTTTGTCGATATACACCACGACATAGCCCACGAACAGCAGGAAAATCATCAGGGAACGACTTTTCATAGCGGATATCCCTTTTTGTTATCACCACGTCAGAAGTTCTCACTGTCGGGCGAAAGATAAAATGCGACATACGTCACGTAATCAACTGAATAACAACGCATTATTTTAACAACCCTGACGCTATCAGCTTTACAGTGCGGCCATAAGATGCAATTTTTGGGCGGGTGATGCTTTTTACTGATAGGGATCGGGATGCGCTATTTGCCGAAATTACAGCAACTGAAGGTTTTCCAGCAGGTTATCCGCAGCGGCAGTATTCGCGGTGCGGCGCGGGCGATGAATCAGTCACAACCGGCGGTCAGCAGAACGTTGCGGGAACTGGAACACACCCTCGATACGCAGCTGATTGTGCGCGGCAATCAGGGCATGGCGCTGACCGAAACTGGACGCGCATTTGCCCAGCGGATGCAGTTCATCCTTGAAGAACTGGAACGCGCAGCAGAAGAAATTCAGCAAATTAATCAGTATTCGCAGGGGTCGGTGGCGATAGGTTTTTCTTCACTGCTGGCGCTGACGGTTTTTCCGGCACTGAATGAGGGGTTCAAAACCCAGTTTCCGCAGTCGAAATTGCTGATCAAAGAAGGTCAGCTTTCGGTGCTGTTACCGGCGCTGCGCGAAGGCCGGCTGGATTTTGCCGTCGGCACCGTCGGGCCGGGCTTTCCGCTGGAGGATCTGGTGCGCGAACCGCTGTTTAACGCACCGTTTGGCATCATCGCGCGGCGCGGTCATCCGCTGGCACACGCCACCTCGCTTGAGGAACTGCATGAGGCGCGCTGGGTACTGCCGGAAACGGACATGGGGTATTACCCGCAATTGCAGCTTTCGATGGGCGGATTGCATCCGCCGTTCGCAGAAACGCCGGTGCGAACGGATTCGGTAGTGTGCGGGCTAAATATGGTGTTGCAGTCAGATTACCTGACCATTGTTGCGCGGGCGATGCGGGCGCCTTTTGGATTGCAGGATAAGCTGTGTCTGCTCAATATCGACACCCTGCCACAGGCGGAATACTGCGTACTTTATTCGCAAAAATCGCCGCTGACGTTTGCCGCGCGGCGATTTTTGGATTTACTGCGTCATCAGTGCCAGACGTATGACTGGTCGTGACTTATTCGACGTTAACCACTTCAAAACTGTGGGTGATCGAGGCGGCTTTGCCCAGCATCAGAGAAACGGAACAATATTTCTCAGCTGACAGGCTGACGGCGCGCTCCACAACCTTATCAGTCAGGTCCTTACCGGTGACGATGAAGTGCAGATTGATGTGTGTGAACAAACGCGGTGCTTCTTCGCGACGTTCTGACGTCAGTTTCACTTCACAGTCACGGACATCGCTGCGGCCTTTTTGCAATATCGACACCACGTCGATCGCGCTACAGCCGCCCGCTGACATCAGCAACATTTCCATCGGGCTCGGTGCTTTATCACCGGCATTCCCGTCCATTAAAACCTGATGACCCGACGCGGATTCACCTAAAAACGTCAGACCTTCCACCCATTTTACGCGTGCGTGCATTTGCTTATCTCCTGGCGTTCTTATTCATCAAATTTTCACCCCAGAGTACCCTTTCACCTAAAAACTGGCAACGTAACCCGATCGCCATCATGCTGAAGCGAGACAACACAAGACAGCATTGCAAACCTGTGTTACAAACAAAGCCGAAACATACTTTCCAGTAAATTGCGGTGACGGTTTTCGCGGTTTAAGAACAGAACCCAAGGTGATAACAGCAATTAACAGGCTGTTTCACTCCGACATCCGCTTGCAGCATTTCTGGTGAGTTACATGCTGATAGGGCGCATTAATATTCAGACGCCGTACAGGGAACTCTGAGCCCTGTGATTTTGGGCAGCGATAATAACAGAGGATAATAGCAAATGGTTCTCGGCAAGCCACAAACAGACCCGACACTTGAATGGTTCCTGTCTCACTGTCATATACATAAGTATCCTTCTAAAAGTACGCTGATTCACCAGGGTGAAAAAGCCGAAACGCTGTACTACATCGTGAAAGGGTCGGTTGCCGTCCTGATTAAAGATGAAGAAGGCAAAGAGATGATACTTTCCTACCTTAACCAAGGTGACTTCATCGGCGAGCTGGGACTCTTCGAAGAAGGTCAGGAACGCAGTGCCTGGGTACGTGCTAAAACTGCCTGCGAAGTGGCTGAAATTTCTTATAAAAAATTCCGCCAGCTGATTCAGGTTAACCCGGACATTTTGATGCGCCTCTCCGCGCAGATGGCAAACCGTCTGCAAATGACGTCAGAGAAAGTCGGTAACCTTGCTTTCCTCGACGTAACGGGCCGTATCGCTCAGACCTTATTGAATCTGGCCAAACAGCCAGATGCCATGACCCACCCGGACGGGATGCAGATTAAAATTACCCGCCAGGAAATCGGTCAGATCGTCGGTTGCTCCCGTGAAACCGTCGGCCGTATTCTCAAGATGCTGGAAGATCAGAGCCTGATCTCCGCACACGGTAAAACGATTGTCGTTTACGGCACACGTTAATCCCTCAAAAAAAGGCGCGACAGCTTACTGTCGCGCCTTTTTTATGGGCTAAGCTTCATCCATGACGCTATGGCGAAGGCTGTTTTATCATCCCGAAGTGAACTATGCACTGCGTCAGACGCTGGTGTTATGTCTGCCGGTCGGCCTCTGCTGGCTGTTTGGGAATCTGCAAATGGGCCTGTTGTTTTCCCTCTGCCCTGCCTGCTGTAACGTCGCCGGTCTTGATACTCCCCACAAACGCTTTTTCAAACGTCTCATTATTGGTGGTGCTCTGTTTGCGCTGGGCAGCATTCTGCTGCAAGTGATGCTGACCGGGTGGCACCTCCCGCTGCCGCTGATCATGCTGTCGCTGGCATTATTACTGGGCGTCACCGGCGAAATCAGCCCGCTCCATGCGCGTCTGTTGCCCGGTGCCTTGGTGGCGACCATCTTTACCCTGAGCATGGTGGGCGTCAGGCCGATGTGGCAGGCACCCGCGCTGTTTGCCGCAGGCACCGCCTGGTACGGCCTGTTTAACTGGGCGTGGTTTCGCATATCAAAAGAACAACCGATGCGCGAAACCCTCAGTCAGCTGTATTTGCAACTGGCGGATTATTTCGAAGCTAAATACAGCCTGCTGACACAGCATACCGACCCTGAAACCGCATTGCCGCCGCTGCTCAAGCGCCAGCAACAGGTCATCGATCTTATCGCCCTGCTTTATCAGCAGCTGCACATGCTGCCGCAGCACGGACATCATCATCACTACAAGCGGCTGTTTCAGCGTTTTCAGGTGGCGCTGGATTTGCAGGAGCACATTACCGTCAGCCTGCATCAGCCGGAAGAAGTGCAAAAGCTGGTGGAAGAGAGCCATGCGGAAGCGGTGATCCGCCGTAATGCTCAGGTGATTTCAGCCCGTCTGCGGGTGATTGCTGACGACATTCTTTACCACCGTCTTTCCGGGCGTTTTACCATGGCGAACGAACTGGCGGCGCTGGAGAAAATTGCCGCACGCAATCCGGATAATCCGGTCGGCCAGTTCTGTTATTACCATTTCAGCCGCATCGCACGCCTGCTGCGTACCCAGAGGCCATTGTACCGGCGCGATCTGATGAATACTCAGCCACGCCTGCCTTTCTGGCCCGCACTGAAAAGCTATTTGTCCTTTAAATCCATTGCCCTGCGCAATGCCGCACGTCTCGGCATTATTCTGGCGTTAGGCAGCAGCCTCGGGTTGTTCTTCAATCTGCCGAAACCTTACTGGATTTTGCTGACCATCATGCTGGTCAGTCAGAACGGTTATAACGCCACCCGCGTGCGCATTCAGCACCGTGCGCTCGGCACGCTGGCGGGATTGCTGATCGCCGCTGCCCTGCTGAAACTGGAGCTGCCCGAGGGCGTCACGCTGCTGTGTATGCTGCTGATTACGCTGATATCGTACACGGTGTTGCGGAAAAACTACGGGCTGGCGATGGTGGGTATGACGGTGACGGCGGTGTATACGCTCCAGCTTCTGGCGATGAATGGCGTGCATTTTCTGGTGCCCCGGCTTATCGATACTCTGATCGGCTGCGCCCTCGCCTTCGGCGGTACGATCTGGCTGTGGCCTCAGTGGCAGAGCGGATTGCTGCGACAAAATGCCCATCAGGCGCTGGAAGCCGATCAGGAAGCGATCCGGTTGTTACTGCAGGATAATCCGGATACCGTCAAACTGGCGTACGCCCGAATGCAGGTCAATCAGGCCCACAACAAGCTGTTTACCTCGCTGAATCAGGCGATGCAGGAACCGGGGTTTAACTCGCATTATCTGACGGATATGCGTTTGTGGGTAACGCACAGCCAGTTTGTGGTCGAGCATATTAACGCGATGACCATTCTCGCCCGCGAGCATTACATGCTGCCGGAAAAACTGGCGACGGAGTATTTACAAACCTGCGAAATCGCGCTGCAAAGCTGTCAGCAACGTTTGCTCTACGACGGGCCGGGCAGCGAGAACAATCTGTTCAATGCGCCTGAACTACACCCGGATATGCCGCTGACCGAGATGGAACGCCACCTGCGACGCGTAATTTCGCATCTCAGCGTGATGCATACGATTTCGTCACTGGCGTGGAAGCAGAGGCCGCATCATGGGATCTGGCTGACGCGCAAGGCGTGAAGGGGAATGCCCTTTCAAATTCCGGTTTTTACTGTCTTGCAGCCAGCCGGTCTTTTAAAACTGACCGGCGCTATTTCGATTTCTCGGGTGCGGAGGCCACGCACTCGCCGCTGGTTAAAACCGACTGAGTACATTTCGGTGTTAACCAGCGGTGTAGCAGGGCTCACCCCCCGCAAACTTTCCCCACCGCTTTCTCAAACCGCTGCATCCCTTCTTCAATATCCGCGAAGTCGATAACCAGCGATGGCGCAAACCGCATTACGTTCGGTCCGGCCACCAGCATCATGAGGCCGAATTCAGCGGCGGCGGCGTGGAACTCGCCCGCGCGGTTTTTGAAGGCATCCGACAGCTCGGCTCCAATCAGTAATCCCTGACCACGGAATTCTTTGAAGATGTGATATTTCTGGTTGATGGCCTCCAGCGCGCTGATGAATTTCTCGCGACGCTCGTCGATACCCGCCAGCACTTCCGGGGTGTTGATGATATCCAGAGCCGCTTCAGCCACGGCACAGGCCAGCGGGTTACCGCCGTAAGTGGTGCCGTGTTTGCCCGGCTCCATCACGGAGGCCACGTCTTCGGTTGCCAGCATCGCTGAAACCGGGAAGCCGCCGCCCAGCGCTTTGGCGGTGGTCAGAATGTCCGGCGTCACACCGTAATGCATGTAGCTGAAGAGTTTGCCGCTGCGGCCCATGCCGCTTTGTACTTCGTCCAGCACCAGCAGCGCCTGATGTTTGTCGCACAACTCGCGCAGACCTTGCAGGAATTCCTGGGTGGCAGGCGTCACTCCGCCCTCGCCTTGCACCGGCTCAACCACAATGGCGCAGGTGTGATCGTCGATGACCGCTTTGACCGCGTCCAGATCGTTAAACGGCACGTGGACGATATCAGCCGGTTTCGGGCCAAAGCCGTCGGAGTATTTTGGCTGACCGCCCACAGACACGGTGAACAGCGTGCGGCCATGGAAGGCGTTATGGAAAGCGATGATCTTACTTTTGTACGGGCTGTGACGGTGCGAGGCGTAGTAGCGCGCCAGTTTAAAGGCCGCTTCGTTGGCTTCCGCGCCGGAGTTGGCGAAAAATACGCGGTCAGCAAAGGTGGCGTCGATCAGCTTCTGAGCCAGTCGCAACGCGGGTTCGTTGGTGAACACATTGCTCACGTGCCACAGCGTTTCGCCCTGCTCGTGTAATGCTTTCACCAGTGCAGGATGGCAATGCCCGAGCGCCGTCACGGCAATCCCCCCGGCGAAATCAACATACTCTTTGCCCTGCTGATCCCACACGCGGCTGCCTTTACCCTTCACCGGAATAAATTTAGCAGGTGAATAAATCGGCAAAATCACTTTGTCGAACGTGCTCCGGTCTACCGCTGATTTTTCTGCCATAACCCTTTCCCTTACTGCCGTTAACATGAAAATATAATCACAAAATATGCATAAAAAATCACAAACAGGCAAACGGTAATCGCACCTGATGGGTAAGTAATTTTTTCGGCAGAATTAACTGATTATATTTTAAGGAAATTATTCAGAAGCTGGTGCCCCTGTTCGCTCAGAATGCTTTCCGGATGGAACTGAACGCCATGCAGCGGAAGGGTTTTGTGCATGATGCCCATGATTTCGTCGCGGGCGCCTTCACGTTCTGTCCACGCGGTGACGTCAAAACAGTCTGGCAACGTGTCGGGGGCAATCACCAGAGAGTGATAACGCGTGACGGTCAGCGGGTTATTCAGCCCGCTAAACACGCTGTTGCCGGTGTGGCGGATGGGCGACGTTTTGCCGTGAATCGCCTGACGGGCGCGCACGATGTTCGCACCGAACGCCTGTGCCATCGCCTGATGCCCAAGGCATACGCCAAGCACCGGTAAGCGCGTCGAGAAATGCGTAATGGCTTTCAGGGAAATCCCGGCCTGATCGGGCGTGCAGGGGCCGGGGGAAATCACCAGATGCGACGGCGAGAGTTGCTCAATGTCGACGAGGGTCAGCTGATCGTTACGCATCACTTTCACCTCTGCGCCCAGCTCGCAAAAATACTGATAGAGGTTGTAAGTGAAGGAGTCGTAGTTGTCGATCAGCAGCAGCATAGTGTTCCCGGTAAAGTCGAAAATTTACCGGGCAATTCTACGCATTTTTCCGTGCAGGCTTCAGCACTTTCTGGGAATGTTTTACCGGCAGAAAGTCAGTGGTCGTCGGCTATTTCGCTGATCACGGTGCTGAAAATCGCCACCAGATCAGATTCATCGCCAAACACGGCAGTTTTGTTGGCCTCTATCCACCGCTCCCTTCCAACATTCGCCCACTGAATGTCATAACCGGCATGGATAACCAGCTGCTCGGTGAAAATCCTCAGTGCGCGCCCGTTGCCGTCGCGGAAAGGATGCAGCAAGTTCAGTCCGGTGTAGTAATGCGCCAGCCGTTCGGCAAACTGATCAAGTGGCAGGCCGACGAGAAACTCTTCGTCTTCCAGTTCCTGCATCAGGGCATTGCCTTCCTTTTCGATATAGCCGAAATGGCAAAACTGGGTGTCGTCTTTATAGATATCGATTTCGCGGAACTCGCCCGCCCACGGATAGATATCCTGAAACAGAGACAGATGGATGGCGCACAGGTGCGGCAGCCCCATGACCGAGGGGCCGAGAGGCATCACTGCCGCCCGCAACGCCGTGAAGGCCAGCTCGGCTTCCCGCAGGCGGTGTGCCTCGCGGATTTCCAGCCTGTTTTTCAATACGTTAATGCCGCGATAGTAGTAAGGGTCGGCACCGGCCACCAGTTTATCGTTCATAGTGCCCCCTCAGCTCGGCCAGACGCTGTGCAATCTGGTCGTTATCTAACGTGACAACCTCAACCTGCAGGCCATCCAGCGCGCTGCTGGCCTGAAAGTTTTGCCGCTGCCGTTCCCGAAAGAGTTTTTCCTGCTGTCTGAGCGTGGTTTTCTTCGCCATCGTTTCCTCCCTGGCACAGCCATTAGGGCGCATACCTTGTGGAGTTAAGTATAGACAGAGAAAAAAGGGCGCCACGTGCGGCGCCCTAAACTCAGATTATTCAACGGCGATCGGTTGATCGCTGATCTCCGTTTTCTGTTCGCCCTGCAACGTTTTCACCCGTTGCTCAAGCTGCTGAACGGCTTTGGCATCCGGCAGCAGTGAGTATTTCAGCTCAAACACCGTGCTCTGACCCGGCTGCAACTGTTTAACGCGGCCTTGCTTACGTTCGATGGTCACCGGATAGGCGTAATTGGTGCCCGGTTCGATGCCGGTGACGTAACCTTGTTTCAACGTGTCGGTGTTTTTCCACAGCGTCAGCAGTGGCAACTGATGGGTGTTGAACTCAATCGAGGCGCCTTTATCACCCGCTTTGTTGACCACCCCGGCCACGGTTTTGCCCTGTGCATCCGCCAGCGGCACCATGTTAAACACCATTTCGTCGAAGCCTTTGGTCGGCCCGGCGTAGGTTTGCCAGTCGGTCAGCCCTTTTTTGGCGTAGTCATTGAACGGTGAAATGGACTTCAGCGGCGCGATAAAGCGGGCACCCTGTTCAAGGATCGGCTGACCAAAGTTGCTGTGATAGATGATCTGATAATCGTGCGGATAGTCAGAGGCGTTGGTCAGCGTGTCATGGATAGTCCAGGACTGGCTGCCCGGCACGTAACGCAACTCTGTCCAGGTTTCGAGCCTGGCTTTCTTAAACGTGTTCTCTTTCAGCAGGCCGCGTACGGTGATTTCAAACGG
Source organism: Rahnella sp. R3(2024) (assembly GCF_042920125.1). Classification (NCBI taxonomy): domain Bacteria; kingdom Pseudomonadati; phylum Pseudomonadota; class Gammaproteobacteria; order Enterobacterales; family Yersiniaceae; genus Rahnella; species Rahnella sp. R3(2024). The sequence goes on from NZ_JBHGBU010000001.1 coordinate 1,799,136, forward strand.
CGCTTTGTCGGCAATCTCAATCTCTACCTTCGACGCGGGCGTATTGCCTGCGCGGCCATGCAAGGTGTAAATCATACCGTCGGCAGTCACCGGATGGCCGGTCCATTCAAAGCCGCAGCGCACCATCATTTCGTTGAAACCTTCCAGCCAACCCACACCGTTGCGGCTTTCCAGATTGATATACGCCGGGTTCACCACTTCCTGAACCGGCGAATCCCAGCCTAAACGAATGTTATCGCCGGTGACGTGCAGTAAATCCATCCCGCGCGTCGGGCTGAGGGCGATTGTCAGCCCTTTACTGGTGATAGTGATGACTTTGGAGCCTTCCTGTTTGCCGCCATGCAGTACTTTTTGTGCGATGCTGAAATCCGCGCCGGCAAGATTCAGCTTTTTGCTGTCAGTCTTCCAGTTTCCCAGTTCCGTACCGGCTTCAGCATCCGTCAGCACGATAGTTTGTGCAGCAGCCTGCCACGAAAAAAGCCCCATCACGATCCCGGTTACGAGTAATTTTTTCACATTCACTCCTTTTTGCTGAATTGATTTAGCCCAAAAGCAATTCAGCCTACAAAGCCCGTCAGGTGAAAAACGTGACAGCCTTCACTTCGCCGGGTTTTTCATCAAAAACAGCCACAGTAACGTGCATTGAACGACACATTGAGATGTCACGAAGGGAATGTTGCACTCAAAAATGCGAGGTCAGGCGGGAATTGAACAGGAGAAGCTGACGCGATTCAGCTTCTCCTGTTAAGTGAAGAGCGTTACTTTTTACGGCCACCCATAATGGAGCCGAGCACTCCGCGTAAAATCTGACGCCCCAGGTCGCGCGCAATACTTTTCGCCGCCACCTGCACCACGCCGTCGCGTTTGCCACCGCGCGGGCCGGTGCTGCCGAACAGCAAATCATTCAGGCCTCCCATCAGTCCGCCGCCGGAAGCACCTTCCGCCGAAGGTTTGGCGGAGGCGGTTGATTGCGGCGTGGCGACCGTGCCAAAGCCCTGTGCGGTGATTTTTTCGTAAGCGGATTCCCGGTCAATGCTGTCTTCGTAGCGGCCATACAGCGGCGACTGATTGATGGCTTTATTGCGTTCGTCATCGCCCAGCATGCCCATTTTAGATTCCGGCGCGATCACCATCGCCCGCTGCACCACCTCAGGACGCCCTTTTTCATCCAGGAATGACACCAGCGCTTCGCCCACGCCCAGTTCGGTAATTGCCGTTTCAGCATCAAATGCCGGATTGGCGCGCAGCGTTTGTGCCGCCGCCTTCACCGCTTTCTGGTCACGCGGCGTAAAGGCGCGCAGGGCATGCTGCACACGGTTGCCGAGCTGCCCGAGCACGCTGTCTGGAATATCCAGCGGATTCTGCGTGACGAAGTAAATCCCGACGCCTTTCGAGCGGATCAGACGCACCACCTGCTCGATTTTGGTCAGCAATGCCTGCGGCGCGTCATTGAACAGCAGATGCGCTTCATCAAAGAAAAACACCAGCTTCGGCTGTTCCGGATCGCCCACTTCAGGCAGATGTTCGAACAGCTCGGCCAGCAGCCACAACAGAAAAACCGAGTAGAGTTTCGGCTGATTAATCAGCTTATCCGCCGCCAGCAGATTGATCACACCGTGGCCGTTTTTATCGGTTTTCATCAGGTCATTGATCTCCAGCATCGGCTCGCCGAAGAACTGGTTGGCGCCCTGACCTTCCAGCGTCAGCAGCCCGCGCTGGATAGCCCCGATGGACGCTGTGGAGATGTTGCCGTACTGCGTCTGGAACTGTTTCGCGTTCTCGCCGGCGAACTGCACCATGGCACGCAAATCTTTCATGTCGAGCAGCAAAAGGCCGTTGTCGTCGGCAATCTTAAACACCAGCTGCAATACGCCGCTCTGCACCTCATTAAGATCCAACAAACGCGCCAGCAACAGCGGGCCGAGATCTGAAACCGTGGCACGGATCGGATGGCCTTTTTCGCCAAAAATATCCCATGGAATAATGCTGCACGCCTGCGGCTGCCAGTCGGTCACGCCGATGTTATTCAGCCGCGCGGTGAGTTTTTCCGACGGCACACCTGCGGCGCCAATCCCTGATAGATCCCCTTTCACATCGGCCAGAAAAACCGGAATGCCGATGCGCGAAAACTGTTCGGCCATGCGTTGCAGCGTGACGGTTTTACCGGTGCCGGTCGCGCCGGTAATCAGGCCATGCCGGTTCGCCAGCGCAGGCAGGATCATCAGATCCTGTACCGGTTGACCTTCACTCATGGCTTTCGCAATCAGACGGGCTTCACTCATTTCATTATCCTTGACGTGGGCGCGGGGCGTTTATTAAAACCTATTCGTCAGCGGGATGGGCGTCAAGAAATGGACATGAAAAAGCCCCCGGATCCGGAGGCTTTATAGAAAGGAACAAAAGGGTCGGAAATAAAGCTTATGGCAGCACTTTCGCAGACAAGATCACGATAGGCGTTGTCGGGACGTTCTGGTACGGGCCGACGTTGTCGGTTTTGACCTGAGACATCTTGTCTACAATATCCATCCCTTTGACGACTTTACCGAAAACGGCGTAACCGAAATCACGCTGGCCGTGATCGAGGAAGGCGTTGTCTGCCACGTTGATGAAGAACTGGCTGGTGGCGCTGTCTTTATCGGCGGTACGCGCCATCGCGACGGTGCCGCGCAGGTTACGCAGGCCGTTATCCGCTTCGTTCTTGATAGGTGCTTTGGTGGCTTTCTGCTGCATGTCCGCGGAGAAGCCGCCGCCCTGCACCATAAAACCTGGGATTACGCGATGGAATACGGTGTTGTTATAGAAACCGCTCTGGGCGTAATCAACAAAATTCTTCACAGAAACCGGTGCTTTCGCACTGTCGAGTTCCAGTTCGATATTCCCTGCTGAAGTCGTCAGCATTACGTGAGTTTCACCGGCAGCAAAAACTGGCGACACAGCAGTCAGGGATAGCAGCGCAGTTAAGGCCACTAAAGTACGTTTAAACATGACGGTTCCTTTCTCGTGAATACAAACAGCAGATCTTACTGATTCTAAAGAGCCTTTACGCTCAGCGCCAGACCTTTACCTTTATTTACGCTCAAGGCTAATTATTCAGTTATTTCAAAATATTACATAAGATTTTTCGCGCGTTTAACTGTTGAAATCTACGGGATAATCTTGCTCAAGATGAATGATAGTTTGTGCAGGCTGAGTTTGCGAAATCACCACGCCCTGACGAACAGAGAACCGCACCGGCGTCTGGCGGCGCACGGCATCGAAACCACTCTCCGCCGCTAAAATCACCAGGCTGGCCGCATTGCCTGCCTTCAGGTCATAGCCTTGCAAATTCATGGTACGGGCGCTGTAGGTGGTGATGAGCTTCAGGCCGTCGTCAATTTGCTGGTAGCCCATCAGCTGGCAAACGTGCAGCCCCATGTGCAGTACCTGCAACATATTGGCGGTGCCCAGCGGATACCACGGGTCAAACACATCATCGTGGCCGAAACAGACGTTAATCCCCGCCTCCAGCATCTCTTTCACCCGCGTGATACCGCGCCGTTTAGGGTAAGTATCGAACCGGCCCTGCAGGTGGATATTCACCAGCGGATTGGCGACAAAGTTAATGCCTGACATTTTCAGCAAACGGAACAGACGCGAGGTGTATGCGCCGTTGTAAGAGTGCATCGCGGTGGTGTGGCTGGCGGTCACGCGTTCGCCCATGTTTTCACGTAACGCCAGCGCGGCGACGGTTTCCACAAAGCGCGATTGTTCGTCGTCAATCTCATCGCAATGCACGTCGATAAGCTTGTTGTATTTTTTCGCCAGCGCGAAGGTTTTATGCAGCGATTCCACGCCGTATTCGCGGGTGAATTCAAAGTGCGGAATAGCCCCGACGACGTCGGCACCCAGCTTCAGCGCCTCTTCCAGCAGGGCTTCACCGTTCGGGTAGGACATAATGCCTTCCTGCGGAAAGGCCACGATTTGCAGCGTCACCCACGGCGCGACTTCAGCTTTCACCTCCAGCATGGCTTTGAGCGCGGTGAGCGTCGGATCGGACACGTCCACGTGCGTGCGCACATGCTGGATGCCGTTAGCGATCTGCCACTTCAGCGTCTGCCAGGAGCGCTGTTTGACGTCCTCATGCGAAAGCAGCGCCTTACGCTCTGCCCAGCGTTCAATCCCTTCAAACAGCGTACCAGACTGATTCCACGCGGGCTGACCGGCGGTTTGTGTGGTGTCGAGATGGATATGCGGCTCGATAAACGGCGGGATTGCCAGCCCCCCCTGCGCATCCAGGATGTGCTCACCCTGCGCGTCACTGTCAGGCTGGGAAATAATCTGACGAACGACGCCGTCTTCGATATCGATCTGCCACAGGCCTTCGCGGTCAGGCATCCGGACATTTTTAATGGTACGCAAAGGGGTTTTCGTCACGCTCTACCTCGTGGTTTCAGAAAGTGTTTGAGGAAATGCAATAACAGAACAATAGCCCGAAACTGTTTATAAATCGAAAGGTTACATAAAAACCTAACAAAATCAGACAAATACTACCTAAGGAGTATATTGGGAGCGGCTTGATTTGCATCAATACCCCCTGTTACGCGCGCGTTATGTTTAGCCTTAGAAAATCAAAATTGAGGCAATTATGAGCAAAGTCAGACTCGCGATTATTGGTAACGGCATGGTCGGCCATCGCTTTATCGAAGACTTACTGGATAAAGCAGAGCCGGGCCAGTTCGAGATCACGGTATTTTGTGAAGAACCGCGCGTGGCCTATGACCGCGTCCATCTCTCCTCCTATTTCTCCCACCATACCGCCGAAGAGTTGTCACTGGTGCGCGAAGGGTTCTACGAGAAGCATAACGTCAACGTGCTGATTGGCGAACGCGCCATCACGCTGAACCGCAAAGAGAAAGTGATCCACTCCAGCAGCGGCCGCACGGTGGTTTACGACAAACTGATTATCGCGACGGGCTCCTACCCGTGGGTGCCTCCGATCCTCGGTTCCGACGGCCAGGATTGCTTCGTTTACCGCACCATTGAAGATTTACACGCTATCGAATCCTGCGCCCGTCGCAGTAAACGCGGCGCCGTGGTCGGCGGCGGTTTGCTCGGCCTCGAAGCCGCCGGCGCGTTGAAAAACCTCGGCGTGGAAACCCACGTGGTCGAATTCGCCCCCGGCCTGATGGCTGAACAGCTCGATGTGATGGGCGGCAGTCAGCTGCGCCAGAAAATCGAAAGCATGGGCGTACGCGTCCACACCGCAAAAAATACCAAACAGATTGTTCAGGGTGGCACCGCCGCCCGTAAAACGATGGAGTTTGCCGACGGCACCTTCCTTGAAGTCGATTTTATCGTGTTCTCCACCGGTATCCGCCCGCAGGACAAACTGGCGCGCCAGTGCGATTTAGAGATCGCCCAGCGTGGTGGCATTGTGATTAACGACCAGTGCCAGACCAGCGATCCGGACGTGTACGCAATCGGCGAATGTGCGTCGTGGAATCAGCGGACTTTCGGCCTGGTGGCGCCGGGCTACAAAATGGCGCAAGTCACCGCCGACCATTTGCTGGGTCGCGAAAATGCGTTCACCGGCGCAGACATGAGCGCCAAACTGAAACTGTTAGGCGTCGATGTGGCCGGTATTGGCGACGCACACGCCCGCACGCCGGGGGCACGCAGCTATGTGTACCTCGACGAGAACAAGGCGCTGTATAAGCGTCTGGTGGTCAGCGAAGACAATAAAACGCTGCTCGGCGCTGTGCTGGTGGGCGATACCAGCGATTATGGCAATCTGCTGCAACTGGTGCTGAACAACATTCCGCTGCCGGAAAACCCGGATGCGCTGATCCTGCCCGCCCACGCAGGCAGCGGCGGCGCGGTGATCGGCACCGATGCCCTGCCGGAAAGCGCGCAAATCTGCTCCTGCTTCGACGTCACGAAAGGCGACATCATCAAAGCGGTTCAGGGCGGCTGCCACACCATAGCAGCACTGAAATCGGCCACCAAAGCCGGGACCGGCTGCGGCGGCTGTATTCCGCTGGTCACTCAGGTGCTGAATGCTGAACTGAGTAAGCAAGGCATCGAAGTGAATCATCACCTGTGCGAACACTTCGCGTATTCACGTCAGGAGCTGTATCACCTGATCCGCGTCGAAGGCATCCGTTCGTTCGATGATTTACTGAATAAATACGGCAAAGGCTACGGCTGCGAAGTCTGTAAACCGACCGTCGGCTCGCTGCTCGCTTCCTGCTGGAATGATTACGTGCTTAAAGCACAGCACACGCCGCTGCAGGACACCAACGACGTGTTCCTCGCCAACATGCAGAAAGACGGCACTTATTCCGTCATTCCTCGTTCGCCGGGCGGTGAAATCACACCACAAGGTTTGCAGGCAATTGGCGAAATCGCGGCGGAATACAATCTTTACACCAAAATCACCGGCTCGCAGCGCATCGGGATGTTCGGCGCGCAAAAAGACGATTTGCCAGCCATCTGGCAGAAACTGATTAACGCCGGGTTCGAAACCGGTCAGGCCTACGCCAAAGCATTGCGCATGGCGAAAACCTGCGTCGGCAGCACCTGGTGCCGTTACGGCGTCGGCGACAGCCTTGGTTTCGGCATCAGCCTGGAACACCGTTACAAAGGCATCCGTACGCCGCACAAGATGAAATTCGGCGTTTCCGGCTGTACCCGTGAATGTTCTGAAGCCCAGGGCAAAGACGTCGGGATTATTGCGACGGAAAACGGCTGGAACCTGTATGTCTGCGGCAACGGCGGCATGAAACCGCGCCACGGTGATTTGCTGGCAGCAGATCTGGATAACGAGACTCTGCTGCGTTATCTCGACCGCTTCATGATGTTCTACATCCGCACCGCCGATAAGCTGCAACGCACCTCGGTCTGGATGGACAACCTTGAAGGCGGAATTGTTTACCTGCGTAAAGTCATCATCGACAACAAGCTGGGCCTGAACGATCAACTGGAAGCCGAGCTGACACGCCTGCGTGAATCAGCCGTGTGTGAATGGCAGGAAACGCTGAACGACCCGGCGGCGCAAACCCGCTTTAGCCACTTTATCAACAGCAGCCAGCGTGACCCGAACGTGCAGTTCGTCGGTGAACGTCAGCAACATCGTCCGGCGCGGCCTGACGAACGTATCCCGGTGAAACAACTCGCCGACGGGGAGGAAGTATTATGAGCCAGTGGTTAACGCTTTGTTCTGTTGAGCAGATCTTACCGGGTTGTGGCGTCTGCGCGCTCGCGGGCGATCAACAGGTTGCCCTGTTCCGCCCTTACGCTGACGAGCAGATCTTTGCCCTGTCGAACCTCGACCCGTTTGCGCAGGCCAGTGTGCTGTCACGCGGAATTATCGCGGAGCATCAGGGCGAGCTGTGGGTGGCAAGCCCGCTGAAAAAACAGCATTTTCGCCTGAGCGATGGTTTGTGCATGGAAGACGATCAGTATTCGATCCCGGCCTATGACGTGCGCGTGCGCGACGGGAATGTGGAAATCAATACCGCCCGTCTTCAGGCTGAGCGCTGTTAAACTCCGCACCGTCCACGCCGCCTCCGGGCGGCGTTTTTATCTGTTTCGCCACATCCGTTTGATAGAGAAGCGCCCATGGATTACCTGCCCCTCTTTTGTCAGTTAAAAAACAGAGCCTGTTTGCTGGTTGGTGCCGGTGACGTGGCAGAACGTAAAGCCCGCCTGCTGCTGGAAGCCGGTGCAAAACTGACGGTAAACGCCCTCACCTTTACACCGCAATTTCAGATCTGGGCTGATGAAGGCAAAGTCCGCCTGTTGCGCGGCGAATTCTCCCCGCTGCTGGTGGACGAAAAATGGCTGGTCGTGGCCGCCACCGATTCCGATCTGGTGAATCAGGAAGTCAGTGACGCCGCCGAACACCGTCGCGTGTTCTGTAACGTGGTGGATGCCCCGGAAAGTGCCAGCGTGATCATGCCGTCGATTATCGACCGTTCGCCGCTGATGATTGCCGTCTCCTCCGGCGGTAATGCGCCGGTGCTGGCGCGCCTGCTGCGTGAGCGTCTGGAGGCTATACTGCCGCTGCATCTGGGCAAACTGGCGCAGGTAGCGGGCGGATTACGCGCACGGGTCAAAAACCAGTTCAGCGAGATGTCCGAACGCCGCCGCTGGTGGGAAAAGTTGTTTAATCATCATCGTCTGGCGCAGTCTCTGGCCAACAACGATGAAGCACAAAGCGCGCAATTTATCGAAGAGCTGTTCAGCGAACCGGTAGATAAACACGGCGAAGTGGTTCTGGTGGGCGCCGGGCCAGGCGACGCCGGATTACTGACGCTCAAAGGCACGCAGCAAATGCAGCTGGCCGACGTGGTGGTTTACGACCGGCTGGTTTCCGATGGCGTGCTGAATCTGGTGCGCCGTGACGCCGAGCGGATTTTCGTCGGCAAGCGTGCCGGGCACCACTGCGTGCCGCAGGAGCGCATCAATGAAATCCTGCTGGAACAGGCGCAGATGGGCAAACGCGTTGTCCGGCTAAAAGGCGGCGATCCGTTCATCTTTGGCCGTGGCGGCGAGGAACTGGAAGCACTGAAAGCCGCGGGTATCGCGTTTTCTGTGGTGCCGGGCATCACGGCGGCTTCCGGTTGTTCAGCCTACAGCGGCATTCCGCTGACTCACCGTGACCACGCGCAAAGCGTGCGGTTGATCACCGGTCATGCGAAGCAGGACGGCATTCTGGACTGGGCCTGCATGGCGCAAAGCCAGCAAACGCTGGTGTTTTATATGGGGCTGACGCAGGCCGGTGAAATACAGCGCCGTTTACTGGAAAATGGTCTGGCCGCAGAAACGCCCGTCGCCTTGGTGGAAAACGGCACCAGCCAGCAGCAGCGGGTTGTGACCGGCGTGCTGACTGAACTGGGCAATCTGGCAAAACAGGTGCAAAGCCCGAGCCTGATCATCGTTGGCAGCGTGGTAAGCCTGCGGGAAAAACTGAACTGGTTTGCCAGTAAAACGCAGAACTGACAAGCCAGCGTAACGTTGCGCTGTATGTTCCACTGATTTTGTAAGGTGTTGAAAGCAAAAAACCACGTCAGGAAGACGTGGTTTTTGTGTTCACAGCGAAGTCAGAGATTATGGCAGCGTAACAAAACCAATCGCTTCATAAGCTTTCTTCAGCGTCACGCTGGCGCGGGCGCGGGCTTTCTCAGCACCTTCTTTCATCACCTCTTGCAGGTAAGCTTCGTCGCTGCGGAAGCGGTTAAAACGCTCTTGCACGTCGGTCAGCATGCCTGAAACAGCTTCGGCCACCGCACCTTTCAGATGACCATACATCTGACCTTCAAATTCAGCTTCCAGCTCTGGAATCGCTTTGCCGGTGACACCGGAAAGGATATCCAGCAGGTTTGAAACGCCCGGCTTATTTTTAATGTCGTAACGGATGACCGGTGGCTCTTCGGAATCCGTCATCGCGCTTTTGATTTTCTTGGTGACCGCTTTCGGATCTTCCAGCAGGCCGATCACGTTTTTACGGTTGTCATCCGACTTGGACATCTTCTTGGTCGGTTCCTGCAATGACATAACACGCGCACCGGATTTCGGAATGAACGGCTCAGGCACGGTAAACACGTCACCGTAAATCGCGTTGAAACGGCTGGCGATATCGCGGCTCAGTTCCAGATGCTGTTTCTGGTCTTCACCGACCGGCACCTGATTGGTCTGGTACAGCAGAATATCGGCCGCCATCAGCACCGGATAATCGAACAGACCGGCGGTGATACTTTCGCTGTTGGACGTCTCGTAACGCGCGGATTTGTCTTTAAACTGCGTCATGCGACCCAGTTCACCGAAATAGGTGTAGCAGTTCAGCGCCCAGCTCAGTTGCGTATGTTCAGGAACATGAGACTGCACGAAGATCGTGCTTTTCTTCGGATCAATACCGACGGCCAGATACAGTGCCAGCGTGTCGAGCGTTGCTTTACGCAGCTTTTCCGCATCCTGGCGCACGGTGATCGCATGCAAATCGACGATGCAGTAAATGCATTCGTAATCGTCCTGCATTTTGACCCACTGACGCAGAGCACCCATGTAGTTGCCAATGGTCAATTCGCCGGAGGGCTGTGCGCCACTAAATACGATGGGTTTACTCATTTTATGCTTCCTGATCTTTTAAAGATGACAGCCCCAAGGTGGGCAGAAGGTCGGCGAAATTCTCCAGTACGCGATCGGGTTTGGTCAGCGCGATAGTTTCACCGTAGTTATAACCGTATGTCATGCCGACGCACGGGCAGCCAGCGGCCTGTGCAGCATGAATATCATTGCGTGAATCACCGACAAACACCATTTCACTGGCACGCAGTCCGAGCAACGCCAGGGTCATATAGACCGGCGCCGGATGCGGTTTTTTTGCCACGACGTCATCGCCGCCAATCACGACGGTGAAATAACTGTCGATACCCAGCGATTGCAGCAAAGGCGCGATGAAAGGCGTCGGTTTATTGGTCACCAGCCCCATTGGCAGCCCCGCCGCGGCCAGTGCGGCCAGCGTCTCTTTAACCTGAGGGTATAAACGGCTGCCGCCTGCGGCAGTACCGGCATAATAGTGATCAAATTTATTACGCACATTCTGCAGAAATGCTGGCGACATATCGCCTTCGGCCCAGCGGACGGCGCGTTCAACCATGACGTCGGCACCGTTGCCGATCCAGGTGCTGAGGCGCGCAACGCCAGCGGCCGGTAAACCGACATCACGTAACGCCAGATCCACGGCCTCGGCCAGACCCGGCGCGCTGTCGACCAGCGTGCCGTCTAAATCAAATGCCAGACCACGCGCAACCAGAGTGTCAGTCATGGGAAACCTTCGCCAGCTCGCTGCGCATGTGGTCAATGACGGTGCCGTAATCCGGCTGATTGAAGATGGCTGAACCGGCGACAAACATGTCGGCGCCCGCAGCAGCAATCTCACGGATATTTTCCGCTTTCACGCCGCCATCCACTTCCAGACGAATGTCGTAACCGCTCGCATCAATAATCTTGCGCACCTGACGCAGTTTATCCAGCGTGCCCGGAATAAAGGGCTGACCGCCAAAGCCGGGGTTGATCGACATCAGCAGGATCACATCCAGTTTATCCATCACGTAGTCGAGATAGCTCAGCGAGGTGGCCGGATTAAAGACCAGACCGGCTTTACAGCCGTGGCTTTTGATCAGTTGCAAAGTGCGGTCAACGTGCTCAGAGGCTTCCGGATGGAAAGTAATGTACGTCGCGCCCGCTTCAGCAAAATCAGGCACCAGACGATCCACCGGTTTTACCATCAGATGAACATCGATCGGTGCTGTGATGCCGTAATCGCGCAGTGCTTTGAGGATCGCAGGCCCCATCGTTAAATTCGGTACGTAGTGGTTATCCATTACATCGAAATGTACGACGTCTCCACCCGCAGCCAGTGCCTTTGCCGTGTCTTCACCCAGACGGGCAAAGTCAGCAGACAGAATCGATGGTGCAATCAAAAACTGTTTCATCCGCTTCTCCAAACGATAAGGTTACCTGTTGACTGCGGCGCAAACCGGCAATCAGCGATACAGCGCTAAAAGTTCGTTCACTTTGCTGCGTTGAGCAACATTGCTGCTGATAGTACGACGCGCAGAGACGCGATGCAGTTCCGCTTCTGCGTACCATTCCAGCGTAAGTGGTGTTTCGTGGTTGGAGATCAGCACCGGTACCGCATTCTCATTCGAGAGCTGCTGCGCCAGACGCGCCAGATTGCGCTGATCGTCCATGCTAAAGCTGTTGGTGTGATACGCCGTAAAATTCGCAGTAGCAGAAAGTGGCGCATAAGGTGGATCGCAATAAACCACCGAGCCAGACTCCGCTTTCAGCAACGTGTCCTGATAATGCTCGCACACGAAAACCGCATTTTTGGCTTTTTCAGCAAACCAGTGGAGTTCTTCTTCCGGGAAATACGGTTTTTTATAACGGCCAAAAGGCACGTTAAACGCTCCGCTGAGGTTATAGCGACACAGGCCGTTGTAACAATGGCGGTTCAAATAGAGGAAAAGTACCGAACGACGATAAGGGTCGCTGCTGGCATTGAACTCAGCCCTCAGGACGTAAAAACGATCTGAATCATTATACTCAGGCGTGAAAAGCACACGGGCATCACGCACAAATTCGTCTGTGCGGAGTTTCACAATGTTATAGAGGTTGATCAGGTCGCTGTTGATATCCGCCAGAATGTAGGCGTCATACTCAGTATTCAAAAATACCGAGCCCGCGCCAACAAAAGGCTCAATCAGACAATCTCCCGCCGGAAGATGACGTTTAATGTCATCAATCAGCGGGTATTTGCCGCCAGCCCACTTCAAAAACGCGCGGTTCTTCTTCATGCCGTCAGTTAGCTACTTATACAATTCACAGCCGCGGATTGTACCCTGTTTTTAGACAGCAAATCGCGTTGAGATCAGATTCATTTTTTCAGGTCTTGCTGTACCTGATGTACAGGTTTAACCCACGGTTTTTTCGCCTGAACTTCCGCAGGCAGACTGGCAATAGCACGCTTGGCTTCTGCAGAAGACGCATAGTTGCCACTGACCAATACATACCAAGGCTTCCCGTCACGGGCAGTCTGATAGACCAGATAGTTTTTCAAACCTGATTGTTTGGCAAAAGCGTTCAGCGAAGTAGCCTGAGAGGCGCCGCTTAACTGCAGCGTGAAGTGTGAACCAGGTGCAGACTTAATGGCTGATGCGCTGCCTGAAGCCACTGCTGGCGCAGACGCGCCAGGCGTTGACGCTGTCTGGGATTTGGCCGGGTGCGATGCCGTCGCCGCAGGTTTACGCTCAACCGGCTTCGCGGTATGGGCGGTCTGCGGGGTACGGGCGGTTTGCGCCGGACGGGTATGCGTAGCTGAAGGTTGTGAAACGGCCGGCGTCTGAGTACGCGCCGAACCATTGACTGTCGCCGCGGCGGTCGGCAGAGAGGTCAGAGATTGTGCAGCACCATTGGTTGCTGAACCCTGAACCATACTGCCCTGCGCAACACCATCCACCTGATTCTGCTGGGAAGACAATGCATCACCCATATCACCCGGCAGATCCACACGTTCTTTCTGACCATTATCAGGCAGAGGCTGTGCTTCAGTTGGGGTGGAGGACACTGGCGGTAAACCGATATTCTGCGGCTGCTGGCCATTTGCGGCCTGAGCGGTGTTGTTTTGCGCCTGCGCGGAGGGCTGAGCCGGGGCTGCAGCGTCGTTGCCCGCAAGATTAATGTCTTTCGGACCGTTATTCTGCTGGGTAGCCTGGTTCGATGTCGGTGACTTCATGGCAGAGCCGATGCCTACGATCAGCAATACCAGCACCACAATACCGATGCCAATCATGACGTACTGACGGGAAACAGCGACCTTTGGTATGGAAGGAGACGGTTTGCGCGCGCGCGGTGGGCGGCGATCGCTGGTGTCTGGCTTGAGATCGTCTTCCGGTGTTAAATCATCCATCTAAAACCTCCAACCCGGCTAAAAGCCTGAAACAGGCCTCACGCGGAGCAACTATCCTGACTAATAAATATAACGCTTGCTGGGCATTGGTAAAATCGGTCGTTATCTGGCCAAAAAAGTGGCCACAGGTTTAACGGCAATCTTCAATCGAAGCCAGCACCATTTCATGCGATACGCCGGAGCGTACTTCAGACTGTCCAATTGCTTTCGGTAAAACCAGACGCAGTTCGCCAGCCAGTACTTTCTTATCACGCATCATGTGCGGCAAATAGGCGTCGGCTTTCATGACCTGTGGCCCGGTGACCGGTAAACCGGCGCGGGTCAGCAAGGTTTTCACCCGGGCGATATCACCCAGACCGAATTGACCGAGGCGATGGGCGGTATAACACGCCATCATCATGCCTGCGGACACGGCTTCACCGTGCAGCCAGTTGCCATAACCCATTTCAGCTTCAATAGCATGGCCATAAGTATGGCCCAGATTCAGCAAGGCGCGCAGTCCGTTTTCACGTTCATCGGCAGCGACAACCTCCGCTTTCAGCTCGCAGCAACGTCGGATGCAGTAAGCCAGCGCGTTCATATCCAGCGCCAGCAGAGCGTCCATGTTGTCTTCAAGCCAGACAAAGAAGTCGGCATCCAAAATAATGCCGTATTTGATCACTTCCGCCAGCCCCGATGACATTTCACGGGCAGGTAAAGTGCGCAGACAGTCGAGATCAACCACCACCGACGCAGGCTGATAAAACGCGCCGATCATGTTTTTTCCGAGGGGATGGTTTACCGCCGTTTTACCGCCAACGGAGGAATCGACCTGAGAAAGCAACGTGGTAGGCACCTGAACAAAGCGTACACCGCGTTGATAACTGGCTGCAGCGAAGCCGGTTAAATCACCGACTACGCCGCCGCCAAGGGCGACAAGTGTGGTATCACGTCCGTGCGGCTTTTGGAGCAGCGCGGAGAACACGTCATTGAGAACAGCCAGGGATTTGTATTGTTCACCATCAGGCAAAATCACCTGATCAACACGAACGCCTGCCTGCTCCAGCACTGAACGAATGCCGTCCAGATAGAGAGGAGCGAGGGTTTCATTGGTCACTATCATGACCTGATCGCCTGCCTTTACCGGCATAAAAGAAGCCGGATCGTGGAACAATCCGGCAGCAATCGTAATGGGGTAGCTACGCTCCCCTAACGTTACGGTAATCCTCTCCATGTCGCGCTCTGTAACCTTCTTTAACTGACACCCTCAGGCAATGATAGAAACCAAAAATCAGTTACTTTCCAGCATGTTAATAATCTGGTTGGCGACGACTTTGGCACTTTGATCATCGGTACGAATAGTGACGTCGGCAATCTCTTCATACAAAGGATTGCGTTCTCTCGCCAGTGCTTCAAGCACTTCACGCGGCGGAGCACTCACTTGTAATAATGGACGTTTTTTGTCGCGTTGTGTACGCGCCAGTTGTTTTTCGATGGTAGTTTCAAGATAGACGACAACGCCACGCGCCGACAAACGGTTACGGGTTTCACGTGATTTAACGGAACCCCCGCCAGTTGCCAGAACGATGCCTTGTTTTTCGGTCAATTCGTTGATCACTTTTTCTTCGCGGTCGCGGAAGCCGTCTTCGCCTTCTAAATCAAATACCCAGCCCACATCAGCTCCGGTACGTCGCTCAATTTCGTGATCGGAGTCGAAAAACTCCATATTGAGTTGTTGAGCTAACTGTCGACCAATAGTGCTTTTGCCGGCACCCATAGGCCCAACCAGAAAGATATTGCGTTTCTCTGCCATGTTTTTCGGTATTACTAAGACTATTTCGTTGATGATAACCCGCCCCGCCAATCAAATTAGCGGCGGGACCTAAACTGAAACCTCATGAGCGATAGTGCGAGATCAGAAAAAAATTATCTCAACACTCTTGGTAGTTTGGCAACCGAATAAATCACATTGCACGCCGCAGGAGGGAAACCGTACGTTTTTATCGACGTGTGTGCAGTAAAAAAAGATCACGGTGCTTAATTCGGTAACCCTTGTAAGCTAAATCGACGGCAGCGTCAAACTCAGAAGCCTCTGACGACACAAAAAGTTGCACGTGCTCAAGGTAATTATGCGGTTTAGGTTAACACTTAATACCCGCTTAGCGGGTGCGGATTAAGGTTGGAGTGATGAAAATCACCAACTCACGCCGCTGTTCATTCGTATACTGGTGTTTAAACAAGGAACCTACCACCGGAATATCGCCGAGGACGGGCACTTTTGTATCTGTGTTCTGATTTTTACGTTGAAAAATCCCGCCGAGTACAATCGTTTCGCCATCTTTTACAGTGACCTGGGTTTTAATTTCCTGCTTATCGATCGCCAGCGCTTCACCTTCTGACTGTTTAATGCTCCGCCCCGGCATGTTCTGGCTGATTTGTAATGCCAGCTGGATGCGACCGTCACGCTGAATTTTGGGTGTCACTTCCATACCGAGCACGGCTTCTTTAAATTCGATCGAGGTACTGCCACTCGCACCACTGGACACCTGATAAGGAATTTCGGTGCCCTGTTTGATACTGGCGGTCTGCATATGCGCCGTCAGCAACCGCGGGCTGGCGATAATATCGACTTTGTCTTCCTGCTCAAGCGCAGTCAACTCGAGATCCAGTATCCGTCCGCTGATGTGCGCCAGATTAAATCCCGCGGTAAATATCGGGTTTTCTACCGGCATCCCCATGCTGAAATTGTTCATACGCACGGCTTTGGTGATCGCCTCTTCCCCCGTGAACCCCCAGCGTACGCCTAATTCCCTCAGGCTTTCGCTATTCATTGTTACGATGTGTGCTGCCAGTTGCACCTGCTGCAAGGGCAGATCCATCTCTTTCACCCACGGCGCAACCACATCCAGCGCTTCTTGAGTATCACGCAATAAAAGTGTGTTGGTGCGCGGATCCGCAGACGCACTGCCCTTTACAGAAAGCAGCGTGCCTTTTTGCGCGTTCAGACTCAGCGCCGCGTCTTTGGCATCGGCATATTGCAGCGGCACGGTCAGGCTGAGTACCGGACGTTGATCTTCCTGCTGCTCGGCAGCCTCCCTGAGTTTCTGTTGCTGCAAAAGCGGATCGATTTCAGGTGACACCATCAGCACGTTGCCTTCCAGCTGGCTGGTGAGATGGTTCATGCGCAGGATAATATCCAGCGCCTGCTGCCAGGGCACTTCCCTGAGCTTCACGCTGATCTGCCCTTCAACGCCCGGCGCAGTAATAAGATTGAGCTGCCGGGTATCGGCCAGTGCCTGCAACACCATTTCCACCGGCGCGGTCTGAAACTCCAGTGACACCGGCGACAACTGAGCGGCCTTCGCCGCGCTAAAACACAAACATAACGGCAGCCACCAGGCGGCATAGTTACTCTGTTTCATCATTTTCCTTTCCGTGGAGTGACAATAGGTTGGCCAAACCGAAGGGTCTGGCGCTGCTCGCCGCAGCGAATATCGCTGATGCTGAGTTCGATTTTTGACGCACTGAGCGCTTCTACCGTCCATTGCGGCATACCGATCTGCGCGCCTGCTTCTACCTTTATCCAGCCTTCATCTGGCGAGAGTAACCAGCCGGACTGCCGCCCTTCCGCCTGCACTATCCCGCCTAAACGCCATGCAGGAGATAGCGCTTCGTCCGCACAAGGCCGGGCTGGCGTGGAAGCAAAGGGATCACGCACGGGAAGGCTCGTGGCAGCCGCATCGGGAATTTCCGCCGCCTCGGTGGTTTGCGTCAATAAAAGTGAGGCCGCAAGACCGTCTTCACCCGCCCGCAGATTCAGTTCACTGAACGCCGGATGCGAAGGTTTTTGCAGCAATGTCTGAAGAAAATGCATCAGCGCGCTAAACGACGCTTTCAGATGAAGTTCACCTTGCGGGCCGGGCGCGGGCAACCACTGAACCAGCGTGGCTTGTGAGGTTTTCAGTGGCTGTGAGAATTGCTGATCCAGAGGCAAAATGTCATTTTCTGCCCGCACGTTTTCTTTCAGAGTCTGCTCCAGGCGCGACAGCGGTGATGCCTGAAGCAATAACACCTGGGCATGAGCCACAACCCGCTGCATATCCTTGATCTGCTTCTCCAGATCATTCTGTTGCTGCCACATGCCACTCAACACGCACTGATACAGGATCATCGCCATGCATAACGTTGCACACGTCAGCATTGATGCCAGCTGCCAGCCCGGTTTTTGCATGAGAGGTTCAAGCCGCGCGGCGAAGGAGAACGTCATGGCTGCGCCTCCTGTTTATCTGCTGATAACACGCCAGTCGGCTGACGCAGTTGCATCTTCAGGGTAAAACTCAGCGCCAGACCGGATTGCTGACGTACATCTGCAAGGCTGACGTCACCGAGTAATTCGCTGGCGGCGAGCGTTTCACCAAAAGCCAAAATATCGTGATAAAAACGCCCTTCACCCTTGAGCGTCAGGTGGCTCTGATGCTCAGTCAGTTCACTCAGCCGGAGATCCTCGGGCATATTTTCAGCCAGCAACGTCAGCAGTTGCAGATAGTCCCTGCTTCGCTGCGCCTTCTGCTGGCTTATCAGGCGCTGAGCCATCAGCTCTTTTACCTTTGCTGATGCCGCATCCACACGCCGTTGCTGGAGGGACAGCGCCTGCGAAGCGAGTTTCAGCGCAGCGACATGCTGCAGTAACAGTGTCTGATGCTGTGCCAGATAAGCAGCACAGATCCACGAACCCGCCAGCAGCAATCCCGGAAACAGCACCGTCACGTTCAGCCAGAAACGCAGCCGTTTCCGGCCCTGCACCCTGCGCCAGGGCAATAAATTGACCTGTAGCATCAGCAATCCATATGTCGCAGTGCCAGCCCGACGGCGGGAGCAAAAGCGCCGGGGCTGACCGGTAGCGGTGCAGATAACTGACCGATAGCGCTCAGCGGCGACCAGCTTTGCAGTGTCGGCGGTGGATTTTCGCCGCTGTAATAGCCTCCGGCTTCACACAACGTCGCCGCGCGATACTGCGTACGAACCCGTTCTGCCAGGGAAGTGTCGGCCTGCGCGTCAGTGTTATCGAATAATCCAAACTGAAACGGCAAACCGTGCGGCGAAGCCCAGAGAATGCCATCGTCGAGAGGATGAATCAGCAAGGCGTCACCGGGAAGCCCGGCGGCGTGGGCGGCAACCTGAAGAGCGCAGGGGGCAAGTTCGATCACCTGCGGGAAAAGCTGCGCCTGCGCCAGGCAGCCCATCCACTGTTCGATTTCCTTCTGCCTCGCAGCGGTGACCACCATCTGATTATCGCCGCACGGGTCTGCGCGATAGTCCATCACCAGATGTTCGATGCTGAGGGGGAACTGTTTCGCCGCATGGGCGAAAATAAAGGCGCTGCGGGCAGGCTCAGGCATACGCACATCAGGGGCGGCCATACGCTGCTGCATGATCCGCTGTGCCGGGAGGCTGATTCTGAGTGACAGCGTCGAGGGTAAGGTTTTGCGCCAAAATGATAAAATGGCGATCAGTGGCGCAGTCTCATGTAATATGCCCTCCCGCAACGTGAAATCGGGCAGCGGATGCTGCCACCAATGACGTAATTGCCAGCCATGACGCCGCCTTTGTACGGCGATCGCACGGGCAAAACCGGCTTGAATATCCAGACCTACCTGCCATGCTTGTAGTCGCATTTTCGCCCAATCTCCATATCGTCAAGTAAATAAAAGTACGTATCCATGTTGCAGGCTTGCCTTTATACTACCGCGCGGTTGTTTATAAACTGCCCAATTGACACTAAATGGGAAATCTCAGGTGAAGTTCGTAAAGTATTTATTGATTCTTGCAGTGTGTTGCATTTTGCTGGGAGCAGCCTCGATCTTCGGTTTGTATAAATTTATCGAGCCTCAGCTACCCGATGTTGCCACGCTCAAAGACGTGCGCTTGCAAACACCCATGCAGGTCTTCAGTGCCGAAGGCGATCTGATCGCCCAATACGGTGAGAAGCGCCGTATCCCGCTGAAACTGGGCCAGATCCCTCCGGAAATGGTGCATGCGTTTATCGCCACAGAAGACAGCCGTTTTTACGAGCATCACGGTGTGGATCCGATCGGTATTTTCCGTGCGGCGTCTGTCGCGCTGATGTCCGGTCACGCCTCACAGGGCGCGAGTACCATTACTCAGCAGCTGGCCCGTAACTTCTTCCTGAGCCCTGAACGCACGCTGACCCGTAAAATCAAGGAAGTATTTTTAGCCATCCGCATTGAACAGCTGATGACTAAAGATGAAATCCTCGAGCTGTATCTGAACAAGATTTATCTCGGTTACCGCGCCTATGGCGTGGGCGCTGCTGCGCAGGTGTATTTCGGGAAAGACGTGAGCCAGCTGACACTCAGCGAAATGGCCGTGATTGCCGGTCTGCCAAAAGCGCCGTCAACCTTTAACCCGCTCTATTCACACGACCGTTCTGTCGCACGTCGCAATACCGTACTGGCCCGTATGCTGGATGAAAAATACATCACGCAGGAGCAGTACGATCAGGCACGTGCAGAACCGGTTGTGGCGAACTATCACGCCCCGCACATTGAGTTTTCTGCGCCGTACCTGACCGAAATGGTGCGCCAGGAGATGGTGAAACGTTATGGCGACAACGCTTATAACGATGGCTATGAGGTCTACACCACTATCACCAAGAAAACGCAGCTGGCAGCGCAGGAAGCCCTGCGTACTAACGTACTGAATTACGATATGCGCCATGGCTACCGCGGCCCGTCAAATCAGATGTGGAAAGTCGGTGAACCTGCGTGGGATGAAGACAAAATTGTTCAGTCGCTGAAAACGCTGCCGGTCTACGGGCCATTGTTCCCGGCGGTCATCACGTCAATCGACGATGCGCAGGCCACGGCAACTATGTCTAACCGTGCGGTGATCAGCCTGCCGTTTAGCACCATGCGCTGGGCGCGACCTTACCGTAATGACAACGCTCAGGGCCCGACGCCGAAAAAAGTGTCCGACGTGGTTCAGCCGGGCCAGCAGGTGTGGGTGCGTAAAGTGGGGGATGTCTGGTGGCTGGCACAGGTTCCTGATGTCAACTCGGCCATCGTTTCCCTGAATCAGAACGACGGCGCGATTGAAGCGCTGGTGGGTGGATTTGATTTCAACCAGAGCAAATTTAACCGCGCAAATCAGGCTGTCCGTCAGTTGGGTTCGAACATTAAACCGTTCCTGTACACCGCTGCGATGGATAAGGGGCTGACGCTCGCCACTATCCTCAATGACATGCCGATCACCCGCTGGGATGCGGGCGCAGGCCAGGACTGGCGTCCGAAGAACTCCCCACCAACCTACGTCGGCCCTATCCGCCTGCGTCAGGGGCTGGGAGAGTCTAAGAACGTGGTGATGGTGCGTGCGATGCGTGCGATGGGCGTAGATTACGCAGCAGAATATCTGCAGCGTTTCGGCTTCCCGGCCGCCAACATTGTGCATTCTGAATCACTGGCGCTCGGTTCTGCTTCATTCACGCCATTACAGGTGGTGCGCGGTTACGCGACGTTAACCAACGGCGGTTATCTGGTGGATCCGTATTTCATCACCAAAATCTTGTCGGAGTCCGGCGAAGTTCTGTTTGAAGCTAAACCGAAAATCGCCTGCCGCACCTGTAATATTCCGGTGATTTATGGTGATACACAGAAATCGGCGGTGCTATCTGATGACAACGTGGAAAACGTTGCCACTTCAGTGAATAACAGCAATAACGCCGTGCCGACGCCGCAGCTTGAACAGGTGCCGGCGAACTCTCCACAGGTCGATGCACAGCAACAGTACGCGCCACATGTGATCAGTACGCCGCTGTCATTCCTCATCAGTGATGCGCTGAACTCCAACATCTTCGGCGAACCTGGCTGGATGGGCACAGGCTGGCGCGCAGGACGTGATCTGAAACGTCACGACATTGGCGGTAAAACCGGGACAACCAACAGCTCGAAAGATGCCTGGTTCTCCGGCTATGGTCCAAATGTAGTGACATCAGTCTGGATTGGTTTTGACGATCACCGACGCGATCTGGGTCGTTCGACCGCTTCGGGTGTGATCCCGGATCAGATCTCCGGCGCTGAAGGCGGCGCGAAGAGTGCGCAACCGGCATGGGATGACTACATGAAAGCGGTGCTGGAAGGCGTACCTGAAGAGAAACAAACGCCGCCTCCGGGCATCGTGACGGTCACTATCGATAAGAGCACCGGTAAGTTGTCTGACGGCGGCGGTGGCAGCCGTCCGGAATACTTCATTGACGGAACTCAGCCGACGGAACATGCAGTGCATGAAGTCGGGACGACCATCATGGATAACGGTCAGGAACACGAACTGTTCTGATGCCTGAGCTGTAAAGCAAAAAAGCCGGTCTGCATAATGCATGACCGGCTTTTTTATTGGCGTTTTTTTGGCTCAAACGCCGCAAAGCCCATTGAGTCAGCGGGCGTTGCGGGTCAGGAAATCATGCGCCAGGAATAACGCGCTGACGTTGCGGGCTTCGCAAAAATCAGGCTGTTGCAGCAGTTCCATCATCCGCGAAATCGGCCAGCGGGTTTGCGGTAAAGGCTCTGGCTCATCACCTTCGAGACTTTTCGGATACAGCGCTTTCGCAATCACAATGTTCATACGGCTGGAGAAATAGGACGGCGCCATCGTCAGTTTTGCCAGTACGTCAAAATGACCGGCACCGTAACCGACTTCTTCCATCAGTTCACGGTTCGCCGCTTCCAGCACACTTTCTCCTGCATCGATAAGCCCTTTCGGAAAACCCAGCTCGTAGCTTTCGATACCGACGGCATATTCATGGATCAGCAGCAGATCGTCATCAATGATCGGCACGATCATCACCGCTTCGCGATCGGAAGGACGCATGCGTTCATAGACACGTTCGGCGCCATTGCTGAACGCCAGATCAACAGATTCGATGGTGAATAAACGCGAACGGGCTACGGTTTCCACCTTCAGGATTTTCGGTTTTTGCAGGTGTTGTGTCATTTCATCCCCAACTTATTATTCACCTGACTGCGGGTGTCGTAATGGGTTCATATGGGTTTCTGAATATTACTATCAGAAAACATTGTGCGTTAATGCAAGCCTGAATCGCAATCTTTACCGCGCATAAGTTCCGCGCGGACGGGTATATTCACCGCCGAAGCTCGGATTTCACTCCTGATATCGTGCAAAAAAGACCCGTTGTTATGTTCGCGTCACAATTCTGCTGTAACAAAAACACGCACGATTCAAAATAGGATTATACCGATACCCATTAAAGTACAATTGCGGATATCCTTTAGCGTGGTATGTTTTGAAAAAAATTTGCGCATAAAAATCAGTCAAATAATGAAAATTCTGTCCGATATCAGGCCGCGCGTAAAAATGTGTATTGGGTTTATGTGTTTTTAAATTATGTATAATACTTTCACAGAGTTGACGTAAGTCACCCACGTCAGAACGGGGATAGGATGAGCACAGTAGTCGTGACACTGGTGTTGTTGTGTATCGCAATCATTGCCACTGGGAGTTTCTTTTGGTTTGCCTTGCGACGCCGCCAACGCGACGAGTCCGTGGTACATTTCCCCACCCCCAGCCAGCGAAAACTTTCGCAACAAGAGCGCGACGCCGTTGAACGGTATCTGCGACAAAGCGAAGGCCTGGGACAAACACCGATTACCCACCGTAATAACCTGATTATCCTGCGCGATAAACTCATCCTGACCACCAAAAGCGAAAACGTCTACAGCCTCAAGCGCGCGATTACCCGTTACGGGGTCGCCAGCGAAGAGACCAACAGCGGACGCTACTTCCTTGATACCACCGAAATTCACCTGCCGCCTTTCTGGGAGCAATACATTGCCCAGGAAAATCAGGTTGAGCTGATCAAAACGCAGTCTATGCCGCTGGTCATCTCCCTTAACGGGCATTCGCTGGTCGATCACGTCTATGAAGGCCCGACGCCGGTTTCTACCGTGCTGCCTTCGCAGCCGCAAAATGCCTCGATCCGCCATGAAGAAAGTGAACATATCGAACTGGTAAAAGTGCGCCGTGAAACCCGTGAAGAACACGCACTTACCCGCTCCAGCGGCGTGAAAGAAGCGCTGGCCATCTCCGGCGTTTTATTGCTGCTGTTTATCACCCTGCTCAGCCCGGTGGTGTTCCTGCCGTGGTTACTGACGCTGGCGGCGGTGCTTACTGCCTGGGTGAGCTGGCGCGTCGTCTCCGAACGTTTAGGTAAAAACCGCAAGGAAATCCATTGCCTGCGGGGATTACCTAAACGCTGGGGTCTTTTTGGTGAATCCAAACAGGGTGATATCAGCAATATTTCACTCGGTACGGTTGATCTGATTTATCCGCCGCACTGGCAGCCGTTTATTGGCCGTGACCTGGGCCAGCCGACAGATATCGAGCTGTACATGAACAGCCACGTGGTTCGTCAGGGCAGCTATTTGTCTTTGCACGACGAAGTGAAAAAATTCCCGTTGCAACTGTGGGGAAAGAACCTGGTGCTGGCGACCAGCGCTTTCCTGCTGCTGCTCATGCTGCTGGTGTACGTACCGCTCGGACTGCCGCTCAAACTCAGCATGGCGTGGCTTCAGGGCGCGCAAAGTGCGCAGGTGAACAGCGTGCAGGATCTGGAAAAAACGGCGCTGCGCGTCGGCGACACGCTGAAAGTTCAGGGCACGGGGATGTGCTATGTGGCGCCATCGGGCAGCCGCAGCGCATCGGGTTTCATGCCATTCGACTGTTCCGGTATTTACTGGAACAACGCCGCGCCGCTGCCGGTTCCGCAGTCAGAAATTATTGATGCCGCCACCGCACTGCAAACGACGGTCAACAATCAGATGCATCCGGGTGAAAATCTGGAGCAGAACATCAACCCGCAACTGGCGACCGCGATTGAAAAATCCGGCATGATCCTGCTCGACGATTTCGCCGATATCGTGCTGAAAACCGATGCGCTGTGCGGAAACAAATCAAACGAGTGTGTGCGCCTGAAAAATGCGCTGGTGAATCTGGGCAATTCAAATAACTGGAGCATGCTGGTGAAGCGTGCAAAAGCGGGAACATTGCAGGGAATCAACGTTCTGTTGCGACCGGTCAGCGCGCAGTCATTGAGTGAACTGGTCAACAACGCCACGTCTTCTTTCTTCCTGCAGGAAACCCGCCGCGCCGCTGACAGTCTGAACAGCCCACCTCCGGGCGGATTCCTGATCAGCAATGACGAAGGCCGTCAGCTGGTCGAACAGCCGGTGCCGCCGGTCGGGTTGTTCGGTAATCCGCCACAGGATCAGTGGAAACAGCTGCAAACCCTTTCCGCGATGTTGCTGCACACACCGTTCAGTGCGCAGGGTGTGATCACCAGCATCAGCATTGATGCCAACGGCACGCGTCACATTTCATTGCACAGTGAGCCCGATATCTCGACGCTGTGGCGCTATCTGGGCACCAGTGTGCTGCTGTTCTTGCTGCTTGGCGTCCTGCTGGTGAATACGGTGCTGTTTATCCGTCGCTTCATCAAAGACAAGCGCCGCATCGACGATATTGAACAGTATTACAACGCCAGCTTTCACCCGACATTGATGCCTGCCCCCACGCATACGCTGAACTGAATCCCAGGGTGGCTCTGCGCCGCCCTGAGAGAATATGGTATTCTGACCCTTCCCTGCTTGCGTTTAACCTCTCCTGCCATGCTCCGGCACGCAGGACATGGAGTTTTCATGCCTCTTGATCTCGACTGGAACAATATCGATACCGTTTTACTGGATATGGACGGCACGCTGCTCGATCTGGCTTTCGACAGTCAGTTCTGGTTAAAGGACGTGCCGGCTGCACTCAGCCTGCAACGTGCAATCCCGCTGGAAAATGCCCGCCAGATCATTCATGACGAATACCTGGCCGTTCAGCACACCATGAACTGGTATTGCTTTGATTACTGGAGCGAGAGGCTGGATCTGGACATCTATCAGATGACCACAAACATCGGCAAAAATGCGCGCTTACGCGAAGATACGGTGCCGTTCTTGCGTCATCTGCGGGCAAGCGGTCGCGAAACTATTTTGCTGACTAACGCGCATCCCCACAGTCTGTCAGTTAAAATTGAACACACCGGTTTGGATCAGCACCTTGATTTATTACTTTCCACCCACACATTTGGTTATCCAAAGGAAGATCAACGTTTGTGGGCTGCCGTGCAGCAGCAGACCGGTTTTAACCCCGGCAGAACCCTGTTTGTCGATGACGGGGAACCGATCCTGAATGCGGCAAAAACCTTTGGTATCCGCTATTGTCTGGGTATAGAAAATCCGGATTCGAGCGGGGCAAATAAGTCATTCCAGGGACACCCTTCCATCAATGACTACCGCGACCTGTTGCCTTCGATTCACCCCGTAACAGGCCCGGCTCAGTAGTTCCGGTACGTTTCAGGGGGAGAGATGAAAGGTAAAAAGGAAGAGGACGACAACGCAGTACGTCTCGATAAATGGCTGTGGGCGGCTCGTTTTTATAAGACCCGGGCACTGGCACGCGAGATGATTGACGGCGGCAAGGTGCATTACAACGGCCAGCGCGGGAAACCCAGCAAGCTGATGGAACTGAATGCCGAAATCACCCTGCGTCAGGGAAACGATGCAAAAACGATCATTGTGCTGGGGCTGACCACTCAGCGCCGCAGTGCGGAAGAAGCGCAAACGCTTTATCAGGAAACCGAGGCCAGCATTGCCAGCCGGGAGAAAATTTCTCAGGCGCGGAAGATGAATGCGATGCCCCATCCGGACCGACGTCCGGACAAAAAGGAACGCCGCAACCTGATCAAATTCAAATATGGCGATGCGGAATAAACACCGCCAAACAGAGAGAACGTTATGTCAAATCACGACCAGTTACACCGTTACCTGTTCAACCATCACGCTGTGCGCGGCGAACTGGTTTCACTCCATGAGACGTTCCGGCACATCGTAGCGGGTCACGACTACCCGGCTGAAGTCCGTAATTTACTGGGCGAAATGTTGGTCGCCACCAGCCTGCTGACGGCCACTCTGAAATTTGATGGCGATATCACCGTACAACTGCAGGGCGATGGCCCGCTGAAACTGGCGGTGATCAACGGCAATAACCGACAGGAATTGCGTGGTATTGCGCGTTTACAGGGTGACATCGCCGAAGGCAGTTCCCTGAAAGAGATGATTGGTAACGGCTACATGGTGATCACCATTTCTCCAAACGTGGGCGAACGTTACCAGGGCGTTGTCGGGCTGGAAGGTGAAAATCTGGCTGAGTGTCTGGAAAACTATTTCATGCAGTCTGAACAGTTGCCGACACGTATTTTCATCCGTACGGGCGAAGTTGAAGGTCAGCCCGCGGCTGGCGGCATGTTGTTACAGGTTCTGCCCGCTGAAGAGACGGACGCGGAAGAGTTCAGCCATCTGTCACAGCTGACGACCACCATCAAAGCTGAAGAATTGCTGAATTTGCCGGCTAACGAAGTGCTTTATCGTCTATATCATCAGGAAGAAGTCACTCTGTATGAACCGCAGGACGTATGTTTCCGCTGTACCTGTTCGCGTGAACGCTGCGCCGGTGCGCTGATGACGCTGCCAGATGAAGAGATCCTCGAAATGCTGGAAGAAGATGGCAAAATCGAGATGCACTGTGATTATTGCGGTTCAGATTATGAATTTGACGCCATGGACATGGCGACGCTGAAGGCGAGCGGCAATGTTATTTCGGGAAATGATAACGTTCATTAATTGTTAACTCATTAAACTAAAGGGACTTTCTGTTGAAAGTCCCTTTTTTATTGCTTCCTCATAACTTCATTGCACAATTTGTTAGTTTTCCATCACATTTCCAGAAGAAAATTCACATCTCCGGTTATTCTTTGAGAGCTATCGCTGTTTGACCGCCATAAATACCTACAATTACCGCTGGTTTATCCCTTAAGACGCTGACGCTTTAGGGGTTCTACGTTCAGGTAAGGAGCAGGGAAATGCCAACCACTCTCGGGATCAACGCCGAAACACTCGCCCGCTACGGGATCCATCAAAGCAGTCAAATCGTCTATAACCCTGATTACGAGACTCTTTTCAATGAGGAAACCGCACCGGGCCTTGAAGGCTTTGAGCGCGGACAGGTGACAGAACTGGGCGCAGTGAACGTCGATACCGGCATTTTCACCGGCCGTTCCCCAAAGGATAAATACATTGTCCGCGACGACACCACGCGCGATACCTTGTGGTGGGCAGATCAGGGCAAAGGCAAAAATGACAATAAACCGTTGTCGCCTGAAGTCTGGTCTTCGCTGAAAGCTTTAGTCAGCAAACAATTGTCTGGAAAGCGTTTATTCATCATCGATGCCTTTTGCGGTGCAAACGCCGATTCCCGCCTGAAGGTGCGCTTTATTACTGAAGTCGCCTGGCAGGCTCACTTCGTCAAAAACATGTTTATTCGCCCGCAGGAGACTGAGCTGGAGAACTTCGAGCCTGACTTTATTGTCATGAACGGCGCGAAATGCACCAACCCGGACTGGCAGAAACAGGGCCTGAATTCTGAAAACTTCATCGCTTTTAATCTTACCGAGCGCATTCAGCTGATCGGCGGCTCGTGGTACGGCGGCGAGATGAAGAAAGGCATGTTCGCGGTGATGAATTACCTGTTGCCGTTGCAGGGCATTGCGTCAATGCACTGTTCCGCCAACGTCGGTGAAAAAGGTGATGTGGCGGTCTTCTTTGGCCTTTCAGGCACAGGAAAAACTACATTGTCCACCGACCCGAAACGTCAGTTAATTGGTGACGATGAACACGGCTGGGACGATGACGGCGTGTTTAACTTCGAGGGAGGGTGTTACGCAAAAACCATCAAACTCAGCAAGGAGGCGGAGCCGGAAATTTTTGGTGCGATAAAACGCGATGCGTTACTGGAAAATGTCGTGGTCAGCGAAGACGGTAAGATCGACTTCGATGACAACAGCAAAACTGAAAACACCCGCGTTTCATACCCGATTTATCACATTCAGAATATCGTGCAGCCGGTGTCCAAAGCAGGTCACGCCAGCAAAGTGATTTTCCTGACCGCCGATGCCTTTGGCGTTTTACCTCCGGTATCCCGACTGACGGCTTCGCAGACGCAATACCATTTCCTGTCTGGTTTCACCGCCAAACTGGCGGGTACAGAGCGCGGCGTCAATGAGCCGACGCCGACCTTCTCCGCCTGCTTTGGTGCCGCCTTTCTGATGCTGCACCCGACGCAATACTCCGAAGTGCTGGTCAGGCGCATGGAAGCGGTTGGCGCTCAGGCCTATCTGGTCAATACCGGCTGGAACGGCACCGGTAAGCGTATTTCGCTGAAAAACACCCGCGCCATTATCGACGCCATCCTCAATGGCACGATTGACGACGCAGAAACGTTTACGCTGCCGCTGTTTAATCTGGCCGTGCCGGTTGAGTTGCTGGGCGTCGATACGCAGATTCTGGATCCGCGCAACACCTACGCCAGCCGTGAACAATGGCAGGAAAAAGCTGAGCATCTGGCCCGGTTATTTATCGATAACTTCGACAAATATACCGATACGCCTGCAGGTGCCGCATTGGTCAGCGCCGGGCCGACGCTTTAATCTGTCGATATTCACCTTTCAGGCGCGGGCTTCCGCGCCTTTTTTATTGCAACCGGCCCGGCGGCATTTCAGAATGACAGCAAAGCTGTCAGAGGAGCATCACATGGCGACCATTACCGTTCGTAATCTGGATGACGACGTGAAGGAACTGTTGCGTATCGCGGCAGCCAGAAAAGGCCACTCGATGGAAGAGGAAGTGCGTTTAATTCTGAAACAGGCCTTAACGCCCGCCCAACCTGACTTCGGTTTGGGCAGCCAGCTCCGCCAGCGCTTTTCTACGCTGAGCATCGGGCCCCTCGAACTGCCATCCAAATGATTATTCTCAATACCGCCGTCATCCTGGAGATGATCAATCCCCGGCCGCAAAAGAATGTACTGCAATGGCTGGATGCGCAGGACACTACGCAGCTGTACCTGACCAGCCTGAGCGTCGCCGCACTTTTCTCCTGGGTTGAGAATTTGCCAGAGAACCAGCCGAAAGCCGCACTTTCGGAGGCTTTACTGGAAATGCTGAATCAGGATTTCGCCGGTCGCCTGCTGTCATTTGATGCGGCCAGCGCACTGTATTACCCGCGAGTTTCAGCCTTATTAAAAGCGGCCAGCAGGGATATGCCGGAGCCTGATATCCAGCTCGCCGCCGTTTGCCTCAATCATCAGGCGACTCTGGCAACGGATCATCCTGAAGGCTTTGCACTGGCAGGCGTGCAACTCGTGAATCCGTGGGACGCAGCAGAGACACCGAGATGGCGGGAAGAAGCGGCAGAGTATTATGTGATGAGCAGGAAGAACTGATAAACCCTGGGTTGCCGCAGCGCGACAAGTGATCGCCGATATGAAGAAACCAGGATGTTCTCAACTGCTTTTTACAGCCCTGATGCCATTAAAGCGGGGGATTATTAAGGCCCCCGTTTAATTAGACAGGCTTCTGCTGAACCGCCACCGCTTTGAGCATCTCAACCGGTAACGGCAAATAGGCGCGAATGCGTAACCCGCCACGCTCACTTTTCCCGATATCCAGCGTCCCCGAATGCGCATCAATAATACGCTGGACGATGGCCAGCCCGAGCCCGGTTCCGCTGGTGGTGCGTGCGCTTTCCCCCCGCACAAACGGCTGGAACAGATGCTTGAGCTGATCAGGCGCAATGCCCGGACCGTCATCCTCAACCTGGAACCAGGCGCGCTGCAACTCACGGCCGCTGCTGACTTTAATCCAGCCATCACCGTAGCGGGCGGCGTTAACCACCATATTCACCACCGCGCGCTTGATCGACAGCGGATGCGCATTCACCAGCAATTCACCTTCAGCCAGACCGGAATCGATTTCACGCTCATAGCCGCTTTCCGTGGCGATCACTTCACCCAAAATACCGTTGAGATCGGTGATTTCCGTCGGCATTTCCTGCCCGGTGCGCAGATAATCAATGAACTGCTCGATGATGGCATTGCACTCTTCGATGTCTTTATTGATCGACTCCGCGAGATAACCATCGCCGTCGCTCATCATTTCCGTCGCTAAACGAATGCGGGTGAGCGGCGTGCGTAAATCATGGCTGACGCCCGCCATCAATAATGTGCGGTCATCGGCCAGCAGTTTCACACCGGCAGCCATCTGGTTAAAGGCACGGGTAACCGAACGGACTTCTGAAGCACCGTACTCGCGCAGCGGCGGAGGAATAATCCCCTTACCCACCTGCAACGCGGCATGTTCAAGTTCCACCAGGGGTCGGTTCTGAATGCGGATAAACAGCCATGCGCCGCCTATCGCCAGTAACATAATGGCAAGCGTATAACGGAACAGCGGGGAAAAATCACCCTGATGAATTTCAGTCAGAGGTACGCGCACCCAGATATCCGGCGACAGCCAGGTTTTCAGCCACACGACCGGCGTGTTTTGGTTCACTTCAACACGCACGTCAGTCGGGCCACCGAGTTGCTGGGCCATCTGCTGACTCAGGAATTCGTAATGTTGCGCCCAGCGCAGGCCACTCTCCTCTGCCGCAGAGTTGGTATAAAGAGAGATGCCCAGTTCACGATAAATCTCGCGACGAAACGCCGGTGGTACGGCCAGCAACGTGCCATCTTCCAGCTGCAACCGGTCGGTCATCAGCATACGCACTTCGTAGGCCAAAACCTTATTGAACTGTTGCAGGCTCGGTAAGATGGCGAAGTTCAAGACCACCAGATAAGTCGTCACCAGGCTGACGAACAGCAAGGTGACGATGAGTAACAGTGTTCGGGCAAACGAGCTACGCGGTGAAAAGCGTATTCGTCTCATGCCTTACTGCCGTCCGGCACGAAGACATAGCCCAGACCCCAGACGGTCTGGATATAACGTGGATGCGCCGGATCTTCTTCTACCATGCGACGCAGACGCGAAATCTGCACGTCGATAGAACGCTCCATTGCACTGTATTCACGACCACGAGCAAGATTCATCAGCTTGTCGCGGGACAGGGGCTCACGCGGATGGCTCACCAGCGCTTTCAGCACGGCAAATTCACCGCTGGTCAGCGGCATAGGCTCATCTTCACGGAACATTTCGCGGGTGCCGAGATTCAGTTTGAATTTACCGAAGGAGATCACCGCTTCTTCCTGAGAAGGGGCACCCGGCAGTTCATTGGCCTGACGGCGCAATACGGCACGAATACGGGCCAGCAGTTCACGCGGGTTAAACGGCTTAGGAATGTAGTCGTCGGCACCAATTTCCAGCCCCACGATACGGTCAACTTCTTCGCCTTTCGCGGTGACCATAATGATGGGCATCGGGTTACTTTGGCTACGCAGGCGGCGGCAGATAGACAAACCGTCTTCGCCCGGCAACATCAAATCCAGCACCATCAGGTGGAAGGACTCACGGGTCAGCAGGCGGTCCATTTGTTCAGCATTGGCCACGCTACGCACCTGGAAGCCCTGTTCAGTCAGATAACGCTCCAAAAGTGCGCGCAGACGCATGTCGTCATCGACCACCAGAATCTTGTGATTTTCTTGCATGTAACTCTCCCAAAGGCGTGAATGCCTGAAGCGTGTATTGTTAGAAAAATCAGCCAAAACAGACAGTGTTTAATGGTATATATTCTAGCCGAAATTGTAACAATGAATACGGATTTCCTAATTTATCAACAATATCAGAGGAATCTTCCGCTACCAACGCCTGCTTTGTTACGGTTTGTCCCGCCCTCCAAAACCCGTTCCCGACTTCTGCTGTACTTTATCTGACCTGTCTGACCGATTCCCAGACGGCATCCTTGCGGGGTGAGAGTAAAAATGGCTCATTGTCGGTAAAAAAATCACTCTCAAATTAATTTGAGATGAAATTAAACAGAAATCTTAATGAGTCCTTTTATAGATAAAATTAATAATAAAATTTTAATAATATCTTTTTCTTTTCATCACAGACCAGTTAATCATCAACAAATCATTAAAATGAATCATCTAAATATAAACAATTATTCAGGTTTATATATTAGAGTAAAAAACACCCCAAAGCTAAATAGACAACTTCGCACCTACTATTCAATACATAAAACACTTGATAGAATCCGATTCCTGCAGGCGCTTCATTAATAAGTTTTGTGTATGAATTGATGAAACCTGTAGCCCTCACCTTCAATATTTATTTATGAATGGATGCTGAAAATGAAAATGAAATACAAAGCTATTGTTAGCGGATTACTTCTGGCGTTAGCTGGAAACAGCTACGCGATTGACGGAAGAATTAACTTCACGGGTGAAATCATTAAAACTGCTTGTGTGATTAACAATGGTAATGACTTAGACATTGAGCTAGGTACATATTCCGCAGCTCAGTTCCGTGCCATTGGTGATACTTCACCTAATATTCCGTTTACATTGCCGCTAGCGAATTGCCCTGTAGCACAAAAAGTTGGTGATCCTATTCCTCACTTCCGTATATGGCTGGAGGGCGATGTTGTTGATGCCACTCACCCTAACCTTCTTTTATTGCAAAATAGTTTTGGTGATACTATGTCTGATGGCGTAGGCGTCCAGATTTTAGATGCTAAAACTAAAAATGTTATGTTACTGAATACATTGCCAACGATGACCTATGACATCAACACAGCAATAATGGATGTTAACCTCCTGGCAAACTACAAATCCTATAAAGCACCCAACGACATTACTGCTGGCCGCGCAGATGCAAATGTCAATGTGACTCTTGATTATCGTTAAGCCCATTTGAATCGTGCAGGCAAAATTAAGCCTGCACGATTTATTTATTACAAAGGATTAAATAAGTCTATTCATAAATGGATGTTATAAATACATGTACAATCCAATCAAAATACTCCTTATGCTTTCCTCTCTGTTTCTCCTTTCCATTCAACTGAGTTATGGCGGAGGAATTCTTGTAGGGCGCACACGAGTGATTTATGAAGCCAATAAAAAAGAGGCATCATTACCTCTCAGCAATAAATCGGAAAGCAGGCCATTTCTTATCCAGTCTTGGACAGATGATGGTGATGGAAAAACACGAGGCCCATTTGTTGTTACTCCTCCACTTTTTCGTCTGAATGCCAATGACGAAAGCAACCTCCGTATTACATATACTGGAGGTGAATTACCTCAAGATAAAGAATCAATATTTTATATTAATGTGCGTGCTATTCCCTCTACGCCTAAAAATGATTACAACGAATTAAGACTTGTCATAAAAACCCGAATAAAGCTTTTTTACAGACCAGAAAAATTAAGCGGAAAAGCTTTTGAGGCATATAAACTGCTCACTTTTTCGCACGTTAAAGATCAACTGATGATAACTAACCCTACACCTTATTATGTGGTTTTCAGTTATCTCAAGGTAGGTAATGCCTTCCTGAATGACACCGACATGATTGCACCAAATAGCCAAATTTACGTGAAGTTACCGGCTAACAACGTCGGCGATATCATTGAATGGAGTGCAATAAATGATTATGGCGGGGATACCGCACCAGAGAAAAGAAGCCTTTGATTTTAATGGCTCCGCTCTGCCTTTAGTTGCATCAGTAAGATTCCAGGAAACTCAGAGAAATTGACTATGGATAGCCATCCAAATGCAAAAAAAGCGGGAAAGAGTGCCTTACTTCCCCGCATGCAGCGTCATATGGTCGCGCATTGCCTGAGCTGTTTCACGGCATTAATGAGCTATGCCGCCATGGCGGAAGAGGTCTACTTTGACCCTCACTTGCTTGAACAAAGTGGCCAGCCGACAGACAACGTGGATCTTTCAATTTTCTCAAAAAGTGATAATGCGCAGGTTGCCGGCGTTTACGATACGGCTATCTACGTCAACCTTGATAAGGTGCTGCAGCAAAAGATTCGTTATGACCAGTTGTCTGACGGTTCGTTATCTCCAGAGATTACCCCCGATCTGTTACGCGCACTGAACGTAAGGGTCGATGCATTTCCCTCTTTAGCCAACCATCAGCACGATGCTCCGCTTAATGTGCTTGGCCAGTATATTTCGGCAGCTACAGCTAAATTCGACTTTAACCGGATGCGTCTGGATATCAGTATGCCGCAGGCAGCAATTAATCAAACGGCTAAAGGCTACGTAGACCCAGAACGGTGGGACGACGGCGCTCCCGTATTATTTTCTAACTATACTTTTTCAGGTGCTGAACGAAAAAACAAAAATGGCAGCGATGATTCCAGTCAGTATCTGAACATGCAAAACGGAGTTAATTTAGGCCCCTGGCGCTTTCGAAATTACAGCACGTACAGCAGTAATGAAGGCCAGCAAAGTTGGGATGCCATTGCTACCTATGTTCAACGTGATATCAAAAGCCTGAAATCTCAGTTTCTGATCGGAGAAAGCTCTACGCCGGGAGATCTGTTTGCCAGCCTGCAATTTTCGGGGATTCAGCTGGCTTCAGATGACAATATGCTGCCTGACAGTCAACGGGGATTTGCACCTACCATACGCGGGATCGCCAATTCTTCTGCCGAGGTCACCATCCGCCAGGATGGCTATATTATTTATCAAAGTTATGTCGCACCGGGCGCTTTTGAAATTAACGATCTTTACCCTGCGTCATACAGCGGTGAACTCGAAGTCACCGTTAAAGAAGCGGATGGAACCGAAAGAAAATTTAATCAGCCCTTTTCATCTGTACCGATCATGCAACGACCAGGACGCTTCAAATACAGCGGCACTGTAGGTCGCTATCGCTCAAATGACAGTGATGATAAACAACCCAACTTTGCTCAAGGGACGGTAATTTACGGTATTTCCAATGAGATAACTTCCTATGCTGGCACACTTTTATCTACCGATTATTTTTCAGGTATGGCAGGGATAGGCTTTAACTTGTTTTCGCTGGGCTCCGTTTCTGTCGACCTGACTCAGGCTCAAACAACACGCGAAAATAATCAAAGCAGCAGCGGCCAGTCTTATCGCCTCCAGTATTCGAAAAATATCGAGGCAACGGATACCAATCTTTCAATCGCCAGCTACCGCTATTCCACAAGTGGATTCTATGATTATGATGAAGCTAACCGCTCACAGGAAGATGCAAAGCAAGAAGGGCATAAACGCAGCAAATATCAAGTCAGTATTAATCAGGCTCTTTGGGAAGGCGCCAGCGTGTATGTGTCGGCTTATCAGCAAGACTATTGGCGAGACACCAGTAAAGAGAATAACGTCTCGTTGGGATTGAATAACAATCTGTATGGCATCAGCTATAACCTTTCTTATAGCTACAGCCAGTTGGACGGCGAGAATAGTGATCAGCAAATCGCATTGAATATCCGCATCCCGCTGAGCGGCTGGTTGCCGCAAAGCTGGGCCACATATAGCGTTTCACGCGACAAAGAAGGGAATACCCGCCAGCAAGCAGGTCTTAGTGGAACCGCACTTGACGACCATCGACTTAGTTATTCCCTTCAGCAGAGCCATGCAGATCATGGTGGCAACGACAGCAGTAATATCAACACTGCTTATCGCTCATCCTTTGGCACATTCAACGCGGGCTATTATTACGATAATGACTCGCAACAAATCAACTATGGCATTGCTGGCGGCATCGTCGCGCATTCACACGGTTTAACGCTCTCTCAACCACTGGGTGAATCCTTTGCGTTGATTGATACAAATGGCGCCAGGGGAGCAAGATTGCAAAATCTCCCCGGACTCAGTACCGACTGGCGTGGATACGCCGTGGTGCCTTATC
This sequence comes from Rahnella sp. R3(2024), assembly GCF_042920125.1. Taxonomy (NCBI): domain Bacteria; kingdom Pseudomonadati; phylum Pseudomonadota; class Gammaproteobacteria; order Enterobacterales; family Yersiniaceae; genus Rahnella; species Rahnella sp. R3(2024). Next base: position 1,835,356 of record NZ_JBHGBU010000001.1, read on the forward strand.
TCACATCCTATACCGAAAATCGCATCGCGTTAGATACCACGACCTTACCCGATGACGTGGATGTCACCCATACGTCAAAACTGGTTATACCCAACAAAGGTGCGATGGTCGTTGCACATTTCGACGCACGTATAGGGGCACGTGCGTTAATTAAACTTGTCCGCAGTAATGGTATCGCAGTGCCTTTCGGTGCTGTTGCTGTCAGTGAGGATCAATCGCTCGAAAATATCGTAGATGATGGCGGTGTACTGTATCTCTCAGGAGTAAAAACTGACGAGCCCGTAGATTTGCAGGTGAAATGGGGGGAGGCAATCCATCAACAATGCAAAGCCACCATTAATTTAAAACCTGCGGCATCATCGGTGCAATCCATCACTGCCTCATGCATTTAAGGATAAAACATGAACTGTTTGAAATCAGCCCTGCTTGCAAGCCTTACAGGTTTTTGCTCTTTGCAGGCTATTGCGGGCACTGCCACCTGTGAGCCAACGAATGGCAGTGCAGCTACTTATGAAAGTTCTCTTCTGCGTGATTTAACTGGCAATGACAATGAAAAGGGCAGCCTTATCACTGATGCGCTGAACAGCAGTCAGCAGAGTTATCAAATCACTTGTAATTGCACGCCTGCAGACGCCTCAAATGTTAATGGTGTATTAATCATGTACAGTCTGCAAACTTCACTCCCCCTCGGACATACCACTAACTACTTCAAAATAAATGATCATCTTGACGTAATGACTCAGATTGCTATCCCTAAAAATGGCAATGTCACCGTTCCGACCAGCAGAGCCGCCAGCGACGGCACACATCACTGGGATAAAGAAAACTCCGGTATCTGCATGCAGCAGAAAACCCAGGATAATTTGACTACCGGCTCCCAGGGCAGAGTAACGATATACATCTCAAGACCTTTCATTGGTGTAGTGAACATTCCCCGCATCGAGATAGCCCGGGTTTATGCCTCTTCAGCAACATCCAACACAAACGCGCCTCCTTTAGGATCACCCGTTGCTATTGTTTATCTCAGCGGAACGCTGACGGTACCGCAAAATTGTGAGATCAATCAGGGTGAAATCATTTCAGTCAATTTTGGTACTGTTCAGTCCAGCCTGTTTACTACTAAAGATTCTCCACCCAATGGTTATCGTCCTGTGACCTTTAATATTAAATATGACTGTTCGAAAAGTGGACTTCCTTCCATTCCCACCAATGATAAGTTAGAGATGATGCTTGAAGGGCAGGATGTGGAGAATCAGTATTATTTAATCGCGCGTCGCCGCCCCTCTGATAACAAAGGGGATATTGGAATTGTCGTAGAAGATGCAGGCGGGACTTACATGCCGTTTGTACAGGGGGTGTTACCTATGAATCAGAATGGGCTGGGAACAATTAATTTAAAAGCCATACCCATAAACCTGGTCGGCGGTGAACTCGACACAGGTCCCTTCCAGGCGACGGCCACGCTTAAAATCGATATCAGATAATTTTCAGGCAGCCATTGCGCTGCCTGAATTTCACCGCTAATTCACAATCTCAATACTCACCAACCGGCTGTCCGCGCGTCCGCGATCGTCTACGGCGCGGATGCGGTACTGCCCGTTATTGATAGGCTGCCAGTTAATGGCGGATTTGCTTGCGGAGCTGCCGAGATAGATATCATCGACAAACCAGTAGACCGTTTTACTGTCCGCGTCAGTGACCGCGTTGAACGAAATCCGGTCGCGCCCCTGCTGGGATTGCCGCAAGGTATACGTCGTGTTTTTAAGCGGCGAGGTAATACGCGGCGGGTTACCACTGACGTCCACACCGTTATCTTTGCAGTGACTCACCGGCGGTTTGCGCTTAGGTAAACCGGCTTGTGCAAACACGTTAGCCAGGTCCGATGGCCAGAACTCAAACACTTCAGTACGGGTTTCGTCCTCATCAAAGGGCGGACACGCCACGTCACCAGTCAGTTTATCAAGACGCACCGGGCGATAGACGGTATCGACTTTAATCGGTGATTTACCGGGAATAAACCAGGTTTTCCCCTTTTGCTGGCACCAGGGTGTCGGTAAATCACCGCTGGCCAGGCAGATATCCACCCGTTTCAGTTGCTTAGGGAATGCACGCTTCGGCTCCTGCAATGCCGGATAGCTGGCATTGATGCTGTCGATAATATTGAAGAACAGCGGCGCTGCGGCCTCTGCGCCGACAAACACATTATTGCCTTTACTGTCGAAATTCCCCTCCCACACCACCAGGACGTAAGGACCGAAAATCCCGACGCTCCAGGCGTCACGAAATCCCCATGAGGTGCCGGTTTTCCAGTACACGGGCAGCGCGGAGGGCTGCTGGGCCAGCGTATCGCCAGGGCGGCGGTGCTGACGCAACATGTCCAGCGTCATAAAACTGGCTTCTTCACTCAGTAACCGTACCGGCGTGGCCGTTTGTGGATCACTCTTTTGCATCCTCAGCGGTTGCAGCACGCCGCGGTTCGCCAGCAGGGCATACAACTTTGCCAGTTCCTGCATCGTCACTTCCCCGCCGCCCAGCACCAGCGACAGGCCATAGTGATTTTCGCTGGACATATTGGCAACGCCGGAAAGACGCAGAAACTGATAAAACGACGGCTGGCGAAGCTGCGACGCAACATACACGGCAGGAATATTGCGGCTGAAGTTCAGGGCATCCGTGGCCGTCACTGGCCCCAGAAAGCGGCGGTCGAAGTTCTCCGGCGCATAAGCACCGAAGGCTGACGGCACATCCTTCAGGATAGTCATCGGATGCAACACGCCCTGCTCCATGCCCAGCGCGTAAATAAAGGGTTTGAGCGCCGATCCCGGCGAGCGTTTGGCGTTAGTGCCGTTCACCTGCCCCTGAATACTGCGGTTGTAGTAATCCGCCGATCCCATCAGCGCCCGCACCCCCATATCGCGGCTATCGACCAGCAGCACGGCGGCATTCTGGATACCGCGACTTTGGTTACGGGTGATAAATGCGTTTACCTGACGCTCAACCAGCCGCTGCAGGCCCGCGTCCAGCGTCGTGTCGATGCGGGTATTGGTCTGGATCAGTTGCCGGTTTTGCAGCCTGAGCTGTTCGATAAAATGTGGCGCGATGTAGGGCATCCGCTCCGGCTGGCGCAGCGCCAGCGGCAATCTGAACAGTGAAATCTGGCTGGAATCTGTGACGTAATGTGCCTGCCAGCGCTCAAACAGCCGGTTGCGTGCCTGCGTCAGCGCCGCCCCCAGTACGCCGGTATTGGCATCAATACGAAAACTCGGTGATTGCGGTAAAACAGCCAGCGTCAGGGCTTCAGGTAATGTCAGATCTTTGGGGGCCTTATTGAAATAAATCAGACTGGCGGCGCCGATGCTCTCAATGTTGCGCCCGTAGGGCGCGTAGTTCAGATAGGCTTCGAGGATGTCGTGTTTGGAATAACTCAGCTCCAGCTGAACCGCACGTAAAACCTGCATGATTTTGCCGGACGGCGTGCGGGTATTGAGATGCCAGTGCATACGCGCCAGTTGCATGGTGATGGTCGAGCCGCCCTGCATTTTGCCGCCCGCCACATAACTGCGCCAGAATCCACGCAGCAGGCTGACCGGGTTGAAACCGGGGTTAACGTAAAACCAGCGGTCTTCGTGCAACAGCAAACCGTTAATGGCCAGCGGAGAAACCTGTCCGAGCGGCGTCCACAAACGATAGCGGTCATCATTGGCAAGCGTGATGCGCATCAGCGTGCCCTGGCGATCGTAATAGACGGTTGAGAAAGGTTGCCCCTGCGAAAGCGGCGGATGCGGCCACAGACGGCAGACAAGCACGATCAGCGCCAGTAAAAAGACGCCCATCAGAATATTTTGCAGCAGACGTTTTGCTGTGCGGAAGAATGTGGGAATGGTGATCATCTTGCTACCTGGGAAAGGTTACGCCCCGCCGTGAATGGCGGGGCGTAGTCTTCAGACAGTGCCTGGCACCCTCTGTTATTTGTTGTCAGCAGCAGGCACAACCACCAGTTTTTTATCACTGACGGAGAGCGCCTGAACTTCGCGGTCGTACATCGCCTCGCCATACGCTGGCGGGATCACAAAGCTGCCGGTATTGGTGGCTTTGATCTGATACACAAACTCCTGTACATCGGTGCTTGCGCTGCCGTAAATCACCACGCGATCTTCACGAATATCGCTGTAGTCCGGCGCCCACGTTGAACCCGATGCCGCCAGCGGTGACTGCCAGGAAGCTGACGCTTCCGCGTCGCTGTTCTCGTCGCTGCTGTCAGATTCCGGTTCCGGTGGCGTTTGCTGAACCACTTCGAAGCCGCCCGGCAGCAAATCAACAATCGCCAGATTGCTTTGACCCTCTTCTGAATTGGCACGGACTTTCAGATGCACGTTGATCTTCTGCCCCAGCGTGACCTGCGTGACCGCATTGCCTTTTTCATCCGTGTAATCGCGGGTGATTTCCAGACCGCGCGAAATCGCTTTCTTCGGCGCGGACAGGTCGTAACCGGCCTGCGTCACCACATACCAGGCTGGCGCATCGTTACCGTTTTCCACACGCAATGCTTTCGCATCAGCAGTGAAATTCGCTTTCGCAAACAGCCCCTGAACGCTGGAAATCAGCTGCGGTTCAACATTATTTCTTTTGCTGATCTGCGTGATTTTCAGCGCATCCGGTGCCGTTACCTGGGCTGCCACCTGTGAGGAATAGCTCTCCAGCGCCAGAATGCTCATCGCCGAAGAATAGGTGGTGTAACGTTCCTCTTTCAGCGATTTGACCATGTTTTCCAGCACCTGCGGCGGAATGGCTGACACTTTTTCCGGGAAGTGACGGGTGATCAGATACAGCCGCGTTGCGTCCTGCACCAGTGGGTCAAAGTAACTCTGCGTCCACCAGGCTTTGTCATACGCCTTGCTCAGTTGCTTCCATGTCGGCTGCAACAGCGTATTGGCTTCATCATCCATCTTCAGCATGCGATAAGACGACGCCAGATACAGCGCGCTGAGATCGGTTTTCCAGGTGTCCGGATAACGCTGTTGCAGTGTGTCCTGCACCGAGGCCAGCGAACTGGTGGTGATTTCACCCTGACGCGTCAGCAGATACACCGCCCATGCGCGCAGACGTAAGTTGTACAAATCATCATTCTGATTCGCCGCCAATACACGTAATGCGCCGTTGGCCTCTTCCAGCATGCCGGCTGGCAGCGCCACGCCTGCGGCTTTGGCTTCCAGCAAATACTGCACCACATAAGGCGTGACGAACGGATCGGTTTCCGGCGACGAACGCCACAGACCTATCGCGCCGCTGTCGTTCTGACGTGAACGCAGGATCGCCAGCATGTCTTTCAATTTCTTACTGGTTTCAGCCTGACTCAGACTGCCTTTCATTTCCGGATGCAGCCCTTCAAGGATCATCGGAACCGAACGGCTGACAATCTGCTCCGAACAGTAGTACGGATAATCCGCCAGATACTGCGACAACCCGTTGGTCAGCACCAGTGGCGAGTTGGAAACTGCCGCTTTGCGCACCGAATAAGCATCAAACATCTGACGCAGGTTATCGACGTTCTGGCTGCTGCCGCTCATACGTCCCATCACCGACTGCGTGCGGAACGGCATCGCCGGTCGCACCGACGTACTGATGGTGCGGCGGCTGGTTTTATCAGCATACGTAGCGTCAAACACCAGCGGCGCATCGCCCGGCAGGGCTTTGGCGCGCAGACGGAAGTAGATTACGCCTTCGCGTTTTTCGGCCAGCGACAGGTTCTGATCGGCTTTACCGACCACTTCCAGTTGTGGCGGCACGGTCAGGTGGATCGCCACCGGAATGCTTTTTCCGTTCAGACCTTCGAGGTTATTGCTGACCCCGACACTGACGTCAAACTCATCGCCCGGCGCCACCATCGACGGCACATTCGGCGTCATGATGAAGTTGTCGCGCACCGTTGCGGACGTTTGCGCTTTACCGATTTTGTCCGGCGTGACTGAAATTGCCATCACGCGGATTTTACCGTTGAAGTAATCCGGCACCTGGTAATCGAACTGCTTCTCGCCATTTACTTCGGTAATGCCAGACCAGTACGCCACTGGCTTATCGCGTTTACGTTTGAACGGATTGACGTTCAGATCCAGCCCTTCACCGGCGTCCCCGCCCGGCGCGGCGGCCAGCTGCATCAGCTTGCTGAACTCCGGCAGGATAAGGTCGAGGATTTGCGAGCTTTCCACGCCAAGCTCGCGTTTACGGAAGAAATATTCCAGCGGATCTTTCAGGCGATAACGCGCCACCTGCAAAATCCCCTCATCGACGGCAAACAGCGCAACCTGCTGCGGGCCGTCTGTCATCACTGTCATCGCCAGGTTTTCGCCCGGTTTGATCACTTCAGGCGCGTCAACTTCGAGGTAGTTCTGCCGCGCTTTGGTACTGATTTTGAATGGCATTACGCCGTAGCTGAGCGGGCTCATGAAAATTTCGTCGGAATTCACATCGCGTACGAACTGCACGTTGATATAACCGTTGCCTTCCATGCCCGCAGGGACGCGGATTTTCTGCACCGAACTGGTGGTATCGGTGTGGAACCACTGCCAGCTGTAGACTTTATCTTTCTCGATGGTGATAAGGCCACTGCCGGTATATGGCGCGTTAACCGACACCTCGATTTCCTCGCCCGGCAGATATTCGCCCTGATTCAGTTTCAGCTTCAGTTCGGCATTTCTGTCCAGCGAACGGCTGAGGTTGGCATTACCGGCGACGGTATAGCCAATGCGGTTCAGCACGTTGCCCTGTGCGTCTTCAACCACCAGCACGAAATCACCCGGTTTGTCCGTCGCCAGCGTCAGGTCATTGCCCTGCGCGCTAAGTGACAGCGGCTGTTCCGACAGCTGCACTTCCTTCATTTTGGACTGATATTTATAAACGCCGGAATCCTGTTTGGTCAGCACCGAAATGTATTTCTGTTCGATCAGTGCAACTTTCAGCGCAGGCAGCGCGATCTGTTTCAGCGTCGGATCAACCGCAATCACATTGAGATGACGCACCGCACTGCGGTTGATGTACCCCAGATCGCCGTCCGGTTTAACGCCGACCAGATAATCATACGGCGACACTAAAACCCGTGCGGTGGCGGAAACTGAACGCCCGCCACCGGCCACAAACGCCTCGGACAGCAACTGCAACTGGTAGGTCGCGTCAGCATAGGATTTCAGGTCCAGCGGAATGTTCGCCGCGCCTTTTTCATCGGTGGTGCGGTCTTCCAGTTCTGTTTCGAAGCCGTCGCTGTTCTGGCGGTTCTCATAGAAGGCATATTCCGGGAACTGATCAAAGCTCGGATACATCGGGCGCAGCGTCAGTTTCGACGTCACGCGGCGATCTTGTGCCGGTGTGCCAAACAAATTTTGCACGTCGATATTGGCCTGCAATTCCGACGGTTTCACCCAGCCCTGCTTGCGCTCAGGCGTCAGCTGGAGTTTTACCTTCAGCTGGTCCGGCTCGAACTCTTTCACATTGACGGAGGTATGCCCCAGCAGCGTAGAAGATTCATTGTCTTTGCCGATCAGATACAGATAGACGTTCCATTCGCCGGTAGGCGAATTATCATCAGTCGTGTAACTGAGTTCGTTAAAACCACTGGCACCGAGCGTCAGCGGTACAGTGCTCATCAGCTTATCGCGCGGATCGTGGATCTCAGCGCGAACCGGCACACCGGCCAGCCCGTTACTCCAGTCAGCGGCGCGGGTGATCAGGCCGATATTAAACGTATCGCCAGGACGATAAACACCGCGATCGGAGAACAGATAGCTGCTCAGCGTGCGCGGATCGTTCGGCGTGATTTCGCCATCAATGTCAAAACGTGAGAAGTCGAGGCCACGATCGTTATCACGATCGGCAGGCAGGAAGGAGACATCGCCCTCTTTCTCTGCCAGGAACATCACTGGCTGGCGCTCGCTGGTATAAACGTCCAGCGCCGGGAAACGCACATGGCCGTCGGCACCGGTGGTTTGCGTCAGCAGCGTGACGCCGTTTTTCGCAATCACCGAGACTTTCGCGTTCGCCACCGGCGTACCGCTGTGAATTGACTGCACAAACACATCGCGGGTTTTATCCTGCGAACGCTTGGCAATAATCCCCAGATCGGTCACAACGACAAAGCGGGAATCGCCCACAGAGGGTTCGTCACCGCTCTCTTCTTCCTGATAGACGTTGCCGTCATCATCTGCGGCCGGTTTTTCTTCTTTCTTCTTTGGATCCCATTCCGACAGCGTCAGCAGGAATACGCCACGGTGCGAGTTGGGATCGGTCGAAAGATAGCGTGAGAGATCAACGCCCTGATAATTCACCTCACCCGGTTTATCGTTATTTACCGCCGTCTGATATTTGAAGTGCTCAGTAAAATACTCGTCATTCAGGCGGTTAAATTCTGCGGAGGAATACTGACGGCTTTTAAAGGAAACGATGTGTTGCAACTGGCCTGGGATCACCCGTTTGATGTCCAGACGCATTCCCGGCACGTTACGCGCCGCAACGCTGATTTGCTTGTCACCGTTGACCGACAGCAGCGAGCCCTGCGACATAAATTGCAGAGACTTCGGATAATCCGGAACCTGCACGATACGGTAGACTTTTTCCGGCATTTTGTAGCCACCGGAGGAGGTCAGCACGTTATCAATTTCCACCAGCATTGAGCGGTGCGCAGGGGCATCAAAGCGGAAGCTGAACTGCGGCTGAAAATCACTTTCGGCGTCATTGAGCTGAATATTCAGCGGCGTGGACAGCGCCAGCACGTTATTTTCGATGCTTTGCACTTCCCAGCTGGCGTAGTCGTCCGGGCCGGTACCGGCTTCGGTTTCATTCGGATCGTGCTGCGGCAACAGCCAGACTTTCACCGCGCGGCGAATGTCTTTGTCTTTGACCGCATCGCTGAAACCGACAATCAGCGCACGCTGGCCTTTCGCCCCGTCAGCATCCACGACCTGCGCGCTGGCTTCATTTACCGTCAGGCTGTAAAGCGTCGGCACGGAAACCACACCATTTCTGGCTTGTGTCGTGGCGTTCGATGCCACCGAGGCTTTCACGCCCTCACCGATCGAGACGCGCACGGAGCCGCCGTGATCAAGCGATTTCAGCGGTTCAGAATGCACCCACGCATTGAGTTTTTTCTGGTCGTAGACCACGGAATAATTGAGTTTCGACTCGGTTTTGGCTTTCCCTTCGGTCAGGCCAAGCGTGATTTGCTTTTCAAAGCTGGCCACATCCACCGGTGCATTAAATCTGACGTTGAAAATGGCACTGCGTTTTTGCGGATCCTGCGGGTCCTGGTAATACTCCGTTTCCCCAAGCTGATAATCAAACGCCGGCGCAGTGAATTCATAGCGCGTCACGGGCAGTTTGATTTGCGGGGCGAGTAACACGTCAGGCGTGAAATTCACTTCATATCGGGTGCCCATTGGCAGCGGTTTTTTCGGCGTGAATGCCAGCGTGTAGCCACTCAGCCATTTCCACTCGCCTTCCACGGCAGGTTTCAGGGAAATCCCTTTCTCGACCACTTTGCCAACATCGGTCAGCGGTGCAGCGGAGTTTTTGAAGTAAAACGACACCTGCTGCGGCGCCAGTTTCTGCGCGGCGTAGTTCACCGCTTCCGGGCCACTGACCCGCACGCTGGTTTCCTGATAGACCATCGGTGCCGGTTCAATCGGCTGCGGGCGGTTTAACCACCAGTGCCAGCCGTAAACGCCCGCGCCTGCCGCGCACAGCAACACCAGAATCGTCAGGCTGATGGCTTTCGGGTGTTTATCCACCCCGCCTTCCAGGCGTGCAAAACCACGCTTCAGCCCGCCGGACATTGCCGTCCACCAGACCGGCGCACGCCAGTCGATATTGCCGACAACAGGTTTAAAGACGCGCCCAAGCAGACCCAAAATGAAGGCCAGCGCGCGGAGGACGCCTTTTATCAATGTAAAAGGCAGACGAAGTAAGAATTTGAGTAAATCCATTTGTAGCTGTACCCCTAATCCCTGTGACCCATAACCAGAAGTTATTTTTTATGAAACTATTATAAAATTCAGAATATTGCGTAAACGGTGAACAGAATATAAACCCACGCTATCGCGGCGAAGGATAATAATTATTCGACTAAAAAGCCATCACATAAAGCGTAGCAGTCCGGAAGATTTTTCGGCCAATTTCTGCACTGTCAGCGATGCAAATGTGTGAAACAATGGCCGCAGAAATTTTTTGAAAAAATTAACCGCGTGGAAGGCAACAGCCAGCATGAAGACCAAACTGATTACCCGCGAAGGCTACGACAAGCTCAAAACGGAGCTGGATTTCCTGTGGCGGGAAGAACGTCCTGAGGTGACTAAAAAAGTCACCTGGGCCGCAAGCCTCGGCGATCGCAGCGAAAATGCTGATTACCAGTACAACAAAAAGCGCCTGCGTGAGATCGACCGCCGCATCCGCTATCTGACCAAATGCATGGAACAGCTGCGCATTGTCGATTACTCGCCGCAGCAGGACGGCAAAGTGTTCTTTGGCGCATGGGTAGAAGTGGAAAACGACGACGGCGACATCAAGCGTTTTCGCATCGTTGGCTATGACGAAATCTTTGGCCGCAAAGACTATATTTCTATCGACTCCCCGATGGCGCGTGCGCTGCTGAAAAAGGAAGTCGGAGACAGCCTGGTGGTCACCACACCGGTTGGCGATGCGACCTGGTACGTCAATGACATTGACTACGTGAAATGATCAGCTAACTCTCAAAACGCGCAGCGCAATGGCCTGATGGCTGGCATTTTCAGCCTTCAAACCGTATAACTGTGCCCCTGCTTTTACGTCACTCACTAACGAAAAAACTGATACCAGACCTATGAATGATCAACTGAGCCGCATTATCGCAAGTGAATTGCAGGTTCGCCCGGAGCAGGTTGCTTCCGTGGTGCGTCTGCTGGATGAAGGTAATACCGTGCCGTTTATTGCGCGGTATCGTAAGGAAGTCACCGGTGGGTTGGATGATACCCAACTGCGTCAGTTGGACTCCCGTCTGGGCTATCTGCGTGAGCTGGAAGACCGTCGTCAGACCATCCTCAAATCCATCGAAGAACAGGGCAAGCTGAGCGACGATTTGGCGAAAGCCATCCGTACCACGCTGAGCAAAACCGAGCTGGAAGATCTCTACCTGCCGTTCAAACCCAAGCGCCGCACGCGCGGGCAAATCGCGATCGAAGCCGGTCTGGAACCGCTGGCCGAATTGTTGTGGAACGAACCGCAAAACGAGCCGGATGCCGCCGCCGCGAAATTTATCGATGCCGATAAAGGCGTGGCCGACACCAAAGCGGCGCTGGATGGCGCGCGTTACATTCTGATGGAGCGCTTCGCCGAAGATGCGGGGCTGCTGGCGAAAATCCGCGATTATTTGTGGAAAAACGCGCACCTGACCTCCCGCATGGTCGAAGGCAAAGAGCAGGAAGGCGCGAAGTTCCGCGACTATTTCGATCACCACGAACCTATTTCTCAGGTGCCTTCGCACCGCGCGCTGGCGATGTTCCGTGGCCGTAACGAAGGTATCCTGCAACTGGCGCTGAATGCCGATCCGCAGCACGACGAGCCGCCGAAAGAGAGCTACGCGGAACAGCTGATCATCGATCATCTGGGTCTGCGCCTGAACAACGCGCCTGCCGATGTCTGGCGCCGTGCAGTGGTCAACTGGACCTGGCGCATCAAAGTGCTGCTGCACCTTGAAACTGAACTGATGGGCACCGTGCGCGAACGCGCCGAAGATGAAGCCATTAACGTCTTTGCCCGCAACATGCACGATTTACTGATGGCGGCACCCGCCGGGATGCGCGCCACCATGGGCCTCGATCCGGGCTTGCGTACCGGTGTCAAAGTGGCCGTTGTGGATAACACCGGCAAACTGGTGGATATCGACACGGTTTATCCCCATACCGGACAGGCGGCCAAAGCCGCGCAGCAGGTTGCCGCGCTGTGCATCAAACATAATGTTGAGCTGGTGGCGATCGGTAACGGTACCGCGTCCCGCGAAACGGAACGTTTCTTCCTCGAGCTGCAAAAACAGTTCCCGGCGGTAAAAGCGCAGAAAGTGATTGTCAGTGAAGCCGGTGCGTCGGTGTATTCCGCCTCCGAGCTGGCCGCGCTGGAATTCCCGGATCTGGACGTTTCCATTCGCGGCGCGGTGTCTATCGCCCGGCGCTTACAGGATCCGCTGGCAGAACTGGTGAAAATCGACCCGAAATCTATCGGTGTCGGCCAGTATCAGCACGATGTCAGCCAGTCACAGCTGGCGAAAAAACTCGATACCGTGGTCGAAGACTGCGTGAACGCCGTGGGTGTGGATCTCAACACCGCGTCGGTGCCGCTTCTGACTCGCGTGGCTGGCCTGACCCGTATGATGGCGCAGAATATTGTTAACTGGCGCGATGAAAATGGTCAGTTCCGTAACCGTGAACAACTGCTGAAAGTCAGCCGTCTGGGGCCGAAAGCCTTTGAACAGTGCGCGGGCTTCCTGCGTATCAATCACGGCGACAACCCGCTCGATGCCTCAACGGTTCACCCGGAAACCTATCCGGTGGTCGAACGTATTCTGGCCGCGACGCAGCTGGCACTGAAAGATCTGATGGGCGATTCCAATGCGCTGCGCGGTCTGAAAGCCAGCGAATTCACCGATGAACAATTTGGTGTGCCGACCGTCACCGACATCATCAAAGAGCTGGAAAAACCGGGGCACGATCCGCGTCCTGAGTTCAAGACAGCGACCTTTGCCGATGGCGTGGAAACCATGAATGACCTGATGCCGGGCATGATCCTCGAAGGCTCCGTCACCAACGTCACCAACTTCGGCGCATTCGTGGACATCGGCGTTCATCAGGACGGTCTGGTGCACATTTCATCTCTGGCAAACAAATTCGTCGAAGATCCGCACACCGTGGTGAAAGCCGGCGATATCGTGAAAGTCAAAGTGATGGAAGTCGATCTGCAACGTAAGCGTATTGCGCTGACCATGCGTCTGGACGAGCAACCGGGCGAAGCACCGGCGCGCCGTTCATCGGCACCGGCTGCGGCCACCCCGCGCGATGGGCAGAAACGTCCCGCTCAAAACAAGCCGGCAGGCCGTAATGCGGCACCGGCGGGCAATAACGCGATGGCCGATGCGCTGGCCGCCGCACTGGGCAAAAAACGCTAATTTTTTCGTTTTCTCCTGCCAACCGAAAGCCGCTGAATTTTAGCGGCTTTTTTTATGTACTTTATTTCGACACTTTTTAAAGTCTCTCCTATTGAATCAATCACTGCGGTAAATCAATAAATCGGCCTTTGCACAGGCATAGGATAGCGACGCGGTAGGGACAACCGTGAAGAGGCACGCCTCTTTTCTTTTTGTCTCTTCATGCGTACTAATTATGATAACTATTTTCGTTTGTACTACTTTGCGTATTCAGTACGCCGTCGGTTTCAGACTGACATTTTGCACCAGGGACAATTTCTGAGCAGTATTTCCAACTAAGTGGGATCACCGGGCACGGAAGCGCGGCGTAGCATTTGTCACGCTGCCCCCAACATGCCTGAACGCTTCGCGAGGAACTATGCAACTTCAATCAAAACGTGCTTACAAAATCACCGGCTTTTCTCATGAGATCAGCCCGGCCTACCGCCAGAAACTGCTGTCGCTCGGCATGCTGCCAGGGTCATTCTTCAACATCATCCGCGTGGCGCCGATGGGCGACCCGGTACAAATCGAAACCCGCCGCACCAGTCTGGTGGTTCGCAGAAAAGATCTCGATCTGCTCAAACTCGAAATGCTGGCCTGACCTTTTTGCGCAGGTCGCTCTGATCCCCTGCGCGTTTCTCCTTTCTCACACGTAGATCTGAACGTATGAAAGCACTGACCATTGGCCTGATTGGTAATCCCAATTCAGGTAAAACGACCCTTTTCAATCAGCTGACCGGTTCACGCCAACGCGTGGGCAACTGGGCTGGCGTGACCGTCGAGCGCAAAGAAGGCCAGTTCGCCACCGGAGAACACAAAGTCACGCTGGTGGATTTACCGGGCACCTACTCCCTGACTACCATTTCCGAGCAAACCTCGCTCGACGAACAAATTGCCTGCCACTACATTCTTAGCGGCGACGCCGATCTGATGATCAACGTGGTGGATGCCTCGAACCTTGAGCGCAATCTCTACCTGACGCTGCAACTGCTCGAACTCGGCATTCCCTGCATCGTCGCACTGAACATGCTCGACATCGCCAACATTCAGAACATCCATATTGATATCCCGGCGCTCTCCGCGCGTCTGGGTTGCCCGGTGATCGCGCTGGTATCGACACGCGCGTCAGGCATCAAAGAGCTGAAAGCGGCTATCGACCAGCTGCCGCCCGCCACCGCTATGGAGCGCGTGGTTTACCATCCCATTCTGCAACAGGAAGTGGACGCGCTCGCCAGCGATATGCCGGCAGAAATGGCGCTGCAACAGCGTCGCTGGCTGGCGCTGCAAATTCTCGAAGGCGATATTTACAGCCAGAGCCACGCGGGTAACGCGCAACAGCGGCTGCCAGAAGTGAAAGCCCGGCTCGCCGCGCAGCAACTGGATGACCCCGCGCTGCTGATCGCCGATGCGCGCTACCAGTGCATTGCCGCCCTGAGTGCCGACATCAGTAACTCGCATCTCACCGCGCCGAATAAACTGACGCAGGTGCTGGACCGCGTGATCCTCAACCGTTTCCTCGGCGTGCCGATTTTCCTGCTGGTGATGTACCTGATGTTCGTTCTGGCGATCAACATCGGCGGCGCGCTGCAACCGATTTTCGATATCGGCTCAGCGGCGATTTTCATTCAGGGCACGCAGTGGATCGGATTTACCCTGCACTTCCCGCAGTGGCTGACCATTTTCCTGGCACAGGGGATTGGTGGCGGTATCAACACCGTGCTGCCGCTGGTGCCGCAAATCGGCATGATGTATCTGTTCCTCTCCTTCCTTGAAGACTCCGGTTACATGGCCCGCGCGGCCTTCGTAATGGACAGACTGATGCAGGCGCTCGGTCTTCCTGGCAAATCTTTCGTGCCGCTGATTGTCGGTTTCGGCTGTAACGTGCCGTCGATTATGGGTGCCCGTACGCTGGATGCGCCGCGTGAACGCCTTATCACCGTCATGATGGCGCCGTTTATGTCCTGCGGCGCGCGTCTGGCGATTTTCGCCGTGTTTTCCGCCGCGTTCTTCGGCCAGGATGGCGCGTCGATTGTCTTCTCGCTGTATCTGCTGGGAATTGTGGTCGCCATCCTGACCGGTCTGCTGCTGAAATACACCATCATGCGCGGTGAAGCCTCGCCGTTTGTGATGGAACTTCCGGTGTACCACGTTCCGCATCTGAAAAGTCTGCTGCTGCAAACCTGGCAGCGTCTGAAAGGTTTCGTGCTGCGTGCCGGTAAAGTGATTGTGATTGCGAGTATTTTCATCGGCGCGCTGAACAGCTTCTCTTTCAGCGGTAAGGCGGTGAATAACATCAATGACTCCGCGCTGGCATCGGTCAGTAAAGTGCTGACGCCAGTGCTCTCACCGATGGGCGTGCACCCTGACAACTGGCAGGCAACCGTCGGCCTGGTGACCGGTGCGATGGCGAAAGAAGTGGTGGTCGGTACGCTGAACACGCTCTACACCGCTGAACACATCACCAATGAAGAATTCGACGCCGCCAGTTTCAACCTGCCCGACGAACTGCGCGGGGCCGTAAACGAAACCTGGCAGGGCCTGAAAGACACCTTCAGCATCAGCGTGCTCTCCAACCCGATCGAAGCCAGTAAAGGCGACGGCGAGATGGGCGTCAGCTCAATGGGCGTGATGAGCAGCAAATTTGGCTCAGCGATTTCGGCCTACAGCTATCTGATCTTCGTGCTGCTGTATGTGCCTTGCGTATCGGTGATGGGCGCTATCGCCCGTGAAACCAGCCGCAGCTGGATGACGTTCTCCATCTTCTGGGGGCTGAACGTGGCGTATTCTCTGGCGACATTGTTCTATCAGGCGGCCACGTTCAGCAGCCATCCGACACACAGTGCGACCATCATCCTTATCGTACTCATCTTCAACGCGCTGGTGCTCACCGCCCTGCGCAAAGCCCGCAGCCGCGTCAGCGTTCACCTGCAACCGCGTCAAGCTGCGGCCTGCTGTGCACCGGCGACCGGCAGTGATTGCCATTAGGAGGCGCGATGGCCAGTCTGATTCAGGTACGTGACAGCCTCGCACTGGCTGGCCGGGCAGATGCCCGCCAGCTCAGCCGGCAACTCAACACACCGCAACCGCTGGTGCAGGCGATGCTCGAAAAACTGGTCGCCATGCAAAAAGCCGAGGCGATAGACGCCGACGACAGCTGCCTTTCCGGCGGCTGTAAAAGCTGCGCCGAAGGCAAAAAGTGCCTGACGGTCAGCTACCGGTTAATCCCGCAGTAATTCGATTTTTTCCTAAATAGCCGCGTTGCGGCTATCATCACAGGTCGCAACGGCCGCCAACGTGCCGCAGGAGCCTGCATGATCGACAGTGAAATCACTTTTCGCAAACTCGAAATTTTCCTCGCCTATATGGAAAAACAGAACATCAGCCGCGCCGCCGAACAGCTCGGGCTGAGCAGCGTCAGCGTGCATCGCGCCCTGCATTCGCTCGAAGAAGGTTTACGCTGCCCGCTGTTTATCCATAAAGGCCGTAACCTGCTGCCGCTGCCCGCCGCTGAAGCATTGCTGGAACATGCCACGCAGGTCATCGAACAGATGGAACACGGCATTCAGGCCACGCAACGCGCCGCCGGATTTGGGGATAAACGTCTCAAACTGGGTACGCTGTATTCCCTGACACTGGAAACGATCCCCCGCCTGATCATGGGGCTGAAGCTGCGCCGTCCGGAGCTTGAGCTGGAACTGGTGATGGGCTCGAACAATGATTTACTGCACAAACTGGAAGACGGTCAGCTGGATGCCATCCTGATTTCGACCAGCGATTCCAACGTTGATGCCCAGCGCTACGATCAGCTGCCGTTGTTCCAGGACGATATTTTTCTCGCCGCCCCGGCCAGTGCAGAACTGGCAAGCGAAGGCACGGCGGATTTACGCGATTATAAGCAGGAAAAATTCGTCTCACTGGCGGAAGGGTTCGCCACTTATCACGGCTTTCAGGAAGCGTTTCAGGTTGCCGGATTCGAGCCGGACATCGTCACACGGGTGAATGATATTTTTTCGATGCTGAGTCTGGTGCAGGCGGGCGTCGGGTACACGCTCATTCCTGGCAGAATGAAAGGTGTGTATGAAAATACGGTGAAACTCCTGCCGCTGGCCGAAGCCTACCAGATGCGTCAGACCATCTCGCTGGTCTTCCCGCACAGCCGCGAGCACGATCCGAACCTGCTCGCCCTCGCAGCCGAAAGCCGGATGTATGCGTTAGCGAGCAGAAAGCGCTGAAAGACGCTCGCTGTTTTGTGCAATCAAAACGACCGGCCAGTGTGTTTTATCCGGATGCTCACTCCAGATGGCAGATTCCGGAATACTCACACCGTCATAACGCATTTTCGAGCCGTCATAAGGGTAAAATTGCCCTTTTTCTGTATCGAGTATGAAAACCAACAATCCCGCTGCATTTTGGGCAAGACGTTTCCAGAGCGCCCGACCGCCGGTGTAATGATCGTTATCACTCATCAGGGTGAGATGTTTTTTTACCACCAGCGTTTCATACAACAATGTCGCTAAACGGTAATCGCGCATGCCGGCATTCACCACCACGCCTTCTACCTGAAACGCCTGATCGTCTTCCCAGAACTGACGGACTTCGAGCAGTTCATCGCTATTATCCCTGCGGGCAAGTTCCAGCGTTGCTACTACGTGGTGTCGGTTTTCACCCCGGTTATCGGTTCGGGTTTGTGCTTCAGCAATGGCAATGAACGGAATCTTCTCGTC
The DNA here is from genome assembly GCF_042920125.1 of Rahnella sp. R3(2024). Classification (NCBI taxonomy): domain Bacteria; kingdom Pseudomonadati; phylum Pseudomonadota; class Gammaproteobacteria; order Enterobacterales; family Yersiniaceae; genus Rahnella; species Rahnella sp. R3(2024). Next base: position 1,853,275 of record NZ_JBHGBU010000001.1, read on the forward strand.
ATAGATGACCAACATATCGAGATTGTTGAAGCGTATTTCATCAATGATTTCAAATCTTCTGGCCAGAGTGGCCGGACTGTACGATCTTTCGAGCACGATCATTTGCGAATCCCCGCGAATTAAAACTGGCATGATATCCCTTCAATCAGAGTGGTTGGACAATAGCACGCTGCGCAATAATCAAACAGCCCAACGCCTTTCATCACCAACCTACCATGCCTTTAATCAGCGTTCGTTTTCCCGTAACCGCGTTGCGAGACGTCCCGCAACCTGCAGGCCGGACTGACATAAAGAGAGCGCTTCGCCCTGCTCCATTGCGCGGCGGGTCAGGCCGGTCAGCACCGCGCCCGGTGGCATTTCAATTGCCAGCCGCACATCGCGCTGATACGCCGCCACCATGGCGTCACGCCAGTTCACGGTGCGCGCCATGTTCATCGCCAGATCGTCGGCGATTTTCTCCGGTTGCCAGTAAACGCGGCCAGTGGTGCCGCTGAGATAACCGCAGGTCGGGCGGGAAATCGACATTTCTTTAAACGCTTCCACCAGCTTCGCCGCGGGCTCATCCAGCAACGCACAATGCGACGGCACGCTGACCGCAAGCTGATGCGTTTTCTGCGCGCCCAGCCCTTTGGCAAGCTGCATCACCTGCGCCATGGCGGCGTCGCTGCCCGCAATCACCAGCTGGTCTTCCGCATTGATATTGGCAAGAAATACCGGCGACGTGGCGCTGTTCACCTGCGCCACCAGCCCCTCAACCTGCATCTGACGCAGACCGGTGATGGCCGAAAGCCCAAAGCCCTGCGGATAAGCCTGCTGCATCAGCTCACCGCGCAGCGCAACCAGCCGGACGGCTTCGGAGAAATCGAGCGCACCTGCCACCACGGCGGCGGGAAATGCACCAATCGACAGCCCGCTGCAAAAATCTGCCTCAATGCCTTCGGCCTGACATTGCTTCGCCCACACCACACCGGCAATCAGTAAACACAGTTGTACCGCGCGGGTAGAACGCAACGCATCGGCGGTATCGAGCAGCAGAACATCTTCGCCCAGCGCGAGGCTGGCTTGTGCGATCAGGGAATGGGTAAGCGGATTATCCGGCAGACGATGCAGCATGTGCGGCACCTGCGGCCCTTGTCCGGCGAAGGTAAATAAGATTTTCATCGTGCTCCTTGCTTCTTTTGGCCGGTATCACTCTGCCGGCGGTTGCCACGGGTCACGCACCAGCAACGGGCCGGACGCCGTTTTCAGCATGATGTCCCCGCCACGCAGCCATTCGCTGAGGGCAAATCCCCCTTGCGGCGTAGTGATCTGAACATCGGCGCGGCAGGGAAGCCGCTGAAGCTGGTCGTAAAAATCGGAAAACTGAGAAGAGTCCACCGGCGCGTCGCAGCGCACCAGTAAATCGAGATCGCTGTCGGCATGCATCACCGGGAGGTCACTGGCCAGCGCGTAAGCACAACTGCCGGTCACCCCCCACCGGAAAGGCAGTGGCAGATTGCACAACGTAATCAGCGCCTGCACCGGTTGTTGCGACACAAACGGCGAATGCAGTAACAGGTTGATGTCGCTGACCAGTGATTCCGGTGTGACTGCCCGCACCACCGCCGCCGGGTCAATCCAGGCGGCGGCACGCTGAATGCGGGTCAGCCCGCGAATACCCACCGGGATTGCGCCGTCAGCACGTTTATCGCGACGCACCACCAGCGGCAGCGCCGTGCGCCAGCCGGTGTTTACCCACGCGGGTAAAACGTCGTCGCTTTGCAGCGCAGAACGGTCGCTGATCCAGACAAAATCATGGGCTCGCGGGTCACACATATTTCCCCCTTTCTGTTAGTGAAGTGCGGCTGTCAGTGAGATAAACAGCGGCAAAGTCACGATACATAATACGGAACTGATCAGCAGTGACGCTTCGGCATCCGGAGACTGCACCCCGAAACGGTTACCGAACACGATACCGAAGAAACCGGCAGACAGTGCAATCATCAAAATAGCGGTGACCGCCACCTGGCCGCTCAGGCCGAATGCCAGTACCAGACCCCAGGCGATGAACGGCTGGATCAGGTTTTTGGCGACACAAGACAACAGCACCGGCGCGTTAATTTTCAGTTTACGGGCTGACAGGATCACACCGGTCAGGAACAGCGCAGAGGCGGTGGCTGACAAACCCAGCGGCTTAATCGATGCCAGGAAAATTTCCGGCATTTTAATGCCAATCGCTGACAGGATCACGCCCAGAAGCGGTGCCCAGACGATCGGTTTTTTCACTGAACGCCACATCAGCACCGGCAGCAGTGCCAGAGAAGACCCCTGATTTTCGCCACTCAGACGGGCTTTTTCACGTTCGAGAATCAGCAGACAGAACGGCGTCATCAGCACCGAACCGCAGGCGATAGATACCGCAACGGACAGTGAAGTCGACGGCGCATCGCCCATCACGCTGCTCAGAATAGGCAAACCGAGCGCCGCATAGTTAGGCAGTGCGACGGTCAGCGTCAGAACGACAGCGTCCTGCGGAGACTTGTTGAAGACTTTGGTGCAAATAAAATAAATCGCCGCGTAGGTGATCCACATCGCCAGAACCAGCACCAGAATCAGCGGTGACTGCTCGACAATGCCTGACCACGGCGTTTGTACGGTCGCTGCAAACAGCGCAGCGGGTAAAGCAAAATCCATCACGAAAATATTCAGTAAAGAGACATTCTGGTTATCCACCATTTTCGCTTTCCCGGCGTAAAAACCGAGGATCATGATGACGAAAATAGGGGCAAGCGCGTGCAATATTACGTAAGTCATAGCGATATTCCTGAGACAAAAATGAATGCTCAGTCAGCGCCGGTGCGATGGTTTTTTTAGTATGACAGTCCAGTTGCAGACAACAGCAGGCTCCTGCCCGGACGGTATGTCTGGGCGGGAACCCGCAATGCGGCTGCGTCACGCTGTTTGCAGGTGCGTTACCGGTTGAGACTGAAAGTTATGAATGAATTACCATTCCTGGCGCATCTGCTGGCGAACGCGCTGCGAACTTGCGCGATTTTCTGCACCCAGACGATTGCTGAGGCTAACGCCTTCTTTGCGTGCGTCCTGGATGTTTTGCCAGACCGTGTTTTCGACACGGGCGATATCGTCAGGCGTGGCGTTGTCCGGGTCTGCAATGTCGAGTAATTGCGACAGCAGGCCCAGCGTGGCGTAGTTTTCGATGTCGTAAGCCATCGGTGGAATGGTGGCGGCCAGTTTTTCCAGCGCCTCCACGGAGCGTAAGGTGATTCGTGCGGCGGATTCTTTCCCCATCGCATGGATCATCACGCCGTTGTTTTTAAAGGCGATCAGTTTGTTGGCCTGATAACCGTGCGCCAGAAACGCACCGGACATCGCTTTGCCGACAATCAGCCCGATGACAGGATGCCCGGCCAGTCGTGCTTTGGCGTAAGCGCCCGCGGCACCGGCCAGCGCCTGATGGATACCGAACGCCTCTTCGCGGCGGCCATACGCCTGACTTGGCACATCGATCACCGCCACGATGGCGCGTTTGATGCTGGCGTTAGCGTCAGCGTCAATCACGTCGTTGACCACTTTTGCCAGATTCCAGCCTTCGAGCAAGCCGACTTCGCCGCCCGCCGCACGCGGATACTGGTTATTTTTGTCCGGCACCACGGCGATGAAGCGCACGGTCTGGTCATTCATTTTGCCGTCGGCCGCTTTCACGGAAGGGCAAAGACCGCTAACCGGTGTGGCGTCTTTGGTCAGTTGTGCGAACCAGTAATCACCCCGGCTGGCTGCGTTGCTGTTGATAGTGCTCATGCGCGATCCTCCCGGTTAAACAGGGCTTCCGTCACATCACGGCTGGCCTGCTGCGCGGTGTCAAAACCGGTCAGTTTTGGCAGGTAATAATCATAATTATCAGAACGGTGTGTGGCCGGAACGCCTTTTTTAATGAAGTCCAGCACGTTTGATTTCACCTGTGCGAGGGAATCTTTCACCAGTGCATCCACAAAGCCGCTGTGATAACGCACTTCGCCACCGGTCATGCTCCAGATAAACGGACGGTCGCGGGAATCGTATTCATCGATACCGGCTTCCTGTTCGATAACCTGCGGGCCGTTCAGACCCAGACGGGCTTCACGGGTGACAATCAGATAACTGCACAGCGCAGCGGCAATCGACATCCCGCCAAAGCAACCGACGGTACCAGCCACCACGCCAATCACCGGCGTGTAGCGGCGTAAATCAACGATAGCGGCATGAATATCCGCGATCGCCGCCAGCCCCAGATTGGCTTCCTGCAAACGCACACCGCCGGTTTCGAGCAGCAGAACCGCCTGCGTCGGGATGCCGTTGCGGTTATCTTCTGCGGCCATTTCCAGCGCAGCGGCCATTTTGGCCCCGGACACTTCGCCCATGCTGCCGCCCTGGAAGCTGCCTTCAATCGCCACAACCACGGCGGGCTGGCCGTTAATCTGGCCTTTGGCGACCACCATGCCGTCGTCGGCCTGCGGAACGATGCCCTGCGGTTCCAGCCAAGGAGACATAATGCGTTCAAACGGGCCAAGCAGTTCACGGAAAGTCCCGGCATCCAGCAGTTTGCGGGCGCGCTGACGGGCACTCAGTTCGATAAAGCTCTGATCAGCATCAGTTTGCATGTTCAGCCTCCTCAAAGACCTGTTCGATACGCAGACGGGCAACCCCTGGTGTGGCGCCAAAATCATTGATGTCGAGACGCCCGGCCGGTAATTCACGCAGGGAGCTCAGACGGTCAAAAAAGTTCTGCCATAAGGTATGGCTGCCGTCGACCGAGGTGGTGACGATAATGTTCAGCTCATTGACTGTTTTTGGTTCATACAGCGCTTCTAAATCGCCGGAACCTACCACGCCTGCTTCGGCGCGGCCTGCCAGCGGTTTTGCCGCCGGGTAATTAAATTCAAAACGTTCCATAACACCTCTTTGTACTGATGTTAGTTAATGCGTATCCGGTTCAGGCCACGCTGACGCGGTCAAGAAACAGCGTCGCGGCCAGTAAATCGGCGGCACCACCGGGTGATGTGTTGTCGGCCAGCATGCGGTGCTCGAGATGGCGTAATAACTGTTTGCCCGCCATCGTTCTCATCCCGCCGGCATCGAGCACGGCCTGCGCGCCCTGATGCATGGCGTGCAGCGCCGGTAATCCGCCGCGTGACAACACGCAGGTATCGGAAAGCCGGGCCATGACCGCCAGTAAGGCATCGACCTGTGCTTCGCTTTCGCTGGCACCGCGAGCCCGGCTGTGATGGAGCTGCGGCAGCGCACAATGGAGAATGTGCGGGAATGCCCCCTGAGCCTCTTCACGCGCACCGGGCACCTGATAACGCTGCACGGCGTGCGCACCTTTACTGAATTTTTTCGGGCTGAATGCGTCGGGCAACGCCGCAATTTTCGCGGCGCGCTGCGCAATATGCAGCGGCTGGAGATCTTCCGGCTGCATGGCGATCGCACTGACCAGCAGCCCCATCGCCCAGATAGCGCCCCGGTGCGTGTTCACGCCGCCGGTTTCCGCCATCATCAGCGCTTCTCCCGCACGGCCCAGACGGCCCACTTCCTGACGCAGGGCGATATCCGCCGGGCGCTGCCAGCTGTGTAAAGCCAGCAAATAGAACGTGGACGTCAGACTGCGCGCCGAGCGCACCATCAGATCAAGGGTTAAATCCTGATGTGCGCCGGAACTCCGGCTGTCTACCAGCCCTGGTTTCGGGCTAAGCCGCGCTTCGTCGATCAGCGCCTGCGTCGCCGTTTCTGCCAGCCTTTCGGCCAGCTCTTGTGCTGTGAGTACAGCGCCAATCGTTAAAGTCTGCGGCATCATGATTACCAGCTACGGAATTTAGCGGGCGGGTTGTACAAACCGCCGGACCAGTCAACCAGATCGCTCACGCTGCCAGCCGCCAGTAATGAACGGGTGGCGTCGGTGCGGCGGATGCCCATGTCTTCCGGGAAGACCACCAGTTCCTGACGGCGCAGGTCAGCGACGCGTTTAGCATCAACGCCCAGACCGATGTCAGTGATCCCGGCCACGGCGGCGACCATCGCACGGCGTTCTTCCAGAGAACGGGCGCGATAGAGGTACGCGATGCCTTCTTCGGTCAGCACGTGCGTCACGTCGTCGCCGTAAATCATCACCGGCGCCAGCGGCATACCGGATTCTTTACCCACATCGACCGCTTCGAGTTTCTCAACAAACGTCGGTTTGCCACCGGCCTGGAAGGTTTCCACCATCTGTACGACCAGTTTTTTACCGCGTGCCATTGGATCCGGCTCTTCAATCATATCCAGCCAGGCTGGCGTGGCGTGACGACGGCCATGCGGGTCATGCCCCATGTTTGGCGCGCCACCGAAACCGGCCAGACGTCCACGGGTCACGGTTGAGGAGTTAGCCAGGCCATCAACCTGCAAGGTGGAACCGATGAACATGTCTACCGCGTACTGACCGGCCATCTGGCAGAACGCGCGGTTAGAACGCATGGAGCCGTCGGAACCGGTGAAGAACACGTCCGGACGGGCGCGGATATACTCTTCCATCCCCAGCTCGCCACCGAAACAGTGAACGGTATCCACCCAGCCGCTTTCAATGGCAGGGATCAGCGTCGGATGCGGGTTCAGCGTCCAGTGTTTGCAGATTTTGCCGCGCAGGCCGAGCTGTTCGCCGTAGGTCGGCAGCAGCAGTTCGATGGCGGCGGTGTTAAAACCGATACCGTGGTTCAGCGACTGCACATTGTGTTTGGCGTAGATGCCTTTGATGGCCATCATCGCCATCAGCACGTGAACCGGTTTAATCAGGCGCGGATCGCGGGTGAACAGTGGTTCGATGAAGAACGGCTTGTCAGCGACAACCACGAAATCAATCCAGTCGCCCGGAATATCCACGCGTGGCAGATCGCAGTCCTCTTCAACCAGTTCGTTCACCTGGGCAATCACGATACCGTTTTTAAAGGCGGCGGCTTCGACCAGCGCTGGCGTATCTTCCGTACTCGCGCCGGTGTAGAGATTCCCTTTACGGTCAGCCTTGAAGGCGGCGATAAGCGCGATGTTCGGCACCAGATCGACATACAGGCGGGAATAGAGCTCGATATAGGTGTGAATCGACCCGATTTCCATCTGACCGTCTTCCAGCAGTTGCGCGATGCGCAGGCTTTGCGGGCCGGAGAAAGCGAAATCGAGTTTGCGGGCGATGCCGCGTTCAAAGAGATCCAGATGTTCGGCGCGGCTGACGCTTGGCATGATCATATGTAAATCATGCAGTTTTTCAGGGTTCACCTGCGCCAGCGAGCGGGAAAGGAAATCAGCTTGTTTCTGGTTATTCCCTTCCATCACTACGCGGTCGCCGGAGGCAATCAGCGCTTCGAGGATAGGAATAATTTTATCGGTGGGTAACACTTTACCCTCTGCCACGGCACGGACACTGTCGAGACGCCGTTGTTTTTCATTGCGGCGGGTGTCCCACGCTTTCGTGGTCTGCGGATGTTGCGGCATGCCAAACCTCCCTGGGTTGCGCTTGCTGAAACCTTCCCGGCGTGACGAAAGAGCAGAACGGAGGGAAGTTCAGTCAAGTGGCGGTTGCATCACATTTGACCTGTTTAGGTAACGGGTTAAGTGTAGGAATCGGGGGCATTTCCATCAATAAAGTGCTCTGACACTTCGTTACTCTCAGAGTAATGATTAAAAATATCGTCGATAAATCAGGGGAATGAGGAATTCAGAAAGGGGGATGGCGCACAAATATCAGGAAATAAAAAGGGATGCGCAGTGGCATCCCCGGAATGTAGTGCAGAACGGACGGATTATTTGAAGACTTCAGCCGTTGCGGTGATTTTCTTTTTCTCTTGTGCCGCGATCACGACATAATATTTGCCGCCTTTCTCATCAGCCAGTTTGGACAGCTCTTCTTTAGCATCCATTGGCGCGGTGTATTCGTTGCTGGTGGTGACCACGCCCAGGCTGGTGTAACCCTTATCCTTTGCGTCTTCTTTGCTGATCATCTCAGCTGCCATTGCATTGATTGAGAATAACCCGGTCAGCATTGCCGCAACGATAATTTTATTAGATTTCATGACATTACCTCTAAATTAGATGAATAGTTTTCCAAGAAAGCAGTCAGGATATAAACGGCAGGTGCGAATGCGCTGGCATGACCTTCATGGTTAAACACCAGTAAACTCCCCAGAGACGCAAACAGGCAGGCGTAACAACTTACGCTTGCCACTCACTCCGTCATTATCGGCTTAAGTATTGGTCACCTTTGGAAATTATCCAGAAATTTGAAAAATATTTTTACATCCTCTTTCATTTTGTCATCAGGAAGTCTTCAACGAGTGAACAAAAAACCTCGGGGTGAGAGACAAAAGGGGCATGCGCTGCCTTATTAATGATTTCGGAGCGGGACTCAGGCCACAGCGCATCCAGCAGCGGCACCACTTTGCGCGGAACCAGACCGTCGAGCGCGCCATAAATTCGCAGCACAGGCGCGGTCAGAGCGGCCATCGGCTGGCGTAAATCGACGTTGCGTAAGATCTCCAGCCCGCCGTTCAGCACGTCGACCGAAGGCATGGGCTGGCCCAGCACAATGGATTTCAGCAGACGCGCATCCTGCCGGGCGCTGTCGCTGCCCAGGGTTTGCAACGCCAGAAAACGCTCGACCGTGCGCTGAAAATCTTCACTCAGCTGATGCTGGAAACCCTGCAACACGTCAGGGCGGATGCCCGGCCACGCTTCATGCGCTGAAAAGCACGGTGACGACGCCACGGTGATCAGTTTTTCCACCCGCGCGGGCGCGCTCAGCGCAATCTGGCTGGCGACCAGCCCGCCCATTGACCAACCGAGCCACGACGCTTTTTCCGGCGCGACCTCCAGAACAGTTTCCGCCATCGCGTCCAGCGTCATTGCCCCGAAACCCTCACTGCGGCCATAGCCCGGCAGGTCGATCAGATGCAGACAAAAATGCGGCGCAAGTCGCTCTGCGGTGTAACGCCACACTTCGGCGTTCAGCCCCCATCCGTGAAGCAGCACAAGATGGCGATCTCCTTCGCCGATTGTTTCCCGGTAAAGCGTGTTCATAGCGTATTGTCCGTGTCTGTCTGATTGGCAAAAGGAACCCGCCACTATGCTAACAATTGCCAGCCGCTGTTGGCTATGCCAGTGTCCGCTGCATCTGGCGGTACAGGGAATATGCAGTCTGTGTCTGAAAACGTTGCCCGCCGCCCCGCCCTGCTGCCCGCGCTGCGGATTGCCCTCCTCCGGCGGACATATCGATTGCGGGCGCTGCCTGCTTAAGCCGCCGCCGTGGGATGCGATGATCTTCGCCTGTCCGTACGAGATGCCGGTCAGCGGGCTGGTGCTGCGGCTGAAATTCTCCAGACAGCCTGAGCTGGATACCGCCCTCGCACGCCTGCTTTTATTGCGCTGGCAGGCGCGCTGGCGTGAAAACCGGCTGCCGCGACCGGATGTGATGCTCAGCGTACCGCTGCATCAGAAGCGGTATTTCTCACGCGGGTATAATCAAAGTGAACTGCTCGCCCGCCCGCTTGCGCGCTGGCTGCACTGCGATTATCGCCCCGCAGCACTCAGCCGCGACCGGCGCACGCCCCCGCAGCAAAGCCTGACTGAGCTGGAAAGGAAGTGGAATCTGCGCAAGGCATTTAGCTGCCATGAAAACCTGAGAAATAAGCACGTGATGCTGATCGACGACGTGGTCACCACCGGCAGCACGGTGAAAGAAATCGGTAAAATCCTGCAAAAACAGGGAATTGCCTCGCTGCAAATTGGCTGTATTTGCCGCACGCTGTAAGTTTAAGCACAGGCTGCTAACACACTGGTCACACGAGGGATGACGGGTAAATGCAAAGGGCGTATTATAACCAACTGGAATAGTCAACTATTGAGCTAATGTTATGATCCTTGTTACCGATGCTGCCCAAGAGCACTTTGCCAAACTGCTGGCAAACCAGGAAGAAGGCACCCAAATCCGCGTATTCGTGATCAATCCGGGTACGCCAACCGCAGAGTGCGGTGTCTCCTATTGCCCACCCGACGCGGTTGAAGCGACGGATACCGAACTGAAGTTCGAAAAGCTGTCTGCTTTCATCGATGAATTAAGCGCGCCTTATCTGCAGGACGCGGTGATCGACTTCGTTACCGACCAGCTTGGTTCCCAGCTGACGCTGAAAGCGCCGAACGCGAAAATGCGTAAAGTGTCTGATGATGCGCCGCTGATGGAACGTGTTGAATACCAGCTGCAGTCACAGATCAACCCGCAGTTAGCCAGCCACGGCGGCCGTGTTTCCCTGATGGAAATCACCGACGACGGCATCGCTATCCTGCAATTCGGCGGCGGCTGTAACGGCTGTTCAATGATTGATGTCACCCTGAAAGACGGCATCGAGAAAGAACTGCTGCAAAACTTCCCTGAGCTGAAAGGCGTTCGCGATCTGACCGAACACCAGCGCGGCGAGCACTCGTTCTACTGATCCTCCGTTGATCAGCCAGAATGCAAAAAGCACCCTTCCGTTGGGTGCTTTTTTTATGCCTGCCTGCGCTGGTTCACCTCACGGAGCAGCGCGTCAATCTCCTCATCGCCAAACATCTCCTCCAGCGTTCGCGTCAGTTTGCGGCGCCAGTTGGGATATTCAGCATTGGTACCCGGCACATTGACCGGCGTCGCCATATCCAGCCAGTCCTCCGGTTGCAGGCCGAGTAACGCGCTGGCGCTGCCTGCCAGATACCCTTGTAGCCCGTGATTCAGCACCGGGCTCATCGGCATATGTTCAGCCTTGCGGGGTGTGGTTTTCGGTACGCAATGTTCAAGATGCAGCGCATTGAGCAACCCCTGCTTGCTGTGTTCACGCTCCCCGCGCAGTTTCTCCAAAACCTGTGGATCCGGGTAAACCCCGAGAGACGCCCCCAGCGTTAAATCGCCGCCTTCCCAGTAGCCGCGCAACGTCGGTAAATCGTGCGTGGTGACCGTTGCCATCGCCTGCGAAACATAGTCTTCCGGTGGCCGGTAGACGAAGTGTTTATCGTGCTCGAAATACAGCACTTTGTAGGAATAGACGCCGCTGTCGCGCAGGCTGGTGACAATCTCTTTCGGCACGGTGCCGAGGTCTTCACCAATCACCATGCACTTATGCCGCTGGCTTTCCAGCGCCAGCACGCCGAGCAAATCTTCCAGCGGATAACGAACATACGCGCCATTTCCCGCCTCCTGATCTGCCGGTATCCACCACAAACGCAGTAATCCCATGACGTGATCGATACGCAGTGCGCCGCATTCCGCCATATTCGCGCGCAGCAAATCAATAAACGGCTGATAGGCGCGGGCTTTCATTTCATGCGGATCAATGGGCGGCAGGCCCCAGTTCTGCCCCTGCGGCCCGAGAATGTCCGGCGGCGCGCCGATGGTGGCATTCAGGCAATACAGCGCCGGATCCGACCAGGTTTCTGCCCCGCCTTCTGCCACGCCGACCGCTAAATCACGGTACAAGCCGATGGGCATGTTCAGCTCAACGCTGCGCTGATAACAATCTGAAAACTGCGCATGCGCCAGCCACTGCTGCCACATATAAAATTCAATTTCGCTGGCGTAACGCTCGCTGAATTCGGTCACGTCGGCGCCTCTGGCATCGCGATAGGCATCGGGCCACACCGGCCAGCCCCACTGGCCTAAATCCAGATCGCGCAGATGCACATGCAGCGCGTCGAACAGCGCCTGTTGCCGCAAACTGTCACCACCCGCGTCGACGAAACGGCGGAAATCCTGCTTACGCGGGCTGTTTTCCGGCAGTGCGCAAAACAGCGGCCAGGCCAGTGTCAGCGCCGCCGATTTCAGCGCCATCACCCGTGGATAATCGACAAACTCCGTGCTGCGCGCCTGCAATAACGCGTCGTGCGTGTCGAGGGCATGCCACCAGCGTTGTGCCTCGCTGCTGGCGGTGAATTCTTCCACCGCATTGACGTCGATGTACGTCAGGTTCAGCCAGCGGCGGGACGACGGGCTGTACGGGCTGGCGCTCAGCGGATTGGCAGGGTACAGCGCATGGATCGGGTTCAGCCCGACAAATGCCCCACCGCGTTTTCCGACTTCTTCGACCATCTTTTTCAGATCGCCAAAATCGCCCACGCCCCAGTTATTTTCCGAGCGCAGCGTATAAAGCTGAACCGTCGCGCCCCACAGTTTTTCCCCGGCCAGCAGGGCCTCAGGCTCATAACAGCGAGAAGGGGCTACGATGATCCGGCAGTGCCAGACGTTGCCGTTTTGCGATAACGTCAGCTGGTGATAGCCGGCGGGCAGCGCCGCACCTAAGTTCAGCGCATTGCCCGGCGCAAGATCGCCCTGCGACTGCGCACCATTTTCCTGCGTCAGCTGCCAGCGAAATGCGCCGCTGCCTTCCGGCGTCAGCAGTATTTTTTGGCCCTGGGTAAAGACTTTCACCGGCGGCACCGGCGTAACGTCCTCTTCATCCGCCGGATCCCGTCCCATCGCCGCCAGCAAGGCGGCGCGGGTATCATCGGACACCGTTTCCACGTCATCCGCCATATTAATAAAACTGTCCAAAATCCCGGCCCGGCGCGCGGCCTCAACGAGTTGCTTATCCTCCATGTCGGCTCCTAACGTTTGGCCTGCCAGATACGCTGCTGGTAATCGCGAATGGAACGGTCGGCGCTGAACATCCCGACGCGCGCCGTATTGAGCAGCGCACGGCGCGTCCATTCGTCGGCGTTACGGTAAAGCGCATCCACCTGTTTTTGCGCCTCGCAGTATTCGGCGAAATCCGCCAGCACCAGATACGGATCACCGCCATCGAGCAGGCTGTTCAGCATCAGATCGAACGCTTTTTTATCGCCATTGGCATAAAAGCCGCTGGCCAGTTCGTCGAGAATGGCTTTGAGGTGTTTGTCTTTTTTCACCAGCGCTTTCGGCTTGTAGCCTTTTTTCAGCTGCGCTTTCACTTCATCGACCGTCAGGCCAAAGATAAAGATGTTGTCCTCGCCGACCTGTTCGGCAATTTCGACGTTTGCGCCGTCGAGCGTTCCGACGGTCAGCGCGCCATTGAGCGCCAGTTTCATGTTGCCGGTGCCCGAGGCTTCCTTACCCGCCGTTGAAATCTGCTCGGAGACGTCCGCAGCCGGGATCATCAGTTCCGCCACCGACACGCAGTAATCGGGAATGAACACCACTTTGATACGATCCGCGACGATCGGATCATTGTTGATCTTCTCCGCCACCTGATTGATCGCATAGATAATGTTTTTGGCGAGGTAATAACCGGGGGCGGCTTTGGCACCGAACAGGAACACGCGCGGCACGATGTCGAGTTTCGGGTTGTCACGGATCTGGCGGTAAAGCGAAAGAATGTGCAGCAGGTTGAGGTGCTGACGTTTGTACTCGTGCAGGCGTTTGATCTGCACATCGAAAATCGCGTCCGGATTGAGCCTGATGCCCATGCGCTGCCAGACGTATTCCGCCAGCCGCACTTTGTTGTCATGCTTGATGTTGCGGTACTGCTTACAGAATTTTTTGTCTTTGATGCCGTCTTCCAGCCCTTTCAGCGCATCGAGATCCGTGACCCAGCTGTCGGTTTTCAGGCGGTCATCAATCAGCGCAGACAGCGCCGGATTACACTGTTTCAGCCAGCGACGCGGCGTGATGCCGTTGGTGACGTTGTGGAATTTTTCCGGCCAAAGCTGGTGATATTCCGGGAACAAATCTTTCACCACCAGATCCGAGTGCAGCGCCGCGACACCATTGACCGCAAAACCGGCAACCACGCACAGGTTCGCCATGCGCACCTGTTTGTCGTGATGCACCGCCAGCTTCGCCCACACCGCTTCATCGCCCGGCCACTCTTTGCTGACCAGTTTCTTAAAGTTGGCGTTAATTTGCTTAATGATCTGGAAATGGCGCGGCAACAGGCTGCGCACCAGACTTTCGTCCCAGGTTTCCAGCGCTTCCGGCATCAGGGTGTGGTTGGTGTAGGCAAACGTGCGGCTGGTGATGTGCCACGCGTCATTCCAGCTCAGCTGATGCTCGTCGAGCAATACGCGCAGCATTTCAGGAATGGCGATGGTTGGGTGCGTATCGTTGAGCTGGATAACTTCATAATCCGGCAGCTCGCTGATTTTTCGGCCAAGGAAATGATGACGCCGCAGGATATCGGCCACCGAGCAGGCACACTGGAAATACTGCTGCATCAGGCGCAGACGTTTACCGGCCTGATGATTGTCGTTCGGGTAGAGCACTTTGGTAAGTTTCGCCGCATCCACGCCCTGCTGTTCCGCTTTCAGAAACTCGCCGTCATTAAATTTTTCGAGATCAAACGGATGCGGATGCGTGGCTTCCCATAAACGCAGCGGCTGCGTGATGCCGTTGCGATATCCCATCACCGGCAGATCCCAGGCTTCGCCACGCAGCGTAAACTCCGGCTCCCAGCGCGGAACACCCTGCTCATCTTTCACGATTTTCCCGCCGATCCCGACGCTGACCGCCAGCGAACTGTTGTGGCGGAACCACGGGTATTCGCTGCGGTGCCAGTCATCCGGCGACTCTTTCTGTTTGCCATCCACAAAGCGCTGGCGGAACAAACCGTACTGATAGTTCAGGCCGTAGCCGATCCCCGGCTGCCCGACCGAGGCCATCGCATCGAGATAACAGGCTGCCAGACGCCCGAGGCCGCCGTTGCCGAGCGCCGGGTCGATTTCTTCTTCCAGCAGGTCGGTCAGATTGATATCGAAAGATTCCAGTGCCCCGGCAATTTTCTCGTACCAGCCGAGGTTAATCAGATTGTTGCCGGTCAGCCGCCCGACCAGAAACTCCATCGAAATGTAGTTAACGTGGCGGGTGATTTTTTTGCTTTTGCTAGTGACGGTATCGCTTTGCGGCGGTAACTGTTCGGCGACGGCAGCACTGACCGCATGCCACCACTGATGCCGGGTCATATCCGTGGCACAAGTGAGTCCGAACGCTTGCCACTGGCGGGTGAGCGCCGCCAAAAAAACATCCTGCTTGAACGTGATCTTCGACATAAGGGCAGTCTCTTTTCTGTCTGAGGGACGGAATACTTCCGTGAGAAAAAGCCTGGTTGCGCTAAAAAATGTGATCTGGGCATCTTTATGTATAAACCCTATGCCGGAAAAAAGCTCACTGCGGGGATGAGGAAAAATGCATGAAATCATGTCGAAGGGATAATGTCGGGTTAGCCGGAGATACCCTTAAGCCCCATCCAACCCCCACCTTCGAAGGGGGGGCCGGGGGGGCATTTTAAGGGCATCTCCGTGCCATTATTTCTGTCCGTAATAGGCATCCGGCCCGTGTTTGCGGCTGAAGTGTTTTTGCAGCAAATAGTCGTCCATCGGGGTTTGGTTACGCCGGATGGAACCGGTGATCCACGCCATTTTCGCGACTTCTTCCAGCACCACGGCGTTGTGTACCGCCTGTTCCGGCGTGCTGCCCCAGCAGAACGGGCCGTGCTGGGCGACCAGAATGCCCGGCATGTGCAGCGGGTCGATGCCGCTCAGCGCTGCGGCGATCACTTTGCCGGTTTCCAGTTCATATTCGCCGCCCACTTCCTGACGCGATAAAGGCCGGGTGCACGGCACCGCACCGGCGAAATAATCCGCATGCGTGGTACCGAGCGGCGGGATGGCCACGCCAGCCTGCGCCCATGAGGTCGCGTAGGTGGAATGGGTATGCACGATGCCGCCAAGCTGCGGAAAACGGGCGTAAAGTTCGAGATGCGTGGCGGTGTCGGAGGAAGGGGTGTAATGCCCTTCCACGACGTCGCCTTGCAGATTCAGCACCACCATATCGCTGGCCTGCATGCTTTCGTATTCCACGCCGCTCGGCTTGATGACCACCAGCCCGCGCTCGCGGTCAATCCCGCTGACGTTTCCCCACGTAAAGGTCACCAGACCGTAAGCGGGCAGCGCCATGTTGGCTTCAAATACGCGTTGTTTCAGAGCATCCGTCATACGGTTTCCTCCATGTTCAGCCCGGCTTTCTGCATTTTATCCACCACCCAGGCGCGGGCGTTGCGCACTTCCTGCATCGGATCGGCGGCCGTTTCGCTCCACATTTCGATCAGGTACGGCCCGCGATAACCGCTTTTTTGCAGCGTTTCAAAGCAGCGCTCGAACTCCACCACCCCGCTGCCGAAGGGCACGTTTTTGAATACGCCGGGCTGCGTGTCTTTAATGTGCACGGCGACGATGTGCCCCGCGCCGCTCGCCAGTTCCATCTGCACGTCGTTATCCCACGCCGACAAATTGCCGATATCCGGGTAAAGCTGGAACCACGGGTTATTCAGGTAATGCGTGTAACCCAAGGCTTTGCTGATGGAATTCATCAGCGGGTAATCCATGATTTCCATCGCAAGCGTCACCTGCGCGCGGCTGGCCATTTCGACCGACTCCTGCAAGCCGTCGCGGAAACGTTCGCGGGTGTGGTCGTTGGCCTGCTGGTAATAAACGTCATAACCGGCGAGCTGGATCACGCGGATGCCGAGATCCTGCGCCAGCACGATGGCTTTGCGCATGATGTCCAGACCCTGATTGCGGGTTTCATCGTCTTCTGCGCCGAGCGGAAACCGCCGGTGCGCGCTCAGGCACATCGAGGGAATGCGGATGCCGGTGCGCGAAATCGCATCGACCACCAGCAGGCGTTGCTCGCGTGACCAGTCAAGCCGCGCCAGCCGGTGATCGGTTTCATCTACCGACATTTCAACGAAATCGAAGCCCAGCTCTTTCGCCAGCGTCAGGCGCATCAGCCAGTCTTCGCCCGCAGGCAGGGCTTTTTCATAGATACCGAGTGGAACGGCTTTATGCATCATGCGAGATTCCTTAGCCCCAGAGCTGGCTGATGGATTTTTTGAACTGACGCGCCGCGTCAACCGGATCTTTGGCATCGCGGATACTGCGACCGGCGATGAAAACGTGGACCGGAATGTCTTTAAACAGCGGCAAATCTTCCAGCGCCAGCCCACCGGTAATGGTCACTTTAAAGCCCATATCCGACAGGCGTTTGATGGCGGTGATATCGGCATCACTCCACGCCACACCGGCGGCCTGAGCATCGCGGCTGCGGTGATAAACCACCTGCTGAATACCGGCGTCATGCCATTCCTGCGCCTGTTCCCACGTCCAGTAACCGGTCAGTTCAATCTGCACGTCGCCGTTAAATTCCTTCGCCACTTCCAGCGCGCCTTTGGTGGTGTTGATGTCGGCGCAGCAAATCACCGTCACCCAGTCGGCGTTGGCTTCAAAGCACATGCGCGAGAGGATTTTTCCGGCATCGGCGATTTTGGCATCGGCCAGCACGATTTTTTCCGGATACAGCGCTTTCAAATCACGCACCGCCCGCACGCCTTCGGCGACGCATAAAATGGTGCCGACTTCGATGATGTCGACTTCGCTGGCGATCAGGCGCGTGGTTTTGTAGGCGTCGTCCATCGACTGGTTATCCAGCGCCACCTGCAACATCGGTAATGAATGAGACATATTGAATTCCTTCTCTGCTAACGAATTAGTGAACCGCCGCGGCGGAAGTCTGGTCGATCAAATCCAGCACCTGCTGCGCGGTAGTACAGGCGCGCAGGCGGTCAAAATTGGCTTCGTCATCAAACAGGTTCACCACCTGCATGATGCCGATTTCCTGATGGGCGTTGGCATCCACCGCCGCCAGCGTGATGAGGATATCCACCGGATCGTTATCCTCGTGGTTGAACACCCGCGGCGTTTTCAGGGTCACCAGCGCAAAACCGGTTTTCAGGACGCCTTCTTCCGGGCGGCCATGCGGCATCGCCAGCCCCGGCGCTATCACGAAATACGGCCCGAACTGTTTCACGCCATCCAAAATTGCCTGGTAATAACGCGGCTCGACCACACCGGCGTCCACAAGCATATCGACGCCGATTTTCACCGCTTCCTGCCAGGTTTCGGCTTCTGCGTTGAGGCGAATCGAGTTGTTTTCAGCCAGCGAATCTCGCAGTTTCATACAGCGCTCCTTACTTTTTCAGCGACGACGGAAAGTGCGCGTTGATCACTTCCATCACTTTCGGGCCGAAATCTGCCGCCGACAGCATGTTGCGCACGCCGACCACGTATTTGTTGCCGCTGACGGTGATTTCATCCGCCACGTGCGTGGAGGCGACAATAATATCGGCGCCGCCCAGCTCTGATTTGTATTCCCCCACCGCGCAACTGTTCATGGTGTGATCCACGCCTTCCTGCGTCAGGAACTGGCCGATTTTCATCTTCATGATCATCGAACTGCCTTGCCCGCAACCGCATACCGCCAGAATTCGTACTGTCATGGGAACCTCGTTGATTAATGTGAAGTAGATTGATTAAGCGTTTGTTTTTCCGCATCTTCTTCTGCGCGCAATGTGCGACCGGCGAAGAACATGTACAACAGTGCGATCACCGCGATGATGCCCATAAAGGCCATCCCGATGCTGAAGAAGCCCTGCATCATTGGCGGTGCCAGAATCGACCAGTCAGCCATGCCCATCCAGGCGCTCAGGCCGGTGAGTTTGATGGCCCAGACGCAGCCGAAGATTTCGATCATCCCCATCACCAGACAAATTTTCAGCGCCGCTCGCCAGCCGCCGAAGTGGTTGGCAAACACGCCGATGGTGGCGTTGGAGAAGAACATCGGGATGAAACCGGGGATGATCATGATGGATGAGCCGAGGCCAAACAGAATGGCGACGGCAATCAGCTGGCCGATGGTGCCCCACATAAAGCCCCAGACCACGGCGTTCGGCGCAAAGCTGTAGATTGCCGCGCAGTCGATCGCCAGCACGGCACCGGGAATTAAGCGTTGGGAGATGCCGTTAAAGGCTTCGGTCAGTTCAGCGACGAACATGCGCACGCCCTGAATAATGATGAAGATCGCCACCGCAAACATCAGACCGGTTTGCAGGATGTAAATCGTCCAGTGGGTTTTACCGGCCATTTGCTGCAGGGTGTCGAGGCCGAAGGAGCACAGAATAATGCCGAAGAACACGGTCATGACGATGGCAGTTGAGACAATATTGTCGTGGAAGATATTCAGCCAGCCCGGCAGTTTCAGGTCCTCCACGCTGTCTTCTTTCTTGCCGAGATAGGGCGCGATTTTACAGGCGATCCACGAGGCGAACTGCTGCTGATGCCCGATGGAGAAACCGCTGTTTTCCGTCACGGACTGCGTCGGTTTGTACATCATGTTCGACGTAATGCCCCAGTACAGCGACACCAGGATCGCCGTCGACCAGATGGTGGTCCACATCGGATAGCCCATGATGAAGAAGAACACCGCAATCAGCCCCGCCTGCTGGAACATGATGTGGCCGGTGAGCATGATGGTGCGAATGCCGGTAATACGGCGGAAAACCACCATCAGGATATTCAGCCCGAGGGCGATCAGCACCGCATAACCGACCCAGCTGTAAGCCTCGCCCATGCGCTCGACCGTCGCCATCATCGAGGCGTAGGTGTCAGAGATCGCACCGTTGATGTGGTAAACCTCTGAAAGTTTTGCCACCACCGGTTTAAAGGTGCCGGTCAGAATACCGGACCCCGCCTGCAACAACATAAAGCCGATAATGGTTTTAATGGTGCCTTTGATGATCACCGTCGCGCTCTTCCTGAGCAGGATGTAACCCAGCATGGTCACTATACCCAGCAGCAACGGCGCGTTGGTCATTACCTGATTAAAAAATACGGTGAAGATGGTGTAGAGGAATTCCATAAGACTCTCCGTCTGACCTTGTTTGATCTTCCCGGCGCTGCACAACGCGCGGCGAAGTGAGGGACAGACGCACTCTAATGCTCACATCGAATCAGATAAAGATTCACAATGATTATTTGTGAGCAGTCTCGCAAGATATCGTCATCAGGGTAAATAGCCACCTGGCTAAAAAACCTCATATTCATGAATAATTTCAATACCATAATGACTTATTATCTTATTAAATAATGCGAATCCGGCTGAATACCCCTTCTCAAACGTTTTTATTCATGCTCAAAAAACCCGCCTTAAAATCATTGTCATGACACTTTTTCGGTGATAACTTCCTCATCAATAAATCATGATTAATCATTAAATGATTTATTATGACGTCTTATTTCAAACCCAACTCAGATGAGGGAATACCATGAGCAAAGTAGAAACGATCAGCCGCGAGTCCTGGATCCTCAGTACGTTCCCGGAATGGGGCACCTGGTTAAACGAAGAAATTGAGCAGGAAAAGGTCGCGCCGGGCACCTTTGCCATGTGGTGGCTGGGCTGTACGGGGATCTGGCTGAAATCTGAGGGCGGCGCGAATATCTGTGTCGATTTATGGTGCGGCGTCGGCAAGCAAAATCACAGCAGCCCGCTGATGAAAACCGGCCACCAGATGCAACGCATGGCCGGTGTGAAGAAGCTCCAGCCGAATCTGCGCACCACGCCGTTTGTGCTCGATCCCTTCGCGATCCGCGAGATCGACGCCGTGCTCTCCACCCACGATCATAACGATCATATCGATGTGAACGTCGCCGCCGCCGTAATGCAAAACTGCGCTGCCGACGTCCCCTTTATCGGCCCGCAAACCTGCGTGGATTTGTGGATGAGCTGGGGCGTGCCGGCTGAACGCTGCATCGTGATGACGCCGGGCAAAGTGGTCAGGATCAAAGATGTGGAAATTCACGCGCTGGATTCTTTTGACCGCACGGTGCTGATCACCCTGCCCGCCGATCAGAAAGCCGCAGGCGTGCTGCCGGACATGATGGATCAGCGTGCGGTGAATTATCTGTTCAAAACGCCGGGCGGAAACCTGTATCACAGCGGCGATTCACACTATTCCAACTACTACGCCAAACACGGCAACGAGTATCAGATTGACGTGGCGCTCGGCTCTTACGGCGAGAACCCGCGCGGCGTGACCGACAAAATGACCAGCGTGGATATGCTGCGCATGGCGGAATCCCTGAACACCAAAGTGGTCATTCCGTTCCATCACGATATCTGGTCGAATTTCCAGGCCGATCCGCAGGAAATCCGTGTGCTGTGGGAGATGAAAAAAGATCGCCTGAAATACGGCTTCAAGCCGTTTATCTGGCAGGTGGGCGGCAAATTTACTTACCCGAATGACAAAGACAATTTCGAATATCACTACCCGCGTGGATTCGACGACTGTTTCACCACAGAAACCGATTTGCCCTTTAAATCTTTCCTTTAAAATTATTTACTTAAAAGAGTCATGCATTCACAGCGGGGAAAGTATTCCCCGCTGGTTTTATCAGCAAATGATGATTGAATGCATTAAATGCTCGTTTATAATCACGCGGTAATCACCTATTTACCTGCGGAGCCACCATGACTGAGCCACAACGACACAACGCTATTCTCGATCTCCTGCAACGTCAGGGGCAGATTTCCGTCGCAGATGTGATTGATCAATTTGATATTTCACCGGCGACAGCGCGTCGTGACATCACCAAGCTCAACGAACTGGGGAAATTGCGTAAAGTGCGCAACGGCGCGGAAGCCGTTAATCAGCCACGCCAGAACTGGACACCGCTGAACATCCATCAGACCCACAACCTCAACGAAAAAATGCGCATCGCCAAAGCGGCAGCCGAACTGTGCCAGCCGGGTGAAAGCGTGGTGATTAACTGTGGCTCGACGGCGTTTCTGCTGGGCCGTGAAATGTGCGGAAAAGACATTCAGGTCATCACCAACTATCTGCCGCTGGCCAATTATCTGATTGAGCAGGAGCACGAGAGCGTGGTGATCATGGGCGGGCAGTACAATAAAAGTCAGTCGATTACGCTGGCACCCCAAGACGGCGATGCCAGCCTGTATGCCGGACACTGGATGTTCACCAGCGGCGCGGGGCTGACCACTGACGGCCTGTACAAAACCGATATGCTGACCGCGATGGCCGAGCAGAAGATGCTGAATTACGTCGGGAATTTAGCGGTACTGGTCGACAGCAGCAAAATCGGCCAGCGCGCGGGTATGCTGTTCAGCCGCACCGAGCAAATCGATGTGCTCATCACCGGCAAAGAAGCGAACGGCGACATCATCGGGCAGTTACGCCAGAAAGGCGTGAAAGTGATCCTGGTTTAACGCTTACCCCTTCTCTTTGTCTGGTCTTCGTCGTGCAATTATTGGGTAGAATGAAGACATCACCTTTTATGAGGCACGACCAGAATGGAACAATTTGAAGCAATCAGCGTAGAACTTGCGCATTCCCGCCTGACCTCCGGCGAAGCCGTGATGGTCGATATCCGTGACCCTCAGACGTTCGGCGCGGGTCACGCCCCCGGCGCGTTCCATCTGAGCAACGACAGTATGCGTGCATTCATGGAACAGGCCGATGCCAAAAAACCGGTGCTGGTGATGTGCTATCACGGCATCAGCAGTCGCGGAGCAGCACAGTTCCTGATTGGTCAGGGTTTCGAATCGGTCTACAGCGTGGACGGCGGCTTTGAAGCCTGGTCGAAAACCTTTCCGCACGATATCGAAGCCTGATTTTCTCCCCGTTACCCCCTTGTTCTTTTCCGGCGCAGACTAGGCTGTTTATAACCAGCTTGATCAGTTTGCGCCGAAAATGTTCTTAAGTTGAAAAAGCTACCTTTCCTCAGTCTTGATATAATTTCCGCCTACTATCGACAGGATTTCAAGATGAAAAATCTGAACACTTCACGTTCTCTAGGGATGCGCACCCTCGCCGTTCATGGCGGCCAGCAGCCTGATGCCCAGACCGGCGCCGTCGCGACGCCTATCACGGCCTCTTCTGCATTTTCGTATCCTGATTTCGACAGCGGTGCTCGCCGTTTCAGCGGTGAAGAGCCGGGCTATATGTACAGCCGTTTCGCCAATCCGACGGTCAGTGTTTTCGAACAAAAACTGGCGGCACTCGAAGGCGCGGAAACCGCTGTGGCCTGCGCAAGTGGCATGGCGGCCATCAGCGCCACGCTGTTTGCCCTGCTGGTTCCCGGCGATGAAATCATTCATATCGGCACGCTGTATGGCGGCACCGAAGGCGTGGTGCGTAACCTGCTGCCGCGTTATGGCATCAAACCGGTTCACGTCACCGATGTCAGCGGGCTGGAAGCGGCATTCACGGCAAACACCAAAGTGGTGCTGGTGGAAACCCCTGCCAATCCGGGGCTGGATATCGCCGATCTGGCCGAGATCGCCCGTCTGTCCAAAGCCGCAGGCGCGGTGAGTGTGGCGGATAACACCTTTGCCACGCCGTACCTGACGCGTCCGCTGGAATTGGGCATTGATATCGTTCTGCACTCCGCCACCAAATACATCAGCGGTCATGGCGATGCGACCGGCGGCGTGGTGGCCGGTTCTGCGGCGTTAATCACCCCAATCCGCACCCTGAGCCTGAAACAGTTCGGCGGTTGCCTCAGCCCGTTCGAAGCCAGTTTGCTGATCCGGGGTTTGAAAACGCTGCCGCTGCGCGTGGAAGCCAGTTCCCTCAGCGCGCAGGCGGTGGCGGAGTTTCTCGACGGCCACAGCGCGGTCGACACGGTGTTCTATCCGGGGCTGAAACAGCATCCGGGGCATGCCACGGCATCGAAACAAATGAAACTGTTTGGCGGGATCATGGCGATTGAGCTGAAAGGCGGGCTGAACGCCGCACGCACTTTCCTCGATAAGCTGAGCATCATTACGCAGGCGGTGTCGCTCGGCGATACTGACTCGCTGGCCTGCCATCCGGCGTCCACCACCCACAGCGCCGTCGCGCCGGAGATCCGCCGTCAGAGCGGGATCACCGACGGGCTGGTGCGTATCAGCATCGGTATCGAAGACACCGAAGACCTGATCGCCGATCTGGCGCAGGCGCTGGAAGGGTTGTAAATCTCCCTGAAATCCCGCTGCGCGTCACACCCGCGCACTCAAAAGTGTAATTATTATGGCGATATTCAGACAATATCGCCATAATAGTATCAGTTTACACTTCTCATTGGCTCTTCCCATGCCCAGAAAAACGTCACCGCTGCTTCCGAAAACTGAATCATTATTGACTGAGTTTGGTGATCGTCTTCGCCTGGCGAGGCTACGCCGTAAACTGACGGCAGCGCAGGTCGCAGAACGCGCAGGCATGGTGCCCATGACATTACGCAATATTGAACGGGGCGGCGTGGGCGTGACAATCGGGGCGTATCTCGCTGTTATGCAGGTGCTGGGAGTAGAGGAAGACCTGAATTTTCTGCTCAAAGATGATCCGTTCGGCCATCAGTTGCAGGATGCTAAATTATCCCCCCGTAAACCCGCCGCACGTCAATCCCGATCAAAACGGACGGCACCTTCAGACAATCCTGATTTAACACATGTCGAACCGAATACGGATAGCGACTGGGCGAAAGATGATTTTTTGAGTGCAGGTTCATTAGCGTCACTGCTTCACGGTGATGAGAACGTTGATAAAAAGAACCCTAAAAGGACGAAGAAATGACGGTAAGGATCGCCGTGTATGCTGACTGGACACCACTCTCATCGCCACTGCGCATCGGTTTTCTCAATGTGCATAAAGCCGGAGGGCGGGAAATTTTTGCCTTTGAATATGATCAGGCTGCGCTTGAGCATCCTGATTTCGCCAATCTCCAGCTTGATCCACGCATAGGTTTATTCACCGGGCCACAATATCCGGCGCAAGGGCAGGATATTTTTGGTGCCTTCGCGGATACCTGCCCGGATCGCTGGGGGCGTTTATTGATGAAAAGACGGCTGGAACGCGAAAAACGAGCAGGTATGGCCCCGGCCAGTCAGCGTCTTTATGAATCAGATTATCTGCTGGGCGTGCATGACAGTTTTCGTATCGGCGCACTGCGATTTCGGCTCAATGATGAAGGTCATTTTCTCGATGATCGTCATGATGTCGCAGCCCCTCCTTTCATACAAATTCGCGAGCTTGAAGCTGCCAGCCGGGCGCTGGAGAAGGACAGCGAAAATCAGGATGCCACAGGCGACGAATGGTTACGGTTGCTGATTGCACCGGGCGGCTCACTCGGCGGCGCACGCCCTAAAGCCAGCGTCAGTGCCCCAGATGGCCATCTTTGGATAGCAAAATTCCCAAGTATCAATGATGAATACGATATCGGCGCCTGGGAGCTGGTCGTGAATACGCTGGCAAAAGCCTGTGGTCTGAATGTGCCTGAAAGCCTTGCCCGCCGCTATGCCAATCCCCATCATTGTTTTTTAGTGAAGCGTTTTGACCGAACGGCAGAAGGCCTGCGTAAACACTTTGCCTCAGCGATGACGCTGACAGGCCATCAGGATGGCGATGATGCCTCTTCCGGCGTCAGCTATCTTGATCTGGCCTCAGTACTGATCAACCAGGGTGCGCAGCCGAATCAGGATTTACGCGAACTTTGGGCACGTATCGTCTTCAACCTGCTGGTTTCCAATACGGACGATCATCTGCGTAACCATGGTTTTCTGCTGGAGCCGGGAAAAGGATGGCGTCTATCACCCGCCTATGACATCAATCCTGTGGCACAAAGCACGGGATTAAAACTGAATATCAGCGAATCCGATAATGCGATGGATCTCGATTTGGCGCTTTCGGTGGCACCGGTATTTCGGATTTCAGACACCGATGCGCTGGATATTATCCGTCGCTGCCAGCACGTCGTCAGGCAGTGGCCAACCATTGCCAGCAAAATTGGCATTCCGGCACGCGAGCAAAATGCGATGTCATCGGCATTTAGGTTAGCATGACCCTGTTATCGGAAAGCCCGCTGACAGATAATCGGGCGATACCGTTATCGCATGCTGGCATAACAATGAATTACCGCAGTCAAACAATTAGGGAAACCGCTTAACGCTATGGTGCGCATTCTTAACCTGAACAACCCCCGCCTCGCTCAGGCGTTTGTCGATTACATGGCAACGCAGGGTTTTACGCTGACGACGAAACACGAAAGTCAGGAAGTGCAGATCTGGCTGGAAGATGAATCCCGTCTGGAAGAAGCAGAAAAACAGGTCGCCCTGTTTGTGCGCGATCCGCTGCATCCGCGTTATCAGGAGGCCAGCTGGAAAACCGGCAAAACGCAGCCGCATTTAAAAATGTCGCACGCGCCTTTCCTGAAAAGCCTGCGCAGCCGCGCCGGGCCGCTGACCATCGGCATGATCGTCCTGAGTCTTGCGGTGTTTATCCTGCAACAAATGGTGGGCGATCAGCTGGTGATGAGCTGGCTGGCCTGGCCTGACAGTTCCCGCATGTTCCAGGTCTGGCGCTGGTTCACGCCCGCGCTGATGAATTTCTCGTTTATCGCCTTACTGATTAATCTGGCCTGGTGGTGGTATCTTGCCAGCCAGATTGAAATGCATCTGGGCAGCGGCAAGCTGTTTACCGTGACGCTGATTTCCGCACTGATCAGCGGCTGGGGCCAGTCGATGGTGAGCGGTATCTGGTTCGGCGGTCTGTCCGGCGTGGTTTATGCGCTGATGGGCTATGCGTGGCTGACCGGCCAGTTAAAACCGGAAAGTCGTTTGTACGTTCCCGGCGGATTGCTGGTCATTTCGCTGATTTTCATGTTCATTGGTTACGCAACCGGCGGTGCTGCTGTGGCGAATGCCGCACATGCATTTGGTCTGGGTCTTGGCCTGGTGATGGCATTTGTTGATACGCGCACACCGCGCAAAAAAAGCAAGTAGGGGATTCGGGTGAAACAAACACAACGCCATGATGCGATTATCGATCTCGTCCGTCAGCAGGGTTACGTCAGCACGGAAGAGCTGGTGGAGCACTTCGCCGTCAGCCCGCAAACTATCCGTCGTGATCTGAACGATTTGGCCGAACAGAACAAAATTCATCGCCATCACGGCGGCGCAGCCTTGCCGTCGAGTTCGGTGAATGCGGCCTATAACGACCGTAAAGTGATGTGGTCGGAAGCGAAAGCGCGCATCGCCGAACGCGTTGCCAGCCAGATCCCCGACGGTTCAACGCTGTTTATCGATATCGGCACCACGCCGGAAGCCGTGGCGCACGCGTTGCTCAACCATAAAGATCTGCGCATCGTCACCAACAACCTGAACGTGGCAACGCTGCTGAGCGCCAAAGACGATTTCCGCCTGTTCCTCGCCGGGGGTGAAGTTCGCGCCCGCGACGGCGGCATCATGGGTGAAGCCACGCTCGATTTCATCTCCCAGTTCCGCCTCGATTACGGCATTCTCGGCATCAGCGGCATCGATATGGACGGCTCGCTGCTTGAATTCGATTATCACGAAGCGCGAACCAAACGCGCGATTATCGAAAACTCCCGCTGCGTGATGCTGGTGACCGACCATTCCAAATTTGGCCGTAACGCCATGGTAAATCTCGGCAAAATGGATTTAATCCACTATCTGTTTACCGATAAACTGCCGCCGGACAGCGTGAAACAGATCATCGACAAGTACGACGTTCAGCTCGAACTCTGCTGATTTCCCTGCTTTTTCTGGAGCGCCGCGCGGGCGCTCCCGCTTTTCCCTTCTCCTCCCTGCCCTTTCAAAACGAACAATTGCGAAACATTCCACGCTTTGCCGCGTTCGGTTTCGTTCCCTTCTTGCCGTTTTGCTCGAAACCGACACAAAAATGTTACCTTCATCACGCATAATTGTTTTTATTTGGTTAACGCTTGGCTTGTTTGACGATTCTCGATTACAATCGTGAGCGAAAACGAACATAAAAGAGCTATTGCGAACATCTGGAGGAAGATGACGTGGAAACCAAAGACTTGATCGTAATTGGTGGCGGTATTAATGGTACCGGCATCGCAGTAGATGCAGCTGGCCGCGGGCTGTCTGTTCTGCTGCTTGAAGCGCAAGACTTGGCCTGCGCGACCTCTTCGGCCAGTTCTAAACTGATCCACGGTGGCCTGCGCTATCTGGAACATTACGAATTCCGTCTGGTCAGCGAAGCGCTGGCTGAACGTGAAGTGCTGTTGAAAATGGCACCGCATATTGCCTTCCCGATGCGTTTCCGTTTACCGCATCAGCCGCATTTGCGCCCGGCCTGGATGATCCGCGCCGGTCTGTTCCTGTATGACCATCTGGGCAAGCGCACCAGCCTGCCGGCCAGCAAAGGCCTGAAGTTTGGCAACGAATCGGTGCTGAAACCCGAACTGACCAAAGGTTTTGAATACTCAGACTGCTGGGTCGATGACGCGCGTTTAGTGGTCGTCAACGCTCAGGAAGTGGAAGAGCGCGGCGGCGAAGTCCGTACCCGCACCCGCGTGACCCGTGCATGGCGTGAAGACGGTTTGTGGATGGTCGAAGCCGAAGATATCGACACCGGCAAAACCTTCACCTGGCGCGCCAAAGGCCTGGTGAACGCCACCGGTCCGTGGGTCAAACATTTCTTCGACGACGGTCTGAAACTGAAATCGCCGTACGGCATTCGTCTGATCAAAGGCAGCCACATTGTGGTGCCGCGTGCGCACAATCAGCCGCAGGCCTACATTCTGCAAAACGAAGATCACCGCATTGTGTTTGTGATCCCGTGGCTGGATGAGTTCTCGATCATCGGCACCACCGACGTGGAATACCACGGCGACCCGAAAGACGTGAAAATCGATGATAAAGAAGTCGGTTATCTGCTGAAAGTGTACAACGACCACTTTAAGAAACAGCTGACCACCGAAGACATCGTCTGGACTTACTCCGGCGTGCGTCCGCTGTGTGATGACGAATCGGATTCACCGCAGGCAGTGACCCGTGATTACACGCTCGACGTTCACGATCAGGACGGCAAAGCGCCGCTGCTTTCCGTGTTCGGCGGCAAGCTGACCACCTACCGTAAACTGGCAGAACATGCGCTGGAAAAACTCGGCAAATACTACCCGAAAGCAGGCCCGGCATGGACCAAAACGGCGGTACTGCCCGGCGGGAAGTTGAACGGCGATCGTGATACTTACAGCGCCAATCTGCGCAGCCGCTTCAAATGGTTGCCGGAAACCCTGGCTCGCCGTTATGCCCGCACTTACGGCAGCCAGACGGAGTTGTTCCTGTCTGACGCCACCAGCATTGAATCGCTGGGTGAAGATTTTGGTCACGGGTTCTATGAAGCAGAGTTGCGCTATCTGGTGGAAAAAGAGTGGGTGAGCGAACTGGATGATGCGATCTGGCGTCGTACCAAACTCGGCATGTGGCTGGATAAATCCCAGCAACAGCGCGTCGCCGGGTGGCTGCAAACCTACAAACAGCAGAAAAGACATTTGTCACTGGCGTCATAAACGCGCCTGCAAATGAACACTGCACAATCCCCGGCCACTTCGCCGGGGATTTTTTTATCTGCGCGCAGGGCTCAGATACTGCCGCCCGCTGAAATTGTAAAGCCGACATCCACCATGCGCGGGACGACGTTCTCACCGCGTAATCTCGCCAGCAAACGTTCGGCGGAGATCTGCCCCATTCTCTCACGCGGTGTCAGCACGCTGGCCAGCGGCGGTTCCATCGCCTGTCCCATGTTGTGACCATGGAAACCGGCGATCGCCATTTGTGACGGGATTTTCAGCCCCTGACGCTGGCATTCGAAGAATGCGCCTGCCGCAAGGTCATCGTTGGTGCAGAAAATACTGTCGATTTGCGGCCAGTCTTTTTGCGCCTGACGCAATAATTCCGCCCCCGCGCTGTAACTCGATGACCGGCTGGTCATCACGCTGTAAGGCTCCAGCCCGGATTCACGCATCGCCTGCTCGTAACCCTGCTGCTTGATAAGGGTGCGTTCGTCCTGACGTGCGCCGAAATACACCACATGGCGGTGGCCGCGCGCGATGATTTGCTGGGTCATTTGCCGCGCCGCTTCAAAGTTGTTGAATCCGACCGCCAGATCGACGCAGGGTGAGACGCAATCCATCATTTCCACCACCGGAATACCGGCGACTTCAATCATTTTCAGCGTCCGTGCGGTGTGATGACGCTCCGATAAAATCAGCCCGTCGATATTGTAAGAAAGCAGCGAGGTCAGACGCTGTTCTTCGCGCTCCTGACTGTAGCCGTAGTGCGCCAGCATAGTCTGATAACCGTGAATATCCGTGACGCTTTCGATGCCGCGCAGCACTTCGGCGAACACCTGATTGGTCAGTGACGGCAGCAGCACGCCGATGGCGCGGCTTTTGGCATTCGACAGAATGTCCGGAGCGCGGTTGGGGATGTAACCCAGTTCATCGAGAGCGGCCGAAATCTTTTCCTGCAACGCGCCGGAAACCTGTTCGGGGTTGCGTAAGTAACGGCTGACCGTCATTTTGGTCACGCCCACTTTATCGGCCACATCCTGGAGTACGGGTCTTTTTTTCTTCATAGTCGTCAAAGGGATGTGCCGCTGAAAGGGGTTAAGGGATCAGGGAGTTATGGTAGCAAACATTCGCGCAGGCGGATATCCGTTGCTGCGCGACATGCGATGCGGGTCAGGCAGGCAGACAAAGCTGCCCGCGAACCGGCTCGCCGGTGTTCGCTGAAAACTGTCCGGTGAGCAATGCCATCGCTCTTTGCGCCAGCGTTTCCAGCGGATAAGCGATAGCCGGCACCGCCGAAGCGCCCGGCGGCAGCGTGCTGTCGAGGCTGAACACCATCACCGCCTGCGGCACCGCGCGGCCCAGCTGGGTAAGCTGACGTAACGCGTCCTGCGCGGTGGCATCGTCTGGTACCAGCAACGCATTGAACGGAACATTCTGCGCCAGCAGCTGCGTGAGCGCGTCTTCTCCGCTGTGGACCAGCCGCCGGTCATAAGGCAGTAAGAATTTTTCCAGCGCCAGATGGTAGCCCTGAAGCACCTGCCCCGCGGCCTCGCTGTTTTCAAAGTTAATCAGTGCAATCTGTCGGCGCCCCTGCTGCAACACATACTGGCAGGCGGTTTCGGTAGCAAAGCTGCGGTCAAAATGAATGCTGCGCCCGGAATCCGCGTCCAGGCAATCAATGGTAATGACGTTGTCGGGCAGCGCAGGCAGGGCGAAGCGCGCGCCAATCACAATCATCGCATCGCAAAGCCCGCGACCGATTTCATCCACGGAATGGGCAAGGCTGGCGGCATCGGTGGCGAATCTCAACAGTAAATACTTTTGATTGAGCCTCAGCTCTTTTTCCAGCGCGTGCAGATAGCCGGTGCTCTGATTGATATTTTCTGCCGCACAAATCACGCCGATGCAGCCGGTAGACTGCGTGGAGAGCGACTGCGCAATCATGCTGGGTTTGTATTGCAGTGTTTCCACCGCCTGCATCACGGCCAGGCGGCTTTCTTCTTTTACACCGCGGCTGCCACTCAGGACACGGGAAACCGTCGCTTTCGAGACGTTTGCCAGCCGCGAAACGTCGTTAATGTTTGCCATGTCTTTCCTTGCGTCACCGCGTTAAGGGTTAGTCGAAACCGTGATGTTTAGCGACCTGCGCGAACCATTCGCCACTCTTTTTCACTGTCCGTTTTTGCGTGTCGAGATCCAGCTGCACAAAGCCATAGCGGTTTTTGTACGCATTCATCCACGACCAGCAATCAATAAACGTCCACATATGGTAGCCGAGACAGCCGCTGCCTTCCTGCAACGCCCGGTGCAGCCATTTCAGATGCCCGCTGACAAACCCGATGCGGTAATCGTCGTCAATCCGGCCCTCTTTCTCGAAGCGCAGTTCGTGCTCCACGCCCATGCCGTTTTCAGAAATGAAACAGCGCGGATTGCCGTAGTTTTCGCGCAGATTGGTCAGAATATCGTAAATGCCCTGCTCGTAAATTTCCCAGCCACGGTGCGGGTTCATCTTACGCCCCGGCATGACGTAGTTGTCAAAGAACCATTCCGGCATAAACGGACTTTCCGGATTCACCATACTGTCGCGGCACTGAATGCGGCGCGGCTGGTAATAGTTGATGCCGAGTAAATCCACCACGCCCTGCTGCAACAGCTCTTTGTCTCCCTGCTGACAGGCCGGGAGCTGATCGTGTTTTTTCAGCAGATCCACCAGTTCCTGCGGATATTCGCCGCGCAGTGCCGGGTCGAGGAAGCTGCGGTTGAACATCAGATCCGCAATGTTCGCGGCTTTCAGGTCAGCCGGGTTTTGCGAGCGTGGATAAGACGGCGTCAGGTTGAGAATGATGCCGATTTCGCCGCCAAGGTTGCGGGCGCGGTACGCTTTCACCGCCCGCGAGTGCGCCAGCATGGTGTGATAGGCAACGGTGGCCGCACGTTTGAAATCCACCACGTTCGGATAGTGGAAATCATACAGGTAGCCGCCTTCGACTGGCACCACCGGCTCATTGAAGGTAAACCAGTGTTTGACGCGATCGCCGAATAGCTCAAAACAGGTATCGGCATAAGTTTCATAGGCCTGCACCACGTCGCGGTTTTCCCAGCCGCCGATTTCCTGCATCGCCATGGGCATGTCGAAGTGGAAAAGGTTGATGAACGGCTGCACGCCCTGCGCCAGCATTTCGTCAATCACCTGATTGTAGAACGCCACCGCTTCCGGGTTGACAGCGCCACGCCCGTTGGGGATCAGGCGCGCCCAGGAAATAGAGGTTCGGAAAGTATTGTGGTTCAGCTGTTTCAGCAGCGCGATATCCTCGCGCCAGTTTTTATAAAACGTCGATGTGTCCTGCGGGCCGACGTCGCCGTGAAAACGTGTCGGTTGCTGCGAATACCAGTGATCCCAGACCGTGGCGCTTTTGCCGTGACTGAGGGTTTCCCCCTCCGTTTGCGGCGCTGAGCTGGCACTGCCCCACCAGAATTCTTTTGGAAATTGATATTTCATCGTCATCCTCGCTGTCCGTTAGCTTTTAGCTGTTTGCTGGCACGGCGTTACCCGCCGTTTGTGTCGTAGCCTTTTCCGCTTCCTGTTTCAGCAGCGTACGTTCGTAAGCTTTCAGGAACGGGTAATACATTACTGCCGATAACACCATACAGAAAAGACACATAATTACCGGGCTGAACGCCCAATTTGCGGCCCATGACGCACCAATTGGCGCCGGTGTCGTCCAGGGTGTGAGCGACACCACTTGCGCTACCCAGCCGAGTTTTGTGGCGGTATAAGCGAAGATGGCGTTGAGCATCGGGACCAGTGTGAACGGCAGGAAAAACACCGGATTCATGATAATCGGCGTACCGAAGAGAATCGGTTCGTTGATGTTAAAGAAACTCGGCACCACCCCCATTTTACCGATGGTACGCAGGTGCACCGCCTTGCTGCACAGCAGCAGGATCGCCAGCGGCAGGGTCGAACCGACGCCGCCAATCAGCAAATAGTGATCCCAGAATCCTTGCAGATAGATATGCGGCAGTGGCGCACCGGCCTGTAATGCCGTCTGGTTCAGCGCCAGATTGGTCATCCAGAACGGATTCATGATGCCGGTAACAATCAGCGCACCATGAATACCCGCAAACCACAGCACCTGGCAGATAAAGACCGAAATCAAAATCGCCGGCAGGGAATCGGAGGCAGAAACCAGCGGCGCCAGCAGGTGCATGATCGCTTCGGGAATAATCATCCCGGTGGTGGACTGAATAAACAGGTTCAGCGGATGCAGCGTGGCGACAATCACAATCACCGGGATCAGAATTTCAAAAGAACGCGCCACGCCGGTGGGCACTTCTTTCGGCAGGCGGATGGTGATGTTGCGGCGTTTGAGCAGCGCATACACTTCGGCGGCATAAATTGCCGTCAGGATCGCGGTGAATATGCCTTCGCCGGAGAAATATTGGGTGGAGATTTGTTTGTCATGATAGGGCGCGGCGACCAGCAGAAAGGCCATAAACGCCAGCAAACCGGTCATGATCGGGTCAAGTTTATAGTGTTTGCCAAGGCTGGCACCGATACCGACCGAGATGAAAAAGGTCATCACACCCATGCTCAGATACCACGGCAGCATCAGCTGTTCGCGGTATTTCAGCGACAGATCCAGCCAGCCGCGGGCAAAACCGTTGGTGGTGTCGGGGGAAAAAGGCGGGAAGATAAACACCAGCATAAATGAGCCGATGATCATAAACGGCAGCGCGGCGATAAAGCCGTCGCGGATCGCAATCACATGCCGCTGCTGGCCGACGCTGCCGGCCAGTGGCGTGATGTGCTTTTCGATCACGTTCACCATCGCCTGATAAAGGCCACTCATACGCGGCTTCCTTCCTGGGCGATCAGGCCGTAAGCGAAGTCCAGCACGTTGTCGCCGCGCTGCATGCCGTAATCCATCATATTGATGGTTTCGACCGGAATATTAAATTCTGCTGCCTTTGCCGATAAATCGGCCTGCATGTAGCGCACCTGCGGCCCGAGCAGCACCACCTGATAGTCACGGAATTTTTCGTCAAACTCGCTGGCACCAAACGCCTCGATCTGCACCTCTTCGCCCCGTGCGGCAGCGGCCTCTTTCATTTTGCGAACTAACAAACTGGTCGACATCCCCGCCGAACAACAAAGCATGATTCTTTTCATTTTGCTTCACTCCCAGATAATTAATGTTCTGCCCGTTTTCTCTTGCCGAAGGTATTTGAGTCTCTTTGGAAACCGGTTTCCATGACTGAAAGGGTGGAATGAGAGCATGCTCATAAAATCGGGACAGCGTCGTATCAGGCTGTGAAAAGCGTCACGAAGTTGAATAAATTCTCAGCATCTTTTTAGAGAAAGGACTATGCCGCCGCGTTGCGCAAAACGCGTTTAGTTAGGAAACTCACCGGTAATCATTGCTTTTTTGCCCGGCTAAAATTTCTCACACCGGGCTGTGATGCCCGTGGTGCCTGACATTTTTATCTCTGATGCAGTGTGATTAGCCTTGCGTAAAAAACAGCCTATATTGAGCCGCCTTATCCGATGACATCAGGGCAGACAGGCAGGCGAACTCATGACGACTTCAGGCAAAACCCTCACTTTTACCGCCTTTACGCTGGTGTTTATTCTGGGCAGAACGGTCAGTTTTGCGCTGCATGAAAGTTGTGTACAGGCCGCTGACCCGCAACCGGCGCAAAATGCCTACGTCACAGCGCCTTACCTCAACCGGGAATATGGCTTTAAAACGGTGGGAACCTACCTTGAACGACAGAGTAATGCGTCGAAAAACCGCGAAAACGGCACCTGGGGTTTACTCGGCGGCAGCCATAACGCGGATGTCACGGATACCCGCTATCGCGCGTCGAATATCTGGTTTGCGCAAATCGGCAGAGATCTGTTTCAGGAAGAAAAACCGGACGGGGAGCACCGCCGCGCCGGGGTGATCGTCACACTGGGGAATCAGACCACTGATACCAAAGACAGCGCGCTGAGGCTTATCGGGCAGGCGCTCAGCACCGGCAATATTTCGACGGCATCGGCGGGCATTGGCGGGTATTACAGCGCGGTGACATCAGAAGGCGGCTACCTGAATGTCGTTAACCAGAACACCTTTTATCGCGAGGACTTATCGGAAAAACGCAACGCCGCGCAGAAAGGTTATGGCTCGACGCTCTCCGTCGAGATCGGCAAGCCTTACCGTGTGGCAGACAACTGGAGGCTTGAACCGCAGGCGCAGTTTGTCGCTCAGCATCTGCATCTGGATTCGTTCAACACGCTCAGCCAACGCATTCAGCCTATCGATCAGAACAGCGGCCAGGTGCGCGGCGGCTTGCGGATTTTCCGTCAGACAGAACGCAACACCTCTTCCCTGACGCCCTATTTTCACATTGATCTGGTGGGCAACGTCGGAGATAAATCGGCAGTGACCATCAATACGGTTGAAATCGAGCCACCGACGACGGAACGCTGGGTGCAGGACGGCGTGGGCCTGACCGCGACGCTGTCAAAACGCGTGGCATTTTTCAGTGACATCACCCATTACCGAAATTTAAGCCTGCCGGGGATGGGATATCAGGGGCAGCTGGGCATTAACGTCAGCTTCAGATAACAGACGTAAAAAAGGCGACCGGAGTCGCCTTCAGGGGTGTTACCTGCCTGTTCAGACCGGTGGCAGATCAAACAGCAGAATTTCACTGTCTTCATCGGCATGAACGGACAGCGCCGTTTCATCCCAGATCGCCAGCGCATCGCTTGGCCCGGCTTTCTGACCGTTGATGGAGACGGTGCCTTTCACCACCTGGATCCACACACGACGTTCTGCCTGAATCTGATAGACAGACTGTTCGTCTTTTTTCAGCGCCCAGCGGGACAATTCCATGTCCTGGAAGACTTTCAGTGAACCATCACGTGCATCCGGAGAAAGCACCAGCTGGCGGCCTTGTGGCGCGTCGAACATACGTTGTTCATAACGCGGTTCCAGACCTTTTTTATCCGGAATGATCCAGATCTGGTACAGATGCAATTTGCGGTCTTTGTTGCCGTTGTACTCAGAGTGGGTCACGCCGGTACCGGCACTCATGATCTGGAATTCACCCGCCTGAATCTGCTCTTTGTTGCCCATGCTGTCCTGATGTTCCACAGTGCCTTCGAGCACGTAGGTCAGGATTTCCATGTCTTTATGCGGATGTTTGCCAAACCCTTGCCCTTCGTCGATAAAGTCTTCATTGATGACCCGCAGTGCGGAGAATCCCATGAAGTTTGCATCGTAATAATCGGCGAAAGAGAAAGTGTGCCAGCTTTCCAGCCAGCCGTGACTTGCGTGACCGCGTTCTTGTGCTTTGCGTAAGTAGATCATGTTCAACTCTCCTCAATGTTTTCTCTAGTCTAGTCAACGGCTGAGAATAAGAAAGCGTAAAAACTTCACCCCTCTGTTCAAAAAATATGAACAAACGCAGATGACTAAATTCAAAGGAATTGCAGGAGATAAAGGCGGGTTTGGGCAGAGAGTGAAAAAGATTTCATCTAAAGAGTGTGAGTGGCAGGCAAGCGAATCCCGGCGGGTTTACCTGAGACAGTACATGAGTCAGTGATCCGGGCGAGTGAACGGAGCCATCACCTCTGCCGCTCAAAATAAGGCAAAAAAAAAGCCAGCACCCGGCTGGCTAAATAATACTGGAAGCAATGTGAGCAATGTCGTGCATTCATGGGGACCCGTTTGACCTTGGTGTGAGGCCATCCCCGGAACGCATGGCAATAATAATCATTATCATTCGCACTTGTAAAGCATTTTTTTTCACCACATGACACATTGACACTTTTATTATTCCTGATAAATCTAGAGGATATTCAAACAGTAACCACACTAAAAGGAGTGTCGCTATGAGCGAAATCGTTATACGCCATGCTGAATCAACGGACGCGCAGGCGCTTGGGCAACTTTACGCGCAGGTGCCGGTGTACAGCGACACTCTGCAACTTCCTTATCCACCCGCCGCGCTCTGGGAAGGCCGCCTGGCGAATTCTTCTCCTCACCGTTTCGCGCTGGTGGCCTGCATTGACGGCAAACTGGTCGGGAATCTGACGCT
The DNA here is from genome assembly GCF_042920125.1 of Rahnella sp. R3(2024). Taxonomy (NCBI): domain Bacteria; kingdom Pseudomonadati; phylum Pseudomonadota; class Gammaproteobacteria; order Enterobacterales; family Yersiniaceae; genus Rahnella; species Rahnella sp. R3(2024). Next base: position 1,890,580 of record NZ_JBHGBU010000001.1, read on the forward strand.
GATCGTGGAAGAGCCCTGGCGACGCCGCCACGTCGCCACGTTCGGCATTGGCGTGGATGTCAGTTTTCAGGGAAGAGGAGTGGGCAGCAAATTGCTCGCGGCCGCTCTTGAGCTGTGTGACAAGTGGCTGCAGGTGAAACGCGTGGAACTGACGGTCTATGCTGACAATGACGCCGCCATCGCCTTGTACAAAAAGTTTGGTTTCATGCTCGAAGGCCGCAGCCCTTGCTATGCGATGCGTGACGGTGAGCTGGTGGATACGCTGCACATGGGCCGCCTGCACGGCGTGTAATGTGTTGAAAAAGAATCAGAGGTCGGCGCGGGTTTTCTGCGGTGAAGGACGTAACAACAGCCGCAGCACCAGCGCCATCGCCACCAGAACCAGCAGCGCCGAGCCAGGATAAATCGCCCCGATCCCCGCCTGCGCCATCAGTATTCCCGCCAGGGGGCCGGTGACACCCAGTGATAAATCCAGAAATGCCGAATAGGTTGCCAGCGCGCTGCCCTGATTTTCCTGCGGCAATTTTTTAACCGCCACCACACCCAGCGCCGGAAAGACCAGCGAGAAGCCCGCGCCGGTAAGAAACGCGCCGCCCATCGCCACCCCAGCCGTTGGGGCGAAAAATACCAAAATCAGCCCGATGATTTCCACGGCGAAACACACCAGAGAAACGCGCAGGCCGCCAAAACGGTTGATGCAGTTGGGGAAAAGCAGCCGCATTCCCACGAACGCCGCGCTGAAAAACGTCAAAGAGAATGCCGCGCCCGACCAGCCTTTGGCATCGTAAAACAGCGTGATAAACGTCGCGATCACGCCAAAGCCGGTGGACGCCAGCCCGAGCGCCAGCCCGTACGGCAACACTTTGCCCAGCACCTGCCGGAACGGAAGTTGTGTCGCGGCTTTCCCCGCCACCGGCGCTTTACGCCACGCCGCCAGCAACGCCGTCAGCGCCACCAGAATTATGCAGCCGGAAAGCAGGGTCAGGCCGCCAAGGCTGAAAATCCACACGCCGAGCGGCGCGCCAATCGCCATCGCGCCATACGTCACCACCCCGCTCCACGAAATGACTTTGCCGATATGCAGCGAACCCACCACGCCGATGCCCCACAGCGTTGAACCGGTGCCTGCGAAACTTTGCCCCGCGCCAAGCAGCAAGCGTCCGATGCACAGCAGCGCCAGACTGGCCGCCGGTGAGGCATCCAGCCACAGCGCCAGCAGGTAAAACACCCCGCTCAGCAGGCAGCCGGTCAGGCCGATCATCACCACTTTTTTGGGTCCGACTTTATCGGCATAACGCCCGGCATGCGGGCGGCTGAGCAGCGTCGCAAAATATTGCAGGCTGATCACCAGGCCCGCCCAAAACGCGCTGTAACCGAGATGCTCATGTACATACCCCGGCAGGATCGCCAGCGGCAGACCGATGGTCAGATAATTAGCAAAGTTGAACACCAGAATCGAAAGAATGCGCAGCGTGGTCTTTGAAGCAGCAGCCGGAGATAAATCGGGCGAAGCGGGAGCGGGCATGGAAATCAGCGTCTCACGAAAGATGGGTTGGGCATTTTAGTCGCCATGCAGGAGTGTTGACTCTATGGGTATTTGGTTGTTTTCGCAACAAATTGAACCGGTGTTTTATTCAGCCTTCCTCTTACTGCCATCAAAACGTCACATCGCTGTCATGTGCGCTGATTATGGTCGGGAGACTTCAACCGGAGGACATCCTATGTTCAGCATGGATACCCTGTTTCAGGATCTCGACCCGCAGCACAAAACCCCTTCCTGGCAACGCCGTCTGTTAAAAACCCTTTTCCGCGAAAAAGAATTTCACCGTTTTGCCGACAAGTATCAGCACCTGAAAGGGATTGATATGGCCGAGCAGGTGCTTGAGCATTTCAATATTCGCTGTGAACTGACAGAGCGTGACCGGGAGCAGATCCCGAGTTACGGGCCGGTGGTGGTGGTGGCGAACCATCCGATTGGCACGCTCGACGGCCTCGCGCTGTTGCACGCAGTGGCGTCGGTGCGCCCGGATGTCAAAGTGGTGGCAAATCAGCTGTTATCGCTGGTGTCTTCGCTCGGCAGCCTGATGATCCCGGTGGACAATATGGGCAACCGTACCCGCCGCAATCAGGTCACGCAAATGCAGGAGCATCTGCAAAATCAGGGCGTGCTGATTGTCTTCCCGGCAGGCGAAGTGTCGCGGATGAGCTCGAAAGGCGTGCGCGACGGCAAATGGCACACCGGATTTATCCGCCTCGCGGCCAAAGCCCGTGCGCCGGTGGTGCCGGTGCATATCAGCGGCAGCAACAGTGCGCTGTTTTATCTCACGTCGATGATTTACCGCCCGCTGAGTACCCTGCTGCTGGTGCATGAAATGTTTGGCCAGCGCGGCAACAGCCTGACGCTTAAAATCGGCGCGCGCATTCCGTATGCCAGCTGGCACGACGGGCAGATGCAGGCGGGGGATCTGGCGGCGCGTTTTCGTAAACATCTTTACCGCCTTGGTGCAGGCAAACCGGGGCTGTTCCACACTGAAACGTCGATTGCCCGCGCCGAAGATCGGGCGGTGCTGAAACACGCGCTGGAAGCCAGCGAAGTGCTGGGCAAAACGCCGGACGGCAAGATGATTTATCTCTATCGCCGTCACGGGGAAGATACGGTGCCGATTTTGCGCGAACTGGGCCGGTTGCGCGAAATTGCCTTCCGCGCCGTCGGTGAAGGCAGCGGCCGCCGTCGGGATCTCGACAGTTACGATGACGACTATTATCACCTGGTGCTGTGGGATCCTCAGGCGCTGGAAATTGTCGGCGCGTACCGGTTTATTCCGACCGCCGATCAGGTCGCCAGCAAAGGATTGAACGGAATTTACAGCCAGAGTTTGTTTCAGTACGGCCACCAGATGGATCCGATTCTGGCGCAGGGTATCGAACTCGGACGCAGCTTTATTCAGCCTGCGTACTGGGGAAAGCGCGGGCTGGACTATCTTTGGCTGGGCATCGGCGCGTATCTGGCGAAATATCCGCAAACGCGTTATCTGTTTGGCCCGGTGTCGATTTCCGGCGGCATGCCGCTGCCCGCCCGCGATTTGCTGGTGGCATTTTATCGACTGTATTTCGCCCCGACGCTGCCACTGGCGACCTCACTGCGCCCTTATCCGGCGTCGTTGCCTGACGTGTTAGCGCAGTTTTGCGGTGATGATTATCAGGAAGATTTGCAGCGCCTCAAACGTCTGCTGGCCAATCTCGGATGCAGCATTCCGGCGCTGTATAAGCAGTATTCTGAACTTTGCGAAAGCGGCGGCGTGCAGTTTATCGATTTCGGCAGCGACCCGGAATTCAACAACTGCATCGACGGATTGGTGCTGGTGGATCTCAGCCAGCTGAAACCGGCCAAATTTGAGCGCTATATTGCGGTGCATCAGGAAAGTGCCTCTCTGGCATAATGTGCCAGAGAGGCTGTGGCAGGAAAGCGGCCTCCCCGGCGAAGGGGAGTGCTGACCGGCGGTCAGTGCGGGTTGTTCACGTTCACCACAGACACCGTGTAAATCACCACTGATTTTGGCTTGCCTTCCTCACTGTTTTTCCCGACAGCGGCAGGCGGGATAACAATCGTCACTTTTCCGCCTTTGCGGACAAGTTTCACGGCATCACGCAGGACAGGCGGCATGTCGGCCACGCGGAAAATCTGGTTCGCATTGTCGATTTGCGGGCCATCCACCATAGTGCCATCGAGTAATTCCCCTTTGTAGGTCACCTCCACCTGATTGGTGTCTTTGATGACCGCACCTTCACCTTTATTTTCAACCAGATAGTAAAGGCCTTTTGCGGTCTTTTTCACACCCGGACGTTTGGCAAACTCTTCAATAAAGGCTTTCTCTGCGCCCTGCTCTTTCGCTGTCGCCGCCTGCGTCAGGATCTTCACTTGCTCATCAAACGCCGTCAGCGTGGCCTGCACATCCTGCGGACTCATCTTTTCGCGCTGGTTAAAGGTATCGGTGATCCCGGCCAGAAGAATGTCTTTGTCCAGCGTAATGTGCAGCGCCTTTTGCTCGACAATCTGCGCTTCAATGTATTTAGCCATGGCAACGCCGCTGGCATAGGCACGCTTTTGCTCTTCGCTGTTCAGGCTGAAAGCGACTTTCTCAGGCTCCGGCGCAACTTCAGCGGCCGGTTCTTTTACCGGCTCAGGCTCAGGCTCGGGTTCCGCCGTCGCGTGAGTAAGGGGCAGCGTGGTCACGGCATCGGCCGGGGCAGCAGGCTGTGCGTCTGGCGTAGCGGGCGGAGTGACATCCGGTAAGGCCGGTGCAGGTGCCTCAGCCGTGACCGCCGCCGTCTCCGGGGTTTGCGGCGTCGTCAGAGGTGCAGCGGGTACGGCTGGCGCAATCCCGGCGGCGTTATTTTCCGAACCGGTAACCTGAGCAGCGGCCGGTTCATTGGCAAAAACCTTAAAGGAATAACAAAACATCATCATGAGGCTTAGCACATAAGCGCTCTTCTTCGCAGGAATAAAAGACATGGAATTACCTTCGCAATAAAATTACTTTGTTGAATCTTATAAATCAGGGAAATAGCGTTCATCGCGATAAAACCGGTGCACATTAAAATAGAAAATGCAGCGAGTTTTCCTGCGGATAAAGTGAAGCCCACTTTGCAATGGTGACAAAAGATTCAAAACATGATGGCGCAATGATTTCATACACGAGTAAATAATGCGAATTATTTTCACATTATTTACTTTACATGATCATGAATATATTAGGATTTTTCGCACTTAATGAGGATGTTTACTGACAGGTTTCCCGGTAGTCATCCGCCATTGCCATTTTTAATAACAAATCATGACCAATATAGTTACTCCAGTTAAAGGAATTCTGTAACACGACAACAGCATTCTGATGTTTTTTATCAAACCCGATATAACTCGAGTATCCGCCGATATATCCGACCTGGTATGTAATTATCTGGTTATCTTTATAATCAGTGACCCAGGCAATATTGGCGGCCTCAATTTCTCTTTCGAAATAGACTTTTTCTGTGACCTGAATAGCCGCGTTGAGATCGCCGGTGCGGGAATTCTCGATATGCGCACGAAGATATTTCAGCAGATCATCGGCGTTACTGTACAGATTGGCCGCCGCCACCATGTTGTTGGTGAAGTACCAGTCAGGCACCACTTTGCCGCGGCGAATAAACTTCGGCTGATCGCCCGCATGACCGATCGCGCGATAAGGGTAATCTTTCAGCGTCGGGCCGTGGAAGCTGGTATTGCTCATTTTCAGCGAGTTAAAGATAAAGTCATACGCCAGTTGCTGGATGTCTTCGCCGGTTTTTACTTTGAGAATGTAGCCAAGAAGCGCGTAACCCAGATTGGAATACTGAGGCTCCCGCTTTTGCGGCTTTTTGAACGAAGAGAGATCGTTCACTACCGCATCGCTGTCCAGTTCGTTATAAAAATTGTCGCCGGTATACAGATATTTCAGGAAGCTCTGCAACATGTCTTTGTTCATGTTTTGTCGCGGTAAACCGGAAGTATGTGTGGCCAGCTGCAACAAGGTGATGTTCCGGGCATCCGGGCTGAGCAGAATATTTTTCGGCAATAAGTCCGAGAGTTTATCGTCCCAGTTCAGCTGCCCTTTATCGACCAGCCCGGCCACCACTTCACCGGTCACGCCCTTACTCACTGAACCGAGGGCAAACAGCGTTTCCCCGTCAATTTTGTAGCCATTTACCGCGTTGGTGTACCCATAGCCCCAGGTCCGGGCTTCGCCGTTGTTGCGGATAATCCCTATCGCCAGGCCGCTGGCTTTTTCCTTCTTCATATAGTGCTGAACAATACCGTCAACCAGCCCGTCGAGATTTTTCGTGCAGGCAAGTTGCTTTACCGCCTGCGGGCTTTCTTTCACCTGCATCTCGGATAAGGTTCCGCACGCGGTCAGAAGCAAAGGAAGCATGATGCTCAGGCCAGAAAATCGTCCCGTTATTCTTTTCATTGCATTGATTTATAGAGGGAAGTTAAACGGTGACGATAGTGAATACACATCAGATGACCTTGTGACAGAAAAAGAGGCTCGCCGGATGGCGCGCTGCAGGCCGCAGACTGTGTCATTTCCCCGCGCTTTTCAATGAGAAATTGACGCGATCCTGATGTTCTTTTGCACAAACCCGCCGGGCGTCGGGGGAATCATTCAACATCGTCTGAGAGAGCATGAAAAATCTCTTTACGTGCATAAAAAATCACTTTAAACACCAACGCGAAACATTGACTTAACGTAAATAATTGAATTAGATCGGTTTAATTAACGTTAGCGCAACCTTTGCCGATAACCCTGATTCACGTCATGCCACTTTCACGAAGGCCGGACTTTTAAAATCAGGGGAAAATATGAACATCACACAGCGTCTTTTACTGACGTTCTCACTGCTATCTGCCGCCCTCATCGCTCTGGGGGTCGCCGCCATTATGTTGATTTCGGGTTTCCAGGACCGGTTTGAATACGTTCAGGTCAATGCGATCCCATCCATCAAAGATCTCAATAAACTCATCGATCAGAGCAACAGGCTTTCCCTCACGCTCTATAAACACCAGAGCCAGACCGATAACAGCAAAATGCCTGAGGTAGAAACGCTCATTCAGCAGCGGATTGCCGGGCTGAAAACGTTGACGGAATATTATCTGCAACACGATATCTCCAGCGCTGAAGATGAAAGGCTGACCCACGTCGCTTTCGACAATATTCGTAAAGTGGAGGAAAAACTCCCGGCGTTTCTGGCCTCATCACGGGCGCATCAGGATGACGTCAGTCTGGCGCTGATTGAGGGCGACGGCGGCATCGGCATGGCTATCCGTCAGCTCATCTCCGATTACCAGAAACAGCTTACCGTTAACATCGACATCGGTGAGGGGCTGCGCGCCACTAACCGCAGCATTTTCAACGCCACACTCTGGGGAATGGGCAGCGGCGTGACGCTCACCATCCTGCTGCTGGGTTTCTTTGCGCTGGTCACCATCCGCCGCGTACGGAAAAGCCTGCTGGCCATCGGGGATATCATGACCATCGCCAGCGAACGGCTGGATTTGACGGTGAGCGCCGATGCCAGCCGTCATGACGAAGTGGGCAACATGGCCCGCGCCTTCAACAGCCTGATGCAACGCGTCTCCGGAGCACTGTTGTCCGTGAGTGCGGCGTCACAGTCGGTCAGCAGCGCGTCGGCACAAATCGCGGCCGGTAACGAAGATCTCTCCTCGCGCACCGAGCAGCAGGCCGCCTCGCTGGAACAGACCGCCGCCAGCATGACCGAGCTCAGCGAGACGGTTCGCCAGACCGCCGACAACACGCGTCAGGCCAGCCAGCTGGCGGGCAACATGAATGCGCTGTCGGAGAAAAGTGCCTCCTCGCTGGAAACCATGCTGAGCACCATGGGCGATATCCGCAGCAGTTCCCGCAAAGTCACCGAGATCATCACGCTTATCGAGGGCATCGCCTTCCAGACCAATATTCTGGCGTTGAACGCCGCCGTGGAAGCGGCACGCGCCGGTGAGCACGGAAAAGGATTTGCTGTGGTGGCCGGTGAGGTCAGAAATCTGTCACAGCGTTCGACCACCGCCGCGCGTGAAATAAAAGAACTGATCGACCTCTCCTACAGCCTGATCGAAGCCGGTGCCCATCAGGCGGGCGATGTCGGCGAGAACATGAACTCGATGGGCAACGCCATCCGTCAGGTTACGGATCTGGTGAACGAGATTGCCGCTGCGGCTACCGAGCAGAGTCAGGGGATTTCTCAGGTGCATCAGGCCGTTAATCAGATGGATGATGTGACCCAGCAGAACGCCGCGCTGGTGGAAGAAGCCTCTTCAGCCTCACGCTCGTTGCAGGATCAGGCCGACGGCCTGGCGCGGCTGGTGGGTGAATTCCGCCTGAGCGACGCCACCGGTCAGCGTCAGTCCTTCGTAAAACCGGCGCAGACGCTGGCTGCACTGCCGCGCACCCAAAAACCGGGCACTCCGCCACACAATGAGGCCGACTGGCAACGTTTCTGATCAGGCTTTTACCGTCGTCTTATTACAGGGAGAACAGCATTATGGATAATCTTGAGGAGCACGCAGACCATCTGGAAAAGCACAAGGCATTGGTGGAGAGCTTTGAACAGATGGCGGCGCTGGTGAATCAGCTTGCCACCGGGGAATACCGGTCGCTGGATCTGTACATCAATAACTGCCGCCATTTTCGCGATCGCAGCCTGGAAGTTCAGGCAGTGCTGGCAGATAAATGTTTTGAAACTTACCTGATGCGCCACGATATAACGCTGTATTACAGCATTCACAGCGTGAATATGGCCTTTGGCATGATGACCAATATGCTGGAAAACCTGAAAAGATTCTTGTCCTGAGAACGCGTTAAACAGTGCCAGATACCTGACACGGAGCATGTGAAGGGTCACCCTGAAGATTCGCGAGTATTTTCAGGGTGTTTTTGTATTCATCGCCGTGATAACTGGCAGCCAGTCGCGGTGCGAAATTGATGAATTGGGTTAGCTGACGCGGCCAGCCACCAAATCCTGCGCACAGGCCCACGCGGAACTCCACGCCCACTGAAAATTGTAACCGCCCAGCCAGCCAGTCACGTCCACCACTTCACCGATAAAGTACAAACCCGGCACTTTCGCAGCGGCCATGGTTTTAGAAGACAACTCCCTGGTATCGACACCGCCGAGCGTCACTTCTGCCGTGCGGTAACCTTCGGTGCCGTTCGGCTGCACCTGCCAGTTTTGCAGTTGTTCAACCAGCTCCGCCTGCTGCGGCACGTTGAGCTGTTTGAGCGTCACGTCCGGCAACTGGCCGAGCGTTTGCAGACATTCCACCAGACGCTTCGGCAGTTGCATCGCCAGCGTATTTTTCAGGCTTTGATTGGGATGTTCCTGCCGCTGCTCATTGAGAAACGCCGCCAGATCGACATCAGGCAGTAAGTTAACGCTCACAAACTCACCAGGCAGCCAGTAGCTGGAAAGCTGTAAAACGGCCGGGCCGGACATGCCGCGATGGGTAAAGAGAATGCTTTCACGGAAAACCGTGCCGTCTTCTGCGGTCAGCACCGCAGGCACTGACACGCCCGAGAGGGTTTGCAGGTGATCCAACAGCGGTTTGTGCAGGGTAAAGGGCACCAGACCGGCGCGGGTCGGCAATACTTTCAGCCCAAACTGCTCCGCCAGACGGTAACCGAACGGCGTCGCGCCCAGTCCCGGCATGGAAAGCCCTCCGCTTGCAACAACAAGTGAGTGAGTGCTTACAGTTGAGCCGTTCACCTTGATGACAAAGCCATTTTCCGTTTTCTGTACGTCGGAAATCTCACTGCGCAACCGGACATCGACATTGCCCAGTTCGCATTCTTTATCCAGCAGCGCCACAATTTGCTGCGCGGAGTCATCGCAAAAAAGCTGACCGAGGGTTTTCTCGTGCCAGGCGATGTTGTAGCGGTTGACCATGTCGATAAAATCCCACTGGGTGTAACGCGCCAGGGCGGATTTGCAGAAATGCGGGTTTTCGGAAAGATAGGCGGCCGGTTCGGCATACAGATTAGTAAAATTGCAGCGTCCGCCCCCCGACATCAAAATTTTACGTCCGGTTTTCTTACCATTATCCAGCAGCAGAACCCGGCAGCCACCCTGTCCGGCCTGCGCTGCACAGAACATGCCTGCCGCACCCGCACCTATGACTACCACATCAACCTGTTCCACTTTTGGCCTCTCTTTCCGGAAAATTCAGCTACGTTTTAAATAGGATACGCCCTGCGCACAGGAGGATTTTGACCGCTGCGCGTCGCGGATTGTAAGGGACTGACGGGGTATAAACCAGTCACAGGGGCATTGCATGAGGCAAAGTAAGCAAATGTTTCAGACTGCAAAGACCCAACAACCTGCTGATTAATAAATAGTTAATCTACATTGCAACATTTTTTGAACTGTTTTTAATCAAAAAAATGTCATATTTTCCTTTTATCGGCCCCCTGTTCTCGCAGATAATGCGCGGCGTTCATGACCACTAACTGGCGTAACAATTATGCTGCATCTATTTGCCGGGTTGGATATTCATACCGGTTCGTTATTGATTCTCGCGTTACTGTTTGTCCTGTTCTATGAAGCCATTAACGGTTTTCATGATACGGCCAATGCAGTAGCAACCGTCATCTATACCCGGGCAATGCGTTCGCAATTAGCGGTCGTGATGGCGGGTGTGTTTAACTTTCTTGGCGTCATACTCGGTGGTTTGAGTGTGGCTTATGCCATCGTCCATTTGCTTCCAACCGATCTTCTGCTCAACGTGGGTTCCACTCATGGCCTTGCCATGGTGTTCTCGATGTTACTGGCAGCGATCATCTGGAACCTCGGCACCTGGTATTTCGGCCTGCCGGCGTCCAGCTCCCATACGCTGATCGGCGCCATCATTGGTGTCGGGTTGACCAATGCATTAATGACTCACACGTCCGTGGTCGATGCATTAAACATCCCAAAAATGATCGGTATTTTTGCCTCTCTGATTATCTCGCCTCTGGTCGGGATGATTGTGGCGGGGACCATGATTTTCCTGTTACGTCGCTACTGGAGCAGCAACAAGAAACATGCCCGTATCCACCTGACGCCTGCTGAACGTGAAAAGAAAGACGGCAAGAAAAAGCCGCCGTTCTGGACCCGTATTGGTCTGATCCTGTCGGCTATCGGCGTGAGCTTCTCTCACGGCGCTAACGACGGTCAGAAAGGCATCGGTCTTATCATGCTGGTTCTGATTGGTGTAGCTCCGGCAGGTTTTGTGCTGAACATGAGCGCCACCGGTTACGACATTACCCGTACCCGCGACGCCGTGACGCACCTCGGGCAGTATTATCAGCAGCACGTTGATGCGGTACCCCACGTGGTAGCACAAACGCCACTGGTGCCTGCGCCAGACGTGAATATCGCCCCGACCGATGCAGCAAAAGTGTTCCATTGCGACAGCAGCCATGCGCTTGATGCTATTGGCCGTGCGCAAACTCTGCTGACCAATCTTCCGTCCTACAGCGCATTGTCACCGGATGAACGCAGCCATATGCGTCGCCTGCTGATGTGCGTGTCTGATACGGCAGATAAAGTCGCTAAGCTGCCGGAAACGTCACCTGCGGATAAACGCTTCCTGGGTGAACTGAAAACCGACATTCTTCAAACCGTGGAATATGCTCCGATCTGGATCATCATCGCTGTGGCTCTGGCACTGGCGCTGGGCACCATGATTGGCTGGAAGCGCGTTGCGACCACCATTGGCGAGAAGATTGGTAAGAAAGGCATGACCTACGCACAGGGTCTGTCAGCACAGCTTACTGCGGCGGTGTCTATCGGTGTTGCCAGCTACACGGGTATGCCGGTTTCCACGACACACGTGTTGTCCTCTGCGGTGGCGGGCACCATGATTGTGGACGGTGGCGGTGTGCAGTCGAAGACCGTGAAAAACATCGCGATGGCCTGGATCTTAACCCTGCCAGTCTCGATTGTCCTTTCCGGCCTGTTGTACTGGATTGCGCTGAAGCTCATCTGATAAGCGTCTGAATCTCGGTTCAGAATAGAAAAAGGCGACCTGTGTTGAACAAGGTCGCCTTTTTTATTTCCTTTTTCACACATCCTCACAACGATTATTCAGATTTAATACCAGATGAGCATCGCCATCATACTGATGAGAATAAGCCCTACCAGCGCTGTCGTCAGAACAAACTGACCGCGCACCCGCTCACAACGGCGGATAAATTCAGGATCGTGATGTTCAACGTAGCGCTGAGCATAAATATAACGCACCAGCCTGATTTGCTTACTCGGTTGCCCGTGAGACGTAAAGAATCCACCGCCATCAACATATTGATACAGCAGGGGATCACATCCCCGAAGAACCACCAGCAATGCGCGCAAAGAAGAATAATAGCGCAGCATATTCACCACACACACAAAACACAAAGCCCAAAATAGCGCAACGGGACTGATCATGATTCCCCCTCAAGGCGAACTCACCCCGCGCACTGCGGCCATCAACTCTGCCGCACACCCGACGTTTCGCCCTGCCTTTCCGCGATTTCACACCCCCGGACACGAATATGTCCGCCCTCTTTCACATCACAGAAAATTGCCAAAACAGGAGAAGCCTGCATTATTCAGTGTAGGAAACGAATCTGGAAATAGGGAAGACGCCTCATATTATTTATATCTATCGATTGCCGGAACAGGAAATGGGATCTGTATGCTTGATTTGTTTAACCATTTTGGCGCTATACTAAAAGCATGACTTTCGCATGATGCAGATATTGCTGTTAACCGACTTATGGAAGGAGTTTTCTTATGGCTTACAAACACATACTCATTGCTGTAGACCTGTCGCCGGAGAGCAAGGTTTTAGTTGAGAAAGCCGTCTCCATGGCGCGCCCTTACAACGCTAAAGTGTCCCTGATCCACGTTGATGTGAACTATTCAGACCTGTACACCGGCCTTATCGACGTCAATCTGGGCGACATGCAGAAACGTATTTCCGAAGAAACTCACCACGCGCTGAATGAATTGTCGCAAAACGCAGGTTATCCGATTTCAGAAACCCTGAGTGGCAGCGGTGATTTAGCACAGGTTCTGGTTGATGCGATTAATAAATACGGCGTGGATTTGGTGCTGTGCGGCCATCACCAGGATTTCTGGAGCAAACTGATGTCCTCCGCCCGCCAGCTGATCAACACCGTACATATCGACATGCTGATCGTGCCGCTGCGCGATGAGGAAGAAGAAGCGTAAGACACACTGTCTCGCTGAAACGGCTATAAAAATGCCCGCAGGTGAAAAACCGGCGGGCATTTTTTTATGGCTATAGCGGAAGTGGCTAAAGCACCAGCGCGTTACAGCGGCGTATAAATATCAAACCGGTGGCTTTTGGTGACCACGGCGGCCTGGGCAGGAATATCGGCCATCGGCGGGGCGTAATCCGGGCGTTTCACCACGATGCGTTTTGTCGCTAAACGCCGCGCCGGTTCCAGCAGGCCATCGGCATCTTCATCCGGGCCGACAAGTCCCTGAAACACCCGCATCTCTTTCTTCACCAGCGCACTTTTCTGTTTGTGCGGATACATCGGATCGAGATACACCACTTCCGGCTTCGGGGAAAGCTCAGAAAGCGCCGTCAGGCTTGAAGCGTGCAGCAGCGTCATACGCTCACGCAGCCACGGACCGATTTCCGCATCGCGATAGCCACGCGCCAGCCCGTCATCGAGCAATGCTGCCACGACCGGATTGCGCTCCAGCATCCGCACCTTGCAGCCCAGAGAAGCGAGCACAAACGCATCGCGCCCCAGCCCTGCGGTGGCATCGACGACATCCGGCAGATAGCGGCCTTTAACACCGACGGCTTTCGCCACCGCTTCACCGCGTCCGCCGCCGAATTTACGACGGTGCGCCATGGTGCCGCCGACGAAATCGACAAAAATCGCCCCGAGTTTGGGCTCGTCGCGTTTGCGTAATTCCAGACGTTCAGGCGTCAGCACCAGCGCCATCACGGCATCCGGATCAGACGTCAGATTCCAGCGCTGCGCCAGAACAGATAAGGCGCCTTCATCGGCGCCTTCTTCACACAGTAAACACACACTCACAGGCAGAGGTTATCCTTTGATTCCGTAGTGGCGCAGCATAGCATCCAGCTGCGGCTCACGCCCGCGGAAGCGTTTGAACAGCTCCATCGGCTCTTCGGAACCGCCGCGCGACAGAATGTTATCGAGGAACGACTGACCTGTTTCGCGGTTGAAAATCCCGTCTTCTTCAAAGCGGGAATACGCATCGGCAGACAGTACTTCCGCCCACAGATAGCTGTAGTAACCGGCCGCATAACCACCTGCAAAGATGTGGCTGAAAGCATGCGGGAAACGTCCCCATGACGGTGACGGCACCACGGCAACTTGCTTCTTAATTTCTGCCAGCGTTTGCAGGATTTGCGCGCCTTTGGCCGGGTCATATTCCGCATGCATACGGAAATCAAACAGGCCGAACTCCAGCTGACGCAGGATAAACAGCGCCGCCTGATAGTTTTTCGCCGCCAGCATTTTATCAAGCATCTCTTTCGGCAACGGTTCGCCGGTTTCGAAATGGCCGGAGATGAACGCCAGCGCGTCCGGCTCCCAGCACCAGTTTTCCATAAACTGGCTTGGCAGCTCGACAGCATCCCACGGCACACCGGAAATACCGGCGACTCCCGGAGTGTCGATGCGGGTCAGCATATGATGCAGGCCGTGACCGAACTCATGGAACAGCGTGGTGACTTCGTTATGCGTGAACAGCGCCGGTTTATTGCCGACCGGGCCGTTGAAGTTACAGGTCAGGTACGCGACCGGTTTTTGCAGCTCGCCGTCAGCTTTACGCAGGCTGCCGACGCAGTCATTCATCCAGGCGCCGCCGCGTTTGTGCTCGCGGGCATACAGGTCGAGGTAGAAGCTGCCGCGCAGGTCGCCGGTTTCATCGAACAGATCGAAGAAACGTACGTCTTTGTGCCAGGTTTCCACGTCTTTACGCTCTTTGGCAGTGATGCCGTAAATACGTTTCACCACTTCGAACAGCCCTTCCAGCGCACGCTGTTCAGGGAAATAAGGGCGGAGTTGCTCGTCGTTGATGGAGAACAGATGCTGTTTCTGTTTTTCACCGTAGAACGGCAAATCCCAGGCTTCCATTTCATCCACGCCGAAGTGTTCTTTGGCGAAGGCGCGCAACTGCGCCAGCTCCTGCTCACCCTGCGGGCGGGCACGCGTCGCCAGACCACTCAGGAAGTCGATCACCTGCGCCGGGCTTTCCGCCATTTTGGTGGCGAGGGACATGTCCGCGTAAGAGTCAAAGCCCAGCAGCTGCGCCAGTTCATGACGCAGCGATAAAATCTCCGCCATCACTTCACTGTTATCCCACTTACCGGCGTTAGGGCCCTGATCGGAGGCGCGGGTGCCGAATGCGCGGTACATTTCTTCGCGCAGCGCACGGTTTTCACCGTAGGTAATCACCGGCAGATAGCTCGGGATATCCAGCGTCAGCAACCAGCCTTCCTGCTCTTTCGATTCGGCCAGCGCTTTGGCAGCCGCCAGCGCGCTTTCCGGCAGACCTTTCAGGTCGTTCTCATCCGTGATGAGTTTGCTCCAGCCCATAGTGGCGTCGAGCACGTTGTTGCTGTAAGTCGAGCCAAGCTCGGACAGACGCGCGGAAATTTCACCGTAACGTTTCTGTTTTTCCATCGGCAAACCAATGCCGGACAGCTCGAAATCACGCAGCGCGTTATCAATGGCTTTTTTCTGCGCCACGGACAGCGTGTTGAAATGCTCGCTGGCTTTGAGATCGCAATAAGCCTGATACAACCCGGCATGCTGACCCGCCCAGGTACTGAATTCGGATAAAATCGGCAGGCACTGCTCGTAAGCTTCACGCAGTTCCGGGCTGTTTTTCACCGCATTCAGGTGGCCGACCGGCGACCAGATACGCCCCAGACGATCGTCACTTTCTGCCAGCGGCTGACACAGGTTTTCCCACGTATATGGCGCACCTTGTGCGACCACGCGTTCGATGGTCTGGCGGCTTTCTTCAATCGCAGACTTCATCGCAGGGACAATATGTTCAGGTTGGATCGCAGAGAAAGGCGGCAGGGAGAACGGTTTTAAGAGCGGATTCGACGCGTTTTGCTGTTCAGTCATAGGGCCAGTCCTTCGTAATAGCGTTTGGGGCTGATGCGTCTGTGGCGCACCACGCCGTGAATTCGGGTCGTCTTAAAGATGACGTAACTTCTAACATGCGGTCAAGTGACGGGGAAATCAAGGGTGGCGCCGATATCGCCCGGCAGGCACAGACATTCATGTTATCAATCACTCCCGCTCGAATTATCAGCTTACAGCAAGACCTGCCTCGCATTTTTCATCTTTGTCTGTGCCTGCCCGTTAACCCTTATTTACAGCAAGGTTATTCGTGTTAACTTCCTGTCATCTGGCATATGCCAGTACGGTTTTTCAACAACGCAGGGAGTCAGCAGGGAATGAAAACACTCAAGATTGTCACGCTGGGCGGCGGCTCAGGTTACACACCGGAACTGATCGACGGCTTTATCCGCCGCCACGCCGAATTACCGGTGTCGGAATTCTGGCTGGTGGATATTGCCGCCGGTGAAGAAAAGCTGAACATTGTGGGCGCGCTGGCGCAGCGGATGGTGAAAAAAGCCGGTATCCCGATGACGGTCCATCTGACCACCGACCGGGAAACCGCGCTGCGTGATGCGGATTTCGTCACTACCCAGCTGCGCGTCGGCCAGCAGGAAGCCCGCATTCACGACGAGGCGATCCCGCTGAAATACGGCGTTCTCGGGCAGGAAACCACCGGCGCGGGCGGGTTTATGAAAGCGCAACGCACCATTCCCGTGCTGTTAGCGTTGTGCCGTGATATGGAAAGGCTGTGCCCGGAGGCGTGGCTGATCAATTTCACCAATCCGGCGGGGATTGTCACCGAAGCCATCGAAAAATATTCGTGCATCAAAACTCTGGGGATTTGCAGCGGCGCGAACAGCATGATGATGGATATCGCCAAGGTGTATGACGTACGCCGCGAAGACGTGTATGCCCGCGTGATGGGGCTGAACCACCTGATTTTTGCCGATCAGATCGCCGTCAGCGGCCACGACGTTACGGCAGAATTTATCGAAAAGCTGGCGCAGGGCAACGGTCAGCATCAGTTGAAAAACATTCCCGACACCGGATTGCCGCCCGCCTTTATCCGCGCACTCGGGCTGTATCCCCTTTCCTACCTGAAATATTTCTATCTGCGCCGTGAAATGGTGGCGCACAGCGTACAAGACAGTCAGACGCACGGCACACGCGGAGAACAAACGCGTGAAATTGAGCGCCAGCTTTTTGAAATCTATAAAAACCCGCAGCTTGGAAGTAAACCCAAAGAACTGGAAAGCCGCGGCGGCGCGTATTACTCAGACACTGCCTGTTCGATCATCAGCGCGATTTATAACAACCGGCAGGAAATCCACGTCGTCAATACGCGAAATCGCGGTGCCACGCCGGATCTTGACGAAAACAGTGTGGTGGAAACTAACGCGGTGATTGACCGTCAGGGCGCGCATCCGCTGGCGTATGGCCGTTTGCCGTCGAAAATCCGCGGCCTGATCCAGAGCGTTAAAGCGTTCGAAGAACTCACGATCGACGCTGCCGTCACCGGCGATTATTCCACGGCATTAATGGCGCTCTCGGTGCATCCGCTGATGCCGTCCGTGGATATCGCCGAAAAAATTCTCGACGAATACCTGGCGGTAAACCGGGCTTATTTACCTCAATATGATTATTGAAAGACAGGTAAAACCTCATGATGAAATTTTTGGAATCACGCGTTGTCCCCTCTCTGGTGAAAGTGGGCGAAAACGTTATTCTGGTCGCCGTCAGAAACGGCATTCCGCTGACGCTGCCGTTTATTATTTCCGGCAGTATCTTCTTAATTATCGCCAATCTGCCGATCCCCGGCTGGACGGAATATTTAGGCCAGTTCGGCACCGCGCTGAATGTGCCGGTCATTGTGACCTTCGGGATGATCGGATTAATGTCGGCCATCGGCATCAGTTACAATCTGGCGAAACATTACAAGCTTGACGGACTGATGTGCAGCGGGATCACCGTCGCCGTATTTCTGATGGCGCAGCTTAACGATGAATATACGTTAAACGTCGAAAATCTCGGGGCGTCCGGTCTGTTCTCGGCCATTATTCTTTCGGTGCTGACCGTCTATATCATTCGCTTTTTTATCGAACATAAAATCTATATCCGGCTGCCGGAAAACGTGCCTCCCGCCGTATTACAGTCCTTTATCGGCGTCATTCCGGCGTTCGTCTGTCTGGCGCTGGTGTGGTTTGTGCGGGTGATCCTGCATTTTGATATCAACGCATTTTTCACGCTGATCTTAAGCCCGCTGGTCATCGGCCTGGGCACGTTGCCAGGTATGCTGGTGCTGGTGTTTCTTATCTCGCTGCTCTGGTGCTGCGGCATTCACGGCACCAACGTGCTCTCCGGCATTACCGCACCGATATTTCTCAAGTTTATTGTCGAAAATACTCAGGCCTATCTCAGCCACCAGCCAATACCCCATATCTTTGCGGAAGGTTTTTATAACTTCTTTATTTGCACCGGCGGGTCCGGCGCGACGATGGGACTGGTGCTGGCGATGATGATGTCGAAAAGTCGTTATTATAAATCGCTGGGCCGGATGTCTTTTGCGCCGTCGCTGTTTTGTATTAATGAGCCGGTTATTTTCGGCGTGCCGATGGTGTTTAATCCGCTGATGATGCTGCCGTTAATTATCACGCCGATGCTGCTTTGCACTCTGTCCTGGTTCCTGATGGCGTTTAATATTATTGGCCGCCCGGTCTTGCAGATCCCGTGGACCATGCCGCCCTTCTTCAATGCCTATTTTGCCACCGGCGGGAATATTCCGGCAGCCATTTGGTCAGGCGTCATGATTATTATTTCAGCAATGATCTATTATCCCTTCTTCCGCGTGCTGGAAAAGAAACAGCTGGCGATGGAGCACAGCGAACAGCCTGTTCCGGCTTTGCAGGTCAATGCATAAATCTTAACGACAAGGAATACATCATCATGAAGATAAACTGTGCGTTTGTAGGATTCGGAAAAAGCGCAACGCGCTACCATCTGCCTTACGTTTTGCAGCGGCGCGATACCTTTGCGGTTCGCACCATTTTTGACATCACCCGTCGCCCGGACATTGAGAAAGAAGAGGCTTATCAGGGCATCCGCTTCACCTCTGATCTCAATGATATTCTGCACGACGAAAGCATTACGCTGGTGACCCTGTGTACCCCGCCGCAAACCCATTATGACTATGCAAAAATCTGCCTTGAACACGGAAAGAACGTCATCGTCGAAAAGCCGTTTACCCGCACGCTGGAAGAAGCACGGAGCTTATTTGCGCTGGCTGCGGAAAAAGGGCTGACGGTGACGCCCTATCAGAACCGCCGTTTCGACAGTTGTTTCCAGGCGGTGAAAAAAGTCATCAACAGCGGCCTGCTCGGTAATATTGTCGAGTTCGAAAGTCATTTTGATTACTTCCGCCCTGACGCCCCCGATGCACCGGCCGATTATACCCACGGCGCTTTTTACGGGCTGGGCGTTCATCTTGTCGATCAGGTGGTCAGCCTGTTCGGACGGCCGGAATGTGTGCATTACGATATCCGTTCGGTGCGAAATAAAAATAACCCTGACGACACCTTTGAACTGCAGCTTTATTACGGCAAGACCAAAGCCATTGTTAAATGCAGCCATCTGGTGATGCAGCCTTACCCGAAATTTATTCTTCACGGAGAAAAAGGCTCTTTTATCAAACTGAATATCGATCAACAGGAAACCTGGCTGAAAGCCGGGAAATTACCGGGCACCGCAGATTTTGGTCAGGAAACGGAATATGGCGTACTGAAATATCTGGATGAACACGGTGAAACCATTACCGAACGTGTCGATGCGGGCAACGGCGATTATGGCCGCGTTTACGATGCGGTCCATGCCACCTTATCTCAGGGACAGCCGCCGTATGTGCCTGCCGCAGATGTGATGACCACGATGGAAATTCTGCATCGCGCATTTGAACAGCCGGCACCGGCGCTGATCCGCCTGCGATGACACGCGCGCAGACCGGGAGCCTGCGCTTCCGGTCTGCGGGGCATCTGTCTATACTGCTCAAAAATAAACCCTGACATGAAGAAGTTACGCCCATGGCCGCCCGCTACATTGATATCAAAAACAGCCTGAAACAGGCGATCCTCAATAAAGAGTATCGGGTTGGTGACAAAATTCCTTCCGAGCGCGAACTGGCCCTGCGTTATGAAGTGACGCGCGTGACATTGCAAAAAGCTATGCACATGCTGGAACAGGAAGGCTTTATCGAACGTATTCATGGCAAAGGGATGTACGTCACCAAAGTCATTGAAGATAACGTTTATCTGCTCAATAACGGTACCAGCGATTCTATTCTCGGTTTTTCTCGGGAATTCAAAGATGACGTGAAAGTGTCCAGCCGCTTAATCAGCCTGCATACCCTCAAAGCCGGGGAATATATCGCCAGCCAGCTGGATATTCATGAAGACGACGAGGTGCATTATATTCGCCGCGTCCGGCTGGTGGACAATATTGCGGTGCTGATCGAAGATTCCTATATTCCCTGTACAATCATCGACATTATTCCTGAGTCCGTTTTACAAAATGGCTCGTTATATGAATTCATTGAAAATAAAACCGGCAGAAAAATTAAATTCTATAACTCCGTCATCGAGGCCTCGCTGTTTGATGACGCGCTTTCCGCGCTGCTGGCGTGTGAAACCGGCCTGCCAATGCTGAAAGTGTCGGGCATTACCAAACTGGAAGACGGAAAAACCTTCAATTACTCAATCAGTTATAACCGCGCAGACAAATTCAAAATCAAGAACAGCTGGGTGGGGAAGTAAGATCACGCCTGCAACGTGAAGTATGAAGAGGGCAAACAGTTTATACTGTCGCCAATACGCCACTCCGGAACATGATATTTATGCTGAGTTACCGCCACAGTTTTCACGCTGGCAACCATGCCGACGTCCTGAAACACACCGTTCAGAGCCTGATCATCGAGTCTCTGAAAGAAAAAGAAAAACCCTTCCTTTATCTCGACACCCACGCGGGTGCCGGGCGCTATCAGCTGAGCGGCGAACACGCCGAACGTACCGGCGAATACCTGGAAGGCATCGCGCGCATCTGGCAACGTGATGATATTCCTGAAGAACTGGCGGCTTATATGTCCGTCGTCAACCACTTCAACCGCAACGAAAGCCTGCGTTATTATCCGGGTTCACCGCTGATTGCCCGTCAGCTGCTGCGCGAAGAAGACAAACTGCAACTGACCGAGCTGCACCCGAGCGATTTCCCGCTGCTGCGCAGTGAATTCCAGAAAGATGACCGCACCCGCGTTTCGCGTAGCGATGGCTACCAGCAGCTGAAAGCCCAGTTGCCTCCGCTGTCGCGCCGTGGCTTTATCCTGATGGATCCGCCGTACGAACTGAAAACAGATTATCAGGACGTGGTGAAAGGCATTCAGGAAGGCCACAAGCGCTTTGCCACCGGCACTTACGCGCTGTGGTACCCGGTGGTCATGCGCCAGCAGATCAAGAAAATGCTGCGTGATCTTGAAGCGACCGGCATCCGCCGCATCCTGCAAATCGAGCTGGGCGTGCGCCCGGACAGCGATCAGCGCGGTATGACGGCTTCCGGCATGATCGTCATCAATCCGCCGTGGAAGCTCGAGCAGCAGATGAACAACGTGCTGCCATGGCTGCTGAAAGTGCTGGTCCCTTCCGGTACCGGTCACACCACGGTCAAATGGGTTGTGCCTGAGTAAGTAAAGAATTGCCCTTCGCCGGGACCTTTTTCTAAGGTCCCGGCTATCAAACCTATTGCAGCCATCGATCCAAACTTTGCGACAAAACGCATTCACGCGCTAAACTCACAGCAATTTTTAAGATTAGCGACGCCGGTATGGCGTTCTTCATTTTTGACAACTCATGGAAAATCCGATGACCAAACATTATGACTATCTGGCAATTGGCGGCGGCAGCGGCGGTATCGCATCAATCAACCGTGCAGCCATGTATGGGAAAAAATGTGCGCTGATCGAAGCTAAAGAGCTGGGCGGCACGTGTGTCAACGTGGGTTGTGTCCCGAAAAAAGTCATGTGGCACGCCGCGCAAATCGCTGAAGCGATCCGCAACTACGGCCCGGATTATGGCTTCGATACCACCGTTAACAGCTTTAACTGTAAAACGCTGGTCGCCAACCGTACCGCCTACATCGACCGTATCCACACCTCGTACGATAACGTGCTGGGCAAAAACAACGTTGACGTGATCAAAGGTTTCGCGCGTTTCGTTGACGATCATACCGTGGAAGTGAACGGCGAGAAGATCACCGCGGATCACATCCTGATCGCCACCGGCGGTCGCCCGAGCCACCCAAGTATTCCGGGTGCAGAATACGGCATCGATTCCGACGGTTTCTTTGATCTGACTGAGATGCCAAAACGCGTTGCCGTTGTCGGCGCGGGTTACATTGCGGTAGAAATCGCCGGTGTGATGAACGGCCTGGGTGCTGAAACTCACCTGTTCGTGCGTAAACACGCGCCGCTGCGTTCTTTCGATCCGCTGATGGTCGATACGCTGGTTGAAGTGATGGAAGCCGAAGGCCCGGCGCTGCATAAAGAATCCATTCCGAAAGAAGTGGT
The DNA here is from genome assembly GCF_042920125.1 of Rahnella sp. R3(2024). Classification (NCBI taxonomy): domain Bacteria; kingdom Pseudomonadati; phylum Pseudomonadota; class Gammaproteobacteria; order Enterobacterales; family Yersiniaceae; genus Rahnella; species Rahnella sp. R3(2024). The sequence continues at coordinate 1,912,888 of NZ_JBHGBU010000001.1, forward strand.
GAAAAATGCCGACGGCAGCCTGACGCTGAAACTGGAAAACGGTCAGGAATTTGAAGTCGACAGCCTGGTCTGGGCGATTGGCCGCGAACCGGAAACCGACAACTTCAACCTGAAAGCGACGGGTGTGAAAACCAACGAAAAAGGGTATATCGTCGTCGATAAATTCCAGAACACCAGCGTAAAAGGGATTTACGCCGTGGGCGATAACACCGGTGCGGTTGAACTGACCCCGGTTGCCGTTGCCGCAGGTCGTCGTCTTTCTGAACGTCTGTTTAACAACAAACCTGACGAGCATCTGGATTACAGCAACATCGCCACCGTCGTGTTCAGCCACCCGCCAATCGGCACGGTCGGCCTGACCGAACCGCAAGCGAAAGAGCAGTTCGGCGAAGAGAACGTGAAAGTGTATAAATCTCAGTTCACCGCCATGTACACCGCCGTTACGCAGCACCGTCAGCCGTGCCGCATGAAACTGGTGTGCGTGGGTGCGGAAGAGAAAATCGTCGGCATCCATGGCATCGGTTATGGCATGGACGAAATGTTGCAGGGCTTCGCGGTTGCACTGAAAATGGGCGCGACCAAGAAAGACTTCGACAACACCGTCGCTATCCACCCGACCGGTGCGGAAGAGTTTGTAACTATGCGTTAATTCGCGCCCTTGCGACGCTAACGCGATGCAGTAAAAAGGCTTCAGATCTGCGGATCGGAAGCCTTTTTTGTTGCCGTTAATCCAGCAAGATCACCTTCGAACTGTCCGCCTCGAACAGCGGCTTGCACAGGATTTTATAACTGTCGCGGTCGAAATGCGGAACGGCCATGTCGAAGGCTTTTGCCGCTTCCAGCGTTTGCACCGTCCCCAGATAAAACCAGTGATTGATGACGTGATAATCGGTTACGCCATTGGCTTCTTCGGCAATAGCAATCCGGCCAGGATAGGGCCAGCTGCGGATTTTCAGGGCGCTGAGCGCCTCTCTGAGACGCGCCTGATGCGCCTGCGGGGATTCTTTTCCACAACAGACACCGGCACATTTTCCCAGTGAATAGCGGAAGCACGCGCGGTTTTTTGTCAGCTTCTCCAGCCCCAGCGCGCCGTAACACAGCTTTTCCTGATCGGCGATATCACGGATTTTTTCGACTGCCGACATCTTGGTTTTAAACAAGCCGAACAAATCGTCACTGTGCGAGAAATCCACTTCGTTGCTGAACACGATACTCGCGCTTAGCCCCTCAAGCCGGATCGAACAGAGCTTGCGGGCGGTGCGCAGACGTTTATTAAACAGCGGACGCCGGGTTTTGATCAGATCCGATTCCAGCAATAACGCCCCGACTTCGCCGATGGTTTTCACATAATCGATATCGCGGGTCATGTGGAGCAACTTGGCTTCGGCAGGATTACGAAAATGCGACATCACGCGGCTGCGGATATTCACACTCTTGCCGATATACAGCGGAAAAGCGTTGTCGTCACCATAGAAAATATAGACACCGCTGCTGCTGGGTAAATTTTCCAACGTATGACGAAGATGTTCAGGGTATTGATAAAGCTCGGTAAAAAGCTCTTTTTCGGGATTCCACAAAATGGCTGACCTGCTTTCTGTGATGACTTTTCTCTGATAACGACAGCGTATAAAAAACAGCCGAATCATACTGGCGTTTTATACAGTCTTCAACCTTTGCAGGGCAAACAATGTGTAAATTTCGGGCGATGAAACATTACGCCTGTGTGCGCATCTCAATATATTCCTGTCCTCTCAGTAAGTTGGCTAAGGTGGCCTCACGGATTTCGCGCTGATCGGAGTGTATCCACTGATACAAATTATCAATGTTATCGAAGCGCACGAGCAGGGTGTAGATGGTTTCACCGTGAACCGGCCGCAGGATGTTCACATTCTGATAACCGGGAAACCTCGCCGCATCCGTCTTCAGCGTCTCCAGCCAGCATTCATAGTCTGCGAGCTTATCCCGCTGTACGCCGTGGGTGATCACCAGAGTCATATGGTCGGGTTGATGCGGATAGGTCATCGGATATTCCTTCTCATTCACCGTTGTTCTGGTTAACTGAATGTTGCGTTATATTCATAAACGATACGAAACCAGCACCCTCATTGATAACGAAAATATTTTGGGGTGTTGTTAAACAATTTTTGGGGTGGGAAAAATAATGCGATTAAGCCTTGAAGCGCTGCTGATCCTGGATGCGCTGGACAGACATGGCACCTTTGCGGCGGCCGCGGCCAGACTGTTTAAAACCGCGTCGGCACTGAGTTATACCGTGCAGAAGATGGAAAGTGATCTGAACATCAAACTGCTGGACCGCTCCGGTCATCGCGCGACATTCACTCCCACCGGCCGCCTGATGCTCGAAAAAGGCCGCGTGCTGCTGCGCGCCGTCAGTGAGCTGGAACAACAGGCGCAGTACGTCGAAAGCGGCTGGGAAAGCAAACTGACCCTCAGCGTTGATGCCTCCGTTCCCTTCGCGCTGCTTGCCCCCCTGATCGACCGGTTTTACGCCGAGCATCAGCATACCCAATTGTTGTTCCGCCACGACGTGCTCGCCGGTTGCTGGGAAGCGCTCAGTTATGGCGAAGCCGACATTGTCTTTGGCGCCGTGCAGGAACCCCTGACCCGCAGCGGTATCGAATATCGCGCCATCGGCTGGCTGGAATATGTGTTTGCCGTTGCGCCCCACCACCCGCTCGCCGCAATGCCGGAACCGCTGGTGCGTGAACACATCCGCCAGTATCGCGCCGTTGTCGTTCACGACACCTCCCGCCACGGCGCAGGCGCTGATTTACGCGTGCTTGATGAGCAGAAAATGCTGAGCGTGCATGACTTTAACGCCAAAGTGCATGCACAAATTGCCGGGCTGGGTTGCGGCTATCTGCCGCGTTATCTGGCCGCACCGCATCTGGAAAGCGGTGCGCTGGTTGAGCGTCGTCTCGATACCGAACCCCGTCGCGACCAGGCGTTTATGGCCTGGAACGACAATGCCACCGGTAACGCCGCCATGTGGTGGCGTGAGAATTTGCAGAACTTCGACGGGCTGAGCACCGTTTATAGCCCGGAATAACCGGGCAGTCGTACCAGAATTACCCCTGACGCTGTGGCGCTTTGTGCACCATCGTGTAGGCATAATCGACGCCCATGCCGTAGGCACCGCTGTGCTCACGCACCAGATCCATAACAGCGTCGTAAGTTTCTTTGCGTGACCAGTCGCGCTGGTATTCGAGCAGAACCTGCTGCCAGGTCACCGGCACCGCACCGGCCTGCACCATACGGTCGATGGCGCGTTCGTGGGCATCCACGCTGGTACCGCCGGAAGTGTCGGTCACCACATACACTTCATACCCTTCTTTCAGCGCCATCAGCGCCGGGAAAGTCAGACACACTTCGGTCCAGAGGGCGGAGATAATCAGTTTTTTGCGCCCTGTCGCTTCAACGGCCTTCACGAAGGCCGCGTCTTCCCAGGAATTCATTGAGGTGCGTTCGACAGGTTTCACATCAGGGTGCACCGCCAGTAATTCCGGCCAGATATAACCGCTGAAGCTTTCCGTTTCGACCGAGGTGTAAATCACCGGCACGTTAAAAACTTTGCCCGCTTTGGCGAGAGCGACCGTATTATTTTTAAGCTGCTGGCGATCAATATTCGCAACGCCGAATGACATCTGTGGCTGATGGTCGATGAAAATCAGTGTGGAGTTCTGTGGGTCCAGCAGATCGAATTTAGACATTTTCATTTCCTCTCAGAGTGCATTGTTGGGTTGTGTGTTTGTATTTAATGTTGTGTTGTTGTGCTGCTGGAATTAACAATAGGGCAGGAGTGTAAAAGCAGATAGCGGAAAGAATTTGGCAACTTGTTCAGATTTTTTTGACAGACATTCCTTTCTGTAAAGAGCAAAAAAAACCTCTTATTTTCATATCTATAGGTACAACAAAATTTTTAACAACACGTTAAAGATAACTTGTCATCACTCTTTACCCCTGGCACCTCATAGTATTTTCAACATGACACATGACCCGTTTAAAACCTGCCAAACCACTGCGGAGGAAAGATAAAAATGAGCACATTCAGTACTCAGGATGGCACTCAGATTTATTTTAAAGCGTGGGGTAAACGAAAAGGCATTCCCGCCACGGAATGCCTTTTTATTTTGCTCATATTCAAAAACAAGCCGTCATGCCACCGGCAGTTTATCCAGGATCGATTGCGCGGTATTCACGTCTGTCACTAATGAATTGATCATGCCCGAACGCACCGCGCCGATAATTCCGGCGGCCTTTTCCGGCGTGGCGGCGACGCCGATGGTCAGTGGCGTTTTACGCAACTGTTCAACCGAAGCCGCAATCATCCGCTCCTCACCTTCCCAGTGTAATAATTCACCGGATTCCGTGAAGTAGTGGCGCAGCACGTCACCCGCGGCATCGCTCAGCGCCTGTTCGCCCGGCGTGGCAGTGGTGGATTCGCTCGGTTTCGGCGTGTGGGTCAGCCCGATGCCGACGATCGCTGCGTCCAGCTTATCCCACAGCGAAATGATTTCCTGCACGCTGCGGTCAGCGAGAAAGGCATCACGCAAAGGTGCCGAGGAGAGATAAGGCGCATGTAAAAAGTACGGTGTGCCTTCCATCTGTTCCGCCGCGCGGCGGACGAACTCGGTGATCTGAAAATGCGGTGCAGACTGTTGCATCCCGCCGTTCAGCGCCACGGTCATGATCCCCGGCAGACGCGGCATACCGGCCAGCGTCACTTCGCGCACCGCCCTTCCCCAGCCGATGCCCAGCACCGAGCCGGCACCTAATCCGGCGTCCTGAAGCAGCGAGGCCAGCGGCGTTGACAGCGCACCGAGCACATTCCCCGGCGGCGCATCGACCACATAGGCCTGCTTCAATCCGAGGCGCTTAACCAGGTCTGATGTCATGTCTTCCGGCGAAGATAATCCCACCACTTCGATGCGCACGATGCCCGCCGCACGGGCCTTATTGAGCAATCTTGAGATGGTGGCCGTCGACACATCCAGCTTGCGAGCAATCTCCACCTGAGACATATCAGACTCGTAATGCAGCTTAGCCACTAAATGCATCATGGCGCGCGTTGCTGCAATATCTTGCAAAATTGGCTCTTTCAGCTTGAAATTCCTTTCAGTAATGAATTACACTCAAATTGTCGATTGAGGGATTATTGCGCAACACCTGTAAAAATGCAATGTACCGGATCGGGCTTCAACCCTTGCAAACCGGCGTGTTACGCGACTTTCCGCCCCTTTTCATCAGGGGGCTAAAGACAGAACGTCCAGTGTAATCGAGATTTTTTCATCTGTAATAAATTTCACGCAAAGGAGAGTTCCATGTCAAAAATGTCTACTTCAGAATTACGCAGCTATCAGCAAATTTGTGGCAAGAATGGCGCGATGCTGGTGATCGCCTGTGACCAGCGCGGTGCCATGCGCAGCCTGCTGGCCAGCGACCCGCAGCAACAATCCGCCATTTCAGAACACGAACTCGGGCTGATTAAAGCCGACATCACCCAATACCTCGCCAGCAAAGCCTCCTGCGTGCTGGTCGATCCGGTCTGCGCCGTGCCGCAACTGGTGGATGACGGCATTATTGCCCGCGATACTGCCCTGCTGATCGGCCTTGACGCATCAGGCTGGGATAATTCACCGGAAGGCTACCGTCTGTCCCGCCTGGTGGCGAATGTCGATGCGCGCCGCGTGCGTGAACTGGGCGCCACAGGCGGCAAAATCATGGTCTACCTGCGCGCTGATCAGGAAGAAGCCAACCGCCATAACATTGAAATTCTGCATCAGTGCATCGAAGATTTTGCCCGCGAAGACCTGCTGCTGGTGGTGGAGTTCCTGACCTATAAACTCGACAACGAAACCGAGGAAGAATATAAAGAAAAAGTCCCTTCACTGATCTATGGCGGCACTAAGATTTGCCTGGAGTGCGGTGCGAAGGTGCTGAAACTGCCTTATCCGGGCTCGAAACAAGCCTGTGCCGACATCACTGAACTCGCCGGCGACGTGCCATGGGCGGTGCTTTCCGCCGGGGTTGATCATTCCACCTTCCTCAAACAAGTGGCGGATGCCATGAGTGAAGGCGCATCGGGCGTTATCGCAGGGCGTTCATTGTGGAAAGACTGCATTTCTCTCGACCGCAGCGCGACCAAATCCCGCCTCGAATCCCTTGCGGTACCGCGTCTGAACGAACTTCAGGCCGTGATCCAGCAATACTTCCAGGCTCCGGTACCTCATAAAACTGAACAGGTGGAACATGTCTGAAAACAGAAGCGCCGCACGAAATGGCTTTACCGGTAAACGCGTTATCCTGGTTAACGGGATCCCCGCATCGGGTAAAAGCCGGCTCGCCGTTGAGCTTTCTGAACAGAGTGGCTGGTTGCAGTTGTCGCTCGATGGCATTAAAAACCCGTTTTTACAGCGGCTGCAAAATGTCGATCGCCCGTTTAACCGCGTACTGGGTCAGGCCAGTTATCAGGTGATCTGGGATATCGTCGCAGGCGCGCCGGACGGCAGCACATTTATTGTCGATGCCTGGTTTGGTTTCCAGCCAAAAGACGTGTTGCACACCTATTTGCAGCAGGCTGGTGTGACACAGGTACTGGAAATCTGGTGCCAGATTGATGCACAACGGGTCGCGGAACGTTTTGCCTCGCGAGTGGGTGAACGCTTAGCGGGACATGTCGGGGCAGAATATATTCCCGAATTAAAAATTCTTGCAGGAAATGCGCAGCCAATGGCATTAGGACCGGTATATTCTTTGGATCAAAATAATGTTGATGAGAATAGACCTGTAAATATTGTTGTTATTCACGAATGGATAATAAATTCATTCCATACCCAAACACAATAAACCGGAAAGGGAAATATTACGTTACTGAACAAAAAACATGACGTGTTTTATTGTCACAGACATTAATTCCGACACATCGTTTTACATTCTTATCTTGGATAAATGAAAAGCTTTATTTAGTCACCAATAGAACTGGACAGATCACAGTTTTTATTTAAATTAAATATCATACTGAGAAAAGCCCCTATTCATGTAAAGAGGTATTATGTTAAGCGACTGGATTAATGAAAATAACACCAAGATAATTCCGAAAACAGAAGACTGGAAAAGTGCCGTCGCGTTAGCGGTGCAACCGTTAATTGATTCCGGTGCGGCGGAAAGTCGTTATCTTCAGGCTATATATGATATGCACCGGGAAATCGGTCCTTATTATGTGTTGGGCGAAGGTATTGCCATGCCGCACGCCCGGCCCGAAGAGGGCGTCAACCGCACGGCGCTGTCGCTGGTGATTGTTTCACAAGGCGTAGAGTTCGGCAGTGAAGATAACGATCCGGTGTACGTTATTTTCGCGCTGGCCGCCGTGGACAGCCATTCGCACATAGAAATGATTGCCAGTCTCTCTCATCTTTTCTGCGACGACGAGGCCGCGAAAAAACTGAAAGAGAGTAAGAACACGCAGGAAGCCTTAGAGATTATCCGGCAGTTTTAAACGTGAAGTGAAGAGAGATGACCATCAACCGATATTCATCATCTACAACAATCATCACCTACAAAATGCGTAAGGGAGTCTTATGAAAAAGTTATCTATCCTTGCAGTCTGCGGCGCAGGTCTGGGCAGTAGTTTTGCCTGTGAAATGAGTATCGAAGCCGCATTAAAAGATTTAGGTGTCGAAGCCGATTTATCACATTGCGATATTTCCAGCGCCACCTCTACCCGGGCAGATATTATTATGACCGGCGAAAACTTCAGATCACAATTCCAGCATTACACCATCAAAGCCAATATTATTTATCTCAAAAGGCTGGTGGATAAAAATGAAATAAAAAGCAAACTGACACCCGTTCTTCAGGAAATGGGTCATCTGGCTATCTAATAATAAAAAATAATATCATCCAATAGAACAACTCTACATCTCTACTACAGGGGACGCTTATGTCTTTCCTTCACTTTATTGTTAATGATGTATTAGGCCAGGCATCAATATTAATATCGCTGATTGCGATGATTGGCTTGATCGCATTGAAAAAAAGTCCTGGACAAATTATTACCGGCACACTGAAAACGCTGCTGGGATTTTTAGTCCTCCTTTCCGGGGCGAGCATTATTGTTAATGCGCTGACTTTTCTGGGCGAAATATTCCAGAAAGGTTTCCATATGCGCGGCATCGTGACTGACGTCGGGTCGATTGCCGGGATCGCCCAGCAGACGCTCGGGCGTGAAACCGCCTTAATTATGGTGCTGGCGTTTATCGTCAACATCCTGATTGCCCGCCTGACCCGCTTTAAATATATCTTCCTGACCGGCCAGGCCTCCTTGTGGATGGCGACCGTCTGTTCGGTCATCGGTTATATGGGCGGCCTGCGCGGTGTGGAGCTGATCGTAACCGGTGGGGTAATCGCCGGCGTGATGGCGGTCGGTATGCCGGTACTGGCACAACCGATTGTGCGCAAAATTACCGGTTCCGATGATTTTGCGCTCGGCCATTTCTGCACCATCGGCTATATCGTGCAGGCGGGTGTGGCGAAAATCACCGGCGACGTCAGTAAGAGCACCGAAGATTTTGAGCTGCCGCAGTCCCTCTCATTCCTGCAGGACACTTATCTGTCGATGATGGTGGTGATGATCCCGATTTACCTGATCCCCGCCGTCGCCGCAGGCCCGGAAGTTGTCGCGCCTTTCGCCAATAACGTCAACTATCTGGTCTATTCCTTCCTGCAATCGGTTCAGTTTGTGGTGGGTGTCTATGTTCTGCTCTCCGGGGTACGCCTGTTGCTGGCAGAAATCGTCCCGGCTTTTCGCGGGATCGCCCTGCGCATCGTGCCGAACGCCATTCCGGCGCTCGATTGCCCGGTGCTTTTCCCTTACGCCCCTAACGCGGTGATCATCGGGTTTATCTCCACCACCATCGGGTCGGTCATCGGCATGTTCCTGTTCCCGAGCCTGGGACTCGCGATGATTTTACCGGGCATGCTGACCAACTTCTTCGCAGGCGGCACGGCGGGCATCTTTGGTAACGCCGTCGGCGGACGTCGCGGGGCGATTATCGGCGGTATCTTCCACGGCCTGTTTATCACCTTACTTCCGGCGCTGCTGCTGCCTCTGCTGGGCAAATTCGGCTTCTCGAACGTGACATTCAGCGACTCGGATGTCATCAGCGTCGGGCTGGTGTTTGGTCATATTCTCAACTTCTTCCATTAACCGCGCGGAGGTCATCTTCATGGATACACGCATTGAGCAAATTTTAGCGCAACAGCTGCCGCCGCAGGAGTCGGCCAAAGCGCTCAACGAGCTGGGAAAACAGTATCAGGAACAGCAGGAACTGGAGGCGGCGATCGCCTGCTGGGAGCAGAGCATGGCCTGTTACGGCAAGCCTGGCTTTGCGCAGGCGCAACTGATGAAGGCCTATAACGCGCGGCGGCGCGAGTGCTCAGAGGCCGGAGACGGTAAAGGGCTGGAGACGTATTCGCAGAAAATTGACGCGCTGATGCAACAAAGTAAGGATGCGATCCGATACGGATTTTGAGACAAAAAAGCCAGAACTCAGGTTCTGGCTTTTTACATTCATACGTCCGGGTACTTTACGGGTTCAGCGATTTCGTTCGCTGCGCAAAGCTCTTGCGTAATTTTTGCAGTTTCGGTGGGATCACCGCCATGCAGTAACGGTTCTGCTGCCCCGCGCCATCCCAGTAATTCTGGTGATAGCCTTCGGCCACGTACACCTCACCCAGCGGTTCAATGCTGGTCACAATCGGATCACTGTGATCGTGCTGCGCGCGCAGTATGGCGGCTTCCGCCTCGGCTTTTTGCTGCTCATTGGCCGGGAAAATCGCCGAACGGTACTGTGTGCCGACGTCGTTGCCCTGGCGATTAAGCTGGGTCGGATCGTGCGTCACAAAGTGGATATCCAGCAGATCGCCGTAGGTCAGTTTTTCCGGGTCAAATCCCACGCGGATGGCCTCCGCATGGCCGGTGGTGCCGGTGCACACCTGCTCATAGTTCGGATTCGGACGACGCCCGCCGGTGTAAACACTTTCCACCGACTCCACGCCGATGACGTCTTTGAACACCGCTTCCGTACACCAGAAACAGCCGCCACCAAAAATAGCGTATTCGATTGTCATACAGACTCCTTCACTCAGGGGGTAGAGGAAATATGGGGACGGATAAGGCTGACATAAAGGTATGGCATTAAAAAAAGGGAATGTGAAATGCTTATCGCCGGTAAATTATATTATTTTGCTTTCTCTTATTTCCCTGCAAATAGTGATGATATTCCGTCTGATTGATCTGCCTTTTTTTTCATGGCAGACTCACTGGCATTGAAATACATGGAATTCCCCCTATGAAAGACGTTATTGAAGGTTTTCTCAGATTCCAGAAAGAAGCGTTTCCGCAACGCTCTAAGTTATTCAAACAACTCGCTTTAAACCAAAATCCTAAGACCCTGTTTATATCCTGTTCTGACAGCCGTTTAGTGCCGGAATTAGTGACCCAGCGTGAACCGGGCGAACTGTTTGTTATCCGTAATGCCGGTAATATTGTGCCACCTTTCGGGCCGGAACCGGGCGGCGTATCGGCAACGGTGGAGTACGCGGTGATGGCGCTCGGCGTGAAAGATATCGTTATCTGCGGGCACTCCAACTGTGGCGCGATGAGCGCAATCGCCAACTGCACCTGTCTGGATCACATGCCCGCGGTCGCCCACTGGCTGCGTTATTCCGATGCCGCGAAAGCCATCAACGAAGCCTCTGAGCACGAATCCCCTGAAGCGCGCGTCAACGGAATGGTGCATCAGAACGTGGTTGCCCAGCTGAGTAACCTGCGCACGCACCCTTGCGTTGCGGTCGCGCTGGCGAAAGGTCAGGTTACCCTGCACGGCTGGGTTTATGATATTGAATCCGGGTGTATTGATGCATTTGATGCGAAGAGCAGCACCTTTATTTCACTTTCAGATAATCCTGAAGTCAGGGCCAGTTAATTAAAAAATCCGGCATATCGGCTTGCCGGATAATAATACGGAATCTATTCCAATAGGTTCCGTATTATAAATCAGCGGGTTAAGCATTTTTATTTTTTCCTCCGCACCTTTCAGCCGACATTATTTCCCTGCCTGAACGACACTTAAGCGCTTTCTCCTTCAATGCCACAGCGAGAATATTTCATGCCTGTTATCACGTTGAGCCGTCTGGCTGATTTGCCTGCCGCACAGTGGGATGCGCTGGTGCCTGCGCAACAGCCTTTCCTCAGCCATGCATTTTTATCTGCGCTGGAAGACAGCGGCAGCCTGGGGCCACATTCCGGCTGGCGACCTGAACATCTGCTGTGGCAGGAAAATGGCGACATCCGCGCCGCCCTTCCCGGTTACCGTAAACGTCATTCTTACGGCGAATACGTGTTCGATCAGGGCTGGGCGGATGCCTGTCAGCGTTCGGGCATCGCCTATTATCCGAAATGGCTGGGCGCGGTGCCGTTCAGCCCGGTAACGGGCGCCCGGTTGCTGGGTGATGACTCTGCGGCCTTGCGTTTATTGCAGGCGTTGCCGGAGTATCTGGTGGAAAACGGCCTGACCGGCGCGCACATCAATTTCACCGATGAACGCGCCAACCGGCTGATCGGCAGTGAAGCCGTCTGGCAGCACCGGCAGGGCTTGCAGTATCACTGGCAGAACCGCGGTTATCGTGATTTTCAGGATTACCTCGACGCCCTCACCTCGCGCAAACGTAAACAGTTCCGCAAGGAGCGCGAACAGGTGGCGGCGCAGGGTATCGAGTTTATCTGGCTGAAAGGCACCGACGTGACTGAAGCGCAGTGGGATTTTGTCTACAGCTGCTACAGCAATACTTACGCCGTGCGCGGCCAGTCGCCGTATCTGACCCGCGCTTTCTTCAGCCTGCTGGCGGAAAGAATGCCGGAGGCGATCCGTCTTGTTGTCGCGCAGCAAAACGGGCGTGACGTGGCGATGGCCTTCAGCCTGATCAGCGGCGATACCTTTTATGGCCGCTACTGGGGCTGCGTGGCAGAGTTTGACCGGTTGCACTTCGAAACCTGTTTTTATCAGGGTATGGAATACGCGATTGCCAGCGGGCTGGCGCGCTTTGACGCGGGCGCACAGGGCGAACACAAACTGCTGCGCGGCTTTGAACCGGTCATCACCGACTCGTGGCACTATTTACGGCATCCGGGTTTACGCGATGCCGTGGAAGATTTTTTAGTGGAAGAACGTGCCGGCGTGCAGCGCTGGGCCGATGAAGCCCGTGAGGTGCTGCCGTACCGGCACGCATAGAGCCTTAATCCATCCCGACAAATCCGCCGGTCTGATGTTGCCACAAGCGCGCGTACAGGCCGCCGTACGCCAGCAGTTCGGCGTGATTGCCCACCTCGACAATCTGCCCTTTTTCCAGCACCACCAGACGGTCCATTTTGGCGATGGTCGATAAGCGGTGGGCGATGGCAATCACCGTTTTACCGCCCATCAGCGTCTCGAGACTTTCCTGAATTGCCGCTTCTACTTCTGAATCCAGCGCCGATGTCGCTTCATCCATGATCAGGATCGGTGCGTTTTTCAGTAATACGCGGGCGATAGCAATACGCTGACGCTGACCGCCGGAGAGTTTCACGCCACGTTCACCGACATGCGCGTCCAGCCCGGTTCTGCCCTGCGAATCATACAGTTGCGGTATAAATTCATCGGCACGCGCCTGACGGATCGCCAGCTGCAACTCCTCATCGGTGGCACCCGGCCTGCCGTAAAGCAGGTTATCGCGGATTGAACGGTGCAGCAGCGAGGTGTCCTGCGTAATCATGCCGATTTGCGCGCGCAGGCTCTGCTGCGTGACCCCGGCAATGTCCTGCTGATCAATCAGAATGCGCCCGCCGTCGATGTCGTAGAGCCGCAACAGCAGGTTCACCAGCGTGGATTTCCCCGCGCCGGAAGGGCCGATAAGACCGATCTTCTCACCGGGGCGGATCGCCAGATCCAGATTCTGGATCACCCGTGCGCCTTTGCCATAGTTGAAATCGATGTGATCAAAGTGGATCGCCCCCTGATCCACCCTCAGCCCTTTCGCCTGTGGTTTATCGGTCACGGTCAGCGGCTGCGCGATTGTGTGCAGACCGTCCTGAACCGTACCAATGTTCTCGAAAATCCCGTTCACCACCCACATGATCCAACCAGACATATTCACGATACGTATTACCAGACCGGTCGCCAGCGCAATCGCCCCGACGCTTATCAGCGACTGCGTCCATAACCACAAGGCCAGCCCGGTGCTGCTGACAATCAGCAGACCGTTCAGCGTGGTAATGGCGAACGCCATACCGGTTAACAGCCGCCCGGCGAGCTGCGTTTTATACGTCTGTTCGGTGATGGCCTCACGCGCATATTGCTGCTCAAGATCGGTGTGTGCGAACAGCTTCAGCGTCGAGATATTGGTGTAGCCGTCAACGATACAGCCCATCAGCTTCGAGCGCGCTTCAGAAGACTCGACCGAGCGCTGCTTCACCCGAGGCACAAAGAACCACAGGCAAATCGCGTAACAGAATATCCAGATAATCAGCGGGATCATCAGCCGCCAGTCGGCTTCGGCAAACAAAAACAGTGCGCTGGCGGCGTAGATCACCACGTGCCAGATGGCATCCACCATCTGGACTGCGGAATCGCGCAGCGAGCTGCCGGTCTGCATGATGCGCTGGGCGATGCGCCCGGCGAAATCACTCTGAAAAAAGTTCAGGCTCTGCCTGAGCACATATTTATGGTTTTGCCAGCGGATCATGCTGGTCATACCGGGCGTCAGCGTCTGATGTACCAGCAAATCATTCAGACCGAAAAACACCGGCCGCAGGATCATCGCCACCGCCGCCATCCACAGGAGTTCCCCCATGTGCTCGGAGAAAAAACTGCCCGGCGGCGTGTCTTTGGTGAGATCGATAATCTGGCTGAGGTAGCTGAACAGCGACACTTCAATCAACGACGCTACCAGCCCGACCACCAGCAATACCGCAAAACTCGGCCAGACCTGGCGCAGATAATAGAGATAGAAAGGAAAGACTTTGTCAGGCGGCTCCCCGCCCGGCGCCTCACGGAAGATGTCGATCATTCGCTCAAAACGGCGAAACAGCATGGTGATCCCCTTTTACTTGTCCCTAAAAAATACCGGCGCTGATGTCTCCAGCGCCGTAAAGGGGAAAGCTTAGTGTAAATCACATAAAATGCCGTCGGTTATTTCTTCAGCACCACATCTTTCTGCAACAGCGACAGGACAAACGCCAGCACCATGACCCCGGCGGAAATCTGGTACACCGAGTGCAGCGCGGTGGCGAATGCCTGCAAATAATCATCGCGAATGGTTGCCGGTAATTGCTGTACCGCCTGCGCGCTGAGTGAGCGGGGGATCGGGGTGCCTTCCGGGATCAGTTTTTCCAGTTGCGAACGCAGACCTTGTGTGAAAAGTGCGCCGAAGGCCGCCACGCCGATGGAACCGCCGATCGAGCGGAATAACGTCACGCTGGATGTCGCCACGCCCAGCTGTTTCATCGATACCGAGTTCTGCACCGCCAGCACCAGAACCTGCATCACCATACCCAGTCCGAAACCGAGGACGCCGATATAAAGATAAAGCTGGGGTAACGTTGTGCTGAGCGTGAGATTGCCCAGCATCAGCATGCCGATAAAACTGAGTAACGTGCCGAAAATCGGGAACAGCCGATAGCGGCCAATGCGGCTGATAATCCGGCCACTGACAATCGAACTGACCAGCAGCGCCCCCATCAGCGGCAGCAGTTGCATCCCGGCGGCGGAAGGTGATGAGCCTTTGACCACCTGCAAATAGAGCGGCAGGAAGGTCACCGAGCCCATCAGCGACATGCCGATAATAAAGCTGATGGCGCAGCTCAGCAGGAAAGTGCGGTCGCGGAACAGGCCGAGCGGGATGATCGGCTCCGCCGCCAGCGTCTCTTCATAAATGAAGCCGCCGAGTGTCACCACGCCGAACGCCAGAATGCACCACAGCTGCGGATCAGACCACTGATACACCGTGCCGCCTTCGCTGGTAAACAAGATGATGCTGGTCAGCGCCGCCGCCAGATACGCCGCGCCGAGAAAGTCGATTTCATGGCGAATACGCGCAGTCTGCGATTTCAGCGCCACGCCGATCACCAGCAGCGCAAAAATACCCAGCGGCAGGTTGATGTAGAAAATCCAGCGCCATGACATGTGCTCGACGAGAAAACCGCCGATCAGCGGACCAATGACGGTCGCCAGCCCAAACACGCCGCCGAACAAGCCCTGATATTTACCGCGTTCCGCCGGCGGAATAACATCCCCGACCGCGGCCATAGTGACCACCATCAGCCCGCCGCCGCCCAGCCCCTGCAGGGCACGCATCAGGATCAGCTGAGTCATGTTCTGCGCCAGCCCGCAAAGTACCGAGCCGAGCAGGAACACCACTATCGCGGTTTGCAGCACGATTTTTCTTCCCAGCAAATCACCGAATTTGCCGTACAACGGCACCACGATCGTTGACGCCAGCAGATAGGAGGTGACCACCCAGGAAAGCTGATCCAGCCCGCCCAGTTCACCGACGATAGTCGGCAGCGCCGTCGAGACAATGGTCTGGTCAAGCGCGGCCAGCAGCATCACCAGTAACAGCGCGGAGAACAGAAGCTTGATCGAAGGCCTGGCTTCTTTCACTTCGCTCTGCGCCGAATTTATAGTTGTCATGAATGCTATCCTGACTTGTAATTAATTAACTGTATAATTAATATTGACGCATCACCTTCATCCGGTCAATGGATCACCCCGCTCATGACAGACAGAAAAATCTCAGAAAAGGCGACGACAGCACAAAAGGTTCAGGAGGAAGGCACCGCGTCCGCACGCCGTCCGGGTCGCCCGAGCGGGGTCAAAAAAGGCGCGGATAAGCGCGAACTGCTGCTGGATGCCGCCCTGAAACTCTTTGCCCAGTCAGGTATCGCCGAAACGCCTCTCAGCATGATCGCCAAAGAAGCGGGCGTCACCACCGCCATGCTGCATTACTACTTCAATACCCGCGAACAACTGCTGGATGTACTCATCGACGAACGTTTTCAGCCAGTACGCGCGGGGTTTAGCGATATTTTTGATGTCCACGCCGACGATCCGCTGATGGCAATCACCGCGATGGCACAATGCATGATCGACGCGGCGGTGAAATATCCCTGGGTCGCGCCGCTGTGGGTGCGGGAAGTGATCAGTGAAAGCGGGATGTTGAAAAAACGCATGGAAGAACGCAATGGCGACAAAAACCGCAAAGTGGTGCAGGAATGCATCACCCGCTGGCAGAGCGAAGGCCGCCTGAACCCCGATCTCGATCCGGCGCTGTTGTTCATCTCCCTGTTCGGCCTGACCCTGTTTCCCCTCGCCTCCATGAAAATGCGCCAGGGCACCGCTTCCCCCATTTCCCCCGAAGCGCTGCGAAAACACGTCGCCGTCCTGCTCTTCCACGGCGTTGCGCCGCAGAAGCCGTAACACAATCTTGCGAAGGCGCGGGGATAGCCGCGCAACTCACTTTATTCCCCGCTTTTTGTATCGAAAAATACTGCGCAGACTCGACTATTATCATTGGTCATCCACGATGTTTTTGAAAGGAATGCCTTGAGAATGAAGGGAATGCCGCCGCTGATCCTCGCGCTGCTCGCCAGTTCGTTAGTGCTTACTATCGGACGAGGTGTGACGCTGCCGTTCATCACGATTTATCTGACCGAGCACTACCATCTGCTGCCGAAAAGTGTCGGGATTATTCTCGGGGCCAGTCTGGCGATCGGCATTCTCAGTGGTCTGTACGCCGGTTATCTGGTGGATAAATTCAATCACCGGACGTTGATTGTTGTCTCGATCAGCGCTTTTGGATTGAGCTTTTTACTGCTGCCGGTACTGCCCGGCGTCACTGGTGTTCTGGTGGTGCTGGCGTTGCTCAATGCCTCCTACGCGCTGCTGAGTATTACGCTCAAGGCCTGTATCGCCAGCTGGTTGCCGGTGGCGAAACGGGTTAAAGCTTTCTCAATGAACTACACGCTGGTGAACGTCGGCTGGGCGGTCGGATCATCACTTGGCGTCTGGTTAGCCGGGTTCAGCCCGAAGCTGCCGTTCGTGATTTCCGGTGTGCTGGCGCTCGGCACGGTGATTTCCCTCGGCTGGGGATTACGTCATATCCCGCACAGGCCGCCTCAGGCAGAAGAGGAACACAAACCCCTGCCGAAACCGAATCTGCGCCAGACGCTGGGCATTCTCGCGCGCGACCGCCGTCTGATTTATTTCACCCTGGGCAGCACGCTCGGCTCGGTGGTTTTCGGACAGTTTGCCGGTTATCTGTCGCAGTATCTGATACTGGTGTCGAATGCCGCCTTTGCTTACAAGATCATCGGCGCGGTAATGATCACGAATGCGGTGATTGTCATCGCTTTCCAGTATGTCTTAAGCAGCCGCATGAGACAGGACACCCTGCTGAGGTGGCTGCTGCTCGGCACGGTATTTTTCATCGTCGGGTTGATCGGTTTTATGGTTGCGGGGGAATCGGTACTGCTGTGGATCATCGCCATGGCCATCTTCAGCTTTGGTGAACTTATCGTCATTCCGGTGGAATACATGTTTATCGACTTTATCGCGCCGGAAAACATGAA
Source organism: Rahnella sp. R3(2024) (assembly GCF_042920125.1). NCBI lineage: Bacteria > Pseudomonadati > Pseudomonadota > Gammaproteobacteria > Enterobacterales > Yersiniaceae > Rahnella > Rahnella sp. R3(2024). Next base: position 1,930,571 of record NZ_JBHGBU010000001.1, read on the forward strand.
AGGCAGCTATTACGGCATGCAGAATCTGAGCAATCTGGGTGGCGCGATAAACCCGGTGATGTGCGGTTTTCTGCTCAGTTACGCCGCCCCGTCAGTGATGTTTATCGCGCTGATCGCCGCCTCTGCGGGCGGGCTGGTATTCTTCTGGATGGGGCACCGGCTGGCGGCTAATACAGCGCGCGCGCCTGCTGCGTAAGGCTTTCCATCAGCCCGATATAAGGGTGCGGGCCGTAGCTTAACCGGCTGATCCCCGCCGCAATGAGATCGGCCAGCGGCGGCGTCAGGCTGCTGGCCATAATATTCACCGGCAGCGCGGAAACCTCACAGAGTTCAGCAATCAGGCCCGGATCGCTCAGACCGGGGGCAAAAAAACCACTGGCACCGGCGTCCTGATAAGCGGCCAGCCGTTTTTTAGCTTCCGCCATCAGCGCCGGATGCTGCGAGGCATCCGGTTGCTGCAAAAAGACATCGGTACGGGCATTGATAAATAAAGCGATTCCCTGCGTTTCAGCCACCTGACGAAGCGAGGTCAGAATCTCGCATTGCTCACGGACTCCGTTCAGCGCAGATGATCCCATTTGCTGATCTTCAACATTAATCCCCACCACGCCTGCCTGCAAAAGGGCGCTCAGATTATCGCAACGATCAGCGCCATAACCGGTTTCGAAATCCACCGTCAGCGGCAAACTTATCACCGAAGCGATGCGCTGCACCGTCTGCAACAGGCTGGCAAAAGGCATGGCCTCACCATCCTGATAACCCTGCGCCGCCGCGCATGACCAGCTGCCGGTCGCGATGGCCTTTGCCCCCGCCTGCTCCACGGCCAGCGCGCTACCCGCATCCCAGATGTTGTATAAAATGACCGGATTGTGTTTCTGATGAAGCGCTGAAAATGCCAGTGCCTGACGTTGCTGATTCATACCTTTCTCCTCGTTTAGCGGCTCAGCGCCATTCTTCGTTCGTGTTCAATCAGCCAGCGCTTGCGCCATAATCCGCCGCCGTAACCGGTCAGCGAACCATCGGCACCGATGACGCGATGGCAAGGGATCAGAATGGAAATCTGGTTAGCGCCATTTGCCCTGGCGACGGCGCGGGAAGCGGTTGCCTGCCCGATATCGGCCGCCAGCGCAGAGTAGCTGCGTACTTCACCCGCCGGAATAGCTCTGAGCGCATCCCAGACCTTTCGGGTGAACAACGAACCGAATTCTGCCAGCGGCGTGAGGAATAAACGCTTCCCGCCCGCGAAATACGCCACCAGTTCCTGTTCGAGCTGATCTATGACCGGGTTGCGGCCAAAAATAATTTCAGATGACGTCAGCTGTTTCAGCCGCTCAATTTCGTTGGGCAACGCCGGACGGTCAATAAACTCCAGCAGATACAGCGCGTCGCGGCTGGCGATCGCCAGCATGGAACCGATCGGCGTATCCAGCCAGTCAGCTTTCAGAAACTGATGCTTTCTGGCCTGGCTGGGATTCAGCCCGATTTGCCGGGTGATTGCCGCGCGAAATCCGCTGCCGGATCCAAAACTGGCATCCAGTTGCGCTTCAATCACCGGCTCTCCGCCGGTCAGGGCATCGACGCCTTTACCGACTCTGCGCAGGCGCGCCATTTCCAGAAACGTGATCCCGAACTGCCGTTTAAAAGCCCGGCGGACAGTGGAAGGGTCAACATTCATTGCCTGCACATCGCCTTCACTCCACTTTCTGTCCGGCTCATTTTCCAGCGCTGCCAGTAACTTCAGCACCAGCGGGTCTTTCTCTCCGCCCTGCATGAGCGGACGGCAGCGTTTACACGGGCGGTATCCTGCTTCCATCGCACTGACCATCGACGGATAAAACACCGAGTTCTCGCGTTTGGGCTTGCGCGCCGGGCAGGTCAGCCGGCAAAAAATCCCGGTACTTTTCACACCGACAAAGGCAAAGCCGTCGTAAGCCGGGTCGCGGGCAATCAGCGCAGCATAAAGAACATCATCGTCAGGCAAATCGAAAAGCATGATTTCACTCGCAGACCGGGAACATAGGAAAAGCATAGGGGAATTCGAACGGGGGAAGCGACGTTTTTCGGGCGTTGATTTAACTCTTTCCGGCGAGGTCATCCGTGCCCGGCGCGATACCGGGCACGGCCATTTTTACTCCTCCAGCCCGCGATTTTTCAGCATCGGCTCGATCGACGGCGCCTTACCGCGCCAGGTTTCGTAGAGCTTTTCGAGATCTTCGCTGTTACCGCGTGAGAGGATCTGGTCACGGAATTTCTGACCATTCTCCCGCGTCAGCCCGCCCTGTTCGGTGATACCCGCAAAGGCATCGTCGGCCAGCATTTCTGTCCACAAGTAGGCGTAATATCCGGCCGCATAGCCGTTACCCCAGATGTGCTGGAAATAGCTGGAACGGTAGCGCGGCGGTACATACGCCAGGTTCACTTTGTCCTTCGCCAGTGAATCCGCCTCGAACTTATCGACATCCTGCTGGGGTGCGTCGGCGCTCAGGCTGTGCCAGTGCATATCCAGCAGCGCAGCGGCCAGAAGCTCAGTCATGTCATAACCTTTGTTGAACTTACTGGCCTTCTCGATTTTGTCCTGCAACGCCTGCGGCATCACTTCGCCAGTCTGATAATGTTTCGCGAAGTGAGTAAACACTTTCGGGTCGCTCGCCCAGTGCTCGTTAAACTGAGAAGGGAATTCGACAAAATCACGCGGCGTCGCGGTACCGGAAAGGCTCGGGTATTCCTGACTGGCAAACAGACCGTGCAGCGTATGACCAAACTCGTGGAACATAGTGATCACGTCGTCCCACGACAGCAGCGCCGGTTGCCCCGCGACGGGTTTCTGGAAGTTGGCGACGTTGTAAATCACCGGCTTAGTGCCCAGCAGTTTCGACTGATCGACGTAGTTGCTCATCCACGCGCCGCCGCCTTTATTATCGCGCTGATAATAATCGGCATAGAACAGCGCCATCGATTTACCGTCTTTATCGAACACCTCAAAAACCCGCACGTCCGGGTTATACACCGGCAGGTCTTTGCGTTCTTTAAACGTGATGCCGTACAACAGGTTAGCGGCATAAAACACGCCGTTTTCCAGCACATTGTTCAGCTCGAAATAGGGTTTGATTTGCGCGTCATCCAGATCATATTTCTCTTTGCGCACCTGCTGCGCGTAATGCTGCCAGTCCCAGGCGGCCACCTGGAAGCCGCCCTTCTGTTTATCGATTTCCGTCTGAATATCCTGCGCCTCACGCTGTGCGCGGGCGGTGGCTGCCGGCACAATTTTGTGCATGAAATCCAGCGCAGCCTGTGGCGTTTTCGCCATCTGATCTTCCAGCTTCCACGCCGCATAGCTTGGGAAGCCCAGCACCTGAGCCTGCTCAGCACGAACTTTTGCAAGCCTGGCAATCAGCTCGCGGGTGTCGTTGGCATCGCCTTTTTCAGCGCGATTGATGGAAGCTTCATACAGCGCCTTGCGGGTATCCCGGTCATCGAGCGACTGCAACAACGGCTGCTGCGTCGTATTTTGCAGCACCAGCAGCCAGGCGTTATCCAGCTTACGGTCTTTGGCGGCCTGCGCGGCAGCGGATAATTCGGCATCGCTCAGCCCGGAAAGCTGCGCTTTGTCTTTCACCGTCAGCCCGCCCGCTTTGGTCGCGGCCAGCAACTTGTTGGTGAACTGGGTGCTGAGCGTCGCCGCCTGCTGATTCAGCGCCTTGAGTTTGTCTTTATCCGCATCAGAAAGATTGGCACCGGCCAGCTCAAAATCTTTAAATGTCACCTCGATCAGACGCTGCGATTCCGGCGAAATCTTCAGGCTGCTGCGCTGGTCATACACCGCTTTCAGGCGCGCAAACAGTTTGCTGTTGAGATGAATGCTGTCATCCATCGCGGCCAGTTTTGGCGATGTGTCTTCGTCAATTTTTTGCAGCGTATCGTTGGTGTTCGCGCCGGTCATCGCGCCAAAAACGTTTTGCACGCGCTGGAGCATGACGCCGGATTTTTCCAGCGCCACATAGGTATTTTCAAAAGTAGGCGGTGCGCTGTCGCTGGCAATTTTATCGACTTCAGCGAGTTTCTGGCGGATGCCTTCGAGGATCGCCGGTTCGTAATCACTGTCTTTATAGAGATTGAATTGCGGTGCCTGATATTCCAGCGGGCTGGGGGTTAAAAACGGATTATCGGCATTGATAGCATGATTCATGACGTGCTCCTGCGTGGCGGGCTGCGCAGTTTGCGCAGCGCCTGCAAACTGGCTGAGAGCCAGACCGGTTGCCATAAAGAGGATGGACAGACGCATTTTCAGTCTTCCTTAGCTGAGGGAAAGATGGACTCCGTTAAGTGTTTGAGAATAGACGCCTGCTGCCCGATCGGCAAAAGAGAATCCTAAGTAAATCGTGTTATTACGAGGCAGGTTCCATATTTTTGGCCGCCGCATTCTGTCAGGATAGCGTTCTTCGCAGCACGTAAAATGACCGGAAAAGAGATGATCAAAAACCAGACTTTCAGCGACCAGCGCTTTAGCCAGCAGCAACTGTCGGGCGAAGAATTTCACGATTGCAGGTTCCTGCGCTGCCGTTTTGACAGCACAAATCTGTCTGACATCGCTTTCGTCAACTGCATTTTCTACGACGATGAAACACAGTCAGGTTGTTCTTTTCAGCATGCGCAGCTGAAAGATGCCAGCTTCAAACATTGCGACCTGACGATGGCAGATTTCAAAAATGCGCAGGCGCTGGGTCTGGAGATCCGCGAATGCAAAGCCACCGGCGCAGATTTCAGCGGCGCCAGCTTTATGAATATGATCACCTCCCGCACCTGGTTTTGCAGCGCATTCATGACCAAAAACAACTTCAGCTACGCCAACTTCAGCAAAGTCATTCTGGAAAAATGCGAGCTGTGGGAAAACCGCTGGACCGGCGCGAACGTGCAGGGGGCAAACTTCAGCGGCTCCGACCTTTCCGGCGGCGAATTCACCGAGTTTGACTGGAATAACGTCAACATAACCCATTGCGACCTGACGAATTCAGATCTGGGCGAACTGAACATCCGCAAAGTGGATCTCGATGGCGTGAAAATCGACGACTGGCAGCAAAGCCATCTGCTGGAGAAGCTGGGGATGATTGTGATTCATTCGAAGTGAGCGTATTCGAAATCGCGGTTAACGCTTTTTCTGCGCGAGGCTGTAAAGCGCCTCAATATTACTTTTTTCGCCTTCGGCCTCTTTCAGCCTGCGACGCTGTTCAGCGAACTGCTCATATCGCTGGCAGGCTATTTCATCCGCTTCTTTTTTGCTGATTTTGCCGCTGTCCTGCAAAACGTCAAATTCATTAAATTGAAGGAATTGCTCCAGTTTCTCCTCCCAGTTTTTTAAGAAAATCTGCTGACGGCGTTTAGTTTGATCCTCAGCGTAATCCAGCCACATTGAGATAATGCGATTGAGTTGATCGATTTCTGATTCACGTAAGTAATTTTTAGCAATCGTCGTATCTGTCTTACGCACATGATCATATTTGAAACTGGTCAGCCCCATATCCGGCAGGCTGGCGGCGGCACGCTGGGCGATGATTTCTGCTGCCGTCATGCCCGTGCAGGCATAATACAGGCATAATGCAGCTTATTCTGAATCGCCTGGCAAAAGCGCGCGGTATGTTTATCTGAGGCTTGATAATCCGCCGCCATTGCAAAGATATCTTTGATCCGTAAATAAACACGGCGTTCGCTGGCACGAATATCCCGGATGCGTTCATGCATCTCATCGAAATAATCCGGCACAACAGACGGGCCAACAGGTGGATTTTTCAGCCGCTGGTCATCCATCACAAACCCTTTGATGACATATTCCTGCAAAGTTTGTGTTGCCCACTGGCGGAATTGCGTACCCCGGGTTGAGCGAACGCGGTATCCGACAGCAAGAATGGCATCAAGATTGTAATAATCAATCTGCCGGGAAACCTCCCGGGTTCCTTCCTGACGAACTATCCGGAATTTCCGGATAGTTGCGTTTCGCTCAAGTTCGCCTTCCTGATAAATATTCATCAGATGTTCGTTAATTGTCCGAACATCTTTTTGGTAAATTTCAGAAATCAGAGCCTGCGATAACCACAAAGTCTCCGACGCGAAGCGACATTCTATGCGTACACGCCCGTCCTTAGCCTCAAAAAGAACAAACTCTCCCTCCGGCGCCAGAGGCGTAATGTGTTCATCCATCCTGACATACTCCTTCAGACGCCATGAGGCGTTTAACCTGCAGACAATAGCCTCATTCTACCTGTTTCCCCTGAATGCAAAAATAGCGGTTAATCTAACCCGATATGGAAACCGAAAAGTGCGCTTCTCCCCCGCCCTTCATCAGAATCTCATCACACTATGCTATAACTGGCATTCGCTTTAGCCACGAAATTAACCTCATGAAAGATAATAGTATTTACTCTCCTCAGGCGCCTGTGCCGGAAAAATCACGGGTGCTGGGCTGGTCTGATTTATTCTCGCTGTGGTTCTCGCTCGGCATGGGCCTGATGGTATTGCAGGCCGGGGCGATTCTGGCACCGGGGCTCGGGCTGGCAGGATCGCTGGCGGCGATTGTGCTGGGTTCTGCCGTCGGTGTTGCGCTGCTGGCGCTGGTCGGGGTGATCGGCGGGCAAACCGGCATGTCTTCGATGGCATCGCTGAAACTGAGCCTCGGCAAACGCGGTGTGGCGCTGCCGGTGCTGTTCAATCTGATCCAGCTGATCGGCTGGGGCGCGTTTGAAATTGTGGTGATGCGCGATGCGGCCAGCCTGCTGGCAAAACGGGCCTGGGGCGACGGCAGCTTTTGGGCGAATCCAACCCTGTGGACGTTTATTTTCGGCATCGTCGCCACCTTGCTGGCGGCCAGCGGTCCGCTGGCATTTATCCGCGTGGTGCTGCGCCGCTGGGGGATCTGGTTACTGTTGGCGAGCTGTGCGTGGCTGACCGGTTATCTGTTCCTGCACGCGGATTTATCAATGCTGTGGCATAACGCCGGGAACGGTTCGATGCCGTTCGCGCTGGCCTGCGACATCGTGGTGTCGATGGCATTTTCATGGCTGCCGCTGGTGTCGGATTACACCCGTTTTGGCAAGTCTGCGCGGCAAAATTTCTGGGGAACCGCCTGCGGATATTTCCTCGGCAGCGTCTGGATGATGTCACTTGGCGTCGCGTATACGCTGGCGTTTGTCAGCACCTCAGCCGATGCCAATGCGCTGCTGCTGGCGCTCTCAGGCGTGGCGCTCGGTATTCCGCTGCTGCTGATTCTGGTGGATGAACACGAAAACGCCTTTGCGGATATTCACTCGGCGGCGGTATCGGCGGGCACATCGGTGCCGGTGAGCGTCGGGAAACTGACGCTGGGCATCGGCCTGCTGTGTACGCTGATCGCCTGGTCGGTGCCGCTGACGCAATACGAAAACTTCCTGCTGCTGATTGGTTCGGTCTTTGCACCGCTGTTCGGCGTGGTCTTGACCCATCATTTTGTGCTGCGTCGCCAGACCAACGAGAATCTGAATCTGCGCTCGGTCGCGGCCTGGTTTACGGGGATCGCGGTCTATCATCTGATGGCGAATCTGCTGCCTGATGTCGGCGCAACTATTCCGTCGCTGCTGGTAGCGGGGCTGATGTGCTGGGGATTGGGGCGTAAAGTCTGAACTAAGAAAACCGCCCCTCAGGGCGGTTCCTTAATTACTACAAACCAGATCCCATGTTGACGTTAATCTTGATATCAGAAACGTTAACGTTCCATCCACCATTCTCAGTCGTCATCAAAGAACCCAGCACAACGATCAGTGCATAAATACACTTTTTCATTGTTGCGGCCTTTTACAACCGCGTTTCACCAATAAGCACCGGGACTTACAGGAGAAGGACAGGCAAAGTTGAGGTTGCTCGTCCCCGCGGTACTGAAAGTGCTATTTCCTAAGCCCGGTGACCTGCCGCTAAACAGGCGAAACTAGCCCCGCGCGCAGACTAGCACTAAGACCATAAAAAAAGTAAGACAATTTTATAGTCTCCCAACTTGTTCAGTTTGGGTGAATCATGTACAGTTCTTTCCGTTGGGGTTGCTTGTTCCCGCTTGTTTTAAAGAGGCTGATTTAGCGCTAACTGAATCACCCAACAAAAAAACCGCTCTTTGAAGCGGTTTTTTTGTGCCTGAAATTCAGCTCTTACAGCCTCATTTCCCCTGCCCGAAAAAATCGTTGTACAGCATATAAAGGTGCGCCGCGCTCCATGAGAAGTTGGGTGCGCCTTGCTGCTGGCCGGTGAGCGGGTTGTAGTTTTCGCGGATCGGGCCGTCGGTCACCAGGCCGTCGGCGTGGTCGAAGAAGGCCTGCGCCATGGCGATAGCATCGTTGCGGTAGCCGTACTGTTCCATGCCTTTCAGGCCGAAATAGAGCTGATCGACCCACACGCGGCCGCGCCAGTAAATGTCCGCACCGAACGCCGGATTGGTCAGTGCGGCGGTGCCGAGCGGCACATAGGTGTTGAATTCGCGCCCATCTTTCATCACTTTGACCACGGCGTCAGCATGCGCCTGCGTTGCTGCGCCGTTAAACAACGGCGACCAGCCTTCCGGGCCTTTGCCGCGTTCGACTATCGGTTTGCCGGCGCAGCCGTTAGCCAGCGGTTTCTCTTCAATGCGGATGTCATAGAAAAAGCCGCTGCGGCTGTCGAACATGCAGGTATTGATGTATCCGGCCAGTTTGATGGCTTTCGCACTAAAATCTGCGGCTTCGGTTTTCTTGCCTAAAATGCCGGCGATGTCGGCCATGTACTTGTTGTCGCTGTACATATAACTGGCTTCATCGACCGATTCCTGTAGCAGTGAATATCCCAGCAGCGTTCCGTCATCAGAACGGTTTTCGGCGAATTTAACCTGCCAGTCTTGTTTTTTACCGCCATTTTTGATGTATTTCGCCAGCTGATCGGCGTCGATAAAACCAAAGGCCGCCGCATCGTCCCTCCCCGATTCCCATGAAGCCGCCACCTGCGCCGGAATTTCTATGCTGTCGTACTGACCGGATTTCACCACGCGGTCATAGTTTTTCAACCCGGATTCGGTCTGTTCTTTCTTCCCTTCGCGAACGGTAAACAGCATGCTGCCGTCGGCGGTATTGTGCGCTTTATCCCGTGTGGCGCCGTATTCCGGCACGCCGTTATGGTTGTGATCGCGGTTGCGCAGCCACCAGTCATGATAGGCGACCAGTTTCGGGTACATCTCTTCCAGCCACTGTTTATCACCCGTCGTTTTGTAGACTTCCATCACCGACCACGCCGCCAGGCTCGGCTTGGTATTGCGCTCATTCCAGTTGGTGCCGTCGCCACCGCGCTCAGGACTTGTGTTATAGGCGATGAGATCGGGTACAAAACCGGCATCCCACGGGCGAACCGTATCGCCGGGTGGGATCTGAAACGCAAACACGGCGCGGATATTGTTTTTCGCCACGTCAGGATTGAAATGCGCCATCGCGTAAGCCTGTTTCCAGGTGTCCCACGGCCAGGTCTGATTGCCGGAGAACCAGCGGCCGGTGACAGATGGCGTCACGGAATCAAATCTCATTACGCCCGCCGCGCCGCGCCAGTTACCGTTAAGGGTTTCGATGGCTTTGACCGCCACACGTTCCTGCGCCGGTGTGGCGTGCGGATTGGTCAGCCCGCGGCTCAGATATCCTTCCCAGCGCTGTTGTGAGGCTGCCAGAAAACGTTGCGGATGCGCCAGAATACCGGCGATCTCAGGCTGCTCTTTCTGTACCTCACCGGCGGTCAGCAGATGCGAATAGGTGGTGTAAATCGTGGTGGAACCGGCGATGTTGGCTTTCGCGGTAAACTGATGCCCTGCCACCGTCGTCTGCATCGGCAGGGATTTGTGGATCTGGTATTCCGACTCGCCCGACGTCATCAGGCTGGAGGCCTCGCGCACTTTCCCGAAGGTCACGCGCAGGCCGTCAGCCGTTGGCAGGATCTTACGGGTATAGCCCGGATATGCCTGTTCGATGGTTTTATCCGATGGCGGTTTCCCCTCCTGAGCGCGCAGGTTTTCCAGTAATGCGCCGTCCCAGACCAGTTCCAGCGGGGAATCGGTGGTGATTTTGGTTTCCAGCAACGAGGTGCGGGCGGTGACAAAACGCAGCGTCATGTCGACGCGAATGCCGGGCGCGGTCAGCGTCTGGATCAGCGCGCCGGGAATGCTGTATGCCTCCATGCTGAGCGCCACTTTCTGACCGTTTTTGAAGATCGTCAGCCGGTCAAAGTTATCCGCCATAAAGTTGATGTATTCTTCGGTCAGCAGCGCCGGGCCGGGAAATCCGCCCATGCCTTCTGGCCCGGCCGGTAATAAATGTCCGTGCCACGCGCCGTCATCAAATAAAGGATTAAAACGCTGATGCTCATCGAAATCATAATCGAGCATATAATGCGGCGCGCCGGTGCGGTTAATGACGTTTTTATAAGACTCAGCCTGTAATGGCTTTGCCGTTTCAGCGGCCGCATTGCCGGAAACAAATAAGACAGACGAAATAAATAAGGCAAGGATTTTAACGCTGCTGATATTTTTCATTATGATTTACCCCAATAGAAATATTGCATCAGAAATATCGAATTACTGGCGCCAGTATTGTCGTTGCTCATATAAAATTTACTGTCTAATGCAGTCGCGAACCGGCCACCATAATATTCGTACCAGATACCGGCCTGCGCGTAGGAGGTGGTGGTATCCGCCGCGTTATCGAGACGGTGTTCGGCGTAGCTGTAGGCAGTCGAGAAATACAGGCCGGACACCGCTTCGACCATCGCGCTGACCATCATGCCCGATTCACTGCCGGGCTGATTGCCATCGCCTTTGCCGGTGTGATGCCAGACACGTCCGGCGAGGTTTTTGCCCTGTAAACCCGCAAGTACCAGTTGCCCGGTGCCGTCGGTGAGTTCGAGGCCGTTGAGCAGCGTCAGCCCGTCGGTCAGATCGTATTGCGTGTAACCGTTAACCATCGCCCGGTACGTGTATTTATCTGAATAACGGTCATATTTGCCAAAATGCAGCAGCGCCTTACTCTCATCAACGCGGCTTTCCGGCGCGGCGGTCACGCTGTAGCGGAACTTGCCGGTGAGGTTCTGGATTTTCGCCGCCTGCGTTAAATCGCGGGTATTGGGAATGACGTAACCGTATTCCGGCGTGAAATCGCCCCACCATTGCAGGTCATCCAGCGAGGAGTCATTGCGCATGCTGAGGATCATCTCGGTGCCGTTATCGGTGCGGTAGCCGCCATAAAAACGGTTCAGGCCGCCTTCAAATCCGCCCCAGCTGTGATCGGGCACCCAGGCATTTCCCTGATGATCGGCCTGCACTGTCCAGCCTTCGCCATAAATAAGCCCGAACCAGTGGCCCCGTTGTATTTCCAGACCGCCTTCGATATAGGTGCCATCGCTGTATTTATGCTGGTCCTGACCTTTTAAATACACGCTGCCACCGCCGCCCATTTCGCCATAAAAACGGTAAGCGGTTGCCTCTGCGTTTTCTGGCGTTATTTCCGGTGGGGTTAACATATTATGTTCGGCGGGAACCACAGATTCCTGCGCCCATAAATTCATTGGTGAGGCGAATAATAAAAATACGAGTATTTTATTGAGTGGTATTTTCTTCATCGGTATGCGCATCGCTCAGGGTGAGTGGGCTGAAAGTGAGCCGGAAATTAAAACGCATACTAGTAAATATTTTACTAAAATATACTTAAATATCGGTAAAGCGTTAACCGGGTCACACTGCATTTTTGCAGCCCTGCGCGCATGCGGCGTGTATACATGCGTCTGCGTAGCCATTAAGCTAACCGCCTGATTTACTGATAACCCTGGACTGAGACGCTGATGGCAACATTAAAGGAAATCGCTGAGGCCGCGAACGTATCCGTTGCGACGGTTTCACGCGTGCTGAATGACGATCCGAGCCTGAGCGTAAAAGCGCAGACCCGGCAGAAAATTCTGGAAGCGGCAGAACGCCTGGAATACAAACTCTCGTCGGCCAGGCGCAACGCCACCCACCGCATGACGTTTGCCGCGCTGTTCACTTACCGCCAGGGGTTGGAAATTGATGACCCTTATTATCTTTCCATGCGCTATGGCATTGAAACACAATGCGAAAAACTCGGCATTACGCTGGTTTCCGGCTACGACTTTACCGGCGATAAAGCCCTGCCGTCTGCCGAGGGCTTTCTGGTTATCGGGCAGCCGCAGGCCGCGCTTCATCAGCAACTCAGTCAGCAATCCCTCCCGGTCGTGTTTATTGATGGCGTGATGGACGATCCGCAGTCCGACTGTGTGAATGTCGATCTGTTTAAGATCAGCCAGAAGGTGATCGATTTCTTCATCGGGCAAGGCTATTCGAGGATCGGGTTTATCGGCGGGCGCGATGAACCTGAATTTGCCGATCAGCGCGAGCAGGCTTTTGTGGAATATGGCCGGCTGAAAAATGTGGTGCAGGCAGAGGATATTTATTACGGCGATTTCACCAGCCAGTCCGGCTACCAGTGCGCCAAAAAAATGCTGCTGGACAACAGGCCGTACCCTCCGGCGCTGCTGATTGCCACCGATACCATTGCGCTGGGCGTGACCCGTGCGCTGCTGGAGCACGGCGTGAAAATCCCGGAGCAGATCGCGCTGATCAGCGTCAACGACATCCCGACCGCACGCTTTGTTTTCCCTTCTTTATCAACGGTGCGCATTCATTCCGAAACCATGGGCGCGCAGGCGGTTAACCTGCTGACCGAGCGCCTGCGTGATGACCGCAACGTGCCGCTTTCCGTATTTGTCCCCAGCTCATTGCAGTTGCGCGATACCACCCGCCGCTGATCCCGCCCTGGCGTTTCACACCTTCTGACGCCCTGCTTTTTCCGATCGGGCAGGCGTCAAAGGGATCGCCGACGATCGTTAAAAATTAACTGCCTGATCCCTCACCGCTTTTTTTAATTAGTGTGATCCCTCTGACAATCGGTAAATTTTTTTAGTTATTTTTACTAAATATTTACTATCTTGTTTCCCATAGATACACGTCTCAGGAGAGATCACGTGAATAATTGGGAAAACATCGACAAGCAGTCAGAACACCGTTTACCACCGAGGGCCAGTTTTTTCAGCTATGAGAATGCGCAACAGGCGCTGCGCTTTGACCGCGCTGCCAGCCACTGTTTTCAGCTGCTCAGCGGTCGCTGGCAGTTTGCCTATTTTGATCACCCGGCGTTAGTGCCGGACGCATTTTACAACCAGCCGGTGACGGGCTGGGGCGATATCGCCGTGCCCGGAATGTGGCAGATGGAAGGCCACGGCCAGCTGCAATACACCGACGAAGGTTTCCCGTTCCCGATCGACATTCCTTTCGTGCCCGCCAGTAACCCGACCGGCGCATACCAGCGGACGTTTAGCCTCGATGCCGCGTGGGCAGGCAAACAGATCATCATCAAATTCGACGGCGTCGAAACCTACTTCGAAATCTACGTGAACGGCCATTACGCCGGCTTCAGCAAAGGCAGCCGCCTGTGCGCGGAATTTGATATCAGCGCGTTTACGGTTCAGGGCGAAAACTTGCTGTCGGTGCGCGTCCTGCAGTGGGCGGACTCCACGTATATCGAAGATCAGGACATGTGGTGGATGGCGGGGATTTTCCGCGATGTGTATCTCACCGGCCAAAATCCTGTCCATCTCAATGATTTCACCGTGGTTACCGCGTTCGATGAAAACTACTGCGATGCCGTGCTGAGCATTGATGCCGTTCTGTGTAATTTGCGCGAGGCGGTCAGCGGTTATCGCCTGCATGCGCAGTTATCCGACAATGGCGTCTGTGTGGCGCAATTGTCAGCAGATAACCTGCATATCGGCGATGAAACCCGCTGCCGTCTGGACATACCGGTCAGCCAGCCACGTCAGTGGAACGCCGAACATCCTGAACTCTATCAGTTGCTGCTGACACTGTATGACGATGCGGGCAAGGTGGTTTCCGTGGTGCCGCAGCGCGTAGGTTTTCGTGATATCGGCGTGCGCGACGGGCTGTTTTACGTCAACGGGCGCTACCTCAAGCTGCACGGCGTCAACCGCCACGACCACGATCACCGCAAAGGGCGCGCGGTGGATATGGCGCGGGTGGAGCGCGATATCATCCTGATGAAACAGCACAACATTAATTCGGTGCGCACTGCCCATTATCCGAACGACCCGCGTTTTTACGAGTTGTGCGACCTCTACGGGTTATTCGTCATGGCCGAAACCGATCTGGAAAGCCACGGTTTTGCCAACGTCGGCGATCTGAGCCGCATCACCGACGATCCGCGCTGGGAACACGCCTATGTGGAGCGCATCGAGCGCCATGTGATGGCGCAAAAAAATCATCCGTCGATCATCATGTGGTCACTCGGCAACGAATCCGGTTATGGCTGCAATATCCGCGCGATGGCCGCACGCTGCAAAGCACTCGATCCGACACGTTTAGTTCACTATGAAGAAGACCGCGACGCCGAAGTAACCGACGTCATCAGCACCATGTATTCCCGTGTTTCTATGATGAATGCGTTTGGTGAGTACCCGCACGCCAAACCGCGCATCATCTGCGAATACGCTCATGCGATGGGCAACGGCCCCGGCGGATTAGCCGAATATCAGGCAGTGCTCAACCGCCACGCCAGCCTGCAGGGGCATTACATCTGGGAATGGTGCGATCACGGCCTGCTGGAAACCGGCGAAAATGGCCGGATGCGCTACACCTACGGCGGCGATCACGGCGATTATCCGAACAACTACAACTTCTGCATGGACGGGCTGATTTATCCCGATCAAACCCCCGGCCCCGGCCTGCATGAATATAAACAGGTGCTGTGCCCGGTCGGCGTCAGCCTGAGCGGCGGCGCACTGCATGTTAAAAACCGTTACTGGTTCAGCTCACTGGAAGACATCACGCTGTCGCTGACCGTGCAGATGGCCGGTCGCTGTGAAGAAGCCCGCGAAATCACCCTGCCGCATCTGCAACCCGGCGAAACGGAGGAGATTTCCCTGCCGCCATTCACCGCCAGCGGGCAGGAAATTTTCCTCAACGTCAGCATCTGCAAAAACAGCCCGACCGCCTACAGTGCGGCAAAACATCCGCTCGGCCAGTATCAGATGCTGTTGCAGGCGGCGCAGCCTTTGCCTGCTTCGCCGGTTGCCACACGCGTCACCCCGCTGCTTTGCGACGCGCAAAAACATCAGCTGATCGTCAGCGGCGAAAACTTCCGGCTGGCGTTTTCCCGCCTCGATGGCGAACTGAAAAGCTGGCAGGTGGACGGCGAAGAAATCCTGGGCCGTGCGCCGAAAATCAACTTCTTCAAGCCGGTCATCGACAATCACAAACCGGAATTCGAAGGCCTGTGGCAACCCAATCATCTGCACATCATGCAGCAGCATTTACGGTCGCTGCGCTGGGAGCCTATGCAGGATGACCTGGTGATTGAAGTGCAAAGCATCATTGCGCCGCCTGTTTTCGATTTCGGTATGCGCTGTACTTATCGCTGGCGGATTTCGCCTCAGGGCGCGGTGAGCCTCGATTTATCCGGCACGCCTTACGGCAATTTCAGCCACGTCATCCCGAAAATCGGCCTCGATGTTGGCATCAGCCGCCGCTTCACGCAGGTGGAATATTACGGCCGCGGGCCGGGCGAAAATTATCAGGACAGCCGTCAGGCCAACCTGATCGGCCATTATCAGCAACCGGTGAGCCATTTATTTGAAAACTACCCGATGCCGCAGGACAACGGCAACCGGCAGGACGTCCGCTGGCTCAGCCTGCGTGATAACGCCGGTCGCGGGATTTTCATTCAACCGCACCAGCCGATCAATTTCAGCCTGTGGCCGTACAGTTCGCAGCAACTGCAACAGGCGCAACACATCGACGAACTGACGCCGGACAGCTGCCTGACGCTCAATCTCGATCACAAAATCATGGGGCTGGGTTCTAACTCATGGGGGTCGGAAGTGCTCGATTCTTATCGCGTCTATTTTTCTGCATTCCGCTACGGCTTCACGCTGGTGCCGTTCCGTCAGCAGGACACCGACAGCCAGCATCTTGCGGAATTCACCTTTCATACCGGGGAGGAAAACTGATGATTATTCTCGACTCTTTACATGAATTTGAGCGGCTGTATCGCAGCGGAAAGAAATGGCAGCGCTGCAGGGAAGCCATCAATAACCTGGAAAATATTCGTCCCGGCGTTTTCCATTCTGTCGGCGATTCGCTGGTTTACCGGCTAACCAGCGGCAGCGAAAAACAACGGACGGAATTCGAAGGTCACCGCCGTTATTTCGATGTGCATTATTACCTCGAAGGGGCAGAAGAAATCGAGTTTGCCGCGAAATCTGCCCTGCACGGCGTGGCGCCTTATGACGATGAGACTGACCGTGAATTTTTTAGCGGCCAGGGTGAAACAGTCAAAGTGAATAAAGGCAGCGTGATCATTTTTGAAAATCATGAAGCCTGCCGGTTCAGGCCGGAAAAAGACGTCAGAAAAATCATCTTACAGGTGACTATCGAAGAGAGTTATTTCGTTAATAAATAATAAAAAACAATAAAACCCTTACCCTATAAACATCGCAGTTGGAGAGTTTCTATGGCCGGATCGAGCAGAAACACAATCGGCAAATTTGGATTGTTATCCATGACATTTGCCGCCGTTTTTAGCTTCAACAATGTCATTAATAACAATATTCAGTTGGGCATCGCGTCTGCGCCCGTTTTTCTGGTGGCGACAATCCTCTATTTCATCCCGTTTTGTCTGATCATCGCCGAGTTTGTTTCGCTGAATAAAAACTCGGAAGCCGGAGTTTACGCCTGGGTAAAAAGCGCGCTCGGCGGACGCTGGGCATTTATGACCGCCTATACCTACTGGTTCGTGAATTTATTTTTCTTCACCGCGCTGCTGCCGCGCGTGATTGCCTACGCCTCGTACGCCTTTTTAGGCCATGACTATATTTTCACGCCAGTCACCACGGCTATTATCAGCATCTGCCTGTTTGCCTTTTCCACGCTGATTTCCAACAGCGGCGCGAAATTACTCGGGCCGATGACGTCGGTGACCTCGACATTAATGTTGCTGCTGACGTTCTCTTATATTGTGCTGGCAGGCGCGGCGCTGATCGGCGGCGCAGAACCGGCCAATCCGATTAACGTCGAGGCCATGACGCCGCATTTAAACTGGGCATTTTTAGGCATTATTGCGTGGATATTTCAGGCCGCCGGCGGCGCGGAATCGGTCGCGGTGTACGTGAATGACGTCAAAGGCGGCAGCCGCGCATTCGTGAAAGTCATCATTATTTCCGGGCTGGTGATCGGCGTACTGTATTCCATCGCCTCCTTGTTAATTAACGTGTTTGTGGCACAGTCCGCGCTGCATTTCACCGGCGGCACCGTGCAGGTATTTGAAGGGTTATCGGCGCACTTTGGTTTACCGGCGGTGATGATGAACCGCTTCGTCGGCGTGGTTTCTTTCACCGCGATGTTTGGCTCATTGCTGATGTGGACGGCCGCGCCGGTCAAAATATTCTTTACTGAAATTCCTAAGGGGATTTTTGGCGAGAAAACGATTCGTCTGAATAAACACGGTGTCCCGACGCGCGCGGCGTGGATCCAGTTTCTTATCGTCATTCCGCTGATGCTCATTCCAACGCTCGGCTCCAACAGCGTACAGGAATTAATGAACACGCTGATCAACATGACCGCCGCGGCATCGATGCTGCCACCGCTGTTTATTATGCTGGCCTATCTGAATCTGCGGCTGAAATACGACTGCGTTAAACGCGATTTTAAAATGGGTTCCAGAATGCAGGGGATCGCCATCGTCAGTACGCTGATTGTGATTTTCACCGTCGGCTTTATCGCCTCGACCTTCCCGACCGGTGCCAGCATTATTACCATTGTGTTTTATAACGTCGGCGGACTGGTGTTATTCCTCGGCTATGCCTGGTGGAAATACAATAAATATTCCAAAGGGCTGGATGAGAACACCCGTTACCACGAGGATACGCCGCTGGCGAGAATTGTGCTGGAATCGCAAAATGAAACCGCCCGTCTGAAAGAAGCGACGGTTACCAAATCGCTGTCAGGGGCGTAACGGGAAAAACATAGACATAAAAAAACCGCCTGAGAAGGCGGTTTTGTTTTTTTCCGAACCCGACCTTACAGCGCGATATCTGCGGGCAGATTGGTTTCTTCCTGCGCATGGGCGTCAAGCGGGCGCAGTTGCACCACGTCGGCGACCGGCGTCGTTTTCATCGACGGGATATCGAGTTGCAAAATACGGCTGGTATCGAGCAGCTCTTTCTCGGTGGCTTCTACGTTTCCGTTCAGTTTGGTGCCATAAGACGGAATGATTTCGCGGAATTTAGCCTGCCACTCCGGGCTGGCCGCTTTCTCTTTGAAGACCGTTTCCAGCAACTTCATCATGATCGGAGCCGCCGTTGATGCTCCCGGCGATGCGCCCAGCAACGCGGCGATGCTGCCATCTTGTGCGCTGACCACTTCGGTACCCAGACGCAGAACCCCGCCATGCTTGCCATCTTTTTTGATGACCTGCACACGCTGCCCGGCGACCCAGCGTTTCCAGTCTTTCTGCTCGGCTTGCGGGAAGAACTCCTTCAATGCCGCATGACGATCGTTATCGCTGAGCATCACCTGCCCGACCAGATATTTCACCAGATCGAAGTTACCCATACCGACGTGAGTCATCGGCAGCAGGTTGGAGCTGTTCACGCTGCCAAACAGATCCCACAGGGAACCGTTTTTCAGGAATTTACTGGAGAAAGTGGCGAACGGCCCGAACAACAGAACTTGTTTGCCATCGATGATGCGGGTATCCAGATGCGGCACGGACATCGGCGGTGCGCCGACGGCGGCTTTGCCGTAAACCTTCGCCAGATGACGTTTCACCACGTCCTGATTCTCTGTTACCAGGAACTCGCCGCCCACCGGGAAACCACCGTAGTCACGCGCTTCCGGAATACCGGATTTTTGCAGCAACGTCAGCGACGCCCCGCCCGCACCGATGAACACAAATTTCGCATTCACGACGTGGTGTTTGTGGCTGTGGCTGAGATCGGTGATGGTGACGCGCCAGCTTCTGTCCGGATTACGCTGGATATCGCGCACTTCCTGACCGTTCGCCAGCGTGAAATTGGATTTTTTCTGTAACGCCTCGACCAGCTGGCGGGTTACCTCGCCGAAGTTGACGTCGGTGCCTGCGGTGGTGCGGGTGGCTGCCACTTTTTGCGCCGGATCACGGCCTTCCATGACGGCCGGGATCCACTGTTTGATTTGTTCCGGGTCTTCTGAATATTCCATCCCACGGAACAACGTACTTTCCTGCAACGCGGTAAAACGTTTGCGCAGAAAATCGATGTTTTCATCGCCCCAGACAAAGCTCATGTGCGGCACGCTGTTGATGAAGGAGCGCGGATTATTCAGCACGCCTTTCTGCACCTGATATGCCATGAACTGGCGGGAAACCTGAAACGCTTCGTTGATCGCCACCGCTTTGGTGATATCGACAGATCCGTCCTGCTTCACCGGGGTGTAATTCATTTCTGCCAGCGCGGAATGGCCGGTACCGGCGTTGTTCCAGCCGTTTGAGCTTTCCTGCGCCACGCCGTCCATACGTTCGATCATATGGATCGACCAGTCTGGCTCCAGCTCCTGAAGGTAGGTCCCCAGGGTGGCACTCATAATTCCGCCGCCGACCAGCAATACATCAACGGATTTTTCGTCTTCTGCGGCCGCAGGCTCGCTGGCACCCAGTGAGTCACGGTTGAGAAGCATACCAAGTATCTTTCTCATGACGTCTGTTTCTCTAAATGTTCAGTTCTGTTTTTGGCGATTCGTTTAAGAATATTGTTATGGCTTCGAACAAGAAATTAGCAAAAAAACACGCGGGATCGTTACTGAAACTTCATTTTTTCAAATGACAGCAACGAATATAACATTATCACTACATAATTTAAAAAAGGATTTAACCTTTCAAAAAAAGAGGAGATGCGCCAGACAGATCATCATGCAGGCCGCAGCCTGTCTGGTTTTTCGGAGATTTCAGCCCCTGTTTAGCGCGGATTTTTAGCGTACAAAGAACGCGCAATTCGTGCTAAATCGGGTTGGGGAGGGACAGCGGGCGGAGAGCAAATGTTAAAAAGGCGCGGTTGCCCGCGCCTTTACGATGGTTTTGTTAACAAATCAGATCAGAGCGCGACGTCAGCCACCTGCTTCTGCTCTTCACCCTTTTTCGGAGCAGAAGAGTTGTCAGCCGCCGGAGCCGGTTCTGCCGCTTTCGGCTGCGGGTTGTCGAGCATCAGAACGCGGCTGGTGTCGCCCAGTTCTTTCTCGGTTGCCGCCACGTTGCCGTTCAGTTCGGTGCCGTAAGAAGGGATGATTTCCTTCAGTTTGGCCTGCCATTCTGGCGTCGCGACTTTGTCTTTGAACACTTTTTCCATCAGATGCAGCATGATCGGTGCGGCGGTAGATGCGCCCGGAGAAGCGCCCAGCAGCGCGGTAATGCTGCCATCTTTCGAGCTGACCACTTCGGTGCCAAGGCGCAGAACGCCGCCTTCTTTCTCATCTTTTTTGATGATCTGCACACGCTGACCGGCTTCCCACAAACGCCAGTCTTCTTTCTTCGCATCCGGGAAGTATTCACGCAATGCATCGAAACGGTCGTCGTCGGACAGCATCACCTGGCTGACCAGATATTTCACCAGATCGAAGTTGTCGATGCCCACGTGGGTCATCGGCATGATGTTGGAGAAATTCACGCTGCCGAACAAATCCCACAGGGAACCGTTTTTCAGGAATTTGCTGGAGAAAGTAGCGAACGGCCCGAACAGCAGAACCTGTTTGCCATCCAGGATACGGGTGTCGAGGTGCGGAACGGACATCGGCGGCGAGCCGACAGACGCTTTACCGTACACTTTTGCCAGATGACGTTTCACCACGTCCGGGTTTTCAGTCACCAGGAATTCGCCGCCGACCGGGAAGCCGCCGTAGTTATCCGCTTCAGGAATACCGGATTTTTGCAGTAACGTCAGGGACGCGCCGCCTGCGCCGATAAACACGAATTTGGCTTTGATGACGCTTTCTTTGCCGTCGTTTTTCAGGTCAGCCACGGTGACGTCCCAGGTGTTATCCGGGTTACGTTTGATGTCACGCACTTCATGGCCGAGGCTCAGGGAGAAGTTAGGTTTCTTCTGCAACGAGGCCACCAGCTGGCGGGTAATTTCGCCGAAGTTCACGTCGGTACCGATCGGAATACGGGTCGCAGCGACTTTTTGCGCCGGGTCACGCCCTTCCATCACCAGCGGGATCCACTGTTTGATTTGCGCCGGGTCTTCTGAATATTCCATGCCACGGAACAGCGTGCTTTGTTGCAGCGCCGCAAAACGTTTACGCAGGAAATTGATGTTGTCATCACCCCACACAAAACTCATGTGCGGCGTGCTGTTAATGAAAGAGCGCGGGTTGTGCAGTACGCCGTTCTCAACCTGATAGGTCCAGAACTGACGGGAAATCTGGAAGGATTCGTTGATTTCGACCGCTTTGGAGATATCGATACTGCCGTCGGTTTTTTCCGGCGTGTAGTTCATTTCTGCCAGCGCAGAGTGACCGGTACCGGCGTTGTTCCAGCCGTTGGAGCTTTCCAGTGCCACGCCGTCCAGGCGCTCGACCATGTCGATGGACCAGTCTGGCTCTAATTCCTGAAGGTATGTCCCCAGCGTCGCGCTCATAATGCCGCCGCCGATCAGTAACACATCCACGGGCTTTTCATCTTCTGCGAACGCTGACTGACTGAAGGCAACCACGTTAAGGCAGAGGATCATGGCAAGTAACTTTCTCATGACGTCTGTTTCTCTGAATGTTTAGTTTTAGTTTTGCAGGTGAAAGCTATCCAGATTTCCCCTGGATAAACGAAATCAACAACCCGATGCGGTGGGAAACAAGCGATTATTTCCACAGAGTATGAAAGGACAATAATGGGGAGTAACGAAAACTGCGGTGCAGAACGACAATTCAACCACACAAATGTTACCGATTACTCATATTATCGAGATTTCGTAAACATTTTAACATTGCCGTTACGTGCATTAAAAATAGTTTAATACTTTAAATAATTACATAAGTTAGTTCCGTGACGAAACTATCAGCACGTAACTCATGCGATGCGTGCCTGCAACGTGGCGGCGTGCTGCGCCAGAATGGCTGCCGGGCTGTGGCCGATCAGCATGAAGTTATAGCCCGAATCACGCCAGTAAATGACGTTCATCTTTTGCCGCACTTCGCTCTGCGGCGCCGTATTGCCAGGGTGTTCGCTGCGCGTGATACACAACGCCATCGGGCCGGAACGCGCATCCAGATAGGTGATTTGCGCGATATCATATTCATCGTAATGCAACAGGCGGGCATTTTTAAGCTCCGCGCCCTGCACCACCAGCCCCGCCGGGCTTAACGCAATGCCCAGCGTTTTCTGCACCCGTGAGAGCTGGATTTGCTGCTGCTCCACGGAATCACTGACGTCCGCCAGCGTCTGCGCGGAATACAAAGACATGTAATCGGCCACGCGATCGCGCCAGGTGCTTTCGGCGGGCAAGGTGGTGGAATAGCGCCCGGCAAGCAGGCCGACCGCCAGAAAACTCACTGACGCGGCGATCAGGGCACGACGACTGACGCCGCCGGGGCGGGAAACCGGCGCATCGGGGATGGCATCCAGCGCGGCCTGAAGCCTGCCGACCGGCGCGTCCTGCAACATCAGGCCAAAGGCATCGTGGAAAGGCAAATTACTGCGCGCCATCTGCGCCAGACGCTCGCCGAGCACGTCATCACGCGCCAGTTGCTGATCAAACTGCGCGCGCTGTTTTTCACTCAGACGGTTATCGAGATACGCGACTAACACTTCATCGGAAAATGGCGAAGATAAGGTTTCACCGTTCATTTTTTCTCTCCCTGTCGTGACGACTTACCGGCATGTTGTGCCAGCGTCAGCCGGGCGGATGCCAGACGGCTCATAATGGTGCCGACAGGTACGGACAGCGTCATCGCCGCCTCCTGATAGGTAAAACCTTCGACATACACCAGAAAAACCGCGTTCCGCTGGGCTTCCGGCAGGCGTTTCACCCGCTGCATCACCTGCGTGTGCCAGTGCTTATCTTCGAACGAAAACGCATCGGCCGGCGTATCCAGCTCACTGGCATCGACAAATCCCTGCCCCTGACGCACGTGCTGCGCCCTGAGTTCATTGACCCATATGGAATGCAGAATCGAAAACAGCCAGCGATCGACTCCGGCGCTGTCCACCACGTGCGCGCTGCGTTCCAGCGCACGCACGCAGGTGGACTGCACCAGATCGTCGGCCACATCGCGCTTATGCGATAACACCATCGCATAGCGCCAGAGGCGGGCCAGACACTGGCTCAGTTCGTGACGTAAGTCTGTGGGTGAGATTTATCGTTTCCCCGTTTTCAGGATTCAGGATGCCCGTCAATGGCGGCGCTGAGATCACGATACTCTTCGCAACCGGTGCCGCATAAGCCTTTGATGGTGGCGAGCTGGGCTTTGGCGAGATCGGGACGCCCTTTAATCATATAAGCCTCGCCGAGATATTCCCGGACTTTGGCGTAATTGGCGTCAATGGCGATCGACTTCTGATAATAGCTGATGCCTTCATCGGTGCGCCCGAGTTTACGGGTGGCGTAGCCGCGATAGTTCCACGCCTCTTTGGTGTTCTGATCTTTGAGCGTATTCAGCACGGTCAGCGCTTCCTGATAACGGCCTGTTTTCGCCAGATGATAGGCGTACTGCGTTTTATCCTGATCGGAAATCATGCTGCCTTTATCCACCATACAGCTTTTGGTTTTGCTGTCGTAGATTTGCCCCTTCGGGCAGTCCGGCGTTTTTTTCGCGTCGGAATCGTCGCCCATCGCATGGGCAACGCCCGCGAACAGCAGCAAATTAGCGGCCAGGCAAGCCACTGACAGCGCGTTAACCGTTTTTTTCGTCTTCATGATGATGTCCTGTAAGGTACATATTGATGATTTACGGGCGGCTTTCACTGCCCGGTAACATGCGGCGCAGAATGCCGTCGCGCAGAACGTAATGATGGAAAAGTGCCGCCAGGGCATGCACGCCAGCCAGAATAATCAGCGCCCACGCCACGTTGTTATGCAATGAGCCAAAAGTTTTGGTCATCACGCTGTCGAAATTGAAAACATCCGGGATCGGAAATAAACCGAAGAAATAGAAAGGCTCGGCCTGCGACCAGCGGAATAAAAAGCCCAGGGTGATCTGCGCCACCAGCAGTAAATAGAGC
Source organism: Rahnella sp. R3(2024) (assembly GCF_042920125.1). Lineage (NCBI taxonomy): Bacteria > Pseudomonadati > Pseudomonadota > Gammaproteobacteria > Enterobacterales > Yersiniaceae > Rahnella > Rahnella sp. R3(2024). The sequence goes on from NZ_JBHGBU010000001.1 coordinate 1,954,909, forward strand.
GCCAGATGGGTCAGGTGCGAAGCAGCTTTCAGCAGCGTGGGCATGGCAATCGGTTTCTGTTTGCTGCGCCCCGTGCTGACGGTGAACAGCCGCCACAGCAGACGCCCGACAATGATCGCCGCCAGCAGAATGCCTACCGAGATATGCACGGATTGCAGCCCTTTACGCAGTGGCGTACCGCGCTCCAGCAGTTCCCAGATGTGCGCGCTGGCAAACAGAAAGACCACGGCCAGCGCCGTCAGCCAGTGCAGAAGGATGGTCAGCCCGTCGTAACGGCTGCGAAGAACAGAAGAAGAATTTTGCATAAGAACGGTACCCGTCAGTGTTCGATATGAAGGTAAACACCTGAGCACGGTTTTTTATTCGATGAAAAGAGAAAAATTTTCAAATGATTGGAAACTGAGCGACCGGCGTGACCGCCCACAGTCAGCGTAATAAAATTCCGAAGCGGGAAAAAATGATACTCACGTGGGTGAAAAATCGCCTATATATAGATTCAGGGCGGCAGATATTCCCTGACCTGACGCCGAAATTTCACATTGAACCGCGCAAAATATCAGGGTCAGTACAATAAAGATTTATTCCGGGTAGCCGATAACCGTAACGGGCGCTTTATACGTCAAAGGCTGCGCCAGCAATTTATGATTAATGAATTATGAGGTGTGGCAGGTGAGCGAAGTACCCAAAGAGTCGTTTGCTAAGCGTAACACGCTGGCAATATTGTCCGTTTTACGGGATCTGAAAAAAAACCAGACGCTGGTGATGGTCACCCATTCCCGTGGGCAATTTATCAGTAAAATACTGGACGTGAATGCCGACGGTCATCAGTTCTTATTCGATCTGGGCAGTTCTGATTATGAAAACGGTCTGGCGATGGCCGCAGACACGCTGAGTTTTGTCGCTGAGCCTGCGGGTGCCAAAGTGGAATTCGCCTGCGGAAAAGTGCGTCAGGTCACCTACGACGGCCTGCCTACGTTTATCTGTGATATTCCGCCGGTTCTCTATTTCATTCAACGCCGTGAATATTTCCGCGTGAGCGTACCCTGGCTGCCGGATTACCGTTGCAGCGGTAAATTAGCCGATGCCAGTGACTTTGCTTACCGGGTCAGGGATATTTCCCTTGGCGGTCTGGGGCTGGAGATTGATGGCACCACTCTGCCGGAAATTGCCTCGGGCGAAGTGCTGAAAGATTCGCTGATCCAGCTGGCGGAACTCGGCACCTTTAAACTGGATTTGCAGTATATCGGTTCGATGCCGCGTAAATCGGTGAGCAATAAAGGCGAAACGGTCAGCACCCAGCGGCTGAGCTTTAAGTTTCCGCGTTTGTCACCCGCGCAGGAACGCGACCTGCAACGGGCTATTTTCGAGCTGGAAAAACAACAGCATATAAAAGCGAAGCGTTTCCAGCACGATTAAATACCGGCCAGAAACGTCGGATCAGATAAACATACCGCCTGAAGCTTCGACCCGCTGGGCGGTCATCCAGCCCGCCTCATCACTGAGCATGAGCGCCACCATATCCCCGATATCATCCGGCAATCCGGCGCGGCCCAGCGCAGTGTTACCGGCCACCATTTTATTGACCTCAGGATTGTCGCGAACCATTCCGCCGCTGAAATCCGTTTCAATCGCGCCGGGTGCCAGCACGTTGACGGTAATACCGCGCGCGCCAAGTTCTTTTGCCTGATAACGGGTCAGCACTTCCACCGCGCCTTTCATGATGGCGTAAGCGGAAGAGCCCGGCAGCGCAAAACGCGCCAGCCCGCTGGATACGTTCAGAATACGGCCTCCGTCAGCCATCAGAGGCAACAGTTTTTGTGTCAGGAAAAACGGCCCTTTCAGGTGGATGTTCATCATCAAATCGAACTGCGCTTCGGTGGTTTTGGCGAAAGACTCGTGCAGCCCGACGCCCGCATTGTTCACCAGAAAATCAAAGGTATCGCGCTGCCAGATCTGCTGAAGCTGGTGGCTGACGCCGGTAACAAACGCATCAAAGCTGCTGCTGTCTCCGGCATCGAGCTTAAGCGCCACAGCCTTGCCGCCCAGCGCCTCGACCGATTTCACTACCGCCTGCGCGGCGTCCTGCTGGCTGTGGTAAGTCAAAATGATATCCACGCCCTTTTTTGCCAGCTTTTCAACGGCATTCTTGCCTAAACCACGGCTTGCACCGGTCACTATCGCGATTTTACGGTTCATTCCAGACCTCATCATGTTTATGTCACTGCTGCATTGGATGAAATCCAGCCTATTGGATTACGCGCGCGTGATAAATGCCCCATAATGAGTTTCACTGTCTCATTTCAAACAACAATTGGGTAAAATGTGGATAAAATACAATCGATGCAGGTTTTCGTGCGTGTCGCCGAACTGAGCAATTTTACCCGCGCCGCCGAAAGTCTGGGGTTGCCGAAGGGCAGTGTCTCGCGTCTGGTGCAGCAACTGGAAACCCGGATGTCTGCCCGCTTGCTGCACCGCTCGACGCGCCGCGTACAACTGACACAAGACGGTCAGGTGTTTTATCAGCGCTGCAAAGAGCTGCTGGCCAATATGGAAGAGCTGGAATCGATGTTTCAGTCGAATCCGGCCAGCGTCAGCGGGCGGCTGCGGGTGGATATGTCGGTCGGCATGGCTACGCATCTGGTGTTGCCACGGCTGGCGGAATTTCTCAACCGCTACCCGGCGCTGGAAATCGAACTGAGCAGCACCGATCACCGCGTGGATGTGGTGCGCGAAGGGTTTGACTGTGTGATCCGCTCCGGCACGCTGAAAGATTCCGGGCTGATTGCCCGCCCGCTCGGCGCTCTCAGCATGATTAACTGCGCCAGCCCCGGCTATCTGCAACGCTACGGCACGCCTGAGCACCCTGAACAGCTGGCCCATCACGCGATGGTGCATTACCAGCAAACGCTCGGCAGCCACAGTGATGTCTTTGAGTATCTGGACGGCAAACAGCTGAAAACCATCAGGAGCGGTGGCGCGGTGACGGTCAACAGCACGGAAACCTACGTCGCCGCCTGTCTTGCGGGTCTGGGCATCATTCAGGTGCCGCTGATGGGCGTACGTGACGCGCTTGCAAACGGCCAGCTGGTCAGTGTCCTGCCGCAATACTGCGCGCCGCCGATGCCGGTCACGCTGGTCTATCCGCACCGCCTTAACCTGTCGCGGCGGGTGAAAGTGTTCATGGACTGGCTGACAGAAATATCCCAAACGTTCATTGCCTGAGCGGTTAAACCGCTGCCCCGTCGCCTGAGCCGCTCAGGTGTCTATACTTAGGGCTGGATGCACTTTTAAGGACAACATGGATCAATGCCCCTCATTTCAAAAGAAGACCTTTCAAAAAACGCCGCGGCTGAGCAGGAAGAAGCGACGCCGCTGATTAACATCAAAACCGGCAATCACACGGTGGATAAAAACATCGGCAGATTTTCGCACCTGGTGGAACACGTCAAATCCTGGGGATGGGTGGCGCATCTGCTGCGCACCACCGAGCGGTTTAATGATCGCCTCGGCAGCCAGTTTGGTGCGGCGATCACTTATTTCTCGTTCCTGTCGCTGATCCCGATTTTGATGGTGTCGTTCGCCGCCGTCGGTTTTGTTTTGGCCTCGAACCCGGATTTGCTGGCGGAGCTTATCAATAAGATCGTCAACAGCATCAGCGACCCTAATCTGGCGGCCACGCTGAAAAGTACGGTGAACACGGCGATTCAGCAACGTACCGCGGTGGGTTTATCCGGGCTGCTGATTGCGTTGTATTCCGGCATCAGCTGGATGGGGAATTTACGTGAAGCGATCCGCGCACAGTCGCGTGATGTCTGGGAGCGTAACCCGCAGGATCAGGAGAAAATCTACCGCCGCTATTTCCGTGACTTCGTCTCGCTGACTGGTCTGGTTCTGGCGTTGATCATCACCCTGTCGCTGACCTCCATTGCCGGTTCGGCGCAAAAATCCATTGTGGATGCGCTGGGGCTGGGCGGAATCGAGTGGCTCAGGCCGGTGATGACCAGCATCGCGCTGGTGATTTCCATTGCGGCCAACTATCTGTTGTTCCTGTGGATATTCTGGATGCTGCCGCGTCATAAACCGCGTAAAAAAGCCCTGCTGCGCGGAACGCTGCTGGCGGCGATCGGTTTTGAGGTGATCAAATTTGTGATGACCATGACGCTGCCGCGCCTGGCGACCTCGCCGTCCGGTGCCGCCTTTGGTTCGGTGATCGGCCTGATGGCGTTCTTCTATTTCTTCGCCCGCCTGACGCTGTTTGTCGCCGCATGGATTGCCACTGCGCAGTACAAAGACGATCCGCGCATGCCAGATCGCAAAGATAAAGCCGCGCAGAAAGCAAAAGGGACAACGGTAAACGACAGTGAATACTCGCCTGACCATGTCATCGTGCCAGACGAAATACATATCGCAGACGTTAATACTGATACCAAAGTACAAAAGCAGTGATTAGCACTGAAATAGTCTCTGCGTTACCCTGAAAACCAGAATAACTGACTGAGGCATGCACTTTTATTTTGCCGTTTTCCAGTCAGTTACTCTGCATTTCATCTGTTCCCCGAACTTATGAAGGGTGAAACAGGATGTTAATAAAACAATCGCCCGATCCCGCCTGAAATGCCCTTTTCCCTGCGCCCTGCCGCGTTGAAATGCCGTCGCGCTCTGCTTAAGATGCCTTTTCGCTATACATTTATTTACATTAGTTCCCTCTCACTCATTACAAATAAGAAACACTTATGCAAGCCACTATCACTCCAGAATTAGAAGCTGACGCGCACCTGGTGAGTCAGAACTCCCGCGGCAAAGTCATCGTGGCATCGCTAATCGGTACGGCCATCGAATTTTTCGACTTTTACATCTACGCGACCGCCGCCGTCATTGTGTTCCCGCATATCTTCTTCCCGCAGGGCGACCCGACGGCCGCCACGCTACAGTCACTCGCTACTTTTGCCATCGCCTTTATTGCACGTCCGATCGGCTCTGCGCTGTTTGGTCACTTCGGCGACCGCGTTGGCCGTAAGGTCACGCTGGTGGCCTCATTGCTGACCATGGGCGTGTCCACGGTGGTCATCGGCCTGCTGCCGACTTACGCCACCATTGGCGTGTTCGCACCGATGCTGCTGGCACTGGCGCGCTTTGGTCAGGGTCTGGGTCTGGGCGGTGAATGGGGCGGTGCGGCATTACTCGCCACCGAGAATGCGCCACCGAAAAAACGCGCGCTCTACGGCTCTTTCCCGCAACTCGGCGCGCCGATCGGCTTCTTCTTTGCTAACGGCATGTTCCTGCTGCTGTCGTGGCTGCTGACTGACGAACAGTTCATTTCCTGGGGCTGGCGCGTGCCGTTCCTGCTCTCCGCCGTGCTGGTACTGGTCGGTCTGTACGTTCGCGTTTCGCTGCATGAAACGCCGGTGTTTGCGAAAATCGCCAAAGCCGGTAAACAGGTCAAAGTGCCTATCGGCACGCTGTTCACTCAATACAAAAAAGCAACGATCCTCGGCACTTTCATCATGGTGGCAACTTACACGCTGTTCTACATCATGACCGTGTATTCACTCGGTTACGGCACTGCCGCAAAACCTGTCGGGTTGGGCATTCCGCGTAATGAGTTCCTGCTGATGCTGATGCTTGGGGTGATCGGATTTGGCGTGATGGTGCCGATTGCCGGCCAACTGGCTGACAAATTTGGCCGTCGCAAAACCATGATTTGCATTACGCTGCTGATGATTGTTTTCGCGCTGAGCTTCCCGACGATTCTGGGTTCCGGCTCGCAGGCACTGGTGATGGTGTTCCTGCTGTGCGGATTCATGGTGATGGGCCTGACTTTCGGCCCGATGGGGGCTTTGCTGCCGGAACTGTTCCCGACGGAAGTTCGCTATACCGGCGCATCCTTCTCCTATAATGTGTCTTCGATACTGGGTGCGTCCGTTGCGCCGTACATCGCCACCTGGCTGGCAACCCATTACGGGTTGTTCTATGTGGGCGTTTATCTGGCCTTTATGGCAACGCTGACGTTAATTGCGCTGCTGCTGTCCAAAGAAACCGCCCATCAGTCACTGTAACTGACCTGGACACCGTGCCCGGTATGCGCCCGGCACGGTGCCTTCTGCGAAGGTTTCTTATGCGCTTACGACGATTGATTCTGCCTGCCCTGCTTCTGCTTATCGTGATTGCCGCCGCTTTCTGGTTCTTCTGGCCTCACACCTCAAATCCTAATGCTCTGTGGAATATCATCAGTCAGAAATGCGTGCCTAATCAGCGCAGCAGCGGAAAACCCGCGCCTTGTGCGCAGGTCGATGAACAGCAGGGATTTGTGGTACTGAAAGATTTGAACGGCCCGTTGCAGTATTTACTGATGCCCAGTGCGCGGATCACCGGCATGGAAAGCCCGGCACTGCTGGAACCGGCCACGCCGAATTTCTTCAGTCAGGCCTGGAGTGCGCGGCATTTTATGGCGGAGAAATACGGAAAACCGATCGACGACAGTAATGTCTCACTGGCGATCAACTCACAATACGGACGGTCGCAGAACCAGCTGCATATCCATATTTCCTGTCTGCTGCCACAGGTCAAAGCCACGCTGATTAAAGACAGCGCGCAGCTCGGATACGACTGGCAGACACTGCCTGATCAACTCCTCGGCCACACCTATCTGGCACGCAAAGTCACCCCCTCTGAGCTGAATCAGCGAGGGGCTTTCCGCATTCTGGCCGCTGGCGTGCCGGGCGCCGATAAAAAGATGGGGCATTTCGGTATGGCGATGGTCAGCCTGCAAGGCGGCGATTACCTGCTGCTGGCAAGCGAACGTGACTTACTGAAACTCAATAACGCCTCCACCGAGGAGATCCAGGACCATGACTGCAAGGTGCTGGATCCTGTGCCTCAGTGATTCAGATAAACAGCGCGGGAGACATGCCGAAACGCAATAATTTCCGGCAACCTGCGCTGGCAACCTGGCAGCAGCGTAACAGGCTGCGCCAGGGTTGCTGATATCGCCCGTTTACTAACATCACTTCTCTTTCATTTGCTGCAAGATCGGGCCGCACTGGTTTTCTGCGCTGTCGCTTGGGGAAATCAGTGCCAGCAGAGCAGCCGCCGGGGCAACGACGGCCCCGAGAGCGACGGCGGCTGCGCCACGGGCAATCAGCGGCCCCGGTTTGACACCGGCATCCGGATTTTTATAGGTTCCGCGCACGTACAACGGTGAACGCAAGGTCAGCACGCGCAGGCCCTTACTTTCCGGGTCGATGGTCAGATCCAGACGTTCGGTTGCCATATTGGTGCTGCCGGTGATGGTGATCACCGCATTCTCAGTGTCGAACACGAACAGACGTGGCGTCACCAGCCCGTTTTTGATGTTGACGTTGGCCGCAGCGCAGTTAATAGCCACTTCGTCATCGCCGAACAGTTTCCCGACCAGATAATTCCCCACGTTCAGCCCCGCCAGTTCCATCAGGCTGCGGCTGACTACGCCGTCATTTATCAGGATTTTCATATCACCGTTGCTGGTGCCCAGCAGCGCGGCGACGGAATTACCGGTACCGGTGAGCGTCGCATCACCGTTCAGATCCCCCAGACTGCGTTCCATGGATTCCATTTTTGGCAGCAGCTGTTTCAGTTTCAGATGGCGGGCATGCAGATCCGCACGCGCCCGCATCGGCGATTTATCCCCTTCCAGCCTGATGGTGGAATTGAGATTACCGCCCGCCACACCGAAGCGCAGAGGGTCGAGCAGGATAACGCTGTTGTTAAGTTTCAGATGGGTACTCAAATCGCTGAGCGGCAGAGATTCGCCATGTTCAATGCGTTTTGCGCTGAACTTCACGTCAGCATCCATCGCGCCCCAGGATTTGGTATCGAACTTCTCGACCGGCAGCACTTTGTCAGAAGGCTGACGCGTCGTCTCACCGCGTTTCGCTTTCTCTTTATTGGAATCGGCCCCGATAAGCGGTGCCAGATCGGCAAAGCGCAGCTGTTTAGACACCACTTCGCCGGTCAGTTTCGGACGCGGCTTACTCGCCTGATAAGTCAGGGAACCGTGGATGTCGCTGTCGCCAATTTCACCGTTAAAGTTTTGATAACGATAAATTGCGCCGTTTTTATCGTGCAACGTCGCCGATAAATGACCATCAGTGGAATACGGCGGCGTTTGCGGTAAGAGCACGCCGGTCAGGCCATACAAATCAGACAGCGTCTGGCCGGAGAACTTCAGGCGTAAATCCAGACCGCCGAGGTTCATCGGATCCTGCAATGTCCCGGCGACGGCCACGCGGGTATTCCCGGAGCGGACGTCTGCCTGTAACGGGAACAACGCATCTGCGTCTTTCAGCGCCAGCATCCCGCCGATTTTCCCGCTGCCGGAGAGCGATTCACCGTTGTATTTGCCGTCCACTTTCCAGCCAAACACGAACGGCGGCGTTTTGCTTTTCGGTGCGTCTTTTTTATCGCCGGTAACTTCGGTGAACGGCAATGGTTTGTCCAGCGGATCAATCACTGCGCGAAAATCGGCTTTCATCACGGCATCTTTGTAATCAATCTGCCCGAGATCAAAGACGATGTCGTTGAGGGTAAACGACCAGGCTGACGGTGGCTGTGCCGGGTCTTTCTGATCACTGTTGGCAAGATTGAACGTCCAGTTATTTTTGCCGTTGGCTAAACGCAGCAGCGAGGCATCCGGCTGTTTCAGCCAAATCCTCGGGATCAGCACTTCTTTATGCAGTAACGCCAGCGGCGCGATGCTGGCGTCTACGCGGGTAAGTTTCACCATCTGCGCATCTTTCTCACCGCCCTGCACATCTGCCGGATTCCCCAGCACAATGTCTTCGGCATGGATGTGCGGCCACGGAACCCACGCACGCCAGCCCGCCTCGTCTTTCTGGCGTGACCAGTCCACACCCAAATCGCCACGGATCGCGAACGTACGGTTCAGCTCAGCGCTGACTTTTTGATTGATCGTAGGTTTGAGGCGATTCCAGTCAAACATCGCGATGAAAATAACGATGGCGATCAGCAGAATAATAATCACACCGGCAATCCACGAGATCACCTTACCTGTGCGCGTCATAAACGGGTTCCTTTCAGACAGTTAACGAATTCCAGAGTTTAAACATAGTTGAATTCGCCTCAGCTTGCCTGAAACGGTGCAGAAGAAACGGAGAGGTGCGGAAGGAAGAGAAAGGCATAAATCAAATAAAATCAGGGCGATAACAATGTATCACACCACTGCAACCCGTCCGGCATTTTGAGGCTTGCCTGTACAAAGTTTGGTGTGATTCATTATTCTTCGAAATGTATTGGCAGATTATCCAGCCCGTCGAAAGTGGCCGGACGCGCCAGGTAGTACCCCTGCGCCGCCAGCGCATCAGACTGGCGTACCATCGCCCACTCGGCGGCAGTTTCCACGCCTTCAATAATCACGCCTTTGCTGTAGCGGTTCATCAGCGTCACCAGCGTATAGAAGAGTCGCGAGCCCTCTTCGCTCTGGCACAGCAGAATAAACAGGTCGCGGGCGATTTTGATGTACTCGTAATGCCAGGTCGTGAAAGACGAGAAGTTTGCGATGCCCTGACCGAAATCATCCAGCCACAGACGATCGGACTGTTCGATTTGCGACAGCGGAATACTCAGCGCATTTTCAGCACTTTCGACCAGCTCAAACCGGACGTATGGCATCGCACTGATTTGCGCGCGCAAAGAGGACTCCGATTGCAGCATCTCCAGCACCTGACCATCGACGTTAATGGACGCCAGCAGGCCGTTATCAATGAACAAGCGCTGCCAGCGCTGCAAAAGATCGAGCTGCTCCTGCACGATTTGCAGGCGTTTGCCTACGGCGATCGCGACGAAGTAATGCTCAGGCGAAATAAATTTCTGCGGCTCGGCCGGGTGGAAAATGCCGGTCAGCAATTCAATACCCAGTAATTTTCCAGTTGTACGGTAAATGGGCTGAAAACGGTACACTCTCTGACATTGACGCCAGTATGACTGTGCTTTTACGCGCTCAAGCGCGGTAAAAGAAGGCGTAATCAGCCCTAACATCATCTTAGTTATCATATTTTTCTGCCGTCATGAATAAGAGTCAGATAATCAGGGACATGCGGCAACATGTCTTCCGCGACTACAATGTATGACGTGCCGACAAGGTAGTTCGATTTCCTGGCTTTCTTTTGTAGAGATATCTATCGGCGCAGCGCGCAGAAACTTTAATCACTCCGCATTTCCCTCTTTCTTCTTGCCTGTAAATCCCTCATTGCGCGCTGGAAGTTCTTTTGTGCAGGCTCTACATTGGAGGTCGTTTAACACGTCATTAACCCCACCTTCCCGAGACGGAGAGAAAAAATGCCTTACGTAAACATCAAAATCACCCGCGATGGCGCGACCGCCGAACAGAAAAAAGCGCTGATCGCAGGCGTGACTCAGTTGCTGGTCGATACGCTGGGGAAAAATCCGGCGACAACGACGGTGATCATCGATGAAATCGATACGGATAACTGGGGGCTGGGAGGGCGTCCGGTGACCGAACTGCGTAACGAAGCTAAATAACACGTCTTTACCCTGACATCAGATGGAAGCCCCGTGGCTTCCACTTTCATATCGCTTACATCCCTTTTTTCGATCTTCCTCGTAAAAAATAAAACCTCGTTTTAATTTAATTGACTGACCGCATTCTTATGAAGAGACTAGAGCGCAATAATGACGGACTTTTCTTCTCTTTCGTTTTAATGCTTCAGACATAGGCCAGGTAAAATGACTCGTAAAAACATTGCCGTTATCGGCGAATGCATGATCGAATTGTCACAAAAAGGCGATGCCCTTCATCGTGGTTTTGGTGGCGATACGCTGAATACGTCTGTGTATATCGCCCGCCAGGTGTCTCCTGATGCGCTGAACGTGCATTACGTGACGGCGCTGGGCAATGACAGTTTCAGTAATGAGATGCTGCAGGCGTGGCAGCAGGAAGGGGTTCATACCGATCTGACCCAGCGTCTGGAAAACAAACTGCCTGGCCTGTACGTGATTGAGACGGATGACACCGGCGAGCGCACTTTCTACTACTGGCGCAACGACGCCGCAGCGCGTTACTGGCTGGACAGCCCGCAGTCTGAAGAGATTTGTCAGGCACTGGCGAAATTCGATTATCTCTATCTGAGCGGCATCAGCCTGGCGATCCTCAATGACCCAAGCCGCGACCGCCTGATGACCCTGCTGAAAGCCTGCCGTGCACGCGGCGGTAAGGTCATTTTCGACAACAACTACCGTCCGCGTCTGTGGGCCAGTAAAGAACAGACGCAGTCCGCCTACAACGCCATGCTTTCCTGCACCGATATCGCCTTCCTGACGCTCGATGATGAAGACATGTTGTGGGGTGAAAAACCTTATGAAGACGTTATTGCCCGCACGCACGCACTGGGCGTCAGCGAAGTGGTGGTGAAACGCGGTGCAGACAGCTGCATCGTGTCCAGCGCGGAAGGCGAGCTGCACGATGTGCCCGCCGTGAAATTACCGAAAGAGAAAGTGGTGGATACTACGGCAGCCGGTGACTCCTTCAGCGCAGGCTACCTGGCGGTGCGCCTGACCGGCGGAAGCGCAGTGGAAGCCGCTGTACGCGGGCATGAAACAGCAAGCACCGTGATTCAGCATCGCGGGGCGATCATTCCGATGGAGTTTATGCCAGAGCGGGCATAAGGGCAGTTTTTCACCTGCAATGAGGACCGGGCGGCAAGACTGTGAAAGTGTCGGTTTTTTAAGTGCTGTGCGCACTTAACATGTCGCGGCAAAACCGATAACGCGAGGAGGGATCCAAAGGAGGGAAAGCGCTTCCCTCCTTTGGTGGGTTTCGGCGCGGGGCGTTAAACCATCACCGCACGCGAAACCGAAATATTCTCGATCATGTGTAAAAAGATCAATAAGGGACACCCCTTATTGCGCCGCTGCTACCGGTGTCTCAGTGACGGCAGCCTCTCCCGCCGGGCTGGCTTCTGCTGGCGCCATAATCTTGTCATAAATCGCCCTCAGTTCCCCGGCATTGACCTCCGGTTCACCTTTCGGCTGTGCCAGGACTAATGCCGGCTCACGCGACAGTTGCTGTTTAAGCTCCTGATTCATTACCGGTAAGGTCAGCGTTGAGAGGAATTCCTGACGCAATTGCTGATATTGCTCCGGCGCGATGTCTACGACCCCGTTTTGCTGTGAACGCAGGCGCTGACTCATCAGTACGTCGGTGTCCGTGCGGGCATAGGTGGCGAACAGCTTGCTCAGCTGATCTTTTTTCTGGGCAATCAGCGCATCGAATTCAGATTGTGAGATGCCTTTATCACGCACCACCAGCAACTCATCGGAAAGACGTTTAAACAACTCCGCAAGTTTGGCCTGCGGTGCTTCAATACGAATGGCGCACTGCGCACGCTGGAACTGCACGTTACAGTCAAAACCTAATCCCGGCCCCGGTGTGGCTGCGTCTTTCTTATTCTCGAAAGAGGATTTCAGCGCTTCCTGTAAATGCCAGAACAAGGCTTCACGCGCCAAATCACTGCGCCAGTAAGACGCCAGTGCCTGAGAGTCCTGAATCGGCTGCCACGCGCTGTCCCACATTAATGACAAACGATCTTGCGTCAGATTGTCGTCCATCAATGTCATGGATTTCATGGTCACTTCAGACAGCGTCGGCAACGTTTGCGGCGTCTGGCGGCTGCCTTTGAGCGGTGAGAAGGTCCGGTTAATTTGTTCGCTGAGCCCGCGGCCATCCACGTTACCGACAACGAATAATGTCATCACATCTGGCGTGTACCACTGATGATAAAACTTGATGAGGGAGTCTATGTTGATGGGTTTGGTCGGCAACTGATCCGGATTATGCCCGACCAAAGTGGAGCCGGTGATGCGGGCGCGCCAGAAGGCGTCCTGGGTATTTTGCGGCAGCGACCCCACCGGATCCCGCGACTCCTGACGCGCGGCGCTCACCAGTTCGGGTGTCACCGAGACTTTCCCTGCAGTGTTCGCCAGCCAGTTCAATGCGTCTTTCAGCAGGTCCGGGCGGTTATTGGGAAGACTCAGGTTGTACATGGTGAAATCGTACGAGCTGACCGCCGGCGGCAATGGCCGTTGCGGGTTAATGCTCTGCTGCCAGAGAGACTGGAGTTGGGCCGTGCTGAATCCTTCGCTATGCATTAACGCCAGACGAGGAAGGAAATGCGTGTAGCCAGACTGTTGTGCTGACTCTGCCAGTGACCCGGTGCGAACCACCAGGCGTAATTCAATACGATCGCTCGGACGTTGTGGTGTAGTCAGAAGCTGCCAGGTGAACCCGTTTTCTAACTTGCCCTGCTGCCAGGCCGGGTCGGGTTGTAATGTTTCTGCCTGCACATGACTTGCGGCTGCTGCCAGCAGCAATCCACCAATGAGTAAACGGATTTTGGTGCCCTGCATGTGAACCCCTACGTAATGACAATCCAATTTTCAGAGTGCTGTCCTGCCGGTGTCTGATGACGGGCCCACAGGAACTGAATGCGTAAAATAAAGCCCGAAAAAATAAAGCTCTTCGTTAGACCGCGGGTTTTTCTCAAAGTCGCGCATCCGTCAAAAATATTCTCGGAAATAGCGCCGGTGACGGCACAAGAGGGGCATATTATGAAGATAATCCACCGGTTACATCAAGCAACCGGTGGATATTAGGGGAGATGACGCCGAATAAATGCTTTTTTTGGAAGCTTACGCGGGTTTTATGCCCACATATCCACCATTATTCAGAAACAATCAGGCACCGGAAACTGACTTTTCCGCTTCCGTCAGGCCCTTCTGACCGTTCAATGTGGCTTTCAGCTGACCTTCATCGAGCTGTCCGCACCACTTCGCAACCACAATCGTCGCCACGCCATTACCCACCAGGTTGGTGAGCGCACGCGCCTCCGACATAAAGCGGTCAATGCCTAAAATCAGCGCCAGACCTGCAACCGGTAAATGTCCGACTGCCGACAAGGTTGCCGCCAGAACGATGAAGCCACTGCCGGTCACGCCCGCCGCCCCTTTGGAGGACAACAGCAGCACCACAATCAGGGTAATCTGATGCCAGATATCCATATGTGTATTGGTGGCCTGCGCGATGAAAACTGCCGCCATGGTCAGGTAAATCGAGGTGCCGTCAAGGTTGAAAGAATACCCCGTTGGGATCACCAGCCCGACCACCGATTTCTTGCATCCCAGACGCTCCATCTTATCCAGCATACGCGGCAGCGCAGACTCGGAAGATGACGTACCCAGAACGATCAGCAGCTCTTCTTTAATGTAGTTAACAAACTTGAAGATGCTAAAGCCGGTGAAGCGTGCGATAAGCCCGAGCACCACCACCACGAACAAGACGCAGGTCAGGTAGAAACAGATGATCAGCTGGCCGAGTTGCACCAGAGAACCCACGCCGTATTTACCGATGGTGAACGCCATCGCACCGAAAGCCCCCAGCGGAGCCAGGCGCATGATCATGTTGATGATGCCGAAGATGACCTGCGAGAAGCTGTCGATTACGTTGAAAATCAGCTGTCCTTTATGGCCCAGACGGTGCAGCGCAAAACCAAACAGCACGGCAAACAACAGCACCTGCAGGATATTCCCGCTGGCAAACGCACCAATCACGCTGGAAGGGATCACATCAAGCAGGAAAGGAATGATGCCCTGACTTTGTGCCTGTTCGGCATAGACTGCCACCGCTTTGGCATCCAGAGCCGCAGGGTCGACGTTCATCCCCGCGCCCGGCTGGACGATATTCACGATGACCAGCCCGATAATCAGCGCCAGAGTGCTGACAATTTCGAAATACAGCAGTGCAATCGCACCGGTACGGCCAACCGCTTTCATGCTCTCCATGCCTGCGATGCCGGTCACTACCGTACAGAAAATCACCGGAGCGATGATCATCTTGATTAACTTAACAAAACCATCACCTAATGGTTTCATTTGAGCGCCGAGGTCAGGGTAGAAATGACCCAGCATGACACCCAGGGTTATTGCCATAAGCACCTGGAAATAAAGGCTTTTGAAGATAGATTTTTTCATGAATCGCCATCCTGATGTGAGAGTGTCGCCCTTTGTTTTGTAGGGGTACAGATAATGAGCGACTGCCGAAAAATAACACCATCACAACATCATGGAAATATATTGTTTCCTCCGGAAAAGACGGGTCATGAAAAACCAGAGCTGAAAGCATTCAGCCGACGGAGAGTAAGTAAAAAAAGCAGATAAAATGACAGACAGGAACGGGTTTCCTGCCTTCAGAAGGGTCAGTCAGGCTGGCAGAATTTCAGTTCGAAGGCGTCTTTCGACAGTGGCGCGGAGAATAAATACCCCTGACCTAACAGAATGTTTTGCTCAAGTAACCACTGGCGTTGCGCTTCATTCTCGACACCTTCAGCCACCAGCTGGATGTTCATCGCGCGGGCGATCGAGGCCACAATGTTGACCATCACATCGTCCTGCGGCAGCGCGCCGACAAAGCTGCGGTCGATTTTAATGACATCAATAGGCAGCGAACGCAGGCGGTTAAGATATTCGAGGCCCGAATAGCCAAGGCCGAAATCATCCAGTTCAATCGACACCCCTACGGCGCGCAGTTCGCCCAGTAACAGCAGTGCGCGATCAAGGTCGTCGATACGTGCAGTTTCGGTGATTTCCAGCACCAGCTGTCCAGGATTGATTTTGTAGCGGCTCAGTAAACTGCGCAGTTCCGGCAGGAAATTGCGTTGCTGCACCTGAACGCCGGAGAGATTCACTGACAGGGGCAAATTAATCCCCCGCCGCTGCCAGTCAGCGAGAATGCCGCAGCCCAGTTCAAGAATTTTGTAGCCCAGCATGCTCATCACGCCGATTTCTTCGGCAAGCACAATGAAATCGCTTTCCAGCCCGTAACTGCCGTCGGCCATTTTCCGGCGCAGCAGCGCTTCAGCACCGACCACCGCGCGGGTGCGCATATTCACCTGCGGCTGGATAAACAGCGTGAAATCGTTCTGCTCCATGGCGTGCAGAATGTCGTTTTCCTGCAACAAACGTTTCTGAATCTTTGCCGTTAACTCCGGCTCAAAGAACAGAATTTGATTCTTACCCTGCTGATAAGCCGACACCCGTGCCGCCCGCGCATTGACCATCAACTGCTGCGCCGTGGCCGGGAACTCGCCGGTATATTGAACGATGCCGATACTGCCCGTCGGATGCAGAGACATATTGCCGGCATCGCTTTCCTGCGGTGCATTGATGCGCTCCATAATATGACGGGCGAGACGCATCGCCATAAATGGCCGGACAATGTCGCCGGCCAGCAAAGCAAATTCGTTATAGCTCAGGCGCGCCAGTAAGCAGTGCTCGGGCAGTGCGTCAATGATGGATCTCACCAGCGGGCAATCGACGTGGCCGTCATCACGCAGGCTTTCGATACCTATCATTAACAGATGAAACCCTTTTTCCGGCTCGGTGGAATGCAACCGGTGTTGCAGCCGCGACATAAACTGCTCTTCATTACTGATGCAGTCTTGTGCGGGAGGCTGCGCATCGCTGATCTCTTGCTGCAATTTTTGTATGTGCTGCTGATTGCGGTTGTAACTGCGCACCAGCATGCCGATTTCATCATCTTCATGAAGCGCAGGCATGGTCAGCTGATGATAGGGCACATCGCTTTCCGGCAGGGATTCCAGCTCGCGGGCGATAGTGCGTACCGGTTTGACAATCAGCCGGTTAATGATCCAGCTGAGGGAAATGGTCAGGATCAGCGCCAGCAGCAGATACGTCGTCAGCATGGTGGACAGCGCGCTGACGATAAACTGGTACATCCGGTAGGAGTCAGCCTGCACGACCAGGTACGCCAGGGGTTTCGGGTCTTTCGGGCTGGCCGCGGCGGAATAAAGAGGAACGGAAATCGTGACGGGCAGATTGAATCCACGGGACACCCACTGCGGCACCGGGCGGCCTGGCGGAAAATGGGTGTGCAGCGCTGCGATTTCATTGGGCATCACCACATCCGCACGGCTGAGAATACCGACGGGTTGCAGCGTGTTCAGGATCTCCTGCGTTTCATCCAGATCAACATCCAGCACAGCCTGGGACAGCGGTTCGCGGACAGAATGGGCGATATTTTCAAGCTGCTGGGCGTAATCATCCCTCCGTTGTTGCACAAAGTGGAACAACTGGATAATGATGAAAATACAAATAGTTATCGCAGCCACACTCGACACGGCTGCCATCTGCTTGATTGTTAATGAACGCCTGACCCGCAACTTAGTTCTCCATCAACCGCCGACCTGTTTTGCTCCGTTCTACTTATCAGGAACACTATTAGAGCGCAGTATACCTTATATCGTGTTATTTCGAGGCAAAACAGGGCCGTTAGGCTATAAAAAACAATGTGTTTGCACCTCTGAAATTATCACAGAAATACTTTATGTTATTTTACTGACGAAAAACCGACACTCTGCATTAACCCGATGATTAGTGGTGTTATTAAAATTCTGAGTTTAATGTCCCTGATGCAATCTCTGTGCTGCACATCACACAAAATGCAACCGTTTACTCTCACATAAGATAAAAAATCAGATAAAAAAAACAAAAAACCTTTTGTGACAGCCAGTTATAAGGGTATTGTTTTTTATGGTGCTATTCCTAATTTTTGTAAAAAGTGCTCCATGCTGTACAAGAACTGATATATTAAGATTAATCTTATCCTCAAAAAAAACTTCAAAAAAATTAAACCTTTTACACTCTTTATTAGCAGTTCTCGCTTGGTTGACAGCGTTTCTTGCTTGGCCGCTTTGACGTCCAGATAATTCCCACAAAAATATAATCCTACCGGGCGGGATATATGAACAAATATGACGACATTAAGCGTTTTATGGATAAGACCAACCTTAAACAGCTTGATTACAAAGAGCTAAATGATAAATCGACCGGGGAATCAATTACCGGTTCGATGAATCAATGGACCTTGATCAAGCAGGTTTCTGCCAGCCAGACGCCGGGTGGCCCCTTAGATAACGGGCGCTCGACGCAGCCCACGCCACAGTCCATTTCTGCTGATGAATTCTCGCCACAGTCGGCGCAGGAAGCGCTGCAAGCCCAGCATTCGCAGCCGCAGACTGATACCGCTGCGCCTGAACACGCCGGCCCCATGTCTTCAGAAGTCCATCCTCCGGCGGCGGGCTTTGGTTTGCTCGATGCCCTGCGTGAAACTCTGCCGCCCGTGCCTGAACATCCGGCACCCGCGCCAGCACAGGCTCCGCATTCTCCCCCGGTTCATTCGACGCCGGCCCTGCACGCGCAGTCTGTGATACCGGACAACGGTTCAGGTTTGCTCGACTCCCTGCGCAAAGCCATGCCGCAAGCGCCGCGTCAGCCACCCGCGCCCCCGGCCAGCGCAGCGCCCGCACCTGCAGCGCCGGTGTATCAGCCTGCACCGGTGATCCGTTCAACCCCATTACAGAGCCCGGCACCCGCGCACGTGGTGCCCGCATCTGCGACGTCTGCCGATACCGATCAGCGTTTTAAACAGATGTTTAAACAGCGGGCGCCTCAGCCTGCCGGCGCTTATCTGCATCGCGACACACCGCTTCAACCTTTGTTAGAGATGATTGCCTCATGCCGTTAGTTTGCGTTTGTTCACCGAAAGGTGGGGTTGGAAAAACCACGGTGGCCTCCAACCTGGCCTATTCGCTTGCCCGCAGCGGCAGCAAAGTACTGGTCATCGATTTTGATGTGCAGAATGCCCTGCGCCTCCATTTTGGTGTGCCTATTTCAGATACCCGCGGTTTTGTCGCCGGGTCAGGCAATGAATCCGACTGGAGCCAGTTTATTCTCAAAGCCGGGTCGAACACGTTTGTGCTGCCCTATGGCGAAGTGAGCGAAGATCAGAGGCTGGAGTTTGAACATCAGTTAGCCAGCGATCCGCATTTTTTACCGCGCGGATTAAATACCGTCCTGAATTATCCCGGGTTAATTATTATTGCGGATTTCCCTCCCGGCCCGAGCCCGGCATTAAAAGCCGTGCAGAGCATTGCTGATTTACATGTTGTGGTCATGCTGGCAGATACGGCGTCATTGTCTTTACTGCCATTAATGGAAAAGAACAAATTAATAGGCACCCCGCTGAATAATAAGAAAGGGGAATATTACGTTGTTAACCAAAGTGACACCCGCCGGACATTAAGTCGCGATGTCACGCAATTTTTCGAACAGCGTTTAAATGAAAGATTATTAGGCACAATACACAGGGATGAATGTGTGCCGGAGGCGAATGCCTCTCAGCGATCTATTATTGATTTCAGTCCGGTATCAGCGTCCGCGTTTGATATTGAACTGATCAGCAAAAAAGTCGCCGCCATTTTAGGGATTAAAGTCGGTGATGGTGAATTACACGCCGCGCCTAAAACCGGCAGTTATTAACTGTCACTGATAACAGCGATCCCAAAGCGATGAATAAATTCCTGTTTTCCCTGCTTGTGCTTCTGCTGCTGCCGGTGGCAGCAGTTATCGTCATCACGCCAATGGACAGCCAGAAGCAGTACATCTTCGGGCTGATCAGTATTGGTCTTTTATTTTTACTGGGCATCAGTAAAAGCCGCCGGATAAGTGTGGTCATGGTCATCATGTCAGTCATGATGTCCACGCGATATATTTACTGGCGCGCCACAGAAACACTGCATTTCAATTCCACCATTGAAGCTATTTTAGGCATCGGCTTATTCCTCGCCGAGCTGTATGTCTGGCTTATTTTGTTACTGGGTTATCTGCAAACCACCTGGCCGCTGAAACGCACCATCGAACCTTTGCCGGATGACACCACATTGTGGCCAACGGTGGATGTGTATATTCCCTCGTATAACGAAAGTCTGGACGTGGTGCGTGATACCGTTCTGGCGGCACAGTGCATCGATTATCCAAAAGACAAAATCAAAATATACGTACTTGATGACGGCAAGCGCGACGAATTTGCAGTGTTCTCCGCCGATGCAGGCGTGGGATATATCACCCGCGACAATAACGCCCATGCAAAAGCCGGTAACCTGAATCACGCAATGAAACTCACCAAGGGCGAGCTGATTTGCGTATTCGATTGCGACCACGTTGCGACCCGCGCCTTTTTACAGGCCACCGTCGGCAGCTTCCTGAAAGACCCGCGTCTGGCCCTGATCCAGACGCCGCACTACTTCTATTCACCGGATCCGTTCGAACGTAACCTGTCCGCTGGGCGCACCATGCCAAACGAAGGTGCGCTGTTCTACGGCCCGGTTCAGCAAGGTAACGATAACTGGAACGCGACGTTCTTCTGCGGTTCCTGTGCCGTGATCCGCCGCGTGGCGCTGGAAGAAGTCGGCGGCTTTGCGGTGGAAACCGTCACCGAAGATGCGCACTCGGCGTTGAAAATGCAGCGTCGTGGCTGGAACACCGCGTTTCTGGATATCCCGCTGGCAGCGGGTCTGGCAACAGAGCGCCTCGGCCTGCACGTCATTCAGCGTACCCGCTGGGCGCGCGGTATGACGCAGATTTTCCGCGTCGATAACCCGTTGTTTGGCCGTGGTCTGAAATGGCAGCAGCGTCTGTGCTACCTGAACGCCATGCTGCACTTCCAGTTTGGCCTGCCGCGCGTGGTGTTCCTGACCGCGCCGCTGGCGTTCCTGCTGTTCAACCTGAACATCATTTCCTCGTCCGCCAGCCTGATTTTTGCTTATGCGCTGCCGCATCTGGTGATGTCGCTGTACATCAACTCCCGCATGAATGGCCGTTTCCGCTATACCTTCTGGGGTGAAATTTACGAAACCGTGATGGCGTTCCACCTGATCCTGCCAACGCTGGTGACCATGTTTGCGCCAAAACGCGGCAAGTTTAACGTCACCGACAAAGGCGGGTTACTGGACGTCGGCTTCTTTGACTTCAACATCGTCAAACCTCACCTGATTGTCGCCATTCTGATGATTATCGGCATCGGTTACGGGCTGGTGCGCGCGGTGTTCCACAACTACTTTGCCATCGATCCGAACGTTATCGCCCTGAACGTGGCGTGGGGCAGTTTCAGCGTCCTGATCCTGCTGGCGGCGATTGCCGTCGCGAAAGAAACCCGTCAGGTGCGTAAAACCATCCGTATTGATGTGGCGATCCCGGCCATCATTCATTACGCCAATGGCATTTCTCTGCGCACCACCACCATTGATATGTCGATGGGTGGCGTGCAGCTGGTGACGCCGGATGTGCGTTATCTGGAAGAAGAAATTGAAGAAGTGGAAATTCAGCTTTCATCTGGCGCGGAGAGTTTCCCGGTCACGCAGATCAGCGGCAACAAAGAGCGCATTCGTCTGCAATTTGAAAACCTGCCGCTGTCTAAACGCCGCGAACTGGTGCGTGTGGTTCTCTGCCGTGCGGATGCCTGGATTGGTGAAGAATACCCGCCAGACAACCCGTTCAAATCGCTGCTCAGCATCATCCGCTGCGTATTTGAATTGTTCTACAACACCTGGAAAGAACGCCGCGGCAAAAATACACCCGCTGAAACCACCAGCAAGAGTGAAGCAGCATGAACCGACCTCGTAAACCGATGAGTAAACGCCGTTTGTCTGCGGTGCCTGGCACGTCCCTTTTCAGAAAAATCACCACCGGCCTGCTGCTGACCTTCAGCAGCCTGCCGTTTACCCATGCTGAAGATGCCCCCGCTGCGGCGGTTGATCCGGCAACCAGTTTGCCCGCCGCCCCTTCGTGGCTGCCCCCGGCGCCGGTGATGCCCGAACAAACGGCACCCGCAGACACCGCCACGCCGCCAGTGGCTCAGCCGGTGCCCTCAGAATATGCGCCCCAGACCGACACCACGCCGGTCAACAACAGCGAGTCGGCAAATGCTGCGGCTCCGGCTGCCGATCCTGCCGCCGCGCCTGCCCCGGTGATCCCGCTGGTTCAGCCGATCACCAGCAACGTGACCGTCGCCGAAATGGGCCAGCCAAACGGCCTGACCCTCAGCGGCGGCCAGTTACAGTCAGGTATTCTCTTCACCCTGCCTGCGGATGAGGTGGTGACCAACGCCCATCTTTCGCTGGCACTGAAAATTTCTCCTGCGCTTATCGCCCGCGATACCACGCTGGAGCTGATGCTCAACGGCCAGCCGCTGGGCAATCTGCCGCTCAACCAGAGCAGTAACGGCGGCGATGTCTACGAACTGGATATCCCGTCAGCGATGGTGGTATCGAGCAATAACCTGAGCTTTCGCGTGCATGACAGCAACACCATGACCTGCGAGAAAGATCAGTCGGACAAATATTGGGTCACGATTTTGCCTACCACCAGCATTGGTCTGGAAGGTCAGCAGCTGAACATTGGCCGCAATCTGGGGAATTTCCCGCGCCCGTTCTTCGACAGCCTGCAAATGCAGGAGTCTAAAATCACCATGGGCTTCTCCTCGGCGATGAAACCGGGAGATGTCAGCGCAGCGGCGATGGTGTCTTCGTATCTCGGCATGTTATCCGATTATCGCGACGTGGATTTCCCGGTGATCCTGAACGATTTGCCCGATCAGAACGGCATTCTGTTTGGCAAACCAGGGGACAAAATCGGTTCGCTCACCCTGCCCTCCAGCAGTGGTGCATCGATTCAAATCATCGATAACCCGATCAATCCGGTCTACAAACTGCTGCTGGTGCTGGGCAATGATGATAATCAGCTGCGCCAGGCGGCTTACCGTCTGATAAGCGGCGGTATGCCGAACAACACCGATCATCTGGACGTCGCGCAGCAAACTATTCCGTCGAGCAAACCTTACGATGCGCCACGCTGGATAGACACCTCGCGCCCGGTCACGCTGGGCGAACTGGCGGGTAAAGATCCGGATTCACTGATTTCTAACGGCATTTATCACGATGGTATTCAGGTTGCGTTTCGCGCTGCGCCGGATCTGTTCATGTGGGACGGACACAACATTCCGGTGCGCATTGATTACCGCTTCCCGACCGAAAACTGGATCGATGAAGACACCTCACGGCTCAATGTGTCCATCAACAGCAATTTCCTGCGCAGCCTGACCGTCAACAAAGTCGGTCTGGTGGAAAACCTCTGGCGTCGCCTCGGCGGTGACAGTCGTCAGGAACGCTACACCATGCAGCTCGCGCCGTACCTGATTTACGGCGACAACCAGTTGCAGTTCTATTTCGACATCAAACCGAAAAAAGACGCGCCGTGCAGCATTCTGACCAGCGACAACATCAAGAGCCGCATCGATCCGAAATCCTTCATCGACCTGAGCGGAAGTTACCATTTCGCACAGTTGCCGAACCTGTCGTATTTCGTGGGGGCTTCTTATCCGTATTCCAAACTGGCTGATTTCTCGGACACGCTGATGTTGCTGCCACCGCAACCGAGCGCTGATGAAATTCACACCTTGCTGAACCTCGCCGCGCGCGCAGGGAAAGCCACCGGCGTGCCGGTGAGCCATGTGCAGGTTGCCTTTGGCCTGTCGGGTGATGAACAGGGAAACCCGCTGTTTGACCGCGATATTCTGGCTGTCACGACGCTGGGCGACGCCGCCTTCACGCAGCAGCTGCTGGCCGATTCCCCCTTTGGCGTCAATGCGAACTCGATGGGCGTGAAAACACCGACGCAGGTGCAGCGCATGGTGGCCTGGCTGACCGGCGACTGGTATCGCCAGCCGGTGGATGCCGACCGTTATCTGTCGTCAACCGGCGCATGGCGCGGCTTTGTCAGCTTCCGCTCCCGCTGGTCAAACGATCACGTCGTGGTGGTCGCCACGGGGACTGACGATCAGCAGCTGCTGAAAATTCACAACGATCTCAAATCGCCACAAATCAACGCCAACGTGCGTGGCGATCTGGCGATCATCACCGATGAAAACGGCATCCGCAGCTTCTCGGTCGGCCAGCAATTCCCGACCGGACAAATGCCGTGGTACATGATGGTGCTCTGGTACGCCAGCACGCACATCGTGATCCTGTCGCTGATTGCCACGCTGGTTTCGCTGGTGGTGGGCCTGAGCCTGTTCGTCGTTCTGCGCGGGCACGCGGCCAAACGTCTGGGTCAAAAATGAAAAGCCTCGAACGAAGAAAAAGAACAATAAAGGTGGCCGTTACTCCCGGCTATAACCTGGCGATTACCGGAGCTGGAAAATGAAAAAACATAAACTGTCCCTGGCGGTGATCAGGGCTATTTATCTGGTAGGGATCGCCGGAGCCGTAAGTTTCAGCGCCGCCACATTGGCGGCGGACACCACCAATCCGGCCATGAAAGCGCTGTTTGATCAGGCCGCTTACTGGCACGAACGCGCCCATGACGATCTGGCAAAAGACGCCTTGCAGAAAGTGCTGCTGGTCGAGCCGAACAACGCACAGGCGCTGTACCTAATGTCGCTGTATTCCATGCAGAGCGGTGACAAAACAGCGGCGAACCAATGGCGCGAAAAACTCTCGGCTGCCTCACCTGACGATCCGCGTCTGGCCTCGCTCAACAGCGCCAAAGCCATGCAGTCGATTCCTCCGGCGCAGCTCGCCTCTGCCCGCCAGATGGCCGCGCAGGGCAACGTCAGCGGTTCGCTCTCGGCCTACCGCACCATCTTCAACGGCAATCAGCCGCTCGACAGTCTGGCGACCGAATATTACCTGACCATGGCGGGCGATAAGTCGCTCCAGCCGCAGGCGATTCAGGGATTACAGCAGCGCGTGGCCTCACGCCCGGACGATACTCAGGCGCGTCTGGCGCTGGGTAAAGTGCTGACTTATCAGGAATCGTCGCGCCGCGATGGCATCAAACTGCTGAGCACGCTGGCGGGCAGTAACAGCGATGCTGACCGGTCACTGCGTCAGGCATTGCTGTGGATGGCGCCGCAGGAAAGCGATCGCGACCTGTATCAGGGCTATCAGGCGCGTCACCCCAATGACACCGGCGTGATGGCCTACTTCCAGAAAAATATCGGCGGCGCAGCCAAAGGTCAGGGCTTTACTGCGCTCAACAGCGGCAACGTCACCGACGCCAAAGCCAAGTTTGAAAGCGTGCTGGCAGGCGATCCAAACGACGCCGACGCGCTGGCCGGTCTGGGGTATATCGCGCAGCGCAGCGGTGATTTCGAAGCTGCCTCGCAATACCTTAGCAAAGCGGCCGCACAGGGCGGGCCGAACAGCGCACAGCTGAGCAATCAGGCGCAGGACTCGGCATTTTATGCCCAACTGGCGAAAGCCAAAGACGCAGCCGGTTCCGGCAGTTACGACGCCGCTCTGGCGGCGGTCACGCCGCTGACCCAGGTCGGAGGCGAGAAAGGTCAGTCAGCCGGTTTGCTGCGCGCCGACATTCTGCGCCGTAAAGGCGATCTGGCCGGTGCCGAGCAGCAATACAGCGCGCTTGGCGACAATGCCGATGCCCGCGCCGGGCTGTTCTACGTGCTGCGTCAGCAGAACAAATCTGCCGAAGCCAGCGAAGTATTGAAAACGCTGCCTGCGGATATTCAGAACAAAATGAATCCGCCGAAAGTGGCGGATGTCATCGAGCCGTTACGCCGTCAGGCGGCGCAGGCCGTGGCGAATAACGATCCGCAACGGGCACTGAATTTACTTCAGCAGGCGCAGGAACGTCAGCCGTCAAACGTCTGGGTGAAGCTGGATATGGCGCGCATCCTGCAATCGCAGGGGCAAACCGCGCAGGCGCAATCCATCATGGCGCCGTCTTCGCGTCCTGGCGCGTCTTCAGCCGATCTCTACGCGGCCGCCTTATTTGCCTCCGAAACCAAAAACTGGTCCACCGCCAGCGCCCTGCTCTCGCGCATTCCGCGTGGCAGTCAGAATCAGGGGATGCGTGAACTGGCACAGCGCGCCAACTTCAATGCGCAAATGGCCGAGGCGGAGAACTATCTGCAACAGGGCAACAGCGCAGCCGCCGC
This sequence comes from Rahnella sp. R3(2024), assembly GCF_042920125.1. Classification (NCBI taxonomy): domain Bacteria; kingdom Pseudomonadati; phylum Pseudomonadota; class Gammaproteobacteria; order Enterobacterales; family Yersiniaceae; genus Rahnella; species Rahnella sp. R3(2024). Next base: position 1,980,788 of record NZ_JBHGBU010000001.1, read on the forward strand.
CAACACCTTACGCGCACTGGCGCAGAATCCGCCTTCCGCGCCGGCTGACGTCGGTGCGCTGGCGAAAAATCTGGCCGCCACCGGGCAGCTTCCGCTGGCGGTACAACTGGTGCGCCAGAACATGCGCAACGGTGTGAAAGGCAACGCCGGGGATTACGCCGATCAGGTGACGGTGCTGAATCAGGCCGGGCTGAGTAATGAAGCACAGGCCTTCCTGCAAAATCCGGAGATTCAGTCCGGCACCTCACCGACCGCGCTGGCGAATCTGCGCAACGGTTTCGTCATCACTCAGGCCGATCAGCTGCGTGAACAGGGCCAGTATGCCGCGGCTTACGACAAGCTTATCGTCGCCCTGCAGGCCGACCCGCAAAACCGCGATCTGATGCTGGCAATGGCACGCCTGTATCAGTCCGGCAAGCTCAACAAACAGGCCGGTCAGGTCTACAACTACCTGATGACCAACGACACACCGAATCAGGATGCCCGTGTGGGGGCGATCAATATCGCGCTGGGCGAAGGCGATACGGCGCGCGCGCAGCAACTGATGAATGGGCTGACCGGCCCTCGCACGCCGGACCGCCTGTTACTGGCTGCCCGCGTTGCCGAAGCGCAGGGCGACCACCAGCAGGCGATGGCGCTGTTGCGTTCCGCGAAGGGCAAGATGATCGGTCTGGAAGGCGCAGACGGTTCGGCGCAGGTCGCCGGATTGCAGCTTTCCGACAATCCGTTCATCAACCGTTCAACGCGCACCACGCGTTCCACCACCCAGTCCACTTATGGCACGGTACTGCCGTGGCAACAAACCGATCAGACCTCGGTTAACAGCACGGTGCCGGTACCGGGTGCTGCGCCAACCGCCGTGGTGCAGCGTAATGCAACGGAAAAACAGATCGACGACATGCTCGACGATTTGCAGGGCAAAACCGCGACCTGGGCGCAGGGCGAGATGTCGATCCGTGGACGTGACGGCGAAAGCGGCCTCAGTCAGCTGACCGAAGCCAAAGCGCCAATGACTTTCGCCTTCGTGCCGTTCGATACGTCGCGTCTGAGCATCGGCGTTACGCCGGTTTCCCTCAGCGCAGGCAGCCCGGCCGGTACGGCCAATGCCCGATTTGGTCAGGGGGCGCTGGCCCAGGCGCAGTCTGCACAAAAAGATGTGGCAGCGGCGGCGACAGCGGCAGGTCTGAACATCGCCGATTACAGCACTTTCGCCAAACTGCAGGCGGCGGCTTCCACCAATTCCAGCGCAAACTGTAGTTCGACCAACGCGGCCTCGGCGCAGTGCGTGGCCTATAACACCATTACGGGTACCGATCCGACCACCTATTCCGCCCCGGATGCCGGTAATCAGAAAGCCACCGGTGTAGAAGTCAACGCCGCGCTGACCGGTGACAGCTATAAAGCCGATGTGGGCAGTACGCCGCTCGGGCAGGATCTGAACTCGCTGGTCGGTGGCGTGCAATGGGCACCAAAACTGACCGACTTCACCACGCTGACGGTCACCGCAGAACGCCGCGCAATCACCGACAGTATTCTGTCTTACGTCGGTACCAAAGATAACTACAGCGGAAAAGAGTGGGGCCAGGTCACCAAAAACGGCGGCAGCGTCAATCTTTCCTATGATGACGGCGACGCCGGTTTCTATGCCGGTGCCGGTTATTACAGCTATCTGGGTAATAACGTGAAGAGCAACCAGTCGGTTAACGCCAACGCCGGGTTGTACGTTCGTCCGTATCGTTACGATGATCGCGAGCTGAAAACCGGCATCAACGTCGGTTACATGGATTTCGACAAAAACCTCAGCTACTACAGCTACGGCCAGGGCGGTTACTTCAGCCCGCAGAACTACGTCAGCGTCTCCTTCCCGGTGGAATACACTCAGAAGTATGACGACTGGGATTTGAAATTGTCCGGCTCTGTGGGTTATCAGTCCTATTCTCAGGATAAGAGCGCCTACTTCCCGAACAACCCGGACTTGCAGAAACAGCTGGAAGATCTGGTGGCCGCGGGCTACGGCACCGAAGCGTACTATTCCGGTAAAACCGAAAATGGTATCGGCTGGAATGCGGGCGTGGGCGGCAACTATCATCTGAACAAGAACATGCAGATTGGCGGACAGGTTGGCTACGATACTTTCGGTGATTACAACGAGAGCAAAGCGCAGGTCTACTTCCGCTATCTGATGGGCCAAAATTAAACCGGTGGAATAAAACCATGCAGGAACAGAACTATACTCAGGTCGCGCAGGATTATTACCGCCAGCGTCACACCACACCGGGCTGGCAAAGTCTGGTGCAGGTGCTATTTTCAGGTATTCTGGCCTCCGCCGACGACGAGGATGGCCGCCGGTTTCTCACGCTGATGGGCGGCAATCTGGCGCGTCAGCATGCGTTACCGGTTTCCTCCACGCTCGGCGAACTGGAAGAAAACATTAATCACCTTCTCAGCCGCTTTGACTGGGGCGTGGTGAAAATTGAAGCTACCCAGCAGCAGCTCACGCTGGTGCACATCGCCTGGCCGGTTTCGCCTCAGGGCGAGAACGACGAACTGTGGCGCATCGCGCTGATTTCGCTGTTTGAAGGGCTGTATGCACAATGGTTGCAGGCGCAAGGCGGGCAGCCTTACGTTCCGCTGCGCTGGCAGGAAAGTACACCCGAAGGCGCATTCGTCTTCCGTTATCAAAATGGTTTGTAAGGAATTTTTATGTTGGCATTTCGACGCTACGGCCTGGTGCTGTGGTTCGGTCTGGTTTTCTCATTATTCACCACGGCAGTAATGGCACAGGATCAGGGCTGGTCAGCCTTCAAAAGTCGTTTCCTGATGCCTGATGGCCGGATCATTGATACCGCCAATAAAAACGTCAGTCACACCGAAGGCCAGGGGTTCAGCATGCTGCTGGCCGTCTTTAACGACGATCAGGCGACCTTCGACAAACTGTGGCAATGGGCGAACAACACGCTGTACCGCAAAGACATCGGCCTTTACTCCTGGCGCTATGACCCGAATAACAGCGTCCACGTGGCCGACAAAAATAACGCCTCCGACGGTGACCAGCTTATCGCCTGGGCGTTGCTGCTGGCGGGCGATAAATGGAGTGATTCGCGCTATACCAAGGCTTCAGAGAAATTGCAGTCGGCGCTTATCAAATACAACGTGATTGATTACGCCGGTTACAAAGTGATGTTGCCGGGCGTGACCGGGTTTAATCAAACCAGCAACGTCACCGTCAACGCGTCCTACTTCATCTTCCCGGCGTGGAAAGCGTTTTACGCTCACAGCCACCTGAAGGTATGGAAAGATCTGGATGAAAGCGGCACCGCGATGCTCAGCAAAATGGCCTTCGGTGAATTCCGTCTGCCGACTGACTGGGTTGATATGCAAGCCGATGGCAGCATGAAACCCGCCAGCCGCTGGCCGACCCGCTTCAGTTACGACGCAATACGTATCCCGCTGTACCTCGGCTGGGCACATCCGGGCAGCCCACAGCTGGCCCCGTTCATTCTGTGGTGGCAAAAATCGCCACGCACCGCGACCCCGGCCTGGATTGACGTCATGACCGGCACCAAAGCGGGCTACAACATGTCACCGGGATTACTGGCTATCCGCGACTTCACCATGGCCAATGCCGGTGCGATCAGCCCGAACCTGGCCCCGAAAGACGATTACTACTCCTCAACGCTGCAACTGCTGAGCTGGTGGGCGAGTCAAAAAGGGTAAGTGCGGTTTACATCAAAAAGGCCAGTCAGGGAATGCTGACTGGCCTTTTTTGTTGAAATTTATTGTATATAGGCAATAGAAAAAACGTAAATCAATTGCATATATACAATTGATTTTATCTTGTTTGATTGTATATTTAATATTGAAATACAATAATTTCATTGTAAATATACAATCAGAAGGTTTCTTTATGTGGGATAAAGAGTTAAAAATCAAACAGATAGATAATCTTTTAAAAAGTATGAAGCCAGAGCGAAATGTAAAACGCCCCAAAAAAGGCTGGTTGCAGTTGCTCAGATCCACACTGGGAATGAGCACTCGCGCTTTGGGTGAGAGGTGCGGGCTAAGCCAGTCGCGTATTTCGTTGATCGAAAAAGGAGAGATCGACGGTACTTTGACCCTTAATACCCTGGAGAAAGTCGCAGAAGGTCTGAATTGTGAACTGGTATACTTTTTACAGCCAAAACAAGGACAAACACTCGAAAATCTGCGGGAACACCAGGCAGAAAAAAAAGCGAAATACCTGACTCAGTACACTGAAATTCATATGTCGCTGGAACAGCAACCCACATCATCAGCTTTTCAAAAATCGACACAAGACAAGCTTAAAAGCGAGCTCTTACAAAAATGGCCTCGGGATTTCTGGGATGAATAATGAGCGAAACCATCAATGATGGCCTACCCGAAGGGGCGACGGAACTTAGCCCTGATGATCTGGCCGGTTTACTTCCCGATTATATCGTTACCCGGGAAGACCTGAATCAATTTGAAAAAACAAACATTCAGAATGCATTAGCGCGCCTCAGCCGTCAGAAGCTGAGTTGCCAGCAGATCTTAACGGTGGATTTCTGTCTTCAGCTACACCGAAACATGTTTGATAAAACATGGGAATGGGCAGGGCAACTTAGACGCAGAGAGGTCAACATCGGGAATACACCGCCTTATATGATCTCAATGCGTGTCAGGGATACCCTGGATAATGCAGCGTACTGGATTGAAAACGACACTTATCCGCGCGATGAAATCTGTCTGAGACTTCACAGAGACATTGTATGGATCCACCCTTTTCCCAATGGAAATGGAAGGCATTCCCGAATTTATTGCGACATACTGCGTCGTGCCCTCGGGAGTGGGTATTTTTCATGGGGAAGCTCAGGCGGCGAACTCGTCTCACCTGACGAACATCGTGCTGAATATATTGTGGCTCTGAGAGAAGCTGACCGCGGCGATTATACCCGGCTCATCAGGTTTGCTGCTGGCTAGGTTTACATCAAACAGGCCAGTCAGGGAATGCTGACTGGCCTGTTTGATGAATCGCAGTTTAATTAATTTGATAGCTAAAATTAGCCGTATAGCTGTGGCTGTTATAGATATAGCTCGCAGCATTGCTTAACGACAAAACGTTTCCGCTATAGGTAACATTCACCCGGTTATTCGCACCGGTGCTGATATCAACAATGGTTCCACTTCCTGAGATAAACGGAAAACCTTCCGCCAGCGACTTAACAACGTCACTATTGTTACCCTTCAGTTCCCCCGCCAGATAATATCTGTAATGGAATGGAACCGTTGCGCCACCACTTTGGCTTTCAGTCATGTACAACCACATATGGTCATTGATTTTTTGGGTGCGGAGCAATTTATCTCCGGCGGGATCATCTTCGCTATGACTAAGCCACCAGAAACCAATGACCAGAAGTAACAGGGTAAGGGTTACAACACTATGTAGCCATTTAATAGCCATTCTGAATGGCATAATCGATCCCTTCTTGTATGTTGCGCTGATCTGTCGGGTCATCGCCATATGGCGGCTTTTGAGTCCATTTTCCCCACTCAGGTTTCGATGTTCCTGCGCGTCCTTGCGCAAACCCTGCGCCCATAAGGAGTGTATTTGCCGGTATACCTGCTGCTGTTCCTGCAGCACCGAAGTTAAAATTCCCGAAGGCCGCCCAGTAAGGATCATACGCTTTATAATCCCAGGGGCCGTGGTTCCTCACTTTCTGATAAAACCAATAATATGTACTTGCTGTCGCCATGTTTCTCGATGTTCCATGCTGCCTTGATTCTCTCATATTATTTTGAATAACCAGAGAACCGGGTCCGGATAGGGGAACGGATGCCATCATAAACGTCCTGTTATTGTAGGGTGAAAGCATCATATCAATAGCCCATCAGCCAACGTGTCTGAAAATCGCCCACAAAAAAGCCCGCTTTCGCGGGCTTATTCATTTTGGATTTCAACGCTTCAGCCAGATTTACGCGACAGTCTGCGTAGTGCCATTTTCATCCTGATCCACTGCAAAACAGGCGACAAGCTGATCGCCGTACTGTTTCAGCTGTGGCTGGAACTGTTTGCAGGTGCCGAAGGCGCGGCGGCAGCGGGCGTTGAACGCGCAACCGGCTGGCGGATTCAGCGGGCTTGGCAGCTCGCCGGTCAGTTTGATGCGTTCGCGGCGTTCGTCCGGGTTCAGACGTGGCGTCGCGGAAAGCAGTGCCTGGGTGTACGGATGGCGCGGATTGCTGAAGATGGCGTCTTTCGGCCCCTTCTCCACGCAGCGGCCAAGGTACATCACCATCACTTCGTCAGCGATATGTTCTACCACCGACAAATCGTGTGAGATGAACACGTACGACAGCCCCAAATCCTGCTGCAAATCCATCATCAGGTTCAGCACCTGCGCACGCACGGAAACGTCGAGCGCAGAGACCGGTTCGTCGGCGATCACCACGTCCGGATCCAGCATCAGACCCCGGGCGATAGCAATACGCTGACGCTGACCGCCGGAGAACATATGCGGATAGCGGTCGTAATGCTCATTTTTCAGACCGACTTTCGCCATCATCGCCAGTGCTTTTTCACGGCGTTCGGCGCTGCTCAGCCTGGTGTTGATCAGCAGAGGTTCTTCGAGGATCTGGCCGACTTTCTTACGCGGGTTCAGCGATCCGTAAGGATTCTGGAACACGATTTGGATCTTCTGACGGCGCAGCTTTTCCGCCGTGGCATCAGGCTTAAGCAAATCCTGCCCGCGATAATAGAGTTCACCGCCGGTCGGCACTTCAATCATGGTCAGCAAACGGCCCAGCGTGGATTTACCACAGCCGGATTCGCCCACCACGGCCAGCGTTTTGCCGCGTTCAAGCGTAAACGACACGCCGTCGAGCGCTTTTACCGTGCGTTCCGGGGCGAACATCCCTTTCTTCACCGGGTAATGCTTTTTCAGGTCAATCGCATGCAACAACGGCTGCGATGCGGTGTTATCAGGACTCATAAAGTAGGTCTCCCGGCATCATCCAGCGGATAATGGCACTTCGACTGACGCCCGTTCGCGAGGTCACGCAGCGCCGGTTCTTCTTTGCGGCAAAGATCGGTGGCATACGGACAACGTGGATTGAGCAGGCAGCCGTCAGGACGGTCATATTTGCCCGGCACCACGCCCGGCAGTGACTGCAAACGCGCCTTATCTGCCGCGAACTCCGGCAGCGAGCGCAGCAGCGCCTGGGTGTACGGATGGCGCGGCGCACGGAAAATCTCCGTGGCTTTTGCCGATTCCACTACCTGACCGGCATACATCACGATGATGTGTTGTGCGGCTTCCGCCACCAGCGCAAGGTCATGGGTGATCAGCATCAGTGCCATGTTCTCTTGCTGTTGCAGCTCAAGCAGCAGTTCGATGATTTGCGCCTGAATGGTGACGTCGAGCGCGGTCGTCGGCTCATCGGCAATCAGCAGTTTTGGACGGCAGGCGATCGCCATCGCGATCATCACGCGCTGGCTCATGCCGCCGGAAAGCTGATGCGGATAAACGTCGAGACGTGAAGCCGGGTCAGGAATACCGACCAGGTTCAGCAAATCGATGGTGCGCTGACGACGGGTCTTTTTATTGCCACCCTGATGCACCTTGATGGCTTCCATGATCTGGAAACCTACGGTGTAACACGGGTTGAGGCTGGTCATCGGATCCTGGAAAATCATCGCGACTTCGGCACCGACAATCTGGCGGCGCTCTTTTTCGCTCATGCTTTTCAGGTCACGGCCACCAAACTCCAGCTTCTCAGCCATCACTTTGCCGGGGAAGTCGATAAGGCCCATCAGCGCCAGTGAACTCACCGATTTACCGGAGCCGGATTCACCGACAATCCCGACCACTTCGCCCTGTTTTACGCTGTAGCTGATACGGTCTACGGCGCGAAACGGCGTGCCTTCATCACCAAAGTGTACGGAAAGCTTATCGACGGTCAGCAGCGTTTTGCCAACCGGTACGTCTTGAATCAATGTGGTTTCCATCTCTCGTCCCCTACTGCTTGAGTTTAGGGTCAAGGGCGTCGCGCAGGCCGTCACCCATCAGGTTAAATGCCAGTACCGTCAGCAGGATGATCACGCCGGGGAAGGTCACAACCCACCAGGCACTTTGAGCAAACTGTAAGACGTCGGACAGCATCGTGCCCCACTCCGGCGTAGGCGGTTGCGCGCCCATGCCGAGGAAGCCGAGAGCCGCCATGTCGAGGATGGCGTTGGAGAAACCGAGCGACGCCTGAACAATCAGCGGCGCTAAGCAGTTAGGTAAAATGTTGATGAACATCTGGCGGGCCGCACCGGCCCCCGCCACGCGAGATGCGGTCACGTAGTCGCGGTTAACTTCCACCAGCACCGCCGCGCGGGTTAAACGCACGTAGTGCGGCAATGCCACGAAGGTCAGCGCCAGCGAGGCGTTAACGATCGACGGGCCGAAAATCGCCACCAGCACCAGCGCCAGCAGCAGGCTCGGCAGGGCCAGCATGATATCCACCACGCGCATGATGATCGCATCGATCACACCGCCGTAATATCCGGCAAACAGGCCGAAAATCACGCCGAGGATCAGCGAAAGCACCACCACCAGACAACCGACCAGCAGCGACAGGCGCGCGCCGTACATCAGACGCGACAGAATATCGCGACCCACGTCATCGGTGCCGAGCAGGAATTTCCAGCTGCCGCCTTCCATCCAGACCGGCGGACGCAGCAGCGCGTCACGGAACTGTTCAGCGGGCAGATGCGGCGCGATCACATTCGCCCCGATCGCAATCACCAGCATGATGATGATGTAAGCCAGGCCGGTAACGGCCCCTTTATTACGCTTGAAGTAATGCCAGAATTCGCGCAACGGCGGCATCGGCACTGGCGCAGCCGTCACGATTTCATTCGCGACGGGCTCTGTAACCTGAGACATTTTGCGCCCCTTATTTTCTGTGACGAATACGCGGGTTGACCACGCCGTAGAGCACGTCTACCAGCAGGTTAACCACGATGATCAAAGTCGCGACCAGCAACACCCCGCCCTGCACGACCGGATAGTCGCGGCGCTGGAGTGCGTCGATCAGCCACCGGCCCAGCCCCGGCCAGGAGAAGATGGTTTCCGTCAGGATAGCGCCGCCGAGCAGCGTCCCGACCTGCAAACCAATGATGGTCACCACCGGCAAAAGCGCATTGCGCAGTGCGTGGACGACAATCACCCGCATACGGCTGACGCCTTTGGCGCGCGCGGTACGGATATAATCTTCACCCAGCACTTCCAGCATCGAAGAACGGGTCATACGCACGATAACGGCCAGAGGAATGGTGCCAAGCACCAGCGCCGGCAAAATCATGTGCATCACGGCGTCTTTAAAATCGCCCGGCTCGCCCCAGATGAGGGAGTCGATCAACATAAAGCCGGTCAGCGGCATGCTGTCATCAAGGAAGACCGTATCGCTTATTCGCCCCGATACGGGCGTGAGGTTGAGCTGTACCGAAACCAGCATCACCAGCATGATCCCCCACCAGAATATCGGCATCGAATAGCCGGTCAGTGAGATGCCCACCGCCGTGTGGTCGAATATCGATCCCCGTTTTACCGCTGCCAGTACACCCACCGGGATGCCGACAAGGATCGCGAAAATCATCGCGCAAATGCCCAGCTCCAGCGTCGCTTTGAAACGCGGTACAAACTCCTGCCAGACAGGCGTTCGACTTTTTAAGGACGTGCCCAGGTCGCCGTGCAGCACCCCGTTCACATAGTGGAAGTATTGTTGATAAAGAGGCTTATCGAGCCCCATATCTGCCATTAACTGGGCATGACGCTCGGGGGAAACACCGCGCTCGCCTGCCATGATGGTGACCGGGTCGCCTGGTATCATGTGTACGAAGGCAAAAGTCAGCAAAGTTATGCCGATAAACGTTGGGATAACTAACCCCAAACGTCGGAGTATGAACTGAAACATATCCCGTACTCTCTGTATAAAATGCCCGGAGAACCGTAGCTCGCCGGGCTTATTGTGGCTCACATTTCTTTCTTGAGAATCAAAGCTGTACTGAATGGCCCGCGAGCACCAGATAACGCAGCTCACGGGTTATTATTCAGCAGGCGATCACTCCATTGAGACGTTTTCGAAGTGATGCTTGCCAAGCGGATCAACCACATAGCCTTTGACTTCTTTACGAACAGGTTCGTACACAGTGGAGTGAGCGATGATCAGCGCAGGTGCCTGGTCATGCATCACAACCTGAGCCTGCTGGTACAGCGCAGCACGTTTGGCATGATCGGATTCAGCACGAGCTGGCTGGATCAAATCTTCAAACGGCTTGTAGCACCAGCGGGAATAGTTGGAACCGTCTTTAGCTGCGGTGCAGCTGAACAGCGTGGCGAAGAAGTTGTCCGGATCCCCATTGTCCCCGGTCCAGCCCATCATCACAGACTGGTGTTCGCCCGCTTTTGCACGCTTGAGGTATTCGCCCCACTCGTAAGTGACGATGTTGGCTTTCACACCCACTTTCGCCCAGTCAGCCTGGATCATTTCAGCCATACGACGTGCGTTCGGGTTGTACGGACGCTGTACCGGCATTGCCCACAAATCGATAGTGAAACCGTCTGCGTGACCTGCTTCTTTCAGCAGCTCTTTGGCTTTTTCAGGATTGTATTCGTAATCCACCACGTCTTTGTTGTAGCCCCACATTGTTGGTGGGATCAGGTTTTTAGCCGGCTGGCCAGCACCCTGATAAACCGCATCGATGATGGCTTTTTTGTTCACAGCCATGGTCAGTGCCTGACGCACTTTCACTTCATCTAACGGTTTTTTCTCAACGTTGAAGGACAGATAACCGACGTTCAGACCTGGCTGTTGCATCAGGTTGATGGTTTTATCTTTCTTCATGGCAGCGATGTCAGCCGGGTTCGGGTACGGCATTACCTGGCATTCGTTTTTCTGCAATTTTGCATAACGCACGGAAGCGTCAGGCGTGATGGAGAAGACTAAACGGTCGATCTGCGGCTTGGTGCCCCAGTAGCCTGGGAAGGCTTTGTAGAGGATGCGTGAATCTTTCTGGTATTGCACAAGCTGGAACGGACCGGTACCGATCGGATCCAAATCGACTTTCTCAGGGGTTTTGGCTTTCAGCATGTTGTCAGCGTATTCCGCAGACAGGATTGACGCGAAGTCCATCGCCAGGTCAGCCAGGAATGGAGACTCAGGGCGGTTCAGTACGAACTGCACGGTGTTGTCGTCCACTTTCACGATCTTGTTGATCAGATCGCCCATGCCCATACCTTCGAAGTATTCGTAGCTGCCGCCAGACACACCGTGGTAAGCGTTATTTTTGTCCAGCTGACGCTCGAAGGAGAACACAACGTCGTCCGCGTTGAAATCACGGGTCGGTTTGAATTCCTTGTTATCCTGCCATTTCACGCCTTTGCGCAGGTGGAAGGTGTAGGTTTTGCCGTCTGCCGACACGTCCCACTTTTCAGCCAGACCGGACTGAATTTCTGTGGTCCCGATCTTGAACTCAACCAAACGGTTGTAGATAGGCACGGAGCTGGCGTCATACGTGGTGCCTGAGGTGAACAGCTGAGGGTTGAAGCCTTCAGGTGAACCTTCAGAACAATACACTAACGTTTTTGCCTGCACGCTTGCCGCAACGGTCAGCGCAATCAGGCCCATACTGAATTTCAGTAGCCCCGACTTACCTAAAGAGATTGTCATCGCTTCTGCTCCATTGATGAATGGTGATGTGGATGTGTGTGTTGTGTTTTGCAGCTCACGGCACCCTTTATTTTTATTTGCGGGTGACTGTGTTGGTTGTGCGCTGCAATAAGTCCAACCAGAGCATGGTGAACTGCCATTTTTTTCCATCGAACTGTAAAGCGGGCTTTACAGATCTTTACCGGAAATAATCACTGGTCTTCCTTGGGGCTATCAATTTGGCAACTCCTATCCCTGACGTCAATATAACCATCAGGCATTTACACAGACTGTGAGTAACAGCAAACAAACATAAAAAAACATTCTGTTAACCAAATCAGGATGAATGTTCAGTTTTTGAACCCAAAACCCACACAATCAACTTTGTAAAAGAATATTCACGGGTGTTTCACTCATATTAAATCCCTAAAAATTTCTCGCTAAATGATGAATATATGAACGGTTATTTTTGAGATAGGGGTGGAAACCAGCGGAAAATGCTGGGAAGAGCCGCGATTGTCGCAAAGCTGTCATAAAAAGCGTCCGCCAGCGGCACCGGCAAAACACCCCAAAATGGCGCAAATGTGCCGTGGTGGTGCATCGCCTCCGCCACCCCCTTCCTGCTTATTTTTTCAACGAAAGCGCGCGCAAGGGCTGAAATATATCGAAACGATCATGTTTCCCTAATTTGAATTCTGGCGTGTTTATTGCTTTGCGCGATAGATGCAGTATCCGGTCAGCATTTTGCAAAACGAAAATGCAGGTTAAAAAGGCAAACTGACGCAGATTTGCGGCACGTAACGCATAAACCATCACGTACATTCGGGGCATTTGCATTACCAATGCATTTGCATTACCCTGCCGAAATCGCTCAATTAAGCATCACAAGGAGTCTCGTCTATGCCTGCCTCAGTCACATGGGGAATCAAACTCGAAGCCGAGTCTAAAGTGACCCGTCGTTTTCAGACCACCATCCCCGCAGCCATACGCAAGGCGTTAAATCTTAGCGGGAACGATCGCATTCAATACAAGATCTTACCGGACGGACAGGTGGTTATTTCGAGGCAACTCGAAGAACCGGAAGATCCTGTCATCAATGCCTTTCTGGATTTCGTGGCGACGGATATGCTCAATCATCCGGAAAATATGCAACCGGTGACCTTATCTGTGCATGAAAAGATGAGTGTACTGACCACTGGCGTTGCCGTTGACCTTGAGAGCCCGCTTTCTGACGATGATGAGTAAAGGACTATGCATAATCAGGCCATGGAGAGTAATGGGTGGACGCTGCTCGCTCACCCGTTGATTCTGCAACAGATAGAGAAACTCACCGAACAGGTCGTACAGCTGCGCCGTAAAGACCCTGTGGGTTACAAAAACAGGAATGCGACCAAGAGACTGGCGGCGATTAATAAGTTGATGTTTGAAGTCATCCCGCAAGACCCTGCCCGGGCGGAGTTTCGACAGGGAGATACGTTAGGCGGGGAGTTTACTCACTGGTTCAGGGCAAAATTCTTTCAGCAATACCGTCTTTTTTTTCGCTACAACTTTAAAAGCCGGATCATCATTTACGCATGGGTTAATGATGATAAAGAACTGCGAGCCTATGAGAGTAAAACAGACGCTTACCGGGTATTTCGCAAAATGCTCAAAAGCGGTGAGCCGCCTGACAGCTGGGTGGCGTTGTATGAAGCAGCAAAAAAGGAAAACCTGAAGGAAGAAACAACCTGAGGGGTATCGTACAAAACAAAAAGCCCGCAACCAGAAGGCTGCGGGCTTTTCGTTATCTGATGACTGAATGCATCATCAGACTGGGATATGGTCGGCGAGAGAGGATTCGAACCTCCGACCCACTGGTCCCAAACCAGTTGCGCTACCAAGCTGCGCTACTCGCCGAGTGGGGCGCATCTTACTGCGACGGTTTCAGAGCGTCAACGGCTTTTTAATGCATATTCACCGACTGCCCAGAAATCATCCGATACGCCGCCAAATTAACCTATAACTTCTGATCCGTCTGAGGTTTTGCACACCAGTTGTTCGCCGGATTGATGCCACCGTCCGGTGAGGTATAACCCAGGCAGCCCAAAATTGAATCGAACAACTCAACATGACGCTTCTTCGCCCCGACGCGTTGCTGCGCCTGGAGCTGCTCGAACGCCTCTTTATGATCCGGCTGCTCGAGGAAACTGTCGGATGCCCACACCATCATCGGCACGCGGAACTGCTCCGGCGGCGCCATCTCGCGGGGTGTTCCATGCAGATGTGAGTTTTCATCAATGGATTCGCCGTGATCGGACGCGTAAAACACCAGCGCTTTCTTATCACGCAGCTGATCTATCACGTTGTCGATAAAGGTGTCGGTGTACAACACGCTGTTATCGAAGGCATTTATCAGCTCATCTTTGGTACAGGTGTTGCTCTTACACTCCGGCGTATAACGTGCGTAGCTGCGCGGATAACGCTGAGAGTAGAGATAATGCGAACCTTTGGTATGCAGGATCACCAGATGTTTGCCTTTCGGATGATTTTTCAACGACTCCTGTAATTCATTCACCAGCAACATATCGTCCACCGGCTTACCGTCATTACGCTTTTCAGAGGCAATGATTTCACGGAAGGAGAAATTGTTGGTGTTGGCGTTGTTGTAGAACCACAACTCGCTTTGCATCGCGAACAGCTCAGAGGTGAAACCTAATGATTTCATCACTGCAAAAATGTTCTGCTCTTTCAGGGTGCGCTGAGGATTATCTTCCGTACCGCCTTCCCTCACGAACATACAGCGCAGAGAGAGCTTGGTCGCCGTGTCGCACGACGTCCCGCGGAACGCCACCAGATTCTTCTCTTTCGACAGGCGCGGCGTGGTGTCGCGCTCGTAGCCCAGAATACCCATATGATCCCAGCGCGTGGTTTCACCGATGATAAATACCACATAGGTATCGTCGATATCTGCCGGTGGCACGTAGGTAAACTCTTTCGCCGGATCAAGGAAATGGCTGGCATCCTGACCTTCATCCACCTGGGTATAAGCATATAAACCCAGCGCGGCCAGCCAGTTAGACGGTAAATAAGAGTGGGCGACAACGCCGCCATAGCTCGGCAAATCGACGTTGGTTTTCTTCTCGTTCACACTTTGTTCGTGATCGAGATAACGCAGCGGCAGCCAGACCAGCAATGCCGTTGCCAGCAGAACCATCAGCGGCAACGCGCGCTGCCCCGGTGTTTTAATCTGCTCAATCAGCGTCAGCCGCAGGTTGTTTTTCCAGATCAGGAACAGCGGGATCGCACTGACCAGCGCCATCCAGACAAACAAATGCAGGCCAATGATCTCTTTGCTGAGGTCAATGTCAGTGGTCATCACCGACACCACGATGCCGTAGCCGATCACCACATTGAACATCACCATGTAATAGCTGGCGGCGACGGAAATCAGCACCAGCAGGCTGGCGACGATGCGGAAAAACAGCCGTCCACCCAGTGACACCAGGCGCAGTACGAAGAAGGTAAACAGCACGATGGCGCAGACTTCAGTGACAGCCTGCATCAGTTCAATGGAAGTGAAGTGATTAATTAAGGCGGCAAAGCGGCGCTGAAACACGGAGACATTCAGGAAAATGCCAATATAAATCGCTAACAATAATGAAATATTTTGCTGCGATAGAGTCTTCACTCTATTCATGTAATGTGGTTTTCCGGGAAGTTTTTTGAAAGATTCTGAATCATTGTGACATGTTTATGCCCGGCGAGTTCACAGATTATGCTGAGATTACGTTTATATACATACCGGCCAAATGCCTGAGCGCAAGCGCCCTGCAGAGGAGATGAGAAGATCGTGGCGGGAATTTCAGACAGGAAAAGGGAGGCCGAAGCCTCCCGGATAGTGCATTAAAACGCCCTGGTGAAGGCGGTACTTCTCTAAAAATTACTTAATATTCAAGGTTACATCGATGTTGCCACGGGTGGCATTGGAGTACGGACAAACCTGATGTGCTTTGGCCACCAGCGCTTCTGCGTCGCTGCGTTCAAAGCCCGGCAGAGTGATATCAAGCTGAACTTCGATACCGTAACCGCCCGGGATTGCCCCGATACCCACCGCGCCTTCAATTTTCGCGTCAGCAGGGATCTTAATTTTTTCCTGTGCAGCCACGGCTTTCAGTGCACCGAGGAAGCAGGCTGAGTAACCGGCAGCAAACAGCTGCTCAGGGTTGGTACCGCCGCCCATGCCGCCCATTTCCTTTGGTACACCCAGTTTGATATCCAGCACGCCGTCGTCAGAAACAGCGCGGCCATCACGGCCACCGGTTGCAGATGCATGAGCACGATACACAACTTTTTCGATAGACATATTTCGTTCCTTTTCGGGTCAGATGACTGAATGACAAGAGTGATGTAATCAGAAATTTATACACGATTTAATCGTGCGCTATGTATTAGATACTAGCAGACAAATTCGAAAGCGCACGTCGGATTTATCTGCTTGCTGCAATAGGTACCATCAATCACCGAAAGCGGCGGGCAACACCTTTCCCGCCGTTCAGGATTTGTCTTTCAGATTCTCGCGCAAAGATTCGAGCTGCTGTTTGAGCGTCATCATTTCACTGAGCTCGCACTCGGTCGCACACAAAATCGCTTCAGGAATGCCCTGAGCTTTCTCGCGCAACTGCCTGCCCGCCTCGGTCAGGGTGATGATGACCTGGCGCTCATCGGCTTTCGCCCGACGGCGCAGCAGTAAACCGGCGGTTTCAAGGCGTTTGAGCAGTGGCGTCAGCGTCGCCGAATCCAGAAACAGCTTGTCGCCGATCTCAGAGACGGTCACTTCGTCGCGCTGCCAGAGAACCAGCATCACCAGATACTGCGGATACGTCAGCTCCAGCTGGCTGAGCCATTTGCGGTAAACCTTATGCAACGCAAGATTCGCGGAATACAGTGCGAAACACATCTGTTGATCCAGATGCATGCGGTTGGGCGTGGAATCGTTGTCTGTTTTCATGTTCATGCCGCCAATCTATATAGCGCGCGATATAATCGCAATCGCTTTCTGGGGGAAATATCCGCTGACGCCATCAGTGCAGGCGCCCGGCAATCAGAATCCGTTCACTCTGTGCAACAGATAAGGATAAAACGGATTCGACGATACGCGCATCAGTTGATCCATACTGACCACCAGCGCGCCGTTTTCACCGCGGGCCGCCAGCGTACCCAGCCGGATGCCAAACTGTGCCGGCCCCTGAGGAGTACGGCCATACAGCGAATCATCTGGCGGGAACGGCAGCGCAACGTGCGAAAGCGAGAAAAATTCCGCGGGATAATCCAGCCCCAGCGGCGTCGTCACCACGGCAGTCTGACCTGCCGCCGTGATCTGCGCGACCGTCGCGGCCTGATCGGGCGCCGCATTGGTGATCACCGTGGTCTGGTAACGCCGTGGCGCAGGCGGAAGTAAACGCCCTACCGCCGTCTCTGACGCCACCCGCAGCAGCGGACCGACGTACGCGCTGCGGTTAATATCAAACAGCACCAGCTGGCTGCCGTTCGCAGGCAGTTGATTAAACAGCGCCGTCACGACTGCCCGGCTACTGACGGTGGAATCAACCACCGACTGGAATGCCAGCACCGGCGGTAACTGCGCCAGCTTGCCGGATTGCGCATCCCGGGTGATTTGCTGCTGCAACACATGGGTCAGCAGATAAGACTGGCGGGCAGCTTTGACCGGAAACGAGTTGTATTTAAACGGATTGAATTCCGGCATCAGGTTCAGCCAGGCGGTTTTGGCAAAGGCCGGGAAAATCGCAGGCCAGCCTGCATATCCGGCAAAGCGCGCGAAGCTCGTCACGCCGATCATCGGGGAAATCAGCACCACGCGGGAAGGCCGCACCAGCGCGGAGTCATCAAGGGAATCCAGCGTATATTTCATCGCCAGCGCGCCGCCGTTTGAAAAGCCCACCAGTTGCAGCGGCACATCCGGCCCGGCGACACGGTGCGCCTCGCGCACCGCCAGCCGCGTTGCCGCCATCCACTGCTCCCAGTCCACCCGCGTCAGGCCACCGGGCACCGTTCCGTGGCCCGGCAGGCGAATACCGACGGCCACGAATCCGCGACGGCGATAATCCTGCGCTATATGACGCAGGCTGTAAGGGGAATCGGTCAGGCCGTGCAATAACACCACCGCGCCCACCGGTTTGCCGTCAGGCATCAGCTCATAAGACCGGTTCCAGTCCTGTGCAAAATGCTCAGGGTAAATCGGGCTGCGGTCGTAATAGCGGTTAAGCGGAATACGTTCTTCGGCGTCCAGCTTGTCCGTCACTTCCTGCTTCACTTCAAGAAATGCCTGCTGTTCCGCGCGTAAATACGCCGCCCAGTCACTCTTATCCAACTGTTCCGCACTCAGTTCGTCCGGCACCAGTTTGTGCCACGGCTCAAGCGGCGGCCCCTGCAAGGCGTCATAAGTGCGCACAGCCAGAAGCGTAATAATCACCAGAATCAGCGCCAGCAGCAGCTTTTTCAGGCGTACATAGAGACGACGAAGTTGCATTAATTAGGGGTTTCCTCTGGCTAATGTTGCGAGGTATGCACCAGCCTCTGCCAGGCACATTACTGCGCAATGATGGATCGTTTTCTGGACATGAATCCGCCCGCTTTTCTGCAAAGAATAATAAATCATCAGTTCATACAACTGTATACCGGAACCTTTATCGGGCCACGTTTATCTTTTTCCTGCGGGATATCGCGCAAATTTTCGCCCCATTTTCGCTCAGTTGCCTTGCGTGCGTGGTGCAACAAACGTACAACGCTTTCACGCGATAAATAATAAATCATTTAAAATCAACAAATAATGATTTGGCACAGGCCTTGCTTAAGTGAATTCAATCTTGTGTACCAGATGGAATTCAACTTATGACCGACGCCTCACATTCTACAAGCTCACCTTATCGCGGTTTTACCCTGCGGGACTGGCAACAGCATTATCGCACTGCGCCGGGCAGCCTGCGCACCACGCTGTCGTTGGTGTTGGGTAGCCTGAGCCCCGCCGATAACGCCTGGCTTTATCGCGCCAGCGCCAACCAGCTTGAAGATCAGATTGCGCATCTGGAAAGCCTGCGCCAGAAGGCCGATGGCTCGCTAAAAGACCTGCCGCTGTTTGGCGTCCCCTTCGCCGTCAAAGACAATATTGATATTGCCGGCTGGCCGACCAGCGCCGCCTGCCCCGCGTTCACTTACACTGCCGAAGCCGATGCCACCGTGGTCGCGAACCTGAAAGCCAAAGGCGCGATCGTCATCGGCAAAACCAATCTCGACCAGTTTGCCACCGGTCTGGTGGGAACCCGCTCGCCGTTTGGTGCCGTGCGCAACACCTTCAACCCCGACTATGTCAGCGGCGGCTCCAGTTCCGGGTCGGCCTCCGTTCTGGCACGCGGCCTGGTAGCCTTTTCCCTCGGAACCGACACCGCCGGCTCGGGCCGTGTCCCTGCCGGATTCAACAATATCGTCGGGCTGAAACCGACCAAAGGCTGGCTGTCGAATACCGGCGTGGTGCCTGCCTGTCGCCTGAATGACTCGGTGTCAATTTTTGCGCTGACCGTTGCCGACGCGCAAACCGTCGCCCATGCCGCAGGCGGATACGACGCCACGGATGCCTATTCGCGCCGCAATCCGCGCACTGCGCCGGTGGCAATTTCGGCTCATCCACGCTTTGCGGTGCCGGACAGCCTGGAATTCTTCGGTGATGCGCTGGCCGAATTTGAATTCGATCAGGCACTGGAACGCCTGAGCAGCAGCGGCGTCACGCTGGTCCCGGTGGATTTCACGCCGTTCCGTGAACTTGCGGAGCAGCTGTATTACGGCGCATGGGTGGCGGAACGTACGGTTGCGGTCGGTCAGATTTTCGAAGAAAACCCGGAGGCGATGGATCCGGTGGTGCGCGGCATCGTCGCCAGTGGTCTGAACTACAGCGCCTGCGATGCCTGGCGTGCCGAATATTTACGCGCAGAGTTGTCGCGCAAAATCAATCTGGCGCTGGAAGGGTTTGATGCGCTGGTGGTGCCGACCTCACCGACCATCCGCACCCAGGCAGAAATGGCGCAGGAGCCGGTGCTCTACAACTCGCAGTTCGGCATTTACACCAACTTCACCAATCTGGCGGATTTGTCTGCTCTTGCGCTGCCGTCCAGCCTGCGCGCCGACGGCCTGCCCGCCGGGATCACGCTGGTCGCCCCGGCCTGGCACGATGATGCGTTAGCCAGCTTTGGCCGTCAGTGGCAGCGCAGCCTGAGCCTGCCGCTGGGCGCAACCGGGCTGGCGATGAAGCCTGAAGAATTCATGATCTCCGCGCCGGTCAGTGCTGCCAGCGTGCGCGTCGCCGTGGTTGGCGCGCACCTGACCGGCATGCCGCTCAATGTCCAGCTCACCAGCCGGAACGCGGTGCGCGTCGAGCAAACCACAACCGCCGCGACCTACAAACTTTACGCCCTCGCGAATACCACGCCGCCAAAACCGGGGCTGGTACGCGCCGGATCGGGCAGCGCGATTATCGTCGAACTCTGGGATATCCCGCTGGCGCGCTTCGGGGAATTCGTCGCTGAAATCCCGGCACCGCTGGGTATCGGTTCGCTCGAACTGGCCGATGGCCGCACCGTGAAAGGCTTTATCTGTGAGCCGTGGGCGATTAGCGAAGCCACAGACATCACTCATTTTGGCGGCTGGAGAAGTTATATCCAGAGCCTGAATTCACCGGTCAAAAGCTGAGGGCGCACACATGTTTACTACCGTGTTAATTGCTAACCGTGGCGAAATCGCCTGCCGCGCGATCCGCACGCTGAAACGTCTGGGCGTCACCAGCGTGGCCGTGTATTCCGATGCCGACCGCAATGCACCGCACGTCACGCAGGCGGATATCGCCATCGCGCTGGGCGGCGAAAAGGCCAGCGAAAGCTACCTGATGATCGACAAAATTCTGGCCGCCGCGACAGAAACCGGCGCGCAGGCGATTTATCCGGGATACGGCTTTTTATCCGAAAGCGCGGAATTTGCCGATGCCTGCGAAGCGGCGGGCATCGCGTTTATCGGGCCGACCGCCGGGCAAATCCGCGAGTTTGGCCTCAAGCACCGCGCCCGTGAATTAGCCGGTGCCGCAAATGTGCCGATGACGCCGGGCACCGGTTTGCTCGCAAGCCTGGAAGATGCCGTGAAAGCGGCCGCAGACATCGGTTATCCGGTGATGCTGAAAAGCACCGCAGGCGGCGGAGGCATTGGCCTGACACGCTGTGATGACGAAGACGCCCTGCGCGCTGCGTGGGACAGCGTGAAGCGTCTCGGCGAGCAGTTTTTCCGCGACGCCGGGGTGTTTCTGGAGCGCTTTGTCGACCGCGCCCGTCACGTCGAAGTACAGATTTTTGGCGACGGCAAAGGCCGCGTGGTGGCACTCGGCGAGCGCGACTGTTCATTGCAGCGCCGTAATCAGAAAGTGGTGGAAGAAACGCCTGCGCCGAACTTGCCGCAGGCCAGCCGCGAAGCGTTACATCGCGCTGCCGTGGAGCTGGGCGAATCGGTGAATTACCGCAGCGCCGGAACCGTGGAATTTATTTATGACGCCGCGCGCGACGAATTTTATTTTCTCGAAGTAAACACCCGTTTGCAGGTGGAGCATCCGGTCACCGAAATGGTCACCGGTCTGGATCTCATCGACTGCATGCTGAAAGTCGCCGCAGACGAGCCGCTGGACTGGCCTGCGATGGAAAAAGCCCCGCAGGGCGCGTCGATGGAAGTGCGCATTTACGCCGAAGATCCGCTGAAGAATTTCCAGCCAAGCCCCGGCGTGCTGACCGAAGTATTTTTCCCCGAAGACGTGCGCGTCGATGGCTGGGTGTCTACCGGCAGCGACGTGTCGGCATTTTACGACCCGATGATCGCCAAACTGATTGTTCACGGCACCGACCGTCAGGACGCACTGGCAAAAATGTCGGCCGCGCTGGCCGCCACGCGCCTGCACGGCATCGCCACCAACATTGATTATCTGCGTCAGGTGGTCGCCACGCCGGTGTTCCGCGACGGCGACATGTGGACGCGCATGCTCGACAGTTTTGCTTATGCACCCAACGCCATCGAAGTGATCGCGCCCGGCACCTACAGCAGCGTGCAGGATTATCCGGGACGTCTCGGTTACTGGGATATCGGCGTGCCGCCGTCCGGCCCGATGGACGATTTTGCCTTTCGTCTCGCCAACCGCATTGTCGGTAATCATCTGGATGCCGCCGGTCTGGAATTCACGTTACAGGGACCCACGCTGCGTTTTCATTGCGACGCCATTATCGCCCTGACCGGCGCGCGTTGCCCGGCCACCATCGATGGCGAGCCGGTTTCTTACTGGCAGCCGGTCGATGTCAAAGCCGGTCAGACGCTGACGCTGGGCCGCGCCACGCAGGGTTGCCGCACCTATCTCGCCGTGCGTAACGGTTTAGACGTGCCGGTGTATCTCGGCAGCCGCTCGACCTTTGCGCTCGGGCAGTTTGGTGGTCACGCGGGCCGTACGCTGCGTGTCGCTGATATGCTGACCGTTTCGCAGCCGGAACTCGCGGCCTGCACCACGCCTGCGCCGGTGGGTTTACCGCAGGCGGCAGCCGAAAACATCGTGCCGCCTTACGGCGATATCTGGAATATCGGCGTGCTTTACGGGCCGCACGGCGCACCGGATTTCTTCACCAAAGAATCTATCGACACCTTCTTCGCCGCCGAATGGCAGGTGCATTACAACTCCAACCGTCTCGGTGTGCGGCTGGTTGGCCCGAAACCGCAATGGGCACGGCAGGACGGCGGCGAAGCCGGGTTGCATCCGTCGAACGTGCATGACTGTGAATACGCCATCGGCGCAATTAACTTCACCGGCGATTTCCCGGTCATTCTGACCCGCGACGGGCCAAGCCTCGGCGGTTTCGTCTGTCCGGTGACCATCGCCAAAGCCGAATTGTGGAAAGTCGGCCAGGTAAAACCCGGCGACAAAATCCGTTTCCATCCGATCAGTTTTGAACAGGCGCAGGCGCTGGAACTGGCGCAGCAAGGCACGCTCGATTCGCTGATGCCGATCAACGCCATGGCGCTGCCGGTGCCGTCGCTGCTGCCCGATACCACCGCCTCCGCCACTATTCTTGCTGCGCTTGCGGCGACAGCCGATCGTCCGTCGGTGGAATACCGCCAGGCTGGCGACGGCTACGTGCTGATTGAGTACGGCGATAACGTGCTGGATCTGGCGGTGCGGATGCGCATTTACCTGCTGATGAACGCCATTAAAGCCGCCGGTCAGGAAGGCATTGAGGAGTTATCGCCGGGCGTGCGTTCGCTGCAAATCCGCTACGACAGCGGCGTGCTGCATCAGACGGCGCTGCTGCAACATTTACTGATGCTGGAAAACAGTCTGGCCGATGTCAGCCAGCTCAAAATCCCCACCCGCATCGTGCACATGCCGATGGCCTTTGAAGATTCCGCCACGCTCGGCGCGGTCGAACGCTATCAGCAGACCGTGCGCGCCGACGCGCCGTGGCTGCCGAATAACGTCGATTTCATCCAGCGCACCAACGGGCTGGCAAGCCGCGACGATGTGAAAAACATCATTTTCGACGCCAGCTATCTGATCCTCGGGCTGGGCGATGTGTATCTCGGCGCGCCGTGCGCGGTGCCGGTCGATCCGCGCCACCGCCTGCTCAGTTCCAAATACAACCCGGCGCGTACGTTTACCGCCGAAGGCACGGTCGGCATCGGCGGCATGTACATGTGCATTTATGGCATGGATTCACCGGGCGGCTATCAGCTGGTGGGCCGCACGCTGCCTATCTGGAACAAATTCCTGAAAAACGAGCAATTCAAAAACGGCGAGCCGTGGCTGCTGCACTTCTTCGATCAGGTGCGGTTTTATGAGGTCACCGAAGCCGAACTGGACATTCAGCGCGAGGCGTTCCGCGAAGGCCGCGCACAAGTTCGTATCGAAGAAACCGAATTCGACTTTGCGCAATACACCCAGTTCCTTGCTGACAACGCCGCCGATATTGCTGAATTCCGCGCGAAACAGGCCGAAGCCTTTACCCGTGAAGTCGCGCACTGGCACGAAGCCGAAAGCGCCGCGGTGGAAGCCGCCGCCAACGCCGTGCAGTTAGTGGAAGACGATGCGGATCAGGACGGGCATCTCGTCAGCGCCGATCTGAACGGCAATATCTGGAAAATTCTGGTCGAGCCGGGTCAGCAGGTCGAAGAAGGCCAGCCGCTGATCGTCGTCGAAGCCATGAAAATGGAACTCTCGGTGAACGCGCCGTGCGCCGGCACCGTTCTGAAAATCAGTTGCCAGCAGGGCCGTCCGGTCGGGCCAGGTGATGCGCTGCTGTGGCTGGATTTAGCGGTTTAAGCGGGTTGAACCCACAAGGGACTCTTTATGCAACTGACTGACGCCAAATCGGCACGCAGTAAAAATAACCGCCCGGAAGGGCTGGCAGAACGTATTTATCAGCAGCTGAAAACCGACATTTTCAGCTTCCGCCTGCTGCCGGGCGATCGGTTCAGCGAAAACGACATCGCCGACCGCATGGAAGTCAGCCGCACGCCGGTGCGTCAGGCGCTGTTCTGGCTCGAACGCGAAGGCTATGTCGAAGTGTTTTTCCGCAGCGGATGGCAGGTGCGGCCTTTCGATTTCGACTTCTTCGAACAGCTTTACGACCTGCGCATTGTGCTGGAACTGGAGGCGGTCAAACGCCTGTGCGCCTGTCCGCCGGCGTCTCAGCCCCTGCAACTGGCGGAGCTGAAAGATTTTTGGATAGACAAGCCACGGCTGCAAGACGGGCAGGCAGTCTCGCGCTTTGACGAAGAGTTTCACATGACGCTGGTGGCCGCGGCCGGTAACGCCGAAATGGCGCGTATTCACCGCGAACTGACCGAGAAAATCCGCATCATCCGGCGGCTGGATTTCACCAAAGATGAGCGGATCAACGCCACTTATCAGGAACACGCGAGCATTTTGCTCGCCATCATCGGGCAACGAACTGAGGAGGCACAACGCCAACTACACGACCATATTGCCGTCAGTAAAGCCGAGGTGCGCAAAATTACCCTGCACATGCTGCATCAGGCCCGGGCGGAGAATAACGGAAATCTTCCGTCATGACTTTTTTAAACATTTTTTCGACTTTCTACATACCAGCGTTCTCTTAATCATCTTTTCATTTCGAGGGTACATCTATGCAACGTCGACGTTTTATTAAAGCCTTTGCTCTGTCCGCCACCGTAGTCAGCATGGGGTTAGCCTGGAGCGCGCAGGCAGCCGACACCATCAAAATCGGGATCATGCATTCCCTTTCCGGCACCATGGCGATTTCAGAAACGCCGCTGAAAGACATCGCGCTGATGACCATTGACGACATCAACGCCAAAGGCGGCGTGCTCGGCAAAAAGCTGGAACCGGTGGTGGTTGATCCGGCCTCTAACTGGCCGCTGTTCGCCGAAAAAGCCCGTCAGTTGCTGACGCAGGATAAAGTCGCGGTGGTGTTTGGCTGCTGGACGTCGGTATCGCGCAAATCCGTGCTGCCGGTGTTTGAAGAGCTGAACGGTCTGCTGTTCTATCCGGTGCAGTACGAAGGCGAAGAGATGTCGCCAAACGTGTTCTACACCGGCGCCGCGCCTAACCAGCAGGCCATTCCGGCGGTGGAATATCTGATGAGTGAAGACGGCGGCGCCGCCAAACGCTTCTTCCTGCTCGGCACCGACTACGTTTATCCGCGCACCACCAACAAAATTCTGCGCGCCTTCCTCCATTCCAAAGGCGTGAAAGACAGCGACATCGAAGAAGTCTATACGCCGTTCGGTTACAGCGATTATCAGACCATCGTTTCCAACATTAAGAAATTCTCCGCAGGCGGCAAAACGGCGGTGATCTCCACCATCAACGGCGATTCCAATGTGCCGTTCTACAAAGAGCTGGCGAATCAGGGCGTGAAAGCGACCGACGTGCCGGTGGTGGCATTCTCGGTTGGTGAAGAAGAACTGCGCGGCATCGACACCAAACCGCTGGTTGGTGACCTCGCGGCGTGGAACTACTTCCAGTCCGTCGATAACCCGACCAACAAGAAATTCGTTGCCGAATGGAAGGCGTACGCCAGGGCTCACAAACTGCCTAACGCCGATAACGCGGTGACCAACGACCCGATGGAAGCGACCTACGTCGGCATCCATATGTGGGCGCAGGCGGTAGAAAAAGCCGGTACGACGGACGTGGATAAAGTCCGCGCCGCCATGGCCGGCCAGACCTTCGCCGCCCCGTCCGGATTCACGCTGACCATGGATAAAACCAACCACCACCTGCACAAACCGGTGATGATCGGCGAAATCGAATCCAACGGTCAGTTCAACGTGGTCTGGCAGACCGACAAACCGGTCCGCGCCCAGCCGTGGAGTCCTTACATCGTTGGGAACGATAAGAAGCCAGATACCCCGGTGAAAACGACTAATTAGGGATCGGAGCCCAGGCCCGCTAACACCGTGGGCTTGCAGCCCACACCCGCTAAGACTTTGGGCTTGGCGTCCAAACTGCCTAAGACCGCGGGCTTGCAGCCCACACCTGCCCAGAAGGAGCGCCAAGGCGCGCCCCTTCTGGACATCCCGCGCCTTTTTGGTTGTGACACCGACGGCTATCGCTGTTGGCAGGGAACGTGTTTCAGGAGCTTTCGTTCACGGCGCAAACGCCGCCGCTACGCGGTGCTCTCATTTCAGGTTCGGACCCGCCCGGAAAAAGACCCGAGCGGTTTCTCACCGTTCATTCGACGTCGTTTTGAAAGCGCCTTTGAGGCATTTTTAAGGTCAAAAGCAGTTTGGGCTGCTGTTTTCTTTTGACTTACATAGCCTCCAGGCCGCACTCAAAAATTCCGCTGAGCAAGAGGTGGAAAACCGCGCGTCGTTTTGAATGCGCCTTTGAGGCATTTTTAAGGTCAAAAGCAGTTTGGGCTGCTGTTTTCTTTTGACTTACATAGCCTCCAGGCCGCGCTCAAAAATTCCGCTGAGCAAGAGGTGGAAAACCGCGCGTCTTTTTGCGCGGGTTGGAATCCCGCAGCGAAGGCACCGCGTAGCGGCGGGATTTTGCGGCGAGAACGGGAGCCTCTGGCACACGGTGCCTGCATGGCGCGAAGCTGTCGGTGCCTCAGAGAAAAAACGCAGGATTCCAAAGGAGGCACGTTTATGCCTCCTTTGGGCCAGTTTGGGCGGCGAGCCCAAGGTCTTGGCGGGTGTGGGCTGCAGGCCCACGGTCTTAGGCTGCAAGCCCGCGCTCCCAGAGGTATTACTTTTATGGCGAAAACATGATGAAAACTTTACTTCGATCTCTGTTTTTCCTGCTTGGCTGCCTGCCATGGCTTGTTCACGCCGGTCCGGCCAACGATTTTGCTGCCGCCAGCCGCAGCCAGCAGGCCACGTTATTGCAGCAATGGGCGGCAGATCCGCAGCCGGAAAGGTTGCCGCTGCTCGAGGCGCTGAAGCAGGAAAACGTCGTCATCGACGAAGCGAAACACGCGTTCACACAGAATGGCGATCAGCTGACGCCGCTGGAAGGCGACGTTAAACCCCAGGGCGAAGCCAAAAAAGTCTGGCTGAACAACCGCCTGCGAATTTTGATCGCCAATGCACTTTCCGCGCACCGTCTGGTGAGCACCGACAGCACCGTTCGTTTGCAGGCCGCCAAAGCCTTACAGCGCGACGCGCAGGCCGATCAGTTGCCGCTGCTGACCCGTCGTCTTGAGCTGGAAAAAGACAGCACGGTGCACGATGCCCTTTCCATCGCGCTGGCGAATTTACAGCTCGCCGACGCCAGCCCGCAGGTGCGCCTGAAAGCCGTTGAGCTGCTCGGCACCTCGGGCGATCCGGATACACAAGGCCGTCTGCAAAGTCTGACCGATCCGAAAACTGAGCCAGATGCCACAGTGCGTAACGCCGCGCTCACCAGCCTGAAAGCGGTGCAGCATCGTCTGCTGATCGGCGATTTACTGGGTCAGGCGTTTACCGGCTTGTCTCTCGGCTCAATTCTGCTGCTCGCCGCGCTCGGTCTGGCGATCACTTACGGTTTGCTGGGCGTGATTAACATGGCGCACGGCGAAATGTTAATGCTCGGCTCTTACTCGACCTACATGGTGCAATCGCTGTTTCAGCACTACGCGCCGGGGCTGCTGGCGCTGTATCCGCTGGTCGCGCTGCCGGTGGCTTTTTTCATCACCGCGGGAATGGGTATGGCGCTGGAGCGCACCGTCATCCGCCATTTATATGGCCGTCCGCTGGAAACCCTGCTGGCGACGTGGGGCATCAGCCTGATCCTTATCCAGGGCGTGCGCGTGCTGTTTGGCGCGCAAAACGTCGAAGTGGCGAATCCCGGCTGGCTCTCCGGCGGCATTCAGCTCCTGCCCAATCTGGTGCTGCCGTACAACCGCATCGCGGTGATCATCTTCGTCTTGCTGGTGCTCGGTCTGACCTGGCTGCTGCTCAATAAAACGCGGCTCGGCATGAACGTGCGCGCGGTGACGCAAAACCGTGCGATGGCGGCCTGCTGCGGCGTGCCGACCGGCCGCGTCGATATGCTGGCATTCGGCCTCGGCTCCGGTATCGCCGGTCTGGGCGGCGTCGCGCTGTCGCAGCTGAGTAACGTCGGGCCGGAACTCGGTCAGGGCTACATCATCGATTCCTTCTTAGTCGTGGTGCTCGGCGGCGTCGGGCAACTGGCTGGCACCGTGGTGGCGGCCTTTGGTCTGGGCATTGTGAACAAAATTCTTGAGCCGGAAATCGGCGCGGTACTGGGGAAAATCCTGATCCTCGCGCTGATAATCCTGTTTATCCAGAAACGTCCGCAGGGACTCTTCGCCTTCAAAGGCAGGGTGATTGACTGATGAGCCAGCCGCTGACGATTACCGGCGTACAAAAAGCGCCGAAGATTGCGATTTCGGTGGGCACGCTGGTGCTCATCCTCCTGATTGTGATGCCGTTTCTGGCGCTGCTGCCCGCCAGCAACCCGCTGGCGATCTCCACTTACACGCTGACGCTGGTCGGCAAGATCCTCTGTTATGCGATCGTCGCGATCGCACTCGATCTGGTCTGGGGCTACGCCGGTTTGTTATCGCTCGGTCACGGGCTGTTTTTCGCCCTCGGCGGCTACGCGATGGGCATGTATTTGATGCGCCAGGCCGCAGGCAGCGGGCTGCCGGACTTTATGTCGTTTCTGTCGTGGACCGAACTGCCGTGGTTCTGGGCCGGCACCCAGCATTTTGCGTGGGCGCTGTGCCTGATCGTACTGGTGCCGGGCGCGCTGGCGTTTGTGTTCGGCTATTTCGCCTTCCGTTCGAAAATCAAAGGCGTGTACTTTTCGATCATGACGCAGGCGCTGACTTACGCCGGTATGTTGCTGTTTTTCCGCAATGAAACCGGCTTCGGCGGCAATAACGGCTTCACCGGTTTTACCACCCTGCTCGGCTTTCAGGTCACCGCCACCGGCACGCGCGTGGGATTATTTCTGGCGACGGTTGTGGTGCTGGTCGCCAGCCTCGCGCTCGGATTCGCGCTGGCGCGCAGTAAATATGGCCGCGTGCTGACGGCAGTGCGCGACGCCGAAAACCGGCTGATTTTCTGCGGCTACGATCCGAAGGGTTTTAAGCTGTTCGTCTGGACGATTTCCGCCATGCTGTGCGGTCTGGCGGGCGCGCTGTACGTGCCGCAGGTCGGGATTATTAACCCCAGCGAAATGTCACCGACCAACTCCATCGAAGCCGCCATCTGGGTGGCACTCGGCGGGCGCGGCACGCTGATCGGTCCGGTTATCGGCGCAGGCATCGTTAATGGCGCGAAAAGCTGGTTCACCGTCGCCATTCCCGAATACTGGCAATTTGTCCTCGGCGGCATGTTTATTCTGGTGACGCTGTTCCTGCCGCAAGGCGTGATTGGCCTGCTGCGTAAGAGGAAATCCTGATGAGCCCGATGACCATGACCGAAGACCTGTTTACCCAGCCGCACCTGGCGGACCGCCACCGCGCGCAGACCGACCCGATTTTGCAGCTGGAAAACATCAACGTCAGTTTTGACGGATTTAAGGCGCTGACCAATTTGTCGCTCAACATCGGCGTTGGCGAACTGCGCTGCGTGATCGGCCCGAACGGCGCAGGGAAAACCACGCTGATGGACGTGATCACCGGCAAAACCAAACCGCAAAGCGGCCGCGTTTATTACGATCAGCGCACCGATCTGACGAAGCTTGATCCGGTGCGCATCGCGCAGTCCGGCATCGGGCGGAAATTCCAGAAACCGACGGTGTTTGAAGCGCTGACGGTGTTCGAAAATCTGGAGATCGCGCAGAAAACCAATAAATCGGTATGGGCGTGCCTGCGCGCCAAAATGAACAGCGAACAGCGCGACCGCATTGATGAAATGCTGGGCACGCTGCGTCTGGCGGCGGAACGCCATCGCCCGGCGGGGTTGCTGTCCCACGGTCAGAAACAGTTTCTGGAGATCGGCATGCTGCTGGTGCAGGAGCCGCATTTATTACTGCTCGACGAACCGGCGGCGGGCATGACCGATGCCGAAACCGAATACACCGCCGAGCTGTTCAAACAGCTGGCGGGCAAACATTCGCTGATGGTGGTCGAGCACGATATGGGGTTTGTGGAAACCATCGCCGACCACGTGACGGTGCTCCATCAGGGGCAGGTGCTGGCCGAAGGTTCACTGCGCGACGTGCAGGCCAACGAGCAGGTTATCGACGTGTATTTAGGGCGCTGAGGAATCGCAATATGTTGCAGGTAAATGAACTGAATCAGTTTTACGGCGGCAGCCATATTCTGCGCGGCCTGTCTTTTGAGGCAAAAATCGGCGAAGTGACGTGCCTGCTCGGGCGCAACGGCGTCGGCAAAACCACGTTGCTGAAATGCCTGATGGGGCTGATCCCGGCGAAATCCGGCACCATCAGCTGGCAAAATCAGGTGATCAATTCCCGCAAACCGCACCAGCGCGTGCAGGCGGGAATTGCCTACGTCCCGCAGGGACGCGACATTTTTCCGCGCCTGACCGTCGAAGAAAATCTGCTGATGGGTCTGTCGCGTTTTTCCGGCAGCCAGGCAAAGCAGGTGCCGGATGAAATCTACCATCTATTCCCGATCCTGCTGGAAATGAAACACCGACGCGGCGGGGATTTGTCCGGCGGCCAGCAACAACAGCTGGCGATTGGCCGCGCGCTGGCCTGCAAACCGAACCTGCTGATCCTCGACGAACCGACCGAAGGCATTCAGCCATCGGTGATCAAAGAAATCGGTGCGGTGATTAAACAGCTCGCCGCCCGTGGCGACATGGCGATCCTGCTGGTCGAACAATTCTACGATTTCGCCGCCGAACTGGCCGACAGCTATCTGGTGATGTCGCGCGGCAGCATCGTCAAACGCGGTCGCGGAGAGGAAATGGAGGCCGACGGTGTGCGGGGGCTGGTGGCGATTTAACTCTTCTTTGGATTGCACCCATTATTAATTTTGGCTGATAATAACTGAGTTCCGTATCCATCAGCCTTCAAATACATATTCAAAACTAAAATTAACATGCTAAATAATAACTTCTCTGCATGATCAATTACGTATTAATCTAATAAATATGGAGAGCAAATTGAGCCAGATCATCTAATAATAAAAACATAGTGAATTATATTGTAATATCAGCAACCATTGGATATTAAAAGGTACAGAAAAAACCTTTTGCACAGGAAGTGAAACCATGGCTTTTTTTAAAGAAGAAATCAGTAAAGAGGATTTTGAGAAGTATCAGATCGGTCGTTACGACGAGCGGATTTCCAATGGTTTTCACCCCGGCTCAGAGTGGGCAGTTGACCGTGAAAGAAATATATACCTCATGATCATTTCCATCAGCGGGCGTGAACCTGAATACTTTGGTTTAAATACAATTTTATTCTTTTTTGATGGCGATGTTTACATTGCAAACATATTTTTAGACTTAAATAAAATAGGCGAAAAACATTGGTCACTCCATTGGAGACAGCATTCATGGCGTACTGTTCCCTATTTCTCTTGTAATAAAAATGATAGGGGATCAATGCGTGACGTTGCATTAGCACTTAAAGAAGCACTGTTGGTTTATCGTCTAAGAGGTGTCGATAGCAATTACGATGCAATATTAGATATTACTTTTGATTTCTAATTAAAATTTTTACCTCCCTAAAAACAAGGAATGTTTATGGACTTTATATCGGCTGATCAAGCACTCGAACTGTTAAAATCCAACCCGGAAAATTATACTACGCCAGATTCGATACGCGGCCTAATAAGCCGGGTAGATATGAATACACCGGCGAAATAACCCTTCTTTACAGTGGGTACTATACTGACGGTGGTCTCCCAACCAGCGCCAATGGCATTGTTCAGGCGATGGCGCATCGAAGCGTTTTGTTGCCGAAACCGTCGGTGAAGTTCGTACGGTACCGCCAATGCCCGCAATAACCGCCTACATACCTAAATCAAATAGTAGCCTGCTAAACAATAGATTAAATACATATTAAATAAGTCATTCCTTCAATTTAATCCCTCAAATTAATTGCACCCGATCTCTGTTCTGAAAAATAGTGATTACTGGCATTTCCTTTTTTGAATTGAAGATATTAAGTGGCATAATGTGAATCAATATTTATTATCAGTTAAGGATAACATCATGGCTTTTGTCAAAGAAGAAATCAGTAAAGAGGATTTTGAGAAGTATCAGATTGGGCGTTACCGCGAGCGGATCCCTGCTGGCTTTCGCCCTGGTGACGACTGGGCAATTGACCGTGAAAGAAATATATACCTCATGATCATTTCCCTAAGCGAACGTGAGCCTGAATACTTTGGCTTAAATACAATTTTATTCTTTTTTGATGGCGAGGTTTATATTGCAAAAGTATTTTTAGACTTGAATAAAATAGGCGAAAAACATTGGTCACTCCATTGGAGACAGCATTCATGGCATACTGTTCCCTATTTCTCTTGTAATAAAAATGATAGGGGATCAATGCGTGACGTTGCATTAGCACTCAAAGAAGCTTTGTTGATTTATCGCCTAACGGGTGTCGATAGTAATTACGATGCAATATTAGATATAACTTTTGATTTTTAATTAAAATTTTCACGCCCCCCTAAAAACAAGGAATGTTTATGGACTTTATATCGGCTAATCAAGCACTCGAACAGTTAAAATCCAACCCGGAAATTATACTACGCCAGATTCGATAGCGGACTGATGAGCCGGAAAGATTTGAATACACCGGGCGAAATAATCCTTTTTAACAGTGGGTACTATACTGACGGTGGTATCCCAACCAGCGCCAATGGCATTGTTCAGGCGATGGCGCATCGAAGCGTTTTGTTGCCGAAACCGTCGGTGAAGTTCGTACGGTACCGCCAATGCCCGCAATAACCGCCTACATACCTAAATCAAATAGTAGCCTGCTAAACAATAGATTAAATACATATTAAATAAGTCGTTCCTTCAATTTAATTCCCCAAATTAATTGCACCCGATCTCTGTTCTGAAAAATAGTGATCACTGGTATTTCCTTTTTTTTGAATTGAAGATATTAAGTGGCATAATGTGAATCAATATTTATTATCAGTAAAGGATAACATCATGGCTTTTGTCAAAGAAGAAATCAGTAAAGAGGATTTTGAAAAGTATCAGATCGGTCGTTACGACGAGCGGATCTCTAATGGTTTACACCCCGGCTCAGAGTGGGCAATTGACCGTGAAAAAAATATATACCTCATGACTATATCCTTAAGCGGACGTGAGCCTCAAGATTTTGGTTTAAATACAATTTTATTCTTTTTTGATGACGAGGTTTATATTGCAAAAGTATTTTTAGACTTGAATAAAATAGGCGAAAAACATTGGTCACTCCATTGGAGAGAGCATTCATGGAGTTTTGCCCCCTATTTTTCTTGTAAAAAAAATGATAGGGGATCAATGCGTGACGTTGCGTTAGCACTCAAAGAAGCTTTGTTGATTTATCGCCTAACGGGTGTCGATAGTAATTACGATGCAATATTAGATATAACTTTTGATTTTTAATTAAAATTTTCACGCCCCCTAAAAACAAGGAATGTTTATGGACTTTATATCGGCTGATCAAGAACTCGAACTGTTAAAATCCAACCCGGAAATTATACTACGCCAGATTCGATAGCGGACTGATGAGCCGGAAAGATTTGAATACACCGGGCGAAATAATCCTTTTTAACAGCGGGTACTATACTGACGGTGGTATCCCAACCAGCGCCAATGACATTGTTAAGGCGATGGTGCATCGAAGCGTTTTGTTGCCGAAACCGTCGGTGAAGTCCGTACGCTAACCGCCTACGCAGAACATGGCCGCACCTTTGATTTGGTGGAATTACCCGGGGTGTTGCGTAACCCAAACATTACCTATATTGATGGGGTTAATAATTCATTACTGCTGAACCATTACAACACGCTACTCGCCAATGGGAATAATAATGACGTGACGAGAGGTGCTATTTTTGACGCCGTAACCGCCCGCTCCTACGATGCCTCTGCCTCATTGCATTATAACGTCGCCAATTTTGTAAATGCGGTCTCAAAAGTTAGGGATAATCACCCTCAA
Source organism: Rahnella sp. R3(2024) (assembly GCF_042920125.1). NCBI lineage: Bacteria > Pseudomonadati > Pseudomonadota > Gammaproteobacteria > Enterobacterales > Yersiniaceae > Rahnella > Rahnella sp. R3(2024). Next base: position 2,015,115 of record NZ_JBHGBU010000001.1, read on the forward strand.
AAAGGGCAGTAAACAGTTTTCATCAATGCAAAATCTCGATGATGTTTTTTTAATCGATGACGTCGTCGACTCAAAATGGACGCTGACCGTGATCGCCGCATTATTACAACAAGCCGGGAGCGGCTGTGTTTATCCAGTTGCTCTCGACTGGCTCAAACGCGCTGAAAATGAAGGTGCCGTTAAAAAATTGCTTAATCCAGTGCGCTACCAGTTTATGAATACCGACTGACACAGAACTTCAGGTCAGCCGATACTCATCACACTCCTTCAACAAAAAACTTCTCGCCAGCGGCGGGTCAGCATCAAATCATTTGCTGCTCGCCGTCGCGGTTTGCGGCAACTCACACTTCTTTCCGGCTAAAAATCCTGCTGCAAAATATTCGGCGCTCACCGGAAAATCATTTCGCTGTCACCCTTTCATCGCCTCTCTATACTTGCGCACAGGTACTTCTTTTCCCCACATCGGATGTTCAGGAGAGTAACGATGACTACGCATCAATTTCAGGCAGAACCCTTCCCGTTAGCCTTTGCCCCGCAAACGACGGCGTTAGTGATGATTGATATGCAACGCGATTTCGTTGAGCCCGGCGGGTTTGGCGAAGCGCTGGGCAATGACGTGTCGAAAGTCCGCACGGCGATTGCGCCGTGCAAAAAAGTGCTGGATGCCGCCCGCGCGCAGGGAATGCTGGTCATTCATACACGCGAAGGCCATCGCGCCGATCTGAGCGATTGTCCTCCGGCTAAACTGACCCGTGGCGGCCAGACGTTTATCGGCACCGACGGTCCGATGGGTCGCATTCTGGTGCGCGGCGAAGCCGGTCACGACATCATTCCTGAGCTGTATCCGGTTGCCGGTGAGCCGGTTATCGATAAGCCGGGCAAAGGCGCGTTTTATCAGACTGACCTGCATCTGGTGCTGCAAAACCACGGCATCAGAACCCTGATTGTCTGCGGTGTGACTACCGAAGTGTGCGTCACCACCACCGTGCGCGAGGCCAATGACCGTGGCTTTGAATGCATTATTCCTCAGGACTGCGTCGGATCTTATTTCCCGGAATTCCAGAAATCCGCGCTGGAAATGATCAAAGCGCAGGGCGCGATTTTCGGCTGGGTCAGCGACGCGAACGCCATCATCAACGGCTTAAAGGCATAACGTGCAACTGCCCGTCGTCTCGCTCGGCTATCTGGCTAAAGACCGCTTCGCGCAGCCGCTGACGGCGCACAGCCGCTTTCAGCATGCAATGAACCTGATGGCGGATGACGGGCAGTTACTGACGCTGCTCGATGCCAGCCGCTACCCGAATTTACCGGATGCCATCCGGGTTCAGCTTCCACACGGCTGGGACTGGCGGCGAATGACCGGCGAATTAACCGGGCTGGATCACGCAGAAATCTGGCAGCCGCAGATAACGCCGGTGCCACCCGAACAGCGGCCACAACACTACGCCACGCTGGTGAAAGCGCTGATCAGGCAGCCGGTGGAAAGTGAACTGATGCTGCTGCCCGGCGGTGACAGCACGAAGCGCCAGCCGCATATTTTTGCGCAGGACAGCACAGAAAAGCTGACGTTTCAGGTGTTACGGCTGATCGGCTTCGGCGGCGGGCTGACGCCGGACGGCGACGATTATCTGCTCGGTTATCTGGCCGGATTGTGGCGCTGGCAGACGGCGCCGCGCATTGCCCGACATTACCGGCTGATGCAGGAGATCATCGCCAGCCATCTGACGCGCACCAACGATATCAGCGCGCATTACCTGCGCCGCGCGCTGGACGGGCATTTCTCTGAGCCGCTTTGTGACCTGCTGATGCTGCTGGCCATACCGGCCAGCGACGACATAGTGCGCAGCGCGGCGCAGAACGTCATGCAGTTTGGTGCCAGTTCAGGCACTGACTGTCTGGCAGGCCTTCTGCACGGAATGCGCACGCTACAGACCACGTTGTAACTCACTCTTTTTCTCTTCATGCCGGTTGCCCCCTGCGCGCCGGCAGGGGATCCCTTTGCCTGAAAAAACAGGCAGTAAGCACAGGTAATTGTTATGAGTGTCATTTCTCAGGTTTTCAGCAATATGTATCAGGACTCGGTGTCGCTGATGCAAATCTCCGCCAACATCAGCAAACAGCCGGGTATCGAACAGGCCTCTGTGGTGATGGGCACGCAAACCAATCTGGCGCAGCTGGCGGATGCCGGTCTGGGTCAGGAGATGAAAGCCGGTCCAAACGATTTGATTATTGCGGTCAAAGGCGATGAAGCGGCCTGTCAGGAAGCCATGACGCTGGCGCGCGAACTGCTCAGCAGCAAACCGCAGGAAGCCGCCACAGACGGCGTTTTCGCGCCAAATCTGGTGAGTCTGGATATGGCGCTGGAACGCCATCCCGACATCAATCTGGCACTGATTTCCGTGCCGGGTGATTACGCCGCCGCCGAGGCGATTAAGGCGCTGCAACTGGACATGAACGTGATGCTGTTCAGCGATAACGTCAGTCTGGCGCAGGAAAAGCAGATCAAAACGCTGGCGCGCGAAAAGAACCGGCTGGTGATGGGGCCGGACTGCGGCACCGCAATCATCAACGGGATGCCGCTGGGTTTTGCTAACGTCGTGAAACGTGGCGCGATCGGCGTGGTCGGCGCGTCCGGTACCGGCGTGCAGGAAGTCACCTGCCGCGTGGATCATCTCGGCGCGGGGATCTCTCAGGCACTCGGCACCGGCGGCCACGACCTGCATGAAGAGATCGGCGGCATTTCCATGCTGCACGGCCTGAACATGCTGGCAGGCGATCCGGATACCCAAGTGATTGTGCTGATTTCCAAACCCCCGGCCCGCGCCGTCGCCGAACGCATCCTGGAACAGGCCAGCGCCTGCGGCAAGCCGGTGGTGGTGAACTTCCTCGGCGCAGATGCGGCAGATATCGCCCGCGATCGCGTTTTCCCGGCAACCACTCTCGCAGAAGCCGCCGATAAGGCAGTGGCGCTGCTCGACGGCAAGCCATCCGTGACGGCTTTCGGTGAAATTATCCGCCCTGAGCAATGCCACGCCTTACCGGCGGCGCGCACCGATATTCGCGGCGTCTTTGCCGGAGGCACTTTCTGTTATGAAAGCCAGCTGATTTGTCAGCAACAGGGGTTTCACGCCGCATCTAATACGCCGGTTACCGGCAACAATAAACCGGGTGACGTGTGGCGCAGCCGCGGTCACACCCTGATCGACATGGGCGACGACGATTACACCCGTGGCAAACCGCACCCGATGATCGACCCGACGCTGCGCAATCAGCGCATTGCCGCCGAACTCAGTGATCCGCAAACCGCCGTTCTGCTGTTCGATCTGGTGCTCGGTTATGGCGCGGCCGCAGAACCGGCAGCGGAATTACTGGAAATCCTCGCACAGCATCCGCGCGATCAGCGTCCGCTGCTGGTCGCCCACGTCTGCGGCACCGAAGCCGATCCGCAACAACGTTCACGTCAGATCGACGCATTGCGCCAGGCAGGTGTGGTGATTGCTGAATGCAACGCACAGGCCGCGCTGTGGGCCAGCCAGATTGCCCGCATTCAGGCAGAAAAGAAGGGAGAAAAATAATGAATACGTTACTTAATCAGCCACTTTGCGTGGTCAATGCCGGTCTGAACAGCTTTGCTGAAAACCTGAAAACCGCCGGTGGCGACGTGGTGCCGCTGAGCTGGCAGCCGCCTGCGCTGGGCGATATCGCTGCCGGTCTGAGTCTGGCGGAATTGCTGCGCCATCCGCTGGTCGAAAAAGCTAACGACGTGGCGTTCGCCCGCTATCTCAGCGCGCAACCGGCGCTGGTGGATGTGCTGGCCGCGCGCGAGGCCATTCCGGCCATGAGCGAACGCAAACTCATTCTGCATTCCGGCCCGCCTATCGCCTGGCAAGACATGTGCGGCCCGGTGAAAGGCGCGATTATCGGCGCGGTGATTTACGAAGGCTGGGCAACCGGTCATCAGAATGCAGAGCAGATGATTGAAGCGGGCAACATTGCGCTCGAGCCTTGTCACCACTATCACGCGGTCGGTCCGATGGCCGGTATTATCAGCCCGTCGATGCCGCTGTGGGTGATTGAAAACAAAACCAACGGCAAACTGGCATTCAGCAATTTCAACGAAGGTCTTGGCAAAGTTTTACGCTTTGGCGCCAATAACGAAGAAGTTCTGGATCGTCTGCGCTGGATGGCAAAAGAGCTGGCTCCGGCGATGAAAGCGGCGGTGCTAAAACTCGGTGAGATGGAACTGAAACCGCTGATGGCGCAGGCGCTGCACATGGGCGATGAAGTGCATAACCGCAATGCGGCAGCCACCGGTTTGCTGATCAAGCGTCTGGTTCCGGCGCTGCTGGAATGCAATTTGCCCGCTGAACAGCTTCAGCGCTGCGTGGCGTTTATCACCGGTAACGATCACTTCTTCCTCAATTTGTCGATGGCGGCCTGTAAGGCAATGATGGATGCGGCGGCGGACGTGCCTTACAGCTCGATGGTCACGGTGATGGCGCGTAACGGCGTTAACTTCGGCATACGTCTTTCCGGCACCGGCGACCGCTGGTATCAGGCTCCGGCCAATCCGGTAGAAGGCCTGTTCTTCCCCGGTTACGGCGTGGAAGATGCCGCCGCCGATCTGGGCGACAGCGCGATCACCGAAACCGCCGGTGTCGGCGGCTTCGCGATGGCGTCGTCTCCGGCCATCGTCAAATTTGTCGGCGGCACGCCTGCGGATGCCTCCAGTAACAGCCGCAAAATGCAGCTGATCACCCTCGGCGGCAATCCGGCATTTACCCTGCCTGCACTGAACTTCGCACCGACGGCGGCGGGCATCGACGCCCGTAAAGTCGCCGACCGCGCCATCCTTCCGATCATCAATACCGGTATCGCCCACAAACTGGCGGGTGTCGGCCAGATTGGCGCGGGGATCACTACCGCACCGATGTCCTGCTTTACCGATGCACTTCAGGCGCTTTCTCAGGAGATCCCGGCATGAACACACCTTTAGCCGTGGTGGCCGTCGGCGGAAACGCCCTGATCGCCGATGAACACAAAAACAGTATTCCCGATCAGTATCAGGCGGTGATTGAGAGCGTGCGTCCGGTTGTGGACATGATTGAAGCGGGCTGGGACGTTGTGCTCACGCATGGCAATGGCCCGCAGGTCGGGTTTATTCTGCGCCGTTCGGAGCTGGCTGCCGGTGAAGTGGCGCCGGTACCGCTTGATTACGCGGTCGGCGATACGCAGGGGGCGATTGGCTATATGTTCCAGAAAGCCCTGCTGAACGAGCTGCAAAAACGCGGCATTTCGCGCCCGGTTGTGGCGCTGGTGACGCAAACGCTGGTCAGCGCGCAGGATCCGGCGTTTCAAAATCCGGTTAAACCGGTCGGTGCATTTATGGATGAAGCGACCGCCCGCCAGCGTCAGCAGGAGCTCGGCTGGACCATCGCCGAAGATGCCGGACGCGGCTGGCGCAGAACCGTGCCATCGCCACTGCCGCTCGACATTCTGGAGCGCCAGACCCTCAGCACACTGCTGGCGCAGGGCTGCATTGTGATTGCCTGCGGCGGCGGCGGCATCCCGGTGGTACGCGACGAACATCAGCAACTGACGGGCGTGGAAGCGGTGATTGATAAGGATCTGGCGTCAGCGCTGTTAGCGGAACAACTCGGTGCGGATTTACTGCTGATCCCGACCGGTGTGAAGCAGGTCGCCGTGAATTTTGGCACGCCGCAGCAGCAATGGCTGAGCAATCTCAGCGTGGAACAGGCCGAAACGTTTATTCGCGAAGGGCAGTTTGGCGCGGGCAGTATGCAGCCGAAAGTCGAGGCCATCGTGAAATTTATCAACAACAGCCAGCAACAGGGAAAACACGCCAAAGGGCTGATCACCAGCCCGGAAGCGATTAAAGCCGCCCTGAATCATCAGACCGGCACCTGGATTTCACATAATTAAAATAAGGATATCAACATGGAAAACGCAATTTTACTGGCAGTGAACGGCACGCTGATGCGCGGTCTGGAACTGAACCCGAACATGACCGGCGCGGGCGGCGTGTTCGTGCGCGAAGACAGCACCGATGCCCATTACCGTTTGTGGACCATCAACGACCGCCATCCGGGGATGATCCGCATTCCGCAGGGCGGAAACACCGTCAGCCTGGAAATCTGGGCGCTGCCGCCCGCTTCTTTCGCCGCGTTGCTGAGCAGCGAACCGGCAGGGCTGAGCATCGGTAAAGTGAAGTTGCAGGACGGCAGCGAAGTGCTGGGCGTGTTGGCAGAACCCTGGCTGGTGGAAGGACAAACCGACATCACCGCAACCGGCGGCTGGCGCCAGTATACCGGGCATCATCACACCCGCTGAGAGAACGGCCTTCACTGAAAAGGATTGGGTTATGCGTAAAACAGAAAATGCACCGAATACGGCGTCAGGCCTGCGTATCGCCATGATATTACTGGGCATTGCCGTCACACCGGTTTTGCTTTCTTCATCAAGTCTGGGCAATCAGTTGTCAGGTTCGCAGCTGATTACCGTGGTGGCGCTCGGCGGAATTATTCTCACGCTGCTGGCGGCCATTACCATCTGCGTGGGTGAAAAAGCCCGCCTGCCGACCTACGGCATTGTGAAATATGCCTTCGGTGAAAAAGGCGCGGTGGCGATTAACATTCTGATGGCCGTCAGCCTGTTTGGCTGGATTGCGGTCACCGCCAATATGTTCGGCCATTCAGTCCATGATTTGCTGGCAGAGCATGGGCTGGATGTGCCCGTGCCGCTGCTGGTGACGCTCGGCTGCGGCGTGTTCGTTGCTTCGACGGCGTTCGGTTTTGCGGTCCTCGGCAAAATCGCGCAGGTCGCCGTGCCGGTGATTGCTCTGGTGCTGGTTTACATCCTGTATGTGGCGATGCACGGCCACGCGCCGGTGGCGGACAGCCTCAGCCAGATGAACACCGGCGTGGCGGTGTCTACCGTGGTCGGCACCATTATTGTGCTGGTCGCGACATTGCCCGATTTCGGCAGTTTTGTGCATAACCGCAAACATGCGCTGATTGCGGCAGCAGCCGCGTTTCTGGTGGCGTATCCGCTGCTCTACTGGGCCGGGGCCATGCCGAGTGCGCTGAGCGGTCAGGGTTCCCTTCTCGGGGCGATGGCTGTTTTCGGTGCGGTGCTGCCGGCGGCGATGTTGCTGATTTTTGCCTGCATCACCGGCAATGCGGGGAATATGTTCCAGGGCACGCTGGTGGTTTCCACCCTGCTGACCCGTTTCCCTAAATGGCAGATTACGCTGGCGCTGGGCGTGCTTGCGGCGATTATCGGCAGCATGGACATCATGGCCTGGTTCATCCCGTTCCTGCTGTTTTTAGGGATCGCCACCCCGCCGGTGGCCGGGATTTATATCGCAGATTTCTTCCTGTACCGTCGCAACGGTTATCAGGCAGAGGTCCTGACCCGCGAGCCACCAATCAAGCTACTGACTTTTGTCGCCTGGCTGCTTGGTTCCGCCGTCGGTTTCATGACGGTAAAAGGCATGATGACGCTCACCACCATTCCGTCAGTGGATTCAATTCTGGTGGCCTGCGTGTGTTATGCGCTGTTTAGCCGGATGCAAAAGCACTGACGGCGAAAAGGGTAAAATACGGCATAATTAAGGAAATCCGTCATGACGACGGGTTTCCTTTTTTTATGGCAGGAGCGCCTTTGTATGCTGATTTCTGATGAAAGTATTCGTATCGTCCATCTGGTCGCGAAATACCAGAGCATTACCACCGCCGCCGATCAGCTGAACAAAGTCCCTTCTGCCATCAGCTATACCGTGAAAAAGCTCGAGGAAAGCCTCGGCGTGGCGCTGTTTATCCGCAAAGGCAATCACATTGAACTGACGCCTGCCGGGCACTATTTTATCCGCCACAGCAAAACCCTTCTGAGCGATCTCGATGCCCTGAAACGCAACACCGCCCTTATCCATGAAGGCGTCGAGCAGGAATTTATCATCGCGGTGAATAACATCGTGCCGGTGCCTGTGCTGGTGGATTTTATCAGTGCCTTTGAGCGGGCGTTTCCCTCGACGCGGCTGTCGCTGAACGTTGAGGTCTACAACGGCTGCTGGGACGCGCTTTACAGTAAACGGGCCGATCTGGTGATTGGCGCGCCGCATAACGTGCCGGGCAGCGAAGGGGTGATCACCGAAAGTCTCGGCCAGCTGGAATGGGATTTTGTCGTCGGCCCGCAGCATCCGCTGGCAACGCTGATGCAACCGCTGACCAACGCCGAGCTGCGGCAGTATCCGGCGGTGTGCATTCGCGATACGGCAGTGAATTTTGCCCATCAGCAGGCGTGGCTGCTCGAGGGGCAAAAACCCTTGTTCGTCCCTGATTTTGCCATCGCCATTTCCCTTATCGAGCGCAATACCGGCATCGGCTATCTGCCCCATCACCTCGCCCTGCCGCTGCTCAACAATGGCCGGCTGGTGAAAAAACCGATGCAGGAACATAAACATGCGACACAACTGTTCCTCGCCGCCCGCTCCGACGGCATGGGCAAAGTCTGCCAGTGGTGCCTCGATTATCTGCTGGAACCGGGCGTTAAGGGGGAATTGTGCGGGAAGTGAAGTGTCATCAAATCAGGTGGAAATGTTAATGCCCAAAATCAAAAGTCAGGAAGCGCTGGTACGCCAGCGTATGCGCGGGGTCATACTGGCGGTGCTGGTGATGGTTATCGCGGGGTGTTACCAGTGGTGGAAACAAGGGAAACTGATTTCCGAGCAGTGGAGCCCGAACAAAGAATATGTGGTGCGCGAATATAAGACCGTCGATTTTATCCCGCGCATGACCATGCCGGGCGATGGCGGCCATTACTCAGGCTATATGCGGGTGTATAACCGCGACGGCAAACAGTTTTATGAAGAGTATTCCGACCTGCTCGACTTTATCGAAGGCCCGTTCTGGGCGAAGGAAGGCGTGTACTGGATGGGCAATGAAAATCAGGACATCGTGCGCCTGCCGACGTCACCGGTGGAGTAAATCACAGACACAAAAAAGCCGCGACAATGCGCGGCTTTTTTTATTTTCAGGCGTAATGGCGAACCATTAGCTCCTGATTTTGCGGTAGATAAACAGTACGACAATCGCACCGATCACCGCGACGACGAAGCTGCCGAAGTTGAAACCGTCTACGCGACCAAAGCCGAAGAAAGTACTGATGTAACCCCCGACCACAGCACCGACCACACCCAGGACTACGGTCAGAATGAAACCACCGCCATCTTTGCCCGGCATGATCCACTTAGCCAGAATACCTGCAATAAGACCAAAGATGATCCAGGATAAAATTCCCATTTTCGACTCCTCCGAATAAATTTCCGCTACCGTGAATATTGTTCAGCCAAGTCGGCCAAACAAATGCAGAATGATTGAAATCCTGCGGTTTGGGTGGCAGGTTTACTTTCATACCCCACGCACAACCCGTTTCTGATACTACCCTGAAAGCGTAGCACTCTTTAGACAAACCCGCCAAAAATCAGCAGGAAGGAGATAACAGCAGCAAAGAAGGGTGTTTTTACAGTCTGCGTCAGCATTATCGCGGTTTCGTCAGTTGCCCGCACAGGGACGTAAAATTGCGTAAAAAGTAGACCAAATATTTTGAATGACTTACTCAAATCAATCCGTTTTTCATCTCTGCGCATCAGGCTTATTATGCATCCATCGAAAGGCAACCACCTTTCACTCACATAAACCTGAATGGAATACACATCATGAAAAACGTCAAAATTTTTGCTGTAGCTGCAACCCTCTCCCTGATTTCTTTCGGTAGCTTCGCGGCTCAGCAGGTGAATCAGCCGTCCGGTGACATGCAGAAAATCGGTGTTATCTCCGCTGCCAACTCAACCACCCTGAGCGGCCTGGAAAGCAAACTGTCACAGCAGGCGAAAGAAGCCGGTGCTTCTTCTTACCGCATCATCTCCGTGACCGGTAACAACAAACTGCACGCTGACGCTGAAATCTACAAATAATCTCCTGCGATAAAACCCTCTGAAAAGCCTGTGGAAGTCTGACTTCCACAGGCTTTTTTTGTATTTACCTCTCCATTTCAGATTTTCTTTATCCGCGCATTGCCACTCCCCGGTCAGATTCACTATTCTGATTTATCATTTCTGCACTCCGACTCACCACGATAAAACGCGAATAAAAAGGAATCCTGTCATGAAGACCCGTCTCAGCCATGCCCCGACCGAAAGCGATCTCGAGGAGATCAAAAATGGCCTGCGTAATTTCAACAGAAACTTTATCCCTCAATCAAAATTCCGTGCGTTAGGGATTTTTGTGGAAGATGAGAAGGGCAACAAACAGGCGGGGATTGTGGCGGAAACCGTCGGGAATTGGATGTACATCCAGATGCTGTGGGTCGATGAATCGCTGCGTGGCAAAGATGTCGGCACGCAACTGATCGCCGAAGCGGAAGAAGAGGCCAAAGCGCGGGGCTGTCGTTACTCACTGGTGGATACGTTCAGTTTTCAGGCGCGCCCGTTCTATGAACGCATGGGCTATCACATGCAAATGGCGCTGGAAGATTACATCGCCGATTCCCGCGCACCGGACGATGCGCCTTCCACGCATACCCGCTTTTTCCTGACCAAATCACTGTAAACGTCTTTAGCGCAGTCAGCCTGTGATCTGACTGCGCCACTCATCTTATTTCGCGGAAAGCGCTAACCACGCCAACACGGACGGGCGCTGCCACTGCGATTGGGCATAGGCGATGAGTTTTTCCGGCATCGGATCGCCGTTCAGACGCAGGCGGTTCAGCATCAGCGCCAGATCCACATCCGCAATGCTCCATTCACCAAACAGATTCGTTTTATCACCGAGCAAACGCTCTGCGGCATCGTAGAGTTTTTCGGCGGCCTGCTGGCCTTTGGCTGTCAGCGGCGGGCGTTTCGCGCCAGCGAACACCACTTCAGTGGACCGTTCTTCGCGGATTGGCATCAGATCACTGCGCAACCAGGCCTGAACTTCGCGGGCTTTGGCGCGGTTTTCAGGATCAGCCGGATAAATGGCAGGAAACGTCGGGGCGGGAAACAGCTCATCGACATATTCATCAATCGCGGAAGATTCGGATAACACAAAGCTCCCGTTGGTTAACGTCGGTACGCGGCGGGTCACGGAAATCGCCGAATAGGTTTCTTTCAGGTTCTCCGCGTCAGCCAGATCCACCTTTTCCAGTTCGAAGGGGATGCCTTTTTCGGTCAGCGCGACGAAAGCGGACATCACGTAAGGGCTGTAAAAATTGGCGTCGGAATACAAAATCAGCGAAGGCTGGCTCATGGCAAACTCCTGAAAGAAATCAAACAAAGGAACAAAAACATAGCGCAGAAAGCGGGGTGTGTCGTTAAAAAGCCTTCCACCCGGAGGCAGAAGGCGGTGAAGCGTTATTTCAGCCGGAACACCTGAACGATCTCATTCAGGCGGCGGGCCTGATCTTCGAGAGACGCAGAGGCGGCAGACGCCTGCTGAACCAGCGCCGAGTTTTGCTGGGTGACGCCGTCCATTTCGTGCACGGCCTGCGTCACCTGGCTGATGCCGCGCGACTGTTCGTCCGACGCCGAGACGATTTCGCTCATGATGTCACGCACGTCAGTGATGGCCTTCATGATCTCTTTCATCGTCTCACCGGCATTTTTCACCAGCCCGACACCGTGATCGACGCGTGAGGTCGATTCTGCGATCAGCGCGGAAATCTCTTTGACCGCATCGGCGCTGCGTTGCGCCAGGCTACGCACTTCCGAGGCCACCACCGCGAATCCGCGCCCCTGTTCCCCTGCCCGTGCAGCTTCCACTGCCGCGTTCAGCGCCAGAATGTTAGTCTGGAAGGCAATGCCGTTAATCACCGATGTAATGTCGGAAATGCGACGGGAACTGTCGTCTATTTCGCCCATAATGCCGACAACGTCAGACATAATGCGATCGCCTTTACCGGCAATCGTGGTGGCATTTTCAGTGAGTTCCGTGGCGACATGCGCGTTATCGGCGTTCTGTTTTACGGTAGCGGTGAGCTGCTCCATACTCGCCGCCGTTTCTTCCAGCGCCGCCGCCTGTTGTTCGGTGCGCGAGGCCAGATCGATATTTCCTGCCGCAATCTGCGACGCGCCGCTGCCGACCGCATGGCTGGTGGAAATAATGTCCGTGACCACGTGGCGCAACTGCGCCTGCATGGTTTGCAGCGCGAAGAAGATGCTGGTGCGGTCGTTTTTCTGCGTCAGGATCGGATGCGTTAAATCGCCATCGGCCACCGTCAGCGCGATTTTCGCCGCATCTGCCGGCTCACCGCCGACCGGGCGCAACACTTTGCGGGTAAAGATAATGCTGAGCACCGCAAACACCACCACAATGCTCAGCACCATCAGCACCAGCGCGGAATAGAGCTGGCGCGTGCTTTCCTTCATCACCGCGTTGACCGGCGCAACGATGCCCAGCATCCAGGGTGTACCGGTATCACCAATCTGAATCGGTACAAACTCGGCAAAGGCGTTTTCACCCAGCACCGGATCCTGCTGTTCGCTGCTGTAGGGCTGGCCGGTCTGAATACTTTTCAACAGCGGCGCATCGTTTTCCAGCTTCTGCGTGACCTGATCTTTTTTTGGCGAAGAAAGATAATGGCCGGACTGCGAAAACAGCATCGCGTAGCCGGTGCCCTGATAAGGTTTGATGCCGTTGACCATGGTCTGCAAGGTTTGCAGCGAGAAATCCGCCGTGACCGAACCGAGGAATTTTCCCTCCACGATGATCGGTACCGCGATCGACGTCAGCAGCGTTTCCACGCCGTTGTAGGGGTAGCTGTACGGCTCAAGAATCACCTCTTTTTTGAGTTTGCGCGGCAGCAGATAGTAATCGCCGCTGCCCGGCGTTTCATAATCGGTGAGGTTGTGCAGCACCACGTTGCCACTGGTGTCGCGGTCAACATAACGGACGTAACGGCCATCCGGATCCTGCCCTGCCTGTGCGGCTAAGTCAGCGTCTTTCCCGTCGAACGCATCCGGCTCCCAGGCCAGTGACATCGACAGAAAATCCGGGTGATTTTTCAACGCATTTTGCAGCAAGGTATCGGCCAGTTTGCGGTCGGCATGCCCGGCTTCGCGCAGGCTTACCATGCTTTGCACCAGATCGCGGGCGGCATAGAGGGCGGTGTCGAGTTTCTGACGGGCGAGATAGCCGTCGGTATTGGCGGTTTGCTGGAGATAACGCCGGGCGATGTCGCGCTGCTGGTTGGCCGACTGCCAGCTGAGCAAGCCGACCGTGATGCTATAACCCAGGCTGATGGTAAGCAGCCCGACGATCAGCATCAGCGTGCGGGTACGCATCGGCGGTTTCTGTGGGTGTACATGCTTCTTTGGCGCAGCCGTGGCCGCAGGTGAGAACGCCTGAATCTGACTCATAAAACTCCCCGGAACAGTCAACGTGCTGTGAAAAACTCACTGTGAAAAATGGGTTATCTGTCCCTGATACGTGGCCTCTGAGGATGAGCAGGAATTCCGTTATCGTCTGAATTATCGGCACAGACTGAGGATGCTTTAGCCACAACGGTAAAAATCCGTCGCGAAAAGATAAACGTTCGCATCCTGCCCACGGCTCCCTATACTGCTGTTATGTCGGCTGATTCAGACCTGTTCAGGAAACTCCTATGAAGTCATGGCTTTTACCTCTGTTGCTGCTCGCACCGCTGTGCTCGCAGGCGGCATCGACGCCGAAAGAAATCAAAACCCGCTTCAGCCAGTTTAAGGTGGGGGACAAGACCATTTGCCTCGACGAAGTCATCTACGCTGATAACAAAAAAATGAAGGTTATCGAGAACGGCTTTGTGGTGTCGAAGCGCAAAAACATGCTGATTTACCAGAGTAATACGCTGTTTTTGCTGGGTAATAACGTCACGGTTAATATCAAGGCGATCATTGAAAGCCGGATCGGCAAAACCTCATTCAGCAATCAGTTTAAGCAGGCGATGATTCAGGTCGAAGGGCTGGATGATCCGGCGCGGGCAGACGATAAAGCTAAGATTATTCAGTCATTTGAAAACGTGGTGGCCGATAAAGACAATCAGACGCCGTACAGTTCTGTGGCGCTGACCGAAAAAGGCTACATCATCACGCAGGCCGAAGCCCATTCGACGACCATCAGTGAATGCTACGTAACGCCTTATAAAAAACCGGATACTGCAAAATAATTCAGAGGGAAATGATGACCGTATTAGTGCCAATGAACGCGGCGTTCTATGACGAATTTGCCGAACTGCTGGCAAAAGATTACGCCGGGGAGAATGTGACTGCCGGTCTTTGGGCCGCCGATACCGCGCTGGAACGCGCCCGTCACTCCATTCAGGCGTCGTTGCCGCAAGGGATTGAGACGCCGGAACATTATCTTTATGAGATCAAAACCGACGCGCAAAATGACAGGGTCGGCTATCTGTGGTTCGCCAACGTGGAGCGCTACAGAGTACACAGCGCCTTCGTTTATGAGCTGATGATTTATCCGCAGTTTCGCCGTCAGGGCCATGCCGCTGCGGCATTCCGGCTGATGGAACAGCGCCTGCGTGAACTGGGCAGTGCGGCGATCGAACTCAATGTGTTCGCCAGCAATCCCGCTGCGCAGGCGCTGTACGCCAGCCTCGGTTACGTCACCACGAAAATGACGCTGCGCAAGCCGCTTTAACGGACGTATTTCATAAAGTTAGTGGTCTGCCCCACCCGGTCGTAAAGTTTGCGGGCGGTGTGGTTGGTGGTTTGCGTCATCCAGTAGACGTTGGCTTTGTCGTTTTCATCAGCGTACGCGTAGACCGCCTCAATCAGTTTCTGCCCGATCCCCAGCTTGCGCGCACTGTCATCGACGTATAAATCCTGCAAATAAACCACCTGGCGCATATGCCAGCCGTGATCGTGATTAATGCAGTTCACCAGCCCGACCAGTTTGCCCTGACATTGTGCCACAAAACCGAACATGCTGGCGTAGTCAGGCTGCGAAAGCCGCTCGAATGTGTAATCAAACTGAGCCGGATCGAGTTTTGACTGGTAAAAATCCAGATAACTGCGCCAGAGAACCTCCCAGCTTTCGCGGTCAGCGGGCATTAACGGGCGGATCACAACATCTTGCGACTGGCTCATCAGAGCATTCTCCTCACAAATAGAAAACGTTACGGACGTGACTGCGGGTAATGTATCAGGTCGTGGAAACGCACGGAATGCCCGCTGTTGTTGCGGTATGCATGCGGACAATCGGCAGCAAAACGCAGGGCTTCACCGGCGCGCAGCACACGCGTGACGCCATCGACGGTCAGCGTCAGTTCGCCTTCAATAACAATCACATGCTCAATCACGCCGGCTTCGTGCGGTGTGGATTCACTGCACCCGTCCGGCTCGAGATCGATAACAAACATGTCCATGCGCAGCGTGGTATCGAACGGAAACAGCGGCACCACACGCATTCCCGACGTGTCACTGTTGAACGTGGTCAGTACGCCGTGGCGATGCAACGCCGCCGACTGCGCGGGCGGTGTTTCGAGAAATTCCGAAAACGAGACGTTCAGGCCGCTGGCGATTTTCCACAGCGTCGCGACGGTCGGGCTGGATTCGCCGCGCTCAATCTGCCCGAGCATCGCCTTGCTGACACCGGTCTGTTCTGCCGTCTGGCTGAGGCTCCAGCCGCGCTCGCTGCGCACGGCTTTCAGCTGGCTACCAATATGGCGGGTAAGTTCCTGCATTGTGTCTCCTCTGCGACGATGATCGTTCATCGCGATTGTGCGTTATAACGCACAGTGATATCTTGAGCGCAACAGGTGTGCGCTATAACGCACAACAGCATAACGTCAGCGTCCGGTAACCAGAAGGATTTTCACAGATGGCCTCGCGTTTCAGTTGGCAGGATTTAACGTTTTCGGCGGTCATCGCCGGATTTGTCGCGGTATTGGTGGGTTACACCAGCTCGGCGGCGATTATCTTTCAGGCGGCGGAAGCCGCGGGCGCCAGCGTGGCGCAAATTGGCGGCTGGCTGAGCATGCTCGGGCTGGGTATGGGCGTCACCAGCATCGGTTTATCGCTCTATTACCGCACGCCGGTGGTGACTGCCTGGTCAACGCCCGGCGCGGCGTTACTGGTTACCAGCCTGCCCGGCACCTCGATTAACGAGGCCATTGGCGTGTTTGTGTTTGCCACCGGCCTGATCCTGCTGTGCGGCGTGACCGGCCTGTTCGCCAAAATGATGCATTACATTCCGCAGGCGCTGTCGGCGGCCATGCTGGGCGGCATTCTGCTGCGCTTCGGGCTGAACGCGTTTACCTCGCTGCAAAGCAATTTTGCCCTCGCGGGCAGCATGTGTCTGGTGTATTTGCTGGCGAAACGCGCCCTGCCGCGCTATGCGGTGGTGCTCGCGCTGGCCGCCGGGCTGATTGCCGCCGGATGGCAGGGCGACATCGCCCTGCACGGCCAGTCGCTGACGTTCGCCGCACCGGCGTTTGTCATGCCCCATTTCACGTTGTCTTCGATTATCGGCATCGGCATTCCTTTCTTTATCGTCACCATGGCGTCGCAGAACGCGCCAGGCATTGCCACGCTGAAAGCCCACGGTTACAACCTGCCGGTATCACCACTGATTTCATGGACGGCGCTGACGGCGCTGGTTTTGGCCCCGTTCGGCGGTTTTACCGTCTGTATCGCCGCCATTACCGCCGCAATTTGTATGGGCGAGGATATCCATCCCGATCCGAAAAAACGCTATATGGCCGCCGTTGCGGCAGGCGTTTTTTATCTGATTGCAGGCGTGTTTGGCGGATCCATTGGCATGATGTTTACCGCGCTGCCGGAAGTACTGATCCACACCATCGCCGGGCTGGCGTTGCTCGGCACCATTGCGGGCAGCCTGTACCGCGCACTGGAAAACGAAAGTCAGCGCGACGCGGCAATCATCACCTTTCTGATCACCGCATCCGGCGTCACGCTGCTGGGCATCGGTTCGGCATTCTGGGGACTGGCGGGCGGTGTGATTACGCATCTGATCCTGAGCATTCCGGCGCGCAAGCGTGATAAATCCGCCGGGAAAGGTTGAGTCCGTTCAAGTTATGGGTAACAGGTT
Source organism: Rahnella sp. R3(2024) (assembly GCF_042920125.1). Taxonomy (NCBI): domain Bacteria; kingdom Pseudomonadati; phylum Pseudomonadota; class Gammaproteobacteria; order Enterobacterales; family Yersiniaceae; genus Rahnella; species Rahnella sp. R3(2024). The sequence continues at coordinate 2,032,211 of NZ_JBHGBU010000001.1, forward strand.
TTCGTAACACGGCGCAAAGTGATGGCGGTCACGTTTTCGGATCGGTAAACCCTCTTTACTGGAGCCAATCAGGCCCTTTAAAGAGCGAGAATTCCATGACTATTGCCACACAATCCTGCGTCGTCACCGGGAAAAAAGACGTCGCGGTGATCAACCAGACCCTCGATTACACCGGCCAGGGCACGCTGGTGAAAGTGACCCGCGGCGGCATCTGCGGCTCGGATCTGCATTACTACGAACACGGCGCGGTCGGTGATTTCAAAGTGCGCGAGGCGATGGTGCTCGGGCACGAAGTGGTCGGCGTGGTGGAGAAATCGGATAACCCGAATTTGCAGCCCGGCCAGAAAGTGGCGCTCAATCCGAGTAAACCGTGCAGAGCCTGTAAATATTGCCTGTCCGGTGACGAAAATCAGTGTACGACCATGAAGTTTTTCGGCAGCGCGATGTATTTTCCGCACATCAACGGCGCGTTCACGCAGTATAAAATTGTCGACAGCGATCAGTGTATTCCTTACGACAATCAGGTCAGCGACAGTCTGATGGTGTTCGCCGAACCGCTGGCCGTCGCCATTCATGCCGTGAATCAGGCGGGCGATATTCATGGCAAAACCGTGTTTGTTTCCGGCGTCGGCCCGATTGGTTGCCTGATCGTGCTGGCGGCGAAAGCCAAAGGGGCGGCGCAGATCGTGGTGACTGACCCGAGCGAACGCTGCCGCACGCTGGCACTGGCGGTTGGCGCAAGCAAAGCGCTGGACGCCGCGCAGGGCGATTTCAGCGAATATCAGGCAGAGAAAGGCTTCTTCGATGTCTCCTTTGACGCCTCCGGCCATCCGTCTTCCATCCGCCGTTGTCTGGAAGTGACCCGCGCACGCGGCACGCTGGTGCAGGTCGGCATGGGGCCGGTAGTGAATGAATTTCCACTGATGATGCTGATTGCTAAAGAAATTAACTGGGTCGGCAGCTTCCGTTTCACGGAAGAATTCAACACGGCAGTGGAATGGCTGGCGAATAAAACCGTCGATCCGATGCCTTTATTGTCTGCGGAATTCCCGCAGGAAAGTCTGGTGGATGCGCTGGAATTCGCGCTGGATAAATCCAAAGCCTCGAAAGTGCAGCTGGTTTTCTAGTCTGCCACCTCACTCACATTATCAAAACGTCGTTTCATTTTATGATGTCCTCTGATTTTTAACCTCAGAGGACATTTGCATTATGGTGAAGGACAACGCGAAAAAGCAGGTCGCCCTGCTGCTGGCCGACGGTTTTGAAGAAGGCGAAGCGGTGATTGTGCTCGATATTCTCGAGCGGCTGGACATTCAGGTCACTACGCTGGCGTGCCAGAAAAGCCTGACGCTGCGCACCTATCACGGCATTCAGATGCAGGCTAACGCACTGCTTTCCGCGCAGGGCGACCGTTTATTCGATGCCGTGGTGATGCCCGGCGGCCCGGAAGGATCGGTGGCGCTGGCGGCCAGCAAAGAGGTGGTGGAATTTGTCCGCCGTCACGACGAGGCCGGTAAACTGATCTGCCCGCTGTGCTCCGCGGCCGCCCGCGTGCTGGGCGGAAACGGTCTGCTGAAAGGGCGTCGCTACGTCTGTTCCGGCGATTTATACAAAGATGTGAAAGACGGCGTGTACGTCAATCAGTCCTTCGTGGAAGACGGCAACTTACTGAGCGGCAAAGGATTAGGGCTGGCATTCGATTTTGCCTTCCAGCTGGCCTACCGCCTGACCGGCGACGCTGAAACCACCAATTTCCAGGCCGATCATATCGATTATTACCACTGGCGTGCCGACCAGAAACTCTGATTAAAACATTCTCCTTCCGGCGGATGATGCAGATCGTCCGTCCCTGTCAGCATCATGTCCGTTTTTGGCATTCTCCCTTAACTGTTTCAGGCGCAAACTGGCTTCACACTCATCTGATGGAGTCCGAAAATGGCACACAGCGCCCTGTTAAACATCGACGTTCAGCGTTCCTTCGAACAAAAAGATTTCTGGCAGCAGGATGATTTACCGGCTTTCAGTGCCGCCCTAACCCGCCTGATCGACGGCTGTCAGGCCCGCGACGTGCCGGTCATCGACGTCTTTCACGTCAATCCGGATGGCGTGTTTTCGCTGGATTCCGGGCTGGTAACGCCGATGTCTTTTCTTAGTCATCAGCCGCAACATGTGGTGCATAAACACGTCCACAATTCCCTGACCGAATCCGGCCTCGACGGCTGGCTGCGTGAAAACGGCATCACGCATCTGATCATCGCCGGAATGCGTACCGAACAGTGCTGTGAAACCACGGCACGCGTGGCGTCCGATCTCGGTTACTCGGTGACGTTCGTGACAGAAGCGACGCTGACCTTCCCGATGACCCACGCCAGCGGCGTCACGCTGAGCGCACAGGAGATCAAACTGCGAACCGAACTGGTGCTCGATGACCGCTTTGCCACTATCACCGACGTAGCCGGTGCGCTGGCGGAACTCGACCGCGCTGTGTGAAGATAGCGTTTTCCCCTGCACACGGATCAACACTATGCAGCGACATGTCTACTTTGTGACGCTCCCCGGCGTGATGGCGTTAGATCTCGCCGGCCCGGCGGAAGCGCTACGGCTGGCCGGGCAATTTACGCTGCATTACATCGGGCCACAGCCGGAAGTCGTGATGTCGACCGGTCTGACGGTCAGCCATTTACAGCCGCTGCCGGAAAGTCTGCCCGGGGGCAGTATTTTGATCATGCCGGGGGTGGCGGAATCCGCCGAAAACTTCGCCTCACCGGTCGCGCAAACAGCCTGCGACTGGCTGCATCAGCAGAAAAGCGCGATTGAAGCGGGAAATTTAACGCTGGTGTGCATCTGCTCAGGCAGCCTGCTGGCCGGAAAAGCCGGGCTGCTCGACGGCTATCAGTGCACCACGCACCACGACGTGATCGAGCGCTTACGCCAGCAGGTGCCTGCTGCCCAGGTGAAAGATAACCGGATATTTGTTGAGGACCGTTTCGTGCTGACCAGTGCGGGCATCAGCGCCGGTATCGATCTGGCGCTGCATCTTATCGCCACACATTCCGGGCCGCAGGCCGCGCTGGATGTCGCCCGCGAAATGGTGGTCTATTTCCGCCGCGCCGGCGATGATCCGCAGCTTTCCCCGTGGCTGCGTTACCGCAATCACCTGCACCCTGCCGTGCACCGCGCGCAAAACCTGATGGCCGCCGAACCGGAATCCCCCTGGCAGGTGGAAGACGTCGCCGCCAGAGCGCACATCAGTAGCCGCCATCTCACCCGTTTGTTCCGCCAGCATCTGGGCATCAGCGTGCGCGACTACCACGAACAACTGCGCATCGCCGTCGCCCAACAACGCCTGCAACAAGGCGCGGGTATCGAAAAAGCCGCCCTCGCTGCCGGGTTTTCATCTGCAAGGCAATTGAGGCGGGCGCAGGAACGGTGGGGGTGACATAAGGCTGATTGCAAGCTGAGCAATAAGTGAGTAAAATTTTACCCACTGACGGTTTGTGGGACTGAATAGCCGGGCTAAACAGTACGTCAGTGTCTGCCTGTAAAGGCCGCTGGCCGTGCCGCGACAGGATGAAAATCTAAAGACCTCCGCCTGAAGCTGTTAAAAACAAAAAAGCGACCCTGAGTCGCTTTTTTGCTATCTGCGCCTTGTCGGCAGTTTCAATCCTTTCATTCTGGCATCAAAAATATGCCAGAAACTGAATCGCCCGTTTACCCCAACCGGCCCGGCCCATTTCTCTCTCGGATAACCTGTGATCACTTTTAACCGTATATCATTCTCAGGATGATTATTTTTTGTTATATCAAAAAACAAACAATAATCCACACCCATATAATGTTCTTCGAGGTAATAAAAAGTTTCATGATGCTGATGCGGCGCGCTGCCCAATATTGCGTTATCGCCGATCAGTTTATTAATAAGTTCGGGTAAGCGGTAGGAATAAGAATACCTTTCCCGGCAGAAATATCGCCGGTGCTTACCAGGGCTGTGCGGATATATCCAGAGTTCTGACTCAGCCTGATGCGCCGTAAAGCAATGATCAGTATAAACAATATAGACCCGCAACTGACGGACAGGATAATCATGACTGGCAGGCCTTACCGCGATAATCGTTGAAGCACGCAGATGCTCCAGCGTATAAACCTCACCGTTTATTTCAAAAGGCAGCCAGGATGTCATTATGTTTTGCCCGAATAAATGAAAATAAAGAGTATCCGTAAAAATAGGGCAAAGATAATGAAATAGATTAATCGTCATGAGGTGCATTCTTATCATAATAAAAATGCACGCAGTAATTAATAATATAACGCACGATTATTCGCATCGATAATAAATATTCTTTCTCATTCAGCTCACCCAGTTCCGTCTGTCTATTTTCCCCAGCCCCATCGCCAGTAATAAACCGCCGCCCAGGCCGCAGATAAACAGGTACGCGATATTCAGCAGCGGATAGTGTGGGAAATCGAGATGCAGGCTGCGCAGGCCAATGATGATCAGGGCATGAAAGCCGTAAATGGCCAGTGAATGGCGGGAGATCAGCGCAAATCCCGGCAGGATGCGGTGAGTCAGCGCATTTTTGAAAATGATAAATAGCGAGATGGCGGAGATAAAGACCAGCGGGCCGCTGTAGACGTAAAACGTGTCGGCGAAGTTCTGGTTAATCTGCATTTGCCGGTAAGTGCCCGTCGCAACCGCCAGCGTACTGAGAATGAACATGCCGCTGGCCGCCAGCGTGACCGGCGTTTTATCGGTATGCAGCTGGCTGAGGGCGCGCCCCATCAGGGCATAGAGCACGTAATAGAAAGTATCGCCGCTGATGTACAAATCCAGCGGCAGGAGGTGGATTTTCTGCCACGTGATGGCCGGAAGTTGCGGGTTCGCCAGAACGCCGAGCAGAAGCCCGGCGATCAGCAGATATTTTCCGGAGACGGCTTTAACGTTAATCAGCGGGGAAAGCAGGTAAATTACGATGATCGCGTAGAAAAACCAAAGATGATAAAACACCGGTTTTTCGAGGATCAGTCGCAGAGACGGCCAAAATCCGATTTTTGTCATCGTGAGAATATAAATCAGCGAGACGGCGCTGTAGAACAGCAGGCATAACGTGACGCGCAGAAAATGCCGTTTTTGCGCGCTCTTTTCGCCAAAAAACAATGCGCCGGAAATCATGAAAAACAGCGGCACACAGACACGCGAAGCCGAATTGAGCAGGTTAGCCAACGTCCATTCCGCGGTATGCACCGCAGCGAAATTGACCACCAGTGACGTGCTGGCGTGAACCATCACCACCATCATGCAGGCGAGCGCGCGCAGATTATCTATCCAGCTTATTTTTTCGCTCATTACCTGCAAATTCCTTCCTGTTGATGTGTTGTTTGCAGCCTAGCCAGCTTTGAGAGGGCTAACAAGGCAAAAGTATCATTCTCAGATTGTGCTGAACGTGAATCCGGTGATTGCGTTACGCTCAAATAATCGGCAAAATAGCCGGTATTACTGCCTCGCTTGCGAAACCCGCCCGGACAGTCTCTTATTTTCTGCTAATTTTCAACCGATTAGCCTTACGTCTGTGAAATAACTAAAAATGCATAATTCTCCAAATACTGCGTCCCTTCTGGGTCGGCAGGCGCTTTTGTTCCCTCTTTGTCTGGTGCTTTTTGAGTTCGCCACTTATATCGGCAACGATATGATCCAACCCGGCATGCTGGCCGTGGTGGCGAATTTCAATGCAGGAGAAGAGTGGGTGCCGACCTCCATGACGGCTTATCTGGCGGGCGGCATGTTCCTGCAATGGCTGCTCGGGCCGCTGTCCGACCGCCGCGGGCGTCGTCCGGTGATGCTCACTGGCGTCATCTTCTTCATCATCACCTGTCTGGCTATTTTGTTTGTACAAAACATTGAGCAGTTTATGGTGATGCGTTTCCTGCAGGGCATTAGCCTGTGCTTTATCGGGGCCGTGGGTTACGCCGCGATACAGGAATCCTTCGAGGAATCGGTGTGTATTAAAATCACCGCCATGATGGCGAACGTCGCGCTGATTGCGCCGTTGCTCGGGCCGCTGGCCGGTGCGGCACTGATCCACGTCGCCCCCTGGCAGTCGATGTTTGTGATTTTCGCCGCACTCGCGGCCATCGCGCTGTGGGGGTTGTGGAAATCGATGCCTGAAACAGCGTCCCGCCTCGGCGAACCTTTCTCCATGCCAAGTCTGCTGCGCGATTATAAACACGTGCTGAAGAACCGTCAGTTCGTGTGTGGCGCGCTGGCGATTGGTTTTGCCAGCCTGCCGCTGCTGACGTGGATTGCGCAGTCGCCGGTGATTTTGATCAGCGGTGAAGGTCTTTCGACCTACGATTACGGTCTGCTGCAGGTGCCGATTTTCGGCGCGCTGATCGTCGGTAACGTTACACTGGCGCGCCTGAGCGGTAAGCGCACGGTGGATTATTTGATCAAACTGGGCGCAGGGCCGATGGTGATTGGCCTGATGATTGCAGCCGCGGCGACACTGTTTTCCGCGCATGCGTACCTGTGGATGACCGCCGGTCTGAGCCTGTACGCGTTCGGGATTGGCGTGGCGAATGCCGGTTTGTACCGTCTGACGCTGTTTTCCAGCGACATGAGCAAAGGCACAGTGTCTGCCGCGATGGGCGTCATCAGCATGATGATTTTCACGGTCGGGATTGAGCTGGCGAAAGTGGCTTACGTCGAAGGCGGTGCGGGGATGTTTAACCTGTTCAACCTGATAAGCGGCCTCGCCTGGCTGGCGCTGGTGGTGGTTTTCCTGCGCAGCCGTCAGGTAGTGCTGCCGACGAACAGCGTAGTGTGATGTAAAAAATGCCAACAACGCCGGTGCCGGGGCGTTATTGGCGCAGGGAGTGTGGACACGGACTGCACGGAAGAACCGGAGCGTACACTAGGTACGTGAGGATTCTGAGTACAGTCCGGGTTCAAAATACCAGGGCAAAATAGCCCCGTTAAAACTTAGAAAAGTCCCATCGGTTTACTCGAATAACTCACCAGCAGGCATTTGGTTTGCTGGTAGTGATCCAGCATCATTTTGTGAGTTTCCCGCCCGAGACCGGACTGTTTGTAACCGCCGAACGCCGCATGCGCCGGATAGGCGTGATAGCAGTTGGTCCAGACGCGGCCCGCCTGAATGTTGCGCCCCATGTGGTACGCCACGTTGCCATCGCGGCTCCAGACGCCCGCCCCTAATCCATACGCTGTATCGTTGGCGATTTGCAGCGCCTCATCCATATCTTTAAACGTCGTCACCGCCAGCACCGGTCCGAAGATTTCTTCCTGGAAAACACGCATATTGTTTTTACCCAGCAAAATGGTCGGTTGCAGGTAATAACCCTCGTTCAGCGAGCCTTCGAGTTTTTTCTTCGCGCCGCCGGTCAGCACTTCCGCGCCCTCTTTTTTACCGATTTCGATGTAATCCAGAATGGTTTTCATCTGCCCGGCAGACACCTGCGCGCCCATCTGCGTTTCCATGTCTAACGGATTACCGGTTTTAATGGCTTCGACGCGTTTAATGGCGCGTTCCATAAAGCGTTCATAAATGGATTCCTGCACCAGCGCGCGGCTCGGGCAGGTACAGACTTCGCCCTGATTGAAGGCAAACAGCGCGAAGCCTTCCAGCGCTTTATCGAAGAATTCGTCTTCTTTGTCCATCACATCCGCAAAGAAGATATTCGGGGATTTACCGCCCAGTTCCAGCGTTGCTGGGATCAGGTTTTGCGCCGCGTATCCGGCAATTTGCTGGCCGACTTCGGTCGAACCGGTAAAGGCCACTTTGGCGATGCGTTTGGACGTCGCCAGATATTCACCGATTTCGCCGCCCGCGCCGTTAACCACGTTGATGACGCCCGCAGGCAGAATGTCCTGCACCATTTCCATCAGCAGCAAGACGGAAAGCGGCGTCAGTTTGGCCGGTTTGAGCACGATGCAGTTCCCTGCCGCCAGCGCCGGCGCCATTTTCCAGCAGGCCATCAGCAGCGGGAAGTTCCACGGGATAATTTGCGCCACCACGCCCAGCGGTTCGTGGAAATGATAGGCGACGGTGTCGCTGTCGATTTCGCTGATACCGCCTTCCTGCGCACGCACGCAGGAGGCGAAATAGCGGAAGTGGTCGATGGCTAACGGCACGTCTGCGCCGCTGGTTTCGCGGATCGGTTTACCGTTATCCCAAGTTTCGGCGTTTGCCAGCAGTTCGAGGTTTTGTTCCATACGATCGGCGACTTTGAGCAGCAGGTTTGCCCGTTGCTGTACCGGCATTTTGCCCCAGTCGTCTTTGGCTTTGTGGGCGGCGTCCAACGCCAGATCGACGTCGTCAGTGCTGGAACTGGCGACTTTGCACAGCACTTCGCCGGTCACCGGCGTCAGGTTGTCGTAATACTCATTTTTTACCGGCGCGACCCATTCACCGCCAATGAAGTTGTCGTATTGTTTTTTGAGTTTGAGCGGGAAACCGTATTCTTCCGGTTTGACGGCATGAGGATTTTTATCATAAGCCATGATGGAACTCCTTTATGCAGCAGGTAATAGCAGAGCGCTGCGTAAAGTTTAGGCAGTGGTTGGTTAACCCGCGGGATGTAAAGAGAACTCTTCGAGCGGCCTCACACCTTTTTTGCGATAAAGCTGGCGTTACCGCTTCCGGGTGGCGTCGTGCGCGCAAAACTCTCACGCTGAAACAGGCGCTCGACCAGTTTTATCAGCTCAGGACGCTCAACGCACCAGCCGGGCGCGATACGGCGAAAATTGATGTAGCCCAGAGAACAGGCTACCGCGATATCGGCGACGTTCAGGCTTTCCGAGTTGAGCAGTGTGCGTTTTTCGGCGAGTTTTTCCAGCGCATCCAGCCCGCGCAGCAGCTTTTCCCGCTGACGCAACACCCAGGCTTCGTTACGTTTATCGGCATCGCGACGGCCTTCCAGCACTAACGCCACGGCGGCGTCGGTCACGCCATCGGCCAGCGCTTCAATTTGCTTCACCCGCAGAGCTTCCAGCGGCTGCCACGGCAACAGCGTGGGCGCAACGTTCATCAGCTCAATAAACTGCGCAATGATCGGGGAATCATAAAAAATTTCACCCTCGTCGGTGACCAGCGCGGGGACTTTTCCAAGGGGATTAAACTGGGTGATTTTGCAGCCCGGTTCGTGGGGCGTGTCGTTAATGAAATCAAACGGGATGCCTTTTTCCAGCAACATCACCGAGATTTTACGTACATACGGGCTGGTGTAACTGCCGATCAACTTCATCAGACCCTCCTCGATTTCGCCGGAACCTTATTTAAAGCTAGCAGCCGTGCCGGGGTTTACCAGTCACGGCGGCCAGTTTTACAGGTTATTGTGCGGGAAACAGGAACGGGTTAATGCCGCTGCCGGAAAAACCTTTGTCTTCCATGCGGTCGTCGAGCAACAGCGTGGCGAGGTCATCTGCCACGGCGTCTGCCTGCGGATCTTTATCCTGATAAATCAGTTTCAGATAGGCGCCGCAGTCATCGCAGGCTTCGGCTTTTACCGTTGCCTGTTCATCGTCGATGGACCACAGGTTGAGATGTTGCATCTCGTCACAGTTGCTGCATTTTGCCCGCACCACATGCCATTCGCTTTCGCACAGATTGCAGTGCAGATAGCGCAGACCGCTGGCCGTGATCACCGCAGACACAGGAATGCTGCCGCAAACCGGGCAGAACTGACGGTTCTCGCCGTAATCCGCACGCCCGACGCCACGCAATTGTGCCGCCATCTGCGCCCAGTACAGGGATAACGCGGCCCAGATAAAGGGGGCGTGATCGGCCGGAACGTGTTTGAAATCCTGGCAAAGCAGTTCTGTCGCCATCATTTCACGCTGAAGGTTCGGGGACTGCTCAAGGCTTTCCAGCACCGCGCGTACCGGCTCAGAAGCGTCCGGCTTCAGGACAGCAATCAGCGCGTCCAGCAGCATCAGCCAGTGCGGCGTACGCGGAAACAGGCTGCAATCGAGCGGCGGTTTACCGGCGGCTTTTTGCAATTCGTCACTCAGACTGATGTCGAGCGGGAACGTCTCAAGCACCTGCTGCTGCGCATCGCAAATTGACGCCGCAAAGTTCAGATACCCGTCGAGCGGGCTGTCTTCTGCCAGTTTTTTCAGACGACCGGCGCGGTTCTGGTAGAGCGTTTTCAGGTTAGCGAACAGTACCGGCGGGATGTCCCCCGCCGTTTTTTTACCGTCAGCCAGCAAGTCCTGTGCAACTATCTGGATGCTCATCCGGCTTTCCTCTCGTCTTGTTCTTTTTTCTGCTCTTCATCGCGCACCTGACGGTACCAGCGCGGATGGTGATACTTCGCCCATGACACCGGCACTTTGCCGCCGGTCATCGCCGAAATCGACCCTTTCGCCCATGTCGCGGCGTAAACGTGCATGATGATCACCAGAATCAGCCCGATACCGGCCACGGAATGCACCAGCAGCGCCAGACGGATCAGCGGTATCGGGAAATAATCCGCAAACCACGGACGCCAGATGATCACGCCGCTGGCCATCAGCAGTACCAGACAACCGATCGCCGCCCAGAACACGCATTTCTGGCCGAAGTTATAGCGACCGGTGTCGCCAACTTCATGGTTGGTCAGCACTTTATCGATATTTTTCGCCCACACGAGGTCGTCTTTTTCCGGCAAATTGTGCTTCCAGTAACGGAAGAACATGCCGAGGAAAGAGACGAACATCACCACGCCGAAAAACGGATGGAGAATGCGCGCCAGTTGCGGGGTGCCGTACACGTTCATCAGCCAGTTAAACGACGGGAAAAAGAAGCCGATACCGCTGAGCGCCAGCGTCACAAAACAGAACGCCACGATCCAGTGATTGAGGCGTTCCACCAGGTTATAGCGCTGGATTAACTTCTCTTTTTTCATGGCCGTTTCTCCTCATCGTCATGTTTATCCTCTTCGGCGTGCTCTTCCTCTTTGACGTAATTCGGTCCCACGCCGAGGAAGTGGAAGGCCGCTGCCGCAAAGGTCACCGCGAAGCCGACCGCCGCCAGCGGTTTCCAGACTCCTTTCCACAAAGTGACTGCGGCGCTTATCGCCGGATCTTTCGGCAGGCCGTGATACAGCTGGGGATTGTCGGCGTGATGCAGCACGTACATCACGTGCGTGCCGCCGACGCCCTGCGGATCGTACAAACCGGCATGCTCAAATCCGCGGCCTTTCAGCTCGCTGACGCGTTCTGCGGCTAAATCCTGCATCGCGGTTTTGGTGCCGAAATGGATCGCGCCGGTCGGGCAGGTTTTCACACAGGCCGGTTCCTGGCCGACACTCACACGGTCAACGCACAGCGTGCATTTGTAGGCACGGTTGTCCTGTTTGTTGATGCGCGGAATGTTGAACGGGCAACCGGCGATGCAGTAACCACAGCCGATGCAATGTTCAGACTGAAAATCGACGATGCCGTTGGCGTACTGCAAAATCGCGCCTTCCGCCGGGCAGGCTTTCAGACAGCCCGGATCGGCGCAGTGCATGCAGCCATCTTTGCGGATCAGCCATTCCAGCTTGCCGTTTTGTTCCACTTCCGAGAAACGCATCACCGTCCAGGATTTCGCGCTGAGATCCATCGGGTTGTCGTACACGCCGGTATTAATCCCGACGTCATCGCGCAGGTCGTTCCATTCGGAACAGGCGACCTGACAGCCTTTACAGCCGATGCAGGTGGTGACGTCGATGAGTTTCGCCACTTCCTGCTGATGATCGCGGGCACGCGGCGCTGGCGTGAACCTGTTGGTTGCGGACTTACGAAGTATGTCCTGAGATTGCATTGCCATAATTCGCCTCCGTTAGACCTTTTCCACGTTAACCAGGAACGCCTTGAACTCCGGCGTTTGCGAGTTAGCGTCACCGACTGACGGCGTCAGCGTGTTGGCTAAATAGCCCTTACGCGTCGCGCCTTCAAAACCCCAGTGGCACGGAATGCCAATGGTATCGACGTGCTTGCCGTCGATGGTCAGAGGCCGGATGCGTTTGGTCACCACGGCTTTCGCCACAATGAATCCGCGCTTCGAGGAAACTTTCACCTCGTCGCCCTGCGCAATGCCTTTCGAGGCGGCCAGACCTTCGCCGATCTCGATAAACTGCTCAGGCTGCGCGATGGCATTCAGCAACGCGTGTTTGGTCCAGTGGCGGAACAGTTCGGTGATCGAATAGGTGGTCGCCACATACGGGAAATCTTTGGCGGTGCCCATATTCGGCAGATCGCTGGCAAAAATACGCGCCACCGGATTCGAAATCACCGAAGGATGCAGCGGGTTAGTGCCAATCGGCGATTCGATCGGTTCGTAATGCTCAGGGAACGGGCCGTCAGCCATTTTGTCGGTGGCGAATAACCGCCCGACGCCTTCCTGTTGCATGATGAACGGTCCGACGCCGGAACCCGGCGCAGCGGCGCTGTAATCCGGCACGTCAAAACCAATCCACTTCGTGCCATCCCAGCGGATGATTTCGCGTTTTGGATCCCACGGCTGCCCCTGCGGGTCGGCGGAGGCGCGGTTATACAGAATGCGGCGGTTGAGCGGCCAGCACCACGCCCAGCCGGACGTACAGCCCAGGCCGGAAGGATCGGCGTTATCGCGGCGCGCCATCTGGTTACCGGCTTCGGTCCAGCTGCCGGCGTAAATCCAGCAGAAACTGGCGGTGCTGCCGTCGTTTTTCAGATGCGCAAAGGTCGAAATCTGCTGGCCTTTTTTCGCCAGCACATTGCCCTGATCGTCATGGATATCGGCCAGCGCTTTGCCGTTGGCTTCGCGGGCAATTTCTTCCGGCAGCGGGTCGAGCGGATCCTGATAATCCCACGCCATATTCATCACCGGCAGCGGATTGGCACCGCCTTCCTGCCGGTACAGCTCGCGCAGTTTCATGAACAGGCGCGCGATAATTTTACCGTCGTGCAGCGCTTCACCCGGCGGCTCAGACGCCTGGAAGTGCCATTGCAGCCAGCGGCCGGAGTTGACGATCGAGCCGTTTTCTTCGGCGAAACAGGAAGACGGCAGGCGGAACACTTCGGTCTGAATATCGGCGGTCTGCACGTCGTTCATTGCGCCGTGGTTTTGCCAGAAGTTGGAGGATTCCGTCACCAGCGGGTCGATCACCACCATGTATTTCAGTTTTGAAAGCGCACGCGAGGATTTGTTTTTGTCCGGGAACGCGGCCAGCGGGTTGAAGCCCTGCACGATATAACCGTTCAGTTTGCCTTGCGTCATCAGCTCGGCTTGCTGCATCACGTCGTAGCTTTTGTCCCATTTCGGCAGCCAGTCAAAGCCCCAGTCGTTCTCTGCCGTGGCGTGATCGCCCCAGAAGCTTTTCATCATACTGACGAAGAAGTTCGGCGTGTTTTTCCAGAAATTGACCTGTCCGTCCACCAGCGGCGCTGGCGTGATCTGTTGCAGGTAATCGGTGAAATTGGTCTGTTTTTCTGACGGCAGAGGCATATAGCCCGGCAGGTTCAGCGACAGCAAACCGAGGTCGGTGTAGCCCTGAATATTGGAGTGACCGCGCAGCGCATTGACGCCGCCGCCCGGCATACCAATGTTGCCGAGCAGCAGCTGGATCATCGCCGCACAACGGATGATTTGCGCGCCGCCGGTGTGGTGCGTCCAGCCCAGTGCATACAGAATGGTCGAGGTTTTATCGCGCGCGCAGGTTTCCGCCAGAATGGAACTGATCAGCAGGAAATCTTCTTTCGAGGTGCCGCACAGACGCTCTACCAGTTCCGGCGTGTAGCGGGAAACGTGCTCTTTCAGCAGATTCCAGACACAGCGCGGGTCCTGCAGGGTTTTGTCTTGTTTCGCGAAGCCTTTCTCATCGAGCTGATAATGCCAGCTTTCTTTGTTGTAGGATTTTTTCGCCGCATCAAATCCACTGAACAGCCCGTCGTTAAATTCATAGTCTTCACGCACCAGCAGGCTGGCGTTGGTGTATTCACGGACGTATTCAGTCTGAATTTTATTGTGCGTGATCAGGTAGTTGATCATACCCAGCAGGAACGCGGTGTCAGACCCGGCGCGGATCGGCGCATAGATATCAGCCACGGCGGCGCTGCGGTTGAAACGCGGATCGACGACGATGACTTTGGCGTTATTTTTGGTTTTTGCCTCAATCACCCATTTGAACCCGACCGGGTGCGCTTCTGCGGCGTTTCCGCCCATAATCAGAATGACGTTGGCGTTTTTGATATCGACCCAGTTGTTGGTCATCGCGCCGCGACCAAATGACGGCGCTAACGCTGCAACGGTCGGGCCGTGGCACAGACGCGCCTGGCAGTCGATCGCCACCATGCCCAGCGCACGGGTGAATTTCTGATCCAGCAGGCCGGTTTCGTTACTGGCCGCAGACGAACAGAGCATGCCGGTGGTCAGCCAGCGGTTAACCGTGACGTTATTGTCATTTTTCTCGACGAAGTTGGCGTCGCGGTCATCTTTCATCAGGCGGGCGATACGGGAAATCGCCTCATCCCATGAGATGCGCTGCCATTTATCAGAACCGGGCGCGCGATATTCCGGATATCTGAGACGGCCTTCGCTGTGGATGTAATCCAGCACGCCTGCGCCTTTCGGGCACAAGGAGCCACGACTGACCGGATGATCGGCGTCACCCTCTACGTGGAAGATATTTTCAGTGACGTTTTTCGCGCCGTCGCCCTGGCTGTAAATCAGCATCCCGCAACCGACTGAACAGTACGTACAGTTGTTGCGGGTTTCACGCGAGCGAAGCAGTTTATATTGGCGGGTTTCCGCCAGCGCGATTGTCGGGGCAAACCCCAATAATGCCGCTGTTGTGCCGGCCATACCGCCCGCACATATTTTGAATAATTGTCTTCTGCTGACTTGCATGAAAGACTCCTTCCCATCATTTGTTAACACATTGCTTTTCAAATTGCCGCTTTCCGCCGCAGTGGCGTAAGCGGTAAAATCAAGGCCTAAAGTCCTGACAGTTTGTACGGCTTATGTAGCCGGAATGTTTATAAGGTTATTACTAATGGATGTCCATCAAGTAAACGAACTGGGCAAAAAAGATGATAAAAAAGTGACTCAGATCATCGGAGCGAGCCAAAAAACGGTGATGCAGCGCGCACATCTTGATGAGCCCAAAGATGACTGGATTGCTCAGGAAGTGCCCGTTGCACTGGTCTATAACGGCATCTCGCACGTGGTGATGATGGCCTCGCCAAAAGATCTGGAAGCCTTTGCGCTGGGCTTTTCGCTGTCAGAAGGGATCATTGAATCCCCCGGTGACATTTTCGGGATGGAAGTGACACCCACCTGTAACGGGATTGAAGTGAATATCGAGTTATCGAGCCGCCGTTTCGCCGGGCTGAAAGAGCGCCGCCGCGCCATGGCGGGACGCACCGGCTGCGGCGTTTGCGGCATTGAACAACTGGGTGACCTGTTCCGCCCGCTCGCGCCGCTGCCGTTTACCCAGACCTTTGCGCTGGCGAATCTGGATAACGCGCTGAATCAGCTGAAATCCGTGCAGGAAATCGGCCAGCTGACCGGCTGTACCCACGCTGCCGCGTGGATAACCTCGCAGGGCGAATTACTGGGTGGCTGTGAAGACGTGGGCCGTCACGTGGCGCTGGATAAAATGCTGGGTATGCGCGCAAAACAGAATGACTGGACATCCGGCGCGGCGCTGGTTTCCAGCCGCGCCAGCTATGAAATGGTGCAGAAAGCCGCGATGTGCGGCATTGAAATTCTGTTCGCCGTCTCCGCCGCCACCACACTCGCGGTCGAAGTCGCCGAAAAATGTCACCTGACGCTGGTCGGTTTCAGCAAACCGGGCCGGGCGACGGTGTATACGCATCCGCAAAGACTGCGTTAACGCTTTAAGCTTCACGTGCCTTTAGACAATTTAGGATTGTTTGCGGTTATCTGGTTCTAAGCCCCGTATAACAGGCGCTTACGAGTACCCGTACAAAGGGTGGAGCATAGATAATCATTTTCAATATCATTTAATTAACTATAATGATCCGACTGATTACGCGGTGCTCACAATGACGGTGCCGCCCTACACTATGGAGACGATGAACATGAGTTATTCACTGCCATCACTGCCTTACGCATACGACGCACTCGAGCCGCATTTCGATAAAGAGACGATGGAAATCCATCACTCTAAACACCACCAGGCTTACGTGAACAACGCGAACGCTGCACTGGAAAGCCTGCCAGAACTGGCAAAACTTTCTGTTGAAGAGCTGATCGCAAACCTGGACAAAGTCCCTGCGGATAAGAAAGTTGCACTGCGTAACAACGCAGGTGGCCACGCTAACCACAGCCTGTTCTGGAAAGGCCTGAAAACCGGCACCACCCTGCAGGGCGAACTGAAATCGGCTATCGAACGCGATTTCGGCAGCGTTGACGCTTTCAAAGAAACGTTTGAAAAAGCAGCAACCACTCGTTTCGGCTCCGGCTGGGCGTGGCTGGTTCTGAAAGACGGCAAACTGGCCGTTGTTTCTACTGCTAACCAGGACAGCCCGCTGATGGGCGAAGCCGTTTCCGGCGCATCCGGTTACCCGCTGCTGGGTCTGGACGTTTGGGAACACGCTTACTACCTGAAATATCAGAACAAACGCCCTGACTACATCAAAGCTTTCTGGGATGTGGTGAACTGGGACGAAGCTGCAAAACGTCTGGCTGAAGCGAAGTAATTTCGCCCTGCCGCCCTTAACGGGCACGATGTTTTCGCCAATGGCGGGTCTGTGACCCGCCTTTTTTATGCCCTGCTTATTCTGCTAAAAACGTTACTCTGATCACTGTTTTACAGCGAATTATCCGCCTGGTTTCCCCGCTTTTCAGACACCGCCCGCATTAATCAAAAATACATCGCAGATCCTATTAAGTTTACCGCCAAATCTACCGATAGATTCTTCACAAAGGCGTAACAAAGCCGCCAACTTTGGCAGGGATGTTTTACGGAGAACGATTATGGGTAACGGCACGGGTCTTTCGCAGTGGATGAATAATCTCAGAGTCGGTACGAAACTGGGTCTGGGGTTTGGGTTAGTGTTAGTGATCGCCGCCGTGATCACCGTGGCGGGCATGGTCAAATTAAATGACATCAGCCAGCGCGCTGAAAAAGTGGATTTCAGTAATCAGATGAATGCATTGCTGAATGACGCCCGCCTGAGCCGCACGCTGTACCAGCTGAAATATGAACCGACGTATCTCCAGCAAAATCAGGAGAAAATCGACGCACTTTCGCAGCTGATCGCTCAGTCAAAAGGCAAGCTTGAATGGGACGCCACCAGCCAGGCAAATCTCGATCAGGTACCGGTAAAAATCCGCGAATATCAGCAGGCACAAAACGCCTTTAAACAGGCCGTTGACAGAAAAGACGCCGTGCGTGCCAGCTGGAATCTTTCCGAAACCGAAGCCGTGGTAACACGTTTGCAGGATCAGTTGCGCGTGGAAGATGCCGATCCGTCAATCCGTCTGTCTCTGGCGGAAGTGGTTCAGAAGCTTATCAGCGTGCGTTATTACGTGCGCGGCCTGCTGCTGAACATGGATAAAGAATCCGAAGCCACGCTGCTCAAAGCCATTGATGAAACCCAGGCAAATGCCAAAAAACTGAATGCCCTGTTACTGCCCAACCAGCAGGCCACTCTGGCTCCGCTGATGAGTGCGCTGGCGAATTATAAAAGCCACGTCGTCGCTTATATGCCCGCGTATGAAGATGAGCAGAAAAACTCGCAGTTGCTGTCAGTCAAAGCCAGTGAGATGAATACGCTGGTGGCAAAAATCTTCAAAAATGAACTGGCGAACACGCACCTCGATATCAGCCGCGCGCAAATGATGATGATGGTGATCACGCTCGTCGTTCTGCTGGCCGGTATTCTGATCGCATGGCGCATTACCCGCCAGATCACCCAGCCGCTGCGCGATACGCTGAAGACCGCCGAGCTGATTGCCAAGGGCGATTTGACGGCAGCCCATCCGACGGCGCGCCGCGACGAACTGGGTATGCTGATGAATGCGGTGTCGGCGATGAGCCAGAATCTCAGCACCATGATTTATGAGATCCGCTCGGGTGTGACGCAGGTTTCCCACGCTGCCGCAGAAATCGCGGCGGGGAATACCGATTTGTCTTCCCGTACGGAACAACAGGCAGCCGCCGTGGAAGAAACGGCAGCCAGTATGGAACAGCTGAGCGCAACGGTGAAACAGAATGCCGATAACGCCCATCACGCCAGCAAACTCGCCAGTGAAGCGTCCGGTACCGCCACGCTCGGCGGCAAACAGGTCAGCGACGTGGTCGATACCATGCAGCAGATTTCCGGCAGTTCTAAGCGCATTGCCGAAATTACGTCGGTCATCAACGGTATTGCCTTCCAGACCAACATTCTTGCGCTGAACGCCGCAGTAGAAGCGGCGCGCGCCGGAGAGCAGGGGCGCGGATTCTCGGTCGTGGCTTCTGAAGTCCGTACGCTGGCACAACGCAGTGCGCAGGCCGCGAAGGAAATTGAAGGGCTGATTGCTGAGTCGGTTGAGCGTGTGAATACCGGCGCAAAGCTGGTGGAAAACACCGGCCGCACCATGCAGGACATCGTGAAATCGGTTTCTCACGTGCGCGATATTATGGGTGAGATTGCCTCGGCGTCTGACGAGCAAAGCCGGGGTATCGCGCAGATATCACAGGCGATTGTCGAGATGGACAGCACCACCCAGCAGAACGCCGCGCTGGTTGAGCAATCCTCTGCCGCCGCCGATTCGCTTGAGGATCAGGCTGCCACGCTGACGCAGGCGGTATCCGTATTCCGTCTCGCTGATAACCGCAACATGCAGCACGCACCTGCCGCCAATGCCCTGCGTCGCCCGACGTTACCGCCAGTGCAGAATAAATCCAGCCAGGAAAACTGGGAAACGTTCTGATATTCCCTTTCATCCGGCGTGCGTCTCCCCGACGGCGCGCCGGATGATTCTTCCTACTCACACCCTCTAATGCAGGTTATGCTGAGCTCAACGACTGATGAGTGGCGGAGACCTTATGCATTATCCCGACGTTTATATTGGTGCTATTGAGCAGTATCCCGGCTATTCCCCCAGCGCGATTGCCAAACGTCAGGTCAACGGCGGCATGGCATTAACGTCGCTGGGTCTGGAAGGCGATCAGCAGGCTGAAACGTCTTACCACGGGGGCACTGACCGCGCGCTGTGCCACTTTCCCCGCGAGCATTACGCCTGGCTGCGTCAGCAATTTCCCGAGGATGAAGAGCGTTTTCATCCACCCGCGTTCGGCGAGAACCTTTCCACGCTGGGCATGACGGAAGAAAATGTCTTTATCGGCGATATTTTTCGCTGGGGCGACGCGCTGATTCAGGTTACGCAACCCCGCTCGCCCTGCTACAAGCTGAACCATTTTTTCGACTGCAAAAATCTGTCGCCGTTACTGCAAGACAGCGGCCGCTGCGGCTGGTTGTATCGCGTCGTGGCGACCGGAAATGTCAGTGGCGACAGGCCTCTGGAACTGATGAGCCGCAACAGCGAGGTGTCGGTCGCTGAAGCGATTTCCATCGCATTTTCTATGCCGTTCGATGAAGAACAGTATCGTCGTCTGATGTCAGCTGCGGGGATTTCGGCCAGCTGGAGCAAAACGATGCAAATGCGGCTGATTAATCGCAAGATTGAGGATTTTGGACGCAGATTGTTTGGTGCGCAAGGGAAGTGATTTTATAGCACCCTCCCCCTGTGAAGGGGAGGGTTGGCGTGACATTAAAATTCTTTTTTGGCGAATCCGGTCACGACTTTCAGGCCCATTTCGCGGCCCAGTGCAGTCATCGGGTGAACCACCACGATACCGCGTACGGTTTTCTTCAGCGTGCCCATATCAGCCTGTTCTTTCTTGGTGATTTCACGGCTGAACAGCTTTTCCAGTTTCTGCGCTTCGGTGCTGAGTTTTTTCACACGCACATCTTTCAGACGCGCAATCTCGGCGGCCAGCTTTTCTTTCTCTTCTTCATGTTTGGCAATCAGCTCAGAATTCCCCTGCTGAATAACGGCCGGGTCTTTGTGATTCAGTGCATCAAGCATGTCGCTGAGACGCTTGATCTCGGCTTTTTCAATTTCTTTCATGGTGACCAATTCGTGTAGTGAACAATTGGGGTAAGTGTAACAGCCCGATGCGCGAGATGCTCGATTTGTGGGGCATACATTTTCCTCTTAATACTTTCAGGATGTTTGCATCGGCATATCAGATTAAGGTGTGCGCCATCATTCTCCCTCATGGAAAGAGACATCATGAACCCAACATTCAGCCGCGATCACCGTCTGGAAATGCATTTAAACAACGGCATGTTCAATGGAAAACCGCTTTATATTCATTACACGTCTGCGCAAACCTTCCCCCAGATTATCAACAGCCGCTGTTTTATGGCCCGGCCAAATTATGACCGGCGCGGCGTCGCGGCCAAACCGGGTATCTATCTTGTGCGTAGCATACATGCCTTCAATGCCGAGAAAGCGTTTCAGCAACTGTTTCTCGGCGAAGCTAAATACCGCGACAGCGCTAAGTTCTGCTTCCTCTTTACCTTCAACAGCGATCCCCATTTAACCGGACATCCTGTTTCTGCCGGAAGCAGCGTTGAAGAACTGATCCATCCCGGAAACATCAGTTTTTCAAAAATTAATATTATTTATCAGGGAATGAATCCGTTCCTGTGACTTCCAGCCCCGGCGGCAAACCGCACATCTCACAGGCGCGCTGGCCAATGCGGATCATCGCCGAAATATAACGTGTGTCGAAGACATAGCAGCAGGATAACCGCAGGCCGTTGATATAACGCCCGCTCGGCGAATAGAGTTGCCCCGGCGTCATGCAGATTTTATCTTCCAGCAGTTGGCGGAATAAGGTTACGCAATTCACGCCAGGCGGGAAATCCACCCAAATAACAAAACCGCCCGACGGTTGCGTCGCACGCGTTCCCTGTGGGAAATGCTGAGCAATCAGCGCGCGTGCCTGCTCGACCTGTGAGGCATAGCGCCGGCGTAAGGCGCGCAGGTGATGGTCGTAACCGCCGGATTCAAGAAATGCCGTCAGCGTTTGCGAGAGCAGCGCAGATTCAGCCATCGACGACACCGCTTTCAGCTTATGCAGCTTCGCGGCGAAACGCCCACCTTCCATCCAGCCGATACGAAAATCCGGCGCCAGGGTTTTCGTAAAACTGGTGCAAAACAGGATCCAGCCATCGCGATCAAAAGATTTCACCGCCGGAGAGAGCGTCGCGCCGAACTGAATTTCCGCGTATAACCCGTCTTCTATCAGCGGTACCTGATGATCGTTCATCATCCGCGCCAGCCGTTTTTTCGCGGCGAGCGGCATGGTAAAGCCCAGCGGATTTTGCGCCGTCGGCATGGCGATCACCGCGTTCAGGCGCTTTTCGGTGAGCAGCATGTCGAGGACATCCAGCGAAAGGCCCGTTTGCGGATCGGTCGGAATTTCCACCGCTTTCAGGCCGAGGCTGGCAAGCAACGGCAGCAGATAAAAATAGGTCGGCGTTTCCAGCCCCACGCTGTCGCCCGGCTTGGTGGTGACGCGCAGCGCCAGCTGTAACGCTTCCATACAGCCGTGGGTAATGGTGATGTCGGTCGGTTCTAATATCATGCCCAGCGTCAGCGCACGGCGGGCAATTTGCTGGCGCAGCGGCGGATGCCCCGGCGGCAGGGCATATTGGCCGATCAGATTGGGCTGACGGCGCAGCAAAGACGACATAATGCGCCCCAGTTTTCCGCCAGGATAAAAGTCATTGGACTGCGGGCAGGCCAGCGAAAGATTGGTGTACGTCGGGTCAATTTGCGCGGCGAACACTTTGTCGATCAAATCCAGCACTTCATCTGCCGGTTCTGCGGCAGGCGTCTGCGGCTGCACGTGCGGCGCAGGGTTCAGCCCCGGCAACGCGGCGCGAACATAGAATCCGGACTGCGGCCTCGCCTCGATAAACCCGCGATCTTCCAGCCGCCGGTACGCCGCAACCACCGTATTAATGCTGACCGACCAGGTTTGCGCGCTGCGCCGCACGGAAGGCAAACGGCTGCCCGGTGCGAGCGTGCCACGGCGGATGGCGTCCGCCAGTTGTTCCGCCAGCTGGTTGTAACGGGTGTCGCTGAAATCCGCGGTGTCAGTCATGGTGTCAGTTCCGTGAAAAGTGATGGGCACAGTGTGTATTTATGCAATCTGTAACCCTGACAATAGCGTATTTCTGGCTCTGTTACCTTTGCTGTTCACTGTTTACTCTGGTTATCTGGAAAACAGGGGATGCAGGAACATAAAATGATCGATACCGCTTTTGTCAGTTACGTCACCGTGATGTCTATTACGCCCGGCCCGAACAATCTGTTGCTGGCGGCCTCCGGGGTGAATTTCGGGCTGCGTCGCAGCGTGCCCATGATGGTCGGTATCACGCTGGGCTGCGTGGTGCAGTGCGCGCTGATGACCTCCATGCTGGCGATCTTACTCAGCTGGATGAACGCGGTACGCCTGCCGATGGCGGCCGTGGGTTGCGCCTATCTTTTCTGGCTGTCGTGGAAAATTTACCGTTCAGGTTCGCCAAAAGAAGGCGAAAAACAACAGCCGATGAACCTGCTCAGCGGCGCGTTATTTCAGGCGGTGAACCCGAAGGCCTGGCTGATGGCAACCAACGTGGCGATTCTGTTCACGCCGCCGGACGGCAATATGCTGCATCATACGCTGCTGATTTGTGTCGGCTTCGCGCTGATCAATCTGCCGTGCATTCTGGTGTGGGTGGTGATGGGTGACAGGTTACGTCAGGCGTTACGTGTGGAATGGAAGCTGAAAATGTTCAATACGATCATGGGCGGCATGATGGCCTTAACCGCGCTGTGGTTGCTGGTGGGCGAAGTGCGCCATGCCATGATCTGAGGAAATTACTTCTGAACGGGCGAAAGTCTTGAGGGCTGCTGATTACTGATATGGGCGATTAGCCCGGTGACAGAAAGCACCATGGTTGAGCGGACGATTTGCTGGTAACGCTGGCGTTGCATGGCGATCAGCGATTCGTCGGCTTCGCCCGGTTTCAGGAACATGGGGGCGGGCGGCAGTTCCGTCACACAGTGCAATTCCCCAAACGGACCGAGTATTTCATCATCGGTAAAACGGTACTCTTCGCCGTCGTAATTCAGCTCTTCACGCAGCGCCATCAGTAATTCCGCATCTTCATACTCATGACGGCTGATCACCCCCAGCGCGTAAATCAGTTTAAGACGCACGGAGAGATCGCCCAGCGGACCGGTGCCGGTCAGCAGGGGTTCAACGGCGTATTTCACCGCGTAATCGTCCTTACGGAAAACCTGCACCACCAGAATATCCAGCGCTTCGGCCAGCAATTCTACGGAGGTCATCAAAAAGCTGCGTACGGTTTTACCCGCATTGAGCTTCTCAAGAACACGGTTTTCAAATGCCTGAGCTTTTTCCATTGGGCTTTCTTGCGATAAAGAACGGATACTTTTAACGCCCTTGGCGTCATCCCTGAAACGCACATGTCGGGCAGTCACTGCCTGCCCGACAGGGCTTTCTTTGCCTGGTATTGGCGAAATCAAAACGAACGCAGTATTAGTGCATGGATTCGTAGATTTTTACTGCTTCGGCGACCACTTCGCCCTCTTCCGGCAGCCCGGAAATCTGAGCAAGGGCAGCTTTCGGCCCTACTTTCTCCAGCAATTCGGTCAGCTCTTTCGCCTGCGGATCCTGCTCGCTGCGGTAACGCATCGCAGCGGCAATCCCGATAACCAGATTATTGTGCGGCAGGCGATATTCCTGCGTGCCCAGCAACGGTTTGATCAGACGATCGCCCGCGCTCAGTTTACGCAGAGGCTGACGGCCAACGCGCTCCACGTCATCGTGCAGGTACGGGTTTTCAAAACGAGTCAGAATTTTTTCAATGTAAGCGAAGTGTTTTTCCGGGTCAAAACCGTAACGGCGGATCAGCACTTCACCGCTTTCTTCCATTGCACCGCGCACAATCAGACGCACTTTCTCATCCAGAATGGCATCACGAATCGTCGCATGGCCTGCCTGCTGACCGAGGTATGCGGTGATGGCATGCCCGGTGTTGAGCGTGAACAGTTTACGTTCGACGAACGCCATCAGGTTGTCGGTCAGTTCCATACCGCCGATATCCGGCAATGCACCTTTGAACTGGGTTTTATCGACAATCCATTCGCTGAAGGTTTCCACCGTCACTTCCAGCGGATCGGTGGTGCCGGCTGCGGCTGGCGGAACGATGCGGTCTACGGCGGAATCGACGAAGCCGATATGCGCTTCCACCCAGGCTTTTTCTTCTTCCGGCAACGCATTGAAGACGTGCTGTTTGAACTGGCTGGTACCGCGCACCATGTTTTCACAGGCGATGATGTTCAGCGGCTTTTCGTTGCCCTGCTGGTGACGCAGCACCAGACCTTTGGCGACGTTTGGCGCGATTTTTTCTAGTACGGTCGGGCCGACGGCGGTGGTCATCAGATCAACTTCAGCGATCAGATTAATCGCCTCCTGGCCGGCGCTGTTGACTGCGCTGACGTTGCTGACCGTCTCAACGGTGGCCTGTTCGCCGACCACGTGTACGTCATAACCTTTACGGCTGTTCAGCGCGTCCAGCAGCACGGGGCTGACATCGGCAAAAGTCAGTTCGATACCGGCATCTGCCAGCAATTTACCGATAAAACCGCGGCCAATGTTACCTGCGCCAAAATGTAGTGCTTTCATAATATTTCCTTCAAATCGGGGGCTATAAGTAGGTAAAGCTGGGGAGCCGCCCGGCTCCGAATCAACAAGCGGGTCTCGTAAGACCCGCTGAGTGACGCTCTGTGACTGCTTTTACTTAAGGCTTAACCGCGCAGAATGCTCAGCACTTCGTCAACGCTGGTGGTGTTTGCCAGACGGTCGATGACGCCATCTTCGTCGAGCGCAGTGGTCAGTTTGGTGATCACGTTGATGTGCTCATTATTGCGTGCGGCGATACCGATAACCAGACGCGCGGCATCATCTTCATCATCACCCCAGCGGATACCCGCCGGATACTGGCAGAACACGATGCCGGTTTTCAGTACGCGATCTTTCGCTTCGATGGTGCCGTGTGGTACCGCGATAGATTCGCCCAGATACGTGGAAGTCAGCTGCTCACGGGCCAGCATCGCTTCAACATATTCTGCCTGAACATACCCGCCTTTCACCAGTTGCTCACCGGCAAAGCGAATCGCTTCTTCTTTTGTGGTCGCCTGCAGGCCGAGGAAGATGTTGCTTTCGCTCATGCGGAACAGGTTTTCGTTGTCATGGTCAGCCACGATGCTGTCGCCGAGCGTGGTGGTCACTTTCTCTTTGTACTGGCTGGCTTTGTTCACTTCCACCAGACGGGAAGTCAGATCAGTGTACAGGCCGCTGTCGAGGAAGTTGGTCAGCGAAATGTGCTGAGCGTGCGGCACCTGACGCATAGCGCGTTCAGTCAGGTCACGGTGGGTAATCACCAGATCCACGTCATCAGGTAAATTGTTGATGGCGCTGTTGGTGACGCTGATATTGGTCAGCCCCGCATCCTGCACTTTTTTGCGCAGCACACCGGCACCCATTGCGCTGGAACCCATACCGGCGTCACAGGCTACGATGATTTTACGTACGGTAGACAGGTCGCCCGCTACGCCAGTCGCTGAAGGTTTGCCGCCTTTAGATTCGGCTTTCATGTCCTGCATGCGACGGGTCGCTTCGTCCAGATCGTCACCGTCTTTCGCTTTGGTGGTTTTCAGCAGCAGCGCAGAAACCACGAAGGATACCGCAAAGGCTGCCACGATCGCCGCGATGTTGGCGAAGTACGCGCCTTTTGGCGTCATCGCCAGAACCGCCAGGATAGAACCCGGAGATGCCGGAGAAACAAGACCGCCGTTCAGCAGCGTCAGGGTGAACACGCCAGTCATACCGCCCAGGATAACCGCCAGCAGCAGACGTGGATTCATCAGAACGTATGGGAAATAAATTTCGTGGATACCACCCAGGAAGTGGATGATTGCCGCGCCGCCAGCAGATTGCTTCGCGCTGCCACGACCGAAGAACATGTACGCCATCAGGACGCCCATACCCGGACCTGGGTTCGCTTCGATCAGGAAGAAGATAGATTTACCGGTTTCAGTCGCCTGCTGGATACCCAGCGGAGAGAAGATACCGTGGTTGATCGCGTTGTTGAGGAACAGAATTTTCGCCGGTTCAACAAAGATAGAGGCCAGTGGCAACAGGTTATGAATAACCATGATGTGCACGCCGGCAGCCAACACTTTAGAGAGAGCTTCTACCAGCGGACCGATCGCCAGGAAGGCGAGGATTGCCAGCAGCATACCGATAATACCGGCTGAGAAGTTGTTAACCAGCATCTCAAAGCCGCTTTTGATTTTACCGTCAACCCAACGGTCAAAGCGTTTGATACACCAGCCGCCCAGCGGGCCACCAATCATCGCACCGAGGAACATCGGCATATCCGCGCCGACGATCACACCCATCACGGTGATTGCACCGACCACACCACCGCGATCACCGCCGACCAGACGACCACCGGTGTAACCGATGAGCAGTGGCAGGAGATAAGTGATCATCGGGCCAACCAGTTTCGCTAGCGTCTCATTTGGGATCCAGCCGGTTGGAATGAACAGAGCCGTAATGATACCCCAGGCGATAAACGCGCCGATGTTGGGCATTACCATGTTACTCAGGAAGCGACCAAAGTTTTGAACTTTGATCTTAACGTCTGGTGAAAACATAAAACGCACCCCTATTGATACGCGCTGACAATAGAGCGCGTGATATCAGTTAATTATCGGTGACGGTTAATTCGGTTTTTGTGCCACTGCTTTAAAAATCCGTCCGTCGAATTGCTGTCTGCGAGGCGGACTCTACCACGTGATTATAGGCCCCGCGTACCCACCCGACATCCCGTGACGCAGATCACACGTATACCCTCACCACCCCCTGCCTTTTGGTGATCGCCATCACAAAAACACCCTGTAACCCGGCTACAGTGGCGATAATTTAAGCTTGCTACCACTAAAAATGTGACTTGAGTCACCATTTGTTAACGAGTCTTTATCATTAAAACGTGATATTCGTCACAAAGTATTTTCCGACGAACTTGTGTATTTCGCTTAAAAAGCATTCAGACGTGTCCGAACCGCGCAGAAATGAGTTTACGGGAGGGTTGTTGAAAGAAAATTACAAGGGGGGAGTAGGGAAAAGCACCTTTCTGAAGAGGTTATCTGCGTGTTTGTTTAAGGAAGATTCGCATACAAGCGTTATAGACGGAAAAAGCGTTCACCATTCTCTCCTACCTTATCTTTTAGAAGATACGGCAAACTACGGTTATCTTATCCAGCTTAATTTCATGATACAGCGCGCGCTAATTATAAAGTCATGGGTGGATAAGGGATTCAATCTGGTCATGGAACGCTCCCGCCTTGAGGATCACATCTTTATTAATTTCATGTTTAAGGCTGAATGTATCAGCAAAACACAATATGAGGCATATATTACCCCGTGGAATATTCACTGATTTATCTCCATAACGACGAAATACATGGAGTCCGGCCAGAAGAATTTCCTGATGAAACTGACATCTTTTCTGATAAAGTTTTTCAAAAAACAGTGTTATTAAGGAGAAATAATGCGCCAGAGAATAATTGTGTGCCCTGTAATACAAAATGAAGAAGAGTTTCTACTTTGTAAAATGGCCAATGATCGCGGGGTTTTTCCTGGGCAATGGGCTCTGCCTGGCGGAGGGCTAGAACCTGACGAAACCATTGAACTCGCTCTCAGGCGCGAAATCATGGAGGAGTTAGGAGAAGAACTTATTATCACTGACATTAAGCCATGGGCTTTTCGTGATGATACCCGAATAAAAACTTACCCCGATGGCACGACCGAAGAAATTTACATGATTTATCTTATATTCGACTGTGTAAGTGGAAATCGTAATATTACGTTCAACGAAGAATTTCAGGAGGTCATCTGGGTACTTCCTGAATTAATGAAAGATATGGATTTAAATGAGGCGACCCGGGTCACTTTCACCCAAAAAGGCATCATTTAAAGAGGAGTCTTTCGAGGATATAGCCAGAAGTAGCCGTTCATTTTTTTAATTAATGTAAGTGCGGGAAAACCCGACGCCTTGCGACGCCGGGTTTAATGTCTTACTTCCCGCCCTGCGCCTTCACAATGGCTGCCTGTAAATCGTCGGCAGACACAGCGCCTGGCAGCACGGTGGTGTTTTCTGCGGTGGCACCGCTGACTGGCATCACGACAAAACCTGGCGTGCCGCTAAAGCCCAGCGTACGGGCCAGTTCGTCGTTAGCGGCGATGGCTTCGTGCGTGGCTTTACGTTGTGCCTCGGTCGGCAGTGTGGCTTTTGCTGCTTTCACTGCGCCTGCGATATCCGCATCGGTCAGTTTGCCTTCGTCATGACCGGTGCGGTAAATGCTGTTGTGATAATCGAAATACGCCTGCGCGCCCTTCTCTTTCCACACGGCCATACCGGTTTCAGCGGCGGTGATGGAAGGTTTCCAGCGGTCACCGAAGATTGGCCACTCTTTGAAGACGAAACGCACATTCGGGTTCGCTTTCACGGTTTGTTCAACCACCGGTGCCATACGGCTACAGTACAGGCACTGATAATCGAAGAATTCGACAAACGCGACTTTCGCGTCTTTCGGGCCATAGCTTGGCGTCGCCGGATCGCTGGTCAGGGTTTTGGCGTTTGCCAGCACCGCGCTCAGGGTTTGTTCCTGCTGCTGATCGGCCTGCTGCGCCTGAAGCTTCTGGCTGACCTGCACCAGAATTTCCGGGTGTTGCAGCAGGTAATCCGCTGCAATTTTACCAATCGCAGCCTGCTGTGCAGGGGTGAAATCGGCGGTCGCGCTGTCGGCAGCCGTTGCCAGCGTCGGAGCCAGTATCAGGGAAGCCAGCAAAGTCATCGTCTGACGTTTCATTAAACATCCTTAAAGTGAATACGGGAAAAAGGGACAGTTGCCTTCAAAAGTAGAGGAATTCCACCGGCTTTGCAGGCTAAAAATTGTCATTTTTTATAAACCTGCATGTGATAGCTGCCGTCTGACGTCATCTCCAGCATGATGTCCGCCTGCCTGCTGTCTTGCAGCACCCGCGTCACATTCGGCCCGTCAGTGGCAGCATAAAAATCACCGGCCTGCTGCGGCGTAAGGCCGCCCCGAATTTTACGGTCGATCAGCCGCCCGCGAAGGTCGTCCGGGCTGGCATGAATAAAAATACTCAGATCGCAATATGAGGCCAGTTCCCGCCAGCCTTCATCTTTGAGCAACAGCCAGTTTCCTTCCACAATCAGCACCGGCGCGGTGACATGAATCGCGTCTTCGACCGGTTCATGAAGCGTCCGGCTGTACTCCGGCCAGCGACTGCCCGGCGTGCGTAAGTCGATCAGGGCATCGCGCAATTTATCCACATCAAATGTCTCTGCGGCGCCTTTTTTCTGACGTAAGTGATGCGCGTCCAGCCAGGCATTGCGGCGATGGAAACCGTCCATCGGCAAGGTCTGGACCGGCACCAGTCCTGCCGTCTCCGTGGAAAGCGTTTGCCAGAACGCCGAAAGCGTCGATTTACCGGTACCGGGCGGTGCCACCAGAAACACAATCAGCGGGCGATGTAACTGACGTTGTTGCGCGGAAAAACGCTGTAAAAGGGGAAGATGTAACTGCCCGATATCGTGCTGTGGGAAAAACGCCTGCGTGATCAGCCCGTTAATGGTCAGCGTCACGTTCATAGGTCAGTTCCTTGAGTAAATCCGTCACGGCCAGCGACAACGCCGTTTTCACCAGACCGCCATAGCGCGCAGTATTGAAGATCTCAAAACCGGCATATTTCATTTTCTCAATCGACTGAAACATCAGCGGGTTATCCGTTACGCAACGTAAGTTCTTAACGAATTCATACGCGGTGTCGTCATGAAATTCGACGATCACCGCCTGTGCGTTGAGATGCTCATCCAGTTGAGAAAACAGCAAAATATCGGCATAGACGGATTTTTTGATTTTCCCCAGGGCATAAATCAGCCGCAGGGAAACATCTATGCTGTCGAGCGGGCCTGATTTGGCGAGCAACGGCCTGACGGCAAATTCGCGAATATCCTCGTCATTATTGATGAAGAGATGAGGAAGGAACTGTTTAATGCCGCTGAGTAAAATAGCGTTCGCGGCATTCAGAAAATCATTGAGGTTCGTCCGGGCGGAAAGCGTCTCCAGCACCTGATCTTCAGTTAATCCAGTCATCCTTCCCTTAACCATCGTTTTTAATGAGGAGAATCGATGATATTACAGCCCGGTGGAAACACCAAAGTGGCTGAGCAGTACGCGTTCCGCCTGTTCATTCCAGACACCGTGCGTCGGTGCGACCTCCTGCGCCAGCCGGGCAAACAGCGGATCGGTTTTGCCTAATTCTGCAAAATCGTCAATGGCGGTCAGCGGCAGGGAAATGCCGTTATAAATAAGCTTTTTACCGCCAGGAATATGCGGCAGATTGAGCACCGTGTCGGGAACGGCATCCAGACCGCCGATATGCGTGATCATATAGGATGGCTGAATATGCCCGGCCGCCGTCAGCGCCAGCGCCTCTTCCATGTCGCCGGTCGAGCCGCCGGACGTGCCGACAATATGCGTCGAACCGTAGTGAACGTTGTAGAAATTGAAGGGAACGCTGAAATTTTTGTCGGTCGGCCCGGCAAAGAAGTTCAGACAACCGTCCTCGCCCAGCAGCGCATCCCCCAGTTCAATCACTTCCGCCACCGCCGCGTACACAAATACATCATCAAAGCCTGCGCCGCCGGTCATTTCGCGCAAAGCCGCCGCCGGATCTGGCAACGTTTTGCTGTTGATATACACCAGCTCGATGCCTTTTTCTGCCGCCATCGCCACCGGTAAAAGCTGTTCTGCGCGCGCCAGCCGTTGCTCGTCGATATCCACCACCACAATCCGCGCCGGGCGCACGTCGCCGTTGATCGCATAATCAATCGCGCCAATGCCCATCGGCCCCGCGCACGCCAGCAGCGCCAGATTCCCCCCCGCTTTGATGCCCATCTGATGCTCATACACATATTGCGTGGTGTGATAACTGGCGTGATACGCGCCGATAATGCAGCACATCGGCTCGGCGAGCGACGCAGCGGCGAAATAGCGGCTTTCGTACGGCAGAACACAGCCCATATC
Organism: Rahnella sp. R3(2024); assembly: GCF_042920125.1. Taxonomy (NCBI): domain Bacteria; kingdom Pseudomonadati; phylum Pseudomonadota; class Gammaproteobacteria; order Enterobacterales; family Yersiniaceae; genus Rahnella; species Rahnella sp. R3(2024). Next base: position 2,063,452 of record NZ_JBHGBU010000001.1, read on the forward strand.
GATAGCCAGTTTCGGGATGATCATGTACGTCGCGTTACCGCCAAAAGTTTCGTAGCTGTAACCAGCGGAATAGCCACTCGGCAGCCCCATCGCCGGTTGCAGCACGAAGCGTTTTCCCACTTCAAACCGGTTCCTGAGATTTTTGCCCACCTGCACAATCACACCCGCACATTCGTGCCCCGTGATGGCTGGATGTTCGGCGATATCCTCCGGCACACGTTTATGTTCGCCGCCCAGCAAGGCCGCTTTGTACGTCGAGAGGCAAACGCTGTCCGAGACGACGCTCACCAGCAATTCGTCATCCGTGATGTCCGGCAGTTCAAACTCACGCAGTCTCACATCTTTTTTTCCGTAAATGGCGGCGACGTTGGTTTTCATGCTGTTGCTCCTTGCTGAACCGGGGAAGTGATATCGGCAAACAACGCATCAAGCGCCGGGTCGCCGAGATAGTTTTTTATCAGAATCAATGGCTGATCGGTCACCCGCTGCGCACGGCCTTCGAGGCTGGCATGGGTGACAATAATGTCCGCGTCGGCCGGAATGTTTTCGATGGAGTAGTGCTTCACTTCGATCGCAAAGCCTGCTTTTTCGAGCTTTTTGCGAAACGTTGTCGCGCCCATCGCACTCGATCCCATTCCCGCATCACAGACAAACGCAATCAGACGGATATTGCCGGTGACCGGCTGCACCGCACTTTTACCTTCAGCTTTACGCTTTTTACTGGCGGCCTGAGAATCCGCAAACGTGTCTTCCGCAGGCGATTTATCCAGTTTCAGGATGGCTGAGGCGACGACAAAAGAGACGACCGTACCGGCCAGCACGCCGGCGCAGGTTCCCAGAAAGCCCCCGCGCGGCGTCAGCGCCAGATAGGCAAAGATAGAGCCAGGGCTTGGCCCCGCCACCAGCCCCGCGCCGAACAGCTCGAACACATAAATGCCGGTCATGCCGCCCGCAATCATGGCGATAATCATCAGCGGTTTCATCAGCACATACGGGAAATACAGTTCGTGGATGCCACCGAGAAAATGAATGATCATCGCGCCGGGCGCAGACTTTTTACTCAGCCCTTTGCCGAACAGGGAAAACGCCAGCAAAATGCCCAGACCGGGGCCGGGATTGGAGGCCACCATGAAATAAATCGATTTTCCGGCGACGGCGGTGTCCTGCATGCCCAGCGGATAGTAAACGCCCTGATCTATCGCATTATTCAGAAACAGCACTTTGGCCGGTTCATTAATCACTGACAGCAGCGGCAGATAACCGGTCGCCACCAGCGCCTCAATGCCCTCTTTCACCACGTTATTGGCGGCCATTACCGCCGGGCCGATCACTTCATAGGCCAGCAGGCACAGCAACATGCCGAGAATGCCGAGGGAGAAATTATTGATGACCATTTCAAAGCCCGCCGGAATGCGCTTCTCGAGCGCCTTATCGACGACTTTGATGACATATCCCCCCAGCGGCCCCATCACCATTGCGCCGATGAACATCGGAATATCGGCCCCGACAATGACGCCCATGGTGCCGATCCCGCCCATTACCGCGCCGCGCTTTCCGCCAATTAAATGGCCGCCGGTTGAGCCAATCATCAGCGGCAATAAATAGGTGATCATCGGGCCGACAAGCTGACCGAAGTGCGGATCAGGGGTCCATCCGGTGGGTATAAATAACGCGGTAATAAAACCCCAGGCAATAAATGCGCCTATATTAGGAATAACCATTGCCGTCAGAAAGCCGCCAAAAGCCTGCACTCTGGCGCGCATAGATTTATTAGCCATATTAAAATCCTGTGTGATGTTAGGATAAAACTAATAACGCTGAATGATATTAATTAATTCCTCTGAATTATTTGCATTGAGTAATTCATCAATAACTTCATCTTCGCAAAGCATTTCACTTAACGCCTGAATTGCCTCAATATGTGAATCAGAATCTTTCGCGGCTAATCCGATAAGCAAGCGAACCGGCGGGCTTTCAGCATCAAAGCTGACGCCTTCGCGCAGCAATGTCAGGCTCAGCGCCGTACCTAACGCACCGCACTCCGGCCTTGCATGGGGCATGGCAATGCCAGGGGCAAGCAAATAATAAGGGCCGATTTCACGGGTAGTCTCTTTAATCGCCTGAATATAGTCCGGCGTAATATATTTTCTTTGCAGAAGATTTCCCATCGATAAATCTATCGCCTCAGACCAGTTTTCAGCGGAAGAATATATCGCAATACTTTCACGTTCGAAAAAATCCATTAATGACGACATAACTCATCCTTATTTTATCGATGATTATTTACTTTCATGAGCATATTCTTTGAAATGGATTTAATCAAACCGGCAAGGATTTGTGACCGACATTATAAAAACTGTCATGGCGATAATAAAATCCAACCAAGATCACACGAATAACGTCATTTTCATAAACGAACAATTAAAGCAACAGGCTAATTGTGAATGAATCCACAGAATTCATTTTTATATTATTGTCTTAATTTGTGATGGAGATCTGATTCACCTGATTGCATTCGCTTCAGACAATAAAAAAGCCACGCAGACATCGCGTGGCTTAACATAAATCGTTTTTAACCGGCTTAGCGGCTGAAATCGCCTTGCGCGACTTTCTGCGCCTCAAGCAATGTCTGCTGTTTGCCCACCAGATTCGACATCATGGTGTTGTACTGCGTCGCCTGCTGCTGCGTCGGGAACTGCACGCCGCCGTTGGCGAATGCCACCTGAGCGCCCTGCTGTTGCAGGTAATCACCAACAGAGACGATATCCTGCGTGAAGCTTTGCAGCGCAGGCACCAGCGGGGTCAGCACGTTAGCGGGTTGCGTCACTACGGTGCTGTACACCTGGCTGTAAACCGCTTTCAGATCGTCCGGCTGTTTCAGTGCAGCCATCGCGGTATCGGCCTTCACTTTCGAGTCACGCAGCTGTGCATTGAGCAGGCTCAGCGTACCGGCCGCCTGTTGCAGCGCACCGCGTTGCGTCATGTAATCCTGCGGTGTGCGCACCTGACCGATTGCGTTGACCACTGGCACGAAGCTGCCATCGACAGCGCCTTTCATCTGACGGGAGAATGACAAAATAATGCCGTAGTCATTCGCGTAATTACCAAAACGTTGTTTCTGATCTTCGCTCAGCGATGGCAGGTTTTGCCCGCTGCGCATCACGGTATTTTGCAAATAATCGATAAAGGCTTTGCGTTGTTCCGGTTCTTTATCGCCACATGCCGTGAGCTGGAAAACGACCAGCAGTGCGATAAACGGCGCCAGCCAGCGAGAAAATGCACCGCTTCTGATCCCTACAGCCATGAGTCCTGACTCCTGATTTCAATGTTCTTCTTCCGGCCAGTTCCCTGCCGATGCTGTGCATTCCATGCGGGTTATAGGATAGAACAATTGGGGGGAGAACGCTTTTTAAAAAAGCCTGTAAAAACGTTAAATTCAACTTAACGTTGAAGTTCTAGGTCAGGAGCAACGCCGGGGGCTTTTTAATTCACAAGCAGAATGGTTTTATTTTTAAAACGTGTGGATTGGCGTGCTTAAAAATGGCACCGGATGAAGGGTTCGAGACGTGAGGCCCGACACCTGAAATGAGGGCATCGCGTAGCGCGCAGTGAAAAGAGTGTGGAGTCCAGAGGGAGAACGTTTATTCTCCCTCTGGTCGGCGTGGGCCGACGCCCGCAACCTTAACTTACAAAGTCACCGGCTTACTGAAGCAGCGAAATATCCGCTACCTGCAGGAACAACTCCCGCAGTTTAGACAGCAATGTCAGACGGTTGATACGCACCGCTTCGTTCTCATCCATCACCATGACGGTGTCAAAGAACGTATCGACGGTTTCGCGCAGCGCAGCCAGTTCCACCAGCGCTTCTTTGTACTGACCAGCAGCAAACAGTGGTTCCAGCTTGTCGCGCAGCACCACCAGATGCGTCGCCAGTTTCAGCTCAGCAGGTTCTTTCAGCACGGACGCGTGAACGTGATCCAGCAGAACGTCGGTGGATTTCGCCAGAATGTTGGATACGCGTTTGTTGGCCGCAGCCAGCGTTGCCGCTTCGTCCAGCGTACGGAAGTAACTCACCGCTTTCACACGGGCATCGAAATCTGCCGGTTTGGTCGGACGACGTGCCAGCACGGCCTGAATGGTATCGACCGCGTGACCTTCTTCCTGATACCACGCACGGAAACGACCGAGCATGAAATCAACCACTTCATCGACAACCTTGGCGTTAGTCAGCTTGTCGCCGTACAGGCGCACCGCTTCTTCGGTCAGGGTTTGCAGATCGAGTGACAGGTTTTTCTCAACGATGATACGCAGAACACCGAGCGCTGCACGACGCAGTGCAAACGGGTCTTTGTCGCCTTTCGGATGCTGACCGATGCCGAAAATACCGGCCAGGGTGTCCATCTTGTCTGCGATAGCCAGCGCGCACGCCACCAGCGAAGCCGGCAACTCGTCGCCCGCAAAGCGTGGCTGATACTGTTCGTTCAGCGCAACCGCGACTTCTTCCTGCTCGCCGTCGTGACGCGCATAGTGCATGCCCATCACGCCCTGCGTGTCGGTGAATTCGAAGACCATGTTGGTCATCAGGTCGCATTTTGACAGCAGGCCCGCGCGTTTGGCGTTCTCAACGTTGGCACCGATTTTATCGGCGATCCAGCCAGACAGCGCCTGAATACGGTCGGTTTTGTCACGCAGCGTACCCAGCTGTTTCTGGAACAATACGGTTTCCAGACGCGGCAGGTTATCTTCGAGACGTTTTTTGCGGTCGGTATTGAAGAAGAATTCGGCATCGGCCAGACGCGGACGCACCACTTTCTCGTTACCGGAAATGATTTGCTGCGGATCTTTCGATTCGATGTTGGCCACGAAGATGAAGTTCGGCAGAAGTTTGCCCGCAGCGTCGTACACCGGGAAATACTTCTGGTCGCCTTTCATGGTGTAAACCAGCGCTTCAGCCGGTACCGCTAGGAATTTCTCTTCGAATTTCGCGGTCAGCACCACCGGCCATTCCACCAGAGACGCCACTTCTTCCAGCAGGCTTTCGCTCAGATCGGCGATGCCGCCAATCTCTTTCGCCGCTTTCTCCGCATCCTGTTTGATCAGCGCTTTACGCTGTTCGTAATCAGCAATGACTTTGCCGCGTTCCAGCAGAATTTGCGGATACTGATCGGCGTTGTCGAGGGTGAATTCAGGTTCGCCCATGAAGCGGTGACCGCGGATCGTGCGGGCAGAATCGATACCGAGGATTTTCGCCGGGATCAGCTCATCGCCTAACAGCAGAGTCACGGTGTGAACCGGACGCACAAACTGCACGTCGGAATCGCCCCAGCGCATCAGTTTAGGAATTGGCAGTTTGGACAGTGACGTTGCGATCATCGCAGGCAGCAGCTGTTGCGCGCTTTCGCCTTTGACGTGCGCACGGTACACAAGCCATTCACCTTTGTCGGTGACCAGACGATCGGCCTGATCAACGGTGATACCGCAACCGCGAGCCCAGCCTTCAGCGGCTTTGCTCGGTTTGCCTTCGGCATCAAACGCCTGCGCCACAGCCGGGCCGCGTTTTTCAACTTCGCGGTCAGCCTGAGATTCATGCAGACCGGAGACTTTCAGCGCCAGACGGCGCGGCGCGGCAAACCATTTTACGTCGCCGTGTGGCAGATTCGCCGCATCCAGCTCCGCAGTCAGGTTGGCTGCAAAAGATTCAGCAAGGCTGCGCAGAGCCTTCGGTGGCAGTTCTTCCGTGCCGATTTCCACCAGAAATGTTTTTTCAGTCATGGACTTATCTCACTTCTCGTTCTTTTTGCACATCGGGAAGCCCAGCACTTCGCGGGAAGCGTAATACGCCTCAGCTACCGCTTTAGTCAGGGTACGGATGCGCAGAATGTAGCGCTGACGTTCAGTCACAGAAATCGCTTTACGCGCGTCGAGCAGGTTGAAGCAATGGGCCGCTTTCAGGATGCGCTCGTAAGCAGGCAGCGCCAGTGGCTTTTCAAGCGCCAGCAGGGTTTGCGCTTCTTTCTCGTGCTGTTCGAAGCAGGAGAACAGGAAATCAACGTCGGCGTATTCGAAGTTATAGGTGGATTGCTCCACTTCGTTCTGATGGAACACGTCGCCGTAGGTGGTTTTGCCCAGCGGACCGTTGCTCCAGACCAGATCGTAAACGCTGTCCACGCCCTGGATGTACATCGCCAGACGTTCCAGACCGTAAGTGATTTCACCGGTCACCGGTTTACATTCCAGGCCGCCGACCTGCTGGAAGTAAGTGAACTGCGTCACTTCCATGCCGTTCAGCCACACTTCCCAGCCGAGGCCCCAGGCGCCGAGCGTCGGGTTTTCCCAGTTGTCTTCAACGAAGCGAATATCGTGGATCAGCGGGTCGAGGCCCAGCTCTTTCAGCGAGCCGAGGTACAGCTCCTGAATGTTTTCCGGTGAAGGTTTGATCATCACCTGGAACTGATAATAGTGCTGCAGGCGGTTTGGGTTTTCGCCGTAGCGGCCATCCGTCGGACGGCGTGAAGGCTGAACATAGGCTGCCGCAAAAGGCTCAGGGCCGAGTGCGCGCAGGCTGGTCATCGGATGCGAAGTACCCGCGCCGACTTCCATATCCAGCGGTTGAACAATGGTGCAGCCCTGCTGCGCCCAATAATCTTGCAGTGTCAGGATCAGGCCCTGAAATGTCTTGGTATCAAACTTTTGCATGTTGGATTCGCACGCGAGAAAGTGGGTTTAAAGAGAGTCCGACAGTATACCCGCTGAACGGAAGATAATCAGCCAGAATCAGGCGAGTGAGCGTTACCGAGAGGGAGTGTTTAGGTTTTGGCGCGCATTTTTGGAAAGTAAAAGGGGCTCTGCGCCCCTTTCGTGGTTAAAAGCGGGCACTGATCCCGGCGTTGTAAGACGTTTGTTCGCCGGAATCCAGGCCGGTGGTTTGGGAAATCGCCGCAAAAGCCGAGACGCTGTGGGTTATCTGGACGTTCGCCCCGACCGTCATATCGACCCAGTCTTTGTCCTGTTCCCCGGTGGTACGGCTGAACCGTGTGCGGGTGGATTTGATCGCGCCGGTGGCGGTGTAAGTGTCATCGCCAAACTGACGGTCATAGGTCACCTGCGCATACGGATTCACGATCCCCAGATCTGCGTTCAGGCGCCAGCCCAGCGCGCCGATTTGCGAGTGAGACGTCTGATCACCAAAGCGCATCGAGGTACTGTTGTTGCCCTTCTCGCTGTATCCCTCAATGCTGCTGTAATCCCAGCTGTATTGCGCCACCGGGCCGGTTTTCAGCACCGGTAAAATCGGGAAATCCCAGCCAGCGGTGACGCGTCCGCCAATCTGCTTGCCGTCCGTTTCACCGCGCTCGGTACGGGTGGTGGGTCCGAGTTTGATGCTGCGGTTGATATCATCGTAATTCAGCGACCCGTAATGCACATCGCCGTTGATCCAGCCATTTTCGGCGATTTTCACGCCGGTAAAGGCTGTCGCCATCCAGCCGCGCGTGCGGTAGCTGTAATGGTCCGTCGGATCCTGTTTATCGTCTGAACCGGAAATCATCAGCCCCATCATCCAGCGATCGGTCATCTGATAATCCATCCCGATATTGAGCGAGTTAGAGGTGAGATCGCCCTCGCCCAGCGACGGATTGATTTTGCTGTCGGCGCTTTGCCCGGCGTAACCGCCAAACATACCGAAAGTCCCGGCGTCATTCTCCTGCGAGCGTAACTGCTGATAGCGGCTGTCAAGCAACCCCTGCGTATTGCGCGCCAGCGCCAGCGAACCCTGATTCAGCGCGGTGACCTCCAGCGGGCCGTTGATCACGGACTGCATATACTCGGCGATCAGCGCATGTGCCTGCGGAGTCGGGTGGAAATGGTCAGAGAACAGAAACGCTTTGCTGGCGTCAAAACCCGGCAGGCTGGAGGTACATTCTGAGGCTGAAGTGCCCACCGGACAGGCAGTCCCGGCAGTATTTGCGAAACCGTACAGCGCCGGATCGGCGACCACTTCATTGAACAGCCCGTTGATGTCCACGCGTGCAATATTGCCGCCGGTTCTGGCCAGCGCGATATCTTCGGTGGTGTTGTACGTCTCGGTCAGGCCGCCCGCCACGTCTTTCAGCGCGTCATAGGCCGCTGCCAGCCCTTTGGCGAGGACGTCCTGCACCAGCGGGATCCCCGAGCCTTCCGCCGCCGCTGCCGCCAGTGCGTTGTGAATCGCCTCGGTGCGGGCATCCGTATTCGGTGTGTTTTGCGCATTCAGGTACTGATAGGCCGCTGCCAGCGCCTGTTGCTGCACCGGCAACAAGCCGACCTGAATCACGCCTTCCATCAGCACCGGCGTCAGGCCGATATTGGGCACCGTCGGCACCACGACCGTTCCGGCTCCGGCTTTGAGTAAATCATTGACCTGAGAAGCCGCCTGCGTGGCGCTGTTGGTGGCAATCTCCACTGCCGTGATCGGGTTCAGGCTGAGCGCCGCGGCGGCCAGATCGTTGCCGCCAATCCAGTGAATATACAGCCCTTTCGGATCGGCTTTGCCGCCTGTCGAGGCCAGATAGCTTTTGACCTGCTCCTGCGTGGTGTCATCGGAATCCAGCCCCGGCACCGCGACGCCGCCGCCTTGGGCATAGTTCAGGCCGCCCTTAGCAGAAGGTGTCAGCGTCGTGCCGATATTGTTGGCGAGGATTTCGTCATAAAGCGGATGCGAACTGCTGTCGAAGGTCCAGCGTCCATTATTGCCGGTGTCACTCAGGCTGTCGCCGAAGACATAAAGTTGATCGTAAGCCTGCACCGGAGCCTGTAAACCCAGGCACAGCGCGACGGCGAATGCGCTTTGTGTCAGCCGTAATGCGGCGGTTTTTCTGCCTGTCATTGTCGTCGCTTCCTCAAAAAATGAGCGGTTCTCATCCCTGAAATGTAAGGATTGAGTCATGAATGGCTTTAAATATTGTTCAGATCCGACCAGCGTCAAGGCGGAGCATGAGAAATTGCGACGTTGCAGAGTTATCCGAGAAGCCACACACTGGCCGACGTATTCAGGCTTCTTCTAAGGACAAAAGAATGGCGACCACCCGTTGTAGCTGGGTTTCAAAAGAACCGATTTATCTCGAATATCACGATAAAGAATGGGGCGTGCCGGTCAAAGATGGCCGTGAGCTGTTTGAAATGTTGTGCCTCGAAGGCCAGCAGGCAGGGCTCTCGTGGATCACCATCCTGAGAAAGCGCGAAAACTACCGCCAGAACTTCCACCATTTCGATCCGGTGCGCATTGCCAAAATGACCGATGAGGATGTTGAGCGCCTGGTGCTTGACGCCGGAATTGTGCGCCATCGCGGAAAAATCAAAGCGATCATCCTGAATGCACAGATTTATTTAGCCATGCAGGCCAGCGGCGAAGATTTTTCAGACTTCATCTGGCGCTTTGTTGATCATCAACCGGTCATCAATAATCCGCTCGGACCTGAAGGCGTACCGGCAACCACTGCCGTGTCAGATGCCATGTCTAAAGCGCTGAAAAAGAAAGGGTTCAAATTTACCGGTTCGACCATCTGCTACGCGTTTATGCAGGCCGCCGGACTGGTGAACGATCATCAGGCTTATTGTTTCTGTCATCCGAAAAATCAACCCGCATGATCCGCCGCTCAGTACCTGCCGACACCGAAGCGATTATGCATCTGTGGCTGCGCAGTACGGTGGCGGCACACCCGTTTATTGAGGTGTCTTACTGGTACGAAAGTTTGCCGATGGTGCGCGAGACGTTTCTGCCACAGGCCCAAACCTGGGTTTCTACCGCCGAAGACGGTGGGATCAATGGCTTTATCGGCGTCTTAAATCAGCAGTTTATCGGCGCGCTGTTTGTGGATGAACGCGTGTACGGTAAGGGCATCGCGCAGCAATTAATGGACGTGGTCAAAAAACATTACCCGCTTTTGCTTCTCGAGGTTTATCAGCAAAATCACCGCGCCGTGGCGTTCTATCGCAAAGAAGATTTCTTAGTGGTCAACGACACGGTTCATCCCGGAACCGGTCTTCCGACCTGGGTTCTGCGCTGGCATCAGCCCCTTTTCGAATAATTTCCCAAAATCCGCTAAAAGACAAAAACGGATAACCGGAATTCTCCTACTGCTTAACGTCACGAAATTGCGCATAAATGGCGCCAGAACGCCGCAGGGCGGATGTCCGCCCGTTGCATTTGTTTATGTTTTGACACCTTTTTCTGTGCAACTTACCAGAAACCCGGCAGTCATAATGCAGCGGTCAGTTTCTAAATAAAAAACATCCTTAAAGGGAAAAAAGATGAGCAAAAGATTACTTGTGGTTGCTGGCGTACTTTGCGTCACGATGGGCCTGTCAGCCTGTACCACCAATCCGTACACCGGCGAATCAGAAGCAGGAAAATCCGGCATCGGCGCAGGGCTGGGTGCAGCTCTGGGCGCAGGCGTGGGGATGCTTTCATCTTCTAAACACGATCGCGGCAAAGGCGCCCTCATCGGTGCCGCAGCAGGTGCTGCGCTGGGCGGCGGTGCGGGTTATTACATGGATGTGCAGGAATCTAAACTGCGCGACAAAATGAAAGGCACAGGCGTCAGCGTGACGCGTCAGGGCGATAATATCGTGCTGAACATGCCAAACAACGTGACCTTCGATACCAACAGCAGCACGCTGAAACCGGCGGGCGCGAATACGCTGACCGGCGTGGCGATGGTACTGAAAGAGTATCCGAAAACAGCCGTGAACGTCGTGGGTTACACCGACAGCACCGGCACGCGCGCGCTCAACATGAAGCTGTCACAGCAACGTGCTGACGGCGTCGGCAGTGCGTTGATCACCCAGGGCGTTGATGGCAGCCGCGTTCGTACCACCGGTGCAGGCCCGGATAATCCGATTGCCAGCAACAGCACCGAAGCCGGTAAAGCGCAGAACCGTCGCGTTGAGATCACCCTCAGCCCGTTGCAGTAACGGCTTCACCTGCCGTATAACGCCGGGGCCAGATGGCCCCGTTTTTATGCATCCTGTGTTATTCTGGCGTTCTCACCTGCGTAACGGATGCCAGTATGTCTCTGAAAGCTATCGCGAAAGATCTCGGTCTGTCTGTGACCACCGTCAGCCGTGCGCTGAACGGTTACGACGATGTTTCAGCGGACACTAAAGCGCGGGTACAGGCAGCGGCGGATTTACGCGGCTACCGGCCCAACACCCTCGCCCGCCGGTTAAAAATGGGCAAGATCGATGCCGTTGGCCTCATTTTCCCCTTCACTTCACATCCGTTAAGCAATTCAGCCTTTGTCGAAATGGTGGGCTGTATCACCCGCGAACTCGCGAAATATGAAATTGATCTGCTGCTGGTGCCGGATGAACTGGGCACGTTTTCGTGGCGACGCCTGATTGAAAGTAAACGCGTGGACGCCATGCTGGTCGCCCATACGCTGGATGATGATCCGCGCCTGCTGGATTTGCAGCAGCGCAACTTTCCGTTTCTGGCGCTCGGGCGCAGCCGTTGCCTGACGCAGGATTACGCCTGGTTCGATTTCGATAACCGCGCAGGCATGCAAATGGCGGTCGATCACCTCGCCGCGCTTGGGCATCAGCGCATCGCGTTTCTCGGCGAAAATAATCAGCAGTCGTTTATCGGCCAGCGTCATCAGGGCTATCTCGACGGGCTTCTGGCCCACAAACTGCCGCTTTACGACGGGTACGTGAACAAAGTCAGCCCAAGCCGCCGGGCCGGGTATCAGGCAACGCAGGCGTTGCTGGCCCTGCCGCTGCCGCCGACGGCGATTGTCTGTGACTGCAATATGCACGGTGAAGGCGCGGCGCTGGCGTTGTACGAAGCCGGATTGCTGCTCAACGGCGGCGTATCACTGATTATTTATGACGGATTACCCTCTGACAGCCTGCCAGACGTGGCGGTCACCGCTATCCGTCAGGGCACGCGAGAAGCGGTCGGCCTGCAAATCGCCGGCATGACAATGGCCCTGATCCGTAACGAACCGGTGAGCGGTTTGCAGGTGCTCTGGCAACCAGAATTACAGGCGGGCGTCACCGCACATCCACCGCGTCAATAATTCCCCTTTCGGTTATTTTTCCACCCTATATCACAAATTTGCACCATCACATTTCCCATCCGAAACGTTTCGGATCAATAGTTACTCCACCAGATAGCGTTTTATCGCTGCAAATTACCCTGTGGAGTAGTGACACTATGGAAAACCCGATCGTCCATTTAACCAGCGAACACAGCAGCCTGATCGTCCGTTGTGCGCCGTTCGCTGAAATCCTCTACTGGGGAAACCGCCTGAGCCAGTTTTCGGCAGACGACGTCATTTCCCTCGCCCGCGCCGTACCCAATGGCCGTATTGATGTGGAAGCACCGGTGAATTTCAGCGCCGATTCAGGCCGGGGCTCGTTTGGTACGCCGGGCGTGGAAGGCCACCGCGACGGGCTGGACTGGTCGCCGGTATTCGATACCACGGACGTGAAACAGCAGGGAAATCAGCTGATCATTACCACCGAAGACGCCATCGCTGGTTTGCAATTTCGCAGCGAACTGCGCCTCGGTGACAGCGGCGTGTTGCAGATGCGCAATGCGCTGACCAGCCTGAAACCCGGCACCTATCAGGTGACGCGGCTGGCCGTCACGCTGCCGCTGCCGGAGCGCGCCGCCGAAGTGATGGCGTTTCATGGCCGCTGGATCAAAGAGTTCCAGCCGCACCGCACGCTGCTCGATCACGGCGGCATCATTCAGGAGAACCGCCGCGGGAAAACCTCTTCCGAATATTTCCCGGCGATGATGATCGGTCATCCGGGGTTTAGCGAGGAACAGGGCGAAGTCTGGGGAATGCATCTCGGCTGGAGCGGTAACCACCGCCTGCGTGCCGACATCAAAATCGACGGTCGCCGACTGGTTCAGGCCGAAGCGCTGTATCTGCCGGGCGAACAGCGTCTTGAACAGGGTGAAACGCTGGAAACGCCGTGGTTGTACGCCAGCTATTCTGCTGCCGGGCTGAACCGCATGAGTCAGCAGTTTCACCGCTTCGTGCGTGAAGATATTTTGCGTTTCCCCGGCGACAAACCGCGGCCGGTGCACCTCAATACCTGGGAAGGGATTTATTTCGATCACGATCCCGACTACATCATGCAGATGGCGACACAATCCGCCGCGTTGGGCGTTGAACGCTTCATTATCGACGACGGCTGGTTCAAAGGGCGTGACCACGACCGCGCCGCGCTGGGTGACTGGTATCTCGATGAGAAGAAATACCCGAACGGCCTGAAACCGGTGATCGACCACGTCAAACAACTCGGCATGGAATTTGGTATCTGGGTCGAGCCGGAGATGATTAACCCGGATTCCGATTTATACCGCGCCCATCCCGACTGGCTGCTGGCCTTGCCGGGGTATCAGCAACCGAGCGGACGCCATCAGTTCGTGCTCGATCTGAACAATCCGCAGGTCTTTGATTATCTGGTGGAACGCATGAGTTGGCTGCTCGGTGAACACGCTGTGGATTACGTGAAGTGGGATATGAACCGAGAAATCGTTCAGCCGGGCCACGAAGGCCGCGCAGCGCTGACCACGCAAACCCGGCAGTTCTACCGCCTGCTCGACGTGCTGGGCGAACGTTTCCCGCAGATTGAATTTGAATCCTGCGCGTCCGGCGGTGGCCGCATTGATTTTGAAGTGCTCAAACGCAGCCACCGTTTCTGGACATCCGACAACAACGATGCGCTGGAACGGCAGAAAATTCAGCGCGGCATGAGCTATTTCTTCCCGCCGGAAGTGATGGGCTCGCACATCGGCAACAAACTGTGCCATGCCACGTCGCGCCAGCACAGCATTGAATTCCGCGGCCTGACGGCGCTGTTTGGCCACATGGGCATTGAGCTGGATCCGGTGAAAGAAGGCGAAGCCGAACGCGCCGGTTTTGCGAAATACACCCGTCTTCATCAGCAGCTTCGCCCGTTACTGCACAGCGGCGACGTCTACCGCGTGGATACGCAGGATGAAACGGTGCTGATTAACGGCGTGGTCAGCGAAAACAAAGATCGCGCCGTGTTTCTGGTCAGCCAGCTGGCGATGCCGACCTGGTCATTACCCGGTGTGTTACGCGTGCCGGGGCTGAAAACCGATGCCCGCTATCGCGTGACGGTGCTGGACGAACCGGCGCTGCTGGCGGGTGGCGGCAGCGGTCACACCATGCGGGTGCAACCGGCGTGGTTGCATGCCTCTGTGGCATTGAGCGGTGAATGGCTGGCGAATGCCGGGCTGACGCTGCCGGTGCTGGATCCGGAAAGCGCCCTGCTTCTGGGCTTCGAAGAAATCAGATAACAACAAAAAAACGCCGGTACGACAGTGCCGGTTTTCATGGTTTCGGCAAGGAAATCACTATGAACCCTACACAAACTTCCGATCGTTGCTTCTATAAAAAAAATACTAACTTCTGGATATTTGGCAGCTATTTCTTCCTCTACTTCTTCATTATGGCGACCTGTTATCCGTTTTTACCGATCTGGCTGTCAGACGTTATCGGCCTGAGTAAAACGGAAACCGGCATCGTGTTTTCCAGCATGTCGCTGTTTGCCATTCTGTTTCAGCCGTTCTTCGGCATCATTTCTGACAAACTTGGCCTGAAAAAACATCTGTTGTGGATCATCGCCGTCCTGCTGTTTCTGTTTGCTCCGTTCTTCATTTACGTGTTTGCGCCTCTGCTGAAAATCAATATTGTGCTGGGCGCAATCCTGGGCGGTGCGTACATCGGCTTCGTCTTCGCGGGCGGTTCAGGGGCTACCGAGGCCTATATCGAAAGGGTCAGCCGCAGCAGTGCTTTCGAATATGGCAAAGCGCGTATGTTCGGTTGTTTCGGCTGGGGGATTTGCGCTTCCACCGCTGGCGTATTATTTAACATCAACCCGGATATCGTGTTCTGGATGGGCTCCGGCGCGGCAGTTATTCTGATGGTATTGCTGCTGATTTCCCGCCCGCAGGAAAACAAAAATGCGCAGGTGATGGACAAACTCGGGGCCAATCAGCCGCAATTCTCGCTGAAAACGGCGGCATTGCTGCTGAAAGAACGCAAACTGTGGATGTTGATTTTGTACGTGGTCGGTGTTGCCTGCGTTTACGACGTGTTTGATCAGCAGTTCGCCACCTTCTTCAAAACCTTCTTCTCCTCGCCGCAGCAGGGCACGGAAATGTTCGGCTACGTGACCACCGCCGGGGAATTGTGCAACGCGCTGATCATGTTCTGCTCACCCTGGATCATCAACCGCATTGGCGCGAAAAATACGCTGCTGCTGGCGGGGACGATCATGTCGATTCGCATCGTCGGCTCTTCGTTTGCCACCACGGCTGCCGAAGTGATTGTGCTGAAAATGCTGCATGCGCTGGAAGTGCCGTTCCTGCTGGTCGGCGTGTTCAAATACATCACCCAGATTTTTGATGTCCGGTTCTCGGCGACCATTTATCTGATTGGGTTTAACTTTGCCAAACAGCTGGCGGCGATTTTCCTTTCTGCTTTCGCAGGCAGCCTGTATGACCGCATCGGGTTCAGCGATACCTATCTGATCCTCGGCGGTATCGCCTTTGCGGTGACGATCATATCCGCCTTTACGCTCAGCAGCAGACCGAAGCCTCAGGCGGTTTCGGCCGTGCGCACGGCCGAAGGTTTGCGCTGACTTGCGGTTACAGCCTTTCGACACTCTGTGCTAGTCTCCGTGGAATATGCATGAGGGGAGAAAGGTTGTGAGCAAAAAACAGGAACCGGGCGCGGCGGTTCGCGCTACGATACGTGACGTTGCCAGTGCAGCAAAAACCGGTAAAACCAGCGTTTCACGTTATCTCAACGGTGAAAAACACCTGCTGTCCGATGATCTCAAAGAGCGCATCGGACGGGCGATCTCCCTGCTGGATTATCAGCCCAGCCAGATGGCCCGCAGCCTGAAAAGCGGCCATACACGTCTGATCGGGCTGATCCTCGCCGATATCACGAATCCATATTCTGTCGATGTGATGCGCGGCGTCGAAGCCGCCTGCCGTCAGGAAGGGCTGACGTTGCTGGTCTGCAACACCAATAACGAGCTCGATCAGGAAAAGCATTACCTGCAGTTACTCAGCAGTTACCGCGTGGATGGCATGGTGGTCAACGCCGTCGGTATGCGTGAAGCGGCGATCTCTACGCTGCAACAGGCCAATTTACCGATGGTGCTGATTGACCGCAAAGTCGCCGATTTTGCCTGTGACGTGATTGCATTGAACAACGTCGAAGCCACGCAGATGATGACCGATCATCTTCTGCAACAAGGCTTTGAAGCCGTGCTTTTCGTCACCGAACCCGCCAACGTCAATACCCGCCTGGATCGCCTGCGCGCCTTTTTGCAGCGCATGCAGCAATCGCCAGAATGTATCGCCGAACAGGGCGAAATCGAGCTGAGCAACACGGACGGGCTGGAGACGTTGCTGCGCGATTTTGTCGCACGCCATCCAGACAAACATAAAGCGGTGATGTGTGTGAACGGAGCGCTGACGTTACAGGTGGCACGCGCCCTGCGCAGGCTGGATATCACCTGGGGGCCGGACATCGGTCTGTCAGGTTTTGACGAACTGGTGTGGGCAGATCTTGCCGGCGTTGGGATCACCACGTTCAGGCAGCCGACCTATGAAATGGGCGTCGCAGCACTCGGCCAGCTGGTGACGCGCATTCAGGGCAGCACCGCACCGGTCAAAGACCTCGAATTCTCCGGCGAGCTGATTGCACGCGCCTCCACTGCACGCCGCTGATCGCTTTCTTCTCCCCTTTTCTCTCCCGTTCTTCGTGAGCGGGATCATGTTTCTGACCTTCGGGTCTTTTGATTGGAACCGGTTCCAATTAGGTTATATAAAGCGAAACAAATTATTAACAAGAACACGCAGCGCCATTTGTTCCACTAAGATAATGTCTTCTAAACGCTCGCTGGCACCGCATTCCGGTGCGTTTTAACAGGACAAAGAGTCATGCAAAGAGAGATCGTCATCGTTACTGCCGCTTACGGTAACAGCGTCGTCCGCGCCCTTGGCGGGCAGTCAGAACTGCTGCCGGTCATCGCTGCCGCGAAGGCCGACGGCGTGGAAATCCGCCGTGAACTCTTCACCGGCGAAGAGCTTAACGCCCTGGCGCAACTTGCTGAAAAGATTAAACAGAACGGGCTGTTCGCGGTGTATTCCGTGCCCTTCGCGCTGTTTAACACCGGCGGCAAGCTGAACCCTGACGCGGAACAGTATTTCGATGAGGCCCATACTTTAGGTGCCCGCACCATCAAGTTCTCACTCGGCGAGTTTGAGCCGGGCGCGGACCTGACGCCGCTGAAAGTGCTGCTGGCAGCGAAGCCCGTGAAGCTGGTGGTGGAAAATGACCAGTCTAGCGAATGCGGGATACTTTCGCGCATTAATGCCTTTATGTTTGCGGCTGAATCCCTGCACCTGCCGCTGGATATGACGTTCGACATGGCGAACTGGCTGTGGGTGGGACAGGATCCGGCAACGGCAGCTGAACGGCTGGCGCGTCACGTCGGTTACGTCCATGTCAAAGCGGCAGAAAAGCGTGGCGGAAAATGGCACGCCGTGGCGCTCGATGACAGCGATGGCAGCTGGATCCCGTTACTGAAAGCCCTGCCTCAGGATGTGCCGCGCGGCATTGAATTCCCGCTCGAAGGGGAAGATTTGGTCGCCGTGACACGGTATTACGTCGAGCTGTTGCGTAAAACTTACTGAGGATCCATCAGGAGAAACCGTTATGAACCAGTCCAGGATTGCACCGCGTCGCTGGTGGTACATCATGCCGATCGTGTTCATCACTTACAGTCTGGCTTATGTCGACCGCTCGAACTTCAGCTTCGCGTCGGCGGCCGGTATCAATGATGATCTCGGCATCACCAAAGGGATGTCGTCCCTGCTGGGCGCACTGTTTTTCCTGGGTTATTTCTTTTTCCAAATCCCCGGCACCATTTACGCCGAAAGGCGCAGCGTTAAGAAACTGATTTTCTGGTGCTTATTGCTGTGGGGCGGGTTTGCCTCTCTGACCGGCGTGGTGAACAACATTCCCATGCTGGCCGCCATCCGCTTTGCGCTCGGCGTGGTCGAAGCCGCGGTGATGCCCGCGATGCTGGTGTACATCAGCAACTGGTTCACCAAGTCAGAGCGCTCCCGCGCCAACACGTTTCTGATCCTGGGTAATCCGGTCACGGTGCTGTGGATGTCGGTACTTTCCGGCTATCTGATCGAATCGTTTGGCTGGCGGGAAATGTTTATCTTCGAAGGTATTCCGGCTGTGATCTGGGCGATTATCTGGTGGTTTACCGTCAAAGATAAACCCGAAGACGTCGGCTGGCTAAGCGCGCAGGAGAAAAAAGCCCTGAGCGAGCAGCTGGCAAAAGAGCAAAAAGAGATCCAGGCGGTGGGCGGTTATCGCGAAGCTTTCCGCTCGCGCAGCGTCATTCTTTTGTGTCTGCAGTATTTCTTCTGGAGCATTGGGGTCTACGGCTTTGTGCTGTGGCTGCCATCGATCCTGCACGACGGTAAAGAGATGGGCATGGTCGAGGCGGGCTGGTTATCCTCCGCCCCTTATCTGGCCGCCACGCTCGCCATGATCCTGGTGTCGTGGGCCTCGGACAAAATGCAAAACCGCAAACTGTTTGTCTGGCCGCTGCTGCTCGTCGGTGCGCTGGCGTTCTTCGGCTCCTGGGCGACCGGCAGCCACAACTTCTGGCTGTCTTACGGTTTACTGGTCATCGCCGCGGCCGCTATGTACGCACCTTACGGCCCGTTCTTCGCCATCATTCCTGAAATGCTGCCTAAAAACGTCGCCGGTGGCGCGATGGCGCTGATCAACAGCCTTGGCGCGCTGGGCTCTTTCTTTGGTTCGTGGTTTGTTGGTTATCTGAACGGGAATACCGGCAGCCCTTCCGCCTCTTTTATTTTTATGGCCGTGTCGTTGCTGGTCTCCGCAGGCCTGACCCTGCTGGTGAAACCGCAGCAGGCCGCAACAAAACCTGAAGATGTTTCCTTAACCCAAGGGAGTAATAATTGATGAAGCCGTCTATTGTCCTGTACAAAAAACTGCCCGCCGATCTGCATCAACGTCTCGAACAGCACTTTTCTATCACTGAGGTGGATGGCATCACCGATGAAAACCGCGCTGCGGTGTTTGATGCGCTGCAAAATGCCGAAGGGTTACTGGGGTCTGGCGGCAAGATTGATAAAGAGCTGTTTGACCACGCGCCGCGCCTGCGTGCGGTATCCACCATTTCCGTGGGATACGACAATTTCGACGTGGCAGAGCTGACCCGCCGCGAAATTCCGATGATGCATACCCCGACCGCACTGACCGACACCGTGGCAGATACGGTCATGGCGCTGGTGCTTTCCACTGCGCGCCGCGTGGTGAATGTCGCCGAACGCGTGAAAGCCGGTGAATGGACAGACAACGTCGGCCCTGACTGGTTCGGCACCGACGTACACCATAAAACCATGGGCATCGTCGGCATGGGCCGCATCGGCCTGGCTCTGGCGCAGCGCGCACATTTCGGCTTCGACATGCCGATTCTGTATAACGCCCGCAGTCAGCATAAAGAAGCGGAAGAGAAGTTTGGCGCGCGCAAATGCGAACTGGATGAGCTGCTGAAAACCGCTGATTTCGTCTGTATTCTGCTGCCGATGACCGAACAAACCTTCCATCTGATTGGCAAAGAAGAGCTGGGGAAAATGAAATCCAGCGCGATCCTGATCAGTGCCGGTCGCGGCCCGGTTATCGATGAACCAGCTCTGATTGAAGCCCTGAAAGCCGGGACGATTTATGGCGCAGGGATGGATGTGTTCGAGACAGAACCGCTGCCAAAAGACTCACCGTTGCTGAGCCTGCCAAACGTGGTGGCGCTGCCACACATCGGCTCTGCCACGCATGAAACTCGTTACGACATGGCCGCCTGTGCCGTCGATAACCTGATCGCCGCCCTGACCGGCGAGGTGAAAGAGTTCTGCGTTAACCCGGAAGTGTTGAAGAAGTAAGTTTCATCGCCCCGCAGTCATCCTCCCCTTCCGGCACGTCCGGGAGAGGAGGACATTTCAAAACCCGGTGGTCCGATTGCACTGCTTTGCCGCAGGCGTTATTGTGGACATCACATTTCGATAACATACAAAGCTTTCTATGACGTTTTCTGCTTTCGGTGACAAATTTACCCGTTTTTCAGGCATCACCCGCCTGATGGGCGACATGAATGACGGTTTACGCACGCCCGGCGCGGTGATGCTCGGCGGCGGTAATCCGGCGCAAATTCCTGAGATGCAGGATTATTTCCAGACGTTGCTCAGCGAAATGCTGGCCACTGGCAAGCTGACTGAAGCCTTGTGTAATTACGATGGCCCGCAGGGCAAAGACGTTCTGCGCCATGCGCTGGCAGAAATGTTACAGAAAGAGCTGGGCTGGCAGCTGGATGCGCAAAATATTGCGCTGACCAACGGCAGCCAGAGCGCCTTCTTCTATTTGTTCAATCTGTTCGCCGGACGTCGCGCCGACGGCAGCATGTCTAAAGTGTTGTTCCCGCTGGCACCGGAATATCTGGGATATGCCGATGCCGGGCTGGATGAAAACCTGTTTGTCTCGGCCAAGCCGAACATCGAATTGCTGCCGGAAGGCCAGTTCAAATATCACGTCGATTTCGATCATCTGAACATTTCCGATGACATTGGCCTTATCTGCGTCTCACGCCCGACCAACCCGACCGGCAACGTCATCACCGACGAAGAGCTGATCCGCCTCGACGCACTGGCACAGCAAAAGAATATTCCACTGTTAATCGATAACGCCTATGGCGTGCCGTTCCCCGGCATCGTCTTTACCGACGCCACGCCGCTGTGGAATCCAAACATCATTCTGTGCATGAGCCTGTCGAAACTCGGCCTGCCAGGATCGCGCTGCGGTATCGTGATCGCCGATGAGAAAATCATTAAAGCGATCAGCAACATGAACGGCATTATCAGCCTGTCTCCGGGCAGCGTCGGCCCGGCCATCGCTCATGAGATGATTGCGCGCGGTGATTTGCTGCGTCTTTCCGAAGAGGTGATCAAACCCTTCTATTCCCAGCGCGTGCAGGAAACTATTGCCACGCTGCGCCGTTATCTGCCGGAAGAACGTTGCCTGATCCATAAACCGGAAGGGGCGATTTTCCTGTGGCTATGGTTTAAAGATTTACCGATCACCACCGAAGTGCTGTATCAGCGCCTGAAACAGCGCGGCGTGCTGATGGTGCCAGGCGATTACTTCTTCCCCGGCCTTGAGCATCCGTGGGCGCATACGCATCAGTGCATGCGCATGAATTACGTGCCGGACGCCGAGCAAATCGAGCGCGGCGTGCAGATTCTGGCGGAAGAGGTGGAAAAAGCGCACGCGGAAACGCAGGCACTCTGAGCCGATTTGCAGGCATAAAAAAACCGGGGTTCATCACCCCGGTTTTCTGTTTACGCTCAATGTTCAGGTCTTATGACGGCTGGTTTTCCAGCGCAGGTTTTTCACTGCCGATCGCGATTTTCTGCGGTTGCAGCGCTTCCGGTACATCACGCACCAGGCTGATGTGCAGCAAACCGTTGACGAACTCGGCTGCTGACACATGCATATGCTCAGCCAGCGTGAAACTCAGGGTAAAAGGTTTGATGACCAGGCCCTGATGCAGGTATTCCACCTTCGTGTCCGCCTGTTCCGGCGTACCGCTGACGGTTAAACGCGGCCCTTCCACTTCTATATTCAGGTCACTTTGTTTAAAACCGGCCAGTGCCAGCGAGATGCGATAATGGTTATCGTCTGACTTCTCGATGTTATACGGCGGAAATGCCTGATCAGAACCCTGCATTGAACTGGCTAATTTATCGAAACCAATCCACTGACGCAGTAACGGGGAAATATCATAATTACGCATGGTGTAACTCCTTCTTTGAAGCGAGATTAACAATTCCGTCCTCCATTTTGGATGTGACGGTTCAGCTCCCTGACGGCGAGCCTAAACTTTTTCATTTTCTGACGGTCAATATCCTGATTAACGGGATAGCGACCGTTGAATTAACGAATGTCGATACGGCGCGGTTTTGATGATTCAGGAACAATACGTTCCAGATCGATATACAACAGGCCATTGGACAAATTAGCGGCTTTTATTTGGATATGCTCTGCCAGCTGGAATTTGCGTTCGAAATTACGCTCAGCAATGCCCTGATATAAATAAGTGCGGTCGGTTTCTGTCGGCGCATGCGCACCTTTAACCACCAGCATGTTGTCGTGAGCCGTGATGTCCAGCTCGGATTCTGCGAAACCGGCTACCGCGATAGCAATCCGGTAATGGTTTTCGTCAACCAGCTCGACATTATAAGGGGGATATCCGCCACCCTGATTCTGACCCGATTCGATGAGATTAAATAAACGGTCAAAACCAATGGCAGAACGGTACAACGGGGATAAATCAAAATTACGCATTCTTACTTCTCCTGATATTCAGCGAGTGTTTGTTTTTAGCCCTCCGGTCGGACAGGCTGCAACGCATTCCTTCATAACAAACGGTCATGAGAAAAGATCCCTTACGGCGTATCTTTCTGCGTCTCCCTTTAAAAATGGAGACGAAAGGAATATTTTCAAGCGGGGAAAAACAAAAAAATTTCGTTTTCGTTGAACCGGAATAGCCCAAATACAGCACAACGACAGGCGAAAAATCAGGGACAGCAGGCAGTTTCCTGCAGGATTTCAAATAGTAATTACACTTAATGGGATCGCAGCCACAGAGCTACAGCTTGCTTTGTTAATTTTTTGTGTTGAGTGTTATAAGTCACCTTGACTTAAAAGCTCAGCCTGACAGCATAAGATGAGTTCTAACATGATGAAATTTGCATTAACGCCGCTGATGACAGGATGTGTTTTTTTAGCGACGAGCGGTTGCTCCAGCGTGATGAGCCATACAGGGGGTGACACCGGATATTATTCGGGCGCCCGTGCTGATGTGAATATGATAAAAAGCGATGACACCAGCTGGGCCATGACGCCGCTGCTGTTGATCGATTTACCGTTCAGTGCCGCGCTGGATACGCTGCTGCTGCCTTATGATTATTATCGCAGCGGGAAAGTGACGACGCGCGATCGCGTCAAAGCCAGCGAAGAACGCAATATCGCGCTGAGTAACGGGGTCGATATCGATCACATCCCGCCAATGACCACCTCCGATCGCGGTCACAAATCTTCTGCACATAAAAAGTAAACCCATGAAACCGGCCAGAACAGGCCGGTTTTAACAAACGTTAATCACTGTCTGCCACGCAAATCTGCGCATATCCTTCGAACTGACGCATAAACGCCACTTTACGGCCATCCGGTGAATACACGACCGCGTCAGCGCACGGCGCAATATCCGATCGTGGCGTTAACCGCTGCATCTCTCCGCTTTGTACATCCAGACGCATCACGCTGTTATCGCAGATCAGCGCCAGGGATTTTCCGTCCGGGCGCCAGCTGAACGCAGACTGAATTCCCTGAACACCATGGCTGATTTGCACCGGCTCGCCGCCGTTAGGGGAAACCGTCCACACCTGTACCACCGCGTTATGATCTTTCATCAGAAAGGCTATCTGTGTGCCGTCCGGCGACGCACGCAGCCAGTGGCGCGGCTGGGTGGCGATGCCGTTTTCGGTAAACGTGATTCGCCGCTGCTTTACCCCCGCCGGTGGCGCTGGCAGCGTTTCCGGCGTGCCCTGCAAGGGTTTATCACCGGCCTTGCGGTAATCCGCATCATTTTCCGGCAAATCCACCACAAAGATTTCCGGGTGCTTTTCGCCCTCGGCTGAAAGCGTGTCGCCGATAAAAGCCAGTGCCCGGCGCTGACGGGAACCATCGGCTTTCACATAGCCTTCCTGTCCGATCCAGCCTTCTTCATAAGCGCGGTTGATGTCATCGCTGCCGGGCTGAGGAGCAGGCGTGGTGTTGCTGACCAGCACACTGAAATGGCTGCCGTCGTATTCGCGGGGATGCTGTTTTGCTGAGGTCACCGGAGAACCGGCAAGGGCGATGCCGACATTACGCAGATCAAGCACCGGATCGTGCTCATGCAAAACGTGGTCGTTATAGGTGAAACTCAGACGGGAGCCGTCCGGGCTGAAAACATGAACGTGCGTCCCCCCGCGCAACGCGCCGGGAGTGTAAGGCGCGGTGATGTCCAGGGCATCCAGCGTGACGGCCTGTTCACGCGCAGGTTCAGAGACGATGACTCCGCGACGATGATGGAAATCATACTGCCACAGGGCATCGGGATTTTCCGGGCCATGAATAAACGCGTAACGGGCGGGCTCATCCGGGCTGACCGTCACCACACCCACGTGTGCGCCGTCCTTCGCCTGATAAAGCACCTGAGTTTCACCGGTTTCAACATTCACCCGCTCAATGGTTGAGCCGGTAAAAGAACCGCCATGCGGACGCACGTCATACACCAGCCACTGGCTGTCCGGCGTCCAGACATTGATATTGGTGAGCTGATGCCCGCGGGCATCTGTAGTGAGTTGTTTTTCGGTCATGCGTTCAGGTGTGCCCTGCCGTTCAAGGAGTGCCTAAGAATAGGGGACTCAAACGGCAGTGGCAATCTTCAGCAATCGCCGACACCTTTCACTTCCCCGACCAGGAAGAGATAAGACAACGCGCCCATAATGCACCGGGGAAGAAAACAGGCCGCAACTATCAGAGAGGATCAGTGGCCCAGTACGAACTTATTCACGGCAAACGCCACACCGTCTTCGGTGTTGGTTTTAGTGACGAACTGGCTGACGGCTTTCACGCTGTCGAGCGCGTTCCCCATCGCGACGCCAATGCCCGCAAACTCCAGCATAGCAATGTCGTTTTCCTGATCGCCCAGCGTCATTACGTTTTCGCGCGCGATGCCCAGTTTTTCTGTCAGTGTCTTCACGCCTTCGCCTTTATTGACGCGCTTATCCAGGATTTCGAGGAAGTACGGCGAACTTTTCATGATGGTATAGCGCTCTTTGGCTTGCGCCGGAAGCTGGCTGATGGCGCGATCCAGCAGTTCAGGATCGTCAATCATCATGATTTTTGGGAAGGTCAGCGACGGATCCATTTCCTCAGCCGGACAGAATTGCAACGGTATACCGGTGGTGAACGACTCATGCACGGTATAGCGGCTGACGTGGCGGTTGGCAGTGAACAGATCGGTTTTGGTCAGCGCATGGAAATGCACGCCCAGCTCCCGCGCGAGTTTCTCAAAGTAGTGATAATCGTCAATTTCGAGGGCTATTTCGGCAATCACGCTGCCATCTTTCGCATTATGCACCAGCGCGCCATTGTTGGTGATGCAGTAACAACCGTCCTGCTGCAAATCCAGTTCCTGCAAATAACGCTGCACGCCAATGAAAGGACGCCCGGTCGCCAGAACGATTTGCACGCCTTTGGCACGCGCATCGGAGAGCGCTTTTTTTACCGCAGGCGTGACTTCGTGCTGCGGATTGAGCAAGGTTCCGTCCATATCAATTGCAATCAATTCAATAGCCATAGCATCCTCAGAGTTTGATTAATCTTTCTCAATGCTAACGCGATCACCCGCTGTAAAGCCAGTCAGAATGCGGGCTGCGTCAGACGAAAAAAAAGTCCGAAGCGGTTTCCCGGTTCGGACTCTTTATCAGCTTATGCCACTATCAGATATCGATATTGGCCGCTTTCAGGGCGTTCTCTTCGATGAAGGCACGGCGCGGTTCAACTGCATCGCCCATCAGAGTCGTGAACAACTGATCAGCCGCAATGGCATCTTTCACGGTCACGCGCAGCATGCGACGTTGTGTTGGATCCATTGTGGTTTCCCACAGTTGCTCAGGGTTCATTTCGCCCAGACCTTTATAACGCTGAATCGACAGACCGCGACGCGACTCTTTCACCAGCCATTCCAGCGCCTGCTCAAAGCTGGTCACTGGCTGACGGCGTTCGCCACGTTCGATGTAAGCGTCTTCTTCGATCAGGCCGCGCAGTTTTTCACCCAGCGTACAGATTTTGCGGTATTCGCCGCCCTGAATGAAGTCTGCATCCAGATCGTAATCGGTATCCACACCGTGAGTACGAATACGCAGGATTGGCTCGAACAGCTGGTGTTCAAGATTTTCACGCACAATCGCACTGTAGCTGCTGCCGTGCTGCTCTTTTTCGTTGAGCAGGGACACCAGCGTTTCGATCCATTCCTTCACTTTCGCTTCGTCAGCGAGCTCAGCACCGGCTAAGGTTGGCTGATAGATCAGGTTGTTCAGCAGAGCACGCGGATAACGACGTTCCATACGGCCAATCATTTTCTGCACGCTGTGATGTTCAGCGACCAGTTTCTCCAGCGGTTCACCCGCCAGGGCTGGTGCATGGGCATTGGCGTGTAACGTTGCCCCGTCCATCGCAATGGAGATCTGATACTGATCCATCGCTTCGTCATCTTTAATGTACTGTTCCTGCTTGCCTTTTTTCACTTTGTACAACGGCGGCTGTGCGATAAACACGTGACCACGTTCCACAATTTCAGGCATCTGACGGTAGAAGAAGGTCAGCAGCAGGGTACGGATGTGTGAACCATCGACGTCGGCATCGGTCATGATGATGATGCTGTGATAGCGCAGTTTGTCCGGGTTGTATTCGTCACGGCCAATGCCACAACCGAGCGCAGTAATCAGCGTCGCCACTTCCTGAGAAGAGAGCATTTTGTCGAAGCGCGCTTTCTCAACGTTGAGGATTTTACCTTTCAACGGCAGAATCGCCTGGTTCTTACGGTTACGGCCTTGTTTTGCAGAGCCGCCCGCTGAGTCCCCTTCCACTAAATACAGTTCGGAATGAGCCGGGTCACGTTCCTGACAGTCAGCCAGTTTGCCTGGCAAACCAGCCAGATCCAGCGCGCCCTTACGACGGGTCATTTCACGTGCTTTACGGGCTGCTTCACGCGCACGGGCTGCATCAATGATTTTCCCGACAACGATTTTCGCATCCGCCGGGTTTTCCATCAGATAATCCACCAGCTTCTCGTTCATCAGTGACTCAACGGCTGTCTTCACTTCGGAAGAAACCAGTTTGTCTTTGGTCTGAGAAGAGAACTTAGGATCCGGCACTTTCACCGAAACCACGGCAATCAGACCTTCACGGGCATCGTCGCCGGTGGCACTGATTTTGGATTTTTTGCTGTAGCCTTCTTTATCCATATACGCGTTCAGCGTACGGGTCATCGCAGAACGGAAGCCCACCAGATGGGTGCCGCCATCGCGCTGTGGGATATTGTTGGTAAAGCAGTAAATATTTTCCTGGAAACCGTCATTCCACTGCAACGCCACTTCCACACCGATATCGTCTTTCACGGTTGAGAAATAGAACACCGTCGGGTGAATTGGGGTTTTGTTTTTATTCAGGTATTCCACAAAGGCTTTGATACCGCCTTCATAATGGAAGTGATCGTTCTTGCCGTCGCGCTTATCCAGCAAGCGGATCGCCACACCCGAGTTCAGGAACGACAGTTCACGCAGGCGTTTCGCCAGAATGTCGTACTCGAATTCAGTATGATTGGTAAAGGTGTTAAAGCTCGGCCAGAAACGCACGGTGGTACCGGTGACGTCGGTATCGCCCACGACTTTCAAGGGTTCCTGTGGCTCACCGTGCACGTAAGTCTGGGTGTGCACTTTGCCTTCACGACGGATAACCAGCTCCAGTTTTTCCGACAGGGCGTTAACGACGGAAACACCCACGCCATGCAAACCGCCGGACACTTTGTACGAGTTATCGTCAAATTTACCACCGGCATGAAGTACGGTCATGATGACCTGAGCAGCTGAAACGCCCTCTTCTTCGTGAATGCCGGTTGGAATACCACGACCATCATCCTGCACGGAAACAGAGTTATCCGCATGGATCGTGACCTGAATCTCTTTACAGTGGCCCGCGAGGGCTTCGTCGATAGCGTTGTCCACAACCTCGAATACCATGTGGTGCAGACCAGTGCCGTCATCGGTATCGCCGATATACATGCCCGGGCGCTTACGCACCGCGTCCAGCCCTTTTAATACCTTGATACTTGAGGAGTCATAAGAATTCGACATCAACGTTTCTCGCTCATTTTTAGTCCTGTGATAGAACGGCTATTTTACCTTGTTCCACGCGGAACATCTTGCCCTTTTCACCCATCATGTCGGTCACTTGCTCAGCGCTTATCGCACTGACAAAAACCTGTGCCTGGGTGGCTTTCAGGCGATCGGCCAGCAACCGACGTCGGTCGGCGTCCAGCTCGGAGGCAAAATCGTCAAGAAGATACAGGCAACGCCGCCCGCTCTGTCGGGTGAGAAACTCACCCTGCGCTAATCGGAGCGCACACATCAGTAATTTCAGCTGCCCACGGGACAGCAAATCTTCCACCGGCGTGCCGTCGGCACGAATGCGGAAATCCGCTTTGTGCGGACCTGACGCGGTATACGTTAAGGCTCTGTCGCGTTCAAAATTACGCTCCAGCAACTCGCCGTACTCGGTTTCCTTGTCCCATCCACGCTGGAAAGAAAAACTGAGGGCGAATTCGGGCAGGAATTGCGCGCAGGTCGCGCTGATATCAGCCGCGATCGCTTCGCTGTATGCTGCCCGCCATTCGCTAATGCGCTCGGCTAACGGGATCAATTCCTGATCCCAGGCACGAATTTGCGCATAACGACTCACCTGTCGCAGCGCGGCGTTGCGCTGCTTGAGTAACCGTCGCAGGTTGCTCCAGGCGATAAAAAAACCGGGATCGTGGTGGAAACAACCCCAGTCGATAAAGGCCCGCCGGTACTTCGGCCCGCCATTAAGCAGGGTGAAACCTTCGGGGGTGATAAGTTGCATGGGCAGCATCTGGGCCAGTTCAGACACTTTGTGCCCGTCCGTGCCATCAATGCGCACTTTGCTGTCGCCCTGACGGCTTTTACTCAGACCGATCGACACTTCGCGATCACCGCCATCATCCACACGCGCATGGAGAACAAACTCCGGCTGATCGTGACGGATAACGCGCCCGGCCTGCAAACTGCGAAAAGCGCGGCCATGCCCCAGGGTATACACCGCTTCGAGCACACTGGTTTTACCGCTGCCGTTGGGACCGACCAGAAAGTTAAAACCAGGCGACGGATCTAAATCCGCCGCCTCAATGTTGCGGAAATCTTTTATCAGTAAGCGCGTTAAGGCCATTAATTCAGACTAGAGCCTCATAGGCATGACAACATACGCGGCCGACTGGCTGGCAGCGTCTTCGATCTGCACGCTGGAGACGGAGTCCGTCAGCAGCAGATTAACGTCTTCGCACTTGAGCGCATTCAGCACATCGAGCACGTAACTGACGTTAAAGCCGATTTCCATTTCGGTACCTTCGTAACCGACATCCAGAATTTCTTCTGCTTCTTCCTGTTCCGGGTTATTCGCGGTGATTTTCAGCTGGTTATGGCTGACATACAAACGCACACCGCGGAATTTTTCATTGGACAGGATCGCTGCACGGGCAAACGCCTGTTTCAGCAAATCGCACCCGGCCTGCAGCGTTTTGTCCGGATTTTTCGGCAATACGCGGCGATAGTCAGGGAAACGACCGTCGACCAGTTTAGACGTAAAGATAAAGTCGCCGACGTGAGCACGGATATTGTTGCTGCCAATTTGCAGCTGCAATGTCGTGTCACCGCCGTCGAGCAGACGCACCAGTTCCATCACACCTTTACGAGGCACGATCACCGAATGCGACGGCAAAGACTGGCCGATAGGCATTGAACACACGGCCAGACGGTGGCCGTCGGTCGCGACGGTACGCAGTTCTTCACCTTCGGTTTCGAACAGCATGCCGTTTAAATAGTAACGAACGTCCTGATGCGCCATAGAGAACTGCGTGGCTTCGATCAGACGTTTCAACGTGGCCTGCGGCAGGGTGAATTCTACTTCGCTTTGCCAGTCGTCGAGATTAGGGAAATCTGTGGCCGGCAAGGTCGACAGCGAGAAACG
The DNA here is from genome assembly GCF_042920125.1 of Rahnella sp. R3(2024). Classification (NCBI taxonomy): domain Bacteria; kingdom Pseudomonadati; phylum Pseudomonadota; class Gammaproteobacteria; order Enterobacterales; family Yersiniaceae; genus Rahnella; species Rahnella sp. R3(2024). The sequence goes on from NZ_JBHGBU010000001.1 coordinate 2,093,463, forward strand.
GCTGCGGCCTGATTTTACCAGCATGCGGTCGCCGTCGAGAGCGACGGAAATTTCCGCGCCTTCCGGCAATCCACGGCAGATATCAAAGAATTTACGCGCCGGTACCGTGGTGGCACCCGCTTCATGTGGCTGAGACAGCGCGACTTTCGCCACCATCTCCATTTCCAGATCCGTCCCGGTCAGCGACAGCGCGCCATCCGTCACCTGTAATAGCAGGTTACCCAGAATAGGCAGCGTTGGTCGTCCACCCAGCGGGCTACTGACCTGTTGCAGTGGTTTCAGTAAATGCTCACGTTCAACAATAAATTTCATAGCGCTAGGAAGATAATGTTCTGATTAAGTTGGAGAAATCTTCTTTGATGTCGTGACTTTCTTCACGCAACTGCTCGATTTTACGGCAGGCGTGCAACACCGTGGTATGGTCCCGACCACCGAACGCATCGCCGATTTCTGGCAGGCTGTGGTTGGTCAGCTCTTTCGCCAACGCCATCGCCATCTGGCGTGGGCGGGCTACCGAACGGGAGCGCCGTTTGGAAAGCAGGTCAGCGACCTTGATTTTATAATATTCGGCCACTGTTTTCTGAATATTATCGATAGTGACCAGCTTCTCCTGCAGCGCTAACAAATCACGCAGCGCTTCACGCACGAAGTCGATGGTGATCGCACGGCCGGTAAAGTTGGCGTTCGCGATCACGCGGTTCAGTGCGCCTTCAAGCTCACGCACATTAGAACGCAGACGTTTGGCAATAAAGAAGGCCACTTCACCCGGCAGACGGATATCATTCTCGTCAGCCTTTTTCATCAGGATCGCCACGCGGGTTTCTAACTCAGGCGGCTCGATCGCGACCGTCAGACCCCAGCCGAAACGGGATTTCAGACGATCTTCCACACCGTTGATCTCTTTTGGATAACGATCTGAAGTCAGGATGATCTGCTGATTGCCTTCCAGCAGGGCATTAAAGGTGTGGAAAAACTCTTCCTGTGAACGTTCTTTATTTGCAAAGAATTGAATGTCATCGATGAGCAACGCATCGACGGAGCGATAGTAGCGTTTGAACTCTTCGATGGCGTTGTTTTGCAGCGCTTTGACCATGTCCTGCACAAAACGCTCGGAGTGCATGTACACCACTTTTGCATTGGCTTTACGCGCCATAATGCCGTTGCCGACCGCGTGCAATAAGTGGGTTTTACCCAAGCCGGTGCCGCCATAAAGGAAAAGCGGGTTGTACGCGCCACCCGGGTTATCTGCCACCTGACGCGCCGCCGCGCGGGCCAGTTGGTTAGACTTACCTTCTACGAAGTTGTCGAAAGTGTGTTTTGGGTTGACGTTAGAACGGTAAGACAACTCAGGTTGTACCGGCGAGCTGTCCCAGCTTGGACGGGAAGGTGCGAGGCGCGGAATAGCCGGTGCCGCCTGCGAACTGACGCTGGTAGCTACGGGCTGGCTGACGCGCTGAATCAACGGCTTACTGCCCACTTCAAAACGCAGCAACGGGGCATTCGCTCCACAGAAATCGTTAAGCAAGCCGTTAATATTATTTAAGTATTTGTCGCGAACCCAATCCAGGACAAAACGATTCGGAGCGTAAAGCGCCAGCGTATTGTCGTTGAGTTCCGCCTGTAGGGGGCGTATCCACATACTGAATTCTGTGGCAGGTAGTTCATCCTGCAAACGGGCAAGACATTGCTGCCAAAGCGAAAGTGACACGGCGGACTCCACTCGAACAAGATCAAAAAAGAAAAGGATCAGGATATTTTTTAAATCATGATTTTTGACACACGCTCCGCCCGTTGAATGGGGGAAATTTCTTTCACCACCCTGTCAGTGGCGTAAAGTCACGTGCGAACCGCTTTTTGCGGTTTTTGTCGACGGCATCCCGGCTGGGATCGCGATCGGAATGGCGGATCATAACGCAATCCGACACAGAGATCCTCCCCTTCCTGACAGTTTAGATCCTTTTTATCCACAGGCAGCGGTCGGCAAGTGGGTAAGCTTAGCCGATCCTTTTATAATTAGACGATGTAATCATCACTCTGGTGAAAAAATAGGACTCCGCTGAGGCATTTTTCATCAGTTTGCGCACAAGATCTCAGCCCTGTGGATAAGGATCGCCCGAGGATCCTTGCGATTTATATCAGAGTCCGTATAATTCTCAGCCCTATGTGTCAAGCCTGTGTTCCTGATGGTCATAACCAGATGGATTTGCGGTGTGACCACAGGCCATTCTGGTAAACATTTGGACCCTTTCTGGCAATCTAAATTGACTCAGGACTGTACAGTTATTACAATCCCGCTTCTTTATATGTTGCGACAAGGGCATCGGTCGTATTTTCGCCGACATGTCTTCGCGTTTACTGATCAGTAATAATTTAAGTTTAGGTAGAAATCGCTATGAAACGCACTTTCCAACCGTCCGTATTGAAGCGCAACCGCACCCACGGTTTCCGTGCTCGTATGGCAACCAAAAATGGTCGTCTGGTTCTGGCCCGCCGTCGTGCGAAAGGCCGTACTCGTCTGTCAGCTGCTTCCAAGTAATAAAAGCTAATCGAATTAGTGGTTAAGCTCGCTTTTCCCAGGGAGTTACGTTTGTTAACTCCCCGTCATTTCACTTTCGTCTTCCAGCAGCCACAACGGGCTGGCACGCCGCAAATTACGATACTCGGCCGCCTGAACGAGCTGGGGCATCCCCGCATCGGTCTTACCGTCGCAAAAAAACACGTCAAACGCGCTCATGAACGCAATCGGATCAAACGCCTTACCCGCGAGAGTTTCCGACTGAATCAGCATGCGTTGCCGGCGATGGATTTTGTGGTAGTAGCCAAGAAGGGTGTCGCCGATTTAGACAATCGCGCGCTGACGGAAGCGTTGGAGAAATTATGGCGTCGACATTGCCGACAGGCACCCGCATCCTGATTAAACTGATACGTGGTTATCAGTTGTTCATCAGTCCCTTGCTCGGGCCGCATTGCCGCTTTCGACCAACCTGCTCTCAATACGGTATTGAAGCAATTGGTCGTTTTGGCGTGTTAAAAGGCAGTTGGTTGACTTTGAAACGCGTATTAAAATGCCATCCTTTGAACCCAGGTGGTGATGACCCCGTACCGCCGAAAACCGACAATAACAGAGAACTCTAACGATGGATTCGCAACGCAATCTTTTCCTCATCGCTCTGCTGTTCGTGTCTTTCATGATCTGGCAGGCATGGCAAACGGACCACGCTCCGCAACCGGCCAACCAGACCACGCAACAGACTGCGAACACTGCAAACGGTGATGCTGCTAACCAGGCTGTTCCTGGTAGCGGACAGGGCAAATTAATTACAGTTAACAGTGATGTGCTGTCATTAACAATCAACACCCGTGGTGGCGACATTGAGCAGGCTCTGCTGAAGGCTTACCCTACGACGTTGGGTTCTGACCAGCCATTCCAGTTGCTGGAAACCACTCCTAATTTCATCTATCAGGCACAAAGCGGTCTGACAGGTAAAAACGGTCCAGATAATCCGGCGAACGGCGAACGTCCTCTGTTCCAGACCAGCTCGGATACCTTCACGATGACCGAAGGTCAGTCTGAACTGCGCATTCCGATGACTTACACGGCGGCAAACGGGGCGATTTACACCAAAACCTTCGTGATCAAACGCGGTTCTTATGCGGTTAACGTTGAATACAACATCAACAACACCACATCTACCCCGCTTGATCTGACGATGTTTGGTCAGCTGAAACAAACCACCGATTTGCCTAAGCACCGTGATACCGGAAGCAATAACTTTGCTCTGCACACGTTCCGCGGCGCGGCATACTCCTCAAGCGATGACAAATATCAGAAATACGCGTTCGATAAGAGCGAAGTGCTGAATGTCACCACTCAGGGCGGTTGGGTTGCAATGCTGCAGCAGTACTTTGCGACTGCATGGATCCCGTCTGCGAAAGACACCAATACCTTCTTCACCACCACCAACAACGGTATCTCAACGATTGGCTTTAAAGGCACGCCGTTTACCGTTGCACCAGGTGCGCAGCAACAAGTTGCTTCCATCTTGTGGGTTGGCCCGGAAATTCAGGACAAAATGGCGGCTATCGCGCCTCACCTGGATCTGACGGTTGACTACGGTTGGTTATGGTTCATCTCTCAGCCACTGTTCAAACTGTTGAAATTCATTCAAGGGTTTGTCGGTAACTGGGGCTTCTCGATCATCGTAATCACCTTTATTGTCCGCGGTATCATGTACCCACTGACCCGCGCACAGTACACGTCGATGGCGAAAATGCGTATGCTGCAGCCGAAACTGGCCGCCATGCGTGAACGTATCGGTGATGACAAACAGCGCATGAGTCAGGAAATGATGGCGCTGTATAAGTCTGAGAAAGTGAACCCGCTGGGCGGTTGTCTGCCGCTGGTTATTCAGATGCCTATCTTCCTGGCACTGTATTACATGCTGTCTGGTTCCATTGAATTGCGTCATGCGCCGTTCATCCTGTGGATCCATGACCTGTCAGCGCAAGACCCGTACTACATTCTGCCGGTTCTGATGGGTATCACGATGTTCTTCATTCAGAAGATGTCGCCGACCACCGTCACTGACCCGATGCAGCAGAAGATCATGACCTTCATGCCGGTCATCTTCACCGTGTTCTTCCTGTGGTTCCCGTCTGGTCTGGTGGTGTACTACATCGTCAGTAACCTGGTTACCATTCTCCAGCAGCAGCTGATTTATCGCGGGCTGGAAAAACGTGGTCTGCACAGCCGCGACAAGAAAAAGTCATAAGTTAATGTCAGGGCGGGTTTCGTCCTGACAGCTAAACTTGGTGATAAAAAGACAAAGGCGGTCATTTGACCGCCTTTTGCATATCCGTAAAAAGACCAACAGAGAAAATTGCTATGAGCACCTCAGATACCATTATTGCCCAGGCAACGCCCCCCGGCCGCGGTGGTGTGGGCATTTTGCGCATTTCCGGCCGTGCGGCGCGTGATGTGGCACAGGCTGTCTTAGGTAAATTGCCAAAGCCGCGTTATGCCGATTATCTGCCGTTTCAGGATGCAGACGGCAGCACGCTGGATCAGGGCATCGCGCTGTGGTTCCCCGGCCCAAATTCCTTTACCGGCGAAGACGTGCTGGAACTGCAAGGCCACGGCGGGCCGGTCATTCTCGATTTGCTGCTCAGACGCATCATCGCGCTGGAAAACGTGCGTATTGCGCGTCCGGGCGAATTCTCTGAACGCGCTTTCCTCAACGATAAGCTCGATCTGGCACAGGCCGAAGCGATTGCCGATCTGATTGATGCCAGTTCAGAGCAGGCCGCGCGTTCAGCGGTGAACTCGCTTCAGGGCGCATTCTCTAACCGTATTCATCATCTGGTGGAAGCACTCACTCACCTGCGGATCTTTGTCGAAGCGGCTATCGACTTCCCGGATGAGGAAATCGACTTCCTGTCCGACGGTAAAATTGAAGCCAAACTCAATACGGTGATGGGAGATCTGGACGCGGTGCGCGCCGAAGCGCGTCAGGGCAGCCTGCTGCGTGAAGGGATGAAAGTGGTAATAGCCGGGCGTCCGAACGCCGGAAAATCCAGCCTGCTGAATGCCTTAGCTGGCCGCGAAGCGGCGATCGTGACCGATATTGCCGGGACGACCCGCGATGTGCTGCGCGAACATATTCATCTGGATGGGATGCCATTACATATCATCGATACCGCCGGTCTGCGTGAAGCCAGTGACGAAGTAGAGCGCATTGGTATCGAACGTGCCTGGAATGAGATCGAACAGGCTGACTTAGTGCTGTTTATGGTCGATGGCACGACAACAGCCGCCACTGAACCTGCGGATATCTGGCCGGAGTTTATGGCCCGCCTGCCAGCCACATTGCCTATCGTGGTGGTGCGTAATAAAGCCGATATCACCGGCGAAGCGCTGGGGCAAACAGAAGTGAATGGTCACTCACTGATTCGCCTTTCCGCCCGTACCGGGGATGGCGTCGATTTGCTGCGCGATCATCTGAAACAGGTCATGGGCTTTAATCACAACATGGAAGGCGGATTCCTTGCCCGCCGCCGTCATCTGCACGCACTGGAAGACGCCGCACAACACCTGGTTCAGGGCAAAGATCAGCTGTTAGGCGCCTGGGCGGGGGAATTGCTGGCGGAAGAACTGCGGCTGGCACAGCAGTCGCTGAGTGAAATCACTGGCGAATTCACCTCCGACGATTTGCTGGGCCGTATTTTCTCGAGTTTCTGTATCGGTAAGTGATTTCTTCTTCGCCGGAACACAAAAAACCCACATTGCAAAATGTGGGTTTTTTATTGTCTTCAGTGCGACGCGGATTACCACACTTTATAAACGCGGCCTGTCTGGGCACCTTCGACACTGCGTCGGTAGGCTTTTGCCACTCGTGCGGCCGGTGCGGCGTCGAAGCCGGGGAAAAACGGGCCGTAACTTTTCAGCGATTCTTCGACAACCGTCGGGCTGACGACGTTGATACGGATCCCGCGCGGCAATTCGATGGCAGCGCCGCGCACGAAACCTTCCACAGCAGCATTCACCGTGGTGGCGTTGGCACCCTGACGGATCGGTTCCTCGGCGATAATGCCGCTGGTCAGGGTGATCGAGCCGCCATCATGCAGGAAGTGCTGGCCGATCAGACCGATGCGCACCTGCCCCAGCAGTTTGTCCTGCAGACCGGTGTTGAACTGTTCAGCCGTCATTTCGGTCAACGGGCCAAAATGCAGACTGCCGGTGGTCGCGATGATCGCATCCAGTTTACCGGTATGGTTGAAAAGCGCTTTGACGCTACTTTCATCGGTGATATCCACCTGAAAATCCCCGTGAGTCTTCCCCGCTGTGATCACGTCATGATTTGTCTCAAGCTCGCTGACCACGGCTTTGCCTAATGTTCCCGTCCCGCCAATCACTAAAATTTCCATCATGTGCTCCTCAGTTGGTGACAGGAACATCATTGACCAAACTTCAGGTTAGATATATAGAACGATTCTTCACTCTGAACTAACCACAGGTTAGCAATATGGATAAATTACGGAATATGGAAGTCTTCGTCACCGTGGCTGAAACCGGAAATTTCAGCGCGGCGGCGGAGAAGCTGGGGATTTCTGCCGTGATGGTCGGCAAACATATTCAGCAACTGGAACGGCATCTGAGTACGCGTCTGGTGCAGCGAACCACGCGTAAGCAGAACCTGACCGAAGCGGGCGCTGTTTTCTACGAGAACAGTAAACGCGTCCTGGAGCAGGTGAAATGGGCAGAAAGTACCGTGGAAGGGCTGCAAACCGCCCCCAGCGGGCTGCTGCGCATCAGCGCGCCGGTGTCGCTGGGGGCAAACGTGGTATCGCCTTTACTTGCGCGCTATCTGGAGGCATTTCCGCATGTGCAGGTCGAACTGACACTGAGCAACGCCCGTGTGGATTTGATTGAGGAAGGGTATGACGCGGCGATCCGCATCGGGCCTGTGGGTGATGACCGGCTGGTCGCGCGGCCAATGAAGCCTTATGAAATGGTGATTTGTGCCACGCCCGCCTACTTAAAAAAATATGGAACACCCGCCACGCCGGAAGAACTGAAAAATCACTCATGTCTGATCCATGCCGTCTGGAATCACAGCGACGGCTGGAAGCTGACCAACACAGACGGCAGCACCTCGAAATGGCCGCTGTCCGGCCGCTATATCTCCAATGACGGAAACGCTCTGCGCTGCGCCGCCTTGCAGGATGCCGGACTGCTGTTGCAACCAAAGGTGTTACTGGCCGACGATCTGGCTTGCGGACGGATGGTGTCGGTGATGGAGGATTTTGTCCCCGTTCCCAGACCCATCAGTCTGGTCTATCTGCCCGATTTCAGGCCGCGCCCGAAGCTGACCAGTCTGATCACCTTCTTTGCGGAACAGGCAGATTACTGACCGCTCTGGCCTGATGTCGTGGTGAGTTTGCGCATCGCTTTCACCTGCGCGGCGCTGACCGCTCCGGCCTGGTTTCCCCAGCCATGACGGATAAAGGTCACCACGTCGGCAATCTCCCGATCGTCCAGCCCGGCAGAAAAGCCCGGCATTTTAGCCGCTTTCGTGTCGAACTGCGTCGCCGGTGCCGGTGAACCGTTCAGGACAAGATTGATAAGCGAGGAGGGATCGTCGCTGACCACCACCGGATTTTGCGCCAGCTGCGGATAACGGCCACGTTCGCCCTGCCCGCTGGAAAGATGGCAATCAAGGCAGTTATCCAGATAAACCCTGGCGCCAGGCACCGTGCTGTCTTCTGCCTCCAGCGCGATGGTCGTCGCATTATCATTAACCTGCGCGCGATAATTTCCGTCAGCCGGCAGTGATTTCAGGTAAACCGCAATCGCCTGGCGGTCAGTATCGCTGAGATATTGCGTGCTGTTGTGGATAACCTCAGCCATTGAACCGAACGCCGTCGCCCTGTCGGTGTGCCCGAGTTTCAGAAACTGGCTGATTTCCGCTTCGTTCCATTGCCCGAGCCCGGTTGTCGCATCTGCCCGTAAATTGGGTGCATGCCAGCCATCCACCGTCCCGCCGGAAAGATAATCCTGCGAAGTCTGATCCAGCGCCTTCTCCTGATACCCCATACCGCGCGGCGTATGGCAGCTGCCGCAGTGTCCTAACCCCTGCACCAGATAAGCACCTCGGTTCCAGTCTGCGGTTTTTTGCGGATCGGAATACCCGATTTGCTGCACGGTAAACAGACTGTCCCATACCGCCAGCGGGAAGCGCACGCTCAGGGGGAAAGGGATGTCGCTGGCGCGATTTTTCTGGCTGACAGCCGCCACCTGATAGTGGAAAAAGGCATATAAATCAGCCATATCTGCGTCAGTGATTTTACTGAAAGAAGGATAAGGCATCGCCGGATACACATGATGGCCATCCCGGGCAATGCCCTGACGTAATGCGCGACTGAAGTCTTCTTCTGAATAGCTGCCAATACCGGTGGTGACGTCCGGGGTAATATTGGTGGTGTAAATGGCCCCCAGCGGCGTCAGCATTTTCAGGCCGCCGGCAAAAGGTTTACCGCCAGGTGCGGTATGGCAGGCGGCACAATCTCCGGCACGCGACAGGTATTCGCCCCGTTTGATTTGCGCAGGATCCGGGCTGGCTGCTGCATGAGCGCCGGTAAACATCAGGCAGATCACCATGATAAATCCGCCCTGTATCGCTTTCATTCATCTTCTCCCGCCGTGCCAGTGCGTTAAGTGTGCGACGGTTCCGGCCAGATTGCCGGATATATCGCGAAAAATTAAAAAAGCCCGGCAGTAAAATGCCGGGCTGAAGGGGTCAGCGCAAAAATCAGCGGATCCTGCGTTAGAGGATCACAACTTAAAACCGGCAACCACGGTTTGCAGCTGAACGGTTTGATCCTGCATCGCCTGTGCGGCGGCTGATACCTGTTCCACCAGCGCAGCGTTTTGCTGGGTGGCGTTGTCGAGCTGGGTGATCGCGACGTTCACCTGCCCTATACCGAGGCTTTGCTCCTGACTTGACGACATAATTTCATTCATCAGCGTCGCCACGTTATTCACACCGCCCATCACTTCATCCATGGTGGAGCCCGCCGTCGCCACCAGCTGGCTGCCGGTGGCAATATCCGCCACCGAGTCTTCGATGAGTTTTTTAATTTCGCGGGCAGAGGTGGCTGAACGCTGCGCAAGGCTGCGCACTTCGGACGCCACGACCGCAAAACCACGCCCCTGCTCACCGGCACGGGCCGCTTCCACCGCCGCATTCAGCGCCAGAATATTGGTCTGGAAGGCGATGCCGTCAATCACGCTGATGATATCGACGATTTTGTGTGAAGAACGGGTGATCGACCCCATTGTTTCAACCACCTGTTTCACCACTTCCGAGCCTTTTTCAGCAACGGCAGAGGCTTCGCGCGCCAGCTGGTTGGCCCCTTCCGCGTTTGCGGCATTCTGTTTCACCGTGCTGGTCAGCTCTTCCATTGATGCGGCCGTTTCAACAATTGAACTGGCCTGCTCCTCGGTACGCGCGGAGAGATCGAGATTTCCGCTGGCGATCTGCCGTGATGCAGAGGTAATGGCCAGACTGCTGTCGCCGACCTGACGGAGGATCGTTTGCAGGAACGACAGGAAACTGTTGAAGCTCTGATTGATGTCATTGAATTCCGGGCTGCGGCTTTCCGGTAAGCGACGGGTAAGATCCGCGCCCCCCGCAGAAAGCTGGCTGATATTTTTATGCAGCGCAGCAAGCTGACGCATGAACATCTTGATGACCACAATCAGTACAATCAGTAACAGCAATACCATCGGGATTTGCACCATGCCAAGGCTGGCAAGAATACTGTGCGTGCGCGTCAGTAACTGGCTGGTCGGCATGTCCGTGACGATGTACCACGGTCCCTGAATTTTGCTCATGAACATTGTGTGAGATGTGCCGTCGCTGTCGTAATCAGTCATCAGTTCGGGCTGGTTATCAATCTGGTCAAAGCTCTGACGGATTTGTGCCACCAGCGCTGACTGTTCGCCTAATGAAGCCAGCTTTGGCAGTTTTTCATCGCTGGCGTGGCTGGTGCCAACGATGGTGCCGTCTTTCTCAACGATATAAATCTTACCGTTAACCTTCTTCTCCATCGCGATCACCAGCTGGTTAAAGAAGCCCAGCGTGACGTCAATGGTGGCAACGCCCCATTGCTTGTCGCCTTTATAAATCGGCATGGCGCAGTTAGTGCGCGGCTGCGTGCTGGCATCATCGAAATACGCCGGTGCCCAGACACACTGTCCTTTTTGGCCTTTTGACGCCGCCAGATACCAGGACTGATCAAAGTAGTTAGGTGATTCAGCGCTGTTCCAGAAAGTGTTAACCGTCAGGAGATTATTATTATTGCGTGCAAAAAAGGTACTGAATTTGATTTTTGCGGGATCGCGCTGATTCGGCAACGGCCAGATGCCGCCGCCAAAGACAGCAGAATCACCGTACTGATCGACCAGCGCGGGCAGCAGGCGATCGATACTGTCGCTGTCCATTTGTGCGACAGTTTGCGTGATGGTACGGACCTGTGATTCCACTTTATTCAGGCGATCGTTAATCGCGATCGCCACATCCGCCACCTGACTGGCAACCAGCTTACTCTCGGTTTGTTTCAGTTGGGGTGCGATAAAGACCTGGATAACAATGAGCGTAACGATGATCAGCACAATAAAAAACAAGCTGATCAATGCGATAAAGCGAGATTGTGTTGTTTTTAACATTTTAGGGTACTCACCGGCAAAGCAGCGAGATCGCTGCTTAAGTACTAACGGCATTTTCTGATGTTTCTTTATGTTGCTATAGTAGATATATCTGGTGGTCAGATCATCCGGGTGAAAAACCAGAACATCGTGTTGATGAGATCTCTTCTCACCATGAGGGTAAATACGTGATAGCGCTCACTAAAGCGTTATGAAAATCTTTCTGAAAAGTAAAATAAGTGTGGTGTGCCGCGGGTTTTAATCAGTTTTTAATGATTTCTCTTAATGTTATTCTTATCTGATATTGAGAAAATATGGTCGAACCATTAATCATGGAGTGAACAATGGCGTGCCATTTTGCAAGATGGGCAGTAACGGATGCAGAACCTGATACTCACCGGGTGCCCAAAGACATCGTATTATCCGCAAGAAACCTTTCCGAAAAACAGCGCCGTCGCTTTCTGAACGGACGCGTTCTGCTCGCAGAAATGATTTTCTATCTCTACGGCATCCCCGAACTGCCCAACGTCATTACCTTGCCCAGCGGTCGCCCAAGTTTCGAATCTCCTGATCTTCCCGATTTCAGCCTGGCCTATGCCGGGAGTACGGTCGGCGTATTGATCAGCAGCGAAGGCAAAGTGGGGCTGGATCTGGAAATCATTCACGCCCGCAGTGCGCTGGTTAATCCTCAGCAGCAGGAGCAGTTGTCCGCCGTCGAGAAAACCTGGATTGCCATGCAGTCCGATCCCATCGAGTCTTCATTGCAGTTGTGGTGCATCCGTCAGAGCATGTTGAAAATGTCCGGGATGAATGAGCAGAATCCGCTGACGCTGAGTCTGAATCCTGCCTCGGGGCGATTGCGCTCGACCGTGACGCCGGAGGCGCAGGTGATGAGCGACATCGAAGGGCCGATCACCTGGGCGTGCGCGCAGTCGCCGTCGATAATTCGTTTGCAGTGCTGGCGTTATGAACCGGAAAATGGCTTTACCCGCACGCAAACCCTGTCTGTCGATCAGCAATCCGAATCACCGCATTACATGAAATTCATCAGCCTGCCGCCTGCTAAATAAAACTTCACCTATGTTTTCATTAACCTTATATATCGCCATGTCGTTTTTCGTTTAAGGTAGAACCCAAACGTTATCCATAACAGGAGTTAACCATGTCAGCTCAGCCACTGAAGTTTGTCACACTGTTAGGTAGTCTTCGTAAAGGGTCTTATAACGCGATGGTCGCCCGCTCGCTGCCGAAAGTTGCGCCAGCCGGTGTCACGATTGAAGCGCTGCCGTCGATAGGGTCTGTGCCGCTTTACGATGCGGATATTCAGCAGGAAGACGGGTTCCCGGCCGATATCGAGGCCATTGCGGAACAAATCCGTCAGGCCGACGGGGTGATCATTGTGACGCCGGAATATAACTACTCGGTGCCCGGTGGTCTGAAAAACGCTATCGACTGGATTTCACGCCTGCCTGACCAGCCTTTAGCCGGTAAACCGGTACTGATCCAGACCAGCTCAATGGGACCGGTAGGCGGAGCACGTTGCCAGTATCATCTGCGTCAGATTCTGGTTTTCCTGGATGCGATGGTGATGAACAAACCTGAGTTCATGGGCGGCGTGATCCAAAGCAAAGTTGATGAGCAGACCGGTGAAGTGATTGATCAGGGGACGCTGGATTTCCTCAAAGGCCAGCTCACTGCCTTTGCGGATTACACGCACCGCGTCAGTAAATAATTCCCTGTCTCAGAAATGCAAACAGCCCGCAAATGCGGGCTGTTTTTTTATCGTGATAAAAATCAGTGTGCGTCGACAAACGCGATTTTCAGCACGAACAGTAAGGCCACCACAACCACGCACGGGCTGATTTCTCTCCAGCGGCCGGTGCCCAGTTTCATCACCACGTAAGAGATGAAGCCCAGCGCGATACCTTCGGTGATTGAGAAGCTGAACGGCATCATCACCGCGGTCACGAACGCCGGAACCGCTTCGGTCAGGTCATCCCATGACACGCGCGCCAGACTTGACGTCATCAGCACGCCGACATAAATCAGTGCACCGGCGGCCGCGTATTCCGGCACCATACCCGCCAGCGGGGAAATGAAGATCACCAGCAGGAACAGTAAACCAGTCACCACTGCCGTCAGGCCGGTACGCCCGCCCACAGACACGCCAGAGGTGCTTTCGATGTAAGCCCCTACCGAAGATGTGCCGATGAACGCGCCAGCCACAGAGGCCACGCTGTCAACGTACAGCGCCTGCTTCATCTGCGGGAATTTGCCCTGCGCATCCGCCAGACCGGCTTTGTCGGTGACACCGATAAGCGTACCGGAGGAGTCAAACAGGTTCACCAGCATGAAGGAGAAAATGACGCCCGCCAGACCGATGTTCAGCGCACCTTTCAGATCCACCTGACCGACAACGGTGGTGATACTTGGCGGCATCGACCAGAATCCGTTGTAGTGCACATCGCCAATCATCAGGCCAATGCCGGTGGTAACAATGATCGACACCAGCACAGAGGCGTGGAAATTACGCGACGCCAGCACGGCGATAATAAAGAAGCCCAACACACCCAGCAGGACGTTGTGTGAGGTCAGGTTACCAATGGTCACAATGGTGTCCGGGTTCGGCACAATAATTCCGGCATTTTTCAGCCCCATCATGCCGATGAACAACCCGATACCGGCGGTGATCCCCACACGCAGGCTGACCGGAATATTGGCTATCATCCAGTAACGGATACGGAAAATGGTCAGCAACAGCAAACCCACCGCGCCCCAGAAAATCGCGCCCATCCCGACCTGCCAGGAAACGCCCATCGCGCCCACCACCACAAATGCAAAGAACGCATTCAGCCCCATTGCCGGTGCCAGCGCGACAGGCAGATTAGCAATCACGCCCATCAGGATGCTGCCGAAGGCGGCAATCAGACAGGTGGTCACAAAGACGGCCTGTTTATCCATGCCCGCGACACCCAGAATCTGCGGGTTCACGAAAACGATGTAGACCATGGTCAGGAAGGTGGTTAAACCGGCGATAGTTTCAGTGCGAACCGTCGTACCGTGCTGGGTCAGTTTAAACAGACGCTCAGCCAGTCCTTTACCACCGGTCGCATTGCTGTGTGGTGTGCTCATGTGTGAGTTCCAAAATGGGGGAAAAACAATCGGGGGGTATCCTAAGGATTTTAGCGGAAAAGCGCCAGCACTGGATGGGGAGGATTACATCACTCGTTCGAGCCGGATTCCATAACTCACATCAATGTATTCAGAATAAAGACGCAACCATCTGAATAAGTTTTACCCTTTGCCGTTCAGGCACTGCATAAACCCGGCACAGGTCGTCAACCCGGGGACCTGCGCGCCAGAATGACCGCCAATATGTCACGTCCGCAATGACATATTGGCGATGAATCAGTCTTCGGAGGTGATCTGATGATAAGCCTGCATGCGTTTTTCCAGCTCGGTGAGCGAGCGCAGGCCATCCGCCAGCGGCAGGATTTTATCGTTGAAGATTTCCAGTGACCACGGCCCGCTGAAGCCTTTTTGATTCAGCGTACTGACAAAATCCACCAGCGGTAAATCGCCTTGTCCGGGATAGCAGCGGTAGCTGCGGCTCCATTGCTGTACGTTCATGTCTTTGAAGGGCGCGTCGGCCAGTTGCAGGAAGCTGATTTTATCCAGCGGAACCTCGTCCAGCCGGTCGAGATTATCGCCGACGGCCAGCACGTGAAAGCTGTCCAGGACAATGCCCAGCGCCGGATGATTGACCTCACGCACGCGATCCCAGGCCTGCAGATAGCGGTTAACGTGTTTCCCCCACGCCAGCGCTTCGTAGCCGATGCGGATAGCGTACGGCTGCGCCATGTCGGCCAGGGCAGCCAGATCGGCAATCTGTACCTCGCGTTCGGCAGAGCTGTCGGCGTCGGTGTTGCTGCACACCAGCAGATGATCGCAGCCCAGTTCGCTCATGAGATCAAACTGACGCCGGGCGCTGGCGAGTTTTTCAGGCCGTTTTTCCGGCGCGACGCCTTCAAAATCGCGAAAAGGTTGCAGCAGGAAGATACGCAACCCCAGAGAATCCGCCAGATTGCGGATAGCGACCGGCTTGACCGGGTTTTTCAGTAAATCATCTTCAAAAATTTCCACACCATCAAACCCGGCAGCGGCAATCGCCTTCAGTTTTTCAGGCAGGGTGCCGGGCACAGAAACCGTCGCAATGGAACGTAATCGGGAAGTTGCAGGCAAAATAGCGTCCTTTTTATCAGGTTTCGGTTCTTACAGTAGTGGACCCTGAACCCTCGTTCGTCAAGTGTTGCGGGCAGGTACGCACGGATTGTCGCCAGGCTGATTGTAACCGGGCGAATCAATGGTTAATCTCTGGAGCGTAAATGTGGTTAACGATGAGGGTAAGACGCTGAGCAGCCAAAGTTCCCCGGCGCCGGGACGTAAAAATGATCCGATAGGCCTGAAACAGCGCATTTTCGACAGCGCACTGGCTGAGTTCGCCGAATCGGGCCTGATGGGCGCGCGCATGGAAAATATCGCCGCCAACGCCAACACCACAAAACGCATGGTGGTCTATCACTATAAGACCAAAGAAGCGCTGTATTTGCTGGTGCTGGAGCACGTGTACCGTGAGATCCGCCAGCATGAACTGGCGCTGGATTTATCGGCGTTTCCGCCGGCGGAAGCCATCGTGAAGCTGGTGGAAGCCAGTTTTGATTTCCACGTCTCACATCCGGAATTTATCCGTATTGTCTCCACCGAGAACATGCTGCGCGGGCGTTTTATCCGTCAGTCCACCAGCATTCGTGAGATCAATAAATCCGCGTTAACCTTGCTGGAAGATATTCTGGAACGGGGAAAGCAGAGCCATCTGTTTAAAGATGATGCGCAGGCGCGCGATGTCCACCGGCTGATCAGCAGTTTGTGTGTTCACCAGGTGGCTAACCAGTACACCTTTGGCGCGTTATTTGAAAATCCTGATGAAGTGGATTTACAGGTCGCGCATTATCGCCAGCTGGCGGTCATGGTGGCACTGCGATACGTCATGAAATAACCCGCTGATCGGACAGCAAAAAGGCCTCAACGGAGGCCTTTTTCATTGGGACTGTGTCACCGACCGGTTACTCTTTTTTCTCTTTGCTGTCGGTCAGTAATTTATCCAGGGCATCACCGCCGACGTGACGGAAATCCTGACCTTTCACGAAGTAGAAGATGAACTCACAAATGTTCTGACAACGGTCGCCGATACGCTCTATCGAGCGGGCGCAGAACAGCGCAGTCAGCACACTCGGAATCGTGCGTGGATCTTCCATCATGTAGGTCATCAACTGACGCACGATGCCTTCATATTCCTGATCCACTTTTTTGTCTTCGCGGTAAATACGCACGGCTTCGTCGAGATCCATGCGCGCAAACGCATCGAGCACGTCATGCAACATCTGCACGGTGTGGCGGCCCAGCGACTCCAGGCTGACCAGCAATGGCTGATGCAGATGCGAGAATTTTTCCAGCGCGGTACGGCAGATTTTATCCGCCACGTCACCGATGCGTTCCAGCTCGGAAATGGTTTTGATGATCGCCATCACTAAGCGCAGATCGCTGGCGGTCGGCTGGCGCTTGGCAATAATGCGCACGCAAGCTTCGTCGATCGCCACTTCCATCATGTTCACTTTGTCATCACCTTTGATGACCTGCTGCGCCAGCTCCGCGTCCTGATTGTGCATCGCGGTGATAGCGTCCGTCAGTTGCTGCTCAACCAGCCCGCCCATTGCCAGCACCTGAGTGCGGATGTGTTCAAGCTCTGCATTGAACTGGCCGGAAATATGTTTATTTAAGTTCAGGTTATCCATTTTTCTTACCTCAACCGTAACGGCCAGTAATGTAATCTTCGGTCTGTTTACGCGCTGGCGAAGTGAACAGCGAGTCAGTGTCGCTGTATTCGATCAGTTCGCCCAGATACATAAACGCAGTGCGGTCTGAACAACGCGCAGCCTGCTGCATGTTGTGCGTCACAATCACTACCGTGTAATCGGATTTTAATTCGGTAATGAGCTCTTCGATACGGCCCGTGGAAATCGGATCCAGCGCCGAGCAAGGTTCATCAAGCAGCAACACATCAGGGCGGATCGCAATACCGCGCGCGATACACAAACGCTGTTGCTGGCCGCCGGACAGGCTGTAACCGCTCTGGTGCAGCTTGTCTTTGGATTCATTCCACAATGCCGCTTTGGTCAGCGCCCACTGCACGCGCTCGTCCATATCGGTACGGGAAAGTTTCTCAAACAGACGCACACCAAAGGCGATGTTGTCATAAATCGACATCGGGAACGGCGTCGGTTTCTGGAACACCATGCCGACTTTGGCGCGCAGCAGGGCGATATCTTGCTTGTCGACCAGAATGTTTTCGCCGTCGAGCAGGATTTCGCCTTCCGCGTGTTGTTCAGGATACAGCTGATACATTTTATTGAACGTGCGCAGCAGCGTGGATTTCCCACAGCCTGACGGGCCGATGAAGGCGGTGACTTCGTTCTTGGCAATATCCAGGGAAATATTTTTCAACGCGTGGAATTTGCCGTAATAAAAGTTCAGATCGCGAACCTGAATCTTGCTGTTGGATGCGTCAGTCATTCTCAGACATCTCTCTTATTCGTGCGCCGCATCGCGACGCAGGGAAAACAGTGAGGCCAGCCGACATCGCCTGCCCTCAATAATGAATTATTGTTTCTTCTGCGCGAAAATCACACGCGCCAGAATATTCAGCAACAGCACGCACAGCGTAATCAGCAGCACGCCCGCCCACGCAAGTTGTTGCCATTCACCGAACGGGCTCATCGCGAACTTAAAGATGGTCACCGGCAGGTTGGCAATCGGCTGCATCATGTCGGTGCTCCAGAACTGGTTGGAGAGCGACGTGAACAGCAGCGGCGCGGTTTCACCGGCAATACGGGCAATCGCCAGCAAGATACCGGTGATAATGCCGGAAACCGATGCTTTCAGCGTGATGGCCGAAATCATCTTCCACTTTGGTGTACCCAGTGCGTAAGCCGCTTCGCGCAGGCTGTCCGGCACCAGTTTGAGCATGTTTTCGGTGGTACGAATCACAATCGGGATTTGCAGCAGCGCCAGCGCCAGAACGCCCGCCCAGCCGGAGAAGTGCCCCATTTTCGCCACCATAATGGTGTACACAAACAGACCGACGACGATAGATGGCGCAGAAAGCAGAATGTCGTTGATGAAACGAATAAACTCCGCCAGCCAGGATTTACGGCCATATTCGGCCAGATAAATTCCCGCCATCACGCCCAGCGGCGTACCGATCACGGTCGCCCACAGAATAAGTAATCCGCTGCCTGCGATGGCGTTCGCCAGACCGCCGCCCGCGGTATTCGGAGGCGGGGTGTTTTCGGTAAAGAGCGCCAGCGACATGCCGTCTACGCCTTTGACTACGGTCGTAAACAGGATCCACACCAGCCAGAACAGACCGAATGCCATGGTCATCATCGACACCATCAGCGCCAGACGGTTCTTCTGGCGACGCCATGCCTGGCGTTTACGGCGCGATTCCAGCAGTTCAGGTGTGCTTTGCATTTCGAGTGTCGTCATCTTAACGGCCCTCTTTCTTAGCCAGGCGCAGAATCATCACTTTCGACAGCGCCAGAACAATAAAGGTGATAACAAACAGGATGAGGCCGAGTTCCATCAGCGCGGCAGTATGCAGACCGGCTTCCGCTTCAGCGAATTCGTTGGCCAGCGCCGAGGTAATACTGTTGCCCGGCATATACAGCGAGACGCTGTCGAGCTGGTAGGTGTTACCGATGATAAAGGTCACCGCCATGGTTTCACCCAACGCGCGGCCAAGGCCTAACATCACACCGCCAATCACGCCATTTTTGGTGAACGGCAGCACGATGCGCCAGATCACTTCCCACGTCGTACAGCCAATGCCGTATGCAGACTCTTTCATCATCACCGGTGTTTGTTCAAACACGTCACGCATCACAGAGGCGATGTAAGGGATGATCATGATGGCAAGGATCACACCGGCGGCCAGAATACCGATACCGAAACCGGGGCCGGCGAACAAGGCGCCGACGATCGGAATGCCGGAGAGCACGTCACCGACAGGGGTCTGGAAATACTGCGCAAACAGCGGTGCAAAGACGAACAGCCCCCACATGCCGTAAACAATACTGGGGATCGCCGCCAGCAGTTCGATTGCAATACCCAGCGGGCGCTTCATCCAGTTAGGGGCAAGTTCGGTGAGGAATAATGCGATACCAAAGCTGACCGGTACGGCAATCAGCAAGGCGATAATCGAGGTCACCACGGTGCCGTAAATCGGTACCAGTGCGCCGAATTGTTCGTTCGGGGCATCCCAGGTTTTAGTCCACAGGAAGGATAAACCAAACTTTTCGATGCTTGGAAGGGAAGCAATAAACAGCGAGACGATAATACCGCCCAGCATTAATAACACGATCAGCGCAGCCAGTTTGACCAGCGCGCCGAAGATGATGTCACCGTTTTTGCTTGGTGCCTTAATAGCCGGCTTGTATTCAGCCATACCACTCTCTTTTAATTCAGATTTAATTCCCTCCCCGGCCGGAGAGGGAATGAAGCAGAAGACTTGTACTCTATATCAGACGTAAGGTCAGATCCTAGTACAGTGCTTTACCGCTGGAATCTTTAATGTTGGTTTTCCAGGCTGCGCGGATCTGTTCAACAACAGAGTCAGGCAGTGCGGCGTAATCCAGATCGGTCGTCAGTTTGTTGCCGTTTTTGTAAGCCCAGTCGAAGAACTTCAGCACTTCAGTGCCTTTCGCTGCATCGGCCTGGTCTTTGTAAATCAGGATGAAGGTGGTGGAGCTGATTGGCCAGGCGTTATCACCTTTCTGATTCGTCAGATCCTGAGCGAAGGTTTTCTTCCAGTCAGCGCCTTTGGCTGCTGCGCTGAAGGATTCTTCCGTCGGGGAAATCGCTTTACCGTCAGCATCAACCAGTTTGGTGTATGCCAGGTTGTTCTGTTTAGCGTAAGCGTATTCTACATAGCCGATGGAGCCTGGCAGACGCTGTACGAAGGCCGCGACGCCGTCGTTACCTTTACCGCCCAGACCGGTAGGCCAGTTAACGGTAGAACCTGAACCGATTTTCTCTTTCCACTCGTTGTTCACTTTCGCCAGATAGCTGGTGAACACGAAAGAGGTGCCTGAGCCATCAGCACGGCGAACGACCGCGATGTTGGTGTCTGGCAGTTTCACGCCCGGGTTCAGCTTAGTGATCGCCGCGTCGTTCCACTTTTTGATTTTGCCGAGGTAGATATCACCCAGCGTTGCGCCGTCCAGCGTCAGCTGACCGGATGTGATCCCAGGGATGTTTACCGCCAGTACCACACCACCGATTACGGTTGGGAACTGGAACAGGCCGTTTTTGTTCAGATCTTCTTCTTTCATCGGCGCATCAGAGGCACCGAAATCGACAGTCTTGGCGATAATTTGTTTCACGCCGCCGGAAGAACCGATGCCCTGATAGTTCACCTGGTTACCGGTTTCTTTCTGGTAAGCATCCGCCCACTTGGCGTAAACAGGGGCAGGGAAGGTACCGCCAGCACCAGTCAGATTACTGGCAGCGAAAGCAGACATTGCTGTGAGGGAAAAAGTCGCTGCTACAAAACCGGCGACGGTGTTACGCATCAATTTCATGTTCCACTCCTGGTGGTTTTAAACTTCCCGACTTAATGTCGACGTTAATTAAAGTGTTTGGCACAGGAGGAAAATAGGACAATTAGGTGACAGTAAAATGTACGTTATATGACAGTTTTATGACAGTGGTCACAATTGGACCGAAGTGGGCAATCCAGAGGAAACAGGGGATGCTTTTGGGGGTAAAACGGGCTTTCAGGGCGATTATTGATCGGAAACCGAATGTTCGATACGCCTGAACAACTCACTCCGCTCCTCGCCGGTTAACTCGCGCGATTCCCCCGGCGGCAGCGCGGCAAGATGGATATTCATGATCCGCACGCGCTCAAGCCGTGTGACTTCATAGCCAAAATATTTCGCCATGCGGCGGATCTGACGGTTAAGCCCCTGCACCAGAGTAATACGAAAGACATCATCTGATTCTTTGATCACTTTACAGGCTTTCGTTACGGTTCCCAAAATCGGGACGCCGGCGCTCAGACCGAGAATCAATGCGTCGGTCACCGGTTTGTTAACGGTCACCACGTACTCTTTTTCGTGATCATTACCGGCGCGCAGGATCTTATTCACTACATCGCCGTTATTGGTCAGCAGAATCAGCCCGTGCGAATCTTTATCCAGACGCCCGACGGGAAAAATGCGCTGGCTGTGACGGATGAGCAAACCGATGTTATCCGCCAGACCCTCATCCATTGTGGTAATGATCCCCACCGGTTTGTTCAGGGCGATCAGCACCAGGTCATCCTGGTCGCGCAGCCCGATCTGTTGACCATTCACGTTCACCACATCACCCGGAAATACTGGCGCGCCAAATCCCGCCTGCTTATCGTTGATAAAGACCAGCCCCTGCCCGACGTAACGATCGGCGTCACGGCGCGAACACATGCCGCTATCGCTTATGTATTTGTTAATTCGAACGGAAGGAGTGGTCAGCATTCAGCAGTGCCTTTCAGTTAAAGGCGGACTATACCCTGTTGCTGCTCAGAAATAAAAAAAGCGCCCGCAAGGGGCGCTCAGCAACGGAAGGAGCAGAGTCTTATTCTACCGTGACGGACTTCGCCAGGTTACGTGGCTGGTCTACGTCAGTCCCTTTAATCAGCGCGACATAATAGGACAGCAGCTGTAGCGGAACGGTGTAGAAAATCGGTGCAACAATCTCTTCAACGTGAGGCAACTGGATGATTTTCATGCCTTCGCTGTCGGTGAAACCGGCATTCTGATCGGCGAAGACATACAGCAGGCCACCACGGGCGCGCACTTCCTCGATATTCGACTTCAGTTTTTCCAGCAGTTCATTATTTGGCGCAATCACGATCACCGGCATATCGGCGTCAATCAGCGCCAGCGGGCCATGTTTCAGCTCGCCAGCTGCATAGGCTTCTGCATGAATGTAAGAGATCTCTTTGAGCTTCAGCGCACCTTCCATCGCGATCGGGTATTGATCGCCACGACCGAGGAACAGGGCGTGATGCTTGTCAGAGAAACCTTCTGCCAGAGATTCGATGGTTTTATCAAGCGATAACATCTGTTCAATACGCGCTGGCAATGCCTGAAGTGCGTGAACAATATCGTGCTCGACCTGAGGCGCCATGCCTTTCAGACGGCCCATACGCGCCACCAGCATCAGCAGAACGGTAAGCTGAGTGGTGAACGCTTTGGTGGAAGCCACGCCGATCTCAGTGCCCGCTTTGGTCATCAGCGCCAGATCGGATTCACGCACCAGCGAGGAACCGGCAACGTTACAGACAGCCAGAGAACCAAGATAACCCAGTTCCTTAGACAGGCGCAGTGCAGCCAGCGTATCAGCCGTTTCCCCGGACTGAGACAGCGTGATGATAAGGCTCCCCGGACGCACGGCGGATTTGCGATAGCGGAATTCAGAGGCGATTTCCACATCACACGGCATGCCGGCCAGCGCTTCGAACCAGTAACGCGCGACCATGCCTGAGTTATATGACGTCCCGCAGGCGATAATCTGAATGTGCTGAACGCGTGACAGAATATCGTCAGCTTTTTCACCCAGTTCGCTCAGGTTCACTTCACCGTGGCTGAAACGTCCTTCCAGGGTGTTTTTGATTGCCAGCGGCTGTTCGTAAATCTCTTTTTGCATGTAGTGACGGTAAACACCTTTATCACCGGCGTCATACTGCACTTTAGATTCAATTTCTTCGCGCTCAACGGCATGACCGTTTTTGTCATACACGCTGACAGAGCGACGTTTAACTTCTGCCACATCACCCTCTTCCAGGAACAGGAAGCGGCGGGTAACAGGCAGCAGCGCCAGCTGGTCTGAAGCGATGAAGTTTTCACCTACGCCACGGCCAATCACCAGCGGGCTGCCGGAGCGCGCAGCGACCAGAACGGACGGGTCGCGTCTGTCCATCACGACGGTGCCGTATGCGCCACGCAGTTGTGGGATAACACGCTGAACCACTTCCAGCAGCGTGCCGCCCTGAAGCTGTTCCCAATGCACCAGATGCGCGATCACTTCGGTATCCGTTTCAGAATCAAAACGGTAACCGCGCTCGATCAGCAATTCACGCAAAGGCTCGTGGTTTTCGATGATGCCGTTATGCACAACCGCAATATAATCAGATACATGAGGATGGGCATTCGCTTCTGAAGGTTCGCCGTGCGTTGCCCAGCGGGTGTGAGCAATACCGGTGCCGCCGTGCAAAGGATGTTGATCCAGTGCATCAGCCAGCATCTGTACTTTGCCGACACGACGTAAACGCCCCATCTTCCCTTCCGCATCAATCACAGCCAGACCGGCTGAGTCATAACCGCGGTATTCGAGACGGCGTAAACCTTCTAACAGAATTTCAGCAATATCGCGTTGCGCTACTGCGCCTACAATTCCACACATCAGTTTTATTCCTATTGAAGGTCTTTCGGACCTTTTTTGATGCCTGACCTGATTTATCCGCGAGCCCCGTTTTCCGGTGTACCTGCGGTTCCCCGAGCCTTGTAGAAGTTGGGGATTATTATGTAATGCTTATTATTTCTTCACCGGTTTTTGCCAGTCAGGTTTATGCACCTGAGGCACCCGGCTTAACAGTAAACCGTTGTCGGGAACATCGCGCGTGACTGTAGTGCCCGCCGCGATGGTCACGTTGTTACCGATACTCACCGGCGCCACCAGCTGGGTGTCAGAACCGACGAAAACATCGTTACCAATAATCGTTTTGCTCTTGTTCACGCCATCGTAGTTACACGTGATGGTGCCCGCGCCGATATTCACGTTATCGCCGATATCAGCATCGCCGAGATAGGAAAGATGGCCGGCTTTAGAGCCTTTGCCTAAACGTGATTTTTTGATTTCAACGAAATTGCCGACGTGGGAATTTTCAGCCAGCTCAGCGCCGGGACGCAGACGGGCAAATGGCCCGACCGTGCAGCCGCTTTCCAGCACGGCATCTTCGAATACGCTGTAAGGGCTGATTTCGCAGTCATCGCCGATCACGCAATTTTTCAGCAAGCAGCCAGCGCCGATTTTGACGCGGTCGCCCAGTTTTACGTGGCCTTCGATAATCACGTTTGTGTCGATCAGCACGTCGATACCGTGAGACAGTTCGCCACGCAGATCAAAACGCGCCGGATCCATCAGCATGACGCCTTCCAGCAGCAGACGCTCGGCCTGTTCGCTCTGATATACGCGCTCGAGACGCGAAAGTTGCAAACGGTTATTTACGCCATCCACTTCGCTGTTGCGCGCGGGGTGAACGGTAGCGATCTGGTGACCTTCAGCATGCGCCATCGCAATAATATCTGTGATGTAGTATTCACCCTGCGCATTGTTGTTGTTCAGTTTGCTCAGCCAGCGTTTCAAAGAGGCACCGTTAGCCACCAGAATGCCGGTATTGATTTCCTGAATTTTAAGCTGTTCTTCGCTGGCATCTTTCTGTTCGATAATCCCGGTCACCGTGGCGTTTTCACGCACAATCCGGCCATAACCGGTGGGGTCTTCGAGCACAACGGTCAGTAAGCCAATGCCACCTTCCGGTTTCGCTTTGAGCAATTTTTCAAGCGTATCGACCGAAATTAACGGGACATCGCCGTACAGCATCAGCACATCTTCATCATCGGCAAAGAAAGGCGCTGCCTGTTGCATCGCGTGGCCGGTGCCCAACTGCTCCGCCTGCAATACCCAGTTCAGATCACTGCCTGCCAGATTTTTCTTCAGCAAGTCGCCACCATGGCCATAAACCAGGTGCACGTTTTTCGCCCCTACCTGAGTGGCCGCGTCAATAACGTGTTGCACCATTGGCTTGCCCGCCAATGAATGAAGAACTTTAGGAAGGTTGGAGTACATGCGTGTCCCCTTGCCTGCGGCAAGGATCACGACACTCAGTGCGCTGTTCGACATAGGTAACCTGACAAATCCAATTTGAGTGACAAAAGTAACCCGTTCAATGGTCGGATTACTACATATTTCGCTTCAAAAACCACCCGCAGGCCGCAGCCTGTAAGGGTTGTACACGCTATAGACTACAGCAAAAAATCTGAGGGTAAAACGCCCACTTATCCGGCAAGTATTCCATTAAAAGCCCTGTTTCGCTTTCGGACAAATGCTAGAAAGTGGCTTATTTAAAGGCAAAAAAAAAGCGACCCAAAGGTCGCCTTTTAAACTGATGTCTTTACATCGCTTTCCTGGTCAGTTCGATAACGCGAAGTTTCGCGATCGCCTTGGCCAGTTCTGCTGACGCCTGAGCGTAGTCAACGTCGCCGTGAGAACTATTGATATGTTCTTCCGCTTTGCGCTTAGCTTCAAGCGCGCGCGCTTCGTCGAGGTCTTGCCCACGGATTGCAGTATCAGCCAACACGGTTGTTGCATTCGGCTGCACCTCAAGGATGCCGCCGGAAAGATAGATATACTCTTCTTCCCCGTGTTCTTTAACAATGCGCACCATGCCAGGCTTGATGGCGGTGAGCAGCGGAGCATGCCCCGGGAAAATACCCAGTTCGCCTTCGCTACCCGTCACCTGGATCTTTTGTACCATGCCGGCAAACATACGTTTTTCCGCACTGACAACATCCAGATGGTAAGCTTTTTCAGCCATGTCATCCTCTCTCAATACCACAACAAACTAGCGTTACAGTTTCTTGGCTTTTTCCACTGCTTCTTCAATGGTGCCAACCATGTAGAACGCTTGTTCCGGCAGGTGATCGTAGTCGCCGTCCATAATGCCTTTGAAACCACGAATGGTATCTTTCAGCGATACGAACTTGCCCGGAGAACCGGTAAAGACTTCGGCCACGAAGAATGGCTGGGACAGGAAACGCTGAATCTTACGCGCACGGGATACAACCAGTTTGTCATCTTCTGACAACTCGTCCATACCCAGGATCGCGATGATGTCTTTCAGTTCCTGGTAACGTTGCAGAATGGACTGCACGCCACGAGCCACATCATAGTGTTCCTGACCAACAACCAGTGGATCCAGCTGACGGCTGGTGGAATCCAGTGGGTCAACCGCCGGGTAAATACCCAGAGACGCGATCTGACGGCTCAGTACCACGGTCGCATCTAAGTGAGCGAAGGTGGTGGCTGGAGATGGGTCAGTCAAGTCATCCGCAGGGACGTAAACGGCCTGTACGGAGGTGATAGAACCACTTTTAGTTGAGGTGATACGTTCTTGCAGAACGCCCATCTCTTCCGCCAGCGTTGGCTGATAACCTACCGCAGAAGGCATACGGCCCAGAAGTGCGGACACTTCAGTACCGGCCAGGGTGTAACGGTAGATGTTATCGATGAACAGCAGGACGTCACGACCTTCATCACGGAATTTCTCCGCCATGGTCAGGCCGGTCAGTGCCACACGCAGACGGTTGCCTGGTGGCTCATTCATCTGGCCATAGACCAGGGAAACTTTGTCGATAACGTTGGAGTCGGTCATTTCGTGGTAGAAGTCGTTACCCTCACGAGTACGTTCACCCACGCCAGCAAACACTGAATAACCGGAGTGCTCGATCGCGATGTTACGGATCAGCTCCATCATGTTTACCGTTTTACCTACACCCGCACCACCGAACAGACCGACTTTACCGCCCTTAGCGAACGGGCACATCAGGTCCATAACTTTGATACCGGTTTCCAGCAATTCCTGGGAGTTCGCCAGCTCTTCATAAGAAGGGGCCGGACGGTGAATTGAACGACGTTCTTCTTCGCCGATTTCACCTTTCATGTCGATTGGTTCACCCAATACGTTCATGATGCGCCCCAGAGTCGCTACACCAACCGGAACTTCAATTGGGTGTTCCAGGTTGTTCACTTTCAGATTGCGACGCAGGCCATCTGATGTACCCATTGCGATACAACGAACAACGCCGCCACCCAACTGCTGCTGAACTTCCAGCACCAGTTTGGAGGTACCGTTTTCTACCTCAAGAGCATTGTACACATTCGGTACTGCATCCTGAGGGAACTCGACGTCCACCACGGCGCCGATTACCTGGATAATCTTTCCAGTAGCCATCTTGAATCCTCTACGTAATTCGTAAACCTAGCTTAAACCGCGGAGGCTCCCCCGACGATCTCGGTGAGTTCCTGAGTGATGCTGGCCTGACGAGCTTTGTTGTATACCAACTGCAGCTCTTTGATCAGGCTGCCGCCGTTATCGGTTGCGGCTTTCATCGCTACCATTCGCGCGGCCTGTTCGCTGGCCAGGTTTTCTACGACGCCCTGATAAACCTGGGATTCCACATAGCGACGCAGGAGGGTATCCAGCAGTGCTTTAGGGTCCGGCTCATACAGGTAATCCCAGGATTTTTTCGCCAGTGCGCCGTCTTCTGCCGGTGGCAGAGGCAACAGCTGTACGATGCGTGGTTCCTGAGACATGGTATTGACGAATTTATTGCTGACAACGCATAACTTGTCTAAACGACCTTCGTCGAAAGCCTGCAGCATCACTTTTACCGGTCCGATCAGTTCTGACAGAGAAGGGTTATCCCCCATGCCAGTGACCTGAGCAACAACGTTGCCACCCACGGAGCCGAAGAAAGAGGCTGCTTTGGAACCGATCAGGGCGAGATCAACTTCGACACCTTTTTCGGACCAGCCTTTCATCTCTGCCAGCAGCCTTTTGAACAAGTTAATGTTCAGACCACCACAAAGACCACGGTCGGTAGACACCACCAGATACCCGACGCGCTTAATTTCACGCTCATCCAGGTAAGGGTGCTTATATTCCAGATTACCTAACGCAAGGTGACCAATCACTTCACGAATGGTTTCTGCATAAGGACGGCTGGCCGCCATACGTTCCTGCGTTTTACGCATTTTGGAGGCGGCGACCATTTCCATCGCTTTAGTGATCTTTTGCGTGTTTTGCACGCTGCTGATCTTACTACGTATCTCTTTTCCGCCGGCCATCTCTGCTTCTCCTCATGACCAAACGGCCTGCTGCTTATCTGCCTTAAGCAGGGCAGCAAGGCCGCTTAGTGTTACCAGGACTGGGTTGCTTTGAAGGTATCGAGGATATTTTTGAATTTACCCTCGATCTCATCGTTATACGCACCAGTTTGGTTGATTTGCTGCAGAAGCTCGCCGTGCTCACGGTCGGCAAACGCCAACAGTGCCGCTTCGAAGCTACCGACTTTGGACAACTCAACGTCTTCCAGATAACCACGTTCTGCTGCGAAGATGATCAGAGACTGCGCCACGATTGACATCGGTGCGTATTGTTTCTGTTTCAGCAACTCAGTCACTTTCTGACCGTGATTCAGCTGTTTACGGGTTGCCTCATCCAGATCGGAAGCGAACTGGGAGAACGCAGCCAGTTCACGATACTGTGCCAGTGCGGTACGAATACCACCGGACAGTTTTTTCATGATCTTGGTCTGAGCAGCACCACCAACACGAGATACCGAGATACCCGGGTTAACCGCAGGACGAATACCGGCGTTAAACAGGTTGGATTCCAGGAAGATCTGACCATCGGTAATCGAGATTACGTTGGTCGGAACAAACGCGGAAACGTCGCCCGCTTGCGTTTCGATGATCGGAAGCGCAGTCAGGGAACCGGTTTTGCCTTTCACTTCACCCTTAGTGAATGCTTCAACGTATTCGGCGTTCACACGCGCAGCACGTTCCAGCAGACGGGAGTGGAGATAGAAAACGTCGCCTGGGTAAGCTTCACGACCTGGTGGACGACGAAGCAACAGGGAAATCTGACGGTAAGCAACAGCCTGTTTAGACAGGTCATCATAAACGATCAGTGCGTCTTCGCCGCGGTCACGGAAGTATTCACCCATTGCGCAACCGGAGTACGGTGCCAGGTATTGCAGTGCAGCAGATTCTGATGCAGTCGCAACAACAACGATGGTGTTTTCCAGTGCGCCGTGCTCTTCCAGTTTACGTACCACGTTAGAAATGGTGGACGCTTTCTGGCCGATAGCCACATAGATACATTTGATGCCGGAATCGCGCTGGTTGATGATCGCATCGATCGCCAGAGCTGTTTTACCGGTTTGACGGTCACCGATGACCAGTTCACGCTGACCACGACCGATTGGGATCATGGCATCAACGGATTTGTAACCTGTCTGCACAGGCTGGTCTACGGATTGACGTTCGATAACGCCAGGTGCGATTGCTTCGACAGCTGAGAAGCCGTCATGCTCTACCGGACCTTTACCGTCGATAGGTGCACCCAGGGTGTTAACAACGCGACCTAACAGGCCACGGCCAACCGGAACTTCCAGGATACGACCTGTACATTTTACTTTCATCCCTTCGGCGAGGTCTGCGTAAGGGCCCATAACAACGGCACCTACAGAGTCACGCTCCAGGTTCAGGGCGATAGCGTAACGGTTACCCGGCAACGCAATCATTTCCCCTTGCATGACATCGGCCAGGCCGTGCACGCGGATGATCCCGTCACTGACGGAAACGATAGTACCTTCATTGTGAGCTTCGCTCACTACATTGAACTGAGCAATGCGCTGCTTTATCAGTTCGCTGATTTCGGTGGAATTCAGTTGCATGCTCCAGTCCCCTTAAGACTGCAAGACGTCTGCCAGGCGTTCTAGACGACTGCGAACGCTGCCATCAATCACCATATCACCTGCACGGATAATGACACCGGCAAGAACAGACTTGTCAATTTTGCAATTCAGCTTAACTTTGCGAGACAAACGTTTTTCCATAGCAGCAGCAATTTTTGCCTGCTGTTCTTCCGAAAGTGGACTTGCTGAAGTGACTTCAACCTCAGCACTAGCCTCTAGAGAGGCGCGCAGTTCGATGAACTGCTGCAACACTTCCGGAAGAACGCGTAAACGTCCATTTTCAGCCATCACCCTAATCAGGTTCTGGCCTGCGTCGTCGAGTTGTTCACCACATACAGCAATAAACGTCTTGGACAGCGTTTCTGGTGCAGTCGCACCGGAAAGAAGCTCTTCAATCATTTCATTGCGTGTGACTTCAGCCGTGAACGCTAACATAGACTGCCAGCGATCTAAGCTTTGGTGCTCAACGGCAAAGTCAAAAGCTGCTTTGGCGTAGGGGCGAGCTACAGTTACAAATTCAGACATCAGCCCCTCCCTCCTTACAGTTCAGCGACCAGTTTATCAACGATGTCGCTGTTAGCAGCTTCATCCACGGAACGTTCGATGATCTTCTCGGCGCCAGCAATGGCCAAAATCCCGACCTGTTTACGCAACTCTTCACGTGCACGTTGGCGTTCGGCGTCAATCTCTGCCTTAGCTTGCGCTACGATCTTGTTACGTTCCTGCTCGGCTTCGGTCTTCGCTTCGTCGACGATCTGTGCTTTACGCTTGTTCGCCTGGTCGATGATTACCTGAGCTTCAGCTTTGGCTTTCTTCAGTTGGTCGGTCGCATCGGCTTGCGCTAAGTCCAGCTCTTTTTTGGCACGTTCAGCAGAAGACAAACCTTCAGAAATTTCTTTCTGACGTTTTTCGATGGCAGCCATAATTGGCGGCCACACGTACTTCATACAGAACAGGACAAACAGGACAAACGCGATAGCCTGGCCGAGGATTGTTGCGTTAAGATTCACAGCACAATGCCTCTTTCAAAGTGAAATATTTGATGTAGTTCGTTTAACCGTGAGCAAGCTCAGTGTTAAGCGACAGCAAACATCACGTACAGACCCAGACCAACAGCAATCATTGGGATTGCATCGACCAGACCCATAACGATAAAGAACTGTGTACGCAACAGAGGGATCAGGTCAGGCTGACGTGCAGCACCTTCCAAAAATTTACCACCCAAGATGCCGATACCGATTGCAGCACCGATTGCCGCCAGGCCCATCATCACAGCGGCAGCCATGTACAGCAGATCCATACTCAGGTTTTCCATGACAGTCTCCAGTTTGTTTCAGTTAAAACGCAGTAGTGTTGAAAGAAAAATCAGTGTTTTTCAGATGCCATCGAGAGATAGACAATCGTCAGAACCATGAAGATAAAAGCTTGCAGCGTAATGATCAGGATGTGGAAAATGGCCCAAGGCACACTCAGAATCCACTGTGACCACCACGGCAGCAGGCCAGCAATAAGGATGAAGATCAACTCACCCGCATACATATTGCCAAACAGTCGCAGACCCAGTGAAACTGGTTTAGACAGCAGGCTGACACCCTCAAGAATCAGGTTAATCGGAATGAAAACCGGATGATTGAATGGCTGCATTGTCAGTTCTTTAACGAAACCGCCAACGCCTTTCATCTTAATGCTATAGAAAAGAATCAGAATGAATACGCCAAGTGCCATGGACAACGTGATGTTCACGTCAGCCGTAGGAACCACACGCAACGCTGACAGACCAAAGATGTGCTCGCCGATGAAGGGCAGCAAATCGATTGGCAGCAAATCCATCATGTTCATCATGAACACCCAGACGAAGACAGTCAGAGCTAAAGGCGCAATGACTTTGCTTTTGCCGTGATACATGTCACGCACGTTGCTATCGACGAAGCCGACAACCAGCTCGATGGCCGTTTGCAGTTTCCCCGGAACACCACTGGTGGCATTTTTAGCGACGCGATGGAAGATAACCAGAAAGAGTACTCCGAGGAACACGGAGAAAAACATCGAATCGATGTTAATCGACCAGAATCCCGTCCCTATCTGAAGCTGAGTCAGATGGTGACCGATATACTCTTGTGGAGTAGAGATTTCTCCTGATGCAGACATGATGCCTCTTACCCTTTAGTAGTTAAGTACGGTAACTGTTAATGACGGCCGGTGCCAAAATCTGAGTCATCAACACCGATAAATAGGCCAACCCCAACGGAGCGAAAGCCGCCTTGAACAGGCCAAGAGCAATAATCATGAAGATTATCGTCACCAGGACCTTCAGCGCTTCTCCGATAGCAAAGGACCAGGCAACCCGTCCAGAGACCGTTGTTTGCGCCTGATGGCGCCATGCAAACAGCATGAACAGTACATTTGGTACCCAGGCGGCCAACCCACCCATAAGAGAGGAAAGGGTCCATTCCAGGCTTTTGAAACCAAATACTGCACTGAGCAGAACAAAGGTCAATAACTGCAGTACTAACAGCTTTCTGGCAACCTTCACACTTTGCGTACTGTGTAAAATACCGGATACAGACATGACGTTTGTTCTCTCCGTATCAAGTACCTAGCTGGAGGTATGCTGAATGCCGTATATCACTGCCTTTACTGTTTTGAGTCAAGCAGCAAAAACCGAGCAAATTATACGGTGCACAGGAACGAATTCAATGGATAAGTAGCGAAAAGGTGAACAATTATTTAAATTTTCCTCTTCATCACTATTTTGATAACGAAACTATAGCTGAATTTGCCCTTTTTACTTTGCTTCGGTTATTTCATCACCCGACAAAGAAGCGTGCACTGGATCACATAATTAACCGGAGCCCTTTTATATACCCTGGGCGTCCGGATTGTCTTTAGCTAAACCGGCTTTTTAAAGATGTTATAAATCATAATGTTAAGAAATTTGCGATTGAGAAAACATCTTATTTAAAAATAGACACCCTTCATTGATACATCTACCCAACAAATAACAACATTTTCATTACAAGTTGAATATCAGTCGTTCAATGCCGAATAAATTTCACAAGTGACTATCTCGGTACGGATTAAAATAAAACGTCGCAAAAATGCTATCAGTGTGTAAAAAACCGGTGATTTGTAGAAAGTCACCGCTATTTAATTAGCCTGCTCATTTTTACTCTGATAACACACACATTTTTTAAGGATTAATTGATAATTCTCAACTTTAGTTTGCATTAAGAATTATCAGATGCCGTTCTCCGTCAAGTTCCGGTACCTGCAGTTTCACCACACTTTCCAGTGTGATACCGGCGGGTAAGGCGGCGAGCTCATCATCCGGGCACACGCCCTTCAGCGCATAGAAACGCCCCTGCCCTTTCTTCGGTAAATGGTGGCACCAGGACAACATATCCTGCAACGAGGCGAAGGCACGGCTTATGACGCCATCGAATGGAGGTTCAGGATCAAACTCTTCAACCCGGCTTTGGACCGGTGTGATGTTCTGCAGCCCCAGTTCATGCTGAACCTGCCGCAGGAAGCGTACGCGCTTACCCAGGCTGTCCAGCAGCGTAAAGTGTGAATTAGGGCGAACGATGGCGAGAGGAATGCCTGGCAGGCCCGGGCCTGTGCCGACATCAATAAAACGGCTGCCCTGTAAATGCTCGTTCACCACAATGCTGTCCAGAATATGTCGCACCAGCATTTGCATCGGATCACGCACGGATGTCAGGTTGTAGGCTTTGTTCCACTTATGCAGCAGTTCAACATAGGCAATCAGTTGGTGTTTTTGCTGATCGGGTAACGCTATTCCTGCCGCAGCAAGCAGCGAGTCCAGTTTCTTTTGCACAGTGAAAATCCTCTGACAGAGTCGGTATTCCGGGAACAACCCGGTGGGGGAATGATAAAGCAGCCAGAAAGGCGGGAAAAGCAGGATTTAACCGCCCGTTAGAGCAACAGGGCGGTTATCAGAGAGGTGACTCAGGCGCTGCGACGCAGCAAGCCTTGTTTTTTCAGCCAGATCAGCAAAATCGAGATTGCAGCCGGGGTAATACCGGAGATCCGCGAAGCCTGACCGATCGATGTCGGCTTGTGATCGTTAAGCTTGGCGATCACCTCGTTAGACAGACTGTTCACCTGACGGTAATCGAGATCGGCAGGCAACACCGTATTCTCATTACGCAGCTGTTTGTTGATCTCTTCCTGCTGACGGGCAATGTAACCTTCGTACTTGATCTGAATCTCAACCTGCTCAGCGGCTTCGGCATCAGGGACAGATGGTGCAAAGGGGGACAGCGTTGTGATCAGCGAATAAGTCATTTCCGGACGACGCAGCAGTTCTTCCGCGCTGGCTTCTTTTGAGAGAGGAGCTGACAAGTGTGCATTGATCTCTTCCACCTGCGCGTGATGAGGATTTACCCAGATACCACGCAGACGCTGACGTTCTTGTTCGATCATTTCTAGTTTTTGGTTAAAGCGAGCCCAACGCACATCGTCGACCAGGCCCAGTTCACGGCCTTTTTCCGTCAGACGTAAATCAGCGTTGTCTTCACGCAGCATCAGACGGTATTCAGCACGTGAGGTAAACATGCGGTACGGTTCTTTAGTGCCCAGCGTACACAGATCATCGACCAGAACCCCCAGGTACGCCTGATCGCGGCGTGGGGCCCAGCCTTCATCTTCAGTAGCGCTGCGTGCTGCGTTCATACCTGCCAGCAGGCCCTGGGCTGCTGCTTCTTCGTAGCCTGTGGTGCCGTTGATTTGTCCGGCAAAGAACAGGCCTGCGATGAATTTGCTTTCCAGCGTCGGTTTCAAATCACGCGGATCAAAGAAATCGTACTCAATGGCGTAGCCAGGACGAACGATCACCGCATTTTCCATACCCTGCATGGAACGTACGATCTGCATCTGAACATCGAAAGGCAGGCTGGTTGAAATTCCGTTCGGATAAACTTCGTTGCTGGTCAGGCCTTCCGGTTCAAGGAAGATCTGATGAGAATTACGATCGGCAAAACGCATGACTTTATCTTCGATCGACGGGCAGTAACGCGGGCCGATCCCTTCGATGATTCCGGCATACATCGGGCTGCGATCCAAATTATTACGGATCACGTCATGGGTTTTTTCGTTGGTATAGGTCATGTAGCACGGGATCTGGCGCGGATGTTGCGACGCGTTGCCCATGAAAGAGAATACCGGTGCCGGATTATCACCGTGCTGTTGAGCCAGTACGCTGAAATCAATTGAGCGAGCATCGATACGCGGAGGTGTCCCGGTTTTAAGGCGGTTTACGCGTAACGGTAATTCACGCAGGCGCTGAGAAAGGGAGATCGCAGGAGGATCCCCGGCACGGCCACCGCTGTAGTTTTCCAGACCGATGTGGATCTTGCCATCAAGGAATGTTCCGACGGTCAGTACGACAGTTTTCGCGCGGAATTTCAGACCCATTTTAGTCACGGCGCCAACCACGCGATCGTTTTCCACAATGAGATCTTCGACGGACTGTTGGAAGATCATCAGGTTTGGCTGATTCTCTAATGCCGTACGTACTGCCTGGCGATATAACACACGGTCAGCCTGGGCACGTGTTGCCCTGACGGCCGGGCCTTTGCTCGCGTTTAGTATCCTAAACTGAATACCCGCATGGTCGATCGCTGTGGCCATCAACCCGCCGAGAGCGTCCACTTCTTTAACCAGATGTCCCTTCCCGATCCCGCCAATTGCCGGGTTACACGACATCTGTCCCAGCGTGTCGATATTGTGGGTTAACAACAAGGTCTGGCGTCCCATTCGTGCAGAAGCCATGGCAGCTTCAGTACCTGCATGACCTCCACCGATGATAATGACGTCAAATTGATCCGGATAAAACATGCGACTGCACCTCAGCGTTCAAGCGAACTTTCTTTGTATGGCGTTGGGAGGAGGGATTCTACTCAAGTTTAGAGCTTCCACAAGCCCCGGAGGATCTTCCCTAATTAAAAGAAGATCTTTTTTATTTAAAGATCTCTTATTAATACTTCTATTAGGATCGCGATCCTCTGTGCATAAGTCATTTTTGTCTATGAATATCAGTATGCTAAGAAGGATCGAATGCTGTGAATGATCGGTGATCCTGGACAGTATAAGCTGGGATCAGAATTGAGAGTTATGCACAGCCTGAAAAGCGTACAGCAGTTGTTAGAAGGATAACTACGGGTTTTACACTGCTTTAAAGCATAGTTATCCACATCTGATCGCCTGAAATTTACACTTATTTGAGTAAATTAATCCAATTGATCACCCAAACCTCTGCGGGATCCTCAGGAATTTCATGCTGAGTCACGTCGATCTCAAGACGATCGCCGATCCGTTTTGCCCCTAATGACGTCAGTTTCTGATCCAGCGCGTTGATCGCACCGCAAAAGGTATCGTATTCGCTGCTGCCCAAACCTAAGGCACCAAAACGAACATTCGACAGATCCGGTTGCTGATCTTCCAGCTGTTCCATGAAGGGTTGCAGGTTATCCGGTAACTCACCGGCTCCGTGCGTAGAGCACACTACCAGCCAGATCCCTTCTGAAGGCACTTCATACAGCTCCGGGCCATGAAACGTCTGTGTGGAGAAACCGGCTTCTTCCAGCTTCTCTGCCACGTGTTCGGCAACATATTCGGCACTGCCAAGCGTACTGCCACTGATCAGGGTTATGTCAGCCATAGAACTCTCACCCGAGAAAAGGAAGACATTGTACGCTGTGAATGAGCTGGGATCTACCTGTGGATAATAGGGGGATAGAAATCAGTGATCAGGGCTGGATGGTACGTGTGATGGGGTTTTGCAGGGAGATCAGTGTCTCAGTAGACTGGATCTCGTCTATTGTCTGGATCTTGTTGATAAGTACGTGTTGCAGGGAATCAATGGAACGGCACATGATCTTTATGAAGATACTGTAGTGACCGGTGGTGTAATACGCTTCGACCACTTCTTCGATGCTTTCCAGCTTTTTGAGGGCTGAAGGATAGTCCTTGGCACTCTTCAATATAATGCCGATAAAGCAGCACACGTCGTAGCCGAGCTGTTTGGGGTTCACGGTGATATGCGCGCCGGTAATAATGCCCGCCTGCTTCATCTTCTCAACGCGTACGTGGATGGTTCCCGGACTGACGGTGAAGACCTTTGCCAGTTCGGCGTAAGGCGTCCTGGCGTTGTCCATCAATGCATTAAGGATCCCGCGATCCAGCTCATCGAGCTGATAGATTTCTGACATGGTTATCTTTCTCTTTAAGGTGAGTTTCTTTGCCAGCGGCGCTGCACGCGGCTTTTAACGCCGGTATCAAAGCGCCAGATATGATCGAAGATACGCAAGATCCCGGGCTTTCCATAATGTGACATCGCTAAGGCGTGGAAACGATGCTGCTTTTCCTTTTGCAGCATTTTGACTTTCTTTTGCACTTCGTCAGGCAGCCGCTGGGCGATGAAATCTGAGATCACAATAGCATCTGCATCGTGCCATTGCGGCGAGGCTAGCTTGTCCAATGTGGCACTCAGGCATGCCGCCAGATCGGTACCGCCGCGAAAATGCTGACCGAGAAAACGCAGTGCCTGATCCAGTCCGCCGCTTGACGTCAGTTCATAGTGGATCACTTCACTGGCAAACAACATGATGTAACAGCGACGGTTATCCGCAAGAGCAATTCTCAGCAGCGCCAGGCAAAAAGCTTTCGCACACTGTTCATTGAAGCCGCCCATAGAACCGGAAGTGTCCACGCACACCACAAACGGGCCACGCGGTTGTGGTTCCTGTTGCTGATGCACCACCGGGCGCTTTACCACTTTCTCGCGCCAGACGTCGCCTTGCAGGCGGTAAGTCATCAGGCGTTTTTCCAGCAAACGGCGATAAAATTCGAACTCCAGTTCGGGGATCCCCAGCGTGCCCAGTTCGGTGGGCATCAGTCGCAAGATATCATCGCTCTGATGGATGCCATTCACTTCTTCCGGCACCGTGGCGGGTTCGCGCACCATCAGCCGGTGCGTCTCCATTTTAGCATCTTCATGTGGACTGGTTTTGACCGTCTGGCTGCGTCCGAGTTGTTCGGCCAGACGCATCAGTTCCGGCTGCTGTTGCAGGAACGCACCGAAGCGTGCCAGTGACTGAATGTCACCGCGCAGGCGCTTTCCTTTACTCATGTCCCACAGACGGCCTGCCGCGGTATCGTTCTCCGCTAATAAAGGAGACAGCTCGCTGCTGAGTTCCAGCCGTTGCAATAATTCTTCCTGCAATTTCTCCTGTTCCTGTTCCAGTAACTGATGATGAACGTTCACCGTCTGGAAGGTCAGGTTCAGGCGCCAGCGCTGAAGAAACAGCGTTTGAAAACTGTTACCGGTCTGCGCCGTACGCGAGGCTTCATTGTTTTCCTGTAACGTGCGGGCTTCAGTGGTGAAAGGCGAATTGAGGCGGATTAACTCATCAATAAGTGCCGGTAGCCCGGTCTGGAAGGTGGTGACATCCCTCTGCTGACAGTGCTGATAAAGGTAGAATTCTTTCGCCAGATCCGGCGGTACGGGCGTTTCGTGGATCCTCTGACGCAGCCGTAACTTCCATTCAGGAAGATCTTTGGTCAGTGCGCGCTTCAGCCGGGGAAACTTCTCGAAAAACACCGACAGCGCAGGCGCGGCCAGAAGCCCCACAATAAGTTCTTCGATGATTTCCGTTTCGCTGATAGCCAGCAGCAGATCCAGAGATTCCAGGCTGAACATGGTTAGTGTCCGCTGAACGTCTGTTGCTGATGGCGTAACTGCTCGGTGACCTGCAACAGACTGGCTTCGATTTTTGCCATCCATTCTGCCGGTACAAACAGACAGTTTTGCTGCTGGCTGAATTCCTGCCGCTGCCGGGTCAGTTTTGCCGTCAGATCGCTCAGCGTATTCTTCATTTCGTCAGGCACGGCGATATGTTCATTGCCCGGCAACGTCAGCGGCGTGCTTTGACGGCTGACGTCCAGCACCAGCAGTTGCTGTTTATCATCAATCTCAGCATCAAGGGTTTGCGCAAAACCAATACCGTTCAGTTTGGCTTTCAGGATGCCGCCTTTATTGAGCCACTCTTCCAGCGCCTTGTGGTCGAAGAGCAGATGCGTGACCTTGATTTCATGCAGGTGCAAAGGCGTTTGCAACAACAGCGTCAGGCTGCTGGCGGAAAGAGTGTCTGGCAGGCTGTGCTGAGGTTTCCGGCTGAAAATTCCGGCTTTTTTGCTCAGTTTTATCGACTGGCGCGAGCTTTGTTGCTGCTGATATTGCATCCATTGCTGATCCAGTTGCTGGATTTTCATCAGGAGTGTTTGCTGATGATAAGCCTGCTCGGTGATCAGCTGTTCAATCTGAGTTTGCAGAAGATGGTAGGTATTGAGGTCATGCCACAGGCAGTCTTTCAGCAGGATCAAATCGACAGGCGTGATGGCGTTTCGTCCGCTGAAAAAGGCGCAGGCCTGCAACAGACGCAAGGCTTTCTTCCAGCGCCGATCCGACACATATGGCGCTGTATCAAGGGCATCAAGGCGCTGACGAAGCTGGAATATCAGTTCAAAGCACTCGTCCGGCAGACTGACTTTTTCTATCTCGCCCTGCCATTGCTGATACTCTTCATCGCTGATGCTCAGAGATTCAGCCACCGGATTGGCGCTTTCGTTAGTCCTGCTGGTCAGCAGGGAGCGGAAATTTTGCTTATCCTGTACCTTATCGAGCCACAAACGGATAAGCATGCGGTCGTATAACGCTTCCAGGCTGCCGTCGGCTTCGGGCAATTCATTGGATGCGCTGACCAGCAAACGCAAAGGGATCGCCTCTTCGCGTTCGCCATTACGAAAGCGACGTTCGTTAATCGCAGTTAGCAGGGTATTGAGGATGGCGGGACCCGCTTTCCATATCTCATCCAGGAAGACGATTTCTGCTTCCGGCAGATACCCTTCGGTCAGACGCAGATAACGGCCCTCATCTTTCAGGGCCTGAATTGAGAGCGGACCAAAGACTTCTTCCGGCGTGGAAAATCGCGTCATCAGATATTCAAAGGCGCGTGCATGGCGGAAGGCATACTTCAGACGACGGGCGATCAAACTTTTCGCAATGCCCGGCGGGCCCAGCAGAAAAACGCTTTCACCGCACAGTGCGGCCAGCAGGCATAAACGAATGGCGTCCTGTCGTTCGTACAAGCCATGTTCCAGTGCGTTAGCAAGACGGGCGATCCGTTCTGCCAGAAGGGGAGATTGCGCCATACTGTCTCTTCCGGTTTCCATTTAGATATTGAATAGTGTACTGGCTCGCAGCGATAAGCCATGATTATTTTTCACTGTATAGCTTGTTGATTACTAAAAATTTTCTATTATCAGAATTGTGACCTCGTTCATCTGAACGCCGGTTTAGCTGCACATTTAAGGGTAGGCAATCTGATTTATTCGTGCATACTGTGCGCCTTTTAGTGGGCATCATTGGACTGAGCGCACGCATCGCTTACGGATGTTCGAGCAAAAAAGAAACGAAATATGAGCACTGAACATAAACGGTCACTCCCAGCAGTAACCCTGGCCGCCATTGGTGTGGTCTATGGCGACATTGGTACCAGTCCTCTCTATACCTTAAGAGAGTGTTTTTCCGGACACTATGGTTTCAATGTTGAGCCTAGCGTCGTATTTGGTTTTCTTTCTCTGATTTTCTGGATGCTGATCCTGATTGTGTCGCTCAAATACCTCACTTATGTGATGCGGGCGGACAATGCGGGCGAAGGCGGTATTTTGACGCTGATGTCTCTGGCGGGCAGGAATACGTCCTCACGCACCACGGCGGTTCTGGTGATCCTCGGCCTCATCGGGGGCAGCTTCTTCTATGGTGAAGTGGTGATCACGCCGGCCATCTCAGTGCTTTCCGCGATGGAAGGTCTGGAGATCGCGGCACCGTCCCTTGATCCTTATATCGTTCCTCTTTCTATTACTGTCCTGACGTTGCTTTTCATTATTCAGAAACACGGTACCGGTATCGTGGGGAAACTTTTTGCCCCGGTAATGCTGGTGTGGTTCCTGACGCTGGCGGTTCTTGGCGTGAACAGCATCATGCAGAACCCGGAAGTGCTGCGTGCCATGAACCCGATGTGGGCAGTTAACTTCTTTATTGAGCATAAATCCTTCTCCTTCCTGGCACTCGGCGCGGTGGTTCTGTCGATTACCGGTGTGGAAGCGCTGTATGCCGATATGGGCCATTTCGGGAAATTCCCGATCCGTCTGGCCTGGTTCACCGTGGTATTGCCGTCTCTGGTTCTGAACTATTTCGGTCAGGGCGCGCTGCTGCTTAAAAATCCGGAAGCGATCAAAAACCCCTTCTTCCTGCTGGCTCCTGACTGGGCGTTGATTCCGTTACTGGTTTTAGCCACGTTAGCGACCATCATCGCTTCTCAGGCGGTGATTTCCGGTGTGTTCTCCCTGACGCGTCAGGCTGTGCGACTGGGCTACTTACCGCCAATGCGCATCATCCACACCTCGGAAATGGAAGCGGGTCAGATTTACATCCCGGCCATAAACTGGTTGCTGTATTTCGCGGTGGTTATCGTTATCGCCAGCTTCGAGCATTCAAGCAATCTGGCGGCGGCGTACGGTATCGCCGTGACCGGCACCATGGTGCTGACCAGCATTCTCTCCTGCACGGTGGCGCTGAAAAACTGGCACTGGAAACCGTTCCTGGTGGGAATTTTGCTGATCGGTCTGCTGTTTATGGATATTCCACTGTTCGCCGCGAATGCCACCAAACTGTTCTCCGGTGGCTGGTTGCCGCTGACGCTCGGTTTGTGCATGTTTATCGTGATGACCACCTGGAAAAGCGAGCGCTTCCGTCTTATGCGCCGTATGAACGAACACGGGAATTCTCTCGAGGCAATGATCGCTTCTCTGGAGAAATCGCCGCCGGTTCGTGTTCCGGGCACCGCGGTCTACATGTCCCGTGCCATCAACGTCATTCCTTTTGCCTTACTGCACAACCTCAAGCACAACAAAGTGCTGCATGAGCGGGTGGTCTTGCTGACGCTGCGAACGGAAGATGCGCCTTATGTGCATAACGTCCGGCGCGTCACCATTGAGCAACTGTCGCCAACGTTCTGGCGGGTGGTGGCGAGTTACGGATTTAAAGAAACGCCGAATGTGGAAGAGATCTTCCATCGCTGCGGTCTGGAAGGGTTGCCGTGCCGGATGATGGAAACGTCGTTCTTTATGTCGCATGAATCGCTGATCCTGACCAAGCGTCCGTGGTATCTCTACTTCCGCGGTAAGCTGTTTATGGCCCTGAGCCGAAACGCCCTGCGCGCGCCAGATCAGTTTGAGATCCCGCCGAACCGCGTTATCGAACTGGGTACTCAGGTGGAAATCTGACGTTCAGTTGAGTCTCTGACAGGGTACCTTCGGGTACCCTGTTTTGTTTGCGCGTAATCCTTTCTGAAACGACTAACTCAAATTGCCCTCTGATTTCTGAATCATTCAGCGAAACGTTTCGACGCTGATCACAATTCCATCACATCTTCGTTGCCTTGTGCGGACATT
The DNA here is from genome assembly GCF_042920125.1 of Rahnella sp. R3(2024). Classification (NCBI taxonomy): domain Bacteria; kingdom Pseudomonadati; phylum Pseudomonadota; class Gammaproteobacteria; order Enterobacterales; family Yersiniaceae; genus Rahnella; species Rahnella sp. R3(2024). Next base: position 2,135,910 of record NZ_JBHGBU010000001.1, read on the forward strand.
TTCATAAACTCATCCGTGAGCGAAACGTTTCGCTGTAGGAGTCAAAATGAAGAAGTCACCGCTGTTAAATGCCGAAATCTCAACTGTTATTGCCCGGTTAGGTCATACCGATCAGCTGGTTATTGGCGATGCCGGACTTCCGGTGCCAGCAGCTTGCCAGCGCATCGATCTGGCGCTAACCCAGGGAGTTCCCACCTTTTTACAAGTCTTAGAGGTAGTGACACACGAGATGCAGGTTGAGCGGGCTATCCTCGCAGAGGAAATCCTCACGAAAAATCCTCAACTCCATGAAGCGTTACTCGCCCGTTTGACACAACTCGAACAACACCAGGGAAACACCATTGCTTTGGATTACGTCAGTCATGAGGCATTCAAAGCGCAAACCGAAAAAAGTCGGGCTGTCATCCGCAGCGGGGAATGTTCGCCGTACGCGAATGTGATCCTGTGTGCCGGCGTAACCTTCTGAGGCCTTTATGCAACCTTTGCTGCAACTGACAGGGATTGATAAAGCCTTTCCCGGCGTAAAAGCACTTTCCGGCGCGGCGCTCAGCGTTTATCCGGGACGTGTCATGGCGCTGGTGGGTGAAAACGGCGCGGGTAAATCCACGATGATGAAAGTGCTGACCGGCATCTATCAAAAAGATGCCGGTTCAGTGCATTTCCTCGGAAAGGAAACGGTGTTTAACGGTCCGAAAGCGTCGCAGGAAGCCGGGATCGGCATTATCCATCAGGAATTAAACCTAATCCCTCAACTGACCATTGCCGAGAATATCTTCCTTGGCCGCGAGTTTGTGAACGGTTTTGGCCGCATCAACTGGAAAAAGATGTATGCCGAGGCCGATAAACTGCTGGCGCGCCTGAATCTGCGTTACAAAAGCAACCGGCTGGTGGGGGATTTATCCATCGGCGACCAGCAAATGGTCGAGATTGCCAAGGTGCTGAGCTTTGAATCCAAAGTCATCATTATGGATGAACCGACGGATGCCCTGACCGATACCGAAACCGCCTCTCTGTTCAGCGTCATTCGTGAGCTGAAAGCGGCTGGCTGCGGCGTGGTGTATATCTCCCACCGTATGAAAGAAATCTTTGAAATCTGCGACGACGTCACCGTTTTCCGCGACGGGCAGTTCATCGCTGAGCGTCCGGTCAGTTCGCTGGAGGAAGACACGCTGATTGAAATGATGGTTGGCCGTCGCCTCGAAGAACAATATCCCCGCATTAATCATGAACGCGGTGCGCTGCGTTTGCAGGTGCGTAATGTCAGCGGGCCGGGCGTGGATAACGTCAGCTTTGATCTGCACAGCGGCGAAATCCTCGGCGTTTCCGGGTTGATGGGTGCGGGTCGTACCGAACTGATGAAAATCCTGTATGGCGCGTTGCCGCGCAAAAGTGGCAACGTTTCACTGGATGGCCGCGAAGTGGTGACTCACTCACCGCAGGACGGGCTGGCGAACGGCATCGTTTACATTTCTGAAGACCGCAAACGTGATGGTTTAGTGCTTGGGATGTCAGTGAAAGAGAACATGTCGCTGACAGCGCTGCGTTATTTCAGCCACGGCGGCGGACGTCTCAAACATGCTGATGAACAACAGGCTGTCGGAGATTTCATTCGTCTCTTCAATATTAAAACACCATCGATGATGCAGCCTATTGGCCTGCTCTCCGGTGGTAATCAGCAAAAAGTGGCGATTGCCCGCGGATTAATGACGCGGCCAAAAGTCCTGATCCTCGACGAACCGACGCGCGGCGTTGACGTCGGTGCAAAAAAAGAAATTTACCAGCTTATTAACCAGTTCAAGCGCGAAGGGCTAAGCATCATTTTGGTTTCCTCAGAAATGCCTGAAGTCATTGGCATGAGTGACCGGGTTCTGGTGATGCACGAAGGTCATTTAAGCGGTGAATTCCCGATAGCACAGGCTACGCAAGAAGTGTTGATGGCAGCCGCTGTCGGCAAGCAATACCGCGTGACGCAGGAGTAATCAGATATGAGTTCTCAGACATTATCAGCCAAAAAGCGCTGGATCAGTAAAGAGTGGTTGTTGGAGCAGAAGTCTCTGATTGCGCTGCTGGTGTTGATTGCCGTTGTCTCTTCAATGAGCCCGAATTTCTTCACAGTGAATAACCTGTTTAACATTCTTCAGCAAACCTCCGTTAACGCCATTATGGCCGTGGGCATGACGCTGGTGATCCTGACATCGGGCATTGATTTATCCGTCGGCTCTTTGCTGGCGCTGACCGGTGCGGTTGCCGCCTCGATTGTCGGGCTGGAAGTGAATGCCTTTGTAGCCGTCGGCGCCGCGCTGGCGCTGGGGGCGGCGGTGGGCGGCGTCACCGGTATGATTGTCGCCAAAGGTAAAGTGCAGGCATTCATCGCCACGCTGGTCATGATGCTGCTGTTGCGCGGTATCACGATGGTGTACACCAACGGCAGCCCGATCAGCACCGGTTTTAATGATGTGGCAGATGTCTTTGGCTGGTTTGGTATCGGTCGCCCGCTGGGTATTCCGACACCGGTCTGGCTGATGGCCGTGGTGTTTATTGCAGCCTGGTACATGCTGCATCACACCCGGTTAGGGCGCTATATCTACGCGCTGGGCGGTAATGAATCCGCGACGCGCCTGTCAGGTATCAGCGTTGATAAAGTTAAAATTATCGTCTACTCCCTGTGTGGTTTGTTAGCCGCTCTGGCCAGTATCATCGAAGTGGCGCGCCTGTCTTCTGCGCAGCCTAACGCGGGTACCGGTTACGAGCTGGATGCGATTGCCGCTGTTGTTTTGGGGGGAACCAGCCTGTCCGGGGGTAAAGGACGCATTGTTGGAACGCTGATCGGTGCACTGATCCTTGGCTTCCTGAATAACGGTTTGAACTTATTAGGTGTTTCTTCCTACTACCAGATGATCGTGAAAGCAGTTGTCATTCTGCTGGCGGTTCTGGTGGATAACAAAAGCAACAAATAAACTCTCCTACAGGACTTATGACCATGAATATGAAAAAACTGGCTGTCTGGGTTTCCGCCGCAGCGATCACCGCTTCTTTCAGTGCTAACGTGATGGCGAAAGACACCATTGCCTTGGTCGTTTCAACGCTGAACAACCCGTTCTTCGTTTCCATGAAAGACGGCGCGCAGAAAGAAGCCGACAAACTGGGCTACAACCTGATTGTTCTTGATTCTCAGAATAACCCGGCGAAAGAACTCGCGAACGTGCAGGATCTGACCGTTCGTGGCACGAAGCTGATGCTGATTAACCCGACCGATTCTGATGCCGTAGGCAACGCCGTAGCAATGGCAAACCAGGCCAAAATCCCGGTGATCACCCTTGACCGCCAGGCAACCAAAGGGGTTGTCGCCAGCCATGTCGCTTCTGATAACGCCTTCGGCGGGAAAATGGCCGGTGATTACATCGCGAAAAAACTGGGCGAAAACGCCAAAGTCATCGAACTGGAAGGGATTGCGGGGACGTCCGTTGCCCGTGAACGTGGTAAAGGTTTCGCTCAGGCAGCTGAAAAACACCATTTCCAGATCCTCGCCAGCCAGCCTGCTGACTTCGACCGTACCAAAGGTCTGAACGTTATGCAGAACTTGCTGACTGCGCATCAGGACGTGCAGGCCGTGTTCGCTCAGAATGACGAAATGGCGCTGGGTGCATTGCGTGCTCTGCAAACTGCCGGTAAAACTGACGTTCTGGTTGTCGGCTTCGACGGCACTGAAGACGGTATTAAAGCGGTAAACAGCGGCAAAATGGGCGCGACCGTGGCACAGCGTCCGGAACAAATTGGCGTGATCGGTGTTCAGACTGCCGATAAAGTGCTGAAAGGCGAAAAAGTCCCGGCGGTTATCCCGGTTGATTTGAAACTGGTTGCTCAGCCGTAAAATCCGCATGATTGATGCTGTAACAAGCGCCTCCTGACGGGAGGCGCTCTTTAAACTCAGGGATTTCCACATGAAGACAGGCAAACTGGTGGTACTCGGCAGTATCAACGCTGACCACATTCTGAATATCAACCACTTCCCGCAACCGGGCGAAACGGTGATCGGTAAGCAATACACCGTTGCTTTCGGCGGTAAAGGTGCGAATCAGGCGGTAGCCGCCGGCCGCAGTGGCGCAGATATTTCGTTTATTGCCTGTGTGGGAGACGACGATATTGGCGAAAGGGTTCGCAAACAACTGGCCAGTGACCAGATTGATACGCACCCGGTTGAAGCCATCAAGGATGCCACCACCGGCGTTGCGCTGATTTTTGTGAATGCGGAAGGTGAGAACGTTATTGGTATTGATGCCGGGGCGAATAATGCCGTCACGCCTGAGTACCTCGATCGTTACAAACAGCAGGTCATTGAAGCCTCGGCTTTATTAATGCAACTGGAATCCCCGTTAGACACGGTGATTGCGGCGGCAAAAATAGCCAAAGAACACGACACTCAGGTGATTCTTAACCCTGCACCGGCTTGTGAATTGCCGGACGAATTACTTTCGCGGGTGGATATCATCACTCCGAATGAAACCGAAGCTGAAAAGCTGACCGGTATTAACGTCGACAATAATGAAGATGCCGCACGTGCTGCAAAAGCCCTGCATGACAAAGGTATTGCGACCGTCATTATTACGCTGGGGAGTAAAGGCGTCTGGTTGAGTCAGAACGGTGAAGGGAAGTTAGTCGCAGGTTTCCGTGTGAAAGCCGTCGATACCATTGCGGCTGGTGATACCTTTAATGGCGCCTTAGTGACCGCTTTGCTCGAGGGCAAGCAGATGGACAGCGCGGTACGTTTTGCTCACGCCGCGGCAGCTATTGCCGTGACGCGTCCCGGTGCGCAACCTTCTGTTCCGTGGCGTAAAGAAATAGACGATTTTCTCGCACAGCAGGAGGCCTGATTGGCCACCATGAAAGATGTCGCCCGCCTCGCGGGCGTTTCAACCTCTACCGTTTCTCATGTCATCAACAAAAATCGTTTTGTCAGTGAAGCTATTGCCGGCAAAGTGAATGCCGCCGTAGAACAGCTCAATTACGCGCCTTCAGCCCTTGCCCGCAGTCTTAAATTGAATCAGACCCGCACTATTGGCATGTTGTTGACCGCCAGCAGTAACCCGTTTTATTCAGAAGTGGTACGGGGGGTTGAACGCAGTTGCTATGAACGTGGTTACAGCCTGATCTTGTGCAATACCGACGGCGATGCCGAGCGCATGAATCGCAGCCTGGAAACTCTTCTGCAAAAGCGGGTCGATGGCCTGCTATTAATGTGCACCGAAAATCACCGGCCTTCAAAAGATGCCATCAGCCGCTATCCTTCTTTACCCATAGTAATGATGGACTGGTCACCGTTTGACGGCGCGAATGACGTCATTCAGGACAATGCGCTGCTGGGAGGAGAGATGGCGACGGAATATTTGATCCGTCAGGGCTATCGTAAAATCGCTTGTATCACCGGGCCGCTGGATAAAACGACGGCGCAGGAACGGCTGAATGGTTACCGTCAGGCGATGAATAAAGCTGGCCTGGAAATTTTACCGGGCTATGAAGTCAGTGGAGATTTTGAATTCGAAGGTGGCGTCCCGGCGATGGAAAAACTGCTGGCACTCCCCGAACCGCCTCATGCTGTGTTTGCCGGAAATGATGCCATGGCCGTCGGCGCCTATCAGGCTCTCTATCAGCGCGGATTACGTGTGCCTGACGATGTGGCTGTCATCGGCTACGATGATATCCAGCTGGCGCAATATATGATGCCACCGCTGACGACTATCCATCAGCCGAAAGATTCGCTGGGTGAACTCGCTGTCGATGCTCTCTTGCATCGCCTGCAGGACCCGGAGGCGGAACCGCAAGTCCTGGTACTTACGCCGGAACTGGTTGTGCGTCAGTCCGTAGGGTCATTGGTCACTAAGTAACAGACGCTGACAGGCCAGCAGTGCCGCATTGGCATCGCTGGCAAGGATGGCATCGGTCAGGCGCTGATGATATTCCAGCTTAATCACTTCATTCCCCGTGATCGCCCGGAAGTAACTCTGATAGACCGAACTGAATAAATTCGAAAACGACGTCAGGAAAGGATTTTTCCCCGCCTCATAAATCAGCTGGTGAAACTGAGCATCCACCCTAATCCAGCGCTCCCGATCAAAGCTGTTATGCAGCATTCTCATTTGATACATATAAAGAGAGAGCTGATGCTTTTGATCATCACTGGCCGAAAGAGCGGCTAATGCACAGGCCTGCGGTTCGAGCGCTCTGCGCAATACAATAAAATGTGCCATCACCTGATCGAAGTTTTCACGCGTCATCCACCAGGTGAGCAAATCCTGGTCGAGAAAGTTCCAGCTGGATTGCGGCATCACTCGCGTACCAATACGGGGACGGGGTAAAAGCATGCCTTTTGCCGCCAGCGTCTTCACGGCTTCCCGAACTGCTGTCCGGCTGACGCCAAAAATCTCACCTAACTCATTCTCTCCGGGCAGTATCGAACCTTCCGGGTAATCGCCAGACAGAACCCGCTGGGCAATCTTCTCTGCCAGCAAATAGGAAAGATTGCGCTGGGCAGCTTGTTGCTGTGCATTAAGTAACATGGAGGTGATTCCTGAATACCTTTTCTCTTTATTAAAGAGAGTTTACTCCAGCTCCGGGCTTTAAACCGGCGTGTTTTTCGCTGAAATCGGTCGAAATTTATCCGTTACGGGCTTTTTTGATGAATTAGTGAACGGTTGGTAAAATAATTGAAATTAGGGGTTGCGGCCTTCGGAGAACTCCCTATAATGCGCCTCCACTGACCGGGAACAACGACTCCTCTAACGAGAACAAGTCGCCCAGCCAGGAAGAATCAACCCGGTGAAAACACCGCATCTTGTAAAAGAAAATGGTTGACTCTTCAGGGAGAAAGAGTATTATCTGCCTCCCACGTTGCTGAGTTAAGTCTCGCAACGTACGCTCTTTAACAATTTATCAGACAATCTGTGTGGGCACTCACAAGACGATATCAGCCACCTCGGTGGCAAAAAATATCAAGTCTTAAAGAGTGACCAAGCAGTAATTCATTTTAGTGAATTATTACGAAAGTTAATTTTTGAGCACCGCTTAACTTGTTTAAGCAAATCGAACTTTTAATTGAAGAGTTTGATCATGGCTCAGATTGAACGCTGGCGGCAGGCCTAACACATGCAAGTCGAGCGGTAGCACAGGAGAGCTTGCTCTCTGGGTGACGAGCGGCGGACGGGTGAGTAATGTCTGGGAAACTGCCTGATGGAGGGGGATAACTACTGGAAACGGTAGCTAATACCGCATGACCTCGCAAGAGCAAAGTGGGGGACCTTCGGGCCTCACGCCATCGGATGTGCCCAGATGGGATTAGCTAGTAGGTGGGGTAATGGCTCACCTAGGCGACGATCCCTAGCTGGTCTGAGAGGATGACCAGCCACACTGGAACTGAGACACGGTCCAGACTCCTACGGGAGGCAGCAGTGGGGAATATTGCACAATGGGCGCAAGCCTGATGCAGCCATGCCGCGTGTGTGAAGAAGGCCTTAGGGTTGTAAAGCACTTTCAGCGAGGAGGAAGGGTTCAGTGTTAATAGCACTGTACATTGACGTTACTCGCAGAAGAAGCACCGGCTAACTCCGTGCCAGCAGCCGCGGTAATACGGAGGGTGCAAGCGTTAATCGGAATTACTGGGCGTAAAGCGCACGCAGGCGGTTTGTTAAGTCAGATGTGAAATCCCCGAGCTTAACTTGGGAACTGCATTTGAAACTGGCAAGCTAGAGTCTTGTAGAGGGGGGTAGAATTCCAGGTGTAGCGGTGAAATGCGTAGAGATCTGGAGGAATACCGGTGGCGAAGGCGGCCCCCTGGACAAAGACTGACGCTCAGGTGCGAAAGCGTGGGGAGCAAACAGGATTAGATACCCTGGTAGTCCACGCTGTAAACGATGTCGACTTGGAGGTTGTGCCCTTGAGGCGTGGCTTCCGGAGCTAACGCGTTAAGTCGACCGCCTGGGGAGTACGGCCGCAAGGTTAAAACTCAAATGAATTGACGGGGGCCCGCACAAGCGGTGGAGCATGTGGTTTAATTCGATGCAACGCGAAGAACCTTACCTACTCTTGACATCCAGAGAATTCGCTAGAGATAGCTTAGTGCCTTCGGGAACTCTGAGACAGGTGCTGCATGGCTGTCGTCAGCTCGTGTTGTGAAATGTTGGGTTAAGTCCCGCAACGAGCGCAACCCTTATCCTTTGTTGCCAGCGAGTAATGTCGGGAACTCAAAGGAGACTGCCGGTGATAAACCGGAGGAAGGTGGGGATGACGTCAAGTCATCATGGCCCTTACGAGTAGGGCTACACACGTGCTACAATGGCATATACAAAGAGAAGCAAACTCGCGAGAGCAAGCGGACCTCATAAAGTATGTCGTAGTCCGGATTGGAGTCTGCAACTCGACTCCATGAAGTCGGAATCGCTAGTAATCGTAGATCAGAATGCTACGGTGAATACGTTCCCGGGCCTTGTACACACCGCCCGTCACACCATGGGAGTGGGTTGCAAAAGAAGTAGGTAGCTTAACCTTCGGGAGGGCGCTTACCACTTTGTGATTCATGACTGGGGTGAAGTCGTAACAAGGTAACCGTAGGGGAACCTGCGGTTGGATCACCTCCTTACCTAAAGATACGCATTGTGCAGTGTCCACACAGATTGTCTGATGAAATTAATGAGCAAGAGCACCTGTTGATGCGGTAAGGGCAACCTTACGCTGATGCGAAAAGTGCCAAACCACGGCGTGGTCTGGTGCGGATTTTTCGTGTCCCCATCGTCTAGAGGCCTAGGACACTGCCCTTTCACGGCTGTAACAGGGGTTCGAATCCCCTTGGGGACGCCACTCCGATAATGTGTGAAAGACATTATCACCGAATATCTTAAAGATGACTTTAACGAGTCGTGTTTAAGATATTGCTCTTTAACAATCTGGAACAAGCTGAAAATTGAAAGTTTACAGCTGAACATCACTCTCCGTAGAAGTGCTGAGTGGTGGATTAGTCTGTAACAGAGTCTCTCAAATAATCGCAGCGCGATGATGTCTTTAAGACACCTTCGGGTTGTGAGGTTAAGCGACTAAGCGTACACGGTGGATGCCTAGGCAGTCAGAGGCGATGAAGGGCGTGCTAATCTGCGAAAAGCGTCGGTAAGGTGATATGAACCGTTATAACCGACGATACCCGAATGGGGAAACCCAGTGTGTTTCGACACACTATTGCATGGTGAATACATAGCCATGCAAGGCGAACCGGGGGAACTGAAACATCTAAGTACCCCGAGGAAAAGAAATCAACCGAGATTCCCCCAGTAGCGGCGAGCGAACGGGGAAGAGCCCAGAACCAACATCAGCGTATGTGTTAGTGGAAGCGTCTGGAAAGTCGCACAGTATAGGGTGATAGTCCCGTACACAAAAATGCATGCATTGTGAGTTCGATGAGTAGGGCGGGACACGTGACATCCTGTCTGAATATGGGGGGACCATCCTCCAAGGCTAAATACTCCTGACTGACCGATAGTGAACCAGTACCGTGAGGGAAAGGCGAAAAGAACCCCGGCGAGGGGAGTGAAATAGAACCTGAAACCGTGTACGTACAAGCAGTGGGAGCCTACTTTGTTGGGTGACTGCGTACCTTTTGTATAATGGGTCAGCGACTTATATTTTGTAGCAAGGTTAACCGTATAGGGGAGCCGTAGGGAAACCGAGTCTTAACTGGGCGTCAAGTTGCAAGGTATAGACCCGAAACCCGGTGATCTAGCCATGGGCAGGTTGAAGGTTGGGTAACACTAACTGGAGGACCGAACCGACTAATGTTGAAAAATTAGCGGATGACTTGTGGCTGGGGGTGAAAGGCCAATCAAACCGGGAGATAGCTGGTTCTCCCCGAAAGCTATTTAGGTAGCGCCTCGTGAACTCATCTTCGGGGGTAGAGCACTGTTTCGACTAGGGGGCCATCCCGGCTTACCAACTCGATGCAAACTACGAATACCGAAGAATGTTATCACGGGAGACACACGGCGGGTGCTAACGTCCGTCGTGAAGAGGGAAACAACCCAGACCGCCAGCTAAGGTCCCAAAGTCATGGTTAAGTGGGAAACGATGTGGGAAGGCATAGACAGCCAGGATGTTGGCTTAGAAGCAGCCATCATTTAAAGAAAGCGTAATAGCTCACTGGTCGAGTCGGCCTGCGCGGAAGATGTAACGGGGCTAAACCATGCACCGAAGCTGCGGCAGCGACGCTTAGGCGTTGTTGGGTAGGGGAGCGTTCTGTAAGCCGTCGAAGGTGACCTGTGAGGGTTGCTGGAGGTATCAGAAGTGCGAATGCTGACATAAGTAACGATAATGCGGGTGAAAAACCCGCACGCCGGAAGACCAAGGGTTCCTGTCCAACGTTAATCGGGGCAGGGTGAGTCGACCCCTAAGGCGAGGCTGAAAAGCGTAGTCGATGGGAAGCTGGTTAATATTCCAGCACTTGGTGTTACTGCGAAGGGGGGACGGAGAAGGCTAGGCTAGCCGGGCGACGGTTGTCCCGGTTCAAGCGTGTAGGGGGTGTGACTTGGTAAATCCGGTTACATACTAACCCTGAGGCGTGATAACGAGCCACTACGGTGGTGAAGTAGTTGATGCCATGCTTCCAGGAAAAGCCTCTAAGCTCCAGGTAACACGAAATCGTACCCCAAACCGACACAGGTGGTCAGGTAGAGAATACTCAGGCGCTTGAGAGAACTCGGGTGAAGGAACTAGGCAAAATGGTGCCGTAACTTCGGGAGAAGGCACGCTGGCGCGTAGGTGAAGGGACTTGCTCCCGGAGCTGAAGCCAGTCGCAGATACCAGCTGGCTGCAACTGTTTAATAAAAACACAGCACTGTGCAAACACGAAAGTGGACGTATACGGTGTGACGCCTGCCCGGTGCCGGAAGGTTAATTGATGGGGTTAGCAGCAATGCGAAGCTCTTGATCGAAGCCCCGGTAAACGGCGGCCGTAACTATAACGGTCCTAAGGTAGCGAAATTCCTTGTCGGGTAAGTTCCGACCTGCACGAATGGCGTAATGATGGCCAGGCTGTCTCCACCCGAGACTCAGTGAAATTGAACTCGCTGTGAAGATGCAGTGTACCCGCGGCAAGACGGAAAGACCCCGTGAACCTTTACTATAGCTTGACACTGAACATTGAGCCTTGATGTGTAGGATAGGTGGGAGGCTTTGAAGCGTGGACGCCAGTCTGCGTGGAGCCAACCTTGAAATACCACCCTTTAATGTTTGATGTTCTAACTCGGCCCCGTAATCCGGGGTGAGGACAGTGTCTGGTGGGTAGTTTGACTGGGGCGGTCTCCTCCTAAAGAGTAACGGAGGAGCACGAAGGTTAGCTAATCACGGTCGGACATCGTGAGGTTAGTGCAATGGCATAAGCTAGCTTGACTGCGAGAGTGACGGCTCGAGCAGGTACGAAAGTAGGTCATAGTGATCCGGTGGTTCTGAATGGAAGGGCCATCGCTCAACGGATAAAAGGTACTCCGGGGATAACAGGCTGATACCGCCCAAGAGTTCATATCGACGGCGGTGTTTGGCACCTCGATGTCGGCTCATCACATCCTGGGGCTGAAGTAGGTCCCAAGGGTACGGCTGTTCGCCGTTTAAAGTGGTACGCGAGCTGGGTTTAGAACGTCGTGAGACAGTTCGGTCCCTATCTGCCGTGGGCGTTGGAAGATTGAGAGGGGCTGCTCCTAGTACGAGAGGACCGGAGTGGACGCATCACTGGTGTTCGGGTTGTCATGCCAATGGCATTGCCCGGTAGCTAAATGCGGAAAAGATAAGCGCTGAAAGCATCTAAGCGCGAAACTTGCCTCGAGATGAGTCTTCCCTGTGGCTTTAAGCCACCTGAAGGGACGTTTAAGACTAAGACGTTGATAGGCTGGGTGTGTAAGTGCAGCGATGCATTGAGCTAACCAGTACTAATGACCCGAGAGGCTTAACCTTACAACACCAAAGGTGTTTTAGAGTGGCTCTGAAGTAGATTTTCAGCTGAAGTTCCGAGATTGGTTCGTAGTGCAAGCCTGACTTAAGGTGCGCGTTATGGATAAAACAGAATTTGCCTGGCGGCACTAGCGCGGTGGTCCCACCTGACCCCATGCCGAACTCAGAAGTGAAACGCCGTAGCGCCGATGGTAGTGTGGGGTCTCCCCATGCGAGAGTAGGGAACTGCCAGGCATCAAATAAGTGGAAAGCCCTGTACTGACGTACAGGGCTTTTTGCTATGTGGAATTTAGGGAAAGCAGGAAAGTAAAACCTGCTAATTAGCTTGTTTTTCCAGCCATTCGACAATAAAACACTCTATTTCTTCGATCTTATTGAGATCCAGCACCCTGATTGATTCCAAATTCAGAGCCGGTAATTGATTGCTGGCAACCGCAATGACATAAGAATCAATCAACTGCTCTAAATGCATGCCGCTTTCTTCCCTGTACAACACAATTTTATCTATCCTCTCGTGTTTGAATCCCTCAACCAAAATCATATCGAGACTTTTACTGTCGAAACGTGTCGCAAGGTACCTGAGATCAAGAGGTTCCTGATGCGCTGTCTCTGTCATTAATGCCCATCTGTCACTGCTTGCGACCATAGTTTGATCTGCGCCAGCCTTTCTCAGTTCGAAGCTGTCTTTTCCTGGCGTATCAACGTCAACGTCGTGATGAGTGTGTTTGATAAGGCCTACACGGATGCCTCGTTGGCGAAGATGCGGAATGAGTTGTTTCAATAGTGTCGTTTTGCCCGTGCCACTGTAAGCCACTATTCCGAGCAGTGGTATTTCACGATTGTTCATTGTGATTCGCTCTGCCAACGCGAAACATCTTGCGGGCAATTGAGGTTGGAAAAATCTGCAGCATGATTAAACATAACTGATTTGGCACCGACGTTATGGAAGAAAATCATGAGTTTACGGTCGCCATTTTCAAGATAGGATGTCAAGGCTGGAATAAGATTGCGGTTGAGCAGGCAAAGTGTCGGATGCTCCCGTTCCGGATCTCGTGCATAGAGGGCCTGACAGCCTGATAACTCGGACAAAAACGTTTCGGCTAAGTTAATGGGGAATCCCGGGACGTCACAAGGTACGAACAGCACCCATTCTGTCTGACTTACCGTTAAAGCGGCCAGCATACCGGCAAGTGGACCGGAGAAATCCTGTGTGAGGTCTGGGACAGTCTGAAATTTTTTGCCGTAGCGATCCGCATTTTGGTTACAACTGATCAGTATATTACCCACCTGTGGAGAGAGCCTGTCAGCTATGATTTCGAACAAAGGCTGACCTTTTACCTCAACCAATCCCTTATCCTCCCCCATCCTGCTCGAGCTTCCGCCCGCTAAAATAACGCCGGTAATGCTGCTGCGATCCATAATATTCACCTGCCAAAATCTTTGTATTCCGGCCATTGTAACGTCAAATTTTCAACGCAAGCAGATTTAACTTTGTCATGTCAGCTTGTCCTTCCCCTGAAGAAATAACCCTGTTATTTTTAGGGACTCAACAAATAAAGGAAGAAACCTCATGAAAGAACATCGCGTCAATGAGCTGATTGAATTACTGCACCCAGCCTGGAAAGAAGACAGTGATCTTAACCTGATGGAGTTTATCCAGAAGCTGGCGGGTGAATGCGGTTATCAGGGCCCATTGGCGGAACTGAGTGATGACACATTGATTTATCACCTGAAAATGCGTGGAACAGAAAGCTCTGCGGAAATTCCCGGTCTGAAGAAAGACTATGAGGATGACTTTAAAACGGCGCTTCTGCGAGCCCGTGGTGTGATTAAAGATTGATGTAAACTTATGTGAACTTCATGCGAACCACGAAAAATAGGTGATACTATTTCCCATTATCATTTTTCTGTGCGGCCAATCCGAATGAAGTTATGAATAGTTCAGCTTTCAATTTTCAGGCATTGTCGCCGGATCTTATCCTTGATGCACTCGAGAGTGTCGGTCTGCGCGCAGAGTCCGGGCTCACTGCATTAAACAGCTATGAAAATCGGGTATATCAGTTTCTCTGTGAAGACAGAAAACGCTATGTGGTGAAGTTCTATCGTCCGGAACGCTGGAGTGAGGAACAGATCCATGAAGAGCATCTTTTTTCACATGATATGTCCGAGGCTGAAATACCGGCCGTTGCCCCGCTTTCTATCAATGAAAATACGTTGCATCACCATCAGGGTTACATGTTTACCGTGTTTCCCAGCGTAGGTGGTCGGCAGTATGAAATAGATAACCTTGATCAGCTGGAGTGGGTTGGGCGTTTCCTGGGACGTATTCATCAGGTGGGCAGTGAGAGCCTTTTTACTGCTCGTCCGACAATGGGGCTGGATGAATATCTCGTACAGCCGCGTGAAGTTCTCGCACAATGCCCTCTGATCCCGAAGAGTCTGCGCGAGCCTTTCTTGCTGGCGACAGATAATCTGATCAATACCACACAAACATATTGGCATACGGACTGGAAACCTTTGCGTTTGCACGGCGATTGCCACCCGGGGAACATTCTCTGGCGTGATGGGCCGCTGTTTGTCGATATGGATGATGCCCGCAATGGCCCGGCGATACAGGATCTCTGGATGTTGTTGCACGGGGATCAAAGTGAGCAGCGCCTTCAGCTGGATGTATTGCTCGAAGCGTATGAAGAATTCGCCGATTTTGACTCTCGCGAGCTGGCACTCATTGAACCGCTGCGCGCGATGCGCATGGTTTATTATCTGGCCTGGGTCGCGCGCCGCTGGGAAGACCCTGCATTCCCTAAAAGTTTTCCGTGGATGACGGATGAAGACTTTTGGCGAGGCCAGATTGCTGCTTTTAACGAGCAAATTAAGAAACTAAAGGCACCTCCTTTGCAGTTGATGCCAATGTATTAAGTCACGTTTAATGTTCGAAGTTTAATTAATTGGAGATAGGCTTTATATGAAAAAGATATTCCTGGCACTGGTTGGTATGGTTATGGCCTTCAGTGTGTCTGCGGCACAATTTTCTGATGGTGCACAGTACGTTACTTTAGATAAAACCGTTGCTAATGAGCCGCAGGTACTCGAGTTCTTCTCATTTTATTGCCCGCACTGTTATCAATTTGAACAAGTTTGGCATGTGTCTGACAGCATCCGTAAGAACCTGCCAAAAGACGTTAAATACACCAAATACCATGTGGAATTCCTGGGCCCGTTAGGTAAGCAATTAACTCAGGCATGGGCTGTGGCAATCGCGTTGGGCGTTGAAGATAAAGTCAGCCCACTGATGTTTGATGCCGTACAAAAACAACAGTCCGTTCAGAATGCCGATGATATCCGCAAAGTCTTTATTCAGGCTGGCGTGAAAGGCGAAGATTACGATGCCGCACTGAATAGTTTTGTGGTGAAATCTCTCGTCGTACAGCAGGAAAAAGCCGCCGCTGATTTAGGCCTGCAAGGTGTCCCATCTGTATTTGTGAATGGCAAATATATGGTTAAAAATGATGGCCTTGATACCAGCTCAATGGATATGTATGTCAAACAATATTCAGATGTTATCAATTTCCTAGCCACCAAAAAATAAGATATCGTCTTCTCAATGCCAGCCATCCGGCTGGCATTATATCCTTTCGAATTTACGGCCTGGCCAAATAAAAAATCTGAAATATAATTGATTTTATTTGTATGATGTCGTCTCACAAATATTACTATCCACAATAGCTATTAAGCTTCTATTACATGAATGTTTCATGCAAAAATCAGATAACCTGATGAAAGCAGTGAGTAAAATGGTAAATTTTTTTCTCAATACATCTCATTAATAATTTCTCATCAAAACTATTCACAAAGTTATCCACAGGAAGATCCTTCGAGATCCCCCGCATTATCGCAATGAATTTCCCTCGTAAGGTTCGTCTTTCTCGCTGGCTATGGCATCCTTAGCGTATGTCTGATCACGAATAAAGAAGAGTTATGGCCCAGATAGCAGAAAACCCATTGATACTGGTAGACGGTTCGTCCTACCTCTACCGCGCTTACCATGCGTTCCCCCCGCTGACAAACTCTGTGGGTGAGCCAACCGGCGCGATGTACGGCGTGCTTAACATGTTGCGTAGCTTATTGCTGCAATACACCCCAAGCCACGTTGCTGTGGTGTTTGACGCGAAAGGCAAAACCTTCCGTGATGAGCTCTTTGATCAGTACAAATCTCACCGCCCGCCAATGCCTGACGATCTCCGTTCGCAGATTGAACCATTGCACCAGATGGTTAAAGCCATGGGGCTGCCATTACTGGTGGTATCTGGCGTGGAAGCGGACGACGTGATTGGCACACTGGCTCTCGAAGCTGAAAAGGCCGGACATGCGGTACTGATCAGCACCGGTGATAAAGACATGGCGCAATTGGTCACGCCCGGCGTGACGCTGATTAATACCATGAACAATGCGATCCTTGGGCCGGATGAAGTCGTTGAAAAATACGGCGTCCCTCCTGAACTGATCATCGATTTCCTGGCATTGATGGGTGACTCCTCGGACAACATCCCCGGTGTTCCCGGCGTGGGTGAGAAAACGGCGCAGGCGCTGTTGCAAGGCATCGGTGGTCTTGATGCGCTGTATGCCGATCTCGATAAAATTTCTACATTGAGTTTCCGTGGTTCCAAAACCATGGCTGCTAAACTTGCCGACAATAAAGACGTTGCTTATCTCTCCTATAAACTGGCGACCATCAAAACTGACGTTGAGCTGGACGTCACATGCGCTGAGCTGACCGTTAATGAGCCGAATGCAGATGAACTTCATCAGCTCTTTGGTCGTTATGAGTTCAAGCGCTGGCTGGCAGATGTTGAATCGGGTACCTGGTTGAGCGGTAAAAAGTCAGCGGCAAAAGCGACGACATCCGGTAAGAAAGGTGCCGCAGCTGAAGAGACGCTGGCTTCAGAACCCGTCGAGCGTAATCAGCTAACACAGGACGGTTATGTCACCATTCTGGATCAGGCAACGCTTGATGAATGGATTGGCTACCTGAAAGCTTCTGATGTTTTCGCGTTTGATACGGAAACGGATGGCCTGGATACGCTGACAGCGAATCTGATTGGTTTATCTTTTGCAACGCAAGCGGGTAAAGCGGCGTATCTTCCCGTGGCTCACGACTATCTTGACGCGCCGGTGCAATTAGATCGCGCTGACGTTCTGAAACAGCTCAAGCCTTTACTGGAAGATGAAAAGCAGCTGAAAGTCGGACAAAATCTGAAGTTCGACCGCGGTATTCTGCTGCGTTATGACATTGAGATGAAAGGGATCGCATTCGATACCATGCTTGAGTCATACGTACTCGACAGTGTGTCAGGCCGTCATGATATGGACAGTCTTGCGGATCGTTATCTCGGCCATAAAACGGTCGGTTTTGAAGAGATTGCCGGAAAGGGCAAAAATCAGCTCACTTTCAACCAGATCGCTCTTGAACAAGCCGCCCCGTATGCAGCGGAAGATGCTGATGTCACCTTGCAGTTGCACCAGACGTTGTGGCCGCGCATCCAGGAAAGCGAATCGCTGAAGAAAGTCTTCACCGATATTGAGATGCCGCTGGTCCCTGTTTTGTCGCATATCGAACGCACCGGCGTTCTGATCGACCAGAACATTTTGGCCGCGCACTCTAAAGAACTGGCCATCCGCCTGAATGAATTGGAAACCAGGGCGCATGAACTGGCTGAAGAGCCTTTCAACTTGTCCTCGACCAAGCAGCTGCAGGCCATTCTGTATGAAAAACAGAAATTGCCGATTCTGAAGAAAACACCGGGTGGCGCGCCTTCGACGAACGAAGAAGTGTTAGCTGAACTGGCGCTGGATTATCCATTGCCAAAAGTCATTCTGGAATATCGCGGCCTGGCGAAGCTCAAATCGACCTATACCGACAAACTGCCGTTGATGATCAACCCTCAGTCCGGACGTGTACACACGTCTTACCATCAGGCTGTGACGGCCACCGGGCGTCTGTCCTCCAGTGATCCAAACCTGCAAAACATCCCGGTGCGTAACGACGAAGGCCGACGTATTCGTCAGGCGTTTATCGCTCCGAAAGATTACTGCATTCTGGCTGCCGACTACTCGCAAATCGAACTTAGGATCATGGCGCATCTGTCGAAAGATGCAGGTTTGCTGACAGCATTTGCCGAAGGAAAAGATATCCACCGGGCGACAGCTGCTGAAGTCTTCGGTACGCCGCTGGAAAGTGTGACCGGCGAGCAACGCCGCAGCGCGAAGGCGATTAACTTCGGGCTGATCTACGGTATGAGCGCGTTCGGTCTTTCCCGCCAGCTGAACATTCCGCGTAAAGAGTCCCAGCGTTATATGGATTTGTATTTTGAGCGCTATCCTGGCGTGCTCGAATACATGGAACGCACCCGTACGCAGGCTTCTGAACAGGGCTACGTTGAAACGCTGGATGGTCGCCGGCTGTATCTGCCGGACATCAAGTCCAGCAACGCAATGCGCCGTAAAGGTGCCGAGCGTGCCGCGATCAATGCCCCGATGCAGGGAACTGCGGCTGATATCATCAAACGCGCCATGATAAGCGTCGCTGACTGGCTGAAACAGCCGGATGCTCCGCGCGCGCGCATTATCATGCAGGTACATGATGAACTGGTCTTTGAAGTGCACAATGACGACGTTGCGGCAGCCAGTGAGAAAATTCGTAGCCTGATGGAAGCGAGCATGGAACTGGCCGTTCCATTGAAAGTGGATGTCGGTACGGGTGAGAACTGGGATCAGGCTCACTAAGTGAATAGTTATTAAGCTTTTATTGTAATTAAGCTACAGGATTATGGCCTCAGACCATGAAGGTGATCGCATAATCCGCAGTTTTTGTGTAAGTAAACTACAAAAAGTTCTTTTTCCCCGTCATGAAATAGGGTAAAGTTCCTCTTGTAGGGTACAGAGGTAAGATGTTCTATCTTTCAGACCTTTTACTTCACGTAATCGGATTTGGCTGAATATTTTAGCCGCCCCAGGCATTTATGTCTGGGGCGTTTTTTATTGTGCTTTTCACTGCGTTATCCCGCATTTTTTGGGGTTATAGGCAGCCATGTTAAAAAAGCACATAAAAAAACGGGCGACCTGCAGGCCACCCGTCATGTTCTTTACTTACGATCCTGCCTGCGACTTACTCGCCTGACAATTCGTCTTCCACTACTTCTGGCGGGATTTCATTAAACCAGGTGTCCAGTTTATCACTGAGTTTATCCACACCCATTTTTTTGGGTGAAGAGAACGCTTCAACCTGAATGTCCCCCATAAATTCTTTTACTGCTTCGCGTACCATTTTGATCTGTGCCTGACGTGCGCCGGAAGCCAGTTTATCGGCCTTAGTCAGCAGCAGCATCACCGGCGTACCGACATCCACGGCCCACTGAATCATTTGCTGATCGAGATCTTTCAGCGGGTGACGGATATCCATCAGCACCACCAGCCCTTTCAGTGAATTACGCATTTGCAGATACTCACCCAGTGAGCGCTGCCATTTGCGTTTCATCTCTTCCGGAACCTGAGCATAGCCATAACCCGGAAGGTCGACCAGACGAATTCCTGGCTCCACTTCAAACAGGTTAATTAATTGCGTACGGCCAGGGGTTTTACTGATACGTGCCAGGCTTTTCTGCTGGGTCAGCGTATTCAATGCACTGGATTTGCCGGCGTTTGAGCGACCAGCAAATGCGACTTCAATGCCTGCGTCACTCGGCAGATGCCGGATATCCGGGGCGCTCATGACGAAATGGGTCATATGATAGTTGTAAGTTTGGCTGGTCAAAACGTGCGTCTCCGTGAGGCTTGTGTATCTGGCTGACTGGAGATTATAACTGCAACAGCGCCGCGATACGTTCAGTGTTTTTTACAATCCGAATGATGATGCGAAGGGACCACAGAGATGAAGGCGGGGGAAAATGGCCTTCATGATGTAAGACATTTGCTATTCATAATGCGGGTTATTTCGCTAATTAAGTCGCCGTATATTTTAATTCACTTTAAATTCAATTCGATAACATCAGAGCATCGGCTGAAGGCGTGAGACGGCAGGGCGGTATCTTGAGCCTTTGCGGCGATAGGGTAAAGTCTTTCTTACGCGATGAAGGCAAGAATGGAAACACGGATGATTTACGCCTTCAGGGAATACGGGAAATGCATGGCGCTTTAAGGATGAACGGGGCCGGAAGCCCTGAAAGGCAAAGGAAAAACCGGGACGTTGAGGCTATACAGGGAAAGTGTTTGTTGAATATCCTTCGCAGGAAGGAAAGAAAAAGGCAGCAAGGTCCACTTGCTGCCTTTTTTCTTTGGTCGCTTTCTGCTAGATTCCGCCGCAAATCTATACTAAATGTACACACCTAAGAGCAGAATCCATGAAACAGCCAGCGAAAGCCCCGCGCGCCAATACCGCGACAGCCAAACCGAAGAGAAAAAAGAATCGCGTCGAGCTCGATATTGAAGCGCGCGAACGCAAACGTGACAACCGCCGCCGCGGCCGTAAGGCTGGTTCCCGTGCGAACCCGGATGCCAACCAAAATCAAAGTGGTGCAGCCGCGAAGAAAACCGATCCGCGCATTGGCAGTAAAAAAGCCGTGCCACTGATTGTTGAAACCGTCATGAACAATGCACCTAAAGCGAAGAAAGCGGCGCAGCCTGTGCAAGATGCAAAACCAAAAATGACCCCGGAAGAAGAACTGACATTACTGGAAAATGATCAACGTCTGGATGCTTTGCTGGATCTTATCGATGACGGTAAAGCCCTGAGCGCTGAAGATCAGGCTTATGTTGATCAGACTCTGGATCGCATCGACGTTCTGATGGAACTGCTGGGTATCGAACTTGGCGATGATGAAGATGACGAAGAAGAAGAAGAAAAGAACGAAGACATGATGCAGTTGCTCAAGCGCGGGAATCCAAAAGAAGGTTTCTAAGCCATGAGCTGGGTCATTCCGGCAATAGCCTTACTCTTTGCATGTTATCTGCTTTGGTTATTCGGTAAACTACGACGGTTATCGAAAACCAAAGCACGTTTGCGCAGAGCGACCTTTGCACGGCAGGCCAACAGCCTGCCGGTAAGGCGAACCGGCAGCATCCGACGCCGGAAGGAGTGAGTCACCATGTCAGAACAGACAACCGTTTGGGATTTAGCGCTGATCCAGAAGTACAACTACTCTGGCCCGCGGTACACATCCTACCCAACCGCACTTGAATTCAGCGAAAGCTACAACGACGCAGCCTTTGAAAAAGCCGCTGCCCGTTATCCGGATCGTTCCCTCTCGTTGTATGTCCACATTCCTTTCTGTCATAAGCTCTGCTACTTCTGCGGCTGCAATAAACTGGTTACCCGCCAGCAGCATAAAGCCGAAGAATATCTGAATGTGCTCGGTAAAGAGATCCGCCACCGTGCGCCGCTCTTTAAGGGCCGTCACGTGAGTCAGCTCCATTGGGGCGGTGGTACTCCCACTTATCTCAACAAAGCCCAGATAGGCCGTCTGATGAGCCTTCTGCGTCAACATTTCACTATCCTGCCTGATGCTGAGATGTCGCTGGAGATTGATCCGCGTGAAATTGAGCTGGATGTGCTGGACCATCTGCGCAACGAAGGCTTCAATCGCCTGAGCATGGGCGTGCAGGATTTCAACAAAGAAGTGCAGCGTCTGGTTAACCGCGAGCAGGATGAAGAGTTCATCTTTGCGCTGATTGAACGCGCCAGGGCGCTCGGTTTCAACTCAACCAATATCGATCTGATTTACGGTTTGCCAAAACAAACCGCCGAAAGTTTTGCTTATACTCTGCAACGTGTGGCGGCGCTCAATCCGGACCGTCTCAGCGTTTTCAACTACGCTCACATGCCGAAGCTGTTCGCGGCACAACGCAAAATCAAAGATGCCGACTTACCCGGTGCTGAAGAGAAACTGAAAATCCTGCAGGAAACCATCAGTTCACTGACGGCGTCCGGTTACCGGTTTATCGGGATGGATCACTTTGCGCGCCCTGATGACGAACTGGCGATTGCTCAGCGTGAAGGCAAACTTCACCGTAATTTCCAGGGATATACCACGCAGGGCGACAGCGATTTACTGGGCATGGGCGTGTCGGCCATCAGCATGTTGGGCGACACCTACGCGCAGAACGAGAAAGACCTCAAAACGTATTACGCCAGAGTTGAAGAGCAGGGGAACGCACTGTGGCGCGGTCTGGAAATGACCGATGACGACTGTCTGCGCCGCGATGTTATTAAATCGTTGATCTGCCATTTCGAGCTGAGTTTCGCCGATATCGAACAGCGTTATGGTATCCGCTTTACCGATTATTTTGCCGACGATCTGGCGCTGCTGACGCCGCTGGCGGAAGACGGGCTTGTCGAGGTGAGTGAAAAACACATTCAGGTCACGCCGCGCGGACGTTTGCTGATCCGTAATATCTGCATGTGTTTTGATATTTATCTGCGCCGGCAGGTACGTCAGCAGCAATTCTCCCGCGTTATCTGATTCTTCGCTGCAAATCGATTCGCATCAACGCAAAACAAAGCAAAACAGCCGCATGCGCGGCTGTTTTGCTGTCTGGCGCAGGAAAGGATTATTCCATGCCCAGTTCTTTTAGTTTGCGGGTAAGGGTGTTTCGTCCCCAGCCCAGCAACCGTGCAGCTTCCTGTTTATGCCCCTGAGTATGGCGCAACGCCGTAGTCAGTAATGTCCGCTCCATTTCAGGTTGTGCTTCCGACAGCAGGTTTTGATGACCGGAGCGCAGTGCGCGATCCGCCCACTGTGCCAGCAGCGTTGCCCAGCTGTCCGGCAAACTCTGTCCGCCTGCTTCCGGCGCAGAAGTCTCAAACAGTTCACTCGGCAAATCCTGAATCAGAACTTCCTGGCCCGCCGCCATCACCGTCAGCCAGCGACAAGTGTTTTCCAGCTGGCGCACGTTACCTTGCCACGGCAGACGCGTCAGCGCCGTTTCGGTTTCCGGATGCAGATTTTTTGCTTCCACGCCCAGTTCTTTTGCCGCCACTTGCAGGAAGTAACGCGCCAGACGCGGAATGTCTTCACGACGTTCACGCAGCGGTGGCAGATGGACGCGGATAACGTTCAGGCGATGGAATAAATCCTCACGGAATTTTCCTTCCTGAACCCTAAGCTCCAGATTCTGGTGGGTCGCCGCAATGATTCGCACGTCCACTTTCACCGGTGCATAGCCGCCGACGCGGTAGAACTGACCGTCTGCCAGCACGCGCAGAAGACGGGTTTGCACATCGAGCGGCATATCACCGATTTCATCCAGGAACAGCGTGCCATTGTCGGCCTGCTCGAAACGCCCCTGACGAACGGTATTCGCTCCAGTAAATGCCCCTTTTTCGTGGCCGAACAGTTCGGACTCGATCAGGTCTTTCGGGATTGCCGCCATATTCAGCGCGATAAAAGGCGCTTTAGCGCGAGGGCTGTGACGATGCAAGGCATGAGCCACCAGCTCTTTACCGGTACCGGATTCGCCGTTAATCAGCACGCTGATTGAAGAGCGGGACAAACGGCCGATGATGCGGAACACGTCCTGCATGGCTGGCGCTTCGCCAATAATGTCAGCAGTCGGGCCGCTGGCTGGCTGAGTTCGGGCCGGTTGTTGTTGTTCCTGATAATGACTGATGGCGCGCTCTACCAGCGCCACGGCTTCGTCAATGTCGAACGGTTTTGGCAGATAATCAAACGCGCCTTGCTGATAGGCGCTGACCGCAGCATCCAGATCGGAATGGGCTGTCATTATGATGACCGGAAGCATCGGATGGCGTTGTTTAATCTGCTTAAGCAGCGCTAAACCGTCCATCCCAGGCATGCGGATATCGGATAACAACACGTCAGGGGTTTGAGTCGCAATGGCTTCCAGCACTTCATTACCGCTGTCAAACGTGGTGCAGGTTAAACCGGCTCCAGTGAGCGCACGTTCAAGAACCCAGCGGATGGAGCTATCGTCATCGACGATCCAGACTATCCCTCGTTGCATAAGAACCTCACTGGCGAATAGGCAGGAAAACCGAGAATTCGGTATGACCTGGCCAACTGTTAAATTCAACTTTACCCGAATGCTGATCAATCAAACTGCGCGCGATGGACAGGCCCAAACCGGTGCCCCCCTCGCGGCCACTGACCATGGGGTAAAAAAGGGTGTCCTGCAAATGGCCCGGTACGCCGGGGCCGTCATCTTCAATATCGATGCGGGCCGCCAGACGATAACGCACACCATGTAACGTGATCTGGAAGGCAGTGCGCGTACGCAGTGTAATTGTGCCGCCTTCCTCCCCGAGTGCCTGCAGGGCATTGCGGGTGATGTTTAACAAAATCTGTTCTATCTGATCGGGGTCGTGCGCCAGTTCCGGCAGGCTTGGGTCATAGTCCCTCACCAGTTGAACGTTATCTGGCTTTTCCATCGATACCAGCTGACAAACACGCTCTGCAACCTGATGAATACTTTGCGTAACGTGCTGGCTTGGGCGCTGTGGCCCCAGCAAACGGTCGACCAGATTACGCAGGCGGTCTGCCTGCTCAATAATGACTTTGGTGTATTCCAGCAGCGCCGGATCGGGGAGCGCTCTTGAAAGTAACTGCGCTGCACCACGCAAACCGCCGAGCGGGTTTTTAATTTCATGTGCCAGACCGCGGATTAAATCACGCGCGGCAACCTGTTGAGCGTGCTGCAATTGTTCCTGGCTCAGCTTACGCTGATTATCCATCGGAGCCAGTTCGACCAAAATGAAGCCTTCCGGCAGCATCTGCGCGGTCAGTGACAACACGTGCGCGCGGCCATCCACGACCAGAGTCACTTCGCTGTCTGTAAAGCCCTGTCCGGCAGTCAGACTTTCACGCATCAACTCGATATTCAGGGAAAAATATCCCACCAGCTCAGGCAACGGTGTGCCAAAAAGTTTGCGGGAACTTTGCGCCAGTAATTGCTGAGCCGCCGGATTGGCGTAATGCACAGCCAAATCGTCGTCCAATAACAGAACGCTGTTGATTAAGGAATTCAGGATCTGCCCAGCATCGGGCAGTTTGCCAGTTGCCATACCGCAGTCTCCCGCACCTGATCGGTGCATTTTATCTCGTTACCCGGCGAAATCACGGGGCTGAGGGGTTAAGCAGGAAAGAGTGTGGAGAAAAAAGCCCATCCGGAGATGGGCTGAAAGTTTCCACGGCAACAAATTAAATCGTCTGACTTGATTTTGACGCTGAAGGTTTTCTCACTACCGGGCCTTCAGTCGGGTATTACGCTCAGCGTCCGTCCTGAAGACGAACGCTGAGTTAAGGGCTTAAACGCTGTAATACAGTTCGAATTCAACCGGATGCGGAGTCATACGCACGCGGTCCATTTCTTCTTTACGCAGATCGATATACGCTTCGATAGCGTCGTCAGTGAACACGCCGCCACGGGTCAGGAACTCGCGGTCTTCGTTCAGTGCGTTCAGGGCTTCTTCCAGTGAACCTGCAACTTTTGGAATTTCTGCTTCTTCTTCCGGTGGCAGGTCATACAGGTTTTTGTCCATCGCATCGCCAGGGTGGATCTTGTTGATGATGCCGTCCAGGCCAGCCATCATCAGTGCTGCAAACGCCAGGTATGGGTTAGCCGCTGGATCAGGGAAACGCGCTTCGATACGCATCGCTTTAGGGCTTGATACGTGTGGAATACGGATAGAGGCAGAACGGTTACGCGCAGAGTAAGCCAGCATAACTGGCGCTTCGTAGCCCGGGACCAAACGCTTGTAGGAGTTGGTTGTCGGGTTAGCGTAGGCGTTGATTGCTTTAGCGTGCTTGATGATACCGCCGATGTAGAACAGTGCCATTTCAGACAGGCCGCCGTATTTGTCGCCAGCGAACAGGTTGTTACCGTTCTTGGACAAAGACATGTGGCAGTGCATACCGGAACCGTTATCGCCAAACATTGGTTTAGGCATGAAGGTCGCTGTTTTACCAAATGCGTGAGCCACGTTGTGCACCACGTATTTGTAGATTTGGATTTCGTCTGCTTTTTTGGTCAGGGTGTTGAAGCGGGTTGCCACTTCGTTCTGGCCAGCAGTTGCCACTTCGTGGTGGTGAGCTTCAACAACCAGACCCATTTCTTCCATGGTCAGACACATGGTAGAACGCAGATCCTGGGAGGAGTCGACCGGAGGAACCGGGAAGTAACCGCCTTTCACTGCAGGACGGTGGCCTTTGTTGCCGCCTTCGTATTTGGTGCTGGAGTTCCATGCGCCTTCGATATCATCGATAGCGACGTGGGAACCGGAGATGCTGCTGCCGAAGCGCACATCATCAAACAGGAAGAATTCTGGCTCTGGCCCGAACAGTACGGTGTCCGCGATACCGGAAGAGCGCAGGAAATCTTCTGCACGTTTTGCGGTAGAACGTGGGTCACGGTCATAACCTTGCAGCGTTGTCGGCTCAAGGATGTCGCAACGGATGATCAGCGTGGTTTCTTCATAGAATGGGTCAAGAACAGCAGTGCTGGCATCTGGCATCAGAACCATGTCAGATTCGTTAATGCCTTTCCAGCCACCGATTGAAGAGCCATCAAACATTTTGCCTTCTTCGAAGAAGTCAGCGCTAACCTGGTGTGCAGGAATGGTGACGTGCTGTTCTTTGCCTTTGGTATCAGTGAAACGTAAATCTACGAATTTCACTTCATGCTCATTCAGCATCGTCAAAACGTGTTCAGCGGACATACTAGTTCTCCCGAATTTCTCATTATCGTCGTGGAACGAATAACCATTTTTGGTCTTTAGTTGGAAATAACAGCTTTACTTGAACTGGCGTGTAGCCTAAACCGCACTATCATTTGTCTGGTCAGACTCTTTTCACCCTGTAAAAACTTTTTACCCTAAAAACTATTAGCGAAAAGTGTGCCAACTTTGAGAAAATCCAAACAG
Source organism: Rahnella sp. R3(2024) (assembly GCF_042920125.1). Classification (NCBI taxonomy): domain Bacteria; kingdom Pseudomonadati; phylum Pseudomonadota; class Gammaproteobacteria; order Enterobacterales; family Yersiniaceae; genus Rahnella; species Rahnella sp. R3(2024). The sequence goes on from NZ_JBHGBU010000001.1 coordinate 2,162,815, forward strand.
CGCCATTTTACAGGGCTCTTGCACTCAATAAGTATGCACCATAACGGAGTTTATGCACTACAATGGTGCTAATCGTGAGATGCAAGGCACCAAAAAGGTGCGTCATATTGGTTCAGTGTTCTTTTTGCACCGTGAAAGGGATCACAAAGTAACCATCCTTAAGTTGTTTCTACAAGATCCTTGTGATCTTGTTTAGAACCTCGCTTAATACGTGTACAATAGCGCGCTATTTCTAATGCCTGAGGCAAAGCTGTGATCGAAAATTTGCGTAACATCGCCATTATTGCCCACGTTGACCATGGTAAAACCACCCTGGTCGACAAGCTGCTGCAACAATCCGGTACTTTCGGAGAGCGTGTAGAAGCCACTGAACGCGTAATGGACTCCAACGATTTGGAGAAAGAGCGTGGGATTACCATCCTCGCAAAAAACACCGCCATTAATTGGAAAGACTACCGCATCAACATCGTGGATACCCCAGGACACGCCGATTTCGGCGGTGAGGTTGAGCGTGTGATGTCAATGGTCGACTCGGTGCTGCTGGTTGTGGATGCAATGGATGGCCCAATGCCGCAAACCCGTTTCGTGACCAAAAAAGCATTCGCTAATGGTCTGAAACCGATCGTGGTAATCAACAAGGTTGACCGCCCTGGCGCGCGTCCTGACTGGGTTGTTGATCAGGTCTTCGACCTGTTCGTAAACCTGGACGCAACCGACGAACAACTCGATTTCCCAATCATCTATGCATCAGCACTGATGGGTATCGCGGGTAACGACCATAACGATATGGCCGAAGACATGACCCCGTTGTACCAGGCGATCGTTGACCACGTATCTCCGCCACAAGTTGAGATGGATGCACCGTTCCAGATGCAAATCTCTCAGCTGGACTACAACAACTATGTTGGCGTCATCGGCATCGGCCGCATCAAACGCGGTACCGTTAAGCCAAACCAACAAATCACTGTCATCGACAGCGAAGGCAAAACCCGTAACGGTAAAGTCGGTAAAGTTCTGACCCATATGGGTCTTGAGCGTATCGAAGCCACCGTTGCTGAAGCGGGCGACATCATCGCGATCACTGGCCTTGGTGAACTGAACATCTCCGACACAATCTGTGATCCGGCGAATGTTGAAGCTCTGCCAGCGCTGAGCGTTGATGAACCAACCGTAACCATGTATTTCTGCGTAAACACCTCTCCGTTCTGTGGTAAAGAAGGCAAGTATGTGACTTCACGTCAGATCCTTGATCGTCTGAACAAAGAACTGGTGCACAACGTGGCACTGCGTGTTGACGAAACTGAAGATGCTGATGCATTCCGTGTTTCAGGCCGTGGTGAACTTCACCTGTCGGTTCTGATCGAAAACATGCGTCGTGAAGGTTTCGAGCTGGCGGTTTCCCGTCCTAAAGTAATCAACCGTAAAATCGATGGCCGCATGCAAGAGCCATTCGAGAACGTGACACTGGATATCGAAGAGCAACACCAGGGTTCTGTTATGCAGGCCATGGGTGAGCGTAAAGGCGATGTCAAAGACATGATCCCAGACGGTAAAGGTCGTATCCGTCTTGATTACCTGATCCCTGCACGTGGCCTGATCGGCTTCCGTACTGAATTCATGACCATGACTTCAGGTACCGGTCTGCTGTACTCCACGTTCAGCCACTACGATGACGTTCGTCAGGGCGAAATCGGCCAGCGTCAGAACGGCGTGCTGATTTCTAACGGTCAGGGTAAAGCAGTTGCGTTCGCACTGTACAGCCTGCAAGACCGCGGTAAATTGTTCCTGGGCCACGGCGCAGAAGTGTATGAAGGCCAGATCATCGGTATTCACTCACGTTCTAACGACCTGACTGTGAACTGTCTGACCGGTAAGAAACTGACCAACATGCGTGCGTCCGGTACTGACGAAGCAACGACTCTGGTTCCTGCAATCAAAATGTCTCTGGAGCAAGCTCTGGAATTCATCGATGATGACGAGCTGGTCGAAGTGACTCCTCAGTCTGTGCGTATTCGTAAACGTCACCTGACCGAGAACGATCGTAAACGTGCAATGCGTGGTCCTAAAGAAGCGTAATCTTCTTTCACGTACGCCGTTACACAGAAACAGGGTGCCTTTGGTACCCTGTTTTTTTTATGTTTTTTTTCTGCTCCTGCGTAACATCCCCTCCTTCTGTCACTGTTCACCTGTACGTTTTACCGCTAAAGTTAACAGTCATCTTTGAAATCAGGAGCATGCAATGCTGTACATTTTTGATATGGGAAACGTCATTATTGATATTGATTTCAAACGTGTCCTTGGCGTCTGGAGCAATTTCAGCGGAACACCGCTTGCCACGCTGACCGAGCGATTCTCGATGGGAGAAGCCTTCCAAAAGCATGAGCGGGGAGAAATCAGCGACCAAGACTTTGCCGCCGAGCTTTGTCATGAGATGGGCATCGCGCTGAGTTTCGAACAATTCAGTTTGGGCTGGCAGTCAGTCTTTGTTGGATTGCGGCCTGAAGTGATTGAAATCTTTAAATCGCTACGTGAGAAAGGGCATCGCGTAGTGGTGTTGTCCAACACCAACCGTTTGCACCTCGATTTCTGGCCGCATAACTACCCGGAAATAGAAGCCAATACTGATGCCATCTATCTCTCACAAAACATTGGTATGCGTAAGCCTGAACCGGGTATTTTCCAGCATGTTCTGGAACAGGAAGGCGTTACAGCGGGCGACGCTGTGTTCTTCGATGACGTGAAAGAGAATATCGAGGCAGCGCGGGAGGCTGGCATCGAATCCGTGTGGGTGGAAGATAACCAGACAGTACCGAAGTACTTTTCCTGAAGGATGCTCAAATGCAGAAAAGGGCGCTGAGCCACTACCTGAAATCATGCTGGAAATTTACGCGTCTGCTTCTGCGGCGTTCAGATAAGGATGGCCTGACGCTTCTGGCGGGCCATTTAGCCTATGTTTCCTTACTTTCGCTTGTACCACTGATTGCGGTGGTCTTCTCACTGTTCGCCTTATTCCCGGTCTTTTCGGATATCAGTGCGCAGCTAAAGACCTTTATTTTCTCCAACTTTATGCCGGCGACCGGCAACACCATTCAGCGCTATCTCGAACAGTTTGTGGCGAACTCCAGCAAAATGACTGCCGTAGGCACCTGTGGCTTAATCGTCACGGCGCTGCTTTTGATAGCCTCGGTAGACAGCGTGCTGAACAAAATCTGGGACAGCAAAACCAAGCGCCCGATCGTGTTCTCTTTTGCCGTTTACTGGATGGTGCTGACGCTCGGGCCGATCCTGCTGGTTGCCAGTGTGGCTATCAGCTCCTATTTGCTCTCGCTGAACTGGCTGAACATCAGTGGCGTACATTCGGTGATCGACCATGCCCTGCGCATTCTGCCCTTGCTGATCTCGTGGATATCCTTCTGGCTGCTGTATCAGGTGGTGCCCACTGTCCGGGTTCCGGCCAAAGATGCGATGATTGGCGCGCTCTTTTCCGGTGCGCTGTTTGAATTGAGTAAGAAAATCTTTGCCTTATACATCCAGCTTTTCCCATCATATCAACTGATTTATGGCGTACTGGCCGTGATCCCGATTTTATTTCTTTGGGTGTATGTCAGCTGGTGTATCGTGCTTTTGGGCGCGGAAATTACCGTCACGCTCGGCGAGTTTCGTTCCCTGAGAAAATTGCAGTCTGCTCAAGATGTAGCAGCAGAATAATCAGTCTGAAGGATTTATATGATTGCGTTAATTCAGCGGGTTTTGAATGCCAGCGTCACGATTGATGGCGAGGTCTGCGGCGAGATCGGGCCGGGACTGTTGGTCTTGCTGGGTGTTGAACAGGGCGATGATGAGCAAAAAGCCAGGCGCCTTTGTGAACGGGTGATCGGGTACCGGATATTCGGTGACGAAAACGACAAAATGAATCTCAACGTTCAGCAGGCGGGCGGAAGTTTGCTGGTCGTGTCGCAGTTTACGCTGGCGGCAGACACCTCAAAGGGTATGCGCCCCGGTTTCTCTCGCGGCGCAGAGCCGCAGGAAGCCGACCGCTTATATCAGTATTTCTGCGGGCAGTGCCGTGAAAAAGGCATCGCGACCGAAACCGGGCGCTTTGCTGCGGACATGAAAGTGGCGCTGGTGAACGACGGGCCGGTGACCTTCTGGCTACACGTCTGATCAAAAAGGCATAAACGCCGGAGAGAAAGCATCTATGTATCATCTGAGAGTACCGACGACCGAAAAAGAGCTGGCCGCCTATTACCGATTCCGCTGGGAAATGCTGCGCAAGCCGTTGCATCAGCCCGAAGGTTCAGAGCGTGATGCGTATGATTCCATCGCGCATCATCAGATGGTCGTTGATGAGCAGGGCGAACCGGTCGCAGTAGGCCGTTTATATATCAATGCCGACAACGAGGCCTCTATCCGCTTCCTGGCGGTTGACCCGGAAGTGCAGGATAAAGGGCTGGGAACGCTGGTTGCGATGACCCTGGAGTCTGTGGCGCGTCAGGAAGGCGTTAAACGCGTGGTGTGTAGCGCCCGTGAAGATGCGGTCGAGTTCTTTGCCAAGCTCGGGTTTGTGAATCAGGGCGAAATTACCACGCCGCAAACCACGCCGGTGCGCCATTTCCTGATGATCAAACCGGTCGAAACGCTGGATGACATTCTCCATCGGCCCGACTGGTGCGGGCAACTGCAACAAGCCTGGTACGATCACATCCCGCTCAGTGAAAAAATGGGCGTGCGCATCAGCCAGTACACCGGTCAGAGATTTGTGACGACGATGCCAGAGAACGGTAATCAGAACCCGCACCACACGTTATTTGCGGGCAGTTTGTTCTCGCTGGCCACGCTGACCGGCTGGGGGCTGATTTGGCTGCTGTTGCGCGAACGTCATCTGGGCGGCACCATCGTGCTGGCGGATGCACACATCCGCTACAGTTCACCGGTGACCGGCAGACCGCGTGCGGTGGCCGATCTCGGTTCCGTCAGCGGCGATCTGGACAGACTGGCGCGTGGACGCAAAGCCCGCGTGCAGCTCGAAGTGAATTTGTACGGCGATGAAGCCGAAGGTGCCGTGTTTGAAGGGACTTATCTGGTACTTCCTGCCGCGCCCGGCGCACCGCTGGAACCGGAAATCAACTGAGTTTTCGGGCACAAAAAAGGCACCGCGATGGCGGTGCCTTTTTCTTATCAGTGCCGCAACCATACCCTATGGCGTCGCAGACCCATTCACCAGCCCGTTGACCATCTTCTGATCGATGACCTGACCTCCGGTGGCGTTAACCTGAAGTGTGCCGTTCAGCGTCGGTTTATAATCCACGCCGGCAGGCATTTTTCCTTGCAGGTTGAGCTGCATATTCGCGTTACCGTCGGGGGCCAGATGCGGCCAGCCCCAGTTTTCCAACTGATTAACGGGTACGGCGCGGCCAGTCACTTTTACTGAGAACTGGCGCTGCGGTTGCTGATCCACTGTCCCGGTCGCTTCCAGCAGCCCTTCCTTGGTGAAAGCACTCAGCTCTGAAATAGTCACCTGATGGTCGTTGGCTTCCAGCATGATGGAAGGGCGGCGCACATCATTTCGGTTGAACGTGGCTTCGCTGGCGTTCAGATTCAGTTTTCCGTCCCACATCCCCCACTGGTGATTACGCGCCAGCAGCAGATTATTGCCGAGGCCGTCGAGCGACGTCAGCTGGAAAGGAAACTGCGGATTGATATCGATAATCAGGTTCCGGTTGGCAATAAACCGGCCCACTGATATTTCCGCCAGTGAATCCGGCAGCGGCTGAAGCCAGAGCTGTTTCCAGTTTTGCGGCAACGTGTATTCCAGCCCGGCGATGGAAAACTCATCGAGTTGCAGCCGCTTATTCGCCCGCCGCCAGTTACCTGTGGTCCGCAGTAAACTGCGCTCCCAGCGCGCGGTGGCCTGCTTGATCGAAATGCCCTGAGGCGACAGGTCGAGATTAATGATCGGATCCTGAATGTGCAGATTGCCGTTAATCATGTCAGTCGCGTTCAGCGTGATCTCACCGTCATCACTTTGCCAGTCGCCTTTTTCCAGCGTCACATCCTCAACGGAAAGATCCACATCGCTGAATGCCCAGTCAGTGCCTTGCAGACGGGCGTCGATCAGGTCCATCCGCTGAATGGTGACTTTTGGAAGGGTTTGGAAATCATCGAAAAATGCAGAAAGTGATTTTGAGGTTTGCAGACGTACATTGCTCAGACGCAGATTTTCGATATTCCAGCTGCCGTCCGCCGCCTGGCTGGCCTTACCCGTAAGCTGGCCCCGCGCCAGGTCGCCGCCGAAATTCGCGAGTGTCAGGTTTTTATTGTTCAGGTTACCCTGGATCAGGACGTGTTCGGCTGGCAGCCCGTTGACGGTCAGCGTCGCGGCACTCAGCTGGAAATCGGCTTTATCGCCCAGCAACTGGTGTGCTTTCGGTTGCCACGGTGAAATACCGGCGTTGATTTGCTGGCCCTGGATCTCCAGCCCCGCCGCGTTACCGGTCAGCGCCATTTTACTCAGCTGAAGCGTGTTCGCCTGCAACGGTAAATTCATGGCGGAAGGACTGACGTTCAGGCGGCCATCAACCAGAACCACTCGGTCGAAAAAGCGCGGTTCTGTTATCTGACGCCAGCTCAAATCCAGATCAACTTCGCCAGCACTGAGCGTCTCAGGCTGATTTTTTTGTCCGAAAATGACATGGGTTAGCGTAATCCGTCCTGGCGTGGACCAGTCATGATCGATTTTTTCGACGGCGAACCGGTAATCACTGTTATCCGTGACCCAGCTGCTGACCCTGCCAGCGGCCCAGCGCGTTTGTAATAGGACGTAAACCAGCACAATCGCCAGTACCAGAAGCAGAACGAACGTCAGCAAAATTTTACCGATAAATTTCATCGTCTGGGGCCTGTAGCGTGAATTAGGGATAAAGGTTCTCTGTTTATGCCGTAAACAGCGAAATTTCTCAACAGCTTAGCAGACTGGAGACAATAAAAAGCGGCAGGGGTTCCAGACTCCCTGCCGCGGTGACATTCATCTTAATGTCGGTTATGACTTTTCGTGAGGGAAAACCAGATTCAGAACAATCGCCGTAATCCCGCCTGCGGCAATCCCGGAGGACAGCAGCGTCTTAATCCAGTCTGGTGCAAACTGCAGGATCAGCGGCTGCTGAGAAACGCCCATGCCGACGGCCAGAGACAGCGCCATGATCATGATCGCGCGGCGGTTCAGACGTTCACGAGCCACTATGCGTACCCCGGAAGCGGCAATGGTGCCAAACATCACGATAGTCGCGCCACCCAGAACCGGCTCTGGAATGTGTTGCACGAATCCGGCGACCGCAGGGAAAAGCCCCAGTACGATCAGCATCAGCGCCACCACAAAACCTACGTAACGGCTGGCAACGCCGGTCAGCTGAATTACGCCATTGTTTTGTCCGAAACAGGAATTCGGGAACGTATTAAATACCGCCGAAAGCATCGAGTTCAGACCGTTTGCCAGTACGCCGCCCTTAATACGTTTCATGTACAGCGGTCCGCTGACCGGCTGCTCTGACACATCAGATGTGGCAGTGATATCCCCGATGGTTTCCAGCGACGTGACCATAAAGATCAGCATCAGCGGGATCAGCAGATTCCAGTCAATTCCCAGTCCGTAGTACAACGGCGTCGGGAAGGTGATCCAGCTGGTTTGCGTCGCTGGCGTAACCGTGGGCAGCATTCCCATCATCCACGCCGCCAGATAGCCCACCGCCATCGCGATGACCAGTGAAGCGACCCGCAGGTACGGGTTACGCTGGCGGTTCAGCAGAATAATGACCACCAGAACAACCGCAGCCAGCATCAGATTTTTCGGTGCGCCAAAGGTGTGGTCGCTCATTGCGGCGTATCCGCCACCAATCGAGGTCAGCCCCACCTGAATTAACGACAGACCGATAATCATCACCACAATCCCGGAAACCAGCGGGGTGATCACCCGGCGCGCCAGATGCAGGAAGCGGGACAGAATGATCTCAGTACAGGACGCCAGCATCAGCGTACCGAACAGAGCGGCCATCATGGTCGGCACATCCGCGCCACCATTTTTCAGCGCCAGTCCACCCATAATCAACGGAGACACAAAGTTAAAACTTGTTCCCTGAATCGAGAGTAAGCCCGAACCCACCGGCCCCCAGGTTTTAATCTGCAAAATGGACGCCAGACCAGAGGCAAACAGCGACATGCTGATGATGTGCTGGGTGTCCTGCGCGGGTAATCCCAGCGCCTGACAAATCAATAATGCCGGAGTAATGACCGCAACAAACATCGCCAGCAAATGCTGGCAGGCGGCAAAAAGTGTCTGCGGGAGTGGCGGCCGGTCTTCGAGCCGGTAAATCAGTTCACTTTTGGGCGGGCGGGAGAGTTCAGGTTGCTGTGTTTCTTGTTCTGCGGTTTGCGTACTCATGTTGTGGCATTCCAATAAGCGGCAAAGCGGGCATTTTTATTGAAAATGACCACAAAAGCAATCGTTTGCTTATGGCAATTTAAAACCATGTATTTGAGTTAAGTTGGCTTATGTGCGCTGTTTTTCTTGCCTGATGCCGGTTTTATGACTTCTAATTCAGTTTCTGGGAAAAAAGAAATTACTGATATTCATATAATTAGATGATTTTATTGGATTTAATACAAAATGGAGTTCTTTAATGATTCAGCTCGATACCTACGGCACGCTGGTGGCTGCCACGCTGGTTCTCCTTTTAGGACGCAAATGCGTCCAGTCGGTCAAACTTCTCAAGAAATACACCATTCCTGAACCCGTTGCGGGCGGTTTACTGGTCGCCGTGATGCTCCTGCTAGCCAACCGGATCATGGGCTGGGAAATCGGATTTGATATCTCGTTAAAAGAACCCCTGATGCTGGCATTTTTCGCGACCATCGGCCTTAACGCCAATCTGGCCAGCCTGCGTTCAGGGGGGAAGAGCCTGATGCTGCTGATATTTGTTGTCGTCGGATTGCTGTTGCTGCAGAACGTCATCGGCATAGGAATGGCAAAAATGCTGGGTATGGACCCGCTGATGGGGTTGCTGGCCGGTTCTATCACGCTCTCCGGCGGGCATGGCACCGGCGCTGCCTGGAGCAAGGTTTTCGTCGAACGCTATGGTTTCGAAAGCGCGACCGAAGTGGCAATGGCCTGCGCGACCTTCGGATTGGTGCTCGGCGGTATTATTGGCGGGCCGGTTGCCCGCTATCTGGTCAGTCACTCTTCCACACCGAACGGTTCTCAGGATGACGCGGCCGATCCCAGCGCATTTGAAAAACCGTCCATTGGTCGCATGATCACGCCCCTGGTGCTGGTGGAAACTATCGCGCTGATTGCCATCTGCCTTACCGCTGGCAGCCACATTTCGTTATTGCTGCAGGGATCCGCCTTTGAAATCCCGACCTTTGTTTGCGTCCTGTTTGTCGGCGTGATCCTCAGCAATCTTCTGGCGTGGCTGGGTTTTTACCGCGTCTTCGATCGTGCAGTGTCGGTGCTCGGTAATGTCAGTTTGTCGTTGTTCCTGGCGATGGCCCTGATGAGCCTGAAACTGTGGGAAATGGCGTCGCTGGCGTTACCGATGATGGCAATTCTGCTGGTGCAAACTGTTGCGATGGCGCTTTACGCCATTTTTGTCACTTACCGGGTCATGGGCAAAAACTATGATGCCGCCGTTCTGGCGGCGGGGCATTGTGGGTTTGGCCTGGGCGCCACGCCGACGGCGATTGCCAATATGCAGGCAATCACTAATCAGTTTGGCCCTTCGCACCTGGCTTTTCTGGTTGTCCCTATGGTGGGGGCGTTCTTCCTGGATATCGCCAATGCCATCGTCATTAAGCTGTTCCTGATGTTGCCTGTCTTCCCGGCGATTCTGTAAAAAAATAAGGGCGCAGAAACGACTGTTTCCGCGCCCATCTTCTCTTTTCAACGTGGCTTAATTCAGGGCGTCTGCCTGCTCCGTATAGACTTTTTCCTCTTCCGCGGCTTTCTCCTGCGTCAGTAACTGCTTCTCGTAGACTTTAAAGAATGGATAGTAAATCACCATGGAAAGCGCCATCAGCATGATGACCAGAATTGAAACTTTGAAATCCCAGCCCATCGCCCACGCCGCACCAATCGGTGCCGGAGATGTCCAGGGAACCAGAGACATCATGTGCGGCAGAAGGTTGGTTGAAACAGCCAGATAGGCGACCACGGCATTGATCATCGGCGCCAGAAGGAAAGGAATGAAAAATACCGGATTCATGACGATCGGCGTGCCGAAGATCACCGGTTCATTAATGTTGAAACAGCTGGGAACCAGGCTCAGTTTCCCCATGGTGCGCAAATGCGCTGATTTACTGCGGCAGAACAGTAACACCAGCCCCATCGTTGCGCCGGAGCCACCAATGACGATCAGAAAATTCCAGAATGCCTCGGTCATAATATGTGTCATCGGCAATCCGGCGGCCAGAGCTGTCTGATTGAGGCCGAGATTGGTTAACCAGAAAGCCTGTAACATGCCCGAAACAATCGCAGAACCGTGGATTCCAGCAAACCATAGCAAATGACAAATCAGCACCGCGAGAAGTACGGCAGGCAGGGAGTCGGCGGCAGAAATCAGCGGTTCGAACAGTGCCATAATCGCCTGTGGCAGCAACATATCAAACCCGGACTGCACCAGTAAGCTGATGGGGAAAAGCGTAATCACGACGGCAATAATGGGGATTAACAGATCAAACGAATGCTTGATGTTCGAGGGAACCTGCTCGGGCAGTCGTATGCCGATATTGTATTTTTTCAGCAACCGCGTCAGTTCGGTTACGTAAATAGCTACCAGTATCGCGGTGAAAATCCCCACGCCGCCCAGCGCTACCGTTGACATCTTTTCATCGACCTGTGGCGCCGCCACCAGCAGGAAAGACATGAGCGACAGCATGGCCGTCATAAACGGATCCAGTTTGTAGCTTCTCGCCAGATTGTAAGCAATCGAGGCGGCGATGTAGATCGACATGATGCCCATGGTCATATTGAACGGCGTGAGTATCTGGACTTCATATTTCGCTGACAACGCCAGCCAGCTGCGGGCGAACCCCCATGATGATTCCGGCGAAAAAGGAGGATGCACGAAAACGAGTAAAAACGATCCGACAATCATAAACGGCATTGCTGAAATAAAGCCGTCACGCACGGCCATAACGTGCCGCTGAGAAGATAACCGGGCCGCGAACGGACTGATTTTTTGTTCTATAAACTGAAAGAGTGACTGACTGATGCTCATAATGATAATGGCCTTATGATGAAGAAATCACACAGGGTTGCCTTAATTATCATCAGTGTAGATGCGGGGTATGAAACCGGTTACCGACTTTGCGCCAGTCTGTGAAGGTCATCAAATAACCCGTGAAGAAAGAGAGTGCAGGCCGTTTTGAACAAAACCCGGAGGAATGTATTCTTCGGAAACATCATTTTTAATTATGTTTTCTGAGGGGAAAGTCAGGCGTTGGTGTAACGAACGCGCTCCGGCAGCCAGCGTTCAATCAGTGCTTTAGTATGGTCGGGGAATTGCTGCTGGAGATAGCGTGCGATGCGCTGTACATCCGGGATCATCGCCTGATCGCGCAGCAGATCGGCCACTTTGAACTCTGCGCTGCCCGTCTGGCGCGTGCCCAGTAATTCTCCCGGACCACGGATTTCTAAATCTTGCTGCGCAATCACAAAGCCGTCGTTGCTGTCACGCAGAACCTGCAAACGCTTCTGTGCAGTCTTGCTGAGCGGCGTTTTGTATAGCAGAACACAATGGGATGCGACTGCGCCACGGCCAACGCGGCCGCGCAGCTGATGCAGCTGCGCCAGACCCAGTCGTTCCGGGTTTTCGATGATCATCAGGCTGGCATTCGGCACGTCTACGCCGACTTCAATGACGGTGGTCGCCACCAGAAGCTGCACTTCGCCTTTTTTGAAGGCCTGCATGACGGCCTGCTTTTCCTGCGCTTTCATTCGGCCATGCACCAGCCCGATATTGAGCGCGGGAAGGGCTTCTTTCAGCCCTTCCCAGGTCGCTTCTGCCGCCTGAGCTTCAAGCATTTCTGATTCTTCGATCAGCGTACAAACCCAATAGGCCTGTCGGTTTTCCTGCTCGCAGGCACTTTTGACGCGGCTGATAATGTCACTGCGGCGGGTGTCAGGAATAGCGACGGTGGTCACCGGCGTACGTCCTGGCGGCAGTTCGTCGATCACGGAGGTATCCAGATCCGCATAGGCCGTCATCGCCAGCGTTCGCGGGATAGGCGTTGCCGTCATGATCAGCTGATGCGGATGGAAGCCCTGCTGTAATCCCTTTTCCCACAGCGCCAGACGCTGATGCACCCCAAATCGGTGTTGTTCATCAATGATCACCAGCGAAAGGGAAGAAAACAGTACCTGCTCCTGGAAGATGGCGTGAGTCCCGACCACCATTGAAACCTGACCGCTGGCAATCGCATCCTGCTGCGCCTGTCGGGCTTTGCCCTTTTGCTTGCCCGCCAGCCAGCCTACCTGAATCCCCAGCGGTTCGAACCACTGGCGGAAGTTATTGGCGTGCTGTTCAGCCAGCAATTCTGTCGGTGCCATTAATCCGACCTGCTGGCCCTGAGCGATAGCGCAAAGTGCCGCGAGAGCCGCCACCAGCGTTTTACCAGAACCCACATCGCCCTGAACCAGACGCATCATCGGATAACTCTTTGCCAGATCCTGCTCAATTTCCGTCACAACACGTTCTTGCGCCCCGGTTGGGCTGAACGGCAGTGAGGCGAGGAACTGTTTTTTCAGGCGATCGTCGTGATGTAACGGCATCGCTTTATAACTTTGCGTACCCGCGCGAACCGCCAGCATGCTGAGGTTATGCGCCAGTAATTCTTCCATAATCAGTCGGCGCTGTGCCGGATGATGGCCTTTCTCAAGATCAGCCAGCTGAATATCCGGCGGCGGGCGATGCAGCAAATGAAGCGCCTGAGGAAGTGATATCAGCGAACGGCTCAGTTCTTCGGGCAACAATTCGGCGATAGGCACGGTATCGAGCAATTCCAGCGCCTGATCGGTCAGCTTACGCAGCGTCGCCTGACGGATACCTTCTGTTGTGGGATAAACCGGTGTCAGCGACTCCTGCAAAACGACTTCGCTGTTCTCGCCCTGAATGCGGTATTCCGGATGAATGATTTCTGCGCCGATCGTGCCGCGTTTGATTTCACCATACGCAGTGACCCGACGGCCTGTCGCCAGACTGTTTTTCATCGCAGCGTTAAAGTTGAAAAAGCGTAACGTCACCATGCCGGTGCCGTCGCTAATCTGACACGTCAGCATTCTGCGGCGACCAAAGCTGATATCGCTACGCAATACTTCGCCTTCAATGGTGGCAAACAGGCCGGGCAGTAAATCGTTTATGGCATACAGGCGGGTACGATCTTCATAACGCAGGGGAAGGTGGAGCAGTAAATCCTGAATAGTTTCAAGGCCGAGCTTAGCGAGTTTATCTGCCTGACTGGCTCCGACGCCAGAAAGTGACGTGAGCGGGATGGCGTCGAGCAGGCGGCCTTTCATCTTTTTTTGACCGTCATTTGCATCGCTGACCACCATTCATCATCGGCAACAATTTGCCCCTGATCGTCAATGAAAGGGCGTGGAAGTTTTTTTCGCTTCGCCACATTCGACAAAACCGGATAACCCCCTTCAAATAGCAAGCGCTGTTGTTCTTTCTCGCTGAGCAGGCTGGTTTCGCGGCGGTAAAGCCCTGCGTTTTCACGCTGGCGCTGGGCTTCGTACAGAATAAGCGCCGAGGCGACAGACACGTTCAGAGATTGCACCATACCGATCATCGGAATAATGATATCGCTGTCTGCCAGAGCTAATGCTTCAGGCGTGATACCGGTTTTTTCCTGGCCAAGCAGAATGCAGGTCGGGCGGGTGTAATCAATTGCACGGAAATCGACGGCTTTTTCAGACAGGTTTGTGGCTAAGATTTGCATGCCCTGCGCCTTCATTTTGGCGACGGCATCCTGAATAGTTTTGTGTGTTTTGACCTGAACCCAGCTGTTACTGCCTGCCGCAGAAGAAACCAGCGTTTTCATTCGCGTTGTAGGCCAGACGGCGTGGATCTCATGAACACCGACGGCATCTGCGGTGCGAATGACCGCCGAAACGTTATGCGGTTTATGCACCTGTTCCATGCAGACCGTCAGGTCTGGCTGGCGAGCCGTCAGCATTTCACGAATACGTGCATAACGTTCTGGAGTCATAACAATCAGTTTCGGTTGCGGGTAACTTTGATAACGTCCGGCATGATACGAATTTTACGCATGATATTCGCCAGATGAACGCGATCGCGGGTCGTCAGGCGGATAAAGGCGCTGTAGACACGGCCGTCTTTTTCTTCAGTGCTCAGGCTTTGAATGTTTGACTGCGCGGCGTTAATCGCGGCGGTCAGGTTCGCCAGTGCGCCCTGATGATTGAACATATCGACTTTGATTTCAGCGATAAATTCCTGATCGGTTTCCTGATGATCATCCCAGTCAACAGCCATGAATTTCTCAGGTTCTTTCTGATAACCACGGATATTACGGCAGGACTCATGGTGAATAACCAGACCTTTGCCCGGACTGATATGAGCAATAATCGGATCACCTGGGATTGGACGACAGCATTTCGCGAACGTAATCAGTACGCCATCTGCACCTTTGATAGGCAGATTGCGCGTGCCTGACGTTGCCATTGAAGACTGGTCACCCATCAGGTTTTTGGCGACCACGACACTCATGGCGTTGCCCAGACCGATTTCAGCCAGTAAATCATCCATAGCGGCGAGCTTCATACGATCCAGCTCGTTTTTGATGTTTTCAGGCGGAATATCTGACAGTTTCTTACCGGCACCCAGTGCATGATTCAGCAGACGACGACCAAGCGAAACAGAGTCATCACGCTTAAGGTTCTTGAGCATCTGGCGAATTTTGGCGCGGGCCCGCGAGCTGACAACAAAGTTCAGCCAGGCCGCATTCGGTCGGGCACCCGGTGCGGTGATGATTTCGATGGTCTGGCCGCTGGTGAGCGGCTGTGAGAGCGGATACGGCTGGCGGTCAACGCGCGCGCCCACGCAGGCATGACCGATATCGGTATGCACGGCGTAAGCAAAGTCGACCGGTGTAGCACCTGCAGGCAGCTCGACGATGCGGCCTTCCGGCGTAAAGACGTAAATCTCGTCCGGGAACAGATCCGATTTCACGCTCTCGATAAATTCAAATGAGTTGCCCGCACTTTGTTGCAGTTCGAGCAAACTCTGTAACCAGCGCTGGGCACGAATTTGTGCCGTTGTGCTGGTTTCACTGTTCTCTTTATAAGCCCAGTGAGCCGCAACCCCCATTTCTGCCATCTGATCCATATCTTCGGTACGGATTTGTACTTCCACCGGCACGCCGTGCGGGCCGATAAGAGAAGTATGCAAAGATTGATAGCCGTTGGCCTTGGGGATAGCGATGTAATCTTTAACCCGGCCTGGGCGCGGTTTGTACAGACTGTGTGCCTGGCCTAACACGCGATAGCAGGTATCGAGTTCTTTAACGATCACCCGGAAGGCGTAGATATCCATAATGGAATGGAAACGCTGTTCCTTCAGGTGCATTTTGCAGTAGATCGAATACAGGTGCTTCTCGCGACCGCTGACACGACACTGAATACCGGCTTCGGTCAAACGGCCTTCTATCTCAGAGAGGATTTTCTGAATCATCTCTTTACGGTTACCACGCGCGGCTTTCACCACTTCTTTAATCACGCGATAACGGTTCGGATAGAGTGCTTCGAAGCCCAGCTCTTCGAGCTCGGTTTTCAAATGATGGATACCCAAACGGTGTGCCAGCGGGCTGTAGATTTCCAGCGTTTCGCGGGCAATGCGGCGACGTTTGTCCGGGCGTAAAGAGCCCAGTGTGCGCATGTTGTGGGTACGGTCAGCCAGTTTGATCAAAATGACGCGGATGTCTTGCACCATCGCCATGACCATTTTGCGGAAGTTTTCCGCCTGTGCTTCTTTCTTATCGCGGAATTTCAGCTTGTCTAACTTTGAAACGCCTTCAACCAGTTCAGCAACGCTTTTGCCAAACAGTTGTTCCATATCCTGGTAGGTTGCAGGCGTGTCTTCGATAACGTCGTGTAATAACGCCGCCATCAGAGTCTCATGATCGAGCCTCATTTCAGCCAAAATACATGCCACGGCGACCGGGTGAGTAATATAAGGCTCACCGCTGGAACGTGTCTGCCCCTCATGCGCGTCCCGCGCCACGAGGTAAGCCTGCACGAGGCGCTTAATTTGCTCCTCCGGCAGGTATTTTTGAATCAGTTGATTCAGGCTTTCAAAGATATACAAGTGAGATCCGTTTCGTTAATTAACGACGACCTTCAGCGATGGCAGTGACTGCCTGAATCTCTGCGGCTTCCTGCTCTTGCTGTTCCTGACGATCGCGAACATCAAGGATCTTATTCGTGATCAGGCCTTCTTCGATTTCGCGCAGAGCGATAACGGTGACCTTGTCGTTTTCTTCAGCGACCAGTGGATCTTTACCACCAGATTGCAGCTGGCGTGCGCGACGAGCAGCCACCAACACCAGGTCAAAACGGTTACCAATTTTCTCTACAGCGTCTTGAACAGTTACGCGTGCCATATATGTGCTACTCCACAGGGGGACGAAAGACTGGGCATAATACTGAAAGTGACTTCAGTCTGCCAATAGTTTGGTGATTAATCCGTCATGACGGAGTTTTTGACGGCTCAGACGAAGACGTTCGGCGCGAATAATGGTTTTTAAATCCGACAGCGCCAGATCAAAATCGTCATTCACGATTAAATAATCGTATTCAGCAAAGTGTGTCATTTCTGCCACCGCTTGCGCCATACGTTTTGCGATCACTTCTTCACTGTCCTGACCACGGCCACGCAGGCGGCGGTCAAGTTCATCCTTCGACGGCGGCAACACGAAAATGCTGCGAGCCTGCGGCATTTTCGCACGGATTTGCTGCGCACCTTGCCAGTCGATATCCAGAAAAACATCCACGCCAGAGGCCAGCACTTGCTCAATGGTGACACGTGAAGTTCCGTAGTAATTACCAAAAACTTCGGCATGCTCTAAAAAGTCATCACTTTCAATCATCTCAAGAAATTCTTCTTTAGAGACAAAGAAATAGTGCTCGCCATGTTTCTCGCCCGGACGTTCTGAACGGGTGGTGTGTGAAATAGAAACCTGCGTGTCGTAGAGCGGTTGCGTTTTAAGTAAAGCCTGAATCAGACTTGATTTACCTGCTCCACTGGGAGCGGAGATGATATATAGCGTGCCTTGAACCATGATGATGACGTTTCAACTGAATGGGTTGATAGGAAGTATGCGAAGAGTGATCTCCCGCACAGTATACACGCTCGCCGCATCCGGTGCAGCGTCCAGTCGTATTTCATCGCAACTTCACGACAGAAAACAGCCCTTCCTGCCAGATTTCCGCGCCACATTCCAAAATTTCTTACTGTTGCTGCAACAAAGTAAATAAGCAGGAAGGCATCCCGCAAAGATGAAAAGTGGCGCTGGCAGCGAAGAAAACACTGGCGTTTACTGGCGGCCACAAGGAGGTGCCTATGCGCCGGATCGTATTTCTTATCAGCCTGTTCTTTCTGCCATTTTATGTACCCGCCAATAATGAGCTGCCGCAGGATTGCCCAGCATGGTCATCAGCGCAACTGACTCAGGAAACCCGGCAACTGACGGCGCAACTCGCGCAATGGGACAAAGATTATCACCAGTCCGGCAGCAGCCCGGTTGAAGATGCGGTTTACGATAATTTGCGCCAAAAACAGCGTTTGTGGCTGCAATGTGCCGGTCAGTCTTCAGAAGACGCGGGAGTACCTGTTGGTGTGAATGATCTTTATCCCCATCCGGTAGCTCATACCGGCCTTAACAAACTGCGTGATAAGCAAGCGGTTTCAGGCTGGATGCGCGGGCGTAAAAATCTCTGGGTGCAGCCCAAAGTCGACGGAATTGCCATCTCACTCGTCTACCGGCACGGGCAGCTTGCTGCGCTGTTAAGCCGTGGGGACGGGGCAAAAGGTCAAAACTGGACAGCCAAAGTGCCTTCAATACCGTCCATCCCCCTCAAAATCCCGGATACCCGCCCCGAGCTGGTTTTGCAGGGCGAACTTTATCTGAAGATGACCGGTCATCAGCAGAGTGTTGCGGGAGGCATGAATGCGAGATCCAAAGTCGCGGGAGCCATGATGCGCACCACCGGCACTGAGCTGCTGTCGCACGTGGGCGTGTTTATCTGGTCATGGCCAAACGGCCCGACCACGATGACCGATCATCTGGGGCAGTTAAGCCTGCTCGGATTCCCGGTCGTTGGCCAGTTCACGATTCCGGTGCATTCGGTGGATGATGTCGATAAATGGCGGCAAAACTGGTTTACCCAACCTCTCCCGTTCGCTACCGACGGTGTCGTTATCCGGCAGGAAGAAGAACCCGCAGGTAAATATTGGCAAAATAAACCTGCTACCTGGGCGGTTGCATGGAAATATCCGCCTGCCAAAGCACTCACGGAAGTTGCCGGGGTTAGCACAACCATCGGACGAAGTGGAAAGGTGACGGTGATTCTGAACCTGAAACCACTCAGGCTCGATGATAAGTGGGTAAGCAAAGTGAATGTGGGTTCCATCTCCCGGTTTAAGCAATGGGATGTCATCGCAGGAGATCAGGTGGCGGTTTCACTGGCCGGGCAGGGGATCCCGCGGCTGGATGATGTCGTGTGGCGGGTACGCGAGCGCACAGAAAGTGTATTGCCAGATCCTGAATCCTACGGGGCACTTTCCTGTTTTACGCCAGAGCCAGGCTGCAAACAGCAGTTTCTCTCACGGCTAATCTGGTTAAGTGGTCCGGAATCGCTGGATATGGCTGGCTTCGGGGGAGCCACCTGGCAAAAACTGCTTGAGGGCGTTCCTCTCAACTCTTTGACCGACTGGCTAGGTCTGAATGAAGACGTGATGTCAGCTGTACCGGGGATAGGCATTAAACAGGCGAAGAAGTTGATGGCGCAAATTCAGCTGGCGCGGAATAAAAGCTTCAGGCACTGGCTTTCCGCGTTGGGTTTCCCCTCTTTTGCCGTGAAATTTGCCGGGCAACAGCCTTCCTGGAATCATCTTCAGGAAATGACGCCACAAGACTGGGAAACGGCCGCAGGTATCGGACAAAAACGCACCGGGCAAATCGCGGACTTCATACATCATCCGCAGGTCATGGCATTAACGGAAGCGTTAAGGCAGGCAAAGGTGCCCGCGTTTCAGTGACGGGCAACGTGCCGGGAACTTAGTCGTGATCCGAATGCGGATAATTAAAGACGGGCAATCCGAGGCGAAATCGCAACGCAATCAGGCGGGCGACAAAACCCACCAGCAGGGTAATGATGATCACCAGGTTATGCGGCATAGCGAAATACTGCAGACCGATATAAACCCATGCCGAGGCGAATGAAATCCCTGCGTAAATCTCTTTCTGAAACACCAGCGGGATCTGGTTGCACATCATGTCCCGCAATACACCCCCGAAGACGCCGGTTATCACCGCACACACGGAAGCGATAATAGCGCCATGGCCCATATCAAGCGCGACCTGAGTCCCGATAATAGAGAACACCACCAGACCCAGCGCATCCAGCACTAAAAACAGCTTTCGCAGATGCTGCATTAATGGCGCAAGCCAGGTCGTCAGGAGGGCTGCAAAGGCAACAATGATTATGTATTCAGGATGTTTTACCCAGCCGAGTGGATAATGCCCCAGCAGCATGTCACGTACTGAACCTCCGCCAATGGCGGTGGCAGAGGCGATAATGATGACGCCAAAAGAGTCCATCTTGCGACGTCCGGCAGCTAAAGCACCGGTCATGGCTTCTGCGGTGATACCAATAATATAAAGAACAGTGAGTAACATGAGTGTGCGCCGGACGGGTCAGAAATGAGGAAACAGTAGCCGCGTAGAGTAATCAGGTTTTAAATTCCTCTCGACTGATTTTTTCTTTTGTATCGTTTTTAAAATTACTAAAACTAATGTGAAAAGGTGTTCAATCATCAGGTGTATAAGGATTTTAGTGAGGCAGCAATAATTTTAGATTAGAAAAATCGTCATTGCTGACTTGTTTACAGGCCACTCTACCTCTCTCAGGCCTACGACTTCCTCTTAACCTGTCAGGAAATATCTTCTGCTAAATAGTGACGAATATGTATAATCGTTACCCACTCACACATCGTTTAATTGCTTTACCTATCCGGAGGAGTTTATGAAACCTGATATTCCGGTTGCGTTAACTCAGCGTGGACCTGCCGAACATGAACGGCGTGAGCAGATCATCAACGCAGCATTTGAGCATTTCCGGCTTTACGGTTATGCCAAAACGTCGGTGGCCGATCTGGCAAAATCCATCGGTGTCTCAAGTGCTTATATTTATAAATTTTTTGAGTCTAAACAGGCCATTGGCGAAGCGATATGTTCTCAACGTGTCGGACAAATTGATCATGCGCTATTACTAATTGCACAAAGTGACCAAAGTGCCACTCTGCGCCTGCGATCCCTGTTTAGAACACTGCTTACGCGTAGTCTTGATCTCTTCTTTCAGGACAGAAAGCTGCATGATCTTGCTGCGATAGCCTCTGCTCAACAATGGAAATCGACGTTAAATCATCGCGCTACGATGTACAGCATCATTGAGAAAATTGTCACGGACGGTCGCGAATCCGGAGAGTTTGAGCGTAAAACGCCGCTGGATGAAGTCTGTATGGCGATCACTACCGTGACGACGCCGTTCTCACATCCGCTGCTGCTGGAACAGAAAACCCCCGAGCAGCTGGAAGAACGCGTAACCGCTATCACCAGCCTGGTTTTACGAAGCCTGGCGAAATAACGAAGACAAAATTTTCGGGTTACGGGTTTACAAAACCGTAATTCGTCACATACTGTCAGCTTTTAAAGACCCTGTTTCTGCCGGACGAATCAAAACCCCTGCAAAAACGTATGCATTAACGGACAGGAAGGAACATTTTATGACTCATCGTCGAGTAGTGATTACCGGCATGGGGGCTGTGAGTCCTCTGGGCTGTGATATCGAAACTATCTGGAAGCGCCTGCTGGCCGGTCAGTCTGGTATCCGTGTATTGCCGGATGAGATTGTTGAAACGCTGAGCGTGAAAATCGGCGGTCAGGTGCAAACTAAAGAACAGGACCCTGAGTCTGGTTTCGATCCGGACCTGTTTGTCGTGCCGAAAGACCAGAAAAAAATGGACCGCTTCATTCTGTTTGCCATGGCCGCAGCCGAAATGGCGATCACTCATGCGGGCTGGAAAGCTGAAACCGCTGAGCAGCAGGAACGTACCGCGACCGTCATCGGTTCTGGTATCGGCGGATTTCCGGCCATCGCCCATGCCGTTCGTACCAACGACAGTCGTGGCGCTAAGCGTTTGTCTCCGTTCACCATTCCTTCATTCCTGGTGAATCTGGCAGCCGGTCAGGTTTCCATTAAACATCAGTTTAAAGGCCCTATTGGTGCTCCGGTAACCGCATGTGCGGCAGGCGTTCAGGCGATCGGCGATGCAGTGCGTTTGATTCGTAACGATGAGGCGGATGTTGCATTGTGCGGTGGCGCTGAAGCGGCGATCGATACCGTCAGCCTGGGTGGTTTTGCTGCCGCGAAAGCGATGTCAGCGGGTCATACCGATCATCCTGAGAAAGCATCCCGTCCGTTCGACAGTGGCCGTGATGGTTTCATCATGGGTGAAGGCGCCGGTATGCTGGTCATCGAAGAGCTGGAACACGCAAAAGCCCGTGGTGCGACTATCCTGGCTGAGATCGTCGGTTACGGCACAAGCGGTGATGCTTATCACATGACTTCAGGTGCAGAAGACGGGAATGGCGCAGGTCGCGCGATGAAAATTGCGTTGCGTCAGGCGGGTATTCAGCCTTCAGACGTACAGCATCTAAATGCTCACGCCACATCTACACCGGTCGGCGATCTGGGTGAAATCAACGCGATTAAAACCCTGTTCGGGACTGATGGTAAACTGGCCGTGACCTCGACTAAATCAGCGACCGGTCATTTATTGGGCGCAGCGGGGGGGCTGGAAACTATCTTCACGATTCTGGCTATCCGTGACCAGATTGTTCCGCCAACGTTGAATCTGGAAAACAAAGATGATGCTGCTGCCGGTCTGAATATCATCGGTAATACTGCGCAGAAACATGGCATTACCTATGCTTTGTCGAACGGTTTTGGTTTCGGCGGCGTGAACGCCTGCGTACTGCTCAAGCGCTGGGAAAAGTAATCCCCCTCACCGCTGACACAAAAAAAAACGCCTCGGGTTGTGATGACCTGAGGCGTTTTTATTACATCGGTACAAATAAATTACTCGATGTTCTGAATCTGTTCGCGCATCTGTTCGATCAACACTTTCAGCTCGATGGCTGATGTGGTGACATCGGCATTAATTGATTTTGACGCCAGCGTGTTCGACTCGCGGTTAAATTCCTGCATCATGAAATCAAGCCGACGGCCGACGGCTTCTTCTTTCTTCATGATTTTATGCGTTTCTTTGACATGCGCTTCAAGCCGGTCCAGCTCTTCGGCCACATCAACACGCTGAGCCATCAGCACTAACTCTTGCTCCAATCGTGTGTTTTCCAGCTGTACCTGCGCATCTTCCAGTTTGCTGACCAGACGCTCACGCTGCCATTGCAGAATATTAGGCATATGGGCGCGGACCTTCAGCACTTCTGCGCTGACACCGTCAAGACGCTGTTCGATCATCACTTTCAGAGCGGCACCTTCGCTTTCACGGGCGCTGATGAAATCATCCAGAGCGGTTTCCAGTGCCTGCAGCAACTCGGTGCTGATAGCGTCCAGATCTTGTTCTTCGGCCAGCATTACGCCAGGCCAGCGCAGAACTTCCAGTGGATTAATTTCACCTTCGTCACTTTGCATTTTTACCCACTGCGCGGCTTCTACCAGCTGTTTAGCCAGTTTTTCGTTCAGCTGCAATGAGCTTTGTGCACCCGGATCGAGGTCAAAACGCAGATTACATTCGACTTTACCACGGGTCAGACGGGCACGAATGCGTTCGCGAACGACCGGCTCCAGGCTGCGGAATTGCTCCGGAAGACGGATATAAGTTTCCAGATAACGTTGGTTTACCGAGCGGAGTTCCCACGCTGCGCTGCCCCAGTCACCCTTAATTTCGCGTCGTGCATAAGCGGTCATACTACGAATCATGTATGCGTACCTGTTAATGTAAAGATGGAGGGATTATAGCCTCGGTGGACGGGTCATGATAGGCATTACCTCATGAAGTCCGTATAATGCGCAGCCAAACATGATTTGCGACCCGGAGTACTATCCCATGCGTCCAGCAGGCCGAAATGCACAACAAGTGCGCCCCGTAACACTGACCCGCCATTACACTAAACACGCTGAAGGTTCCGTGCTGGTGGAGTTTGGTGAAACTAAAGTGCTGTGTACCGCAACGGTAGAAGAAGGCGTTCCGCGTTTTCTGAAAGGCCAGGGCCAGGGCTGGATCACTGCAGAATATGGGATGCTGCCGCGTTCTACTCATACCCGTAATCCGCGTGAAGCCGCTAAAGGCAAACAGGGTGGTCGTACTCTCGAAATCCAGCGCCTGATCGCACGTTCTCTTCGTGCCGCAGTGGATTTGAAAAAACTCGGTGAATTCACCATCACCCTCGACTGTGATGTTTTACAGGCTGACGGCGGTACGCGTACTGCGTCTATCTCGGGTGCTTGCGTTGCGCTGGCCGATGCGCTGAATGCGCTGGTCGCTGCGGGTAAACTTAAAGCCAATCCGATGAAAGGCATGGTCGCGGCGGTTTCTGTCGGTATTGTTAAGGGTGAAGCGCTGTGCGACCTTGAGTATGTAGAGGACTCCGCTGCTGAAACCGACATGAACGTGGTGATGATGGAAGATGGCCGCATGATCGAAGTGCAGGGCACTGCCGAAGGCGAGCCGTTCAGCCACGAAGAGTTACTCAATTTACTGGCCCTCGCGCGAGAGGGAATCGACACAATCTTCCAGGCGCAGAAAGCGGCACTGGCGGAATGATTTTTTAAGGCGACTAAGAAGTCGCCTTTTTTATGGCCTGCGGGCTGACAATGTCAGAAATACGAGATTATCGAGGAGACCATCAATGAAAGCCTATCAGCGCCAATTTATTGAGTTCGCACTGAACAAGCAGGTTTTGAAATTCGGCGAATTCACCCTGAAGTCCGGGCGCATCAGCCCTTACTTCTTCAATGCCGGTCTGTTTAATACCGGACGCGATCTGGCGTTACTGGGACGTTTCTATGCCGAAGCATTGATGGATTCAAAAATTGATTTCGATTTAGTGTTTGGCCCGGCTTACAAAGGTATCCCGATCGCGACGACCACTGCCGTTGCGCTGGCTGAGCATCATGAGCGCGATGTGCCTTATTGCTTCAACCGTAAAGAAGCCAAAGATCATGGCGAAGGCGGTTTACTGGTAGGCAGCCCGCTGCAAGGGCGCGTCATGCTGGTTGATGATGTGATCACGGCGGGAACAGCCATTCGTGAGTCTATGGAAATCATCAATGCGAACCACGCGACGCTCGCCGGGGTTCTGATTTCCCTGGATCGTCAGGAACGCGGACGCGCTGATATCTCCGCCATTCAGGAAGTTGAACGCGACTACCATTGCAAAGTGATTTCTATTATTACGCTGGCAGATCTCATCGACTATCTGGAAGAAAAAACCGAAATGGCTGACCATCTGGCGGCTGTGCGTGCATATCAGCAGACGTACGGCGTTTAAGATTCGCCAAAAATGAAAAAGGGCCGAAAGGCCCTTTTTAACATCTGACACATTATTTCGACGCGACGTTATTGCAACTGAGCCGAGATGAGCGGCCAGCGCGTATCAAAATCCTGCGTGGGACGGTACTTAAACTCTGAGCGCACAAACCGCGATAACATCCCTTCACAGTAAGCCAGCAACTGGCTGGCGAGCAGCGTTTCATCATAGGTAAACCCGCTGCCTTCACGCATTTTCTTTTCCCGCAGTACCTGACGCAACTGGGCTTCAATTCGCTCAAAGAGCTGATTGATGCGGCCCTGCAGGCGGTCCTGTTCAAACATCAAAGCATGTCCGGTCATGATGCGTGTCAGGCCCGGATTGCGTTCTGCAAAACCCAGAACCAGCAGCAAAATCAGACGGATCCGGTTCAACGTATCCTTTTCATCCTGCAAGATGAGATTGATACGCGAGATCAGGCTGTCTTCAATAAACTCGATTAAGCTGTCAAACATCCGCGTTTTACTGGGAAAATGACGATAAAGAGCTGCTTCCGAAACACCTACGCTGGCAGCGAGTTTTGCGGTCGTGATCCGCTGGCTGCCATCACTGGACTGAAGCATTTGCGCTAACGCCTGCAAAATCTCTTCGCGCCGGTTCCTTTTTGTCGTTTCTTTCTCTGCCATGTCTGAATAGACCCTTGCTAAAAAACGGCTAAAATCATGGAGAAACCGCACAACTGCCGCATGAATCGCTATGATCCTGCGGCTTTTTTCGTTCCCTTGGTGTTGTTACGGTCTGATAGTGATAAGGATCTGTTCAATATCGCGTCAAAATCTGCGGTGCTGAACAGGTTCTTATTGACGGCCGGAGTGGCCAAAACCACCTTCACCGCGTTCACTGGCGTTGAAATCTTCCACCAGATTGAATTCAGCCTGAACCACAGGCACAAAGACCATTTGTGCGATTCGCTCGCCCGGTTCAATCACGAACGTTGTTTGCCCACGGTTCCAGACGGAAACCATCAACTGTCCCTGATAATCGGAGTCAATCAGACCCACTAAATTGCCCAGTACCACGCCATGTTTATGCCCCAAACCAGAGCGCGGCAGGATCACCGCTGCCAGGTTTGCATCACCAATGTGAATTGCCAGACCGGTTGGCAGCAGCGTGGTTTCGCCGGGTTTGAGTTCAACAGAAGCATCCAGACAGGCGCGTAAATCCAGACCTGCAGACCCTGGCGTGGCGTAAGCCGGTAAAGGGAAAGTCGAACCGATGCGCGGGTCGAGAATTTTAATGTCGATTTTTTTCATCATAACGGCTGACAATCTCTTCTAATAAACGTTGGCCAAGCAGGGATTTATCGCTAAGCGGTAAGATTTTATCCCCGTCCTGCCAAAAAAGATGCAGGGCATTGCTATCGGTATTAAAACCTTGCCCGGCAAGTGAAACATCGTTGGCGCAAATCAGATCCAGATTCTTACGGATCCTTTTTTGCCGCGCGTATTCTTCCACATTCTGGGTTTCGGCGGCAAACCCCACGACATACGGCCGGTTTTCTGTCATCGCCGCCACGCCGGCAACAATGTCAGGGTTTTTAATCATTTTGACTGTGATTTCATCGCCTTGCTTTTTGATTTTCTCATCAGCAATCAGTTCAGCACGGTAGTCTGCAACCGCGGCACAGGAGATAAAAATATGCTGTGAACTGGCAGAAAGCTGCACAGCGTGTTGCATCTCCAGTGCGCTTTCCACATCTACACGCCGGACATTCGCGGGTGTCGGTTGCGTCACCGGGCCGGCGATAAGTGTGACTTTCGCACCGCGATTGGCGGCGGCTTGCGCAATAGCAAAACCCATTTTTCCTGAACTGTGATTACTGATGAAGCGAACCGGATCCAGCGCTTCACGCGTCGGGCCTGCCGTCACCATAATGTTCAGATGCGCCAGATCCTGGCGTACGGAGAAATGGTTGATTGCCATATCGACAATGACCAGGGGATCGAGCATTCGTCCCGGACCAATATCGCCACAGGCCTGGCTTCCGCTGTCAGGGCCCCATAACAAGGTGCCTCTTGCTGCAATCCGTTGCAGATTCTCCTGCGTGACGGTCGCGCGATACATCTGCTGATTCATCGCCGGAAGCACTGCAATGGGGGCCGCGGTTGCCAGGCAAACCGTGGTCAGCAGGTCATTAGCCATACCTGCAGCCATGCGTGCCAGTAAATCGGCCGTAGCGGGCGCGATCAGCACTAAATCAGCCCATTTACCTAATTCGATGTGACCCATCGCCGCTTCGGCTGCCGGATCAAGCAGGTCATCAGACACCGGATAGCCGGAAACCGCTTGCAGGCTCAGTGGTGTCACAAAAGATTTAGCCGCATCTGTCATCACTACGCGTACTTCCGCGCCACGCTCGCGTAAGCGACGTACCAGTTCTGGTGCTTTATAGGCAGCGATACCACCGCTGATACCGAGCACAATATGTTTGCCGGAAAGTCCCGTCATCATCATTGTCCGATTGATTGAAAGCCTGAAGAAGCGACATTTTAGCATAACGCACAATGATGACAGCTATTGGCGACACCCGAACGAGGTTGAATAAGATTTCTGCGCGATGCCTCGCAAGCTGAAGACGCCGAAAAGCCTGATGGTCGGGGCTGTGGCACAATCGCCGCGAAAAAGGAGTCAGGATGACGAAATCGCACAACGGCTGGCCGGATACGGTGAAACCACGGGAAAAGTTATTAGAGCAGGGCCCCAAAGGGCTGACAGATCAGGAACTGCTGGCGATTTATTTGCGCATCGGATCGCGCGGACAGCATGTGATGGAGCTGGCTAAAAATCTGCTCGATGAGTTTGGCTCACTCCATCAGTTACTGATGGCGGATTTTAACGCGATGTCACGTATTAAAGGCATGGGCGTGGCAAAATATGCCCAGCTTGTTGCGGTGTCTGAGTTATCCCGCCGCGCCTATCTGCGTCATCTCAGTGCGGAAAATGCCATGCTTAGCCCGTCGGTTATTCGGGAGTATCTGCAGAATTTGCTGGTTTTTCGTGAAAGAGAGGTCTTTCTGGTACTTTTTCTCGACAACCAGCATCGGGTTATTCGCCATGAGGAGATGTTTGCTGGTACTATTGGGCACGTAGAAGTGTATCCCCGCGAAATTGTTCGCGGTGCGATGAAGGTTAATGCGGCAGCGTTAATTCTGGCGCATAATCATCCGTCCGGTCGGGCTGAACCCAGTCTGATGGACAGAAAAGTGACTGAACAAATTATTCGTGCGTGCCAACTGCTGGAAATTCGTGTTCTCGACCATTTGGTTGTAGGTCACGGAGAAACGGTGTCTTTTGCCGAACGCGGTTGGATTTAGCGTCGTTTTTTAAAGATCCTTTGGGATCTTTAGCTGTTCGGGACTTGAGCACTTACGCTACAGAGCGTATACTACGCCACCTTTGAGAATCTTGGGTTTGGCGTTAAGAGCCTATCTCAGCAGGTTTCATACCTGATGAAATGGTTTTTACCCGACGACAGTGAGTCGGTTCTCAGTGGAGTTTGCTGAGATGGGCTCTAAAAGCCTGACGAGGCGGCCATACCCTATACGAAGCTCGAGCTGATTTGATTTTTGGAGATATAGACATGTCCCGAGTCTGCCAAGTTACTGGCAAGCGCCCGGTGAGCGGTAACAACCGTTCCCACGCAATGAACGCGACCAAACGCCGTTTTCTGCCAAACCTGCACTCACACCGTTTTTGGGTTGAGGCTGAGAAGCGCTTTGTAACTCTGCGCGTATCTGCTAAAGGTATGCGTGTTATTGATAAGAAGGGTATTGAGACGGTCTTGGCCGATCTGCGTACCCGCGGTGAGAAGTATTAAGGAACTGAATCATGGCTAAAGGTGTTCGCGAGAAGATCAAGCTGGTTTCTTCTGCTGGTACTGGTCACTTCTATACCACTACGAAGAACAAGCGTACTAAGCCGGAAAAATTGGAACTGAAGAAATTCGATCCAGTTGTCCGTCAACACGTGATCTACAAAGAAGCTAAAATTAAATAATTTTAGTGGATTAATAAAACCCGGCTCCGGCCGGGTTTTTTATTGCCTGAAATTTGAGGTCCGGGTTGCGGGCGTCTTTTGTTTGCCTGAGACGGATGTCTGCGACACACTCTGATTTCGATTCTGTTACGGGAGAGGATATGCCTGAATTACCTGAAGTTGAAACCAGCCGCCGGGGGATTGAGCCCTATCTTAAAGGCCACACGATTATGCACGCCGTGGTGCGTAATGCGCGATTACGCTGGCCCGTCTCTGCGGAAATTCTGGCATTAAGCGATCAGCCCGTTCTCAGCGTTCAACGTCGCGCAAAATACCTGCTGGTTGAGCTCAACGCGGGCTGGATCATCATTCATCTGGGAATGTCTGGCAGTTTGCGGGTATTGCCGGAAGAGACTGAGCCGGGCAAACACGATCACGTCGATCTGGTGATGGATACCGGCCATGTGCTGCGTTATACCGATCCCCGTCGTTTTGGCGCATGGCTATGGTCAGCCGATCTGGCTGGCAGTAACGTATTAGCCCACCTTGGCCCGGAACCGCTGAGTGAGGATTTCACCGCTGATTATCTGTTTGAAAAATCACGCACCAGGAAATCGCCGATCAAGCCCTGGCTGATGGATAACAAACTGGTGGTCGGTGTCGGGAATATTTATGCCAGCGAATCCCTTTTTGTTGCAGGCATCTCACCGGACAGACCCGCGCACTCTTTGAAGCGGGAAGAAACGGCGTTGCTGGTCAGCACAATCAAAGCTGTTCTGTTACGTTCAATTGAGCAGGGAGGAACAACGCTGAAAGACTTTTTACAGTCTGATGGAAAGCCGGGGTATTTCGCGCAGGAGCTCCAGGTCTATGGCCGCGCGGGGGAACCCTGCCGGGTGTGTGGCACGCTGATTGAGAGTAAAAAACATGCTCAACGCACCACATTTTTCTGCCCGCGCTGTCAGCGGTAGGATCCGGTTTCAGGCGCTGATTTTTTCCATCAGTGCCTGAGTGACCTCTTGCGGCAGGAAAGGCGTGATGTCGCCACCGTGGCGCGCCACTTCCTTCACCAGAGAGGAGGAGATAAACGACCATTCTTTCGATGGCATCATGAACACGCTTTCCAGCGTCGGCAGTAAGTGCCGGTTCATATTGGCGAGTTGCATCTCATATTCAAAATCTGATACCGCGCGTAATCCACGCACCAGCACGTTCGCCCCCTGTGCTTTGGCAAAATTCGCCATCAAATCGCTGAATCCAATCACTTCGACATTATTCAGATGCGAGGTGACCTGGGTTGCCAGTGCAACGCGTTCATCGAGCGTAAACATGGGTTTTTTGCCCGGGCTGGCGGCAATGGCCAGAATCACGTGATCGAACATCAGTGCTGCGCGGGTGACAATATCGAGATGCCCGTTAGTCATCGGGTCAAAAGTACCGGGATAAATTGCTTTAGTGGTCATGCTGGCTCACTTCTGCAGAGGTTGGCTGAATGCCCACAAGGCGGCATATTTATTGAAAGTATACTGGGCATTGACGCCTGCCAGAATCAAACCCTGCTTTCCATCCAGAAAACCCGCGCGCAGGATCCAGGTTTTCACGAATGCGCCCAGCGTATGGGATATTACGGAGAAGAAACTGCAGCGACGTCCTTGCTGATGACGCTGGGTAGCCCATGCTTGCGCATAGCCGAGCTGTTTACGCTGAAAGGCAAAGAAATCGCGGCATGTCAGATGCAGCAAATCACCCTGAAGCGGGAGGACGCGTGCCCCGTCAGTTTCAAGGGATTCATGAACTAAATCATCGTTATAACGAAAATGTGCCGGATAAAGACGGTTCACGCGATCCGGATACCAGCCGCTGTGACGCATAAATTTCCCGAGGAATAAATTGCTGCGTCCGAGACTGTAAACGGTGTTTTCCTGTGGATCCTTGAGAGCATTTTCAATCGACTGACGAAGTTCGGGAGATACCCGCTCATCAGCATCGATCATCAAAATGTAATCGCCGGTGGCATGGCTTTGTGCCAGCTGTCGCTGTTTACCAAAACCCGGCCACTCAGCGTTCCGGAAGACCAGAGCACCGAAACTGCGCGCGACCTCTACTGTTTCATCTTCACTGCCGGAATCGAGCAGAACGATCTCATCAGCCCAGGCCACCGATTCCAGACATTCCTGCAATAAACCGGCTTCATTGCGTGCAATCAGTACAACAGATAAGCGCTTTTTGTCAGCCATTAATGACCCCGGACAGGCAGGTAAGGCTCCAGTAAATGCAGCAGTCGTTGCAGCGCACCCTGGTTCTGGTGCAGAACTTCAACGGCGTGACGCCCGTAGTACAGTCGATAATCTTCGTCCGTCAGCAGCGTGGAAATCTCTTTCACCAGCGATGCGGTATCCGTCACGGTGATCAGGCCATCGTCCTGAGCCAGTTTGGCGCAAATGTCTTTGAAGTTTATGGTGTGCGGCCCCATCAGAACCGGAATTGCGTGTGCGGCGGCTTCCAGCGGATTATGCCCGCCGCGTTCCACCAGGCTGCCGCCGACAAAGGCCAGGTCGGCGATGCCGTACAGCAACATTAATTCGCCCATGGTATCGCCAATCACCACCTGCGTGCCTGAGGACGGCACTTCGCCGGTGCTGCGCTGGGTGAATGTCAGCCCGGCTTTACGGGTGAGTTCACAGGCAACCGGGAAACGTTCCGGATGGCGCGGTACCAGAATTAACAGCAGCGTCGGATGGTTTTTCAGTAATTCTTTATGCGCTTCCAGCAGCAGCGTTTCTTCACCTTCATGCGTGCTGGTGGCAATCCACACCTGACGCCGCGATGCCCACTGGCTGCGCAGTGCGATGGCTTTGGCAGCCAGTTCCGGAGTGACCGAAATATCAAATTTCAGGCTGCCGGTGACGGCGAGCTGATTGCGTTTCAACCCCAGCGAGAGAAACCGTTCGCCGTCCTCCTGATTTTGCGCAGCAATCAGTGTGATGCGTTGCAAAATAGTACGAATGAATTTGCCGAGTTTTTGATAGCCCTTTGCAGACCGCGCGGAAAGCCGGGCATTGGCAATGACAAGCGGGATTTTACGGCGGTGCAGCGCGCTGATGAGGTTTGGCCACAATTCGGTTTCCATGATGATGACCAGCTTCGGGTTCACTTCATCGAGGAATCGGTTGACCGATCCTGCCAGATCGTAAGGTAAATAGACGTGATGCACACCTTTGCCAAAGGCGGACTGAACGCGTTCAGAGCCTGTCGGGGTCATGGTGGTGACGGTGATCGGCAATGAAGGATAGCGATGGCGCAAAGCGCGAACCAAAGGGATCGCAGCGAGGGTTTCGCCCACCGAGACAGAATGCAGCATGATGCCGCCAGGTACGACTTTACCTTTGCAAAAGCCATAACGTTCAGCCCAACGTTTACGGTAGGCCGGTGATTTACGGCTGCGTAACAGTAAACGGATCCAAATTAATGGCTGAATCAAATATATGATTATATTGTAAAAAATATTCATTTTTTAGGAGGCATTGCGTTAGGGAAAGTCAATTTCATAGAGTGAGCATAATCCCGGCGGTTAGATAGGCACATGGTATCAGATAAGTGCTATCGACTCATCATGCCTGCGTAAACGTCATCAGATAAGCAGCGAGTGATACAGCGCCACCAGCTGTTGTGAAAGGTTTTTTGGAGAATAAGGCAATATGCGTTCTCTTGCCGCATGACTCATCAGAGCATTTTCCAGGCGGGAAGGGATTCTTTTTACAAATTCGGCCAGTTTTACGATATCCAAAGCATCGCAGACATAACCCTCTTGCCCTTCGGTGATGAACTCTGCGCCGCCACAGGTCTGGCTGGTGATCACCGGCAGACCACAGGCCATCGCTTCAAGGATCACGTTAGGAAACGGGTCATACAGTGTTGGCAGGATCATGCCATCGGCCGCGTGGTAATAGGGCAGCACATTATTTTGAACGCCCATAAACCGAATTCGCTCAAAACACCCTAACTGACGCGCAAGAGATTCATATTTCTTCTGCGCCTTATCCTGACCGACGACGATGAGATAGCGGTCACTGGAGGCGATGGCCTGAATAGCCGGTTTGAGCCCTTTGCGCTCGAAGCCTGAACCCACATAAATCAGCGCGACAGCCTGTTCCGGGATCGCCATCTTCACCCGCGATTCACGACGTTGTTCATCTGTCGCAGGCGTAAATTTTTCTGCATCAATGGCGTTATAAATAACGCTAAAACGTGACGCATCAACGCCGTAGCAACGCATGATGTCACGTTTTACCATCTCTGAATTGCAGATGATTTTTTTCAATTCCGCCGAATGAAACATCGCTTCTTCAGCGTGGAGCACATAGCGATGATACGGACTGAGGCGTGTCAGCAGACGCTGGGCGGGAGAAATAATGCGCGCGCGCTGTTCAAGCCAGACGCGGTGCGCGCCATCACCTGCGCGGAAAATATCGCAACCCGGTATACGTTCATGGCTCTGAACAATATCAAACTGAGCCGCTTTCCAGCATGTTTGTGCGGCCGCTGCGAAGCCTTTCTCCCGTGACACCCGGCTGTGTTTGGCCGGATTGCACAGATGAATTTTCCATTTCGGATTAGGTTTGCCTTCCCACTGGCGGGTGATGATATTGAGCTCGATGTTTTGATCGTCCAGCGCTTCGAGGGCGCGGGAGATGAAACGCTCCGCGCCACCATCCGGGCGGTATTTTTGTCTGACGATCGCCAGCCGGATAATTTTCAAATCAGGCATGCAGATAGCTCCGGGCGGCATCCAGCACGTCGCTGACCGGGATAGCATGCAGATATCGCTGCTGGGTTTTCGTATCAATAGAGTCAGGGGTGGGCAGCGGCGCGTAATCGCCCGCCCAAATCGTGGTGTTATGGTTGCCCCATGGACGCCAGTGCTGCATTTTCGTTGGCCCGAACAAAGCGACACAAGGTGTATTGAGTGCAGCGGCCATATGCATTGGCGCCGAATCCACCCCAATAAACAGTTTCGCGCCGTCAATCATGGCGGCAAGTTGTGTCAGCGATAACTGTCCGGCGACGGAAATAACCTGAGGGTTATGCGTCAGATCCTGGATCTTGCTCACCATCTGCAGCTCTTTTTTATCGGGGCCGGATGTCATGACGATAGTCATGCCGGTATCACTCAGACCGTCGATTACGCTGGCAAATTTGTCGTCATCCCAGCATTTGAAAATCCAGCGGGAGGTTGGCTGAATCACAATGTATTCGCCACTCACCTGATTTGTTTCCAGCAGCTGCTGGCAAAATGCTTTGTCACTTTCTGAATAATGCATCGACGTTTGGGCATTTTCGACATAAAGGCCGAGCGCGGTGAGGATCGACATATTTTGCTCAACGGTATGCAATTTGCCGTGGTTTTCCGTTGTCACTAAATCGGTATGACCGGCACGCCAGATAAATGAGCGACGTTTTTTATAGTCAAATCCCAGCCTGACCTTCGCGCCTGAAAGCATCGAAAGCAGTGAACTGCGCCACTGATCGGCGAGGTTTATAACCAGGTCATAATGCCGGGAACGTA
This sequence comes from Rahnella sp. R3(2024), assembly GCF_042920125.1. NCBI lineage: Bacteria > Pseudomonadati > Pseudomonadota > Gammaproteobacteria > Enterobacterales > Yersiniaceae > Rahnella > Rahnella sp. R3(2024). The sequence goes on from NZ_JBHGBU010000001.1 coordinate 2,197,256, forward strand.
CCGCTTTAAGTAACAGAAACTCCTGCTTCAGCTGATGCCGAATACCTTGTTTTTTCCATGTTCTGTCAATGACATGAATCGTTGAAATGGCAGGATGTTCACTCAGAATAGGCCGTGTTTCTTTATACAAAAGCACGTCAATTTCAGCATCAGGATAATGCTGGTGAAGCCTGTTTATCACCGGCGTTGTCAGTACCATATCTCCGTGATGACGGAGTTTGACCAGCAGAATTCTTCTGGGGGTGAACGCTGCATATTTGGCTTCAGTGTTAGGCATTCTATTATCTGATTTAGAAGATAGTGAGTTGATTCTAGGTGAAGAACAGGATGCTGTGAAGCTATTTATCTGGCTGATATAGAAAGATAAATAACTTCGTTTATGAATGAGTTATAACGGAGTTACAGACGTAAAAGAATCATCCCTTTCTGAAACATTTCAGGCAAGACGTTTACGCAGCGTGTGGAGGCGTTTCAGCCACAACAATAATTGCCACCATTGCTTAATTCCACGCGCATTGCGCAGCATAATCTGGCGCGTTCCGCTGGTATAAATATCCTCAATCATGGCCTTTTGCGCTGCCGGATCGGGCTCACGACGCACAGAGTGGCATACCGTTAAGGCTTCACGTGTGACCTGGCGCGGAAATTCGGCATAGATTTTTACCCGGTCTTTATATCGCCGGTTCAGATCATCCAGCATTTTAGCAATCTTCAGATAATGTCTCTGATATTCAACATTTTTCATTCCGGTGCGTTTCTGATTACTGATGGACAGACCATGAATATAATAACGATACAGCACTGTCTGCGTGTACCGCACGCGTTGCGCGTTAAACATAAACTCAGTCGTCCAGGGAATATCCTGATGATGTAAACCGGGTTCAAAATAGAGCTGATGTCTTTTAATCAATGCCAGCCGATATACACCGAGCCAAACCACATGCAAATAGCGATTGGTTGCCAGTGCCGTTTTCAGCCAGGTGGCGCCATCCAACACAGGCGTCGAGGATAATCGATCGGCAGGAATGATCGGTTTTACTTTTTTCGTTCCGACGAAATAACGCTCGCCATTACACTGCGCGACGTCCAAATCATCCTGTTCACACATGTCGATCAGCGTCTGATACATATCAGGATTAAGAATGTCATCTGCGTCGGGAAAGGTGACATAGCGGCCTTTGGCGGCAGCGAGCCCGGTGTTACGTGCGAGGGAAACCCCTCCGTTAGGCTGACTGATCACCGTGATATGTGAATATCTTTCCGCGTACTCCTGAGCGACCAGATCTGAGCCATCTGTTGACCCATCGTTCACAATGATGATTTCCAGGCGGGTAAGGGTCTGCGCGACGAGCGAATCCATAAAGTTTCTGAACATCTCCCCCGCATTGTACAAGGGGATGATCGCGCTAAGCCTGATGTCTTCGGGCACCGTTGTCGGGTTCATTTCCACAATTTCCACTGATAAGAATGGCAATAAACGGGGAATCAGTGTGGTTCACTTCCCCGTAAAAATCACTGTTTTACTGACGAAGAGCGGTCACACATTCTCAGCATCAGCAGGTAACCGAACACCAGCACAATAAAGTACGGCGATTCACGGTTGTAGAACTGGGTATCGCCCTGACTGAAAAAAATCACCGGAACGGAGAGCAGTAAAAATTCGTAACCTTTTGGCACCAGCTTAAAGGGATAAAGCAGTAACACCGCGAAGAACATCACCATGATAATGCCGCCAAAAATCCCCTGCAGGGAAAGGCTGTCGAGAATGTCATTGTGGAGGTGGAAGGATAAATTACGGATTGCTTCCGGATTGCCACCTTCATGTTGATCAATATATTGGGTCGCCAGCGCGTTACGGCTGTCAGCCGACTGGCCCAGCGGATGCTGTTTAAATACCTCTATGCCGGCACGCCACATTGAAAAACGGGCACCAACGGAAGTATTACGATCACCCTGACTGTAAGAATTCACTTCGTGCTGGAGATTATCGATACGCTCTACCACACGATTATAATAAGGGTGACCTGAAATCACCGCAGCTAAAATTAAACTGCCAATCGCAAAGCCGTAAATTATTTTCGAAGTATGCGAACTCTTTGCGAAATCATAAAGAATACTCACTGCGCTGAATAAGGTGAACAGCATGATGGCCGAGCGGGTTTCTGTTGCAGCAAGAACACCAAAAGTCATCGTCATAATAATCAGGCACGGTAGTCTGTAATGCTTAAGTGCGTAATATTTCAGACTGTACATGACCAGTAATGAGAAAATGGTGAAGGTATAGGCTCCTGATGTGGAGGCATCAGAGTTAATTTTTATCCGGTCGCCTGTTTTCAGGTAAACCGCGATATGGGTAACCGCGATAATAATGAAAAGCAACGTCATGATGGTCACACCGGTGCGCATCGTTAACGTGGAGATTTTCCACTTTTTCACGTTGTGCTCAATGGCGTAGAGAACAAAGGCGGCGAGTATCAAACGTTTACCACTGATCTGATAATGGTAGGCAATTAACGGATACTGTTCATTGGTGGTTAACGCAACCCAAAGTAATTTACTGACACCTAAAATAAACACGGCCCAGGCGAAAATATAGAAATGGATTTTCTTTTCTTTTCTAAATGTGATGTACAGGAAGTAAATGATGGCGATGTAAGTAATGATATAAAAGAAGTTACGCGTCACTTCACCGGAATACATGAAAAACGAAACAGATATTGCCGTAAATAAGAAGAACACAGCAGCAAGTTTATCATCAACTGATGACTGCTTAATCGCCGATAGCCAGTTCCTGATCATGAAGAGTGCTTCCTGAAGATTTTAGTGTTCATGTATTTAAACATCCAACTTAAGCTTTTCACATATTGATGTTCATGCCAAAGTGCCTGCGCATAACGCTTCATCTCTTTGTAAGAGACAGGCATATCATGTGGAACGTCATGCCATGGCGATTTTGCATAGTACTGATCATAGAGACTGGCTAATTCGCCCATACCCCAGCGATGCCATGGTTTACATTTACCTGTGTAATGAATCAGGATTGCATCTTCAGGCACCGGTGTTTTTTTACCGACTTTGTTCAGGATAATATCGCACACCAGGTTATATTTTTTAGGCAGGAGTAATACCTCATGCTCCAGAGCAATATTGAGTGCATCCTGATCCGGAAACTTGAGTTCTGTGCCATGAATTGCCAGCGTCTGAATGATTCTCTCCGTCGTTTTTTTCTCAATCCACATCGGGATGTTGATATATAAAAATCCAGAGTTGAAGTAATTCCCGCTGGTCAGCCCTAAATGGGGGCAAAGTTTATTGCGAGCCCTTTCGGTATCGTTCACCGCCGCCAGTGTGTAACGGCTTATATCTTTTTCATGCAGCTCTTTATAGCTGCCTACACACAATGTATCAGCATCGAGATAAATGAATTTTGATGTGACATCAGCAAGAAGATACGGAATAAACAAACGATAATAAATCGCCTGTGGGTAACGCCCTATCAGCGGCAAGTCGGTAAAAGCCGATTCTTTGAAAACATTGCAGGTGATGGCTAAAGGACGATTTGCGGCCAGTTCGAGAAGTAATGATTTTGACTTCTCATCAAGCGGACTGCCAAACACGTGGATGTGGAAAGCTAAGTCAGGATTATTTTCCATAACCGAAAACACAGTGATCCCCATGCCGCGCGCATACGCGTTATTAATACCGAACGCGATATGGACAACCGGCAAGTCTGAAAACCCTAAATTGTTAACGAGCTCTTCTTTCTGCTCAAGATAACTCAGGTATTCCTGATTAGGCATGGTGCTGTTCCTGACTTGTATTACTGACGACAAAAGAACGTATCTGGTTTAGCTGTGAATCACTCAGCGAAAACAGTTGTTCCGCACTGTGTCTGAACGTGTAAGGTGCAGAGAATATAAAGGATTCCGGCGAAAGGCTTTCATCTTCCGGCGATAAAATTAATGCAGCGAAGGTGGGATGTTGCTCGGCCAAATCACAAGGCCCCGCGAGACACACCACCGGGACGTCGACGGCATCGGCAATATAAATATTGCCCGAGTCGGAGGCGATATATACATCCATCTGCGAAATGGCATACGGCACTTCATGCAATTTCAGCTTACCTATCAGGCTGGTGATGTTTTTATTGTCATTCCGTTTTTTCAGCAACTGGTCGAGATAGGGCTGTTCGTTTTCAGGGCCAAAAACATAAAACTGACAAGGCAGACCCTTCAGGCAATCGAGTATTTTTATCCAGACGTCGGTTGGGATAGTTTTTGCCTTATTTCCCGCTGAAATACTGATGCCTATTCTTATCGTTTCTTTTATAGCGAGTTCAGGACGGTTTTCTTCCGGCACATAAAGCGGCCAGGTGGCATGTTTTTTATAACTTTCAGCGGTGAGAACAGGATCTGCCAGCTTCAGATAGCTTTCCAGAGTGAAGTCGGTTTTTCTGTGCACCCTGACCACATCTGCCGTCTGATAGAAAATGCCGTGGTACCACTTACGGGTGTAGGCAATCAGAAACGCTTTATAACTGGCATTGCAGAAGGCGGCATAAAAAGCATTCACGCTGTTTGGCTGGAGTAAAAAAACGCGGTCATAGCGATTCAGAAAATGAAACGCCAGACGGATCTTGGAGAATAAAGATTTTTTATAATCTTCAATCAGATAAATGGATTCAATCGTCGTATCGTGCGCGGCAAGTGGTAACACCGTTTTACTGATCAGCACGTCTGATTTTTTTAAATGCTTCAGCAGCGGCGTGATATTAACGAAATCCCCGATCTTGGCGGTTTGGATAACCAGATTGCGGCCAGTGCTTCGATGAAAAGGTTTCATTAGCATTTTGAATGGCCACAGCAAGATAAAAATTATCACGTAGCTCATACTTTGCTCGCTTCCTTTTCCGCGGAGATCATCTCATTCAGTTGCTCAAATACGCGCTCTGCCGTCAGGTTTTCCAGCGAATTGTCCTGTGCTTTGAGAATGAACTGATTCTGCCCGTAGCCGCCGATCAATCCCGGATCTGTCGGTCCGTAGAGCGTGATATTAGGCCGATCAAGTGCAGCCGTCAGATGGCTTAACCCGGTATCGACAGACACGACTGCTTTGGCACCGGCCAAAACCTCCGCCACATTTTCCAGGCTCAGTTTTGGTAAAACCTCGACATCAGGAAAGCCTTCAGCCAGACGTAACGCTCTTTGATATTCGTGCTCTGCTCCCCAGGGAAGCTTGATGCGGATGTGTTGCGCGCTCAGCAGTTCAATCAGTTTACGCCAGTGGGATTCTGGCCAGTGTTTGTCCGCGCGGGTTGTTGCATGGAGAAACACCAAATACTCGTGCGCATCGGCGGGAAGGTGTGACAGGAATCGTGCTGCAATGGCGTAATCACCCTGAGTCGCAGGTTTTTCATAGCCCAGACTTTTTGCAAATAGCTCCCGGGTACGTTCTACCGCATGCTGTTTTTTATCGATTTCATGGCGATGGTTGTAGAACCAGCTGGCGAAAGGTTCACGGGCACTTTTACAGTCCTGACCGTGTTTTTCGCCTTTAGCGACACGGGTGACCAATGCTGCGCTTTTCATCAGGCCCTGTGCGTCTATCACAGCGTCATAGGTCTGAGACTGCACTTCACGTTTGAAATCACAGCGCTGCTGACGGGTTTCAGATCCGAACCAGTTTTTACGCCAGCGTCTTATGGCGACCGGGATCACCCGGTCTACGGCAGGGTGCCAGCCAGGGATCTGTGCAAATCCCTCTTCCACGACCCAGTCAAAGCGGATCCCAGGAATAGCCCTCATGGCATCCGTTAACGCAGGAAGCGTGTGCAATACGTCGCCCATTGACGAGGTTTTGACGATGAGAACCCGCATTACTGCTCCTTCCTTGTGCACAGTAACTGGTTTAATTCCTGATAAACCTGCTCTGGTTGAATATCAATCAGGCTCTGGTGATAACCTTCTTCAGCATCGCCTTTGCGGACTTTATGATAGCCGGTGATCAAACGGATAACTTTTGCCTGATGGCTGAGAGGCGGCGTGAAATCAGGGCTGCTTGGCCCGTAGAGTGCCACCAGCGGTTTATCCAGCGCAGCTGCGACGTGCATCAGACCGGAGTCATTACTGACCACGGCGTGACAGGCAGAAATCATGACAACGGCTTGATCCAGAGACGTTTTTCCTGCGAGATTGAGGCAGAAAGGCTGCGCACTCTCAGACAGAGCAAGGCGGATTTGTTCTCCGGCAGGGTGGTCTTTGGCCGAGCCAAACAGCACCACCTGATTGCCTTCGTGGATCAACTTTTCCGCCAGCGCGGCATAATGAAAATGCGGCCAGCGTTTTGCCGGGCCAAACTCCGCGCCTGGACAGAATCCAATCAGCGGGCGGGCGTTATCGACATTGAACGAGGTGGTGACGGCGGCGATTTCAGCTTCGCTAACCTGCAATTTCGGCCACAAAATGGGCTGCGGAAGATCGGCGGCTGTTTTAATGCGTGGAGCATCGTAAGCCAGCGCGGCATAACGCTGAACCATCAGCGGAAAGGCTGCTTTATCCAGAACGCGCACGTCATTCAGCAGACCATAGCGCATTTCACCGCGCCAGCCTGTACGTTGAGGAATGCGCGCAAAAAACGGAACCAGCGCCGATTTAAACGAGTTGGGTAAAACGTATGCGCGTTGATACTGTTCTGTGCGCAGAGAAATGCCCAGACGGCGGCGCTCACCCAGTTCCAGAGCGCCATGACCCAACGGCATCGACAATGCCCGATTCACTTCTGGCATCCTGTCGAGCAGCGGACGGCACCATGCAGGTGCCATCACGTCAATTTGTGCATCCGGGTGCGCCAGTTTCAGGGTGCGGTAAAGACTTTGTGACATCATCATGTCACCGACCCATGACGGCCCAATTACCAGTATTTTCATACCGTTAATCCATTCCTCAATGTGCGGTTCTTAGACTGTGCGGTTGAGCCAGCTCATGTATTCCGTCACACCTTCGGCAACCGTTTTAAACGGTTTGTCGTAGCCTGCTTTACGCAGAGCCGTCATATCAGCCTGAGTGAAGGACTGATAACGACCTTTCAGTTTTTCCGGGAACGGAATGTATTCGATATCGCCCGACTTGTGGTAAGCCACCACGGCATCTGCCACGGCCTGGAAAGATTCTGAACGGCCAGTCCCGCAGTTGAAAATACCGGATACGCCGTTCTGCCAGAACCACAGATTTACCGCGGCCACGTCACCGACATAGATGAAATCGCGTTTGAAGCCTTCGCTGCCGGAGAATAATTTTGGATTCTCACCGGCGTTGATTTGGTTGTTCAGATGGAACGCAACGCTGGCCATGCTGCCTTTATGACCTTCACGCGGGCCATACACGTTGAAGTAACGGAAACCACAGATTTGCGATTCAGCATGCGGCAGAATTTCGCGTACATACTGGTCAAACAGGAATTTGGAGTAGCCGTAAACGTTCAGCGGTTGCTCGTACTGACGCTCTTCCACAAAGCTGGTGCTCTGGCTGCCGTAAGTGGCGGCGGAAGAGGCATAAAGGAAGGGAATGCTCCGGTCCAGACAGAAGTGCAGGATGTCTTTCGAATACTGATAGTTGTTATCCATCATGTATTTGCCGTCCCACTCGGTGGTGGAAGAGCAGGCGCCTTCATGGAAGATCGCGTCGATATCACCCAGATCATCACCCGCGACGATGCTGGCAATGAAATCTTCTTTGTCGCAGTAATCCGCAATATCCAGATCAACCAGATTGACGAACTTGGTACCGTCTTTCAGGTTATCGACCACTAAAATATCGCGGTATCCCATATCATTGAGCGATTTAATAATATTGCTGCCGATAAAACCAGCGCCGCCAGTGACGATTATCATGGGACTCACCTTTAATCATTTTAAAATCACGCACCATGCGTGATTTATACAGTTGGCAATATCATAACACTTCATTATCAAGCTCACATTGGGAAGGTGTCCGATATCACGCATTCTTATGTTTCAGAGCGTAAGGCGTGAAGTATGCTGCAAAATGAAGATTTTGTGAGCGTTTTCATCGTTATTTCATATGCAGATTAGTAATGTATTCCGTGAATGAGTCATTTCAGGAGAATACTGTATGTCTGTTTCGTTTTATCGCCAGTTGGAAGATCAGCTCGATCAGGCGCGGGTTGAAGGGCTGTTTAAAGAAGAGCGTATTCTGACCACTCCGCAGCAGCCCGAAGTTTCGGTCGCGGGCGGAAAGCCGGTCATTAATTTTTGCGCCAATAACTATCTCGGGCTGGCGAACCATCCTGAATTAATCCGGGCCGCCAAGGCCGGTCTTGACAGCCACGGTTTCGGCATGGCTTCGGTGCGTTTTATTTGCGGCACACAAGATACCCATAAAGAGCTCGAACATCGTCTGGCAGATTTTCTGGGTATGGACGATGCCATTCTCTATTCCTCCTGTTTCGATGCAAACGGCGGCCTGTTCGAAACCCTCCTGGGAGAAGAAGACGCGATTATTTCGGACGCACTCAACCATGCCTCCATTATTGACGGTGTACGGTTATGCAAAGCCAAGCGCTATCGTTACGCCAACAACAATATGGCCGAGCTGGAAGCCCGTTTGCAGCAGGCGAAAGATGACGGTGCACGCCATATTCTGGTCGCGACCGACGGTGTATTTTCGATGGATGGTGTGATCGCCAACCTGAAAGGCGTGTGCGATCTGGCGGAGCGTTTTGATGCGCTGGTAATGGTCGATGATTCTCATGCTGTCGGTTTTGTCGGTGCAGAAGGGCGCGGAACGCATGAATACTGCGATGTGATGGGCCGCGTTGATATTATCACCGGTACGCTCGGCAAAGCGCTGGGTGGGGCATCGGGCGGATATACCGCCGCACGACAAGAGGTCATCGACTGGCTGCGCCAGCGCTCGCGACCTTATCTGTTCTCGAATTCTCTGGCACCTTCGATCGTTGCTGCCTCGCTAAAAGTGTTATCCATGCTCGAAGCCGGCAGTGAGCTGCGCGAGAAGCTGCTCTCCAATTCCAAACTGTTCCGCAAAAAAATGACGGCGGCGGGGTTTAGCCTGGCAGGTGCCGACCACGCCATCATTCCGGTGATGCTGGGCGAGGCACGGCTGGCGCAGGATTTTGCTGCCCAACTTCAGCAGGAAGGAATTTATGTCACCGGGTTCTTCTACCCGGTTGTGCCTCAGGGGCAGGCGCGGATCCGCACCCAAATGTCAGCCGCCCATACGACTGAACAGATCGAACAGGCCGTTGACGCTTTCATCCGTATCGGTAAAAAACTTGGCGTGATCGCCTGAGGAATGTCCATGAAAGCGTTAGCGAAACTGAAACGTGAAGAAGGCATCTGGATGACCGATGCGCCGGTGCCGGAAATGGGCCATAACGATTTGCTGATTAAAATCCGCAAAACGGCGATCTGTGGCACCGATGTGCATATCTACAACTGGGATGCATGGTCACAAAAAACCATTCCGGTGCCGATGGTGGTCGGCCATGAGTACGTCGGTGAAGTGGTCGGGATCGGGCAGGAAGTTAAGGGCTTTAGTCTCGGCGACCGTGTTTCCGGCGAAGGGCATATCACCTGCGGGCATTGCCGCAATTGTCGCGGTGGCCGCACGCATTTGTGCCGAAATGCGCAGGGCGTCGGCGTTAACCGGCCTGGTGCGTTTGCTGAATATCTGGTGTTGCCCGCGTTCAATGCTTTTAAAATCCCGGATAACATTTCTGATGATCTGGCCGCTATTTTCGACCCGCTGGGCAATGCGGTGCATACCGCACTGTCGTTTGATCTGGTGGGTGAAGATGTACTGATCAGTGGTGCCGGGCCGATCGGTATCATGGCGGCGGCCATCTGCAAACACGTCGGTGCGCGCCACGTGGTCATCACGGATATGAACGAATACCGGCTGGAGCTGGCGCGAAAAATGGGCGTCACCCGTGCGGTGAATGTCAGCCAGCAAAGCCTGCCTGAAGTGATGGAAGAGCTGGGAATGACGGAAGGGTTTGACGTCGGTCTGGAAATGTCCGGTGCGCCGGCTGCATTTCGCAGCATGCTCAGCGCGATGAATCACGGCGGCCGGATTGCGATGCTGGGCATCCCTTCGACCGAAATGGCGATCGACTGGAATCAGGTGATCTTCAAAGGGCTGTTTATCAAAGGGATTTACGGGCGTGAGATGTTCGAAACCTGGTACAAAATGGCGGCGCTGATCCAGTCTGGTTTAGATCTCACACCACTGATTACCCATCATTTCCCCATTGATGACTTCCAGAAAGGCTTCGATGCCATGCGTTCAGGGCATTCAGGCAAAGTTATTCTCGACTGGTAACTCAACGCTTCAATGACAAAGGCCCGCAAAATCAGCGGGCCTTTTATTTTCGTACCACAATACATTCTACACCGTGGGGTCTGCCGCTTGCTTCTCGGCATCGGTGAGATAGCGCACTTTGCGGGTGTAATCCTGCCCTTTAAACAGCAACTCATTATCCGGCGAGGCCAGATATTTCTGCCATTCAGACAGCGGGAAACCCCCGTGCGCGCCAATCACTTCTTTTGGAATGACTGACGGCGTGCCACCAATTTTCTTCGACACCGGCCAGTTCATCCAGTCGCCTAAATTGACGCTTTGGATGTCCAGCGTATCGAGCATGGCAGCAAGCGGCAGTTGATCCGTGGGTGGCTGGTTATCAGGCAGAATATTCCAGGTATCGCGGAAAAACATAATCCACAGCGGGCACAGGCGTTCCCAGGTTTTGCGCGTTGCCGCCAAGAATGCCCCGTTAACGTGGTCAACGATGTAAGGTCGCACGCTGTCTTTGTAATAAGCCGGAATGCTGGCCGGATCGCAACCGTCGAGTTTTGCGATCATTTTGCCCTGACGGAAACTCGAATAAATGTGATTTTCATGCAGCTGAATTTCCGGCATTTTCAGGAGATTCAAATCCGAATCGATCATCAAAATACCGTCAGTTCTGGCCTGCAAGGGCGCCATCAGTTTGATTAACCGGCTCAGGTAAATTTGCTTATAGCGATAGTCGCCGGATTTTGTTTCAGGACTGAGCGTCACAATACGGACTTTCTCAGGCAGCGTTCTGAACTGGCTGGCGTCCTGATCGGTAACAATGACGATTTCCTGTAACTTAGTGGCAAATTTGTCGGCAAACTCGGCGCACAAACAGGCTTCTTCAATATAGTCAGCGCCCGTGGAAGGGATCACCACAGACGTCACGCTGTTCTTTGGCATACCGGCAGTCAGCGTCTGCGCATAAGGTAGATTGTGACGCGAAAGAATATGACGATATTTTGAATTCAGAAATTTGAACATGTTCAGCCTTGTTTCTTTTTGACACTGCTTAAAACGGTTTCTACGCCAGAGACATACTTCTCAATGGCAAATTTATCGCGAACATTCAGGTTCGCCCGCTGCGCGATCTCGTGGCGGAGATGCTCGTTGAGATACAGCGTTTTCATATGGTTAAACAGCATCTCAACGTCGCCGTACTCGAACAACATGCCCGTTTCAGTATTCTTCACAAGCTCGGCCGTGCCGGTGACATTGGAACCAATCACTGGGGTTTTCAATAACATAGATTCCAGAACAACACGCGGCAGGCCCTCGCTTTTCGATCCCAGGATAAAGGCATCGAAAGCGGAAAGATATTCCAGCGCATTATTTTGAAAGCCGGTGAACACCACTTTATCCATCATATTCAGGCTGGCAGCCTGCTGGATTAAGCGACGCAAATTTGGGCCTTCGCCCACAAAAACCATCTTCCATTTTGCTTCAGGAAAGGCGCGGTTGAATTTATCCAGCGCGAGCAAGGTGAAGTGATGGGCTTTGCGGTTGATCAGAGAGCCGATGCTGCCAAAGATGAAGGTATCGTCTTTAGCATCCAGCTCCCGGCGAATATTTTTGCCATCAGGCAGCGGCTGATTAATATCAATGCCATTGAAAACGGTGAAACATAATTCGCTGCGCACGCCGCGCTTAAGCAATTGTTCCTGAACGCCCTGAGACACAGAAATAATGCTGTGGCAGAACTTGTTCACAATCCGCACGACATCGCGGTTAAGGACCGGCTCAATGCGGCAATGCTGCACAATTTCTGTCGGTAAACCGGCGGTGGAATAATAGCCTTCAACGTTAGAGCTGGGCTGATTATTCATATATAAAATGTCGAACTGTCCAAGCTCCAGCAGGGAGTGGATTTTGCGGATATTGGGATTGATGCGCCAGATTTTATCGATGGAGTAAATGGCTTTCTGGCGCAAGGCACTGCTGAAGAAAAACAGGGTACGCAGCACTTCTTTACTGATTTTTGCCCATGCAGGTTGCTTAACCTGAGGAATGAAGAAGACCGGAATATTCAGCGAGTTCAGGATCTGGCTGATGGTTTCCCCATTATCACGCGCGTAATCGTTATAAAAGCAGCAGCTGATTTCAAATTTTTCCCGATCGATTCTTTTCAGCAGCTCTAACATACTGTTAGTGCCACCTCCCCATTCTTTGCCGCTGTCGAGCAGCAGAATTTTAGATCGATCTTGTCCCATTTATGAGCGCCCCTGCGCAGTCTGAATCCAAAAACATGCAGCGCCCATTATAAGGGGCAAATTCTTTAAGCTCTACCTATTTGCTTTTAGGCGCTATGAGCTTGCTTATCAATACGTTGCGTACGTGTTTTATTTCTTCGCCTCGGGTGTGGTGTCGGCATGCGGCTCAACCGGTGCCGATCCCACAGACGTGGTCAAAATATGATACTGACGTTCAACGAATACCACAGCCGGTAATGTTGCCAGGCTTTCACCGATAACTTTAAACATCGTGTCTGCGTAAATCTGTGGAGCAGGCTGTTTCACACGGCACACGCTGATGCCTTTACTCGTGGATTTTACCGATGTCGATTTCGGCGGTTTACCCGCTGATGATGAGCTGCGTACCGGCTCGTTAAGTAACTCACTTGGCCGAACCAGAACAATATCGGAAGGCAAATTCGGCAGCATTTGTTGCAGCACTTTTACTGTCGCCGGATGCGGATGCCCGATGGCAATCGCATAGCCATTCTTACGTGCCAGCTGAATGGCGCGTTCAAACTGACGGCGGATCTCGCCCTCATTTTGCACATCATCCAGAAAGACATTGCGCTTGATGACTTTCACGCGCGTTCCCTGAGCCGCATTGACCGACTGGGTATTGCCGATAGTCATGCTGTCGAGAAAAAACAGATTGTGGGCATTCATCGCCTGCATGACATTGTCCATGCCGCTGCGGCTTGAGGTCATCGCGCTGCCCATATGGTTATTGATGCCGATGGCGTAGGGAATATTGCGGATGGCCTGATCAACGATACGTTTGACCTCAGCCGCGCTCATTGACGGCGTGAGGGTATCCTTTTCCAGCGGTTGCTTACTGAGCGGCGCCATCGGCAGGTGAATGAGGATCTCACGTCCCTGCTGATGGGCTTTGTTCATCATCATTTGCGAATCAGGGGCATTGGGGAAAATGGCGACGGATACCGCTTTTGGCATCTGAAGTACCTGGTTTTCCTCATGCTGACGATAACCAAAGTCATCGATCAGGATGGATAATTTCGCTGCCTGAACCTGACAAACGAATAACGCAGTACCACAGAGGGCAACTAAAACGGACTTTTTGTATCGCAATGCTATCTTCCCAACCACGGCTGTGGATTAACGGCCTGGCCCTGACGACGAATTTCAAAATACAGCGATGGCTGGCCTTGTCCGCCGCTGTTCCCTACTTTGGCAATAGCCTGACCGGTTTTCACCTGGTCGCCTACGCTGACCAGCGCATCCTGGTTGTATCCGTACAAACTCATATCGCCCCTGCCGTGATCAATGACCACAACCAGACCATAGCCTTGTAACCAGTCTGCCAAAATAACGCGGCCTTCAGCGATCGCCCGGACATCACTGCCTTCACGCGCTGAAATCACGATGCCTTTCCAGCGTAGTTCACCCTGTAACTGTTCGCCGAAACGGTGTATCAACGAACCATTCACCGGCCACATATTCTGGCCTGATGGTCTGCCCAACCCGCCCGTACGCGCCATGAGTGATTGCTCGCTTTGGGTGGGTTTATAGGTTGACCCTTTTTTCTTCGCCTGCTGCTCTTTGGCCCTGACCGCCGCGGCCTCACGTGCTTCTTTTTCTGCACGGGCTTTTGCCGCACGTTCAGCGGCGGCAATTTTGTTTTGCAGACTGGATTCGTTGGCGCGCAGCTCAGTCAGGCTCTGTTCATCTTTTTGCAAAGAGGATTCCAGCGCCGTCAGCGTTTTCTTACGTGCTAATCGAGCTTGCTCCAGCTTTTGCTGCTGGGTTTGCTGCTCGCCTAACAGGCTTTTCTGTTGGGTTTGTTTGGATTGCAGAGAAACCCGCTGTTCTCCAAGCGTGGTGCGCGTTTTTTTCAGTTCTTCGATGCTCTTCTGCCGGGCTTCGTTCAGGTAGCCGAAATACGCCAGGATCCGCTCGCTGCGTTCGCTTTCTTCACTGCTGAGTAGCAGTTGCAGACCTTTATGCTGGCCCACACGAAAAGCGGAATCGAGCTGTTTGGCGAGGATGGCTTCCTGGGTTTTTTGCTGTTTCTGCAACTTGTCGATAGACGCCGTCAGCCCGGAGATCTCTTTACCGAGCGTGGTTAGCGTGGATTGTGTGGCGCGAAGTTCGCTGCTGGCTGAAGCAATGGTTTTTTCCTGCGCCTGCAATTGTTGCAGCAATGTGCCGCGTTGCAGTTTCTGCTGCTTAACGCTTTTTTCTTTTTCTGCGATGTTTTGCTGAATGGTTTTGAGCTGATCTTTATTGTCATCAGCGTGGGCATTCAGGGAAAGCGTCAGTAATGAGGCACAGAGTAATAAGGCTGAAGATGGGAAGGCGGATGCGCCCTTGTCCGAAGCGGAAAGGCGATTTCTCATCAGGCTGAAATGAATGAATTTGCTCAAACTTTTTTCCGCTTGTCGACCGTGGATGATAGACAATATGGCTGTCCCTGGCCGTATCGTAACACTAATCAACCGGCTGATGCACAAACAAAAAAGGCGTACCAGCCTGAGCTGATACGCCTGTGTTTCAGCGCTTTTTCGGAAATTAACGCGCGATAAACAGCGGTTTGCCGCTCATTTCTGGCGGAATGTCCATTCCCATCAGTGAGAGCATGGTCGGTGCGATATCAGACAGTTTACCGCCTTCCACTGCCACTGCGTTGCCACCCACATAAATCAGTGGAACCGGCAGGCTGGTGTGCGCGGTGTGCGCCTGACCGGTCGCGGGATCACGCATTTGCTCTGCGTTACCGTGGTCAGCGGTGATCAGCAATTGGCCGCCGACGGCTTTCACTGCATCAACAACCTGCGCGACGCATTTATCCAGCGTTTCCACCGCATTGACTGCCGCCTCGTATACACCGGTATGGCCGACCATATCGCCATTCGGGTAGTTACAAATAATGGCGTCGTACTTACCGCTGGCGATGGCGCCGAGCAGTTTGTCTGTCAGTTCAGCAGAGCTCATTTCCGGTTGTAAATCATACGTGGCGACGTTCGGTGACTTCACCAGAATACGATCTTCACCCGTAAACGCATCTTCCATCCCGCCATTAAAGAAGAAGGTGACGTGGGCGTATTTTTCGGTTTCAGAGATGCGCAGTTGCGTTTTGTCATGCGCCATCAGCCATTCGCCCAGGGTGTTTTTCAACGACGCCGGTGGGTAGGCGCAGGCAGCATCAATGTCAGCGGCATATTCGGTCAGCATCACGAAATCGCCGAAGTTAATCACTTTTTCGCGGGTAAAACCGTCGAAGTCCGGGCTGATAAAGGCGCGGGTAATTTCACGTGCACGGTCAGCACGGAAGTTCATAAAGATCATCGCATCGCCATCGTTGATGGCTGCGGTTTCTTCACCGGCTGTTTGCAGGACGGTAGGTTTCACGAATTCATCATTTTCATCGCGGGCATACGCAGCTTGCAGGCCTGCTAATGCGGTATCGGCGGTGAACGCGCCGCTTGCCTGTGTCATCAGGTCATAGGCCAGTTGTACGCGATCCCAGCGGTTATCACGATCCATGGCGTAGTAACGGCCAATAAGGGAGGCGATACGGCCAGTGCCGATTTCAGCGAATTTTTCAGAGAAGCGTTTTAAAGCGGATTCTGCGCTGCGCGGCGGTGTATCACGGCCATCGAGGAATGCATGCAGATAAATCGCTTTTGCGCCGCGACGGTTTGCCAGTTCAATCATCGCCATGATGTGGTCTTCATGGCTGTGCACGCCGCCTGCAGACAGCAGACCCATGATGTGGACGGCTTTGCCCGCGCTGACGGCGCGATCAACAGCGGCAGTCAGTACGCTATTATTAAAGAAATCGCCTTCTTTGATCTCTTTATCAAGGCGGGTCAGGTCCTGATACACAATGCGACCCGCGCCTAAATTGACATGGCCGACTTCAGAATTACCCATCTGGCCGTCAGGCAGGCCAACGTCCAGGCCGGATGCGGCGATCAGTGTATGAGGCTGGGTCGCCCACAGAGAATCCATCACAGGTGTTTTGGCATTCAGAATGGCGTTGTCTTGTTGCTCTTCACGATGGCCGTAACCATCAAGAATCACCAGAACCATCGGTTTTTTGTTGCTCGACATGTCAATTGACCTCAGTTTGAAAGATGAAATGCTCAATAGCCTCGCCGGCTCAACAGGGGAAACGGGCGCGGCTATGGACATTTACGCGGGCTGATTTTACCTCAGCGGGAAAGGTGAATAGCCGTGAGAGATCAAAGATGGGGTGAGGTGAGGGTTAACTTTCGCCATAAAGGCGTGCTAATTTCTCGGGATGTGCCGCAGATTGTGGCATTAGCCCGCGCATACTGGCTGTATTTGCTCCGACGCGCAGGTATACTCTGAAGCCTTGAATTTTCCCCCAACTGACGGGAGTTGCTACACCCCATGCAAGATATTATGCCATTCATCAGTGCGCATCCGGTTCTCAGCCTGGCGTGGGTTGCGTTACTGATTGCAGTAATTGTGACCACCTTTAAAACACGTTTTTCTAAAGTGAAAGAGATCACCCGTGGTGAAGCAACCCGCCTGATCAACAAAGAAGATGCCGTCGTTGTCGATGTGCGTACGCGTGAAGAGTTCCGCAAAGGCCACATCGCCACCTCTTTAAATGTGCTGACCACAGACATTAAAAGCAACAATCTGGGTGAGCTGACAAAACACAAAGCACAGCCGGTCATCGTGGTGTGTGCAACGGGCCAAACTTCCCGTACTGCAGCTGAAGGCCTGATCGCCGCCGGTTTTGAGCGTGTGTTCACGTTGAAAGAAGGCATCAGCGGCTGGAGCGGTGAAAACCTGCCACTGGCGCGCGGTAAGTAAGATCTCAGCCCAATCGCAACGGCATTAAAATCTACGACTTAGAGGTGGAACACATGGCTAAAATTGAAATCTACACCAAGGCAACCTGTCCTTATTGCCATCGTGCGAAAGCTTTGCTGAACAGCAAGGGCGCTTCATTCGATGAAATTGCCATTGATGGCGATGCAGATAAACGTGAAAAAATGATCGCCCGTAGCGGTCGTTCCACCGTTCCTCAGATTTTTATCGATGGACAGCACGTTGGCGGTTGCGATGATTTACATGCACTTGATGCACGCGGTGGCCTTGACCCGTTGCTGGGTTAATTTGGCGGCAGCGTATTTTCGTTAAGTGTTTAAAAGGACTATTAACTCAAGGGTACTACTCACATGTCAGAACAAAACAACACCGAGATGGCTTTCCAGATCCAACGTATTTACACCAAAGACATCTCTTTCGAAGCGCCAAATGCACCTCAGGTTTTCCAGCAAGACTGGCAACCAGAAGTGAAACTGGATCTTGATACCGCATCCAGCCAGCTGGCTGAAGGCGTGTACGAAGTGGTATTGCGTGTAACAGTAACTTCTTCACTGGGCGACGAAACGGCGTTCCTGTGCGAAGTTCAGCAAGGCGGTATCTTCAGCATCTCCGGTATTGATGGCAACCAGATGGCACATTGCCTGGGCGCATATTGCCCGAACATTCTGTTCCCGTATGCCCGTGAGTGCATCACCAGCCTGGTTTCCCGCGGTACCTTCCCGCAACTGAATCTGGCACCTGTTAACTTCGACGCGCTGTTCATGAACTATCTGCAACAGCAAGCTGAAACCGAAGGTGCTGAACCACATCAGGATGCCTGATGAAAACCGTCAATGCGTCAATGACTGTAATCGGTGCCGGATCGTACGGCACCGCTTTAGCAATTACTCTTGCCAGAAATGGCCATCCCGTTGTGCTGTGGGGACACAATCCCGACCACATCAACGCCTTACAACGTGCCCGTTGTAATCAGGAATTCCTTCCTGATGTCCCTTTTCCTGACAATTTACTGCTTGAGACTGATCTGTCCGTCGCGTTAGCGGCCAGCCGTAATGTGCTGGTTGTTGTGCCGAGCCATGTGTTTGGTGATGTGCTGCGTCAGCTGAAACCACATCTGCGCCCTGATGCGCGAGTCGTGTGGGCGACGAAAGGTCTTGAAGCAGAAACCGGTCGGTTGTTGCAGGATGTCGCGCGTGAAGAGCTGGGTGATGCTATTCCGTTAGCGGTTGTCTCCGGCCCAACCTTCGCCAAAGAACTGGCGGCAGGTATGCCAACGGCAATTTCTCTGGCGGCGACCGATGCCAGTTTTGCCGAAGATTTACAGCAGTTGCTGCATTGCGGCAAAAGCTTCCGTGTCTACAGCAACCCTGATTTTATCGGTGTGCAGCTGGGCGGGGCGATTAAAAACGTGATTGCCATCGGAGCCGGGATGTCTGACGGTATTGGCTTTGGCGCCAATGCCAGAACGGCGTTAATCACCCGTGGTCTGGCGGAGATGACGCGTTTAGGTTCCGCTTTAGGCGCCGATCCTGCCACCTTTATGGGCATGGCAGGTTTAGGTGATTTGGTGTTAACTTGCACAGACAATCAGTCCCGCAACCGCCGTTTCGGCATTATGCTGGGGCAAGGCAAGGATGTTCAGACCGCTCAGGACACCATCGGCCAGGTTGTTGAAGGTTACCGCAATACCAAAGAAGTACGGGCTCTGGCGCAGCGTAATAACGTTGAAATGCCGATCACGGAACAGATTTATCAGGTGCTTTACTGCGGTAAAGATGCCCGTGAGGCCGCAATCAGTTTACTTGCCCGTGCGAGCAAGGACGAAAAACACAGCCACTGACAGGCGAATGAGAAGAATAGCCACCTTGTTGGTGTTCCCGACAGGGCGGCTTTTTATTATCCGAACTTGCAAAGTCGTAAGGAACAGTGATGTCGTTAGAAGAATTAGAGCTGGTCTGGAATAACATTAAATCAGAGGCGCGAGCACTGGCTGAGTGTGAACCTATGCTGGCGAGCTTCTTCCACGCGACGTTACTTAAGCATGAAACCTTGGGCGGCGCGCTGAGCTACATCCTTGCCAACAAGCTGGGTAACCCGATCATGCCTGCGATGGCGATCCGTGAAGTTGTCGAAGAAGCCTATCGCAACGATGAACAAATGATTCTTTCTGCCGCGCGCGACATCCTGGCGGTGCATCAGCGCGATGCCGCCGTCGACAAATATTCCACCCCGCTGCTTTACCTGAAAGGGTTCCATGCGTTGCAGGCTTATCGCATCGGCAACTGGCTGTGGAAGCAGGACCGCAAAGCGCTGGCGATATATTTCCAGAATCAAATTTCCGTTTCCTTTGGCGTGGATATCCACCCGGCGGCACGCATTGGTTGCGGCATCATGCTCGACCATGCCACCGGGATTGTGATTGGTGAAACTGCCGTGGTAGAAAATGACGTTTCGATTCTGCAATCGGTCACACTCGGCGGTACCGGTAAAACTTGCGGCGACCGCCACCCGAAAATTCGTGAAGGTGTGATGATTGGCGCAGGCGCGAAAATTCTCGGTAACATTGAAGTTGGCGTGGGTGCAAAAATCGGTGCGGGGTCAGTGGTATTGCAGTCAGTACCCGCACACACAACCGCTGCAGGTGTGCCGGCACGCATCGTCGGCAGGCCGGAGAGCGAACGCCCTTCAATGGATATGGATCAGCACTTTAACGGTATTGTGCAGGGTTTCGAATTCGGAGATGGGATTTGACACTTTGATGGCATGCCTCTGCATGCCATTCTCTTCTCTTGCCGCCCCGTTATTCCTTCAGTAATGCGCCAGGGTATCCCAGCTGGCGCCACGCTTCATACACCACCACCGAAACGGCATTCGACAGATTCATGCTGCGGCTTTCTGCCAGCATTGGAATGCGGATTTTATGTCTGGCGGGCAGGTTATCTAAGATATATGCCGGAAGGCCGCGGGTTTCGGGGCCGAACACTAAAAAATCATTGTCCTGATAGCTGACGGCGCTGTGCGCGGGCGTACCTTTGGTGGTCAGTGCAAACAGGCGTTGTGGATTTTCGCTGCTGAGGAAGGCGTCGTAATTCGCATGATGTTTGATATTGGCGAATTCATGGTAATCCAGCCCGGCACGGCGCAGACGCTTATCGTCCCAGCCGAAACCCAGGGGTTCGATGAGATGAAGCTGACAGCCGGTATTGGCACAAAGGCGGATAATGTTGCCGGTATTTGGCGGGATTTCTGGTTCAAATAAAACGATGTTAAGCATGCGTCCCCCTGATAGAGGGACGCAGAATAGCAGAAACTTAACGCTGGTGCAGTGGCAGCCAGATAATCAGTCTCAGGCCACCCAACGGGCTGTCTTCCGCCCTGACCTTACCACGGTGCTGCTGAACGGCAGTATCGACGATAGCCAGGCCAAGCCCGGTACCGCCAGACTCGCGATCCCGCGCTTCATCAGTGCGATAGAACGGACGGAAAATCTGTTCACGGTCGGTTTCACTGACGCCAGGACCATCATCGTCTACGGTAATGGTGATCCCGTCACTGTCGTGGGCGAAATTCAGTGCGATATGGTGATGTGAATAACGCAGGGCGTTACGCACAATATTCTCCAGTGCACTGTCGAGAGCAGCCGCATTACCGATGAGTTTCCACGGACCCGGAGGTGACGTTACTTCCAGCGTTTTGCCCATTTGCTCGGCTTCAAACTGCGCATCGTCAATCACGCCAGCCCACAATTCATTGGCTTTTAGCGTTTCCCGGGACAACTCATTCTTATGCTGACTGCGTGAAAGCACCAGTAAGTCATTGATCATGCTATCAAGACGCTGGGCTTCGTTTTCGATGCGTTGCAGCTCTTTACCTTCACCGTGACGACGGCGCATCAGCGCAGTAGCCAGTTGCAGACGCGTCAGAGGTGTTCGCAGCTCATGCGAGATGTCCGAAATCAGGCGTTGCTGTGCCGTCACCATGCGTTCGAGCGCACTCACCATCTGATTAAAGCTGGCGCCGGTAGCGAGGAATTCCTGCGGTCCGGCTTCAAGCTCCGGATGCTGTTTCAGATTTCCCCGCGCCACGTCGTCTGCCGCATTTTTCAGCTTACGCGCCGGTTTTGCCAGACTCCACGCCAGCCAAAGCAGCAGCGGGGCGCTTATCAGCATGGTCACGATGAGCAGCAACAGTGGACGGTCGAACATCAGGTTGATGAAATCAGACTGAGAACTGCTGGCCGGGCGCATCAGATAGAGCTGGTAATTGTCTTCGCCGTCCCGAACTGAGAACGGGCCAACCATTTCAACACGACCGTATTTTTTCTTTTTCGGACGATCTGAGTTATCAGACTGACCGATAAAGTTACGCACAATCTGCATTTCATTGCGTTGTGCGCCTATCACACGACCTTCGCTGGTGACCAGCAGTAAACGCTGGCCGGGCGGAGCCCACTTATCAATTGCGCGAAACAATCTGCGCCACCACATCAAATCATTTGCCGGATCGTTCACCAGCTCAGCTTCGACGTGTTGTTCAATCATCAGGCCTTGCCGTTGTTCGTTATCGAGCAACGGCGTTATCTGGCGTGAATCGAGTTTCGGCACCATCAGTACCAACATTAACACCAGGGCTAATGTGAACCAGAAAATGGCAAAAATGCGTGCCGTAAGGCTGTTTATCATGAAGCAGAAACCATCAGATAGCCGCGTCCGCGCAAGGTTTTAAACCACGGATGTCCGTCCTGACGGTCGGGCAATTTACGGCGCAAATTCGAGATATGCATGTCAATCGCGCGGTCAAACGGCGTCAGACGTTTACCCAACACTTCCTGACTCAGATGTTCACGGGAAACCACCTGGCCGAGATGTTTTGCCAGTAAATACAACAGGGTAAATTCGGTCCCCGTTAAGTCCAGCGCCTCACCATCGAAGCTGGCTTCCTGACGCCCCGGGTTAAGTTGCAGGCCATCCACTTCCAGCGTAGGGGAACCGTTGTTCTCATTGGTTTGCTGTTGTTCACTCCAGTTGGAACGACGCAACATCGCCCGAATGCGGGCAACCAGTTCACGGTCATTAAACGGTTTTGGCAGATAGTCATCGGCACCCAGTTCGAGGCCAAGAACACGGTCTAATTCACTGCCGCGAGCGGTTAACATAATCACCGGCGTCTGATGGCGCTGGCGTAATTCTTTAAGGGTTTCAATGCCGTTTTTCTTCGGCATCATGACGTCAAGCAACAGCAGATCGATGGTGTTATCAACTTTCTCTAATGCCTGCTCACCATCGTGAGCAACCACAACATTAAAGCCTTCCATTTCGAGCAATTCTTTCAAAAGTGAAGTCAGTTCACGGTCATCATCAACTAACAAAATTTTATTCATTGTATTTACCTCTAGACGCAAAATACGTCATCAATTGCCGCTATTCCATGACTTTACGTACTTTTACAAGCACTGACGCTTGTTTGCAGCAGCAGGTTTAGACTGCTTTTCAATGATTCGCGATAAGCGATAAAGACTTTAGGAGTGTGTGATGTTTAAGGCAGCTTCACTGGGTTTGGCCACGCTACTGACACTGGGTTCAGGTGTCGCTTTAGCAGAGGGTGCAAAACCGATGTCGGCGATGCCAGCAGAACATAATAGCACGATGTTGGAGAAGCCTCAGGATCGCAACACCATGTTTGATGGTGTAAATCTGACGGAGCAACAACGACAGCAAATGCGTGACCTCATGCATCAGGCACGTAAAGATTTGCCTGATATTAATGTAGAACAGTTAGAAACAATGCACCGCCTGGTTACCGCTGAGAAATTCGATCAGCAGGCTGTTCGGGCGCAAGCCGAATTGATGGCTCAGGAGCAGGTGGATCGACAGGTTGAAATGGCCCGCATCCGCAATCAGATGTTTAATCTGCTGACGCCTGAGCAAAAAAACGTATTGAACCAGAAACACGAGCAGCGCATTAAACAAATGCAAATGCAGTTATCTGGCTTACAACCCTCTTCTGCCCAGAAGACGAGTAGTACCAGCACGACCGAGTAAGATCCCTGTTTTTCCTTGCCATAGACACCATCCCTGTCTTCCCCCACCGAAAGGTGGGGTTTTTTTTGTCCTGAGTTTGCCCTCTTTCTCATAAAGCTGAATTAACAAGCTGGAAATCTGTCTGTAACGAACGGGAAATATGTTGTAAAAGCCGTATGAATCAGTAAATTGCGAAGTACAGAGCGTTGTAAGCGAGTTCTTGCTGACTTGAATCAATTCAGCTCCGGTGTTTTGTTATACTATAGGCTCAAACGCTAATAAGCCCTTTGGCTGCTTAAAGTAAATTCGCCCAACAGGCAGGCTCAAAATTCTTAAGAAATTGCATCTACAAGTTCAGAGGTAGTCATGATCAAAAAAATTGGTGTACTGACAAGCGGTGGCGATGCCCCAGGCATGAATGCTGCGATCCGTGGCGTTGTGCGTGCGGCTTTATCGGCAGATTTGGAAGTTTTCGGTATTGAAGATGGCTACCTCGGCATGTATGAAAACCGCATGAGAAAACTGGACCGCTATAGCGTGTCAGATATGATCAACCGCGGTGGTACTTTCCTGGGTTCTGCGCGTTTCCCTGAGTTCCGTGATCCGGACATGCGTAAAGTTGCCCTGCAGAATATGAAAGATCGCGGTATCGACGGCCTGGTAGTGATCGGGGGTGATGGCTCCTACGCAGGTGCAGACCTGCTGACGAAAGAAGGCGGCATTCGTTGCATCGGCCTGCCAGGAACTATCGATAACGACGTAGCGGGTACCGACTACACTATCGGTTTCTTCACTGCGCTGGGTACTGTGGTTGAAGCGATTGACCGCCTGCGTGATACCTCCTCTTCACATCAGCGTATCTCTATCGTGGAAGTGATGGGCCGTTATTGCGGTGACCTGACTCTGGCAGCTGCCATTGCCGGTGGTTGCGAGTTTATCGCTATTCCTGAAGTTGAATTCAAACGTGATGATCTGGTTGCTGAAATTAAAGCCGGTATCGCGAAAGGTAAAAAGCACGCTATCGTTGCTATCACTGAAAAGTTAGATGATATCGATGAGCTGGCTAAATACATCGAGAAAGAAACCTGTCGTGAAACGCGTGGCACCGTATTGGGCCACATCCAGCGCGGCGGTGCGCCAGTCGCTTACGACCGTATCCTGGCTTCCCGCATGGGCGCTTATGCCGTCGACCTGCTGTTGGAAGAAGGCCGTGACTACACCCATGGCGGTTTCTGCGTCGGTGTTGAAAACGAGAAAATGGTCCATGAATTAATCTCTGTGTGTATTTCCCCAGAGAACAAGAAAAGTAAATTCAAAGAAGACTGGTACGACACAGCGAAAAAACTGTTCTAAAACAGAATTTTACTTGTGTGAAAGAGCCTCCTTAACGGGAGGTTTTTTTTGACCTGCTTTCTGGTTATTCCATAAAGTAATAGTAAAAAACCTTTTATTCTTTATTCGTTTTCTTTTTCTCTGGCAGGCTCTCTTCATCAGACCAAACAAATGAAATTCATAGAAACTACTTCTGGGAGAGAGTGCGATGCGTAAATGGGGTGCAGGCCTGGCTTTACTGCTGGTAGCAACAGGGGCGATTGCCAAAGACATTCAGATTCTGAACGTGTCGTACGATCCAACCCGCGAATTCTATGAGCAATACAATAAAGCCTTCAGCAAATACTGGCTGGGAAAAACCGGCGACACGGTCACAGTACGCCAGTCGCATGGCGGTTCGGGCAAGCAGGCCACCTCAGTCATCAATGGTATTGAAGCAGACGTTGTGACCCTGGCACTGGCCTATGATGTTGATGCGATTGCTGAACGTGGTCGCATCGATAAGAACTGGATCACCCGGTTGCCGGATAACTCCGCGCCTTACACCTCCACCATTGTGTTCCTGGTGCGTAAGGGCAACCCGAAACAAATTCATGACTGGAATGATTTGATCAAACCGGGCGTGTCAGTGATTACGCCGAACCCTAAAACGTCAGGCGGCGCACGCTGGAACTATCTGGCTGCGTGGGGTTATGCCCTGCATCACAACAATAATGACAAAGCCAAAGCGCAGGACTTTGTGAAAGCGCTGTATAAAAACGTCGAAGTGCTGGATTCCGGCGCCCGTGGCGCAACCAACACTTTCGTTGAGCGTGGTATCGGTGATGTGCTGATCGCATGGGAAAACGAAGCGCTGCTGGCGACCAAGGAAGTCGGCAAAGACAAGTTTGAAATTGTGACACCGAGTGAGTCAATCCTGGCTGAACCGACAGTTTCTGTGGTGGACAAAGTGGTCGACAAGCGTGACAGTCGCACCGTAGCAGACGCTTATCTGAAATACCTGTATTCACCGGAAGGCCAAACTATCGCGGCGGAAAATTATTATCGTCCACGTGATCCTGAAGTAGAGAAAAAGTTCGCGTCTGAATTCCCTAAACTGAAGCTGTTCACCATTGATCAGGTTGCAGGCACCTGGGCTCAGGCGCAGAAAGAGCACTTCGCGACTGACGGGATTTTCGACCAAATCTCTAAGCGTTAATGCCGAGCAGTAAATTCAGGCAATAAAAAACCCCGGCGTGCCGGGGTTTTTTGTGCGCGAAAGAAACAGGCTTACGCTTGTTTAGCTTCAGCTGCCGCTTTAACGATCACAGCGAAAGCATCTGCTTTCAGTGACGCGCCGCCAACCAGTGCACCGTCGATGTCTGGCTGAGTGAACAGTTCTGCCGCATTAGCCGCGTTAACAGAACCGCCGTACTGGATGATCACTTGTTCAGCAACCGCAGCGTCTTGTTTTGCAACGTGGTCACGGATGAACTTGTGTACAGCCTGAGCCTGGGCAGGCGTGGCTGATTTGCCGGTACCGATCGCCCATACGGGTTCGTAAGCGATAACCGCACCTTCGAACGCTTTTGCGCCCAGGGTGGTCAGAACGGCGTCCAGTTGTTTAGCGCAAACGGCTTCAGTCTGACCCGCTTCGTTTTCTGCTTCAGTTTCGCCGATGCACAGAACAGGGATCAGGCCAGCGTCTTTCAGCACGCCGAATTTCTTGGCGATGAACTCATCGCTTTCTTTGTGGTAAGTGCGGCGTTCTGAGTGACCGATGATGATGTATTTCGCACCGATATCTTTCAGCATGTCGGCAGAGATTTCACCGGTGAATGCGCCGGACAGGTTAGCGTCAACGTTCTGAGCGCCCAACGCAATGCGGCTGCCAGCCAGAGCGTGTTTAGCCTGTGACAGGTAAACTTCTGGTGGAGCAATCGCAACGCCACAACCTTCGACCGTGCTCAGTTCAGTGCGCAGAGCAGCAATCAGTTCGTTAACCATGTGGGTGCTACCGTTAAGCTTCCAGTTACCCATCACTAATGGATGTCGCATGTTTTTTCCTCCAAAAGGGGACGCGAATGTCGATTAAAATTTCTGCCAAACAAGCAGATTACCTGTGCAACAGTATAGAGATCATTGAAGATAAAGGCTTTGCTTTTCGTCATTAAAAACCGTCATCTCATGGCTCAGCCAGGGCCAGCTTGACCGGCTCAACGGCAAACGTCAGGCCTTTTTCGCCATTATCCGAAACCACAAAACGGACCGCGCCAACTTCCTGCTGATAAAACTGCTGGCCTTTCCCTTTTTGGATCAACGACGCCACTTTTGCCACACTTTGCTCTGTCGAAAGGGTGGCATCGAACTGGCGCATCAGGTTAGCCATATAGCTCATCGCCAGAGTGCGGGCGGCCTTTTCTTCTGCCCCCTGGATAGGAAGATAAGTGATTTGCAGCGTTTTGATTTTACCGGTGCCTTTTTCAAGTGCAGTAGAGGCATACAGATTTTCATTAATTTTACTGGCCGCGCGGGTCAGAGGGCTGTTGGCCGCTTTTTCATTTATCGAGCGGAATTCACCAATCTGTTGCGTTGGATTGGCTTCATTGTACTTTGCCCGAAAGTTGATCAGGGTTGTTTCGAACGTCGGGGCGCCGGCCAAAAGGTAAGGTGCTTTCGGCATCTCTTCTGCGCCAGAATGTTCAGCGGGCGGATCGGCAAGGGCAATGTTCGGGCCTGCGAGCGTCAGCAAAACCGGTAGCGCCAGAGATAAAATGGATTTTGCAGCATTCATAGTATTTTTCTTATCCTCTCTGTATAGACCGATTAAAGCGGGGATCAGGGGGTAATGTCAAAAGGAGACCGTAAACATTCTCATGGCGGCGATCGCTGGGTTACACTCGCTCCGGCTTCACTTTTTACTCCCATTGTCTTCTACGGAACTGATTGTCAATGACGTTACAGCACGCACTGTTTTCTTTTAATGGCCGCATGGGCCGACGGGATTTTTGGCTCTGGATGGTCAGCTGGCTGATTCTGATGGCGGCAGATTTTTTCTTTGCTGCACAGGGATGGGTCACCTATCAGTCTGCCGGATTTGCACTGGTGGTTTTACTGTGGCCGACCGCCGCTGTGCTGGTGAAAAGGTTGCATGACCGTAATAAATCGGCATGGTGGGCGCTGCTGTTTGTGCTGGCATGGATGCTGGTGGCCGGAAACTGGGCGGCAGCGATGCCGCAGACATGGAGCTGGGTATTAGGCCGTCTGGCGCCTTCGGTGATTTTCATCATGCTGATCGTCGACTGTGGCGCTTTCGTGGGGACGCCGGGCACAAATCGCTTTGGCCCGGAGCCGGACGAGGTCAAATTCAAATAACGTTGCGGCGAAATCTACCAGTAATGTTCGCTGGTCATATGGCCCGGTTTACGTTTCAGGTGTTTGCGCATGCCCCGGGTATCTTTCAGAACCTGCTGGGTATCGCGCACCATCTGAGGATTTCCGCACAGCATAACGTGGCTGTCTTCCGCTGACATTTTCAGGCCAACGGCCTCCTCGAGCGCACCGCTTTCAATCAGCGCCGGTACACGGCCAGACAGTGAACCTGAGATTTCTTCGCGGCTGACGACGGTTTGAATGCGCAGTTTGCCCTCATAACGGCGTTGTAGTTCCTGCATCAGAGGCAAATAGCTGAGATCGGCGGAGAAACGCGCGGCGTGAACCAGAACGATGTGTTTAAAACGTTCCAGCCCCTGGCCCTCCTGCAAAATGGACAGATACGGCCCGATGGCGGTGCCGGTCGCCAGCATCCACAGCTGGTCACATTCCGGAACTTCATCAATCACGAAAAATCCTGCGGCCTCTTTGGTGATCTGAATCTCGTCGCCGGGCTGCATGACGTGCAGTTTAGGGCTGAGCTTCCCTTCCGGCACGTTGACCAGATAGAACTCCAAATCAGCGCTGGATGGGGGATTTACATAGGAATAGGCACGCTGTACCCGCTCGCCGTCTATCTCCAGAGAGAGTTTCGCAAACTGACCTGCGGTAAAAGGATCGGCTGGCGCATTGACCGTGATGCTGAACAAATTATCCGTCCAGTGCTCAACTTTTGTGACTTTTCCCGTGACCCAGTCAGCCATAAAAACTCCCGTCTTTTTTGATTACCGAATGTAGGTGCTGATTTTATTTCAATTTTTTCCGATCCCTTATCGGTTAAATGTTATCAGCCTGTTCCTCTGCCGTTATCTGTTGTCGAAATTCGTACACTGTGCGTTACACCAGTGGCTCCCCTTGCTGCCATCCGTTGCACCGGAGAGTTTGCCGCAACACTCGCTTATTCATCTTAATTTGTTAACTTATGCGCCGCCGTAAGATAAACGGATTTACCGGTTATTTATTCTGCACTTTCCCTACTCCATTTGATAATGAACTGAAAAATGAAAAATCTGGAAAACATTCACCTGCTGGTAATGTTGATTTTGCTGGTGGCCGTCGGTCAGATGGCGCAAACCATTTACGTGCCGAATATCGCCGATATGGCGACCAGTCTGTCGGTTAAACCCGGCGCGGTGCAGCGGGTGATGGCCGCGTATCTGATCACCTACGGGGCTTCGCAGCTGGTCTATGGGCCACTGTCAGACAACATTGGTCGCAAGCCGGTGATCCTGGCCGGGTTGATGGTTTTTCTGGTGGGTGCCGCGGGCGCGATGATGTCCTCCAGCCTCAATATGCTGATCGTGGCCAGTGCGGTGCAGGGAATGGGAACCGGCGTGGCGGGCGTGATGGCGCGGACAATGCCGCGTGACCTTTACAGTGGTGGGGCGTTACGCCACGCCAACAGTTTGCTGAATATGGGGATTCTGATCAGCCCGTTGCTTGCGCCGGTGATTGGTGGCGCGCTGTCTGCATGGTTAGGCTGGCGCGCCAGCTTTGGTTTTCTGCTGATGCTTTGCGCAGGCGTTGCATTTTCAATGTACCGCTGGTTGCCGGAAACCCGTCCTGAATTCACTGCTGACCATCAGCCTCGTAAAATGCTCAGCAGTCTGCGCTTGCTGCTGGCGGACGGTAACTTCAGTCGTTATCTGGTGATGCTGGTGGGTGCGCTGGCCGGTGTGGCGGTGTTTGAGGCCAGCTGCGGCGTGCTGATGGGCGGCGTTCTCGGGCTGAGCGGCGTCATGGTCAGTATTCTGTTTATTCTGCCGATCCCGGCGGCATTTTTTGGCGCCTGGTATGCCGGACGTTCTGAGAAAAGTTTCCAGCAGCTCATGTGGCATTCTGTGATCAGCTGTCTGCTGGCGGGCCTGACGATGTGGATCCCCGGCTGGCTGGGCATCATGAACATCTGGACGCTGATCGTTCCGGCCTCCTTGTTCTTCTTTGGTGCAGGGATGTTATTCCCGCTGGCGACCACCGGCGCGATGGAGCCTTTCCCGTATCTCGCCGGTGCGGCTGGTGCGCTGGTGGGCGGATTACAAAATATGGGATCGGGGCTGGTGGCATGGTTATCGGCGATGTTGCCGCAAACCGGTCAGTTCAGTCTGGGGTTGCTGATGTTTTCGATGTCGTTACTGATTTTGCTGTGCTGGTGGCCGATGTCGAATCGTCTTCAGGAGCAAGGGCATCGGGTTTAAGCCTCTCCTCAGGTGAAAAAAAGCAGAGCCAGGTGCTCTGCTTTTGCCTTTCTTGTCTCGCTTCAGATGATAAACGCGTGCAGTGCGGCGTCTTTACGGTCGAGATAATGCGTCGAACGTATACGACGGATGGTGCGGGATTTACCCCGGATCAGCAGCGTTTCGGTCGTCGCCATATTTCCCTGACGGCTGATGCCTTCCAGCAGATCCCCCTTGGTAATGCCGGTCGCAGAGAAAATCACGTTGTCATTACGCGCCATATCATCCAGTTGCAGCACTTTGCCTGCTTCAATGCCCATCGCCTGACAGCGTGTCAGCTCTTCTTCGCCTATGCGGCGGTTTTCCGGGGTATCGCCTTTCACGTCATGTCGTGCCAGTAAGCGGCCCTGCATGTCACCGTCCAGCGCGCGGATCACCGCGGCGGAAATCACCCCTTCCGGCGCGCCGCCAATGCCATACAACACATCAACTTCACTGTCCGGCATGCAGGTGAGAATAGTGGCTGCCACATCGCCGTCCGGGAAGGCAAAAACCCGTACTCCGGCCGCCAGCATTTCTCGAATCGCCTCGTCGTGACGCGGTTTCGCCAGCACGGCCACGGTCAGCTCAGTCAGCGGTTTGTTTAGCGCGCGGGCAACATTTGCGAGGTTTTCCGCCAGCGTCAGATCCAGATTAATCGCGCCTTTTGCGCCGGGCCCGACGGCGATTTTTTCCATGTACATATCCGGCGCATTGAGGAACGAGCCTTTATCGCCGACGGCCAGAACGGCCAGTGCATTGGATTGCCCCATTGCCGTCATGCGGGTACCTTCAATAGGATCGACGGCGATATCCACGGCATCGCCGCGGCCTGTTCCGACTTTTTCGCCGATATACAGCATTGGCGCTTCGTCAATTTCCCCTTCGCCAATCACGATGGTGCCATCGATATCGACGTTATTAAGCATGATGCGCATCGCCTGAACGGCGGCGTTGTCAGCGAGGTTTTTATCGCCACGGCCAAGCCATTTATACCCAGCCAGGGCGGCCGCTTCGGTCACGCGGGAGAACTCGATTGCTAATTCACGTTTCATTGGAAAGCCTGTAGGAAGAAAAAAGAGATCGGTGAGGCAAAGGCTCATCTGTGCGGGGGATTTTAGCACAATGGGAAAGGCGCATAAAAAAACTCCCCGACGGGGAGTTTTCAAGAAGGTGTTGGCGAAAAAAAGGCGGCGATTACTCGTCGTGATCTTCCCATGAACGAACGCGTGCCACGGCTTTTTGCCAGCCTTTGTAGCGTACATTACGTTCTGTGGTTTCAATGCTTGGGCGGAATTCACGTTCGATGGTCGCTTTGCTGCGCACTTCGTCCAGATCGTTCCAGAAACCGACGGCCAGCCCGGCAAGGAAAGCAGAACCCAGCGCGGTGACTTCCAGAACGGCAGGGCGCTCAACGCGGGTACCGAGAATGTCTGACTGGAATTGCATCAGGAAGTTGTTCGCTACCGCACCGCCATCCACGCGCAGAGACTGCAGGCGGGTACCGGAATCAGCCTGCATGGCATCGAGCACGTCACGCGTCTGATAGGCGATAGACTCCAGCGTTGCACGGATGATGTGGTTGCTGTTTGCACCACGGCTCAGACCGAAGATCGCGCCACGGGCATACGGGTCCCAGTAAGGGGCGCCAAGGCCGGTGAAGGCAGGCACCACATACACGCCGTTGGTGTCTTTCACTTTGCTGGCGAAATATTCGGAGTCTGTGGCATCGCTGATCAATTTCAGTTCGTCGCGCAGCCACTGAATGGAGGCACCCCCGACGAATACCGCACCTTCCAGCGCATAATTCACTTCGCCTCGCGGACCACAGGCAATCGTCGTCAGCAGGCCATTTTTGGAGGTTACTGCTTCTGTGCCGGTGTTCATCAGCAGGAAGCAGCCAGTACCATAGGTATTTTTCGCCATACCCGGTTGTACGCACAGCTGACCATACAGCGCGGCCTGCTGGTCACCGGCGATACCGGCGATAGGAATACGCGTACCGCCTTTACCCCCGATGTTGGTCTGACCGTAAATTTCAGAAGAAGGGCGAACTTCCGGCAGCATGGCGCGCGGAATATCCAGCACTTCCAGCATACGTTCATCCCATTCCAGATTATGAATGTTGAACATCATGGTACGCGAGGCGTTAGTGTAATCAGTAACGTGAACACGTCCCTGAGTCATTTTCCACACCAGCCAGGTATCCACGGTGCCGAACAACAGTTCGCCGCGTGCAGCGCGTTCACGGGAACCTTCAACGTGGTCGAGGATCCATTTCAGTTTGGTACCAGAGAAGTACGGGTCAACCACCAGACCGGTGTTATGACGGATGTACTCTTCCATCCCGTCTTTCTTCAGCTTTTCACAGATGTCAGCAGTACGACGGCATTGCCACACAATCGCGTTATAAATCGGCTTGCCGGTTTCTTTTTCCCACACGATGGTGGTTTCACGCTGGTTGGTGATACCGATACCGGCGATCTGATCGGAGTTGATGTCGGCTTTCGCCAGCACTTCTACCAGTACCGAGCTCTGGGAAGACCAGATTTCCATCGGGTCATGTTCCACCCAGCCGGATTTCGGGTAGATCTGGGTGAATTCGCGCTGTGAAACGCTGACGATGTTGGCATCGTGATCCAGAACTACGGCGCGTGAGCTGGTTGTACCCTGATCAAGTGCGACGATGTATTTTTTTTCGTGAGTCGTATCTGCTGACATAATTTTCATCCTGCGAATAAGTTAGCTTTGGAACAGTTTAGCCGATCAGGCTTTACGCTGTTTGGAAGGCTGAGGCGCTTTTTCATCTGCAATATCATTGATCTGATGTGGCAGATGACGACCAATCAACGCTTTGTACGCGATGGCACCGAGTGAAGCGCCGAGCAGCGGGCCAAAAATCGGAACCAGGAAGTAAGGAATATCACGTGCACCGGTGAAGGCGACTTTGCCCCAGCCAGCGAAGTAAGCGAACACTTTCGGACCGAAATCACGCGCCGGGTTCAGTGCGAAGCCGGTTAACGGACCCATTGACGCACCGATAACCGCGATCAGAATACCGATCAGCAGCGGAGCCAGCGGGCCGCGTGGAATGCCGTTGCCGTCATCCGTCAGGCCGAGGATCAGCGCCATCAGAATGGCAGTGATCACCGTTTCAACCAGGAAGGCCTGCAGTACGCTGATGTGCGGGTTTGGATAGGTGGAGAAGATACCGGCCAGATCCAGACTTTCGACACTGCCGCGCACCATATTATGGCTTTGCTCGAAATCGAAGAACAGGTTGTAGTAAAGACCGTAGACCAGCGCTGCGGCACAGAAGGCACCGGCGACCTGCGCCACGATGTAAGGCAGAACTTTGCGTCCTTCAAAGTTTGCAAACAAACATAACGCGACGGTCACCGCCGGGTTCAGGTGTGCGCCTGAAATCGCTGCGGTCAGGTAGATGGCCATTGCCACACCCAGACCCCAGATAATGCTAATTTCCCACTGGCCAAAGGTAGCACCGGCCAGTTTCATTGCTGCGACACAACCCGCACCAAAGAAAATGATAAGCCCGGTACCCAGAAACTCAGCGATGCACTGACCTTTTAATGTGGAACTCATGGTTTGGCTCATAGTTGGATCCTGCTAAGGATGATGTTAATGGTTAGTTATAGTTTTTCTGTTATGCGTACGTGAACGTAATCGGATTTTGCCGTTCATCATTAAATGAGAACGTAATGTGAATTTATCGTTAACGAGCATAAACGAGAAATAGCGAAATCGATTTTTGTGTGTTGTGTCATAAAAATGAGCGATTTCGCGTGTTGAAAGGTCCTGCCGACCGGTAAAAAGCCCACACCGTGACATTCCCGTGAAGGCTGTGAAGCTAAACGCGCATGTCGGATGGCGCTCAGGGTATTCGGTATTCGCTGACATTTCTGGAGGGTGACTCTGCTTTTTAAGCATTTCCTGATACTCAGCCCGTCAAAATTGCAACAGACTGCGTGCAGAGAGGGGTTCTTGGTAGACAGGGCAAGGCTGGCTACATACAATCACTCGTTAAGACACCCGCCGTTTTTTTGAAATCCCGGTGAAGTTCAAACGTTATTGCGATTTGAATTTATTATAGAAATCGGCGAAGTGCAGGAATTTTTGAGCCGTGTCCGGACGATGCGGCAGAACATAAGATGTGCGCCTTGCGAACATAAGGGGACCGAAAAATGTCATTTGAAGTATTTGAGAAACTAGAAGCTAAAGTTCAGCAAGCGATCGATACCATTACTCTGTTGCAGATGGAAATCGAAGAACTGAAAGAGCAAAACAACACCTTGTCTCATGAAGTTCAGCAGGCGAGTGGTAATCACGAGTCGCTGGTGCGCGAAAACGCACAGCTGAAAGAAGAGCAACATGTCTGGCAGGATCGTCTGCGTGCACTGTTGGGAAAAATGGAAGAAGTCTAACGGCTTCATTTTCCAAATAAAAAAGGACGCCCAGGCGTCCTTTTTTGTTGCTGTAAGCGAAGGTTATTCGATATCGAGCGGGTCTTCTGACAGGATGATACCGGTGTTATCAGCATACAAGTGGTCGCCGGAGAAGAAGGTCACGCCGCCGAAATTAACACGAATGTCGCTTTCGCCGATCCCCTCACTGCCTGCGCCAGCCGGAATGGCCGCCATAGCCTGAATGCCAAGGTCGAGCTCTTCCAGGTCATCCACCTGACGAACCGCACCGTAAATCAAAATGCCTTCCCATTCGTTTTGCAATGCCTGACGTGCCAGACCGGCATCAAGTAATGCACGACGAACAGAACCGCCGCCATCGACCACCAACACGCGGCCACGACCATTCTCTTCCAGCAAGTCATAAAGCAAGCCATTGTCTTCGAAACACTTCACTGTCGTGATTTGCCCGCCAAATGAAGTACGGCCACCAAAGTTGGAGAACAGGGGTTCGACAACATTCACTTCTTCATGGTAGATATCGCAAAGTTCGGAAGTATCGTATTTCATAGGATTTCATCTGGTTGCTGCATGAACGTTCAGTATATCCCTTATCGGCGGATGTTGGCAAAATCATCAATTGTTAAATGTGAAAAGTGACCCGATTAGCGCACGCCAGGCCACTTTTCTTCAATTCAGTAACAGACCCACTGCAAACAATACGTTAGTCAGTAACGCAGCTTTTACCATGTGCTCCAGCAGAGGGCGTACTTCCATTGAGGTTTTTGCGCGATTCACCCGGCGGATATGGATTGCCAGCACAGGTACGGCCAGAAGAAACAGCCAGCCGGTCCAGTGATGCAGATATACGGCAGAGAATACCGCCAGACAAATTGCGGCGGCCGTCAGAATCACCGTGTGATAACGACGCGCATTGACCGGCCCCAGACGGACGGCCAGCGTGTTCTTGCCATTGGCGCTGTCGGTGTCGATATCACGCAGGTTGTTAATGTTGAGCACCGCAGTGGAGAGCAGGCCGGTCGCCGTCGCTGGCAGCATCACAATCCAGTCGAAGTATCCCGCCTGCAAATAGAACGTACCGGCAACGCTTATCCAGCCAAAGAAAATCAGCACCGAAATATCACCGAGGCCCATATAACCGTAAGGGCGCGTCCCCACGGTATAGGTGATTGCCGCGCCAATCGACAGCAGCCCGAGGATCAGAAAACCGACTACGTCGCTGGGTTTATGACAGGCCACGGCGATCAGCGCGACGCCACAAATAATGGTCAGCGCGATGGTGAGCATAATCGCGTGTTTCATTTGTGAGGCGGTAATCATCCCTTTTTGCATGCCGCGCAAAGGCCCGACACGATCGGGCGTATCGCTGCCTTTTTCGGCATCGCCATAATCATTCGCCAGATTGGACAGGATTTGCAGACACCCGGCGGTGAGCAGCGCCAGCAACGCCGTCAGCGGATGGAAAACGCCTTGCAGGCTGGCAATGGCCGAACCCATCACGATAGAGGCAAAAGCCAGAGGCAGCGTTTTGGGACGCAGGCTTTCGAGCCAGGCGCGGGCGGGCGTCGTCGGAGTGCAGGGAGTCATAGTGCTCATAGATGGATTCGCTCAGGTGAACAAGTCAGTCCGAAATCTAAAAAAAATCAGGGAGGCAAACGCCTCCCTGAAGATCACTTTCGGAACGTATGAGCAAATTATAAGATAAAACGGCTCAGATCTTCATCAGCTACCAGCTGATCAAGGTGGCTCCTAACATAATCTGCATCAATGTTTATGGAAATACCGTTGCTTTCGCTCGCGTCGTAAGAGATATCTTCCATCAGACGCTCAAGAACCGTATGCAAACGACGGGCACCAATGTTTTCGGTGGTTTCGTTGACCTGCCATGCGGCTTCGGCGATACGGCGGATACCGTCAGCGGTGAAATCAATGGTGACGCCTTCGGTTGCCATCAATGCTTTGTACTGATGAGTCAGCGAAGCACTCGGTTCGGTCAGAATGCGTTCGAAGTCTTCAGTCGACAGCGCCTGCAGTTCAACGCGA
Organism: Rahnella sp. R3(2024); assembly: GCF_042920125.1. Classification (NCBI taxonomy): domain Bacteria; kingdom Pseudomonadati; phylum Pseudomonadota; class Gammaproteobacteria; order Enterobacterales; family Yersiniaceae; genus Rahnella; species Rahnella sp. R3(2024). The sequence goes on from NZ_JBHGBU010000001.1 coordinate 2,234,145, forward strand.
ATAGGCAGACGCCCCTGCAGTTCAGGGATCAAATCTGACGGGCTGGCAGTCTGGAACGCACCGGAAGCGATAAACAGGATGTGATCTGTTTTCACCATGCCGTGTTTAGTAGAGACTGTGCAGCCTTCCACCAGCGGCAGCAGGTCGCGCTGAACACCTTCGCGGGAAACATCCGGGCCGGAGCTCTGGCCGCCGCGTTTACAGATTTTGTCGATCTCATCGATAAACACAATACCGTGCTGCTCGACGGCTTCTATCGCCTGTTCTTTCAGATCTTCCGGATTCACCAGTTTTGCCGCTTCTTCTTCAACCAACAGCTTGTAGGCTTCTTTGATTTTCAGTTTGCGCGGTTTTTGTTTCTGCCCGGCCATGTTCTGGAACATGGACTGAAGCTGGTTCGTCATCTCTTCCATGCCCGGCGGGGACATGATTTCCACGCCCACAGGTCCGGAAGCCAGACTGATTTCAATTTCTTTGTCGTCGAGCTGGCCTTCACGCAGTTTTTTGCGGAAATTCTGGCGCGCGGCAGAAGGTTCCTGGGTTTCGTCTGCCTGGCCCCAGTTGTTTTTCGCCGGCGGGATCAGCACATCCAGAATACGTTCTTCGGCCAGTTCTTCGGCGCGGAAACGGTTCTTTTCGATGGATTGCAGGCGCACCATTTTCACGGCGGAGTCGGTCAAATCGCGGATAATAGAATCCACTTCTTTACCGACATAACCGACCTCGGTGAATTTGGTCGCTTCGACTTTGATGAACGGTGCGTTCGCCAGTTTCGCCAGACGGCGGGCGATTTCGGTTTTACCCACACCGGTCGGACCGATCATCAGAATGTTTTTCGGGGTGACTTCATGGCGCAGCGCTTCGTCGAGCTGCATGCGACGCCAGCGGTTACGCAGGGCAATGGCCACGGCACGTTTCGCTTTGTCCTGGCCAATGATGTAGCTGTCTAGTTCGCTGACGATCTCGCGCGGGGTCATCTCAGACATAATTTTCGATCCTTACGCTTTAGAAGACAATTCTTCGATGGTGTGGAATTGGTTGGTGTAGATGCAGATGTCACCGGCGATACTCAGCGATTTTTCCACGATGTCGCGGGCGCCCAGCTCTGAATTTTCCAGCAGTGCGCGGGCTGCTGCCTGTGCATACGGGCCACCGGAACCAATGGCGATCAGATCGTTTTCTGGCTGAATAACATCACCGTTGCCGCTGATGATAAGCGACGCGTTTTCATCGGCGACGGCCAGCAGCGCTTCGAGACGGCGCAGCATACGGTCGGTACGCCAGTCTTTCGCCAGTTCTACGGCCGCTTTCACCAGATGACCCTGATGCATTTCCAGCTTGCGCTCGAACAGCTCAAACAGCGTGAACGCATCCGCTGTACCGCCAGCAAAGCCCGCGATCACTTTATCGTTATACAGGCGACGTACTTTTTTGACGTTGCCCTTCATGACGGTATTTCCCAATGTGGCCTGGCCATCACCACCGATAACGACCTTGCCGTTGCGGCGTACACTTACAATTGTTGTCACGAGCGGTTCCTCGTTGCAGACGGGAAAGATCCCCGCAGGCTTGTGGGACACGCTGGGTGTCTCACAAGCTTACGAGGCATATTGAAAGTATAGATTGGGGAAGGATTACGGGTTTTCAACCCCCGGTTGCGAGGGGAATGCAACCGGAGATGCCTGCGTTCTTCAGGCGGGCTAAGGTGCTGTCGGCACCGGAACGATTGTTATAAGGGCCGATCACCACACGATTCCAGCCACCGCCGGTCGTGATACGGCCTTCAAAACCTTCAAAGGCCAGCTTCGCACGCTGAGATTCTGCCTGCTCGGTGCCGTGGAAAGAACCGCACTGAACCATAAAGCGCTGGGTCTTTTCCTGCTCTTTAGGTTTCTCCGGCGTCACCTGTGTGATGGCGGCCGGTTGCTGTGTTTTAGGCTGTTCTTTCACGGTTTCTTTCGGCACAGGTTTAGGTTTCTGCTGTACCGGTTGTGTCTGAGCCTGAGCCTGAGCCTGAGCCTGCGGCGCGCGTACTGGCTGCGTTTGCGGCGTGTACGCAGGTTGTTGCTGAACCTGGCGCGGCTGAGTCTGCACCGGCTGCTGCTGTGCATAGGTCGGTTGCTGCTGCTGTTGCTGAACCTGACGCTGCGCAGGTGCCGTCGTCGTACGCGTGACCTGATTTGGATCGTTATACGGCACTTCAGACAGCTGTGTCGGCGTCTGGCGCATATCGGCCTGCATTTGCTCGAGCAACTGGCGCTGTTCCGGCGTCAGCTGAGTTTTGGATTCCACCTGACCACCCGCCGTCGGTTCTGTCGGCGTGGTCACACCCATCTGGCGGTTTTCCAGTTCTTTAATATAACGCCAGCGTTCTTCAGGCTTAGGAGGCAATCCGTTACCCGGACGGACAGGATGCGTTGGCACCACGACCGCTTCTTCATGCTTATTGTGAGCAATAAAATAGAGGCCACCGACAAACACCACCAGCACCGCAACGGCTAACACCACCATGGTTTTGGAGATCGTTGTGGAATTGCGTTTTTTACTCCGGCTGGTACTTTTCCGCCGCGCTCCTGAGCGCCCACGGCTTACATAGTCTTTCTGTGCCACTATCGTTTCGCTGTGTCGTGATGATTAAAGAAGAAGTGCGTCATGTTACTTAACCCTGAACATTTACTGAAATTAAAACTTCATGGTGGGATAAAAAATGACTCACGCTTTGGGCGCCGCAGTACTTTCACGCACGATGAGTTCGCTGTCGAGCAGCAGTGAACCGTTTTGTACCGGATTTCCCTGCAACTGCTCGAGTAATAATAACATGGCCTGACGACCCAGCTGGAACCTTGGCTGCGCCACGGTGGTCAGCGGAGGATCGGTGAACTGGCTGGCCTTGATGTCATCGAAGCCGACAATCGACAGATCTTGCGGAATACGCAGCCCCATTTTCTTTGCCTGGAACATGGCGCCAATCGCCATCACGTCGTTGTGACAGAAAATCGCCGTCGGCGGTGTCGGCAGTGACATCAGCTCTGTCAGCGCCAGCGCGCCTGATTCATAGCTGAAATCACCATGAACGGTCAGAGCGCTCTCAACGCTCATGCCATTACGACGCAACGCCTGAATATAACCTTGTGAACGGTACTGGCACAGCGGCATATGTTTCGGCCCGGCGATACAGGCAATGCGCTGATGACCCAGCTTCAGAAGGTAATGTACGGCTTCAAATGCGGCAGTCAGGTTATCAATGTGAACGGTCGGCAGTTCAAGTTCCGGGGCAAATTCATTGGCCATCACCATCGGCGGCAAATTTCGCTGTTCTTCTTTACTGGCATCGAAAGGTAAATCCGAGCCGAGCAGCAGCATGCCGTCAATTTGTTTGGTGATGATCAGATTGATAAAGGTTTTTTCTTGCTGGTTCTGGTGAGCGCAATCGCCGATCAGCACCAGATAGCCACTTTGCGCGGCGGTGCGTTCGATCCCCTGGATCAAATCTGCAAAAAACGGATCGCAGATGTCCGGGACGATCACCAGAATGGTGCGTGATTCGTTGCGTTTTAAATTGCGCGACATGGCATGGGGCGAATAGCCCACGGCCATGACGGCCTGATCCACTTTCTGACGGGTGGAAGCGGAAACTTTTTCCGGATTCATTAACGCGCGGGATACCGTTGCTGTTGAAACGCCTGCCTGTTCAGCCACATCTTTCATTGTCGCGGCGGGTAATTCTTTCTTGTGCTCCAACGCATCTCTCCTTGCAACTGCATCAAACGGACACGACAACATCAACATTCCTCACCTGCTACCCCTGCGTGCTGTGTAGCTCATCACATTCTAAACAGAATGTGAGTAGGATTTGTTACCTAATTTGCATTAAAAGTGTGATGCAGATGCTTTTTTTCGATCCACCCCGCAGAAAAACCGGGGCTACCTGCGGATTAGCTGTCAATCGGATCCACATCCAGCGTCCATTTCACTTTTCTGGCCTGAGGAAGGCTGGCGATAAGTGGCTGAGAACTCTTGATCAGATGCTGTAAAACCCGGCGGGAAGGATGCTGTAATAACAGTTGCCAGCGGAAGCGTCCGTTACGTTTGGCGGCAAGCGCCGGAACCGGCCCCAAAATCCACAGCGAATCATCTTTCAGGGGGCTGGATTCCAGAAGATTACGTAACTGCTGGAGGAAAAGCGCCGATTGCTGATTATCATGATCTTCAGAGCGAATCAGAATATGGCTGGTATAAGGCGGCAGGAAGACGCTTTTACGCTCAGCAAGCGTCTGCCTGGCAAATTCGTCGTAGCCTTTTTGCAACAGAACCTGCAACAGCGGGTGTTCAGGATGATGAGTTTGCAGCACCACTTCGCCCTGTTTACCGGCGCGGCCTGCACGTCCTGAAACCTGCGTATAGAGCTGGGCAAATCGCTCGGCAGAACGGAAATCCGCCGAGAACAGCGCGCCGTCGACGTCTAATAAAGACACCAGTGTGACGTCCGGGAAGTGATGCCCTTTCGCCAGCATTTGCGTACCGATAAGAATACGTGCACCGCCGCGATGGATTTCATTCAGATGCAGTTCCAGCGAGCCTTTACGGCTGGTGGTATCGCGGTCGATACGGGTGATGGGGGTATCGGGAAAGAGCGGGGCCAGCTCATTTTCCAGCTGTTCCGTACCGACGCCCACCGAAACCAGCTGCGTCGAGCCGCAGTGCGGGCACTGGTGCGGCACCGCACGCTGGCTGTCGCAATGGTGGCAGCGTAACTGCCGCTGGTTCTGGTGGATCGTGTAATAGTGGTCGCAGCGCTGACATTCGGCAATCCAGCCGCATTCATGGCACAGCAGCGCAGGCGCATAGCCACGGCGGTTGAGAAACAGCATCACCTGATTATCGGCTTTCAGATGTTCATGCATCTTTTGGATCAGCGGCTGCGATAACCCGACTTTCAGCTGCATTCCTTTCAGATCGAGCAAATTCTGGCGGGCGAGTTTGGCGTTACCGGCACGTTTGGTCAGTTTCAGCTGGCGATATTTCCCCAACTCGACGTTGTGCAAGGTTTCCAGCGCCGGTGTGGCCGAGCCCATGATAATCGGAATATTTTCGGCATGGGCACGGTAGACCGCCAGATCACGGGCGTGATAGCGCCAGCCCTCCTGCTGCTTATAAGAGCTGTCGTGTTCTTCATCAATAATGATCACCCCGAGGCGGGCGAAAGGCGTAAATAAAGAAGAACGCGTGCCGATGACGATCCCCGCTTCACCGTTACGCGCACGCAGCCAGACGGCAAGACGTTCGCTGTCATTGAGGCCGGAATGCAGGACATCAACCGGCGCACTGAAACGCTCCCTGAAGCGGGCAATAGTCTGCGGCGTCAGGCCGATTTCCGGCACCATCACCAGCGCCTGCCGACCCTGTTCGAGAATATTTTCCAGCACGCTGAGATACACTTCGGTTTTGCCCGAACCCGTCACCCCGGCCAGCAGCCAGGCGGAAAACTGCTGATCTTCGCTGCGGATAGCACCGACGGCAGTGGCCTGCTCGGTGTTAAGCCGCAAACGCTCGCCCACGACTGAAAAATCTTTGCGCCAGTCCGCTGCATCGGGCGCGATACTGCGTAAATCGGTCAGCCCTTTGGCGCGCAATGCCTGCAATGCGGTATCCGTGAGATCAAGATCGGCGACCTGATGGCGATACACCGGCTTTTGCATCAGCGCGGCCATCGCCTGTTGCTGCTTTGGCGCACGCTTCAGGCTGTCGAGCGGGGTCGCGCGGCCTTGTTCAGTGGCAAACCACTGCCACAACGGCGTCAGTTCAGCGGGTTTTCCCTGGCGCAATAATACCGGCAGCGCGTGGAACAGCACTTCACCAATCGGAAAATGGTAATAGTCGGCAGCCCAGAACAGAATGCGCCACAAGTCGGGAGTAAAGAGGCTGGTACGGTCGAGGACCTCACGCACCGGTTTCAGCTTCTCCAGGCCAAACTCGCTGGAATCGCTGATCTTCGTGACAATGCCAATTGCATCGCGTTTACCAAAAGGCACACTGACCCGGCAACCCTGCGTGACCTGCATGTCGGGCGGCAATAAATAATCAAAAGTACGGGCAAGCGGAACAGGTAAAGCAACGTGGGCAACAGGCATCGGGGGTCCAGACTTTAAAAAAATGACGAGATAGTGTACACTGAGTCCTTCGAAATGCATGAACATGATTGCGCGGTTCTCAGAGATTCTGTATGATTCGCCGCCTTTGGTGCATTTCGTACTCAAAGCCTATCATCCACTACGCGTGGTGTCTGACGGAACAGGGTTGGATAGCGACGCGGCCTTAAGAAGAGGTTTTCCCATGAAACAAGGTATTCACCCTAAATACGTAGAAATTACTGCAAACTGCTCATGCGGTAATGTTATCAAAACTCACTCAACTGTGGGTCACGATCTGAACCTGGACGTTTGTGGCGAATGTCACCCGTTCTACACTGGTAAGCAACGTGAAGTCGCTACCGGTGGCCGTGTTGACCGCTTCAACAAGCGTTTCAGCATGCCAAGCAGCAAGTAATATTGCTGGCTTGAGAGCAAAAAAAGGCGCCGATGGCGCCTTTTTTGTTGCCTGCAGTTTCACTTCCCGCCAGACAAACCTTCCTGATCACGACTCAGCGTTAATCATCACAGACACTGAAACCCGCACAATCGTCCGCACGGGCATGTTCAGCTGCGCTCAGCGCTATCAATATTCCCAGGTATCAGGATCCACACCCAGTTCACGCATCAGGATCTTCGCCGCTTCCGGGATTTCGTCACTGCGTTCTTTACGCAGGTCTTCGTCATTCGGTAAAGGCTGACCGGTAAAGGCGTGCAGGAAAGCCTCGCACAATAATTCACTGTTGGTCGCGTGACGCAGGTTATTCACCTGGCGACGAGTGCGTTCATCGGTGAGGATTTTGAGGACTTTCAGCGGAATGGATACCGTAATTTTCTTAACTTGTTCGCTTTTCTTACCGTGTTCAGCGTAAGGGCTGACATATTCGCCGTTCCACTCAGCCATGGGACACCTTAAATTTATCAAAAAATAAAATTCTGAAAACCCGGTGATTATGCCCGATTTTCACTGTTCTCACTAAATAAATGTCCGTATTTAACAGGGTTATCTCACGATTTTCCCCGTGGCATTCTTCATTTTGTCGCCCGACGCAGGGCCGTGACCGGTTACCTGTGCGTCCGGGATCGGCCAGACATTCGCATAACGCCATAATTTTAGCGGGTATTGCTCTGTTGCTCAATCTATACGCAAAGAAGTTTAGATGTCCAGATGTATTGACGTCTATAACTCCGGGCGTTACTCTTTGTCATCTCACCCTTCGCACATCGCAGGAAGAAAAAGACTATGACGCACAAGCAAGCCACCATTGCCGTGGGCAGTGGCCTGAACAATGATCAGCAATATGGTTGTGTAGTTCCGCCAATCTCGCTTTCCAGCACCTACAACTTTGAAGATTTCAATCAGCCAAGGGCCCACGATTATTCACGCCGCGGTAATCCGACGCGTGATATTGCGCAGCGTGCGCTGGCCGATCTGGAAGGCGGTGCGGGCGCGGTACTGACCAGCAGTGGCATGTCTGCGATTCATCTGGTGTGTACGGTCTTTTTGAAACCCGGCGATTTACTGCTGGCCCCGCACGATTGCTACGGCGGCAGTTACCGTTTGTTTGACAGCCTGAGCAAGCGCGGTGCGTATCGCGTGCTGTTTGTCGATCAGGGCGATCCGCAGGCGCTGGCTGACGCGCTGAAGGAAAAGCCGGCGCTGGTGCTGATCGAATCGCCAAGCAATCCGCTGTTGCGCGTGGTGGATATCGAAGCTATTTGCGCCGCATCGCACGCAGCGGGTGCGTTAACGGTGGTGGATAACACCTTCCTCAGCCCGGCGTTACAGAACCCGTTGCAGCTTGGCGCGGATTTAGTCGTCCATTCTTGTACTAAATATCTTAACGGGCATTCTGATGTGGTCGCCGGTACGGTAATATCTAAGACCGCTGAACATGCGACTGAACTGGCCTGGTGGGCGAATAACATCGGCGTGACGGCAGCGGCCTTCGACAGTTATCTGTTGTTGCGTGGCCTGCGTACCTTAACGGTGCGCGTGAAGCAGCAGCAGGAAAATGCGCTGGCGATTGTTGCCTATTTACAGAAGCAAACGCAGGTCAAAAAGCTGTATCATCCGTCGCTGCCGGAAAACCAGGGGCATGATATTGCCCGCCGCCAGCAACGCGGTTTTGGTGCCATGATCAGTTTTGAATTTAAGGGTGATGAGGCGCAGCTGCGTCATTTCCTGAAAGAATTGAAGTTATTTACCCTCGCAGAATCCTTGGGAGGTGTCGAAAGCCTGATTTCTCATACCGCAACCATGACGCACGCGGGTATGGCGCCCGAAGCGCGTAAAGCCGCCGGGATTTCTGACAGCTTGCTCCGAATTTCTGTAGGTCTTGAAGACAGTGAAGATTTGATTGCTGATCTGGAACACGCATTCCAGTCAGTGGCAACGAGGTAAGTATGAATGCAATAGCGGTCGCAGCACCGGCGGGAAGCCGGCAGTTGCACAAATTTGGTGGCAGCAGTCTGGCCGACGTGAAATGTTATTTGCGCGTCGCAGGCATTATGGCCGAATACGCCAAACCGGGCGACATGATGGTTGTCTCGGCGGCGGGCAGCACCACTAACCAGCTGATCAGCTGGCTGAAGCTTAGCCAGACCGACAGGATTTCCGCGCATCAGGTCCAGCAGACGTTGCGCCGTTATCAGAGTGATTTGATTTCCGGCCTGCTGCCGCCGGAAATGGCCGAGCCGCTTATTGCTTCATTTATTCACGATCTCGAACGTCTGGCCGTGCTGCTCGACGGCAAGATCACCGATGCGATTTATGCCGAAGTGGTCGGTCACGGTGAAATCTGGTCTGCCCGACTGATGTCTGCGGTCTTGTGCAAACTCGAATTACCGGCAGCCTGGCTGGACGCGCGCGAATTCCTGCGTGCCGAACGCGCCGCGCAACCGCAGGTGGATGAAGGCCGTTCTTATCCGCTGCTGCAACAGCTTCTTGCACAACATCCTCAGCAATATCTGGTGGTCACCGGTTTTATCTCGCGCAATGACGCGGGGGAAACCGTGCTGCTTGGCCGTAACGGCAGCGACTATTCCGCCACACAAATCGGTGCACTGGCCGATGCCAGCCGCGTGACCATCTGGAGTGACGTCGCCGGTGTGTACAGTGCTGACCCGCGTAAGGTCAAAGATGCCTGTCTGCTGCCGTTGCTGCGTCTGGACGAAGCCAGCGAACTGGCGCGACTGGCCGCTCCGGTACTCCATACCCGCACTTTACAGCCTGTTTCCGGCAGTGATATCGATTTGCAGCTGCGTTGCAGCTACCAGCCTGAGCAGGGCTCAACGCGTATTGAACGCGTGCTGGCGTCCGGTACCGGCGCGAAGATTGTCACCAGCCATGATGATATTTGCCTTATCGAAGTAGCGATCCCTTCCGGTCATGATTTTGGTCTGGCGCACAAAGACGTCGAGCTGTTGCTCAAGCGTGCGCAGGTCAAGCCACTGTGTACCGGTGTGCATCCCGACCGTAATTTACTGCAACTGTGCTACACCTCCGAAGTGGCGGGCAGTGCATTGCAGGTGCTGGAAGAGGCGGCACTTCCGGGGCGTCTGACGCTGCGGGAAGGGCTGGCGCTGGTGGCGCTGGTCGGTGCGGGCGTGTGTAAAAATCCGCTGCACAGCCATCGTTTCTATCAGGAAATGAAAGATCAGCCGGTCGAATTTATCTGGCAGGCTGAAGACGGCATCAGCCTGGTGGCTGTTCTGCGCGTCGGTCCGACGGCGCACCTGATTCAGGGGCTGCACAAAACGCTGTTCCGCGCTGAAAAACAAATCGGTCTGATGCTGTTTGGTAAAGGCAATATCGGCTCACGCTGGCTGGAGCTGTTTGCCCGTGAGCAAAAGAACATTTCTGCGCGCAGCGGTTTTGAATTTGTGCTGGCCGGTGTGGTGGACAGTAAACGCAGCCTGCTCAATTACGAAGGTCTGGACGCCAGTCGCGCGCTGGCCTTCTTTGATGACGAATCTCAGGCGCACGACGAAGAGTCGCTGTTCCTGTGGATGCGTGCGCACCCTTATGACGATCTGGTGGTGCTGGATGTGACAGCCAGCGCTGAACTGGCGGATCAGTATCTCGATTTCGCCAGCTACGGTTTCCACGTGATCAGCGCCAATAAGCTGGCGGGTGCGTCTGACAGCAATAAATACCGTCAGATCCGTGATGCGTTTTCCAAAACGGACAGCCATTGGTTGTACAACGCCACCGTCGGCGCGGGTTTACCGGTCAACCATACGGTGCGTGATTTACGCGAAAGCGGCGACAGTATTCTGGCGATCAGCGGCATTTTCTCCGGCACCTTATCCTGGTTGTTCCTGCAATTTGACGGCACGTTGCCTTTCACTGAACTGGTGGATTTAGCGTGGCAGCAGGGGCTGACCGAGCCGGATCCGCGCGATGATTTATCCGGGCAGGACGTCATGCGCAAGCTGGTGATTCTGGCGCGTGAGGCGGGATATGACATCGAGCCGACGCAGGTTCGCGTTGAATCTCTGGTCCCGGCAGATTGTGCCACCGGCTCAGTCGATCAGTTCTTTGAAGATGGCGAGGCGCTGAATCAGCAGATGTTGCAACGTCTGGAAGCCGCCCGTGAAATGGGGCTGGTGCTGCGCTACGTGGCGCGTTTCGATGCTAACGGCAAAGCACGCGTCGGCGTTGAAGCCGTGCGTGAAGACCATCCGCTGGCGTCTCTGCTGCCGTGCGATAACGTCTTTGCCATCGAAAGCCGCTGGTATCGCGACAATCCTCTGGTCATCCGCGGGCCGGGTGCCGGGCGTGATGTTACCGCAGGTGCGTTACAGTCAGACCTTAACCGCCTGACGCAACTTCTGTAATCCTTTGCTGCTTCCCCTCTCTGGAGGGGAAGCAGTGAAAAACCTCCACTTTTCCTCATCTTCCCCACAGTACCTTTTCGCCAAAGTGAAATTCTTTCAGTTTGCGTGAAGATTAATCATCCTCTGCCATCATTTTAACGTTGACACCTTGTCCGCTTTCCGTCATTTTCTATCTATACGTTTAGACGTCCAAACGTCTATCATAACGAACCATAATAAAAACGCAGTGATCCATGAGGTAGTGTTTATGAGCTTTTTCCACGCAAACCAGCGCGAAGCGCTGAATCAAAACCTGGCAGAGTTGCAGGGTCAGATTAACGTCTCTTTCGAATTTTTCCCGCCACGAACCAGCGAGATGGAAGACACGTTGTGGAGCTCAATCGACCGCCTGAGCAGCCTCAAACCTAAGTTCGTATCGGTGACTTACGGGGCAAACTCCGGTGAGCGCGACCGCACGCACAGCATCATCAAAGGCATTAAAGAACGCACCGGTCTGGAAGCGGCGCCGCACCTGACCTGTATTGATGCCAGCCGTGATGAACTGCGCCAGATTGCGCAGGATTACTGGCAGAGCGGTATCCGCCATATTGTGGCGCTGCGCGGGGATTTACCTGCTGGTGGCGGCAAGCCGGACATGTACGCGACCGATCTGGTGCATTTACTGAAAGAAGTCGGCGACTTTGATATTTCCGTGGCGGCTTATCCGGAAGTGCATCCCGAAGCCAAAAACGCGCAGTCTGATTTGATTAACCTGAAACGTAAAATTGACGCCGGTGCAAACCGCGCCATTACCCAGTTCTTTTTCGACGTGGAAAGCTACCTGCGTTTTCGCGACCGCTGCGCCGGGCAGGGCATTGATGTAGAGATCGTGCCGGGGATCCTGCCGGTTTCTAACTTCAAACAGCTGACCCGCTTTGCCACCATGACCAACGTGCGCGTGCCTCACTGGATGAACAGCATGTTTGAAGGGCTGGATGACGATGCCGAAACCCGCAAAATGGTCGGCGCGAATATCGCGATGGACATGGTAAAAATCCTCAGCCGCGAAGGGGTGAAAGACTTCCACTTCTATACCCTGAACCGTGCAGAAATGAGTTACGCCATTTGTCATACGCTGGGTGTGCGCCCTGAAGTGGCCGTACCGGTTCGCGCTTAATCTTTTTGCCCTGAACTGAATACAAAAAACCCGCGAATTCGCGGGTTTTTGCTTTCCTGCTTTCAGCAGCCACTAACCGGTATTACGCATACCTGCGGCCACGCCGGCAATTGTCACCATCAATGCCTGTTCGATGTTCGCATCCTGCTTGCCGTCTTTTTCCAGCTCGCGGGAACGGTGCAGCAGTTCAGCCTGCAGCACGTTCAGCGGATCGGTATAGACGTTACGCAGGGCGATAGATTCGGCAATCCACGGCAAATCTTCCATCAGATGATCGTCGTTGGAAATCGCCAGAATCACTTTGATATCGCTGGCTAACTGATCACGCAATTGCTGACCGAGCGGCCACAACTCTTTTTCCACCAGGCGGTGATCGTAGTATTCGGCCAGCCAAAGGTCAGCTTTCGCAAACACCATTTCCAGCATCCCGATCCGGGTGGAGAAGAACGGCCAGTCGCGGCACATGGTTTCCAGCTCATCACGTTTCCCGCCATCCACCACGGCCTGTAAACCGGCACCTGCGCCCAGCCAGGCTGGCAGCATCAGACGGTTTTGCGTCCAGGCGAAGATCCACGGAATGGCCCGCAGGCTTTCAACGCCGCCGCTGGCTTTACGTTTCGCCGGGCGTGAACCCAGTGGCAGTTTCGCCAGTTCCTGCTCAGGCGTGGCGGCGCGGAAGTAAGGCACGAAATCTTTATTCTCACGCACGTAACCGCGGTACATCTTGCAGGAGACGTCAGACAGTTGCTCCATGATATCCACCCAGGCTTGTTTTGGCTCAGGCGGTGGCAACAGGTTGGCTTCCAGGATCGCAGAGGTATAAAGCGCCAGGCTGCTGATGGTGACTTCTGGCAAACCGAATTTGAAGCGGATCATTTCGCCTTGTTCGGTCACGCGCAGGCCGCCTTTCAGGCTGCCCGGAGGCTGAGACAGCAACGCTGCCTGTGCCGGTGCACCGCCACGGCCGATAGAACCGCCGCGTCCGTGGAACAGGGTCAGTGCGATACCGGCTTTTTCGCAGGTCTTGATCAGTGCATCCTGCGCGCGGTATTGCGCCCATGATGCCGCCATCACGCCCGCGTCTTTTGCGGAGTCGGAATAGCCAATCATCACCATCTGTTTGCCCTGAATGAAACCGCGGTACCAGTCGATGCTCAGCAACTGCTTCATCACGTCGTCGGCGTTATTCAGGTCGTCGAGCGTTTCGAACAGCGGCGCGACAGGCATCGGGAACGGGCAACCGGCTTCTTTCAGCAGCAGATGCACCGCCAGCACGTCAGACGGCGTGCGCGCCATTGAGATGACATACGCCGCAATCGAGCCTTCCGGCGCTTCGGCGATGACCTGACAGGTATCCAGCACTTCTTTGGTATCGGCGCTCGGTTCCCAGTGACGCGGGACCAGCGGGCGCTGCGAATTCAGTTCGCGGATCAGGAAAGCCTGTTTGTCAGACTCCGACCAGCTCTCGTAATCGCCGAGCCCCAGATAACGGGTAATTTCGGCAATCGCATCGGTATGACGTGTACTTTCCTGACGCACGTCGATACGCACTAACGGCACGCCGAAGCAGCGCACGCGGCGCAGCGTATCCAGCAACTGACCGTTAGCGATAATGCCCATGTTGCAGGCCTGCAGCGACTGATAGCAGGCGTACAGCGGTGCCCACAGCTGGTCGTTTTTCACCAGTAAATCGTGCGGACGCGTGACACGTTCGCCTTTCAGGCGTGCTTCCAGATAGACCTGAGTTGAGGTCAGCTGCGTGCGCAACTGCTTCATGATTTCACGGTACGGCTCAATGATGTCTTTACCGCCGGCCAGTTCGCGCAGCTCTGGCGTACATTCGGTCATCGACAGTTCCGACACCAGCACTGCGATGTCGCGCAGGAACAGGTCGGTGGCTTTCCAGCGGCTCAGCAGCAGAACGTGGCGGGTGATATCAGCGGTGACGTTCGGATTACCGTCGCGGTCACCCCCCATCCAGGAAGTGAAACGCACCGGCACGGCTTCCACCGGCATTTTATAATCCAGTGAGGTTTCCAGCTGTTCGTTCAGCTCGCGCAGGAACGCCGGAACGCCTTCCCACAGGCTGTTTTCGACCACCGCAAAACCCCATTTCGCTTCATCAACCGGAGAAGGGCGGTTCTTGCGGATTTCATCGGTGTGCCATGACTGCGCAATCAGCTGACGCAGGCGGCGCATAATTTGTTTACGTTCGTAATCGGCCAGATCGTTGTGGTCGAGCTGTTTGAGGCAGTTATTCACTTCGACCAGTTTGTGGATCAGCGTACGGCGGGCGATTTCGGTCGGGTGCGCGGTCAGAACCAGTTCAATAGAAAGCTGGTCAACGGCATCGCGTAATTGCTGGTCAGAGAGATTCTTTGATTTCAGACGATCGAATAACAGCGCCAGCGCTTCAGGATTACTGGCTGCTTCGCCGTGCGGCGAAATGCTGTGATATTGCTCTGCCACGTTGGCTAAATTCAGGAACTGACTGAATGCACGGGCAACCGGTAACAATTCATCATTAGAAAGATTTTGCAGCGTTGACAGTAATTCCTGACGATCCGCTTCGTTTCCGGCGCGGGAGGATTTCGACAGTTTACGGATTTGCTCAACGCGATCGAGGATATGTTCTCCCAACGTATCTTTGATCGTATCGCCCAGCAGTTTACCTAACGTACTGACATTACTTCGCATTGCGGAATATTGTTCGTTCATATCACCTCTGACCCGTTCTCTCGTTTAATTTTTATATTCTGTAAATAACTTTCACCCGTCAGGCATTCTTGCCCCGTTCACCCTGCCAACCTGGCCACACTTTTTAAAAGCAGCACTTGTTTTAACCCAAAAACCCCCGATCACTCACGTGAAAAATGGTCTTTTTGGCAATGTCGCTGAAATTTAATTACATCAGCGACGATATCAGTTTGGCTAATCCACGTTTGCTGACCTGATTTGTACAGTAGCAAAGGGCGCCCCTGAGCGCCCTGATTGTTTGTTCATCAACCCTGATTCAGGATCAGTGATAACAGAAGTGATGCACAACCTGAGTGATCAACTCGCGTGTCGGTTTAATGAACGCGGTATCGATATATTCATCTGGCTGATGTGCCTGATCGATTGAACCCGGACCCAGCACCAGCGTCGGACACAGCTCCTGAATAAAGGGAGCTTCCGTGCAGTAGTTAACGATTTCGGTTTCCACGCCCAGCAACTTCTCAACCACCTGCACCAGCGGATGATCCGGCGGGCATTCATATCCCGGAATCGGCGGATGCAGTTCCTCAACAACCAGACGACCGGGCCAGCGCTGACTCACCGGCTCCAGCGCCTCATTTAGCAGGCCGTTGATTTCGGACAGCGTCAGGCCGGGTAACGGACGGATATCCATATGCATTTCGCAGCAGGCGCAAATACGGTTTGGCGCATCGCCGCCGTTGATGTAACCAAAATTCATGGTCGGGTACGGGATCACGAAACCACTGTGGTTGTAACGCGTTTTCAGGGTATTGCGCAGGGTCATTAAATGGGTAATCGACTCATGCATCAGTTCAATCGCGTTTACGCCGCGCGCCGGATCGCTGGAATGACCGGACTGGCCGGTGATACGAATGGCGTTTGATAAATGCCCTTTGTGCGCACGAACGGGCTTGAGTGACGTCGGTTCGCCGATGATGGCGCAGTCAGGACGGATTTTGGCATTTTTGGAAAAATAGCTCGCACCGGCCATAGTCGTTTCTTCATCGGCAGTCGCTAAGATATACAGCGGTTTAGTCAGTTTGGTGAGATCGACGTCGCGCAGTGAATCGAGGATAAAGGCGAAGAAACCTTTCATATCGGCGGTACCCAAACCGTAGAGCTTATTTTCATGCTCGGTCAGGGTGAAAGGATCGCGCGTCCAGCGGCCATCATCAAACGGCACGGTGTCGGTATGACCGGCCAGCAGTAAACCGCCAGCGCCTTCGCCAGTGCTGGCTAACATATTGAATTTGTTTCGGGTTCCCGGAACAGGTTGCACTTCAATCTTAAAGCCTAAATCGCCGAACCAGCCTGCCAGTAAGTTGATTAGCGTTTCATTGCTCTGGTCCAAAGCCGCATCGGTTGCGCTGATGGAAGGGGTTGCGATTAACGCCCGGTAGAGCTCAATAAAAGGAGGTAATTTCATCTTCACTGTTGACAGCCTTTAGTTAGGGTAGTATTCATATTCATGCAATAATTGTGAATAAAAATACAATAAGCCAGCGCGTAAGGAAACCGGAAAAAATTCCGCGTTAGTCAAAACGACACGGCTGAATCTCGCGGGTGAGCGGCGTACAACGCGGTGACCACCTGTTACCTGTTGAAGTCCCTGTATCGCAAAGCCATACAGATAAGTTGAGAAGGTGAACAGACCCTATGTTGAATACGCTGATTGTTGGTGCCACAGGCTATGCCGGAGCTGAACTCGCTGCTTACCTGAATCGCCACCCACATATGAACATAACCGGTTTAACGGTTTCAGCGCAAAGTGCAGATGCAGGAAAATTGCTTTCTGATTTGCATCCTCAATTAAAAGGTATTGTCGATCTGCCTGTTTTGCCGCTGACGGATGTTGCCGGTGCGGCAAAAGGTGTCGATGTCGTGTTTCTGGCGACCGCGCATGAAGTCAGCCACGATCTGGCGCCGCAGTTTCTGGCGGCCGGTTGTGTGGTGTTTGACCTGTCCGGTGCCTTTCGCGTCAGCAAACCTGAGTTTTACACCGAATTCTACGGCTTTGAGCATCAGCACCTCGATTTGCTCGACAGCGCCGTGTACGGCCTGGCCGAATGGCAGGCAGACAAACTGAAAGACGCGCAGCTGATTGCCGTGCCGGGTTGTTACCCGACGGCGTCACAGCTGGCGCTGAAACCACTTATCGAAAACGGTTTGCTCAATGACAGCCAGTGGCCGGTGATTAACGCGACCAGCGGCGTCAGCGGCGCAGGCCGTAAAGCCACGCTCGGCAACAGCTTCTGCGAAGTCAGCCTGCAACCTTACAAACTTTTCAGCCACCGTCATCAGCCTGAAATCGCAGAGCATCTCGGCGTGCCGGTCATTTTCACTCCGCATCTGGGTAACTTCCCGCGCGGTATTCTGGCGACCATCACCTGCCGTCTGAACGCGGGTGTGACGGAGCAGGACGTGGCGGAAGCCTTCCACAATGCGTATCACGATAAACCGCTGGTGCGTCTTTACACCAAAGGCGTTCCGGCGCTGAAAGACGTGGTCGGATTGCCGTTCTGTGACATTGGCTTTGCAGTGAAAGGTGAACATCTGATTGTGGTTGCGACGGAAGACAACGTGCTGAAAGGCGCGTCGGCGCAGGCGGTGCAGTGTATGAATATCCGTTTCGGTTTCCCTGAGACGCAATCACTGCTTTAACAATCAGTTAGATTGTCAGTAAACAGAAAACAACCGTCCCTGAGCGTTTATTCAGATGCGCAGGGATGTTAGATTAAATTAAACGTATTGTTATTAATTAACATAATCAACCGGTCGGGGCGTAAACAGCTATGAATCCGTTAGTCATCAAATTGGGTGGTGTGTTGCTGGATAATGAAGAAGCGCTTGAGCGTCTGTTCATGGCGGTCGTCGCTTATCGTCAGGAATATCAGCGCCCGCTGGTCATCGTCCACGGTGGCGGCTGCCTGGTGGATGAGCTGATGAAAAAGCTGAATCTGCCGGTGGTAAAGAAGGCCGGTCTGCGCGTCACGCCAGCCGACCAGATTGATATCATTACCGGTGCACTCGCCGGGAGCGCCAACAAAACGCTGCTGGCGTGGGCGGTCAAAAATCACATTAACGCGGTCGGCCTGTCTCTGGCCGACGGCGGTACGGTCAGCGTGACCCAGCTGGATGAATCTCTGGGTTTCGTCGGTAAAGCCGAAGCGGGTAATCCGGCGCTAATCACGACGCTGACCGACGCAGGCTATCTGCCGATTGTCAGCTCCATCGGCATCACCGCAACCGGTGAGCTGATGAACGTCAACGCCGATCAGGCGGCGACCGCGCTGGCCGCCACGCTGGGCGCAGATTTGATTCTGCTGTCAGACGTCAGCGGTATCCTCGACGGCAAAGGTCAGCGTATTCCTGAAATGAGCGCGGAACGTGCTGAACAGCTGATCGATCAGGGCATCATCACCGACGGCATGATCGTCAAAGTTCACGCTGCGCTGGACGCCGCACGTTCTCTCGGACGTCCGGTTGATATCGCCAGCTGGCGTCACGCCGAGCAATTGCCGGCACTGTTTAACGGCGTCGCGATCGGAACACGCATTCTGGCGTAGTTCACTATCGACACGTTTAAAACCCATTGGATTAATTGAATTTTTTGAAGGAAATCATCATGGCAGCAACTCAAGGCATTAAGAAAATTGTTCTGGCTTACTCCGGCGGTCTGGACACCTCAGCGATCATTCCATGGCTGAAAGAAAACTATGGCGACTGCGAAGTGGTCGCGTTCGTGGCTGATATCGGTCAGGAACGTGCCGATCTGGAAGGCATCGAACAAAAAGCGCTGCGTACCGGTGCATCTGAATGCCACGTGGTTGACCTGCGTGAAGAGTTCATCAAAGACTACGTGTATCCGGTGCTGAAATCCGGCGCACTGTACGAAGGCAGCTACCTGCTGGGGACGTCAATGGCGCGTCCGTTGATCGCCAAAGCTCAGGTTGAACTGGCGCTGAAAGTGGGTGCCGATGCCCTGTGCCACGGCGCGACCGGTAAAGGTAACGACCAGGTGCGTTTCGAAACGACGTACACCGCGCTGGCACCACAGCTGAAAGTGGTCGCTCCGTGGCGTGAGTGGGACTTACGTTCCCGCGAAGCGCTGCTGGATTACCTGAAAGAACGTAATATCCCGACCACCGCGTCTCTCGAAAAAATCTACAGCCGTGACGAAAACGCATGGCACATTTCCACCGAAGGCGGCGTGCTGGAAAGCCCGTGGAATGCAGCAAACAAAGATTGCTGGGCATGGACTGTTGCGCCGGAAGACGCACCGGATCAGGCTGAAACGGTGACCGTGAAAGTGGCTAAAGGTGAAGTTGTTGCCGTTAACGGCGTCGAACTGAGCCCGTTCCAGTGCCTTGAAGCGCTGAACGTACTGGGCGTGAAACACGGCATTGGCCGTATCGATATCGTGGAAAACCGTCTGGTGGGCATTAAATCCCGCGGTTGCTACGAAACGCCAGGAGGCACCATCATGATGGCTGCGCTGCGTGGCGTTGAGCAACTGGTGCTGGATCGCGACAGCTTCAAATGGCGTGAGCAGCTCGGCCACGAAATGTCCTACGTGGTGTACGATGGTCGCTGGTTCGCACCGCTGCGTGAATCTATTCAGGCAGCCACGGATTCCCTGGCGCAAGACGTTAACGGTGAAGTGGTGATCAAACTCTACAAAGGCACTGCGACAGCGATTCAGAAACAATCGCCAAACAGCATGTATTCGGAAGAGTTCGCGACCTTCGGCGAAGACGAAGTGTACGATCACAGCCACGCGGGCGGCTTCATCCGTCTGTTCTCTCTGTCTTCACGCATTCGTGCTTTGAACGAAAAGAAAAAACAATAAGCGCAGGGTTTGTCGGATTGATAACAGGGCGCAGCATGCTGCGCCCTTTTGCATAACATTTCAGGAGCAGGAAAATGGCACTTTGGGGCGGACGTTTTACACAGGCAGCGGATCAACGGTTTAAAGAACTGAATGACTCACTGCGTTTTGACTACCGGCTGGCAGAGCAGGATATCGTGGGCTCAGTGGCCTGGTCCAAAGCGCTGGTGACCGTCAACGTTTTAACGGCTGACGAGCAGATCCAGCTGGAAGACGCGCTGACCGTGCTGCTGGAAGAAGTCCGTGCCAATCCCCGCGCTATTTTAGCCAGCGATGCCGAAGACATTCACAGCTGGGTCGAAGGGAAACTGATCGACAAAGTCGGTAATCTTGGCAAAAAATTGCATACCGGCCGCAGCCGTAACGATCAGGTCGCGACCGACATCAAACTGTGGTGCAAAGCGCAGGTGGTTGAACTGGGCGAGGCGCTGCATCATTTACAGCAGGCGCTGGTCGCCACGGCAGAAGCCAATCAGGACGCCGTGATGCCGGGTTATACCCACCTGCAACGCGCCCAGCCGGTGACCTTTGCGCACTGGTGCATGGCGTACGTGGAAATGCTGGCGCGTGATGAAAGCCGCCTGAAAGATACCCTGACCCGTCTGGACGTCAGCCCGCTGGGTTGTGGCGCACTGGCCGGTACCGCCTATCCGATGGATCGCGAACAACTGGCTGGCTGGTTAGGTTTTGCATCAGCAACCCGTAACAGCCTCGACAGCGTGTCTGACCGCGACCACGTGCTGGAACTGCTTTCTAACGCGGCCATCAGCATGGTGCACCTTTCCCGTTTCGCCGAAGACCTGATCTTCTTCAACACCGGTGAAGCGGCATTTATCGATTTGTCCGACCGCGTGACGTCGGGTTCCTCCCTGATGCCGCAGAAGAAAAACCCGGATGCGCTGGAACTGATCCGTGGCAAATGTGGCCGCGTGCAGGGCGCGCTGACCGGTATGATGATGACCATGAAAGGTCTGCCGCTGGCGTACAACAAAGACATGCAGGAAGATAAAGAGGGGCTGTTCGACGCGCTCGACACCTGGATGGATTGCCTGAACATGGCATCGCTGGTGCTGGACGGTATTCAGGTGAAACGCCCGCGTGCCAAAGAAGCTGCGCAGCAAGGCTATGCCAACTCAACCGAACTGGCGGATTATCTGGTCGCCAAAGGCGTTCCGTTCCGCGAGGCGCACCATATTGTGGGTGAAGCGGTCGTCGAAGCGATTCATCAGGGCAAAGCGCTGGAAGAATTGCCGCTGGCAGATTTGCAGAAATTCAGCAGCACGATCGGCGATGACGTTTACGCCATTCTCGAACTGCAATCCTGCCTCGACAAACGTGCCGCCAAAGGCGGTGTTTCTCCGCAGCAGGTCGCGCTGGCGATTGCTGATGCGAAAGCGCGTTTAGGCTTGTAAACCTGAGCATCTTCCCTTCTGAAGGGAAGATGCAATAAAAAAAGGCGGACCCAGGGTCCGCCGAAAGTTCACGTAGTCATACTTGCTTATTGTTGGTAATGCAGGGATTTCTTGCCTTACTTCTTACAATCAATGGCTGTCGAAGATTATTGTGCCACGGCACACACTTCTTCCGTTTCTGAATGGAGGTAAACCTCCAGGTCGTCACTTCCCCCGATGTGGCGTCCACCGATAAAGACTTGCGGCACGGTCGCACGGCCGGTTACGGCGCGCAGGCTGACGGTAGTGGCGTCTTTACCTAATACAATTTCTTCGTACTGAATACCGCGTTCCTGCAACATCTGTTTGGCTTTGGCACAGAATGGACAGCCCGGTTTAGTGAACACGGAGACGGATTCCAGCACTTTATATTCTGGTGCCAGGTATTTCAGCATGGTGTCAGCATCAGACACTTCAAACGGGTCGCCCGGTTTGTTTGGCTCAACGAACATTTTCTCGACCACGCCGTTACGAACCAGCATGGAATAACGCCATGAACGCGGACCGAAACCTAAATCGGCTTTCTCGACCAGCATGTTCATTCCTTTGGTGAATTCACCGTTACCGTCCGGAATGAAGGTAATGTTGGCGGCGCTTTGTTCCGCTTTCCACGCGTTCATCACAAAGGTGTCATTCACGGAAACGCACAGAATGCTGTCTACGCCGTGGCTTTTGAACACCGGAGCCAGTTCGTTGTAACGTGGCAGATGGCTGGAAGAACAGGTCGGGGTAAAGGCACCCGGCAGTGAAAAGAGAATCACTGTTTTATTTTTAAACAGCTCGTCAGTGGTGAGATCTACCCATTTGTCGCCCTGACGGGTATGAAAAGTAACGTGTGGAACCTGCTTCCCTTCCTGGCTTGCAAACATGAATAACCTCTTAATTAATCTATGAAATGGATAATTTTTACGGCGGTGCCGTTTCGATGGGGGGCATTATTAACGATTGTGGTTGATAGATATAATCGTTGGTTGCTATCTTATCTATCGTTAACGGCTATCGCATTGCCTATGAGGGATTGGGGGAAAAATGAACATTCGTGATTTAGAGTATCTGGTAGCACTGGCTGAGTTCCGCCACTTCCGCCGCGCCGCAGATTCCTGCCACGTCAGCCAGCCTACGCTGAGCGGGCAAATCCGTAAGCTGGAAGATGAGCTTGGCGTCATGTTGCTGGAAAGAACCAGCCGTAAAGTGCTGTTCACTCAGGCCGGTTTATTACTTGTCGATCAGGCCCGCACGGTCTTACGTGAAGTAAAAGTGCTCAAAGAGATGGCGAGTCAGCAGGGGGAAGCGATGTCAGGGCCGATGCACATCGGTCTTATCCCGACTGTCGGGCCGTATCTGCTGCCGCAAATTATCCCTACCCTGCACAAAACCTTTCCAAAGCTGGAGATGTACCTGCACGAAGCGCAAACCCATCAGTTGCTGGCGCAACTCGACAGCGGGAAGCTCGACTGTGCCATTCTGGCGCTGGTAAAAGAGAGCGAAGCGTTTATCGAAGTGCCGCTGTTTGACGAGCCGATGAAGCTGGCGATCTACGACGATCATCCGTGGGCATCCCGCGATCGCGTGGCGATGGCCGATCTGGCGGGTGAAAAGTTGCTGATGCTGGAAGACGGCCACTGTCTGCGTGATCAGGCACTCGGATTCTGCTTCCAGGCGGGTGCCGATGAAGATACCCACTTCCGCGCCACCAGTCTGGAAACTCTGCGAAACATGGTGGCGGCAGGAAGCGGGATTACGCTGCTGCCTTCACTGGCCGTACCGCGTGAGCGCAGCCGTGATGGGGTGACTTATCTGACGTGTGACAAACCGGAACCGCGCCGTACGATTGCGCTGGTTTATCGTCCCGGTTCGCCACTGCGCGGGCGTTACGAACAGCTGGCCGAAGCCATTAAAGAACACATGCAGGCTTACTGGGATAGCGCCGCCGCGTTAAAAAAGGCGGTTTAATCCGTTAAGTGCTGCCACGCGATAGGCTTCTGCCATGGTCGGATAGTTGAAGGTGGTATTCACGAAATACTCGATAGTATTACCTTCGCCTTTCTGTTCCATGATGGCCTGTCCGATGTGGATGATTTCAGCCGCACGCTCACCGAAACAGTGAATACCAAGGATTTCCTTGGTTTCACGGTGGAACAGTAATTTCAGGCTGCCCACGTTCATCCCGGCGATTTGTGCACGGGCCAGATGTTTGAACTGTGCACGGCCTACTTCGTACGGCACTTTCATCGACGTCAGTTCCTGCTCGGTTTTACCCACCGAACTGATCTCCGGAATGGTGTAAATGCCGGTCGGAATGTTTTCGATCAGATGTACTTTGGCTTCGCCCTGGATCATCGCCTGTGCGGCAATGCGCCCCTGATCGTAAGCCGCGGAGGCCAGACTTGGGTAACCAATCACATCACCGACGGCATAAATATGCGACAGTGCGGTCTGATACATGCTGTTCACTTTCAGCAGACCACGACTGTCAGCTTCCAGACCAATGTTTTCCAGACCGAGCTTGTCGGTGTTGCCGGTGCGTCCGTTAGCGTAAAGCAGGGCGTCGGCTTTCACTTTCTTACCGGATTTCAGGTGCATGATCACACCATCTTCCACGCCTTCAATCTTCTCGAACTCTTCGTTATGGCGGATAACGACGCCGTTATTCCAGAAGTGATAAGAAAGCGCGTCTGACATTTCCTGATCGAGGAATGACAGCAGGCGATCACGGGTGTTGATCAGATCCACTTTGACGTTCAGACCGCGGAAGATCGACGCATATTCGCAGCCGATAACACCCGCACCGTAGATAATGACGTGGCGGGGCTCGTGGCTGAGTTCGAGGATTAAATCGCTGTCATAAATGCGAGGATGACCAAAATCGACGTTGGCCGGGCGGTAAGGGCGCGAGCCACAGGCGATGACGATGTTGTCAGCGGTAATCTGTTCATGCGTGCCGTCGGCGTAGCGGATGCTGATGGTATTGGCATCGACAAAACTGGCGTCGCCGGAAAACAGCTGGCACTGGTTTCTTTCATAGAAACCCTGGCGCATACGGGTTTGCTGGTTAATGACAGAATCCGCATGGCGCAAGATATCCGGGAAACTGGAGCTCATGGTGCGGGAATTATCGCTGTAGAGCGGATTTTGGTTAAATTCGATGATTCTGCTAACGGCGTGACGCAGTGCTTTGGAAGGGATGGTGCCCCAGTGTGTACAACCGCCACCGACGTTGTTATAGCGTTCGATGACAGCAACTCTGGCGCCTTGTTTAACCAGTCCCATCGCGGCGCCTTCTCCGCCAGGGCCTGAGCCAATGATGATGGCATCAAAATGTGAGTGCTGTTGCATTGTTCGAAACCTATTTTTATACAAAATCACAACGAGAAAGTAACATATTACACCTATTCACCCCACATGCGGTTGTCATTTAATGGGAATGTTGCAACATTCAGACCCACTTTATGCTGTGGTTTCTATGACTCGGACCGATAAAAATTTTGGTATAGTGAAACGAAATCGGGCGAACAACTAAAAAGAAGAACACTATCCGGATGAAGGTTATGGGAGTCAGAGCACAACAAAAAGAGCGTACGCGTCGCACGCTGATTGAGGCGGCTTTTAGCCAGCTCAGCGCCGAGCGTAGCTTTGCCAGTCTGAGTTTACGCGAGGTGTCGCGTGAAGCAGGCATTGCACCGACGTCCTTTTACCGGCACTTCCGGGATGTGGATGAGCTGGGGCTCACGATGGTCGATGAGAGCGGTCTGATGCTACGTCAGCTGATGCGTCAGGCGCGTCAGCGTATCGCCAAGGGCGGCAGCGTGATCCGCACCTCTGTCTCCACGTTTATGGAGTTTATCGGCAACAACCCGAACGCCTTCCGTCTGTTACTGCGTGAACGTTCCGGGACGTCGTCGGCGTTTCGTGCCGCCGTCGCCCGTGAAATTCAGCATTTCATTGCGGAACTTGCCGACTATCTTCAACTCGAAAACCATATGCCGCGCAGTTTTACCGAAGCGCAGGCTGAAGCCATGGTCATCATCGTGTTTAACGCCGGCGCGGAAGCGCTGGATGTCGACCTCGCACAGCGCCGCCAGCTTGAAGAACGTCTGGTGCTGCAACTGCGAATGATTTCCAAAGGCGCATATTACTGGTATCGCCGTCAGCAGGAACGCACGGCGGTCACGTCGATTAATAAGACCCGAGGTAAAGAAGATGACCGAACAAGCTAACCAGGATAATGGCACTCTGGTTTTAGCATTGATTGCCGGGCTGTCGATCAGCGGCACGTTTGATGCATTGTTTAGCGCCGTCGTCGCGTTTTCGATTTTCCCGATTATTGCTCTGGTGTTAGCGGTGTACTGTTTGCACGTTCGCTATCACAAAGGTGAAATGCCGAAAGGGTTGCCGGTACTGTCCGCGGCCTGTTTTCTGCTTGGCCTGCTGCTGTACAGCACAATCGTTCGTGCGGAATACCCTGAATTGGGTTCAAACTTTCTGCCGTCGCTGATCTGCGTTGTACTGGTATTCTGGATTGGGCTGAAGCTGAAAAAGCGCAAGTCATCGACGTAAACACCGCCACAGTTTCACCGTCTTTTAAGGCAATCCACGGATTGCCTTTTTATCTTTCACCTCGCGTCATTCCCTTTCCCGCCTGACAATTCCAGGCTCATTTAATGAACTGTCATTTCATTAATATCAAACCCATGTTCAATATTTAGATGTAGATCGCCCACTTCTTCATTTCTTTGCCATAAAGTGCATCCGGGTGGCAAAAACCAAAAGGTTTTCACACTGTCTCCTCGCTAATTTGAATCATGGCCGGACGAAGTCGTTTCGTTCGCATTCAGCCTAGGCCTAAAAGTGATTTAACAGGGGCAAGACGGCAATGAAAACACGTAAGATCGGATTCTTTACCTACATCGCTTATGGTTCCGGCGATTTTCTCGGTGCGGGTACCACTGCACTGACCGCAGCCTGGCTGCTGTATTTCTACACCACGTTTTGCGGGCTTTCGCCCATCCAGGCGACTTTCATTTTCGCCACTGCGCGCGTGGCCGATGCGGTGCTCAGTCCGCTGATGGGTTATCTCACGGATAACTTCGGCAACACCTGGCTCGGCAAGCGTTTTGGGCGTCGTAAGTTCTTTATTCTTCTCGGTATTCCCTGCGTCTTCAGCTACAGCTTTATGTGGGTGGGCGAAATGGGATACGTCTATTATCTGCTGACTTATCTGCTGTTCGATATCGTCTACACCATGATTCTGGTGCCGTATGAAACACTGGTGCCGGAAATGACCGATGATTTCAAACAGAAAACCAAATTCTCAGGGGCGCGTATCGCGCTGGCACAGTTGTCGGCCATCCTCGCCGCCTTCCTGCCGGGTATTTTGTTGCAGCATTTCGGCAAAGATAACGCCATCTCTTTCTTCTATTCGAGTCTGGTCTTCGCGGTGATTTGTTCACTGGTGCTGACGCTGGTGTATTTCTTTACCTGGGAACGCCCGGAAGAGCTTAAATCCGAAGCAACGAAAAAAATCGAGCGCGAACGTCAGCAACTGACGCTGGGACAAAGCCTGAAACGCCTGAAAGTCGAATTGTCTTCGACGCTGCGCATCAAGATTTTCCGCCAGCATCTCGGGCTTTATCTTGGGGGTTACATCGCGCAGGACGTGTTTAACGCCGTGTTCACTTATTACGTGGTGTTCGTTCTGATGCAAAGCGCCTCCGTGGCCTCAAACCTGATGGGCATGATGGCGATTCTGCAATTTGTGGCGGTTATCGGGATGATCCCGTTGTGTATCCGCTTCGGACCTGCGCCATCTTATCGTCTGGCTGTGACGCTGTTCGGGCTGGCCGCAATTTCTTACGGCGGTCTGTACTACGCCGGTATGAATGATTCGATGTCACTGTTGTTGCTGATTTCCGCACTGGCCGGTCTGGGGCGTGGCGGTATCAACTATGTGCCGTGGAATATCTACACCTATATTGCTGACGTGGATGAAACCATCACCGGCCAGCGCCGCGAAGGGATTTTCGCTGGCGTCATGACGCTGACCCGCAAAGCCTCTCAGGCCGGCGCCGTTATGCTGGTAGGGATAATTCTGCAACTGGCCGGGTTTGTTTCCGGACAGAGCCAGCAGGTACCTGCTGTCGGCCACACCATTCTGGGTGTGCTGGTGATCGGTTCACTGCTGATGCTCAGCATGGGCTTTATCATTTCATTGTTCTTCCGCCTGAATCAGAAAACGCACGGCGTACTGACCCGCGAAACGCACAAGATGCGTGAAGCCAACCGCATCGTGCCGGAGCAAATCACACCGCAAGACCGTGCCACCGTCGAAATGCTGACAGGGATGAAATACGAATCTCTGTGGGGCAATAACAATATCGGTTATCTGCATCGCAATAACCCGCCACCTGAAAAACTGACCCGTGAAAATACCGCTGAAATGCCGGTTCAGGGACGTTTGTAAAATTTTGAATTCACAGGAGAACGCCATGAAAGTTTTTGAAGTTAAACACAGTGCCTTGCTGCGACAGCCTGAACATTTCATTTCACGTAATGAACTGAAAGCGCTGATCCACAACGTGACCAACAATCTGGTGAATATCGAAGATAAAACCGGGGAATTCCTGTTGCGCCTCGACGATGGCCGCGTGATTGACACCAAAGGCTGGGCAGGCTGGGAATGGACGCACGGCATCGGGCTTTACGGGATTTATCAGTATTATCAGCAGACCGGCGACGAAAAAATGCGCGCGGTAATCGACGACTGGTTTACGGCCCGTCTGGCAGAAGGCACGCCGACCAAAAACGTCAATACCATGAGTCCGTTCCTGACGCTGGCGTATCGCTATGAGGAAACCGGCAATGAAGCCTGGCGCCCTTATCTGGAACGCTGGGCGGAATGGGTGATGCATGAAATGCCGCGCACTGACAAAGGCGCAATGCAGCACATCGTTTATAACAACGAAAACCATCAGCAGATGTGGGATGACACGCTGATGATGAGCGTGCTGCCGCTGGCAAAAATCGGCAAATTGCTCGACCGTCCCGAGTATGTTGAAGAGGCGACGTATCAGTTTTTGGTTCACGTGCAATATCTGATGGATCGTGAAACCGGCCTGTGGTTCCACGGCTGGACCTTCGACGGTCATCATAACTTTGCGCAGGCCCGCTGGGCGCGCGGCAACAGCTGGCTGACGATTGCCATTCCGGAATTCCTCGAACTGGTGGATTTACCGGAGAACAATGCAACACGCCGCTATTTGTTACAGGTGCTGGAAAGCCAGGTCAGCGCGCTGGCGAAATGTCAGGACGACAGCGGCTTATGGCATACGCTGCTCGACGATCCGCAGTCCTATCTGGAGAGTTCGGCCACTGCCGGTTTTGCGTACGGTATTTTGAAGGCGGTGCGTAAACGTTATATCGATGCGTCTTATGCGCCGGTGGCGGAGAAAGCCATTCAGGGGGTGATCAAACACATCAATCCGGCCGGGGAACTGACGCAAACCTCATTCGGCACGGCGATGGGCAATGATCTCGATTTCTACCGTGAAATTGCTCTGACCTCAATGCCTTACGGGCAGGCGATGGCGATCCTTTGCCTGTCAGAATATCTGCGCGTTTATTTGTAATACTGACGGTCTTAGAACGACAGAAATAAAAACGGGCACGCCGAGGTGCCCGTTTTGCATTTCAGTTTCCCGTGATCAGATTTTTTCCAGCAGTACGCCGGATTCCATATGGTGGGTGTACGGGAACTGATCAAACAGTGCGAGACGCGTCACGCGGTGCGTTTTGCTCAGCGTTTCCAGATTCGCGCACAGCGTTTCCGGATTGCAGGAGATGTAAAGAATACGGTCGTAGCCCGCCACCATCTTCACGGTTTCATCATCCAGCCCGCTGCGTGGTGGATCGACAAAAATGGTGTTGCATTCGTATCCGCTTAAATCGACATCCTGCAAACGGCGGAATTCGCGCACGCCGTTCAGCGCCTGTGTGAAATCTTCGGCCGCCATGCGAATGATCTGCACGTTATCAATATGGTTTGCTGCAATGTTGAATTGCGCGGCGGCGACGGAAGGCTTGGCGATTTCAGTCGCCAGCACGCGGCGGAAGTTGCGGGCCAGAGCCAGCGAAAAGTTGCCGTTACCGCAATACAACTCCAGCAAATCGCCGGTCGAGTTTTCTGTGGCCTTCAGCGCCCATTCCAGCATCTGAATATTCATCTCAGCGTTTGGCTGCGTGAAGCTGTTTTCCACCTGACGGTAAATCATATCGCGGCCCGCTACCGGCAGAACCTCATCGATATAATCCTGATCGAGCATGATTTTGGTTTTCGCGGCTCGGCCAATCAGCTGGATATCAAACCCATCTGCGCGTAGCTGGTCGCGCAGGGCGGTCGCCGCCTGCTGCCATTCGTCATCAAGCTTACGGTGGTACAGCAGCGAGGCAATGATTTTGCCGCTGCGGGTTGAGAGATAGTCGATCTGGAAGATCTTACGGCGCAATGCCGGATCTTGCTTAACAGCCGCGATCAGCACCGGCATCAGGCGGTTAATCAGCTCACTGGCTGCCGGGAACTGGTCCACGCGCACGCGGGCTTTGGTCTGCTGATCAAACATAATGTGGTACAGGTCGCCCTCATCGTGCCAGACGCGAAATTCCGCGCGCATCCGATAATGGCTGACCGGTGAACGGAACACGTCAACCTGCGGCGCATGAAAAGGCGACATCATCGCCGTGAGACGTGCGGTCTTTTCCGCCAGCTGGTCGTCGTATTGTTCAATGGGCAGGTTTTCAGGCGTCATCGTTTATCTCGTCTAACTGGGGTAAATGGGCGTACTTTGCGGGGGATTTTAGGGAATGCCACTGCAAAGTCCAGCCTTGTGTCGTTTTGAGTCCTCCGGGGATACGGATGTCTGGATTTCCAAATAGGTTGATCGTAGGATTGCCGTTCGGCCTCATGACTGAGTTAAAAGGGAATCCGGTGTGAATCCGGAACTGGCGCGCAGCGGTATGGGGAATTCACGGCGATCGCATTCTTGATGATGCAGACACTGTTTCTTCTTTCTCTCTTTATATAAAGAAGAGAAGAGGAAATGGGAAGTCATCGCCCGGTGCGGGTATGTTCAATTCATTAGACGTAATTAATGAGCCTGCAAATCCTAAGTCCGAAGACCTGCCGATGTTACGTCGCATTAATCATCGTCGTCGCGAAATAACGCCGGTGATCCTCTGCGGCATCCGCCAATTAAGTTTGGATGCTCGATTCATGACAATTAAAAAGCACGTGCTGTTGACGGCATTATCCGTCACGGCTTTTTCAGGGTGGGCGCAAGACAGCACTTCCACAAACAGCAGCAGCGATAACCTGGTCGTCACGGCTAACCGTTTTCCACAACCCGTCTCTTCAGTGCTGGCATCGGCTGACGTGGTGACGCGTGAAGATATCGACAGATGGCAGTCAACTTCCGTCGCCGATGTATTACGGCGTTTACCAGGTGTCGATATCGCGCAAAACGGCGGTATGGGGCAGCAGACCTCTTTATTCGTTCGTGGTACCAACTCCAGCCACACCCTGGTATTAATCGACGGTGTGCGTCTTAATCAGGCCGGTATTTCTGGCGCGGCTGATATTAGTCAAATTCCCCTCTCGCTGGTTCAGCGTATTGAATTCATACGCGGGCCGCGTTCTGCCGTGTACGGTTCGGATGCCATCGGCGGTGTCATCAATATTATTACCACGCGTGATAAATTAGGGACGACATTGACAGCCGGTATGGGATCTAACGGCTATCAGACCTATGACGGCTCAACTCAGCAGAAACTGGGTGAGAGTACGGTTCTGACACTGGCGGGTAACTATACCTACACCAGGGGCACCGACGTGGTCGCCAACTTGCCGGATAACTATGGCAACCCGCGTCAGCCAGACCGTGATGGTTTCATGAGCAAAACGATTTGGGCCGGGCTTGAGCACCAGTTCAATGAGCAGTTCAGTGGTTTTGCCCGCGCTTATGGTTTTGATAACAGAACCGCTTATGACGGCACCTACAGCTATGCCGATCCGGCCCATTTTGATGCATTGCCGGATACGCGTCAGTTATACAGCCGCACCTACGACACCGGGTTACGTTTCCAGCAGGGTATCTACGCGACTGAGCTCAGCGGCAGTTACAGCAACACCAAAGATTATAACTACGATCCGAAATACGGCCCGTATTCCGCTTCGGCCACGCTTGATGATTCTGATCAGTACAACCTGCAGTGGGGAAACACATTCCAGGTGGGGCAGGGCACCGTCAGCGCAGGGGCTGACTGGCAAAAACTCAGCACCCAGCCAGGCACCAACTACATTACTGATGGTTATACCCAGCGAAATACCGGTGTGTATGTCACAGCCCAACAGAAGGTGAGCGACTTCACTCTCGAAGGGGCAGTGCGTAATGATGATAACTCAGAGTTTGGCTCGCATGGCACCTGGCAAAGCAGTGCTGCCTGGGAGTTCATCGACGGATACCGTTTCATCGCATCCTATGGCACCGCTTTCAAAGCACCGAATTTTGGGCAACTCTACGGAAGCTTTGGCGGTAACCCGGACCTGAAACCCGAAGAAAGTAAAGAGTGGGAAGGGGCGCTGGAAGGTTTAACCGGCCCGCTTAGCTGGCGTTTGTCTGCGTACCGTAATGACATTGATCAGATGATCAGTTACTACAATCAGCAGCAAGGCTATTACAACGTTGATAAAGCAACGATCAAAGGGGTCGAATGGACCGGTAATTTCGACACCGGCCCTCTGCATCACAGTGTGACGCTTGAATATCTTGACCCAAGAAATGCTGAGACGAATGAAATCTTGTTGCGTCGTGCCAAGCAGCAGGCGAAATATCAGCTGGACTGGACGGTTGCTGATTTTGACTGGTCTATCAACTATCAGTATCTGGGTGAACGCTACGACACTAACTTTAATACCAATGAGAATGTAAGACTCGGTGGCGTGAGTCTGTGGGATCTGGCGGTGTCATATCCTGTGACGTCACATCTGACCGTTCGTGGTAGAATTGCCAACCTCTTAGATAAAGATTACGAGACGGTTTATGGCTACGAAACACCAGGACGTGAATACTATCTCACTGGAAGCTATACCTTCTGATACAACTCAAGTTCCTGATCGCCCGACGGTGCTGGTTTTCGATTCCGGCGTCGGCGGGTTGTCGGTATATCACGAGGTCCGGCAGATGTTGCCGGACCTGCACTATATCTACGCTTTTGATAACGTCGCCTTCCCTTACGGCGAGAAATCCGAAGAGTTCATCGTCGAACGCGTGGTCGAGATTGTCACCGCGGTCGCGAAACGTCATCCCCTCTCTATTATCGTCATTGCCTGTAACACCGCGAGCACCGTCTCCCTGCCTGCATTGCGTGCCAAATTCAGCTGCCCGGTCGTCGGCGTTGTGCCCGCTATCAAACCCGCCGCTAAGTTGACGCGTAATGGCGTTGTCGGATTGCTGGCGACGCGGGCGACGGTACAACGCCCTTATACGCATGATCTGGTCGCACGGTTTGCGACAGACTGTCAGATTCTGATGCTGGGTTCGGCGGAGCTGGTTGAACTGGCCGAGGCGAAGCTGCATGGCCAAGAGGTTGCCCTGACGGCGTTGAAGAAAATCCTCCATCCGTGGCTGCGTTTGCGCGAGCCGCCTGACACGGTGGTGTTAGGCTGCACGCATTTCCCGTTGCTTAGCGAAGAACTTGCACAGGTCTTACCCGACGGCACGCGCATGATCGATTCCGGTTCTGCCATTGCCCGCCGCGCGCACTGGCTCATTGAGACGTCACATGTGCCGATTCCGCAGAAAAAAGCCGATGTAGAAATTGAGAGTGTTGCTTACTGCATGGCGATGACAATAGAGGCCCGAAGTTTACTGCCTGTTTTACAGTCATATGGCTTCAGAAGTATCCAGGAATTGCCGCTTTAAACGTCATTTGGTGAAAGAATCAGCGGTCGGAAAATTATTTGTATTTTAGGGGTTGCGGCCTTCTGAGAACTCCCTATAATGCGCCTCCACTGACCGGGAACAACGACTGAGAAGTCGCTCGGACAGGAAGAGAAAAAGATGAAAGTTCGAATGAATAATCTCTTGACTCTTCAGCGGGAAAACGTAATATACGCCTCCCGCGCCGCATAAGATTCCTTGCGAACCGCGGCATGCTCTTTAACAATTTATCAGACAATCTGTGTGGGCACTCACAAGACGATATCAGCCACCTCGGTGGCAAAAAATATCAAGTCTTAAAGAGTGACCAAGCAGTAATTCATTTAGTTGAATTATTACGAAAGTTAATTTTTGAGCACCGCTTAACTTGTTTAAGCAAATCGAACTTTTAATTGAAGAGTTTGATCATGGCTCAGATTGAACGCTGGCGGCAGGCCTAACACATGCAAGTCGAGCGGTAGCACAGGAGAGCTTGCTCTCTGGGTGACGAGCGGCGGACGGGTGAGTAATGTCTGGGAAACTGCCTGATGGAGGGGGATAACTACTGGAAACGGTAGCTAATACCGCATGACCTCGCAAGAGCAAAGTGGGGGACCTTCGGGCCTCACGCCATCGGATGTGCCCAGATGGGATTAGCTAGTAGGTGGGGTAATGGCTCACCTAGGCGACGATCCCTAGCTGGTCTGAGAGGATGACCAGCCACACTGGAACTGAGACACGGTCCAGACTCCTACGGGAGGCAGCAGTGGGGAATATTGCACAATGGGCGCAAGCCTGATGCAGCCATGCCGCGTGTGTGAAGAAGGCCTTAGGGTTGTAAAGCACTTTCAGCGAGGAGGAAGGGTTCAGTGTTAATAGCACTGTACATTGACGTTACTCGCAGAAGAAGCACCGGCTAACTCCGTGCCAGCAGCCGCGGTAATACGGAGGGTGCAAGCGTTAATCGGAATTACTGGGCGTAAAGCGCACGCAGGCGGTTTGTTAAGTCAGATGTGAAATCCCCGAGCTTAACTTGGGAACTGCATTTGAAACTGGCAAGCTAGAGTCTTGTAGAGGGGGGTAGAATTCCAGGTGTAGCGGTGAAATGCGTAGAGATCTGGAGGAATACCGGTGGCGAAGGCGGCCCCCTGGACAAAGACTGACGCTCAGGTGCGAAAGCGTGGGGAGCAAACAGGATTAGATACCCTGGTAGTCCACGCTGTAAACGATGTCGACTTGGAGGTTGTGCCCTTGAGGCGTGGCTTCCGGAGCTAACGCGTTAAGTCGACCGCCTGGGGAGTACGGCCGCAAGGTTAAAACTCAAATGAATTGACGGGGGCCCGCACAAGCGGTGGAGCATGTGGTTTAATTCGATGCAACGCGAAGAACCTTACCTACTCTTGACATCCAGAGAATTCGCTAGAGATAGCTTAGTGCCTTCGGGAACTCTGAGACAGGTGCTGCATGGCTGTCGTCAGCTCGTGTTGTGAAATGTTGGGTTAAGTCCCGCAACGAGCGCAACCCTTATCCTTTGTTGCCAGCGAGTAATGTCGGGAACTCAAAGGAGACTGCCGGTGATAAACCGGAGGAAGGTGGGGATGACGTCAAGTCATCATGGCCCTTACGAGTAGGGCTACACACGTGCTACAATGGCATATACAAAGAGAAGCAAACTCGCGAGAGCAAGCGGACCTCATAAAGTATGTCGTAGTCCGGATTGGAGTCTGCAACTCGACTCCATGAAGTCGGAATCGCTAGTAATCGTAGATCAGAATGCTACGGTGAATACGTTCCCGGGCCTTGTACACACCGCCCGTCACACCATGGGAGTGGGTTGCAAAAGAAGTAGGTAGCTTAACCTTCGGGAGGGCGCTTACCACTTTGTGATTCATGACTGGGGTGAAGTCGTAACAAGGTAACCGTAGGGGAACCTGCGGTTGGATCACCTCCTTACCTAAAGATACGCATTGTGCAGTGTCCACACAGATTGTCTGATAGAAAGTAACGAGCAGAAATACCTTAATAGGCTTGTAGCTCAGGTGGTTAGAGCGCACCCCTGATAAGGGTGAGGTCGGTGGTTCAAGTCCACTCAGGCCTACCAATTCGTCCTCATGCTGCGTTGTCGTCACACTCGTTTGCACATGCAAACGTCGTATGAACTCCGCCTTGCCTGAGAACAAATTGGCTAACTCATCTTCCTGGTGTGTTAGTGATTAAGGTATCTGTAAGTGACTGTATGGGGCTATAGCTCAGCTGGGAGAGCGCCTGCCTTGCACGCAGGAGGTCAGCGGTTCGATCCCGCTTAGCTCCACCATTACCGTACAGCCCCTAAATAATACTTCAGAGTATATTGGTAACAGTATGCTGCGAAGTATTTTGCTCTTTAACAATCTGGAACAAGCTGAAAATTGAAAGTTTACAGCTGAACATCACTCTCCGTAGAAGTACTGAGTGGTGGATTAGTCTGTAACAGAGTCTCTCAAATAATCGCAGCGCGACGATGTCTTTAAGACACCTTCGGGTTGTGAGGTTAAGCGACTAAGCGTACACGGTGGATGCCTAGGCAGTCAGAGGCGATGAAGGGCGTGCTAATCTGCGAAAAGCGTCGGTAAGGTGATATGAACCGTTATAACCGACGATACCCGAATGGGGAAACCCAGTGTGTTTCGACACACTATTGCATGGTGAATACATAGCCATGCAAGGCGAACCGGGGGAACTGAAACATCTAAGTACCCCGAGGAAAAGAAATCAACCGAGATTCCCCCAGTAGCGGCGAGCGAACGGGGAAGAGCCCAGAACCAACATCAGCGTATGTGTTAGTGGAAGCGTCTGGAAAGTCGCACAGTATAGGGTGATAGTCCCGTACACAAAAATGCATGCATTGTGAGTTCGATGAGTAGGGCGGGACACGTGACATCCTGTCTGAATATGGGGGGACCATCCTCCAAGGCTAAATACTCCTGACTGACCGATAGTGAACCAGTACCGTGAGGGAAAGGCGAAAAGAACCCCGGCGAGGGGAGTGAAATAGAACCTGAAACCGTGTACGTACAAGCAGTGGGAGCCTACTTTGTTGGGTGACTGCGTACCTTTTGTATAATGGGTCAGCGACTTATATTTTGTAGCAAGGTTAACCGTATAGGGGAGCCGTAGGGAAACCGAGTCTTAACTGGGCGTCAAGTTGCAAGGTATAGACCCGAAACCCGGTGATCTAGCCATGGGCAGGTTGAAGGTTGGGTAA
Source organism: Rahnella sp. R3(2024) (assembly GCF_042920125.1). Taxonomy (NCBI): domain Bacteria; kingdom Pseudomonadati; phylum Pseudomonadota; class Gammaproteobacteria; order Enterobacterales; family Yersiniaceae; genus Rahnella; species Rahnella sp. R3(2024). The sequence goes on from NZ_JBHGBU010000001.1 coordinate 2,270,562, forward strand.
CACTAACTGGAGGACCGAACCGACTAATGTTGAAAAATTAGCGGATGACTTGTGGCTGGGGGTGAAAGGCCAATCAAACCGGGAGATAGCTGGTTCTCCCCGAAAGCTATTTAGGTAGCGCCTCGTGAACTCATCTTCGGGGGTAGAGCACTGTTTCGACTAGGGGGCCATCCCGGCTTACCAACTCGATGCAAACTACGAATACCGAAGAATGTTATCACGGGAGACACACGGCGGGTGCTAACGTCCGTCGTGAAGAGGGAAACAACCCAGACCGCCAGCTAAGGTCCCAAAGTCATGGTTAAGTGGGAAACGATGTGGGAAGGCATAGACAGCCAGGATGTTGGCTTAGAAGCAGCCATCATTTAAAGAAAGCGTAATAGCTCACTGGTCGAGTCGGCCTGCGCGGAAGATGTAACGGGGCTAAACCATGCACCGAAGCTGCGGCAGCGACGCTTAGGCGTTGTTGGGTAGGGGAGCGTTCTGTAAGCCGTCGAAGGTGACCTGTGAGGGTTGCTGGAGGTATCAGAAGTGCGAATGCTGACATAAGTAACGATAATGCGGGTGAAAAACCCGCACGCCGGAAGACCAAGGGTTCCTGTCCAACGTTAATCGGGGCAGGGTGAGTCGACCCCTAAGGCGAGGCTGAAAAGCGTAGTCGATGGGAAGCTGGTTAATATTCCAGCACTTGGTGTTACTGCGAAGGGGGGACGGAGAAGGCTAGGCTAGCCGGGCGACGGTTGTCCCGGTTCAAGCGTGTAGGGGGTGTGACTTGGTAAATCCGGTTACATATTAACCCTGAGGCGTGATAACGAGCCACTACGGTGGTGAAGTAGTTGATGCCATGCTTCCAGGAAAAGCCTCTAAGCTCCAGGTAACACGAAATCGTACCCCAAACCGACACAGGTGGTCAGGTAGAGAATACTCAGGCGCTTGAGAGAACTCGGGTGAAGGAACTAGGCAAAATGGTGCCGTAACTTCGGGAGAAGGCACGCTGGCGCGTAGGTGAAGGGACTTGCTCCCGGAGCTGAAGCCAGTCGCAGATACCAGCTGGCTGCAACTGTTTAATAAAAACACAGCACTGTGCAAACACGAAAGTGGACGTATACGGTGTGACGCCTGCCCGGTGCCGGAAGGTTAATTGATGGGGTTAGCAGCAATGCGAAGCTCTTGATCGAAGCCCCGGTAAACGGCGGCCGTAACTATAACGGTCCTAAGGTAGCGAAATTCCTTGTCGGGTAAGTTCCGACCTGCACGAATGGCGTAATGATGGCCAGGCTGTCTCCACCCGAGACTCAGTGAAATTGAACTCGCTGTGAAGATGCAGTGTACCCGCGGCAAGACGGAAAGACCCCGTGAACCTTTACTATAGCTTGACACTGAACATTGAGCCTTGATGTGTAGGATAGGTGGGAGGCTTTGAAGCGTGGACGCCAGTCTGCGTGGAGCCAACCTTGAAATACCACCCTTTAATGTTTGATGTTCTAACTCGGCCCCGTAATCCGGGGTGAGGACAGTGTCTGGTGGGTAGTTTGACTGGGGCGGTCTCCTCCTAAAGAGTAACGGAGGAGCACGAAGGTTAGCTAATCACGGTCGGACATCGTGAGGTTAGTGCAATGGCATAAGCTAGCTTGACTGCGAGAGTGACGGCTCGAGCAGGTACGAAAGTAGGTCATAGTGATCCGGTGGTTCTGAATGGAAGGGCCATCGCTCAACGGATAAAAGGTACTCCGGGGATAACAGGCTGATACCGCCCAAGAGTTCATATCGACGGCGGTGTTTGGCACCTCGATGTCGGCTCATCACATCCTGGGGCTGAAGTAGGTCCCAAGGGTACGGCTGTTCGCCGTTTAAAGTGGTACGCGAGCTGGGTTTAGAACGTCGTGAGACAGTTCGGTCCCTATCTGCCGTGGGCGTTGGAAGATTGAGAGGGGCTGCTCCTAGTACGAGAGGACCGGAGTGGACGCATCACTGGTGTTCGGGTTGTCATGCCAATGGCATTGCCCGGTAGCTAAATGCGGAAAAGATAAGCGCTGAAAGCATCTAAGCGCGAAACTTGCCTCGAGATGAGTCTTCCCTGTGGCTTTAAGCCACCTGAAGGGACGTTTAAGACTAAGACGTTGATAGGCTGGGTGTGTAAGTGCAGCGATGCATTGAGCTAACCAGTACTAATGACCCGAGAGGCTTAACCTTACAACACCAAAGGTGTTTTAGAGTGGCTCTGAAGTAGATTTTCAGCTGAATGTTCCGAGATTGGTTCGTAGTGCAAGCCTGATTTAAGGTGCGCGTTATGGATGAAACAGAATTTGCCTGGCGGCACTAGCGCGGTGGTCCCACCTGACCCCATGCCGAACTCAGAAGTGAAACGCCGTAGCGCCGATGGTAGTGTGGGGTCTCCCCATGCGAGAGTAGGGAACTGCCAGGCATCAAATTAGTTCCTTTTCCCCTGACAAGGAAAATAACAGGAACAAACGCGCATCAGACGATTTCTGATGGGTGTGAAAGAACCGGTGGAGCGGTAGTTCAGTTGGTTAGAATACCTGCCTGTCACGCAGGGGGTCGCGGGTTCGAGCCCCGTCCGTTCCGCCACTTATTTGATTATGCCTGCTAATTTTAGCAGGCATAATGTTAAGCGTAATTTAGGGGCGTAGCTCAGTTGGTAGAGCACCGGTCTCCAAAACCGGGTGTCGCGAGTTCGAGTCTCTCCGCCCCTGCCATATCAGAGCCCTTCGCGAAAGCGAGGGGCTTTTTTTATCTAAAATTCCCTGACTGTTCCTCGCAAACACATTACTCCTCAATGCACACACCTTTCATTGCAGACATTTGCACACTTTAAGCGCAATACCGCCGCTATTCCCGGTTATTTCTGGTCATATTTTGGCTAAATACATGCACTAAATGATTGTTATCCCCATATGTGACCCCGCTCATGCTCCCTTTTTCCCTGTGTACTAAACCTAATCATCGTCTTATGACGACAACCAGAACCTGATATGACTCTTTTCCCCCTTTTTACGACGTAATTGTCGTGACGGGGGAATGCGTATATCAGGTGCATGTTCTGGCCGTACCCAACGAGTCATAACAAAAAGTAGCTCAGACTACACGCGAGGAAAGAAACATGTACAAACGCTTATTTGTGGCAGCAGCAGTAGCAACAGCACTTTGCGGTGCGGCACAGGCAGCTCCGCTGGTTGTGGGTTTTTCTCAGATCGGCTCAGAGTCTGGTTGGCGTTCAGCAGAGACTAAAGTGTCTAAGTCAGAGGCGGAGAAACGCGGGATCACACTGAAAATTGCGGATGCTCAGCAAAAACAAGAGAACCAAATTAAAGCAATACGTTCATTTATTGCGCAAGGCGTAGATGCCATCTTTATTGCACCGGTAGTCGCAACCGGCTGGGCTCCTGTTCTGACAGAAGCTAAAGAGGCGAAGATCCCCGTATTCCTGTTGGACCGAACTATTGAAGTCAGCGATCCTTCTCTGTACACCGCCGCCGTCGCGTCTGACAGCGTTTACGAAGGTAAAGTTGCCGGTGACTGGCTGGTGAAAGATGTCGCGGGTAAGCCTTGTAACGTGGTCGAACTTCAGGGAACCGTCGGTGCGAGCGTCGCGTTAAACCGTAAAAAAGGGTTTGCGGATGCGCTTAAAGCGGCACCAAATGTAAAAATCATCCGCTCACAGTCTGGTGACTTTACCCGTAGCAAGGGTAAAGAAGTCATGGAAAGCTTCATCAAAGCTGAACAAAACGGCAAAAACATTTGTGCCGTCTATGCACATAACGATGACATGGCAATCGGTGCTATTCAGGCCATCAAAGAAGCGGGTCTGAAACCAGGTTCGCAGATCAAAATCGTCTCGATCGACGGCGTTCCTGATATCTATAAAGCCATGCTGAATGGCGAAGCCAATGCTTCTGTCGAGCTGACACCTAACATGGCCGGTCCTGCATTCGATGCATTAATCGCCATGAAAAAAGACGGTACTCAACCGAAGAAATTTATTCAGACTCAGTCCGCTTTGATCTTGCCGGATATGGCTCAGAAAGAATACGACATGAAAAAAGACATGGGTTATTAAGCCGATTTTACCGGTCTGTCTGATGGCAGGCCGGTAGAAATTATTCCCTTTCCGCCGATGGCGGATGCAGCAGGAGTAGTGACGTGACGGATAATCCAGGTTCAGCAATGCTGCTCGATGTGCGCGGCCTCTCTGTAGAATTCCCCGGCGTTAAGGCGCTGGAAAATGTCGACTTTACCCTCGAACGTGGTGAAATAGTTGCTCTTTTAGGCGAGAACGGTGCCGGTAAATCTACAATGATTAAAGCCCTGACGGGCGTCTATAAACGCTCTGCCGGACAGGTATTTTTGAATGGTACATCCATCGAGCCTGTTAATACCGCGCATGCCCAATCACTGGGAATTGGTACGGTTTATCAGGAAGTGAATCTCCTGCCCAATATCTCCGTTGCAGCTAATCTTTTCATCGGGCGCGAACCTACCCGTTTTGGTCTGGTGAATCAGCGCAAAATGGAACAGAAGGCCGGGGCGCTTCTGGAAGGTTACGGGCTGCATCTGGATGTCAGTCAGCCACTCTCAACTTACTCCATTGCGATTCAGCAAATTGTGGCAATTGCCCGCGCCGTTGACCTTTCTGCGCAGGTCTTAATCCTTGATGAACCCACCGCCAGCCTTGATGCAAAAGAAGTCAGCATGCTGCTCGATATTCTCGTCCAGCTTCGGGACAAAGGCGTGGGGATGATCTTTGTGACCCATTTTCTTGATCAGGTTTACCGCATCAGCGATCGCATCACGGTGTTGCGAAACGGCAAACGTGTGGGTTCCGAGCGTACCGTGGATTTACCGCGTATCGATCTTGTTCCAATGATGCTGGGCCACAGTTTTGATGAAAGCCTGCTTAAACGTACGGAACACAGAAATGTCACTGGCGAACCGCTGGTCGATTTTAAAGATTATGGCCGCCGTGGTGTGGTTGAGAATTTTGATCTTCACGTTCGTCGTGGTGAAATTGTCGGTCTGGCAGGATTACTTGGATCCGGACGGACAGAAACCGCTCAGCTGATTTTTGGCATAAAAGGTCATGACAGCGGTAAAGCGCAGGTCAATGGGCGGGCAGAAACCATCAGTACGCCGCGCAAAGCCGCAAAGCTTGGGTTTGGTTATTGCCCGGAGGATCGCAAAACTGACGGTATTATTGGCGCGGCCACGGTGAGAGAAAACATCATTCTCGCCTTACAGGCTCAGCGCGGTTGGTTACGTCCTTTGCCGTTGAAAGAACAGCATCAGATCTCTGAAAAATTCATCAAACTTCTTGGTATTCGTACTCCCGGAACCGAGCAGGAAATCCAGTATCTCTCCGGCGGGAATCAACAAAAAGTGTTGCTGTCCCGCTGGCTGGCGACTAATCCCCGCTTTCTTATCCTTGATGAACCCACCCGCGGTATTGATGTGGGTGCGCATGCTGAAATCATTCGCCTGATTGAAAAACTGTGCGATGAGGGGCTGGCGTTGCTGGTGATTTCTTCTGAACTGGAAGAGCTGGCGGGTTATGCCGATCGGATCGTGGTGCTGCGCGATCGTCGTCATGTCGCCGAAATTGAGCAGGCTGAGATCTCCGTGCCAGCCATTATGAAAGCCATTGCGGCTCAGTGAGGAGATAGCGATGAGTAACAGGAGTCTGCCGATGACAGGAACACCGCGCAAAGTTCGATGGGTATTTCCTAAGGGCGCCACTCAAATCGGGGCGTTCATCGCAATATTATTGATCGACAGCCTGGTGGCACCGGGCTTTTTCTCCATCCACATTCAGGATGGCCGCCTGTTCGGCAGTCTGGTTGATATCTTCAATCGTGGTGCACCGGTGGCGCTGCTTGCACTTGGAATGACGCTGGTGATTGCAACCGGTGGTATCGATCTCTCCGTCGGTGCCGTCATGGCTATCGCCGGCGCGACGGCAGCCACCATGACGGTTCAGGGTTATCCGCTGATGATGGTGCTGCTGGCTTCTGTGGGGGTCGGCGCCGTGTGTGGCCTGTGGAATGGTTTTCTGGTTGCCGTTCTGCAGATTCAGCCGATTGTCGCAACATTGATGCTGATGGTGGCCGGGCGCGGTATTGCACAGCTCATCACTGAAGGACAAATCGTTACCTTCGAACATAATGGCTTATCGCAGTTCGGCAGCGGCTCTCTGTTTTACCTGCCGATGCCGGTCATCATTGTGGTCGTGATGCTGTTCCTGGTGTGGGCGCTGACGCGGAAAACGGCGCTTGGTTTGTTTATTGAGTCGGTCGGGATAAACATCCGTTCGGCTTATAACGCGGGTGTGAATGCGCGTCTGGTGCTGATTTCCACTTATGTGATTTGCGGGATCTGCGCGGCGGTTGCCGGCGTGATTGTGACCGCCGATATTCGCGGTGCGGATGCCAATAATGCGGGGTTGTGGCTGGAGCTGGACGCAATTTTGGCCGTGGTCATTGGCGGTGGGTCGTTGCTCGGGGGGCGCTTCAATTTGCTTCTCTCGGTCATTGGTGCGCTGATCATTCAGGGTATGAATACTGGCATCCTGCTCTCAGGTTTTAAGCCTGAATTTAATCTGGTGCTGAAAGCGCTGGTGGTACTGGCCGTCCTGGTGGTGCAGTCGCCACGGGTATCGCTCAGTAATCTGTTCCGGAGGAAGGGATAATGCTGAAAAGAAATTTGCCCCTGCTGATTACTATCGTGGTGTTCCTTGCCGGATATGGTTATTGCTTCACGCAATTTCCCGGATTCGCCTCCACGCGGGTCTTCTTTGATTTACTGACCGATAACGCGTTTCTTGGGATTGTCGCCGTCGGTATGACGTTCGTCATTCTCTCTGGTGGTATCGACCTTTCCGTGGGCTCTGTCATTGCCTTTACCGGCGTGTTGCTGGCAAAACTGATTGGTGAATACGGTGTCGCGCCGGGTTATGCGTTTGTGATTGTCCTGCTGATGGGGGCGATGTTTGGCGCGCTGATGGGTTGGATTATCGACACCTTAAAGCTCCCGGCGTTTATCATCACCCTTGCCGGTATGTTTTTTGTGCGCGGGATGAGTTTTATCGTGTCGGAAGAGTCGCTGCCCATCAATCATCCTGTCTATGATTTCCTCGCCAATTTCGCGTGGAAAATGCCGGGAGGAGGCCGCTTTACTCTGTTGGCGCTGGTCATGCTCATGGTGGTTTTCGTGGGGATTATTCTGGCGCACCGTACCCGCTTTGGTAACAACGTTTATGCGGTCGGTGGCAGTAATGTTTCGGCAGCGCTGATGGGCGTTCCGGTCAGACGCACCACGATTTATATCTACATGCTGTCGAGTACGCTGGCGGTTCTTTCCGGCATTGTGTTCTCACTCTACACCTCTGCGGGCTACGCACTGGCTGCCAGCGGCGTAGAGCTGGATGCTATCGCCTCGGTGGTGATTGGCGGTACGTTACTCAGCGGCGGTGTAGGCACCGTGCTCGGAAGCCTTTTCGGCGTGCTGATTCAGGGTTTAATACAAACTTACATCACCTTCGACGGCACGCTCAGCTCCTGGTGGACCAAAATCGTCATGGGCATCCTGCTGTTTGTCTTTATCGGCTTGCAGAAGGGCATGGGGTCATTCTGGACCGCCAGAAGAGCACGCCACCCGCGCCCTGAGCCAACCTGATCGCGGCAGGCTCAGAGATGAGTGATCAGCTGTGTTTTGAGTAACTGACGGATCAAAACCTGCTGATCGCTGTTTTGCAGCCACACCGCGTAGAGCGGGCGGATCACCGGTGGAACGTCTTCATGCACTGCAAGTTGTGGGTATTCTTTTGCCCAGTGTGCAGGCAGGAAAGCACAACCACCGGTTTGTTCAAGCAACTGACGCGTCAGATGCGCCGAGGTTGTTGTCAGCACCGGCTCCTGATCGCTATTCTGCAATTTTTCCTGCTGTGGAAAATCTGCACCCCATTCCAGCTTCACGTAAGGCGAATGCTCGCTTCTGACCGTTTTCTGCGATGAAAAAAGTCGTAACGAGAAATTACCCAGCAACTGGCTTGAGAGTTCATCCATCTTTGGCGGCTCGGTAGTGATCAGCAAATCCAGTTGTCTTTCATGCAATTGCTTCACCAGTGACTGGCGTAACGCGATGCGCGCTTCCAGCCGTAACGTGTCACGTTGCACATAGAGAGACTGCATCCAGGGGGTCAGATACGCTTCCCAGAGCGATGCCGTGGCACCAATCGACAATTCTGTGTGCTGTAACGAGCGTATCACCTCTTTTTTCGCCAGTTGCCAGGTAGACATCAGATTTTCGGCGTAAGGCAGCAGGCGCTCTCCTGCGGGCGTTAAGCGGATATTATTTCGATGGCGGGTGAATAAATTCGCACCAAGTTGAGTTTCCAGTTGCCGGATACGAAAGCTGACAGCGGATTGCGTAAGATAGAGAGATTCCGCCGCCCGACCAAAGTGGCGAGTTCTACTGACCTCCAAAAAGGTTTTCAGTAATTCCGTGTCCAAAACCATCTCCAATTATTTTTGTCGTTAAGATTTAAATGTTTTGTTTTACACAATGTCAAGCCTAACTAATACTCCGCGCCATAACAGCACGACCATGAGAGAATTAGGAGCGTGTCAGATGGCGGAAAGCTTCACCACGACAAGTCGTTTTTTTGATAATAAACATTACCCTCGCGGGTTCTCCCGGCATGGCGATTTCACCATTAAAGAAGCGCAAATGCTAGAACGTTACGGCTTTGCCTTTAACGAACTGGATTTGGGAAAACGCGAGCCAGCAACCGACGAAGAAAAGCTGTTCCTTGAGGTTTGCCGCGGTACGCGTGAACCGGTAACGGATGCAGAAAAAGTGTGGAACAAATACATTGTCCGCACGCGTCGTCCGAAGAAATTCCACACGTTGTCTGGCGGTAAGCCGCAGGCTGACGCTGTAGAAGACTACACGGAAAGCGACGACTAATGAAACGGGGCTCTGCCCCGTTTTTTTATGCCAGACTCTTATGCAGCGTTAACAATAGCCTATCCATGCTGCGATAGCTCAGCGCCTCCGCAATATGTTTGCGTTCAATGGCTTCACAGCCCCCCAAATCGGCCAGCGTTCGCGCGACTTTAAGAATGCGATGCCAGGCTCTCACCGACAATCCCAGTTTATGCAGTACCTCTTCCAGAAATTCCGCATCCGCTTTGGTTAAAACACAATACAACTCAACTTCACTGCTTTTGAGATGGGCGTTAATTTTCCCCGCCCGATTTAACTGAATGTCCCTGGCGATCAACACCCGCTCCCGCACTTCTGCGCTACTTTCCCTCACGACAGGCGCATGATTTTGCTGGCTCAAAATACCCGGCGGTAAAAGCGGTACTTCAATCGATAAATCGAAACGGTCAAGGAAAGGCCCTGATAGCCGGCTCAGATAGCGTAAGACCTGCTGTGGCGGCGTGCGGTTATGGACGCCCTGATAATGTCCGGTCGGGCTGGGATTCATCGCGGCAATCAGTTGTGCTCTTGCCGGATAGCGTACTTTCGCCCGGGCGCGGGAAATGGTGATTTCGCCGGACTCCATTGGCTGGCGCAGAGCATCCAAAACCTGACGCTGAAATTCAGGCAGCTCATCAAGAAACAGAACGCCGTTGTGGGCCAGAGAAATTTCTCCCGGTCTGGGCAACGAACCGCCGCCAACCAGCGCACTCATCGACGTGCTGTGATGCGGCGCGCGAAACGGGCGAACGCGGGAAAACTCACCGTCTTCCTCCGGGTTATACACCAGGCTGGCGATGGCCGCGGTTTCCAGTTTTTCTTCATTGCTCAGGGGCGGCAGCAATCCGGGTAACCGGCTGGCGAGCATGGTTTTGCCTGTGCCAGGCGGGCCAATCAGCAGTAAGTTATGGCCGCCTGCAGCGGCGACTTCCAGCGCTCGCTTGGACTGCTCCTGACCGATGATTTCCGCAATGTCGGGTGGATTCGCCTGCGCGGAAGTCTGCGCCGGGTATTCGATGGTCGGCAGGTTGTCTTCGCCCTGAAGAAAGGCGCAAACCTGTAGCAAATGTCCGGCGATGCGCGCGACGCCGGGATCCAGCAGCGTCATTTCCGCCTGATTGTTTTGCGGGAGGATCAGGATGCGCCCCTCTTTTTGCGCCTCAAGTGCGGCCGGGATTGCGCCGTTAACGCTGCGTAATGCACCTGAAAGCCCGAGTTCACCTAAGAATTCATATTCATTCAGCTTATCTCCCTGCAATTGCTCAGAGGCCACCAGAATCGCCAGCGCTATCGACAGATCGTAGCGGCCGCCTTCCTTGGGTAAATCTGCGGGCGCGAGGTTCACGGTGATGCGCTTTGCCGGGAAAGTGAATCCGCAGTTAATGATTGCGCTGCGCACACGGTCTCTGGCTTCTTTAACGGTGGTTTCAGGCAATCCGACCAGCGTCAGCGCGGGTAAGCCGTTGCTGATATGCACTTCGACAGAGACGCCGGGTGCCTGAACGCCCAGCGATGCGCGCGTAAATACCACGGCTAATGACATGCTTTTTCCTTTGCGGTGAAAATTCCTGACAACAGCATGCCGTAATGCCCGACAGTTGCGGAAATAAGATCTCAGCCCTGCGCAACGTTACGCAAAAAATCTCATGAATTTAGCAAATGAAATCAGAGGGCTGTGCGGCGTCTCGCATAAGTCGCAACATCCTCTAACAGCTTGTGGTGTATGGAAACAAATTAGCGGGCTAATTAAGTTGCTGGTTTGTGCATCAGCGGTGTTTAATTTGAATGTATTTAACAATAAACAAACAAATACCAATTATTAATTAACATCTCTCTGCCTCACCGAGGATTTTCCGGATCGGCTCGTTGAGCGCATTGCCTGCATCTTTCCGGAATAGGGATACACCCATGTTTGGTTGGACTTCACGGCAGCGAAACGTTGCCATCGCCAGTTTTTTGAGCTGGACTCTCGACGCCTTCGATTTTTTTATTTTAGTCTTTCTTCTCAGTGATATAGCGACCGCATTTCAGGTGGATATCAAAGAGGTCACGCTGGCTATTTTACTGACGCTGGCAGTGCGGCCGATTGGCGCGCTGGTGTTTGGGCGGGCAGCGGAAAAATACGGGCGTAAGCCGGTGCTGATGGTGAACATTGCCTGCTTTTCCATTTTTGAATTGTGTACGGCAGCAGCACCTTCGCTGACCATTTTCCTGATCCTCCGTGTGATTTACGGGATCGCGATGGGCGGTGTCTGGGGTGTGGCGTCATCACTGGCGATGGAAACCATCCCCGACCGTTCACGCGGCATGATGTCGGGGATTTTCCAGGCCGGTTATCCGTTTGGTTATCTGCTGGCGGCGGTGGTGTACGGGCTGTTCTCAGAACTGGTTGGCTGGCGCGGAATGTTTGTGATCGGTGCGGTGCCCGTTTTCTTGCTGCCGTTCATCTGGTTCAAAGTGCAGGAATCCCCGGTCTGGCTGGCCGCCCGTGAGCGAAAAGAAAGTACAGCGTTGCTGCCGGTGCTGAAAACGCACTGGAAACTCTGCGTCTATCTGGTGGTGCTGATGGCGGCGTTCAATTTCTTCAGCCACGGAACGCAGGATCTCTACCCCTCATTCCTGAAAGTTCAGCATGGTTTTGATGCACATACGGTCAGCCTGATCGCCATCAGTTACACCATAGCCTCGATCATTGGCGGTATCTTCTTTGGCACGCTGTCAGAGAAAATAGGGCGGAAAAAAGCCATTATTATCGCGGCCTTACTCTCATTACCGGTGATCCCTCTGTGGGCTTTCTCCAGCGGAACCTGGACCATCGGGCTGGGGGCTTTCCTGATGCAGTTTATGGTGCAGGGCGCGTGGGGCGTTATTCCGTCTTATCTCACCGAGCTGGTGCCGGCCAATACCCGCGCGGTGCTGCCCGGTTTTGTTTATCAGCTTGGGAATCTGCTGGCGTCGGTCAATGCCACGTTGCAGGCAAGCATTGCTGAAAGTCACGGACATAACTACGGACTGGCGATGGCCATTGTGGCCGGGACGGTGGCGATCGTGATTTCTGTGCTGGTGGCGTTTGGCCGGGATACGCGCGGAAAAGCGATAACAGGAGCAATAAATAATCAGGCGACCGATCAACCCGCTAAGGTTTGATTTTTCACTGAATTTTTCGCTGATGCTGCGACGGGCCGCAATTAATAACGCAAGAAAAATGTTGTCATTAAATGCATTACTGTGATAACTCTGTAGGCAATCGTTCGCAATATGAATTATAGAAACCGAAAAATGAAAGCCCTTCTCCTCGTAGTTAGCCTAGTCGTGATTAGCGTGGTGGTGATTATTATCCCACCGTGCGGGGCTGCACTTGGACGAAGAAAGGCTTATTAAACAAGCCTGAACCTGAAAAGAAACCCCGCACCGAAAGGTCCGGGGTTTTTTTTTGGTCAGGAATTTCAGAGAACAGTGAAGCGGGGTCGGAAAATGAGCAACAGCATAATGTTCTGCACTTGTCGCAAAAAGGCAGGAGAATAAGGATGAACGGAGCACAGTGGGTAGTACAAGCGTTGCGTGCGCAGGGGGTAGATATGGTGTTTGGTTATCCCGGCGGGGCAATCATGCCGGTATACGATGCACTGTATGACGGCGGCGTGGAACACCTGTTGTGCCGGCACGAGCAAGGTGCCGCAATGGCCGCCATCGGCTATGCCCGTTCAACCGGAAAAGTCGGCGTGTGTATTGCCACTTCCGGCCCTGGCGCGACCAACCTGATCACCGGTCTGGCCGACGCGCTGTTAGATTCCGTTCCGCTGGTGGCCATCACCGGTCAGGTTGGCTCCGCCTTTATCGGCACCGACGCTTTCCAGGAGATCGACGTTTTAGGTTTGTCCCTGGCCTGCACCAAACACAGTTTCCTGGTGGAATCGCTGGACGCATTGCCGGAAATCATGGCTGAAGCATTTGCCATCGCCAGCTCCGGCCGTCCGGGCCCGGTGCTGATCGACATCCCGAAAGACATCCAGCTGGCGACCGGCGAACTGCCACCCCATCTGCTGGCGGTGGAAGAATCTTTCCCGCACCCGGTTGCTGCACTGGAACAGGCCCGCGCCATGATTGCCGCCGCGCAAAAACCAATGCTGTATATCGGCGGCGGTGTCGGGATGGCGCAGGCGGTTCCTGCATTACGCGATTTTATCTCGGTCACCGGCATTCCTGCGGTGGCCACGCTGAAAGGCCTGGGCGCGCCGGATGCCACTGACCCCTGCTATCTGGGCATGTTGGGAATGCACGGCACCAAAGCGGCGAATCTGGCGGTTCAGTCTTCTGACTTACTGATCGCCGTTGGAGCTCGTTTCGATGACCGTGTTACCGGAAAACTGAACACCTTTGCGCCGCACGCAGCGGTTATCCATATGGATATCGATCCGGCTGAGCTGAACAAACTGCGTCAGGCGCACGTGGCGTTGCAGGGTGATCTGAATGCGCTGTTACCGGCGCTGCAACAGCCACTGAAGATCAACGCATGGCGTGATGAAGTGATGACGCTGAAAGCGCAGGGCGAATGGCGCTACGACCATCCGGGCGAAGCGATTTATGCGCCGCTGCTGCTGAAACAAATCTCTGATCGTAAATCGGCGAATACTGTGGTGACGACTGACGTCGGCCAGCATCAGATGTGGACCGCGCAACATATGCAGTTCACCCGCCCGGAAAACTTCATCACCTCCAGCGGTCTGGGCACTATGGGCTTTGGCGTTCCGGCAGCCGTCGGCGCACAGGTTGCCCGCCCGGATGACATGGTGATCTGCGTTTCCGGTGACGGTTCCTTCATGATGAATGTTCAGGAGCTGGGCACCATCAAGCGAAAACAGTTGCCCGTCAAAATCCTGCTGCTGGATAACCAGCGGTTAGGGATGGTTCGACAGTGGCAGGAATTGTTCTTCGACGGACGCTTCAGTGAAACCAACCTCTCCGATAACCCCGATTTTGTGACGCTGGCCAGCGCATTTAACATCCCCGGCCAACGTATTCACCGTAAAGACCAAGTCGATGCCGCTCTGGACGCCTTCTTCAACAGCGAAGGTCCGTATTTGCTTCAGGTTTCCATCGACGAAAATGAAAATGTCTGGCCTCTGGTGCCACCGGGCGCAGGCAACGAAACCATGTTGGAGAAAATGTCATGATGCAGCATAACGTCTCAATCCAGGCCCGTTTCCGCCCTGAAATGTTGGAACGCGTATTACGCGTTGTTCGCCACCGTGGTTTTCAGGTATGCGCGATGAACATGACCCCGATGGTCAATGCGGAAAACATAAATATCGAATTGACCGTTGCCAGCCAGCGGCCGGTAGATTTACTGTCTTCACAGTTACGCAAACTTATGGATGTCGCCTGTGTCGAGATCCAGCAACACACATCACAACAAATACGCGCGAATGCGTGAGTAATAGGGACGATAAGAATGACGAAGAAAGCTGATTACATTTGGTTCAATGGCGAGATGGTTCCGTGGGCAGACGCGAAGGTTCACGTGATGTCACACGCGTTGCATTACGGCACGTCTGTCTTCGAAGGCGTACGTTGCTACGACTCCCATAAAGGTCCGGTCGTCTTCCGCCACCGTGAACATATGCAGCGTCTGCGCGATTCCGCCAAAATCTACCGTATGCCGGTTTCTCAGAGTGTTGATGAGCTGATGGAAGCCTGCCGCGAAACCCTGCGCAAAAACAATCTGGTCAGCGCCTATATCCGTCCGCTGGTGTTTGTGGGCGATGTCGGCATGGGTGTGAATCCACCGGATGGCTACAAAACTGACGTGATCATTGCCGCCTTCCCGTGGGGCGCCTATCTGGGTGAAGAAGCGCTGGAACAGGGCATCGACGCGATGGTGTCTTCCTGGAACCGCGTTGCCGCCAACACCATTCCCACTGCCGCGAAAGCCGGTGGTAACTACCTGTCCTCATTGCTGGTCGGCAGCGAAGCGCGTCGCCACGGTTATCAGGAAGGGATCGCGCTGGACGTTCACGGTTATGTCTCTGAAGGTGCAGGCGAAAACCTGTTTGAAGTGAAAGAAGGCATTCTGTTCACGCCTCCGTTTACCTCTTCCGCGCTGCCGGGTATCACCCGTGACGCTATTATTAAACTGGCGAAAGATATGGGTCTGGAAGTGCGTGAGCAGGTATTGTCCCGTGAATCCCTGTATCTGGCAGATGAAGTCTTCATGTCCGGCACCGCCGCAGAAATCACGCCAGTACGCAGCGTGGACGGCATTCAGGTCGGCATCGGCAAACGTGGTCCGGTGACCAAACAAATTCAGGATGCGTTCTTCGGCCTGTTCACCGGCAAAACCGAAGACAAATGGGGTTGGCTGGATCCCATCAACCCTCAGTAGTCACAAGAATAAGAATTGCGCAGGTAGCGATTTCGCTGCCTGCTAAACAGAAATGATTTGGAGTGAACAGAGCATGCCTAAGTACCGTTCCCACACCACGACTCATGGCCGCAACATGGCTGGCGCCCGCGCATTATGGCGTGCCACCGGCATGACCGATGACGATTTCGGTAAGCCCATTATTGCCGTCGTCAACTCCTTTACCCAGTTCGTACCGGGCCACGTTCACTTGCGCGATCTGGGTAAACTGGTTGCCGAGCAAATCGAAGCCTCCGGCGGCGTAGCGAAAGAATTTAATACCATCGCCGTGGATGACGGGATCGCCATGGGTCATGGCGGCATGCTGTATTCATTGCCTTCGCGCGAACTGATCGCGGATTCCGTGGAATACATGGTGAACGCGCACTGCGCCGATGCCATGGTGTGTATTTCCAACTGCGACAAAATCACCCCGGGAATGCTGATGGCGTCACTGCGCCTGAACATTCCGGTGATCTTCGTTTCCGGCGGTCCGATGGAAGCCGGTAAAACCAAGCTGTCCGACAAAATCATCAAACTCGACCTGGTCGATGCGATGATTCAGGGCGCAAACCCGAACGTCAGCGATGCTGACAGCGAACAAATCGAACGTTCTGCCTGTCCGACCTGTGGTTCCTGTTCCGGTATGTTCACCGCCAACTCCATGAACTGTCTGACCGAAGCGCTGGGCCTGTCTCAGCCGGGTAACGGTTCATTGCTGGCGACCCACGCCGACCGCCGGGATCTGTTCCTGAATGCCGGTCGTCGTATCGTTGAGCTGACCAAACGTTATTACGAAAAAGATGATGAATCCGCGTTGCCACGCAACATCGCCAGCAAAGCGGCATTCGAAAATGCCATGACGCTGGATATCGCCATGGGCGGTTCCACTAACACCGTTCTTCACCTGTTGGCTGCGGCGCAGGAAGGCGGCATCGAGTTCGATATGATCGACATCGACCGTCTGTCACGCGTTGTACCACACCTGTGTAAAGTGGCACCGAGCACGCCGAAATATCATATGGAGGACGTTCACCGCGCCGGTGGCGTGCTGGCAATTTTGGGCGAGCTGGATCGTGCGAACCTGCTGAACCGCGACGTGAAAAACATCCTGGGCCTGAATCTGACGCAGACGCTTGAACAGTACGACATCATGCTGACCAAAGACGAAGCGGTGAAAAAAATGTTCCGCGCAGGCCCGGCAGGTATCCGTACCACGCAGGCATTCTCTCAGGATTGCCGCTGGGACACGCTGGATGATGACCGCGCGGAAGGGTGTATCCGCTCGCTGGAACATGCGTTCAGCAAAGACGGCGGTCTGGCCGTGCTTTACGGCAACATCGCCGAAGCGGGCAGTATCGTGAAAACCGCAGGCGTGGATAAATCCAACCTGACTTTCCGTGGCCCGGCCAAAGTGTACGAAAGCCAGGATGATGCGGTTTCCGCAATCCTCGGTGGCAAAGTTGTGTCCGGCGACGTCGTGGTTATCCGCTACGAAGGGCCAAAAGGCGGTCCGGGCATGCAGGAAATGCTGTATCCGACCACCTACCTGAAATCCATGGGTCTGGGCAAAGAGTGTGCGCTGATCACCGACGGTCGTTTCTCCGGCGGCACTTCCGGCCTGTCCATCGGCCACGTTTCTCCGGAAGCGGGCAGCGGCGGCATGATTGCGCTGGTGGAGGATGGCGACATCATTGATATCGATATTCCGAACCGCAAAATGGTACTGGACGTTCCTGCGGCTGAACTGGCTGCCCGTCACGAAGCCGAACTGGCGCGTGGCGACAAAGCCTGGACGCCGAAGAACCGCGAACGCGTGGTGTCTCTGGCGCTGCGTGCTTACGCATTGCTGGCGACCAGTGCCGATAAAGGCGCCGTTCGCGACAAGTCTAAGCTGGGAGGCTAAAGGCCATGGCGGTATCTCAACCTCTGCCCGATCAGCCGGGTGGTGCCGAATATCTGCGCGCCGTGCTGCGTGCGCCGGTTTATGAAGTCGCACAGGTGACGCCTTTGCAGGTCATGGAAAAGATCTCTTCCCGGCTGGGTAACACCATTCTGGTGAAGAGGGAGGACCGCCAGGCTGTTCACAGTTTTAAACTGCGCGGTGCGTATTCCATGATCGCCAGCCTGACCGAAGAGCAGGCCGCACGCGGCGTGATTACGGCTTCTGCCGGTAACCACGCACAGGGCGTTGCGCTTTCGGCGACCAAAAAAGGCATTAAATCGCTGATCGTGATGCCGGTGGCGACCGCTGACATCAAGGTCGATGCCGTGCGTAATTTCGGTGGCGAAGTGCTGCTGCATGGTGCGAATTTCGATGAGGCGAAAGCCAAAGCGATTACGCTGTCGCAGGAACAGGGCATGACCTTTGTGCCGCCGTTTGACCATCCGGCGGTGATCGCCGGACAGGGCACGCTGGCGATGGAACTGCTGCAACAGGATGCGCATCTGGACCGCGTCTTCGTGCCCGTCGGTGGCGGTGGGCTTGCGGCGGGTGTCGCAGTACTGATCAAACAGCTGATGCCGCAGATTCAGGTGATCGGCGTTGAAGCGGAAGATTCGGCTTGTCTGCGCGCGGCACTCGATGCCGGTGAACCGGTTGATCTGGCGCGTGTCGGGTTGTTCGCCGAAGGCGTGGCCGTGAAGCGCATCGGGACGGAAACCTTCCGCCTGTGTCGTGAATATCTGGATGATGTGATCACCGTTGACAGTGATTCTATCTGCGCGGCCGTGAAAGATTTGTTCGAAGATGTGCGTGCGATTGCTGAACCTTCCGGCGCGCTGGCGCTGGCGGGGCTGAAGAAATACGTTCAGCAGCACAACATTCAGGGCGAGCGTCTGGCGCATGTGCTTTCCGGCGCGAACGTGAATTTCCACGGTCTGCGTTATGTGTCAGAACGCTGCGAGCTGGGCGAGCAACGCGAAGCGCTGCTGGCGGTGACCATTCCTGAGCGCAAAGGCAGCTTCCTGAAATTCTGTCAGCTGTTGGGTGGCCGTTCGGTAACGGAGTTCAATTACCGTTATGCCGATGCCGACAACGCCTGCATTTTCGTCGGCGTGCGTCTGACGCGCGGACATGCGGAACGTCTGGAAATCATCGACGAACTGAATCACGACGGTTATCAGGTGGTCGATCTTTCTGATGATGAAATGGCGAAACTGCATGTGCGTTACATGGTGGGCGGGCGTCCGACCAAGCCTCTGCGCGAGCGGCTTTACAGCTTTGAGTTCCCGGAATCCCCCGGCGCTTTGCTGAAATTCCTGCACACGCTGGGCACGCACTGGAATATTTCGCTATTCCATTATCGCAGCCACGGCACCGATTTTGGTCGCGTGCTGGCAGCGTTTGAGCTGAACGAGGAAGAGCCGGAGTTCGAACAGAACCTGAAGGCGTTGGGTTATGACTGTCACAACGAAAGTGATAATCCGGCATTCCGCTTCTTCTTAGCGGGCTGATAACGAAAACGGGACGCCTGAAAAGCGTCCCGTTTTTTATTGCCTGAAAGGCTCAGAGCAACTGCCAGAACGCGTCAATCAGCGGTTCGTTGAGGCGTTTTTTCTGCACGCAGACGCCCAGCTCCAGCGGTGCGCCGACGGCAACGTTATCCAGAATGGTAATGCGGTTGCGGATGGATTCCGGGCTGTTGTCGACCACGACCGACGGGATCAGCGCAATGCCGCAGCCAAGCGCGACCATCGAAACAATCGCTTCATGGCCGGACACCGTGGCGTAAATCAGCGGATTAGTCAGACGGTTGCGTTTGAACCAGATGTCGATACGTTTTCGCGCCGGGCCATGCTCGGGAAGAATAAACGGGATCCGCGACCAGTCGGGATGAGGTTCGCTGACCTGGGTGCGTACCGCGCAGGGCAGGGAAGGCGAAATCAGGATCATTGAGATTTCGCCAATCTTTGCGAAATCGACGCTGCCCGGCAGACTTTCAGGATGTCCGGCGATACCTAAATCCGCGTCGGTAGACTGCACTTTTTCGACCGCATCGGCGGCATCGCCGGTGGTCAGTTTGATTTCGACCAGCGGATGCTGTGCGCGGAAGCGGTCCAGAATCGGCGGCAGATGGCTGTAGGCGGCGGTCACCGAGCAAAACAGACGCAGTTCGCCGCTCAGCGTCGGGCCATGCTGATCCAGCCCGCTGCGCAGTTGCTGGTAATGCAGCAGCGTCTGCTGGGCAAAGTTTCTGAGCTGTTCGCCCGCGCTGGTCAGCTGCACGGTGCGGTTATCACGCTGAAACAGCGGCTGGCCGAGCTCCTCTTCCAGCCGCTGGATCTGGCGCGAAAGCGTGGACGGGCTGACATGCATCGCCTTCGATGAACGGCCAAAATGGCGGCTTTCCGCCAGATGTAAAAACAGTTTCAGATCACGTAAGTCCATAACGATTACCCGGTTTTCTCGCATTAAAGATGGCTGTTCAGGAGTATTGCATAATCTGCAACGTCATCTTCGTAATATATCAATTTAAGCAATATGTCGCATGACATATAGTGAATTCACGGCGTTCACCGGCTCACCGGTGAAACAAAAAATAACAGCACTTACCTCGAAAGAACGGAGCAAGACATGGCTAACTATTTCAACACACTGAACCTGCGCCAGCAGCTGGCACAACTGGGCAAATGCCGCTTCATGGGTCGCGATGAATTCGCCGACGAAGCCAGCTACCTCAAAGGTAAAAAAGTGGTGATCGTGGGCTGTGGCGCACAAGGTTTGAACCAGGGTCTGAACATGCGTGATTCTGGCCTGGATGTGTCATATACCCTGCGTGCAGAAGCGATTGCCGAGAAACGCGCTTCATGGCGTAAAGCGACTGAAAACGGCTTTAAAGTCGGCACTTACGAAGAACTGATCCCGCAGGCGGATCTGGTGGTTAACCTGACGCCAGACAAACAGCACAGCGCGGTAGTAAAAGCCGTTCAGCCTCTGATGAAAGATGGCGCAACCCTGGGCTATTCCCACGGTTTCAACATCGTTGAAGTGGGCGAGCAAATCCGTAAAGACATCACCGTGGTGATGGTTGCGCCGAAATGTCCGGGCACCGAAGTACGTGAAGAATACAAACGCGGTTTCGGTGTACCGACGCTGATCGCAGTTCACCCGGAAAACGATCCGAAAGGCGAAGGCATGGCGATTGCTAAAGCCTGGGCAGCAGCCACCGGCGGCCACCGTGCGGGCGTTCTGCAGTCTTCCTTCGTTGCCGAAGTGAAATCTGACCTGATGGGCGAGCAGACTATCCTGTGCGGTATGTTGCAGGCCGGTTCTCTGCTGTGCTTCGACAAACTGGTTGCTGACGGCGTTGATGAAGCTTACGCAGAAAAACTGCTGCAGTTCGGCTGGGAAACCATCACCGAAGCGCTGAAACAAGGCGGCATCACGCTGATGATGGACCGTCTGTCCAACCCGGCGAAACTGCGTGCTTATGCGCTGTCCGAACAACTGAAAGAGATCATGGCGCCACTGTTCCAGAAACACATGGACGACATCATCTCCGGCGAATTCTCCAGCGGCATGATGGCTGACTGGGCGAACGACGACAAAAACCTGCTGACCTGGCGTGAAGAAACGGGCGCCACTGCGTTCGAAAACGCACCACAGTTCGACGGTAAAATCTCTGAGCAGGAATACTTCGACCACGGCGTTGTGATGATTGCGATGGTGAAAGCGGGCGTTGAGCTGGCCTTCGAAACCATGGTGGCTTCCGGCATCATCGAAGAGTCTGCTTACTACGAATCACTGCACGAACTGCCGCTGATCGCCAACACCGTTGCACGTAAGCGTCTGTACGAAATGAACGTGGTTATCTCTGATACCGCAGAATACGGTAACTACCTGTTCGCTAACGCCGCCGTACCGTTGCTGAAAGAGTTCATGACCACGCTGCAGGCGGGCGATTTGGGCAAATCAGTGGCTGAAACGCAGGTTGATAACGCGCAGCTGCGTGATGTTAACGAAGCGATTCGCAATCACCCGATCGAGTCAATTGGCCGCACTCTGCGTGGCTATATGACTGACATGAAACGCATTGCGGTAGCGAGTTAATTCGTTAACCCTCAGGTATGAAATAGAAATAAAAAGGGCACTGCATGAAAATGCGGTGCCCTTTCTTTTGGTTCTGACAGAGGCAGAACTTAGTTGCGGTACAAAATCTTAATGATGTGGTAACCGAACTGAGTGTGCAGCGGGCCTTGTGGCTCGATCAGCGGTGCAGAGAAAACCACTTTATCGAAAGCCGGCACCATTGCGCCTTGCTTGAATTCACCTAAATGGCCGCCTTTCTTACCTGACGGGCAGGTAGAGTGCTTCTTAGCCAGCTTCTCAAAATCGCCACCGTTCTTCAGTTGTTCCAGAAGTTCCAGTGCCTGTGCTTCTTCCTTTACCAGGATATGCATTGCTGCAGCAGTTTTTGCCATGATGTAGACCTTTTTGCGAGAGTGTTTCCAGACGCGTAATGTAACATCTGCAACGGCGCATGGGGAATCCGGCCTGCGTTCCGGGATAACAAATTGCACGGTAAAGCCTGTCAATCTCAGCCGACGTTTCTGCTACAATCGCCGTCCTTGTCTATCAGGTGAGCAAAAATACGCCATGCGATTAAACCCCAGCCAACAACACGCCGTCGAATCTGTCACCGGACCCTGCCTGGTTCTGGCGGGTGCCGGCTCCGGCAAAACCAGGGTGATTACCAATAAAATCGCACACCTGATCCGTGAATGTGGCTATCAGGCACGTCACATTGCGGCCGTGACCTTTACCAACAAAGCCGCGCGCGAAATGAAAGAGCGTGTCGGACAAACCCTCGGGCGCAAAGAAGCGCGGGGGCTGCTGATTGCCACCTTCCATACGTTGGGGCTGGAAATCATCAAACGCGAATTTGCTGCGCTGGGCATGAAATCTAACTTTTCTCTGTTTGACGATCAGGACCAGCTGGCGCTGCTCAAAGAGCTGAGCGAGAAGTGGCTGGAGAACGACAAAACGTTATTGCAGCAGCTGGTTTCCACGATCTCAAACTGGAAAAATGATCTGGTGGATCCTTCTCATGCCGCCGGACTGGCGCGTTCGGAACGCGATCAGATTTTCGCGCATTGCTACAGCCTTTATCACGACCACATGCGCGCCTGTAATATTCTCGATTTCGATGATCTGATCCTGCTGCCGACGCTGCTGTTGCAGAAGAATGAAGAAGTGCGCGAGCGCTGGCAGAACAAGCTGCGTTATCTGCTGGTCGATGAATATCAGGACACCAACACCAGCCAGTACATGATGGTGAAACTGTTGGTGGGTAACCGCGCGCGCTTTACGGTGGTAGGGGACGATGACCAGTCGATTTACTCCTGGCGCGGTGCACGACCGCAAAACCTGGTGCTGCTGAAAGAAGATTTCCCGCAGTTGCAGGTGATCAAGCTGGAGCAGAACTACCGTTCCACGCAACGCATCCTGAAAGCCGCCAACATCCTGATCGCCAATAACCCGCATGTGTTCGAGAAGCGTTTGTTCTCTGAGCTGGCTTACGGCGAATCACTGAAAGTTGTGACGGCAAATAATGAAGACCATGAAGCGGAACGCGTCGTGGGCGAGCTGATCGCTCATCACTTCATCAATAAAACCGCTTACGGCGATTACGCGATTTTGTACCGCGGTAATCACCAGTCGCGTCTGTTTGAAAAAATGCTGATGCAGAACCGCATTCCGTACCGGATTTCCGGTGGCACCTCTTTCTTCTCACGCCCGGAGATCAAAGACCTGCTGGCGTATCTGCGCGTGCTGACCAACCCGGACGACGACAGCGCTTTCCTGCGTATCGTGAATACGCCGCGTCGCGAAATCGGTGCCGCCACCTTACAGAAACTGGGTGAGTGGGCGAATCAGCGTAACAAAGGGTTGTTCAAAGCCAGTTTTGATATGGGCTTGAGCCAGTCCCTGACCGGTCGCGGGCTGGAATCTTTGCAACGTTTCACCCACTGGATGGGCAATATTTCCGAGCTGGCAGAACGTGAACCTGTCGCCGCCGTGCGGGATTTGATCCACGGGGTTGATTACGAAAGCTGGCTGTTCGAAACGTCGCCGAGCCCGAAAGCCGCCGAGATGCGCATGAAAAACGTCAATCAGCTGTTCAGCTGGATGACCGAAATGCTCGAAGGCACCGATCTGGATGAGCCGATGACGCTCACGCAGGTGGTCACGCGCTTTACGCTGCGTGACATGATGGAGCGCGGTGAAAACGACGAAGAGTTGGATCAGGTCCAGCTGATGACGCTGCATGCCTCAAAAGGCCTTGAGTTCCCGTATGTCTATCTGGTCGGTATGGAAGAGGGGCTGTTGCCGCACCAGAGCAGCATTGATGAAGATAACGTGGATGAAGAGCGGCGTCTGGCTTATGTGGGGATTACCCGTGCGCAGAAAGAGCTGACGTTTACCCTTTGCCGTGAGCGTCGCCAATATGGCGAGCTGATCCGCCCGGAACCGAGCCGTTTCCTGATGGAATTACCGCAGGACGATCTGGCGTGGGAAAGTGAACGTAAAGTGGTGAGCGCGCAGGAACGCATGGTGAAAGGGCAGAGCCATCTGGAAAAAATCCGTGAACAACTGGCGAAAGCCAAAGGCGGAAATTGACAGACAAAGAAAAGGCAGGGGATAAACCCTGCCTTAGTAGCATGACGGTGTGTCGAAAAATTCAGCTCTGCTCTTCGACAAACAGCGGCCAGTGGACATAACTCTGCCAGTGACTTTCCTGTTCTAACTCTTCGGCCCGCAGCGGATGCTGTTCCAGCCAGCCCTGCGGCACAATCACACTCAGCTCATCATCGTTAGCGCGTAAACGCACGGCAGGCAATGTGTCGTCGCGACGACGGCTGGCAAAGATAATCGCCAGGCGCAGAATTCGGCAAAGGCGCTGCGCCAGACGAGGCGGCAAAGCATTTTGCTCATTCAGCAACGGCAAATCGAGTGTGCTGTTCTGGTTCTGCAGAAGGGTCGCCAGCAGTTTTTTCTGTGCCGGAGTGAAACCCGGTAAGTCTAAATGCCGGATCAGATAAGCCGCGTGTTGCGGGGCCTTTTTGAAATCGACGCTCAAACCTATTTCGTGGATCAGACAGGCGCTGTTGAGTAACTCACGGGCGCGGGCATCCAGCTTCCATTCCTGTGCCACCTGCAGCGAGAAGTTCTCCGCCAGCTGTGCCACGCGTTGCGCCTGCTCATTATCCAGCAGATAGCGACGTTGCAGATTACGCAATGTACGCTGGCGGATATCGTGCTCGATCGGCAAATGCAGCATGCCGTACACCAGACCTTCGCGCAGCGCGCCGCCGGCCAGTGTCATCGTTTCGATGTTCAGCGTTTTGAAAATGGCGATCAGAATGGACAGTCCGCTTGGGAAAACCAGCGCACGTTCGAGAGTCAGGCCTTCAATTTCCAGCTCTTCCAGTTTACCGCACTGAATCGCGCGCTGTTTGAGCTGCTGAAGTTTAGGCAGAGTGATGCGCTCATCCATGCCTTGCGCGACCATGATTTCCTGCAAAGCCTGGACGGTGCCGGAAGCACCGACGCAGATTTGCCAGCCGTTCGCGATAAGATCCGGTGCCACCGGCAGGATCATCTCGATCGCAGCCTGTTCGGCCTGATCGAAGTTTTCCTTTGCCAGATTGCGGTCGGTAAAATAGCGCTCCAGCCAGGTCACACAGCCCATTGGCATGCTGAAAAGGGTAATCGCCTGTGCGCCGACACCGGTTACTAATTCGGTGCTGCCGCCGCCAATATCCACCACCAGACGTTTATCCGGACCCCCCGTGGTATGGGCGACGCCGTGATAAATCAGGCGGGCTTCCTCTTCACCGGTAATCACCTGAATCGGGCAGCCAAGGATTTCCTGCGCTTTGATGAGAAATTCATCGGCATTACTGGCAAGCCGCAGCGTCGCCGTGGCGACCACGCGGATTTGTGCGCGTGGGATATCCTGCAATCTTTCAGAAAACAGCTTCAGACATTGCCAGCCGCGTTGCATGGCTTCCTGAGAAAGCAGGTTCTGCTTATCCAGACCGGCAGCCAGACGCACTTTGCGCTTGATTCTGGCGAGGGTCTGGATACTGCCTGCCACCTCACGAACAACCAGCATATGAAAGCTGTTAGAGCCCAGATCGATTGCTGCGTAGAGTGAGGTGGAGCTTAGCATAGGTTATCAGCCCGGACGTTTACGGTTGCTGCGCGGTGCACTGCTGCGACGCGAAGACGAATTGCTGTTACGACGCGGACCATTGCCGGTGCGTGAACGTGCCAGACGTTTTGGCGCAGGCAAATCAGTCAACAGTGCTTCGCTGCTGTATTTGCTGACCGGAATACTGTGGCCGGTATAGGTTTCGATCGCCGTCAGGTTCAGGGCATATTCTTCACATGCCAGGCTGATGGAATGACCGCTCAGGCCAGCACGGCCGGTACGACCGATACGGTGAACGTAATCTTCACAGTCATCAGGTAAGTCATAGTTGAAGACGTGTGTCACGGCAGGAATGTGCAAGCCGCGCGCAGCCACGTCAGTGGCAACCAGAATATCCAGCGTGCCTTTAGTGAAGTCTTCCAGAACGCGCAGGCGTTTTTTCTGAGGAACGTCACCGGTCAGCAAACCGACGCGATGACCATCGGCAGCCAGATGGCCCCAGACGTCTTCACAGCGGTGCTTGGTATTGGCGAAAATGATGCAGCGATCTGGCCATTCTTCTTCAATCAGCGTCTGCAACAGGCGCATCTTTTCTTCATTGGAAGGATAGAACAGCTCTTCCTGAATACGGTGACCTGTTTTTTGCTCCGGTTCGATCTCAATCGACTCGGCATTATTCATGTTTTCAAACGCCAGTTCTTTCACGCGATAGGACAGCGTCGCTGAGAACAGCATGTTCAGACGTTCAGTAGCAGGCGGCATCCGGCGGAAGATCCAGCGGATATCTTTGATGAAGCCCAGATCGAACATGCGGTCTGCTTCATCCAGTACCACCACCTGAATCGCGCCCAGGTCGATGTGGTTCTGTTTTGCGTAATCGATAAGACGGCCAGTGGTCCCAATCAGGATGTCCACGCCGCTTTCCAGAACTTTAAGCTGTTTGTCGTAGCCGTCACCGCCGTATGCCAGACCTAATTTCAGGCCGGTAGACTCGGATAATGCTTCGGCATCGGAGTGGATCTGCACCGCGAGTTCACGTGTAGGTGCCATGATCAAGGCACGCGGCTGGTTGGTCTTACGACCCTCCGCAGCAGGGTGAGAAAGCAGATAATGGAAAGTAGACGCTAGAAAAGCCAGCGTCTTGCCGGTACCGGTTTGCGCCTGACCTGCAACATCACGCCCAGCGAGCGTGATTGGCAATGCTAATGCCTGGATAGGTGTGCAGTAATGGAAGCCTTTCTTTTCAAGGGCTTCCACTGCAAGCGGGTGCAGGGCGAAGTCGGAAAACTTCTTTTCGGTCAAGTGTGTTTTGCTCATAGTGTGGTAGAATATCAGCTAACTATTGCTTTACGAAAGCGTATCCGGTGAAATAAAGTCAACCTAATGTTGGTTAATGCTACATCAACAAGGTAAAGATAATCCTTTGGAGTAGAACATGAGCGATAAAATTATTCACCTGACCGATGACAGTTTCGACAACGACGTATTGAAAGCCGAAGGGCTGGTGCTGGTCGATTTCTGGGCTGAGTGGTGCGGACCATGTAAAATGATCGCTCCGATTCTGGATGAAATTGCCACTGAGTTCGAAGGCAAGCTGACCATCGCGAAGTTGAACATCGACGAAAACCCAGGTACTGCACCTAAATACGGCATCCGTGGTATTCCTACCCTGCTGTTATTTAAAGGCGGCGAAGTCGCAGCAACTAAAGTTGGCGCACTGTCGAAAGGTCAGCTGAAAGAGTTCTTAACAGCTAATCTGTAAGCGGTCGGGATGACCCAAGCCAGGTGTTTAGCGGGCTGCCGTGTTTTTCACAATGTCCGCTAGACGCCTGTCAAGAAGCGTGCTAAGTTTACGCTTACTGCAAATAGAGCTTACCTGTAGTTTGATTCTTACGTTTTACTCTGTTGTGTCAAAAACATCTGCCTGATAGTTTCTTTGAATAAAAATTAAATTGAACTGGCACTGTGCTTGACCATCTAACGGTTTTAAAAAAATCGGCTTTAAGACACCTCAATATCAGTTTGCCCCTCTAGAATCGCTCGCTGGCGACTGCCTGCGGCTGGATTTTTAAGCTGTTACTTGAGTGTTCTACACAAACAGGCATGGATGACCCTGCCATACCCATTCACGACAGATGTTCGAGACATACCCCGAGTTTAAGAACCCACCATTATGAATCTTACCGAATTAAAGAATACGCCGGTCTCTGACCTGATTGCACTCGGCGAAAATATGGGACTGGAAAATCAGGCCCGCATGCGCAAGCAAGACATTATCTTTTCAATATTGAAGCAGCATGCTAAAAGCGGAGAAGATATCTTCGGTGATGGCGTCCTCGAGATATTGCAGGATGGATTTGGTTTCCTCCGCTCCGGAGACAGTTCCTACCTCGCAGGCCCCGACGACATCTACGTATCTCCAAGCCAAATCCGCCGCTTCAACCTTCGCACTGGCGACACCATTTCCGGTAAAATCCGCCCACCTAAAGAAGGTGAACGCTATTTTGCCCTGTTGAAAGTTAATGAAGTTAACTTCGACAAACCAGAAAACGCCCGCAACAAAATCCTGTTTGAAAACTTAACCCCTCTGCACGCAAATTCACGTCTGCGCATGGAACGTGGTAACGGTTCAACCGAAGATTTAACGGCACGCGTACTGGATCTGGCTTCTCCAATTGGTCGCGGTCAACGTGGTCTGATTGTTGCTCCGCCGAAAGCCGGTAAAACCATGCTGCTGCAAAACATCGCAACCAGCATTGCGTACA
The DNA here is from genome assembly GCF_042920125.1 of Rahnella sp. R3(2024). Classification (NCBI taxonomy): domain Bacteria; kingdom Pseudomonadati; phylum Pseudomonadota; class Gammaproteobacteria; order Enterobacterales; family Yersiniaceae; genus Rahnella; species Rahnella sp. R3(2024). The sequence goes on from NZ_JBHGBU010000001.1 coordinate 2,298,884, forward strand.
ACCATCCTGACTGTGTGTTGATGGTTCTGCTGATTGATGAACGTCCGGAAGAAGTGACCGAGATGCAACGTCTGGTGAAAGGCGAAGTTATCGCATCCACCTTTGACGAACCGGCTTCCCGCCACGTTCAGGTAGCCGAAATGGTTATCGAAAAAGCGAAACGCCTGGTTGAGCATAAGAAAGACGTCATCATCTTGCTGGACTCCATCACTCGTCTTGCTCGTGCTTACAACACCGTGGTTCCGGCGTCAGGTAAAGTCCTGACCGGTGGTGTTGATGCCAACGCCTTACACCGTCCAAAACGTTTCTTCGGTGCAGCACGTAACGTGGAAGAGGGCGGCAGCCTGACCATCATCGCGACCGCGCTGGTCGATACCGGTTCTAAAATGGATGAAGTTATCTATGAAGAATTTAAAGGTACCGGCAACATGGAACTGCATCTGGCGCGTAAAATCGCTGAGAAACGTGTGTTCCCGGCCATCGATTACAACCGTTCTGGTACCCGTAAAGAAGAGCTGTTGACCACGTCTGAAGAGCTGCAAAAAATGTGGATCCTGCGTAAAATCATCCATCCAATGGGTGAAATTGACGCGATGGAATTCCTCATTAACAAGCTCGCCATGACCAAAACCAATGACGATTTCTTCGACATGATGAAGCGTTCGTAATTTGGTGTAAAAGTCAGCTAACGCCACGCTAAGCCGTGGCGTTTTTTGCATTTGGTGGCTACCATAATGCAACTTCGGAGAAATAGTCAGATTATTCGGATAATAACTGATGGTTTTTCCATTGCCCTTTCTTTATTTTGTCGGCGGACTGTCTGATGACATAAAGAAAGGGCAACAGATAAGGTATTGCCTGAGACAAACCATCACTGTCACCCCATGATTAGATATAAGACTGTGAGGTTTATGATGTTCTTGCGCTCAACTCCACGCACCTTATTTTTGCAGAGATCTCTTAACTGTGAACTTACTCAATATGAGTACTGAACTCGTCGTCGTTTTCTTATTTTCATTCCTGTTTTTATTCGTTGCCAGGAAGGTTGCGTATAAAATCGGGCTGGTAGATAAACCCAATTTCCGCAAACGCCATCAGGGTATGGTTCCACTGGTCGGCGGTATCTCCGTTTATGCAGGGATCTGCTTCACCTTCCTCATTACCGATTATCGAATCCCCCACGGTCAACTTTATCTGGTCTGCGCAGGCTTGCTGGTGCTCGTCGGTGCGCTGGACGATCGCTATGACATCAGCGTAAAAATCCGTGCGCTGGTGCAGGCGACGGTCGCGGTCATCATGATGAGTTTTGCGAACCTCACGCTGCGGAATCTCGGCCATCTGATCGGCCCGTGGGAAATGATGCTCGGGCCGTTTGGCTATCTCTTCACGCTGTTTGCTGTCTGGGCTGCGATCAATGCTTTTAACATGGTCGACGGCATAGACGGTTTACTGGGCGGACTTTCCTGCGTCAGCTTTGGTGCGATGGGCATCATCATGTACGACAGCGGACACATGGAGCTGGCATTGTGGTGCTTCGCGATGATTGCGGCGACGCTGCCTTACATCCTGCTTAATCTGGGTGTTTTGGGCCACCGCTATAAAGTCTTCATGGGCGATGCGGGCAGTACGCTGATTGGCTTCACGGTGATTTGGATCCTGCTGCAAAGCACGCAAGGCGAATCACATCCGATGAATCCGGTGACCGCGCTGTGGCTCATTGCCATCCCGCTGATGGATATGATTGCTATTATGTATCGTCGGCTGCGCAAAGGCATGAGCCCGTTCTCGGCTGACCGTCAGCATATTCATCATTTGATCATGCGCGCCGGTTTTACTTCCCGGCAGGCCTTTGTTTTGATCACCCTTGCGGCTGCAATCCTTGCGGTTATTGGCGTAATTGGAGAACATCAGCCGCTGGTGCCTGAATGGCTGATGTTGGTTTTATTCTTCCTCGCATTCCTGCTTTACGGCGTGTGCATTAAACGCGCCTGGCGGGTTGCACGGTTTATTAGACGGGTAAAAAGGCGTTTACGCCGCTCCTCCGTTCACTGATCAATTTTAACCCGAGGCTTACTGGCTGTGGATAAATCAGAAATGACAAGTAACCAGAATGAACGCGCCATCGAAAACGAACTCGATATCCGCGGCCTGTGCTGCACTTTATGGAAAGGTAAATTCTGGATTGCGGGTCTGGCAATACTGTTCGCACTTGTCGCTCTCGGCTCCTCCTATCTGATGAAACAAGAGTGGAGTTCAACGGCGATCACCGACCGCCCGACGGTAAACAACTTGTCTTCCTATTTCTCTCAGGCGCAGTTCCTGCGCAATCTGGATATGCGTACTGCGCCGCAGACTGATGCGAGCCGGCCACCGATTTCAGATGAAGCCTACAACGAGTTTGTGATGCAACTGGCGGCTTATGACACCCGCCGGGATTTCTGGCAGCAATCTCCTTACTACAAACAGCGTCAGGAAGGTGATGCGCGTGCGGATGCCGTCTTGCTGGATGAACTGATTAACGATATCCAGTTCACCGCACGCGACGGAATCAAAGTGCCGAACGATATTGTCAAACTGACTGCTGAAAACTCCGCCGATGCTAACAAGCTGCTGCGCCAGTACGTGAATTTTGCCAGTGCCCGCGCCTCTCAGTATCTTTACGATGAACTTCAGGGCGCATGGGCCGCACGTACGCAGTCGATGAAAGCGCAGGTAAAGCGTCAGGAAGAGGTCGCACAAACCATTTTCAAACGTACTGCGAATAACACCGAGCAGGCGCTGAAAATTGCTCAGCAGCAGAATATTAATAAGAGTGTGACGGAAACGCCCGCTGAAGAACTGCCGGACTCCGACATGTTCCTGCTCGGTGTACCGATGCTAAAAGCGCGCCTTGAACTGCTACAAGCTTCAGGCCCTGGCTACGATCTGGAGTATGATCAGAACCGCGCGATGCTTTCGACGCTAAATGTTGGCCCGACGCTGACCGCGAAGTTTCAGACTTACCGTTATCTCCGTACGCCTGAAGAGCCTGTAAAACGTGACAGCCCGCGCCGCGTATTCCTGATGATCATGTGGGGTATTGTCGGTGGTCTGATCGGAGCAGGCGTTGCCCTGACGCGTCGTAAAAATAAGAGAAACACATTGTGAAAGTGTTGACGATCTTCGGCACCCGTCCGGAAGCCATAAAAATGGCGCCGCTGGTGCATGCTTTGTCGCAGGATGCGGCATTTGAATCCAAAGTTTGTGTCACGGCACAGCACCGTGAAATGCTCGACCAGGTATTGCGTCTCTTTGAAATTACACCGGATTATGATCTCAATATCATGAAGCCGGGGCAGGGATTGACTGAAATTACCTGCCGGATTCTGGCCGGGCTGAAACCCGTGCTGGATGATTTCAAACCTGATGTCGTGCTGGTTCATGGCGATACCACGACCACGCTGTCCGCCAGTCTGGCGGCGTTTTATCATCAAATTCCGGTGGGGCACGTTGAAGCCGGATTGCGCACCGGCGATCTCTCGTCGCCGTGGCCGGAAGAAGCGAACCGTCTGCTGACGGGGCATCTGGCCAAATGGCATTTCGCGCCGACGGAAAATGCCAAAGCGAATTTGCTCAGGGAAAACATCCCCGCGCAGGGGATTTACGTTACCGGCAATACGGTGATTGATGCCTTGCTGTGGGTCAGGGATCGCTTTAGCAGCGATGATTCACTGGCGCAACAACTCGCCGCCAGTTATCCCTTCCTGGACGCAGATAAAAAGCTGATTCTGGTCACCGGTCACCGCCGTGAAAGCTTTGGTGGCGGGTTCGAGAGGATTTGCACTGCGCTTGCTGACATCGCCCGCCAGCACCCGGATGTCCAAATTGTGTATCCGGTGCACCTCAATCCTAACGTCACTGAGCCGGTGAATCGCATTCTGCATGGCATCGATAACATTGTGCTTATCGATCCTCAGGACTACCTGCCGTTTGTCTACCTGATGGACAAAGCTTATCTGATCCTGACGGATTCCGGCGGCGTGCAGGAAGAAGCGCCGTCGCTGGGTAAACCGGTGCTGGTGATGCGGGAAACGACAGAGCGTCCGGAAGCTGTTGATGCCAAAACAGTCCGGCTGGTTGGCACGGATACCGCTAAAATTGTAGAGGAAGTGACCCGCCTGCTGACGGATGAAGATGAGTACGACAGCATGAGCCGGGCGCACAATCCTTACGGTGACGGACATGCGTGTCACCACATTCTTGACGCATTGAAAAATCATTGGGTATCGCAATGAGCTTTAACACGATCTCTGTTATCGGACTGGGTTACATCGGTCTGCCTACCGCCGCTGCTTTTGCTTCACACCAGAAAAAAGTGGTGGGCGTGGACATCAATCAGCACGCGGTCGACACCATTAACCGTGGCGCCATTCATATTGTTGAGCCCGATCTTGATCTGCTGGTGAAGCAGGCGGTCGACGATGGATTCCTGCGTGCCGTGACCCAACCGGAACCCGCAGACGCTTTCCTGATTGCCGTGCCGACGCCATTCAAAGGCGATCATCAGCCGGACATGAAATTCGTCGAATCTGCCGCGCGCTCACTGGCACCGGTGCTGAAGAAAGGCGACCTGATCATTCTGGAATCGACATCGCCGGTCGGCGCGACGGAGCAGATGGCCGCATGGCTGGCAGAAGCGCGTACTGACCTGAGTTTCCCGCAACAGGCGGGTGAGCAGGCGGATATCAGCATTGCGTATTGTCCGGAGCGCGTATTGCCAGGGCAGGTGATGGTCGAGCTTATCAAAAACGATCGTGTTATCGGTGGCATGACGGCGCGGTGTTCGCAGCGTGCCAGCGAGCTGTATAACATTTTCCTCAAAGGGGAATGTGTCGTTACCAATTCCCGCACCGCCGAAATGTGCAAGCTGACTGAAAACAGCTTCCGCGATGTGAATATCGCTTTTGCCAATGAGTTATCGCTGATTTGCGATGCGCAGGGGATTAACGTCTGGGAGCTGATTGCGCTGGCGAACCGCCATCCACGCGTGAATATTTTGCAGCCAGGCCCTGGCGTGGGCGGTCACTGTATCGCCGTTGATCCGTGGTTTATCGTCGCGCAAAACCCTGAGCTGGCGCGGATTATCCGCACCGCCCGCGAAGTGAACGACAGTAAACCGCACTGGGTGGTCGATCGCGTGAAAGCGGCGCTGGCAGATTGCCTGACCGCCACCGGAAAACGTGCCGCCGATGTGAAAATCGCCTGCTTTGGCCTGGCATTTAAACCCAATATCGACGATTTGCGCGAAAGCCCTGCGGTTGAAGTTACGCATCTGATTGCTGACTGGCATGCCGGCGAAACCTGGGCAGTCGAACCGAATGTTCATCAGCTTCCCGTTTCCCTGGCGGAAAAAGTCACCCTGCATTCTCTGGAAGAGGCGCTGGAAAGTGCCGATCTGCTGGTCATGCTGGTTGATCATGCTTCCTTTAAAGCGATCCCCGCCGCTCAGGTTGATCAGGCATGGATCGTGGATACAAAAGGCGTATGGCGATAAGCCTGCGCGGCACGCTTGACCCCCTCAGCTGGGAGAGTGAATTCTTCCGGTTGCAGAGCGCGAAGCTGACGCTCGATGATTCTACGGGCGACGTCACGGCGCAGGCTCTGGCAGCGTATGCGCTGGTGCAGGTGAAAGTTGCCGCCGACCAGCTGCCCACGCTGGATGCGCTCTCTGCGCTGGGCTTTCGTCTGGCGGAAGGCGAAACTGACGTGTGTATCGATGTGGTGGCGCAGGATAGCGCGCTGGCCGCAGGGCGTCCGGCAGTGCCGGAAGAGATCCACGATGTGGTGGCTATCGCCCGTCAGGCGTTTCACCTCAGCCGTTTTCGCGCACCCTGGTATCAGCCGGATGACAGCGCCCGTTTCTATGCGATGTGGGCGGAAAAAGCGGTGCTCGGCACCTTTGATCATCTTTGCCTGTGGGCAGAGGATCAGGGGAAGGACGCCGGATTTGTGACGCTGCGAAAGCTGTCGACAGATGAAGCAAGAATTGGCCTGCTGGCCGTCAGACCTGAGTGTCAGGGGCGGGGAGTGGGCAGAATATTAATGGCGGCTGCGAAACAGTGGTGTGCTGAACAGGGAGTGTCGCGTTTACACGTCGCCACCCAGACCGGCAACCTCGCGGCCTTAAACCTATATCTCGCCAGCGGTGGCAAAATCACCCGCGCGGCGTACTGGCTGTACAGGTGAAACAATGATCCCTTTTAATGCACCGCCGATCGTCGGTACTGAAATTGATTTTATGCGTGAGGCAATGAGCAGCGGCAAATTGTGCGGCGATGGCGGGTTTACCCTGCGTTGCCAGAAATGGTTTGAGCAGCGTTTCAATTGCCCGAAAGTGTTGCTGACGCCTTCCTGTACCGCCTCGCTTGAAATGGCCGCGCTTCTGCTGGATATCCAGCCCGGCGACGAAGTCATCATGCCGAGTTTCACCTTCGTTTCTACCGCCAATGCGTTTGTGCTGCGTGGCGCAAAAATCGTCTTTGTGGATATCCGTCCCGATACCATGAACATCGACGAAACCCTGATTGAAGCGGCGATCACCGACAAAACCAAAGTGATTGTGCCCGTGCATTACGCCGGCGTGGCCTGTGAAATGGACACGATTATGGCGCTGGCTGAAAAACACCGTCTGTTTGTGGTGGAGGATGCGGCGCAGGGCGTCATGTCGACTTACAAGGGCAAAGCGCTGGGCACCATCGGCCATATTGGCTGTTTCAGTTTCCACGAAACCAAGAATTACACGGCAGGCGGGGAAGGCGGTGCAACGCTGATTAACGATCCGGCGCTGATTGACCGTGCCGAAATCATCCGCGAAAAAGGCACTAACCGCAGCCAGTTCTTCCGCGGACAGGTGGATAAATACACATGGCGCGATATCGGCTCCAGTTATCTGATGTCCGATTTGCAGGCGGCGTATTTGTGGGGAAATCTGGACGCTGCCGAAAAGATTAACCAGCGCCGCCTTTGTGTCTGGAATGAATATTACGAGGCATTGCAGGATCTGGCTGATGCAGGCCGCGTCCAGTTGCCGGGTATTCCGCAGGATTGTGTGCAAAACGCCCACATGTTCTATCTGCGTCTGAAAGATATTGAGGATCGCGATGCCTTTATCCGCCACATGAAGGCCGCGGATATTCTGACGGTATTCCATTACATTCCGTTGCACGCCTGTCCGGCGGGGGAAGATTTTGGCCGTTTTAACGGCACCGATCGCTTCACCACCCAGGAAAGTGAACGTCTGGTGCGCCTGCCGTTGTTCTACAACATGAGCGATGACACGCAGCGCACGGTGATTGCGGCCTTGCTGCAATACTTCGCCTGATATGTCGCTGGCAAAAGCATCGGTCTGGACCGCCGGTTCCACGCTCATCAAAATCGGTGCCGGGCTGCTGGTGGTGAAACTGCTGGCGGTGGCATTCGGCCCTGAGGGCGTCGGTCAGGCAGGCAATTTCCGTCAGATGGTCACGGTGCTCGGTGTATTGTCCGGCGCCGGAATTTTCAATGGCGTCACCAAATACGTCGCCGAACACCATGAAAACCCTGAGCGCCTCAGTGCCGTGCTGGGCACGTCGTCATCACTGATTTTAGGGTTTTCGACGCTGCTGGCCGCGGTTTTTCTGCTGGCCGCGGCGCCGGTCAGCGTTGGCCTGTTCGGGCACGATCGCTATCAGGCCGTGGTTCGCGCCGTGGCTTTTATCCAGATGGGCATCGCCTACGCCAACTATTTTCAGGCGATCCTCAAAGGCTATCGCGATGCGGCAGGCAACGCGCTGGCCGTGATCGGCGGCAGCCTGATCGGGTTACTGGCCTTCGCACTGTGTTTCAAACTGGGTGGCTATGAGGGCGCGCTGGCCGGGCTGGCGCTGGTGCCTGCGCTGGTGATTCTGCCTGCCGGCGGCATGCTGTGGCGGCGTAAACCTTTTCCGCTGCGGTATCTGAAGCCGGGCTGGGATCGCTTTATCGCCAGCCATCTGGGCAAATTTACGCTGATGGCGCTGATCACCTCTGTCACTATTCCGGTGGCGTACGTGATGATGCGAAATCTTCTCGCGGAGCATTACAGCTGGAAAGAAGTGGGGATCTGGCAGGGTGTCAGCAGTATTTCTGATGCGTACCTGCAATTTATCACCGCCTCTTTCAGCGTTTATTTGTTGCCGACGCTGTCGCGACTCAAGGATAAACAGGCGATTTCTCAGGAGATCGTCAGGTCGCTGAAATTCGTGCTGCCAGCCGTGGCCGCCGTCAGTTTTTCGGTCTGGCTGTTGCGCGATTTCGCCATCTGGTTGCTGTTCTCCAAACAGTTTATGGCCATGCGCGATTTGTTTGCCTGGCAGCTGGTCGGTGATGTGCTGAAAGTCGGCTCGTATGTGTTTGGTTATCTGGTGATCGCCCGTGCGTCGTTGCGTTTTTACGTGCTGACTGAAATCAGCCAGTTCGCATTACTGACCGGATTTTCACACTGGCTGATCCCGATTCACGGTTCTCTGGGCGCGGCTCAGGCCTATATGGCGACTTACATCGTCTATTTCGCCCTGTGTTGCACCGTATTCCTTCTTTATCGTAGACGAGCATGACAACGCTGATTCACGTTTTGGGATCTGACATTCCCCACCATAATGTCACCGTACTGCGCTTCTTTAATGACGTACTGGCTGAGTGCGCGCCTGAAAAACTGATCTGCCATTTTATGGTGGCCGCGAAAGATGCCTCGGCGTTTGCTGAATTCTCGCGTCTGGATATCCGCGTATATCCGGATAAAAAATCGCTGGCGGCCGCGGTGATCACCCGCGCGCAAGAACGGATGCACCATTTTTTCTTTCACGGGCAATTTAACCCGACGCTCTGGCTGGCTATTCTGACCGGCAAAATCAAATCGCAGCAGGTCAGCTGGCATATCTGGGGCGCAGATTTGTATGAATCTGCGGGTAGCCTGAAATTCCGTCTGTTCTATCTTCTGCGCCGTCTGGCGCAGGGCCGTGTTGGACATGTTTTCGGTACGCGCGGTGACCTGATTCATTTTCATCAACGTCACCCGCGGGTGCCGTCGTCGTTGCTCTATTTCCCGACCCGGATGGATCCTGCGCTGACGCAGCCGTCTGACATCCCGGAGCCCGAGGGGCCGATGACGGTGCTGGTCGGGAATTCCGGCGATCGCAGTAATCGTCACATTGAAGCGCTGCGTTCGCTGCATCAGCAGTTCGGCGCAGATATCCGCGTGATTATCCCGATGGGCTATCCGGCCAATAATCAGGCTTATATCGAACAGGTGCGGGCCGAAGCGCTGGCCCTGTTTGCCCCTGCTCAGGTGGAACTGCTGACGGATGCGATGGCCTTTGAGGATTACCTCAACGTGCTGCGCCGCTGCTCGCTGGGCTATTTTATTTTCGATCGTCAGCAGGCGATTGGTACGCAGTGTTTACTGATTCAGTTCGGCGTCCCCTTTGTGGTCAGCCGCCAGAATCCGTTCTGGCAGGATCTGGCGGAACAGCATCTTCCGGTGCTTTTCTACGGCGATGCTCTGGATGCGAAAACCGTGGCAGAGGCACGCAGGCAGTTGCTCAATACTGACCGGCAGAACATCGCTTTCTTCAATCCGAACTACGTCACGGGCTGGCAACAGGCGTTGTTGCTGGCGGCGGGAGAAGCATCATGACGCTGGCACAGTTAGGCGGCCTGTCTGTGGTTTATGCGCTTTCGCTGATGTTTATACTGACGCTGACCTACAAAGAATTTCGCCGGGTGCGGTTCAATTTCAACGTCCTGTTTTCGCTGCTGTATCTGCTGACGTTTTACTTCGGATTTCCGCTGACCTGTCTGCTGGTTTTCCAGTTTGACGTCAAAGTGGTGCCGGTGGAAAACTTGTTGCAAGCCATGCTGGCCGCGACCTGCTTCTACGGCATTTACTATGTCTGTTATAAAACGCGGCTGAAGGCGAAACACGACGGCCCGTCGCGCCCGATATTTACCATGAACCGGGTGGAAACTCACCTGACCTGGATTTTGCTGGCGCTGATTGCCGTGGTGACGGTGTCGATCTTCTTTATGCATAACGGTTTTTTACTGTTTAAGCTGAAGTCGTACAGCCAGATTTTCTCCAGTGACGTCTCGGGCGTGGCGCTCAAACGCTTCTTCTATTTCTTCATTCCGGCCATGCTGGTGCTGTTTTTCCTGAAACCCGACGTCCGCCGCTGGCTGTTTTTCCTCGCCAGCACCGTTGCCTTTGGTTTCCTCACGTATGTGATCGTGGGCGGCACGCGTGCCAATATCATCATCGCCTTCGCGCTGTTTCTGTTTATCGGCATTGTCCGTGGATGGATATCGTTGTGGATGCTGGCGGCGGCAGGCGTGCTCGGAATTGTCGGGATGTTCTGGCTGGCGCTGAAGCGCTACGGTCTGAACGTCAGCGGGCCGGAGGCGTTTTATACTTTCCTGTACCTGACGCGCGATACGTTCTCACCGTGGGAAAACCTGGGGCTGCTGTTGCAGAATTACGACAAAATCAGCTTCCAGGGGCTGGCGCCTATCGTGCGAGATTTCTACGTGTTTATCCCAAGCTGGTTATGGCATGACCGCCCGAGCATTGTTCTCAACTCCGCCAACTATTTCACCTGGGAAGTGCTGGATAACCATTCCGGCCTGGCGATCTCCCCGACGCTGATTGGTTCACTGGTCGTCATGGGCGGCGTGTGGTTTATTCCGCTGGGGGCTGTCGCGGTGGGGATGATCATCAAATGGTTTGACTGGTTGTATGAGAAAGGCAAAGCCGACACCAACATATATAAAGCAGCCATTTTGCAAAGTTTCTGTTTCGGTGCCGTTTTCAATATTATCGTGCTGGCCAGGGAAGGGGTGGACTCGTTCTTTTCCCGTGTGGTCTTTTTCTGTGTCGTGTTCGGGGCCTGTCTGGTCGCGGCCAAAATGTTGTACTGGATGCTGGACGCCGCAGGGCTTATCCGCGCCAAGATGCCGCGCCGGGAACACCGTGTCGCGACGGTCGCTGTAGGGAAAGCTAATGAACTCTGAAAATAATACCATTCCACACTATGACATTCGCGGGATTCGCCTCTGGGGCTTTCGCGATATGGCGCATTTCATTGATTATTTGTTTGCCGGTCGTCAGGTGAAAACCGGTGCGCTGGTGGCGATAAATGCTGAAAAAGTGCTGACCATTGAAAGTAATCCGGAGCTCAGCACGCTGATAGGTGAAGCCGAATACAAATACGCCGACGGTATCAGCATCGTCCGCGCTATCCGCAAGAAATATCCGCAGGCCAGTGTGTCGCGCATTGCCGGGGCAGACTTGTGGGAAGGCCTGATGCAGCGTGCAGGCGCAGAAGGTACGCCGGTGTTTCTGATCGGCGGCAAACCGGACATTCTCCAACAAACCGAAGACAAACTGCGTGCGCAGTGGAACGTCAATATTGCGGGCAGCCAGAACGGATATTTCACTCCCGACCAGCGCGAGGCGTTATTCGAAAGAGTTAAAGCCAGCGGGGCGGCCATTGTGACGGTGGCAATGGGCTCGCCGAAACAAGAAATCCTGATGCGTGATTGCCGCCGGGTTCATCCGGATGCGCTGTATATGGGCATCGGTGGCACTTATGATGTGTTTACCGGCCATGTGAAGCGTGCCCCTAAGATCTGGCAAAAGATGGGGCTCGAGTGGCTGTATCGCCTGATTTCCCAACCCAGCCGTCTGCGCCGTCAACTGAAACTCCTCAAATTCGTCCGTTATTACTACACAGGCCGTCTGTAAAACTTGCGCCGCGACTGATTTTCAGCGCGGCGTTTTACCTCTCATTTCTCACCTTCGCTTACCCTCTCTTACATCCCGCCGTGTCTACTGATGCGTATCTTTCTCAATTGTGGTTTGCAACTCATCCTGAAATGCGGAACCATAACGCCGTTTTTCCGCCCCATGCGGGCATTATCACAATAAAAAAATAACATTCCGGTCATTCCGGAAGGCAAACACAAACACTGAGAAACTGAGGAATTATGGCGAATCAAGAAGAAAAGGGTGGGCTACACCGGGGGCTGGAAGCCAGACACATTGAGCTGATAGCCCTGGGCGGTACCATCGGCGTCGGGCTGTTTATGGGCGCGGCGAGCACCCTGAAATGGGCGGGGCCTTCTGTTTTACTGGCGTACATTCTGGCCGGTATTTTTGTCTTCTTTATCATGCGTTCGATGGGCGAAATGCTGCATCTGGAGCCTGTGGCCGGTTCGTTTGCGGTCTACGCACATAAATACCTCGGGCCTTACTATGGCTATCTGACGGCGTGGAGTTACTGGTTTATGTGGATTGCGGTGGGGATTTCTGAAATCACCGCGATCGGCGTTTATGCACAATACTGGTTCCCGGAATTACCGCAGTGGATCCCGGCGCTGATGGCCGTGGCGATTGTCGCAGCGGCCAACCTGGCCGCGGTGAAACTCTACGGTGAGATGGAGTTCTGGTTTGCGCTGATCAAAATCACCACCATCATTGTGATGATTGTGGTCGGTCTGGCGGTGATCTTCTTCGGCTTCGGTAATCACGGCGAGCCGGTGGGCTTTGCGAATCTGACTGCGCACGGCGGTTTCTTCGCCGGAGGCTGGAAAGGTTTCCTGTTTGCGCTGTGTATCGTCGTGGCGTCCTATCAGGGCGTCGAACTGGTGGGAATTACCGCCGGCGAAGCGAAAAATCCACAGGTGACGCTTAAACGCGCCATCAATAACATCCTGTGGCGGATCCTGATTTTCTACGTCGGTGCCATTTTCGTCATCATCACCATCTTCCCGTGGAACGAAATGGGCACGCACGGCAGCCCGTTCGTCCTGACGTTCGCGAAGATCGGCATTGCCTCGGCGGCAGGTATCATCAACTTTGTGGTGCTGACGGCGGCACTCTCCGGCTGTAACAGCGGAATGTACAGCTGCGGGCGCATGCTCTATGCATTGTCGAAGAATCGCCAACTGCCCGCATTCCTGAGCAACGTCTCAAAAAGCGGCGTCCCTGTTTACGGTATCGCGATCACGATTTTGTGTTTGCTGGTCGGTTCATGCCTGAATTACCTGATCCCGAATCCGGAGAAAGTCTTCGTTTACGTTTACAGCGCCAGTGTCCTGCCGGGAATGGTGCCGTGGTTTGTGGTACTGATTAGTCAGTTGCGTTTTCGTGAAGCGCACAAAGAGAAACTGAAGAACCACCCGTTTAAATCCATTCTCTTCCCTTATACCAATTATCTGACGCTGATTTTCCTGGCCTGTGTGCTCGTGGGTATGGCAATTAACCCGGATACGCGAATTTCTTTGCTGGTAGGCGGGATTTTCATCGCAGGAGTGTCACTGATATACTTCGGCCTCGGCATGCATAAGCGTGCTGCGCTGACGGCAGAAAAGGCAAAATAACGTCTTAAGTCATGGGTGGGGGAGGTTGGGCGCTTACTTTTAATGCGTATTGGACAAAGCGTAATCAAACGCAATATTTCTGAAAAAAAGCACTAGACAGCCATGCGTTAAAACCGTAGTATCCCCACCCGCAACGGCGCTAAGCGCCCGTAGCTCAGCTGGATAGAGCGCTGCCCTCCGGAGGCAGAGGTCTCAGGTTCGAATCCTGTCGGGCGCACCATTAAGTTTGCGCTAGAGTTGCGGTGGTCTTGTTTGAAGTTAAGCAGTCCACGATGTAGAAGAGTTTGAAATGGTGGCTATAGCTCAGTTGGTAGAGCCCTGGATTGTGATTCCAGTTGTCGTGGGTTCGAGCCCCATTAGCCACCCCAAATTTTTTAAATGATTTTGTGAATGTGACATGCGATGGTGGCGGAATTGGTAGACGCGCTAGCTTCAGGTGTTAGTGTCCTTTGGATGTGAGGGTTCGAGTCCCTCCCTTCGCACCACACACACAAAATGCATTTAAATGATGCAGTTAGCGTCAAGAAGTAGTAAGATGCACGACATCGGCGAGTAGCGCAGCTTGGTAGCGCAACTGGTTTGGGACCAGTGGGTCGGAGGTTCGAATCCTCTCTCGCCGACCAATTCAAATAAAGAGCCCTGCAGAAATGCAGGGCTTTTTGTTTTCTGCTTTTAAAAACTGCTCTCACGTCTCTTCCTGGTCTTGTTGTTTATCTGCGACATACGCACTTTTCTCTGTCTCTTTCTGGAGACACTTATCTTATTGATAAATAAAGACTCACCGAAGCTGACATTCCTGCGTCGTTCACTGGCGACAGAATGGGGGATTGCCGGAACGTATCCGCCTTCGGAGAAACAGAGTGCCGATGCTTTATAAAAATAAAGTTCTTAATTATCAGTGCGATAAAAAATTATAAACAGATGCTTGCCATTCTGGCACGCGTCCTGCAATATTCCCGCCGTAGATGCTCATTCCACCCATTATGTTTGCTCCGGCTTCATAAACCTGGGAATGATGCAGAGCCAATTTACAGTGCCTATTGTCATCCTGACCGATAACGCGCAAACGCTATCACCCAGAAGGCAAAACGTTGAGTGAGGCACTAAATCTGTTGTCCTAGACCTGATTGTTTTTAGACACTTGTCCTTCAGACAAGTGTTTTTTTTGCCTGAAATTTACCGCAGGCATAAAAAAGGCTCCCGAAGGAGCCTTAACAGACAGCAAGATTATTACGGTTGCTGCGAATTGTTCAGGGTTAACATCAGCCCTGCACGGCGCATCTCCGCCGCTTCAGCCGGTTTATGAAGCTTATCCAACGCATCTGCCAGCCAGGCGTAATCATACGCATCAGGACGCTGTTTCAGCGCTTCACGGAAGGCCTCGCTCGCTTGTTGCCATTCCCCGTGCTTCATCAGCAACTGACCGAGCGTGCTGCTCAGCAATGGCGATGTGCCATTTTGCTTGATCAAATTCCGTAATGTTTTTTCCAGCTGCTCCGGATCGCCGGAACGCAGTTTCGGCATCAGTGCGATCAGACGTTCGTCATACTGGCGTTTCAGCCCGTCGAGAATCACTTCCTGCGCCAGATCCTGATCGTTACATTCAATCAGATGCGTCGCCATTGCCACCTGAAGGGCTACTTCATGGCGGGTTTTACGGTTCTGGTCTTTCCACCAGCGCTTCAGGCCATCGCTGCCTTCTTCCGCCATCAGCTGGTTCATCATGCCGATATAAGCCTGCTCCTGCAGGACGCGGATTTCGTCATCGGTATGAATATCCGCTTTCGCCATAGAAGGCAGAATCTCCAGTAATGACCCGTAGGCGCCGGTACGCAGAAATGCCTGTTCTGCCAGACGTAAGATTTCCGGATGGCGCGGCGACTGGCCGAGCAAACGATCCACGCCATGGCGTGCAGCGTGGATTTCGCCCTGCGCCAGCTGGATGCGTACGCGGGTGATGTCCACCGGCATCTGGTCGGTATCCGCGATTTCAGCAGCACGTTCCAGATACTGATTGGTGCGGATGGTATCACCACGCTGTTGCGCCGCTTCTGCTGCCAGCAGGTAGTTCACCACCGGCTGATCGGCATGGTCGGCATTACGCGCCAGCAATTTCTCCATTTTGCGGTGATCGCCTTCTGCCAGTTTGAGCATGGCTTCTTTGGTTTGCTTACGCGCTTTAGAACTTTTACGCCCGGCAAACCAGCCGCGTGTGCGTGCGCCGGTGCGCAGAACGCGCCGCAGGATCCATTCGATAAAGAACAGCACCAGAACCAGAACGATCAGCATAATTACTAAGCCGGTCACGCTGGTTTCAATGTTGTAGTTATCGGTCTGGATCAGCACATAACCCTGATGACCGGCCAGCATGGGGCCGACGATAATCCCGGCAAACACAATCAGGAATAACACGAAAACTCGTAACATGCGTTATTCCCCCTGCGTTGCGGCGGCGGGCTGCTGAAGCAGGTTACGCACGCGGGTTTGCATCAGTTTTTCCAGCATCGGCTGGCTTTTCAGCTGATCAGGCACGTCCATCGAAATGGATTGCTGGCTGAGATTATCCAGTTCCTCGAGGAAGGCTTTGGTCGAAGGATCTGTGGTATCAAAGTACGCCCGTACCCAGGTCGATACGCTCTCCAGCGACTGTTTGTACACTTCATCCTGATGGCGCGGTACGGCCTGTGCGGCAATCAGCAGTCTTGAGCGGATATTCTCACGCAGGTAGACGTCCTGATTAGGTGCCAGCAGGGGTTCTGCGGTGGAATCACGACGACGGATGGTGATGAAATCATCCATAAAGTTGTGCCAGCTTTTGGTCAGGTTCTGACGCCATTCGGTCAGTGAACCAGAAAGACTGGTGCTGTCGCTGTCCATCGGCGAATCGTCATTATCATTGTCGGCCAGACGCAGGTTATCCACCTGATTAGACAGCTGGTTGAGTTTCAAAATGATGCCGTCGAAATCAATCTGCGTTACCGCAGACAGGCTGCTCACGTCTTCATTCAGTGCGCGGCGCACGTCGATCAGGCTTGGGTCATTCATATCTGCCAGGCTGGCATCCGCGCTTTTCAGCAGCGCTGCGGCCGTGGTGACATCCTGATCGCTCCACAATTTGCGGCCCGCCAGTTTCACCAGATAATCGGCCTGAGCCAGTAACCAGGTTTTGGCATCGCTGCCGGAAATGCTGGCGACTTTGTCCTGGAGTTCATTCAACTGACGGCCAAATGAGGCCTGCTGACGATCGGCGGTTTGCTGGTTTTTATCCTGTTGAGCCAACAAGGCAGCGATTTGCTGTTTGTCCTGTTGCTGGCTTTTTTGCAGGGCGTCGAGTTGTTCAGAAAGTGCTTCATCAGAAGCGGCTTTGGCCAGCGCCTGCTGGTGCCCGTGATAGTAAAGACCGGCGCCAAGCGCGATCACTAACACAATGGCGATAGCGCCTAATACCGGTGCGGTACGCTGTTTTTTACGCAACGTCTTCAGCTCCTGATCCCGTACGGAAGCATCTGGCTGGGGGCTCTCAACCGCCGGGGCGATAACAATCTCATCATCCGGTACGGAAGGATTTTTTTGTTCCGTCATTTTGGCACATCCCTTAGTCAGGTAATTGTAATGCGCGAATCAGCGCATCATTGTCTGCATTCTCGGCAACCCGAATAGCGTGCCAGCCGAGCTGGCGGGCAAGGGTTGCCAAACGTTCGCTGACCACCACCAGGCTACAGCGCAGTAACCATGAATGTCGGTAGTAATCAGGAACTAACTGGTACAGCTGTTGCAGCATTTCGCCGCTGGTGACCACCAGCGTATCTACGCCGGCGCGTTGCCAGACGGCGCTTTGCTCACTGGCATCGTAGTGAATCGGGCTGCGTTGATAACACTCGCAGTACGACACTTCAACACCGCGTTCAGTCAGCGTTTCCGCCAGCTTTTCGCGCCCGCCGTTGCCGCGCAGTATCAGCGCTTTCTTGCCCTGAATGCGTTGCAATGACGGAAGATTCAGTAATGTCTCGCTGGTTTCGCTGTCCTGAGGATAGAGAACCGGCAGACTGCTGGCACGATGGAACAGCAGGCCCGTCGTACGGCCAATCGCGTAATAACAAAGTGTGTCCGGCCAGCGGGTAGCAGACTGTCGTAATGCGCGATCGGCGTAATTCACGGCATGTTGTGAAAGCACAAACACCAGATCCTGCTGATCTAATGAGGATAGCAGGTTCGGCAGCGATGCGAGTTGGTTCCCCGGCGCAAATTCAATGAGCGGAGAATGGAAGGCGACCCGACCCAGAGCGCGCAGCCGACTGACCAGCGTTTCTCCAGCCGGAGAAGGACGGGTTACCAGAATGGTCATTTTGGTGCGTTCCCCTGATAGACCTCTTGCAGAATTTCACGCGCGCCATTCGCCAGCAATTCATCCGCCAGATCAATGCCCATGCTTTCTGCATTGGCTGCCGGGCCGCGACGTTCGCCGCACACCATCTGACTGCCGTCCGGCGCGCCAACCAGTGCGCGCAACCACAGCTCGTCGCCGTCGAGTTCGGCATAGCTGCCAATAGGCACCTGACATCCGCCTTCGAGGCGCATATTCATGGCGCGTTCCGCCTGAACGCGCAAGGTCGTTTCACGGTGCGCCAGAGGAGCAAGCAATTCGCGGGTGAAATGATCGTCGAGACGGCATTCAATACCGACAGCACCTTGTCCAACCGCAGGCAGACACTCTTCCGGCGTCAGCGCAGCACGGATACGGCTCTCCAGACCAAGGCGTTTCAGCCCGGCGACCGCCAGAATAATGGCATCATAATCGCCGTTATCGAGTTTGGATAAACGCGTACCGACGTTGCCGCGTAAATCGCGGATGTGCAGATCGGGACGTTGCTGACGCAACTGACACTGGCGGCGCAGGCTTGAGGTCCCGACCACGCTGCCGTGCGGTAATTCGGCCAGACTGGCGTAGTGATTGGAGACGAACGCATCGCGCGGGTCCTCACGTTCACAAATGGTCACCAGACCTAAGCCCTCAGGGAATTCTACCGGTACATCTTTCATGGAATGTACGGCAATATCCGCGCGGCCATCGAGCATCGCCAGCTCAAGTTCTTTCACAAACAAACCTTTGCCGCCCACTTTGGCCAGAGGAGTATCTAAAATGATATCGCCTTTCGTGACCATAGGAACCAGTTCGACCTGCAAACCGGGATGACAAGCCATTAACTGAGTTTGAACATATTGTGCCTGCCACAGAGCCAGCGGGCTCTGGCGGGTGGCAATTCGAATGATTTTGTCTAACATTTTTGTTACCGTTTATCTGTCTCTGTGACCATCCTACCACTGACAATAGAAAGCTGTCAGCGTAAGAAGCCATTCGTAAAAGAAGGGTAACGGTCGTAAAGGAGATTTGTTCTGTTTGACGGCAAACGGTAAAATCGAGAGAAGCGGAAGAGTAATTGTGGTGCGTTACTTTCTTTACGGTCAATCAGCAAGGTGTTAAATTGATCACGTTTCCAGCAATAATTCGTCAACTATTTGCACAATCGCGGTTGTTCAAAGCATAAGCATCACGATAAATGACGGATTTGGAACGGGGTTCTTTCCAGACACTGAATAATCAGGCGAAACGTCTTGTACCTCTACATCGAGACACTGAAGCAAAGATTGGATGCGATCAACCAGTTACGAGTCGATCGTGCACTGGCGGCAATGGGTCCTGCGTTTCAACAGGTCTACACGTTGCTTCCCGTCTTTCTACATCATCATCACCCTCTGATACCGGGATACCTTGAAGGTAAGGTTCCGCATGGTATCTGCCTTTTCACGCCTGATGACTCTCAAAAAACCTATCTGACTGACCTCGAAGACAAATGGGGCAGCGCGCTTGAGCCACTGGCGAAAGGCGAATTGCCGATCACCGGTGTCTATTCGATGGGCAGCACCTCATCTATTGGGCAAAGTCAGAGTTCCGATCTGGATATCTGGGTCTGCCATCAGTCCTGGCTTGATAATGAAGAACGCAACCGCTTACAGCAAAAATGCAGCCTGTTGGAAAAATGGGCCGCCTCGCTGGGTGTGGAAGTCAGCTTCTTCCTGATCGACGAAAACCGTTTCCGCCACAATGAAAGTGGCAGTCTGGGCGGTGAGGATTGCGGTTCCACTCAGTACATCTTATTGCTTGATGAATTCTACCGTACCGCGGTGCGGATGGGCGGTAAGCGTATTCTGTGGAATATGGTGCCGGGTGAAGAAGAAGCGCATTACGATGAATACGTGCTTTCGCTTTACGCGCAGGGTGCGCTGACGCCAAATGAATGGCTCGATCTTGGCGGGCTCAGTACCCTGTCGGCGGAAGAGTATTTCGGCGCCAGCCTGTGGCAGCTGTATAAAAGCATCGATTCGCCCTACAAAGCCGTGCTGAAAACCCTGCTGCTGGAAGCCTATTCCTGGGAGTATCCTCAAACGCAATTACTGGCAATGGACATCAAACAGCGTCTGCATCAGGGGGAAATCGTCTGCTTCGGGCTTGATTCCTATTGTATGATGCTCGACCGCGTGACCCGTTACCTGACCCAGATTGAAGATACGACCCGCCTTGATTTAGTCCGCCGCTGTTTCTATTTAAAAGTCTGCGAAAAACTCTCCCGCGCCCGTGCGTCGGTGGGCTGGCGTCGTGAAATTCTCAGCCAACTGGTGGCGGAATGGGGTTGGGACGAAGAGCGTCTGGCGATTCTGGATAACCGGGCGAACTGGAAAATCGAACGGGTGCGCGAAGCTCATAACGAATTGCTCGATGCGATGATGCAAAGTTATCGCAATCTGATCCGCTTTGCCCGCCGCAACAATTTAAGCGTCAGTGCCAGCCCGCAGGATATTGGCGTGCTGACCCGTAAGTTGTACGCCGCCTTCGAAGCGCTGCCGGGAAAAGTCACGCTGGTTAACCCGCAGATTTCGCCCGACCTGTCAGAGAACGATTTAACCTTTATTCACGTGCCGATTGGCCGCGCCAACCGCACCGGCTGGTATCTGTATAATCAGTCGCCGTCGATGGAATCGATCGTCAGTCATCAGCCGCTGGAATATAACCGTTACCTGAATAAACTGGTGGCATGGGCCTATTTCAACGGCCTGCTGACCTCCACCACGCGGCTGCACATAAAAAGTGGTGGCCTGTGTGATATCGCCAAATTGCGCGAGCTGGTGGCCGATGTTTCACACAACTTCCCGCTGCGTTTAGCGGCACCGACGCCAAAAGCGTTGTACAGCCCGTGTGAAATCCGGCATCTGGCGATTATCGTCAACCTTGAGCATGATCCGACTGCCGCCTTCCGTAATCAGGTTGTGCATTTTGATTTCCGTAAGCTAGATGTCTTCAGCTTTGGGCAGAATCAGGAATGCATGGTGGGCAGCATTGATCTGCTTTATCGCAACTCGTGGAATGAAGTGCGAACACTGCATTTCAGCGGCGAGCAGGCGGTACTCGAAGCGCTGAAAACCATTCTGGGCAAAATGCATCAGGACGCCGCGCCGCCGGAGTCAGTGGAAGTGTTCTGCTACAGCCAGCATCTGCGCGGTCTTATCCGCACGCGTATTCAGCAACTGGTCACCGAGTGCATCGAGCTGCGTCTGTCGAGCAAACGCCTCGAACCGGGCCGGTTCAAAGCCGTGCGCGTTGCCGGGCAAACCTGGGGTCTGTTCTTCGAGCGCCTGAGCGTGTCGGTGCAGAAGCTGGAAAATGCGATTGAATTTTACGGTGCGATCTCAAACAACAAGCTGCACGGTTTATCCGTGAAGTTACAGACCGATCAGGCACACCTGCCGGCGGTGATTGACGGCTATGCCAGTGAAGGGATCATTCAGTTCTTCTTTGAAGACAGCTCAGACGATATCGGCTTTAACATCTATATTCTCGATGAGTCGAACCGCGTCGAGGTTTATCACCATTGCGAAGGCAGCAAAGAAGATTTGGTGCGCGACGTCAGCCGTTTCTATTCGTCCTCCCATGATCGTTTCACTTACGGCTCCAGCTTTATTAACTTCAACTTGCCGCAGTTCTACCAGATTGTGTCGCTCGACGATCGTATTCAGGTGATCCCTTTTCGCAGCAATGCGTTATCCGCAGTCTGCGCTCCCCCGCCCGAGAGCGAGATCGAACCTTCGCGGCTGAAACAGCAATTCCAGCTGCATTAGAAAAGTGTTCTGTACCGCCTGCACGCGGCAGATTCTCTGGCTTTCCTTCTCTTTAAATCCTGAAAGTGTGCCTGCGGGTTTTATCGATTCCTGTTGCTTTTCATGATCCACCTGCGATTATAGAGGCCTTGGTCGCATGAATTACGGGCATTCATAAAATGAAAAACGCTTTACGCTGGTCTCTGGCCGCGACGATATTATTTTCTCTCTCCGGTTGCGGACTGAAAGGGCCGTTGTATTTCCCGCCTGCGGATAAATCTTCTACGCAGAAAACCAGTCAGGTTCCGGGAACCAGCAACGACGGTTCCTCGCAGCAAAAAGGTGTATCACCAGAAAACCTCTCGACGAATTCCAGAGATTAATCAGCCTGCGGGCTAAGGTTCCGGCAGTTTTCTGCCGGGTCCACATTATGAAGGGATCATCGCGACTGGATTTGACCAGCGGTAAACGGAGTCAGTTATGCAGTTCTCCAAAATGCACGGTCTGGGCAACGACTTTATGGTTGTTGACGCCGTGACTCAAAATGTCTATTTCTCCCCTGAGTTGATCCGCCGTTTGTCCGATCGCCATCGTGGCGTAGGTTTTGACCAGCTGCTGGTGGTAGAGCCACCTTACGATCCTGAACTAGATTTTCATTACCGCATCTTCAACGCTGACGGCAGCGAAGTTGCGCAGTGCGGCAATGGCGCGCGTTGTTTCGCCCGCTTTGTCCGTATCAAAGGTTTGACCAACAAACGTGATATCCGTGTCAGTACACAGACCGGCCGCATGACGCTGACCGTCACCGAAGATGAAACCGTGCAGGTGAACATGGGCGAGCCTGTTTTCGAACCGCAGCAGGTGCCTTTCCGCGCGGCGAAACCGGAAAAGACCTATATTCTGCGGGCTGAAGAGCGCACAGTATTTTGCGGTGTTGTCTCGATGGGTAACCCGCACTGCGTATTGCAGGTTGAAGACGTACTGACAGCGGAAGTGGAGCTGCTCGGGCCAATACTTGAAAGCCATGAGCGTTTCCCGGAGCGCGTGAACGTAGGATTCATGCAGATAATCAGCCCGGAAAGCTTGAAACTGCGCGTGTACGAGCGTGGTGCAGGCGAAACACAGGCGTGCGGAAGCGGTGCCTGTGCTGCGGTCGCTATCGGCATTCAGCAAGGTTTACTTGCAGAGGAAGTACAGGTGGAACTGCCGGGAGGCAGCCTCGATATTCGCTGGCAAGGGCCGGGTCATCCGCTGTATATGACCGGACCTGCCACTCATGTTTACGACGGATTTATTCATCTATGAACAATCTTGATGACCAGATTGACCCGGTGATAGCACTCGACGACGACAGCGTGATGCAGTATCTGCTGCAAAACCCGGATTTCTTTATTCGCAATGCGCGCAGCGTCGAGCAAATGCACGTACCGCATCCGGTGAAAGGCAGCACTTCGCTGGTGGAGTGGCAACTCGGGCGTCAGCGTCATCAGATTGCTCAGCTTGAAGAAGAGATTACGCTGCTGATGGAGCAGGCCTCGATCAATGAATCCCTTTTCGGGCGAATGATCGAACTCCAGGCCACGCTCGCCGCCGCCAGCGGTTTGCAGGACATGCTGAACCGCCTGCAACGCTGGGCACGTACGCTCGGCCTGGCGGGGGCTAACGTGCGCCTGTTCGGCGAGAGCTGGCGCATTGGCGCGCCGTCTGACTTTACTCATCTGGCCGTCAGCCGCAGCGCGTTCGAATCCATGCGCATTCAGCGGCTGGGTGAAACGCCGCATTATCTCGGCAGCCTGAACGGCCCGGAATTACTGCTGCTTTTACCGCAAGCAAAAGCGGTCGGTTCAGTCGCGTTATCGCTGATGGGCGAACAGGGTGAACTGGGCGTGCTGATTTTCAGCAGCCGCGACCCGCAACATTATCAGCCTGGCATGGGCACCGTGTTGCTCGACCAGCTGGCAAAAATGTTGCCCGGTTTACTGGAACGCTGGATCGAACGGGTATGAATCATACCGAATCGCCTCTGTATCCCGCAGTCGAGGCGTTTCTGCGTTATCTGCACGTCGAGCGTCAGCTCAGTCCGCTGACCTCCACCAATTACAGCCGTCAGTTAGATGCGCTGATCGCGATGGCCGCTGAAATCGGGGTTTCCGACTGGCAACAGCTTGACGCGCCCAAAGTCCGCATGCTGCTGGCGCGCAGCAAACGCGCAGGGTTAGGCCCGGCGAGTCTGGCGCTGCGGATGTCTTCGCTGCGCAGTCTTCTGGACTGGCTGGTACGTCAGGGCGTTCTGAGCGCCAATCCCGCGAAAGGCATCTCAACGCCGCGGTCCCCCAAGCATCTGCCAAAAAATCTCGACGTCGATGAAGTGAATAAGCTGCTGGAAATCAATCTCGACGATCCGCTTTCCGTCCGCGACCGCGCAATGCTCGAAGTGATGTACGGCGCCGGGATCCGCTTATCGGAACTGGTCGGCATCGACTGCAAACACGTCGATATGGCATCCGGTGAAGTCCGCGTGCTGGGGAAAGGCAGCAAAGAGCGTAAAGTGCCGATTGGCCGTACCGCGGTCACCTGGCTTGAACACTGGCTGGCGCGCCGCCCGCTGTTTGGTCCGCAGGACGACGCGATGTTTTTATCCAGTAAAGGCAACCGCATTTCAGCGCGAAACGTCCAGAAACGCTTTGCTGAGTGGGGCGTCAAACAGGGTGTGAACAGCCACATTAATCCGCACAAATTGCGGCACTCCTTTGCGACGCACGTTCTGGAATCGAGTGGCGATCTGCGTGCCGTGCAGGAATTGCTGGGTCACGCGAATCTGTCCACGACCCAGATCTATACCCACCTCGACTTTCAACATTTGGCGACGGTATACGATGCCGCCCATCCCCGCGCAAAACGAGGCAAAACCTGATGAAGTTCTATCGGCCGCTGAAACGCATTGAAGCGATCACTTTCGATTTAGACGATACGCTGTATGACAACTACGACGTTATCCGCCGTACCGATACTGAAACCCTGAAGTCTATTCAGGGCTTTCACCCCGCGCTGGCAGACATGTCGCCGGATGCGATCCGTCAGATGCGTACAGAATTACTGGCGCAGGACGCAGAGATTTATCACGACGTGACCGAATGGCGACGTCAGGCGGTGCATCTGGCCATGACCCGTGCAGGTCTGAGTGATGACGATGCGAAGCATGGCACTAAAGTGGCGATGGAAACCTTCGCGAAGTGGCGCAGCCGGATTTATGTTCCCGGCGAAAACCACGACGCACTGGCGGCGCTGGCCGAACGCTGGCCTTTAGTGGCGATCACCAACGGCAATGCCGATCCGCACGCCTGTGGTCTGGCGCAGTATTTCCAGTTCACCTTGCGCGCGGGCGATCATGGCCGGGCAAAACCTTACGCCGACATGTATAAAAAGGCGTCGATGAAACTCGATATCCCGCTGGAAAATATTCTGCATGTGGGAGACGATCTCACCACCGACGTGGCGGGTTCCGTGGCCTGCGGGATGCAGGCGTGCTGGATAAATCTGCGTGAAGGCAACCTGATGCACATCCGCGATGCCCGTCTGTTACCGCATATTGAGATTTCGCAGTTGGCATCGCTGACAGCATTGCTATAATCCCTTCATTAAATACTCTGTATAAATTCACAGTAGAAAAGCGTTCACGGCGGCATTGATCGCGTGAGTGCTTTTCTCATTCTGACAAACGGTGCCTATGGACGTTTCTGACCTGCTCGACAGCCTCAATGAAAAACAACGTGAAGCCGTGGCCGCGCCGCGCAGCAATCTGTTGGTGCTGGCCGGGGCAGGCAGTGGCAAAACCCGCGTACTGGTTCACCGTATTGCGTGGCTGCTGTCGGTGGAGAATTGCTCGCCGTATTCGATAATGGCCGTCACCTTTACCAACAAAGCGGCGGCGGAAATGCGCCACCGTATCGATCAACTGATCGGCACCAGTCAGGGCGGCATGTGGATCGGTACTTTCCACGGGCTTGCACACCGTTTACTGCGTGCACATCATCTGGATGCCAAACTGCCGCAGGATTTCCAGATCCTCGACAGCGACGACCAGATGCGTCTGATTAAACGTCTGATTAAAGCGCTGAACATCGACGATAAACAATGGCCGCCGCGTCAGGCCATGTGGTACATCAACGGTAAAAAAGATGAAGGTCTGCGCCCGCAGCACGTCGAAACCTATAACAACCCGATTGAAGCGACCTGGTTGCGGATTTATCAGGCCTATCAGGAAGCCTGCGACCGCGCCGGGCTGGTGGATTTCGCCGAGCTGTTATTGCGCGCCCATGAGCTTTGGCTGAACAAGCCGCATATCCTGCAACATTACCGCGAACGCTTTACCAACCTGATGGTGGACGAGTTCCAGGACACCAACAGCATTCAGTACGCGTGGATCCGCCTGCTGGCAGGCGACAACAATAATGTGATGATTGTCGGCGACGATGACCAGTCGATCTACGGCTGGCGCGGTGCGCAGGTCGAAAATATTCAGCGCTTCCTGAAAGATTTCCCGAATGCGGAAACCATCCGTCTGGAGCAGAATTACCGCTCCACCAGCACCATTCTGAAAGCCGCCAACTCGCTGATTGAAAACAACAGCGGCCGTATGGGCAAAAACCTGTGGACCGAAGACGGCGAGGGCGAGCCGATTTCCCTCTATTGCGCGTTCAATGAACTGGATGAATCGCGCTTTGTGGTTAACCGCATCAAAACCTGGCAGGACAACGGCGGCGCGCTGAAAGATTGCGCCATTCTTTACCGCAGCAACGCCCAGTCGCGCGTGCTGGAAGAAGCGTTATTGCAGATGGCGATGCCGTACCGCATTTACGGCGGTCAGCGATTCTTCGATCGTCAGGAAATCAAAGACGCACTGGCCTATTTGCGCCTGATGGCGAACCGCAATGACGATGCCGCCTTTGAACGCGTGGTGAATACCCCGACGCGCGGCATTGGCGACCGGACGCTTGACGTGGTGCGGCATACCGCGCGTGACCGTCAGCTGACGATGTGGCAGGCAACGCGTGCCTTGTTGCAGGACAAAGCCCTGGCGGGCCGTGCAGCCTCTTCGCTGCAACGCTTTACCGAACTGGTGGATGCGCTGGCACATGAAACCGCCGATATGCCGCTGCACGTGCAGACTGACCGGGTGATCAAAGATTCCGGCCTGTTCATCATGTATGAGCAGGAAAAGGGCGAGAAAGGCCAGGCACGTATCGAAAACTTAGAGGAACTGGTGACGGCAACGCGTCAGTTCAGCTATCAGGATGAAGACGAAGATCTGATGCCGTTGCAGGCGTTCCTGTCTCATGCCGCGCTGGAAGCGGGCGAAGGTCAGGCCGATGCAAATCAGGATGCTGCACAACTGATGACGCTGCACTCAGCCAAAGGGCTGGAGTTCCCGCAGGTCTTTATCGTCGGTATGGAAGAGGGCATGTTCCCGAGCCAGATGTCGCTGGAAGAAAGTGGCCGTCTGGAAGAAGAACGCCGTCTGGCCTATGTGGGCGTAACCCGCGCCATGCAAAAACTGACCCTGACCTACGCCGAAACCCGACGTTTGTACGGCAAGGAAGTGTCGCACCGTCCTTCACGTTTTGTCGGTGAACTGCCTGAGGACTGCGTAGAGGAAGTACGAATGCGGGCTAACGTCTCGCGGCCGATGAGCAACCGCAGCGTCGGCACGCCGACCAGCGTCAGCGACACCGGTTTCAAACTCGGCCAGCGCGTGGTGCATCCTAAATTCGGTGAAGGCACCATCGTCAATATGGAAGGCAGCGGCGAACACAGCCGTCTGCAAGTCGCATTCCCGGGGGAAGGAATTAAGTGGCTGGTCGCCGCTTATGCTCGCCTCGAAGCCGTTTGATTTTTAACTCTTCCCCCTTGGCAGGGGGAAGAGCAAAGAACTAAAGGCTAAAAACCTCACCCACTTCCGCTGTCGCATACCATTTCAGCGTGTCTTTTACGCCTTCTTCGCCTTCCGGCGGGGTGCCTGGCAGACAGTCCTGTTCCTGAACGGGTTGATACGCGCCGCGTTTCACTTCAAAAATCACGCCGCCTTCGTCGAGGGATAATACGCTGTGCCAGGTATTGGCCGGGATTTCCAGCAGACGGGTTTCTGCGCCGAGCCACAGACGTTCGGTGACTTTGCCGCTGTTATCGTAAATCAGCACCAGAAAACGCCCGCGCAGCGCGGTCAGCATTTCCCAGGTATGCGGATGACGGTGAATGCGCACGTAAGTGCCCGGCTCCATCGCAATCGCCAGGCGCTGTACGTCATCTTCCGGTGCAGGATGAATGTTCAGATTCTGACGCAGGCGGGGAGAATGCGCAGCCTGGGTGATCAGGTCGCACAGTGTGTCTTGGGAAATCTGCTTAATCATTGTTGGCTTCTGGAAAGGAGGAGGGATCAGGCCTCTGAGTGTAGCCAAAAAACCGGTCAGACATAAGTCAGTAAAGGTTATCATCTGAGCAAGATTTTTATGCCGAAATGTTGCCAGATTAGATTTGTTGGCGGTTGACAGTCTTTTTATTCCCGGCGTAACATGCGCGCACTATTATCAATGAGGAACTTCGCCTTGGACACACCCAGTAGATACTGGCTCAATAACCTGTTCATTAGGTACCACTTCTAAGGCCCTCCTCTTTGCTGATGGCCTTAGTGGTTGTCAGCGACCCCCGTTCTGTCGCTGTGAGTCAGATCTGAATTTGGTCTGAATTACGCCGGTGACTCTTTTCGCCCCGTGATTTTCTGTGCTTCAACGCGTTGTCCACTTTCTGTAATTCTTGGGAGAACGGGCACA
Organism: Rahnella sp. R3(2024); assembly: GCF_042920125.1. Classification (NCBI taxonomy): domain Bacteria; kingdom Pseudomonadati; phylum Pseudomonadota; class Gammaproteobacteria; order Enterobacterales; family Yersiniaceae; genus Rahnella; species Rahnella sp. R3(2024). The sequence continues at coordinate 2,327,293 of NZ_JBHGBU010000001.1, forward strand.
TGCTGAGTGCTTTTAAATTAGAAAACAGCCGCTTATCCCGTTTAGAGCTGGACGAGGCAGACGATCTCAAAACCTCATTGTGGGTAGATTTAGTCGAGCCTGATGAGCAAGAGCGCGAACGCGTTCAACATGAATTAGGGCAAAGCCTGGCAACACGTCCCGAGCTGGATGACATCGAAGCCTCGGCGCGTTTCTTCGAAGATGAAGACGGCCTGCACATTCACTCCTTCTTTTATTATGAAGATGCCGAAGACCACGCCGGTAACAGCACCGTCGCATTCACCGTGCGCGAAGGCCGCCTGTATACCCTGCGTGAGCGCGAATTACCGGCATTTCGTCTTTACCGTATGCGTGCCCGCAACCAGACGCTGGTCGACGGCAACGCCTACGAACTGCTGCTGGATTTGTTCGAAACCAAAATCGAACAGCTGGCGGATGAAATCGAAAACATCTACAGCGATCTGGAAAAACTCAGCCGCGTGATCATGGAAGGGCATCAGGGCGATGAGTATGACGCCGCGCTCTCCACGCTGGCAGAGCTGGAAGATATCGGCTGGAAAGTCCGTTTGTGTCTGATGGATACCCAGCGCGCCCTGAATTTCCTGGTGCGGAAAGCGCGTTTACCGGCAGGCCAGCTGGAGCAGGCGCGTGAAGTGTTGCGCGATATCGAATCCCTGCTGCCACATAACGAATCCCTGTTCCAGAAAGTGAACTTCCTGATGCAGGCGGCGATGGGCTTTATCAACATCGAGCAGAACCGCATCATCAAGATTTTCTCGGTGGTATCGGTCGTTTTCCTGCCGCCAACCTTGGTGGCATCCAGCTACGGGATGAACTTCGAATTCATGCCTGAGCTGAAATGGGCATTCGGCTATCCGGGGGCGATCGGGTTGATGATCCTCGCGGGTCTGGCGCCTTACCTGTATTTCAAGCGCAAAAACTGGCTGTAACGTTCTGTTAATTAGCCAATAAAAAAGCCCCTCACCGCAAAAACGGAGAGGGGCTTTTTTGATCGGTCAGGCTTTTGCCGTCACGCCCCGGCGCAGGCGGCCCTGCGTATAGAGCGCGTCAGTGATAAAGCACAGCAGCCCCACCCAGATAAAGCCGAAGGTGATGAGCTGCGAGGTATTTACGGTTTCGCCGTAGAACACCACCGCCAGCAGGAACATCAGGGTCGGGCCGAGATACTGGAAAAAGCCCAGCGTCGACAACTTCAGACGCGCCGCCGCCGCCGTGAAGAACAGCAGAGGGATAGTGGTGATAATCCCGGCAGCCATCAGCAGTAAATCCAGTGACCACGGATTAGCCGACAGATTACTGGTCGGGCTGTGGGCGATAAAGAACAGATAAATGCCCGCCAGCGGCAGCAGCCAAAGCGTTTCGATCAGCATACCGGTCTGGGAATCCACGCCGATTTTCTTACGCAGCAGCCCGTAAAAGGCGAAGGTGAGCGACAGTCCCAGCCCGATAATCGGCACTGAGCCAAACATCCAGACCTGGATCAGCACACCGGCGAACGCCAGAACTACGGCGAGCCATTGCAAACTTCGGAACCTTTCGCGCAAAAACAGCATGCCCAGCACGACATTCACCAGCGGGCTGATAAAGTAACCGAGGCTGGCTTCGAGGATGTGATTGTTATTGATCGCCCAGATAAAAATCAGCCAGTTCGCCCCGATAAACAGCGCGGTGACGAGCAGCATGCCGACTTTTTTGGGTTGGGCCAGCACCCGCCGGACATCGCCCCAGCTGCGGCTGACGGACAGCAGCACTAACATAAAGAAGAAGGACCAGATCACCCGATGGGTAAGAATTTCATCGGCGGGCACTTCTTTGATCAGCTTGAAATACGCCGGTGCGATCCCCCAAATCAAATAGGCGATAAAGGCAAAAATAACGCCTTGCCGGGTACGTTGTGCATCCATGTGGGTACCTGAAAAGAAAGAGATTAACGGATCGCGAGTGTACCTGATTTACGCTGCCAGATTTCTTTTTCAGCAACGTGTTAAGCAGATTTTAGCCGACCATGTAGGTCGCGGTGGTGGTCGCGATATGAATGCCGCTGTCGTTGTGCAGATCGACGCGGGCCACAGAGATTTTATTTCCGGCGCGGATCAGGCTGGCAGAAGCGATGAAGAAGTCGCCACGGCCGGGGCGAAGATAATCGACGCGTAAATCGACGGTGCCCATTTTTGCTAACCGCTGGCGCATTTCAGCCTCAAGCAGAGGATGATCGGGTTTATCGCGCCGGATGAGCGAGCTGGTCACACACACCAGCCCGGCCGCGACGTCCAGCACGGCCGCGATAACGCCACCGTGTAAGATTTTTTGCGCAGCGTTGCCGACCAGTTTGGTCTGATTGGCAAATTTCAGCTCCGCGTAATCGCAGTCGAGACGTTTAAGTTCCAGACCGAGTTCGCGGTTAAAAGGCATGTCATAAACGAAAATATTACCAATCAGTTGCAGAGCAGCTTCGTGGCTTAGGGATGACGCAGACATGAAAGGTTTCCTGATCCAAACGACAAGAGCGCTATAGTCGCGCAAAGAGTTAATGGAATGTTGATCTTAAGTGCCGGAGACGGGGAATTCTACCTCGCGCGCGATAAATCTATTCAATACTCTTGTCGGAATGTATATGTGTGTAAAATGCTCTGCTTTCTCAGTTTCTGAATACCGGCCGGCAGCCGGCTATTTTAAACCACAAAGACTAACAACATTATTTAACACTAAAGGGTGAGGACAAATGCGTAAAATTTGGGCTGTCGGGGCCACCATGTTGGCGTTGCCATTACTGGGACATGCAGAAGAAGCAACGGTACAAGAAGTGCATGATAAGCCCGCCGTGCGTGGCAGCATCGTCGCCAGCATGTTGCAGGATCACGATAACCCTTTTACGCTTTACCCTTATGAGTCGAACTACCTGCTTTACACCGACACCAGCAATATCAATAAGAAAGCCATTGAGTCTTATGACTGGGCGGATAAAGCCCGTCATGACGAAGTGGCATTCCAGCTGAGCCTGGCCTTCCCGCTGTGGCGCGGTATTGCCGGTGACAACTCGGTGCTTGGCGCGTCCTACACGCAGAAATCGTTCTGGCAGCTGTCGAACAGCGGCCAGTCTTCGCCTTTCCGTGAAACCAATTACGAACCACAGCTTTTCCTGGCGTGGGCGACGGACTACGATTTCCTGGGCTGGACGCTGCGTGAAGCCGAGTACGGTGTCAGCCACCAGTCAAACGGTCGCTCAGACCCGACGTCCCGCAGCTGGAACCGCGTGTATGCCCGCTTTATGGCGCAGAACGGTAACTGGCAGGTGGATCTCAAGCCCTGGTACCGCATTCCTGAAAGCGATGAAAACGACGATAACCGCGACATCACCAAATACATGGGTTATTACCGTCTGAAAGTAGGCTACGCCTGGGGCGACAGCGTCTTTAGCGTGGAAAGCCGTTACAACTGGAACACCGGCTACGGCGGCGCAACCACGGGCTGGAGCTATCCGATTTCCAAGCACGTACGCTTCTACACGCAAGTGTTCAGCGGCTACGGTGAGTCATTAATTGACTACAACCACAAGCAGACTCGCGTCGGTGTGGGTATCATGCTTAACGATATGATGTAAAAATACCCGTCTTACTTCAGGTTGCAGGTGCGTTGGCGGCGCCCGGCCCCGGAGCACTGACTCCGGCAGGCGCAGCGGGATGCCCTCGCTTGCCGCCTTTCGGGTATATTATGTCATTGCAGTACAGCCCCGGCGGCTTTAGGGCTTAGCCGGGTGGTTTGAACAGTTGGGGAATTGAGTGTCTACGGCGGCAGTGATAAATAAAGAAGAGCTGGCTCATCAGGTATTACGCGATACCTTCGGCTATCAGCAATTCAGACCGGGTCAGCAAACGATCATCAATACCGCCATTTCTGGCCGGGATTGTCTGGTTGTCATGCCGACCGGCGGCGGTAAGTCGCTGTGCTATCAAATCCCTGCGCTGGTGATGGACGGCCTGACGCTGGTGGTTTCACCGCTCATCTCGCTGATGAAAGATCAGGTCGATCAGTTGATGGCGGCGGGTGTGGAAGCCGGTTGCCTCAACTCGACGCAAACCCGCGAGCAGCAACAGGAAGTGATGGCGGGCTGCCGTACCGGCCGCATCAAAATGCTGTATATCGCGCCGGAACGTCTGATGCTGGGTGATTTCCTCGAACAGCTGCAACAGTGGAATCCGGCGATGCTTGCCGTGGATGAAGCCCACTGTATCTCCCAATGGGGCCACGATTTCCGCCCGGAATACCGTGCGCTCGGCCAGCTGAAACTGCGTTATCCGCAGTTACCGGTGATCGCGCTGACCGCGACCGCGGATGAAGCTACGCGCAACGACATTGTCCGTCTGCTCGAGCTTAACGATCCGCTGATTCAGGTCAGCAGTTTTGACCGCCCGAATATCCGTTACACGCTGGTGGAGAAATTTAAACCGCTCGATCAGCTGATCCGCTTCGTGCAAGACCAGCGCGGCAAAAGCGGCATTATTTACTGCAACAGCCGCGCCAAAGTGGAAGACACGGCGGCGCGTCTGCAAAGCCGTGGCCTGAGCGTCGGCGCGTACCATGCCGGGCTGGATAACGATACCCGTGCCCGGGTGCAGGAAGGTTTTCAGCGCGATGATTTGCAAATCGTGGTCGCTACCGTGGCGTTCGGGATGGGCATCAACAAGCCCAACGTGCGTTTTGTGGTGCACTTTGATATTCCGCGCACCATCGAGTCTTACTATCAGGAAACTGGCCGTGCCGGGCGTGATGGCCTGCCGGCGGAAGCGGTACTGCTTTACGATCCGGCGGATATGGCCTGGTTGCGTCGCTGCCTGGAAGAGAAACCACCGGGTGCGCAGCAGGACGTTGAACGCCACAAGCTGAATGCGATGAACGCATTTGCCGAAGCGCAAACCTGCCGCCGTCTGGTGCTGCTGAATTACTTTGGCGAAGGCAAACAAAACGCCTGCGGAAACTGCGACGTGTGCCTCGATCCGCCGAAACGCTATGACGGCCTGCTGGATGCGCAGAAAGCGCTGTCAGTCGTGGCGCGCGTCGGGCAACGCTTTGGTTTGGGTTATGTGGTAGAAGTGCTGCGTGGCGCCAATAACCAGCGTATCCGCGAATACGGCCACGACAAACTGACGGTGTACGGCATCGGTAAAGAACACAGCAACGAACACTGGACCAGCGTGGTGCGTCAGCTGATCCACCTCGGGCTGATTATGCAAAATATCGCCATGCACTCGGCCTTGCAACTGACAGAAGCTGCACGTCCGGTTTTGCGTGGAGAGATCCCGTTACAGCTGGCGGTACCGCGTATTCAGACGCTGAAAATTAAAAGTCCGTCCCGCCAGAAAACGTACGGCGGTAATTACGATCACAAGCTGTTTGCCAAATTGCGCAAGCTGCGTAAGTCACTGGCCGACGACAATAATGTGCCGCCATACGTGGTGTTTAACGACACCACGCTGCTGGAAATGGCTGAACATCTGCCGATAAGCCCGAGCGATTTGCTGGACATCACCGGCGTCGGCCAGCGTAAGCTGGAGAAGTTCGGGCGGCCATTTATGGCGATGATCCGCGATCACATTGATAACGGCGACGACTGACAGTCAAGAATTCCCCACACATCATAAAGAGAGTAAATCATGCTGATGCTGTTCCTGATGGTTGCGATGATGCACATGATCGCGCTGGCGAGTCCGGGCCCGGACTTTTTCTTTGTTTCGCAAACGGCAGCCAGCCGCTCGCGTAAAGAAGCCATGATGGGTGTCATTGGGATTACGCTCGGCGTTGCGGTATGGGCGGCAGTGGCGCTGATGGGTCTGCATCTGATCCTGCAAAAAATGGCCTGGCTGCACCAGATTATCACCGTCGGCGGTGGCCTGTACCTGTGCTGGATGGGCTGGCAGTTGCTGAAATCAGCACGCTCTAAAAAACAGGCGGGCGAAACGGAAGTGGTTGAAACCGCCGTGGCGTTGCCAGCAAACGGACGCACCTTTATGCGCGGCCTGCTGACCAATCTTTCCAACCCGAAAGCCGTTATCTACTTCGGCAGCGTATTCTCTATGTTTGTCGGCGACAGCGTGACAGGCGGCGAGCGCTGGGGTCTGTTTATCCTGATCATCGCCGAGACACTGGCCTGGTTTACTCTCGTCGCGCTGGTGTTTGCCTTGCCAGCGATGCGTCGCGGGTATCAGCGTTTAGCGAAATGGATTGATGGCGTGGCAGGCGTGGTATTTGCAGGCTTTGGTATTGCGCTTATCGTGAACCGTTAATCAGCGATTCTGCACATAAAAAAGGGTCCGGCTTACCACCGGACCCTTTTTGTATTCTTAACACTTACACCTTGCGGGCACTCGCCAGCAAAACTCCCACCAGCATAAACAGCGAGCCGAAAATGCGGTTCAGCAACTGCATTTGTTTCGGCGCTTTAACCCAACCGGCAATACGCGTTGCCAGCGTGGCGTAACCAATCATCACAATGATATCGACCACGACCGTAGTGACGCCGAGTACCACGTATTGCGCAGCCTGCGGCTGGTGAGGAATGATAAACTGTGGGAATAATGCGGCAAGAAACACTATGCTTTTGGGGTTGGTGAGGTTCACCAGAATGGCGCGTTTGAATAAACGGCGGCGCGGCATGCTGCTGGCGAGGGCGTTCAGGTCAATCGCCCCGGCAGAGCGCCACTGGCAGATGCCGAGCCAGATTAAGTAGGCCGCACCAAACCATTTGAGAAACTCAAAGGCCAGCAGCGAGGATGAGATCAGCGCGCCCAGCCCGACACCGACCAGCACGATGTGGATCGATAATCCCAGCTGTAAACCGGCGATTGACGCCACGGCGCCACGATAGCCATGGCTGATGCCCGTGCTCATTGTATTGATGGCACCGGAACCCGGCGAAAGACTTAAGATAGAAGTAGTGAGCAGGTAGGTTAACCACCAGTCCAGTGTCATTGCGAGACTCCCTGAATACGTTTTATGTTGTTTTGTGGCACAATACGCCATTGTCTGTCTTTGCGCTATAGCTCACAAATAACACTTTTCTCCTCTCTGCCTAACAATTTTGGATCAACTGAATGTCTGCGAATTACGCAAGGTGGTTAACACGTGAAAAGGAGTTTTCCGCCTTTGCTACCGGGCCGTTGCTCGATTTCTGGCGGCAGCGTGAGGAAGGTGAGTTTAACGGCGTTGACGATGTCCCGATCCGCTACGTCCGGTTCTGCTCTCCCGATCATGATAAAGTCATTATGGTGTCACCGGGGCGTATCGAAAGTTACGTAAAATACCCGGAAGTCGCCTACGATTTATTCCACTGTGGTTACGATGTGATGATTGTGGATCATCGCGGGCAGGGGCGTTCCGGCCGCATGCTGGACGATCCGCATTGCGGCCACGTTCAGCACTTTGACGATTACGTTGAAGATTTCGAACGCTTTTATCAGCGGGAGATTGCCCCACGTCAGTATGCGAAAAAGTTCGCACTGGCACACTCCATGGGCGGCGCGATCCTGGCGCTTTATCTGGCGAAAAACCCGCAAAGTTTTGACGCGGCGGCACTGCTTGCACCGATGACCGGCATCTATTTGCCGATGCCGGGCTGGATATCCCGCCGGATCCTCAACTGGGCGGAAAACCGTCCGGTGCGCCGCGACGGCTATGCGCTCGGTACCGGCCACTGGCGTCCGCTGCCGTTTGTGGTGAATCGCCTGACCCACAGCCGCGAGCGTTATCGTCGTAATCTGCGGTATTACGCGGATTATCCGGAACTGCAGGTCGGCGGGCCGACCTATCACTGGGTGCGTGAAGGCATTGACGCCGGGATGCATATCCTGAAAGAAGCGGAAAAAATCACCACACCGGTCCTTTTATTGCAGGCAAGCGAAGACCGCGTGGTCGATAACCGGTCGCACCTTGCTTTTTGTCAGGCCATGGCCGTGGCGGGTCACCCTTGTGAAGGGGACAAACCGCTGGTCATTGAAGGCGCGCGCCATGAGATCCTGTTCGAGCGGGACGACCTTCGGGCACAGGCGCTGGACGCTATCATGCGCTTTTTTGCGCGACAGCATTAATCCGCGGTTCGCCGCGCACAACTCCATCAGAGGTTAGAACCTACGCTATGTACCATGTTGTTGCTTCCGATTTAGATGGCACACTGCTATCACCTGACCATACCCTGAGCCCGTTCGCGAAAGAGACGCTGAAATTGCTGACCCGGCGCGACGTGCACTTCGTGTTCGCCACCGGGCGTCACCATATCGATGTGGCGCAGATGCGCGATAATCTCGACATCAGCGCATACATGATCACGTCCAACGGTGCGCGCGTGCATAACACCGACGGCGATCTGATTTTTTCGCACAATCTGGATGAAGATATCGCCAGAGATCTGTTCGGTATCATGCACAACAACCCGGATATTCTGACCAACGTCTATCGCAATGACGACTGGTACATGAACCGCGACCGCGCCGACCAGGACGATTTCTTCCGCGAATCAGTGTTCAAATACAAGCTCTATGAACCAGGCCTGCTGGAAACTGACGGCATCTGCAAAGTGTATTTCACCTGTGAAGATCACGAGAAATTGCTGCCGCTCGAAGAGGCGATCAACGCACGTTGGGGCGACCGCGTTAACGTCAGCTTCTCACTGCCGGTTTGCCTGGAAGTGATGGCGGGCGGCGTCTCGAAAGGTCACGCGCTGGAGTACGTATCAAAACTGATGGGTTATACGCTGAAAGACTGCATCGCCTTTGGTGATGGTCTGAATGACCTTGAAATGCTGACAATGGCCGGTAAAGGCTGCCTGATGAGCGGTTCATTGCCACGTCTGAAAGCCGCCATGCCGGACGCAGAAATCATCGGTTCCAACGCCGATGACGCCGTACCGCATTACCTGCGCAAAATGTATTTGTCTGAAGATATCTGATCCGCGTTATCCCCGGACAAGGCTTTATGCCCTGTCCGGGGCACTTCTCTGCATGCCTGTCATCTGAAAGGGTCATCAATCTCTGTCCATTGCGCTTCACAATCGCTGGTACCGCAATATAAGCGGGGCGCGGATGATGCTGTGAAGCACAGACCGCCGGGAAAAATGACGTCTTCAAGATCGGCGCGTTTGGTTGCTCCGGGTTTGAACTGGCTGCGTTCAGCGATGATTTTCAGGGCTGAACAGTGGTGCGTCTGGCTGTTGAAAATAAACGAACAGGCGTAATAGTGCCGGTGCCCTTGCGCATCAAAACGGGCGACATGGCCCAGCACACCGACGCGATGCTCCTCAAGAACGTAAGCCGCATTCACGCCACACCATTCTTCGGCACTCACCTGCCCGTGTAATAACCTCGCCTGCGCCACGTTGTGCAGGGTCAGATCGTCGGGCGAATCCAGCAGGGTATAACCGATGGTGCCCCGCCCGCCGGTTTCCCCCTGCGGGCGGGTAAACAGCAACACTTTTCCGTCCGGTAAACCCACCGGCCGGATGTCTTTCATGCCCTCAGGTCCGATGAAAAACAGGCGCAGGGAATAGATATCCGCGCCACGGTACAACAGGGTTTTCCAGCGCAGAATTTCACCGGTGTCTTCATCGGCTTCAACGCAGACTCCGCCAAAGATAAACTCCCCGTTGATACGGGTGAAAAACGGATCCTGTAAAGCGAAGACCGGCGCGTCCGGCAGTAATGTGCACTGACGGAAGCCATCAAATTCGAAAAAACGGATCTGCGATAATTCGGAGTGTCTTGGTTCGACGCGTGCTGCAATGACCATAAGGTCGCCGCAGCGAAACGGCGCGGTCGGGTTATAGACATCGTTGTTACCCACACCGGAAAATTGAATTTTTTCTCCGGCGGGCAGCGGCAATTTCAGGTCATGAAATTGCCGCAATAAGGCGTCAATCGTGTTCACTGCGTCAATCCGAGATGCGCCCATAACGCATCGAGCGGCAGGGTCGCCAGCGCAATACATTCATCGGCAGCGCCGTAGTAGATTTTCAGCACGTCCCGTTCCAGCAGCGCGCCGCAGGTAAAAACGACGTTGCCAAAAAATCCCTCTTTTTCGTAAATGGCTTCCGGCTGTAAGAGGGGTACGGAGGATTTGGCGAGGATGTTGAACGGATTATTCAGGTCGAGCAGCATCGCGCCGAGGCAATAACGCTGATCTTTGTCCACGCCGTGGTAAATCTGTAACCAGCCCCGCGCCGTTTTGATAAGCGGTGCGCCGCCGCCCAGTTTCAGCGCATCCCAGTCGCCGGACGCGCTGCCCAGTAAATGCCGGTGATTGCCCCAGTGCAGCATGTCCGGAGACTCACACATCCAGATCTCCGGCTTTCCGAAATGTTTCGGCGAAGGGCGGGTCAGCGCCTGATATTTGCCGTTGATTTTTTCCGGGAAGAAACAGACATCACGGTTGTCCGGGCAGAAAATCACGCCCTGTTTTTCCACGGTCACAAAATCAGGGGTGGTGGCCAGCGCGGTGGAAATGCCGTAAGGCGAAATGGCCGAATAGTTGATGTAAAAAATGCCGTCGATCAGCGTAATGCGCGGGTCTTCACAGCCAAATTGTTCGTATTGCGTATCGGCGGTCAAAAATGGCTGAGCATCCACCACAAAATCTTCGCCGTTCGTACTGCGCGCCAGACGCAGATGCGACATGGAGGTCAGCCAGATCACCGAAGGGTCAGCCTTCAGCGCAATCATTCTTGGGTCGCTGAAATCATAAGCCGGGTCATCGCGGTGAAAACGTTTGGTGCCTGCCAGCCAGACGTTGTGCTGATTCAGCAACAGCGGCACTTCCAGGCAGTTGGCGTCGGTGGATATCACGCTTTCCGCCACGCGAAGCAGCAGCAGGGTTTTCCCCTGATACGCACAGACGCCTGCATTAAACACGCAATCCACTTTCCAGCCGGGCTGAGACGGCACCACATCGGCGGGATTTAACAGCGGGTTTTTATCACTTCGGATCATTTTCATGGTTTACCTTCTTGATAAGAATAGTGTTTTTTTCCAGCAGCGGTGCATCCGTGCCGAACAAGACGGGGTTGCCATCGCCGCAGCCTACGTTGGCCACCGGCGCGCCAAAATTGATCATCACTTCCAGACATTCCCCGGCCAGAAAGCGGCGAAATATCAGGCATTGTTTAAAAAGTGTGAGGTACTCATAGCGGCCACGCTGAAGAGAGAGGTGAGAATTTCTCAATTTAATCAGCTTCTTATAGGTGTTCAGAATTGATGGTGAGTGCTTACTCTCAGTTTGAACGTTAATTTGTCCCTCACCGGCATCCGCAGGCGTCCAGGGAACGGGCAAACGGGAGGCATCGCGGCAGAAGGGTAATGCGTAAGTGAGCGCTTGCTTCTCGTCCATTCCCTGTGAAATAGCGGCCTGATATTGCGTGATGCCCTGAATGTCCCGCATTTGCTGCACGCTCTGCGGGATGAAATCGGTCATGCCGATCTCTTCACCCTGATAGATAAAAGGCAGGCCGCTGGCGGTCATTTGCAGGGCGAAAACGGCCACGGCGCGCGAAACATCGCGGTGTGATTCGCCAAAACGGCTGATCATGCGTGACATATCGTGGCTGGAGAAAAAGAGCGTCGGTAATCCGGAAAGTGTTGCTTCCATCGCTTTCATTTCGGCGAAGATCGCTGCGATGTCGAAGTGTTTCTGGCTGCCAAGGTTGAAATTGAATACCACGTCCAGCAGTTTTGGCCCCTGATAAGGGGCCATCACCGGTAACAGGTCAGTGCCCACTTCACCAATCAGTAAAAACTCACCCTGTTCGCGGATGTGCTGGCAGAGTTTTCTCACCACATTCAGCACGCCGGGCTGATTGATATCGTTGTCGTGGGGCGACTCTGCACCCGGTGCGGCGGGCGGATGGTCTTCACCGATGCCGTCGGTAGTGAGAAAATTAATGACGTCAAAACGGAAGCCATCGACGCCGCGCGCGATCCAAAAATCGAAGATTTTTTTGATTTCATGCTCAACGGCAGGATTCGACCAGTTCAGGCAAACCTGCTGGGGCGAGAATTTATGGTAGTAACTGGTGGTTCCGCCGGGTTCCTGCGTCCAGGCCGGACCGCCGAAGAACGAGGTCCAGTTATTGATTTTTTCACGAAAGAAGAAGAAGTCGCGAAACGGACTGTCGGGGTGACTGAGCGCCGCCTGGAACCACGGATGCTGATCGGAGACGTGATTGATCACCACGTCGATCACCAGCAAAATATCACGCTGATGGCAGGCGGAAATAAGCGCATCGAACAGGGCCAGTGTGCCAAAGCGCGGGTCAACGGCGCAGTGATCGCTGATGTCGTAGCCATTATCCACCAGCGGAGAGGGATAGAACGGCGTAACCCAGATGCCGCCGATGCCCAGATCCGCCAGATAATCGAGCTTTGAAATCAGCCCCTGAAAATCGCCCAATCCGTCCGCATTGCCGTCGCAAAACGACGGCAAATACACCTGATAAAATACCCGGTCCTGCCATGTCTTCAGGTTATTCATCCTTCATGCCTGCTATTTAAGTGAAAGCGACATCCCTTCCAGGAAATGCTTCCTGAAGAGAATAAACAACACCACGATCGGCAGGGTTTGCACCACTGACCCCGCCAGCACCGGCCCGACGTAAATGCCATACGATTTACTGAATGTCGCCAGCAGAACGGAAAGCGGCATTTTGTTGACGTCCTGCATGACAATCAGCGGCCAGAGGAAATTGTCCCAGGCGCTGGTAAACGTAAAAATCGCGACGATAGCCAGAATAGATTTGTTGAGCGGCAGCATGACGTGGAGCAGAATTTTTATCAGGCCGGCGTGATCTAATCTCGCGGCATGAATATAGTCATTGGGTGTGCCTTTAAAACTTTGGGATATCATAAATATCCCCCAGCCATTCATCACGAAAGGCAAAATAAGTGCGCCGTAGGAATTAATCATGCCCAGCTGACGGATTAATACAAAGTGGGGAATGATAAACATGAATACGGGAAACACCATTTGCAGAATCAGCAGGTTTTTAAAAATATCCCGTCCTCTGAATTCCATTTTTGCCAGTGCATAACCAATGAAAGAGGAGGTTAATGTGACGCAGACCGTAATGGTCAGCGTGATGAATATAGAGTTAAATAAAGTGCGCAGAAATGGTTTTTCCGCTTTATTTGTACCATCGAAAAGAAAGGCATAATTATCCAGAGACAGATGGCCGGAAAAAAGTGCCGTGGTATAAATGTCAGATGTCTTCTTAAACGAACCGATCAACATCCATAAATAGGGATATAACCAGGTTAATGCCAGAGCAAACATTAACAGGTGGATCACCACAGAACGGATATTTATTTTTTCGCGATGCGTTAAGGCAGGTGCCGTATTTAACGTTTCCACAGGGTTGTCCTCATCATACGATCTCGATTTTCTTTTCCAGACACCGGCGCACGACCCAGATCAGAGAGAAACTGAACAGGGCGACAATGATGGACATGGTGGCCGCCCAGCTGGGTTGCATCTGCCGGAATGCGGCTTCGTACATCACCACCATCGGCGTGGTGGTGCTCTCCAGCGGACCGCCGCCGGTGATGAGATAAGGCTCGGTGAAAATACTGAATGCCACGGTAATGGCTAACACCAGTACCATCACGATCTGCGCATTCATCAGAGGAAGTGTGATATGCCATATTTTGCCAGCCCCGGACGTACGGTCGAGCTCGGCGGCGTCATAAATATCTTTCGGGATGGTGATAAGCCCGGAGTAAAAAATAAGGCCGTAATAGCCCACGAACTTCCAGGTCACAATGAGCGCGATGGATAACATTGCCACGTCGGGGTGGGTAAACCAGGGCACATTTATGCCAAACCACGTCATCAGGAAATGATTAACCGGACCGGTTTCGCTAAACAGTTTGGAAAAAACAATAGAGTACGCCACGCCGGAAGAGACATTTGCCAGTAAAAAACTCAGTGCGACGAAAGCTTTACCATATTTAATTTTCCGCAATCCGAACGCGAATAATAATGAGGAGATAAACACTATCGGCAGATAATAAAGGAGAAATTTAAAGACGTTAAAAATTGACGTCCAGAATAAAGGGTTCTGCATAACGGCAATAATGTTTTTTACGCCGTTGAACGACGGTGTGCCAATAAATTTCCAGTCGGTAAAACTCAGCACGGCCAGCCAGATAAAAGGATAAAACCAGAATACCAGCGAATATCCCAGGTAACCGGAGGCCAAAAGGCCTCCGAGTGATGACTCTTTCATTTTGATCATCGCTTTACTGCCCCAGCGTGTTGTCGATCTCTTGGGAGGACGCCTGAATGACCTCGGTGATCGGGCTGTTTTTAAACACTAACTTTTCAATCATCTGGGTCATTGTCCGCTGGACTTCGACCGTTTTCGTGATCGGTGCCGGAGGAACCGCTTTCGGCACGAAGGAGGCAATAGCGTTCACTAACTCATGCTGTTGCAAGTAGCTTTTAAAGACAGGGTTACTTTGCAGATCTTCACGCGCCGGCGGCATCCCGGTCAGCTCCAGCCAGCGCAGGTCATTTTTCGGATTGCTGTAAACCCATTGAATAAACTTCCAGGCATCGGGCTGGACCTTCGAGGTGCTGAACATCACCATCCCTTTGCTGTCAGCCATGGTGGCCGCCTCAGCGTCTCCGGTCAGTGTCGGCATCTGGCCGATACGGATGGTTTTTAGCACCTCAGGGAATTGTTTATGATAGCGATCGATATCCCATGGTCCGCGCACGGCGCCGAGCACGGTACCTGCCGCCAGCGGGTCGTCAGACGCGGTGAAGTCGTAGCTGGTCCATTTATTAGCGAACATTTTGTTGATGAAAGTGAGGGTCTGCACGCCCGCATCGTTATTAAAGGTGGCTTTGTTGTTCTGGATGTAAGGGCTGCCCTGTGAGGCGGCGTAATACAACGGGACAAAATCGAACCAGCGATCCCACCAGTTTTTGCCGCTGGTGATTTGCAGGCTGTAGCCTTTGTGGCTCTGCGTCATCCTTTCCGACAGCGTGTAAATCTCGTCATAAGTGACCGGTACGTGATCGAAGCCATAGTCAGCCAGAAGGTCGCTTCTCCACCAGTAGACTATCGGGCTGATATAAATTGGAATGACGTTTTGCTGCCCGTCGAACTTCCATGAAGCCATCGCATTGCCCATGTGACGGGTTTCGACGAGCGCCTGAAACCCTGGCATTTTGGAATAATCATTGAGCTGTTTAAGTTCAGTTAACTGTCTTGCGAAGCCGATAAATATATTGGTGGAAATATCCGGTTCAGTACCGGATGCCAGCGCATTCATAATCGCTTCTTCGGAACTTCCCGCCGCGGGAATAGGTGTGAATTCCACTTTTCTATTTGCCGGATTACTGTTCCATTCTTTGACGATTTCTCCCCAATACACTTCCTGAGTGACATTGGGCGCAACCCACATTTTTATACTCTGCTGATTTTTCTCTTCAGGCCCGCAACCTGATAACAATAACGCCATAGCCGCAAACGCAGCCAGTTTCATTGTTTTCATTATTTATTTCCTGTTTCCATTAGGTTGTAATTAATAATCCACAATTATACTTGCAGAGTATTCATATTATTATTTTATGGATGGATTTCTATTTAAACGCTAGCATGGACATTCAATGAATAAACGTTATAGCGGTCACATAAATGATTTTGTTTAACGTTAAACTTTATTGTCATTGTCCGTTGCAAAAGTATTTTTTCTGTGAGTATATATTGTCGAATTAAGACGGGCTCTGTTCCATTATTAAAAGCGTTTTGGAGTTTTTAAACTGCGCAAGATAACATTGAAGTCAATTGCCGAAGAATTAGGTGTCACGCACACCACGGTATCTAATGCATTTAATCATCCAGGGAAGTTATCAGAATCATTAAGAAAAAGAATAATAGATTATGCGCATTCTGTTAACTTTTACGGACCTGACAATATCGGGCGCGCATTGCGCACCGGCAGGTCGGATGCCATAGGGATTATTTTTAATGACACACTCAGTTATGTGTTTACGGACAGCCATGACGTACAGCTGATGCAGGGAATTGCCGCAAAATGCGACCGGGAAGGGGTCAGTATCATATTGATTCCGTTGCATAACGGCCAGGGGGCGCTGGCCGGTGTGGTCAATACGGCGGTGGATGGTTATATTCTGAATGCCACGCACAATAACGATCACATTATCGCCAAGGCGTTGTCGAAGAATCTGCCTGTAGTGACGACCGATTTTAAAATTCCGCCGCACAGCAGCGTTTCCATTGATAACTATAAGGCGATGCAGGAGGTTTGCCAGCATCTGCTTGAAAAAGGCCACCGCGAATTTGGGATTATTTCTTTCCCTTCATTGCAGGGTCGCAAGGGCGTTAATCCCTTAAGTGAAGAGATAACCGGGGATAATGACGTCATGATCACCCGGGTGAAATCCTGTGTGGATAAGTTTCTGAGCCGGAATATTAATCTGGATAAATGTTTTCTTTGTGAAACCGCCCACCATGAAAAATCTGGAGAAATGGCCGCGGAGACATTGCTAAAAAGTAACCCGAAGATAACGGCATTAATTTGCCTGTCGGATCGTTTTGCGCTGGGCGCAATCACGTATTGCCGGAAAGCAGGGTTACGTATTCCGCAAGACATCGCTATTACCGGTTTCGATAATATTCCCCGGTCAGATAATGAGATTGCGCTCACTACCGTGGCGCAGGATCCGGTTAAAAAAGGAGAGATTGCCGCCACTCTGTTACTGGAGGGAAAGAAAAACATTCACCACGATCTTGAATTTACGTTAATTATACGTGGCTCTACCTGATATACGGCGGGGCCATAAAGACGAAAGTAATTATGTCTGTTTTCAGGATGAAATATGGCCTTATTAACGTGTTTTACCGCTTACGATATACGCGGCATTCTTGGTGCCGAATTTAACGAGGATATTGCTTACCGCATCGGTTGCGCCTTTGCCCATTTTTATCACCCTGAACGGGTGGTGCTCGGCCATGATATTCGCCTGACCTCACCGTCTCTCAAACTGGCCGTCGCGTGCGGGCTGCGCGATCAGGGCGTCGGCGTGATCGATATCGGAATGACCGGCAGTGAAGAGGTTTATTTTGCGACACGCTATTTTCGGGCGGATGGCGGCATTCAGATCACGGCCAGTCATAATCCGGCCAATTATAACGGCATGAAACTGGTTGGCCGGGATGCCAGGCCGGTCAGCAGCGATAACGGTTTGCATGAGATTCAGGCTCTGGCCGAAAATCATCATTTCTCTGGCACAGCGCAGGCCGGTTTTTATCAGCAATGTTCAAACCGCAGCGCGTATCTTGATCACCTGCTCAGTTATTTAACGCTGCCTTTTGGGCGCCCCCTGCGTGTGGTGGTGAATGCCGGCAACGGCGCAGCTGGCCCGACGCTGGATGCGCTGGAGCAGGCCTTCCAGGCGCGCAACATCCCGCTGACCCTGATTAAAATTCACCATGAGCCGGACGGCGCCTTCCCCCACGGTATCCCGAATCCTATGCTGCCTGAAAACCGCCACGCCACTCAGGCTGCCATACGCCTGCATCAGGCGGATATCGGTATTGCGTGGGATGGCGATTTTGATCGCTGCTTCATTTTTGATGAGCAGGGGGACTACGTGGAGGCCTATTACATCGTCGGCATGCTGGCGGCGCAGTTTCTGCAACGCTCGCCTGGCGAGAAGATCATTCACGATCCCCGCCTGATCTGGAATACCCGTGACATTGTCGCTGCCCGTCAGGGTATCGCCGTGGAAACAAAAACCGGCCATGCCTTTATGAAGGAAAGAATGCGCAGCGAAAACGCCATCTATGGCGGCGAGATGAGCGCGCACCACTATTTCCGCGATTTTGGCTATTGCGACAGCGGAATGATCCCCGCCTTGCTGATGTTGCAACATCTCAGCAAATCCGGCCAGAAAATGTCCGGTCTGATTGCCGCCCGTAAAGCGCTTTTCCCGGTATCCGGCGAGATAAATCTCACCGTCAGCCAGCCCGCAGAAGCCATCCGCCGTGTGCGTGAGCATTATGCCAGCCAGGCGGTGACGGTCAGCGTCGTTGACGGGCTGAGTATGGAATTCGAACGGTGGCGGTTTAATTTGCGCGCTTCCAATACGGAACCGCTTTTACGCCTCAATGTTGAAACCCGTCACTCCACGGCGTTACTTGCCGAAAGTACCCGGGCACTGCTGGCGCTGGCAGGGGAGTAATTCCTCGTATCGCGCTCCCTTTGGTTTGAAAGGACAACGTTATGTCAGGCTTAACGCTCAAAAATATCAAAAAGTATTATGACAAAACCACCGTCATTGCCGATTTGTCGCTGGAGATCCGTTCCGGTGAATTTCTGGTGCTGGTCGGCCCCTCAGGCTGCGGGAAATCGACGTTGCTGCGCCTGATTGCCGGGCTGGATCAGCTCAGCGCCGGCACCGTCTGCATCGGGGAAACCGACGTCACCGGGTTGCCCGCCGGAAAACGCGGACTGTCGATGGTATTTCAGTCCTACGCACTCTATCCGCACATGACCGTCAGGCAGAATCTGGCTTTTGGCCTGAAGAATATCCGCACGCCGCCGGTGGAAATCGCGCGACGCATTCAGGAGGCTGCGCTGATTTTACGTCTCGACGAGATGCTTGACCGGTTACCGCAGCATCTTTCCGGGGGACAACGTCAGCGCGTGGCGATTGGCCGCTCTATTGTCCAGCAGCCGGAAGTGTTTTTGTTTGATGAGCCGTTGTCGAATCTTGACGCCGCGCTGCGCGTACAGATGCGACAGGAAATCAGTCAGCTGCATAGCCGCCTGAAAAATACCATGATTTACGTGACCCACGATCAGGTCGAGGCGATGACGCTGGCGGACAGGATTGTGGTGCTTAATCAGGGCAATATTGAGCAAATCGGCACGCCGGTTGAGCTTTATAACCATCCCGCCAGCCTTTTCGTTGCCGGTTTTATTGGCACGCCGAAAATCAATGTGATCCCGGCGCAGGTCGTTGGACGCCAGCTTTGGGTTAACGGGCAGCCGCTGTTTCCGCTGGGGGATAAATTCCCGGCGGCGCAGGACGGACAGACGGTGTCGCTCGCCATCCGCCCCGAGCTGTTACGCCTGGAGGAAGCGACAGATCATGCGTTTGACGTTGTGGTCGATTTTACGGAACTTCAGGGGGATTCGACGCTGGTGTACGCAACATTTGGTGAGCACGCCCTGAAGATGAAATCGTCGAAACAGCTTTCGTTTCCCCGCCATACCGCCCTCAGGTTCGGGTTTAATGCCGCCAGTGTTTTACTGTTTGATGCACAGGGAAAGCGGATCCCACAGGCCATGGCGTAGAAAACCAAAAGGCACCCAGGGGTGCCTTTTGGCTGCCGGTGATCCTCAATCAGGCACTTTTAGCCAGCTGCGCTTTGTGTTTGTTTTCACTGAGCATGGTCAGAACCAGCAGCAGCACGGCCAGCACACAACCGGCGATCATCACGATAAAGCCGCCGTCCCAGCCGAAGTAATCCACGGTGTAACCGACAATCGCACTGGCGGCGACCGAGCCACCGAGATAACCAAACAGACCGGTGAAGCCTGCTGCGGTGCCCGCTGCTTTTTTCGGTGCCAGCTCCAGCGCGTGTAAACCAATCAGCATCACCGGGCCATAAATCAGGAAGCCGATAGTGATCATGCAGGCCATATCAATGCCCGGATTGCCGACCGGGTTCAGCCAGTACACGACGGTGGCGATGGTCACCAGCACCATAAAGAACACGCCGGTTGCGCCGCGATTCCCTTTGAAGACTTTGTCCGACATCCAGCCGCACAGCAGCGTCCCCGGGATCCCCGCATATTCATACAGGAAGTATGCCCACGAGGATTTATCCAGCGCGAAATGCTTCACTTCTTTCAGGTAAGTCGGTGACCAGTCGAGGATGCCGTAGCGCAGCAGGTAAACAAATACGTTTGCCAGCGCGATATACCACAGCAGTTTGTTCGGCAAAATGTACTGCATGAAAATCTGTTTCGCGGTCAGTTCCTGCTCAGCCGATTCTTTCACGTAGTCCGGCGGATAGTCGTTTTTGTACTCTTCAATCGGCGGCAAACCGCAGGACTGCGGGGTATCGCGCATGGTCATGAAGGCAAATACGGCCAGCAGGATCGCGCCGAAAGCAGGCATGTACAGCGCTGCGTGCCAGTCGTTAAACCATGCCATCCCGAGCAGGAACAGCAGCGGAGGAATACCGCCGCCGACGTTATGTGCGCAGTTCCATACCGATACCACGCCGCCGCGTTCTTTCTGTGACCACCAGTGAACCATGGTGCGTCCGCACGGCGGCCAGCCCATGCCCTGGAACCAGCCACACAGGAACAGCAAAACAAACATGATGGCAATGCTTGAGGTTGCCCACGGCACGAAGCCCATAAACAGCATCACAGCCGCAGCCAGAATCAAACCGGCGGGCAGAAACACGCGCGGATTCGAGCGGTCTGATACCGACCCCATAATGAATTTTGAGATGCCGTACGCAATAGAAATACCGGATAACGCAAAACCGAGATCGCCACGGGAGAAGCCCTGATCGATCAGGTACGGCATGGCCAGTGCGAAGTTTTTGCGCACCAGATAATAGGCGGCGTAACCAAAGAAAATCCCCATGAAAATCTGCCAGCGGAGACGGCGATAAAGCGGGTCGACGTGGTTTTCATCCACGGGAGCTTTGTGTGGTGCGGGTTTGAAAATACTGAGCATACATGCCTCCGATGGCATAAATCAGGTCAGACTCGTCATGAGCAAGTGTGTTCTAAAACGAACATCATGTTAGCGGTTTGCGCGCAAACGAACTGTGAGTTATGACAGAATTGTTACATTTTTATTACGGAGGAGCGTGCGGAGAAGCAAAGTGGCTGACGGAGATAAAAAAAAGCGGAGCCTGAGCTCCGCCTGAGGGTGTCACTGACCCTGAATTTACTGCACTTTCAGCGTATTGATAATGGCTTCTGCATCAGCCTGCGCCTGCTGCTGATTGTCGGCTGGCAGGGTAATTTGCAGCGTCAGCAAATGGCTGTCCACTTTACCCAGCACGATTGAAGAATAGGCTTTCTGACCGGCCGAGGTGATGACGCTGTCGTACTGCTGCATGGTCTGTCCGTTAACCTGAATCGATTTGTTGGTCACGACCTGCAAGTTGGTATCACGGGCTTTTTGCTGATCCTGCAAACGGGCAGTCAGCACTTCCAGCGATTCCGTGGTGTTATCGCCGAGGATCACAATCACCGCTTTCTGACCGGTGCTGTCAGCATACACGTGCATGTTGTTTGCCTGCGTGCCCAGCTTACCGCTCTGGTCGCTCATTCCCTGCGGCAGGGAGAAAGTCACTTTCCCATCCAGCAGGCTGACTGGCGCGGTTGTCGCGGCGGCGGCGGCGGCTTTATTGGCATCCGGTGCATCAGTGGACTTCCCGTCACACGCAGTCAGACCGGCGATCAGTACTGCCATTCCCATCATTTTAGCGAAGTTACGCATCGGGCTTCCTTAAGTGACCTGTTTATCAGGCTGAGATGTTGATTTAACGGCCTTATGGCAACCTATTCACGCCACAAATGCAAGTCAGATTATGGCGCGATTTTTGTTTTTAGCGAGGTGAGCGGGGAGCCATTTGCCCCCGCGAATTTTCAGTGCGCGCGCAGGGCCGGGTGGTCGTGATTTCCCTGTGCGGACAAACGCCTGAGCAGCATGTTCAGCAGCATGCCGTACATCGGCAGGAAGAACACCAGACAGATCAGCACTTTGAACGTGTAATCCACCATCGCGATTTCCACCCAATGCTGGGCCATAAACGCATCGCTGCTTTTGTAGAAGGCGATAAAGAAAAACGACAGCGTGTCGCTGATGTTGCCGAGGAACATCGAGGCGACCGGCGCTATCCACCAGCGGCGGTTCTGGCGCAGGCGGTTAAACACGTGAACGTCGAGAATTTGCCCCAGCACATACGCCATAAAACTGGCGGTGGCGATACGTGCGACCATGATATTCAGGCTGCTGAGTGCTTCTGCACCCTGCCATTGCGCTTCAAAGAACAGCGCGGAAATCACGTAGGAGATCGCCAGTGCCGGCACCATCACCGACAAAATAATGCGCCGCGCCAGCGGAGCACCAAAAATACGGACGGTCAGATCGGTGGCCAGAAAAATAAACGGAAAGGTGAACGCGCCCCAGGTGGTGTGGAAACCAAAAATGGAGACGGGCAACTGAACCAGATAGTTACTGGAGGTGATGATGGCGATGTGGAATAGCGAAAGCCATATCAGCGCGGAAAACCGCTGCTGAGCAGTAAAAGAGTACATAGATGTGACCTTTTTAGTGAATTGGGGTGAGGGAACCCAAGAATATTGTGACTTTTCGCGCCGATAATTCGGTGCGGCGCGCATAGTACCTGTTTGCGCACCGTTTGCGCAACAGATCCAACGGTTAATTTTAGCGCAATGAGCCGCGTGAGTTGCACCAGAAATTCTGCGGGTTAAACTGTTCGCCTTTGCCAGACAACCGCGCATTCCTGCACCCAGATGTTGAGAAACGAAATGAACGATCCCTTTATCAACCCGGACCATCAGCTTGATGCACTGGGCCTGCGTTGCCCGGAACCCGTAATGATGGTTCGCAAAGCGGTACGTACCATGAAAGACGGGGAAACCCTGCTGATCGTCGCCGATGATCCGGCAACCACCCGCGATATTCCGGGTTTCTGCCGCTTTATGGAGCACAGGTTGCTGGCGTCAGATACCGAAAACCTGCCGTACCGCTATCTGCTGTGCAAAGGGCTCTAGACCGAACCCAGCCCGACATCCTTAACGTGATTTATTGCGCAACAACCGTAAGGCGTTAGCCGTGACAAGCGCCGTTGCGCCGGAATCCGCCAGCACCGCCAGCCACAATCCGGTCAGCCCCATAATGGTGGTGACCAGGAATATCGCTTTCAGCCCCAGCGCAATGGTGATGTTCTGACGGATATTGGCCCGTGTGGCGCGGGACAGGCTGATCATCTGTGCCAGCCCGCTCAGACGGTTGTGCGTCAGCGCGGCATCGGCGGTTTCCAGTGCCACGTCGGTGCCGCTGCCCATGGCAATACCGATAGTGGCGGCTTTCATCGCCGGCGCATCGTTAATCCCGTCACCGACCATCGCCACCGGTTTAACGGCATTCAGCGCGGTCACCGCCGAGACTTTATCCGCCGGCAGCAGGCCCGCCCGGAATTCGATGCCCAGCCGGTCAGCGATAGTTTTCGCCGCGCGCGGGTT
Source organism: Rahnella sp. R3(2024) (assembly GCF_042920125.1). Taxonomy (NCBI): domain Bacteria; kingdom Pseudomonadati; phylum Pseudomonadota; class Gammaproteobacteria; order Enterobacterales; family Yersiniaceae; genus Rahnella; species Rahnella sp. R3(2024). The sequence continues at coordinate 2,350,626 of NZ_JBHGBU010000001.1, forward strand.
GTCGCCGGTCAGCATTACCGCAGAAACCCCGAGCGCCTGCAGATCGCGCAGCGCCTCAACAGCATCTTCCCGCAGCCGGTCCTGCATCGCCACCAGACCGATCGCCTGTGCGTCCTGCATCACCACTACCACGGTTTTACCTTCAGATTCCCAGCCTGCAATTTGCGTGCTGGCGTCCGTACTCAGTACGCCTGGCGCCACACGCACAGGAGCCAGTACCTGGATCCTTCTGCCTGAGACAACGCCTTCCACACCGGAACCCGCCAGCGCACGGCGGTCCTGAGCGGTTATCGGCAACGGATTGTGTTCTCGCGCACGCGCTAAAATCGCCTGCGCCAGCGGGTGGTGGGAGCCTTCTTCCACCGCCGCCGCGAGGCTTAACACTTCGCCTTCGCTGGCGCCGTTAAGCACCTGCACATGGGTCACTTCCGGTTTACCTTCGGTCAGCGTACCGGTTTTATCCAGCGCCACGGTTTCGATCAGCGCCAGCTGCTCAAGCGCAGCACCGCCTTTGATCAGCGCACCCTGACGCGTCGCTGCAGCCAGCCCGGAGGTGATCGCCGCCGGTGTTGAAATCACCAGCGCGCAAGGGCAGCCAATCAGCAGTAACGTCAGGCCGCGATAAATCCACGTATCCCAGGAAAGCCCCATCGCCAGCGGTGGAATGATGATGACCAGCAGCGACATCAGCATAATGACCGGTGTGTAATAGCGGCTGAAGGTATCGAGGAAGCGCTCGATCGGCGCGCGTCGCTCATCGGCTTCTTCGATAAGTTGCAGAATGCGGTCAATGGCGCTGTTGCCGGGGGCGGAAGCCACTTCCAGACGGGCCAGACGATCAACGCACAGGCTGCCCGCCGGGACTTTCTCGCCGGGCTGACGTTCGACGGGCACGGACTCGCCGGTCAGGGCGCTTTCATCAAAACTGGCCGCGCTGTGCAGCACCGCATCGGCAGGCAGACGTCCGCCTGCGGCGATTTCAATCATATCGCCGGGACGCAGGCTGGCGACCGGTACGGATTCCGTTTTGCCCTCAGTCACGCGAACGGCGGTATCGGGTATCAGCGCCATCAGCGCTTTTACGCCGCTGCGTGCACGGCTGGCGGCAAATGACTCGAGGCGTTCGCCGACCATAAACAACAGCAGCACCATGGCGGCTTCGGCGGTTGCGCCAATAAACAGCGCGCCCAGTGCCGCAATGCTCATCAGGGTTTCTATGGCAAAGGGTGATCCGGCGCGGGTCTGGCGAATCGCCTGACGCAGCACCGGCCACAGGCCGACCAGCGTGGTGGCGATAAACGCAATTTCACCGGCCTGAGGATTGACGCTGTCGAGTATCCAGCTCAGCAGCATCAGCGCCGAAAGCGCCAGCAGCGGCAGATATTCTTTCAGCCATGATTCGTCCTGCGCGGGAGGATTCCGGCTTTTATCCAAAGATTGCAGGGTGAACCCTGCGCCGGTGACGGCTTGCAGCACGTTTTGCGAGATGTCGTGGCTGGCGTCAATCACCAGTTTTTCGGTGGCAAACAGCACTTTCGCATGGCTGACGCCCTTCAGGCCGGAAACGGCATTTTCAATTTTGCGCGCACAGGCCGGGCAGTCCATGCCTTCAACGCGCCAGCTGTATTGCTGATTTCCGGGAAGAGGCGCACTGGGATCATCTTCACCCGGCGAACTTTCCGTGCCGCTGTCGTCAGAACAGTGTGCGTGTTCCGCTGTTTTAGGCGTGCAGCAGCTGCCGGCAGAGGCCGCCAGTGGCGCGCTTTCACTGCAACATCCGGCAGGGGAAGTGCCCGCGGGGGAAAGGGTGCTGATTTTAGTGATATGCAACGCCGGGGTATGTTTGCCCTGGCAACCGCACTGACACATGTTCGTTCTTTTAAGGGGGATCATAGAGCCTCCGGTTTCAAACCGAGTGGAATTACACCCAGTCTAAACGTTGGAGTCAGCTCTAAGGTCAAGAAGTATTTAACTCGCGGAACCTGAACGGTTCCGCGGGGGAAGGGATTTAAAGATACAGCGACCGGACAATCAGGAAGTGTCCGCCGAAATAGCAGGCGGCGACCAGGCCGTCGGCGGCGCGGAATTTAAACCGGTAGCGGCTGACAAGCCAGAAAATATTACCCAGCAGAAGCAGCACGGTGCCGCAGAACAGCGAGAACGCCATGTCGGTGCTGCGTGCAAAATACTGCTCGCCTGCCAGCCAGACCATCAGCAGCGTCATGGCGATGTAAGTGGTCACTGCCCATTTGAGTTCGGCCAGTCGCGTCCAGATCACCGCAAGAAGTATTGCGCCGATCACCAGCAACGCCAGCGGCAGTGGCCAGAAGAAGGTAATGGTCATCTGGCTGGCGAAACTCAGCGTATAGAGCAGATGCGACAGGAAGAACGCCCCGATGGCGTACATAAAGCGTTCTTCAGGCAGCAGCAGCAGACCGTCTGCCACCAGCGTTGCCGCCAGACCCAGCAGGATCAGATAGCTGTAAACGTTCAGCGTGGGCGCCTGCCACGCCAGTAACAGCAGCAGCAACAGGGTGACAGGTTTGAAGACCCAGCGTTGCCAGCGCAGGCCGCGGTAACTGGCATCAACGAACAACCAGCCGGAGAAAAATACAGCGAGGAATGGCCAACTCATTGTTTATCCTTTTATCTTTCAGAACAGAACATAAAACCGATGCAAAGTCTGCCTTCGGGAAAACACATCCTGTTTTCCGGTACTTGCTTTCAGTGTAGGAGAGAGGGCGCACCGGCGACAATCAGAAATCCCCGTAACGGCAGGTTTGGTGACCGTGGGTTTAGGAAGGGAGCGTTTACGGCGCAGAGCACGCCGTAAAAGCAGGCATTACTTTTTGCCCGGCATCGGTGGCTGTTTTTTCTGCCATGCCATCAGTTCAAACACGCCAAACAGGAAAATACGCGTTTGCAGCCACGGGCCGATGGTGTCTTTGTCCTTGCCCTGCGTGGCTTTCAGCAGCATGACCTGCAGGCCGTGCATGAAAAACATGAACACAATCGCCACATCCAGAAAATATTTGATCGGCTTAGGGAACGGGTGGATCAGGTTAAACGCCAGAAACCCCCAGATACATAACATCAACAACCGACCAATATTGATCAACATCTTACTGCTCCTGTTCAGGTGAGCCGGTTTCAGGCGTCACATCGCGATGGTAAAGGCGATAAGCAACTTGTCCGGCGACTTTCTCACGGTGTAACCGCCAGCTGGCGGGCACGTCCAGAGTGTCGTGCTCGGCTTCTGTTTCGACATAAATCCAGGCCTCATCGGCCAGCCACTGATTCTGCTCAAGCAGATTCAGGGTGTCTTGCAGAATGCCTTTGCGAAAAGGCGGATCGAGGAAAACCACGTCAAAGGCATTCCCGGCTTTTGCCAGCCAGTTCAATGTGTTGACGTTGAATACTTTCGCATCTCTGGCGTTTAGCAGCGCCAGGTTTTTCTCTAACTGTTGTGCAACCGGGCGTTCAAACTCGAGCAGGGTAGCGCTGGCGGCATAGCGTGACAACGCTTCCAGACCCAGTGCGCCGCTGCCTGCAAAACAGTCCAGACAATGCGCGCCCTGTAAAACCGGTGCGAGCCAGTTGAACAGCGTTTCGCGCACGCGATCGGTGGTCGGACGTAGCCCCGGGCTGTTTGGAACCGGAAGTTTGCGTCCGCGCCACAGGCCGCCAATAATGCGTATCTGGCCTGCTGCGGGCGTGTTAGGTTTCTTTGCCATAGTTCACTTCAGTAATCCGAAGCCGTCGGGCTTCGTTGCATATCGTTTGGAGGGCTATTCTACCGGTGTGCGGGCAATGGGCAAATGTTTAACATTGGCGATTGAAAAACCAGCGGAATTCAACACGCGGGCGTGTTGCCGGAAGGGGAAAGTGATAGACTGCCCGATCATAACCCTATTAATAATCCGTTCGCCAATCATTAGCGGCGAGGAGTGAAGTTGTAAAATGGCAAAAGACAAAAAACGCGGTTTCTTCTCCTGGTTTGGCCGTGGCCGTCAGGAAGAAGAGCAGCAGAAAGAAGAAACACGCGAAGAACTGCCGGTTGTCGAAGAGCCCGGCGTCCCCGTTGAACCGGAGCCGGTCACTGAACCCGAGCCGGTTATCGAGCCTGAACCTCTTAAAGAACCTGAGCCCGAGGTCAGGGAGCCTGAACCTTTAGCCGCCGCTGAGGAACTGGCAGACGACATCGTTCACATCACCGAACAGGTTGCTGCTAAGCCGGTGGCGGCGGAAGAAACCGCCGCCCCTGAGCCGGTCGTCATTGAAGCTGAAATCGAAGAGCCGATCATCATTGCCGCGCCGGTGGTGGAAGAGCCGGTGGTGCAGGAATCGCAGATTGTCGAAGACGACTTCGTGGAGTCAGCCGCCGAGATGGCAGAAGACGCCCGCGAAGACGTTCTTGATGCCATCGACGACAGCGTGGCGGTTGACGATGAACCGCTTGTGGCGCTGGAGCCGATCGTTGTGCTGCCCGCCGGTGAAACCGAGCAGGAACGCCCGACCAAAGAAGGCTTCTTCGCCCGTCTCAAACGCAGTCTGGTCAAAACCCGTCAGAATCTGGGCTCCGGTTTTGTCGGCCTGTTCCGTGGTAAGAAAATCGACGACGAGCTGTTTGAGGAGCTGGAAGAACAGCTGCTGATCGCCGACGTTGGCGTCGAAACCACGCGCAAAATCATCACTTCCCTGACCGAGCATGCTTCCCGTAAGCAGCTGAAAGACGCGGATGCGCTTTACGGCAAGCTGAAGGAAGAAATGTCCGAAATTCTGTCAAAAGTGGAACAGCCACTGGATGTCAGCGGGAAAACCCCGTATGTCATTCTGATGGTGGGCGTGAACGGCGTGGGTAAAACCACCACCATCGGTAAGATGGCGCGTCAGTTCCAGGCGCAGGGCAAATCAGTGATGCTTGCCGCAGGTGATACCTTCCGCGCCGCGGCGGTTGAACAGTTGCAGGTCTGGGGTCAGCGTAACAAGATCCCGGTGATTGCTCAGCAAACCGGTGCAGATTCAGCCTCGGTGATTTTTGATGCCATTCAGGCAGCCAAAGCCCGTAACGTCGACGTATTGATCGCTGATACCGCAGGCCGCCTGCAAAATAAAGCGCATCTGATGGAAGAGCTGAAGAAAATCGTCCGTGTGATGAAGAAGCTCGACGAAGATGCTCCGCATGAGGTTATGCTGACGCTTGACGCCAGTACCGGCCAGAATGCCGTCAGCCAGGCAAAATTGTTTAACGAAGCGGTCGGGCTAACCGGCATTACGTTGACTAAACTGGACGGCACCGCGAAAGGCGGCGTGATATTCGCCATCGCCGATCAGTTCAGCATTCCGATTCGTTATATCGGGGTCGGCGAAGGTATCGAAGATTTAAGGCCGTTTAAGGCAGACGATTTTATTGAGGCACTTTTTGCCCGAGAGGATTAATACGGATGATTCGCTTTGAACAGGTCAGTAAAGCTTATCTGGGCGGACGACAGGCGCTTCAGGGCGTCAATTTTCACATCCAGCAAGCGGAAATGGCATTTCTGACCGGTCACTCTGGCGCGGGTAAAAGTACCCTGCTGAAGCTGATTTGCGGTATTGAGCGTCCCAGCGCCGGACAGATTTTGTTTGGCGGCCACGACATCAGTCGCCTGAAATCCAGTGAAGTGCCGTTCCTGCGTCGTCAGATTGGTATGATCTTCCAGGACCACCATCTGCTGATGGATCGCACGGTGTATGACAACGTGGCGATGCCGCTGATTATCGCCGGTGCCAGCACCGAAGATATTCGCCGGCGCGTCTCGGCAGCGCTGGATAAAGTCGGGTTGTTGGATAAAGCCAAAAATCTGCCCATCCAGCTGTCTGGTGGTGAACAACAGCGTGTGGGCATTGCCCGCGCGGTGGTCAACAAGCCTGCGGTGCTGCTGGCGGATGAACCGACCGGTAACCTCGACGGCGAACTGTCGGAAGGTATCTTGCGTTTATTCGAAGAATTTAACCGGGTTGGCGTTACCGTACTGATGGCAACGCACGACGTGGGTCTGATTGCCCGTCGTAATTACCGCACGCTGACGCTGAGTCAGGGGCGTATGTCGGGAGGAATGTACTGATGGCGAACAGCCCAAACCCGACAAAAACCGCAAAAAGCGCCCGCGCCGCCAAAAGTAAGGCGTTGCAGGGCGGCTGGCGTGAACAGTGGCGCTATGCGTGGATGAACGCGCTGGCCGACATGCTGCGTCAGCCTTTGGCGACGCTGCTGACGGTGATGGTGATCGCCATTTCCCTGACGTTGCCGAGCGTGTGCTATCTGGTGTGGAAAAACGTCAGTACGGCGGCGGAGCAGTGGTATCCCACGCCACAGCTGACGGTGTATCTCGACAAAGCGCTGGACGACAACGCCGCGGAAAACGTGGTGAAAACCCTCAAAACCGAAGCGGGCGTGGACAAGGTTAACTATCTGTCGCGCGAAGAAGCGATGGGTGAGTTCCGTAACTGGTCAGGTTTTGGCGGTGCAATGGATATGCTTGAGCAAAATCCGCTGCCCGCTGTGGCGATCATTACGCCGAAAATGAATTTCCAGGACTCCGCCACACTCAACACCCTGCGCGATCGCGTAGCGGCGGTGCAGGGCGTGGATGAAGTGCGTATGGATGACAGCTGGTTTGCCCGTCTGGCGGCGCTGACGGGGCTGGTCGGGCAGATTGCTGCGATGATCGGCATCCTGATGGTCATTGCCGTATTCCTGGTCATTGGTAACAGTGTGCGTCTGAGCATCTTCAGCCGCCGCGATACCATCAACGTGATGAAGCTGATTGGCGCAACCGATGGATTCATTTTGCGGCCGTTCCTTAACGGTGGCGCGATGCTTGGATTTACCGGCGCATTGCTCTCGCTGATCCTCTCGGAAGTGCTGGTGCTGCGCCTTGAGAGCGTGGTGACGCAGGTCGCGCAAGTCTTCGGTACCACCTTTGATCTTCACGGTCTGGGCTGGGATGAAAGTCTGCTGTTGCTCCTGATTTCTGCGATGATCGGCTGGATCGCCGCCTGGCTGGCAACGGTTCAACATTTACGGCGATTTACACCACAGTAGCGTTTTTTTGCTATAATCTCCCCCTGCTGCTCAAGAATTGTGTTTCAGGGGGAGAGCCGCTTCATCTCATCTTCATTCTCTTTCCTGCTTTCCCTCAATGGCACAAATTCACTATCCAATAGTCAGTCTGTCACTTACAGTCTTCAGACTGTTGAATCTGCCCCTGAACTTTTTGTAAAATTCGTGGTCGAAAAGCAGCGAATATGAAGGGCTCGGCGTTGCTTTGTTGTGGTCAGATTGTGTTTCAATCAAGGCCAGCAACAGGGCGGTATCATCCCGCAGCAACGTGGTATAAAACCTGCATTACGTCATACATGAGAGGCTTGAATGACCAAAGAAATGCGCACTTTAGCACTGGTACCCCAAGGTAGCCTGGAAGCCTATGTTCGGGCGGCCAATGCCTATCCTATGCTGACCGCAGAGGAAGAACGGGCACTGGCTGAACGGCTGCATTACGACGGTGACCTGGAAGCGGCTAAACACCTGATCCTGTCTCACCTGCGCTTTGTTGCTCACATTGCCCGCAACTATTCAGGTTACGGTTTGCCACAGGCGGACCTTATCCAGGAAGGTAACATCGGCCTGATGAAAGCGGTTCGCCGTTTTAATCCGGAAGTGGGTGTACGTCTGGTGTCCTTTGCGGTGCACTGGATCAAAGCCGAAATTCACGAATATGTGCTGCGTAACTGGCGCATCGTGAAAGTCGCCACCACCAAAGCGCAGCGTAAGCTGTTCTTCAACCTGCGTAAAAACAAACAGCGTCTGGGCTGGTTCAGCCACGACGAAGTGGAGCACGTGGCCCGAGAACTGGGCGTGACCAGCAAAGATGTGCTGGAAATGGAATCACGCATGGCCGCACAGGACATGACGTTTGACCCAACGCCGGATGACGAACCACGCGACGGCGCGGCGATGGCACCGATGTTGTATCTGCAAGATAAGAGTTCTGACTTCGCAGAAACCATCGAAGAAGATAACTGGGATCAGGACGCGACCGACAAACTTTCCTCAGCAATGGAAGGTCTGGACGAGCGCAGCCAGGATATCATTCGTGCACGCTGGTTAGATGACGATAACAAATCGACTTTGCAGGAGCTTGCCGACAAGTACGGCGTGTCCGCAGAGCGTGTTCGTCAGCTGGAAAAGAACGCGATGAAAAAACTGCGTATGGCGATCGAAGCCTGATACGGCAGTTCATCAAGAATACGTCACCTTCGGGTTAAAAAACTGGTCACTTCGGTGGCCAGTTTTTTTTTGCCCTTATTCCACAGCTCCCTCCGCTTTGATAACCCCTCCTTTTCAACATCCTGACTTCTTTGCCTGAAGTAATGATTTCTCCCCCCGGTCTTTCAGTCAATCCTGCGCTCTTTTACAGAGGCATAGTCCTGTCCGAAGAGAGAAATATATAATCTATATAAAAAAACTATTAATTAGAAATCAAATATTCTGTATATTAATATATTCTCTAAGAATATTATTTTACTTAACTTCGTCGATCGGTTTGATCGAGTAAATATTCTGTAACTGCATAAAACTACTGCTTATTTGATTATTAGATCGTCAGGATCGAAATTTTTCATTTTTTATGGAAAATATAATGGATTATTTTTATTCAGAAATGTTAATGAGGTTGATCACTCCTGCACTTCTAAAATAAATACTCTCCAGCTATTGATTAACAGAGGGTTTGAGTTTTTTCAGAGGTCATGAGGGATTATTTATTCTGTTTGAAAGGATTCATTTAATGAAAAAGATAAAGTTATTACCCCTTTGTATTATTCTTGCCCTGAGTCAGCAGAATTCATTTGCTGCCACTCCTCTCTCCGGTCCTGCTCCCGCTTGTCCAAAAAATATTGATGGTTTAAGTCAGGCCGATAAAGACGCACTTCCCGCAGCGTGTCAAAAATCAGGAATTACTGAGCAGCAGTTATGGATAACGGGAGGCGCGCTTGCCGGAGTGGCTGCGGTGGTCGGTATTGCCATGTCAGCTGGCGGCGGCGGCGGTGGCGATTCAGATGACGGCGGCAGCACACCACCAAATCCGGACGACGGCGGCAACACGCCACCGAATCCGGACGACGGCGGCAACACGCCACCGAATCCGGATGACGGCGGTAACACGCCACCGAATCCGGATGACGGCGGTGATACGCCACCGAATCCGGACGATGGCGGTGATACGCCACCGGATCCCGATGATGGTGGCGATACGCCAGATCAAACGCCGGTGACCACCACTTATCCAAACGGACTGTCAGTGACGATGGTGCCGGGCGCAACGACCGCTTCGCTGACGCTCAGCGGTGAGACTATGCAGGCAGTGAAGCAGGCGAACGGCACCTGGCTTGTCACGGATTCGACGGGCAAAACCTATACTGCGCAGACGCTGGATCAGGCCACGGGCGCGATCACCGGTTACAGCATTGCCGATCGAAAATCATGGACCCTGGATGCAACGACACCCACCGGGAAAAAAATCTGGACGTCGCAATATCTCGATGTGAGTGGGAAATTGGAAAACGGGGAAATTATATATACCGGCACTATAGTGGTGGAAAATAAAGTTGGCCAAAAATATATAATAGACCCATACCAAGTGAGTTCACTTCCCGTTTATGTTCCTGATGGTATTAATGATAAAGGCCGTGTAAGGATAGAGGATAACGCCATATTTTTGAATTCAGGACGTATGGAGTTGGATGATGGCGTTGACGATTCTACCTTTGCTTTTGCCCCAAACAATTATATGTATACACTTGATGCTGTACGGCTGGACAATGGTGTATTTATTAATACCGGAGCTGTCACTGGCCGGTTTAGTTCAATTATCAGCCTGAACAGCTCAGATATTTATAATTCAGGCACCATTTCTGTGCTCGGTGAGGATGGAAAGTATGCTTTTGCTGGTAAGGATAATGTGATAACCACCAGTCTCTTTATCCTGGGGGGGGATTCGGCACAAAGTACAGATACCTGGACCAATACATCAACCGGGGTGATTACCGCCAGAGGGGGAACATCGGTCCTTTCAGATTTCGGTGGCAACATTGTTTATTCTGACCCACAGGCATCAGGATCTGCTCATGATCAGGGGACCATCAATGCGGTCAATGATGGCCTGATCGATTTCTCTCTGCTTAATTCGGTTAGCGCTAAACCAGATCTCATCTCTCCGAACACCCTGGCCGCAGTTTCATTAGGTAACAGCGCCGGCACGGTCAATACCTTTGTCAACAATGGCACAATGACCGTCAGCGGCGGTAATGCGGTGGCAATGTATGGTCAAAATAATACGACGCTGGTCAACAACGGGACGATCAATCTTGGCGATTCCAGCCTTTCTATCGCGGAAAATGGTACCGGGCTTGTGGCCTTTAAAGCGGTGGGCGACAACGTCACGGCCTATAACCAGGGCACGGTGAATATCAATGCCGACGGTTCCTATGTGTTTGACCGCGCAGGCAGCGCCACGGCGCATCTGGTGAATACCGGTGAAGTGAATGTGCGTGCGGGTGTGACGTCGTATGGGTTGGTGAAAGGCGAAGCCGGTACTGTTGTCGATACTACCTCGGTTTACCGCAGCACGGTCAGCAACTATACCGTAGGCACCACTGCCGCCGGCACGTCAGGGACAATGACGGTCAGCCATGCTGATTTGAACGACGTTTCTGTTGATACCGGTTTTACCTCCGGCACCGCTGCCCAGACCCAAACCTTCGACAATGTCTTTGTGGGTGAAGATATTCAGGGCGCGGAAAACATACAGTCAACCAGCGTCGTCTGGTCCGCCAGCGCGCAGACTGATCAGAGTGGCAACGTTGATGTCACGATGAGCAAAAACAGTTATCAGGACGTGGTCAGCAGTGATGCCAGCGCGCAGAACATGGCCGCCACGCTCGATGCGAACTACACCAATAACGCGTTGTATAGCAGCCTCAATCTGCAAACCGCGTCGGAAGTCGATAAAGCGATGCGTCAGCTTTCCGGCGTGGATGCCACCACCGCTTTCAAAGAGGCGCGTGTGCTGAGCCAGCGTTTCAATATGCTGGCCGATAACGCCATCGTATTGCCGTCAGGTTTTGGTTTTAATCTGGTGGATAAAAACGATAAACGCAGCGAACTGGGCAACGATACCCGTTATGACATGATGGCCCTGAGTCAGAGTTTTGACCTCAGTGCAGGTCAGAAGATGCAAATGCAGTACGGTATTGCGCGTCTGGACGGTAACGGCATCGATGGCAAAAGCAAAGCGGGTGATAACGGGTTGACCGGCGGTTACAGCCAGTTCTTCGGCATCAATCACAGCGTAGATTTTGGCAGTCTGAAACTGACCAACGCCCTGCGCTACGACGTGCATCAGCTGGAAAGTAACCGCAGCATCCGTTATTCCGGTGTTAACCAGACCGCCAGTTCTGACAACAGCCAGCAGTACATGGAATGGCGCAGCCAGTTCAGCAGAGGGTTTGACGTGGCAGAAGGTTTAAATCTGACCCCTTCTGTGGGCATGAAACTTCGCCACACCAATAACGATGCTTACAGCGAAAGAGGCGCGGGTGATTTCAATCTGAATATGGATTCCAGCAACGAAACGGCAGTAGATGCGGTCATCGGTGTTCAGATGAAATATGCGGCATCGAATGGCTGGGCGATGAATGCCTTGCTGGAAGGCGGGCCGAATCTCAGTTATACCCAATCTGCGCAGAAAGCCTCTTTGCAGGGCGCGAACAATGCCAGCTTTACGATGAATGACGATCAGCAGGGTGGTGGCTTTAATGGTGTCGCCAAAATGGGGCTGAGTTATGGCGGCAAGGCCGGCAAACTTGCCTTCGATGCTTATCAATGGAAAGAAGATGATATTGTCGATAAAGGTTTGTCATTAGGCTATCAATATAACTTCTAAATCATTTTATTAGTTCTTCAAAGCGGCCGCGAGGCCGCTTTATTCATCCCCTGTTTTCATAAAATGACATTGGTCATGGCGCTTAAAAGAGAGTCATCACCTGGAATGGAGTTTTCATGAGCATCGATAATATTAATAAGCTATACAGGAAATTTGATATAAACCTGCTTCCTTTATTTGTTTTACTTTTTGAGTGTGGCAGCGTAAGCCAAACCGCATCGCGTCTGGGGGTATCTGCTTCGGCAGTTTCGCAGTCATTAAATAAACTGAGGGGATATTTTTTTGATCCGCTCTTTGTTCGTGATTGCCAGACGATGATACCCACGGACACCGCCAGGCATTTATATTTCTTAGTGCATGATGATATGGTGAAACTGATTGAGGATATTGACCAACTCCTTGATGCCAACGCTATAAAGAAACTGGTGATCCGCTGTTCAGATTATCTTTGTGTCAGATTATTTTCCGATATCTCAGACGTGGTGATGTCGCAACACCCTAAATATCAGGTCATTCACGATTCGGCCTTTGAGAGGCCAGAGTCTACAATGTCTTTTTCTGGCATGACTGAAATCATTCTTGGTTTCACACCCTGTCAGGACAGTTCTTACGAAAATGTAAAAATAATGGATGAAGAGCTGTGTTACATCTGCTCAGATAATCATCCACGCGTGAAAGATGTGCTGACAGAGGAGAACTTTCAGAATGAAGAATATATTGTATTTTACCGGATGAAGAATAAAGAAGATGAAATTGAAGGGTTCATTCCTAAGTCGAGATTCTTCAGTCTGCTGGAATATAATTCATTTATCACCTTGCTGAAAACGGTAGAAAACAGCGAATGTATTTGCATCATACCAAAATGGGTTTTAGACCATTTTAAAGAGATATTCAGTATTAAATGTATTGATTCCGTCCAAAAACTCCTGCCTTTACCCGTCTATCTGAGTTATCAGAAATCGATGGCGTCAGACCAAACGATTAAAGATATTCTCCGGCATTTTTCAACGCAGGCATTTGCAGGCGTGCTCTGACCCACCTTTCATTCCCTTACCAGGGAAAGTGCCTGTACCGGGCTTCAGTGTTTGCTGGGCCCCTGCAGGTTTTTTATCCAGCGGCCATTTTCATGGTGAAAACCACACGCCGTCATAAAGGCATCCAGCACGGGTTCCGGCTCGGCTTTCATTGTCCAGCTTTTCACCTGCGGCAATTGCGCCTGCAAATCTTCCATCAGATATAACCCGACACCGCGACGTCGCGTCACTTCGCGCACCAGCAGATCGCTGAGTTCACCCTGACTGCCGTTGAGCCGGATTTTCACGGCACCCAGAATGCGTTCATTAAACACCGCCGCAAACAGCGCACGATCATTTTGCAGGCTGGCTTGCCAGTCGTTTTGCGTTTGCTCAGGCCAGATTTTTGCCAGATCGATCAGGTCTTGTGCGCTGAGGGAGGTGAGTCTTTGAATCGTTAATTTCATGATGCGGAAGGTCTGAAAAAAGGAGGCGTGTAGTGTAGCGGATCCTGCTAAAAACCGGGCGTAACTTTTTTTGTACAGTAACAGCGCGAAAACTTTTTTGGCGATCCCTGTATAAGCGATAAATGTTGGCTTTAATCAATAATGCCAGCGTTTACCACTGATTGTCTGACAGGGAACCGATTTAATGCCCAGATAAAATTCTGTTTACACCTCATATTTCTGATTGTGCTATTTGATTTGCAGAAGAAAATTCCTGTTTAATGATATGAATTATAAAGTCTTATTCGAAAATAAGACGAAATAAGCCGGTAACTCGTTATTACTTATACTAAATTTCTTAAGTGATGACGTTTTGAACAGGCAAAGAAAGCGCAAACCACAACACACATCAACGGGGTAATCGGATGAAAGTAACAAAGGGTAAGATCTGGCTGGCAGGGTGTATTGCATTGGCAATGAGTCAGGCCGCGTTTGCAAAAGATATTAAAGTCGCCATCGTGGGCGCGATGTCCGGTCCGGTTGCCCAGTATGGCGATATGGAATTTACTGGCGCGAAACAAGCCATCGCTGACATCAACGCCAAAGGCGGCGTAAAAGGCGACAAACTGGTTGGCGTCGAATATGACGATGCCTGTGACCCGAAACAAGCGGTCGCCGTGGCTAACAAAGTGATCAACGACGGTATCCGTTACGTGATCGGCCACCTGTGTTCCTCTTCCACTCAGCCCGCTTCCGACATCTATGAAGATGAAGGCGTGTTAATGATCACACCGGCTGCGACCAACGCAGACCTGACCACCCGTGGTTACAAAATGGTGATGCGCACCACCGGCCTGGATTCCGATCAGGGCCCGACCGCTGCGAAATACATCCTCGACACCATCAAACCAAAACGTATCGCCGTGGTGCATGACAAACAGCAATACGGCGAAGGCCTGGCCCGTTCCGTACAGGACGCGCTGAAAAAAGGCGGCGGCAACGTGGTGCTGTTTGAAGGCGTCACCGCAGGCGATAAAGACTTCTCCACCCTGGTGGCGCGTCTGAAGAAAGAAAACGTCGATTTCGTTTATTTCGGCGGTTACTACCCGGAAATGGGCCAGATCCTGCGTCAGTCAAAACAGGCCGGTCTGAACGCGAAATTCATGGGTCCGGAAGGCGTGGGCAACTCCTCACTGTCTAACATTGCCGGTGATGCTTCTGAAGGCATGCTGGTGACGCTGCCAAAACGTTATGACCAGGTTCCGGCGAACCAGCCAATCGTTGACGAACTGAAAGCCAAAAAACTGGATCCAACCGGTCCGTTCGTCTGGACGACTTACGCCGCATTGCAGGCGCTGACCACCGGTATGGAACGCAGCGGCAGCATGGAACCGGCTGATATTGCTAAAAACCTGAAATCAGCGTCAGTGGATACCGTCATGGGCCCGCTGAGCTGGGATGATAAAGGTGACCTGAAAGGATTCGAATTCGGTATTTTCGAATGGCATAAAGACGGCACGTCTACCCCAATCAAATAAATGCCCGGCATCCTTCAGGTTGCAGGGGGGTTGGCTGCACTCGCTCACCCGAATCACTGACTCATGTCAGCGCATCGGGATCCGTTCGATTGCCGCCTGCCTGCAACCAGAATGATTTTGGCATTGCTATGCAGTAGTAGCAGAACAGCGCATTACTCTGCCCGGCGTCTGGTGTTATATGAGGCGCCGGGTTGCAGTCTCAGCACAAGTTTTCAAACCCTTGATTAATAAGGATAGGGTATGTCAGAGCAGTTCCTCTATTTCACTCAGCAAATGTTCAACGGCGTCACGTTGGGCAGCACCTATGCGCTGATCGCCATTGGTTACACCATGGTTTACGGCATTATCGGCATGATCAACTTCGCCCACGGCGAGGTGTATATGATCGGCAGTTATGTCTCCTTTATCGTAATCGCCGCCCTGATGATGATGGGTATCGACGCCAGCTGGTTGCTGATCGGTGCCGGTTTTATCGCCGCGATTGTGATTTCCAGTGCCTACGGCTGGAGTATTGAACGCGTGGCGTATAAGCCGGTGCGTAACTCCAAGCGTCTTATTGCACTGATTTCTGCCATCGGGATGTCTATTTTTCTGCAAAACTACGTCAGCCTGACCCAGGGCTCGCGTGATCTCGCCTTACCGAGTCTGGTGACCGGCCAGTGGACACTGGGCGAAGCTAACGGCTTTGCGGCGACCATCAGCACCATGCAGCTGATCATCTGGATAGTGACTTTTGTTGCCATGCTGGCGCTGACGCTGTTCATCCGTTATTCACGCATGGGCCGCGCCTGTCGCGCCTGCGCGGAAGATCTCAAAATGGCCAGCCTGCTGGGGATCAGCACTGACCGCGTGATCTCACTGACTTTCGTCATCGGCGCATTAATGGCGGCGGTGGCGGGCGTTCTCCTCGGTCAGTTCTACGGCGTCATCAACCCGTACATCGGCTTTATGGCCGGGATGAAAGCCTTCACCGCGGCGGTTCTCGGCGGTATCGGCAGCATTCCGGGGGCGATGATCGGCGGCCTGATTTTAGGCGTGGCCGAAGCGCTGACCTCGGCGTATCTGAGCACCGAATACAAAGACGTGGTCTCCTTCGCGCTGCTGATCGTGGTGCTGCTGGTACTGCCGACCGGTATTCTAGGACGTCCGGAGGTTGAGAAAGTATGAAGCGCCTGAATCTGTTAAATGCGCTGGTTTCCGCTTTCGTCCTGCTGGTGCTGGCCGCATTCATCATGGGATTACAGCTGAGCCTCGATGGCACAAAACTGGTGGTCAACGGGGCCGGTGAAGTGCGCTGGACGTGGATTGCCATCGGTTGTGCGATTGTTTTTGTGTTCCAGCTGTTCCGCCCGATGGTCAGCAGCAGCCTGAAAAAAATCTCCGGGCCGGGCTGGGTGTTGCCGAGCTTTGACGGCTCGACGCCGAAACAAAAACTGCTGGCGCTGGTGCTGATTATCGCCGCCATCGCCTGGCCGTTTATCGTCTCACGCGGCACGGTGGATATCGCCACGCTGACGCTCATCTACATCATGCTCGGCCTCGGCCTGAACGTGGTGGTCGGGCTGTCCGGCCTGCTGGTGCTGGGTTACGGCGGCTTTTACGCCATCGGCGCTTACACCTACGCGCTGCTCAATCACTATTACGGCATCGGGTTCTGGGAAGCGTTACCGCTGGCTGGTCTGGTGTCGGCGGCATTTGGTTTCCTGCTCGGATTCCCGGTTCTGCGATTGCGGGGCGACTATCTGGCGATTGTGACGCTCGGCTTCGGTGAAATCGTTCGTATCCTGCTGCTCAACAATACCGAACTGACCGGCGGGCCGAACGGCATCAGCCAGATCCCCAAACCGACGCTGTTCGGGCTGGAATTCAGCCGCACGCCGCGCGACGGCGGCTGGGACACCTTCAGCAACTTCTTTGGCGTGGCCTACGACCCGAGCGACCGCATCATCTTCCTGTACATGGTGGCGCTGCTGCTGGTGATCGCCACCTTGTTCATCATCAACCGTTTGCTGCGTATGCCGCTGGGCCGTGCGTGGGAAGCGTTGCGTGAAGATGAAATTGCCTGCCGGTCACTCGGGCTGAACCCGACCCGCATCAAACTGACCGCGTTTACCATCAGCGCCGCGTTTGCCGGTTTTGCCGGTACGCTGTTCGCCGCGCGTCAGGGCTTTGTCAGCCCGGAATCCTTCACCTTTGCGGAATCCGCTTTCGTGCTGGCTATCGTGGTGCTCGGCGGCATGGGCTCGCAGTTCGCGGTGATTCTGGCGGCGATTCTGCTGGTGGTTTCCCGTGAGCTGATGCGCGACCTGAACGAATACAGCATGTTACTGCTCGGTGCGTTAATGGTGCTGATGATGATCTGGCGTCCGCAGGGCTTGCTGCCGATGAAACGTGTCCATCTCAAACTGAAGCTTTCTAAGAAACAAATCGCGGATCAGGGGGAACAGGCATGAGCACGCAACCTCTGTTAGCGGTTGAAGGTCTGATGATGCGTTTTGGCGGCCTGCTGGCGGTCAACAACGTGGCGCTGAACCTCAACCAGGGCGAAATTGTTTCGCTGATCGGCCCGAACGGCGCCGGTAAAACCACGGTGTTTAACTGCCTGACCGGTTTCTACAAGCCGAGCGGCGGCACCATTAAACTGCGCGACCAGCATCTTGAAGGGTTACCGGGGCAGAAAATCGCCCGCATGGGCGTGGTGCGGACTTTCCAGCACGTGCGTCTGTTCCGCGAAATGACCGTGATTGAAAACCTGCTGGTTGCCCAGCATCAGCACCTGAAAAGCGGCGTGCTGGCGGGCTTGTTCAAAACGCCGGGATTCCGTCGCGCTGAAGCGGATGCGCTGGACCGCGCTGCCGACTGGCTGGAACGTGTCGGGCTGCTCGAACTGGCCAACCGTCAGGCGGGGAATCTGGCGTACGGCCAGCAACGCCGTCTCGAGATTGTGCGCTGCATGGTGACGCGTCCGGAAATCCTGATGCTCGACGAACCGGCAGCCGGCCTGAACCCGCGGGAAACCGAAGAGCTGAACCAGCTGATTGCCGAGCTGCGTAACCAGCACAACGTGTCGGTGCTGCTGATTGAGCACGACATGAAACTGGTGATGGGCATTTCTGACCGCATCTACGTGGTGAATCAGGGCACGCCGCTGGCGCAGGGCACACCGGCTGAAATTCGAAACAATCCGGATGTGATCCGTGCGTATCTTGGCGAAGGGTAAGGGACAGAACACGATGTTGTCATTCAATCAGGTATCCGCCCATTACGGCAAAATTCAGGCGCTGCATGAAGTCAGTCTGAGTATTAATAAAGGGGAAATCGTCACGCTGATCGGCGCGAACGGTGCGGGTAAAACCACGCTGCTCGGCAGTTTGTGTGGCGAACCGCGTGCGACGAACGGCTCGATCATTTTCGAAGGGCAGGACATCACCCGGTGGCAGACCGCCAAAATCATGCGTGGCGATATCGCGATTGTGCCGGAAGGCCGCCGCGTGTTCTCCCGCATGACGGTGGAAGAGAATCTGGCGATGGGCGGTTTCTTTGCCACACGTGACCAGTTTCATGCCCGTCTGGAGCGCGTATTTACGCTGTTTCCGCGCCTGAAAGAGCGCCGTGTGCAGCGCTCCGGCACCATGTCCGGCGGTGAACAACAGATGCTGGCGATTGGCCGTGCGCTGATGAGCCAGCCGCGTTTGCTGCTGCTCGATGAACCGTCGCTGGGGCTGGCGCCGATCATCATCCAGCAGATTTTTGACACCATCCAGCAACTGCGCGAAGAGGGGATGACCATCTTCCTGGTCGAGCAAAACGCCAATCAGGCGCTCAAACTCGCCGACCGCGGTTATGTGCTGGAGAACGGCCATGTGGTACTGGAAGATACCGGTGCGGCATTGCTGGCGAACGAAGCGGTGCGTGCGGCCTATCTCGGCGCATAAATTGGCTTCGGATTTCAAAAATCTGTGATAAATCTATAAAACCGCACGGCTGGCGCTTTGCGGTTTTTATTTTGTCGATAAATTAACAACTCTTACATTCTTATAACTTGGCTACTCATCAGGAACATTTCATGAACACAGAAGGTTTACTCGCCGCCCGCATGGTCAGGCTCAAAAGCTCAGCCATCCGGGAACTGCTTAAACACAGCAAAATGGAAGGCGTTATTTCACTGGCGGGCGGTATTCCTTCTTCGGCGCTGTTCGATTTCGACGGCCTGCGCGAAGCCACGCAGCAGGCGATCACTGAACAGCCTGAGCACGCTTTCCAGTACGGTCTGACGGAAGGCAGCCATACGCTGCGTGAGCGTATTGCTGAGCTTTGTGAAGAGCGTGGTGTGGTTGCCGGTGCCGACGACATCGTGGTCACCGCCGGTTCCCAGCAGGCGCTGGATCTGGTGATGCGTGCGGTGGTGAACCCGGATGATATTTTCGTGGTGGAACGGCCGACCTATCTGGCGGCGTTACAGACGCTGGAACTGGCCGAAGCGCAGATCCTCTCCGTCGGCTCCGACGGCGACGGCATGATTGTCGATGAACTGGCTGAACTGCTGAAAACCCGCAAAATTAAAGGCGTCTATCTGGTGCCGACATTCGGCAACCCGAGCGGTGTAACCCTGAGCCGCGCCCGTCGTGAACAACTGGTGAAACTGGCGGCACAGCACGAATTCCTGATTGTAGAAGATGACCCGTATGGCGAACTGCGTTTCACCGATGAACGCCAGCCGACGTTGTTTGAGCTGTCAAAAGCGTTGTTCGGCCACGCCGAGAACATCATCTATACCTCGACCTTCTCTAAAATTCTGGCGCCGGGTCTGCGTCTGGGCTGGGTGATCATGCCAGACTGGTTGCTGCACAAAGTTGCCATCATTAAACAAGCGGCGGATCTGCACGCCAGCGCGCTGTCACAGTCAATTGCCGAATGCTATCTCGGCCTGGGGCGTTTGCCTGCACAAATCGAAACCATCCGTGCGGCGTACAAAAAGAAATGTCAGGTCATGGCTGAGCTGCTCGAGCGTGAACTGGGCGACGTGCTGACCTTCGAATATCCGAAAGGCGGTATGTTCCTGTGGGCGCGTTTCCGCGAGCCGCGCAACTGCGCTGAATGGATGAAAAAGACGCTGGAGCAGGGCGTGGTGTTTGTGCCGGGCGAATTCTTCTATGCCGATAATCCGGATCACTCGACCTTCCGCCTGTCGTTCGCAACGGCGACCGAAGAACAAATGCACGAAGCGGTGGCCCGCCTGAAACGCGCGCTGTAATTTCTCTTTATCGTATTCCCTGAGGCGCATCAGTAACCTGATGCGCCTTATTTTTTTGCTTCATCGCGTGGGTGTCCGGAAAAGTGGGATAATCTAAGGGTAACCCCCCATCGGCATAGACTGCCAAAGTCAGTGGCTACTGGTTCATATCTCTCCCTAATATTCAGCGATATAACACACGTTTAATGAAGAAAGTTGGAATTTAGAATATCTTGTCATTAAACCATTTATGTATTAAGGTTTTTTTTCAACACGAAATCAGGGAAGTATATCGTGGCAGACACCGATAATATTTCAAGTGATATAGAAGATATTGCGTGTAGAATTTCAGACATCATCATGTCCCCCGCCACAATTACCGGATTAATTAATGGCGCGCTTACCGTTCCTTTGGATATAGGGTATCTGGCCCTGGGGTATTTTGATACAGACTCCCGCTTTGCACATCAGACACAGCGTTTCCGAATGGCTGAAGCAATACATAATGACATATTGAATTACAAACATATAACACATGCGGTAGGGATTATATTTAACGAATTCGATAAATATACCTCAGTAAACAAACAAAATAATGCCTATCGTGGTGTCGTATCTTCAGTGGCAGGGCGTTTAATTACCGCGAAACTGATTGCGGTAATCGGTGCTGCTGTGCTTGCGAGAGTGTCATTTATCGGCGCCCAAAGTGCCAAAAACTGGATTGGCAGGGTGACGATGATTTTACTGATAGGGGGAATGAGTGAGCGCTCAATAAGAAAGTCAGAAAGCCTTGCCATCGAAGCCCCGGAGATTTACAGACTCCTTCGTCCACAGGATTATGACCTTACTTACTTTCTTTTTGAACCTGCGGTTAAACCGTTCATTGATGCGGTGCACATAGGTGCGACGCGCGGGCAGCCTGAATTTGACAGGATAATCGATGCTGTGGGGCGAAAACTGCATGTCACACAATAAACCGCTTCTTGTTGTCGCAAAAGGCGCCGCGAAAGGGGTGATATTTGCCGTCGTCAAAGTATGGGATTTTTTTGAATCTGTGCTTTTTGTTGGCGGGTTAATCGGATGCCTGATGCTGCCAGTTGTATGGCCTATGAAATTTGTTTATGTCGCAGGATGGCTGGTTTTTTTCTTCTGTGTATCAAAGTACATCGGAAAAATAGAAGGCCATAGGAAAAAAAGAAACGTTAAATTAAGGAAATAAAAAATGTCTAATCCTGCTTATTTGTGGTTAACGGATGAAAATGGTTCTCCTATTATCGGAAGCTGTAATGTTCACGGGCGTATTGGCTCTATTGAAGTGAAATCACTTTCACATCATCTGACAGTTCCGACGGACAGGAATACAGGAAAATTAACAGGCACGCGTATTCATACGCCGATCCTATTCCAAAAGGAATTTGATCGCACAACACCCATACTTTACCGTGCGATTAGTCAGGGACATCCGCTGAATTAAAAATGTATCACACAGCAGATGCTGGTGTAGAAGCGGAGTATTTCAACATTCGCATGGAAAATGTGAAAATCACCGGCATTACTCCGAGCCTTCATCCCGATTCGGGAACAGGAACGCATCTGGAAAATATTGAAATTCGCTATGAGTCAATTCAATGGAAATATGTCGACGGAAACATAATATTTAAAGACAGCTGGAATGAACGCACCGTTGCATAACGCTAATAAGATAAGCCGTCCTGAGGACGGTTTATCATTACGCTTAACCGCCATGAACCTCATTTTTTGCCATCTGCCTGTCATCACCGCTTAACTTCATCGTAACCTTATTGTCATTTTTCCGTGTCATTTTACCTCCCGACTCTACCCGGCATATTTCAGGCTGCACTTGCAGCACACCAGCAGAATTCAGGAGACAGGCATGTTCATCAACCTCAAAAAAACGGTTATCGGCACCGCGCTGGCGCTGGCTTTCAGCGCCAATGCTTTCGCTGTGACAGAAATTCCTTTCTGGCATTCAATGGATGGCGAGTTAGGCAAAGAAGTGAACTCACTGGCTGACCGTTTTAACCAGACGCACCCTGATGTCAAAATCGTGCCTGTTTACAAAGGCAAATATGACGAAAGCCTGGCTGCGGGTATCGCCGCGTACCGTACCGGTAATGCACCGGCGATTTTGCAGGTGTACGAAGTGGGTACCGCGACCATGATGGCCAGCAAAGCCATCAAGCCAGTCTACGAAGTGTTCAGCGATGCCGGTCTTAAGCAGGATGTGTCTCAGTTCGTGCCGACCGTTTCCGGTTACTACTCCGATTCCAAAGGCCGCCTGCTGTCCCAGCCTTTCAACAGCTCCACGCCGGTGCTGTATTACAACAAAGATGCGTTCAAGAAAGCCGGTCTGAACCCGGATCAGCCACCAAAAACCTGGCAGGACATGGCCGCCTACACCGAGAAATTGCGTGAAGCGGGCATGAAATGCGGATATGCCAGCGGCTGGCAGGGTTGGATCCAGATTGAAAACTTCAGCGCCTGGCACGGCCTGCCGATCGCCACCAAAAACAACGGTTTCGATGGCACTGATGCAGTTCTGGAATTCAACAAACCTGAACAAATCAAACATATCCAGATGCTGGAAGACATGAACAAAAAAGGTGATTTCACCTATTTTGGTCGTAAAGATGAATCCACCGCCAAGTTCTACAACGGCGATTGTGCGATGACCACCGCGTCTTCCGGTTCACTGGCTGACATCCGTCAGTATTCTAAATTCAACTACGGCGTAGGCATGATGCCTTACGACGCAGACATCAAAGGCGCACCACAAAACGCCATCATCGGCGGCGCAAGCCTGTGGGTGATGAACGGCAAAGACAAAGACACCTACAAAGGCGTCGCCGAATTCCTGCAATTCCTGACCACGCCGGCCATCGCTGCCGAATGGCATCAGAAAACCGGTTATCTGCCGGTGACCACCGCCGCGTATGAGCTGACCAAAAAAGAAGGCTTCTACGAGAAGAATCCAGGTTCTGACGTCGCTACCCGCCAGATGCTGAACAAACCACCGTTACCGTTCACCAAAGGCCTGCGTCTGGGCAACATGCCGCAGATCCGTACCATTGTGGATGAAGAACTGGAAAGCGTGTGGAGCGGTAAGAAAACGGCGAAAGAAGCACTGGATACCGCAGTACAGCGCGGGAACTTACTGCTGCGTCGCTTCGAAGCTTCTACTAAGTAAGTCGGCTACTGTGCATTGCCCGTCTGGATTGGGCAGTGCCTGCTCTCGTCATGGACGTTGTGTCCGCGCCGGGAGCTGTGCGCTGTCCGCACCCGGTCTGGCTTCGCTCGCTACGCCTCCTCCGGCGTAGCCTGCCTTTTGTCATCGCATTAACGAGTAAACCATCATGAGTTCACACCGTCCCGGTTTTGGTTGCAGCTGGTTGCCTTACGCACTGGTGCTGCCGCAGCTGTTAATCACCGCGATATTCTTCCTGTGGCCTGCCGGTCAGGCGCTGTGGTATTCGGTGCAGACGCTGGATCCTTTCGGCTTATCCAGTACCTTCGCCGGTCTGACAAACTTCACGCAGCTTTTTCAGGATCCGTACTATCTCGAATCTTTCTACACCACGCTGAAATTCAGCTTTATGGTGGCCTTTATCGGACTGGCCGTTTCGCTGTTTTTCGCGGCGCTGGTCGATCACGTGGTGCGCGGCAGCCGGATTTATCAGACGCTGATGATCCTGCCTTACGCCGTGGCGCCTGCCGTGGCCGCCGTCTTGTGGATGTTTTTGTTCAGCCCCGGTCTGGGCCTGATCACCCATTTTTTAGGCTCGATTGGCTACAACTGGAACCACGCACAAAACAGCGGTCAGGCGATGTTCCTGGTGGTGCTGGCGTCGGTCTGGAAGCAAATCAGCTACAACTTCCTGTTCTTCCTGGCGGCGTTGCAGTCGATCCCTAAATCGCTGGTGGAAGCGGCGGCGATCGACGGCGCAGGCCCGGTAAGACGTTTCTTCAATCTGGTGCTGCCGCTGATTTCGCCGGTGAGTTTCTTCCTGCTGGTGGTCAATCTGGTGTACGCCTTCTTCGATACCTTCCCGGTCATTGATGCCGCGACGGCCGGTGGCCCGGTGCAGGCGACCACCACGCTGATTTATAAAGTCTATCGCGAAGGTTTCTCCGGCCTGGATCTGTCCAGCTCTGCCGCGCAGTCCGTGATTCTGATGCTGCTGGTTTGCGGCCTGACGTTCATTCAGTTCCGCTTTGTCGAGCGTAAGGTGCGTTACCAATGATTGAAAACCGCAGAGGGCTGGATATCTTCAGCCACATCATGCTGCTGCTCGGCGTGCTGGTGATTTTGTTTCCGCTGTATGTCGCCTTTGTGGCGGCGTCGCTGGATAACAAACAGATTTTTGAGGTGCCGATGACGCTGATCCCAGGCAGTCATTTATGGGAAAACATCAGCACCATCTGGACGCAGGGCGTCGGCAATAACAGTCCGGCGTTTGGCCGTTTGCTGGTCAACAGTTTTGTGATGGCAATCGTTATCACCGTCGGCAAGATTTCCGTCTCGATGCTGTCGGCGTTCGCCATTGTCTACTTCCGTTTTCCACTGCGTAACCTGTTCTTCTGGCTGATTTTCATGACGCTGATGCTGCCGGTGGAAGTGCGTATTTTCCCGACCGTGCAGGTGATCGCCAATCTGCATATGCTCGACAGCTACACCGGCCTGACACTGCCGCTGATGGCGTCGGCGACCGCCACCTTCCTGTTCCGTCAGTTCTTTATGACCTTGCCGGATGAGCTGCTGGAAGCCGCGCGCATCGACGGCGCAGGCGCCATGCGCTTTTTCTGGGACATCGTTTTGCCGCTGTCGAAAACCAATCTCGCGGCGCTGTTCGTTATCACCTTCATTTATGGCTGGAACCAGTATCTGTGGCCGATCCTGATCACCAGCGATGCCTCGATGGGCACGGCGGTGGCGGGGATCAAAAGCATGATCTCCTCCGGCGACGGCTCGACCCAATGGAATCAGGTGATGGCGGCCATGATCCTGACCTTATTACCACCGCTGGCGGTGGTGCTCCTGATGCAGCGCTGGTTTGTGCGCGGCCTGGTAGACAGTGAGAAGTAAACCGAAATGGCAAATTTGAAATTACAGGCAGTGACCAAGTCTTACGACGGCAAAAACCAGATCATCCAGAGTATCGATCTGGACGTCGCCGACGGCGAATTTATCGTGATGGTCGGCCCTTCCGGCTGCGGAAAATCGACGCTGCTGCGTATGGTGGCGGGACTTGAGCGCACGACGTCCGGCGATATCTACATTAACGACCAGCGCGTCACCGAGCTGGAACCGAAAGATCGCGGTATCGCGATGGTGTTCCAGAACTACGCGTTGTATCCGCACATGACCGTGTTCGACAACATGGCGTATGGCCTGAAAATTCGCGGATTCGGCAAAGCGCAGATCCTTGCCCGCGTTGAAGAAGCCGCACGCATCCTCGAGCTCGGCCCGCTGCTTAAACGCAAGCCGCGTGAGCTTTCCGGCGGCCAGCGTCAGCGTGTGGCGATGGGGCGCGCTATCGTGCGCGAACCGGCAGTATTCCTGTTCGACGAACCCCTCTCCAACCTCGACGCCAAACTGCGCGTGCAGATGCGCCTTGAACTACAACAGCTTCACCGCCGTCTGCGCACCACCAGTTTGTACGTCACCCACGATCAGGTCGAAGCCATGACGCTGGCGGAACGCGTGATCGTGATGAACAAAGGCATTGCGGAACAAATCGGTACGCCGTCGGAAGTGTATCGCCGTCCGGCCAGCCTGTTTGTCGCCAGCTTTATCGGCTCACCGGCCATGAATCTGCTGCCCGGCCAGCTGACCAGCGACGGCACGTCGCTGGTGATGGAAGACGGTTTTGAGTTACCGCTGCCGGTTCCGCGCCCGGAATGGGGTGGCCGGGAGCTGACCGTTGGTGTTCGTCCAGAACACATTCAGCTGACCGACGATCAGCAAAAAGGGATCCCGATGGTGCTTAACACGCTGGAACTGCTGGGCGCCGATAATCTGGCGCACGGCAAACTGGCGGGCAGCGGCGTTGTGGTGCGTTTATCGCATGAAGTGTTTCCGACGGCAGGCTCGCTGTTGCGCTTGGATTTCCCGGCGAAAGCGTTACACTTTTTCGATACTCAAACCGGATTACGGATGGAATGAACATGAAAGCCTGGCCTTACCCTCGCATTGTGGCGCACCGTGGCGGCGGCGCACTGGCACCGGAAAATACGCTGGCAGCCATCGACGTTGGCGCAAAATACGGCCACACCATGATCGAGTTTGACGCCAAACTGGCGCAGGGCGGGGAAATCTTCCTGCTGCACGACGATACGCTCAACCGCACCAGCAACGGCTGGGGCGTGGCGGGGGAACTGCCGTGGGAAAAACTGCAACAGCTCGACGCGGGCGACTGGTACGGTGCCGCGTTTAAAGGCGAGAAATTGCCGTTGCTGGCCGAGGTGGCCGAACGCTGTGCGCGCCACAATATGATGGTGAATATCGAGATCAAACCGACCACCGGAACCGATGAGAAAACCGGTACCGGGGTGGCGCTGGCCGCCCGCGAACTGTGGAAAGATCAGGCCGTTGCGCCGCTGCTTTCTTCGTTCGAATTCGACGCGCTGGTCGCGGCCAAAAAAGCCGCACCGGAATTGCCGCGGGGTTTGCTGATTGATGAATGGCACGAAAACTGGAAAGCGCTGACCGATGAACTGGAATGCGTTTCCCTGCATCTCAACCATAAATTGCTTAACGAAGAGCGGGTCAGGGCGATCAAAGACGCCGGGCTGCATATTCTGGTTTACACCGTGAATAACCCGGAGCGCGCCCGCGAATTATTGCGCTGGGGCGTGGATTGCATCTGCACGGATAAGATTGATGTGATCGGGCCGGATTTTGTCTGATAACAAAAAATAAGGCGCGGTCATCGCGCCTTATTCATTTCACCGCAATAATCCTCAGTGCTTCAGCAGGCGTGGAAGTTGGTTATCCAGTTCCAGCAGGCAGGAATCCATATATTTTTCGGTGGTTTTGGTGACCAGCGCATAGTTATTTGCCTGCCAGTCTGTGAGCGGAGCGGTCACGACAGTCGGCGTACATTCTGCAATAACCCAGGCGGAGAACATATTCGCATCTTCAGGTTTCTTGTAGAACTTAATGGTATAGCGCAGTTCATAATCAGAGTTAGCGCTGGAGAGATCTTTATAAACCAGCAACCACTGTGCAGCCACAATATTCAGATTGTTTTTATACTGATAGCCGTTGCCGTTTTTTTCCAGCCAGTTTGCGATGAGAGGCTTGGCTCTTGGCGTGAGGTAGTTTTTCGTGGGTTCTGGCAGGGCTTTGATCTCCGATCCTTTCAGGTTTTCCTTACTGAAGGAATTTACGGCAATTCCTCCGGCAAGCACGGATGTCAGAACATTCAGCCCCACGCCTGCCGCCGTGTAAGAGGGCGTCACTTCACGTAAATAGATATCAGGCGAGCGGTTGTTATTCATATCTGCTGAAGCAAAACCAGAGTACAAGCCAACACTGCTGCCATTAGCGGCAGTGATTTTTTCAGATTGAGTCGTGGCACACGCGGATAATAATAAGCTTGCAGCGACGACGACAATCCCTGTTGAAACTTTCATGCAACAATTTCCCTTTTAGCTTTATAAAAATCTATCAATGCGTCTTCAGGTATTAACCCTGTTTTATTCATTGTGTTGTTTCTGGGGCAGAACGACGTTATTCCTGTCGGCCAGGAAGATTAAAGCATTAATAAAAATATTAGGGAAGGCGTGATTTATTTAGTGCGAAATATTACCGGAGGTAAATAGTCGGGGAAGGAGAACGGCTTTTAAAAAACCAAGAGGCACTGAGTGCCTCCGGTCATATTACGGTGTCTGATTTAACTTCTGGTTTAACGTCTGGTTATTCTGCTGGATCTGCAACCGTTGCTGATTGCTCTGGATTTGCGATTTCAGCTTAAGCTGTTGCTGCTGCTGACTGTTGCGTAAATCCTGCTCCTGCTGGCGTTTCTGCATTTGCTGATTGTTCTGCTGCTGTTGTTGCATACGCTGTTGCGACGGGTTGGTCAGCAGGGGATCGTTAGCGTTGGGCACTTTGTCGGCGGCGCCCGCAGTGTGAACGGCAAGCAGCAATGGCAGTACGGCAATAATTCCATATAAGCGTTTCATCGGTTCATCCTCCATTTCCAGTCATCCGTTAAGTGTATGCCATCACACCCGACAGCGTGTCATTTGAGGGCACGTTTCCCTCAAAGCGTGGCATGCGTCTCGTTTGCTCTATAATTGAACAGACGTCAACCACCTTCACGCTTCGCGGTTTCCTTCATTCCGCTACAATCATCCATCTTTATCATTTTAGGGCTCAACTGCCGTGCCTTTACTCATTATCACCACCATTTTGTGGGCCTTTTCCTTCAGCCTGATTGGCGTCTATCTCGCCGGACAGGTCGACAGCGTATTCGCCGTGCTGGTCCGTTTAGGGCTGGCGGCGCTGGTTTTCCTGCCGTTTTTACGCTGGAAAGGCCATCAGCTCACCACCATCTTGCTGTACATGGCCGTGGGCGCGATGCAGCTTGGCATCATGTATCTCATCAGCTTTGAGGCGTATCTGTACCTTTCGGTGCCGGAATTCCTGCTGTTTACCGTGATGACGCCGCTGTACGTCACGCTGATTTATGACCTCATCAGCGGGCGCAAAATCCGCATCGGCTATGCGCTCAGCGCGCTGCTGGCGGTGGCGGGTGCAGCGATCATCCGTTACGACCACATCAGTGAACATTTCATCATCGGCCTGCTGCTGGTGCAGGCGGCGAACATTTGTTTTGCCATCGGGCAGGTAGGCTATAAACGTCTGATGGAAACCCGCCCGGTGCCGCAGCACACGGCGTTTTCCTGGTTCTATATCGGTGCGCTGTTGTGCGCCGTTGTGGCATGGTTCCTGTGGGGCAATCCGCAAAAACTGCCGACCACGGATCTGCAATGGGGCATTCTGGTGTGGCTGGGGATCGGCGCATCGGGGCTTGGGTATTTCATGTGGAACTACGGTGCGACGCAGGTTGATGCGGGAACACTTGGGATTATGAACAACTTTCACGTCCCGGCCGGG
This sequence comes from Rahnella sp. R3(2024), assembly GCF_042920125.1. NCBI lineage: Bacteria > Pseudomonadati > Pseudomonadota > Gammaproteobacteria > Enterobacterales > Yersiniaceae > Rahnella > Rahnella sp. R3(2024). Next base: position 2,379,985 of record NZ_JBHGBU010000001.1, read on the forward strand.
CTGCTGGTTAATCTGGCGATCTGGCAGCAGCAGCCGCACTGGCCGAGCTTTATCGTGGGAGCCGCAGTGATTATGTCCTCACTGTGGGTACACCGGCGTTGGGTCGTGCCGCGTCGCGAACAAACGGCAGATGATCGCACGCGTGCTGCCGCGCCGAACGAATAAAGGCTTCGGTCACCGGCTGGCGCTGTTCGCCGTCACGCACGGCAGCGTACAGCCGGCTCCATAAGCCATCGCCCAGGGTTTTGGTCACGACCAGACCCTGGCGCTCAAAACTTTCCACCACCCAGTGGGGCAGCGCCGCAATCCCCATTCTCGCCGACACCATCTGAATCAATAACAATGTGTTATCGACATTTTTCAGCGCCGGACTGACGCCCGCCGGTTGCAGGAAATGCCGCCAGATATCCAGACGCTGCCGCTGCACGGGATAAATCATCAGCGTTTCACTGCTGAGGTCTTCCGGTGTGATGACCGGTTTCGCCGCCAGCGGATGATCCGGTGCCAGCACCAGACGCACTTCAAAATCAAACATCGGGGAATAATGCAGACCGCTGCGCGGCAGGATGTCGGAGGTTAAGACGATATCCAGCTCGCCCTGTTGCAGCGCGGGCTGCGGGTCGAATGTCACACCGGATTTGAAATCCATCATCACCTGCGGCCAGTTCTGATGGAAGTTATCCAGCGCGGGAGTCAGCCACTGAATACAGCTGTGACACTCAATCGCAATGCGTAACGACGCCTGATGCGGTTCATTGCATGCCTGCAACGCCTGCTGGATTTGCGGCAGCACCTGTTCCGCCAGATTCAGCATGATTTCGCCCTGCGGCGTGAACCGTAAAGGCTGACTTTTTCGCACGAACAACCTGAAACCGAGACGTTGCTCAAGGTCACTGAACTGGTGCGACAGGGCCGATTGGGTCTGATGAAGCTGTGAGGCGGCGGCGGCCAGTGACCCGGTGTTGCGCAGTGCTTGCAACGTTCGCAGGTGTTTCAGTTCGATCATGAGAGTCCTTCACTGTGTCATGAATAATTTGCGCTTGTGGAATATACACTACCTGCGGATTATGGATGTGTAAACATCTGGATGGCTAAACAGGAATTAAAAAGATGACGATACTGAATCACACTCTGGGTTTTCCACGCGTTGGTCTGCGTCGTGAACTTAAAAAAGCACAAGAAAGCTACTGGGCAGGCAATTCCACTCAGGAAGAACTGCTGGCCACCGGCCGCGAACTGCGCGCCCGTCACTGGAAACAACAAACTGAAGCTGGCGTGGATGTGGTGCCGGTGGGCGATTTCGCCTGGTACGATCACGTTCTGACCACCAGCCTGCTGCTGGGTAACGTGCCGGCACGTCACCAGAACGCCGACGGCTCTGTTGACCTCGATACTTTATTCCGTCTTGGCCGTGGCCGCGCACCGACCGGTAAACCGGCTGCCGCTGCGGAAATGACCAAATGGTTTAACACCAACTATCACTACATGGTGCCGGAGTTTGTGAAAGGGCAGAAATTCAAACTGACCTGGACACAACTGCTGGAAGAAGTGGACGAAGCGCTGGCGCTCGGCCACAAAGTGAAACCTGTTCTGCTGGGGCCGCTGACCTATCTGTGGCTCGGCAAAGTGAAGGGCGAACAGTTCGACCGCCTTTCCCTGCTCAACGACATTCTGCCGGTGTACCAGAAGGTGCTGGCGGAGCTGGCAAAACGCGATATCGAATGGGTGCAGATCGACGAACCGGCGCTGGTGCTGGAACTGCCGCAGGAATGGCTGGATGCCTGCAAACCGGCCTACACCGCGCTGGAACAGAGCAAAATCAAACTGCTGCTGACCACTTATTTCGACAGCGTCGGGCATAACCTCGACACCATCCGCCAGTTGCCGGTACAGGGTCTGCACATTGACGCCGTTGCCGGTCGCGATGACCTGCACACTGTGTTCAACGCGCTGCCTGAAGACTGGCTGATTTCTCTGGGGGTGATCAATGGCCGTAACGTCTGGCGTGCGGATCTGAGCACCTGGTTTGACCGTCTGAAACCGCTGGTGGCAGGCCGTAATGTCTGGATCGGCAGCTCCTGTTCACTGCTGCACAGCCCGATCGATTTAAGTGTCGAAAGCCGTCTGGATGAGGAAGTGAAAAGCTGGTTCGCGTTTGCCCTGCAAAAATGTGCCGAGCTGGCGTTGCTGACCTCCGCGCTGAACAATCCCACTGAGGAAGCGCAGCAGAAACTGGCTCAATACAGCGCACCCATCCGCGCCCGCCGTGAGTCCGCCCGTGTGAACAATGCGGCAGTCACTCAGCGCGTGGCCGCGATCACCGGCGCCGATATTGAGCGGCAGAACGTTTATACCCAACGTGCCAAAGCCCAGCGTGCCCGTTTCAATTTGCCTGCATGGCCGACCACCACCATCGGTTCTTTCCCGCAAACCACCGAAATCCGCGGCCTGCGTCTGGACTTCAAACAAGGCCGTCTGGATAACACCAAATACCGCACCGGCATCAGCGAGCACATTAAGCAGGCCATCAAAGAGCAGGAGCGTCTGGATATCGACGTGCTGGTTCACGGTGAAGCTGAACGTAATGACATGGTTGAATACTTCGGTGAGCATCTGGACGGCTTTGTGTTCACGCAAAACGGCTGGGTACAGAGCTACGGTTCCCGCTGCGTGAAACCGCCGGTGATTATCGGCGATGTCAGCCGTCCCGAAGCCATCACCGTTGAGTGGGCGAAGTACGCCCAGTCCCTGACCGAAAAACCGGTCAAAGGCATGCTCACCGGCCCGCTCACTATTCTCTGCTGGTCCTTCCCGCGTGAAGATATCAGCCGTGAAACCATCGCCAAACAAATCGCGCTGGCGCTGCGTGACGAAGTGGAAGATTTGGAAAAAGCCGGTATCGGCATCATTCAGATTGATGAACCGGCGCTGCGCGAAGGCCTGCCATTGCGTCAGTCCGAGTGGAAGGCGTACCTGCGCTGGGCGGTGGATGCGTTCAAACTCAATGCCGCGGTTGCCCGTGATGACACCCAGATCCACACCCACATGTGTTACTGCGAATTCAACGACATCATGGATTCCATCGCTGCGCTGGATGCTGACGTGATCACTATCGAAACCTCGCGTTCTGATATGGATTTGCTGGAATCATTCAAAGACTTCGAATACCCGAACGAAATCGGGCCGGGCGTCTATGACATTCACTCGCCGAATGTCCCAAGCGTGGAATGGATTGAAGATCTGCTGCGAAAAGCTGCGGACCGCATTCCGGCAGAGCGTCTGTGGGTCAACCCGGATTGCGGGCTGAAAACCCGGGGCTGGCCTGAAACCCGCGAATCGCTGGAAAACATGGTCAAAGCCGCCAAACGTCTGCGCGCTGAGAAAGCCTGAAATTAAGAGTTGTTGTGTTGTTGCTGAAACATTTGGGGCACTCCGGTGCCCCTTTTTTTTGGCGCTCATTCGTACTTTGTTACGACTCTCTAAGGCGGCGTCATACGGTGGCTGCGGGCTGATTAGCGGCCATTTTGGCGGCTCGTTTCCGCACGAGGTGGCGTTGTCCGCTAGGCTTAATGGACGTTTCATTCATTTCAAACATTTCAAACAGGGAGAGAACATGAACCGATTTACAGACAAAGTGGTTGTCGTGACCGGCGCGGGTTCAGGTATGGGGGCGGCAACGGCCCGGCGTTTTGCTGATGAAGGCGCGATAGTCGTGCTGGTTGGCCGAACCAAAGAGAAACTGGAGAAAGTCGCGAGCACGCTGAGCAGCACGCAATATTATATTCATCTGGCAGATGTTTCTTCGGCACAGGACGTCGAGCGAATGGCGGCGGTCATCGGGGATAAATTTGGCCGCGTGGATGTGCTGGTGAATGGCGCAGGCGTGGTCGTCCAGGGGAAAGTGACCGAGGCAAGTCTCGAGGACTGGCAAAAAATTCTGGCCATCGACCTGAGCGGTGTTTTCTACTGCACGCGTTTCTTTATGCCCGCGCTGATAAAAAGCAAAGGCAACATCGTGAACATCTCATCCGTGTCTGGCATGGGCGGCGACTGGGGCATGAGCTTCTACAACGCGGCCAAAGGCGGCGTGACCAACTTCTCCCGTTCGGTTGCTATGGATCACGGCAAAGACGGTGTGCGTGTCAACGCGGTTTGCCCATCGCTGACCTTTACCGAGATGGCGGCAGGGATAAAAGACAATCAGCCTCTGCTGGATAAATTTGCAGAACGCATCCCGCTTGGCCGTGGCGCTGAGCCGGAAGAAATCGCTGACGTGATCGCGTTTCTCGCCAGCCACGATGCCCGGTTTGTGACCGGCGTAAATCTGCCGGTGGATGGCGGGCTCAGTGCCTCTAACGGCCAGCCTCCGCAGGCATAACCGGCTGTGTCCGGTTCACCGGCGTGCGTCGACAGCCGCCGGTGAACCCTTTTCCCGTCAATGTTTTCCCGTCATTGTTCGCAAATCTGTGACTTCTTTTTCTTCCTTCCACGCAGGTTGGTTATCATGGTGTGATTCTGCAAACAGGTAGCACGACCATGACTCATCCTCTTTTTTCTGTTTTATCTCCAGTACTTGAAGCCACCAATGGCATCCGCCAGGTTTATTATGCGGGCAACCAGCATCCGGTTCCTGCGCTGGCCTATCAGGTCGATTTTCCGCGTCTCGAGCTGATTCTGGACGGTGAACAGGTAATGGAATGGGAGGACGAACAGGGGATGACACAGGCGACGCTCCTGCAGGCGGGCGATGTGTTATATGTTCCGGCGAAAGGCTGGAACAGCCCCCGGTGGCAGATGCCGGTGCGCACGCTGAGTATTTTATTTGGCAAACAGCAACTGGGTTTTAGCCTGCTCCACTGGAACGGCGCAGGTTTTGATTCCAGCGAAAAGGGCAATATCGGCAGACGCGGCCCGCGCGTCGGGGCATTTATGTTGCAGGCGCTGAACGAGCTGGCGTGGCACAGAAGCGATCAGCAAACCGCGAAATTTTTAGTGAAAGGGCTGCTGAGCCATGCGTTAGATCTGTTCAGCTCTTCGGTACAAACGGCATCGCGCAGCCAGGCTCTGTTCAGTGCCATCCGCCAGCATATCGAAGTCTATTTTCGCGAGCCGCTGACCCGCGATTCTGTCGCTAAATCTTTCTACATCTCGCCCAATTATTTATCGCACTTATTCCAAAAAAGCGGCGGCATCGGGCTGAATGAATATCTGAATTATGTCCGGCTGGAACAGGCGAAAAATCTGCTGAAAGGCTACGACATGAAGGTGAAAGAAGTGGCGCATGCCTGCGGATTTACCGACAGTAACTACTTTTGCCGTCAGTTTAAGAAAAGCACCGAACGTTCCCCGTCGGAATACCGTCGGCAATATCGCAGCCAGTTTGAGCAGGAACAGGCGTGAGGTGTTTTGCAGTTTGCGGGCACCCTGGCGAAGGCAAGGTTACGGCAGGATGATGTGTGTACCCTGTGGCGAGGTGGCAATTTTCTTTACGGCAGTCATCACTTTTTCGGGCGTGCGTAAAAAGGTATGCATGCCTGTCTGAACGCAGCGGCTGTGGGCAAAGCGCTCGCGGTTTTCCAGTTGGATCTCGGTGATTAACAGAACAATATCGGCCTGAGCGATATCATTTTCTGACAGCATATTTTCAATGCCCAGTGCGCCCTGTGTTTCCACTTTCACCTGCCATTTTTCCTGTGCGCTGAGCTTTTCAAGACGCTCTGCCGCCATATAAGTGTGCGCCACACCGCTGATACAAGCGGTTACTGCAACCAGTTTGAGCGACATCGTATTTCCTCTGATCAAAAGTTTTACCCACCGAGCGTCACGTTATAACCGTATTTTTCGGCCATCGCATAAAACGGCGCAATAGTTGCGGCATCCGGCACCTTTGTTTGATGCATTGAATAGGGTTTATCCAGTAAGGGATATTTCGCTTCACCGTATTTGTGGAAGGGTAAAAGGTGGATTTCAGTTAATTTAAAAGGCTTCAGGAAATCCAATATGTGTCGCATATTTTCAGGCGTTAACGTGAAGCCTGGGATCAGCGGAATCCGTGGAAGCAGCTTCACGCCGCGTTGTGTCAGCGCGGTGAAATTCTGCAACACTCTTGGCTGGTTCATATTGAGCACTGATCTTGCCAGCGCGGGATCCATCATTTTGAAATCATACAACACCTGATCGCAGTGATCGGTAAGCGCAAGCAGATGATCCAGCGGCGCATCGCCCGCCGTTTCGATCGCCGTCGAAATGCCCAAAGCCTGCAACTGCCGGAGTAACTGGCCGGCAAAAGCATATTGCATCAACACCTCGCCACCTGACAGCGTGACACCGCCGCCCGACGAACGGAAAAAAATCTCATCTTTGAGCAGGCGCGTCATTAACGCCGGCAGCGTAATGTCTTCGCCGACATATTCCATTGCGCCACTCGGGCATTCGTTCGGATCCTGCAAACAGGTGCGGCAGTTCAGGCATTTCGCCTGCCGTTTGATGACCTGAATACGTGGCGACATCGATTCAGGGTTGGCGCACCACGGGCAGCGGTGCGGGCAGCCTTTGAAGAAAACCAGGGTACGAATACCCTGGCCGTCATTGAGCGAAAAGCGCTGAATATTGAAAATGCGCCCGCGCCTTTCCGGCTCATTCAACACAGGGATCTGCATATCATAACTGGTGTGCGGTACGGCCGATAATGTCATCCTGAATCTCCCTCGACAGTTCGACAAAGAACGCGCTGTAACCCGCCACCCTGACGACCAGCCCGGCAAAATCCTGCGGACGCTTTTGCGCTTCACGCAGTTGTTCAGCGTTCACTACGTTGAACTGTATATGCTGTAGTTTCAGTCGGGTAAAGGCGCCGAGGAAATCCGCCAGTTTGTTCAGCCCCTGCTGGCCTTCCAGCGTGGATGGCGTGAATTTCACATTCAGCAACGTCCCGTTAGACAGCAGAGTATTGTCGAGTTTACTGACCGATTTCAGGACGGCGGTCGGCCCTTGGTGATCTTGTCCCAGCATCGGGGAAAGGCCGCCGTCGGCAAGCTGCTCACCGGCGAACCGTCCATCGGGCGTTGCACCGACCACGGCGCCCAGCGGCACATGTGCTGACACCGTGTAAGAACCCGGAGTGAACTGGCCGCCACGCGGGTTGCGGTATTGTTCGACCTCTTTGCAGTAATAACGCAGTAAGTCGGCACTGATTAAATCCACTTCATCAACGTCGTTGCCATATTTCTCGAAGCGGTTGATGAGCCGGGCGCGGATGGCGCGGCCCTCTTCACTGGCAAAGTTCTCTTTCAGCGAAGCCAGTAGCTCATCAAACGTCAGACGTTGCTGGTCAAACACCATGCCTTTGAGCGCGTGCAGGGAATCGCTGAGATTCGCGATACCAATGCCCTGAACCCCCGAGAAGTTGTAGCGCGCACCGCCCTCAGTAATGTCTTTGCCGCTGTTCAGACAGCCTTCGATAAACGAAGACAGCAGGGGAACCGGTGCCCAGTCACGGTGGCCGATGTCACAGATATTGCTGCCCTGCGCCATCAGCCTGACGTAATGGCTGATTTTCTGGCGGATCTGCTCCACCAGTTCGGGATAAGTCATTGCCGCGTTGCCTTCATTTTCGTGCAGCGTCAGTTCCATGACTTTCAGCAGGTTAAACATCGCGATGTCATGCAGGCCGTATGTTTTTCCCGGAATCGATAATTCGACGCAGCCCACCACGGCGTAATCCCGCGCGTCTTCAAGCGAAACACCGCGGTTAAGGAAGGCAGGCACCACGACTTCATCATTAAAAATTTGCGGAATACCGGTCCCCATTCGGATGGTTTCGGCGGTTTTCAGCAGGAACGGGCGGTCAATCAGTTCATTGACCCGCACCCCGAGATTCGGCTGTGGCAGGCAAACATTCTGGTAGGCATCCAGACAGAGGAACGACAATACATTGACGGCGCTGCGACCGGTTTCTGTCAGGCCGCCCAGTAAAATGGTGTAACCGGTCGGGAAACCGGCGAAGTAACGGGCGCTGGAGGCGGAGCGTAACAGCACGATGTCATTGCATTTCACCCACAGACTTTCCAGCAACTCTTTAAGAAACGCCGGGGATTCGCCGTGTGAAAGGGAATGCTGGTAGAACGGCAGCATGTACTGATCGAAGCGGCCAAGTGACAATGAACTGGCGTTGGATTCGTACTGCAAAATGATATTCATGTACCAGAACAGCTGGCAGGCCTGATAGAAATCCTGCGGCTTATTGCCGGAAATATGGCGCGAGACGTGAGCGATACGTACCAGTTCCTGTTTTCTTGTGTCGTCCTGACAGCTTTGCGCCATTTTTTCAGCCAGTGCGGCGTAGCGCAAAATATGCCGTTGTGCGGCCTTAAGCAGAATCAGCGCCGCCTGATAAAAAGCGTTATCCGGCGCCTGTTCATTCAGTTGCACAAGTTCAGCCACTAAATTGTCCAGACCCAAATTAAGCAGGCGCGGGTAATCAATAATGATGTGCCCCTGGCCTTTATCGGTCTGATTAATACTGAAAATCTGGGTCCGGGTGGCCGCCGTGACCTCTTCCGGCATCTGGCTGTTGATGAAGTCTTTCATTGAGCGCGATTCCCAGTAAGGGAAAAGCTGCCCGCGATAGATCTGTTTATCTTCCCCGGAAATCGTGAAACGGTCCTGCGGACGGGTGGAAAACGCGTCCAGCTCTTTGAGCAGCCAGTAAGGGTCCATTTCAGGAGAGATGATCCCCGCACGCGGTTTGACCGTTCGGTTACCGGCAATCAGCTCGTCTTCACGCAGGGCAATCTCAACGTTATCCATAATGTATGCCGTGGCTTTAGCACGGCGCACAAGAGTCAGTTCGCCCTCCGTGCTGCGGTGGCTTTCGGTATACAGCAGGGCACGTTCCAGCGAGATTTCACGCGGGCTGGCGAACAGTGCGGCTTTCAGTCGTTCGGTGCGGGACGTCATCATATTCTCCTTGTGATCAATCCGTGACGGCAGCTTTAGTCAGGTGTGCTGCGATTTTTTCCATAATGGCGTCAGCGCGTTTTACTGCGTCACTGATACCTACGCGAACGGTGACTTTGCCTTTGAAGCGCTCTTCAAATTTGATGCCAATATCTTTGGTCAGGATCACGATGTCGGCGGCAGCGACGTCTTCGGCGGTCAGTTCGTTCTCCAGACCGATTGAGCCCTGAGTTTCCACTTTGCATTCCCAGCCTTTGGCTTTCGCTGCGCGTTCGATGGCCTCTGCTGCCATGTAGGTATGGGCAACGCCGGAAGGGCAGGCGGTAACAGCAATAATTTTGGTCATAGTTAATTCCCTGATGTCAGTTAATTTCGAAGTCTAAGTCCAGGTCAGATTCCTGATGTGTCTTGTTGGATTGCTTTTTGGCCGCCAGATATTTCAGCAGATTGAGACAAAGGGCGGTGACGACCATGCCGACCAGCAGCGCGCCGATGTAAGCAAATTTGCCCTGAACGACAGGCAGCACGATCAGCCCGCCCCATCCCGCGTAGCACTCTGCGCCGAGCAGGGCGGCAGTCACCGCGGCACAGGCAGAACCGAACATGATGGAAGGAATAACGCGCAGCGGGTCGGCAGCGGCGAAAGGGATCGCGCCTTCAGTGATGCCGACGCAACCCATCAGCATGGCCGCTTTGCCGGCTTCACGCTCCTCGGTGGAGTAATATTTACGGCCAATCAGCGTTGCGAAACCTACACCGAGCGGAGGTGTGGCGATGGCAACCGCCGCAATGGCAACTACCGTATACACACCCTGCGCCACGCAAATCAGCATAAAGGCGTAGGCAACTTTGTTGACCGGCCCGCCCATATCCAAAGCCAGCATCAGGCCCATAATGATGGCGAGTACCACAATGCTGCCCTGCTGCATGCCTTGCAGCCAGTGGGTGAGCGAGGTGGTCAGCAGCCCGACAGGTTCGCCCAGCCCCCACATCATGATCCCCGCCGTCAGCAACGTACCGACGATCGGGATCACGAAGATCGGCATCACTGAGCGCAGGATCTTAGGAACCGGGATCTTCTTGAGATAGAAAACAATGATGCCGCCCAGCAGGCCCGCAATGATCGCGCCGAAAAAACCGGCACCAAAAGAGGCGCCAACCCAGGCACCGATGGCGGCAGGAGCCAGTGCAGAGCGATCGGCAATGGAATACCCGATGTAGGCAGCCAGAAAGGGCACCATCAGGGTTAAACCAGCGACGCCAATATCAAACAGCTTTTTGAGATTGGGATCGGTCAGAGGGTCCGGAACGGCGCCTTTACCGTACAGCATGACGGAGATGGCCAGTAAAATGCCCCCCGCGACAACAAAGGGGATCATGTGGGAGACGCCAGTCATCAGGTGCTGACGGGTATTTTTTAGAATATTGAGCAAGTCTTTCATGATTGGCTCCGGGAACGGCTGGTGTCGGGCTTAACGATCGCAAATATCAGGGCTGATTAACGAAAAAAGCCCAGATACTGAAAGGGTATCGACGACAACAATAGGCTGACGACCGTGGCGCTAATAGTGGACAAAATTGTGTTTTACTGGACTTTTGTAATGTTCGATTGAAAATGCGAGCAGGTTCAAATAACCCGAATAAACCGCAGAATCCTCAACCCCTGTTCACTGTGAGCTGCCTCGCAAAAAAGCTCATACATTACATTTATCCAGTGTTTGCCATTTTTGTCTGGTAGCCAGCGGGCGCTTGCGGCTCTTATTCTGCAACAGCCGGTAAATTTCACCGGAATCTGGGATGAGGATTCAGAAATGACCAAGAAGTTGAGCTTCACCTGTGTACTGGTAAATGGGGTTCACGCCCGTCCGGCGAGCCATATAGAAACGTTGTGCAATGGATTTACCGCAGCGTTTCAGTGGCATAACACCCGTACCGGCCGCACCGCTGACGGTAAAAGCGTGCTGTCGTTGATCGGCGCAGATATTTTGCTCGGTGATGAATGCCACATCACGGTCGAGGGAGCGGATGAAGACGCCGCCCTGGCCGCTCTCACGCATTTTATTGAACACACATTTCCACTGTGCGATGAAGCCCTTCCTGAACACCCAGAAAATGCAGAGCTCGAACCGCTTCCTGAATCCTTAGCGCATCTCTCGCCGGTGGTTTACCGCGCCCGTTCGGTCAGTGAAGGCTGTGCATCGGGCAGGCTGATTACCCTCTCAAACGTGAATCTGACGGCGCTTACCGATTTGCCTGAGTCACAGGGCAAGGATAAAGAACAAAGTCTGCTTTCCGCCGGGCTGGCGCAGCTTGAAAAATCCATTGAATTACAGCTGATGGAAGGCAGCGGCACCCTCACCGCCGTGCTGGAGGCTCACCGCTCTCTGCTGCGTGATAACAGCCTGCGTGATGCGCTGCTGGGCCACGTCATGGAAGGGAAGAGCTGCGCGCAAAGTATTGTGGATACCGCCGCACACTTCAGTGCGCAACTGGCACAATCTTCCAGCGCCTACTTACGTGAGCGCGAACTGGATATTCGTGATGTCAGTTTCCAGTTGCTGCAACACATTTACGGAGAAGCGCGTTTCGCTCCCCAGCAAACCCTCAGCGAAGCCAGCATTTGTCTGGCCGACGAACTGACGCCAAGTCAGTTTCTCGAACTGGATAAAAAATATCTCAAAGGCCTGCTGCTCGGCAGCGGCGGCAGCACGTCTCACACCGTCATTCTGGCGCGGTCGTTCAATATCCCTGCGCTGGTGGGCGTCGATCCCGAGCCTTTGCAGGCGTATCTGGGACAGGAAGTGCAGATCGACGGCGATCTGGGGTTGATCGCCTGTGCGCTGACGGAACCGGTGCAGCGCTACTATCGTCAGGAGCGGGCGGTGCATCAGGCACTGCGCCAGCAGCAGAGTGAGTATCTCGATAAGCCGGGTTACACCGCTGACGGCGTTCGTCTGGAAGTGGCGGCAAATATTGCGCACTCGGTTGAAGCCAGCGCGGCCTTTGGCAACGGCGCCGAAGCCGTCGGGCTGTTCCGTACAGAAATGCTGTATATGGATCGCGCCAGTGCGCCCTCTGAAGATGAGTTGTACAACATATACTGTCAGGCGACGGAAGCGGCTAACGGCAAAACCATTATCGTGCGTACGATGGATATCGGCGGTGATAAGCCGGTTAATTACCTGAACATTCCCGCTGAAAACAACCCCTTCCTTGGCTATCGCGCCGTGCGTATCTATCAGGAATTTTTACCGCTGTTTCACACGCAACTGCGCTCGATCCTGCGTGCTTCGGCGCACGGATCGTTGAAAATCATGATCCCGATGATCTCATCAATGGAAGAGATTTTGTGGATCAAAGATCGTCTGGCGGAAGCCAAACAGTCGCTGCGCAGCGAGCAAATCCCGTTTGATGAAAAAATTCAGCTGGGGATCATGCTGGAAGTCCCTTCGGTGATGTTCATCATCGATCAGTGCTGCGAAGAGATTGATTTCTTTAGTATCGGCAGTAACGACCTGACGCAATATCTGCTGGCGGTTGACCGCGACAATGCCAAAGTGACCCGCCATTACAACAGTCTGAATCCGGCGTTCCTGCGTGGCCTTGATCATGTGGTGCGTGAAGTCCATCGCCACGGTAAATGGATTGGCCTGTGCGGTGAACTGGGCGCAAAAGGCTCTGTGCTGCCGTTACTGGTCGGCCTGGGGCTGGATGAAATCAGTATGAACGCGCCGTCAGTTCCGGTGACCAAAGCGCGGCTGGCAAAACTCGACAGCCGCGAATGCCGCCTGCTGCTTAACCGCGCCATGCAGTGCCGCACCTCGCTGGAGGTTGAACACCTGCTGGCGCAGTTCCGCATGACCGCGAACGACGCGCCGCTTATCACGACAGAATGTGTGGCGCTGAACAGCGACTGGCGCAGCAAGGAAGAAGTGATCAAAGGCATGGTTGATAACCTGATGCTGGCAGGCCGGTGCCGCTACCCGCGCAAGCTTGCCGCAGACGTCTGGGCCCGTGAAGCGGTATTTTCGACAGGACTCGGTTTTGGTTTTGCTATCCCGCACACCAAATCTGAGCACATCGAACAGTCGACCATCAGCGTGGCAAAACTTAAGGCACCGGTGCAGTGGGGCGATGAAGAAGCGCAGTTTGTGATCATGCTGACGCTGAATAAACACGCTGCCGGTGACCAGCACATGCGGATTTTCTCTAAACTGGCGCGCCGGATTATGCATGACAGTTTCCGGGATGCGTTGATGCATTCGACCACGGCCGCGCACATTGAAGCGTTGCTCAAACAAGAGCTTGAACTCTGACAGGAGATGGCATGGAACTCTATCTGGATACCGCGGATATAAGCGCAGTCAAACGTTTATCCCGTATTTTACCGCTGCAGGGCGTCACCACTAACCCGAGCATAATCGCTAAAGCGCGCACCTCCTTGTGGGAGGTCTTACCGGCGCTGCGTGACGCGCTCGGTGGCGAAGGAAAACTGTTCGCTCAGGTACTGTCGAATCAGGCCGACCGAATGGTGGAAGAGGCGGAGTTACTGCATTCCCGCGTGCCGGGGCTGATTGTGAAGGTGCCGGTCACTGCCGAAGGGCTGGCGGCGATTAAAATTCTGCGCACCCGTAAAATCCCGACGCTGGGAACGGCCGTGTACGGCGCAGGGCAGGGGCTGCTTTCCGCCCTCGCCGGTGCAGAATATGTCGCCCCCTATGTCAACCGGCTGGACGCTCAGGGCGGTGATGGCATTGCGATGGTGAAGGAGTTGCAGCAATTACTGACGCTTCATGCGCCGCAGGCCAAAGTGCTGGCGGCCAGCTTCAAAACGCCGCGTCAGGCGCTGGCGTGTCTGCTGGCGGGCTGCCAGTCGATCACCCTTCCGGTGGATGTGGCGGAGCAGTTTATCAGCGCACCGGCGGTTCAGGCGGCAGTTGTGGCGTTTGAAGAAGACTGGCAGGGCGCGTTCGGTGTGAAAACGTTAAGCTGAGTTGCTCAGCATCTGAGACAGCATTTCGCGTAAAAAAGCCCGACAGGTCAACCTGCCGGGCTTTTTATCATTTTTAACGGCTGAGAATTCTACTTCACACCGGTCTTATTTCACGCCGTACTGTGCAAAGAAATCCAGCATCCGCTTCCAGCCATCGGCGGCGGCTTCAGCGTTGTAGCTCGGGCGGTAATCGGCGTTAAACGCGTGTCCGGCGTCCGGATAGACAACGATTTCCGCATTGGCATTGGCTGCGCGGATGGCCTGACGCATGGTTTCAATCGTCTCCAGAGGAATGCTGGAGTCTTCCCCGCCATATAACCCCAGAACCGGTGCATCCAGCGCCGCAGCGCGATCTACCGGCTGCATCGGGCTGGTCAGCGTTTTGTCACCGACCAGTTTGCCGTACCACGCCACACCCGCTTTCAGCTGCGGATTATGCGCCGCGTACAACCAGGTAATACGGCCGCCCCAGCAGAAACCGGTAATGCCTAATTTTGTGATATCTCCGCCGTGCTGAGAGGCCCAGTGTGCCGCGTGGTCGAGATCGGAAAGCACTTGCTGATCAGGCACTTTGCTCACCAGTTTGGCAAACAACTCGCTGATTTCAGTGTAATCACGCGGATCGCCCTGGCGGAAATAGAGCTCCGGCGCGATAGCCAGATAGCCCTGTTTCGCCAGCCGGCGGCAGACATCCTGAATATGCTCGTGCACACCAAAAATCTCCTGCACCACCAGAACGATAGGCAGCTTACCGGTGAAATGTTCCGGACGGGCGAGATAGGCGGGCAGGTCTTCTCCCTGCGAGGGAATGGTGGTCTGGCCGGCGTGCAGGCCATCGGTATCAGTGTGAAGGGTGGTTTCAGCCACCGGCGTTACGGCCGGTGCAAAGCTGGTCGGAGCCTGTTTCAGGGGGAGGATTTCGTCGTTTTTCATTGGAGTCTCCATACAGAAAATGTGCGCGATGGATTAAAACTATAGCCGGAAAGCCGCAACAGCAAGGCAGATGAGATGTTCTATAGTTAAAAGTTAGTGAGGAAAAATGTCACGGAAGACCTAAAGAACGCCTTAAACGTCTAGCTGGAGTCTTGTTCAATGTCGAAATTACCTTCAAAAGTGTCCAAAAAGAGTGAGTCAAAACCGGTAAGCCGCGCCCCCGCCACGGGCATTAAATCCACACAACCCGGCCTGGGTGATCTGGCACCTGCCGACAGTGCTTATCAGCCATCGCCACAACCGACGCCGCCGGGCAAAGAGCCCACGGCCTCCGGTAGCGCGAAAAGCCCGCAAAACACCAATGCCAAACTCGATGCGCTGGAGCGGCATCGTAAAAATGGTGAGAAGCAGCCGCTGACCACCAATCAGGGGACGAAAATCTCTGATGATCAAAACTCGCTGAAAGCCGGAAGCCGTGGTCCGACGCTGCTGGAAGATTTTATTCTTCGCGAGAAAATCACGCATTTTGACCACGAGCGCATTCCCGAACGTATCGTTCATGCCCGTGGCGCTGCGGCACATGGCTATTTTCAGCCGTACCGCAGTATGAAATCTGTCACCAAAGCCAGTTTCCTGTCTGATCCGAAAAAACAAACCCCCGTGTTTGTGCGTTTTTCTACCGTGCAGGGATCACGCGGCTCTGCGGATTCTGTCCGCGATATTCGCGGCTGGGCCACCAAGTTTTATACCGATGAAGGCATTTACGATCTGGTCGGCAATAACACGCCGGTATTCTTCATTCAGGATGCCCACAAGTTTCCGGACTTTGTGCATGCGGTGAAACCTGAACCCCACAACGAAATCCCGCAGGGGGCCAGCGCGCACGATTCCTTCTGGGATTACGTCTCGCTGCAACCTGAAACGCTGCATAACGTATTCTGGGCAATGTCCGATCGGGGGATCCCGCGCAGCTATCGCACGATGGAAGGCTTCGGGATCCACACTTTCCGTTTTGTGAATGCGAAGGGAAAATCCACGTTTGTCCGTTTCCACTGGAAGCCACTGGCAGGTAAAGCGTCGTTGCTGTGGGATGAAGCGCAGAAACTGGCCGGTAAAGATGCGGATTTCCATCGCCGTGACTTATGGGAAGCCATTGAAGCCGGTGATTATCCTGAGTATGAGTTGGGTGTTCAGCTGATCCCGGAAGAAGACGAATTCAAATATGATTTTGATTTGCTCGACCCGACCAAACTGATCCCGGAAAAACTGGTGCCGGTGCAGCTTATTGGCAAGATGGTGCTAAACCGTAACCCGGACAATTACTTTGCCGAAACCGAGCAGGTCGCCTTCCACCCCGGCCACGTCGTACCGGGCATTGATTTCACTAATGATCCGTTGTTGCAAGGGCGGCTTTTCTCGTATACCGATACGCAAATCAGCCGTCTGGGCGGGCCAAATTTCCACGAAATTCCGATTAACCGGCCAACCTGCCCGTACCACAATTTCCAGCGTGACGGCATGCACCGCCAGGATGTTGATACCAATCCGGCGAACTATGAGCCGAATTCCATTAACAATAACTGGCCGAGAGAAACCCCTCCGGCAGCATCGGGCGGCGGGTTTGAAAGCTATCCTGAACGCATTGATGCGGAAAAAGTCCGCCAGCGCAGTGAATCGTTTGCCGAGTTTTATGCGCAGCCGCGCCTGTTCTGGCTAAGTCAGACGCCGGTGGAGCAGGAGCATATCGCAGGCGCTTTCTCGTTTGAGTTATCCAAAGTTGTGCGGCCTTACATCCGCGAACGTGTTGTTGATTTGCTGGCCCGCGTCGATCAGTCTCTGGCCCAACAAGTGGCGAAAAATGTCGGCATTACGCTTTCGCCGGACACGCTGAAAATCAAACCGCCAAAACCGGTAAATGGTCTGGAAAGCGATCCTTCTCTCAGCCTGTATGCCAGTGGCAAAGGCGTGATTAAAGGGCGTCAGGTTGCGCTGTTATTAGGTGACGGTGTCAATGCAGCGGATGTGCTGGAAACCTTGCAGGCGCTTCAGGCCGTTGGCGTTCACCCTAAACTGCTGGCCAGCCATTTAGGCACGGTCACGGCCGATGATGGTTCGACATTGCCGATTGATGCCACGTTTGCCGGTTCGCCGTCCATCACGGTTGACGCAGTGATTGTGCCGCACGGGCATATCGACGCATTGTTGATGAGCGGAGATGCGCGGCATTACGTCCTTGAAGCCTATAAACATCTGAAAGTTATTGGCCTGAGCGGTGATGCGCGACGCTTCAAATCATTGCTGGGGCTTAAAGATGATGTGGCGGAAGAGGGGGTCATCGAAGGCGAAAAAGCGGAAGGTGCCTTGCTGAAAGCCTTTGTGAAAATCTTAGCGAAACACCGGATCTGGTCACGCAGCGCTGCGGCAGATGCTGTTCCTGCCTGACAGGTTAACCCGCACCCGGCAGGCAGAGACTTGTTATAAGGCAATGCCTGCTTTTTTATGCCTGCCACGAAAACAGACCGTTTAAAAATTCGTCTTTTGCGCTGTTATTTGTGATTGGCATCACAAATTAAATGTATGCGTTATTCTTGTTGTTACATCATAGTGACGGCCATCACGAAATAACGTCACAATGTTCAGTACAGTTGCCGGGTGTTCCTCCTGCCAATTTATGACCTTACACACAGAGGAGTTTGTTATGTCTCAGCCTGAAGTTTTCCATCTTGGCCTGGCCAAAAAAGATTTAAACGGCGCGACGCTGGCGATTGTACCCGGCGACCCAGAGCGCGTTGAGAAGATTGCCAAACTGATGGAGAACCCGGTTCGCCTGGCTTCCCACCGCGAATTTACCTCATGGCGCGCTGAGCTTGACGGCAAATCTGTGATTGTATGCTCAACCGGTATCGGGGGTCCTTCCACCTCTATCGCGGTTGAGGAGCTGGCACAGCTCGGCATCCGTACCTTCCTGCGCGTCGGTACTACCGGTGCCATCCAGCCACACATCAGTGTGGGCGATGTGCTGGTCACCACCGCCGCCGTTCGCCTTGATGGCGCGAGCCTGCACTTTGCACCGATGGAATTCCCGGCAGTGGCCGATTTCGCCTGTACCACTGCGCTGGTTGCTGCGGCTGAATCCGTGGGTGCACAAACTCACATCGGCGTGACCGCGTCTTCTGACACCTTCTACCCAGGCCAGGAGCGTTATGATACTTACTCTGGCCGCGTGGTTCGTCGCTTTAAAGAATCGATGAAAGAGTGGCAGGAAATGGGCGTCATGAACTATGAAATGGAATCTGCCACCCTGCTGACCATGTGTGCAAGCCAGGGCCTGCGTGCAGGTATGGTTGCCGGTGTCATTGTGAACCGTACGCAGCAGGAAATTCCTGATGCAGAAACCATGAAAAAGACAGAAAGCCACGCGGTTAAGATCGTGGTAGAAGCCGCCCGCCGCCTGGTCTGATTTTACCGTTCTCAAACAAGATATCACCCCGATGGGCTGCCTCTGGCGGCCCATTTTTTTGCCCATTGCCGGTGATCTGTTAAGGTCATGTTAATAGTGAATCTGGAATACTGTCTTTCATTCCGCCTCCGCTTTCATGAAAAAAGGAACTGCATTTTTGACTGTTAACGACATTCTTGATTACACCACCACGTTCATCCGCGCTCATCAGGTATGGGCTGCGCCGATTGTTTTCTTTCTCGCGTTCGGTGAGTCGCTCGCTTTCCTGTCATTGCTGCTTCCGGCAACCTTCATTTTGCTCGGGCTCGGCGCACTGATTGGCGAAACCGGCATTCCTTTCTGGCCCATTTGGGCGGCAGCGGCAGCCGGGGCGTTCTTCGGCGACTGGCTCTCCTATTGGGTCGGTGCCCATTACCAGGATCGCGTTGGTAATTTCTGGCCATTCTCCCGCCATCCGCAAATGTTAGTTCGCGGCCATGCCTTTTTTGATAAATGGGGCATGCCGGGTGCATTCATCGGCCGTTTCTTTGGCCCGCTTCGCGCCGTGGTTCCACTGGTCGCCGGAATTTGCGGTATGCCACAAAAGTATTTCCAGATTGCCAACGTCAGCTCGGCGTTGATCTGGGCCTTCGGCATTCTTGCGCCGGGTGCGTTTGGTATCCAATGGCTGAGCCGCTGGTTGTGAATCCTGCGCTCTGCCTTTGGCCGTCGCAAGGAGGGAAATGCAGAGAAATTCCATTCTGGAAGGCATCCCGCAAAGGCACGATGCAACAGAAAATAGACTGGACATCCATACAGCCTGCTATTACCGTGACCGCAGGTGATTTGAAGAGGGAAAACGTGTGGATATCAGCATTCTGACTGCCCTGGGCGCGGGGTTAATCGGCTTAGTTGTGGGCTGGCTGGTGGCCAGTTTACGTCAGCAACAACAGCAAACTGAGTTCGAGACTCAGCGCCGTCTTCTGGAGCAATCGCTGGAACAGGTGAGAGCAGAAAACGAAACGGTTAAAAGTGACCGGCAGTTCTCATTGCAGCAAATCCGGGAAGCAGAGCTGGAACTGCGCAAGCTTCATAGCCTGCAGGCGGCCAGTCAGGAAAAATTGCAGTTGCTGGCGCACTGGCAAAACGAGTGCGAGCAATTGAATCAGGAGCTGCGCGCGCAGCGTGAAATCAACAGCGCGCAGGAAGCCGAGTTGCGTGAGGTTTCCACCCGTCTGGATGAAACCCGCATGGCCGCCGAAGATAAACAGCGCCTGCTGATCAACAGCGAGCAGCGTCTGAGCAGCCAGTTCGAAAATCTCGCGAACCGCATCTTCGAGCAGAACGGCCGCCGCGCTGATGAACAGAACAAACAGAGCCTCGATAAACTTTTGCTGCCGTTGCGCGAGCAGCTGGATGGTTTCCGCCGTCAGGTGCAGGACAGCTTTGGTCAGGAAGCGCGAGAACGGCATACGCTGGCGCACGAAATCCGTAATCTGCAGCAGCTGAATGTTGAGATGGCGCGTGAGGCCGTCAACCTGACCAAAGCGTTGAAAGGCGATAACAAAACCCAGGGCAACTGGGGCGAAGTGGTACTCAGCCGTGTGCTTGAAGCTTCCGGGTTGCGTGAGGGGCATGAATATCAGACGCAGGTCAGCGTGCAGGTAGACAGTAACAGCCGGATGCAACCTGACGTTGTGGTGCGTTTGCCGCAGAACAAAGACGTCGTGATTGACGCCAAAATGACGCTGGTGGCTTATGAGCGTTACTTCAACAGTGAAGATGATGGCGAACGGGAAGTGGCGCTTAACGAGCATATCGCGTCGGTTCGCGGGCATATCCGTTTGCTGGGGCGCAAAGATTATCAGCAGCTTCCCGGCTTGCGCAGCCTCGATTATGTCCTGATGTTTATCCCCGTCGAACCTGCGTTTCTGCTGGCCATCGACAGGGAGCCCGAATTGATCAGCGAAGCACTCCGGCACAACATTATGCTTGTCAGCCCGACGACGCTGCTGGTGGCATTACGTACCATCAGCAATTTGTGGCGCTACGAGCATCAAAGCCAGAACGCAAAACGTATCGCCGATCGCGCGGCGCGCCTGTATGACAAACTGCGCCTTTTCGTCGACGATATGGAATCGATGGGGCAAAGTCTGGACAAAGCGCAGGGCAGTTATCGCTCTGCGATGAATAAACTCTCGCAAGGGCGTGGTAATCTCATCGGGCAGGTGGAAAGTTTTCGCGCGCTGGGCGTTGAAGTTAAACGGCCTATTAGCCCCTCTCTGGCTGAGATAGCCAGAGCGGAAAACGAGCCTGAGGATACCGCATCTCTGCCCGAGACTTCTGATGCGCAAGAAGAACAGACGTTGAACCCGCATGAGTGATCATGCTTAGCCACCGGGCACTCGTTTTGACCGATTTTATGATTCAAATGATGAATCTTTGCAATATGTTGAATCAGCATCGGTGATGGGGCTTTCTAACGGGTTCTGATACACTTCTCCCCAAGAGTTCGACTGAAAAAGCAGGCAAATAAAATGGAAAAGCAGACGCAGGAAACTACGCATTTCGGTTTTCGCACGGTAGCTAAAGATGACAAGCAGGGAATGGTGGCAGATGTCTTCCATTCCGTTGCGGCAAAATATGACCTGATGAATGACCTGATGTCTTTCGGTATTCATCGTATCTGGAAACGCTTCACCATTGATTGCAGCGGTGTCCGCCGTGGTCAGCGCGTACTGGATCTGGCGGGCGGTACCGGTGATCTGACCGCGAAGTTCTCCCGGCTGGTCGGCGAGACGGGCGAAGTTGTTCTGGCGGATATCAACGATTCCATGCTGAAAATGGGACGCGAAAAACTGCGTAACCTCGGCATTGTGGGTAACGTCAGCTACGTTCAGGCTAACGCCGAAGCGCTGCCTTTCCCTGATAATTACTTCGATTGCATCACCATTTCTTTCGGTTTGCGTAACGTGACCGAAAAAGAGAAAGCGTTGCGTTCGATGTTCCGCGTGCTTAAGCCGGGTGGCCGTTTACTGGTGCTGGAATTCTCCAAACCCCAGCTGAAACCGCTGAGCAAAGCCTATGACACCTATTCCTTCCACATTTTGCCGCGCATTGGCGAACTGGTTGCACAAGATGCCGAAAGCTATCGTTATCTCGCTGAATCTATCCGCATGCATCCCGATCAGGAAACGCTGAAGGGCATGATGGGCGACGCCGGTTTTGAGAATGTGATTTATCACAATCTCACCGGGGGCATTGTGGCGCTGCACCGGGGTTTCAAATTCTGATATGAGTATGCCGATGTTGTTAACGCCGCTACTGACTGCCGCTATCGAGACGCCGCTTAATTACCTGCTTTTCAGAGACCGCAGCATGAAGGCGGCGCGGACGCGTCTGGCAGGTAAAGTTCTGCGTGTTGAATTGCAGGAACTGAGTACCCCGCTGACGTTTGTCTTCAGTGAGCAAAAAATTGATGTCCTCGGGCAATGGGATGGCGTGGCAGATTGCACCGTCACCTCAACACTCTCCGTGTTGCATAAGCTGCGCGATCGCCAGCAGTTATCGCCGCTCATGCGCAGCGGTGAGCTGGTGGTTGAAGGCGATATTTCTGTGGTGCAGCAACTGGTTGCGTTGCTGGATATGGCCGAGTGGGAACCAGCGGAATTCCTGGCACCTTATATCGGTGATATTGCTGCTCAGGGAGTGAGCCAGGCGGTGCAGGGCGGTTTCCGTTTCCTGCAAAAAGGGCTTAAACATCAGCAAAACTACGTCGCGCAGACGCTGACTGAAGAGTGGAAAATGGCTCCCGGTCCGCTGGAAGTGGTGTGGTTTAGTGATGAAGTCTCCGCATTGGCAGGCGAGCTGGATACACTGGAGAAACGTATCGAAAAACTGGAGGGCAAACCGTGACGCCAAGGGAAATGCGACGTTTATATCTGATTATCCGCATGTTTCTCATCTACGGCCTTGACGAACTCATCCCTAAAATCCGTTTGACGTTGCCGCTGCGCATGGGCCGTTATCTGTTTTTCTGGTTACCAAATCGTCATAAAGAAAAGCCGCTGGGTGAGCGTATGCGTCTTGCGCTGGAAGAATTAGGTCCGGTTTGGATCAAGTTCGGCCAGATGATGTCTACACGTCGCGATCTTTTCCCGCCTCATATTGCCGACCAGCTTGCTCTGCTTCAGGATCACGTTCCTCCTTTTGATGGCGCGCTGGCACGTAAGCAAATTGATACCGCGTTGGGCGGCCCGCTGGAAAACTGGTTCGATGAATTTGACCAGACGCCGCTGGCTTCCGCCTCGATTGCTCAGGTGCATACCGCGGTGCTCAAAGAGAATGGCAAACCTGTCGTTCTGAAGGTGATCCGCCCGGATATTTTACCGACCATCAAAGCAGATATCCGTCTGATGTCGCGCCTTGCCGGTTGGGTGCCGCTTCTGCTGCCGGATGGTCGCCGTTTGCGTCCGCGTGAAGTGGTTCGCGAATATGAAAAAACGTTGCTTGATGAGCTGAACCTGCTGCGTGAAGCGGCCAATGCCATTCAGCTGCGTCGTAATTTTGAAGGCAGCCCGATGCTGTATGTGCCGGAAGTGTATCCGGACTACTGCAGCGAGCGTCTGATGGTGATGGAACGCATCTACGGTATTCCTGTTTCGGATGTTGAGGCGCTGAAAAAACAGGGCACCAACATGAAATTACTGGCGGAGCGTGGTGTTCAGGTCTTCTTTACCCAGGTTTTTCGCGACAGTTTCTTCCATGCTGACATGCATCCCGGTAACATTTTCGTCAGCTACGAAACGCCTGAAGATCCTTGCTACATAGGTATCGATTGCGGCATAGTTGGTTCGTTGAACAAAGAAGATAAGCGCTATCTGGCTGAAAATTTCATCGCTTTCTTCAATCGCGATTATCGCAAAGTGGCTGAACTGCATGTTGATTCCGGTTGGGTTCCGCGCGATACCAATGTTGAAGACTTTGAATTTGCTATCCGGACAGTATGCGAGCCGATTTTTGAAAAGCCGCTTGCAGAGATTTCCTTCGGTAACGTGTTGTTAAATCTGTTTAATACCGCGCGCCGCTTTAATATGGAAGTCCAGCCTCAACTGGTGTTGCTGCAAAAAACACTGTTGTATGTAGAAGGTCTGGGGCGTCAGCTTTATCCGCAGCTGGATTTGTGGACAACGGCGAAACCTTTCCTGGAAAGCTGGGTACGTGATCAGGTAGGTCTGCCGGCAATGATCCGCGCACTGAAAGAGCGCGCGCCATTCTGGGTTGAGAAACTGCCTGAATTACCCGATCTGGTTTATCAGAGCCTGCAACAGCACAAGCTGTTGCAGTACAACATCGAAAAGCTTTCCTCCCAAATGCACAACCAGAACTCCCGTCAGGGTCAGTCTCGTTATCTTTTGGGGATAGGGGCGACGTTGTTATTAAGCGGCACCCTTTTGCTGTTAGGCAACGTCGAGATTTATCCGGCTTGCCTGATGACCGCGGGCGCGGTTTCCTGGCTGATTGGCTGGCGACGCGCCAGCTAAAACATGTTTTAAAATTGAATGCCGTTTGCGGACGGCAATGAATGTCGTTCCTTCCTATTTGAGGTGAAAATAATGGGTGGTATTAGTATTACTAAGATCCTGATTCTCGTTGTGATTGTGGTACTGCTGTTCGGTACTAAGAAACTGCGTGGTCTGGGTGCTGATCTGGGGGCTTCCATCAAAGGCTTCAAAAAAGCCATGAGTGAAGATGATAGCCAGTCAAAAGCAAATAAAGACGCTGACATTACGCCAACTGATGCTGATTTCGCTGCCAGGTCTATCGAGGGCAAGCCGGACGCTAAAGCAGAAGACACCAAGAGCCAAAACAAAGAGCAGGTATAAACCGTGTTCGATATTGGATTTAGTGAACTGCTGCTGGTATTGGTGATTGGCCTGGTTGTTCTCGGGCCGGAGCGTTTACCTGTAGCAGTCAGAACAGTAGCAGGCTGGATCCGTACGCTTCGGGCGATGGCCGCGTCAGTACAAAGCGAGCTGTCGCAGGAGCTGAAACTTCAGGAATTGCAGGATAGCCTGAAGAAAGCCGAAGAGGCGGGTCTGAAGAATCTCACGCCGGAAATCAAAGCCTCCATGGATGAGCTGAAAGAAGCGGCTGAATCCATGAAGCAATCTATCAATTCAGGGCTCAATCCTGCCGATAAAGCGATGGAAGAAGCGAAAGCGGAAGGTAACACCATCCACAATCCTGTGATCGATGATGCCGAAGCCCACCATGATGCCGGTATTTCGCCGGCCACGGCTGACAACGTGGCCTCTGCACCGGCTGCTGCGCCACTCAGTGCAGTGGATGCGGCACTGGCTTCAAATAAGACGGCCCATGCTGCGGCAGCACAGGCTGAATTGCAGGCAGCGGCGGCACAATCGCCTGTCGCTGACTCTTCCGTTGCCTCTGCGCCCGTGACCAAACCGGTTGCCGTTGACGCACCGGTGGCTGAACCTTCTGCGCCGGAAACACCGGTTTCACTCACTAAACCGACAGGCGAGCGCTAAACATGGCTGTTGAAGATACTCAACCGCTTATCAGCCATCTGATTGAGCTGCGTAAGCGTCTACTGAACGCCATTGTCTGTATTTTAGTGGTGTTTTTATGTCTGGTTTATTTTGCCAATGACATCTATCAGCTGGTGGCTTCACCGTTGATTGAGCAAATGCCTTTGGGTGCGAGCATGATTGCTACTGACGTAGCATCACCGTTCTTTACGCCAATCAAGCTGACCATGATTGTCTCGGTATTTGTTTCCGCGCCGTTCATTTTGTATCAGGTGTGGGCATTCGTTGCTCCCGCGCTGTACAAGCATGAACGCCGCCTGATGATGCCGTTGTTGTTCTCCAGTTCTGCATTATTTTACCTCGGCGTGGCTTTTGCTTACTTCGTGGTGTTTCCGCTGGCGTTTGCTTTTTTTGCGAAAACCGCACCGGCTGGCGTGCAGATTGCTACTGACATCAACAACTATCTCGATTTCGTGATGGCGTTGTTCATGGCGTTTGGCGTCTCATTTGAAGTGCCGATTGCCATCGTTTTACTGTGCTGGAGTGGTGTGACGACACCGGAAGACCTGAAAAAGAAACGTCCGTATGTGCTGGTCGGGGCGTTTGTGGTCGGGATGTTGTTAACGCCGCCGGATGTCTTCTCTCAGACGCTGCTGGCCATCCCGATGTATCTGCTGTTTGAAATCGGCGTATTCTTTGCCCGTTTCTACGTAGGTGGACGTCGTCGCGCTGATGTCGATAAAGAGAACGATCCGGATCAGGCTGAGTAAGTCTCTTTGATTATTTCGATATAAAACAGAAACCGCCCAGCAGGGCGGTTTCTGTTTCAGGACAATGTATGTTTGAAATTGGCATAAACCTCACCAGTAATCAGTTTGATAAAGATCGCCCGCAGGTGGTGGAAAGAGCACGAGCGGCCGGTCTGAGCGGTATGTTGATCACAGGTACATCTGCGCAGGAAAGTGGTGAGGCGCAGAAAATGGCGGCTGAATACCCTGATTTTTGCTGGTCTACGGCGGGTGTGCATCCACATCAGGCCAGTGAATGGAATGCGCAGGTGGAAGCTGACATCCGTGCGCTGGCCGGATTAACGAATGTTGTGGCGGTCGGTGAATGCGGACTGGATTTCAATCGCAATTTTTCGCCTGCCTTGCAGCAGGAATCGGCGTTTACCGCACAGCTTGCGCTGGCATCAGAACTACAGTTACCGGTGTTTTTACATTGTCGTGATGCCGGGGAACGTTTCGCTGCATTACTCAAGCCCTGGCTTGCAGATTTACCGGGCGGTGTCGTTCACTGCTTTACCGGTACGCGGCATGAGCTTGAACTGTATTTGTCTCTCGGCCTGTCGATAGGAATTACGGGCTGGGTCTGCGATGAGCGGCGCGGGCTGGAGTTGCGTGAAATGCTGCCGCTGATCCCGGCTGAACGCTTAATGCTGGAAACCGATGCGCCCTATTTATTACCAAGAGATATGGAAAACAAACCGAAGAACCGACGCAATGAACCGGCGTTTTTACCGCACATTGTTCATCAGGTCGCGCAGTGGCGCGGGGAAGACCCGCAGTGGCTGGCGGATATCACCGATGATAACGCGCGCAAAATGTTTGCCCTGCCAGCGCGCTGAATGTTTCACATAAAAAAGCACCGTTTAACGGTGCTTTTTTGCAGGACACAGACAGAGAAAATGCGCTCAGAGTTTCTGGAAATGCGTGTTGTCTATGCTCTGGCGGACAGGCTGATTAATCAGATTCAACATCAGCAGCGAACGGGCTTCGCCGTCAGGCTCGGTATAAATGGCCTCGATGCCCTCGAAAATCCCTTCAGTGATCAAAACGATATCGCCTTCATACGGCGTTTCAGGATCGCGAATGTCAATCGTCGGCGGTTCCATCAGTTGTTTGATCACCTGAGGTTGCACGGTCGCCAGTTTTGGCCCGAAGCGGATGAAATGGCTGACACCACGCGTTGCGCTGATCGTCGTCGTGTGGATCCGTTCAGGGTCAAACTCGATGAACATGTAGTTCGGGAACATGGGTTCGCTGACAGGCGTGCGGCGTCCGCGCACCATCTTTTCCAGGGTGATCATGGGCGTCAGGCAGTTTACTTGCTGGCGCTCAAGATGTTCTTTGGCGCGGAGCAACTGGCCGCGTTTGCAATAGAGTAAGTACCAGGATTCCATAGTTTCCCACATTAAAACGTTGATTCCGGCAGCATAACAAAAGCTGCCCCTGAGATACAGGCAGTGAGATTCTGTGCAGACGTTTGCTGATTGTCGGTCTGTTATCTTTTATTATCGAAGAAAAGTGCACACTTATCCCTTTATCTTCCTCTTATTACAGTCAGGAGAAGCGTCATGGAGCTGTTCTTACTGAGCAACGGTAAGCTTTCCGGTGAATCTGAATTACTGGGCTATGCAAAAGATCGTATCCAGGCGGTGCTGAAATCCCGCGGGATTACCTCCGCCGTGCTGATCCCCTACGCACTGATCCGCAGCGATTATGATGAGCGCGCCGGTGCGCTGGCCGATGTGCTGGGCATTGATGTCACCAGCATTCATCACGCAGATAATCCGGCACACGCTATTGCCAGTGCGCAATGTATTTTGGTCAGCGGCGGCAATACCTGGATGCTCAACCAGATGCTGCATGAGAAGGGGCTGATCGTTCCTGTTCAGCGCGCTGTGCGTGAACGCAATGTGCCGTATATCGGCTGGA
Organism: Rahnella sp. R3(2024); assembly: GCF_042920125.1. Lineage (NCBI taxonomy): Bacteria > Pseudomonadati > Pseudomonadota > Gammaproteobacteria > Enterobacterales > Yersiniaceae > Rahnella > Rahnella sp. R3(2024). The sequence continues at coordinate 2,407,576 of NZ_JBHGBU010000001.1, forward strand.
GCGCGGGTTGTAACGTGGCAACTCCAAGTATTCGTACCACCAATGATATGCCAGTCCGCAATTCAGTGGTGCTGCCCTCTCTTGGTCTGTTCCCGGTACAAATAAATCCGCATTACATCGATGCACACCTGAGTGGCCACATGGGTGAAACCCGTGACGAGCGCATTGCTGAATTTTGCGCGGTGAATCCGTCTGAGGCGGTCATTGCGCTGCGTGAAGGCAGTTTGTTGCAGGTGTCCGGCAATGAGCTGAGCTATTTCAGCGCCAGAAATCAGGGCTTCAAAGTGTTCCGGCATGGTCATGAGATTCAGGAATATCATGACACCCAGGCGTTAAGCGCGTGGGTACCCTTTACCTGTTTGTGATCGGATCATCGGCAGACGATTTGCGCACCGTCAGACCAACAGCGTTGGTTTCTGGCGGTTACACTGGTTTTTCATTATCGGCGTTTACCTGCTGATAACAAAAAGGCAGCAACAACCTCGGAGAGGCTCTATAATGCTCTCCTTCAACCCGGCGACTCAGAATCAGCATGAAATACCGTGATTTACGTGACTTCCTCTCGTTACTCGAAAAGAGAGGCCAACTGAAACGCATTACTCAGTCTGTCGATCCCTACCTGGAAATGACCGAAATTGCTGACCGTACCCTGCGTGCGGGCGGCCCGGCGTTGTTGTTTGAAAATCCAAAAGGGTACGACATGCCGGTGCTGTGTAATTTATTCGGCACACCTGAGCGTGTGGCGATGGGCATGGGCAAAGAGGACGTCAGTGCGTTACGTGAAGTCGGTGAGTTGCTGGCGTTTCTGAAAGAGCCTGAGCCGCCACGCGGTTTGCGTGATTTATACGATAAGGCGCCGAAGTTTAAGCAGGTGCTGAACATGCCGACGAAAGTGCTGCATTCCGCACCTTGTCAGCAGGAGATTTGGGAAGGCGACGAGGTGGATATCACCCGCATTCCGGTGATGCAGTGCTGGCCGGAAGATGCCGCGCCGTTGATCACCTGGGGTCTGACTGTCACCCGTGGGCCGGAAAAACCCCGTCAGAATCTGGGGATTTATCGCCAGCAGGTTCTCGGGAAAAACAAAGTCATCATGCGCTGGTTATCCCATCGCGGCGGTGCGCTTGATTTCCAGGAGTGGTGCCAGAAGAATCCCGGCCAGCGTTTCCCGGTTTCTGTGGCATTGGGTGCAGATCCCGCCACCATTCTGGGCGCCGTGACGCCGGTGCCGGATTCGTTGTCTGAATACGCGTTCGCCGGTTTGCTGCGCGGTAATAAAACCGAAGTGGTGAAGTGTATTTCCAACGATCTCGAAGTCCCTGCCAGTGCGGAAATCGTGCTCGAAGGGTATATCGAGCCGGGCGAGATGGCGCCGGAAGGCCCGTATGGTGACCATACCGGCTACTATAATGAAGTAGACAGCTTCCCGGTCTTCACGATCACGCATATGACGCAGCGGAAAGATCCCATCTATCATTCGACCTACACCGGCCGTCCGCCGGATGAGCCCGCGGTGCTGGGCGTGGCGCTGAATGAAGTCTTTGTGCCGATTCTGAAGAAACAATTCCCGGAAATTGTTGATTTTTATCTGCCGCCGGAGGGTTGCTCCTACCGTATGGCTGTCGTTACCATGAAGAAACAGTACCCTGGTCATGCAAAGCGCGTGATGATGGGTGTCTGGTCATTCCTGCGTCAGTTCATGTACACCAAGTTTGTGATTGTGTGCGATGACGATGTGAATGCCCGTGACTGGAACGACGTGATTTGGGCGATTACCACCAGAATGGATCCCGCACGGGATACGGTTTTGGTCGAAAATACGCCGATCGATTATCTCGATTTTGCCTCGCCTGTATCGGGCCTCGGTTCGAAAATGGGGATGGATGCGACCAACAAATGGCCGGGTGAAACACAGCGTGAGTGGGGGCGTCCGATAGTGAAGGATCCTGCCGTCACCGCCCGTATCGATGCCATCTGGGATGAGCTCGCTATTTTTAATGATAAAGACGATGCGAAAAAATAATCGACTCTTTGTCCCACGCTTTGCTTTGATGACCCACAGAGGGAACGCATGACAACTTTGAGCTGTAAAGTGACCTCCGTTGAGGCGATTACCGATACGGTGTATCGGGTCCGGTTGTTGCCGGAAGCGCCTTTTTCTTTCCGCGCGGGTCAGTATCTGATGGTCGTGATGGATGAGCGCGATAAGCGTCCGTTCTCTCTGGCCTCCACGCCTGCTGAACACAACGTGATTGAGTTGCACATCGGCGCCTCCGAACTGAATCTGTACGCGATGGCGGTGATGGATCGCATTCTGAAAGAACAGGCGATTACCGTGGATATTCCTCACGGCGATGCCTGGCTGCGCGAAGAAGGCCAGCGTCCGCTGGTGCTGATTGCGGGCGGCACCGGTTTTTCTTATGTGCGTTCCATTCTGGTCACCGCGCTTGAGCAACAGCCTCATCGCGATATTTCCATTTACTGGGGCGGGCGCGAGCTGAAGCATCTGTACGATTTGGGCGAGCTGGAAGCACTGAGCATTCATCACCCGAATCTGAAAGTGATCCCGGTGGTGGAACAGCCTGAAGACGGCTGGCAGGGCAGAAGCGGTACCGTTCTGAGCGCGGTGTTGCAGGATTTCACCTCGCTGGCGGAGCACGATATTTATATCGCAGGGCGTTTTGAGATGGCAAAAATCGCCCGCGAGCGCTTTGTTGCAGAGCGCGGCGCGCTGGAAGATCGACTGTTTGGTGATGCGTTCTCTTTCATTTGATGTGACGCCACCGTCGTGAAAAAGCCCGCCCCTGACAGGCGGGAAAACGGCAACTAAAACGGGCAGATAAGATTCATAAAAGCGGACAATCTGTCCGCTTTTTGTTTATGCAGAAAAGAGTAAAACTCAGACGCGTTCGAAAACGGTCGCGATGCCCTGACCCAAACCGATGCACATGGTCGCAACGCCAAACTGTACGTCGCGGCGTTCCATCAGGTTCAGCAGCGTCGTAGAGATACGTGAACCGGAGCAGCCAAGCGGATGACCGAGTGCAATCGCGCCGCCGTTCAGGTTGACGCGCTCTTCCATGGTTTCCAGCAGCCCCAAATCTTTCACGCACGGTAAGGCTTGTGCCGCGAAGGCTTCGTTCAGTTCGAACAGGCCGATATCCTGCACGCTCAGTCCGGCGCGTTTCAGAGCCAGGCGCGTCGCCGGGACCGGGCCGTAACCCATAATCGACGGATCGCAGCCGACCACCGCCATTGCACGAATTCGCGCGCGGGCTTTCAGGCCCAGAGATTTGGCATGAGATTCACTCATCAGCAACATCGCCGATGCGCCGTCGGAGAGGGCAGAGGACGTGCCTGCAGTGACGGTGCCGTTGACCGGGTCAAACGCCGGACGCAGCGCCGCCAGCGTTGCGACGGTAGTTTCCGGGCGGATCACCTCGTCAAAATCATAACGGGTCAGCACGCCTTCTGCGTTATGGCCTTCAGTCGGGACGATTTCATTGGCAAAGTGTCCGGCGAGCGTGGCCGCGTGGGCGCGATGATGCGAACGCGCTGCAAACTCATCCTGCATTTCACGGCTGATCTGGTGCATTTTCGCCAGCATTTCAGCGGTCAGCCCCATCATTCCCGCGGCTTTTGCCACGGTTTTGCTCAGCCCCGGATGGAAATCCACGCCGTGATTCATCGGCACGTGACCCATATGTTCCACACCGCCAATCAGGCTGACCTGTGCGTCGCCGACCATAATGGCGCGGGCGGCGTCGTGCAGTGCCTGCATGGAAGAACCGCACAGACGGTTAACCGTGGTCGCCGGGACGCTGTGTGGGATTTCCGCCAGCAGCGCCGCATTGCGGGCAATGTTGAATCCCTGTTCCAGCGTCTGCTGCACGCAGCCCCAGTAAATATCATCAATATCTTTGGCGTTCAGCGCCGGATTTCGGGCCAGCACGGCGCGCATCAGATGCGCGGAGAGATCTTCAGCCCTGACGTGGCGAAATGCGCCGCCCTTTGAACGGCCCATCGGCGTGCGGACTGCGTCAACAATGACTACGTTTTCCATGATTTCGGTCCTTATGCCTGATTGCCGGTGCTGATGTTTTCCAGCGCTGCCGCAACCGGGTAGTAACTTTCATTGGTTTGCGCTTTGGCGCGAAGCCCGTCCGGTGCCTGATACATTGGCCCCAGGTGCGCGTAATGTTCGGTCATTTTCAGATACTCAGCCGTGCCAAGCGTGTCCAGATAACGGAACGGGCCGCCGTGGAACGGAGGGAAACCGATGCCGTATACCAGCGCCATATCGGCTTCGGCCGGGCTGGCAATAATGCCTTCTTCGAAGCAGCGCACCACTTCGTTAATCATCGGGATCATCATGCGTGCAATGATGTCCTGTGGTGAGAATTCTGCATGTGCCGGTTTCAGATTATCGGCCAACAGGCTGACAGCCTGTTCGTCGACGTCTTTACGTGGCTTGCCTTTGCTGTCTTCACTGTAGCGGTAGAAGCCCAGCTGATTTTTCTGGCCGAAACGGCGGTTATCGAACAGCACGTCGATGGCGTCACGGTAGTTTCGCGCCATACGCTGCGGGAATCCGGCGGCCATCACGGCCTGCGCGTGATGCGCGGTGTCGATGCCCACGACGTCCAGCAGATATGCCGGGCCCATCGGCCATCCGAACTGTTTTTCCATCACTTTGTCGATCTGGCGGAAATCGGCCCCGTCACGCAGCAGTAAACTGAAACCGGAGAAATACGGGAACAGCACGCGGTTGACGAAGAAGCCCGGGCAGTCGTTCACCACGATCGGCGTTTTACCCATTGCCAGCGCGTAAGAGACAATACGTGAAAGGGTTTTGTCTGAGGTTTTCGCGCCACGCACAATTTCAACCAGCGGCATACGATGCACCGGATTGAAGAAGTGCATGCCGCAGAAGTTTTCCGGGCGTTTCAGTGAAGAAGCCAGCTGGTCGATCGGAATGGTTGAGGTGTTGGAAGCCAGTACGGTATCGGCGTCGAGCAGCGATTCCGCTTCCGCCAGCACCGCCGCTTTCACTTTCGGGTTCTCCACGACGGCTTCGACCACGACGCTGGCGCGTTCGATTCCGCTGTAATCCAGCGTCGGATGAATGGTCGACAGCACGTTGGCCATTTTCAGACCGTCGAGTTTGCCGCGCTCCAGCTGTTTGTTCAGCAACTTGGCCGCTTCGTTCATGCCGAGCGTCAGGGACTGGTCGCTGATGTCTTTCATCACAACCGGTACGCCTTTCAGGGCAGACTGATACGCAATCCCGCCACCCATAATGCCCGCTCCCAGCACCGCAGCCTGCTTTGGTTTTTCGCTGCCGTGCGCCAGTTTTTTGGCTTTCGCTTTAACGAACTGATCGTTGAGGAAAATGCTGACCAGCGCGCGGGCTTCTTTAGATTGCGCGAGGGGAACAAAACTGGCTGTTTCCAGTTTCAGCGCATCGTCACGGCCCAGGCGTGCGGCGGCTTCAATGGTTTTCACCGCGGTCATCGGCGCAGGGTAATGTTTCCCCGCGTTCTGCATGACCATGCTTTTGGCGACACTGAAACTCATCGTCGCTTCAATCTGGCTGAGTTTCAGCGGCAGACGTTTGGGTTCGCGACGGCTTTGCCATTCCAGTTTACCGGCCACGGCATTTTTTAGCATGGTGATCCCGGCGTCGCGCAGTGTGTCGGCGTCGACCACCGCATCCACCAGCCCGATTTTCAGGGCTTCTTTCCCGCTGATATTTTTACCGGCGGCGATAATTTCCAGTGCGCTGTCAGTGCCAATCAGGCGCGGCAGACGCACGGAACCGCCAAAACCCGGCATGATCCCTAAGCTGGTTTCCGGCAGGCCAATGCGCGCATCGGCGGTACTGATACGCAAATCCGTCGCCAGCACGCATTCACAGCCGCCGCCCAGGGCATATCCGCTGATGGCGGAAAGTGTGGGTACCGGTAAATCTTCCAGCCGGTTAAAAATGCTGTTGGCGAAATTCAGCCACTCATGCAGTTTCTCCGCGGGCGCGTTGAACAGGGATAAAAATTCGGTGATATCTGCCCCGACAATAAATGCCGGTTTTGCTGAGCTCAGCAGTAAACCTTTCAGGCCCGGCTGTTTCTCGAGCACTGCGATCGCCTCGCCCAGGCTGGCAACCGTTTGGGTATCGAGCTTGTTTACGGAGCCCGGAGCATCGAAGACCAGCTCGGCGATCCCGTCGTCGAGCCAGTGCAGGTGTAATGTTTCGCCTTGGTAAAGCATGTGTCTCTCCTGAATCATCTGTGATGATCTGGTATGACCAGATGCTTTCGAGTGTGGTTATTATGTTAATAATTTGCAAATGAGATGTGTTTTATTTGCAGGCAAGATCACAAACCTTCCGGGACTATGGCAGCCGTAAGGCTGTGGTAAGATGCTGCATCGTCTTTCCGGTGAAATAAGGACAGTTGGATGGAATCGCTTACTACGCTTTATAAAGAACATATCGCCACGTTGCAGTCGCGTGCCCGCGAAATTCTGCAACGTTCTCAGCTTGATGCGTTACTGATTCACTCCGGTGAACTGATAACGACCTTCCTTGATGATCACAGTTATCCGTTCAAAGTGAACCCGCAATTCAAAGCCTGGGTGCCGGTCACCAAAGTGCCAAATTGCTGGTTATGGGTGGATGGCGTGAATGCGCCTAAGTTGTGGTTCTATTCGCCGGTTGACTACTGGCACAGCCACGAGCCGCTGCCGGATTCATTCTGGACCAAAGAAATCGCGATTACGCCGCTGGCCAATGCCGACGAGATCAAAGGCCAGTTGCCGGTGGATCTTAAGCGCGTGGGTTACATCGGTTCGAGCCAGGATCGTGCTATCAGCCTGGGTGTGCCTGCTGCCAACGTGAACCCGAAAGCGGTGCTGGATTTCCTGCATTATCATCGCTCGTATAAAACCGGCTATGAACTGGCCTGTATGCGTGAAGCGCAGAAAGTGGCTGTCAGCGGGCATCGTGCGGCGAAAGAAGCGTTCCTTTCCGGCATGAGTGAGTTCGACATCAACCTGGCGTATCTCACCGCCACCGGCCACCGTGATACCGATGTGCCGTACGACAATATTGTTGCGCTCAATGAACATGCGTCGGTACTTCACTACACCACGCTTGATAACCAGCCGCCTGCCGACATGCGCAGCTTCCTGCTGGATGCCGGTGCGGAATATAACGGTTACGCCGCTGATCTGACCCGTACCTACGCCGGGAAACCGGACAGCGACTTCGCCGCACTGGTGAAAGACCTCAATACGGAGGAACTGGCTTTAATTGACACGATCAAGGCCGGTGTGCGCTACACCGACTATCATGTTCAGATGCATCACCGTATCGCCAAATTGCTGAAAGCGCACAAGCTGGTGGTTGATATCAGCGAAGACGGCATGGTGGAACAGAACCTGACCGGGCCTTTCCTGCCACATGGTCTTGGGCATCCGCTGGGGTTACAGGTGCATGACGTTGCCGGTTTCATGCAGGATGATAAGGGCACCCATCAGGCCGCCCCTTCGCAATATCCTTTCCTGCGTTGTACCCGTGTGATTGAGCCGGGTATGGTGCTGACCATTGAACCGGGCCTGTATTTCATCGATTCGCTGCTGGCACCGTTGCGCGAGGGGCAATTCAGTAAGCACTTCGCCTGGGAGCGCATTGAAGCGCTGAAGCCTTTTGGCGGGATCCGTATCGAGGACAACATTGTTATCCACGATAATCGCATCGAAAACATGACCCGTGACCTGAAGCTGGCCTGATGCAGCCGTATCGGGTTCCCGCTGAGTCAGTCAGTTTCAGCGAGGAAATAAAGAAAAGCCGCTTCATTACCTTACTGGAAAGAACAGAGGGCGTTGAAGCGGCCAAAGCGTTTATTCAGGATATCCGCCATCAGCATCCGGCAGCGCGTCATCATTGCTGGGCGTTTGTGGCTGGCGCGCCGGATGATTCTCAGCAACTGGGATTTTCTGATGACGGCGAACCTGCAGGTACAGCGGGTAAACCGATCCTCAGTCAACTGATGGGAAGCGGTGTCGGGGAGATCACCGCCGTCGTCGTGCGCTATTATGGCGGTATTATGCTGGGCACCGGCGGGCTGGTGAAAGCCTATGGCGGCGGCGTTCAGCAAGCTTTAAAACAACTTACCGTGCAACAAAAAGTTCCGCTGGCAGAATACGCGGTGCAGTGTGATTACAGCCAGTTACAGCTGGTGGAAACGCTGCTCTCGCAAGTCGGCGGACATATCTTACGCAGTGAGTATGGCGCTGCTGTCGATCTCGTTCTGGCGCTGCCTGCTGCCGAGGCAACAGCAACCGTCAGTCACTTATTCGATATCAGCCGTGGCACGCTCATTCTGCGTCCGGTTTCATAATTTTTTCTATGGTTAATTCGCTGAGGAACGCACCAGCATGCATTTTCGTGCCATAACACGCATCGTCGGGGTGCTCGTCATCCTGTTCTCCGGAACGATGATTATTCCCGGCCTGGTCGCTCTGATTTACCGCGACGGCGCAGGACGTGCGTTCAGCCAGACGTTTTTTGTCGCCCTGACGATTGGTTTATTCCTCTGGCTTCCCAACCGAAAGCAGAAAAGTGAGCTGAAGCCGCGCGAAGGTTTCCTGATCGTGGTGCTGTTCTGGACGGTGCTGGGCAGCGTCGGGGCATTGCCCTTTCTGTTTTCCGAGCGGCCGAATCTGTCGCTGACCGACGCTTTCTTTGAATCCTTCTCTGGCCTGACAACGACGGGCGCGACCACGCTGGTGGGGCTGGACTCATTACCCAAAGCCATTTTGTTCTACCGACAAATGCTGCAATGGTTTGGCGGTATGGGGATCATTGTGCTCGCGGTGGCGATTCTGCCGATATTGGGCGTCGGCGGGATGCAGCTGTACCGTGCTGAAATGCCGGGACCGCTGAAAGATAACAAGATGCGGCCACGTATTGCTGAAACGGCGAAAACCCTTTGGCTGATTTACGTACTCCTGACTATTGCCTGTGCATTATCGCTGTGGGGCGCGGGGATGTCCGCGTTTGATGCTATCGGGCATAGCTTCTCGACGATCGCCATCGGCGGCTTTTCAACCCATGACGCCAGTATTGGATATTTTCACAGCGGCACCATCAACAGCATTATCGCTGTGTTCCTGCTGATATCCGGTTGTAACTACGGCCTGCATTTTGCGGTACTCAGCGGACGTAATCTCAAGGTCTACTGGCGTGACCCGGAATTCCGGATGTTCATCGGGGTGCAATTTACGCTGGTGGTCATCTGTACGCTGGTTCTGTGGATCCACAATGTTTACGGCTCAGGTCTGGAAACCATTAATCAGGCCTTCTTCCAGGTGGTTTCCATGGCAACCACTGCGGGGTACACCACCGACAGTATTTCGAAATGGCCGCTGTTTTTGCCTCTTCTATTATTGTGCTCTGCGTTTATCGGAGGTTGTGCTGGTTCAACCGGTGGCGGACTGAAGGTTATCCGTATCCTGCTGCTTTACTTACAGGGGACGCGCGAGCTGAAAAGGTTGGTCCACCCCAATGCGGTTTACACCATCAAGCTGGGTAACCGTGCGCTGCCTGAACGCATCATCGAAGCCGTGTGGGGATTCTTTTCCGCTTACGCGCTGGTATTTATAGTCAGCATGCTGGCGATTGTCGCGACGGGGGTCGATAACTTCTCGGCGTTTGCTGCGGTCACGGCCACGCTCAATAATCTTGGGCCGGGTCTGGGCGTTGTCGCCGATAATTTTGCATCCATGAACTCTGTGGCGAAGTGGATCCTGATCGTCACCATGTTGTTTGGCCGTCTCGAGGTCTTCACACTATTAGTCCTGTTCACGCCGACGTTCTGGCGCGAATAAGTTTATGAAAGGGAAACAAGAATGAAAGCGTTGATACTTTACTCAAGTCGTGACGGGCAGACCCATGCCATCTCTTCTTATATAGCCAGTGTGCTTAAAGAGAAGTGCAACTGTGATGTCATCGACCTGGCACACGCTGAGCATGTGGATTTGAAAAGCTACGACCAGGTGATGATTGGCGCTTCTATACGTTACGGCCACTTCAATCCGGTGCTGGATAAATTCGTTAAAAAACATGCCGACACCTTGAATCAAATGCCGTCTGCATTCTTTGGCGTGAATCTCACCGCCCGTAAGCCCGAGAAGCGCAGCCCGCAGACCAATGCCTATGTGCGTAAGTTTCTGCTGGCCTCTCCGTGGGAACCGGCGATTTGTGGCGTATTCGCCGGGGCATTACGTTATCCACGATATCGCTGGTTCGATAAGGTCATGATCCAACTTATTATGCGTATGACCGGTGGAGAAACGGATACCCGTAAAGAAGTGGAGTACACCGACTGGCAGCAGGTTGCCAAATTCGCTGAGGATTTTGGGCAAATATCGTATAAAAAATCGCTGTAATGCGGTCTTTATCAACGTTTAGACCAAAAAAAAAGCACTCAGAAAGTTTTTTGAAATTAGGGGTTGCGGCCTTCTGAGAACTCCCTATAATGCGCCTCCACTGACCGGGAACAACGACTGAGAAGTCGCTCGGACAGGAAGAGAAAAAGATGAAAGTTCGAATGAATAATCTCTTGACTCTTCAGCGGGAAAACGTAATATACGCCTCCCGCGCCGCATAAGATTCCTTGCGAACCGCGGCATGCTCTTTAACAATTTATCAGACAATCTGTGTGGGCACTCACAAGACGATATCAGCCACCTCGGTGGCAAAAAAATATCAAGTCTTAAAGAGTGACCAAGCAGTAATTCATTTAGGTGACTTGTTCACTTATAAGAGTACTACGAAAGTTAATTTTTGAGCATCGCTTAACTTGTTTAAGCAAATCGAACTTTTAATTGAAGAGTTTGATCATGGCTCAGATTGAACGCTGGCGGCAGGCCTAACACATGCAAGTCGAGCGGTAGCACAGGAGAGCTTGCTCTCCGGGTGACGAGCGGCGGACGGGTGAGTAATGTCTGGGAAACTGCCTGATGGAGGGGGATAACTACTGGAAACGGTAGCTAATACCGCATGACCTCGCAAGAGCAAAGTGGGGGACCTTCGGGCCTCACGCCATCGGATGTGCCCAGATGGGATTAGCTAGTAGGTGGGGTAATGGCTCACCTAGGCGACGATCCCTAGCTGGTCTGAGAGGATGACCAGCCACACTGGAACTGAGACACGGTCCAGACTCCTACGGGAGGCAGCAGTGGGGAATATTGCACAATGGGCGCAAGCCTGATGCAGCCATGCCGCGTGTGTGAAGAAGGCCTTAGGGTTGTAAAGCACTTTCAGCGAGGAGGAAGGGTTCAGTGTTAATAGCACTGTACATTGACGTTACTCGCAGAAGAAGCACCGGCTAACTCCGTGCCAGCAGCCGCGGTAATACGGAGGGTGCAAGCGTTAATCGGAATTACTGGGCGTAAAGCGCACGCAGGCGGTTTGTTAAGTCAGATGTGAAATCCCCGAGCTTAACTTGGGAACTGCATTTGAAACTGGCAAGCTAGAGTCTTGTAGAGGGGGGTAGAATTCCAGGTGTAGCGGTGAAATGCGTAGAGATCTGGAGGAATACCGGTGGCGAAGGCGGCCCCCTGGACAAAGACTGACGCTCAGGTGCGAAAGCGTGGGGAGCAAACAGGATTAGATACCCTGGTAGTCCACGCTGTAAACGATGTCGACTTGGAGGTTGTGCCCTTGAGGCGTGGCTTCCGGAGCTAACGCGTTAAGTCGACCGCCTGGGGAGTACGGCCGCAAGGTTAAAACTCAAATGAATTGACGGGGGCCCGCACAAGCGGTGGAGCATGTGGTTTAATTCGATGCAACGCGAAGAACCTTACCTACTCTTGACATCCAGAGAATTCGCTAGAGATAGCTTAGTGCCTTCGGGAACTCTGAGACAGGTGCTGCATGGCTGTCGTCAGCTCGTGTTGTGAAATGTTGGGTTAAGTCCCGCAACGAGCGCAACCCTTATCCTTTGTTGCCAGCGAGTAATGTCGGGAACTCAAAGGAGACTGCCGGTGATAAACCGGAGGAAGGTGGGGATGACGTCAAGTCATCATGGCCCTTACGAGTAGGGCTACACACGTGCTACAATGGCATATACAAAGAGAAGCAAACTCGCGAGAGCAAGCGGACCTCATAAAGTATGTCGTAGTCCGGATTGGAGTCTGCAACTCGACTCCATGAAGTCGGAATCGCTAGTAATCGTAGATCAGAATGCTACGGTGAATACGTTCCCGGGCCTTGTACACACCGCCCGTCACACCATGGGAGTGGGTTGCAAAAGAAGTAGGTAGCTTAACCTTCGGGAGGGCGCTTACCACTTTGTGATTCATGACTGGGGTGAAGTCGTAACAAGGTAACCGTAGGGGAACCTGCGGTTGGATCACCTCCTTACCTAAAGATACGCATTGTGCAGTGTCCACACAGATTGTCTGATGAAATTAATGAGCAAGAGCACCTGTTGATGCGGTAAGGGCAACCTTACGCTGATGCGAAAAGTGCCAAACCACGGTGTGGTCTGGTGCGGATTTTTCGTGTCCCCATCGTCTAGAGGCCTAGGACACTGCCCTTTCACGGCTGTAACAGGGGTTCGAATCCCCTTGGGGACGCCACTCCGATAATGTGTGAAAGACATTATCACCGAATATCTTAAAGATGACTTTAACGAGTCGTGTTTAAGATATTGCTCTTTAACAATCTGGAACAAGCTGAAAATTGAAAGTTTACAGCTGAACATCACTCTCCGTAGAAGTACTGAGTGGTGGATTAGTCTGTAACAGAGTCTCTCAAATAATCGCAGCGCGATGATGTCTTTTAAGACACCTTCGGGTTGTGAGGTTAAGCGACTAAGCGTACACGGTGGATGCCTAGGCAGTCAGAGGCGATGAAGGGCGTGCTAATCTGCGAAAAGCGTCGGTAAGGTGATATGAACCGTTATAACCGACGATACCCGAATGGGGAAACCCAGTGTGTTTCGACACACTATTGCATGGTGAATACATAGCCATGCAAGGCGAACCGGGGGAACTGAAACATCTAAGTACCCCGAGGAAAAGAAATCAACCGAGATTCCCCCAGTAGCGGCGAGCGAACGGGGAAGAGCCCAGAACCAACATCAGCGTATGTGTTAGTGGAAGCGTCTGGAAAGTCGCACAGTATAGGGTGATAGTCCCGTACACAAAAATGCATAGGTTGTGAGTTCGATGAGTAGGGCGGGACACGTGACATCCTGTCTGAATATGGGGGGACCATCCTCCAAGGCTAAATACTCCTGACTGACCGATAGTGAACCAGTACCGTGAGGGAAAGGCGAAAAGAACCCCGGCGAGGGGAGTGAAATAGAACCTGAAACCGTGTACGTACAAGCAGTGGGAGCCTACTTTGTTGGGTGACTGCGTACCTTTTGTATAATGGGTCAGCGACTTATATTTTGTAGCAAGGTTAACCGAATAGGGGAGCCGTAGGGAAACCGAGTCTTAACTGGGCGTCAAGTTGCAAGGTATAGACCCGAAACCCGGTGATCTAGCCATGGGCAGGTTGAAGGTTGGGTAACACTAACTGGAGGACCGAACCGACTAATGTTGAAAAATTAGCGGATGACTTGTGGCTGGGGGTGAAAGGCCAATCAAACCGGGAGATAGCTGGTTCTCCCCGAAAGCTATTTAGGTAGCGCCTCGTGAACTCATCTTCGGGGGTAGAGCACTGTTTCGACTAGGGGGCCATCCCGGCTTACCAACTCGATGCAAACTACGAATACCGAAGAATGTTATCACGGGAGACACACGGCGGGTGCTAACGTCCGTCGTGAAGAGGGAAACAACCCAGACCGCCAGCTAAGGTCCCAAAGTCATGGTTAAGTGGGAAACGATGTGGGAAGGCATAGACAGCCAGGATGTTGGCTTAGAAGCAGCCATCATTTAAAGAAAGCGTAATAGCTCACTGGTCGAGTCGGCCTGCGCGGAAGATGTAACGGGGCTAAACCATGCACCGAAGCTGCGGCAGCGACGCTTAGGCGTTGTTGGGTAGGGGAGCGTTCTGTAAGCCGTCGAAGGTGACCTGTGAGGGTTGCTGGAGGTATCAGAAGTGCGAATGCTGACATAAGTAACGATAATGCGGGTGAAAAACCCGCACGCCGGAAGACCAAGGGTTCCTGTCCAACGTTAATCGGGGCAGGGTGAGTCGACCCCTAAGGCGAGGCTGAAAAGCGTAGTCGATGGGAAGCTGGTTAATATTCCAGCACTTGGTGTTACTGCGAAGGGGGGACGGAGAAGGCTAGGCTAGCCGGGCGACGGTTGTCCCGGTTCAAGCGTGTAGGGGGTGTGACTTGGTAAATCCGGTTACATATTAACCCTGAGGCGTGATAACGAGCCACTACGGTGGTGAAGTAGTTGATGCCATGCTTCCAGGAAAAGCCTCTAAGCTCCAGGTAACACGAAATCGTACCCCAAACCGACACAGGTGGTCAGGTAGAGAATACTCAGGCGCTTGAGAGAACTCGGGTGAAGGAACTAGGCAAAATGGTGCCGTAACTTCGGGAGAAGGCACGCTGGCGCGTAGGTGAAGGGACTTGCTCCCGGAGCTGAAGCCAGTCGCAGATACCAGCTGGCTGCAACTGTTTAATAAAAACACAGCACTGTGCAAACACGAAAGTGGACGTATACGGTGTGACGCCTGCCCGGTGCCGGAAGGTTAATTGATGGGGTTAGCAGCAATGCGAAGCTCTTGATCGAAGCCCCGGTAAACGGCGGCCGTAACTATAACGGTCCTAAGGTAGCGAAATTCCTTGTCGGGTAAGTTCCGACCTGCACGAATGGCGTAATGATGGCCAGGCTGTCTCCACCCGAGACTCAGTGAAATTGAACTCGCTGTGAAGATGCAGTGTACCCGCGGCAAGACGGAAAGACCCCGTGAACCTTTACTATAGCTTGACACTGAACATTGAGCCTTGATGTGTAGGATAGGTGGGAGGCTTTGAAGCGTGGACGCCAGTCTGCGTGGAGCCAACCTTGAAATACCACCCTTTAATGTTTGATGTTCTAACTCGGCCCCGTGATCCGGGGTGAGGACAGTGTCTGGTGGGTAGTTTGACTGGGGCGGTCTCCTCCTAAAGAGTAACGGAGGAGCACGAAGGTTAGCTAATCACGGTCGGACATCGTGAGGTTAGTGCAATGGCATAAGCTAGCTTGACTGCGAGAGTGACGGCTCGAGCAGGTACGAAAGTAGGTCATAGTGATCCGGTGGTTCTGAATGGAAGGGCCATCGCTCAACGGATAAAAGGTACTCCGGGGATAACAGGCTGATACCGCCCAAGAGTTCATATCGACGGCGGTGTTTGGCACCTCGATGTCGGCTCATCACATCCTGGGGCTGAAGTAGGTCCCAAGGGTACGGCTGTTCGCCGTTTAAAGTGGTACGCGAGCTGGGTTTAGAACGTCGTGAGACAGTTCGGTCCCTATCTGCCGTGGGCGTTGGAAGATTGAGAGGGGCTGCTCCTAGTACGAGAGGACCGGAGTGGACGCATCACTGGTGTTCGGGTTGTCATGCCAATGGCATTGCCCGGTAGCTAAATGCGGAAAAGATAAGCGCTGAAAGCATCTAAGCGCGAAACTTGCCTCGAGATGAGTCTTCCCTGTGGCTTTAAGCCACCTGAAGGGACGTTTAAGACTAAGACGTTGATAGGCTGGGTGTGTAAGTGCAGCGATGCATTGAGCTAACCAGTACTAATGACCCGAGAGGCTTAACCTTACAACACCAAAGGTGTTTTAGAGTGGCTCTGAAGTAGATTTTCAGCTGAATGTTCCGAGATTGGTTCATAGTGCAAGCCTGATTTAAGGTGCGCGGTATGGATAAAACAGAATTTGCCTGGCGGCAGTAGCGCGGTGGTCCCACCTGACCCCATGCCGAACTCAGAAGTGAAACGCCGTAGCGCCGATGGTAGTGTGGGGTCTCCCCATGCGAGAGTAGGGAACTGCCAGGCATCAAATAAGTGGAAAGCCCTGTACTGACGTACAGGGCTTTTTGCTGTGTGAAATTTAGGGAACGCGGCGCCTGTTTATTCGACATCCTGTATTTTATGCTTCTCTTCTCACCACAAAACGCTGCGCCGCTGATGAACGAATACGTTAAACTATGCGCAATTAGGTCACTGACGAGTAATATGTTATGTCGAATGACGGCACCTCACTTCAATCCCTCAATACTTTTTCCATAGCAGCTCATGCTGCGGCAATAACGTATATCAATAGCACTGCCCAGTTAGTTGAAACGTGGAAAAAGGCAAAAGAAAAGAATCAGCCATTTCTACTTTTAGGTGAGGGAAGCAACGTTCTTTTTCTTGAAGACTTTTCCGGTTCTGTGGCATTGAACAGAATAAAAGGTATCGAAGTAACGGAAAACTCAGAGGAATGGTTGTTACACGTTGGCTCAGGTGAAAACTGGCACGAACTGGTGTGCTACGCACTTGAACATAATATTCCCGGACTGGAAAATCTTGCCTTAATACCTGGTTGCGTTGGCTCTGCGCCCATACAAAATATTGGAGCGTATGGGATTGAACTGCAAAATGTCTGTCAATATGTTGATGTATTGAACATGAATAGCGGCGAGATTAAGCAACTTAAGGCGGAAGAATGTCAGTTTGGATACCGTGAGAGCATTTTTAAACATGCTTATAAAGACGGTTATGCCATTGTCGCTGTAGGGTTCAGGCTAACTAAGCATTGGCAACCCAAGCTTACTTATGGTGATCTGACGCGCTTAGATCCGCACAGCGTTACTCCCCGTGAGATTTTTGATTCAGTATGCGCAATGCGCATGAGTAAACTGCCTGATCCCGCTATTACTGGAAACGCTGGTAGCTTTTATAAAAATCCCACTGTTGATTCCGTGGTAGCGGAAAAGATCCAACGAGACTACCCATCAATGCCCTCTTACCCGCAGGCTAATGGGCAGGTAAAACTGGCTGCGGGCTGGCTGGTCGAACAGGCGAATCTTAAAGGATTCTGTATTGGCGGTGCCGCTGTTCATCAGAATCAGGCACTTGTCTTGATTAATAAGGATCACGCAAGCAGTGCGGATGTTCGTGCGTTGGCAAAACACGTGAGAGATTCTGTTGCTGCAAAGTTTGGTATATGGCTGGAACCTGAAGTTCGATTTATCGCCGCCAGTGGTGAAGTAAATGCCGTGGAGGCTCTGTCATGAAAGATATTACCGTTCCGCTGCACTTGATCTCAATTTTAGCTGATGGGGAATTCCATTCCGGTGAACAACTGGGCACTGCGATGGGGATGAGCCGGGCCGCAATCAATAAGCATATCCAGACGGTACGCGATTGGGGCGTAGATATTTTCACTGTTCCCGGTAAGGGCTACAGTCTCCCGCATCCTATTCAGTTGCTGGATGAAGCAACGATTATTTCAATGCTTCCTGCTGGCCGTGTAAGTGTGCTGCCCGTAATCGACTCAACAAATCAATATCTTCTCGACCGGATTTCAGAACTGAGTTCCGGTGATGCCTGTGTCGCTGAATACCAGCAGGCAGGGCGTGGGCGTCGTGGAAGAAAATGGTTTTCCCCATTTGGCAGTAATCTTTATCTGTCGATGTACTGGAAGCTTGATCAAGGACCAGCAGCAGCAATGGGGCTGAGTCTGGTTATTGGCATCGTAATGGCAGAAGTGCTTCAGCGTCTGGGAGCTGAAGATGTACGCGTAAAATGGCCAAATGATCTTTATCTGAAAGACAGAAAGTTAGCCGGGATCCTGGTTGAACTAACAGGTAAAACCGGAGATGCGGCACAGTTGGTTATTGGCGCTGGTATAAACCTTAAAATGCGCGAGCCGGCTGCCGATACTATTAATCAGGGCTGGATAAACTTGCAGGAAGCGGGCGTTAATATAGACCGAAATGAGCTCACGGCAACTCTGCTGAAAGAATTACGCGCGGCATTATTGCATTTCGAAAAGGAAGGCTTAGCTCCATTTATTACACGCTGGCGTGGACTGGATAATTTTCTCGACCGACCGGTAAAATTGCTGATTGGAGATCAGGAGATTCACGGTATTGAACGTGGCATTGATCAGCAAGGAGCATTGCTTTTAGAGCAAGAGGGTATAATTAAGCCTTATATAGGTGGTGAGATATCTCTGCGCGGCGTGTGAAATCAAAAGGAGAGCCTGAGCTCTCCTTTTAATGTCTATTATACTATTTTCTGAGTCTTACATGTTCAACGGCATGGTTAGCGCTTTTCGTCAGAATCAGACTGGCCCGCTCTCTTGTTGGAAGAATATTTTCTTTTAAATTCAGCCCGTTAATCTCATTCCATAACTGCGTGGCGATGTTTACCGCTTCTTCTTCCGGCAGTTTTGCATAATGATGAAAATAAGAATCTGGATCAGAGAACGCACCCTGACGAAATTTCAAGAAACGATTGATATACCAGCCCTGCAATAAATCCTCAGGCGCATCGACGTATATTGAAAAATCGACAAAATCAGAGACAAATACATGATGCGGATCATGAGGATAATCCATGCCGCTCTGTAAAACATTTAAGCCTTCGAGAATTAAAATGTCAGGCTGTTCGATGACTTTATTTCCTTCAGGGATCACATCATAAATTAAATGTGAATAGACCGGCGCAGTGACGCTCTTCGCTCCGGATTTAACCTCAGAAACAAAATTGACCAACTGATGCATATCGTAAGACTGTGGGAATCCCTTCTTCTTCATGATCCCACGCTCTTGCAGCGTTTTATTGGGATAGAGAAAACCATCCGTAGTGATAAGTTCAACGGAACGATGCTCAGGCCAACGACTCAGTAACGCCTGAAGCACACGGGCTGTAGTGCTTTTCCCTACTGCTACACTGCCAGCAATACCGATGACATAAGGTATCTTCTGGCCATCGGTTCCCAGGAATTGCTCAAGCACAGCCTGACGGCGAAGATTTGAACTGATATAGAAATTAAGAAGACGCGAAAGCGGCAAATAAATTTGTGCGACTTCCTCGAGAGATAAATCCTCGTTGATACCTTTAAGGTTCACCACTTCCGCTTCTTTGAGCGTTAATGGAACTGAATCGCGTAGAGCAGCCCACTGTGCACGATCGAACTGCAGGTAAGGCGTTGCCAAAGATGGGGCACTTTTTTTCATAAGTTAAAGTCTGCCTGTTAGCGCAGGTCAGGAAAGGCGTTCACGCCAACTCCAGACAGTAAACCAGCAGCATATTATAGACAGCTTCGTTTTCAGGGGAGATCTTTTTCTTATAACTTAACGATTTCTTTGATTGAGTTAAAAATTTTTTGAGAAAGTCATGTAAACCCACTAGAACAATGACGAACCATGCGGCCATGCTCCCCGCAGGGATTCAAAGAAAAAACAGGAGCAAGTTACGGTTGAAGTTGTTTGTAATAGACCACTTCATTCTTTCTGCGATAATCCGTCGAGGACTTACATTGCGCACAGCGATAACCCTGTGAACGATAAAAGGCTTCTGCAGCGGTGCCCGATTGCATGTCCGAAGAGAGCATTGTATACCGTAAAACTTGCGCCTTAATTTCTGATTCGCGCAACAATAGACGACCTACACCACTCCTTCTTACTCTCGAGCAGACCAACAAAGCACTGACTTCAGCATGATGCGAAGATTCTTGCGAACGGATCAGGTTAAGAAGCACAGTGCCCGTTACGCCTTGCTCATCCCGGGCAATCCAAAGTAACAATTCGTTGTGTGAGATCGCAGGGCGTAAATCGTGAAAAACATTTTCCGCTTCTTGCTGCTCGAAAGTAGGGGGCAAGCCTGCAGTGATCCCCTGTTTACTGGCTTCTATAAGCAAGCGGGCGAGCTCATCGCGGTAGACAGGTAATGTAGCGGCATTAAGCATCACAATTTTCATTGCTTACCTCTTAAATGGCAATTCAGCAGATTCAAATGAATGATGCAAAAGACACGCCATCTAAGAAATCCATTGATACGCGGCGAAAGGGGACTGCAGAGATTCTTTGATGCTCACCCATGAAGCAAAAGTTCAAATCTGGTGCATGTGGTTGATAATTTGTTTAGTGAGTAAGATTTTTACATCGCAGAGGGATATTGAAACCAGTAAGGATCGTCATTTCTGTGCCGGCCTGGGAGGCGTATTGGGTCTTTATTTGGCTCTTGTTAAGCGTAAAACTTAGAAAAACCCTATTTTTTGAATAAAACATGAGCGAAGAAGCAAATCATGCAATTTTTTAGTTGCATACCCCTTAAAGTCTCCATAGAATGCGCAGCACTTGATGCCGGCATAGCTCAGTTGGTAGAGCAACTGACTTGTAATCAGTAGGTCCCGAGTTCGACTCTTGGTGCCGGCACCATTCAAGTACTTAACAATTAGGTGGGGTTCCCGAGCGGCCAAAGGGAGCAGACTGTAAATCTGCCGTCATCGACTTCGAAGGTTCGAATCCTTCCCCCACCACCATACAGGCCTTAGCAATGAGGCAACTTAGAGTGACCTGGTCTCTTTAAGAGAAGGTGAGGAATTAAGTGTCTCACGTCCTTTTCCCCGTCTTCGAGTTCTTCAGAAAAATTAGGTAGCCGAGTTCCAGGACGCGGGCATCGTATAATGGCTATTACCTCAGCCTTCCAAGCTGATGATGTGGGTTCGATTCCCACTGCCCGCTCCAAGTATGTGCTGATATAGCTCAGTTGGTAGAGCGCACCCTTGGTAAGGGTGAGGTCGGCAGTTCGAATCTGCCTATCAGCACCACTTCCAAATCCTCCCTCCTGATTTTCTTTCTGTAAACTAATTCGTCAAGCAAATGCTTGGTTGATGTGGTGATACCACCGATTTAACCGTGTCTTAGAGGGACAATCGATGTCTAAAGAAAAATTTGAACGTAACAAACCGCACGTTAACGTTGGTACTATCGGCCACGTCGACCACGGTAAAACTACCCTGACTGCAGCAATCACCACCGTTCTGGCTAAAACCTACGGCGGTTCTGCACGCGCATTCGACCAGATCGATAACGCACCAGAAGAAAAAGCTCGTGGTATCACCATCAACACTTCACACGTTGAATATGACACCCCGACTCGTCACTACGCGCACGTTGACTGCCCAGGGCACGCCGACTACGTGAAAAACATGATCACCGGTGCTGCTCAGATGGACGGCGCTATCCTGGTTGTTGCTGCAACTGATGGCCCTATGCCTCAGACCCGTGAGCACATCCTGCTGGGTCGCCAGGTTGGCGTTCCATTCATGATCGTGTTCATGAACAAATGCGACATGGTTGATGATGAAGAGCTGCTGGAACTGGTAGAAATGGAAGTTCGTGAACTTCTTTCTGCTTACGAATTCCCAGGCGACGACATCCCGGTCATCAAAGGTTCAGCGCTGAAAGCACTGGAAGGCGATGCAACTTGGGAAGCGAAAATCATCGAACTGGCAGAAGCACTGGACAGCTACATTCCACTGCCAGAGCGTGCTATCGATAAGCCATTCCTGCTGCCAATCGAAGACGTATTCTCCATCTCCGGCCGTGGTACAGTTGTTACCGGTCGTGTAGAGCGCGGTATCGTTAAAGTGGGCGAAGAAGTTGAAATCGTGGGTATCAAGGACACTGTTAAGTCTACTTGTACCGGCGTTGAAATGTTCCGCAAACTGCTGGACGAAGGCCGTGCTGGTGAGAACGTTGGTGTTCTGCTGCGTGGTATCAAACGTGAAGACATCGAACGTGGTCAGGTTCTGGCTAAACCAGGTTCAATCAAACCACACACTAAGTTTGATTCCGAAGTGTACATCCTGAGCAAAGAAGAAGGTGGTCGTCATACTCCATTCTTCAAAGGCTACCGTCCACAGTTCTACTTCCGTACAACTGACGTGACCGGTACTATCGAACTGCCAGAAGGCGTTGAGATGGTAATGCCTGGTGACAACGTGAACATGGTTGTTACCCTGATCCACCCAATCGCGATGGATGACGGTCTGCGTTTCGCAATCCGTGAAGGCGGCCGTACTGTAGGCGCTGGTGTTGTTGCTAAAGTTATCGCTTAATTGCCGATAGACTTTTTTGTCACTATACGTTGACGCAATACACACTAAAAGGGCATCATTCGATGCCCTTTTTTCTACGCTGTGGCGCGAGAACCTATCTCATCAGCGATTTATACGTCATAATCATTGGTGAGATAGGCTCTGAGATATAGCGTAAAACACCGAATTGCGCTCAAGTAGAGCATCGATCGGTTTGGTTTGCCTCGCAATGCGAGGCAAAGTTGTTTGTTCTGAATCATTGCGACGGGTTGGTTTATGAGTGCGAATACCGAGGCTCAAGGGAGCGGGCGCGGCCTGGAAGCGGTAAAGTGGCTGGTTGTTGCCGTTTTGTTGGTTGTAGCAATTGTAGGTAACTATTATTACCGTGCATACAGCCTGCCGTTACGCGCGTTAGCTGTAGTTGTTATTATCGCAATTGCAGGCGCAGTGGCATTATTGACCACTAAAGGCAAAGCGACGGTTGCGTTTGCTCGTGAAGCGCGCACCGAAGTACGTAAAGTCATTTGGCCAACGCGCCAGGAAACATTGCATACCACACTGATCGTTGCTGCGGTGACTGCCGTTATGTCTCTGATTCTGTGGGGGCTGGATGGAATTTTAGTCCGCCTGGTATCTTTCATTACTGGTCTGAGGTTCTAAATGTCTGAAGCACCTAAAAAACGTTGGTACGTCGTTCAGGCGTTTTCCGGCTTTGAAGGCCGCGTAGCGCAATCGCTGCGTGAGCACATCAAGTTACATGACATGGAAGAGCTGTTTGGCGAAGTCATGGTTCCAACTGAAGAAGTGGTTGAGATCCGTGGTGGCCAGCGTCGCAAGAGCGAGCGCAAGTTCTTCCCTGGCTATGTGCTGGTTCAGATGGTGATGAATGACGCCAGCTGGCACTTAGTTCGCAGTGTTCCTCGCGTGATGGGCTTCATTGGTGGGACATCTGACCGTCCTGCTCCAATCAGCGATAAAGAAGTTGATGCGATCATGAACCGCCTGCAACAAGTCGGTGATAAACCACGTCCTAAAACATTGTTTGAACCAGGTGAACTGGTACGTGTTAGTGACGGGCCGTTTGCAGACTTTAATGGTGTGGTTGAAGAAGTCGATTACGAAAAAAGCCGCCTGAAAGTGTCTGTTTCCATCTTTGGCCGTGCAACACCGGTTGAACTGGACTTCGGTCAGGTTGAAAAAGGCTAACAACAGCGTTCTATAATCATTAGAACAGATGTTGTACAGGGCGCGAAATTGAACTATAATTTCGCGCCTTTTGTTTTTATGTGCAGCCTCTGCGCGTAAAACTGTAAAGTACTACAAATAACGGGGAGCCTCTTCAAACAGGCGATATCACCCAAACGAGGATATTTACCATGGCCAAGAAAGTACAAGCCTACGTTAAGCTGCAAGTTGCAGCTGGTATGGCAAACCCAAGTCCGCCAGTTGGTCCAGCTCTGGGTCAACAAGGCGTGAACATCATGGAATTCTGTAAGGCGTTCAATGCTAAGACTGATAGCATGGAAAAAGGCCTGCCAATTCCTGTTGTTATTACTGTTTATTCTGACCGTTCTTTCACTTTTGTTACCAAAACCCCTCCTGCAGCAGTACTGCTGAAGAAAGCGGCTGGTATCAAGTCTGGTTCCGGCAAGCCGAACAAAGACAAAGTGGGTAAAGTAACGAGTGCTCAGGTTCGTGAAATCGCAGAAACCAAAGCTGCGGACATGACTGGTTCTGACGTTGAAGCGATGACTCGCTCCATCGAAGGTACTGCTCGTTCCATGGGCCTGGTAGTGGAGGATTAATAGATGGCTAAGCTGACCAAGCGCATGCGCGTGATCCGTGACAAAGTTGATGCTACTAAACAGTATGACATCACCGAAGCCGTTGCTCTGCTCAAAGAGCTGGCCACTGCTAAATTCGTAGAAAGCGTGGACGTTGCCGTTAACCTCGGCATCGACGCACGTAAATCTGATCAAAACGTTCGCGGTGCAACCGTTCTGCCACACGGCACCGGTCGTTCTGTTCGCGTTGCCGTCTTCGCTCAAGGTGCTAACGCTGAAGCTGCTAAAGCTGCAGGCGCTGAACTGGTAGGCATGGAAGATCTGGCTGATCAGATCAAAAAAGGCGAAATGAACTTCGACGTTGTTATCGCATCTCCAGATGCAATGCGCGTTGTTGGCCAATTAGGTCAGGTACTGGGTCCACGCGGCCTGATGCCTAACCCGAAAGTTGGTACTGTAACTCCTAACGTTGCTGAAGCGGTTAAGAACGCTAAAGCAGGTCAGGTTCGTTATCGTAACGACAAAAACGGCATCATCCATACCACTATCGGTAAGGTTGATTTCGAGTCAGACAAGCTGAAAGAAAACCTTGAAGCTCTGCTGATCGCGCTGAAAAAAGCGAAGCCTTCCCAGGCTAAAGGCGTTTTCATCAAGAAAGTAAGCCTGTCCACTACAATGGGCGCAGGTGTTGCTGTTGATCAAAGCGGCCTGAGCGCAGTAGTTAACTAATTAACTACCTGTGTTTATCGCTTTACGCGGGTGGTGGATTTGTATAGAATCTATCGCCCGTTGTTTCGTTAATGCGAAACCAAGAATTTTTCGGTTGGAGCCTGGCCTATCCAGGCCTCCGTCCAAGACCGCAGGTGTCCCGTAAGGGACTTAATCCTTCCTGCGTAGACGGTGACAGAGCCTGAAGAAAGTATTTCTTTTTTATTATTAATTAAGATTTGTCTTTGCTGGATTCTCTGCTCACCGTGTTTGAACGCTTGATATCGATCTCGATAACAAGTGATGTGAGTTCCGGGGATTTTCCCCGGCTAAATCCAGGAGCAAAAAGCTAATGGCATTAAATCTTCAAGACAAACAAGCGATTGTTGCTGAAGTCATCGAAGTAGCCAAAGGCGCGCTGTCTGCGGTTGTTGCGGATTCCCGTGGCGTAACTGTAGATAAAATGACTGAACTGCGTAAAGCAGGTCGTGAAGCTGGCGTTTACATGCGTGTTGTTCGTAACACCTTGATGCGTCGCGTCGTAGAAGGTACTCAGTTTGAGTGCCTGAAAGACACGTTTGTCGGTCCAACCTTGATTGCATTCTCTACTGAACACCCAGGCGCTGCTGCCCGTCTGTTCAAAGATTTCGCTAAAGCGAATGCAAGATTTGAGGTTAAAGCTGCGGCCTTTGAAGGTGAGTTTATCTCTGCGGCTCAAATCGACCGCTTGGCAACTCTGCCTACTTACGAAGAAGCAATCGCACGCCTGATGGCAACCATGAAAGAAGCCTCTGCAGGCAAATTGGTTCGCACTCTGGCTGCTGTACGCGATCAGAAAGAAGCTGCTTAATCAGCCTTTTTTATCTCGTTCATTTGCTTACGTATAAACTATTTCTGAATTCTAGGAACACTTGAAATGTCAATCACTAAAGAACAAATCATTGAAGGCGTTGCAGCTCTGTCTGTAATGGAAATCGTTGAACTGATCTCCGCTATGGAAGAAAAATTCGGCGTTTCTGCTGCTGCTGCTGTTGCAGGTCCTGCTGCTGCTGCTGAAGCTGTTGAAGAAAAAACTGAGTTCGACGTTGTTCTGGCTGCTGTTGGCGCGAACAAAGTTGCAGTTATCAAAGCTGTTCGTACCGCGACTGGCCTGGGTCTGAAAGAAGCAAAAGACCTGGTTGAGTCTGCTCCAGCAGCTCTGAAAGAAGGCATCAGCAAAGACGACGCTGAAGCTCTGAAAAAATCTCTGGAAGAAGCTGGTGCTTCTGTTGAAGTTAAGTAAGTTTAACTTCCCGGAGTGCAGTCTGTCCTAACAGACTGATGGCTGGTGACTTTTTAGTCACCAGCCTTTTTGCGCTATAGAGTGTCAGTGGTGTTTCACACTGTTTGAGCACTGAACTACTCTAATATCTCTTCTTGAGACGCCTTAATATATTGATGCCGCTTGCTATGGCTCATCCATAGATAATGCACAACGAAATGATTTAAGAGTGATAGAAACAGATATTGCGGAAAGCGTTTCTGCTTTCCGATCGACATAAACGGTGTTGCATGAACTGTCCTTCTCAGGGCAGACAAGATTGGGTCACTGATCAGCGAGCTGAGGAACCCTATGGTTTACTCCTATACCGAGAAAAAACGCATTCGTAAGGATTTTGGTAAGCGTCCACAAGTTTTGGACATTCCCTTTCTCCTTTCTATCCAGCTTGACTCGTTCCAGAAGTTTATCGAGCAAGATCCGGAAGGCCAGCACGGTTTGGAAGCTGCATTCCGTTCTGTATTTCCTATCAAAAGCTACAGCGGCAATTCTGAGCTGCAATACGTTAGCTACCGTCTTGGTGAGCCAGTATTCGACGTT
This sequence comes from Rahnella sp. R3(2024), assembly GCF_042920125.1. Taxonomy (NCBI): domain Bacteria; kingdom Pseudomonadati; phylum Pseudomonadota; class Gammaproteobacteria; order Enterobacterales; family Yersiniaceae; genus Rahnella; species Rahnella sp. R3(2024). The sequence continues at coordinate 2,433,976 of NZ_JBHGBU010000001.1, forward strand.
AAAGAATGCCAGATCCGTGGTGTAACTTTCTCCGCGCCATTGCGTGTGAAACTGCGTCTGGTTATCTACGAGCGTGAGGCACCAGAAGGTACGGTCAAAGACATCAAGGAACAAGAAGTCTATATGGGCGAAATTCCGCTCATGACCGAAAATGGTACCTTTGTGATTAACGGTACTGAGAGGGTTATCGTATCTCAGCTTCACCGTAGTCCAGGTGTATTCTTCGACAGTGATAAGGGTAAAACCCACTCCTCGGGTAAAGTGCTGTACAACGCACGTATCATCCCTTATCGCGGTTCATGGTTAGATTTCGAGTTTGACCCGAAAGATAACCTGTTTGTACGTATTGACCGTCGCCGTAAATTGCCAGCGACCATCATTCTGCGTGCATTAAGCTATACCACAGAGCAGATCCTTGACCTGTTCTTTGAAAAGGTGACTTACCAGATCCGCGACAACAAGTTGCAGATGGAGCTGGTACCTGAGCGCCTGCGTGGTGAAACAGCCTCGTTTGATATCGAAGCTGACGGCAAAGTCTATATCGAGAAAGGCCGCCGTATCACTGCCCGCCATATTCGTCAGCTTGAAAAAGACGACATTCAGCGCATCGAAGTTCCTGTTGAGTACATCGCAGGGAAAGTAGTTGCTAAAGACTACATCGACACCAATACCGGTGAGCTGATTGTTCCTGCGAATATGGAATTGTCTCTGGATTTACTGGCTAAACTGAGCCAGGCCGGACACAAAACCATTGAAACGTTGTTCACCAACGATCTCGACCATGGCGCGTACATGTCCGAGACAATCCGCGTCGACCCAACCAGCGATCGCCTGAGCGCGCTGGTTGAGATCTATCGCATGATGCGTCCTGGTGAACCACCAACGCGTGAAGCAGCTGAAACTCTGTTCGAGAACCTGTTCTTCTCCGAAGATCGTTACGACCTGTCTGCTGTAGGTCGTATGAAGTTCAACCGTTCTCTGCTGCGTGATGAAATCGAAGGTTCAGGTATCCTGAGCAAAGACGACATCATCCAGGTCATGAGAAAGCTGATCGGCATTCGTAACGGCCAGGGCGAAGTGGATGATATTGACCACTTGGGCAACCGTCGTATTCGTTCTGTCGGCGAAATGGCTGAAAACCAATTCCGTGTAGGTTTGGTTCGTGTTGAGCGTGCTGTTAAAGAGCGTCTGTCTCTTGGTGACCTCGATACCCTGATGCCTCAGGACATGATCAACGCGAAGCCAATTTCGGCTGCGGTGAAAGAGTTCTTCGGTTCAAGCCAGCTGTCACAATTTATGGATCAGAACAACCCGTTGTCTGAGATTACGCACAAACGTCGTATCTCTGCATTGGGCCCGGGCGGTTTGACCCGTGAACGTGCTGGCTTTGAAGTTCGAGACGTACACCCGACGCACTACGGTCGCGTATGTCCAATCGAAACGCCAGAAGGTCCAAACATCGGTCTGATCAACTCCTTGTCTGTGTATGCACAGACCAATGAGTATGGTTTCCTGGAAACCCCTTACCGCCGTGTGCGTGAAGGTATGGTTACCGATGAAATTAACTACCTGTCTGCCATCGAAGAAGGCAACTTTGTTATCGCTCAGGCGAACTCCAACCTGGATGACGAAGGCCACTTCCTGGAAGATTTAGTCACTTGTCGTAGCAAAGGCGAATCAAGCCTGTTTAGCCGCGATCAGGTTGACTACATGGACGTTTCCACCCAGCAGATCGTCTCCGTTGGTGCTTCTCTGATTCCATTCCTGGAACACGATGACGCCAACCGTGCATTGATGGGTGCGAACATGCAACGTCAGGCAGTTCCAACTCTGCGTGCTGATAAGCCGCTGGTGGGTACTGGTATGGAACGTGCTGTTGCGGTTGACTCCGGTGTTACTGCCGTAGCTAAACGCGGTGGTACAGTTCAGTACGTGGATGCATCCCGTATCGTTATTCGTGTAAACGAAGATGAGATGAATCCAGGCGAAGCAGGTATCGACATTTATAACCTGACTAAGTACACCCGTTCTAACCAGAACACCTGCATCAATCAGATGCCGTGTGTGAATCTGGGCGAACCTATCGAGCGCGGCGACGTGCTGGCAGATGGTCCGTCAACAGATCTGGGCGAACTGGCACTGGGTCAGAACATGCGTGTCGCGTTCATGCCTTGGAACGGTTACAACTTCGAAGACTCCATCTTGGTCTCCGAACGTGTAGTGCAGGAAGACCGCTTCACCACTATCCATATCCAGGAACTGGCATGTGTGTCCCGCGACACCAAGTTAGGGCCTGAAGAGATCACTGCTGACATCCCTAACGTGGGTGAAGCTGCACTCTCTAAACTGGATGAATCCGGTATCGTTTATATCGGTGCTGAAGTGACCGGTGGTGACATTCTGGTTGGTAAGGTGACGCCTAAAGGTGAAACCCAGCTGACGCCAGAAGAGAAACTGCTGCGTGCGATCTTCGGTGAGAAAGCGTCTGACGTTAAAGACTCTTCTCTGCGTGTACCAAACGGCGTTTCCGGTACGATTATTGACGTTCAGGTCTTCACCCGCGATGGCGTGGAAAAAGACAAACGTGCGTTAGAAATCGAAGAAATGCAGCTGAAACAGGCTAAGAAAGACCTGACTGAAGAGCTGCAAATTCTGGAAGCCGGTCTGTTTGCACGTATCCAGTCTGCGCTGGTTGCTGGCGGTGTTGAAGCTGACAAGCTGGGCAAATTGCCTCGCGATCGTTGGTTAGAACTGTCACTGACTGACGAAGACAAACAGAATCAGTTGGAACAGCTTGCTGAACAGTACGACGAACTGAAATCCGAGTTTGAGAAAAAACTCGAAGCTAAGCGTCGTAAGATCACTCAGGGCGATGACCTGGCACCAGGTGTGCTGAAAATCGTTAAAGTGTATCTGGCCGTTAAACGTCAGATCCAACCTGGTGACAAAATGGCAGGCCGCCACGGTAACAAAGGTGTTATCTCCAAGATCAACCCGATCGAAGATATGCCTTACGATGAAAACGGAACTCCTGTTGATATCGTACTGAACCCGTTGGGCGTTCCATCACGTATGAACATTGGTCAGATTTTAGAAACCCACCTGGGTATGGCCGCGAAAGGTATTGGTGAAAAAATCAATGCCATGCTGAAGAAACATGAAGAAGTTTCTAAGCTGCGCGAGTTCATCCAGCGTGCCTATGATCTGGGCGACGACGTACGTCAGAAAGTGGATCTGACCACCTTTACCGATGACGAAGTATTGCGTCTGGCTGAGAACCTGAAAAAAGGTATGCCAATCGCAACACCAGTCTTCGACGGTGCGAAAGAGACAGAGATCAAGCAATTGCTTGAAATGGGCGGAATCCCAACCTCTGGCCAGATCACACTGTTTGACGGCCGTACCGGCGAGCAATTCGAGCGCCAGGTTACCGTCGGCTACATGTACATGCTGAAACTGAACCACCTGGTTGACGATAAAATGCACGCGCGTTCTACCGGTTCTTACAGCCTCGTCACTCAGCAGCCGCTGGGTGGTAAAGCTCAGTTCGGTGGTCAGCGCTTCGGTGAGATGGAAGTATGGGCACTGGAAGCATACGGTGCCGCGTATACCCTGCAGGAAATGCTGACTGTTAAGTCCGATGACGTGAACGGCCGTACCAAGATGTATAAAAACATCGTGGATGGCGATCACCGGATGGAACCAGGCATGCCGGAATCCTTCAACGTATTGTTGAAAGAAATCCGCTCTCTGGGTATCAACATCGAGCTGGAAGACGAGTAAGTACTCGAATTCGCATTGATCACAGGGGCACCTGCCTGTTTAGCAATAGACAGCAGGTGCCTAACAGGTCTAACCCGACGGGAGCCAATCCGTGAAAGACTTACTAAAGTTTCTGAAAGCGCAAACTAAGACCGAAGAGTTTGATGCGATCAAAATTGCTCTGGCATCGCCAGACATGATCCGTTCTTGGTCTTTTGGTGAAGTTAAGAAGCCAGAAACCATTAACTACCGTACGTTCAAACCAGAACGTGACGGCCTTTTCTGTGCCCGTATCTTCGGACCAGTAAAAGACTACGAATGCCTGTGCGGTAAGTACAAGCGTTTAAAACATCGCGGCGTGATCTGCGAGAAGTGCGGCGTTGAAGTGACCCAGACTAAAGTACGCCGTGAGCGTATGGGCCACATCGAACTGGCTTCCCCGACTGCACACATCTGGTTCCTGAAATCGCTGCCATCGCGCATCGGTTTGCTGTTGGATATGCCACTGCGTGACATCGAACGTGTTCTGTACTTCGAATCCTATGTGGTTATCGAAGGCGGCATGACTAACCTCGAAAAACGCCAGATCCTGACTGAAGAGCAGTATCTGGATGCGTTGGAAGAGTTTGGTGATGAGTTCGACGCGAAGATGGGTGCGGAAGCTATTCAGGCCCTGTTGAAAAACATGGATCTGGAAGCAGAGTGCGAGCAACTGCGTGAAGAGTTGAACGAAACTAACTCCGAAACCAAACGTAAAAAGCTGACTAAGCGTATCAAGCTGCTGGAAGCGTTCGTTCAGTCTGGTAACAAACCAGAGTGGATGATCCTGACCGTGCTGCCGGTACTGCCGCCAGACTTGCGTCCATTGGTTCCGTTGGACGGCGGCCGTTTCGCTACGTCGGATCTGAACGATCTGTATCGTCGCGTTATCAACCGTAATAACCGTCTGAAACGCCTGCTGGATCTGGCTGCGCCAGACATCATCGTACGTAACGAAAAACGTATGCTGCAAGAAGCGGTAGATGCTTTGCTGGATAACGGCCGTCGCGGTCGTGCAATCACCGGCTCTAACAAGCGTCCGCTGAAATCTCTGGCAGACATGATTAAAGGTAAACAGGGTCGTTTCCGTCAGAACTTGCTGGGTAAACGTGTCGACTACTCTGGTCGTTCCGTTATCACCGTAGGTCCATACCTGCGTCTGCACCAGTGTGGTCTGCCGAAGAAAATGGCACTGGAACTGTTCAAACCGTTCATTTACGGCAAGCTGGAACTGCGTGGCCTGGCCACCACCATCAAAGCCGCGAAGAAAATGGTTGAGCGCGAAGAAGCTGTCGTTTGGGATATCCTGGACGAAGTTATCCGCGAACACCCGGTACTGCTGAACCGTGCACCAACCCTGCACCGTTTGGGTATCCAGGCGTTTGAACCGGTTCTGATCGAAGGTAAAGCAATTCAGCTGCACCCGCTGGTTTGTGCGGCATATAACGCCGACTTCGATGGTGACCAGATGGCTGTTCACGTACCGTTGACGCTGGAAGCTCAGCTGGAAGCGCGTGCGTTGATGATGTCTACCAACAACATCCTGTCACCTGCGAACGGCGAGCCAATCATCGTTCCTTCTCAGGACGTTGTATTGGGTCTGTACTACATGACCCGTGACTGTGTTAACGCCAAAGGCGAAGGCATGGTTCTGACCGGTCCTAAAGAAGCTGAGCGTATTTACCGCGCCGGTTTGGCCTCTCTGCATGCGCGTGTCAAAGTGCGTATCACTGAAGAGATCAAAAATACCGAAGGCGAAGTTACGCACAAGACGTCGATTATCGACACGACTGTAGGTCGCGCCATCCTTTGGATGATCGTACCTAAAGGTCTGCCGTTCTCCATCGTCAACCAGCCTCTGGGCAAAAAAGCTATCTCCAAAATGCTGAACACCTGTTACCGCATTTTGGGCCTGAAGCCGACCGTTATTTTTGCTGACCAGATCATGTACACCGGTTTTGCTTACGCTGCCCGTTCAGGCGCGTCAGTCGGTATCGATGACATGGTAATCCCTGCGAAGAAAGCAGAGATCATCGAAGAAGCAGAAACCGAAGTTGCTGAAATCCAGGAACAGTTCCAGTCTGGTCTGGTAACTGCTGGCGAACGCTATAACAAAGTGATCGACATCTGGGCTGCGGCCAACGAACGTGTTGCTAAGGCAATGATGGAAAACTTGTCTGTTGAAGACGTCGTCAACCGTGACGGTGTTGTTGAACAGCAGGTTTCCTTCAACAGTATCTTTATGATGGCCGACTCCGGTGCGCGTGGTTCTGCTGCACAGATTCGTCAGCTGGCCGGTATGCGTGGCCTGATGGCGAAACCAGATGGTTCCATCATTGAAACGCCAATCACCGCGAACTTCCGTGAAGGTCTGAACGTACTCCAGTACTTCATCTCTACTCACGGTGCGCGTAAAGGCTTGGCGGATACCGCACTGAAAACGGCTAACTCCGGTTATCTGACCCGTCGTCTGGTTGACGTGGCGCAGGATCTGGTTGTGACCGAAGACGACTGTGGAACTCACGAAGGCATCATGATGACTCCGGTCATCGAAGGTGGCGACGTTAAAGAACCACTGCGTGAACGTGTACTGGGTCGTGTGACTGCAGAAGATATCCTCAAGCCGGGTACGGCGGATATCCTGGTTCCACGTAACACCCTGCTTCACGAGAAGACGTGTGATCTGTTAGAAGAGAACTCCGTCGACAGCGTGAAAGTACGTTCAGTCGTAAGTTGCGAAACTGACTTTGGTGTGTGTGCAAACTGCTACGGTCGCGACCTGGCACGTGGTCACATCATCAACAAAGGTGAAGCGATCGGTGTTATTGCAGCACAGTCCATCGGTGAGCCGGGTACCCAGCTGACGATGCGTACGTTCCACATCGGTGGTGCGGCATCTCGTGCGGCAGCAGAATCCAGCATTCAGGTTAAGAACACCGGTACCATTAAACTGAGCAACCACAAGCACGTTAGCAACTCTAACGGCAAACTGGTTATCACTTCCCGTAACACTGAGCTGAAATTGATCGACGAATTCGGTCGTACCAAAGAAAGCTATAAAGTGCCTTACGGTTCCGTGATGGGCAAAGGTGATGGCGCATCTGTTAACGGCGGCGAAACCGTTGCTAACTGGGATCCGCACACCATGCCAGTTATCAGTGAAGTGAGTGGTTTCATTCGCTTTGCCGATATGGTTGATACTCAGACCATTACACGTCAGACAGATGACCTGACCGGTTTGTCTTCTCTGGTAGTTCTGGATTCTGCAGAGCGTACCGGTAGCGGTAAAGACCTGCGTCCGGCACTGAAAATCGTTGATGCTAAAGGCGACGACGTATTGATCCCAGGTACAGATATGCCTGCTCAATACTTCCTGCCAGGTAAAGCGATTGTTCAGCTGGAAGATGGTACGCAGATCCACTCTGGTGACACCCTGGCGCGTATTCCTCAGGAATCCGGCGGTACCAAGGACATCACCGGTGGTCTGCCACGCGTTGCTGACCTGTTCGAAGCACGTCGTCCGAAAGAGCCTGCAATCCTTGCTGAAATCAGCGGGATCATCTCCTTCGGTAAAGAAACCAAAGGCAAACGTCGTCTGGTAATTTCTCCGTTGGATGGCAGCGATGCTTACGAAGAAATGATCCCGAAATGGCGCCAGCTGAACGTGTTCGAAGGCGAAATTGTGGAACGTGGTGACGTCGTATCCGATGGCCCTGAGTCTCCGCACGACATTCTGCGTCTTCGTGGTGTTCACGCGGTTACCCGCTACATCACCAACGAAGTGCAGGAAGTTTACCGTCTGCAAGGCGTTAAGATTAACGATAAACACATCGAAGTTATCGTTCGTCAGATGTTGCGTAAAGGCACCATCGTTAGCGCTGGTGGCACAGACTTCCTGGAAGGCGAGCAGGCAGAAATGTCTCGCGTTAAAATCGCTAACCGTAAGCTGGAAGCTGAAGGCAAAATCACGGCAACATTCAGCCGTGACCTGCTCGGTATCACCAAAGCATCTTTGGCGACCGAATCCTTCATCTCCGCTGCGTCGTTCCAGGAAACCACGCGCGTTCTTACCGAAGCGGCAGTTGCCGGTAAGCGTGATGAACTGCGTGGCCTGAAAGAGAACGTTATCGTGGGTCGTCTGATCCCAGCCGGTACCGGTTACTCTTACCATCAGGAACGTGCTCGTCGTAAAGCACAGGGTGAAGTGCCAGTTGTACCGCAGGTAAGCGCGGATGAAGCAACGGCTAACCTGGCTGAACTTCTGAACGCAGGTTTCGGTAACAGCAACGACGAGTAATCGTCTTCTGTCGAAACGCATAAAGCCGCTCCTTAGGGAGCGGTTTTTTTTTGCCTGAAATCAGTGAAGATGATGTTGAGGGAGTCAAAGAGGTGCCGGAACAGGGTACTGGACAGATACTCTGTTCCGGCTGTTTTGGAAGCAGCGCCGGGATGAATGGCGCCGGCCGGTTGCGAATGTGCAGCGGCAAACGCACAGTAATACTCCCGCCAGAGATGCGCGAGAGGCAAAAACGGTTTATGGAATTCGCATTCCTGAGAGATTACCGGTTTGCTTTCTACCGACATTTTCCTGCGAGGCGCGCCCCAAAAAACTGTCCCAGTCTTTCCACACCGGCTGAAGCCCTGCCAGAGTTAATGCGGCAGCCACACTTTGCGGCGAGCGATTGTCATGAGGCGCGAATTGTTCCAGTTCAGGATGATCGTCAGCATACCCGCCTGGCTGAGTTTTCGATCCGGCGCTGACGGTGTTGATCGCCAGTGGAATGACGTGATCGCGAAAGTAGGGCGATTCACGTGTCGACAAGGAAAGCTCGACGTCGGGAGCAAGCATCCTGAATGCGCAAATCAGTTGTACCAGTTGACTTTCTTCCAGCAGCGAGGCCGGTTCGATTCCGCCGGTACATGGGCGCAATCTCGGAAACGCCACCGAATAGCGGCTTTGCCAGTAAGTTTGTTGCAGATACAACAAATGCTCCGCCACCATATAACTGTCTGTCCGCCAGTTTCCTGAAAGCCCGAACAGCGCGCCCAGCCCGATTTTATCGATTCCCGCCTGACCGAGCCGGTCCGGTGTTTCGAGCCGCCAGAAGAAATCCTGCTTCTGCCCGCGCAGATGATGCAAGGCATACGTTGGCGCGTGATAGGTTTCCTGATAAACCAGCACGCCGTCCAGCCCCAGCGTTTTCAGCTCGGCATATTCCTCCTGTTGCAGCGGCTGAACCTCGATCATCAGCGAATCAAAATGACTTCTGATCGTGGGGAAATGACGGCGAAAATAGTCCATGCCGACTTTCCCTTTATGTTCGCCAGTGACCAGCAACAGATGTTTGAAGCCCAGCGCGTTCAGCGCTTCACATTCCCGCCTGATTTCATCTTCATCCAGGGTTTTGCGTTTGATTTTATTGCTCATCGAAAAGCCGCAATACGTACATTCGTTGGCGCAAAGATTGGATAAATAGAGCGGTGCGAAGAAATTCACCGTATTGCCGAACCGCTGGCGCGTGAGCTGTTGCGCGCGTTGCGCCATAGGTTCGAGATAAGGCAGCGCTGCCGGAGAAATCAGCGCCATAAAATCTTCCCGGTCGATCTTATTCCGGCTGAGCGCCCGTTCGACATCACGGGAGGTTTTACTGTTGATACGCAGGGAAAGGTCATCCCAGTCGAGCGTTGACCAGACATCCGTAAAGTTGCTCATGACGCCGCCTGCGCGGTTGTGAGGAAGCCGGTCAGCGGGCTGGATGCGCTGGCGTGTCGCTGTCTGCCACCTAAACCGCTTTGTCTGGCGATCACGCCTGCCTCAACCGCCAGCCGGAAGGCTTTTGCCATCGCGACCGGATCGCCAGCGACGGCAATCGCGGTATTGACCAGTACCGCATCAGCCCCGATTTCCAGCGCTTCGGCGGCCTGGCTCGGCGCCCCAATTCCTGCATCGACGACCACCGGAACCCGCGACTGCTCAATGATAATGTGCAGAAACTCGCGGGTTTGCAGCCCCTGATTGGAACCGATCGGCGCGCCGAGTGGCATAACGGCGGCGCAACCCGCTTCCTCCAGACGCTTGCACAGCACCGGGTCCGCGCTGCAATACGGCAATACCACGAATCCCTGTTTCACCAACGTCTCTGCGGCTTTCAGCGTTTCAACGGCATCGGGCAGCAGATATTTTACATCGGGATGAATTTCCAGTTTTATCCAGTTCGTCCCCAGGGCTTCTCTTGCCAGTTGCGCGGCAAATATGGCTTCCTCTGCCGTTTTGGCCCCGGAAGTATTGGGCAGCAAACGGACACCAAGCTGTTGCAGCGGCGCAAGGATGTCATCTCCGCCACGGCGAAGGTCCACGCGTTTCATCGCCATCGTCACCAGCTGAGAACCGGACGCTGCCAGTGCCTGTTGCATCAGCGTGGCGCTGGCAAATTTTCCTGTTCCCGTGAACAGGTGCGAGGTGAAGGTGGTATCAGCAATTTTTAACATGTCATCCTCCGGCAATGGCCTGAAAGAGCAATATTTCATCGCCGTCTTCCAGTAAGTGAGACGACCAGCTTTCCCGCGGAACAATGACCTGATTAACCGCCAGCGCGCAGCCGGCCGGATTTAACGTCAGTTCACTGAGCAGGGTGAGCAGGGTAAGCGGCTGACTGAACGGGTGTGATTCATCATTGACGAAAATGTTCACGCGTTGCCTCCGCAGACGGCACAGCCGGATGACCGTGTAAGTTGCAGCGAACGCCAGTTTTGCGTTTTACCGTCGAACAGCCGCAGCTTCCCGTTCAATGTGCTGGGCAACCCCGCCAGTATTTTCAGAGCTTCCAGCGCCTGTAACGTGCCGATGGTGCCAACGACCGGGCCAAGCACGCCGGAAGTGCGGCAGTTACGCTGCACGGTTTCCCGATCCGGATAGAGACAGGCATAACAGCCATGCGCGTAGGGTGTCTGAATGACCAGTAACTGCCCGCTGAATCCGACGGCACTGCCGCTGATTAACGTTTTGCCGGTATCCACGCAGGCTTTGTTGACCGCATGTCGGGTTTCCATGTTGTCGCTGCAATCCAAAACGACATCGGCACCCGCTACGGCCTGCTGCAATGCCTCCCCGGTCAGCCTTTGAGTGAGAGCAATGATTTCACATAACGGATTAAGGCGTAGCAATTCGCGCTTTGCCACTGTGGCTTTGGGCTGATCCAGATCTGCCGTACGGTAAAGAATTTGTCTTTGCAGATTAGTGAGATGGACCTGATCGTCATCGGCCAGAAACAGCGTGCCCACGCCCGCCGCCGCCAGATACAAGGCGGCGGGAGAGCCCAAACCGCCAAGCCCGACAATCAGCACTTTAGCGGCCTGCAATTTTTCCTGCGCCTGCGGGCCGAATTCCTCCAGCATCAGCTGGCGGCTGTAGCGCATAAAGGCCGCATCGTTAAGCATCTTCCGGCACCTTGCTGGCGCATAAGGCCAGCAGTTCGGCGGTGGCGGCTCGCCAGTCTGACGCCTGGGTAATCGCGCTGACCACTGCGATGCTGCCGACACCGCAATCGAGAACCGACGGCGCGCGTTCAATGCTGATACCGCCGATGGCTACCGTCGGAAAACTGCCGTCGAGTTGCTTAATGTGTCGGGTCAGTTCTGCCAGACCCTGCGGGGCAGACGGCATATCTTTGGTTTGTGTCGGGAAGATATGCCCGAGAGCGATGTAAGAAGGGTTGACCGCCACGGCACGCGCCAGTTCTGCGTCGTCATGCGTCGAAACGCCCAGGCGCAGACCGGCCTGATAAATGGCCTGCAAATCGGCAGTGTCCAGATCCTCCTGCCCGAGATGCACGCCGTATGCCTGATGTTTTACTGCCAGTCGCCAGTAATCATTGATGAATAACCGCGCCTGATATTTTTTCCCCAGCGCGATGGCCTCGATAACCGCCGGTTCAACTTCCTCATCGGGTAAGTCTTTCACCCGCAGTTGCAGCGTTTTAACGCCCGCCTCCAGCAGGCGGGCAATCCATTCCACGGTATCCACGACCGGGTATAAACCGAGATGGAAGGGAACGGCTGGAAAAGACTGAGCGGACGGATTCATTTGTTGATCTCCGTGGCAGGGTGGTAAAGCTCACTGCCTCGTGAACGGAATTCAGCAGACATCTGTGCCATTCCTGATTCCACGATCTCAACCGGCTGCGCCTGAGCTTCCAGTGCGGCGGCGTAATCGCGCACTTCCTGCGTGATTTTCATGGAGCAGAATTTCGGGCCGCACATTGAGCAGAAGTGTGCGACTTTGCCGGATTCCTGCGGCAATGTTTCATCGTGATAGGCACGCGCCGTTGCCGGATCGAGCGCGAGGTTAAACTGATCTTCCCAGCGGAATTCGAACCGCGCCTTCGACATGGCATTATCACGAATTTGCGCGCCCGGATGACCTTTAGCTAAATCGGCGGCGTGCGCTGCGATTTTGTAGGTAATCAGACCCTGCTTAACGTCTTCTTTGTTCGGCAGACCGAGATGTTCTTTCGGCGTGACATAACACAGCATGGCGCAGCCGAACCAGCCAATCATTGCCGCACCAATCCCGGAGGTGAAATGGTCATAACCCGGTGCGATATCGGTGGTCAGAGGCCCAAGCGTATAGAAAGGTGCTTCGTGGCAGTGCTCAAGTTCTTCGGTCATATTGCGGCGGATCATCTGCATGGGGACATGCCCCGGCCCTTCGATCATCACCTGCACGTCATATTCCCAGGCAATTTTGGTCAGCTCGCCCAGCGTGCGTAATTCAGCGAATTGCGCTTCGTCATTCGCATCCTGAATTGAACCCGGACGCAGGCCATCGCCCAAGGAAAGAGAAACATCATAGGCTGCGCAGATTTCGCAGATTTCGCGGAAATGTTCAAACAGGAAACTTTCGCGATGATGGGAAAGGCACCATTTCGCCATAATCGAACCGCCGCGCGACACAATACCTGTCAGCCGTTTGGCGGTCATCGGCACATAACGCAGTAATACGCCTGCATGGATAGTGAAGTAATCGACGCCTTGTTCGGCCTGCTCCAGGAGCGTATCGCGGAACATTTCCCAGTTGAGGTCTTCGGCAACGCCGTTCACTTTCTCCAGCGCCTGATAAATCGGCACTGTACCAATGGGCACCGGGCTGTTACGCAGGATCCACTCACGGGTTTCGTGGATGTAGCGACCGGTGGAGAGATCCATCACCGTGTCTGCGCCCCAGCGTGTCGACCACACCAGCTTCTCGACTTCTTCTTCGATAGATGACGTCACTGCGGAGTTGCCGATATTGGCGTTAACCTTCACCAGGAAGTTTCGGCCAATGATCATTGGCTCTGATTCGGGATGATTGATATTGGCGGGAATAATCGCGCGACCGGCGGCGACTTCCTGACGTACAAACTCCGGCGTGATATTGGCAGGAAGATGCGCACCGAAACTTTCACCCGGATGTTGCTGCCGCAATACTTCGCCGCGGATCCGCTCGCGGCCCATATTTTCGCGAAGAGCGATGAATTCCATTTCAGGGGTAATGATGCCTTTTCGCGCGTAATGCAGCTGCGTAACATTTTTACCGGACATGGCTTTTCGCGGGCGCGGCAGAAGTTCGAAGCGCAGGTGATCCAATCCGTCATCGGCCAGACGTTGCTGGGTAAAGCCGGAGCTGACCTGCGGAAGTTCTTCGGTATCAGCCCGGTCGGCGATCCAGCTGGCGCGGCATTTTGCCAGCCCGGCATGAACGTCGATGGACGCTTCCGGGTCGCCATAAGGCCCGGCCGTTTCATACACCGGGATGGCTTCGTTCTCTTCGTATTTTGGATTGTCTTTGCCGCCGCCTGTCAGCGTCGGACTGAGCTGTATTTCACGCATCGGCACGCGGAGATCTGCGCGAGAGCCTTGCAGATAAATACGTCGGGAATTAGGAAAGGCTTCGCCCTGCAGGCTGTCGATAAACGACTGAGCCTGCGCACGTTGTTCACGGCGACCAGAGGGTTTCTTTTCAGAAATAACGGGTTTTTGGGTACTCGACATAGCAAATTCCTCGCAAAAAAACGTGATGGAAAATTGCTTGTCTGGAGGTTTACGGCAGGAGTAAAAATGGGCGGTTTAGCGCAGGCGACCTGATACAGGCTGATGCCAAATCGCGCAAAACGCATAACATTACTCTTGTTCCCTTCGCGGGTACTAACCCGATCAGGTTCCGCGGATCCCGAATTAACGGTCTCAGCCTGGCGTAATCTCCGTGAGGAAAATTATGCGCTAGGCACTCCGACAAGAAGCCTCAATATAGGAGGCCGATGATAAAACTACAACCCTTCGCAGGGTCTAAACTTCAAACGGCTTAAGCCGGTCTGGCGAGATGATCGTCGTTGGCAGGCGGTAAAGGTGTGCCATCGACCGGATCAAATGCCAGGATAATTAATTGATCTTCAAGCTGAAAACGCGCATCCAACGCTTCACCAATATCGGATAATGCATAATGGAAGGCGAAAGCATTGTCATCATCAATATCATTTTCTGTGTAACTGTCATGGAAAGCCATGATAGTTTCAGTGTTCAGCTCCAGCGCAGGGTATATTTTGGCAGCTTGTGATTTAACTGAGCTGCCTGCGCTGGCGACTTCATCGATTATCCGCTGATAAAGATGGAAATGGCCGGCAGAGAGATAGTCCACCAGGTTATGACAAAAGTTATCCAGCGCTTTTTCATTCAGTGGGGTATGTTTTTCTTTATTGGGTTTCAGACCGACCAGTGTGCAGTATGCAACCAGCAGTTCTTTGCGCGCGTGCAGCCATTGGTCTACTAACTCATTACTGCCACCAACGCGTTGGGTCAGTCTTTCCAGACGATTTAGCATGGTTGACTCCGTGAGCGATAAAAAAGTAACCAAAATGTGAAGGTTACTAATGTTAAATTTCTGTCTCAGATTGTCAGTCTCGTCGAGGTTATGCAACAACAATTATGGAATTACAGATCACAGAGCAACATAACGGCTGGTGGGTCATCAGCCATGAAGGCAAGCTATGGCTGCCTGAAGGTGAACTGCCGTTTGGCAGTGCAACGCAATTCTCTCTGACCGGCAAAACGGCACGTCAGATTGGCGAGTGGCAGGGCGAGCCGGTCTGGCTGGTGCGTCAGGCGATGCACAACCACATGGTGTCGGCCCGCCAGTTGCTCGATCAGGATCGAGGATTATTCCAGCTGGTCGGGCGCGGTGTGCAACTGGCTGAATTTTATCGATCTCATAAATTCTGCGGTTACTGCGGCCACGAAATGCAGGTCAGTAAAACCGAGTGGGCTGCGCTCTGTAGCCACTGTCGTGAACGCTATTATCCGCAAATTGCGCCGTGCATTATCGTGGCTATCCGCCGGGGTGATGAAATTCTGCTGGCGCAGCATGTCCGCCACCGTAACGGAATTCACACGGTGCTGGCCGGTTTTGTTGAAGTCGGCGAAACGCTGGAAGAAACCGTGGCGCGCGAAGTCATGGAAGAGAGTCACGTTCGCGTGAAAAACGTGCGCTACGTCAGCTCGCAGCCATGGCCTTTCCCGAATTCGCTGATGATGGCTTTTATGGCTGACTATGACAGCGGTGATATTCAGCACGATCCGAAAGAGCTGCTGAATGCGGGCTGGTATCGTTATGACGCCCTGCCGTTATTGCCGCCGCCGGGCACCATCGCGCGTCGACTGATCGAAGACACTGTGGCGCTATGCCGCGCCGCGAGCGATGAAGACGACGTGTAGCGTAAGTGTTGCGTGTTAGAATGCCGCCAGATGAATGCCGTGCCGCCCGAATACTGAAGGAAAGAACCAGAATGAATGAGTTGAAAAATGACCGTTACCTGCGCGCCCTGTTACGTCAACCGGTGGACATCACGCCGGTATGGATGATGCGTCAGGCAGGCCGCTATTTGCCAGAATATAAAGAAACCCGTGCCGTGGCCGGTGATTTTATGTCGCTGTGCAAGAATGCGGAGCTGGCTTGTGAAGTGACCTTGCAGCCGCTGCGCCGCTATCCGCTGGATGCGGCCATTCTGTTCTCCGACATCCTGACCATTCCTGATGCGATGGGGTTAGGGTTGTATTTCGAAGCCGGTGAAGGCCCGCGTTTTTCTTCTCCGCTGACCAACCGTGCCGATGTCGAAAAGCTGCCGGTCCCCGATCCTGAAATGGAACTGGGCTACGTGATGAACGCCGTGCGCACCATCCGTAAAAACCTTAAAGGTGAAGTCCCGCTTATCGGTTTCTCCGGCAGTCCGTGGACGCTGGCGACATATATGGTTGAAGGTGGCAGCAGCAAAGCTTTCACTAAAATCAAAAAGATGATGTATGCCGATCCGGCGACCATGCATTTGCTGCTGGATAAAGTTGCCGACAGCGTCATCCTTTACCTCAACGCCCAGATTAAAGCGGGCGCGCAGTCGGTGATGATCTTTGACACCTGGGGCGGTGTGCTGACGCCACGCGATTACCGTGAATTCTCCCTTAACTATATGCATAAAATCGTTGATGGTTTGATCCGTGAAAACGAAGGTCGTCGCGTGCCCGTGACGCTGTTCACCAAAGGCGGCGGTCAGTGGCTGGAAGCGATGGCCGCAACAGGTTGTGATGCGCTGGGTCTGGACTGGACAACGGATATTGCCGATGCACGCCGCCGTGTGGGCGATAAAGTGGCGATTCAGGGCAATATGGATCCTTCCATGCTGTATGCCTCACCAGTGCGCATCGAGCAGGAAGTGGAGACTATTCTGGCAGGCTTCGGCAAAGGTAATGGTCACGTGTTTAATCTGGGTCACGGCATCCATCAGGATGTGCCGCCGGAAAATGCCGGCGCTTTCGTGGAAGCGGTACACAGCTTGTCCCGTCAGTATCACGAGTAAGATCCCGGATGATCGATACCCGCGCATTACGTGAAGAGCAACGGATCCTCGCAGATCAGATCGAACTGCAGGATCCTCCTGGTTTCACCACACCGGCGCTGATCGCCGGTGTAGACGTCGGCTTCGAACAGGGCGGTGAAGTCACCCGCGCTGCGGTGGCGGTTCTGAGTTACCCAACGCTTGAGCTGGTGGAATATCAGATTGCCCGCATCCCGACGGTCATGCCGTATATCCCTGGTTTCCTCTCCTTCCGTGAACTTCCCGCATTACTCCAGGCCTGGCAGCAAATCAGCTCACGCCCCGATTTGGTGATGGTGGATGGTCAGGGGATCGCACATCCTCGCCGTCTGGGCGTGGCCAGTCATTTTGGCCTGATGATCGACGTGCCGACGATTGGTGTCGCGAAAAGCCGGTTATGCGGTAAGTCTCTGCCCCTCGGTGAGGCATTGCACAGCCATCAGGCGTTGTACGACGGGGATGAACAGATTGGCTGGGTCTGGCGCAGTAAGCTACGCTGTAATCCATTGTTCATCTCTCCGGGTCATCGCATCAGCATGGAATCGGCGCGTTATTGGGTCGAGCATTGCATGCGGCAATATCGTTTGCCGGAGCCTACGCGTTGGGCGGATGCCGTGGCGTCAAATCGTGCAGCGTTTCAACGCTGGCAACGGTTGAGTGATGATCTTTAGGAATCAAGGAATAGGGATATTGATTAATTTCAGGTAAACTCCCGCGCAGAAAAGTTAACGAGATCAACTCATGTTACGTAATCCAATTCATTTACGTCTCGAAAAGCTGGAAAGCTGGCAACACGTGACGTTTATGGCGAGCTTGTGTGAGCGCATGTACCCGAACTATCAGGCATTTTGCCTGGAAACCGGGTTTGGTGAGCCGCAGGTTTACCGCCGCATCCTGGATTTAATCTGGGAAACGCTGGTGGTGAAAGACGCCAAGGTCAATTTTGACTCACAGCTCGAAAAACTGGAGGAGGCCGTGCCTTCTTCCGACGATTACGACATCTATGGGGTGTATCCGGCCATTGATGCGTGTATCGCTCTGGGCGAGTTAATTCATTCGCGTCTGAGTGGCGAAACGCTGTCTCACGCGGTTGCCGTCAGTGAGACGTCAATTCGTACTGTCGCGATGCTGGAAATGACTCAGGCCGGTAAAGAAATGACCGATGAAGAGCTTAAAGTCATTCCTGCTGTTGAAGAAGAATGGGACATCCAATGGGAGATTTTTCGCCTGTTGGCTGACTGTGAGGAGCGTGACCTGGAATTAATAAAAGGGTTACGTTCTGACCTGCGTGAAGCCGCTGTCAGTAACATTGGCATAAATTTAGCGCAATAAGGCAAGAAAACGTGATTTAACGCCTGATTTGTCGTGCCTTAAGGCTTCACATCCGCACCCTGTCTGGTCTACATTTGGGGTGCGTAAAAAAAGTGGCTATCGGTGCGTGTATGCAGGAGGGTGCTGTCAATCGGCATATCCGTCGCACTCGATGCTTTGCAAACGATAAACACACTGTAAAGGATAACTTATGAACAAGACTCAACTGATTGATGTAATTGCGGACAAAGCTGATCTTTCCAAAGCACAGGCCAAAGTTGCTCTTGAATCTACTCTGTCTGCTATTACCGAGTCTCTGAAAGAAGGTGATGCTGTACAATTGGTTGGTTTCGGGACTTTCAAGGTAAATCATCGTAACGAGCGTACTGGTCGTAACCCACAGACTGGTAAAGAAATCAAAATCGCAGCTGCCAACGTGCCTGCGTTCGTTTCTGGTAAAGCTCTGAAAGACGCTGTTAAGTAATTGCTTGCAGTGAAAAGAATAAGCGGAGGGGCTCTGAAGCCCCTTCAGTTTATCACCCCCAGGCTGGTAGCAGGTTTACTGGTTCTTAGTCTGGTGGGTTGCAGTTCAAAAGACACGACCCCGCAGTTCTTCGCCAGTGGCTATGTTGCCGATCAGGGTATTAACCGTGTATGGCGCGAAAACAATGCCCAGAACCAGCCCCAAACCATTCTCAATGTCTACAGCCCCTATTTTGGCGGCGATACGATCATCACACGGTATGAATTTCAGGAGGGGCAAGTTCACCTTGTGAAAGAAACGCATGCGACCAAAACTGATTTGGGCGTGATGCTTCGTTTCGATGAGGGCGGCAATGTCAGCTTTATGCAGCGTCAACTTCCTGAGCGACGTGAAAAATTATCCTCAGATGACATCGAACGCTATAAATACGAAGCGGCTAAAATTCTCGATGTGAGTAGCGCACTGCAGGCCGGGAATGTCCGGCTGGTGCAGGCCCGCTGGCGTCAGGGTGTAATAACCACCTGCGCGGGCGAGAAGGTGACACCGACACTGACGGTTCGCTCGCAGGTCTGGCTGGCAAAACGTGCCAGTCGCAGTAACGATCAACTCGGGTTAGCCTGGCTGACTGCGCCGGAAGGAAATGAATTGCTGTTAGTGGCCAATGAAGATTTCTGCAGCTGGGAGCCGAAAGAGTCTGATCTCTGATTTCCCTGGCAATAAAAGAGAAGGCACGCCGAAGCGTGCCTTTTTTGATCATCTTGCTGCGACAGAGGTTTACTGATTACGCTCGCGGTCAATCGCGCGATAACCAATATCTTTACGGCAGAAGCTGCCTTCCCATTGGATACCTTTCGCTAGGTCATACGCACGCTGCTGAGCGGCTTCCACGGTTTTACCCAAAGCCGTGACACACAGCACGCGGCCACCGCTGGTCACTACGCGCTCATCCTGCAACCGGGTTCCCGCATGGAAGACTTTGCCGTCCGGCACTTCTTCCAGTGGCAGACCGTGGATCACTTCGCCATTCTGATAGTCACCCGGATAACCGCCGGCGGCCAGTACAACCCCGAGAGAAGGACGCGGGTCCCACTCGGAGGTTTTATCGCCCAGACGACCTTCTGCACCCGCCAGACAAAGATCCACCAGATCCGAGCGCAGACGTAACATGATCGGTTGTGTTTCCGGATCGCCGAAACGGCAGTTGAATTCGATCACTTTCGGCTGGCCGTCAGCGGAGATCATCAGACCTGCATACAGAAAACCGGTGTACGTGTTGTTTTCCGCCGCCATACCGCGAACCGTTGGCCAGATCACCTGATCCATGACACGCTGATGGATTTCGTCCGTCACGACGGGCGCCGGAGAATAGGCCCCCATTCCGCCGGTGTTCGGGCCGCTGTCGCCATCACCCACGCGTTTGTGATCCTGACTGGTAGCCATCGGCAATACATTGGAACCGTCGACCATGACGATGAAACTGGCCTCTTCGCCGTCGAGGAATTCCTCAATAACGATGCGATGGCCTGCATCACCGAAAGCATTTCCTGCCAGCATGTCGTGAACGGCGTCTTCGGCTTCTTTCAGTGTCATTGCCACAATGACACCTTTACCTGCGGCCAGACCGTCGGCTTTGATAACAATCGGCGCGCCTTTGCTGCGCAGGTAAGCCAGCGCAGGTTCGATGTCGGTGAAGTTCTGATAATCAGCGCTTGGAATGTTGTGGCGAGCCAGGAAATCTTTGGTGAAAGCTTTAGAGCCTTCAAGCTGCGCAGCTTCCTGCGTCGGGCCAAAGATTTTCAGACCCGCGGCGCGGAAAGCATCCACGACACCGATGACCAGCGGCGCTTCAGGGCCGACAATGGTCAGGCCGACATCATTGCTTTGAGCGAAGGCCAGTAATCCTGCGATATCCGTAGCGGCAATATCAACATTTTCCAGCAACGGTTCCAGTGCGGTACCGGCGTTACCAGGTGCCACAAAGACTTTATCAGCCAGAGGTGACTGCGATGCCTTCCATGCCAGTGCATGTTCACGCCCGCCGTTACCGATAATTAAAATATTCATTCGAAGACTCCGGATGAGCGGGCGCATCGCACCCGCTAAAAGAAAATTAATGACGGAAGTGGCGCATATCGGTAAACAGCATCGTAATGCCGTGTTCGTTAGCCGCAGCGATCACTTCATCG
Organism: Rahnella sp. R3(2024); assembly: GCF_042920125.1. Taxonomy (NCBI): domain Bacteria; kingdom Pseudomonadati; phylum Pseudomonadota; class Gammaproteobacteria; order Enterobacterales; family Yersiniaceae; genus Rahnella; species Rahnella sp. R3(2024). Next base: position 2,454,660 of record NZ_JBHGBU010000001.1, read on the forward strand.
TCACGGATAGAACCACCTGGCTGGATAACGCAGGTAATGCCGACGGCTGCTGCGGCATCGATCCCGTCGCGGAACGGGAAGAAAGCGTCGGAGGCCATTACGGAACCGGCAACTTCCAGACCTTCATCGGCGGCTTTAATACCGGCAATTTTGGCGGAGTAAACGCGGCTCATCTGCCCAGCGCCGATACCGATGGTCATTTTGTCACGCGCATAAACAATGGCGTTGGATTTGACGAATTTTGCCACCTTCCAGCAAAACAGCGCATCTGTCAGTTCCTGCTCAGTCGGCTGGCGCTCAGATACCACGCGCAGATCGGCCGCTTCAACCATACCCAAATCACGATCCTGAACCAGCAGGCCGCCGTTAACACGTTTGAAGTCGAGCGCATTCTGGCGATCTTGCCACTGGCCGCAGGTCAGCACGCGGACGTTTTGTTTCGCGGCGGTCAAAGCGAGTGCGTCGGCACTGACGGATGGCGCGATGATCACTTCCACAAACTGACGGCTGATGATGGCTTTTGCCGTTTCAGCATCCAGTTCGCGGTTAAAGGCAATAATGCCGCCGAAAGCCGATGTCGGGTCAGTCTGATAGGCGCGCTCGTAAGCGGCCAGAATGTTGTTGCCGACAGCCACGCCGCAAGGGTTGGCATGTTTAACGATAACGCAGGCGGGCTCCGAAAATTCTTTCACGCATTCCAGAGCTGCGTCGGTATCCGCAATGTTGTTATAGGAAAGCGCCTTGCCCTGAAGCTGAGTCGAGGTAGCAACCGACGCTTCACTGACGTTCTCTTCTATATAGAAGGCAGCGTTCTGGTGGCTGTTCTCGCCATAACGCATATCTTGTTTCTTTATATAGCTAAGATTCAGCGTGCGCGGGAACTGGCCGGAAGCTGATTCAGTATCGCCGTGATAAGCCGGGACCATTGTGCCGAAGTAGTTCGCAATCATGCCGTCGTAAGAAGCCGTATGCTCGAAGGCTTTAATCGCCAGATTGAAACGGGTCGCCAGCGTCAGCGAGCTGCCATTGGCATCCATCTCGGCAATGACAGCATCGTAGTCACTGCTTTTTACTACGATCGCCACATCTTTATGGTTCTTTGCTGCTGAGCGAACCATGGTCGGGCCGCCGATATCAATGTTTTCTACGGCATCTTCCAGTGAACAGTCCGGGCGCGCGACGGTTTGTGCGAACGGATAAAGATTAACGACCACCATGTCGATTGGCGCAATAGAATGCTGCGCCATAATTTCATCATCTTTCCCGCGACGACCGAGGATCCCACCGTGTACTTTCGGGTGCAGGGTTTTGACGCGTCCATCCATCATTTCCGGGAAACCCGTGTAGTCAGACACTTCAGTGACTGGCAGACCGGCTTTAGCCAACAGGCTGGCGGTACCGCCAGTGGAAAGCAATTCAACACCACGCGAAGACAGGGCCTGGGCGAATTCTACGATACCGGCTTTGTCAGAAACACTGAGCAGGGCGCGGCGGATTGGACGAGATTGTTGCATGGTGGTTATATCCTTGGCTTTGGAGTCGCAGTAAAGAGCGTTATCTGAATGCAATGATGCTTTTCTTCTCTCTATATAGAGCAATTCGCAGAAAAACGCGGGATTGAACTCAGATAACTTCCCTTCGGCGACTGACTTTTCATTTATCACCCGTAAAGGGCAATGAAAACTGACGCGCGAAATTGTAGCGAAAACGATTGCGCGACGCTCGCAAAATTTGAGATTCCTGTGCCTCTGTGGATAAATCTGTGCAAAAGACGGTATAAGCAGTGTGTTTGCTGTGTAATGCAGCAAACGGTGTTTTTTCTTAAAATTACCTCTTGCGGCCTGCTCAGAACTCCCTATAATGCCGCTCCATCGACAGGGAACAACGTGAACAACATCACGAAGTAACCGGGTCGGAAATATTAAAAGCAGTGATGACCGGATGAAATAAACGGTTGACACTGAATGAGGAAAGCGTAATATACGCCACCTCGAGTTAGCAAGCGAAAGCGCGTAACTCACTGCTCTTTAACAATTTATCAGACAATCTGTGTGGGCACTCACAAGACGATATCAGCCACCTCGGTGGCAAAAAATATCAAGTCTTAAAGAGTGACCAAGCAGTAATTCATTTTAGTGAATTATTACGAAAGTTAATTTTTGAGCACCGCTTAACGTGTTTAAGCAAATCGAACTTTTAATTGAAGAGTTTGATCATGGCTCAGATTGAACGCTGGCGGCAGGCCTAACACATGCAAGTCGAGCGGTAGCACAGGAGAGCTTGCTCTCTGGGTGACGAGCGGCGGACGGGTGAGTAATGTCTGGGAAACTGCCTGATGGAGGGGGATAACTACTGGAAACGGTAGCTAATACCGCATGACCTCGCAAGAGCAAAGTGGGGGACCTTCGGGCCTCACGCCATCGGATGTGCCCAGATGGGATTAGCTAGTAGGTGGGGTAATGGCTCACCTAGGCGACGATCCCTAGCTGGTCTGAGAGGATGACCAGCCACACTGGAACTGAGACACGGTCCAGACTCCTACGGGAGGCAGCAGTGGGGAATATTGCACAATGGGCGCAAGCCTGATGCAGCCATGCCGCGTGTGTGAAGAAGGCCTTAGGGTTGTAAAGCACTTTCAGCGAGGAGGAAGGGTTCAGTGTTAATAGCACTGTACATTGACGTTACTCGCAGAAGAAGCACCGGCTAACTCCGTGCCAGCAGCCGCGGTAATACGGAGGGTGCAAGCGTTAATCGGAATTACTGGGCGTAAAGCGCACGCAGGCGGTTTGTTAAGTCAGATGTGAAATCCCCGAGCTTAACTTGGGAACTGCATTTGAAACTGGCAAGCTAGAGTCTTGTAGAGGGGGGTAGAATTCCAGGTGTAGCGGTGAAATGCGTAGAGATCTGGAGGAATACCGGTGGCGAAGGCGGCCCCCTGGACAAAGACTGACGCTCAGGTGCGAAAGCGTGGGGAGCAAACAGGATTAGATACCCTGGTAGTCCACGCTGTAAACGATGTCGACTTGGAGGTTGTGCCCTTGAGGCGTGGCTTCCGGAGCTAACGCGTTAAGTCGACCGCCTGGGGAGTACGGCCGCAAGGTTAAAACTCAAATGAATTGACGGGGGCCCGCACAAGCGGTGGAGCATGTGGTTTAATTCGATGCAACGCGAAGAACCTTACCTACTCTTGACATCCAGAGAATTCGCTAGAGATAGCTTAGTGCCTTCGGGAACTCTGAGACAGGTGCTGCATGGCTGTCGTCAGCTCGTGTTGTGAAATGTTGGGTTAAGTCCCGCAACGAGCGCAACCCTTATCCTTTGTTGCCAGCACATAATGGTGGGAACTCAAAGGAGACTGCCGGTGATAAACCGGAGGAAGGTGGGGATGACGTCAAGTCATCATGGCCCTTACGAGTAGGGCTACACACGTGCTACAATGGCATATACAAAGAGAAGCAAACTCGCGAGAGCAAGCGGACCTCATAAAGTATGTCGTAGTCCGGATTGGAGTCTGCAACTCGACTCCATGAAGTCGGAATCGCTAGTAATCGTAGATCAGAATGCTACGGTGAATACGTTCCCGGGCCTTGTACACACCGCCCGTCACACCATGGGAGTGGGTTGCAAAAGAAGTAGGTAGCTTAACCTTCGGGAGGGCGCTTACCACTTTGTGATTCATGACTGGGGTGAAGTCGTAACAAGGTAACCGTAGGGGAACCTGCGGTTGGATCACCTCCTTACCTAAAGATACGCATTGTGCAGTGTCCACACAGATTGTCTGATGAAATTAATGAGCAAGAGCACCTGTTGATGCGGTAAGGGCAACCTTACGCTGATGCGAAAAGTGCCAAACCACGGCGTGGTCTGGTGCGGATTTTTCGTGTCCCCATCGTCTAGAGGCCTAGGACACTGCCCTTTCACGGCTGTAACAGGGGTTCGAATCCCCTTGGGGACGCCACTCCGATAATGTGTGAAAGACATTATCACCGAATATCTTAAAGATGACTTTAACGAGTCGTGTTTAAGATATTGCTCTTTAACAATCTGGAACAAGCTGAAAATTGAAAGTTTACAGCTGAACATCACTCTCCGTAGAAGTACTGAGTGGTGGATTAGTCTGTAACAGAGTCTCTCAAATAATCGCAGCGCGACGATGTCTTTAAGACACCTTCGGGTTGTGAGGTTAAGCGACTAAGCGTACACGGTGGATGCCTAGGCAGTCAGAGGCGATGAAGGGCGTGCTAATCTGCGAAAAGCGTCGGTAAGGTGATATGAACCGTTATAACCGACGATACCCGAATGGGGAAACCCAGTGTGTTTCGACACACTATTGCATGGTGAATACATAGCCATGCAAGGCGAACCGGGGGAACTGAAACATCTAAGTACCCCGAGGAAAAGAAATCAACCGAGATTCCCCCAGTAGCGGCGAGCGAACGGGGAAGAGCCCAGAACCAACATCAGCGTATGTGTTAGTGGAAGCGTCTGGAAAGTCGCACAGTATAGGGTGATAGTCCCGTACACAAAAATGCATGCATTGTGAGTTCGATGAGTAGGGCGGGACACGTGACATCCTGTCTGAATATGGGGGGACCATCCTCCAAGGCTAAATACTCCTGACTGACCGATAGTGAACCAGTACCGTGAGGGAAAGGCGAAAAGAACCCCGGCGAGGGGAGTGAAATAGAACCTGAAACCGTGTACGTACAAGCAGTGGGAGCCTACTTTGTTGGGTGACTGCGTACCTTTTGTATAATGGGTCAGCGACTTATATTTTGTAGCAAGGTTAACCGTATAGGGGAGCCGTAGGGAAACCGAGTCTTAACTGGGCGTCAAGTTGCAAGGTATAGACCCGAAACCCGGTGATCTAGCCATGGGCAGGTTGAAGGTTGGGTAACACTAACTGGAGGACCGAACCGACTAATGTTGAAAAATTAGCGGATGACTTGTGGCTGGGGGTGAAAGGCCAATCAAACCGGGAGATAGCTGGTTCTCCCCGAAAGCTATTTAGGTAGCGCCTCGTGAACTCATCTTCGGGGGTAGAGCACTGTTTCGACTAGGGGGCCATCCCGGCTTACCAACTCGATGCAAACTACGAATACCGAAGAATGTTATCACGGGAGACACACGGCGGGTGCTAACGTCCGTCGTGAAGAGGGAAACAACCCAGACCGCCAGCTAAGGTCCCAAAGTCATGGTTAAGTGGGAAACGATGTGGGAAGGCATAGACAGCCAGGATGTTGGCTTAGAAGCAGCCATCATTTAAAGAAAGCGTAATAGCTCACTGGTCGAGTCGGCCTGCGCGGAAGATGTAACGGGGCTAAACCATGCACCGAAGCTGCGGCAGCGACGCTTAGGCGTTGTTGGGTAGGGGAGCGTTCTGTAAGCCGTCGAAGGTGACCTGTGAGGGTTGCTGGAGGTATCAGAAGTGCGAATGCTGACATAAGTAACGATAATGCGGGTGAAAAACCCGCACGCCGGAAGACCAAGGGTTCCTGTCCAACGTTAATCGGGGCAGGGTGAGTCGACCCCTAAGGCGAGGCTGAAAAGCGTAGTCGATGGGAAGCTGGTTAATATTCCAGCACTTGGTGTTACTGCGAAGGGGGGACGGAGAAGGCTAGGCTAGCCGGGCGACGGTTGTCCCGGTTCAAGCGTGTAGGGGGTGTGACTTGGTAAATCCGGTTACATACTAACCCTGAGGCGTGATAACGAGCCACTACGGTGGTGAAGTAGTTGATGCCATGCTTCCAGGAAAAGCCTCTAAGCTCCAGGTAACACGAAATCGTACCCCAAACCGACACAGGTGGTCAGGTAGAGAATACTCAGGCGCTTGAGAGAACTCGGGTGAAGGAACTAGGCAAAATGGTGCCGTAACTTCGGGAGAAGGCACGCTGGCGCGTAGGTGAAGGGACTTGCTCCCGGAGCTGAAGCCAGTCGCAGATACCAGCTGGCTGCAACTGTTTAATAAAAACACAGCACTGTGCAAACACGAAAGTGGACGTATACGGTGTGACGCCTGCCCGGTGCCGGAAGGTTAATTGATGGGGTTAGCAGCAATGCGAAGCTCTTGATCGAAGCCCCGGTAAACGGCGGCCGTAACTATAACGGTCCTAAGGTAGCGAAATTCCTTGTCGGGTAAGTTCCGACCTGCACGAATGGCGTAATGATGGCCAGGCTGTCTCCACCCGAGACTCAGTGAAATTGAACTCGCTGTGAAGATGCAGTGTACCCGCGGCAAGACGGAAAGACCCCGTGAACCTTTACTATAGCTTGACACTGAACATTGAGCCTTGATGTGTAGGATAGGTGGGAGGCTTTGAAGCGTGGACGCCAGTCTGCGTGGAGCCAACCTTGAAATACCACCCTTTAATGTTTGATGTTCTAACTCGGCCCCGTAATCCGGGGTGAGGACAGTGTCTGGTGGGTAGTTTGACTGGGGCGGTCTCCTCCTAAAGAGTAACGGAGGAGCACGAAGGTTAGCTAATCACGGTCGGACATCGTGAGGTTAGTGCAATGGCATAAGCTAGCTTGACTGCGAGAGTGACGGCTCGAGCAGGTACGAAAGTAGGTCATAGTGATCCGGTGGTTCTGAATGGAAGGGCCATCGCTCAACGGATAAAAGGTACTCCGGGGATAACAGGCTGATACCGCCCAAGAGTTCATATCGACGGCGGTGTTTGGCACCTCGATGTCGGCTCATCACATCCTGGGGCTGAAGTAGGTCCCAAGGGTACGGCTGTTCGCCGTTTAAAGTGGTACGCGAGCTGGGTTTAGAACGTCGTGAGACAGTTCGGTCCCTATCTGCCGTGGGCGTTGGAAGATTGAGAGGGGCTGCTCCTAGTACGAGAGGACCGGAGTGGACGCATCACTGGTGTTCGGGTTGTCATGCCAATGGCATTGCCCGGTAGCTAAATGCGGAAAAGATAAGCGCTGAAAGCATCTAAGCGCGAAACTTGCCTCGAGATGAGTCTTCCCTGTGGCTTTAAGCCACCTGAAGGGACGTTTAAGACTAAGACGTTGATAGGCTGGGTGTGTAAGTGCAGCGATGCATTGAGCTAACCAGTACTAATGACCCGAGAGGCTTAACCTTACAACACCAAAGGTGTTTTAGAGTGGCTCTGAAGTAGATTTTCAGCTGAATGTTCCGAGATTGGTTCGTAGTGCAAGCCTGACTTAAGGTGCGCGTTATGGATGAAACAGAATTTGCCTGGCGGCACTAGCGCGGTGGTCCCACCTGACCCCATGCCGAACTCAGAAGTGAAACGCCGTAGCGCCGATGGTAGTGTGGGGTCTCCCCATGCGAGAGTAGGGAACTGCCAGGCATCAAACAAGTGGAAAGCCCTGTACTGACGTACAGGGCTTTTTGCTGTGTGGAATTTGAGTAATCGTGTTCATTAATTGTTCAATTACCCGCATAAATTGACATCCTGAAGCATTCTTTTTATCTCTCTCCGCCCCTTATTTTCCTTTCTTTATAACCAGATCCTCTAAATTAATAACCTAAGCTGAAACATTTTCACTTACCGGATGCAGGCTCGACATTGATTCAAAAAACCGTTATCTTCGGCTGTCTAGAAGTCTAAACGTATAAATGGATGCAGTGAGGAAGTTGTTATGCCGATCCGGGTTCCAGATGATTTACCAGCCGTTAATTTCCTGCGCAATGAGAATGTCTTTGTCATGACCTCTTCACGTGCGAAAACCCAGGAAATCCGTCCTCTTAAGGTGCTGGTTCTCAACCTGATGCCGAAAAAAATTGAGACTGAAAATCAGTTTTTGCGGCTGCTTTCCAACTCTCCATTGCAGATAGATGTGCAGCTGCTGCGTATCGACAGCCGCGAGTCAAAAAATACACCCGCCGAGCATTTGAATAATTTCTACTGTGATTTCGAAGATATCCAGCATGACAATTATGATGGTCTGATCGTCACGGGCGCACCTCTTGGTCTGGTCGATTTTTGTGATGTAGCTTACTGGCCTGAGATTGAACGGGTTATTCATTGGGCAAAAGAACATGTCACGTCAACGCTGTTTGTCTGCTGGGCCGTTCAGGCTGCTTTAAATGTGTTGTACGACATACCCAAGATGACCCGTGAAACCAAGCTCTCGGGCGTATATCCGCACCAGACGTTGCAATCTGTCGCACTGCTCACCCGCGGGTTTGATGAAACCTTCCTGGCTCCACATTCACGCTATGCTGATTTTCCGGCAGATGTGCTGCGTCAGTACACAGATCTCGACATACTGGCGGAGTCAGAGGAAGCGGGTGCTTACCTTTTCGCGACGAAAGATAAGCGTATGGCGTTCGTTACAGGCCATCCTGAATATGATGCAGGCACGCTGGCCGGTGAATATCTGCGAGATGTCGCGGCCGGTCTTTCTCCCGATATGCCCTATAACTATTTCCCGCAGGATAATGTAGAGCTCTCTCCTAAAGCGACCTGGCGTAGCCACGGGCATTTGCTCTTCACTAACTGGTTGAATTACTACGTTTATCAAATCACACCGTTTGATCTTCGCCAGATGAACCCTACCCTCGAGTAATACTTTGCACGTTCTGACAGACGATCCCCGCGATCGTCTGTTCCATTTCAACGTCTGCCAGATTTATCCCTTCTAAGAAATCCCCCTTCGTCATATTCCATATGCAATTACGAAATTCATTATCATTTTTTGAAAATTAATTTTCTTCATATCTTATTGATCATAAATACAAATTATTTATATTTAAAATAAAATGGAAATCGTTTTTGATTTTGTGGAAATCCTGATTACGCTTAAATCTATCGGGCAATAAATAACCAGAGCCAAATCGTCAAACGTTGCATCTGACGACGCTGGATTGTTTTCTACCCTAAAAGTATCTGCTAAGTGAGGCGGTCTGGCAGATTAAGCAGATAAATCAGGAGAATAGCGATGTCAGAGCAAATTATCCGCAGTCAGCTTGGCTTCACACGCCGTTTTGGTGAGCACGAAACACATATTCTGACAGAGGAAGCCGTCGATTTTCTTGCGGAACTGGTCATGCGTTTCACGCCACAGCGTAATCGCCTGCTGGCCGAACGCATCGCTGTACAGCAGAGAATTGATCAGGGAGAGCTGCCTGATTTTATTTCGGAAACTGATTCCATTAAAAAATCCGAATGGAAAATCCGTAGTATCCCTGCTGATTTACAGGACCGGCGTGTTGAAATCACTGGCCCTGTTGAACGCAAAATGGTCATTAACGCGCTCAATGCCAATGTAAAAGTATTCATGGCGGATTTCGAAGATTCACTGGCTCCGGACTGGCAGAAAGTCATCGAGGGGCAGATTAACTTGCGTGACGCCGTTAATGGCACGATCAGCTACACCAATGAGTCGGGCAAGATTTATCAGCTCAGGCCAGACCCTGCCGTGCTGATTTGCCGCGTTCGGGGTCTGCATCTGCCGGAAAAGCATGTCACCTGGCAGGGCGAAGCCATTCCCGGTTCGCTGTTTGATTTTGCTTTGTACTTTTTCCACAACCATCGCGCCTTGTTATCAAAAGGCAGCGGTCCTTATTTTTATCTGCCGAAAATGCAGTCTTATCAGGAAGCTGACTGGTGGAGCAAGGTCTTCAGCTTTGCCGAAGATTATGCGGGATTGTCACGCGGCACGATCAAAGCGACGGTGCTGATTGAAACCCTGCCCGCCGTTTTTCAGATGGACGAAATTCTTTACCACCTGCGTGATCACATCGTTGGCCTGAATTGTGGCCGCTGGGATTACATCTTCAGCTATATCAAGACGCTGAAAAATCACGGCGATCGCGTTCTTCCCGATCGCCAGTCAGTCACCATGACGCAGCCCTTCCTCAACGCTTACTCACGATTACTGATCAAAACCTGCCATCGACGCGGCGCCTTCGCGATGGGGGGAATGGCGGCATTTATTCCCAGCAAAGATGCCGGGCGTAACGAATGGGTATTGAACAAAGTCAGAACGGACAAAGAGCTGGAGGCAAAAAACGGGCATGACGGTACCTGGATAGCGCATCCGGGGCTGGCTGACACCGTGCTTGAAGTGTTCGATAAAGTGCTGGGTAATCGCTCAAATCAGCTTGAGGTATTACGTGAGGAAGATGCTGGTATCACCGCAGAGCAGTTGCTGGAGCCTTGTTCCGGCGAGCGGACTGAAGAGGGAATGCGCGCCAATATCCGCGTGGCCGTGCAGTACATCGAAGCCTGGATTTCCGGCAACGGCTGCGTGCCGATTTACGGGCTGATGGAAGATGCGGCGACCGCAGAAATTTCCCGCACCTCGATCTGGCAGTGGATCCACCACGGTAAAACGCTCAGCGATGGCCAGCTTGTTACCAAGCCGATGTTCCGGCGCATGCTGAATGAGGAAATGCTGGTGATCCAACAGGAGCTGGGGGAACAGCGTTTCAGCGCCGGTCGCTTCACACAGGCCGCTGCATTGATGGAAAAAATCACCACACAGGACGAACTCATCGATTTCCTGACTCTGCCGGGCTATCAGCTGCTGGCCTGATCTTTCTTACCCTACTTATAAAAAGACCGGAGCACTCGCCATGAAAACAACACGTAATCAGCAAATTCAGCAGCTTGAAGAAACATGGAAACAACCCCGCTGGGCAGGGATCACCCGCCCCTACACTGCAGCACAAGTGATCAGTCTGCGCGGTTCTGTCAATCCGGAATGTACTCTGGCTCAGCACGGAGCCTCCCGTCTGTGGAATTTATTGCACGGCTCGTCACGCAAAGGTTATGTGAACTGCCTCGGCGCGTTGACTGGCGGTCAGGCTTTACAGCAGGCAAAAGCCGGTATTGAAGCCATTTATCTCTCCGGCTGGCAGGTTGCCGCCGACGCCAATACTGCTTCCAGCATGTATCCGGATCAGTCGTTATATCCGGTGAATTCAGTGCCTGAAGTGGTGGCGCGGATCAATAACACCTTCCGCCGTGCAGATCAGATCCAATGGTCGAATAACATTGAACCGGGTCAGCCGGGCTATACCGACTATTTCCTGCCGATTGTGGCCGATGCTGAAGCCGGTTTTGGCGGCGTACTCAATGCCTTTGAACTGATGAAATCCATGATTGAAGCGGGTGCGGCGGCGGTCCATTTTGAAGACCAGCTTGCTGCGGTGAAAAAGTGCGGTCATATGGGCGGCAAGGTGTTAGTGCCGACTCAGGAAGCGGTGCAGAAACTGGTGTCTGCGCGTCTGGCTGCGGATGTGCTTGGCGTGCCGACGCTACTGGTTGCCCGAACCGATGCCGACGCTGCGGATCTGCTGACGTCTGACTGCGACCCGTATGACAATCAGTTTATTACCGGTGAGAGAACACACGAAGGTTTTTACCGCACGAATGCCGGTATCGAGCAGGCGATCAGCCGCGGACTGGCGTATGCGCCTTATGCGGACATCGTCTGGTGCGAAACCTCTACGCCAGATCTGGCGCTGGCCCGGCGTTTTGCGGACGCCATTCACGCCAGATTCCCCGGAAAATTACTGGCTTATAACTGTTCGCCATCCTTTAACTGGAAGAAAAATCTCGACGACAAGACCATTGCCAGCTTCCAGGATCAGCTTGCTGCGATGGGCTATCAGTACCAGTTCATCACGCTGGCGGGTATCCATAGCATGTGGTTCAACATGTTTGATCTGGCACATGCCTACGCGCAGGGTGAGGGCATGAAGCATTATGTCGAAAAAGTTCAGGAACCGGAGTTTGCGGCGATAGGGCGCGGCTATACCTTTGCCTCGCATCAGCAGGAAGTGGGGACCGGTTACTTTGATAAGGTCACCAACATCATTCAGGGCGGACATTCTTCAGTCACTGCGTTAACCGGTTCGACGGAGGAACAGCAGTTTTCCCCAACGCCTCACTGATTTCTCTTCAGCCCGGTGTCAGCCGGGCATTTCGCCTTCAGGAACCCAGACTATGCGCATAGAGTTGTTGATTGCTCAGACGATTTTGCAGGGATTCGATGCACAGTATGGCCGTTTTCTGGAAGTCACTGCGGGGGCTCAGCAGCGTTTCGAGCAGGCAGACTGGTCAGCTGTACAGGCGGCGATGAAACAGCGGATCCACCTTTATGATCATCATGTCGGGCTGGTGGTCGCGCAGCTGAAATGCATTACCGGTCCGCATTTTTATGATGCGGCATTCCTTATCCGCGTTAAGCGCTGTTATTCCGGTTTACTGCCAGACTATCCGCGGGCAGAAATTGCCGAAAGTTTCTTTAATTCCGTCTACTGCCGGATCTTTAAACATCGGGATCTGACCGCAGACAAACTCTTTATTTTCAGCGAACAGCCGGTTCACCGTCCGCAACATTGCGCGCGTCCGTTAGCCAGACAGTATCCGGTACAGGGTCATCTCGCCGATCGCCTCGGGAAAGTGCTTGATGATTTGCCGATACGTTTACCCTGGGAAGACGCCCGGCGTGATGTCGGATTAATCATCACTGTGCTGAAGCAGCGTTTTGACGTGGCAGAACTCTCAGATGCGGTTCTTGAAATGGCGACTGAAATTTTCTACCGCAACAAAGCGGCGTGGGTCATTGGAAAAATCCGCGTTAATCAGCAGACTTTTCCGCTGTTGCTGCCGGTACATCTGAGCCATAAAAATGAATTATTTGTCGATGCCTGCCTGACGGGCAGCGATGACGCCAGCATCGTGTTTGGTTTTGCCCGTTCCTATTTTATGGTGTATGCCCCTCAGCCGGGCACGCTGGTGGAATGGTTGCGCGAGATTTTACCCGCTAAAACCACCGCTGAACTTTACAGCGCGATCGGCTGCCAGAAGCACGCCAAAACCGAATGTTACCGTGAGCATTTACGCTTTATGGCGCAGACAAATGAATCGTTCATTATTGCACCGGGCGTAAAAGGAATGGTGATGCTGGTGTTTACCCTGCCGGGCAGTGACCGGGTGTTTAAGGTGATTAAAGACCGTTTTTCACCTCAAAAAGAGGTCACCGAAGCGCAGGTTATGGCGTGCTATCAGCTGGTGAAAGAACACGACCGCGTGGGGCGAATGGCGGATACCCAGGAGTTCGAGCATTTTATTCTGGAGAAGAAAAATATCAGCCCTGAACTCATGGCAGAATTACTACGCGAAGTGCCGGCCAAAATAGAAGATCTGGGAAACAGCATTGCGCTTCGACATCTCTACATTGAAAGACGCATGACACCGCTGAATATCTATCTGGAACAGGCGAGCGATCAGCAACTGTATGATATGATTGAAGAATATGGCAACGCGATAAAACAACTGGCAGCGGCTAATGTTTTTCCGGGTGACATGTTGTTTAAAAATTTCGGTGTCACCCGCCACGGACGGGTAGTGTTCTATGATTACGACGAAATTTGTTATATGACAGAAGTGAATTTCCGCAATATCCCTGCACCGCGTTATCCCGAAGATGAACTCGCCAGCGAACCCTGGTACAGCATCGCGCCACAAGATGTTTTCCCGGAAGAGTTTCGGTATTTCCTGTGTACTGATCCGCGCATTCGGCATGTGCTGGAAAATCTACACGGCGATATCTTTAAAACAGATTACTGGCAAAGACTCCAGCAGAGGATCCTGAGCGGTCATGTGGAAGATGTTTATGCCTACAGACAAAAGCAGCGTCTGAAAAATATATCAGGGCATTGAATACCCTGATATATAATTAAAAATTCTGAGATTATTTAGCTGTTATATCCATCACTCATATTGGATGCTCTGCTGCAATGAGAGCCAAAGGAGGAAAAACTTGAAATATCGGACATGCCCCGCGAACTTGCAGAACCTGCCGAGCTAAATTGTCTGTCAGCGCCCGTACTCAGGCATTCAAAGTCATACGCACTAAAAAGGCTCTCCGGAAGGATTTTCTTAATATTAGGATAGAGATTCGTATGACGGCGATCCGGTGCAGGTTGATAATGCCCGCTCGCGTTACTCCATGATACTAAAGTACGATGATTGAAAAGCATGTCTCCGGCAAAAAGCACGTCCTGGCATTGTGTCAGTGAAGTATGCCCTTCAACTTCGCACCGGGTGGTCGAATTAAATACGTTACCCATTGCATCAGCGCCTCTGTCAGATTTATTACTGCCAGAACTTTCGAAGGCTAAAAACTGATTAATGGAGTCGTAAGCTAATCCGCAATAAATTTGTGCAGGGTTGCTGGAAAGAATAACAAACAAGAAGCGACCATTTAAAGGCGGATTAAATATAGAGGATCCTTCAATAGGCGTAATAGAATAACCTTCGGCCAGGCTATGTTGCAAAGTGAAAATCTTATCTCTTCTTGCCGGCGTTTGCGGGGTGTTCAACACAACCTCCATTGGCATTAAAGGATACTTTAGCGAATTGGCTTTTTTTATCCTTTCTAAATGTTTTTCCTTAAGTCCGAAAGAAAAATAGGTTTCCAGCAATTTTAATTCTCTGTGATTCAATGTGAAATATCCTTATAAAACACGGGTGCTATTTTTCAAAAACAGAGGTTATCCTGACTGTCCTTGAAAATCCGTAGCCTGCCTTTCGGCCCATTTGCTACCCCGCTATTTTCTCTTTTAATGCTTACCACCGCCATAGGCTTGCGTAATTTCTTTCGCTGCATGGATAACTAATGCACCTAACTCGGTCACACGATCGTCGGTGATGCGCGAGATCGGGCCTGAAATCGAAATAGCGGCATACGCATCATTATGCTCATCGTAAATGCAGGTCGCCACGCAGCGCAGGCCAAGTGCATGTTCCTCATCATCAAAGGCATACCCACGTTTACGGGTGTCGGCCAGCTCCTGTTTCAGGTTTACCGGAGACGTTTTGGTCAGCGGCGTATAGCTGTGCAATCCGATTTTATGCAGCAACTTCACCAGCCGCTCTTCCGGCAGCGTGGAAAGAAAAGCTTTCCCCGCGCCCGAAGCATGCATCGGTAATTTTCCGCCGATGGGGGCGGACATGCGCATCAGCGCATTGCATTGCACCTGATCGATGATGATCGCCTGATAATCACTGTGATCCAGTACCGCCAGATTCACCGTTTCTCCAGATTCCTCCATCAGACGGCGCAGCATCGGGTGCACCATCGCCAGTAAATTACGACTTTGCAGGAAGCTGCTGCCCACCACAAAGGCATGTGAACCTATGGTCCACAAACCCAAATCGCCGACCTGACGAACAAACCCCTGCTGTTGCATGGTGGTCAGCAAACGGTGGGTGGTGGAATTCGGTAAACCGGCCTGCTGTGCCAGATCAGTCAGCGCCACGCTGCCCTGAGCTTCGGCAATGTATTCCAGCAATTTCAGTCCACGTGTCAGGGATTGCACCTGCCCGGTGGCGGCGCTGCCTGTCGCGGCAGCGGCTTTAGGTTTTTTAACACGTTTGGCCGGAGTGGATGCGGAAGTTGCCATGAGTCTGTTCCTTATAAGATGCGCCAAAGACTGGCAAAGAAAAAATCGTTTTTGGAATTGGTTTTCGTTTTTACAGTATGGATCGCAACCTGCCTTTGCGCTCATCCGATGTGTTGCACGCTATTTGCGGGATGTCTTCCCGAATTGAAAAAGTCTCACGTCGGCACGGCCTTTTGGCCGGGGAAGGTATGCTAGGATGTTGACCATAATTTCCGGCGCAGAAATGAACAATTTGCCGGGTGTGCGTGATGGGTGATGAGGTGAAAGTGACTAATCGAGTAGAGGCGCTACATAAGCAGCTGGCACAGCGCATTTTGGTTCTGGACGGTGGCATGGGCACCATGATCCAAAGCTATCGTCTGGAAGAAGAGGGCTACCGTGGCGAACGTTTTGCTGACTGGGAAAGCGATCTTAAAGGCAATAACGATCTTCTGGTGCTCTCCAAACCTGAAGTGATCGTCGAGATCCACAATGGCTACCTGGCTGCTGGCGCCGATATCCTCGAAACCAATACCTTTAACTCCACCACCATCGCGATGGCTGACTACCATATGGAATCGCTGTCAGCTGAAATTAACTACGAAGCGGCCCGGCTGGCGCGCCAGTGCGCCGATGAGTGGACCGCCCGCACGCCGGACAAACCGCGTTATGTGGCCGGTGTGTTAGGGCCGACTAACCGTACCGCCTCGATTTCCCCGGATGTGAACGATCCGGCGTATCGCAACGTCTCTTTTGATCAACTGGTCGAAGCCTACCGGGAATCTACCCGCGCGCTGGTTAAAGGTGGCGCGGATTTGATCATGATCGAAACCGTTTTCGACACGCTTAACGCCAAAGCTGCCACCTTTGCGGTTGAAACTGAATTTGAAGCACTGGGCATCGTGCTGCCGGTGATGGTTTCCGGCACCATCACCGACGCCTCCGGACGAACCTTATCAGGCCAGACCACCGAAGCCTTCTACAACTCACTGCGTCACGTTAAGCCGCTGACCTTTGGTCTTAACTGCGCGCTGGGGCCGGATGAACTGCGCGAATATGTCGCCGAACTATCACGTATTGCGGAATGCTACGTCACCGCCCACCCGAACGCCGGTCTGCCGAACGCCTTTGGTGAGTACGATCTGGAAGCCAAAGAAATGGCGGAGCACATCGGTGAGTGGGCCCGTTCGGGCTTTCTGAACATCGTCGGTGGCTGTTGTGGCACCACGCCCGCGCATATCGCGGCGATGGTGAAAGCCGTTGAAGGCGTGCCGCCGCGCGTTCTGCCTGACATTCCGGTTGCCTGTCGTCTGGCCGGGCTTGAACCGCTGACCATCGATGCGAAAACGCTGTTTGTGAACGTCGGCGAACGAACTAACGTGACCGGTTCCGCCCGTTTTAAGCGGCTGATCAAAGAAGAAAAATACGCAGAAGCGCTCGCCGTCGCCCGCCAGCAGGTGGAAAGTGGTGCGCAAATCATTGATATTAATATGGATGAGGGAATGCTCGACGCGGAAGCGGCGATGGTGCGTTTCCTCAATCTGATTGCCGGTGAACCGGATATTGCCCGTGTGCCGATCATGATCGATTCCTCCAAATGGAACGTCATAGAACAGGGCCTGAAATGCATTCAGGGAAAAGGCATTGTTAACTCGATCTCCATGAAAGAGGGCGAGGAAGCTTTCCTGCATCATGCACGCATGGTTCGCCGCTACGGTGCCGCCGTGGTGGTGATGGCCTTCGATGAAACCGGGCAGGCGGATACCCGCAAACGCAAAATAGAAATCTGCCGTCGTGCCTATAAATTGCTGACAGAGAAAGTCGGCTTTCCGCCGGAAGATATCATTTTCGATCCGAACATTTTTGCGGTCGCCACCGGCATCGAAGAGCACAACAACTATGCTGTCGATTTCATTGAGGCCTGCGCAGATATCAAAGCGCAGCTGCCGCACGCACTGATTTCCGGCGGTGTTTCCAACGTCTCATTCTCGTTTCGTGGTAATGACCACGTTCGCGAAGCCATTCACGCCGTTTTCCTCTATCACGCCATCCAGAACGGTATGGATATGGGGATTGTTAACGCCGGTCAGTTAGCCATTTATGATGATCTCCCGGCTGAACTGCGCGATGCCGTTGAAGACGTGATCCTTAACCGGCGCGACGACGGTACTGAGCGCCTGCTCGATCTGGCGGAGAAATATCGCGGCAATAAAGATGATGGGGAGGCCAATAAGCAGCAGGCCGAATGGCGCGGATGGGATGTAAAAAAACGTCTCGAATACTCGCTGATTAAAGGCATTACCGAGTTTATCGAACTGGATACGGAAGAGTGCCGCCAGCAGGCTGCGCGCCCGATTGAAGTGATCGAAGGGCCGCTGATGGACGGCATGAACGTGGTGGGCGATTTATTCGGCGCCGGTAAAATGTTTCTGCCGCAGGTGGTGAAATCCGCCCGCGTGATGAAGCAGGCCGTGGCTTACCTCGAGCCATACATTGAAGCCAGCAAAGAGAAAGGCAAAACCAACGGCAAAATCCTGCTGGCTACGGTCAAAGGCGATGTGCATGACATCGGCAAAAATATCGTCGGTGTGGTGTTGCAGTGCAATAACTACGAGATTATCGATCTTGGCGTGATGGTCGCGACTGACAAAATTCTGAAAACGGCCATCGAAGAAAAGGTCGATATCATCGGGCTTTCCGGCCTGATCACACCTTCGCTGGATGAAATGGTGAACGTGGCCAAAGAGATGGAGCGACGTGGCTTCACAATGCCGCTGCTGATCGGCGGCGCAACGACCTCCAAAGCGCACACCGCCGTTAAAATCGAGCAAAACTACAGCGGCCCGACGGTCTATGTACAAAACGCCTCGCGTTCGGTGGGCGTGGTGTCTGCGCTGCTGTCCGATGAACAGCGCGACCCTTTCATAGAGCGTACGCGCAAAGAATACGACACTGTGCGTATTCAGCATGGCCGTAAAAAGCCACGCACGCAGCCGGTCAGTCTGGAGGTCGCGCGTGATAACGCCACCACCATTGACTGGGAAAGCTACACGCCGCCGGTGGCGCACCGTCTGGGCGTACAGAAAGTGGAAGCCAGCATTGAAACGCTGCGCAATTACATCGACTGGACGCCGTTCTTTATGACCTGGTCGCTGGCCGGAAAATATCCGCGCATTCTTGAAGACGAAGTGGTCGGCGAAGAGGCGAAACGCCTGTTTAAAGATGCCAATGACCTGCTCGATAAACTCTCCGCAGAGAAATTACTCAACCCGCGTGGCGTTGTCGGCCTGTTCCCGGCAAACCGCAGGGGCGATGATATTGAGATCTACAGCGATGAGCGTCGTCAGGATGTGCTGGTTGTCAGCCATCATCTGCGCCAGCAAACGGAAAAAACCGATTTCGCCAACTACTGCCTGGCTGACTTTGTCGCCCCGAAATCCAGCGGTAAGAAAGATTACATGGGCGCATTCGCCGTGACCGGCGGGCTGGAGGAAGACGCGCTGGCCGAGGCCTATGACAGGCAGCACGACGACTACAACAAAATCATGATCAAAGCGCTGGCTGACCGTCTGGCGGAGGCCTTTGCGGAATATTTGCATGAGAAAGTGCGTAAGGTGTACTGGGGCTTTGCGGCCAACGAGAACCTGAGCAATGAAGAGCTGATCCGCGAGAATTATCAGGGAATACGCCCGGCGCCGGGTTATCCGGCCTGTCCGGAACATACGGAAAAAGGTCAGATCTGGACGTTGCTGAATGTGGAAGCTAACACAGGCATGCAACTGACCGAATCTTTTGCGATGTGGCCGGGAGCGGCAGTTTCTGGCTGGTATTTCAGCCACCCGGACAGCAAATATTTCGCCGTGGCGCAGATCCAGCGCGATCAGGTCGAAGACTACGCCGCGCGTAAAAATATGCCGGTCGCCGAAGTTGAACGCTGGCTGGCGCCAAATCTGGGTTACGACGCCGACTAATACCCGTCATCCTTCAGGCTGACTCTGCGTTGGCTGCCATCACGAACCCCAGTCACTTTCTAAAGTCAGTGACTGGGGTTTATTCAGTTGCCGCCTTGATTCATCCCGAATGATCCAGGGTATCCCGGCAGTGTTTTTGCCCACTGAAATCAATTCACTTCTACATCAATGTGCAGCGCGTCATAGCGCCAGTATTCCAGATCGCAGTCGATGACCCGATCGTGCTGGTCGCGGTTGGTGCGCGTAATAAACAGCGCCGGACTGCCGGAGGCGACTCTCAGCGCGCGTGAAGCTTGCTCGGACAGCAGCGTGGGCACCATATCAAAACGGACGCGTCCGTAATGAATATCATAACGGGCAGCGTATAAATCTGTCAGAGATGTCGTGAGATCGGCGTCGAGAATACCCTGAAAATACAGCGGATTAAGGTAGTGCTCGACATACAAAACGGGGCGCTTGTCGATATAACGTAACCGGCGGATACAAATCACCTCACTCCCTGATGGCAAGAGGAGCTTCTGGCAGACCGTCTCACTGGCTACGCAATATTTGGCATCAATGACTTCGGTTTGCGCATCGCGCCCCTGATCTTTCGCCATCGCGTGAAAATGACTTCTTTGCAACGGGTTATAAACAATGCGCGGCGGTGACACAAACCAGCCGCGCCGGACTTCGCGATAAATCAGCCCCTGCGCTTCGAGCTGGCCCAATGCTTCCCGCAGCGTGATGCGGGTTGTGGAAAAGTGGTCACTCAGCGCGCGCTCAGAAGGCAGCCTTCCCTCGGCTGAAAATGCCCCCGTTGCGATACTTTCACTTAACGCCTTACAAATCACGGCAACGGTCGTCTGCGATTCACCCATCGGTCAGCAAGCCTCATTTCAGTGCGTTTTTGCACCAATCCGACCCTTTACTGTGTAAATAATGTGCGCCCGTTAACAGCTGCAAGCTTAAAACTGCTGCTTTTTCACGCTGACATATAATTATCACAATTGATCGTTAGATTGGCTTGGTTCTTGCTGGACTAGACCAGCACTTCACACACTACCATCTGGAGCATCCGTTATGAAACAGTTGTTCGCTTCTGTGTTAACCAGCGCGCTCGTATTGTCCACCTCTGCCGCTTTTGCCGCTGAGCCTCCTGCTGAACTCGTGAAAGCGGCGCAAGCTGAAGGAACGGTAAACAGCGTCGGTATGCCTGATGACTGGGCGAACTGGAAGGGAACCTGGAGTGATTTGAGCACCAAATATGGCCTCAAACACAGCGATACTGACATGAGCTCGGCGCAGGAAATCGCCAAATTCCTCGCGGAAAAAGACAACGCCAGCGCAGATATTGGCGACGTAGGAGCCGCGTTCGGGCCGGTAGCGGTGCAGAAGGGCGTCACCCAGCCTTACAAACCGACCACCTGGGATCAGGTGCCGGACTGGGCGAAAGATAAAGAAGGTATGTGGGCACTCGCTTACACCGGCACCATTGCTTTCATCATTGATAAATCTCAGGTGAAAGATGAGCCGCACAGCTGGGCCGATCTGCTGAACAGTAAATACAAAGTCACTATCGGCGATGTGAGCACCGCAGCGCAGGCCGCCAACGGCGTGCTGGCGGCCACTTACGCCATGGGCGGTAACGAAACTAACCTGAAACCGGGGCTGGAATACTTTGGCAAGCTGGCGAAAGCAGGGCGTCTGAGCCTCACTAACCCGGTGATTGCCTCTCTGGAAAAAGGTGAAGTGCAGGTCGGTGTGGTCTGGGACTTCAACGGTCTGAGCTATCGCGACAAAATCGACAAAACCCGCTTCGACGTGGTGATCCCATCTGATGGTTCCATCACTTCCGGCTATACCACCATCATCAACAAATTCGCCAAACACCCGAACGCCGCCAAACTGGCGCGCGAATACATCTTCTCTGATGCAGGCCAGATCAACTTAGCGCAGGGTTATGCCCGTCCGATCCGTGCCGACCACATCACCCTGCCTGATGATGTGAAAGCCAAACTGCTGCCATCGAGCGAGTACAAAAATGCGCGTCCGATTGCGGATACGGCTGCCTGGGATAAGAGCGCTAAAACCTTGCCTCGCCTGTGGCAGGAAAACGTCATGATCAATATGCAGCAGTAAGCGTGGGATCAATAAAATAAAAGCGAACAGCGAAAGCATTGTTTTCATTACAACACCTGCACCAAAGGCAAACGTGTCATGAAGAGCATTCTGGTAGTACTGGACGGCCTGAATTATCAGGTCGGCCACGACGCAATGGGGTATTTACAGGCGCAGTGTGCCGCAGGACGCGGCCGCTTGTATCCGCTGGAATGTGCACTGCCTTCGCTGTCCCGGCCACTGTATGAGTGCATCCTCACCGGCATCACGCCGGTGATGAGCGGCATTGTGAATAATCAGGTTGACCGGTTATCCACACAGCGCAGTATTTTTCATTATGCCCGCGACGCCGGTCTGACGACGGCGGCTGCGGCCTATCACTGGGTCAGCGAGTTGTATAACCGCACGCCGTTCGACCCGCCGAGAGACCGTCATACCAGCGATGACACGCTGGCTATTCAGCACGGTCATTTTTATTACGACGACGTCTACCCGGATTCGCACTTGTTCGACGATGCCGAGAGTCTGCGCCGCCGCCACGATCCTGATTTCCTGCTGATCCACCCGATGAACATTGATGACGCCGGGCATAAATTTGGTCTGTCGACGCCTCAGTACCGCAACAAAGCGCGGACGGCAGACGGCATCCTGTCACGCTATCTGGGTGACTGGCTCGATGCGGGTTATCAGGTCATTGTCACCGCAGACCACGGCATGAACGACGATCGCAGCCACGGCGGCATTTTGCCGGAAGAGCGCCAGGTGCCGTTATTTGTTTTCGGCAGTGCGTTCAGCTTGCAAGACGCCGCGCCTTTGCAAACTGAGCTGTGCGGAACCCTCTGTCAGATCCTCAATATTGCCCACGATAAGCCACACTGCGCGGCATTACTGGCCTGAATCCCGTCACTTTTAAAGGATACCCGATGAAAGCTAAGTGGATTGCAGCGCTGTTTATGCTGCCGTTTCTGGTGTTCTTCATTGCCTTTCAGCTGGCGCCGCTGGCCTGGATTGCGGTCAGCAGCTTTTACAGTGAAACCTATGAAGCCTGGGGGCTGGGAAATTACACCGACATCCTGACCTCGCCGTTCTATCTGCAGGCCATGCGTTTTTCGCTGGATATTTCGATCTGGTCAAGCGTCTACGGTTTGCTGATTGCGTTAGTGGGCAGTTACTCACTTCGCCAGCTCGGCCCGACAAAGCTGCATGACTTCGTGATGTCGTTTACCAACATGACCAGTAACTTTGCGGGTGTCCCGCTGGCCTTTGCCTTTGTGATACTGCTCGGTCTTAACGGCTGCCTGACCCTGCTGCTGCAAAAATACGGGCTGATGGAAAACTTCAATCTGTATTCAAAAAGCGGACTGATCGTTCTCTATACCTATTTTCAGATCCCGCTGGGCGTATTGCTGATGTACCCGGCATTCGATGCGCTGCGTGAAGACTGGCGGGAGTCTGCCGCTTTGCTGGGGGCCGGCCGCTGGAGTTACTGGCGCTACATCGGTATGCCGGTACTGTTTCCGGCGCTGATGGGGACGTTCGTGATTTTGCTCGCCAATGCACTCGGCGCCTACGCCACGGTGTATGCCCTGACCACCGGCAATTTTAACGTTGTACCGGTGCGTATTGCCGCGCTGGTGTCCGGCGATATTTCCCTCGACCCCAATATGGGCAGTGCGCTGGCGATGTTACTGGTGGTGCTGATGGCCTTTATCACGCTGATCCATCAGTGGTTATTGCGTAAAAGTTATCTCAGTCAGCGCAGCTGATTGCCGGAAAAAGGAACGTAACATGTCGCGGTCTGAAGCAATTTACCACCGTGTGGTGATCTGGGTTTTACTGATTTTACTGATGTTGCCGCTGCTGGCGACGCTGGTGTATGCGCTGGTGCAGGAGTGGGGCGCGACGATTTTGCCAAGCGGTTTTACGCTGAAATGGCTGGTGGCGTTATGGAGTGATCCGCGATTTCTTATCGCGCTCTGGCACTCGCTGCTGGTGTGTTTCGGCACCCTTTTCCTCTCGCTGGTGCTGATCCTGCCACTGATGTTTGTAATCGCTTACTATTTCCCTAAGCTCGATGCGCTGATGAATATCCTGATCCTGCTGCCGTTTGCGGTGCCGCCGGTGGTGTCCTCCGTCGGCCTGATGCAGCTCTACTCCGGCGACCCTTTTCCCCTCACCGGGACGCCGTGGATCCTGATTGGCTGTTACTTCACTATCGCGCTGCCGTTTATCTATCGCGCCATCTCCAACAACATGCAGGCCATCAATCTGCGTGACCTGATGGACGCCGCGCATTTGCTGGGAGCCAGCACCTGGAAAGCGGCGCTGCTGGTGGTTTTACCGAACTTACGCAAAGGCGGGATGATCGCAGTCCTGCTCTCATTCTCCTTCCTGATTGGTGAATTCGTGTTCGCCAACCTGCTGGCAGGCAGCCGTTATGAAACGGTGCAGGTCTATCTTTACAACATGCGTAATGGCAGCGGCCATTTCACCAGCGCGCTGGTCATCTCCTATTTTATGGTCGTCCTGATGTTTACCTGGGTGGCGAACATGCTGAACAAAGGAAAGAGCTGATATGTCATATTTGCAGGTCACTCAACTCAACAAATCGTATGGCCCGACGCAGATTTTTCACAACATTGATTTCTCTGCCGAAGAGGGGGAATTTGTGACCCTCCTCGGGCCGAGCGGTTGCGGGAAATCAACGCTGCTGCGCTGTCTGGCCGGCCTGACCTCCGTCGACAGCGGAAAAATTCTGATCCAGGGGCAGGATATTGTGCCATTGCCGCCACAACAGCGCGGCATCGGCATGGTCTTCCAGAGCTATGCGTTGTTTCCCAATATGAGTGTCGAGGCTAACGTGTCTTTTGGCCTGAAAATGCAGAAACTGCCCGCTGCTGAAGTGCATCGTCGCGTCGGCGAGGTGCTGGAACTGGTGGAAATGAGCGATTATGCCAAACGTTATCCGCATCAGCTTTCCGGCGGGCAGTGTCAGCGTGTGGCGCTGGCGCGATCGCTGGTGACGCAGCCGCGTCTGTTGCTGCTCGATGAGCCGCTGTCGGCGCTCGATGCCCGTATCCGTAAGCATTTGCGTGAACAAATCCGCCGTATACAGCGTGAAATGAACCTTACCGCGATCTTTGTCACCCATGATCAGGAAGAAGCGCTGACCATGTCAGACCGGATTGTGCTCATGAACAAAGGACAAATCGTCCAAAATGCCGATGCCGAAACCTTGTATACTGAACCTGTCGATGCGTTCGCCGCAGGTTTTATCGGCAGCTACAATCTGCTGAGCCCTGAACAGGCGATGGCGCTGACCGGCATGACCTACACTGGCCGCGTCGCCATTCGTCCTGAATCGGTCACAATGTGCGAACTGATTGAAGGGATACCGGCAAAAATCCTCAGCCACAGCCTGCTCGGTAACGTTGTGCGCTATCGCGTTTTAGCGCACGGCGTGGAGCTTTCTGTGGATGTTTTAAACCGTTCTGTGGCCTCACTTCGCGCCGACGGCAGCGATATTGGTCTACAGTTAGATCTTGTTACGTTACGGGAAGTTGCATGAAACTGGCGCTGTTTGATCTCGATGAAACCCTGATTAGCGGCGACTGTTCCAGCCTGTGGTCAGCGTATATGGTGGCACAGGGCTGGGTGGCCGATAAACAGGCTTTCCTGCAACAAGATGCCGCCCTGATGCAACAATATGCGGTGGGGAAGATGGATATGCAGGAGTACATGCGATGTACCCTGATGCCGCTGACCGGTCGCAGTGAACATGACGTGGCGGCGATGGTTGGCCGGTACGTAGAAGAAATTATCGCACCGCGCATTTATGCGCAGGCGCGTGAGTGTCTGGCCACTCACCGCGCACAGGGCGACCGGACGGTGATTATCTCCGCGTCCGGTGAGCATCTGGTGCGACCGATCGCCCGTTTCCTCGGTGTTGAGGAAACGCTGGCGATCGGTGTAGACATTCAGCATGGCCGCTTTACCGGGGCCACGCGGGGAACGATGACCTATCGCGAGGGCAAGGTTTCGCGATTGTTGGAACTCATCAATCAGGACGCATCCCTGCTGCAACAAGCCAGTTTTTATTCGGATTCTCATAACGATCTGCCGTTACTGACCAAAGTGGGTCAGCCGCATGCAGTGAATCCGGACGCCATCCTGCTCCAGCACGCCCGGCAGGCAGGATGGCCGGTCTATGCCTGGCGTTAATGGAGCTGTTTTTTCGTGTTAACCCTTCTTCATCTGTTATCTGCTGTCTCGCTGCTGGTGTGGGGGACGCACATCGTCCGTACCGGCATCATGCGTGTTTTCGGCGCCAATTTGCGCCGTGTGCTGAGCAGTAGCGTAGAAAAAAAACCGCTGGCCTTCGTGGCCGGTATTGGTGTGACCGCGCTGGTGCAAAGCAGTAATGCCACCGCGCTGCTGGTGACGTCCTTTGTTTCTCAGGGGCTGGTTGCGCTGGCACCTGCGCTGGTGATCATTCTCGGTGCGGATGTCGGTACCGCCGTGATGGCGCGTATCCTGACGTTCGATCTCTCCTGGCTTTCTCCGCTGTTTATCTTCGTCGGCGTGGCGTTTTTCCTCAGCCGTAAACAAACCCGTGCCGGCCAGATGGGGCGCGTCGGTATTGGCCTCGGGCTGATTTTACTGGCGCTTGAACTGATTGTTTCCGCGGCGACGCCGATCATGCAGGCGTCGGGCGTCAAAGTGCTGTTCTCCTCGCTGACCGGTGATGTGCTGCTCGATGCCCTGACCGGCGCGGTTTTTGCCATCATCAGTTACTCGAGTCTGGCAGCTGTTCTTCTGACCGCCACGCTGACGGCGACCGGGGTCATTTCCCTGAAAGTGTCATTGTGCCTGGTGATCGGTGCCAACCTTGGCAGCGGTTTACTGGCGATGATCAACGCCAGCAAAATGAATGCGGCGGGCCGCCGCGTGGCGCTCGGCAGCACCCTGTTTAAACTGATTGGTCTGGTGATTGTGCTGCCGTTTGTCGGGCCGCTCTCGACGCAACTGGCGCGGCTGGGCATCCCGGACGAAGAGCTGGTGATCTATTTCCACATGTTCTACAACCTGATCCGCTGTCTGGCGATGGTGCCACTGACCGCGCCGATGGCCAGAGTGTGCGAGATGATGATTGCTGATGTGCCGGAAGACGATCCGCGCCTGCGTCCGCGCCATCTGGACGTCAGTGCGATTGATACCCCCACGCTGGCGCTGGCCAATGCCGCCCGCGAAACCCTGCGCATGGGCGACGTGGTGGAACACATGCTGATCCTCAACCGGGAAGTTATGCACGGCAAACTGGCACAGGATCGCGAAGTGCGCCGTCTCGATGACGATGTGGACGTGCTGTACACCGCCATCAAACTTTATCTGGCGCAAATCAACAAAGAAGGGCTGGGCGAAGAGGATTCACGCCGCTGGGCTGAAATCATCGAAATGGCGCTCAACCTGGAGCAGGCGGGCGATATTATCGAGCGCATGACCGGCGATATTACGGCGAAATCTCATGCCACGCGCCGCGCATTTTCCCCTGAAGGGCTGGTGGAACTGGACGCGCTGCACGAAAAACTGCTGGATAACCTGCGTCTTAGCCTCGGGGTGTTCCTGTCGAATGACCTGACCAGCGCCCGTCGTCTGCGCCGTTCTAAACATCGTTTCCGTATTCTTGACCGCCGTTATGCGCACGCGCACGTTGACCGCCTGCATCAGCATAACGTGCAGAGTATCGAAACCAGTTCGCTGCACCTTGGCCTGCTGGGCGACATGAAGCGTCTGAATTCGTTGTTCTGTGCGGTCGCGTATAACGTGCTGGATCAGGACGAGCAGGAAGATGAACAGCGTGAACCGAATGATGATATGAAGCGGGTTTAATATCCGCTTTCATGAGTAAAAAAACGGGCGCTGAGGAAGGCGCCCGTTTTTTGTTGCTCTGTTAAGCGTCTGAAATCAGTCTTTTTTGACCGGTTTACCCGACCAGTAACCGGCCAGCAACGAGCCGGAAAGATTGTGCCAGACCGAGAACAGGGCGCCTGGCAACGCGGCCAGCGGGGAGAAGTACATTTTCCCGAGCGTCGCGGCCAAACCCGAGTTCTGCATACCGACTTCCATCGCCAGCGTGCGGCAGGTGGTTTCGTCAAAGCCAAACAGTTTCCCGCCCCAGTACCCGCTCAGCAGACCGATACCGTTGTGCAGAATCACCGCCACAATCACCACTAAACCTACGGAACCGATAAAGCCCTGACTTCCGGCCACTACGGCGCTGATGATGGCGATGATACACACCATGGAAAACAGCGGCAGCAGCGGTTCGATGCGTTTCACGATTTTCGTGAACAGATGATGAATGATAAGGCCAGCCAAAATCGGGATAACCACGATCTGCAAAATGCTCAGCAACATGCCTTCCACATCCACTTTGATGTGCGTATCCACATATAAGCGCGTCAGCAGCGGCGTGGCGAAAACGCCGACCAGCGTGGAAACCGCAGAAATGGTCACGGAAAGCGCGACGTCACCTTTCGCCAGATAAATCATTACGTTGGATGCCGTGCCGCTGGCAACGCTGCCTACCAGAATCATGCCGGCAGATAAATCCGCAGGCATGTGTAACAGTTTTGCCAGTACCCAGGCCGCCAGCGGCATGATCAGATAATGCAGGAAGGTGGCGGCGGCTACCGGGCCGGGGCGGGAAAGGACGCGTTTGAAATCCCCGAATTCAAGGGTGACGCCCATCGCGAACATAATCAGCATCAGCAGGGTAGACACATGGGGGCCGATGGGCGTGAAGGTGGTCGGCGAAAAATAGGCCGCGACGGATAACAGCACGGCCCACAGCGGAAACAGGCGGGTGATTATGGCTAACATTGAGGATGATCCTTGTCTTTGTTGTTTTGCAAAAGTACTGACAAAAAAAAGACCGGGCACAAGGCCCGGTCTTCTCAGATACCGCGCCCGTTATTGTTCGAATAGGTTGCGGTGCAGAGTTTTAACGACCTGATCGGCATCGCTGCCCGGCACCAGGAAGCACAGGTTATAGCTGCTCGCGCCGTAACAAATCATGCGGATATTGAACGGATCCAATACACCGAACACTTCTTTGCCCACGCCGCAGGCCTGCGACAGTTTGTTGCCGATAATGGCGATCAGCGCCAGATTCTCTTCCACTTCAACACGACACAGTGACGACAGTTCCGTCAGCAACGACGTGGTCAGCAGGCTGGCATCGGAAGACGTCGAGCCGGTGGTGTCGAGGGTCAGCGCCACGCTGACCTCAGAGGTGGTGATCAAATCAACGGAAATATTGTGGCGCGCCAGAATACCAAACACGTCGGCGAGGAAACCGCGTGAATGCAACATGCTCAGGCTGTGCAGTGTCACCAGCGTCTGCCGGCGACGCAGGGCAATCGCTCGGAACAGCGGCGGGTTATCGGAGGTATCACACACCAGAGTGCCGCCACCCGAAGGATCTTTGCTGGAGCCGACAAACACCGGAATGCCGCGACGTACCGCAGGCAGCAAGGTGGCCGGGTGCAGAACTTTGGCGCCGAAGGTCGCCATTTCGGCCGCTTCTTCAAACGCAATACGATCTATACGTTTTGCCGCCGGGACCAGACGCGGGTCAGTGGTGTAAATACCCGGT
Organism: Rahnella sp. R3(2024); assembly: GCF_042920125.1. Taxonomy (NCBI): domain Bacteria; kingdom Pseudomonadati; phylum Pseudomonadota; class Gammaproteobacteria; order Enterobacterales; family Yersiniaceae; genus Rahnella; species Rahnella sp. R3(2024). The sequence goes on from NZ_JBHGBU010000001.1 coordinate 2,483,764, forward strand.
ACGTCAGTCCAGATATCGACGCGCACAGCCCCCAGCGCTTCGCCCAGCAATGCGGCGGTGTAATCGCTGCCGCCACGGCCCAGCGTGGTGGTGCGGCCTTTGCCTTCCGAGCCGATAAAGCCCTGGGTGATCACCAGCGCATTCTGTAAACGTGGCTGCAATTGCTGAAGGGTCAGGTCGGTGAGCGCCTGCGTGTCCGGCTCTGCGCGGCCGAAATGGTCGCTGGTGCGCATGACTTTACGCACATCAAACCATTCCACGGGCACATTGCGCTGGCGTACGATTTCAACAAACAGCAGGGTGGACATCAGTTCGCCGTGGCTGACCAGTTCGTCGGTCAGCGCGGTGGACGTCGCGAGGCTCGCCGCCTCTGACAGCATCGCAATATTTTCCAGCATGCGGCCAATTTCTTCGCGAATAACCGTGGGGTTATCGAGACGATCAATAATGGCATTCTGGATACGGCGGATTTCATCAAGCAGGAACACGCGGCGTTCGGTTTCTTTACCGACGGCCAGCTCGACTAATAAATTGGTGACGCCCGCAGAGGCGGAGAGAACGACCAGACGAACTTCAGGGCGCGCAAGAACGATGTCTGCGCTGCGGTTCATCGCGTCGAAATCCGCCACGCTGGTACCGCCGAATTTGGCGACGATGACGCTGCCAAAAGGCTGTGGGTTGGCGTTGCGGGATGCTGCGTAATTCATGTAAAACCTCATGTCCGGGCCATCAACATCGTGACAGCCAGCTAATCCATAAGAATTGGCACAAGGGGAGAGCGGGAAACGGGGGCAGACGTAGAGATACTACGATACACCCAGAAGCGCCCCACCATGCCAATACCCTTTTTCGGGTATGTCGGTGACAACCCAGAGGATTCAGCCCCTGTGGTCGATCGTCTGCCTGCCGTCAGCATCTGACCTCGGCGCCGCTCCCCCTGATGCACCTTCGCAGGATTTCGGCTCCTCCGGTACACTGCCTGGGCGACGCGCCTCTTCTGGCTCACGCATACCCCGGCGACGTGAATGATTTCGGGGATAAGCTATGCGTAAGTTAGGTGCTTAGGAATAACGGGTTATGGCGCGTCTGTCAACGGTCTGACGGCTTAGCGCGCCACATTTTGAGCGATTGTCATCTAATATTGTTCTCAGTCATTGTGAATCCACAGATCTGGCCTATCGCAAGAAAAGGCATCTCATCTCGGGAAGTTCAGGATACAATCGGGACAGTTACCTCATATTTATTCTCAGCCTAAGAGCATTGCTATGAAAAATATCAATCCAACTCAGACCGCTGCCTGGCAAGCCCTGCAGCAGCATTTCGACACGATGAAAGATGTGCAGATTAGCCATCTGTTTGCTGAAGATGGTGATCGTTTCTCGAAGTTCTCTGCCACTTTTGAAGACCAGATGTTGGTCGATTTCTCTAAAAACCGCATCACTTCAGAAACTCTGGATAAGCTGCAAGCCCTGGCCAAAGAGACTGATCTTCAGGGTGCAATCAAATCGATGTTCTCTGGCGAGAAGATCAACCGCACCGAAGACCGCGCTGTTCTGCACGTTGCCCTGCGTAACCGCAGCAACACGCCGATTGTGGTCGATGGCAAAGATGTCATGCCGGAAGTGAACGCCGTGCTGGCGAAGATCAAAGGCTTCACCGAGCGCGTAATCGGTGGCGACTGGAAAGGCTATACCGGTAAAGCGATCACTGACATCGTGAACATCGGTATCGGTGGTTCTGACCTCGGCCCGTTCATGGTGACCGAAGCGCTGCGCCCTTACAAAAACCATCTGAATATGCATTTCGTCTCCAACGTTGACGGCACGCACATCGCCGAAACGCTGAAAGACCTGTCGCCGGAAACCACGCTGTTCCTGGTGGCGTCAAAAACCTTCACCACGCAAGAAACCATGACCAACGCCCACAGCGCGCGTGATTGGTTCCTGAAAACGGCGGGCGATGATAAACACGTGGCGAAACACTTCGCGGCGCTGTCTACCAACGGCAAAGCTGTGGGTGAGTTTGGTATCGACACCGACAACATGTTCGAATTCTGGGACTGGGTCGGCGGCCGTTACTCTCTGTGGTCTGCAATCGGCCTGTCTATCGCGTTGTCCGTAGGTTTCGAAAACTTCGAACAACTGCTGAGCGGTGCTCACGCGATGGATAACCACTTCGCCAATACCCCTGCAGAGAAAAACCTGCCGGTTCTGCTGGCGCTGATCGGTATCTGGTACAACGATTTCTACGGCACTGAAACCGAAGCCATCCTGCCATACGACCAGTACATGCACCGTTTTGCGGCGTACTTCCAACAAGGCAACATGGAATCCAACGGTAAATTCGTTGACCGTAACGGCAACCCGGTAGATTACCAGACAGGCCCTATCATCTGGGGTGAGCCGGGTACCAATGGTCAGCACGCGTTCTATCAGCTGATCCACCAGGGTACCAAAATCATTCCTTGTGACTTCATCGCGCCGGCTGTCAGCCATAACGCGCTGAGCGATCATCACGCGAAACTGCTGTCTAACTTCTTTGCTCAGACAGAAGCGCTGGCATTCGGTAAATCTCTGGATGTGGTTGAGAAAGAATTCGCCGACCAGGGTAGAAAACCGGAAGACGTTAAACACGTCGCGCCGTTTAAAGTGTTCGAAGGTAACCGTCCGACCAACTCCATCCTGCTGCGTGAAATCACGCCATACAGCCTGGGTGCGTTGATCGCGATGTACGAGCACAAAATCTTTACTCAGGGCGCTATCCTGAACATCTACACCTTCGACCAATGGGGCGTAGAACTGGGCAAACAGCTGGCAAACCGTATTCTGCCAGAGCTGGAAGGCGACAAAGACGTGACAGGCCATGACAGTTCAACGAATGGTCTGATCAACCGCTTCAAAAACTGGCGTGCATAAGTCTTTAGCAAAGTCGTAAATCGCTAAAGTCCGCCAAAATAAAAGGGTTAGCCGTAACAGGCTGACCCTTTTTTAATGCCGCTTTTACTGTGCGGACTCTGTGGTATTCTGCGGGTATTAATAACAAAAGTGGGATGTAGATCACATGGCAGGATCAAAACGTGCAACGATGATATCGGTCATCATGCAGCGAATTTTGAACGTTTTCTTATTAGGGCTGGCGGCGATCCTGATGATTTTTATCGGGCGCGAAACCTATCATCTGGCAATGGTACTGTTCGTGAATAACGATCAGTCATCGTCATATCTTCTGATAGAGGGGATTGTCATTTACTTCCTCTATTTCGAGTTTATCGCGCTGATTATCAAGTATTTTTCATCGGGCTATCACTTCCCGTTGCGCTATTTTATTTATATCGGCATCACGGCAATTATTCGCCTGATTATTGTTGACCACAAAAGTCCTTATGACACGCTGGTTTACGCCTGCGCGATTTTGGTTCTGGTTGTGACGCTGTTCCTGGCCAACAGTGAGCGTCTGCGCCGCGAGTAAAATGATGCGATTACTGCCTCGCATTCATGCGTTAGAATACGAGGCAGATAATTCATTGGAGGTATGAATACCTCCATTACGGAGCCGTTGATGTCTGATTCCCATTCCCCTGCACAACCCCCGATTCACTGGTTTAACGACCCGACAGATGTCCCTGCGGATGTTGCTGACTGGCTGATGGAAATGGGATCCATGACCCGTCGCTTTGAAAAACAGGGTGTTACTGTCACCGTTAAACCTCAAAATGAGTGTTTTGTGACCCGCGCAGAGCTTGGCGAAAGTGAAGCGCAGCAACTCCCGGAAAGCGCCCGTTACTGGGTTCGGGAAATTGTGCTGTTCGGTGATGCCGAGCCGTGGTTGCTCGGACGCACCGTGATCCCCGAAGAGACACTGACCGGGCCGGATTTGGCGCTGGTTGATCTCGGCACCGTGCCGCTTGGCCGCTACCTGTTTAGCGGCAATAATCTGACCCGCGATTACATTCATCTCGGGCAGTTACAGAGTGAGCGGGGCGATCTGTGGGCGCGCCGCTCGCGTCTGCGCCTTTCTGATAAACCGCTGCTGCTGACGGAAATCTTCCTGCCAGATTCGCCGGTTCACCGCCCAGAGGGCAAAGTGAGCGGGACATGACCCAAACTAATCAACAAGGAGAACAGAGAGTGTCCGCAAGTATGCCGCAGGGTACCTGGCGTGATTATTGCCGTCTGATGCGTATTGATAAGCCCATCGGTTCGCTGTTGCTGCTGTGGCCGACGTTGTGGGCGCTGTGGCTGGCCGGTGGCGGCATGCCTTCGGTTAAAATTCTCGTGGTGTTTGTGCTTGGGGTCTTCTTCATGCGCGCCGCCGGCTGTGTGGTGAATGATTACGCCGATCGCAAAATCGACGGCCACGTCAAACGCACTGCCAACCGCCCGCTGCCGAGCGGGACGATCAGCAGTACGCAGGCCAAAATGTTGTTTGTCGGGCTGGTGCTGGTCTCTTTCCTGCTGGTTCTGCTGCTCAACCGCATGACGATATTGTTATCTCTGGCCGGGCTGGCGCTGGCGTGGGTGTATCCGTTCATGAAGCGTGTCAGCCATTTACCGCAGTTTGTATTGGGTGCGGCGTTTGGCTGGGCGATCCCGATGGGGTACGCCGCCGTCAGTGAGACGCTGCCGCTGAGCTGCTGGTTATTATTCCTGGCGAATATCTGCTGGACGGTGGCCTACGACACGCAATATGCGATGGTTGATCGCGATGATGATGTGAAGATCGGTGTGAAATCCACGGCAATTCTGTTTGGTCGTTTTGACACGCTGATTATCGGATTGCTGCAACTGGCGACGCTGGTTCTGATGGCCGTTGTCGGGCATCTTTCACAGCTTGGCGCGCCATTCTACTGGTCGCTGCTGCTGGCCGCTGCGCTGTTTGTCCATCAGCAAAAGTTGATTGCCAAACGTGAGCGTGACGCCTGTTTTCTGGCCTTCCGCCAGAATAACTACGTGGGCCTGGTGCTGTTCCTCGGTATTCTGATGAGCCTGCAGGCGTTCACTTTCTAAGTTTTCAGCCAGCAGAGCGCGCATAAAAAAACGCCCGGACTTTTACAGAGTCCGGGCGTTTTGTTTTCTGCCATTCATCGCGTTACTACGGGCGATCAGTGGTCAGTGTCGCGCACATCCATCTTAGGCTCAGCCGGAGGTTCCGTTGGCTGTGGCAGCTCTGAAGGCATACCGGCGCTCTCGATCGTGAGTTTGATATCCGGCGTCATCAGGTCACTCAGCATGATGTAAATCTCACGCGTTTGTTCCTGAATCGCATCCCCGCTGTCGCTGATATAGCCTTCTGCGCGCAGAGTGCCGACCAGCGTCGAGAAGACGGCTTTATCGAAGAACTCAGGGGCATTGATGCCGTGCAGCACCGACAGGCGCTGAGCCATAATTCGGCTCTCTTTTTCCAGCGCACCACGGTTGATGCTTGGATTCGTGGTGAGCAGCGAGAAGGTGATCGCATAACGTTGCAGCGTTTCACGGACACCCGCAGCCAGCAGTTGCAGGGTGCGGATACGCGCCGGGTTCAGCGATAACTCATCATCTTCCAGATGAATAATCTGCTGACGTGCCAGCTCAAGCGTCAGTACATCCAGCACCTGCGGCAGTTCGGCTTTGTCGAAATGCATAAACAGTTCAGCTTTCAGCATCGGATAAATCAGCTCAACCTGACGCAGTAATTCCGCGCGGCTAACCTGACGATGGTGCATCACAATGCTCGAAATCAGCGACGGCAACACCAGCATATGATGGATGTTGTTGCGGTAATACGTCATCAGCACGGCCTGTTCACGCGGCAGAACGATGATGTCGCCAATGTTATCTTTTTCGACCTGGAACTTATTCATGTTCAGCGCGTGATCGAGCAACTGATTAGCGGTCAGATCAGGCACGGTCGAATCCGCGTTATACGGCACATTGCGCAGCAATTGCAGATAACAGTCGATCTGTTCGGTCAGTTGTTCGCGGGTCAGTGAGCGCTGACGCGATGCCAGCAGCGCGGTACAACACAGGTTCATGGCGTTAGCCGCCGCTGAATTGTTGATGCGCACCATAATCTGCTCCGCCAGATCCTGCACCGTTGGCGTCAGCCAGCTCGGACGTTGCGCTTCAATAGGGTCTATCGCTTCACGCCAGGTTGGTACGTTCTGGTTGAGATAAGTGGTCAGATGCAGCGGCTCGCCGAAGTTCACATAACCCTGGCCGAGGTTGCGCAATTTACGCAGGCCATTGAGCATCTGGGTCAGGCTCTCTTTTTCTTTCGTCGCGCCGCGCAACTCTTTGGCGTAAGTGCCCACTTCCATCACGTGCTCGTAACCGATGTAAATCGGCACTAACGTAATCGGACGTGAACCGCCGCGCAGCATGGCCTGAATGGTCATTGCCAGCGTACCTGTTTTTGGCTCCAGCAGGCGTCCGGTGCGTGAACGGCCCCCTTCGACAAAGTATTCCACCGAGTAACCCCGGCTAAACAGTTCGCCCAGATATTCACGGAAAACGGTCGAATACAGTTTGTTGCCTTTAAAGGTACGGCGAATGAAGAACGCGCCCAGACGGCGGAAAATCGGGCCGGCTGGCCAGAAATTCAGGTTGATACCGGCAGCAATGTGCGGCGGCACCAGCCCCTGGTGATAAAGCACGTAAGACAACAGCAGGTAATCCATGTGGCTGCGGTGGCAGGGCACATACACGATTTCCTGTCCGTCTTGCGCTAACTGGCGGACGCGCTCGGCATTGTTGACGTTGATGCCCTTATACAGGCGGTTCCACGTCCAGCTCAGCACGCGGTCAGAAAGGCGCACGGCTTCATAAGAGAAGTTTGCGGCAATTTCTTCCATCAGTGCGATAGCGTTTTGCTGGGCTTTTTCGTGAGAAATTTTCTTGCTGCGCGCTTCGTCTTCAATCGCTTTTTCGATGGCTTTAGAGGCCAGCAGCTTATTGAACAAATCCTGACGGGCAGGAAGACGAGGACCGACGGCCGCCAGACGCAGACGGGAGAAGTGCATACGCGCTACGCGGGCCAGTTTCTGGGCGATGGTTTTATCCGTCCCGTGCTCGGTCGCCATGTAGCGCAACGAAACGGTATTGGAGAAACGGACAAAGCTGTCGCGGCCCAGCCACAATACGGCGAAGAATTTCTGGATCCCGTTCAGCACGCGCAGATGCGGCGTGTCCTGACCTTCACGGCCTGGTGCCCGGCCGAACATCACCGACACCGGCAACATCTGAATGTCTAATTCCGGGTTATTGCGGTGCAGGTCCAGATAGTCATGGAACAGCTTTACGGATTCCTGCTTCGGCGTGTAATACGAGAACACGCGCGGGCCTTCCGCGATAAACACGTGGCTTGGCAGCAGCGTTCCGTCGATATCCAGCGGGATCAGGGGATCGGGCAAATTCTGGGCGAGACACTGCGCACGCAGGGTCAGCAAATCTGCTTTGGAGTTATAAGGTAATACGTACAGGATCGGGCGCGTCGGGTCTAAGTGCAACTCGGTAACCGGATCTGTAGGTATGACTTTGCTCTTTACCAGCATCGAAAGCGGTAAATTCAATAATGTGTAATAAAGTCTACGCCAACCTGACATAAAAACGTGAAGCCTCTTGTTAGCCATTTCGCCGCAAGGATACCAGAAAGCTCAAATGAGATCTGTGGTGATGAGATACCATTAAACCGCTAAAATGCATCAAACACCCGAAGGACAACCCCTCAAGGATCAGTAACAGAATGGCGAACCAAGTCACTGGATTTACCCGAATTTATAAAGCAGCCGGTTACTCATGGAAAGGGCTGAAAGCGGCGTGGCAGAATGAAGCTGCCTTTCGTCAGGAAGCCAGCGCTGCTATCCCGTTAATTTTTCTCTCTTTCTGGTTCGATGTCAGCAGTATTGAACGCATCTTACTGATCGGCTCAGTGGTGCTGGTTTGCGTGGTCGAACTGCTCAACAGCGCCGTGGAATGTGCGATTGACCGCATCGGACCTGAGTTCCACGTTCTTTCTGGCCGTGCAAAAGATATTGGCTCGGCTGCCGTGCTACTGACCATCATATTGGCGATTTTTGTCTGGGTCAGCATCTTTTGGCCGCGATGGTTCTGATTTGGAATCTGTCTTCCAGTAATCGTGCTTATGCACTGTTTTTATTCAATCTTAGGTTTTCATTGCCCGTTTAGCTGTATATACTCACAGCTAGACTGTATAAACAACCAGGGGGCGGAATGAAAGCTTTAACGACCAGACAACAAGAGGTCTATGACCTGATTCGCGATCATATCTCCACCACGGGTATGCCACCAACCCGCGCGGAGATTGCCGCTCGTCTTGGGTTCCGTTCCCCGAATGCTGCGGAAGAACATCTGAAAGCGCTGGCACGTAAAGGCGTGATCGAGATTGTTTCCGGCGCGTCACGCGGTATTCGTCTGCTGATGGAAGAAGAAGAAGGTTTACCGCTGATCGGCCGCGTTGCCGCCGGTGAACCTCTGCTCGCTCAGCAACATATCGAAGGGCATTATCAGGTTGATCCGGCGATGTTTAAGCCGAGCGCCGATTTCCTGCTGCGTGTCAGCGGTATGTCGATGCGTGATATCGGTATCCTCGACGGCGATTTACTGGCTGTTCATAAAACGCAGGACGTGCGTAATGGTCAGGTTGTCGTAGCCCGTATTGATGATGAAGTCACCGTGAAACGCCTGAAAAAACAGGGCAGCGTGGTGCAGTTATTGCCGGAAAACAGCGAGTTCCAGCCTATCGTAGTAGATTTACGTGAGCAGAATTTCAGTATTGAAGGGTTGGCCGTAGGCGTCATTCGCAACGGCGACTGGATTTAACCTTCGTACTTCGGGCTATCTCTGCGTTGGCTGCCTTCGCGAACCCCGGTCACATACTTGTGTATGCTTCCGACGTTCGCTCAGTTGCCGCCTTGATGAAACTCGAATGACTGGGTCAAACTGTTGATCCAAAGGGTCATGTTTTTGATTTGCGGGTCGTGAGCCGCCTCTGACATACCGCTAAGCTTTAACGTTTCATCTCGTCGCCCCTCTCGGGGCGATGTCATTTACAGGCATATCCCGAACCTCCGGCATGAGATTCTCTATGCAACAACATTCCCTTCTGCAAAAGCTAAAACACACCTTTTTAAGCCCGACCGATAAAGCCCTCTGGATGCTCGCGCTACCGATGATTTTTTCCAATATCACCGTGCCGTTGCTGGGGTTAGTGGATACGGCAGTGATCGGTCATCTCGACAGCCCTGATTATCTTGGCGGCGTTGCAGTCGGTTCGATGGTCACCACCTTCCTGTTTATGATGCTGCTCTTTCTGCGCATGAGTACCACCGGCATGACCGCTCAGGCGCTCGGTGCGCAAGACAACCTGTTGCTGGCCCGCGCGTTCGTACAACCCTTTCTGCTGGCCGTGCTCGCCGGTGTGGTGATCTTGCTTTTCCGCCATCCCCTTATGGAAGGTGCTTTTCACATCGTCGGCGGGAGCCAGTCTGTGCTTGAACAGGCGCGGCTTTTTCTGGAGATCCGCTGGTACAGCGCCCCCGCGTCTCTGGCAAATCTGGTGATTTTGGGTTGGCTGCTTGGTATCCAGTACGTGCGCGGGCCGGTAATGCTGCTGATTGCCGGTAATCTGCTGAACATCGTGTTGGATCTTTGGCTGGTGATAGGGCTTGGCTGGAATGTCCGTGGTGCCGCCACGGCCACGGCCTGCTCAGAATATTTCACGCTGTTTATCGGATTGTTTTTGGTCTGGCGCGTGATGCAGCGCCGGGGCATCAGTCCTGCGCTGTTAACCTCTGCCTGGCGCGGTGATCTGCGGCGGCTGTTAAGTCTTAACCGCGACATTATGCTGCGCTCACTGCTTCTTCAACTGTGCTTTGCCTCACTGACCATTCTGGGTGCGCGTCTGGGCAGCCATATTGTGGCGGTCAATGCCGTGTTGATGAATCTTCTGACCTTCACCGCTTTTGCGCTCGACGGTTTTGCTTACGCCATTGAAGCCCATTCAGGTGAGGCGTTTGGCGCCCGCAATCGCGAAAAATTGCTCAATGTCTGGCGTGCCGCATGCCGTCAGGCCGGGCTGGTCGCTCTGGCATTTGCACTGATATACGCGCTGACCGGTGAACAGATTATCAATGCGCTGACGTCGTTACCGGAGCTGCGCCAGCTGGCCGATCGTTATCTTGGCTGGCAGATTGTTCTGCCGCTGGTGGCGGTGTGGTGTTATCTGCTCGACGGGATGTTTATCGGCGCCACGCGCGGAAGGGATATGCGTAACAGTATGGCGGTTGCTGCGCTGGGGTACGGGCTGACGCTGTTCACCTTGCCGATATTGGGTAACCACGCGCTTTGGCTGGCGCTGACGGTGTTCCTCGGATTACGTGGTATTTCTCTGGGCTGGATATGGCACCGCTACTGGCAGCGCGACAGCTGGTTTTCATCGTCAGTTCACTGAATTAGCGGGCTTTTCAAACGGTGGGTAATCGCGGGTTGCCGTTATATCGTGCTTTGGAATAATCCTAATAATGGTTTTTATCCCTCCGATGGCAGGATAAATCGAAATTCTCTACTAACCTTTAAAGTGTTAAGCCCGAGCTGCAGCGGTAATCCGCAGCTCCACAACCCTAAGGTAACAGGAGATATTTTATGAATAAGGACCAAGCCGACGGTAACTGGAAGCAGTTTAAAGGCAAAGTAAAAGAAAAATGGGGCAAGCTGACCGATGATGACCTGACTGTCGTTGAAGGTAAACGCGATCAGCTGGTAGGGAAGATTCAGGAGCGTTACGGCTATCAGAAAGATCAGGCCGAAAAAGAGCTCAAAGATTGGGAATCAAGCAACAAATATCACTGGTAAAGCGCGACTCCCCCTCGCGTGTCAGTGACGTATCCTGAGATTTAGCTGCTCCTACCCGGAACGCTTCAGGATACGGGTACACGGATGTACCCAACTGCTTCACTGTATAAACTTGTGCAAAACGTCCATTACCCGAACATTTCACCCGCTAATGACCTTCCGCTATAAACTCCGCTTTAAACCCGACCCGTCAGCGTTTCTTCACCACAATTGAATGATCGTGATCGCAGTGATCGTGGCTTTCGCAGGTTTCAACGACTTTGCAGTCGCCGCACAAGCCATGCGCTTCGACCACGGAATGACGAAGTTCAAAACCCGAATCCAGTGCCAGTTTCGCTAAGCGTTCTTCGATGCCGTCAGTGGTTTTTTCTGTTACCAGCCCGCAGCGGTCGCAGATAAACAGCGCAGAGGTGTGGCTCGGCTCTTCGAAATGGTGGCACAGCACATAACTGTTGGCTGACTCGACCCGATGAATAAAGCCCTGTTCCAGCAGGAAATCCAGCGCCCGGTAAACGGTGGGCGGTTTAGCCTGTGGCTCGCTGACACGCAACAGATCCAGTAAATCATAGGCGCTGATCGCACCGGGTTGTTGCGCCATCAGACGCAGTACTTCCAGCCGCTGCGGGGTAAGGCGAACATTGCGCTGCTGGCAAAGTTCTTCAGCTTGTGAAAGTAATTTTTCCGGATTATTCAGGGTCATAGCAACGTTCTCTGAGCGCAGATGGGGGTCGATAAGCCACATCATGCGGCCATCATTGATTTTATCATGCTTCGGCCAAATCGACGAATTATGCGCCGTTCAGCCCGCCATCGCGTCCAGTGCCTTTTCCACATACAGATAGCCAATGCCCATAATTTGCTGCTCCCGGCTCAGCGTGCCCGGTGCAATATGCGTCGCCTGAGTTTTGACATGATCGGTACGGTCAAAAGGATTGAGGCCGCTTTGTGCGCAGACGGTTTTCAGCCAGGCATCGCCAAAACCGCAACTGCGACCATAAAGATAAATGTGATTGATATTCAGAATGTTGAGGAAGTTATACAGGCTCAATCCCAGTGCGCGGGCGCCTTCCATCACCTGTTCGCAAATGGCGCTTTCGCCCTGATGATAGCGGTCGATCAGTTCCTGCGTTGAGGGCGTGCGGGTGAAAGAGTCCGCTGGCTCGAGCAGACGTGCTTTTTTCTTTAATGCCGACAATGACGCCAGTGTTTCGAGGCAACCATACCGCCCGCAGGCGCAACGGTCGCCGTGAGGATCAACGATGGTGTGCCCAATCTGTCCGCTGCCAAACAGATTGCCGCGATAGATCTTGTCGTTGATTACGAAAGAGGAACCAATGCCGTAATCGACATTGATCACGCAAAAATCCTGATGATTATTAGTATGTTGCCATTTCTCCGCCAGCGCCAGCATGATGCAATCGTTATCCATCAGGATGTCGGTTTGCAGCTTTTCTTCCAGCAGATATTTAATCTCAATTTCACCGGTCCAGGGCGCCTGCGGCATCCGCTGTGACACGCCGGTGGTCGGATTGACCTGACCGTGGATAGCCAGCGCCAGCCGGATTTTCAGGCCGGGATAGTTTTTCCGGTAATGATGAAAGCAGGCTTCGATTTGTGCCAGCAGCGCATCCGGCGTTTTGACTGAAATTTCCATCATCTGATATCCACTCAGCGGCAAAACCAGCCTGCTGACCAGAATACTTTCGATGCGGTAAGGCGTGATATTCAGGCACAGCACGGCGCTGCCGTCGGTGGCTATCTGATAACTGCCGCCACCCAACCCGCGCGTGTGTAAATTCACCGGACTGTGGATGATCAATTCGTCACGTTGCAGATCGTCGAGGATCTTGCTGACCGCCGGGATCGACAGACGGGAAAGCCTGGCCAGCGTGGATTTACTGGCATTTTTCTCACGGTACAGCAGCGTCATCAGCACCTGTTTATTGAACTGGCGCAGCCGCAGATTATTCAACCCGACCTCGGACATTTACTCAACCCCGTTTACTGAATTGCGTGACCGTAGCAAATTCCCCGCCCCGGTACGCTGCGTAGAATCCCGGAATTGATATTTCAGACTGGCGTACTGAGGGGAAATCATGAGCACAGCAGTAAAAGTCTGGCAGGAAGCGGTCGAACTCCCGACCTGGCTGACAGGAAAGCAGGACACGCACCCGATGTTTCTGGCGCACCGGGTTTATCAGGGCTCTTCCGGTGCGGTCTATCCGTACGGCGTGACGGATACGCTGACCGGTGAAAAGGTCATGAAAACCTATCAGGCGCTGTATCTGGAAAATGATTATCTAAAAATCATGCTGTTACCGGAGCTGGGTGGCCGCGTTCACCGCGCCTGGGACAAAATCAAACAGCGTGATTTTGTCTACTACAACGACGTCGTGAAACCCGCACTGGTCGGCTTACTCGGGCCGTGGATTTCAGGCGGTATCGAATTTAACTGGCCGCAGCATCACCGTCCGACCACTTTTATGCCGGTGGATTTCACCGTACAGGCGCACGATAACGGCGCTCAAACCGTTTGGATGGGCGAAGTGGAACCGATGCGCGGCCTGCAGGTGATGACCGGTTTTACCCTCTTTCCCGATAAAGCGCTGCTGGAAATCAGTGCCAAAATTTACAACGGCAACCCGACGCCACGCCATTTCCTGTGGTGGGCCAATCCCGCAGTCACCGGCGGAGACGGTCATCAGAGCGTATTTCCGCCCGATGTCACCGCCGTTTTCGACCACGGTAAACGCGATGTGTCTTCCTTCCCGATCGCCACCGGCACCTACTACAAAGTGGATTATTCGGCGGGCGTGGATATCTCGCGCTACAAAAACATTCCTGTCCCGACGTCCTACATGGCCGATAAGTCTGACTATGACTTCGTCGGCGCGTATGACCACGATCAGCAGGGCGGATTGCTGCATATCGCCGACCATCACGTATCGCCGGGCAAAAAGCAGTGGACCTGGGGCAACTGCGATTTCGGCCGCGCGTGGGATCGCAACCTGACGGATAACAACGGGCCTTACATCGAGCTGATGACCGGCGTATTCACCGATAATCAGCCGGATTTCACCTGGCTGGATGCTTACGAGGAGAAGTGTTTCGTTCAGAACTTCCTGCCTTACAGCGACCTTGGCACGGTGCAGAATGCCTCTGAGCAGGCGGTGATCAAACTTGAACGTCACGGGCAAACACTGGCGTGGGGCATTTACGCCGTCAGCCCGTTAACTGCCGTGCGAATTGAGATTGCTTCTGAGGATGGCACGCAAATTCTGCTGGAAAAGGACATCACTTTGCAGCCGGGCGACGTGCTTCAGGGCGAACTGAGCGGGGCATTTCCGTCGCGCCTGCGGCTGCGTTTGCACGATGAGCAAGGGCATGAACTGTTGTCCTATCTGGAGCATCAGGCCAGCGAGACGCCGTTACCGTCGCCTGCCAGCGCGCCATTGCCCGCGCAGGACATCACTTCTGCCGACGAAGCCTGGTTTATCGGCCAGCATCTTGAGCAATACAACCACGCCAGCCAGGGAGCGGTGAATTATTACCGGCGCGGGGTGGAACTGGATCCACTGGATTACCGCTGCAATCTGGCGCTGGCTACGCTCAGCTACAATCAGGCGAATTTCAGTCAGGCGCTGACGTTAGCTGATGCGGCGCTGAGCCGGGCGCACCGGCTGAATAAGAATCCGCAATGCGGTCTGGCGAGCCTCGTCCGTGCGAATGCCCTTGAGCAAACCGGTGATGTTGACGCGGCTTTTGACAGTTATTACCGAGCAGTCTGGAGCGGGAACGCCAAATCCGGGGGCTTCTTCGGGCTGGCGCGGATTGCCACCCGCCGCGGGCAGTACCCGCAGGCACTGAATTTTTGCGAGCAGGGGCTGGCGACGCAGGCCAACCATTACGGTCTGATAGGCCTGAAAGCCACCTTGCTGTGCATGATGAATCAGGATGCCCGGACCTATATCGAAGAACATTTACAACGCTATCCGCTGCATTACCTGCTGCACTTCCTGCGTTATCACCTAACTCCGGATGCGCAATCAGCCGCGCAGTTGCGGGATGTCACCGGGCTGCGTGGCGAAAATGCTATGAATATTGCTGATCAGCTGACCGCTTGCGGGCTGGACGCGATGGCGCTCGACGCGCTGAACGTCCTCAACAGTCAGGAAACACTGCCGCTCTACTTGCAGGCTTCCCTGCAAAAAGAAGGGCGCGAGGCATTGTGTCTGGCGGCGCGAAAGGCTTTTCCGCAGCATGTCCGTTTCCCGCAATGGCTGACGGAAGTGCGTATGCTTGCGGCTTTCCCTGATGACGCTTTTGCCCTGCACTTGCTGGCCTCTTTCCATTACAGCAAAGGCAATACACAAACGGCAGTGGCCTGCTGGCAGCGTTGTCTGGAACTGGAACCTGACTTTGCGGATGCCTGGCGCGGGCTGGGGATTGATGCGTGGAATCAGAAGCAGGACGCCGCCCAAGCACGCCGCTGTCTGGAAGAGGCGTGCCGGCTACAGCCGCAGGATGCGCGGCTGTTATTTGAATCTGATCTGCTTAATCGTCTGACCGGCGTAGCGCCGCAAATCCGTCTGGCGCGGCTCGAGAAAGTGCTGCCCGTCGCCACGCAGCGCGACGACCTGACCGCTGAACTGCTCAGTTTATATCACCAGTGCGGTCAGCTACAGGCGGCAAGGGCGCTGCTGGCCGACCGGAAATTTCATCCGTGGGAAGGCGGTGAAGGGCGCATCACCGGCCAGTATCTGCTGAACAAACAGTTGCTGGCGTTTGATTATCTCAACAGCGTAGATGTGGTTGCCGCACAGGCGCTTTTACTGTCCGCGCTGGAATACCCGCAAAACCTCAGCGAAGGGCGGCTGGTCGGGCAAACGGATAACGATATCTGCTTCTGGCTGGGCATTTGCGCGCAAAAGCTTCAGCAGCATAAACAGGCGCAGGCATGGTTTGAGCGTGCCGCCGCGGGCGATAAAGGGATTGGCGAGCGGCGTTATTACAACGATCAGCCGGTGGATTATGTGTTCTATCAGGGCATGGCGCTGCGCAAACTTAACGATGTGGTGCAAAGCCGTCAGGTCTTCCGGCAAATGCTGGAATGGGCGGAAAGCGCGGCGGATCAGCCTGTCCACGCCGATTTCTTCGCGGTGTCCTTACCGGATTTAGTGGTGCTGACCAGCGATCGCCAGAAAGAACATCGCATTCACTGTCTTCTGGTGAAAGCGCTGGCGCTGCGCGGTCTGGAAGACGAAGCCTTTGCTGATGTGTTGCAGCAAATCTTCGCGCTGGATCCTGCCTGTGGCAAAGCGCATCTCTTCTCGCAGTTGCCGGATTGCTGAGTGAAGGAGAAGAGAAAAATGCCGCTGTATTCTCTGGAGAATCATCACCTTGCAATGACCGTGTCGCCCTCGGGCGGCACCCTCTTGCAACTGCTGGCAAAGCGGACGGACGGCAATGTCCATCTGCTGCGCCCGTCAGTGTTGAGTGAGGAAACACCCGCCGCAGAGTCGGCGTGTTTTCCGCTTCTGCCTTTTGGTAACCGCCTGAAAGGCAATGCTTTTGATTTTGAAGGCCGTCATTACACG
Organism: Rahnella sp. R3(2024); assembly: GCF_042920125.1. Classification (NCBI taxonomy): domain Bacteria; kingdom Pseudomonadati; phylum Pseudomonadota; class Gammaproteobacteria; order Enterobacterales; family Yersiniaceae; genus Rahnella; species Rahnella sp. R3(2024). The sequence continues at coordinate 2,500,211 of NZ_JBHGBU010000001.1, forward strand.
CTGCCGCCCAACACCGGGGACGCGCACTATCTGCATGGCGATGGCTGGCTGGGAAACTGGCAATGCATTTTCCAGAGTGAGGACGCGCTGACGCTGGCCTTTACGCATCACAGCGACAGTTACTGCTACCGTGCGGAGCAGCATTTTTCTTTGCAGGACAGCAGGCTGGATATGCGTCTGCGCATCACGAATCAGGGGGCAGATCCGTTGCCTTTCGGGCTGGGATGGCATCCGTTTTTCCCGCTCAGCGAAACCACACTTTTACAGGCTAACGCGTCCGGTTACTGGCAGGAGGACGCGCAGTGGCTGGCGGGCAAGCATCATCATGAACTGCCCGCCGGTCTGGATTTCTGCACGCCAAAGCCGCTTCCCCGCCGCTGGGTGAATAATGGTTTTTCCGGCTGGGATGGCAAGGCAGAGATTGTCTGGCCTGAATCCGGCCATCAGCTTCGGCTGACGACATCTCCGGAATGCCCGGTATTTTTCCTGTTTATCTCCGACAGCCGTTTCGACCCCGGCTATCAGCACGACTTCTTCTGCTTTGAACCCATGACCCATGCGGCAAATGATCATCATCTGCCACAGGGTGGCTCGCTGCGGGTGTTATCGCCCGGCGAATCTCTGACACAGCACATGTCGCTGCACAGCGCGACAATTAACATCCCGGAATGAGGAATGCTTATGTCTGATTCAAAAGCTTTAAATATGCCCTACGTGTGGATGATTTGTCTGGTGGCTGCCTGCGGCGGCTTACTGTTTGGCTATGACTGGGTGGTGATCGGCGGAGCCAAACCTTTCTACGAGGCGTATTTTGGCATCACCGACGCGGCAATGTCCGGCTGGGCGATGAGCTCCGCGCTGCTGGGCTGCGTGCTGGGCGCGGCGGGTTCTGGCACGCTTTCCGACCGCTACGGACGCCGCCTGCCTCTGATTATCGCCGCCGTGCTTTTCACCGCCTCGGGTGTCGGTACGGCGCTGGCTGACAGCTTTAACAGCTTTGTTTTCTGGCGGATCGTCGGTGGCGTCGGCATTGGTCTGGCGTCCGCACTGGCACCGGTTTACATCGCTGAAATCAGTCCGGCAGAAAAACGCGGACGCTTTGTGGCGGTGAATCAGCTGACGATTGTGCTCGGTGTGCTGGCCGCCCAGCTTATCAATCTGATGATTGCCGAACCGGTCGCCTCAGCCGCCGTGCAGGCGGATATTTTACAAAGCTGGAACGGTCAGACCGGCTGGCGCTACATGTTTGGTGCCGAAGCTATCCCGGCCGCCATCTTCCTGGCCCTGATGTTTGTGGTGCCGGAATCCCCACGCTGGCTGGCGAAAGCTAACCGCTATCCTCAGGCAGAAAAAGTGCTGCAACGTATCGGTTCAGTGGAATACGCCCGCGAGACGCTGGCGGATATCCGCCGTTCGCTGGGCTCGGAAAACCAGAAAGTGCCGTTTTCCGCGCTGTGGGAACCACGCGTCAGGCCTGTGGTGCTGATGGGCATTGTGCTGGCGGTTTTCCAGCAATGGTGCGGGATCAACGTAATATTCAACTATGCGCAGGAGATTTTTGCCTCTGCCGGATTTGATATCAACGATACCCTGAAATCCATCGTTGCCACCGGCCTCATCAACCTGATCTTTACCCTGCTGGCATTGCCGCTGGTGGACAGAATTGGTCGCCGTCGCCTGATGCAGCTGGGTTCTGCGGGGCTGACGGTGATTTATATTTTGATCGGGCTGTCCTACTCGTTTGGTGTCACGGGCCTGCCGGTGTTGCTGCTGGTGCTGGTGGCGATCGCCATTTATGCCATGACGCTGGCGCCGGTGACCTGGGTACTGCTGTCTGAAATTTTCCCTAACCGGGTGCGCGGTAACGCGATGGCGGTGGGCACGCTGGCATTGTGGATCGCCTGTTTCCTGCTGACCTACACCTTCCCGTTGATGAACGCGGCGCTGGGGGCGGCGGGCAGTTTCTTCATCTACGCCGTGATCTGTCTGGCTGGCTGGATTTTCATTCAGTGCAAAGTGCCGGAAACCCGCGGGGTGACGCTCGAAGTGCTGGAACAGCGCCTCAGCCGTACCGATGCCGAGCGGAAAGCCGAAAAAGCGGTAGCCTCAGAAAGCCACTAAACCCCGCAAGATGCCGAATCTTTGTTCTGTGGTATAATCAGCGATTACCTTCCCTCTGGCCGCCGCGCCGGAGGGAGTGCCGCAAACTCCTTCAGCGAATGTCAGGTCGATGTCAGAAACTCAACACGCAATGCCCCAAACTACTCCGTTTTCCGCCCAGCGTTTTTCCGTTGCGCCGATGCTCGACTGGACCGATCGTCACTGCCGCCATTTTCACCGGCTGATGACCGGCCAGACGCTGCTGTACACCGAAATGGTCACCACCGGCGCGATTATTCACGGTAAAGGGGATTATCTCGGGTTTGGCGACGCTGAACATCCGGTGTCGTTGCAGCTTGGCGGCAGCAATCCGGCTGATCTGGCGCATTGTGCGAAACTGGCGGAAGAGCGCGGTTATGACGAGATTAACCTGAACGTTGGTTGCCCGTCGGATCGCGTACAAAACGGTATGTTTGGTGCCTGTCTGATGGGGCAGGCGTCGCTGGTCGCCGACTGCATTAAAGCCATGCGTGACGTGGTTTCTATTCCGGTCACGGTCAAAACCCGCATTGGCATTGACGATCAGGACAGCTACGAATTCCTGTGTGATTTCATCCGTCAGGTATCAGAAAACGGTGGCTGCGATACGTTCATTATCCATGCGCGCAAAGCCTGGCTTTCCGGCCTCAGCCCGAAAGAAAACCGTGAAATCCCGCCGCTGGATTACCCGCGTGTGTATCAGCTCAAGCGTGATTTCCCGCATCTGACGATGGCGGTAAACGGCGGCATCAAAACCCTTGAAGAAGCCAAAACGCACCTGCAATTTATGGATGGCGTGATGGTCGGTCGCGAGGCTTACCAGAATCCGGGCATGTTGCTGAACGTCGATCGCGAGCTGTTCGGCTCTGATGCACCGCTGAAAACCGGGCCGGACATCATCCGTGCGCTGTATCCGTATATCGACGCGGAGCTGAGTAAAGGCACCTATCTCGGCCACATTACCCGCCACATTCTTGGCTTGTTCCAGGGCGTGCCGGGTGCGCGTCAGTTCCGTCGCCATCTCAGCGAGAATGCGCATAAAGCAGGCGCGGGTATTGATGTGGTGGAACAGGCGTTGCAGATGGTGGCTCATCAGCAGCAGGAAGTCGCGGCGCAGGCCTGAAAACGGGTGAGTAAAATCACTATCTGTTAGTCAAAATCACTATCTTTCCGCAGGCCGTCCGCGCCTGCGGGATATTCTCTTCCTTATATTTCAATGCATTATCTTTCATAGCCTGTTGGCACGTTTCTTGTAATAGTGATCAGGGTTTTGACAACAGGTCTTAACACCCTTCGCTTATTAAGGAGCACCCGATGCTGGAAATTCTCTTTGTGCTTGGCTTTTTCTTTGTGCTGATGGTGACCGGCGTGTCTTTGCTGGGGATGGCTGCCGCACTGATTGTCGCGTTTGCGCTGATGATGCTCGGCGGGTTCCTGGCGATTGTTATTAAAATGTTGCCATGGTTGGTTTTGGCCGTGGTCGCGGTCTGGATTTACCGGGCATTTTTCCGTGCGGATGAGCCAAAATACCGCCGCCGTCGCTTACCCTGATAACAATTTCTAATTAGTCGTTATTGTAACCGCATGAAATCATGATGATTGCTGGCTGTGTTTTGAGCGCAAAAAAATGTAACTGTTGCATCAATAACTTTTGCTTATGTGCTAGCGATCACAAGCTGGATCAGAAAGTGCGGTCAAAAGTTATAAATCATATTTTTTAACATGGGTGACTGTTAGGATGACATTCATACGTGGTCAGCAGGCCATAAGCTGAATTCATCAAGTCCGATGAGGTACACAATAGTCGCTTAAGTGACACCACCCTTCGGATTTACCTGGCAGTACCCTACGGCAGTACCCGTCTGACATCAGAGGTCGTCTGGATCAGACAGTAAGAAAGGCTTCCATATTCTGGAAGCCTTTTTTGCATTTAAGGGATCAGTAAGCTCGATCCTTGTGTCACCCGGCTCTCCAGCGTTTCATGCGCGCGTTGGGCTTCGGAGAGCGGGAATTTTTGCGCGTCGCTGACGTCCACTTTTATCGCGCCGCTGGCGATCAGTGAAAACAGCTCGCTGCTGGCTTCGGCCAGTTCTTCACGGTTAGTCACGTAGCCATTCAGGGAAGGGCGCGTGACGAACAGTGAACCTTTCTGATTGAGGATCGCCAGATCCACGCCTTTTACCGGGCCGGAGGCGTTGCCGAAACTCACCAGCAAACCGCGGCGTTTCAGGCTGTTCAGTGATTTCTCAAAGGTATCTTTGCCAACGGAATCGTAAACTACCCCGACTTTTTCGCCGTCAGTCAGTTCTGCCACGCGGGTGGCGATATCTTCTTTCTGATAATTAATCGTTGCCCAGGCACCGGCCTGTTTCGCGCGTTCCGCTTTCTCGTCAGACCCCACGGTACCGATCAACTTCACGCCTAACGCTTTTGCCCACTGGCAGGCAATCAGCCCAACGCCACCGGCTGCGGCGTGGAACAGAATGGTTTCCCCGGCCTGCACTTCGTGGGTTTTGCGCAGTAAATAATACACCGTCAGCCCTTTCAAAAAGGACGCTGCCGCCTGCTCGAAACTGATGGCTTCCGGCAGCAGGGCGATTTTTTCCTGCGGCACGTTATGGAATTCGCTGTATGCGCCCAGCGCAGACTGCGCGTACACCACGCGATCGCCCGGCTGGATGCCGGTCACGCCGCTGCCCACTTTGCTGACCACGCCAGCGGCTTCGGTGCCTAATCCGGCCGGGAAACTGGCCGGCGGATACAGGCCGCTGCGCACATAGGTATCAATATAATTAATGCCGATGGCTTTGTTTTCGACCTGCACTTCACCTGCCTGCGGGTCTTGTGGCTGATAATCAACATATTGCAGAACGTCGGGTGTACCTGTTTCAGAAAACTGGATGCGCTTTGCCATGCTTTTCCCTCGTGATGGAGTCTGATTTCAACCCTAGGCTAAATGCCGGGGACAATCCAGATTTTAGGCACAGCGGGTTAATACCCTTTTGAAATGAGACATGACAACCTATACTAACGCGCTAGTCTGGCTTTGGTTTTTCACAGGCCCGACGCTCACAAAACAGGCGCTTAGAGCAGGAAGTAACCCACAGATGGCAGCAAAAAAACCGACCTATCAACAGAACGAAACCCGCGATCGCCAGATGGAAGGCCTCAAGCTTCCGCCGCATTCGCTGGAAGCAGAGCAATCCGTTCTGGGCGGGCTGATGCTGGACAACGAACGCTGGGATAACGTCGCCGAGCGCGTGGTCAGCAATGATTTCTTCAGCAGGCCGCACCGTCTGATTTTTACCGAAATGCAGCGTTTGCTGGAAATGAGCAAACCGATCGACCTGATTACGCTGTCTGAATCTCTTGAGCAAAAAGGGGATCTGGACTCGGTCGGCGGTTTCGCCTATCTGGCAGAACTCTCAAAAAATACCCCAAGTGCGGCCAACATCGGCGCTTATGCGGATATCGTGCGCGAACGTGCCGTTGTGCGCGAAATGATTTCCGTCGCCAATGAAATTGCCGATGCCGGTTACGATCCGCAGGGCCGCAGCAGCGAAGACCTGCTGGATTTAGCCGAATCCCGCGTATTCCAGATTGCCGAAAGCCGCGCCAGTAAAGACGAAGGCCCGAAAAGCATCGACCGCATTCTGGAAAGCACCGTTTCCCGTATCGAAGAACTGTTCCAGCGCCCGCACGACGGCGTGACCGGTGTGTCTACCGGCTATGCGGATCTCGATAAGAAAACCGCCGGTCTGCAAAAATCGGATCTGATTATCGTGGCGGCGCGTCCGTCGATGGGTAAAACCACGTTTGCGATGAACCTCGCCGAAAACGCCGCGATGATGCAGGATAAACCGGTGTTAATCTTCAGTCTTGAGATGCCCGGCGACCAGATCATGATGCGTATGCTGGCGTCGCTTTCCCGCGTCGACCAGACCAAAATCCGTACCGGTCAGCTTGATGACGAAGACTGGGCGCGTATTTCCAGCACCATGGGCATTCTGCTCGAAAAACGTAACATGTATATCGATGACTCCTCCGGCCTGACGCCTACCGAAGTCCGTTCGCGTGCGCGACGTATTTTCCGTGAGCACGGCGGCCTGAGCCTGATCATGATCGACTATCTCCAGCTGATGCGCGTTCCGGCACTGTCCGATAACCGTACGCTGGAAATCGCCGAAATCTCCCGCTCGCTCAAAGCGCTGGCGAAAGAGTTGCAGGTGCCGGTGGTGGCGCTGTCGCAGCTGAACCGAAGCCTGGAGCAGCGCGCCGATAAACGCCCGGTCAACTCCGACTTGCGTGAATCCGGCTCCATCGAGCAGGACGCCGACTTGATCATGTTCATCTACCGTGACGAGGTTTATCACGATAACAGTGAAGAGAAAGGCATTGCGCAAATCATCCTCGGTAAACAACGTAACGGCCCGATCGGTACCGTCCGCCTGACCTTTAACGGCCAGTGGTCGCGCTTCGACAATTACGGTGGACCGCAATACGACGAGGATTAACCTCCCGGTTTTGAATTTATCCCTCCCCGTTCACATGGGGAGGTCAGGTGGGTTTGGTTCTCCACCCGGCTATCAAAAAATCTCAATTTCATGCAAAGGACTCAAAATGAAAGCGGCTACGGCTGTCATTGATCGCCGCGCTATGCGACACAATCTGCAACGGGTACGTCATCTGGCACCACAAAGTCGCCTGGTTGCGGTAGTGAAAGCAAACGCTTATGGGCACGGTCTGCTGGAGACGGTGCACAGCTTGCAGGACGCCGATTTTTACGGCGTCTCCCGGCTCAGTGAAGCGTTATCGCTGCGTAAGGCCGGGATTGTGAAACCCATTCTGCTGCTCGAAGGTTTCTTTTCCGCCAGCGAATTGCCGCTTCTGGTGGAGCATCAGTTGCATACCGCCGTACACAGTCACGAACAGATCGAGGCGCTGGAAAACGCGCAACTGACCGCGCCCCTCAACGTCTGGCTGAAAATTGACACCGGTATGCACCGTCTGGGCGTTCAGCCGGCGCAGGCCGATGCGTGTTATCAGCGTCTGGCTGCCTGTCAGAACGTGGTTCAGCCGGTGAATATGATGAGCCATTTTTGCCGCGCCGATGAGCAGCAAAGCGATGCCACACCGAAACAGATGCGCTGTTTCACGGACGTTACCGCAGGCAAACCGGGGCTGAAATCCATCGCGGCCTCCGGTGGGATCTTGCTGTGGCCGCAGTCGCATCTGGATTTGGTGCGTCCGGGTATTATCCTTTACGGCGTGTCGCCCATGGAAACCGGTGACGCCAGTGATTTTGGTTTACAGCCGGTGATGACGCTCACGTCGAGCCTGATCGCCGTGCGTGAACATGCCGCCGGTGAGCCGGTGGGTTACGGCAGCACCTGGGTCAGCGAGCGTGACACCCGCCTTGGCGTGGTGGCGATGGGGTATGGCGACGGTTATCCGCGCAGCGCACCCAACGGCACGCCGGTGCTGGTGAATGGCCGCATTGTGCCGATTGCCGGACGTGTCTCGATGGATATGATCACCGTCGATTTAGGGCCGCAAGCCACGGACAACGTCGGTGATGAGGTGATTTTCTGGGGCAAAGCGTTACCGGCGGAGCGCGTTGCTGCGGCCACCGGCATCAGTGCTTACGAGCTTATCACTCAGTTGAGCGAACGCGTTACCCGCCAGTACATCGGTGATTAAGACTTACTTCTTCACCGCCAGCCACTGGCTGACAACCTTCTGATAGTCGCCGGTGGCTTTACTCAGGTGCAGCCACTGGTCGATATACATCTTCCAGCTCACATCATCACGCGGCAACATGTAGGCTTTCTCGCCATATTGCAGCGGCTTCTTCGGATTCACCGCACACAGTTTCGGATAGCGTTTTTGCTGGTACAACGCTTCGGATGCATCGGTGATCATCACGTCCGCTTTCTTATCCACCAGCTTCTGGAAGATGGTCACGTTGTCGCTGAGTGTCAGCGAGCCTTTTGGCAGATGGCTGTGAACAAAGGCTTCATTGGTGCCGCCCGCCGGTTCGATCAGGCGAACCGAAGGCGTATTCAGCTGGGCGACCGTCTGATATTTACGCACGTCTTCACAACGCACCAGCGGAATTTTGCCATCCTGATCCAGCACGTTGGCGAACCAGGCTTTCTGCTGGCGCTTGAGCGTGACCGAAATCCCGCCCATGGCGATATCACAATGCCCGGCGGTCATCTCATCCATCAGTGATTTCCAGGTGACCGGCACCCAGTTCACTTTCACGTCCAGACTGGCCGCCAGCGATTCCGCCATGGCGATATCAATGCCTTCGTACTGGCCGTTTTCCTTCAAAAAGGTATAGGGTTTATAGTCGCCGGTGGTGCAGACATTCAGCGAGCCTTTCTGAATAACGCGCTCAAGATGTGAGGATGTGGCGTCTGCCATTGCCAGCGTGGGGAAAAGGGCGAGCAGGGCGAGAGGGGTGAAGATCTTTTTCATTATTCTGTCCTTGCGATGAAATCATTCTGTTTGCAATTAATCTGCGCAAGTATAAGAAAAAACAGCCGATAAGTATTTACGTGGGTATAGTCTTTGCAACTGAAATTCATCACAGACAAAAAATATAATGACAGGAAAGGTGCCATGTACAGCATTGATGATTACGACCTGAAAATTTTGACATTATTACAAGCCAACGGAAGACTGACCAATCAGGAACTCAGCGAGCTGGTGGGATTATCTGCCTCGCAATGCTCACGCCGCCGTATCGGCCTGGAACAGGCGCAGATGATCCTCGGGTATCACGCCCGGCTTGCACCGGAAGCGGTGGGGCTTGGGATGATAGGCCTTATCGAAGTGCGGTTAATCAATCACTTGCCCGCGCAGGTCGAGGCATTTCACAGCATGCTGGGCGACGTGGACGCCATTATCGATGCCTACAAAACCACCGGAGATGCCGACTATTTACTGAAAGTCGCGGTGAAAGATTTAGCCGGTTTAAGCACGTTGATAAGCCAGATCCTTTCTGTGCATAAAAGTGTCGCCCATGTAAAAACGTCAGTTGTGCTTAACCGCCTAAAAGAAAACGGCTTATTAACCTTAGGGTGAAATTCGCAAATGGTTATTTTCCCCGCACTGTTATGGTGATTTATTTTGGTGCATCTTCACTTTCGTGGTGCATAATTATTAATTAAAATGCGCAATTTGTGCATGTAAAGAATAATTAACGCCACTAAAAATCTTATTTTCGATTTTTAATGCAAATTCCGTGCGTGAATATTGCCTTGTTCGCGTATCTCCTTAATTATCGCTAAAACGACTTTAGTGATTATTCTTTGGGGAAATGGGTATTTATGGCAAGTCTCGACAGTTTAGAAAAGCCGGTGGAACAACCAGGCTCCACGCACACCGTGACAGAAGACGTGCTGGCGATAGTGATCGGCACGCTGATGGTGTCGTTTGGCGTGGTGATGCTGCGCCAGGTTGGCGCGCTGACCGGCGGCACGGCAGGCATGGCGTTTCTGGCGCACTACCTGACGCAAGTGTCATTCGGCACGGCCTTCTTTATCATCAACCTTCCTTTCTACTATCTGTCTTTTCGCCGCATGGGCTTGCAGTTCACCCTGAAAACTTTCGCCGCCGTGGCGATGGTTTCGGTCTTCTCCGATCTCCATCCGCTGTTTGTTCATTTCGATCATCTGCAACCTTTCTACGCCACGCTGTTTGGCAACGTGATCATGGGCATCGGCTTCATTGTGCTGTTTCGCCACAAAGCCAGCCTCGGCGGCATGAACATTCTGGCGCTGTTTCTGCAGGACAAATACGGCATCCGCGCCGGTAAACTGCAAATGGGCGTGGACTGCTGCATCGTGCTCGCTTCGCTGTTTGTCGTCAGCTATGAAATGCTGATTGCCTCGGTGCTGGGCGCGGTGATCGTCAATCTGATCATTGCGATGAACCACCGTCCGGGGCGTTACAGCGTCTGACCACATTGAGACAAACAGGGCGCAGGGTTCTGAGGGCTGCGCCATGTTGAGATGCTCCGGTCGCTGAGGTGTCAGTATGATCCTGGTCTATGTGAGCCCAACAGCATCTCAGACGAACGGGCGGTTTTATATGCGGGGCGTGCCTGAAAAATGCCAACATAGTTGTCATTTTCTTTAACGAACTTTGATAGTCTGTGAAACAGTGTTGATCCGCCGCTCCGGCCGTGAGATCGCCGCGCTACTTAACCAAACCAAGGAGATCTATACCGTGTTCCAACATGTCGATGCCTATGCCGGTGACCCGATTTTGTCGCTGATGGAAAGCTTCAAGACCGATCCAAGACAAGACAAGGTGAACCTGAGCATCGGTCTTTATTACGACGAGCAGGGTATTATTCCGCAACTGGCGGCGGTGGAAAATGCAGAGAATCAGCTGAACGCCGGGCCGCAGGCCGCGTCAGTGTATCTGCCAATGGAAGGTCTGACCGCGTACCGCGCAGGCATTCAGGAACTGTTGTTTGGTGCCGGACATCCGGCGTTGAAACAGCAGCGTATCGCGACGATTCAGACCGTCGGCGGTTCCGGTGCACTGAAAGTCGGCGCTGATTTCCTGAAGTTTTACTTCCCGAATTCTGAAGTGTTTGTGAGCGACCCGACCTGGGAAAACCACGTGGCCATTTTTGCCGGCGCGGGTTTTAAAGTTCACACCTACCCGTACTATGATCCGCAGACGCTGGGCGTGAATTTCACCGCGATGATCGAACGTCTGAACACCTTGCCTGCGCAAAGCATCGTGCTGCTGCATCCGTGCTGCCACAACCCGACCGGTTCTGACCTGACGCCGGCGCAGTGGGATCAGGTGATTGAAGTCACCAAACAGCGCGAGCTGATCCCGTTCCTCGACATCGCCTATCAGGGCTTTGGTGCGGGCATCGACGACGACGCTTACGCCATCCGCGCGATGGCCTCTGCGGGCGTAAACTGCTTCGTCAGTAACTCCTTCTCGAAAATTTTCTCCCTGTACGGCGAGCGCGTGGGCGGGTTATCCGTGGTGTGTGAAGACAGCGACGCCGCAGGCCGTGTACTGGGCCAGCTGAAAGCAACCGTGCGCCGTAACTACTCCAGCCCGCCGAATTTCGGTGCAAAAGTGGTGGCGAAAGTGCTGAGTGACAGCGCGCTGAACGCCCAGTGGAAAGCCGAAGTGGAGAAGATGCGGACCCGTATTCTGGAAATGCGCCACACGCTGGTCGATACCCTGAAAACGGCGCTGCCGGGCCGTAACTTTGATTACCTGCTGCAACAGCGCGGGATGTTCAGTTATACCGGTTTCAGCGAAGCGCAGGTGGTGCGTCTGCGCGAAGAGTTTGGTGTGTATCTGATCGCCAGTGGCCGCGTCTGCATGGCTGGCCTGAATCACCATAACGTGAAACAGGTCGCTGAAGCCTTCGCTGCCGTACAATAATTCCCGTCATACTTCGAAAAGGCCGACAGAGATGTCGGCCTTTTTTTATTCCGCAGAACTGACGTTAATCACTTCCACCTGATGATTTTTCAACACTTTTAGCAGCCCGGCACCCGGAAGTTCATCGGTAAACAGCGCCGTGGCCTGCGAGACATTGCCTATTTCTACCGCGGCCGAGGCGTGATATTTGGTGTGATCCGCCGCCAGCAAGATATGCCGGGAATGCGCCATCATAGTTTTCACCACGCTGGCCTCGTTGACATCAAACTCCAGCAATGCGCCGTCACTCTCAATCGCGCCGACGCTGGTGACCAGATAATCCGCCCGGAAACCGGCGACAAACGCCGTGGCGGACGGGCCAATAATCCCGCCATTGTGCGGACGCAGCGTGCCGCCCGGAACCATCACCTCAAAGCGCGGATTTTTATACAGAATATGCGCGACCCGCAGACAGTTGGTGATAATGCGCAAATGGCTGTGGTTGAGCAGGGCGTGCGCCACCTGCTCGACGGTCGTGCCGATGGTAATAAACACCGTGGAACCGTCGGGAATGTAATCGGCAATCGCTTCGGCGATGGCTTTCTTTTCTTCCGTCCAGGAAATTTCCCGCTGCTCAAAGGCGGTATTGACCACGCTCGACGCCCGGCCCGCGCCCCCATGATGGCGGCTCACTAATCCCTGCTCGCTGAGTTTGCGGATATCGCGACGGATGGTTTGCGTCGAGACGTCCAGCAGCGCTGCCAGCTCTTCAATATTCATGTAACCGCGTTCAGCAATCAGTGCTAACAGCTGATCGTGGCGCGGGTTACCGGTCAGTTCAGTAAGACTCATAGCCATACCCCTAAAATGAGCGTCTGAGTCGTATTCTATACAGAAAGTGACATAAAAGACCGGGTTTGATCACAGTCGGGAATACCGGCCCGCCCGCCTGGCTGCGTACATTTCAGCGCCGCGACGCCGCTGGCAAACCGCACAGCCTCCGCCGCAGGCCGGTGTTGCGCGAGGCTTATCGCCAGCGCGCCATGAAACACATCTCCCGCACCGGTGGTATCCACGACGTCTACGCGAAATCCTGGCTGATGATGCAGCCTGTTGTTTTCCCACCAGAAGCATCCGTCTGCGCCATGGGTGACATACACCTGTCCGTTTGTGAGCGTTTTTGCATGCCTGAGCCCGCTTTCTGCATCACTGCTGCCCGTCAGCCGCTGTAAACCCGGTGCGGAGAAAGCCGCATGGTCGCTCAATGCCACCAGCGCCGAAATATCCTGCGGCGTGACATCGGCATCCAGTACCGTCATCACACCGGCGTTGCGCGCCAGAGTAAACGCCTGCCTGGTGCCTTCATGCCAGCGCACATCCGCCAGCACCACATCCCACTGCGAAAAATCGATATCGTTCAGCCATTCACCGCCTTGCGGCAGATCCGGGCTGGGATAGTTGATGATGATGCGTTCGCCGCGCGCATCCACCAGAACGGCAGATTGCGATGACCTGGCCTGTTTAACGCGCAGGGCATAACGGGTATTTACCCCCAGAGATTCAAGCTCTTCGAGCAGCCGGTGGCCGGTGTCTTCATCCCCCACGCGGCCAATAAAATCCACCTGTGCACCCAGTTTTGCCGCCGCTACCGCCGCCGTGGCAGCCGGACCGCCGCCTACTTCGGCATAGGTTTGAGCGACATATTTCCCCCCTTCCGACGGTAAATTCTCCACGCAGTAAATGCGATCCATCACGGCAATTCCGACACAAGCAATACGAATCATGGCTATTCCTTAAGCATTTTTGGTGGATTTATTTTAATTAAGCCAATTGTTAAAAAAGTGATGGCTGTCAATTTTTTGACTTGAAATTACAAATACGATCAAAAAAAGACAAATAACAACATCGCCGATAATCAAAAAATGACACCCGCTGTCATTGAAAAGGAGACGTGCATGGCAACTATCGCATTTATTGGTCTGGGGCAGATGGGGTCACCGATGGCCAGCAATCTGATCAAGAAAGGGCACAGCTTGCGGGTATTTGATCTGAACCCGCAGGCGACGCAAGTGCTGGTTAAGCAGGGGGCTAGCGGCTGTCGCAGCGCCGCGCAGGCGGCAGAGGACGCCGAATTCGTGATCACCATGCTGCCCAACGGCGATCTGGTGCGCGAGGCTTTATTTGCGAAAGGCGGGGTTTGCGAAACTTTATCGCCGTCTGCGCTGGTGATCGACATGTCCACCATTCATCCGTTGCACACCGACAGCCTGATCGGCGAGATGCGTCTGAAAGGCTTCAGCATGATGGATGTGCCGGTGGGCAGAACGTCCGATCACGCCATTGCCGGCACCTTGCTGCTGCTGGCGGGCGGCACGCCGGAACAGGTTGAACGCGCCACGCCGGTGCTGATGGCGATGGGGTCGGAGCTTATCAATGCGGGCGGTCCGGGCAAAGGCATCCGCGTCAAACTGATCAACAACTACATGAGTATTGCGCTGAATGCGCTCTCCGCCGAAGCCGCCGTGCTGTGCGAAGCGCTGGATCTCTCCTTCGATGTTGCCCTGCAGGTGATGAGCGGCACACCCGCCGGCAAAGGCCATTTCACCACCACATGGCCGAATAAAGTCCTGAAAGGTGACCTGTCACCGGCCTTCATGATTGACCTCGCCCACAAAGATTTGGGGATCGCGCTCGACGTGGCAAACCAGCTTCACGTGCCGATGCCGCTCGGTGCCGCTTCCCGCGAAGTGTACAACCAGGCGCGTGCCGCAGGGCGCGGTCGTCAGGACTGGACCGCCATTCTCGAGCAGGTACGCACCAGCGCCGGACTCACTCAAAAATCCACACAGTAATGATTTAACAAAGGAAAGATGAATGAATAACTACACCCTCAGAGACATCGCCCGGCCTTCCGGTGGTTTTGCCATGCTGGCTGTCGATCAGCGGGAAGCGATGCGCTCAATGTTCGTGACGGCAGGCGCGAAGCCGCCGGTGGCCGATCAGACCCTGACTGATTTCAAAGTGAATGCCGCCAAAATCTTATCGCCTTTCGCGTCGGCCATTCTGGTCGATCAGCAGTTTTGTTACCGGCAGGTGGTCGAACAACGGGCCGTCGCGCAGAGCTGCGCCACCATCGTCGCCGCCGACGCATTTATTCCCGGCAACGGCATTCCTGTGGACAGCGTGGAGATCGACCGGCAGGTGGATGCGCAGGCTGTGCGCGATAACGGCGGCAAAGCCCTGAAGTTACTGGTGCTGTGGCGCAGCGATGAAGATCCGCAACAGCGTCTGGACATGGTGAAAGACTTCAATCATCTGTGCCACGCCCATGGCCTGCTGAGCATTATCGAACCGGTGGTCAGGCCGCCGCGTCGTGGCGATCACTTTGACCGCGAACAGGCGATTATCGATGCCGCAAAAGAACTCGGCGACAGTGGAGCCGATCTCTACAAAGTGGAAATGCCACTGCACGGCAACGGCCCACAGGCGGCACTGCTCGCCGCCTCCCGCAAGCTGAATGAACAGATCAGCATGCCGTGGGTGATCCTCTCATCGGGCGTTGATGAAAAGCTGTTCCCGCGCGCGGTCAGCGTGGCGATGACGGCTGGCGCATCCGGTTTTCTCGCCGGGCGCGCGGTGTGGTCATCGGTTGTGGGGTTGCCGGATACCGGGCTCATGCTGCGTGACATCTCCGCGCCTAAGCTGCAACGCCTTGGCGAGATTGTTGATGAAATGATGGCCCGCCGCTAACCAGAGGACTGAATGATGAAATGGTTTAATACGTTGAGCCACAATCGCTGGCTGGAGCAGGAAACCGACCGGATCTTTGATTTCGGCAAACAGGCGGCCGTGCCCACCGGCTTTGGCTGGCTGGGAAATAACGGGCAAGTCCGGGCAGATATGGGCACGCATTTGTGGATCACCGCCCGCATGTTGCACGTCTATTCGGTTGCCGCGGGCATGGGGCGTCCCGGCGCGTATTCGCTGGTGGATCACGGTATCCGCGCCCTCAACGGTGCGCTGGCAGATAAAGAATATGGCGGCTGGTACGCCTGCGTAAATGATGAAGGCGTGGCAGACGCGTCGAAGCAGGGATATCAGCATTTCTTCGTGTTACTGGGCGCGGCCAGCGCGGTCACTACCGGCCACCCCGACGCCAGAAAATTACTCGATCAGGCCATCGGTGTGATTGAAAAATACTTCTGGAGTGAAGACGAACAGATGTGTCTCGAGTCGTGGGATGAAGCTTTCACTCAGACGGAAGATTACCGTGGCGGCAATGCCAACATGCACGCCGTCGAGGCCTTCCTGATTGTTTACGACGTCACCCACGATCGCAAATGGCTGGATCGCGCGCTGAGAATTGCTTCGGTGATCATTCATGACGTCGCCAGAAAGGGCGAGTACCGCGTCAACGAGCACTTTGATGCGCAGTGGAATCCGATCCGGGATTACAACCAGGATAATCCCGCGCACCGTTTCCGCGCCTATGGCGGCACGCCGGGCCATTGGATCGAATGGGGGCGTCTGATGCTGCATCTTCATGCCGCGCTGGAAGCCCGCTTTGAAACGCCTCCGGGCTGGTTGCTGGAAGATGCCAAAGGGTTGTTCCACGCGACCCTTCGTGATGCCTGGGCGCCGGACGGCGCCGACGGCTTTGTCTATTCCGTCGGCTGGGACGGCCAACCGATTGTACGTGAACGGGTTCGCTGGCCGATCGTCGAAGCGATGGGCACCGCCTATGCGCTGTATTGCGTCACCGGCGATACGCAATATGAATCCTGGTATCAGACATGGTGGGAATACTGCATCACTTATTTAATCGACTATGAGAACGGTTCGTGGTGGCAGGAGCTGGATACCGATAATCGCGTCACCACCAAAGTCTGGGACGGCAAACAGGATATATATCATCTGCTCCACTGTCTGGTTATTCCACGGCTGCCACTTGCGCCGGGGCTGGCTCCCGCCGTGGCCGCAGGTTTGCTGGACATTAATGCAAAATAAAAACAGCGAAAAATATAAATTCCTGAACGCATTGATGACATAAAAAAATAGACGGAGTTCACCATGAGTACCCTACAAAATACCCTTTCTCATCTTGAATTAACGGCGGGTAATAATGAATTTTCGCTGGTATATCAACACCGGCTTATTCTGCGTCATACGCCAGATGCACCCTGCTTATGGATTGGCGGCGGAGAAGCCGATATTGAAATGTTTCGCGGCAATTTCAGTATTAAAGATCGTCTGAACGAGAAAATCGCCCTGCGCGATGTGACGGTGACTCCTCAGTCAGACGGCTGGCTGTTCCATTTCAGCCGCACAAACATGCTCACTGCGACGCTTCACGTCACCTGCGATGAGCGTGGCCGTTTGCGGATATCGCTGCAAAACCAGGACCGGGCGCACAACCGCATCTGGCTGCGGCTGGCGGCGCAGGCGGAAGATCATATCTACGGCTGTGGCGAGCAGTTCTCCTACTTCGACTTGCGCGGAAAGCCTTTCCCGCTGTGGACCAGCGAGCAGGGCGTCGGGCGCAACAAACAGACTTACGTCACCTGGCAGGCGGACTGCAAAGAGAATGCCGGGGGCGATTATTACTGGACCTTCTTCCCGCAACCGACGTTCGTCAGCACGCAAAAATACTATTGCCACGTCGAAAACAGTTGCTACATGAATTTCGATTTCAGCGCGCCCGAATATCACGAGCTGGCGATGTGGGAAGACAACGCGACGCTGATTTTTGAGTGTGCGGACACTTACATCAGCCTGCTGGAAAAACTCACGGCGCTGCTGGGGCGACAGCCTGAATTACCGGACTGGGTGTTTGATGGTGTGACGCTGGGCATTCAGGGCGGCACCGACGTCTGCCAGCAAAAACTCGATGCCATGCGCGACGGCGGCGTGAAGGTCAACGGCATCTGGGCGCAGGACTGGTCCGGGATCCGTATGACGTCCTTTGGTAAGCGCGTGATGTGGAACTGGAAATGGAGCCGCGAATTGTACCCGCAACTCGACGAGCGTATTAGCCGGTGGAAAGAAGAGGGCGTGCAATTTCTGTCGTACATCAATCCGTATGTCGCCAGCGATCGTGACCTGTGCGCAGAAGCCTCGGCAAAGGGCTATCTCACCAAAGATGCCAGCGGTGCGGATTACCACGTCGAGTTCGGTGAGTTTTACGCCGGTGTGGTCGATCTGACCCATCCGGCGGCCTATGACTGGTTTAAGAACATCATCAAAAAGAACCTGATTGAACTGGGCTGTGGTGGCTGGATGGCCGATTTTGGCGAATATCTGCCGACCGATACCTTCCTGCACAACGGCGTCAGCGCAGAAATCATGCACAACGCCTGGCCCGCACTGTGGGCGAAGTGTAACTACGAGGCGCTGCAGGAAACCGGCAAGCTCGGCGAAATCCTGTTCTTCATGCGCGCCGGCTACACCCACAGCCAGAAATACTCGGTGATGATGTGGGCGGGCGATCAGAACGTGGACTGGAGTCTGGACGATGGGCTGGCGTCCGTCGTGCCTGCCGCACTCTCTCTGGGGATGAGCGGTCACGGCTTACATCACAGCGACATCGGCGGTTATACCACCCTGTTCGGAATGAAACGCAGCAAAGAGCTGTTGCTGCGCTGGTGCGATTTCAGCGCCTTCACGCCGATGATGCGCACCCACGAAGGCAACCGTCCGGGAGATAACTGGCAGTTTGACGGCGATGCCGACACCATTGCGCATTTTGCACGCATGACGGACGTCTTCACCCGCATGAAACCTTACATCAAACAGGCCGTGGCGCAGAACGCCCAGCGCGGCCTGCCGGTGATGCGTCCGTTGTTCCTGCATTACGAAGACGATGCGCACACCTATTCGCTGAAATACCAGTATCTGTTTGGCCGCGATCTGCTGGTGGCACCGGTGTATGAGGAAGGGCGTCGCGAGTGGTCGCTGTATCTGCCGCAGGACACCTGGATCAACCTGTGGACCGGGGAAACCTGCCACGGCGGCGAGAAAACCGTCGATGCTCCGCTGGGCAAACCGCCGGTATTTTACCGTGCCGACAGCGAGTGGGCAGCGCTGTTCAGTGGTTTCCGGCATATCTGATAAGGCTCACCCGCCGGTGCGCTGTGATCAGGTACCGGCGG
This sequence comes from Rahnella sp. R3(2024), assembly GCF_042920125.1. Classification (NCBI taxonomy): domain Bacteria; kingdom Pseudomonadati; phylum Pseudomonadota; class Gammaproteobacteria; order Enterobacterales; family Yersiniaceae; genus Rahnella; species Rahnella sp. R3(2024). The sequence continues at coordinate 2,518,909 of NZ_JBHGBU010000001.1, forward strand.
CACAAGGAGAAGCATAATGAGTCAGACCCGCACTGCTGATCCCGCCACCCTGCGCTTACCGTTCAAAGAAAAACTGGCGTACGGGATGGGGGATTTAGGCTCCAATATCCTGCTGGATATCGGCACGCTGTACTTACTGAAATTCTATACCGATGTGCTGGAATTACCGGGCACCTACGGCGGCATCATCTTTCTGATTGCCAAATTCTTCACGGCTTTCACCGATATGGGCACCGGCATCATGCTGGATTCCCGGCGTAATATCGGCCCGAAAGGCAAGTTCCGCCCGTTTGTGTTGTACGCCGCGTTCCCGGTCACCTTACTGGCGGTGGCCAATTTCGTCGGCACGCCGTTTGAGATCACCGGTAAAACGGTGGTGGCGACGGTGCTCTTCATGCTGTACGGGCTGTTCTTCAGCATGATGAATTGCTCGTACGGCGCGATGGTGCCTGCCATCACAAAAAATCCGGACGAGCGCGCCTCACTGGCGGCGTGGCGGCAGGGCGGTGCAACGCTGGGCCTGCTGTTGTGTACGGTGGGGTTTGTACCGGTGATGAATCTGCTGGAAGGCAATTCGCAGCGCAGTTATATCTTCGCCGCCACGCTGTTTTCACTGGTGGGATTACTGTTTATGTGGCTGTGCTATGCCGGGGTAAAAGAGCGGTATGTCGAGGCGCAGCCCGCCAGTTCAGCGCAAAAGCCGGGGCTGCTGGCGTCTTTTCGCGCCATCGCCGGTAACCGTCCGCTGTTCATTCTTTGCATCGCCAATCTCTGCACGCTGGGAGCGTTCAACGTCAAACTGGCGATTCAGGTGTATTACACGCAGTACGTGCTCAATGACCCTATCCTGCTCTCCTATATGGGTTTTTTCAGTATGGGATGCATTTTCATCGGCGTGTTTATGATGCCCGGCGCGGTGCGGCGGTTCGGCAAGAAAAAAGTCTATATCGGCGGGCTGGCGCTGTGGATTATTGGCGACGTTCTCAACTACTTCTTTGGCGGCGGGTCGGTCAGTTTTGTGGCGTTCTCCTGCCTGGCATTCTTTGGCTCGGCGTTTGTGAACAGCCTCAACTGGGCGCTGGTATCCGACACCGTGGAATACGGCGAATGGCGCACCGGCGTGCGCTCGGAAGGCACGGTTTACACCGGTTTCACCTTCTTTCGCAAAGTGTCGCAGGCGCTGGCCGGGTTCTTCCCAGGCTGGATGCTGACGCAGATCGGTTATGTGCCTAACGTGGTGCAGTCGGCGGGGACCCGCGAAGGGCTGCGCCAGCTGATCTTCATCTATCCCTGTGCGCTGGCGGCGATCACCATTGTGGCGATGGGCTGCTTCTATAACCTCAACGAAAAAATGTACGTGCGCATCGTTGCTGAAATAGAAAACCGAAAACGTCAGGCGTAATTCACTCAACAGAATGGCGCGCCTGCGGGCGCAATGAGGATCGATTATGACGCATTTACACTCCGATGATCCGCTGACGCTGCGTGAGAAGTGCGCCTACGGAATGGGCGATTTTGGCTCAAACCTGATGTTGTGCATCGGCACCTTGTATCTGTTGAAGTTTTACACCGATGAACTGGGGATGCCGGCGTTCTATGGCGGGGTGATCTTTTTAGTCGCGAAGTTCTTCACCGCCTTTACTGACATGCTGACCGGCGTGTTGCTCGATTCACGCCGTCGCCCCGGCGCCAGAGGAAAGTTCAGGCCATTCATTCTCTATGCGTCGGTGCCGGTCGGGCTGGTGGCGACGGCGCAGTTCATGGCGAATGATTTCAGTCTGCCGGTGAAAACGGCGCTCGCCACCGTGCTGTTTATGTTGTTCGGCCTGTTCTACAGCCTGATGAATTGTTCCTACGGCGCGATGGTTCCGGCCATGACCAAAAAATCCCATGAACGCGCGCAGCTTGCCGCGTGGCGTCAGGGCGGGGCAACGCTGGGTTTACTGTTGTGTACGGTCGGATTTATGCCTGTGCAGGCGTTGTTCAGCCAGTCGCCTTCGCTGGGATACCTTATCGCCGCGCTGATCTTCGCCACCTGCGGCGTGTTTTGCATGTGGTGGTGTTACAGCGGCGTAAAAGAGCGCTACGTGACGATCACGCCGGAAGGGCATCAGCCCAGCATTCTGCGATCCTTTCGCGCCATCTTCCACAACCCGCCGTTGCTGGTACTGTGCATCGCCAATTTGTGCACGCTGGCCGCCTTCAACATCAAACTGGCGATCCAGGTCTATTACACCCAGTACGTTCTCAACGATATCGGTTTGCTGTCGTGGATGGGTTTTTTCAGCATGGGCTGCATTCTGTTCGGGGTGCTTCTGGTCCCCGGCGCGGTGAAGCGGTTTGGCAAAAAACAGGTTTACATGGGCGGGTTAGGGCTGTGGGCGGCGGGAGATGTGATGAATTTCCTGTGGGGCACCAGTTCACTCTCTTTCGTGTTGTTTTCCTGCATGGCCTTTTTTGGCACCGCCTTCGTCAACAGCCTCAACTGGGCGCTGGTGCCGGATACGGTGGATTACGGCGAATGGAAAACCGGCATCCGCGCCGAAGGGTCGGTGTACACCGGCTATACTTTCTCCCGCAAAATTTCTGCTGCGCTCGCCGGTTTCCTGCCGGGGATCATGCTGACGCACATCGGTTACATCCCTCATGCGGTGCAAAGCAGCCAGACGTTGCTGGGGTTGCGCACGCTGATATTTCTCTGGCCCTGTGCACTGGCTATCAGTGCGGCGATCATTATGGGCGTATTTTACACACTCAATGAAGCGCGCTTTGCCAAAATCATTCAGGAAATCAGTGCGCGCAAAAAGGGGGAGATGCCCGAACCTGCTATTGAAACAGAAAAGACGTCAGTGCTGAGCCTGTAACGCGTTCAGGTTTGCTATGGTTAACCGAGGGCATTTTTATCCCCCCCAGCCATCACGTTACAAGGAGACACCTAAACATGACCAGTTCGGAACTGCTGACATACTGCATGGCAAAGCCCGGTGCAGAACAAAGCGTCGAAAATCAGCGCGGTGCAAATCAGGTAAAAGTGGGCGAGGCGATGTTTGCCATGGTGTGTGAAATTGACGGGCGCGAAGCGATTTCGCTGAAAACCAGCCCGGAACTGGCCGAACAGCTGCGCACCCGACACCCGGAAATCGTGCCGGGCGATCATCTTAATAAATCCCACTGGAACACGGTCTATCTCGACGGTTCGCTGCCGGATTCGCAATTCTATTATCTGATTGACGGCTCCTACCAGCTGGTCGTCTCCGGTTTGCCGGAAGCCGTTCGCCACGAGTTAGGCATCTGACTTCAGGGTGCAGCGGCGGGCCATAATCCGCTTTTCAGCGTGGTGGGTGCGTACTCCACCGCGTGAGCGCGCCAGGGCAACGCGGCGCGAAAACGCCACAAACGGGTAATATCCAGCGTCCAGTAGCGTTCTGCGCCCGCCGGGCCGGGGATCTCCTGCGGCTGCCAGTGGATCTGCGTGGTGCCCTGAACATGCAAAATATCGCCGTTATCGAAATCCATAAACAGCAGCGCGGCGCGGGGTTCGGACAGTAAATTTCCCAGCGTGTTCATGTACTTGTTACCCCGAAAATCCGGCACCCACAGCCGGTTACCCACCAGATGCGCAAATCCCGGCTGACCGCCGCGGTGCGAGACATCCGCGCCGTCGTGCCCGTGGCTGGCGATGAAAAAAGTATCAGCACGCGCTATCAGCGCGCGGGCGTCGGCATCCGCTTGCGTCATCTCTTCCCGTGCGGGCAGCGGCAGAGTGACCGGCACATCGGTCAGCGTGCGGATCTGAATATACTGCGGGCAGTTACCAAAACTCTGATCGACCAGGATCTCGATCCGATTTTTATCCATGCGCCCGATCCTGCCATTCACCCGATTGCGCCGCCGGTTGGAAAAGTCGATCCCCAGCGCGCCGATCTGTTTTCCCGGCTGTAATGCCGCCAGCGCCGGATCGTCCGTGCGTCGCGGCGCATTCACCCGCAAATGTCCGTTATCCGGCGTGCGGATAAAACCGGCCGGTCCGCTCAGCAGCGTCGCCACCGGCCAGCCGTTGTCATCCAGCGTTGAGATAAACAGATAAGGCAGCGCCGCGAAAAACAGCTGGTGCTGCTCCGGCATTGCCTCGCGGATCCCATGCGCGACGACGTCAAAACCGGCCAGCTGTTGCGCCTGAAGTTCGCCGGTATGGAACGGGCTTTTCATGGCGCTTACTCCGCCTGAACAGGCAGCGGCAGGGCGGGCAGCGGCGTGAAGCCGGGCAGGCTTTCCACCCGTTGCAGCCAGCGTTGGATCGCCGGGTAACCGGTCAATGAAACGCCGCCTTCCGGTGCCGTCGCCACATAGCTGTAACAGGCCAGATCGGCGATGGTGGCGCGATCTGTCGCCAGAAACTCACGATGTTGCAGATGATCTTCCAGCTGCGGCAGGAATTTCGCCGTCACTTTCAGCGCGCTTTCATACACTTCCGGCGCGGAAAACTGCTTCACCATCCGGGCCGACGCCGGGCCGTAACGCACTTCACCGGCGGCATGGGATAACCATTTCTGCACTTCTGCCGCTTTCAGCGGATCTTCCGGCAGCCAGTGGCTGTCCGGCGCGTAACGTTTCACCAGATACACCAGAATCGCATTGCTGTCGGTGAGCACCACTTCGCCGTCGGTCAGAACGGGGATTTGTCGAAGCGGATTCAGCCGGGCAAATTCTTCGGTCTGGCGCACGTCGGCACCGGCTTCAGTGGCCTCAAACGGCAGATTGAGCATAGTCAGCAACAACGTCACGCGGTGGCAGTGGCCGGAAAGCGGGGTGCTGTAAAGTTGAATGGCGGGCATAAGTGTCTCCTCTGTGGCAGTGAGTCCAGATTACTCTTGCATTAAATGAATGAGATCCACGAAGATTGAAATTGAGTGTTTCACTTTGTGGAAGAATCTATGGATCGTTTAGACGAAATGGCGATTTTTGTCGCCGTTCTTCAGTATGGCAGCCTGGCGGAAGCCGCCCGTAAACTTCACCGTTCACCTCCGGCGATCACCCGCGCCATTGCCTCGCTGGAACACCGCTTCGGCGCGAGGCTGGTGGAGCGCACCACCCGCAGCCTGGCACCGACCGAGGCGGGCGCACGGCTGGCAGAAAAGGCGAGGCTGCTGCTCAGCCAGTATCAGGACGCCGTGCAGGATACCGCTGAAACTCAGCTCAGCGGCCTGCTGCGCATCACCGCGCCGGTGCAGTTTGGCCGCAAACATGTCGCGCCGCTGGTGATGGAATTTCTGGCGCAGAACCCGGACATGCAGATCGAAATGATGCTCAACGACCGTAATCTCGATCTGATCGACGAAGGATTAGACCTGGCGGTACGCATCGGCCATCAGGACGATTCCGGCAAAGTGGCGCGCAAAGTCGCTGAAGTCACCCGCGTGCTGGTCGCCAGCCCGGCGTATCTGGCGCAGCATGGCGAACCGCAGCATCCCTCGGAACTGGCCGGCCATCAGACCGTCATGGGCACCTTGCGGACCCCACTGCGCGAATGGCGTTTCGGGCCGCACGAGGATGAACTGCGCGTCCGGCTTTCGCCGCGTTTGCTGCTCAACGACGTCGAGTCGCAGCTGCTGGCGGTGCGCAGCGGTCAGGGGATTGCCCGGCTATTGTCGTATCAGGTGAGGGATGATGTGCTGGCGGGCAACATGGTGCGGCTGTTAACCGATTTCGAACCGCTGCCGTTGCCGGTACAACTGGTGGCGCAGCAGGTACAGCAGATGCCGCGCAAAGTGCGGACATTCTGGGATTTCGCCTGTCAGCGGCTGAGTGTGCTGCCGCAACTTCATGCGCTGAACGCATCTTCGGAACAGTGACCCAGGTCACGCTCGTGTGCGGTAAAAATAACCTACTCTGAGAGTTGTGCAAAAACAGTGAGTTACTTCAGGACAGGTTGTCCGCTTGCTCACACCAACCAGAAGGAAAGGATGATGACCCGTAACCGGCTGAATCTTGCCACGCTTTTGATACTGGTGCTCAGTGCGCCGCTTCCCCTGACTGCGTTCGCGCAGAGTTTGCCACAGGATCCTGACCCGGCCACGCCGGCGAAAACTTACATCAGCGCCGTGAACCCCGATCGCACTATCACTTACCGGCTGTATGCCCCGACGGCGCAGCATGTGGACGTGGTAACCGGTTCAACGCCGGTCACGTATATTCCGCATCAGATGAGCAAAGACGACAAAGGCGTGTGGAGCTGGACGTCTGAGGCGCAAAAACCTGATCTCTATGAGTATTTCTTCAACGTCGATGGCCTGCGGATTGCCGATCCCGGCAGCGCAATGCCGAAACCGCAGCGTCAGGTCAATACCAGCCTGATCCTGGTGCCGGGCAGCATTCTGGATGTTAAAAACGTGCCGCACGGCGAAGTCCGCACGCTGACCTATCATTCCGCCGCGCTCAATTCCGAACGTCAGGTCGCCGTCTGGACGCCGCCGGGTTACACCGATGCGTCACAGCCGCTGCCGGTGCTCTATTTCTACCACGGCTTTGGTGATACCGGCCGTTCGGCGCTGGATCAGGGGCGTATCCCGCAAATCATGGATAACCTGCTGGCGGAGAAAAAAATCGCGCCGATGTTAGTGGTCATTCCGGATACCGAAACCGACGCCAAAGGGGTGGTGCCGGAAGATTACGTCACCAAAGATCGCCGCAAAGAGTTTTATCCGCGTAACGCAGCGGCAGCAGATAAAGAGCTGACCGGCGACATTATCCCGCTGATTGCCAAAACCTTCCGCGTCCGCGATGACGCCGCCGGGCGCGCTCTGGCTGGCCTTTCACAAGGCGGTTATCAGACCCTGGTCAGCGGCATGACTCACCTGGATCAGTTCGGCTGGCTGGCGACCTTCAGCGGTGTGAGCACCACCACGGTGCCGAATGAAAACGTGGCGAAACGCTTCGCCGAACCGGAAAAAATCAACGCACAGCTGAAAAACTTCACGGTTGTGGTCGGTGAAAAAGACGTGGTGACAGGCAAAGACATTGCCGGGCTGAAATCGGAACTGGAGGAGAAAAAGATTAAATTTGATTACCACGAATACCCGAATCTCGGCCACGAAATGGACGTCTGGCGTCCGGCCTATGCGGAGTTTGTACAGAAGATATTTAAGTAGGGTTTCAGGAGTAACGCCTCCCCTGTGAAGGGGAGGCGCTGGTTGACGTTAAGCGCTTTTCTTCGCCTGCTGGCTGTGGCGTTCCAGCAACGGTTTCAGGAAGCGTGCGGTATGCGATTCTTTGCATTCCGCCACGGTTTCCGGCGTACCCGCCACCAGAATCTGACCGCCGCCTGCACCACCTTCCGGCCCGAGATCGACAATCCAGTCTGCGGTTTTAATCACGTCCAGATTGTGCTCAATCACCACGATGGTATTGCCCTGATCGCGCAACTGATGCAGCACTTCCAGTAACTGCTGAATATCAGCAAAGTGCAGGCCGGTGGTCGGTTCATCGAGAATATACAACGTCTGACCTGTGCCGCGTTTTGAGAGCTCACGCGCCAGTTTCACACGCTGCGCTTCACCGCCGGACAGCGTGGTCGCTGACTGGCCGAGGCAGATATAAGTCAGACCGACGTCGATCAGCGTCTGCAATTTACGCGCAAGGGCAGGCACGGCATCAAAGAATTCACGGGCTTCTTCGATGGTCATTTCCAGCACTTCGTGGATGCTCTTGCCTTTGTATTTCACTTCCAGCGTTTCGCGGTTATAGCGTTTACCACGGCACTGATCGCAGGGTACATAGATGTCCGGCAGGAAGTGCATCTCCACTTTGATCACGCCGTCGCCCTGACAGGCTTCGCAGCGGCCGCCTTTCACGTTGAAACTGAAACGCCCCGGCGTATAGCCGCGCGAACGCGATTCCGGCACACCGGCAAACAGTTCACGAACCGGCGTAAAGATGCCGGTGTACGTCGCGGGGTTCGAGCGTGGCGTACGGCCAATCGGGCTCTGGTCGATATCGATGACTTTATCGAAATGCCCCAGGCCTTCAATTTCACGGTAAGGCGCGGCTTCAGCAAGCGTTGCGCCGTTCAGTTCGCGCTGTGCCAGCGGGAACAGCGTGTCGTTGATAAGCGTCGATTTACCCGAGCCGGAGACGCCGGTGATGCAGGTAAACAGGCCTACCGGCAGCGTCAGCGTCACATCTTTCAGGTTGTTGCCTTTGGCACCGGAAAGTTTCAGTACTTTGGCGGCGTCCGCCGGCACGCGCTGCGCCGGTACGGAGATTTCGCGTTTACCGCTGAGGAACTGACCGGTCAGGGAATCTTCCTGCGCCATGATGTCCTCGGCTGTCCCCTCGGCGACAACGCGGCCGCCGTGGACACCCGCACCCGGACCGATATCAATGATATGGTCGGCGGCGCGGATCGCGTCTTCATCATGCTCTACCACAATCACGGTATTCCCGAGATCGCGCAGGTGGATCAGGGTTTCCAGCAGACGTTCGTTGTCGCGCTGATGCAGGCCAATAGAAGGCTCATCCAGCACATACATCACGCCCACCAGACCGGCGCCGATCTGGCTCGCCAGACGAATACGCTGAGCTTCACCGCCGGACAACGTTTCCGCAGAACGGGACAGCGAAAGATAATTCAGGCCGACGTTCACCAGGAATTTCAGGCGATCGCCAATCTCTTTCAGCACTTTCTCGGCGATCTGCGCACGCTGGCCGCTGAGTTTCATATTGCGGAAGAAATCCATCGCATGACCGATGCTGAAATCAGAGATTTGCGGCAAGGTCGTTTCTTCCACAAACACGTTACGCGCTTCTTCCCGCAGGCGGGTGCCTTTACAGGATGCGCACGAACGGTTGCTGATGTATTTCGACAGCTCTTCACGCACCGCGCTGGATTCCGTTTCTTTATAACGGCGCTCCATGTTGTGCAGCACGCCTTCAAACGGATGACGACGAATCGACGTGTCACCGCGATCGTTAATGTATTTGAATTCAATGGTCGTTTTGCCGGAACCATGCAGAATGGCGTGTTGCACATCGCTGCTCAGGTCGTTGTACGGCGCTTCCACATCAAAATCATAATGCTCGCCGAGAGAGCGCAGCATCTGGAAGTAATAGAAGTTACGGCGATCCCAGCCACGGATAGCGCCGCCTGCCAGTGAAAGCTCAGGGTTTTGCACCACGCGGTCCGGATCGAAGAACTGCTGTACGCCCAGGCCGTCACAGGTCTGGCAGGCACCGGCCGGGTTGTTGAACGAGAACATGCGCGGTTCGAGCTCGCTCATGCTGTAGCCACAAATCGGGCAGGCAAAGTTCGCCGAGAACAGCATTTCTTCCGCTTTCGGGTCATCCATGTCGGCGACCACGGCGGTACCGCCGGAAAGCTCAAGCGCGGTTTCAAACGATTCCGCCAGACGCTGCTGTAAATCCTCACGGACTTTGAAACGGTCAACCACGACTTCGATGGTGTGCTTTTTCTGCAATTCCAGCTTCGGCGGATCGGACAGATCGCAGACCTCGCCGTCGATACGCGCACGGATGTAACCCTGCGACGCCAGGTTTTCCAGCGTTTTAGTGTGCTCGCCTTTGCGATCTTTAATGATCGTGGCGAGCAGCATCAGGCGCTGACCTTCCGGCTGTGCGAGGACGTTATCCACCATCTGGCTGACGGTCTGGGCTGACAGCGTCACATTATGATCCGGGCAGCGCGGCTCACCCACGCGGGCAAACAGCAGGCGCAGATAATCGTGAATTTCCGTGATGGTCCCGACGGTAGAACGCGGGTTATGCGATGTGGATTTTTGCTCAATCGAAATCGCCGGAGACAGACCTTCAATATGGTCGACGTCCGGTTTTTCCATTAAGGATAAAAATTGACGAGCATAGGCTGACAGCGACTCAACGTAACGACGCTGGCCTTCGGCGTACAGCGTATCGAACGCCAGAGAGGACTTGCCTGAACCCGATAAGCCGGTGACAACAATCAGTTTGTCGCGCGGGATAATCAGGTTGATATTCTTGAGATTATGGGTACGTGCGCCCCGAACTTCGATCTTATCCATTCATCATTCCCGGATTAACGTGATAGCTCACCGTGCCGGTGACCTGCGGAAAATGGAGCATCGCGCCGGTCAGCGAGTCAGGCACAGAGAAGAACGTAACGCGCAATTATGACACAAATCACAGTCTATGCCACCCCGAAACCTGAATGTATATCCAGTACTCGATGTAACAGCGGAACGTTTGCTGAACAATCTGGAAAGAATGCCGCATCCTCAGACATCCATGGTACGAAGGTATCGTTTTATGGTTATAATGCTGCAAAGTGTGACCTTCCACACCTCGGATTGTGGTTTCAGCCACGACATACATCATCAGGAGAATCCACATGGCCAGCAGAGGCGTAAACAAAGTAATACTCGTCGGTAATCTCGGACAAGATCCGGAAATCCGCTACATGCCAAACGGCGGCGCAGTGGCCAACATGACACTGGCGACCTCCGAAAGCTGGCGTGACAAAGCCACCGGCGAACAGAAAGAAAAAACCGAATGGCACCGCGTTGTGTTGTTCGGCAAACTGGCGGAAGTTGCCGGTGAATACCTGAAGAAAGGTTCTCAGGTTTACATCGAAGGTGCACTGCAAACCCGTAAATGGACCGATCAGGCTGGCGTTGAAAAATACACCACCGAAGTTGTCGTTAACGTGGGCGGCACCATGCAGATGCTCGGCGGCCGTACCGGCGGCGGCGCACCAGCAGGCGGCGGCCAGGCAGCAGGCGGCCAGTCAGGCGGTCAGCAAGGCGGTTGGGGTCAGCCTCAGCAGCCACAAGGCGGCAACCAGTTCAGCGGCGGCCAGCAGGCTCGTCCGGCTGCGCAAAACAACGCGCCAGCACAGAACAACGAACCGCCAATGGATTTCGACGACGATATCCCGTTCTGATACCTGCCTTCGGGCATCCATGTCAGAAATGAAAAAAGCCCCGAAAGGGGCTTTTTGTTGTCCGGCATTCAGGAATCTTTCATCCTTCAAACTTTCCCCACCGCACCAAACACTAATCTGCCCTGATGGAACGTCGCTTTCACCTCGGACACTCTGGCTACCGCTTCGGCGGAGCAGCTGGCGTCGACCAGGATCATTTCGGCGTTATCGTTCACCGCGGGCCACTGGCGGTTGCCGCTGTCGTCGAGCGGCAGGACGTTGCCGGTGGCGATGGCGAGGGAGCGCGTCAGGCCGAATTCGTCGGAGTTGCCGTAGAGCTGGGCGTACAGGCTGGCTTTTTCCAGCATGCTGCCGGTGCCGAACGGCGACCAGTGGTCGATCACGCTGTCGGTGCCGGTCATCACGAATACGCCGTTCTGGCTGAGCTGCGGCAGGGGCATGTTCAGTTTGCCGAGCGGAATGGTGGAAGCGACGGTGAACTGCTGCCCGGAAAGCCCGGCGATCACGCCTTCCATTTCCGCACCCTGCATCATCGCCAGCGCGAAACCGTGGCTGAGCGTCACTTTGCCTTTCAGTTGCGGGTTTTTTTCCACGGTCTGAATCATGTATTTCACCGCCGCAATCCCGGCAGGCGTAGTTTCATGCAGATGAATATCCACGCCTTTGTTTGTATCCAGCGCAATCTGGAACATCGCATCGAGGGATTTTTCCATCGCGCCGTCTACATTCGTCGGGTCCAGCCCGCCGACGTACTGCACGCCCATTTGCATCGCTTCGCGCATCAGCCCGTCGACTTTCGAGTGCAGTAAACCGTGCTGCGGAAATGCCACAATTTCACAACTGAAATCCTGCTGATGTTTTTCCAGCGCGATTTTCAGATGCTCGAGGCTTTTCAGGCCGCTCACCGGGTCGATATTGCAGTGGCTGCGCGCCACGGTGGTGCCTTTGGAATGCAGCAGGCCGATGATTGCCTCTGCGTGTTCCACCGAGGTCGGCAACAGTTGCGGGATCAGCACCTGTTCGCGGGCAATCATGTCCATGATGGTTTTGCCTTTACGCGGGCGCGGCGCTTCCCACTTGCCGCCGTAGAAGGTCTTGTCGAGGTGAATATGCATGTCGCGCGTGGCGGGCAGCAGGAGTAATCCCCGGGCATCAAAGGCAGGTAAGGTGCTGGCCGGTGCATCTTTCGCAGGCTGGATCGCCACGATTTTGCCGTTGTTGATGTCCAGATTGTACAGGCCGGTTTTGGTGGCAATGACTGTCTCGCCTTCGCGCTCAAAACCCTCTTCCAGCCGCACATTGCGCAGCTGATAGTGCGGCGCAGTAATCGCGTTGATCTGGCTGGCATCGTCACATTTTTCATCCATCGCGCCTGCTTTAAATGGCGCTGCTGATGCGATACCGGAGGCCATGCCTGCGGTCAGCAGTGCGCCGGTCGCGGTGATTTTGGCGCTATGAGAGAGAAAGTGTCTGCGGCTTTGTTGCTGAGGATTTTGCACGTCGAATTCCTTAATCATGATGCGGGAGGATGCTGTTTCCCTTTCACCCTAAAAGATATCGCCGGTTCCGGCTGCGATTTTTCCCACTGCCAGCCAGTGGGAAACCTAATGGCTAACTGAGCTGACAAAAATCCTTTAATTTTCCGGCCAGTGCGATTTGCGCAGGCGTGGCATCGGGGCGGTAAAACAGCGCCAGTTCGACGTTATCTACTTGCGGTAATCCGCTTTCGGTGCCCAAAACCCGGTGCGCCGGCAGGCGGCAACTGGCGGGCAATAAGGTGACGCCCAGTCCGGCGGCGCTGGCGGCCACCAGCGCGGCGAGGCTGGCGCTGCTGTAACTGATGCGCCAGCTGCGCCCGAGGGCATCCAGCGCCTGACACAGTTCTTCGCGATACAGCGCATTGAGCGGAAACAGCACCAGCGGCACCGGATTGCGCTCAAAGGCCGGATACTCGGCGCTGTCGAGCCACAGCATCGGCTCGGGGCGTGAGGCATTGGCTTTTTCGCCGGTCAGCTGTTTCACCAGAATGATGTCCAGCATGTCCTGCTGCCAGGCGCGGCGCAGTTCGTGGCTCAGGCCGCTGGTAACGTCGAGGCGGATATGCGGATGGGCGCGGCAAAACTGCGCCAGCAGGGAGGTGGTCGCTGCCGCAAAATCTTCCGGTACGCCGAGGCGCACCACGCCGTCCGGCCACTGGTCGCTCAGCGCATCGTGTGCTTCACCGTTGAGCGCGATGATCCGCCGGGCATAGCCGAGCAGGCGTTCGCCCTCTTCGGTGAGCTGAACCTGATGGGAAGTGCGTTCCAGCAGCGGTTTCGCTAACGCCTCTTCCAGGCGGCGGATTTGCTGGCTGACCGTCGATTGCGACAAATGAACGCGGTCGGCGGCGCGGGTAAAACTGCCGGTTTCACACACGGCGACAAAGCTGAGTAACTGCTGCGGGCTGAACATGGGATAGCGATTCATTTCATCACTACTTATGGTTGTGGTATTTGAAATTTGAATACCGGGGAGAGTATCAACCTTCACGCCGCCGCACCAGACTGACTCATTGCGCGGCGGTTTCGTGCCTCCTGCTCCAAAAGGACGCCTTGTTTTAGGGCATCACTCCCGCACTCCGGCAGTTTCTGATTTCACTTAAGATTGTATACAAGGCTTCGGCGGCAAATTGTCTTTCTGGTACAGAAATTGCTTTTTCCTTGTGAGACTTCAAGGAGAACAACATGAAAGCGATCGTGATTGGTGGCGGTATTGGCGGTGCGTGTGCGGCGATTGCGCTGAAGCGTTTTGGGATCGAGACGGCGGTCTTTGAGGCGGTGAAAGAGATCAAACCGGTCGGCGCGGCGATTTCCATCTGGCCCAACGGCGTAAAGTGCCTGAACTATCTCGGCATGAAAGACGCGCTGCGCGAGCTTGGCGGTAACATGCGTTTTATGGCCTACAAAGAATATCAGCAAGGCCAGACCATGACGCGATTCAGTATGGATCCGCTGATTCAGAGCGTTGGCGAGCAGCCTTATCCGGTGGCGCGCGCGGAACTTCAGGCGATGTTGCTCGACACTTATGGCCGCGATCGGGTGCAGTTTGGCAAGCGCGTGACGCACGTTGAGGAATCCGCCGACAGCGTCACCGCCTGGTTTGATGACGGCACCTCTGCCACCGGCGATTTACTGATCGCCGCCGACGGCACCCATTCCATTATCCGCCAGCATGTTTTGGGCTACGCCACAGAGCGCCGCTACGCTGGTTACGTTAACTGGAACGGTCTGGTGGAAATCGACGAAAGCATCGCCCCTGCCGATCAGTGGACGACGTTTGTCGGCGAAGGCAAACGCGTTTCCCTGATGCCGGTGAGCGGCAACCGTTTCTACTTCTTCTTTGACGTGCCGCTGCCGAAAGGTTTACCGCAGGATCGCACCACCGTACGCGATGATTTGCAGGGCTATTTTGCAGGCTGGGCGGAACCGGTGCAGAAGCTGATCCGCCAGATTGACCCGCAGACGACTAACCGCGTCGAAATCCACGACATCGACCCGTTTATGCAACTGGTGAAAGGGCGAATTGCGCTGCTCGGCGATTCCGGCCACAGCACCACGCCGGATATCGGGCAGGGCGGTTGCGCGGCGATGGAAGACGCCGTGGTACTGGCGAATATGTTGCAAACCAATTCGTTAGGCATTGAAGATGCGCTGCTGCGTTATCAGGAAAAACGCGCGTACCGCGTGAAAGATCTGGTGCTGAAAGCCCGCAAACGCTGCGACGTGACCCACGGCAAAGAGATGGCCGTCACCGAACAATGGTACGAAGATCTGAAAACCGAAACCGGCGAGCGCATTCTCTCCGGCATGTGCGAAACCATTCTGGGCGGCCCGCTGGAATAACCTGTAATGCGCAGGAAATAAGTTTTTACAACTCCTTAAAGTTTCCTGTGTTTTTGCCGAAAATAACATCAGAAGGATCAAGGTATCCACTGGCGCTATGACGCAAAAACATAGGGACTCATCAGGATGACAGTTATCTCTGCGACAGGTAATCAGGCGCTTAATACGCTGCTTACCGCCACCAAAACGACGGCCACGGTTTCTCCGGCGGCCAGTCAGCAGCAAGCGACAACGGCGCAATCCGCCGCGGTAATGATCGGCCAGACCGACGCCATGTCGCCGGTCTACAACATCACCAAACCGGCACTGGTCTGGGAACGTTCTTCCAGCGACCTGATGTCTTCAAAGCTCGCCTCGAATTTCAGCAACGCCGGTAATGCGGCACGTTTTTCGGGACTCGGTGCCGCCCTGCTTGAACGCTTTACCACCGACAGCGGCAGTTATTCGCAATCGGTGATGAAGCAGACTTCCGCTCAGTCCGCCAGTTCTGCGGGTAACGTTGCCGCCCAAACCCAGCTCCACACCAAAGCCGACAATCAGATCAGCCTGAGTATCAAAACCGCCAGCGGCGCGCTGGTGGAGATCACGCTCGGCAGTGATGATGACGGGCTGGGTGTGCAGGTGAATGTCAGCAAAGGCACGTTGAGCGATGCCGACCGCAAGGCGCTGGCGAACATGGCGGAAGGTTTTCAGAAAGCGATTGATGGCCTGACGGCGCAGCCGCCGAAGCTCGATCTGAGCGGACTGACAAAGTTTGATACCTCGGTGCTGACGTCGGTGGATTTGCACGCCAGTCTGGGTACTGAAAACACCCGGACGCTGGATTTTCATGCTGACGCCGGTACCCGCTCGGTGAAATCCACCGGGATCGACGGCACCGTGAATATCAGCGTGGACATGAGCAAGCGCGCCCTGTTGGGTACGGAAAATCAGCAGACGCAGGCGCTGAACCAGTATCTGAAACAGTTCGACAATGCGGGGAGCCGGGGTAACGCGGACGATGCGCTGATGACCATGTTCAGGGATGCGTTTACGGCGCTGAACTCGAATTATGGCGAGAGCGCGACCACGCATAAAAGCAGCGCCAGAGAACCGGTGTATTTCTCGCTGACCCGGACCGATAAAAACATGGTATCTGGTCTGGCAGATTTCACGGCCTCTGTCTCGCAGACGCCGGTGGATAAAACCAACCCGATGCGCCCGGACGAGGTGGACACCTTCTCGTATCAGGTGTCGCAGTCGAGCAGCATTACCGGTACCGGCACGCAGGATCGGCATATCTCGCAGAAGCAGCAGTCACATCTGGTCGCCAGCTACCACAAAGCGCTGACGTCGGGTTTACAGCTCAACCTGACGACCGACAGAAACTCGCAGAATTATCTGTATTATCAGATTGATGACAAGGCCGAGAGCACCACCAATATTCAGTATCAGAAGGGGGCTCTGGTGAGTGCGTCGGTGGATCAGCGCGCCAGTACTTCCACGCATATCCAAAAATATGTGAAGGGATGGCTGGAGTCAGACACCACCACGCCGGTGCACACCTCGAAAACCACTGATCTGCTCGGCAAGCTGCAATCAGACTGGGAGAGCAACCATCCGCGCCTCTCCTTTGAAGATTATCTGCGTCAGCAAAACCAGCCAGATCTCAGCAGCCTGGTGCTGCTGGAGTCTGATCCGGGCGCGCTGAAAAACCGATGAACACTGGCCTGACGGCCTTTTCAACAGCCCCGTGAGGGGCTGTTACTGTTATCACAACATCTCAAACTTCGCCCCTTTCAGCACGATATCCGCAAATTGCAGATGATGCATAAACTCGCGCAAAATCAGCAGAGTGGCGGCGAAATCATTGCCATCGGGTATGCCCTCGAACTGCGCAGGACGTCCGTTGATCACCAATGCCAGCCGGTCGAACGTGCGCTCCACGGCCTCGAGAGACAGCGTCATCACTTCATTTTCAGCCACGCCTGCAATGCGTGCCAGTGCGCGAATATCGTTATCGGTACTGAACAATTGTGCGCCCGGCGGGATATCGTGGCGGATGCGGATGATTTCATCCTCGACCACCATAATGGCGTTTTCCATTTCATCCGGCGTTGGCGGCGTATGACGAAAATAGCCGACGGAAGTCAGCTGTGAGCCCAGTGTCAGCGGCAATATTTTCTCGTCGATATCGTCATGCCGGACGGTAACCCGCGTTTCTTCGCGGCCAATATGCAGCAATACAGCAGGTTGGGTCATCGGCGTCTCCTGATTTTTAGCCTTTCAACGTAGCGGGTTCAGACCTGAGAAATCTACTATGTCAGATGCGGATCGCGCCGCGCAAACTCTTTGACCATCCAGTCAATGAATACCCGAACGCGTGGCGAAAGCTGGCGGTTGCGGGGATAAAGCAAAGCCACCGGCATCGCACCCACCGGAAAACCGGCCAGGATCTGCACCAGTTTTCCCTGCGCGAGATCGTCAGTCAGCGCGTATTTTGGCACCTGAATAATGCCCATTCCGCGCCGTGCGGCTTCTTTCATACTCTCCGCGCCGTTGACCGAAAATGGCGTCGGCAGCAGAATTTCACGGGTTTTGCCCTGAACCTGAAAAACCAGCGGCAACAGCCCGCCGGTCGCACTGGAGCGGTAGCCAATCATTCGGTGTCCGGTGAGATCGTCCGGTGTGTCTGGCGTGCCGAACCGTTGCAGATAGTCCGGGCTGGCGCAGGTGATTTCCGGCAGCGTGCCGAGCGGGCGCGCCACCATATCGCTGTCTTTCAGCTCACCGGCGCGGATCACGCAGTCGATGCCTTCGCGCACCAGATCCACCAGCCGGTCGCCCTCGCTCAGGTAAAACTCAATATCAGGATATTGCGCCAGAAAATCCGGCAGGCCGGGCAACACGAAATGCCGCGCCAGCGTGCCGTGCACATCCACCCGCAATAGCCCTTTCGGCTGCGCCCCTGCGAAGGCCATTTCGGCATCTTCCACCTCTGCCAGAATGCGCAGACAGCGCTGGTAATAGGCTTCGCCATCCAGCGTCGGGCTGACGTGGCGGGTGGTGCGCTGTAAAAGCCGGATGTTGAGCTGCGTTTCCAGCTGTTTAATGGCGTCAGTCACCGTCGAGCGTTTCAGGTTCAGCGCCTGTGCGGCCTGCGTGAAACTCCGCAGTTCCACCACGCGGGTGAACAACGCCATGCTGTCGAGTTTATCCATGATGATTGTTCGCCTTTTCCGGATAGTGATAACGAATATCAGGGAATTATCCGGCAGCGTCAATCGGCTACTCTTTCTTCAGCGACAACGAATCCGAATCACTCAAAAAGGAAACACATCATGACGTCATCCAATCAAAAAGTGGCACTGGTTACCGGCGCATCCCGTGGCATCGGTGCGGCTATCGCAGCGCGTCTGGCGCGGGACGGTTTCACCGTGATCGTGAACTATGCGCGCGGTGCGGCAGAGGCTGATGCAGTCGTCAGTAAAATCGAAAAGGCAGGTGGCCGGGCTATCAGCGCGCAGGCCGATGTCAGCGACGCGGCGGCAGTCAGCCGGATGTTTGCCAGTGCGCAACAGGCATTTGGCGGCGTGGATGTGCTGGTGAATAACGCCGGGATCATGACGCTTTCGGCGATTGCCGACACCGACGATGCCGCATTCGATCGCCTCATCGACATTAACCTGAAAGGCACCTTCAACACCCTGCGCGAAGCGGCGAAACACCTGCACAACGGCGGGCGCATCATCAACTTCTCATCGACCGTTGTCGGGTTATACCAGCCGACGTACGGCGTGTATGCCGCAACCAAAGCGGCCGTCGAGGCGCTAAGCCGCGTGCTGACAAAAGAAATGCGCGGACGCCAGATCACCGTGAATACTGTGGCACCCGGCCCGACGGCAACGGATTTGTTCCTCAACGGCAAATCTGAGCAACTGGTGGAAACCCTCGCCAAAACCTCGCCGCTCGAACGCCTCGGCCAGCCGGAAGATATCGCCTCCGTGGTGGCGTTCCTCGCCGGCCCCGATGGCGCCTGGGTGAACGGCCAGACGCTGAGGGCGAATGGCGGGATTCTCTAACCGCCCCGTTTTAAGGGGGAGATGAATCGCCGGAATACAGATGGCAAAACCCGGATCAGAAATACTGCTACGGGTTTTAACGATGTGCCCGCGCGCATCATTCCGCGGATTGTCGGGGAGAGTTTATTGGGCTGATTTAAAGCGACACCGCCGCCTTGCGCCTGAACATCTCCAGCCATGCCGGGCGGCAGAACATCACCAGATTACCGAGCAGGATCAGCGCCAGCCCGATGACGGCGTTGATGTGCCACTGATACCCTTCGTAGAAAGTGGAAACGGTCAGGGCGACCAGCGGGAACAGCAGCGTGCTGTAGGCTGCCTGGCTGGCGCCAATGCGTCCGACCAGCGTGAAGTAAATGCCGAAGGCCAGCACGGAGCCGAATACCGACAGGTAGACCAGCGAACCGAGGTATTGCGGCGTCAGGTCGATGGCGAAAGAGGCACCCTGAAACACGCTCAGTGCACCCATCACCGCTGTGCCGTAGAACATCGCGTAGGTGTTGGTGGACAGAACGTCCAGCCCCCGGCGCTGATGACGGGCGCTGATCATATTGCCGAGCGAGAAACCGTAGGTACCGAGCAGGCTCAGGCCAATGCCTTTGAGCAGTTCCGGTGCAATGTGGGCGGCGCTGAGATCGTGCCAGAACAGGGTGATAATTCCCGCCAGCCCGAGAACGGCCGCCGGAATAACCGCCGGTGCCAGTTTTTGGCGGAAAAACACCATGCCGTTGAACGCGTTGAACAGCACGGCCATCGAGAAAATCACCGATTCCAGCCCGCTGGTGATGTAAGCCGCTGCGTGATAGAAGCAGTAAAAATTGAAGCAAAAGACGCAGCAGCCCTGCACGATGCAAAAAAGATGATCTTTCAGGGCGAGCCTGCGCAGGCGACGGGCCGCCAGCAGCGCCACCAGCATAATCACCGCCGCCAGCAGGAAACGGTAAAAGATCGATACCGTCACCGGCACATCGCCCTGTTGCAGGTAAATCGCAAACCAGGTGGTGCCCCAGATAATAATCACCGAAATATAAAGCAGAGCGTTCATCGACTTCTCTCATTGAAAAATAATGGTCTGAGGGAAGTGTGCGGTAATCCGGTGCCTTTGGCTTTCAACGGCTTGCGGTTGAGTTGCATATTCTTGCGCATTTCTTTGTGCGCCGGCGTGGCAATATCTGGCTCTCATGCCGTCAAAACCCGTAAACTGGGCCTCTTCTTTTTCCTCCGGGTGCAGGTCATGACCAAGGTTTATCAGGCTTTCGACACGCTGCGTAAGCACAAAGCGGTTCTGCACGACAGTGTGGAGCTGAGTTCAGGTATTCAGCTGGCGGCCTGGTCGAATAAAAATGACACCGTGACCCAGGAAAGCCCGGATCACCATACGCTGAGTCTGTACGTCGCTGACGGCTACGAGTGTTATCACAAAACCCGTGGTGGCTGGCGCAACGGCGGCGGCCCGGACCGCTTTTGTCTGATGCCAAAAAACAGCATGTCGAGCTGGGATGTGCGCGATGATTTGTCATTCGTGCATGTGTATTGCTCTGATGAACATCTGCGTCATCTGGTGGAGCAAACCTGGGATCGCAGCCCGGCAGCGATTCAGATGGAAGAACGCACGTTCGAAGAAGATCCGCAGATCACGCTGCTCTATCGCCACTTTTTGCTCAGCAGCCAGTGGCAGGAAAACAGTAATCAGCTGATGCTGAGCAGTGCGGCAAATCTGCTGATGGCGCATCTGGTGAAGAACTACACTCACCTGCAATGGGCGTTGCCGACGGTGCGCGGCGGACTGGCACCGCATATTCTGAACCGGGTAAAAGACTATATTCACGCTCACCTTGCGCAACCCCTGATGCTGCCGGAACTGGCGCTTCTGGCTGAACTGAGCGAGTTTCATTTCGCCCGTATGTTCAAACAAAATATGGGCATGGCGCCGCACCAGTACGTGATGAACGCCCGTCTGATCCGCGCCGAACACCTCCTGAAAACCACTGGCATGGAGATCACCGCCATCGCGCTGGAATGTGGTTTCAGCTCCGCCAGCCACTTCAGCCACCGCTTCAAATCCGTGCGCGGTATCACGCCGAGCGCACTGCGCAGCGGATCTTAATTTCTTTCTCCGCCCGCACTTCCCGTCTTTTCAACTTCAATGCTAACGTGATGGTCATTCTGAGAAATGAGGAGCAACCATGCACGCCCAAGCGCCTGTTATTGAAACCGAACGTCTGATTTTACGTGGTCATCGCATTGATGATTTTGATGCTATTGCCGCGCAGTGGGCGGATCCTGCCGTGGTGAAATACATTGGCGGTACGCCGTCCAGCCGCGAAGCCAGCTGGAGCCGGTTACTGCGCTATACCGGCCACTGGCAGATGCTGGGTTTTGGTTATTGGATTGTGTTTGAAAAACACAACGGTAAAGAAGGGGCGTTCGCCGGTGAAATTGGTCTGGCGGATTATCAGCGGGAGATGACGCCATCGCTCAACGGCATGGCGGAAATGGGCTGGGTGGTGGCACCGCAGTTTCACGGCAAAGGCTATGCTGTCGAAGCGGCCAGGGCGGTACTGACATGGGCCGATGAAAACCTCGATCGTCAGCTATGCTGCATTATTGCGCCGGAGCATCAGGCGTCTGTCCGGCTGGCGGAAAAGTGCGGATTTGTGGCGCACACCGACACCACCTATCACGGCTCGGCAACG
Source organism: Rahnella sp. R3(2024) (assembly GCF_042920125.1). Taxonomy (NCBI): domain Bacteria; kingdom Pseudomonadati; phylum Pseudomonadota; class Gammaproteobacteria; order Enterobacterales; family Yersiniaceae; genus Rahnella; species Rahnella sp. R3(2024). Next base: position 2,540,477 of record NZ_JBHGBU010000001.1, read on the forward strand.
CGGATTTTTCTCCGTCAGCCCAAAGCCTGATGGTTATTCCGGTTGTTCCATTTTGTCAGGGGAAGTCATGCTGAAGATTCTGGGTAAATCGACGTCGATCAATGTGCGTAAGGTGTTATGGACCTGCCACGAGCTGGGGCTGGAATGTGAGCAGGAACAGTTTGGTTCAGGTTTTCAGGCTGTGCAGACGCCACAATTCAGGGCGCTGAATCCGAATGCCATGGTGCCGGTGGTGCTCGATGGCGAATTCGTATTGTGGGAATCCAACGTCATTTGCCGATATCTGGCGGCGAAGGAAGGGCGGGAAGACCTGCTGTCATCGGATCCGAAACGGCGTGCGCTGACCGAACAGTGGATGGACTGGCAGGCGGGTGAGCTGAATAATTCATGGCGATATGCGTTTCCGGCACTGGCGCGCAACAGCCCTCAGCACACCGATCCGGCGCTGATTGATGCCGGTGTCAGCGAATGGAACCGTCATATGCAGATGCTGGAAGAGCAGCTTCAGCGCAGCGGCGACTATGTGCTGGGCGATAATTTTACGCTGGCTGATATTCCTCTGGGGCTTGCCGTTAACCGCTGGTCGATGACGCCGATGTCGCGCCCGGCGCTGCCTGCGGTCTCGGCGTATTACGATCGGCTGAATCAGCGCGAAGGTTACCGGCTGTTTGGTCGTAACGGCATGGTCTGATGCGGATGCCGGGCTGAAAATAAAAAAAGACGCGGCAATGTCCTGTGCCGCGTCCTGTTATTCTAAACCTTCTCTATTTTTCAACAGACGCATCGGTTTATTTAAAATCGACTCTCATGAGTTCAGGAATTGTCTGACCATGCGTCGAGAAAACACACTTATCAATATAACTCTTAAATGCCGCCGGTTTAGGAATGCCCATATCCATCAGCCGGGAATTATCAAACTTCACGTTTAACTGCGCGAATCCGCCGTACAATTTAATGGCACGTAAAATAATTTTGTCATTACACGGCCCTAAAACATCTTTAAATTGTTTGCGAATGCCGGTGAATTCCTGATAACTGATCTGCTCGTATTCGTTAATAATACGCGAAGTATTATTGGCTTTTGCCACCGAGGTATCTATTTCATGGAAGGGTGTACACATTTCCGCGCCGGACGAAATATGATAGAAGCTGTGGCTCAGTTCGGCGGCCAGGCATAATTTCACCAGTACCATGGCGCAATAATCGACAGGAATAACATCGACTTCATCGTCGAGGTTACAGGTGAATTTCTTCAGCTTGATGGCCATCATAAAGACCCAGAAAATGCTGCTCGACGGCTGGCAACCGTACTGAGTGTGACCGACGATAATCGACGGACGTGCCACCACAAACGGCAGTGTCGGGCACTCTGAACGCACCAGATTCTCGATAGCACGCTTGGAAATGGTGTACTGCACCAGGTCTTCGTTGTGCTCGTTGTCCGGCATTCCTTCATAGAACACGCTGTCTTTGTCCGGCATGGAGGCCATCGCCGTGCCGACGTGAACGAAACGCTGCAAGCCTTTCACCTGCGCCATGCGTTTGGCGAACACCAGAGAGCCTTCGACATTGACGCGCCACATGGCCGGATTATTGCCGAACGAGGCAATCGCCGCACAGTTGATCACGTGAGTGACCTGATCTAAACGCGGGTCGTGAATAAAGCTTTCGGGTTCGGCAAGATCCCCGGTTAAAATAGACTGTTCAGTTAACGCAGAAAGCAGTTCGTCGCTTAATTCAAATTTCTTTAAATTATCGATGATTCTGGCGAGTCCCGTCGCATTATCGTCGGCTCTGACTAATAACAATAACTGGCTCTTCGCCGTTAATTTCTGACGTAAAAGATATTCAACAACTGCACCGCCGACAAAACCAGTGGCACCGGTAATTAAAATACTGTTCATTATTAAGACCTGCAACGGGAAAGTATTGAGACAGTATCACCCGGACTGTAAACAGAACGTATACCGTTTTTTGCGCTAATTAAACGGCAGTTAAACAGCACGAAAAGCTTAAAAAATCAGGAAAGTTCATTTTAATGAAAAACTAAATATATGGCATTTGTTGGTTACACCGGGAAACATCTCAATAATACATTCGTTCTCTCTTCTCGTTATTTAAGCCAAATTAACAGCGAATAAACCGGAGGGGCAACAGGGCGCGCAGGGGGCCATTTTTACGCATAATAGCGAGAAGATACGTGCAGAAAGTATCCACCATGCTGTCACTACGTTAAACTACTCATGTTTAGGGGGGTCTGTCTTTGGACTGCTCCGGAGCGATAACGAGGATGACGCGAACGGCGTGTCTGGTGTGTAATGCAGGGAATATTGCGCAGATCATTCCCTCACGCGCTGAAATAAGGTACAAGGCTGCATGAAAATCCCAAATAGAATCCAACCTCTGGTGGATGACGGCCTGATAGACGATGTGGTCCGTCGACTGAAAAGTGGCAAAGAAGCCGACGTTTACACTGTTTTATGCGGTGAAGAGATCCGTTGCGCCAAGGTGTACAAAGAAGCTACGCAGCGTAGTTTCAAGCAGGCCGTTCAGTATCAGGAAGGCCGAAAAGTCCGTAACAGCCGCAACGCCCGTGCGATGCAAAAAGGCTCGAAGTTTGGCCGCAAGCAGCAGGAAGAATCCTGGCAGACGGCGGAAGTCGATGCGTTGTTCCGTCTGGCGAATGCCGGTGTGCGCGTACCGCAGCCCTATATTTGTCTGGATGGCGTGCTGCTGATGGAGCTCATCACCGACGGCGATGGCGTGGTAGCGCCACGTCTGAGTGATGTGATCCTGACGGAAGAAGAAGCCGTGGCGGATTTCGAGACGATGATCCGCAATATCGTGCGGATGTTGTGTGCGGGTATCGTTCACGGAGATTTGTCAGAGTTTAACGTGCTGATGGATGCCGAGGGGCCGGTGATTATCGATCTGCCGCAGGCCGTGGATGCCGCGGCGAATAACCACGCCGAATCCATGTTTGAACGCGATGTGAATAACATGACCGAATACTACAGCCGCTTTGCGCCGCAGTTGCAGACGACCCGCTACGCGAAAGAAATCTGGGCGTTGTATGAAGATGGCAAACTGACGCCGGAAACCCTTCTTACCGGGCACTTCGCCGAAGATACGCATAAAGCCGATGTGGATTCACTGCTCGATGAGATCATTGCCGCCGAAGATGAATACTACGATCGTCAGCGGGCAATGAAAGAACGCGATCTCGACCACTAAGCCGTTATCAGTCCGGCATCACCGAATGCTTCCCGCAAAAACCGGCGTTCTGCAAAATATGCTGGCCGGTTTCTGACAGGATAAACTCCGCCAGCGGTTTCGCTTTCTCCGTACAGGTGGCGAGCGCATAGCTGGCGCGCACGTTGTAATCCGCAGGAATATTAAACACCTCCAGCTCATCATTTTCCCGCAGCAGGGTGGCGTAACTGGTGTAGCCGATAAAGACGTCGGCCTGCCCGGTGCAAATCAACCATTCTGCCGCCAGTTTCCCCTCCGGCACTTTCGCCGACTTCTCGCCGCCCACCAGACGCAACGCTTTATTGCGCAGCACCGCGCCGGAATCGGGATGACGTCGTTCAATCAGTTCGAACATTTGCCAGGTGTAATCACCGGAAGGATCGCTTTGCGGCGTCGATGTCGCCAGGCGAAAACGCGGATCGAGCAGTACGCTCAGCCAGTTAAGCTTCTCCAGTTCCGGCATCTTACGCGCGGTGACGCACAGGCTGTTGCCGCAAAAGGTCTGCACGTCCAGCGCTTTGCCGTGCTGTTGCAGCGCCAGCGGATGCGCGGTGTTGGCAGAGGCGAACAGATCGGGTTTTTCACCTTTTTCGATCCGTTCACGCAGCAGCCCGGCAGGGCCGAATTCGGTGACCACGCGGATGCCCGTTTCTGCCTGAAACGCCTCACACAGTGGCGCCCACGCCCGCCGCAGACTGCCCGCGGCGAGCACTTTGATCGATTTTGTCATCAGATCTCCTTGTCACATTGCTTCAAAAAAGTCGTTGAAACGCAGTGATTTCAACAGCATGTACGACGCAAAGAAGAGCATTATTTCCCCGCGTGCGGGGCTTCTGCGGCGGGTTTGAAATCCGTCCGGTAGAAGCGCTGATAGTAAGCATCTGCCTGTTTCTGCATGTCGATGTCAGCAAATTTTTGCGGATACAGCTTTTTCGCCATCCACAATTCACCGATCGCCATCGCTTCAGGCATCGGGTAGCCCCAGGCTTTGGCGTATTCCGGCATCAGGTATACGCGGTGGTTTTTCACTGCATCAATGCTCTGCCAGTTCGGATCGTGGTTGATCTGCCCGACCACTTCCGGGTAACGATCCTGCACGAAGATCACCTGCGGATCCCAGGCGATGACCTGTTCCAGCGATACCTGTTTGTAACCTTTCACCGTCGCGGCCGCCACGTTCATGGCCCCGGCACGCGCCATCATCAGCCCGGTATATTTACCGGATCCGTAAGTGGTCAGGTCAGGATTGGCCATATACGTGCGGATACGCTGCGCCGGCGCAATGTTTTTCAGCCGTTCGCCGGTGAGCTGACGCTGAGAAAAAGTATAGTCGATCAATGCCTGCGCCTGTTTCTGGCGGTTCATCACGTCGCCGATAAGCGTAATGCCTTTTTTCAGCCCTTCGGTATACGCCCGGTCTTCATCCGGCAGCGCCGGGTTCATTTTGTGTTCTTCGCCTTTCGGATCGTCACGCAGCGACACCGCCACCACGGCGATACCGGTCTGACTTATCTGGTCGATCATTTCCTGCGGCGCATAGTTAGTGACGAACACCACCTGTGGATGCAGCGCGACCACGCTTTCCAGATTGACGCTGGTCAGATCGCCGACCACCGGCGTGTTCACCAGTGAAGGCGCGAGCCGCACATAACCGCTGCCGAGCTGCTGTTGCCAGTTATTGAGCACACCGACGATGTTGCGGGTGGCGTCGAGCTGTACCAGCAGATTCAGGGTCTGATGTTGCAGCACCACCACGCGATCAACCTTGTCAGGCAGGGTCACCTGCCGGCCCAGCTGGTCGGTTATCAGGCGGGAAGCAAAAGCGGAAGGGACGGAAAAGCTCAGTACAAGTCCGAGAAGGACGGTGGATGAAAATGAACGCACGGCAGGATCCTCTGATTTCGTTATGCATAGGATTATATAGCGTTAAGGACGAGATGAATATGACCGCCGACAATCCCGCTTTGCGCAACGTTTTTTGGCTGAGCTCATGCGGGGCATGTCACCGTTTGTTCATGATTTCCTCCCTGAATTGTCATACACGCGTGCCAAGGTTACCGCCGGATAATTGTTAAGCTTTTCAACCGGAGCGATCATGAAAAACCCTGTAATGCGCGCCACGCTGATGAGTGCGCTGGCGGTAATGGCCTTTGGCGCACAGGCGCAAACGACGCTGACTTTCTGGCATTCCATGGACGGTGATTTAGGTAAAGAGGTCAGCGCGCTGGCTGACCGTTTTAACCAAACTCATCCGCAATACCGCGTGGTGCCGGTCTACAAAGGCAATTATGAGCTGGGGCTGGCCGCAGGCGTCTCGGCGTACCGCAACGGTAACGCGCCGGATATTTTGCAGGTGTATGAAGTGGGCACGCCGAACATGATGGCCAGCAACGCCGTGGTGCCTGTGGCGCAGGTGTTCAGGGATGCGGGCATCCCTAATGACGAAAGCGCCTTTGTGCCTTCCGTGGCGGCCTATTACAGCGACAGCAAAACCGGGCATCTGATCTCGCAGCCGTTCAACAGCTCGACGCCGGTGCTGTATTACAACAAAGATGCGTTTAAAAAAGCCGGGCTGGATCCCGACGAGCCGCCTAAAACCTGGAATGCGCTGGCGGCGGACGCCGCGGCACTGCGCGCGGCGGGTATGACATGTGGTTACACCAATGCCGGTCAGCAGGGTTGGATCCAGATCGAAGGCTTCAGCGCATGGAACGGTTTACCGGTGGCGACGCGTAACAACGGCTTCGACGGTACCGATGCCGTGCTCAACTTTAACGGCCCGTTGCAGACGGCACACATTACGCAGCTCAATGAGATGCACAAGAAAGGGGATTTCTCGTTCTATGGCCGTAACGACGATGCCACCACCAAATTCTACAGCGGCGATTGCGGCATCCTGACCACCTCTTCGGGCTCGCTGAACAGGATCCGTCAGTACGCAAAATTCGATGTGGGCGTCGGCATGATGCCTTATCAGGATGGCGCGCCGGGCGCACCGCAAAATGCCTTTATCGGCGGCGCGAGTCTGTGGGTATTCAAAGGCAAAACGCCGGAAACCTACAAGGGCGTGGCTGAGTTCCTGCACTTCCTGGTTGAGCCGGACATCGCCGCCGAATGGCATCAGAAAACCGGTTATCTGCCGATCACCAACGCGGCCTACACGCTGACCCGCGAACAAGGTTTTTATCAGACCCATCCGGGGGCCGATATCGCGATGAAACAGATGATCAACAAGCCGCCGCTGCCGTTCACCAAAGGGCTGCGGCTGGGCAATATGTCTCAGGTGCGCACCATCATGGACGAGGAGCTGGAGAAAGTCTGGAACGGTCAGGAAACCCCTAAAGCCTCGCTCGATAACATGGTGACCCGCGGAAATCTGCTGCTGCGCCGGTTCGAAACGTCGATTGCAGCCAAACAATAGCCGGTGATTTTTTCCCGATGTCAGGAGTGATGATGAAAGCGTTAACCCGATCTTTGATTTCTCCGGAGAACCCGGATGTACTGGTTATTGCCCACCGTGGCGTATGGCAAACCACCCCCGAAAATTCACTCGCTGCGCTGCATGAGGCGATTCATCAGGGCGCAGATATTATCGAGATTGACGCGCAAACCACCGCCGATTCGCAGGTGGTGGTGATCCACGATGCCCATCTAGACCGTACCTGTGATTATCAGGGCGAGGTGGCGACCATGTCGCTGGCAGCCGTTCGCCGCGCGAGGCTGAAGGCCGCAGACGGACGCGAAGGCATGGTGCTCACCAGCGAACGCGTTCCTTTGCTGGAAGAGTTACTCGAAGAAGCCCGCGGGCGCATCGTGGTGAATGTGGACATCAAGTATGCGCGGGATTTCGATCGCATCGTGGCGCTGATCCTCAGCATGAACATGGCCGACGGCGTGCTGCTTAAAAGCAAAATCGATCTGAAAACCCAGCGTTTTCCGCTGCAAATGACCGATGCGCGGATCCCTTATATGCCTATCCTGCACGCCCGTCCGGGCAAGTTTTCGGATGATTTGCGCAAAATTGGGGAGTTCGGTGCGCAGATGATTGAACTGAACTTTACCGATCTGGCCGACGTGATCGCCGCCCGCGAGCAACTTAAACGCCTCGGCGTCCGGTTGTGGGTCAATACGCTGGATGTCTCCCATTCGCTGGATTACTGTGACAGCCGCGCTGCGGTGGATCCCGACGGTGTATGGGGTGTGCTGGTGGATGCCGGCGTCCGGGCGTTTCAGACCGACCATGTCGGGCAACTGGTGCGCTGGCTTAAAAACAGAGGTAACCAATGACGATCACGCTTTCCGCCAAACTGGCGATTGCCAGCTCTATTGCCGCTCAGGCTGCCGAACTGGCGCTGGGTTTTTTCAACCGTCGCGACAGCATTGAAGTCAGCAGCAAGCGCCCGCAGGATTTCGTTTCAGAAGCCGATGTGGCAGTGGAGCAGTTTATCCGTGCGCAGCTGGCACAGCATTTTCCGCAGGATGCGATCATCGGTGAAGAGATGGGGGGCGTGCTGACGGACGCCGCCTGCTGGGTGATTGACCCTATCGACGGCACGTCGAATTTTCTGCGCGGTTCGCCGCTGTGGGGCGTCTCGCTCGGGCTGGTGGAAAACAAAAAACCGACCCTCGGCGTGATTGCGCTGCCGGTGCTCAACGATCTGTTTGCCGCAGAATCGGGTAAAGGCCTGTTCCTCAACGGCAAGCGGTTTCACCGTGACGACCGCTTTGGGGATGTGCAGATTGTGTCGCTCGGCGACAGCTCCGATGACAAGCTGGATGAAGCCTCGGCGTTTTATCGCGGCCTGCGGGCCGCTGAGTGGTCGGTACATTGTTACCGCTGTACCACCATCGGCATGGTGTTCGCCGCCAAAGGCATTATCGACGGGCACCTGCAACGTCGCACCACGCTGTGGGATATCGCGGGAGGCGTTGTGCTGTGTCAGGAAGCCGGGCTGGATACCGTTGTCCATTTCGCCGGTACGGCCGGAAATGAAAACTACCGGCACATGTCGGTCGCCACCGGCACGCCGTCACTGATGGCCGCCGTTCAGCCGCTGTGGCCGGATTTTGCGCCGCGTTAACGCCTCCTTGCCCACCAACTCGCTGCTCCCGGCCATTTCGGGAGCCTGGCGGGAAATGCGGGCGGCGTCCTGTTTTTTCCTGCCTGAAGTAACATCCTGAATTCTTCAGGTAACCCTCTGATTACACGATAAAGAACAGCATTTAACAAAATGAAATATTGTTTCATTTCACCATAAAGTTCCTCAGGGTTATGCCGTTATCTCTGACTCCTGTCACTCACTTTGCTGTGTCCTGATGAATAAATTAACCCAACTTTCCGTGCTCGCCCGCCTGATGGGGGCGTTTGCCCTTGTTCTTTCCCTGATGCTGATTTTGGCTGCGACCTCTGCCTGGCAGCTGAAAAATATTAATCAGCAGATTGAAGATTACCGTGCGTACCGGCTGCCGGGCGTTCAGTACCCGCTGGTGATGCGCGGCACGCTGGCCGAGCTGCGTCTGCAACAGGTGCAATACATCGCTTCACCGCAGGGCGCGCCGCGCGACGGTCACCGGGTGGAAATCATGCAGGCGGTGGCTAACTTTAAAGCCGCGGAACATGCCTATCAGAATCTGAACAGCGGCGGCAGCCAGTCGGCGCTGTTTAAGCAAATCGTTGATAACTTTCAGCACTTTTCGTTGGCGAACGATCAGGTCATTGAAGCGATGGATCGCAATGATGTGGCGCATGCCACGCAAATCAGCGGCGATAACTCACGAAAATACCGCACACAGCTGATGGCCGATCTCGCCACGCTGGTTAAAGACGAAGTCAGCAACAGTGAGCACGCGGCGGCACAGGCGCGCAGCCATTATCACTCTGCCAGCGTGCTGTTCCTGGTGCTGGTGGTGTTTGCGCTGCTGCTGTCTGTGGCGATGGCGCTATTGCTGGCGCGAAATCTCAACCGGCAGCTGGGCGGTGAACCGGCGTACGCGGCGGCGATCATGCAGGAGATTGCGGCGGGAAATCTGGCGACGGAGATCGTTCTGCGGCCCGGCGACAGCGGCAGTTTACTGGCGTCGCTGAGCCGCATGAATCAGCAACTGAACCAGACAATCCATCAGATCATGAACGGCAGCGAGTCGATCAATCATGCCGCCAGCGAGATTGCGCAGGGCAACATTGATTTATCGCAGCGAACCGAAGAGCAGGCGGCCTCGCTGGTGCAGACCAGCGCCAACATGCAAAACCTGACCACCACCGTCAGCCAGAATGCGGAGAACGCCCGCGAGGCCAGCCAGCTGGCACACGCGACGTCAGAAACCGCTTCGCAGGGCGGGTCGATCGTCAGCGGCATGCAACTGCATATGCGGGATGTTTCCGGCAGTTCAAAAGAAATCATCAATATTATCAGCGTGATCGAAGGTATTGCCTTCCAGACCAATCTTCTCGCGCTGAATGCGGCGGTAGAAGCGGCACGCGCCGGCACGCAGGGCAAAGGCTTTGCGGTGGTGGCCAGCGAAGTGCGCGTTCTGGCGCAGAAAAGCGGGCAGGCGGCGAAAGAAATTAAAAATCTGATCCACGGCACCGTCTCTAAAATTGCCGAAGGTTCGCAGCAGGCTGATCGCGCGAGTCAGGCGATGAACGACATCGTGAATTCAGTGAATAAGGTGGCGGGAATTGTCAGTGAAATTTCGACTGCCAGCACCGAGCAGCATACCGGCATTCATGAGGTGGGCATTGCGGTGGATCAGATGGACCGGGTGACGCAGCAAAACGCCGCGCTGGTGGAGCAGGCCGCGGCGGCGGCGCAATCGCTGACGGAGCAGAGTGTCGAGTTGCGCAATGCCGTGCGGTTCTTCCGCACGGCTGCTGTCTGATATCAGCCGCTGTCAGGGCTGTTGCGTGATGGTGAGCTGAGGTTCCCAGGCCGAATCCGGGTGCCGGGCGATTTGTTCCGGCGTCATTGGCCGCCCGAGCAGATAGCCCTGCAAGGTGTCACACCCCAGCTGGGTGAGGAAATCCTGTTGCTGGGTGGTTTCCACGCCTTCGGCCACCACTTTCAGATTCAGCGTCTGGCCGAGGGCAATAATGGCAGACACGATGCTGGCATCTTCGCTTCCGGCGATCAGATCGTTGATAAATGCGCCGTCGATTTTCAGCTCGCTGGCGGGTAAACGCTTGAGATAGAGCAGGCTGGAGTAACCGGTGCCGAAATCATCAATCGAGGCTTTGACACCGTATTTTGTCAGGCGCTCGAGTATCGCCACGCTGACGTCCGGGTTGCGCATCGCGGTGGTTTCGGTGACTTCCAGCGTCAGCATTTCCGGCGGAATGTGGTGGCGTTCAACGGTATCGATGACCATTTCCACCAGATTCGCCTGCTCGAATTGCAGCGCGGAAAGGTTTACCGCCACCGTCCAGGTGGTGTGCCCGGCGAGGTGCCATTCACGCAGCTGGCGGCAGGCTTCATTCAACACCCATTCGCCGATAGGAATGATCAGACCGGTTTTCTCCGCCAGTGGCAGGAACACGTCCGGGCTGAGGGTTTTACCTTCGCGCTCCCAGCGCAGCAGGGCTTCAAAGCCGCTGACCGGCCCGTAAGGCGCGATAAATTTCGGCTGATAATGCAGACGTAATTCGTGATGCTCGATCGCCAGACGCAAGTCGTTAAGCATCTGCAACTGATTTTGCGCATTGGCGTTCATCGAAGGCTGGAAGAAACTGTGGCCGTTGCGGCCTGAGTTTTTGGTGTGATACATCGCCGCATCGGCGTTAAGCATCAGTTCGCGTTCGTTCTCGCCGTCGCCCGGATACACGGCAATACCAATACTGGCGGATACCAGCAGTTCGTAGCGCGAAACGTGGAACGGGCGGGCAATCAGGTGCACCAGTTTATCCGCCAGCTGTGAGGCATCGGTCGGCTCGGTGATTTCTGTCAGCAGGACAAACTCATCGCCGCCCAGCCGTGCCAGCGTATCCGACGCGCGTAAATGCGACAGCAGCCGCTCGGTCACCGACACCAGCAGCTGATCGCCAATGTGATGGCCAAAGGCATCGTTGACCGCCTTGAATCCGTCGAGATCGATAAACAACACCGCAAATTCGGATTCTCCCCGCGTGGCTTTCTGCACGGCCTGGCCGAGACGATCTTCCAGCAGCAGACGGTTGGGCAACTTGGTCAGGTTGTCATGCAGGGCTAACTGGGTCAGCTCGCGATTGGCCTGCGCCAGGGAAGACGCGAGCACCGACGTGCGCGCCTGCATACGGCCATCGAGCACCGAGATAATCAGCGTGATCGCCAGGATCGCCAGCGTCACCACAATGACCAGCAGCGCCAGCCAGTTGTTATCCACGCCGCTGTTGGCGGCCATGCTGTGGCTCATCGGTGGGAAAGTGGCGGCGGCCATGCCGGTGTAATGCATGCCGACAATGGCGGTGCCCATGATCACGGCGGCGCTGATGCGCAACAGACGCACGTTAGGCGACTGCTGACGTAAATGAAAGGCCATCCACAGCGCCGCACCCGACGCCACCACGGCCACCAGTACGGACACCATCACCCACGGCACGCTGTAGATAACAGGCGGCATCATGCGCATCGCGGCCATGCCGGTGTAATGCATCGCGGCAATCCCGCCGCCCATCAGCAGTGAACCGGCCAATAAACGCATCATCGGTAACTGCGGCAGGCACACCAGCCACAGCGCAAAGGCGGAGGAAATAATGGCGATAAGCATGGAGAGTAAGGTGATCAGCGGGTCATAACCCATTGATACCGTTGAGTTGAATGCCAGCATTCCAATGAAATGCATCGACCAGACGCCGATCCCCATGGCGATTGCGCCACCGGTTAACCAGAGACGGGAGGCCTTTCCCTGAGTGGTCGCGACCCGCCCGGCCATATCCAGCGCGGTATAAGAGGCAAGCATTGCAACAATGAATGAAAACATCACCAGCACATTGTTGTAATTACTGGAAAACATGTAAGGCTCCACACAAGCAGGGGTCAATGAGACGGGCTGTTTTTATATTCGGCGTTAATCGCATCACGAGTTATTAAAGGCGAATGAAGTCACGAAAATCTGTTTTCGCGTAATTAAGATTAATCTGTAAGTGGTTTTAATCAAATAAAAAAAACGCATGCAAAATTACACCTGATGAATGCAAGGTTTTTTTAAAGCGTGATAAACAGAGAACCAAAGTCTTGTCTATAGTTAACAAATAATTAAACGTCACGGGATGGAACAGATTCATGATTAAAGTACATCATTTAGATAATTCACGTTCACAGCGAATTTTGTGGATGCTTGAAGAAGTGAGCGTCCCTTATGAAATTCAGCGTTATCAGCGGGATAAATCGACCATGCTGGCGCCCGCGTCTTTGAAGAAAGTGCATCCTTTGGGAAAAGCGCCGGTGCTGGAAGATAACGGGCTGATCCTTGCCGAGTCTGGCGCCATCATTGAATACTTACAGGAAACCTATGACGCCGAAGGGGTGCTGAAGCCATCGGCTCTGGCCGAGCGTCAGCAGTACCGCTACTGGATGCATTACGCCGAAGGGTCACTGATGCCGCTGCTGGTCATGAAACTGATTTTCGGGCGCTTAGGCAAACCGCCGATGCCGTGGCTGATCCGTCCGATTGCCGGTGCCATCGGGCAGGGCGTGCAGAAAAATTACATCGATAAACAGCTGACCACCCACATGGATTTCCTTGAGCAGCATCTGGCCGTCCACCCTTATTTCGCCGGTTATCAGTTCAGCGCGGCTGACATCCAGATGAGTTTCCCGGTAGAAGCCATTAATGCGCGCGCAGGGTTGGGAAAATATCCCCGTCTTAATGCCTGGTTATCCAATGTCACGGCGCGACCGGCTTATCAGAAAGCCCTGGAAAATGGAGGGCCATTCACCATCATGCGTTAAGTTTATTTCAGGCTGAGATTTCTTTGTGCCGCGTTGTTTTTATTTTCCGGGCGTTCGTGCGTGACATATTTACGTGATGAACGCCTTTAAATAAATAACCCTTAATAACTGTCATGGTATTTTATTTTCAACGTTTGCATGCCCGTTCCTGATTTATCTCCGGTGTTTCAGTGCTGAATTTTATTTCTGACGCCGCCGCGTTTTTCACCCGCCGCCCCCGCCTTTTTTGCGTTGCTGTCATCGCGTGCGCAACCGATATCGTTCAGCAAACCGCCATCGGGACAAATTTGCAGCAAATTCGCGTTTTTCTTGACCGGACAACGGTAAATTGTCGGCAAACAGAGTTGAAAAGAGGGTATAAGAGGCCGGATAATCGTTTGCGCTAAATTTTAGTCCCGCCATACGCGATGTGAGTTAAACGTTTGCCCTGCACACGTGACGCCGGTTTTGCCGGTATTTCGTGCATCAGGTAAGGAAGCGAACGTGAAGAAACGGTTTCATAATGACCACGCAGGCTAATCAGTAAAGACATCCAGAGGATTTTCCATGTCGAGTCAACAACCTCAAACGGGCCGCGCTGTTGCGCCAAAGGGCCCGCTTGATGCTTATTTCAAAATCAGTGCGCGTGGCAGCCATGTGCGTCAGGAAGTGATCGCCGGGTTAACGACGTTCCTGGCGATGGTGTATTCGGTGATTGTGGTGCCGTCAATGCTCGGCAAAGCGGGCTTCTCCCCGAGCGCGGTGTTTGTCGCGACCTGTCTGGTGGCCGGTTTCGGTTCCCTGCTGATGGGGCTGTGGGCAAATCTGCCGCTGGCGATTGGTTGCGCCATTTCTCTGACGGCGTTTACCGCGTTCAGTCTGGTCCTTGGCCAGCACATCAGCGTACCGGTTGCGCTGGGTGCGGTGTTCCTGATGGGCGTGTTGTTCACGATTATCTCGGTCACCGGGATCCGTTCGTGGATTTTGCGCAACCTGCCCATGGGCGTTGCGCACGGTACCGGCATCGGCATTGGTTTATTCCTGCTGCTGATTGCGGCTAACGGTGTCGGTCTGGTGGTCAAAAACCCGCTGGACGGTTTGCCTGTTGCGCTCGGCGCGTTCACGTCGTTCCCGGTGGTGATGACGTTGCTCGGTCTGGCGGTGATTTTTGGTCTGGAGAAGCTGCGCGTTCCGGGCGGTATTCTGCTGGTGATTATCCTGATTTCCGTTATCGGTCTGATTTTCGATCCGGCGGTGAAATATCAGGGGCTGTTCGCGATGCCTTCTCTGGCGGGCGCGGATGGCAAATCTGTCATTTTCGATCTCGACATTATGGGCGCACTGAAAGCGGCGGTATTGCCAAGCGTTCTGGCGCTGGTGATGACGGCGGTGTTTGACGCCACCGGTACCATCCGTGCGGTGGCCGGTCAGGCGAATCTGCTGGATGAAAAAGGCCAGATCATCAGCGGCGGCAAAGCCCTGACGGCTGACTCCGTGAGCAGTATTTTTGCCTCGCTGGTCGGGGCATCGCCTGCGGCGGTGTATATCGAATCAGCAGCGGGTACGGCGGCAGGCGGTAAAACCGGCCTGACGGCCACGGTTGTCGGCGTGCTCTTCCTGCTAATGTTGTTCCTGTCTCCGCTTTCTTATCTGGTGCCTGCTTATGCCACCGCCCCTGCGCTGATGTATGTCGGTCTGCTGATGCTGAGCAACGTAAACAAATTGGATTTCAACGATTTCGTTGATGCCATGGCGGGGCTGCTGTGTGCGGTGTTTATCGTGCTGACCTGCAACATTGTTACCGGCATCATGCTCGGTTTCAGCTCGCTGGTGATTGGCCGTATTTTCTCCGGCGAATGGCGCAAACTGAACGCGGGCACGGTGATTATCGCCGTGGCGCTGGTGGTGTTTTATGCGGGCGGATGGGCGATTTGATGCCAGGCCGACCGGAAAGTTTCGGTTTCTCACGTGCGGTAATCGCTTAACGCGCTGCGCCGAAACCGTCCAAAGGAGGAAAGTGCTTTTCCTCCTTTGGATCCCTCCTCGCTTTTTCAACAAGCGCTTTGCTCGCTGGATCTTAAATTCACGGGCAGATTGTCTTTTTCTTTCCCGCGACCACGACCTGGGGTTTAAAAACGGGTTTAAGCACGCTCTGATTTAAAAATACGTTTTTTTTGATCTACTATTCCCCCTGTATGTGTCAGACCCCGTCTGATTGAAATCATAAAAACAAGAGTCTAAGGAAAGCATGGAAATATTCTTTACCATTCTGATTTTGATTCTGGTGGTGTCGCTCTCCGGTGTCGTTACCAGAATGTTGCCGTTTCAGGTTCCTCTTCCATTAATGCAGATTGCTGTCGGTGCCTTGCTGGCCTGGCCGAATTTTGGTTTGCACGTGGATTTCGACCCCGAGCTGTTTCTCGTCCTCTTTATTCCACCCCTGCTGTTTGCCGATGGCTGGAAAACCCCGACCCGTGAATTCCTCCACCACGGGCGCGAAATACTTGGGCTGGCGCTGGTGCTGGTGTTACTCACCGTCGTCGGCATTGGCTACCTGATTTATATGATGGTGCCGGATATCCCGCTGGTCGCGGCGTTTGCGCTGGCTGCGGTGCTTTCCCCGACCGATGCCGTGGCGTTGGGTGGTATCGTCGGCAAGGGCCGTATTCCGAAGTCGATCATGAGCGTGCTGGAAGGTGAGGCGCTGATGAATGATGCGTCCGGTCTGGTGTCATTGAAATTCGCTATCGCCGTGGCGATGGGCACGATGATCTTTACCGTCGGCGGTGCCAGCGTTGAGTTCCTGAAAGTCGCCATTGGCGGCCTGATGGCCGGTGTCGCGGTGACCTGGCTGTACAGTAAATCACTGCGCATCATGAGCCGCTGGAGTGGTGATGACCCGGCGACGCAAATCGTCTTCCTGCTGTTGCTGCCGTTCGCCTCGTATCTGATCGCAGAACACATTGGTGTGTCAGGCATTCTGGCCGCCGTTGCCGCCGGTATGACCATCAGCCAGTCCGGGATTATCCGTAATGCGCCGCTGGCGATGCGTCTGCGCGCCAACAGCGTCTGGGCGATGCTTGAGTTTGTGTTTAACGGCATGGTGTTCATCATGCTGGGCCTGCAATTACCGGGCATTCTGGAAAATTCTATCGATCAGGCGACGCACGATCCGTCCATCGTGACCTGGCATCTGTTTGCTGACGTTGGGATTATCTATTTTGCGCTGCTGATCCTGCGTTTCGTCTGGCTGTGGGTGATGAAGAATTTCAGCAACCGTTTCCTGAAAAAGAAACCGCTGCTGTTTGGCAGCTACAGTACGCGTGAGCTGTGGGTGGCGTCGTTTGCCGGTGTGCGCGGGGCGATTACGCTGGCCGGTGTGCTGTCAATTCCGCTGTTCCTGGCCGATGGTTCGGCGTTCCCGTCGCGTTATCAGCTGGTGTTCCTGGCGACCGGCGTCATTCTGTTCTCGCTGATTGCGGGCGTGATTGCCTTGCCGTTCCTGCTGAAAGGCGTCGTGGTGGCCGATGGCTCGACCTACCGTGAAGAAGAGCGCATGGCGAAATCCATCGCAGCGGAAGTGGCAATCGAAAGTCTGCATAAGATGGAAGAGCGCCTGGCGGCGGATACCGAAGAGAACATCGATGAACAGACGCTGAAGGAAATCAGTTCGCGGGTGATCGGGACATTGCGGCGAAGAACGGCCAACCGTGATGATATGGAAACAGCGCTGAAGCTGGAAAACCTTGAGCGTCGCTTCCGTCTGACCGCGTTGCGTGCTGAACGCGGTGAGCTTTATCATCTGCGCGCCACGCAGAAAATCAGTAATGAGACACTGCAAAAACTGCTGCATGATCTCGATTTACTTGAGGCGCTTCTGGTCGAAAAAGAAGTGTAGTTTCGGTCTGAAATGAAAAAACCGCGTGCGCTGAAAGGGGCACGCGGTTTTTTATTGCCTGCTATTTCCCGCTATTTCCAGTGATCGCGGCACAGCGTGATCCACGCCTGCGCGCTGTGAGAAAGATAGCTGCCGTCATGCCAGATGAGTCCCAGTTGCCACGGCATCAGGGGCGCCAGCGGCAGCCATATCAGCGCGTTTTTATCCAGCCGCTGGCAGATGGGTTCCGGCAGGATCGCCACGCCCATGCCGGTTTGTACCATTGCTGCCAGGAAATCCCATTGTCCGCTGCGGGCAGCAATTTTCGGGATGAAACCCTGCGCGGTGAAGGCGTCCATCAGCTGGCGGTACAGGGCAAAATCTTCGTTGTAAATCAGGATGCTTTCATCTGCCAGCTCACTGAGGGCAATATGGGTACGGTTCTCCCAGTGCGCCGTGCGCGGCACCACCACGCAGAGCGGATGGCTGAACAGCAGCAGTGAAGCGATGGAGGGCACTGCGTCGGCGGGCAGGGCGGTGAGCGCCAGATCCAGCTCACCGGAGATCACCGCCTGCTGCACCGTCAGGCCGCCGAACTCGGAGATGATCAGTTCAATGCCCGGATATTGCTGGCGGAAGGTGCCGATCAGCGGGGCGATTTGTGTGCCGACCATGGGCGGAATGCCCAGGCGCAAATGGCCGGATTTGAGCGAGTTAATGTCTTCGAGTTCCGCTTCCAGCTGACGGAATTCTTCGAGGATATTCAGCCCGCGCTGATACAACGCCTGGCCGCTGTCAGTCAGGCGTAAACGCCGTCCTTCGCGGACAATCAGCGTGCATTCCAGCTCTTCCTCCAGATGACGCAACATTTTGCTGATGGTCGGCTGGGTGACGAACAGCTTCTCTGCCGCGCGGGTGAAGCTCTGCTGGCGAACCACTTCGACGAAATAACGTAGCGTACGGACGTCCATCATTGAGTATTCCGGTTTGGAATCATTTTTATGATTTTAATTCATTTCTTTACCGGTTTCCTGCCAGCGTATACTTCATTTCTTCCCTTTTTTCGCCTTCCGAGGTCTTTCCCATGTTGCTGGCGTTGCGCACTAAAGCGCCGTCCCTGCTGACCCGCTGTCAAATCCCCGTTCAGGTGGTGTTGTACGCGGTGTTATTTGTGATCGCCGATCGTCTCGTTACCGCGCTGCACCTGCCGCTGCCCGCCAATATTGTCGGGATGCTGATGCTTTTATTGCTGATTATGTTTCGCGTATTGCCCCTGAACTGGGTGAAAGCCGGTTCCCGCTGGCTGCTGGCGGAGATGCTGCTGTTTTTCGTGCCCGCCGTGGTGGCGGTGGTGAACTACGCGCAACTGCTGATGATCGAAGGCTGGAAAATCTTTCTGGTGATTGGTGTCAGCACGGTACTGACGCTTGCCGCAACGGCATTAGTGGTAGACCGGGTTTACCGGCTGGAACAACGTCTGGCGGCGAGGAAGGCATCCCGTGACTGATCTGCTCATCAGCATAGTCTGTTTTGTCATCACGCTCGGGCTGTATTACGCCAACAAAAAACTCTACCGCCAGCGCCGCACGTTGCTGCTGATGCCGCTGGTGTTCACGCCGATTGTGCTGGTGGTTCTGCTGGTTGTCACGCACACGTCGTATCAGGATTACATCGGCGAAACCCACTGGCTGCTGTGGCTGCTCGGGCCTTCGACCATCGCGTTTGCGGTGCCGGTTTACGAGAATATGGCGGTGATCCGCCGCCACTGGATGTCGCTGAGCGCGGGCGTGCTGACGGCTATCGTCGTCGCCGTCAGCAGTTCCGTCTGGCTGGCGCGGATGCTGACATTGCCGGAAGAGATCCAGCGCAGTCTGGCGGTACGTTCCATCACCACGCCGTTCGCGCTGGCGGCGGCGAAGCAAATGGGCGGTCAGCCGGATCTGGTGGCGCTGTTTGTGGTGATCACCGGCGTATTTGGTATGGCAGTGGGCGATATGTTGTTTTTGCGTCTGGCGGTGAAAAGCGGTCTGGCGAAAGGTGCCGGGTTTGGCGCGGCTTCCCACGGTGCCGGTACGGCCAGAGCATATGAGCTGGGTGCCGAAGAGGGCGTTGTGGCGAGTCTGGTGATGATGCTGGCGGGTGTGGTGACGGTGGTGATGGCGCCGGTGATTGGGGGAGTGATGTGGTGATGATCTTTTGAAAAAGATCTGAAACGTTTAATTTAAATTCAAATTCAAATTCAAATTCAAATTCAAGGTCGTGGGCGTCGGCCCACACCGACCAGAGACCCGGTAACGCGCGGGCCTCTGGACTCCGCGCTTTTTTAACTGCGCGCTCCGCTCGCAAGCTATGTTTCAGGTACCGCAGCGATAGCCGCAAAATCCCGCCGCTGCGCGGTGCCCTCCCGTCGGGTTACAACCCGCGCAAAAACACGCGCGGTTTTCCACCTCTCCCTCCGGCGTGATTTTTGAAAGCGGCTTCAGGCCTGTACTTCACAACCTCACAACCTCACAACCTTCTTTTCTGAGGGCGATTCAGACATCTTGCTGAACGGAGCGGCCTGGAGACCAAAGGCTCCAGGACCGAGAGAAGGGACCGCGCAGCGGCAAGATGTCCAGCCTGTCGCAGCGGTTTCTGAAACATAGCCTGAGAGCGATAGCGCGTGTTGAAAAAGCGAGGGGAAATCCAAAAGGGGAAAAGCACTTTCCCCTTTTGGGCGGTTTCGGCGCAGTGCGATAAGGGATCACCGCCATTGAGAAACCGAAACTTTTACAATCCTGTTGTTAAACGGCGCGCGTAAACACCGCCCAGTGTTTAATGAATCACCTGTGACAGAAACTCTCTTGTCCTCGCCGATTTCGGATTCGCAAAGAACTCCAGCGGCGGGGCTTCTTCTACGATCTCTCCGCGATCCATAAAGATCACCCGGTCGGCCACGGTGCGGGCAAAGCCCATTTCATGTGTCACACACAACATGGTCATCCCTTCTTCCGCCAGCCCGATCATGGTGTCTAACACTTCTTTCACCATTTCCGGATCCAGCGCGGAGGTCGGTTCGTCGAAGAGCATGATTTTTGGCTTCATGCACAGCGAACGGGCGATGGCCACTCGCTGTTGCTGTCCGCCGGAAAGCTGCCCCGGAAATTTGTTGGCGTGCTCGGCGATACGCACCCGTTTGAGGTAATGCATCGCCAGCTCTTCCGCTTCTTTCTTCGGCATCTTGCGCACCCAGCATGGCGCCAGGGTGCAGTTTTGCAACACGGTCAGATGCGGGAACAGATTAAAATGCTGGAACACCATGCCGACTTCGGTGCGCACCCGTTCGATGTTACGCAAATCATCGTTCAGCTCGGTGCCGTCCACCACAATGCGCCCTTGCTGATGCTCTTCCAGATGGTTGATGCAACGGATGGTGGTCGATTTCCCGGAACCGGAAGGGCCGCACAGCACGATGCGTTCGCGCGGTTTGACGCTCAGATTGATGTCTTTCAAAACGTGGAACTGTCCGTACCACTTATTCACGTTTTCCAGCGTGATCATCATATTTTGTTGTTCAGTGACGTGATGGTCGCTCATGGTTTACCTCAGTGTGCGGAACGTCCGGTGTGAAAGCGTCTTTCCAGATGCTGGCTATAACGCGACATGCTAAAACAGAAAATCCAGTAAACGGCGGCGGCGAAGACGTAGCCTTCGGTCGACATGCCGAGCCACTCGGGATCGACGGTGGCTTGCTGTACGCTGCTGAACAAATCAAACAGGCCGATGATGATCACCAGACTGGTGTCTTTAAACAGCGCGATGATGGTGTTGACCAGACCCGGTATCACCATTTTCAACGCCTGCGGCAGAATGACTAATCCCTGCGTTCTCCAGTAGCCCAGCGCCAGCGATTCTGCGGCTTCGGTCTGGCCTTTCGGCAGCGCCTGCAGGCCACCGCGCACCACTTCCGCCACATACGCCGACTGAAACAGCACCACACCCACCAGCGCACGCACCAGTTTGTCGATACTCGTCCCTTCGGTCATAAACAGCGGCAGCATCACCGAGGACATAAACAGCACGGTGATAAGCGGCACGCCGCGCCAGAATTCGATGAAGATGACCGAGAGGATCCGCACGACAGGCAGACGCGAACGTCGCGCCAGCGCCAGCAGAATGCCCAGCGGTAATGCCCCGGCAATGCCCACTGCGGCGATGATAAGCGTCAGCGTCAGGCCGCCCCACTGGCGGGTTTCAACGCGGGTCAGGCCAAAGAATCCGCCGTACAGCATGAACCAGGTGAAGATCGGGAACAGCACCATCCACACCGCGATGTAACGTCCGCGGCGTGGCGTGGCTTTGAAGAATATCGGTGCCAGCGTCAGCAACCCGACAATCAGCGTGAGGTTGATGCGCCAGCGCTGATCAAACGGATACAGACCATACATAAACTGGCCGAAACGGGCATGGATAAACACCCAGCAGGCACCGGCTTTGGTGCAGTCTGGGCGCGCCGTGCCAACCCAGTTGGCCTGGAAAATAACCCAGTTCAACATCGGAGGGATCACCAGCCACATCAGCCATAAACAAAACAGCGTCAGCAGGCTGTTAAACCAGCTGGAGAACAGATTTTTACGCGCCCATAGCACGGCCGTTCCGACTGGCGTACCGGGCTTCACGGCTCTGACTCCCGGAGGAAGTGTTGTCATCGTCATGGGTTTCCCTTAACGCTCGACCAGCGCGATGCGCCGGTTGTAAATGTTCATCAAAAACGAGATCAGCAGGCTGATGATCAGGTAAACCGACATGGTGATGGCAATGGTTTCAATCGCCTGACCGGTCTGGTTCAGCACGGTACCGGCGAACAGCGACACCATATCCGGGTAGCCAATCGCGGCGGCCAGAGAGGAGTTTTTGACGATGTTCAGATACTGGCTGGTCAGCGGCGGAATAATCACCCGCATCGCCTGCGGTAAAATTACCTGACGCAGGGTAACCGGATTCGGCAGGCCGAGTGAGCGCGCTGCTTCATGCTGGCCGTGCGAAACCGACTGAATCCCGGAGCGGATCACTTCGGCGATAAACGTGGAGGTGTACACCGACAGCGCCAGCGTTAACGCCGCCAGTTCCGGGATCAGCACCATGCCGCCCCGGAAGTTGAACCCGCGCAGTGCAGGCACATCCCAGTGAACTGCCGGCCCGAAAATCAGGTGCGCCAGCGCAGGGAAAACCACCAGCATCAGGATTGCCCACGGCCAGATACGCCAGACGCGCCCGGTGTGGATCTGCCGAAAATGGTTGTAACGCCTGAGGGCAAAAATACCGAACACCGCCAGCAGCAGGGCGATAAAACCGGCCAGACTGCCCGGCGATAACTCCGGTGACGGCAGGTACAAACCACGGTTGCTGACGAATGCCAGATCAAATGCGTTGAGGCTTTGACGCGGGCCAGGCAGGTTGCGCAGGACGGCGAAGTACCAGAAGAAGATTTGCAGCAGGGGAGGAATGTTACGGAATATCTCGATGTAGACCGTCGAGACTTTACGGATCAGCCAGTTATCAGAGAGACGGCCTAATCCGATGATAAACCCGATAATCGATGCGAACACGATACACAGCGCAGAAACCAGCAGGGTGTTGAGCAGGCCGATAACAAAAACGCGGGCGTAGGTGTCGCCTTCCTGGTAGTCAATAAGATGCTGAACAATGCCGAAACCGGCACCTTTTTCAAGAAATGCAAATCCCGAGGTGATCCCTCGTGTAGTCAGATTGGTAATGGTGTTGTGGAGCAGGTAACCGAGACAGGCTACCAGCAACACCACCGCGAAAATTTGGTAAATCCAGGCTCGTACGGCTGGATTGGTCAGCGAGAACGAACCTTTTCCGGTTGGGCGTTGCGACATAGTGGATGGCCTTTAGCAATCTATCACCGGGAAGTGATGCACCGGGGAACGGCCGGTGCATCAACATCCTTAAACACTTTATTATTCAAACACGTTGGTGATGAAGGGTATTAACGGACCGGTGGTGCGTACTGGATGCCGCCTTTATTCCACAATGCGTTCTGACCACGTTTGATTTTCAGCTCACTGCCCTGACCGACGTTGCGTTCAAAGCTTTCGCCGTAGTTACCGACTTGTTTGACGATTTTCACCACCCAGTCGTTAGGCACTTTCAGATCTGCACCGTAAGTCCCGGTTTTACCGAGCAGGTTGCTCATGTCCGGCGTGGTCGGGTTAGCGGCCAGCTGCTCAACGTTGGCAGATGTCACGCCCATCTCTTCGGCATTCAGCATGGCGAACAGGGACCAGCGCACTACGGCCAGCCAGTCTTCATCACCACGGCGAACAACCGGACCCAGAGGTTCTTTAGAAATCACTTCCGGCAGCACGATGAACTCATCCGGTTTACCCAGTTTGATGCGCAGTGCGTAGAGCTGAGACTGGTCAGAGGCCAGGGTGTCGCAGCGGCCTGAGTCCAGCGCTTTGGCACTTTCATCAGAGCGGTCGAAGGTGACCGGGGTGTAAGTCATTTTGTTGGCTTTGAAGTAGTCAGCCACGTTCAGCTCAGTATCAGTACCGGCTTGCAGACATACCGTCGCGCCATCGAGTTCTTTCGCGCTTTTCAGGCCCGCTTTCTGATGTGTCAGGAAGCCGATGCCGTCGTAGTAGTTGACGCCCGCGAAGATCATCCCCATGCCCGCGTCGCGGGAAGAGGTCCAGGTGGTGTTACGGGACAAGATATCCACTTCGCCAGATTGCAGGGCGGTAAAACGCTCTTTCGCGGTCAGCGGGGTGTATTTCACTTTCTCAGCATCGCCAAACACGGCAGCGGCCACTGCGCGGCAGACGTCAACGTCAAGACCGGTGAATTTGCCTTTGGAGTCCGCGTAGGAGAAACCCGGCAAACCATCACTGATGCCGCATTGAACAAAACCTTTCTTTTTGACTGCATCCAGAGTGGTACCTGCATGAGCCTGACCAGCCAGTGTCACGAAGCTTGCTGCGGCAATCAGCGTAGAGAGCAATATTTTTTTCATTAAGCGTCCTGTGAGACAAAACTGAGAATTATTATTGTGTGAGTGCCTGAGCACCCTGTCTGTTTTGGGGCGTCGCCCTCTGCTCCTGTCATTGCAAAGGGAGTGCCAACATCGAAAAAACGTCCAACAATCTAGTCACAGTAGGGAAATGCTCAGTAACATTGATGGGCGTTATGAAATGTATTGCCCTGTTTCAGTGCGCGGTCAATGTGACTGCCGTAAAACAGTGCGGATAATTTCAATACTGGAGTGGAGAGCACAGAATGCTAACCCGCTTTGTTTCGATTCCGGAGGAAAGAGAACCGGCAGATGTCGTCAGAGTGGATTTCGCGCAGGGGATTGATCAAGGCGGGGGAAGTGTTGTGACAGGCGGCAGTTTAGCCACTGCATCACAAGGCAATAAAAAACCCGCACGAAGCGGGTTTTGCAGGCAAACCGGACAGGTTATTCAGGCTGGCTTTTGCTGCCCGCAATCAGTTTACGCGCGGCAGCGATCTGGTCGTTGTCCGGTGTTTTAGGTTTGGCTTTGTTGAGCGCGGTGCTGAGGCTGGAGCGCCCCCAGAGATCAAAACTGTCGTCATCTTTGAGGTGATCAAAGATGGAAGGGGCTGCGTCTGGTTTTTTCGCCATGAGGAATACCGCTCTCTTATTGGATGTTGTTCAGTTCAGTCGTCAATGAAAAAGCCCGACGCGGTGGCATCGGGCTTGATGTGATATCAGGCTATCGGTAAAGCGACGGCGTGCCCGCCGGGCGGGTTTTGAAGCGGCGATGCAGCCACAGATACTGATCGGGCGCCCGCATGATTTCGGTTTCGATGACGCGGTTCATGTAAGCCGCCGCGGCCATTTCATCGTCAATCGGGTAATCCTGCAATGCCGGTTGAATCACCAGATCATAACCTTTCGCGGCCGGTTTACGCACCAGCACCACGGTGACCAGTGCCGGTTTAGCCAGTCTTGCCAGCATGTAGGTTCCGCTGGTGGTTGCGGCTTCATCGACGGCAAACAGCGGCGCAAAAACGCTGCCGCGCGGACCGTAATCCTGATCTGGTGCAAACCAGACGGCTTCGCCCTTTTTCAGCGCATGAACCATGCCGCGTAAATCTTTGCGATCCAGCATCGCTTTGTTAGAACGCATGCGACCCCAGGTCTGCACAAATTCCATCGCTTTGTTGTTGTGCGGTCGGTACATCGCCATCATCGGCTGACATAATCCCATCGCGCGGCCACCGAGTTCCAGTGACATAAAATGCACGCCGATGACCAGCACACCCTGATTATTTTCCTGCGCTTTTTTAAGGTTATGCAGGCCGCTGACGTCGAACCAGCGTTTGACCCGGGCGTCTGACCAGAACCAGGCCATGCCGGTTTCCAGTAAGCCCATGCCAAGAGATTCAAAGTTACTGACGATTCTGGCTTCAACCTGTTCAGACGAGAGATCAGGGAAACACAGCTGTAAATTGCGGCGGGTTATCGACACGCGGCGTTTCAGGAAACGCATGGACGTGCGGCCAAGCCAGACGCCTAAACGGTATAACACCGGATAAGGAAGCTGAACCAGAAGGAACAGAACGCCGAGACCGAACCAGGTCAGCCAGTAGCGGGGATGTAAAAACGAAGCGCGAAATCGTGGAGATGTCATAAATGCCTAATCATCTGCATAAAGAAACCGGGGTAACGCGTGAGTAAAAAGTTCGGCGCGGTACGGATTATCCTGCAAATAGTGGGACAACACGTGTCTGAAAACGTTTAAAAAACGACGCCCGTTGACGCATTTTTTACACTAACAGACAGTACATTTTTTTTAGAGGACGGGATCGCGATGCTGAGTGCTGTCCGTAGGCGATGAGCGGGGCGAATACGACTCTGATGGAAAGTATAACATGTTCTCCGGCGGTTCCGGAGAGGGTAATTGTCCGATAAACAGGCAAATCGACGTCCTTTTTTAGACGTTTTAAACAACTGATGTAAAACAATACGAATGGCGGTTTTTCACCTCTGAGTACCGGCTCAACACCGCCAGGCTTAAACGGCATACTTCGGTGAAAAAGTATGCCGGAAACGTTTTCAGCGGTAGAGCGGATTGCTCATTACCGAGTAACGGCCGCTGCCGTAAAGTGCGATAACAAGGGCGGCCATAAAGTAGTAAACAATATCTTCAATCGCCCAGGCACCGACCGGCGTCAGCGCGAAGGTGTGGTGCACACCCACCATCAGCCAGGCGACCACCATTGTGGCTGCCGCCGACAGCGCAGCGAGGCGGGTGAAGATGCCGAGGATCATCATGATCGGGGCAATCACTTCGCCAATGATCACGCCGTAGGCAACAAACGCGGGAATACCATAACCCGCCAGCATGCCCTGAATGCCGCCCAGACCGTCGTGCAACTTATGCCAGCCGTGAAAAATCAGCAGGCCGTAGGTGATACGTAACAGCAAAATAGCCAGATCCGGCTTGTTCAGCGCAGCGGTAAAACGCATATAAAGTTGCTTCATTGTTGCCACTCCCCAGAGACATTTTTTGTTCCTCTAAAGTAATTCCTAATGGCGGAATGAATGAGAGAATTATTCTCATTTGGCTTGATCTGGGTTAGGTTTTGAGCAGATTTACAGGAAGGGGTGTTGCCGGATGACACATAAACAAAAAAGGCGCTCTCCTTGCGGAAAAGCGCCTTTTCAAGACAATGACTGATTAGTATCAGTTCATGCCGTATTTTTTCAGTTTCTTACGCAGCGTACCGCGGTTGATACCCATCATCAGGGCCGCACGAGTCTGGTTGCCACGGGTGTACTGCATCACCATGTCCAACAGTGGCTGTTCAACTTCAGCCAATACCAACTCATACAGGTCATTCACGTCCTGACCATTCAATTGAGCGAAATAGCCCTTAAGTGCTTGTTTTACCGAGTCACGCAGAGGCTTTTGAGTCACCTGATCTTGTGAGTTTACGGTAGAAACGGTCAGTACGTCAGAATTCACGCGTTGTTCGAACATAGTTCTGTCAGCTCTTTTTTGTTACGCAAGATTTTCGAAATATGCTTCCAACGCCTCCAGCTGTTCGCTGGCATCCTCTATGGCGTTGAAGGAGCGCCGAAACTGGTCACTCGGGGCATGTTCCTGGAGATACCATGAAACATGCTTACGGGCGATACGGAATCCCTTGCCTTGACCGTAAAAGTCGTGCAATTCCCGTACGTGCCCTATTAACAAGCGCTGTACCTCACCCAAAGGCGGTGGCGGTAACAGTTCCCCTGTGTCCAGATAGTGCTGGATTTCCCGGAAGATCCAGGGTCTCCCCTGAGCGGCACGTCCTATCATCAGAGCATCAGCTCCGGTGTAGTCGAGCACCGCTCTGGCTTTATGCGGGTCAGTTATGTCGCCATTCGCGATAATCGGAATGGAAACACTCTGCTTAACTGTCCGAATACTGTCGTACTCTGCATCTCCATTGAAGAGACAGGCACGGGTTCGGCCATGAATAGTCAGGGCCTGAATTCCACAGTCTTCAGCCAATTGGGCAATTTGTACACAGTTACGGTGTTCCGGTGCCCAACCAGTACGAATTTTCAACGTGACTGGCACATCTACCGCGTTTACGACGGCAGTGAGGATCTGTTTGACCAAATCCGGATACTGCAAGAGCGCAGATCCTGCCAGTTTGCGGTTCACTTTCTTGGCCGGGCAGCCCATATTGATGTCAATGATCTGCGCACCGCTCGCCACATTAATTCGGGCGGCAGCCGCCATATCTTCGGGATCACAACCGGCAATTTGCACGGCTCGGATACCCGGTTCATCGTTATGCACCATACGCAATCGGGACTTGTCCGTCCGCCACACCTCCGGATTGGAGGAGAGCATTTCGGATACAGCCATCCCAGCACCCATCGCATGACATAAGGCACGAAACGGTCGGTCTGTTATACCGGCCATAGGGGCCGCAATCAGGCAATTTGTAAGCTGGTGGTGTCCGATGCGCATAGACTTAGAATGACCATACTGATGTCCGCAAGGGCGCGTATATTACGCATTTTTGATGTGAGATGAAAGGCCAAACTTTGAGCGATTTGATAAGAAAATGCCTAACCGCGATGAATATGAAGGGTGGCGAGGTTTTTTATTGTGTATTTACATCAGGTTAAGTCATTTTGGTTAAATTGTGCGCTTGAATAAATTCCTAATTTCTCTCTAAATCAGCCCGTTATAGCAGGTGATTCTAAGGGCTTGATCGTCGTTTTAAGCATCAACAACCACAAAATTCCGTGATTCAGATCGCCTGATGGTCAGAAAATGACTCTTTTTTGGAAAGAAAAAATGACAGAGGGGAGACGCGCGGAGCAAACCCGCGCTTTCTGCATAATCAGAAAGCGCGGGTAATGCTTATCAGGCTTTTTTAACACCCGTAATGCGGCACCATTCTTCTTTCTCGGCGACCGGATCCAGTTCGAACAGGTCCTGGTACGCATCGGCCACGCTTTGCGCCTGGCTCGCCAGAATGCCGGACAACCCGAGATGCCCCCCCGCGACCGGCAGCACACTGATCAGCGGTGCCAGTTCACGCAGCGGGCCTGCAAGGATGTTAGCGACCACGACGTCGGCAGACAGGTTCTCGGGCTGGTCTTTTGGCAGATACAGCGACAGACGCTCTGAGACGCCGTTACGTTCGGCGTTATCACGGCTGGCCTGAATCGCCTGCGGATCGATGTCGATGCCGACCACGTGTTTCGCACCCAGCTTCAGCGCGGCGATCGCCAGAATGCCGGAGCCGCAACCAAAGTCGATCACGGTTTTGTCGGTCAGATCGAGGCTGTCGAGCCATTGCAGGCACATGGCGGTGGTCGGGTGGGTGCCGGTTCCAAATGCCAGACCCGGATCCAGCATCACGTTGACGGCGGTGGGATCCGGCACATCGCGCCAGCTCGGGCAAATCCACAGACGCTCGCCAAAACGCATCGGGTGGAAGTTATCCATCCATTCGCGTTCCCAGTCTTTGTCTTCCAGCTGTTCGATTTTGTGCACGAAACCTTTGCCCAGCAGCGGTTCGTTCTCCAGCATCGCCACCACGTCTTCCATGTTGGTTTCTGCGTCATACAGGCCGATAGCATCGGTATCGCCCCACAGCAGGGTTTCGCCCGGCAGGGGTTCAAACACCGGATTATCATGGGTATCGAGGAACGTGACAGACACTGCACCACTTTCGATAAGCGCGTCGCTCAGCGTTTCCGCGTCATTACCGGTGGTGTTAATTTTCAATTGGATCCAAGGCATAGCGATTCTCTTCCTAGCAATCTGTTAAATCAGTGCCGCCCGGTCAGGACGGCTTGAGTTCGGTTTCGCGTGGCTGTACGCCAAATTTATTGCCGATGTAAAACGCCAGCAGGCTCAGCGACAGCGACGGCACAATCGGATGCAGACCCGCAATGTGCAGGTCGATACTGGCAAGCAGGGTATAACAAACGGCGCCAACAATCATTGAGCTCAGTGCGCCGGTGGCGTTCGCCCGCTCCCAGTAAAGGCCGAGCACCAGCGGCCACAGGAATACGGCTTCCAGCCCGCCGAAGGCCAGCAGGTTAAGCCAGATGATCATTTCAGGTGGACGCCAGGCGGCCAGAACCACCAGTAAACCGAGAATAAACGTTGCCCAGCTGGAGAAGCGCTTTAACCGTCGCTCATTGGTGATTTGCTCCGGCCTGACGCCGAGATACAGATCTTTAACGATAGTCGCCGAGGACTGTAAAAGCTGGGCGTTGATGGTCGACATAATGGCGGCCATCGGGGCAGCCAGGAAAATGCCGGCAGCGTAAGGCGGCAGCACGGTGATCATCAGAGTCGGGATCACCTGATCTGGAATTTTTAAATCCGGCAGGACCGCGCGGCCGAGCGCACCGGCCAGATGCATACCGAGCATCAGCACGGCGACCACAATGGTGCCGAGTACGATACCGCGATGGACGGCTTTGCTGTCTTTATAAGAGATGCAGCGCACGGCAGTGTGCGGCAGACCTATGACCCCAAAGCACACTAAAATCCAGAATGACGCCATAAACGCCAGAGAAAGCACATCATCTCCTCCGTGAACAGACACCAGTTTCGGGTCGATCTGTTGCAGTTTATCGACCGCACTGTGCAGGCCGCCGGCAGCATGGATCACCGCGAACAGCAGCAAAATGGTGCCCAGCAGCATCACCAGCCCCTGCATCGCATCGTTGAGTACGCTGGCACGGAAACCGCCAAATGACGTGTAGAGCGCGATACTGATGCCGAAAATCAGCAGGCCGGTGTCGTAAGGAATACCGGCTGCCGTCTCCAGCAGACGCGCGCCGCCGATGAACTGCACGGTCATTGCCCCGAGGAACGCCACCAGCAGGCTGAGGCTCGCCAGCCAGACCAGCAGACGGCTCTGATAGCGTGCAAACAGCATGTCGTTGAGCGTCACGGCGTTGTAACGTCGCGCCAGAATAGCGAATTTTTTACCTAACACGCCGAGCGAAAGCCAGACCGCCGGCAACTGGATCATCGCCAGCAACACCCAGCCAAGGCCGAATTTGTACGCCGCGCCGGGACCGCCGATAAACGAACTGGCGCTGATGTACGTGGCGGTGAGGGTCATCGCCAGAACGAAACCGCCCATCGAACGGTTACCGAGGAAATACTCCGTCAGGAAGCTGCCTTGCTGGCGGCGCGTATAGGCGTATACCGAAAGCCCGAAGACCAGCAGCAGATAGGCGATCAGCGGTAATAAAACTTCAGTCTGCATGGTGATCCTCCAGCGGAATATCGCGGTAAATCACGCGAACCATCAGCCAGCTCAACAGGATAAAAATCAGCGGGACCAGAAGGCAGGCCATTTCAAACCAGTGCGGAAGACCGGTGATGCCCTGTTTGTCATCAGGAATATAGGCGGCAAAACTCCACGCCAGCAGATAAGCAATCGTCAGCCCGAATGCCCAGCGGGCTTCCCGGTTGGCTTGCAGAAAACGTTTATCAGATCTCATTTTCTTCTCCCCCCAAACGTAAAAAAGGCCGGAATATCCGGCCTTGATAAAAGAGTACGCAACGGTACGGTCTTTTTATTTTTCCTGCAAACCGAGTTTTTTCTCCAGATAGTGGATGTTGGTTCCACCGTGCTGGAAGTTCTCGTCGTCCATAATACGCATTTGCAGTTCAATGTTGGTCTTGATGCCGTCGATGATCAGCTCTGCCAGTGCATTTTTCATGCGGGCAATGGCCACTTCACGGGTTTCGCCGTAAGTGATCAGTTTACCAATCATGGAATCGTAGTACGGAGGCACAGTGTAGCCTGCGTAAATGTGCGATTCCCAACGAACACCGAAGCCGCCAGGTGCGTGGAAGCGGGTGATTTTGCCTGGGCTTGGCAGGAAGGTGTTTGGATCTTCCGCGTTAATACGGCATTCCACCGCATGGCCTTTGACTTTCACTTCGCTTTGTTTGATCGACAGTGGCTGGCCGGACGCAATGCGCAGCTGCTCTTTGATCAAATCCACACCGGTGATCATCTCGGTAACCGGATGCTCAACCTGGATACGGGTGTTCATTTCGATGAAGAAGAACTCGCCGTTTTCGTACAGGAACTCGAAAGTACCCGCGCCACGGTAGCCAATATCCACACAGGCTTTTGAACAACGTTCGCCGATGAAACGACGCAGTTCTTCAGTGATGCCTGGTGCTGGCGCTTCTTCAACGACTTTCTGGTGACGACGCTGCATGGAGCAGTCACGTTCAGCCAGATAGACCGCATTGCCCTGACCATCGGCCAGTACCTGAATTTCCACGTGACGTGGATTTTCGAGGTATTTCTCCATGTACACCATGTCGTTGTTGAAAGCCGCTTTGGCTTCAGCACGGGTCATGTTGATGGACTGCTCGAGATCTTTGTCGCTGCGCACAACGCGCATACCACGACCACCGCCGCCGCCAGAGGCTTTGATGATGACCGGATAGCCGATGCGTTTTGCGAAGCCACGGTTTTGATCCATGTCGTCACCCAGCGGGCCATCGGAGCCAGGTACACAAGGTACGCCTGCCGCTTTCATGGCATGGATTGCAGAAACTTTGTCGCCCATCAGGCGGATAGTTTCGGCTTTCGGGCCGATGAAGATGAAGCCGGAACGTTCAACCTGCTCGGCGAAATCTGCGTTTTCGGACAAGAAACCATAGCCAGGGTGGATAGCCACCGCGCCAGTGATTTCCGCCGCAGCGATGATTGCCGGGATGTTCAGATAGCTTTTTACTGAAGGTGCCGGGCCGATACAGACGGTTTCGTCTGCCAGCAGCACGTGTTTCAGGTCACGGTCAGCGGTGGAGTGCACAGCAACGGTTTTGATGCCCATTTCTTTACAGGCACGCAAAATGCGCAGAGCGATCTCGCCGCGGTTCGCGATAACAATTTTATCTACCATGGTACGCCTCGTTATTCGATGACGACCAGCGGCTCGTCGAATTCAACCGGTTGGCCGCTTTCTACCAGAATTGCTTTAACAACGCCGGATTTGTCTGCTTCGATTTGGTTCATCATTTTCATCGCTTCAACGATACACAGGGTATCGCCGGCGTTCACTTTCTGACCCACTTCGATGAAGGCTTTCGCGTCCGGGCTTGGCGTGCGGTAGAAGGTACCTACCATCGGGGAGCGAACGATGTGACCACTGATTGCAGCCGGAGCAGCGGCTTCAGCAGGTGCAGCTGGAGCAACCGCAGCAGCCAGACCTGGCTGCTGTTGAACAGGCATAGCATAAGCCTGTTGCATCATAGGATAAGCCTGCGCAGGTGCAGCACGGCTGATACGAACTGACTCTTCACCTTCAGAAATTTCCAGTTCAGAAATACCTGATTCTTCAACCAGTTCGATCAGTTTTTTAATTTTACGAATATCCATGGGTGTGATTCCGTACTCTTTTTGCGTAGAAATTAGTGGGTTTTAGACAAGCGATTAACCGCTGCCTGTAAAGCAAAGTGGTAGCCGTCTGCGCCAAGTCCGCAGATGACACCCACTGCGATGTCGGAAAGATAGGAATGATGCCGGAAAGCTTCGCGCGCATGTACATTCGACAGATGGATCTCGATAAACGGAATCGACACCCCCAGTAATGCATCGCGTAGTGCCACGCTGGTATGGGTAAAGGCCGCGGGATTGATCAAAATAAAATCGACGTTTCCGCGTGCCTGATGAATGCGTTCAATCAGGACATGTTCTGCATTGGATTGCAGATGGCTCAGTGCCACATCAGCGGCAGCAGCCTGCGTTTCCAAACCTTTAACAATATCGTTGAGCGTGGTGTGTCCGTACGTTTCAGGCTCACGGGTCCCTAACAAATTCAGGTTAGGACCGTTCAGTAGCAAAATGTCAAACTTATGCGCCATTGTGAGCCTATCTCCGGCAATTAGACAAAGATTGTAGAAAATACCCTGATGTCACCGATTTGTCACCTGTTTCGCGGCAAATCGTCCCGTCTCCTCGACATGAGGTCGGGCATTATAATGATATCGTGGCAATTAGCAGCTAAATACTGGTCTTATCAGCGAAGATAATCAACCCTCGTCCGGTAGCAGAGCGTTGATTTTCAGAAATTATGAGGGGCAGAATGCAGAAAAGTTCCACGGCTTATCGCAGCCACTGGCGGAATTTTTTGTAACGCAGGGCCAGCAGGATGGCGGCGATCGTCGCGTAGATCACCGGTTGCGGAGATAGCACTTTCACCGACCATAGGTAGTGGATCGGTGCAAGAATGGCGATCAGATAGATAAAGTTGTGCAACTTCTGCCACGCAGCGCCCAGTTTACGTTGTGCCCACAGCGTCGAGGTGCAGGCCAGCGCCAGCAGAAGGATCCAGCTGATGATACCGAGAGTGAGATAGGGCCGGGAAATCAGTTCACTGCCCAGCAGGCGGATATTGTTGACGCCAAGTTCGAGGAACGAATAACTCAGAAGATGCAGCGTGCCCCAGGCAAAACACCACAACCCGAGCAGACGGCGGGTTCGGATCAGTAAGGGTTGTTTGCCGTAACGCGCAACCGGGGTGACCAGCAGGGTGACCAGTAAAAATTTCAGCGTCATCCTGCCGGTAAAGTGTTGTATATCTTTCGCCGGATCGGCGCTGAACCAGCCCTGATCGACAGAAAGCAGCAGCCAGAGAAAAGGCAGAATGGCAGCAAGATAGATAATCACCTTCAGCCAGGTAATATTGGCGGGGGACAAACGGCGCATCGTGGCGTTTCCTCTTCCTTAATAGAACTTACGTAAATCCATGCCGTGATACATCGAGGCAACCTGTTCCGCATAACCGTTAAACAGCAGGGTCGGCTGACGTTGCACGTCGAGTAATCCGCCTGAGCCAATAAAGCGCTCCGTGGCCTGCGACCAGCGCGGATGGTCAACGTGCGGGTTCACGTTGGCGTAAAAACCGTATTCGTTGTTGGCAATCTGATTCCACGTTGTTGGCGGTTCATCTTTGGTGAACTTGATATTCACGATCGATTTGATGCCTTTAAAACCATACTTCCACGGCACGGTCAGGCGGATAGGTGCGCCGTTTTGCGGCGGCAGCGCTTTGCCGTACACGCCGACGGTCAGCATCGTCAGCGGATTCATCGCTTCATCTATCCGCAATCCTTCCACGTAAGGATAATCCAGCCCGCCGCCGATAAACCGGTCTTTCTGGCCTGGCATATGTTCCGGATCATACAGCGTCGTGAACGCCACATAGCGCGCATTGCTGGTCGGTTCGGCGAGTTTGAGAATATGACTGAGCTGGAAACCGACCCACGGCACCACCATCGACCAGGCTTCGACGCAGCGCATGCGGTAGATACGTTGCTCGAGCGGGAAGCGCTTCATGATGTCGTCCATATCCAGCGTGATCGGCTTACCGACTTCACCATCAATTTTGATTTTCCACGGCGACGTCACCAGCTGTCCGGCGTTCGCGGCAGGGTCGGCTTTATCCAGCCCGAATTCGTAGAAATTATTGTAGCCGGTCACTTTATCTTCCGGCGTCAGCGGCAGATCGTTCTGATAAGCCGCGGGTTTAGTGAAATCCAGCGGTTTACCTGAAGGGGCGGGCGGACGATCGTGGCCTTTAAACCAGGAAAGAATGTCGGCGTTTGCATTCTGTGGCAACGCCAGTGCCGCTGCGCCGAGCCCCAGCGCCTGCAACACTCTGCGGCGGTCGTGAAACAGGCTTTCTGGCGTGACATCTGCTTCAGTAAGTTTGCGGGGCTTGTGCATGGCAGTCTCCGTTTTCCGACATCATTCGTATTCATGTTTTTTTATGATTATGCAGACAGCATGGCGTGAATCTCATTGTTTTGCGAGTCATGCCAGGAAAATACTGAGTTCTCAAAATGGCGGCTGGAACATAAGAATTCTGAATTAATGGTTTTTTGAATTGCTATGCTATGAATGTATGCAAAAACCTGTCGGGCTTACTGGGGTAAGATAGCGGGTTCATTCTGGGCAGACGAAGCACAGAGCTCTGCTTTCCATTCACCGCAGCGAGTAAGGCACAGGGATGCGATTTACGACCAGACTTTCAGCACTGATTTCGATGTTAGTTGCGCTGGCAATGTTGCTCATGTTGTTGGGCGTGACCTTCAGTTTCATTTATCTCAACAAG
Source organism: Rahnella sp. R3(2024) (assembly GCF_042920125.1). NCBI lineage: Bacteria > Pseudomonadati > Pseudomonadota > Gammaproteobacteria > Enterobacterales > Yersiniaceae > Rahnella > Rahnella sp. R3(2024). Next base: position 2,576,160 of record NZ_JBHGBU010000001.1, read on the forward strand.
CAAAATACCGAACAACATCTTCAGGCGCTGGTCACGACTTATGATCAGGCGTTGCTGAGACAGTCTCCGGAGCAGGCCGAGCGCTGGCTGCCGCAGGCCATGCGTATGCTGGATGTGACCGATATTGAAGTGAAACTCAATAATTCCACCGTCTATGAATACCACGAGCGCCCTGATTTACATCGGTCGTGGGACAGCGCAATGCCAGAATACAACACCGCCATTTACCCCCTCATGCAGCATACGGATATGACGCTGTACGTCTCTTATATCGATCCGGTCAGCAGCTATATCCGCTCAATGCGCTCAACGCTGACGATCAGCGTCGCCATCCTGATCATGCTGGGCATGTTGTTGCTCAGTTTCCGCTGGCTGCGTCAGGAAACCGACGGCGTCGAAAAACTCGAAGACCGCGCGGTGCGGATTTTACGCGGTGAACGTGAAGGGCTGACCAGCCACCTGGGCGAGTGGCCGCACTCCGCCAGCAGCGCGATTAATCTTCTGCTGACCGATCTGAACGAAGCCCGCGAACAGCGCAGCCGCGTCGATACTCTGATCCGCGCCTACGCCCAGCAGGATTCACAAACCGGCCTCAGTAACCGGTTATTTTTTGATAATCAGCTGGCGACTCATCTGGAAGAAGAGGGTGCGCACGGCGTGATTATGATGCTGCGCCTGCCTGATTTTGACCTGATGCGCGAAACCCACGGACAGACGATGGTGGATGAGTTCCGCTCTGCCATGGTGAATCTGCTTTCAACCTTTGTAATGCGGCATGTTGATGCGTTACTGGCGCGCTATTTCCACAGCGATTTTGCCGTGCTGTTGCCACACCGGACGCTGAAAGAGGCAGAAGTGATGGCGGCACAGCTGGTTAACGCGCTTGGTGTTCTCCCGGCGTCCTCGCAAATTGATCGCGACGCCCTGATGTACATCGGCATCAGCGCGTATCGCTTCGGGCAGACGCCCGATCAGGTTATGGATATGGTGCAGCAGGCGACGCGACACGCTGCGTTTCAGGGCAGCAACAGCTGGTTTATTTACGACAACAATGTGCCGGAGAAAGGGCGTGGAAGCGTGCGCTGGCGCACATTGCTCGAAAACACGCTGGCGCGCGGTGGCCCGCGCTTATACCAAAAACCGGCTTTTAGCCGGCAGGGCAAACTCGATCATCGTGAAATACAGCGGCGTGTGTTTGATGGCGAGCATGAGTTGCTGGCCGCGGAGTTTATCCCGCTGGTGGTGCAGTTCGGGCTTTCGCAGAGCTACGATCGCATTATGATAAGTCAGATTATTCCGTTACTTAACCGCTGGCCGGATGAAACGTTGGCATTTCACGTGACGGTTGATTCATTATTACAGCGCTCTTTTGTGGGCTGGCTGCGCGATACGCTGCTGCAGTGCGAAAGAAAACACCGAAATCGGATTTTGATTGAACTTGCAGAGGCAGATCTCTGTCAACATACCGATCGCCTGCGTCCCGCGATTCGTTTATTGCAGGGTTTAGGATGTCGTCTGGCGGTTACACAGGCCGGACTGACGGTCGTCAGTACCTCTTATCTCAAGACCTTCCCGGTCGAAAGAGTCAAACTTCATCCGGGGCTGGTGCGCGACATTGATAAAAGGATTGAAAATCAGCTTTTTGTACAAAGCCTGCTGAGTGCATGTGAAGGCACTCAGGCACTGGTCTTTGCCTCTGGCGTGCGAACAAAAGAGGAGTGGTCGATCCTGCTGAGCAAGGGGATCCACGGCGGCCAGGGTGATTTTTTTGCCGTACCGGAGCAGGTTGAACCAGCCGGTAAAAAATATTCACACAACAGCGACGTTTAAGTGACCGTAAAGGGATTATTTAACGTAGAATGACCCAGCTTTCGACCGACTCCCTTGCCTGGCATACGGTGCTTATCATCTGGCCGCGGGTTGACGGAGATTCACGGTGAAAGTGTAAGAATTTATGTGCGGTGTTGCTACTTCGCCTGGGTATCTGCCCGAGGTAAACCGAGCCTGCGATTCAGAATTATATCGCAGTGCCATCAGCCTCAAAAAGTAACAGCAAGTAAATGGCGACATCGCGGACAATTTTCACGTAAGCAGGACGTTTTTGCGCCTTGTCGCTGCTTCGCGTGGTTGGTAAAGTAGGCGGATTTTATTTTCCGCCCCCAGCTAGCAGGATTATCCTTTCGTTATGTTTAAGAAATTTCGTGGCATGTTTTCCAACGACTTGTCCATCGACCTGGGTACCGCCAATACCCTTATCTATGTAAAAGGACAAGGCATCGTGCTGAATGAGCCATCAGTTGTGGCTATTCGTCAGGATCGTGCTGGTTCACCTAAAAGTGTTGCTGCTGTAGGGCACGACGCTAAACAGATGCTGGGTCGTACTCCCGGCAATATCGCAGCGATTCGTCCAATGAAAGACGGCGTTATTGCCGACTTCTTCGTGACTGAGAAAATGCTGCAACACTTCATTAAGCAAGTTCACAGCAACAGCTTCATGCGCCCAAGTCCGCGCGTGCTGGTTTGTGTGCCGGTCGGCGCAACGCAAGTTGAACGCCGTGCTATTCGTGAATCCGCACAAGGTGCTGGTGCGCGTGAAGTGTTCCTGATTGAAGAACCGATGGCTGCGGCGATCGGCGCAGGCCTGCCTGTTTCTGAAGCAACCGGCTCAATGGTTGTGGATATCGGCGGTGGTACCACCGAAGTGGCGGTTATCTCCCTGAACGGCGTCGTGTATTCCTCTTCTGTACGTATCGGTGGTGACCGCTTCGATGAAGCTATCATTAACTACGTACGTCGTAACTACGGTTCCCTGATTGGTGAAGCGACGGCGGAACGCATTAAACACAGCATCGGCTCGGCGTATCCGGGTGATGAAGTGCACGAAATCGAAGTGCGTGGCCGTAACCTGGCAGAAGGCGTTCCGCGTGGATTCACGCTGAACTCCAACGAAATCCTGGAAGCGTTGCAAGAGCCGCTGACCGGTATCGTGAGTGCGGTGATGGTTGCGCTGGAACAGTGTCCGCCAGAACTGGCTTCCGACATCTCCGAGCGTGGCATGGTGCTGACCGGCGGTGGCGCATTACTGCGTAACCTCGATCGTCTGCTGATGGAAGAAACCGGTATTCCGGTGGTTGTCGCAGAAGATCCGCTGACCTGCGTTGCTCGCGGCGGCGGTAAAGCATTAGAAATGATCGACATGCACGGCGGCGACTTATTCAGCGAAGAGTAATCTCAGCGACGATTTATTTGATGACGGAATGACGGATTTCTTCCTTTATTCCTCTCAAAAAGTGGTCTGCCGGGAAGGTGGTTGTCCGTCAGGTAAAACCTGCAACGTGAAGTGTGCAGTGTTCAATGTGGATCCGCGCAAACACTGGCTGAGCGTCAAAGCTCTGCCGGTGTTTTGGCTATCCCATGAGATTGCCGCCTTTTCTCTCAGGGGAAGTTCTGACTTCGACTGACTGAAACCTTCTGTTGCCGAGGAACTCGCATATTTTATGAAGCCAATTTTTAGCAGGGGTCCTTCCCTGCAACTGCGACTTTTTTTGGCTATTCTTACGGCCATTATCCTGATTGTTGCCGACAGTAAAATAGGTACGTTTGTTAAAATCCGCACCTATATGGATACTGCCGTCAGTCCCTTCTATTTCTTGTCAAATGCCCCGCGTGAATTCTTAGATCAGGTTTCCTCGACGTTTGCGACGCGCGGCCAGCTTGAACTGGAAAACCGTGCTTTGCGTCAGGAATTGTTGCTGAAAAACAGCGATCTGATGCTGCTTGGCCAATACAAACAAGAGAATGCCCGTCTGCGTGAACTGCTGGGTTCGCCGTTGCGTCAGGACGAGCACAAAATGGTGACGCAGGTTCTGTCCACCAGCAATGATCCTTACAGTGATCAGGTGGTGATCGACAAAGGCAGCAACAATGGCGTGTACATCGGGCAGCCGGTCATCAGCGATAAAGGTGTTGTCGGCCAGGTCGTTGCCGTTGCCGCACTGACCAGCCGCGTTCTGCTGATTTGTGACGCTTCCCATGCGTTGCCGATTCAGGTGCTGCGCAATGACATCCGCGTCATTGCTGCGGGCAGCGGTTGTGCTGACGATCTGCAACTTGAACATCTGCCAAGCAATACCGACATTCGTGTTGGCGACGTGCTGGTGACGTCCGGTCTGGGCGGTCGTTTCCCGGAAGGCTATCCGGTTGGCGTCGTGTCTTCGGTTAAAGTCGATAATCAGCGTGCTTATACCGTCATTCAGGCACGCCCGACGGCAGGTCTGCAACGTCTGCGTTATCTGCTGTTGTTATGGGGTTCTGATCGCAACGGCGAGCATCCGTTACCGCCTGATGAAGTTCATCGCGTTGCCAATGAACGCCTGATGCAAATGATGCCTCAGGTATTGCCACCGCCGGGTGATATGGGTCCTCCGGCGCCGCTTCCGGCACCTGCAACAGGCACTGTGACCACACCAGTCAGCACCACGCCTGCGCAGGGAGCACGGCAATGAACAGTTACCGGAGCCACGGACGCTGGATTATTTGGCTATCCTTTGTCATAGCCATGTTGTTGCAGGTCATGCCGTGGCCTGAACAAATCTACATGTTCCGGCCCTCCTGGCTGTTGCTGATCCTGATCTACTGGGTGATGGCTTTACCGCATCGCGTCAACGTTGGCACCGGTTTTATTGTCGGTTTCATCATGGATTTGATCCTCGGTTCCACGCTGGGCATTCGTGCGCTGGCGTTTGCCATCACCGCCTATGTGGTCGCGTTCAAATTCCAGTTGTTCCGCAATCTGGCACTCTGGCAGCAAGCGCTGATTGTCATGGTGCTGTCGCTGGCGGTGGACGTCATGGTGTTCTGGGGACAATTTATGGTGGTCAACGTGTCGTTCCGCCCCGAAGTTTTCTGGAGCAGTGTGGTTGACGGCATTCTGTGGCCGTGGCTGTTCCTGCTGATGCGCAAAATTCGCCGTCAGTTTGCTGTTCAATGAGGATGTTATGACCGCACTTTATCTCGCTTCCGGTTCGCCACGCCGTCGTGAATTGCTGGCCTTACTGGATCTGCCCTTTGAGCGTCTGATCACCGACGTAGCGGAAGAACGCCAGCAGGATGAGGCACCCGACGCTTACGTTTTGCGTCTGGCGAAAGATAAAGCGCGGGCCGGTGTGGCGGTTGCAGATGAGGATCTTCCTGTTCTGGGCGCCGACACCATTGTGCTTCTCGACGGTAAAGTGTTGGAAAAGCCGCGCGACGAATCGCAAGCCGCTGTTATGCTTACTGCATTGTCTGGCAGACAACATCAGGTGATGACCGCCGTCGCTTTTGCTGACCGGCGTGATTGCCTCAGTACGTTGGTTGTGACCGATGTCACCTTCCGTTCACTATCCGCCGATGACATTGCACACTATATTCTGAGCGGTGAGCCCATGGATAAAGCGGGCGCTTACGGTATTCAGGGAAAGGGCGGTTGTTTCGTCCGTGAAATTCGCGGCAGTTACTATGCAGTGGTGGGGCTTCCTCTGGTGGAAACTCAGGAACTGCTCAATGAATTTGCTGCCTTACGCGAGCTTAGGAGAAAACATGACAGCTGAATTACTGGTCAATGTCACCCCGTCCGAGACACGCGTGGCTTACATCGACGGTGGCATTCTGCAGGAAATCCATATTGAGCGCGAAACCAAGCGCGGGATTGCCGGCAATATTTATAAAGGACGTATCAGCCGCGTTTTGCCTGGAATGCAGGCGGCTTTTGTTGATATCGGCCTTGAAAAAGCAGCGTTTTTACACGCTTCAGACATCATGCCGCATACCGAATGCGTTGCCCGTGATGAGCAGAAAAATTTCAATGTGCGTGACATCGCAGAGCTGGTGCATCAGGGCCAGGATCTGATGGTGCAGGTGGTGAAAGATCCCCTCGGCACCAAAGGCGCGCGTCTGACTACCGACATCACGTTGCCTTCACGTTATCTGGTGTTTATGCCCGGAGCATCGCACGTTGGCGTCTCACAACGTATAGAAAGCGAAGCGGAACGCGATCGCCTCAAGCGCATCGTCTCTGAATATTGTGACGAGCACGGCGGCTACATTATCCGTACGGCGGCCGAAGGCGTGGGCGAAGAAGAACTTAAGCAGGATGCGGCTTATCTCAAGCGCCTGTGGACGAAGGTGATGGAGCGCAAACGTCGCAACAAAACCAAATACAAGCTGTATGGCGAACTGGCGCTGGCGCACCGTGTCCTGCGTGATTTTGCCGGTGAAGCGCTGGATCGCATTCGTGTCGATTCCCGCCTGACCTATGAATTGCTGGTCGAATTCACCAGCGAATACATGCCGGAAATGACCAGCAAGCTGGAACATTACAACGGCAAGCAGCCTATTTTCGATCTGTTCGATGTGGAAAATGAGATCCAGCGCGCCCTCGAGCGCAAGGTGGAACTTAAGTCTGGCGGCTACCTGATTATCGATCAGACTGAAGCCATGACGACGGTGGATATCAACACCGGCGCGTTTGTTGGCCATCGCAATCTGGAAGACACCATTTTCAACACCAATACCGAAGCGACACAGGCGATTGCCCGTCAGCTGCGGTTACGTAATCTGGGCGGCATTATCATCATCGACTTTATTGATATGTCGAATGAGGATCACCGCCGTCGCGTGTTGCACAGCCTTGAGCAGGCGCTGTCGAAAGACCGTGTGAAAACCGGTATTCACGGCTTCTCCGCGCTGGGACTGGTGGAAATGACCCGCAAACGCACCCGCGAAAGCGTCGAGCATGTTCTATGCAGCGATTGCCCGACCTGTCATGCGCGCGGCACGGTGAAAACCGTCGAAACGGTTTGCTATGAAATATTGCGTGAAATCGTGCGCGTGCATCATGCGTATGATTCCGACCGCTTCCTGGTCTACGCCTCTGCGGCAGTGGGCGAAGCGCTGAAGGGCGAGGAATCCCATGCACTGGCTGAAGTCGAAATTTTCGTCGGCAAACAGGTCAAAGTGCAGGTGGAGCCGCTCTACAGTCAGGAGCAGTTCGACGTCGTGATGATGTGATCTGAGCCAACGTGCCAGACGCATCAAGAAGTTACAGGTTTCCATTGCCGTCTGTACGGGAGCGAACCCGCATGGAATGGAAAACAAGGAGAGAAGTTTGAGGCGACTGCCCGGTATTTTATTAACCACCAGCGCAACCCTTGTCGTGATAGTGGCTTTGGTGATCAGTGGCTTACGTCTGGCGTTGCCTCAGTTGAGCCGTTTCCAGAACCAGCTGGTCGCGAAAGTCGAATCTGCGACGGGCGTGCCGATCGAACTGTCACAGATCAGTGCCAGCTGGAAAACCTTTGGCCCGATCATGGAGGTCCGGGGCCTGCAGGTGACGTTGCCGGATTCCACCCTGAAGGTTCAGCGCATCACCCTGGCGCTGGATGTCTGGCAGTCGATGCTGCATCTGCGCTGGCAGTTCCGCGATCTCACTTTCTACAACATGCAGTTGGATCTGAACAGCACGCTGGGCGGAGACAACAATCAGGGCAATGGCCTCAAGCCAAACCGCATCAGCGATATTTTCCTTAAGCAGGTCGATCACTTCGATTTGCGCGACAGCCGTATTTCCTTCCTGACACCGTCCGGCCCGCGCGCCGAATTCGACATCCCGCAGCTGACCTGGCTCAATATCCATAACCGCCACCGTGCGGAAGGCCAGCTGAGTCTGTCGAGTTTCAACGGTCAGCATGGTGTGGTGCAGGTGCGTATGGATCTCAATGATTCCAACGGATTGCTCAACAACGGCAAGATTTACCTGCAAGCTGATGATATCGATATGAAGCCGTGGTTCAGCCGCTGGCTGCGCAGCAACACCGGCCTTGAGAGTGCCAATTTCAGTCTGGCGGCCTGGCTTACCGTGCGTAACGGCGATGTGTACGCCGGTGATGCATTGTTGAAAACCGGTTCTGCAACCTGGAAAACCGGCGATGACGAACATCGTCTCGACGTAGATAACCTGACGCTGCACGGCAATCGTCAGGGGAATGGCTGGCAGCTTGGTACGAAGCAACTGAACATCAAAACGGACGGCGTGGCCTGGCCAAAAGGCACCCTGGACGCGTTGTACCTGCCGGAAAACAACGAATTCCTGGGTCCCTCGCAGGGTGAAGAGTTGCGTATTCGGGGTACCCATTTGCAACTGGAACGCCTTGGTCCGGTGATACCGACCTTCTCATTCCTGACGCCTGCTGTGCTCGAACGCTGGCAGGATCTGAAACCGTCGGGCAAGGTCGACAGCCTGGCGCTGGATATTCCTCTCAAACAACCCGAGCACACCCGCTTTATTGCTAACTGGCACGATGTCAGCTGGCAGCGTTGGGAATTATTGCCGGGCATCAATCATTTCAATGGCAGCCTGAAAGGCAGCGTCGCCGGCGGCCAGCTGAACGTCAAATTACAAGACAGCCAGTTGCCTTATGGTGAGATGTTCCGCGCGCCGCTGAACGTCAGTGCCGCAACCGGCTCATTCAACTGGACCAACGATAAAGACGGCTGGGCATTGTCCGGTAAAGACGTGGATGTCAAAGCAGACGCGCTGTGGGCGAAGGGCGACTTCCACTACAACCAGCCTGCGAACGGCGAGCCGTGGCTGAATATTCTGGCCGGTATCCGCCTGTACGACGCCGGTCAGGCGTGGCGTTACTTCCCCGAAAAGCTGATGGGCAAACATCTGGTGGATTATCTCACCGGTGCGATCCAGGCCGGGCAGGTGGATAACGCCACGCTGACCTTCAACGGCAATCCGCATCACTTCCCGTTCAAAAATAACGAAGGGCAGTTCCAGGTGTGGGTGCCGTTGCGCCACTCGACCTTCCAGTTCCAGCCTGAATGGCCCGCGCTGACCGATCTGGATATCGATCTCGATTTTCTGAACGACGGTTTGTTTATGAAAGCCGCGCACACAAAATTGGGCAACGTAGATGGCAACAACGTAGTCGCCAATATCCCGGATTACCTGAAAGAAAAGCTGTTTGTCGATTCTGATCTGCGCGGTTCCGGCAAAGATATCGGTGATTATTTCATGAACACGCCGCTGCACGACACGCTCGGCAGCGCTTTGCAGGAGCTGCAAATCAGCGGCGAAGTGAATGGTCGCTTACATCTGGATATTCCGCTCGACGGCGAACTGGTTCGTGCCACCGGTGGCGTGACGCTCAAAGATAACAGCCTGCTGATCAAACCGCTGGAAAGCACCATCAGCCACCTCAGCGGGGAGTTCAGTTATGACAATGGAAATCTGCAAAGCAACAGAATGACCGGCAACTGGTTCGGGCAACCGATCAACGTGATGTTCAGTACGCAGGAGCTGGCAGACGACTTTAAGATTCAGGTGGGACTGGATGCGAACTGGCAGTTGTCGAAGTTGCCAGGGTTGCCTGCGGTGGCCGCCAGCAAAATTTCCGGCGGTACGCCGTGGAAGGCTGACGTCAATATTGCCCTGCCGCACAAAGGCACGCCGAATTATACCGTAGATGTGAATGCCGATCTGAAAGATGTAAGCAGTCACTTACCGGATCCTCTCGCTAAGAAAGCTGGCCATTCGTTGCCGCTGCTGGTGAAAGTGAAAGGCGATTTGCACAGCTTCAATCTTGAAGGCGTGCTGGCCGGGAAAGATCATTTCAACAGCCGCTGGCTGCTGGGTAAACAGCTCAAACTGGACCGCGCCTCCTGGCAGGCGAACACCAAAAAAACACCGGCATTGCCGCAAGACAGCAGCCTGACGCTTAACCTTCCGGCGCTGGACGGCGAAAGCTGGCTCGGACTCTTGTCGCCGGAGAAAGCGACGCAGGGCAGCGGCAGCAGTAAAATGGCCGGCTTCAGCTTCCCGCATGAAATTATCCTCACCACGCCGGCGCTGACGCTGGGCGGCCAGGTGTGGAATGACCTGACGCTGCGATCAACGCAGGGGCATCAGGGGCTGGCGATTGCCGCTAAAGGCAAAGAAATCGACGGCACGCTGAACATGAATGACACCGGCCCGTGGCTGGCAAACCTGCGCTACCTGTATTTCAATCCGCAATGGACGGTGGCAGACGTGTCGGAAAGCGCTAAACCGGCGTCGAACCCAGCGGGCAATGACAAAATTTCCTTCGCCAGCTGGCCTGCGGTGCAACTGCGCTGCGAAGCCTGCTGGTTCCTCGGCCAGAATTTCCGCAAGGTGAACGCCGATGTGACCCCGCAGGGCGATCAGTTAATGCTGCGCAACGGCCTGATCGACACCGGTGTTGCACGACTGGACGTACAGGGCGACTGGAAGCAGAACGATCAGGGCGAGAATACCGGCCTGAAAGGTAAACTGAGTGGTAAAAATATCGATCAGGCGATGTCATTCTTCGGTGTCACCACACCGCTGAAAGGCGCGCCTTTTGATGTGAATTTTGACCTGCACTGGAAATCTGTCCCCTGGAAACCGGATGTCAGCACGCTCAACGGCACGCTGAAAAACGAGCTCGGTAAAGGTGAAATCGCCGACGTTGGCGGTGGCCGCGCCGGGCAGTTACTGCGTCTGGTCAGCTTCGATGCGTTGCTGCGTAAGTTGCGCCTCGATTTCAGCGACACCTTCGGTCAGGGCTTCTATTTTGACTCGATCAAATCGACCGCCTGGATAAAAGACGGCACGCTGCATACCGATGATCTGCTGGTTGACGGGCTGGCGGCAGATATCGCCATCACCGGTAAGGTCAACTTTGTGAGCCAGAAACTGGATTTGGAAGCGGTCATCGCGCCGGAAATTTCAGCCACCGTCGGCGTGGCAACGGCGTTTGTGATAAACCCTGTGGTCGGCGTGGCCGTATTTGCAGCCAGTAAAGTGCTGGCACCGCTGTGGAATAAGATTTCGCTGATCCGCTATCAGATCACCGGCACCATCGCGGAGCCGCGTATCAATGAAATTCTGCGTAAACCCGTCACCGCGCCGAAGGCTGCTGCCGCGCAGTAATCCCTTTCAGGATGGCGGCAGGCAACCTTGTCCGGGCTGTGTTAGGCTGTTAATAACCTTGTAACAATGGATTGTCCGGCGCACTGAGCGATGCATTACGCTTGAGTCCGCCGGATTTTCGTCAAAAAGAGAGTGAACATCTATGAGTCTGGCCTTAGTCAGTGAGCAGTTACTAACTGCCAATAATCTGAGTCATCAGGATCTGTTTTCCGTTTTGGGCCAGTTGTCAGAACGTCGCCTCGATTACGCCGATCTCTTTTTCCAGTCCAGCTTCCATGAAGCCTGGGTAATCGAAGACAGCATCATCAAAGACGGTTCTTACAATATCGATCAGGGCGTGGGTGTTCGTGCCATCAGCGGCGAGAAGACCGGTTTCGCTTATGCCGACCAGATCACCCTCAATGCCTTAAATCAAAGCGCCACCGCCGCGCGCAGCATTGTCCGCGAACAGGGCAATGGCAAAACGCGCACGCTGGGCGAAGTGGCCTACCCGCCTCTGTACTCCGCGCTGGATCCGCTGCAAAGCCTGCCGCGTGAAGCGAAAATTGAGCTTTTGCATCGCGTGGACAAAATCGCCCGCGCTGCGGATAAACGTGTGCAGGAAGTCAGCGCCAGCATTACCGGTGTGTATGAAACGGTGCTGGTGGCTGCCACTGACGGTACGCTGGCGGCAGATATCCGTCCGCTGGTTCGCCTGTCCGTGAGCGTGCTGGTCGAGCAGGATGGCCGCCGTGAACGCGGCTCCAGCGGCGGCGGTGCGCGTGTCGGTTATGATTATTTCCTCGAAACGGTTAACGGTGAAGTGCGCGCCGAAGCGTTCGCGCGTGACGCAGTGCGTATGGCATTGCTCAATCTGACCGCCGTTGCCGCCCCTGCGGGTGGGATGCCGGTAGTTCTGGGCGCAGGCTGGCCGGGCGTGCTGTTGCACGAAGCGGTCGGACACGGTCTGGAAGGTGATTTCAACCGTCGCGGAACGTCAGTCTTTAGCGGTCAGATGGGTAAACTGGTGGCGTCCGAACTGTGTACCGTCGTCGATGACGGTACTATGCACGGCCTGCGCGGTTCACTGGCGATTGACGATGAAGGCGTGCCGGGCCAGTACAACGTGTTGATCGAAAACGGTGTGCTGAAAGGTTACATGCAGGACAAACTGAATGCGCGCCTGATGGGCGTAGCGCCGACCGGTAATGGCCGTCGTGAGTCGTATGCGCACCTGCCGATGCCACGCATGACCAACACCTACATGCTTGCAGGAAAATCTACGCCGGAAGAGATTATCAGCAGCGTCGAATACGGCCTGTATGCGCCGAACTTCGGCGGTGGTCAGGTGGATATCACGTCCGGCAAGTTCGTGTTCTCAACGTCCGAAGCGTATCTGATTGAAAATGGTCGCATCACTAAACCGGTGAAAGGCGCGACGCTGATCGGGTCGGGTATCGAAGCGATGCAGCAGATTTCCATGGTAGGTAACGATCTGGCGCTCGATAAAGGCGTCGGTGTGTGCGGCAAAGAAGGCCAGAGCCTGCCGGTCGGGGTCGGTCAGCCAACCCTGAAACTGGATAATCTGACGGTGGGCGGTACCGCTTAAGTTTTGTTTTAGCCTCCCCTGATCAGGGGAGGTTTACCCCCACGTCGTTCCCTTTTTCCCCTGCCTGTAGCCCTGATACACCTTACTGACCTGCTTGAAGTAATCCGTCAGATAGTTAATGCATACCTGCACTTTCAGCGGCAGTTTGTCTTTTTCGGTATACAGCGCGTAAACCGGGCGAGGGTCTGACTGGTAGCTGCGGAACAAAATCTCCACTTCCCCGGCATTGATTTCTTCGATGATCCACATCAGCGGCACATAAGCGATACCCACCCCGGCTTTAAGCCAGCGGATCATCGTTTGCGAATCGTTGGTGACGAAACGCCCCTGCGGATTAATGCGTGTGGTAATGCCCTCGGGCGCGATCAGTTCAAACTCGCTGTCGGGGCGCACGCTGTATTCCAGCCATGAGAAATTCACCATATCCGCCGGTTTTTCCGGCGTGCCGTGCTGGGCCAGATAGCTGCGCGCGGCACACACGACCATCGGCATCGAGCCGAGTTTTGTGGAGAACAGACTGGAATCCTGCAACGCCCCGACGCGGATCACCAGGTCTAAGCCGTCGGCGATCAGATCCGGCGCCGGAATGCCGGTGACCAGATTAACGGTCAGGCCGGGATATTCACTGAGCATCTCGGCAGTCATGGCAGCAAGAACATTTTGTGCCATTGTCGATGAGCTGCCGATGCGCAACGTGCCGGTGGGTGTGTTGTTGAAGGCGTATAATTGCTCATGCACTTCGCGCACGTCTTGCAGCATTTTCCGGCAGCCCTGATAGTAAATCTTTCCGGCTTCAGTCAGGCCGATGCTGCGTGTGCTTCGGTTTAGTAATTTGATTTGTAAGTCATTTTCAAGTTTTGAAATCGTCTGACTGATGGCGGAAACGCTCATGTCGAGACGTCGTGCCGCCGCGGTAAATGAGCCGCTTTCAACCACCTGGGCGAAAATTGACATACGTTTTAATCGGTCCATTGTTAACTCTGGCTTAAAAGTGATTTAGATCACATAACGTTGATCACTTGATAATAAGCAGGCTAATATACTCTCCCGGGCGATAACCCTCAGGTCGCATTTTCCTGACGGCTTACCTTCGCACACTTCCCTGGCAACTCCACAGTTTTCGTCGTCACTTCCCGTGAAGATTTATCTCCGGGTTTGTGAGCTGTTGCCTAAAATAATGAATAATGTGTGCGCGGGACTCACCACACCTTTTTCTGGTCATACTGCCCGTCGTCATAATGTAAGGAATTTTTGATGAGTTTGCTTCCGGTAATGGTGATTTTCGGATTGTCGTTTCCCCCGGTGTTTTTTGAAATACTGCTGGCGCTGGTCGTGTTTTTCCTGCTGCGACGCGTCTTGCAGCCCACCGGGATCTACGACTTTGTCTGGCACCCGGCGTTGTTCAACACAGCATTGTATTGCTGTCTTTTCTACCTGATCTCCTGCATGTTCGTCTGAGGGCGTTGTGAAAAATTTCTCTATAAAAATAATACGTTATGCAATTACGCTGATCCTTGTCGTTCTGGCTGTCATCGCTATTTTCAAAGCCTGGGCGTTCTACACGGAATCACCGTGGACCCGTGATGCCAAATTTACCGCCGACGTCGTCTCTATCGCGCCCGACGTGACCGGCCTGATTACCGATGTGCCGATCACGGACAACCAGCTGGTCAAGAAGGGGCAAATCCTGTTCAAAATCGACCAGCCGCGTTATCAGCAGGCGCTGGACGAAGCGAGCGCTGACGTGGCGTATTATCAGGCACTGGCCGGCGAGAAAAGACGCGAAGCCGGACGCCGCGTGAAACTGGGCGTGCAGGCGATGTCGCAGGAAGAGATAGACCAGGCGAATAACGTTCTGCAAACCGCCCAGCATCAGCTGGCGAAGGCTCAGGCAGCACGTGATCTGGCGGTGCTCGATTTACAGCGCACCGTGGTGGTGGCTCCGGCAGATGGCTGGGTGACTAACCTTACCGTGCATCCGGGGAACTACATCAACCGTGGTTCTACAGCCGTGGCGTTAGTGAAGAAAAACTCCTTCTACATTCTGGCTTATCTGGAAGAAACCAAACTGTCCGGCCTGAGCAAGGGCGATCGCGTGGAAATTACGCCGCTCGGCAGCAACCGCATCATGCACGGCAGGGTCGACAGCGTGGCAGCAGCGGTCACCAACAGCTCTTCTTCTGCGGCGACTAACGGTCTGGCGACCATCGACAGTAATCTCGAATGGGTGCGTCTGGCGCAGCGCGTACCGGTGAAAATCGTGCTTGATGATGCCGACCAGCAACATCCGTACCCGGCCGGGACAACGGCGACCGTTGTGATCACCGGCAGCCACGACCGTCAGCAGAATGAAGGTTCTCCGTTCCGCCGTCTGTTACATCGCCTGAGAGAGTTTGGCTAAGGCCGGAAAATGAATAGTGTACTTATCCCACGCGTGCGTTTTGCATTTAAGCTGACGTTCGCGATCCTCGGCGCGCTGGTGCTCGGGTTCTATCTGCAACTCGAAACCCCGCGCTGGTCGGCCATGACCGCCGCCATCGTGACCTCCGGCCCGGCGCTGGCCGCCGGCGGTGAGCCGTTCGCCGGGGCAATCCGCCACCGTGGTTTTCTGCGGGTGATCGGCACCTTTATCGGCTGTATCGCGGCGCTGGTGATTGTGATTGCCACGGCGCGCGCGCCGGTAGTGATGCTGTTGTTGTGCTGTATCTGGGCGGGTGTCTGCACCTGGTGGTCATCGCTGGTGCGCATCGAGAACTCGTATGCGCTGGGTCTGGCGGGTTATACCGCACTGATTATCGTCGTGACTTCCGCGTCGGCGCCGTTGCAAACGCCGCAGTTTGCGGTGGAGCGGTGCAGTGAAATCGTCCTTGGGATTTGTTGCGCCATCGTCGCTGACTTACTGTTTTCTCCCCGTTCTATCAAAAAAGATATCGACCGCGCTGTTAGCCAGCTGATGCTCGACCAGTTCGCGCTGATGCGGATTTGCGTGAACAACGCGTCGAAAGAAGACATTGATAAATCGTGGAATAATCTGGTGAAGAGCACCACGGCGCTGAACGGTATGCGCAGCAGCCTGATGATGGAGTCGTCACGCTGGCAGCGCTGTAACCGGCGTCTGAAAGCGCTGCACAGCACGTCGCTGAGCATGATCACTCAGGCCTGCGAAACCTATCTGATCCTGCAAGGCACGCCGGAACGGTTATCGCCGGAACTGAAAATGATGTTCGATGAACCGGCGGAGACGGTGGCAGATGTTCACCGCCGGATGAAACAATTACGGCAGGCCATCACCGGCTCGCACAGCGATAACGTCCTGATAACCCTGAGCGCCTGGACCGGTGCGGGCACCCGCGCGCTGTTGCTGATGAAAGGCATCCAGACCAACAGCAGTATCAGCACCATAGAAAGCGGCGTACTCGATGGCGAAGTGGTGGTGCGCCCTGTGTCGGCAGAGCGCCATCATGCGATGATCAACGGTCTGCGAACGTTTACCGCCACCGCTATCGGCTGCCTGATGTGGCTGTGGACCGGCTGGACCTCGGCCAGCGGCTGCGTGATTATCATCGCTGTCGTGACCTCGCTGGCGATGCGCACTCCTAACCCAAAAGGGATGGCGATGGATTTCATCGTCGGTATGCTGCTGGCTATTCCGGTGGGTTCGATGATGTTTATGCTGATCATGCCCGCCACGCAGCAAAGTCTGTTCCTGCTGTGCCTGATGCTGGGGATTTTCACCTTCTTCATCGGTATCGAAGTGACCAAGCGCCGCCTCGGTATGCTCGGGTTGCTGGCGGGCACCATCAATATTTTGGTGCTCAGTAACCCGATGAAATTTAACGTTACTGCTTTTCTGGATAGCGCGATGGGGCAGGCCATTGGGACGGTGATTGCGATGGCGGTGTTGCTGATTATTCGCGATAAATCGCGCGAAAAAACGGGCCGTACCTTGCTCAACCGCTTCATGAGCAGCGCGGTGTCGGCACTGACCACCAAGGCTTATCGCCGCCGCGAAAACCATCTTCCGGCGCTCTATCATCAGCTCAACCAGCTGCTGGTGATGTTCCCGAATGACATCGGTAAATACCGTCTGGCGCTGATGCTGATTATCGCGCATCAGCGGATGAAGATGGCGGAAGTGCCAGTGAACGATGAACTGTCGGCATTCCATAAGAAAATCCGTAATACGGCAGACCACGTGGTGTCGTCATCGGGCGAAGGGAAACGGACGTACTATTATCAGCGTCTGCTGAAAGAGCTGGGCGAGTATCAGGAAAAACTGGTCGAGTACGATGCGCCGCTTAAAGTCACCGAACCGGTTCGTCGCCTGACTGACATGCTGCACCGCTATCAGCATTCATTCCTGGCATAAGCCGGTAGTTACCGGCGTAAAGACCACAGGGCCGATGCGGTAACGCACCGGCCTTTTTTATTATTCACGTTCTGAGGTCAAAAAGGCGTGGCGATCTTCCGGGCTGATGGCACGCATGACGCGGCAAGGCACGCCCGCCGCGACCACGTTGGCAGGAATAGATTTCGTGACCACGCTGCCCGCACCAATCACGCTGTTACGGCCAATCGTCACCCCAGGATTCACTATCACCCCCGCGCCAAGCCAGACGTTGTCTTCAATAACGATAGGCTGCGAGAACTGTTGCCCGGTGATGCGGATGTCCGGGTCGATCGGGTGCCCGGCGGTGGCGAGCGTCACGTTCGGCGCGAACATCACGTTATCGCCGATGGTCACGGTGGCGTCATCCACCAGGGTCAGATTGAAGTTGGCGTAGAAGTTTTTACCGATGTGAGTGTGTGTGCCGTAAGCGACGCGCAACGGCGGCTCAATCCAGCCGTTCTCGCCCAGGCTGCCCATGATGTCTTTGAGCATCCGCTGGCGTGTCTCTTCTTCTGACGGGCGGGTCAGATTGTAATCATACACCCGCTCCTTTCCCGCACGGCGCTCCTCCGGCAAGCCTTCGCCCATGTCCGTATACAGCTCACCGATGTTCATTTTTATGCGTGTCGACATCCCTTTTTCCTTAATCAATGGGTGATTCATCACGCAGTTTACTGACCGGCTATGACGTTGTGAACGTGTGACATTCGACTTTGCGACCTGTGTCTCTCAGTGCTGTCTGAGAGACGCTTCCTCTTAAGCCGCTATACTTATTGCTATTCACTGCTTTAAACGGCGCACGTCAGGAGGATTTACCATGTCTGCCCAATACCAAAAACTGTCCAAACATCCTTTATTTAAGACCGGCTATTTCACCGGCGGGAAATGGCACGAGGCGAAAACGACGTTTGATGTGCGGGATCCGGCCACGGGAGAGATCGTCGCCAAAGTGGCGAAAGCCGGAAAAGCGGAAACCGAAGCAGCGATCAAGGCCGCCAGCGAGGCTTTCCCTGCGTGGAGAAAAACCACGGCCAAAGCGCGTTCTGAAATTTTGTACCGCTGGTATCAGCTGATGCTGGAGAACAAACAGTTTCTCGGCGAGCTGATGGTGGCGGAGCAGGGTAAGCCGCTGAAAGAGGCGCTGGGCGAAGTCGATTACGCCGCCAGTTATCTGCAATGGTTCAGTGAGGAAGCCAAGCGCGCCAACGGCGAAATCATCCCTCCGGCGAAATCCGGTTCACGTATTCTGGCGACCCGCGAACCGGTTGGCGTGGTGGCGGCGATCACCCCGTGGAATTTCCCGCTGGCGATGCTGACCCGCAAACTCGGCCCTGCGCTGGCAGCAGGGTGTACCGGTCTTATCAAGCCGGCCAATAACACGCCGCTCTCGGCCTTCGCCCTGCTGCAACTGGCGAAAGACGCCGGTGTACCGGACGGCGTGATCAACGGCGTGGCCGGTGATACCCATGCCATCAGCGATGCGATCATGGCCAGCGACAAAGTGCGCAAAGTCTCCTTTACCGGTTCGACGGAAGTGGGCAAAACGCTGGTGCGCAACAGCGCCGATACGATGAAAAAAGTGTCGATGGAGCTGGGCGGTAACGCGCCTTATATCGTGTTTGACGACGCCGATCTCGAGGCTGCCGTGAAAGGGGCCGTCACCTGTAAATTCCGAAACACCGGGCAGGTATGCGTTTGTATCAACCGCATCTACGTACAGGACGGCGTTTACGATGCTTTCGTGACGCGTCTGGTGGAAGAAGTCCGCAAACTGAAGGTCGGCAACGGCATGGACGACGGCGTTATCGTCGGGCCGCTTATAGACATCAAAGGGCTGGAGAAAGTGGAAGACCACGTCAAAGATACGCTGGAGAAGGGCGGGCGTCTGATGGAAGGCGGTGAGCGTCATAAACTCGGCGGTAACTTCTTCCAGCCGACGGTGATTGCTGATGCCACCGACGACATGAAAGTGGCGCAGGAAGAAACCTTCGGCCCGCTTGCCGCCTGTTTCCGTTTCAAAACGGAAGAAGAAGTGATTAAGCGCGCCAACGACACGCCTTTCGGGCTGGCGGCGTATTTCTACAGCCAGAATCTGCAACGTATTTTCCGCGTCGCGGACGCCATTGAAAGCGGCATGATTGGCGTGAATGAATGCGCGATTTCCAACGAAGCGGCACCGTTTGGCGGCGTGAAAGAATCCGGGCTGGGACGTGAAGGATCGGTGCTGGGGCTGGAAGAGTATTTGCAGGTGAAAACGTTACATTTAGGAAATCTATAAGTCGTCTTTTCAGAAAGCCGCTTTTAGTTAACAATAATCAGTAGCAAACAAAGGGCCGGAAACGGTGCTTTCCGGCAAAGCACAAAGGACGTCAATGAAGGTATTTAACGGGCTGCGTTCGCGCACGCTGATGATGACGGCGGCGGTGATCCTTGGGCTGTCGGGCATGGCCGGGCAGGCTGTCGCAAAATCGACATACAATCAGGGCACAATCGTGTCAGGCACCGACGAGAAAACGGTGGTCAGCTATGTGCGTCAACACCAGCGTCTGCCGGACAATTACATCACCAAGAAAAAAGCCCGCGAAGCCGGCTGGGATGCGCGTGCCGGGAATTTATGCGATGTGCTGCCGGGCAAAGCCATTGGCGGCGACCGTTTCTCTAACCGGGAAGGGCGTTTACCGGCAGCCAGCAAACGGGTGTGGCGTGAGGCGGATATCAACTATCGCTGCGGACGTCGTGGCGCTGACCGGTTGCTGTTTGCCAGCGACGGTCTGATTTACGTCAGCCGCGACCATTATCAACATTTTGTTCGGGTGGAGTAATGTCGATGAAAAAAGTGAGCTTCGATTTTAATCACATCCCGGATTTACCCGCATTCTATCGCGAGTTTGTCCGTCAGTTTTCCCTGACTGACAGCTTCGGCGCGAATCTGGATGCACTATGGGATGAAGTAACGGGCGGGATCGCACTGCCGGTTGAAGTGGATTTCATCAACCTGAATGCCAGCCGTAAACGGCGGTTCGGTGCACTGATTTTGCTGTTTGAAGAGGCGGAAGAAGAGCTGGAAGGTGAGCTGCGGCTGAATCAGGTCGATAAACCGGTTGCGAAAGCCAAAGTCTGAAAAGAAAAACCCGCCATCAAAGCGGGTTTTTGTTTTTTATTCCTGGCCTTCAGCCAGCTCGCGCAGATACTGGAAAATCTGGCGGTAAGATTTCGGCGGCTTGTTGGTCGCTTTCTCTTTTTGCGCATTGCGGATGAGGGCGCGCAGTTGCTGACGGTCAGCTGTCGGGTATAAATCCAGCACCGTTGGCACCGCATCATCACCTTCTTCGACCAGACGGTCACGCAGCATTTCCAGTTTATGGAACAGCGAAACCTGCTGGTTGTGGCGGTTTTTCAGTTTATCCAGCGCAGTTTCAATCGGTTCAACGTCGCGCGAACGCAGCATTTTACCGATCAGCTGAAGCTGGCGGCGACGGCCTTCTTTCTTGATTTTCTGCGCTAAATCGATAGCGGCGCGCAGATCTTCGTCCAGGGGCAGTTTATCGAGGGAGTTTTTACCCAGATCCACCATTTCTGCACCGAGATCTTTCAGCGCCTCGGCGTCACGTTTGATTTCACTTTTACTGACCCAGATGATCTCATCATCTTCGTCGTTCTCATTATTCTCGGGAACGTCATCGAGCCAGTCGTCAATTTTCTTTGTCATGGGCGCTTCCTCTTAACGAGGTAATCCTGTCAGTTTGATTGTGCTTTATTGCTTCGGCGGCATTATGCCACAGAGATGGCTATTCTGTTGCAACTTCGGTCTGATCAACGCCGCACGCAATGCGAAATTATGGCGAGTCTCTGTTAGACTCAAAAGTATAAGTTTCTCTGTCTCAGTGTAGAACAATCCCTTTTATCTCATAAGCGATGGCATGCCGATGAACGTAGTGAATCAAGTTGCGCAGCAGCGTAAAACTCTCGAACAAGCCGTATCTCAGGCTCTGGAACTGGCAAAAGCGGGTTCAGATGCTGCAGAAGTGGCGGTCAGTAAAACCACCGGTATCGGCGTCAGTACACGTTTTGGTGAAGTCGAGAACGTTGAGTTCAACAGCGACGGCGCATTGGGCATCACCGTTTATTATCAGAACCGTAAAGGCAGCGCGTCTTCTACCGATCTCAGCCCGGACGCCATTTCCCGCACCGTGCAGGCCGCGCTGGATATCGCCCGTTACACGTCGCCGGATCCGTTCGCAGGCGTGGCCGACAAAGAGATGCTGGCGTTTGATGCGCCGGATCTGGATTTATTCCACCCGGAAGAGCTGGATCCCGATCGCAGTATCGAACTGGCAGCCCGTGCAGAACAGGCTGCGCTGAAAGCCGACAAACGCATCACCAACACCGAAGGCGGCAGTTTCAACAGCCATTACGGCATCCGCGTATTCGGCAACAGCCACGGCATGTTGCAAAGTTACTGCTCGACGCGTCATTCGATTTCCGCGTCAGTAATTGCTGAACACGAAGGCGACATGGAACGCGATTACGCCTATTCCATTGCCCGCAAAATGAGTGACCTGAAAGACCCGGAATGGGTCGGTGCAGAGTGCGCTCGCCGCACGCTTTCGCGTCTGGCACCGCGTAAATTACCCACCATGCATGCGCCGGTGCTGTTCGCCTCCGAAGTGGCGACCGGTCTGTTCGGCCATCTGGTGGGCGCCATCAGCGGTGGCAGCATTTACCGTAAATCGTCCTTCCTGCTCGACAGCCTAGGTGAGCAGATCCTGCCTGAGTGGCTGACGATTGAAGAACATCCGCATCTGTTGCAGGGCCTGGCATCCACGCCGTTCGACAGTGAAGGTGTGCGCACGCAGCGTCGCGATATCGTCAAAGACGGCGTACTGCAAACCTGGCTGATGACCTGTTATTCCGCCCGCAAGCTTGGCCTGCAAACCACCGGCCACGCAGGCGGCATCCACAACTGGCGCATTGCCGGTCAGGGTGATGACTTCGCCGGTATGTTGCGTAAGCTCGACAAAGGTCTGGTCGTCACAGAGTTGATGGGCCAGGGCGTCAGCGGCGTCACCGGTGACTATTCGCGCGGTGCAGCCGGTTTCTGGGTCGAGAACGGTGAGATTCAATATCCGGTGAGCGAAATCACCATTGCCGGCAATCTGAAAGACATGTGGCGCAATATGGTCGCCATCGGCAGCGATATCGAAACCCGCAGCAATATCCAGTGTGGTTCCGTGCTGTTACCGGCAATGAAAATCGCCGGCGAATAACCCTCCCCAAAGCAGCGGTCGCCCGACCGCTGCCTCAATTCTTTACAAAAAATTCATCCCGTTTTCCTCTCTCTCAGCCTATTTTTATAAAGCCTTACAAGCAATGTCGTTTTATTAAACAAATAAATAACAATAGAGAGAAAGATCATGCGTAAACAACTGATGGCGTTAGCGGTGTTAGCCATGCTGGGAAGCAGCACGGCAGTTCTGGCAGCAGATTTAGAAACGGACATGGACACGATTGCCGATAACTACGGCAAAGTGCTGAAAACCAACGATCAGGCCGAACTGACCACGGGGCTGGCAAACATGAAAGCGGCTGCCGAAGACGCGAAAAAAGCCACGCCGCCGAAACTGAAAGGCAAAGCGCCGGACAGCCCGGAAATGCAGGATTACCACAAAGGCATGGATACGCTGATCGGCCAGATTGATAAGGCATCTGAACTGGCGAAAGCCGGTAAAGTGGATGAAGCGAAGAAAGAAGCGGAAGGGTTTAAAGCGACCCGGAACGAGAATCACAAGAAGTTTAAATAGGCAGATGGCCGCTTCTCAACGGCTTAAAGCGGTGAAAATTTCGGTTTCTCAATCGCGGTGATCACACGGCCACTTGCGCCGAAACCGACCAAAGAGGGCTAAGACGAGCCCTCTTTGGGATCTCCACGTCGTAAACTGCGCGCTCCGCTCGCTGGCTATGTTTCAGGTATCACTACGACAGGCTGGAAATCTTGCCGCTACGCGGTGCCTTCTCCCGGGTTTCGAGCCTCTGGTCTCGAACCTCCCGCTCAGCAAGATCCCTGAATCGCCCGCACGATATTAAATTCAACGGCAGATTGTTTTCATCTTTTAAATAAGCTTAATGGCGTGCTCAAAAATGGCACCGAATGAATGGTTCGAGACCTGAGGCTCGAAACCTGAAATGAGGGAATCGCGCAGCGATGACATTTTGCGCCACTCACTGTTGCTATGGAACATGTCCATCTTGCCAGCGATAGCGCGCAGTAAAAAAGCGGGGAGAGATCCAAGAGAGGGAAAGCACTTCCCTCTCTTGGTCGGTTTCGGCGCTGCGAGTTAAGCGATCACCACACGTGAGAAACCGAAACTTTCTCAGTACTCTCTGTACTCTCAGTACTCAACGAGGCCGCCATTGCAGCGCCCCCTGCCAAAAAAACCTTAACTTCTCAGTTCCCCTGCCGCTTCCGGCTGAAACAACAACTCCAGCACTTCGATGCGGCTGTTCTCGCCATTGGGCATTTCCCACGTGATGCTTCCGCCGACGCGCAGGCCGAGCAGCGCAGCGCCCAGCGGAGCCATCACCGACAACTGTTCGTTGCTGTCTTTCAGCGCCGCCGGATACACCAGCGTGCGGATGTGTTCTTCGCCGTCTTTACCTTCTGTGAAGCGCACCTTACTGTTCATCGTGACCACGTCGGCAGGGATTTGCTCGGGCGGCAAAATCTCAGCGCGATCCAACTCTTCATTCAGGGCGTCGGCGACCGGGCTGCTGGCAAACGCAGGTTGTGCCAGCAGTGTGTCCAGGCGTTCTGCGTCAAGTTCATTGATGATCAGTGTCGGTTTACTCATAACATTCTCCATGGTTCCTTTTGCATCACCCGCTTCATGCGAGTGGGGTGCCGGTCGGCAAAAAATAACACCCCCGCGGGTGAGCGCAGGGGTGTCGGTGATTTGCATGTGTTCTTTGATACTAGGCACTCTTCAGCAGAAATGAAAGCGCTGTGAGGGAATTAATCCGCATTGCGAAAATTCCGATTACCAGTGAAATACGCTGCTACACCCTGCAATATTCAGTGATATGACGACTTAACTTTTCGTTTTGCGAATTGGATCCGCTCAGGGCACCGTATTTCCACTTCGAACTGGAAAAAGACCCTCTACACAGGAAATCTGTGCGGGGTTAGGGTAAAGACAGAAGAAATAAACGGCTGAAATAGTGAGTCAGGCAAGGAGAGAGGTAAACGCGAGTGAATAACGCAAGCGCATCTGTGAAGGGAACCGGGCGGATTGAATTGAAAGATGCTGCGGCGAAAACAGAGCAAGTTTTAAAAGATATTCAGACGATGCAAAGTGCGAAGAATATCTACACTACAGATGTTCAGTTGCAGATGTTAACGTCACACGTGAAAGCCATGGTATTACGCTCAATTACCGGCGAACCGTTACCTGACGTAGAAAAAGAGTTATTTGATGAAATCTCTGCCGAGTCCATGCAAATGGCAGAAGAGGTCGTCAGCGAGTTCGGAAATTTACCGATTGAGGAAGCCTATTTGCTCTCGGTGCATTTTGAAGTCGCAAGAGACAACGAGCCGAAATAATATTTTTACTGAACATTAAGCGAATTAATTAATCCGGAGAAGTGAATTATGGGACAAGTATTAATTGTGATCGGCGACCGTTTAGGTAAAGGCCAGAAAGTGGCGGCAGGCGTGGAAGCGGCTGGCGGAAGAGCCATTGTTGTCCCAGGCATGGCAGCAGATATGAAACTCGGCGACGTGATGAAAGCAGAAGGGGCCAGCTTAGGTATTTCTTTCTGTGGCAGTGGCGGCGCAGGTGCGATTACCGCACAAAACAAATACGGATATAAAGCCAAATACGGGATGCGCTCAGTGGATGAAGGCGTCACGGCAATTAACGAAGGCTGTTTAGTATTAGGGTTCGGATTTATGGATAAAGAAGAGCTGGGTCAGCGTCTGGTTGAAGCTTATAACAAGAAGTATGGTCAGGCGTAATGAAGCAACAATTAACCACGACAGTTCGGGTTGAAGGAAAGGGCGAAAATAAGGCTGCCGCCTTTTCTTCCGCGCTGAGTCAGGTTCAGAGAACGGTTCTCAAATCTTCGGCGAATAATGTCTTGCTGCGCATTGAACCGCAGGACGTCAAGGTAATAAAAGCAGAAGAGTCCGTTAAAAGAGAAAAGTTTCTGTTCTTTTTTCTGGCCAGGGAAAGAAAGAGTTATTACGTGGCGTTAGACATTACCGTCAACCTGACTGTTATTAATACGGAACAGGTAGTTTTTGTCACGAAATAAAAACGTTAGCTATAAATGACAAGGATATACTGATGTTTTTAATTATTTTATTTAAGTCGCTTATTATCGGCGGACTGGTTGGCGTGGGCGTAGGTGCGGGTGCTGCACGTATGTTCCATGCGCCTACCGTGCAAGGGATGGGGGCTTTTCGTACGCTTGGGGAATTAAACTCCTGCGAAGGCGATCCGGCTTCGCATTTCTCATTTGGTCTGGGCTTCTTCTTTAACGCCTGGGCATCTTCCGTTGCGGCAGGTTCTTTCACACAGGACGTTGACCACCGCATCATTCCTCACTGGGCGACCGCGGCGCTGATGTTCAAAAACCGCAATGTCGCTGAAACCATGCATGACCCACGCAAGATGGCGATTGCCGGCGGCATCATCGGCATGATTGTGGTGGCCTTCCTCAACACCACCGCGTCCGCCGTTCCTCCGGCGTTGCAGGTCACGGCAATTAAAGTGCTGGTGCCTGCGGCAAACCTGCTGGTGAACACTGTCATGCCGGTGATTTTCTGGCTGGCGGCGATTGATGCAGGGCGTCGTTCCGGTTTCTGGGCCACCATTTTTGGCGGTCTGGCGCAGATGATCATGGGTAACGCCGTACCGGGTCTGGTGCTGGGTATCCTCATCGGTAAAGGTGTTGAAGAAAGCGGCTGGAACCACGTCACCAAAGTGATGATGGCGGCGATTATCGCGCTGTTCGTCCTCAGCGGTTTCTTCCGTGGTTTCGACGTCAAACTGTTGCAGTCATTCATGCTGGACGTCCCGACATGGCTGAACGGCATTCACAACTCACTCAGCGGTAAGTAAGGGAGCATGACAATGGAAGAACAAGCCAAACGTGGTTTCTGGTACGCCGAGTGGTCGTTCCCGATTTTTGTCGGACTGCTGTCCTCGGGCGTTTTCGCCGGGACACACATGTATTACCTGTACGGCATCGGCGCGTTTAACGAAGTGGCGTTTGTATCGATGTTGCGTTCCGGTATGGACACCGGCGTGTACGGCGCAGTGGCGGCCTTCGGTGCCAGCTTCCTGTTTGCCCGCATCATCGAAGGGTCACTGGTCGGTATTCTTGATATCGGCGGTGCCATCCAGACCGGTATCGGCCTGGGCGTTCCGGCGATGCTGCTGGGTGCCGGGTTTGTCTTCCCGGTGGCGAACTTCGCGGCTTCGCTGGTGACCGGTCTGATCCTCGGTTTAGCCGTCGGTTACATCATCATTCTGGCGCGTAAATTCACCATCAATCAGAGCAATTCGACCTACGGCGCTGACGTGATGATGGGCGCGGGTAATGCTTCCGGCCGCTTCCTCGGGCCGTTGATTATCCTGTCAGCCATGGCGGCCTCGATTCCAATCGGTCTGGGATCATTGCTCGGCGCACTGGGTTTCTATCTGTGGCAGAAGCCAATCACCGGTGGCGCGATCCTCGGTGCCATGATCCTGGGCGCTATCTTCCCGGTTTCATTGTAAGAACAGCAGCATAGAAGCAAATCAGCAGTAAAGCGGGCGTCGGGAACACTCCTGACGCCCGGCATTATGGAGAACGTCGTATGTATGACTTAATCATCCGCCAGGCATTACGCGCAGACGGCAGCCTGACAGATATTGCAATTCAGGACGGCAAATTCGCCGCCATTGGCACGCTGGCAGCCGATGCCACTGCCCGCCAGACGCTCGATCTTCAGGGCAAGATTTACGCCAGCGCTGGCTGGATCGATTCCCACGTTCACTGTTACCCAAAATCGCCGATTTATCATGACGACGCCGACCTGATTGGCGTCGCCTGTGGTGTCACCACCGTCGCAGATGCCGGCAGCACCGGCGCCAATGATGTCGACGATTTCTATCAGATTACCCGTGCGGCGAAAACCAACGTCTACGCATTTCTGAATATCGCCCGCACCGGCATTGTGACGCAGAACGAGCTGGCGGATATGACGCAGATCGACAAAGTCGGCGTGCGTGACGCCATCGCGCGAAATCCCGGTTTTATCATCGGGATCAAAGCGCGTATGAGCAGCAGCGTGGTCGGCCAGAACGGCATCAAACCGCTGGTGCGCGCCAAAGAAATTCAGCAGGAAAACGATGACCTGCCGCTGATGGTGCATATCGGTAATAACCCGCCGAACCTCGATGAAATCGCAGATTTACTGACGTCCGGCGACATCATCACCCACTGCTATAACGGCAAGCCGAACCGCATTCTCTCGCCGGAAGGCGTGCTGCGCGATTCGATTAAACGTGCGCTGAGCCGCGGTGTACTGCTGGATGTCGGTCACGGCACCGCGAGTTTCAGTTTTGAGGTGGCGGAGCTGGCGATTAAGCAGGGCATTTTGCCGCACACCATCAGCTCCGATATTTATTGCCGTAACCGTATTAACGGGCCGGTGCATAGCCTGGCGACGGTGATGTCGAAATTCTTTAGCGTCGGCATGACGTTGCCGCAGGTGATTGATTGCGTGACCTCTCACGCCGCTGACGCGCTGCGCCTGCCGGCCAAAGGCCGTCTGGAAATCGGTGCTGACGCCGACCTGACCCTGTTCGAGCAGCGTTTTGCGCCGCAGGTGTTTGTCGATTCCGAAGGACAGTCCGTGAAGGGCGAAAGTTTGCTGGTGCCTCTGGCCGCTGTGGTCGCGGGCGTCACCCTGTTAACCGAAGAAGGGAAATCTGCTCATGTCTTCTGAACAATCTCTGTATGAAAAGTATCAGTTAAAACAAGTCATTAACGCCTCAGGCCGCATGACGGCGCTGGGGGTTTCCACGCCGCGCGAGGAAGTTGCCGCGGTCGTGAATACCGGTCTGAATCATTATTTTGAGATGAAAGACCTGGTGAACAAAACCGGCGCATACATCGCGAAACTGCTGAACGTCGAAAACGCCGTAGTGGTTTCCTGTGCTTCTGCCGGGATCGCGCAGTCGGTGGCGGCGGTGATCGTCAAAGATAACGCCTGGTTGCTGGAAAACCTGCACGCCGCGCCGCTGGAAATCCCGCACGACATCGTGCTGCCAAAGGGCCATAACGTGAATTTCGGCGCGCCGGTGGGCACGATGATCACCCTGGGCGGCGGTAAAATTGTTGAAGCCGGTTATGCCAACGAATGTTCCGCTGCGCAGCTTGCTGCCTGCATCACCCCGCGCACGGCGGCCATCATGTACATCAAATCGCACCACTCGGTGCAGAAAAGCATTCTGTCGGTTGCGGAAGCCGCCGAAGTGGCGCGTGCGCATAATGTGCCGCTGATCGTCGATGCTGCCGCAGAAGAAGACCTGACCTGCTATTACGAGATGGGCGCGGATCTGGTGATCTACAGCGGCGCAAAAGCCATTGAAGGGCCGACCAGCGGTCTGGTGCTCGGCAAAAAACAGTATGTCGAATGGGTAAAACTGCAATCGGGCGGCATTGGCCGTGCGATGAAAGTCGGCAAAGAGGGCATTCTCGGCCTGACGCAGGCGATTGAAAGCTATATCACGCTGCCGAAAACCACCGGGCAGGAAATGGTCGACAAAATGACGCCATTTATCGCCAGCCTGAATGACATCAACGGCGTCTCGGGGCGTGTGGTCTGGGATAGCGCCGGGCGTGATATCGCCCGTACGGAAATCACCTTTGATGAAGCGGTGCTCGGCTGGAAAACCAAAGCCATTGTGGACGCCATGAAGAACGGCGATATCGCCATTTATTTCCGTGGCTATCGCGCCAACGAAGGCAAGATCGAAGTCGATGTGCGCAGCGTGACGCCGCCGCAGCTCGCCATCGTTGCAGAGCGTTTTAAACAACTTTTCAGCGGAGAAAAAGCATGAAGCTGACCCCGAATTTCTACCGTGACCGCGTATGTCTGAACGTGCTTGCCGGTTCAAAAGACAATGCCCGCGAGATTTATGAAGCGGCAGAAGGTCATGTGCTGGTCGGCGTGCTGTCCAAAAATTATGCGGATGTCGCGAGCGCGGTGGCGGACATGAAAGAGTACGCCGCACTGATTGAAAACGCCTTGTCCGTTGGCTTGGGCGCGGGCGATCCGCGTCAGTCGCTGATGGTCAGCCAGATTTCTGCGCAGGTTCAGCCGCAGCATGTGAATCAGGTTTTCACCGGCGTCGGGACCAGCCGCGGAATGCTCGGGCAAAACGACAGCGTGGTCAACGGTCTGATTTCTCCGACCGGTAAAGTCGGCTTCGTGAAGATCAATACCGGGCCGCTGAGTTCAGCCTCCGCTGACGCCATCGTGCCGGTGGAAACCGCCATTGCGCTGCTCAAAGACATGGGCGGCAGCTCGGTGAAATATTTCCCGATGGGCGGCCTGAAAACCTGTGATGAATTCGCGGCGGTGGCCCGTGCCTGTGCGGAACAGGATTTCTGGCTGGAGCCGACCGGCGGCATCGATTTAGAAAACTTCGAGCCGATTATGGACATCGCGCTGGCGGCGGGCGTGACCAAAATCATCCCGCATATCTACAGTTCCATCATCGACAGCGCGTCGGGTCATACCCGCCCTGAGGATGTGAAAACCCTGCTGGCCAGCGTCAAAAAATTGCTGGGCTGAAGGTTCTGACCTTTCCTGCGCGGTAAGCCGTCTGCGCGGTTAAACACCCTGCATCCCCCGTTCACTGCGCGGGTGCAGGGTTCTCTTGTCTGACAGTCCCAAATTCTGAGGAAATGTATGAGAAACTGGTTTCTGATTTCAGGTTTAACCTCCGCGATGCTGGCAGTGTCTGCCATGCCGCTCTATGCAGCAGAAAAAACAATGACTTCGACGACTTCGCATTTTGCTTATGTCGGCACCTACAACCCGAACGGGGAAGGTGTCTACCGCTTTACATTCGATCCGAAAACCGGTGCGCTGAGTGATAAAACCCTCGCCAGCCAGTTGCCCAATCAGGCGCAGATGGTACTCAGCCACGACGGCAAAACGTTGTTTATCGGCAGTGAAACTGACAATTACAACGGCGGTAAACACGGATCCGTGGCGGCTTACCGCATTTCACCAGAAGACGGCAGCCTGACGCTGATTAATCAGGTGGATTCACAGGGCGCGGGGCCGGTGTACTTGTCACTGACGCCTAAAGGCGAACATCTGCTGGTGGCGAACTACATCAGCGGCGTGGTGGCGGTATTCCCGGTGGAGGCCAGCGGAAAACTGAGCGAAGCCAGTAACAGCCAGCAGGATGCCGGCCCGGCGGGCGCGGGCAAACCGGCCACCGCCGCGGAAGGCAGTTTTGCCATCAGCGACCACAACGGGCCGCACGCGCATATGATCGCCACCGATCCTTCCGGTAAGTTCGCCTTCTCCACGGATCTTGGGCTGGATCGGATTTATCAGTGGAAACTCAACGGCGAGAGCGGCGCGCTGGAAGCTAACGATCCGCCGTTCATCAAAGCCTCTTCGGAAGGCGCCGGGCCGCGTCATTTTGTTTTCCATCCCAACGGCCACGTGGTTTTCCTGATCAACGAAGAAGCCTCGACGCTGACCAGTTATCGCTTTGATGCAAGCAAAGGCACGCTGACGGAACTGCACAGCCTGTCCTCGCTGCCCGCCGGTTTTAAAGGCACCAACTTTGCGGCAGGCATCGTGCTGAGCAAAGACGGCAAACATCTGTACGTGGCCAACCGCCTGCACAACAGCATTGCGCAGATCACCGTGACCGGCGAAGGCGCGATGACCTGGAGCGGGGAAACCTGGACGCGGGGCGATTACCCGAGAACGCTGACCCTGTCGCCGGATGGCAAATATATTTACGCAATGAATCAACGAAGCGATAACATCACTACATTCAAGGTATCGCCGGACAGCGGCAAACTGACGTTTGTCGACAGCTACGTGGCGGTCGGCAGTCCGTCGCTAATGGTGATTGCGCCTTAACCGGCGCAGCAGAAACAAACCCCGTCCACAGCCAGTCATTGCCGTGGACGGGGCCTCGCTGAAACGAACTGGAAAAACCATGGTGAGATTTCCCAATCAACGGCTGGCGCAATTGTTCGACGCGTTACAGACCGAAACCCTGCCTCAGGACGAGCTGGCGAAGCGTCTGGCGGTGTCAACGCGTACCGTGCGTGCCGACATCACCTCGCTCAACGAAATCATCGCCGACTACGGTGCAAGCTTTGTTCACAGCCGTGGCAGCGGGTATCAGCTGAAAATCGACGATCAGGCGCTGTTCTCGTCGTTACAGCACACGACACAACGTAAACCGAACCCGACGCCGCGCACCGCCGCCGAACGGGTGAAAACGTTGCTGATCCGCTTTTTGACCTCAGCTTTTTCACTCAAGCTGGAAGATCTGGCCGATGAATGGTTTGTCAGCCGGGGAACCCTGCAAAATGATATGGCTGAGGTGAGGGAGCATCTGGCGCGCTACCACCTGAATATTGAAACCAAGCCGCGTTATGGCATGAAGCTGTTTGGTGCAGAACTGGCGATCCGCGCCTGTCTGACCGATCTGCTGTTCCAGCTGGATGCTGAAGAACAGGCGAATCCGCTGCTGAAAGCGGAAAGTCTGGAGCCGGAAGCGCTGGTGCCGCTGACGCGCTTTATGCATCAGCTGCTGACGCAGTCCTCCATTCAGCTGACCGATGAAGGCGAGCAGTATCTGATCCTCTATTGCGCGGTTGCCATCAAGCGCATTACCGGCGGCTATCCGCTGACGGATTTTGATGCCGAAGACGGCGATCCTGCGGTGAAACAGGTTTCTGTACGGCTGGCAGCCGAGCTGAAAAATCTCGTCGGCAAGGAGATCCCGGCTTCTGAAGAAGCCTATCTGCGGGTGAATATCGCCGCCCGTCGCGTGCAGCAAATTCTGCCGACCGACATTAATGCCGACGATGACGAATCGCTGGTCGATTACATTCTTTCGTATATCAACTCGCACTATAACTATGATCTTCAGGGTGATAAGCAGCTGCGCGCCGACCTGCTGACGCACATCAAGACCATGATTACGCGGGTGAAATACCAGATTAATATCCCCAACCCGCTGCTGAACAACATCAAACAGCATTATCCGATGGCCTATGACGTCACGCTGGCGGCGGTGTCCAGCTGGGGGAAATACACGCCGTATACGCTCAGCGAAAACGAGATCGGTTTTCTGGTGCTGCACATCGGCGTCGGGCTGGAGCGGCATTACAATATCGGTTATCAGCGCCATCCGCAGGTGATGCTGGTGTGCGACACCGGCAATTCGACCATCCGCATGATCCAGGCGCAGATCAGCCGTAAGTATCCGCAGCTGGTGATGAAACAGATTGTGACGCTGCGCGATTACGAGAAACTGGAACACATCGACGAAGATTTTATTATCTCCAACGCCCGTATCAGCGAGAAGAATAAGCCGGTGGTGGTGCTGTCGCCGTTCCCGACCGAATACCAGATGGAACAGCTCGGCAAGCTGGTGCTGGTCGATCGCACACGGCCTTATATGCTGGAAAAATTCTTCGACGAAAAACACTTTATGATCGTCAACGAGCCGATGACTCAGGCGGAATTATTCCGCCATGTGTGTTCGCAGCTGGAGGCCGAGGGATATGTCGATCAGGCGTTTTATCCGTCGGTGGTGGAGCGTGAGGAAATCGTTTCGACCATGCTGGGCGAAGGCATTGCGCTGCCGCACTCGCTGGGGCTGCTGGCGAAGAAAACGGTGGTGATTACGCTGCTCTCGCCGCAGGGCATTGCCTGGGGAGAAGGGGAGACGGCGCACGTGATTTTCCTGCTGGCCATCAGCAAGGCCGATTACGAAGAAGCGATGGCGATTTACGATTTGTTCGTGACGTTTGTGCGGGAGCGTTCGATGAGCCGTTTACTGAGCAGTGAAAATTTTGAAAGCTTCAAGGCCATTGCAATAGATTGCCTTTCCCGCATTTAGCCTGCGGCCCTGACGCCGCAGCGGCGTTCGTTCACCCGAATCACTGACTGATGTCAGCTCATCGGGGCTCTCTCCCTGGCTGCCTTGCTGCAACGCCAATGACTAAGAGTGAGGAGTCTTAGTCTTCGTCAAATCCTGAATTGATCAGATTAACAACTGCCGTCAGCGCCTGCTCTTCATCGGGGCCGGTGGCTTCGATTTCGATCTGCTGACCTTTCGGGGAATCGAGCATCAGCAGTGCTATCACGCTGCTGGCTTCTGCTTCTATGCCTGTGCCATTGCGCAGCATCACTTCCGATTCAAAACTCTGCACCAGTTCAAACAACTTCATGGCCGGACGGGCGTGCATGCCTAACCGGTTTTTGATTTCTACCGTTTGTTTCACCGTCATGATTTGCGTTTTTCCAGCGTGCGATGGCGGGATTGCACATTCTTCCCGCGGGAACGGAAATAGTCGGCCAGTTGTTCTGCGATATACACCGAACGGTGTTTACCCCCGGTACAACCAATGGCGACGGTCAGATAGCTGCGGTTGTTGGTTTCCAGCATCGGCAGCCATTGTTCGAGGTAGCTGCGGGTCTGGTAGATAAAGTTGTGCACTTCGGTGTGACGATCGAGGAACGCCGCCACCGGTTTATCAAGGCCGGTCATCGGACGCAGTTTCGGATCCCAGTGCGGGTTTGGCAGGAAACGCACGTCAAACACGTAATCGGCATCAATCGGCAGGCCGTGTTTGAAGCCAAAGGATTCAAAGACCATCGTCAGTTCACGCTCACGTTTGCCCAGAAGACGGGTACGCAGCATTTCTGCCAGTTCATGAACCGACATTTCTGAGGTGTCGATGATCAGATCGGCTGCGGAGCGCAATGGCTCGAGCAGATCGGCTTCTTCATCGATGGCACTTTCAAGGGACAGGTTTTTGCTGGAAAGCGGGTGCAGACGACGGGTATCGCTGTAACGACGGATCAGGGTATTGCGGTCTGCGTCGAGAAACAGCAACTGCGGCGAAAAACTCTCAGGCAGTTGTGACATCGCATGCTCATACACTTCCGGTGTTTCTGGCATGTTGCGCACGTCAATGCTGACGGCGGCAGACGTATTGCGTTCGACAAGTGTCTGGGCGAGCTGCGGCAGTAAAACCACCGGCAGATTGTCCACACAGTAAAATCCCATGTCTTCTAATGCCCTTAGGGCAACCGACTTCCCGGAACCGGAACGGCCGCTGACAATCATCAGCACCATGGTGTCACTCCCCTGGCATTCAGTGTTCAGAATTCACTTTCCCGGCGCGTTGCCGGGAATCATCAATTTATTCGTTTTCTGTCATTATCTGGAACAGTTCTTCGTCGCTTTGCGCTCCGCGCAGACGGCGACACACTGTTTTATCAGCCAATTTTTTGGCCACTAAAGACAAGGTGTGTAAGTGGGTTTTACATTGATCTGCCGGAACCAGCAAGGCAAAAAGGAGATCCACCGGCTGATTGTCGATAGCGTCAAACGCGATCGGTTGATCGAGCTGAATAAACACGCCGACGGCGCGTAATGTGTCTTCTTCCAGCTTGCCGTGCGGGATGGCGATCCCGGCACCGATCCCGGTGCTGCCCATACGCTCACGGGTCAAAATGGCGTCGAAAATCACTTGTGGCGACAAATTCAATTGTTTGGCAGCCAGTTCGCTGATGATTTCCAGCGCGCGTTTTTTGCTGGCGCAATGAACGCCGCTTTTGGTGCATTCGGCATTCAGCACCGACGTTAATTGCATTGCAGTATCGTTGATCATGTCATCTTCACTTTTGCACTGATTCACCCTTAAAGCTATATCGGCTCGTTCCCCGAAGGTCACAAGCCGATGCCCGAAGGTGTGTAGCACAGGGTTGGCTACATGAATGTCAGTGCTGTTTCAGTTTGTCTTTATGTTTGTTCAGCTGGCGCGCCAGTTTATCAACCAGGCCGTCAATCGCTGCGTACATATCCTGATGCTCCGAGGTGGCATGCAACTCGCCTCCGTTCACATGCAGCGTCGCTTCCGCGATTTTCTGCACTTTTTCAACGCTTAACACCACATACACCTGATTTATCCTGTCGAAATACTGTTCGAGCTTCGCCAGTTTCATCGTGATGAATTCTCTCAGGGGATCGGTGATCTCAATGTGATGTCCGGTAATGTTGAGCTGCATAATGTCTTCCTTCTCTGTTGAGGTCAAACTAACTGTTTACGCTGGTTTGAGGGCGGGATGGACAAAGACTCTCGGTATTTTGCGACGGTACGGCGCGCCACCATAATTCCCTGATTGGAAAGCAGGGTAGCTAACTTACTGTCACTCAGCGGTTTTACAGGATTCTCCGCTGCAATTAATTTCTTCACCAGCGCCCGGATCGCGGTGGACGATGCCTCGCCGCCGCTGTCAGTACTGACGTGGCTGGAGAAGAAATACTTCAGTTCGAAAATGCCACGCGGGCTGTGCAGGAATTTCTGCGTTGTAACGCGTGAAATCGTCGATTCGTGCATTTCCACGGCGCTGGCGATATCGGCCAGCACCATCGGTTTCATGTATTCATCACCCATCTCAAAGAACGCCTGCTGCTGCTCAACGATGCAGCGCGTGACTTTCAGCAGCGTGTCGTTGCGGCTCTCCAGACTTTTGATCAACCACTTGGCTTCCTGCAAATTGCTGCGGATAAATTGCCCGTCGCTGTCGCTGCGGGTCGAATTGCCCATCGCAGCATAATGCTGGTTGATTTTCAGTCGCGGAATGCTGTCTGAGTTCAGTTCGACAGTCCAGACACCGGACACTTTGCGTACCAGCACATCCGGGATGACGTATTCGGATTCGCCGGTGTTGATCGACTGGCCTGGTCGCGGATCAAGAGACTGGATCAGGAGCATCGCTCCTTTCAGTGTATCTTCTTTTAGACGGGTTGATCGCATAAGTGCGCGGAAATCATGGTTCGCCAGCAAATCCAGATGTTCGCTGATGATAAGTCTGGCTTCTGTAATGAAAGGCGTTTCCGGGACGTACTGGGAAAGCTGAATCAGCAGACAGTCGCGCAGGTCGCGCGCGGCGACACCCACGGGATCAAAACGCTGAACGCGTTTGAGCACGGCTTCCACTTCGTCCATCGTGACGTCGTCATCGCCGATACTTTCGAGAATATCGTCCAGAGAAATCGTCAGATATCCGGTGTCATCCACCGCATCGACAATCGAGGTCGCGATAGCCGCATCGGTGTCGGAAAACGGCGTCAGTTCGACCTGCCACATCAGGTAATCCTGAAGCGTCTGGGTGGTTTCACCTTGAT
This sequence comes from Rahnella sp. R3(2024), assembly GCF_042920125.1. Lineage (NCBI taxonomy): Bacteria > Pseudomonadati > Pseudomonadota > Gammaproteobacteria > Enterobacterales > Yersiniaceae > Rahnella > Rahnella sp. R3(2024). The sequence goes on from NZ_JBHGBU010000001.1 coordinate 2,612,579, forward strand.
AAACGGGCAGCTCGTCGTCGCTGTAATCGTTACCGGTACCGGACGGTGTTCCGGCGGTGTAAATTTCATCCCAGGTCGCATCCAGCGGTAACTCTTCGGGCATGTCTTTTTGCTCGAGAGCCTCGCGGGTATCCAGACCTTCACTGTCAGCGGTTTCGACCGCATCGATCTCATCGTGAAGATCGGTTTGTTCCAGCAGAGGGTTGCTCTCCAGCGCGAGTTGGATCTCCTGTTGGAGCTCAAGCGTGGACAATTGCAACAGGCGGATTGCCTGCTGTAATTGAGGAGTCATTGCCAGTTGTTGGCTGAATCTGAGTTGCAAACCTTGCTTCATATCTTGGCTTTATATCCGTAGATGAGTTCGAACGGCAACACTTCGGTCAGAAACGGCCTGTTTCAGTGTAAAGCGAAACAGGCGCGCTTCAGGCGGCGCAGATCACAGACGGAATTCTTCACCAAGATAAACACGTTTCACTTGTTCATCAGCAAGAATGTCGGCTGGGGTGCCGTGGGCGATAAGCTTGCCCTGACTGACGATATAGGCGCGTTCACACACGTCGAGCGTTTCACGGACGTTGTGGTCAGTGATCAGAACGCCCAGACCGCTGTCGCGAAGATGCTCAATGATTTTTTTGATGTCGATAACGGAAATCGGGTCAACACCGGCAAAGGGTTCATCCAGCAGGATAAACTTAGGGTTGGCTGCCAGTGCGCGGGCAATTTCCACACGACGGCGTTCACCCCCGGACAGTGACTGGCCGAGGTTATCGCGCAAGTGAGAGATATGGAATTCTTCCATCAGCTCATTGGCGCGATCATTGCGCTGTTCTTTGTTCAGGTCGTCACGGATTTGCAGCACGGCCATCAGGTTGTCGAACACGCTGAGGCGGCGGAAAATAGAGGCTTCCTGAGGCAGGTAACCAATGCCGCGACGTGCGCGGGTATGCAATGGCAAAAGGCTGATGTCTTCGTCGTCAACGATGATTCGGCCAGCGTCACGCTGTACGATACCGACCACCATGTAGAAGGTGGTGGTTTTACCGGCACCGTTAGGGCCAAGTAATCCGACGATTTCGCCTGAATTGACTGCCAGGCTGACATCTTCAACGACCTTACGGCCTTTGTATGCCTTCGCCAGATTTTCTGCGATTAATTTTGCCATAAATTATCAGTTACTCTTTTTGGTCTGGCCACCGGCTGCTGCCGGGGTCTTTTCCTGCAACTGTGTCGGAACCAGCACGGTCGTGACACGGTTGCCTTTATCACTGAAGGCTTCCATCTGCTGTTTCTGCACCAGATAGGTAATACGATCGCCTTTCACATTGCTGTCCAGCTGTTCAAGGTAAGCGTTTCCGGTCAGGGTCACCAGATCGGTTTCCACTTCATAACGGACTTTCTGCGCGTGGCCTTTAATCGGTTTACCGTTGTCCTGCAACTGGTAGAAGGTCACCGGATTGCCGTAGCCTTCCACCACTTCTTTGCCGGAGACACCTTGCGGGCGGATCACCACAACTTTGTCGGCTTTAACCTGAATCGAGCCCTGATTCACCACCACATTGCCGGTAAAGGTTGCCGTGTTGGTGTTCACATCCAGCGCCTGATTGGCGGAATCAATGGTGATCGGTTTCGTTGTGTCGTCTTTCAGCGCGAATGCCGGAATGCTGATGGCCAACAACGAGCCGGTGATCAGAAGATTACGGATTTTATTTTTTGCTTTGAATTTCATAAGAGGTCGTTACCTTTTCGATCAGCTCTGCTGTTTTATCGCGCAGATTACCACGCATTTTCATGCCGTTAGATGTAAAACCTGTGCCATAAAGCGTTACTTCATCGTCTGAGGCAACGTCCTGTGTCGTCAGGTTAACCTGTGCATTATCCGTTTTGATTCTTTGCAGCTGTGATGTTTCTGGCGTCAGGCTGTCTGCCTGCACATGCCCATAAAGATAGAGCATTTTATCCTGAGTCATCTTGGCTTTATCAGAACGCAGCACCCAGGTTGGCACTTTATTCTTGTCATACATGGTCGCCACCGGGTTGGTAAACCATGTTACCTGATCGGTGGTGTAGTATTTGACCTGGTCCGACACCAGTTTGTAGGTCAGGCTTCCCAGCGGGTCATACACCATGGTTACCGTGTGGGAGCTTTGGTAGGTCGGTTCCTGATCGTTGACCGCCTGCGGCGCATCATCCGTATTGTCTGACAGTGACCAGCCAATCAGTATCAGCACGATGGCGGTCAGTACCAGAATGATCCAAAGTCTTGTTTTATTCATATCGACAGCCCTTTGGCGTCCTCCAGCTTGCCCTGCGCCAGCAGAATCAAGTCACATAATTCGCGTACTGCGCCACGGCCACCGGCAATGCGGGTCACGTAATGCGCCTTTGGCAGCAGGATAGGGTGTGCATCCTGAACCGCGACGGAAAGACCCACTTCAGCCATCACCGGCCAGTCAATCAGGTCGTCACCGATGTAAGCGACTTCCTCTGCCCGAAGCGACAGTGTATCTAACAGTTCGCGGAAGGCCAAAAGCTTATCTGATTGCCCCTGATACAAGTGGCGAATTCCAAGGGTTTTGGCGCGATCTTCCAGTAATTTCGCATTACGGCCTGTAATAATCGCGACCTCAATGTCGGACGTCAGCAGGCAACGAATTCCATAACCGTCGCGAACGTTGAAACTTTTCAGCTCTTCTCCCTGATTTCCCATGTAGATCAGGCCATCAGACATGACGCCGTCCACATCGCAAATCAGCAGGCGAACCGCTTTCGCACGTTCAAGCACATCGGTGCTGACCGGACCGTAGCAGGTATCCACCAGGGCTGCGCTATTACTCATTCAGGGCATTCCTCAATTAAACTACGCCAGCGCGCAGCATGTCGTGCATATGTAACACACCTAACAATTGGTCACCATCGGCAACCATCACACAGGTAATGTGTTTTTCCTGCATTAAATTCAGTGCGTCGACCGCCAGCAGGGAAGGGCGCACGCGCACGCCGCCGGTAGTCATCACTTCGGCAATGGACGCGTTATTGATATTGACGCCCATGTCGAAAATGCGGCGTAAGTCACCGTCGGTAAAGATCCCTTCGATTTTCATTAAATCGTCGCAGATGACGGTCATCCCCAAATTCTTGCGGGTAATTTCCAGCAGGGCATCACGCAGAGACGCATCGCGGCTGACGTGCGGGATTTCGTCACCGGAGTGCATGATATCGCTCACGCGCAGCAAGAGCTTGCGACCGAGTGCTCCGCCAGGGTGCGACAGGGCGAAATCTTCCGGTGTGAAGCCGCGCGCTTCCAGCAACGCGACGGCCAGCGCATCGCCCATCACCAGCACGGCGGTAGTGCTGCTGGTCGGTGCCAGCCCGAGCGGGCAGGCTTCTTTCGGAACACGCACGCAAAGGTGTACATCGGCGGCTTTTCCCATGGTACTTTCGGGATTGGCGGTCATGCAGATAAGCGTGATATCCAGGCGTTTTAATACCGGGATCAGCGACAGAATCTCGTGCGCTTCGCCGGAGTTGGAGATCAGGATCACGACGTCTTGTTTGGACACCATGCCCAAATCGCCGTGGCTGGCTTCGCCCGGATGTACAAAGAACGCCGGTGTGCCGGTGCTGGCGAAGGTCGCGGCCATCTTGCGGCCTATATGACCCGATTTACCCATCCCCATCACCACGACTTTGCCGGTACAGGCGAAAATCATTTTACAGGCGCGAGTGAAATCGCCATTAATGTATTGATCTAACTGCTCAAGTCCTTCACGTTCTGTTTTCAGCACTTCACGTCCGACAGCCTGGAAATCAAAGTCGGAGGCGAGGGTATCGTTAGCCATAGTCAATTCCTGACAGAGTTCAAAGGCCGATGCTGTCCGGTTGAAGGAACAGCACTGCCATATAGGCGATAAATCCACAGAGTAATAGTGCGCCCGCAACGTGACCGATACGATGTTTGCGCATCAGGCACAGCCCGGAGAGCACGATACTGACCGCCAGCATTACCCAGTAATCGCGATGAAACGCATCCGGGTTGAACGAGCCTGGCGCCACCAGCGCGGGTAATCCCAGCACCAGACAGGTATTAAAGATATTCGCGCCGATGATATTACCCAGCGCGATATCATCTTCACCTTTGATGGCACCGGCAATAAACGTTGCCAGTTCCGGCAGACTTGTCCCGATGGCGATGACCGTCAGGCCAATCACCAGCTCGCTGACACCAAAATAACGTGCAATAACCGTACTGTTGTCGACAATCATCCCGGACGCCAGCGGCATGATGATAAAGCCCAATGCCAGCCATAAAAACGCCACGGTATTACTGCTGTCGGAAGGAAGCTCAGACATCTGCTCGTAAGTCAGCGTATCCAGCCCTTCTTTTTCGGCCGCGCGGGCAATTTTTATCGCCAGCATCATAAACGCGGCGGCACTGGCCAGCAGCAAAACACCGTCAAAGCGACTAAGCTCTCCGTCACTTAACAGAAAACCACACAGTCCTGTGACCAGTAACAATAGAGGGAGTTCGCGGCGTAATATATCAGAACGAACGGAAAGTGGATGAATCAGGGCTGCACCGCCCAAAATCAGAAGAATATTAATGATATTTGAACCAATTGCGTTTCCAACCGCCAAATCCATTTGATCATTGATGGCGGCGGTAGTGGAAACGACCAGTTCCGGAAGGGATATGCCGACACCGACTACGGTAATGCCGATGATAAGCGGCGGCATGCCCATCGAGCGTGCTAATACTGCGGCTCCGTACACCAGACGATCGGCGGCATAAACAAGAAGTAAGAGGCCGACAATCATCAGTACGATAGCGAGAAGCATGCAACATCCTTTATTGGGTATAATGCGAGGTTCGTTGCCCGTTCAGGCAGGCGATTCCTTCGTCAACATAAGTTAAGGCAATATTTTGTACGAAAACGGCGCCAGCAGGTTCCTGTATGTTAGACGATGAAGGCTTTTATCATAAAATGGTAATTCGTTGATTTTGACCGTCTGTGGCGGAAAAGTAAATCGATGGCAACTTTGGTAACGAAACTGGGGTAAGTTTTTGTAAAAATACCAAAGTTATACAACACGGCTTGCGGGCCAGACGTATTCTTAGCGAAAGTAATTTAAGCGGAAGTCGTCTTTAGCGAAGGCATTCCGAAGGGATAAACGAATGAGTCAAAGCGAGTCGAATCTGGTTGAGATCAAAGGCATGAGTTTTGTGCGCGGCGATCGTCCCATTTTCGAAGAGATAAACATGACGGTCCCACGGGGTAAAATTACCGCCATTATGGGGCCTTCAGGGATCGGTAAAACGACGTTGCTGCGCCTTATCGGCGGTCAGCTGACGCCTGACAGCGGTGAAATCTGGTTCGACGGAGACAATATTCCCACTCTTTCGCGCCGTAAGCTTTATGAATCCCGCAAGAAAATGAGCATGTTGTTTCAGTCCGGTGCATTGTTTACTGACCTCAATGTGTTCGAGAATGTGGCGTTTCCGCTGCGCGAACACAGTAAATTGCCCGAAGCGTTATTGCGCAGCACCGTGACCATGAAACTGGAAGCGGTGGGTTTGCGCGGTGCCGGCGAACTGATGCCTGCTGAACTTTCCGGTGGGATGGCGAGGCGTGTTGCCCTGGCGCGTGCGATAGCACTCGACCCGGAACTGATCATGTTTGATGAACCCTTTGTGGGACAGGATCCGATCACCATGGGTGTCCTGGTCAAGCTGATTGACGAGCTGAACCATGCGCTGGGTGTCACCTGTATCGTGGTTTCCCATGATGTGCCTGAAGTTCTGAGCATCGCGGATTATGCGTATATCGTGGCTGCGCAACATGTCATTGCTGAAGGAACGCCTGAGGAGCTGCAAAACAATCCTGATCCGCGCGTTCGCCAGTTCCTTGACGGTATCGCCGATGGACCGGTGCCTTTCCGTTTCCCGGCCGGTGATTACAAAGCAGAGTTGCTCGGATAATGGAGTTTCCTATTTATGTTAACTAAGGCGCTCGCCTCAGTCGGACGTCGCGGGATACAAACCTGCGTGTCTTTTGGCCGTGCGGGCCTGATGCTCTTTCGGGCATTGGTCGGTAAGCCACAATTCGCCAAGCAGTGGCCTTTGCTGATTAAGCAACTCTACAGCGTGGGCGTGCTTTCCCTGTTGATTATCCTGGTGTCCGGTCTGTTTATCGGCATGGTGCTGGGATTACAGGGCTATTTGATTTTAACCACCTACAGCGCTGAAGCCAGCCTGGGCATGATGGTCGCGCTCTCTTTGCTGCGCGAACTGGGCCCGGTGGTCACCGCGTTACTGTTTGCCGGGCGCGCCGGGTCTGCATTAACCGCAGAGCTGGGTCTGATGAAAGCGACAGAACAAATCTCCAGTCTCGAAATGATGGCGATCGATCCGTTGCGCCGCGTTGTGGCACCGCGTTTCTGGGCCGGTCTGATTTCCATGCCTCTGCTGACAGCGATTTTTGTCGCGGTGGGGATTTGGGGCGGATCGCTGGTCGGTGTTGACTGGAAAGGGATCGACAGCGGTTTCTTCTGGTCAGCGATGCAAACCGCTGTAGACTGGCGGACTGACTTGCTTAACTGTCTGATTAAAAGCCTTGTTTTCGCTATCACCGTGACCTGGATTGCGCTGTTCAACGGCTATGATGCGATACCGACATCCGAAGGGATCAGCCGGGCAACGACACGTACTGTAGTGCATTCGTCACTGGCGGTGCTGGGATTAGATTTTGTGCTGACAGCACTGATGTTTGGAAATTAAAATCATGCAAACGAAAAAGAGTGAAATCTGGGTAGGCGCATTTTTGATTATCGCATTGATTGCGGTGGTTTTCCTGTGCCTTAAAGTGGCGGATATCCGCTCTATCGGTTCGGATCCGACCTACCGAATCTCAGCGGACTTCGACAACATCGGTGGCCTGAAAAGCGGCTCGCCGGTGAAAGTGGGTGGCGTCGTTATCGGCCGCGTCAGCAGTATTACGCTGGATAAAAACTACTCTCCGCGTGTCGAAATGGACATCGACCAGAAATACAACCAGATCCCGAGCACCAGTACGCTGGCTATCCGTACCTCCGGTTTATTAGGCGAACAATTCCTGGCACTGAACATTGGTTTTGAAGACCCGGAAATGGGAACGACTATCCTTAAAAATGGTGGCGTGATTCAGGACACCAAATCCGCGCTGGTTCTCGAAGATTTGATTGGACAGTTCCTGTACAAGAGCGGTGATGGCAAGGCGGATCCTGATGCGGGTGATACCACCGCTGCGCCAGCGTCAGAAGAGAAGACCGCGCCAGCACCTGACGCGAACACGGCTCCGCAACCGGCTGCCCATTAAGAATTGGCTCACGGATTCTCCACAAAAGAGGAAATAAGTATGTTTAAACGTTTAGTTATCGCTGCGCTGCTGGTGGTTATGGCCCCGATGGCCAATGCTGCTGTGGATAAAACCAATCCGTACAGCGTGATGAATGAAGCGGCGAGCAAGACTTTCACCCGCCTCAAAAATGAACAGCCAAAAATCAAGCAGGATCCTAACTATCTGCGTCAGGTCGTGCGAGACGAACTGCTGCCTTATGTGCAAATCAAATATGCCGGTGCACTGGTGTTAGGCCGTTATTATCAGCAGGCGACGCCTGCACAGCGTGATGCTTACTTCGCTGCGTTCAGCGACTACCTGCAACAGGCTTACGGCCAGGCGCTGGCGCTGTACAACGGCCAGAGCTATCAGGTTCAGCCAGAACAGTCCTACGCCGACAAAGACATCATCGCTATCCGCGTGACCATTACCGATCCAAACGGTCGTCCTCCGATTCGCCTGGACTTCCAGTGGCGTAAAAACAGCCGTACCGGTGAGTGGCAGGCTTATGACATGATCGCCGAAGGCGTCAGCATGATTTCCACCAAGCAAAACGAATGGGCGGATATCCTGCGTCAGAAAGGGATTGATGGTCTGACTGCGCGTCTGAAACAGGCTGCAGCACAACCGATTACTCTGGACCAAAAATGAGTGACACACTGCGCTGGGAATGCCAGCCGCCTTTGCTGACATTGCATGGCGACCTGGATCGCGAAACGCTGTTACCGGTCTGGGATGCGCGTAAAACGCTGCTCGCTGGCGTGACGCGTCTGGATGTTTCCGGTCTGGCGCGTGTGGATTCTTCCGGCCTGGCGTTGCTGGTACATCTGCGTCAGGAGGCCAGCCAGCAAGGTGCGTCCCTGACCGTGGAAGGCATCACCGATCGGCTGAGTACGCTTATCGCGCTGTACAACCTTCAGGACATTATTCCGGCCAACACCGACGCAGTGTCGGTGAGTCAATAATAGTGAATGGTTACGGCAAGTTAGCGATGCTGCCGTGAACCCCTGACGTCATGACCTCAAAGCCCCTGTGCGAAACTCTTCCTCAGGGGCTTTTTCGTGGTTTAAGATTTGCCCCGATCCCTATAAGATACCGGGCTGTTATGATCCTTCAGAAGAATTGATCCCTATGGAAACGAATGAAATTAAAGACGTGCTGATGAACGCATTGGCACTGGAAGAAGCACACATTACTGGCGATGGCAGTCATTTTCAGGCCATTGTCGTTGGTGCGATGTTTGATGGCATGAGCCGCGTGAAAAAACAGCAGACCGTTTACGCCCCGCTGATGGAATACATCGCCGACAATCGAATTCATGCACTGTCTATCAAGGCGTATACCCCTGAAGAATGGGCGCGTGACCGTAAACTGAGTGGGTTATAAGACTGTCGGGCAGCCGGCAGCTTCCTCGTCTTTGACTTGTATTTGAACCTCATAAAAGAGAGCAGTCACAATGGATAAATTCCGTGTACAGGGTGGGACTCGCTTAAGTGGCGAAGTCACCATCTCTGGTGCAAAAAATGCAGCACTTCCTATTTTGTTTGCCGCACTGCTTGCTGAAGAGCCGGTTGAACTTCAGAACGTTCCTTATCTGAAAGACATCGATACCACGATCAAACTGCTCGGTCAGTTGGGTACCAAAATTGAACGCAACGGTTCTGTGTTCGTTGATGCCAGCGGTGTGAATGAGTTTTGTGCGCCGTACGACTTAGTGAAAACCATGCGTGCCTCCATCTGGGCGCTGGGTCCGCTGGTCGCGCGTTTTGGTCGCGGTCAGGTTTCCCTGCCGGGTGGCTGTGCGATTGGCGCACGTCCGGTTGACCTGCACATCAGCGGTCTGGAACAGCTTGGCGCAACGATCGTGCTGGAAGAAGGCTATGTGAAAGCTTCTGTTGATGGTCGCCTGAAAGGCGCGCACATCGTGATGGATAAAGTCAGCGTGGGCGCGACGGTAACCATCATGAGTGCGGCGACACTGGCCGAAGGCACCACCATTATTGAAAACGCCGCGCGTGAGCCGGAAATTGTCGATACTGCCAACTTCCTCAATACGCTGGGCGCGAACATCACAGGCGCAGGCACCGATAAGATCACCATCGAAGGCGTTGCACGTCTGGGTGGCGGTGTGTACCGCGTGGTACCTGATCGCATCGAAACCGGGACTTTCCTGGTGGCGGCGGCGATTTCCGGTGGCAAAGTCACCTGCCGCGAAGCCCGCCCTGATACGCTGGATGCCGTTCTGGCAAAACTGCGTGAAGCGGGTGGCGATGTCGAAGTGGGCGAAGACTGGGTCAGCCTGGACATGCATGGTAAACGCGCCAAAGCCGTCACTTTCCGTACCGCGCCTCACCCTGGCTTCCCGACTGACATGCAGGCGCAGTTCAGCCTGCTGAACCTGGTGGCTGAAGGGACCGGTGTGATCACCGAGACAATCTTCGAAAACCGCTTCATGCACGTGCCTGAGCTTATCCGTATGGGTGCTCACGCTGAAATTGAAGGCAGCACCCTGATTTGTCATGGTGTTGAGAAACTGTCGGGTGCTCAGGTGATGGCGACCGATCTGCGTGCATCAGCCAGCCTGGTTCTGGCGGGTTGTATCGCTGAAGGCGTAACCGTGGTTGACCGTATTTATCACATCGACCGTGGTTACGAGCGTATCGAAGATAAATTGCGTCAGCTGGGCGCTAAAATCGAGCGCTTTAAAGGCGAGTAATGACTCAGGCCTGAAGCAATAAAAAAGCCGGAAGGGGAAACCTTTCCGGCTTTTTTGTTTGTGTAATATCTGCGGTCAGTGGTCGGGATATTCCTGCACCGTGACGTGCAGCGTCAACTTGTCGCCGTTACGCATAATTTCTACCGGGATCACCGTGCCAGGGCGTATTTCTGCCACCTGGTCCATCGTTTCAATGGCGGAGACGGCAGGCTTATTATTGACGTTTACAATCACGTCACTGACCTTCATACCGGCATTCGCCGCCGGACCGTTTGCCGTCACTTCGTTCACGACGATGCCCTGAATACGATCCAGCCCGCTGTTCGGCCCGTGCAGAGGAGAAACTTCCCGTCCGCTGATGCCGATATAACCGCGGATCACACGCCCGTCGCGGATCAATTTGCCCATCACTTTGGTTGCAAGAGCCGTCGGGATTGCAAAGCCAATGCCTTCCGGCGTCGCGCCGTCATTGCTCTGGTCAAAGGATAATGTATTGATGCCCACCAGTTCACCCAGTGAGTTCACCAGCGCCCCGCCGGAGTTACCCTGGTTGATTGATGCATCGGTTTGCAGGAAGTTCTGACGGCCGGATGGACTGAGGCCGATACGCCCCGTGGCGCTGATGATGCCCTGCGTCACTGTCTGGCCGAGGTTGTACGGGTTACCGATCGCCATAACAATATCGCCGACGTGCGGATTACGGTTCGGGTTGATCGGGATTACCGGCAGATTACCGGCGTTGATTTTCAGCACCGCGAGGTCAGTCAGGCTGTCGGAACCAACCAGCAATGCTTCGAAAACCCGGCCATCCTGCAATGCGACGATGATCTGATCGGCATTGTTGATCACATGTTTGTTGGTGAGGATATAACCGCTGTCATTCATGATCACGCCGGAGCCCAGCGTGCGGATCTGTAATTCGTTTTGCGAGCTGTTGCCCATGTTGCGGTTGTACACATTGACTACCGCGGGCGCAGCGTGGCGTACACCGGCGTTATAGCTGACCGGTTCTTCGCTGGTTTGATTGAAGTTACGCTCAAAAAGCGGTTCTGTGATCTTTTTACGCAGCATAGGGACCGCCGCCAGCAAAAGGCCGGCAACAATCAGTCCGATAATGGCGGATCTCAATAGCTTAACAAACATGAGTGTATGGGGTGCGAGATGAAAAGTGACTGAAGAATAGCACGACTTAATCGGACGCAGCAGCATCTGCGTCCGATTTTCAACGCTTTACGGCATCAGCAGGTACATATTTTGCCCTTTGCGCAGAATGCTCAGGGCGATCAGGTCCGGTTTGGTTTCAAGGATCTTGCGTAAGGCGGCCAGATTGTCGATGGGTTCACGGTTAACACCGATGATCACATCGTCTTTCTCCAGGCCCACCTGCTCTGCCGGTGTGCCTTTCTTCACGTCATCGACCTGAACACCTTTGCCTGTCTTAGCGTCCACATCACTGAGCGTAACGCCCTGTAAGGCCGGGTTGATTTTCTCGATGCTGACTTCCACTGCCGGGCTCTGGGCCAGTGTGACACTCACCGTCATCGGTTTGCCTTCGCGCAGTAAACCAATCTGCATCACGACGCCCGGACCGGCAGTACCGACTTTGGCGCGCAGTTCTGCGAAGCTGCTGAGCGTTTTACCCTGCAACGTAATCAGTACGTCACCGGATTTAATGCCCGCTTTGGCTGCCGCAGAATCTGGCAGCACTTCATTGACGAAGGCCCCACGCTGACTGTCCAGCTTGAAGGCCTGCGCCAGTTCGGGGGTCATTTCACTGCCACGGATGCCCAGCAGGCCGCGTTTGACCTCGCCAAACTCAATCAGCTGATGGCTCAGATTTTTCGCCATGTTCACCGGGATAGCAAACCCAATACCGACGCTGCCACCCTGAGAAGAGATGATTGCGGTATTGATCCCGATGAGCTCACCTTTCAGGTTAAGCAATGCACCACCGGAATTTCCCCGGTTAATGGAGGCATCGGTCTGGATAAAGTTCTCCAGCCCTTCGAGATTCAGCCCGCTGCGCCCGAGTGCCGAGACGATACCGGAGGTGACGGTTTGCCCAAGCCCGAACGGGTTGCCTACTGCGACGGCGAAATCGCCGACCTGCAAGGCATCAGAATCGGCCATTGCGATTTGCGTCAGGTTTTTCGCATCAATCAGTTGGATCACGGCGATATCTGACTGGTCATCTTTACCAATCAGTTTTGCCTTGTACTCGCGGCCATCGTTGAGCTGGACGGTAATTTTATCCGCATTGTTCACAACGTGATTGTTGGTCAGAACGTAACCTTTTGCGGCATCAATGATCACGCCGGAGCCCAGCCCTTCGAACGGCTGTGCACCCTGATTAGGCTCAGGATCTTGCTGACCAAAGAAGAATTTGAATTCCGGAGGAACGTCAGTGCTTGGCGGTTGCGTTCCGGAAACCTGAACGCCGACGACCGCGGGCAAGACTTTTTCAAGCATCGGCGCCAGACTTGGCAGCGGTTGCCCTTGTACAGCCATTGGCAAAGCGGCACTTGCCATCGGCGCAGAAGCGAAGGTTAATCCAAGGCTAACAGCTAACACACTGAGCAAAAATGACTTTTTCTTCATCAGGATAACTCTCTCGCTTTCTGTAATGGGCGTCTTTTACGGACAATCGAACGATGATTCACAGCACGGGAAGGGTCAGGTCTGGAGAACGGTGCATGCGCAGGGCATGCACCGTATTTGTCCCGGCGCCGGAGAACTGCGGGGCCGGGCAATCGCGTCTGTTATTTGCGAACAGGACGCTCGCCACGCAGCAGACCCGATGCACCATCGGAGTAATCGCGTGGCATCTGCACAGGTGCCTGATCGTTATCTGCTTCAGAACCGGTCAGACGGTAGTTGAACGGATTATCTTGCTGTGGCAAGTCCGGCAACAGGTTGTTGGAGCTCTTCGCCATGTGCTGATAAAGCTGACGGTAATCCGTCGCCATGTTATCGAGCAGTTCTGCGCTGCGCGCAAAGTGGCCTGTCAGTTCCTGACGGTATTCGTCGAGTTCTGCTTTGCTTTTCTCCAGCTCATTTTTCATCACTTGCTGATCGCGTAATTGACGATTGCCAAAGCGCATCGCCACCGCACCAATCGCGATACCGACCACTAATCCAATGAGTGCATACTCCCAGGTCATAATGACTCCTATTTTGACTTCGTTGTCCCGCAGGGCTTTTTCACGTAACTTTTATGACTTAACTTTTTTACACAATGGTTTTAACGTAATTGTCACACGCATTCGTCATGCAATAGCTCCACTATAACCGTTAACCTTGTCCGAGTGGAATCCTGCCGTCACAATCACCGCGGTCCGACGCTTTTTTCACGCGCAGACTGAGGGTAAAAGCGGCGAACAGACGGCAAAAAAGCGGCGAAACGACGTGAAAAACGTAAAATTTTTTTCTCAGGGACGTTAACTAACATGCAACCCAAATCACCCCTTATCCTTTATCAGAACGCCGTAGATGCCGGAGAGTTCCAGCCGGACGCCGTTCAGAAGCAGGCCGTCGCCCAGCTCGATGCCATTTATCAGGCGCTGAGTACCAACACTGCGCCCACAGCTCAACCCGCCAGCCGCGGGGGCCTGCTCGGTCGCCTGTTCGGCAAAGCCCCGGTAAAAACCGCGCAACGCCCGGTTCAGGGCTTATATATGTGGGGCGGAGTAGGGCGAGGCAAGACCTGGCTGATGGATCTGTTTTTCCACAGTTTGCCGGGCGATCGCAAACTGCGACTGCACTTCCACCGCTTTATGTTGCGCGTGCATCAGGAACTGACCCAGCTTCAGGGGCAGGAAGATCCGCTGGAAGTGATCGCCGACCGCTTTAAAGCAGAAACCGATGTGTTGTGTTTCGATGAATTCTTTGTTTCCGATATCACCGATGCCATGCTGCTGGCGACGCTACTGCAGGCGCTTTTTGCCCGTGGTATCACGCTGATCGCCACCTCCAACATTCCGCCGGATTTGCTGTACCGTAACGGCCTGCAACGTGCACGCTTCCTGCCAGCCATTGATCTGATTAAAGAATACTGCGACGTGCTTAACGTTGATGCAGGAATCGATTACCGTCTGCGCACACTGACGCAGGCGAATCTGTGGCTGTCACCGGCGGGAGCGCAAACCGCCGATACGATGCACTCCATGCTTGGAAAACTGACCGGAAACCACAGTGGTTCCGCCAATGAGCGGCCTGTGCTGGAAGTGAATCATCGCCCGATGCAGGCCATTGCGGCCGTCGATGGCGTCCTGGCGGTGGAGTTCCATACGCTGTGTGAAGAAGCCCGTAGCCAGCTCGATTACATCGCGCTGTCGAAAATCTATCACAGCGTGTTATTGCATAACGTCCCGGTGATGGGAGCCGACAGCGAGAATGCCGCCCGCCGTTTTCTGGCGCTGGTCGATGAATTCTATGAACGCCACGTGAAACTGGTGATCTCCGCTGCGGTGCCGATGTTTGAAATTTATCAGGGCGAGCGGTTGAAGTTCGAATACCAGCGCTGCCTGTCGCGCCTGCAGGAGATGCAAAGTGAGGAATATCTGAAGCGACCTCATCTGCCCTGATTGTTAGCTGATTATTTTTTGTTCTATTTGTGATATAAAAGACCCGGTACAGCCTGCATAGCGAACCTTCAGACGGCCCTGAGGGAAATCTTCCTTTTTGTCGAAAAAGGGTTCGATTTTTGCAGGAGACTTCTCTATAATCTTGCGACCCCACGTTACTACAAAGTTTTTTTCCCGAAACTTTATAAGTGCCAGCATTGGCTATTCGAAGGGGTAGGTTTGCTGGACGATGGTCGTGTGAACCTCAAATACTTATTTTATAAACAAGTAAGCGTTCGGGTGTTCGCCAACGTGTAACTTTAATTGGGTAAGCTTTTAATGAAAACTTTTACAGCTAAACCGGAAACCGTACAACGTGACTGGTTCGTAGTTGACGCTACCGGCAAGACCTTAGGTCGCCTGGCCACTGAACTGGCCCGCCGTCTGCGTGGCAAACATAAAGCGGAATACACTCCGCACGTTGATACTGGTGATTACATCATCGTTCTGAACGCAGAAAAAGTTGCTGTAACCGGCAACAAGCGTAACGACAAGATTTATTACCATCACACCGGCCACATCGGTGGTATCAAGCAAGCGACCTTTGAAGAGATGATCGCTCGCCGTCCTGAACGCGTGATCGAGCTCGCGGTTAAAGGCATGTTGCCAAAGGGCCCGTTGGGTCGTGCAATGTACCGTAAAATGAAAGTTTACGCGGGTAACGAGCACACTCATGCGGCGCAACAACCGCAAGTTCTTGACATTTAATTCGGGATTATAGGCAATGGCTGAAAATCAATACTACGGCACTGGTCGCCGCAAAAGCTCCGCCGCTCGTGTTTTCATCAAACCGGGTAGTGGTAACATCGTAATCAACCAGCGTAGCCTGGAACAGTACTTTGGTCGTGAAACTGCCCGCATGGTAGTTCGTCAACCACTGGAACTGGTCGATATGGTTACTAAATTTGACCTGTACATCACTGTTAAAGGTGGTGGTATCTCCGGTCAGGCTGGCGCTATCCGTCACGGTATCACCCGTGCACTGATGGAATATGACGAAAATCTGCGTGGCGAACTGCGTAAAGCAGGCTTCGTTACTCGCGATGCTCGTCAGGTTGAACGTAAGAAAGTCGGCCTGCGTAAAGCACGTCGTCGTCCTCAGTTCTCCAAGCGTTAATTTTCTGCTGCTCATGCAGCACAGTGCTACGGCACGAAAATCAACGTCAAAAACCCGGTGCTACACCGGGTTTTTTTATGCCCGTCATTCCGCCAGGGCGTGTGTAAAACAGGCATTAATGATTTTCAGACACACAATTCACCACGAAATCATCTCGCCGTCCCCACAGCACGCGTAAAATCTGGTAAACTATCACACACTTTTGTGCCTATTCGCCGAGCAGTTGACGTTGCCGCGCTTCCTGGTTGGGTTCGCCCTGCCAACGGTTGTCTATGAAACTACGGAACAAAAACTGCAGGCTGGCGATAAAATGATTGTTCAGGATAGCAGCCTGACAGTTGGCTATTCGCTGTATAATTCTAGATAACTTGGAGGTTTTCATGGCTGTCGCTGCCAACAAACGTTCGGTAATGACGCTGTTTTCCGGCCCGACCGACATTTTTAGCCATCAAGTACGTATCGTACTGGCCGAAAAAGGTGTCAGTGTCGAGATTGAGCAGGTTGAGATGGATCACCTGCCGCAGGATCTTATTGACCTCAACCCCTATCGCACCGTGCCAACGCTGGTCGATCGTGAGCTGACCCTGTTCGAATCCCGCATCATCATGGAATACCTTGATGAGCGCTTCCCGCATCCACCACTGATGCCGGTTTATCCGGTTGCACGTGGTGAGAGCCGTCTGATGATGCACCGCATCGAAAACGACTGGTACTCTCTGATGCGTCAGGTTGAACAAGGTACGGCTGCTGAAGCTGATGCAGCACGTAAGCAGTTGCGCGAAGAGCTGCTGGCGATTGCGCCAATCTTCTCTTACATGCCTTATTTCAAAAGCGAAGAGTTTAGCCTGGTCGATTGCTACCTGGCACCGCTGTTATGGCGTTTGCCAGAGCTGGGTATTGAGCTGTCCGGTACCGGTTCTAAAGAGCTGAAAGGCTACATGACCCGCGTATTCGAACGTGATGCATTCCTGGCTTCTCTGACCGAACCCGAGCGCGAAATGCGTTTGCATACACGAGGTTAAGGTATGGAGATGAACGACATGTCTCCGCGCCGGCCTTACCTGTTGCGGGCCTTTTATGAGTGGTTACTCGATAACCAGCTCACTCCGCACCTGGTGGTTGATGTCACGATGCCCGGCGTCATGGTTCCGATGGAGTTTGCTCGTGACGGACAAATTGTTCTGAACGTTGCACCTCGCGCCGTCGGTAATCTTGAACTGGGTAATGACGATGTACGTTTCAACGCCCGCTTCGGCGGTGTGCCGCGTAATGTGTTCGTGCCGATTGCCGCTGTACTGGCGATTTATGCCCGTGAAAACGGGGCTGGAACCATGTTCGAGCCTGAACCGGCTTACGAAGCTGAAGGTGCCTTCGCGGGTAACCTGAGCAACGATGAGACATCAGAACCGACTATGTCTGTGATTGACGGTGATTTACCGGATGTCACGGAAGAAGGCCCTGATGACGAGCCACCTGCGCCACCACGCGGTGGACGCCCGGCATTACGCGTCGTTAAGTAACACGTCGTCGAATGAACCCAGGTTTTCTGTAAAGCCTGACAAAAACCCTGCGTTAATACGCGGGGTTTTTTATTGCCTGTCTCTGCCTGTGTCTCCTTTCGCCAGTGCGTAATGGCTGTGTTATGATTCAAAATTATTCGCGCATACCTTTCATTCTTAAAGGTCTTATTCTGACGCTATGAGCACATTTGACGATCAGCCCCCGGAGACGACAGACACCATCGGCCATGCGATGCGTCGCCGACCGCTTGCGCGCAAGAAGCTGTCCGACATGGTGGAAGAAGAGCTGGAGCAAATGATCCGCAGGCGCGAATTTGCTGAAGGTGAGCAACTTCCTTCAGAACGCGAACTGATGACATTTTTCAACGTTGGCCGCCCCTCCGTGCGTGAAGCGCTGGCGGCGCTTAAACGTAAAGGGCTGGTGCAGATCAGCAACGGCGAGCGGGCGCGGGTGTCACGTCCTTCGGCTGACACCATCATCAGTGAATTATCCGGTGTGGCGACAGACTTCCTCGCGCGCCCTGAAGGGATTGCGCATTTCGAGCAGTTGCGGATGTTTTTCGAATCCAGCCTGGTGCGTTACGCCGCAGAATTTGCCACCGACGAGCAGATTGCCCGCCTGGGCAAAGCGCTGGAAATGAACAGCCAGTCGCTTGATGACAACGATCTTTTCATCCGCTCTGATATTGAATTCCACCGTGAACTGGCTGAAATCCCGGCCAACCCGATCTTCATGGTTGTGCACGTGGCTTTGCTGGACTGGCTGATTGCGGCGCGTCCTTCCGTCCCTCAGGAAGAGTTGCACGCGCATAACAACGTCAGTTATCAGCAGCATATCGACATCTTCAGGGCTATTGAGGCTCGTGATCCTGATGCCGCCGATGCCGCGCTGAAAACGCATCTCAAAAGCGTATTCGCGGCGTATTACGCGTCATCGGCGAAGCGCGGATCGAAGAAGTAATCATTTCTGAACTGGGATCTCCCCCGCACTCTCTTTGATCACCTCTGATCAGCCATCACTATTTCCTATGGTCGGGATCACATTCTGAACCTTCCGTTGTATTGTGTTTGTTTTTTGGTCTGGTATAACAGGTATAAAGGTATATCGATTTGCCTGATAACCCAATAACCAAGAGGCGTTTATGAAACAGAATCTGCGGGGCGTGATGCCGGCATTGCTCACTCCTTTTAATCAGCAACAACAAGTGGACACCGACAGCCTGCGCCGTCTGGTACGTTTCAATATTGAGCAGGGGATCGATGGCCTGTACGTTGGTGGTTCTACCGGCGAAGCTTTTCTGCAAAGCTCTCAGGAACGTGAGCAGGTGCTGGAAATCGTGGCGGAAGAAGCGAAGGGCAAGGTGACGTTAATCGCCCACGTCGGTGCCATCAGTACACGTGAAAGCCAGACGCTGGCCGCCGCCGCACACCGTTACGGCTTTGATGCCGTCTCCGCCGTGACGCCGTTCTACTATCCTTTCAGCTTCAATGAACATTGCGACCACTACCGTGCGGTCACGGATTCCGCCGAAGGCCTGCCGATGGTGGTCTATAACATTCCGGCACTCAGCGGCGTGAAACTGACGCTGGATCAGATCGACACGCTGATCAAACTGCCTGGCGTGGGCGCGCTGAAACAAACCTCCGGCGATTTGTATGAAATGGAAAAAATTCGCCGCGCGCATCCGGATTTGGTGCTCTACAACGGTTACGACGAAATCTTCGCATCCGGCCTGCTGGCGGGTGCCGATGGCGGAATAGGCAGTACCTATAACGTGATGGGCTGGCGCTATATGGCGATCAAAAAAGCCGTGCTGGAAGGGGATGTGCCGCGAGCAATGCATTTGCAAAGTGAATGCAACAAGGTCATCGACCTGCTGATAAAAACGGGCGTTTTCCGCGGCCTGAAAACGATTCTGCATTACATGGATATCGTGGCCGTGCCGCTGTGCCGCAAACCTTTTGCGCCGGTCGATGAGCAATATTTGCCGGCGCTTAAAGCGCTGGCGGCGCAACTTCAGGCAGAACGTAGCGCGTTCTGACGCCTGATGCCGGGCTTTCCGGCATCAACAATTCTTTATCAGTCCTTACCAAAGGGCGGGTTGATGCAAACCCGCCCCGGGGGTGATTTATGCGTAACAATGCCCGACAGATCTCATGGTTTCGCCATTTGACTAAACCGCAATGGAAAGCATTTTCGGCCGCCTGGATTGGCTACCTTTTGGATGGTTTTGATTTTGTTCTGATCGCCTTAGTGCTGACAGAAATTAAAAGCGAGTTCGACCTGACCGGCGTTCAGGCGGCGAGTCTGATTTCTGCGGCGTTTATCTCCCGCTGGTTTGGCGGATTACTGCTTGGCGCCATGGGCGACCGTTATGGTCGCAAACTGGCGATGATCACCAGTATCGTGTTGTTTTCTGTCGGGACGCTCGCCTGCGGTTTTGCGCCGGGCTTCACGGTGATGTTTTTCGCACGCCTGATTATCGGCATGGGCATGGCGGGAGAATACGGCTCAAGTGCCACCTATGTTATTGAAAGCTGGCCAAAGCATTTACGCAACAAAGCCAGCGGGTTTCTGATTTCCGGCTTCTCGGTGGGTGCAGTGATTGCCGCGCAGGTTTACAGCCTGGTGGTGCCGGTCTGGGGCTGGCGCGCCCTGTTTTTCATCGGCATCTTGCCGATTATTTTCGCCCTCTGGCTGCGTAAAAATATTCCGGAAGCGGAAGACTGGCAGGCGAAATTCGCCCATAAGCAACCGACCAAAACCATGGTGGATATTCTCTATCGCGGCAAACATCGGGTCGTCAACGTCGGTATGACAATTGTCGCGGCCACCGCGTTGTATTTCTGTTTCGCCGGCGATGTGGGCAGCGCCGCAGTGATTGCCATACTGGGGCTGATGTGTGCGGCTGTCTTCATCAGCTTTATGGTGCAGAGTAGCGGCAAACGCTGGCCGACCGGCGTTACGCTGATGGTCGTGGTCTTCTTTGCCTTCCTCTATTCGTGGCCGATTCAGGCGCTGTTACCGACGTATTTGAAAACCGAACTGGCCTATTCACCGACGCTGGTGGCTCACGTGCTGTTCTTCAGCGGTTTTGGCGCAGCGGTAGGGTGCTGCGTGGGCGGTTTCCTCGGCGACTGGCTGGGAACGCGTAAAGCGTACGTGTACAGCCTGCTGGCCTCGCAGCTGCTTATTATTCCGGTCTTTGCGATCGGCGGCGGAAATATCTGGGTGTTGGGATTACTGTTATTCCTGCAACAAATGTTGGGTCAGGGTATTTCCGGCATTCTGCCTAAACTGATTGGCGGTTATTTCGATACCGAACAGCGTGCGGCCGGGCTGGGCTTTACCTACAACGTCGGCGCGCTGGGTGGCGCACTGGCACCGGTTATCGGGGTGGCGATTGCCCAGCGTCTGGATCTCGGCACTGCGCTGGCGTCCTTGTCTTTCGGGCTGACGTTCGTGGTGATCCTGCTGATCGGGCTGGATATGCCGTCACGCGTTCAGCGCTGGATCCACCCTGAAGCCGTGCGGACGCACGACACCATTGATGGCAAACCTTTCAGCGGTGCGGTGAAAGTGAAGCCGGAAAACACCAAGAGCGGATTGATCAGAAACTGAATTTTGCAGGGAGTTTATATGTCATTGCTTGAAACACTGGATACACAGATTTCACAGGCTGGCGGATTGATTGTCTCCTGCCAGCCGGTTCCCGGCAGCCCGCTGGATAAGCCTGATATTGTGGCCGCCATGGCGCTGGCAGCAGAACAGGCCGGTGCGGTGGCGCTGCGCATTGAAGGTATTGAGAATCTCAGAGCCACTCATGCACGGGTGTCAGTGCCAATCATCGGCATTATCAAACGCGACCTGCCAGATTCGCCGGTGCGTATCACGCCTTTTCTGGCCGATGTGGATGCGCTGGCAGGCGCAGGAGCCAGCATCATTGCGTTTGACGGTACACAGCGTGAAAGGCCGGTGGCGGTCGCGGAACTGCTGGCACGCATTCATCAGCATCACCTGCTGGCAATGGCGGATTGTTCCAGCGTGCAGGACGGACTGGATTGTCACCGGCTGGGGGCTGACATCATCGGTACGACGCTGTCAGGTTATATCACGGCGCAAACACCGGAAGAGCCGGATCTGGCCTTAGTGAAAGCGCTGAGTCATGAAGGATGCCGCGTGATTGCCGAAGGGCGCTATAACGCGCCTGCGCTGGCGGCTCAGGCGATGCAAAATGGCGCGTGGGCGGTCACCGTCGGTTCGGCAATCACCCGCCTTGAGCATGTCTGCCAGTGGTTCCGGGATGAAATCGTGAAGGTCGCGAAATGACCACGCTGGTGATCGATATCGGGGGCACCAAACTGGCGGCGGCGCTGGCGGGCAACGATCTCACTCTCACCGGACGGCGGGAAATCCCGACGCCTGCCAGTAAAACGCCCGATGCCTTGCAGGCTGCGCTGGCGGAACTGGTCGCGCCGCTGGTTTCACAGGCGCAGCGGGTCGCGGTCGCTTCTACCGGTATTATCAGGCAGGGCATTCTCACGGCGCTGAACCCGGATAATCTCGGCGGCCTCAGCCATTTTCCGCTGGTGGAGGTGATCTCCCGGCTGACGCAACTGCCGTGCATGGCCGTCAATGACGCGCAGGCGGCTGCGTGGGCGGAATATCACGCCCTTTCGGCGGAGATCACTGACATGGTCTTTCTCACTGTCTCGACCGGTGTGGGCGGCGCAATGATCAGTGGCGGAAAATTGCTGACAGGAACGCAGGGGCTGGCGGGGCATTTCGGCCACACGCTGGCAGATCCGCAGGGGCCACGCTGTGGCTGTGGCCGGACGGGTTGCGTGGAGGCGATGGCATCAGGGCGAGGCATCGCCAGCGCAGCGCGTGATGATTTAGCCGGTTGCACTGCCAAACAGATTTTCGCTCATGCGGCGGCAGGGCATCTGCAAGCGGGCGCATTGATCCAGCGTTCAGCCAGGGTGCTGGCAAGATTAATCGCGGATATCAAAGTAGCGACGGATTGTCAGTGCGTGGTTTTGGGTGGAAGTATTGGTCTGGCAGAAGGCTATTTGGCGCAGGTGAAAACGTTTCTTAATGAAGAGCCGGAGGTTTACCGTGTCACGCTTTTGATGGCAAAACATCAGCACGATGCCGGTTTACGGGGGGCCGCCTTGCTGGCGCAGGAGATGGCGTTTTAGTTTCAGCCCGCTCAAAAACAACGGGGCTGCCATCGCTGGCAGCCCCGTTTTCATGACAGAGTGGATCAGACTTCGAGGAAGTTCATGATGCCTTCTGCCGCTTTACGGCCTTCGGCAATCGCCGTGACCACCAGATCCGATCCGCGAACCGCATCGCCACCGGCGAAGATTTTCGGGTTGCTGGTCTGGAAGGCGTTGTCGCTGCCTTCAGGTGCCAGAATGCGGCCCTGAGTATCCAGCTCAACATCGTGCGCTGCCAGCCATTCCATTTTGTGAGGGCGGAAACCAAACGCCATCACCACGGCATCGGCTTCCATCACATGTTCGGAACCCGCGACGATTTCTGCACGACGGCGGCCATGAGCATCCGGCGCGCCAAGTTCGGTACGCGCCATACGCACGCCACAGACGCGGCCTGAATCGTTCAGTTCGATGCTCAGCGGTTGCAGGTTGAATTTGAAATCCACCCCTTCTTCGCGCGCATTCTTCACTTCACGACGTGAACCCGGCATGTTCTCTTCATCACGACGGTACGCACAGGTCACATGCGTTGCGCCCTGACGAATTGACGTACGCACGCAGTCCATCGCGGTGTCACCACCGCCGAGAACCACCACGCGCTTCTTATCCATCGTCACGTAAGGCTCTTCCTGACTGTCATCGTAACCCATCAGTTGCTTGGTGTTGGCGATGAGGAACGGCAGGGCATCGTACACGCCCGGCGCATCTTCGTTCGCCAGACCACCGCGCATGGACTGATAAGTCCCGACGCCGAGGAACACAGAATCGTATTCTGCCAGCAGAGCGTCGATGGTGATGTCTTTACCGACTTCAGTATTGAGCTGGAATTCGATCCCCATCTCCGTGAAGATTTCACGACGCTTGGTCATCACCGATTTTTCCAGCTTGAAGGCAGGAATGCCGAAAGTCAGCAGGCCGCCGATTTCCGGATGGCGATCGTAAACCACTGCTTTCACACCGTTACGGGTCAGGACGTCAGCGCAAGCCAGACCTGCCGGACCTGCGCCGATAATCGCCACGCGTTTGCCGGTAGGATGCACATGAGACATATCCGGACGCCAGCCCATTTCGATGGCTTTATCGCTGATGTAGCGCTCGATGTTACCGATGGTCACCGCACCAAACTCGTCGTTCAGGGTACAGGAACCTTCGCACAGTCTGTCCTGAGGACAAACGCGTCCGCAGACTTCCGGCAGGCTGTTGGTCTGGTGCGCGAGGTCGGCGGCTTCCATGATGCGACCTTCGTTTGCCAGTTTCAGCCAGTTCGGAATGTAGTTGTGAACCGGGCATTTCCATTCGCAATAAGGGTTACCGCAGGACAGACAGCGGTCTGCCTGTGATGCAGCCTGAGTTGCTGAGAACGGCTCGTAAATTTCCACAAACTCAATTTTACGGATCTTCAGCGCTTTTTTAGGCGGATCAACACGCTGTAAGTCGACAAATTGATAAACGTTTTGACTCATCTTAACCTCTTACTGCGCTTGTACCCGCAGCTCAGCTGCGGAACGACTACGGTGACCCAACAATGCTTTGACATCACTGGACTTCGGTTTTACCAGAGCAAATTTCGCTGCCCATTCAGGCCAGTTCGCCAAAATTTCTTCACCACGGGCCGAGGCGGTCAACTGTACGTGTTCGATGATCAAACCGCGCAGATGCTCTTCATGGATAGCCAGATCGGCCACTTCCAGGACTTCAACCAGTTCCGGGTTAACGCGTTTGCGGAATTCGCCGTCTTCATCAAGAACGTAAGCGAAGCCACCGGTCATGCCTGCGCCGAAGTTGACGCCGGTACGACCGAGCACACACACAATGCCGCCGGTCATGTATTCACAACCGTTATCGCCAATGCCTTCAACCACGGTGATGGCACCGGAGTTACGCACGGCGAAACGTTCACCCGCACGGCCCGCAGCAAACATTTTGCCGCCGGTAGCGCCGTACAGACAGGTGTTACCGATGATGCTGGCTTCGTGGCTGCGGAACGCTGAACCTATTGGTGGACGGATGGCAATGCGGCCACCGGCCATGCCCTTGCCCACGTAGTCGTTCGCGTCGCCGGTCAGCATCAAATCGACGCCGCCTGCGTTCCAGACGCCGAAGCTCTGGCCCGCGGTGCCGTTGAAGTTAATGCGTACCGGATCTGCCGCCATACCCTGATCGCCATGTTTCTCAGCAATCGCACCGGACAACATAGCGCCGACGGAGCGGTCAGTGTTGCGGATATCGAAGTAGAACGCTTTGCTCTGCCTGGAATCGATGTGCGGCGCAGCCTGCTCCAGAATGTCTTTGTTCAGCTGACCCTTATCGAACGCCGGGTTGCTTTCGGTGCAGTACACCGCTTTGCCTTCATGCGGCGTGGCGGTTGCCAGCATCGCAGAAAGATCCAGACTGTTTTGTTTGGCGGTGAAGCCATCCAGCTCGGTCAGCAGATCGGTACGACCAATCAGATCGACCAGCTGGCTCACGCCCAGTTCAGCCATGATTTCACGGGTTTCCTGCGTGATGAACTTGAAGTAGTTCACTACGCGTTCTGGCAGGCCGTGATAATGGTTGCGACGCAGTTTATCGTCCTGAGTTGCCACGCCGGTTGCGCAGTTATTCAGGTGGCAAATACGCAGGTATTTACAGCCCAGTGCGACCATAGGGCCGGTACCGAAACCGAAGCTTTCTGCGCCCAGAATCGCCGCTTTGATGATGTCGAGGCCAGTTTTCAGGCCGCCATCCACCTGCAGACGGATTTTATGACGCAGGCCGTTGGCGACCAGTGCCTGCTGTGTTTCCACCAGACCCAGTTCCCACGGACAACCGGCGTATTTCACCGAAGACAGCGGGCTTGCGCCGGTGCCGCCATCGTAGCCGGCGATGGTGATGAGATCCGCATAGGCTTTCGCCACGCCGACGGCGATAGTGCCGACGCCCGGTTCAGAAACCAGCTTCACCGAAATCATCGCCTTCGGATTGACCTGTTTCAGGTCGAAAATCAGCTGTGCCAGATCCTCGATAGAATAGATATCGTGGTGCGGCGGTGGAGAAATCAGGGTCACGCCCGGCACGGAATAACGCAGTTTCGCGATGTACGGCGTCACTTTGTCACCCGGCAACTGGCCACCTTCGCCTGGTTTTGCACCTTGTGCGACTTTGATCTGAATAACGTCAGCATTCACCAGGTACGCCGGTGTTACACCGAAACGACCGGAAGCGACCTGCTTAATACGGGACACTTTATTGGTACCGTAACGTGCCGGATCTTCGCCGCCTTCGCCGGAGTTAGAACGTCCGCCGATGCTGTTCATCGCTTCGGCCAGAGATTCATGCGCTTCCGGGCTTAACGCACCGATAGACATCGCCGCGGTATCGAAGCGGGTAAACAAGCCTTCCGCCGGTTCCACCTGATCCACCGGGATTGGCTGGCCTTTTGGTGTCACTTTCAACAGGTCACGCAGTGTCGCAACCGGACGCTCGTTAACCAGTTTGGCGTATTTTTTATAATCGTCGTAATCACCGCTGTTCACTGCGGTTTGCAGGGTGGTGACCACGTCCGGGTTATAAGAGTGATATTCGCCACCGTGGACAAATTTCAGCAGGCCGCCCTGATCCAGCGTTTTGCGTTTCAGCCACGCGCGTTTGGACAGGTTCAGCAGATCTTGTTCAAAATCCGTATAACCGGCACCGCCGATACGGCTGACCACGCCGTTGAAGCAGGTGTTGCACAGATCTTTTGCCAGACCGACCGCTTCAAACAGTTTGGAGCAACGGTAAGAGGCCACGGTTGAGATGCCCATTTTGGACATGATCTTGTACAAGCCTTTGTTGATGCCGTTGCGGTAATTCAACATCACTTCACGGTATTTCTTCTCGATGACCTGAGAGTCGACCAGTTTTGCCAGGGTTTCGTAGGCCAGATACGGATAAACCGCCGTGGCACCAAAACCAATCAGCACGGCGAAATGATGCGGGTCGCGGGCGCTGGCGGTTTCAACAATGATGTTGGCATCGCAGCGCAGGCTTTTCTCAACCAGACGCAGTTGCAGCGCGCCGACGGCCATTGGCGCAGGCAGCGGCAGGCGGTTGGCCGAAATATTTCGGTCAGACAGCACCAGTAATACGGCGCCGTTGCGCACTTTCTGCTCGCCTTCGTCACAGAGTTTCTGGACGAACTGCTCCATGTTCTGTTCGCTCGGATCGTAAGTCAGGTCCAGCGTTTCCGCGCGATAGTGTTTGCTGTCCAGCGTGGTGAGCTGTTTAAAGTCAGACCACAGCAGAATAGGTGATTTGAAGCTCAGACGGTGGGCCTGACCTTCGGCTTCGCAGAACACGTTCATCTCGCGGCCAATGCTGGTCGCCAGAGACATCACGTGGGCTTCGCGCAGCGGATCGATTGGCGGGTTGGTCACCTGCGCAAACTGCTGGCGGAAGTAGTCATAAATAATGCGTGGACGACTGGAGAGCACGGCAAATGGCGTGTCATCACCCATCGAGCCGACGGCTTCCTGACCGTTTTCACCCAGTACGCGGATGATCTGATCAAGTTCTTCGCTGCTGTAGCCGAACTGTTTCTGGAAGGTTTCCAGCGTAGTGTCATCCAGCTCGCGGCTGCCAACCTGATCTTCCGGCAGATCTTCGAACGGCACCAGACGCTGAACGTTTTTCTCCATCCACTCTTTGTAAGGATGACGGCCTTTCAGGTCGTTGTCGGTTTCAGCGGAGTGATGGATCTTGCCGCTGCGGGTATCGATTACCATCAGTTCGCCAGGTCCGACGCGGCCTTTTTCGACCACTTCGTCCGGCTGATAGTCCCAGATCCCGACTTCAGATGCGCAGGTGATCAGCTTGTCTTTCGTGATGACATAACGCGCCGGGCGCAGACCGTTACGGTCGAGGTTACAGGCGGCATAACGGCCATCTGACATAACGATACCGGCCGGGCCGTCCCACGGTTCCATGTGCATGGAGTTAAAGTCGAAGAACGCACGCAGATCGTTGTCCATATCCGGGTTCTGCTGCCAGGCTGGCGGCACCAGCAAACGCATCGCGCGCAGCAGATCCATCCCGCCCGCCAGGAACAGTTCCAGCATGTTATCCAGCGAGCTGGAGTCGGAGCCGGTTTCATTGACGAAAGGCGCAGCATCTTGCAGATCGGGGATCAGCGGTGTTTTAAATTTATACGCACGGGCACGCGCCCACTGACGGTTACCGGTGATGGTGTTGATTTCGCCGTTGTGCGCCAGATAGCGGAAGGGCTGAGCCAGCTGCCAGCGCGGAACGGTGTTGGTCGAGAAGCGCTGGTGGAACAGGCAGATCGCCGATTCGAGACGCAGGTCGGCCAGGTCTAAATAGAAGCGTGGCAGATCCGCAGGCATACACAGGCCTTTATAGATCGTGACCACGTTGGAGAAACTGCACACATAGAAATCTTTATCCTGAATGCGTTTCTCAATGCGGCGGCGCGCCATATACAGGCGACGCTCCATGTCACGCGGACGCCAGCCGGCAGGCGCGTTGACAAAAATCTGTTCGATACGGGGCAGGGAGGAAAGCGCGATTTCACCGAGAACGTCCGGATTGGTCGGAACGTCACGCCAGCCCACCACGGACAGCGTTTCGTTTTGCAACTCTTCTTCAACAATGCGGCGGCTGGCAGCCGCTTCTGTTTCGTTTTTGCTGAGGAATAGCATGCCGACGGCATAGTTCTTCGCCAGACGCCAGTTGCGCTCTTCGGCGATCATCCGGAAGAACCGATCCGGTTTCTGTAAATGCAGGCCACAGCCGTCGCCGGTCTTGCCGTCAGCAAGGATCGCGCCACGGTGTTGCATACGGGCCAGCGCGTGAATGGCTGTACGCACGACCTTATGGCTAGGTTCGCCTTCTATATGAGCGATCAGGCCGAAACCACAGTTGTCCCTCTCTTGGGATTTATCGTACAACATAACGTGAACCTCCCCAGGCTCTGCGAGACTCTCACACCAACCGCGAGGGGACTTATAGACAGAGATTGCTCGCATTTTCGCGCACTCTTGCGGTGCGTTGAATGCCCGGGCATCTCCGTCAAAGGCCTCTCGTGATGGTTCTCACAAGTGGTGGTTGACTTGTTTTAATGAGGGAGTCTTCAATTACTGCATAAATATGACGAGTTGCTCACCCGTCGAGATTGCTTCCAGCGGACTCCCAACTTAGCGAGAAAGCATTGACAGGTCAAATGGCGATTTAAGTTATATTAAAAGTGATATAAAGGGATTTAATTATTTGAAATATATATAGATTATGGTGATTTTATTGGCGTAATTTCGGTGTGGTCATGCCTGTAAAGTGTGAGCTGACTCACTATGGAGAAAGCTTCAGATCTCCGCACCATGCTGGCAGGCGACTATTTACCAGTATTTTATACTGCAAAACACAGCCCCCATGCGGTTTGTCACTGTTTTTAACCGGGCCGTAATAATGTGCTAATGCAGCGGATGTAATAAGAATTATTCATACTGCCATGAATGACTTTATTTGCAGTAATAATGAATAGTTATGCCTGTGCGGGCAGCGCCTTTAGGGAAAGGATTAGGGAGTGAAAAGAGAAATACGTTAGCCAGAGGGCAGTTGGCCTGGCAACGGGCAGAAAATTGCCGGCCGATATTAATAATATCGCGGCAGAAATTAGTCAATATCTCTGCACTTATTTCCCGCATTGCACCACCGTAAGCCCCTGCACGGTGCAGGTCACAAACTTTCAGCTCAATACCGCCCCGCGCTCACCCCGGCAAGGTTTTGCGGTATGATTCAGTCGACTTCGTTTTAAGGGAACCGTTATGAAGCAAATCCGGGTTTTAGCGCAGTATTATGTCGATCTGATGGTCAAACTGGGGCTGGTGAGATTCTCACTGCTTCTGGCTTCTGCGCTGGTGGTGCTGGCGATGATTGTTCAGATGGCGGTGACCATGCTGTTGCGTGGTCAGGTGGAAAGTATCGACGTCGTCCGGTCCATTTTCTTTGGATTACTGATCACCCCCTGGGCAGTGTACTTTCTGTCGGTGGTGGTGGAGCAGCTCGAGGAGTCGCGCCAGCGTCTCACCCGTTTGGTCGATAAGCTTGAAGAGATGCGCCATCGCGATCTCGAACTGAATCAGCAGCTGAAAGACAATATTACCCAGCTGAATCAGGAAATTGCTGACCGCGTCAAAGCAGAAGAAGCGCGTCTGGCCGTGGTCGATAAGTTGAAACTCGAAATGCATCATCGTGAACAGGCGCAGATCGAACTGAGTCAGCAATCGGCGTTACTGCGCTCCTTCCTCGATGCTTCACCGGATCTGGTGTATTACCGTAACGAAGACAAAGAATTCTCCGGCTGTAACCGTGCGATGGAATTGCTCACCGGCAAAAGCGAGAAGCAACTGATCGGTCTGACGCCGAACGATGTCTATACCCCCGATATCGCCGAGAAGGTGGTGGAGACCGATGAGAAGGTGTTCCGCCACAACGTTTCCCTCACCTACGAACAATGGCTGGTCTATCCGGACGGGCGGAAAGCCTGTTTCGAGCTGCGCAAGGTGCCGTTCTACGATCGCATCGGTAAACGCCACGGCCTGATGGGCTTCGGGCGCGATATTACCGAGCGTAAGCGCTATCAGGACGCGCTGGAGAACGCCAGCCGGGAAAAGACGACGTTTATCTCGACCATCAGCCACGAGCTGCGTACGCCGCTTAACGGCATCGTCGGGCTCAGCCGCATCCTGCTGGACACAGAACTGGACAAAGAGCAGCACAGCTACCTCAAAACCATTCACGTCAGCGCCATCACCCTCGGCAATATCTTCAACGACATCATTGAAATGGACAAAATCGAGCGCCGCAAAGTGCAGCTCGATAACCAGACGGTCGATTTCACCGAGTTCCTGTCCGATCTGGAAAACCTCTCCGGCCTTCTGGCACAGCCGAAAGGGCTGAAATTCATCATGGATCCGGATTTACCCTTGCCGCGGAGCATCACCACCGACGGCACGCGCTTACGGCAGATTTTATGGAACCTGATCGGTAACGCCGTCAAATTTACCCGTGAAGGGGAAATCGTGCTGAGCGTCCATTACGAAGCGAACGACATGCTGCGCTTCGTGGTGCGCGATTCGGGAATGGGCATTCCGCAGGATGAGCAGGATAAAATCTTCGCCATGTACTATCAGGTGAAAGACCGTAACGGTGGCAAACCCGCAACCGGAACCGGGATCGGTCTGGCCGTTTCTAAGCGTCTGGCGCAGGCGATGGGCGGCGATATTACCGTCAGCAGCGTGCCGGGGCAGGGTTCCTGCTTCACGCTGACGGTGCGTGCGCCGACGCTGGATGCGCCGGTGACGCAAAGCGACGATAAAGAGGAGGAGATGCCGCTGCCGGCGCTTCATGTGTTGCTGGTGGAAGATATCGAGCTGAACGTCATTGTGGCGCGTTCGGTGCTGGAGAAACTGGGTAACAGCGTGGAAGTGGCAATGAACGGGCATGATGCGCTGGAGATGTTCGATCCCGACGAATTCGACCTGGTTCTGCTGGATATCCAGCTGCCTGACATGACGGGGCTGGATATCGCCCGCAAATTACGCACCGATTACGCCGGTAAGCATTTGCCGCCGCTGATTGCGTTGACGGCCAACGTGCTCAAAGACAAAAAAGAGTATCTCGACGCCGGAATGGACGACGTGCTGAGCAAGCCGCTGTCTGTTTCTGCCCTGACCGCGATGATCCAGCAGTTTTGGGATCATCAGCCAGAAGTATCCGTGATGGAAAAGGAGCCTGCAGTGATGAAAGACAGCGAAACTTTACTCGATACCGCCATGCTGGAGCAGTACATCGACCTGGTGGGCCCGCAACTGATTTATCAGAGTGCAGATATGTTTGAAAAAATGATGCCGGGTTATCTCGCGGTATTGGATTCCAACATGACGGCGCGTGACCAGAAAGGCATTGCTGAAGAAGGGCATAAAATCAAAGGTGCAGCGGGTTCTGTCGGTCTGAAGCATTTACAGCAACTGGCGCAACAAATTCAAACGCCAACATTGCCGGCCTGGTGGGATAACGTTCAGGAATGGATTGATGAGCTGAAGGCGGAGTGGCGAAATGATATTCAGGTGTTGCGTGAATGGACTTCAAACGCTGAAAAAAAATAACCCCAGCCGAAGCCGGGGTGCGCGAATACTGCGCCAACACCAGGGAAAATGGTAACCCACGATAGTTGTTAGGGTTTGGATTTCGCAGGTCTTGGAATTCAGGGTAAGTCTAATACATCCTGTAGCCATCAACATAACAAATATAAGCTGAACTGTTACAACATTCATTAAAAACTGTGATGTAGATTAGTCTTTGTCTATACAAAACATCAAGTCTTTATCGCAGGATTTTTGAGAGAATACAAATGAAGGTTGTTGATGACGTTATGACGGCATGCAATTTTGCTTATGTTCGTGAAAATTCAGACGGCGATTTGCTGGTTTTTTCTACAAAAACTGTGCGTAGTCCCCCTGAACACGCTGCACGGAACCCGCGGCAACTTACTGTAAACCATGGTGTATGCGTGAAAGTGGATTCGGACCGTCTGTTAAATGGCATAAGATTTCATCTGATTTGCAGTAGTGAAATAATTTCACTTAGGTAGACGTCCTGAATACCCGTCCGTTGTGTGAATTTTCGTCTGCATTGTGGTTTTTTTGAGTAACCGATTTGACTTAGTGACGCCAGAGGCTGGCGAGTATCTGATGAGTTTTCGTTCACTATCTAAAATTGAATGTATAAGTTTTGTTAATCAATAAATTTATGAATTGTTACGGAATGTAGCAAAAGAATACAGTCGATGCCGGGGAGTGAAAACCCCTGGGAACCGGTTCCCAGGATCTGGAACTCATTGATGATATGGATCAAAAGCCTTTTAATTTGGTTAATGTGCGGTTAAAAATGGGATAGGCCTGACCAGATTGTTAGCAATCTGTGTCTTGGTTTCGCTAGCCCGAATCCGGTGGTTCTTGCGGAGATTGATTAGATGGTCAGATGTGTTACGGAAAGCGCTTAATGAATAAATCTGCAAAAAAAGGTCTTTTACGTAAGCCACTGTTATGGCTCAAACGTGTGCTGATACTGTTACCCTGCTTATGGATAGCAGGAATTGTGATTTTCGCCTTTTTACCGGTGCCTTTTTCTGCCGTGATGGTGGAAAGGCAGGTATCGGCGTGGCTGACCGGTGACTTTGGTTACGTCGCACATTCCGACTGGGTGGCGATGGATGACATTTCCTCGCCGATGGCGCTGGCGGTGATGGCGGCGGAAGACCAGAAATTCCCTGAACACTGGGGATTTGATGTGGATGCCATTCAGTCGGTGCTGGACAGTGATAAAGACGGCGGAAAAATGCGCGGTGCATCGACGCTTTCGCAGCAGACGGCCAAGAATTTATTTTTGTGGGATGGTCGCAGCTGGATCCGCAAAGGGCTGGAAGCCGGGCTGACCGTTGGCATTGAAACGGTATGGACAAAGCGACGCATTCTGACGGTTTATCTGAACATCGTGGAGTTCGGCGACGGTGTCTTTGGCGTTGAACAGGCGGCACAGCATTTCTTCCATAAACCGGCCAGCAAACTGACCGCTTCTCAGGCGGCATTACTGGCTGCCGTGCTCCCCAATCCACACCTGTTTAAGGTCAACGCGCCTTCAGCCTACGTCATTCGCAGGCAACAGTGGATCCTGCGCCAGATGAGCCAGCTCGGCGGTGAGTCTTTCCTGGTGGAACATAAACTGCATTAATTTCCTGAGCAACGCACATAAAAAAAGGACAGCCAATGCGCTGTCCTTTTTCGTGATGGCCGCCGGAATTACTTCACGTAGGTGAATGCCGTGGTCACGTGTTTCACGCCGCTGACACCTGCCGCGATACCTGCCGCAGATTTACCTTCATCCTGTGTCACCAGACCCAGCAGGAAGACTTCGCCGTTTTCAGTGGTCACTTTCACGTTGGAAGATTTCACTGAATCACTGGTCAGCAACTGCGAGCGGACTTTGGTGGTGATCCAGGTATCGGTAGAGGCGGTACCCATGGTCACAGGTTTACCGGTGCGAAGCTCGTTATACACTTCCGTTGCACCCTCAACGCCAACCGCGATCTGCTTGGCGCGCGCGGCCATATCCGGTGTCGGGGTCTGGCCGGTCAGCAGGACTTTGCCCTGATACGCCGTCGCCACAATACGCGCTTCGTCCTTCAGCTGTTTGTCTTTGCTGATGGCATTAGACACCCTGGCTTCCAGCGTGCTGTCATCAACCTGTGTGCCGACGGTACGCGGGTCCGTGGTGGTTTTGGTGGCAACGCCAGCAACGCCAACCACTGCGGCGGCAACGCAACCTTGTAGCAGAAGGGCGCTAAACAGTATTGCAAAGAGAGGACTTGCCTTCATTTGATCTCCTTAATCGTCCTGGTGAGGGAACAGCGTGCTATCAATCAGATCACAGAGGCAATTCACTGTGAGCATATGCATTTCCTGAATACGGGCGCTGCGATGAGACGGGATTCGGATCTCAACATCATGAGGCCCCAGCAAACCCGCCAGCTCGCCGCCGTCATAACCTGTAAGCGCCACAATGGTCATATCACGGGTGACCGCGGCTTCAACGGCTTTGACAATATCACGGCTGTTGCCGCGCGTAGAAATAGCCAACAGGACGTCGCCCGCCTGGCCTAAGGCCCGCACCTGTTTGGCATAGATTTCATCATGCAGCCGGTCGTTAGCGATGGCGGTCAGCACAATGTTATCTGCACATAGTGAGATTGCAGGAAGGCTGGGACGTTCAGTTTCAAAACGATTAATCAGACTGGCGGAAAAATGCTGGGCATTTGCCGCAGAGGTGCCGTTACCGCAGCAGAGAATTTTATTGCCGTTAAGCAGCGATTGCACCAGCGTCATTGCGGCGCGGGAAATCGCGTCAGGCAAGGCTTCTGCCGCGGCAATCTGGGTTTGGATACTTTCGGTAAAGCAGACTTTGATTCTATCCAGCACGGGTTTTCGTCCAGTCAGTCGTCATAATATTTATTCCGCATTGAAGGCATCACGCAGCCATTCTATCTGGCTACCGGTGATGGCAAAAACATCAAAACGGCAAGATGATGTGTCAAAGCTTGCATGGCGTCCTGCAAGCCAGAAAGACGCAGCGCTTAACAAACGCTGCTGTTTTTGACGCGTTACGCTTTCCGCTGCGCCGCCAAAACGGGCGGTGCGCCGGTAGCGAACTTCAACAAACACCCAGGTTTGCTGGTCGCGCATGATCAGGTCGATCTCTCCGGTGCGGCACGCCACATTGGCAGCCACAAAGAATAATCCGGCGCTCTCAAGGTAGCGACGTGCGAAAGCTTCATACTGGTTTCCACACGATTTTGCGCCAGTGAACCGCGGCGTTGACACTTTTTCAAACATCAGTACATCCTTGTACCTGCCACTCTCGGAATACCGGTTCTGAAGAGCGGTTCCCGAGAGTGGCGATAGCCGTTCTTAAGAGGAAACCGGCAGCAGTGAGCCCTGACGGTATTGCAGCCACGGCATTTTACGGTGGATAACGCAATTGCTGTTGGCGCTCAAATCCCCGGTACTGCCGGAGACTTCAAAGCCCGGCAGGGTGCGCATTTGAGAGAAGTGATTCGCCAGACTCCAGGCATCAATCCCCATCGCGTACAGACGCACCAGTGAGTAGTCGTTACCGAATTTCGCGGAGGCCTGTTGCATCAGCGCCGGATTAGAGCCCGCCAGCAACGGAATGTCGCTGAACTGAACGCCTTCCATTTCCAGACGATAATCCGGGCCTGCACCGGCCTGATAGCTGCGGGAACTGGCGTACACGGACGGACGTGAACGGCCACTGCCGCTCATGTCGAGCATCGGCTTGATCAGCGTCAGTTCGCTTTGCGTGGCGACGACGTACACCGAATCCACGGCACCTCCTGAACTGCCCTGCACGATTTGCGCATCGGTCGGTGGCGCCGGGATGGTGATCCCGCCAATAGTCACGCCCTGTGCCTGGGCAGGAGCGGCGGTATTGCTGGTCATCACCGGGGTACCGGTCAGACGGATACCGCTGCCGATAGAAGAGCGCAATTCACCCGCTGAACCCAGCCCCTGCTTGAGGACAGTCTGACCGCCCAGTTTCTGCCATTCATTGGCAAAAGCCTGCGCGATACGGTCGCCAAAGTTGCCACGCGGAACCAGCAACAGCGGCATCCGTTTTTGCTGTGACCACATATGACGTGCGGCATCCTGCGCCTCGTCTTCCGGAGAGAGGGCAAAGTAACAGATATTCGGGCTGTTTTTCTCAGTTTCTGGCTGATTGAGCGCTAAAACATTCAGCGGTGTCTGGTCAGAAGCGAGTTCGTTGACCTGATCTTTGAGCAGAGGACCGACAACCAGCGTTGCGCCATCTTGCTGCGCCTGGGTGAGAAGCGCGGCCAGAGGCTGACCATTCGTGTCGTAAACTTTGACCTGAGCATTACTGCTGGCTACCGGAGTGGCGACAGGCGCAGGCGTTTGTGGCTGTTCAGCCTGGGTGGCTGTCGCCTCCGGCGCTGAGGTGCTGACGGCCGCATTCGGATCAACCGTCGGTTGCGCCTGAGCGTTTTGATCGGCAGCAGCACCTTGTGGCGCAGGTTGTGACACCTGACCGGTCATTGCCGCGTTAAAACCTTGCTGAATGGCGTTACCGTAAACCTGCGCCGGGCCGCTCATCGGCAGGAACAGGGCGATTTTACCGGTAGAAGCAGGCTGGAACGTCAGCACGTTATTAAGCTGCGTTGGCAGGTTTTTTGCGGCCGGATTGACCGGATAACGGCGCTGCCAGTCTTTAATACCGGCTTTCAGCAGATCGGGATCCTGCTTGTTACTCTGCCAGACGCTGAGTAAATCCAGCCATCCCTGCAATGTATTTTCATCCGCGTTGATCACGATGCTGCTCGCATCTTGCGGGGAAAGTTGCGTCAGCGACATCCAGGTACGATCGATATTGTCCTGATGCGGCTGGCCCTGCAACAGTGGCTCCTGCGCAATATACGCGCGGATCACGCCCAGGCTGACACGTCCCTGGCTGGCATCGATTTGCGCCTGATAGTAACGCGCCTTCTGATCGTTGGTCAGCGCAGTCGGATCGATGGTGCTCAGCGTGGTCGCCGCAGGGGCGAAATCTTTAATGGCCAGTTGCACTTCGGCCGTCGTCAGCTTTTGCTCCAGCTGCTGCGCGGCAGTGAGTTCTTGCGGCAGGGTCTTCAACTGATTGTAGGCTTCAGCCGCTTTGCCTTCACGCACCAGGGCACGCACTGCAAGCAATTGCCAGTCAGCCTTGTTATCATCACCGCTTTGCTGTGCCTGTTGCAGATAATAATCAGAGCTGCCAGTCGCCGCGCCCTGGACACTTTCAGTCGGTGCCTGTGGCGCCTGACCGGTACAGCTGGCGAGAAGCATCGCCACGATAATGGCAGGGAGTAAACGTCCCGAACGGGTACGAAAAGTCATTGAGGAAGGCATTCAGTTTCCAGTGATGTTTTTTCAAGATGCTCAATATTAAATCGGCAATCCGGATGAAACAATGAATCAACACGATCAAGCAGATATTTCTGCATCAACGCTGTACATCGTACCCACGCCAATCGGCAATTTAGGGGACATCACCCAACGGGCATTGGCCGTGCTGAGCAGCGTGGATTTGATTGCGGCGGAGGATACCCGTCATACCGGATTATTGCTGCATCACTTTGGTATCAGCGCAAAAATGTATCCGCTTCATGATCATAATGAACAGCAAAAAGCGGAGCATTTATTATCAAAACTTCAGGAAGGTCAAAGCATTGCGCTGGTTTCCGATGCAGGAACGCCGCTGATCAATGACCCTGGCTACCATCTGGTG
Source organism: Rahnella sp. R3(2024) (assembly GCF_042920125.1). Taxonomy (NCBI): domain Bacteria; kingdom Pseudomonadati; phylum Pseudomonadota; class Gammaproteobacteria; order Enterobacterales; family Yersiniaceae; genus Rahnella; species Rahnella sp. R3(2024). The sequence goes on from NZ_JBHGBU010000001.1 coordinate 2,650,045, forward strand.
CGCTGTTGCCGTGAAGCGGGTGTGCGCGTTGTACCACTGCCGGGTGCCTGTGCGGCGATTGCGGCATTGTCTGCCGCCGGTTTGCCGTCCGACCGCTTCTGTTATGAAGGCTTTCTGCCTGCCAAAACGAAATCACGAAAAGATACACTTCAGGCCCTGATCGAAGAGTCGCGCACGCTGATTTTCTACGAATCGACCCACCGGTTGCTCGACAGCCTGCAAGATATGGTTGAAGTCTGGGGGCCGGATCGCTACGTGGTGCTCGCCCGCGAGCTGACCAAAACCTGGGAAAATATTCGTGGTGACGCGGTTGGCGCATTGCTCGCCTGGGTGCTGGAAGATGAAACCCGCAAGCGTGGCGAAATGGTGCTGATCGTTGAAGGTCATAAAGCCGATACCGAGGCTTTGCCGGCGGAAGCGTTGCGCACGCTGGCGCTGCTGCAAAAAGAACTTCCGCTGAAAAAAGCCGCCGCGCTGGCTGCAGAAATTCACGGTGTGAAGAAGAATGCGTTGTATAAATACGCGCTTGATGAGCAAGAGGGTGACAAGTAGGTGATTTTCCCCTATCATCCGCCGCGGAGTTGACCAGACAGTCGCCGCTTCGTTGCCGTCCCTTTCGGGGGAGACAGATGGAGGGGAGGAAAGTCCGGGCTCCATAGGGCAGGGTGCCAGGTAACGCCTGGGAAGCGCGAGCTTACGACAAGTGCAACAGAGAGCAAACCGCCGATGGCCCACGCAAGTGGGATCAGGTAAGGGTGAAAGGGTGCGGTAAGAGCGCACCGCGCGGCTGGCAACAGTCCGTGGCAGGGTAAACTCCACCCGGAGCAAGGCCAAATAGGGGTTCACATGGTACGGCCCGTACTGAACCCGGGTAGGCTGCTTGAGCCAGTGAGCGATTGCTGGCCTAGACGAATGACTGTCCACGACAGAACCCGGCTTAACGGTCAACTCCCTCGTCAAAAAGAAAGCCCGCGCAGTGTTAACTGCGCGGGCTTTCACCTTTCTGAAATCCGAAAAACTCAGACCGGCAAATCAATCAGCAGCGCGCGCAATGGTGTGCTGGCAGACACGGTCAGGCTGTTTTCCTGATGAATAAATGCCCCATCGCCACAGGCCAGTCTTTGCGATTCGTTGCTGACAGCGCCCTGTGCATCAACCTGCCCGTGAATCGACTGCAAATAAGCACGCGGTCCGCGGATCGGTATCGAAATATGATCGCCTGCGGCTAAATCCAGATGATGGATCCACACGCTCTGGCGCAACTGCAGGCTGCCTGCTTCACCATCCGGCGAGGCCAGCAGGAAATGCTTCGCATCCGGCAGCATCATTTTCTGGGTAATTGGGTTTTCATGCTCGGGGCAGGCATCCAGCCACAGCTGCATCCGCGTCAGTGGCTGTTTCTCGCGGGTGTTCAGCTCGCTGTAGCTGACGCTGGCCTGCGTAGATAACAGCGCCGCTTCTCCGGCTTTCACCCGCACGCTATGACCTTCACTGTCGCGATACTCGGCCTCGCCCTGCAACACCAGATTGAGCACGTCAACGCGCGGATAAGTTCGCGGCTGAAAACTCGCCCCCGGTGCCAGCACTTCCTGATTCAGCACCCGCAAAGAGGCATAGCCCATCAGCTTGGGATCGAAGTAGTGACCAAAGGAAAACGTGTAGCGGGCTTGCAGCCAGCCAAAGTCAGCGGTGCCGCACTCTTTTGCCGTTCTGCTGGTAATCATGGCGGTCGCCTCAGTTAAAAATATCAATGGATAAATGGTAAGCGTCTGGACGTGTGATTGTTAGCCAGTTAATCTGGTCGCTATATTCAAATTTCCTGAAAGAGAAAAGAATGGCTAAGGATCGCGCACTCACACTGGAAGCCTTACGGGTCATGGATGCGATAGACCGCCGGGGCAGCTTTGCCGCGGCTGCCGACGAGCTGGGCCGCGTCCCTTCTGCCCTGAGCTACACCATGCAGAAGCTGGAGGAAGAGCTGGATGTGGTGTTATTCGACCGCTCAGGTCATCGGACAAAATTCACCAACGTTGGCCGTATGCTGCTTGAACGTGGCCGCGTGCTGCTGGAAGCGGCAGATAAACTGACCGTGGATGCCGAAGCGCTGGCGCGCGGCTGGGAAACCCATATAACCATCGTGTGTGAAGCGCTGTCGCCGGCAACGAAACTGTTCCCGCTGATTGAAAAGCTGGCGCTGAAAGCCAATACGCAGGTGTCGCTGATCACTGAAGTGCTGGCCGGCGCGTGGGAGCGCCTTGAGCAGGGGCGCGCAGACATCGTGATCGCCCCGGATATGCACTTTCGCTCATCAACAGAAATTAACAGCCGTAAGCTTTACAAGCTGGTCAGCGTGTACGTTGCCGCACCGGATCATCCGATCCATCTGGAAGCCGAGCCGTTGTCTGACGTCAGCCGCGTGAAGTACCGGGGCATTGCGGTGGCGGATACTGCCCGCGAGCGCCCGGTGCTGACCGTGCAGCTGCTGGATAAGCAGCAACGTCTGACGGTCAGTACGCTGGAAGAAAAACGTCAGGCATTGCTGGCAGGATTAGGTGTGGCGACGATGCCTTATCCGATGGTCGAAAAAGACATTACCGAAGGGCGTTTGCGGGTGGTGAGTGCTGAATACAATCACGAAACCGACATCATTATGGCGTGGCGTCGCGACAGCATGGGCGAAGCGAAAGCCTGGTTCCTGCGTGAAATTGTCAAACTGCTGGCTACGCGTGAAGTGAAGTAAGCGTCGGTCAGTTGCTACGCCACACCTTCCTCTGATGAAAGAGGAAGGTGCAGATGCAGATCAAAAACGCGTATCACGCCCGTGCTCAGATTCTAAATCCTGCGCGGGTCCGGTGGAGATAATGCCGTGAGGGTTGATCGTCGCGTGGCTGCGATAATAGTGGTGACGGATATGGCCAAAATCCACGGTTTCACGAATGCCCGGCATCTGGTAGATATCGCGCAGGAAGCCGTAAAGGTTCGGGTAATCGCTGATCCGGTAGCGATCGCATTTGAAATGCGTAACGTACACCGGGTCAAATCGCACCAGCGTGGTCCACAGGCGAAGATCGGCTTCGGTCAGCTGGTTCCCCGTCAGATAGCGGTGTTTACCCAGTAATTCCTCGGCACGGTCAAGCGCGGCAAACACACCGTCAACGGCCTCATCGTAAGCATCCTGAGACGTCGCAAACCCGGCTTTGTAGACGCCATTGTTAATTTGCGGATAGACCCATTCATTAATTTCATCAATCTGCGGGCGCAAGGTCTGCGGATAATAATCCCCGGCTTTTGCACCGACCGCATCAAAAGCGCTGTTGAACATGCGAATGATATCGGCAGATTCGTTACTGACGATGGTCTGCTGTTTCTTGTCCCACAGGATCGGCACAGTGACGCGCCCGGTGTAATCTTTCTGCGCGCGCAGATAGATTTCATAGGCAAAATTCAGGTGATACAAATCGTCGCCGGTGGCCGCCGGGAAATCCGTTCCGAAGGTCCAGCCGTTTTCCAGCATCAGCGGATGCACGACGGAAACGGGAATGATCTCTTCGAGGCCTTTCAGCGCGCGCATCAGTAAGGTGCGGTGCGCCCACGGGCAGGCGAGAGAAACGTACAGATGATAACGATCGCGTTCTGCCGTAAAGCCGCCCGCACCATGCTCACCCGGTGCGCCGTCTGCGGTGATCCAGTTACGAAATTGCGAAACGGAACGTTTGAAGTGCCCGCCGGTAGAGCGGGTGTCATACCAGGTGTCCTGCCAGATGCCGTCAACCAGTTGTCCCATCGTTATGTACCTTTTTATCAGATGTATTTTCAGAATAAAAAAGGGCGAGGTGATAAATCACATCGCCCTGCAGGTCTTACATATTATCTAATTATTTGAGTATAGCGTGGTATTGCCGCTGCGATGCCCGGCGTTATCCCTGGTGCGGACGATTACCAGTTTTTCTTGATCAGACGGTCGATGCTGAATGCACCAGGACCCGAAGCAAACAGGACGAAGAAACCACCGGCGATGGACAGGTTTTTCATGAACATCATCTGGTTTACGCCCTGGGCGAAATCAGTGTGGAAGATGACGGCGGTCAGGATGGTGAAGATTGCCGTGATCAACGCGGTAGTACGGGTGAAGAAGCCGAACAGGATCGCCAGACCGCCGCCAAATTCTAACAAGATAGTCAGTGGCAGGAAGAAGCTTGGCACGCCCATGGACGTCATGTAGCCCGCGGTGGCGGTGTAACCGTTGATTTTGCCCCAGCCTGCAACGATAAACAGAATGGGCATCAGGATACGTGCAACCAGCAAAGCAGTGTCTTGTAACTTAGTCATCTTCATCTCCGAAAGGTCATGCGCTCAAATTGAGCTAAAAATGTTACCGGCCCGGTCGGAAAATGTTTCCTGCCGTTACCGCATCAGTTGATGACGGAATAATAGGTCGGATGAATAAGTTTTGTTAGCAAGTAAATCTGTCTGAATGATTCAAAAAAATTGAATGGACTCTGGATTGTTATTCAAAAGAAAAGGGCCGGATGAGTATTCATCCGGCCCTCAGACGTGAAAGCATTGATACGAAAAAAGAGCGTTTATTTCTGAGCGAAAGTCTTACGGAACAGTCTGACCGTTCCCCAGATCCCGAAAGCCCGTCGTGACCAGCGCACAATCACGCTGGGGTGGCGAATACCGTAAACGGCAATCAGGCTTGAGCCCACTACCAGATATTTGCGCATATCAACGAGTTTCACCCAGCCGCGATCGATTTTCGCTGTGGCATCCAGCCAGTCATCACCGGCACGAGATAACTCCTGCCGCTGGCGCTCAATCTTGCGCATAATTCTGACTTTTTCGATAGCGCGGTTCGGGATGCTCATTCCTCGTCATCCTTTTCAAGCAGGGCACGGTCAACGTCCAGTTGCTTGCGCGTAAGGCTGAGCAGCGTCGAACGTTTGGCTTTCGCCAGCGTTAACATGCCCAGGATCACCGCGAGCAATAACAGCACGCCTGTGGTGGTGCCCATCGCCATCAGACGGTATGCCGGATCGATAGCCCAGAAAAGGACCACCAGCAGACTCATCAGGCCGAAGGCTGTAAAGATCAGGGTAATGCCGGCCATGAGCAGCAGTTGGAAAATATTGGCCTTTTCCTCTTCCAGCTCAATAACGGCCAGTCTGACGCGCGTTTCGACAATGCCGACCACCACAGTGGCGACACGTTGAATGATGTCGAAAAGCCCCTTACCCGGTCCTTGTGGTGAAGGTTTTAACGGTTCAGTCATGGTTATCGGCGAGCTAACAGAACGCCGATGACTACGCCGACCGCGGCACCAATACCGACGCCCGTCCAGGGTTTATCATGTACATAATCGTCGGCTTTACCGGCAATTTCTTTGGTCTGGTAGGCAATCTTTTCGCCCGTGTCGCTCAGGCGTTCGCGGGTATCTTTCAGCAGGGATTCTGCTTTACCACGCAGTTTATCGAGTTCAGCTTTCGGCTTATCGGTAGAGGTCTGGAGCACTTCTTCCAGGGTATCTGCCAATGACTTTAATTCAGCCCGCAGTTGTTCTGATGTATTACTCGCCATGTGTAAGTCACTCCATACGTTAACTGATTCGAACTTTTAACATAGCGGATATTCGGGTGATCGCAAATGCGAATTGTCTGTTTCAAAACGCAAGATCCCCGAATAATCCGCTGTGGCGTGGTGCAAAATCACCGCTGGCGGAACACGATTACAGGCCCTGGGCCTGTTTCAGTTCTGCCTGTGCTTCCTGCAGTTTATGCTGTTTCTTAACGATTTTTTCGTGATCGCCCTTGGCCTGAGCTTCTTTCAGCTCCTGCTCACGTTCAGCGACTTTTTCACGCTTCTCTTCAACACGTTGTTGATTTTCAGCTTTCAGACCGGCATCGGTGCAATGCGCCTTATTTTCACGCAGTGCCTTTTCCAGACCGTCTACGCGGTTCTGGTTTTTATGGGCACGGGCTTCATCGATCTGTTTCTGAATTTCGTTTTGTTTGGTCACGCAGCTTTCTGGCTGAGGCGCAGCAAAACTGGCGGAGGTGAACAACAATGCCGGGGCGAATACGAGGGCGGAGAGAGTCAGTTTCATCGTGTAGCTTCCTTTTGATGGTTAAGTGAGTGTGGCACTTAATTCCTTGAACAGGGGACTGCATGTCAAATCATGGGTCGCATGAATGACTAGCCCATAAATAATATCACCGTCGAATGGACGGTGATATCAGACATTTTCCCTAAACCTGACGAAAGGCTTAACCGAGCTTCAGCCGGTTGTGATTGAGTTTTTCCATCAACGCTCTGGAATGGGGGGGGTCACAATTCCTGATGATGAATCCCTCCGGCAGGATGTCTTGCAACGCGCTGTGCGCCATCTGGCGCTGCTCAGCGGAGTCGAGCTGCACGACTAAACCGTCATCGAGGGGCGTGATGCTTTTGATATGGATGCCGCGCTGACTCAGGCTCTGATACACATAAAAGCCGTCTGGCAATGAGATACCGGTTCTGGCCGGGCGTATTTGCAGCGCATTGCCGTTGGCTGGCATCCGTGAAATAGCCAGCCCGATCATGGCGGCCGCTGCCAGCAGCATGATAATCACCGGCCAGAGTAGGGAACGTTTGAGAAACCTGCGGTTCATTATGCGCTCTTGCCTTTATTCTGGCGGTCAGCGTGTTTTTTACGCCACAGCACAATGATCGAACCGACCAGCCCGCCAATTAATAACAGGACCGGCAATAACATCAGGCAGTTCATCACGGCGTCTTCGTATTTCAGGAACAGCGGTGTTTTGCCGAGGAAGTAGCCCAGAGACGTGAGGATGAGGATCCATAACAATCCGCTGACCCAGTTAAAGAACTGAAAGCGGCTGTTGCTCAGGCCAGATAAACCGGCGATTGTCGGCAGCAGGGTACGCACAAAGGCCAGAAAACGGCCAACTAACAGCGCCGACAGGCCATGCTTGTGGAAAAGTGCATGGGCACGTTCGTGATAATGCACCGGCAAATTCCCCAGCCAGCTTTGTACTATTCGGGTGTTTCCCAGCCACTTTCCCTGCGCATAACTCAGCCAACAACCGAGGCTGGCCGCGCTGGTCAGCAGGAAAACCGTCAGCGGGAAATTCATTGCATCTTTGGCAATCAGTACGCCGACCAGAATTAACAGGCTGTCACCGGGTAAAAACGCCGCGGGCAACAGACCGTTTTCCAGAAAAATGATCATGAATAAAATCAGGTACAGCGCCCAGACCAGCGAAGGATCGGCCAGGGTTTTATAGTCTTGTTGCCAGAGTGCATCGATGAGAGAACTGATAATTTCCATCTGGTTTCTAAAACTCCATCATGTTCAGTGAGTCAGCGAAATACATCTGCGGAGAAAGTCTCGACGCGGCATGTACAGCTGAAAAAGGTCGCCTGTTCCCTGGCGTGCTGTCTGGTTACGGGTACTGCGATTTCCCGCGCGTCGTTTTGGCGTGTTTCACCTGGCGCAAACGGGTAAAAAAAGTCGTCTAACTGTAACAAAATAACAATAAGTCAGACAGGTAAATATAGCGCGTCGGCGGCGATCATTTAAGCCTCAGGCACGATATGAAAAAGGGTTTTACATTGACTGACACTACTCGACAGTGGCTGACAGGGAAGGGCGAAATCGGGCAGAGGAAGATAAATGGCAGGTTGGACGATTGAACCTGCCGTAATGCGGATTTATTTAGAATTCATCAGCGGCGGATCGAGATGAACCACCGGATTTTCTGAATAAAGATAGCGGTCTACATTGAACTCAAAATCATCACTGGTGGCGCGGAAAAGCATCTGCTTGGTGTTTTCCAGGTGCTGCCACATCGCCAGTTTTGCGGCGTGCGGATCGCGGCGGATTAACGCTTTAAGGATCAGATCGTGTTCTTCACACCAGCTTTCGATTGAGCGCTCATCGATATGCTCATGCAATTTACGCCAGTACGGGTTATGTAATCGCTGGCTCCACATCTTTTCGACTATCGTTGCCAGTGCGCTGTTTTGGGTTGCCTGCGCCACCTGCACGTGGAATTTCAGATCCCATTCCGAATCGCGGAAACGGTCTTCCTGCCGCGCGTACTCCTGAATTTCCATCAGGCGCATGATGTCTTGTTTGGTCACCTGCGTGGCGGCAAATTCAGCGATGTTGCTTTCAATCAGCTGACGCGCCTGCAACAGTTCAAACGGGCCTGCTGTACCAAATTCACTGCCGCAATCCGGCACAACCAGATGGCGCTGCTGATTGGACATGACATGAATGCCCGAGCCTTTGCGCACTTCCACATAGCCCTCCACTTCCAGCATGATGATCGCTTCACGCACCACGGTGCGGCTGACGTTCATTTCATCGGAAATCAGACGTTCAGCGGGAAGTTTCTCGCCAACCGGATAGACTCCGGATTCAATGCGTTCCTTGAGCGTGGCAGCCAGTTGTTGATAAAGGCGTCTGGTGTCTGTGGATTCCATGTGAGTGCTCTTTAAAGTAGTGAAACCTGCCGGATGGGTGCCTGAAAGATCCCGGGACCTGTCATACAACTCCAGTATACGATTTAAGAAGAGGGGATGCACCGTGCATTGGTCAGAAAGGTTGGAGGTTAAAGTCAGGAAATAGCAAAGCCCGGTAAAGTGACTTACCGGGCTGCGTTCAGGCTATCAGGCTTTCGCGGTACTGAGCGGAACCGGCACAGGTTCTACTGCGGACCGGTTTTGCAACACTGTCCAGATGATGATGGCACCGAGCAGATCGAAGACCGCAAGGGCTGCAAACAGCGGGCTGAAGCCGATGGTATCGGCCAGCGCACCGACCACCAGTGCAAACATCGTACTTGCCATCCAGGCGGCCATCCCGGTCAGTCCGTTAGCCGTCGCCACTTCGTTACGACCGAACACGTCAGAAGAGAGCGTGATCAGCGCGCCGGACAGTGACTGGTGAGCGAAACCACCGACACACAGCAGAGCGATAGCCGCATACGGGCTGGTGAACAGGCCGATCATCCCCGGGCCGATCATCAGGACAGCACCCATCGTCACGACCATTTTACGAGATACGATCAGGTTCACTTTGAAATGCTTCTGGAAGAACGGAGGCATGTAGCCGCCGAGGATACAACCGAGGTCAGCAAACAGCATCGGCATCCAGGCAAACATCGCAATTTCTTTCAGATTGAAGCCATACACCTTGAACATGAACAGCGGGATCCAGGCGTTGAATGTGCCCCAGGCCGGTTCAGCCAGGAAGCGTGGCAGCGCGATACCCCAGAACTGACGGTTACGCAGGATCTGCATGGCAGACATTTTCTTGCCGTTGGTGGTCTGATGCTGTGCTTCCTGACCATCAAGAATATAAGCGCGTTCTTCGGTGCTCAGTTTTTTCTGATCTTTCGGGTGTTTATAGAACACTAACCAGCTGATCGCCCAGATTAGGCTGAGAGCGCCGGTGATGATGAACGCCAGTTGCCAGCTGTGCATGATGATGCACCAGACAACCAGTGGCGGGGCAATCATCCCGCCGATAGACGAACCGACGTTAAAGTAACCCACGGCAATAGAGCGTTCTTTCGCCGGGAACCATTCGCTGCTGGCTTTCAGGCCGGCAGGGATCATCGCGGCTTCCGCCATACCGACAGCACCACGTGCGATGGCCAGGCCACCCCAGCTGCTTGCCAGCGCCGTAGCCATACAGAAGATGGCCCACATGATGGCGAACATGGCGTAACCCACTTTGGTTCCCATCACATCCAGGACGTAACCGGCAACCGGCTGCATCAGGGTATAGCAGGCGGAATAGGCGGCGATAATATAAGAATATTGCTGTGTGGTGATGTTCAACTGGCTCATCAGCGTTGGCGCTGCGGCGGCAATGGCGTTACGTGTTAAATAACCCAGTACAGTGCCGCATGTGACCAATGCGATCATGTACCAGCGTAACCCTTTAATCTTACCCATTTAACTCTCTCCCAGTAAATAATCCGGCGATGACGGCCAAAGCTGTCACGGCGTATTTCGCGCCATCTGTCTCAGCATGGGCTTCTGGCTTCCTTAAAGTGTTTTTTCCGGGTACACCGCCGCCAGAGAATCTCGCTGGGGGAGCTGCCCGATGACTCACGCACTGCTTTATTGTTATCTGTGCGTAAGGATCCGATGAACTTCCTGCACACCAGAACAACTGCACTGTCTTCCGGCGAACGGCGCCCGGTAAGTGTTATCCGGACAACAGCGAAAGGACGTGGCAGGTAATCTCTGACGCTCTTGTCCGGACGCAGCAAAGATAACTTGTCATACAGATTTAAAATTTGAATGACATCACAAAACCACATTTAAACTGTGTGCTTACTTAACTTTTTTAACTTCACGGTTATTTACTTGATTTTACACAGGTAATGGTAGGTTTGTTGATCGGCTTCACACTTTGAGGGGAGGGTGTAACAAGCTGGGAATGAAAATCCCTACAAAATTGGTGTAACAACTTTACCTGATGATCACATTCAGGCGCAGGGCTGCAGAGGGGGCGGTGTCATGTGAATAAGACGAGATACAAGGCACAGAGCCATAAATAACTTGTTATACCGATTTAAAGTTTGAGTGACATCACAAAATGACACTCTGAATGTGAGGATAATAGCCTCCGGTGCTTAAAGACTCTAAAGTTTTTGTTTTACAGAGGATTAGTGTGTGTTTATGGCCGCGAATCGCCCCCTTTCGCGCAGGAGTACCCCTAAAAAGAGCTGGACGATAAACTGAATTGGTGTGATAACTTCGCACCATTGAGAGACAACTCTACAGAATTCATGATGAGGAACCTAAGATGGCGCAGTTTTTAACAGAAGACTTCCTTCTCGACACTGAATTTGCACGTCGCCTGTATCACGACTATGCGAAAGATGAGCCGATCTTTGATTACCACTGTCACCTACCGCCGGAACTGATCGCGCAAAACCATCAGTTCGAAAACATGTACGAAATCTGGCTGAAAGGCGATCACTATAAATGGCGCGCAATGCGTACCAACGGTGTGCCTGAACGTATGTGTACCGGTGATGCCAGCGACCGCGAGAAGTTTGACGCCTGGGCTGCAACGGTTCCCCACACCATCGGCAACCCGCTGTACCACTGGACGCATCTTGAGTTGCGCCGTCCGTTCGGCATTACCGGCAAACTGCTTTCTCCGTCTACAGCGGGCGAAATCTGGGAGCGTGGTAATGAACTGCTGGCACAGGATGAATTCTCCGCCCGTGGCATCATGAAACAGATGAATGTGAAAATGGTCGGCACCACCGATGACCCGATCGATTCTCTGGAACATCATAAAGCTGTCGCCCGGGACGCCAGTTTTGATGTCAAAGTTCTGCCAAGCTGGCGCCCGGATAAAGCGTTCAACATTGAAGCGGCGACGTTTGCTGATTACATGAAGAAACTGGAAGCCGCTGCTGATGTGTCGATTACCCGTTTCAGCGATCTGCGTGACGCCCTGAAAAAACGTATGGATCACTTCGCGGCGCACGGCTGCAAAGTCTCTGATCACGCGCTGGACGTGGTGGTCTACGGCGAAGCGGATGACGCCACGCTGGACAGCATTCTGTCCCGCCGTCTGAGCGGTGAAACGCTAACTGCGCAAGAAATTGCTCAGTTTAAAACCGGCGTTTTGCTGTATCTGGCTTCCGAATATCAACGTCGCGAATGGGTACAGCAGTACCACATTGGCGCGCTGCGCAATAACAACACCCGTATGTTCCAGCTGATCGGTGCAGACGTCGGTTTTGACTCCATTAACGACCAGCCGCTGGCAGAACCGCTGTCCAAACTGCTGGGCGCGCAAGGTCTGGCCGGTGGCCTGCCAAAAACCATTCTGTATTGCCTGAACCCGCGTGATAACGAAGTCATCGGCACCATGGTCGGTAACTTCCAGGGCGAAGGGATGCCGGGCAAAATGCAGTTCGGTTCCGGCTGGTGGTTTAACGACCAGAAAGACGGGATGCAACGCCAGATGACTCAGCTCGCCAACCTGGGCTTATTGAGCCGCTTCGTCGGCATGCTGACCGACAGTCGCAGCTTCCTGTCTTATACGCGTCATGAATACTTCCGTCGCATTCTGTGCCAGATGATTGGCCGCTGGGTGGAAGACGGCGAAGCACCGGCAGATATCGAGCTGCTGGGCAATATGGTGAAAAACATCTGCTTCGACAACGCCAAACAGTATTTCCAGATCGAACTGAACTAAAAAAGCACGACGGAGCGCAGGTTCCTGCGCTCCGTAAATAAATAAAGCAAAAACAACTAATTATCCCATTTAGCACGGCGGCCACAGGACACACCGACTGTCCTCAAAGACCGGCGTCTGAGCAAATTAAGGTGAATGTGAGATGCAAAGGTTAAATCGCCGTGACTTCCCAGGCCGTCAGCACCCGGACAAAATTATTCAATTCGGGGAAGGTAACTTCCTGCGGGCGTTCGTAGACTGGCAGATAGACCTGCTGAATGAACATACCGATCTGGACGCCGGGATAGTGGTTGTTCGCCCGATTGACACCGATTTTCCACCTTCACTCAGCACGCAGGATGGTCTGTACACCACCATTATCAGCGGCCTGAACGAGCAGGGCGAAACGGTGCGGGATACCCGCATCATCCGCTCGGTGAACCGCGAAATTAATATCTATCATCAGTTTGATGAGTATCTGGCGCTGGCCCGCGACCCGAATATCCGCTTCGTGTTTTCCAATACCACCGAAGCCGGTATCAGCTATGTTGAAAGCGATCGTCTGGAGGATGCGCCACCGGCCAGTTTCCCGGCCAAACTGACCCGTTTACTGTTTGAGCGCTTCACGCATTTCTCCGGCGCGGCCGATAAAGGCTGGGTTTTGCTGCCATGTGAACTGATCGACTACAACGGCGAAGCGTTGCAGGAACTGGTGCTGCGTTACGCACAACGTTGGGCGCTGCCGGCGGCATTTACTCAGTGGCTGGAAAACAGCAATACCTTCTGTTCAACGCTGGTTGACCGCATCGTGACCGGTTATCCGCGCAGCGAAGTGGAGAGCCTGCAACAGGAACTGGGCTATCAGGACAGCTTCTTTGACAGCGCCGAGCACTTCTATCTGTTTGTGATCCAGGGGCCAAAAAGTCTGGCTCAGGAACTGCGTCTGGACAAACTGCCGCTCAACATCCGCCTGGTGGATGACATCAAACCGTACAAAGAACGCAAAGTGGCGATCCTCAATGGCGCGCACACCGCGCTGGTGCCGGTGGCCTTCCTGTCAGGGCTGAATACCGTTGGCGAATCGATGAATGACGCGCAGATCAGCCGCTTTGTGGAACTGGCCATTGCCGAAGAAATCTCGCCGGTGCTGGATCTGCCACAGGATGAACTGACGTCGTTCGCGCAGGCGGTGCTGAGCCGTTTCCGCAACCCGTTTATTCAGCATCAGCTGTTGTCGATTGCCCTGAACGGGATGACCAAATACCGCACCCGCATTCTGCCGCAGCTGCTGGCGAGCCAGGAAAAGAATCAGATCCTGCCACCGCGCCTGACGTTTGCTCTTGCCGCCTTGCTGGCGTTCTACCGTGGCGAACGCGAAGGTGAAATCTACCCGTTGCAGGACGATGCGCACTGGCTGAGCCTTTTCTCTCAATTATGGAGCAGCGTGCGTAACGGCGAATTATCACTCGGCGGGCTGGTGGAAACCGTGCTGGCCGATGAAGAACACTGGGGACGGGATCTCAATACCGTGCCTGGCCTGACCGCTAAAGTGACCGGACAGTTACAGGCGATCGAAGACCGTGGCATGCGCGATGCGCTGGCGGCTTACAGTTAAGAGGGCGACTATGCAAAGTATCATTCAAATTCATCCTGCAGATAATGTCGCCGTGGCACTGCGCGACATTGAAAACGGCGAGCAGGCAGAGGCTGGCGGCTATCATGTCGTGATGCCTCAGCCGGTGGCCCGGGGTCACAAATTCGCCCTGCGCCCGATTGCGGCGGGTGAAAATATTATCAAATACGGGCTGCCGATTGGGCATGCGCTGACCGCGATCGCGCCAGGCGTGCATATCCATTCACAAAATGGCAAAACCAATTTAAGCGATCTGGACGAGTATCAATATCAGCCGGAGTTCGCCAGCCTGCCGGAGCAGATGGCAGATCGTGAGGTACAGATCTACCGCCGTAAAAACGGTCTGGTGGGGATCCGCAACGAGCTGTGGCTGATCCCGACCGTCGGCTGTGTGAATGGCATTGCCCGCCAGATCCAGACACGTTTCCTGAAAGAAACCAACGACGCGGAAGGCATCGACGGCGTTTACCTGTTTACGCACCCGTTTGGCTGTTCACAGCTGGGCGACGATCACGTCAATACCCGCACCATGCTGCAAAATATGGTACGTCACCCGAACGCCGGTGCAGTGCTGGTGATTGGCCTCGGTTGTGAAAACAATCAGGTGGACGTGTTCCGCGAGACGCTGGGCGAAGCAGATGAAGAGCGCGTGCGCTTCATGACAATGCAAAAGTTCGACGACGAAGTGGAAGCCGGTCTGGAACGTCTGCGCGAACTGTATGCCGCAATGCGCAACGATAAACGTGAAAGTGGCAAACTCAGCGAGCTGAAGTTTGGCCTCGAATGCGGTGGCTCTGACGGGCTTTCCGGCATCACGGCGAACCCGCTGCTGGGGCGTTTCTCGGACTACGTGATCGCTAACGGCGGCACTTCCGTACTGACCGAAGTGCCTGAAATGTTTGGCGCAGAGCGTATTCTGATGAGCCGCTGCCACGACGAAAGTACGTTTGAAAAAACCGTTCATATGGTCAACGATTTCAAACAATATTTCATCGAGCACAATCAGCCGATCTACGAAAATCCGTCGCCGGGCAACAAAGCCGGCGGTATCACTACGCTGGAAGAAAAATCGCTCGGCTGTACGCAAAAAGCCGGTCACAGCCCGGTGATGGACGTGCTGAAATACGGCGAACGTCTGACCAAACCGGGGCTGAACCTGCTGAGCGCGCCGGGGAACGATGCCGTCGCTACCAGCGCACTGGCCGGAGCCGGTTGTCACATGGTGCTGTTCAGCACCGGGCGCGGCACCCCTTACGGTGGTTTTGTGCCGACGGTAAAACTGGCGACCAACAGCGAACTGGCGGCGAAAAAACCGCACTGGATCGATTTCGATGCAGGACAACTGATCCACGATGTCACAATGGATCAACTGCTGAAAGAGTTTGTGGATCTGATCGTGGAGATCGCCGATGGCCGCAAAGCCAAAAACGAACTCAATGATTTCCGCGAATTAGCCATCTTTAAAAGCGGTGTCACATTGTAACCGGTCAGGTTTATCGTTAGGATGAAACGGCGTTTCAGTTATGGAACGCCGTTTGCTTTTGCAGCGCAAGTCTTCCACGGATGAGATCAGGATAAATGACGTATTACTGGTTGGCACAGTCAGTCGGTGTTGTGGCCTTTGCGGTCGGCATCACGATGTTTTTCAACCGCAGCGACCGCCGCTTCAAACAACAACTTTCCGCTTACAGCGCCATTATCGGCGTGCATTTCCTGATGATGGGCGCAGCGCCCGCCGGGATGAGCGCCTTACTCAACTCCCTGCGCACCCTGATTTCCCTGCGGACCCGCAACCAGTGGATCATGGTGGTTTTCATCGTCCTGACGCTGGTGTTAGGGCTGAGCCGCGCACACCATTGGGTGGAATTATTGCCCGTCGGTGCCACCGTCGTCAGTACCTGGGCGCTGTTTCGCACCAGCGGGCTGACCACGCGTTGCATTATGTGGTGTTCAACCTGTTGCTGGGTGGCGCACAACATCTGGCTCGGCTCGATCGGCGGCTCGCTTATCGAAGGCAGTTTCCTCGTCATGAACGGTTTTAACATCATCCGCTTCCGCCGCCTGCAACTGCGCGGCATCGACCCGTTTGAGGTCGAGAAGAAGATACTGCAGAAGAGGGATGAGCAGGGGTAATCCCTGCTTTTGAGTGCGTAATACGCCTTCTCCCTTATTTTGAATTCGCTCACAGATCCTAATAATAATTCTCCGTTTCCCCTCGTATTGATTAATTCCCCCAGTTTGACGCGTTGACAACCTCTGGGGGCAGGAGTAGTTTTCGCATTTGTGGGAGCGGTCCCACGGATAAGGGATAAATCATGGATGTTATTAATGGATTACTGAAGAATATATACGCAGGGAAGTTATCACTGGAATTTTTAGACGATCTCATTACTCGCATTGAGGTGGCTAAAAGTCAGAGAAACTATTCAGCCAAACAGGGATGGGATGAAAAAGATGTGGTATTGATCACCTACGCAGATCAGTTCACACATCAAAATAAGAAAACACTTTCTGTATTTAACGAGTTCTATCAGCAATATCTCGGCGACATATTTAATATTGTTCACCTGCTGCCATTTTATCCGTATTCATCGGATGACGGCTTCTCTGTGATTGATTATCAGCAGGTCAATCCGGTTGCCGGGGACTGGAAAGATATTCGTAAACTGGGTCAGTCAACACGCCTGATGTTTGATTATGTCTGCAACCATATTTCCGCAGGCAGCGAATGGTTTAAAGAGTATCTGGCGGGAAATCCGAAATATGAAAATTATTTCATCAGCCTTGATGAAAATACGGATTTAACCGCCGTTACCCGTCCGCGTCGTTCGCCTTTATTAACGCCGTTTCGCGGCAAGAGGGGAGATATCCGTCACGTCTGGACGACCTTCAGTGCAGACCAGATTGACCTGAATTTCGCTCACCCGAATGTGCTGTGTGACATGCTCGACGTGTTGCTGAAATATCTGGCGGAAGGCGCGGAGTATGTGCGTCTCGACGCCGTCGGTTACATGTGGAAAGAGCCCGGTACCTCGTGTATTCATCTGCCAAAAACACATTTGCTGGTGAAGTTTTTTCGCGCCGTGGTGGAGTATGTGGCGCCGGGCACCGTGCTCATTACCGAAACCAATGTGCCGCATCAGGACAACATCCGCTACTTTGGTGACGGTACGGACGAGGCGCAGATGGTATATCAGTTCCCGCTGCCGCCGCTGGTTTTGCATGCTGTTCACAGCGGAAATGCCGCGACGCTCACCCGCTGGGCCGCCGGTCTTAGCGCCTGTTCGCCTGCCACCACCTTCTTTAATTTTCTTGCCTCGCACGACGGGATCGGCCTGAACCCGTTACGCGGTTTATTGCCCGAGACAGAGATCCTCGCGCTGGTGGACGCGCTGGAGCAGGAGGGCGCGCGGGTGTCGTATAAGAATAATGCTGACGGCAGTACCAGCCCGTATGAAATCAATGTCACCTACATGGATGCGCTGAGCCGGCAGGACGATCACGACGATGTGCGTCTGCAACGTTTCATGCTGGCACATGCCATTTTGCTGGCATTCCCCGGCGTTCCTGCGGTGTATATTCAAAGTATTCTTGGCTCACGCAACGATAATCAGGGCGCAGAACGTGCCGGGTATCACCGGGCGATAAACCGGCAGAAATATGACATTTCACAAATTGAACAGGCGTTATCCGAACCTGATTCATTACGTGCAAGAGTATTCTCGGCACTTAGCACATTAATTTCCAGCAGAACCCGGCAACCAGCATTTCATCCGTCTTCGCCGATGCAGGTTATCGATTGTCATGATCGTGTATTTGCTTTCAGACGTGGCGCAGGAAGTCAGGAAATATATTGTCTGTTTAATCTTTCAGATAAACATACACAGGTTAATCTGCCCGCGGGACTTTATCGGGATATACCTAATAACACACCTCTGGAATGTGTCGGGGAAATAACCTTAGCGCCTTATCAATATATCTGGCTGTGCCATTAATTAACTGATCAGTTCCGTTATTCCCATTCAGAGCATGTGAAACTCACAGGCCAGTGATTGCGGCTGGCCCTAAAACAGTCAAGGAGATGTTCATGAATATAAAAATGACCAAAAAATATATCCTTATTATCCCGGCATTAGCGTCTGCGTTATGTTTATCCGCCTGTGATAATGCAAAAGAAAAACAGGTCACCATTGAATTTATGCATTCTTCGGTGGAGCAGGAGCGTCAGGTGGTGATTAACCAGCTCATTGCGCAATTCGAAAAAGAAAATCCGCAGATCATTATAAAACCGGTGCCGGTGGAGGAAGACGCTTATAACACCAAAGTGATCACCTTGGCGCGCACCGGCGCGCTGCCTGCGGTTATCGAAGTCAGCCACGATTACGCCAAAGTGATGGATAAAGAACAGCTTATTGACCGCGATGCTATCGGACACGTGATCGACAGTATTGGCGCTGACCAGTTTTACCCCGGCGTGCTGCGCATCGTGCGCACCGAAGAAGGTCAGCACTATACCGGCGTGCCGATCCACGGCTGGATCCAGGGCATCTGGTACAACAAACAGCAACTGGCCGATGCCGGACTGGCGGCACCGTCAAACTGGCAGGACGTCATCCACATCGCTACGGCATTCAATCAGCCTGAACAGAAGAAATATGGCATTGCCTTGCCCACCGCGGAAAGTGTCCTGACTGAACAGGCGTTTTCCCAGTTTGCGCTTTCCAACAATGCCAACGTTTTCAATGCGCAGGGGCAAATCACGGTGAACACGCCACAAATGCAACAGGCGCTGGATTACTACCGTCAGCTCGCGACCTTCTCCATGCCAGGTTCCAACGATGTGATGGAAATCAAAGACGCCTTTATGAACGGTACGGTGCCGATGGCGATTTATTCCACGTACATCCTTCCTGCGGTTTACAGCGAAGGCAAAGCCGCCGATCTCGGGTTTGCGGTACCGACAGAAAAATCCAAAGCCGTTTACGGCACCATCACCTCGCTGACCATTTCCAATGGGCTGAACGAACCGGACCGCGAGGCCGCCGAACGCTGGGTGAGTTTCCTTGAAAAAGCCGATCACGCGACGGCGTGGGTATTGATGTCGCCCGGTGCGGCGCTGCCGGTCACCAAAGGCGTCACGGGCAACCCTGTCTGGCAGAACAATCCGGTGATCAAAGCCTTTGGTACGCTGCCGCAGAGGCTGGTGAACGAGTTTGCCAACGTACAGGTGTTCGGTTCCGTCGGGGAGAAAAACTTTGCGGGCATGGGCGATGTCACCGGATCGGCGGTACTGAGCGAAATGCTCAACGGTGTGACCGTCGGCAGGAAGGATCCGCAGCAGTCGCTGGCGGAAGGGCAAAAGCGTATCGAAGCACTGATGCAAAAGCGCTAAACGCAGGCGACTGAATTCTCAGGGAAGACCATGAAATCACGTAAATTTAACCATTCCGATGGACGTTTTGCGCTGCTTCTGCTCGCGCCCAGCATTCTGTTGCTGGGCCTGCTGGTGGCGTATCCGATGCTGTCGAATATCCAGATCAGCTTTCTGCAAATCCCGCTGAATCCGCGTCTCGATAACCGGTTTGTCGGGCTGGATAACTATCTCAGCATTCTCACCGATCCGGGTTTCTATCATTCGTTGTGGGTGACGTTCTGGTACACCGCGCTGGTGGTGGCGGGCAGTACCGGGCTGGGGCTGGGCGTTGCGCTGTTTTTTAACCGGGAATTCCGTTTTCGGAAAACAGCGCGTTCACTGGTGATTTTGTCCTACGTCACGCCCTCCATTTCGCTGGTGTTTGCCTGGAAATATATGTTCAACAACGGCTACGGCATTGTGAACGTGATCGGCGCTGATGTGCTGCATGTGTTCAGCGATGCGCCGCTGTGGTTCGACAATCCGGTCAGCAGCTTCGTTCTGGTGGTGCTTTTCGCCATCTGGCGTTACTTCCCGTATGCCTTTATTTCCTTTCTGGCGATTTTGCAGACCGTGGATAAATCCCTGTACGAGGCCGCCGGTATGGACGGCGCAAACGCCTGGCAAAAATTTCGCATCGTCACGCTGCCCGCCATCATGCCGGTGCTGGTCACGGTGGTCACACTGCGCGCCATCTGGATGTTCTACATGTTTGCCGACGTCTATCTGCTGACCAACAAGGTCAACATTCTGGGTGTGTATCTCTACAAAACCGCCTTTGCCTTTAACGATTTAGGTAAAGCTGCCGCCATTTCTATGGTGCTGTTTGCGCTGATCTTTATCGTTATCCTTCTTGCCAGAAAACGGGTGAACCTCAATGGCAGCAACTAATCGCAAGATCCTGCGCAAAGCGGGCTTTTATGCCAGCCTGCTGATTTTCCTCGGCGCGATGTTATTCCCTTTTTTCATCATGCTGATGACCTCCTTTAAAAGCAGCAAAGAGGCGATTTCCCGCCATCCGACGCTGTTGCCGCAGGCATGGGATTTCCATCATTACGTGGATATTTTCAATCCGCAGATTTTTCCTTTTCTCAGTTATTTCAAAAACAGCCTGACCGTGTCGGTGCTGGCCTCGGTGATCGCCGTGTTTTTCGGCATCCTCGGCGCATATGCATTGTCGCGCCTGCGTTTCAAAGGGCGCATCACCATCAACGCCAGTTTTTACACCGTCTATATGTTTTCCGGCATTTTGCTGGTGGTGCCGCTGTTTAAAATCATTTCGGCGCTGGGGCTTTACGACACCACCACCGCGCTGGTGATCACCATGGTCGTTCAGACCTTACCGACGGCGGTGTTCATGCTGAAAAGTTACTTCGACACCATTCCTCATGACATCGAGGAGGCGGCGATGATGGACGGCCTCAACCGCGTGCAAATCATCTTTTACATCACCGTGCCGCTGGCGATATCCGGCATCATTTCGGTGTTTGTCTACTGCTTTATGGTGGCCTGGAACGACTATCTCTTCGCCTCCATTTTCCTCTCCAGTTCTGCCAACTTCACCCTGTCGGTGGGGCTGAACACGCTGTTCAGCACGCCGGATTACGTGTGGGGAAGAATGATGGCCGCCTCGCTGGTGACCGCATTACCGGTGGTGCTGATGTACGCGCTTTCGGAGCGGTTTATCAAAGGTAATCTCACCGACGGCGGCGTAAAAGGCTGACGTTAACGACTCACATTCACAGACTACAGATAAGGAATATCCGATGAAAAAACTGGTCGCAACTCAGCCACGGGTGGCTGAACTGATGGAATACACAGACCGCCCGGTGGCGGCGCATGAAGTCAAAATTCGCGTGAAATTTGGCGCGCCGAAACACGGCACCGAAGTGGTGGATTTTCGCGGCATCAGCCCGTTTACCGACGAAGAATTCTCCGCCGAATGGGGCATGTTTGTGCCGCGTCCAGCAGAAGCGCCGCGCGGCATCGTATTTGGTGAGTTCCAGCTCGGCAATATGGTGGTCGGTACGGTGTGCGGAAAGGGGAGCGAGGTGACGGATTATGAGCTGGGCGATGAGGTCTGCACCTACGGGCCGCTCAGCGAAACGGTGATCGTTAACGGAGTGAACAATTACAAATTACGCAAGATGCCCGCCGGTGTGTCCTGGAAAAACGCCGTCTGTTATGACCCGGCGCAGTTTGCCATGAGTGGCGTGCGCGACGGCAACGTGCGCGTGGGGGATTTTGTGGTGATCGTCGGGCTTGGGGCTATCGGTCAGATTGCCCTTCAGTTAGCGAAAAAGGCCGGGGCCGCCATCGTGATCGGTGTCGATCCGCTGGAAAAACGCGGCGAGATTGCGCTGAAAAACGGCGCGGATGCGGTGTTCAATCCGATCGGCACGGACATCGGGCTGGAGATTAAAAAGCTCACCGGCAAACAGGGTGCCGACGTGATTATCGAAACCAGCGGAAACGCACAAGCGTTGCAGGCGGCGCTGCGCGGCATCGCTTACGGCGGCACCATTTCTTACGTCGCCTTTGCCAAACCTTTCGCAGAGGGCTTCAACCTCGGGCGTGAGGCGCATTTCAACAATGCCAGAATCGTCTTTTCCCGCGCCTGCAGCGAACCCAATCCGGACTTTCCGCGCTGGAACCGTAAACGCATCGAAAACACCTGCTGGGCATTGCTGATGAACGGCTACCTCAATTGCGAAGACCTGATCGACCCGGTGGTCACGTTCAGCGACAGCGCGCAAAGCTACATGAAATACGTCGATCAGCACCCCGATCAGAGCATCAAACTCGGCATCACTTTCTAAAAGGACTCAGACATGAAAATCGGCACACAAAATCAGGCATTCTTTCCGGAAAATATTCTGGAGAAATTCAAATTTATCAAAGCGATGGGGTTTGACGGCTTTGAAATTGACGGCAGGTTGCTGGTGACGCATCTCGATGACGTGAAAGCTGCCATTAAGGAAACCGGCCTGCCGGTGATCACTGCCTGCGGAGGCTATGACGGCTGGATCGGCGATTTTATCGAAGAACGTCGCCTGAATGGCGTGCAGCAAATCACCGCCATTCTGGAAGCGCTGGCACAGGTCGGCGGCAAAGGGATTATCGTGCCCGCCGCCTGGGGCATGTTTACCTGTCGTCTGCCGCCGATGACCCCGCCGCGCACGCCGGCCGGCGATCGTCTGGCGATCAGCGCCTCGTTGCAGGCGCTGGACGCCGTGGCAAAACGCACCGGCACCACCCTGTATCTGGAACCGCTGAACCGCTATCAGGATCACATGATCAACACGCTGGCGCAGGCGCGCGCTTACATCGAAGAGGGCGCGCTTGAGCACGTCCAAATCATCGGCGATTTCTATCATATGAACATTGAGGAAGACTGCCTGAGTGCCGCGTTTCATCAGCAACGTGACCTGCTCGGTCACGTGCATATCGCTGATAACCATCGCTATCAGCCAGGCAGCGGAAGCCTTGATTTTGCCCCCGCGTTCCGCCAGCTCGAAGAGGACGGTTACGACGGATATATCGTCTACGAATGCCGCGTGCGGGCAGACAATCCGGCGCAGGCCTATCAGGATTCACTGACCTGCCTTCGCAATTTACTCTGACTGACAGGCCGTAAAATGGAATTTATAACGAAAACGGCAGGAACGCTGAAGGTCGCGCTGATCGGCGCAGGCCAGGTGGCGGAAAAGGTACACGTGGCCGGTTACCGTCAGGATCCCGGCCTTGAACTGGTGGCGGTGGTGGATTGTGATGCCGCACGCGCTCAGGCATTTGCGCAGCGTAACGGCATCGCGCGGGCCTATACGTCGCTGGAAGATATGTTACTCACCGAGCGCCCCGACGCGGTCAGTGTGTGTACGCCCAACCTTTTCCACCATCAGCAGGTGATCGCCGCATTGCAGCATGGCTGCCATGTGTTTTGCGAAAAACCGCCCGCCATGGATCCCGCCCAGGCGCTGGAGATGTGGCAGGCGGCGCAACAGGCTGACCGCATCCTGGCTTACGATTTTCACCACCGTTTCGCCGAAGATGCGCGCATTTTGCGCCGTAAAGTCGCAGACGGAGAACTGGGCGAGGTGTATGTCACCACCGCCCGCGCGCTGCGGCGCTGCGGGGTTCCCGGCTGGGGCAATTTTACTGATATCACTCAGTCCGGTGGCGGACCGCTGATCGACATCGGCATTCACATGCTGGATGCCGCGATGTACGTGCTCGGTTTTCCGGCGGTGCGCAAGGTGACGGCGCAGATGTTTCAGAAAATAGGTACCCGCAAAAGTGAAGGACAGTTCGGCAGCTGGGATCCGAAGAAATACAGCGTGGAAGATTCCGTTTTTGCCGCCATCGAGTTTTGCGATGGCGGGTTGCTGCGGGTGGAAACGGCATTTGCGCTGAACATTCAGCCGCAGTCGGTGATGAACGTCGAGTTTTGCGGTGACAAGGCCGGTGCCACGCTGTTTCCGGCACAGGTGTATACCGATGAAAAGGGCCAGCTGGTGACGTTATTTAGCCGCGAGGTGGCCGACGACCAGCGCCATGCGCGCAGCCTTCAGGCTTTCGTGGCGGCGGTTCGCGGGGAAACAGTCAGCCTGGCTGATGCCGGGCAGGGGTACCGCATTCAGCAACTGGTGGCAGCGATTTATGCCTCGGCAACCTCAGGGGAGAGCGTGTATCTATGATCCAGACTCAGATCCTGCAGGAAGCGCCATTTTCGCCTCATCGCCTGAATAAATACGCCAGCCTGCATACCTGCGGCAATGGGCGGACCGGCATTCGTGGCTGTCACGAAGAAGCCTATACCGATCAGCAGCGGGGAATGTTCGTTGCCGGTTTTTATCACCGGGCGAATGCCACGGAAGTGACTGAACTGGTGAATCTGCCGGACATCACCGGGATGCGCATTGAACTGGACGGCGAAAGCTTCTCGTTGCTTTCCGGCACGCTGATGTCGTATCAGCGCGAACTGCGCACCATGAACGGCGAGCTTTACCGTGAACTGGTCTGGCAGTCACCCGCCGGTCAGCAGTTTAAAATTGAAACCCGGCGGTTTGTGGCGCTGGCTCCGCTGGCGCTGGTGGCCTGCCGTTTAACCGTCACCGCTCTCGGGAGTGATGCGCATCTTTGCGTGAGCACCGGCATTGATGCCACGCAGACCAACAGCGGCAGACAGCATCTGAATGAATGTTCGGTGCGGGTTTTCGATCACAACGTTTTACAGGGTTGCTATCAGACCACCGACGGGCAGCAGCAGGCGATTATCACCAGCCGCTGTGTGATCCCGTCCGGTGCCAGCAGCAGTTTTTCTGCCAAAAACCGCCAGCTGTTGCAGCATATCAGCCTGCCGTTGCAGGCCGGTGAAGCGGTGACGCTGGAGAAATTCAGCTGGATTGCCACGTCGCTTGATGCGGATGCCGGGCCGGATAATACCTGGGCGCAACGTTGCCTGGAGGCGCTTTCTGCCGTTGCGCAGCAAAGCTACGGCCACTTGCTGATGGAACATACCGGCCACTGGCAGCATTACTGGCGCGCGTCGCGCGTTGGCGTGGAATCTGATGATCCGCAAGATCAGCGTGCGCTGGATTTTGCGCTGTATCACCTGAAGCTGATGATCCCGGCGCATGATGCCCGCGCCAGTGTGGCGGCGAAAGGGCTGACCGGTGAGGGTTACAAGGGGCATGTGTTCTGGGATACCGAAATTTTTATCCTGCCTTTTGCCCTGCTCAATGCGCCGGAGCAGGCGCGACAACTGCTGGAGTACCGTTTTCGCCATCTTTCACCGGCGCAGGATAAAGCCCGGCGCAATGGCTATGAGGGCGCGCTGTTCCCGTGGGAAAGCGCTTTCAGCGGCGAAGAGGAAACCCCGGAGTTTGCGGCCATCAACATCCGTACCGGCCAGCGGCAGCGGGTGGCGTCTGCACTGGCCGAACATCATCTGGTGGCCGATGTCGCCTATGCCACCGCGGGCTATTTTCAGGCGACACAAGATGGCGAGTTTATGCAGCAAACGGGGCTGGCGTTGCTGAAAGAAACGGCGCTGTTCTGGATGAGCCGCGCCGTTCGTCGCCACCATCGTCTGGAAATCCTCAATGTTATCGGGCCGGATGAATACACCGAACACATTGATAATAATGCGTTTACCAATTATATGGCGCATTACAACGTGCAGACAGCCTGCGAATACCTGCGCCAGTCCGGTCATCAGGATGAGGCGTTCTTCCGCCGGGCGGAGGATTTTCTCACGCAGCTGTATCTGCCGCAGCCGGATCAACAGGGCGTGATCGCGCAGGATGATACCTTTCTCAGCAAACCGCAATGTGACCTGACCGCCTATAAAACGCAGCAGGGCACGCAGGCCATTTTGCTGGATTATTCCCGCGCTGAAATCAACGAGATGCAGGTACTGAAACAGGCCGACGTGGTGATGCTGATGCACCTGCTGCCCGCGCAATTTACCCCGCACTGTCAGGCCGCCAACCTGCGTTTTTATGAGCCACGCACCATCCATGATTCCTCACTGAGTAAATCCGTCCATGCCATTGTTGCCGCCCGCACCGGGCAGGCTGCGCAGGCATTGCAGTTTTACCGTGAGGCGTGCCGCATAGATTTAGGCGATGAACCGCACTCCAGCGACGACGGCATTCATGCGGCGGCAACCTCGGCGGTCTGGATGGGGGCGCTGATGGGGTTTACGGGGCTGGATTATCAGTCGGGCGAACTGCATTTCCGGCCTGCGCTGCCGCAGGGCTGGCGGCAGTTACAGTTTCCTCTGTGCTGGCGCGGGTCACGCCTGAAAGTGACGATCGAAGCGCAGCAATTCACGCTGCGCAAAACGGATGCCCGCCCGCTGACAGTCCGGGTTAACGGCCTCTCTCACACGTTTACGGAAAGCCTCATTCTGAAAGGATCGCATGATGAAATCTGACATTTCGCCGCGCGCCGTCATTTTTGATCTCGACGGCGTGGTGGTTGATACCGCACACCTGCATTTTGTCGCCTGGCAACGGCTGGCGCAGCGCATCGGCATCTCAATTGATGCGGCATTTAATGAGCAACTCAAAGGCGTCAGCCGGCAGGGATCGCTGCTGCGGATCCTGGCCGCAGGCGGTAAAGCACAGGATTTTACCCCGGCGCAGTGTTCAGCGATGGCGGCAGAAAAAAATGCCGATTACGTCAGTTTACTCGCCGGGCTTACCACCGCAGACATCCTGCCGGGGATTAGCGAACTGCTGCACCGGCTGCGTGATCAGGGCGTTCTCACCGGACTGGCCTCTGTGTCACAAAATGCCCCGCAGGTACTGGCCGCGCTGGGATTAGAGCAGGCATTTGATTATGTGGCAGATACCCGCCAGATCGTGCATTCCAAACCTCATCCGGAGATTTTTCTCCACGTCTGTGAGGCGCTCAATATCGCGCCGCAACAGGCCGTGGGGATTGAAGATGCGCAGGCGGGCATTGATGCGTTGCGTGCCGGAGGCATTTTTGCGATAGGCATTGGTGCCACGCTGGAAGGGGCAGATTATCGTCTTGATTCGACCGACGGGCTGTCATGGGCGGTGATCAGGCAACAGTGGTTACGCCATCAGGCTGACATTTAAGGAAAAATTATGGCTCAGATTTCACTGCAACATATTCAGAAAATTTACGACAAGCAGGTTCAGGTGGTGAAGGATTTCAGTCTGGAAATCGCAGACAAAGAGTTCATCGTGTTTGTCGGGCCGTCGGGCTGCGGAAAATCCACGACGTTGCGCATGATTGCAGGGCTGGAGGCGATTTCTGACGGCGACCTGCTGATCGACGGCGTGCGCATGAATGATGTGGCGCCCAAAGATCGCGAGATTGCGATGGTGTTCCAGAACTATGCGCTTTATCCACATATGTCGGTTTACGACAACATGGCGTTCGGACTGAAGCTGAGAAAAATTGCGCCGGAGGAAATCCACCAGCGTGTGGAATATGCTGCGCAAATCCTCGGTTTGAAAGAGTATCTCCAGCGCCGTCCCGGCGCGTTATCCGGCGGGCAGCGACAGCGTGTGGCCCTCGGGCGCGCCATTGTGCGCGATGCCAAAGTCTTTCTGATGGATGAACCGCTGTCGAACCTGGACGCCAAACTGCGTGTGCAGATGCGCGCGGAAATCAGCAAGCTGCACCACAAACTCAACACCACCATGATTTACGTCACCCACGATCAGACCGAAGCCATGACCATGGCGACGCGGATTGTGGTGATGAAAGACGGAGTGATCCAGCAGGTCGGTGCGCCGAAGGCGGTGTATAACCACCCGCAAAATATGTTCGTTGCCGGTTTTATCGGGTCCCCGGCGATGAACTTTATCCGTGGCGCGCTCGATGGAGAATACTTTGTCACCGAAAGCCTGCGCATTCCGGTGCCGCAGGAAAAACTGGCGATCCTGAATGCACGCGATTATCAGCGTAAGCCGCTGGTGCTGGGCATCCGCCCGGAGGATATCGCCAGTGCGGCTTCGCAAAATGCGCATTTTGAAGCGCGCATTACCGTAGCCGAACTGACGGGCGCAGAATTTATGTTGTATTGCTCTATTGGCGGACATGAGTTTGTCTGTCGCTCCGGCGCGAATACGGATTATCAGGCAGGTGAATTATTATCCCTGCGTTTTGATATGAATAAATGCCATTTCTTTGATTGCGATTCTGAAGTCGTTATTACAGATATTTAAAAAAGAGGTTACCCGTTGTCTTAATATTTCGCTGTCCCTACTGTAAAAAGGAATTTATATAATGAAAATAAATCTCATTGCCGCCTTATTCTGCGGCGCAGTCTGCTCGTCTGCGTTTTCTGCTGAAGGCGAAAGCGTGAATAAGAATGAAGATCATAATTCACCGGAAATGCTGACGCCGGTGCCCATCGGCCTGGCGGCCCTGCCCTCTGAACCCTGGAAAATCCAGGTCGGTGTGATGCAGGAAACTGAAAACACGGAAGGTCAGGGCGATAAAGACGGTGCCTATGAACCGACGGTATTTATTAACTTCAGCAAAGGACAGTGGAATCTGTACGGAGCGTTTTATCAGGAAGATCATAACGTTGATTATTCTCAGGATACGCGCAGCGACTGGTTCAATCAGTACGAATTCGATGCGCATTATCAGTTTGCCGATAACGATGATTACGCCCTTGGGCTGATGCTGGGGTTCAGAAATTATCAGTGGAAGTATAATGAAGATAAGAAGAAAGACAGCGGATCCTACAATACCCAGCGTTACACTGTTCAGCCCGACTGGTCGGTTTCACTCAGCCCGAATCTGAAATATAACGGCTGGATGGCGTTATACAATTATTATAATAATATGGACAATAACGGTTATCTGAATAAAGAATTTGAAGGCGAAACGGGTCTTAAATACAGTTTCTCCGGGGATGTTGCCATTCAGGTGAATTATTATTTAGATCGCGGATGGAATACCGGAGACAGTCAGCGCGGCGAATTCGCCAAACAGGAAGCCCGCGTGTATATACCGGTGAGTGTGGATCTCTTTTCCAGCGGAAAAACGGTGCTGACGCCGTACGTTCGCAGAACGCTCGACACCTATTATTACAATGACGACCGCGCAGAGCGGGAAGGGGAAACCGATACCCGTTTCGGACTGTTAATTAATCAGCCATTACCGGCCGGTTTTGCGATATCACTGGAATATGCCTACGAATTGCAACTGCACGATAATATCGATGCCAGCGCCAATGCGAAAACCAAATTCCATTATACCGGTGTCGGCCTGACGTACACTTTCTGATGCACTGAATCATCCAACAGGGGGCGCCGCTTCCTGTTGGACTGACTTATTTCGCGGCCTTAAGACAACGGGCGGAATGATTGACGACTAACTGCGTGGGCACAAGCGTTCGTGCGTGCGCACACGGGCGGTCGAAAATTTTATCAAACAACACACTGCAACCCTGCCAGCCTAATTCCCGGATCGGAATTTCAATGCCGGTAAGACCTGGAGAAAGGAGGGGCGAAACATTGTCGCTGCTGTAGCCGGTAACGGAAAGCTCGTCAGGAATGCTTTTTTTCTGATCATGGGCGGCGCGGTAAATACTCATGACTTTTAAGGCATCGGTGGCGAAAACGGCAGTCGGTGGCCGATCGCTTTTGAGCAGCGCCGTTGCCGCCAGACAGGCGCTTTCCGCCGTGTAGCCGCCGTCAATCATCAGGCCTGGTTGCACCGGCAGCCCGGCGTCCTGCATGGCGTGCTGATACCCGGACAAACGATCAATCGAAACGTGGTAATCCAGCGGAGCGTGCAGGCAGGCAATATCCCGATGACCGAGCGAAATAAGATGTTGTGTCAGCCGGTAGCTGTCCTGGAAATTATCGGTATCGACGGAGAAAACATGTTTATAAGCGCCTTCGATATTACCAATAACAACAACGGGAACCTGATAATGGTCGAGTTGCGCCAGAATGTGTTCATCAGCCGGTGAACTCAGCATAATCACGCCCTTCACCATTTTTTCCGTTATTTTTGCCACGCACTTTTGCAAATCTTCTTCACTATTTTTGGAGGTCTGCAAAATAACATCAAACCCCTCTTTTTCCGCGCGCAATGCAATGGATTGCAGTATTTCGGAAAAGAACGGATTACCGGCGGTGGTTTTGGTGGAGCGGGTGGAAATGACCAAAATGGCATCAAAACCTTTGGATGTCAGCGCCCGTGCCACTTTACTCGGCTGGTAATTCAGGGTGCGGATTGCCTCCAGAACACGCTCGCGCGCATCAGGCGAAAT
This sequence comes from Rahnella sp. R3(2024), assembly GCF_042920125.1. NCBI lineage: Bacteria > Pseudomonadati > Pseudomonadota > Gammaproteobacteria > Enterobacterales > Yersiniaceae > Rahnella > Rahnella sp. R3(2024). Next base: position 2,680,085 of record NZ_JBHGBU010000001.1, read on the forward strand.
ATTGGTTTGATGAGTGATAACTCGCGATACGGTAGATTTGGAGACTTTTGCCAGACGGGCAATATCATAAATAGTGACTGCCACGATATTTCACCTCAAATATCCGTATTAAGGACGGGATATTGATAATACGGGGCAGGTCTGAGGTTGTCCATGTTCCCCAGACCTGATGTGGCGGAGGTTTACTCGTCTAATTTCAGCGGCGGCAGTTGGGCAAAAATACTCAGCAAGCCTTCGCCCCAGCCTTTGCGGATCATGTCGAAATACGGGTGTGTTTCGGTGATCCGGTACTGCTGCGCCGTGCTGTAGCTGTCGACCGGGTAGGTCAGCACATCCAGCGGCAGACCGACGGAAAGATTACTGCGCAGCGTCGAATCCATCGAAATCAGCGCGCACTGCATCGCCTGATCCAGCGGTGTATCGAAGTTCAGCACGCGATCGATAATCGGCTTGCCGTACTTGCTTTCCCCCACCTGAAAATAGGGAGTGTCATGGGTGGCTTCGATGAAATTACCCTGGGGATAAATATGGAACAGCCGCAACCCTTCCCCCTTGATCTGGCCGCCGAGCAGCAGGTTACAGCTGAAATCCGTGGTGCCGCCCTGATTGGCGCCGCTGTCACGGGCAATCACTTCGCGCACCGTTTCCCCGAGCAGGCTGGCGGCGTCGTACATCGATTCCACGTTAAGCAGATTTTCACGCTGATCATCGAGGCAACGCCGGTGCAGCAGGCTGATAATGCTCTGTGTGGTCGCCAGATTTCCGGCACTTTGGAGCACCAGCACCCGTTCATCGCTGTGATGAAAAACATGCAGTTTGCGGAAGGTGGAAATGTGATCCACCCCGGCATTGGTGCGCGAGTCTGAAACAAACACCAGGCCAGAGGACAAGCGCATGGCCACACAGTAAGTCATAGGATTCGTTCCTGTATCGATTATTGCGGTATGTCGAACATTTCAACTGCCGCGACAGTGCGCATGTCTTCGCATCCTCCACCTAACCGGATACCGCGGACCGGGCAAGCATCAAGATAATCTATGCCGATAGCCAGTTTCAAATGCTGATTGGGCTGGCAGGTGTTATTGGTGACGTCAAAGCTCTGCCAGCGGTCATCCAGCCAGGCTTCCGCCCAGGCATGCATCGCCACATGGGCGGAATCTTCAGTATAAAGGTAGCCGCTGACATAGCGCGCCGGAATGCCCAGACTGCGGCAGCAGGCGAGAAAGACGTGAGTGTGATCCTGACATACGCCTTGCTGCGCGGAAAACGCCTGCGACGCGCTGTCTTTCACCGTGGTGGTGCCGGGGCTGTAGGGCATTTTCAGCAGCAGCTCACCCATCAGGCTGCACAGGCTTTCGTGCTGTGCCTGTGGCCGGTAATAACGATGCGCAAAATCGCGGATCGCGCCGTCGGCCTGCGTCAGCGGGCTGGTACGCAAGAACACCAGCGGCGAGAGATGGCCGCAGCTGTCGTCTTCGGTGTTGTCTTCGATCTCCACCATGCCGTTGGCCTCAATGGTGATCGCCTGATGCGGCTGGTCGAGGGTCAGCACGTGCAAAACGTTGCCGTAGGCATCAAAGGTGCGGGTGGCATATTCCGGCAGGGTTAAATCCCATGACAGGATTTTCTGATGGCTGGAGTTTTGCGGGGTAAGGCGCAGGTATTGCGTGCTGTGTTTGACCTGCTGCGCATAGGTGTAATGCGTCTGATGACTGACATTCAGTTTCATTATTGTGCCTCCAGATAGGTCTGATGGATGCTCTCGGCGATAGCGCCGGTCTGGTCGAGGAACTGCATCAACCAGGGGCTGAGGCCCATTTCGACAATCTCTTCCATTTCGGTGAAACGAAGCTGCGCGTGCAGGGTATGAACGCGGCGGCGTGGCAGGTTGCCTGCGGTGCCGCCGATTTCTTCCAGCTGTTCGGCCATGATTTCCACGCAAGACAGCAGTGAGCGCGGTAATTCACGGCGCAGGATCAGCAATTCAGCGATGCGCTTCTGGCTAAGTTGCTGCTTATAGAGCGTGTGGAACGCTTCGCGGGCGCTGACCGCGCGCAGCAGGGTGTCCATCCGGTAATATTCGCGTACCGGATCTTCATCGGCGTTGAGAAGCTGATTTTTGGCATCCAGCAGGCGGGCTGTACTGTCTGCGCGCTCCAGCATGGTGCCGAGCCGGATGAAGTTCTGGGCGTCGCTGCGCAGCAAAGTGCCGAACATGGCGCCACGAAACAGATGTGAGCGCTCCTTAACCCAGTCGAAAAATGAATCGGCGCCCGCCGATCCGACGCCCTGCCGGCGGATCAGTTTCATCTCGATCCAGGTGGCATTGATGCTTTCCCAGACTTCAGAAGACAGGCTGCCGCGCACGGCGTGAGCATTATTCCACGCCATTTGCAGACAGCTGAAAATGCTGCCGTGGTTGATGTTGTCTAACGCGAAAAAGTTGAGCAGATTGCTCATCGTCAGCTGCGGATAATGCGCATCGAACAGCGTGCGCGTGCCGGTCATGGTCAGCGGCACCAGCAGATCGTTATTTTCGTCGCGTGCTGTCACGTCGCGGATCGACATCATCGACAGCTTGTTAGTGACGTCCAGCAGACGGGCGATGTTTTCGGCGCGTTCCAGATAACGCGCCATCCAGTACAGCTCACTGGCGGTTCTGCTTAGCATGCGTCGTCCTCCGTCGAATCTTCTTCCAGCACCCAGGTATCTTTGGTGCCACCGCCCTGCGATGAATTGACCACCAGCGAGCCTTCGGCAAGCGCAACACGGGTGAGCCCGCCGGGCACCAGGCGAATTTCCGCACCGGTCAGGGCGAAAGGCCGTAAATCGATGTGGCGCGGCGCCAGGCCGTTTTCGACAAACGTCGGACATGTTGAGAGCGCGAGTGTCTCCTGCGCGATGTAATTTTCAGGGCGGGTTTTTAGCAGATCGCGAAAACGGGCCAGCTCTTCCTGACTGGCCATCGGGCCAATCAGCATGCCGTAACCGCCAGCGCCATGAACCTCCTTCACCACCATTTTGTCCAGATTCGCCAGCACGAAAGAGAGATCGCTTTCTTTGCGGCATTGCCAGGTCGGCACGTTATTGAGGATCGGATCTTCGGCCAGATAGTAGCGGATCATCTCCGGTACATACGGGTAGATCGATTTGTCATCCGCCACGCCGGTACCGATCGCATTCGCCAGCACCACGCCGCCCGCGCGATAGACGGAAAGCAGGCCGGGCACGCCGAGCATGGAATCAGCACGAAACGCCAGCGGATCCAGGAACGCATCGTCGATGCGACGGTAAATCACGTCAATTTTGCACGGCCCGGCGGTGGTACGCATCAGTACGGCACCGTCTTTCACGAACAGATCGGCGCTTTCCACCAGCTCAACGCCCATTTGCTGCGCCAGGAAACTGTGCTCAAAATAGGCGCTGTTAAAGCGGCCCGGCGTCAGCACCACAACGGTCGGATCGTTCACCGGTGTGCTTTCGCGCAGGGTTTGCAGCAGGTGAGAAGGGTAGCGCGAAACTGGCGCGATCCGCTGCTGGGCGAAGAGTTCCGGGTATAACCGCATCATCATTTTGCGGTTTTCCATCATGTAGGAGACGCCGGAGGGCGTGCGCAGGTTGTCTTCCAGCACGTAATATTCACCGTCGCCACCGCGCACCATGTCGGTGCCGGCGATGTGGGCGTAAGTATCACGGTGAAGATCGATGCCCTGCATGCAAGGCTGATATTGATCGTTTGCCAGCACCTGTTCGGCAGGCACGATCCCGGCTTTGAGGATCTTCTGGTCGTGGTAAATATCATGCAGAAACGCATTCAGCGCCTGTACCCGCTGACGGATACCGCGATCGAGCATTTGCCATTCCCCGGCAGGAATAATGCGCGGCACGCTGTCGAACGGGATCAGCCGCTCCGCGCCATCATCTTCGCCGTAAACATTAAAGGTAATCCCCACCCGGTGGAACAGCAGCGCAGCTTCCTCTTTTTTGCGCTGGACGGCCTGTTGATCGGCCTGCTGCAACCACTGCCAGTAAGCCTGATAATGGCTGCGGTGTTTCCCTTCAGCCATTAACATCTCATCAAAAAAGGGTGAATCGGAAAGGTCAATCTTGATCATCATCACCTCACAAACTGGACAGGCTGCAATTGAATCGTTCAATAACAATGAAGATCAGGCATAAAGTGTGCCAGCGTGCAAAATGGGCTGGAAATCAGGAGAAAAGAGGCAGGGCTGCTTAATTATAGGGCGGAAAGCGGGTTCTTTGCCTGATAATGGGGCAAAAAAAACCAGCCCGCAGGCTGGTCTGGTGCATCGGTGGTGCGAATTAACGGCGTACAGCGATGGCTTCGATTTCGATTTTCACGTCTTTTGGCAGACGTGCGACTTCAACGCAAGAACGGGCCGGGAATGGCGCGTTGTGCTCGGTGAAGAAGGCTTCATACGTGGCGTTAACGGTGGCGAAGTCGTTCAGATCTTTCACGAAAACGGTGGTTTTCACGATGTCTGAAACTTTCAGGCCAGCGGCTTCCACGATCGCCTGCACGTTTTCCAGTGACTGGCGTGCCTGAGCGGCGATATCGTCGGCCACGGCGCCGGTTTTAGGATCCACCGGGATCTGACCGGACGTGATGATCATGCTGCCCAGATCGACGCCCTGAACATAAGGACCGATGGCTGCCGGAGCGTTTTCAGTGCTGATTTCGCGGGACATAATGTCTCCTGATTTGAGTTAAGGTGAATGAAAAATTATCCCTCAGTATAAAGGGTTAATCGTTGTTCAGCACCACCTGGTGCTCAAACTCTTTCTCGCAATACTTACATTTCAGGTGCACGCCGTCAGCACGCTGTTTCACCGCAAAACTGGAATCCACCGGCTCAAAGCGGCTGATGCAGTTGCCGTTCGGACAGCGTAAAACGCCCACAATCCGGTCCGGCAGCGTCGGCATCAGTTTCTTCACCACTTCATAATCATCAATGCGATTTACCGTCGCGCGCGGGGCGTACACCGCCAGCTGATTGACCTGCTCGTCGGTCAGAAACGTATTCTCGATTTTGATGATGTCTTTGCGGCCAAGTTCGCCGGACGGCAGGTTCAGGCCGACGGTGACGCGTTGTTCCGTCTGGGTAAATTTGAACAGAGACAGCAGCTTAAACCCGACCTGCGCGGGAATATGGTCGATCACCGTACCGCATTTGATCGCTTCAACCTGAAGTTTATTGTCGTGAGTCATGATCGTTTCTCCTCAAGTTTATTGGGCAGTGTCTGCGTTCAGCACCAGTGCCAGCAACGCCTGGCGCGCAAAAATGCCGTTTCCGGCCTGCTGGAAATACCAGGCGTAAGGCGTTTTATCGACATCCGGCGTGATCTCGTCAATACGCGGCAGCGGATGCAGCACTTTCAGATGCGGCTGAGCATGGGTCAGATCGGCGGCGCGTAACACAAACTGCGCCTTCACATTGGCGTACTCTGAGGGATCAAGACGCTCTTTCTGCACGCGGGTCATGTACAGAATATCGATGTCCGGCACGACCTCCTCGATGCTGCTATGCAGGCTGTATTCAATCCCTTTCTCTTCCAGCAGCGCCAGAATGTAGCCCGGCATCGCCAGTGCGTCCGGGGCGATAAAGTAGAAACGGTTGCCGTTAAATTTCGCCAGCGCCTGCGCCAGGGAATGCACCGTGCGGCCATATTTCAGGTCGCCGACCATGGCGATGTTGATGTTATCCAGGCGGCCCTGTGTTTCCTGAATAGTGAACAAGTCCAGCAGGGTTTGGGTCGGATGCTGATTCGCACCGTCACCGGCGTTCAGTACCGGAATGTTGCCGGAGAATTCAGTGGCCAGACGCGCCGCGCCTTCCTGCGGATGGCGCATCACAATGGCATCGACGTAGGTGCTGATCACCGAAATAGTGTCGGCCAGCGTCTCGCCTTTTTTGCCAAGCGACGTGTTGCTGCTGTCTGAGAACCCGACCACCGACGCACCGAGGCGGTGAACGGAGGCTTCAAACGACAGGCGCGTGCGGGTGGAAGCTTCAAAGAAACAGCTGGCGATGACTTTATGTTTCAACAATTCAGGCTGCGGACTGGCTTTCAGGCTGGCGGCGGTCTCGAGCACCAGCTCGAGCTCCTCGCGGCTGAGATCGTTAATTGAAATGATGTCTTTTAGATACAGCGGATTCGCCATCGTCATTCTCCTGTTTCTTTGTGCTTAAAAGATGTGCTTGCAGTGGTTGCACACTCAAATTTCGGACAAAAAAAAGCCCCTGCAATGAGGGGCCTTTCTTTTTGATCAACTGAACGCTGACCAGCAATACAACGGAAGAACAACGGCAGCGGGCTGCCTGATGGCACGGTGTCTGGTCGATCGTCTGAGCGCAAAACGTGGCAAATGTTCATGGGTTCTCCCGGCAAATTGTGGCGCATTATACGCGCGTAACCGGCGACATCAAGCGGAAAATCGCCCGCAGGCAAACGTTTGGCTGTGGCCGGATCCGCAGGCAAAAAGTGTTAACTGGATCAAGGGGCGCAGGGCAAGAGTGCATTATCATGTTCCCACATTGAAACATCATTTCATTTTTACTACAGCAAAGGGAAAATCATGATTACCGGTAATATTCATCAGTTACATCTAGTCCCCTATCTGCCTGCCGCGCTGCGAGAAGCGATCGAATTCGTCAAACAGAACATCAATGCCGATACCCCGCTGGGTAAACACGATATCTGTGGCGATGACGTTTTCGTGCTGATTTCCAACGATTCAACGGCACCTCAGGCAGAACGCCGCGCCGAGTTTCATGCGCGTTATCTGGATATTCAGATTATCCTCAATGGGACTGAAGGCATGACTTTCAGCAACTTACCGGCAGGGTACGTTGACACCGACTGGCTGGCCGACAAGGACATCGCGTTTCTGGCTGCCGGTGAACAGGAAAAAACCATGATCATGCAGACCGGCGATTTCGTGGTGTTTTATCCGGGCGAAGTGCATAAACCGCTGTGCGCCGTTGGCGAACCGGCCAACGTGCGCAAAGCCGTGGTGAAAATGGACGCCAGCGTGTTACCCGCTTAACGCTCTGCTGGCTGACGTTTAGTACGTTTAAACAATTTCATCCGCCAGCGACGCAGTCTTCCGAGGCGTTCTGGCGCTTTCAGTTTGTGTTTGATCCACACCACCTGCCACGGCTGGAGTCGCGTCTGCCCGTTAAACACGTCCCCGCCAATCAGATCCTTGCCTTCTACCGCCAGTTTCAGCACCTGTGAACGGCTGCTGATGTTAAACACGCAGGTTATGCGGTCTTCTGTTTTCGGATCATAGCGTTCCATGGCAAACAGCGATTTCCCCAGGTCAAACACCCGCTGACCAGCCTGTGGCGAGAACGCCGGATGGGCGCGCCGGTGCCTTATCAGTGCCTGTAAGCCCTCGAACACCCGCGCGGGCAAACTGTCTTTCTTTTCCAGTTCGGCCTCAATTTTACTCAGATCCAGCTTTTTACGGTTGATGCGCCGGTTGATCCCGGACTGATGCATGCCGTCGAGATCGTTTTCGCTGCCCAGCAGGCTGTGGATATAAATCGCCGGAACGCCGATGAACGACAACAACAGCGCCTGCGCCGCCAGGAACTTGCGCGCTTTCATTTCGACGCTATCTTCCGGTTCGGTCAGTGCGCTCAGGTAATTGATATTCAGCTCATAAGGGGAATGGGTGCCGTCGCCGTTGTCTTTGTAGGAGACGCGCCCCTCTTTGCGCAGCGTTTCCTGCGCCATGTATTTGCGTTCTTCATCGCTGAGAAAGGTTTCTGTCGGGCGCAGGCCGATCCCGTCGTGGCTGGCGAGGAAGTTGAAATACGTGGTGTCAGGGTAGCGTGCTTCGGCATTCAGGCTTTGTGCCCAGCGGGTGAGTGTGGTGGTGTCTTCGCGTAAAAATGCATGCAGCGTCAGCGGCGGCAGCGGGAACTGATACACCATGTGCGCCTCATCGCCTTCACCGAAATAACTGATGTTTTCGTGATGCGGAACGTTGGTTTCGGTAATCAGCCGCGTGCCGGGGATCACTTCATCCAGAATCGTGCGCCACACTTTGATGATGTTGTGCGCCTGTGGCAGGTGAATACAGGAGGTTCCGGCTTCCTTCCAGATATACCCGATGGCATCGAGGCGAATAGACTGCCCGCCGCTGGCCGCGTATTGCAGCAGCACGTCGATGCTTTCCAGCAGGACCTGCGGATTTTTGAAATTAATGTCCACCTGATCTTCGCTGAAGGTTGTCCACAGGTACAGCTCGGTGCCGTCGGCTTTGATAAAGGGAGAGAGCAGCGGCGAGGCGCGCGGGCGCACAACCCGGCTGTAATCGAGTTCAGGGTTGGCGTCGATGAAATACCCTTTGTAATAGGGATCGTCGTGCAGATAGCCTTTCATCCAGTCGCTTGAACGCGAGATGTGATTAATCACGCAGTCGAACATCAGATTAAAGTTCTCTGACAGGTGGTGAATGTCAGACCATCCTCCGAGATTTTCGTCGATTCGCCGGTAGTCGATCACGCTGAAGCCGTCATCCGAGCTGTACGGGTACATCGGCAAAATATGGATGTCGCTGATAATGTCGCGCAAATAGGTGTTAGCAAAATGATTCAGCGTCGCCAGCGGCGGTTGCTCGCCCTGACGGATATTGTCGCCATAAGTAATCAGATAAATATTCGTACCGTCCACCCAGCCGGTGGTGCGGTGTTTGCCGTAATCCCATTTGTTGGCGAGATGCAGAATCTTTTTCAGCAGATCGGCGATGTGTTCCCTGGGGTAAATCCTGCTTAACAGGCTTTCCAGCCGCAGGACATACTCAAGATTTACTGAGCTCATATCGGTTCCTTCTCACTGCATTTCTGTTTTTCTGACAAAGGCGATAAAACGAAAGCGCTTTAAAAAGGTTAGTTGAAAATGACCGGCTGTGGCGACAAAAGGGGGGATAACGGAGAATTCTGGAGGAAAAAGGCGGCATCATCCGCAAAAAAGTCGGGATGATGCCGTGGAATTTATTCTGTACCGAGTGTGGCAACCATGACGGCTTTGATGGTGTGCAGACGGTTTTCCGCCTGATCGAACACGACGCTGTGGCGGGACTCAAAGACGTCGTCAGTGACTTCCATACCGCCCTGCAAACCGTATTCTTCGGCCATTTGTTTGCCGAGTGTGGTCTGATCATCGTGGAAAGCAGGCAGACAGTGCAGGAATTTCACGTCAGGATTGCCGGTCAGCGCCAGCATCGCGCTGTTCACCTGATAAGGGCGCAGCAGGTTGATGCGCTCCTTCCAGGCCTCTTTCGGTTCACCCATCGACACCCAGACGTCGGTATAGAGAAAATCCGCGTCTTTTACGCCGGTGGCAATGTCTTCGGTGAGCGTGATCGTGCCGCCATTTTCATTTGCGAGATGTTGACAGGTCGCGACCAGTTCGGCATCGGGCCAGCATACTGACGGTGCCACAAGGCGTAGATCCAGCCCGCACAGCGCGGCAGCTTCCAGCAACGAGTTGCCCATATTGTTACGTGTGTCGCCCAGATACGCCAGGCGCATCCCTTTGAGCGGCTGATTTGGCAGATGCTCCTGCATGGTCAGCAGGTCGGCCAGCAGCTGTGTCGGGTGAAATTCATTGGTTAAGCCATTCCATACCGGCACGCCGGAATATTCCGCCAGCGTTTCCACTTTATCCTGACCATAGCCACGATACTGAATACCGTCGTACATGCGGCCCAGTACGCGGGCGGTGTCTTTCATCGATTCTTTATGGCCGATCTGGCTGCCACTGGGGCCGAGATAAGTGACTTTTGCCCCCTGGTCATATGCGGCAACTTCGAAAGAGCATCGTGTGCGGGTTGAGTCTTTTTCGAAGATGAGCGCGATGTTTTTGCCTTGCAGGCGGGCTTTCTCAGTGCCATTTTTCTTTGCCGCTTTCAGTTCAGCGGAGAGTGTCAGCAGGGACGAAATCTCTGACGGGGTAAAATCCAGTAACCTGAGAAAATGACGTTTACTCAACAAACTCATGATGTCGCTCCATAGCGCGTAAGCATTTCGGATTGAATTAAAATTCAATTTATATGTATGAATATGCAATTACAACCCCGCAGAGAAAACTTTCTCTTTAATAGTGGAGGCGCGCTCTATGGTGTGTGAAAATAGCGTACAAACGTCAAATTGATTGAGGACTGAGAAATGGCAAACCGTGAATTGCTGGAAGAACAACGTGAAGAAACTCGCTTAATCATCGAAGAGCTGCTGGACGATGGCAGCGATCCTGACGCGCTTTACACCATTGAACACCACTTATCTTCAGAAAAGTTCGAAGTTCTGGAGAAAGCGGTCGTAGAAGCTTTCAAACTGGGTTATGAAGTTTCCGACCCGGAAGAGCTGGAAGCTGAAGACGGTACTGTCATGATGTGCTGTGACGTGATTAGCGAAGTGGCGCTGAATGCCGAGCTTATCGACACACAGGTTGAGCAACTGATGAATCTGGCCGAAACCAACGGCGTTAACTACGACGGTTGGGGCACTTACTTCGAAGGCGACGACGACGAAGAAGGTGAAGAAGGCGAAGACGAAGATTTTATCGACGAAGATGATGACGGCAAACGTCATTGATTGAGTCGGGCTTCTGAATTCCGATTCATGAAGAAAGAAAAGGCTGCCGGAGACGGTGGCCTTTTTTGTTTGTGCATGACAGCCCCCTTTGTGACTCCCTTCGCATTAAGCAAATTTCATAAACCCTAAGTGAAATATGGTTAAATTCAACGCACCTGCCAAAAGTTAACATACCAATTCTGAAAGATATTCTACCTCATGGTGTGGAGTCAGATTATGGCAGCCGTAAAGAAATTGTCTGTTATAGAAAAACTTGGTTTTGGTATGGGAGACGCCGCTTGCGGGATCGTTTATTCCTCCGTCACGATGTTTCTGACCTACTTTTATACCGATATCTACGGGCTTTCCGCGGCAGCGGTCGGGGTGATGTTTCTGGTCACACGCATTCTGGATGCCGTCAGCGATCCGCTCACCGGTATTGTTGCGGACCGCGTGAAAACCCGCTGGGGGCATTTTCGCCCGTGGTTGATTTGGTTCGCCATTCCTTATGCCGTGCTGGCGGTGATGACGTTCACCACGCCTGATTTTGGTCATTCCGGAAAACTGCTTTATGCCTACATTACTTATTCGCTGCTGATGCTGTGTTACACCTTTATCAATATTCCTTACTGCGCGCTGGGTGGGGTGATTACCACGGATGATAAAGACCGGCTTTCTGCACAATCCTACCGGTTCACGATTTCCTCACTGGCGGGTTTACTGGTTTCTGTCGGTACTTTGTGGCTGGTGGATTATTTTGGTAAAGAGAATCTGCAGGCCGGATATCAGGCGACGATGGCGGTGATGGGCGCGATTGCGGTGTGTATGCTGGTGTTCTGTTTTTGTTTCACCAAAGAACGCATCACGGCGGAGGATACCCGTCAGGTATCGGTGATGAGTGATTTGAAAAATCTACTGTCGAACGATCAGTGGCGTATTGTCGCGATTATCACCTTTTTCTCCAGTATGGCCGGAGTGATGCGCAGCTCCGCCACGTTGTATTACGCGACGTATCTGATGCTGGATAAGGGGCAGAGTCTGGTCAGCGGTACGGCGATGAAAAGTACATTTATTACCACCAGCGTGGTCGGCACGATATTCGGGGCGATGGCGGCGGGGTATTTTGCCAAACGGTTCAGCACGCTGGCGATGTTTAAAAATATCAACCTGCTGCTGGTTCTGACGGGCGTTGTGATGTTTTTCGTACCGCCGAAATTCCTGCCGGTGATTTTCCCGTTGTATTTCATCATTGGTTTTTTACACCAGATGTACCAGCCGTTTAAATGGAACATGATGGCCAATGCGGCGGATTATGGTGAGTGGAAAACAGGGCGGCGGATCACCGGCCTCTCTTTCTCAGGGAATCTGTTCGCGTTAAAACTGGGGATGGCCTTTGCCGGGGCGTTCGTCGGGTTCTCACTCGGCTGGTTCGGTTATCACGCTGGTGCAGAAACCCAAACCGCGCTGGCAACGACCGGCATCATCGGTCTGCTGACCATCGGACCTTCAGTGTCCTATCTGATCCTCTATTTCCTTGCCCGCTTCTACAAACTCGATGATGCCACGATGAAGAATATTCAGACGGATCTGGCGAAACGCAGCGGTGATATTGCCCGCGAGCAGGAAAACGCAGCCGGTAATCTGGCGCCTGTGATGGCGGTTAAATAAGGGGGAGATGAATATGGAGAAGATTAACCACGCTGGCTGGTGCGCAGATTTGGGTGACGGGCGTTATCAGAACCCTGTTTTGCATGCGGATTATTCGGACCCGGATATTGTTTGTGTGGGCGACGATATTTATATGGTGGCCTCGAGTTTTAACCATATTCCGGGCCTGCCCGTTCTTCATTCAACCGATCTGGTGAACTGGAAAATCATTAATCACGTCGTACAGCGGATTAACTCGCCGGCATACGACAGCATGCAGCCTGGTAAAGGGATCTGGGCGCCGAGTATTCGTTATCACAACGGGCTTTTTTGGGTGTTTTACAGCATGCCCGATGAAGGCATTTTTATGTCTTATGCCGAAGACCCGGCCAAAGAATGGAGCGAGCCGCAGTGTATTAAAGCGGTGAAAGGCTGGATCGACCCTTGTCCGTTCTGGGATGAGGACGGGCGGGCGTGGCTGGTTCATGCATTCGCCTACAGTCGTTCCGGAATCAAGCATCAGCTACAGCTTTGCGAAATGTCCCCGGACGCCACGTCCCTGCTCGATGAGGGTAAAATCATTTTCGATGGCGCGGTTTCCCATCCGACTATCGAAGGGCCCAAAGTCTACCGGCGTCATGGCTGGTATTATATTTTTGCCCCTGCCGGCGGCGTTGAAAGTGGCTGGCAGACCGTATTACGCTCCCGCCAGTTGAGCGGCCCGTTTGAGGCGCGCGATGTTTTACATCAGGGCACCACGACCGTGAATGGCCCTCACCAGGGCGGCTGGGTGGAACTTAAAAACGGCGAATGCTGGTTTGTTCATTTTCAGGATGCCGCACACAATGGCCGGATAGTGCACCTGCAACCTATGCGCTGGAACGGCGATGACTGGCCGGAGATCGGCGAAAAAATCAATGCCGAAGGGCTGGGGCAGCCGGTACCGGTGTACACAAAACCTGCTGCATACGCTCAGGGGATGCGATACGTTCCGCAAACGTCGGACAGTTTTGCCGACGGGCGCTTTGGCCTGCAATGGCAGTGGCAGGCGAACCCGCAGCCAGACTGGATAATCCCGTCGACGACTGGCCTGAAACTGGCCTGCCAGCCTTATGGCGAACGGGCTTTGTATGACACGCCGCAACTGCTTTTGCAGAAATTCTCCGCCCCTGAATTCACGGTGACCACCCGTCTGAGACCGCATTTTAACCATGACGGTGAGCAAAGCGGTTTGATTGTGTATGGCGAGAGATACGGAGCGGTTTCGGTGTGTCAGCAGGATGGCGGGTGGGTGCTGGTGTTCGATTTCGGGTGGATGAGCGATAAAGGCGTTCTGAGCCAGAAAAGAACCGTGCTGGCAACGCTCACTGGTCATGACGCGGTGTTCATCAGGGCGGATGTATTGTCACGTGGCGTTTGTCATTTTTCCTTCAGGCAGGTCGAAACGGAAGAGTGGAAAGCTGTTGAATCTCAATTTTCAATTTCAGCAGGGAAATGGGTGGGGGCGAAAATTGGCCTTTATTCGGCGGCCTCTGCTGTCAATGCTGATGCGGGCTACGGCGAGTTTGCCTATTTTTCGATGAGCGCCCGATAGCCATAAAAAAGCCAGCTCGCGGGAGCTGGCTGTTCTCTTCTTAAAGCACTTCACCGTTACTGCCAATCACTTTCTGATACCAGCCGAAGCTCTCTTTTTTAGAGCGCGCCATCGTGCCGGTGCCGTCGTCGTTTTTATCGACGTGAATGAAGCCGTAACGTTTGCTGTACTGGCCAGTGGTGAACGACACGCAGTCGATGCAGCCCCACGGCGTGTAGCCCATCAGATCCACGCCATCTTCCAGCACGGCTTTTTTCATCTGCTCGATGTGCGCCTTCAGATAGGCGATGCGGTAATCGTCGTGAATGACGCCGTCTTCACCGGCTTTGTCGATTGCGCCAAAGCCATTTTCGACGATAAACAGCGGCTTCTGATAACGTTCGTACAAGATATTCAGGGTGTAACGCAGACCGACAGGATCAATCTGCCAGCCCCAGTCGGATGCCTTCACATGTGGATTCGGCACGCTGCCCGCAAAGCCGGACAGGCCGTTATCGTCGCTCGGGTTGTGCGCCGAAATTGCGTTGCTCATGTAATAACTCAGCCCGATGTAATCGGCACAGCCGTCGCGCAGCGCCTGAAGATCGCCGTCTTCCATTTTGATATTGAAACCGCGGCGTTCCCACTCTTTCAGCGCATATGCCGGGTAATAACCGCGCATATGCACGTCGCTGAACAGGAAGCGTTCGTGCATCGCTTCGACGGAATACATCACGTCGTCCGGATGGCAGGAGAACGGATAAAGCGGCACCATGGCGATCATGCAGCCGATTTTGAAATCAGGATTAATGGCATGGCCGAGTTTGACCACTTTGGCACTGGCAACGAACTGATGATGCAGCACCTGATACATAGTTTCTTCCGGATTTTCCTGCTCGGTAAACACCACGCCGGAGCAGCAATAACCGAACAACGGGTACTTCCAGTTGCGCTGGTTGTTGATCTCGTTGAAGGTCATCCAGTATTTGACCTTGCCTTTGTAACGCTCCATGACCACCTGGCTGAAACGCACAAAGAAATCCACCACCTGACGGTTTTTCCAGCCGCCATATTCTTTCACCAGATGCCACGGCATCTCAAAGTGAGAAAGGGTAATGACCGGCTCGATATTGTGTTTGAGTAGTTCATCAAACATATCATCGTAGAATTGCAGACCGGCTTCGTTAGGCTGCAATTCGTCACCGTTCGGGAAGATGCGCGTCCACGCAATCGAGGTGCGGAAGCATTTGAAGCCCATCTCAGCGAACAGCGCAATATCTTCTTTGTAGTGCGAGTAGAAATCGACGGCTTCGTGGTTTGGATAACTGTAGCCCTCCAGCACGCCGTCGGTCATCACGCGGTCAACGCCGTGTGCGCCGCCGGAAAGCACGTCGCAGATGCTGATGCCTTTGCCGCCTTTGTTCCAGCCGCCTTCAACCTGATGCGCCGCTACCGCGCCGCCCCACAAGAAATCTTTCGGTAACTGATGACTCATTTGATTCTCCCTGGATACTTGATGAGGGCAGATTGCTTCTGCCCTGTAGATCGTAATGTCAGATTTAATTCATTTCCGCCTGCGCGGCACGACGGGATTCAGCCTGTACCTTTTTGGTGGCTACCACATCGGGCTCGTCTTTGAAGCCGACCAGCCAGGTGAAGAGCGCACCGAGAACAAAGGCCACGCTTATCGACAGCAGGAAGCCAAGGAACTGCGGCATGTGGCCTTCTTTAAAGAACACCGGCAGCACGGCGATACCCGGCAGGCAGTAGCTCCATGACACCGCATTAAAGGAACCGGCTATCGCGCCGCCGATACCGCCCGCAACGCAGCTGCACAGGAAAGGTTTTTTCAGGCGCAGCGCCACACCGTAAATGGCCGGTTCAGTGATGCCAAACAGACCAGTTACGCCCGCGGAGAGCGAGATGCCTTTCATTTCACGGCTGCGGGTTTTCAGGTACACGCCGAACATGCTGCCGGTCATCGCGAAGACGGCGGAAGCCTGCAGGCCGGTAAAGGTGTCATAACCCAAGGTCGCGTAGTTGCCGACGGTCACCGGCGTAATGCCCCAGTGAACGCCAAGCGTGACCAGCGGTTGCCAGAAGGCGCCGACCACGAAACCGGCAATGATCGGGCTGAGGTGATAGAGATAATTATAAACGCCGCCGATCGCGCCGCCGATCATGTTACCGACCGGGCCGAACACCAGCAGGGTCATCGGCACCATAATGGCGATACAGAACATGGGGGTGAACAGGTTACGGATAACCACCGGCAGCACTTTATTAAAGAAGTGCTCGATGTACGACATCGCCCAGACCATCAGAATGATCGGGATAACGGAGGCGGTGTAACTCAGGTATTTCACCGGAATGCCGAGGAAATCCAGCGTCGGTGCAGAAACCGGAATGCCGACCACGTTTTGCAGAATGTTGGCGATATCAGGATTGCTCACCGCTTCGCGCATCAGTTGCTGCATGGCCGGGTCAGCGGAGTTGATTGAGGTGATCTTGAACGCCGTCAGCATGTTCATGTAATCAGGGCTGATCAGCGCACACGCCGTAATCACGGCGGTGAAAGGGTTCACGTTGAATTTTTTGGCGGCAGTGAAGGCAATCATCACCGGCAGGAAAGTAAACGCCGTCCACGACACAAAGTTGAGAATACGGTAGGTGCCGCTGTTCGCATCCATAATCCCGACAGCGGCAAGGAAGGAGATGATCCCCTGTAAAATACCGCAGGCGGCGAGCTGATAAAGGAACGGGGTAAAAATGCTGGAGATGACGTCCATAACCCGGCTGACGATACCGACGTTTGGCGCTGAAACAGGTGCGTTTTCATCGATGTCGATCAGTTGTAATACCTGTTTATAGGCATCACTGACGTGGTTGCCGATCACCACCTGCATCTGGCCACCGGCCTCAATCACTGTGATCACGCCTTTTACACGTTTTAATTCTTCTTTATCGACGGCTTTATTATCTTTCAGAACAAAACGTAAACGAGTCGCGCAATGTGTGATGCTAATCACATTAGCATTGCCGCCGATATATTTAACAATATCCTGGGCTGTTTGTGCGTAATCAATGGCCATTATTTATTATTCTCCTGCCGGGGTGTACAGAGGTGAATTTTATTTTTTTTAATCGCTGGCAGGAGTGTAGCAAAAGAAAGGATGAAGTCACGATATAACAAAAAACAAGATTAGGAATATGTCACAACGTAAAAACACCCTGTTTTTTCATTGCGCTGGGTCACGTTTTATTAACGGAAGTTTCTTGCCGATAGTTTCAATAATATAAAGTACCGGGATCTGCGTAGTAATATTATATTGGCCTTCAAGCACGATTTGCGGCATGTGGTATGAGATGTTGAGGTCTGCCATGCGCGCCAGCGTGGAGTTCTCGCTGTTGGTCAGGCTGATGATCTTGCAATTGTGCTGGCTGAACTGTGTGGCAAAGCGCAGCACTTCTTCCGTTTCACCGGAGACAGAAAGAATAATGGCGATGGCATCTTTATACATATCGCTGTTGATCGGGAAATAAGGGTCGTCAATAAAGGTGCTGAATTTTCCAACATTAGAGAAAAAACGTGCGCTGTATTTCCCGAGTGAACCTGACGTTCCCACGCCCACAAATATAATGCGCTGGGCATCAGATATTTGTTTTGCGGCCTGATCTAATAATTCATCAAACTCGCTGTTATTAATACTTTTGAAATAGCTGATAATTTCACTGATTCCAAAAGAAACAGGCGGCTTTTCTTCATGTTCTAAAAA
Organism: Rahnella sp. R3(2024); assembly: GCF_042920125.1. Lineage (NCBI taxonomy): Bacteria > Pseudomonadati > Pseudomonadota > Gammaproteobacteria > Enterobacterales > Yersiniaceae > Rahnella > Rahnella sp. R3(2024). The sequence goes on from NZ_JBHGBU010000001.1 coordinate 2,697,688, forward strand.
CAGCTTAAAACGGATACGAAATTCTGAGTAACCGTCGCAATCCATCTTTTTACAGAAGCGCAAAACAGTGGTGGTAGACACGCCTGCTGCATCCGCCAGTTCGCGGATAGTCATGTACATCACTTTGTCGCCATTTTTGACGATGTAGTTATAGACCGTCAGTTCCAGTTCATTTAACGCGGAAATGGCTTTGTGTGTGAACATGAGGCGCCTGTTTGCAAAGATCGATTAAAGAACGAAAGTGGTGTCAGAGGTATTTTAACATCGTCACTTCGCAATCGACGTGACCTGTATTCCCCATTGCGCCATCAATGTGCTGGAAGCCGAGGCGTTCATACAGGGCAATGGCCTGAGTCAGGCTGGCGGTGGTTTCCAGATAGCAGCGGGCAAACCCTTGCTGACGCGCATGATCAATGGCCTGTAATGCCAGACGTTTAGCCAGACCCTGGCCGCGCAAAGAAGGCATGAAGTACATCTTCTGCAACTCGCACAAATCGTCTTCTGCACCTGACAGCGGTGCCATACCGCCACCACCGGCCACCACGCCATCCAGTTCCACCACCCAATAAGCACAGCGCGGCTGGCTGTAGCTTTCATACAGATGATCTAAATTCGGATCAGCGACGGTATAGCCTTTGTCAGCCGTCAGGCCAAATTCGGCAGAAACGTGGCGGATCACGTTAGCGATAGCGGCATTATCTTCAGGGCGGATCGGGCGCACCAGCACGCTGACAGGAAAGGTGGTCGTCATGTTACTCACTCAGTTTCAATAATCGGCAATCATACAGACCGTTTTAATACCATTTAAGGGCGGGTGGGCGCAACGCTGCCGTCCCCTCTGCGGCATATTCCTTAACGCAAATGAGAGTCTTTTTCATCTGAATTGTAAAGAATTCGTTGCCTCCTTGTACCGGAGCGTGATTAAATCTTCATCGTTATGTAAAGCACTACGCCTCTTTCTTAATTACAGGAGAGACGGTTTCTCATTCCTTTCAGGACGAAAGATAAAAAATGTCTGATAATAATCAACACAACGACAACCTGCATCAGGTCCGTTTTCATGGTAAGGGCGGAGAATATTTCGCAATCTGGCTGGTTAATGCATTACTGACCATTGTCACATTAGGGATTTATTCTGCATGGGCGACAGTACGCCGTCGTCGTTATTTTCTGGGTAATACTGAAATAAACGGTGATCGTTTTGATTATCACGCAAAGCCAATTCAAATATTGAAAGGCCGTTTGCTGGTGATTGCAGTGATCATTGTCTTTTATATTCTGGCGGCAATAATGCCGCATCTGGCGTTATTGTTCGTGCTGGCCTTTTTCGCCCTGCTGCCGTGGGTGATTATTCGCAGCTGGCGCTACAATGCGATCATGACCAGCTACCGTGGTGTGCGTTTTAATTATCACTGCAAAACAGGGCGCGCTTACTGGACCCTGTACCTGTGTCCGATCCTGCTGATGCTGGCGTTGTATATTCCGATTGTGGCCATCGTTCTGATTGCAGTTCAGACAGCCAGTATCAGTGCAATATTACTGAGCGTGGTGCTGGTGGCTGTCGCCTTAGTCCCTGGTATTGCTGCCGTTCAGGGGATTATCAGCGCCATGACCCACGACCTGTACGTCAATAATATGTTCTTTGGAAAGACGGCATTCAGTGCCGAATTAAAGAAAGCCGCATTTATTAAATACAGCCTGCTGGGCATTTTATTATTCCTGCCATTCCTTATCTTCGCCTTCTGGCTGATGGGATCGTTTATCACCACCCTGTATCAGATGGCTTTGATGGGCGGTATGTCTGATGACATGGCCAGTGCGATGCTGATGGGCAATCTGTTTGGTTTCTTCCTTGCCATCGTCATTCTGCTGGTGGGTTCCCTCGTGGTTGCCAGTTATCAGGTCGTGGCTATCCGTAATTACGTCTTTAACCAGACACGGATTGGCAGCGGGGTTAAGCTGCATTCCTCGATGAAAACCCTCTCCTACCTGGGGCTTCTGTTCACTAATGCGCTGATTGTGGTGTTCTCACTGGGTCTGGCGACGCCGGTGGCGCATGTGCGTATGGCGCGTTACATCGCCGCATCGACCGCTGTTTCTGGCGATTTATCACTGCTGGATGTGCAGGCACACAGCGATTCTGTTAACACGGCCGTTGCCGAAGAAGTTGCACAGGCGTTTGATCTTGGCGTCGGTATGTAATGCATGATCATTGAAGGCTTTTATCAGCCTCCGGGACGGGCAGCGCGTGAGGCTGCCCGCCTCTTTTTAGAAGAAGGACAGCAACTGACGCTGGACACGCCGGAATCGCAGACTCGATTTTCGCTGCGTGATATTGATGTTTCTGACGCGCTCGGCACTATCCCTTTATTCCTCACATTTCCCGACGGCAGCCGTTTTGTGCCTTCCGGTGACGCGGCGTTTCGTCACTGGCTGTCGCAGCATCGAAAGCCGGGCTGGGTTTATCGTATGGAAAGCCACAAGCGCGGTGTCATCCTTGCGCTGCTGTCGACCTGCCTGCTGATTATCTTTTATGTCTACGGTTTATTACCCTGGGCCAGTCATGCCATTGCGCTGCGAATTCCGACCACCATTGAGCAGAACCTCGGTCGTCATACGATGACGCTTCTGAAAGCCAGTGATTTTCAGGCATCGGCGCTGCCCGATGTCCGGCAGAGCGCTCTTCAGGCGCTGTTCCGGCAGGTGACTCCGCCGTCATTGCGCGATGACCGAACGCCGGTCAGCCTGAAACTGATGAATATTCCTGATACCGCTAATGCGTTTATGCTGGCGGATGGCACGCTGATCCTCAGCGATAAGCTGGTGGAACTCAGCCCCGGGGATGATGCGCTGGCGGCAGTCATGCTGCATGAAATGGCTCATCATGCTTATCGTCATCCGATGCGCATGCTGGTGCGCTCTTCGCTGGTGTCACTCACGCTCCTGTGGATGACCGGAGATGTCAGCGGTATCGGTGATACGCTTCTCCAGACGGCGTCACTTGCCAATGAATTGCAGTTTTCGCGTAGCATGGAGCGCGAGGCGGATGACTGGGCGATCGCAGAGATGAAGCGGGAAGGGCGGTCGCTGGCGCAAATGGCGCAAATTTATATGTTGCTCTCAGCGCAGTCGCAGAATGAAAAAATCCACGACAGCACGTTGCCGGACTGGCTGAGTACGCACCCGGCGATGCAATCACGGATTGAACATATCAGGGAAGCGGATAAACACGAGTTTCCCCGCCCATAAAAAAAGGCCGCTTGCGCGGCCTTTATCATTTTGCTTTAGCGAGTTTACAGCGCGGCAATCGTGGCTTTCTGCTCTGCAATCTTGAGTTTCGCTTCACCGCAGGCTGCCAGACGTTCGCGTTCTTTTGCGACAACGGCTTCTGGCGCACGCGCGACAAAACCTTCGTTAGACAATTTGCCTTCTATGGAAGCAATCTCGCCGTCGAGTTTTGCGATCTCTTTGTCGAGACGTGCCAGCTCAGCATCTTTGTCGATCAGACCCGCCATCGGGATCAGCAGTTCCGCGCCTTCGACCAGCTTGGTGACAGACACCGGGCCTTTGTCGCCGGCAGGCAGAATGGTGATGGATTCCAGACGCGCCAGAGATTTAATGAAGCTCAGGTTCTGTTCCACACGACGCTGTGCATCCGCACCTGCACCGCGCAGCAGCAGTTCCAGCGGCTTGGCCGGAGACAGGTTCATCTCGGCACGCACGTTACGGATTGCGATGATCGCCTGCTTGATCCACTCGAGATCGGCCAGCGCCAGTTCATCCGCTTTCGCCGCATCAAACTCAGGGAAAGGTTGCAGCATGATGGTTTCAGCTGTGATGCCTTTCAGCGTTTTCACGCGCTGCCAGATGGTTTCAGTGATGAACGGAATGATCGGATGCGCAAGACGCAGCAGACCTTCCAGCACTTCCACCAGCGTATGACGGGTACCGCGCAGTTGTGCTTCGCTGCCCCCGTTCATGACCGGCTTGGTCAGCTCCAGATACCAGTCGCAGAACTGGTTCCAGGTGAATTCATACAGAATGCTGGCAGCCAGATCGAAGCGATAGCTGTCCATCGCGTCACGGTAGGCTTTCACCGTGCGGTTATATTCTGCGAGGATCCAGCGGTCAGCCAGTGACAGCTCAAGTTCGCCGCCGTTCAGGCCACAATCCTGATTTTCGGTGTTCATCAGTACGAAGCGGCTGGCGTTCCACAGCTTGTTACAGAAGTTGCGGTAGCCTTCAAGACGCTTCATGTCCCAGTTGATATCACGGCCAGTAGAAGCCAGCGCCGCCAGCGTGAAGCGCAGGGCGTCGGTGCCGTGCGGTTCGATACCGTTCGGGAATTGCTTCTCGGTACGCTTGCGGATTTTTTCCGCCAGCTGAGGCTGCATCATGTTGCCGGTACGTTTTTCCAGCAGGTCTTCCAGTGAGATACCGTCAATCATATCCAGCGGATCGATAACGTTACCTTTGGACTTGGACATTTTCTGCCCTTCGTCGTCGCGGATAAGACCGGTCATGTAAACGGTATTAAACGGAACCTGTGGCTTGCCGTTTTCGTCTTTCACGAAGTGCATGGTCATCATGATCATGCGCGCGATCCAGAAGAAGATGATGTCGAAGCCGCTCACGACCACGCTTGAAGGGTGGAAGGCTTTGAGATCAGGCGTCTGTTCTGGCCAGCCCAGCGTGGAGAAAGTCCACAGGCCGGAAGAGAACCAGGTGTCGAGCACGTCTTCGTCCTGAGTCAGCACGACGTCTGCGCCCAGATTGTTTTCGCTGCGTACTTCCGCTTCGTCGCGGCCAACGAAAACGTTGCCTTCGGCGTCATACCACGCAGGAATGCGGTGTCCCCACCACAGCTGACGGGAAATACACCAGTCCTGAATGTCACGCATCCAGCTGAAGTACATGTTTTCGTACTGTTTAGGCACGAACTGGATCTCACCTTGCTCAACGGCTTCTACTGCCACTTTCGCCAGCGGCGCGGTACGGACGTACCACTGGTCGGTCAGCATTGGCTCGATCACCACGCCGCCACGGTCGCCGTAAGGTACGGTCAGATCGTGAGGTTTAACTTCTTCCAGCAGGCCCGCTTCATCAAAGGCTGCGACCACGGCTTTACGCGCAGCAAAACGCTCAAGGCCACGGAACTGCTCAGGGATATCATTGGCACATGCATCACTTTCTTCGCCGTTAGTATCGAATACTTCAGCGGTCTGGCGGATATCGCCATCGAAAGTCAGGATGTTGATCATCGGCAGGCCGTGACGTTTACCGACTTCATAGTCGTTAAAGTCATGCGCAGGCGTGATCTTCACGCAGCCGGTGCCTTTTTCCATATCCGCGTGTTCATCGCCCAAAATAGGAATGCGACGGCCCACCAGCGGCAGAATGATCTCTTTGCCGATCAGATCTTTGTAACGCGGATCTTCCGGGTTAACGGCCACGCCGGTATCACCGAGCACGGTTTCCGGACGAGTGGTGGCGACCACCAGATAATCTTTGCCTTCAGCAGTTTTCGCGCCGTCAGCCAGCGGATAACGCAGGTGCCACATGGAACCTTTGGATTCGCGGTTTTCTACTTCGAGGTCGGAGATGGCGGTGCGCAGTTTCGGATCCCAGTTCACCAGGCGTTTGCCACGGTAAATCAGGTCTTCTTTGTACAGGCGAACAAACACTTCGCGCACGGCGTTGGACAGGCCTTCATCCATGGTGAAGCGCTCGCGCTCCCAGTCCACGGAGTCGCCGAGGCGGCGCATCTGGCGGGTAATGGTGCCGCCGGATTCTGCTTTCCAGTCCCAGATTTTGTTGATAAACGCTTCACGGCCATAGTCGTGACGGGTTTTGCCTTCTTCGGCCGCGATTTTACGCTCAACCACCATTTGCGTTGCGATACCCGCATGGTCGGTGCCCGCCTGCCACAGGGTGTTTTTGCCCTGCATGCGCTGATAGCGGATCATGGCGTCCATGATGGTTTGCTGGAAAGCATGACCCATGTGCAAGCTGCCGGTAACGTTCGGCGGCGGGATCATGATGGCAAAGCTTTCTTTACTGGTATCACCATGTGGCTTGAAATAGCCCTGTTGTTCCCAGTGCTCGTAAAGCGGCTGCTCGATGTCTTGCGGGTTATATGTCTTATCCATTTCGCTTCGTATTTTCGTCGGTCGATGTGGTGACGGAGGGCGGCGTGGCCGTCGTCAAAGAGAAACCCACGCTGCGATAGGCTTTGTAGCGTTCGCGCGCAAGTTGTTTAAGGGAATCTTCGTAAGGAACGAAGTCTACCACTTCATGGAAAGCAGTAGCAAAATCTGCAAACTCAGGCAGCAGGCTTATCAGCAGGTCGCGTGGCGCATTGCCGCGCTTACCTGGCCAGCAGAGCTCCACCGGCGCACCAAAACGCGGGCCTTCGCCCGCCAGATTGTGCGGCACAAAGTGGCTCGGATCGCGCTTCCAGAGTGCTTCATCCAGACGCTCGGCCTGTTGTTGATCTTCACAAGCCAGCAGGACACGTTTGCCCATCCGGTAACGTTCAGCGGCGACCTGACAGGCCAGCGCTTCGTGTGAGCTGAGCTCGCCACTTGCATCCGGCGCATCGAGAAGAAAAAAGGTTGCCTGTTTCATGATGAGTTCACTGTGCTGCTGAGAAAAAACAGGGGCGCAACTGGGTGCGCCCGCCTGTGAAGGGTCTGGCGAGCCAAACCCTGAGGGTGAAATTATACCTTATTTGACGGGTGAATCAGATCATTCATCACCGTCAAGACCGGCACGGTTGAGCAGGAACTGTGACAGCAGCGCGACCGGGCGACCTGTTGCCCCTTTGTTTTTCCCTGAACGCCATGCAGTACCGGCGATGTCCAGATGCGCCCAGCTGTATTTACGGGTGAAGCGCGACAGGAAGCAACCGGCGGTGATAGCACCCCCTGCACGGCCACCAATGTTTGCCATATCAGCAAAGTTGGAGTCCAGCTGTTCCTGATATTCGTCAGCCAGCGGCAGACGCCATGCGCGGTCACCTGCCTGCTCGGAGGCGCCAATCAGCTCATGGGCCAGCGGATTGTGGTTAGACAGCAACCCGGTGATGTGATGACCAAGGGCAATCACGCAGGCACCGGTCAGCGTGGCGACGTCAATCACCAGCTCAGGATCGAAACGTTCGACGTAGGTCAGCGCGTCACACAGCACCAGACGGCCTTCCGCGTCGGTGTTCAGCACTTCGACAGTCTGGCCGGACATTGTCGTCAAAATGTCACCCGGACGGAACGCCTGGCCGCCTGGCATGTTTTCACAGCCAGCGAGGACGCCAATCACGTTGAGCGGCAAATTCAGTTCAGCCACGACGCGCATTGCGCCATACACCGCGGCTGCACCACACATGTCGTACTTCATTTCATCCATATCCGCGGCGGGCTTGATGGAAATACCGCCGGAATCGAAGGTCAGGCCTTTGCCGACGAGCACGATAGGCTTAGCGTCCGGATTAGGATTGCCCTTATATTCCATCACCGACATCAGCGATTCGTTTTTCGAACCCTGACCGACGGCCAGATAAGCGTTCATCCCCAGCTCTTTCATCTGCTGTTCGCCGATAACGCGGGTGGTGATGTTCGTGCTGAACGCGTCGGCGAGCTGACGCGCCTGTGACGCCAGATAAGCGGCGTTACAGATGTTTGGTGGCATATTGCCCAGATCTTTCGCGGCTTTGATGCCAGCGGAGACGGCTAAACCGTGCTGGATGGCGCGCTCACCGCTGGTCAGTTCACGGCGGGTTGGCACGTTGAAGACCATTTTACGCAGCGGACGGCGAGGTTCGACTTTATTGCTTTTCAGCTGGTCGAAGGTATAAAGCGATTCTTTAGAGGTTTCGACCGCCTGGCGCACTTTCCAGTAAGTATTGCGCCCTTTTACGTGCAGCTCGGTGAGGAAGCAAACGGCTTCCATAGAACCGGTGTCGTTCAGGGTATTGATCGTTTTCTGGATAACCTGTTTGTACTGGCGCTCATCCAGTTCGCGTTCTTTGCCACAACCAATCAGCAAAATGCGTTCTGAAAGAATATTCGGTACATGATGCAGCAACAGGGTCTGGCCCACTTTGCCTTCAAGTTCGCCACGGCGGAGCAGGGCACTGATATAGCCATCACTGATTTTATCGAGCTGTTCGGCAATCGGTGACAGACGGCGAGGTTCGAAAACGCCGACTACAATACAGGCACTGCGTTGTTTTTCCGGGCTACCGCTTTTTACGCTGAACTCCATGCACTCTCCTGAATCTTAAAGACAAGGGCGGGAGGTACGGCTAGAATGGTTGCCGGAGACACTCTCCCGTCATTGTGTTAACGACCTGTGTTAACCTTAAACGGCGTTAGTTTTTATTTTGGCGGCTATAAGCATGTTCCTATAGGACACCCCAATTCTCGGTGTTGTAATACTATTTTAGCTGTGAAGGTTGCCATATGATGAGAATAAATGACGGATTAGCGATGAAACTAGCGATTTTCCTTCAAAAAGACAAGTTTTCACAGGCGTATTAAGCGTGATCATCATTAGATATCTGGTTAGGGAAACCTTCAAGAGCCAATTTGCCATTCTGTTCATTCTGCTTCTCATCTTCTTTTGTCAGAAGCTGGTCAGGGTGCTTGGAGCGGCAGTCGATGGCGATATCCCAACAAATTTAGTTCTGTCACTTCTGGGTTTAGGTATTCCGGAAATGGCGCAGCTTATCCTTCCTCTCAGCCTTTTCCTCGGCTTGCTGATGACGCTCGGTAAATTGTATACCGACAGTGAAATCACGGTCATGCATGCCTGTGGTCTTGGAAAACGGTCGCTGGTCATCGCGGCGATGGTATTGGCGTTATTTACCTCAGTTTTCGCCGGCTTTAACGCGATATGGTTAAGCCCGTGGTCATCGAAACATCAGGATGCGGTTCTGGCGGAAGCCAAAGCCAATCCCAGTATGGCGGCGATGGTTGAAGGCCAGTTCCAGCAGGCACAAAACGGCAATGCAGTACTGTTCGTGGGTAACGTGAAAGGTAAGGAATTCCATAACGTCTTCCTGGCGCAACTGCGCCCGAGTGGCAACCAGCGTCCTTCGGTGGTGGTGGCAGATAAAGGCCACATGTTGCAACGTCCGGACGGTTCTCAGGTCGTGACTCTGGATCAGGGCACGCGCTATGAGGGCACGGCCTTGCTGCGCGATTTCCGCGTCACTGACTTTACCGATTATCTTGCCGTTATTGGTCATCAGACCGTTCAGCTGGATCCGAACGAGTCCGATCAGATGAGCATGTCGCAACTCTGGCATTCCGATGAGCCGGAAGCGCGTGCAGAGCTTAACTGGCGTATCACATTAATTGTGTCTGTCTTTATCATGGCGCTGTTAGTGGTTCCGCTTAGCGTGGTGAACCCGCGTCAGGGCCGCGTGCTGAGCATGTTGCCGGCTATCCTGCTTTATCTGATTTTCTTCCTGCTGCAAACCTCCCTGCGTTCCAATGGCGCGAAAGGTAAACTGGATCCGATGGTCTGGATGTGGGGCACTAACCTGCTCTACCTCGCACTGGCATTGGTTCTGAATGCATGGGATACCTTGCCGGTTCGTAAGGTCCGCGCGCGTCTGAGAGGAGTTGCCTGATGTTTGGCGTATTAGACCGGTACATCGGTCGCACGATCTTCAACACCATCATGATGACGTTGTTCATGCTGGTGTCACTCTCCGGCATCATCAAGTTTGTTGACCAGTTGCGTAAGGTCGGGCAGGGCGGATATTCAGCGGCGGGCGCAGGGCTTTACACCTTGCTGAGCGTTCCGAAAGATATCGAGATCTTCTTCCCAATGGCCGCACTACTCGGTGCATTGCTGGGGCTTGGCACACTGGCAACACGCAGTGAGCTGGTGGTCATGCAGGCCTCTGGTTTCACCCGTATGCAGATCGCTGCATCGGTGATGAAAACGGCAATTCCGCTGGTGCTGCTGACCATGGCGATTGGTGAGTGGGTCGCGCCGCAGGGCGAGCAGATGGCGCGTAACTATCGTGCGCAGCAGATGTACGGCGGTTCGCTGCTCTCCACTCAAAACGGGCTGTGGGCAAAAGACGGGCATGACTTTATCTACATTGAGCGTGTTGCGGGTGAGAAAGAACTCACTGGCGTGAACATCTACCATTTCGATGATCAGAACAAGCTGCAATCGGTGCGTTATGCCTCTTCAGCGACCTTTGATAATGGCGAGTGGAAACTCTCTCAGGTGGATGAATCAGACCTGACTGATAAGCTGCAAATCACCGGTTCCCAGACCCTTTCCGGCGTGTGGAAAACCAACCTGACACCGGACAAACTCGGTGTCGTGGCGCTGGATCCGGATGCGTTGTCGATAAGCGGGCTCTACAACTACGTAAAATACCTCAAGCAGAGCGGCCAGGAGTCCAAGCGTTACCAGCTGAACATGTGGAGTAAAATCTTCTCTCCGCTGTCTGTTGCCGTAATGATGCTGATGGCGCTTTCGTTCATCTTCGGGCCGCTGCGCAGCGTGCCGATGGGCGTGCGGGTGGTGACGGGGATCTGCTTTGGTTTCCTGTTCTACGTGCTTGATCAGATTTTCGGCCCGCTGAGCCTGGTTTACAGCATTCCGCCGATTCTGGGCGCATTGCTGCCAAGCGGACTGTTCCTCGTCATCAGCATGTATTTGCTGTTGAAGAAAAAGTAAAACCGCAGATTCAGATAAACAAAAAGCAGGCTCTTTACAGAGGCCTGCTTTTTTTACGTCTGAATGCGGAGGTCTGAACAATCAGATCTCGTTATTGCGCACCAGATCAGCCACCAGATCGTTCACGCCATCGCTCATGTTTTTAAACTTGGTCAGCTCGCTGCGGGTCACCACCACGAACACACCGACACCGCGTTGCGGTACCATCGCAACATAAGTGATAAAACCACCGCCGCCACCGGTTTTCTGAATGATGCGCGGTAACAGTGGGGTTGGCGCCATGGTCACCCATCCCATGCCCAGCGAGTCCGCCATGCCCGGTACGTCCATCCCCTTAAGCGACACTAAATCAGAACGTTTGTAATACATTTTCTGCGCCATCTCGGCGGTAGAGGTGCGTTGCCCGAGGAACTGACGCATCCAGCGGCCCATATCAGCCGGCGTCGAGTACAGCCCGCCACTGCCTGCTGCTGCGGTGGTGTTGATGCATGGCGTCGGTCGCAGGCCCACCATCAGCCTTGCACACTGGCTGGCATTTGGCGTGAGCGTGGTGTCGATCATGCCGAGCGGCTGGGTGATCTGCTCGCGCAGAAGTTGGGTGTAAGGTTTATTCGCGGCTTTTGATAACGCATCCGACAACAGATCAAATGCCAGATTAGAGTAAGACGCGCGGGCGCCCGGCGGCACGGTCATTTTGGCGACGCTCAGCCAGTTCCAGCGATCGCTTTTCGTCGGCCAGGTAAATACATCACGATGCGCAACGCCACCCGGTTGCTCACGCGGCAGCCCACTGGTGTGCGTCGCCAGATTCAGCAACGTGATGGGATTGGTGCCGTTGTAACTGGGTACGCGGGCACCGGCAGGTGCATATTTACGCAGCGGGTCATTAATACTGACTTTGCCCTGTTGCGCCATTTTGACCAGCACTTCGCTGGTAATCAGCTTAGTCAGCGACGCAACGCGCACGAGGGAGTCTTCACGTGGACGCACATCGGAACCGGGGCGGGTTTCACCAAAACTGCGGAACACCTGCTGATTGTTATCCACCACCACCAGCGCCATTCCCATTGCGCCACTGCCGTAAAAAATGTGTTCTGCATGGTCATCCACGACCTGCGACGCGAGACGCGCGTTTTGTTGCGCATAGCTCCATAAAGGCGTACTGGCAAAGGCCAGCGCAAGGAGCGAAAGAGAGATTTTTTTCAACAAGCGGGTATCCATCAACAGGGCATCAACTATTCGTGATTTGTATACTAATGCGAAGTTTGAGAAACGGCATGAGAAAAACGCGCCCAAATCGAAGATTTTTGTCAACAAAACCCCCACTTACCGCCGCTGATGTTTGTTTTTTCAACACTTAAACCGAACAGGGTGGGATAACTATTGCGTGACCTGCTGGGCTGGGTATAATGCCCACGTTTTCCGCATACTACTTTCTGTGCCGAAGTGGCGAAATCGGTAGACGCAGTTGACTCAAAATCAACCGCCGCAAGGCGTGCCGGTTCGATTCCGGCCTTCGGCACCATTAGTATGTAAATCAAGTCACCCACGGGTGGCTTTTTTTATGCCTAAAATCCAGTTCCCGCAAGGCTTTTCCCCGCTTATTAGTCAACCGACGTCAATCTAAGTTACCTCACATCAACATGTCTGGGAGTATAGAACCGGGTATATGCTGGTTCGATAATGCTTTTATACTCACGGCAGCATTTGGAAGGAATACCATCAAGGCCCTGACTGATACCAAGGTGCGTTCGGCAAAACCAGAAGCAAAGGAATACTCGCTAGTACAAGGCGATGGCATGTTTTTGTTGATACACCCTAACGGCTCTAAATACTGGCGTTTCCGCTTTCGCTTTGGTGGCAAGCAACACCTGATGGCCTTTGGCGTTTACCCAGAGACATCTCTTGCTGATGCCAGGAATAAAAGAGAAGCTGCCAGAAAATTGGTGGCGGCAGGCATCGATCCTCGTGAACAAAAGCGAGCAGTAAAAGAAGAGTTGGCTAAAGAAGTCTTCACTTTCGAAGTGGTTGCCAGAGAATGGCATGCGACTAATAAGAAGTGGTCAAAAGATCACAGCAATCGTGTTTTGAAAACCCTCGAGGACAACCTCTTCCCCTTCATCGGTAAATGCAATATTGGCGAACTTAAAACCCGTGATTTGCTGGCACCCATCAAAGCGGTAGAGAAATCAGGGCGTCTTGAGGTGGCTTCGCGCCTACAGCAGCGCACGACAGCAATCATGCGCTATGCTGTACAAAGCTGTTTGACGGATTACAATCCTGCGCAGGAAATGGCTGGAGCCGTCGCTACAGCAAAACGGCAACATCGCCCCGCCTTAGAACTTAGCCGTACTCCTGAACTACTTCACCGTATCGATACCTACACCGGCAGACCGCTTACTCGTTTAGCTATAGAAATGACGCTGCTGGTCTTTATCCGCTCCAGTGAACTGCGTTTCGCCCGTTGGTCAGAGATCGACTTCGATACATCAATGTGGACGATACCGGCAGATCGTGAACCATTAGAAGGTGTTAAACATTCTCACCGTGGATCTAAGATGCGAATGCCTCACCTGGTACCGTTATCTCGTCAGGCCCTTGCCGTCCTTGAGAAAATAAAACGGCTAAATGGTAATCGCGATTTAATTTTCGTTGGCGATCATGACCCACGTAAACCTATGAGTGAAAACACGGTTAACAATGCACTGCGTGTGATGGGCTATGACACTAAGGCGGAAGTCTGTGGTCACGGTTTTAGAACCATGGCATGCAGTTCGTTGATTGAGTCAGGGATGTGGTCTAAGGATGCAGTAGAGCGGCAGATGAGCCATCAGGAGCGGAACTCTGTACGTGCGTCTTACATTCATAAGGCAGAGCACTTGGATGAACGCAGGCTAATGCTGCAGTGGTGGGCTGATTATCTGGATGCAAACAGACAGAAAACTACCTCACCTTTTGATTATGCAAAAGTAAATAATCCATTCAAGTAACCATCACAAGTCTGTTGTAATATTACGTCTCATTCAAGGATTTTTTATTTCACTTAAAGCCTCTGTCAAACGACAGGGGCTTTTTGCGTTTTAATCAACCTAAAGTAAATTATGGTGGATAATAACATTTGTTGTCTGTAGACGCATATCTGAAACACGGATTTAGCCAGAACGACGCCAATGACTTTTATCGAGTTCATAAGGTAATATCTTTGGAAGAAGAACACTCAGCATAAGTGTGTCAGGACTTACGCTGAGGGAAGCACGTCCATTACATCACTTCACCAACAACATCACTATCACTTAAGAAATCATCCGTTTGTGCAAAAATAAACTGCTTTAAAAATTGATCAATGCGTATATTCAACTTAAATGGAGGTATGGTTACGCCGTCTTGTTTTTCAAAATAGATCTTAGCTTTTGCCATATCTACCGAATCTTTTAATGCGTCGAAGCGACCAAACTCGTTGAGATTCTTATCATTAACACTATCAGCCATTAATGCGATGAGTAGTCCTTTATCTAAACCAAGAGCATTAACAACTGTGTTTAATTGGGCATTTTCAGCGTTATCTTTGTAGGTGTTGATGTAGTCTCTAAAAGTATAGCCTTCAAGTAGTTGCGCATCGCCGCGCTGCAAGTCGTGCAAGAAGAGTTTGGCGTACTTTTGCTCAATTTGGGTGAGCGTTGCAAACGACTTGTGCAGCTCATTTAATGTGGATTCAATACTCTCTGGGTCTTGATGTTTGTTCAACTCTTTTAAAAATTTATCAAAGCGGCTGTTCATATAGTCGGCATCGATTTTGCCGGTATCTATTTCAGTTAAATAACCACTGATATCAAAAGGCACATCGTCGCCACCTTCGCCACCGCCATCACTTTTGCCTACCAACTCTTTGTAACGTAGGACCAGGCTCAGGTAAGTTTGTTCGTCTATGGTCAGTGTTACCTCATGTTCTACATCATTTTCAGTAAAGGAATAGACTGACTGTTCCCAATGCAAACCTTGTACTTTAGCCGCTTCCAGATGCTGGCTAAAGGTGTTAAATAATTTGGCGAATTGGGCACAGGTTTCTATATCGTCTGGCAGTTTTTCAAAATTCTCAATACCGGCGCTAACAAATAGCTCGGTAATGTCAGCCACAGATTCATTCATGGCTTTTAAATTGCTTTCTAACTTATCAACAAACAAGCCGATAGGCTTATCGCCGGAGTAAAGTTTTACCGCAGCGTTAATGTGCTGCTCCATGGTATGTGGATAGCGATAATAACGAATGATGCCGTGGGGTTTGTCGGGGCCAAATAAGCGATTGGTGCGAGAGAAGGCTTGAATAATATTCTGATACTTAATTACCTTATCTAAATACAAGGTATTAAGCCATTTCGAGTCAAAACCAGTGAGCATTTGATCTACAACAATCAGTAAATCTAATTGCTTCGAAGGCTCGGTATGAATACGCTCGTAAGGCTTTTTATGGGCAAGCCGCTTGGCTACATCTTTTTTAAAACCTGCATGGTGCGCAAAATCATAATCCTGACCGTAACGCTCGTTGTAGTCGGCCATAATTTCGTCTAAGCCATCCCCTTTAAAAGTTGGGCCACGGTCACCACTGTCGTCGTTATCAATATTAGGATCAAATAAGGCTGTGATTTTCAGCTCAGGTTTAGCCGCTTTTAAACGCCGGTAATAGTCAATTGCTTCAGCGATACTATTCGTGGCTAAAATGGCGTGAAACTTATTGCCTTGGCTGAGAACATCCCATTTATCTAAGATGTCACTGACGACGTTTTCCTGGTGGGTGACAGTTGAATATTGACTTTTAGGTACATAGTCTTCAATACCTTTGTGATATTTTCCTGTGGCATCTTTATAACCAGCCATAGGTACATCGTTTATGTAGTGATTAAACTTTTTCTTTTTAGCTGGATCCGCCATCGCATCAGCAACCGACCCAGCCTTGGCTTGTTCTAATGCAACTTCTTTCCTTAAATCACTATCTTTAAAGGTAGGCACTTTATAAGGATCAAAGCCCAAAACGTTACCATCACGTATACCATCCGCTATGCTATAGCGATGCAACTCGTTACCAAAAACGTCAGCGGTAGTATTGCTATTGATTTTATTTTCATCATGAATCGGCGTGCCGGTAAACCCAAAAAATAGTGCCTTAGGGAATGTTTTTTTAATGCTTATTAACATGCCTAGTTTATTTTCTTTACCACCACTCATCGTGGAACGGTGTGCTTCATCAATTATAAATACCAAGCGCTTAGCTCGGATTTTTTCAATGTCTGCAGAATTTGTTGCTGCCCCCTCATCATCAACTTCTTCAAAAATATTACTCATTTTTTGAATGGAGCTAACAATTAAAGTATCGGCGGGGGCGGTGCTTTTTAATGTCGTAATCAGTACATGAGTATTTTCGGTGGCTTGAACGTCTTCGCCATCGCTAGCAAAATTGCGATATTCAGTCAGCGACTGGGTACCCAGCTCAATCCTGTCCATTAAAAAAATCACTTTATCGGCATCTTTGGATTGTGCAATCAACTGCGCCGATTTAAAGCTGGTCATGGTTTTACCCGAACCCGTGGTATGCCACACATAACCCCCGAGGCGATCGGGATTATTGGCCGCGCTACTCAGTTGCTGCCAGTTGGTTTTGGCCACTTTGTCAGATATCGCATTGGCGGCGTAATACTGATAACTGCGCATTACTTTAAGCACGCCGTCGGTATCGTCAGCGACGGTATAAAAGCCAATCAACTGGTGCGCCATAGGGATGGAAAGCAAGGTAGAGGCGATGTCTTTCCAGTGGTTCATGGGTTCGTTATTAAAATCGGCCCAGTTGAATTGATAGTCTGGGTTAAACTTGCCGTCGAGCCCAGGGTTGGCAAAGTATTTTGTCTCATTTGGTTCCATTGCCACATAGACCTGGATAAGCGAAAGCAAGCCGCTAAATACACCCTCTTTGCTGTATTTTTCAATTTGGTTCACTGCCTGGCTAACCGGAATACCACTGCGCTTTAGCTCTACATGGATTACCGGCATCCCGTTAATCAGTAATAGCACATCACCACGTCGGTCGTTACGCAAAGGGCTGCCGCGTTCAAATTTAGGCTGTTGCACAATTTGGTAACGGCTTTGGCCTGCGGCGATTTCCTGACGATCGTATATTTTTAAGCTGACTTCTTTGCCCATATGCAAGGTATCGGCTGGGTTATCGCGCTTAATGGCCACGGTTTTACCGTTAATTAAACCATTTAGCTTGAGCGGGGTTTTAAGTTCTTTGATTTGCTCAATAATTTGCTGCATTTCCGTATCGGTTAACGGCACGTCGTTTAAGCGGTCACGCTGGCGATTATTTTCAAATAAAATGGTCGCCCAGTTATGCAGTAAATCCGCTTCGGTTTTGTTTTTGAGTATCTCTGTTTCCCAGCCTTTATGGGTCAGTACTTCAATAAAGGCCTGCTCAAATTGCGCTTCGGTTTTAAAGGTGATCATGATGGCGCTCCCTGTTAGACAAACATTTTACTTAAGCAGGCCTGCTTGATGTTATTGAGTTTGGTGATTTGTTGTTGGTGTTGGTTGATTAGGGCATCGAGCTTTTGAAAATAGTTGCCGATTTGGGTTTGCTCTTCGTGGGAACACGTATTTATCGGTGTTACTTTCGCTTGTTCAATTGTGTAGTGCGCAATCGTTCCTGTATGAGAAATACTTTTAATGTGTTGTTTGAAAAATGCGCTAAAGAAAAATGTATATAGGAAATACCCATTGAATTTTTTATTGTTCTTTAGCCAAAGTAAGTCAGCATCCTTGAAATATAAAGGATTATCGTTCGGGACTAGGTAGGGGATACCAATGGAGCCACCTCCAGTTATAAGAAGATCATCTTTTGTTACCTTACCAATCTTCTCAGATAGGCCGTGGTAAACATCGTGAGATATATATGCTTTGGTGTTTTCCTGCCGTTTGTAAATAGATACAACATCGCTTGTTCTAAAAAATGGCACACCTGCTTCAGTCCATTGCTCTTTATGAACTCGGGCGGCAGATCTAATATCTATTAGTTCACCTAGGTTATTTTCAACCCACTCCCCCCTAAATCCCTTAAAGCGGATTTCTGGGATGGTTTCGCCTTGTTTGGGGAACATTTTTTTCAGCATAGCTTTTTTAATGCTGCTGAGCTTGTCATGCTTTTGTTGGTGTTGGTTGATTAGCGTGTCGAGTTTTTGGAAGTAGTTGCCGATGGCGATTTGTTCTTGTCTTTCAGGTGTACTAATCTCGGTGTCTAAGATGTTTTTGTTGTACAGTCGTTGGATAGTGCTGCCTTCTAGCCCACTCCATTTAACCATAGAATAAAAAACCTTTAAGAAAGAATTGTTTATCTTTCCATCATGTTTTAGCCAAACAATATTTGAGTCCTGAAAGTAGTGCTCTTCCCCTTTGTATTCAACAACGCGACCAATACTTCCAGAAGCTGACAGTAGAAGGTCTCCCGCAACTGGATATGGGTATTTTGCTTTATATTCATTAAACAGAGCTTTACTAATAAAAGCATCAGGTTGCTTTCCAAAAGTGCCTATTTTAAAGAATGGAACATCACCGGCTATGGTCGTTTGATGCTTAAAAATTCTTTTATTCATGGCGACAGAACCAAGATCACCCAAAGTTAGGTTTTCCCACTCCCTAACAAACCTTTTAAAACGAATCTCTGGTACTTTCTTCTCCACACTCATCTTATTCACCCTTCAATAAGTTGGTGAGTTCAGCCAAGCCTTGCATATCAAACTCATTACCCGTGAGTTCACCCATCATTTCCGCCAATTTTTGCTCGGTGTTTTTTATCTCATTGGCAACTTGTGAGTAAGTAACGGCATATTTATCGGCAAGGGCTTGCACTTGGCTAGTCAGTTGGCTAATCACGGTGTTTGGCATAGCGGCAAGTTCGGTGCTTAATGGCGCAATCCATTTAAGGTGCAGCAGGTTGTTCACTTGTTCATCGGTTAAGGCTTCGATAGTTGTTTTCGTTTTTAAGTGCAGGGCAGTGGCGGCATCTTTGACCGTTTTTTTTAGGTTTTTTTCTTCATCAATTAATTTGTTCGCACGAATGATTTTGGCTTCATAGCTGTCTTCGGCAAATTTAGTTTTGGCATCTTTTTGCTCTTTCAAGAAGGCTTTGGCTGCCTTACCGACTTCGGCATTGGCAAAGCCGTCTTTGCTTTCTTTTACCGTATCTTGTTCTTTTTCTTCTTCGGTTAGGGATTCTAAAATTTCTTCCAGCAGGCTGGCGATTTCTGCCAGCCTGGCTTCTTGAGCTGCCAGGGCCTGTAAGTCATCATTTAAATAAGTTTGTTGCACTAAATCAAAGGGCAGTATGTGGCCTTTCCAACCGTCTTGTACTTCGGTGTCTTTGCCGTCTTTCTTCTTGATGACGATATTAGGGTCAACTTGTTTGGTGGCGGCAAAGCCTTCGGTTTGCATCATCTCTAAATCGGCGCTGATGAGCTGCCATTGGTTGTTTAGAAATTGGTAAGCCTGGTATTTGTCGATTAAGGCAATCGGGGCTAAACGAGCAAATAGCTCGGCACTTAATGCCGCCTCTTGTTGGTTACGCGTTACGCTTTCCCAGTTTTGTATTAACTGGGCGTTTAGCTGGTCATCAAAGCCATTGAAGGCTTGGTTGTAGGTGCTGATAAACGCCAACACTTGCGGGTGCCCACTAATGCTGGCGTTGACGCCTTGTTTGGCAATGGCCAGCTCACTGTAGGCGGCGGATTTTGGCTTAAACAGGGCACCGTGCAATTGCGGGAAGGCTTGCCAAAAATGATGCAGCTCGGCAATTTCGCTGTTGGGGATGCCGCCGAGCATGGTGGCGTGTAAATCCCAGCTTTGCGCCGCCGCAGAGGAATCTACATAGCGCGGTATATTGAGGTTGTAGCCGTTGTCGACCAGGGTTTGTTTGCTCACCAGTTGCGAGAACTTGTCGATACTTTCACGGTTAATCACCGCATCAGTAATGCGCTTGATATCACTGGCTTGCAGTTTGTTGCTTTTGCCTTCTTTAATAAAGTGTCTGGAGGCATCGACCACCAATACATCGGTGTTTTGGCGTTTTTGTTTGAGTACTAAAATTACCGTTGGAATGCTGGTGCCAAAAAAGATATTTGCCGGTAAACCAATAACAGTATCAATATGATTCTGCTCAATGAGTTGCTTACGAATTTGACCTTCTTCACCGCCGCGGAACAAGACACCATGGGGCAGTACGATAGCCATAATGCCATCGGGTTTTAGGTGGTAGAGGTCGTGCAGCAAAAAAGCAAAATCGGCTTTGGTTTTAGGTGCCAGGCCAAAACGTGAATAGCGTGGATCGCTGTCTTTAAAGCTGGGGTCCCAGTTTTGTGAGTAAGGCGGGTTGGACACCACTGCATCGACATGCAAGGCGTAGTACGAGCCTTGCGGATCGCTTTCATCAAAATACGGCCAATCGTCTTCTAAGGTATCGCCATTACGGGTTTTAATGTTGCTGGCTTTGATACCACGCATGATGAGGTTCATACGGGTTAGGTTGTAGGTGTTGGCTTTTAACTCTTGCGCGAAATAGGTGATGCTGTCTTTGTTTTTAGCGTATTTCTCGACCGCTTCACCGATATTGATCAGCAACGAACCAGAGCCAGAAGTAGGGTCGTAAATTTTGATGGTATCTTTGTGTTTTAACTCATGGGCGATGATGTTCGACATGAGCACCGAGACTTCATGAGGCGTGTAAAACTCACCGGCTTTTTTACCAGCATTGGCGGCAAATTTTTCAATCAGGTATTCGTAAATGTAGCCCAGTACGTCATACCCTTGATTACTATTCATGGGGATGCTTTTGATCAGGTGTAGTAAGTCGCTGATGGCTTTGGTACGTTTGCCAGCACTTTCGCCCAGTTTGCTTAAGCCAGTTTCTAAGGTGGTAAAAATGCCTTCAAACAGTTTTTTGTAAGTAGGCGAAATCAAACGACTAAAGGCCGAGAGTGCATCACGCACGTTAGATTCAGCAAATTCGGATTTTGGATCAACCCATGTAGAAAACAGATTATCGTAGGCTATAAAGTAGCCCAGGTTGTCTTGCACGTATTTAACGGTGTCGGCGTCTTCTTCATTGAGGGCTTTGATGTCTTCGGGCGTCATACCCTGTCTGGTGACAAACTGCACCAGCTGGTCGCTTAGGTATTTGTAGAAGATGAAACCGAGTATGTAATCTTTGTATTCGTTGGCTTCAATTTTAGATCGCATCTGGTTGGCGGATTCCCAGATTTTTGCTGCAAGCTGCTGTTTATTCACTGTAAGTCCTGTTAAAAGCAATTCTTTTTTGGAAAGGGCTATTTTAGGGTTTTGATTGTACGTTTGATAAGAGCTCCTTGCTAGCGGCAGGGCTTTCGAATCTGCAGTATCGATTCCTACCAAGCCTGCCAACTTTATCTGAGACAGCTTCGATGTTTTGGACTGACCCATTCCAACGGGCTTAGTAACTATATATTGGACACATCACTCGCCCACATCATCCTCTCCCCGCGCTTTGCTGTTATCTGGTATGGCACAACCCATAATTTTAAGGTGTCTGAAAAAGCAAAGTGCTGCTGTATTGGTTGGTTAAAGTCATCATGTGCAGGATAGATCAGGTACATTTCGCCAGTCCCATTAAGATACTTTTGGCCGTAGGCAAACATTTGATAGAAGTCGGATTGTGCCAGTCCATACAATGATTTTTTTTGCTGGCTGCTATTCACCAGCTTCCATTTTGTATCCATCACCATTTTGGTTTGAACCGGTTGGTGCGATTGAATCAACATATCTGGGCGAAGTTTAAAGCAGTCGTTAAGCCCATGCTTCACCAAGGAATAAATGGCAGCCTGTGGCTTAACTTTAAGGTGAGGAGGGAGTTCGTCGGGAAGGGTTTGTGCAACAAAGGATTCAAATACCGCTTCCATAGGGAACAAAAGTGATATCGCTTTGGTGTTTCCCTGCAAGGCACTTGGGCTCATCCCTCTGAGGATCAACTGTGCCCAGGCCATTGGCTCGCTGTAATGAGCCATACCACGCTCAATGCGTAGGCTGTTTATATCGCTTTCAATATCCCGACTCAGTGGAATACCGTCAAAAGCAAAGCGCAGTTCGTAAAGCCAGCGTTGATTCTCAGATGAAAGCTTCAGGCTAAGTAGCTTATCCAGCGCTGAATGTAAGAGCCGATGGGCTGAACAATCCGGCATGTAGTCATCATAATCGACACAAAACTTATGACGATTCACCACGTTATGCCGCAACTGCGCGGAAAGCATCAGCTTGCCCTTCATAAAAGACAGATTACCTTGCTCGCTCACATAGTCGGATCGTAAACCTTGTTTAAGCAATTGGCTGACGCTTTGCAAAAACTGGCTGATAAAAATCTCGAGCAAAGGCATGCGCTGTGCCTGAAGAGTGGCCTGCTGGGTTTGAATATGTCGAAACCCAGGCAAGTGACTTAGCATCGTGATGAATGTTTCTCGCGCACTCGCAGTAGTGAGGTTTTTACCAACCTTAGGCAATATCTCAAGTTGTAGACCGTGAGGCGTAGAAAGGATCCCCGCGTAGTTTTGCACCTGAAGCAATTTAAAACCTGAGCGTGAGGTGAGTTTGAGAAACTGGCTTCCTTGAATGCTTGTTAGGCTAAGTTCCTCCAAGTAGGCAAAGACTTCTGGACTTAAGTGCTTTGCTCCAACTGGGGCTGAATCTTCACTTCCTAACAAGTCATATTCAAAAACAGAGATCACTTTACCCATAGTTTACAGCCTGCTCATCAAGAGTGGCCTGTTGGGGTTGGTAAATAGCACGGTAAGCCTGTGGCCTGTTCCAGATCTCTTGATCGAATGCTTCGAGCTCGTAAGCTGTCCATTGCTGATCATGGCGTCGTAAAGCATGATTGTTACCAAAAAGCGTATCCAGATCGTCGGTTTTCTCAATCACGAATTGCAAGCTGTCGTCTTGCTT
Source organism: Rahnella sp. R3(2024) (assembly GCF_042920125.1). Taxonomy (NCBI): domain Bacteria; kingdom Pseudomonadati; phylum Pseudomonadota; class Gammaproteobacteria; order Enterobacterales; family Yersiniaceae; genus Rahnella; species Rahnella sp. R3(2024). The sequence continues at coordinate 2,720,392 of NZ_JBHGBU010000001.1, forward strand.
TTGGTTGTCTGCCAGCACCAGCCTGATCTTGTTCCAGTCATCGAAAAAGTATTCCTGCAACAGCGGAATGATCTTTTTCTGGAATGCGATCTTCAATTGTTTAAACGCAGCTTCTTCATCACCTGCATCGAGTGCATTTTTTACCGGCATAAAGAACGCATGCCCTAGCGTATGTTCTCGATCGTAAAGCGCTTCGATACGGCTGTTGAGTTTCTCTAACAACGATTCGAGTTCTATGCCTTTCACCTTACTTCCACTCAGAAAAGAGAGATCAGGCATCATCTCGACAAAGTCAAAGCGACGGCGCAAAGCTGTGTCCATCAGAGCTAAAGAACGATCCGCAGTGTTCATGGCTCCGATGATGTCGACATTGCCAGGTACACTGAAGTGATCACCGCTATAAGACAGTTGCAGGCTCATTGCATTGGACATACCCGCACGCTTGTCTACTTCAATGAGCGAAATCAGCTCGCCAAAGATCTTGGAGATGTTGCCGCGATTGATCTCATCAATGAAAATGGCGTAACGATGTGCTGGATCGACATTGGCACGCTGACACAGGCGCATAAAGATACCCGGCTCAATAGGGTAAGAGATATTGCCACTTTCGTCTGAGCGAGCGCGGATACCTTCAATAAATTCTTCATAGCCGTAAGATTGGTGGAAAGTAACCACCGCAAATCGCTGGATGGATTCGGCAGATTTAGGGCCGCTTTTAAGTTCGGCGTAGAGTTCTACCAAATCCTCCACTTGCTCGAGCTGTGAATCAACTAGCAACCATTCGCTATTATCTGTTTTGTTAAATACGGCAGGTTCACGACGATTCTTATAATCAACGGTTAACGACTCGGGAACGGTATAGGATTGCAAAGCAGCCCAGGCAGTATTCGATAAATTGCCATTACGACCATTTAATAATGCCTTACGTTGAAACCAAGTATGCTCAATAATTTGGCGAACTTTTGCTAGTTTACCAAGATCGAGCAGTACCAGGGTTATGACTTGCATCCAGTTCAACGATTCAAGGCGAGAATCCAGCCAGGCATCATGATCGGCTGGTACAGCATGAGAGGTGTATTCGTTCATCTTTTGCTGCAATGTGAAGGTCTTGCCAGTGCCTGGTGGACCAAAGTAGATCACGTTAGTTGGGGAATGCGCATGGGGTTTAATATCCGTCAACTGGGTGTTGGATGTGGATATTTTGCTCGAGGCTTTCTCCTGTCTCTGTTCATTATCGCGTTCGCGTAATAATTCATAGAGATGCCAAATAGCCATATTCACGTAATAAGGATCTGCATTGGGAGATTGGGCGTGTATGGCATGCTTCAATTCATTGTTTTTCCGCAACCAATTACCGTTCAGTGCCAAACCGAGGTGGAATTTCTTATTCAGAAAATCTGCCGCTTTAGTAAACGCATTCTCATCCACTGTACTGGTGCAGGTTTCTGGCGAAAACGCGGCAAAGACACGATTTCTCAAACTCCAATACATACGTTTCAGAAGTCCGGTCTCTTTGGCCTGCTTTAGAGCATCGCCAACATATTGGTAGGTTGTTTCATTCGGCTGCTGACGAATACGCTCGGTTAATTCTCTGAGCAGTGGCAGGCTTTGCTGATATTCCGCTAAAGACGGAACACCCTGGCGAATACTGGCAATACCGTTGCCACGTTCATACCAAAGCCGTTTGACCAAATCATCCGTTTCAGGCTCAGTAAAAGTTGAGGTTTGCTGTAGCAAGGTCGTAAATTCGCGGTATCGCTGATCCCACTTTGAAGCTGCGTAATTTTTATCTTTCGCCAGGGTATCAATCAATTCACTGATCGTCAGCTTGCCTGCTTCGACACTATCCACAAGATCCATCGTGAGTTTTCCTCTGCTGTGACATTGCTTATTCTTTGACTAAGATGATGCATTCTAACTGCATTTAGTTAATCCATGAGGGCGGGTAGATAAATATCTGCAGCTTGCATACCTCCCTAAGACTCTTTCTCGATAGGGTATCTGGATTCGTAGTATACCTTTCACTGTGGGAAGGTTGATATTTTTTGCCTCTCGGATCCCTTACTGCGTCCCATGACCACCAAGCGTCGCCAAACCTCTGCTGATACCATTCTTCTTTCACAACCCTTGCTGTAAATAATCTTCATTATCACGCCCCCATACTTTGAGCGGAACGAAGTATGCACCATTGACATCTGTGAGTATGAAATCGGAAAGGTACTGATCTTCCGCTGAATAATAAATCAATGGCTTGATAAACTGGCGTCGTTCCTTAGCCAGCTTTTCTTAAATGATCCCTTCGAAAGATCAATCAAGGGGGATCCATCGTTCACTCCCAATCATTAAAACCACCTGACGAACACACGCGGTAAAATATTCCCTGCCAGAAATTTCAGATGTTTTCTTTACTGGCACGTCGGTGACAGCAACAGCAATAATTTTACCACTTACCTGCTCCCCGTTAATGAGTACACCCCGATGTGAGTAATGTCTTCATAAGCCACATGAGGACATCCCCCTGAAGAAGTGTTTTCCGGCCAACAGCTCATCATATTCTCCGCGAAGCTGAAGCGGGAGTCTCCACCCGTGAACTCTGCCGAAAACACGCCATTTCCGATGCCACGTTTTACACATGGTGTAAGAAGTATGGCGTTATGAAGGTGCCTGAGGTTAAGTGCCTGAAGTCGGTTGAGGAAGAGAACGCCAGATTCAAGAAGCTGCTTGCCGAAGCCATGCTGGATAAGGAGGCGCTTCAGGTGGCTCTTGGGCGGAAGCACTGCCAGGAATTCCGTCTGTTATTATATCGGTTTTGCGCGCAGTATTGTGGCTTGGGTAAAGCTGAAATTGCCGCCAACCTCTCAGTGATTGTGCTAATTGTTGCTCTGGTTTTTTGTTATTTCATCGTCACCTTCCCCGGCATTTCATCCAGATTATCTTCCCGCGGCCCCGGTAGTACTTTTTAGCCCGCCATCAGTATGGGATCACCCAGGCGTGGCAGCGGTGCGAGCTTCATAGGGGTAGTCAGAGGCTGGGAACCAGCCTTTGTCTGACCCAGCGGACATCTTAACGGCTCCCGTGCCAGGAAACCCAACCCGCACAGCCGCTAAAATTTAATAGACGCACAGTGGCTCGCCGGCTTTAAACATTATCTGATTACCGGTAACAGAAAAATCCTACTAATTAGAGCGCTTCAGGAATTAAATACTCCCGGCAATAATAATCCTAATGGCGTAATCATGTTTTTTCGGGATGCAGCCTTAGCCATGCCCGGTCTTAACATGCAACTGTAGTATTATGCGCATAGCTTTTAAGTGTTATTTTTAATCATTAAAAAACAGAGGCTTATAATCAAACCTGCATGCAGGTATACTCCTGGTTACTATCTTGTTTTGAATCAAAAATAAAGTATCATTACGCATTGGTAATAATAACCTTACGAAAGATTACATTTCCACTTGAGTTGCTAATAGAAAAGCGTATTTTACCTTCGTAAATTTCTCATGGACTGACTGTCATGGCTGACGCAATGGATAAGCACATCTGCACGCAAAAGAATAAATCACTCCGCCCTTATGGTGTCATCAAAAATAATAAATATCTGAGTGTATTAAATTCAGTGAAATCTTCGGCTGTAGTGCAAGGCTGTAAATTATTATCCCACCTCCGTCACTCGGTGCTTTTACTTCCTCTCTGGGGAGTCATGCCGGTTCATTCCAGCGCCGCGTTGATAAGTCCGGCCGATCGCGATGCCGTTCAACAACAGCAGCAGGAATTGCTACAACAAAACAGTCAGCAGCGCCAATCCCTGCAGCGCAGCATAACGCCTGCTTTGCCTGCTGCCCGTCCTCCTGCGGAGCAGCCGGGTGGCCCATGTTTTCTCATCTCTTCCATTGCGCTTTCCGGTGCTGAACATCTGCCGGCGCAGGCTGAGCGTGAGCTGACTGCATCTTATCTTCAACGCTGCCTCTCTCTTGGCCAGATACAAACGCTGGTGAAGCAGGTGTCAGACTGGTACATCAGCCGGGGATATATCACCAGCCGCGCCTTTCTCACTGAGCAAGATCTCTCTCACGGCCAGTTACGTCTGCAGGTGCTTGAAGGAAAGCTGGAGGACATCGAAATTGAGAAGCAGGATGCACGAATGCTGCGTACCGCTTTTCCGGGGCTGAAGGATAAAATTCTTAACCTGCGTGATATCGAACAGGGAATGGAGAGTATCAACCGGTTGCGTAAAGTACCGGTTCAAATTGAAATTTTGCCCGGCACGCGGCCAGGTTATTCGATCGTTAATCTGACGGCCACGCCTGAGTTTCCAGTGACGGCAGGCTTCGGCTTTGATAACAGTGGACAAAAGAGTACCGGTACCGGGCAGATCAACGGGTCACTGACGGCCAATAACCTGCTCGGGCTGGCGGATCAGTGGTTTGTATCCGGCGCGCGCAGCAGCGATTTTGCCAGCGATCACAATGCCCGTAGCGTGCAGGCCGGTTTCAGCGTGCCTTACGGCTACTGGCTTTTAGATTACAACTACTCTTACAGCGATTATCTGACCACCATTACTGATCGCGGCTTTGACTGGCGCTCTGACGGTGACAGCCAAATCCACCGCCTGACCCTGTCCCGCGTCCTTTTTCGCAACGGTGACATGAAAACTGGCGCATTCCTCGGCCTGTCTCATCGCATTGGCCGTAATTATCTCAATGATACCCGCCTTGAAAGCAGCAGCCGCAAACTGACCAGCGTGACGGTGGGGGTAAATCACAGCCAGAAGGTGTGGGGGGGATATGCCACCCTGAACCCTTCCTTCAGCCGTGGCGTGCCCTGGCTTGGCGCCGAGAGCGATGCTGATAAATCTGGTGATGCACCCCGCGCCGAGTTCAACAAAGGGTCCTTATCAGGCAGCTACTATCTGCCACTGGCGCAGGACTGGAACTATCTCACCAGCTTTTACGGGCAGTGGACGCCAGACCGCCTCTACGGCAGCGAGCGTATGACACTCGGTGGAGAAAGCTCGGTCCGGGGGTTCAAAGAACAATACCTTTCCGGTGATAACGGCGGTTACTGGCGTAATGAAGTGAATCACGACCTGCTTACGCTGCCTTTGATTGGCACCCTCAACGCAGTGGCGGCCGTCGATGGCGGCTATCTCCGGCACGACAATCAGGACAGCTTTGCATCCGGCACGCTGTGGGGCGGTGCCGTGGGCGTGGGCAGTCGTAACCGCTATTACAGCAGTCAGTTCACCGTTGGCTGGCCGCTTGCCTATCCGGACTGGCTCAAGCCCGACCGTGTCTCAGTGTATTACCGCGTGAACGTCGTACTTTAATGATCAGGGAAAGGTATCAGGGATGAACAAGAACAAACCCGTCAAACTGTCGCAGCGTGGCCTGACCTATCTGCTCTGCAGCCTGCTTGCCTGGCAACCGTTGCTTCCCGCACTGGCTGCGGGCGTCAGCGTTGCACAAGGGAATACGTCGCTGGATAAAGCAGGTAACGGCGTCCCGGTCGTCAATATTGCCACGCCCAACCAGGCCGGTATTTCCCATAATAAATACAACGAATTCAACGTCGGCAATGAAGGGCTGATTCTCAATAATGCCACCGGCCAGCTGACGCAAAGCCAGCTTGGCGGGTTGATACAGAACAACCCGAATCTGAAAGCCGGGCAGGAAGCGAAGGGCATTATCAACGAGGTAGTGGCACCTAACCGCTCCCAGCTTCAGGGGTACATGGAAGTGGCGGGTAAAGCGGCCAACGTCATGGTGGCTAACCCGTACGGAATTACCTGTAGCGGCTGCGGTTTTATCAATACGCCGAATGCGACGCTGACCACCGGCAAGCCGGTGATGGGGCCTGACGGGCAGCTTCAGTCGCTGGAAGTGACGCAGGGCGCGATCAGCATTCAGGGACAAGGCCTGGATGCCAGCCAGAGTGACAAGTTCGCGCTGATTGCCCGCGCAACGGACATTAACGCCCAGCTTTATGCCAAAGAGGCTGAGATCACGCTCGGTGCCAACCGCGTCGATGCTGCGGGGAACATTACCCCGATAGCAGGTACCGGCGATGCGCCTAAGGTCGCCATTGATACCGGGGCCCTCGGCGGGATGTATGCCAATCGCATCCGCCTGGTCTCCAGTGAAAAAGGGGTGGGCGTTAACCTCGGCAATCTCAATGCCTCAGTGGGCGATATGCAGATTGATGCCAGCGGGAAACTGACGCTGCGCAATGCCACGGCGGCGGGTAAGGTCACGGCAAACGCGCAGGATATTGCGCTTCAGGGCACCCAGCAATCCGGTGGCGACATGGCGTTGAGCGCCAACGGCACGCTCGCGGTTGAGGGCAGTCGCGTCACCAGCGGAGGCAACATGGCGCTGGCAGCCGGTCAGCTTACCTCTGACAGCCCGGCGCAGGTATCTGCCGCAGGGAATATTCACGCCAGCGCCCGCAACGGCGGGCAGTGGCAGGGCAGCCTGACGGCAGGGAAAGATCTCCACGTCGAGGCTGCGGATCTTACCAACGGCGGACTGATGGCGGCGGACGGGAATGCCCGCTTCACCACAGGCAAGCTGACCAACACCGGTACGTTGCAGGCGCAGGGTGAACAAACCCTTCAGGCAACGGGGCTGGATAATCAGGGTAAAATTCAGACCAAAGGTGTGCAGAGCATTCAGGCCGACAGCCTGAATAACAGTGGCACACTGGCCACTGACAGCGCGTTAACGCTCGCCGTCAACGGCGATATGTCAAACAGCGGCACGGTGGCTGCGGGTGGCGACAGCCGGGTGACGTCGAAAAAGGCGACCAACAGTGGGCTGATACAGGCGCAGGGCGCACAAACCCTGAACGCCTCAGCGCTGAGTAACAGCGGCAAAGTGCAGTCGGGCGGGGCCGCGCAGATTACTGCTGACAGGCTGGACAATCAGGGGCTTATCGGCTCGCAGCAATCGCTGGCGTTACACACCGCCGATCGGCTAACGCTGAGTGACACGGGCTCAATATTTGCCGGTGACCGGTTGACGATGGATGGCGGTCAGATGACCGTTGACGGCGTGCTGACCGGAAAAAACGGCCTGATGCTTAATGCGGCATCACTCTTCGCCGGACAAAACTCGCTGATCACCAGCCTCGGTGATATTGGCTTCAATGCAGCGCAGCAGTCGTTGTACGGTGAGCTTTCGACACCGGGAAATATCAGCCTGAACGGCAATGATCTGTTGGCAGGCGTGGGTGCCCGTATTCACAGCGATGCGGGGCTTACGATTTTCGCCACAAATCAGGCCTCGGTGGCGGGTGCAATTGACGCGCAAAGTCTGGATGTCAGCGGCGGTTTGCTGACGCTGGCGGACACCGGTTCTCTGACGTCTCTGGGCGATATGCGCCTGTTATCCACCCGACAACAACTTGACGGTGTGGCCGGTGCTGGCAGAAATCTGTCGATTGACGCCCGTGAGCTCAATGCTGCACACAGCGGTAAGACCTCAGCGCAAAACGATATTCACGCCAACATCACCGACGGCGGCCAGTGGTCAGGCAGCCTTATTGCCGGTCAGGATCTGACGTTTACCGCCGGTGATTTTAGCAACGGCGGTACGCTTGCCGCTAACCGTAACGGACAATTCAGTTTCAACACGTTAAACAACGACGGGCTGCTTCAGTCGATGGGAAGCCAGTGGCTGAGTGGTGAGACGTTCAATAACAACGGCACGTCGCAATCCGGTGGCGTTCAGACATTAACGCTGAGCCAGCTCAATCATCAGGGACTGATCGGCTCGCAGGGAAATCTTGACGTCAATGTGCGTGACGGGATGACGTCCGGCGATAACAGCACGCTGCTGTCGGGCGGGTATCTGACACTTCGCGCGGCACAGGCAGAACTGGGCGGGACGTTAACCGCAGCGTTGGGCGCAGATCTCCACGGCACGTCTCTGACCAGCCGCGTCGGTTCGGTGCAAACCAGCCAGGGCGATGTCAGCCTGAACGCGGAGTCGGCCACGCTCAACGGGTTCCTGTCCGCTGACGGGGCGATGACGCTGACAACCGCAAACCTGACCACGGGCAGCGGCTCGCAAACGCAGGGCAAAAATGCGCTGAGCCTTACGGCAACGCAGCAGGCCGATTTAGATGGGAAAATTGTTACGCCGGGTGCATTAACGCTCGTTGCCGGCATACTCAACAACGCAGCCACGATTGGCGCGAACGCGGTGGCCATGCAGGCCAGTGTGATAAGCAATGAAGGCAGTATCACCGCAGACGACAGCCTGCAGATAGAGGCTGATACCCTTCACCAGAACGGCCAGCTTGCGGCTAAAAACCAGATGACCCTTAAAGGCGGCAAACTCGCTAATCAGGGCAGTATTACCGCGGGCAATCTGACTGTTAACGCCACTGATACGCTGACCAATCAACAGGCTGGCATCATCACGGCCATAGACGGCGCAAGCGTGACCGCGGGCTCTGTGTTAAATGACGGTGCGCTGGCCGCGAGAACGGCAGTCATCAACGCTGACACTATGACCAACAACGGTTTGCTGCAGGGGAGTCATGACCTTCAGCTCGTTGCAGGCAGCCTGACCAATGGTGACCAGGGGCGCGTACTTTCCGGTGGAGTGCTCGATTTACACCTGGATGAACTTCACAATCAGGGACGTCTGCAAGGGGGCACGCTCGCCGTTGCCGGCAACAACCTTATCAACAGCGGGACGGTGTTGGGCAGCAACGGACTTTCCCTGAGTTTACAGGACGCCGTAAACAACTCGGGCAGCCTGCTGACGCAGGGTAGCGCGACGCTCGATGCGGCTACGTTCGAAAACAGCGGTCAGTTGCTCAGTGGAAAAGACGCCACGATCGCCGTCTCGCATCTGAGCAATCAGGGGCAAATTCAGGGCGACACGCTGACGCTCACCGCTGGCGATGCCGATAACAGCGGCAACCTGATTGGCCTGAAAGCGCTGACCGCACAGCTGGCGCAGGATCTCAGCAACGCGACGTCCGGTAAACTGCTGACGCAGGGGGCGCTAAAGGTCACCGCCGGTCACGTCATCAACGACGGTAACTGGCAGGCTGATAATGCCGAACTGCACGCCAGCCAGCTTGATCTCAATGGCGCGATCCAAACTGTTTCGCGCGCGGCGCTGATGCTCAAGGGTGAACTCAACACCGGCGCACAGGGCAAAATTATCTCTTCCGGGCTGGCCATTCTGCAGGCGGCCAGCCTGAATAATCAGGGAGAATGGTCCGCCGACAACCTCACGCTTGAGGGCGAAAATCTCATTAACGGCGGTGCGGTCACCGGCGTCAGCCAGCTTGCTGCCACGCTCGGTGACACATTGCAGGTGCAGCAAAGCGGCGCACTGCTCAGCGGCGGCACCAGCAGTCTGCATGCGGCCAGTATTGCCAACAGTGGCAATATTCAGGCAAACGATCTGATACTGAACGCGAATAGCCTGTCGAATGCCGGCCAGCTTCAGGGGCAGAACAGTCTGCGGGCAACCGTTGGGCGCGACGTCAGTAATTTGCAGGGCGGGACTCTGCGCAGCCAGGGCACCTTCGATCTCAGCGCGCAGTCGCTGCGTAATCAGGGGCACATACAGGGCGACGGCGTCAGCCAGGTTATTCTGACCGATAATCTCGATAATCAGGGCAGCCTGCTGACCGGCGATAAACTGACGCTCTCTGCGCCGACCCTCAGCAACAGCGGCGTACTGCAGGCTAACGGGCTTACCCTCACCGGTAATACACTCAATAACAGTGGCACGCTGACCGGTCAGGCCGACGGCGTGCTGAACGTGGACACGGTGAATAATCAGGGGCAGCTACAGGGAGACAGGCTGCAGCTTACCGGTAACACCCTGCACAACAGCGGAACGCTGTTCGGCAGCCAGGCGCTTAATCTTAAGCTGCAAAATATTGAAAACGAGTCGGGCGGTAATCTCTTCAGCGCAGGCTCGCTGACGTTGGTCACACCGACACTGACCCAGTCGGGCAGCGTGCTGGCACTCGGCGATATGACGCTGCAGCTTGGCTCGGGATTCACTCAGAGCGGAACGCTGGCGGCCGGTCAGGCACTCACCCTGACCACTGAGGGCGACCTTAATGTGCTGGGCACACTGCAGGGGAATGACATCCATCTCAGTGCGACCGGGGACGTTGTAAACCAGGGCCAGCTTCGCGCGGGTGGCGGTAGCGTGGGCATAGATGCACGTAACATCACCCTCAACGACAGCGGCAGCGTGCAGTCCGGCGGCGATATTATCCTGAACAGCCGTGGTTTTATCCGCAACAGCGGGTTCATCGGCGGGGCAGGTAATCTGGTGATGACTGCGGCCACTCAGCTTGTGAACAGCGCGCTGATTTACGCCGGCAACAACATGCAGCTGCTGGCGGACAGCCTGCAAAACAACCGCGGTGATATTCTTGCGGGCAACAGCCTGTGGATGCAAAAGGATGCGGCGGGCAATGCCAGCACTGAAGTCGTCAACACCTCCGGTAATATCGAAACTACGCGCGGTGATATCACGGTTAACACCGGCCATCTGCTGAATCAGCGCGACGGGCTGACGGTCGTCAACTCTTCGCTCACGCCGGTTGACGGGCCTTCGTGGCTCGGGCAAAGCTCGGTTGATCTGAGGTTGGGAGATTTAGACGAAAATGAGTTAGGTTTCTACACCAAGCGGGTAAGAACGGGCGGCAGTATGGGGCAGGGTAACGGCTCCGTTGACGATCACTATTATCTCGCCCCAAACAGCACCGCTGCTGAAAAACGCTATTTAGTGGCATCCTCAACTGTTGCGGCTCAGGCTAACGGTGGTGCCGGGCGTATTGCGGCGAACGGAAATCTGACGGTTGCGGCGGATACTCTCGATAATATCGCCAGTAATATTCTCGCGGGCGGTAATATTTCCCTGTCCGGACGTTCGCTGAATAATCAGTCCTATGAAAATGGTGTCCAGAATAAGTATCTGACGTATCAATATACCGGCACCCTGGCGAATAAGGAGTTTGATAGCAGACACGATCTCGCCTTCTTTGCCCCTGACTCAGAGCGGTGCTGCTTTAGGTCAAATACCACCAACACCATCGTTACCTACAATCTTGTCGGCGGTCCGGTCTATGAGACGGTGAATACCGGCGAAGGTTATCGCTCAGTCATTCAGGCGGGCGGTGCCGTTAATGCCAGCTTTAGCAATAACATCAGTAACACCACCACGACCGCCAATGCGGGCGGGTTGTCGCATGTCATCAGTGCGCCCGCACTTTCGGGTACGGCGAACCTGCAACCGGTCAGCGGCACGCAAAGCCAGCAACTGGCGTCAGGAAAAGATCTGGTGGTCGGATCCGTTCAGTGGAATGAATCCGTCAGCAGCGCCCTTCAGCAAATCGGTAACAGCGGCGCGGCGCTGACGGATTATCCGTTACCTTCGGGTAATAACGGTTTATTCGTGGCAAGTCAGGATCCTTCCAGCCCGTATCTGATCACCACCAATCCGCAGTTGGGAAGTGTGGGTAAAACCGATCCTTCGTTATTTAACGCATTGAATGATTACCTTGCACGGCCGGCAGGTTCTGCGCTGAGCCTTGATGCATTACCGGGCGGCATCCCAGCCGCCGGGCAGGTCCTGAACCCTGCAGTAACGCCGGGCACGCCCACCACGCCGCGTATTGAGACGGCTGCGCTGTACACCGATCAAAGCCAATTTATCGGGTCCTCATACTTTCTGGACAGGCTTAATCTCAGACCCGATTACGACTATAAATTCCTTGGCGATGCTGCCTTTGATACCCGCTATATCAGTAATGCGGTACTCAGCCAGACAGGGCAGCGGTACGTTGCAGGAACCGGTTCTGATCTGGAACAGATGCAGTATCTGATCGACAACGCCGCCGCCCAGCAAAGTGCACTTGGTTTGCAGCTTGGCGTTAGCCTGTCACCTGCTCAGGTCGCGGCGCTGACCAAAAGTATCGTCTGGTGGGAGAAAACCACGGTTAATGGTCAGACCGTTCTTGCACCAAAACTTTATCTCTCCGCCAATGACGTCAAAGTGTTAAGCGGCAGTGTGATCTCAGGCAGCACCGTCAATCTTGAGTCCGGGCATATCGTCAATGCAGGCAGCACGTTGCAGGCCGGAACCCAACTGACAGCAAAAAGCAGCGGCGCGTTGGATAATCTTAGCGCAGGGCTTATTGCCTCCAACGGAAGCCTGCAACTCGCTGCACTGGGAGATATCAATAACATTGGCTCGTCGATTTCCGGGCAGACCGTTGCGCTGCAATCCGTCACCGGGGACATCAATAACGTCACCCAGGCGCAGCAGTGGAATGCTGCACCGGGCAGCAGTAAAAATAAAACAGCGCTGCTGACGTTCAGTGAGACACAAACCGGGGACGCCGCGAGTATTACCGCTGGCAAAGGGCTTTCGCTCAGTGCGGGTAACAACATCAATAACACTGGCGCCAAACTGACTGCGGGGAGTGATTTGCAACTGGTGGCGCTGAACGATATCAACATCACCGGCAATGCGCTCAGCACCAGCAAAACCACGGCAAAAGGTAGCGCGCAGAGCACCGACAGCCAGGCCAGCACGGTCAGCGCGGGCGGTAATTTATCGGCCAGCGCGGGGCACGACCTGACCGTGGCGGGCAGCGCCGTCACCGCCAAAGACGACGCTAAGCTTGCGGCAGTCAATGACATCAATCTCGACGCGATGGACAAAAGCAGCCATCAGACCAGCGGTAAAAATCAGGCTGATGATAACAACGCTACCCGGACGGTCGTGAGTAGCGGCGGCGACCTGACGCTCAGCGCGGGCCGTGACCTGAACTCGAAGGCAGCACAACTCACCGCCGACCTGAATGCCTCACTCAGCGCCGGTCGCGACGTCAATCTGAACGCGCAGCAGACCAGCACCTACAGCGAAACCCATGGCAGCAAAAGCGTGAGTATTCGTGAAAATGTCGGGCAGGAAGGGACGGAGGTTGTCAGCGGCGGGAGCACCACGATTGCCGCCGGGCGTGACATTACGACACAGGCCGCGCAAGTACAGGCCACCGGCGACCTGGCCCTGAACGCCGGGCGGGATGTGAATATCACCACCGCGCAGGAAAGCCAGTACAGCTACGACGAGAAGACGAAAACTAAGAAACACCTGTTCTCTAAAACGACCACACACACTGTGGCAGAAGACTATGCCACCACGGAAAAAGCCTCACAACTCAGTGGTGATAACGTCTCCGTTGTCGCCGGTCAAGACCTGACGGTCAAAGGTTCGTCGGTGGTCGGCGATGGCGATGTGACGCTGAAGGCGGGGAAAGACCTCAACATTGCGGCGGCGACGGAAGAGCAGTCGAGCTATCGCCTCAGTGAAAAGAAAACCAGCGGGATGTTCAGCGGCGGCGGTCTGGGCGTGACGTTCGGCAGTAAATCCTCACGTCAGCAAATTAATCAGGACGGCACCACGCAAAGCCAGAGCAGCAGCGCCGTCGGCAGCACCGGTGGCAATGTGAACCTGATTGCCGGTGAAAAGGCCCATATTGGCGGCTCTGACGTCATCGCTAAAAATGACGTCAACATCGTTGGCGGCTCGGTCACGGTGGACCCCGGCAACGACATGCTGACCCGTAAACAGGTCTACGAGCAGAAGCAGAGCGGTCTGACGGTGTCGCTGTCGAGTCCGGTAACGGATGCGTTATTGTCGCTGAACAGCATTGCCAAACAGGCCTCACAGACCGGCGACAGCCGAATGAAAGCACTTTACGGCGTGCAGGCGGCGGAGCAGGGCTGGATGGCCTCGATGGACGGAACCGCAACGCAGGCGGCTCAACTGATGAATGGCAAAGTGGATGGCAACCTGGTCCAGTTGCAGGTCAACATCGGTGCGAGCAAAAGTAAATCCAGTTCCGAACTGGAACAAAATCAGGTCACCGGTAGCACCATTACCGGCGGCCGTAATGTCGCGATTGTCTCGACCGGGAATAACGGTCAGAGCGGCGATATCACTCTTATTGGCAGTGGCGTGACAGGGAATAATGTCACGCTGGCCGCGCAGAATGACCTGATCCTGCAGGCCGCGACCAATAACAGTAAACAGACGAGTCAGGACAGTTCGAACGGCTGGAGTGTAGGGGGGCATATCTCGCTGGGTGAGGAAACGGGCATTGGTGTTCAGGGCAGCGGTTATGCGTCGAAAGGCAACGCGGACGGCGAGACGACGGAATACGTCAACACCCGTGTGAATGCCCACGACAATCTGTCGTTGAGCAGCGGGCGTGACACCGTGCTCTCTGGTGCTCAGGCGCTGGGCGATAAAATCACAGCAAACGTCGGGCGCGATTTAACGCTGACGAGTCTGCAGGATACGGACGATTACCAAAGCAAGCAGCAGAGCATCAGCGGCGGGTTTAGCTTAACCTTTGGTTCAATGACCGGTTCAGCCTCATTAAGTATGAACAAGGCTAAAACCAAGAGCGAGTACGCCAGTGTAGGCGATCAAAGCGGTTTGTTTGCCGGCAATCAGGGCTATGACATCTACGTGGGTGACCATACGCAACTGAATGGCGCGGTCATTGCATCGACGGCGGATGCGGCAAATAACAGCCTTAATACCGGCGCGCTGGGCTGGGATGATATCCAGAACAAGGCGAATTACAGCGCCAGCAGCGTGGGTGTGAGCGCCGGTTTCTCATCAACCCAGGAAAAGGGCAAGGAGAGGCACAACGCCGGCGGCGTGCTGCCGGTAATGGCCAGCGATAGCGGAAGTGCGTCAGGCACCACCCGTTCAGCGGTTGCGGACGGCAGCGTGACGGTACGTAATACCGGGGAGCAAATTCAGGATGTGAGTACGCTGAGCCGTGATACCGATAACGCCAACGGCCATATCGACAAAATCTTTGATAAGGAAAAGATAGAGGAAAATCAGGCGCTGGCGCAGGCCATCAGCCAGGTGGGCGTGCAGACCATGCAGCACGCGGCAATGCAGGCGCAGGTGAATGCCAGAAATGAAGCGCTCGCAAGATTATCAGGCACGGCGGAGTACAACAATGCCTCGCCTGCCGACCAGCAGAAGATGCTGGAGAACTCGCCGGAAAACGTTGCTGCTGAGCAGAAATACGGCATCGGCAGCCCGTTCTGGACGGCGGGCACGGCGATATCAGGCGCGCTGGCAGGCTTGACCGGTGGCGACATGAGCCAGGCACTGGCGGGCGGGCTGGCACCTTATTTGTCTCTGGCGGTGAAGGCGGCGACCACAGACGCCAAAGGCAACGTTAATCAGGCTGAGAATATTACGGGGCACGCCCTTGCCGGCGCGGTAGTTGCCTATCTGCAGGGCGGCTCCGTGACCGGCGGCGCAGCGGGTGCGGCGACCGGCGAACTGGCGGCGCAGCTGATTGCGAAAGAGCTGTATCCGGGGGTAAAACCGGAAAACCTGACGAATGAGCAAAAGGCGAATGTGAGTGCCTTGAGCACGCTGGCCGCAGGACTGGCGGGCGGCGTGGCGGGGAATTCATCTGTTGCAGCAGGTACTGGGGCTGTGGCTGGGAAGATTGCTGTTGAGAATAATGCGCTATCATCAAAAGACGAGCAGCAACGTCAGGACGCGAAGTGGTCCCTGCCGTATCTGGAAGGTGAAAAGAAAGCCCAGGCTGAAAAACTGGTCACTGACCTTGATGCGAAGGATAAAGCGTTCGATGCAGCCATAGACGCAGCATGTAAGAATCTGTCATCAGAACAATGTTCAGGCATGCGGCAAGAACTGGCCGCGATGGGCAAAAGTTACGATGCTCAGATGGATGGTCAGTACATCGGCACAATGGCCAGTGTTTATCAGGAAGGTGCAGGTAAAGTTGATAGCCTGCTGTGGCAGTACGCTACAGCAGATGCTCAGGCCCAGAAAGCTAGAGATATTCAGACTATAGCGAAGAACTGGGGCGTCAGCGTAGAGACGGCTTCGGCACTGTAT
Source organism: Rahnella sp. R3(2024) (assembly GCF_042920125.1). Classification (NCBI taxonomy): domain Bacteria; kingdom Pseudomonadati; phylum Pseudomonadota; class Gammaproteobacteria; order Enterobacterales; family Yersiniaceae; genus Rahnella; species Rahnella sp. R3(2024). The sequence goes on from NZ_JBHGBU010000001.1 coordinate 2,736,345, forward strand.
ACTGGAATGGCGATAACACACACCACGGCGGCGATTGGTGGTGCAGTGTATGGGATGAAGGGAAGCAGTTCAGCTCAGACTGGTAAAGTTCCTGCTTATGCAGAAGAACCCCCTTTCAATCCTTCAGGTACAGGTGGAGCTGCACAACCGTGGTCGACTAAAGGTCGTACCAAGTATGTTCAGCTACCGAACGAAGGTAAAATTCGTTATGTACCACCAGAGGGATATTCTGCATCTCAACCTCTGCCCAGAGGTCCAAATAATGGTTACATCGACAAATTCGGGAATGAGTGGGTTAAAGGTCCATCCCGTACCGCAGGCCAGGCGTTTGAGTGGGATGTCCAGCTATCACGAACAGGCAAGGCTCAGTTAGGTTGGGCAACGCGAGATGGTTCCCACCTCAATATATCCCTTGATGGAAAAATTACGCATAAGTGATCGCTATGAAGATAGATTTTTACCAAGAAGTAGAAGTCCGAGAAAACGCCAAAAATAGTAAGTATGCAAAATGCAAGGGAGTTGTTCTTGGGATTAGCGAGGAAGATGATGTTGTCTACGGTTACTCAGTGGTAATACATGGGAAGGATAATGTGGTGTACTTCGAGAAGGACGATATTTCCCCTACTGGGGTAGCCTTCAGGCGAGAAGACTTTTACTGATGAAGGGCCCTGCTACATGGCCGGGCTTTTTTTATGAAAGGATATCTACGTAATATAATCAAAAAATGATTACATTCTTCTTGGTTTTATAGAGAGGTTGAAAATAATTTCTTGGGTAATACATCTTCCGCAAAACTGGATGAAGTCAGGGAGAAGTTATTAGATGGAGATAGATCGAAAGAAGCCGCTTTGAATCTGTTGACTCTGGAAAACGCAGACAAGCGCAGTGATGTTCTGTTAGATCGATTTGTGCGTGACCCTTCCTTGTTATCATCGGCTGACAAGCAAGAGCTACAAACGTATCTACAGGTGTATGCCTATGAGATGAGCCGGCAATACGACGATCCTAATAGGCACAAGAACTTGTCAGGGGTCTGCTGTCAGGCAATGATTATCTGAAGCGCAGCTAGGATAATGAATTACAGCGTAAGGCTCAGAGTATTCTGGCAGGGTGGTCGATACAGGAATCACAGGCGGCAGTGGGAACGCCTGCGCTGTTAGCCCTTTCTGGTCCGGTAGGGTCGACAGTGCGTGCAGCCACTGCGGCTGGCGGGGCTTATCAGTTTGGTACCGGTGTTGGTCAGTTGATAGAGGGAGATGATTCTTGGGCTGCGGCCGGTAATATGGCATCTGGTGCGCTGGCGATGTCTACGGTAGTATTTAAGCCGGGCGGCACAGGAAACGCGACAAAAGGGACTATAACAAATAGCAATCTCGTTTCAGATGCTACTAAGCAGTTGGATCTTTACGTCGAATCGTTGGCAGGAAGTAAATATAAACCTGCTACCTCTATAGGCGCTGTAGATCCTCTCACTGGTAAAATAGTGACTACATCAAATGGAGCAATTCCAACTACAATAGCTCCTGAATTGCAATCCTATGCAGATAAGCTTGGTGGTTTGGGAGTAAAAACTGCGTGCGGTAATTCCAGAACAGCAAAGATCCGGCAGAGCGTGAGCAGGCCCAGCAGAAAGTTAATGAACTGCGTGAAAAGGATATCGCCAGCGACAAGGAAGTGATCGATGCCTGTAGTAACGGAAATGCCGGGAGTTCGGCTTGCGCGGGTGCGAGACTGAAGGCTATCGAGGCGAAAGAAGGGTATGAGGGCCTTGGTAACTACAACTCGAAAGCGAGCCAGCAATACTCGGGCGCTTACGGCCAGATAGTAAACCTTCTGAATATCACCAGTGTTGATGCGCAGAATCAGCAGCAGATCCAAGACGCAATGATCAACTTCTTTATGACAACAAAAGGAGTTGATTATGCAACAGCCAAAGATTACACCGAGTTGAAACAGGGAGCCGATATTATTATTGCTTCGGTTACCCCGATACTTGGTGCGGTAGCAGCGAAACAACTTGGCAAGATTGTAGATGCGAATGTGAAGGTCGTTGCGAAAGGAAATGTTGATGGCAATAAATTCAGTGATACTAACCAGGGAGCAAGGCCTTCACAGTTAGCTGATTTTAATAAACCGACTCTCATCAATGATGTTGTTCAAGCTAAGATTGCCAAAGATCCTAGTAAAAGCCCGCCTAATGGAAACATGGAACCGCTCATGCAGAAATAAGTGTTATCCAGCAAGCCTATGAGAAAGGGATGACTAACGGCAAAGATATGCTCATGTCCGTGAAGGGGGAACCAGTTTGTTCTTATTGCCTTAGTGACGTAAAAGCTATGGCTGCGAAATCAGGGCTTAAGTCGCTAACAATTTTTGAAGAAGATACTGGTAGGACTTTATATTGGGAAGCTGGTACGAAAAAATTCCCTATAAAAGGAGCTAAAGATGAGTAAGTTGCAGCTCTCATGGTCTATCTTGCAAAAAGGTGGGGCTAAGGAATTTCATTGTTGGGATGAAGTGAGTAGCGTACTAAATAATCTTCGATCATTTAGTGGTTGTGTAACATTGGATAAATTAGATGACGAAGATTACTTAATCTCTGAAATTCAAGTGAGAATGGAAAAAGGCTTCTATTTGGTTACTTTTTTGAATGAAGATGATGAAGTTATGACACTTTCCGATTTAACACAGCCGGATGAAAATATTTTAATCCTAGGAGATTATTGGTCAACAAGACAGGTAACAAAGGACTTTGATCTTGTTGTCAGGATCTTTAAAGAGTTCTTTGATACTGGCAATGTATCGACGGAACTTCTGAACTAAAACAGTAACCCCGGCCTTGGTCGGGGTTACTACGGTTACGCCCGAAATCCTTCCACTTCCTCCCGCCGTTGCAACCGGATCACTCCGGGTACGGCGGTGATCTCCAGTTGTGCCAGGTTGATGATCCCGGACTCGGCGATCCAGTCGCCACCGATAATCACCTCGCCGTTCTCTATCACCCAATCCGCCCGCAAATCTTGCCGCTGTTGGCTATCGCCGTTAACCTGCTTTCTAACGTCGGCAACCTCTCACTTGCGGAGGCGGGCAATAACGGACACGCCAGCGGCACTGTAAGTCTCCCGCTTAACCGAACCATTCACTTTTAGAGATCTTCCAACATACTTATTATGTCCCTGAGGAGATCACCATGCATAGAGCCCGATTTACTGAGCACCAGATCATCACCGTTCTAAAGTCTGTTGAAGCCGGACGTACTGTCAAAGATGTCTGCCGCGAAGCGGGAATATCTGAGGCTTCATACTATAACTGGAAAGCGAAGTATGGTGGCATGGAAGCCTCTGATATCAAAAAGATGAAGGATCTTGAGGACGAAAACCGCCGTCTCAAACAGATGTTTGCCGACCTGAGTCTGGAAAATCGCGCGTTAAAAGACGTCATCGAAAAAAGCTTTAAAACCAGCGATAAAACGTGAGCTCGTCGACTATCTGACCACCCAGTTTACGATGAGCATACGCCATGCATGCAGGACGTTATCGCCGAGTAGGACGGTGTTTCGCTATCAACCGGATACGCGACGTGATGAACCGGTGATCCATAGGCTGACTGAGGCGGCTGAACGCTATCCCTGCTACGGTTTAAGAAGCTTTTTCAGGTGCTTCGCAGGCAGGGGCACGTCTGGAATCACAAGCGGGTACACCGGATTTACTGTCTGTTAAAACTGAATTTTCGTCGTAAGGGTAAACAACGCCTGCCGGTGCGCGATCCGGCTCCGCTGGCAACGCCGGAAGCACTCAACCAAATCTGGTCGATTGATTTTATGCACGACGCCCTGACATGTGGCCGACGTGTTCGGCCCTTCAACGTCGTGGATGATTTTAACCGAGAGGCTCTGGCCATTGAAATTGACCTGAATATCCCGGCGCAGCAGCTTGAATGGGTGTTGAACAGAATAGTGGCAAACCGTGTATTTCCGCTGAAGAGGCGAACGGATACGGGCCGAAACTGATATCGCTGGCTCTGGCACAAAGGGCTGAGGCCCATGACGTAATGCTGGAATTTATCAAGCCAGGTAAACCGACGCAAAACGCATTTATCGAACGGTTTAACTGAACGTTGCGGACCGAATATTGGATTTGTATCTGTTCAGAACACTGAATGAAGCACGGAAAATAACTGAACGCTGGCTGAATGAATTAAACAGTGAGCGGCCCCATGAATCCCTGAATAACCTGAAGCCGGAAGAATACCGGCTGATGGCTGAGAAGACGGAAAACTCAAAAAGTGTGTGGAACGAAAACGGGTGTGCTTACACATACTTTCAGCTCATTATTAATGTCTGCAAAATTTCCCAGTCAGCTTTAGAAAGAAAAACACGTCACTGGTGCTGCTTATTCCACGAAATAAAGTCATCAGTGATATCTGGGTTCGGAAAGAGTTCTTTACTCCTGATTTATCGCCCACGTTATTCCTGTATAGCCCCAAAAAATGCCGCGCCTCCACGAGCGCATGCCTGAATAAAAATACCTTTATTCTTTTATTCTGCTCCAGTTTTGCCAACCGGATGATTTCCGCAATCACTTCAATATAACTTTGCGCCCTGACATCAAAGTAATCGCTTCGATGTGTAATAGAATCTGCATTCACCTTATAGGTGTAATCCTTGCAATCAGACAGATAAAAACGCCCGTTGCTGGTTGCGAGATGAATTGTCCAGAGGATATCTTTGTGGCTTTTACCGGACTGAAAGGAGAGGGAATGCTGCCGGATATAAGACGACCTGATAATTTGCAGCCAAAGGTAGTGCGGCCATTCGCGGTGCGTCACGCAGTGGCGTATCCAGTCATGCCCGGATAAGGTGCGTCCGCAGGGCTGTTTAACATGCACAGCCGTTTGGGATGAAGCGGAACCCGTGCGCCAGGCATTGAAGATAGCGACATCAGCCTGATTTTTTATCGCGTCCTGCCAGCGTTTATAAATGAATCCGTCTTCAACGTCATCGTCGGCATCGAGGAAGATCACCCAGTCGCCACGATGGATATCCAAAGCGGCATTACGGGCAGCGTAAACACCCTCATTTTCCTGCTCAATGAGGATGATTCGATCATCACGGATGGTCCGTATAAGTTTGCCGGTATCATCTGTGGAACCGTCGTTGACGATGATAAGTTCGACAACAACGCGGGTTTCGCTCAGGATTTTGGTGATGAGGCTGCCGATGGTTCCGGCGGCATTAAATACAGGAATGATGATGCTGACATCAATCCGCTCAGATTGTATTTGTGGAATGAGCGCCATTAGTCATCATGCCTTTTAACAGGGATTTCTCTTCTTTCCCGAATTTCCATTTGAATGTCGTAAAAGCATTCCTCGCAAACCTCTTTATCCAGCGAGAATAACCGTTCGACGAAGTTTCTTTTTTTATTACATCGGGTACATCTTTTCATTTTCATCTCGTATTGACGTTATTCACCGCCCGGCATTTTTGCGGCGCAACAAATCCCGACTGCATAATGAGCCGTAGGTAATACATATGTTTTAATCCGCGTTCAGGAATACCAAGGATAACCAGAGCTGGCTTACAAAAGATAATCGTTTTGATAGATCAATAAGTAAGTACTGATCGTTAAAACCGATCGACTCATCGCGGGAAAATATCGTAGCCTGTCATTAACTTAGTCACGTTTAAACACCCAATATCAGGAAGAAATCATCATGGCACTGGAGCCCGTAATCGCTCAGCTGGTTAACGACTTCATCGCTGCAGGGCGCCCTTCGTCCCGCAGTCAGACTTTCGCTGAGCGCCGCGCCGGATATATTGCCAGCACAGTATTAGCGGGTGAGACTGAGCAGCGGGTAAATGTTGAGGATGTGGTCATCGAGGGTATGTTTTTACGCGTTTACTCGCCGCTGAAAGCGCATGGCGCATTACCTGCCGTTATCTATTATCACGGTGGCTGTTTTGTCAGCGGTGGTTTTGAGACGCATGACAACCAGCTGCGGCAACTGGCTTTTTGCAGCGGGAGTCGGGTGATTGCGGTTCAGTATCGTCTGGCGCCTGAACATATTTATCCCGCTGCACATGACGATGCCGAACAGGCTGCAAACCTTATCTGGCAAAACGATGAAAGGCTTGGCATACAACGTGATCAGATTACGTTGATGGGTGACAGTGCAGGCGGACATCTTGCACTGATCACCGCTCTGCGTTTGCGAAACTCCGGGCAATGGCTGCCGCGCCAGTTGGTTCTGATATATCCAATGCTGGATGCGACCGCTGTATCTGACAGCCATAAGCGTAATGGTGAAGATTACGTTCTGACCAGCGATACCTTGCTCAGTGGCTTCGAAGCCTGTTTCCCGCAAACTGACTTTATGCACCCTGAAGTCAGCCCGTTATGGCGTGATGATTTCTCCGGGCTGCCGCAGGTTCACATCATCACGGCAGAATACGATCCCTTGTGCGATGAGGGGGAAATGCTGTTAACCGCCTGACAGAGCAGGGCGTGGCTTGCACCGCGCAGCGTTATCTCGGCGTTATCCATGGTTTTTTCCAGCTTGGCGGCATCAGCCCGACGGCGCGAAACCTGATGCGGGATCTCGCCTGGCGCGTTAGTTCATCGGATAAGCCGTAATCTGGCGTGTTTTAGTCATACTGTTGTTGGCTTTTTCGCACAACTCGAACAGCGCAGGGATAAGGTGGGCCGATGCTTTCAGGTAACCACTGACCTGCGCAATCCCTTCAGGGGGGAGTGTCTCGCAATTCTCCAGACCTTCGCTCAGGCACAGTAAACCCTGGCACAACCCTTCGGCTGATTCGGACGCCAGCGCGCTGAGATCGTAGAGTTGTGCCTCGGCAAAGTGTCCTACGTCCAGCTCGGAAATCAGTGAACGAAATACGGTGATGGAATTAGCGGTGAATGCGGTGTTGTCGGTATCAGTCATGATGATCATTCCATTGTCAGTGAGTAGAAATCCCTTTTCCGGCCGGGAATTTGCCGCTGCGAAGCCACTCTATCTTTGTTGAAGATTCAAAGAAATAACCTGTATGCATTTACAGTATTTTGTTGCGAGAGTTGGAAGGCAACTCGCAATTTTTGTCGAATGGAAGGACATATTCCCCATGTGAGCTGCAGCATGAGGCTCTCTCACTTATTTACCACTTGAACCATCAGGCCAGCGCATGCGCGCTGGCTTTTTTACCTCTGCAAACCTGCTAGTGCGCCATCGCTTCCGTCACTTCAACGTTTACAACATCATCATCGGTAAAGGGCATTTCCAGAGTTTGATAAAGCACTTCAAGCCGTTCACAAAGGATATAGGTCAACAGGTTTTTCGCCTGCGAATTATCCAGCGACACAATGGCATAAGACAACGCACGGCAGTGATCGACGATCTCTTCCAGTTCCAGCGGGGTATTATCGTAAAGATTAGGCATTGTGAGCCTCCGGTGCGGAGGTATTTGAAAAAGAAGTATTATAAAATTTCATTTTAGTACTCCAGCTGATAGTTGATTAACTACCTCCAGAGACGCTAATCCCGTGGTGGTAGCTCAAACAGCGTTAGCGTTCCGGCCAGTCTGGAGTCCGGTGCTTCGTAAGAAGCCACTGTCTGAGCCACCATAATTTGGATGAGTGCAGACCGTACCATATTTATCCTATTTTCATAGAGTTGATGGCACCAAACTGGGACAGAACGCTAATTCTGACTGCGGATTTTGCCGCGGCGAGGAAACTTTATCTCTCTGCAAAATCGATGAAAATAGGCTGGATGAATTTACAGGGAGTTACTTTTAGATTTGGAAGGAAGATCGCTTTGTATACATGACAATAGCCGTGAAACGAAGATTGAGCTAAAGTCCCTACAATTCGAAATTTGTAAAAGTTACAGATAGAGTACAAGAGGATTAACTTGAAAACTTTAGATGAGTTCATAAGTGAAAAGGCAAACCCAGAATGGGTAATCTATATGAAACGCTTATCTGCTAATGATACAGGTGCTACAGGAGGTCACCAGGTTGGGATTTACATCCCAAAAATTACCAGAGATATACTTTTCCCCTCTATAAATAGATTTGATTGCGAGAACCCAAGTATACAATTGTCTGCAAAAATAGTTTCGCATGATATCGAAAAACAAAGTGTTAAAGCAATTTATTATAATAGTAAATTGGCAAGAAAAAAGAAAAACGGCAGGAATGAATCAAGGATAACCTCATGGGGAGGGAAAGGAAGTCCTATCCAGGACGCGGAAAATACCGGTTCATTACTCGTTCTGGCATTTAGAAAGCAAACCGAGCTTGCAGATTGCGTGTATCTGGAAGCATGGATTTGTCGTTCCTTAGAAGAAGAAGATTTAATAGAGACGATAACCGGTGAGGTTCTTCCGGGGACATCAATTTTTAGTCCTGGGGATAGTGTATTTGGTGGTGTAACTTCCATTCAGGAAAATAAAACAAATAAAAATTTCAAAATTCCTGAAGGTTGGGCCACGACATTTCCTTCTGGTAGTGAGATTATTTCTTACCTGCCTAATTTGTTTAAATTTAAATCAACGACGTCAGACTCTCTTATTCTGGAGAGAAGAAAGGCAGAGTTCTCTCTTTTCCTTCATATTGAAGAGTTTCATGTTTTACATAAAATAAAAGATGGGTTTAATAGTGTTAATGAATTCATCGCACTTGCTAATTCTGTTAGTAATCGCAGAAAATCCCGAGCGGGTAAGTCACTTGAGCTTCACCTTGAAGTTATCTTCAAAGACAATGAGTTGCTGAATTTTTCAACACAGTGTGTGACGGAAGGCAACAAAAAACCTGACTTCATATTCCCCTCAGGACAGGCGTATCATGATCCTGACTATCCCGAAGAAAAACTACGAATGCTTGCTGTGAAAACAACCTGTAAAGATCGATGGCGGCAGGCTATTAATGAGGCTGATAAAATAAAAATGGTACATTTATTTACTTTGCAAGAGGGCGTCTCAGTTAATCAGTTTAATGAAATGAAAGCGGCAGGGATTATCTTGGTTGTTCCAAAACCTCTTCATGAGAAATATCCTAAAGACATTAGAATGGAACTGGTTACTCTGGAAGACTTTATCGATGAAATTAAAATTATTTATTGAGTATAATTGCTTGTTCACATTGCCAACTATGACAGTGTGAACATTCCATTTGTATCTATGTAAGATGTTTTCGCGGAGGTACACAACCATTCTTCAATTCTTTCAAGGATATTGTTGTGTGATAATTTTTTTCGCCCTTTTAAACTACATTCCCATATAATTAAAATCCGCCAGCCATTTTCTAAAATATTTTGAATAACCCGCTCATCATTTTTGACATTATTTTGAATTTTGTTAATCCAAAAATCAGTTCTGGTCGCAGGAACTTTGAAAAGATAGCAATTATGATGATGCCAAAAACAGCCGTGTACAAAAATAACAGCTTTATAGTCATCAACAACAAAATCTGGTTTCCCTGGCAAATCCTGGACTTGCTCCCTAAAAGTGAAACCAGATTCTGATAGCAAACCTGCAACTTTTTTCTCAATAACTGTGCCACGATTCTTAATTGCTCGCATATTTTTGCTTCGCGTTTTTGAATCGTGGACATCAGCCATCGTATCTAAGCCGCCTTATCAGATTTCAGTTCAACAGCCTTCGCAATATACGGAGCGAGTAATTGTGCTACTGCTGCAAAGACTGGGACAACAACTGAGTTACCAAACTGTCGATATGCCTGCGTATCAGAGACTGGAATACGGAAAGATTCTTTTCCAGGCTGCTCGAAGCCCATAAGGCGTGCACATTCTCTCGGCGTCAGGCGACGGGGTCTGTTGATTTGATTCTCAGGATTATCAAATTCAGTTTCCCCCAATTCTTTGTCCCAGCCCCGGTCAATTAAGATTTCTGAGCCATCTTTGTGATAACGGGCAGAGAGCGTTCTTGCAACTACGGCCGGATTTTCTGGGTCAACTAATCCAAAACCAAAACCGTTCCCTTTGGCCTGATGCTTCTTGGCATAATTGTATAAATACTTCCAAAGAAGTGGGGTGAGAACGTACTTTTTATCGTATTCGGTCTGAAGGATATGCTTAAAGGTAATGCGCTCCTGAGGGAAAAATTGACTGATGTTTTTAAGAGTAAAATCTTTACTGATGTTCAGTGAACGGCGAAAACCTACCAGAACAATTCGTTCGCGATGTTGGGGAAGAAAATGTTTTCCATCAATGATTTTTGGATCGCCTGACCCCGTGATATCGGCATCGGCAACGTCATACCCAAGCTCATCAAGTGTTTCCATAATGACTTTAAACGTTTTTCCTTTGTCATGACTTTTAAGGTTTTTAACGTTCTCTAATACAAAAATAGAAGGTTGTTTGGCTACGATGATTCGGGCTACGTCAAAGAACAAAGTCCCTTGCGCTTCGCATTCGAAACCATGGGCTTTGCCCAGAGAGTTCTTTTTTGATACTCCAGCAAGTGAGAATGGCTGGCATGGAAAACCTGCCAAAAGAACATCGTGATCAGGAATTTCTTTGTCGATGTTTTGGTAGGCTTCTTCAACATCGATTTCCTGATTATCGCTCAGCGTAATTTCTCTGATATCTGAGTTAAAAACGTGTTCATCAGGATCGCTGTACCAGTTTGCTTTATACGTGCGAACGGCATCTTTGTTCCATTCACTGGTGAATACACATTTACCACCAATGTCTTCGAACCCTTTGCGGATCCCGCCGATTCCTGCAAATAAATCGATAAAGCGGAATTTGTAGTCCGGATGGGATTTTGGTGGTTTTGGGAGCATGCTTTTTAGCGTAATGATTTCGCATTCGGTGAGTGAGCGCTGAGTTGCTTTTCCATTTAACCAACGGTTAAGGGATTCGCGCGACCAGTCGTTATTGTATTCGCGCAATGTTTCCGCAATGGCTTTCTGGTCATAGATTTCCAGCAAACGACGAACCAAAGCCTTATCGTTTTCTAGCTGGAGCCGCATGTCTTCTGCTGCTTTTTTGATTTGTTCTACAGTTGAAGCTTCAGATTCGGTCATTTAGATTGTGCCAATTTATGGGACGAATGAGTGACACTTTATCACTCGTTTGACCCAGAGGCAAAAAACAAATCTGTATATTTGTACAGTAATTTTCCGGGCTGCCTTAATTTAGCAACCCGGAATGGACCTGTCTCTCGACAAGATGTAATTACTTTCCAGGATGTCTCGCAATTTTGGTATGTAAAATATGAAATTTGCGTCTTCCCCCCTCCTAAAAAATCCTCCCCATCTCCAACTGCCCCATCAGTAACGCGTTATCACTGTAATCCACCGGCACGGCGACGACGGCGGGGCCTTGTACGTCCATGGCGGCGCGCAGCGTGCTTTCCAGCGTTTCGGCGGAGGTGACGGCAAAACCTTTGGCGCCGAAGGCGTCGGCGTAGGCTTTGAAATCTATCGGGCCGAACTGGATGCCGGAGGTGCGCTGGTATTTTTTCTCTTCCTGGATGGCCACCATGTTGTACGCCTCATCAACCCAAATGATGTGCAGCAGGTTGACGCCCAGACGGACGGCGGTTTCCAGTTCCATGCTTGATTGCATAAAGCCACCGTCGCCGGAAACGGACACCACTTTGCGGCCCGGATCGACCAGCGCGGCACCGATAGCCCACGGCAATGCGACGCCCATGGTTTGCTGGCCGTTGGAAATCAGCACCTGACGGGCGCGGAAACTGTAGAGGTAGCGGGCGATCCAGATGTGGAAACTGCCCATATCGACGCACAGGGTGACGTCGCTGTTGACGATGTCCTGCATCGCGCGCACCAGGCGCAGCGGGTGGATTGCAAACTGATTCAGGCTGCGGCCTTTCTGAGCCAGCAGCTCACGTTGCTGGCGGCGATCTTCGAGGATCTCGACAGATGACGCGCTCAGATCGATGCGCTGATGGATCTGTTCGGTCAGCAGATCCAGCGTGTCGGCGATGTCGCCCACCAGCTCGACGTCCGGCAGATAATCGCTGTCCGTTTCGGCGGGCATGACGTCGATATGCACCAGTTCGGCGTTGTCGTTACTCCACTGCGCCGGTTCGTACTCGACCGGGCTATAACCGATGGTGATCACCAGATCGGCATTACGCAGCAGGCGGTCACCGGCCTGATTGTTGAACAAACCGACGCGCCCGGCGAAGCGGTGGAAGGACGCCTGATCAATAACGCCCGCCGCCTGATAAGTGCTGGTTACCGGCAGATCGCTTTTATGCAGCAGACGGCGGATCGCTTCGGCGTTACGCGGCTGGCTGGCCATCAGGCCGAGCAGCAGCACCGGATTTTTGGCCTGTCGCAGCAGGCGCGCCACTTGCATGATCGCATCGTGCGGCGCACTGCCGAGCACCGGTGCCTGCGAGGTCAGCAGTTTGCCGCTGGCCGGTTCGTTGACGATATCCATCGGCAGGCTGATAAATGCCGCGCCGGGGCGGCCAAACTCGGCGGCGCGAAAGCCGTTCGCCAGCACTTCGGCCAGCGCGGAAGGGGAGGTGACTTCGGCGGAATACTTCGTCACCGGGCGAAACATCGCGACGGTGTCCATGGTCTGGTGCACCTGTTTGACGTGGTCGGCGCGTTTTACCGCACCGCCCAGCGCAACCAGCGGATCGCCTTCGGAGGTGGCGGTGGCGACGCCGGTGATAAGGTTCGAGCAGCCGGGACCGGAGGTGACCAGCGCGACGCCCGCTTTACCGGTCAGGCGGCCAACCGCGCCGGCCATAAAGGCGGCGTTGGCTTCGTGACGGACCGGGATCAGCGTAATGCTGGAATCGAGCAGAGAGTCAAAGACGCGATCGATTTTTGCGCCGGGAATGCCGAATACGTGTTTTACGCCCAGGGCTTCAAGCTGCGCGACCACCAGATCCGCACCGCATTTCCACTCGGTTTTACTGTCTGAATTTTTCATGGTGTCACTCCTTCGATGTGGCGGTGATTAACTTTCAACGGACTGGATGGCGTCGTTCAAATCATCCGGGCATAAATTGGCGTGCAGGAAATCGCTGTCCTGCGGGAAGTCGATCAGCAATTTTTCAACGGTGCCGAAGGTCAGCGTGCCGCTCTCCACCTGATAATCCAGCACGTGGCCGCCGCTGCTGCGTTCCTGATTAATAAAGTGTTCGTGGTATCCGGCGACGTTGATGCCCTGCATATAAGCAGGGGTCAGAAACCCAATCAGCACGCCCTGGCTGTGTTCGATATGGTAAGTCGGCTGGGCTTCGATGGCTTCGAGCATCGGTTTATAAGGCCGGTGCTGTTCCGGCACGGTGCGCGTCTCGACCCGGCTGAATCTCCCGTCAATGCGCAGCGCGCAGAAGGTGTTCTGGCTGGCGACAACCTCGTCGATCACGTGATGGATCTGCTCGCGGCTGTGCGGACGTTCGATGTGGTATTCATGGGTGGGATTAAAGAATGTCATGACGGCGAACGGCGTTTTTTGTTCCGGGCTGGCGCGTCGTGCGCTGCCGTCGCCGCGCAGCTGGAAGATGTTGCTGTTAAAGGCGATCAGCTCACCGTCGAGATGGTTGAAGGTGCCGAGGCCAAAATCGCCATGCCGGAGCAGGTCGGCCATCGTCGTCTCGCCCTCATAAACGCCGCTGAGCAGGGCGCTCATCAGTGATGACTGATACAACACGCGGTCAGGATGTTGTTGCTTAAACGCCGTGGCCGTGCGGGCGATATCGGCGACGCAGGAACAGGAATCGGAATGGTTTTTCATGCAGAGCTCCGGATGGAATGATTAACTTAGCTAACTAAAGGTTGACGCCATTCCGCCCTGAGTTCCAATATGAGGAGGTGTTCACTTTGAGACGTTTTTGATATGGAACTGCGTCATCTGCGCTATTTTGTGGCGGTGGCAGAAACGGGGCACTTCACCCGTGCTGCTGAACAACTGGGCATCTCCCAGCCTCCTCTGAGCCAGCAAATCCAGCGGCTCGAACATGAAATCGGTACCCCTTTACTGAAACGCCTGACCCGTGGCGTTGAGCTGACCGAAGCCGGAAAAGTGCTGTACGACGAGGCGCTGAATATCATCAAACTGACCGATGCCGCCCTTGAGCGCACGCGCTCGGTGGCCCGTGGCATGAACGGCACGCTGCGCATCGGTTTTGCGACTTCGACCGCGTTTAATCCGCAGGTTTTTTCGCTCTTACATCGCTTTCGGGATAAATATCCGGGCATGGTGATGGAGCCGCAGGAAAAAGACATGGCAGGGCTGATGACCGCGCTGGGCGAGGGCGCGCTCGATGTGGCTTTTATTCGTCTGCCCTGCGAACGCAGCAAAGCGTTCAGTTTTAAGGTTCTGGATATTGAAGAGATGATGGTGGCGCTGCCGAAAACGCATCCGCTCAGCCAGGGGAAGGACGTCCGGCTGGCGGCGCTGCGTCACGACGCGCTGATCACTTTTCCACGGGATTTATCGCCGGGGTTGTACGATGCGGTGACGACGGCCTGCGAAGAAGCGGGTTTTTCGCCGCGCTACGGTCAGCAGTGTCCGCAAATCACGTCATCGCTGAGTATGGTGGCGACAGGATTTGGTTACGCGCTGGTGCCGGCGTCGCTCGGTAAAATTGATGAGAATAATGTGCGCTGTCTGCCCATTGCCGGGCAGACATTGACGACGCAGATAGCGCTGGCGTGGCGCAGAACGGATAACTGCAAGGCCGCGCTGCATCTGGTGGGGTTGTTATAGCTACACCACAATAATCACAGACACCCGACGGTTCTGCGCGCGTCCTTCCTGCGTTTTATTGCTGGCGACCGGCTGGCTCTGGCCTAATCCGCGCGTGTGAATATTGGCGCGTGGCATGCCGGCCTGAGCAAAGGCCGCGGCGACGGTGTTGGCGCGGCGCAGTGACAGATCGTTGTTGTAGCCGACATCACCGTAGTTGTCGGTATGGCCGTCGAGATTCACTTTCATCAGGCCAACATGCAGCAAATCGCTGGCAAGTTTTTCGACCGTTTTTTCACTTTCCGGCGAAAGCGTCGCCTGATTGTTACCAAACAGCACCTTCGCATCCAGACCCAGTTCCCAGCCTGCGGCAGTCTGCGTGAAGCCATTTTTTTGCAAAACAGCGATCTGTTCCGCAGTGAGTCCGGCGGGTTTGGTCTGGCAGGCGGCCAGCAGCAAAATGCACAGTCCCATCGCGGCGAACTGATACCAGGTTTTCAATGTGTGATACGCATGCATGGTGGTGTTAACTCCTTTTAGTCTTTCGTCACGACGGTCAGCGGCATGCCTGTTGAAACATGCCAGCAGCTGCCTGATATTTTTTTCGAGCGGTACATCGCTTCATCGGCTTTTTCCAGTAACTCTTTAGCGCTGTGTGCCTGTGAAGGTGACAGCGCGATACCAATACTCAGCGAAACATCCAGCGTCTTGTTGTTGAGCAATATCACCGGCGTTTTCATGGTATCGACAATGCGTTCGGCAAAGGCCACCGATTCGGCGGTAGAGTTCATCGGGTCAAGCAGAATGGCAAACTCATCGCCACCCAGGCGCGCCAGCACATCGCCTTCGCGCAGGGTCTTCGACAGACGTTCGCCAATCACCATCAGCACCCGATCCCCTGCCGCGTGGCCGAGTGAATCGTTGATCTCTTTGAAGTTATCGACATCAATAAACAGCAGTGCCAGAGACAGCGGCGGGCGCATCGGATTGAAGCACTGATTGAGGGTATCAATAAAGAACGCGCGATTATGCAGACCGGTCAGGCCGTCGTGCAACGCTTTTTTGGTCAGGGATACGTTCTCGTTTTTCATGTGATTTTCCCAGGCTTCCAGTTCCGTCAGCAGGCTGTTGAAGTCCTGGCTCAGCGTATGCAGTTCGGCAACCGGCGCGGAAGGGACGCGCAGATTAAAGGAGCGGTTAGCGCTCACTTCATGGGTAACCCGCGTGATATGGCCGAGTGCGTCCACGATGCCTTTTTGCATCCGCCGCGAGAAATAGAGCGCAACCAGCGCCGTCAGAACCAGGCAGCCAATCAGGCTGAGCACTGTTTCCAGCAGGAAGCCGAGCAGGCTGGTGCCGTTGCCGGTAAGCCAGACGGTGCCGATCACCGAGCCGGAATGAATCACCGGCAGCGTCACCGGATCCGGGAAAGCAAGATGTCCGATGAACTGCCCCAGTTTGTCCCAGTTCCCTTCCGTCGGGCGTTGCCATTCGGCGAAGGTATTGCCCGCCGGGGTCAGGATTTTCGCCTTTGAGAAATCTCCCCGGTCGGCAATGAAAATCAGCGAATCATGGGCGGCAGAGGCATCGTTAAACACCAGCGCGGCTTCTGTGGTGTAGCTGATGGCACGCGCGGTCAGCTGCAGATTACTTTCCGCATGGGAGCGCAGGGCAATCAGCGCCAGTAAAGTCAGTAAAAAGCCCGCCAGGCCGATCGCCGTCAAAATCACAATAACGTGGATGCGGTTGAGCGCAGCGCCCAGGGTTTTACGCGGGCGCGGCTGTTCAACCTCAGGAACAGGAATAGTTTTATTCTTCATCGTTACTCCTTTTCCCTGGCAAGTTGTAATACGGCGGGATTTACCCGCACGCCGCTGCGTGACAGCGTATCCAGGTTCAATTTAAACCCGGTATGTTGAGGGGTGATCACCAGACAAAAGGCATTGAGTAATGCACAGCCGTCATCCTGCTCACTGATGGTCAGTACCGCGTGGCCTGTGAGTCGCTGGTTTAAATCTGCCTGCTGTTCCGGCGAGGTGTAGCCGGAGTAAATGGCGTCACATTGCGTCGCCAGCATCGGGCTGTCGAAAGGGTAAGTCATCACGTTGAGCGGTCTGCCGGAGAAAGCACTACCATCGGGCGTTAACTGCGCCGCAAATTTTACCGGGGGAATGATGCAAAGCCGCAACGCAGTTGAAGAAGCCTCCCCGGCGGGCCAGCGCGAATAGCTGAGGATCCCGTTAACGGTCTGGGCGACGCTCGCATCCTGCGCCACGTCATCATGTGTTTCTGCCACGCTTTGCGTCAGCGGGGCGATAGTGAGAAAAATGAGCATGGCAAAGCCGTACATCGCCTTGAATAACCGGCGGTTACGCGTCTTCACTGACAGGCAAAAAGAATGTCGGGCTTTGTCCATGGGCTCGCTCTGCGATTCATCCGGTTAAAATTGTTTCACCGGCGTAAGAATAACTTTATCGGCAATACTTCTGAAAGCGTCAGTAAAAAATTTATCTGCCCGTAAACCGGCACAATTGTGCTGATTTGTTGACATGGAGGCAGACACAACAGGGAATACTGAAGAAGTCTTAATGTAATTCGTTTTCGCATTGTTTATTTATTGAACATATATTTTGTCTGGCTGAGCCGTTAAATAATTCAACTTGTTTGTATTTCAACCGTTAATTAAATAATAGTCACGGCGATAACAAATAATTCGTTAAGAATAATGTTATCAGCCTCTCCTTTTGATGAAATTAAATTGGAGAAAATGTTAATGGTTTGGAATTTAAAGGAATATTAGGCGGCTATTTTAGGATATTCGTGACCATGATCTCAAAGCTACGCGGTTACCCAGATTTTTATGCTACGGATAGGTATCATGCCCGCATTAATGGTATGTTTTATCCGTCAGGATGGTTTTTTTGATGACGGGTGCAGTGAAAAAAACATCAACCATTCTGGGGAAAACGAATTACTTTATAAATAAGCATTGAGGGATTATGGATAACACAACTATTGGAACGCTGTCTAAAGAGTCAGTCAGTTCCTGGCGTAAAACCGATACCATGTGGATGTTGGGTCTGTACGGAACAGCAATTGGGGCAGGTGTTCTTTTCTTACCGATTAATGCCGGTATTGGCGGATTAATACCGTTAATTATTATGGCTATCCTGGCATTTCCAATGACGTTTTTCGCTCACCGCGGATTAACCCGATTTGTTTTATCAGGGAAAAATGCCGGTGAAGATATTACCGAAGTGGTAGAAGAGCATTTTGGTATTTCTGCCGGTAAGTTAATTACGCTGCTTTATTTCTTCGCGATTTACCCGATCCTGTTGGTTTATAGCGTTGCTATCACCAATACCGTTGAGAGCTTTATTACTCATCAGATGCATCTGACAGCACCTCCGCGCGCATTATTGTCGCTGGTATTGTTGTTAGGCTTAATGACGCTGGTGCATTTCGGTCAGGATCTGATCGTCAAAGCGATGAGCATTTTAGTCTTCCCGTTCGTTGCGGTATTAATGGCGCTGGCGCTGTACCTGATCCCAAACTGGAACACCACAGTCTTTGAGAATGTCTCCCTGTCCGGTAACGGCGTAGGGCACGGCATGCTGATGACCCTGTGGCTGGTTATTCCGGTGATGGTGTTCTCCTTCAACCACTCGCCAATTATCTCTTCTTTTGCGGTCGCAAAACGTAAAGAGTACGGCGACGACGCTGAGAAAAAATGCTCACGCATTCTGGCATTTAGCCACATCATGATGGTGCTGACGGTGATGTTCTTCGTCTTCAGCTGCGTCCTGAGCCTCTCTCCGGCAGACCTGATGGAAGCCAAAGCTCAGAACGTTTCTATTCTGTCGTATTTAGCCAACCATTTCTCTAACCCGGTGATTGAATATATCGCTCCATTTATTGCCTTTATCGCAATTACCAAATCTTTCCTCGGTCATTATCTCGGTGCACGTGAAGGTTTTAACGGCATGGTGATTAAATCACTGCGCAGCAAAGGGAAAACAATTCCATTACCTAAGCTCAACCGTTATACCGGCATCTTCATGTTAGTCACGGCCTGGGCGGTTGCCACGCTGAACCCAAGTATTCTGGGTATGATTGAAACCCTCGGCGGCCCGATTATTGCGATGTTATTATTCCTGATGCCTATGTATGCCATTCGTAAAGTCCCGGCAATGAGAAAATACAGCGGCCACATCAGTAATGTTTTCGTGGTAATTATGGGTCTGATTGCCATGTCAGCCATTGTATTTAGCCTGATTGGTTAATCATTAAAACCGAAGTAAAGTGAGCGGGAATATTCCCGCTCACTGTTTCCTGCACCTCTTTTCCTGTTATTTCCCGTAATCCTATTCAGACATGGAGTCCACCGTGATCAGCGTCTTCGATATTTTCAAAATTGGTATTGGTCCTTCCAGTTCGCATACTGTTGGCCCGATGAAAGCCGGGAAAATATTCACTGATGAACTTATTTCTTTAGGTCATCTCGCACAGACCACCCGCGTGGTGGTAGATGTTTACGGGTCTTTATCTTTGACCGGTAAAGGTCACCACACCGATCTGGCCATCATTATGGGGCTGGCCGGAAATATGCCGGATGACGTTGATATTGATGCGATTCCTGGGTTTATTCGTCAGGTTGAAACCACCGGACGTCTGATGCTCGGCAAGGGCGCCAAAGAGGTCGATTTCCCGGCGGATTCAGGCATGAATTTCCACACCGGTAATCTGCCGCTGCATGAAAACGGCATGTCCATCAGCGCCTTTAACGGCGATGATCTGCTGTACACACAAACGTATTACTCCATTGGCGGCGGCTTTATCGTCGAAGCCAGCAAATTCGGGCTACAGGATGAAAACCCTGTCGTGCGTCCGTATCCGTTCCGCTCGGCCAGTGATTTGCAAAAACACTGCACCGACACCGGCCTGTCGCTCTCCGCGCTGATGCTGCAAAACGAACTGGCGGGCCATTCGCGCGTGGAAATCAGCGAACATTTTGCGGCGATCTGGAATGTCATGAGCGAAGGCATTACCCGCGGAATTCATACCGAAGGGCTGCTGCCGGGGCCGATGAAAATCAACCGCCGCGCCGCCGCGCTGCGCCGCATACTGGTGACGCAGGACAAAAATAATGTCGATCCGATGGGCGTGGTGGACTGGATCAATATGTACGCGATGGCGGTGAACGAAGAAAATGCCGCCGGTGGCCGCGTGGTCACTGCACCCACTAACGGCGCGTGCGGCATTATTCCTGCGGTGCTGACTTATTACGATCAGTTTATCCGCCCGATCAGCCCTGATTCGTACAGCCGTTTCTTCCTCGCATCAGGCGCGGTCGGCATTCTGTTTAAGATGAATGCGTCGATTTCCGGTGCAGAAGTCGGTTGTCAGGGCGAGGTCGGCGTGGCCTGTTCCATGGCGGCAGCGGGTCTGACCGAGTTGCTGGGCGGCAGCACCGCGCAGGTATTTATGGCGGCAGAAATCGCGATGGAGCACCACCTCGGGCTGACCTGCGATCCGCTGGCCGGACAGGTTCAGGTACCGTGCATCGAACGTAATGCCATCTCTGCGGTGAAAGCGGTCAACGCATCGCGTATGGCGTTGCGCCGCACCAGCGAGCCGCGCGTGTGTCTCGATAAAGTCATCGAAACCATGTACGAAACCGGTAAGGACATGAACTCAAAATACCGTGAAACGTCTACCGGTGGTCTGGCGATAAAAGTCCTGGCTTGTAACTGATCTCTTTCCTTCATATTTCCTAAAAGGCGGGAAACCGCCTTTCTCGTCTCCTTCCCGATTTTCCTCCTGTGCTATGTTTTGGTTATCAAAAAATTTATGTAGTCCCTCAAAACACCTGGAAAACAGTTAAAAGGAAACGTCCGGCATGTCTAAATTTTTCATGAATGACCGCAAGACTCTGATTAACGATGTTATCGAAGGGGTGATCCTGACCTCTCCCTACAAAAATCTGGCAAAACTGGACATCGATCCGGCCATTCGTGTCGTTGTGCGGCGCGACTGGGATAAGAAAAAAGTTGCGCTGATCTCCGGCGGTGGCTCGGGCCACGAACCGGCGCACGTCGGGTTTATCGGCAAAGGGATGCTGACCGCGGCGGTATGCGGCGAAGTGTTCGCCTCGCCGAGCGTCGATGCGGTGCTGAACGCGATCGTGGCGGTCACCGGCAAAGCGGGCTGTCTGTTGATCGTCAAAAACTACACCGGCGACCGTCTGAATTTCGGTCTGGCCGCCGAGAAAGCCAAAGGCATGGGCTATAACGTCGAGCTGGTGATGGTGTCTGACGACATTTCCCTGCCGGACAACAAGCAGCCGCGCGGCATCGCCGGTACAGCGCTGGTGCACAAAATTGCCGGTTACGCGGCAGAGCAGGGAAAATCTCTGAAAGATGTCACTAAAATCGCCCAGCAGGCGATTGATGCCACCGCCAGTATCGGCGTGGCGGCGGCCGGTTGCAGCCTGCCGGGTGGCGGAGAAGATGAAGAAGAACAACGTATCGAGTCAGGCCACGTTGAGCTGGGTTTAGGCATTCACGGCGAGCCGGGTGTGTCGAAGATGAAGACCCAGAACAGCAAAAAAATCGTCGATACGCTGGTCGAAAAGCTCCAGCCGCATGTGAAGAAAAGCGACAAGCTGGCGGTACTGATCAACAACCTCGGCGGCGTTTCTCCGCTGGAGATGAGTCAGATCACCAAAGAAGTGGTGCATTCCGCGCTCGGCGGGTCGATCCGTTATCTGATTGGCCCGGCTTCGCTGGTCAGTGCGCTGGATATGAAAGGGTTCTCGCTCTCGGTGATTGCGCTCAAAGGCGGCATTGAAGAAGCCCTGCTGGCAGAAGTGGAAGCGTCCGGCTGGCAGCCGCTGGTGAAGCTGGAAAAACTGGCGACCAAAAAAGGCAAGAAAATCAGCGATAAGAAAACGGTAAAAGCGTCTTCTAATGCGCAGGTCAGTAAGATCGTGGAAACCATTACCCAGACGCTTTCCGATCTCGAAGATGAGCTGAACAAACTTGACGCCAAAGTTGGTGACGGCGATACCGGTTCGACGTTTGCCACCGGTGCCCGCGATATCCAGAAACAGAACAAAGCGAAAAAACTGCCGCTGAACAATGTGGCGGATCTGCTCGGTGTAGTGGGCGATCGTCTGGCCGTCGTGATGGGCGGATCCAGCGGCGTGCTGATGTCGATCTTCTTTACCGCTGCCGGTAAAAAAGTGGAAGAGGGCGAAAAATTGCCGAAAGCCTTACTGTTCGGGCTGGAGCGTATGAAGCATTACGGCGGTGCCGATCTCGGCGATCGCACCATGATCGACGCCCTGCAACCGGCGCTGGAAGCGCTGGGCAAGAAAGATGCCCTGAAAGGCGCGGCCAAAGCGGCGGCCAAAGGCGCGAAAGATACCGCCAGCATGAAGAAGGCCAACGCCGGCCGTTCTTCTTATCTGAGCAGTGACAGCCTGAAAGGGGTGAAAGATCCGGGCGCGGTGGCTGTCGAGAAAGTGTTTGAGGCGCTGGCGAAGAAATAAGTTTGCCTGCGTAAATGAAAAAGGCCTGCGGGAAACCGACAGGCCTTTTGTTTTTCAGCGCTCAGAAATCAGTGCCCGACCGGCCAGCGATCCAGCGTGATATTGCGATCCGGCGCTTTTGCCCCGAAATCTGACAGCACCGCTTTCACATCCGGATCGATATACCCGACATTCTCCCGTTCGACCCGCACCACGCTGTCATCGGGGATCTCCGCCAGCAAGCTTTGCAGACGCGGGTTATGAAGGAACGTCAGGTTCTGATGAAAACGCATTACATAATGGTTTTCGTTGCGCGTTAGCTGCATCGCATTGTGATGACTTTTGTATGTGCTCGACAGCAACTGCGCAAGCAGGCCGATGCCGATCCCGGCCAGCATCCCGAAGACCAGAATACCGGCCAGCGTGGCGATAAATGGCAGAAACTGCGGCAGACCAAGCCGCCACTGGGTCATGAACAAAGCCGGTGAGGCCAGTTTGTAGCCGGTATACAGCAGCACCGCCGCGAGACAGGCCAGCGGAATGGTGTTGAGCATGTCACTAAAAAACATGCCGCACAGCAGCAACAGCACGCCGTGAAGCAGAATCGACACCTTGCTGCGCGCGCCGGTATTCACGTTCACCGAGCTGCGCACGATCACGGCTGTGATCGGCATGCCGCCGAGAAATCCACTGATCAGATTCCCGATCCCCTGCGCGCGCATTTCTTTGTTGGGCGAAGGCGCGGGAGTTTGCTCTTTCAGCTTTTTCAGCGCTTCCTGACTGAGCAGCGTTTCCAGGCTGGCGACCAGCGCCAGCGTGGCGGCAATCACGTAAATCTGCGGATTATTCCACGCGCTCCAGTTCGGTTTTTCCAGCTGTGAGGTGACCTCATCCACACTGTCAAATTTCGGCAGCGCAATGCGCGGCAAGGCCTGCATCGCATCCGGCACTATGCGGTCACCGAAAATCATCGCCAGACTTCCCCATAACACCGCCACCAGCGGGCCGGGCACATAGGTCATCAGTTTGATGCGCTTAAACGGCGGTGTGGTCCACAGCCACAAAATCAGCAGGGCGACAGCCGAGACAATCAGAACCGCGGGCGAGAGACTTAACGCCGGATCGCTAAAAATGCCGCGTAATCCGTCTTCACCCTGATAGCCAAGCGCGACCGGGATCTGCTGCATGATCAGCAAAATACCGATCGCCGCCAGCATGCCCTGGATCACTGAACCTGGGATCAGCGAAACAAAGCGTCCGGCTTTTATGATCCCAAAGACGATTTGCAGAACGCCCGCCAGCATCAGCGCCAGCAGCAGGGAGGAGAAGGATCCGAGCGTTTCCATGGCACCGACCACAATCGTCACCAGCCCGGCAGCCGGTCCGCTGACCGCAAAACGCGACGGGCTGAGCAGGGTGACGATGATGCCGCCGATAACGCCGGTCAGCAGGCCGACAAAAGGGGGTAATCCGCTGGCTTGGGCTATGCCAAGGCTCAGCGGCAACGCCACCAGAAACACGACAATCCCGGCCGGGATGTCGTAACGCAGGAAACTCATGTTGAGACTTTCAGAGGATTTTATCGTCATGAAGTGCTCTCCACTGCGTATGAAAAGGTGAGGATAGGGCGTGGAATGGATGCGGTCACAATGGGCTTCTCTCTGTCAGGGGGCGGCGAAAAATTCGCGATGGCCCGGTGGCGGTCAACGTCTAAAGTTAGAAATTCTTTAGTTACGATTTGAAGCTTTCTGATGCACTTTCTAACATGGTAGTCGGCAATTCCGCATAAGGAAAATCTTAGAGTGGTGAGGTGGCGATCACGGAAAACCGGGTTTGCGGCCTGAAAACCTTGATCTCACGCATGCCAAAGCCATTCCCCGCAGCAGACTATTTTTTGCCCACGTATAATCTCCGCCCTTGAATTTCTGGCTGCTAAATCACGATGTATAAGCCGTGCTTAAGCAACGTCCCCCTTTATTTCAGCGAAAACTCTTTATGCCAATCAGCCTGATCCAACCCGATCGCACCCTGTTTTCTTATCCGCGTTACTGGGCCGAATGCTACGGCACTGCGCCGTTTTTCCCGATGACCCGTGAGGAAATGGATCAGCTCGGCTGGGACAGTTGTGATGTGATCGTGGTGACGGGCGATGCGTATGTCGATCATCCGAGTTTCGGTATGGCGATCGTCGGCCGTATGCTGGAGGCGCAGGGGTTCCGCGTGGGGATCATCGCGCAGCCGGACTGGAGTAACAAAGACGATTTCATGCGCCTTGGCAAACCGAATCTGTTTTATGGGGTGACCGCCGGCAACATGGATTCGATGATCAACCGCTACACCGCTGATCGAAAACTGCGTCATGACGATGCCTATACGCCTGATAACGTCGGCGGCAAGCGGCCTGATCGCGCCACGCTGGTCTACTCTCAGCGCTGCAAAGAAGCTTACAGCGATGTGCCGGTTTTGCTTGGCGGTATCGAAGCCAGCCTGCGGCGCATTGCGCATTACGATTACTGGTCCGATACCGTACGCCGCTCGGTGCTGGTGGATTCCAAGGCTGACATGCTGATTTATGGCAACGGCGAACGGCCCCTGGTGGAAGTGGCGCACCGTCTGGCGGCGGGCGAGGCGATCACTGATATTCATGACGTGCGCAATACCGCCGTGATGCGTAAAACCGCACTGATTGGCTGGAGCGGGGTGGATTCCACCCGCCTCGATAAACCGGGTCGTATTGAGCCGATCATGAACCCGTACGGCGAAGATTTGCCCTGTTCAGAAGGCGAACTGCCCGCACCCGACGCGGCGCAGCCGGTCACCGTTCGCGCGCCAAAACCGAAGCCGTGGGAGAAAACCTACGTGCTGCTGCCGTCATTTGAAAAAGTGAAGGGCGATAAAGTGCTGTACGCGCACACCTCGCGCATTTTGCATCACGAAACTAACCCTGGCTGCGCGCGTGCGCTGATGCAAAAACATGGCGATCGCTATGTGTGGATCAATCCACCGGCGATCCCGCTGTCCACTGAGGAAATGGATGCAGTGTTTGCGCTGCCGTTCCAGCGCGTGCCGCATCCGTCTTACGGAAAGGCCACCATTCCGGCGTACGACATGATCCGTTTCTCGATCAATATTATGCGTGGCTGCTACGGTGGCTGTTCGTTCTGTTCGATCACCGAACATGAAGGGCGGATCATTCAGAGCCGTTCGGAAGAGTCGATCGTCCGCGAAATCGAAGAGATCCGCGACAATGTGCCCGGTTTTACCGGTGTGATCTCCGATCTCGGTGGCCCGACGGCCAACATGTATATGCTGCGCTGCCAGTCGCCAAAAGCCGAACAAAGCTGCCGACGCGCCTCCTGCGTGTATCCTGAAATTTGTATGCACATGGACACCAACCATGAGCCTACCATCAACCTTTACCGCCGCACCCGCAGCCTGAAAGGCATCAAGAAAATCCTGATCGCCTCTGGCGTACGTTACGATCTGGCGGTGGAAGATCCGCGTTATATCAAAGAGCTGGCTGAACACCATGTTGGCGGGTATCTGAAGATCGCGCCGGAGCATACCGAAACCGGGCCGCTGTCGAAAATGATGAAACCGGGTATGGGCAGTTATTACCGGTTCAAAGAGCTGTTCGACAGCTATTCGAAACAGGCCGGGAAAGAGCAGTACCTGATCCCTTATTTCATCTCGGCGCATCCGGGCACGCGCACTGAAGATATGATCAATCTGGCGCTGTGGCTGAAGAAAAACCGCTTCCGGTTGGATCAGGTGCAAAACTTTTATCCGTCGCCGCTCGCCAGCGCCACCACCATGTATTACAGCGGCAAGAATCCGCTCAATAAAGTCGATTACAAAAGTGAAGATGTAGTGGTGCCGAAGGGCGATCGTCAGCGCCGGTTGCATAAAGCGTTGCTGCGCTATCACGATCCGGTGAACTGGCCGGTGATCCGCGAAGCGCTGACCGCAATGGGCATGCGCCGTCTGATTGGCGTGCGCCCGGATTGTCTGGTGCCGCCGGACGGGTTTGATCCTCGTTTCGCTCCGCCTCGCTCGGGGATCGCACGGCCTGCGGCGACCCGCTTTACCGCATCGAAGGCACAGGATCCGGCAAGCGGATCAGGGAAAGCACGCGCGGGGAAAAAACCGGTCGCCGCAGGGCCGGCAACAGGAAAAGCCGGAAAACCGGCAGCACAGGGGAAAGGTGAAAACCGGGGAGTCAGTCGAGGTAAAAGACCGGTTTAAGATCGTCACTTATCGGGCTGTTATCGGCATTGGCAGGCATCACGTCTGCCATATGCTTCCACCACTGCTGGCAGATGTCCGTTTTCGCCACCGCGTTCCATCTCTCTTCTGATTCAATTTCCACATAGCCAAACAGCAGATTGCGTTTTTCATCCAGAAAAATGCTGTAGTGATGCGCGCCGTGGGCTTTCAGCGTTTCTGCCAGTTCCGGCCAGATTGGCGAATGACGACGCTGATATTCGTCGTGCGCATTGGCGTTAACCTGCATCACGAAAGATTTACGGATCATGTTTTCTCCTGCCTGGTTTGCCCCCTCCCTCTTCGCGGAGGGAGGAGTAAAGAAATCGCCCCTGCTTTTTCACTCTTCGCAGAGAAAGGAGCTAAAAACTACATCGCCTTCAGATACAACTCGCGCACTTCTTCGCGTGTCGGCGCCCTCGGATTGCATGGCGCGCAAGGGTCTGCCAGCGCTTTGTCCAGCCAGCCTTCAATGTCGGCCTCCTGAATCCCCAGTGCTTTGAAACCGGACGGGATCCCCACTCGTGCCGACAATTGACGGATCGCATCAATGGCCGCGATGCTCGCCTGTGTTTCACTGATGCTTTGCGTATGTACGCCCATCGCGCGGGCGATATCAGCAAAGCGGTGCGGGGCAGAAGCGCGGTTAAATTCTTCGACGATCGGCAACAAAATCGCATTACAGACGCCGTGCGGCAAATTGTGCGTCGCGCCCGGCTGATGCGCCATAGCATGAACCAGGCCCAGACCGGCGCTGTTAAACGCCATGCCTGCCAGATATTGCCCCTGCGCCATTTTCTCACGCGCTTCCAGATTATCGCCGTGATCCACCGCTTTTGGCAGCCATTGGGTAATGGTTGAAATCGCGGCCAGCGCGGTCGGGTCCGTCAGCGGATGCGCGCCGAGTGACACATAGGCTTCAATGGCGTGGGTCAGCGCGTCCATGCCGGTGGCTGCGGTCACATCCGCCGGGATCTTCAGCATTACCGAAGGATCGTCTACGGCGATATCCGGGATCAGGTTGGCATCGATGATCACTTCTTTCACCTGACGCTGGCTGTCGATGATCACCGCATTGCTGGTGAGTTCTGCCGCTGTGCCCGCCGTGGTGTTGATGGCCACCAGAAAAACGCCCGGTTTAGTGACCTTGCCCACACCGGCATACATCGTGGCGGGCCCCGGATTGGCGGTCAGAATTTTAATGCCTTTGGCGGTATCAATCGGGCTGCCACCGCCGAAAGCGATGAGGTAATCGCAATGATTGTCCTGAAACAGACGCAAGCCTTGATCAACATGGGCGGAGGTGGGATTGGGCACGACGCCACCGTACAGGGCGTAGGGCAATTCCGCTTGTTTGAGTGCGTGGAATAAACTATCAAGCAGGCCGAGTTCGACTAACTGGCCGTCGGTAACGATCAGCGCTTTGCCCGGTTGTCGGGTTGCCAGCATCGCCACCATATCTTCGATTGCGCCCTGGCCGTGAAGGCTGATTTTAGGAAGTGCCAACATAAAACTCATAAAAAATCCCTCTAAGAGTAAATAGAACTGATGTTCTGTGTGGCGATGCTCCCGGGTCTTTGCCCGTTCTTGCTACGGGGAACATCCTCTGTTCCCCGTGCAGGATTTATCGTGTCCGGAGCAGCAACCGCCGGATCAGGCTTTCAGTGCCGCCTCGAAAGGCGTGACCTCAAAACGTTTGCCGAGGGCAATCAGTTCGTCGGTCTGAATGGTCTGTTTCATGCCCCCCATGGAAATCACTTTGACCAGAATTTCTGCCGATTTTTCGGCGGTGTCGATCAGGCCAAAGGCGTCATCCAGCGTCGGACCGCAGCCGAAGATACCGTGGAACGCCCACAGCACCAGGCTGTGATGTTGCATCTGATCGGAAGTGGCGGCGCCAATGCCGTCGGTGCCCGGCACCATCCAAGGCACAATGCCCACGCCGTCGGGGAACACCACCAGACATTCGGTGCTGCATTCCCACAGCTTGCGGGTGATTTTGGCGCTGTCGAGTTCCAGCACGTAGGTCAGTGCGATCAGGTTGGTGGCGTGGCAATGCATGATCACCCGATCCTGCCCGTTCGTGACACGTTTACGTACGGCGTGAGATTGCAGGTGTGACGCCAGTTCTGAGGTCGGCAGGCCGCCTGCGGTCAGGCCCCACAGAATTTTGTAGCTGGCGCCTTTGTCATCGAGCTGAATCACGGTCAGCGCTTCCGAAGGGGCGAGCTGTACGTTACGGAAGAACTTCCCGGAACCGGTGACGATGAAGTATTCATTCGCCAGATCCGGCGCATGTTGAGTCAGTTCCACCGTGCGGGGCTGGGCGTAAAAATCATTTTTGTAGGGGGCAATATCTTCCGGTAACAAACGCATGCTGACGTTGCCGCCGTTACGCTCATCCCAGCCTTTCAGCCACATATCTGTGGTTGCTTTAACCATGCCCTGTACAAACCACGCGCTAAATAATGTTTTCATCAGTTCTTTCCTGCGAATAAGGTGAATGCGTTCTGTTGTGATAAGCGATTGTTAACGTTTTGCCAGCACGCTGGTTTCGTAGTGGCGGACGGCATCCAGCCACTGGCCGCCCACCGGCACGTCGTGACGCTGGCAATACATGTCCCAGACCGCCTGCCACGGCAGCGATTTCTGTTCTTCCAGCAGGGCCAGGCGCGCAGTGTAATCGCCTTCGGTTTCCAGCTTTTTCAGTAATTCGGTCGGCTCCAGCAGGGCTTTCAGCAGTGCTTTTTTCATGTTGCGCGTGCCGATAACCCAGGCGGCGATGCGGTTGATGGAAGCATCGAAGAAATCCAGCCCGATATGCACGCGGTTGAACAGATTGTGACGAACGATTTCGCTGGCGATGGCCTGTGTTTCGTCGTCGAGCAGCACCACGTGGTCGCTGTCCCAGCGCACAGGACGGCTGACGTGCAGTAGCAGGCGCGGCACATACAGCATGGCGGCGGAAATTTTGTCGGAAATCACTTCGGTCGGGTGGAAGTGCCCGGCATCGAGGCACAGCGCAGTGCCGCGGCTGGCGGCGTACCCGAGATAGAATTCGTTGGAGCCGACGGTGTAGCTTTCAGAACCGATGCCGAACAATTTGCTTTCAACCGCGTCGATGTGTTCGGTGAGCGCAAACTTCTCAGAAATCACTTCATCAAGCGCACTCATCAGGCGCTGGCGCGGTGCCAGACGATCGACGGTGACGTCTTTCATGCCGTCCGGCACCCAGATATTCATCACTGACGGCGTGCCGAGCGCGCGGCCAAACGAGGCGGATACGCGGCGGCTGGCCTGACAATGTTCGATCCAGAACTGACGGACTTCAGGGTTGGCGCTGGAGAGGGTAAACCCGTCGGCGCTCATCGGGTGTGAAAAACATGACGGGTTGAAATCCAGACCCAGTTTGTTTTTCTTCGCCCAGTCTACCCAGCCGGTAAAATGCTTCGGCTCGATTTCGTTACGCGGCACCGGCGTGTCGGATTCCAGATAAATAGCGTGCAGGTTCAGACGATTAGGGCCGGGGATCATGGAGATCGCCAGTTCTAAATCTGCCCGCAGTTGCTGCGCATTTCGCGCTTTGCCGGGATAGTTGCCGGTCGCCTGGATCCCCCCGGTCAGGCCGCCTTCCGGGTTCTCAAAGCCCGCGACGTCATCCCCCTGCCAGCAATGGATGGAAACCGGCAGAGTATCGAGTTGGGTGATTGCGGCTTCGGCATCAATGCCCAGCTGCGCAAAGCGTTCTTTAGCAAGCGTCCATGCGTGATCGATAGATGAAGTCATACTGCGAGCTCCTCATTGACGTGACAGAGCGCCTCAAAACGGCGCCAGTGAATAGCGAAATCCGCGTGAACACGGGGAATGTAATGGTGCTGTTCGAAGTTCGAAGCCACGATACGACGAAATTCAGCGGTGTCTTTAACGGCGTTGAGCGCCATCAGCTGGCAGCCGATATTGCCGAGCGTAGAGGCTTCAACCGGCCCGGCGCTGACGTTGACCTGACAGACGTCTGCACACAGCTGGTTGAGGAACTGGTTCTGGCTGCCGCCGCCAACAATATGGATATCTTCCAGCGGCGCGCCCTGTAAATCAGCCAGTTGCAGCGCGATTTTGCGATACAGCATGGCCAGACTGTCGAAAATACAACGCGCCAGTTCGGCCGGTGATTCCGGCACCGGTTCGCCAGCCTGCTGGCAGGCTTCGCGGATGGCATTGACCATCGACGGCGGATTGATAAAGCGGTCTTCGTTCGGATTGATCAGGTAAGTGAACGGGGGAATGTTTTTTGCCAGCGTGATCAGCGAAGGCAAATCCTGAATCCCCAGTTCCCGGCAAACCCGCTGGAACAGCCACAGCCCCATAATGTTGCGCAGCACCCGATAACTGTCGTTGATGCCGCCTTCATTAGTGATGTTGTCGTGCAGCGCCTTCGTCTGATTGAACGCTTTCGGACTTTCGATGCCCATCAGCGACCAGGTGCCGGAGCTGAGATAGGCGCTGTGCGGGCCGGTCAGCGGTGCGGCGACCACGGCGCTGGCGGTATCATGCGAAGCGACGCTGATAACCGGCACGCTGCGCCCGCGCGGGCTGTGCCAGACTCCCTTTGAGTTTCCCGGTTGCGTCGGTTTTTGCAGCCAGCGGCGTGGAACACCCGCCAGTTTCAGCAGATCCTCGTCCCAGTCACCGGTGGCGATATTCAGCATTTGCGTGGTGCTGGCGTTGGTATATTCCCAGTTCAGCGCGCCCGTCAGGCGGTAATGGAAATAGTCGGGGATCATCAGCAGATGTGCGGCTGTGTTCACGACCTCGGGCTGTTGTTCGGTCAGCGCCCGCAGCTGATAAAGCGTGTTGAACGGCATAAACTGGATGCCGGTTTTCTGATAAATGGTGTGGCGGCCTGCCTGCTTTTCCATCCGCGCCATCACGCCGTCGGTGCGGCTGTCGCGATAGGCCACGGCTAAACCCACCCGCTGGCCCTGTTCGTCGAGCAGCACGTAATCCACCCCCCAGGTATCGATGCCAATACCATCGAGCGGGACGCCGGAAGAATCCAGACGGTTCAGTCCTTCCAGAATGTGCTTCTCAAGGTCATCCAGATCCCAGGTATCGTGGCCGTCAACGTGCTTCAGAGTATTAGGAAAACGGTGAATTTCTGTCAGCGTCAGCGTTGCGGCTGAATCGGGATCCTGGCGGGTAAACGTGGCCAGCATTACACGGCCGCTGGAGGCACCGAGGTCAATAGCGGCAAGATGGTGAGTTCTCATAGCGGCCATTCCTTGTTGAATATGCTGGCCAGTGTAGGGGAGGTGGGGCGGGGGCACCTTCCGGTGATTGCCACGGGTTTTAACCGGATGGCAGCATTAAAAAGGTAGATGCGAGGCAGATCACAGTTCAGCCCAAAGACCTGCGGACGGCGGTGATGAAAATGGCAGGTAACGCGAACACAGCGATTGTGATCCTCGCCGCAGATCTGCATCACCACTGGGGGAATCTTGAAAAAATGACCGTTTATGCCGTTTTTAGCGCCGCGGTTTGAAGGTAAGACGGCGTGGCACAGGGTAGGGTGGGTTCCCCGAAGCACATGAATGTCTAAACCGGAGGCGATCAATGACGTTACTGAAGGGTGATGATTATTTTGCGGCACCTGAGCTGACGGTGACCGTTGAGCGACGTCTTCCGCAAAGCGTATTCCCGGAGCACTATCACGATTTCCACGAGATTATGCTGGTGGAAAGCGGCTCCGGCGTGCACATCTTTAATGACAATCCCTATACGCTGACGGCCGGCACGGTGTGTTTTGTGCGCGCAAGCGATCACCATTTGTTTGAAAACGTGGAGAATCTGCGGCTCACCAACGTCCTTTTTCGTTCGCCAAAAGCATTCCGTTTTATTCAGGACGTCGGCCATTTTCTGCCACAGGAGCATCATTATCAGGCGCAGATCCACTGGCAACTCAGCCCGCACGTGGTCGTGCAGGTGCTGGAGTGTATAGCGCAGCTGGAAGCGCTGCCGGACAGCATTGAAATGGAGCATATCGCCACGCGTGAAAGCCTGTTCCTGCAGTTGCTGATCCTGCTTTATCAGGATTGTTTCCAGCCACAATTGCGAGACACCTCTGAAAACAAAGTCAATCAACTGTTGCAATGGCTCCAGTCACATTACAGTGAAGAAGTTAACTGGACTGAAGCCGCAGACCATTTTTCTCTGGCGCTGCGCACCCTGCACCGGCAGATGAAGCATTACACCGGCCTGACGCCACAACGGTATCTCAACCGTCTGCGTTTGCTGGAGGCGCGCCGTCGTTTACATCACAGCGATCAGAGCATTACGGATATCGCCTATGCCTGCGGGTTCAGTGACAGTAACCATTTTTCGACGCAGTTCCGTCGGGAATTTTCGGTGTCGCCAAAACTCATGCGTGACCAGTTGCGTTAAGCGGCACCTCTCGCGGCCTCAGGAATTATCTGCCTGAGCCGCCTCGTTTATTTTGTGGTCAAACGGGTTGAGATTGCTGCTATGTCGCTGAAACTGAATAGAAATGATTTCTTTCTGACCGGAATGAATTCCGTCGTGGTGGCAGAGCGCCATCCTCAGGCGGATTTTCCCAGTCACGACCACGATTTTGACGAGCTGGTGATTGTCTGGCGCGGCAATGGTGTCCACATCTGGAACGATATCCCTTATCCCATCACCTGCGGCGATCTGTTTTATATCAACGCCAAAGACCGGCACAGCTATGAATCCGTCAATATGCTGGCTCTGGATAACGTGTTGTATTGCCGCGAGCGTTTCGGGCTGGCGGCCGACTGGGCGCACCTGTTGCCCGGCGAAAGTGTCAGTCAGGAACAGCGTTACTGGCGGCTGAGTACGCTGGGCATGTCGGTGCTGCGCGATAAAGTCGATGAGCTGGCGAAAGAGTGCATGAAATCTGAGGCGCTGTCGGTGCAACTCAGTGAGGCTTTGCTTATGCAGCTGGCGCTGTTGCTGCTGCGCTTTCGTCATCAGCCCGACAGCGGCGTTCTGCCTGATGCCCATCAGCTGGATTTATTGCTGATGGCGCTGCGGGCAGGTATTTCAGCCCCTTTCCATCTGGAAACGTTTTGCCGTCAGCATCAGCTCAATCCCCGCGCTCTGCGCGCTTTGTTCAAGCAGCATACCGGCATGAGTGTGACCCATTACCTGCGCCAGTTGCGGATTTGCCGGGCGATGAGTTTGCTGCGTTATGGCAACATGGCGATAAGCGATGTGGCTGCGGAATGCGGCTTTGATGACAGTAATTACTTTTCGGTGGTGTTTAACCGCGCCTGTGGCGTTTCGCCGCGTGATTACCGGCAACGCTTTACCGGCCATGCAGTCAAATCGCCGGAAGGGGAATACGCCGTGGTAAACCGCCTCTGAAGGCCGATGATAAGCATGTTAAAACAATAAATTAGGATGGCGTGCCGGTGAGGCGTTCACGGTTTAATGGCGGGATCATCAGCAGAGGTTTGGCAGGTGTATCGTGCTATAGGATTATCTTTATGTTTCATTTTTTTCCGAAACTCGGAAAAGCATTCTGAGTCATTGAACAATACGAACTGAAATGAAAATCACCTCTCTCCAGACATTAATTAAAATAAAGCGATGATTTACTTTTCAATGATCCTCTTTTATCTGATGCGGATATGAATGGTTATGCATTAAAGATGAATGCCTGCCCAAAGCTGATAAATTTGAGTGGGCAGGAAAGTCAAAGGGATAACATTAATAACAATAAGCGTATTGTTATTAATGTTACTTTCAGGCCATTTTCTCTTCACTCAACGTCTGCTGTTGTTCAGTCACTTCCCAGGCATAAAGTATTTTATTGCGGCCACTGTTTTTAGCGTTATACAGCGAGACATCAGCCTGACTGAGAGCATTATTAAAATCTCCCTCTTCCAGCGCGGCCAGCCCTGCGCTCACCGTGACATGCGTGGACACCTCGGCGTTAAACAGATGCGGAATATTCAGACCCAGCACTTTATTTTGGATCCGCTCGGCCATGCGGATGGCGTGTTCCTGTTTAACGTTAGACATCAGCACCAGAAACTCTTCCCCGCCGTAGCGGACGACCACATCGCGCGAACGCACGGCGTCGCGAATGGCTGCGGAGACCCTGACCAGCGCCTGATCGCCCATGCTGTGGCCGTAATTGTCGTTGTAAGCTTTAAAGTGATCGATATCGAGCAGCATCACGTAATGACCCGAGGCCTGACTCAGCAGGCCTTCCAGCTTATTCTGTAACCCGCGCCGGTTGTACAGGCCGGTGAGTGGATCAAGCATACTGAGATCGCTGAATTTTTCCCTTTCGCTGTACAGGTTTGACAGCATCCGGCGGGTAAATTCATCGCTGCGCCGCAGCATCAGATGGTGCAGCCATAACCCAATCAGCGGCAGGGAGACGGAAAACATGATGCGGCCGATGTGCTGAAAATCATCTAAAAAGACCACGCACAGAGTGGAAGGTACCGCGTGAAGGCAAAAAGCGAGAAAATTATCAGACAGCGCAATGGCGCTGATAAAGAAAATACTGAGTAAACTCACCAGAAGGTAGTTTTTATCTAAATGCCCGACTTCTTCAAACCGCAAAGCAATTAACCACGCCCACAGTAATCCGATAATGACAGAGCACATATTCAAATGGGCAGAGTAATTTTTCTTTGTGAAAAAAGAAAATACTAAACCTGCACAGCAGAGTACAAAGATCAGAACCAGCGGGAAAGGAGTGGAAACCGCATTATCCGGCGGATCAACCATAGAAAATAGCGCAGTAGCACTATTTAAAAAAAAGAATAGCAACATAACCAGTCGATGTTTGCTTTTTAGCAACTCATCATAGGAATGAGATATCATCAAATTCACTCTATTTATTGTGTTTGTTGTCTGAATAGATAAAGAATCTTATCGCCCAATGCCGTTAATTAAATCCTTACAGGCAGGCCAATGGTTTTAATGCGTAATTATTAGATTTCTATGAATGTATTTTTCATGCGTATTTTTTAAGGCGTTAAAACTAGCACTTTTGTACGCAGGTGTCACCTCGCCAGGGGCGTGCGCAGCAAATAGATGGTAAATGAGAAAAAATCCTATATGATATTGGTTCTCATTATCATTGTTTGGAGCAGGGTTATGATAGCGGCGATTGTCATGGCATGTGGGATCTGGGCGGTTGTGTGGGTGCTGGGTAAGCGTCTGACCAGCGGCTGGGGCGTTTTATTGCCTTGTGCACTGATGCCGTTGCTGGCGATGGCACATATGACGCTCGATCAGCTCCGCGTACTGGTCGTGGTCGCAATGCTGGTTACGCTGGTGATGCTTTTTCACCGGACATTGCGCCATTACATGTTGTTACCATCATTTATGGCACTGGCGGGTGGTCTGGCCGCGGTCACGCTTAATTTTAGTCTATAGTCATAAGTGATTGTTATAAAAAAGGAACGAAAAGAGATGAAAAGCAGGAAACACAGTAAAGCCGCAGGGATTTTTTATTTTTTAAAAGCGAGAGAGTTAATGCAGGAAGGAAAAACCGGAGAACAGAATCATGTGGTGCGAAGAGAGGGACTTGAACCCTCACGTCCGTAAGAACACTAACACCTGAAGCTAGCGCGTCTACCAATTCCGCCACCTTCGCACAGATGAATTCTGCTTACTGCTTGATTTATATCACCGGTTTGGTGCGAAGGGAGGGACTCGAACCCTCACATCCGAAGGACACTAACACCTGAAGCTAGCGCGTCTACCAATTCCGCCACCATCGCGTACCGTGCCGTGCAATATAAATCTTGTGATTGTATTGGTGCGAAGGGAGGGACTCGAACCCTCACATCCAAAGGACACTAACACCTGAAGCTAGCGCGTCTACCAATTCCGCCACCATCGCGTTCCAATTGATTACTGTGGTGACGCATTCATCAGAATGTCATCAGCAAGTAACACAACCACGGGGGCGAATTCTAGAGATTTTCCCACAGCCGTCAACAGTTATTTCCCCCATTGTGGACGTTTGATGTAAAAAACAGCATATCCGTAGTGAATAGATGAAGAGGTAACATTATCGTCAGGTTAATTGATGTTTTATTCAACAATACCTGAGGATAACGGCCTGTGAACTGAATGGCTGCCAGGCTATGAAAACAGTGAGATAAGCCAGTCCAGCAGCGCGCGGATCCTCGGTGCCAGAAAGCGTCCGGGCGGGTACATTATGTACAGCGGCATCGGCGGTGGCGGGTACTCCGGCAGCACCTCAATCAGCGTTCCCTGCGCCAGTTCCTGTGCAATGGCCAGTTTCGAAGCCTGAATCAGTCCAAACCCTGCTTTTGCCGCCGCCACGTAGGCATCGGCACCGCTGACGGTCAGGGTGGCGGGGAGCATAATTTTTTCCGTATTGCCGCCAACCCTGAACTCGAGATGCGTTTCGGCCCGCTGATGGGCAAAAAAATAGCCAACCGCCTGATGTGATTGCAGATCGGCCAGCGTCTGAGGTGTGCCGCGTAACGCGAGATAGGCCGGTGAAGCGCAGGTCAGTTGCACCAGATCGGTGAGATGACGCGATTGCAGATTGTCATCTTCCGACGGCCAGGCGCGCAGAACGCAGTCCACACCCTGATCCAGCAGGTTGATGGCATTATCGTTAGCGCTGAGGATCAGGTTGATCTGTGGATACCGTTGATAAAATTCACTCAGCGCCGGGATCACCCGTTCGCGTGCCAGCGAGTGCGGCATATCGATGCGTACAATGCCTGAGGGCTGATTTTTGTGATGGGCGAATAACGTATCGGTTTCTTCCAGAGCGGCCAGTAAATGCAGGCAGCGCTGATAATAAATTTTCCCTTCGTCGGTAATTTTCACCTGACGGGTGGTGCGTAAAAACAGCCGAACGCCGAGCCGCTGCTCCAGCCGTTTGAGCGTGGTGCTGACGGTGGCGCGTGGGATGTCGAGGTCTTCCGCCGCGCGGCTGAAACTTTCCAGCTCTGCAATACGGATGAAAATTTTCATAGCCTGAATCTGATCCATATCACTCCCGGCGATGGCTGGTGGCTTTCTATTGTTCGTGAATTCTGAACAGTGTTGCACGTTTACGCTGATTTATCTTTTCCGGCACAACAACCACACTTCATTTCGTCACTCCCCCATTCATGTCAGAAGGAAAGTCAGATGAAACAACGTCAGCTTGGAAAAAATGGCCCGCTGGTCTCCGCGCTCGGTTTAGGTTGCATGGGTATGAGCGATTTTTACACCACCGGTCAGGACGAAAAAGCGTCGCTGGCAACGCTTGAACGGGCGCTCGAACTTGGCGTGACCCTGTTAGATACCGCTGATATGTACGGGCCGCATACCAACGAGGAGTTGCTCGGCCGCTTTCTGAAAGGCCGTCGCGAGAACGTCTTTCTGGCCACCAAATTCGGCATCGTACGTGATGCTTCCAATCCGCAGGCGCGCGGTACAAACGGCCATCCCGACTACGTGCGTCAATGCGTGGAAGGCAGCCTGAAACGTCTGGGAACCGACGTTATCGATCTCTATTATCAGCACCGCCCCGATCCTGCCGTGCCGGTAGAAGAGACGATCGGCGCGCTGGCGGATCTGGTGCGTGAGGGCAAGATCCGTTATATCGGCCTGAGCGAAGTGTCGGTGAGCATTCTGGAACGGGCGCACAGCGTTCATCCGATCACGGCGCTGCAAACAGAATATTCGCTGTGGTCGCGGGATGTGGAGGCAGATATTTTACCGGCGTGTGAACGGCTGGGTATTGGATTTGTGCCGTACAGCCCGCTGGGGCGAGGTTTTCTGACCGGTCAAATCCGTTCGATTGACGATCTGGATGCCGACGATTACCGTCGCGACAGCCCGCGTTTTCAGGGGGAGAACTTCGCGAAGAATCTGCAACTGGCGGAGAGAATTGCTGAGCTGGCGCAGGAAAAAGGGATAAAACCGTCGCAGCTGGCGCTGGCCTGGGTATTGTCGCGTGGCGACAACATGGTGCCGATCCCTGGCACCAAACATCGTCATTATCTTGAGGAAAACATCGCCGCGCTTGATGTCTCCCTGAGTGAAGCCGAAATCGCGGCGATCGAAGCAGTATTTCCTTTCCGCGCCGCAGCAGGCGAACGCTACAACGTAGAAATGATGCGCATCCTCAGTGTCTGACTGATTAACGTCTTTTCTTTTTCGAATCGCGCGGCGCACGGCCACGAACGGCTTTATACACTTTGAAGCGGCCGTTTTGGGCCAGCACTTCATGGCTGCCGAAAGCATCATCAAGCAGCGCGGCATAAGGCAGGAAGGCGTTAGCCACAATGCGCAGTTCGCCGCCGATATTCAGATGGCTGATTGCGCCACGGATCAGCTGCTCAGACGCATGCAGGCTGGTTTGCAGCCCTTCATGGAACGGCGGATTGGAAATGATCATATCGAAACGGCCATCAATGTCTGAATAGACGTTGCTGGCAATCACTTCGCCGTCCAGTCCGTTGGCGGCAAGCGTGGCGCGGCTGGCTTCGATAGCGGCTGCGCTCACATCGCTGAGCGTGATTTTCATCTTCGGCGAGTAAGTCGCCAGAACAGAGGCCAGAACGCCTGAACCGCAGGCGATATCCAGAACTTTGCCTTTCACCGGCTCTTCAAACGTGTTGATCAACAACAGGCTTCCGCTGTCCAGACCTTCACGGCTGAATACGCCCGGCAGGGTTTTGATGGTCACTTCTTCGACCATGTATTCATCCCACCAACCGTCAGCATCAAATTCAGGCTGTTTTTCCAGACGGCCATGATACAAACCACAGCGGCGGGCGCTGTCGATTTTGCTCAGTTCACACAGTCCTTCCAGCGTGGTTTCCGCGCTGCGTACGCCGCTGCGGTTTTCGCCGATGACAAACACGTCGATGCCAACCGGCATCTGCGACAGCAGATTAAACAGCTGGAATTTGGCTTCGAGTTTGCTCTTAGGCCAGTAATAAATCAGCACATCGCAAGGGGCGATAAGATCTGCGTCGGCGAGTAAACCGAACTGTACGTTGTCGCCCAGCGCTTTGCTGAGCATCTGCCCGTGGTGATACATATTGGTGTGGACGCGGACTTCTTCGGCGTCAATTTCAGCAGGCAGGCTGTCTTGTAAGTCGCCGGCGAACAGGACGCGGCGGCCTTCAAATTCTTCGCTATGGCGCAGTATGACTTCACTGGCCGGAGTTAATGCAGACATCAGGATAAGGCTCCTCAGGGTTTGGCCCGCGATTATATACTCTTCGTCCCTGATTGAGTAATCGAGCTTTATTGGCGCATGTTCCGTGTGTTTGCTAGCATAGCCGGGCTTTTCGCACTTCAACGGGCAGGGATCAGGCATGGCATCCAGAAGAGATACGTTGTTACAACAACTGGGGATCACCCAGTGGACGCTGCGTCGGCCTGCGGTTTTACAGGGCGAAGTCGCCGTCAGCCTGCCTGCAGACACCCAATTACTGATTGTCGCAGACGTTCCGCCGGCTGAAGATGATCCGCTGGTGTGCGATGTTCTGCGCAGCCTGGCGCTGACCGGACAGCAGGTTTACCGCCTGACGCCGGAACAGGTGACGATGTTACCTGAAGATACCCGCTGCAACGTCTGGCGACTGGGGGTAAACGAACCTCTGCCGCTCTCCGGTACGCAGTTATCCAGCCCGGCTCTGGCCGAGCTTTATCAAGATGCCGGCGCCAAACGCGCGCTGTGGCAGCAGATTTGTGAAAATGAACCCGATTTCTATCCTGACGCCCGCTGATCTTCCCCGCGCATTCCAGATTGAACAGGCCAGCCATGCTTTTCCGTGGACTGAAAATACGCTTGCCAGCAATCAGGGCGAGCGCTATCTGAACCTGAAAATCATGCAGGGTGAAGTGATGGCTGGTTTCGCCATCACTCAAATCGTCCTCGACGAAGCGACGCTGTTCAACATCGCCATCGATCCGGCCTTCCAGCGCCAGAGCTTAGGCCGCACGTTGCTGGAAGAGGTCATACAACAGCTTGAGCAGAAAGACGTTTTCACCCTCTGGCTGGAAGTGCGTGCTTCTAACGCCAAAGCCATTGCGTTGTACGAAAGCCTCGGCTTTAACGAACTCTCTGTTCGCCGCAACTACTATCCTGCCGCCCAGGGGCGTGAAGATGCCATTATGATGGCGCTGCCGCTGGGATAGAGCACAAAAAAACCATTGATTGCCCATCCCGGCTAAATCAGTGAAAATAGCCGGCTATAACTTTTATTACCGCTTTGCCTGACGTCTCCTTCTGACGTGATGTGAAATCCTATGCAGGGCGGACCAACCGCAGAAACGTGAAAAACATGTCTCCAAGTGAATACGCCCTTGAAGTGGCTAAGCGCCGCACATTTGCCATCATCTCTCACCCCGATGCCGGTAAAACCACCATTACTGAAAAAGTTCTGTTATTCGGAAACGCGATTCAGACAGCAGGTACGGTAAAAGGCCGTGGCTCGAACAATCACGCCAAATCCGACTGGATGGAAATGGAAAAACAACGTGGTATCTCCATCACCACGTCCGTGATGCAGTTTCCGTATAAAGAGTGCCTGGTTAACCTGCTCGACACCCCGGGGCACGAAGACTTCTCCGAAGATACTTACCGTACCCTGACCGCCGTCGACTGCTGTCTGATGGTGATCGACGCCGCAAAAGGCGTCGAGGATCGTACCCGTAAGCTGATGGAAGTTACCCGTCTGCGTGATACGCCGATCCTGACCTTCATGAACAAACTTGACCGTGATATCCGTGATCCGATGGAAGTCATGGACGAAGTGGAACGTGAGCTGAAAATCGCCTGTTCACCGATTACCTGGCCGATTGGCTGCGGTAAATTGTTCAAGGGCGTTTACCACCTCTACAAAGATGAAGTCTATCTGTACCAGACCGGTAAAGGTCACACCATTCAGGAAGTCCGCACGGTCAAAGGGTTGAATAACCCTGAGCTGGACGC
The DNA here is from genome assembly GCF_042920125.1 of Rahnella sp. R3(2024). Taxonomy (NCBI): domain Bacteria; kingdom Pseudomonadati; phylum Pseudomonadota; class Gammaproteobacteria; order Enterobacterales; family Yersiniaceae; genus Rahnella; species Rahnella sp. R3(2024). Next base: position 2,777,827 of record NZ_JBHGBU010000001.1, read on the forward strand.
CGCCGTCGGTGAAGAACTGGCGAAGCAATTGCGTGAAGAGCTGGAGCTGGTGCAGGGCGCATCGCATGAATTCGATCACGAAGCGTTTCTGACCGGTGAACTGACGCCGGTATTCTTCGGTACCGCGCTGGGTAACTTCGGCGTTGACCACATGCTTGACGGTCTGGTGGACTGGGCGCCTGCGCCAATGCCACGTAATACCGACGTGCGTGAAGTGAAAGCCGACGATGAAAAATTCACCGGTTTCGTGTTTAAAATTCAGGCCAATATGGATCCTAAACACCGCGACCGCGTGGCGTTTATGCGTGTGGTTTCCGGGCGGTACGAAAAAGGCATGAAACTGCGTCAGGTGCGTACTGGCAAAGACGTGGTGATCTCCGATGCGCTGACCTTCATGGCCGGTGACCGTTCGCATGTGGAAGAGGCCTACCCGGGTGACATCATCGGTCTGCACAACCACGGCACCATTCAGATAGGCGACACCTTTACTCAAGGTGAGAACATGAAGTTCACCGGCATCCCTAACTTTGCCCCTGAAATGTTCCGCCGTATCCGCCTGCGTGATCCGCTGAAACAGAAACAGTTGCTTAAAGGGCTGGTTCAGCTGTCAGAAGAAGGCGCTGTTCAGGTGTTCCGCCCTATTGCCAATAACGATTTGATCGTCGGTGCGGTAGGTGTTCTGCAGTTTGAAGTGGTCGTGGCGCGCCTGAAAAGCGAATACAACGTGGAAGCGATTTATGAATCGGTCAACGTGAGCACCGCCCGCTGGGTCGAATGTGACGACGTGAAGAAATTCGAAGAATTCAAGCGTAAGAACGAAACCAACCTGGCGCTCGATGGCGGTGATAACTTAGCTTATATTGCGCCTACTATGGTCAACCTGAATCTGGCTTCTGAGCGATATCCTGAAGTGAAATTCCGCAAAACCCGCGAGCATTAATTCCTGATTGCGTGGTTTACAACCTGAAGACGGCCATTGCGCCGTCTTTTTTTTGCCCTTTTTTGGCTGAGCGTCACATTTCCTTTCATTCCCGTTTGTGTATTTTTTCATCTTCCCACCCTGAATTCGCCCATAATTTCTTCGAAATCTTAAGACTTGTCTGCATTCGGCCCCGTAATTGGCGATCGCTCTACTCTTTTGGACATTCTTGACTATATTAAATGTGTGTTCACGAAACAGTGGCGTAAAGCACTGCTTAAAAGTGACGAAGCAGAGTGTTATATCGAAAGGCGATGAAAAGCCCGAATAAAACGACGTACTCTGCTACAAAGGAAGTAAATACAGCAGCAATACAATTTGTTAGAAGGCGTCACCAAAAATGTGGCGTACCGGGTCCAGGCTTAGGGCTCATAAACTGAAAGGAATAAATCGATGAAAAATTCTAAATTTGCCTATTCAATGATGGCCGTTGTTCTGGGTACCGCACTGATGAGCGGTAGCGCACTGGCTGCAAGCACCACTGATAGCGCAGGTGCAAAAATCGATAGCTCCATGAAAAAAGTTGATAACTACATGGGCGATAGCGCCATCACAGCAAAAGTGAAAAGTGCACTGGTGGATGATAAAGCCATCAAAAGCACCGACATCTCTGTTACCACCAATTCTGGTGTGGTTACGCTGAGCGGCTTTGTGGCTTCCCAGTCAGAAGCTGAACAAGCTGTTGCCGCCGCCACCAAAGTTGAAGGCGTGAAATCTGTCAGCGACAAATTGCACACTAAAGACAAAAGCGAACAAAGCGTGAAAGGTTACGCCGGTGACTCTGCTACCACGGCTTCTGTAAAAGCCAAACTGCTGGCAGACGACATCGTTCCTTCACGTAACGTCAAAGTAGAAACCACCGAAGGCGTTGTTCAGCTTTCCGGTTCAGTAAAAGACCAGGCACAGTCTGACCGTGCTGAAAGCGTTGCGAAAACCGTTGATGGCGTGAAAAGCGTTAAAAACGACCTGAAAGTTGCACCATAATTTTCGCGAAACGTGTGTCGTATGAAGCAGTAAACGGCGTCCGCTCACGGGCAGGGCGCCGGATTTGAATAACATATAATGATATACCGTACCTCCTGCCCATTGTCCGGCACTGAAGGCTTACGCAATAGCGATGTGAACATTTATTTGAAAAATAAGCGTTAGTTTTTGCTAACACTTCCATTTTTCCGACTATCTTTATTAGGTAAGTGATGATTTTTATCTCCGGTATTTGCCGGCTAATAAAGTGTCACCAAGACAAATGTTACACCGAGACTTCAGACCGGAAGTAGGAGTGTCACCTTTTTAAACTGGCAAAGTGAATATATAGGGTAAGGAGAAGCTTATGTTTCGTTGGGGCATTATTTTTCTGATCATCGCGTTGATCGCAGCAGCACTGGGTTTTGGTGGTTTGGCTGGTACAGCTGCCTGGGCTGCAAAAATCGTATTCGTAGTGGGTATCATTCTGTTCCTGGTCAGCTTGTTTACCGGTCGTAAACGACTCTGACAATATAACGTTATGAAATCATAACGTTAACAGAAGTACCTCGTAAGACACCGCATCGCCCTCTTATCTGAACACATTGCCTGACCGCAGTGTTTTCAGAAAAGAGGGCGATGTTTTTTATGTTATGACCCTTCTCATTTATGTGATCCGTTAACAGTAAGTAACGATTTTATCCTCACATCCTGGTAAGAAACTCACCGAAACTGATAAGACGAGGTATGCTCAGAAATGAAGCCTGCCCGTAAAGGCTAATTGTGTGAGGATAATGCGTTGGGATACAGAATACCTGTCACGCTGGGGAATATAGAACCGCTGGCATATAAACCCTACCGGCCGGGCAAGATTGCCCTGGTGTGCGAGGGGGGAGGGCAGAGAGGCATTTTTACCGCCGGTGTGCTGGATGAATTTCAGCGGGCGAATTTCAATCCCTTCGATTTGTACCTCGGAACCTCTGCCGGCGCGCAAAACCTTTCCGCCTTCGTGTGCGGACAACCGGGTTACGCCAGAAGAGTCATTACCCGCTACACCACCAGCCCTGACTTCTTCAATCCGCTGCGCTTTGTGCGCGGCGGGCATCTTATCGATCTCGACTGGCTGGTCGATGAAACCGCAAAAAACATGCCGCTGGCGATGGAAAGTGCGGAAAAGCTGCTGATCGATGGCCGCGAATTTCTGATGTGCGCCTGCCGCAGCGACGATTACACGGCCAGTTATTTTTCACCGACGCGTGAGAACTGGTTGCCGGTTATCAAAGCCTCCAGCGCCATACCCGGTTTTTATCGTATGGGCGTGGATCTGGACGGCATCAGCTATCAGGACGGCGGCATCAGCGACGCTATTCCGGTGGAAGAAGCTTACCGTCGTGGGGCAGATACCATCGTGGTGATCCGCACGGTGCCTTCGGCGATGTTCTACACGCCGCAATGGATGAAGCGTATGGAGCAATGGCTGAGCGAAAGCAGCCTGCAACAACTGGTGCGCATGATGCAGCATCACGAAAACAGCTATCACCGTATTCAGCAGTTCATTGAAAACCCACCGGGCGACGTGCGGATTTTCGAAATCTTCCCGCCGAAACCGCTGGCCAGCCACGCGCTCGGCAGCCGTTTACCTGCTCTCAATCAGGATTATCATCTCGGGCGCCGCTGTGGCCGGTATTTCCTGTCGGCAGCCGCACACTGGCTGTTGCCGCGTGAAAATGAGCGGCCTTATCCGCAGATTATCCCGCGGGCGACACGGCCTCAGCGCGTGGTGGTGCCGGAGAATGAGCCAGAAAACGTGACACCGCTGGCGGCGGCCGTCAGCACGGTCGAACAAATCGTGCTCGATCCCGCTGTGCTCACCGATATGGTGGCCGATGGCGGCGTCGTGCGTCCGGCGGCTTTTCAGGACAGTACGCCGGCAGAAATCCGCCCGCAAAGCGTCCCGTCTGAGATGCGGTCAGCGGACATTTATCCTGCCAGTGAAGGCGACAAGCTGTGAATGTTCACTTCATTGATACGCACTGCCATTTCGATTTCCCGCCGTTCACCGGTGCTGAGGCTGAAAGCCTGCATCTGGCACAACAGAGTGGCGTGCGGGACATCATCGTGCCCGCCGTTACCGCCGATCGTTTCCACGGTATTCTCTCGCTGGCAAAAAAATTCCCTCAGCTTTATGCCGCGCTCGGTCTGCATCCTCTGTATATCGCGCAGCATACAGACGACGATCTGGCGTTGCTGGATACCCTGCTCAGCCAGCGCGATCCGCGTGCGGTGGCCGTTGGGGAAATCGGGTTGGATCTGTTTATGGAAACGCCGATGTTTGAGCAACAACAGCGTTTGCTGAAGGCGCAGTTCGCCCTGGCAAAGCGTGAGACGCTGCCGGTGATCCTGCATTCACGGCGCAGTCACGATCAGCTGGCGGCGATGTTGCGGCAGGCAAAACTTCCTGCGACCGGTGTGGTACATGGTTTTGCAGGCAGTCTTTCTCAGGCGCAGGCGTTTATCAGACTGGGTTTCGCCATTGGCGTTGGCGGCACCATCAGCTATGCGCGTGCGCAGAAAACCCGTCAGGTGATGGCGCAGTTACCACTTTCCTCATTGTTGCTGGAAACGGATGCGCCGGATATGCCGTTGCAGGGTTTTCAGGGCCAGCCAAATCGCCCGGAACGCGCCGCCGCAGTGTTTGATGTGCTGTGTGAGTTACGCCCGGAACGCCCCGAAGATATCGCCGCCGCGCTGCTTGCGAATACCCGTCGGGTGTTTAATCTTCCTTCTGATTGATGTTCATATTCATCGTTTTGTGATTTAAATAACATTAATTTCTCGTCAAATTCCCCATTAACATGCCGATCGTGATGTTTTGTAAGTTTTGTTTCCTCTTTAAATGTTATTATTATAACATCACCGGCAAGATTACCGGTCGGTGATCCCCGCGTGTCTGCCCGAACTCCGCTTGTCATGAATCGGGTATACACTCTTATATGGGCCGAATACTGAGCATAACGCCGGGTAAATGTGATTCAGATCTCATTTCACCAAGCAACGTTGCAAACGGTTTTCATTTTGTGTGAAATACTGCACACAGGAACCTGATGTGACGTGTTCAAATAGTCACAACGAATTGGCGTCTGCCAATCCAAGCGCGGTGAGAAGGATCTCAGTTGCCACGTAAGCCAGATACAGCGCTTACGCACGCTATCTTCAAGGAACCAAGTCCGCTCGCCAACCGTGCAGAATTCTTCTGCGGCGTTACCCGCCGAAAGGAATTCATGACTGTATGCTCAGTTCTGGCTGGTCGCTGGAATTGAAAATTGTTGGAGAGTTATATGACCGATTTAACCGCCGCAGCACAACGTGCGCTGAACCTGATGGATTTAACCACCCTGAACGAAGACGACACCGATGCAAAAGTGATCGCGCTTTGTCATCAGGCAAAAAGCCCGGCAGGTAACACCGCTGCTGTGTGCATTTATCCTCGTTTTATCCCGATTGCCCGTAAAACCCTGCGCGAGCAAGGTACGCCGGACATCCGTATCGCAACCGTAACCAACTTCCCGCACGGGAACGACGATCTTGAGATTGCGCTGGCTGAAACCCGTGCCGCTATCGCTTACGGCGCAGATGAAGTTGACGTGGTCTTCCCGTACCGCGCGCTGATGGCCGGCAATGAGCAGGTTGGTTTTGAAATGGTGAAACAGTGCAAAGAAGCCTGTGCCGCTGCCAATGTCCTGCTGAAAGTGATCATCGAAACCGGTGAACTGAAACAAGACGTGCTGATCCGTAAAGCATCTGAAATCGCTATCAAAGCGGGTGCTGATTTCATCAAAACCTCTACCGGTAAAGTGCCGGAAAACGCCACACTGCACAGCGCAGAGCTGATGATGACTGTGATCGCTGAAATGGGCGTCGGCAAAGACGTCGGTTTCAAACCTGCCGGTGGCGTTAAAACCGCTGAAGATGCCGCACAGTATCTGGCGCTGGCCGATCGCCTGCTGGGACGCGAATGGGCTGACTCACGTCATTTCCGTTTCGGTGCATCCAGCCTGCTGGCAAGCCTGCTGACCACTCTGGGTCACGCCGGTCAGAAAGCCACCAGCAGCTATTGATCACCGGGGCACCGCCCAGGCGGTGCGCATCTGTCGGGGCGTTGCCATGCAGCGCCCGCACAATCAGCGTCCAGATTCTGGCGTTCAGCTCAGGCAGGGGGATACCTTGTTTCTCGCACAAGAAATTATTCGTAAAAAACGTGATGGCCATCCTTTAAGTGACGAAGAAATTCGTTTCTTTGTGAACGGTATTCGCGACAGTCAGGTTTCAGAAGGTCAGATCGCCGCACTGGCAATGACTATTTATTTCAACGACATGACCATGAATGAGCGCGTGTCGCTGACCATGGCGATGCGTGATTCCGGTACCGTACTTAACTGGAAAAGCCTGAACCTGAACGGCCCGATCGTGGATAAACATTCCACCGGTGGCGTGGGTGACGTGACTTCCCTGATGCTCGGCCCGATGGTGGCGGCGTGCGGAGGTTATGTTCCGATGATTTCAGGCCGTGGCCTCGGTCATACCGGCGGTACGCTCGATAAACTCGAAGCCATTCCGGGTTTTGATATTTTCCCGGACGATAGCCGTTTTCGCAGCATTATTCAGGACGTTGGCGTAGCCATCATCGGCCAGACCAGCTCGCTGGCACCGGCGGATAAACGCTTCTATGCCACCCGCGATATCACCGCGACCGTTGATTCCATACCGCTTATCACCGCGTCAATCCTCGCCAAAAAACTGGCTGAAGGTCTGGACGCGCTGGTCATGGACGTCAAAGTGGGTTCCGGCGCATTTATGCCGACCTATCAGCTGTCCGAAGACTTGGCTCAGTCGATTGCCGATGTGGCGAACGGCGCAGGCTGCAAAACCACCGCGTTGCTGACGGACATGAACCAGGTGCTGGCCTCCAGCGCCGGTAACGCCGTTGAAGTGCGCGAAGCCGTGCGCTTCCTGACCGGCGAATACCGCAATCCGCGTCTGCTTGAAGTGACTATGGCGCTGTGCGTGGAAATGTTGCTGTCCGGCGGTCTGGCAAAAGATGACGCCGATGCCCGCAGCAAACTGCAGGCCGTGCTGGATAACGGCAAAGCGGCAGAGATTTTTGGTCGCATGATTGCGGCGCAAAAAGGACCGGCTGACTTTATTGAAAATTACGATCGCTATCTGCCGCAGGCAACGCTGAGCAAACCGGTTTACGCCGAGGGCAACGGGATTGTCAGCGCGATGGATACCCGTGCGCTGGGCATGGCCGTGGTGTCACTGGGTGGCGGTCGTCGCCGTGCCAGCGATCCTATCGATTACAGCGTAGGCCTGACGAACATGGCGCAGCTCGGCCAGCAGGTGGATACCCGCCAGCCACTGGCGATGATCCACGCCAACAGCGAAGCTGCCTGGCAGCAGGCTGCCGCAGAAGTGCGTGCCGCCATTGTTCTGAGCGACAGCGCGCCGGAAATTACGCCGGTGGTGTATCGCCGGATCGGCGGCAACGCTTGATTTCAGGCCACATCGCCCCCATTTAAGACTGATCAGGTACGCGGCAGTTCCGCGTGACCCAATGCGTAACCATTCGCAGGAGAGCAAAATGAAACGTACATTTATCATGGTGTTAGACTCATTCGGTATCGGTGCCAGTGAAGATGCCGAACGCTTTGGCGATACAGGCTCTGACACGCTGGGCCATATCGCGGCTGCCTGTGCGCGTGGTGAAGCGGACAAGGGTCGCAAAGGGCCGCTGCATCTGCCAAACCTGACCCGTCTGGGGCTGGCGAAAGCGGCTGAAGAATCTACCGGTAAAATTCCTGACGGCATGGACGGTGATTCCGAAATCACCGGTGCGTATGCCTACGCCAGCGAACTGTCTTCCGGTAAAGACACCCCGTCAGGCCACTGGGAAATCGCCGGTGTGCCTGTGTTGTTTGAATGGGGCTATTTCAGCGACACCACCAACAGCTTCCCGCAGGAACTGCTGGATAAACTGGTTGAGCGTGGCAATCTGCCGGGCTATCTCGGTAACTGCCATTCCTCTGGCACCGTTGTGCTGGATGATTTAGGTGAAGAGCACATGAAAACCGGCAAGCCGATTTTCTACACCTCCGCCGACTCTGTATTCCAGATCGCCTGCCACGAAGAAACTTTCGGGCTGGATCGTCTGTACGAACTGTGCGAAATCGCCCGTGAAGAGCTGACGGAAGGCGGCTACAACATTGGCCGCGTGATCGCCCGTCCGTTCATTGGCGACAAAGCCGGTAACTTTGAGCGTACCGGTAACCGTCACGATCTGGCGGTTGAGCCACCGGCACCGACCATTCTGAAAAAACTGGTTGATGAGAAAGACGGCCATGTGGTGTCTGTCGGTAAAATCGCCGATATCTATGCGCAGGTCGGCATCACCAAAAAAGTGAAAGCCACCGGTCTGGACGCTCTGTTTGACGCCACCATCAAAGAGATGAAAGAAGCGGGCGACAAAACTATCGTCTTCACTAACTTCGTGGATTTCGACTCCTCTTACGGCCACCGTCGTGATGTGCCGGGCTACGCCGCCGCACTGGAACTGTTCGACCGCCGTATGCCGGAACTGCTTGAGCTGGTGAAAGAAGATGACATCATCATCTTCACCGCTGACCACGGTTGTGACCCAACCTGGCGCGGTACGGATCATACCCGTGAGCACATTCCGGTGTTAATCTACGGCCCGAAAGTGAAACCGGGCTCATTAGGCCACCGTGAAACCTTCGCGGATATCGGTCAGACGGTCGCGAAATACTTCGATCTGTCACCGATGGACTACGGCAAATCCATGCTGTAAGACTTTGCAGACGCGGCCGGCACTGATGCCGGCCGCGTTTTTATGATGAATATGACACCTCGCTGAAAAGGAATAAGAAGATGGCAACTCCACACATTAATGCTGAAATGGGCGACTTCGCTGACGTAGTGCTGATGCCTGGGGATCCGCTGCGCGCCAAGCACATCGCGGAAACTTTCCTTCAGGACGTTAAGCAGGTGAACGACGTGCGTGGCATGTTGGGTTTCACCGGCACTTACAAAGGCCGCAAAATCTCCGTGATGGGCCACGGCATGGGCATTCCTTCCTGCTCTATTTATGCCAAAGAGCTGATCACGGAATTCGGCGTGAAGAAAATCATTCGCGTGGGTTCTTGTGGCGCAGTGCGTGCCGACATCAAACTGCGTGACATCGTTATCGGCATGGGTGCCTGTACCGATTCCAAAGTGAACCGTATGCGTTTTAAAGACCATGACTACGCGGCTATCGCCGATTACGACATGGTGCGCAATGCTGCTGATGCTGCGAAAGCCAAAGGCATCAACGCACGCGTCGGTAACATCTTCTCCGCAGACCTGTTCTACACGCCAGACCCGCAAATGTTCGACGTGATGGAAAAATACGGCATTCTGGGCGTGGAAATGGAAGCCGCCGGTATCTACGGCGTGGCAGCAGAATTTGGTGCAAAAGCGCTGACCATCTGTACCGTTTCCGACCATATCCGTACGCACGAACAGACCACTGCCGCTGAACGTCAGACGACCTTCAACGACATGATCGAAATCGCGCTGGAATCCGTTCTGCTGGGCGATAAAGAATAAATACTGACCCCCTCTGCAGAAACAAAAACGGGCACCGAAAGGTGCCCGTTTTGCTATGCGTTTTAGGGTGATTTTTTGCGTCTCTGACTTTATATCATCAGGATATATCGATTTATTTTCATTTTATATCTATGCTATTAGCTATGCATTTTTCTATTCATTACTGAGCTGCTCATGTCTGAACTTGTGGATTTACTGCGTCAGGGCAGTCTGACGGCGAAAGAGATCACAGAACGCCTGCACATCAATCAGTCAACGCTTTCCAGACGGCTGACTAAAACACCTGAAATTGTCAAAATCGGGCAAAGCCGCTCGACCCGCTACATTCTGCCGCGTCCGCTGGATAACCAGTGGCGCTTCCCGTTGTACCAGAGTAATGAGGCCGGGAATGCCGTGAATGCCGGCACCTTGTATTCAATCTGGCCGGGTGAAAGTTACGCGGTGGAGACGGTCAGCGGTCAGTCGCTCACTTTTGATGGCCTGCCGTGGTTTATCACCGATATGCGGCCCCAGGGTTTTTTAGGCCGGGCGTGGGGGCGTGATATTAACGCCGCACTGCATTTTCCTGATGACATTAAAAAGTGGACCGAATCCCAGACGCTGGTGGCGCTGGCAAGAGCGGGCGATGAAACGGTCGGGAACTTTGTCATCGGAGAAACTGCTTATCAGAGATGGTTTCATAAGCAGGACGATATTCCCGTTTCTTGTGAAGACAAAATTCAGGCCTATGAAAATCTGGCGCAGAGAAGTCTGGCCGGAGAGGAGGTCGGCTCATCTGCGGGTGGCGAGCAGCCTAAATTCAGCTGCTACGCAGAACATACCGATCGGGAAGCCTCCCGGGTTTTAGTAAAATTCTCCTCTGCACCAGCCAATGAAAATGCCCGCCGCTGGGGGGATTTGCTGCGTGCGGAAGCCCACGCATTACAGGTACTGCAAAACGTGGGGATCCCGGCTGCGACGGCCGAAATCTTTACCGGAAGACACGGCGAGGTCTTCCTTGAGGTTGAGCGGTTTGACCGCAAAGGTGCGCGCGGGCGCTGTGGGATGGTATCGCTTGAAGCCGTTTCGGCAGAATTTGGCGGCGGCAACAGCAACTGGTTTGCGACCGCACAGCAGTTACGCAGGAACAAGATTATTACCGCCCCGACGCTGGAGAAAATTGAGCAAATTTATGCCTTCGGCAAGCTGATTGCCAACAGCGATATGCATCAGGGAAATCTGTCATTTATCGATCCTGCCATTGACCCTTTAAAACAATCTCTTACGATGTCGCCGGTGTATGACATGTTACCGATGGCTTTTGCGCCGACAAATGCCGGTGTTATGCGTCGTGAAGCCGCGCCATTAACGCTCGACCCTCTGGTGTCGAAAGCGAAGTGGTTGAATGCGCAGGCATGGGCACAGGAATTCTGGCGGAAAGTGCAAAGCGATGCCGCCATCAGTCTTGAGTTTCGTCAACTGGCCAGCGAAATGCTGGCGCAGGTGGAAGGGTTAACAGGGCCTGTTCAGCGGCTGGCCTGAATCACTTCGGTTTGCTGCGTTTCAGACTGCGGTAAGCGGCCTGTGCGGCTTCTTTGGTTTGCGCTTCGGTCGCGGGTCTGGCCGGGGCCACCTCGGCGTCGGGTTCGGTGAGGTTCAGCGTCGGCGGCGGGCCGAACTCTTCGGGGGTTTCTTCTTCCGGTTCATCATCTTCTTTCACCGGTTTACTGGCCGTCAGCAGGAACGGAGACTGTTGCCAGCGCGAACGGCGGCCCTGCAACAGCGTGCGGGCGAGAATGATGCCGACACCCAGCGCGGCGAGCATCATCAGACGCAGCAGATTGGTGGTGTTATCCACCTGTTTGGACTCCGTCGCCAGCACGTGCGTATCCAGCGTGATGCGTAAAAAGCCGCTCGGCCCGTTCTTATCTTCTATCGGCACCACAATCTGATGATTGAAGTAGCTGCCCGCGCGTTTGCCATCCAGTGACAAGCGGTCGCGAACCGGTACCTGTTCACCGGCATGCGCCACCAGAGTGCCGTCGGATTCGTAAACGCTGGCGTCGAGAATGCGACTTTCATCGGTAAGCTGACTCAAAATAGTGGAAATCTGCGCGATATCCGCGCCATCATTGTCGCTGTCCATCAGCGGCGCGAGGGAAAACGCCACCTGTTTGGCCAGTGTTTGCGCCAGTTGCTCGACCTGCGTGGATCGGGCGAGCTGATGCCCGAGGCTGAAATAGGACGCGCCTTGCATAAGAATGACTAACAACGCCAGGCTAATCAATACGATAGCAGCGCGGTGCAGGCGAAATTTGAGTTTGGCCTTTGCCATTCCGTTTCCTTGCGTTTTTCGATGAGTTTAATGTTGCCAGAAGCGCTGGCGATAAGGTAGCTTGATGCGTCGTTTTATCGGCGGCATCTCTGCCTTTTTCTACCGTTTTAGTCACTTATTTTTTAATAATCTACCGGAGTAATCATGCCAAACAGTCTGACCTATTGCGATCTTCCTGCGGAGATCCACCAATGGCCGGGACTTCCCCTTTCATTGAGCGGTGATGAAGTGATGCCGCTGGATTACCGGGCGGGACATACCGGGTGGCTCCTCTACGGTAGAAAACTCGATAAAATCAGCATTACGCAGTTCCAGCGTCAGTTAGGCCGCGCCTTAGTGATTGTCAGCGCGTGGGCGGTGGAAGGTTATCAGGTGGTGCGCCTGGCCGGTTCACTTACCGCTGACGTGCAGAAACTGGCGGAATCCTTCGAATTCGATGTGACTCAGCTGGGCAAAGTGCCTTACCTGCGCGTGCCGGGGCTGCTGGTCATGGACATGGATTCTACCGCGATAGAGATTGAATGCATCGACGAAATTGCCAAACTGGCGGGCGTCGGTGAGCAGGTGTCTGAAGTGACTGAACGCGCCATGCGCGGCGAGCTGGATTTCTCAGCCAGCCTGCGTCAGCGCGTCGCCACGCTCAGGGATGCTGATGCCAGCATTCTGCAACAGGTGCGTGACACGTTGCCGCTGATGCCGGGCCTGACGGTCATGGTGCAGCGTTTGCAGGAAGCGGGCTGGCACGTAGCCATCGCGTCCGGCGGTTTTACCTATTACGCGGAATACCTGCGTGACCGCCTGAACCTGGTGGATGTGGCGGCGAACGAGCTGGAAATTCGTGACGGTAAGCTGACAGGCCGCGTGATTGGCCCGATTGTCGATGCGCAATATAAAGCCGACACTCTGCTGAAACTGGCCGAGAAACTGGAAATTCCTCACGAACAAACCATTGCCATTGGCGACGGTGCAAACGATCTGAAAATGATGGCCGTCGCGGGCATGGGTATTGCCTATCACGCGAAACCGAAAGTCTACGAACAGGCGGCAGTGTGCATCCGTCATGCGGATTTGCTTGGCGTGCTGTGTATTCTCAGCGGCAGTCAATCCTGAATACCCGTCATATTTCAGGATGCATGCGATCACTCACCCGAATCTTACTCAGGTAAGCGAATCGGGATGAGTATTCATTATTTAATTGAAGAGGTTAGTTGTGGCAAAAGCAGCAAAACGTGCATTTGTGTGTAATGAATGTGGCGCAGATTATCCGCGCTGGCAAGGGCAGTGTAGTGCCTGTCAGGCCTGGAACAGCATTACTGAAATCCGTTTGGCGGCTTCTCCGACCGTGGCGCGCAACGAGCGCCTGACCGGCTACGCAGGCGATGCGGGCGTCAGCCGCGTGCAGAAACTTTCCGACATCAGCCTCGACGAACTTCCGCGTTTCAGCACCGGTTTTAAAGAGTTCGACCGCGTACTGGGCGGCGGTGTAGTGCCGGGCAGTGCGATTCTGATTGGCGGTAACCCCGGCGCCGGTAAAAGTACGCTGTTGCTGCAAATTTTGTGTCACCTCAGCGAAAACATGAAAACCCTGTACGTTACCGGTGAGGAATCCCTGCAACAGGTGGCGATGCGCGCGCACCGCCTGGGTTTACCGACGGCGAATATGAACATGCTGTCGGAAACCAGCATCGAGCAAATTTGTGAAATTGCGGATGTCGAAAAGCCGAAGCTGATGGTGATCGACTCCATTCAGGTGATGCACATGGCGGATATCCAGTCTTCGCCCGGCACCGTGGCGCAGGTGCGTGAAACGGCGGCGTATCTGACCCGCTTTGCTAAAACGCGTGGGGTGGCGATCGTGATGGTGGGGCACGTAACCAAAGACGGCTCACTGGCTGGCCCGAAAGTGCTTGAGCACTGTATCGACTGTTCCGTGCTGCTCGACGGCGATGCGGATTCGCGTTTCCGAACCTTGCGCAGCCACAAAAACCGCTTCGGTGCGGTGAATGAGCTCGGGGTTTTTGCCATGACCGAACAGGGCCTGCGCGAAGTCAGTAACCCTTCGGCGATCTTCCTCAGCCGTGGCGATGAAATTACCTCCGGCAGCTCCGTTATGGTGCTGTGGGAAGGCACCCGGCCGCTGCTGGTGGAAGTGCAGGCGCTGGTCGATCATTCGATGATGGGCAATCCGCGTCGCGTGGCGGTAGGGCTGGAGCAGAATCGTCTGGCCATTTTGCTGGCCGTCCTGCACCGTCACGGCGGTTTGCAGATGGCCGATCAGGACGTTTTCGTGAACGTGGTCGGCGGGGTGAAAGTGACTGAAACCAGTGCCGATCTGGCGCTGCTGCTTTCGCTGGTGTCGAGCCTGCGCGATCGTCCTTTGCCGCATGATTTGGTGGTGTTTGGCGAAGTCGGCCTGGCGGGAGAAATTCGTCCGGTGCCGAGCGGCCAGGAACGCATTACCGAGGCGGCAAAGCACGGGTTCAAACGCGCTATTGTGCCGCACGCGAATGTGCCGAAAAAAGTGCCAGCCGGGATGCAGGTGTTTGGGGTCAAAAAACTGGCCGACGCGCTGGCAATCCTCGACGATTTGTAACGGTTTTTGAGTGTGAATCCTGTCCGGCTTTGTGCTATTTTTTGTTTAGTAAAACAAACATAAGGACAGGGTATGTCTCAGTTCGATTATCTTAAAACCGCCATCAAGCAACAGGGACGCACCTTACAGCAGGTGGCCGAAGCGAGCGGGATGACCAAGGGTTATCTCAGCCAGCTATTGAATGCAAAGATAAAAAGCCCCAGCGCGCAAAAGCTGGAGGCGCTGCACCGCTTCCTTGACCTTGAGTTTCCCCGTCGCGAAAAGAATATCGGCGTGGTGTTCGGCAAGTTTTATCCGCTGCACACCGGCCATATTTATCTGATCCAGCGAGCCTGTAGTCAGGTCGACGAACTGCACATCATCATGGGCTTTGATGAGCCGCGCGATCGCGAGCTGTTTGAGAACAGTTCGATGTCTCAGCAACCGACGGTCAGCGATCGGCTGCGCTGGTTGCTTCAGACCTTCAAATATCAAAAAAACATTCATATTCATGCCTTTAATGAAGAGGGGATGGAGCCGTATCCGCACGGCTGGGATGTCTGGGGGCGCGGTATCAAGGAGTTCATGAGCCAGAAAGGCATTGAACCCAATACCATTTATTCCAGCGAAGAAGGGGATGCGCCGCAGTACCGTGAGCACCTCGGTATTGAAACGGTGCTGATCGACCCGAAACGTTCATTTATGAATATCAGTGGCCGCCAGATCCGTCAGGATCCGTTCCGCTACTGGGATTATATTCCGACGGAAGTGAAGCCATTCTTCGTGCGCACCGTGGCGGTGCTGGGCGGTGAATCCAGTGGAAAATCTACGCTGGTCAATAAGTTAGCCAATATCTTCAATACCACCAGCGCCTGGGAATATGGCCGCGACTATGTTTTCTCCCACCTTGGTGGTGACGAGATGGCGCTGCAATATTCTGATTACGACAAAATCGCGCTCGGCCAGGCGCAGTACATCGATTTCGCGGTGAAATATGCCAACAAGGTCGCGTTTATTGATACCGATTTTCTGACCACGCAGGCGTTTTGTGTAAAGTACGAAGGCCGCGAACACCCGTTTGTGCAGGCGCTGATGGACGAATACAAATTCGATCTGGTGATCCTGCTGGAAAATAATACGCCGTGGGTCGCCGATGGCCTGCGCAGTCTGGGCAGCACGACAGACCGTATGTCTTTTCAAAATCTGCTTATCGATATGCTGAAACAAAACAATGTGGATTACGTTCACGTTGAATCGTCAGATTATGATCAGCGTTTTCTGGAATGTATTGAACTGGTACAGAACATGCTGGCGGCGGATACCAGCCGGTTAAATCAGCCTGCCGGTTCCTGAATCCTTCATCAGCCCTTGTCCTGAAAAATGAAAATGCCTGTTCTGCCGGACAGGCATTTTTTATGGCGCTTATTCCTATAAACATTCTTTTCATGAATGCTTTGGTTAATTTATATATTTTATAATTATCAATAAAGTCATTTAATTACAGCGGGTTATTTTTTTAATCATTCAATTTGTAACAGGGGTAAAGTAAATCCTGAGTTAATTCAAATGATTGAACGCAAATCATTTTTGCCCTCATTGAATACGCATTTTATGCGTAAGTCCCCTCCATGAATAAAAATACAGTGACGGCCGTTGAGTTTTATTTGTCCGATTATACTCATTCATTGTGCCTCTCATTCCGGCAGAGGCTTTTTAAGGTGATCCGAATGAATTTATCATTCAAGCCCTGGGGTATCGCAGTATTGTGCAGCGCAGGCGCATTTGCGCTTGCCAGCGTGATGTTTATGCAAGGCTGGCTTCCGGTCAGCAGTCAGGCCGATACCACGGTTCCTGCGCCGTCTGCTCCTGTCGCACAACCCGCAACTGCTGCTGTTCCGGCCCCCGCTCCTGCGGCCTTTACTCAGGCCCAGCTTGACCAGTGGGTCGCCCCCGTGGCGCTTTATCCTGACAGCCTGCTTTCACAGGTTTTGATGGCCTCCACCTATCCCACCAACGTCATTCAGGCGGTGCAATGGTCACGCGACCATCCGCAAAGTCAGGGCGACGCCGCCGTCACTCAGGTGGCGAATGAACCCTGGGATCCGAGTGTGAAATCGCTGGTGGCGTTTCCGCAATTGCTGGCGCTGATGGGTGAAGATCCCGCGTGGGTGCAAAACCTCGGTGACGCATTTCTGGCGCAACCGGCCGACGTGATGGACACCGTGCAGAAATTCCGTCAGGTGGCGCAAAAGAGCGGGGCGCTGAAAAGCACGCCGCAGCAGAAAGTCACGGTAAAACCTGCCGCATCAGCCAGCGGCACTACCGTGGTGAAAAGCGCACCGGCTCAGCAAACCATCATTATCGAATCTGCTGATCCGCAGGTGGTTTACGTGCCGAGCTACAACCCGAATGTGGTGTATGGCGCATGGCCGACACCGGCTTATCCGCCGGTCTATCTGCCGCCACCGCCGGGGCAGCAGTTCGTGAACGGTGTGGTTTCCGGGGTCGGATTCGGAGTGGGTGTGGCCGCGACCTATGCCATTTTTGGCAGCATCGACTGGGATGACGATCATCACGACGACCACCATGATGATCACCACGACGACGGCCACCATGGCGGTTCGCCGAATAATTACGTCAACGTTAACGTTAATAATTACAACCGCATATCCGGCAATAACAACAATGCGGTGAATCATCCGGGTTCACCAGCCACAGCGGGCTGGCAGCACAATGCCGCTTTCAACAATGGTGTGCCACCTCGCACGGCAAACCTGAGCGGGGCCACGCAGAACCGTGCGCTAAATAATGCCGCACAACGTAATAATTACCGTGGTTTTGACGGCAATGCGGTGGGGCGTAACAACGGCGGCGTGCAAAATCAGCCGCTGGATCAACGTCGTCAGCAGGCGGCTTCGGTAATGAACAGCCGTCCGGGGTTTACGTCCGGGCAAACGCACGCATCACCCCGTTCGGTGCCGCCAGCAAGACAAGGTGTCACCTCCGACAGCCATCACATTTCCGGCCGCCAGTTGCCGCAGCATAACTCGCCCTCTCATCCGTCGTTTTCCGGGCAACAGAAGCTTTCTCAGCGCAGCGGGAATCTGCGTCAGGGGGGCGACATGACGCGCAGTTCAGCCTTCAGCGGGAATTCCAGCCGCGGGCCGTCGTGGCAACAACAACAGGCGCGCGGTGACAGAAGCCGTCACCAGATGCGTGACTCCCTGCCTGAGCGGTCTGCCGGTGCGGAAGCCCATCATTTTCAGCGGCGCTAACTTTTGAGGAAAGGTAATGAAAATATGTAGCCGTCTTCTGATTTCTGCCGGTGCTCTGATGCTCCCTCTTTGCGTCTTCGCTCAGCAATCTTTTCCGCAGCCGGAGCAGGCTGCTGAGGCACTGGTTGATGCTGTGAGCAGACACGATGATGCCGCTCTGAAGCAACTTCTGGGTGATGACTGGCAGCGCTATCTGCCGCAAAAAGATGTCGATCCTGAAGAAGTCGCCCGATTCCTGCGCGACTGGAAAGTCAGCCATACGATGGTGAAACAGGGCGATGTGGCCCATCTGAACGTCGGCACGGAAAGCTGGCAGTTGCCGATACCGATAAAGCAAACGGCTCAGGGCTGGTCCTTCGATATGGTGGCCGGTGCGGCTGAAATTGCAACGCGGACCATCGGGCGCAACGAGCTTTCCACCCTTCAGGCCGTCGCGGCTTATGCCGATGCGCAGCACGCGTTCCAGCAGAGCGCCGGGCAGTATGCCCAACGGTTTATCAGCACGGACGGGCAGCACGATGGTTTGTACTGGCCGGTAAAAGAGGGCGAAGCACCCAGCCCGCTCGGCCCTGCCTTTGGCGGCGAACAGCCGGGGTCTGACTACCATGGTTATTATTTCCGTATTCTTACCGCGCAGGGTGCCAGCGCCAGCGGCGGGGCTTATAGTTATATCGATAATGGCAAGATGACGAAAGGTTTCGCGCTGATCGCCTGGCCGGTGAGTTACGGGCATACCGGTATCACCAGTTTTATAATTAATCAGCAGGGCGAAGTGTATCAGCAGGATTTAGGGGCAGACACTGATGCTGCGGCGCGGGCGATAGTCGCGTTTGATCCCGATGCCCGATGGCAGAAGGTCGACGACGGAGAATAGCCGCCAGCGTTTCGGGAATATGCGCCCAAATAAGAAAGCCGTCACAGAGGTGACGGCTTTTGGTATTTCAGAAGGGCCGGTTTAAAACGCGACGACCACTTTCCCCTGCATGTGTCCATCCAGCACTTTCGCATGCGCCGCTTCGATACTCTCAACGCTCAGCCCGTGAAGCGTATCGCTCAATGTGGTCTGCACTTTCCCTTCATCAACCAGTGCGGCGACCTGCTTCAGGATTTCGCCCTGTTGCGCGATATCCGGTGTGTTGAACATGCTGCGGGTGTACATCAGTTCCCAGTGCAGGGCGGCGCTTTTCAGCTTCAGCGTGTTCATGTCCAGCGGGTGTTCATTTTCGACGATGGTACAGATGTGACCCATCGGCGCGATCAGATCGGAAATCGCCGCCCAGTGTCCGTCGGTATCGTTCAGGCAAAGAATGAAATCCACCTGTTTGATACCGTGTTTCGCCAGTTCACCTTTCAGATCTTTGTAATTCACGGTCAGATCCGCACCGCGATCCAGACACCATTTGGCCGATTCGGCACGCGAGGCGGTGGCAATGACTTTCACTTTGCTGCGCAGCGACGCGAACGGGATCGCCAGCGATCCGACACCGCCAGCACCACCGATGATCAGCAGCGTTTTGTCTTCGGAGGCATTCTGAATGTTCAGATGTTCGAACAGCGCTTCCCACGCGGTCAGCGCGGTCAGAGGCATGGCGGCAGCTTCGGCCCAGTTCAGGCTTTTCGGTTTGACGGAAACAATACGTGAGTCGATCAGCTGTTCAGTCGCGTTGCTGCCGGAGCGGGTGATGTCCCCGGCGTACCAGACTTCATCACCGACGTTGATGTTTTTCACCGCGCTGCCGACGGCTTTCACAATGCCGCTGGCATCCCAGCCCAGCACTTTTGGCGCGTCCAGACCGCTTTTTTGCACGCCCTTATGCACTTTGGTATCGACCGGATTGATCGACACGGCTTTCACTTCCACCAGCAGGTCGTGATCTTTTGCGACGGGTTGGGGTAATTCGACGGCGATGAAACGGGCCGGATCCTGCGGGTTCACTGCGATTGCTTTTACGGACATCAGAATTTCTCCATTTATTGCTTCGGGTATACAGACAGTCTAGCCCTGATGCGGCAAGCTGATAAGATGGACAATAACTAACAACGTGTTCGTCTCAGGTGAACAATCATGTTTAAACAATTGCAGGATATGGCGCTGTTCGCGCTGGTGGCGGAATGCGGCAGTTTCACTCAGGCAGCCAAACGTGCCGGTTTGCCGAAATCCAGCGTCAGCCAGCGCATCAGCCAGCTGGAGAAATCCGTCGGCCTGCGGTTGCTCAACCGCACCACGCGCCAGCTGAATCTGACCTTCGCCGGGGAACGCTATCTGATCCACTGTCAGGAAATGATGCAGGCCAGCGAAAGGGCGGAACTGGCGATCCGCCGTTTGCGTGATAACCCGAGCGGGCGATTGCGCATCACCAGCCCGGCGGGTCTTGGCGCGACGTTGCTGGCGCGCATGAACGTCGAATTCCAGAAACGTTATCCGGATGTGTCGCTGGAAGTGTCGGTATCCGATGCCATGGTCGATCTGGTGCAGGAAGGGTTCGACATTGCGCTGCGCACCGGCAAACCGCAGGATTCCTCGCTGATTGGCCGTGAACTGGGACATTGTCCGCGTTATCTGCTGGCGTCTCCGGCGTACCTTGCCCGGCATCCTGCGCTGGAGTCGCCGCAGCAGCTGGCAGCGCATCATTGCATCGCCCACCGCGCCTGGTCGGAATGGGTGCTGCATCGCGGCGATACCTATCACCGCTGGTTACTGCCCTCCGCACATACCACTGACAATTTGCTGTATGCGCGGGAGTGTGCGCTGGCTGGCGCAGGCATCACCCTGTTGCCGGCGTTTTTATGTCACAGCGAAGTGGCGGAAGGCACGCTGGTGCGCGTGCTGCCGGCGTGGGAAGCCGAAGGAAATGATTTGTATCTGGTCTATCCGGGGCGAAAACTGAATTCACCGGCGCTGGCCTGTTTTATTGAGTTCATGCTGGAAGAATACGGTTTTGCAAAGAGTTACAGTGAGGCGCTGGCAGGATAGGGGGCAGAGGATTAATGCCATAAAAAAGGCCCGTTTCCGGGCCTCAGAGACATCAGTAAAAAGATTACTTGATGATTTTCTTGTATTTGATGCGCTTCGGCTCTAACGCTTCAGCACCCAACGTACGTTTTTTATATTCTTCGTATTCGGTGAAGTTACCTTCGAAGAATTCGACTTTACCTTCATCCTGATAATCGAGGATGTGGGTCGCGATACGGTCAAGGAACCAGCGGTCATGGGAAATGACCATGGCGCAGCCCGGGAACTCCAGCAAGGCGTTTTCCAGTGCGCGCAGGGTTTCAATGTCGAGATCGTTGGTCGGTTCATCGAGCAGCAACATGTTACCGCCAACCTGCAGCAGTTTCGCCAGATGCAGACGACCACGCTCACCGCCGGACAGTTCGCCGACGCGTTTGCCCTGATCAACACCTTTGAAGTTGAAGCGGCCCACGTAGGCACGGCTTGGCATTTCGGTGGTGCCGATACGCATGATGTCCTGACCACCGGAGACTTCTTCCCACACGGTTTTGCTGTTGTCCATGGAATCACGGAACTGATCCACGGAGGCCAGTTTCACGGTATCGCCCAGCTCAATCGTGCCGCCGTTCGGTTGTTCCTGACCCGACATCATGCGGAACAGCGTGGATTTACCCGCGCCGTTCGGACCGATGATCCCGACGATCGCGCCTTTCGGCACGGTGAAGGACAAATCGTCGATCAGAACGCGATCGCCGTACGATTTGCTCAGGTTTTTCACTTCAACGACTTTATCGCCCAGGCGCGGACCCGGTGGAATAAACAGTTCGTTGGTTTCGTTACGTTTCTGGTATTCGGTGCTGTTCAGCTCTTCAAAGCGTGCCAGACGGGCCTTGCCCTTAGACTGACGGCCTTTCGCGCCCTGACGTACCCATTCCAGCTCTTTCTCGATAGATTTACGACGAGCGGCTTCAGAAGAGGCTTCCTGCGCCAGACGTTCATCTTTCTGTTCCAGCCAGCTGGAGTAGTTACCTTCCCACGGAATACCTTCACCGCGGTCAAGCTCCAGGATCCATCCGGCCACGTTATCGAGGAAGTAACGGTCATGCGTGATCGCCACAACGGTGCCTTCGAAGTCGTGCAGGAAGCGTTCCAGCCAGGCCACGGATTCTGCATCCAGGTGGTTGGTCGGTTCGTCGAGCAGCAGCATGTCTGGTTTTTCCAGAAGCAGGCGGCACAATGCTACACGGCGACGTTCACCCCCGGACAGGGTAGCGACTTTCGCATCCCAGTCGGCCAGACGCAGCGCATCGGCGGCGCGTTCCAGCTGGCTGTTCAGGTTGTGGCCGTCATGCGCCTGAATGATCTCTTCCAGACGACCCTGTTCGGCGGCCAGTTTATCGAAATCAGCCTCCGGATCGGCGTACAGCGTGTACACCTCATCAAGGCGTTTTAACGCGCCAACGACTTCAGAAACGGCTTCTTCCACGGACTCACGCACGGTGTGTTCCATGTTCAGCTGCGGTTCCTGCGGCAGATAGCCGATTTTCAGGTCGGGTTGCGGGCGTGCTTCACCTTCGATGTCGGTATCGATACCGGCCATGATGCGCAGCAGCGTGGATTTACCTGAACCGTTCAGACCCAAAACACCGATTTTGGCGCCAGGGAAGAAACTCAGGGAGATGTTCTTAAGAATATGACGCTTCGGCGGAACAACTTTGCCGAGGCGATGCATGGAATATACGTATTGAGCCACGTTGTTTTGAGCCTCTTTCTCTGCGGGCCGTGCGTGTGTGCCGGATCAGAACAGGTTGATCCAACGGGCGCTGCGGCGAATTAAGCCAGCCCCGCCTGACTGCGGCATGACTGGTAAGGGTTCCGACCGGCAAGTTTAGCGTGTTTCAGTCGTGTTCCCAACCATCAGCTTCACAGTAAGACGAGAATGTTGCTGGCGCAGTGTCAGGCAGTCAGTATTTAACCGGCAGTCAGGGCGATTTCTCCGGATTCACTGGCGGGGCGCAGAGGGTGAGGGCGGCCAACAAACATACCGGAAGTCAGAATATCCGTGAGTTTAACCACATGATAAATCGCCTGTTTGTTGTGTGTTTTGACCTTGCGCTTAATATTGCCTTTGTGCGATGCGACGGTTTTTTGTTTGATATTCAGATGCTGTGAAATGTTCAGCGTATCCAGCCCTGACATCCACATTTTCAGAATGCTGAACTCGGTGCGGCTCAGGCTGACCGGAGTGAGATCTAACGGAACCCCGATTTCTATCGCCCGTGAGATTTGCAGGTTATGAGCGATAAGCTGATAGATAGTGGTCGTGCGGATGGATTTCGACACAATGATGACGTTGTGGCGGATCGGGACATAGTTCTGATAATTCAGGTTATCTTTGGAAATAAACACAAAAAACAGCGTGCCGGGATGGGCGTTGATCACGGCTTTTAACGCCAGGCCCGCCTGCACATCCGACATAAAGCAGTCTTCATTTACAAAGATGATTTCAGGTGTCAGAGACTTGCAGGCAGTTTGCAGCTCAGTAATGTCCTTTAGCGAAAGAATGTCTCTCTGATGTTGTCCGTTGAGTTGCAAAAGTGACTGCAATGCCAGCTGTGTGTAAAAGCACTTATCTACAATGAGCGATGACATCGTGAGTTACCTATTTTTGGCTCCATGTGGTTCTGCTTGCGCAGAAAGAGCTCGTTTTTATGAAACTGCTGAGGATCTATCGGGTAGTGTCCTGAAAATCGCCGGTGAGCGGGGAAGCTGAAATGGCTGTGCGCCGGGAATACCCTTGGGCAGAGTAATAAGTCGGGGGCGGGTTGATGTAAATCAGTTGTACGGGCTTTGGGATGTTTTGTGTGAAATTTGAGACGAAATGAGCGCCGGTGAGGCTGAATTATTTGAATATGTTACTTTTATGACAAAAAAACCGGGCTACAGAATATAGCCCGGCAGGTTGCATTAAGGTCAGACTTTTTTGCGGATGTAGCGGTTAACCAGCCATTTTTCGATTTCGACGATAATGAAGATCATCGCACCGACCACCAGCGTAATTCCCCAGAATTTCAGTGGCATTGGCACGGTGCCGAACAGGTTGTTCATCACCGGCAGGTAAATCAGCGCCAGCTGCAACACCAGTAATACGCCGGAGACAATCCACAGACCTTTGTTGACGAACACTTCGCGGGTCAGCGGGAAACGGTCCATGACGCGGCAGTTAAACATGTACACCCACTGCGCGGTGACCAGCGTTTGCAACAGCACGGTGCGGATAAGATCGCTGCTGTAGCCACGCGGCTGCATCCAGGCTTCGAGGATAAAGGCGCTGCAGGCGATCAGAATCCCCACGAACGCGATACGCCAGACAGAGTACAGGTCGAGAACGTGCTGACCCGGTGCGCGCGGTGCGCGACGCATCATGCCTTTCTCCGCGGGCTCGAAGGCCAGACCGAAAGAGAGCGTGGTCGAGGTGGCCATGTTCATCCATAAGATCTGCACCGGGGTGAGCGGAATGACCGCGCCAGCCAGAATCGCCAGGATGATCAGCAGCCCCTGCGCGAGGTTAGTCGGTAAAATAAACAGAATGGTTTTCTTGAGGTTGTCGTATACCCGACGTCCTTCTTTCACCGCACTGGCAATCGTCGCAAAGTTGTCATCGGTAAGCACCATGTCTGCCGCTTCTTTGGTGACTTCTGTCCCTTTGATGCCCATCGCGATGCCGACGTCGGCTTGTTTCAGCGCGGGCGCATCGTTCACGCCATCGCCGGTCATGCCCACCACTTCACCGGTATCCTGTAACGCTTTTACCAGACGCAGCTTATGCTCAGGGCTGGTTCGGGCGAAAATATCGTACTGACTGGCGGCAATCGCCAGTTCGGTGTCATCCATGTGCTCCAGCTGGTAGCCGGTGATGGAGTCGCCGCTGTTACCGATGCCTAACATTTTACCGATAGCCATCGCCGTTTCCTGGTGGTCACCGGTGATCATTTTCACGCGGATCCCGGCCTGCTGGCACTGAGCAATGGCGTCAATCGCTTCGGGACGCGGTGGATCCATCATCCCGGCAATACCGGCGAAGATCAGACCGTCCTGCAAATCATCATGATCCAAATCGCCGTTGATCTCTGGCTCATCTTTAAACGCCGCTGCGACCATGCGCAGACCCTGACGGGCATAGCGCGCCATTTCTTCTTCCCAGTATGCGCGGCGGAAAGGCGTAATGCCGTTTTCAGTCAGCTCAAATTTAGCCAGCGAGAACAGAACATCCGGTGCGCCGGTCAGGAACAGCTGCGTTTTGCCGTCAATGCGTTGCAGGGTAGACATGTATTTGTGCTTGGAATCGAACGGAATTTTATCCAGTGGCTCGACCTTGCCGGTGTTCAGATTCGATTTGGCTGCCAGCACTTTCAGGGCGCCGGACGTGGGTCCGCCGGTGATGCCCCAGTGGCCTTTTTCGTCCTGCATCAGCTGGCTGTCGTTACACAGATCCACGGCGGTGATGAAGGTATTGAGCACCGGCGTGTTGATCACATCGACCTGTTTGTGCGTTTGCGCGTCAACGATGCGGCCTTTCGGCTGGTAGCTTTCGCCTTCGACGTTATAGACCCGGTCTGCCAGGATCACGGCCTTGACGGTCATTTCATTCATGGTCAGCGTGCCGGTTTTATCCGAGCAGATCACGGTCATGGAACCCAGGGTTTCGACAGTCGGCAGCTTACGGATAATGGCGTGATTACGCGCCATCGACTGAACGCCCAGGGAGAGAATAATCGAGATAATGGCCGGTAAACCTTCCGGCACCGAGGCGACAGCCAGGCTAATCAGCGACAACAGCAGCTCGCCGAGTGGCATATCACGCAGGATGAAAGCGAAGACGAACAGGAACGCCATCATCAGTAAAATCAGGGCGAAAATGCCTTTGCCCAGTTTGTCGATTTGCTGCAACAGCGGCGTACGCTGCGGCTTAATCGCCGACATCATCTGATTGATGTGGCCGAGTTCGGTGTCTTTACCGGTGGCATAAACCACACCGGACGCAGTACCGCCGCTGATCATCGTGCCGGAGAACAGCAGATTGTGGCGATCGCCAATCATCACTTCGCCATCGATCACATGGGCATTTTTGGTCACAACGGTGGATTCACCGGTGAGGATCGCTTCTTCGACCTGCAGGTTATGGGCGCTGATAATGCGCAGGTCAGCCGGAATTTTGTCGCCGGGACGCAGTTGCACGATATCACCGGGCACAAGCTGGTCGGCATTGATGGTTTGCACCTGTCCGTCGCGCAGCACGACGGCCTGGCTTGAGAGCATATTCTGAATACTTTTCAGTGACTTCTCTGCGCTGTTTTCCTGCAAAAA
This sequence comes from Rahnella sp. R3(2024), assembly GCF_042920125.1. Lineage (NCBI taxonomy): Bacteria > Pseudomonadati > Pseudomonadota > Gammaproteobacteria > Enterobacterales > Yersiniaceae > Rahnella > Rahnella sp. R3(2024). The sequence goes on from NZ_JBHGBU010000001.1 coordinate 2,803,915, forward strand.
GCCAATCATCGCGTTGACTACTGCCACGCCGAGGATCACAAAGGTATCGACCCAGTGGCCCATTGCGCCGGTCACCACCGCAGCTGCCAGCAGGATATAAATCAGAACATCATTGAAGTGCGCCAGAAAACGCATCAGCGCGCTTTTGGTTTGTTTTTCAGGTAATGCATTTGGCCCGTATTCTTTCAGACGTTCGGTCGCATCCGGCTGGCTCAGACCATTTTCGCCGGTACCCAGACGTAACATGGCTTCTTTACCGCTCAGCTGATACCAGGTTTTGTTATCTGGCGGTGCTGAAGAAGAAGGGCTGGCATTCGTTTTTACTGCACTAGATGAATGGTTCATAATGTTTTCCGTAAGCGAGTAAAGGAGTGTCGCTGATTAATTAATTCACCGATGTAATGGCGGAGAATATTAAGACCGCTTTTACAATATGAGTGAGATGATAATTTAATCGTATTGAAGGTTTTTGATCTGAGTTAAGAAATACTTTGTTACGTTCGCTTTTAATAGTTTTTTTCATTAAAAACAAGGAAATATAAATTTTAAGATTATCCGTATTAATGCATTTTCATTTAGTAATCGTTTAGGAATCAAATATCAATGTAAATTAGCGTAAATATATATCAGCTTTGTTATGGGCTTATTATTTATGTGATAGTAAGGAAGCTATCTATTATGGTGAATAATCCTAAGAATATTGTTATTCACTCAATAATAATGCGGGTATTACCTCGCATAAAGTAAAGGCGTGAAGTAAAAACGTCCGGCCACGTCTGGTAACCGCGCACTGCTTGCACCACACTGTGTAAAGTTTGTGATGTCGCGGCGGCATTACTTCAATTTTAAAAATGAATCGATTAGCGTAGTCGAGGTCTGAATAACGCATAACGGTTCCGGCAAGAATTTCAGAGCGTCTGCAGGGCAATTCCTGTGCAGTCTGCGCAGCAAGAAACACAACCCGCGAGGATAAAGGTAAGTATGGTCAAGGTGGACAGATGGCACTCGCTGGCAATGAGCATGTTGCTGGTGACGGTTTCGGGCGTGGCGAAAGCAGATTCCCTCGACGCACAGCGTCAGCATTACATGCAGATTAAACAGGCATGGGACAGCAACCAGATGGATGTCGTCAGTCAACTGATGCCAACGCTGGAAGATTATCCGCTTTATCCCTACCTCGAATACCGTCAGCTGACGCAGGATCTTGGCGAGGCGACGCCTGCCCAGATCAACGCTTTTGTGAAAGCGAACCCGACATTACCGCCTGCGCGCTCGTTGCCTTCTCGTTTCGTCAACGAGCTGGCGCGCCGTCAGGACTGGAACAGTCTGCTTTCTTTCAGCCCGCAGCCACCAAAGCCCGTCGCTGCCCGCTGTAACTACTATTATGCAAAATGGGCGACCGGCGATCAGAAAACGGCTTTCGACGGCGCCAAAGACATCTGGCTGACCGGCACTTCATTGCCGAATACCTGCGATAAACTGTTCAACGTGTGGCAGGGCGCCGGGAATCAAACCGCGCTGACCACATTGCAGCGTATCGGTCTGGCGATGAAAGCCGGGAATACCAACCTGGTTAACTTCCTGGCGAAACAGTTGCCACCGGATTATCAGACCATGCGCGATGCGCTGCTGGCGCTGCAAAACAATCCCAACACCATTGAAAGCTTTGCACGCAGCGTAGGGCCGACCGATTTCACCCGTAACGCGACCAGCATTACGTTCGCCCGCATTGCGCGCGATGATTCAGAAAATGCGCGCTCGATGATCCCGGTGCTGGCACGGTTGCAGAAGATGAGCGACAGCGATCGTCTTGAACTGGAAGAGGCTGTCGCCTGGCGCTACATGGGCAGCGATGTCACCTCTGAACAGGCGGCATGGCGCGATAACGTGATTCTGCGCAGCCATTCCACCACGCTGGTGGAACGTCGCATCCGTATGGCGCTGGCCGCCGGTGACCGTCAGGGTTTAAGCCAGTGGCTGGAACGTTTGCCGCAGGACGCGCTGCAAGAAGACGAATGGCAGTACTGGCGTGCTTCAGTGATGATCGACAAAGGGCAGAAAACGCAGGGCGAGGCGATGCTGCGCACCTTGATGAAAGGGCGTGGTTTCTATCCGATGGCCGCGGCTCAGAAGCTGAATGTCGCGTATCCGATGCAGATTTCCGTTGCCGCCAGACCGGATGCCAGCATTGGCAAATTGCCGGAAGTGGCGCGCGTTCGCGAGCTGATGTACTGGCAGATGGATAATCTGGCGCGCACCGAGTGGAGCTATCTGGTGAGCAGCCGCAGTGAATCTCAGCAGTCGGCGCTGGCACGTTATGCTTTCGAACAAAAATGGCCGGATCTGAGCGTGCAGGCGACCATCACCGGCAAGCTGTGGGATTATCTGGAAGAACGTTTCCCGCTTGCCTGGCCGGATGAATTCCGCCGTGCGACCAATGATAAAGGCATCACGCAAAGTTATGCGATGGCGATTGCCCGTCAGGAAAGTGCGTGGAATCCTAAAGCCCGTTCGCCGGTTGGCGCGGCGGGTCTGATGCAGGTCATGCCTGCCACCGCGCAGCACACGGTGGATATGTTCAGTTTGCAGGGTTACAGCAATCCGGCGCAGTTGCTGGATCCGCAGATGAATATCACTATCGGTACCAGCTATCTGGAATACGTCTATCAGATGTTTGGCCGCAACCGTATTCTTGCCAGCGCCGCTTACAACGCCGGGCCTTCGCGTGTGAATACCTGGCTTGGCAACAGTGCGGGCAGGGTCGATTCTGTCGCCTTTGTCGAAAGCATCCCGTTCTCTGAAACACGCCGATATGTTAAAAATGTGTTGGCATATGATGCGTTTTATCGCTATTTTTTACATCAACCCGCCAAAATATTGACGGATGCCGAATGGCAGAGGCGTTACTGATCGCCGGTTGTCTATGTTAAACTGCTGTACTAGTTCAATAGTATGGCAGCCAAACATGACTCAACGACCGCTCAATGACCCTGCTCTTTCCCAACAAGGCAATGAGGACTGGCAGTGCTTTCTGGCACTGCTACAGCAATCTTTTGCTGAAAATCTGCATCAGGATCTCTTGCAACTGCTGCTGACGCCCGACGAACGTGCGGCGCTCGGCACGCGGGTGCGGATTATTCAGGAGCTGATGCGCGGGGAGATGAGCCAGCGGGAGCTGAAGAGTCAGTTAGGTGCGGGGATCGCCACGATTACGCGCGGTTCCAACGGCCTGAAGAACGCGCCGGCACCGCTGAAGGCATGGCTGGGAGAGCAACTGTTGACGGAGGGATCTTCGGCAGACAAAACGGACGACTGATGCGTCCGTTTTGATCATAAATTTAATGTGTCAGCGATCTTATCTGATAAACCGCATTATGGAAGGGCGCTAAGGCCAGTACCAGCGCCTGATGGTAAACACTGGTGCGGGTCAGTTTCCCTGCTGTAAACACGCCAATGGCACCGCCTTTGCGTTTCACTTCTGCGATACCCGTCAGTTTTTCCATCTCATCCCCCAGTTCACTGCCCTGGTTGATTCCCTGTAAAATGATTTCAGGTAACATCAGGCTGGCTGAGCGGGATTCACCGCGCTGGTGCATGTTCTCAATCACCATCCAGGCGAACGTCATATTGTCTTCGATACCGGCTTCCACGCCGACCCAGAAGTCAGCTTCCGGGCGAACCTGACGTGCGCCGATCACGCGATGACGCGCTCCGGTGCGGGTTTCATTGCTGCCGATGGGCTGATTGGGCACACCACTGTCGACGTCAACACCTTCGATGCGGAATGCCTCAGCGCCGAAAATATCTTCAAAAGCCATGGCGATAGCTTTGATCTTTGCCGGGTTAGTGGTTGCAGCGACAACATGGTACATAGAGTTTTAGCATCCTTTAGCAAATTTCACGCAGTATAACGGAAAACACTCATGTTACAGGTATATCTCGTCCGTCATGGCGAAACAGAATGGAACGCAGCGCGCCGTATTCAGGGGCAGTCAGACAGCCCGCTGACGGAAAAAGGTCTTTTTCAGGCCCGTCAGGTGGCGGAGCGTGTGCGCAATGAAGGCATCACTCACGTTATCACCAGTGATTTGGGGCGTACCCGTCACACCGCACAGATTATCGCTGATGCCTGTGGCTGTGAAGTGATCAACGAACCGCGCCTGCGGGAGTTACACATGGGCGTACTCGAAGAGCGTATTCTCGATGGTCTGACGGAACAGGAAGAAATCTGGCGTAAGCAGATGGTGGACGGTTCGCCGGAAGGGCGTATTCCGCAAGGCGAAACCATGACCGAACTGGCAACCCGGATGCGCGCCGCGCTCGACAGCTGTCTGGATCTGCCTGCGGGCAGCAAGCCTCTGCTGGTCAGCCACGGAATTGCGCTGGGCAGTCTGATCAGTACGATCCTGGGGTTGCCTGCTTATGCTGAGCGTCGTCTGCGGTTGCGTAACTGCTCGCTGTCGCGAGTCGATCATCAGGAAAGCGCCTGGCTGGCGAGTGGCTGGATAGTGGAAACAGCGGGCGATATCTCACATCTGGATCAGCCCGCTTTGGACGAATTACAACGCTAACGCCAGAGGCGTTAGCGGCGGATTGGGATCAGGTAATCACATTCTATTTCGGTCGGCGTCGTACCCGGCGCCCGGCCGTTGGTGTAGAAGCGTTCGATGTCCTGTCCCTTTCTGCGCGTCAGTTTCAGGGTCGGCAGACAGGTGCTGTACAAGGTCAGAATGAATTCCTGCAAATGCTCAGGCGTGCCACTGTAGTGGAACATGGCATATTCCCCTTCCTGTAACACAATCGGCTGACCTTCAACGTTTTCCGGCAAATGATTCGGTTCCAGCGCCGTGGTGTACATGACTTCCTGCTCATCATCCTTTTCCTGACTTGGACGCGAATGGTGCAGACCGTAGAGGACTGGCGGCAGGGTTTTCGCTTCACCGATGTACTGGCGCCAGAAGTGACGGCGCATCTCGTTACGGTACGTGGTAATTTGCTCCAGCGTACAGGCGTAACTCTGCGTCATCCCAATCAGGTGTTGTTCCGGCAGTGAGATATACTCAGGCTGCGGCAGAATGAAAGCACCGAGACGGATCGGCGGACAAATGCCGAACGAATGCCAGTCTTCAGCACGGCGATACAGCGCAGGCGTCTGGGCAAACTGTTTTTTAAAGGCCCGGGTAAACGTTTGTTGAGAGTCAAAACGGTATTGCAGGGCGATATCTAAAATCGGGCGGCTGGTGAGACGAAGTGCGACGGCCGCTTTAGAGAGACGACGTGCGCGTATGTATGCGCCAATAGCGTTATTGGTGACATCTTTAAACATGCGCTGCAGGTGCCACTTGGAATAGCCAGCCTTGGCTGCGACATTGTCGAGTGACAAAGGCTGGTCTAAATGGGTTTCTAACCAGCTAAGAAGGTCACGAATGATTCCTGCTTGATCCATAGATCGTCCTCGTTGAGCTAAGATAAATGCACAGAATGATGGTCGGCATAATAGCAACTTTTTCGAGATAAGACTTCTTAAGAATTTTTTGGCTATCTGTGCTATTTGCGGGTGTTACAGAGTATTTCACTCTGAAAGTGTGAATAAACGCTTTCTGAATGGGGTTTCTATAGAAAACAACGTCATGCTTATGACGTGGAGTAACTTAATGAAAAAGTGTTGGATTTTTGTTTTTGGGATGTTTGTTTTTTGTTCTGGTGCTGCGCATGCAGAGCAGGTGGGGTCGGTGGATACGGTCTTTAAACTGTTCGGTCCGGATCACAAGATCGTGGTCGAGGCCTTTGATGATCCTGATATTAAAAATGTAACCTGTTATATCAGCCGTGCAAAAACCGGCGGTATTAAGGGCGGGCTGGGTCTGGCGGAAGATACTTCTGATGCTGCGATTTCCTGTCAGCAGGTCGGGCCGATTGAACTGAGTGACAAAATTAAACAAGCGAAAGACAAGGGGGAAGTTGTTTTTCAGAAACGCACATCACTGGTGTTTAAAAAGCTTCAGGTGGTTCGGTTCTACGATGAGAAACGCAACGCCCTTATTTATCTGAGCTACTCCGATAAAGTCGTTGATGGTTCGCCGAAAAATGCGCTGAGCGCCGTGCCGATCATTCCCTGGGGGCATCCGGCACCGTAAATCTGGGTGTCATCCTGCTATAGAAAAGGCCAGCTTTCGCTGGCCTTTTACGTTTGATACCTGTGGCAACAGAACGGTTGGCAACCTTCTGTATGCGGGCCGGGGATCAGTCTTCCAGATCACCGCAGAAACGGTAGCCTTCGCCGTGAATGGTGGCGATGATTTCTGGTGTGTCAGGCGTCGCTTCGAAATGCTTACGGATGCGACGGATAGTCACGTCTACCGTACGGTCATGAGGTTTCAGCTCACGGCCAGTCATTTTCTTCAGCAAATCGCCACGGGTTTGGATCTTGCCCGGGTTTTCACAGAAGTGCAGCATGGCGCGGAATTCACTGCGCGGTAACTTGTACTGCTCACCCTGAGGGCTGATCAGTGAACGGCTGTTGATGTCTAATTCCCAGCCGTTAAATTTGTAGCTTTCTACCAGACGACGTTCTTCACCGGCAGTACCCAGGTTCATCGTGCGGGAAAGCAGGTTGCGAGCGCGGATGGTCAGCTCACGTGGGTTGAACGGCTTGGTGATGTAATCATCAGCGCCGATTTCAAGACCCAGAATTTTATCAACTTCATTGTCGCGGCCGGTCAGGAACATCAGTGCAACGCTGGCTTGTTCACGCAGTTCGCGTGCCAGCAGCAGGCCATTTTTGCCCGGCAAGTTGATGTCCATGATAACCAGATTGATGTCATTTTCGGACAGGATGTGGTGCATTTCTGCGCCATCATTGGCTTCATGTACCATGTAGCCTTCTGCTTCAAAAATGCTCTTTAACGTATTACGTGTCACTAACTCGTCTTCGACGATCAGAATATGTGGGGTCTGCATGATTGCTACCTAAGATTGCCAACAAATAGAAAATAGGAGTACAGAAGTCCTTGTTATCCCGATGAATTTCGACGGCTTACTGGCCATCTCACTCGTTACATGACTAAAGTACGTAAACGCGTTCTCGATGCAATTTCCATCAACGGCAACAACATCGCAAGCTCGGTCAGGGATTCCACTTTCTGCAGTTCCACGTGGTCCTAAAGCGGCGCATATCCTAACCCTATTAACAGCAATATAACAGCGAGTGCCGAAATTACCACCCAACAAAACTACGGTTTGTTGACATATATCAAGTTCAATTGTAGCACGGTAACAGAAACGTGAAAAACACTTATAAGAATGCACGCTTGAGTCACATTTCGTCCTTTATTGTACACGATTCAGCAATTCATTAAGTTGACCGAGATAAATGCAAAAAATGGATGAGTGAGTATTATATATCCTTATGAAAAATAATGATTTAAATTTTAATAAAGTTTGCTTAACCGCGCCAGCACCTTTTTTTACTGTCAGCTTCGGTTTTCCGATAAAATGGATGAATATATTCCGTCGGCTGTTAAGTTCTTGTGAATAATATAAGCATTGAATAAGGTCTGGCGCAGGGCAAAAATTCATCGCTGAACCACACCCGACATTATCTCTCCCACTCTTTGCGAAGGTACGACATGCAACTTCATATTATTTTGGTTTCACCTGCGCGCCCTGAAAATGTCGGGGCGGCGGCACGAGCCATGAAAACCATGGGCTTCGCATCCTTGCGTATTGTCGACAGCGAAGCGCATCTGAAACCGGAAGCGGGCTGGGTGGCGCATGGTTCGCAGGAGATCCTGCAAAATGCCCTGCATTTCACCACGCTGGCGGAAGCACTGGCCGATATCGATTTTACGGTGGCGACCACTGCCCGCAGCCGTGCGCGCTTCCACTATTACTGCACGCCGCCGGAGTTGCTGACGCAGCTGGAAGAAAAAAGTCAGTGGGTGAACCATGCGGCGCTGGTGTTTGGGCGTGAAGATTCAGGCCTGACGAATGAAGAGCTTGAGCTCGCCGACATCCTCACCGGCGTACCGATGGTGGCTGATTATCCGTCTCTGAATCTCGGGCAGGCGGTGATGGTTTTCTGTTACCAGCTGTCGTCACTCAACCAGGTTGCCGCTGCACGTGCGGAAAATGCCGAGGCAGGGCAGTTGTCTGCCTTGCGTTCGCGGGTGGGCCGATTACTGGAAAACGTCGGGGCTGAAGATGATCAAAAACTGGCCGACTGGGTGCATCAGCGCCTCGGACTTTTGCAGCAGCGGGATGCTGCAATGCTGCACACTTTGCTGCATGACATCGAAAAAAAGCTGAACCAATGATGTGAGGGGTTTATTCTTTACGGTAGTGCAATATTCCGGATAAACTGAATAACCCTGCTATTTGAACTGGAATTTACTTTACGTGCAGCGGATTGTTCATTTTGTTACAGCCGTGACCGTCAGCGTAAAACCAGAAAAAATTTGACTTGTTGTGCCTTATGCTTTAGCTAATAGAGGCAGACAGCGTAAAAACTCTAAGACAGACAGAAGATAAAAATGCGAATCATCAGCCTGAACACAACAATTATTACCACCACCGATACCACAGGTAACGGGGCGGGCTGACGCGTACAGGAAAAAAGAAAAAAGCCCGCACCTAACCAGTGCGGGCTTTTTTTTTAACACTTTAAAACGACGAGCTTCAGGAGAGAATCAGAAATGCGAGTGTTGAAATTTGGCGGGACCTCGGTAGCAAACGCAGAACGCTTCTTGCGGGTTGCGGACATTATGGAAAGCAATGCGCGTCAGGGACAGGTCGCAACGGTATTATCTGCACCTGCCAAAATTACCAACTATCTGGTCGCCATGATTGAGCGAACTGTCGCAGGACAGGACATTCATACCATCATGAGTGATGCAGAAAGCATTTTCGGACAGCTGATCTCGGGTCTGGCGGACGCACAACCGGGCTTTGATCTGGCAAAAGTGAAAGCCTATGTGGATCAGGAATTCGCTCAGCTCAAACAGTTGCTGCACGGCATCACCCTGCTGGGCCAGTGCCCGGACAGCGTCAACGCATCAATCATCTGTCGTGGCGAAAAACTCTCTATCGCCATCATGGAAGCCGTATTTATTGCCAAAGGCTTTGGCGTCACCGTGATCAATCCGGTTGAGAAGTTGCTCGCGCAAGGCCATTACCTTGAATCCACCGTAGATATCAATGAATCCACCCGTCGCATTGCGGCAAGTGCCATTCCCGCTGACCACATTGTGCTGATGGCCGGTTTCACCGCCGGTAACGACAAAGGCGAACTGGTGGTGCTGGGGCGCAACGGTTCTGACTATTCCGCCGCCGTGCTGGCAGCGTGTTTACGCGCTGACTGCTGCGAAATCTGGACCGATGTTGACGGCGTCTATACCTGTGACCCGCGCATTGTGCCCGATGCCCGCCTGCTGAAATCGATGTCGTATCAGGAAGCGATGGAGCTGTCGTACTTTGGTGCGAAAGTGCTTCATCCGCGTACCATCCTGCCTATTGCTCAGTTCCAGATCCCTTGTCTCATCAAAAACACCACTAACCCGCAGGCGCCGGGTACCCTGATTGGCAGTGAAAGCCTTGGCGATAACACGCCGGTGAAAGGCATTACCAACCTGAACAACATGGCGATGATCAACGTGTCCGGGCCGGGTATGAAAGGGATGATCGGCATGGCGGCGCGCGTTTTTGCGGTGATGTCCCGTTCGGGTATTTCCGTTGTGCTGATCACTCAGTCTTCGTCTGAATACAGCATCAGTTTCTGTGTGCCGCAAAATGAGCTGGAACGCGCGCGTAAGGCGCTGGAAGACGAATTCTATCTTGAACTGAAAGACGGCCTGCTTGAGCCGCTCGACGTGATGGAAAAACTGGCGGTGATTTCCGTGGTCGGCGACGGCATGCGGACGCTGCGCGGGATCTCGGCGAAATTCTTCTCTGCGCTGGCGCGTGCCAACATCAATATTGTGGCGATTGCCCAGGGTTCTTCTGAGCGTTCAATTTCTGTTGTCGTAAATAACGATGATGCGACTACCGGCGTGCGTGTCAGCCACCAGATGCTGTTTAACACCGATCAGGTGATCGAAGTGTTCCTGATCGGCGTCGGCGGTGTAGGCGGCGCGTTGATCGAACAGATCCGCCGTCAGCAGGCATGGCTGAAAACCAAACATATCGATCTGCGCGTTTGCGGTATCGCCAATTCCCGCGCATTGCTGACCAACGTTCACGGCATCGCGCTCGACAGCTGGCAGCAGGAGCTGGCCGCGGCGAAAGAGCCGCTGAATCTGGGGCGCCTGATCCGTCTGGTCAAAGAATATCATCTGCTCAATCCGGTGATCGTCGACTGCACGTCCAGCCAGGAAGTGGCCGATCAGTATGCCGATTTCCTGACAGACGGTTTCCACGTTGTTACGCCGAACAAAAAAGCCAACACCTCATCGATGAATTATTACCACCAGTTGCGCAAAGCAGCGGATGGTTCGCGCCGTAAATTCCTGTACGACACCAACGTCGGTGCGGGTTTGCCGGTGATCGAAAACCTGCAAAACCTGCTGAACGCCGGTGACGAACTGCTGCGATTCTCCGGCATCCTTTCCGGTTCGTTATCGTTCATCTTCGGTAAACTGGATGAAGGCATGTCGCTGTCTGCGGCGACCTTGCAGGCGAAGGAAATGGGCTATACCGAGCCGGATCCGCGTGATGATCTTTCCGGTATGGACGTTGCCCGTAAGCTGCTGATTCTGGCGCGTGAAGCCGGATACAATCTGGAGCTGACGGATATCGAGGTGGAATCTGTTTTACCGTCGTCCTTCAATGCAGAAGGCAACGTGAATGAATTTGTGGCGCGTCTGCCGGAACTGGATGCACAATTCGCCAAGCGCGTGGCCGAGGCTACCGCAGAGGGTAAGGTACTGCGTTATGTCGGTGCTATCGAAGAGGGGCGTTGCAAAGTGAAAATCGATGCCGTCGATGGTAATGACCCGCTTTATAAAGTAAAAAATGGTGAGAATGCGCTGGCGTTTTATAGTCGCTATTATCAGCCGTTGCCGCTGGTTCTGCGTGGTTACGGTGCCGGTAATGATGTGACGGCAGCAGGTGTGTTTGCCGATCTTTTGCGAACGCTGTCATGGAAGTTAGGAGTTTAATATGGTTAAGGTGTATGCCCCGGCTTCAATTGGGAACGTCAGCGTCGGTTTCGACGTGCTGGGCGCGGCAGTTTCTCCGGTGGACGGTACGCTGCTCGGCGACTGTGTGTCGGTTGAAGCTGCCACAGAATTTAGCCTGAAAAGTGAAGGCAAGTTTGTCTCCAAACTGCCAGACCGCATGGAAGACAACATTGTCTATCAGTGCTGGCAGCGTTTCTGTCAGGAAATCGGCAAGGAAGTGCCGGTGGCGATGACGCTGGAAAAAAACATGCCGATCGGATCCGGTCTGGGTTCCAGTGCATGCTCGGTGGTTGCCGGTCTGATGGCGATGAATGAATTCTGCGGCAAGCCGTTGAGTGAAAACCAGATGCTGTCGCTAATGGGAGAGCTGGAAGGGCGTATTTCCGGCAGCGTACATTTTGACAACGTCGCGCCGTGCTATCTGGGCGGCATTCAGCTGATGCTGGAAGAGCTGGATATCATCAGCCAGAACGTGCCGAGTTTTGACGACTGGCTGTGGGTGATGGCGTATCCGGGGATTAAAGTTTCAACGGCGGAAGCGCGGGCAATCTTACCGGCACAGTATCGCCGCCAGGATTGCATCAGCCATGGCCGTTATCTGGCGGGCTTTATTCACGCCTGCCATACCCAGCAACCCGCGCTGGCGGCGAAGCTGATGAAAGACGTGATTGCTGAACCGTATCGCACTCGTCTGCTGCCGGGCTTTGCGGAAGCTCGCACCGCCGCGGAAGAAATCGGTGCGCTGGCCTGCGGGATTTCCGGTTCCGGCCCGACGCTGTTTGCAGTGTGTAACGACAGCGCCACGGCGAAACGTATGGCTGACTGGTTGCAGGCGCACTATCTGCAAAATGACGAAGGTTTTGTTCATATTTGTCGTCTTGATACCGCGGGCGCGCGGGTATTGGGATAACTCGAAAATTTACTGGGATAACAAATGAAACTGTACAACCTGAAGGATCACAACGAGCAGGTCAGCTTTGCTCAGGCCGTCAAACAAGGTTTAGGAAAACAGCAGGGTTTATTCTTCCCGCTGGATCTGCCTGAATTTGAACTGACCGAAATTGACCGCTTGCTGGAGCTGGATTTCGTCACCCGCAGCAGCCATATTCTTTCTGCTTTCATCGGCGATGAAATCCCTGAAGAAGCGTTACATCAGCGTGTGAAAAACGCGTTTGCCTTCCCGGCGCCGCTCGCCAAAGTGGAAGAAGACATCGCCTGCCTGGAGCTGTTCCACGGCCCGACGCTGGCGTTTAAAGATTTCGGCGGCCGCTTCATGGCGCAGATCCTGACTCAGGTGTCTGGCGACCAGCCGGTGACCATTCTGACCGCAACCTCCGGGGATACCGGTGCGGCAGTGGCGCATGCTTTCCACGGCATGAAAAATGTGCGCGTTGTTATTCTGTATCCGCGCGGCAAAATCAGCCCGCTGCAGGAAAAACTGTTCTGTACGCTCGGTGGTAATATTCATACCGTGGCGATTGATGGCGATTTCGATGCCTGTCAGGCGCTGGTCAAGCAGGCCTTTGATGATGAAGAGCTGAAACACGCGCTGAAGCTGAACTCGGCGAACTCCATCAACATCAGCCGTCTGCTGGCGCAGATTTGCTATTACTTCGAGGCCGTTGCCCAATTGCCGCAGGAAGCGCGCAATCAGCTGGTTGTGTCGGTACCAAGCGGTAACTTCGGCGATCTGACCGCCGGTTTGCTGGCGAAATCTCTGGGCCTGCCAATCAAACGCTTTATTGCGGCAACTAACGCCAACGACACGGTGCCACGTTTCCTGTCTAACGGGGAATGGGAACCGAAGAAAACCGTCGCGACGCTGTCGAATGCGATGGACGTCAGCCAGCCTAACAACTGGCCGCGCGTGGAAGAGTTGTACCGCCGCAAGATCTGGCAGCTGAAAGATCTCGGTTTTGGTGCCGTCAGCGATGACACCACCGAAGACGCGATGCGCGAGCTGGCGGACCTTGGTTATATCTCTGAGCCGCACGCCGCAATTGCTTACCGCGTGCTGCGCGATCAACTGCAACCGGGCGAGTTCGGCCTGTTTATCGGTACCGCGCACCCGGCGAAATTCAAAGAAAGCGTGGAATCGATTTTGGGTCAGGATATCGGCTTGCCGAAAGAACTGGCTGAACGCGCGGATTTACCGCTGCTGTCGCATAACCTGCCGGCTGATTTCAGCGAAATGCGTGCATTCCTGATGGCACTGCCTGAATAAAGACGGTGCGTCAGAAAGGCAAAAGCCCTCTACAGGAGGGCTTTTTTATGTCTGTCATTCAGGGAAATCAGCGTTCAGGGCGGGTGAATACCAGCTCATTGCCCTGTGAACGTGATTCATCAAATGTGTAACCTTCCAGATTGAAATCCTGAAGCTGTTTCGGCTTATCCAGACGCTCTTTGATGATAAACCGGCTCATCAGACCGCGGGCTTTTTTGGCGTAGAAGCTGATGACTTTGTATTTGCCATTTTTTTCATCGAGGAAGACGGGCTTGATGATCTCGCCATCCAGAAGTTTAGGTTTCACCGCTTTGAAATATTCGTCGGAGGCCAGGTTCACCAGCACTTTGCTTTTCTGTTCGCTGAGCAACAGGTTCAGTTTCTCAGTCAGTAAATCGCCCCAGAAAGCGTAAAGATTCGTGCCCTGCGGATTTTCCAGGCGGATACCCATTTCCAGACGGTAGGGCATCATCAGATCCAGTGGACGCAGCAGGCCATACAAACCGGACAACATGCGCAGATGTTTCTGGGCAAAATCGAAGTCTTTCTCGCTGAAATCTTCTGCCTGTAAGCCGGTATACACGTCCCCTTTGAAGGCAAGCAACGCCTGACGCGCATTCTTCGGCGTGAAATCTGGCTGCCAGTCGTTGAACCTTTCCGCGTTCAGATGGGCCAGTTTGTCGCTGATCCCCATCAGGGAAGATATCTGCGCAGGGGACATTTTACGCGCCACGGTGATCAGCTCACTGGATTTATCCAGCAGTTCAGGCTGGGTGTAGCGCGTTGTCGCAAGCGGGCTTTCGTAATCGAGCGTTTTAGCAGGAGAAATAATGGTCAGCATAGTGCGTCCGTTTGGTCAGTGACGGTTCAGATTCAGGAATTTTTCGTTGCACTACTGTAGCAAAAAAGTCAGTGAAATAGCGCGCTGGTGAAAATAACAGCGATAGGGAAAATCAGTTTTGATGCGGATTTTTATCCCAGATACCGGGCTCCAGCTGGCCGCGCAGTTCAGGAAAATGGTTCGGATTAAACACGGGGATTTTCCCCATGCGCTGCTGACGTTCATAGTCTTTCACGACCTTGACGGCAATGCCTGACAGCAACAGCAGGGCGGTCAGATTGAGAAGGGCCATCAGAGCCATGAAGATATCCGCCAGTTTCCACAAGACCTGTAATTCCATCAGGCAGCCGCCGAATACCATCGCAATCACCAGTAAACGAAAAGCCAGTAATTTCCCGCCCCTTTCGCTGCGCACAAAGCCGAGATTATTTTCCGCATAGGCGTAATTTCCGCAGATGGAGGTGAAAGCAAACGTAAACACCAGTGCCGCCAGCACGACATTGCTCCAGCCCGGTATCGCAGGAGAAATGGCCTGATGGAGCAGGGCAATTCCGGACGGTGCGCCGGGATTTGCGAGCGCGCCGGAGGTCAGAATGATCAACGCCGTCGCGGTACAAATCACTACCGTATCGATAAATACGGCCAGCATCTGATTAAAACCCAGCGCCGCCGGATGACTTACCGAAGCCATTGCGGCGGCGTTAGGCGAGGATCCGACACCCGCTTCGCTGGCGAACACACCGCGCTGCATGCCCTGCGTGATGGCCTGCGTCATACCATACGCCAGCGCGCCGGAAGCCGCTTCCTGCAAACCAAAGGCGCTTTTGAACACCAGCGCCAGAACCTGCGGCAGTTTTTCCACATGATGTCCAATGACCCAGACAGCCAGCAGCAAATAGCCGAGGGCGATGAAGGGCATGAGTTTGTTCGCCAGCCGCGTTATCGCGCTTATGCCGCCAAAAATCAGTATCGCCGTCAGAGCGGCCAGTATGAAGGAGGTGGTCAGCGCGGGCGTGTCTAAAAACCGGGAGGAGGCCTGTGCGATAGCATTGGCCTGCAAGGCGATAAAAATGAATCCGCAGGAAATGACGATCAAAATGGAAAACAGGATGCCCATCCAGCGCATACCCAGACCTTTCTCCATGTAATCCGCGGGGCCGCCACGGAAACGACCTTTGTTGCCGGGGCTTTTATAAATTTGCGCCAGCGTATTTTCTATCATCCCGGTGGCCATACTGAATACCGCAATCACCCACATCCAGAATATGGCCCCGGGCCCGCCCAGGGTTAGCGCAATCGCCACACCGGTCAGATTCCCCGTCCCCATTCTTGAGGACATGCTCAGGCAAAATACGCTCCATACGGACAAGCCGCGGGCATCGGGATGACGTTTGAACGGTGCGCGGGAAAAGAGATGGCTAAAGCGGCGGAACTGAATAAAGCCGAGGCGGAAGCTGAGATAAATACCGGTGCCTAACAACAGATAAATCAGGATCGAACTCCAGAGAACTGTATCGAAAAATTCCAGTAACTCATTCATGACTTATCCTTGTTTGATTTACCTTTCATCATTTTTATCCACTCCGTGCGTACGCCTCGCTGCGGGAGGGCTAACATACCTTTTTTACGTGACGGGGAATATATTCATTTTGGCTGATTTTGTGTGTTTTGGAAGGTGGGAAAATCCATGATGTTCGTAGCCGAGCATGCCGCGATAAGCGCCTTGCGCCTGGCTTTTTGCATGTTATCATCAGCCAAAGGCAAGGCATGAAAATGCCTATACGAAAACGTCCAAACGATGAGATATGCCAAAATGACCGATAAACTGACTTCCCTACGCCAAATGACTCAGGTTGTTGCTGACACCGGAGATATCGCGGCAATGAAGTTGTACCAGCCGCAGGATGCGACCACCAACCCGTCACTGATCCTCAGCGCTGCGCAAATTCCTGAATACCGTAAACTGATCGACGAAGCAATCGCCTGGGCACGTGACCAGAGCAGCGATCACGATCAGCAGATTACTGATGCCGCTGACAAACTGGCAGTAAACATCGGTCTGGAAATTCTGAAACTGGTCCCTGGCCGCATTTCAACTGAAGTTGATGCTCGTCTGTCTTACGACACCGACGCGAGCGTGGCTAAAGCTAAACGTCTGATCAAACTGTACAACGACGCGGGTATCACTAACGACCGTATCCTGATCAAACTGGCGTCTACCTGGCAGGGCATCCGCGCTGCAGAGAAACTGGAAAAAGAAGGCATCAACTGTAACCTGACGCTGCTGTTCTCCTTCGCTCAGGCTCGTGCTTGTGCAGAAGCGGGCGTCTTCCTGATTTCTCCATTCGTTGGCCGTATCCTCGACTGGTACAAAGCCAATGGCGACAAAAAAGAGTTCGCACCGAATGAAGATCCGGGCGTTGTGTCTGTGACCGAAATCTACGAATACTACAAACAGCACGGCTACGAGACTGTCGTGATGGGCGCAAGCTTCCGTAACATCGGCGAAATCATCGAACTGGCTGGCTGTGACCGTCTGACCATCGCACCTGCACTGCTGAAAGAGCTGGCAGAGAGCGAAGGCCCGCTGGAGCGCAAACTGTCCTTCTCCGGTGAAACCAAACCACGTCCTGCGCCACTGACTGAAGCTCAGTTCTACTGGGACCACAACCAGGATCCAATGGCGATCGACAAACTGGCTGACGGCATCCGTAAGTTTGCAATCGACCAGGGTAAACTGGAAAAAATGATTTCTGACCTGCTGTAATCAGCACTCAGTTTCAGCAAAAAGCGGCTCATCAGCCGCTTTTTTTATGCCTGCGATAAAACCCTCGGCCGGTTACCGATATACTGAAGCCTGTGACAATGAAGAAAAATGCTGTGGAGAAATAGCATGGATAAATTACGAATTGGTCTGGTGTCGGTATCAGATCGTGCGTCGGGCGGTATTTATCAGGATAAAGGTATTCCGGCACTGGAAGCGTGGCTGGAAAAAGCGCTGATCACGACCTATACGCTGGAAAAAAGATTAATCCCCGATGAGCAGCCGTTGATTGAACAGGCGATCAGTGAGCTGGTGGATGAATGCGGTTGTCATCTGGTGCTGACCACCGGCGGAACCGGCCCGGCGCGTCGCGACGTTACGCCAGACGCTACGCTGGCCGTGGCAGACCGTGAGATGCCGGGCTTTGGTGAGCAGATGCGTCAGATCAGTCTGCACTTTGTGCCGACGGCGATTTTATCGCGCCAGGTGGGCGTGATCCGCAAACAGGCGCTGATCCTCAATTTACCCGGCCAGCCAAAATCGATTCAGGAAACGCTGGAAGGGCTGAAAGATGCAGAAGGGAAGGTGATTGTGTCCGGCATTTTTGCCAGCGTGCCTTACTGCATCCAGTTGCTTGATGGCCCTTATGTGGAAACACACGAGGCGGTTGTAGCAGCTTTTCGCCCGAAAAGTGCCCGTCGCGATACAAAAAACTGAATACCATCACTTTATGAAAATATGCTGACGTAAGATTCAGGCTCACTGGTGTGAAAATTATTTGCCGCTATAGTAATGATTACTTTACATGAGGCGGCAAAACCTTTTTTCTATTCTCACTCTGGTGTCACACGGACTCTTATGCAACACGCACAATCGCGCCGGCTGAACCGGCAGGATTTCAAAACGCTGTCCCTGGCTGCGCTGGGCGGCGCCCTCGAATTCTACGACTTCATCATTTTCGTTTTTTTCGCTGCGGTAATCGGCGATCTTTTCTTCCCTGCAGATATGCCCGACTGGCTGCGTCAGGTTCAGACCTTTGGCATTTTCGCCGCCGGTTATCTGGCACGTCCGCTGGGCGGCATTATCATGGCGCACTTCGGCGATTTAGTTGGCCGCAAGCGCATGTTCAGCCTGAGTATTTTACTGATGGCGCTGCCAACGCTGGCCATGGGGATGCTGCCAACCTATGCCTCAATCGGCATCGCTGCACCGTTATTGCTGTTGTTGATGCGCGTTCTGCAGGGCGCGGCGATTGGCGGGGAAGTACCGGGTGCTTGGGTCTTTGTGGCAGAACACGTTCCGCGTAACCGTATTGGTTTTGCCTGCGGGACGCTGACCGCCGGGCTGACGGCGGGGATCCTGTTAGGTTCTCTGGTGGCAACCCTGCTTAACAGCGCAATGACGCCTGCGGCGATCAGCGACTTTGGCTGGCGAATTCCGTTCTTCCTCGGCGGTATTTTCGGCCTGTTTGCTATGTATCTGCGTCGCTGGTTGCAGGAGACGCCGATCTTCCTTGAGATGAAGGCGCAGAAAACACTGGCAGAAGATCTGCCGCTGAAATCCGTGGTAGTGAATCATAAAAAAGAGATCGTGGTATCGATGCTGATGACCTGGCTTTTGTCGGCGGGCATTGTGGTGATCATTCTGATGACGCCAACCTGGCTGCAAAAGCAATACGGCATTCCGGCTGCGCAGGCGTTACAGGCGAACAGTCTGGCGACCATCGCTTTGACGTTTGGGTGTATCGCGGCGGGCTGGATTGTTGACCGCTTTGGTGCCAGCAAAACCTTTATCGTGGGCAGCCTGTTCCTTGGCATCTGCAGCTGGTCCTTCTACCATTCTGTGGCCGCAGACCCGTCGATGCTCATGGGCATGTACGCGCTGGTAGGGTTCAGCGTCGGGATCGTTGGCGCGGTGCCTTATGTGCTGGTTCGCGCATTCCCGGCTGAAGTCCGTTTTACCGGTATTTCATTCTCGTACAATGTGGCTTACGCCATTTTTGGCGGGCTTACACCGATATTTGTCACGTTGATTATGCGCGTGACGCCTATGGCACCGGCGTATTACGTTCTGGCGTTATCGGCGATCGGTTTGCTGACAGGCATCTATTTAACCCGTGATCTCAACAGTGAGGACAAGACGCCGGCCAGTTATGATCAGCGGGTGACATCCGGGCGTTAAAGGCAACCGGGTCTTTCACAGTAAAAACATCGGTACTATACCGGTACTACACCGGTACTATAAAAGCCAAAGGCCCCGCACAAGCGAGGCCTTTTTAGATCGTGCAGAGGGGAATTATGCCCCGGCGGTTACCGCATTCAGTGCGTGACCTTGAGGTTCGCCAATCGGCAAAATGGTACGACCGTATTGTTCGTTGAGTACTTCAGCCATGGCCAGATAGATTGCGCTGGCGCCGCAGAAAATGCCTTCGAAACCGGCAAAGTGCAGTACGGCGGTGTTGCCCGTCATGTTGCCGAAACACAACAATGCGAACAAAATCGTCAGGCTTGCGAAAACAACCTGCAAACCACGGTTGGCTTTCAGGGTGCCGAAAAACATGAATAAGGTGAAAACGCCCCACAGGCCAAGATATGCGCCGAGGAAACTTTCACTGCTGGCATCAGCCATGCCCATACGTGGCAGCATCAGAATGCCCACCAGGCTCAGCCAGAATGCGCCGTAAGAGGTGAACGCCGTGGTGCCAAAGGTGTTTCCCTTTTTGAATTCCATCATGCCGGCCAGAATCTGAATCAGACCGCCATAGAAAATACCCATGCTCACGATCACCGCCGTCAGCGGGAAGAAGCCTGCATTGTGTAAATTCAACAAGATAGTGGTCATACCGAAGCCCATTAACCCGAGCGGGCCTGGATTTGCCAACGTTTTGCTCTGCATAGATCCTCTGAATAAGAAATATTACGAATAGATAACTGGGGGATATCCGCTTGCGAAATGGGTAAAAACCCCACATATCTTCAGAAGCGCGCGGCATCATAAAGAGGTGGCGGCGGGCAAACATTGATCTGGCGTAACAGCAATCGAAGATTTTTTTTCACTTGTCCCCTTGATGCTGCGCTGCATGGCCCCATCTTATTCCCAACCGCAGTTGTTACCGTCGGGAAAGCCGCGATATCGGGCAGTTGAAATCGAACTATTGAAATCGAAAATATTGCCCGCATATACAGTAACAACATGATCGAATATGAATTTTAAGTGGAGACGTTTAAATGGGTAAAATTATTGGGATCGACCTGGGTACTACCAACTCTTGTGTAGCTATTATGGATGGCACTACTGCACGTGTGCTGGAGAATGCTGAAGGCGACCGCACCACTCCTTCCATCATCGCTTATGCGGCAGATGGCGAGACTCTGGTAGGTTCTCCGGCTAAACGTCAGGCTGTGACTAACCCACAGAACACCCTGTTTGCGATTAAGCGCCTGATTGGCCGTCGCTTCCAGGATGAAGAAGTTCAGCGTGACAAAGGCATCATGCCTTACCAGATCGTAGGCTCCGACAACGGTGACGCCTGGATCGACATCAAAGGCCAGAAAATTGCACCTCCGCAGATCTCTGCTGAAGTGCTGAAGAAAATGAAGAAAACCGCTGAAGATTATCTGGGTGAACCCGTTACTGAAGCTGTTATCACCGTACCTGCATACTTCAACGATGCACAGCGTCAGGCAACCAAAGATGCTGGCCGTATCGCAGGTCTGGAAGTAAAACGTATTATCAACGAACCTACCGCAGCGGCACTGGCTTATGGCCTGGATCGCGAAGTTGGTAACCGCACTATCGCGGTATACGACCTGGGTGGTGGTACTTTCGATATTTCCATCATCGAAATTGATGAAGTAGATGGCGAAAAAACCTTCGAAGTTCTGGCAACCAACGGTGACACTCACCTCGGTGGTGAAGACTTCGACAGCCGTCTGATCAACTACCTGGTTGAAGAGTTCAAGAAAGAACAAGGTATGGATCTGCGTAATGATCCGCTGGCGATGCAACGTCTGAAAGAAGCGGCTGAGAAAGCGAAGATTGAATTGTCTTCTGCTCAGCAAACTGACGTGAATCTGCCGTACATCACAGCAGATGCGACCGGTCCTAAGCACATGAACATCAAAGTGACCCGTGCAAAACTGGAATCTTTGGTTGAAGACCTGGTTAACCGTTGTATCGATCCGCTGAAAGTCGCGCTGAAAGACGCAGGTCTGTCAGTGTCTGACATTCAGGACGTGATCCTGGTCGGTGGTCAGACGCGTATGCCAATGGTTCAGAAGAAAGTGGCTGAATTCTTTGGTAAAGAACCACGTAAAGACGTGAACCCGGACGAAGCTGTTGCTATCGGTGCAGCGGTTCAGGGCGGTGTGTTGGCAGGTGATGTGAAAGACGTTCTGCTGCTGGACGTTACTCCGTTGTCACTGGGTATCGAAACCATGGGCAGCGTGATGACGCCGCTTATCACCAAAAACACCACCATCCCGACAAAACACAGCCAGGTGTTCTCTACTGCGGAAGACAACCAGTCTGCAGTGACCATCCATGTGTTGCAGGGTGAGCGTAAACGTTCAAGCGATAACAAATCTCTGGGTCAATTCAACCTGGACGGTATTCAGGCAGCGCCGCGCGGTCAGGCACAGATCGAAGTGACCTTCGACCTTGACGCCGACGGTATCCTGCACGTGTCTGCGAAAGACAAGACTACCGGCCGTGAGCAGAAGATCACCATTAAGGCATCTTCTGGTCTGACGGAAGAAGAAATCCAGAAAATGGTCAATGATGCCGAAGCGAATGCTGAGTCTGACCGTAAGTTCGAAGAACTGGTCCAGACCCGCAATCAGGCGGATCACCTGATCCACGGTACCCGTAAGCAACTGGAAGAAGCCGGCGACAAACTGCCAGCGGAAGACAAAACCGCGGTTGAAGAAGCCCTGCAAGCACTGGAAGTTTCTGCTAAAGGTGAAGACAAGGCTGACATCGAAGCGAAAATCCAGGCGCTGGTACAGGTTTCCGGTAAGCTGATGGAAATGGCTCAGCAGCAGGGTCAGGCTGAAGGCGGCGATAACAGCGCTCAGAAAGATGATGACGTTGTTGACGCTGAATTCGAAGAAGTCAAAGACAAGAAATAATCGCCCTTAAGCGGGCACAGTAAGAGTTCATTACTGAAAACCAGCACGGGCGTCGAGGAAACTCTGCGCCCGTGCACGCATGTTGAGGGTAGGTTAAAGCATGGCGAAGCAAGATTTTTATGAGATTTTAGGCGTATCCAAAACAGCGGATGAGCGTGAAATCAAAAAGGCCTACAAGCGCCTGGCGATGAAGCATCACCCTGACCGCAATCAGGGCGATAAAGCCTCTGAAACTAAATTTAAAGAAATTAAAGAAGCGTATGAAATTCTGACCGATGCGCAAAAGCGTGCGGCCTATGACCAGTACGGTCATGCAGCCTTTGAACAAGGTGGCATGGGCGGCGGTGGTGGCTACGGCGGTGGCGGCGGTGCAGATTTCAGCGACATCTTTGGTGACGTCTTTGGCGACATCTTTGGCGGCGGTCGCCGTCAGCGTGCAAGCCGGGGATCAGACCTGCGTTACAACATGGATCTGACTCTGGAAGAGGCCGTTCGTGGTGTCACCAAAGAAATCCGCATTCCTACGCTGGATGAATGTGACGTCTGCCACGGCAGCGGCGCGAAAGCGGGCAGCTCTCCGGCCACCTGTCCAACCTGCCATGGTGCGGGTCAGGTTCAGATGCGTCAGGGCTTCTTCACCGTGCAGCAGGCGTGTCCGACCTGTCAGGGGCGCGGTAAGGTCATCAAAGATCCTTGCAGCAAATGTCACGGTCATGGCCGCGTAGAGCGTTCGAAAACCTTGTCCGTGAAGATCCCTGCGGGTGTAGACACCGGCGACCGTATCCGTCTTGAAGGCGAAGGCGAAGCGGGCGAGCATGGTGCACCGTCAGGCGATCTGTACGTTCAGGTTCAGGTTAAAGCGCACAAAATCTTTGAGCGTGAAGGCAACAACCTGTACTGCGAAGTGCCTATCAACTTCGCTATGGCTGCACTGGGTGGCGAAATCGAAGTCCCAACGCTCGATGGCCGCGTGAGCCTGAAAATTCCTGCTGAAACGCAAACGGGCAAGATGTTCCGTATGCGCGGACGCGGTGTGAAATCCGTGCGCGGCGGTGCTCAGGGCGATTTAATGTGCCGCGTTGTTGTTGAAACGCCGGTCAGCCTGAGCGACAAACAGAAGCAGTTGCTGCGTGATCTGGAAGAAAGCTTTGGTGGCGTCTCGGGCGAGAAAAACAGCCCGCGCTCTAAAAGCTTCCTGGACGGCGTGAAAAAGTTCTTCGATGATCTGACCCGCTAATCCCGCGCTGATTACAGCGACGGAAAGCCAGACAAAATCCCCGGCAGCGGTTGACGCTCCGGGGATTTTTTTATGGTTCAAAACAGGCAAAAGCCTGAAATCCGATGATTCGTAAAAACCGAGTTATACTGCAGAAATAATCGAATTTTTAC
The DNA here is from genome assembly GCF_042920125.1 of Rahnella sp. R3(2024). Taxonomy (NCBI): domain Bacteria; kingdom Pseudomonadati; phylum Pseudomonadota; class Gammaproteobacteria; order Enterobacterales; family Yersiniaceae; genus Rahnella; species Rahnella sp. R3(2024). The sequence continues at coordinate 2,827,436 of NZ_JBHGBU010000001.1, forward strand.
GAAGTGAGTCTTTGCGTACAATTCGGTCATTCCATTGTGGCAATCCCTTTTGCGCCACGGTTTTTCTACAGGAGAGTCAGAATGTCGAATATTATTCGTCAGTTTTTACGGATGGAAGCCGCCGGAGGCGTGGTGCTGATCGTCGCGGCTATCGTGGCATTGATCATGGCGAACAGCCCGTGGCAGGGGGCTTATCAGGCATTTCTGGATATTCCCGTTACGCTACGTTTTTCAGAACTGCTGATCGATAAACCTCTTTTGCTCTGGATCAATGATGGCCTGATGGCGGTGTTTTTCCTGATGATCGGGCTGGAAGTGAAGCGCGAGCTGTGCGAAGGCGCGCTGGCAAATCGTGAGCAGGCGTTATTCCCGGCGATTGCCGCCCTGGGCGGAATGATTGTGCCTGCGCTGATCTACTTACTGTTTAACGGTAGTGATGAGATCGCTCGTCAGGGATGGGCCATTCCTGCGGCCACCGATATTGCTTTTGCGCTTGGGGTGATGGCGCTGCTGGGTTCACGTGTACCGACAGGGCTGAAAGTATTTTTACTCGCGCTGGCAATCATTGATGACCTCGGTGCGATCGTCATCATTGCACTGTTTTACAGCCATGATGTCTCTGTGCTGGCGCTGGGGCTGTCCGCGGTTTGCATCGGGGTGTTGGCATTTATGAACTGGCGGGGAGTGACCAGACTGACGCCTTATCTCGTTGTGGGCGCCGTGTTCTGGGTATGCGTACTGAAGTCTGGCGTACACGCCACCCTGGCAGGAGTGATCCTCGGGTTCCTGATCCCGCTGAACACCAAAGAGAATAAACCATCACCGGCACGTCGCCTTGAGCATGGCATTCATCCTTACGTCGCCTGGTTTATTTTGCCTGTCTTTGCTTTTGCCAATGCGGGGATCTCATTGCAGGGCGTATCGGTATCCGGTGCTTTTTCCCTGTTGCCTGTGGGCATCGCTGCCGGATTACTGCTCGGTAAGCCGTTGGGTATCATCCTTTTCAGCGGTGTCGCCCTGAAGTTGGGCCTAACCCGTTTGCCGTCGGGAATTATGTTTAGCCAGATTGCTGCTGTGTCTGTGTTGTGCGGTATCGGTTTCACCATGTCGATTTTTATCGGCTCACTGGCCTTCGCTACACGTGACCCGGCACTGCTGACCTACGCGAAAATGGGCATCCTGATGGGGTCTGTGGCTTCGGCGGTATTAGGTTACTTACTGTTAAGCCGCTCTTTGCCAAAGAAAGCCCTCAAATAATGATGAAGGTGCAGCGCGTCCCGGGGCGTGCTGTGCTTTTATTTTTCAGGAACGGATAAAACATGCCTCATATTAACTACAACCATTTGTATTATTTTTGGCACGTCTGTAAATCAGGTTCTGTCGTCGGAGCCGCAGAGGCCCTGTATCTGACGCCGCAGACCATCACCGGGCAGATAAAATCCCTTGAGGAACGTTTAGGCGGCAAGCTTTTTAAACGTCAGGGGCGCGGTCTGGTGCCGTCTGAGCTGGGACAACTGGTTTATCGCTACGCTGATAAAATATTCACGCTGAGCCAGGAAATGCTGGATATCGTGAATTATCGCAAAGAGTCGAGTTTGCTGTTTGACGTTGGCGTAGCGGACGCGCTGTCGAAACGGCTGGTCAGTCGCGTGCTGGAAGCCGCCGTACCGGCTAACGCGCAGATTCATCTGCGCTGCTTTGAATCCACCCACGAAATGCTGCTGGAACAACTGAGCCTGCATAAGCTGGATATGATCCTGTCGGACTGTCCGGTGGATTCGACGCAACAGGAAGGGTTGTTTTCAGTCAAGCTGGGAGAAAGTCCAATCAGTTTCTATTGCTGCAACCCACCTGCGGGTTTTGATTTTCCTGCCTGCCTGGAGCAACGTTCTCTGCTGATCCCGGGACGTCGCTCAATGCTGGGGCGCAAGCTGCTCAACTGGTTTAACACGCAGGGTTTAAAAGTGAATATTTTGGGGGAGTTTGACGATGCTGCCCTGATGAAAGCTTTCGGCATGAACAATGACGCGATATTTGTTGCCCCAGCGATTTACTCTTCGACTGAGTTTCAGGATGAGAACATTGTTGAGGTGGGACGTGTCGAGGGGATTCTGGAAGAGTACTACGTGATTTTTGCCGAACGTATGATCCAGCATCCGTCGGTGCAAAGGATTTGCCACACGGATTTTTCAACACTGTTTGAGTAACAGTTCAGGCAAGACTCAACATTCAGGTATAAAAAAACCGGCGTTAGCCGGTTTTTTTATCAAGCATATCAGCGTAATGCAATTATTGCATTGCGTTGATTTGCGCAGTCAGGTTTGACTTATGACGCGCTGCTTTGTTCTTGTGGATCAGGCCTTTACAAGACTGACGATCCACAATTGGTTGCATTTCGTTAAATGCATTTTGTGCAGCAGCTTTATCGCCTGCTGCAATAGCCGTGTATACCTTCTTGATAAAGGTACGCATCATTGAACGGCGGCTCGCGTTATGCTTACGACGTTTTTCTGACTGTACGGCGCGTTTCTTAGCTGATTTGATATTAGCCAAGGCCAACTCCCAAATATTTTTCTATTGATGAACAATTCAAAGGCCGAGGAATATGCCTTTTCGGTCTTCTGTTGTCAACGGATTTGTGCAAATAAGCGTCGTTTTAAAGTGTGAACTTCAATCGTCGCTTGTTACGTTGTGATGGCGCAGGATTTTAACAGCTTCCGGCATCGGAATACAGTCTTTCGCGAGAAAAATCGACAGGAGAGTGTACAAACTGCCCACGGCGGCCATTAACGCTTTGTTTATGCGAAAAGTCACGCATTCCCTGCACGAAAAGAAAGATTTTCGTCGCCACACACTCATTTGAACCGCAATATCTGCGGTATGCAAGAGAGAATGGTGTGATCCTGCTAATCGCTGGTTAACCTTGGGGGCTGTACAAGGTATAATCCGCCGATTTCCATCTTTATGAGTCAGCATTGGATTTGAGCCAGCTATGGAGCTAATTCGCGGAATACACAATATTCGAGCACGCCATCATGGATGTGTGCTGACTATTGGCAATTTTGATGGTGTACACCGTGGTCACCAGGCCCTGATTGAACAGCTAAAGCTGGAAGGTCAACGTCTGGGGCTGCCGGTGATGGTCATGATATTTGAACCACAGCCGCTGGAACTGTTTGCAGGGGATAAAGCGCCTGCTCGTTTAACCAGCCTGCGTGACAAAGCCAAATATCTGGCTGAGTGCGGCGTGGATTATCTTTTATGTGTGCACTTTGAGCCGCGGTTCGCTGCGCACATGGCGCAGGCGTTTGTCTCACAGCTGTTGGTCGAAAAGCTGGGCGTTAAATTCCTGACCGTTGGGGATGACTTCCGCTTTGGTGCCAGTCGTTTGGGCGATTTTGAACTGTTGCAGAAAGCCGGAAAAGAGTATGGCTTTGAAGTGATCAGTACCCAGACGTTCCGCGAAGGCGGTAACCGTATCAGCAGCACGGCAATCCGCGATGCGCTGCGTGACGATGACTTAGCACTGGCCGAAAATTTACTGGGCCATCCGTTCAGTATTTCAGGTCGCGTCGTCCACGGTGACAAACTGGGGCGCACGATTGGCTTCCCGACGGCTAACGTGCCGTTAAAACGTGTTGTTTCACCGGTTCGCGGCGTGTATGCCGTCGAAGTTCTTGGCCTGGGCCCGGAACCTTTGCCGGGCGTCGCCAATATTGGTATTCGTCCGACGGTCGGTGGCGTACGCAAGCAGTTGGAAGTTCACCTGCTCGACACCACATTAGATTTATACGGGCGCCACATTGACGTGGTGCTTCGCGCAAAATTGCGCAACGAACAGCGTTTCTCCTCGCTTGATGCTTTAAAGCAACAAATTGCGAACGATGAGGTGACGGCCCGGGAATTCTTCGGGTTAAAGACACCACGCTAAACTTGTACTGACAGGCGTGTAACAAAGCCTGGAATCCAGCCGAAAACGGAACCGAGAATCTATGAGTGACTACAAGAACACCCTGAATTTGCCGGAAACAGGGTTCCCGATGCGTGGCGATCTGGCCAAGCGTGAACCTGACATGCTGAAAAATTGGTATGACCAGGATCTGTACGGGATTATTCGTGCTGCCAAGAAAGGCAAGAAAACCTTTATTTTGCATGACGGCCCTCCGTATGCGAACGGCAGCATTCATATTGGTCACTCAGTCAACAAAATTCTTAAAGACATGATCGTTAAGTCCAAAGGGCTGGCGGGCTTCGATGCGCCTTATGTACCGGGCTGGGACTGTCATGGTCTGCCAATCGAGCTGAAAGTCGAACAACTGATCGGTAAGCCGGGCGAGAAAGTGACCGCCGCGGAATTCCGTCAGGCGTGCCGTAAATATGCCGCAGAACAGGTTGAAGGTCAGAAGAAAGACTTCATCCGTCTGGGCGTGCTGGGCGACTGGGATCATCCGTACCTGACCATGGACTTCAACACTGAAGCCAACATCATCCGTGCGCTGGGCAAAATCATCGGTAACGGCCACCTGCACAAAGGCGCTAAGCCGGTTCACTGGTGTACAGATTGTGGTTCATCACTGGCTGAAGCCGAAGTGGAGTATTACGACAAAAGCTCCCCTTCTATTGATGTGATGTTCAATGCAACCGATGCGGCTGCGGTGGCGGCGAAATTCGGCGCGACGTCCTTTAATGGCCCGATTTCACTGGTTATCTGGACCACCACGCCGTGGACCATGCCAGCTAACCGTGCGATTTCACTCAACGCTGAGTTCTCCTATCAGCTGGTGCAGATTGACGGGCAGTGCGTGATCCTGGCAACCGATCTGGTTGAAAGCGTCATGAAACGCGCAGGCGTTGCACAATGGACCGTACTGGGCGAGTGCAAAGGTGCCGATCTCGAATTGCTGCGCTTCAAACATCCGTTCCTTGGTTTCGACGTTCCGGCGATCCTCGGTGATCACGTGACCCTCGATGCCGGTACCGGCGCCGTGCACACTGCACCTGGCCATGGCCCGGATGACTTTGTTATCGGCCAGAAATACGGTCTGGAAGTGGCAAACCCGGTGGGGCCGAACGGTTGCTACCTGCCTGGCACATACCCGACGCTGGACGGTAAATTCGTCTTTAAAGCCAACGACCTGATTGTTGAGCTGCTGCGTGAAAAAGGCGCATTGCTGCACGTTGAGAAAATCACGCACAGCTATCCGTGCTGCTGGCGTCACAAAACACCGATCATCTTCCGCGCTACGCCACAATGGTTCATCAGCATGGATCAGAAAGGCCTGCGTCAGCAGTCTCTGGAAGAGATCAAAGGCGTGCAGTGGATCCCTGACTGGGGCCAGGCACGCATCGAAAATATGGTCGCTAACCGTCCTGACTGGTGTATTTCCCGTCAGCGTACGTGGGGCGTCCCGATGTCTCTGTTTGTTCATAAAGACACCGAACAACTGCATCCGCGCAGCCTTGAGCTGATGGAAGAAGTCGCGAAGCGTGTTGAAGTGGACGGCATTCAGGCGTGGTGGGATTTGAACCCGGAAGACATTCTGGGTGCTGACGCCGCTGATTACGTGAAGGTGCCGGATACGCTGGACGTCTGGTTTGACTCCGGTTCCACACACTCTTCCGTTGTGGATGTGCGTCCTGAGTTCAACGGTCACGAGCCTGATCTGTATCTGGAAGGCTCTGACCAGCATCGCGGCTGGTTCATGTCTTCCCTGATGATTTCCACGGCGATGAAAGGCAAAGCGCCGTACAAGCAAGTGCTGACTCACGGCTTCACCGTCGATGGTCAGGGCCGTAAAATGTCTAAATCCATCGGCAACACCATTGCGCCTCAGGACGTGATGAATAAGCTGGGTGGCGACATTCTGCGTCTGTGGGTTGCGTCTACGGACTACACTGGCGAAATCGCCGTGTCCGACGAAATCCTCAAACGTGCTGCTGATTCTTACCGCCGTATCCGTAACACCGCGCGCTTCCTGCTGGCGAACCTTAACGGTTTCGATCCTGCGTTGCACAGCGTGGCTCCGGAAGAAATGGTCGTACTGGATCGCTGGGCCGTTGGCCGCGCGAAAGCCGCTCAGGAAGAGATCATTGCTGCATATGAAGCCTATGATTTCCATGGCGTCGTACAACGTCTGATGCAGTTCTGCTCGATCGAAATGGGTTCCTTCTACCTCGATATCATTAAAGATCGTCAGTACACCGCGAAAAGCGACAGCGTTGCCCGCCGCAGCTGCCAGACCGCGCTTTATCATATCTGTGAAGCACTGGTTCGCTGGATGGCACCGATCATGTCCTTCACTGCAGACGAGATTTGGGCTGAATTGCCAGGCAAACGTGAGAAGTTCGTCTTCACCGAAGAGTGGTACGACGGTCTGTTTGGCCTGATCGGTAACGAATCCATGAACGATGCGTTCTGGGATGAGTTGTTGAAAGTTCGTGGCGAAGTGAACAAAGTGATCGAACAGGCTCGTGCAGATAAACGTCTTGGCGGTTCTCTGGAAGCTGCTGTCACCTTGTACGCAGACGACGCGCTGGCCACTGACCTGCGTTCACTGGGCAATGAACTGCGTTTCGTCTTGCTGACCTCCGGTGCGAAAGTCGCTGCTCTGTCGGAAGCCGACGATTCCGCTCAGGCGAGTGAATTGCTTAAAGGCCTGAAGATCGGCCTGGCAAAAGCCGAGGGCGATAAATGCCCGCGCTGCTGGCATTTCACTACCGATATTGGGCAGAACGCGGAACACAGCGACATCTGCGGCCGTTGTGTTACTAACATTGCCGGCGACGGCGAAGAGCGTAAGTTTGCATAATGAGTAAACCTCTCAGTTCTACCGGACTCCGCTGGCTATGGCTGGCGGTTCTCGTCGTTATCGTCGATCTCGGCAGTAAGTTTATGGTCATGGGGCATTTTCAGCTCGGTGAATCTCTGCCGCTGATCCCGTTCTTTAACCTGACCTACGCCCATAATCCGGGTGCAGCGTTCAGTTTCCTCGCGGATAAAGGCGGCTGGCAGCGCTGGTTCTTTACTGCCATCGCGTTGGTCATTGTGGTCGTTCTGCTGGTACTGATGTATCGCAGCAGCGCGAAACAGCGCATGAATAACATTGCGTTTGCGATGATTATTGGTGGCGCGCTGGGCAACATGTTTGACCGCATGGTGCACGGTTTCGTGATCGACTTTATTGATTTCTACGTGAATGACTGGCATTACCCGATCTTCAACCTGGCCGACAGTTTTATCTGCGTCGGTGCGGTGCTGGTCGTGCTGGAAGGTTTCCTCGCGAAACCGAACGAAGCGACGAAGAGCAAAGGATAAGAAGCATGTCTCAACAGGTGAAACACGACAGCGCCGTACTGGTGCATTTTACGTTAAAGCTGGAAGACGGCTCGACGGCAGAATCTACCCGCGCCAACGGGAAACCTGCGCTGTTTCGCCTCGGCGACGGCAGTTTGTCTGACGCGCTGGAGAATCAGCTTTCAGGGCTGAGTGTCGGGGATAAACATGCGTTTACCCTGTCACCGGAATCTGCATTCGGCACGAAAAGCCCGGATTTGGTTCAGTTCTTCTCGCGCCGTGATTTCCAGGAAACAGGGGTGCCGGATGTCGGCACCATCATGCTGTTCAGTGGTCGTGACGGTAACGAAATGCCGGGTGTGGTGCGCGAAGTGACAGAAGATTCAATCACTGTTGATTTCAACCATCCGCTGGCGGGACAGTACATTGATTTCGATATCGAAGTGCTGGAAATCGACCCGCAACTGGAGGAGAAACATGCAGATATTGCTGGCTAATCCGCGCGGATTTTGTGCGGGCGTTGACCGTGCCATCAGCATTGTGGAACGTGCGCTGGAATTATATGGCGCACCGATTTATGTCCGTCATGAAGTGGTGCACAACCGCTACGTGGTCGACAGCCTGCGTCAGCGCGGCGCGATTTTTATCGAGCAAATCAGTGAAGTGCCCGACGGTTCCATCCTGATTTTCTCCGCACACGGCGTTTCGCAGGCGGTGCGTGCACAAGCAAAAGCCCGTGACCTGACCATGCTATTTGACGCGACCTGCCCGCTGGTGACCAAAGTGCATATGGAAGTGGCACGCGCCAGCCGTAAAGGGACAGAAGCGATACTGATTGGTCACGCCGGTCATCCTGAAGTGGAAGGCACCATGGGCCAGTACAGCAATCCGAAAGGGGGCATGTACCTGGTTGAAGCGCCGGAAGATGTGTACAAATTGCAGGTAAAAGACGAAACCAACCTGTGCTTTATGACGCAAACTACGCTTTCTGTGGATGACACTTCGGCGATCATCGATGCCCTGCGCGATCGCTTCCCGAAAATCATCGGGCCGCGTAAAGACGATATTTGCTACGCAACGACTAACCGTCAGGAAGCCGTGCGAACGCTGGCCGATGGCGCGGATGTGGTGCTGGTGGTGGGGTCGAAAAACTCATCCAACTCCAACCGTCTGGCTGAACTGGCGCAGCGCGTTGGCGTGCCGTCCTATCTGATCGATTCCGCGGCAGATATTCAGGAAAGCTGGCTGAAAGACGCGAAAAGCATTGGTGTGACGGCAGGCGCATCAGCACCGGATATCCTGGTGCAGGATGTGATCAACAAACTAAAAACGTTTGGTGGTCTGGATGTGATTAACATCGAAGGGCGCGAAGAAAATATTGTTTTCGAAGTGCCAAAAGAACTGCGTGTGGATGTGAAACAGATCGACTGATTTTCACAGGTCCCTGCAACAATAAAAAAACCGGCTCATTCGTGGCCGGTTTTTTATTTTCTGCGTCTGCATCAGCGCTGCTTAAGGCTTTTGCAGTTTGAACAAATTCTGCGGTACGCCAACGGTTGAGGTTTGAACGTGCAACAATGCCCCTTCCAGCGCATGGGGTGCTTCAAGGGTTTTGCGCGCAGAAGTGATGTAAAGCTCAGTCATGTCCGGCCCGCCAAAGGTACAGCAACTCGGTTGTGTCACCGGGACAGGCACGGTGTCCAGGGTCAGCAATTCACCCTGATTAATTTGCTGGCGTAACAAGCAATGTGATCCCCAGCAGGCGGTAATCAGCCAGCCATTTTGAGCCAGTGCAGAACCGTCGGGTGATTTATCTCCGGAAGAGAAGCAGGAGATTTTTTGCGGATTGATACGGCGTGCATTAGCAGAATAGAAGCGGTTTTTTCGGGTATCAGCGAACCAGACCTTGCCTTCATACCAGACCAGCGTATTAGTGATCCCGACGTTATCGAGCATCATTTCTGGCGCATCGGCTCCTGCTTCGTAGCGATACCAGGCCCCGTTATTCTTTTCTTCTTTGAGGTCCAGAGTGCCAAACCACAGAGAACCATCCGGCGCGATTGCTGCTTCGTTCGGGCGTGTACCTTCTGCACCGAAATAATCGCAGATTGTCTGACGGCTTTTCAGATCGTAATCGTAGAGATGGATGCCGTCGATCGAAACCAGTAAAAACAGATTACGTTTCTCCGTCAGCAGGACGGCACTGGTGATGCTCGGCAGATCGTGGATTTCAGTTTTTTTGGTTTCAGGCCAGTAGCGCAACACACGTTGAGCAAGAATATCGACCCATAACAACGATTGAGTGCGCTGGCACCAGACGGGAGTTTCACCCAATTCGGCTCGATAATCGCCAACGGCGGTCACGTCGGACCGGAATAATGCTGACATCGTAAAGCTCTCCTGAGGTATAGGCTGTGGCAGCATTCAGTCTAGTCCTGCTTTGCGTGTAGTGGATAGTAGAAAAGGTGTAAAAATAAAGGGCCGGCACGTCATTAAGACGTAAAACCGGCCCGCAAATGAGTGCTTAAACGCTTAGAAATCGTATCTCAGACGGATCAGGTTCATATCCCCGAGGTTATCGGTAGAGGATGTGAACACGTGTTCGTAATCAACACGGAAGCCGTAATCGAGCTGGAAGGAAACACCCAGACCGTTATCAATACGCTGGTAATTACGGCCAGTGACATAGGTCAGACGGTCACCCATGAAGTAAGGTTGAATGGTTTTGACAGCCATCTGATTGATCGGGAAGGCATAACCCAGGAAGTATTCCAGACCGTAAGCGTCGCCTGCAAAGAAGCTATCTTCAGTTTTCACGCCAGTGGTCAGGAAGTCATGGTAATAACCGCCGCCGAAGGATGCCGTCCAGTTACCAGGTTTCCAGCTCAGCGCAGTACCAACAATACTCTGGTTATAGTCTTTAGACGTGTTATCGCCCGGATTTCTCATTTCTGCGTCGGTGTAGTTGTACGCAGTACCCCAGGTCAGGTCTTTGGTGATGTGGTAATCCACACCGACAGAACCGCCGCCGTTACGTTTGTAACGCAGGCCATTTTTGCCGGTCAGCAGTTCGCTGTCTTCAAACAGGTAAGAAGCGTAAACATCGGCATCGCCGAATGTATTTTTATATTTCAGCATTTTACGGGAACGGTATGAACCATCGTAATCGCCGTTAACACCATTACCCGGTGCCTGGGCGAGCATATCGTAATCCCAGATATCGGTTTTCGCACCGACCACATCATAGTAAACGCTGTTTTGCTGACCAAAGGTCAACTGACCGTAGGTTTTGCTTTTCAGACCGGTGTAAAGCATACGACGGCTGGTGTTATGCGCGCCATCAGCATGGTGATTATCCCAGCCGGTCAGGGCAGGAATGTTCACGCCCAGCTCGTAGTAGTTAATCCAGCTGATGTCATCAAACAGATAATAATCAGCAGAAAAACGGAAACGTGTGCCGCCATCAAAACCGTTGGTTTTGTAGTTTTTCACGCCGTTCTGGAACTGGAATTGTGGACGAATACTGCCGCCAACCTGGAAATTCAGGCGGCTGAGCGGATCGTTAGGCTGGGGATCTTGTTTGATCAGTGTGATTTCTGCGTGTGAAGCAAAAGAGGCTAAGCCGAATAACAGGCCTGCGGTCGCCACTTGCGTGACTTTATTTAGTTTGAAGTTCATGTAAGTCCCTGAGCCAGTACTCTGTTTTGAAAAAACCAACAGAGAAACCGGCCTTGTGTGTTTTATAGTTTTTCCCCTTACTTATGACAGGCTGGTAAGGGTGAAGACGCGCCTCATACTTTCAGGCTGCTTTCATTTTAACCGCTCAAAAATCAACTTTCGGTGGTTAAAATTAGCTGGCTATTTATTATCATATTCATTGGTTTTATCAATATTATTTCGTGCCATATTATAAAATATTGATGTTTTAGATCTAAGAAATGGCGGTTTTGAGGAAATTATCTGCAAATTGCTTGGATACGGAGGAGGGCATGGCCGCGTTGAGGGTTGATCCCGCCCCTCCGGGTGATAACAAGGAGATCATCCGGAGGGACAAGATCCTGTAGGGGTACAAATGGAATTAGGAAGCTAATGATATAATGACTTAGAGTGACAATATCGTAATGCGTATTATGAATAATGCCCTTAAAAGGCAAGAACGGTTTGTTGCTATTTGGTTTGAACACAAGAATAAATAATCCAATACCGGTCAGAGATAAATCAAATAATCAAGGGGGATAAATTAAATTATCGATAGTGTGATGTGTGTCTATCAATAAGATATCCCACTTATTAATGTTTTATATATTTTTATAATTATTATATATGCATGATTATTGATTTAAAAAATAGTATTGAATTAATGATGTCACTATTGAGTTTGAGCGTTTTTTTTGTTTTTAATGCTGTGGTACACGAAGTGCGAAAGGGATGTTTTGTCCATTATAAAGGGAATAAATAAACTATTATGTCACTGCTTGAAAATGAACTCAGTACAGGGGTGAAAAAACAGCATGATCTTGCTTTTTCTGCCCTGACTATTATTGCGCATTACCACGGCGTTGCTGCTAATGGTGAAGATTTAAAGCATCAGTTCAGTGATGGAAATGGTGGGCTGACAACAACCCAATGGCTGTTAGCGGCAAAGTCTTTAGGGTTAAAGGCAAAATTAGTGCGTCAGGATATAAACCGGCTTCACTTAATCAGCTTACCGGCCGTGGTATGGAGAGAAGATGGTGAGCATTTTATTTTGGCGAAAATTGATAACAATAAATATCTGATTCAGGATCTTGAACTCGGCAGGCCGGTTGTACTGGATAAAGGTGATTTTGAGGCGCGTTACAGCGGCAGGCTTATTCTGGTGACGTCCAGAGCTTCTGTGCTTGGCAGTCTGGCCAAATTTGATTTCACCTGGTTTATTCCTGCCGTTATTAAGTACCGAAAAATTCTGCTGGAAGTGCTTGCAGCATCGGCAGTTATTCAGTTTTTTGCCTTAATTACCCCTTTGTTTTTTCAGGTTGTGATGGATAAGGTGCTGGTGCACAGGAGTTTTAGCACACTCGATGTTGTGGCTGTGGCATTACTTATTGTGGTGTTATTCGACGTTATTTTGAGTGGTTTACGAACCTATATTTTCGCGCATACCACAAGCCGCATCGACGTTGAATTAGGGGCGCGTCTGTTTCGCCATCTGTTTGCGTTACCTCTCGCCTGGTTTGAAAAGAGACGCGTGGGTGACACCATCGCGCGCGTCAGAGAATTGGAACAAATCCGCACTTTCCTCACCGGACAGGCGCTGACCTCGGTGATGGATCTCAGTTTTTCATTCATCTTCCTTATTGTGATGTGGTTTTACAGTGGCTGGCTAACCCTTGTGGTGATGGTTTCATTACCCTGTTATGCCTTTTGGTCTGCCACCATCAGCCCTGTTTTAAGGGCACGTCTCAACGACAAATTTGCCCGTAATGCCGACAGCCAGTCATTTTTGGTAGAGTCCGTCACCTCGGTCGGGACGATTAAATCGATGGCCGTTGAGCCTCAGATGACCCGTAACTGGGATCAGTTGCTGGCGGCGTACGTGCATTCCGGATTACGGGTTACCCGTCTGGCGACCATCGGCCAGCAAGGCGTTCAGTTGATCCAAAAATTAGTGATGGTGAGTACGCTGTGGCTGGGAGCTCAGCTGGTTATTGGAGGAGATTTAACGGTCGGTCAGTTAATTGCTTTTAATATGCTGGCAGGTCAAGTTGCGGCGCCGGTGATTCGTCTGGCGCAGTTATGGCAGGATTTTCAGCAGGTAGGGATCTCCGTGGCGCGTCTGGGAGATATTTTAAATACGCCGACGGAACGTTCCGGTAGCCGTTTAGCGCTGCCTGAAATTAAAGGAAAAATAGATTTTGAACAGGTGAATTTCCGCTACCGTCCAGATGGTTATGAGGTATTGCGCGATCTCACTTTGAGTATTCAGGCCAGTGAAGTTGTGGGGATCGTAGGCCGTTCCGGATCAGGTAAAAGTACACTCACCAAACTGGTTCAGCGCTTATATACCCCCGGGCGCGGCAGGGTGCTGGTCGATGGTAATGATTTAGCGCTGGCTGATCCGGCCTGGTTACGGCGTCAGATAGGCGTGGTATTGCAAGACAACGTACTGCTCAACCGTTCCGTTCGTGAAAATATCGGTTTAGCGGAACCCGGTATGTCTTTAGAAAGAATCATCCACGCGGCCAAACTCGCCGGTGCGCATGAATTTATTATGGCGTTGGCTGAGGGCTATGACACGGTTGTCGGCGAACAGGGCGCGGGGCTATCTGGCGGCCAGCGGCAACGGGTTGCCATTGCGCGGGCATTGGTCGGAAACCCACGGATTTTAATATTGGATGAAGCCACCAGCGCTCTGGATTATGAATCGGAAAGGGCAATTATGCAGAATATGCAATTAATTTGCCGTGAACGCACCGTACTTATTATTGCTCATCGTCTTTCTACTGTTCGTTTTGCGCAAAGAATCATTGCAATGGACAAAGGTGAGATCGTCGAACAGGGCAGTCATGAAGAACTGTTGAAAATAGAAAATGGTTACTATCGTTACTTACATGAGCTTCAGTCATTATGAATATCTGGTTGCAGGCCTCGAAAGAACTTATCCGCAAATATTGTCATGTATGGAAAGAAGTCTGGAAGGTTCGTGAAAAATTGGACCCGCCTAAACGGGAAGGCGATGAGCGAGTTTTTCTTCCCGCCACGCTGGAAATTACGGAGACACCTGTTTCAGTGGCGCCGAAATATATCGCCAGACTGATTATGTTGTTTACTGCCATTGCATTGATATGGGCCATATTTGGGCATATCGATATTGTTGCGGTGACGCAGGGGAAAACCATCGTCAGCGGGCGCAGCAAAAAAATTCAGCCATTGGAAACGTCCGTCATTAAAAACATTTATGTTAATGACGGCGATTATGTCCACGCGGGTCAGACGCTGATTGAGTTGAATGGCATCGGTTCTGACAGCGATTACGAACAATCCCGACATGCTTTGGAAGCGGTGCAGTTAACGAAATTGCGCTGTGATGCGTTAATCAAAGCGCTTCAACATGAGGGCGACATTGAGATTAACCGCGAAGAGGCGAAACAACTCGGTCTGAAAGAAACCGAAATCTTAGCCACACAGTTACTGGCGAAAAATCAATTTCAGTCGTGGTCTGCTGATAATGAAAGGTTGCAGGCGATTTTAAGCCAGCACAAATCTGAATTACGGTCGAATGAAGATCAGGTCCATAAGCTGGAGCAGATCCGAAAAATTGAACTGCAGCGATCAAAAGATTATCAGGCTCTTCTGGAGAAAAAATACCTTTCACAGCATGAGTATTATGAACAGGACAGCAAAACAATCCAGAATGAGCAGGATCTCCGCAGCCTGAGAAATCAGACGCAGCAAATAAAAGAAAGCATTCATCAGGCTGAACAGGAAAAGCTATTAAACACCCAGACGTTTCAGCGAGACACGCTGGACGCACTGCGCCAGGCAAATGAGCAAATACCTCAGCTTAAGGGCCAGATGGAAAAAACCCGGCAGCGCCAGTCTTTGATGACATTAAAGGCTCCCGTCGACGGTACCGTTCAGCAGTTGGCATTTCATACGGTGGGTGGGGTGGCCTTAGAAGCGGAGGCGATCATGACGATTGTGCCACTTGATGACAAAATCGAGGTCGAAGCGATGGTGGCAAACAAAGACATTGGGTTTGTGAATGTTGGGCAGGATGTCATCATAAAAATCGAATCATTCCCTTATACTCGCTACGGATATATCACCGGAAAAGTCACCAGCGTCAGTTTCGATGCGATTGAGCATGAGAAATTAGGGCTGGTATTCAATGCGAATGTCGCGCTCGACCAAAACTATCTGGTGGTGGAAGGCAAGCGTATTAACCTGGTGGCGGGGATGAACGTCAGCGCGGAGATTAAAACCGGCAAGCGTCAGGTGATTGATTATCTGCTGAGTCCGCTACAAACTAAAGTTGATGAAAGTTTCAAAGAGCGTTGAGATCCCCTGACCATTATGCACAAAAATGAATGGTTATGCGGGGAGTCGTACACAGGGGAATTAAGGCTGGTTTTCTGAAAAAGTTCCAGTTTGGCTGGGTTGTTAACACAAAACCTCACTTTAAGTAACCTGAAATCAAATGGTTTTTACTGATATTAACCAGCCTGTATCATAATTTTCTAATTATGTGGCAATTTTGCTGGCTACCCTATAACAGGGTAGTTAACCTGATTCTGTTTCACGGCAGAACCCCTATAAAAAGAGAGTATTTATGAGTAACGCTGAAATTCGCATGGCCATTGTTGGCGCGGGCGGGCGTATGGGCCGGCAGCTGATTCAGGCCGTTTCCGACGCTGAAGGTGTGGTGCTGGGTGCCGCGCTGGAGCGTCCGGGATCATCCCTCATCGGTACTGATGCCGGTGAACTTGCAGGGATCGGCGCAGCGGGTATCAAGGTCAATGATGACCTGAATGCCGTGGCGGATGACTTCGATATTTTGATCGACTTTACCCGTCCCGAAGGCACCCTGGTGCATCTGGAATTTTGCCAGAAGCACCATAAAGGCATGATTATCGGGACTACGGGCTTTGATGACGCGGGTAAGGGGGCAATTAAACAGGCTTCTGAGGTTATTCCGGTGGTTTTTGCGGCTAACTTCAGCGTAGGCGTGAATGTTGTCCTCAAACTTTTAGAAAAAGCCGCCAAAGTGATGGGCGACTATACCGACATTGAAATTGTTGAAGCACACCATCGCTATAAAGTGGATGCGCCATCAGGCACCGCGCTGGCGATGGGTGAAGCGATAGCGGGCGCGCTGGGGCGAGATCTGAAAGAATGTGCGGTATATGCCCGTGAAGGCCACACCGGAGAGCGCGATCCTAAAAGTATTGGTTTTGCGACGATCCGGGCCGGAGATATCGTGGGTGAGCATACTGCGATGTTTGCAGACATTGGCGAGCGCGTAGAGATAACGCATAAGGCTTCCAGCCGTATGACTTTCGCAAATGGCGCTGTTCGTGCAGGGAAATGGCTTGCTTCGCATAAGACTGGCCTTTATGACATGCGGGATGTGCTTGGATTGGATGATTTGTAGCAGATGATTTAGATGTGATGTGGTTGTATTGGTCATAATCTTTTGATAAAAGGGCAGTTCCTTGATTGCCCTTCTCTTTTTATTTAAAAATAAGCATCCTGATTTAAATTTGCAGATTAGTCGTCTTTTTCATGTCTTTTGTGACGATTTTACCTGTCAGTCGCGCGTTTTTCGAACGCCTCCTTTCGTCCTCACCCGCACAAACCGATTTTCAGCACTATTTTCAGACATCCTCTTCCGCAAACGGTTACTATGTTTACTTAGCCTGTGGTTTTGTGGCTGTGACGGAGCCTTTTCACTGAGTTGTGCGAAAAATAGAGAAATATGGCGGCTTTTGGTAGACAAACTTCACTGCCATCATTAGAATGCGCGCAATTTGCCGAAAATTGGCTTCCCGAGCGATTTTTGCATTGATTTAGATCGGGTTATCTGAATTAATATGCAGATATTGTGATTTATTAT
This sequence comes from Rahnella sp. R3(2024), assembly GCF_042920125.1. Classification (NCBI taxonomy): domain Bacteria; kingdom Pseudomonadati; phylum Pseudomonadota; class Gammaproteobacteria; order Enterobacterales; family Yersiniaceae; genus Rahnella; species Rahnella sp. R3(2024). The sequence continues at coordinate 2,844,325 of NZ_JBHGBU010000001.1, forward strand.
TCTTGGAGGATGCTTTGATAAAGTCAGCGCTATTGGTTCTGGAAGACGGAACCCAATTCCACGGTCGGGCCATCGGGGCAGAAGGTTCGGCAGTGGGGGAAGTGGTCTTCAATACGTCGATGACCGGTTATCAAGAAATCCTCACTGATCCTTCCTATTCCCGCCAGATTGTCACTCTCACTTATCCCCATATCGGTAATGTCGGCACCAATGCCGCTGATGCAGAATCCTCCGCAGTACACGCTCAAGGCCTGGTCATTCGCGATTTACCTCTTATTGCCAGCAACTACCGCAGTGAAGAAAACCTTTCTGATTACCTCAAGCGCAACAACATCGTTGCCATCGCCGATATCGATACCCGCAAGCTGACCCGTCTGTTACGTGAAAAAGGCGCGCAGAACGGCTGCATCATCGCGGGCGATTCACCGGATGCTGAACTGGCACTGCAAAAAGCCAAAGCATTCCCGGGCCTGAAAGGCATGGATCTGGCGAAAGAAGTGACCACCGCGGAATCTTACAGCTGGCAACAAGGTAGCTGGACGCTGGAAGGCGAACTGCCGGAAGCGAAAAAAGAAGAAGAGCTGCCATTCCACGTGGTGGCCTACGATTACGGCGCCAAACGCAATATCCTGCGTATGCTGGTGGATCGCGGCTGTCGCCTGACGGTAGTACCGGCGCAAACGCCAGCTGCTGACGTGCTGAAAATGAATCCGGACGGTATTTTCCTGTCCAACGGCCCTGGCGACCCGGAGCCTTGCGACTACGCTATCGCCGCCATCAAAACCTTCCTGGAAACCGACATTCCGGTATTCGGCATCTGTCTCGGCCACCAGTTACTGGCACTGGCCAGCGGGGCGAAGACCGTGAAAATGAAGCTCGGCCACCACGGTGGTAACCATCCGGTGAAAGATCTCGATAAAGATATCGTGATGATCACGGCGCAGAACCACGGCTTTGCGGTGGATGAATCCGATCTGCCGGCCAACCTGCGCGTGACCCACAAATCACTGTTTGACCACACGGTGCAGGGCATTCACCGTACTGATAAAGCGGCATTCAGCTTCCAGGGTCACCCTGAAGCCAGCCCGGGCCCGCACGATGCGGCGCCATTGTTCGATCACTTCATCGAACTGATTAACGCTTTTCGCGCTTCTCACAACCACAACGCCAAATAACAGGAGCGAATAAAAAATGCCAAAACGTACAGACATAAAAAGCATCCTGATCCTCGGCGCCGGTCCGATTGTTATCGGCCAGGCTTGTGAATTTGACTATTCCGGTGCGCAGGCGTGTAAAGCGCTGCGTGAAGAGGGTTACCGCGTCATTCTGGTGAACTCCAACCCGGCCACCATCATGACTGACCCGGACATGGCTGATGCGACTTACATCGAGCCTATTACCTGGGAAGTGGTGCGTAAGATCATCGAAAAAGAGCGTCCGGACGCCGTGCTGCCAACCATGGGCGGCCAGACCGCACTGAACTGTGCACTGGAACTGGAACGTCAGGGCGTGCTGGAAGAATTCGGCGTGACCATGATTGGCGCGACCGCAGATGCGATTGATAAAGCCGAAGACCGTCGCCGTTTCGACGTCGCGATGAAGAAAATCGGCCTCGATACGGCGCGTTCCGGTATCGCACACACCATGGAAGAAGCGCTGGCGGTTGCTGCCGATGTTGGCTTCCCGTGCATTATCCGTCCTTCCTTCACCATGGGCGGCACCGGTGGCGGTATCGCGTATAACCGTGAAGAGTTCGAAGAGATTTGCGAACGCGGTCTGGATCTTTCCCCAACCAAAGAGCTGCTGATTGATGAGTCGCTGATTGGCTGGAAAGAGTACGAGATGGAAGTGGTGCGTGATAAAAACGACAACTGCATCATCGTCTGTTCTATCGAAAACTTCGATGCGATGGGTATTCACACCGGCGACTCCATCACCGTGGCGCCAGCGCAAACCCTGACCGACAAAGAATACCAAATCATGCGTAACGCCTCGATGGCGGTACTGCGTGAAATCGGCGTAGAAACCGGGGGTTCCAACGTCCAGTTCTCGGTGAACCCGAAAAATGGCCGTCTGATTGTTATCGAAATGAACCCGCGTGTTTCCCGCTCTTCCGCGCTGGCTTCTAAAGCGACCGGTTTCCCGATTGCTAAAGTCGCGGCGAAGCTGGCAGTGGGTTACACCCTCGATGAGCTGATGAACGACATCACCGGTGGCAAAACCCCGGCATCGTTCGAACCCTCTATCGACTACGTTGTGACTAAAATTCCTCGCTTCAACTTCGAGAAATTTGCCGGTGCAAATGACCGTCTGACCACGCAGATGAAATCTGTTGGCGAAGTGATGGCAATTGGCCGTACGCAGCAGGAATCCTTGCAAAAAGCGTTGCGCGGTCTGGAAGTGGGCGCGAGCGGTTTTGACCCGAAAGTGAACCTTGATGACCCTGAAGCGCTGACCAAAATCCGTCGCGAGCTGAAAGAAGCCGGTGCCGAGCGTATCTGGTACATCGCCGATGCTTTCCGTGCCGGGATGTCCGTTGACGGTATCTTCAACCTGACCAACGTGGACCGCTGGTTCCTGGTACAGATTGAAGAGCTGGTGAAACTGGAAAATGAAGTGGCTGAAGGCGGCTTCAACATTCTGACTCACGATTACCTGCGCATGCTTAAACGCAAAGGCTTTGCGGACCTGCGTCTGGCAAAACTGGTCGGCGTTTCAGAAAGCGAAGTGCGCAAACTGCGTCATAAATACAATCTGCATCCGGTCTACAAACGTGTCGATACCTGTGCGGCGGAATTCTCCACCGATACCGCGTACATGTACTCCACGTATGAAGAAGAGTGTGAATCCAACCCGACCAATGACAAGCCGAAAATCATGGTACTGGGTGGCGGTCCAAACCGTATCGGTCAGGGTATTGAGTTCGACTACTGCTGCGTACATGCCTCACTGGCGCTGCGCGAAGACGGTTACGAAACCATTATGGTTAACTGTAACCCGGAAACCGTGTCTACCGACTACGACACCTCCGACCGTCTGTATTTCGAATCCGTCACTCTGGAAGATGTGCTGGAAATCGTGCGTATCGAACAGCCAAAAGGCGTGATTGTTCAGTACGGCGGCCAGACTCCGCTGAAACTGGCGCGCGAACTGGAAGCGGCGGGTGTGCCCATTATTGGTACCAGCCCGGATGCGATTGACCGTGCAGAAGACCGCGAACGTTTCCAGCAGGCGGTTCACCGTCTGGGCCTGAAACAACCGGCAAACGCCACGGTTGCGACAATCGAACAAGCCGTTGAAAAAGCAGCCGGTATCGGTTATCCGCTGGTGGTGCGCCCGTCCTATGTACTGGGTGGCCGTGCGATGGAAATCGTCTACGACGAAATCGACCTGCGCCGTTACTTCCAGAACGCGGTCAGCGTCTCCAACGATGCGCCGGTGCTGCTGGATCGCTTCCTTGACGACGCCATCGAAGTGGACGTTGATGCCATCTGCGACGGTGAACGTGTGCTGATTGGCGGCATCATGGAGCACATCGAACAGGCGGGCGTTCACTCCGGTGACTCCGCATGTTCACTGCCGTGCTACACGCTGAGCCAGGAAATTCAGGATGTGATGCGTCAGCAGGTCGAGAAACTGGCCTTTGAGCTGAGCGTTCGCGGCCTGATGAACGTCCAGTTTGCGGTGAAGAACAACGAAGTCTACCTGATTGAAGTTAACCCGCGTGCTGCGCGTACCGTGCCGTTTGTCTCCAAAGCAACCGGTGTGGCGCTGGCAAAAGTGGCGGCGCGCGTGATGGCGGGGCAGACACTGGCGCAGCAGGGCATCACAGAAGAAGTGATCCCGCCTTACTACTCCGTGAAAGAAGTGGTGCTGCCGTTCAACAAATTCCCAGGCGTTGACCCGATTCTGGGGCCGGAAATGCGTTCCACCGGTGAAGTCATGGGCGTCGGTCGTACCTTCGCCGAAGCCTTTGCCAAAGCGCAGCTGGGCAGTAACTCCGGCATGAAGAAAGCCGGTCGCGCACTGTTGTCAGTCCGCGAAGGCGACAAAGGCCGCGTGGTGGATTTAGCCGCGAAACTGCTCAAACGCGGTTTCGAGCTGGATGCGACTCACGGTACCGCGGTGGTGCTGGGTGAAGCCGGGATTAACCCGCGTCTGGTCAACAAGGTGCATGAAGGCCGTCCACATATTCAGGACCGTATCAAGAACGGTGAATATGTGTATATCGTGAATACCACGGCGGGCCGTCAGGCGATTGAAGACTCCAAGCTTATCCGTCGCAGTGCGCTGCAATACAAAGTGCATTACGACACCACGCTGAACGGCGGTTTCGCCACGGCGATGGCGCTGTCTTCTGACCCGACGGAGCAGGTGATTTCAGTGCAGGAAATGCACGCGAAAATCAAAGGCTAATGGCATAATTGCTTGATGAAAGGCGCGGCGAAAGCTGCGCCTTTTCTTTTTATACGCTCAGCTTTTACCAGAAAGCCCAAAATTGCGTATGCTGAAGTAAAGCTAATAAGACAAGAGACCTGCATGATTTTAATAATTTACGCCCATCCTTATCCGCGCCATTCGCGGGCCAACCAGGGACTGCTCTCGGCCGTCAGCGATTTACCTAATGTTGAAGTGCGTTCGCTGTATGACCTTTACCCCGATTTCAATATCGATATCGCTGCTGAACAGAAGGCGGTTGAACGCGCCGATATGGTGGTATTTCAGCATCCGATCCAGTGGTACAGCCTGCCGCCACTGATGAAGCTGTGGCTGGACAAGGTGCTCGAGCACGGCTGGGCTTACGGCCATGACGGCAACGCGCTCAACGGTAAGCATTGCCTGTGGGCAGTGACGACCGGCGGAGATGAACACCATTTTGAGCTCGGCGATCACCCCAATTTCGACGTGCTGGCGCAGCCATTACAGGCGACGGCAGTTTACTGCGGCATGCACTGGCAGCCATATTTCGCCGTACATAACACCTTTATTTGCGATGAAGTTGCGCTGAAAGCCGCGGGTGAAGAGTACCGTCGACGTCTGACCGCCTGCCTGAGCCTGAAAGAAGGCTGTGCGCCGGAGGTCGAAAATGGATAACCATAACCTGATGATTGAAGGGCTGATTTACCTCGGCTCTGCGGCGTTGTTTGTCCCGATTGCGGTACGTCTTGGTCTGGGATCGGTGCTCGGTTATCTGATCGCCGGCTGCATTATCGGGCCGTGGGGCCTGAAACTGGTTTCTGATGCTGAGTCGATTCTGACCTTTGCGGAAATCGGCGTAGTGCTGATGTTGTTCGTTATTGGCCTTGAGCTGGATCCTAAAAGGCTTTGGACCATGCGCGCCTCGGTCTTTGGCGGCGGCAGCATCCAGATGGTCGGCTGCGGCGTGGTGCTCAGCGCATTCTGTTATTTCCTCGGCCTCGACTGGAAAATCGCCATGCTGATCGGCCTGACGCTGGCGCTTTCCTCAACGGCCATCGCCATGCAGGCAATGAGTGAACGCAGCCTGACGGCGTCACCGATTGGCCGCAGCGCCTTTGCGGTGTTGCTGTTCCAGGATATCGCCGCGATCCCGCTGGTGGCGATGATCCCGCTGCTGGCGAGTACCGGTGAAGCCACCACGCTGATGAGCTTTGGCCTGTCGGCGGCGAAAGTGGCCGGTGCGCTGGTGCTGGTGGTGTTGCTCGGGCGCTATGTCACTCGCCCGTTACTGCATTTTGTTGCCCGCTCCGGTATGCGTGAAGTGTTCAGTGCCGTGGCGCTTTTTCTGGTGTTTGGATTTGGCATTCTGCTGGAAATGGCGGGTATGTCGATGGCGATGGGCGCGTTTCTGGCGGGCGTATTGCTGGCGAGCTCTGAATATCGTCATGCGCTGGAAAGCGATATTCAGCCGTTCAAAGGCCTGCTTCTCGGGCTATTCTTTATCGGCGTCGGCATGTCCATCGACTTCGGTACACTGGTTCATCAGCCGTTACTGATCGCCACATTGCTGGTCGGCTTTATGGCGCTGAAAGCCGCTTTACTGTGGCTGGTCGCACCCTGGCTTGGCGTTCCGAAAAAGCAGCGCGGGTTATTCGCCATCCTTATCGGGCAGGGCAGTGAATTCGCGTTCGTGATTTTCAGCACAGCACAAATGGCCGGTGTGTTGCCGGTGGAATGGGCGAAGGCGCTGACGCTTGCTGTGGCGCTGTCGATGGCGGTCACGCCGCTGTTGCTGGTTCTCGCCGCGCGTATGGAACGCAATGCGCCGCAAGACGATCGTCCGCAAGATACGATTGATGATGAAAATGCGCAGGTGATTATCGCCGGTTTCGGGCGCTTTGGTCAGATTGCCGGTCGTCTATTGCTGGCGAATAACGTTCATACCGTGGTGTTGGATCACGACCCGGATCATATCGAAACGCTGCGTAAATTCGGCACCAAAGTGTTTTACGGGGATGCCACGCGGGTGGATTTGCTGGAATCAGCCGGTGCGGCGCAGGCCAAAGTGTTGATTAACGCTATCGATGATGTGGAAGCCAACCTGCAACTGACCGCGCTGGCAAAAGAGCATTTCCCGAACCTGAAGATTATTGCCCGCGCCCGCGACGTCGATCACTGGTATCAGCTGCGGCAACTGGGTGTGGAAGCACCGGAGCGGGAATTGTTCGAAGGATCCCTGCGCGTTGGCCGGGAAGTGCTGGAGACGCTCGGGCTTGATGCGTATGAAGCCCGCGAGAAAGCCGATCTGTTCCGCCGCTACAACCTGAAAATGCTGGAAGCGACCATCGAGAATTACGAAGACACTGAGTTCCGTATCGCCAGTATGCAGCGCGCGAAAGACATGCTGAGCGCCGCGATTGAACAGGATCAGGAACGTCTCGCCTCTGAACAGCAACAAGGCTGGCGGGGAAGTATCGACGGTAAAGCACCGGAGAATGAAGTGATTGAAGCGAAGAGTTAAGCAAGGATGAAATCTGAAGCCGGTGCCTGAACAGCACCGGCTTTTTTTTGTGTTTCAGTCAGCTCAGCGCGACTTTGATACCTAAACCTATCAGTACGCCGCCCAGCAGTTTATCGATAATTTTTTGCGCTTTTGCCAGACCACGACGCACCGGCGCGCTTTGGATCAACAAGGCCAGCGACGGCCACCAGACCAATGAAAGTCCGACAATGATCGAGGCATACCAGAGTTTCTCGCCAAGGCTGGAGTCTACCTGTAATACCTGGGTAAACATCGCCAGGAAAAACAGCGTTGCTTTAGGATTCAGCAGGTTGCAAAGATATCCCTGTACAAAAGCGGTACGCAGTTTCACCTGCTGCGGCACCAGTCCGTCGAGATTCATTTTACTGTTGCTGCGCGAGAACAATGCCTGGATCCCCACCCAAATCAGATAAGCCGCCCCGACGTATTTCAGCAAGCCAAACAACCACGGCGTGGTGGTGATCACGACCGCCAGACCTGCGACGCAGTAAGACATATGTGTAATCACGCCACAAATGACGCCCAGCGAGGTCATCAGTGCCGCCGCGCGCGGATAGCGGGCCGCATTTTTGATCACCAGAAAGAAATCGGGGCCGGGAGAGAGCATGCCGAGGAAGGCGATACTGGCAATAAAAAGGGAGGTTTCAAGCATGAAAGTAACCGTCGTCAATGTTCAGGGCAAAATAAGGCCGCATGATACGTCAATCTTCACCTCGACGTATCACACTTATTGGCTTTTTTTACGGGCGGTAAAGGCTATGCAAGAACCTGTCGTTGAATACCCGCAGCGCGAAAGTCCACAGGCGCATTACCAGCGTGAAATCACCCGCCTGTGCATCGAATGTGCCCTGTTGTTGTTACAGCACGGCGCTGAAAGTATGTTGGTGGAGCAGTTATCAGCCCGGCTCGGTATCGCGCTGGGCATGGATCAGGTGGAAAGTTCGATCTCCGCCAATGCCGTGGTGCTCAGTACGCTGTGCGGCGGATACTGCCTGACCTCAACGCGAAAAAATGTCGATCGCGGGATCAACATGCAGGTGGTCACCGAAGTGCAACATACGGTGATCCTCGCCGAGCATAAGTTGCTCGACAGCACGCTGGTGGAGAAGCGTCTGAGCCATATCAGGCCGCTGCGCTATCCCCGCCCGCTGATGATCCTGATGGTGGCGCTGTCGTGCGGTTGCTTCAGCAAACTGAACGGCGGTGGCTGGGATGCGTTCAGCATAACGTTTATCGCCAGCGGTGTGGCGATGGCGGTGCGCCAGACGCTGACCCTTCGCCATATGAATCCGCTGATTAATTTCTGCTGTACCGCCTTTGTGGCGACCTCGATTTCCGGTCTGCTCATGCGCCTTGATGCATTCCATCACACCTCGAACGTGGCGATGGCTGCCAGCGTTTTACTGCTGGTGCCGGGGTTTCCGCTGATCAACGCGGTGGCCGATATGTTTAAAGGCCATGTGAACACCGGTTTGGCGCGCTGGGCAATGGCCAGTTTGCTGACGCTGGCAACCTGCATCGGGGTGGTCATGGCGATGGCGCTGTGGGAATTACGGGGGTGGGCATGAGTCTGATCTGGGCACTCCTGCAGGATATGTTTCTGGCCGCGGTGCCGGCGCTGGGTTTTGCGATGGTGTTCAATGTCCCGCCGCGTGCGTTGCGCTATTGTGCGCTGCTCGGTGCCATCGGGCACGGCTCCCGTATGCTGATGATGCATGGCGGGATAAACATTGAGTGGGCTTCTTTGCTGGCGGCTATACTGATCGGCATCATTGGTATTCGCTGGTCGCGCTGGTTTCTCGCGCACCCTAAAGTTTTCACAGTAGCCGCCGTCATCCCCATGTTTCCGGGAATTTCTGCGTATACGGCGATGATTTCCATGGTGGAAATTTCGCACCTTGGTTACAGCGAAGTGCTGATGTCTACCATGGTCACCAATTTCCTGAAGGCCAGTTTTATCGTCGGGGCATTGTCGATTGGATTATCTTTGCCGGGGCTGTGGCTGTACCGCAAACGTCCCGGCGTGTAAGTCTGAGCGGCGCGCGTTTATATCTTTGTAAAGCGCGAGTCTCCCTATCGACGGCTGATGGGGCTTTCCGTATAGTGGCAGCTCTTTTTTCGGGTCACGGTTTTATTCCTTATCTACACAGGGCTTCACAATGATTATTAGCCTGATCGCCGCACTGGCGACCGATCGCGTTATTGGCATGGAAAACGCTATGCCTTGGCATTTACCCGGTGATCTGGCCTGGTTTAAGCGTAATACGCTCAATAAACCCGTCATCATGGGACGCAAAACGTTTGAGTCGATAGGACGCCCTTTGCCTGGCCGACTGAATATTGTCATCAGCTCTAAACCCGGCGAGCACGAAGGCGTGACCTGGGTGACGTCTGTTGATGCCGCACTGGCCGCTGCCGCCGGCGTGGAAGAAGTGATGGTCATGGGCGGTGGTCGTGTGTATGAGCAATTCCTGCCTAAGGCGAACCGCTTATATCTGACCCACATTGACGCCGAAGTCGAAGGGGATACCCATTTCCCTGACTATGAGCCGGACGACTGGGAAAGTACGTTCAGCGAATTCCATGATGCGGATGAGCAGAACTCTCACGGCTATTGCTTTGAGATCCTTGATCGCCGCGCCTGATTAAGCCGCAGCAGTCAGCAAAAAGGCACCTGAGAAGGTGCCTTTTGTCTTTCAGAAACGGGGGAAATGTCTGCTCAGAGCGCCTTTGGCGCGACCGCCAGATCCTTTTCACTGCGCCGGTGAGAAGGCTCAGTGAAATAGGTTTTGTCTTCCCAGCGCAGCATGGTCATATCGCCGCCCCAGCAACAGCCGGTGTCCAGCGCATAAATACCTTCCGGCGCGCCTTTTCCTTCCAGCGAAGCCCAGTGACCAAACGCAATGCTGAAACCCGCTTCCTGTAAAGGACCCGGAATATCAAACCAGGGTTTGAGCGGTTTCGGCGCGGTATCGGGCGTGTCTTTGCATATCATATCCAGCTGCCCGTTAGGGAAGCAGTAACGCATCCGGGTCAGCGCATTGGTGCTGAAACGCAGACGCGCAAGACCGGTCAGCTCGGGATGCCAGTTGTTGGGCATATCGCCATACATCGCGTCGAGAAACAGCGGATAGGTGTCACTTCTCAGCACGGATTCCACTTCACGCGCGCACATCTGCGCGGTCTCCAGGTCCCACTGCGGCGTAATCCCCGCATGCGCCATCACCAGCTTCAGCTCTTCATCCACCTGCAGCACCGGCTGGCGTCGCAGCCAGTTGATCAGCTCATCTGCATCTTCAGCTTCAAGCAAAGGGGTGATGCGATCTTTCGGTTTGTTAAAGCTGATACCGGCGTAAACCGCTAACAGATGTAAGTCGTGGTTGCCGAGCACCATGCGGACTGCGTCGCCCAAACCACTGACAAAACGCAGCACCTCGAGCGAGGACGGGCCACGGGCGACTAAATCTCCGGTCAGCCAGAGACAATCATTTTGCGGATTAAAATCCACCTGCGCCAATAGCGCCTTGAGTTCATCGATACAACCGTGAACATCACCAATAAGGTATGTCGACATAAAGGATTAATTTATCAGTGTAGGGATGGCGAGGCGGAAGACCGGAACCGGCACACGGAAGGATTCACCGTCTTGTGCGACCATTTCATAATGGCCTTCCATGGTACCGAGCGGCGTTTCAAGGATCGCACCGCTGGTGTAGTGAAATTCACTGCCGGGCAGGATCAGCGGCTGTTCGCCGATAACCCCTTCGCCCTGTACTTCGGTCTGGCGGCCGTTACTGTTGGTGATCAACCAGTAACGGCGCAGGAGCTGTACGTTAAAACGCCCAAGATTGCGGATGGTGATGGTGTAGGCGAAGACAAAACGCTCATCTTCCGGTATCGACTGTGACTCAATGTAGACACTTTGCACCTGAACACATACGCGGGGCGAATTAAGCATATCGCTACTCCTGGGGTTCTGTGGTTTTCGGTCGGGTTGATAACCAGTTAGCCAGTTTACAGAATTGTTCGACTGAAATGTTCTCAGCACGCATTGACAGATCCAGACCCAGCGCGCTCATTTGTTCTGGTGTGAACAAGTGGCCGAGGCTGTTACGAATCGTTTTACGGCGCTGGTTAAACGCATCTGTTGTCAGACGACTCAGAATGCGGATATCTGAAACCGGGTACGGGATCACGTCATGCGGAATCAAACGCACCACGGCGGAATCAACTTTCGGCGCTGGGGTGAAGGATTCCGGTGGAACTTCCAGAACCGGGATCACGTTACAGTAATACTGTGCCATGACCGTTAAACGACCATACGCTTTGCTGTTCGGCCCCGCAACCAGACGGTTGACCACTTCCTTTTGCAACATGAAGTGCATGTCTTTAATGGCGTTGGTATAGGTGAACAGGTGGAACATCAGTGGCGTAGAAATATTATAGGGCAGGTTGCCGAATACGCGCAGCGGCTGGCCGAGCTCTTCGGAAAGCTCGGCGAAATTGATTTTCATCGCATCAGACTGAATGACGCGCAATTTGCCCTGAAACTTAGGATTACTTTCCAGACGAGCCGCCAAATCGCGGTCAATTTCGATAACGGTCATGCTGTCCAGACGCGAGGCGACGGGCGCCGTCAGCGCTGCCAGGCCGGGCCCGATTTCGACCACCGCTTGTCCCGGCATCGGATGAATGGCCGACACAATGCTATCAATCACAAATTGATCGGTTAAAAAGTTTTGGCCGAAACGTTTACGGGCAAAGTGCCCCTGGTGGACTCTACTATTCATTGTTTTTATTTATCAGTGTGTTGTGGTTCAAAAGTATTGATTGCCATACGAATGGCGAGATTTATTGCTGTCCTGAAACTGCCTGCATCGGCGGTGCCGGTAGCGGCAAGTTCAAGCGCAGTACCGTGATCAACGGAAGTCCGGATAAAGGGCAGGCCAAGCGTGATATTCACAGCGCGACCGAATCCCTGATATTTTAGCACCGGAAGGCCCTGATCGTGATACATCGATAAAACAGCATCGGCGTGTTGCAGATATTTCGGCTGGAAAAGCGTATCTGCCGGCAGCGGACCCACCAGATTCATCCCCTGCTGACGCAGTTCATCCAGTGCAGGAATGATCGTATCGATCTCCTCATGCCCCATGTGACCGCCTTCTCCGGCATGCGGATTCAGGCCGCAGACGTAAATCTGGGGGTCAGCAATGCCAAATTTGGTTTTCAGATCATGATGAAGAATGGTGATCACTTCATGCAGACTTTGTCGGGTAATGGCACCCGGCACGGCCAGTAACGGTAAATGCGTTGTCGCCAGCGCGACGCGTAATTCTTCGGTCGCCAGCATCATCACCACACGTTCACAGTGGCTGCGGTCAGCGAAGAATTCGGTATGCCCGATAAACGGAATACCGGCATCGTTGATGATGCTCTTCTGGACCGGCCCGGTGATCAGTGCAGCGAATTCGCCGCTTATCGCACCGTCACATGCTCTGGCCAGCGTTTCCACGACGTAAGCACTGTTCGCGACGTCCAGCTTGCCCGCCGTCACCGGCGTTGCGGTTTTTACCGGCAGAACCGTGAGTGTCCCTGCAGCCTGAGGCTGGGCCGGGCGGCCCTGCACGTAATCGCGTAACTGAATGTTCAGACCCAGCGTCGCGGCACGTTCAAGCAACAGGGCCGGATCGGCACACACCACTAACTCAACAGGCCATGCCTGCTGAGCCAGCGCCAGTACCAGATCCGGCCCAACCCCGGCGGGTTCGCCGGGGGTGATGACCACAGATTTTGTCATGGAAGTATTATTTACCATTACCATCCATAATTTTCACATAAGCTTCAGCACGTTGTTCCTGCATCCACGTCTGAGCTTCTTCCGCAAACTTACGGTTGAACAGCATGCGGTAAGCACGTTCTTTCTGAGCAGCATCGGTTTTATCAACCTGACGGGTATCGAGTAATTCGATCAGATGCCAGCCAAAGGAAGAGTGCACCGGTGCGCTCATCTGGCCTTTTTTCAGGTTAATCAGTGCTTCACGGAACGCCGGATCGTACATGTCCGGAGAAGCCCAGCCTAAGTCTCCGCCCTGAAGCGCAGAACCCGGATCCTGAGAAATCTGTTTTGCTTCTTCAGCAAAGGTCGCTTTGCCGCTCTTGATGTCTGCAGCAACCTGTTCCAGTTTTGCTTTAGCCTGTGCATCCGTCATGACGACGGAAGGTTTCAGCAGGATGTGACGGGCATGAACTTCGGTGACGGAAACCGTTTTGTTATCGCCACGGATGTCATTCACTTTCAGAATATGGAAGCCAACGCCTGAACGGATTGGGCCGATGATCTGACCTTTCTGCGCGGTGCTCAGCGCCTGAGCAAACAGCGAAGGCAACTCCTGCAATTTGCCCCAACCCATGTTGCCGCCTTTCAGCGCCTGTGAGTCAGCAGAATAGGTGATCGCCAGCTTACCGAAATCAGCGCCGTTATTCAGATCTGCAACAATTTTCTTCGCCTGCTCTTCAGCAGCATCGACCTGATCCTGCGTCGGGTTTTCCGGCAATGGCAACAGGATATGGCTGAGGTTGAACTCAGCACTGCCGCCATTTTGTGCCGCCACTTGCTTAGACAGCTGATCCACTTCCTGAGGCAGGATCGTCACGCGACGGCGGACTTCACCATTACGGACCTCACTGATCAGCATTTCTTTGCGGATCTGGGCGCGGTAGGTGCTGAAGTTCAGACCGTCATAGGCCAGACGACTGCGCAGTTGATCGACGGTGATGTTGTTCTGCTGAGCAATACCGGCGATGGCTTTATCCACGTCCTGATCGGTCAGTGTGATGCCCATCTTCGACGCCATCTGGAGTTGGATCTGATCCATGATCAGGCGGTCGAGGATCTGGTGGCGCAACGTTGCATCATCGGGCAACTGCTGTTTAGCCTGAGCTGCCTGCTGTTTAACAGACTGCATTAAGCCATCGACATCACTTTGTAACACGACGCCGTTGTTCACAACGGCGGCGACTTTATCAACTTCCTGAGGGGCTGCAAACGCAGTGCTGGCACAAAGCGTCACGCCGAGGAGAAGTGTTCTCCAGTTCTTCATACTTTTTCCATTTGTCTAATCCGCAAGCGCGGGTTTCAAGTTCACTGAGTTAATCGTGTCGTCTGGCTTAGAAAGCGCGTTGATAAGGCAGTATGCCACTGGCCAACATTTCTTTCGTTCCGAGAGTTTGATTACTTCCCAGGCCTCTAAGTTCAATGTTGAAACCAATCTTATTGTCATACTTACTTTCAGACTTAACGGAGTCGTAGTTGGTGATCTTGCGTTCGTAACCGACATTGATGGCCCAGCAGCAGGTGTTGTATTGCAGGCCGATCAACTGATCTGCAGGCTGCTGTGCTTTGGTGTCGTAATAGTAAGCACCGACAATCGCCCAGCGATCGGCGATTGGCCAGCTGGCGATACCACCGACCTGAGAAATCCCATCCTGATAACCCGGGTTTGTCACGCTAGGTAAGGTAGCCTGAATATATTCCGGGCTGGCGTAACGGTAGCTCAACTGAATCATTCTTTCTGAATCAGCTTTGTACTCGAGAACGGCATCGCCCACGGCCAGCGAATCCAGACGTGTGTCGTACTGCACACCGCCACGAATACCCCAGAAGTTGTTGATTTTATAATAAGTGTCACCCGCCCAAACCAGGCTGCCGGTGTCATCATTTTTATCCAGTGCGCTGTTCTGGTCGCCCGTACGTGGCGGCTGGAAGTAGTAAATCTGACCGGCGGACGCATTAAAGCGCTCAACCAGACCATCATCATAAATACGGGTTGTTAAACCACTTGCGACCTGGTTGGCGGAGGCAATGCGGTCAAGGCCACTGTAGCTCTTATCGCGGAACAGGCCGGTATAGTCGGACTGCAGCAGCGTAGAGTCATAGGTGTTAATGGAGCTTTGATTACGGTAAGGGATGTACAGATACTGCACGCGCGGTTCAAGCGTTTGCGTGTAATCACTGTTCCAGTCCATCGTGCGGTCGAAGACCATTTTGCCGTCGCTTTTAAACTCAGGCATGACACGGTTTACCGACGAGCGCAGCTTGGTATTCGGATTGGCCTCGTAATAGTTATCCGAAATGTCCTGCTGATAGTGGGTCGCCATCAGCTTCACTTCGTTATCCAGGCTTCCCCAACCGTTACTGAGCGGCAGACTGATGGTTGGTTCAATGTGCGTACGAATGGCTTCCGGGTTATCCGGGTTTACGCTGGTAAATTTGGCTGCCTGACCGTAAATGTGCAGATCGAACGGGCCGACGTCATTTTGGTAATAGTTGACATCAAGCTGTGGCTGAGCACGGTAGGCATTGGTATTTCCGTAATCGGAGAACACCTGGAACTGCTTGCTGGCCAGGGTGGCATTCCAGTTTTCGTTGAAATAACCGACGCTGAATTTTTGGGTAGCATAGCCATCTGTACTTGAACCGTATTTCGAATCGAAATCGGTGAAGTAGTAAGGATCGCTAACTTTGGTGTAATCGACATTGAAGCGCCACACCTGATCATACACACCCGAATGCACCCAATAGTACATCCAGCGCTTCGTCTTATCGCTGATGCGGTTTTCATCTGCGACATACTGGTCGTCAATTTTCTTGTCATTACCCAGGAAGTCAAACTCCATCAAACCTGCACCGGCAACGGTCAGATAACGGAATTCGTTCTGCAATTGCAGACCACGGGTACTCATGTAATTTGGCGTGATAGTGGCATCGTAGTTTGGTGCGATGTTCCAGTAATAAGGAACCGTGACACCAAAGCCATTGTTGCTGCTGTATTTCGCGTTCGGGATAAGGAAACCGGAACGGCGGCGGTCACCGATAGGCAACTGCATATACGGGCTATAGAACACCGGCACCGGGCCGATGTGGAAGCGGGCATTCCAGATTTCAGCCACTTCTTCCTGACGGTCCTGAATCACCTCAGAACCCACTACGCTCCAGCTGTTATCGCCGGGCAGACAGGTCGTGAAGGTGCCGTTGTCCATGATGGTGTAGCGGTTGTTATCACGCTGCTTCATCTTGTCGGCATCACCACGGCCCTGACGGCCCACCATCTGGTAATCACCGTTCTCAACATCCGTATCTTTGGTGGTCAGGTTGGCGAAACCTTTCGGCCCGTTCAGCTTGATTTGGTTATCGTTATAACGCACGTTGCCGGTCGCCGTGGCGGTTCGGGTCGGTGTGGGCTGATTGGGATTGGCGATTTGGTTCAGCTGAACCTGATCGGCATCCAGCGTGCTGTTGCCCTGTACGACGTTAACGTTTCCGCTAAACAGCGCGCTATCAGGATAGTTACCGGTGGCTTTATCGGCATTGATGGTGACAGGCAGTGAGTTTGGGTCACCCTGTACCAGAGGTTTGTCATAGGTCGGAACGCCGAGCATACATTGTGCAGCAAGGTCGGCCATTGCGCCGTGACTGTACAATGCTGACCAGATTGTGGCGGCCAGCATTGTGGGTAAGCGTGTATTCAGACGTCTGTTTTTCATACGTAAAATGGTGTTCCGTCATCAGAGGCATCATGCCGGCAAACGGTCAGAGACTATCTCACTCATCATGGTTGCGCTAGTGTTAAATCCCACCTGTTACGTTGCCGCCGTTAGGCACAACGATAAATGCCGGTTATGATAAAGCAATTTTTAAGCGACGGCATGGCGAATTGAGGAGTATATGCAGTATTGGGGAAAACTGCTCGGACTTATCCTTGGCTATATGTCAGGGACGGGATTCTGGGGGATCGTATCAGGTCTGCTGATTGGACATATGTTTGACACGGCGCGCGCTGCAAAACGCCGGGGTTACTTTGCCGATCAACAGACGCGTCAAACCATCTTCTTCCGCACCACGTTTGAGGTGATGGGGAATCTGACTAAATCAAAAGGCAGGGTAACAGAGGCGGATATCCAGATCGCCAGCCTCTATATGGATCGTATGCAGTTGCATGGTGAGCAGCGTGAAGCCGCGCAGCGCGCCTTCCGCGACGGGAAAGAGGCGAACTATCCCTTGCGTGAGAAAATGCGTGAGTTACGCAGTGCGTGTTTTGGTCGTTTCGACCTGATACGGACTTTTCTGGAAATTCAAATCCAGGCTGCGTATGCCGACGGTTCATTGCATCCTAACGAACGCGAAGTGCTGTATGTGATTGCCGAAGGGCTTGGCATTTCACGCATGCAGTTCGATCAGTTCCTGCGCATGATGGAAGGCGGCCAGCAGTTTGGCGGCGGTCAGCAGGGCGGTCGTTCTTATGGCGGCGGTTATCAGCAGGCACAGCAGGGCCCGACCCTGGCCGACGCCTGCAAAGTGTTGGGCGTCAATGCGACTGATGATGCGACCACCATCAAACGCGCCTACCGCAAGCTGATGAGTGAGCACCATCCGGATAAACTGGTGGCAAAAGGCTTACCGCCGGAAATGATGCAAATGGCAAAAGAGAAAGCGCAGTCGATTCAGGCCGCGTATGACCTCATCAAACGAGAGAAAGGCTTTAAATAAGTCTGGTTGATGCAAAAGCAAAAGGCGCTGAATTCAGCGCCTTTTTTGTTTTTTACGGGCCGCATTAAAAATCCGGCTCGCAATTAAACACCAGCGGCTCATCGGTAACCGGATGGTAAAACGACAATTCCTGCGCATGCAGTTGCAGGCGATCCACGGCGGCCAACGCGGCGGGGTGGGCGTAAAACTTATCCCCCAGAATCGGATGTCCGAGCGCCAGAAGATGCACGCGTAACTGATGTGAACGTCCGGTGATTGGCCGCAGCCGGACGCGGGTCGTGCCATCGTCGTCCCACGACATCACTTCGTATTGCGTCAGCGCCTTTTTGCCCGTCTCATGACAAACCTTCTGCTTGGGCCGGTTCGGGTAATCGCAAATCAGCGGTAAATCGATAATGCCGTAATCTTCTTCCATCCGTCCCCAGACCCGCGCGATATACACTTTCTTGGTTTCGCGTTCGCGGAACTGGCGTTTGAGCTCGCGCTCGGCGTCTTTGGTCAGTGCCACCACAATCACGCCGCTGGTCGACATATCCAGACGATGTACGGATTCCGCCTCAGGAAATGCCTGCTGAATACGGGTCATCAGGCTGTCCTGATGTTCAGCTAACTTGCCCGGCACCGAAAGCAGACCGCTTGGCTTATTGACCACCATGATGTGTTCATCCTGAAAAATCACCTGCAACCAGGGATCGGTCGGCGGATTATAGTTTTCCAGCGGCCGGGTGTTTGAAGGGACAGGCATGTTCGGTTGATGTTCGCTCATAGCGGTTTCAGTCTGTGTCGGGTTTAAAAGAGGGGTGCAGACCGGCTGCACCCCGTCGGGCTTACTGATGGCTGACCACCACCAGGCGGATCGCATCCAGACGCCAGCTGGCATCGTTCAGGTTCGCCAGCACTTGCTTACGGTTAGAGTCTACCGATTCCAGTTCGTCATCACGAATGTTCGGGTTCACTTCCTTCAGCGCTTTCAGACGAGCAAGTTCCTGCGTCAGTTGCGCGTCGGCTTCTACCTTAGCTGCTTCAATCAGCGCACGCGCCTGTTCTGCAATCTGCGGTTCGGCCTGCTGCAACATGTTATGCACATCCTGCTGCACGGCGTTCACCAGTTTGCTGGAGTTATGACGATTGATAGCATTTAACTGACGGTTAAAGCTCTCGAACTCTACCTGCGCGGCCAGGTTGGTGCCTTTGCTGTCCATCAGCATGCGCACCGGCGTTGGCGGCAGGAAGCGGGTCAGCTGTAGATGCTTAGGCGCCTGACACTCGACCACGTAGATAAGCTCGGCCAGCATGGTGCCCACCGGCAGCGCTTTGTTTTTCAGGATTGACACCGCACAGCTGCCGGTATCGCCGGACAGGATCAGATCCAGACCGTTGCGCACGATCGGGTGTTCCCAGCTAATGAACTGCGCATCTTCACGCGACAGCGCCTGCTCACGATCGAAGGTCACGGTACAACCCTCTTCCGGCAGACCTGGGAAATCCGGTACCAGCATGTGATCGGACGGCGTCAGAACGATCAGGTTATCACTGCGATCTTCCTGATTAATCCCCACGATATCGAACAGATTGAGCGCGAAGTTAACCAGATTCACGTCGTTATCCTGCTCGCCGATCTCTTTTGCCAACTGCTGCGCACGCTCGCCACCGTTGGAGTGCATCTCCAGCAGACGGTCGCGGCCATTTTCCAGCTTCTCTTTCAGCGCATCATGTTCCGCGCGGCATTCGAGAATAAAGTCGTCCAGACCTTCCTGTTCAGCCGGCGTGGCGAGGAACGCGATCAGTTGCTCATAGGCGCTGTCATAAATGGTGCGTCCGGTCGGGCAGGTGTGTTCGAACGCGTCCAGCCCCTCATGGAACCAGCGAACCAGCACCGACTGCGCGGTCTGTTCGAGGTAAGGCACCATAATGTCTATGTTGTTTTGCTGGCCGATACGATCCAGACGGCCAATACGTTGTTCCAGCAGATCCGGGTTGAACGGCAGATCGAACATCACCATTTTGCTGGCGAACTGGAAGTTACGGCCTTCGGAGCCGATTTCAGAACACAGCAGAACCTGTGCACCATCTTCCTGCGAGGCGAAATAGGCGGCAGCGCGGTCACGCTCAATGATCGATAAACCTTCATGGAACACGGCGGCGCGGATCGCTTCACGTTCACGCAGTACCTGCTCCAGCTGTAATGCGGTGGCCGCTTTGGCGCAGATCACCAGCACTTTTTCGTCGCGGTTGGCGGTCAGATAACCGAGCAGCCATTCAACGCGCGGATCAAAGTTCCACCAGGTGGCGTTCTCGCCTTCGAATTCCTGATAAATCTGCTCCGGGTACAGCATGTCATGCGCACGGGCTTCGGCGGATTTCTTCGCGCCCATAATGCCCGAGACTTTAATGGCGGTCTGATACTGCGTCGGCAGCGGCAGTTTCACCGCCTGCAGATGACGCTCAGGGAAACCTTTCACGCCGTGACGGGTGTTACGGAACAGCACGCGGCTGGTGCCGTGGCGGTCCATCAGCATGGAAACCAGCTGTTTGGCTGCGGCTTCATCACCTTTATTGGCGGCGGCCAGCAGGGCATCGGTATCGGCGTTGCCGACGCTTTCACCCAGCAACGCCAGGGCTTGTGGCGTCAGCGGTTCTTTATTCAGTAACAGCGTGACGGCATCTGCCACCGGCTGATACTGCTGTTGTTCTTCGATGAATTCTTCGTAATCGTGGAAACGATCCGGATCCAGCAGGCGCAGACGCGCAAAGTGGCTTTCCTGACCGAGCTGCTCAGGCGTAGCGGTCAGCAACAGAACGCTGGGGATTTGCTGAGAAAGTTGTTCGATAACCTGATATTCGCGGCTTGGCGCGTCTTCGCTCCACACCAGATGGTGCGCTTCATCGACCACCAGCATGTCCCACGCCGCATCTGAAAGCTGCTCGAGACGGGATTTATTGCGGCGCACGAAATCGAGGGAGCAGATCACCAGCTGTTCAGTTTCAAACGGGTTGGTCGCCTCATGCACGGATTCGGCGTAGCGGTCATCATCAAACAGAGAGAAACGCAGGTTGAAGCGGCGCAGCATTTCCACCAGCCACTGGTGTTGCAGGGTTTCCGGCACCACAATCAGCACGCGTTCGGCGCGGCCTGACAGCAGTTGCTGATGAATGATCATGCCTGCTTCGATGGTTTTACCCAGACCCACTTCATCGGCCAGCAATACGCGCGGGGCATGACGCTGACCGACTTCATAAGCGATGTGCAACTGGTGCGGGATCAGGCTGGCGCGCATACCGCGCAGGCCGCCGAACTCCAGGCGGAACTGCTCGCGCTGATATTTACGGGCGCGGAAGCGCAGGGCGAAACGATCCATGCGATCGATCTGGCCGGCGAACAGGCGATCCTGCGGTTTGCTGAAGGTCAGCTTGCTGTCGAGCAGCACTTCACGCATGGCGACGCCGGTTTCTTCTGTATCAAGACGGATGCCGATGTAGGTCAACAGACCTTTGTCTTCAACGACCTCTTCGACCTGCAACTGCCAGCCTTCGTGGCAACTGATGGTATCACCGGGATTGAACATCACACGGGTGATCGGGGAATCATTTCGGGCATACAAACGGTTTTCACCGGTGGCGGGGAAAAGCAAAGTCACCATGCGTACATCCACTGCTACCACGGTTCCTAATCCTAATTCGCTTTCCGTATCGCTTATCCAGCGTTGACCCAATGTAAACGGCATAATCTCTCTCTGTGTTGTGTGTTCCAGATATGGCAACTGTGACGCCAACTGCGCAATGCTTGCTATGCCTCTGATGAAGCGTGGGCAATAGTCTTCTTTCCCCGCCCGAAGGGACGGAGTGATTCACTGTGTGAGGATGATTCAGAAATGGGAAAGGGCGCTATGGTAATGGAAGGTAAACGATTCGTCACCTGCGAATCACCGGGCGCGCATCAACTTTTGCTTAAAATAGCCCCATCTGACCCGTAATGAGTGTAGCAAAATCATCGTGAAGGAAAGGCAGAATGCCATCGGCCACCGGTTCAAGCTGGCGCTCAATGTAGTGGTCATAATCGACAGGTGACTGGCGGTTTTCCAGCGGTTCCGGCCCGGACGTGGTCATAACGTAGCTGATCCAACCGCCGTTCTGGTACTGCTTCGCACGGCCGTGCAGGGCGTTATATTCATCGGCAAGTCTCGCGGCGCGCACGTGCGGCGGCACATTTTTCTCATAATCGCTGAGTTTACGGCGCAGGCGTTTGCGATACACCAGTTTGTCATCGAACTCGCCCGCCAGCGTGCGCGCGACATAATCACGGACGTAATCCTGATAAGGCTGGCGGTGGAACACGCGCTGATACAGTTCCTGCTGGAACTCCTGCGCCAGTTTCGTCCAGTCGGTGCGCACGGTTTCCAGCCCTTTATAGACGATGTGCTCGCCATCGGCATCTTTCACCAGACCGGCATAACGTTTTTTACTGCCTGTCTCTGAGCCGCGAATGGTGGGCATCAGGAAGCGCTGGTAGTGCGTTTCGAACTCCAGCTCCAGCGCACTCTCCAGCCCGTACACCTGCCCGATATGGTTTTTCCACCAGGCATTCACCTGTTCTACCAGATGGCGGCCAATGACGTTCGCGTCTTCCTGCGAATGGGCCTTGTTCAGCCAGACAAAGGTGGAATCGGTATCGCCGTAAATCACCTGATATCCTTCGGCTTCAATCAGCTCGCGGGTCTGACGCATGATGTCGTGTCCGCGCAGGGTAATCGACGAGGCGAGACGCGGATCAAAGAACCGGCAGCCGCTTGACCCCAGCACGCCGTAAAAGGCGTTCATGATGATTTTCAGCGCCTGAGACAGCGGTTTGTTTTTTTGCTTTTTGGCTTCTTCCCGACCCATCCAGATTTGACGGACGATCTCCGGCAGGCAATGTTTTTCCCGCGAGAAGCGGGCGTTGCGGTAACCGGGAACCGAATGCTCATCGTCCGGTTGTTGCAGCCCGGCGACCAGGCCGACCGGGTCGATCAGGAAGGTGCGGATAATTGACGGATACAGACTTTTATAATCAAGCACCAGCACCGAATCATACAGGCCGGGCCGTGAATCCATCACAAATCCGCCAGGGCTCATTTCCCCTTCCAGTTCGCCCATGTTGGGTGCGACATAACCGGCGCGGTGCATACGCGGTAAATAAAGGTGAGTAAATGCCGCCACCGATCCACCGCTGCGATCTACCGCCAGGCCGGTGACCGAGGCGCGCTCGAGCAGGAAGGGCATCAGTTCGGTTTTGGCGAAAATGCGCGTCACCAGCTCGCAGTCTTTCAGGTTGTAGCGCGCCAGCATCGGCTTATCTTCACGAAAACGCTGTTCGATTTCGGCCAGCCGCTGATAGGGATTGTCGCTGGCCTTGCCTTCGCCCAGTAAACTTTGCGAGACGAATTCCAGGCTGAATGAATTGAAATTCCAGAACGCCGATTTCAGTGCTTCTATGCCGTCAATAATCAGACGGCCCGCCGCAGCGGCAAAAAAGTGCCCCTGCTTAAAGCCGTGCTCGCGCCACTCCAGCTCCCCGCCGCCGCGTCCGAATTTTAGCGGGATTTTGTAGCGGTCAGCGTGTTTTTGTAAAACCCGCAGATCAAACTGCACCACGCTCCAGCCGATAATGGCGTCGGGATCGTAGGTTTCCAGCCACTCATTGAGTTTTTCCAGCAACTGCGGACGGCTGTCGACATAAACCAGATTGAAATCAAACTGCGCGTGCGGATCGCCATTGGGCGGCCCGAGCATATACACGTGGCGCTGCCCGCAGCCTTCCAGCCCGATGCAGTAAAGCTCGCCGTTACCGCTGGTTTCGATATCCAGGGAGCAGAGCTTGATGGGCGGGCGGTAGCCTTCGGCAGGCTTCATTTTGGTGTCGAGCAGAAGATTTCCTGCTCCCGGTTTCCCGCTGAACCAGACGGGCGCGGTGATATACCGCTCCATCAGAAAGCGCTCCGGCGGGCGGATATCCGCCTCATAAACCTGAACGCCGCCTTCTTTCAGCAATTTCTCAATGCGCATCAGCTGACGGTGTTGCGGGCAATACAGGCCGAGAACCGGGCGGGAATGGAAATCCTGCATCGGTAATTCGCGCAAACTGACATTTTTTTCATCGGCCAGCAGGCGTTCTGCGGCGTGGCGCTGTTCCGCCGGAATAAACGCGACGGATTCCTGCAATGGCAGACGAATTTTCTGTGCGCCTTCATCGGTTGCCAGCCACAGTTCCACCTCGGTGCCGCGCGGCGTGTCGCGCCAGTGGCGGGTCAGCACAAATCCCTGACGCGGCGGGGTATCAGTGGCAGCAGGAGCGGGACGAACAAAGGTGGAAGTAATAAGCGCCTCGAAACGGTACAGATGAAGATATCGGGATCCAATACAGAGTATGGTTATTTATACAGTCTTTGTCTATGGCTCAGGTTTCTGCCAAATACGCATACAATTACCCGGTTGACTGTGATAGTTCATGCACTGACAATTCAGCCGCTTAATGTATTTACTACAATGAGAAGGCAGAAAACTCACACTTGTCTCATTTATCTGCGCAATTGGCGCAGGCGAAACTGAATTCTGGGAATATATGGAAGCCTATCTACAACATCTGGTCGCTCAGTCGGTGGGCTTCGCGTTAATTATTGTCGCCGTGGTGGCTTTTTTCGAGTCGCTGGCGCTGGTGGGGCTGATCCTGCCGGGTACCGTCATGATGGCGACGCTCGGCACGCTGATTGGCAGTGGTCAGGTGGGATTATACGAAGCCTGGCTTGCCGCCGGTCTGGGGTGTTTCCTGGGAGACTGGGCCTCGTATTTCATTGGCCGTGGTTTCAAGGAGCCGCTGCATCGCTGGCGCTTCCTCAAACGTTACCAGTCATTACTGGATAAAACCGGTTATGCGCTGGATCGTCACAGTTTTGCCACGGTGATTTTAGGCCGTTTTATCGGTCCGACGCGTCCGCTGGTGCCGCTGGTCGCCGGTATGCTCAATCTGCCGCCGTATAAATTCGCCCCACCAAATATTGTCGGCTGCATCACCTGGCCGCCGGTGTATTTTCTGCCGGGGATCCTGGCGGGTGTGGCGATCGACATTCCTGCCAGTCACAACAGCGGCGTTTTCAAGTGGATGTTGTTTATCAGCGTGATGCTTATCTGGCTCAGTGCGTGGCTGGGGTGGCGCTGGTTCCGTGCCGGTAAAAGCTCACCTGACTTCATGAGCAAATGGCTGACGCTGCCAAGATTACGCATTGTCTGCATCCTGAGCGTGGTGGCGACGGTGGTCAGTCTGGTGATGCTCAGCAAGCAACCGATGATGCCGGTTTACGGCCATCTGCTGTGGAACGTCATTACGCGCTGATATCAGGTTTACTTCCTGAAGCGTCGATTCCTAATACTCTGGCCTCCGGCGCACTACCGTTTACCAGCGCCTGCGTCGGGCCATCGTAGAAAATCCTGCCATCGACAATCAGCAACGTGCGCGGCGCAATCCGCGCTGCGTCATCCAGATTATGCGACACCATCAGCAGCGTGAGTTGACGTTGCCCGCAGACCTTATCGAGCAAACTCAGCATTTCACTGCGCAGCGCCGGATCGAGCGCCGAAAACGGCTCGTCGAGCAGTAAAATCGGCTGGCTGCGCAACAGGCAGCGTGCCAGGGCGACACGCTGACGCTGACCGCCGGAAAGCTGCGACGGCAACCGCGCCAGACAATCACTCAACCCCACCTGCCGGGCGATCTCCTCCAGTTCCTGCTTTTGTTGTGCCGTCAGTTTCAGCCCCGGATGCAGCCCCAGCCCCATGTTCTGACGTACGGTCAGATGTGAGAACAGATTGTTTTCCTGAAACAGCATCGATACCGGGCGCTTAGCCGGTGGCGTTGCGCTGTGATCGGCGCCATTAAGCAGGATCTGCCCGCTGACCGGCGACAGAAAACCAGCGGTCAGGCTGAGCAGGGTACTTTTCCCCGCGCCGCTCGGGCCGAGGATGGCCACGCGCTCACCGGCGTCGATCTGCAAATCGAAGCGCATCGGCAGATGTTCGTACAAATACGTCAGTTTATTCAGCGTCAGCATGGCGGCCCGGCAGTTTCTCAATCAGGGTGAATAACAGGAAGCATAACAACAGAAGTAACAGCGCCGTCACCGCACCGTCCTGGCTGCGATAGGCACCGATCTGCTGATACAGATAAAACGGCAGGGTGCGGAAATTCTCATTGCCGAACAAGGCGATCACGCCGAAATCTCCCAGCGACAGCACGCAGGCAAACGCCAGCGCCTGCGCAATAGGGCGTTTCAGCGCGCGGAGTTCCACCCAACGCAGGCGCTGCCAGCCGCGCATATCCAGCGAAAGGCACAGCGGGTTATAGCGCTCGGCGACGTCGCGCATCGGATTATCCAGCACTTTTAATGCGTAAGGCACCGCCATCAGCGCATTGGTCATGATCACCAGAGGCCACGGCGATTGCGGCAAACCTGTAGTATCGCCAAGCAGCAGGAAAAAGCCGGTCGCCAGCACGATACCGGGCATCGCGAGGATCAGCATGCCGCTCAGATCCATCGCCTGCGCCCAGCCGTTTCGCTGACGTAAACGCAGCTCGCGGCTGCTCCACAACAGCATCATGGTCAGCAAAACACACATGACTCCGCTGCCGAGCGCGATGCGCACAGAGGTCCATAATGCCTGCCAGAGCGCGGTTTGTTGCAGCACGCTGACCGCCGCGCGGTTGACACCATCAAACATCACGGCCAGCAGCGGCGGCAGGATCAGCAACAATGCCAGACCAATCAATACGCCATCGGCGATACGGCGCAGCAGAGAATCATCGGGGTTTCGCCAGCGCTGAGCATGCGTCTGCCCGACCGGCAATGCCTGACTGAGTTTCTGACTGAGCAGCACCAGCGCCAGACAACAGAACAGCTGCACCAGCGCCAGCGTGGCGGCACGGCTTAAATCGTAGTCGTAGCTGAGCGCCTGATAAATGGCCAGCTCAATGGTGGTCGCCTGCGGGCCGCCGCCCAGTGAAAGCACGGTGGCGAAGCTGGCAAAACACAGCATGAAGATTAACGCAGCCGCGGGGAAAATCTGCCGGCGCAGGGCAGGCCATTCAACAAAACGGAATTGCTGCCAGGCGTTCATCCCGAGCTGCGCGGCAAGCTGGCGCTGTTCCACGGCGATGTTTTCCAGCGCCTGCACTAACAGACGCGTCGCCAGCGGCAGATTGAAAAATACGTGCGCCAGCAAAATGCCCTGTAAACCATACGGCGAGAAACGGTAATCCACGCCCAGCCAGCCGCATATCTGTGCCAGCCAGCCCTGTCGCCCGTAGACGCTGAGAATGCCAAACACCGCGACCAGAACCGGCAGCACCAGCGTCATTGCGCACAAACGTAATAACAGCTGACGGCCGGGGAAACGGCGGCGAAACAGCGCACGCGCCAGTAAAATCGCGGGCAGCACGGAGCAGAGCGCCGAAAGCAGCGCCTGCCAGAAGGTAAAGCGGATCACGTGCCAGAGATAGGGATCCTGCCAGAGTGAGGTGCCGCTCATCTGCGGCGCATGACGCCACAGAGAACCTAACGCCAGTGCCGCCACCAGCAACATAGCCAGCGAAGCGACGGCACCCGGCCACAGCCAGCGCGGGATCAACGGCTGACGGCGTTCTGCCATGCCTGGATCCATTGTGAACGGTGGGTGGCAACATCCTGTGCGCTGTATTGCAGGGATTTGGCCGGTACGGTCAGTTGTTTAAAGGCGTCAGGCAGCGGCGTGTTAATCACCGGATACATCCAGTTGCCGGATGGGATCACTTTCTGGAAATCTTCCGTAGTGACGAATTTCATGAACGCTTCAGCCAGTTTAGGTTGCTTGCTGTTGGCCAGCTGGCCGGCCACTTCAACCTGCATGTAATGGCCTTCGGTGAAATCCGCAGCCGCGTAATTGTCTTTCTTCTCTTCCACGATGTGGTACGCCGGAGAGGTGGTGTAGCTCAGCACCAGATCGCTTTCGCCTTTGAGGAATAACCCGTAGGCTTCACTCCAGCCTTTGGTCACGGTGACGGTTTTCTTCGCCAGTTTTTCCCACGCCTCTGGCGCTTTATCACCATAGACTTTTTGCATCCACAGCATCAGGCCCAGACCCGGTGTACTGGTGCGCGGATCTTCATAAATCACTTTCCAGTTCTGATTGCTGTTGATCAGTTCATCGAGGCTTTTTGGCGGGTTCTTCAGTTTGTTTTTGTCATAGACGAACGCGAAATAGCCGTAATCGTAAGGCACGAAGGTGGTGTCTTTCCAGCCGCCCGGCACGGTCAGTTTGGCGTCGGTTTTCGGTGCTTTGGCGAATAAACCGGTTTGCTCAGCGGCCTGCAACAGGTTGTTATCCAGCCCGAGAACCACGTCCGCTTTGCTGTTCTTGCCTTCCATCCGCAGACGGTTCAGTAAAGACACGCCATCTTCCAGCGCAACGTATTTCAGCTCGCAGCCACATTGCGCCTCAAAGGCTTTTTTGATCGCCGGGCCAGGGCCCCAGTCGGCAGAGAAAGAGTCGTAGGTGTAAACCGTCAGAACAGGTTTTGCAGCCAGGGCAGGTGCAGAAAGTAACAGCAGGCAGGACAATATTTTTTTCAACTTTGCGCTCCAAAAAAATGAAAGGGCAAAGGATTTTGAGTAAGCATCGCGCAGTCTCAAATCCCTCCGCCGGGATTAACCGGATCAGGTTCGACGGGTTTCAAATCTCAGCCTTTTAAACTTGCTGAGCGTGTGTTGATCGGGTGTCGTGCAGTGCTCGAAATGCTCACGTACCGTGTGTACGCTCTGCTTTCTGTGCGCTGGACTTCACCCGCTGAACACGCGCTCGCGGCGTTTAAAGATCGAGCTCATTCTTTATAAAAAAAGAACGCACTCGGGCACCCCGTTGAGAACGGATGTCATTCTAGAGATTAACGGCGCGATGCGATAGTCCGATTAACTGTCCGGTGGCGCAAACCAGGCGGATTTGAAGTCGAACCAGCCAAGCGTATTCATGCGCACGCCGCGCATACTGCGCTGCCCCTGCAAGACCAGCCAGTGGTGAAACAGCGGATGGATCTGATGGCTGGCCGTTTGTTTCTGGCTCCATTTGGCGATGGATAAATTTCCCGCGTGCCACTGCGCGGCGTCCTGACTCATGTCTTCGCTAAAGCAATGTTTTGCCAGCGGTAATTCGTAGAAATGCGCGAACAGCGAAAACTCCAGCGGCAGGGTGAAGTTGGCGCTGCCGAGCCACACATCGCTGTTGGCGTCGCCGCGATACCAGACCGCGTAATCCACCACCTGAATGATCAGTTCGATACCTTCCGCCGTCAGCAGCGGGCGCAGCGCATTGCAGATGGCGTGATGCTCGGAGTGCTCACCGTAGAACGTCAGCGTCACCTCCGTCAGATTTTGCGGTTTGGGCGGTCGCGGCTGTGGCGCCTTATGGTGCCAGCGCGGCAGCAGGCCGTAAGCCGGGGACCAGTAGCGCTGAAAAATCGGCTCTGCATTACTGAGCAGTGCGATGGGGTTGAGTAAGTCGCACAGCCACCGGCGCGTTTCCTCTGACTGGCCGACCGGCGAACGCTGGTCAAATAACAGGAAATAGCAGCCTTCTTCGAGGCGGCTTTCTAGCTCGCTTTTACCGGATTCATCCGCCTGTAGCTGAACACCGGAATGCACCAGTTCTTCACTCAGCTCCGGCAACACCCAGATATTCACTTCATCGATCAGCGCCCGGAACCCGAAATAATCATCAAAGGCGCGGATACGCAGCTGCGTTTTCAGATTACGCACCACGGCGTAAGGGCCGGTGCCGACCGGATGACGGGCGAAATCAGGGAGTGATTGCCATTCCTGCGGCAAAATCATCGCGTGAACATTGCCGAACAACCACGGCAGCCAGCGGTCAGGCTCATTCAGATGGACATCAATGACATTCGGCGTGGGCGTGGTGACGGATTTCAGGTTGCTGAACAGCGGATGCGAGGTCAGGCGGGTAAAGGTGGCGATGATATCGGCCATCTCCAGCTCACGGCCATGATGAAAATGAATGGCAGGACGCAGATAGAAACGCCAGTGCAGCGGTGAAATTTCCTGCCAGTGATGGGCTAAATCACCTTCAACTTCCCCTTTTTCCTCATTTATGCGTGTCAGGCCGCTAAAGATTTGCCGGGCGATGTGTGTTTCTGAACGGCGCAGCATGGTGCCGGGCAGCAGGTTAAACAGCGGACGGTAGTAGAGCACCCGCAGGATATGTTTACCCTGTCGAAAGCTGCGGCCGAGCTGTGATAACAGCATCTGGCGCACCTGCGTTTTATCGCCGACCAGTTGCACCAGTTGATCAATATGATCCTGCTCCAGCAGTTCTTCGGCCCGCTGTTGCCGTAGTGCCAGCCCGGTATACAGAAAACGCAGCGTGGATCGTTTGCCGCGCCCGGCCTCTGCGTCCCACGTCAGCCAGCCCTGTTCCTGCATGGTGCTGAGCAGCGAGCGCATGTGCCTGCGTGAACAATTCAGGACTTCCGATAACGCCTGTAATGTCGTTTCGGTTTCTTCACCGTGACAGCTTTGCCATAAACGAATGAACTGTTGTTGCAGTCGGGGCGAGGACATAAAAGAGGAGCTCCGTGGGCGATCTTCATCAATTTATCTTTCCTCATATTACTCCGATACTGTTTCTCAACGAAAGCCTGTTGTGAACACCCGGAGGTCAGCATGAAACGCAGTCTGAACGCCCGTTTTTACCAGCGTTATTTTGAAGCCATAAAGAGGAACGCCTCTAAAAATCATGCAGACTGGCTGTCCTGGGTTCCGGTGCAATATCGTCTGGATATTCTGTCCCGTCTCACCCAGTGGGATATTGATTCCGTGGATGAAAAAGAGTATCGCCAGCGTCTGTAATCTTTTCACGGCAGGTTTGATCCGAATTCGATTTTCTGAGTAATGGTGTAATTTCACCAGCCAGTGGGGCGACTCACTGGTTTTTTTATGCTCATTTTCCAGAACCGCCTGAAACTTCGCTACACTGTCTGTCTTGCTTTATCTGCTTTCATTTCTCAGGGACGACGTTATGTCAAAACCTCGTATTAATGCCATTTATGTCACCTTTCTGGTGGTTTCCTTACTGTGTGGTATTGCAGGCGCACTGCAGGCGCCGACGCTCAGTCTGTTTCTGACCAACGAAGTGAAAGTGCGGCCGCTGTGGGTCGGCTTCTTTTATACCGTCAATGCGATTGCCGGAATCGCGATTAGCTTTCTGCTGGCTAACCGCTCGGATAACAAAGGCGACCGGCGCAAGCTGTTGATTTTCTGCTGTCTGATGGCGCTCGGTAACAGCCTGGTGTTTGCTTTCAGCCGCGATTATCTGGTGCTGATCACCGTCGGCGTGCTGCTGGCGGCGATCGGAAATGCCTCGATGCCGCAGCTGTTTGCGCTGGCGCGTGAACATGCCGATCGCTCATCGAGCGAAGTGGTGATGTTCAGCTCGATGATGCGTGCGATGTTGTCGCTGGCCTGGGTCCTCGGCCCGCCGCTCTCGTTTATGCTGGCGCTCAATTATGGCTTCACCCCGATGTACCTGAGTGCCGCGGCGGTGTTTGTCGGCAGCATTCTGATGATCGTTTTCTTTCTGCCTTCTGTGCCGCGCGTCGAGCAACCGGTGGACGAAAAAGTGGTGCCGGTCAGCGCGTGGCGCAACAGAGACGTACGGCTGCTGTTCTTTTCATCCCTGCTGATGTGGACCTGCAACATCATGTACGTCATTGATATGCCGCTTTATATCACCAGCGATCTGGGATTGCCGGAAGGGCTGGCAGGGTTGCTGATGGGAACGGCCGCCGGGCTGGAGATCCCGGCGATGTTGCTGGCCGGCTATCTGGTCAGGCGCACCGGCAAACGCAAGCTGATGCTGTATGCCGTGGCGAGCGGGGTGGTTTTCTATGCAGGACTGGTGGCGTTTCAGTTCAAAGCGGCGCTGATGATCCTGCAACTGTTCAACGCGATTTTCATCGGTATCGTGGCCGGGATAGGCATGCTC
Source organism: Rahnella sp. R3(2024) (assembly GCF_042920125.1). Classification (NCBI taxonomy): domain Bacteria; kingdom Pseudomonadati; phylum Pseudomonadota; class Gammaproteobacteria; order Enterobacterales; family Yersiniaceae; genus Rahnella; species Rahnella sp. R3(2024). The sequence goes on from NZ_JBHGBU010000001.1 coordinate 2,875,890, forward strand.
TATTTTCAGGATCTGATGCCGGGGCGCGCAGGTTCAGCGACCACGTTGTTCACCAACAGTATCTCGACCGGCGTCATTTGCGCGGGTTTGTTACAGGGCTTCATCGTGGAAAACTTCGGGCATTATCCGGTGTACTGGGCGGCGACGGTGCTCGCGGTTCTGGCGCTGGGGCTGATGTATAAAGTGAAGGATGTCTGAATCTTGCTGATAAGAAAAAACCCGCGAATGTCGCGGGTTTTTTTATAGCGGCGAAACCGTCATCACTGCATAAAGGCAGGCTGATTCTTTTCGTAGCTGGAGATATTGGTTTCGTGTTGCAGCGTCAGGCCGATGCTGTCCAGACCGTTGATCATGCAATGACGGCGGAAACTGTCAATCACAAACGGATAGCTTTTATCGCCCGCTTTTACGGTCTGCGCTTCCAGATCCACCACAAACGTGATGCCCTCGTTCGCTTCAACCAGCGCAAATAATTCGTCTATTTCTGCATCGCTCAGGGTAATCGGCAGCAGCTGATTGTTGAACGAGTTGCCATAAAAGATATCGGCAAAACTCGGCGCAATCACTGCGTGAAAACCGTAATCGGTCAATGCCCACGGCGCATGTTCGCGGGAAGAACCGCAGCCGAAGTTTTCGCGTGCCAGCAAAATACTCGCGCCTTTATAACGCGGTTTGTTCAGCACGAAATCAGGATTAGGTACCTGACCGGCATCGTCCAGAAAACGCCAGTCGTTGAACAGGTGCTGACCGAAACCGGTACGCGTCACTTTCTGTAAAAACTGTTTTGGGATAATGGCATCGGTATCGACGTTTGCTGCATCCAGCGGAACCACCAGACCGATGTGTTGGGTAAATTTAGCCATGGTGTTTTCCTCAGTTCAAATCACGAATGTCAGCGAAACGACCGGTCACCGCGGCAGCCGCAGCCATCGCCGGGCTGACCAGATGCGTGCGTCCGCCACGGCCCTGACGGCCTTCGAAGTTACGGTTGCTGGTGGACGCGCAACGTTCGCCCGGTTCCAGACGGTCGTTGTTCATCGCCAGACACATTGAGCAGCCTGGCAAGCGCCATTCAAAGCCGGCTTCGATGAAGATCTTATCCAGACCTTCTTCTTCCGCCTGAGCTTTTACCGGGCCGGAGCCTGGCACCACAATCGCCTGTACGCCGGTGGCGACTTTGCGACCTTTGGCAACGGCGGCGGCGGCGCGTAAATCTTCAATACGCGAGTTGGTGCAGGAACCGATAAACACTTTGTCGATCGCGACGTCGGTCAGTTTAATGCCCGGTTGCAGATCCATATAGGCCAGTGCTTTTTCTGCGGAAGCGCGCTCAACCGGATCGGCGAAGGAAGAAGGATTTGGGATCACCTGATTAACGCCCATCACCTGACCCGGATTCGTTCCCCAGGTGACTTGCGGTGCGATGTCTGCGGCATCCAGCGTCACGATGCTGTCGAACTGAGCCGTTTCGTCGGTTTTCAGGGTTTTCCAGTATTCTACTGCGGCATCCCAGTTCTGGTTTTTCGGGGCAAACTGACGGCCTTTCAGATAGGCAAAAGTCGTTTCGTCCGGTGCAACCAGACCGGCCTTAGCGCCCATCTCAATCGCCATGTTGCACAGGGTCATACGACCTTCCATGCTCAGCGCTTCAATGGCTTTACCGCAGAATTCCACCACATGGCCGGTACCGCCGGCGCTGCCGGTTTTGCCGATAATTGCCAGCACGATATCTTTTGCGGTGATACCGGCAGGCGCATCGCCGGTGACTTCGATTTTCATGGTTTTGGCGCGGCCCTGTTTCAGGGTTTGCGTCGCCAGCACGTGTTCCACTTCTGATGTCCCGATACCGAACGCCAGTGAACCAAATGCGCCGTGGGTGGCGGTGTGTGAATCGCCGCACACGATGGTCATGCCCGGCAAGGTCATGCCTTGTTCAGGGCCAATGACGTGAACGATGCCCTGAAACGGGTGGTTCAGGTCATACAACTGCACGCCGAATTCTGAGCAGTTCTTGATCAGTTCCTGCATCTGAATGCGCGCCATCTCGCCGCTCGCATTGATGTCTTTGGTTTGCGTGGACACGTTATGGTCCATGGTCGCGAAAGTTTTACCCGGCTGACGCACCGGACGCCCCATCGCACGCAGGCCGTCGAAAGCCTGCGGAGAGGTGACTTCATGCACCAGATGACGGTCGATGTACAACAGTGGCGTTTCGTTTGGCGCTTCGTAAACGACGTGCGCGTCATACAATTTTTGATACAGAGTCTTCGCCATGTTATGCCCCTTCTTTCACAAAGCGGGCAATAATGTCGCCCATTTCACTGGTGCCCAACGCCTGCTGACCGTTCGCCAAATCGCCGGTGCGGTGTCCCGCTTCCAGTGCTTTATTAACGGCCTGCTCGATAGCGTTAGCGGCATCATCCGCACCCAGGCTGTAACGCAGCAACAGCGCGGCAGACAGGATTTGTGCAATCGGGTTCGCGATGTTTTTACCGGCGATATCCGGCGCTGAACCGCCCGCTGGTTCGAACAAACCAAACGCCTGCTCGTTCATACTGGCAGAAGGCAGCATGCCCATTGAACCGGTGATCATCGCGCATTCGTCAGACAGGATGTCGCCGAACAGGTTGGAACACAGCAGCACGTCGAACTGCGACGGATCTTTAATCAGCTGCATGGTCGCGTTATCGATGTACATGTGGCTCAGGCTGACATCCGGGTAATCTTTAGCGATTTCGTTTACCACTTCGCGCCACATTATTGAGGTCTGCAACACGTTCGCTTTATCGATGGACGTCACTTTGCTGCGGCGTTTGCGCGCAGATTCAAAAGCGATACGGGCGATGCGTTCAATTTCAAAGCGGTAATACACTTCGGTATCAAAGGCTTTTTCGTGCATGCCCTGACCTTCGCGGCCTTTCGGCTGACCGAAGTAAATGCCACCGGTCAGTTCGCGGACGCACAGAATATCGAAGCCTTTGGCCGCGATGTCTGCACGCAGCGGGCAGAACTCTTCCAGCCCCTGATACAGACGGGCAGGGCGCAGGTTGCTGAACAGTTTGAAGTGCTTACGCAGCGGCAGTAATGCGCCGCGCTCAGGCTGATCGTTTGGCGGCAGATGTTCCCATTTCGGGCCACCGACCGAGCCGAACAGGATCGCATCCGCGTTTTCGCAACCGGCGACGGTGGCTTCCGGCAACGGGCTGCCGTGTTTGTCGATGGCTGCGCCACCCACATCGTATTCGCTGGTGGTAATGTTCAGACCAAAACGCTGACGTACTGCGTCCAGCACTTTGTATGCCTGGGCCATGACTTCCGGGCCAATTCCGTCTCCGGGTAAGACGGCAATATGATGGGACTTGCTCATGTTCACACCGTTTCCTGATTATTTTGAATGTTGTGTTGCTGACTTTCCTGCTGCAAACGTTGTTTTTCAATCTCAACTTGTTTGCTGCGCCAAATGTTATTCAGTACATGGACCATCGCTTTCGCGGAGGATTCGACGATGTCTGTTGCCAGACCGACACCGTGGAAGCGGCGGCCATTAAAGGAAACCACCACGTCAACCTGACCCAGCGCATCGCGGCCCTGGCCTTTCGCGCTCAGCTGATATTTCACCAGTTCGATCTGATAGCCGGTGATGCGGTTGATGGCCTGATACACGGCATCAACAGGGCCGTTGCCGGTCGCGGCTTCGGTGATGACCTCTTCGCCGCAGGCCAGATTGACTGATGCGGTCGCGGTAATGTTGGAACCGGACTGCACGCTGAAGTTATCCAGACGGTAAAATTCCGGCTCTTCCTGCTGCTTATTAATGAACACCAGTGCTTCTAAATCGTAGTCGAAAACCTGACCTTTTTTGTCTGCCAGCTTCAGGAACGCGGTATACAAATGATCCATATTGTAATCGGACTCTTTGTAGCCCATTTCTTCCATACGATGCTTCACGGCAGCACGGCCGGAGCGGGACGTCAGGTTCAGCTGAATCTGGTTCAGACCGATGGATTCCGGGGTCATGATTTCGTAGTTTTCGCGATTTTTCAGCACGCCATCCTGATGGATACCGGAGGAGTGCGCGAAGGCGTTAGAACCGACAATCGCTTTGTTGCCAGGGATCGGCATGTTGGTGATCTGGCTGACAATCTGGCTGGTGCGGTAGATTTCTTTGTGATTGATATTGGTATGGACGTTCATGTAATCCGAACGGGTGCGGATCGCCATGATCACTTCTTCCAGCGCGGTATTCCCGGCGCGTTCGCCGATACCGTTCAGGGTGCCTTCAACCTGACGCGCACCGGCCTGGATTGCGGCGATGGAGTTACCGACCGCCATGCCCAGATCGTCGTGACAGTGAACGGAGATAATCGCTTTATCAATGTTAGGCACGCGTTCATACAAATTGGTGATGATGCCACCGAACTGAACCGGCGTGGTGTAACCGACGGTGTCAGGGATGTTAATGGTGGTCGCACCGGCTTTGATTGCCGCTTCTACGACACGGCACAGGTTATCCAGCGGGGTACGGCCTGCGTCTTCGCAGGAGAATTCGACGTCATCAGTATAGTTACGGGCACGTTTTACGGAATGCGTTGCCATCTCCAGCACCTGATCAAACGAACGCTTCAGTTTGGACTCAATGTGCAGGGTGGATGTGGCCAGGAAGACGTGAATACGGAAAGCTTCGGCAACGCGCAACGCTTCAGCAGCGGCATCGATATCGCCGTCAACGCAGCGGGCCAGACCGCAAACACGGCTGTTTTTAATCTGGCGCGCGATAGTCTGTACAGACTCGAAATCGCCGGGAGAGGACACCGGGAAGCCGACTTCCATCACGTCAACGCCCATTCTCTCCAGCGCCATTGCAATCTGAATCTTCTCTTTAACACTCAGGCTGGCTTGTAACGCCTGTTCACCGTCACGCAGCGTGGTATCGAAAATAATGACTTGCTCGCTCATGGGTTGTTCCTTGTCTGTTTTATTATTCGCGCCCTGCGGGAGGTAAAAAAAAACCCGCGCATCGGCGCGGGTTTGTTGTCTGTGGAAGTTGAATCAGTTCTGATTTTCGCCCACTGGCTTACCGCGCAAATTTTCTGCGTTGAGTAGTAGGCCTAGGAGACGGGTAGTCATAAACATGTTTTCAGCTTCTCGTAATAGGGTTGTTAAACGGACGTCGTTTAAACAGTGCTTAAATTGATACGGGAATGCGCCAGGTATGTCAACCTTCAGCGTGTGGAAATACCGTGAAAACTCACAAATGAAACTGACTCTCATTTAGCATAAAACTCTGTTTGTAAGAATGTGTTTAGCTTAAAGAATTCATGGCGAACTCCGGCATTTAATTGCACAAAAAAAAGTCTAAATATGGACATTTGACGAACTATGCCTGTAAAAAAGCAATGTAATACAAGGGATTGGAGATGATTTACTGCTGCTTAATTTATTATTCATTTTTTGCATGTTGTTCGTGCAAGTATTTTAATGTCTTATATCATCAGTTTTTTTAGAAGGAAATGAATTTTATATTTTGCTTTCTTATTATTTAAAGCCGTATTCGCGTATCTTTCTAAAAATAATAATATTAAATGGCACGCGCTCATTGTCAGCTATTTGTTAATTAGTCTGATGTCACTGTGCCGATTTTTTTAATCATATCAATTAAAGATAATCATTCTTCTGCGAGTCTGATGCTCTTTAGTGAGGATTGTTATGTCAGACATCATTACCGAAAACTCAGTGAAAACTCCTGAACCTGAAACACATCTTCGTAACGTCGATCTGAATTTGCTGACAGTTTTTGATGCTGTCATGCAATTACAAAATATTACCCGTGCTGCAAATATGCTGGGTATGTCTCAACCGGCCGTCAGTAATGCGGTGGCTCGTTTAAAAATCATGTTTAATGATGATTTGTTTGTCCGCTATGGCCGTGGCATTCAACCGACAATGCGTGCCCGCCAGCTTTTTGGCCCGGTGCGTCAGGCGTTGCAACTGGTCATGAATGAATTACCCGGTGCCGGTTTTGACCCTACCGTCAGCATGCGCCAGTTCAACGTGGCGATTTGCAGCCCGCTGGATAAGCGCCTGACATCACAGGTTCTGCATGCAGTAGATACCTTAGCCAGCAGCGTCAGTATTAAATTACAAACCATTGTTAATGATAATATTGAACATCAGCTGCGCTACCAGAATATCGAGTTTATGATCAGCTATCGTAAATTCGAACGTGCTGATTTCTGTAATGAGCCTTTATTTAATGATGAGCTGGTTTTGGTGGCTTCGCAGAATCATCCGCGAATCAGTCCATATATGTCAGATGAGAAATATCTGAGAGAAAAACACGCGGTGATGATGATTGATCGTTTCTACTCTTTCAGCGGACCTTATTATGATGATCCAGAATTACAATCTTTAATTGCTTATCAGGGCACTGATCTTTACAGCGTAATGGAAGTGGTTTCAAAAACAGACATGGTGGCGCTGGTTCCTCGCTGGTTAGCGCAGGCCAACGCCGGAATACTGAATTTATCTGTCATTCCTTTACCCTGGATGAAAAATCAGCTGACCTGTTATTTGTCATGGCATGAGTCATCCAGCAAAGATCGCGGCAATATGTGGATGAAATCTTTATTGAGCCAGTGTGTTGCCACGGCCTGATCCCGTATAGAACATCATTTTTACTTCGGCGCGTGCTGAAGTAAAAATGGCTGATTATGATTTAATTTGAAGTGATTTATCCTGCGTAGTTTTTTTCTCCTCGTTAAGGCTATGCAGGTTTTTTTCCTCTCTCCGTTCACCCATCGCGGTTGCCAGCCGGCATTTTCTCACCCGCTATAATTTCGTTTCGCCGCACAATATTTGCCGGTAGACTGCGTTAAATCTTTGTAACAGAGCAATACAGTCAGCCGCCCCGGTGCGCTGCGCTGGACGCCGGTATAGACGCTGAATGAATCCAACCTTAAATGACTATCATCTGATCACCCGTTTTCGCCAACAGGTGATGACGCGTGCCGACCAAACAGCCTTTCGCGAGTGGTCGCCAGCTGCGCACACTGCACTGACCTGGCGTCAGCTGGGCGAGAATGTGGATGCGTTATCTCATCTTCTGTTGCAGGAGCAGGCAGGGATTCAGGAGCGGATCGCCATCTGCGGCAATAATTCCATCGCATGGGCGACGGCGGATCTGGCGATTTTGCAGGTGCGCGCGGTCACGGTGCCGGTGTATGCCACCAATACGCCTGCGCAATCGGCATACGTGCTCAATGATGCCGATATCCGCATTTTGTTTGTGGTGGGTCAGAAGCAATATGATGCCGCCGTGGCTTTGCGTGAATTATGCCCGCAGCTCAAACATATTCTGGTGCTGGATAACGACGTCGATTTACAGGGCGTTTCTATCGCCAGACACGTTTCTCAGACGGTTGCCTCGGATCCGGCATTATCCGCCGGGCTCACCGGGCGGATCGGCGGCTGCGATCTCAACGATCTCTTCACCCTGATTTACACCTCGGGTACGACCGGGGAAGCAAAAGGCGTGATGCTGGATTATCGCAGCATGGCAACTCAGCTGAAACAGCATGAAAAACGCCTGACGATTTCCGACAGCGATATCTCCCTGTGCTTCCTGCCGCTGGCGCACGTATTTGAACGCGCATGGAGTTTCTTTGTGATGCACAGCGGCGCGCAGAATGTCTTCCTGCGCGAAACGGATTTGGTGCGTGATGCTCTTGCGGCGGTGAAGCCTACCGTGATGTGCGCCGTGCCGCGTTTTTATGAAAAAGTGTTCAGTGCGATTCATGACAAAGTGGCCCGCGCGGGCACGGTCAAAAAGCGCTTATTCCACTGGGCGGTGGCGCAGGGTAAAGAGAAGTTTCTTATTGAGCGCCGTGGCGAACGTTACCCCTTCTGGTTATCCCCGGCGCATTTTCTGGCCGATAAGCTGGTGCTCAAAAAGCTCAGAGGTCTGCTCGGCGGCAACTTACGTTTTCTGCCCGCAGCCGGTGCGAGCCTGGATGACAATGTGATCCTGTTTTTTGAATCCCTCGGTCTGCACATCAAATACGGGTACGGTCTGACGGAAACGTGCGCGACCGTCACCTGTTGGGAAGAGCAGAATTTTCGTTTCGGCTCAGTGGGGACAGCGCTGCCGGAAATCGAAGTGCGCATTGGTGATGAAAATGAGATCCAGGTACGCGGGCCGACGCTGTTGCGCGGATACTTCAATAAACCGGAAGAGACTGCCGCCAGCTTTACCGCCGATGGCTGGTTCAAAACCGGTGATGCAGGAAAAATGGACGCAGAAGGGAATGTTTTTATTACCGAACGGCTGAAAGACCTGATGAAAACCTCGGGGGGTAAATATATTGCGCCGCAGCGTATCGAAGGCACGCTGGTGCAGGATCGGTATATCGAACAGGCGGCGGTCATTGCCGATGAGCGTCACTTCGTATCCGCGCTTATCGTGCCGGATTTTGATGTGCTGAATATGTATGCGCAGACCCACCATATTGATTATCTCAACCGCAGTGGCCTGGTAAAAAACGAACAGATCCTGTCATTGTTTGCCCATCAGTTACGTGAAATCCAGCATGATCTGGCCGGATTTGAGCAGGTGAAAAAATTCGTACTGCTGATTAAACCGTTCACGATGGAAGCGGGCGAGCTGACACCCACGCTCAAACTGCGTCGCAAGGTGATTTTCAGCCGCTATAAAAAGGAAATCGACGAACTTTACAGCGAGTAGCGCCAGCCGAAGCTGTTTTATTTGTCACCGGCGAACGCCTGTTCGCCGGTTTACCCTTCATGCTGATGACAGCCTCAGACATAATTTAATCCTGTAATTTTTCCCGCCTTCCTGATATTTCTGACTGGTTACCCTCTGCAGGCAGTGTTTTGTAGCGAACGGGTGAGGGCAGGCAGCGCGTCGCAATAATCAGAACGTGTCATCCCTATTTTGGCGTTTGCCTGACCTAAATTCTCACGCTAAGGTACTGAGTTGAGTTAGCAACGCCAATAACAACAGCAGGGTTATCATCAATCTTGTGCAAAGGCCTAAAATTCAGCGATTTAACGTGAGATTGCTGCTTGATAGAACAGTTTGCTGAAATAAAAGTCATCCTATAGAAGAAATAAAAAGCCTGGAGGCAAAACCATGGAGATGTTGTCAGGAGCCGAGATGGTCGTTCGATCGTTAATCGATCAGGGCGTTAAGCAGGTATTCGGTTATCCCGGCGGAGCGGTGTTGGATATCTATGATGCACTGCACACGGTCGGCGGGATTGATCATGTACTGGTGAGACATGAGCAGGCGGCTGTTCATATGGCAGATGGTTATGCGCGCGCCACGGGCGAAGTGGGCGTGGTGCTGGTGACGTCCGGTCCCGGTGCAACCAATGCGATCACGGGTATTGCGACGGCTTATATGGATTCCATTCCGCTGGTGGTGCTGTCCGGCCAGGTACACAGTTCACTGATCGGTTATGACGCGTTCCAGGAATGCGACATGGTGGGGATCTCCCGTCCGGTGGTGAAACACAGTTTTCTGGTAAAACGTGCCGAAGATATTCCCGGCGTGCTGAAAAAAGCCTTTTATCTGGCCTCGACGGGCCGTCCGGGTCCGGTCGTGGTCGATTTGCCAAAAGACGTCGTCAATCCGCAGATCAAGCTGCCGTATGCCTACCCCGAGCAGGTGTCGATGCGTTCGTACAACCCGACGGTGCAGGGGCATCGCGGGCAAATTAAACGCGCCTTACAAACATTGCTGGCTGCAAAAAAACCGGTGCTTTATGTCGGCGGTGGGGCGATTAACTCTGAGTGTCACGCTGAAATTCTGGAGCTGGCCGAGAAACTGAATCTGCCGGTCACCAGTTCCCTGATGGGGCTGGGCGCGTTCCCGGGAACACATCGTCAGAGCCTCGGCATGCTGGGTATGCACGGCACTTACGAAGCCAATATGGTGATGCACAATGCCGATCTGATCTTCGGCGTGGGCGTGCGTTTCGACGACCGTACGACCAATAATTTGGCGAAATACTGTCCGAATGCCACCGTGATGCATATCGATATTGACCCGACGTCCATCTCGAAAACAGTCAATGCTGACATTCCGATTGTCGGCGATGCGAAGCAAACGCTGGTTCAGATGCTGGAATTGCTGGGGCAAAGTGAAGACAAGCAGGAATTTGACGCACTGCGTGACTGGTGGACTAGCATTGAAAACTGGCGTGCGCGTGAGTGTCTGAGCTTCGACAAAAATAGCGGTAAGATCAAACCTCAGGCCGTCATCCAGATGCTGCATCGCCTGACCAAGGGTGACGCCTACGTGACCTCTGACGTCGGTCAGCACCAGATGTTTGCGGCGCTCTATTATCAGTTTGATAAGCCGCGTCGTTGGATCAACTCCGGCGGCCTCGGCACGATGGGCTTTGGCTTGCCTGCCGCGCTGGGTGTGAAACTCGGTCTGCCGGAAGAAACCGTGATTTGTGTGACCGGCGATGGCAGTATCCAGATGAATATTCAGGAGTTGTCCACTGCGCTGCAATACAATCTGCCCGTGATCGTCATCAACCTGAACAACGGTTATCTCGGTATGGTTAAGCAGTGGCAGGACATGATTTATTCCGGCCGCCATTCGCAATCTTATATGGAATCGCTGCCTGACTTCGTCAAACTGGCGGAAGCTTACGGCCACGTTGGCATCGCTATCCGCACGCCAGATGAACTGGAAAGTAAACTGACGCAGGCACTTGAACAGAAAAATCGTCTGGTATTTGTGGATATCAGCATTGATGAAACAGAACACGTTTACCCGATGCACATCCGTGGCGGTGCGATGGACGAAATGTGGTTAAGCAAAACGGAGAGGACCTGATCATGCGCCGGATTTTATCAGTATTACTGGAAAACGAATCGGGCGCGCTGTCCCGCGTAGTCGGCCTGTTCTCTCAGCGTGGCTACAACATTGAAAGCCTGACCGTCGCGCCAACCGATGATCCGACGCTGTCCCGCATGACCATTCAGACCGTCGGTGATGCCAAGGTGCTGGAACAGATCGAAAAGCAACTGCACAAACTGGTCGATGTGTTGCGCGTGACTGAACTGGTGCAGGGCGCTCACGTTGAGCGTGAAATTATGCTGGTGAAGGTTCAGGCTTCCGGCTATGGCCGTGAAGAAGTGAAACGTTCGACAGAAATCTTCCGCGGCCAGATTGTGGATGTGACGGCGACGCTTTACACCGTTCAGCTTGCGGGAACCAGCGACAAACTCGACGCCTTTTTAGCCAGTATTCGTGATGTGGCTGAAATCGTTGAAGTCGCGCGCTCTGGCGTAGTCGGCGTTTCGCGTGGCGACAAAATCATGCGCTAAAGCGTAAAAAATCAGCAAGATGTAAATATTCTCTGCCTGATGAAAGCCCAACTTTTTAGTTGGGCTTTCTTTTTTGTGTCTCAGGTGAAGCGATTCGGTAAAACACCTTGCCCGGCAGGGTCTTCTGGGGTTAGATAAAGCATTATCTTTCTTAAGGGGTTATCTCAGTGAAGCTGGATGAGATCGCGAGGTTAGCGGGCGTTTCGCGTACCACCGCCAGTTATGTGATTAATGGCAAAGCGAAACAGTATCGTGTCAGCGATAAAACAGTCGAAAAAGTCATGGCTGTTGTGAAGGAACATAACTATCACCCGAACGCGGTGGCGGCGGGGCTGCGCGCTGGCCGAACCCGATCTATTGGCCTGGTGATCCCCGATCTGGAAAATACCAGCTACACCAAAATCGCCAACTTTCTTGAGCGTCAGGCGCGACAGCGTGGGTATCAGTTGCTGATTGCCTGCTCTGAAGATCAGCCGGATAACGAAATGCGCTGCATCGAACATCTGCTGCAACGACAGGTTGATGCGATCATCATTTCCACCTCTTTACCACCGGAACACCCTTTCTATCAACGCTGGGCCAACGGGGATTTCCCGATCATTGCGCTGGATCGCGCGCTGGATCCGGAACATTTCATCAGCGTCGTGGGCGCCGATCAGGAAGATGCCCTGATGCTGGCGCAGGAGCTGCGAACGTTCCCTGCTGAATCGGTATTGTATCTGGGCGCGCTGCCGGAATTGTCGGTGAGCTTCCTGCGCGAGCAGGGGTTCCGTCAGGCCTGGGCGGATGATGCACGTCAGCCCGAATATCTTTATGCCAACGCTTACGACCGCGAATCGGCGGCGGTTGTGTTCGCTGAATGGCTGAAAACCCACCCGATGCCGCAGGCGTTATTCACTACCTCGTTTCAGCTTTTGCAGGGCGTCATGGATGTCACGCTGAAGATGGAAGGGCGTTTGCCTGTCGATCTGGTGATTGCGACCTTTGGCGACAATGAACTCCTCGACTTCCTTGAATGTCCGGTGCTGGCGGTCGCGCAGCGCCATCGCGATGTGGCTGAGCGCGTACTGGAGCTGGTTTTGGCTTGCCTCGATGAGCCCAAAAAACCTAAAGCAGGCCTGACCCGTATTCGTCGCAATCTTTTCCGTCGTGGCCGTTTAAGCCGCAAGTAAATCTCTGACGGGCATTCTGTGGGGTGCCCGCGATTTTCCCTCAACCGCTCTTTTCCTTTCTCAAATTTCACCAGGACACGTATTCCCTTCGCTAAAAACAATCCCTTGCGGGATAAGCGGGTATTTTAAGAGCATTCCCAGAGCGCTGAATTATTAACAAATGTGTTCTCATTTTTTTCGCTGATATAAACCCGTAAATCAATTTCAAAATACGTTAATGCAGTCTGCAAAAGTGCTGTAGAATTCCCGGCTTAATTTCTCTGGGTATGCGTGCGGACCGCGACTCGTGGTTTTTAAATGCGCTGAAAGGCTTGTGCCACGCGGGCTGGCATTCTTAATGATGATGATTTAGCAGTGATAGCCGAAAAAAAATCGGAAATGATTTTTCTTAAGGCATAAAGACCCGGAAAACTGAGTCATAGAGCAGAAGAATATAAATAGTTAAATAATGTTCATTTTGGTTTTTTTTTAAACGAAATTATTAACCCTCCGAAATTTCTTCAACTAATCATGACGTTATTTTCTATTTCACCTCTAAATCACCTCGCTTACCTGGGGCGGGCTTTCCTGTCCCTGCGTAAATATTACCAAACCGCCTCCGCTCTGGCTTGACAAGGTTTTAAAACCATCCGTAAACTCCTTTAAGTGGGAATTTGTGGAGGAAAGTGGTGAATAAGGTCAAAGGGGAGTAGAGCGCCATGTTTCGTGGCGCGACGATGGTTAATCTCGACAGCAAAGGGCGACTTGCCGTACCCACCCGATACCGGGATTTGCTGAGCGAGGAATCGCAAGGTCAAATGGTTTGCACCATAGATCTCCATCACCCCTGCCTCCTCCTTTACACCCTTCCCGAATGGGAAATTATCGAACGAAAATTGTCCCGTCTGTCGAGTATGAACCCTGTAGAGCGCCGTATTCAGCGCCTGCTTCTGGGACATGCCAGTGAATGTCAGATGGATAACGCCGGGCGTCTGTTGATTGCGAACACACTGCGTCAGCACGCCGGGCTCGCAAAAGAAGTGATGCTGGTTGGGCAGTTCAACAAGTTTGAACTGTGGGATGAACAGACCTGGTATCAACAAGTTAAGGAAGACATAGACGCTGAACAATCGTCTCAGGAACCCCTTTCTGATCGATTACAGGACTTGTCATTATAAGCATGGTTGAAAACTACAAACACACTTCCGTTTTGCTGGATGAAGCCGTTAACGGCCTGAACATCCGCCAGGACGGCATTTACATAGACGGAACTTTTGGTCGCGGTGGCCACTCACGTCTGATTTTGTCACAGCTTGGGCCTGAAGGCCGTCTGCTGGCGATTGACCGCGATCCGCAAGCGATCAAAGCCGCAGAGTCTATTGATGATGCCCGTTTCTCTATTATCCACGGACCTTTTTCCGATCTCGCTGATTACGTCCGCGAGCGGGGTCTGGAAGGTAAGATCGACGGTGTGCTGTTGGATTTAGGCGTTTCTTCTCCGCAACTGGATGATGCTGAGCGCGGATTCTCCTTTATGCGCGACGGACCTCTGGATATGCGCATGGATCCTACACGAGGTTATTCAGCGGCTGAATGGCTGATGAAAGCGGAAGAAGAAGACATTATTTGGGTTCTGAAAACGTTTGGTGAAGAGCGTTTTGCGAAACGCATCGCGCGCGCGATTGTCGAGCGTAACCGTGAATTGCCGATGACGCGAACCAAAGAGCTGGCTGATTTAATTGCGAATGCCTCGCCGTTTCGCGAGAAGCACAAGCATCCCGCGACGCGCAGCTTCCAGGCGATTCGTATCTACATCAACAGTGAACTGGAAGAAATCGAACGTGCGCTTGATGGCGCGCTGGAGATTCTTGCCCCGGCCGGACGGCTGTCGGTAATCAGCTTCCACTCACTGGAAGACCGCATCGTGAAGCGCTTTATTCGTCAGCACAGTCGCGGTGCACAGGTACCGGCCGGTATTCCAATGACGGAAGCGCAGATCGCCGAGCTTGGCGGGCGTTCATTAAAGTCAGTGGGAAAAATGATGCCCTCAGATGCGGAAGTGTCAGAAAACCCGCGGGCCCGCAGTTCTGTACTGCGTTTTGCTGAGAGAACGGCATCGTGATCGGCAATGAACGCCACGGTTTAGTGGGGGTCATTGCCAGCGACATTTTGCGCAATGGCAAGATCCCGATGATTTTGCTGATCGCTGTTTTAGTCAGCGCAATTTTCGTGGTCACCACCGCTCACCGTACGCGTTTACTGACGGCACAGCGGGAACAGTTAGTGCTGGAAAGGGATGCGCTGGACATTGAGTGGCGCAACCTGATCCTTGAAGAGAATGCCCTCGGCGATCACAGCCGGGTAGAACGCATCGCAACGGAGAAATTGCAGATGCAGCACGTTGATCCATCTCAAGAAACTATTGTGGTTCAGCCTTAAAATGCGCACGGAGAATACAGGCAGCTAATGAAAGCAACACGCACCGCGAAGTTAAAGCGTCCAGAAGATCAAGCCAGCTTTATAAGCTGGCGTTTTGCGTTGTTGTGCGCCTGTATTTTGCTGGCATTACTGGGGCTGATGTTGCGGGTAGCTTATCTGCAGGTGATTAACCCGGACAAGTTGGTCAAGGAAGGGGACTTACGCTCCCTGCGCGTTCAAACCATTCCGACCTCCCGTGGGATGATTACCGATCGCTCAGGCCGCCCTCTCGCGGTCAGCGTGCCGGTCAATGCTATCTGGGCTGATCCGAAAGAAATCATCGACCGGGGCGGCATCACGGTTGATACCAAATGGAAAGCGCTGGCTGACGCGCTGAATATGCCGCTTGACCAACTTTCTGCCCGTATCAATGCCAACCCTAAAGGCCGTTTCGTTTATCTCGCCCGCCAGATAAACCCTTCTGTCGGCGAATATATTCACAAACTCAAACTTCCGGGGATTTCCCTGCGCCAGGAGTCACGTCGTTACTATCCGGCAGGCCAGGTCACCTCGCACGTCATTGGTGTCACTAACATTGATGGTGAAGGTATCGAGGGTGTTGAGAAAAGTTTTGACCGCTGGCTGACGGGAAAACCGGGCGAGCGCACCATCCGTAAAGACCGTTTCGGTCGTGTTATCGAAGACATCTCCTCAGTGGATAGCCAGGCAGCGCACAATCTGGCGCTCAGCATCGATGAACGTCTTCAGGCGCTGGTTTATCGCGAGCTGAACAACGCGGTAGCCTTCAACAAAGCCGAATCAGGCACTGCCGTGCTGGTGGATGTGCAAACCGGTGAAGTGCTGGCGATGGCGAACAGCCCGTCCTACAACCCAAATAACATGCCGAATACGCCGAAAGACGTGATGCGTAACCGGGCGATCACCGACATCTTCGAGCCAGGTTCCACGGTAAAACCTATGGTGGTGATGACGGCGTTGAAAAATGGTGTCGTGCGTGAGAACAGCGTGCTGAACACCTTGCCGTACCGGATTAATGGTCATGAGATTAAAGATGTGGCCCGTTACGCGGAGCTTTCCGTCACGGGTATCTTGCAGAAGTCGAGTAACGTCGGTGTTTCACGACTGGCGTTATCGATGCCGTCCGCAGAGCTGGTAGACACTTACTCGCGATTCGGATTGGGAAAACCGACCAATTTGGGGCTGGTTGGAGAAAGCAGTGGCTTATACCCTAAAAAACAACGGTGGTCTGACATAGAGAGGGCCACCTTCTCTTTCGGCTACGGGCTAATGGTGACACCTCTCCAGCTGGCGCGAGTCTACGCAACGATTGGCAGCATGGGCATTTATCGTCCGCTGTCGATAACCCGGGTTGATCCCCCGGTATCCGGTGAACGCATCTTCCCTGAGCCTGTTGTGCGCAGCGTCGTTCACATGATGGAAAGCGTCGCGCTGCCTGGCGGCGGTGGCGTGAAGGCCGCGATCAAGGGTTACCGCATTGCGATTAAAACCGGTACCGCGAAGAAAGTCGGTCCCGATGGGAAATACGTGAACAAATACATTGCCTACACCGCAGGCGTTGCACCGGCAAGCAATCCAAGATTTGCACTGGTGGTTGTAATCAACGATCCGCAGGCAGGGAAGTATTACGGTGGGGCCGTTTCCGCTCCGGTGTTTGGCGCCATCATGGGCGGCGTATTGCGCACCATGAACGTTGAACCGGATGCGCTGACTGCCGATGAAAATGCAGACATAGTGAATAATCAAAAAGAGGCTTCAGGTGGCAGATCGTAATTTGCGCGACCTATTAGCGCCCTGGGTGAGTGATGCCCCGGCAGTAGCGCTAAAAGAGATGATTTTAGACAGCCGCGTGGCGGCTGCCGGAGATCTGTTTGTCGCGATTTCAGGCCATACCAGTGATGGGCGTCGTTTTATTCCCCAGGCAATTGCCCAGGGCGTCGCTGCCGTCGTGGCCGAAGCACAGGGTGAGCAAGAGCACGGAACGGTCTGCCAGATGCATGGTGTACCGGTAATTTATCTCGAGAATCTGAATGTCCTGCTTTCTGAACTGGCCGGGCGTTTTTATCATCAACCAGGCAATGCTTTGCGCCTGATTGGCGTGACCGGCACCAACGGCAAAACCACGACCACGCAGTTGCTGGCGCAGTGGAGCCAGTTGCTGGGCGAAACCAGTGCCGTCATGGGCACCGTCGGAAATGGTTTGCTGGACAAAGTGGTTCCGGCAGAAAATACCACCGGCTCTGCCGTGCAGGTTCAGCACATTCTGGCTGACCTGGTGAAACAGGGTGCAACCTTTGCCGCAATGGAAGTCTCTTCCCACGGACTGGTTCAGCATCGTGTGGCCGCACTGCCGTTTGCGGCAGCCGCATTTACCAACCTGAGCCGCGATCATCTTGATTACCACGGTGACATGCAAAGTTACGAAGATGCCAAATGGCAGCTCTTCGCTTCGCATCAGGTCGGCCAAAAAATTATTAATGCTGACGATGACGTCGGGTTGCGCTGGCTGGCTAAAACCCCTGACGCTATTGCCGTCACCATGGAAGATAAAATTCCGGCAGGCTGGAAAGGCCGCTGGCTGGCGGCGCGCAGCGCGAATTATCACGACAACGGCGCCACCGTAAACATCGATTCAAGCTGGGGCGAAGGGCTGCTGGAAAGCCGTCTGATGGGCGCTTTCAACGTCAGCAACCTGCTGGTGGCGCTGGCGACCCTGCTGTCTCAGGATTACCCGCTGGCACAACTGCTGGCGGTGAGCTCGCAATTACAACCGGTGTGCGGCCGCATGGAAGTCTTCAATGCGCCGGGCAAACCGACAGCAGTCGTGGATTATGCCCACACGCCGGACGCGCTGGAAAAAGCGCTGGCGGCAGCCCGCTTGCATTGCCGTGGCACGCTGTGGTGTGTGTTTGGCTGCGGCGGTGATCGTGATAAAGGTAAGCGCCCGCTGATGGGCGGCATTGCAGAACAATACGCTGACCGCGTAATCGTGACTGACGATAACCCACGCAGCGAAGAGCCTCGCGCTATTGTCGCAGACATCCTTGCCGGGCTGCTCGATGGCGGGCGTGCTCAGGAAATTCATGGTCGCGCAGAAGCGGTGACCAGCGCGATTATGCAGGCAACGGAAAATGACGTTGTGCTGATTGCGGGTAAAGGTCATGAGGATTATCAGCTTGTCGGTAATCAGCGTCTTGATTACTCCGATCGTGTCACCGTTGCCCGTTTACTGGGGGTGATCGCATGATCCGCGTTTCCCTGCAAACGTTGGCGGCGGCACTCAATGCTGAACTTATCGGCAACGATACCCAAATTGACAGCGTCACAACCGATACCCGTCAGGTCACGCCGGGCGGTTTGTTCATTGCCCTGAAAGGCGAGAAGTATGATGCCCATGACTTTGCTGCAGAGGCTGTAAAGGCCGGTTCAGGGGCGTTGCTGGTAAGTAAGCGCTTACCGGTGGATGTCCCGCAGTTAGTGGTAGCTGACACCCGCATCTCGCTGGGACAACTCGGCGGCTGGGTGCGTCAGCAGGTCCCTGCACGCGTGGTTGGCCTTACGGGTTCTTCCGGCAAAACCTCGGTGAAAGAGATGACCGCCGCGATTTTGCGTGAGTGCGGTAATGTGCTGTATACCGCAGGCAACTTCAATAATGACATCGGCGTGCCGCTGACCTTATTACGTCTGACCGCAGAACACGATTTTGCAGTTATCGAAATGGGCGCAAATCATGCGGGTGAAATCGCCTACACCACTGCGCTGGCGCGTCCTGAAACGGCGCTGATAAACAACCTCTCTGCCGCACATCTTGAAGGTTTCGGTTCACTGGCCGGGGTTGCCCAGGCGAAAGGCGAGATTTTCGAAGGGTTGCCGGACGACGGCATCGCTGTGATCAACGCAGATAATAATGACTGGGCAAACTGGCAGCACAAGCTTACCGGTAAAAAGGTCTGGCGTTTCTCTGCGACCCAGCGTGCTGACATCGACTTCAGCGCCTCGGATGTCAGACTCAGCCCGCTGAATACCGCATTCACTTTACATTCCCCTCAGGGCAGCATTGATGTCTCGCTGCCTGTTCCTGGTCGTCACAATATCGCTAACGCGCTGGCCGCTGCGGCGCTGGCACTCTCAGCCGGTGCCTCGCTGGATAACGTGCGCGCAGGGCTTGCGACGCTGCAATCAGTGAAAGGGCGCTTGTTCCCGATTGTGCTGAGCGAAGGGAAAACTCTTCTTGATGACAGCTACAACGCCAACGTCGGTTCCATGACCGCTGCCGCGCAGGTTTTGGCCGAGATGCCTGGCTACCGCGTGATGGCAGTGGGCGATATGGCAGAGCTGGGTGCGGAAAGCGAAAGTTGCCACCGTCAGGTTGGCGAAGCCATCCGCGACGCAGGTATCGACAAAGTATTCAGTATTGGCCATGACAGCCGCATCATCAGTGATCTCAGTGGCTGTGGTGAGCATGTAGAGGATAAGGCAGCCCTGACGGCCCGTTTAACGAGCTTACTGTCTGAACATGCGGTAATTACCGTTTTGATTAAAGGTTCACGTAGTGCCGCAATGGAGCAGGTAGTACGCGCGTTACAGGAGAATGCAACATGTTAGTTTGGCTGGCCGAACACTTGGTCAAATATTATTCCGGCTTCAACGTCTTTTCCTACCTGACGTTTCGCGCCATTGTCAGCCTGCTGACTGCACTTTTCCTGTCATTGTGGATTGGTCCACGGATGATCGCCCGTTTGCAAAAAATGTCATTTGGTCAGGTTGTTCGCAACGACGGCCCGGAATCACATTTTAGTAAACGCGGTACGCCAACGATGGGCGGCCTGATGATTTTGGCCTCTATCACTATTTCAGTGCTGATGTGGGCATATCCGTCGAACCCGTATGTCTGGTGCGTGCTGTTTGTTCTTATTGGCTACGGCGTTGTCGGTTTCATCGATGATTATCGGAAAGTCGTGCGTAAAGACACCAAAGGGCTGATAGCCCGCTGGAAATACTTCTGGCAGTCCGTCATCGCGCTGGCCGCGGCATTTACGATGTACGCCATCGGCAAAGACACGCCCGCGACTGAATTGGTTGTACCGTTCTTTAAAGACGTCATGCCACAGCTAGGTCTGCTGTACATCCTGCTGAGCTATTTCGTGATCGTGGGCACCAGCAACGCGGTAAACCTGACGGACGGTCTGGACGGTCTGGCGATTATGCCTACGGTATTTGTCGCAGCAGGTTTTGCGCTGGTCGCATGGGCCACGGGTAACATGAATTTTGCCAGTTACCTGCATATTCCCTATCTGCGTCATGCGGGGGAACTGGTGATCGTGTGTACCGCCATTGTCGGTGCCGGACTTGGATTCCTGTGGTTTAACACCTATCCGGCACAAGTGTTCATGGGCGACGTCGGCTCTCTGGCTCTGGGCGGCGCGCTGGGTACCATCGCCGTTCTGCTGCGTCAGGAATTCTTACTGGTGATTATGGGCGGTGTGTTCGTCGTCGAAACACTGTCGGTTATCCTGCAAGTCGGGTCCTTTAAGTTACGCGGGCAGCGTATTTTCCGTATGGCGCCTATTCATCATCACTACGAACTTAAAGGCTGGCCGGAACCGCGTGTCATCGTGCGCTTCTGGATTATTTCGCTGATGCTGGTGTTGATCGGCCTCGCTACGCTGAAGGTGCGGTAATTATGGCTGACTATCAGGGTAAAAAAGTTGTCATTATCGGGCTGGGGCTGACCGGCCTCTCCTGTGTTGATTTCTTTGTGGCACGTGGCGTTACGCCGCGTGTTATTGATACCCGCGTCAGCCCGTCAGGACTGGACAAACTTGCGGATAACATTGAGCGCCATCTCGGTTCGCTCAATGAAGAGTGGCTGCTGGACGCTGATTTGATCGTCGCAAGCCCGGGCATTGCCCTGGCGACGCCAGCACTGAGCGCCGCCGCAGAAGCCGGTGTGGAAATCGTTGGTGATATCGAACTGTTCTGCCGGGAAACCGATACGCCGATTGTGGCGATCACTGGTTCAAACGGTAAAAGCACAGTGACCATGATGGTGGGTGAAATGGCGAAAGCCGCCGGATGGCGTGTCGGCGTGGGGGGCAATATCGGCTTGCCGGCGCTGACCATGCTGGATCACGAATACGATCTGTTCGTGCTTGAGCTGTCGAGCTTCCAGCTGGAAACCACGGAAAGTTTACATGCTGCTGCGGCCACGATCCTGAATGTGTCCGAAGATCATATGGATCGTTATCCGTTTGGCTTGCAGCAGTATCGGGCTGCAAAACTGAAAGTCTATGAAAACGCCGCGCTGTGCGTCGTCAATGCGGACGATGCACTGACCATGCCGGTGCGGGGCGCAGATAAACGTTGCGTGAGCTTTGGTGTGGATGTCGGTGATTACCACCTGACCCGTCAGCAGGATGACATCTGGCTGCGTGTGCGTGGCGAGAAAGTTCTTAATACCCATGAGATGCCGCTGACTGGCCGTCACAATTATACCAATGCGCTGGCTGCACTGGCGCTGGCGGATGCTGTCGGCGTTCCACATGCCTCCAGCCTGAAAGCACTGACCACGTTTACCGGTCTGGCTCACCGTTTCCAGATTGCCTGGCAACATAACGGCGTGCGCTGGATAAATGATTCTAAAGCGACCAACGTCGGCAGCACCGAAGCGGCGCTGAATGGCCTGCAGGTTGAGGGGACGTTGCACCT
This sequence comes from Rahnella sp. R3(2024), assembly GCF_042920125.1. NCBI lineage: Bacteria > Pseudomonadati > Pseudomonadota > Gammaproteobacteria > Enterobacterales > Yersiniaceae > Rahnella > Rahnella sp. R3(2024). The sequence goes on from NZ_JBHGBU010000001.1 coordinate 2,897,567, forward strand.
GCTGTTAGGTGGTGATGGCAAATCGGCTGATTTCTCTCCGTTGACCCGTTATTTGCAGGGCGACAATCTGCGCGTTTACTGCTTTGGCCGTGACGGTGCAGAGCTGGCTGATTTACGGCCTGATGTCTCTTCATTGTTTGACACCCTGGAGCTGGCTATGCGTGACATCAGCACGCGTGTGGTTTCCGGCGATATGGTGCTGCTTTCTCCGGCCTGTGCGAGCCTCGATCAGTTCCGCAGTTTTGAACAACGGGGTGATGTCTTCACCGCGCTGGCGAAGGAGCTTGGCTGATGCGGATCCGTATGCCGGGGCTGGGTCTCGTTAGAAAGTTTAACGACTGGGTGATGGGCGCCAAAGAAAATGACGCCGTGACGCTGGTGCTGTATGACCGGACTCTGCTGTGGCTGACCTTTGGTCTGGCGATTGTCGGTTTCGTGATGGTGACCTCGGCATCGATGCCCATTGGACAGCGTCTGGCCGATGACCCGTTCCTGTTTGCCAAACGTGATGCGATTTACCTCGCACTGGCATTTGGGTTGTCACTGGTCACGCTGCGCGTACCCATGGCGGTCTGGCAGAAATACAGCAACGTACTGCTTTTGCTCTCAGTGGTCATGCTGCTGGTGGTGTTAGTGGTGGGGAGTTCCGTCAACGGGGCATCGCGCTGGATCTCCTTCGGTCCGCTGCGTATTCAGCCTGCTGAGTTTTCCAAGCTATCACTGTTCTGCTATCTCGCCAGCTATCTGGTGCGCAAGGTCGATGAGGTGCGCAGCAATTTCTGGGGATTTTGTAAGCCGATGGGTGTGATGGTTGTGCTGGCCGTGTTGCTGCTGGCTCAGCCTGACCTCGGTACGGTGGTTGTACTGTTTATCACCACGCTGGCGATGCTGTTTCTGGCAGGGGCAAAAATGTGGCAGTTTTTGGCCATCATCGGCTCCGGAGCCTTTGCGGTTGTGCTGCTGATTATCGCCGAACCTTACCGTATGCGCCGCGTGACATCCTTCTGGAATCCGTGGGCCGATCCGTTTGGCAGTGGCTACCAGTTAACCCAGTCACTGATGGCGTTTGGCCGTGGTGAATTCTGGGGGCAAGGCCTCGGTAACTCGGTGCAAAAACTGGAGTATTTACCGGAAGCGCATACCGATTTTATCTTCTCCATTTTAGGCGAAGAACTGGGGTATTTCGGTGTGGTTTTAGCCCTGTTGATGGTATTCTTCGTCGCTTTTCGCGCGATGTCCATTGGACGCCGTGCTTTGGAGCTTGATCAGCGATTTTCCGGCTTTTTGGCCTGCTCAATCGGCGTGTGGTTTAGTTTCCAGGCGCTGGTAAACGTTGGGGCCGCAGCGGGAATGTTGCCGACCAAAGGTTTGACCCTGCCGCTCATCAGTTACGGTGGTTCGAGCCTGATCATTATGTCGACGGCAATCGTGTTATTGCTGCGAGTGGATTTTGAAACGCGGCTGGCTAAAGCCCAGGCGTTTGTAAGGAGTGCCCGATGAGTGGCAATACCCGGCGGTTAATGGTGATGGCAGGCGGTACCGGTGGGCATGTTTTCCCGGGGCTGGCTGTGGCTCATCATCTGATGGAGCAAGGCTGGGAAGTTCGCTGGCTGGGAACCGAAGATCGTATGGAAGCAGATCTGGTTCCTAAACACGGTATTGGGATTGATTTTATTAAAATCTCAGGATTACGTGGGAAAGGTCTGAAAGCGCAACTCACAGCCCCAATTCGCATATATCATGCGTGGCGCCAGGCAAAAGTCATCATGAAACGTTTCCAGCCAGATGTGGTGCTTGGCATGGGTGGATACGTTTCTGGTCCCGGCGGATTAGCCGCCTGGTCGCTGGGGATCCCGGTGGTGCTACACGAACAAAACGGTATTGCGGGCATGACCAACAAAGGTTTGTCGCACATTGCCAAAAAAGTATTGCAGGCATTTCCCGGCGCATTTCCTCATGCAGACGTGGTCGGTAATCCGGTGCGTACCGACGTGCTGGCGCTGGAGTTGCCAGAAACCCGACTGGCCGGGCGTGAAGGGCCGATTCGCGTTTTAGTGATTGGCGGAAGTCAGGGCGCGCGAGTGCTTAATCAGAGCATGCCGGAATTGGCGGCGCTGATGGGTGACAAAATTACGCTGTGGCATCAGGTCGGTAAAGGTGCGCTGGAGTCAGTGAACCAGGCTTATGAAAAAGTCGGCCAGACTCAGCATAAAGTCACTGAATTTATTGATGACATGGCAGAAGCATACGCATGGGCGGATGTGGTGGTGTGTCGTTCCGGTGCCTTAACGGTCAGCGAAATTGCTGCTGCGGGTTTACCGGCGATATTTATCCCCTTCCAGCATAAAGATCGTCAGCAGTACTGGAATGCGCTGCCACTGGAGAAAGCCGGTGCAGCAAAGATTATCGAGCAGAAAGATTTTAGTGCTGCCGCAGTGGCCGATCTGATGGCCGGATGGGACAGAACCCATCTTATGGAAATGGCACGCGCTGCACGCGCAGCGGCTATCCCTGATGCGACAGAACGCGTGGCTGCCGAAGTGGTTGCCGCCAGTAAAAAATGAAATTGAACGGGCCATGCATTGCGTGGTCCCAGCCGTAAGAAACGGATTAATCAGTAACCTGAAATAGTGAATAAAAACGTGAATACACAACAATTGGCGAAACTGCGTACCTTCGTGCCCGAGATGCATCGTGTCCGGCACATTCACTTTGTTGGCATCGGTGGTGCCGGCATGGGTGGTATCGCCGAAGTGTTGGCCAATGAAGGCTATCAGATCAGCGGTTCAGACCTGGCACCGAATGCGGTGACGCAGCAACTGACTGCGCTGGGTGCGACGATTTATTTCAATCACCGCCCGGAGAATGTGCTCGATGCCAGCGTAGTGGTGGTTTCTACGGCGATCTCATCCGATAACCCGGAGATTGTCGCCGCCCGCGAAGCGCGGATCCCGGTGATCCGTCGTGCAGAAATGCTCGCCGAGCTGATGCGTTTTCGTCACGGTATCGCCGTGGCAGGTACGCACGGTAAAACCACGACGACAGCGATGGTGACCAGTATTTATGCCGAGGCCGGACTGGATCCGACCTTTGTAAACGGTGGTTTAGTGAAAGCGGCAGGCACGCATGCGCGTTTAGGCTCAAGCCGCTTCCTGATTGCAGAAGCCGACGAAAGCGATGCGTCGTTCCTGCACCTGCAACCGATGGTGGCGATTGTTACCAATATCGAAGCAGACCACATGGACACGTATCAGGGTGATTTTGAAAACCTGAAACAGACTTTTGTGAATTTCCTGCACAACCTGCCGTTCTATGGCCGTGCGGTGATGTGTATCGATGATCCGGTGATCCGTGAGCTGATCCCACGTGTTGGCCGTCATATCACTACCTACGGCTTCAGCGAAGATGCAGATGTGATGATCGAAAGTTATCGTCAGGAAGGCGCGCAGGGGCACTTTACGTTGCGCCGTCATGATCTGCCGCAGATTACGGTGACGCTGAATGCGCCGGGCCGTCACAACGCCCTTAACGCTGCCGCCGCTGTTGCGGTAGCAACCGATGAAGGCATCAGCGACGACGCCATACTGCGCGCGCTGGAAGGTTTTCAGGGCACCGGGCGTCGTTTCGATTTCCTCGGCGAATTCGCGCTGGAAAATGTGAACGGCAAATCCGGCAGCGCCATGCTGGTTGATGACTACGGTCACCATCCGACAGAAGTGGACGCGACGGTTAAAGCCGCACGCGCGGGCTGGGCGAATAAACGCCTGGTCATGATTTTCCAGCCGCACCGGTACACGCGTACCCGTGATTTGTACGATGATTTTGCCAACGTACTGTCTCAGGTTGATGTGCTGATTATGCTTGATGTTTACCCGGCTGGCGAAGCGCCGATCCCGGGTGCTGACAGCCGCTCGCTGTGCCGTACCATTCGCGCGCGTGGCAAGCTGGATCCCATTCTGGTGTCTGATATTGACGCTGTGCCTGAAAGTCTGGCGCAGATCCTCGAAGGGGACGATTTAGTTCTGGTTCAGGGCGCTGGCACCATTGGCAGAGTGGCCCGCAAATTGGCTGACCAAAAATTGCAGCCAGTGAAAAAAGGTGAAGAACATCATGTCTGAGAAAGTAGCAGTTTTATTTGGTGGTACTTCCGCAGAACGCGATGTGTCATTGCAGTCCGGCGCTGCGGTGCTGGCTGGCTTACGTGAATCCGGTGTGGATGCCCACGGCATCGACACCAAAACCTTTAATGTTGCACTGCTTAAAGAAGAAGGTTTCAGCAAAGTCTTTATCGCGCTACACGGTCGCGGGGGTGAAGACGGCACATTGCAGGGGCTGCTGGAGCAAATTGGTTTGCCTTATACCGGCAGCGGCGTGATGGCATCCGCACTCACCATGGATAAATTCCGCACCAAACTGGTGTGGCAGGCACTGGGTTTACCGGTCGCTCCGTTCGTGGCACTGCATCGCTCACAAATTGAAGCGGCAGGGCAGGGCGCGTTGGCGGCAAAAATCGCTGAATTAGGCCTGCCGGTGATCGTCAAACCCAGCCGTGAAGGCTCCAGCGTAGGTATGAGCAAAGTGACGACTGAAAATGAGTTGTTACCTGCCTTGCAGGAAGGCTTCCGCCATGACGATAACGTATTGATCGAAAAATGGCTAAGTGGTCCTGAATACACCGTGGCTATCGTGGGCGAGCAAATTATGCCTTCGATCCGTATTCAGCCTGCCGGTACCTTTTATGACTATCAGGCGAAGTATCTGTCTGATGAAACACAGTATTTTTGTCCAAGCGGCTTAAACCAGGATCAGGAACAGCAATTGTCTGCACTGGCATTGCAGGCTTATCAGGCGCTCGATTGCAGCGGCTGGGGGCGTGTTGATGTGATGCAAGACAGCGATGGCAGTTTTAATCTGCTGGAAGTGAATACCTCACCGGGCATGACCAGTCATAGCCTGGTGCCGATGGCCGCGAAACAATTCGGGTTGAACTTCCCGCAATTAGTTTTCCGTATTCTGGAACTGGCTGACTGATATGTCTCAAGCCGCCCTGAATACCCGAGAGCGAGAGACGGCCGAGAGCAATAATGGCGGCCGTCGCAGTAACGGCGGTCAGCTGGCAGGGATCGTATTCCTGCTGCTGGTTGCAGGCACTATTTTGTGGAGCGCGTGGGCAGTTGTGGTCTGGATGCAGGACGCAAACCGACTGCCGCTGTCTCAGCTGGTGGTGACTGGCGAGCGTCATTACACCACTAACGACGATATTCGTCAGGCGATCTTGTCCTTAGGGGCGCCGGGCACGTTTATGACGCAGGATGTGAATGTTATCCAACAGCAGATTGAGCGATTGCCGTGGATTAAACAGGTCAGCGTCCGTAAGCAATGGCCGAATGAACTGAAGATTCACCTGGTGGAGTATGTGCCGGTCGCACACTGGAATGATTTGCACATGGTTGATGCTGACGGCAAGTCATTCAGCATACCTGCTGAACGTGTCGTCAACCAAAAAATGCCGTTGCTCTACGGTCCGGAAGGCAGTGAACAGGATGTTTTGCAAGGCTATCAAACGATGAGTCAGGCGCTGGCCGCCGGCAAGTTCACGTTGAAAGCCGTGGCAATGAGTGCACGCCACTCGTGGCAGTTAACCCTGGATAATGATATCCGGCTGGAATTGGGGAGAGATGACCGGATGGGGCGTTTACAACGTTTTATCCAACTTTATCCGCGTTTCCAGCAACAGGCTGACGCCGACAAAAAGCGCATCACTTATGTCGATTTACGTTATGACAGCGGTGCATCAGTGGGTTGGGCGCCAGAGTTTATTGACCAGCAAAACAGTAATCAGCAACAGAATCAGGCACAGGCTAAACAACAATGATCAAGTCGACGGACAGAAAACTGGTAGTTGGGCTGGAAATCGGTACTGCAAAAGTCGCCGCATTGGTGGGAGAAGTTCTGCCCGATGGCATGGTCAACATTATCGGTGTGGGCAGTTGCCCATCCCGGGGCATGGATAAAGGTGGCGTTAACGATCTGGAATCGGTGGTGAAATGCGTGCAGCGTGCCATCGATCAGGCCGAATTGATGGCTGATTGCCAGATTTCCTCTGTTTACCTTGCTTTGTCTGGTAAACATATCAGTTGTCAGAATGAAATAGGGATGGTTCCTATTTCAGAAGAGGAAGTGACGCAGGAAGATGTAGAGAACGTTGTGCATACCGCTAAGTCGGTACGCGTACGTGATGAGCATCGGGTATTGCACGTCATTCCTCAGGAATATGCCATCGATTATCAGGAAGGCATTAAAAATCCGGTCGGATTATCTGGCGTGCGTATGCAGGCTAAAGTCCACCTGATCACCTGCCATAACGATATGGCGAAGAACATTGTCAAAGCGGTTGAACGGTGCGGCCTGAAAGTTGATCAGCTCATTTTTGCCGGTCTGGCCTCCAGTTATGCCGTTCTGACCGAAGATGAACGCGAATTAGGTGTCTGTGTCGTCGATATTGGTGGCGGAACCATGGATATCGCTGTTTATACCGGTGGCGCACTGCGTCATACTAAGGTAATCCCTTATGCCGGGAATGTGGTCACCAGTGATATCGCTTACGCGTTCGGCACACCACCTACCGATGCCGAAGCGATCAAAGTTCGCCACGGTTGTGCATTAGGGGCGATTGTCGGCAAAGACGAAAATGTCGAAGTGCCGAGCGTAGGCGGACGTCCGCCACGCAGTCTGCAACGTCAGACACTGGCTGAAGTTATCGAGCCTCGTTATACAGAATTGCTGAATCTTGTGAACGACGAAATTTTGCAATTGCAGGAGCAGTTACGTCAGCAGGGCGTAAAACATCATCTGGCCGCAGGTATAGTTTTGACAGGCGGTGCAGCACAAATTGATGGTCTGGCAGCTTGTGCGCAGCGGGTATTCCATACCCAGGTGCGTATCGGGCAACCTCTGAACATCACCGGGCTGACAGATTATGCGCAGGAACCTTACTACTCAACTGCTGTAGGGCTGCTGCACTACGGGAAGGAGTCTCACCTCAGCGGTGAGGCAGAAGTGGAAAAACGCGCCTCAGTGGGCAACTGGTTCAAACGAATCAATAGCTGGCTGAGAAAAGAGTTTTAATGTTTTAACAACGGGATCATGCTTTTAAGTATTTCGATCCCGACGCGACAGGCACAAAACGGAGAGAAACTATGTTTGAACCTATGGAACTGACCAACGATGCGGTGATTAAAGTCATCGGCGTCGGCGGTGGCGGCGGTAACGCTGTCGAACACATGGTGCGTGAGCGCATCGAAGGTGTTGAATTCTTTGCCGTTAATACCGACGCTCAGGCGTTGCGCAAAACGGCAGTAGGCCAGACGATTCAGATCGGTAGCGGTATTACCAAAGGTCTGGGTGCTGGTGCGAACCCGGAAGTGGGTCGCAATTCTGCTGAAGAAGATCGCGAAGCCCTGCGTGCTGCGCTCGAAGGCGCTGACATGGTCTTTATCGCAGCGGGCATGGGCGGCGGTACCGGTACCGGTGCAGCGCCAGTGGTTGCTGAAGTAGCAAAAGATTTAGGTATTCTGACCGTTGCTGTCGTGACTAAGCCATTCAACTTTGAAGGCAAAAAACGCATGGCATTCGCGGAGCAGGGTATCGCTGAACTGTCCAAACACGTGGACTCCCTGATCACCATCCCGAACGACAAGCTGTTGAAAGTTCTGGGTCGCGGTATTTCTCTGCTGGACGCCTTCGGTGCGGCCAACGACGTGCTGAAAGGCGCGGTGCAGGGTATTGCTGAGTTGATCACCCGTCCGGGTCTGATGAACGTCGACTTCGCCGATGTGCGCACCGTTATGTCCGAAATGGGTTATGCCATGATGGGCTCCGGTGTGGCATGTGGTGAAGACCGTGCTGAAGAAGCGGCTGAAATGGCGATCTCCAGCCCGTTGCTGGAAGATATCGACCTGTCAGGCGCGCGCGGCGTTCTGGTCAACATTACTGCGGGCTTCGATTTGCGTTTGGATGAATTCGAAACGGTGGGTAACACCATCCGTGCTTTCGCCTCTGACAACGCCACCGTGGTTATCGGGACTTCTCTTGACCCGGAAATGAATGACGAACTGCGCGTAACAGTAGTGGCAACGGGTATCGGCATGGACAAACGTCCTGAGATCACCCTGGTGACCAACAAGCCAGCCAGCCAGCCTGTTATGGATCATCGCTACCAGCAGCACGGGATGTCTCCGTTGCCGCAGGAAACGAAGCCAGCTGCCAAAGTGGTCAACGATCAAAGCGCGCAATCTAATAAAGAGCCCGACTATCTGGACATCCCAGCCTTCCTGCGTAAGCAGGCAGACTAGTCTGAATTGTAGGATCTCCGCTCTTTGTGCTAAACTATCCCGCCAACCTTAATGTACTATGCAAAGGTTGGCAGGATAGATGGATAACATTGCGAGATAAAAACGATGATCAAACAACGTACATTAAAACGTATCGTTCAGGCGACGGGCGTCGGTTTACATACCGGCAAGAAAGTCACCCTGACTCTGCGTCCTGCACCGGCCAATACCGGGGTCATCTATCGTCGCACTGACTTGAATCCACCGGTCGATTTCCCGGCAGATGCCAAATCCGTGCGTGATACCATGCTCTGTACTTGCCTGGTCAATGAGCATGACGTACGTATTTCTACGGTAGAGCACCTTAATGCGGCCCTCGCAGGTTTAGGCATCGATAACATCGTTATCGAAGTCGACGCGCCTGAAGTGCCAATTATGGACGGTAGTGCTGCACCTTTCGTCTATCTGTTGATGGATGCAGGGATTGAAGAGCTGAACTGCGCGAAGAAATTCCTGTGCATCAAGCAGACTGTGCGTGTTGAAGACGGTGATAAGTGGGCAGAGTTCAAACCATTCAATGGTTTCTCTCTGGATTTCACTATCGACTTCAATCACCCGGCGATTGATTCCAGCTCACAGCGCTACAAAATGAACTTCTCTGCAGAAGCATTTGTTCGCCAAATCAGCCGTGCGCGCACATTTGGTTTTATGCGTGATATCGAGTACCTGCAGTCACGTGGTTTGTGCCTGGGTGGCAGCTTTGATTGTGCGATTGTTGTAGATGATTACCGCGTACTTAACGAAGATGGTCTGCGTTTTGAAGATGAATTCGTTCGTCACAAAATGCTTGATGCTATCGGCGACCTGTTCATGTGCGGCCATAATATTATTGGTGCGTTTACCGCATTCAAGTCTGGTCATGCTCTGAACAACAAGTTACTGCAAGCGGTATTGGCGCAGCAGGAAGCCTGGGAACTCGTTACATTCCAGGATGAAGCTGAAGTGCCATTGGCTTTTAAAGCCCCTTCTACCGTATTGGCATAATCGGTACAGATATTACTGTTTTACTTATTACGACTGGTTGTTCTGGCACTCTCTCCGGCCAGGTCAGCCAGTCGTTCTAATGCCTTCCTCAGTTTTTCCGGGCTTCGGCTCGCCAGTCCTCTCAATTCATTAGCACTCTGCGAACTCAAATGTCGTACCGGCATAGACTCTGCTGCGATCGTTTTATTTTTCTGAGCAATTTGCGAAGCATTTTCCATTTTAGCCATCAACGAGGGATTAATCCTGATGTCGATTGATGACAATGATGGTAGAATTTGCGCTCGAAGTGCAGAGAGTAATGCGGGTTGTTCATAGCGTAATCGCATCATCCAGCTGGCATTAGCAATTTCCAGCACTAAAACTCCCTGTCGATAATTACCGACACGACACCATGGTTGCATGGGTGACGGTAAAAGCCCCTTCACTGCGCGGTTTAGTTTTAATAAAGCCGCAGCGCGCTGTTGAACAATTCGCAGCGGGCTTTGTTCCGTTGAAGAGGCGTCATCGAACAGGATATCTAATAATTGTGGGCGACTATCGCGCATGATGGGCTCCGGCGGATTGTAAACGTGTGATTGGTATTCTAAATCGTTGGCGACAATTTGGCAGAAGGTATTTTTGGCCGCATCTCCTCCTGGGGATGGTCGCGGCTAGCCTTGGCGTGTCGACGAATCTCTCACAAACTGAACTGGTTGCCGTTCCTAATACGTCTTCAAGTCTAAACCGTCTCAACATCGGCAGTACAGGGCTGAGTAATCTGGCATTACTCCAGGCGCATCGCCGCCCGTCTTTCGGTGTCGATTACTGGCAGCAGCATGCACTACGTACCGTTATTCGTCATCTTTCTTTTGCTCTGGCACCGCAGGTTGTTTATACCGCTGCACCGGAAGTCGTTGCTAAAGACGCAGAGCCGCTGCATGTTCAGCAACTCGCTTTACTGGTCACCCTGAATGCCTTACTGACACATGAATCCAAACCTCCGGTTATCATTCGTCATACGCAACAGCCTTTCCTCTCTCATGCTTCATCGCATCAAACCGGCCTGTGGTTAGCACAGGTGCAAGGCATTCGTGCCGGCCCGGCCTCTCTGATTTAACAGACTGTAATTGTAAACTCTATCTATAAATCAATAAATTAGTGGCTACCTCAGGTGGCCTCCAAGAGATATTAAGCACTATGTTAATCAAATTATTGACCAAAGTTTTTGGTAGCCGTAATGATCGTACCCTGCGCCGTATGCGCAAAGTGGTTGACCTTATCAACCGCATGGAACCTGAAATTCAAAAGTTGACCGATGAGCAACTGCAAGCGAAAACCAACGAGTTCCGCGAGCGTCTGGCGAAAGGTGAAGTGCTGGAAAATCTGATCCCTGAAGCTTTTGCTGTCGTACGTGAATCCAGTAAACGTGTCTTTGGCATGCGCCATTTCGACGTGCAGTTGCTCGGCGGTATGGTACTGAACGAACGCTGCATCGCAGAAATGCGCACCGGTGAAGGTAAAACACTGACCGCAACGCTGCCTGCTTATCTGAACGCATTGAGCGGTAAGGGCGTTCACGTTGTTACCGTCAACGATTACCTGGCACAGCGTGACGCCGAAAATAACCGTCCACTGTTTGAATTCCTGGGTCTGAGCATCGGTATTAACTTACCGGGTATGCCTTCTCCGGCTAAGCGTGCGGCTTATGCTGCAGATATCACCTACGGTACCAACAACGAATACGGTTTTGACTACCTGCGTGACAACATGGCGTTCAGCCCTGAAGAACGTGTTCAGCGTAAACTGCATTATGCGCTGGTGGATGAGGTTGACTCCATCTTGATCGATGAAGCGCGTACTCCGCTGATCATCTCCGGCCCGGCCGAAGACAGCTCAGAAATGTACACCCGCGTTGATAAGCTGATTCCAAAACTGATCCGTCAGGAAAAAGAAGACTCCGATTCCTTCCAGGGCGAAGGCCACTTCTCAGTGGATGAAAAAGCGCGTCAGGTTCACCTGACTGAACGCGGTCTGATTCTGATCGAAGAACTGCTGATGGAAGCGGGTATCATGGAAGAGGGCGAATCCCTCTATTCCCCGACTAACATCATGCTGATGCACCACGTGACCGCAGCGCTGCGTGCACACGTGCTGTTTACCCGCGATGTGGACTACATCGTGAAAGACGGTGAAGTTATCATCGTCGACGAACACACTGGCCGTACCATGCAGGGACGTCGCTGGTCAGATGGTTTACATCAGGCGGTTGAAGCGAAAGAAGGCGTTGATATCCAAAACGAAAACCAGACGCTGGCTTCCATTACCTTCCAGAACTACTTCCGTCTGTACGAAAAACTGGCGGGTATGACCGGTACTGCGGACACCGAAGCATTCGAATTCAGTTCCATTTATAAACTCGATACCATTGTTGTGCCAACTAACCGCCCGATGGTGCGTAAAGACATGGCCGACCTGGTCTACATGACAGAAATGGAAAAAATTGGCGCAATCATCGAAGACATTCGCAATTGCACCGCGAATGGCCAGCCGGTGTTGGTGGGGACTATCTCAATTGAGAAATCAGAAGTTGTCTCAAATGAGCTGACCAAAGCCGGTATCGCGCACAGCGTACTGAACGCGAAATTCCACGCTAAAGAAGCGGACATTGTTTCCCAGGCGGGCCAGCCAAGTGCGGTAACGATCGCCACCAACATGGCCGGTCGTGGTACGGATATCGTATTGGGCGGCAGCTGGCAGGTTGAAGTTGAGAATCTCGGCGAAGAAGCGACAGACGAGAAAATCGCAGAAATTAAAGCGGCATGGCAGATTCGTCACGATGCCGTGCTGGCTTCCGGTGGTTTACACATCATTGGTACCGAGCGTCATGAATCACGCCGTATCGATAACCAGCTGCGTGGCCGTGCGGGTCGTCAGGGTGATGCGGGTTCATCACGCTTCTATCTGTCCATGGAAGATGCTCTGATGCGTATCTTCGCGTCTGACCGTGTAACTGGCATGATGCGTAAACTGGGGATGAAACCAGGCGAAGCCATTGAGCATCCTTGGGTGACCAAAGCGATTGCTAATGCGCAGCGTAAAGTAGAAAGCCGCAACTTCGATATTCGTAAGCAATTGCTGGAATATGATGATGTGGCAAGCGACCAGCGTCGTGCGATCTACAGCCAGCGTAACGAACTGCTGGACGTGTCCGACGTGAGCGAAACCATCGCCAGCATTCGTGAAGACGTGTTTAAAAGCACTATCGACAGCTACATTCCGCCACAGTCTCTGGAAGAAATGTGGGATGTTGAAGGTCTGGAACAGCGTCTGAAAACTGATTTCGAGCTGGAAATGCCGATTTCGGAGTGGCTGGATAAAGAGCCAGAACTGCATGAAGAAACACTGCGCGACCGTATTATGGAAATCGCGAAAGAATCTTACGCCCGTAAAGAAGAAGTCGTTGGCGCTGAAATGATGCGCAACTTCGAAAAAGGCGTGATGCTGCAAACCCTTGATTCCCTGTGGAAAGAGCATCTGGCAGCAATGGATTACTTGCGTCAGGGTATTCACTTACGTGGCTATGCGCAGAAAGATCCAAAGCAGGAGTACAAACGTGAATCCTTCGCCATGTTTGCTTCTATGCTGGAATCGCTGAAATACGAAGTGGTCAGCGTGCTCAGCAAAGTACAGGTACGTATGCCTGAAGAAGTAGAAGCGATGGAGATTCAGCGTCGTGAAGAAGCTGAACGTCTGGCACGTCAGCAACAGCTGAGCCATCAGGATCAGCAGGAAATCGAAGTGGCCGAAGCCGCGCGTCTTGCTTCTTCTGGCGAACGCAAAGTAGGTCGTAACGATCTCTGCCCATGCGGTTCCGGCAAGAAATACAAACAATGCCATGGCAGCCTGCAAAAGTAAGATCTCAGGCTAAGTCATCGTGTTAATCTTAAAGGCGGCTAATCACCGCCTTTATTTTTGTCTTAAAAAGTACGGTTTCAGTACAGGATTCTTGGTCAGGAGAAAGGTGAGAACTGTGACGATTAAGCAACTGAATATCTCAGTCGGCATCATCCGCAATGAGCAGAAAGAAATTTTTATCACCCAGCGTGATGCCTCATCACACATGGCAGGATGTTGGGAGTTTCCCGGCGGGAAGATAGAAGCGGGTGAGTCGCCGGAACAGGCCGTCATTCGTGAGTTACAGGAAGAAGTGGGGATAAATGCAACATCTCCAGTGTTGCTGAAAACGTTAGAGCATCGCTTCTCCGATCGCATTATCACTTTGCATTTCTTTTTGGTAGAAAGCTGGCAGGGCGAACCTTACGGCAAAGAAGGGCAGCCTAAACGCTGGGTTGCACAGTCTGAGTTGGATGAAACTGAATTTCCACCAGCGAACGAAGAGATAGTCAAAGCACTAAAAAATAACCAGTTATAATGTTATACCTCTCGCAAAAAAGGGGCTGAAGCCCCTTTCTGTGTCATTCCTTTCTACGCTTGTTTGCTGCGTTAAATCTCTTCTTCGCTCCACTCATCCAGATCGTTGATATCCCCTTTGCTGGGAATACGTTTCTCTTCATCGGCCCATTCGCCGAGATCGATCAACTGGCAGCGTTTACAACAAAATGGGCGGTAAGGGCTTTGTTCGCCCCAGACCACTGTTTTGCCACAGGTCGGGCAATTTACTTCAATAATTTCGGGATCCATTTGCAACTCCTAGCAGCAGGCAAGATCAAAATTCAGTCGCGCGGGAACCACACCATGTTCGCTGTCGAGGGGTAAAAAGCGAATGGCATAACGGGTTTTGTGCCCGGACACTTGCGGGTAAAGCAGATTTTCCATCGACAGACGTAATCGTAACAGATCTGCGCCTTCTGCATTGTCCTGGAAAAAGCCGTTAAGGCTGATTTGATTGCGAAATACGCCTGACTGACGGATTAAATCCAGCACCATTGTGAGCGAGTTATTTAACGGAGCCAGTGTTTCCAGCCAGTTTTGAACTTCGCCATCCCTCTGAGATTGCGCCAAATGCAGCCAGATATGCAGCGTCGGTAAATCAAAGCTGCAGCAACCGCCAGGAATACTCAGGCGTTGACGAACCAGCGCGATCATCCGGTCTTCTTTCAATGCCTGACCAATTCTGGGTGCTTTCATCAGGATGCCCGCGCACTGCTTTAGCTCTGCCCGGATTCCTTCAATTCGAGAAATATCTACGCCAGGGACATCCTGCCACTGGGAGAGTTTCTGTTGCTGTCTTTCCAGCTCTTTCAGCAAATCCGTACGTACTTCCCCGCGCTCTAAAACATCCAGCAGATCGGATGCCGTGCGGAAAAACAGCAACGCAGAAGAGATAGCAGTAACTTGCGCATTGGCATGCAGTTGCTGTAACAAAAACTCAATGCGTAGCCAGGTACGCATTTTTTCATTTAGAGGATGTTCAAAAAGAACGGTGGCTGCTGCTTCACTCATGCTTGGCAATATCCTGTCTGTTTTCCCCTTGATATTCTGATGAATTATTCAGGGGATACTGATGCCGCAAATGTTAAATAGCGGCTATGTAATTGGGCAACACGCGATTCAATCGTTTCAGGATCGCCGCTGTTATCAATAATGTCATCCGCGCAGGCCAGTCGTTTTTCACGGCTCACCTGCGCAGCAATAATACTTTCAGCCTGCTGACGGCTGATGCCATCGCGCTGCATTGTGCGCACAAGCTGGGTTTGTGGATCAACGTCTACAACTAAAACGCGATTTGCCTGCGCCTGTAATCCATTTTCAACCAGTAACGGCACCACCCACAGCACGTAAGCCGTTTCAGCCTGCCTGATAAACTGCTGTGTACGCGCATGAATAACGGGATGGAGCAGTTGATTCACCCAGGCTTTTTCAGCCGGATGACTGAAAATGCATTCTCTCAAAGCGGCTCGATTTAACGAACCATCATCAAGAATAATATCTTTACCAAAGTGTCTGCTCAGTTCATCCAGCGCCGGTTCACCGGGAGCCACAACCTGACGTGCAATGATATCAGCATCGACAATTCTCACCCCGCGGCGGGCAAAGCTTTCGGCTACGGTACTTTTTCCGCTTCCTATGCCTCCGGTCAATGCAACGATATAGGCCATGCTGATGCTCTGATAGAATTAGTTGGGTAAATGATAAAGAGATTATGAGTAAGTGCAAGCCGCTCTCGTGTTGGTTTTGGACTGGAAAAATTAATCAGCTACACAATCAAAAGTCTGTGATGTGCGCTGTAAAAGCCATCTTGCCGTTGTCATTTTCCTGTGTATGATAAAACCACTGGAAAGGGTGTCTAATTTTCTGCTGCCACCCTAGCGACCCGTCGCCAAACCAGGACAAACCCGTCATGCGCATTGAAGAAGATTTGAAATTAGGTTTTAAAGACGTACTTATCCGCCCGAAACGTTCTACCCTCAAAAGCCGTTCCGAAGTAGAGCTGGAGCGCACCTTCACATTTAAACACTCTGCTATCAGCTGGTCTGGTACGCCAATTATTGCCGCCAATATGGATACCGTTGGGACATTCCGTATGGCGACTGTGCTGGCATCATTCGGCATGCTGACTGCAGTCCATAAGCATTACACCGTAGAGCAATGGCAAGCTTTCATCTCCTCGGCTGATGAATCAGTACTGCGCAATGTGATGGTTTCAACCGGAACGTCAGAAGCTGATTTCGTCAAAACCCTGCAAATTCTCGCGATGTCGCCTCTGCTGAAGTTTGTGTGTCTTGATGTTGCTAACGGCTATTCAGAACACTTTGTCGATTTCCTGCAGCGTGTGCGTGAAGCTTGCCCGGACAAAGTTATTTGTGCTGGTAACGTTGTTACCGGTGAAATGGTGGAAGAATTGATCCTCTCTGGCGCAGACATCGTTAAAGTTGGCATCGGTCCGGGTTCCGTCTGTACCACCCGCGTCAAAACCGGTGTAGGTTATCCGCAACTTTCTGCCGTGATTGAATGTGCAGATGCAGCCCATGGTTTAGGCGGACAGATCGTCAGCGATGGTGGCTGTGCTGTTCCGGGCGACGTAGCCAAAGCCTTCGGCGGCGGTGCCGATTTCGTAATGCTCGGCGGTATGTTGGCTGCGCACGAAGAATGCGAAGGGTCAGTGGTTGAAGAAAATGGTGAAAAATTCATGCTGTTTTACGGCATGAGTTCTGAATCAGCGATGAAACGCCACGTGGGCGGCGTCGCTGAATATCGCGCCGCAGAAGGCAAAACGGTGAAATTACCCCTTCGTGGTCCGGTTGAAAACACTGTCCGCGATATTCTCGGCGGCTTGCGTTCAGCCTGCACCTATGTGGGCGCCGACCGCCTGAAAGAGCTGACGAAACGCACTACCTTTATCCGCGTTGCGGAGCAGGAAAACCGGTTGTTCGGCGGTAAATAACCCATCGTCATTCAGGCTTAATAACGGCGAAATAATTTTCGCCGTTTTCTGTTTATGCACAGACTCAACATTGCCATCCTCAGCCCATCACCGAGCCCAGCTGGAATATCGGTAGATACATCGCTATCACTAATCCGCCAACAATCACGCCCATTACTGCCATAAGTACCGGTTCAATCGTTTGTGACAAGGTGTCTGCCAGCGAATTTGCTTTTTCATTATGCAGATGCGCCAGTTTCAGCAGTAACTCATCCAGCGATCCTGACTCCTCACCTATTTTGATTAGTTGCTGGCACAGCGATGGAAACAGCGGCGACTGTACAAAAGCTTTGTGTAAGGGCACACCCTGCATAATCTGCTCACGGATCTGACCGAGTGCGGTCTGAAAATGCAGGTTAGACATTGAGGCCGATGCGGCTGCCAGCCCTGCAATCAATGTCATACCCGCCTGCTGCGTCATCGCCAGAGTCTGAAATATCTGGCTCAGGCAGCTGTCGGTGACCAGCCGTGATGTTAACGGCAGCGTAAGCAGCAGCTTTTGTTCCCTCAGTTTCCACCTTTTTTGCGGATGCAATTTGCGCAGATAAGCAAAACAGCAAAGGGATAAAACACCTGCCAGCCACGGGCCAGTTCCGATCAAAACCTCAGAGGTGGCTACCAGCATGCGGGTAAACCAGGGTAACTGCGCATCGAAGGATGCGTAGATTTTGGCAAACTCTGGCAGAACCATCGTCAGCATCAGCAGCGTCACCAGGGTGGCGATGACGCTGACAATCAGCGGATAGCGCAATGCTTTTTTCACCTTCGCCTTCAGTTCCGCCTGCTGCTCCTGCTGGGCTGCCAGTTGTAAACAACACTGATCCAGTTGTCCTGTGAGCTCACCAATGGAGATTATCTGCCGGTAGATATCCGGGAAGACGTCCGGATACGCATTGAGCATTTCCGATAAAGGTCTACCTTCGCGTACCCCTTTGGCGATATTGTGCAGGACGCACTGCCATGCTGGTTTCGGATGTTCACCGGCCAGCAGCGTAAGGCTGTTAACCAGCGGCAGCCCCGCCTGCAACAATGTGGCGAGCTGCCTGATTATCGATACCCGCTCCTGATTCTTCCAGAAACGCCGGTGCAGGCTCTGCTTCATGTGAATCTTTAGCGGCTGCAAACCAGCAGCGAAAAGCTGCTGGTAAATGCCCTCTTTACTGACCTCAATGCTGTCGCCATCCTGGATACTTCCCTGGCTATCGATAGCCTGCCAGTGATAGAGCCGCCACGTTTGATGAAGCACTGACAAATCACTCATGCACCGGTTCCCTCGCCGGTGACGCGATAGAGTTCCTCAAGCGAGGTAATACCTTGTTCCACCAGTAGCATCCCGGCTTCCTGTAAGGTGATCTGCCCCTGCTCGCGGGCGATTTTGATAAGTTCGTTCACGGTGGCTTCTGCAACCAGCGCCTGTTGTAAACGGGGCGTAATGTTCAGCGTTTCATAAATACCTGTCCGTCCGTAATAGCCTGAAAAACACTGATGACATCCGGCTGCCTGCCAGATCGGTACTTGTCTGCCTTGTCCGTTTTCGCCATTCCTGACAAATGACATGTGCGCCTTACGGCAATGCGGACAGAGTTTTCGCACCAGCCGTTGGGCAATCACCAGCCGCAAACTGGCGGCAATGTGAAAGCCTTCGATGCCCATCTGACGCAGGCGGGTCAGGGTTTCGCAGGTAGAATTGGTGTGCAGCGTTGAAAGTACCAGGTGCCCGGTTTGCGCTGCTTTTACCGCGATCTCAGCCGTTTCTTTATCACGGATCTCACCGACCATGATGACATCAGGATCCTGACGTAGTAACGCCCGTAGAACACTGGCAAAGCTGAGATCTGTTTTGCTGTTAATCTGCGTTTGATTAATACCGCTGACGGGAATTTCGATCGGATCTTCCACGCTGCAAATATTGCGTGAGATGGCATTCAGTTCACGCAAGCCGCTGTAGAGCGTCACGGTCTTGCCACTGCCGGTCGGGCCGGTGACCAGAATCAGCCCCTGCGGATGTTTCAGTGCCGCCTTGAAATATCCCAGATCTCGCAGGGTGAGTCCCAGCTGTGACATCGCCAGATCTTGCTGGGTCATGTGCAGAATACGCAGCACGATTTTCTCGCCATGCAGCGTCGGCAAAGAGGAAACTCGCATCGAGTAGCGCTGATTTTGCAGCACCACCGACAGCTGTCCGTCCTGTGGTAAACGACGTTCAGCGACGTTCAGTTGTCCCATGATTTTGAGCCTTGCACAGACGCTGGCCGCCATCGAAAACTCAGGGCCGGGGATCTCCTGCAACACGCCGTCAATGCGTACACGGACACGGAAGCAGTTTTCATAAGGTTCGAAATGAACATCCGATGCCCGGCGGGTAATCGCTTGTCTCAGGATCTGATTAAGAACATTAATCACCGGCGCGTCACTCTGGTCGTTCAGTTCGTTGGCTTCCGGCCTTTTAGAATCCCCATTCCCTGCTTCTTGTGGTGATTCTGCACCGTCTTTTTCCATCATTTGCTCCAGCCTTGCCTGCGGCCAGCGCTCCAGCTGAACTTTCAGTCCGCTGGCAAAACGCAAAACATTGCCTAACGTCTCGGCATCGGGTTCCGCCTCATGGCAGGCGACGCGTAAGGTTTGATCGTCGCGGTGCAGTATCACCGCTTTATAACGCTGACAAAGCGCATCAAGCGACGCTTCGCTTTGCAGGCGATCGCTGTCAGGCGGGGAAACGGGACGCAGTGGCATATCGGTCATCATGGCGCTCCTGTGGTATCAAAGCGGAATACGCTTTCGCATGCTTCCACCATCGACGAACTCTCGGCATTGGTGCAGCTTCTGCTCCAGACAATACCGCCTGCCTGGATATCCGGGACGGGAGTCATCACAACGCTCAGGCCTTTAAGCGCCTGCTGGCCTGTCAGTGAAATCACCCCCGCGTTCACCTGTATCTGGCTGACGTAACGGCTGGTGGCCGTCGCAGGGATCCCCTGCGTGCCTGCGTTGCAGCTCGTCAACGCACCTGCATCTATCACGCACAGCTCGACGCCGGTTTTATAGGGGACCATGCTTTGCAGCATGTCAGTCAGGGCTGCTTTCTGGATGTAACTTTGGTAGGCGGGAATGCCGATGGCGCTCAGGATCGCAATAATTGCGATGACCACCATCAGTTCTATAAGGGTAAATCCTTGTTGCCGGTGCATGGCTTTCTCCGTTTTGTGTAACTGCATGGATGTTGCTCAGGCAGCAAACTAAACGGAGAGAAATTCTGATTCCAGCGTCATTTACGGCTTCACCGCGATGTCTTCCAGGATAACTATGCAAGGGAAAAAGGCTGTCAAAACTTTTGCGCGGCGTCTCGCAATAATGATGCGGCGTTTAAAAAGAGGGTTGGCAGCGGGCAGGGGAGAATGAGAGGGTAATGCGGCAAGTACGAAATAGTCCGAAGAAGTCGTATTGCCCCGGAAAGGATATCCGGGGCAATAGCGCATCGGTTAATCAGTTGAAACGCATCGAAAGATCCATCGCGCGGACATGTTTGGTCAGTGCGCCAACAGAAATGTAATCCACGCCCGTTTCAGCGAATTCGCGCAGTGTTTTTTCAGTGACGTTGCCAGACACTTCCAGCAATGCGCGGCCAGCAGTCAGGGTGACGCCTTCGCGCATCATCGGCACGGTGAAGTTATCCAGCATGATGATGTCAGCACCGGCATCCAGCGCCTGCTGAAGTTCGTCGAGTGACTCGACCTCTACTTCAACCGGCACATCCGCGTGGATCCACAGCGCACGTTCGACGGCGGCTTTGATCGAGCCGCAGGCAATAATATGGTTTTCTTTGATCAGAAACGCGTCGGCGAGGCCCAGGCGGTGATTGCTACCGCCGCCGCACAGCACGGCATATTTCAGCGCAGTGCGCAGGCCGGGCAAGGTTTTACGCGTATCCAGCAGTTGCGTTTTAGTGCCTGCCAGCAGCTTCACATAGTGGCTGACTTCGGTGGCTACGCCAGAGAGCGTCTGGACAAAATTGAGCGCAGTACGTTCGCCGGTCAGCAGCATACGGGCAGATCCGGATAGCTCGCATAATGTCTGGTTTTCAGACAGGGTATCGCCGTCTTTGACATGCCATTTGACGGTGATTTTATCGCCTGCGAGCTGGGTGAACACTTCATCCAGCCAGCGCTGGCCACAAAAAACACCGGCTTCACGGGTGATAATTGTCGCGCTTGCACTCTTGTCTTGCGGCAACAATTGCGCAGTTAAGTCATTGTTGGCATTGGCTTCGCCGCCAAGGTCTTCACCTAAAGCCTGAGTCACAAGTAAGGGGATATCATTCTGAATACGTTCGAGTAACTGTGCGCGGCGACTTTCAGGGCTGTAGCTGCGGGTAGACATACAAATACTCCGAAATGGCGGATAAGAAGGACAAAAAAACATGCTACCCTGTTGCTGTGATAAGTACCACCCAAGCACATCATTGAGGTCATTGATGCACTTAGAACATGGCTGGATTGCCGGGGCCCGGCAGGTAGTTTCTCCCCATTCTGATCTCCGTCCTGAAGACGAAATCCCCTCGCTGTTAGTGATCCATAACATCAGTTTGCCGCCCGGAAAATTTGGTGGCCCTTATATTGACCAGCTGTTTACCGGCACGCTGAATCCGCAGGATGATCCTTATTTCGAAGGGATCCACCAGTTGCGCGTTGCCGCGCATTGCCTGATCCGGCGTGACGGCGAAATCGTCCAATATGTGCCTTTTGATAAACGTGCCTGGCATGCGGGCGTTTCAAGCTGGCAGGGGCGGGAGCGATGTAATGATTTTTCTATCGGTATTGAGATGGAGGGCACTGATTTCGAGCCTTTCACCGAGGCGCAATATCGCAGCCTCGCAAGCGTTACCGAGTTGTTAATTAAGCACTATCCGATTAGTCTGGATGCCATTACCGGACACAGTGACATCGCGCCAGGGCGTAAAACGGATCCTGGTCCTGAGTTTGACTGGGCATTTTATCGCAAGCTGCTAACACCCATCGCAGGGCAAAATGTCTCTGCTGACTCGTGAATGAACGCGGGTTCGGGTTTGTGTTTTCTGCGAGTGATGTGTTGAGAGAGAGTGAGAATCGATGACGTTATTTACTTTATTGCTGGTGCTGGCTTGGGAACGGTTGTTCAAACTGGGTGAACACTGGCAGTTGGATCATCGGTTTGAGGTGATTTTCAACCGTGGACGGCAGACGTCTCTGGCGAAAACGCTGGCGATAACCGTGGTCTGGATGGCGGTCATTTGGGCGATTTTGCGTGCAGTGCAGGGCCTGTTCTTCGGCGTTCCTTCACTGGTGTTATGGGTGATTATCTGTCTGTTGTGTATCGGTGCTGGCGTTAAACGCAAACACTATCGCGCCTATCTCAAATCAGCCCGTCAGGGCAATATTGATGCCACGAAAGAAATGGCGGAGGAGCTGGCGCTGATTCACGGTCTGCCTGCGGACTGCAGTGAAGAGGCTCGTTTGCGGGAGCTGCAAAATGCGCTGCTGTGGATTAACTTCCGTTATTATCTGGGGCCGCTATTTTGGTTCGTGGTCTGCGGGCCTTACGGGCCTGTTGCACTGGGTGGGTATGCCGTATTACGTGGCTACCAGACCTGGCTGGCGCGCCACATGACGCCGCTTAAACGCGCTCAGTCCGGTGTCGATAGCCTGTTGCATATTCTGGACTGGATCCCGGTGCGGCTCGCGGGCGCGGCGTATGCCCTGCTCGGGCACGGTGAAAAAGCGTTGCCGGCGTGGTTTGCCTCACTGGGAGATATTCATTCTTCGCAATATCACGTTCTGACTCGCCTGGCGCAGTTCTCTCTGGCGCGCGATCCCCATACGGATCCGGTTCAGACGCCGCGTGCAGCCGTCGGGCTGGCGCGAAAGGTCACTATGATCATTCTGGTCGTGGTTGCGCTGTTAACGATTTATGGTGCGTTGATTTAACGGCAAAAGTACCGCCTGTCTGCGCTATATAAAATCTGCATAAAAAAAGCCCGGCACATTCACATGGCCGGGCTTTTTGCATGTTATTCAGGACTTAAAGGGTTGTTGCAGCATCAGCGGGCGGTTATCTGCGGCGGGTTCACCGAAGTCCGGCAGTCCGTTCTCATCCCAGCGGAAGGTTTTGATACGGGTATGGCGGTTTGGATCGTACAACGGGTCACCTTCAATCTCAGTGTAATTGCGCGCGTGATAAACCAGCACATCTTCACCTTGTTCGTTGCGGGTGAAGCTGTTGTGGCCGGGGCCGAATTGTCTGTTTCCCGCGTGAGTGGTGAATACCGGACGGTCAGATTTACGCCACG
Source organism: Rahnella sp. R3(2024) (assembly GCF_042920125.1). Classification (NCBI taxonomy): domain Bacteria; kingdom Pseudomonadati; phylum Pseudomonadota; class Gammaproteobacteria; order Enterobacterales; family Yersiniaceae; genus Rahnella; species Rahnella sp. R3(2024). The sequence continues at coordinate 2,920,689 of NZ_JBHGBU010000001.1, forward strand.
CTTTAGCGTCCAGCAGATTGCTGTTGATATCCGCCGTCAGTAAACCGATGCAGTAATTTTCATCAGTGGCACTGGCGGAATAGGTGATGAAAATCTTATCACCATGCTTAATCACTGCCGGGCCTTCGTTTACCCAAAAACCGATGATTTCCCAGTCCAGCTCAGGTTTGCTGAGCATGACGGGGGGCGATTTCAGTGTCCACGGGTTTTCCATTTCGGCCAGATACAGGTTGGAGTTGCCCTGAATAGCCGGATCTTTCTGCGCCCACAGGTAATAATTTTTCCCCTGATGCTCAAAATGCGTGGCGTCAAGCGAGAAGCTGTCGAGAGGGGTCTGGATCCGGCCTTTCTCCTGCCAGACTCCGCTGAGCGGGTCAGCATCTTCGCAAACCAGCGCATACATACGGTGCTGGAATAATCCGTCCACAATCTCCTGCGAGGGCGCTGCGGCATAATAAATCACCCATTTCCCGTCGATGAAGTGCAGCTCCGGCGCCCAGATAAGTGCGCTCATCGGGCCGGTATCCGGTTTATGCCAGATGATTTTTGCAGGCGCATCGGCAAGGCCGGCCAGCGTTTCAGAACGACGGATTTCCAGCCGGTCATATTCCGGCACTGAGGCGATGAAGTAATAATTGCCATCGTTGTGCAGCCAGATATGCGGGTCGGCACGTTGTTCGATAAGAGGATTTGGATAATTACTCATGTTTAAGCTCCTTGCTGTGCAGCGGAACAGAACCTGCGGCCGGTGCATTTTTCGTGTCGTGATATTCATTCAGCTCGCGATAATTACGGCGGCGGATTTCAAGATCAGACTGGATGGTGCGCATCATCTCGCGGTCAACTTTCAGTAAACGCACCACCCCTGCAGTGATCAGATAGCCAATGCCTGGGATCACCGTGAACAGCAGCACGATACCGTTGATTGCGTGATCGCTTTGACGGGCAGCACCCGCATCGTATCCATAACCAGAGAGCAGGAAGCCGACCATTGCCCCGGCCACGGCCAGGCCACATTTCAGGAAGAACAGATTACCGGAGAAGCTGATGCCGGTGATACGTTTGCCGGTTTTCCATTCGCCGTAGTCATCCACGTCCGCCATCAGTGACCAGTGCAGCGGGGAAGGGAGCTGGTGCATGATGTTCAGGATGAAGTAGGCCACCAAAATCAGCGTTGTTGCGTGCGGATCGAGGAAATAGAAGCCGCAGGAGAAAATGGTCAGAATGATGTTTGCCCAGAAGAACACTTTCAGTTTGCAGTATTTATCCGTCAGCGGTTTCGCCAGCGCGCTGCCAATCATCATGCCAACCACGCCGAGGCTGATAAACATACTGGCGAACGAGGTGGATTTCTCCATCACCCAGGTAACGTAATACATGGTCGCTGCCATACGGATAAAGCCCGGACACACGTTGCAGAAGGTGAGCAGCAGAATGCGCACCCACTGGTCGTTTTTCCAGATGTCTCTCAGGTCAGATTTGAGCGCATGTTTGGACGGCACCGCCGGCTGGATACGTTCTTTCACAAAGCTGAAGCAGAACAGGAACATAAACAGCGCGATGATTGCCATGACACCCATCGACATCTGATAGCCCTTCGCTTTGTCCGCGCCACCGAACCAGTCGGCCATCGGCAATAATGTTGAGGACAAGATCAGCGTGGCAATCCCTACCATAAAGAAGCGGTATGACTGGCAGGCAACGCGCTCATGAGGGTCGGCCGTGATCACGCCGCCGAGCGAGCAATAAGGGATGTTGATGGCCGTATAGGTCAGCGACATCAGGAAGTAGGTGACAAATGCATAGATTACTTTGCTGTTGTAGGACCAGTCTGGCGTGGTAAACATCAGCACGCTGAACAGGACATAAGGCACACATATCCATAACAGATAAGGACGGAACCGGCCCCAGCGGGTTGTGGTACGATCGGCGATAGCCCCCATGATCGGGTCGGTGACGGCATCAATGACACGTACCGAAAGCAATAATATGCCCACCAAAGCCGGAGCCAGACCGAAAACGTCCGTATAAAAATAATTAAGAAACAGCATGATGGCGCCGCCAATCATGTTGCACCCTGCGTCCCCCATGCCGTACGCCACTTTCTCTCTAAATGACAGCGCGCCTTCCTTCATGGATGTAGTCTCCGGCTAGTAGTTAATAAGTGAGTTGTTAAGAAACTGTTTGATAGCCAAGAGTATTGGCGCGGGAGGGGCTGAGGAGTCAGGAGGTAAGAGTCGTGAAGATGGACGATTTGGTCATGCTGGGTAAAGTGTGACACAGATAACAAAGCGCCCCGGCCAGTGAAAACGGACCGGGGCGCGCGTGATTTTTTTGAAACCGGTGGTGTTTAAACAATTCGCGGTTTAAACCCCTCCGTCATGTCAGACAACCTTTCAGGGTCAGACTTTAACGGACTTACCGCTCTGCTGATTCTTGAACCAGTAACCGAGGCCGAGGATCACCAGCCACACAGGGATCAACCAGACGGAAATCGCCATGCCCGGCGTGATCGCCATGATCACCAGAATCCCGGCCATGAACAGCAGGCAGATGTAGTTACCCAGCGGATAAAGCAGCGCTTTAAACTTGGTTTCCACACCTTCACGGCGCATTGCCTGACGGAATTTGATGTGTGCAAGGCTGATCATGGCCCAGTTGATAACCAGTGCAGAAACCACCAGCGCCATCAGCAAACCAAACGCTTCGCCCGGCATCAGGTAGTTAATCAGTACGCAAAGTGCCGTGGTGGCCGCAGATACCATGATAGAAGCGACAGGTACGCCACGTTTATCGACGTTCAGCAGTGCTTTCGGTGCATTACCTTGCTGAGCCAGGCCGAACAGCATACGGCTGTTGCAATATACGCAGCTGTTATAGACCGACAGCGCGGCGGTGAGGATGACCACGTTGAGGGCATTTGCCACCAGTGCATCGCCCAGGTCATGGAAGATAAGGACGAACGGGCTGGTGTCGGGCCCGACGCGGGTCCACGGCATCAGGGAAAGCAGAACGGCCAGTGAGCCCACATAGAAAATCAGAATGCGGTAGATAACCTGATTGGTAGCTTTTGGAATGCTGACTTCAGGATTATCGGCTTCAGCAGCCGTGATACCGACCAGCTCCAGACCACCAAACGAGAACATGATGATCGCCATCATCATCACCAGCCCGGTCATGCCATGCGGCAGGAATCCTCCTTGTTCCCAGAGGTTACGCACCGTGGCCTGCGGCCCTGCGGTATCGCTGAACAACAACCAGCCACCGAACAGGATCATCGCGACCACTGCGACCACTTTAATGATGGCAAACCAGAACTCCATCTCACCAAACACTTTCACGTTGGTCAGGTTGATGGCGTTGATCAGCACGAAGAAGACAGCCGCAGAAGCCCATGTCGGGATTTCCGGCCACCAGAATTGAATATATTTACCGACGGCGGTCAGTTCTGCCATCGCCACCAGCACGTACAGAACCCAGTAGTTCCAGCCTGAAGCGAAACCGGCAAAACCACCCCAGTATTTGTAGGCAAAATGGCTGAAAGAACCGGCAACCGGCTCTGCCACGACCATTTCACCCAACTGACGCATAATCAGAAAAGCGATAAAACCCGCGATAGCGTAGCCGAGAATAATCCCCGGTCCCGCCGACTGGATAACGGAGGCGCTGCCCAGAAACAGGCCCGTTCCGACTGCCCCACCTAACGCAATCAACTGAATGTGACGGTTTTTAAGGCCGCGCTTCAGCTCATCGCCATGTTGTTGATCAACCATTTACCTGTCCTCTGTCATTGGGGCAAAACCCATAGCATTCTGCGTGTTAGAAAGAATGTAAGGCGATAATTACACTTTTTGTATTTAATTATTTACGGCTGGATTGTGCCTAAAAAGCAGCATCATCTACCGTTTGGGCAAGAATAGTGTTATGCGAAAAAGTTTGCACCTGATTTATGCATCATCTGCATAACAAATAACCAAATTAACGCTAAATTTGCTCAGGATCGTAAAAATGTGATCTTAAAGGCAGAAAAAAAGAGAAATGATAAAAAGTTGTTAAATTGTGCGAGGTCGACGCATTTACTGGGTAGCCATATGGACACAAGGTGAATACTTTGTTACTTTACGGCCACGTTTTTTAAATTGGTATTACCAATTGACTCCGGCAACTTACAGAGTCGCTACTCGCAGAGAACCGCACATATATGGCTTACAGCAAAATTCGACAGCCTAAGTTATCCGATGTGATCGAGCAGCAACTTGAGTTCCTGATCCTCGAAGGCACTTTAAGACCCGGGGAAAAGCTTCCGCCAGAACGTGAACTGGCCAAACAGTTTGATGTTTCACGACCTTCTCTGCGAGAGGCAATCCAAAGCCTTGAAGGGAAGGGACTGCTCCTGCGCCGTCAGGGTGGTGGCACTTTCGTGCAAAGTAACCTGTGGCAAAGCGTGAGCGATCCGCTGGCCGAGTTACTGGCTGACCATCCTGAATCACAATTCGATCTCCTTGAAACACGCCATGCCCTTGAAGGGATTGCTGCCTATTATGCGGCGCTCAGAGGCACCGAGGATGATTTGGCGCGCATTCGCGATTGTCACGTGGGTATTCAGACCGCCCAGGACAGCGGGGATCTGGACGCAGAAGCTGATGCGGTTATGCAGTATCAGGTTGCTGTAACAGAAGCCGCGCATAATGTTGTTCTGCTGCATCTGGTTCGCTGTATGGGGCCGATGCTTGAGAAGAACGTTCGACAGAACTTTGAATTGCTGTACTCACGCCGGGAAATGCTGGCAACGGTAAGCAACCACCGCGCCAGTATTTTCGAGGCGATTGTTGCACGTGAACCAGAAATGGCACGCGCCGCATCTCACCGTCACCTGGCGTTCATTGAAGAAGTTTTGCTGGATCTCAGCAGGGAACACACCCGGCGGGATCGGTCATTACGACGGCTCCAGCAACGAAAAGATGAAAGTTAACCTTCGGGATTAATTTTTAGAGCCTTCCTTTGAGGGCTCACGGCAACTACATGACGGGCCTGTCTTCGTGCGTTTTGTTGAGAGCGAAGACTGTCACTAAGAGCGCAGGAAGACAGGCTCCAGATAAACCAACGTATTAGATACAGATAAGGAAAAGCACCATGTCAGAACGTGTAAATAATGACGTGGATCCGATCGAAACTCGCGACTGGCTACAAGCGATCGAATCGGTCATCCGTGAAGAGGGTGTTGAGCGTGCGCAGTTCCTGATTGATCAGGTTCTGAGTGAAGCACGTAAAGGCGGCGTGAGCGTCGCAGCTGGCGCGGCCAGCCGTAATTATGTCAACACCATCGCTGTTGAAGACGAACCTGAGTATCCGGGTAACCTGGAGCTGGAACGCAACATTCGTACCGCAATCCGCTGGAACGCGATCATGACCGTTCTGCGTGCGTCGAAGAAAGATCTGGATCTGGGCGGCCACATGTCATCCTTCCAGTCTTCTGCTGCTATTTATGAAGTGTGCTTCAACCACTTCTTCCGTGCTCGCAACGAGAATGACGGCGGCGATCTGGTGTACTTCCAGGGCCACATCTCTCCGGGCGTGTACGCGCGTGCTTTCCTTGAAGGCCGCCTGACCGAAGACCAGATGAACAATTTCCGTCAGGAAGTTCACGGTAAAGGTCTGTCATCTTACCCGCACCCTAAACTGATGCCTGAATTCTGGCAGTTCCCGACCGTATCAATGGGTCTGGGTCCAATCGGTGCTATCTACCAGGCTAAGTTCCTGAAATATCTTGATCACCGCGGTCTGAAAGACACCACGGCGCAGCGTGTTTACGCGTTCCTGGGCGACGGTGAAATGGATGAGCCAGAATCCAAAGGTGCGATCACTATCGCCACCCGTGAGAAACTGGACAACCTGTGCTTCATCATCAACTGTAACTTACAGCGTCTTGATGGCCCGGTAACCGGTAACGGCAAAATCATTAACGAACTGGAAGGCATCTTTGCAGGCGCTGGCTGGAACGTGATCAAAGTGATTTGGGGCAACCGTTGGGACGAACTGCTGCGTAAAGACACCAGCGGCAAACTGATCCAGCTGATGAACGAAACCGTGGACGGCGATTACCAGACCTTCAAGTCCCGCGACGGTAAATACGTTCGTGAACACTTCTTCGGCCGTTATCCGGAAACCGCTGCGCTGGTCAAAGACATGACCGACGACGAAATCTGGGCGCTGAACCGTGGTGGTCATGATCCGAAGAAAGTCTTCGCTGCACTGAACAAAGCACAGAACACCAAAGGTCAGCCGACCGTTATCCTTGCGCATACCATCAAAGGTTATGGCATGGGCGAAGCGGCCGAAGGCAAGAACATTGCTCACCAGGTGAAGAAAATGAACATGGATGGCGTGCGCTATATCCGTGATCGTTTCAGCGTGCCAGTGACCGATGAAAATCTGGAAAAACTGCCGTACATCACTCTGGAAAAAGACTCTGCAGAATACAAATACCTGCATGAACGTCGTGCTGCGCTGAAAGGCTACCTGCCGACTCGTCTGCCAAACTTCACTCAGAAGCTGGAAATGCCGAAACTGGAAGACTTCTCACAACTGCTGGAAGAGCAGAAGAAAGAGATCTCTACCACTATCGCCTTCGTCCGTGCCCTGAACGTGATGCTGAAAAACGACTCCATTAAAGACCGTCTGGTGCCGATCATCGCCGATGAAGCGCGTACTTTCGGTATGGAAGGTCTGTTCCGTCAGATTGGTATTTACAGCCCGAACGGTCAGCAGTACACCCCGCAGGACCGTGAGCAGGTTGCTTACTATAAAGAAGACGAGAAAGGTCAGATCCTGCAGGAAGGGATCAACGAACTGGGCGCCGCATCTTCATGGCTGGCCGCAGCGACTTCCTACAGCACCAACGATCTGCCAATGATCCCGTTCTACATCTATTACTCCATGTTCGGTTTCCAGCGTATCGGTGACCTGTGCTGGGCAGCGGGTGACCAACAGGCTCGCGGCTTCCTGGTCGGCGGCACTTCCGGTCGAACCACCCTGAACGGTGAAGGCCTGCAGCACGAAGATGGTCACAGCCACATTCAGTCTCTGACTATCCCGAACTGTATTTCTTACGATCCGGCGTATGCCTACGAAGTGGCAGTCATCATGCATGACGGTCTGGTTCGTATGTACGGCGAAGCGCAGGAAAATATCTATTACTACATCACGACGCTGAACGAAAACTACCACATGCCAGCCATGCCGGAAGGCGCGGAAGAAGGCATCCGTAAAGGTATCTACAAGTTAGAAACCCTGGAAGGTAGCAAAGGTAAAGTGCAGCTGATGAGCTCCGGTTCTATCCTGCGTCACGTACGTGAAGCGGCTCAGATCCTGTCCAAAGACTACGGCGTCGCTTCAGACGTTTACAGCGTGACCTCGTTCACTGAACTGGCCCGTGACGGCCAGGACTGCGAGCGCTGGAACATGCTGCATCCGACTGAAACCCCACGCGTACCTTACGTGGCTCAGGTGATGAACGATGCGCCGGTTGTTGCTTCAACCGACTACATGAAGCTGTTCGCAGAGCAGATCCGTAACTTCGTTCCTGCCAGCGATTTCCGCGTACTGGGCACCGACGGCTTCGGTCGTTCTGACAGCCGCGAAAACCTGCGTCACCACTTCGAAATTGATGCTTCCTACGTTGTGGTTGCTGCGCTGGGCGAACTGGCCAAACGTGGCGAGATCGATGTGAAAGTAGTGGCTGAAGCCATTACCAAGTTCGGCATCGATGCTGACAAAGTTAACCCGCGTCTGGCATAAGAGGTAAAGACAGATGGCTATTGAAATTAACGTACCGGATATCGGTGCAGATGCAGTGGAAGTCACCGAAATCATGGTGAAGGTGGGCGATACCGTTTCCGTTGAACAATCGCTGATCACCGTTGAAGGCGACAAAGCTTCTATGGAAGTGCCTTCTCCACAAGCTGGCGTGGTCAAGGAAATTAAAGTTGCGGTCGGCGATACCGTCGAAACCGGCAAACTGATTATGGTCTTTGAAGCCGCTGACGGTGCTGCTGATGCCGCACCGGCGAAACAGGAAGCCAAAGCAGAAGCGAATGTTCAAGAGAACGCTGCTGCTACCGCTGCGCCTGCTTCCAGCGAAAGCAAAGAAGTGAACGTGCCTGATATCGGTGGCGACGAAGTTGAAGTCACTGAAATCATGGTCAAAGTGGGCGACAAAGTGGAAGCGGAACAATCGCTTATCACCGTGGAAGGCGACAAAGCCTCTATGGAAGTCCCTGCACCATTCGCCGGTACTGTAAAAGAAATCAAAATCGCTGCGGGCGACAAAGTCAGCACCGGTTCTCTGATCATGGTCTTCGAAATCGCCGGTTCCGGTTCTGCCGCACCAGCGAAAGAAGAAGCTAAATCAGACGCGGCACCTGCCGCTGCCGCACAAACCGGCAGCAAAGAAGTGAACGTACCTGATATCGGCGGCGACGAAGTAGAAGTCACTGAAATCATGGTGAAAGTGGGTGATAAAGTCAGTGCTGAACAGTCACTGATCACCGTTGAAGGCGACAAAGCCTCAATGGAAGTCCCTGCGCCGTTCGCCGGTACCGTGAAAGAAATTAAAATCGCTGCGGGCGACAAAGTCAGCACCGGCTCTCTGATCATGGTCTTCGAAGTTGAAGGCGCTGCGCCTGCTCCGGCGGCGAAGAAAGAAGAAGCGGCTGCTGCTCCTGCGAAACAGGAACAGAAAGCGGCTGCCCCTGCGGCTAAAGCAGAGAGCAAAGGCGAATTCGCTGAGAACGATGCTTACGTTCACGCCACGCCGGTTATCCGTCGTCTGGCCCGTGAATTCGGCGTGAATCTGGCGAAAGTCAAAGGGACGGGCCGTAAGGGTCGTATCCTGCGTGAAGACGTGCAGACTTACGTGAAAGACGCAGTCAAACGTGCTGAAGCCGCGCCGGCAGCAGCAACGGGTGGCGGTCTGCCAGGCATGCTGCCTTGGCCGAAAGTGGACTTCAGCAAGTTCGGTGAAATTGAAGAAGTCGAACTGGGCCGTATCCAGAAAATCTCTGGTGCGAACCTGAGCCGTAACTGGGTGATGATCCCGCACGTTACGCACTTCGACAAAACCGATATCACTGAGCTGGAAGCGTTCCGTAAACAGCAAAATGATGAAGCGGCTAAACGTAAACTGGACGTGAAATTCACCCCAGTGGTCTTCATCATGAAAGCCGTTGCCGCAGCGCTTGAGCAGATGCCACGCTTCAACAGTTCACTGTCTGAAGATGGTCAGAAACTGACGCTGAAAAAATACATCAACATCGGTGTGGCGGTTGATACGCCAAACGGTCTGGTTGTTCCGGTCTTCAAAGACGTGAACAAGAAAGGCATCGCCGAGTTGTCCCGTGAGCTGATGGCTATCTCCAAGAAAGCCCGTGACGGTAAGCTGACTGCTGGCGAAATGCAGGGCGGTTGCTTCACCATCTCCAGCCTCGGTGGTATCGGGACGACCCACTTCGCGCCAATCGTCAATGCGCCGGAAGTGGCTATCCTCGGTGTGTCCAAGTCTGCTATCGAGCCAGTCTGGAACGGTAAAGAGTTCACTCCGCGCCTGATGATGCCAATGTCGCTCTCCTTCGACCACCGTGTGATTGACGGTGCCGATGGCGCGCGTTTCATTACCATCATCAACAACGTGTTGTCTGACATTCGCCGTCTGGTGATGTAAGCGAAAAAGCCGGCCAAACGGCCGGCTTTTTTCTGATAATCTCTTCATGCTGTTTGAGATTTTTCGGGGCTAAGCACAAATCGTATGCCGTTTGTTGTTTCAAATTTGTTAACAATTTTGTAAACTGCGGGCGGATAGAACGACCCGGTGGATGATGGGCGTTGCGACATAAAAATGACGTCAGACCCGCCGGACATAAATTAAGAGGTCATGATGAGTACTGAAATTAAAACTCAGGTCGTGGTACTTGGGGCGGGCCCTGCGGGCTATTCTGCTGCTTTCCGTTGCGCTGATTTAGGTCTTGAAACTGTTCTGGTTGAGCGTTACTCCACTCTCGGGGGCGTGTGCCTGAACGTAGGTTGTATCCCTTCTAAAGCTCTGCTGCATGTCGCGAAAGTGATCTCTGAAGCAAAAGCACTGGCCGAGCACGGCATCGTTTTCGGTGAGCCGAAAACTGACATCGACAAAGTGCGTGTCTGGAAAGAAAAAGTCATCAACCAGCTGACCGGTGGTCTGGCAGGAATGGCGAAAGGCCGTAAAGTCAAAGTCGTCAACGGCTTGGGCAAATTTACTGGCGCGAATACTCTGGTTGTTGAAGGCGAAAATGGTCCAACGACCATCACTTTCGACAATGCCATCATTGCGGCGGGTTCCCGTCCAATCAAACTGCCATTCATTCCACATGATGATCCACGCGTCTGGGATTCCACTGATGCACTGGAACTGAAAACTGTCCCTGAGCGTCTGCTCGTAATGGGTGGCGGTATCATCGGTCTGGAAATGGGCACCGTTTACCACGCGCTGGGTTCTCAGATTGACGTGGTAGAAATGTTCGATCAGGTGATCCCTGCGGCTGACAAAGACGTGGTGAAAGTCTTCACCAAGAAAATCAGCAAGCAATTCAACCTGATGCTGGAAACCAAAGTGACCGCGGTAGAAGCCAAAGAAGACGGCATCTATGTCACGATGGAAGGCAAAAAAGCCCCTGCTGAACCACAGCGTTACGACGCCGTGCTGGTGGCTATCGGCCGTGTTCCTAACGGTAAACTGCTGGAAGCGGGCGCTGCAGGCATTGAAGTTGACGACCGTGGTTTCATCCACGTCGACAAACAAATGCGCACCAACGTGCCACACATCTTTGCTATCGGCGACATCGTCGGTCAGCCAATGCTGGCGCATAAAGGTGTTCACGAAGGCCATGTGGCTGCCGAAGTGATTTCCGGCAAGAAACACTACTTCGATCCGAAAGTCATTCCATCCATTGCCTACACTGAGCCAGAAGTTGCCTGGGTTGGCCTGACTGAGAAAGAAGCGAAAGAAAAAGGCATCAGCTACGAAACTGCCACCTTCCCGTGGGCAGCTTCAGGCCGTGCTATCGCTTCCGATTGCGCAGATGGCATGACCAAACTGATCTTCGACAAAGAGACTCACCGTGTTATTGGTGGTGCGATTGTCGGTACCAACGGCGGCGAGCTGCTGGGCGAGATCGGTCTGGCGATAGAAATGGGTTGTGATGCGGAAGATATCGCGCTGACCATCCATGCTCACCCGACTCTGCACGAGTCCGTGGGTCTGGCAGCAGAAATCTACGAAGGCAGCATCACCGACCTTCCAAACCCGAAAGCCAAAAAGAAATAATATACCGTCATCCTTCAAGCTGCCTCTGCGTTGGCTACCGCCTTGATGCAACTTGAATGATTCAGGTATATCGGTTTTAGGGTTTGAAAAAGCGGCGCTGAAAAGTGCCGCTTTTTTTATATGCATTTTTATACAAATCGACCGTCCTTTTGGGCGGTTTTTTTGTGCCTTTTTTCTGCGTTCTCTGTCATTTATTCCCTTGTACCCACAGGGTTGATGTGATGATCTAGAGGGCGAATTGCGATGAACAGCCGATCCGTCTGTGCTCAACGATTCAGCAAAGATTTAATGTTGCTTTTATGTGAACGAATTAACAAGCGGGCAAAATCCTGCTATGCTGCCCCGGCGCAAAAGGGCACTGTGCTTAGGTTCAGGACGTGGCGTTTCAGCATTAAGAAACACGCTTACCCGCAGTGTCCCCGATTCATCAGACCGCTTGAATTCCCCTGTCCCTACAGGCATGACGCGATGCTGATGATGGAAGCCAGGCATAATAAATGACAATGAGAGCGAGGAGAAAGTCGTGCTAGAAGAATACCGTAAGCACGTAGCCGAGCGTGCTGCAGAGGGCATCGTCCCTAAGCCACTTGATGCTTCACAGATGGCAGCGTTGGTTGAGTCCCTGAAGAATCCGCCGCAAGGCGAAGAAGACACTCTGTTAGACCTGCTGATTAATCGTGTTCCACCGGGCGTCGACGAAGCCGCCTATGTTAAAGCCGGATTCCTGGCTGCCGTCGCCAAAGGCGAAACCACCTCTCCGTTGGTCACCCCTGAAAAAGCTATCGAACTGCTGGGCACCATGCAGGGTGGCTACAATATTCATCCGCTGATCGACGCACTGGATAGCGAGACGCTGGCACCTATCGCGGCTAAAGCGCTGTCCCACACGCTGCTGATGTTTGATAACTTCTACGACGTGGAAGAAAAAGCACACGCGGGCAATGAACACGCGAAAAAAATCCTGAAGTCGTGGGCTGATGCCGAATGGTATCTGTCACGCCCGCAACTGGCTGAAAAAATCACCGTCACTGTTTTTAAAGTGACCGGCGAAACTAACACCGATGATTTGTCACCGGCTCCGGATGCCTGGTCCCGTCCAGATATTCCTTTGCACGCGCTGGCAATGCTGAAAAACGAACGTGAAGGCATTCACCCGGATCAACCGGGCAGTGTCGGGCCGATCAAACAGATCGACGAACTGAACAAAAAAGGTTTCCCACTGGCCTATGTGGGTGACGTGGTCGGTACCGGTTCTTCGCGTAAATCTGCCACCAACTCCGTGCTGTGGTTCATGGGCGATGACATTCCTCATGTGCCGAACAAACGCGGCGGCGGTGTGGTTCTCGGCGGTAAAATTGCGCCAATCTTCTTCAACACCATGGAAGATGCCGGTGCTTTACCGATCGAAGTGGACGTCTCCGATCTGAATATGGGCGATGTGATCGACATCTATCCGTACAAAGGCGAAGTGCGTAACCACGAAACCAACGACGTGATCGCCACTTTCGAATTGAAAACCGACGTGCTGCTCGATGAAGTGCGTGCCGGTGGCCGTATTCCGCTGATCATCGGCCGTGGTTTAACCACCAAAGCCCGTGAATCACTGAAGCTGCCACAGAGTGAAGTGTTCCGTATCGCGAAGCCGGTTGCTGCAAGCAACAAAGGTTACTCGCTGGCACAAAAAATGGTGGGCCGCGCCTGTGGCGTTGCCGGTATTCGTCCAAACGAATATTGCGAACCAAAAATGACGTCTGTCGGTTCTCAGGACACCACCGGTCCGATGACCCGTGATGAGCTGAAAGACCTGGCGTGTCTGGGCTTCTCCGCTGACCTGGTGATGCAGTCATTCTGTCATACTGCGGCATACCCTAAGCCGGTTGACGTGACCACGCACCACACGCTGCCTGATTTCATCATGAACCGCGGCGGTGTTTCACTGCGCCCTGGCGATGGCATCATTCACTCATGGCTGAACCGTATGCTGCTGCCGGACACGGTCGGCACCGGCGGTGACTCCCACACCCGTTTCCCTATCGGGATTTCCTTCCCGGCGGGTTCCGGTCTGGTGGCGTTTGCTGCGGCGACTGGCGTGATGCCTCTTGATATGCCGGAATCCGTTCTGGTGCGTTTCAAAGGCAAAATGCAACCGGGCATCACCCTGCGCGATCTGGTTCATGCGATCCCTTACTACGCGATCAAAGAAGGCCATCTGACCGTTGAGAAGAAAGGTAAGAAAAACCTCTTCTCTGGCCGCATTCTGGAAATCGAAGGCTTGCCGGAACTGAAAGTTGAACAGGCATTTGAACTGGCGGATGCGTCCGCAGAACGTTCAGCGGCCGGTTGTACGATCAAACTGGATCAGGCGCCGATCAAAGAATACCTCAGCTCCAACATCGTGCTGCTGAAGTGGATGATCTCTGAAGGTTACGGCGATCGTCGTACCATTGAGCGCCGCATCAAAGGCATGGAAGAGTGGCTGGCGAACCCGACACTGCTCGAAGCCGATGCCGATGCGGAATACGCAGCGGTGATCGAAATCGATCTGGCGGACATCAAAGAGCCAATCCTTTGTGCACCGAACGATCCGGATGACGCACGTCTGCTGTCTTCCGTACAGAACAGCAAAATCGATGAAGTATTTATCGGTTCCTGCATGACTAACATCGGTCACTTCCGTGCGGCGGGTAAACTGCTCGACAGCCATAAAGGCGCGTTGCCAACCCGTCTGTGGGTTGCGCCACCGACCAAAATGGATGCGGCGCAGCTGACCGAAGAGGGCTATTACAGCGTCTTTGGTAAGAGCGGTGCGCGTGTTGAAATTCCTGGCTGTTCACTGTGTATGGGTAACCAGGCGCGTGTGGCCGACGGCTCTACCGTGGTGTCTACCTCTACCCGTAACTTCCCGAACCGTCTGGGTAACGGTGCCAACGTGTATCTGGCATCCGCAGAACTGGCGGCGATTGCTTCCCTGCTTGGCCGTCTGCCAACGCCGGAAGAGTATCTGGGTTACATGGCTGAAGTCGACAAGACCGCGGTGGACACCTACCGTTATCTGAATTTCGACAAGCTGAGTGAATACACCGATAAAGCTGACGGCGTGATCTTCCAGACCGCAGTCTAAATCGTCATTATTCACTGTGGTCATTGAAAGGTGACTTATGCTGATCGTTTAAGGATCGGCTGACCGATCCCACAGCGAGTGTAAAAAGGTTCATGGCTTCCATGGACCTTTTTTTATGCCGCTATCTCAGGCGCCAGGCATGGCCGTATTTAACCAGCGTACCTATCCTTCAAAAAACAATACCGGTCACCTTAAGTGACCGGTATTCGGCATATTTTTATTATTCAAGTAACTTATATGTATTGAGTAAGTGTTTCATTTGACTGTTTATTTTTAATTGGTTGCGAGTTGTTAACTATTGCTTAAATACTCTTTAAGTAGAGTTGAAGGGTTTTGTGGTTTAAATTTTCGACCCTTGCGAAATATAAGTGCCTTTTGCAATTTACTTCGCTTCCTTTAATAACACATGTAAAGTGAAATAGATAATGCGTGTTTCCAGGTTTGTTTGCATATTACAAATAGGTATTCAGTTTTCTTATTCTTCCTTATGTGTTTATGCCTTTTCTTTTAATGCCACCGCTGAAACGAAAGCACCTGTGGTCACTGAGAAAATATCGAATGGAAAATTATCCTCTGACAGTCCCCAGCCAGCGCTTTCAGCCTCCACCTCCACGCCAGATAACGATAATAATACCTCGCTGGCAGGGCTGGCAGTTCAATCGGGTGCGCTGCTTTCCGGTGATTCTTCCAGCGATGCACTGAAAGGGATGGTGGCAACCGGTACGACGGGCAAGGCAGCGCAAAGCGTTGAGTCCTGGCTGAACCAGTTCGGTACTGCGCGCGTACAAGTGTCGGTAGATAATGATTTTTCTCTCGAAGATGCAAACTTAGATGTTCTGCTGCCTGTATATGACGACAAAACCAACCTGCTATTCACCCAACTTGGCGCACGCCGTGCGGATGACCGCAATATTATTAATACGGGCATGGGTTATCGCCATTTTCAAAAGAATTGGATGTGGGGGGCGAATACCTTCTATGATCGTCAGTTGTCGCAAAATCATCACCAGCGTGTGGGCATAGGAGGGGAATTAGGCTGGGATTATTTAAAGATATCAGCGAATGGTTATATGCGACTCACTGACTGGATGGCATCAGAACGTTATCAGGATTATGACGAGCGCGCGGCCAACGGATTCGATATTCGTACGGAAGGTTATTTACCTTCATGGCCACAACTCGGCGCAAGCGTCGTATTTGAGCAGTATTATGGTGATAACGTCGATTTATTTAATGATGAAGATAACCGTCAGAAAGATCCCTATGCGGTCACTGTCGGTCTGAACTACACGCCTTTTACGCTTATAACAGCGGGAATCAGCCAGAAAATGGGCAAAGGCGATACTCAGGATACGCAGTTTAACCTGAGCTTCAGTTATGCACCGGGCGTCAGCCTCGATAAACAGATGGATGCATCGCAGGTGGCAGTGAAACGCTCACTGCTTGGCAGTCGCATGGATCTGGTTAACCGCAACAACACCATCGTGCTGGATTATCGCAAGCAAGATCTGATTTCGCTGGGTTTACCGGCCAAAATTGAAGGTGCAGAAAGCGCCACCTTCCCAATTTCTGTCGTCGTTAACAGCAAATACGGGCTGGATCGCATTGACTGGCAGGCGGATGAACTCCTGCAGCACGGCGGTAAAATCGTGCAAGATAAACACTCGGGCCAATACTCAATTACCCTGCCAAATTATCAATATGGCGCGGTCAATAATCATTACATCGTCAGAGGCAAGGCCTTCGATTCCAGAGGCAACGGCTCTAACAGCAGTGAAATGGATGTCTTCGTGGCAGGCTATGATGCTGCGACCGGGCAGTCTTCTACCACGGTCAGCCCTGACACCTTAGTCGCTGACGGCATCAGCACCTCAACGGTGACGTTACACCTTACCGGTGCAGATCAGTTGCCGGTGACCACGATAGCCCCTCAACTGTCGGCCACTCTGAAGCTAACGCCATCCGGTAGCGCTGACGTGACATCCGTTGCGCCAATGAAAAACGCTACCGTCTCCGCCTTCAATGAATCCGCACCGGGTGTTTATACCGCCACCTTTACCAGCGGCAACGTCGCCGGAACTGCCGATATCACGCCAATAGCCAGCGGTAAGACTGCCCTGCAAACAGCGCGTATCCTGCTGCAAAATGCAGATACCCGGGCAAGGCTGACTACGCTGAGTGCATCAAAAAATCACATCATGGCCAACGGCAATGATGCGGTCACCCTGACGGCTGAAGCATTGACGGCAGATGGCCTGCCATACCAAGGCGTAACGGTGTCATGGACTGCAGATAATGCCGCTCTCGGATTATCAGCGGCGCAAAGCGTGACTGATGAAAAAGGCATGGCGTCCGTCACGGTCACCAGTCTGAGCGTAGCGAACGCGATGGTGACCGCAACGGTGGAAGGCGGCAGTTCGCTGCAAAGTGAGCCGCTCAACTTTGACGCGGATGCCTCCACCGCACAGGTGATGAGTCTGAACCTGGATAAAGTGCAGGCGACGGCAAATAATGCCGATAAAGTCACTTTGGTTGCAAATGTCGTTAACGCCCAAAACCAACCTCTGAAAGGCTCAGCCGTTGACTGGAAAGTGGAGCAGGGCATCGCCACGCTGAGTGCACCGCAAGTGTCGACAGACGAACTGGGCAATGCACAAATTACCCTGGCTTCGACGGTGGCAGGTGACGTGAAAGTCTCCGCCCGCGCCGGAACAACAAATGCCAAAATGACGGATGTCATTTCGTTTGCTGCTGACAGTGCCAGTATGAATATTACTGACCTGAAACAGGACAAAACGCAGGCAGTGGCCAATGGTACTGACGCAGTCATCTATACCGTGACAGTCACCGATGCGAACGGCAATAAAGTGCCAAATGCACCTGTGAGCTGGAAAAGCGATCAATCCACAGCCCGGCTTTCTGAAAGCACCGTCAGCACTGATGCGCAGGGGCAGGCACAGATACGTGTTTCCACCATCAAGGCTGGCGACGTGATTATCTCCGCGCAACTGCCGGGCGGTACTGCCAGTGCCGCGCCTGCGGCATCGTTTATTGGCGATGTGAATACGGCGCAGTTTACCCCGATCTCCACCGATAAGGCGCAGGCACTGGCGAATGGCACAGATGTCATCACCCTGAATACGACGTTAACAGATGTCAACGGTAACCCGTTGATGGATGCTGATGTCAACTGGGTAGCGACGCCGACCAGTGGCTCATTATCTTCCAGCAGCACTAAAACGAATGCGCAGGGTGTGAGTTCCATCCGGTTAACGTCCTCAGATGTCGCAGATTACACCGTGAAGGCGTCGTTTAATGCGGCCAGTGTGACGTCCCAGGCTCTGTCGTTTACTGCCGATGTGACAAGCGCGGCGATAGATACGCTGGTGGCAGATAAAACCGCGTCAGTGGTCGCGGGTAAAGACACGGTTAATCTGTCGGCAACCGTGCTGGACGCTAACCGCCACGCGGTACCGGGCGTTACGGTTAACTGGAGCAGTGATAACGGTAACGGCAGCTTCACGCCGGTATCTGCTGTGACTGACAGCAAGGGTGTGGCGACAGCGAAGTTCAGCAGTACAAAAGCGCAGACAACGGTGATCACGGCGACTGCCGGTATCAGCAGCAAAACACAGTCTGTTGACCTGATTGCCGATGTCAGCACCGCGACGTTGGGCAGCGTGACATCTGATAAATCGCAGGCGACGGCGAATGGCACCGAGACGGTGACCTGGAGCACGACCGTGAAAGATGCCAATCAGAACATCATTTCTGGAATGGTGGTGAACTGGAAAAGCGACAATGCCAATATTACTTTGGCAGGTAGCACCAGCCAAACCACTGCGGGCGGCGTCGCAACGATCACGGCGACGTCGGTGAAAGTCGCGGATGCCGTGATGACAGCCAGTTTGACGTCGCCGGCAGGAAGCGCCAGCGCGGGTAAGGTGAGTTACGTAGCAGACAGTAGTACCGCGCAGGTCACCACCGTGACAGCAGATAAAACGCAGGCTTTGGCAAACGGCACTGACGCAATTACGTTGAGCGCAACAGTGATGGATGCCCACGGTAATGTCCTGTCCAACACGGCGGTAAACTGGAGTAATGCCCCTGCCATCGGCACGCTTTCGGCGGGAAGTTCCACCACCAATGCTCAGGGTATGGCGACAGTGACTCTGCACTCTGCTTCAAGCGGCAGCACGGTCGTCACGGGTAATGTTAACGGCGCAGGTGTGGATTCGCCGTCGCTGACCTTTGCGGCGGATGCCAGCACGGCCACTGTTTACAGTCTCGATGCCAGCAAAAGCACGGGCGTGGTGGCAGGTGTGGACACTGTCACTATGACGGCTGTCGTGCATGATAAAAACGGTAACGTCGTACCTGGCGCAACAGTTAACTGGAGTAGCGACAACGCCAGCGGCAAATTTACGCCGGTTTCCGCTGTAACCGACAGTAACGGTGTGGCGACGGCGCAGTTTAGCGAGACTCGCGCACAGACCACGGTGATTACGGCGACCGCGGCGGGCGGCAGTAAAACGCAGTCCATTGATGTCGTGGCCAATGCGGGCACCGCGTCACTGACCCGCGTGGTGGCGAGCAAATCGCAGGCACTGGCGAACGGCACTGACGTGATCACCTGGACGGCAACGGTAACCGATGCCAACCAGAACCCGGTGAAGGGGACGACGGTGCAGTGGAGCAGCAGCAACGCTAACATCACGTTGTCAGGCAACAGCAGTCAGACCGGTACCGATGGACTTGCGACGATCACCGCAACGTCCGTGAAGGCAACTGATGCCATCATGACGGCCACTCTGACTTCACCGGCAGGCAGCCTCAGCGCCAGCAGCGTGAGTTATGTGGCTGATATCAGCACGGCGCAGATGAGTGCAGTGAGCAGCGATAAAACTCAGGCGCTGGCGAATGGCACGGACATCATCACCTTAAGCACCACGTTAACGGATGCTAAAGGAAATCCGCTGGCGAATACTGACATTAACTGGAGCAGCACGCCGGCAGGCGGCACGCTTTCGGCCAGCAGCACGAAGACCAATACGCTGGGCGTGGCGACAGTCACACTGTCATCAGCCGACGTCATCGCCTTCAAGGTCACGGCCTCGGTGGGTGGTGCAACTGAAACCTCTGGCTCATTGTCATTCATTGCCGATACGGTAACCGCGAAACTCGCGACGCTGGTGGCGGACAAAACCGCCTCTGTGGTGGCGGGTAAAGACACTGTGAATCTGAGCGCCACCGTGCTGGATGCCAGTAATCATCCGGTTCAGGGTGTCACCGTCTCCTGGAGCAGTGACAATGCCAGTGGCACATTTACCCCGGTTTCAGGCGTAACGGATGCCGCAGGTGTGGCGACGGCGGCATTTACAGAAACTCATGCGCAGACCACCGTAGTGACGGCCAGTATTACCGGCAGCAGCCTGACCCAATCGCTTGATGTCATTGCTGATAGCAGTACGGCGACGTTCAGCTCAGTGGTGTCCAATAAATCACAAGCGCTGGCCTCAGGGACGGATATTGTGACCTGGACTGCGACGGTGCAAGATGCTAACCAGAACCCGATTAACGATCTGGCAGTGAACTGGAGCAGTGATAACGCCAACGTCACGCCTGTCAGCGCGACGACCAAAACCAATGCCAGCGGTGTCACAACGGTAACCGCAACGTCACTCAAAACGGCGGATGTCATCATCACGGCGGGGCTGACTACGCCTGCGGTGAGTAAAAGCGCCAGCAAAGTCAGCTATATCGCGGATGTCAGCACGGCGCAGATGAGTACAGTGGCAACGGATAAAACGCAGGTACTGGCGAACGGTAGTGATATCGCCACACTGACAACCACGGTCACGGATGCTAACGGTAACCTGTTATCGGGTGCAGATATTAGCTGGAGTGTGAATCCTTCAACCGGAACGTTATCAGCGGCAACGACGAAAACGGACGCGCAAGGTATTGCCACTGTGACGTTAAATTCGCTGATCCTGGGCAATTCGACGGTGACGGCATCGGTTAACAGTAAAACGGCCACATCCCCGACAATCGCGTTTGTTGCGGATAGCACCACGGCGATTGTCACCACACTGACTGGTGATAAAACAGCGGGGGTTATCGCGGGCATCGATACCGTGACATTACAAGCCACGGTCCTTGACGCGACAAATCATCCGGTGCCAAATCTCACCGTGACCTGGAGCAGTGACAATACGGCGGGTGTCCTGACACCGGTCCAGGCAGTGACGGATGTCAATGGTGAGGCAAGTGCAACGCTGACTTCAACACTGGCGCAGAATACCGTTGTGACCGCGAGTGCGGGCAGCAGCCAGAAAACTCTGGCAGTGGACATCATTGCCGATGCCAGCACTGCTCAGGTGACTATTGCTGCTGATAAAACGCAGGCACCGGCCAATGGCACAGACGCCATAACCTGGACTGCGACCGTTAAAGATGCCAATAGCAACCCGGTGAATGCGGTCAGTGTTGACTGGAGCGGCAATAATGCGAATGTCACGCTGGCGAACAGCAACACCCAGACCACGGTAGCAGGCACAACGACAGTGACCGGTACGTCGGTCAAAGCGGGCACTGAAATTGTGACGGCGACGCTGACTCAGCAACAACGAACGGCAAGTGCGGCAGAAGTCAGCTTTGTTGCAGACCTCAGTACTGCTGAGATCACAACGCTGACGCTGGACCGGCCGTTGGTTTCCACGAACGGTATTGATGAGACAACATTTACCGCCACGGTAAAAGATGCGCTGGGAAATCTGGTCACCAATGAGACGGTTAACTGGTCAACCACCCGTAATACACTGGCGAAAAGTACCAGTGTGACCAATGCATCAGGTGTCACCAAAATGACGATTTCGGGTACCGATGACGGAGAGGCGACGGTCACCGCAAGTTATGGGCAAAGTTCGAAATCAGCCATCACGAAATTTGCTGGTTCGGTCACCGGTGACTGGGTGATCAGTGGGACTTCCGGCAAATATCAAACACAGAAATTTGTCGAATATGGTTACATGGGCTTTATCGCAGTGACGCCGACCACCGGGCCAACGTCTCTTGTTTGGGATGGTGCTTCCAATACCAATTCGCCGCTGACCACATCAATGACGGATCAACAAGGAAACGATGTGATCGTTAAATTTGGGGGTATGCGAGGGTCGGACTGTTCGAACCGGACATTCAATACGGCGATGGTATGCCAAGGTGGGGCAAGTGTTCGAGCGATACTGAACTATTCATCAGCGGAAAATCCAGGTCTGGCCCCTGGTGTGTATAAAGGGGTTATCCACTTTGCCGGTCAGGGTTGGGGCGTCAGTAAGCCTTCATTCTCCTTTGACATGAATGTGGTTCTGACCGTGAATTAACATGACAAGAGATTCATAAACTGGAAAGGCGGAAGAAATTCCGCCTTTTTTATTGCTATCATGCGGCAGGTTTTGGTGGCGTTTGATGATTTTTAAGGACTAGACGATGGACTACGACTTTTTGCGCGATATCACCGGTGAGGTCAAAGTGCGTTTTTCAATGGGCCACGAAGTGATCGGCCACTGGCTGAATGAGGAAGTGAAGGGTGATTTATCGGTGCTGGATAAAGTGGAAGCCGCGCTGAGTGAACTCAAAGGCAGCGAGCGTGAAACGCAAATGGTCGGTCACGAATACACGCTGTTGTTAGCTGACGATGAAGTGATGGTGCGTACCAATCAGCTGGATTTCGATGGCGATGAAATCGAAGAAGGCATGAGTTATTACGATGAAGAGAGCCTGGCGTTTTGCGGCGTTGAGGACTTTCTGCAAGTCCTCGCCAAGTACCGCTCTTTTATCACGACCTATCGCTGAGTTTATTTCCCCCGCGAGGCGGTCCAGCACAGCAGCGAACCGCCGACCACCATCAGCACGCCCGGCCAGAAACTCGCGCCCGGCAGTGTATGCAACCACAATCCGGCAATCAGAATTGAAGACAGCGGCGTGAAGTACGAAAGTGCCGCCACCAGCGTTGCATTGCCTTTTTTCATCGCGATATCCCAGCATTGATAAGAAATGGCGGTCACCGCGCCCATCGCCAGTAATTCGAGAATGGCCGGTAACGTCAGGCTGATGCGATTCGATGAATAGGTGAAATACAGCACCCAAAGCACGGCACCGGTGGCGAGTAAAAACAGCGGCAGCACGCCTTTGCCCTTGCAAAACACCCGCACCAGATTGGAATACAGCGCCCAGGAAACGGCAGCACCGAGCGCCAGACTGTAGGCCACAGGATTGCCGCGCACGTTACGCATCAGCTGATGAACGTCCAGCCCGTGACCGCCGCTGATTGCCCACAGTACACCGGCAAACGCCAGAATAACGCCCGGCCAGATCCACCAGCGCACGCGAAGTTTCAGCAGTGGCACGGCAAATAACAGTGTCAGGCTCGGCCACAAGTAATTGATCAGTCCCAGTTCCAGCGTTTGCTGACGGCTATGCGCCAGACCAATCGCCAGCGAAAATGCCACCATATAAAAGATAAATAACAGACCGCAGATGATCAGATAAGCCGCGGATTCCCCGCGCAGCGACGGCTTTCCACCCACCATCCAGACCATGATCCCGCTGACCGTATAAATAGACGCGGCAGCACCAAAAGGGCCGAGGGATTCAGACAGGCTGCGGGTGAGCGCCACGCTCATGCTCCACAATAAAATGGCGAGAACGCCGGACAGCGTTGCGAAACGATCCATATGAAAGGTAAGCCTCTGGAAAAGGAGGCTTTTAAGATAAGCGATTGTTCCGGTTATTTACACCGGAACAATCCGCTTGAGGGGCGCTGATTGACTGACATCATCAGAAGTAGAAACCGACTTCCAGACCCAGAGTGGACGTCGTGGTCGCAGGCTGATAATAGCCAACGTTGCGTCCGTTCAGGTCACCCTGTTTCTCGTCTGACTTGCCATACTTCTGGTGCACATAGCTGGCTTTGACGAACACATCTTTGTTGATGTTCCAGGTCAGGCTGGTGAACGGCGAGAGCTTAGACTTCGGCTCCAGCCAGACATCGCCCTGATTACTGTGCGTCCAGGTTTTGATCGGGTACAGCGCACCGCCTTCCAGGCTCAGACGTGAATCGGCGGTCATCTGCCAGTTCGCGCCTACAGAGGCCTTAGCGTACGGCTGCAACGACACTTCCAGCGCCGTGTAATCCCGCGTGCGGTTTTCCGAAGCGATGTAGACATCGTCGGAGCGGATATTACGCAACCACACCTGGCCGCCGAGCGCCCCTTTCATATCGAAAGAAACGCTGTCTGATGCGCGGTAACGGTAACCGCGCGTCAGGTCGGCGCTGTAGCCGGTGTAATAGGTTTTCCCTTTCAGCGTACCGTTTGGCACGTTGGCCTGATCGTCAAGGGTGCTGCCTTTATAATTGACGATCCCGAACATCACACTCATGTCCCAGGCTTTTAATAAGCCGCTTGGGGCGTCGAGATAATTATTAGATCCGAAATTTACGCGCAGGCGCGGGCCATGTTCAGCAACATATTTACCGTCCATATTATCGACGGATTCGTCCCACTTATAATATTCAGCACCATAACTCACATAGTGCCGCATCCCTTCAGTATTGCTGCCTAACAAACTTTCCCAGCCCGGGAAACCCCGGAAACCAATAAAGAACTCGCGACCAGCAGGCTGGATACGATCTTTAATTTACTCATTGTCATTTTTTATTTCTGCTTGCAGGTGGATGGAGCTGGTTGCTTAGTAAGCAATACGGCGATGCTAAAGGTCGGAGGGGCAGAGATAAAGAGATTTATCTGTTTTTCAGAAAATAGCGATCTTTTGATCGGCGTTAACTCAAATTAATGGATGTATATAAATATAATTTGATTTACAGGCTGTGCATTATTTTAATAATTTGGCTTACCGGACAGATCGTTTAACGATCAATTTGACTTAAAATAGATTTTAATAGGCGTTTTTATATTAATTTGTCTTAAGGAGTGTAGCCGGTTTTTATACCGGCGTGGTTATTTTACTTAAGTAATGCTAATCGAGTTTTAAAGGGAAGCGCCGCCGCAAATAATTAATTGCTGGCCGGTAATCGCTGCGGCGGAGGGCGAAAGTAAGTAAATGACTAAATCGGCCACTTCCTGCGGCTGAATATAGCGACCTATCGGCGGCAATCTGGGCGGCGAACTCTGGCGCTGCGGATTGTCCAGCATGGGGGTTTGCGTCGCGCCGGGGGCCACCACGTTGACGGTGATACCACGCGGTGCCAGTTCCGCCGCCCAGCTACGCGCCATACCGATCATGGCGGATTTGGTCGCCACATACTGACTGCGTCCGGCGACGCCCGATGACGTCCTGCTGCCGAGCAACACGATGCGCCCGCCGTCCGGCATATTTTCCACCAGCCGGTCGGCCAGCACTTCTGCCACGCCGATGTGCAGTTTCCATAACGCCTCGCTGGCCTGCGGATCCAGCTGCCCGAGCGGTGCCGCTTTCATCATGCCTGCGGCGTGGATCACGGCATCCACCTGAGGCAGTGTTTCCAGCACTGCGGTCAGTTTTTCCGTGTCGGTGATATCGAGCGGCACTGCGCAAAAGTGAGGGTGTTGAAAGCTCACTTCGCTGCGCGCCAGACCGGTCACCTTCCAGCCCTGCGCCAGCAATGTCAGGCACACCGTTTCACCAATGCCCGAGCTGCAACCTGTCACCAGCGCGTGTTTTAGCGGTGTAATGCTCATGGCTTACTCCTTTAACGTTGATGCCGGTACTTTGAACACCGCTTTACGCACCACGGCAGGATGTGTGGTGCAACACAATGCGCGATGCGGCTCGCCTGGCGCGAACGTCACAAAGTCACCGCTGCGCAGCAAAATCTCATTGTGCAGCGCGGGATTGTCGGGAATAAATAAATCAGGTTTGCGCTCCGTGGCGGGCTGTCCGATGGCGCTCCGGGTATCGAAGCCGATGATCTCTTCGCCCTCCAGCACCACCTGAATATCCAGCCAGTCGTGATGAAATTCAGTATGCCGGTCCGCCGCAGGCGAGGTGTTGGCATTGCCGATGTGGCAAAACCAGGTTGCGCCCTCCGGCTGGAAGCGTCCATCTTCCCGCGCGCAAAGCGCTTCCAGCGAACACTCCGGCAGCGTAAGAATGCTGAGCAGCACATCAGGCAAAGTTGCCAGTGACAGCGCACGTAAATGACCTGCAATCATGATCTTCTCCTTATAAAAAAAGCCCGCGCAGGGCGGGCCGGACCGGCGTCAGCCTTTTACCCAGGACTCTTCGACACAAACGTATTTGATCGCCTGCCGGTAGTAGGTAAACGCGATATGCAGTTCGCCGTTCAGCCCCTGTTTGATGCTGGGATAGGAGAACTCGCGGTTGAGTTTTTGCTGCGAATTATTGGTCATGCAGTAACCGTCGCCGGTTTCCAGATTGCGCAGGTAAGGCCATGAACGGCCACCGTCTTCGGAAATGGCCAGCGTCATCGGCGCGCGCGGTGCGCCCCAGAAGGCCGTGCGTGCACCGGTTTCGGCAGTCGCTTCCACGCGCACATCGTCGTCTTCATCTTCGATTTCGTCATACAGCGAGGCCCGGCGTTCGCTGGCATCGGCGGCACTCAGATGATTGAACACCAGCGCCAGATGCCCGTTGGCGAGCGTTGTCACCTGAATTGACGAGTTGTTGTTAGGCAACGCGGTCGGCTGCGGCGCGCTCCAGCTGTTACCGCCATCCACGGAACGGCTCTGGTAGATGAAATCCGCCCAGCGGCTGCGGTACAACGCCAGCAGGCTGCCGTCGTGCAGCGGCGTGATATTCATGTGCACGCAGCCGGTGCTTTCCGGTACCGCCACGTCACGCCAGGTTTTCCCCTTATCGCTGGAAATTTTAACGGCGCTGTCGTCATTGTTGCCGACCCATTTTTCACCCGGCTGCGTGCGGCAGTAAAACACCGGCAGCAGCCAGTCGCCATTGGCCAGCACCGTCACCGGCTGGCGGATAAAGGTGCCGGGTTCTCCGAGCAGTGTGCCGATGTCTCCCCAGCTTTTGCCCAGATCCTGAGACTGGCGAAAACGCACAATCGCGGTGTCCTGATTGCCGGATTTCTGCGCGGTGTACATCAGCCACAGCACATTATCCGGGTCGAGGAACAGCACCGGATTTTGCTCCGAACGGCTGGCATCTTCTGAGAGTTTCACCGGCTGGCTCCAGACCTGCGCGCCTTTTTCCAGACGCGACAGGTAAATGGAAATATCGGCAATGCCTTCC
Organism: Rahnella sp. R3(2024); assembly: GCF_042920125.1. Taxonomy (NCBI): domain Bacteria; kingdom Pseudomonadati; phylum Pseudomonadota; class Gammaproteobacteria; order Enterobacterales; family Yersiniaceae; genus Rahnella; species Rahnella sp. R3(2024). The sequence goes on from NZ_JBHGBU010000001.1 coordinate 2,947,436, forward strand.
TGGGTGCCGGCAAACCACGTGCACAGCAGGCTGCCGTCGGGCAAAGGCAGCAGATTGGCGGCGTGATTTTGCGGACAATCCGACGGCAGCATGGCGTCACGGCGCGCGGCGTCATGTTCAGCGGTGTGCACTTTACCGCTGCGTTCGACGGTTAGCGTTTCAGTGGTCATCTTTAAGCTCCAGACTTTTGAATAAGGTGTGCATTTTTACTCTTTACTGCGCGCTGCGGGATCAGTCGGTCAATCACCATAATGATGGCCGGTGTCACCAGCGCAATATACATATTGTTGATACCAAACGGATCGCCGAGCAGATACCAGACGGAAGTCACCACGCAGGCACCGATCAGACCAGCGTTGGCACCGCGTGCACTTTTAAAGAACGGCAGGTAGAACGCCATCACCGCCACCACGGAAATCGACAGGCGGATGGCGCGGGTGAAGAACGACAGCTTCAGCACTTCCGGCACCAGCAGCACGAAAATCAGCGGCAGGAAACCAATCAGCAGCGACAGCCAGCGGGTCATTTTGAACTCGCGTTCAGGCGTCGGATTGCGGTACGGCACGTAGAAATCTTTCACAATCAGCGAGGCAATCGCCAGCGCAACGGTACTGACGCTGACGAAAATTGACGCCACCAGCGAGGTGGTCACCAGACCGGCGATCCACGGATTCATGTCCTGAATGAAGATCGGCAGGGCGTACAGGCTGTCGATATCAGGATGCAGGAATTTCGCGGCCACGCCGATCATGCCAATGGCCAGCGCAATCGGCACACAGAAGAAGAAGGCAACCCAGGTGGCGCGTTTGGCGGATTCCGCGCTTTTGGTGGAGGAAATTGCCTGGATCACGAACTGCGTACAGAAGATAGACCCGATGGTGCCGATCAGCCACGCGAAGATGGTGCTGGCGCCTATGCTGCCATCCCAGGTCCAGTAGAAATCAGGCATCTCTTTTACCATGGGCATCACGCCGCCGGTCATGTGCAGGGCGATGCCTAAAATCACCAGCACGCCGATGTACTTGATGGCGCTGTGCAGCATCGTGACCCACGCCATTCCTTTCAGGCCGCCGAACGCAAAGTAGAAGGTACTGACGACGGCGGTAATAAACGCCGCGACCGGCAGATTGACTTTCAGCACGGTGGAAATGGCCGCCGCGCCGCTGACGTAGTTACCGACGTTCACCAGCAGCAGGGCGTAAATCATGATGATCGAAATAATGTTCTTGGTGGTGTTGCCGTACTTCTCGGCAATCGCCCCGGAAATGGTGATTTTCCCGGTGTTATAAATGCGTTTTACCAGCAGTAAGCCAAAGATCGGGAAGCCGATGGCTGCGCCCAAAATTGACCATGAGGCGGCAAAACCGCCTTCGAACGCCGCCTGAGCGGTACCGATGGTGGATTTTGCACCGATGTATTCCGACATCAGCAGCACACCGACGATGAAGGCGGGCATCGCACGCGAGCCTTCCATAAAGTCGCCGCTGTTTTTACTGCGTAACCGGTAGGTCAGCCAGGTGGTAAACAGGATGTAGACCAGAACAATGCTGATAATTATTAACGTATCTGATGAGCTAAATTCTTTCATTTTTTCCTCACACAGCGCGTAGGGGACCCTGCCTGCGCACTTTCATGTGCAGGTGTCGGTGGTTTCAGAAGGTAAGGCGCGTTTAATCGCGCAAAGTAAAGGTCTTGATAACGGTCAGGATCTTTTGTGTATCGTCCTGCGTGAATTCGACCGGATACCGGCTTTCACCCACGTTAAAACCGAGCAGATTCACGGCTTTTTTAACCACAGCCGGTGAAAATGCGATGCTGTAAAGATCGGTTCGGATCTGATTGATCTCCGCCTGCACGGCTTCGGCGGCGGCGGCATTATTCTCCTGCAGGTGGCGGTAAACGGCATTCACCTGTGTGGGGATAATATTGGCGATACCGGAGATACACCCGGCGCTGCCTTCGGTGAAACCTTTATAAATCAGCGAATCCGGCCCGGTCAGGACATCGAAATCTGCAAACTGACGGCTGACCTCATGGAAGCCATGCAGGCTTTCCCACGAACCGGCGCTGTCCTTAATGCCTTTGATGTTGGGATGATCGGCCAGCACGCGCACCACGTCCGGCGTCAAGGTATTGCCGGTGCGGGCGGGAATGTTGTAGAGATAGACCGGTACGGTCAGCGCATCGGCCACCGCGCGAAAATGCATAATCAGTTCCTGCGGGCGCAACGCTGCAAACCACGGCGTAATCACCGAGACGGCACGCACGCCGAGTTTTTCAATCTGTTTGCCAAGCCTGATGGTGTCGCGGGTCGAGATCTCGCCGATATGCGACATCACGCCTGTGTCATTCCCTGCGGCATCAAGACAGACCTCGGTCACCTGAATTTTTTCCTGCCCGCTGAGCATAAAAAATTCGCCGTTGGTGCCGTTGCAGAAAATATTATTCCCCGCCTGTTTCTGGCGTTTTACCTGCTGGCGCAATGCGTCGCTATCGAGTTTTCCGTCTGCGGAAAAAGGCGTCACAATCGCGGTATACACTCCGGTAATGTTATTCATCTTATTCTCTTCACGTCGTTGTCATCGGATACGAAATAAGGGCTTACCTGATACTGCGGTAAATTTCTTCTATTTGATTTTTCTCTACCGGCATGGGTACATTTTTAATTAAACGTTGTACCTCTGTTGCCCCCTGCGACAAATAAGGAATGTCATCAGGTGTGATATTCAGCTGACGTAATGTGACCGGTAAATCCAGGCGATGCACCAGCGCGTCAAAATATTCCACCAGCGCATAGGATTTTTCTTCTTCACTTAATGTCAGGTCAGCCTCCGGAATTAAGTCGTAAGTCCGGGCGAATTTACTGACCGCTGAAGGCCGGACAAACGCCATGCACGGCGCGAGCAGAATGGCATTCGCCACGCCGTGAGGAATGTGATATTTCCCGCCGAGCGGATAGGACATGGCATGCACCAGATGCGTACCGGCATGGGCAATGGACGCACCGCCGTAATAAGACGCCCACAGCATGTTCAGCCGCGCTTCCAGATTGCCCGGCTCAGCGACGGCGGTTTCGATGTTGGCGAACAGCTTCTTCATGCCGACCAGCGCAAAGTTGTCACTGACCGGGTTGGCGATCACTGACGTGAAGCATTCGAACAGGTGGCACAGCGCGTCGATACCGGTGGAAGCCGCAATACGTGCGGGCATGCTGGTGGTCAGTTCCGGCACCAGCGCCACGTAATCGGGCAGCATCACTGGCGTAATAATGCCGACTTTAGTTTCTTTTTCCGGGATGGCGAGAATCGCATTGGGTGTGGCTTCTGACCCGGTGCCTGCGGTGGTCGGGATCAGCAAAGACGTGGTGCGACGCTGCGGTTTCTCACCTGCCAGCAGGCTTTCCAGCGTGACGTTTTCATCGCCCGCACACAGCAGCGACAGCAGTTTGGCGACATCCAGCACGCTGCCGCCGCCCACGCCAATCACCAGATCTGCTGAAGGCTGATTTAACGCGTTCAGAATGGCAGAGACATCGTGCTGGCTCGGCTCCGGCGGCACGTTATCAATCACGCTCACCTGACAGCCCGCCTTATCCAGCTGAGTTATCAGGGATTGCACCGGCGGCAGGCCAATAATGTTGTTGTCGCTGACCAGTAATACCTGATGCTTTCCGGCCAGCAGGTAGCCGATGTCCTGCAATGACTGATAACCGCTAATGACTGTACTGTTGATATTCATGTGTGATCCCTGCCGTCTGAGTCTTCAATAAAGAGTGAGTTCAATCATAAAAGGTCGATACTCCTCACATCGTCAGGAGAATTTATAGGCGAAATTGAAGTTGAATAATTTGAAGTTGCTCACATATAATCAATCATGATTGAATATAATCATAACCAGCAAGATTAATCCGACCCTCTTCTTCACGGAGCCACGATGGCTGAAACAGCAACAATCGCAGACCGGCCGACGCCGCCACAACTTCTGGTGATCGCCGATGACTTTACCGGCGCGAATGACACCGGCGTGGCGTTGATCCGGCAGGGGCTGGCGGCCAGCGTGCAGTTTGACGAACACCGCGGCGTGCAGGGCAGCCGCGAAGGGCATGCGGTGATTTACAGCACCGACAGCCGTGCGCTGAGTGCGGCAGAAGCGGCAGGCAAAGTCACACGTGCCCTCCGGGCCGGGGCCGCCGCTTTCTCCGGTGAGTATCAGGTGTTTAAGAAAATTGATTCCACGCTGCGCGGCAACATCGGCGCTGAAACAGAAGCGGCGCTGATCGCACTGAATTGCCCGCTGGCGATTGTCGCGCCGGCGGTGCCTGAACTCGGGCGGGTGGTCACCGGCGGGCAGTGCTACGTCAACGGCCATCTGCTGACCGAAACCGAATTCGCCACCGACCCGAAAACGCCGCTGAATACTGCCAGCGTGGCGGCGCGGCTGGCGGAACAAACCTCGCTGCGTGTGCACCATGTCGGGCTTGACGCGCTCAGAGGCGGCGATGTGCAGACAGAGATTTTTGCACTGGTGGCATCGGGCGTACGCATTCTGGTGGCCGACAGCGAAACATCTGAGGATCTGGCGCGTATCGTGCAGGCCGCGCAACGCCTGCCGTTCCGCCCGCTGATGGTCGGCGCGTCGGGTCTTATTCATGCGCTGACAGACGCCAGCCAGCGCGGGAGCGGCGACGCGCCGCTCAGCTCCGCCGTTGAAAAATTACCGCTGCTGGCGGTGGTCGGTTCAATGAGTGATATCGCCGCACAGCAGATCGCTTTTCTGAGGCAACACCGGGCGGTGACGCTGGTGGATATCGATGTGTTGGATCTGTTTTCGCCCGGCTCACCGGCACGGCAGCTGACGCTCGCCGCGCAGATCAGCGGGGCGCTCGGGCAGGGCAAACACTGCGTGATCCGCACGTCGCAGGGCGCAGCGCAGCGGCATCAGATTGCGCAATTCTGCAAACTTCAGCACATCAGCCGTGCGCAGATGGGCGAGCGCATCGCCGCTTTCCTCGGGCAACTGACTGATGAGGTTTTACGACAACCGGGAAAACTGCCGGGCGGGCTGTATTTGTCCGGCGGGGATATTGCGCTGGCCGTCGCCCGCGCGCTCGGTGCAACAGGGTTTGAGATTAAAGGACAGATTGCAGGCTGCGTTCCCTGGGGATATCTGCTCGAAAGCCAGTTCCAGCGGCTGCCGGTGATGACCAAAGCGGGCGGATTCGGCACTGAAAACACGCTACTTGACGTTTTACGCTTTATTGAGGAGAAGGTGAGTGACTAAAATTATCGCAGTAACCATGGGTGACCCTGCCGGTATCGGCCCCGAAATTATCATTAAAGCGTTGGCGGAAGGTGAGCTTTCCGGCACCCAGGCGGTGGTGGTCGGCTGTGCGGCAACACTGCGGCGGATCCTTGCGCTGGGCGTCACGCCAGCGGCGGAGCTGCGCATTATTGATAACGTCTCGCAGGCGCATTTCGCGCCGGGCGTGATCAACGTGCTTGATGAACCCCTGGCCAATCCTGAAGCGCTTATCCCCGGAAAAGTGCAGAAAGAGGCGGGCGATCTGGCCTATCGCTGCGTAAAACGCGCGACCGAACTGGCGATGGCCGGAGAGGTTCACGCCATCGCCACCGCGCCGCTGAATAAAGAAGCGCTGCATTCTGCCGGGCATATTTATCCGGGGCACACCGAACTGCTGGCAAAACTCACCCACAGCCGCGACTACGCGATGGTGCTTTACACCGATAAACTCAAGGTGATCCACGTCAGCACACACATTGCGCTGCGCAAATTCCTCGACACGCTCAGTCACGAGCGGGTCGAAACGGTGATCCAGATGGCAGACACTTTCCTGCGCCGCGTCGGATATGACAATCCGCGTATCGCCGTGGCCGGGGTGAATCCGCATGCCGGTGAAAACGGGCTGTTTGGCGATGAAGAAATTAAGATTGTCGGGCCGTCGGTTGAGAAGATGAAAGCCAAAGGGATTAACGTCACCGGCCCGTGCCCGCCGGACACCGTGTTCCTGCAAACCTACGAAGGGATGTACGATATGGTGGTGGCGATGTATCACGATCAGGGCCATATTCCGCTGAAACTGATGGGATTCTATGACGGCGTTAACATCACCGCCGGTCTGCCGTTCATCCGCACGTCGGCTGACCACGGCACCGCGTTTGATATTGCGTGGACAGGAAAAGCCAAGTCTGAGAGCATGGCGATCTCTATTCAGCTGGCCGTACAACTGGCGTAATACTACGTCAGCGGCGCAGGATAAAAAGGAATCACGTTGACCGGACAAAGCCGCCTCGATCAGATTATGGATTATCTGAAAAGCCATAATCTGGTCACCGTAGAACAACTGGTCGCCGCCATTGCGGCTTCCCCGGCGACCATTCGCCGCGACCTGATAAAACTCGATGAACAGGGCGTGATCAGCCGCAGTCATGGCGGGGTGACGCTCAACCGGTTTATTCCCAGCCAGCCGACCACCAATGAAAAGCTTCAGCGCAGTTTGCAGGAAAAGCAGGCGATTGCAGAAATGGCCGCCGCGATGGTGAAACCTGGAGATGCGGTGGTGCTGGACGCCGGCACCACCATGCTGGAACTGGCGCGTAACCTGACGCATCTGCCGCTGAGGGTGATCACCGCCGATCTGCGCATCGCGCTGTTTTTATCCGAGTTTAAGCAAATAGAAGTGACCATTATTGGCGGGCGTATCGACGACAGCAGTCAGTCTTGCGTTGGCGAACATGGCCGTCGTTTGCTGCGCAGCGTCTATCCGGACATTGCGTTTATCAGCTGCAACTCGTGGAGTCTGGATAAAGGCATTACCACGCCGACGGAAGAAAAGGCCGGGCTGAAACAGGATCTGGCCGCGAATGCGCGGCGGCGGGTCTTGCTGGCTGACAGCAGCAAATACGGCGCGTATTCGCTGTTTTGCGTCACGCCGCTTTCAGAAATGACCGACATCATCAGCGATAAAGGACTGCCTCCGGAGATCCGCCAGTCATTAGGCGATCAGCCGTTTCACCTGACGCTGGCCTGAAACCGGCAGGCTTAAGTAAAAATAAAAAAGGCCGGGCATCCGCAGATGTCCGGCCTTTCTCATTTATGCGCTGTTACGCCGGCGAAAAGTTACGGCCGTAATAGATTTCCTGCATCTCTTTGTATAACAAATCGGTGATCTCTTTACGCTCCTGTGCGCTCAGCTCTTCCGGTTTGGCATTAAACAGATAATGCTTGAGATCGAATTCCTTCAGCAACATCTTGGTATGGAAGATGTTTTCCTGATACACGTTGACGTCCATCATGTCGTACAGCGCTTTCATATCCTGCGACATAAAGTTCTGAATCGAGTTGATGGAATGGTCGATGTAGTGTTTCACGCCGTTCACGTCGCGGGTAAAACCGCGAACGCGATAATCGATGGTGACAATGTCAGATTCAAGCTGGTGGATCAGATAGTTCAGCGCTTTCAGCGGTGAAATCACGCCACAGGTCGACACTTCGATATCAGCGCGGAACGTACACAGACCGCCTTCAGGATGGCTTTCCGGATAGGTGTGCACACAGATGTGGCTTTTATCCAGATGCGCGACCACGGAATTCGGCAGCGGGCCGGGATGTTCGGTGGTATCAACATCGCTCGGATCTATCGGCTCTTCGCTTACTAAGATCGTAACGCTCGCACCCTGTGGTTCGTAATCCTGTCGCGCGACGTTGAGGATATTGGCACCGATAATCGAGCAGGTTTCGGTGAGAATCTCCGTCAGGCGGTTGGCGTTATATTCTTTGTCAATGTAGGCAATGTAGCCATCACGATCGTCTGCGGTTTTGGCGTAGCAGATATCGTAGATACAAAAACTCAGGCTTTTGGTCAGGTTGTTGAAGCCATGCAGTTTCAGCTTTTGCAATTTAGTTCACCCCCTTATGGATGCAGTATCAGCGCGCGGCTGACAGGGCATTCAGTAAATATTGCGGCAGGGCAAAGCTGCCGTGATGGATCGCCGGATTGTAATAACGACAGGTGAGGCCAGCGGCGTCAAAACGCGCCTGCAAGGTCTGGTTATCAATCTGGCGATATTCCGGGCTGTTGGTCGCCCAGGCAAAGGTCATGATGCCGCCGTAATAGGTCGGGATCGCAGCCTGGTAGAAACTGACATCACTGAAATAGTGGCTCAGTTTGGTGTGGCTGTTGACCGCTTCATCCTGCTGGAGGAAGCAGACGCCATTTTGTGCCACGAAAATGCCGCCCGGTTTGAGACAACGGGCACAGCCTTCGTAGAACGCCGATGTAAACAGGCTTTCTCCGGGACCGATCGGATCGGTGCAATCGGAGATGATCACATCAAAGGTGTCGGTGGTCTGATTCACGAAGTTTACACCGTCGTCGATCACCAGATTGAAACGGGGATCGTCATACGCCCCGGCGCTGTGGTTGGGCAGATACTGGCGGCAAAACTCCACCACGCCGGCATCAATCTCAACCATGGTGATCGCCTCAACGCCCTGGTGGCGGCACACTTCACGCAGCATTCCGCCGTCGCCACCGCCGATGATCAGCACTTTTTTGGCATGACCGTGCGACAGTAAAGGCACATGGGTCAGCATTTCGTGATAGATGAACTCATCGCGCTCAGTGGTTTGCACCACGCCGTCGAGCGCCATCACGCGACCGAGCGCGGCATTTTCGAAAATCACCAGATCCTGATGATCGGTTTTCTCACGGTATATCTCTTTATCGACGCTGAAATACTGACCAAAATGGGCGTGCAGCGTCTCATACCATATTTCTTTGGATGACGGGTTCCTGGACATCTGATACTTCTCCTGAGCCTTCGCAGCCATAAAAATGGGCGCACATGATAGCTAACTCTGACTTTGCATGCACGGTTGCATTTCAGGCAATGATTGTGAGTCCAGTGTAGTTCAGCCAGGAAAAGCGGGGAGGAAAGGGGGAAAAAAGTACAGGCTCCGGCATCAGTATGGCGGAGCACCATGACAAGTCATCAGTTGGTGTAAGCCAGCAGGCTCAGCGAATCACGCGCCAGAGATTTACATTTGGTCGGTTTTGGCACCGCAATACCGCTCAGATCGCGGTAGCTGTCTTCACCCATCGCCTGCATATTGAAGCTGTTGTAATTGCTCAGATCCCAGCGGTTTTGCTGGGCAAAAAACACGATCGCCCGTTTGATCTGAGTATTCGGCAATTGTTCATAGCCGCAGTTATTTTTAAGAAACACGAAAACGGCGGTCAGATCCGCCAGATCTTCGGCTTCTGATTCACTTAACGCCTGGCTGGCGGAGGAGAAGCCGAGCAGTGACAGCAACAGCAAACACAGTGTTGTTCTTTTCATGGGCGTGTTCTTGTTCTTTTAAAGGGAAAGAAAATGAGAAAGACTCGGCTCAAACAGCAATAAAATGACGTTACCATATTAGCACAAAGGGTCACGAAGTTTCTTTAGCCCGGCCCGCCGCTTGACCTTCCCCCAGGGGCAGGGTTTAGGGTAACAGGCTATAATGCCGCCCGATGCGTTTACGCCTGGCAAATTCCAATCATAAGGACTGAACATGAACCGTCGCGATTTCGTAAAGTGGACGACCCTGATGGGCGCAGCCAGCGCGTTTCCCGGCTGGAGCCGTTATGCGCTGGCCGGGAGCCGCCCGCCATTGCCGATCCCCGCGTTACTGGAGCCGGATGTTCGTGGCAGCATTTCGCTGACCCTGCAACGGGGTCAGAGTCAGTTCTTGCCGGGCATCAGCACTGACACCTGGGGCGTGAACGGCAATCTGCTCGGCCCGGCGCTGCGCATTCGCCGGGGGACGCCGGTCAGCGTCACCGTCAATAACCGACTGGACGTCGCCAGCACCGTTCACTGGCACGGGCTGGACATTGCCGGTGACGTTGATGGCGGCCCGCAGGCGCTTATCCCGCCAGGGCAAAATCGCAAAGTGACTTTACAGCTCGATCAGCCCGCAGCGACCTGCTGGTTCCACCCGCATCCGCACCAGACCAGCGGGTATCAGGTGGCAATGGGGCTGGCCGGTCTGGTGCTGATTGAAGATGAAGCCAGCGATCTGTTGCAGATCCCGAAACGCTGGGGCGTGGATGACATCCCGGTCATATTGCAGGACAAACGCCTGAATGACGCCGGGAAAATCGATTATGAGATGGATGTGATGACCGCCGCCGTTGGCTGGTTCGGGCAACACATGCTGACCAACGGCGCGGTGTACCCGCAGCACGGCATTTCCCGCGGCTGGGTGCGTTTTCGTTTACTCAACGGCTGTAATGCGCGCTCGCTGCACATCGCCACCAGTGATGGCCGCCCGATGTATGTCATCGCCAGCGACGGCGGTTTTCTGCCGGAACCGGTGAAAGTCAACGATTTACCGCTGCTGATGGGCGAGCGTTTTGAAGTGCTGATTGATTGCAGCGACAGCAAAGCTTTTGATCTGGTCACGCTGCCGGTCAGACAGATGGGCATGACGCTGGCGCCGTTCGACAAGCCGCTGCCTGTGCTGCGCATTCAGCCGACGCTGACCCAAAGCGGCAGCACACTGCCGGACACACTGGTGCCGCTGCCGGCGCTGGTTTCCGTCGATAATCTGCCGACCCGCTGGCTGCAACTGATGATGGATCCGCAACTGGATCAGCAGGGTATGGCCGCGCTGATGGCGAAGTATGGACACAACGCAATGGCCGGCATGAGCATGGATCACGGCGATGGCGAGATGGCCGCCATGCCAGGCATGTCTGATAGCGGTCACGATGCCCACGGCGGGATGGCGGGTATGGACATGAGCAAAGCTTCCGGCCAATACGATTTCATGCAGGGCAATAAAATCAATGGCAAAGCCTACGACATGAATGTGCCTGCATTCGATGTGAAGCAGGGCCAGTACGAGAAATGGACCCTCTCGGGCGAAGGCGACATGATGCTGCATCCGTTCCATATCCACGGCACCCAGTTCCGTATTCTTTCTGAAAACGGTCAGCCGGTGGCGCCGCATCGTCAGGGCTGGAAAGATATCGTGCGCGTTGAAGGTGCACGCAGCGAAGTGCTGGTGCGCTTTAATCATCTGGCGGATAAGCAACATGCATACATGGCGCACTGCCATCTGCTGGAACACGAAGACACCGGCATGATGCTCGGATTTACCGTTTCTGCATAAAATCCTACCCGTACCCGCCCGGCGCGTGACCCGTCGCCGGGTTCTTTGATATAATCCTTTCCGCTTCAAGGTCGCCGTTTTGCTGAAAAACGGCGATAAATATCCTCAAATCAGGTGGTTAGTCTTTATATGAAACATCGCGTAGACGTCATGATTTCCGAGCAGGAAGTCAAAACCCGAATTGCCGAGTTGGGCCGTGAAATCACCGAACACTACCGCGACAGCGGCAGCGAAATGGTGCTGGTTGGGCTGCTGCGCGGTTCCTTCATGTTTATGGCTGACCTGTGCCGCACCGTCGATGTGCCGCACGAAGTCGACTTTATGACTGCCTCCAGCTACGGCAACGGCATGTCCACCACCCGCGACGTGAAGATCCTTAAAGATCTCGACGAAGACATTCGCGGTAAAGACGTTCTGATCGTCGAAGACATCATCGATTCCGGTAACACGCTGAGCAAAGTGCGCGAACTCCTGCAACTGCGCGGCCCGAAATCCCTCGCCATCTGTACGCTGCTGGATAAACCAGAACGCCGCGAAGTGGACGTGAAAGTGGAGTACGTGGGTTTCGCCATCCCCGACGAATTCGTTGTCGGCTACGGTATCGACTACGCCCAGCGCTACCGCCATCTGCCGTATGTGGGCAAAGTTGTGATGCTCGACGAGTAGTGTCTGGCTATCCGTTTTAGCCATTTTTGGCGCGGGCAGTAATTCATTCGAATAAAAACGGCCTTCAGTTTGAAGGCCGTTTTTTATCCAGAACAGGTGACAAACACGCAGGGTTTGAACGGTCCTTTCTGAATGGATTCAAGGGGATTGGCTGATTCGTGCTTATATCAATCCGGTTTTGATTATTTACATGCTGCATGACTGGCTTCATCAATGACCGGTGTGCCGGGTTCATCACCCAAAGTACAAGGAACGGTCAGGGTGACGCCCGGAAGAAGTGGATTAAACGCTTTTTAAGAGCGCCGGGTTCTAAAACAAGTTAGGCGTTCTCAAGCTCTAATTTTTCGGCCAGCCGGTGCAGGGCGCAGACGGACATCACTTCCTCTGCTGCCTGTGAAAATGCCGACCAGTTGGCGGCTATAAACCCCGCAACCACCTCTGCTTCCTCTTTATTCAATTCCATCAACTTTCCTTAACACCTTAAAATCTCAGCGCATTATATTATTAACGAATGATATTAATTTGTTTTTTGTCATTTAAATGGAGATTTCTGTTGTAAAGAACGTTATGGATAGTCATACACAATCCTTACATTGAGTGCCCACATCCTGTCCACGCCTGAGCATCGTTACAGGGCTTAGAGCGGCTTACACAAGATATAACTCACTGATTTATATTGATAGATTTGTAAGTGCAGGAAATTTTGGATGTTGCAGGGCGCGCCGCCTAAAAAACCGACGCAGCACAGGAAACTCTTTGTTTTACCAGCGGCTCCCATCATCGTCCTTTGGGGGAAGTCAAAAAAAAGCCACCTGCGGTTGCGGGTGGCTTTGGTCAGTCCGTGAATTCAGATTGTTATCAGAAAGCGTAACGCACCTTAACGGCAATGCTTTGGCTGAAGAAGCTGGAGCGTTGCTCTGAATCGTATTGAACGGTGCCGTCCAGTTGGTCAGTGAACTTTGCGGTCACGCCTACGCCCGCCATCCCAATCCACGGGCTCTGCTCCATGCTCTGGTAGGTGATCGGGGTATCAGGGCTGCCGGTAAAGGAGATCCGGTTGGCGCTACGGTCATTGATGGTGTCATACCCCACACCTGCCGTCGCATGCACATTCACAAAGTCAGACACCTGGAAACCCAGCTTGGCTTTGGTGGAAACAATCATCGCTTCAAGCGTCTGCCCATCCACATCCAGACCCAGATCGCTGGCATTTTTCTCGGTGTAGCCTTTGTCCTTGATACTGTAGTAGTCGCCACGCACTATCGGCGTCAGGGTCAAATCGTCCGTCAGATTGAAGATGCTCTGTAAACCGAGGCCTGCCTGCAGATTACGGCTGTGATAGCTGGAACGCGCCACGCCGCCAAAAGCGAGATCAGAGGACGACGGGTTAATGATGTTCAGGTAACGATTACCCTCAACGCTGTCGCGCCCGTAGCCCGCTTTCCAGGTCAGGGATGTGGCGGGAGTGAAGTCAACGCTGCCATAAAGCAGGGTATTCCAGCTTTCGATCTGCGCATCATGGCGGAAATCGTCTGAAGTATCCTTCACATCGGTGCGGCTGGTGCCCACTGCCACACCCACGCGAGCCTGTTGTAATACCGGCACATCGGCGCCAATGGCGATACCGCGAGTATCCGATTTATAACCATCCAGCCCGTCACGTTGTTCCTGGTTATCCCATCGACCTACCGGCCTGATCCATAAGTACTTCTCGGGATTAAACTCTTCGTATTGACCAGACTCCCGCACCGAATCCTGACGAGAGTCCACAATATTGCCAAAGGCACGCGCATTATTTAACTCGGCATAAGGCAGCATACCGTTCATCAACGGCCCTAACTGCACGACGTTACGGTAAACCTGTTGTGCGTTCGAGGAGGAAGTGATGGCGCAGACCGTCGCCCCTAACGCGCCAGAGCAATAGCTGGACTCATTACCGTTGCCGCCGGTGTCCGGGTTTGCGCCGGGAAGAGTACCCGGACTGGTGCCTTCACCAGCGGAAGTTGTTTTGGCTATAATCTGGTCGATGGCGCCACCGATACGGGAGGCCGTCGGTGAAGCGGTTTGCGTGGTGACCGCCGTTTGTACGCTGGTAAGTCCTGTATCCACGATGCGTAATGAGTAACTTGTGGGTGTCAACTCCTGTACAAACTGGAAGCGCAGAGAGTCATCAATCACCGATGTCGGGGTACCGATAAGGCTTGAGGAGGTGACCACATCACTCAACAAATCGCCATTGCTAAAGTCCTGGCTACCATTGGTCACCACAATGGTATTACCCGCCAGCGATGCCGTTCCGGCAACCTGCAATTGCCCATAATTAGTGGCATTCTCAGCCTGCAATGCCAGGAAGGCATTTGAAGACTGGCTATAGTTGGCCACGCGTGAAGGGGAATTATTATTCAGCAAATCAAACAGGCCACTGTTGCTCATATTCGTTGCCGGAGCATCAACCCTGCCAATAATAATGCCTTCATTATTTATACCATTAGTGACGGTGCTGGTTTCACTGACACGAATCGCATCCCCTTCGATCGAACCAATAACACCGCGGTTAAGCAGTAAATTGGTTTCGCTGGTATCGTCAAGGGTAATCCCTCCGCGCCCGGCAGCAATAATCCCATCATTGATAATGCGTGAAACTTGCGCGTTATCCTGCAAAGAAATGCCGCTATCAGCCGCTTCAATTATCCCTGCGTTATCAATGGTACCGGTTGAATCACGGCTAAAGTTAATACCATCGTCAGTCTCAGAATAGATCACACCTGATGAGCTGTTTACCACCGCGACATCTTCAGCCGTCGTTGTGGCCGTATCAACGAAGATACCGGAACTGCTCGGACCGCTTGCTGTGATGCTTCCGCTATTGTTGATTGCGATGTTCCGACTCTCTCCTGTGACCCAGATACCATGGGATTGAGCACCGGTAGTGGTAATAACGCCATTGTTATTTAAGGTGTTATTGCCGATGTTTGCATCTAAAAGGATCCCTGAACTGACGTTCCCCGTTGTGCTTAACTGTCCATTGTTGGTAATGGTGCTATCAAAAACACCCGACAAATGGACGGCGTTGGAATTACTGCCCGAAGTGCCTATGGAGGCGTCGTTGATTAAAGTGAACGCACTGAGGGTCTCTAAAGCCACACCATCACTGGTGATGGCATCTGTTGTAATGTTGCCCTGGTTTTGAAGGCGGCTGGATGAGGTATTGAAATAAAAGGCAGGCGTATCCTGTTCAGTAAGAGTAATTTGCGTACGGGGAATAATCGTCGCAGTGATACCACTTGCATCAGTAAAGGATTGCTGGGTATTTATTATTCCATCACAGGTTATGCTTACGTCATTCCCCACCGCGGGAGTACAGGCTGCCAGAGCATTCACAGGATTAAATAACCCATAGCTGCCAGCGATCCCGCTAAAGAGAAAAAGCTTCATTTTAGTTTTCAACTATTTATCCTTCCCCAGAAAAATTAATCATTAAATATAACGAGCAAAAAGGCTTTATAACCGCCCTATAAGTAATGCTCACCAGATAATATAGTAGGCGAGTAAACGGTAATCGCCAGCCAAAAGCCCTGTTGATTATTTCTCGGATGGGATAACGATATTCCTGAGAGGTCGTCGTTGATTTTACCGACGCAGACCATGCACCCGCCCCGGTTCAGGCCAGCATCGACGTTGAAGACAGCCGCCCGTTGTTCTGCCGCTAATCATGCCGACGCGGCAACATCACGGCTTTTAGTTGCGTCAAGCTAGGCGCGCACCGTTTACGTCAAAGATAACGGCAAGTAAGTCCTTTTTTGCGGTTACCGCCATTTCCGCAATCCAAATGGCAACACTCTCACGTTCATCATGATCGCAATCTGTAGGTGTGGCTAATTTGGCAATTAACGCGATCCTCTCTAACAATGCAGCTGTTTGTAATCCTTCCATCCCCACCCCATTCAACTGTATGTTTATACAATGTGGTGGATTTTTTTAGATATGATTTCCATATATTTCTTAATGTTATGCATGGCAATTATCTGCCACCTAAATGCTTCACCTGCTAAATAGACAATCTTTGCCTTGCGGTAGAAGTCCATATTGTTCAAGTGGCTTTTGAGGTGTATGTTTTTCCCACAAAACATAAGGAGTTGTTAATAATGGCTATACCAGCATATTTATGGTTGAAGGATGACGGCGGAGCAGATATCAAAGGTTCTGTTGATGTCCGGGGACGTGAGGGGAGCATTGAGATAGTAGGTTTGACACATGACGTTTCAATACCCAATGACAACAATACAGGAAAGCCGACAGGCACCAGGATTCATGCGCCGTTTACTTTCGATAAAGAAATCGATTCATCGACTCCCTACATCTATAAAGCAATATGTACTGGACAAACGCTAAAATCAGCTGAAATAAAATACTACCGTATTAACGATGCTGGGCAGGAAGTCGAATATTTCAATACCTTTTTAGAGAACGTAAAAGTTATTGGAATCATTCCAATGATGCACGATATTAAATCTGCGTATGGCGAAAAGAGGAGTCATATCGAATATGTAGAATTGAGATATGAAAAAATCACATGGAAATACCTGGATGGAAACACTCAGTATTCTGATAGCTGGGATGAACGCACTACTGCATAGGGAGATGTAAAAATGGTTTGGACATATAAACAGAGTACCGGTGAAATGTTTCATGACGGTGTATTAGTTGGACAAGGTTATTCGGGTGCATTGACCAACAAAAACAATCCAGATCGCCAACATGTTAGAGGAATGGGGCCTCTTCCACGTGGGACTTACCGAATTGGTTCCACAACGGCATCTAAAGGCCCTATGACGATAGAACTGCACCAGACATATGGCGATTCTTTTGGTAGGAGCCTATTTCGTATTCATGGCGAAAGAACGCATGGTCCGGCAGGTTTCGCATCTGAGGGTTGCATCATCCTGCCGCCAACAGTACGTCATCAAATTCGAGGGTCGTCTGAATCTCTTGAGGTAGTGAGATGAGAGTTTTTGCCGCACTTTTATTTTTTCCTTTGATGGCTTTTGCTGCGGCCTCTCCGCAAAAATTACGCAGTGAAATCCAAAAATATGGCGAAACTGAATTCTCTGAAAAAGTATCATCAGATGATTGGAAAACCGCACTTAAGAATATTGCCAACGGTCAAAATGATTGGATATCTTTGGCACCAGATTTAGCATCAGTGATCAATCAGCAACAGGCAGAACAGCTTTCCGAAGCACTTTATTATGCTATTGCCCCAAATGCTAAAGAGACATTGAATACTCTCGCCATACTCGATAAGCACAAATATAAGCATCAGCAGGGAAGCGTTCTATCCTGTGTTTCACCGTTAAATAAGCCTAAAGAAGAAATGATGCGTATTTATAATGACACACGTCTGGCATTGCTTGATGTTCCTGGCGTTGAATCCGCAACCTGTCTATGGTCACTGGAAGGTTGGATGGAACAGGTTAAACAGGAAGATGCCTCAAAAACCAATAAGTAGTTTATGGCAGAAGAACATGCCTTAAATCGTGTCCTTTACTGAGGAATGATTAAGATTATGGTGGGATGAGGCGGGTTAAGTTTTTTAGTTAAGCTCCGGCCAATTCTCAACCATTGCGAAATGTAATTCTGTATCATTGTGACGGTAACGTAATTTTTGCGGACGCCTGGAATGAAAGGGTGACAGCTTAAATGGCTCTAAATTGTAGTTTTGTGCTGAATGGCATGGAAACTTCCATTTTGAGCTGTGCTGGTGTAGGCAATTTCCCTGCCTTCTCAGGCCAGTTAGTTGGTCGAAATAACCCAACATTAACTAACATTGCTGATCTGGGACCACTTCCTACAGGGCGTTATTTTATTGTCAGCCGCGTTTCTGGGGGGCGCTTAGGCGGCTTAAGAAATGTTGTCCTTAAATATGGTTACGGCACTGACAGAGATACATGGTTTGGGCTCTATCGCAATGACGGAAAGATAAACGATGAAACTTTTATTGAAGGCGTTAAACGTGGAAGTTTCCGGCTTCATCCAATCGGACCAAAGGGACTCAGTGAGGGCTGTATTACTATGACATCACAATCTGATTTTGATTATCTTCGGACTGCATTGCTGGGTACCTCCATGATCGGTGTTCCGGGGTCATCGCTAAAAGCGCATGGAACGATCAGAGTGACTCTCGGATGAAGTGGATTAAGTATTTTTTTGCCGCATTGGGCTACCTTGTGGCGTTCTGCATACTGATGACCATCTTTACCCAAGTGATTGACAGCTATGCTACAGGTGAACAGATAGAAAGTTTCGCTCAATTTTGGGGAGTACATGACATAGAGGGAATGCTAGACCTTTATGTCGATGCCTCACTCATTGTCTCAGGCTTAATATCTATTGTGGTAATCCTGTTGTGTCGCATTTATATCCGGCGCCATTTAAGATCATCAGACTGAAATACTCAGCAATTGGAATACAACGCCCACCAGTTCGAAACAGGCAGCGTACTTCATCTGATTGAGCCGGTTATTAATCAGGAGCTGTACGGCCTGCCGGAATACCTCAGCGCCCTGAACTCAGCCTGGCTGAACGCCGCGACGCTATTCCGCCGTAAGTATTACCAGAACGGCGAGCACGCCGGGTATATCCTCTATATGACCGATGCGGCTCAAAGTAGCTCGGACATCGATCAGATGCGTAAAGCGATGCGGGACACGAAAGGTCTGGGCAACTTCCGCAACCTGTTCATGTACGCGCCGGACGGGATCAAGATTTTGCCGCTGAGTGAAGTCGCTACGAAAGACGACTTCTTTAACATCAAGAAGGCCAGCCGGAACGATTTGCTATGCGCGCATCGCTTACCGCCGAAGGTGATGGGGATTATCCCGGAGAACAGCGGCGGGTTTGGGGATTCGGTTAAGGCTTCGCAGGTATTTGTGCGTAACGAACTGACGCCGTTGCAGGAACGGTTCAAGGAGCTAAATGCGTGGTTTGGGGAAGTAGTGGTCAGATTTACTGCTTACGAACTAACGCCGGAATAGCAGCCTAAAAAGATAAGGCTGCTATTCTACTGCCCGGGCGTAACTTATTAGTTACTTTCCGGGTATTTTGCCTTCAGCTTCGCAAGTCTGCTTGCGTCCTGTTCAGTAAAATTCCCATCCCCAAATATCGGGTTCCCTTCAGCATCATCGATACGGATAACAGTAACAGTAAATACTGCATCAGCAGGCGCTTCAATTTTTCCCCAATCTGAATAAGGATTAGGAGCCAGATTCCATTCGGCCTTTTCACCTGGTTCTAGTCCACCAGAAATATTATAACTAAAGGAATCAGTGTACCAAGGTACTTCCCTACCTGGACTTGATATCACACCTTTGAAAGAAACGCGTGATACAGCTTTTGTTGTACTATTTTCAACACTTAGAGCGATGATAGGCTGATCTCTACCATATTTTTGTTTCTCGAAATAGAAACGCGAACGAATAACCTTAAAAGCCTCAAGTTGCTTTAAACTGGCTTCGGCGGCTTTCTGTTTAGCCTCAAGTTCTCCAATCTCCTGACGTGCCTGAGTCTTTTCTTTTTCGGCTCTCTCTTTTCTGACGGTGTCCGCATAACTAATAACTTCTTCACCTGTCTTTCCCGATAGATCGAGTTTCATTCTCTCGTCAATCGTTGAGGTATCTTTATTCATGCCTGCTTTCATTATGTCACCCAGACTAAGGTGAGAAAAAGCAACTACTTTCAAAGCATCATCATAGGTTGCACGTTTATTTTCAGGTAACGACTCCCTGACTTTCTGAATTGATGACTTCATACTTTCATCGCTGGAAGTATCTATTTTGGGTTTATCACAACCACTTAAAAGAAAGGCCAAGGTAAGCACTATTGCTATTTTTTTCATAACTATCCCTATTAGACAAACACAACTCTTAGACGGATCGTAGCCCCAGAGTAGATCATACAAAAACTCACTTGAAACTTGAAAACAGCCTAGGGTGCCACAATTTGTGGATTTTTTGAATGGCTTCACCTCAGCGCGCGCAATGTTACCCGACTGCACGCTTCTGACTTCGTTTACTGTTTTTAATGCATGAGTTAGGACTGCCTTAAGCCCGGCCATCTGGGCTAACTGGTACTTTTACCCCTCCCTATGTCATGCAAATCCATGCATGTAGGTATGCATGGATCGCTGAACATTAATTTTAAATCTCAGAAAGGTGAGTATTTTGACTGTAGATTGAAAGCTATCTGGTTAAGAAGTTTTTTTCTTTCCGTAATGAAAACATCATAAGATAATTTATCAAAGTCTGTAGGGATTGCTGATGCTTTCAAAATACCGTCTCTCAATGACGTATTTAACATTCTATTATAAATCGCAGGGGCTTTATCTTTTATCGTTATGTTGTCGCCTCTACTGAGGAAACAGAAGTTTGCTAAACAATTTATTTTTTTAGCATCTACCTTAAGAGATTCTAAGTGTTTTTTGGGGAATATATGATGGAACTCATTTTTATTGGCAGCTTTTAAAGCTGACTTCAGATCAACTGATGCACCGCTTAAAAGAGATTTAGGCTGGCAATTTGCAAGCATAGCTATCAAAACTTTAGTGTTTACTGATTGTACGTTAAAGGTAGAATCAGTAAAATCGATGCTTACTGGCAGAGGAACGCCTGGTAACTTATATGTAGGATCATCTTTTAGCTTAAGCATTTCAGCAATATCTTTTTCTTGCTTACCATTAACATCAGAAGCATATCTTCTAGAGAATACAGTTCTCCAAAACCATGCTTTTAATTCATTGCCTTGTGCAGCGTTATATTTGTGCCCATCTTTTTTATTTGATTTAAAGAAAACTGATAATGGTATTAGCATCGATGGGAATGGAAGTAACTCGAATGAATGAGTATTTAACTCCCGAGTCAGAAAATCAATCGCACCGATTATTCCTGCACTTATCTCAGAAAACTCTTCACGAACTGATTGCCCTGTCATTTCAAAGATGGCTTTTGGGGTGGTAACACCTTTAGTAGCTGCGGAGCATATTTTTAATTGCATTTCCTTGTTTTTACTCAAGGATGCATAACCATGCTGTTCAATAGTCACACCTAACTCTTCAAACTTATCTATTAAACTAAATTCTTCTGACCAACTCCAAGCAGCTAGTAACTCAAATGCATCCAGGGGTGTGCCTGCACGATTTATTCTTTCAAACACAATTGCAACATCAGCTTTCTCATTAGATTCAAAAACCTCATTTGGTATAAAATATGATTGGAATTTTTCTTGCAGTTTAAGGATTAAATCCTCTTCGATGTTTGTTAGTGTTTTAGTAGCATTACGAAACTCTCGAGGATCGAAAATTGTTGATACATCAAAATGCCTTCCAGATATTATATCTTCAGGATGGAGTGGTATGAAATAAGAATCCTGCCTTGCTCCATCAGCTTTCATATCGAAATATATATTTACCCACTCTTTGTCATTTGGGTTAGGATGTAATTCTTTTTGAAATACACTAAAAAGAGACGTAATACGTTGTTGACCATCTAATACATAATTGACAGGATAACTTTTTTTTGGTTTTGGGAGGGTGTATCTTCCTAAATTTTTTTCGTAATTAAGTTGTTGCTCAGTTCTCCATAGAAAAACAGTTCCGATAGGATAGCCCTTATAGATAGAATCAAGTAAAAAAGCAACTTGATCGGGTTCCCATACATAATTTCGTTGGAATGCTGGAATCCTTATGTCACCCCCATTGATTCTTTCGATCAACTTTTTGATAGTCAATATCTCAGCCATGCATATCATCCTTATTTGAGTTTTTAATAAAAATACTGAGAGTTTGTAAGTTTATTTCCCAATGTTTTTCTACACTCTTTTAACTGTAGATTCAATAACAATTACGCCTCATTAATAGATGATATGCTTGCTATATTGCATACGGCGTTCAATCGCTAGCAGCTAAACCAAGACACCATCTTATCGGCTTATGTTTAATTATGTTGGGGCAAAAGTCCTTTTCACTTTGTTGATCTTCGGGGTTTCTGCTCTAATGCGCGCCACAATCGCCTCACGGCGGCTGTGTCTGTCCAGTCAATAACGCTCAGGTTGTCAGAATTGGACGCTGTTGGCGCGCTCCCATCCCGGCTATCACGCCAATCTGTGGCCTGTTTCGTTCCACCTAACCCACAGTTACTGACACAACTCCAAGGCGCACCGGAGGCGTTTTTGCGGTCAAAACCTCAGAATCAACGGCGGAAGAAACGATGCGTCATCGAGTGGTTCGCGTTTCATCAACATGAGATTCGCCGGGGTGGGGCACGAAAATGCTCACAACCTTTTTCATTTATTCATCGCAGGTATTCAGCTCATTGGCAACGCGACGTGCTACGCAGAGAGTCTGATCGTCACGCGCTACATGAGTGCCGCCCTGGCACTCATGTAAGCCATAACGTCACCGGCGTCAGCAGCAGAGTCCGTCAGCAGCTCGCCGGTTTCGACATTCTCCAGGTCACGACTTTTCAGATAATCCAGATTCGACAGGCGGCAGTAACATAATCACCCTGCAAAGAATTCCCGGACACGCGAATATCAACCAGACATGGTCTATGCTCACTTCGCTCCGGACTTCCTGCAGGACGCAATTTCCTTTAATCCACTGAGGGGGAAAGCGGGGCTGGAGTGTCCACATAGTGTCCACACCTAAGCATCTTTATAGGGCTTACTGCTGCTTACAGCATTTATAACTCATTGATTTATAGTGATCGGGTTATAAGTGCAGGAAAAATAAATAACAAAAAAGGCACATTTTTGTGCCTTTTGTTTTTTGAATTTCTGTAGAGTAGTGCGGCTTGTTATTGCGGGTCGCCGTTGAGCAGGGCGGAGACACCCTGGCGGTAACGCTGTTCCAGCGTTTCGCGGCTGGTGGCGTCGACTTCGAGGTTACGCAGACGTCCGTCCTGAATGCCGTAAACCCAGCCGTGCAGCGTGACTTTCTGGCCGCGTTTCCAGGCCGATTGCATCACGGTGGAGTGGCCGAGGTTATAAACTTGTTCAACCACGTTCAGTTCGCACAACTTGTCGAGGCGCTTTTCTGGCGACAGTTCGCCCAGCAGGGAGCTGTGTTTGTACCAGATGTCCCGGATATGCAACAACCAGTTATTTATCAAACCCAGTTCAGGGTTTTCAACCGCCGCCTGCACACCGCCACAGCCGTAGTGACCGCAGATAATCACGTGTTCGACTTCCAGCACGTCGATAGCATATTGCACCACGGACAGGCAGTTAAGGTCGGTGTGAATGACCAGGTTGGCAACGTTACGGTGAACGAAAAGTTCACCCGGCTCCAGCCCTGTCAGGCGTTCGGCAGGCACACGGCTGTCAGAACAGCCAATCCACAGGAAACGGGGTTTTTGAGATTGGGAAAGCCGCTCAAAGAAACCAGGATCTTCATCAATCATGGTTTTGGACCAGGCTGCGTTATTGCTGATGAGTCTTTCTATGTCATTCATTGATGTTAATAGCCTGTGTTACGAGCTGACTGCGATGGAGTAATATAGGGCAATGCCCCGACTTTTCAAACTGATTCGGCATCTCCGTTTACTCATTCTTACAACAGGGTTTTCACAAGAAGGTACGCTCCCTTTATGAATTACGCATTGGAACTGGAAAAGTTAACCAAAACTTACGCCGGTGGTGTACAGGCTTTGCGTGGAATCGATCTGCGCGTCGAAGCCGGCGATTTTTATGCCCTGCTTGGGCCAAACGGTGCGGGTAAATCCACCACCATTGGCATCATCAGTTCACTGGTCAACAAATCCGCTGGCAAAGTGCGGGTGTTTGGTTACGACATCGATAAAGACATCGTCAACGCCAAACGCCAGCTCGGGCTGGTGCCGCAGGAATTTAACTTCAACCCGTTTGAAACGGTCATGCAGGTGGTGGTGAATCAGGCCGGTTATTACGGCGTGCCGCGTCCGCTGGCGCTGCAACGCGCCGAAAAATACCTGACCCAGCTGGATCTGTGGGGCAAACGCAACGAGCGTTCGCGCATGCTGTCCGGCGGGATGAAACGCCGTCTGATGATCGCCCGTGCGCTGATGCACGAGCCAAAACTGCTGATCCTCGATGAGCCGACGGCGGGCGTGGACATCGAACTGCGCCGCTCCATGTGGGGCTTCCTGAAAGAGCTGAATGCGCAGGGCACCACTATCATTCTGACCACGCACTATCTGGAAGAAGCGGAAATGCTGTGCCGCAACATCGGCATCATTCAGGGCGGCCAGCTGGTGGAAAACACCAGCATGAAAGAACTGCTGTCGAAGCTGAAATCCGAAACCTTCATCCTGGATTTAGGGGTAAAAAGCCCGCTTCCGGTGCTGGAAGGCTACCGCAGCCAGCTGACGGACACGTCAACGCTGGAAGTGGAAGTGATGCGCGAGCAGGGCCTGAACGCGTTGTTCAGCCAGCTGAGTAAACAGGGTGTGCAGGTATTGAGTATGCGTAACAAAGCGAACCGTCTGGAAGAGCTGTTTGTCACGCTGGTGAACGGCAGCGAGGAAAAGAAATAATGTCGCAACTGTATTGGGTGGCACTGAAAAGTATCTGGCTGAAAGAGATCAACCGGTTTGGACGCATCTGGATCCAGACGCTGGTTCCGCCGGTCATCACCATGACGCTGTATTTCATCATCTTTGGGAATCTGATCGGCTCGCAAATTGGCAGCATGCATGGTTTTACTTACATGCAGTTTATCGTACCGGGCCTGATCATGATGGCGGTGATCACCAACTCGTACGCCAACGTGGCATCGTCGTTTTTCAGCGCCAAATTCCAGCGCAATATTGAAGAGCTGCTGGTGGCACCGGTGCCGACGCACGTGGTGATCGCCGGTTATGTCGGCGGCGGGGTGGCGCGTGGGATCTGCGTGGGGATCCTGGTGACCGCGATTTCCCTGTTCTTCGTGCCGCTGGTGATCCATTCCTGGTGGGTGATCGCGCTGACGCTGCTGCTGACCGCGATCTTATTCTCGCTGGGCGGCCTGCTGAACGCCGTGTTTGCGACAACCTTTGATGATATCAGCCTGATCCCGACCTTCGTGCTGACGCCGCTGACCTATCTGGGTGGCGTGTTCTATTCGTTGTCCCTGCTGCCGCCTGTCTGGCAGGCGGTTTCCAAGCTCAACCCGATCGTCTACATGATCAGCGGTTTCCGCTACGGTTTCCTGGGGATTTCTGACGTGCCGCTGGTGTTTACCATGAGCGTGCTGGTGGCGTTTATTGCGGTGTTTTACCTGCTGGCGTGGTACCTGATTGAACGCGGTCGCGGCCTGAGAAGTTGATTTTTGCTTTGCTCCTCCCCCTTAGCAGGGGGAGGATTTTATCATGCCACCTGAACCGGCACGGCTTTCGCGGTGCGTTTCAGCTGGTTTTCACCTTCGAAATAAGCCACTTTCGGTTTGTGCTGACGAGCCTGTTCATCTGACATCTGCACGTATGAACAGATGATCAGCAGATCGCCGACGCAGGCACAGCGCGCTGCCGCACCGTTGACCGAAATAATCCGCGAACCGCGTTCTGCCGCGATGGCGTAGGTCGAAAAACGCTGACCGTTATCAACGTTATAAATATCAATCGCTTCGTATTCCAGAATGCCTGAGGCATCGAGAAAATCCTGATCGATGGCGCAGGAACCTTCATAGTGCAAATCTGCCTGAGTGACGTGAACCCGGTGCAATTTGCCTTGCAGCATAGTGCGAATCATTGCTTCTACCCTTACTGACGTAAAAAGTCTGAGAATCTGCCGGGCTGAATACTAAAAATCCGATATCCAGCCGGCCAACATCTTTGCTGATTTGATCCGCGCTGTCTACTGCGTCAGATCAACCTGCTGGTTATCAATCAGCCGTGCCTTGCCCAGCCAGGCAGCCATCAGGATCACCGCTGACGTGCTGTCCACCGACAATTCCTGCAAGGTTTTCGCATCACGGATAAACAGTTCGTCCGGTGTGAAACCTGCCTGACGAAGTTGCTGTGCCGTGTCCTGCAACATCTCATCGATATGGCGCTCGCCCTGGCTCAGACGTTCCGCCAGCGCGTTCATGATCCTGTTCAGCTGTGGTGCGAGTTTACGTTCATCACTGGTCAGATAACCGTTACGTGAGCTCAGTGCCAGGCCATCTTTGGCGCGCACAATCGGCACACCGATAATCTCGATGTCATAGCCCATGTCTTCCACCATGGTGCGCAGCAGCGCCAGTTGCTGGAAGTCTTTCTGGCCGAAACAGGCCACCTGCGGTTGCACCAGATTGAACAGCTTGCTGACGATGGTTGAGACGCCACGGAAATGCCC
The DNA here is from genome assembly GCF_042920125.1 of Rahnella sp. R3(2024). NCBI lineage: Bacteria > Pseudomonadati > Pseudomonadota > Gammaproteobacteria > Enterobacterales > Yersiniaceae > Rahnella > Rahnella sp. R3(2024). The sequence goes on from NZ_JBHGBU010000001.1 coordinate 2,973,623, forward strand.
CGGACGGCTCGCCCCTTCCAGAATGGTGGAAATTACCGGCACATCGACCTGCGTTTGCGTCGCTAAACCTTTCGGATAGATTTCCGCAGGCGAAGGAGCGAACACCAGATCCACGCCGCGTTTATTCAGCTTCTCGCAGTCTTCCTGCAAGGTGCGCGGGTAGCGTTCGAGATCATCCGGGCGCTCGAACTGCATCGGGTTGACGAAAATACTCACCACCACCACGTCGCCACGCGCTTTGGCTTCTTCCACCAGCGTCATGTGGCCTTCGTGCAGATTGCCCATGGTCGGCACCAGCGCGATGCGTTTGTTATTCTTACGAAAATCCCGGATTTCGCGACGCAGCAGCGCCACGCTGTCAATGATCAACACGGATAGTGTCCCCGATTATTTAAAGGAATGTTCTTCGCCCGGATACACGCCTTGCGCGACCTGATCGACGTAAAGGCGGACTGCGCCACGAATATCACCGGCTTCGCTGAGGAAGTCTTTGGCGAATTTCGGCGTGTGACCGCCGGTGATGCCGAACGCATCATGCATCACCAGAATCTGGCCGTCGGTGACGTTACCGGCGCCAATGCCGATCACCGGAATACTCAGCTCCTCGGTCACGCGGCGCGCCAGTTCAACGGGCACACATTCCAGCACCAGCAGTTGTGCGCCAGCTTCTTCCAGCATCATCGCATCTTTGATCAGCTGGTTAGCGGCGACTTCATCGCGGCCCTGCACCTTATAGCCACCGAAAATATTTACCGACTGCGGCGTCAGCCCCAGATGGCCGCACACCGGCACGGCGCGCTCGGTCAGCATGCGGACCGTGTCACACAGCCAGCTGCCACCTTCCAGTTTGACCATATTGCCGCCCGCGCGCATCAGCACGGCAGCGCTTTCAAACGCCTGCTCCGGCGTGGCGTAACTCATGAACGGCAGGTCAGCCAGCAATAACGCGTGAGGTGCGCCACGACGCACGCAGCGCGTGTGATAAGCAATCTCTTCTACGGTGACCGGCAGCGTGGAATCCTGACCCTGAACGACCATGCCCAGAGAATCGCCAATCAGCATGACGCTGATACCCTGTTCTGCGAACAGTTGCGCGAAACTGGCGTCATAGGCGGTAATGGTCGCAAATTTATGTTTTTCCTGCTTCCATTGGCGAAGCTGGCTCAGCGTGGTTGGTTTCATGAACACTTTCCTTTGAATAATTCATCGGATGAATATGATGCCGGTATTCTACTGTATGTGCTGAAAGGCAAACAGCACGATCAATGCGTGACTCATTGATCCAGCTCTTAAGAAATGATTAAGAAGCGTCATCTATAATGGCAAAAACGGAGGGAACCATGCGAATTCTGTTAGTTGAAGACGACAAAATGATCGGTGACGGTATTAAGGCCGGGCTGACGAAACTGGGGTTTACGCTCGACTGGTTCACCGACGGCCTGACCGGCAAAGCTGCGCTGGACAGCGCGCCTTACGATGCCGTGATCCTTGATTTAAGCCTGCCGGGTATGGACGGGATGCAACTGCTGCGCGAATGGCGAAATGCCGGACGCGATACGCCGGTGCTGATCCTCACCGCGCGGGATGCGCTGGAGCAACGTGTCGGCGGGTTGCAGGCCGGTGCCGATGACTATCTGTGCAAACCCTTTGCGCTGGTCGAGGTGGCGGCGCGTTTACAGGCGCTGATCCGCCGACGTCACGGCGTTGTCACCTCAAAAGTGATCCACGGCGGTATCGAATTTGATCCTGCGGCGCGCAGCGTCACGCTCAACGGCGACACCGTCACCCTGACGCCACGCGAAGTGGCAGTACTGGAACTGTTTCTTAATAACAAAGGCCGCGTGCTGGCCCGTACGCTGATTCAGGAAAAACTCTATAGCTGGGACGATGACGTCAGCAGCAACGCGGTCGAGGTGCACATTCACCATCTGCGCAGCAAGCTCGGCAAAGGGTTTATCCGCACCGTTCACGGCGTCGGTTATACGCTGGGCGATGCACAATCAGGGGAACCGGTGTGAAAGAACTGAAAAACCTCAGTCTGCGCCTGCGGCTGATCCTGATTTTTTCAGTGCTGGCGCTGCTTACCTGGCTGATTGCCAGCGGCGTGGCATGGCATCAGACCCGTAAACACATCAACGAAGTGTTCGATACCCAGCAAATGCTGTTTGCCAAACGCCTTGCTGCCACCGGCCTCGGTGAGCGTCTGAATGAGCAGAAAAATACCGAACTGCCGGACACCAAAAAATGGGTGCACAAAGGCTCACGTGGCCATACCGATGATGACGCGCTGACGTTTGCCATCTTCAACCGGCAGGGCGATATGTTGCTCAACGACGGGGAGAAGGGCAGGCACATCCGTTTTGACCGCGACACGCTGGGCTTTAAAGATGTCGAGCTGAAAGGCGATGACGATCTTTGGCGGATGGTCTGGCTGACCTCGCCGGACGGGCAATATCGCGTTGCCGTCGGGCAGGAATATGATTACCGCAATGATATGGCGTGGGGGCTGGTCAGCGGCCAGCTGACGCCGTGGCTGGCGTCTCTGCCGGTGCTGCTGCTGGCACTGATTTTGATGGTGACGCTGGAATTGCGGCCGCTTCGCCGTGTGGCAGAAGGCCTGCGGCAGCGTTCGCCGGAAGACGCTACGCCAATCAGCACCGATAAATTGCCGGGTGAAGTCTTGCCGCTGGCGGATGCGCTGAACTCACTGTTTACGCGAACCGGTGAAATGCTGGTTCGCGAGCGTCGTTTCACATCTGATGCCGCGCATGAGTTGCGTAGCCCGCTGGCCGCGCTGCGGGTACAAACCGAAGTGGTACAGCTTTCCGGTGACGACACCGAAATGCGCGAACATGCGCTGGAAAATCTGACCACCAGTATCGATCGTGCCACGCGGCTTGTGGATCAGTTGCTGACGCTTTCACGGCTGGAAAGCTTTGCGGAACCGGAAACGCTCGAGCATGTCGACTGGTCTTCGCTGGTCGTGCAAAGTCTGGCGGAACAGGATCACCGTGCGCACAGTAAAGGGATCGAACTGCGTTTTGAGCACCATGGCACGCCACCGGAAATGCGCGGGCAATCGCTGCTGTTATCACTGATGGTGAGAAACTTGCTGGATAATGCGATCCGCTATTCGCCTGCCGGGATTTACATCACCATTACGCTGGATGCGCAGGGTTTATGCGTCGCCGATCAGGGGCCGGGGATCACCGGTGAACATCTTGCCAGGCTGGGCGAGCGTTTTTACCGGCCACCGGGGCAGGAACAAACCGGCAGCGGGCTGGGGATTTCGATCGTGCAACGGATCGCACAGTTACATCAGATGAAGGTGGTCTACAGGAACAGGGCAGAAGGGGGGCTGGAAGTGCGGGTAAGTCGCTGAGCGACTTACCATTTCGTCAGGCCATTCAGGGGAACGCGTGCGAGCAGGCTTTGCAACGTTTCACCGTCCGGGAACACCAGTTCAGGTGCCAGATCCGCCAGCGGATAGAGCATGAACTCGCGGTTTTTCATGTCGTAATGCGGCACGATCAACCGCTCGGTGTTGATCACCTGATCGCCGTAAATCAGCATATCGAGATCTAACGTCCTCGGCCCCCATCGCTCGGCTTTACGCACGCGCCCCTGGTTTTTTTCAATCGCCTGTGTGCAATCGAGCAATTGTTCAGGAGGGAGGAGGGTATCGAGCGCCACTACGGCATTGAGATAATCCGGCTGATCTTGCGGCCCCAGCGGTTTACTGCGGTAAAACGGTGAGGCGGCCACAAAATGGGTGCGCGGCATGTGTGCCAGCGCCTCCAGTGCGCAATTTACCTGGTCCAATGGACGGGCAAGATTACTGCCCAGAGCCAGGTAAACGCGGATCATTGACCGCTATCCTTACGCGGAGCAGCCCGTTTGCGCGGACGGCGGGTGCGTGCACGGCGTGCCGGCACGGCATCTTCACCCAGCGTACCCAGCATCGTTTTCTGGGAGGCCGGAGTGGCTTCCTGGAATTCGCTCCACCATTCGGTCAGGCTTTGCAGCTCGCGATGCTGTTCTACGTCGGCACGCAGTGCCAGTAAATCGAAGGCGGCACGGAACTTAGGATGCTCCATCAGTTTGTGCGCACGCTTGCCCTGACGGCGTGAAAGACGCAGCTGCAATGCCCAGATATCACGCACCAGCGTGGTGATACGTTTAGGAATGGCCAGCGTGCGGCATTGCTCATCCAGCACATCGTTCATCGCCAGAGAGAAGGCGTCGTAATAGGTCAGACCGCCTTCCTGCGCGAGTTTCTGTGCATGTTCAATCACCGGATACCACAGCATGGCAGCGAACAGGAACGCCGGATTGACGCGCTGATCGTTGTGCAAACGGTGATCGGTGTTTTTCAATACCTGCAACAGGATGTGTTCCATCGGGCTGTCGCCGGCTTCAGTAAACTGGCGGGCAATCAGCGGGAACAACGGCTGGAAGAGCTGGTATTCGCAAAGCTTCTTGTAGGTCGCGTAGCCGTAACCGGCCTGCAACAACTTCAGGGATTCTTCGAACAGACGCGCTGGGGGAATTTCCTGCAACAGCGTGGCCAGACGTGGGATCGGCTCGGCAGTTTCCGGGCTGATTTTCATGTCCAGTTTTGCCGCGAAACGTACTGCGCGCAGCATACGCACCGGATCTTCGCGATAGCGGGTTTCCGGATCGCCAATCAGACGGATAATGCCGTTTTGCAGATCGCGCAGACCGCCGGTGTAATCGCGCACCGTAAAGTCGGCAACCCCGTAGTACAGGCTGTTGATGGTGAAGTCACGGCGCTGGGCATCATCTTCGATGGTACCGAAAATATTGTCGCGCAGCAGCATTCCGTTCTGAGCCTGCTGGGACACATTCTTGTCGTCAGTTTCTTCGTACTGTTCGTGATGACCACGGAATGTCGCGACTTCGATGATTTCCGGGCCAAACATGACGTGCGCCAGACGGAAACGGCGACCGACCAGACGACAGTTACGGAACAGCTTACGAACCTGATCCGGCGTGGCGTTGGTGGTGATATCGAAATCTTTCGGTTTTTTATCCAGCAGCAAATCGCGCACGCCGCCACCGACCAGGAAGGCTTCAAAGCCAGACTTGTTCAGGCGGTACAGCACTTTCAGCGCGTTTTCGCTGATGTCACGACGAGAGATGTTGTGCTCATCGCGTGGAACAATAGTGATGGCGCGGGTTTCACCGGCATAGTCAAACGACGGACGAGGCTTTTGTACGTGCTCGACGGGGGCGCGTGGCTCACTGCGCTCACCGCGTTGATCGTTGCGTTCGCCGCGAGGCTGATAAGGCGTGGAGCGGCGATTGTTGTTGTTACGGCGCTCGCCCCGGTTCGCGTTGTCTTCCCGGCGGCCGCGATTTTCACGGCGTTGGTCGTTGTCACGACGCTCAGGATTTTTTGCCTTCACATTGCCTTCAGCCACAGGGGAAGGATCACGACGGGAAGTCTCCTCGCGATTAACTTCTGCATGAAGCGGGGCGTCGTCATGAACAGCCTTTTCTTCACGAATGACTTTATCTTCACGAACTAGCACCTTACGGCAAAAATTGGCTACTCGGGTAAAAATGGTACACCTCGATAGTGACTGAAAAATGGCGTGACGCAAAAACAGCGGCTAATCATAGCTCACGACAGGCTCTTTGAGAATGCCGATGTGCTTTTAAGCGTTCTGACGCGGGATATCTGCTGGCGTCCAATGTGTTATCGCCCAGCGTAATAATAAAGGCAACGTATAATCCTGCCAGTTTTCCGGCAGCGTTTGCCTTAAAAAATTCAGTGCGTTAATGATTACCGGACGTGGATCGCCTTCCGGCAAGGCGGGCGCGTGATTCTGCTTCGAAAGCTTATCGCCTTTTTCATTGACCGCCAGTGGCAAATGCAGATAACCCGGTTGCGGGTAGCCAAGATGACGATACATCGAGATCTGGCGCACCGTCGGTTCGATCAAATCTGCTCCGCGCACAATGTGATTCACGCCCTGAAAATGGTCATCGACCACCACCGCAAGATTATAGGCGAACAGCCCGTCGCGGCGGCGGATAATAAAATCTTCTTCGGCAAGCGCCGCATTTGCCTGCAAGTGCCCCTGAAAATCATCGTCAAAACCGTATACCGGCAAGGTCTGATGCAGGCGGATCGCGGCGTTCTCTGGGCCTGACCCGAGCATGCGGCAATGGCCATCATACACGCCGCCGGTGTGCGCAATGCGCTGACGGGTGCAGGTGCAATAATAACTTTTCTGTTGCTGATACAGCGCGTCGAGTACCGCCTGGTAAGCGTCATGCCGCGCCGACTGCCAGAGCACCTCGCCATCCCATTCCAGACCGTAACGCTCAAGCGTCGCTAAAATCCGGCCAGCAGAGCCCGGGACTTCGCGTGGCGGATCGATATCGTCGATGCGAACTTTCCATTGTCCGTGCTGAGCGCGGGCATGCAGATAACTGCCGAGTGCGGCAATCAGCGAACCAAAATGGAGATCACCGGAAGGTGAAGGTGCGAAACGACCAATGTAGGGTGTCAAAGACATGGCAGGGTTTCAAAGAAATCAGCGTGAAGAACGGCTTTATAAAGGAAACGCGGTGCATGACGCACCGCGTGGAACCCTGAATTAACCAGCCATCTGCTTTTCGCGGATTTCTGCCAGAGTTTTACAGTCGATACACAAATCAGCAGTTGGACGTGCTTCAAGACGGCGGATACCGATCTCAACGCCACAGGAATCGCAGTAACCGAAATCCTCGTCTTCTACTTTCTTCAGTGTTTTTTCAATCTTTTTGATGAGCTTGCGTTCGCGATCACGGTTACGCAGTTCAAGGCTAAATTCTTCTTCCTGAGCGGCACGGTCAACCGGATCAGGGAAGTTTGCAGCTTCGTCCTGCATATGCGAAACGGTACGGTCTACTTCATCCCTGAGCTGATTGCGCCATGCTTCAAGAATCTTTTTGAAGTGAGCCAGCTGAGCGTCGTTCATGTACTCTTCGCCCGGCTTCTCTTGATACGGCTGCACCCCAGCGATAGCGAGAATGCTCAAGGACGACGTCTTACGGGTTTGGCCTTCTTGCATGATGCTTCTCCTACATAACACGCACTATGTTCATCCGCCTGTAGATTGCAGTTTTGCTGCAAAGAATCGGGCTTCGAACATTTCGATCCCCAAAGGGGGAAAAAATCAGGCCGCTATAAATAACAGAAGGCAACGAGGTTAGCAATTATTCCTGACAGGTGCTTGACAAGCCTGTGAGGAAAAGCGTATTCGCGACCTGTTTTTTATGCCGCCGACGACGATTAACAGGGTTATCCGAACTGGGTTTATCCGTTTAGTACTTCGTGTCCAGCGGTAATCGTTCTGTGAGGCGGATACCCTCAGCAGAAAGTGCAGCACCGTAGCACATCACTTCTACACCATTATTCTGAACATGTTTGAGTAAATCAGAATATCGCGGATCAATATGGTGTGCGGCGGACACGCTTTCAATGCCTGAATGTAAAACAGCGAAGAAAAGAACGGCTCGCTGCCCCTGCTCTGCCATCGACTGTAACTCGCGCAAATGCTTCTGACCGCGCAGTGTGACTGCATCCGGGAAATATCCCTGCCCTTGATGCAGCAACGTGACAGATTTCACTTCAATATAGCAGTCAGGTTGATTTTCTGCCTGTAACATCAAGTCTATACGGCTATTTTCGGCGCCGTATTTTACTTCTGAAGTCAATTTACTGTAACCGGATAATTCCGGAATGCGGTCCTGAGTGATGGCTTCGCGCACCAGTTGATTGGCGCGCAGCGTGTTGACGCAAATCCAGTGGTGTTGCTGAGTTTCGGTCAGTTCCCAGCTGTGGGCATACTTGCGTTTCGCGTTGTCAGAGGTGGAATACCAGACGGTATCGCCCGGCGTGGCGCAGCCGGTCATGGCGCCGGTATTGGCGCAGTGCAGCGTGATTTCGCGCCCGTCTGGCGTGATGACGTCAGCGAGAAAACGTTTGTAACGCGTGATCAGAGTGGCAGGTTGCAGCGCAGGCTCGAAGTGCATGACAGTTTCCAGTGAAATAAATTAAAGGGCAGGCGCATCAGCCAGCGGCCAGGTTTGCAGGCAGCGGTAACGCGTGCGCCCCCGCTCCCAGGTGGACTCATACAGGCTGAAGGCGTCGGCCTCCAGCAGCCAGTCGGGCGTCGCCGGGGGAATGGCGACCGGCCGCGTGGCATTGCGATAAAGCGAAACGTGCGGATGAAACGGCAATGCACTTTGATAACAACCATTGCGCGCCGCGTGGGATCGCAGCACCGAGGCCAGTTGCAGCAGCGCGTTGGGTGCCCGCCGGGTGCCGACCCACACCACGCCGGAGCCCGGCCAGTGGCCGATGTCATCAAGCCGCAGACTGAATTTATGCGCCTGAATGCGCCCGGCGATGCGGGTCAGTGCGTCGGCTTTCTGCTCACTGATTTCGCCGAGAAAGGCCAGGGTGATATGCAGATTAGCGGCCGCAACGGGGCGTCCTGTCTCCGCCGGAAACTGCGCTGCGCGCCACTTTATCACCTGCTTTTGCAGTGCGGGCGGCAGTGACAAAGCGAAAAACAGACGGCGTTCGACAGACATATTCATTCCTGTGGCGGGCATTGCGGGTCATTCACGGCAACATGCCGGATGTGGGGCTAAATGCTACAATGCCCGCCGTTTAAAGTTAACTCTCATGGAGCATTCATTGTCTTCTTTGCCGGTCAGCGCCGTACTCGAACCGCTTTTAGCCGCACTGCAACAGGCGTCGCAGGTACTTTTGCTTGCGCCCACCGGTGCGGGGAAATCCACCTGGCTGCCCTTGCAGCTGCTGAAACAGGCGAATCTGCCGGGCAAAATCCTGTTGCTGGAACCGCGCCGTCTGGCGGCGAAAAACGTCGCTTTCCGTCTGGCGCAGCAACTGGGGGAAACGCCGGGGCAAACAGTCGGGTACCGTATGCGCGCCGAAAGCAAGACCAGCGCGGCGACCCGCCTTGAAGTGGTGACCGAAGGCATTCTGACCCGCATGGTGCAGGCTGATCCAGAACTGACCGGCGTGTCGATGGTGATCCTCGATGAGTTCCATGAGCGCAGTTTGCAGGCCGATCTGGCGCTGGCGCTGCTGCTTGATGTGCAAAATGCGCTGCGTGATGATTTAAAACTGCTGATCATGTCGGCCACGCTCGATAATCTTCGCCTCTCTTCTTTGCTGCCGGAAGCGCCGGTCATTGAATCCGCAGGCCGCAGTTTTCCGGTCGACCGTCAGTATCTTTCTCTCGCCACGCACGAACGGCTGGACGACGGTGTGGCACGCGCAGTCAGCCGCCTGATGGCAGAAAATCACGGTTCGATGCTGCTGTTTTTACCGGGCGTCGCTGAAATCACCCGCGTTCAAAATCTGCTTAACGGCAGGCTGGCAGATGATGTGGATCTCTGTCCGCTTTACGGCGCGTTGTCGCTGGATCAGCAGCAGAAAGCCATTCAGCCCTCACCGGCCGGACGCCGTAAAATCGTTCTGGCGACCAATATTGCTGAAACCAGTCTGACCATTGAAGGCATCCGTCTGGTGGTGGACAGCGGTCTGGAACGCAGCGCGCAGTTTGACCCGCGCAGCGGCCTGACGCGGCTGGTGACGCAGCGTATCAGCCAGGCGTCGATGACTCAGCGGGCGGGCCGCGCGGGCCGTCTCGAACCGGGGTTGTGCTGGCATCTGTTCAGTAAAGAGCAGGCGGAACGCGCCAGTGCGCAGGCCGAAGCCGAAATTCTGCAAAGCGATCTCAGCAGCTTCTGGCTTGAGTTGTTGCAGTGGGGCTGTCAGGACATCGGGCAATTGCAATGGCTGGATACGCCGCCCGTGGCCGCGCTGTCTGCCGCAAAACATCTCTTACACCAGCTTGGCGCGACCGACGGGCAGGGAAAACTCACTGCCGCAGGCCAGCGTATGGCGCAACTCGGCTGCGATCCGCGTCTGGCGGCCATGCTGATTTCTGCTGCGGCGCAGAGCCCGGACGCGCTCGCCACCGCAGCGTTGCTGGCCGCGATGCTCGAAGAACCGCCGCGCGGGGGATTGCCGGATATTGATTACTGGTTCAGCCGTGCGCAGGGAAACTGGCAGCGGCGGGCAAAACAGCTGGCGCAGCGTACCGGAGCGAAAAGCGGAGAGCCGGATGCTTCCCTGGCGCCGTGGCTGCTGGCCCGCGCCTTCAGCGACCGTATTGCCCAGCGTCGCGGTGAAGAGGGGCGCTATCTGCTGGCCAACGGATTAGGCGCGTCTTTGCCGCAGGACGACGGATTAACCCGCGCGCCGTGGCTGGTCGCGCCGCAATTATTGCAGGGCAACAACAGCCCGGACGCCCGTATTCTGCTGGCGATCTCGCTGGATATTACCCAACTGCCGTCGCGCCTGCCGGACGTCGTTAACGAGCAGACGGCGGTGGAGTGGGATGAAGAAAAAGGCACGCTGCGCGCCTGGCGTCGCTGGCAGATCGGCAGGCTGGTGCTCAAAGCCAGTCCGCTGGCGAAACCGGATGACGACGAACTGCAACAGGCGCTGATTGACTGGATCCGCACCCAGGGATTACAGGCACTCAACTGGTCGGTAGCGGCAGAGCAATTGCGGCTGCGGCTGATGTGTGCGGCAAAATGGCTGCCGGAAGTCCCGTGGCCCGCGATGGATGACGACGCCCTGCTCGACGGGCTGGAAAACTGGTTACTGCCCTCGTTAAAAGGCGTGCGTTCGTTAAAATCGCTGCAACAGGTCGATCTGCATGAGGCGTTGTTAAGACTGCCGGACTGGCAACAGCGGCAGCGTCTGGACAGCGCCTTACCGACTCATTACACCGTGCCGACTGGCAGTCGTCTGCCGATCCGCTATCATGCAGACCTGCCACCGGCGCTTTCGGTGCGGATGCAGGAGATGTTCGGCGAAGAGCGCAGCCCGAGCCTGGCGGAGGGAAGGGTGAATGTGGTGCTGGAGTTGTTGTCCCCGGCGCAGCGCCCGTTACAAATCACCGCCGATCTGGCGGCGTTCTGGCAGGGCTCCTACCGTGAAGTGCAAAAAGAAATGAAAGGCCGGTATCCGAAACATCCGTGGCCGGACAATCCGGCGCAAGCGCTGCCCACGCGGCGTACCAAAAAATATTCAGCGCAATGACTAAATGTGCAGAAAGGAAACAATTTTTCAGACATTTCTTCTGGGCGAAATCCAAAGCGGGGCACAGAGTAAGCGCCTTGCGGCCTGTCCTGCAGGCTTTTTACAGTATCCTTTTGAAATACAATATTTTTTGAAATTAAAAATGACAATGACTCAGCAAAGCAGAATCATTATGACGAACACAGCAGCACGTTGGGAGAATGACTGATGTCTGGCGATGATCGCGAGCCGATTGGCCGCAAAGGTAAACCTGGCGGGCGCAAGCCTTCGCGGGAGCGTCCTGTCCGCCGTAACCGTCGGGATGACGATTACGATGACTATGAAGAAGAAGTGGATGAAGACGTTGAGGATGACGATGACTACGAAGAAGAGCGGGAGTCGCGCATGACCCGTAAAGCTGCACCGCGCAAAGCGAAAAAAGGCGGCAAAAAAAGCCTTAAGCGTCGTTTGTTCTGGCTGATGGTCAAACTGTTCGTCGTTTTTGCCATTCTGCTGGGCATTTACGCGGTGTACCTCAACCGTGAAATTCACAGCCGCATTGATGGCGGGAAAGTCTGGCAACTTCCGGCGGCGGTCTATGGCCGTCAGGTGAATCTCGAGCCGGACATGTCGATCAGTAAAGCGGAAATGGTCGGGCTGCTGGAAGGCACGCAATATCGCGAAGTGACGCGCATCACCCGTCCGGGCGAATTTACCGTTCACGCGAATTACATCGATATGCTGCGCCGGCCGTTTGATTTCCCGGAAGGCAAAGAAGGGCAGGTTAACGCCCGTCTGATGTTCGACGGCAACAGCCTGTCAGAAATTAAAAACCTGGATAATCAGCGTGATTTTGGGCTGTTCCGCCTTGATCCGCGTTTGATCACCATGTTGCAGGCGTCTAACGCCAACGGTGAACAGCGCCTGTTCGTGCCGCGTTCCGGCTTCCCGGATTTGCTGGTGGATACGCTGCTGGCCACGGAAGACCGTCACTTCTATGAACACGACGGGATTAACTTCTATTCCATCGGGCGTGCGGTGCTGGCGAACCTGACGGCCGGTCATGCGGTGCAGGGCGGTTCAACGCTGACACAGCAGCTGGTGAAAAACCTGTTCCTGACCAACGAGCGTTCACTGAGCCGAAAAGCGCGTGAAGCGGTGATGGCCGTGCTGCTGGATGCGGATTACAGCAAAGATCGTATTCTCGAGCTGTATCTGAACGAAGTGTATCTCGGCCAGAGCGGGTCGGATCAGATCCGTGGTTTCCCACTGGCGAGCCTGTATTACTTTGGTCGTCCGGTGAACGAACTGAGTCTGGATCAGCAGGCATTGCTGGTCGGCATGGTGAAAGGGGCGTCGCTGTACAACCCGTGGCGTAACCCGAACATGGCGTTGCAGCGCCGTAATCTGGTGCTGCGCTTGCTGGTCGATCAGAAAGTTATCGATCAGGAACTGTATGACATGCTCAGCGCGCGTCCGCTCGGCGTACAGCCGAAGGGCGGGGTGATTTCACCTCAGCCGGCGTTTATGCAGATGGTGCGCCAGGAGTTGCAGGCGAAACTCGGCGATAAAGTGCAGGATATGTCCGGGGTGAAAATCTTCACCACGCTGGATCCGATTTCACAGGATGCGGCAGAAAAAGCGGTCGAAGAAGGCATTCCGTTACTGCGTAAGAAAAGCGGTCTGAATGACATCGAAACCGCCATGGTGATTGTTGACCGTTATACCGGCGAAGTGCGCGGTATGGTGGGCGGTGCGGAAACGCAGTTTGCCGGTTTCAACCGTGCCATGCAGGCACGCCGTCAGGTCGGTTCTCTGGCAAAACCGGCCACCTATCTGACCGCGCTGTCTCAGCCGGATAAATACCGCCTCAACACTATTCTGGCTGACCAGCCGCTGACCCTGAAACTGGCGAACGGCCAGACCTGGTCACCGAAAAACGATGACCATCAGTTCCGCGGTCAGGTTCTGCTGGTGGATGCACTGGCGCGTTCCATGAACGTACCGACGGTCAATCTGGGTATGGCCGTTGGCCTGGATAACATTACCAAGACGCTGATTGATTTAGGCATTCCGAAAGAATCCCTGAACCAGACTCCGTCGATGTTGCTGGGGGCAATCGCCCTGACGCCGATGGAAGTGGCTCAGGAATACCAGACCATTGCCAGCGGCGGTAACAAAGCACCTCTGTCGGCGGTGCGTTCGGTGATTGCGGAAGACGGCACCGTGCTGTATCAGAGCTTCCCGCAGGCTGTCCGGGTGATCCCGGCGCAGGCCGCGTATCTGACGCTGTACGCCATGCAACAGGTTGTGCAGGAAGGGACATCGCGCGCGCTGGCGAACAAATTCCCGAAACTGCATCTGGCGGCGAAAACCGGGACCTCGAACGAACTGCGCGACAGCTGGTTCGCCGGTATTGATGGTAATCAGGTCGCCATCACCTGGGTTGGCCGTGATAACAACGGCCCGTCGAAACTGTGGGGCTCAACCGGTGCGCTGGTGCTTTACGGACGTTATCTGGAAAACGGCACACCACAGCCACTGAATCTGCAAATGCCGGAAGGCATCAGCACCATGAACATCGACGGCAGCGGTAACTTCGTTTGCGGTGGCGGTTCAGGTTCAGGCATGCTGAGCGGCGGCGGCGCGGTGCGCTCGATTCCGGTCTGGACCGATTCTCCGGATGCAATGTGTCAGGCGTCTGTGAGCGCTGTTCAGCAGCAGCAACAACAGATGCAGCAGCAGCAACAACAGCAACCTTCCTCTCAGGGGCAGCAGCCACAACAGCAGCAGCAGGATGAGAAGAAAGACAGTAATGGTGTCGCTGGCTGGATCAAGGATATGTTCGGGTCAGGTAACTGATAAACAGCGGATTCATTAAAGTGAAAAGGCGCAATGAGAGTTGCGCCTTTTTTATTTGTTATTCTTAACCCAAATTCACGCACGCAGATTTACATTCTCCGCAAGCTGGTTACATCCATTCCCGTTTAATTTATAGGCACTTTTACCCATATTTAACATGGGGGTAATTTTTATTCATTCAGTCAATCTATGAGTTAAATAGGCTTGCAGATGCGCAAGCATTGCGCATATTATGCGATGTTCATAATAATAATTATCGTTTACATTCCCATTAATAAACATCCCAGAGATAACGCAATGGCTTTTCAGCGCTCCTTTTCTTCATCTAAAGACGTCTTTACACGTCGCACTTTGGCTTTGACTATCACGGCAACGTTGAGCTCCACGTCTTTCTATGCAGGCGCAGCCGTCACGGCTCCCGCAAAAGAAGATACGATCAACGTCACCAGTTCAGCCGCTGCCGAAGCCGCGCCGGAATCTGCGTGGGGCCCTGCGGCGACAATCGCAGCAAAACACAGTGCGACCGGCACCAAAACCGATACGCCGCTGGTGAAAACTCCGCAGTCAGTTTCCGTCGTCACCCGTGAAGAAATGGACATGAAACAGCCTGCTTCGGTAAAAGAAGCGCTGGGCTACACGCCGGGCGTTTTCGCCAGCCGCGGCAGTTCTAACACCATCGACGCCATGGCAATCCGTGGTTTCACCTCGGTGAACACCAATCAGTATCTCGACGGCATCAAACTTCAGGGTGACAACTATTCTGAAGTGTCGATGGATCCGTACATGCTGGAGCGCGTTGAACTGCTGCGCGGGCCGTCTTCCGTTCTTTACGGTAAAAGCAATCCGGGCGGCGTGGTCAGCATGGTCAGCAAGCGTCCGACCACTGAACCGCTGAAAGAAGTACAGTTCAAAATGGGTACGGATAACCTGTACCAGACCGGTTTTGATTTCAGCGATGCCATCGACGATGCGGGCGTGTATTCCTACCGTCTGACCGGCGTGGCGCGCAGTCAGGATACGCAGCAGGAGATGGCGAAAGAAAAACGCTATTCGATTGCGCCGTCTTTCTCATGGCGCCCTGATGATAAAACCGACTTCACCTTCCTGAGCAATTTCCAGAACGATCCGGATGCCGGTTATTACGGCTGGTTGCCACGTGAAGGCACCGTGGTGCCGTACTACGATGCCAACGGTAAAGCACATAAACTGCCGACAGATTTCAACGAAGGTGAAGCGGGCAACCGCATGTCACGTAACCAGAAAATGGTCGGTTACAGCTTCGCACATCAGTTTGATGATACCTGGACGGTTCGCCAGAACCTGCGCTACACCAAACTCGATACTCAATATAAATCTGTTTACGGCTTCGGCTACCTCGGGAACGGCAACATCACGCGCAGCTACGTTCAGTCCAAAGAGAAGCTGGCAAACTTTGATGTCGATACCCAGGCTCAGGCTAAATTCGGCACCGGCGCTGTCGATCACACCCTGCTGATGGGTGTCGATTACATGCGTATGCGTAACGATATTGATGCGGATTACGGCAGCGCAAGTAATCTGAATCTGGCAAATCCGCAATACGGTAACGGCAATGTCTCATTGTACTTCCCGTATGAAATCCTCAATCGTCAGGAGCAAACCGGCCTGTACATGCAGGATCAGGCGGAATGGAATAAGTGGATCCTGACTGTTGGCGGCCGTTACGATTTCGCCAAAAGCTCAACCTTTACGCGCACCACCAACAGCGCTTCGCAGATCAACGATCAGCAGTTTACCTGGCGTGGTGGTCTGAACTACCTGTTCGACAACGGTATTTCTCCGTACTTCAGCTACAGCGAATCCTTTGAACCGAACGCAGGCGCCACCAAACAAGGCCAGCCGTTCGATCCTTCAATAGGTAAACAGTACGAAGCGGGTGTGAAATACATCCCGAACGATCGTCCGATCAGCCTGACGGCAGCGGTGTATCAGCTGACCAAAGATAAAAACCTGACTGCCAACCCGTCTGACGCTAACTTCAGCGTTCAGTCTGGTGAAATCCGTTCCCGCGGTCTGGAACTGGAAGCCAAAGCCGCGGTTAACGCCAACATTAACCTCACGGCGTCTTATACCTATACCGATGCAAAATACACCCACGACACCAATTTCGAAGGCAAGCGTCCTGTTGAAGTGCCGGCAAACATGGCGTCTCTGTGGGCGGATTACACCTTCCACGAAACCGCGCTCAGCGGCCTGACAGTCGGTTCGGGCGTGCGTTACGTCGGGGCCAGCTCCAGCTTCTACACCGCAAACGGTGTGAATGCAGACAAAGCGAATGAAGCCTTTAATGTGTCTTCCTACACGCTGGTGGATGCCACGATCAAATACGATCTCGCGCGCTTTGGTCTGCCGGGCTCTTCCGTTGGCGTGAACGTCAATAACCTGCTGGATCGTGAATACGTCGCCAGTTGCTATCGCGATTACGCCTGTTACTGGGGTTCAGATCGCCAGGTTGTCGCCACAGCGACATTCAGATTTTAATCGTTAGTTTGCATTAACGCTGTGAAATCCGGGCACGCTGGTCGTGCCCGTTTCCTGTTCTTAACCAGATGTCGACGCAGAAAATCTTATGCTTAATCACAACGTACCTCCGTCTTCCTCGCTGCCAGAAAGCGTATTCCGCCTGCAGGATGTCAGTTTTTCTGTCACGGGACGCACACTGCTGGCTCCGCTGTCACTGACGTTCCCCCAGGGACAAGTGTGTGGCCTGATTGGTCACAACGGCTCGGGTAAGTCGACGTTGTTAAAAATGCTGGGGCGGCATCAGTCTACGACATCCGGCACGATTTTCCTCAATGACACGCCGCTGGCTCAGTGGGACAGCAAAGCTTTTGCGCGTCAGGTGGCGTATCTGCCACAACAACTGCCCGCCGCAGAAGGCATGACCGTGCAGGAGCTGGTGGCAATTGGCCGCTATCCGTGGCACGGCGCGCTGGGGCGTTTCAAACATCAGGACAAAGAAAAAGTCGAAGAAGCGATCTCTCTGGTGGGCCTGAAGCCTTTCGCGCACCGTCTGGTGGACAGCCTCTCCGGCGGCGAGCGTCAGCGCGCCTGGCTGGCGATGATGGTGGCGCAGGACAGCCGCTGTCTGCTGCTTGATGAACCCACTTCCGCACTTGATATCGCCCATCAGAAAGACGTGCTGGCGCTGATCCAGCGTCTGAGCCGCGAAAAAGGCTTAACCGTGATCGCGGTTCTGCACGATCTGAACATGGCGGCGCGCTATTGCGACCAGCTGATGGCGCTGCGTGGCGGCGAGATGATCGCTCAGGGCGCACCGGAAGAGATGATGCGCGGCGACGTCCTTGAACAAATTTATGGTATTCCGATGGGCATTCTTCCGCATCCGGCGGGCGGTGCGCCTGTGAGCTTCGTATACTGATATGTCTGATTTTCCTCATTTTCCAGGAATAACGCGTCGCCGGATTTTACAGGCGCTGGCGTTATCTCCGCTGCTG
Source organism: Rahnella sp. R3(2024) (assembly GCF_042920125.1). NCBI lineage: Bacteria > Pseudomonadati > Pseudomonadota > Gammaproteobacteria > Enterobacterales > Yersiniaceae > Rahnella > Rahnella sp. R3(2024). The sequence goes on from NZ_JBHGBU010000001.1 coordinate 2,991,125, forward strand.
GCTTCTATGCCGACGTTTTCCGCATCAACACCCGATCTCAGCCGAATTATCGCGCTGGAATGGCTGCCTGCCGAGTTGCTGATTGCGCTCGGTGTCATGCCGATGGCGATTGCTGATATTCCCAATTATGAACTCTGGGTCGAAGAGCCAAAGCTGGCGCCGACGGTCATTGACGTGGGGCAGCGCACTGAACCCAATATGGAGTTTATCCAGCAACTTAAGCCGTCTCTGCTTGTGGTGACTCAGGGCTACGGCCCGAAAACCAGCCAGCTGGAATCCATCGCGCCGGTGGTGGATGTGAAAGCCAACGACGGCAGCGCCAAACCTCTGCAACTGGCGATCCGTTCCCTGCACAAACTGGCGGATTATCTCGGTTTGCCGGAACGCGCTGAACAGCATTTGCAGCTCTATCACCAGCAACTGGCGAAAACCCGCGAGCTGATGAAACCGGTCGCCGCTCAGCCGGTGCTGTTAATCACCTTTATCGACACCCGCCATGTGCTGGTGTTCGGCCAGGGAAGCCTGTTCCAGGAAGTGATGGAGGAGGTCGGGCTGACCAATGCCTGGCAGGGCGAAGGCAGCTTCTGGGGCAGCGTGTCTGTCGGGATCGAGCGTCTGGCGGCCATCAAAAATGCCCGCGTGCTGTGCTTTGATCACGGCAGCGCCGACATCATGGACGCCGTTGCGCCCACGCCTTTGTGGAAATCGATGCCGTTCGTTCGCAGTAATCAGTTCACCGTGGTGCCCGCGGTCTGGTTTTACGGTGCAACGTTTAGCGCCATGCATTTTTGCCGCATTCTTAACAGCACTCTGGGGAAACCGGTATGAACCGCCGCGCACTCAGCGTTTCGCTGATATTTTTGATTCTGCTGACGCTGGCGGCAGGTCTGCTCAGTGTTTACAACCTCCATCAGCAACTGCCTTATCACCAGTGGCGCAGCGCGTTGTGGCAGCCTGATATCGATGATGTTCAGCAGATGCTGTTCCATTACAGCTCGCTGCCGCGTATCGCCGTCGCACTGCTGGCCGGTGCCGGTCTGGGGCTGGTTGGTTTACTGTTTCAGCAGGTTCTGCGCAATCCGCTGGCAGAACCGGCGACGCTCGGTGTTTCTGCCGGTGCCCAGCTCGGTCTGACCATTGCCACGCTGTGGGCGCTGCCGGGGGGCCTTATCACCCAGCAGTTCGCCGCCATGCTTGGCGCGGTGGTGATCGGCGTGCTGGTCTTCGGGATCGCCTGGGGTAAACGACTTTCGCCGGTGACGCTGATCCTCGCCGGGCTGGTGCTCGGTTTGTATTGCGGTGCGGTCAATGGCCTGCTGGGGCTGTTCAACTATCAGCGCCTGCAAAGTTTGTATATGTGGAGCAGCGGGGCGCTGAACCAGCAGGACTGGAATATCGCTTCGTTCCTGTTGCCGCGCGTGATCATCGTCTGGCTGCTGGCCTTCCTGTTGCAACGTCCGATGACCCTACTGGGGCTGGATGACGGTGTGGCAAAAAATCTCGGTCTGGGATTATCCGCTGCCCGCCTCGCGGTGCTGGCGCTGGCGATCCTTATGAGCGCCCAGCTGGTTAACGCCGTAGGCATGATTGGCTTTATCGGTTTATTTGCGCCGTTGCTGGCGAAAATGCTCGGCGCACGTCGCCTGTTTTCGCGGCTGGTCATGGCGCCGGTGATCGGTGCGCTGCTGCTGTGGTTCACCGATCAGGTGATGCAGTGGCTGACACAATACTGGATGGAAATACCGACCGGTGCAGCCACCGCGCTGGTCGGCGCGCCGTTGCTGCTGTGGCTGTTGCCGCGGCTGCGTAACAGCATGACGCCGCCACCGATGGATCAGGGCGACAACGTGCCCGATGAGCGTCAGCATCTGGTGCGCTGGGTGTCGCTTGCGTTGCTGGTGTTACTGGCGGGGCTTGCCGTCGCGCTGATGGCCGGGCGCAATGCCACGGGCTGGAGCTGGTCAACGGGCGCAGATTTACAGGCGCTGCTGCCGTGGCGTATGCCGCGGGTGATGGCGGCGCTGGCGGCGGGAATTATGCTGGCGTCATCAGGCGTGCTGATTCAGAAACTGACCGGCAACGCGATGGCCAGCCCCGAAGTGCTGGGGATAAGTTCCGGTGCGGCATTTGGTGTGGTGCTGATGATGTTTATTGTGCCCGGTGATGCCTTTGTCTGGTTGCTGCCCGCGGGCAGTGCCGGTGCGGCGATCACCCTGCTGGTGATCATGCTCGCCTCCGGTTTACGCAGCTTCTCCGCCGAGCGGATGCTGCTGACCGGTATCGCGCTGAGCACTGCGTTCAGCACGCTGCTGACGCTGTTACTCGCCAGCGGTGATCCGCGTATGGGTGGCCTGCTGACCTGGATTTCCGGTTCAACCTATTCCGTGACTTCTGATACCGCATGGCGAACGCTGGTGCTGGCTGCGGTGCTGATGGTGCTGGTGCCGTTCCTGCGCCGCTGGGTCAATATTCTGCCGCTCGGCAGTGTGACCGCGAAGTCTGTCGGAATGGCGCTGACGCCAAGCCGCATGGCGATCCTGATGCTGGCCGCAATCATGACAGCCGCCGCCACGCTGACCGTCGGGCCGCTGAGTTTTATCGGGCTGATGGCACCGCACATGGCACGCATGATGGGCTTTCGACGGGCGATGCCGCAGTGGATGGTCGCCAGTATTCTCGGTGGCTTGCTGATGGTGTTCGCCGACTGGTGCGGCCGGATGTTTCTGTTCCCGAACCAGATCCCGGCAGGGCTGCTCGCCACCTTCATCGGTGCGCCGTACTTTATCTATTTGCTGAGAAAACAGGCGAAATAACGCCGGGACTGATGCAACAAAAAGGGGCCAGAAGGCCCCTTTACATTTCAGTGTCTCCCCCTGCACCGGGGGACAGAATATTACAGCTTCGCGAAACAGCGACGTGCCGCGCTGACGGTGCGCTGGATATCTTCTTCGCTGTGCGCCAGCGACATAAAGCCTGCTTCGAAGGCGGAAGGTGCGAGATAAACGCCTTCTTCCAGCATCAGGTGGAAGAACTTTTTGAAGCGCTCAACGTCGCACTTCATTACGTCCTGATAGCAGGTCACGGTGTCTGCATCGGTAAAGAACAGGCCGAACATGCCGCCGACGTGGTTCACCACAAACGGAATGTTTTCCGCTTTCGCCGCATGCAGTAACCCTTCTGCCAGCTGGGTGGTGCGCTCATTCAGAGTCTGATGCACGCCCGGTTGTGCGACCTGTGTCAGGCAGGCAATACCGGCCGCCATGGCAATCGGGTTACCGGAAAGCGTCCCCGCCTGATACACCGGGCCGGTCGGTGCCAGTGCGTCCATCACGTCGCGGCGGCCACCGAATGCGCCTACCGGCATCCCGCCGCCGATGATTTTGCCCAGACAGGTCAGGTCCGGCACCACATTGTAATATTCCTGAGCACCGCCGAGCGCGACGCGGAAACCGGTCATCACTTCGTCGATGATCAGCAGCGCACCGAATTCATCACAGAGTGCACGCAGACCCGGCAGGAACGCCGGCAGTGGCGGGATACAGTTCATGTTGCCTGCCACCGGCTCAACAATGATACAGGCGATATCGTCCGTGAACTGTTCGAAAGCGGTGCGTACGGAATCCAGATCGTTATAGGTGCACGTCAGGGTGTGTTTGGCGAAATCCGCCGGTACGCCCGGAGAATTTGGCTGGCCGAGGGTCAGCGCGCCGGAACCGGCTTTCACCAGCAGGCAGTCGGCGTGGCCGTGATAGCAGCCTTCGAATTTGATGATTTTATCGCGATGGGTAAAGCCGCGGGCAAGACGAATGGCGCTCATGGTGGCTTCGGTGCCGGAGTTCACCATGCGCACCATGTCCATACTTGGCACCAGTCCGGTAACCAGTTCGGCCATTTTCACTTCCATCTCGGTTGGCGCACCAAAGCTCAGGCCGCGCTGTGCCGCTTCAATCACCGCATTGCGAATGTCAGCGTTGTTGTGGCCGAGCACCATCGGACCCCATGAACCGACGTAGTCGATGTAAGCTTTACCATCGGCATCAAACAAAAAGGCACCGTCAGCGCGCTCGATGAATAGCGGGACGCCGCCGACGCCGGAGAAGGCACGTACCGGCGAATTCACACCGCCCGGGATTAGCGCTTGCGCCTGCGTGAACAGACTTTCTGACTTACTCATTACTCGGCTCCTGGTTTTCTTGATGCTGTATGTCATAAGGGATAGCAATGCGCCCATTCTAGTGAACTGCGCGAGGTTATCAAACCGTAAACCGTCGCGGATTTTGTCCTGAGTCCTGTCAGGCGGCCATGTTGTATGATTTAATCCATAAATATTCCATTACCTTTTCTGTATTCCTCCTGATCCGATGAATGAATCAAACACTGATATGTCTGAGCCAGCCTCTGCGCATGGCCCGCGTAAACGCAGTGAAGTGCTGCGTCTGTTTCTGCGCCGTGATAAAACGCCGGTCGCAATTCTGATTGTTGCTGCCGTGGTGGGAACCGTCGCCGGTCTGCTCGGCGTGGCTTTCGAAAAAGCGGTGAACGGGGTGATGGCCATGCGGCTTTCGGGCCTCAGTATTTTCAGCGATTACTGGATTTTAATGTGGCCGCTGACCTTTGTGGTGTCAGGCCTGCTGGCGATGTCCGGCTATTATCTGGTCCGGCGTTTCGCGCCGGAAGCGGGCGGCTCCGGCATTCCTGAAATAGAAGGTGCGCTGGAAGAGTTGCGACCGGTGCGCTGGTGGCGGGTGATCCCGGTGAAATTCTTTGGCGGTATAGGCACGCTGAGCGCCGGTATGGTGCTGGGCAGGGAAGGGCCAACCGTGCAGATGGGCGCAAACGTCGGCAAAATGATGGCGGATATTTTCAGGCTGCGCAGTGCCGAAGCCCGCCACTCGCTGCTGGCTACCGGGGCGGCAGCAGGGCTTTCAGCCGCCTTTAACGCGCCGCTGGCCGGCATCCTGTTCATTCTCGAAGAGATGCGCCTGCAATTTCGCTACAGCCTGATTTCTATAAAAGCAGTGTTTATCGGCGTGATTATGTCGAGCATCGTTTTCCGGATTTTCAACGGTGATACGGCCGTGATAGAGGTCGGTAAACTGGCGAATACTTCGCTGAATACCCTGTGGCTGTTTCTGGTACTGGGGATGGTATTTGGCGTGGTCGGCGTCAGCTTTAACGCGCTGATCTTCCGCACACAGGATATGTTTGCCCGCATCCACGGCGGTAATCTGCGCAAGATCCTGATTATCGGCGGCGTGCTCGGCGGCGTTTGCGGCCTGATCGGGCTTGTTCAGCCAGAAGCGGCGGGCGGGGGCTTTGCGCTGATCCCGCTGGCGGCGGCAGGGCAATACGGTCTGATGATGCTGCTGTTTATCTTTTTTGTCCGCGTGGTGACCACGGTGCTTTGCTTTGCTTCAGGTGCGCCGGGCGGCATATTTGCCCCGATGTTAGCGCTCGGCACCCTGCTGGGTACGGCATTTGGTACCGCCGCGCTGGTCTGGTTCCCGGAATACGATATTCAACCGGCGACCTTCGCGATTGCCGGAATGGGCGCACTGTTTGCCGCCAGCGTGCGTGCGCCGCTGACCGGCATCGTGCTGGTGCTGGAAATGACCGACAACTATCAGCTGATTTTACCCATGATCATCACCTGTCTGGGTGCGACCCTGCTGGCACAGTTTTTGGGCGGTAAGCCCTTGTATTCAACGATCCTGACCCGCACCTTACAGAGGCAGGAACGCGAAAATGCAGAAAAAGCGCAGGCAGAATCTGTGGGTGAGAGCACCAATAAGCAGGACAGCGCCGCGAAAAATGCCCATACTTGAAGCATCAACTCAGGTATAAGATAATGAGTTCATTATTCAGACAGTCAATCTGGCGGCCTGAACAAATGCGGATTGGGAGTGAGAAATGATGAGTGAAGCGTTAATGAATGAAACAACCGCGTTGCCGTTACAGTTTACTGAGGCTGCGGCGCGTAAGGTGCAGAACCTAATTTCTGATGAAGAAAATCCGAATCTGAAGCTGCGTGTTTACATCACCGGCGGCGGTTGCAGCGGATTCCAGTACGGTTTTACGTTTGACGATAAAATCAACGACGGTGATATGACCATCGAGAAAGCCGGTGTGGCGCTGGTGGTTGACCCGATGAGCCTGCAATATCTGGTGGGCGGTTCGGTGGATTACACTGAAGGTCTGGAAGGTTCACGTTTTATCGTGACCAACCCGAATGCCAAGACAACCTGCGGCTGCGGTTCGTCATTCAGCATCTGATACGCGGCTGAGAGTTTCAGCAGCGTCAAAAAAGCCCGTCTGTGTATGCAGACGGGCTTTTTTAATGGGATTATTTCCACTCCTAAAAGGCACTCAGGGTAAGTAAGTGCTTACAAGAGGATTACCATTCGACGGTCACCAGCGTGGAATCCACCTTGATGCCGGGCGCTGCTGCCAGTACCGTTTCACTGATATGTGGCGGGCTCATGCTGCGGTTGGTGCAGATCACGGAAGTGCCCGAATGCGCTGCGTTCACCTGGCATGAAGGTAAAATAGTCAGACTGATGTGGATCTCGCCACTTGTCATGCCCGCGACAGCCGCCAGCGGGCTCAGGGCGAGTAACGCACTGAGTAATAAAGCTTTCATTTCTGTTTCCTGCTGGTGTCGTTCAATTTTTAGAGCAATAAAATCAGCGTGGCTGATTAAGGTTATCGGTCTTATTTTTGCGGTCTTTAATCCAAAACGTTTCCGTCCGGGAGCGTCGCCGCTGAGTCGTCGTATCAGATACCGTTATTTTATTATTTCGTTTGTATAACAAAGAGATAATCTTAAAGCGAAGGCAGTCATCGTACGAAGGATTTGACGACGCACATACTAACAGATAAAAGTGGCGGTTCATTGATTTTGGTTAATAAAGCAACGATTCAGAAAAGTGCCATAGCGGCGAGGGGCAAGAAAGTCACTGTACTGTTAGTGAGTATTCACCTCTGAGGCAGGGCCGCAATCCGGGGGCAAAGCTGTTGTGCTGCCAGTAAAATTCGCGGGCCTGCGCGGCTGAACCAGTCTGAATCCAGCGTAATGACCTGTGCGCTGAGCAGGGAACGCCAGTAATCTTCAATGACCTGCTTTTGTGATGGTCCGCCCGCAACCACAATCACCTGCGGATGACGGTTCAACACCTGCTCCCGGCTGACCTGAGGCCAGGGGACACGGCTGTCTGCGAAAATGTTTTTGGCACCACAGAGTTCCAGCACTTCACTTTGCATCGTCGCCGATGAGGCGGTAAACAGCGGCTGTGTGCCGAACTGAATAAAAGCCGGCACCGGTTTCTCACGGTGATATTTCAGCTTAAGCGCCTGCCATTGCTGACGGAAATCCGTTGCAGCGTGCTGCGCGGTGGCGGGATCGGCACTGTAGGGCGCCAGTTGTTCCAGCGCCTGGGCAATCTGCGCCGCATTTTGCGGATCGAGATACACCACGTTGATACCCAGCGAAGCCAGTTGCTCCAGTGGTCGCTGCGGATTGCCGCCGCGCCAGGCGAGCACCAGATCAGGTTTGAGCGTCACGATGCGTTCAACGTTGATGCCCTGCCAGTTCGCCACCTGCTCAATCTTTGCAGCCTGAGGCGGGTAATCGGAGTAAGCACTCACGCCAACCAGCTTATCGCCCAAACCGGCGGCAAACGCCAGTTCTGTCAGATTAGGTGCCAGAGTGATCACCCGTTGCGCCGGGGCCGCCGCGGCCACCCACGGCAGCATCAGAAAACCCGAAACCAGACAGAACCGGCGCATCATCACTCTTGTGAATCAGCCAGCGTTTTGAGCATAGCATCCACCATCAGGGTGGATTGCTGCGCCGCGGTGACCAGAAACTCTTCGAAGCTCAGGTGCGATTCGCCGTCGGCGACATCAGAAATGGCACGCACCACCACAAATGGTGTATCGAACAGATGACACACGTGGCCGATGGCGGCAGCTTCCATTTCGACGGCTGCCACATTCGGGAAGGTGGCGCGAATGCGGGCCAGCGGGGCGGCGCCGTTGATGAATGCGTCGCCGCTGCACACCAGACCGCGCACGGCGTTCAGATCCAGCTGACGGATACAGGTTTCAGCCAGTTCGATCAGCGCCGGATCGGCCTTGAACGCCGCCGGGCAGCCTGCCATCTGGCCGGGTTCGTAACCGAAAGCGGTAACGTCGGCGTCGTGATAACGCACTTCGTCAGACACCACGATATCGCCCACTTTCAGGGTTTTCGCCAGGCCACCGGCGGAACCGGTATTGATGACGACGTCTGGCTGGCAATGCTCGAGCAGCAACGTGGTACCCATCGCCGCCGACACTTTACCGATGCCGGATTTCAGCAGGGCAACGTCCACGCCGTGTAACTGGCCGGTATAGATTTCGCAGCCCGCGCGTTCGATAGTCTTGCGGTTAATGATTTTGTCGCGCAGCAGAGTCACTTCCTGCTCCATAGCGCCGATGATGCCTACTTTCATATGAATACTCGCAGATGTGGGTGAAATGGGCCGCAGCAGAGGCGGAATTGACGCTTTAATACCGAAAACAATGCGCGATAGTCTATCATGGCTAAAGGTAAGAGATAATGCGTTTGGGATGCGGGTTCCGCGTCTGCCGGGCGCGTGAGTGGCTGAAAGGGTGGAAAAGTATGTCCGGGATCGATTTTAAAGCGAAATTCAATTTTCAGCGTCCTTTCAGCTCGCCCATTGAGGCGCGGGATGAGTACGATGTGGTGCGTCAGTTTGAAAGCGATCGTGGCCGTATTATCAACTCCGCCGCGATCCGCCGTTTACAGCAAAAAACACAGGTTTTTCCGCTGGAGAAAAACGCAGCCGTCCGCAGCCGTCTGACCCATTCTCTCGAAGTTCAGCAGGTAGGCCGTCACATCGCCAAAGATGTGCTGCACCGTCTGCGCAAGCAAGAAAAGCTGGACACCTACGGGCTGACGGAGGTTACCGATCCTTTTGAAAGTGTCGTCGAAATGGCCTGTCTGATGCATGACATTGGCAATCCGCCTTTCGGGCATTTTGGTGAATCGGCGATCAATAACTGGTTTGGCAAACGCATGGATACCGCCAGCTGCGGCAAAGAATTTCAGCTGACGGATGCCTGCACTATCGGCTGTCTGCGTCTGGAAAAGAGCGCCGAACCGCTCAATGAACTGCGCAGTAAGATCCGCTACGATCTTTCCAATTTTGAAGGCAACGCCCAGGCGATCCGTCTGGTGTATACCCTGCTTAAACTCAACCTGACCTACAGCCAGACCGCCTGCATCCTGAAATACACCCGCCCGGCCTATTCCACTGAAAAATTGCCTTCGCATGATTATCTGATGAAAAAGCCCGGTTTTTATCTGGCGGAAGAGCCGTTTATCCAGCGTCTGCGCAGCGAGCTGGGGCTGGGCGAGTTCAATCGTTTCCCGCTGACGTACATCATGGAAGCGGCAGATGACATCTCCTATTGCATCGCCGACTTAGAAGATGCGGTAGAAAAGAACATTTTCAGCGTCGAACAGTTGTACGCCTATCTTTGTCGCGAATGGGGGGAGATCGAAAAGGGCGATTTCTTCGATAAAGTGGTGCGCACCGCCTATGAAAAAATGGATAAAGCCAAAACGTTCCGTAATCCGGTGGATTATTTCTTTATGGAACTGCGGGTACAAACGGTGAAACAACTGGTGCCACACGCGGCGCGAAGATTCATTGAAAACGTGCAGGAAATTTATGAAGGCACCTTTAACCATGCGCTGCTGGAAGATGACAGTCAGGCAAATCGCTTGCTGGAAATTTATAAACGCGTGGCCTTCAAACAGGTATTCAATCACCCGGAAGTGGAAGAGCTGGAATTACAGGGTTACCGGGTCATCAGCGGTTTGCTGGATATTTACAGCCCGCTTCTCGATATGTCTTTGAAAGATTTTACTCAGCTGGATCAGGAAGATACGCACCGTGCTTATCCGATTGAAACCCGGCTTTTGCATAAGATATCGGCCAAGCATCGTTTAGCCTATACCAATGCTGTGGTGGGGCTGGAGGGCAAACCGGAGAAAGTGTTTGCGGCGCTGGAGTTTTATTACCGGGCAAGGATGTTACAGGATTATATCAGCGGGATGACCGATCTCTATGCGTATGATGAATATCGCCGCCTGATGGCCGCAGAGTAATTATCATTCACATCAAAAAGGAAGACTTCTTTATTCTTCTTTACGAATCTGTCTGAAAAACCATCTTTTGTAAATATCGACAATACTTTTTTACTATTAACCGATCGACCCTGATGAACTTCGCGCTATTAATTACATCTCAGTATCACGACTACCAAGCAATGCAACTATTTTGGTTGCCACAATAATTTTAAGAGATCCTGAAAATGAAAAAATCGAGTTTATTCCTGAGCGCATTAGCGTTAAGTATCGGTATGGCAATGGCCCCGGTTTCTTCTGCACTGGCTGCTGAAACAGCCTCTTCCAGCACGTCACAGCTTCCAAGCCTGGCGCCTATGCTGGAAAAAGTCATGCCCTCCGTGGTGAGCGTGAACGTTGAAGGCAGCGCCCCGTCCAAGACGCCGCGTATGGGCCAGCAGTTCCAGCAATTCTTTGGTCAGAACTCGCCGCTGTGCCAGGACGGCTCGCCGTTCCAGGGTTCACCTGTTTGTCAGGGTGGCGGTCAGGAAGGCCAGCAGCAAGCGCCTGAGCAGAAAGAAGATTTCCGCGCTCTGGGTTCCGGCGTCATCATTGATGCCGCTAAAGGCTATGTCGTGACCAACAACCACGTGGTTGATAACGCCACCAAAATCAGCGTTCAGCTGAACGATGGCCGTAAATTTGATGCCAAAGTGATCGGCAAAGATCCACGTTCTGACATCGCGGTTATTCAGCTGCAGGATGCTAAAAACCTGACCGCCATTAAAATGGCTGACTCCGGTCAGTTACGCGTCGGTGATTACACCGTGGCCATCGGTAACCCGTATGGTCTGGGTGAAACCGTCACGTCCGGTATCGTTTCTGCGCTGGGTCGTTCTGGTCTGAACATCGAAAACTACGAAAACTTTATCCAGACGGATGCGGCGATCAACCGTGGTAACTCCGGCGGCGCGCTGGTTAACCTGAACGGCGAACTGATCGGTCTGAACACTGCGATCCTGGCGCCGGACGGCGGCAACATCGGTATCGGTTTTGCGATCCCAAGCAACATGGTGCAGAACTTGTCCAAACAGATGATCGAATACGGCCAGGTGAAACGTGGCGAACTCGGCATCATGGGGACTGAGCTGAACTCCGAGCTGGCGAAAGCGATGAAAGTTGACGCACAGCGCGGCGCGTTCATCAGCCAGGTCATGCCGAAGTCTGCGGCAGAAAAAGCGGGTATCAAAGCCGGTGACGTGATCCTGAGCATGAACGGTAAACCGATCAGCAGCTTTGCGTCGTTCCGTGCGGATATCGGCACCATGCCAATCGGCACCAAAGTGACCCTCGGCCTGCTGCGCGACGGTAAACCGGTGAACGTCGATGTGACCATTGAGCAAAGTACACAGACCGCGAAAGTCGAATCCGGCAATATCTATACCGGTATTGAAGGCGCAGAGCTGAGTAACAATGCAGCTGCCGATAAGAAAGGCGTGAAAGTGGACGAAGTGAAAGCCGGTTCCACCGCGGCGCGTATCGGCCTGAAAAAAGGCGATGTGATCCTCGGTGTTAACCAGCAGAAAGTCGCTAATCTGGGCGAACTGCGTAAAATCCTCGACACCAAACCTTCGGTGCTGGCGCTGGATATCTTACGTGGTGACACCTCAATTTACCTGTTAGCCCAATAATTCTTCATCCGTGAAATGATAAGGCACGCTCCGGCGTGCCTTTTTTATTTCTGCTTTGCCCCCGCCTCTCATCTTCGGCCCTGCGCGTCTCTGTGCAGGTGCATAAAACTGTGACTTTCCCCGCAACTTCAACGGGTTCTCCTGCTCTTTGGGCATTTGCATAATGTCTGGCTGACGGCGACTGAGTATGCTGGTCAAACTAACAAGAACAGCCAAGGCAGGAACCCCATGTCGGCGTATCATCTCGATGCAAAACTGGCGCAGCAAATTGTTGCCCGCACGATGCAAATTATTGATAGTAATGTGAATGTCATGGATGGCCGTGGAAAAATCATTGGCAGCGGCGACGATCAGCGTCTTGGCGAATTGCACGAAGGTGCTTTGCTGGCCATTTCACAGGAACGCATTGTCGATATTGATGAAGGCGTCGCACGGCATTTGCACGGAGTGCGTCCGGGCATCAACTTACCCCTGCGCATCGACGGCCAGATTGTCGGTGTGATCGGCCTGACCGGTAACCCGTTACAGCTGCGTCAGTACGGTGAACTGGTGTGCATGACTGCCGAAATGATGCTCGAACAGGCGCGTTTGCTGCACATGCTGGCGCAGGACAGCCGCTTGCGCGAAGAGCTGGTGCTTAATCTTATCCGGGTGGACGAACTTTCTCCGGCATTGAAAGAGTGGGCACAGCGTCTTGGTATTGATTTGAACCGTCCGCGCGTGGCGGCGGTGGTTGAAGTGGACAGCGGACAGCTGGGCGTGGATTCGGCGATGGCCGAACTGCAACAGCTGCAAACCTTGCTGACCACGCCGGAGCGCGACAACCTGATTGCGATCGTGTCCCTGACCGAAATGGTGGTGCTGAAACCGGCGCTCAACAGCTATGATCGCTGGGATCCGGACGGTCATCGCCAGCGCATCGATCACCTGTTGTCCCGCATGACCGAAACCGGGCGCCTGCGTGTGCGTATTTCTCTCGGCAACTTCTTCACCGGCCCCGGCAGCATCGCGCGTTCATACCGCACAGCGCGCACCACCATGACGGTCGGCAAACAGCGGATGCCGGAACAGCGTTGTTACTTCTATCAGGATCTGATCTTACCCGTGCTGCTCGACAGCCTGCGCGGCGGCTGGCAGGCCGACGAACTGGTGCGTCCGCTGGCGCGTTTAAAAGCCACCGACAGCAACGGCTTACTCCGGCGCACCCTGGCGTCGTGGTTCCATAATAACGTCCAGCCGACAGCCACGTCGAAAGCGTTATATATTCACCGTAATACACTGGAATATCGCCTCAACCGCATCTCGGAATTAACCGGATTAGATTTAGGAAATTTCGACGACCGTCTCCTGCTGTATGTGGCGCTGCAATTAGATAATGATCAGATTTGAATATTATTCCGTTCTGAAAGTATTCTCCCTGAGGGTATTTTCAGGATGGTTTATCTTTTCGCTTTTTTTATCGGTGTGATGCTCATCACAGCCGTTTCATTTTTTGTGAAACAACTCGCATGGCGCTGGGCATTCGCCTCAAGATAAATGCAAATATGCGCTGATGCCTGGCATTTTGCCTAATGAGTTGGTCACGGGTTGTTCTTATACTGGCAACGTTCCTTCCTCTCTGAACCCTACAGTTCTGTCGTGCGGAGGAATGGCTTGCCCTTCGGGTCGAGGCATTGTCATTAATTCCGGAGAACACCATGGAAACAATCGTTTCATCAGCCAGTGCCGTAAAAAAAAGAACGAATGCGCGCTACTGGATAGTGGTGATGTTATTTATTGTCACCTCATTTAATTACGGCGACCGTGCGACATTATCTATTGCCGGTTCGGCAATGGCGAAAGATATTGGCCTGGATTCCGTCGGAATGGGCTATATTTTCTCTGCATTTTCCTGGGCCTATGTCATTGGGCAAATACCCGGCGGATGGTTGCTGGATAAATTTGGTTCCAAGAAAGTTTATTTCTACAGTATTTTTATTTGGTCTTTATTTACCTTACTGCAGGGCTTTGTCGATGTATTCAGCGGCTTTGGCATTGTGGTTTCCCTGTTCGCTTTACGTTTCCTGGTAGGGCTGGCGGAAGCGCCGTCTTTTCCGGGCAACAGCCGCATCGTTGCCGCCTGGTTTCCGGCGCAGGAACGCGGCACTGCCGTCTCGATTTTTAACTCCGCACAGTATTTTGCCACCGTCATTTTCGCGCCAATCATGGGCTGGCTGACCCATGAAGTGGGCTGGTCACACGTGTTCTTCTTTATGGGTGGCCTTGGGATCATCCTGAGTTTTATCTGGCTGAAAGTGATCCACGATCCGAAAGATCATCCGGGCGTCAACCAAGCCGAGCTCGATTACATGGAAGCCGGTGGCGCGCTGATCAACATGGATCAGAAAACCACTAAAAAAGCCGCCGTCAAAGGCGAAAAACTCTTCCAGATTAAGCAATTAATGAAGTCACGCATGATGATTGGCATCTACATCGGCCAGTATTGCATCAACGCGCTGACCTACTTCTTCATCACCTGGTTCCCGGTATATCTGGTGCAGGCGCGCGGCATGTCGATCCTCAAAGCCGGCATGGTGGCGTCGGTTCCGGCGATCTGTGGTTTCCTCGGCGGAGTGCTCGGCGGGATCATTTCCGACTGGCTGATGCGCAGAACCCGCAACCTGACGCTGTCGCGCAAGGTGCCGATTGTGGTTGGCATGCTGCTGTCGATGTCGATGATTGCCTGTAACTACGTCGATACCGAATGGATGGTGGTTGGCATTATGGCCTTCGCCTTCTTCGGCAAAGGTCTGGGTGCACTGGGCTGGGCGGTAATGGCTGACACCGCACCGAAAGAGATCAGCGGGCTGAGCGGCGGGCTGTTCAATATGTTCGGCAACGTTTCAGGCATCGTGACGCCAATCGCTATCGGTTACATCATCGGCACGACAGGATCCTTCAACGGCGCCTTGATTTACGTCGGGATCCACGCACTGCTGGCGGTGGTGAGCTATGTATTTATCGTCGGCAAAATCGAACGCATCCAGCTACGCCCGTTCTGATCCCCGGCACAGAAAAGGAGACACATGATGAATACGCAATCCTCGCCGATCATCACTGACATGCAGGTGATCCCTGTGGCAGGGCACGACAGTATGCTGATGAATATCGGTGGCGCACATGGCGTTTACTTCACCCGCAATATCGTGATCCTCAAAGACAGCGCCGGGAATACCGGCGTGGGCGAAGCGCCGGGCGGCGAAGTGATTTACAACACGCTGATGGAGGCGGTTTCCCAGGTCAAAGGCCAGGAAGTGGCGCGAATGAACCGCCTGGTGCATCAGATTCATACCGGTAATCAGTCATCGGATTTTGATTCGTTCGGCAAAGGTGCCTGGACGTTTGAGCTGCGGGTCAACGCCGTTGCCGCGCTGGAAGCGGCCCTGCTTGATCTGATGGGCAAGTTTCTCGGCGTGCCGGTGTGCGAACTCCTCGGGCCGGGCAAACAGCGTGATGAAGTGACGGTGCTCGGTTACCTGTTCTACATCGGCGACCGTCAGAAAACTGATTTGCCGTATCAGGAAGGAGAACGCGGCAGCCACGACTGGTATCACCTGCGCCATCAGGAAGCGATGAGCAGCGAGGCGGTGGTGCGGCTGGCCGAGGCGGCGCAGGATCGTTATGGCTTTAAGGATTTCAAACTCAAAGGCGGCGTGCTGCCGGGCGAGCAGGAGATCGACGCGGTAAAAGCGCTGGCAAAACGTTTTCCGGATGCGCGTATCACCGTTGATCCCAACGGGGCGTGGCTGCTGGATGAAGCCATTGATTTATGCAAAGACCTGTACGGGATCCTCAGCTATGCGGAAGATCCGTGCGGCGCGGAGCAAGGCTTCTCGGGGCGCGAAGTGATGGCGGAGTTCCGCCGCGCCACCGGTTTGCCGGTCGCCACCAATATGATCGCCACCAACTGGCGCGAGATGCAGCACGCGGTGATGTTGCAGTCGGTGGATATTCCGCTGGCGGATCCGCATTTCTGGACCATGCACGGTGCGGTGCGCGTCGCCCAGCTGTGTGACGACTGGGGCCTGACCTGGGGCTGCCATTCCAACAATCATTTCGACATTTCTCTGGCGATGTTTACCCACGTCGGTGCTGCTGCACCGGGTAAACCCACGGCCATCGATACGCACTGGATCTGGCAGGAAGGCAATCAGCGCCTGACCAAAGAGCCGCTGCAGATCGTCAACGGAAAAATCAAAGTGCCGGAAAAACCGGGGCTGGGCGTGGACGTCGACATGGATCAGATCCATCGCGCTCACGCGTTGCACAAGACGCTGCCGACCGGGGCGCGCAACGATGCTGCCGCGATGCAGTATCTGATCCCCGGCTGGACATTCGATCGTAAGCGCCCGGCAATGGGGCGCGGTTAACGGAATCTGAATTCACTAAGGAGTAAGCATGACCTCTTCATCTGCACCTAAAATTGTCTCCATGCAGGTCATCCCGGTGGCCGGGCACGACAGCATGTTGCTTAACCTCAGCGGTGCGCACGCGCCGTTTTTCACCCGTAACATCCTGATCCTCAAAGACAGCAGCGGCAACACCGGCGTCGGTGAAGTGCCGGGCGGCGAAAAAATCCGCCAGACGCTGGACGATGCCGCGCTGCTGGTGATCGGCAAAACGCTGGGCGAATACAAAAACGTGATGACTGCGGTGCGGGAGAAATTCGCCGATCGCGATGCCTCCGGTCGTGGATTACAGACTTTTGATTTGCGTACCACTATCCACGTGGTCACCGCCATTGAAGCAGCGATGCTGGACCTGCTCGGCAAGCATCTTGGCGTGACCGTGGCGTCGTTGCTCGGCGACGGTCAGCAGCGTGATGAAGTCGAGATGCTCGGTTATCTGTTCTACGTCGGTGACCGCAATAAAACGTCGCTGGGCTATCAGAGCCAGCCGGGCGAGAGCTGCGACTGGTATCGCCTGCGCCACGAAGAAGCGCTGACACCCGCAGCGGTAGTGCGGCTGGCGGAAGCCGCGTACGAAAAATATGGCTTCAATGATTTCAAACTCAAAGGCGGCGTGCTGGCGGGCAGCGAAGAAGCGGAAGCCGTGACGGCGCTGGCGCAACGCTTCCCGCAGGCGCGGATCACGCTCGATCCGAACGGTGCCTGGTCGCTGAATGAAGCCATCGCGCTCGGTAAACAACTGCGCGGTGTGCTGGCGTATGCCGAAGATCCGTGCGGCGCAGAGCAGGGCTTCTCCGGGCGTGAAGTGATGGCGGAATTCCGTCAGGCGACCGGCCTGCCGACGGCGACGAATATGATCGCTACCGACTGGCGTCAGATGGGGCATACCATCCAGCTGAAATCGGTGGATATCCCGCTGGCGGATCCGCATTTCTGGACCATGCAGGGGTCAGTGCGCGTGGCACAAATGTGTCACGAATGGGGTCTGACCTGGGGCTCGCATTCCAACAATCACTTTGATATCTCGCTGGCGATGTTTACCCAGGTGGCTGCTGCGGCACCGGGCAAGATCACGGCCATCGACACGCACTGGATCTGGCAGGAAGGCAATCAGCGCCTGACCAAAGAGCCGTTGCAGATCAAAGGCGGCAAAGTGCGGGTGCCGGAACAACCGGGTCTGGGCGTTGAGCTGGATATGGATCAGGTGATGAAGGCCCACGAGCTCTACAAAGGCATGGGCCTCGGTGCGCGTGACGATGCGCAGGGCATGCAGTTCCTGGTGCCGGACTGGAAGTTTGATCCGAAAAGGCCGTGTCTGGTGCGTTGATCGCCGGGTGGATCCGCGCCATTAAAAAAGCCTCTCGTCTGAGAGGCTTTTTGTATTCATCAGGCGGGATTAACTGCGCGCATGTACCGCTGCCGCTTCAATCTGATCATCTGACGGGCGCACGCCGGTGTACAGGACGAATTGCTCGACGGCCTGTAATGTCGCGACTTCCGCGCCGGTGATCACTTTCTTACCGTGATCGCGACCATAACGGATCAGCGGTGTTTCTGCCGGTAAGGCAACAACGTCAAAGACGATGCTGGCGCGGTCGATCACCGCCGGTTCGAAGGCCAGTGAATCCACTTCCGGGCCACCGGCCATGCCGATTGGCGTGACGTTCACCACCATATCGACGGCCAAATCGCCGACTTCTGCCTGCCATTCGTAACCGTATTCTTCTGCCAGAGCGCGGCCATTGGCTTCATTGCGGGCAATGATGTAGCCCTTTTTGAAACCGGCATCACGGATGGCGGCAACCACCGCTTTGCCCATGCCACCGCTGCCGCGCAGTGCGAAAACGGCATCGCGCGGGACTTTGTGGCTGTCGAGCAGTTTAGCGACCGCGATGTAATCGGTGTTGTAAGCGCGCAGGAAGCCGTCATCATTGACGATGGTATTCACCGACTGAATGGCGGTGGCGGAAGGATCCAGTTCATCGAGGAAAGGAATGCAGGCTTCTTTAAACGGCATCGATACCGCGCAGCCGCGGATGCCCAGCGCACGCACGCCTTTGACAGCGGCTTCAATGTCTTTGGTGGAAAAGGCTTTATAGACGAAGTTCAGGTCTAACGCCTGATACAGGCTGTTATGAAAACGGGTACCGAAATTTCCCGGACGACCGGAAAGGGACATACACAACTGCGTGTCTTTATTGATTTCCCGACTCATTATGTTCTCCTGATAGGGTATTTAAATCTTCTCGAACCATAGCTGAAACGATACAACCCTACAATAATCCTCTTCCCCGCCCGGCTGAATAATGGCGGCGCTAAGCGTGGATGATTACGTTAAAACCTTCTTCCGGTTGCGGCGCAACAAAGTGACGGGATATCAGCTCAAACTGCTCATCAGTGACTCTAAACGGGTGCGTTCCGGCCTGATTGCGTGCCCGCAGCCGGGCTTTACACTCGTCTTCCGGCACGTTCAGATAATGCAGGCGGTGGTCTGCGCCTGACGCCGTGATGAGGCTCATCATCCACTCGCGGTTCGCCACCGTATTGGCCGGGAAATCCAGCACGACCGAGACACCGGCTTTGAGCAGGGAAATGGCATGAGGCGCAATGGCTTGCCTGAGTCTGGCGGCACAGCGCAGATAATCCGCCACCGTGTGCATCTCATCCTGATACAGATGAGCAAGCCAGGTGTCTTCACTCAGCACCACCGTGCCGGGGGGCTTGCCAGATTGCGGGACAGGGTGGATTTCCCGGAGGCTATTTTCCCGCATAAAATATGCAGAACTGCCTGATTTTCGGGCATGACATTGTCGGGGCGGGCTGTGGAATTCATGTTACCTCTCATGTTCAGTCGGGGTCTGCGTCGTTAAAACATCGCATTAATTTCTGAATAAGGCGCGGCATTTTCCAGCATCGGCATCATTTTATCGTGTTGTAAAAATCCGCTGACTAACTGCGCATGGTGCGCCCATAAGGTTTGCGGCAACCAGGAACCGGCGCTCAGGCGGCGTACGCCAAGGGCTGCGAGATCGCTGACCGGCGGCAGTCCCGGCCAGACCGCCACGTTGAGCAGCAGAGTTGTGCCCTCAGCAATGGCGCGCATTTCCCCTGCCTCCGTCAGCCCGAGCACGAAAAGCCCGTCGGCACCGGCACTGCTGTAACTCTGCGCCCGCGCCATCACTTCATCCGCTTTATCCGCGGCGCAAACCAGGTTACGGGCGTACACATCGGTGCGCACGTTGATATACAGATCTACGCCGCAGCGGACACTGGCGGCTCTGATGGCTTCGATTTTCCGGCACAACGCATGCGGATCGCCTGCGCCGTCCTCAATATTGATGCCCACCACGCCCGTATCCATAAACCGTGAGACGGTTAACGCCACCGTGGCCGGAATATCGCTGTAGCCGCCCTCAATATCCGCAGAAAGCGGCACTGAAATCACCCTGGCGATAGACGTCGCGCGGGCGACATAGTCTTCCACCGGCAACTGATTGCCGTCGCGATACCCCAAAGACCACGCGACGCCCGCGCTGGTGGTGGCAATTGCCGTGGCACCCAGACTCTCTGTCTGGCGTGCGCTGCCCGCATCCCAGACGTTGGGCAATTTCAGCGGAGTTGCTTGCAGATGAAGTTCGCGAAAGACGCTGGCAGACGTGGTTTTCATAAAATGTTCCTCAAAAAAGAAACATTCTAATCATGCTGAATTTTCTTGATAATAGCCGGAAATAACATTCATTCATTCTGTGAGAGCATCAATGAACGCGCCGTCGCTGCACTTGGTACAAACGTTTGTTGCGGTTGTTGAACACCATAGTTTTGCCCGTGCGGCCCACGCGCTCGGCATTACGCCGTCGTCGGTCAGCCGTTTTATCAAGACGCTTGAACGGCAACTGGGCGCGACGTTACTCAACCGCACCACGCGGGCGATGTCGCTGACCGAAAGCGGAAAACGGTATTTTGCCGAATGCCATCAGGCACTTTCGCAACTCACTCAGGCAGCTGACATGGTGCGTGACGAACAGACGTTACCCTACGGCGCACTGGTGGTCAGTGCGCCGGTGGCGTTCGGTCATACCCATCTGGTGCCTTATCTGAGTGAGTTTCTGGCGGCGTACCCGCAGGTGCAACTGGATCTGCATCTGACCGATGACTACGTGGATTTGGTGAGTGAAGGCATCATGCTGGCATTTCGCATCGGGCGTATGAAGGATTCGTCGCTGATCGCCCATAAATTGCTGGAGAACCGGCGGATCCTGGTGGCCGCGCCCGCCTACCTGAAAAAGCGTGGCGTGCCTGAGGTGCCGGAAGATCTTTATCAGCACGAGTGCATCGTCTCTTCGGCCAGTCAGGATGGGGTGCTGTGGCGGTTATTTTCTGCCGGTGAGGAGCGCACGCTGGCCCCGAAAGGATCGGTCAAGGTCGATAATGCCGATGCGGCGCGCAGGCTGTGTATGGATGCACACGGCATCGCTTTTCACTCGGCGGTCACCATGGCAGCGGCCATTGACGCAGGGGAACTGGTGCAGATATTGCCACAATGGACCGGGCGTGAAACCGGTGTTTACTGTGTGCGGCCCAACCGGCGTATCGGCCCGGCAGCGCAGGGGCTTCTCGATTTTTTAACCGCCCGCTGGCAGCAAAAATGACGATCTGGCGACATCCGTTATACTTAACGGACAGGCAAACGCGGAGGCTGACATGAATTTAGATCTTTTTGATCACCCCGATTTCCACCCCAACTGGCGCGAAGATCTGTGCCCCGGCGCGGTGGTGCTGCGCGGTGCGGCGCTGGCAGAGGATGTGGCGTTGCTGGCCGAGATCGACCGCATCGCCGGGCTGGTGCCTTTTCAGTATCGCGCGACGCCGGGCGGTTACGCGATGTCGGTGGCGATGACCAACTGCGGCGATGTCGGTTGGGTGACGGATAAAGCCGGTTACCGTTATCAGGCCATGTCGCCGGAAAGTCATCAGCAATGGCCGCCGATGCCGGAACTGTTTCGTGCTGTTGCGGTGAAGGCGGCCGAGCAGGCTGGGTTTACGGGGTTTGACCCGGACGCGTGCCTTATCAACCGCTATCAGCCGGGGGCGAAAATGAGCCTGCATCAGGACAAAGACGAGCACGATTTCGGCCAGCCGATTGTCTCTGTCTCGCTGGGTTTACCGGCCGTTTTTCAGTTTGGCGGCCTGGAGCGCAGCGATAAAACCCAGCGCGTGCCGCTGCTGCATGGCGATATTGTGGTGTGGGGCGGGCCGTCGCGGCTGCGTTATCACGGCGTGTTGCCGCTCAAAGCAGGCGAACATCCGCTGACCGGATCCTACCGGTTTAACCTCACGTTCCGTAAAGCGACGTAATTCCGCAGGCATCAGGCTGTAAAGCACAGGACTTTGTTCTCATTCTGCTTTACACTGCCGCCCTGCAAAAACTGACATGTTGAATAAATAATTACTTAGGCGGTAAGCGATGAACGGCGTAATCACAACCTGGTTTGAAGATAAAGGTTTCGGTTTTATCAAAGATGAAAACGGCGATAACCGTTATTTCCACGTGATTAAAGTTGCAAACCCTGAGCTGATTAAAAAAGATGCAGTGGTCACCTTCGAGCCGACCACCAACAACAAAGGCCTTTCTGCCTTTGCGGTGAAAGTCGAGCCGGAGAGCAAATACATCTTTATCGCCGGTGAGCGCATCAAAATCACCAGCATCAAATCTTTCCTGGCGTTTAATGAAGAAGTGCCGGGAGAAGCGAAGATCGACAAAGAAAACGCCGTGCTTTCTGTTGGCCTGCTGATGAACCGTATCCGCCCGCAGGAAGAAGAGAAAAAAGCGGAGATGCGCACCATGAAAAAGCTGCTCATCACCACCTTCCAGAACAGCACTTATGTGTTCACGGAAGATGAAATTGATGTGGATGCCACCATCAAAACGCTGAAAGCGCTGTAAAAACGGCGTTAAAACCGGTGCACACTCGCTGCACCGGTTCTGTTTTCCCCTTTCTTAATATCCTAATAAGTCACCGTGACCGTCACCGTATCGCTGTACGCGCCCGCGGGCTGATTGCTTTGTGCAAGATTCACCGACGCGGTATACGGGAACGACTGTGATGTGCCGGAGCCGGTCGCGCTGCTGTTGGTTGACGCGCTCCACACCGTGCTGTCGCTTTTAAATATCTGATATTGCAAATAACTGGTGGTGCCGTTGACCGTTGAGGCCATCCGCCGGTACTGGCCGGACTCCGAAACGCTGCTGGTCAGGTTGACGGAATAGCTGGCGTTGAGCGTGCAGCGCACGCTGAGGGTATTGGCGACCACCGTCGTCAGCCCGGAAGGCAGGGCGGCGCTGCCAAAACCCACGTTCGGCGCGCTGTCGATATAGCAAAAGTTGGTGATGTTGAGCGTCAGGTTGACGGTACCGTTCACGTTGCCGCTGTCGGCAATGCACAATAATGTCCCGATGGCGACCGAACAGATGTTCCACGTCCAGGCGATGGGGACAGTGTCGGTATACGTCCCGGCGGCCAGATTGGACAACGTTTTTGGCATCACATAAATCGGCAGTGTGCTGTTCGGGCCGGTAAACAGCCCGAGCAGGCCGAGTGCGGTGGTGCTGTTCCAGGTAATCACGTCACCTTGGTTATAGACGGTGCCACAACTGCCGTCCTTGCACAGGCTGTACGGCAAATACTGATTGGTGGCTGCACTGTAAAGCCGTGGCTGCGTGCCGCTCGGATGTAGCGTGGCGCCAATTGTTGCCGTCACGATATTGGTGCCGCCAATACTGAGCAAGGGACCGTTACAGCTCAATCCGCTGCTGCCTTGCGTAATCAGCGGAGAAGTGCTGACCGCAAAGGAGTTCTGTGTGCCGAGCGTAATGGTGCTTGCCGCCGTGGTACAGGCCGCCATCACCTGCCACGATGCGCCCAGCATCAACATCAGCAATACGCCATGACGTACCCACGGCCTGAAAATTTTCATGATTTATCTCCTGGCGTTGCGCCACCCGGACATGCCAGCGGGCCAACCTGCTCAATGCTGTGACGTTTAGGATCTAAAGTGAAACTGATCCGGCATACCGAACGGTCTTCCTGCCTGATATTCAGCACGTTGTTTTCCTGTAAGTGCGAGAAGTACACCAGCCCGTCGTAACCGGTGACGGTGGTTTGCTGCGTATTCTGTTCTGTGACCAGCGTGCCGGGCTTCAGCGGTTGTCCGGCGGCGTCGTGCAGCCTGATATTCGCCGACAGCACTTTCTCGACGTTGAATTTCACCACCACGCCGCTGCCTTGTTTCACTGCGATGCGGTCATTGACGTTATTAGCGACCACATCGGCGGGCAGCGGCAGGGTGTCGATTTCCACTTTGGCCGGATAATACGAACTGACGGTCGGGATCAGCAGGTGACCATTTTTATCGGTTTCGCCCATTTTCTGATTCTCGAACAGGACGGGCACACCGGCGTAGTGATCGGTATCGACCACGATAAAGGCGTCGTTGATCTTGTCGGAAAGGAACCAGTCATTGGCCATAAACACCACGGATCCGCTCAGATCTGCCCAGTTGGTGTAATCGCCCTGATTGCCGTAGAACCCGCCCTGAATCGTCGCGACGCGGGATTTCCAGGTGGCATCGGCCTGCTGATACGGATTATTGCCGCCGCTGTAGGCCAGATTCCAGCCGAGGCCGCCGTCGGTTGGCGTGGCTTTGCTGGCGCCAATCTGCTCCTGATAATTGCCCGCGCTGTCACGCTGCACGCCAGCGTTCATGTTGATATTGGTGCCAAGCGGAATGATGAATTGCAGCTGCGCGCTGTAACCGTTATCGCCCAGCGTTTTATTGAGCGATAAAAACATGCTGCTTTGCCCCCACAGCGAGCGGCTGTAGGAGAAATTCACCAGACGGGTATGCGAATTGTCATAGGCTTCGACGTCGTAATAGCCGATGCCCATGGTGCCGTTGGCCGGGCCGAACGGCGAGGTGCTGAACGTCACCTGATCCGACTGACGGCTTAAGCGCGTGTCGCTGGTGTAAGAGGTGATGTCCTGATAACCCACCGTGCGTTTTGAGCGCAGCGCCGAGAGGCTGAACACCGTCGAATAGTAGGAATAACCCAGCGTGTACTGGCTGCCGTCTTTTTTATCCGTCACGCTTTCGCCTGTCGGATTGAGGATCTGACCGCCTGAATTCGGGATGCCCGGCATCTGGCCGTTGTTATCGTTATCCGGCGTGTTGAGCGGAGTATCACTGCTGACCGGCGGGTGATCGGCTTTACTCTGGCTGCCGGAAACGCTCAGCGTGCCCCAGGTGCCGACCGCGATATCTGCGCCGGCACCGCCCAGCGTCAAACCCTGAACCATTTCGGTATGGCCGGAGAGCGTCAGGTAATTGGTCAGCCCGTAACGATAAATACCGCTGAAGGCCGCATCTGAATAATCGCCGTTGGTGACGCCATAATTGTTGCGCACCGCCCCGAGGGACAAATCGAAATCGCTGAGGTTTTTACGCAGCAGCGTGTTGGACACGTAAAAAGGGACGCTGGTGGACACCTGACGCCCGACTGCGTCGGTGGTCACAATGGTCGCTTCACCGGCACCGTTGATATAAGGCACGTTAGTCAGGGTAAACGGCCCGGAATTCAGGTTGTTACTGCTGGCCTTGTAGCCATTAAGGAACAAATCCACCGTGGTTGGCACCGCCGCCGACCCGCTGTATTGCAGTAACGGATAGGTCACCAGATCCGGGCGCACGCCAAAGTTACGGCTGATCCGCACACCGCCCATGCGCGCCGAATTACTCCACGTCAGGGAATCGCTGACGAAATCCCCGACCTGATAGCTGATCAGGTTTTTCTCGTCGGTAAACCGCCAGAAGGTGTCGTAACGCAGATAGCCGTCCTGCGCGGTGCTGCCGCCCGTGTTGCCGTTGCCCGCACTGTCGATGTTATAGCGGTAAGTGCCGGTATTGGTGAGCAGCCCGAGGCTGCTGAATAACCGCTGTTCCATCCAGGTGGCGACGGATTTCGGGCCGCCGGGCGGATCGGTGTAGTACGAATCATAGTTAAACAACAGGCCGGTGCTGCTTTGCGACGGCGTGTAGTTCATCAGCGGATCGCCGCTGACAGTCTGATTGGGCAGCCAGGCATCCGGCACGGTTAACACCAGCTGCTGGCTGGCTGAATCGTATTTCGCTTTCACGTCCGGCAGTTCACCGACGTTAATCAGCCCCTGCTGGCCGTTAATGTGGATGTGATTTTTTGCCAGCACCCCGGCTTCGACGAAATAGGCGTTATTGCGATAGGTCACCGGCACCACCTGATTATCCGTCTGGCCGTTGACCACAATCGACAGATAAAACATGGCGTCCGTGACCACCGGTGCCGCCCGCGGGGCATCGGGCAGGGAACCGTATTCCTGTGCCTGCGCGCTGAACGCACTCAGGCAGATCAGGCACAGGCTTCCCCGGAAACAGAGCGGTCGCTGCTGACCTTCACGGGGAAGACGTCTGATTGGCATGCGTTGCGGCTCCTGCTGTTATTCGCCGCGCGCAATGACAATCGGTTGGGTGTTGTCGGCAATCTGTGCATTCAGCTGCGCCCCCGGCGTCACGCCCGCCGGCACCGGCCAGCGCATCTGCTGCCCCGGCAACACGTACCCCATAAAGCCACCGACCATGGTTTTTACACCCTGTTTCTGGTTGCCGCTGGCTGACCAGAACACGTTGCTCAGACGTGCGTGAACGATGCCGGTATTGCGCACCTGCAGATAGTTTTTGCCGCCTTCCGAAACGGTGCGCCAGGTGAGGACAGGGCGCGTGGCGGTGGAGGCATCGCGTTTCACATCCGCACGGTCGTTGGTCCACAAACCGCCGCCATCCATAAACAGCGGCAGCAGATAACGCATCTGCAATTGCAGCCCGACCACCGCTTTGTCCTGACCTTCACCGGCGCTGTTCAGCGGAGAAGGGATCTCGTCAATGATAATGCGATACGCCTGCTCGGTATTGGCGGGCACCGGCGTGTTGCGGATCAAACGGATCAGCTGGCGCTGGCCCGGCGGCACGGTGGCAAAAGGCGGGCTGGCAACCACGTTGCTCTGATCGGCATACTTCTCGTTAAAATTCTCCTGCTTCCAGGCCAGCACGCGCACCTGCAACGACACCGGTTCCGCGCCCCGGTTTTCCAGCCACAGGGCGGATCCGTTCTGATCGGATTCAATAATCTGGTACACCGGCCAGACGAGCACCGAACTGGCGGCGTGCACCGCCGTACCGGAAAACAGCGCCACCGTCAGGGCCGTGGTGGCAATCATGCGTGAGAATATCGTCGTCATAGCTCATATCCTGATGATTAATAAGTGAGAGTCACGGTCACCGTGTCGGTGTAAGTTCCCGCAGTGGGTGACGTCGTGAAAGAAAACAACCGGCCATACACCGGATACGTTTGGGTGGTGGAGGGAAAGCTGCTGATGGTCATTGCCTGCGCGCCGGTGCCCCAAACCACGGTGCGCGCAGCATTCTGATAAAGCTGATAGGCCAGCGTTGCTGTCGCCCCGCTGTTGGCCATATAACGCCGGGCGGCAGATCCGCCGTGGATGCCGTAATCCATGCCAATCGCCACCGTGGTGCCGGGGGTGCAGGTCACCACAACGGAGCCTGCGCCCGACGTACTGACCACATCGACATTGGTGGGAACGGAAGGAAATGAACCGAAATTGAGGGTGCCCAGATTGGTGGTCGGGCTGGAAAGCGAGCTGCCGAAAACGCAGCCATTGGTCAGCGTTGCCGTCACGGTAAAGGTGGTGGTGGCCGTGGCGGCCAGCGCTGAGCCGCATAGCATCAGCAGCGGCAACAGCAGCAGACGGCCAGGCATGAACACCTCTACCAGGATACGGTGACATTCACCGTATCCTGATAAACCCCGGCAGCGGGCGTGACTTGCCCCGGAACGCGGCCATACACCGTGCTCCACTGGTCCGCGCCGTTGCCGGTTCCGCTCACGCCGGTGACGTTATCCCACACCGTCGTGCGTGCCGCCGTGGTGTAAAGGTTGTACTGCAGAGTTGCTGCGCTGTTGGTGGTGTTGACCATTCTGCGGGCAGTGACCACGCCGCTGCTGCCGCCATCCATCACGATTTTGTAGGTCAGCCCGTTCACGCAGTTCACGCGGATCGAGCCCGCCAGCTGCGCGCTGGTGGCATTGATGGCGCTGGTGAGCGACGCATAATTACCAAAGTTCAGCGTACCAAAGCTGGTGCTGCCGGACGTCGTGGTGCCCGCGCTGCAGGCGGGCAGCAACGTGGCACTGATGCCTATCGTGGCTGCCGGACTGAACGGAATGCGCAACTGCATCGACACCAGCAGGGCAGCTGGCAGGAGCAGCAGTACCTTGATGTCCATGATCTTTCCTTCCTTGAATCAAAAGCCAGTCAGAGGCGCAACCGACTCTGATGGAAAACGCTTACCAGGAAAGAGTGGCAACAACGGTATCGTTATAGGTGCCCGCAGCCGGTGTGGTGCTGGTCTGGTCAGCAGGCAGCACGCGGCCATAAATCGGGATATTTTGTGCAGCGGTGCCCGTACCGAGCGTGATCGGCGTATTGATGGCGATCTCGGTGGTGCGTGCGGTATCGGAATAGAGGCGGTAAGGAATGCTGTTGCCGCTGGAGGTCATGGTGCGCAGCCCGCCGGTTGCCGCCAGTCCGCCGTTGAGTGACAGCGTCGGGGTCAGCCCGGTGCTGCAGGTGATGGTGACCGCGCCGGTGCCGTCCGCACCAAACACCGTACCGTTGATGACGCTGGTCAAATCGGCGTAATTACCAAAGTTCAGCGTACCCCACTGGTTGGTGCCGCCGGTGGCCGTGCCATTACCGACGGTACAGCCGGTACTGATGGTTAACTGAACGCCCACTTGCCCTGTTAAAGTACCAGCCGCCTGTGCGCCTGCGGACAGCGCTAAGGTTGCCGCGGCCAGAATAGCCGGAAATAAAGAATGTTTATCGCCCATGATGACTCCCAATAACTGCTTATACACTGGTGTGCATGCATGCAATCGCGTTGCGGCTGCATGTGGAAATCCTCTGGTGGTCAATTTAAAAGCATAAAAAAATAAAAAGCATCAGTCATTCAGCCGGGATTTGCGTTTTACACTCAAGCAAAAGGGATCCCTGACCGCAGGCGCGTGGTGTCCCACGTCGCTACAGTTAAATATAAGTTAATAAATTTACCTTAAGAGGATCTTTACGCCATTTCGATGAATAAGGATAAAAAGACTAAGAAAACAAAATTAATGGTTTTTTATTCCGGTTTAATGGCTTTTTTTATGTTTAATGATGGGCGTCACGCCGCGTAACCGTGAGTTTTTTTAACCATTTTTTGAGTGGTGTTATAGGTTTATGATGGCTGCCCTTATCCGACGGAGGCTGCAAATGTTTTCTGACGCTGTGATTAACGATATAAACCGGCTGGCGCGTTTTCTCTCTTTTGATCAGACCGGGGGAAAAGGGCCAGCGGGAACCCCTTCGTTGCTGATCCTGCTGGGTAACGCGATTTTACCGACCGCCGAAGCGGCGTTTGAGGCGCTGGCGCAGGGCCGGGTTTCACGTTTGCTGATTGCCGGAGGCGTCGGCCATTCCACGCAATTACTCTGTCAGGCGGTGCAGGCGCATCCGCGTTACCGGCACATTTCCACTGCCGGGCGCAGCGAGGCGGACATTCTTAATGACATCGGCGTGCAGTGTTTTGGCCTGTCGGCGGACCAGATATTGCTGGAAACCGCGTCAACCAATTGCGGCGACAATGCCGTGCAGGCGCGCCGCGTGCTGGAAGCCGCGGGCGATACCCACACCCGGATTACCCTGACGCAGGATCCGCTGATGCAGCTGCGCACCGACGCCAGTTTCCGCCACGTCTGGCGCGACAGGCCGGACATCACCTTCACCAGCTGGCCGACGCTGATCCCGCAGCTTGAGCGGGCAGGCGACGGGCTGCGGTTTGCCGGCGGTCATCAGCAGGGGATGTGGTCGCTGCCGCGATTCGCGTCGCTGCTGCTGGGGGAAATCCCCCGTCTGCGCAATGCGCCGGGCGGTTATGGCCCGCGCGGTGCGGGCTTTATCGCTGAGGTCGACATCCCCGCCGACATCGAAGAAACCTATGCCCGGCTGCGGCCGGTACTGGAAGCCGATTACGGCGACAGATCTTTCTGACCGGCGGCGGTGACCTGGTCGCTTTCCTGATGATTGCCTTTCAGCGCCAGCAATACCACCAGCGCCGAAAACAGCGTGATCGCCATCAGGCACAGCAGTAACGGATGCAGAGAGGCGGCATAAAGCTGCTGAAGCTGGGCGGTGCTGGCTTCAGGGATCAGCTGTTGCGTCACTGTCAGATTACCGGTCGCCAGCCGCTGCGCCGCCTGACTGAGTTCGCCGGAGCTGAAATGTGCCGCCAGCGCGCGGTGGCTCATGGCCGCCAGGATCGCCCCGACGATCGCCAGCGAAATGCCTTCTCCCGCCACGCGTGTGGTGCTGAAAATACCGGTCGCCATTCCCGCGCGCTCTTTCGGCACCACGCTGACCGACAGTCCATCCATCAGCCCCCACGGCAGGCCGGTGCCGATGCCGATAAGCAGCATCGGGGCGATCATCGCCGTGACGTTTTGCGCCAGCACCGCCTGGCTCAGCCAGCCTAAACCGGCGGCGGCAATCACCAGCCCGGCGGTGCACAGCACGCCGGCTGAAATCCAGCGCGTCAGCCACGCCGCCAGCAACGGCACAATCAGCATCGGCACGGAAAGCGCCATCATCATCAGTCCGGCGCGCTCTTCGCTCAGGCCTCTCACGCCGATGAACAGCATCGGTAAAATCACCAGCAACACCACAAAACAGAAACCGGTCGCCAGCGGCAGCGCCTGCACTCCGATGAAGCGTATATAGCGAAAAAGTGAGAGATCCAGCATCGGCTGTTTGACCCGCAATTCCACCCCGACAAATAACACCAGCAACAGCGCCGCACCGGCCAGCAGCGCAACAACCTGTGTGCTTTGCACGCCGTATTGCGGGATCGCCATCAGCGCCCAGGTGAGCAGCGCCAGCATCGCGGTAAAGGTGACGGTGCCCGGCCAGTCGATGCCGGACGCCTGCGGATTGCGGGTTTCCCGCATTTTTGATGCGCCGTTCAGCAGGGCGATCAGCGCAATCACCGTGGCGGAGAAAAACACTGCGCGCCAGCCGAAATGAGCAATCAGCAGGCCCGCGAGAAACGGCCCGAAAGCCAGACCGACGCCAAAACTGCTGCCCATCAGGCTAAACGCGCGGGTGCGCGCCGCGCCGTCGAACTCCTGCGCCAGTGCCGCCGCGCCGCCCGCCAGCGCACCGGCGGCGGCGATGCCTTGTGCGCCACGCAGCACATCCATCCACAGCAAACTGTTGCTGAACGCCTGCAATAACGAAAGCAGCGCAAACAGCGAAACACCGCTGATGAACACTTTTTTACGGCCAATTTCATCGGCCAGCGCCCCGGCGGCCATCAGAAAACAGCCAAAGGTCAGCATAAAGGAATTGGTTATCCAGCTCAGCGCCTGCGCGCTGCCGCCGAGTTCGCGGGCAATCGCCGGGGTGGCTACCGCGCCGCTGACAAAATTGAGCGGCAGGATCACGGCGGCGATGCACACCGTTACCAGCACCCTGAGGCTGCCAGCCGGATGCGACGAGGATGTATTCATGATTTCTCCAGAAAGTGGTGTATAACGATGATGATAAAATGTCGGCAATCTGGCGGAAACAGGCTGGAAGTCCGATGATTCAGGACGAAAACGCTCGAATAGACGGGAGTGGAAAATGGAAAACCTGAACGGCCTGCTGGCCTTTGTGCGGGCGGCGCAGAGCCAGAGTTTTGCGGCGGCGGCGGAGCGCATGGGCATATCGGCGTCGGCGGTCGGCAAAAGTGTGGCGCGGCTGGAGGAAAAACTCAGTGTGCGGCTGTTCAACCGCAGCACGCGACGCATCAGCCTGACGGATGAAGGCCAGCTTTTTTTCGAGCGCTGCCAGAATATTGTCGCGCAACTGGAAGACGCTGAGCAGGAGCTGGTGCGGATTTCCGCCGTGCCGCGCGGCAAGTTACGCATCACCGCGCCGGCCATCGGTTACCGCATGTTGTTGCCGCACCTGCCGGAGTTTCGTCAGCGCTACCCGGAGGTCGAACTGGATCTGGATTTCAGCGACCGGATGGTGAATGTCATCGACGAAGGGTTTGATATCGCCATCCGCAGCGGGGAACTGAACAGTTCGCAGATGATGTCACGCCGCCTCGGGCCGTTCCGTTTTGTGATTGTCGGCGCTGCCGGTTATTTTGCCGAACATCCAGTACCGCTTACCCCTGACGATCTTTATCAGCACGCCTGCCTGCGCTACCGGTTTCCGGGTAACGGCCAGTGGCAGGAATGGGAGATGACCAGCGCGATGCCGCCGGAGCTGCCGCTGGCGCTGAGCAGCAACAATCTGGAATCGATTTTACAGGCGACGGTGCAGGGCCTCGGGCTGGCGTACGTGCCGGAATTTATCGTGCGGCCTTATCTGGCCTCTGGCGAGCTGATCCCGGTGTTGTCACCCTATCTGAAAGAGGGCGGCAAATTCTCTGTGGTGTGGCCGAGCAGCCGCCATATGCTGCCAAAAGTGCGGGTGTTCATTGATTTTCTGACCGAAAAGCAGGTGCTGGACTGAGCCGTTTCCCCCTACTGTTTATCCAGCCATTTGCCCATTTCGCCCAGCGCATCGTCGAGATTCTCCCGCCCGAAACCGATGCGCAGGAAATCTTCAGACACGGCGTTGAGCGCTGAACCGTAGGCCACGGAAGGGATCAACATCACTCCGGCTTCTTCCACCAGCCGCGTGGCGAACGCTTGCGCCCCTTCTGCGCCGGTGTAACGGGGGAAGGCGAGCACACCGGCTTTCGGCACGCTGAGCGTAAACAAGTGCGGGTATTTCGCCAGAAACGTCGTGAGCGTCGCCAGCTGACGGCGGGAACGTTCCATTACCCGTTCGAGAATGGGCGCACGGGCGTTGAGCGCGAGGGCCGTCAGGAACTCACCGGGCATGGAGTTACAGATCGATAAATACTGCTTCATGCGCTCCAGCTCCAGCATCCAGGCTTTATCCTGACAGGCTACCCAGCCGATACGCAGCCCCGGCAATCCGTAAGCTTTCGAGGTCACGTTCAGCGAAATGCCGCGTTCATAAATATCAGCGAGCTGCGGCAGCCGGTCAGCAGGGTCAAATTCGGTCAGCCGGTAGACTTCGTCAGAGAAAATCCAGATCCCCCGCTCGCGGCACATTGCGACCAGTTCGTCGAGTTGCGCGCGGCTTATCAGCGCACCGGTCGGGTTGTGCGGGAAATTTATCACCAGCACTTTGGTGTTGGCGCGCAACGCTGCCCGCACAAGACCTGTATCCAGTGCCCAGTGGTTATTTTCATCCAGCGCCACGCCGGTCACTTCGCAGCGCGACATCGGTACGCTTTCCAGCGACTGATAATTCGGTGTGATGACCACTGCGTGATCGTCCGCGTTCAGCAGCATCTGGAAACTGGCGTAAATCGCTTCATCGGCCCCGGCAAAGCTGATCACCTGCTGCGGCGTGATATGCCGGTACGTGGCGGCGATCGCTTCGAGCAGTTCCGGCGTACCGCGCAGGGGCGGGTAATCCAGCTGGGTTTGCATAAACGCCGCGCGATGCTCTTTCCCCGCCAGTTCAAACAACGTATCGATGCTCATCGATTCGGGATAGGAGGAGGACAACGGGAAACGGACGGCGTGTTCGAGGCGTGAGAGATAGCTGATTAAACGAAAATCTTCAGGAAAAGACATGGCGTATCCGTGATGAAAAAGGGCGAAATTAGCGGCGATGGCCTTGGGCAAAACGGCGCTCGAGGCGGCTTTGCAGCAGTTCTAACACAATCGACATGATCCAGTATATCGCCGCAGCGGTGGCCAGCATTTCCATATACCGGTAGGTGCTGCGGCCATAGGACTGCGCCAAAAAGTTAAGTTCCCACAGCCCCATCAGCGACACCAGCGAGGAATCTTTCAGCATCGAGATAAACATCGACCCGGCGGGCGGAATAATGATGCGCAGCGCCTGTGGCGCGGTAACGTGCACGGCCACCGTCCAGCGCGAGACGCCGAGCGCCAGTGCGGCTTCCTGCTGACCGCGCGGCACCGAGAGCACGCCGCTGCGGATCGTTTCCGCCAGATACGCGCCGTAGTTCATCGACAGCGCGATAATGCCGGAACTGAGTGCGCCGAGCACAATCCCCACCTGCGGTAACGCCAGATAGATAATCAGTACCTGCACCAGCAGCGGTGTGCCGCGAAACAGCGAGGCGTAAAACGTCGCGCAGCCAAACGCCAGCGCGTTATCGGACATCCTGCCCAGCGCGGTGATAAGGCCAATCAGCAGACAGAAAAACATCGAGCAGGCGGTGATCATAATGGTCAGCGCCGCGCCCTGAATAAAGCCGTCCGGCGACAGGCGCAGGCCGAGCAGGAACGGCAGTTTCTGGCTAATCAGGCTCCAGTCCAGCCCCATTTTGCTGAACGTGCCGAGCAGCAGGCTGAGCAAAATCAGCCACGTCAGCCCGGTTTTGAATTTAAACGCGTGTGCCTGGTGCCAGCGTTCGGGCGTTTCCACTTTCGGCTGGCTGTCCGGGATTTGTGGCATCAGGGTACCTCGTGGGTGATATCTTCACCCAGCCAGTGCTGGGAGATTTTAGCCAGCGTGCCATCGTCGCGCAGCGATTTGATGGTGTCCGCCACTTTCTTATCCCACTCGGCGTCGCCTTTGTCGGTCGCTACCCAGTTCGGTTCCGCATATAGCTCGGTGACGATTTTGAACATCGGCGCGCGTTTGATGCGTGCGTTAGCGGTGGCTAAATCCGACACCACGCCGTCAAGGCGCACACCCGGCCCGAGCGCCAGATTCTGGAACGCCACTTCTTCATCGCTTGGAATGACATGAACGTTATCAAACGGGAAGTTGATGGGCTTGCTGCCGGGGATCACCAGCGTTTTTTGCAGATACGTTTCGTAGGTCGAGCCGATGCCGACACCAATCTTTTTATTGCTCAGGTCGGCTGCCGATTTTATGCGGTCGTCTTTCTTATTGACCACTAACACTGCCGGCGAG
This sequence comes from Rahnella sp. R3(2024), assembly GCF_042920125.1. Lineage (NCBI taxonomy): Bacteria > Pseudomonadati > Pseudomonadota > Gammaproteobacteria > Enterobacterales > Yersiniaceae > Rahnella > Rahnella sp. R3(2024). The sequence goes on from NZ_JBHGBU010000001.1 coordinate 3,025,566, forward strand.
TTGTAGTACGGCGTCGGGAAATCCAGCACTTTGGCGCGCTCGCTGTTTGGCGTCATCGAGCAGATACAGGTATCCCAGCGCCCCTGCCATTTACCGCCGACAATGGTTTCCCAGCCCGGCGCGATGATCTCAAGTTTCACGCCCATGCGCTGTGCCACGGCTTTTGCCACATCGACGTCAAAACCGGCCAGCTGGTTGTTGTCATCAATAAAGCCGAACGGCGGATAGTCATTCACGATGGCATTGCGCAGCACACCGGTTTTCGTGACGCGATCCAGCGTGGTGCCTGCCAGCGTGGTGGCGGAAAACAGCGTGGTGGCAAGGAGTGTCAGAGCAACAAACGAAGTGCGCATAAGCAGATCTTTCCTTAAATGTAACCAAACCAGGAGAATATTGTAAAAACCTACACTAAGTTTTAGACGTATAGAAGTCTGAATGCACGGTTTTCCGGCTTATAGTGATCTCTGCCGGAAATTTACCTGATGGCAGTGAATTGCTTTGCTCCGCTAGTTTAACAACCCCGCGCCCACGTTAATCGACAGCCCCAGGATCGCCAGATTAAAGACGAAAGAAATCACCGACTGTAACAGGGCAATCTGCCGCATGTCGGTGGTGCCCGTCTCCACGTCGGCAGTCTGTGAGGCCACGGCAATGGTGAAAGAGAAATAGAGAAAATCCCAGTAGCCGGGCAGTTCGGGCTTCTCCGGGAAAATCATCGGCGTCACCTCTTTGCTGCGGCGCAGATAATGATGATGGGCGTAGTGCAAGGCGAAAGAGGTCGGCAACAGCGCCCACGACGCGATAAGCGTGGTCGCGGTGAGCAAAATGTGCAGCACGCGCGGCGTGCCGGTCAGATCTTTGAGCGTACCGAGCTCCATCAGGATCGCCAGAATACTCACCAGACAGGTGAGGGTGACCATGCTCAGCACCAGCGTAGCGCTCTCATCCTGCGTTTTGGCGATGTGCGCAATATCCTTCGCTTCGGTGCGCAACATGCGAAACCACAGGAAAAACAGATACAGCCACGCCAGCACGTTCCAGCCAATCAACAGCCGCTGCAACAGCCCGAGCTGGGCAGGAAGAATAAAAAAACAGACCAGCCCGGCCAGAATCGAGAACAGCAGCCGGGTACGCACCTGAAGGTAATGTTTGAGAGAAAAGCTCATGGTGTTAAGCGCTTAGCAAGGAGGAACCTGTGCTTCAACTGTAGTCGCAGATTGCGGTGTTGTAATGCCACCGGGTGACACTTCCTGACGTCTGCGCAATTTCTTCCAATACCCGCTGTGATGACAGTGATGTAGTGAACTACCTCCCACGCGTACACAGGATTGGAAATCATGTTTACTACGTCATTCTGGCCAGCTGCGGCGGCCTATCAGGTTTCAATGATGGATCTGGATGTTCCGCATCATATCAATCCTAAAGCGGTGCAAACGATCCACTATTGTCTGCGCCTGACCGAGGCGATCAATCAGCTGGAGGTCACCTGCGAAAGTCGTTTGCTGGATGCTTTGCGTGAGGAAATGGCTATCCAGTGTTTCCGCCTCGCGCCGCTGTTTGACGATCCGGATACCCGGCGGGGGCTGTTTCTGCGCGCCGAAATCCTGGCGGACGAATCAAGTGGCAAAACGTTGCTGCCGCAAATTGCAGGTCTGAATGAACAGCAGCTGGTGCTGGGCATTGGCAAAACCTCAACGTGGATTGGAAAATCGAAGCAAAGTTATTACTCGTCATGGTTCGGCGAGCCCGCGCCGGTGTTGCAGGAAATCTCTGACGTGATGGACAGTCTGTTTCCGGAAAGCCTGCTGTTTCTGCAAAAAGAGATCGCCGCCGATTTACTGGCGCTGCCGGGCTGCGCCTACAAAATCATTACTCTTTTCGGCATTGCCGGAGAAGCCAATACCTATCCGAAACACTTCGCCTATTTCTTCCCGGAAGACGAAGGGCTGAAGCATTCCCCGGTCAAACGCACCGTGGTGTTTGCCAATACCTACCTGCAACTGTTCGAAATGTTCTCCCGTACCGAAGCCGTGCGCCTTGGCTGGGCGGAAGAGGATTTGCCGGAAAGCCACGTCTGCCAGCGTTATCTGATCGCCTGGTTCCGCGGGCATGATCTGGGGCATTCGCTGGTGCGTAACGAAAACGTCTTCCCGATGCTCAGCAAGATTGATCGCTGGGGATCGATGATGGTGCAGGAAGCGCTGGCGGATCAGTTCGGATTGCTGATGTGCCTGACGCCACAGGTGGCGGACGGATTACAGCTCGACAGAAATGTGCTGGCGCGGATCTACTTCCTGGAAATTCTGCGCTATTTGCGTCGCGGGCCGTCGAGCTATCCGGATGCCGGAGCGGCGTGGATCCAGTTCAACTATTTACGTGAGCACGGTTGTATCGAACTCTCGGCGGAGACGATCGGTTTCCACCCTGAGCTGTTCTTTACCCAGATGGCAAACCTGACACGCATGATGAGCGAAGAACTGCTGGGCGGCGACGCCGCGCGCGCAAAAGAGTTTATGCAGCAGTATTGCCCGCACAACAATCCGGAAGATGTGGAGATCCTGATGGCGCGTCTGGGCACCACCAACGACATGATTGAATACAACCAGATGATCAAGAGAGTCCCGCTATGATGCCGTTTTCCAATGGCTTTTTACTCAGCCTGTCGCTGTGTCTGGATATCGGCATCGCCAATATCGCCATGATCACGCTGGCAATGCAGCGCGGCTATTTTCACGGTTTCTGGCTGGGGATCGGCACCTGCATTGGTGATCTGATCTACGCGGTGCTGGCGCTGGCGGGCATGACGATTTTGCTGCAATACCAGAGCGTGCGCTGGGTGCTGTGGGTGGGCGGCTCGATGATGCTGATGTGGTTCACCTATAAAATGATCCGCGCGGCGATGGCGCCTGCGGAGGATATGTCCGCCGGGGATAACGGCCAGCCGCGGTCGGTGATGCGTAATTTCGGGCGCGGCGTGGTGCTGGCGATGTCATCACCGACGGCGATCCTGTGGTTTGCGGCGGTAGGCGGCGCGCTTATCTCGCGAATGGGGCAGGGCGGCACAGCGGAAGCGTCCTGGTTCCTGACCGGTTTCTTTATTGCCGGTGTGTTCTGGACCATCGTGCTGTGTTGCGTTGGCAGCTGGGGCGGGAAAATGCTCGGCACGAAAATGCTCAAATACTCTTACGTGGCCTCGGCGATCATCTTCTCGTATTTCGCGATCTACGTGGTGATTTCCGGCTATCGCGAATTTATTCTGGTGTGATCAGCCGCGCGCGACAGAGCCATTGAGCGACTGCGAATACAGGTGGGGAGTGATCCCCATCATTTTTCGGAACGTGTTGATGAAATGGCTTTGATCGTAAAAACCCAGGCTGATGGCGACATCCAGCGCATTGTTATTTTTACGCAACTGATTGCGGGCTTCGAGTAAACGCAGCTGCATATGGTATTGCAGCGGCGGCATGCCGATGTGCTGGCGGAACAGCCGCACAAAATGGAACTTACTCAGCCCGCTGACCTGCGCCAGCGTGTCGAGATGGATCTTGCGGGTCAGGTGGTCGCGCATAAAATCGAGCGCCAGCGTGACCGGCCGCAACGACTGCTCCTGCTCTTTCGCCGGTTCTTCCAGCAATGCGCCCAGCAACCACAATAAATTTTGCTCCTGATCGTCGTCGTTCAGCGTGCGTTTGTAATGGCGCAGCGCGGAAAACAATGCGGGATTACTCAGCACGCCTTCGGTCAGCACCGGCGCGCAGTGATCGGATCGCAGATTGTGATCGACGGATATCTGCCGCAGCAAAGACTGGGGAATGTGCACGCTGAGAAATTCCACCTTCTCATCGCCAAACAGCGATGACTGAACGGTGGACGGATTGTAGATGGTGATTTCGCCGGCACGGACCAGCTCGGTTTTGCCGTGCAGCCAGATCTCTTCCGTTCCCGTCAGATTGGCGCTGATCACGTATTCGTCGTGAGTGTGGCGCGGGAATGAGGAATTGCTCGCGGTCAGATGCGAGCACTCGATATCATTTGCCATCGTCCATTCAGAAATAGAAAGAGACACGTTACGCTCCACGAAAGATTGCTGTGCTAAAAAGACGACTCAGACATGGCATGGGTTTTTCTTATGCGAAATTTATAGCACAAACTTTTAACAACAAAAGTGAGGAACATTCATCAGGGCCGCCTTACGCCTGCAAACGGATGTCTTCGGTGCCCAGCATCACGCCATTCTTTCCGTGATGTTTTATCGCGTACATGGCACGGTCAGCGAGCAGCAGCGCCTCGCTGAAATCACTCTCGCCGGACACTTCATCAATCCCAATCGATGCGCCAATGTGTGCGTTGCCGTTATCAAGTTCAAACGGGATGGTGGCGGCATCGAGACAGGCCTGCGCCACCCGTTTGACCAGCGGATGGTTCAGCCCGTAGGGCATCAGCAACACAAATTCATCGCCGCCCAGCCGCCCCGGAATAATGCCCGGCGGGCAGGCTTCTCTGAACCGCTGACTCAGCCGCATCAGCACCTCGTCACCGCTGCGATGCCCGAGCGTATCGTTCACATGCTTAAAATTGTCCAGATCGATAAACGCCACACACAACGGGCCGCTGTTTTTTAACGCCGCAAATTGCTGGTGTAACGCGTGGCGGTTGGCCAGACCGGTGAGCGGATCGTGATTGGCCAGCGTCGCCAGTTGCTGTTCGTAATGTTTCTCTTTGGTCATGTCGATGTGCGTGCCGGTCACTTTCAGCGGACGCCCCAGGTCATCCCACTCAGTCACCCGGCCACGATCCAGCACCCAGGTCACGGTGCCATTTTTGGCCTGCATCCGGTGCAGCGCTTCGTAAAACGGCGTCTTCCCTTCCAGATGATTGTAAAAAGCCGCCAGCACATCGTCTTTATCTTCAGGGTGTAAATGTTCGCGCCAGACTTCAAAGCGTGCGCTCAGTTCTTTTGGCTGATAGCCCAGCATGGCGCCCCAGCGGCGGTTAAAGATCACCAGTTTCCCGCTGGGCACGTCGAGCTGCCACAGGCAGAGCCCGGTGCCGTCCAGCGCCGCACTGAGCTTATTTTTGGCATCGTGCGCAATCCGTTTCAGCCGGGCGTTATGCTTTTTCAGGTTCTGGAGTTGAAGCTTCAGTGAGGATTCAGACATTTCTTACTTTTAGAGCAAATAATTTTCATTCTTGCCACATGTCTGTCTTTTGTAAACCGGGAAGCCCAAAAAGAGCGCGTCGCGCCAGATTTTCAGATTTTGCCCATACCCTGGTCTGAGGTGGCTGAAGGCGCGGGGCACAGATGCAATGTTAAATAATGCGTGCGGAGGTTATTTTTTAATGTCCAATGCTGCCGCTTTATAAAAGCAATAACCGGACAATTCTTTTTGTTTTACATATTAAAAACAATTAATAAACCCGCAGGGAAAGGTATTTGGCAATACGTGCCAGATTTCGCTGAGTATTTTATTTAATCCCGGTGTGAGGCCTTCTTCATCTTGTCATTTCCCTGGTTATTAGGGCAAAATATGCGCCCCGCGAATCGGGGATGACCCGTTTAAAAACTTCATTCAAGTACACATTCTTCTTACAAGAAAACATTCAAAAACCAGAGGCCGGGCTTCGTACCGGATAGATATTTACTTTCAAATACCGACAGTCATGTCGCAAGGAAACATAAATGGTGCATCACTCTTTTTATGTGGCGTTCTCCGTCATGGGAATTAAACATCATGTCAGATAACGTCGTCACAGGCAGCACTTCCCGCGTGGAACTGCGTAAAACGCTTACGCTGATCCCGGTTGTGATGATAGGCCTGGCCTACATGCAGCCCATGACCCTGTTTGATACGTTCGGTATTGTCTCTGGCCTGACCGACGGCCATGTGCCTACGGCTTACGCTTTCGCGTTAATCGCCGTGCTGTTTACCGCCCTGAGCTACGGCAAACTGGTGCGCCGCTACCCTTCGGCGGGGTCGGCGTACACTTACGCACAAAAAGCCATTCATCCGGTGATCGGCTTTATGGTCGGCTGGTCGTCATTGCTGGATTATTTATTTGCCCCGATGATCAATATCCTGCTGGCAAAAATCTATTTTGAAGCGCTGGTGCCTTCCGTACCTTCGTGGATATTTGTGATCGTGCTGGTCGGGTTTATGACGATATCGAATTTACGCAGTATTAAAACCGTCGCCAATATTAATACGCTGGTGGTGGTATTGCAGATCATTCTTATTACGGTCATTACCGGCATGGTTATTTACGGCGTGAATCACGGCACCGGCTATGGCACGCTGGCCAGCACCAAACCTTTCTGGGGCGAGCATGCGCATACTGTGCCGATGATTACCGGCGCGACCATTCTGTGTTTCTCGTTTACCGGTTTTGACGGTATCAGTAATTTATCCGAAGAGACGAAAGACGCCGAGCGGGTTATCCCGAAAGCGATATTCCTGACGGCGCTGATCGGTGGCGTGATTTTCATCGGCGCGACCTATTTCCTGCAACTCTATTTCCCGGACATTTCCAGCTTCAAAAACCCGGACGCGTCTCAGCCTGAAATCATGTTGCAGGTGGCGGGCCGTGCGTTCCAGTTCGGCGCGCTGATTTTTTCCAGCATCACCGTGCTGGCTTCCGGCATGGCGGCGCACGCGGGGGTTTCCCGCCTGATGTACGTGATGGGGCGCGATGGCGTATTCCCGAACCGCTTCTTCGGTTATGTCCATCCGAAATGGCGCACGCCGTCATTCAACGTGATTCTGGTGGGCGCGATTGCTCTGCTGGCCATCAACTTTGACCTGGTGACCGCCACTGCGCTGATTAACTTCGGTGCGCTGGTGGCATTTACCTTCGTGAATCTGTCGGTGATTTCCCAGTTCTGGATCCGTGAAAAGCGCAACAAAACGTTGATGGATCACCTCCAGTATCTGTTCCTGCCAATGTGTGGCGCACTGACGGTCGGCGCGCTGTGGCTGAATCTGGAACAAGGTTCGATGATCCTCGGTCTGATCTGGGGCGCTATCGGATTCATCTATCTGGCCTGTGTCACCAAAAGCTTCCGCAATCCGGTGCCGCAGTATGAGGATGTGGCGTAACTTTGCTGCTTTAGAAAATGGCTCCTGAAACGGAGCCATTTTTGTTTCTGCTATTCCACACCGAGCCAGCGCATCAGCGCCGTGACCACCGCCGCCGCGAGAATAATCACGATAAGCGGTGCCTTCCGCCATGCTAAAAACAGCGCCACGCCGACCCCCGTGATGCGGGCGAATCCGGCAAAATGTGCCCCCTCAAACAGCGCCGACGTGGCGGCAACGGCCAGTAATAAAATGGTTGCGGAATCCGATAACATTGTCTGCGTCGCGGGCGACAGCGTCAGGCGCGAACCGAGTCGGTAACCGGCCACGCGCAGGATAAAGGTGCCGGCTGCCAGTAAAGCGATACCGGCCATCCAGAGCGAATGCTGCGTCATTTTTTATGCCTCCAGGCCAGTAATCCGAGCAGGGAAAACAGCACCGGCATGCCCGCTGCCACAAAAGGGACGGCCATCACCGAGATCAGCGCGCCGCAGGACGCCGGGATCAGCGTTCTGCGTTGCCTGAGTGCCGGAAAAATCAGCGCCAGCAGGATGGCCGGGAAAACCGCATCAAGGCCGATCGCCCTGATATCGGGAATAAACTGCCCGATGAAAGCGCCGGCAATCACGCTCAGCGGCCAGAACAGGGCGATCCCCAGCCCGCACAGCCAGTAAGCCATTTTACGTTTTTCATGCGAGGGCTGGGAGATGCCGAACACGACGCTTTCGTCATTCATGATGTGGCACCCCAGCCAGCTGACGTGTTTGCGGCCAACCAGATCTTTCACAGCAATACCAAAAGGCAAATGCCGTGCGTTAACCAGTAATCCCGCCGCCGCTGCGGCAAACGGGCTGCCGCCACCGCCGACGATGGCGATAAACAAAAATTCCGAAGCGCCCGCGAGCACCAGCAAAGAGAGCGCCAGAGGCACCCACAGCGGGAAGCCGCCTGCCACCGCCAGAGAACCATAAGAAATACCGACCAGACCGTCGGCCAGGCAAACCAGAAAGATGGCTTTTACCACATCATTGCCGAGAGGCGGGAAGAGCTGCTTACGCATGATTAAATCCCATAACGAACGAATATCCATTATAATGAACGTATCTGAATCGTTCTTCAAGTCGAACGATCGTTCGTTATGTAAATCAGGGTGTCGCCATGTCTCAACCTATCAGCGTTATTTCTAAAGGTCTGGTGCGCGAACGTCAGCGTACCGGGTTATCACTGGCAGAAGTGGCCCGCCGGGCCGGGATTGCCAAATCGACGTTGTCGCAGCTGGAAGCCGGGAACGGCAATCCGAGTCTGGAAACCCTGTGGGCGCTGTGCGTCGCGCTGGATATTCCTTTTGCGCGGCTGATGGAGCCGGAACTGAGTAAAATGCAGGTGATCCGTCGTGGCGAAGGCCCGACGGTGATCGCAGAAATGGCCGATTACAAAGCGGTATTGCTGGCAACTTGCCCGCCGGGCGCACGCCGGGATATCTATCTGCTGACCACTCAGCCGGGCGCGGACCGCATTTCCAGCCCGCATCCGTCGGGCTCGGTGGAGCACATCATCATCACCCAGGGCCGCGCGCTGGTCGGGCTGGTGGGATCGCCGGTCGAGCTCAATGCCGGCGACTATATTTCCTATACGGCAGACGTGGCGCACATCTTCAGGGCGCTGGAGCCGGAGACGATGGCGGTGCTGGTGTCGGAGCAGAACTGAAGGCCGGGTTTTTAAATAGTTCGTGATGCCACTCGCAAAAAGTCATTTTCGCTGTTGCTGACCTGACAAGGGTATGGCGATACTTCAGGCGCAACGGGTTATCACCGGTTGCCAACGCATTTTTATTGAGGCGTGTTACTGCTCAGGCAGGCAAGACCAAAATAAGAATGCACTTCTCCTTAGGGGAGGTGCATTTTCATTTTGGTCTTTTTTTTTGCTTTTTTTCACCGGGGAAAACCTATGGATTACACACAGCTGGGCAGTGAAATTTTAACGCACGTCGGCGGCAGGCAGAACGTCAATAAACTGACGCATTGCGCCACGCGTTTACGGATGGAATTCAATGATGACGCGAAGGTGAATGCGCAAGCCATCGAAGCGTTGCCGGGGGTGATCAGCGTGGTTCAGCGCGGCGGTCAGTTCCAGATTGTGGTGGGTAATAATGTGCAGCAAACGTTTCGCGCAATGCAAAAAGAGATCGGGGATCTCAGCGGGCAGGCGGGCGGACAGCAAAAACAGAAAGCCAAAGGCGGGATCGTTTCGCAGATCATCAGCGTGATTTCCACCACCTTTACGCCGGTTATTCCGGCCATCACCGGTGCGGGGATGATCAAGGCGCTGCTGGCTATTTTGAAACTCACCGGCGTCATGAGCGCCGCCAGCCCGACCTACCATCTGCTCGACACCATCTCTGACGCAGCGTTTTTCTTCCTGCCTGTGCTGCTGGCCTACGGCGCGTCGATCAAATTTGAATGTAACCCGATCCTCGCCATGACCATCGCCGGGGCGCTGTTACATCCCAATCTGGCGCAGATGATGGCCGCCGGAACGGCGATCGATTTCATCGGCATTCCGGTACGTCTCGCCGATTATGCCGGTTCAGTATTGCCGATTATTTTCACCGTCTGGCTGATGTCGTATATCGAACGCTTCGCCGAGAAAGTCTCGCCAACCATGATTAAATTCTTCACCAAGCCGATGATCATTTTACTGGTGACGGCACCGCTGGCGCTGGTGGTGGTCGGGCCATTCGGCATTTTCCTCAACGACGTGGTTGCCAGCGGCGCAGCCATGATTGATGGCAAAGCCAGCTGGCTTATCCCGATGCTGATGGGCGGGTTGCAGCCATTCCTGGTGATCACCGGCACGGCATGGGCCATGACGCCAATTGCGACCGGCCAGCTCAGCAAAAATGGTTTTGAGATGATCAACGGCCCCGGCATGCTGGCTTCCAACATCGCTCAGGGCGCGGCAACGCTGTGTGTGGCGTTTCGCACGAAAAACAAAAACCTGCGTCAGTTAGCTTCTTCGGCCGGGTTTACCGCACTGCTTGGGATCACCGAACCTTCGTTATACGGCGTGACGTTAAAACTGCGCAGACCGCTTATCGCCGCGATGATCGGCGGCGGATGTGCCGGTATTTATGCCGGGCTGAGCGGGCTGGTGCGCTACGCGTTCGTTTCTCCGGGCCTTGCCGCGTTACCGGCGTTTATCGGTGAAAACCCGATGAACATCGTTCATGCCCTGATTACCTGTGCCATCGCCATCGTGGTGACCTTTGCGCTGACCTGGATTTTAGGCTTCGATGATCCGGTGGAAGAGGTGACTGAACCGCAGGATACGGCACGCCTTTCCGGCGATCCGCAGCAGATCCTCAGCCCGCTGGCCGGTGAAGCCGTGGCGCTGGATCAGGTCAGTGATGATGTGTTCTCACAAGGGCTTCTGGGGCAGGGCATCGCGATTATCCCGCGTGAAGGGCTTTTGCGCGCGCCGGTTGATGGCGAAGTGGTGACCTTCCTTCCCTCCCGCCATGCGGTCGGTATTCGTGGTGATAACGGCGTCGAGATCCTGATGCACATCGGTATTGATACCGTCAGTCTGGGCGGTAAGCATTTTACTTCCGCCCTTCAGGTCGGGGATCGGGTGAAAACGGGCGATGAGCTGGTGCGCTTTGATATTCCTGCTATCACCGCGCTGGGATACGAGATCATCACGCCGGTTCTGGTGGTGAACAGTGAAGCCTATCCGCAGCTGATGTGTCGCCAGCCGGGTGAGGTCAGTTTCGGAGAAACCATCATCACGCTGAATACCGCGAAGGAGAACGCATGATTTATCAGAAGCTGCAGGGGTTTCCGGAAGATTTTCTGTGGGGCGCATCAACGTCGGCTTATCAGGTGGAAGGCGCATGGAACGAGGACGGCAAAAGTCCGTCGGTGGTCGATATGCTGGTGCATCCGGCTGACACGGCAGATTTCACCGTCGCCAGCGATCATTACCATCGTTTTCGTGAAGACGTTGCGCTGTTCGCTGAGCTTGGGCTGAAGGCCTATCGCTTCTCGGTGGCCTGGACGCGCATTCTGCCGCAGGGCACCGGCGAGGTTAATCAGGCCGGGCTGGCGTTTTATCAGCAACTGATCGACGAGTTACGCCATCACGGCATTGAACCGGTGGTCACGCTCTATCACTTTGACCTTCCGTATGTGCTCGAACAGCAGGGCGGATGGGCGAACCGGGCGACGATTGAAGCCTTTGTGCAATATGCCGATGTGCTGTTCACGGCGTTTGGCAGCAAAATAAAATACTGGCTGACCATTAATGAACAAAATACGCTGATTCTGCATCCGGGCGCGATCGGCTTGCCCGAGGGCGGGGAGTTACCCACGAAGCAGGTGTTGTACCAGCAAAATCATCACATGATGGTGGCGCAGGCCAGAGTCATGGCGCTGTGTCATCAGCGTTGCCCCGCCGCGAAAATCGGCCCGGCGATCAACACCACCTCGATGTATCAGGAAACCTGCCATCCGCTGGATGCCATCGCCGCCCATAACTGGGAAACCCTGCGCGGCTGGAGTTTTCTGGATGTCGCGGTGCATGGCCGTTACAACGCGCTGGCGTGGCGTTATCTTGAAGATCGCGGCCTGACGCCGGTGATGGCGCCGGAAGATGCCGCCATTCTGTTGCAGGGGAAACCGGATTACATCGCTATCAATTACTATTCCACCGCGACCATTGCCGCCAGCCGTGGCGATGCGTCTGATATCACCGCGCGGGCGGGCGACCAGCAAATTATGCTCGGTGAGCCGGGCGTATACCGCGCGGCTGACAATCCGTTTGTGGATAAAACGCCGTACGGCTGGGTGATTGATCCGGTCGGCCTGCGGCTGACCTTACGCAAGGTCTGCGAACGCTACCATCTGCCCATTCTGATCACGGAGAATGGCATTGGCGCACCGGACACCTTGCTGCCGGACGGATCGGTGAATGATGATTACCGCATGACGTTTATGCGTCAGCACATTGAGCAGATGCAACTGGCGATTAACGACGGCGTGGCGCTTATCGGGTATTGTCCGTGGGCGGCCATCGATGTGGTCAGCACCCATCAGGGTTACGCCAAACGCTACGGGTTTATCTACGTTAACCGGGGTGAAAAAGACCTGATGGATCTGCGGCGTATCAGAAAAAACAGCTTTAGCTGGTATCAGCGAGTCATTGCCTCAAACGGCGTGCAGCGCGATTAACACAGAGGATGATGGCTGAGAAGATGAAGGTCATTAAGGTACTCAATAATAGCCTGGTGCTATCAACGGATCACGATAACAACGAAGTTATCGTTATGGGCAAGGGTATTGGCTTTGGCAGCAAAGTGGGTGACGTTCTCGACCCGGCCAGCATCGAGAAAATCTATGCAGTACAAGATAATCAGAAAGGCCGTGAATATCTTCGTCTGATTGAAGATACGCCGGAAGCGCATATTGAGATTGTGCAGATGATCTTAAGCCTGGCAAACGCCGGGCTGAAGGGCCGGATCAACGAGCAGATTTTTTTCACGCTGGTCGATCACATCAGTTTTGCCATTGAGCGCTATCACAAGGGCATCACGATCCAGAACCGGCTGCTGTTCGAAGTAAAACGCTTTTATCCGCATGAGTTTAGCGTGGCCACACAGGCGCTGGTGTACATCAACCAGCGCCTGAATATCCAGCTCCCGCAGGAAGAGGCGGGGAATATTGCCTTTCATCTGGTTAACGGTCAGACCGATGTGCAAAACATGGAGCACACCCTGCTGGCGGTGAAAATGCTGAAGGATATTTTTAATATTATCCAATATCACTTTCGTCTCACCCTCGACACGGAGTCGCTCAATTACGCCCGTTTTCTGGTTCATATGCAGTTCTTTATTCAAAGAATGGTGGAGAAACAGCAGGTTGTCTCAAAGGATGATTTTATCTTTTCACAGGTCATTAAAGAGTATCCGCACGTTTACCGCTGCGCTCTGCTGATCCGCGATTATATTAAAAATCTGCTGGAGATGGAGATGTCCAACGATGAGCTGCTGTATCTGGTCATCCACCTGACGCGTATTACGCAAAGTGACGTCTGAACCCTCTCTCATTGCGGCAGTAAGGCCGGCGTCAATGAGTCAATAACGTGACCAGGCTGCTGACCACGTTATTGACTGTCAGCAGGATGGCTCAGCCATTTTTCCCGCCCGGTAATGTCTCTTTTCCCTTCAATAATCCGCCACCCTGGTTTTATCTCTGTGAGAATATTCATTTAATTATAAAATCCTGAAAATTCTAATAAACAGCAGAACCCCCCTCCCTAAATGAATTTTTATATTAAGAATGCTCTTAGTATTTCACTGCCAGATGAAACGACTTATTTCGCCTGACGCCATGAAATAATGGCGAAAATAGCTAATCTCTGCTTAATAAGAATGCTCTTATAAAACAGCCGCTGTTTCAAAATGTCACATCTGTGCTCATAAACAGCATTAAAAGGCTAATGAATTCTGATTCTAAATACTTTTTTAAGAATGTTACCCAGTATCGATAATTTTGTGATTAATTTGCGTAAAAACTTAAACTAAAATTCCGACTAAAAAAGTTCATTATCCTGTCCTAATCAAAAAATACAGTCCAAATCGCGTGTTAATAAAATTATTCTGACCCTGTGAATTGCGCTTAAGAAAGGTCTTAGATTTCAAGCCTTATTAATGCTAAAAGCGTTACATGGCTCACAATTCGAGTGAGAATACGAATGATTACTAGGACAACGCCTAGTGTTGAGTGGGGTAAATAACGATAAGAAAGCGTAAATCGATCGGTGAAACCTATTGTTGGGTGTAATAGTGAGCGAGATAAACGATTTGAAGAGTTTTGGCTGCGTATTACTCTACTGGAAGTCACTGGGAAGGAATAAATATGATGTGAGCAATGATGAATAATTTCGTTTTTTTAAGCGTTATGAAAGTGCTCTATTCTTCCCGCTCTGTTAGAGAAGTGTCTGAGCGTTTTTAAAAACCACACTATTAGGCGGCCCAATGCCTCGGGTAATAATCTGGAGTGAGTGCCAGTTTACTAAATTGGCGATAAAAGAAATAATCTCCAAGAAACTGCCTTACGTTAACGGTGTCATTTTTTTTAACCGTGACGATGAGGTGAACTTGTATACAAAAGATTATCTGATTATTGATCCATCGGGAGGCGGCTTTCACAAGTGTTATGAGTTTTTAAACGAAAATATCAATGTGCTGGATCCGGAACGAATACTTATCATTTCTTCAGAAGTAGACATGCTGATGCTGGGGTTACTGCTTAAAAAACAATTCAAATTTCTTAAAAAGAAAAAAGGGCTGTCAGAGATAGTCAGTGCAATACAGCAGTTCATTCAGCTTCAGAACATGACCAGTAACAAGGAGTCGTTTGATTATAAAATCACAAAAATGGAAGAAAAGGTTTTAGTCATGATGATGACCGGTCTTTCTGTGACCAGTATTTCAAACATACTCAAACTTAGCGTTAAAACGGTCAGCGTACATAAGTGTAATTCTCTAAGAAAGATAGGTGTTGATGCCAGCAGCAGTTCGGCTTTGTTCTTTCTGCATAAGCATGCTGTAGGTAACAGAATAACCTGATTGAATTTTAACAGACCAGGCACCTATTGCTGGTTTGAATAATGTCTCTTTGTATTATTTTTACCATGGGGTAAGGGATGCGTACGGTCAAAAGAAGTGATTCCAGTTATCTCTTTGAACCGATAGTGACAGTATCTGGCGGGATACTGGGTTTTGAACTGGTAAAAAAGTCAGCGCATCAGGCTGCCAATAAACAACATCCGCACGACGCGGGGAGCCAGACATTTCATTTATCTGCCGAAGAAAGAATCAAAAACTTTTTCGACGCGGTGACGCTGGCCTGTATTAATGCCGATATCTTTACCCACAATAATTTTTTACTTTCAATACGAATCGACTACGAGATTGCCAGCCATATCGTGAATAACGCAGCGATGCGCAACGTGTTACAGCAGCACAACTATATAAGACTCACGCTGGATGCGTTTTTCCCCGAGTTCAGTGCCAAACAGGACCGCCCGGTTCTGCACGCGCTGTCAGAGCATGGCCCCTTGTGGCTTGACCATTTTGGGGAAGGCAATACCAGCCTGACACTGGTCATGAATGAGAAGTTTGAACATATAAAAATAAGTCAGCATTTTTTTTGGCAACACCAGGGAACCTTATCTTTTCGACAAATTATTGAGCACCTTCAGCCATACAGTCAGGGCGTTATTATTGGCGGCATTGAAAGCGCCCGCCACCTGGAATATTTGAAAGGCAGTCAGATCCAGGGGATGCAAGGCATATTATGGTCTGCCTACAGTCAGGAGGAATTCATCCAGTCTTTTTTCTGACACTGTAAATATCAATAGGCATCAATTTTTTAATTCATTAAAGCAAGAATCGCCATCATCTGAATGCCCAAGGTGAGGGGATCCTGCTGCCCGGATAATTGCACTCTTTTTTTGGCAAATTGGTGGCCGTAAACCAGGGGCGGTAGCGTAGCTGAAATAACGGCACAATCAAAAAACATGATTATAAAAAAATTCCATGCTGACGCCCTGAATCTCAGCATCTTATTCACCATCATATCGTCTCTTTTCGGCTCACTGAAAAGGGTGGTTGATTATTTATTGTGGGGGGTATATGAAATTTCTCACCAGAAATGTTTGCGCCAGTTTATTTCTCGCTTTATCTGACTTCCTCAGTTTCACCCTTTCGCTTTATATAGCGAAGGGCATCCTAAATAATGTCATGACTCACTTTGAGCAACGTATTCCTGATGCTCAGACCGCCGGCTGGATTGTCCTGCATGGCGTACTGGCATTCTGCTGCGTTGCGTGGTTTCACCTGCGCCTCAGGCACTATTATTATCGCAAAACATTTTGGTTCGAGCTGAAGGAGATCCTTCGTACATTGCTGATTTTTGCTCTGATCGAAATCGCCGTGATCGCTTTCGCCAAATGGTATTTCTCGCGCTACCTGTGGGTCCTGACATGGATACTTGTTTTGATTGCGGTCCCTGTGGCGAGAATGCTGACCAAACAGGCGCTGCATGCCTTTGGCTTCTGGCAACGCGATGCCATCATTATTGGCAGCGGCAACAATGCCCGCGAAGCGTATAGCGCCATCAAAAGTGACAGGAATCTGGGGTTACGCGTCACCCAGTTTATTTCCAGTGAAGGTGCTGATCAGCCGGGAGATATGATTGAAGGCATACGTATCATGCCCTCTGACGAGAACTGGGTACGGACGCATGTCGATAAAAAAACGCAGTTTATTGTCGCGGTGGAGTCGCATCAGAGCGGCATCCGTAATGCATGGCTGCGGGTATTTATGATCCACGGTTACAGTTCGGTGTCCGTTATCCCGACGTTACGCGGTATGCCGCTGGATAACACCGATATGTCGTTTATTTTCAGCAAGGAAGTGATGATCTTCCGCGTGCATCAGAATCTGGCAAAATTTTCTTCGCGCGTCACCAAACGGCTGTTCGACATCGTCACATCTCTGAGCATCATCATCCTGTTATCGCCTCTGCTTATCTACATTACCCGCAAGGTCCGCAAAGACGGCGGCCCGGCTATCTATGGTCATGAACGTATTGGGCAGTCAGGCAAACCCTTCAAGTGCCTGAAATTTCGCTCGATGGTGATTAATTCCAAAGAGGTTTTGGAAGAGTTGCTGGCAGGTGACGCAGAAGCCCGGGCGGAATGGGACATGACCTTCAAACTCAAAAACGATCCGCGCATAACGTCGATCGGTCATTTCCTGCGAAAAACCAGTCTCGATGAGTTACCGCAACTGTTTAACGTACTTAAAGGGGAGATGAGCCTGGTCGGTCCGCGGCCCATTATTACTGCCGAACTGGTGCGTTATTACGATGAGGTCGAGTATTACCTGCTGAGCAAGCCGGGAATGACCGGATTGTGGCAGGTCAGTGGTCGCAGTGAGGTAGATTATTCCACGCGGGTTTATCTGGATGCCTGGTATGTTAAAAACTGGTCCATGTGGAATGATATTGCCATTCTGTTCAAAACCATCGGTGTTGTATTGAAAAAAGAAGGGGCCTATTAATTATCCTGTGATCATGGCAAGCATTGAATAACGCATTACCATAATGAGATCTGCAAAATAAATAATCTTACTTTTATTTCATGTCAGCAGAGCTTCTCTGTCGTGGACGTGAATTTTTTGATTGTTTTTTAATATCTTCACACAGGAATGATGATTCGCGACTGCCGGAAGGGAATACGGAATTACTCTGGAAGGCAGATTTAACACTAAATAGCAGATGATGTGAGATAATGAAAAATAGCTTTTTTAATATTTCTTTAGTGATATTAACGTCCGGTGTATTGAGTGCGTGCACCGTCATACCCGGACAAAGTTTAAATACAGGGGACAAGCACGTAGTTGAACAACCGGACAGCAATTTTGATATTGATAAACTGGTCAATGTATATCCGTTAACGCCACGACTGGTTGACGGATTACGGCCAGATGCTGTCACGGCGCGCCCCAATCTGGAATTAGATCAGCAGCTTAAAGCCTATCAGTATCGTATTGGTGTGGGCGATGTGCTGATGGTCACGGTGTGGGATCACCCGGAACTCACCACCCCTGCCGGGCAATATCGCAGTGCCAGTGATACCGGCAACTGGGTGAATGCCGATGGTACGATTTTCTATCCCTATATCGGCAAATTAAAAGTCACGGGTAAAACGGTCAGTCAGATCCGGGAAGATATCAGTACCCGTCTGGCGACCTATATAGAGAGCCCGCAGGTGGACGTCAGTATTGCGGCTTTCCGCTCACAGAAAATTTACACCACCGGTGAAGTCATAAAATCCGGTCAGCAACCCATCACTAACATTCCTCTCACGGTGATTGATGCGATTAACGCGGCGGGCGGATTAGCGCCGGACGCTGACTGGCGCAATGTGGTGCTAAACCACAACGGTAAAGACACGCAGATTTCGCTGCATGCGCTGATGCAAAAGGGTGACCTGACCCAGAACCGCCTGCTTTATCCCGGCGATATTTTATTTGTGCCGCGTAATGATGATCTGAAAGTGTTCGTGATGGGCGAAGTTGTCAAACAAAGCACGCTCAAAATGGATCGCAGCGGCATGACGCTGGCGGAAGCGCTGGGCAGTTCAGACGGTATTTCACAGAGCATGGCTGATGCCTCGGGGATCTTTGTTATCAGGCCGCTGAAAGGCAGCAATCAGGGCAAGATCGCCAACATTTACCAGCTTAACGCCAAAGATGCGGCGTCGATGGTAATGAGTACCGAATTCCAGCTGCAACCCTACGATATTGTCTATGTCACCACCGCGCCGATCGTGCGCTGGAACCGCGTGATTTCCCAGATTGTCCCGACCATTACAGGCGTGCATGACATGATTGAGGCCGGTCGTTTCGTGCGGCAGTGGAATCCATAATGTTTGATGCCATTTTGATTGTCTGCACGGGCAACATCTGCCGCTCACCGATAGCTGAAAGGCTGCTGAGGCAGATGTTACCCGATAAGAAAATAGACTCGGCTGGTATGGCGGCGCTGGTGAGTAACCCGGCTGACCCCGGAGCGATACAGGTCGCCAAAAAGCACCTGTTAGCGCTTGAAAACCACCACGCCACCCAGTTTACCTCTGCCCTTGGCCGCCAGTACGACCTGATCCTGGTAATGGAGAAATCTCACCAGGAGCAAATCAGCCGTATCTCACCTGAGGCGCGCGGCAAGATTATGCTGCTGGGGCACTGGCTCGGACAGAGGGAGATCCCCGATCCTTACCGAAAAAGTCAGGAAGCCTTTGAGTCTGTTTACCGGCTAATCGACCAGGCCTGTCAGTCCTGGTTACAAAAACTGAACGGATAACTCCATCAGGGAAATCAACGCATGTCTCCAGTCATATCAAAAACGCCCGCTTCACCCGATTCCGATGAAATAGATTTAAGTCGTTTAATTGGCGAACTTATTGACCACCGTAAATTAATTATTGCCATCACCTCGGTGATTACTGTGCTGGCTATTATTTATGTTCTCTTTGCCACACCGATTTATCAGGCTGATGCTCTGATTCAGGTGGAGCAGAAACAAGGTAATGCGATCCTCGAAAGCCTGAGCCAGGTATTGCCGGACGCCCAGCCTCAGTCAGCGCCTGAAATCGCGTTATTGCAGTCGCGAATGATCCTGGGAAAAACGGTAGATGATCTGAACTTACAGGCCGTGGTGAAACAGAAATACTTCCCGCTGCTGGGCCGGGGATGGGCAAGATTAACCGGCGACGTACCGGGTAAGCTGTCGATCAGTCGTTTGTATGTGCCTTCGGGCGGCGGCGATGTTCCTAAATTAGTGATTACGGTTATAGATAAAAATAATTATCGGGTTGAAGGCGATAATATCGACATCAAAGGCGTGGTTGGCAGTCTGCTTAATGAGAAAGGGATTTCATTGCTGGTCAATGATATTCAGGCTCCGGCGGGCAGCCGTTTCAACGTCTATTACCTGAGCAGATTACGGGCGATAAACGATTTGCTTGATGCCTTCAGCGTCACTGACCAGGGAAAAGACACCGGCATCCTGAACCTTTCGCTGAACGGCGATAATCAGGAACTGATCTCAGCCATCCTCAACAGTATCAGCCAGAACTATCTCGATCAAAATATCGCCCGGCAGGCTGCGCAGGACGCCAAGAGTCTCGATTTTCTTGACCAGCAATTACCACAGGTGCGCACGGATCTGAACACGTCTGAAGATGCCCTGAATACTTACCGTCGGCAGAAAGACTCCGTCGATCTTTCACTTGAGGCGAAATCCATCCTCGACCAGATAGTGAATGTCGAGAGCCAGTTGAATGAGCTGACGTTCCGCGAAGCTGAGATTTCACAGCTCTACACTAAAGATCATCCTACCTACAAAGCACTGTTAGAAAAGCGCCAGACCTTACTGAAGGAACGGGATCGGTTGAACAAAAGTGTTTCCGCCATGCCCGCGACCCAGCAGGAAGTTGCCAGACTTAGCCGTGACGCAGAGTCCAACCGCGCCATCTACATGCAACTGCTTAACCGTCAACAGGAACTGAGCATCGCCAAATCCAGTGCAATTGGTAATGTGCGGATCATCGACACGGCCGTGACTGAGCCGAAAGCAGTAAAACCGAAGAAAGTGCTGATTGTATTAATTGGACTGATATTGGGTGCTCTGATTTCAGTTGGATTGGTGCTTCTGCGCGTATTCCTGCGTAAAGGCATTGATTCACCTGAGCAGCTGGAAGAGAAAGGGATCAACGTTTACGCCAGTATCCCGCTTTCAGAGTGGCTGACCAGAAACAATAAGTCAGACAAAAAGCGGTCATTAAAGGCAAAAAGAAAAACATCGGCCACTAATTTTCTGGCGGTCGAGAACTCCGCCGATCTGGCGATTGAAGCGATTCGAAGTCTGCGAACCAGCCTGCATTTCGCGATGATGGAAGCCAAGAACAATGTGCTGATGATTTCTGGCCCAAGCCAAAGTGCCGGTAAAACCTTTATCAGCAGCAATCTGGCGGCGGTTATTGCTCAGGCAAACAAAAAGGTTCTTTTCATCGATGCGGATATGCGAAGAGGGTATGCCCACAAATTATTCAAAGTAGATATTGATGAGGGGCTTTCAAGTATTTTATCCGGCAAGACAAGCCCTGATAAAGCCGTCAAAAGTGTTTCCTCCGTGAATATTGATTTCATATCAAGAGGGGAATTACCTCCTAACCCTGCCGAACTTCTGATGCACCCGCGCTTCGAGACACTGATGACCTGGGCATCTGAACATTATGATCTGGTTATTGTGGATACACCGCCAATTCTGGCCGTGACAGATGCAGCAATTATCGGACGTTACGTCGGTACCACCTTGTTGGTTGCGCGTTTCGAAATGAATACCGTCAAAGAAGTGGAAGTCAGTATCAGGCGTTTTGAGCAAAGTGGCGTTGAGGTGAAAGGTTGTATTATTAACAGCGTGATTAAAAAGGCCAGCAGTTATTATGGCTATGGCTACAGCCATTATGGTTATGCCTACGCAGATAAAGAACATGACGATTAAATCATTAAAAGAACGCACGATATCCGGCCTGATATGGAATGCGATTGAACGATTTATGGTTCAGGGGGGGCAGTTTGTCATTCGAATCATGATTGCGCGAATGATTACCCCGGCAGAATATGGGCTGGTAGGTATGGTGGCTGTATTTCTGGTCCTTTCGGACGTCATTATTAATGGTGGGTTTTCTCAGGCGCTTATTCAGAAAAAAAACCGCACCGATCTGGACTATTCGACAGTTTTCTTTATTAACTTTTCTTTAGGTTTGATCATATATTGTCTGCTGTATTATTTTGCACCAGAAATTGCCCATTTCTACAAAGATGACCGGTTGATTGACGTAATCAGGTTAATTTCGTTGAGCATAGTGATTAAATCACTAAGTGTCGTACAAATCGCCAAGCTGAGTATCGAACTTAATTTTAGATTAAAAACTCTCGTTAATTTCTGGGCCGTATTGGTCAGTGGTATATTAGCCCTCTGTCTGGCCTACCGCGGTTATGGTGTATTGGCTTTGGTATATCAGGCAATCAGTTACTCTGCATTCGTGACTCTCTTAATGTTTATAGTGTCAAAATGGCGACCTAAATTTGAATTTTCTTTTTCAAGAACTAAAGAACTCTTTAACTTCGGCTCCAAGGTTTTCCTGGCTGGATTAATGGGAGTTTTATCTGATAATTCGTATTCAATTTTGATAGGCAGAATCTTCACCAGCAAGGAAGTCGGCTTCTATTCGCAAGGGCGAAACTTGCCTGATTTGCTTTCAGTAAATTTATTCAATGTATTGCAAGGTGTATTATTTCCGGTCATGGCGGCGGCGCAAGATGACCGGGAAAGATTGATGAGTATTTATAAAAAAAGTCTGGATATGACGGCATTTATAGTATTGCCTTGCATGGTCGGATTGGTTGTCATCGCCGAGCCTTTCGTGAAAGTGTTTCTGACAGATAAATGGTTACCTTCTGTTTATATCATTCAATGGTTGGCGTTGTCGCGTATGATTATTCCGCTGGGAGCTATCAATGCCAATCTGCTAAATGCGATAGGTCGGTCAGATTTGTATTTAAAAATCGATCTCATTAAGTTTCCTTTAACCATTGCGGGATTATTTATTTCTGCTCCATTTGGTCTTGAATATATGGTGATGAGTAATTTCGCCGTTTCAGTTTGCTACTTTTTTATTAATGCTTACTACCCAGGGAAACTGTTCGGATACGGTGCATTTAAACAGTTGAAAGATATGTTTACAGTGATTATTTCAACCATATTGATGTATTTATCGGTTAATTACATTCAGGTGGATAACGGTATGCTGGATATCTTTATAAAAATTTTCCTCGGGGGGGTTGTATATACCATTTCTTGCACTTTACTGAAAGTTAATGCTCTTCGTGAAGTCTTTAATTTTGCCAGAAATAAAATAACCGGGGGTGCATCGTGAAGCGTGTTTTGATATTTACAAATGAATTTTACCCCTTCAAAGGTGGCATCGGCAGGTATTGTGAAGAGCTGATAAATACCATAAAAAAAGATTACGCAGTGACGCTGGTTGCACCGAAGTATGACGGATCACTGATTCGAAGCCACTTAAGCGAAGGAATCAGTTTGAACCTTGTCCCTGGGGGGCAATTTAAGTATTGGCATTTGCCGAAGTTGATCAAAAAAGTTCGGTCAATAGACTTTACTCAATATGACTATATTCTCGCCGCTGACTGGCCATTTTGGATTGCGATACAATGTGTTAATGCGCTGAGATTGGGTAAAAAGATTGAATTTAACCTGATGTTGCATGGTAGTGAAGTGCTTAATCTCAAACACGGTAAAGCCTCTATCTTCGCGATGTTCCTGAATTTATTTTCTGGTGTTCAGACAATTTTTACAAACAGCCACTATACGAAACGTATACTTCTGGAAAATCATCATGTTCCTGCATCGGTGCCTGTTATTGTCACCTATCTTGGGGTATCTCAGGACATTATTTTAAGTAATGACTCTTATATCAGAGATGTTCTCTCGACCGAATTTAATTTATTAACTGTCGGAAGACTTGATGACAGGAAAGGATATGACTATGTCATTCAATCCTTAGGATTGCTCTCTGATGAAGTTCGCCGCCATATTTTTTACACTATCGTCGGTAATGGAAGTGATGATTTCAAAAGAAATCTTGAAGATTTAGCTAAAATAAACAAAGTTAATTTGCGAATTCGCTCCAATGTTGGAGACGCAGAACTTGAAGAAATCTATAAAAAAAATAAAGTCTTCATATTAGCAGCTAAGCACAGCAATAAAAAAATAGAAGGTTTCGGACTGGTGTTTTTGGAAGCAGGTAAATATGGCATGCCTTCCATCGCCACAGATGTCGGTGCTATCAGTGAGGTTGTGCAGCATAATAAAACTGGGCTGGTTGTTAAGGAAAATATTAACGATATTTCTGAGGCAATACTCAAGCTTTATCGGGAACGGGATTTACTTGTCAAATTTAGCGATAATTGTATAGATGCAGTTAAAATGTTCACTTGGTCAAAACTTGCAGAGTTGACTTTGAAAGATTTATAAGGGAACCCTAATATGAAGAAAGAAAAAGTTCTGTACGTTGATACCTGTCATGATGTTGCTGGAGGGCAACGAAGCCTGATTGCATTATTGGAGAAAATCAGCAGCGACATAGAATTTCGTATTATTATCGACCAGGGAAATCAGAAATATAAACAAGAGTTGTTAAAGTCTGGAATTAATGAAGGGAAAATAGAATATATAAATAGTAAACCTTTTAATTCCAGGTTTATGGGTGGTTTAAATCTTTTGTTAAAAACACTTTCAAAAAGCAGGGACTATTCGATAGTGCATTGTAATACTTTTTATGATGGTTTGTTTTCAATGCCTTCATTCAGATTACGTAACAAAAAGACTATATTCCGGGCGCGATGCGGTATTGAACTTTCAAACCATGGCTTTGTGGATAATATCATTTATAAACTTTCAACGGTTATTTTAGCCAACTCGGAATATGTGAAAAGTACTTTTAGTAGAGTCTCCGGTTCATTATCGAAAATCAATGTGATTTACAACCCGTTGGACCTTAAGTTTCTCGATAGGATTGACGTTGAAAATAGAGTTAAGGCAAAAGGATACGTCATTGCTGTTATCGGGGCTATTACTGAAGTCAAGAATCAAATGGAAGTGCTGAAGGCCTTTTCATTAATGAATGACCCTTGTGTAACCCTTAGGTTTATCGGTGAACCCAGAAGCACAGAAAAAGACCGTGAGTACCATAGGAAAATACTGGCCTTTGTCGAAAATAATCACTTGCAGGATCGTGTCGAGTTCACGGGTTTTGTTTCTGATGTCCGTGAAAAACTGATAGATGTAGGTTTGGTATGTGTACCTTCGGACCGTGAGCCACTCGGACGAGTCATTTTTGAAACGCAGTTGTACGAAATCCCGGTTTTAGCATCAGCTTCGGGTGGGAATTCTGAGCTCATTAAAGATAACATCACGGGTTTTCTTTATCAGCTAGGAGACGTCAATCAACTTTCTGAGAAACTAAAGTTAGTTAAAAATGATAACGCAACGGTTATTAGGGCGGGGAAAGAATTCATCATTCAGAGATTTTCACCGGAAAAAACTTATCTTGCAGAATTGAATCTTTACACTGACATTCAACGCTGATAATGAAGGTTTCAATGCAACAAGTGAATAAAGACAGTGTTGCAATTCAGTTTGCCTGTATTGCGATGGCAATAATTACATTAATTCCCTTTGGGCGTGGAAATATATCAGGTCTGGAAATTGGATTTCCTTTTATGATGCTGTCAGTATTGTTTTTTCTTTTAACCAAGAGAAAAAAGAATAAACAGTCCATTTTTATTATCACGTTTCTTCTGTTCTGGGCTGCCTGGGTATTAGTGGGTATCACTTACAGCTATTTATACTATCCCGGTAATGCAGACCATATTTCAGCGTACCTAAGATTTTTTCGGATGCTGGAAATGTACCTTCCCGGAGTACTTATCCTGGTTTTCAGTCGCGGGATGAATGAAAAACAGCACAATCGTATTGCGATATTTGTGTTTACACTCTTCTTTCTGGTGACATTGGAATCGACAATAGGTTTTTTTCTACAAAGTACTGCGCTAACTGCAACGCAAATGTATAAATATCCTGGCATGGGGTATGTGTACCGCGCCGGGGGAGTGGCAAAAGACTCCAGTGCATACAGTAATCTTATTCTACTGCTGGCGATAACCGCTTTTATCGAACTTAAACGCATGGGGAAAAGTCCGATAATTTTCCTTGGATTAATGACTTGCCTTCTTATCAATATTTATCTGTCCATGTCGAGAAGTCTTATGGTAGCTATGTTGGTTTACTTCATCACCAATCTGATTTTAGAGAGGAAAATTAAGCCAGGTACGTTATTTATCATAATTGCGGGTATCGTTTCTCTGCTGATCGTGGGCATGAATAATGAATATCTGACCTCTTTTTGGGCAAGAATTTCTGGTGCTAATCAAGAAGACATCAGTTCGGGACGGTTTACAACTTGGGCTTTATTACTAGGCTTGGTTGGCGATAATCCATTACTGGGTGTGGGGTATCGTTTATCCACTGAAAAGTATGGTCTAATCCCTGATAATATGTTCCTTTCCCTTTCTGTAGAAACGGGTGTCATTGGTTTACTTCTCTATTTATCATTTCTTATGTCACTCTGTGTGTCGGTGTATAAAAACAACAGAGATAAGTTCGCTCTGATCATTGCTTATGTTGTTTCTGGGGTTTTTATAGATATATCTACCTTTTGGGTCAGCGTACCTTTCTTTTTATTTACGATGGCTATATACAAAAGAGAACCGGAAAATTAATGATGGAGTTATAAGTGATACATAAAAACGTTTCTCTCAACATAAACAATGGGGTCAATCGGCGCTTATTTTTACGCCTGCTAGGCCTTTCAACCTTGAGTACCTGGTTTATTCAGAATACGGCCTTCTCGCAATTGGTCGATCTTAGCCAGTTGACGTTGTTGAATATCGTCGATTTTGGTGCAAGGGGTGACGGGATCCATGATGATTCTCCGGCATTTCAGAAAGCCTGTGATTACGCGAAACAAATAGGTGGCGCGAGGATTCACCTGCCCGACCCCATTAAGTATTACCGGTTAACTTTCCCAATTTATTTGTCCAGTAATACTGAAATTTACGGGCAGGGAGCAACAACAAAAATCATCTTCGAAGATCCTATTTTTAATAAAGGGCGGGGTGGTTTCGTTATTGGTTCCAGTCTGGAAGCAAACAGCTATTTTGCTCATGAATGGTACCGAAGCAAAAAAAAATCAACAACCATCAATCCAGACTTTAAAAATCCGGCTCAAAGACAATATCTTAGAGATAACCCTGAGTTTGTGCAGGCAGAAAATTCACTCATTCATGACGTACTGCTTCAGGCAATCTTTACATCCGAAAATGAACAAGCCTGGGGGGGATATGGTATTAACTTTGTCAACGCAAGAGATTGTCACGCATACAATATCTGGGGGATGGGCTGGACGCAGCTGATTGGCATGGGCTCCGATGTTCCACCAGAAACGCCTTCTAACCATAACTGCTCTGCGAAAAATCTTGTCGTCATAAAGCCGGATTTAAGAAGAACTTATTACTCCATCGGGTTCATTGCCAATTCGACAAACTGCACGATAGATAATGCCAGACAAGATGCGCCAATGACTGCCAATACCCCTAATGGTAGTGGTGTTGCTACAAATCTGTGCGAAGATTGCATCATAAAAAATATTACTATTCCCGATTTGGGGAGAACAAATACTTCGGAAGGTATCCTCATTAATAACTCTTCAGGCTGTGTGGTGGAAAATATTTTTATAGGTAACGCAAAGACTGCGGTATCAGTATTTTACAGTATGAAAGACACTTTAAACCCCCTGAAACCTAACACATTGAACAAGATAGAGGGTAAAAACTGTGATGCCGTATTGACAATATATTCTAAATACAATGTCATCAAGAATGTCACCGGTGAGGATTGCAGCGCGATCATTGTCTTGAAAAATAATAACGCAACTCATAATGAAATATATTCTTCTCCAGGAAATGTAAGTGCACCTGAAAATCGACTGAGAAAATTTACTTCTAATAATACCTTCATCAGTTCTCAGTTAAAGTAGCGCAAGTAAGTTTTAGGATCTTGCCCTGATTTAAATTTAATTCCTGAGTGAGACGATATGCCTTCAACAATAAATGAAAGAAACCAGTCTGCTGATATATTCAGATTGTTGCTAATTTTTATGGTGGTTGCTATTCACGTCAATGTTTTTTCTGAAATTAGAAAAATTAATTTTTTCACTGTTGATGGTTATTTCAGAATGGCAGTGCCCATTTTTTTTATCATCAATGGATACTTTTTTCAACAATATGTGACGGATAAATTCCTTTTCAGGAAGTGGCTGTGCCGGGCCCTGTTATTATTTGCAGTCTGGCAGATAATATACTTACCAATGTATATCCCGACTGACGGACTCACACCGCAACATATTGCTGTTTTTATTTCTCAGGCTCTATTTGGCTATCACCACCTCTGGTATGTTGCTGCTATGGCATCAGGAGGCGTGATTTTATATTACGTCAAAGATCTCCGGTATGCTTTGTTATTGTGTGTCTCCTTGTTTATCATCGGATGGATTTTGCAGTATGCGCGAATATTTTTGCAGGCTGATAGTCTGATGTTTAAAGTTTTCTCACAGTACTGGATATTTAGAAACGGTTTGTTCTTTGGTTTTCCTATGATGTTTATAGGAGTATATATTGCCAAAAATAATCTGATTGAAAAATTGTCAAAAACCAGATGCGTAATTTTGCTATTCTTTTCTTTCCTCCTTCTCTCACTGGAACTTTGTTTAACTAATATATATTTGTTCAAAAAAATATCGTACCACATTGATTTTATTATCTCGCTGCTGATTTTCTGCCCATTGCTTTTTATATTATTAATGAAAAGTAACGTTGTTTATTTTACGCATTTAAAATCAAAAAGCTTCGCTTTGATTGCAGCAGCTGTTTATTTTGTTCATCCTTATGTTATTTTCTTTTTAGAAAAATATCTTAACCTCTCTGTTTCACTTCTTTATGCATTGACTCTTGTTTTTTCTCTTATTGTCGCCTTTTTATTATTCTCACTGCGAAAGAAATTATTTTTTATATTTTAACTATCAATATCATTTCAGATTAAATTATTAGTCTCATTTATGGGGCTAATCTTGAAATGAATAAATTTCAGAGGGTAATTATGATCCTTCCCGTCATTATGGCCGGTGGTACCGGTAGCCGTTTATGGCCAATGTCCCGCGAGCTTTATCCCAAACAATTTTTACGCCTTTATGGCGAGCAATCTATGTTGCAGGAAACAGTTACCCGTTTAAAAGGTTTAGAGACTTCTAACCCCCTGGTGATCTGTAATGAAGAGCATCGGTTTCTGGTGGCGGAACAATTACGACAAATTAATCAGCTGTCGAATAATATTATTCTTGAACCTGTCGGAAGAAATACGGCTCCGGCTATTACACTGGCGGCACTTAGCGCTATCGATGAGGATTATGATCCTTTATTACTGGTACTGGCGGCTGACCATGTTATCGAGAATATCGAGGCCTTTCATCAGGCGGTTAACAACGCCATTCCTTTTGCCGAACAGGGGAAATTAGTCACCTTTGGTATTGTTCCCACCGGGCCTGAAACCGGCTATGGCTACATTCAACGCGGCACGGAATTTAACAACCCGTCTGCCCCCGTTTTTCGGGTGCAGCGTTTTGTTGAGAAACCTGATTTACAGACCGCTCTGCAATATCTGGAAACCGGCGAATATTACTGGAACAGCGGAATGTTTTTGTTCCGCGCGAAACGCTTTCTGGAAGAGATGGCAACATACCGGCCGGATATTCTCGATGCCTGTCTCAAAGCCATTGAAACAGCGCAACCTGATGAGCAGCAAGAATTTATCCGTGTGGATAAAGCGGCCTTTATCGCCTGCCCGGACGAGTCTGTCGATTATGCCGTGATGGAGAAAACCACCGAGGCTATCGTTGTGCCGCTGGATGCAGGCTGGAATGACGTAGGTTCCTGGGCGGCGCTGTGGGAGGTCAATAATAAGAATCCGAACGGCAATGCTGTGACCGGTGATGTCTTCACTCATAACGCCACAAATTGTTATATCAATACCGATGAGAAATTTATTGCGGCCATTGGTGTTGAGAATCTGGTGATTGTGAATACCAAAGATGCCGTATTGATTATTGATAAATCTCAGGTGCAGGACGTTAAAAAAGTCGTTGAGTTTTTAAAAAATCAGGAGCGCAGGGAATATCGTGTGCATCGCGAGTCATATCGCCCGTGGGGACGAAATGACAATGTGGTGAATACGGTTCGATATCACGTAAACCGTTTAACCGTAAAACCCGGCGGCAAATCCTCTTTGCAAATGCATCACCATCGCGCTGAACATTGGGTCATTCTTTCCGGAACAGCAAAAGTCTCGCTGGATGATAAAACATATTTACTGACCGAAAACCAGTCCACGTTTATTCCTATCGGTTCGCAACATATGCTGGAAAATCCCGGAAAGATCCCTCTGGAAATATTAGAAATACAGTCCGGCGCCTATCTGGAAGACGACGATATTATTCGTATCAAAGACCATTATGGCCGTTGTTAATTTGAGGGTTAATTATGTCTGGGAAATTGACGTGTTTTAAAGCGTATGACATCAGGGGCGAACTGGGTACTGAATTAAATGAAGATATCGCTTACCGCATCGGACGGGCTTACGGGCAATATTTAAAGCCGACCAAAATGGTAGTAGGGGGCGATGTCCGTTTAACCAGCGAAGCATTAAAACTGGCACTGGCAAGGGGATTACAAGATTCAGGCACGGACGTGGTGGATATTGGCGTCACGGGGACGGAAGAGATTTATTTCGCAACGTCATACCTCAGTCTTGATGGCGGCATTGAAGTGACCGCCAGCCATAATCCGATGAACTATAACGGCATGAAACTGGTGCGCGAAGAATCAAAACCCGTCAGCGGCGATACCGGGCTTCACGAAATACAGCGTCTTGCCGAGGTGAATCAGTTTACTGATATCGCCCCTGAAAAACGCGGCACTTATGAGCAGGCATCGGTACTTGATGCTTATGTCGATAAACTGATCGGCTACATCGATTTTTCACATTTTCGCCGCCCGCTCAAATTAGTGCTTAATTCAGGCAATGGTGCTGCCGGGCATGTGGTGGATGCGATTGAACAGCGTTTTATCGCGGCGGGTGTGCCGGTTGAGTTTATAAAGGTTCATCATAACCCTGATGGCAATTTCCCCAACGGCATTCCTAACCCGTTATTGCCGGAGTGCCGTCAGGATACCACGGATGCCATTATCAAATATCAGGCTGATATGGGCATCGCTTTTGATGGTGATTTTGACCGGTGTTTTTTGTTTGACCACACCGGCGAATTTATTGAAGGTTATTATATCGTCGGCCTGCTCGCCGATGCATTTTTGGAAAAACACCCGGGTTCGCGCATTATTCATGATCCGCGCTTAAGCTGGAATACCATTGATATTGTCACTCAGGCGGGCGGTGTGCCGGTGATGTCTAAAACCGGACATGCTTTTATTAAAGAGCGTATGCGCCTTGAAAATGCTGTCTACGGCGGTGAAATGAGTGCCCATCATTATTTCAGGGATTTTTATTACTGCGACAGCGGCATGGTTCCGTGGCTGCTGGTGGCTGAATTATTGTTAGTGAAAGGCCAGTCATTAAGAACCCTGATTCATGACCGGATCAAGGCCTATCCTGCCTCCGGGGAAATCAACAGCGTTATCCTTCAGCCGAAAGAAGCCATTGGCCGGGTACTGGCCGTGTATGAAAGCGACGCACTGCACGTCGATTATACCGACGGTATCAGCCTTGAATTTGAAGAGTGGCGTTTTAATCTTCGCAGTTCAAACACTGAACCCGTGGTGCGTCTGAATGTGGAGTCGCGCGGCAATATCGCCCTGATGCAAAAGCAGACACAAAGTATTCTGGCTATTTTGTGCAAAGAATAATAAAAATTCTGAGGTTTGATTATGTCAAATGATGTAAGTGTTGGAATTGTCGCCGACTGGCTGGTGACATTTGCCGGGGCAGAGAAAGTTATCGCGGAATTTATTAAAATATACCCGGAGTCTGAACTCTATTCCGTGGTGGATTTTTTATCAGATGAGTCGAGAAAGTTTTTTTATGGCAAAGACTCCACCACCTCTTTTATTCAGCGTCTACCCTTCGCCAAAACAAAGTATCAACACTATCTGCCCTTAATGCCTCTGGCCATTGAACAACTCGACGTGACTAAACATGACATTATTTTGTCCAGCAGCCATGCGGTGGCAAAAGGGGTATTAACCGGCCCTGACCAGTTGCACATCAGCTACGTGCATTCTCCGATACGTTACGCATGGGATTTTCAGCATCAGTATTTACGTGAGGCGGGATTAAACAAGGGGCTGAAAGGTAAACTGGCCCGCTGGTTTTTACACAAGATAAGGATCTGGGATTACCGCACGGCGAACGGCGTTGATCACTTTCTGGCGAACTCACAGTTCATTGCCCGCCGGATAAAAAAAGTCTACGGGCGTGATGCGGATGTTATTTATCCGCCGGTAGATGTGACGCGTTTTCTGTTGCAGGAAGAGAAAGAGGACTTTTATTTTACCGCGTCCCGCATGGTGCCTTATAAGCGTATTGATCTGATTGTTGAGGCGTTCAGCCAGATGCCGGATAAAAAGCTGGTGGTGATCGGTGATGGCCCGGAAATGGCAAAAATTAAGGCTAAGGCCGAAAAGAATGTCGAGATTTTAGGGTATCAGCCCGATGCCGTTATGCAGGATCATATGCGGCGCGCCAAGGCATTTGTCTTTGCTGCGGAAGAAGATTTTGGCATTACGCCGGTGGAAGCCCAGGCCTGTGGCACACCGGTTATTGCCTTTGGCAAAGGCGGCGTACTCGAAACCATCAGACCTTACGGCGAAACGAAGGCGACCGGGCTGTTTTATGCCGAACAGAGTGTGACCTCGGTGATACAGGCCGTGCGGCAGTTCGAGATGATTGGAAATTCTATTCTTGCGCAAGACTGCCGGGACAATGCAATGCGATTTTCTGCAGAACGTTTTCACCGCGAGCTGGAGGAATATATAAAAGGGAAATGGAATGAATTTAGCGAGAGCAAAAAAATAATCTACTAGGTTTTTTATTACGTTCACCTTGTCTTATTTCACCTCTTACGTCTGGTTTGTATTTGTTATTTTTAAGACCTTACAATTCTAATCGTGCATCCAAAAAGATGTGTTCTTTTTAATTGTAATCCAAGGATCCTGTATGTCTAAAGTTGCACTTATTACCAGTATAGCTGGACAAGATGGTTCTTATTTGGCTGAGCTTTTATTAAAAAAAGGCTATACAGTCCATGGTATTAATCGACATATTCCTGTAGTGGCGGGAGAGCAAAATGAATTTCCCGCTGACGGACTGATGCTTCAGTCCCCGGATTTTCATCTTCACGATGAAAATTTTTCTGATGATGCCAGTCTGAATGATTTGTTAGCCACCCTGCGGCCAGATGAAATTTATAATCTGGGCAGTCTGCGCCAGACCACCGCTGAATGCCTGCGCGCCTGTTATCCTCCCATGAGGGCGAATATCAGTGCGCTGCGCATGCTGGAAGGGATCCGTTCTCAGGGGCTGGCGAATAAAACCCGTTATTATCATGCCTCGCCCTCCGAACTGTGCGGCCTGGTTAACGCCATGACCATCAATGAAATGGTGACCTCCGGCCTTTGTGCGTCACAAACCATTGCGTTGATTTCTGATTTCTGGACCGTGGTGAATTACCGGGAAACGTTCGGTATGTATGCCTGCAACGGCATTCTTTTTAATCATGAATCCCCGCGCCGCAGCGAACATTTTGTCACCCGTAAAATCTCCATCGGGCTGGCGAACATTACGCAGGGGCTGGAGCAGTGTTTGTATCTCGGTAATCTCAATGCGTTGCGTGACTGGGGCCATGCCAGAGATTACGTCAAAATGCAGTGGTCGATGTTGCAGCAGGACAGCCCGGAGGACTTTGTGATCGCCACCGGCGTTCAGTATACGGTGCGTCAGTTCGTTACCTTCGCGGCGCTGGAGCTGGGTATTAAACTGCGTTTTGTCGGGAAAGGTACCGAGGAGAAAGGGGTGATTGCGGCCATTATCAGCCCGATTGCCGCGGCGTTAAAAGTCGGGGATGTGGTCGTGGCCGTTGACCCCCGTTATATCCGCCCGGCGGAAAAGTGCAAAGCTTCCGCCAACCCTGTGAAAGCGCGCCACAAGCTGGGCTGGGGGCCGGAAACCTCATTGCAGGATCTGGTGATTGAGATGGTACAGGCCGATCTGGCCTCTGCCAAAGCCACGGCCCGGCTTAAACTCTATGGATGAAGCACGCTGACTGCTCAGCGAATCGGGTCAAAAGCCGAAGAATGCACCTACATTCTTCGGCTTTTTTTATGCCCGTTCAGCCGGTTTCACGGCGGATATTGTCAGAAGGTAATCAGCTTTTTCGTCAGGCTATTTTTCAGCAGCAAGGTGGAAGACACTACCGAGAGCAGGAACGTCAGCAGGATGACGAAGAGTTTCGCGGTCAGTGAGTGAATCGGGATCCACTGGATCAGGATGTTGAAAAAGGTGTAGTGGAGGATATACACGCCGGTCATGGTTTTGCCGAGCGCGCCGACCATTTCGCCGACCGGCCTTTTCACCGCGTCTGCTTTCACGCCGTTGGCCGCAATGATGATCAGCACCACCAGCAGATACACCTGCGAGCCGGTCAGGATGAAGCTGTTGCGCTCGAGCCTGAACAGCGAGAAGAAAAAGTGCTTCTCATACAGCCAGGTGAAGATATACACGAAAGGAATGGCCATTGCGGCGAAGGTCGCCACGCGCGGGCGGCCATAAAGCCTGGAAACCGCCGGGTCGAAGAGCAGCTGGCCGGTCAGGTAATAAAGGATCCACGTCCAGATGCGGAACTGCGCGGGCACGGATAACGCCTGATGCGCCGGATAATAGAGCGCCAGCAGATCGTAAGCGAAAGAGAAAATCAGTAAGACGGCAATCACGCACGCCAGCACGCGCGTGCGCTGAGCCAGCCAGTCCACCAGCGTGTGGAAGGTGTAAATGATCACCAGCGAAAAGATAAACCATGGCTGGATCAGATACCCTTTCTGATACGGCTCCCACAGGTAATAGAGGGAGAACCAGAAAATAAACAGGGTTAATATCCCGCGGATCTTTCTCATCTGCCATTCAGAGGTGGTGTCCTCAGAGCAGGAACCGGCGTCCATGTAGCCGTTGACCACAAAAAATAACGGTGTGGCGATGGTGGAGATAAAGGTCAGAAAGGCCAATACGGTGTCGTAGTTATAGTTGTAATCGTCGTAAGTGTTGTACACGGTGAAAAAGGTGACGGCGGTCAGGCAGCCGAGGGTTTTAATAATGTTGAGTCCCGTGGTGTTCATTGTTGGCTGCGTTGTCCTTCACGATGAAAACAGTTGTAAATCACAGGCAGAACCAGAAGTGTCAGCACTGTAGCGAATCCCAGCCCGAACATGATAACAACTGCCATGCTTTGGAAAAATACATCAAGTAACAACGGCGCCAGCCCCAGCACGGTGGTAAAGGCGGTCAGCAGAATAGGGCGCAGGCGCGAGGTGGCTGCGTAAACAATGGCTTCGGCCTGACTCTTCACTTTTTTCTGCTGATTGATCTCCTCGACCAGCACGATCCCATTGCGGATCAACATGCCGCTCAGACTGAGCAAACCAATCAGCGCCATAAATCCAAACGGAATGCCGGTCAGCAGGAAACCAAAGGTGACGCCGATCAGCGCCAGCGGAACCGTAAGCCAGATAGCGATGGCGTTTTTCAGCGAGCTGAACATCAGTACGGTAATGATAAACATCATCAGGAAGCCGATCGGCAGCGTGGTGAATAACCCCTGTTGCGCCTCGGCGGAGTTCTCCGCATCACCTCCCCACTCAATGCTGTAGCCGTGCGGCAGTTTCAGGGCCTCGACGCTCGGTTTGATGCGCGCCAGCATGTCGCCGGAGGTTTCCCCGGTGGCCGCATCCGGGTCTGTCTGCACCGTCAGCATGCGCATACGGTCGCGGCGCATGATCAGCGGATCTTCCCACTCCACGCGGAACTCACTCACCACATTGCTCAGCGGAATAAACTGCTGACGCGTCTGGCTCCACACCATGATATTGGCCATGTGATCCACATCCAGCCGTTCATCCGCCGGCGGGCGTAACACCACGGGCATCAGCGTGGAGCCGTCGCGGTAAATCCCCGCCGTGCTGCCGCTGAAATTCAACTGCAACGCACTGTCGACTTCCGCTCTGTCAACGCCCAGCTCGCGGCCAAGGTACGGTGAGAACGTCGGGCGAACCATTTTGCTGCGATCCTGCCAGTCGTTACGCACGCCGTCGGCTGCGCCGTCATCCAGGATTATCTGATCCACCTGGCTGGCGATATTGCGCAAGGTGTCGGGATCAGAACCTTTGATCCGCACTTCTATCGCGCTGTCGCCGGAAGGGCCAAACATGATGCGTTTCAGACGGGCATTCACTTCAGGGAAATTCTGGTGGATCTCCTGCTCGGTGCGCTGGACAAGCCCGGCGATTTTGCGCTGATCGTCCATCCGCACCATGATTTGCGCGTAATTAGAGTACTGGCGCTGGCCGTTGTAGGTCAGAATAAACCGCATTCCTCCCTGGCCGACGGTGGTCACGGTGTTTTCTACGCCTTCCTGCCCGTTGATGTTTTTTTCGATTTCACCGGCGATTTTGGCGGTGTAGTTGATATCGGTGCCGTAAGGCAGCCAGAGGTCGACGAAGAAAATCGGCGTGTTCGAGGAAGGGAAGAAGTTCTGCCTGACGAAGCTAAAGCCCCAGACGGAAGCCACCAGCAGCGCCGCCAGCACCACCAGCGTCACGGTCTGGCGGATCAGCAACGCATTGAGCAGGCGGCGGTAAACGCGAAATATCCAGCCGCCGTAAGGGTCTGCCTGTTCATCGGGTTTTTTCTGCGCCACCGGCATATTGGCAAACGCCCATTTCACCAGCACCGGCGTGAGGGTCAGGGCGGTCACCCAGCTGAGCATCAGCGAAATGAGCAGCACCTGGAACAGCGATTTACAGTATTCGCCGGTGGAATCCTGCGAGAGCCCGATGGGCGCGAAGGCCAGAATGGCGATCACTGTCGCCCCGAGCAACGGCAGGGCGGAGCGCTTAATGATGTGTGAGATGGCGTTGAGCAGCGGATTGCCCTGCTGACGGGAAATCAGCACGCCTTCCACCACCACAATCGCATTATCCACCAGCATACTCAGCGCAATGATCAGCGCCCCGAGGGAAATACGCTGAAGTTCGATACCAAACAAATACATGATAAGTAAGGTGCCGAGCACATTGAGCGCCAGTGACACCGCAATAATTATCCCGCTGCGCAGCCCCATAAAAATCAGCAGCGTACCGACCACAATCGCCAGCGCCATCAGGAAGTTAATGATAAATCCGTCAACGGATTTTTTGACTTCGGCAGCCTGATCGTAGAAGACTTTCAGCTGGATCCCGGCGGGTTTTTCGGCCTGCAAAGCCTTCATTTTGGCTTCGATGGCGTGACCGATGTTCATGACATTGACGCCGGGAATGTAAGAGACGCCGAGGGTCAGCGCGTTACGGCCATTAGCATGAT
This sequence comes from Rahnella sp. R3(2024), assembly GCF_042920125.1. NCBI lineage: Bacteria > Pseudomonadati > Pseudomonadota > Gammaproteobacteria > Enterobacterales > Yersiniaceae > Rahnella > Rahnella sp. R3(2024). Next base: position 3,062,602 of record NZ_JBHGBU010000001.1, read on the forward strand.
AAATATTGCCCGGATGATCGCTGACACCCTGAGAAATGACGGCGATATCGCGCAGATAAATGCTGTGCGTCGACCCCGCCGGGCTGATGAGGACATTATTCAGCTCATCAATGTTTTGAAATCCGCCGGTGGGATGCAGGCGTATCGACTCACTGCCGACGGTCATACTGCCGGCATCCGACACCCTGTTCTGCTGGTTAAGCACGGTCGAAAGGCGCGCCAGCGTGACGCCGTACGCCGCCATTTTTGCGCGGGAAATCTCAATCGTGACCTGTTCAGGAAGGATGCCACCGATGGCGACCTTGCCGACGCCCGGCACCAGCACCAGTTCCCTGCGCAGCTGTTCGGCATATTTGCGCAGCTCAGGATTGGTAAAACTGTCGCCGTAAATCGAGAAAAAATAGCCGTACACGTCGCCAAAATCATCATTCACAAAGGGCGCACTGACGCCCGGCGGAAATTGCAGCGTGGCGTCATTCACCCGGCGGCGCAGTTCATCCCAAATCTGCGGAAGTTCGGAGGAGTGATAGCGGGAGTCAATGTTGACGGTGATTTGCGATAAACCGACGGCGGAAATTGACGTGATGTTATCGACGTAAGGCAGGCGTTGCAGGGCGTTCTCCAGCGGCAAGGTCACTTCTTCTTCCACCTGCTGCGAGGAGGCGCCGGGATACTGCACCGAAACGACGGCGGTTTTGATGGTAAACGCCGGATCTTCCAGCCGCCCGATGTTGAATAATGCCATCAACCCGCCCACGCCGAGCAGCAGGATCACCAGCCATACGCGCGTCGGATTATTGATAAAGCTGTCGTTGATGCCCATTACAGACCCCGTTCCCGCGTCCAGATGCGTACCGGTTGCTGCGCGTGTAATTCACCCACGCCGGCGGCTACCACCCTGTCTCCTTTCTCAAGCCCGGCGGTGATTTCAATCCCCCGCGACGTCATCTCACCCACCGTCACTTTTCGGTCTTCGACGTGCAGTTTGTCGCCTTCTCCGGCAATCAGCCAGACGTGTGCCTGATTGCGCTGCTGGCTGTCCGGGTTAAAGACCGCCTCCACCGGAACAACCAGCGTGTTGTCAGGCGTTGCGGTGGCGAGGTTTGCCGGATTGACGGTCACCGTGCCGCTCAGCCCGGCCACCGCCGGGAAGTTTTCCGGGCGCGGCATGGTCAGCGTGACCTGCCACGTTAAAGTATTGGCCTCGCTGCTGGCGGTGTGTTCTTTGTAACTGGCGGTGAAATCGCGGCCGGGAAGGGTGTTGATGCGCACTAACGGGCGATACTGCGCGTTACGGATATCCAGACTGGTGAACAGGTTTTCCGGCACGCTGAAAATGACATCCAGCACATCGGCGCGGCTGAGCGTGGCGACCGGTTGCCCGGCCGCAATCACCTGATGATTACGTACGTTCAGCCGGGCGATAACGCCGCTGAACGGGGCGACCAGATTCAAATCGTTCAGTTCTTCCTGGGCAATTTTCAACGCGGCGAGGGCAGAATCCCGGCTGGCTTTGTGAACTTCCAGTTCGGCCTGTGACACCACGTGCCGGCGGGCCAGCGTCTGGTAACGTTCGAACTGGCGCTGGGCCAGCGTGGACGCACTCCGGCGATCGTTGAGCCGCTGGCGGGCATCATTATTGGAGAGACGGGCGAGAATTTGCCCCTGTTTTACCGCCTGGCCTTCGCGTACGTCTAAGGCATCGAGCTGGCCGGGGCGTTTGAAGGCGATGTCGGTGTTATCACCGGCCAGGATCCGTGCCGGAAAGACCCGCGTACTGGCCAGGCTTACGGCGTCTGCCGTTGCCACTTTGACCTGGCGCGGTAAGACCGGCGCATCCGGGGTTTTCTGATCGCAGGCGCTTATCAGTAAAGCGATGACCAGCGTGAGAGAAAAACGAGTTTTCAAAATACTTCCCCTCATTGAACAACGCGCGAAATAATAAATACAAACAATATATGCAGGGATTTACATGTAATCTTACTGACTTATTTCATCATGTCTGCATTCCCTTATGACGGGTGTGAGCTGTTGTTTTTATTTGTTTATTCGTTTTTCCGGGCAGGTAATTAACACTATTTAACACGGTATATTATAGTTTATACAGCTTTACGTATCTTGCCAGAAACCTGCACGATAATTCGTTTGTTATTCTCTTATTCGTGAACCATTTCAGGGGTCAAAGGATTATGGATAATACAACGCCACAGGCTGCACAACCGTCGTCATCGGATAAACTTTGGTATCAGCTGAGCGTAGAAGAAAGCCTCGCCGGCCTGCAATCCGGGCTCTCAGGGCTGACTGCCGAGGAAGCACAAAATAAACTCAGGCAATATGGCCCGAATGTGTTGCCTCAAAAAGAAGGTAAGTCTTTATTTATAAAGTTTATCTCTCACTTCAAAGATATCCTTATTTATATATTACTGGCCGCCGCCGTGGTGACCGGGATCATGGGACACTGGGTAGACACGCTGGTGATATTAGGCGTGGCAGTCATTAATGCCCTGATCGGTTTTATTCAGGAAAATAATGCTGAGAAATCATTGAAGAGCATTCAGAATATGCTTTCCAGTGAAGCGCTGGTATTACGCAGCGGACAACAAGTTACCGTGGGGACCGATGAAATTGTGCCGGGAGATATTGTTCTGCTGCGTCCCGGTGACAAAATCCCTGCCGATTTGCGCCTGATCGACGTCCATAACCTGCGTGTTGAAGAAGCCATTCTCACCGGTGAATCGACCGTGGTCTCGAAAAAAACCGATTCGCTGGAGGGGGAGAAATCCATCGGCGATCGCAAGAACCTCGCCTTCTCGGGCACCACGGTCAGCTCCGGTACCGCCAGCGGGGTGGTTTTTGCCACCGGCGGCCACACCGAACTCGGCCATATCAATGAGATGCTTTCCTCGATAGAAGACAACAAAACGCCGCTGCTGGTGCAGATCGACAAACTGGGGAAATCCATTTTCGTCATCATTTTGTTCATGATGGCGGCGTTGCTGATTTTCGGTTATTTGCTGCGCGATATTCCGTTCGGTGAACTGCTGCTTTCTGTCATCAGCCTGGCGGTGGCCGCGGTGCCGGAAGGGTTACCGGCCATCATCTCGATCATTCTTTCTCTGGGTGTGCAGGCGATGGCGCGTTCCAAAGCCATCATCCGGAAACTGCCGACGGTGGAAACGCTGGGCGCGATGTCTGTGATTTGTTCAGATAAAACCGGCACGCTGACCATGAACGAGATGACCGTCAAAGCGGTGATTCTGGCGGACAACGTCTGGACGGTGGAAGGCAGCAGTTATGAGCCGATGGGGAGTTTCACCCTTGCCGGGCAGGCCACTCCGCAGCCTGCGGACTCTTCGCCGCTGCTGACCCAGTTTCTGCGCACGGTGGATATGTGTAATGACAGCACGCTGTCGCAGGATGCGCAGGGGCACTGGAAAATTACCGGCGGCCCGACCGAAGGCGCGCTGAAAGTGCTGGCCGCCAAGGCACATCTGCCGGAGGTGGCGCATCAGATCAGCAGTAAAATCCCGTTTGATTCACTCTATAAATACATGGCGATTGCCTGCGAGCGAAACGGCCAGTCACAAGTGATGCTGACAGGCGCGCCGGATGTGCTGCTCAAACTCTGCCAGTTCCAGCAAACACCGGAAGGCGCACAACCGCTGGATCGCGCTTACTGGGAATCGGCGATCACGCAATATGCCAGCGAAGGGCTGCGTATGGTGGCGGCGGCCTGGAAGCCGGTCGATCAACCGGTCACCGCGCTCGATCACCCGGAGCTGAATCAGGGCATGGTGCTGATCGGCATTGCGGGCATGATGGATCCGCCACGGCCTGAGGCGATTGTCGCGATTGCTGAATGTCAGCAGGCCGGGATCCGCGTCAAGATGATCACCGGTGATCATCAGGAAACCGCCATGGCTATCGGCAAAATGCTGGGGATTGGCAACAGCGGCAACTCCATCACCGGCTATGAGCTGGAGCATATGGATGACACGCAGCTCAGAACGGCCGCCGTGCAGTTTGATATCTTTGCGCGCACCAGCCCTGAACATAAACTCCGGCTGGTGAAAGCCTTGCAGGAAACCGGTGAAATCGTCGGGATGACCGGCGACGGTGTAAACGACGCCCCCGCGCTGAAGCAGGCTAACGTCGGTATTGCGATGGGGATAAAAGGGACGGAGGTCACCAAAGAATCTGCCGATATGATCCTGGTAGACGACAACTTTGCCACCATCGCCAACGCGGTCAGGGAAGGTCGTCGGGTTTACGACAACCTGAAGAAAACCATTCTGTTCATCATGCCGACCAACCTTGCGCAAGGGTTGCTGATCATCATCGCGATCCTGATGGGCAATCTTTTGCCGCTGACGCCGGTACAAATCCTGTGGATGAACATGGCAACGTCCGCCACGCTCTCCTTCGGGCTGGCGTTTGAGAAAGCGGAAAGCCGCGTTATGCGTCGCCCGCCGCGTAACGTCAGCGCGCATGTGATGGATAAATACGCCATCTGGCGCGTGGCCTTCGTCGGTTTACTGATTTCCATCAGCGCATTTATCCTTGAGGCGTGGCTGCAACCCCGTGGCTATGAACCGGAATTCATCCGCACCGTGTTGTTGCAAACGCTGGTGACCGCGCAATGGGTTTACATGATCAACTGCCGCGATTCGGATAATTTCTCCCTCAGCCGTGGTCTGCTGCAAAACAAAGGGATCTGGATTGTCACTGTCGTGCTGTTCGCCCTGCAGGCGATCATCATCTACGTCCCGCTGATGAACACACTGTTCGGCACACGTCCGCTGCCGTTCATCTACTGGATCATCGGATTGCTGATCGGCGTCGCGCTGTTTGTGATTGTCGAGATAGAAAAGGTCCTGACACGGGGATGGCGGAAGGCGTGAGTTGTTGATTCCATCAGAAAGCAAGAAACCCGCCACAGGCGGGTTTCTTTAAACAGGGTGCCCGGACTCGGACAAAGGCGCGCAGCGTCTTTGAGCAGCGCTTGCGCTGACCCCGCAGGGGTGAGTCTCAGTATGAGACGAATAATCGAACGCAGTTCGATGGAGAGTCCGCAGCTCAGAAAGCAAAAAACCCGCCATAGGCGGGTTTCTTTAAACAGGGTGCCCGGACTCGGACAAAGGCGCGCAGCGTCTTTGAGCAGCGCTTGCGCTGACCCCGCAGGGGTGAGTCTCAGCATGAGACGAATAATCGAACGCAGTTCGATGGAGAGTCCGTATCTCAGAAAGCAAAAAACCCGCCAATGGCGGGTTTCTTTAAATATGGTGCCCGGACTCGGAATCGAACCAAGGACACAGGGATTTTCAATCCCTTGCTCTACCGACTGAGCTATCCGGGCAACGGGGCGCATTAAACCGTATTGGGCATGTGTCGTCAACGGGTTTTTGTGACAACCGCCGGGTTCGTCACCCGACTGATGTTTTTTACGACGATTTGCCGGTTTTCCCTTCATCTCTTTCAGGCACGCGTGAATGCCTTGCAAAAACACCACAATTGACCGCGGCGGGATGTCGCATTCTGAAAGAATTTCGCCCAATGTTCAGGGTTGAACAGGGATAAGAAAGATGACATTATTGCGCCGATTTATTAAACAACTCTGATCCCGTTTTCACGCGACAGCTCAAGAGGGTTGCGGCATGGCTGGTTTATCACATCGCGCGGCAGTGGCTTTATGTTCGTGCAGAAAAAATCTGATGATGATCTCCGGGTGCTGTCAACACCACGATGTCAGTTTTCCTCCTTTTGCAGATCCTTTCATGCGGTAAGCCTACCCTTTGCTCGCTGTCAGGCATGATTAAAAACAGAGAATGACACCCGCCACTCCTCTGATTTTACTGTTGTCTGTCAGACGCGGCTGAGCATGAAACGCGAACTGTCTCCCATTGCCCTCACGGCAACGTTCCGTCTCACTCAGGCCAGCGTCAATTGCCGGGCTGGACTCTGCGCATTTTCTCTTATGACGTAAGCACCAGCTCATTGCCGTGCCCTGTGGCACACCCTCTTACTTAACTGTTTGAGAGTCTGAATGAAACTTTTAAAACTTGCAGCAAGCACCTCCGTTTCCCCTTACCTCCAGACCGCCCGTCTGGTGGCTGACCTGCGTCGCGCCGATTTTGCCGACGTCGCGGCGATCATTATTTCTGTCGGGGATCTGAACCACGGCAGGCTGGCGGAGATCGAAAGCCTGGGGTTTGGCATCCCCGCGTTTGTTGCCGTGCAGGGAACTGAGCAGGTTTCACCTGAGTTTTTACCGGCGCTGAAAGGCGTGATTACGCTATCTGATGCGAATCAGGCGTTTTATGCCGCGCAGATTGAATCTGCGGCGCAGGCTTATGAAGAAGCGCTGTTCCCGCCGTTTTTCGATACGCTGAAAAAGTATGTCGAAATGGAGAACGCCACCTTTGCCTGTCCGGGGCATCAGGGCGGGGAATTTTTCCGTCGCCATCCGGCGGGGCGTCAGTTCTACGATTTTTATGGCCCGAACATTTTCCGCTCTGATATGTGTAATGCGGACGTCAAACTGGGCGATTTGCTGATCCATGAAGGATCAGCGAAAGATGCGCAAAAATATGCCGCCAAAGTGTTTAACGCGGACAAAACCTATTTCGTGCTCAACGGCACCTCGGCGGCCAACAAAGTGGTCACCAATGCCTTGCTGACCCGTGGCGATCTGGTGCTTTTCGATCGCAATAACCATAAATCCAACCATCATGGCGCGCTGTTACAGGCAGGCGCGACGCCGGTGTATCTGGAAACGGCGCGTAACCCGTTCGGCTTTATCGGCGGAATCGATGCCGCCTGTTTCGATGAAACCTATCTGCGTCAGCAAATCACGCGGGTGGCGCCAGAACGTGCCGGCGAAAAACGTCCGTTCCGTCTGGCCATCATTCAGCTCGGCACCTACGACGGCACGGTCTACAACGCGCGTCAGGTGGTCGATAAAATCGGCCATCTGTGTGATTACATCCTGTTTGACTCGGCATGGGTCGGTTACGAGCAGTTCATTCCGATGATGAAAGAGTGCTCGCCGCTGCTGCTGGAACTGAACGAAAACGATCCGGGCATCATCGTCACCCAGTCGGTGCATAAGCAGCAGGCCGGGTTCTCGCAGACGTCGCAAATCCACAAAAAAGACAATCACATCAAAGGCCAGAAACGCCATTGCAGCCATAAAAAGCTTAATAACGCCTTTATGATGCACGCTTCCACCAGCCCGTTTTATCCGCTGTTTGCCGCGCTGGACGTCAATGCGCGCATTCACGCCGGTGGCAGTGGTAAACACATGTGGATGGAGTGTGTGAAGCTCGGCATCGAAACCCGCAAGATGTTGCTCGAACAGTGCACGATGATTTTGCCGTTCGTGCCGCCGGTAGTCGACGGCGTGGCATGGCAGAACCATGACACGCAGCAAATGGCCAATGATGTGCGTTTCTTTGACTTTGTGCCGGGCGAGCGCTGGCATGCGTTTGAAGGTTATGCAGAGAAGCAGTATTTCGTCGATCCGTGCAAGCTGCTGCTGACCACGCCGGGTATTGATGCGACCACCGGTAAATACACCGGGTTCGGGATCCCGGCGACCATTCTGGCGAACTATCTGCGCGAAAACGGCATCGTGCCCGAGAAGTGCGATCTCAATTCCATTCTGTTCCTGCTGACCCCGGCGGAAACCCCGGCCAAAATGCAGCTGCTGGTTGAGGAGATCGCCCGCTTTGAGCAGTACATCGAAGAAGATGCGCCCCTGAGCGAAGTGTTGCCGACGGTTTACCGTAAAAACGAAGACCGCTACCGCAATTACACCATCCGCCAGCTGTGTCAGGAAATGCATAATCTGTACGTCAGTTTTGATGTGAAAGAGCTGCAAAAAGAGATGTTCCGCGAGAAGAGTTTCCCGCCCGTGGTGATGAATGCGCAGGACGCGCACAACGAGTTTATCCGCGACAATATCGAGCTGGTGCCGATTGGCGAAGCCGAAGGCCGCATCGCCGCAGAGGGTGCCTTACCTTATCCACCGGGTGTGCTGTGTGTGGTGCCCGGCGAACTGTGGGGCGGCGCGGTGCAACGTTACTTTATGGCGCTGGAAGAGGGCATCAACCTGCTGCCTGGTTTCTCACCGGAATTACAGGGTGTGTATATTGAGAAAAAACCGGTCGGCTGGAAGCGTGTGATGGGGTATGTGATTGCGGAGTAATTAACCAGGTGCCCGGATAATAAAGTCTGTTTTTATTCGGGCATGACTTTTAAGACTTTTAGATCATTATCTAAATAGAATTCTTATTTATATATTCTGGTACAATGTTGAATAAATTTGTGAACATCCTCACGTATCCTGCTTATTAACTCCTCTTTTTATAAGATTAAATGACATTAACTCATCATAAAACATCCAATGTTACTCCTTTCGATAACGATTTATTTTCATTTGTCATGATAAGTTTTAAATATTAAGGCGTGCTTCATCCGCGATGAAATTTCGAGGAGTTGCTTTCGTGAGATTTTTAATATAGCTTAATTGAAATGTAAGTGATTGAACTTAAGGTTTGTTTTTGTCTTTTGACAGAAGCTCATAATGTCATTTCTGCCATTGCAGTATCTAAAATGTTTATCAACAATCATTCCTTTGTATAGGTTTTCGGTTGCTCAGGCTTATTGTCTTTGCCTGTCCCAAAGGCGTAAAAAGAATTTATGCGTGTCGTTTTGTTCGCCATTATTAATGCCATGGTTTTTATTTATGACTCTGTAAGAATTAAATCAAAAGTAAAAGTGTCCTTTTCGATAAATAAGTCAGGTTGATGGAAATAATAAAATATAAAATTTCTTCTGCGCTGCTGTCGGCTGCGCTATTACTTTCTGGCTGCCAGTGGGCTCCCGGAAGTCATTTAACGACGTCAGGAAAACATATTATCAACGACCCGGAATATGGCGCGGAAATTAATGCATTGGTGGATGTCTATCCCATTACGCCGCAGTTGATTGACCGTCAGCGCGCAATACCCGTTGTCGCGAAAGCGAATCCGCAACTCGATCACGCTGTACAACATTATCAGTACCTGATCGGTGTCGGTGATGTTCTGAATATTACGCTCTGGGAGCACCCTGAATTGACTCAGCCAGACGGGCAACTGCGTAACAGTGGCGGCAGCGGAAACGCAGTCCACGCTGACGGCACAATATTCTATCCCTACGTGGGCAACGTGGTGGTGAAAGGTAAAACGGCCGCTGAAGTGCGAACGTTGATGAGCCGGCGGCTGGCCACGTTCATTACCTCCCCGCAGGTGGATGTCAGCGTGGCGGAGTACCGTTCGCAAAAAGTCTTTGTGACCGGTGCCGTGGCGCAGAGTGGCAATGTTTCGATTACCAATGTGCCGTTGACCGTGATGGATGCCATCAATCAGGCGGGCGGGATCAGCGAAAATGCGGACTGGAACCATGTGGTATTAACCCGCAACGGAAAAGAGTTGCCGCTTTCGCTGGCCGGGTTGCTGCAAGACGGCGATCTCACCCAAAACACTCTGCTGACCTCGGGCGATATTCTCTACATCCCGCGCAATGACGACTTAAAAGTGTTTGTGATGGGCGAAGTGAAAAAGCAGGCGACCCTGAAGATGGATCGCAGTGGCATGTCGCTGACGGAAGCGCTGGGCAATGCCGAAGGCCTGGATCAGATAAGCAGTGATGCCAGCGGGATATTTGTTATCCGTTCGCTGCGGGGTAAGAAGCCCGAAAACGCCAAAATAGCGAGTATTTATCAGCTGAACGCAAAAGATGCCACGGCGCTGATTTTAGGCACCGAATTCCGTTTGCAGCCCTATGACATCGTCTATGTCACCACCGCGCCGGTGACCCGCTGGAATCGCGTGATCAGTCAGCTGGTGCCCACTATCGCAGGTGTCCACAACATGACGGAATCGGCGCGCTGGACCCAAAATTGGGCAGACTGAGTTGTCAGCGCATCCTGGTGGTTTGCGTGGGCAATATTTGTCGTTCGCCGCTGGGGGAGCGCTTGTTGCGCCAGTATTTACCCGGGCACGACATCCGGTCTGCCGGGCTGATGGCGCTCAGAGGGCATGACATTGACCGGGATGCCGCCCTTGTCGCTGCGCGTTACGGGATTGATACCGGGGGGCACTGCGCCCGGCAGCTGGATGCGGCGTTATGCCGTCGTCAGGACTTAATTCTGGTGATGGAAAAACATCAGATCGCCATGCTGGCACGCATTGTCCCGGAGGCTGAAGGGAAAACCATGCTTTTTAGCTACTGGGATTCACAACAAGATATTACCGATCCTTTCAACCGCAGCCTTGCGGTGCATGAACACATCGCTCAGCAACTCATCACTTCTGCGCAAGGTTGGGGCCGGGCATTAGACATAAATGACAAATAGAAAAGAAACAGGATCCAGAATGCAGAAGTTGCAGGGAGTCGTAAAGCCGATCAGGGGGGAAGATTATCTGGTCGATGTCCGTTATCTGTGGGGCGTGTTGCTCGACAGTAAAGTGCTGATTGTCGTTTTGACCGCAGCGGGTATCGTGCTGGCATTGATGTGGGGCATCATCTCGCCCCCGGTTTTTCAGGCAGAGGCATTGATCCAGCTTGAAAAAGAAGGCACGGAGAATATTTTCAGTAAGTTGTATGGCCTTCAGCCTGATGACACTTCGTCGGCCAGTACGGAAATAGTGCTGATAAAATCACGTTCAGTCCTGGGTAAATCGGTGGAGGATATGGGGCTCGACATCGAGATCGAGCAAGAGAAATTCCTTAATCTCGCCAAAGCCGGTGCCCGGTTACTGGGGCAAAGAAACGTTCAGGTCACGGTTCCTGTGTTTAACGTACCCGAGGAAAGGTTGGATCAGCCTTTCACCCTGACGATTCTGGATGAGGGCCGGTTCAGTCTGGCAGGTGACAATGTCGCGATGCATGGCCGGTTCGGGGAAGCCCTGAATGCAGAGGGTATGACGATTGTCGTCAGCCAGGGTGATGCCTCGCCGGGTACCCGTTTCACGCTGACCAAAATCAATCCGTTTAAGGCAATAAAGAACCTCGAGAAAAACCTGAATGTGGTCGAATCGTCGAAGGATACCGGCATGCTGCGGCTCTCGCTGCTGGGCGAAGATCCCAAAACTATCCGGCGCATATTAAGTTCGATCAGTGATAACTATGTGCATAAAAGTATTGATAAAAAATCTGAATCAGCGCGTAAAAGCCTGACGTTTGTTCAGCATCAACTGCCGCTCATCAAGGCTCAGCTGGAAAAAGCAGAATCCCGGCTGAATCTTTTTCGCAAAGAGAGGGGGTCGATAGATTTACCGATGGAAGCCCGCACGATTCTGGATTCCGGTGTGGAAATCGATTCTCAGCTCAGTGCGCTGAAAGTGGAGCAGTCGGACCTCTCAAAACGCTATACCCCGGCACACCCGGCCTTCCGGGCACTGCTTGAGAAGAAGCAGGCACTGGAAAAAGCCAAAGCCGCGCTGGGCAATAAAATCAGCGCCATGCCGGAAACGCAGCAAAATGTGTTTCGCCTGACCCGCGATGTCCAGTCGGCGCAGGACATTTACATGTTGCTGCTCAATAAACAGCAGGAGCTGAATATTGACACGGTCAGCACGGTAGGGAATGTCCATATTGTTGATGCCGCAGAGGTTTTACCTCAGCCGATCTACCCTAAAAACCGCCAGCTGGTGCTGACGGGAGCGGTGCTCGGCCTGGTGCTTTCCATCGTGCTGGTCTTTATTCGTAATGTTTTCAGGCGCGGGATCAGCGGCTCGGACCAACTCCGGCAAATGGGGTTCAGCGTTTTCAGCAGCATCCCTTATTCGAAAAAGCAGCAGAGTGAACGCAGTGGCGTCAGTGAGCCCTTACTGGCCATTTCCGCGCCGGACGACAGCGCCATTGAAGCCATCCGCAGCCTGCGCACCAGCCTGTATTTCCAGCTTAAACAGGCTGAAAATAAAATCCTGATGCTGGCCGGTGCCACCAGCCATATTGGTAAAAGTTTTATCAGCAGTAATCTGGCCGTTGTGTTTGCGCAGTCTGATTTGCGGGTTTTGCTGGTGGATGCCGATATGCGACGCGGCTATCTGCACAACATCTTCAATGTGGGTTATGCGCCCGGATTGTCTGAGTTGTTGTCGTCGGGTTTGGCCTTCGGGCAGGCCATTCATCACACCCGGGTGAGCAATCTGGATGTGATGACGCGGGGAACGGCGCCATCCAATCCTTCTGAATTGCTGCTGACGCCGCGTTTTCCGGCTTTTTGCCAGTGGGCAAGCGAGCATTACGATGTGGTGATCTTCGATACGCCACCGGTGATGGCAGTGGGCGATGCCATGATCATTGCTAATTACTCCGGCGTGAACCTGATGGTGGCGCGTTTTGAAGTCACCACGCCAGATGAACTGGATATTTCCCTGACACAATTCGCCCAGGAAGGGTATGAGGTCAATGGCGTGGTGCTTAACGCCACGCACCGTCGTGCCGCGCAATTCTTCCGACACGGGCATTATGAGAATTACCAGTACGCCATGAATAAGAAAAGCTGAGCCGGGAAAGATATGTACACATCCAGACAGCAACTCAGCGGAATTTGCCTGATAAAAATTGCCTACGCGTTCTTCGCCGTACTGGTTTTTGCGCGTTTCACTTCGCTTGGCGATACCGGTGATTACCTGAATGGCGAATATCTGGAGCGGAATAATCTGGCCAGTACCGCTTACCTGATGTCACTTATCGGCGCTGCATTGGGGAATATCGGCAGTTATGTTTTTTCTCTGATTTTATCGGTGTGGGGAATGGTGTACCTGCTCGAGAAAGCGGAGTTTTCATCGGCAAATATCCGGCTGGTTTTTGTGCTGATGATGCTGCCTTCATTTGGCGTCTGGACGTCAATTCTGTCAAAAGAAGTGTTTGTGCTGTTTTCGTTCTGCCTGTGTACCGGCGGGCTGATTGATCTTCTCAGTCAGCGAAGGGTGTTTTTCTCGCTGTTTCAGTTGCTGGGTCTGGCGTTGCTGACCTTTATGAAACCGCATTATTCGGTGTGTATTTATCTTTCAGCGCTGGCTATCACCATTTTTCGGATGGGGTTCAGAAGGGAGATTCTTCTGGCGCTGTTAACCATAGCATTGCTGTGCACCGTGGCGGTGGCGATTCACTACGTGGATCTGATCTATGAGTACACCCAGATCATTCCGTTACATTTTTCAGCCAACAGCAGCAGCACCCGCACCAATGATTTTTGGCTGAACGAGTATGACTTTTTTACCTATTTACCCGCGGGATTGCCGGTGTCGTTTATCGGGCCGACGTTGTTTGAAGCTCTGGCCGCGCCGAAGATGCTGCCGTTCTTTCTTGAAGGTGTTTTTTTGGCGGGTTTTGTGGTGTTCCAGTGCGCGAGAGCGGCATTTCATCGCGGTTATATCAATGTGCTGAGTCTGACGCTGGTTTTCACCTTTACCTTTGCCCTGCTGATAGCACATTACCCGTTCGGTTTATTTAATCCGGGATCGGCGGTGCGATATCGCTCAGGTTTTATCTTCCCTATGTGCTTGTTTATTTTATATATAGCGGAAGAAAATCGCCGGTTATTGCACACTTCACCGGCGGGATAGACGCCGGTGAGTCAGCGCGTAACACATGACGAAAAGCATTCTGGCAAAAACAAACATGGCGATCGCGCCGGTGACAGAAAAGAGATAAATCAGCACATAGCCGGTCACGGCAGAAACCAGTGAGACGAACAGAGAGATGTTGCGGAACTCGCGGTCAAGGTGACGGGGAAGAAAATAGCCGTAGGAATACGCGGTCAGCATGCCGTTGAATAAAATTCCCGCGCTGAGAAGTTTGAGATAACCCGTGACGTCCGGGTAACCGGAGCCGAGAAAAAGCGTGACGCAACGATCGCCGAACATAAAGATCACCAGTACCGGCAGCGCTGAAAGCAACACGTTGAGCTGCAGCAGGCGGCCAAAACTGCCTTTGCCTTTCGCAATGATCGGGTAAGCGGCTTTAGAGAGCATAAGTTGCACCGAACCGGCAATGGCCACCAGACGCATCGCGATACTGAAACCGGCAAAAACGGCGGGGCTGACCAGCGATCCGATGATCAGTAGCGGAATATTGCTGTAGAGGTTTGGCGCAAAGTCACCGATAAAGCTGTCCCGGCCTGCACAGAGGCGTGACCACAATCCGGTGAATTCTACATTTTCTCTGAGGCCGTTTTGGGTATGACGACATCTGACGGCGTAAAGCCCGGTAAGCAAATAGGCCAGGGCATTGATGAAGACGGCCAGCAGCATGTCCGCCGGGGAGCGGACCCACAGTAAAAGCGCGACAATGTGTACCAGGCGGGAGAGAAGGGTCGCCACTGCCAGCGCGCTGAGCTGGGAAATACCCTGATGAAACCAGCTGGCCGTCAGGTAATGGCCGGAAACGACAATCAGATAATAGGCGGCAATGACCGGCAGTGAAATGCCCGGAATAACGCAGGCGGTATATACCGTAAAAATCAGGCAAGAAAATAAGCCAGCGACAAACCGTACAGCCTGATATTGCGCGTAGAGACGCGGCAACTGCCGGGGATCCTTGTTTTTCGCCACGTCACGCACGCCGGTTATTTGGGTGCTGTAGTCAGTCATAATGGTGGCGAAGAGAGAAGCGGATATAAAAATAAAATAGTAACCGTAGTGCTCCGGCCCCAGTACACGGGAAAGAAAGGGAATGGTGACTAATGTCACCAGTAAATTAAGTACATTTATTGAGGTGAGGTTGAGCAGATTTTTTGCCACCTCGTTAAGCCGAAGAATTTTTTTCATCCTGAATACCTTAAAGCTCACGTTCCATTTTGACGGGGATTTTATCTGGTTGTTACACCGGTGGACAGTTAAATGATTTTGAATAAGGACATCTATGCTATTAAAAATAAGTATTGGTGAGATATTGCAGGGCAGTGTGCTTAAAACTCTGGGACTGCGTTATGACAATGATGTGATTTATAATGAGCACATCAGGACGCGACGTTTTATTACGCGTTGTAATGATCATGTTGTGATATCTGATAATATCAGTGAAATAAATGCTGATTCAGAGCTGGAAGTTAATGCTGATGCACAAGATTTCTATCTGCGTTATGGGTTTATTGCACCGCCTTTTACGCTGTATAAAAACGTTTATTTACTGGCGCCTTATATTGGCGTAGTGATGTCCGATCCGCTGACATTTAAGACGCTTTATCCTGTCCGCCACTCTTTCGACAATGAAAATGCACAGCATCAGGTTGAGACAGGTGCGCAACTTCTGGCGGATCTGCAACATTCGCTCGCGCAAAATGAATCTGATTATCAGGTCTTATTTAGCGGCGGGCTGGATTCCTCGCTGTTACTGGGGATTTCTAATCAGCTGAATAAAACCCGCTGTGCCATCCATTGTTTTATGGCGTCTATGCCGCAAGAAACAACCAAAGCGAAAAAAATGTGTGCAGACACGGCGACAGTATTTAAACACGTTTCGATCGAAAGCGATCTGAGTGCCGTCGCCGGTGATTTTATTCGTCTGACCCTTGAACCTGTTGCCGACAAAATTGCACTGGTGATCCCGGCGCTGGTCACGGCGGCAAAAGCGGAAACCGGCCTTGCGGTCCTTGACGGGCAGGGGGCTGATTCCCTGTTCTGCGGGCTTCCGCACGATAAATTGTACGATCTCTATCGCCGCCGGGGAGTCCGGGCGCTGTCGACATTCGGCACGTTTTTGCCCGTATGGAAAAATAAGAGCAGTCATCTGGGCAGAAAAATCTACCGGGCCACGAAAGTACTGAAATGTCTGGCCGCCCCCACGCCTGCGGCGATGTTAATTCAGTCATTAGCAGAAGATACAGCGATAATATTGCCGGCGGATAATGAAGTTAAACAATATCTGGAGAGTGAACTCGCCGAACTCAGTAAAAACCTTGACGATTTCCATCTCGTGATTCGCTACCTTTTTATGTTCAGAATATTACCCGCCAGAGAAATGCAGAAATATTTACTGGCAGAGTCCCTGAATTATGCCTTTAAATTACCCTTCCTCGAGAAAACGATCGTGGATAAGTATTTTTATCTGGATGCGTCGTGCAGCATTAAACAAGGTATTTATAAATACCCGATAACCTGTCTGGCAAAGACTTTCTGGCCTGGTTTTTTAAACAGCAGCAGAACCAGCCCATTTCAGGTGGAATTTACCACCGAGAAACTGACAGTAAAACAATTCTCCCTGAATTGTATTTTGAAGAAAACCCAGTAATCATTGAAAACAAGGAATGTTTATGAAGAAAATCCCGGCTAAACGTATCGCCATTACCGCCAATAGCAGTTGGTATCTTTACAACTTCAGAAAGAACACCATTAAGGCGATGCTTGAACAAGGTTACGACGTCATCGCATTAGCACCAGAAGATGGCTATTCCGGTGTGCTTTCCTCGCTGGGATGCAAATTTATCCCTTTATCCATCGATTCGGGAGGAATAAATCCATTCAAGGATTCGCTGACAATAATGTCAATTTTCCTCATTTTTCTCAGGATGAAGTGTGATCTTGTTTTGAATTTCACCCCGAAAAATAATATCTATTTTTCTCTGGTGGCGTGGCTGTTTCGTAAACCGGTGATAAATAATGTCGCAGGTCTTGGAAATGTTTTCATCAACGGCGGGGCGGTCTGTGTTATTTGCCGTTTGCTGTATAAATTTAGTCAGCGTAGTGCGGCCAGAATATTCTTTCAGAATGAAGACGATCGTACCCTGTTTCTGACGGAAATCATTCCTGGCTATTCGCGAACCGAGCGCCTTCCGGGATCGGGGGTTGATCTGGCCCGCTTTGAGATGATGCCCGCGGCTGATGACGGCGTGGTGCGTTTCATCCTGATTGCGCGGATGCTCTATTCAAAGGGCGTGGAACATTATGTCGATGCAGCCCGCAGACTGAAAAGAATTTACGGCGACCGGTGCGAATTCCGTTTGCTGGGTTTTCTCGATGGCAACAATCCGGCGGCGGTGAAAACCGAGAGAATGACGTCGTGGATTGCCGAGGGCATGATTGATTATTTGGGTATTTCCGACAACGTCGAAAATGAGCTGAGACAGATTGACTGCGTGGTCCTGCCCTCGTTTTATCGTGAGGGGGTTCCGAAATCTTTGCTGGAAGCGGGGGCGGCCGGAAAACCGATTATTACCACAGATAATATCGGATGCCGCGAAACGGTGGACGAAGGGGTTAACGGGTATCTGTGTACACCGCAAAGTACGGACAGCCTGGTCGCCTGCATGGAAAAAATGATTAACCTTACGCATGCCGAGCGGCTCGATATGGGGGCGAAGAGCAGGCAGAAAATGGTGCGTGAGTTTGACGAGCACATCATTATCAGCCGTTATCTGAACGCAATAAATGAAGCGCTTTCGCCAAAGACTGAAAAGTGTTCGTTAAGCTAAAAAAAACGGAGACTCAAAGAATCTCCGTTTTCATGCTTCATGCTCTGAATTTTAATCAATACGACGATAACCGCGTTGCGTGTTGTTCACTTTGTAGAGATAACGGCGTGATTCCGCAGACGGGTGTTTGGTGGTCAGTGTGTCGTACACATCACCGGCTGACATATTGTTGATGATGTTAAAGGCCTGCGTTTTATCCCGGGAGAAGACGCGTAACACGCTGCCGGCTCCGCCGTTGTAGGCGGTGATCACCGCATAGCGGCGTGCCGTCGGGTCGTTAATGTTACTGAGATACACCTTCTGCAATATCGCCAGATAGGCAGTACCGGTATTGATATTATTTTGCGGATCAAACAGATAGCTGCGGCTAGGCTTGCCCCATTTTCCTTCGGACTTAAACACATCCACGCCCGCAGTGTGCTGCACAACCTGCATCAGCCCGAGCGCATCGGCATGGCTCACCGCATACGGGTTAAAGGCGGATTCGGTTTGCATGATCGCCAGAATCAGCGACTGATCAACGCCGTATTTGGCCGAAGCTTCGCGGATCATTGGCAGGTATTTATGCGCACGCTGATTCAGGTGGTTCGGCACCATCTGGATGGTGACGGAATAGATGACGTGCAGGCCGGACTGGCGGCGCATCAGTTTGTTTTGAATCAGATAATCGGCAAAGCTGGCGGCGCGGCCTTCCCAGCGGATCGGTTTACCGGTGTTGTCGAGCACCTGTCCGTACAGCATCGGTTCACGGCTGATCTCAATGTCGTTGACATCGGAATAGAGGTCGACGTTGCCCGGATCTTCACCCACCAGTAAGGTGCTGATGATCGCCTGACGCAGGCTGGCAGCCGGATCGGTGCCGGAAATCGTTTCAAGGGTGATGGTACCCGCATCAAAGTTGATGTGGCTGCGGGTGTAATACTGATCGCTATACTTCACGTAGTCTTTCGGGCCGGCGATCAGCACTTCATTCATGCCCCAGATGTTCTCGATATTGTGCGCAAACTGGCCCATCAAAATATCGAATCCATTGGTGTCTTTTACGTAAGCTTCGTTGAACTGGTCTTTCTTACTGCCGGAGCAGGAGATCAGCATTGGCGCGATAACCAGCAAAGCTAAAATTTTCTTCATCTTGAAACCATTTCTGGTGAAAGAAGCCGCCACCCGAAAGCGACGGCTTTATTGTTATTGATGATGCTCAGTGATCAGTTTGAAGGCGGCGTATAGCCTTCAATGTGCACATCCTGGCCCTCAAACAGGAAATTCACCATTTCCTGTTCCAGCAGTTTGCGGTCTTCCGGATTCATCATGCTGAGTTTTTTCTCATTGATCAGCATGGTCTGTTTGCTCATCCAGCGTGACCAGGCTTCTTTCGAAATCTCGTTATAAATGCGTTTACCAATCTCACCAGGGTACAGCTGGAAATCCTGCCCTTCGGCATCCTGCTTCAGGAAAGTGCAAAAAATGGTTCTGCTCATACTGATTCCTTATTGATCGTTTTTGGGGACGGTTCTTTTGCCAGCTGAGTCAGCAAACGCTCAACCGGCGCGGCCAGCCCGACGAATTGTGGTTGCGCTAAGTTATACCAGAGACCCGCACCTTCATCCATGCAACCCGCAGATGTTCGCAGATTTAACCACATCGGGACGATATCCAGATGGAAATGGCTGAACGTGTGGCGAAAAGAGGTTTGCTGCTGCAACTGATTTTGCGTCACGCCGTATTTTTTCAGCCCCTGCGCCAGTTCCTCTTGCGTGGCAAATTGCGGGAAGCAGAACAAGCCGCCCCACAGGCCAACGGGCGGACGTTGCTCCAGCCAGACTTTGTCTTCCTGCTGAATCATCAGCATAAACGCGGTTCTTTCCGGCAGGGTTTTCTTGGGTTTTTTGCCGGGATATTTTGCCCAGCTGTTGTGCGCGTAGGCTTCGCAGCCCGATTTCACCGGGCACAACTCACACTTCGGTTTGCTGCGCGTGCAGACCATCGCCCCGAGATCCATCATCGCCTGATTAAACTGGGCAACGTTTTTAGCCGGTGTGACGTCTTCACTTATCGCCCACAAACGGTTCTCGGTTTTCTTCTCGCTCGGCCAGCCGTCCACGGCGTAGCAACGGGCCAGCACGCGCTTCACATTACCGTCTAAAATGGGATAGTGCTGATTCAGCGCCAGCGATAACACTGCTCCTGCCGTTGAGCGGCCAATGCCGGGCAGGGCGAGGATCGCGTCGAAGGTCGTCGGGAACACGCCGTCGTGCTGGCTGGCGATGGTCTGCGCGGCCTTATGTAAGTTGCGCGCGCGGGCGTAATACCCGAGGCCGGTCCACAGATGCAGCACTTCATCCAGCGGCGCGGCCGCGAGATCGGAAACCGTCGGGAAACGCTGCATAAAGCGTTCAAAATAAGGGATCACCGTCGCAACCTGGGTTTGTTGCAACATCACTTCTGAAAGCCAGACTTTGTAAGGCGTTTTTTCGATTTGCCACGGCAGTGTTTTGCGGCCATAGCGCTGATACCAGTCGAGTACCAGGGGCGAGAAACGGTTGGCTTCCAGGAAACCAGGGGCTTTCATCATGGGTGAATTACAGTCCGGCAGGGTTAAAAGACGGGGCTGATCACATCACAGTTGCCGAGTGGCTGTAAACCGGAACTTTCCGGACTGTATTGACGTATTTCCTGTCCGCAAACCTTGCTTATCGGGAGTAAGTTTGGATAATGCGCCATTCTTCATAGTTAATGACCAAATTACCGCAGCGACCGAATACCCTGTCTTGCCTAACGGAGTGGAAACACCATGAAAAACGACGTCATTTCACCGGAGTTCGACGAGAACGGTCGCGCTATGCGCCGTATCCGTAGTTTTGTCCGCCGTCAGGGCCGCCTGACCAAAGGTCAGCAACACGCGCTGGACAACTTCTGGCCGGTGATGGGCGTGGAATATCAGGCAGAACCGCTGGACATCGATACCCTGTTTGGCCGCGCAGCGCCTGTTGTGCTGGAAATCGGTTTTGGCATGGGCACGTCGCTGGTGACCATGGCGCAGAACAACCCGCAGCAGAACTTTATCGGCATTGAAGTGCACTCGCCGGGCGTCGGTGCCTGCCTGGCTACCGCGCACGAAGAGGGCGTCAGCAACCTGCGCGTGATGTGTCACGATGCGGTGGAAGTGCTGGAAAAAATGATCCCGGATGGCTCGCTCGACATGGTGCAGCTATTCTTTCCTGACCCGTGGCACAAAGCGCGTCATAATAAGCGCCGGATTGTCCAGCCAGCATTCGTTGAACTGCTGCGCAGTAAACTGAAAGTGGGCGGCGTATTCCACATGGCAACCGACTGGGAGCCGTATGCCGAACACATGCTTGAGGTGATGACCAGCTTAGAAAACTGGAAAAACCTCTCGCAGGAAAACAACTATGTACCGCGCCCGGAATCGCGCCCGGTAACCAAGTTCGAAATGCGTGGCCAGCGTTTAGGCCACGGCGTATGGGATCTGATGTTTGAGAGGAAGCAATAATGGCTACAAATCGCAGTCGTCGTTTACGTAAGAAGTTACACATTGCCGAGTTCCAGGAACTGGGCTTCTCTGTAAAATGGCGTTTCCCGGAAGGTACCGCGGTAGAAACCATCGACGAATCACTGGATCAATTTATTGAAGGTGTGATCGAGCCAAACAAACTGGCCTTCGATGGCAGTGGTTATCTGCAGTGGGAAGGTCTGGTTTGCCGTCAGGACATCGGTCATTGCACTGATGAACACCGTGCGCAAATCAAAAAATGGTTAGAAGACCATAAAATGGAAGACGTGGAAGTTTCTGAGTTATTCGATATCTGGTGGGATTGATTCTGCCGGTCAGATGAATTCTGAATCTTTGAAAGGTGCCTTCCGGCACCTTTGTTACATCTGGAGGCAGGACGTTGGGCACCGAACTTGATAACAGTTTGCTGGACGATATTCTTCAGCAGGTCAGGCCGCTTATTGGCCGTGGCAAAGTCGCCGACTATATTCCTGCGCTGGCAGAAGTCAGCCCCGATCATTTAGGGATCGCCGTGTGTACCACGAAAGGAGAGATCTTTCGTGCCGGTGATGCCAATACCCGATTCTCTATTCAGTCGATCTCCAAAGTGCTCAGCCTGACGCTGGCGCTGACCCGTTATCAGGAAAGTGAAATCTGGCAGCGTGTCGGTAAAGAACCTTCCGGTCAGCCCTTCAATTCGCTGGTGCAGCTGGAGCTGGAGCAGGGTAAACCGCGCAATCCGTTCATCAATCCGGGCGCGCTGGTTGTCTGCGATATGCTGCAAACCCGCCTGACTGCGCCCAAGCAAAGAATGCTGGAAGTGGTGCGTCAGCTGGCCGGATCGGCAGATCTCAACTACGATCGGCACGTTGCACGTTCAGAATTCGATCATTCTGATCGCAACGCGGCGATTGCGTACCTGATGAAGTCTTTCGGCAATTTCGAGAATGACGTCATCACGGTGTTGCATACCTATTTTCATTACTGCGCGTTGCGTATGAGCTGTGAAGAACTGGCGCGAACCTTTGTGTATCTGGCGAACAAAGGTCATCCGCTGGGCAGCGAACAGCCGCTGATTGATGCCCGTCAGGCGCGGCAGATTAACGCCATGATGGTGACCAGCGGCATGTACGACGGTGCCGGTGAATTTGCCTATCGCGTAGGCATGCCGGGAAAATCCGGTGTTGGCGGCGGCATTCTGGCCGTGGTGCCAGGAGAGATGTGCATTGCGGTGTGGTCACCGGAACTTGACGCGGCAGGGAACTCTTTGGCCGGTATTGCTGCCTTAGAATTACTGGCGCAACGTATTGGCCGTTCAATTTTTTGAATTTGCTGTTTTAGGGAGAGTACATGTTTGTAAAAAGTGGAGTGGTAAAAACCGGACTTGCTGCCTTGCTGGCGCTGAGTGCGTGGAGCGCGCAGGCGGATTATCAGTGCGCGGTCCAGCCAAAAGATGACGTGATCATCAAGCCGCAAACCGTGCAGGTTGTGGGTAACAGCGGCGATTTGCTGATCACACCTAACGGCAATGTGACACTCAACGGCAAAGAGATCACCCTGAGCGCAAAACAGCGTCAGGAAGCCATTGATTATCAGGCCTCGCTGCGTCGCGATCTGCCCTGGATCGATCAGGGTGCCACCGCGCATCTGGAAAAAGGCCGGGTGGCCGTTGACCGCGTGATCGTCGATAAACTGGGCAGCAGCAGCAACGTGCGCAACCGTCTGGTCACCCTCGACAAGCAGCTCAAGCAGCAGATGAATCTGATTATCGAACACCGCACCGATGGTCTGACGTTCCATCACAAAGCAGTTGATCAGGTGAAGCAGAATGGTCAGAAGCTGATGGAACAAACCATGGGCGGCGTGATGCAAGACAGCATCAATGAAATGGGCCTGAAACAGGCGGCCAGTGGCGGCAATCCGTTGCAGGCGATGATGGGCAATCTGGGCGGTCTGCAACAGGCGGTTCAGGATGAGTGGAGCAAACAGGAAAAAGAGTTCAAAGCCTTTGGCGATGATGTCTGTAAACGTGTAACTGCGCTCGACACTCAGCACAAAACATTGCTGGCGGATTTGAAGTAAGCTCTGACAATCATCGCCTTTTCGGATCCCCGGAGAGGCGATTGAGAGTGCAATCATTGATACATCGGGAGCATATGATAACAAAGGGAGCTAAGCTCCCTTTGTGAGTAAACAGCAATTACTCTGTATTACCAGGCATATTGCATTCTGAACATCCAGGTTGAAATATCAGGTGAGCCGGACTCCTCGTGGGTGGTATCGGTATAAGCGACAGCCCCGCCAAATTGTGGCGTTAACATAAATCCCAGCGAAGCCCCCAGAACAACGTTCTGTTGCTTATTATCTTGCAGACTGCCATCAATACGCGTCTCGCCGCCTTGACTGAAGGTGCTGTCCAGCGATATCCACAACGCCGGATTGAACGTAAAGCTGAAATGTCCTTCGGCAGCATAAAGCGGTCTTTGTGCCAGATGATGGCTACCGAGATAGTCATCATTGTCCTGATAGAATGTCACCATCGGGTTAACTTCAACCCAGAAAGGGCCGACAGGGTAACCGAAAGCTAATTCCGGTTTTATCACCCAACGGTTTCCCCCGATATTGAGCGCTTTCGTTTTATCGTAATCCCCGGTGGGCGCAGTGACCCATATCGCCGAGGTCAAAAACATCTCCGGTGTCCAGAGCCGGAAATCCTGAGAATTAAGCGCGGGTGCGCCAAACAGGTTATAGATCAGCGCGAGTTGTGAATCGCCCATCCCCTGATTCGTATGCGTCTCATCCAGCACAGGCGAACCATCCAGTGATGCCCGCAGGTGCGCGACGGGCTGAATCAACTGAATACCTGCAGTGCGCCCGCCGAGATCAAAAGACCGCGCATAACGTATGATATAAAGATCGGCATCCACTGACGCATTATCGACAGGCATGGAAGAGTCGAGAGATGTATTACTGTTTATGTTCTCGTAATAACCGAATAAAATATTAATATCATCAGGAACGTTTTGCCAGTCACGGGCGTTATCCGCGTAACTGCTGCAAGGTAAGGCAATAGAGAAAATTAAAAAAATCCCTTTGATATTTAACTGCCATTTATATCGCATTTTTATTCCCCTCTGTGCGATGAAATTAACCAGAAAAATTTATTTCACAGAGAGTTATGGCGTGACAATATTGAACATTCCCGGGAACACATCCAGCATATCCTGAAGTTCTTTGATTTTTTCCGGGTCACCGGAAATTTTCATTGCTGAACCGGCCATCACATTTTTCAGTGGCTCACCCTGCATGAATAACCGTGAAAAACTCATTTTATCTGCCATTAATACAGCGTCCGCAGGTGACGTCGATTTATTAATGTTATAGATGATCACTGAGTTTCTCAGTTCTATGCCATATTCAGTACCATTTGGCAGTTTCCAGTTTATATGTATGTTTTTATTGAGCGCTTTATCCGTGTTCAGGCGGACACCCATATAATCTAAAATAAGTTCAGGATCCATTGCCTCCACCATATCTACGCTGGCCGTACTGATCGGAGGATTATTGGGAATGCCATGACGCAATTCATAGGCCCCCATCAGATACTCATTTCTCCATGTTGCATTTTCTGACTGATAACCCAACTGCTCGAAAGCATCTGCCTGCAGGTCACGTGCGGTTTGATTTTTCGGATCGGCAAAGACCACGAGTTTTAAAACTTCAGCAGCCCAGCGATATTCTCCGGCGGCGATCGACTTTTTGGCGTGGGTCAGTACCTGTTTTTCTCCGCCCATGAATTCGACATATTTTTTCGCCGCTTCAACGGGAGGTAAAGGATTAAGGTCAGCCGGATTACTGTCATACCACCCCATATATCGCTGGTACACAGCCTTAGAATTGTGGCTGACGGAGCCATAGTAACCCCGGTTATACCATTCCTGTGACAAGCCGGGTGGCAGGGTCAGCGTCTCAGCAATTTCATTCATCGTCAGACCTTTATTCACCAGATTGAGCGTCCGGTCATGAATGAATTTAAACAGATCCCGCTGATCAGACAGGTATTTTATGATGTTTTGATTTCCCCAGGTCGGCCACTGGTGTTGAGCAATGACGATCTCAACGTCAGTCCTGTGTTCATTAATGGCAAAATTCAGAACCTTCCACCAGGCACTTGCATCCCGTACCTGCGCCCCGCGTAACGTGTAGAGATTATGCAAGGTATGGGTGGCATCTTCGGCGGTATCCAGCATCTTGAATTGCGGGAACCAGATGAGCATTTCCGTGGGTGCCTCGGTATCTTCGGCCATCTGGAATTGCAGCTTAATCCCGCCAATGTCCCGCGTTTCCCCGGTTTTACTGATGGTGTCGGTGGGAGGGATCAGCGTAAATGTTCCAATTGACGTGGTTTTTCCTAAACCGGCATCAACCTGACCGTGAGCACTGCGGGGTAACATCGCCCCATATTGATACAGCGTTCTTCTGCTCATGGCATTTCCCGCCAGGACATTCTCACTGACGGCTTCTTTCATGAATCCTTCCGGGGCAATAATACTGACTTTACCCGCAGCGAGATCTTTTTCATCCACCACACCACGTACGCCGCCATAATGATCCGCGTGGCTGTGTGTATAAATGACCGCGATGACGGGTTTAAAAGGACGGTGCGCGTAGTAGAGTTTTAATCCGGCACGGGCAACCTCGGTGGTGACCAGAGGATCAATGATAATAATGCCTTTTTCAGCCTCAATAATGGTCATATCCGAAAGATCAAATCCTCTGATCTGATATACGAAGTCGGTAACTTTAAATAAACCGTTGAGTAAGTTTAATTTAGCAATACGCCACAGGCTGGGGTTAACCGTGTCAGGTGCATCACCTTTAATAAAACCATAGTTTTCCATATTCCACGATATTCCTCCCGCAGAATCTTTAATCACTGTTGGTGTCAGTGTTGCTATAAAACCTTTACTGGCGTTCTGAAAATCCGTCTGGTCAGAAAAAGGTAAGCCCTTATAGACTGCCTGATTTAAGGCTTTGGTATATGAGCTGGCATCCTTTGGTAATTCAACAGAAAAGACAGAGTAACTGCTGATTGTCAGCGCCAGTGCCAGCGCAGTTTTTGATATTTTCATTTGATTCCTTAACAAAAGTGATAATTGTATTTATTGCGGCACTTAAATTAATTGAAGCTGTTTTATTTGTTAAGGATCTAAAACCTCTAACAAGGTTAGCTGACTACTAATGCTGATTATAATAATAACAATTGAAATTAGTACCAAGCACATTTGTTATTTGCATTAGTAAATTGGCGGTAATTTTTATCAAAGATGAATTTCATGAGGTTAATATTTAAATATTGAATTTTTTATTTTTACACTGTTTCACTGATTGCCCGTCAGGCGGCATTTCTTTTAAATAAACGAGTGGAAATATCAGAGAAAGGAAAATTTCAATATAAACAGAGGGTGGTGACAAAATGCTTCTGAATGTATGGAGGTATTAATGAAATGTGCCCCTTATCAGCGGATACAGGCTTATTTTTATTTGTACCTGAACATAAAAAAAGGTGAAGTCAGATCAGTGACTTCACCTTTTTTAATGTTAATCATAAATATTCGGAATCAATTACCCGGCCAAAAACAGCTCAAGCAGCGAATTCAGGAACAGTTTGCCTTTGCGGGTGATCTGCCAGTGCGTGTCGGTTTCCACCAGATATTCTTTGGCGATCGCTTCGTCCAGCTGCGCGCGGATCACCGATTCATCAAGGCCGGTATAAAACCCAAATTCCTCACGCGGAGCCGCTTCCAGCAGGCGAAAGCGGTTCATGAAAAATTCAAACGGCAAATCGTCGGTTTCAACCTGATGCTGTTTGTCCATGTAACGCCCCTGCATGTAACCGCGCGGGTGTTTCGTTTTCACGGTTCGCAGGATTTGCCCGTCAGGCTGCGTCAGTTTGCCGTGCGCGCCACAACCGATGCCGAGGTAATCCCCGAAACGCCAGTAGTTGAGGTTGTGCTGGCACTGATAGCCCGGTTTGGCATACGCCGAGGTTTCATACTGCTGATAACCGGCTGCGGTGAGCAGCTTGTCGCCTTGCTCGAAAATGTCCCACAGCGCGTCGTCATCCGGCAGTTTTGGCGGACGCGAGGCGTACAGGGTGTTGGGCTCGATAGTCAGCTGATACCACGACAAATGCGGTGGGTTGAGCGCGATGGCCTGGCGTAAATCATCCAGCGCCTCTTCCAGGGTCTGATCCGGCAAGCCGTGCATCAGATCCAGATTGAAACTGCGCAGATTCAGGCCGGTGGCGAGATGCGCCGCGCGCCGCGCTTCTTCCGGGCCATGAATGCGCCCCAGACGCTCCAGCTTGAGGGCATCGAAACTTTGCACACCAATCGAGATACGGTTCACCCCGGCGCGCTGATACGCGCTGAAACGGTCTGCTTCAACGGTACCCGGGTTGGCTTCCATGGTGATTTCGGCATCGGCATCGAGGGGTAAACGCGCCCGCACGCCGTCGAGCAGGTTTTGCATCGCTTCGCTGCTCAGCAGGCTTGGTGTTCCGCCGCCGATAAAAATTGTCCCTACGCTGCGATCGCCCACCAGAGGCAGATCGGCATCCAGATCGGCCAGCAGATGTGCGACATAATCGTCGTGCGGCACTTCGCCCTTTAACGCGTGCGAGTTGAAATCGCAGTAAGGGCACTTTTGCACGCACCACGGGATATGAATGTAGAGACTCAGCGGCGGTAACTTACGCATTCTTTTGGACAGCCTCTTTCATCGCGGCAAGCAGCAGTTTCAGCGCCTGACCACGGTGAGATACCGCGCTCTTTTCTTCGCGCGTCAGCTCCGCTGCGGTTTTACCCAGCTCAGGAACGTAGAAAATCGGATCATAACCAAAACCGCCCGCGCCTGCTTCGGCAAAAGTAATCTCACCAGCCCAACTGCCGTGGCACACCAGCGGCGTGGGGTCTTCTGCGTGGAGCATGTAAACCAGTACGCAGTGGAACTGCGCATTGCGCTGGCCCTGCGGCACGTCTTTGAGCGCCACTAACAGCTTGTCGAGGTTTTGCTGATCGCTGGCATCGATTCCTGCGTAGCGGGCGGAGTAAATCCCCGGCGCGCCTCCCAGAAAATCCACGGCCAGACCGGAGTCATCGGCAATCGCCGGTAAACCGGTTTCGGCTGCGGCGTGACGGGCTTTCAGGATGGCGTTCTCAATGAACGTCAGACCGGTTTCTTCTGCCGATTCAACACCGAGTTCAGTTTGTGCGACCACGTCCAGCCCGAAATCGGCCAGAAGGTGTGCGAGCTCACGCACTTTACCGGCGTTGCCGGTAGCTAATACGACTTTCTGCATGGGAGAGTCCTGACGTAAACGTTATTCTGCGAGCAGTACCGCGACCTCAGTCGGGATATTTTGCGGATGGATAATGCGGACTTGTTTATGGCGGCCCAGCTCGCCCTTTTCAATACTGACCTGACTTTTGGCGACTTTAAACTGTTTGGCGAGAAATTTCACCAGGTGCGTATTCGCCTGACCGTCAACCGGCGGTGCGGTGATGGCGACTTTAAGTTCGTCGCCATGCAAACCGACCAGGCTGTCACGGCTGGCTTTGGGCTGGATAACCAGCCGCAAAACCAGGTCGTCAGACTGCCAGTAAACCGGGGAGGGTCCTGATGTCATTGAGCGAGCAGGGCATTCGAGGTGAAGAAATCCTGCGTCCAAAGCCCGCCGAGCAGATCCATACCGAGATAGTTCAGCATGTAGAGAATCAAAATCACAATCATCGCTGAGAAATCAATCCCGCCCATGGCCGGCAAAACGCGGCGAATGGGTGCCATCAGGGGTTCAGTAAGCTGCATCAGCAGAAAATCCATTGGCCCGCGCCCCTGGCTTACCCAACTCATCAGTGAACGGATAATAATCAACCAGAAGACCAATAACCCGGCAGCCTTCACCAGGCTAATCAGACCCACAAGTAACATGATGGGTTCTAACGGGAAAACCCCGTACTTGATCAGGAAAAATAACGGCAATTTTAGCGTGGTAATGACGAAAGCCAGCAACAAGCTCGCGCTGTCAATCGGCCCAAGCGGTGGAAGAATCCGACGCAATGGCCGGATGACCGGTTGAGTAATCTTCACCACAAACTGAGAAAACGGATTATAAAAATCAGTACGAGCCCACTGCATCCAGATGCGTAGCAGTAAAACCATGACGTAGAGGTCAATCAATGTGTTGACCAGGAAAGTCAGCGTTAACATGCGTTACCTTTGATATGTAAATTAAAACAGTTTTTCCATTTCCTGCGCGCGGGTAATGGCGGCCTGCATGGCCACGGAGACAATCTCCGGTAATTTGCGATCGGTGAAAACTTTCAGTGCTTCAAAGGTGGTGCCGCCTTTGGAGGTCACATTCTCACGCAGTTGTGACAATGGCGTGTCCGGGCTGGCAGCCACTAACGCGGTCGCACCGCTGGCGGCCTGTTCAACCAGCATCCGTGCGGCATCTGCGCTGAAACCTAAACGCTGCGCTTCAGCCTGCATCGCTTCCATAAACAGGAAGAAATAGGCCGGGGCGCTGCCTGCGGCGGCAATAATGTGGTTGATACCTTCTTCGGTATCGACCCAGCAGATTTTGCCGACCGCGGTCATCAGTTCACCGCTGTAATCGCGGTCTGCCTGTGAAACCTGTTCCGGTGCGTAAAGCCCGCTCATGCCTTTCCCGACAAGGGATGGCGTGTTCGGCATGATACGCACAATGTTCAGATCCTCACCCAGCAACTCACAAAAACGAGCGACGCTGACGCCTGCGGCAATCGACAGTACCAGTTTGCCGCCAAAATCCACGTCTTTTTGCAGTGCTTTACACACGTCAGCCATCATTTGTGGTTTGACTGAGAGCACAATGACATCCGCTTCTTTGGCGCAGCCACTGTTATCGCTGCTGCTCTTCACGCCGTACTTTTCAGCCAGCGCATCGCGATGCGTGGTCGACGGGGCACAGACGCTGATAAGCGTCGCCGGATAACCACTTTCGACCAGACCCGAAATGATCGCACCAGCCATGTTACCTGCGCCGATGAAACAGAGTTTACGGTGTTGCATAAGTGCTCCTCGTTTTATGGGGACTTCATTGAGCCATTCAAGAGTAAAGCAGTAAACCGCCTCAGGCCGGTGATTGCTTTTCGCTGTAATCACGGGCCCCAAAAATGGCGGTACCGATACGAACCAGGGTGCTGCCTGCGGCAATCGCGGCGGGCATATCATCGGTCATGCCCATGGACAGCGTATCGGCCTGCGGGCAGACAGCCTGTAAGGTGTTCAGCGCGTCGCGCATCTGACCGAAGACTTCGGTTTGCCGTGCATAATCGGTTTCTGCGGCAGGGATCGCCATCAGACCGCGCAGCGTCAGGTTGGGCATCGCCATGATTTGCGTCGCCAGTTCGGTGATTTCACCCACGCGAATGCCGGATTTACTGGCCTCATCGCTGATGTTCACCTGAATCAATACCTGTAACGGCGGCAAGCCCGCCGGGCGCTGATCGTTGAGGCGCTGGGCGATTTTCAGACGGTCAATGGTGTGGCACCAGTCGAAGTTTTCCGCCACTAAACGGCTTTTGTTCGACTGCAGAGGGCCAATAAAGTGCCAGGTCAGCGCAGGCTGATGCCCGGCGAAGTGGGCGATTTTATCCCCCCCTTCCTGCACGTAGTTTTCACCAAACACGTACTGACCGGCAGCGATCGCTTCTTCGACAGCGCTCGCAGGTTTGGTTTTGCTCACTGCAAGCAAGGTAATTTCTTCTGAAGGCCTGCCGCAAAGCTGTGCAGCGGCTGCGATTTTCTCGCGGACATTCTGTAAGTTCTGCGCAATAGCGTTTTGCTGACTAAGGCTCATAGGGACTCAGGAGGATTTCAACATGGATATTGATGGATTAGTGGTGCGTAGTGTAAAGCAAAATGCCTCCGATCTGCACCTTTGTACCGGCTATCCGCCGATGTTGCGCATTGATGGCGAATTATGTAGCTGCGACGACATGCCGGTGCTTAAGGCTTCGCAGATGCAGGCGCTCAGTGGCCAGTGGCTGGACGACGCGCAACAGGAGACGCTGCAACAGGCCGGACAGGTCGATAAAGCCCTGACGCTGGGCGGTGGCGTACGGATGCGGCTCAACGTTTTCCGCCAATGGCACGGGCTGTCTGCCGCGCTGCGGCCAATCCCCGCCCGTTGCCCCGATCTGCACATGCTGCTGGCGCCCGAAATCTTGCAGCAAATCATCTTGCAGGAGGATGGCCTGATTCTGGTCACCGGTGCCACGGGAAGCGGTAAATCCACCACGCTGGCGGCGCTGATTGATCATCTGAACAGCCATGTAAAGCGCCATATCATTACGCTGGAAGATCCTATCGAGCTTATTCACACCAGCAGGCAATGTCTGATCCAGCAGCGCGAACTCGGGCTGCATACGCGTTCCTTCGGAGAAGCCGTGCGGGGTGCGCTGCGTGAGGATCCGGATGTGCTGTTACTCGGCGAACTGCGGGACAGCGACAGTATCCGGCTGGCGCTGACGGCGGCGGAAACCGGGCATCTGGTACTGGCGACCTTACATACGCGCAATGCGACGCAGGCTATCGACCGGATGGTTGACGTGTTCCCGGCAGAAGAAAAAGCGTTTGTGCGGGCGCAGCTGTCGGGCAGTTTGCGGGCGGTGGTTGCGCAGAAACTGGTGCTGACAAAGGGCGGCGAAGATAAAAAAGCGGGCAGGGTGGCGTTGTTTGAGGTGCTGACATCGACGCCAGCGGTGTGCAATTTGATCCGGGAGGGGAAAACGCATCAGCTGGCCGACATCCTGCAAACCGGCGCACAGGCCGGAATGCAGACTTTTGCACAAAGCCGCCAGCAGCGGCAGAGTGCCGGATTACTGGCGCAAGATCAGGACTGACTCCATTGCTTTTCAAACCAGCTTTCCAGAATGATCACCGCAGAAGCGGCATCGACGCTGCCTTTGTCGAGTGCGCGAAAACCGCCACGGTCGAACAAATCGGCGCGTGCTTCCACGGTGCTCAGGCGTTCGTCGTGCAGCTCTACCTGCACGCCAAACCGGCCATGCAGACGGTTAGCAAATTTGCGCGCGCGGGCGGTCAGCGGCTGTTCGGTGCCGTCCATATTCAGCGGCAGGCCAACCACCACGACATCCGGCAGCCACTCTTTCAGCAGTTTTTCAATCTTCTGCCAGTCGGGTGTGCCGTCCTGCGCTTTAAACGAGGTCAGCGGACGTGCGGTGCCCGTGACTTCCTGACCAATGGCTAGGCCGATGCTTTTGGTGCCAAAGTCGAAGGCAAAAACCGTGCGGTTAGCCATTATGCGTGCCCTGCGTGGGTGGCGAGCTGGCTCACATCAATGCCGATCATTTTTGCGGCTTCACGCCAGCGGTCGGCAATCGGTGTGCGAAACAGAATATCGCTGCTGGCTTCAATGGTCAGCCAGGCATTATCCAGCAGTTCTTTTTCCAGCTGTCCCTGTTCCCATGCGGCGTAACCGAGCGCCACCAGCACATCTTTTGGCTGGTCCGGCGTGCCCAGTGTTTCCAGCACGTCTTTGGAGGTGGTGATCATGGTGCTGTCAGAGATGCGAATGCTGGAGCCAAAACCTTCGCGCGGCGTATGCAGGATAAAACCGCGATCGTCGGCCAGCGGGCCGCCGGAAAACACCGGACGATCGAGGCGGATAGTCGGGTCGCGGGGTTCCGGGCTGATATCCAGCTTATCGAGGACATTTTCAATGGTGAAATCATCGACCAGCTTGTTGATCACCAGACCCATTGCGCCATCTTCATTATGTTCGCAGATATAGACAACAGAACGTTTGAACTGGGGTTCATCCAGCCCGGGCATCGCAATAAGAAAGTGATGTTGTAGATTCATGGTATGCAGGATGGTTAACCTCAGGAAAATGATGGCGCAGCCAGCCGCGCCATCGTGTAGCAAAGAACGTTAGCGCGCAGCCAGACGCTTTTCAATGGCATCCATCAGCATGCCGGTCACCGAGATCGGGAAGGCGGCTTCGATTTCACGCGCACAGGTTGGGCTGGTGACGTTAATCTCGGTCAGACGATCGCCGATGATATCCAGACCGACAAAGATCAGGCCTTTTTGCTTAAGGATTGGCGCGACGGTGCGGGCAATCGCCCAGTCACTTTCGCTCAGCGGACGCGCTTCACCACGGCCACCGGCGGCCAGATTGCCACGGGTTTCGCCCTGCGCAGGAATACGTGCCAGACAGTAAGGCACCGGTTCGCCATCGACCACCAGCACGCGTTTGTCACCGTCTTTGATCGCTGGCAGGTAGTTTTGCGCCATACAGAAACGGCTGCCGTGTTCGGTCAGAGTTTCGATTACCACAGAGACGTTCGCGTCTTCCGGTTTCAGACGGAAAATAGACGCGCCGCCCATGCCGTCGAGCGGCTTGAGGATCACATCAGTGTGTTCTTTGTGGAAGGCTTTCAGCTGAGCCGAGTTGCGGGTCACCAGCGTATCCGGCGTCAGTTCCGGGAACCATGCGGTGAACAGCTTTTCGTTACAGTCGCGCAGGCTCTGCGGTTTGTTGACGATGAGCGTGCCTTTTTCTTCCGCGCGTTCGAGGATATAAGTCGCATAAATGAATTCGGTATCGAATGGCGGATCCTTACGCATCAGGATCACGTCCAGTTCCTGCAGGGCGATATCCTGCTCAGTACCAAACTCATACCAGCCGTCGTAATCCTGCTTCACGCTAAGCTTTTTAGTAGTCGCACGGCCTTCGCCGCCGCGCATATACAGGGAATTCATTTCCATGTAGTGCAGTTCGTAACCACGACTCTGCGCGTCCAGCAACATAGCGAAACTGGTGTCTTTTTTGATGTTGATGGATGAAATCGGGTCCATCACGATGCCAAGCTTAATCATTTGGTCTCCTCTTAACCCAGATCGCCGAAACGAACCTGTAAGGCCGTTATCGCGGTGAGTGCTGTGGTTTCTGTACGCAGAACGCGGGGTCCCAGCAGGATATCAGTAAATCCGTAGCCGGAGGTCATTGCAATTTCGTCGGCGGATAAACCGCCTTCCGGGCCAATCAGCAGGCGAACATGTTTCACCGGCAGCGGCAGGGTATTAATGCTGTGACTGGCGCGCGGATGCAGGTTCAGCTTCAGGCTGTCATCCTGCTCGGCACACCAGGCTTCGAGCTGCATCGCCGGGCGAATTTCCGGGATGCGGTTGCGACCACATTGCTCGCAGGCGGCAATGGCGATTTTCTGCCACTGCTGCAATTTTTTCTCCAGACGCTCGCCGTCCAGTTTGACGCCGCAACGCTCAGAGAACAGCGGCGTAATGGTGTTCGCCCCCAGCTCAATGGATTTCTGAATGGTGAACTCCATTTTGTCGCCGCGCGAAATCACCTGTCCGAGATGCAGATTCAGCGGTGATTCGTTGTCCGACAACACACCTTCACTCAGGCTGACGCGCACACTCTTCTTATCCACCTGCGTAATGCTGGCCTCGAAGACCTGATTGCTGCCGTCAAATAATTGAATCGCCTGACCGGGCTGCATACGCAGAACGCGTCCGACGTGGTTAGCGGCGTCTTCGCACAGCGCAATGTCGCTGTGGGCGGTCAATGTTTCCGGGTGATAAATGCGGGGGATGCGCATGTGTGGCAGCTGTCCTTAACGTGTTTGAGCGGGCTATTTTGTCGTGATTAGCCCGCATTGTCGCGAGCTAATGTGCCCTGATGATGTGTTTAATACTAAGTTAGCCTTTTCGCTCAGCGCAAGCCTGCTGAACGTACGGGTTATGATTTCCCTGCACACTGGCGATACGGTTATCGCGCTCACATTCCCAGGCCGTCACCGGATACTGACGGTTCCACGCGGTGAACAGCTGGGTTTGCTGGCGGGAAAGATTCAGTTTGTACTGATCACGCATATAGAAATAGGTGCGGGCGATGGCGCCACGGGCGCGGGCTGGCGGCTCAGCGGCTTTGGCTTTGAAATCGACTTTCATCTCGCAGCGCCCGTACTGGCCTTCGCCGCCGTTCCACTGGCTGTACATGAAGTTATTGCGGTCGCCGTTCACTTCGCCGATCGCCGGTTCCAGGTTGTGCAGGTCAGTTTCTATCTGACGGTAACCGGCGTTTTTCGCACAATTTTTACGACCGCCATCCTGCCAGCATTGCATCTGGTGGCCAAACTGCCACGCGGGCATCACGTGCTCCCACTCGATCCGGCTGGCGCGTTGTTCGCTTTTGCGCACCGCGTACCCGCAGGATTTGAGATCAGGCGTGCCTTTTTTGCCCTGCCAGCTGATGTCACAGCCGCAATAAAAAGAGGGGGCACCCTGATTGATTTTCACCGCAGCGGCTTTGGCCTGGCTGAAATTATTGATGGCGTTGCCGGACTGGCTGAAGGCGCTGACCGGTGCGAGTACTGCGATAAACAGAAAGGCTGAAAGTGTTTTGCGAAACATGTTTCTGAATGACCTGATGTGAAAAGGTCGGAAGGGTAACGGATGCGGCGCGGCGTGACAATCGGACATTGATGCTATTGAGTGATTGAAATTTCAGCCATTAGTGGTGCCTTTAGCATTGAAATGTAACAGCTCGCCGCAATGACGGCAGCGATATTCCGACTCTTTGCGCATCACTTTATTGTGGCGGCGCACGGTCAGATGGTGATCGCGACAGGCGCATAAATACGGATAGGTTTTACTCTGTACGGACGCCACTTCGAATTTGTGCGTGCGGCTGGCGCTGACGCCAAGCACATGCTCCATCATCCAGCGCCACTCCTTGCCATGCGGGGCCGGTGCGCGGCCAAACCGGCGGTAAACCAGAAGGTGCGCCAGTTCGTGCGGCACCACTTCGTCAATAAAAGGCTGTTGATTTTCCTGTAATAACACCGGATTCAGCCGGATTTGCCAGTGTTGCAGGTACGCGCTGCCCGCGCTGGTGCCGCGTTGCTGGTAGGTGATTTCCGGTTCCGTATAGTCGGTGCCAAAAAACTGATTTGCCATCAGGAGTTTTTCCCGCAGGCAGCGCATAACCGCTTGTTGCAGGGCGATGGGGAGACGTGAGGTTTTCATCTGGCGAAGGATAAATCTGCAGGGGGAGAGATGCAATATGGAATTCCTCCCCTTTGCAGGGGAGGAATTTGACGCTTACTTACCGATGTCGCGCAGTGCTTCGCCTTTCATCAGATTGCGTTCGATGTGTTCCAGAGACACGTTCTTCGTCTCAGGGATCAACGCAATGGTGATGAAGATGAAGACCACGTTCAGCGCGGCGTACACCCAGAAGGTGTTGGCGTTGCCCAGGCTTTCCAGCATGGTCAGGAAGGTGGCACCGACGATCATATTGGCAATCCAGTTGGTCGCAGTAGAGACAGTGATACCAAAATCACGGCCTTTCAGCGGCTGAATTTCAGAACACAGTACCCAGATCAACGGACCGGCACTCATGGCGAAGCCCACGATGAACATCAGCAGCATCGCGATGGAGAAATATTTCGCAAAGTCTGATTCCACGCCGATATGCAGCATTGTCCCCAGAATACCCATGCCCACAGCCATCACCAGGAAGCCCAGTTTCAGCGTAGGTTTACGACCCCAGCGGTCAACCAGACCAATGGCAATGAAGGTCGCCAGAACGTTGACCAGACCGACGATCACCGTGCCCCACATCTGCTGCGAGGTGCTGGCGAAACCGGCAATGCCGAAGATTTTCGGAGCGTAATACATGATGACGTTCATACCGGTGAACTGCTGCATCACCTGCAACAAAATCCCGAGGTAGACCGCACGACGGAAGTTCTTGTTATTGATGAACAAACCCCAGCCGCTCTGTTTAACTTTCAGGCTTTCACGGATTTCATCCAGTTCGCTTTTCGCCTGCGCCGTGGAGTCACGCAGTTTTTCCAGTACGCGGCGGGCTTTGTCGTCATTACCACGTGCGGCGAGCCAGCGCGGGCTGTCCGGCAGGAAGAACACGCCGACCAGCAACAGCAGGGCAGGGATGGTGATCACGCCCAGCATCCAGCGCCATGCACCGGTGTAGCTGAAGGCGGTATCGGACAGGTACGCCGCCAGAATACCGATGGTAATCATCAGCTGATACATGGAAATCATGCTGCCACGGATTTTCTCCGGAGCGATTTCTGACAGATAAATAGGCGCGGTGTAAGACGCAACACCCACCGCCAGACCCAGCAGCACGCGGGCGACGATCAGCACTTCAGTGTTTGGCGCAAAGGCGGAACACAGTGAACCGACAACGAACAGCACTGCGCCGATCATCAGGCTGTATTTACGTCCCAGACGGAAGTTGAGCCAGCCACTGCCGACTGCACCGACCGCAGCACCAAACATCATTGAGCTGACCACCCACTCCTGCTGATGGTTAGTGATCTGAAAATCATGGCTGATAAAGGGCAGTGCGCCAGCGATGACACCAATATCCAGACCGAACAAAAGCCCGGCCAGTGCAGCGAGAAAACAGACAAAGAAAGTCACGCTTTTGTTTGAGCGTTTTCCTTTGGTCGACGTTGAGTTGTTCATCCGGTCTCCAAAATAGTGCAATCGTTTAGTGTTTGTAATATTGCTTAGGCTGTTATGTTATTAACCCTGCTCCCAGCTTAACGTGAACCCGGTCACACTGTTGTAATCGTTTACACTAATAGCGATGTTCAGGATTGTTGTTTTGGAAGGGATTCAAAGAGATGCAAAGCAGGAAGGAGTTAAACAGACCAATTAATAGTGCATAAATTGATATATATCAATCAAAATTCTGTTTCAAACTTTTACCTATTGAAATAATGCATTGGTTAATAACGAATTATTATCTGTAACCGTTTTCATTGAACAAGGCGCGGATGATTTTTTCAGACTTTTTACCGAAAAAAGAGCAATAAAAAACCCTGCCACAAGGGCAGGGTCAGGCAGGCAGAATTGTCTGAAAAGGGGATTACAGACCTGCAGCGTCACGCAACTGAGCGGCACGGTCGGTTTTTTCCCAAGGGAAATGTTCGCGACCAAAGTGACCGTATGCAGCGGTTTCTTTGTAGATCGGGTGCAGCAGATCCATCATCTGGATCAGACCGTATGGACGCAGATCGAAGAACTCGCGCACCAGTAAGGTCAGTTGCTCGTTGGAAATTTTACCGGTACCGAAGGTTTCCACCATGATGGAAGTCGGTTCCGCCACGCCGATGGCGTAAGACACCTGGATTTCACAACGATCGGCCAGACCCGCAGCCACGATGTTTTTCGCAACGTAACGCGCAGCGTAAGCCGCTGAACGGTCAACTTTAGACGGATCTTTACCTGAGAACGCACCGCCACCGTGACGGGCCATACCGCCGTAGGTATCAACGATGATTTTACGACCGGTCAGACCGCAGTCACCCATAGGGCCGCCGATAACGAAACGGCCAGTCGGGTTGATGTGGTATTTGGTGCCCGCGTTCAGCCATTCTGCCGGAAGAACAGGTTTGATGATTTCTTCCATCACCGCTTCCTGCAAATCTTTCAGCGCGATGTCTTCAGAGTGCTGAGTGGACAGCACAACCGCATCGATACCGACAATTTTTCCTTCGTCATACTGGAAAGTGACCTGGCTTTTCGCATCAGGGCGCAGCCATGGCAAGGTGCCGGATTTACGGACTTCAGCCTGACGCTGCACCAGACGGTGTGCGTAAGTGATCGGTGCTGGCATCAGCACGTCGGTTTCGTTGGTGGCATAACCAAACATCAGACCCTGGTCGCCCGCGCCTTGTTCCAGCGGATCCTGACGGTCAACGCCCTGGTTGATGTCCGGCGATTGCTTACCGATAGCACTCAGTACGGCACAGGAATTGGCATCGAAGCCCATCTGAGAATTGACGTAGCCAATTTCACGGATGGTCTGACGGGTGATTTCCTCTACGTCGACCCAGGCGGAAGTGGTGATTTCACCGCCCACCAGGACCATGCCGGTCTTAACATAAGTTTCACATGCAACACGTGCTTTCGGGTCTTGTTCTAAAATCGCGTCCAGTACGGCATCGGAAATCTGGTCAGCAATTTTATCTGGATGTCCTTCGGAAACTGATTCGGACGTGAAGAGGTGTTTAGCCATTATGTTCTTTACCTTCATACGACGGGTTAGATATCACTGCATAGCACTGGGGAGACTGGCAGATGAGGAGCTATGCTCGCCATTGTCGCAATGCGTCCTGCATGTCCCCATAAGGCAAAGCCTTGAAGCAGTTTGACGGTCAATCCTTGATCCCCTGTAATGCGAATGGTCGGGGGGTGTTACGGACGGATTAACATCTGGACGGCTATTTTAGGATAGCAGGTGTTCTGAAAGCCAGTCATTTTTGTGATGAAGATGGCGTTTTTGTGCGCCATGGCAGTGATATTCACGTGCTGAAACCATCCCGGCCGCATTTTCATTTTGCATTTACAGCAGGTTGCCGGTATAAACGGCGCGCGCCCGGCACTTTCTCGACGCCAGCGTATCCCAGTAATTACTGTTTTCTCAGCTCGAATGCCCGCGGGTGATGCGTGGCACGTGTGGAGGTGGTTAGGTTAATGACCCACTTTTTACCGATTGTTACATTTCAACAGCATCCCCGGCAGACACTGTTCATTGCTGCTGCACGCCTTTCTGAAAAATTTCTGTCATCAATCCGATGTTATAAACACTCTGTCCGCCGGACGGCCGCGTTTATGCAGCCTGACTATAGACAGCTCAGTTTGCGACATCCGGACGCTACTCAGCCAAATCGGGCCGGTTAACAGCCGCTTCCCCCATAAAAACTGACGTAGCCTGCAACCTTAGGGGCATTATTCCTATTGGTTTCTTCTGACCCGTTCCACGGAGTCTAATGATGAATTCTATAATCACATGAGTGAAAAACAGTTTGCGAACCCTGGCGCGCAGGTTTTTATCCTGTCTGAAAGCCAGCCTTGCGGGTTGTTCTCACCTGTTGTTACTGCGATAGTGGCTGGCCATGTTGTCAGTGTAGAAAGAGGATTTACCTATGTCTGATGACATCCAGTCCCACCGTCCGTCACATGCGGGCGATACCGTTTCTTTGCGCTCCATGCAGGAGGTTGCCGTGAACGATCGTGATGCCAGCAAGATGCTGCGCACTTACAACGTTGCCTATTGGGGTAACAATTATTATGACGTCAACGAACTGGGCCACATCAGTGTTTGCCCGGATCCGGACGTCCCTTCCGCACGCGTGGATTTGGCGCAACTGGTGAAAGACATGCGCGAGCAGGACGGCCAACGTCTGCCAGCGCTGTTCTGTTTCCCACAAATTTTGCAGCACCGTCTGCGTTCGATTAACGCGGCGTTTAAACGCGCCCGTGAATCGTTCGGCTATGAGGGTGACTATTTCCTGGTGTACCCGATCAAGGTTAACCAGCATCGCCGCGTGATCGAATCTCTGGTGGAATCCGGCGAACCGCTGGGTCTGGAAGCCGGTTCGAAAGCTGAACTGATGGCGGTTCTGGCCCATGCGGGCATGACCCGTTCGGTGATTGTTTGTAACGGCTATAAAGACCGTGAATACATTCGTCTGGCGCTGATCGGCGAGAAGCTCGGCCACAAGGTGTATCTGGTTATCGAGAAGATGACTGAGATTAAGCTGGTGCTGGAGGAAGCTGAACGTCTGAACGTCATCCCGCGTCTGGGCGTGCGTGCACGTCTGTCTTCGCAAGGTTCGGGCAAATGGCAGTCCAGCGGCGGCGAGAAATCCAAATTCGGTCTGGCGGCTTCTCAGGTTCTGCAACTGGTTGAAATGTTGCGTGACGCAGGGCGTCTGGAAAGCCTGCAACTGCTGCACTTCCACCTGGGTTCTCAGCTGGCGAATATCCGTGATATTTCCACCGGCGTGCGTGAATCTGCGCGTTTCTATGTGGAACTGCACAAACTGGGCGTCAACATTCAGTGCTTCGACGTTGGCGGCGGTTTGGGTGTGGATTACGAAGGGACCCGCTCGCAGTCTGACTGCTCGGTGAACTACGGCCTGAACGAATATGCCAACAACGTGATCTGGGG
The DNA here is from genome assembly GCF_042920125.1 of Rahnella sp. R3(2024). Classification (NCBI taxonomy): domain Bacteria; kingdom Pseudomonadati; phylum Pseudomonadota; class Gammaproteobacteria; order Enterobacterales; family Yersiniaceae; genus Rahnella; species Rahnella sp. R3(2024). Next base: position 3,103,669 of record NZ_JBHGBU010000001.1, read on the forward strand.
GATCGGCGATGCCTGTAATGAACATGGCCTGCCGCATCCGACGGTCATCACCGAGTCTGGCCGTGCCGTCACCGCGCATCACACCGTGCTGGTGTCGAACATCATCGGCGTTGAGCGCAACGAGTTTAAAGATCCGGTTCAGCCTGAAGCTGATGCGCCACGTGCGCTCAGCAGCATGTGGGATACCTGGAATGAAATGCACGATCCGGAAAACCGCCGCTCGCTGCGTGAATGGCTGCATGACAGCCAGATGGATCTGCACGATGTTCATTCGCAATATGCGCACGGGATTTTGGATCTGACGCAGCGCGCCTGGGCGGAAGACATCTACCTGAATATCTGCAACAAAATTCAGGATCAGCTGGATCCGAGCAACCGTGCACACCGTCCGATCATCGACGAATTGCAGGAACGTATGGCGGACAAACTGTACGTCAACTTCTCGCTGTTCCAGTCAATGCCGGATGCGTGGGGTATCGATCAGCTGTTCCCGGTTCTGCCGCTGGAAGGTCTGGATAAACCGCCGGTGGGTCGCGCTGTGCTGCTCGACATCACCTGTGACTCCGACGGGACTATCGATCACTACATCGATGGCGACGGCGTGGCGACCACCATGCCGATGCCTCCATATGACCCGGAAAATCCGCCAGTGCTGGGCTTCTTTATGGTCGGTGCTTATCAGGAAATTCTCGGCAACATGCACAACCTGTTCGGTGATACCGCCGCGGTGGACGTGTTCGTCTTCCCTGACGGCAGCATTGAGGTGCAGCAGTCCGATGAGGGCGATACCGTTGCCGACATGCTGGAATACGTTCAGCTGGATCCGAACGTTCTGCTGGCTCGTTTCCGCGATCAGGTGAAAGAAACCGATCTGGATGCCGATTTGCAGGCACAGTTTGTTGAAGAGTTTGAGGCCGGTTTATACGGTTACACGTATCTGGAAGAAGACGAGTAAGCGTGCGCACTCATCAGGTTTGAAAGTAAGCCGGCTTGAAGCTAAGCCGGATTAAGGTAAAATTGGCGCCAACGGGCGTCTTTTGCTGCGCAGCATGAATTCCATAAATCCCTTTCTCGTCGGGCTAACGACGCGATGGGGATTTTTTTTCATCTATACTTCATCACGTTGTGTCGCAGCAGGCGGCACAACGATGTTAAAAGAGGACATTGTTTATGAGCAAATTAGTGAGCACCTTAGGCAATCAGCCTGATAACTCTCTGGTTTCCAACGCATTTGGTTTTCTGCGTTTTCCGCTGAACTTCCAGCCGTACACCGCGGAAGCTGACTGGGTCATCACCGGTATTCCTTTCGACATGGCCACATCTGGTCGGTCAGGCGCACGCCTTGGCCCTGCGGCTATCCGTCAGGTTTCTGTGAATCTGGCCTGGGAAGGTCAGCGCTGGCCGTGGGATTTCGATCTGCGCGATCGTCTGAATGTCATCGACTGTGGTGATCTGGTGTTTAACTTCGGTGATGCACAGGATCTGACAGACAAACTGCAACAGCATGCAGAAAAAGTGCTGGCATCCGGCAAGCGTATGCTCTCTTTCGGCGGCGACCACTTCGTGACCCTGCCACTGCTGCGCGCACACGCCAAACACTTTGGCAAAATGGCGCTGGTGCATTTCGATGCGCACACCGACACCTATTCTAACGGCAGCAAATTCGACCACGGCACGATGTTCTTCCATGCGCCGAACGAAGGCCTGATCGATGCTGACCACTCTGTGCAGATCGGCATCCGTACTGAATTCGATAAAAATCTGGGCTTCACCGTTCTGGATGCTGCACAAGTTAACGACCGCACCGTGGATGATATTCTGGCGCAGGTGAAGCAGATCGTCGGCGATCTGCCGGTTTACCTGAGCTTCGACATTGACTGTCTGGATCCGGCGCACGCACCGGGCACGGGCACACCGGTTATCGGCGGCCTGACTTCTGATCGCGCGCTGAAACTGGTTCGTGGCCTGAAAGATCTGGATCTGGATATCGTGGGTATGGATATCGTGGAAGTGGCTCCGGCTTACGACCAGTCAGAAATCACCGCTCTGGCCGCTGCGACACTGGCGCTGGAAATGCTGCACGTGCAGGCTTCTAAAAAAGGCTGATTGTCAGACGCTGTCATCTCGTTTATAGGCACCTTTCTGGTGCCTTTTTTATTTTTATCATGAATGTTTAAATTGAAATCAATTCATGAGTTTTATAAAAAAGTCATCTTCCCGGTTATTTTATTGCCTTTGTTCATCTCCCGTTCCGCGAGTCCGGACAGGTTACACCACGGCTGAACATTCTTTGGCTCATAAAAAACGCAGAGCTTACTCCGCTCTGCGCGGCAATTCATTTTGCCACAGGCGTTATTTATCCTGAGCCATGCGCTCTTTCATATGATCGGCACGTTCCTGTGAAGGCGGATGTGAGCTGAATAAACTCTTCTCACTGCCAGCGCTCATTTTCGCCAGCTTCTCAAATGCTGTTACCAGCCCTTTTGTCGGCAGGTTGCGCTTTTTCAGCAAGTCATAAGAATAATCATCCGCGTCAGATTCCTGTTTCTGTGAGAACTGCGCGTTGATAAGTTCCTCACCCAGATCTGCCAGCTGGGTACTGGAAAGTTGCCCGGCGACACCTCCGGCGGCGCCCGCAGCATTGTGCGCGGCAGAGGCGCTGTAGGCGACCTGCATGGCTTTTCTGGTATGGCCCAGTGCAACGTGGCCCATTTCGTGGCCCAGTACGCCTTCGACTTCGTCGTCGGTCATCATGTCCATCAGCCCGCTGTATACGCGGATACAGCCGTTCGCCATTGCCCACGCGTTCACGTCGCTGGTGAGGTAAACTTTATAATTCGCGGGTGTGCCGTTGATGTTGTCGCCGAGATTTTTGGCGATTTTATTCAGGCGTTTGGTGTATTTGCTTTTTGTTGAAGCAATTTTTGATTCAGAATCCATGGCTTTACAGGCGCCGTCGGTCATATTCCTGACATCCTGATCGGTCAGCGTGGCCGCCTTATAAGCATCCGAACCGGACTTCATTAATGCGTCTGTATTGACTGATCCGTTCTGGCAGCCACTTAATAATAAAGCCACGCCTAATGCGACTGAGGTAATACGAAATTTCATAATCCATCTTCCTTTGACAGTTAAATAAAAATAATGCGCAGGAAGAATAACCAAACAAAGTCACTAAGCGAGAAAAACAGACGGAAGGGAATTATTTTCAGATTCTGTGCAGAGTACTTTTATTTAATTGGAAAATTAAGGAATTTTCAGAAAGTATTTTATGAAGTAATAAAAGAGATGCACCTGATCATGCATCTCTTTTTTTATATTATTTGCCAGCGGCAATACGCTCGCGAATATGTTTTGCACGGGCTTCTGAAGAAGGGTGATCGTCAAACCAGCCAATACTGCTGCCCTGATCGAGTTTTGCCAGTTTCTCAAAGCTGGTCGCCAGACCCGTTGGATCGATGCCGCGTTTTTTCAGCAGATCGAACGAGTAATCATCGGCTTCGGATTCCTGCTTCTGGGAGAACTGTGCGTTAACGTATTTCTCGCCCAGATCCGCCAGTTGCGATTGCGACAGGGTGGCACTGACGCCGCCCAGCGAGGAAATCGCGGAACGCGCAGCGGTAGCGCTGTACGCCACCTGCATGGCTTTACGGGTGTGGCCGAGTGCGACGTGGCCCATTTCGTGGCCGAGCACGCCCTCAACTTCGTTATCGTTCATCATGTCCATCAGACCGCTGTAAACGCGAATACAGCCGTTGGCCATCGCCCAGGCATTGACGTCTTTCGTCAGGTACACCTTGTAGTTGGCCGGCGTGCCGTTGATGTTATCACCCAGTGCCGCCGAGATTTTTTTCAGGCGCTGAGCATATTCGCTGCTGTCTGGCGCGATTTGCGCTTTTTTATCCATTTCTTCACAGGACTGGACGCTGAGGGTTTTCACATCAGCATCGCTCAGGGTATAAGCCTGATACGCCTGTGCGCCGGATTGCATTAAGGTATCGGTATTCACTGTCGCACAACCGCTCATCAGCGAGGTGGCCAACAGGCTCAACATAACAGGACGAAATTTCATCAATTCAGATTCCCAGAAAAAGTGAAAAAAACAGGTAATGCAGCCCGAAACAGGCTCTCATTGTAAGAATAGCGTTAAGGTAGGATTTTCGCAGTGCCCGATCTATAGTGTAAGTCCGAAAAAACGCACTGATTTAAAAGCGTATTCTGTGAACTTCATCACGTGAGTGATTAGAGATTGCCGATTTAATGCCGAGTCTGAGAAAATGACTTCCTTGACTGCTTTATTAATCCGACCTGGAGTAGAACATGTCCTCTCGTAAAGAGCTTGCGAACGCAATCCGCGCACTTAGTATGGATGCCGTGCAGAAAGCGAATTCCGGCCACCCTGGCGCCCCTATGGGCATGGCTGACATTGCCGAAGTCCTCTGGCGTGACTACCTGAACCATAACCCGACCAACCCAAACTGGGCTGACCGCGACCGCTTCGTGCTGTCCAATGGTCACGGTTCAATGCTGATTTACAGCCTGCTGCATCTCACAGGTTATGATCTGCCAATCAGCGAACTGGCGAACTTCCGTCAGTTGCATTCCAAAACCCCAGGCCACCCTGAGTACGGTTACACCGCGGGCGTAGAAACCACGACCGGCCCGCTGGGTCAGGGCATCGCCAATGCCGTCGGTTTTGCCATTGCAGAACGCACGCTGGCTGCGCAATTCAATAAACCAGGCCACGACATTGTTAACCACCAGACCTATGCGTTCCTGGGTGATGGTTGCATGATGGAAGGTATTTCTCACGAAGTATGTTCACTGGCCGGCACCATGAAACTCGGGAAACTGACCGCGTTTTATGATGACAACGGTATTTCCATCGATGGCCACGTTGAAGGCTGGTTCACCGATGATACCGCAGCGCGTTTCGAAGCTTACGGCTGGCACGTCGTGCGTGGCGTGGATGGTCACAACCCTGATGCCATCAAAGCGGCTATCGAAGAAGCACACAACGTCACCGATAAACCTTCCCTGCTGATGTGCAAAACCGTGATCGGTTTCGGTTCGCCGAACAAAGCCGGTACGCATGATGTGCACGGCGCGGCGCTGGGTGCTGCTGAAGTGGCAGCAACCCGTGAAGCATTGGGCTGGAAATACGCTGCCTTTGAAATTCCACAGGATATCTACGCGCAGTGGGATGCTAAAGAAGTCGGTAAGGCTAAAGAAGCCGCATGGGATGAGAAATTCGCAGCCTATGCCAAAGCCCATCCTGAACTGGCAAAAGAGTTCAAACGCCGCGTGAACGGCGAGCTGCCAGCAAACTGGGAAGCTGACGCGCAGAAATTTATCGAAGAGTTGCAGGCTAATCCTGCCAACATCGCCAGCCGTAAAGCGTCTCAGAATGCGCTGGAAGCTTTCGGTAAAGTGTTGCCTGAATTCCTGGGTGGCTCTGCTGACCTGGCACCTAGCAACCTGACTATGTGGTCTGGTTCCAAGTCTATCGGCGACGATCAGGCGGGTAACTACATCCATTACGGTGTGCGTGAATTCGGTATGACCGCCATCACCAACGGTATCGCGCTGCACGGCGGTTTCCTGCCGTACTCTGCGACCTTCCTGATGTTTGTCGAATATGCGCGTAACGCCGTGCGTATGGCTGCGCTGATGAAAATCCGCAACGTGTTCGTTTACACCCATGACTCTATCGGTCTGGGCGAAGACGGCCCGACGCACCAGCCGGTTGAACAAATCGCCAGCCTGCGCGTGACGCCAAACATGAGCACCTGGCGTCCGGCGGATCAGGTTGAATCTGCCGTGGCATGGAAATACGCGATTGAGCGTAACGACGGCCCGGTTACCTTGATCTTCTCCCGTCAGAACCTGACCCAGCAACCACGTACCGCTGAGCAACTGGCAAACGTGGCACGCGGCGGTTATATCCTGAAAGATTGCGACGGTACGCCGGAAGTGATCCTGATTGCGACCGGTTCTGAAGTCGGTATCACCGTGGAAGCGGCTGATAAGCTGGCGGCAGCGGGCACTAAAGTACGCGTTGTGTCCATGCCATCTACTGATGCCTTCGACAAACAGGATGCGGCTTACCGTGAATCTGTCTTGCCGAAAGCCGTTTCTGCACGTGTTGCGGTTGAAGCAGGTATCGCTGACTACTGGTTCAAATACGTGGGCCTGAATGGCGCAATCATCGGTATGCACAGCTTCGGCGAATCTGCTCCGGCAGACCTGCTGTTCAAAGAGTTCGGTTTCACTGTAGACAACGTCGTTGCTCAGGCACAGGCGCTGTTGAAGTAATTCTGCTCATAACGATTTCTTAAAAGCACCTTCGGGTGCTTTTTTTACGTCAAAATGCATGGGTGGCACGCCGTTTTCCCGCCAAATGACACAGGTCAAACCCTTCTGGCGCAAACCCCGGTAAACTTGCACCCTTCTGAAAGTGTTTCAATCTGTCGGTTTTTGAGAATAATCACTGTTCGAAAGGTGATGAAAAAGTAAAATCACTGTGAATACGCGGATTTGCATGACGTTTTTTTAAGCGATTGACGCGATTCGCACAGCGAAATTCGGGGAATTATTCCTTTTGGACAGGGTTTGGTTTATTCTCAGCTGAACCGTTTCAGTCAGGCTAATTAAGCTTAACGTCGTGACCACGCTGTTAACGTGTCGGAAACCGATATTTTTCTGCTGTACCTATCGTGCGGGCAGATGATGATGGTGATTCACCGTAAACGCACGCTGCATTACTATAGGTGTTACTGATATTGAGTAACAACCGTGTAACAGGGAGAAGTATGCCAATACGTATTGCAATTAATGGCTTTGGTCGCATTGGCCGTAGCGTATTGCGCGCGTTATACGAATCCGGGCGTCGGGCGGAAATCTCCGTTATCGCTATCAATGAACTTGCCAGCCCTGAAGGGATGGCCCATCTGCTCAAATACGACTCCAGCCACGGGCGCTTCGCCTGGGATGTCCGCCAGGAAGGTGAAAACCTTTACGTCGGCGATGACTCTATCCGTCTTTTCCATCAGCCAGATGCCAGCCAGTTGCCATGGGGCGAACTGAGCATTGACGTGGTGCTTGATTGCACCGGCGTTTACGGCAGCCGCGAAGACGGCGAAACCCAGCTTGCGGCCGGGGCCAAAAAAATTCTGTTCGCGCATCCGGGCGGTCATGATCTTGACGCCACCGTCGTTTACGGTGTGAACCACCAGTTGCTCGAACGTCAGCACCGCATTGTCTCCAATGCGTCCTGCACCACCAACTGTATTATCCCTGTGATCAAGCTGCTTGATGATGCCTACGGCATTGAGTCCGGCACGGTGACAACCATCCACTCCTCCATGAATGACCAGCCGGTTATTGATGCGTACCATGCGGATTTACGCCGTACGCGCGCTGCCAGCCAGTCCATTATTCCGGTGGATACCAAGCTTGCCGCAGGGATCACGCGCATCATGCCGAAGTTCTGCGATCGCTTTGAAGCGATCTCCGTGCGCGTGCCGACCATCAATGTCACAGCCATTGATCTGAGCGTATTTGTCGAGGGTTCTGTGACGGTAGCGGAGGTGAACCAGCTGCTGCAAAAGGCCGCAACAGGTGCTTTTCGTGGTATAGTTGACTATACCGAACTACCATTAGTCTCGACAGATTTTAACCACGATCCCCACAGCGCCATCGTAGATGGAACGCAAACGCGGGTAAGTGGAAAGCACCTGATAAAAACATTGGTCTGGTGCGATAACGAGTGGGGTTTTGCTAACCGAATGTTGGATACAACATTGGCAATGTCCGCTAGCGGTTTCTAGTACGGTTGTTCCGGCCTCTCTGGCCGAAACCGCCTTCAAGCAACTTTAAAGAGAATCAACGAGAGGATTCACCATGTCTGTTATTAAGATGAGCGATCTGGATTTAGCAGGTAAGCGCGTATTGATCCGTGCGGATCTGAACGTGCCGGTTAAAGATGGCAAAGTAACGTCAGATGCACGTATCCGCGCTTCTTTACCTACCATCGAAATTGCCCTGAAACAAGGCGCACGCGTGATGGTTACCTCGCATCTGGGTCGTCCGACTGAAGGCGAATATAACGAAGAGTTTTCTCTGCTGCCGGTTGTTAACTACCTGAAAGAACATCTGAAATCACCAGTTCGTCTGGCGAAAGATTATCTGGATGGCGTGGAAGTTGCCGAAGGCGAGCTGGTTGTTCTGGAAAACGTTCGCTTTAACAAAGGCGAAAAGAAAGACGACGAAGCACTGTCTAAAAAATATGCTGCACTGTGTGACATCTATGTGATGGATGCATTCGGTACCGCGCACCGCGCGCAAGCTTCTACCCACGGCGTGGGCAAATTTGCTCCAATCGCCTGTGCGGGCCCTCTGCTGTCTGCAGAGCTGGAAGCACTGGGTAAAGCGCTGGGTAACCCGGCACGCCCGATGGTGGCTATCGTTGGTGGTTCTAAAGTCTCCACCAAACTGACCGTTCTGGATTCCCTGTCCAAAATCGCTGACCAGCTGATCGTTGGCGGTGGTATCGCTAACACCTTCGTTGCCGCACAAGGCAACAACGTCGGCAAATCCCTGTACGAAGCTGACCTGGTGGATACCGCAAGCAAACTGCTGGAAACCTGCGACATTCCGGTTCCTACGGATGTTCGTGTAGCTACTGAGTTCTCTGAAACTGCCGTTGCTACCGTGAAGTCTGTCAAAGACATCAAAGATGACGAACAAATTCTCGACATGGGCGACGAGTCTGCTTACCGCCTGGCTGAGATCATCAAAAACGCTAAAACCATTCTGTGGAATGGTCCTGTAGGCGTGTTCGAGTTCCCTAACTTCCGCAGAGGAACCGAAATTGTGGCGCAGGCCATTGCTGATAGCGAAGGTTTCTCTATCGCAGGCGGCGGCGACACCTTGGCGGCTATCGACCTGTTCGGTATCGCTGACAAAATTTCCTATATCTCCACTGGCGGTGGCGCATTCCTGGAGTTCGTTGAAGGGAAAGCACTGCCAGCGGTTGTGATGCTGGAAGAGCGTGCTAAGAAGTAATGAACCCTGAACAGGAAGCATAGGGTTTCCTGTTCTTCTTTGCCGCGCGAGGGGCTGCACAGTGGAACTCGCGCGACATAGCAAACCGATTCAATCCATCTACGGCCGACGAATACAGGACAAAGAACTATGTCTAAAATTTTTGATTTCGTAAAACCAGGCGTTATCACTGGTGATGATGTACAGAAAGTTTTCGCTATCGCTAAAGAAAACAAATTTGCTCTGCCAGCGGTTAACTGCGTAGGCACCGACTCTATCAACGCCGTTCTCGAAGCTGCTGCGAAAGTCCGTTCCCCGGTTATCGTTCAGTTCTCTAACGGTGGCGCTGCGTTCATCGCAGGTAAAGGCCTGAAAACTGACGTGCCACAAGGCGCGGCAATCCTGGGCGCAATCTCTGGCGCGCACCACGTGCACCAGATGGCAGAACATTACGGCGTGCCAGTTATTCTGCACACCGACCACTGCGCGAAAAAACTGCTGCCATGGATCGACGGTCTGCTGGACGCGGGTGAAGCTCACTTTGCTAAAACCGGCAAACCACTGTTCTCTTCTCACATGATCGACCTGTCTGAAGAATCTCTGGAAGAAAACATCGAAATTTGCAGCAAGTATTTAGCTCGCATGGCAAAACTCGATATGACTCTGGAAATCGAACTGGGTTGTACCGGTGGTGAAGAAGATGGCGTGGACAACAGCCATATGGATGCATCTGCACTGTACACTCAGCCACAAGACGTTGATTACGCATACGAAAAACTGAACGCAATCAGCCCGCGTTTCACTATCGCTGCGTCATTCGGTAACGTACACGGTGTTTACAAACCAGGTAACGTGAAACTGACTCCAACGATCCTGCGTGATTCTCAGGAATACGTGTGCAAGAAACACAACCTGCCACACAACAGCCTGAACTTCGTGTTCCACGGCGGTTCCGGTTCTACTGCAGCAGAAATCAAAGAATCTGTAGGCTACGGTGTTATCAAAATGAACATCGATACCGACACCCAGTGGGCTAACTGGGACGGCATCCTGCAGTTCTACAAGAAAAACGAAGCTTACCTGCAAGGTCAGTTGGGTAACCCGGAAGGCGCGGACAAACCTAACAAGAAATTCTATGACCCACGCGTATGGCTGCGTTCTGCACAGTCTTCCATGGTGACGCGCCTGGAACTGGCATTCAAAGAACTGAACGCAATCGACGTACTGTAATTCTTACGCTTCCGGTGCTTGACCACCGGAATGTGAGGATCCTAACCAAAGGGGCTTCGGCCCCTTTTTTATTGTCTGCTTTCCGGCCACAATAGCCCGTTATACACAATCCCGCCTGAATCCCCGAAGAGAGAGCCATGAAGCCAAAATCTGTCACCCTGGATGATGTTGCGCGCCACGCCGGTGTTTCCTATCAGACCGTTTCGCGCGTGCTCAATCAGGCGGCGCATGTCTCGTCAAAGACCCGCGATAAAGTCGAGAAGGCGATGGCGGCGCTGAACTATGTGCCGAACCGTGTTGCACAGCAGCTGGCCGGTAAACAAAGTTATACGCTGGGGCTGGCGACCACTGAACTGGCGCTGCATGCTCCGTCGCAGATTGCGTCTGCGGTCAAGACCCGCGCGAATCAGTTAGGGTTTAACGTGGTGATTTCGATGACCGACAACCTGAGCCTTGCCGCCTGCCGGACGGCGGTGAGCGAGCTGATGTCACAGCGCGTCGATGGCGTCCTGATCAACGTGCCCTTGTCGAACGACAGTGCTGATGCCATTGCGCAGATGTGCGGCACCTTGCCGGCGCTGTTTCTGGATGTGGATCCCCAGGCGGATGTGTTTAAAATTCTCTTCGATCCGCATTGCGGCGCAGAGCAGGGCGTTGAGCATCTGCTGGCGCTCGGGCATCAGCAAATTGCCGTGCTGACCGGCCCGCTGGAGTCTGTTTCTGCGCGGCTGCGCTATGAAGGCTGGCTGGAGACGCTGAAAAAGCATCAGGTGACGCCCTGTGCGGTTCAGCACGGCGACTGGAGCGCGGCATCCGGCTACCAGCAGGCATTGTTATTGCTGAACCAGCCTGCGCGGCCTACCGCGATTCTGGTGGCTAACGATCAGATGGCATTGGGCGTACTGCGCGCGGTGCACGAATTCGGCCTGCGCGTACCGGAGCATATTTCGGTTATCGGCTATGACGATACCGAAGACAGCGCTTTTTTCTTCCCGCCGCTCAGTACCATCAAACAGGATTTCCGCCTGCTGGGGCATGAAAGCGTCAACCGCCTGGTTGATCACCTGCATACCCATGGCGACAGCCGCCGTTCATCGCTGTTGCTGCCGACATCGCTGGTTGAACGCCACACCACGGCACCTGTCGGCGAAGCGAGTGTTTCTCAGGAAGCGTTATCGCAGGAGCTGATCCGCATCGCACGTCAGCTCAGCGCGCTGTAATTCTCAAAATCTGAACGACCCGACGCGGAATCTGTGATCCGCGTCCCTTTCCTGCACCCCTCTGCTTTACTTACTGCGCCATGTTACGCATGTTGACTTATATTGTGAGCGCATAACAATTTTGCAGAGGATTAATGATGAGTACATCAGCGGACGAAAAACTGTCATCACTGGCCGCCGTTCTGGCCCGTCGTGACTGGGAAAAACCGGCATCCACGCAGTACAACCGCCTTGCGGCGCACCCGCCATTCAACAGCTGGCGGGATGAAGCCCAGGCCGGTCAGGGCAGTGCATCGCCGAATATCTGCCCGCTGAACGGTGAGTGGACCTTCAGCTATTTCACCCGCCCCGAAGCGGTGCCTGAACACTGGCTGAAGCAGGATCTGGCGGGAGCCGACCGCGTGCAGGTGCCGTCTAACTGGCAACTTGACGGGTATGACGCGCCGATTTACACCAACGTTCAGTATCCCATCCCGGTCAATCCGCCGTTTGTGCCCGAAGAAAATCCTACCGGTTGTTACTCGCTCACAGTTTCTGTGGATAATGCCTGGCTGAACAGTGGCCAGACGCGCATCGTGTTCAACGGCGTCAATTCTGCCTTCTATTTATGGTGTAACGGCCAGTGGATCGGGTATTCGCAGGACAGCCGTTTACCGGCGGAGTTCGATCTCAGCGGCGTATTGCAGGCGGGTGAAAATCGTCTGGCGGTGATGGTGCTGCGCTGGAGCGACGGCAGCTATCTGGAAGATCAGGACATGTGGCGCATGAGCGGGATCTTCCGTGACGTCAGTTTGCTGCATAAACCCTTTGAACAGATTACGGATTACCAGGTGCGCACGCATCTGTTCCACGGCTTTACGCAGGCCGAACTGGAAGTGCAGGTCAGCGCCGCCGTGCCGCAGGAAAACGCGGGTGATTATCAGGTGCGCGTGCAGCTCTGGCAGGGCGATAAATCGATCGCAGAACATCAGCAACCGCTCGGCAGCGACATCATTGATGAACGCGGGGCGGCGTATGACCGCACCACGTTGCGTCTGCCGATCAGCCAGCCAGCATTGTGGAGCGCGGAACAACCTGCGCTTTACCGCGCGGTGGTGTCCCTGATTTCTCCGCAGGGTCAGCTTATTGAAGCCGAAGCCTGCGACGTCGGATTCCGTCAGGTGGAAATCAGCAACGGGCTGCTGAAAGTGAACGGCCAGCCGGTGCTGATCCGCGGCACTAACCGCCACGAACATCATCCTGAAAACGGTCAGGTGATGGATGAGGCGACCATGCGTCGCGACATCGTGCTGATGAAACAGCACAATTTCAACGCCGTGCGCTGTTCGCATTATCCCAACCATCCGTTGTGGTACAGACTTTGTGACGAATACGGCCTGTATGTGGTCGATGAAGCCAATATTGAAACTCACGGCATGCAGCCGATGAACCGTCTGTCGGACGATCCGGTGTGGTTTAACGCCTTCAGCGAACGCGTCACGCGCATGGTTCAGCGAGATCGCAACCATCCGTGCATCATCATCTGGTCACTGGGCAACGAATCCGGCCATGGCGCAAACCATGACGCGATGTACCGCTGGATCAAATCTGTCGATCCGACCCGCCCGGTGCAGTACGAAGGCGGCGGCGCCAACAGCGCGGCAACCGACATTATCTGCCCGATGTATTCCCGCGTTGAGCAGGACCAGCCGTTCCCGGCGGTACCTAAATGGTCCATCAAAAAATGGATCAGCATGCCCGACGAAACGCGTCCGCTGATCCTTTGCGAATATGCCCATGCCATGGGTAACAGTTTTGGCGGCTTCGACAAATACTGGAAAGCGTTCCGCCAGTTCCCGCGTCTGCAGGGCGGTTTCGTCTGGGACTGGGTCGATCAAAGTCTGCTGCGCACCGGCGAAGACGGCGAGCGTTATATGGCTTACGGCGGTGATTTTGGCGATACGCCAAACGATCGTCAGTTCTGCATGAACGGTCTGGTATTCGCCGATCGCACGCCGCATCCTTCCTTGTTCGAAGCGCAGCGCGCCCAGCAGTTCTTCCAGTTCACGCTGACCGGCACCTCGCCGCTGACGGTGGATATTCAGAGCGAATATCTGTTCCGCCACAGCGATAACGAGCAGCTGGTCTGGCGGATTGAACGTGACGGCGAAGTGGTGTCGCAGGGCGAAGCCGTGCTCAATATTGCGCCGAACGGCAAGCAAACTCTGAATCTGGGGGATATTCCGCAGGCGGAAGGGGATTTGTGGCTGAACGTCGCGGTGCATCAGCCGCAGGCGACCGCGTGGTCAGAAGCCGGATATCGCACCGCATGGGATCAGTGGCAACTTCCGCTGGCGCTCAGCCTGCCGGTGCCGGAGAAAATCTCCTCCGCTGCGCCGGTTCTGAATCAGCAGGGCGATGTGATTTCTGTGGTACACGGCGCGCAGCGCTGGCAGTTCAGTCAGCAAAGCGGTTTGCTGGAACAATGGTTTGATGGCGAAACGCCGCGCCTGCTTTCTGCGCTGCGTGATCAGTTTGTCCGTGCGCCGGTGGATAACGACATCGGCGTCAGCGAAGTCACGCGAATCGATCCGAATGCCTGGGTGGAGCGCTGGAAAGCCGCCGGAATGTATCAGCTGGAATCGCGTCTGCTGAATATCTCCGCCGATCAGTTGCAGGACGGCGTGGCTATCGTCACCACCCACGCTTTCCTGGCGGGAGAGGAAACGCGCCTGTTAAGCCGCAAAACGTACCGCATCGACAATCAGGGCGAACTGCATATCAGTGTGGATGTGCGCGTGGCGTCGAACGTCCCGTCACCGGGGCGTATCGGGCTGACCTGTCAGCTGGCAGACACCGCCGAAAAAGCGAGCTGGCTGGGCCTCGGGCCACATGAAAACTACCCGGACCGCCGTCTGGCTGCCCTGCACGGGCGCTGGACGCTGCCGCTCGGCGATCTGTACACACCTTACGTCTTCCCGACGGAAAGTGGTTTACGCCAGAACACCCGTGAGCTGGACTACGCCGGCTGGCAGTTGCGCGGCAATTTCCACTTTGGCCTGAGCCGCTACAGCCTGCAACAGCTGATGGACACCAGCCATCGCCACCTGTTGCGTGAAGAGCAGGGCACCTGGCTGAACATCGACGGCTTCCATATGGGGGTCGGCGGCGATGATTCGTGGAGCCCGAGCGTCAGCCCGGATTTCCTGCTGACCGCCGGTCAGTACCATTACGCCTTCACCTGGAAACGCATCTGACATCCCGCGCCGTGGCGTTAATACGCTGCGGCGCAGCATTCAGTCGCAAGGAAACTGCAAATGAATTACATGAAAAATACCAATTTCTGGATGTTCGGGCTGTTCTTCTTTTTCTACTTTTTCATCATGGGGGCCTATTTCCCGTTCTTCCCGATCTGGCTGCATGACATCAATCAGATCAGTAAAAGTGACACCGGCATTATCTTCGCCAGCATCTCGCTGTTCTCATTATTGTTCCAGCCGGTGTTCGGTTTACTCTCAGATAAACTGGGGCTGAAAAAGCATCTGTTGTGGATCATTACCGGCATGCTGGTGTTGTTTGCGCCGTTCTTTATCTACGTGTTCGGCCCGCTGCTGAAAGTGAATATTTATCTCGGATCGGTGGTCGGCGGCATCTATCTCGGGCTGATTTACAATGCCGGTGCGCCCGCCATTGAAGCCTACATTGAGAAAGTCAGCCGTCGCAGCAGCTTCGAATTTGGTCGTGCGCGGATGTTCGGGTGTGTCGGATGGGCGCTGTGCGCGTCGGTGGTTGGCATTATGTTTACCATCAACAATGAGTTTGTGTTCTGGCTTGGCTCCGGCTGTGCGGTGATCCTCGCGATTCTGTTACTGATCGCCAAACCGGAAGTCACCTCCAGCGCCCGCGTCGCTAACGATCTGGGCGCGAATACCAAACCGTTCAGCCTGAAGATTGCCCTTGAACTGCTCAAGGACCGCAAACTGTGGTTCCTGGCGCTGTATGTTATTGGCGTCTCCTGCACTTATGACGTGTTCGATCAGCAGTTTGCTAACTTCTTTACCTCGTTCTTTGCGTCTTCATCAGAAGGAACACGGGTCTTCGGTTATGTCACCACCATGGGCGAACTGCTGAATGCCTGCATCATGTTCTTCGCGCCGCTTATCGTGAACCGCATCGGGGGCAAAAATGCGCTGTTGCTGGCGGGGATGATTATGTCGGTGCGCATCATCGGTTCCTCCTTTGCCTCTTCGCCGGTTGAAGTGGTGGTGCTGAAAACCCTGCACATGTTTGAAGTGCCGTTCCTGATTGTCGGCTGCTTCAAATACATTACGTCGGTGTTTGAAGTGCGTTTCTCTGCGACGATTTATCTGGTGACCTTCTGCTTCTTCAAGCAGGTGGCGATCATGTTTATGTCAGTATTCGCCGGCAACATGTATGACCGTATCGGTTTCCACGGGACTTATCTGATCCTCGGTCTGGTGGCGCTGACGTTCACCGTCATTTCAGCCTTTACGCTCACCGGACGCGGTCCGTTGCAGGCGTTCAAAACGCCGGAGCCGTTGAAAAATCACCCTGCAAATTCCTAATTTCACGGGGTTATTGCCCCGGAAATTGGCACTTCATCGCATTGTTAGTTAACCTTAAAGTACAGTTGCTGCCCGTTAATCGGGCAGCTTTGGTTTCTTAAAACCCGTCAGGGTATTTTTTTGGGGTACTTTAAATGGATGATTTGAACGTTGTGGGCAGCATTAACAATGCGGGAAACTGGCTGGTGAGAAATCAGGCTTTACTGCTGCATTACGCCGTCAACATCGTCGCGGCAATCTTTATTCTGATTGTGGGGATGATTGTCGCCCGCATCGTTTCCGGTGCCGTCAGCCGGGTCTTAAAAGTTCGTGGCATTGATATCACGGTTTCCGATTTCCTTTCCGCCATGGTGCGCTACGCGATTATCGCGTTCACGCTGATTGCGGTGCTGGGACGGATTGGCGTGCAAACCACGTCCGTGATCGCGGTCATCGGTGCCGCCGGTCTGGCCGTCGGCCTGGCATTGCAGGGTTCGCTGTCTAACTTTGCGGCGGGCGTTCTGCTGGTGATTTTCCGTCCGTTCCGCGCCGGTGAATATGTCGATCTCGGCGGTGTGGCGGGTACGGTGACTCAGGTACAGATTTTCTCGACCACCCTGCGCACACCGGACAACAAAATCATTGTGGTGCCAAACGGTAAAATCATCGCCGGTAACATCATCAACAATTCACGCGAACCGACCAGCCGTATCGACCTGACCATCGGCGTGGGTTATGACTCTGACGTTGATCTGGTGAAGAAGATCCTGTCCGATATTGTGACCGCCGACCCGCGTGTTTTGAAAGATAAAGACGTTGTGGTTCGCCTGAACGAAATGGCGGCTTCAACCCTGAATTTCATCGTGTACGCCTGGACCAGTAACGGTGATGCGCAGAGCGTGAAATGGGATCTGCTGGAATCGTTCAAACGCGCGCTGGATGAAAACAACATCAATATTGCTTACCCGCAGATGGATGTTCACCTTTATCAGGTGGCGAAAGCGGCAACCCAGCCGCAGGAAGAACGACGCACTTTCGACTAACCAATCCTTCCCGGATTCGGATTTTTACAGGCGCCTGCGGGCGCCTTTTTCATGCCTGAAATATCCCCAGGTTGATGATAAGCCGTTCTAATGGGTGATTAGAATTATCCATTTCCTCTTATGGCTGCAAAGCCCTTACACTGCGCGCATTCTCTGTTAATGACTGTTTGAAGGATAACAACGTGCTGGCAATTTTCCTGCAAGGACTGGCGATGAGCGCCGCGATGATTTTACCGATCGGCCCGCAGAATGCGTTTGTGATGAACCAGGGCATCCGCCGTCAGTATCACCTGATGATTGCCGGATTATGCGCCCTGAGCGACATTGCGCTGATTTGCGGTGGCATCTTTGGCGGCAGCGCGCTGCTGAGTCAATCCCCGACATTGCTGTTGCTGGTGAGCTGGGGCGGCGTGGCATTTTTGCTGTGGTATGGCTGGGGCGCATTTCGTACGGCATTCAGCAAAAATCCTGAACTGGCGCAGGCGGAAGTGGCGAAGCAAAGCCGTTGGAAAATTGTGGTCAGCATGATGGCTGTCACCTGGCTCAATCCGCACGTTTATCTCGATACGTTTGTGGTGCTAGGCAGTCTGGGCGGCAGCCTGAACGCAGATGAACGTTCGTGGTTTGCACTCGGCGCAGTCAGCGCATCCATTATCTGGTTCTTCGGGCTGGCGATCCTCGCGGCCATGCTCGCCCCCTGGCTTAACACCGGTAAAGTACAGCGGGTGATTAACGCGGTTGTCGGCACCATCATGTGGGGAATCGCTATTCAGCTGGCGCGCCAGACCGGGATCTTTTAAGTTTTATGACAGAGTAAGTTTTTGTCACTAATCTTAGTTTCTGTTGTAACGGATTATGCTACGGTTTCGCAGTTAATACGTTTATTGCCATATCTTTGATGATTAATGGAGGCACTGTGAAACTGAAAGCATTGACTATTGCAGCGATGTTGGGATTAGGGACATTACCACTGGCGTTGCAGGCGGCAGAATTACCTGCCGGGCCGCACGTCGTGACCTCAGGAACGGCGAGCGTTGACGCCACGCCGGATATCGCCACGCTGGCGATTGAAGTGAACGTCTCTGCGAAAGATGCCGCCAGCGCCAAGAAACAGGCTGATGAGCGAGTGGCAGAGTACTTTGCTTTCCTGCAGAAAAACGGCATTGAGAAGAAAGACATCAATGCAGCGAATTTACGTACTCAGCCGGAGTATGACTACCTGAAAGACGGAACATCACAGCTGAAAGGCTACCGCGCCGTGCGTCAGGTTCAGGTCACCTTGCGTCAGCTGGATAAACTGAATGAACTGCTGGATGGCGCGTTGAAATCGGGCCTGAATGAAGTGCGTGCCGTTGAGCTGGGCGTGGCGAATCCGGATCGTTTCCGCGATGAAGCGCGTCAGAAAGCCATTGATAACGCCACGCAGCAGGCAAAATCGCTGGCCGAAGGTTTCCACACCACGCTGGGGCCGGTCTACAGCATCCGTTATCACGTGGCTAACTACCAGCCGATGCCGGTGGCGCGCATGTATAAAACCGCCGAAGCCGCAGGGCAGAGCGATGTCGCGCAAACCTACGAGCAGCAAAGCATTCACTTCGACGATCAGGTCGATGTGGTGTTCGAATTGCAGCCTCAGGCACCCGCAGCACCCGCACCTGCACCTGCTCAGTAAGAATGATTCTGTAGAAATGAAAAAACCCGCTCAGGCGGGTTTTTTCATTTTTGGTTGAGCAGGAAGGTCAGTCCTGGCGCAGAACCTGATGCCCGTGGGCCAGCAGCGCGTCGGTGACTTTACGCATCATGCGGCTTTCCGGCGCAAAACGGTGCCAGTAAAGCATACGGCGCTGGAACAGGCCCGGCGTCAGGTCGATCAGTTCGCCGCTCTCCAGTTCTTTCTCGATTTGCAGATGCGGGATCATGCAACAGGTAGTGCCCTGACGCGCCAGCTGCACGAAGGCTTCCGACGAGTTAACGATATGGCACGGCACACTGCCCGGCGACAAATCGAAGTTCTGTTGCAGGAAGGCCTGATGCATATCGTCGAGGTGGTCAAACGCCACCGCAGGCGCTTTCAGCAAGGCGGAGCGGGTGACGCCGTTCGGGAAGTAGCGATCGGCAAAGGGTTTGGAACCGACAAACAGATAGTCCAGCGCGCCCAGTTGATCGACCAGACAGCTCGGCAGCGGCTGTGGCTGAATACTCACCGCACCGACCACTTCACCGCGACGCAGACGTTCCTGTGTGCGTGTTTCATCTTCGACCTGCAAATTCAGGCGGATAGGGGAGTCGACCAGCACCGATTTCAGCGCCGGTAACAGCCAGGTCGCCAGACTGTCGGCGTTGACCGCCAGCGAAAGCAGCAGTGGCGTATCATTACTGTCGCTGTTGCTGTCACTGCCCAGCCACTCTTCTTCCAGCAATTCCACCTGATGCAGCAAGGCCAGTAATTTCTGTCCCTGCTCGGTCGGGCGGGGTGGAACGGTACGCACCAGCAGCGGTTGGCCGAATAAATTTTCCAGTTGCTTAATACGCTGAGAGACGGCCGATTGTGTGATGCATAGCTTCTGTGCGGCGCGTTCAAAACCGCGCTCACGGATGACCGCGTCCAGTGCCTGCAACGTTCTATAGTCCGGGCGTTTCATCGGAGTTCTGTCCCTTGGGTTCAATATTATCCGGACACTATGCCACAGTTTGTCAGTTTTTGTGGTGAGGAAAATCTTGGTGTTTGCAGCGCAATTGCACTTAATAAGTGTGAGCTGGTCACGCTCTTGGCTGCCCAATCTGCCGGGACATGCTTTATAATCACCGGCACAATTCGTTTCACCGAACTATTCACGCCACTTTCGGGTTATCAGACAGAGAAGCCATTATGACGCAGGAAGAATTGAAGAAAGCAGTCGGCTGGGCCGCACTGGATTACGTTACGCCGGGCACCATTGTCGGTGTTGGTACCGGATCCACCGCCGCGCATTTCATTGATGCACTGGGGTCCATCAAAGGCCAAATCGAAGGCGCAGTCTCCAGCTCCGACGCGTCTACCGCAAAACTGAAAAGCCTTGGCATCCATGTTTTCGACAGTAACGAAGTCGATTCGCTGGATGTGTATGTCGACGGCGCAGATGAAATCAACGGTTCAATGCAAATGATCAAAGGCGGCGGCGCAGCGCTGACCCGCGAAAAAATCATTGCGGCGATTGCCAAAAAATTCATCTGTATTGTGGATGCCTCCAAACAGGTCGATGTGCTGGGTAAATTCCCGCTGCCGGTGGAAGTGATCCCGATGGCGCGCTCCTATGTTGCACGTGAGCTGGTGAAACTCGGCGGCCTGCCGGAATACCGTCAGAATGTGCTGACAGATAACGGTAACGTGATCCTCGATGTGCATAACCTGAACATTCTGGATGCCGTCGCGATGGAAAATAAGATCAACAGCATTGCCGGTGTGGTGACCGTTGGCCTGTTCGCAAACCGTGGCGCAGACGTGGCGCTGGTCGGGACTTCCGAAGGCGTGAAAACCGTTAAACTGAAGTAATGACGATATAAGCAGAAGATCTGGCTGCTTTTCCCCAAAGCAGCCAGCCTCCGCCTTGTCATCCCGCTGTCATAACGCAATGTTATGAAGATGATAATTTTCTGGTTGAATCATCTTTTCTTCAAAGGCTTTAATTTGGTGACTTATGTCACATTTCAGTATTTCTCCTCCTGAACGTCTGGCGCTGTAAAATCTAACCAGCATGAAATGCTAAAAACCAACAGGCACGGTGAGCCTTCTGCTGCCTGGCAGGCAATCGTTTGTATTGATGATGGCGGATTTTTTGTTATGTTGGCTGTGAGCAATCACCTCGCAGTTCGAATTCAGCCAGAAAATATAGGGTCGGGAAATGGCAAAAGTATCACTTGAGAAAGACAAGATTAAATTTTTGTTAGTGGAAGGCGTCCACCAAAGTGCGGTTGATACACTCCGTGCCGCGGGTTACACCAATATTGAATTTCACAAAGGTGCTTTAGATACAGAATCGCTGAAAGAGTCGATTCGTGATGCGCACTTTGTTGGACTCCGATCGCGTACTCAGCTGACCGAAGAAGTGTTCCAGGCAGCAGAAAAACTGGTGGCTGTTGGGTGTTTCTGTATCGGGACCAATCAGGTTGATCTGAAAGCCGCCACGCGTCGCGGTGTTCCGGTGTTCAACGCACCGTTTTCTAACACCCGCTCAGTAGCCGAAATGGTGCTGGGTGAAATGTTGCTGATGATGCGCGGTATTCCTGAAGCGAATGCGAAAGCGCACCGTGGTATCTGGAACAAGCTGGCCGTCGGTTCATTTGAAGCACGCGGCAAACGTCTGGGTATCATTGGTTACGGCCATATCGGTACGCAGCTGGGCATCCTGGCAGAAAGCCTCGGGATGCGCGTGTTCTACTACGACATCGAAAGCAAATTGCCGTTGGGTAATGCGCAGCCTATTGCTTCGTTGCAGGAACTGCTCAATACCAGCGACGTCGTGACGCTGCATGTGCCCGAAACCGCCGGGACAAAAGACATGATTTCTGAAGTGCAGCTGGCGCAGATGAAGCCGGGCGCGCTGCTGATCAACGCCTCGCGCGGAACGGTCATCGACATTCCTGCTCTGTGCAATGCACTGCGCAGCAAACATCTTTCCGGTGCGGCGATCGACGTCTTCCCGGAAGAGCCAGCGACCAACAGCGATCCTTTCAATTCTCCGCTGTGTGAATTCGACAACGTGCTGCTGACGCCGCACATTGGCGGTTCGACCATGGAAGCGCAGGAAGGTATCGGCCTCGAAGTGGCAGGCAAACTGGCGAAATACTCTGACAACGGTTCAACACTGTCAGCGGTTAACTTCCCCGAAGCCTCTTTGCCAGCACACACTGAGAAAGCCAGCCGTCTGTTGCATATCCACGAAAACCGTCCGGGCGTGCTGACCAGCATCAACCAGATTTTTGCGGAGCAGGGCATCAACATCGCCGCGCAGTATCTGCAAACCAGCCCGGAAATTGGTTATGTGGTTATCGATGCGGAAACAGATATCGCGACGCTGACTACCGCGTTACAGCTGATGAAAGCGATACCGGGAACCATTCGTGCCCGTTTGCTCTACTGATCGTATCAGCCATAAATGACAAAGCCGCCGAAAGGCGGTTTTTTTGTGTCTGCATAAAATGGGGTGTCAGGCGTTTAAGCGTCCTGGAAGGCGCTTCACGTTTCAGAAGTAAAAGGAGAGGGTGATCAATCCGCAGAGGATCATGGATGAAAAGGTGATTTCGAACAGGTAGCGGCGCAGCATCATCTGTCAGTACCTCCGGATAGACACTGGAGAAAAAAACACCCGGCGAACCGGGTGTTAAATTATTCAGTCTTGATAAATGTGAGCAGATGCGTTCACAAAGACTTCTGGTTTACTTCTTATGCTGCTGGTGTTGCTTTTGCAGCCGGAGCAGCTTTCTTAGCATGTTTCACGTGTTTCTTGGCAGCCTGGGCTTTCTGAGCAACCGGAGCCGCTTTCTTAGCGTGTTTCACGTGTTTCTTGGCAGCCTGGGCTTTCTGAGCAACCGGAGCTGCTTTCTTAGCGTGCTTCACGTGTTTTTTAGCCGCTTGTGCTTTCTGAGCCACTGGCGCTTTTTTGGCTGCTTTTTTGTGTTTCTTGGCTGCCTGAGCTTTCTGAACAGGTTTCTTGTGGGCTTTATGCTTGGTGGCATGAGCCGGAGCTGCCGTTGTTGTGGTCGCAGCAGGCGCCGGAGTTGCTGTAGTTTCAGCAGCGAAAGCGACAGAAGACAGGCCCATTGCAGCGGCTACAACCAGAGCTAATACTTTTTTCATCGTTTATTCCTCAAGAATTTTGGTTTGTGTGTCTACCCCACTGCGGGGCCGATGAGAGAATAGTATGCGTGTCGGCTCAGGTTGTCCGTGAGTGAATGGTTTCGGCGTGTAACGCTATGTATAAATGAAAAATAACATGTATTTCAATGCGTTGATTGGGTTGTATGTATTGTGGCTGGTTTTTTAGAGACTTAGTTACAACATACTGAAGAGGGTGGTACGCTGTCATGTGCAGGCATCAGGATCCGGGACGGTTTTTTACCACGTCCATATTTTTCCGGGTGTAATGACTTCCGGCAAAGGTACGTCCCAGTGCTCGGCTGGCAACGCATCGACCTGCTGACAGTCATGCGCTAACCCAATCGGATAGGGCCCGCCATCCTGCCAGTGCTCCAGCGTGCGGTCATAAAAACCTCCGCCCATACCCAGGCGCTGCCCGTGATTGTCGAACGCAACCAGCGGCGTCAGGATAATATCCAGTCGTGAGAGTGGAATCACCTGCGTGACATCCAGACCTGGTTCGAGGATCTTCAGACGATTGCGAACCAGCGGTGTATCCGGCGCATAGCGCAGAAACAATAAATGATGAGGCGAAAACGGATGCAGAACCGGCAGGCAAAGTTGTTTGCCTTCCTGCCATAAACGCGCAATCAACGGGGCGGTATCCAGCTCACCGTCAAAAGACAGAAACACAGATACTGTTTTAGCTGCCTGAATTTTGGGATGCGAAACGATACGTTCTGCCGCCTGAAGGGCGAAATCAGCTTGCTGCTCGGGTGTCAGGTTTTTTCTGCGTTGGCGTATTTCGGTGCGAAGGTGTTGTCTTGCTGAAGCGTACTGGGGTGTGTGCGACATAGATACATTGACCAGGATGGGATGTACCGAAAGAAAGGGGAATCTCCGAGATGCCGTCGCAGGCTGTAACCCTTGAACCCATGGTTCAAGGTGAACGTGCTGTCGCAATCTTTAGGCTTCTCGGACGGACCGAGCATGCGCACCGATTACGGATCATCACATTCTGTTGGTACTAATTATCGGCTCAGGGGACGGGCCCGCTGGCGAACATCTCAGAGAAATTTTTTACCGTTTCTGACGACCTGTGACCAGTCAGTCAGCAACGCGTGTTATTCGAAAGGCGCCCCTTCACGTTCAGAGATCCGGCCTTGTTCGAGCAGTGCCTGCTCGATGGTTTGTTGCAGCATCCGGATACGTTGTTCCATATTGGATGCGTAATCGCGAGTTTTCAACCTTTCCTGAGCAAGTTCGTGACATACGTTCAATGCCGCGATGAAAACCAGTTGCTCTGTATTGGTGACTCTAGTGCGAACTTTCAGATCTTGCAACCGCTGATTAAGATCTTCAGCTGCCAGATTCAGTGCTTCCTGTTGTTCTGGCGGACAATTCACTCGTAAAGAGCGACCAAAAATTTGAATATCTACCGGTTGTGCAGACATGCCACCTTCCTGCTAATTTATTCGTCCGCCCCAACGTGACCACTACGACCTGGCGCAGGATGTTGGAAGCGGGCGCCACTATAACTATCTCAATACCAGGTTACAACCCCATGGCTGGCTGACTGCTGCCCGATTGTTCAGAGCAGGTCATTCATACCTTAGTACGCCCAATCACAGGCTGCTAATCTGGTACTACGACAGACCTTGGTGGTAGCATAACACGAACTTATCCAGCCAACGATGGCGAATGCGCATGTCTATTGAGAATACTTACCCTACTTACGATTCGTTGGATCAAAACCTGAAACAACAATCGGTTGCTTTAACAGCGGCAGAAATGCACGGGCTGATTAGTGGTTTACTGTGCGGTGGCAACCGCGACGGTAGCTGGTTGACTCTGGTGCATGATCTTACCAACGAAGGCATGGCCTTCCCACATACGCTGGCCGATTTGCTGCAGCAATTGCGTAAAGTGACGTCTGATACGCTGGAAGACGACAGTTTCGAATTCAAAATCATGATGCCTGACGATGAAAAAAGCATCTTCGAACGCGCGGATGCGCTGGCCGGCTGGGTCAACCATTTCCTGCTTGGCCTGGGCATGATGCAACCTAAACTCGCCAAAGTGAAAGGCGAAGTCGGTGAAGCCATCGACGATTTGCGCAGCATCGCGCAATTAGGTTACGACGAAGATGAAGATCAGGAGCAATTAGCGCAGTCTTTAGAAGAAGTCGTGGAATACGTCCGCGTGGCGGCCATTCTGTGCTTTGGCGAATTTGGCCACAGCCTGCCGACCGCCCCGGAAAGTCCGCGTACATTGCATTAAGTTTTTCATGAATTGTTTCATAACAACACATTAAAACGATTTCAGGAGAGCAGGTGAGATGACTCAGCAAGAATTTGAGAATCGTCGTCAGGCGCTTTTAGCAAGGATGGCTCCGGGCAGCGCAGCAGTGATTTTTTCCGCCCCCGAAGCACCGCGCAGTGCTGACAGTGAATACCCGTATCGTCAGAGCAGTGATTTCTGGTATTTCACCGGTTTCAACGAGCCGGAAGCGGTACTGATTCTGGTCAAAAGTGATGAAAATCATAACCACAGCGTGCTGTTCAACCGCGTGCGCGATCTCACTGCTGAAATCTGGTTCGGGCGCCGTCTGGGGCAGGATGCTGCACCGGCGAAGCTTGGTGTCACCAAAGCGCTGCCTTTTGATGATATCAATGACCAGTTGCATCTGCTGCTCAACGGCCTCGATGTGGTTTACCACGCGCAGGGCGATTACGCTTATGCCGATGAAATCGTTAACCGTGCCATGGAAAAACTGCGCAAAGGCTTCCGTCAGAACTTGTCTGCACCGGCCACCGTCACTGACTGGCGTCCGTGGGTGCATGACATGCGTTTGTTCAAGTCTGTTGAAGAAATCAGCGTGATGCGCCGCGCAGGGCAGATCACCGCCCTGGCTCATACCCGTGCGATGGAAAAATGTCGCCCTGGCATGTTTGAATACCAGCTTGAAGGCGAAATTCATCACGAGTTTACCCGTCACGGTGCGCGTTATCCTTCCTACAACACCATCGTAGGCGGCGGCGAAAACGCCTGCATCCTGCATTACACCGAAAACGAATGCGAACTGCGCGACGGCGATTTAGTGCTGATCGACGCAGGTTGTGAGTACAAAGGCTACGCAGGTGACATCACCCGCACCTTCCCGGTAAACGGCAAGTTCAGCAAAGCACAGCGCGAAATCTACGACATTGTGCTGGCATCTGAATACAAAGCCCTCGACGTGTTAGGGCCCGGCAGCAGTATTCAGGCCGCCACCGAAGCCGCTGTTCGCGTGATGATTGAAGGTTTGGTCAAACTCGGCGTAATGAAAGGCGACGTTGAGACGCTGTTCGCAGAGCAGGCACATCGCCAGTTCTTCATGCACGGTTTATCTCACTGGCTGGGGCTGGACGTTCATGACGTCGGCCACTACGGCTCTGTTGACCGCAGCCGTACCCTGGAACCGGGCATGGTGCTGACCGTTGAACCGGGGCTGTATATCGCGCCGGATGCGGACGTACCGGAAGCGTACCGCGGCATCGGTATCCGTATTGAAGACGACATTCTGATCACCGCCACCGGCATTGAAATCCTGACCGGCGATGTAGTGAAAGAAGCCGATGATATTGAAGCATTAATGGCGGCGGCACAGAAATAATATGAGCATCGTAATTGTTGGCGGCGGAATGACCGGTGCCACATTGGCGCTGGCGATTTCCTCGCTGACGCAGGGGCGTTTGCCGGTGCATCTGGTGGAAGCCACTGCGCCGGAAAACCACGGGCATCCGGGGTTCGATGCCCGCTCGATCGCACTGGCGCAGGGAACCTGTCAGCAACTGGCTCGCGTGGGCATCTGGCCTGCGCTGGCGAAAATTGCCACGCCAATCCGTGATATTCACGTCAGCGATCGCGGCCATGCGGCTTTTGTGCATCTCAATGCCGCCCATTACGGCGTCGAAGCGCTGGGGCAGGTGGTTGAGCTGCATGAAGTCGGCAAACGTCTGTTTACCTTACTGAAAAATGCGCCCGGCGTGACGTTGCACTGTCCGGCGAAAGTGACCGATGTCGCGCGTTCGCAGGACTCCGCCAGCGTCACGCTCGACAGCGGAGAAACGCTGACAGCGCAATTGCTGGTGGCCGCCGACGGTTCGCACTCTTCGCTGGCAAAAGCCTGCAACATTGGCTGGCAGCGTGAGGATTATGGTCAGGTTGCCGTCATCGCCAACGTGGCAACCAGCGAACCGCACAACCATCGTGCTTTCGAGCGTTTCACCCAGCACGGGCCGTTGGCGCTGCTGCCAATGTCTGATGGCCGCAGTTCGCTGGTCTGGTGTCACCCGCGCGAAGCGAAAGAAGAAATCGATAACTGGAGCGAAGCGCAGTTCCTCAGCGAGCTGCAAAAAGCCTTCGGCTGGCGTCTCGGCACCATGAAACAGGCCGGAAAACGTTTCAGTTATCCGCTGCAATTACAGAAAGCCAACAGCCATATCAGCCACCGTCTGGCGCTGGTGGGCAACGCGGCACAAACGCTGCACCCGATTGCCGGGCAGGGCTTTAACCTCGGCCTGCGCGACGTCATGACGCTGGCGGAAACGCTGGCCAATGCGGCGATGACGGGCTCTGACGTCGGCAGTTACCGCGTACTGAGCGATTATCAGCAGCGCCGTCAGCCCGATCAGCAGGCAACCGTCGGTGTGACCGATGGCCTGATCCACCTCTTTGCCAACCGCTGGCTGCCATTAATGGTCGGACGCAATCTCGGTTTACTGGCGATGGAAGGCATTACGCCGCTACGCGATGCGTTCACCCGCCGGACTTTAGGTTGGGTAGACCGTTAAGCCTTACAGGAAAAATTATGCAATCTTTTGATGTGGTTATCGCCGGTGGCGGAATGGTCGGTCTGGCGCTGGCATGTGGTTTACAGGGCAGCGGTTTACGCGTTGCTGTGCTGGAAAATCAGCAACCGGATCTCGATTCACCGTTGCCGGAACAGCCGGGTTTACGGGTTTCGGCGATCAACGCTGCCAGTGAACGCCTGCTGAAATATATCGCCGTATGGGACAGCATCATTGCTCAGCGTGCCAATGCCTATCAGGGGATGGAAGTCTGGGATCGTGACAGCTTCGGTAAAATTGCATTTCGTGGCGAAGAATACGGTTTCAGTCATCTCGGTCACATCATTGAAAATCAGGTGATCCACCGCGCTTTATGGCAACGTGCGGAAAAATCTTCCGACATCACCCTGCTGGCACCGGCAACCCTGAAAAATGTGGCGTGGGGCGAAAACGAGGCATTCATTACCCTCAATGACGATCGCCAGCTCACCGCGCGCTTAGTGGTCGGCGCAGATGGCGCACAGTCGTGGCTGCGTCAGCACGCCGACATCCCTTTGACCTTCTGGGACTACCGTCATCATGCACTGGTGGCGACCATCCGCACGGAAGAACCGCACCAGTCTGTTGCACGCCAGGTCTTCCACGGCGACGGCATTCTGGCTTTTCTGCCGCTGGCAGATGCGCATTTGTCTTCCATCGTCTGGTCAGTATCGCCGGAGGAAGCACAGCGACTGAGCGCGCTGGCGCCGGAAGAGTTCAACAAAATTCTCGCCAGCACCTTTGACCTGCGCCTGGGTGTTTGCGCAGTAGAAAGTGAGCGCGTGACCTTCCCGCTGACCGGCCGTTATGCCCGCAGCTTTGCCGGTCAGCGTCTGGCGCTGGTCGGCGATGCGGCGCACACCGTGCATCCGCTGGCCGGTCAGGGCGTGAACTTAGGCTTTATGGATGCCGCTGAACTGGCGTCTGAAATCAAACGCCTGCAAAAAGAAGGCAAAGATTTCGGCCAGCACATGTACCTGCGCCGTTACGAGCGCCGCCGCAAACACAGCGCAGCGTTGATGCTTGCCGGGATGCAGGGGTTCCGCGAACTGTTTGCCGGGGATAATCCGGCCAAAAAACTCCTGCGCGATATTGGCCTGACGCTGGCGGATTCGCTGCCGGGGGTGAAACCGAAACTGGTCCGTCAGGCGATGGGGTTGAATGATTTACCAGAGTGGTTACAGGACGATTCGCTTCGATTGAAATAATCTAATTTCAGCCAGGTTTTTCCATTACATTTTCTAATCCGGGGCCGGATTTCTCATTCTGCAAATGGTGAGAAATCCGGCCTTGTCGTTATATAACATCGATACTTTTGATGTTTATTTGTAGATTTTGCGCCACAAACCCCAGTTTGCCAGTCAAAAACTCTGCACAATGCCCTTGTGAAATCACTGACATTCCTCCTGCTCCACCTATTTTAACTTATGGTTAGTGAGCTTATTCAGTGGTAAGTTCGAACAAAGGGTATCGTTTGCGCTCCCTGTCATTTTCAACTTTCAGGCAGCCTTTTCGTCATGAGGAATAAGATGGTTAAGCAGACTCAGCTTTATGAACAACATGTTGCATGCGGCGCGCGTATGGTCGATTTCCACGGCTGGATGATGCCTTTGCATTACGGCTCCCAGCTGGATGAACACCACGTTGTGCGTCAGGATGCCGGTATGTTTGACGTCTCTCACATGACCATTGTTGACCTCCACGGTGCCCGTACCCGTGAATTCCTCCGTTACCTGCTGGCGAACGATGTCGCCAAACTCACCGTACCGGGCAAAGCGCTTTACACCGGCATGCTCAATGCGTCCGGCGGCGTGATCGATGATCTGATTGTTTACTTCCTTACTGAAGATTATTTCCGCCTGGTGGTCAACTCCGCCACCCGTGACAAAGATCTGGCATGGATTTCGCAGCATGCAGAACCTTACGGCGTTGAACTGACCGTGCGTGACGATCTGGCGCTGGTTGCCGTGCAGGGGCCGCAGGCGAAAGAAAAAGCAGAAACCTTGTTTAGCGCCGAACAAAAAAACGCTGTCGCGGCCATGAAACCTTTCTTCGGCGTACAGGCGGGCGATCTCTTCATCGCCACCACCGGTTATACCGGCGAAGCGGGTTATGAAATCGCGCTGCCGCAAGAGCAGGTGGCGGATTTCTGGCAGAAACTGCTGGCGGCAGGCGTGAAACCGGCCGGTCTGGGCGCACGCGATACGCTGCGTCTGGAAGCCGGCATGAATCTTTACGGTCAGGAAATGGACGAAGGCGTATCACCGCTGGCGGCCAACATGGGCTGGACCATCGCCTGGGCACCGGAAGACCGCAACTTTATTGGCCGTGACGCACTGGAAAGACAGCGCGAGCAGGGCACCGAACAGCTTGTAGGACTGGTTCTGACCGAAAAAGGTGTATTGCGTAACGAGATGCCGGTGCATTTCACCGACGCCGCAGGCAACACGCATCAGGGCGCGATCACCAGCGGTTCTTTCTCTCCGACGCTGGGCTACAGTATTGCACTGGCGCGCGTTCCGGCAGGCATTGGCGAACAGGCCATTGTACAGATCCGCAATCGCGAAATGCCGGTAAAAGTCACCAAACCAGGGTTTGTCCGTAACGGCAAACCGCTGGTGCAGTAACGTATTTAATTGAGCAGAAATAGAAAAATTTAAAACGTTTTCAGGAGATTATCGATGAGCAATGTCCCGTCAGATTTGAAATACGCGTCATCCCACGAGTGGGTACGTTCAGAAGGTAACGGCGTTTACACCGTAGGCATCACCGAACACGCTCAGGAATTACTGGGCGACATGGTTTTCGTTGATCTGCCTGAAGTTGGCCGTGAAGTCGCCGCAGGCGAAGACTGCGCCGTGGCGGAATCCGTTAAAGCCGCTTCAGACATTTACTCGCCAATCAGCGGCGAAATCGTTGCAGTTAACGCTGAACTGGAAGGTTCCCCGGAGCTGGTCAACAGCGAGCCCTACGGCACCGGTTTCCTGTTCCAGATTAAAGCGTCAGACGAAAGCGAACTGGCTAACCTGCTTGATGCAGAAGCCTATGCCGCCTCTGTCGAAGAATAATCAAGACTGCACGACCGCCCCGTAACCCGCTTGCGGGGCAAATCAAAACCCGTAGCTTTTGTCAGTATCCCAAGACACCTCCAGCAGATTCCAGGAATGCGTAGCAAATGACTCAGACTCTCAGCCAACTCGAACACAGCGAAGCCTTTATTGGCCGCCATATCGGCCCGTCTTCTCAGCAGCAGCAACAGATGCTGGAAGCGGTCGGCGCGGATTCCTTAAACGCGCTGATCCAGCAGATCGTTCCGGTCGATATCCAGTTGCCGGGGCCACCGGCCGTCGGCGACGCCGTAACGGAACATCAGGCGCTGGCTGAGCTGAAAGCCATTGCCAGCCAGAACCAGCGTTATAAATCCTACATCGGTATGGGTTACAGCGCGGTGCTGACACCGCCGGTTATCCTGCGCAACATGCTGGAAAATCCGGGCTGGTATACCGCGTACACCCCTTATCAGCCGGAAGTGTCTCAGGGCCGTCTTGAAGCGTTGCTCAACTTCCAGCAACTGACGCTGGATCTGACCGGTCTGGATCTGGCTTCTGCCTCGTTGCTCGACGAAGCGACTGCCGCCGCCGAAGCCATGGCGCTGGCAAAACGTGCCAGCAAACTGAAAGACGCTAACCGTTTCTTCGTGGCTGACGACGTGCATCCGCAAACGCTGGACGTGGTGCGCACCCGTGCAGAAACCTTCGGTTTTGACATCATCGTCGATAAAGCCGAAAAAGTGCTCGAGCTGGAAGGCGTGTTCGGCGTGCTGTTACAGCAGGTGGGCACCACCGGCGAAGTGCACGATTACACCGCGCTGCTGGGCGAACTGAAATCCCGCAAAATCATTACCAGCGTCGCCGCTGACATTATGGCGCTGGTGCTTCTGGCCGCACCGGGCAAGCAGGGCGCAGACGTGGTCTTTGGTTCCGCGCAACGCTTTGGTGTGCCGATGGGCTACGGCGGTCCGCACGCGGCTTTCTTCGCCTGTGTAGACGAATTCAAACGTTCCATGCCGGGCCGTATCATCGGGGTTTCCCGTGATGCTGCGGGCAAAACGGCACTGCGTATGGCGATGCAGACCCGCGAGCAACATATCCGCCGCGAAAAAGCCAACTCCAACATTTGTACCTCACAGGTGTTACTGGCCAACATTGCCAGCCTGTATGCGGTGTTCCACGGCCCTGAAGGCCTGAAACGCATTGCCTCACGCATTCACCGTCTGACCGACATTCTGGCCACTGGCCTGAAACAGGGCGGCCTGACGCTGCGCCACAACACCTGGTTCGATACGCTGACCGTGGAAGTGAAAGACAAGGCCGCCGTGCTGGAACGCGCGCTGAGCTTCGGCCTGAACCTGCGTACCGACATTCACGGCGCAGTGGGTATCACTCTCGACGAAGCGACTTCCCGTGAAGATGTGCAAATCCTGTTTGCCGCCCTGCTGGGTGACGACAACGGTCTGGATATCGATAAGCTGGACAAAGCGGTATCCACCGACAGCAACTCGATTCCTGCGGCGATGCTGCGTGTGGACCCGATCCTGACCCATCCGGTCTTCAATCAGTACCACAGCGAAACCGAGATGATGCGTTATATGCACCGTCTGGAGAAAAAGGATCTGGCGCTGAATCAGGCGATGATCCCGCTGGGTTCCTGCACCATGAAACTGAATGCTGCAGCCGAAATGATCCCGATTACCTGGCCGGAATTCGCTGAACTGCACCCGTTCTGCCCGACAGAACAGGCTGGCGGTTATCAGCAAATGATTGGTCAGTTGTCACAATGGCTGGTTCAGCTCACCGGTTACGACGCGGTGTGTATGCAGCCAAACTCGGGTGCGCAGGGCGAATATGCCGGTTTGCTGGCGATTCGTCGCTACCACGAAAGCCGTAACGAAAGCAGCCGCCATATCTGTCTGATCCCAAGCTCCGCGCACGGGACCAACCCGGCATCCGCGCAGATGGCGAGCATGACAGTGGTGGTGGTGGCTTGTGACAAACAGGGCAACATCGACCTGAGTGACCTGCGTGAGAAAGCCGCGAAAGCGGGCGATGAGCTCTCTTGTATCATGGTGACGTACCCGTCAACGCACGGCGTTTACGAAGAAACCATCCGCGAAGTTTGCCAGATTGTGCATCAGTACGGCGGTCAGGTTTACCTCGACGGCGCGAACATGAACGCACAGGTCGGCATCACCACGCCGGGTTACATCGGCGCGGACGTTTCGCACCTTAACCTGCATAAAACCTTCTGTATCCCGCACGGCGGCGGCGGCCCAGGCATGGGTCCGATTGGTGTGAAATCGCATCTGGCTCCGTTTGTTCCGGGTCACAGCGTGGTGCAGATTGACGGCGTACTGACGCAAAACGGCGCGGTTTCTGCGGCTCCGTTCGGCAGCGCGTCCATCCTGCCTATCAGCTGGATGTACATCCGCATGATGGGCGCGGAAGGTCTGAAACAAGCCAGCCAGGTTGCTATCCTGAATGCGAACTACATCGCCACCCGTCTGAAAGACGCGTATCCGGTGCTATATACCGGCCGTGATGGCCGTGTGGCGCACGAATGTATTCTGGATATTCGTCCGCTGAAAGAAACCACCGGCATCAGCGAAATGGATATCGCCAAACGCCTGATCGACTACGGATTCCACGCCCCGACCATGTCCTTCCCGGTGGCCGGTACGCTGATGGTTGAGCCAACCGAATCTGAAAGCAAAGTGGAACTGGATCGCTTTATCGATGCGCTGCTGGCAATCCGCAGCGAAATCGACCGCGTGGCGAAAGGCGAATGGCCGCTGGAAGACAACCCGCTGGTGAACGCACCGCACGTGCAGAACGAGCTGGTCAGCGACTGGAACCACCCGTACACCCGCGAAGTGGCGGTATTCCCGGCCGGTTACGACAACAAATACTGGCCGACCGTGAAACGTCTTGATGACGTGTACGGGGACAGAAACCTGTTCTGTTCCTGCGTACCGATGTCAGATTACGAGTAAGATTTCCGTCGGCTCTCTCCCTTTCACGGGGAGGGAGCCGATTGCATTCCTGGTCCTCGTTTTTGCCATTCTGGCAGCACACCCCGCTCAATTTTGTTCAGTAACATTCGCTTATTTTTCATTCAAATAACCATCACATTCCCGCCATGTGACTGACATAAATTCAGGACAGGATAGGCACCTTAACTCGCTGACCGGTATCCTGTAATGCGCCGCATGTTGTTCCCCTACCTGATTTTGCTGCCCACGCTGATTTTTCTGTTTTTATTCACCTATTACCCCTTATTTCAGTCAGCGACGGACAGCCTGTTTGACAGCCGTCTGTCGTCGGATGCCCCGCCGTTTGTCGGCCTGCAAAACTATCTGCGTCTGATTCAGGATTCGGTATTCTGGCGTGCGCTGCTTAATAACCTCGCCTACATCCTGATGACCGTCGTGCCCGGTATTGTGCTGGCGCTGCTGCTGGCGGTGGCGCTGTGGGAAAACACTTCGCTGAACCGCTGGCTGCGTACCGCATTTTTCTTCCCGATGATTATCCCGCTGGTCAGCGCCGCCACGCTATGGCTGTTCATTTTCATGCCCGGCATGGGGCTGCTGGATTACACCCTGGCGAAAGTGTTCGGGCCGATGAATAACAATTATCTCGGCATGAGCAACAGCGCGCTGATTGCGCTGAGCGTGATTGGCGTGTGGAAATTCGCCGGTTATTACATGCTGTTTTTCCTCGCCGGATTGCAGTCAATCCCGGCCTCAGCCCGCGAAGCTGCGCTGATGGAAGGGGCGTCGCGTCCGCAGGTTTTCTTCTACATTACGCTGCCGCTGCTGCGCCCGACCATCAGCTTTGTGGTCACCATCGCGCTGATTTATTCCATTACGCAGATCGACCACGTCGCGGTGATGACGCAGGGCGGACCGAATAACGCCACCACCGTGCTGCTGTATTACATCCAGAGCCTGGCCAATGACACCCACGATTTAGGCAAAGCCTCGGCGGCGACCTTCCTGACGCTGGTGTTGCTGTTTGGTTTTTCGATGCTGAACCTGCGGGTGCTGGAAAGAGGGGCGCACTATGAGCGTTGAAACGTCTGAAGCGCCGGTGATGACCGGCAAAAAATCGCGGG
This sequence comes from Rahnella sp. R3(2024), assembly GCF_042920125.1. Taxonomy (NCBI): domain Bacteria; kingdom Pseudomonadati; phylum Pseudomonadota; class Gammaproteobacteria; order Enterobacterales; family Yersiniaceae; genus Rahnella; species Rahnella sp. R3(2024). The sequence continues at coordinate 3,138,628 of NZ_JBHGBU010000001.1, forward strand.
AGGCTGCACGTTCGCCGTCGATGTTATTGCGCGGTGCGCGTCGTTCGACGCTGCCGGTTTTACTGCTGTGCGCGGCCTTTTTATGGATGGCGCCTTTCCTGTGGATGTTGTCTTCGGCGTTCAGCGAAAGCAGTTTTTCGCCGGATATGGCTTCGCTGCTGCCGCGCTTCCCGCTGACGCTGCAAAACTTCCGCGATGCGTGGGACAGCGCCGACTGGCTGCGGCTTTACGCCAACACGATCTTCTTTTCCTTCGGCACCTTTCTGGTTCAGCTGGTGACCATCACCACCGCCGGTTACGTGTTCGCATATCACGAATTTCGCGGCAAACAGACGCTGTTCTACCTGCTGCTGATCCAGCTGATGATCATGCCGGTCATCATGATGGTGCCGAACATGATGATCCTCAAACAGTTCGGCCTGCTCAACACATTGACCGGCGTGATGATGCCGTACTTCGCGTCGGCGTTTGGCGTGTTTCTGATGCGTCAGGCGTTTCTCAGTATTCCCCGTGAAATCGAAGAAGCCGCGCTGATGGAAGGTTGCCGCTGGTGGCAGGTGGTGTTCCGCGTACTGATCCCGATGTCGTGGCCCGCCATTCTCGCCTTTGCCACCGTCAGCATTACCTATCACTGGAATGAATATCTCTGGCCGCTGATGGTGCTTAACGATCCGGACAAACAGGTGCTGACCGTCGGGCTGGTGTCTTTTGCGATGGGCGCGGAATCGGGCGGGCAGTGGGGCTTAATCACCGCCGGAACGCTGATGGTGTGCCTGCCGCTGATGCTGGCGTTCATTATTTTTCAGAAACAGTTCCTGAAAAGTTTCGGCTTTTCCGGGATCAAATAAAGGAGTCATCCATGTTTTTAGCTCAGATTTCTGACATGCACTTTCGCAGCCAAGGCCGCAAACTGTATGACTTTATCGATGTGAACGGCTGTAACGCCGAAGTCGTCAGCCAGCTGAATGCGCTGGAAGAACAACCGGATGCGGTGGTGATCACCGGCGATATCGTCAACTGCGGTCTGCCGCAGGAATACGAGGTGGCGCGCCGCACGCTGGGTAATCTGCGTTATCCGCTGTTTATCATTCCCGGCAACCACGACGACAAAGCCCAGTTTCTGGAAGCGCTGCATCCGTTGTGCCCGCAGCTCGGCACCGACCCGCAGAATATGCGTTACGCCATCGATGATTTCGCGATGCGTCTGCTGTTTGTCGATTCCAGCCTGGCGGGAGAATCGAAAGGATTCCTGACGCTGGAAACGCTGGCGTGGCTGGAAGGTCAGCTGGAGCAGGGCGGTGATAAACCGACGGCGGTGTTTATGCACCATCCGCCGGTGAAAGTCGGTTCGGCGCAGATGGACGCCATTTCCTGCGAAAACGGCGACCAGCTGCTGGCGCTGATCGACCGCTTCCCGTCGCTGGTTCGCGTGTTCTGCGGCCACACGCACCGCCTGATTTTCACCCAGTACAAACAGGCAATCATCACCACCATTCCCGGCACGGTGCATCAGGTGCCGTATTACCACCACAATCCGGCGCCGTTTTATAACCTCGAACCGGCGGCCTGCGTGATGCACCGTCTGGTGGATCAAACCGGGCTGGTCAGCTATCTGCACCCACTGTCGCAGTATCCGGGGCCGTATCTTTACGACGCGCAAATCAGTTGCCCGGTGGATGATCAATGATGTCTGGCATTCGTCTGGAAAATATCACCAAACAGTTTGAAGGCAGCACGGCGGTGAATCAGTTGTCGCTGGAGATCGCCGACGGCGAATTTCTGGTGCTGGTCGGGCCGTCGGGTTGCGGAAAAAGCACCCTGCTGCGTCTGCTGGCGGGGCTGGAAGAGGTCAGCGACGGGCGCATTATGCTCGACGGCAATGACATCTCTGCGCTGCCGCCGCGCGAACGTAATTTCTCAATGATCTTCCAGAACTACGCGCTGTTCCCGCACATGACCGTCGAGCAAAACATCACGTTCGGTATGCGCATGCGCAACGAACCGAAAGATCAGCATCAGGCGCGTGTGGATCGCGTGGCCGGGCTCTTGCAGCTGGAGCCGCTGCTTAAACGCAAACCGGGCAAACTCTCCGGCGGGCAGCGCCAGCGTGTGGCGATGGCGCGCGCCATTGTGCGTGATCCCAAGCTGTTTCTGATGGATGAACCGCTGTCCAATCTCGATGCACGGCTGCGTACGGAAGTGCGCGACGGCATCATGCAGCTGCACCAGCAGCTGAAAACCAGCACCGTTTACGTCACGCACGATCAGATGGAAGCCATGACTATGGCGGACAGGATCGCCGTGCTGGATAAAGGCCATTTGCAACAAATCGGCGCACCGGAAACGCTGTACGCGCATCCGGCCAACCTGTTTGTCGCTGGATTTATCGGCACGCCGTCAATGAATCTGTTTTTGCTGCCGTGCGCCGCTGGCGTGCTGACAGTCGAAAACCAGCCGGTACGTCTGCCGCAGACGGAACATGCGCAGGCGCTTGCTGACGTGTATCTGGGCATCAGACCCGAACACATCAGCGACCGGCCGGTGGAAGGCGAAAGTCTGCAATTGCAGGCGACGCTGACCTATCGCGAACTGCTCGGCGCGGAGTATCTGTGCCACGCCGACACGTCGCTTGGCAAAATTCGTTATGTTCGTAAAAACCAGCTGCGGGAAAACAGCCGGGACATTCCGCAACCCGGCGACCGCATCACCTTGTATTTCTCTTTGCACGACCTTCATCTTTTTTCAGGCCAAAACCAGCAGAATCTGCACCAGGAGAATCACCTTCATGCGTAAAACTCATGCGCTGGCGCTCGCCATCGGCTTCATTGCCGCAGGCACGGCGTCCGCCAAGGAAAATATCGATTTCATGTTCCCTGCGCCGGTTGACGGCAAGCTGACCATGGAAATGACCCGCGTTATCAAAGAGTTCAACCAGTCACAAACGGATATCGAGGTGCGCGGGATTTTCACCGGCAACTACGACACCACCAAAGTCAAAGCCGAAGCGGCGGCTAAATCCGGTCAGCCTCCGGCACTGGTGATCATGTCCGCCAACTTCACGGCGGATCTGGCGATCAAAAACGAAATTCTGCCGATGGACGAACTGTTCCGATTCGGCGATCAGAAAGCCACGCCGTTCCTGACGCAAAACTTCTGGCCCGCCATGCGCCAGAACGCCCAGCTTAACGGCGTGACGTACGCGATCCCGTTCCATAACTCGACGCCAATCCTCTATTACAACAAAGACATGTTCGCCAAAGCGGGTATTACCGCGCCGCCGAAAGACTGGGATGAATTACTGGAAGATTCGAAAAAGCTGACGGATGCGGCAAAAGGGCAGTGGGGCATCATGTTGCCATCGACTAACGATGACTACGGCGCCTGGATTTTATCTGCACTGACCCGTGCCAACGGCGGCCAGTATTACAACGCCGATTATCCGGGCGAAGTGTATTACGACAAGCCGTCCACGCTGGGCGCGCTGCACTTCTGGCAGAATCTGGTGTATCGCGACAAAGTGATGCCGTCGGGCGTGCTCAATTCTAAACAAATCAGCGCGGCGTTCTTCTCCGGTAAACTCGGCATGACCATGCTCAGCACCGGGGCGCTGGGCTTTATGCGTGAAAACACCAAAAATTTCGAACTGGGCGTGGCGATGATGCCCGCTAAAGTGCGCAACGGCGTGACCATCGGCGGAGCGAGTCTGGTGAGCTTTAAAGGCATTTCTGACGGGCAGAAAAAAGCGGCTTACACCTTCCTGCAATATCTGGTCAGCCCGAAAGTGAACGGCGCCTGGAGCCGATTTACGGGCTATTTTTCACCGCGCATGGCGTCTTATGACACACCGGAAATGAAGGACTATCTGGCGAAAGACCCGCGAGCGGCGATTGCGCTGGAACAGCTGAAATACGCCTATCCGTGGTATTCGACCTATGAAACCGTGGCAGTGCGTCAGGCGATGGAAAATCAGCTGGCGGCACTGGTGAATGACGAGAAAGTCACGCCGGAAGCCGCAGCGGTACAGGCACAGAAAGACGCCGACACTCTCATGAAACCTTACGTGGAATCGACGTCGCTGGCCGTGCCGAAGTAGTTGGTCTTGCGCCTTCCCCTCTCACTAGGGGAAGGTTTTATTACTTCAGCCAGCCCTGCTGATGGGCGTTATCGAGATGGCCGCGGATGTGCTGCCACAGTTCAGGATGGATATCGGCGATAAAGGCATTACGCGCTAACACCTGCTCCAGACGGATATTATTTTCCACCCAGCTCTGGCCCTGATTACTCAGGTTCATGACCATCGGCATCACGCGGTCGATCACCAGCGCAAAGCGCGCTTCTGCGGTTTCGCCCGCTTCGTATTCATTCCATAACGCCAGGAACTGCGTATTCAGCGGCGCAGGCAGCAGGCCGAACAGGCGTTTTGCGGCAATGATTTCCTGATCGTGAACCGCCGCACGGGCAGCGAGATCGTAAACCAGCACATCACCGGCATCGATTTCGACGATATCGTGGATCAATGCCATACGAATGACCTTGTTAATATCAACGTCTTGTGGCGCATAAGGCGCCAGAGACATCGCTGCCACGGCGAAATGCCAGCTGTGTTCCGCGGAGTTTTCCTGACGATCGGTGCCTAACACTTTGGTGCGACGCTGCACGCTTTTCAGCTTGTCGATTTCCATCAGGAACTGAAAAACGTCGGTCATGGCGCCGAAATTCAGCGGGGAAGTTGCTACAGACATGGTCAAACCTTAGTCATATTGACGGCATTGTTAATGGCGTTATCAGAGATTTCCGGTACACCTTAATCCCTTGATGACAAAAAATCATGTTTTTGGGTGCGGAATAATCCGTCATCTGAAGAATGTAATAGGGAGGGATTATAAACAAAGTGAATGAATTGAAGGGGCTCCGGTGATGAGCCTCCTGAAATGAGGATCCTGCTAAGAGCCTGTTACAGGGGGAAATACTCCATTTTAGCGTACAGGTGTACACTGGAATCATTCTCAGCTACTCTGCGGGTCAGGATATTTTATAACCTGCCATTTTATTGTTATGCCTCGAGGGTTTTCATCGTATGGGTAAGACGTCTCCATCACCACAGGGATATCCGTGGGCTGAAGAGATTGCCAACAGCCTGAGTCACGGCGTTGGTTTGGTTTTCGGGATTGTCGGGCTGGTGCTTTTGCTGGCTCAGGCTCTGGCTGATAACGCCAGCGCCGTCGCAATCACCAGTTACAGCGTGTACGGCGGCAGCATGATTTTGCTGTTTTTAGCCTCCACGCTCTATCACGCCATTCCGCATCAGAAAGCGAAATACTGGCTGAAAAAGCTGGATCACTGCGCCATTTACCTGCTGATTGCCGGAACTTATACGCCGTTCCTGCTGGTCGGCTTAAATTCCCCACTGGCGAAAGGGATGATGGCGGTGATCTGGGGGCTGGCGCTATTTGGCGTGATTTTCAAACTGGTATTCGCCCACCGGTTTGAAGTGCTTTCATTGATCACCTACCTGACCATGGGCTGGTTGTCGCTGGTGGTGATTTATCAGCTGGCGATGAAACTGCAGCCTGGCGGCGTCTGGTTGCTGGCGATTGGCGGCGTGGTGTACACGCTGGGCGTGATTTTCTATGCCTCGGAAAGGATCCGCTACGGTCACGCCATCTGGCACGGATTTGTGCTCGGCGGGAGCGCCTGTCACTTTCTGGCGATCTATTTCTACGTGTAGCGTTTAAGCCGCAAGAGAGAAGCGGAGCCGTGGCTCCGCTTTTTTGTGCCTGCTATTTACCTGCCCACCACTGCACCAGCGAAGGCACCGGTTGCAAATCGTAATGTGCTTCCCCCAGCAGATGATTGAGGATTTTCGCCGAGCGCCAGGCGGTCAGCGTCAGTTGCCCTTCCGCGCTGCCATGGCTGTGAATACCGGCATTAACCGCGTAAATGCGGTTCTGTTCAGGGCCGTCCCAGCGCAGATTGAAATTCGGCTGCAGCGGCAAATGCTGCTCACGATCGTAAGGGATCCTCCCGAGCATGGGCGCAAGATACTCCGGCAAACCGGGGCGATAGCCGGTCGCCAGGATCACAATATCGGCACTGAAATGTTCTTCGCAGTTTTCCAGCCCGTGTCTTGCCTGCAAACTGAAATCTCCTGCGGCATTGCGCGCGATATGATCGAGCGCGCGGTGCGGCAGTAAACGTACATTGCGCGGCTGATGCAGGACGTCAAAACGGTGATAAAGCTGCTTATAGATATCTTCCAGCGTGTGGTAGCTGATGCCGTCGGAAGGCAGTTTTTGCGTGGCAATCTCCCGCTCGCGCACCTCTTCGGGCAGGGTATAAAAATAATTCACATATTCAGGCGTGAAGTATTCATTGGTGAAAATCGATTCATCCAGCGGCTGAAAATTCGGGCGTCTCGACAGCCAGCTCAGCTCGGCGAATTCGCCCCAGTGGCCGCTTAGCGCATTGAGAATGATATCGGCACCACTTTGCCCGCCACCGACGACGGCAATACGTTTACCGGTGAAATCGGGTTCACGCAGTTCAATTTCAGCGGCATGAAAACAATTCTCCCCCAGCGCCGCGCGGGCCGCTTTGGGGATCCACGGCGCATGACCGGTGCCGAGGCAAATATTGCGCGCGCGGTGCTCGCCTTTTTCACTCTGCACCACAAACTCCTGCCGCTTATCGTCGAAATTGATACTTTCTACCGGCGCAGAAAAATGCAAATCGGGGATGCGGTCGCACGCCCAGCGCAGGTAGTCGGAAAACTCATCGCGGCTGATGATCAGCTGTTCCGTTGCCAGAAAGCGGTAAATTTTCTTCTGTTCCACCAGATAATTGATGAAGGAAAATTCGCTGCGTGGGGCGACGGTGGTCACCAGATCTTGTAAGACATAGGTCTGCATGGTGGCGGTTGGCAACAACATGCCAGGGTGCCAGCTGAATTCCGGGTTTGCATCAAAGAAGGCGGTGTTGAGTTTCTCCGTATCTTTTGCCATCGCGGCCAGGCTCAAATTGAAGGGGCCGATGCCAATACCTATCAAATCCTTCGCGGGCATCTTTCTGTTCCTTGTGTTTTATAAAATGTTTTGGAAAGTGCCTTAAGCATAGATCAGCCATTGGCGACTGACATTTTTCTCGATAACTTATCGAAATATTCCTAAACTCAGTCACTTCGCTATTTATTCCTCAATGATTAAAAAGGATTAGCTATGACCCGCCTGCGCCGTTTTAAACAAGTTGATGTGTTCACCGCCGAGCCGCTCAAAGGCAATGCGCTGGCTGTGATCCTGGATGCCGAAGGTCTGACAGACGACGACATGTTCGCCATGGCCCGCTGGACCAACCTTGCGGAAACGGCATTTGTGCTCACACCTACGTCACCGGAAGCTGATTACCGCGTGCGGATTTTCACCACCGATAAAGAACTGCCATTCGCCGGGCATCCGACTCTCGGCACGGCGTATGCGCTGTTGCAAAGCGGGTTGAAACCAAAGCATTCAGGATATCTGGTGCAGGAGTGCGGTGTCGGGCTGGTGCAGGTGAAACAGCTGGCAGAAGGCGGACAGGCATTTTCCGCGCCTCCGGCGGTTTTCAAACCGCTGGAAGAAGAGCACTTCGCCTTGCTGGCGACCGCACTGCGCGGGGGCAAAATCCAGGCCGATGTGACGCCGGTTGCGGTCGACATGGGCATCATCTGGCTGGTGGTGCGGATGGAAAGCGCGCAGGATTGCCTGAATATTTCTGCCGATGCAGCAGCCGTCAGTCAGCTCCAAAAACAGCTGGGAGTTAATGGCATCGCGGTTTACGGTTTGCACGACGACAGCGTTGCGGCAGATTATGAAGTGCGGGCGATTATTGATGAGGACGGTGTGCTGAAAGAGGACCCGGTCACCGGCAGCGCCAATGCCTGTCTGGCAAGGGTTCTGAAAGCGGCAAACTTCCCGGATGGCGCACACATGGCAGATACGTACCGCGTACGGCAGGGCACAAAACTTCAGCGCGAGGGCCGTGTGACGGTCACTTTCGTTGACGGCGAACCCTGGATCGGAGGGGATTCCGTTACCCTGATCGACGGCACGTTAGACCTGTAATCCGCCGTCAGTCTGGCGTCGCACGGCGACTGCTCACGCATGACGGGCCAGGAGCGTCATGCGTGTTCGCCGGCATGGCTGAATGAGAAAGCAAGAGCCGGAGGGCAGGCGGCAGATCCCCGGTTTATGCTGATGTTTATCCAGTCAGTCAATGTGAGGCAAAAAATGTCAGGCAAAACTGAAATCCTTCCCCGGTCAGTAACGATCAACAATGACAGCATCCAGAGTGAGGATCCGCGCTGGCTGGCGGTGATTAACTGCGATGCCAGCGCAGATGGCAAATTTGTATACGCGGTAAAAACCACCGGTATTTACTGCGCGCCTTCCTGCCCGTCGCGACAACCTAAAGCGGAAAATATTGTCTATTTCGACAGTGCTGAAGATGCCGAGCAGGCAGGCTTCAGGCCATGTAAACGCTGTCGCCAGGGGCTGATTTCACTGGCGCAATTTCACGCGCAGCGTGTGGCGCAAGCCTGCCGTCTGCTGGAAGCATCGACGGACGTACTGACGCTGGATCAGCTGGCCGGCACTGTTGGCATCAGCGCTTACCATTTCCACCGTCTCTTCAAAGCCCACACTGGGGTGACGCCGAAAGAGTATCAGCAGGCGCAGCGTGCGCGCCGTGTACGCGAAAAGCTGCCGGATACCGCCACGGTCACCGAGGCCATTCACGCGGCCGGATATCCTTCCGACGGGCGTTTTTATGAGGCGTCCGCGGCGACGCTGGGCATGACGCCGCAGGCTTTCCGCTCGGGTGGGCGTGATGTGCGCGTCTGGTTTGCGATTGCAGAATCTTCGCTCGGCGCGATCCTGATCGCTGAAAGCCAGCGGGGGATTTGCGCGATCTTACTCGGCGATGACCCGGCGGCATTGATTATTGAGCTGCAAAATCGCTTTCCGCAGGCTGAATTGCTGGGCGGCGACCCGGACTTTGAACAGCGTATCGCTTCGGTCATTGGTTTCATCGAAGCGCCGCAGTTGGGGCTGGATCTGCCGCTGGATATTCGCGGCACGGCATTTCAACAGCGAGTCTGGCAGGCATTGCGCGAGATCCCGGTCGGCTCCACTGCCAGTTACGCGGATATTGCCCGCAAAATTGGCGCACCCAAGTCAGTTCGCGCCGTGGCCGGAGCCTGTGCCGCAAACGTGCTGGCGGTGGCGATCCCTTGCCATCGGGTGGTAAAAACCGACGGTCATATTTCTGGTTATCGCTGGGGCGTCGAGCGCAAGCGTAGTTTGCTGGCGCGCGAGGAAAAAAGCTGACTATACTGGCCTGAGCGTTATTTTTCCGATACTTACCCAGATAAAGTGAGGGATCCTGTGCCTGTTTTAACATTCCGCTTTGCGCAGCCAGCCGATATTGATGCGCTGGCTGCATTACACGTTGCTATCTGGCGTGATACCTATCGCTCTCTGGCACCCGCAGAGGCGTTTTCCGCGCTCGACGTGCCGCGTCGTAAAATTTTCTGGCAGGACAAGTTTGAACATCCCGCCGAATCACAATGCATTTTACTGGCCGAGGCTGACGGGAAGCTGGCGGGATTTTGTCTGGCGTCTGCTTCATCCAATCCTGAATTTGGGGAAATGGCTGAAATTAAATTCCTGTATGTTTCTGGTGATTTTAAACGTCAGGGCATAGGCAAGCGTTTAATCAGCGACGCTGCCCGATATCTCGCGGCAGCGGGCTATCGCGCTGCCGGGCTGGGCGTGGTAGAGGGCAACGAATCCGCCATCCGTTTTTATGCCGCTCTGGGTGGCCGGGAAGTGGGACGCTATACCGATGCCGGGCCACTATGGCGTTCACGCAATATCATTTACGCCTGGCCAGATATTACAGTGCTTTCCGCCAGGCAATAATCTTTTGCTAAAACATGTCCCGCGTCAGTGAAAATGCGGGACCTGTTTTACTTTCTCAGTGCTTCCAGTCGCTGTTTCTGCTGGCCTTCAGGTGTGAAATTCTCCGCGCTCAACCACTGTTCAAACATGCTTTTTGACGCCGGCCATTCATGATCGAGCAGCGAGAACCAGAGAGTGTCGCGATTGCGACCTTTGTTGACCAGCGCTTGTCTGAATGTTCCTTCGTATTGGAACCCAAAACGCTCTGCGGCCAGTTTTGACGGTTCATTCAGGCTGTGACATTTCCACTCACAGCGGCGATATTTAAGGGTTTCAAACAGATAGCGTTGCAACAGGTAAATAGCTTCCGTGCCAAAACGTGAGCGTTTCATCAGCGGCGACCAGTTTACCCAACCAATTTCCGCAACGCCGTGGACGGCATCGATACGCATCAAAGCAACGCTGCCGATTGCCCGCTGTGTGGCGAGGTCGATGACGGCGAAAAACAGCGGATCCTGGCTTTTCTCCTGCTGAGCAATAAACGCATCACAATCTGACTGCGTGGCAGGGCGATCCACCGAGAAATAAGTCCAGTCACGGTTGTCATCAATGCTATGCCAGGCGTTAAACAAATCCTGACTGTGGCGTTCACTTTTCAATGGCTCAAGGCGGCACCAGAGGCCATCAAGCTGGACGTGCGTCGGTTTTTCTCGCGGTTGCCAGTCGGGCAGGGCATCTCCGATGGGCTGACCAAAGTGGTTGAGCGTTGTCATAGCGGTTTCCATTCACTTTCGAAGAACACCCATAAAATCAGAACGTATTGATGACCGCAACCGGCGCGATAATAAAAGTCTGGTAAGCGGAGAAATCTCTCCGCTTTGTTTCCTTATCCCGCTCGCTGAGTGAGCCGGTTTATAAACGCTGGCATTTATAATCGCCCGGCACTGCCGCAAATTCTGATCTTCTCCTCGACCACTTTCTGCATGGCACGTTTTCCCGGCACAATATATTTACGCGGATCGTTGGCGTCAGGATGTTCAGAAAAATACCCTTTCACCGCATCGGCAAAGGCGATCTTCAGCTCCGTGGCAACATTGACTTTACAGATCCCCAATTCAATCGCCTGATGGATCATATGCTCCGGGATCCCCGAGGCACCGTGTAACACCAGAGGAATATCGACCTGCTGGCGAATTTGCCCCAGCCGGGTGAAATCCAGTTTGGGCTCTCCCTGATACAAGCCGTGAGCAGAACCGATCGCGACGGCGAGCGAGTCAATACGGGTCGCTTCCACAAAGTGTTTTGCCACAACCGGATCGGTGAAAAAGCTGTCGCCGTCTTCCACCACCAGATCGTCTTCCTGCCCGCCAAGACGCCCGAGCTCAGCCTCTACGCTGGCGTCAAATGCGTGACAAAAGCGTACCGTCTGGCAGACCTTTTCGATGTTTTGCGCCAGGGGTAGGTGTGAAGCATCGACCATGACGGAGCGGATCCCCGCGCGGACTTTTGTCTCTATATCGGTCTGTTCTTCATGGTGATCCAGATGCAGCGCCAGCGGAATGCCGTATTGGCGTGCCGCTTCCTGACATATCGACAGCAGATAATCGGTTCCCGCATAGCTAAATGTTCCCGGTGTCCCCGCCAGAATCACTGGCGAGCTCATGGCCGCTGCGGTTTCTGCCACGACCTGAACGGTTTCGAGATTGTGGACGTTAAAGGCTGGCACCGCATAACCTTCGCGTTGTGCCGCCAGCAGCATTTCCCTGTTTGAAATGAGATACATTGCTTCAGCTCCCTGTCATATCCAGCAGAATTTTTCCGGTCATGGGTTTGCCCGCCAGCGCAGTCACATCCGCAACGAACTCCTGCGGATTGCCAACGCTCGCGATAAGCGGCTCAAGGTTCAATTTGTTTTCGGCAAACAGCTGCGTTGCCTGCTGCCATTCACTGCCTGGCCACGGCGCAGAGTAATTCATCCAACTGCCCAGCAACGTCAGCTCTTTGCGCAGGATATGGCTGAAGGTGGCGACGTTAAGCGTCAGTTCCTTATGCAAGGTACCGACCAGAACGACCTGCGCTTTGGGCCCGGCTATATCCAGCGAGAGTGCCACGGTCTGCGGGGTACCGGCGGTTTCAATGATCAACTGGTCAAAGCGACGTTCGTGGTTATGCTGACGGATTTCTTCAGCATTCATTTCAGCGCTGTTGCAGGCATGGCTGGCACCGGTTCTCAGTGCCAGATCCAGGCGTTGCTGATTGATATCAATCGCTGTCACGGATTTTGCGCCTGATGCCGCAGCCGCCTGGATGATCAACTGGCCAATAGTACCCGCTCCAATCACGATCACCTCTTTACCCTCACATCCCCCCGCGAGTTTTAATGCGTGCAGGCCGACGGTAATGGGCTCCAAAAATGCGCCCTGAATAAGTGAAGAACTTTCGGGAAGCCGGAATAAATTTTTACGGGAAACCACGACAAACTCTGCGTGGCCGCCGTCGCGGCGTGACCCAATAAACTGATAGTGCTTACACTGTGAGTAAGCCTCTTTACGGCATTTTTCACACTTAAAACAGGGTAATAACGGCACGCAAGCCACAGCATCACCTTCCTGAATATCATCAACATCTTTTCCGATACTGACCACGTGGCCGCTGAATTCATGTCCCAGCGTAATGGGATAAAAATGTGCACCCTGGGAGAAAATACGTGGAATGTCGGATCCACAGAGGCCGGAATAGGCAATGCGCACCAGCACATCATCCGGGGCGTTCAGCACAGGCATCGGGCGTTCTTCCACGGCCATCGCCCCGCCAGCATTTACAACGACAGATTTCATAGTCGATTTCCTTATGGCGGGGGAATTCCCCCGCCGGATGAAGATTTACGTGTTAGCCTGAGCTGCGGCCAGTTTTTCAGTTTTGGTGAAGTTGTTGGCACGACGCCATGTGAGGAATACTCCAATGGCATAAAGCGTGCCGATGATGCTCAGCCCGGCAACGTTTTTCAGTGTGCAAAGTTGAATCAACAGATAGGTGACAGGTGACCCGCCCTGATCCATCGACGCCACTCTGCCGCCTGCGCTTAGCGCACCGGCATTTGCAGCCAGCTGGGTGTGCAAATCGATAGTTTGCGTGGCAATCCACAACGTGATGCTCATGATGATGCAGCCTGAGATCAGCGTGCGGAACAGGTTGCCCTGATGTACAGCAACGGCGATGGCGACAAAGAAACCGATGGTGGCGAGGTCCCCAAACGGAAGCACCTGATTTCCCGGAACCAGCACGGCGATCAAAATTGTCAGCGGGATAAAGATCAGGCTGGCTGAGACGACGGCGGTATGACCGAGTAACAGCGCCGGATCCAGACCAATCAGGAACTCTTGTCCTCCAAAGCGCGCCTGCAGGCGGGTACGGGCATGGCGTGCAATCGGCGTTAAACCGTCCATGATGGGTTTGATCACCCGTGGCATCAGCAACATAACCGCCGCCGTTTTAACGGCCAGCTGTAATACGCCCTTGATGTCATATCCGGCGAGATAACCGATGATCAGGCCCATCACAAAACCGACAGTGACCGGCTCGCCAAACGGACCAAAGCGTTTCTGAACATCATCTGCGCTGAAGTGGATCTTGTTCAGCCCTGGGATTTTATCAATGAGAGTATCTACCAGCACGGCGATCGGGCCGAGATAGGCCGAGGAGCCGTGAGGAATAGCGATACCTTCGAGATTGAAGAAGTCCCGCGTATCTTTGGCAAACCAGTCACCCAGCTTGTAGATAAACGCCGCATGAACCACCACCCCCATGATCCCCAGCCAGTACGAGCCCGTCGCGAGATGCAACATTGCGCCGGTGAAGGTCATATGCCAGATGTTCCAGATATCCACGTTGACCACGCGCGTCATGCGGGTCAGCAACATAATGATGTTCACACCGATAGCAATCGGAATAGCAACCAGAGCAATTTGGGATGCCCAGGTCATCGGTGACGATCCCGGCCAGCCGATATCCACGACTTGTAAATTGATTTCAAAATGCTCAGCCATCGCTTTCGCTGCAGGCCCGATGGAATCCAGCATCAGACCAATGACCAGCCCGATACCCACAAACCCAATGCCAATGTGAATGGCAGATTTAAACGAATCGCCTAATTTCATCCCTAATATCAGCGAGAAAATGATGATTACGCCGGGCAACATGACGGTTGGCCCGAGATCGAGGATGTAGCGCATTATTTCGGTAAACATGGCTCACTCCTGCAGCAGGGTCAGTATTTGTTCGCGCAAAGCTTCCATACCGACGCCGGAAATAAACGGCATGCCATGTACGACGGGAATACTGCCGAACGTGCGGTCAACTTTGGCCGTGGTACAAATCAGGTGGACGCCGTCCATGTAGGTTTCAATTTCCGTCACGCGGCACTGCACGAGATCCACTTTGATGCCGTGTGCTTCGCATAACTCTTTGATTTCTTCTGCCGCCAAGGTTGAGGTGGCAACGGCTCCGCCACAGGCAACAATAATTTTTCGTTTCACGGTAAGGCTCCTTGATGGTCTGTTTTTTGGTGTTATTTTTTTGTAAGGCTTTGGGTACAGGGGATTCAGGTTTACACGGCGGCAGCTTTCTCCTGCGCCGGGACAAAAACGTGTTGTTTGAACAGTTCTGCCAGCTGGTCTTCAGGCACAGTGAGCAGGCTTTCGTAAAACGTAGGTTCCTGCAGCTGGCTGAATAATTTGCGCAATAACACCAACTGCTCAGAGGGATGGGTGACGATCAACGCAATAATCAGCGAAGCCGCGACAGTGCCTTCATCATCAGCCTGGAAAAACTCCACTGGTGCGTCCGGACGGATCAGATAAATGGACGGGGTTCGGGCGTGCATGGCTTCGCAATGCGGAATAGCCACCGCATGGTGTTCGAGCTGAATACCGGTTGGAAATTCCGCTTCACGAATCAATAACGCCTGCGGATAGCTGGTTTGTACAACGCCCGCATGCACCATAGATTCACCGATGTGCGTCAGTGCTTCGTGGTAATCCTCGAAGGCGATGCCTGTTTTTACAAACACCCGGCAGTTATGCATGGTTGCATTCTCCACAGGCCGTCACTTGTGGCGTGCAGCCGAAGTGATAGGCACGTAATACATCCTGGATTTTGTCGATGATCAGTTCATGAGGATGGCTGGCAAGTTCACCGGACATCACCCGTTCGAACTGAGCTGGCAGGTACTGACTCAGTAAACCAAGCGGGATATCAAGTGACTGGAGATTGCCGATCAGGACTTCCATCGCGCGATTAATACGGGCGTGTGGCCAGTAGTAGCGAATGCGGTCGGAAAGGCTGAAGTGCAGGTCGATAAGTGACAGGCTGAACGTCGGATTGTAATACTTCTTCCAGTAGCCAGGCTCATCAAGCATCACGCCGTCGATCACTGTGAGGATCTGGCTGCGGGATTCAGGCGCAACCAGGACTTGTTCGATATTGGCCAGCGCGAATACAGCCTCACGCAGCGCGAACGTCAGTGCCGGACCCACTTTGAGGATCGCGTAATGGTCTTTTACCAGATGTCGGTATGAATCACGGGTCTGGTAATCGGTAGAGTGCGCTTCATAAACCAGCGGGGTGTCATCGATAAAAGCTGATAAATCCTCTGCCAGAGTGGGCTGATAATGGATCACCCGGCTATGGTCAAATTCAACTCCTGGCTGAACTACGACGGCGATAATCCGATCAATGGCGCTTTCCAGCCCTGCTTCACGGAATGCCTGATAGTGCATATCCAGCGTCGCTTTGGCATCTTTGGCTTCGGTCACATGAACATGCTTGATAGCGGACGCTTCGCCACCGGGTACCGGAACTTCTGTCCCGATAACGTACGTCAGCACCTGTTTCTGCTGTGGTGTCGCGACTTTTTCCGCGACCTTGCATAAACGGGCTGCGCGCTGAGCCACAACGAGAGGATCAAGCGGGACAGGATCGTCCGCACAGGACATCGAGGCATCGAGATGGATCTTGCTGAATCCGGCTTCGACGTACCGTGCGATCAGGACTTCCGCTTTGCTCATTGCACTTTCAGCATTTTCACTCTGCCAGCAGTTTGGCCCGAGATGGTCACCTCCCAAAATAAGACGCTGAACCGGAAACCCCAATTTCTCCGCTATTGCGAGAACGAAATCGCGAAAATCAATCGGCAGCATACCGGTGTAACCGCCGTACTGATTAACCTGATTAGATGTAGCTTCAATCAGCACCTTACATTCACTGTGCAGATCTTCTCTTAGCGCGGCCTCGATCACTAAAGGATGAGCTGAGCAGACTGAGCATATCCCGATACTTTCGCCACTCTTATGCTTCCTGATTATTTCTTTCATTTTTCCTCCGTTTGTTTTCGAAGATATTCGTGTCTTTTCGAAAGTCTAACAATAGCGTTGTTTGTGTTTCGTGATGATGATCGTAATATTTCGTAAGTCATTTCATTCGTTTTCTTTCATTTTGGATTGAGTGGCGAGAGAGGGGGATGCTTTCTGGCGAGGCCGGCGGCAAGCTAAGCGTGCTGTATTTCACATCCCCGTTAATTTTTTATCCTCACTTCGATATCTTTTGTTTACACTGTGCGAAATAGGACGTTTTGGACTAAACAGGATGAATACTTACGATCGTCGCAATAAAATTGTTGAATTAGTGAATCAGAAAGGCACCGTTCAGGTTGCTGAGCTTTCGAATGCTTTCGGTGTGTCTGAGGTGACTGTTCGTGCGGATCTGACCCTGCTGGGTCAAAAAGGCGAACTCACCCGGTTTCATGGCGGCGCGGCAAAGCGTGAAGACAAGGCAAGTGACGGGCAGGATAAGCCGCAGGACGAATTGATTCTCGAAGAGCGTTATCTTCAGGCCAGCGATCCTAAAAAGCGCATTGCGCAGGCTGCGGCAGGCATGGTGAAGCCCGGCGATACGGTGATCCTTGATAGCGGCAGCACCACTATGTTGCTGGCTGAGGAACTGGTGAAATCCGGCGATATCACGGTCATTACTAATAACTTACCGGCGGCTTTTGTATTGTCTGAGAACCCGGATATCACGCTGGTTGTTTGTGGCGGAACACTGAGGCACAAAACGCGTTCATTGCATGGCAATATCACGGAGTATGCCTTGCAGGGCATCGTGGCTAACCTGATGTTCGTGGGAGCCGATGGTCTGGATGCGGCGACCGGAATCACGACGTTTAATGAGGGCTACAGCATCAGCGGGATTATGGCCGATGCCGCTCAGCGCGTTGTCGTCGTCACCGATTCCACTAAATTTGGTCGTCGCGGGTATAACCTGGTGCTGCCGATGGAAAAAATCGACACCATCATTACGGACACGGATATCAGCGATGAGGCCCAAAAGGCTCTCAGAGACACAGCGATAGACCTCATTCTTGTTTAACTCCTTTCAGGTTGCAGACGTCTTCCTGGTGATGAATGTAATCCACCCGGAGAATCTGGGGAACGGGCAGTTTCAGACGCTGCGTTGAGTATCGAAAACAATGTGAGTCGTTGCAGTAGCAGGCAGATTAATTTGAGAGATAAATTCAGGAAAGGGTGGTCGGCGCGTTGTTTCTGTGCGGTCGTTCCTGGATTTAGCAGTGAACGATGGCCACGGTTTACTTTTCAATGATTCAGCGGTTGGCAGAGTGAGTTCATTCCTTTACGCTTACATTTTTAGTCGGCGTTTGCTGGTCATCTGGAGTGGAATATGTTGCGCGTTATCGATACGGAAACCTGTGGATTGCAAGGTGGTGTGGTTGAAGTTGCTTCTGTCGATATCGTAGATGGACAGATCGTCAATCCGATGAGCGATCTGGTGCGTCCCGACCGTCCTATTAGCTATCAGGCGATGGCAATTCATAAAATAACTGAAGCCATGGTGGCCGATAAACCCTGGATAGAGGACATCATTCCTCGTTACCACGGCAGCCCATATTATGTTGCCCATAACGCCAGCTTTGACCAGCGTATGCTCCCTGAGATGTCAGGTGAATGGATTTGTACTGTCAAACTTGCGCGACGTTTATGGCCCGGCATCAAGTACAGCAACATGGGGTTATACAAATCCCTCAAGCTGCAAGTGGAAACGCCTGCGGAGCTTCATCATCACCGTGCGCTTTTTGACTGCTATATCACGGCGGCGTTATTGATTCGGATTATGGATGAGTCAGGCTGGACACCTGAACAGATGGTGACGATCACCGGGCGTCCTGCGCTGGTGAGCACAATGATGTTCGGTAAGTATCGTGGTAAAAAAATTGAGGAAATCGCGCAAGATGATCCGGCATATTTGCGCTGGATGCTTAATAACATCAAAGAATTAACGCCAGATTTGCGAATGACGCTCAAGCACTATTTAGAAGCACAGTAAATGCTCTGCCAATCTGCTTCTTCCGCAACGAAGGACAGATGTAAAAAGAATTACTGGCAATAACTGCACAGAAAGCCGCACATCTCACGGGCTGCGGCTTTTTAAAAACCCCATACTTATTTTTTAATCTTGTTCCACGGCATGTTGGAAAGCAGGATCGCCATTCCACACCAGCCGCTGATACCCGCAAAAAGAAGGCCCGCACCGATGAATCCGGACAAAAGAAATAAGCTTGTATCGATTGTGTATCCCATCAGGATCCCGATAAGGATAAGCGTTCCGGCTGCGATTTGAACTTGTCGCATGATCGGAAGCGGCTGTTTTTTATCCTCTACGGTTGGAAGATTTGCGCTTTTCCAGGCGTTAATTCCTCCTGAAAGCAACAGTACGGGGACGGGTGCCGCAGCTCTGACAAGTGCCTCGGCATTTTGAGTTGTCCGGGATCCTGCTAAACAGTGAAAAATGACCGGATGTTGTATCGGAAGATTTTTAATGCTTTTTCCCAATACGATGTCAGACAGCGGGAAAGAGTGTGCTCCGGGAACGTGTTCACGCAAAAATTCTGCAGGTTCACGGATATCGATCAATGTGCTGCCATTGTTCATAAGCTCTTGTGCTTCAGATGGACTTACGGTCTTCACGATCATTTCACATCCTCAGGGCAGTAAATGTCCTTTAACGTTGCGATAACTTTTCGAATCGATTCATTTTTGATGAAGTAATTCCTTCTTTGCTCATCTCTGGAACATTCAATCAAATCCTCTTCCTTCATCCTTGCCAGATGCTGGGAGGTCGCGGAAGGACTCAACCCGGTCAGCCTGCTCAGATCGCCCGCAGAAGTGCCTGGCGAGTCAATGAGCATGCAAAGAATCATTAATCGATTGGTGTTACTCATGGACTTAAGAAGTTGCGCCGCCTGAGCCGCGCCTTCTTGCAGAAAACGGATTTCGGTATTTTTCATTTTTTAATTTAGAGTTTACTAATTTAAGTAAATTCTAAATTAGCCGGGGAGATAGATCAATGAAATTTTTTGGGGCGTAAGAGGTACACAAATGCGGTTTGATAACGGGCAATAAAAAAGCCGCAAACCCTTGCGGGCTGCGGCTTTCTTTGCGGTAACGGTCTTATCTGGTAATAACCGAAACCTTGTTTGGTGGGCTGGGGGAAGTTGAGATAAAAAGCTAACTTAATGTTTTAAATGGTTAATTATGAATTCAGGTTTTTGGTGTATACCTAAACGTATACCAATCTTATCATTCAGCTTTGTTTCATTAGGTTATCTTAACCGATTTGCGACTAGTATCATCATGACCGATTATATAAAATTCGGCTCCAGATGCTCTTATTGCTGATTCAGCGCTTACTAAGAGGACGTCTAATTGCTTTTTGATGTTTGATTGGGCGTTTTTAGTGTAGTAACTTTTCATTGTGTGAGGTTGTACAATTATTACTCTAAATTGAATCTTGCTTTCTCGCTCAATTGATTCTATCGCATCTATAAATAAACTATGCTCACTAGTTATATTATCTTTCCAGCAATACTTGGATTCTGCTTTATCGGCACGTTCTTTTAAGTCTGTAGCTAATTTTTTTCTATTAATATATCTAAGGTTTTTAATTGCTTGGTTTAGTACAATGTCGTGCGCTCCGACTGAAATTCTTCTGTCAGTGCTATTAGTATTGGCGGCTTTTATGTGAATTAGAGAAATGTAAGTTTTATCATTGTGTTGATCAATATGTATAAAATCAGCTTTTTCCCCTGCACCATCGTCACAAAAAAGCCAGCCAGTTGGTCTGTCTGTTGTCAGAAAATTTTCACCAGAATCCCAAAGTCCACTCCAATGATGCTTAATCCAGCAAAAGAGTGATTTTTGACAACCTATTTTATCAAGTGCAACGTTACCATCGAGTTCAGGTTTTTCTTTTAATATATCAAAATCCTCAAAATCCGCCCAGATGAATTTATTATAGGAAACATCTCGATATTCTGTTTTGAATGCTCTACTATTAACAATAGCATGGCCAGATTCATACCAGCATTTTATTAGTTCTGGATACTTAAAAACATTGTAGAAATACTCCAGCTCTTTACTCGCGCCTCGTTTAGGGTGTACCTCTATTAATTCAAATTGGATTTCATAATCGTTGACTTTGGGAAGTATGATTATATCTCCAATATTTTCTTTGTATTTTGATACTTCTAGTTTTATTAGTGGGGAGTTAAGAGTGTCCATTATTTTATAAGTGAAATCACTATGAATTTTACGTAGCCTGTCAATTTTGCTCTCGCTCAATCCATGGCTATAAAATTCTGGCTCTAAGAATGACAAGTCATAAATTCCTTGTATTCCTTTCATATCAGCAACAGGTGTGGCTAGAATGCTTATTGGATTTTCAACCTCGTCTTTGTTTTTGTCTATTTTATCTATTATCTCAAGCACTCTGTTTTCAAATGTCTCCCAATCTTTACATGGTCCTCTCCATAAAGAGGATTTGTATGGATTTAGGCCAATTGTTGTCTCTGTCCCTTCAAGTGACGTACGAACTGCTGACATAGTGAAAGATTGGTCTTCAAGAGGGTTTAAAGTCTCGGCGACACTTTCTCCACCTAAAACTTTTGAATCGGCTTTAAAACTTTCTCTGCCATGTATTCCTAGAAGCCATAGCATTTTTATTTTATCTTCATTAATAAAAAGATAATTTAGATGGCTAATATTAATTACTTTTATATCTGGTAATCGCGAAGTGAAAAAATATGTTCTTACCTCATCTTTCATACCTTTTTCAGACATGTAAAAAGCAAATGTATTGTTAAGATTGAAAGTTATGAATATGTGATTCTCAACATCAGTTAAGTTATTCCCTGCGAACCAGCTAGGATTTTTTAAAACTTCATAATGAGAATAATAGATTAAAGATTCACCCGCATCGTCGTGTTTTGTAGGGTGCATTTCTACAATTTGCTCTTTACGGCCCTCTTTCTCAATGATTTCTGCTATGGCTGCATGAATTTCTCCAGCATCAGTAGTTGCTTGGCTTGAACCTAAAAGGATTGAAAGAAAGGGCTTTATTTGCAGCTTATCAATTCCGTCCATAAGAATCTTCCTGCTTTGTTAGTTGATTTTTTTTAATGTAACCTACATAAGGTTAAGTGATCAAACAATGATCAGAATCTAAATCTAGAAATAAAAAAATGATTGTTTGAAAAAGTGTTCACACTGTTCACTTTTTTGATTTAAATGTTATTTTTCAAGTTTTTAGGTGGTGGTTAGATTATCCTTAACTGTCCATAACTAATCACTTTTAAGTGTTCAGTAGGTGTTTCCTATATGAAAAAACCGGCTGGAGCCGGTTTTCATGTGAACGTTTAAGGTGTTTCGCACTTAGGCAGCCAATCCACTTCGCAGTCTTCACTTAAGATCAGATTGGTTTGCACACCCTGATTGGTCTTTTTCTTCAAGAATTCAATTTCATACTCTTTCAGCGTTTGCGGTACAGCCCGACCAAAGGCAGTCAGATTCATTGTTCGTTGATGTCCCCGTGCCTCCATAAATGATAAATAGGCATGGTAAAGATACCTACGTGGATTCGACGGATGAATATTCGCATTACCGATAAAGAGGCCGTTAGGTGAACTGACTGCCAGCAGGTAACCGCAAAAATCCACCAACGGATCAGCACTGCGTTTTATCTCCAGTGCTTCATCGGAATTCTGCTGTGCCTGTAACAGCTCGCGTGCGTCCCTGTGAACGGCAAAGCGTTGCATCAGGTGGCGAACAATGACGGCCAGCTCCTGACCTATTTTCTCTATCAGCTGTGGGTCTCGTTCATTGGCCTGTATCACCTCGGGGAACGTGATGATCACTCGCCTGCGCGATACACCGCCGCTTCGGTCACTGAACTGCATCGGGTTGTTGTTCACCGCAAGGATCACCGCCGGAATATGTGCTGAATAAGCATCACGGTATTTCGGGTCAATCGCTACTGCATCGCCGCCAGTGATCGCTTTAATTCCTGCGCCGTCACCGCTCCATTTCTCCTGGTCGGGTAAGATAATCAGCGAATATCCCACCAGGGAAGCCCGTTCGCGGGAAGACTCCAGCGTTTCGATGCTGGCAGAAGTGGTATTGTCATTCCCTGCAAGCATGCGTGCTATGGCTGCCATGACGCTTTTACCACTGCCGCCTGGTCCTGTCACCTCAAGGAACAATTGCCAGTCATACCGGTTTGCCAGAACCATGAAAAGCGCCGCGAGAATGCGTTCTTGCTTTTCGCTTTGCTGGTTTGCCGCCCGCGTTAGCCATTGCCAGAAGTGAGGAGCATGCTCGGCAAGATTTTCCCCAGGCTTGGCCTGCGAATAATCCACACTGTTGACGGTACGCAACCAGTTATCTTTGCGGTGAGAGCTAAAAATTCCGGTGCGGGTGTCAAAAACGCCATTGCGAAAACCAATTAAGTGACGTGCGGGCTTGCTCATTTCAGGCACCATGAGCTTTAGGGTTTCGATCATGCCGCTAATGAGGGGCGCTGAAAAAGGCGCTTGTGCTTTCTGAAATAGAGCGGCAATTTCACGGCTGAGGATCCTGTGCGGCAATACCTGCCAAGCCCCATTCTCATAGCGGCAAAGATCTTCCCCCACCGGCGGCATAGCCAGACTGTGTTCATAATGGACTATCAGCAGTTCACACTTCTCACTCTGGCTCATGGCCTTGAGATCGGCATCACTGACCGTTTCAAAGGGGCTCTTAGGAGATTGCTGAGTAAAAGCGCGGAGCTGTTCTAGCGCTTTGTCACGACCTTGCTGCATATATACATCGTTCCAGTCACCGGCGATTAAGGGGAGCGCAACCTTCCCACTGACCAGATTTGCGGCTTCTTTCGCTTTCTTCTGTCCTGTGCCGTTCTCATCATTATCTGCCGCCATAATCAGCACGGCATCAGGGTATTTCTCCCGAAGGCACACAGCCAGATGAGGGAAGTTATTGGCACTCAGTGCCACATACACGGTTTCGCCCGTCAGCGCATGTATTGTCATACCGGTTGCATAACCTTCTGCCACCCAGATAACGGCGTTGTCTTTCCCTTCAAAATGATGAGCGGTGCCGGTAACCTGTCCACCCGCAAGCATGCGTTTAGCTCCCGATCCGTTAATGAGCTGGGCGTTGACCAGGTTGCCTGACAAATCATAAAGCGGAATGACCAGGTCACCCGCCGCGAAATCTACGCCGCCCACGCGCAGGCCGTTGCCCTGTAAGGTCAGTGCCTCCTTATCCGCCCAGCCTTTTTTCTCCAGATAGGCACTGCCTGCCGCTTTGCGGGCGGCATTCTCCAACATTTTCGCCTGCACGGCTGCCTTCTGGCGGGCATCGTCTTTTTGCTGCTGTACTGCGGCCTCGTCGTGATGAACCGCAAGAGGCTGAGTCTCTCCCAGAATTTCAGCCACCTTCACGGCGGCCTCTTTCGTGGTGATATCCAGCGTTTTCGCAACCAGATTTAATCCGTCACCGGCACCGCAGTGGTTACATATCCAGGTTCCTCTTCCTGCCTGATTATCGAAGCGAAAGCGGTCTTTCCCCCCGCAAACGGGGCAGGCTGAATGATGCCCGTGAGGGGGAACGTTTATACCCAGCGCGGGCAGAAGCTGAGGCCAGCGCCCTGTCGCGGCGCTCACGGTGTTTTTTACAATCATTTGTGTCATATGCGCCTCTGTCAGTGCAGCGTGGTTTCAGGAGTGGTGTGAAGAAAAGGCCGGAACAGTTCATCCATCATGGATTCTCCCAGCGGTGTCAGGCGGGGCTTTGCCACCAGAATATCGGGCTGCACCATGTCGCGGAGCATTGCGCAGGCGATGTCCATACCCAGCTTTGTACCGTGCTGACGGACGTAGTAGCTTTCGACTTCCTT
This sequence comes from Rahnella sp. R3(2024), assembly GCF_042920125.1. NCBI lineage: Bacteria > Pseudomonadati > Pseudomonadota > Gammaproteobacteria > Enterobacterales > Yersiniaceae > Rahnella > Rahnella sp. R3(2024). The sequence goes on from NZ_JBHGBU010000001.1 coordinate 3,162,861, forward strand.
CGCGATGGTCATTTGCAATTCATCAAGCGTGTAGCCGGTTTCAACGCCATAGGCGGTACAGGCGTCGAGGTAGGCCTGTGCCAGGGCGCGCCGGTAGAGGGCGGTGAGCACTTCAACCGGCAGGCAGGATTGCTGAGTCATATTCATTCGTAGACATCCTCCATTTGCGTTTTTATGACGGTTTCGCAGGTATCTACTACTTTGCCGAGCTGATCTGTGAGCATTGCAACCACAGAGGCCATGGAATTCAGCTGATCCCCGCTGGGCACGTGCCCTAATGAGTCCTGCGTATCAAGCATGTCGAGGAACAATATGCCGACGTTGTGCGCATGTTGCAGGCGCAGGAAATCAGCATGCGGGATAGGATAATGGGTGTTGGGGAAATAGAAGGAAGCGAGCTTGTTCATGCGGCCTCCTGAGCGGGCAGGCGACCGGCAAAGCACAGCACATAGTCACGGGCAAACTGGCGACGGGCAGAATGTTCATTGTCGGCGGCGTAACGAAGCATACAAACCGGCGCTTTAGGTTCAGCACGGCGCACGGCGGCGAACAGGAACGTAAATTTAGGATGTGGGGTGGTGAGGGTTGTAGCCATGGTGGCAGCCTCCAATAAGTATTGGTTATTGCTACCACCGAAGTTTCCACGCTTATGGGTGGTAGCCCAGACGGGGGTGGAAATACCGGCCTTATTGGAAACCGGCCTGACCGAGGTCAGCCCCACCTGAGCCACCATTGCTTGATAAGCACAGCGGTTAAGTAACCACTGAGCAAATAACAGGTGCGCTAAGGCATCGACATAAAAAAACACGCCAGGCGCGTGTTGTGTCGCCAATAAGTAACTCGGGTTTCCACGCCCGGCTGCCGATTTTGCGGCAGCACAAAAACTATAGAGCAGGGGCTCGCCAGAGAAAAGCCTTTTTTGAAGCATTGGCCGTTTCTCCTTAGCAATCGGTCAGGACTTGATCGGACTGCTGCGGATTTGATCGGAAGTGTGAATCATCCCCTGAACTAACGTTTTCGGCTGTTACGGATAACACGCCCAGGGTAATGCTGGTAAATGCAGGCAAGGAATTTTTTCTGCCGCAGGCGGCAGCCATCAGGCCTTCAGCCAGATAGGCCGCCTCTTGTATATTGAGCTGGATATTATGATGACCGACAGACAGAGAAATCATTGCATGGTCTCCTGAGCGCGTGCGGCGATGCGGTCATTCATCCAGCCCTCTATTTCGGAAGCCAGCCAGGCCACGTTCTTGCCGCCGAGAGAAATCTGGGCGGGAAATTGCTGACGACTGATTAAGTCGTAAAGGGTGGAGCGGGAGAGGCCGGTAGTGTGGATCACTTCCGGCAGTCGCATAAAGCGATCGCGCGGGTACGCCGGTGGCATCACAGGGGCAGAGGAAGGGGACGTATTTTGAGCGGCGGAGAGCATGGTGCTACCTCATATTTGTATCCGGCTGGACACGTCCAGTACCGGCTGTTTCGTTAAGGAGCCCCCTATTGTGAGAATATTTTTGCTTTTAGCAACAAGTGGTTGCCGCCAAAAACTTTGAAGGAGAGTGCATGATTTTTATCTGGTGACACCCGACGAAATGCCAATTAATGCCAATTAGTGCCAACTAATGCCATTGCTGCTTGATGGGTTATTTAATGAATACATAGAAAGCCATTCTAACGATTGAAATGAAATTATTAATAGGTATAAACATCCATTTATTTTGGGCTAGCCAGAAAAAGGCGTTTGAAGACAGTGAATAGTAGTGAACAGTGAGTGAATACCTTTAGGTAAGGTGTTCACTGATTAACTTAATGATTTAATGAAATTTTATTTTAGAGTGAACAGTGGTGAATAGTATTTATAGAAATATAAACCCTCTCCACTTTCCTGGCTTACGTTTCACTCCGTTGTACCAGCGCTGAGCAAACGCTATCAGATAGAAATGTTGTGCCAGCCTCCCCACAATATCCTCACATTGACAACACATTGCTGAGGTATGCCATGAAACCCGATTCAACCAAAATCGTCGAAGCCGTTATCCAGGACTTTCTTCAGGTCAAAGCCGGTCACAACGAAAAACCATCATCAGGAAACGCGGAAGGTGCTATCCAACACTTTGAGCAGGCCAAAGTGGCGTTTGCGGAGAAAAAGCAGGCACTTGATGAAATTGAAAGTTCGATTGCGCGATGCGCCCAGGAAAAAGAAACGGCGAACAGCGAAATCAAAGAGAACGAAGAGAGCTGGCGTTCGCGTTTTCGCAAGTCACGCGGGGTTATGACTGACGAACTCAAGAACGCGCACAGTCAGCGGGCTATTCAGCAGGGATTAGTTAAAGAGTTCGATGACCTGATTGAAGAATTGAATGTCGAGAAACAGTCGGCGATGTTGCATTGTGCTAATGCTGGTGGAGCGTTGATTAGCGCCCACCGCAGAGCACTGAATGCCTATGCTGATACACAGTGGCGTATGGCCATCAACCATCTCAGTCCGGCGCTTGTGCGTGCTGTAAAACTTAAACTTCTGGCGTTATCCACCGTAAGTTATCAGGAAACACAATCCGGTCATTATGTAGAGCCCGCCAAAATTATCAGCGTTGAAATTGGCAACGCGTTAGTCGGTGCGGCACACATCGGTCAGTTCAACATGGATGCAGAACCTATGTTGGAGAAAATCGGGATGCATTCTCCTGCGCTGCCTGGTGTCGATATGAAGCTATTGCAAAGCCCGATAAAAAGGCAATTACTGGCACAAAAACTCTCCAAGAGAGTCGATTCAAACAAGGAGTAACAGCAAATGATGCGCTGCCCGCTTTGCAGCTCTGTTTCTCACATTCGCACAAGCCGTTATATCACCGAACAGACAAAGGAGTCTTATTATCAGTGCACCAGGTTGGCATGCTCATGTGCATTTAAAACAAATGAAAGTGTCAGTAAAATCGTTAAAAGAGAAAGTCTAAAGCAGAAAATATAAATTTCGGCTTGTCTCAACCCCCCAAAAAATAATCTCAAATGCCGCTTAGAAATAAGACGGCATTTTTCGTTAATTCGGTGCAAAGCCGTCCCTCCTGACAGTTTTTTCTCTGGCTAGCCCGTCCTTGTGAGCTCTGCATGCATAGGATGCATGGTTTTGCATGCAATCTGGAATGCTCTAAATGGCTCAAAACCCTTGCTATACTGGCTTTCAGAGACTTTTCTTCATGCATCAAAACCAGTGAGCTAAGTCAGCAGCGGGCAGGCGGGGATAATTGCGCGCGCAGGTGTTTAATGGGGTTAATGTTTAACTAAAAGTAGAAGGGATTGGAGTGGGAGTATTGCGTGCAGACAAGTAAAAAGTGTTTATAACACCCATCAAATTGTTAAAGTATTATACCTTCATGCTTTTTGAATAAATGTCCCGGTCTTGAAGTGTTTATATTAATCTTTTTTATAGGCTAGATTGTTAGCGCGAAAGTTTAATAAAAATAAACAGACGCGCCATTCGAACTTCTATTGATTCACTCATTAATCTCGAAAGATAAATCTTTCAAGGATGCATTGGGTTTTCTAAGTGATTTTATAGATTTGTTAAATCTATCTTTTAGTTTTATGACTTGCAACTTAGCTCTTTGTGTTTTAGCTTCACTTTCAGCCTCAAGAATGCACCTGTGAGCATTTTTGAATATAAATGCCCTGATGTCGCCATGATCTACTAATTCCATCATGAAGTTATAAGACTGAACCCAGCTAATTGACATGTCATTTTCTAAATTCTTCCAAATAAGATTGTGTATCTCATTTGATTCTGATTTGTGCTCGTCTTTATTTTTATTTTGTGGGTCTTTTATAGCTTTTGATAAATAGATGCTTGCATCAGTTAAATCAGTTATTTTATCAACGCCAGTGCGAAGTGATGACCGAAAAACTAAACTTTTAGCTAAATAATAAGACCATTTGTATATTTTGAATTTATCTATACTTAGAGCGATTTTTGAAACCTCAATTTCACCAGCTGTTGATCCTAAGATATTTTCACAGTTATACCAAAAATCAAAAAGCATTTCTTTATCTTGACCATTATCGTAGGCGCTTCTTAATATTTTTCTTGCCTCTTCATAATCTGGTTTCCTCGATTGAATAATGCATCTAGCATGTGCTAGTAATAAGTCAGAGTTCTGAGGTTGCCTTTGCAGTTCTGTGGTAATAGTTTTTATCGCTTCGGGTTCTCTATCTTCTTTCATAAGTGCGATTGCTTGGCTAATTGCTAATCCAATACGTTTAGTATTCCCTTTCTTACCAGTAGTATTTAGACCAAGTCTTGATTTTTGAATATTTGATTTTAGTTTGGCATGGTCAGTTGCTAGTTTTTCTTGAATTCCTTTTATAATTAATTTTGTTGTTGTTGAAATGGAAAATCTATCTTCATTGTCAATGAATTTTGGTGCATTCACGAGAAACAAAGAATGAAGTTCCATAAGTACATCATTTAATCTTAACTTGCCAAATCCACATGCTTGCTGTAATTCAGTTTTAGAACAGCTATCAAAGTAGAAGATGCATAATATAACTCTCTTGGAATCAAAACTTAACCCCATTATTTCTCTTTGTAAGGCTGCGCTTCGTGCATCTTCACCAGCCTGTCCTTTCCATTCAGTAACGGCGGAATCAAAACTATCTCCAAGCCTACACAGTCTAAGAATAGATTGAGTTAGTAAAGGTGAACCATCAGTAGCGGAATATATGTTTTGTGCTTGTCTATTTGTAGGTTTTTGGAGATTGTATTTTATAACATTTGAATCCAAAAACTCTTCATAATCATCTTTTTCAAGGCCTCGAATTTCAATGCATGAATCGTCTGAGTAAGAAAATCTGTTGCGTGTTGTGATCAAAAATCGAATGTTATTTTGACCGAACTGTCTGCAAGCATCAACAATTTGTAATTGTTCTTTTTGCTCAAGAGAGTCAACGTTATCGACTATTATCAGGCTGGGGAATATTGGTAAAGCACTTCTAAGTTTTATTTTTATATTCTGAATCGAAGTTGATTCGAGCTCATCTGTATCAAGTGCACAATACTCTGCAAGAGCTAATAAAAAGCTATTATAATCTGAAAAATCCACTTGCCTTAATTCGTAAAAGCTATCATCTATACCAGAGAATTGTTTATCCTTGGCACTTAACCATACTATTCGTTCAAAACCAATAGGTGTTGATTCTAAGAAGTCTTGGCAAAATCTATAAGCGATGGATGTTTTACCTTTGCCACCATCACCAGCTAGTATTTTTGTGTATTCAAATGGATCGGATAACCATTCCCATAGTTGGGAAAGAGTATCCTTTCTTCCGACGAAGTCTGAGAAAATCATTTTTTTGTCTGGGAGGTTATGATCTATAGTTATATTTATTTGCTTGGTTTTTAATAGAGTTAGTTCCCTACTAGAGAACAAAAACTGCCAATCCTCAGAGTATACTGCTTTTTTACATTCATCGAGTTTTCTAAAATAAACATCATTCTCATTAAAAATTAATTTTTTATCCGGTGTGGATTGATTGTTCTTTGAATTTTTTATCATTTTAGCTGGAGATCTATCCTCTTTATCCCTTTTAGGAATATGGATGACTCCAATATTGAACTCATTACTTCCAATTGAAATTGTTGTTTCAGTATAAGAAAAATCAACAGTTTTATCCAGATAGTTACTCAATAGGCTCCGTATCTGTGCAATGTTTATTTTCTCCAAATCAATCGAGACAGGTATGAATTTTTTATCTTTTACTATCTCTTGGACTCCATAGATAAGGTATCCCCCATGGCTATTGTAAAAGCTACTTATCTGCTTTATCACTTTTGAGAGAGATGCATCATCATTTTCAAGTTCATATTTATAGTCCCACAAAGCAGACTCTTTACTGACAAATTGATTGCCTAAAAATAGTAATGACATTATCTCAGGAGCTGAGGCGCCTTTCTTGATACATTCATATATACTACTTTTAATTTCGCTAATGCTATATTCCGTATTCATTTCAGCTCATTTTATAATTTTTAATTAATAATGCCCACCAATCCATCAACTCTTTACGTTGCTCTAGATAAACTGAGCGATTGTAGGCTCGTCTTACTTCGTTTCTATCATAATGGGCTAGGGATGCTTCAATTACATCAGCATTTAAACCAGCTTCATTCATTGCTGTACTAGCAATAGAACGTAGACCATGTGCGACTAATTTTCCACCATAACCAATACGTTTCAAAGCGGCATTTGCCGTTTGGCTATTCATTGGCTTGCGCGGATCATTACGGCTAGGGAATACGTACTGATGATTGCCACTGATTGGGCGCATGATTTCCAGCAGCTCTAAAGCTTGTTCTGATAAGGGAACGATATGCTCGCGCTTTGCCTTCATCCGTTCTGCCGGAATACACCACTGCTTGTTCTCTATATCGATCTCTGCCCAAGCTGTTGCTGAAGCTTCAGCGGGGCGTATGAGCGTCAGTAACTGCCACTCAAGCAGACAGCGAGTTGGTACTGATAAATTACTCATAGCTATTGTGCGCATTAGCTTGGGCAGTTCTTCAGGCCGTATGGTCGGCATATGCTGCTTCTTCGGGCGCTCGAAAGCATTACCAATACCTGAAGCTGGGTTTGCCTCAATCAGTCCAACATTCACCGCATAAATCATTATCTCGTTGATGCGCTGAACCAACCGCCTGACCGTCTCTAATGCTCCGCGTGCTTTGATTGGTTCCAACACTTGGATCAAAGTGCGTGCTTTCAGCTCCTGAACAGGAACATATTCAATACTTGGCAGGATGTCTTTCTCAATGGAACGCCAGATATCTTTAGCGTGGTCTGCGCTAACGTGACTTTGCTTCAGCTCGAACCACTTACGGGCAACATTTACGAAAATGCTTTCCTGAGCGATTTGCAGCTTCTCAGCTTCTTCCCCAGCTCTTGCTTGTGGATCAATTCCTTTGACTAACATCGCAAGCTTTTCTGCACGCACTTCTCTGGCATCAGCAAGTGAAAGGGCAGGATAAGCGCCGAGGCTAATCATTGTGCGTTTTGAAGTGCCAGGCACCTGATAGCGAAAGCGCCAAATTTTCTTACCGGTGGTTTTGACCAGGAGAAAGAGTCCGTCACCGTCATGCAAGGTGAGGTCTTTATCGGTGGCTTTGGCTTTTTGTACTTCGGTGTGGGTGAGGGGGCGTGTAGTCCGCGCCATGCAAGGATCTTCCCTAATTGGTATACGTTTATTGGTATATATCTTAGCGTATACCAATTCGTATACCAATAGACGCCGGTTTCGGGCGGATCTTCTCGGACTTCTACAGACACAAAAAAGCCCGCAAACCTAGAAGGGATGCGGGCTTTCAGGACTTCTCCGGACTTATCTGGTAATACCCGGATCATTATTTGGTGGAGCTGGGGGGATTTGAACCCCCGTCCAGAATTACTACACCGTCGGCACTACATGCTTAGTCCAATCTTTACATTCGCCGGTTAGCTGCGGATGGACACGCCACTAACAAACTATCCTGATTGGGTTTAACGCTTTCACCCCAGGCAAGGTGTCCACGCGATCTCTTTTGGGTTTGACCTCTCTTGATCCCCGTCCTAAGAGCGGAGGCTAGGGAGAGAGGGCTCTAAGCAGGGTATTAAGCTGCTAGGGCGTAGTTTTCGTCGTTTGCGACTATTTTTTTGCGGCTTTTTACGAGGCCAACCGCCCCTCGGCATGCTCCTTGGGCTTCGCAAATCCTGTCGAATCCAGAATCAGCCCCAAGTACTATTTCGCAGTATACCAGCAAAACACCAAGCTAAGCCAGAGACTTAGCGATTTGCGTGCTTCATGATACGTGCTTTGTCTACTTTCCACTCACGATCTTTAATGTCATCGCGCTTGTCGTGCTCTTTCTTACCTTTAGCCAGACCGATTTTCACTTTCGACCAGGCATTTTTCCAGTACATGGAAAGTGCGACGACGGTGTAGCCATCGCGACTGACTTTACCGAACAGCGTTTCAAGTTCACGTTTGTTCAGCAGTAATTTTCTTGTACGTGTAGGGTCGCAGACGATATGACTCGACGCCACATTAAGAGGTTGAATGGTTGCGCCAAACAAAAAGGCTTCACCGTCGCGGAATGTGACGTAGCTGTCAGTGATGTTTGCCTTACCAGCGCGCATCGATTTGACTTCCCATCCCTGCAAAGCAAGCCCCGCCTCGAATTCATCTTCGATGATATATTCATGGCGAGCGCGTTTGTTCATCGCGATAGTCGCGGAACCGGGTTTATGTGCTTTTTTCTTTGTCATAGTGATACTTATTATACTGTAAGCGTTGCCGAATGAAATCCCCACGCGTCTGAGACTGTGGTTTTTCCTGTTTTGGCTCACTGTGCTTCGTAGTTTTTATTACCGGGCGGATAAATGGTATTATCTGTACGTTTTATGACACCTGGAAAATGATATGCCACAGATAAGTCGTTCTGCGCTTGTGCCGTTTAGCGTGGAGCAGATGTACACGTTAGTGAATGATGTTGATGCTTACCCGCAGTTTCTGCCGGGTTGCACTGGTAGCCGTATTTTGGATAACAGTGATACGTCGATGACCGCCGCTGTTGACGTCTCGAAGGCGGGTATCAGCAAAACCTTTACGACGAAGAATACGTTAATCAGTAATAAGCGTATTGATATGCAACTGGTTGATGGTCCATTTCGTAAGCTTACCGGGGGCTGGGATTTTATCGAGCTTAGCCCGGAAGCCTGTAAAGTGCAGCTCAGCCTTGATTTTGAGTTTACGAATAAACTGATCGAATTAGCATTCGGTAAAATCTTTAAGGAACTTGCTGGCAGTATGGTTCAGGCATTCACCCTGAGGGCAAAAGAGGTCTACAGTGTCTGAGATCCGTGTTGAAGTGGTGTACGCGTTACCGGAGCGTCAGTATCTGAGAACCGTTAAGCTGGAAGAGGGGTGTAATGTTGAACATGCGCTGCAGGCCTCGGGCTTACTTGAATTACGCAAAGATATAGACCTGAAAAAGAACAAATTCGGTATCTACAGTCGCCCGGTGAAACTGACGGATATCGTCAATGATGGCGACCGTATCGAAATTTACAGGCCGCTGATTGCTGACCCGAAAGAGTTACGGCGCATTCGCGCAGAACGCTCCAAAAAATAAGGCGCCTCAGGCGCCTTATTTTTTTACCCTGAAAGATGATGTTTGGTGATTACCAACGACCATCACACCGGGCGATTATTTTTGGTCGGACAATGTCGGTTTGTTATCGATATTAGTCAGCGTGCCTGATGCGTTAAAGGTCAGAGTCAGGGTTTGCTGAGTGACGCCTTCATGGCCCGGTTCCTGACGGAACACGTAGAACCAGACATCGCTGCCAAACGGGTCGTGCAGCATCGGTGTGCCAAGAACATAAGCCACCTGCTGCTTAGTCATACCGGTGTGAATTTTTTGAACATCAGCAGGAGACAGGTAATTCCCCTGGTTAATGTCAGGCCGATAAACCACCTTTTCCAGAGTGGAACAGCCCGCAGTAAGCATTACAAGAGCTACAGCGGCGGCAGTTAGCGTTTTACAGCGCATAGTCATTACATTCCTTTAGGGCATAAGATGCCGATGATAATAGACCTTTCATCAGTTTGAAACCTTTGCGGGGCACCTGTATGACCGCTGAACTGTAAAAAAGTTGAGCTTTTTACGCTGCGAGCAACTCTTTTGCATTAGCCAGGGTGTTTCGGGTGACTTCACTTCCGCCCAGAAGACGCGCCAGTTCCTGCAAACGCGCCTTTTTATCCAGGCGATTCATTTGCGTTTCTGTCACTTCGCCGTCGGTTTCTTTGCTAACAAAATAATGCTGATGACCACAACCTGCAACCTGCGGTAAGTGCGTCACGCACATCACCTGTGTTGATTCACCTAACTGACGCAGTAAGCGACCTACAATGGCAGCCGTAGGACCACTGATACCCACATCTACTTCATCAAAAATCAATGCCGGCGTTTCCATTTTTTGCGCGGTGATCACCTGAATAGCCAGCGCGATACGTGAAAGCTCGCCGCCGGATGCCACTTTGGCTAAAGCCTGCAATGGCTGACCCGGATTGGTAGTGACCTGGAACTCAAGGCGATCAGCACCTTCCATATTTAAATGCTCAGGCTCGAACTGGACCTGAATTTTAAATTTACCGTGCGGCATGGACAATGCCTGCATGCTTTGCGTGATCAGGTGCGTTAACTCATCAGCAAAATACTGACGTTTTTCGTGCAACTGCCCGGCAATCGCGATGGCCTGCTGATAATGATGTTGGACAGCCTCACTCAGTTCTGCCTGATTGGTTTCCTGATCATCAAGCGCCTGCTGTTCTTCGAGTAACTGGCGGTGATGCTCGGGTAACTCCTCTGGGCGGACATGATGTTTGCGCGCTAAATTCATCTGGCGGGATAAGCGCTGTTCAAGTTCAAACAAGCGGTTTGGATCCATATCCAGACGTTCACTGTAGTGGCGAAGTTCGTCGCTGGCCTCGCTGATTTGAATCGAGGCATCATCCAGCATGACGATCAGCTCATTCATTTTGCTGTCGAGCTCGGCCAGTTCGGCGAGTTGATGACGAGCGGTGTAAAGCAGGCTGACAATATTCTGGTCTTCGCCATCCGCCAGTAAGTACAGCGCACTCTGACTGAGTGAGAGAAGCTGCCCACTGTTTGCCAGGCGTTTGTACTCTTCATCGATTTGCTCGTATTCACCCGCTTGTGGTGAGAACTCATTGAGCTCTTTCAGCTGATATTGTAATAACTGACGGCGGGATTCACGTTCGTTGATTTGTTGCTGATACAGCGCCAGCTGGCGGCAACTCTGATGCCAGTTGTGATATGCCTGACGCATTTCAGCCAATAGCAAAGGTTGATCGGCGTAGGCGTCCAGCAGATGTTTTTGATGCTCGGGTTTGAGCAGAAGCTGATGAGCATGCTGGCCATGGATTTGAATCAGGTGCTGACCCAGCTCACGCAACTGTGACAGGGGCACCGGTGTACCATTGATAAAACCACGCGAGCGTCCGTCATTACTGATTGTACGGCGCAGCAGGCAATCATGCCCTTCATCAAGCTGATTTTCTGCCAGCCAGACTTTAGCGGAAGGGGTGTCGGCAAGGGTAAAGCGCGCGCAGATATCTGCGCGGCTTGCGCCAAGGCGTACCATACTGCCGTCGGCGCGATTCCCCAGACAAAGTCCGAGCGCGTCAATAGCAATGGACTTACCAGCACCGGTTTCCCCGGTGATTGCCGTCATCCCTGCATGAAAATCGATTTCTAACTCACGGACAATAGCAAAGTTACTGATAGTTAATTGCGCCAGCATGATCACCTTCCTGTACATAACAACAGACCTGTAATTACATACAGTATAAACTGGTTTTATATACAGTAAAGGGGCTGGCGAATTATTTTTTAGGGATCAGAACAATTTTTTCGACCATCCGAGTTTAGTGCTCAATGTATTGAAATAGCTATAATCTTTCGGATGAATCAGGTTTAAATGGAACTCACTGCGGCGGATCACCACTTCTTCGCCTGGTTGAATTGGCAACGCGATTTGGCTGTCACAACTGATTTCCAGGTCGGTGCTCATGTGCGAGAAGCGCAGGCAAATCGTGCTGTTGCTGTTGATCACCAGCGGTCGGGCTGAGAGCGTATGCGGGAACATGGGCACCAGCGCTATCGCTTCGAGAGTCGGGGTCAGGATTGGCCCGCCGCCGGACAGCGAATACGCGGTCGAACCGGTCGGTGTTGAAATAATCAGCCCGTCCGAACGTTGTGAAAACGCGAATTTGTCGTCGATATAGACTTCAAATTCAATCATGTGTGCGACTTTTCCGGGGTGCAGAACCACTTCGTTGATGGCCGTGCTCACACGACATTGCTGATCTTTGCAGCGCACCATCGCTTCGAGCAGGAAGCGTTGCTCGCTGATATATTCGCCCTGCAGAACGTCATCCAGTTGCTGTAACGCGTTATCGGGATCCAGATCGGTCAAAAATCCCAGATTGCCGCGGTTGATGCCGATAACTTTGATGTCGTAACGCGCCAGCACGCGGGCTGCGCCCAGCATATTGCCGTCGCCGCCCACCACCACGGCCAGATCTGCTAATTTGCCGATTTCTGCCAGACTACCGGTTTGTGCGCCTTCAAGAGCTAAATCTTGCGCCACCTGCCGCTCGACAATCACCTGATAATTTTTTGAAATTAGCCAGTGATAGAGCATTTCGTGGGTGGCAAGTGCGGAAGGATGGCGAGGGTGTCCGACGATCCCAATGCACTTAAATTTTTTATTCATCGCTGTGGTTATCCTCAGCAGGGTGTGATGACTCCTGCATTATGACCGGTTTCATTCAAAACCAAACCTTGAAACCCCGGTTTTGATCCCCATAATAAGCCAACTAGCAAGATTAATGCTAAAACGCGGAGATATTCATGAGTAGTAAAGAACATAAGACACCTGACGAGCAAGTCTCTGAAGAACTGAATCAGGAACAAGAGCTGCATGCGGAAGCGGAAACTCAGGCGGCAGATGTCGTTGACCCGCGCGATGAACGCATTGCTGAATTAGAAGCACAGCTGAAAGAAGTCCAGCAGCGTGAGCGTGACAGCCTGCTGCGTGCTAAAGCGGAAGTGGAAAACGTCCGTCGCCGCACCGAGCTGGATATTGAGAAAGCACATAAATTCGCCCTGGAAAAATTTTCCGGCGAATTGCTGCCAGTGATTGATAACCTGGAACGTGCGATCGATTTGGCTGATAAATCTAACCCTGAGCTGACCGGTCTGATTGAGGGGGTAGAACTGACCCTGAAATCAATGCTGGATGCGGTTCGTAAGTTCGGTATGGAAGTGGTGGGTGATATTCACGTGCCATTCAACCCTGAACTGCACCAGGCGATGACGATGATGGAATCCGAAGAGCTGGAACCTAATCACGTTATCATGGTGATGCAGAAGGGTTATACGCTGAATGGGCGTCTGTTACGTCCTGCGATGGTTGCGGTGTCTAAAGCCAAAGCCTGATTCTGTTTTCAACAGACTGATTTAATGAGAGAGGCACCTTTGCGGGTGCCTCTTTTTTATGCCTGATCGGGTAATACCGGCGTCCAGTTAATCGGCGCGAGGTCTTGTTGTTCGAGTAAAGCATTTGCCTGTGAAAAATGCCTACATCCCAGAAACCCCCGGTGTGCAGAAAGTGGGGAAGGGTGTGGCGCTTTCAACACATGATGACGGTTTCGGTCGATAATATTGCCCTTCTTCTGCGCGTGAGAACCCCAGAGTAAAAAGACAATCCCTTCGCGATTTTCATTCAGCGCCGCAATGACCCGATCGGTGAACGTTTCCCAACCCAGCTTGGCATGTGAATGTGCCTGTCCGCCTTCCACGGTTAATACCGTGTTGAGCAGCAGCACGCCCTGATCGGCCCAGCTCTGTAAGTAGCCGTGACCAGGGCGCTCAAACCCCGGAATATCGGTCACCAGCTCTTTATACATATTCACCAGCGAAGGAGGAGCAGGAATGCCGGGACGCACTGAAAATGACAGTCCATGAGCCTGATTCGGACCGTGGTAAGGATCCTGCCCGAGAATGACGACTTTCACATCCGCCAGTTCCGCTGAACGGAATGCATTAAACACATCCTGTTGCGGTGGATAAATGGTCTTGCCCGCAGCCCGTTCCGCTGCGACAAACTTCAATGTATCAATGAAGTAAGGTTTTTCTTTTTCCTGACCAATCACGTCATGCCAGGTGAGAGTGGTGGACATTGACGCTCTCCTTTTTAAGGTTATTTTGATGGGCGTAGCTTACCTGCTCGTTCATCACAGTGAAACCCGCACCTCCCTTTACCCATAGTTATCTGCGGCTTGAGGATTTGTATGCAAATTTTATTGATAATTTACAAAAATAATTTAAGCGAAAGGCTTGGAAAAATTGATGTAAAACATAAATATGCCGTGATGAGGAAATGACCACACTGAAAAGATTGATATTAGTCAAAGATTGCGGGGTGTAGTGCTGTTATATCTGAGAGCAGGAACAACAGGTTGCTGTAAGAATCTGATACCCATCAATTAACAGTATCGTAGCCAATTATGGAGGCAATATATGATCACCGGGATCCAAATTACCAAAACCAACAACGAAGCACTGAAAAACTCTTTCTGGTTGCTGGATGATGAAAAAGCGGAAGCTCGCTGCGTATGTGCGAAAGCAGGTTATGCGGAAGACCAGATCGTGGCTGTAAGCGAACTGGGCCAGTTTGAATACCGTGAAGTGCCAATGGAAATTCAACCGACTGTACGCGTGGAAGGGGGGCAACACCTGAACGTAAACGTACTGCGTCGCGAGACTCTGGAAGATGCTGTGAAGCATCCTGAAAAATACCCACAGCTGACTATCCGCGTTTCCGGCTATGCGGTACGTTTCAACTCACTGACTGCAGAACAGCAGCGTGACGTTATCACCCGTACCTTCACAGAAAGCCTGTAATTAAAGAGTTTTCCGGGTGTGATGCCCATAAAAAAACCGCCTGAAAAGGCGGTTTTTTTTCATCAGTATCAGTTAATTAACGGATACTTATTTTGACGTGTCTTTCGCAGCATCAGGTTTTACGCGGCGTTTGCCGACGTTTTTACTGTCGCGATGGCGAACTTTGACTTTCACTTTCGATTTTTCCTGCGACGCTTTCTGCTTCTCTTTGCGCTTCGCCAACACTTTCTTCGATGGCTTACCGGTAGTCTTCTCGCTTGGCGCTTTCGTTTTCGGGCGAAGTTCATCAATCACGCGGGCTTTCAATGGCTCGTTCAAATAACGCCCAATTTTGCCCAGCAGCAGATGGTCATGCGCTTCGACGAATGAAATGGCTGTGCCTTTACGGCCCGCACGGCCGGTACGGCCAATACGGTGCAGATAGATATCCGCAGTCAGTGGCAGGTCGAAGTTAAAGACGTGGCTGATGTCATTGATATCCAAACCGCGCGCGGCGATATCGGTGGCAACGAGCACGTTCACGCGGTCTTCAACCATGCGCTTAACGGCTTCAGTACGCTTGACCTGAACCATCTCGCCTTCCAGATAGCAGGAGTTGATCCCTGCTTCACGCAGCCATGCAACCAGCTCGTGTACACGTTCACGCTTACGCACGAAGATCACTGATTTAGTGACATCTTCCTGTTTGAGCAGGTGGATCAACATCTGTGTTTTGTGTGGCACATCATCGACGCGGTAATACCATTGCAGGATCTTCTTGCGCTCGCGACGTGACGGATCGGCTTCGATCTCGACCGGCTCGGTCAGGATACGTTCGGCGAATTCACGGATGGCTTCCCCTTCAAGCGTTGCGGAGAACAGCAACGTCTGTTTACGCCAGCGTGCTTCGGCTGAAATCGTTTCGATATCCTGAGCAAAACCCATGTCCAGCATGCGATCGGCTTCATCAAGGATCAGCGTTTCAATGGCGCGGCAATCGAAGTTTTCTTCTTTGATGTATTGCAGCAAACGGCCGGTCGTCGCAACGACGATGTCCTGGTTTTCACTGAAGACTTCAGCGTGGTTCATATAAGCCACACCGCCGGTGATCGTTGCGATATCCAGATCGGTATGCTTAGCCAGTTCGCGAGCCTGATCGGCAACCTGCATGGCCAGTTCACGCGTTGGCGTGAGGATCAGAATACGTGGCGGACCAGATTTCTTACGCGGGAAATCCAGCAAATGCTGCAATGCAGGCAACAGGAATGCCGCTGTTTTGCCGGTGCCGGTAGGAGCCGAACCCAACACATCGCGTCCGTCCATTGCAGGCGGAATTGCCTCTGCCTGAATGACAGTCGGGCGGGTATAGCCTTTTTCGCCTAAGGCGTCTAACAGGCGTTCATCGAGTTCGAGTTCGGAAAAATTCGTTACAGTCATGGTCTACCTCTACTTGGGGCGCCGATTATAGACGTGTTAGACGCGATCTTCACCTATTTAAGCGGTTTGTGTGCCTTTTCCTCTGCATCTCTTTGCCCTATGCTACGTCAGTTTTCGTTCACAGGCCTGATGGCAGGCGCAATTACGGTGAAATTAGTGACAAAAGAAGCCAGTTCCACTCAGCCTTTACGACGTAATGGATTTACCTTTAAACAGTTCTTTGTCGCCCATGACCGTTGTGCGATGAAAGTGGGTACAGACGGTGTCCTGCTGGGCGCTACAGCTCCTGTGACGCAGGCACGACGTATTCTGGATATCGGCTGCGGCAGCGGTCTTATTGCGTTGATGCTGGCACAGCGTAGCGGCCCGCAAACGCAAATTGATGCGGTTGAACTGGAATCCGCAGCCGCCGGACAGGCCGCTGAGAATTTCCATGAGTCTTGCTGGGCGAAAAGGCTGGCTGTGTTTGAGCAGGATATCAATCTCTTTGCAGAAGCACACCCCGCAACCTATGACCTGATCGTCAGCAATCCGCCGTATTTTGAGTCGGCAGTGGCCTGCCGCGATGGGGCCCGTAATGCGGCGCGCTATACCGAAACGCTGACTCACGATGCTCTGCTTGAGTGCGCCGCAAAGCTCATCACGCCTGACGGTGTGTTCAGCGTTGTGCTGCCTTATGAGATTGGTATGGCATTTGAAACCATGGCCCATCAGAAAGGCTGGTTCAGCCACTGGCGGATGGCCGTACGGGATCGTCCGGGTAAACCTTTAAACCGGCTGCTGCTCACGCTCTCAAAGCAACCCGCAGAATTGCGGGATCAAGAACTGGCACTGCGAAAATCTGAAGGGATCTACAGCGAAGAATTTTGCGCATTGATCACGGATTTTTATCTGAATTACTGAGAAGAGTGCAATAAAGGCAAAAATGAGAAAAGTGCGTTCCTTCGCACTTCGCGCCATCAGGGCTGGAGGATGGTTGGCTGTGGATTTTCCTGTAAATCAGGATAATCCAGGGTGTAGTGCAGCCCGCGGCTTTCCTTACGTTCCATGGCGCTACGCACAATCAGTTCGGCGACTAACACCAGATTGCGCAACTCGAGCAGGTTATTTGAAATGCGGAAGTTTGCATAATACTCATCAATTTCCTGTTGCAGGGTCATGATGCGACGCAGCGCGCGTTCGAGGCGTTTCGTGGTACGCACGATCCCGACATAATCCCACATAAACAAGCGCAACTCATGCCAGTTATGCTGGATCACGACCTGTTCATCGGAGTTGTCCACACGGCTTTCGTCCCATTGCGGCAGGTTTTTCGCCAGTTTGACGTGAGGCAGGCGCTTGATGATATCTTCAGCCGCTGACCAGCCGTAAACCACGCATTCCAGTAAGGAGTTCGAGGCCAGACGGTTTGCGCCATGCAAACCGGTGTAACTGACTTCACCGATAGCGTAGAGGCCGTCAAGATCAGTTCGCCCATGCTGATCAACCATTACGCCGCCACAGGTGTAGTGCGCTGCAGGAACAATCGGAATCGCTTCTTTGGTCAAATCAATGCCCAGTGAGCTCAGTTTTTCATCAATCATCGGAAAGTGATGTTTGATGAATTCCGGTGGGCGGTGGCTGATATCCAGATACATACAATCTGCGCCGAGACGCTTCATTTCATGGTCGATAGCTCTGGCAACCACATCGCGCGGAGCCAGTTCGCCACGTGCATCAAAGTCCGGCATAAAGCGTGAGCCGTCGGGGCGTTTAAGCACGGCACCTTCGCCGCGCAAGGCTTCAGTCAGAAGGAAATTGCGTGCCTGAGGATGATAGAGGCAGGTCGGATGAAACTGGTTGAATTCGAGATTAGCAACACGACAGCCCGCGCGCCAGGCCATGGCAACGCCATCGCCGGAGGAAATATCCGGATTGGTGGTGTACTGATACACTTTTGCTGCACCGCCCGTTGCCAGAACGACGGCTTTGGCTCGCAGCGTCTCGACATGCTCTTTATCACGGTTCCAGACGTACGCGCCCACCACCCGCTGAGTACCGGCTAATCCAACTTTGCTGGAGGTAATTAAATCCACCGCATTATAGCGTTCCTTAACACAAATATTGGGGTGCGCTCTTGCTTTACTTACCAGCGTAGTTTCTACTTCTTTACCTGTTGCATCAGCAGCATGCAGGATCCTGCGGTGGCTGTGGCCACCTTCCCGGGTCAGGTGATAACGCTCTTCTGAGCTGGCGTTCGTTTCGGTATCAAACAGGACTCCCTGGTCGATTAACCATTGAACACAATGGCGAGCATTGCTGGCGATAAACTCAACAGCTTCTTTATCGCATAAACCAGCGCCAGCAATTAATGTGTCTTCGACGTGTGAGGCAATGCTGTCTGCTTCATCGAAAACGGCGGCGATACCACCCTGAGCGTAAAATGTGGAACCTTCGTTGAGGGGGCCTTTACTGAGAACAGTAACGTGACAGTGGTCTGCAAGTCGCAAAGCCAAAGAAAGGCCCGCAGCACCACTTCCGATTATCAATACATCGCTAACAAATTCAGATGAAGGTTGCATAACGTATGATGTTTGCAGAAGAAGAGGGAAATTCATGTTAGCCTAAACCTCCGTGCAAAAGCCACGGGCATGAGACTTCAATAGAAAAAACAATGGCGATGTGGAACTTAAGGTTCCATGTGAACTCCAAGCAGTACTTGCTCAGGAATATAATGATGAAAGCTGGCAGTACGACTTTATGCGCGGAGATAGTTTTGGGGAGATTTTACCTCGGATGAGCGAGCAGTTAGCCGATCAAGTTCTGGTTGAGCGGGTCCAGAAGGGTGATCAAAAATCGTTCAATTTACTGGTTATCCGTTACCAGCATAAGGTAGCGAGCCTGGTATCCCGCTACGTGCCACAGGGCGATGTGCCTGATGTGGTTCAGGAATCTTTCATTAAAGCCTATCGTGCACTGGAATCTTTCCGTGGCGACAGTGCTTTTTATACCTGGCTGTATCGAATTGCAGTCAATACAGCGAAAAATTATTTAGTCGCTCAGGGACGGCGTCCACCATCGAGTGATGTGGATGCAAACGAAGCCGAAAATTTCGAAAGTGGCGGCGCCCTGAAAGAAATATCGAACCCTGAGAACTTGATGTTGTCAGAAGAGTTACGGCAAATAGTTTTCCGTACTATTGAAGCACTCCCGGAAGATCTTCGCATGGCGATTACTCTGAGGGAGCTGGATGGATTAAGCTACGAAGAGATAGCGACCATCATGGACTGTCCGGTGGGTACGGTACGATCCCGAATATTCCGTGCCCGGGAAGCAATTGATAACAAAGTTCAACCGCTCATCCAGCGTTAGAGATGACGGACACAGGAAGGGTACTTAGGCATGCAGAAAGAAAAGCTTTCCGCTCTGATGGATGGTGAAGCCATTGATTCCGAACTGTTAAGTTCGTTATCAACAGACCGTGCGCTTCAACAAAACTGGCAGAGTTATCATTTGATACGCGATACCTTGCGTGGTGATATTGGGAATGTGGTGCATCTGGATATCGCAGATCGTGTGGCCGCTGCGCTGGCAAACGAACCGGTTAAACTGGTGCCTGGCTCTGCAACCGAATCGCAACCTCAACCTCATACCTGGCAAAAAATGCCGTTCTGGCAGAAGGTGCGCCCTTGGGCAAGCCAGCTGACTCAGGTCGGTGTCGCAGCCTGTGTGTCGCTGGCGGTGATTGTCGGTGTTCAGCACTACAATCAGCCTGACGCTACCGGTGCTTCGCCAGAAACCCCGGCGTTCAATACCCTGCCTATGATGGGCAAAGCTTCCCCTGTCAGCTTCGGTGTACCAAGCGAAGGTAACTCGGCCAGCGGGCAACAGAACGTGCAGGAACAACGCAAGCGTATCAACGCTATGTTGCAGGACTACGAATTGCAGCGCCGCTTGCACTCTGAGCAGCTACAACTTGAGCCTGTTACTCCACAGCAAGCCGCTGTTCAGGTCCCTGGAAATCAGTCTTTAGGAACGCAAACGCAGTAATGAAGCAAATTTGGTTTGCCGTTTGTTTAGTGACAGGCGGCCTGCTTTCTTCTGGTATCGCCTCGGCTGAATCACCTACCGAGGCTTTATTACAAGAGATGGGCAAGGCCAGCCAGTCGCTGAATTATGAAATGGGTTTCATCAACATCACGAAGCAAGGAATTGATTCCTATCGCTATCGTCATGCTATATCTAACCGAAGCTCTCTGGCTCAGTTAGTGTTGATGGATGGTCCGCGCCGTGAAATTGTCCAGCGTGGAAAAGACATCAGCTACTTTGAAACCGGGTTACAACCCTTCACCCTGGATGGCGATCATATCGTTGATTCGCTGCCTTCAATTGTTTTCAGTGATTTCTCCCTGCTCTCAAAATATTACGATTTTATCGCCGTAGGACGTGCGCGTGCCGCTGACCGTTTGAGTCAGGTCATCCGCGTCGTTTCTCGCGATGGAACTCGTTTTAGCTATGTGATTTGGGTGGATGAAGAAACGAAATTGCCGATGCGCGTTGATCTGTTGGATCGCGATGGTGAAACGCTCGAACAATTCCGGGTCATCAGTTTCAGCGACGCTGATAAACAAGTCATCACCTCCTTAGGCGATCTCGAGAAAGCAAATCTGCCTCCTGTGCTTTCCTTACCTGCTTCCGAGCAGGTGAAATTTGCATGGCAGGTTAAATGGCTTCCGGCGGGTGTCACCGAAGTGGCGAGCAGTCGCAGAACCTTGCCAAATATGCCGGTGACGATAGAGTCTCGTTTGTATACTGATGGGCTTTTCAGTTTCTCTGTTAACGTCAGTGCAACCACCAATGGCCCTTCTGAGCAGTTGATCAGGCAGGGGCGAAGAACAGTGCAAACAGAAATACGTAATGGAAATGAAATCACGGTTGTGGGTGAATTACCGCCTTCAACGGCCAAACGTGTTGCTGACAGCATAGTCTTCGCTGCAAAATAACGCTTTCTACTAAAGAATTTTCGGGTGATCACATGATGAAAGAATGGGCCACGGTGGTTTCGTGGCAAGACGGCATTGCTACACTGCGTTGCGAAACGCAGGCGGGGTGCAGTAGTTGCCATTCACGGTCAGGCTGTGGTGCCCGTGTGCTCAACGAATTAGGGCCGCAAACTGAACATAATTTGCAGGTCAACATCTCTGAACGCCTTGAGCCAGGGCAAAAAGTCGAACTGGGTATTCCTGAAGGAAGTCTGCTGCGTTCTGCTTTTCTGGTGTATATGACGCCGCTGTTTGGTGTGATACTGGGTGGCGGTGTGCTGCAGTCACTGATGAACGCGGATGTTTACGCAGTGGTTGGGGCGGTACTTGGCGGCGGGCTTGGTTTTTTGATTGCTAAAACCCTGGCAGCTAAAGTCGATGGCAAGTCAGGTTATCAGCCCGTTATTTTGCAGGTGGGTCTTCCCCCCAATGCATTCCGTTATGCCACAGATCACGATCAGCAACTTCCTTCCTGATTTGAGGCTGTTATATCGGGTGATATAACGGCCTTTATATTCTCACTCTAATGCCTGACCGGGATCCGGTTCTGAATCATATGTTCGATCAGTGCGATAAAAAGATCGGCGCTGGACAATGATGTGTAGGGCACGGAGAACAAAATTCTGCCATGTTTATCGAGCAGTCTGACCAGCGGACTGTTGCTGCCACCACTGATAAACTGAATATCCTCTATCGGTACTGTTTTACCGCCATCTGCATTGAGTGCCAGCGCGCTAAGTCTGATTTTTTTCTCATTCATCATCATAAGCTTATTACTGAAAAACTGTTTTAAGCCGCAGTGTGAATGGGTCATGCTGGTGAAATGGATATCCCCGCCCTGAGCCAGAGTATTTAATGCCCACGGGCCCCGAAAAATCAGTTGTTCGGTTTTAATGATCTCGATTAACCGTTCTGAGTTCGCAATATTTGGGGTGATACGGTGCCAGATTCTGCTATTTTCTTCGCGAAACAGCATGGTATTTAAAATCCGTCGCGTATATTTTCCCGTCCTGAAACGATATATATCCATAATCCTTTCAAAAGGGATGAACCTGTTTTTCTTATCTTCCTGACTTATAACCAAAATGCCATTTTCATGTAGCTGATATATTTGCTGAGGCCTGATCAGGCGTCGTAAAAAGATCAGCACAACGCCCAGCGCAATACTCAGCAGTGCAGTAAAGAAAACGCTGTAGAGACTGTTAGTTGAGTGATCAACGGTCAGCAGTAAGGCAAGTTGCACTGCTCCGGCGACCAGTAAGAGAATTGACAGGACCAGAGTGATCCACGAGTTGGCTTTGGCAAAGCCATGCTGACTGAGCAGCCGCCCTTCATTGATCATGATGATAACCTTGTGACCGGATTGAGTTAAAAAATAAAAGATGCTTAAGGAAGAATGGGGCAGTTGAATGATATTTTTGAAATCATATTTTCTTTTTATAACAACATATTAGGTTTTAATAATGCATTTTGTATATGGGCATTTTCCTAAAGCGTATGTTGTCTTAGCGTGATGCGCAGAGGTTCGCAGTAAAATCGTGAGGTCCCTTTCAGGGAAGCTGGCAGGAGGGATCCGCTGTCAATGTGAGTTCAGCCTGTTGGCAAAGCTTGCATAATCTGGACTTAGGGGATGTCGAGACTAGGTTTTCACAGTGCTGGCATGTAGAATGCTGCGACTCAGGCGAAAGACAGCCAACCTACAAACCGTCGCTGTATGTTCATGGCGAATGATCCAGAAATACCAAGGCAGAAAAACTTTTATAATGAAGCATATACGAAATTTCTCCATTATTGCCCACATTGACCACGGTAAGTCGACGCTGTCCGACCGTATTATTCAAATTTGCGGTGGGTTGTCCGACCGTGAAATGGAATCGCAGGTCCTCGACTCGATGGATCTGGAGCGCGAGCGTGGCATCACCATCAAAGCCCAAAGCGTGACCCTCGATTACAAAGCGAAAGATGGTCAGGTCTATCACCTGAACTTTATCGACACGCCGGGCCACGTTGACTTCTCTTATGAAGTTTCCCGTTCACTGGCGGCGTGTGAAGGCGCGTTGCTGGTCGTGGATGCAGGGCAGGGCGTAGAGGCTCAGACCCTGGCTAACTGCTACACCGCGATGGAAATGGATCTGGAAGTCGTTCCTGTTCTGAACAAAATCGACCTGCCAGCCGCCGATCCCGATCGTGCTGCTCAGGAAATCGAAGATATCGTGGGTATCGATGCGACGGATGCGGTGCGTTGTTCCGCAAAAACCGGTGTTGGTGTCCCTGAAGTGCTCGAACGTCTGGTGCGTGATGTTCCCCCGCCAGAGGGCGACCCTGACGCGCCTTTACAGGCTCTGATCATCGACTCCTGGTTCGATAACTATCTTGGTGTCGTCTCTCTGGTGCGTATCAAAAACGGCACCATGAAAAAAGGCGACAAGATTAAAGTGATGAGTACCGGACAGGTCTATAACGCCGACCGTCTGGGTATTTTCACGCCAAAACGTGTTGATAAAGATATTCTTAATTGTGGTGAAGTGGGCTGGCTGGTATGTGCGATTAAAGACATCCTCGGCGCACCGGTGGGCGATACTCTGACACTGCAACGTAATCCTGCGGATAAAGTCCTGCCTGGTTTTAAGAAAGTGAAGCCACAGGTTTATGCCGGTCTGTTCCCGGTCAGCTCCGACGATTATGAAAACTTCCGTGACGCGCTGGGCAAACTCAGCCTGAACGATGCTTCTCTGTTCTATGAACCAGAAAGTTCTACAGCGTTAGGCTTCGGCTTCCGTATTGGTTTCCTGGGTCTTCTGCACATGGAAATCATTCAGGAACGTCTCGAACGTGAATACGATTTAGACCTGATCACCACGGCTCCGACGGTAGTTTACGAAGTGGTGACCACAAGTAACGAAACCATTTACGTGGACAGCCCGTCTAAACTTCCAGCGCTGAATAATATTCAGGAACTGCGTGAACCTATTGCTGAATGCCACATGCTGATGCCTCAGGAATATCTGGGTAGCGTCATTACGCTGTGCATTGAGAAACGTGGTGTTCAGACCAACATGGTTTACCACGGCAACCAGGTTGCGCTGACCTACGAGATCCCTATGGCGGAAGTGGTTCTTGATTTCTTTGACCGTCTGAAATCAACGTCCCGCGGTTATGCTTCACTTGATTACAATTTCAAACGTTTTCAGGCTTCTGACATGGTACGTGTTGATGTTCTAATCAACGGCGAACGTGTGGATGCCCTGGCGCTGATTACTCACCGTGGTAACTCACAAGGTCGCGGTCGCCAGTTGGTTGAGAAAATGCAGGAGCTCATCCCGCGTCAGCAGTTTGATATTGCTATCCAGGCGGCGATTGGTGCACATATCATCGCCCGCTCAACGGTTAAACAGTTACGTAAAAACGTTTTGGCTAAGTGCTACGGCGGTGACGTAAGTCGTAAGAAAAAACTGTTGCAGAAACAGAAAGATGGTAAGAAACGCATGAAGCAAGTGGGTAACGTCGAGTTGCCTCAGGAAGCGTTCCTGGCCATTCTCCATGTGGGCAAAGACGGCAATAAATAAATCCTTAATTGAGTTGTAGGGAGTATGCATGGCTAACATGTTTGCCCTGGTTCTGGCGATTGCAACGCTGGTGTCAGGGATTATTTGGTGCCTTGATCGTTTTAAACTGGCACCCGCTCGTCGGGCTAAAATTGCGAAAATTAAGGCCGAAACCGGCGGTGCCGTTGACGATACAACGCTGAACAAGGTGGCGAAGCAGCCAGGTTGGGTAGAAACCTGTGCTTCAGTATTCCCGGTTTTGCTCGTCGTGTTTGTGGTGCGTTCATTCATTTATGAACCCTTCCAGATCCCGTCAGGCTCCATGATGCCTACGCTGTTGATCGGCGATTTCATCGTGGTAGAAAAATATGCCTACGGTCTGAAAGATCCTATTACTCAGACTAAACTTATCGAAACGGGCGAGCCGAAACGTGGCGACGTGGTGGTGTTCAAATATCCGCTGAATACCAAGGTGGACTATATTAAACGTCTGGTGGGCTTGCCGGGTGATCGTGTGACTTACGATCCTTTCAGTAAGCAAGTGACTATTCAGCCAGCCTGTCAGAGCGGCAGTAATTGTAATACCGCGCTGGCCGTGACTTACGACACCGGCGTTGCCAGTGATTTCGTTCAGACATTTGGGCAGTCTTCGGGTGGCGAAGCAAGCAGTGGCTTCTTTGAAACACCGCCAACGGCGAATGTTCCTCAGGACGGCGTCCGTTTGGTGCAGTTCAATGAAACACTGGGAAATGTGACGCACCATATTCTGACTGTGCCTGGCGCACGTGACCAGTTGGGTGCTTATTACCGCCAACCAGGGCAGCCAATGGGCACCTGGGTTGTCCCTGCCGGCCATTATTTCATGATGGGCGATAACCGTGATAACAGCGCAGACAGCCGTTATTGGGGCTTTGTGCCAGAAAAGAATTTAGTGGGTAAAGCGTCTGCTATTTGGATGAGCTTTAAAAAACAGGAAGGTGAATGGCCTACCGGCGTTCGTTTAAGCCGTATCGGTGGAATTCATTAACGCGTGTTGCTGCCCCTGAGTTATTCGAGTTGCAGGAGGATAATACCCCTGCAACTTCAGTGATCGCGGGCACATTAGCGCAGCATTAAATGTCCACACGTTGTAGAATAACCCTTCGGGCGATAAAAGTTGGCTCTCCTGATTTTAATTTTTTATTAAAAAGCACTGAGAGCCACTGCAAACGAAACAGCTTTGGATTGGCTTAGGGCGAAGCAGGCCTGTTCCGTATGCTGAAGTTTTTGACGCATTCTTGATCTATTGGTAACTCATGAATCCCATCGTAATAAACAGGCTTCAGCGGAAGCTGGGCTACACTTTTCAACAGCAGGAACTTCTATTGCAGGCACTGACTCACCGCAGCGCAAGCAGTAAACACAATGAGCGTTTAGAGTTCCTGGGTGATTCCATTCTTAGTTATGTGATTGCTAACGCGTTGTACCAACGTTTTCCTCGTGTTGACGAGGGCGATATGAGTCGTATGCGAGCCACGCTGGTTCGTGGAAATACGTTAGCTGAAATGGCACGTGAATTCGATCTCGGTGAATGCTTGCGTTTAGGGCCGGGCGAATTAAAAAGTGGTGGTTTCCGCCGTGAGTCAATTCTTGCGGATACGGTGGAGGCACTCATTGGCGGCGTGTTCCTGGACAGTGATATCCAGAACGTCGAAAAGCTGATTCTCGATTGGTACCGTAGTCGTTTAGACGAAATCAGTCCCGGTGATAAGCAGAAAGACCCAAAAACCCGTTTACAGGAGTTTTTGCAAGGTCGTCATCTGCCGTTGCCTTCTTATCTGGTTGTGCAGGTTCGCGGTGAAGCGCACGACCAAGAGTTTACCATCCACTGCCAGGTCAGTGGCTTGAGCCAACCGGTTGTAGGAACCGGCTCAAGTCGCAGAAAAGCCGAGCAGGCGGCAGCGGAACAAGCGCTGATACAGCTGGAGCTTGAATGAGCGAAGAAAAGAATTACTGTGGTTTTATAGCCATTGTTGGCCGACCAAACGTCGGCAAATCAACCTTGCTGAACGAATTACTGGGGCAGAAAATCTCCATTACTTCGCGTAAACCGCAAACCACCCGTCACCGTATCATGGGGATCCACACTGAAGGCCCATATCAGGCCATCTATGTTGATACCCCGGGGCTGCACATGGAAGAAAAGCGGGCGATTAACCGCCTGATGAACCGTGCTGCGAGCAGTTCCATCGGTGATGTTGAGTTGGTTATTTTTGTTGTTGAAGGCACCCATTGGACGCCTGACGACGAAATGGTCGTGAACAAACTGCGCGATATCAAAGCGCCGGTGCTGCTGGCGATCAACAAAATCGATAATGTCACTGACAAATCGAAGCTGTTGCCGCACCTGCAGTTCCTCAGCGAGCAGATGAACTTCATCGATATCGTCCCAATGTCGGCGGAAAAACGTATCAACGTGGATACCATTGCCAGCATTGTTCGTAAGCGTCTGCCGGAAGCGATTCATCACTTCCCTGAAGATTACATTACTGACCGTTCACAGCGCTTTATGGCTTCTGAAATCATCCGTGAAAAACTGATGCGTTTCCTCGGCGAAGAGCTGCCTTACTCAGTGACCGTTGAAATTGAACGTTTCGTGAGTAACGAGCGTGGCGGTTACGATATCAATGGCCTGATTCTGGTAGAACGTGAAGGCCAGAAAAAAATGGTTATTGGTAATAAAGGCTCAAAAATCAAGACGATCGGTATCGAGTCACGCCAGGACATGGAAAACATGTTTGAAGCGAAGGTTCATCTTGAATTGTGGGTTAAGGTCAAATCCGGCTGGGCAGATGATGAACGTGCGCTGCGTAGCCTGGGTTATGTAGACGACTTATAATAAGGTCCGCGCCTATGGAAGGCTGGCAACGCGCATTTGTTTTGCATGGGCGACCTTACAGTGAAACCAGTCTCATGCTGGATTTATTCACTGAGGGACAAGGGCGGGTGCGCATACTGGCTAAAGGTGCGCGTGGCCGCCGGTCCAATCTGAAAGGCTGCCTGCAGCCTTTTACGCCATTACTGGTTCGCTGGAGCGGGCGGGGAGAAGTGAAAACCCTGCGTAACGCCGAGCCGGTGTCTCTCGCACTTCCTCTGTCTGGTTTGATGCTTTACAGCGGCCTCTATGTCAATGAGCTGGTTTCCCGTGTTCTTGAGCAGGAAGCTAACTACTCCTCGTTATTCTTCGATTATCTCAATTGTTTGCAAAATCTTGCGGGCGCCACGGGCTCTCCGGAATATGCCTTGCGGCAGTTTGAACTCGCGCTATTGCACCATCTTGGCTATGGCGTCGATTTCCTGCATTGTGCAGGCAGCGGCGAAGAAGTCACTGATACCATGACCTACCGTTATCGCGAAGAGAAAGGGTTTATCGCCAGCCTGGTTATCGATAATACCAGTTTCACCGGCAAAGACCTGAAGGCGCTTGCCAGCCGTGATTTCCCCGACGTCGCTACCTTGCGTGCCGCCAAACGTTTTACGCGCATCGCATTGAAGCCGTATCTCGGCGGTAAGCCACTGAAAAGCCGTGAGCTGTTTCGCCAGTTTCAGGTTAAAAAACCCGTTGCACCTTCTGACAATTCTGCCAGCTAATTTACCCCCCGCACTACACGCCGTAGCGTTCAAGGGTGTAAACTGCGGGAATGGTTTTTTGATCCACCCGTAAATTAATCCATTCTAAAATCTGGAGTTGTTATGGCCGAGTTGCTGTTGGGCGTTAACATTGATCATGTCGCGACACTGCGTAATGCACGCGGTACGGCTTACCCTGATCCCGTTCAGGCTGCGTTTATTGCAGAACAAGCGGGTGCTGATGGCATCACCGTTCACCTGCGCGAAGACCGCCGCCACATCACCGATCGCGATGTGCGCCTGCTGCGTCAGACTATTCAGACCCGCATGAATCTCGAAATGGCAGTGACGGATGAGATGGTTGGCATTGCCTGTGAAATCCTTCCTCACTTCTGCTGTCTTGTGCCGGAAAAGCGTGAAGAAGTGACCACGGAAGGCGGTCTGGACGTTGCAGGACAGATCGATAAAATGACCGTCGCCGTGTCGCGACTGAGTGAGGCCGGTATTCTGGTTTCTCTGTTTATTGATGCGGATTTACGTCAGATCGATGCCGCGGTTGCCGTCGGTGCCCCTTATATCGAAATTCATACCGGCGCTTACGCAGAAGCGAAGACGGATCTTGAGCGTGAGGCAGAACTTCATCGCATCAAACAAGGTGCTGCGTACGCCGCAGGTAAAGGGCTGAAAGTGAATGCCGGCCACGGGCTGACATATCACAACGTACAGCCGATCGCCGCGATGCCGGAAATGCACGAACTGAACATTGGTCATGCGATTATTGGTCAGGCCGTGATTGATGGTTTGTCAGGTGCAGTGCGCGAGATGAAAAATCTGATGCGGGAAGCACGTCGTTAATGACTATTTTAGGTTTAGGTACGGATATTGTTGAGATAACCCGTATCGAAGCAGTGATTGAACGCAGTGGCGACCGGCTGGCAAAACGTATTTTATGCGCCAGCGAATGGGCTGTTTATCAGCAGCATCAGCAGCCGGTTCGCTTCCTGGCAAAACGTTTTGCCGTGAAGGAAGCCGCCGCCAAAGCGCTGGGAACGGGGATCCGTAACGGTCTGGCGTTTGAGCAGTTCGAAGTGGTAAACGACGTGCTGGGAAAACCGGGGCTGATTTTTCACGCCCGCGCGGCGGAAATGGCGGCGGAACTCGGGGTAAAAGCCGTACACGTGACGCTGGCCGATGAACGCCGTTATGCCTGTGCTACCGTGATTATCGAAAACTGATTACACGGCGTGATGCAGCACCACAAATTTATCCCACAGCTGCTCGTTGGATTCGGTGTGTTGCGGATTGATGATAATCGTATTATCGATCGGGCAGACACTCTGGCAGGTCGGCTTATCGTAATGGCCGACACATTCTGTACAGCGATCGCTGTCAATTTCGTAAATCTCGTTGCCCATCGAGATCGCCTGATTCGGACACTCCGGTTCGCACATGTCGCAATTAATGCATTTGTGTGTGATCAGCAGGGCCATAATGTGTCTCATCTCTCAATAATCAGGGCGCGCATTATATCAGAATTGCGCTGGCGTAGGTTCCACGCCAGCGCCTATCCTTGTCTGAACTGATCCTGATCAAATCAGCTTCTTTACCAACTCTTCGCTGTGGCGGATACGCTCCGGCGCATGCTCGGTATCCTGCTGAACCAGCGCCACAAACAGCAAATCGGTCAGGGAATATTGCGCTGTCGTGGCAGAGAGCGCGGCACCACGGGTCGCCGGCAATTCGGCAACGGTGTACAGGCAGTGATCGGCCTGTTGTTGCAGCGTATTCGGCGTAAAACCGGTGATCGCCAGCACTTTAGCCCCACTTTCTCTGGCCACCCGCGCCGCCAGATTAATCTCGCTGCGCTCGCCGCTGGAGGAAATCGCCAGCAGTAAATCTTTTTTAGACAGTGCCTGAACCGTCGCGATAAGCACATGGGTGTCTGATTCGGCGATGGCCGTTACGCCAATTTTCAGCAGCTTATAGGCCAGATCTTTCGCCACCAGACCTGATGCGCCGATCCCCGTCAGCACGATTTTTCTGGCCTCGCTCAGCATCGACAATCCGATTTGCAACCGTGGCTCGCCGTTGATATCCAGCGTGGCGCGCAACGCCGCCTGTTTTTCCGCCAGCAGTTTCTCTCCGACCACCTGCAGACTGTCGGTGCTCAGGATCTGATTATGTACCGTGACCGGTGGGCTGTTTTTAGGCGATGCCAGAGATTCGCTCATCGCCAGCTTCAGCGCCGGAAAACCTTTATATCCCAATTTCTGCGCGAATTTCACCACGCCTGACTGGCTGACGCCTGCCATCTCAGCCAGCTTCTGTGAACTCAGATGGCGCGCTTCTTCCGGCTGATCCAGTAAAAAATCAGCCAGCTTGCGATCATTTTGTGCCAGCGATGGGTAAAGCTGGCGGATCCGAATCATACAACTCATGGTGGGTTATCCCCGTGCCTCAAAATACCAACATCACGTTTTACTGATTATGTTATCTAAAGTAGCAAATATTCCTCGCATTGATGAATAAAATATTCAAGTATTGGATGATTATTTTGAATTAAAAATTCAGGAGTGTGCCATGAGCAATGCCATGAACTTAGGTTCCCTTATCTCAGAAAGCCGTAATCCGGAAACAATGAATCTGGATGAGATGTCCACGCTGGAGCTGGTGACCTGCTTTAATCACCAGGATCGCAAAGTGCCCGAGGCGATAAGCCTCGTTCTGCCAGCCATTGCTCAGGCCGTTGACCACGCCGCGGCCTCTTTGACTGCCGGGGGGCGCCTGATTTATCTCGGTGCAGGCACCAGCGGTCGTCTGGGCGTGCTGGATGCGTCAGAGTGTCCGCCGACGTTTGGCGTAACGCATGGCGTGGTTGTCGGGCTGATAGCCGGTGGGCCCGGCGCCATGCTCAAAGCGGTAGAAGGCGCTGAAGACGATGAAAATCTGGGCATTGAAGATTTAAAAAATCTAAACCTGACGGCGAAAGATACGGTTGTCGGACTGGCGGCCAGCGGACGCACGCCGTATGTGATTGGCGCGCTGCGTTATGCCACCGCGCTGGGGTGTGCGACGGTGGCGATTTCCTGTAACCCGGACTCACCGATTGCCCGCGAAGCCAATATCGCCATTTCTCCGGTGGTTGGCCCGGAGGCGCTGACCGGCTCCACCCGTCTGAAATCCGGTACCGCACAGAAACTGGTACTCAATATGATTTCAACCGGTGCCATGGTGAAAACGGGCAAGGTTTATCAGAACCTGATGGTGGATGTGAAAGCGACCAACGTCAAACTGGTGGATCGTGCCTGCCGGATTGTGGTGGAGGCCACCGGCGCGGAACGAACTGCTGCAGAACAGGCGCTCGCGCAAACTGATTTTGAAGTAAAACCGGCGATTCTGATGCTGTTGGCGGGCATTGATGCGCAACAGGCGCAAGCACGCCTGACCAGACATAACGGATTCCTGCGTCTGGCTCTGGCTGATTAAGCATAAGGGGATAAGTATGGCGACGGAGATGAATAAAACTCACCTGCTGGCTTCCAGAATTTTGCAGGGTGTGGGCGGCGAAGCAAACATCAGCAAGCTGGAAAACTGCATGACGCGCGTGCGTGTGGAAGTGCTGGATGAGCAGCTTTTAGATCTGACCAGCCTGAAAACGCTCGACGGCATTAAGGGCTATCTTAAGCAGGGCGATCAGCATCAGTTTATTGTCGGGCCGGGAGCGGCGGCAAAAGTCGTCGATGCCATGCGCTTACAGCTGACGCCTGCCCGCCAAAACGGCGGTGGTGAAACGGATATTGCCCGTAACAAGGCGAATGCAAAAGCCAAATACTCCGCGCCGATGAGCGGGGCGCTGCGAAAGCTTGCCGACGTCTTTATTCCGCTTATCCCCGCATTCATTGCTTCCGGTCTGATCATGGGCATCATCAACCTGCTCAAGCGCCCCGACATCGCCGGATCGATTGCCACCGATTATCCGAATATTCTTGGATTACTGGCCGTGTTCGGCGGGGCCGTTTTTGCCATCATGAACATTCTGGTCGGCGTCAATGCGGCGCGGGTGTTTGGAGGTTCGCAGGCGATGGGCGGCGTAATGGCCGGTATTCTCTCCAGCCCTGCGCTGGCGCAGATCACCTTATTCGGCGAAACGTTGCAGCCCGGTCGCGGCGGGGTAATTGCCGTACTGCTGGTGGTGGCGCTGATGTGCTGGCTGGAAAAACGTCTGCGTGAGGGGTTACCGGAGTCCGTGGAGCTTATCCTCAACCCGCTTATCACCACGCTTATCACCGCGACACTGGCGATTATTATCCTGCAACCGCTCGGGGGGTACATCTCGGACGGCATTGCGCACGGTGTCAATATTGCTATCGATAAAGGCGGTTTACTGGTCGGCGCCATTCTGGCCGGGGCATTTTTGCCGCTGGTACTGTCAGGTTTGCATCAGGGATTAGTGCCGATCCACGTAGAACTGATTCAGGCTCACGGTTCCAATCCTTTGCTGCCGATTCTGGCAATGGCGGGTGTCGGGCAGGTTGGCGCGGCGATCGCTGTTTATATGAAAACCCGTAATGCCCGTCTGAAAAAAGTGATTAAAGGTGCGTTACCGGTCGGGATCCTGGGGATTGGCGAACCGTTGATTTTTGGTGTCACGCTGCCGCTCGGGCGGCCTTTCATCGGCGCCTGTCTGGGCGGTGCCGTCGGCGGCGCACTCATCTGTTACTGGAAAGTCGCCACGGTGATCACCTTCGGGATTTCAGGATTGCCGCTGGCACTGACGATCGTTTCTGGAAAAGTGATGTTGTATCTGGCAGGTTTAGTCATTACGGTATTAGCTGGTTTTATATTTACCTGGATGATGGGGTTCAACGATCCCGAGGAGTAACGGATTGACTACGAAGCCTGACCAACGGGTAGTTTTTTTTGATCTTGATGGCACATTGCATCAGCAGGATATGTTTGGTTCCTTTCTGCGCTTCCTGCTTTGGCGTATGCCGCAAAATTTGATTCTGGTGGTGCCCTTATTGCCGCTGATTGGGCTGGGGCTATTTTTTCAGGGGCGCGCCGCGCGCTGGCCTATGAGCCTGCTGCTGTGGGCAATCACTTTCGGGCACAGCGAGGCGCGTTTAAAGGCGCTGGAATTACAGTTTGTTAACGCCTTCCGCCAGAAGGTGGTGGAGTTCCCGGTTGTGCAGCGGCGCCTGCGCGAATATCTCGAGAGTGATGACACTGAGGTCTGGCTGATTACCGGCTCGCCGGAAAATCTGGTGCGACAGGTTTATGACACGTCGCTGTTTCTGCCGCAGGTAAAACTGGTAGGCAGCCGGATCGCCCGTGCGAAAGGGGGATGGGTGTTGCCGTTACGTTGTCTGGGAGAAGAGAAGGTCGTGCAACTGGAAAGCCGGATCGGTTCGCCGCTGAAACTCTACAGCGGCTACAGCGACAGCAAACAGGACAATCCGTTGCTGTTCTTTTGTGAACACCGCTTTCGTGTCAGCAAGCAGGGGGAATTACAACAGCTGGAGTAAAGCGTGACGTTCTGTTTCGCGCAAAAAGAAAAGGCCGGTTATCCGGCCTTTTCTGCACTTTCTTTTCCTCAACGCCCCCGTCAAGTTCGAGAAATTCTTTCAGTGAATCACATTGCCGCTTTAAAAATACCGACAATGTCCTGATGTGTCCCCTGAATCGGGTTAGTCAGTGCACAGGCATCGTTGAGGGCATTGGTCGCCAGCGTAGTAAAATCTTCCTCTTTCACCTTCAAATCGCGCAACCCCGCTGGGATCCCCACGTCGCGCGCCAGCTGGCGGATGGCATCGATACAGGCTTTGGCACCTTGCTCATCACTCATGTCCGCCACATCGATATGCATCGCCGCGGCCACTTCTTTCAGGCGCGGGCTGGCGACGCGGGCATTGTATTCCTGCACGAACGGCAGCAGCACAGCGTTACAAACACCGTGTGGCAGGTTATAGAAACCGCCAAGCTGATGCGCCATGGCATGCACGTAGCCGAGTGACGCATTGTTAAAGGCCATTCCGGCGAGGAACTGCGCGTAAGCCATGTTCTCACGGGCCTGCATATTGGCGCCGTCTTCCACGGCGGTACGCAGTGACTCTGCAATCATGGTGACGGCTTTCAGCGCGCAGGCATCCGTTATCGGGTTCGCCGCGCTGGAGACGTAAGCTTCAATGGCATGAGTCAGGGCATCCATCCCGGTGGCAGCCGTCAGCCCTTTAGGCATTCCGACCATCAGATGAGGATCGTTGACGGACATCAGCGGTGTGACGTTTTTATCGACGATAGCCATTTTGATGTGGCGTTCTTCATCAGTGATGATGCAAAAACGGGTCATTTCTGATGCAGTACCGGCTGTGGTGTTAATGGAAATCAGCGGCAACTGAGGTTTTGCCGAGCGGTCTACGCCCTCATAATCTTTAATGTCACCGCCATTGGTGGCGAGCAGCGCAATGCCTTTAGCACAGTCATGCGGAGAACCGCCGCCGAGTGAAATCACGCAGTCACAGCCATCGCGTTGCAGAACGTCCAGGCCTTCGCGCACATTGCGGGTGGTTGGGTTAGGGTGCGTGCCGTGGTAGACGCTGCTTTGTACATCGCTTTGCGCCAGTAATTCCTGAACCTGTTTAACGACGCCGATATCGAATAACACTTTATCGGTAACGATCAATGCATGATGAAAACCGTGTTGGGAGATGGCGGTGGCCGCCTCGTTGAGTGCGCCGGAACCGATGACATTGACAGAAGGGATAAAGAAAGTTGCAGTAGCCATAATGTATTTCCTTATTGTTAATTCTTAGTGGGTACAAGGAAATCTTATGATTGTTACCGGTAACACGATTTGATCTGACGCAATATTTGCTGTTTTTTATCGCAAAAAACCAGTGCTAATCCTCATGAATATTAAGGTTATTATCTGTTTCGCTCAGTGTTTTTCAAAGGGAGTCCGCGATGCGGCATCAGGTAAACTCCATCAGAGATATTACTCATTCATCAGATCAATTTGTTTGGCTGAATACACCTGGCTGCCGTGGGCGGGGCGGCTGAACAAAGGTATAATGACCGCAGGAAATATTGGCTGAGGTTGAAGTGACAGAGACAGTGATGAACGAGACAAAGGGTGACGAAGAATGGATGCAATATGCCATGACTCTGGCTCTGAAAGCGCAGGATGAAGGCGAAGTGCCGGTGGGCGCTGTATTGGTTTTGGATAACCGGGTCATTGGCGAAGGCTGGAACCGTTCCATCGGGCATCACGATCCGACTGCACATGCCGAAATTATGGCGCTGCGCCAGGGCGG
This sequence comes from Rahnella sp. R3(2024), assembly GCF_042920125.1. NCBI lineage: Bacteria > Pseudomonadati > Pseudomonadota > Gammaproteobacteria > Enterobacterales > Yersiniaceae > Rahnella > Rahnella sp. R3(2024). The sequence goes on from NZ_JBHGBU010000001.1 coordinate 3,198,277, forward strand.
CTGCGCGGTGCAAAACTATCGCCTGATTGATGCCACGCTGTATGTCACTCTTGAGCCTTGCGTGATGTGTGCCGGCGCGATGATTCACAGCCGGATCCGCCGTGTGGTGTATGGCGCGGCAGATGCTAAAACCGGTGCCGCCGGATCACTGCTCGACGTGCTGCGCCATCCGGGCATGAATCATCAGATAGAGATTACCTCCGGCGTTCTGGCGCAGGCGTGTTCGGAACAGCTGAGCGCTTTTTTCCGTTATCGCCGCAGTCAGAAAAAAGCCCTCAGACTGGCGCAACGCGCTGCTGAACAAGGCGCAGAACCCGAATAACCCCGCCTGCCTTACTCTGCCAGCGCTTCCTTCGCTTCCACCGCCGGATAGCCCTGGCCTAACTGGGCCTGCAATGCCGCCTGCTGTGCCAGCTGTTTCTCTTTTTCCGTCAGATATCCCACCAGGCTGAGCTGATAGCGGCGGATATTTTCCACGTAATTATAAGCCTGCGTCCCGCGCGCATACCCGTAGGTGGTGCGGCCCGCGTAGCGTTTCTGATTAAGCATAGGCAGACGCTGCTTCACATCCGCCCAGCTGTCGGGGTTGCCTTTCTGCTGCGCCGTCAGTTTGCGGGCATCCAGCATGTGGCCGTAACCCATGTTATAGGCCGCAAGGGCAAACCAGATTTTCTCGTCCTGCGGAATGCTGTCCGGCATTTTCTCCATCAGTCGCGACAGATAGAGCGCGCCGCCACGGATACTTTGCTCGGCGTCGGTCCGGTCATCCACGTCCAGCCCCGAGGCGGTGGCACGGGTTAGCATCATCACACCGCGCACGCCGGTGGGTGATTTGGCCTGCGGATCCCAGTGTGATTCCTGATACGCGATGGCGGCGAGTAAGCGCCAGTCGATATCCTGCGCGTATTTTTCGAACAATGGCTGCAAGTCAGGCAGCGTTTTGTCGATGGCGTTCAGGAAAGTGCGTGTATCGACGTAATCGAAATCGCCGACGTGGCCGAGGTATTTCTCCTCGAGCTTTTGCAGAGTGCCGTCGTCGGCAATCTGGCTGAAAAAGTCGAGCATAGCGGCGGAGAGGCTGTCGTCGTCGGGCTGCTTGCGGTAATACCAGGTGACGGGTTCATCTTCGGTAACGTCAAACGCGACGGCAAGGCGTGGATAGACACGCTGCATCAGCGCGATGGTCACTGAATCGCCCAGCGTGTAATCCAGTTTGCCATTTTCCACCTGCTGCAGAAGGTCGCGTGGCGACATCTTGTCAGTGGTGCTCCACGTCAGGTTGGGGAATTTTTTGCCTGCGGCTTCCAGTGTCGGGATGTGCGCGGTTCCGGCGGAAACCACCAGAGTGCCTTTAATGTCGGCAAAACTTTTTGGCCGGGCGGAGCCCTGCCGGTAAACCAGTTGCTGGGAGATGGAATAGTATTCCGGCCCGGCGCGGTAGTTTTTCAGCCGTTCATTGTTGTAGACCAGACCGGACGCCAGCATGTCGGCTTTATCGTGATCGAGTTCGTTGAACATCGCGTCGACGGTGGTGTGCTGAGAGACGACGAGCTTCACCCCCAGATAATCTGCGAAGCGTTTTGCCAGTTCGTAATCGAAGCCGAGATTACCTTCCGGTGAGTCCATAAAAGTCAGTGGAGAATTGAGCGTGCTGACGCGCAATTCTCCACGGGATTTTATTTGATCCAGCTGGTCACCTTCACCCCGATGCCACGGCACGGCAGGCCATAAGGCCAGCGCCAGCAACAGGGCGGCAATTCCCATGAGGAAATAATTAAATTTTAGTCGCTTCAAATAGTTATCTCGCTGCGGCGCTCTTGTTTTTTTACGATATGCTGTGCAGTTTGTATGGTTATATCCCCAGTGCTGACGCATTTTGCTCAACAAAACGACAGTCTGCAACTTTATTCATAATACCCGCACGAAATGCCTGCCTATAAATGAATATCAATATTCACTGCGCAAACGGTTTCGTCAGGCGAAGGCTTTCTTTATAATAGGCCGCGTTTTCCCCCTGTTGCGCCCAATGAAGCACTGTGGTCAGTGTCTTCGAAGACGAGAGATCTGTGATTATGGAAATACTGCGTGGTTCGCCCGCTTTGTCGGCTTTTCGCATTAACAAATTGTTGTCCCGCTGTCAGGATGCCCGCCTTCCGGTCAGCGATATCTACGCCGAATATGTACACTTTGCCGATGTCAGCGCGCCGCTGAGTTCGGACGAACAAACCAAGTTACAACGCCTCCTGAAATACGGTCCTTCTCTCGCTGAACACGCTCCAACCGGTCGTTTACTGCTGGTCACGCCACGCCCTGGCACCATTTCTCCCTGGTCTTCCAAAGCCACTGACATTGCACACAACTGCGGTTTGTCGCAGGTTCTGCGTCTGGAGCGCGGTCTGGCCTTCTACGTGCAGGCTCCGCAGCTGAGCGAAGCGCAGTGGGCACAGCTGGGCGCTTTATTGCATGACCGGATGATGGAAACGCTCTTCGGCAATCTGGAAGACGCCAGTGCGCTGTTTGCACAGCATCAGCCTGCGCCGGTGCAGCACGTTGATATTCTCGGCGAAGGCCGCAGCGCGCTGGAAACGGCCAACATCAAACTGGGTCTGGCGCTGGCGCAGGACGAAATTGATTACCTGATGGAAGCCTTCACGTCGTTGGGGCGCAACCCGACTGACATCGAGCTGTATATGTTCGCGCAGGCTAACTCCGAACACTGCCGTCATAAAATCTTCAACGCTGACTGGATTATTGACGGCGAAACGCAGCCGAAATCCTTGTTCAAGATGATCAAGAACACCTTCGAACAGACGCCCGATCACGTGCTGTCCGCGTATAAAGACAACGCCGCCGTGATGGAAGGTTCACAGGTCGGCCGTTTTTACGCCGATGCGAAAGACGGTCTGTACGATTTCCATCAGGAGCAGGCGCACATTCTGATGAAGGTCGAAACGCATAACCACCCGACGGCGATCTCTCCCTGGCCGGGTGCGGCAACCGGCTCCGGCGGTGAAATCCGTGACGAAGGCGCAACCGGTCGCGGTGCAAAACCGAAAGCCGGTCTGGTCGGTTTCTCCGTTTCCAACCTGCGTATTCCGGGCTTTGAACAGCCGTGGGAAGAAGATTTCGGTAAGCCGGATCGTATCGTGACCGCGCTGGATATCATGACCGACGGCCCGCTGGGCGGCGCTGCGTTCAACAACGAATTCGGTCGTCCGGCACTGCTGGGCTACTTCCGTACTTATGAAGAAAACGTCAACAGCCACAACGGCCCTGAACTGCGCGGTTACCACAAGCCGATCATGCTGGCCGGGGGTATCGGCAACATCCGTGCCGATCACGTGCAGAAAGGTGAAATCACCGTTGGCGCGAAACTGATTGTGCTCGGCGGCCCGGCGATGAATATCGGTTTGGGCGGCGGTGCGGCTTCTTCGATGGCCTCAGGTCAGTCGGATGCGGATCTGGATTTTGCTTCCGTACAGCGCGATAACCCGGAAATGGAACGTCGTTGCCAGGAAGTGATCGACCGCTGCTGGCAGCTCGGCGAAGACAACCCGATTCTGTTTATCCATGACGTCGGTGCCGGTGGTTTGTCCAACGCCATGCCGGAACTGGTGAGCGATGGTAACCGTGGCGGTCGTTTCCAGCTGCGCGACATCCTCAACGACGAACCGGGCATGAGCCCGCTGGAAGTCTGGTGTAACGAATCTCAGGAACGTTATGTCATGGCCGTCGCACCAGCACAGCTGGCGCAGTTTGATGCCATCTGTAAACGTGAGCGCGCACCTTACGCGGTGATCGGTGAAGCCACTGAAGAAATGCATCTGACTCTGGAAGATAGCCATTTCGACAACCAGCCGATTGATATGCCGCTCGACGTTCTGCTGGGTAAAACGCCGAAAATGACCCGCGACGTCACCACGCTGAAAGCCAACGGCGACGACCTGAATGCGGAAAATATTCAGATTGCTGAAGCGGTAAACCGCGTTCTGCATCTGCCGGCGGTTGCCGAGAAAACCTTCCTGATCACCATCGGCGACCGTACCGTCACCGGTATGGTGGCGCGCGACCAGATGGTGGGGCCGTGGCAAATCCCGGTTGCTGACTGCGCGGTCACGACCGCCAGCCTCGACAGCTACCACGGTGAAGCGATGTCACTGGGCGAACGTGCGCCAATCGCCTTACTGGACTTCGCCGCCTCGGGTCGTATGGCCGTGGGCGAAGCGCTGACCAACATCGCCGCTGTCGAAATCGGCAGCCTGAAACGCGTTAAGCTTTCAGCGAACTGGATGTCTGCCGCCGGTCACCCTGGCGAAGATGCCGGATTATATGCCGCGGTGAAAGCGGTGGGTGAAGAGCTTTGTCCGGCGCTGGGCATCACCATTCCGGTGGGCAAAGACTCCATGTCGATGAAAACCCGCTGGCAGGAAGGCAATGAACAACGCGAAATGACCTCACCTCTTTCTCTGGTGATTACGGCATTTGCCCGCGTTGAAGACGTGCGCCACACCGTGACGCCGCAACTGCGCACGGATAAAGGTGACACCGCGCTGCTGCTGGTGGATCTGGGTGCCGGCCATAACGCACTGGGTGCGACGGCGCTGGCGCAGGTTTACCGTCAGCTCGGCAACACGCCTGCCGATGTGCGCAGCGCAGAGCAACTGGGTGGCTTCTTCAACGCCATGCAGGCGCTGGTGTCTGAGCAAAAATTACTGGCTTACCATGACCGTTCCGACGGTGGTCTGCTGGTGACGCTGGCTGAAATGGCCTTCGCCGGGCATTGCGGCCTGACTGCCGATATCGCGGCGCTGGGTAACGATTCGCTGGCAGCCTTGTTCAACGAAGAACTGGGCGCGGTGATCCAGGTGCGTGCATCAGACCGTGAAGCGGTTGAGAAAACGCTGGCTGATTTTGGTCTGGCGGATTGCACACATTATCTCGGCACCGCAGAAACCGGCGATCGCTTCATCATTTCTTCCGGCAGCAAGCCGGTGTACAGCGAAAGCCGTACCACGCTGCGTACCTGGTGGGCAGAAACCACCTGGCAGATGCAGCGTCTGCGCGATAACCCGGAATGTGCCGATCAGGAACATCAGGCCAAAACTCAGGATCTCGATCCGGGTCTGAACGTCAAACTGACATTTGCTCCTGACGAAGACGTGGCGGCGCCGTACATCGCGAAGGGCGCGCGTCCGAAAGTGGCGGTACTGCGCGAGCAGGGCGTTAACTCCCACGTTGAAATGGCTGCCGCTTTCCACCGTGCAGGTTTTGATGCGGTTGATGTGCACATGAGCGATTTGCTGGCCGGTCGCCGTGATTTGCAGGATTTCCACACGCTGGTGGCGTGCGGCGGGTTCTCTTACGGTGACGTGCTGGGCGCGGGTGAAGGCTGGGCGAAATCAGTTCTGTTCAACGACCGCGTGCGTGAAGAGTTCGAAGAGTTCTTCCACCGTCCGCAAACGCTGGCGCTGGGCGTATGTAACGGCTGCCAGATGATGTCGAACCTGAAAGAGCTGATCCCGGGGGCTGAACACTGGCCGCGCTTTGTGCGTAACCTGTCTGATCGCTTTGAAGCACGCTTCAGCCTGGTGGAAGTGACCGCCAGCTCGTCGATGTTCATGCAGGGCATGGCCGGTTCACGTATGCCAATCGCTGTTTCCCACGGTGAAGGCCACGTGGAAGTGCGTGATGCGGCGCATCTGGCACAAATCGAGCACAGCAACCTGGTGGCGCTGCGTTTTGTGGATAACAACGGTCAGGCGACGGAAGCCTATCCGGCGAACCCGAACGGCTCTCCGAACGGGATTACGGCGGTGACCAACCTGTCAGGCCGCGTCACCGTTATGATGCCGCACCCTGAGCGCGTATTCCGTACTGTCAGCAACTCCTGGCATCCGGAAGAGTGGGGCGAAGACAGCCCGTGGATGCGCATGTTCCGCAATGCGCGTAAACAGCTCGGTTGATGCTTAACCGGTGTCAGTAATAAAAATCCGCAGTGCGAAAGCCTGCGGATTTTTTTATGTCAGGGCATCTCTGAAAGAAAGCAGTCATCTGTCAGCGCCACCAGACGGAACTCATTTTTCTGCGTTCAGCCGATCATCATCGTTCTAAGGTGCTGTTTTTTAACGGCATAAAAAGATCTATTTATTCGATTTATGTTTTCTTAATATATCATTCAGTATTCATATTTATTTGACGTCATATAATGTCCTGGTCAACTCAACAGGGCAATAACGCCAATGAAAAATAATCATTTCGTGAATATTCGCGCAGTAGTTTCATATTCTTTTTTCACCCTTTCGTTATTAGGTGCCGGTTATGTTCAGGCCGGTGAAAGTCATATTATCCCCCCCGCTCAGGCAGTCTCCGGGCAGGAAAATAACGACGGATTGTGGTCAACATTTAAAAATAATATTGCTGAAACCTGGAAAGCACCCCAGCAGCAAGATCTGTTTCTTCCGGTATTAACCCGCCATAACCGGCACACGCACAGTAAAAAACAAATTGATGGTTATAATGAGCATCCCTGGGGCGGTGGATACGGGGTGTCACGTTATGACGAAAAAGGAAACTGGCATGCACTTTATGCCATGGCATTTAAAGATTCTTTTAATAAATGGGAGCCCGTAGCCGGTTACGGTTATGAAAAAATATGGCAACCCCTGAGTGATAAAGAGTTTCGTTTAGGTGCCGGGTATGTTGCCGCTGTATCGGCGCGTGATAATTATGATTACGTTCCTTTCCCGATGGTGCTGCCTTTGGTGTCAGCAGGCTACTCAAGGCTGACCTTCCAGGCCACTTATGTGCCCGGCGGCAACAGTAAGGGGAACGTATTGTTTGGCTGGTTCCGCTTTCAGTTCTAAAACTTTCTTCAATTAACTATACAGTACATTAAGATTATTCCTGATGTGTTTTATGATTCCTGTTTTGCTGAATCAGCTCACATAAGACGTTTATCTAAACGAGGCCTAAATAAATTACGGATAAATCTGATAATAGAAATCTTAAATGCTGTAAATTCATCGAATTGAAAATGTGCAGATGTTTTTGTTATACCTTCGTTTAATTTATTGAGCCATGATTTGTTTATGATGCACCCCTAAACAGGGAGTTATTGTGAATATGTCTATCAACAAATTAATCTGTTATATGGGTGTTGTATTATCGCTGGGATTGAGTTCACCGGTTTGGGCAACCAACAGCGGTGTTAATCCGACGAGCACACCCAATTGGGATGGAAAGGAATCTATTTTTCCAGGCATGTGGGATACGTTCAAAGAAAACGTGGCCGAAACCTGGAACGCGCCTGAGGCGCAGGACGTTTATCTGCCGGTGATTACCTGGCATAACCGTCTTACCTACGATAAAGAAAAAACCGACAAATATAATGAGCGCCCGTGGGGCGGCGGTTATGGTATTTCCCGGTACGATGATAAAGGGAACTGGCACGGCATTTATTTCATGGCGTTTAAAGACTCGCATAATAAATGGGAACCGATTGGCGGTTACGGTTGGGAAAAAATATGGACGCCCGCAGAAGACAAAAATTTTCGGGTAGGTCTGGGCTATACCGCGGCGGTGACGGCGCGGGATGATTACGAATATATCCCCATTCCCATCGTGTTGCCGCTGGCCTCCGTCGGCTATAACAAACTGACCTTTCAGGCGACCTATATTCCGGGCACCTACAATAACGGCAATGTTTTCTTTGCCTGGCTTCGCTATCAGTTCTGATCCGGTTTCTTTGTGACTGAACAATACACAGGGCGCAGGTTGTGAACCTGATCCCCCACTTCTGATGAATATTCCACTATGCTGAAAATTCACCGCAGGAATCAATCCGTTGGTTTCTGCGGTGTTTTTGTTTTCAGGGAATCTGTAAAACTATTCATTAAGAGGATCACTCGTGAAAAAAGCATCCCGTTATCTTGCGTTGTCAGCCTTTGCCTGCGTTTTACCGCTCATCTTACCGGCCGCTCAGGCTGCACAGTCTGATAATCTCGAACTGCAACAAGTGCTGGTGCTCAGCCGCCACGGCATCCGCGCGCCGCTGGTGAATTATGGTGATGTGCTTGCCGAATCCACCACGCACACCTGGCCGGTGTGGAAAACCGAAGGCGGATTACTGACGCCAAAAGGCGGCCAGATTTCTGAACACATGGGGCATTATTTCCGCGCCTGGCTGGCAAAGGACAAACTGCTGCCCGCCACCGGATGCCCGGAAAATGCACAGGTCTTTACCTACGCCAACAGCCTGCCGCGCACCATTGATACCGCGAAGCATTTCACCACCGGGGCTTTCCCTGGCTGTGATGTCACGGTACTTAACCGCGTTGAAGTCGGCAAAATGGATCCGGTGTTTAACCCGATCATTACCGCAGAAGTGAACGATACCTTTAAAACCGGCGCACTGAATTCCATTAACCAGCACGCAGGCGAGGGCGGTCTGACGGGGTTGAATCAGCGCCTCAAGCCAAACTACCAGTTGCTGGAAAGCATCCTCGATTACAAAAACAGCAAGATCTGTAAAGAGAAGCAGCAGTGCGATCTGGCTTCTCAGCCATCGGAAGTGGTGCTGACGCAGGGCAAAGAGCCGGGAATTACCGGGCCTCTGCGAATGGCGACCGGCGCGACCGATGCGTTCATGTTGCAGTATTACGAAGGTTTCCCGATGAAGGATATTGCCTGGGGAAAAATCAGTACGCCTGAGCAATGGACACAGCTGGAAAATATCAAAAATCTGTATCACGAGACGCTGTTTGGCTCTCCGGCCATTGCTGCGAACGCGGCTAAACCGCTGCTGACCTTTATTGCCGGTGCACTGGATCCACAACACGCCAATACCGCCGATGAGAAAGCGGCTCAGCAGGCAAAACTGGCGGTGCTGGTCGGGCATGATTCCAATATCGCTTCTCTGCTCGCCGCACTGAAAACGCAGGATTACCAGTTGCCTGGCCAGTACGAACGTACGCCGATCAGCGGCACCGTGGTCTTCCAGCGCTGGCATGACAAGCAGGCCAATAAAGATCTGATGAAAATCGAATACGTTTATCCGACGGCGAAGCAGATCCGTAACAATGTGGCACTGAGCCTTAAAAATCCGCCTCAGCGTGTGACGTTGCAAATCGACGGCTGTACTGTCGATAAACAAGGTTTCTGCCCGATGGAGGAATTTACTCAGGCATTGCAAAAAGATATACAGGGCTGAGTGCTTTAGCCGCTGGCTGGCAATAGATAGTGTTTTAAGTTAGTTAGCGGCGTCTTCCGGCTGCCCGATAATGTGTCAGGTCTTTTTACTCTGGCACATTATGGCGTCCTCTTCGTTTTACCTCAGCGCCCGTCAGCGGGCCGACATCGCCTCCCGCTCCCGCCATGTCTGGTGGCGGCTGGAAATTCCCACCTGGCTGCTGATTGTCTCAGTCTACGGCGGCTGGTTTGCGACGGTGTTTTACTGGCATCAACTCGGGCCATGGTTGGGCACGCCGCTGCTTCTCTGGTTCACCACCTGGTATATGTCGCTGCAACATGAACTCATCCACGGGCATCCGACCCGCAAACCCTGGCTGAACCAGCTGTTTGGCACCTTGCCGCTGGCGGTCTGGTATCCCTACGGCCTGTATCGCGATACGCATTTACAACATCACCGCAATGAACATCTCACGCTGCCCGGCGATGACCCGGAGGGCTATTATTTCAGCCGCGCCAGCTGGGAAAATCTGTCGCCCGCCATGAAAGGGGTTGTCCGCCTGCGCAATACCTTGCCGGGAAGGATGCTGCTCGGCCCGCTGTCAGATATTGTGAGTACGCTGACCGGGGCGCTGCTGGCTGTACTGCGCGGAGAGTGGCGCCCGGTGATTATGTGGCTGGTGCATGGCGCGATGCTGGCGGTGTTACTTGGCTGGATGGCGCAGCGCGGGCTGTCGCCGCTGTATTTTGTTCTGGCCGTAAGTTATCCGGCATTGAGCCTGACCAAAGTCCGGTCCTTCTTTGAGCACCGCGCAGAACATGCACCGCAAGCGAGATCGACACTGAATGAAGCGGGTTTTGTGTGGCGTCTGCTGTTTCTCAATCTGAACTATCACCTGGTGCATCACGATTTGCCGGGGGTGCCGTGGTTTGCGCTGCGTCAGGTTTATTTTTCCGACCGCGAAGCGTACAAAGCGCGCAGCGAGGGGTTTGTGGTGAAAGGTTACCGGCAGTGGTTTCGCGACCACACGCGTTCGCCGGTAAAAGTGGAAAGCCATCCTTTTGCGCCGGATGCAATAGCGGCGCAACCGCAGCGCAGCGACTATGATTATCAGCAGGAAACCCTCTGACGGAGTCGCCGGATAATGCTGATGTCCTTACCGATGTACGCCATTTCACCTGCCGACGTGGAGGCCTTCGCCAGCGTTTTGCGCGATAAACTCCGGCGGCTTGGCCTGTCTGATACCCCCGATACCCTGAGCTGGCCGCAGGATTTACTGGCTCACTGGCAAATGCCTGATTTACTGCTCAGCCAGACCTGCGGATTTCCGCTGGTAGAAAGCCTGCCAGAGGTGCAACTGGTCGGCACATTCAGCTATCTCGCACCGGGCTGTGATGGTTTTCGCTATCGAAGTTTTTTAGTCGCGCGCGAGGACGATCAGGGGCGCCATCTCGCCGATTTCCGCCACCGGCGTCTGGCCTTTAACAGCACTGATTCTCAGTCTGGCTACAACAGCCTGCGTGCGCTGGTTGCGCCGCTGGCACACACCGGGCAATTCTTTTCTGCCGCCAGCGCCACCGGCAGCCACCGGGAGTCGCTGCACGTAGTTCAGCAGAATAAAGCGGATATCGCGGCGGTGGATTGCGTCACCATGGCGTTGCTGCAGCGCTCAGAACCGGACGCGCTTCGCGGCCTGATTGTGGTCGGACAAACGGCGGCCGTTCCCGGCCTGCCGCTTATCACTTCGCCACACACCTCCCCCGGACATCTGCTCCTGTTGCGGCAGGCGCTGCGTGAAATCGCGCAGGAACCGGTCAGCCAGCCGCTGCTGATCGAGGCGTTCACGGAAGTCCCGAGGCGGGCTTACGGCGTGATCACCCTGATGAAAGAGATTGCTCAGTCGTTTGGCGTGAGCGAGCTCACCCTGCAAAAAACGGCGTAAAAAAGCCGGGCTTCTCAGCCCGGCGAGGGTGTACGCGCTTCACCGGTTTCAGTGCGTTTCAATAGGGTAATCTTCGTTTACGTCACCCCATTCCGCCCAGGAACCGTCGTACAACGACACCTCTTTCACACCCAGCGCATCCAGCCCGAATGCCAGTGCGGCGGCAGTCACACCCGATCCGCAACTGGTGATCACCGGTTTATGCAGATCCACGCCCAGACGTTCAAAGGTTGCTTTCAGCGCATCCGGCGCTTTCAGGTGCCCGTCCTGCGTCAGCTCAGTAAAAGGCACGCTGATACTGCCGGGGATATGGCCGCCGTGCAGACCCGGACGCGGTTCCGGCGCTTCAGCTTTAAAGCGTGCCAGCGAACGGGCGTCGATGATTTGCACCTTGCCGAGTGACGCTTTGACCTGCTGCGCGTCGACCACCACCGGACGTACCAGTTTTGCGTTAAACGTTGAAGGCACACGGGTGTGTTCGCCGCTTTGTGTCGGTTTGCCTTCGGCAATCCAGGCATTCAGCCCCCCGTCCAGCACGCGTACACTTTTCGCGCCGAAGCTGGTCAGCATCCACCAGACGCGCGGTGCGGAGAACAAATCGCCTTCATCATAAAGCACGATAGTTTGCGTGTCGGCCACGCCTAAACGGCTCATCGACGCGGAGAACGCCTCCGCCGTCGGCATCATATGCGGCAGGCCGGTTGAGCAGTCGGAGATGGCGTCCACTTCCACGTAAATGGCGTTGGGAATGTGCGCTTCGAGATATTTTCCATGGAAATCAATCGGCGGCGTAATGCCGGGCTTGGATTTACGACAATCGATAATGACGACGTCCGGTGAATTCAGATTCTTCGCCAGCCAGTCGGTAGATACGGTATGGGTAGAAAAAGTCATGTTCAGTGCCTTATCTTTTTTGTGAAGCCAGCTCAGAGATCGCCTGGGATCAGGGAATAGACCCAGGCGTCGCGCGGCTGACCATGATAATAAAGCCGGTTGCGGTGCAGGCCTTCGGAAGTGGCACCTGCTTTTTCCGCCACGCGGCGGCTGCGGGCATTGCCCTCCATCGCCACAATTTCCAGTCGCGTCAGTTCGAGTTCGGTAAAGGCGAAACGTGCCGCGGCTCTGACCGCCAGCGTTGCCAGACCGCGCCCGGTGTAACCGGTGCGGATCCAATAGCCGAGATTGGCGAACTTATATTCATGAACGATGCGGTTGAGGCTCACGCTGCCAATCAGATTACCGCTGGCGCGCTCAAACAAACAGAAATTGAACTCAGCGCCGCGATGGCGTTTCAGTTCACTGTCTGCGAGATATTTGCGGCTGTCATCCGCCGTGTAGCTTTCGGTGCACCAGGTTTCCCAGGCGCCAATTTCATTGACCGAATCCTGAATCGCCGCAACGTGCAGCACGGCCTCAAGTTCGGTCGCCACACGAATCTCGATGTCGTCATCCTGATAAATCTGGCGTGTCATCATGATCATTATCCGTCAGTGGAGAAATAATACGGGGAATCAATCGAATCAGCCTCACACATACGGCAATGATATGTCAATTGCCGGCAACGCCGATTTAGTGAGGTAAAACAGGGCTGTCAGCCCGTCAGTTATCCCCTTCAGGCACCAGCATAACCAGCTTACATTCGGCATATCCCGCCGGGAAAAAGGTCTGCTGGCGGTAACTTTTTCCCCCTTCACGTGGATGATTAAAATGCCGCTCGCCGCCTTCGCGCGCCAGCACCTCCTGCTGCGTCCACCACTGATCAAACCCGGCGCTGCGTTCACGCAGGCTGATAACGGTCTGACGCACCGCATCTGAATGCGCGTAATGGCTGGTTTCGGCGCGAAATTCAGCGACCACCCGCTTGGCGCGCTCCGCCCAGTCGGTGACCAGCTGACGTGCTAAGGGATTGAGAAACATAAAATCCAGCAGATTAGGCTGAGGATCCACATCCAGCCAGCCGCTGAACAGGGCACCGGCTGGCGGATTCCACGCCAGCACGTTCCAGCTGCTGTCGAGCAGGTAGGCAGGGCATGTCAGCTGATTGACGCAGTTTTTCAGGCCAACGCCCGGTGCCGTGGGCGAGGGCACCGCCTGCGGGTCTTTCATCGAGGCTAAACTGAACAGATAGTCACGGGCGGCCGGTTCCATCCGTAATGCTTTGGCGAGACTGTCGAGCGTAGTGGCAGAGATTGACACATCGCGCCCCTGTTCAATCCAGGTGTACCAGGTGGCGCTGATACCGCTGATTTGTGCCAGCTCCTCGCGGCGCAGTCCGCTGGTCCGGCGGCGCGAGGACCCCGGCAGGCCGACCATTTCGGGCGTGGTACGTTCGCGGTGCGTGCGCAAAAATAAACCCAGCGCCTTCGGGCCGCTGAGCGACTCTGTATTATCCATCATTGTTTTCTCAGACAGGAATCAACTCATACCAGTATAAACGCTCATATTGTACCCGTATAGAACAATGCCTATAGTGATTTTGAGGTCACGCGAAACCCGAATTCCTGTGACAAAAAACAAGACAGACAGGAGCAATGATGAACATGAAAAATACCCACAGTCAGGCGGTTGATAAGCAATTTGGTTCACAGGCGCAGGATTATCTGACCAGCGCGGTTCACTCGCAGGGCAAAGATTTGCAACGTCTGGCGACGCTGCTGGCGCCATATAAAGAGGCACAGGTGATCGATTTAGGCTGTGGCGCAGGCCATGCCAGTTTTGTTGCCGCAGGTGCGGTGAAAAATGTGATTGCCTATGATTTATCCGCGCAAATGCTGGATGTGGTCGCGCAGGCGGCCAGCGACAAACAGCTGAATAACATCACGGTAAGGCAGGGCGTGGCGGAATCGCTGCCGTTCGACGACCACAGCGCGGATGTGATAATCAGCCGTTATTCTGCACACCACTGGCATGATGTCGGACAGGCGCTGCGTGAAGTGGCGCGTGTGCTGAAACCGGGCGGAAAATTCATCATGATGGACGTCGTGTCGCCGGGGCATCCGCTGCTGGATATTTACCTGCAAACCGTCGAGGTGCTGCGCGACACTTCGCATGTCCGCAATTATTCGCCGGGTGAATGGCTGAAGATGGCGTCTGAGGCTGGTCTGATCGCCGGCGAGGTCACAACCGACCGCCTGCCGCTGGAGTACACCAGCTGGATCGCAAGGATGCGCACCCCGGAACACTTCGCTGTGGCTATCCGTGAGCTGCAAAAAGTGATGTCAGATGACGTGGTAAAACATTACGAGATACAGCCCGACGGCACCTTTACCAGCGATATTATGATGCTGGTGGCCTCGAAGAACTGAAATCAGTGACGCTTGCTCATTGTCTTTCCTGACCGGCAGGGGCAATGAGTTTAAGCAGGTTTTGATATTGTTATTGTGAAATATTCATGAGGAATATATATAACGGATTGTGGGGTAATTACTATATAAATAAATTATGGTTTAATAAATAACACGGCCAGTGAATAAATTGGCAGTGAACTCTTCCCCGAAAGCTTATAAACTCCATGGGTTTTTTATACCTCATGTGTTTATAAGGATATTTCCATGGTTTTTAATTACTTTATCGAACTGTATGGTCGTGTTATTAACAGGTTTACACGTGAGAGTGCTGTCTGTTTTATTATGACTTTAGCAATACTGGCTTATTTTTACATTCCTGTTGGAAATAGGATCCCCATCTATATAAGTGCTAAAGATTGCGAGTCATCCAGCAGGCCACTGGCTCTTTGTCAGGTCGCTGAGTCTTCGGCTTACGATGATATTTATAAAAATACACGAACTTTCAAAACATTAGAGGAATGTAAAAAAGTCTACCGTTATGGAGGATGTACTGATTATAGTGGGGGCTGGAGTTATCCGAGGTACAAGCCAGTTTTGGCTGGCTTTTCTGTGACCCTGGAAGAGCCCGAAGCGAATGATCATTCATGGGGGACAGTTAAAGGCAGTAAATATGAAGCGTACTATATTCGTGCCTATTACCCTGATGGTTCCAGAACGTATCGTTCACCCCATTCAGAAAAAAGTTTCAAACGCATTGGGGAATTGCCTGCCCGTCACTCACATTACCGCAGCAGTTCTCATCTTTTACACTAACCGTTGTCAATATTTTCACGAAAAAATATGGTTAAGTGAAAATAACCTCTGCAGGTTCATCATCTTCGCTGCAGAGGTATTATCGAAATATGGCGATTTTATTTCTTACCAAACATTTTCTGCCCAATCATTACCAGCGCCAGTACGGCCGCGCCGACAATCAGACCGACAACTAAATCCGTTGCACCGGTAATCAGCGTATTGACCCAGCTTTCATGGCCGTGCGTCAGAGGCTCAATCAGGCTGTGCATAAACGGCAGCCCGTGGCTGATAATGCTGCCACCGACCAGGAACATGGCGACAGTCCCCACCACTGACAGCGTTTTCATCAGCCACGGGGCGAGATTCACGATGCCGCGCCCAAATGCGCGTACGCCGTTCATGACGCTACTTTCGCCGGACAGTTTGCTCAGGTATAAACCGGCATCGTCGATTTTCACAATCGCCCCCACCAGACCGTACACGCCAATGGTCATCGCGACGGCGATCAGCACCATGACAGTGACCTGATTGATGAACGGTGCGGCGGAGACGATACCGAGAGAAATCACAATGATTTCGGCTGACAAAATGAAGTCAGTCCGGACGGCGCCTTTTACTTTCTCTTTTTCGAGCTTTTTAGCGTCGGCTTCATTTTTTACCTGCTCAGCCGCCGGTTTTTCTTCTTCATGATGCTTGCCGGGCATCAGTTTATGCGCGATTTTTTCGAACCCTTCGTAACACAGGTACGCGCCCCCAATCATCAGCAGCGGCGTAATTGCCCAGGGAATAAAGGCGCTGATAAGCAAAGCCAGTGGCACCAGAATGGCCTTATTCAGCATGGACCCTTTAGCCACCGCCCAGACGATGGGCAGCTCCCGGTCAGCCTTAACCCCCGTGACCTGCTGCGCATTGAGCGCTAAGTCGTCTCCCAGTACGCTGGCCGTTTTCTTGGCCGCGACTTTACTCATCGCCGCTACGTCATCAAGAATTGATGCAATGTCATCGATCAAAGCCAGAAGGCTACCACCTGCCATAATTTATGCTCTCCATAAAAGCGTTTTACGTTTCTTGTTAAAATGAGTTCCGCCCGCGCGGAAACCCGAATCTGCGTTCCTGACTGTGCAGGTGATCAAGGAAGCAGAAAATTCATAAAAAATAATCATATCAGTGATTGCACTCCGCCGTCGATTCGTGCGAATGTTGTGCCGGTCCTAAATAACTTTGAAAACTCTTCATCATTTCTCCATAAAATATCTTTGATTCTCCTCAGCTTATCAGTGTCTACATATTTACTTTCATTCCCTCCTTATTTTTACCACAAAGGTTAAACTTCTTTACGTTGCATTACGCCTGCTTTCATTCGTTAAGCGATAATTATTTCAACGGATTGCTTCCGCTCCATTAATTAACGAAACTAACGAAAGAAAGGTGCGTAATATGAAACTCTTACCTGCAATTACTGCTGTTGCCATTACTGTTGCTTCATTCTCTGCGCTGGCCGCTTCCCCAATCACTGCACAGCAGGCTGAAAGTGGGACTTATCAGTCACTGGGTATGGTTTCTGTCAGTGCCCCAAGCACCGTCCCAGGCAGCATGACGGATGCGCTGAACCAGATCGCCAGCGATAAAGGCGCAACACATTACCGCGTTGTCGGTGCCGGTACGCCGGGTGACTCCAGCCTGAACCGTGCAAATGTTGAGTTGTATAAATAACATCTGACTGACTTCAGAGAGTGTGTGAGAAGGCCAATGTCACCTGACATTGGCCTTTTTATTTGTGCACGGACCTGCGCATGCCTCATTTTTTGGGAGTTATCCCATGTGATTTGTTTTTAATTGTTCCTCCTGACGTTTATTCCCCTTAATAATCATTTCTTAAGAATTTTTCTGTTATATAAGGGTCTATGTTTTCAGGAGGTGGTTAATATGTTGAATGCCGCGAGAATGACGATTAAGAACACCGGTCTTTCGATCCAGAATCAATTTTTTTATTTGCAGAATTTTATTAGTTCACCACGGACCATGGGAACGCTGATGCCGTCGTCTCCCTGGTTGTGCCATGCCATGCTCAACCAGATCGACTGGACAACATCCTTACATATCGCGGAGTTAGGGGCTGCTGATGGCGTACTGACCCGACGTATTTTGAACCGTATGCGTGCTGATGCCCGGCTTGATGCCTTTGAGATCCAGCCTGCGTTTATCCGTAAACTGAATCTGATCGACGACCCGCGTCTGCAGGTTATGGCGCATTCTGCGGAACATCTCACGGGCGGCTACGACGCCGTGTTTTCCTGCCTGCCTCTGCTCTCAATACCCACGCGGATCAGCATGAGAATTTTGCAAAGAACGCAGCAGCAACTGAAGGAGAAGGACGGGGTGCTGGTGCTGTTCCAGTACAGTCATCTTTCTGAAAAAATGCTCTCACGCTACTTCACCTGGAAAAAAATTCGTGTGGTGAAGAATTTCCCGCCGGCTCTGGTCTATATTTGTAAACCACACTGATACAGCACTTTACCGCCTGACCCTGCTGAGAATATTGCGCTGCAAGGATTTATCAGTATCATGCCAGGGGTGGCGTAAATAAAACGCTACAGAAGCTTCACCGGCAGGTGACAAAAACCTGCCAGTGAGGCTTTTTTGTTGTACTATTTCGCGAGTACACCGCGTCGGCATTTCAACGTACGATTTTTGACATTTATCCTTCAGGTCAGTGATGGATTTTCATCAGATGAGCAACGAGGCTCCCAGGGAATTAAGGACAGCGTTAATGACACAACCCATTTTCATGGTAGGCGCGCGTGGCGCGGGCAAAACGACGGTTGGAAGTGCTCTGGCCAATGCGCTGGGCTATAAATTTTCCGACACCGATCTGCATTTGCTGCGCACCTCTGGCCTCAGTGTGGCTGATATCGTTGACCGTGAAGGCTGGCAGGGTTTTCGCCGCCGTGAAACCGAGACGCTGAAAACGATCAGCTCACCGCTCACCGTGGTGGCGACCGGCGGAGGCGTGGTGCTCTCTGCCGAAAATCGTGAGTTTATGCGTCAGGCCGGCACCGTGATTTATCTGCGTTCACCGGCCTCTACGCTTGCCAACCGTCTGGAAGATGCGCCGATGGAAGACCAGCGTCCGACGCTGACGGGCAAGCCGATTACTGAGGAAATGATGCAGGTGCTGAATGAGCGTGAAGCGTTGTATCAGCAGGCCGCTCATCATGTCGTGGACGGCACGCAGGATCCCGCACAGGTCGTCAATGCCATCATGGATGCTCTGGCCTTACAGATGGCGCGCTGAACGCCTGGCGTGGACATAAAAAAACGAGCTCTGATGGCTCGTTTTTTTATGCGCGGACAGCCAGGATTTTGGCAGGCGTAAACAAAACGGGCCACCAGATGTGCGGTGCGTCACGACCGGGCGATATTGCTCTGATGAATGCATAGGCGTAAAGTAATAACTCAGGTGATTACTTTACACTTCCACAACGGATCCCATGATGAAACCCCTGATGTCATTCTTTCACCAGCATAGCAAAGCGATGCCCGCTATCTGGTCGATCACAATTATCCTCGTTGAAGCCTCTATTGCGCTGTATATTTTGCGTAATCTTTAATCGCTACATTCTGCTGGGTTTTACATCCGTCACCTCATAAATACTCGGCATTATTCCCCCTCCTTCTCTTTATTAAATGGTCTTAGGATTATCTTTAAGCATATTCCTTAACCGCAATTTCATTTGCGCAAAAATAAACGCCTTGACGCTGACACGTATCAGCACTATTTTTCAAACAACTTAACAGGAACCTTGTTCCACATATCGGAACTTCTCTCTTTATGAGCACATTAGAGAATGCGACGTCAGTGCTGAAGTTATTTTCCCGGCAGGGTGTCAGTCAGGGGCATCCGGGTTTGTCATTCAGTGATGTGGTGAGCAGTTTACAATTGCCAAAAAGTACGGTTTCCCGGTTATTAATGACGATGGAAACGCAAGGGCTGTTAGAGCGTGATCCGGACAGCCGTTTATATCGCATAGGAAAATTATTACTGGCGGTATCCAGCCATTATCTTTCGACGCCGCTGGTGGATGCGACATCACCTTATATGACGCAACTGAGCCAGCTGACCCAGTGCACCGGATACGTGTCGATACTGGAAGGGCGCGACATTATGGTCATGCGCATGTTTCCCGGCAGGACGTATCTGCAGGTGATGACACCGGCGGGCAGCCTGCTGCCTGCGCATGAAACGGCCATTGGCCGGGCGATCCTGGCCCGCTACAGCGACGAAGAAGTGCGCGAGCGTTACAAGGGTATTTATCACGTGAACTCGGCGAATTCGCCGAAAAGCATCGATTTATTATTAGTGCGCCTGGCTGAAATCCGGCAGACCGGTTTGTCTTTTGCCAACAACGAAACGTTGCAGGGCATCAGTTCTTTAGCCACCAGCATTTTTAATAAACACCGCAATGAAATTGTTGGATTAGGTTTGTCGTTCTCTTCACCTTCTGAAGGAAAGGGCATACCGGACGGAATAAAAGACGGTTTGATTGCCGTTACCCGAAAAATTGCTGAGAAACTCGGTGATGATGACTGGGGAAATAATCTGAAGTTGTCCGATTTGCAGTAAATACGTCAGGCGTGACTGCTGACGTTAAAAGTAAAGCGAGTACCAGACCGACACCAGGGCTTATTTTTAGCCAGTACGACACAATGACTGTTCCAATGATGAACAGCGTTCGTAACCGTTTTAGCTCGTGCGCGTTTGCGCCGGTTACGTGTTTTAAGAGGATTTTGTGATGAGTTTAGCCAACACATTGACGATATCTGAGTTTCTCCGTTCACTGCGTCTTTCAGGGCTGTATGGCCTGAAAGATGGGAAATCACGCTTATGATGACTTCTTTTGCGACCCTGACCATTGGACAGGCACCGCGCAGCGATATTATGCCGCTGCTGACGGCGCATCTGCCGGACGAACCCGTGACACACTTCGGGTTACTGGACGGCCTAAGCAGGGAGCAAATAGAGCAGCGTTATGCGCCGCAAGAGGGCGATGCAGTGCTGGTCGCCGTTTTGCTGGATGGTTCGCAGATTTTACTGTCTGCGGCCAACGCCGAACGCGGATTGCAGGAAAAAATCGATCAGCTGGAAGCGCAGGGATGTACCACGATTTTGCTGCTGTGCGGTGGCGAGTTTGGTCAGTTACACGCAAGCAGTGCATTGCTGATCGAGCCTGAACGCATGATCCCTCCGTTGATCGGTGCGATGGTGGGGACGCATCGCGCAGGAATCGTGGTGCCGGTGGAATCGCAGATTGGCTGGCAGGCCAACAAATGGCGAAAACTGGAAAAACCACCGTGCTTTGCGGTGGCCAGCCCGTATTTAACGGACGATCAGGCACTGACGGAAGCGGCCAAACGCTTTGCTGAGCAGGGGGCGGAAGTGGTGGTGCTCGATTGTATCGGCTACAACCATCATCACGTTAAAGTGCTTGAGCAACATCTCGATGTGCCGGTGCTGCTGGCGAATGTGCTGATGGTGCAACTGGCGGCAGAACTGGTGGCGTAAGCGGTGACGGGCTGCGGTGATTGCAGAAAGCTGACTCCCCACAATGGCACTGTGCAGGCGTAAAATCAAATCAGTGATGACGCTTTGCGGGCGGTGTCGTCTGGTGCGGATAAACCTGTAATAATCAGTGACAGCCGCGGGTTTTTGCCCCTAATATGGAAGCTCTTAAATTTATCGCAAAGGGCCAATCAATGTTGAAAAATAATGAGTATTTTGACGGGAAAGTAAAATCGATTGGTTTTGACAGCGAAAGTACGGGTGCCGCCAGCGTTGGCGTGATGGCCGTCGGTGAATACACATTTGGCACAGCAAAACCGGAAGAAATGACGGTCATCAGTGGCTCGCTGAAAGTGCTGATCCCTGGCTCTCCGGACTGGCAGGTGTTTAAGCCAGGCGAAACCTTCTACATTCCGGGCAAAAGTGAATTCAACTTGCAGGTGGGTGAAACCACCTCATACCTGTGTAAATACCTGACCAAGTAATTCCTTCAGACACAATAAATGTAAAAAAGGCGCCCAATGAGCGCCTTTTCTGCATTTGGCATGCGGTGTTAGCGTTGCGCTTCGCCGCCCAGCGCTTCGATCAGATTCTGAATCAGCGCCGCCAGTTCTCCGGTCATCAGCACGAAATCAGCGTCAAAGCGGCCTGCGAAATCTTCGCGGTCGATATCTTCGTTTTGATCACGGATAACGTCACTGAATTTCAGACGCTTGATGCTGCCGTCATCGGCCAGTACCACGGCGATGCGTTCCTGCCAGTCTACCGCCAGCTTGGTCACCAGTTTGCCGTTCTCAATGTGGGTGGCGATTTCATCGCTGACCAGCGCCTGTTTCTTACAGCGGATCACGCCGCCTTCTTCCAAAATCGCTTTCAGCTCGGCTTCGTCCTGCAAAGTAAAACCGGCCGGCGTGTCGCCGGAACGCACCCATTCCGTCAGCGTCAGTTCGATCGGGCTTTCCATCGTTAATGGCACGACCGGCAGTGAACCGAGGCTTTTGCGCAGCAGCGCCAGCATGTCTTCGGCTTTTTTGGCGCTGGCGGCATCGACCATGATCAGGCCGTTCACGGTATCGATCCACATGAACGTCTGGCTGTAGCGGCTGAATGCGCGCGGCATCAGGCTGTGCAGCACTTCATCTTTGAGGGAATCTTTTTCGGTTTTCTTCAGCTTACGGTGTTGTTCACCTTCGAGCTGGTCGATCTTGGCCTGTAACTCCTGCTTGATCACCGGAGAAGGCAGGATTTTTTCTTCTTTACGGGCGCAGATCAGGATCTGGCCGCCGTTGACGTGAGTCAGCGCGTCGCCACCGTGAGAACCCATCGGCGAAACCCAGCCGGTTTTTGCCATGTCCTGGCTGCCGCACGGGGTAAAGGTGAAAGCGCTGAGCTGTTTTTCCATTTCGTCAGCAGATAACGAAACTTCACGGCTCAAACGGTAAACCAACAAATTCTTAAACCATAACATGGCGTTATCCCTGTTCCGGCGCACTCGTGGTACGCTGAATAAATGAATGCAGGGCGGCATGATAACCAATTGAGAGTCCGTCGTCGTTAAGAAATCACCGCGCCCTGTAACATTGCATAACAGCTTATTCTGGTGACGGACGCCCCTGGCTTCTAAACTGAATAAACACAAAAAAACTGACCCTGCAAAGTGTAAAAGGAGAACAACACGTGCGAATTGGCATTGATTTAGGCGGCACAAAAATAGAAGTCATTGCGTTATCTGATGAAGGTAAAGAGCTGTTTCGCAAACGGGTCGATACGCCGAGAAATGACTACGAACGCACGCTGAAAGCGATCGAAGGGCTGGTGCTGGACGCCGAGAAAGCCACCGGTCAGCGCGGCAGCGTGGGGCTTGGCATTCCCGGCACGCTTTCTCCGTTTACCGGGAAAGTGAAGAACTCAAACTCCGTGTGGCTGAACGGACAACAGCTGGATGAAGATCTGGCGCTGCTGCTCAACCGTGAGGTGCATATTGCCAACGACGCCAATTGCCTGGCGGTGTCTGAAGCCACCGACGGCGCAGGCGCGGGCCGTCAGACCGTGTTTGCCGTGATCATCGGCACCGGCTGCGGTTCCGGCGTGGCGCTGCACGGCGTGGCGCACGCAGGCGGCAACGGTAATGCAGGCGAATGGGGGCACAATCCGCTGCCGTGGCAGGATGAAGAAGAAATCCAGTTCGCCCGCGAAGTGCCGTGTTACTGCGGGAAATCCGGCTGCGTCGAGACGTTTGTTTCCGGTACCGGTTTTGCCGAGGACTACTTCCGTCTCTCAGGCCAGCGTCTCAAAGGTGCAGAGATTATTGCGCTGGTGGAGCAGGGCGACGAAACCGCTGAACTGGCACTTGGCCGCTACGAACGTCGTCTGGCAAAAGCGCTGGCGAACGTGGTGAATATTCTCGACCCGGATGTGATTGTGTTCGGCGGCGGCATGAGTAACGTCGATCGTTTGTATCAGACCGTTCCTCTGCTGGTGAAGCAGTGGGTATTCGGGGGGGAATGCGAAACCCCTATCCTCAAAGCCGTTCACGGCGATTCCAGCGGCGTGCGCGGTGCCGCCTGGTTGTGGCCGCAGTCTCGTTTTGCGTTGTAAGCCATCATCAGCTTTCAGGGGCGCAGAATTTGCGCCCCTGATTTCATTCATCACTCCCCAGTCAAAGCGCCATCTCCCGTTTAAAGACGTCCAGCGTATGCGCTTTCACACGGATAAACTCCGGGTGGCTCATGATTTCTGAACCGCGCGGGCGGGGAAGATCGAAGGGTACGATTTCCGCAATCTGCGTTGGCCGTCGCGTCAGCAGTAAGATTTCATCCGCCAGAAATACCGCATCTTCCAGATCGTGAGAGACAATCAGCATGGTGACGCCGGTTGCCAGCTGCACTTCCTGCAATTTATCGCGGATAAACAGCGTCATTTCGAAATCCAGCGCCGAGAAAGGCTCGTCGAGGAACATCACTTCCGGGCGTGTCGCCAGCGCGCGCATGATGCACACGGTTTGCTGCTGGCCGCCGGAAAGCTCGTACGGATAGCGTTTCAGGTCGAAGCGGATATCAAACATCTGCGTCAGTTCTTCAACCCGCGCGTTGACCTCGGCCTTACTCATGCCGTGGCGCACCAGCGGATAGGCGATGTTGGCGCGCGCGCTCATCCACGGAAACAGCGCGTCGCGGTAGTTCTGAAACACATAGCCGATGGTGGTCTGCGCCAGCGTCTTGCCGTCAAACAGAATGTCGCCTTTATCAACCGGAATCAGCCCGGCAATCATGTTCATTAACGTTGATTTACCGCAGCCGTTCGGGCCGAAGATCGAGACGATTTTTCCGCGCGGCAAATCCAGATTGAGATCGGTATACAGCGGCTGTCCGGCAAAGGCTTTGGTCAGGCCGCGAATGGTCACATGGGTATCCGGTCGCGTGGCGTATTGCGGCAGCTGCGGGCCTTTGTAACCGGGGTTCAGCGAGAGAGGTTGCGTCATGCTTTGCTACTCCAGTGGACAGTTTTTTTCTCGATCAGCAAAAAGGCCAGGTTCAGTAAATAGCCCAGCGCACCGGTGATCAGGATCGAGGCGTACATGTCTTTGATGTTGAAGACCTGCTGGGCATCAATGATCCGATGGCCGAGACCGGTTTCCGAACCGATAAACATTTCGGCGACAATCACGATCACCAGCGCAATCGACACACCGGTACGCAGACCCACGAACGTCTGGGCCAGGCTTTCCATCAGCAAAATGTCTTTGAAAATGTGCCAGCGGGAAATCCCCATTACCCTGGCTGCCATCAGACGGGTTTTCTTGGCGTTCATCACGCCGTAGGCGCTGTTAAACAGAATGACCAGCACGGCGGCAAAGGCGGCGATGGCAATTTTGTTGGCATCCGTGATGCCGAAAATCAGCATGAACAGCGGGATCAGCGCGGATGAGGGCGTGGAGCGGAAGAAGTCGATCAGAAATTCCAGGCTGCGATAGACCTTTTCGTTACTGCCCAAAATCACGCCGAGCGGGACGCCAATGACTGCGGCGAAGCCGAACGCCACCAGCGTGCGGTATAACGTCGCGCCGATGTCGGTGCGCATGGAGACATCCGAAAACGACTGAAACATAAAGCCCAGCGTGTCGACGGGAGAAGGCAGCAGTACCGGATTCAGCCATTTGGCGCTCACCGCCAGTTGCCAGAACAGAAACAGCAGGACAGGGCCGATCAGTGGCAACAATCTTGAAGACCATGGTGATGTCATCATTTTTCCCCTTATCCCTGATAGATCAGCGAAGCGACATCCACCGGTTTGCTGAAGATTTTTCTTTCGGTAAAGACGTCATAAAATTTTTGGAACCATTGCAGATTCTCGCCTTTTAACCCCGGATACATCACGAAGCCCGGCAGCGGCACTTCTTTCACCAGCGCCGGTTCGATGCTGGTGTAACCGGCGACGTTTTCACGGGCTTTATCAGGATGCGCCGCAATGAATTCCACCGCTTTCTGATAAGCGGCAATAAACTTTTTCGTCTCTTCAGGTTTGCTGGCGATAAAGCTGGAGTTCAGCGCCGCCGCGCCGCCAAACCACGGGGCGTCCGCATTGCCGAGCACGTATTTCGAAATCACGCCGGTTTCCAGCGTGCGGGAGAGGTTTTTCATGCGTCCGACGGTGCCGGTGGGTTCGAGCGTATACACACCGTCGATTTGTCCGGCGGCCAGCGCAGGCGCGTGTTGCCCGACCGGCAGTTCAATCACGGAAGGATTGGTGAATCCATTTTTCTCCAGAATGATCTTCGCCATGGTGACGTTCTGGATCCCCGGACCGCAGGCGATCTTTTTGCCTTTCAGATCGCTGATTGCTTTCGCCGTGCTGTTCAGCGGCACCAGAAATTCATCCAGCACCAGCTGATGATTGGACGGGTTCGAGCAGATGATTTTGAACAGATCCGGCGAGGTGATCGCCCCCAGCCCGAGTGCGCCGGTGGCCGTACCGTTGGCGCAGCCGTGGATCCTGCCGGTGATCATCCCTTCAACAATTTGCTGCGCGCTGGCAAATTTAACGCCTTTCACGTTCAGCCCGGCCTCTTTGAAGAACCCTTGTTCGAGAGCGACATAGAGAGGCAAACCGCCGACGATAGGCCAGTAGCCGATGCGAATTTCATCATCATCAGCGGCGAAAACGGTGGTCGGGATCATCCCGCCGAGTGTCATGACACCGCCGGTAATCGCCAGCCATTTCATCATCTGGCGGCGTTGTGTATTGACCGGAAGGTTTTCAGGTTTGTCGTTTTTCATCGGCGTTCCCCTTGGCTGTTTTGCAGGCAGTGCAGCTTGTACTGCAACTTGTATACATAACAGTAAGCACAGGGCGTGCCAGATCGTTACCCGAAGGAAATAACCGATAATTCAGCAGGTTGACAGGTTGTGACGCACCGCAACGGTGCGATTATTGTGCGGATGTGCAGAGAGGGGATCCACCGCAGGGCAACCGGTAGCAAGATTGCTAGCGGGATGGCCTGCGGGTTGACGTTCAGACTTTAAATTCGTTGCTCAGGCGGCTGACACCCAGCCCGTTCACTTTGGTGACTTTGATTTGCACCGGAATGCGATCTTTCATGGCTTCCACATGGCTGATCACACCGATGGTTTTACCTGAGGCATTCAGGCTGTCGAGGGCGTCGAGCGCGGTGTCCAGCGTGTCGGCATCGAGCGTGCCGAAACCTTCGTCAAGGAATAGCGAATCGATACGGGTTTTATCGCTCACCAGATCGGAGAGCGCCAGCGCCAGTGCCAGACTGACCAGGAAACTTTCGCCGCCGGAGAGCGTGCGGGTATCGCGCACCGCATCGGCCTGCCAGGTATCGACCACCTGCAACTCCAGCGCATCGCTGGTTTTGCGCTGCAACAGATAACGGCCATGCAGTTTTTCCAGCTGACGGTTCGCCAGATACACCAGGTGATCGAGCGTCAGACCTTGCGCGAATTTACGGAATTTCGCGCCGTCGCTGGAGCCAATCATCTGATTCAGATAGCCCCAGTCGTCACACGTCAGCTGTGCCTGCGCAATCTGAGCGATCAGCGCCTGTTGGTTGCCGCTTCGCGCTTTATCGTCGTTGAGTTTATTGGTTATTTCGCCCAGACGTTGCTGTAAAGCTTTCAGCTGTTGCGCCAGTTCCGCCTGCTGCGCCGTCAGGGCTTCGAGATCGTTTTCTGTTTCACTCAGATGTGCAGGGCGGGCAAGGCGATGTTTTTCCCGCTGTGCTTTGGCATCGCTCAGCAATGCGTTCGCCTGCGCCAGCTGTTGTTGCAGATGTTCTTTGCGCTGCTGAAGTTGCTGACGCAGTGCATCGTCGAGCAGGGCCAGTGTCACCGCGGCTTCATCGTTAAATCCGCTGGCGCTCAGCGCTTGTTGCCACACCTGTTCCGCCCGCTTCAATTGTTCCGTAGCCTGCAACTGTTGCTGCTGCGTACTCGCCAGCTGACCGGCCAGCTGATCGCGCAGTTCCTGCGCTTTTTGCAGCGCGCCCTGTGCGTCACTGACCGCTTTTTCCGCCGCCTGTTGTTGCTGATGTAAGTGCTCGCGAACCTGCGCCACCTGGCGGTCACCGAACAGTTCAAGGCGTTTGGCATTCAGTTCTGAAAGAGATTTCTCACCTTCCGTGAACAGCTTTTGCAGCCGCGCAAAGTCCTGCTGAGTTTTCGCCTGCGTCTCTTCCAGTCGGGTAATGCGTTCGGTCAGCAACACGCTTTGCTGCTGCACTTTCTGCTGCGCGTTCAGCGCGTCATTCAGGGCATCTTTCGCCTGCTGCAACGCCCGCGCCAGCTGTTCGTGCTGGTTAATCAGATCCTGTGACTGCTGTTCTTCTTCGTCGCGTTCCGCCAGCCACTGCTGAATGGCCAGGGTATCCTGCAATCCGAATGTCAGATTCAGCGGCGCGCTGAGCCGCTGCCAGTTTTCGGTATGCGCATTCAG
Organism: Rahnella sp. R3(2024); assembly: GCF_042920125.1. Classification (NCBI taxonomy): domain Bacteria; kingdom Pseudomonadati; phylum Pseudomonadota; class Gammaproteobacteria; order Enterobacterales; family Yersiniaceae; genus Rahnella; species Rahnella sp. R3(2024). The sequence goes on from NZ_JBHGBU010000001.1 coordinate 3,226,002, forward strand.
TTGCTGGCTTTCCTGCTCCAGCTGGGTTTGCACGCGTGTTTGCTGTTCTTTCAGACTTTTGATTTTCGCTGCCAGCTCAATGCCGCTGGCTTTTGCCGCATCGAATTCCAGCTGCATTTTCTCGACGCGTTGCGCCGTTTCAGAAGGTTTAACCTCCTGATAGTGTTCAATGGCCGGATGGGATGTGGAACCGCACAGCGGGCAGGGTTTGCCGCTTTGCAGATTGGCTCGTTCAGCTTCAAGGCTGACGATCAGCATTTCTTGTTTATGTAGCGCTTTAACATCGTTCAGATGTTCGAGCTGTTTCTGACATTGCTGGCGGATCGCGCCCAGACGCTGTTCTTCTTCGGCCAGCTGCGTCTGATATTGCACCAAATCTTTTTGCTGTTGCTGCACACGCTGGTTCAGCTGCGGGTAAATCTGCGCGAGTGAATACAGCTGTTGCCGCACCGGACGCAGCTGCGCCAGCTCTGTTTGCCGTTTCTGCCATGCTGCCAGCGGATGCTGTTTTTCCAGCTCAGCCTGACGCTGTTGTGCGGCGTTCAGCGCCTCGGTCAGCGCGGTCTGGCGGGTCTGATGCTGGCGGCTTTCTTCGTCCAGTTTCTGACGTTCGGCGGTCATTTGCACCCGCGTCGCGTTATGCTCACTGACCAGTTTCTGCACGTCACTGACTGACTGCTGCGTGTCGGCCAGTGATTTACGCCACTGGATAATTTCGCCATCCAGCGGCAGGATTTTTTCTTCAATCAGCGTCTGCGTCTGACGCTGCTCTTCCGCCTGTTTCAGGCGTGCCGTTTGCGCCTGATCCACCGCCAGAGTCAGCGGCGTCATCTGTGCAATTTGCTGTTCCTTTTGCTGCGTGAGCTGCGCCAGTTGCTGCACAAGTCGTTGCGATTCATCCTGACAACGCTGGCGATCATTGAGTAACGGACGCAGTTTTTCTGCCGGTTCGCTGCGTGCCAGTTGCTGCAATTGCGGCGCGGCAGCCAAATTTTCCTGCTCTGCGGCGGTCAGTTGCTGCTGAGACTGCTGAAGTTTTTGCTGTACCTGCTGCCACTGTTGCAGCCAGTTAAGATCCTGCTGGCGCTGCTGCGCCTGCCGGCTGAGGCTGATTTCCTGTGCGTTCAGCTCAGTCAGTTCTGTTTCCAGCGCCTGGCGCTGTTCTTCGCTAAGCAGTTCGATACCGGCCATGCGTTGATGCAAACCGTCCAGGGTGACGCGTGCCTCTTTATGCTGTTCAAATACGCGTTCTGACAGCAGACCGTAGATTTCGGTGCCGGTGAGTTCTTCCAGCAGCTCGGCGCGGTCGTTGGCGTCGGCATTCAGAAACGCCGCGAACTGGCCCTGCGACAACATCATCGATTTGGTGAAACGGCCAAAATCCAGTCCGGTCAGTTCGGCGATGGCATCGAGTTTATCGCGCACTTTATCTGCCAGAATTTTGCCGTCGGCCAGCAAGGCCAGCTCGACTTTTGGCGCCTGTAAATTGCCGTCCGGTGAGTTTTTCGCGCGGCGCTGGCTCCAGAATGCGCGATAGCCGATGCCTTTCACTTCAAACTCCACTTCGGCCAGTGACTCGGCGGTATGGCGGGTCATCAGTTCATTCTGACTTGGCGTGACGTTCAGGCGTGGCGTCTGATGATATAGCGCCAGACAAATGGCATCGAGCAGGGTGGTTTTCCCCGCGCCGGTCGGGCCGGTGATGGCGAATAAACCGTTGCTGGCGAACGGCTCGGCGGTGAAATCAATTTTCCATTCGCCTGCCAGCGAGTTCAGGTTTTTTAAACGCAGGCTGAGAATTTTCATTGTGCGCTGCCCTCCGTGCTCTGACCGCTGGTGACCTGTTCGACAACCTGGGCGAACAGCGTGCGCATCCGCGTCTGGCGCGGTTCATCCGTATCCGCTTCCAGCGACAATCTGCGTTCAAAAACGTCGCTGACGCTCAGCTCGCTGAGGGTTTCTTTTTCCTGCTGTTCGATGCTGTGAATCCGTTGTTCTTTACTGCGGCGCAGTAACACGACCTCCACCGGCAGTTCGGCGGTCAGCGCCTGAATGCGGCGCTGAATATCGCTGAGATAATCCTGCGTCGCCACTTCAATATCCAGCCAGACCGGTTTTGTAGCATCGCCTCCGGTGAAGTGCGCCAGCTGCTGTTCAATCTCCGCCAGCGAGCCTTTGATGATTTGCATCGGCTGGAAAACGGGGATCTCCAGCGTGTCGATGGCGTTGAGCGTGGCACCGTCGAAATCCAGCAGATAGACGCTTTTGACTTTGCTCAGCTCATCAAAACTGAGCGGAATAGGGGAACCGCTGTAACGGATATGTTCCGTTTTCGCCACGCACTGCGCGCGGTGGATATGGCCGAGCGCCACGTAGTCCACCGGCGGGAACGCCTGCGCCGGAAAGGCGTCAAGAGTCCCTATATAGATGTCGCGCACGGAATCAGAGGTGCTGACGCCAACGGTGGTCAGATGGCCGGTGGCGATGATCGGCAGCGGCAGACCCAGTTGGTCGCGTTTGGCCTGCGCAGCGTGCCACAGCGCATCATAATGCGCGGCAATGGCTTCCTGTAAGGCCAGCTGTTTGTCGCTGCCGGATTGCCCTGCCTGACTGGCGATTAAATCGCGCGGGCGTAAAAAGGGGATCGCGCAGAGTACGGCTCCCGGCGTACCATTGCGCTGATTTAACACCAGCACTTGCTCAGACAGATCTTCGCCGACGGTGGCGATCACCCGGGTATTGAGACAGGAAAGCAGCTCGCGGGACTCATTTAACGTGGCGACGGAATCATGATTACCGGCCAGCACAATCAGCTGACAGCCGGTGCGTTGTAATTCCACCACGAAGCGGTTATACAGTTCGCGGGCATAGCTCGGCGGTGAGCCGGTATCGAAAATGTCACCGGCCACGATCACGGCATCAACCTGATGATTTTCCACCTGTTCCGTCAGCCAGCGCAGAAAGGCCTGGTGCTCGGCGGCGCGGCTTTTGGTAAAGAAATACTGGCCAAGATGCCAGTCTGAGGTGTGGATCAGGCGCATGAAACTCCCTGTGGTTCGCGGTGCGGTAACAATGGCGCAAAGTATAAACGCCGACGGGGGACGATGTCCTGAGAAAATCGGACGTATTTCAGCAAGATGGCTGTTAAATTGCCGGGTAATGAACCATCCTTTCTATTCATAAATCTGTCACAAAACTGACGCATAATGGCGCCCGCAATCAAATAAAAGATCGCTAACCTATTGGCAGGACCTACGATGGCTAGACGTATATTAGTGGTTGAAGACGAAGCTCCTATTCGTGAAATGGTGTGTTTTGTACTGGAACAAAATGGCTATCAGGCTGTTGAAGCTGAAGATTTTGATTCCGCAGTGGCCCAGCTGGTCGAGCCTTATCCTGAGCTTATCCTGCTCGACTGGATGTTACCGGGCGGTTCCGGTATTCAGTTTATTAAGCACCTTAAACGTGAAGCCCTGACCCGCGAAATCCCGGTGATGATGCTGACCGCACGCGGTGAAGAAGAAGATCGGGTGCGCGGCCTCGAAGTGGGTGCCGATGATTACATCACCAAACCGTTTTCTCCGAAAGAACTGGTTGCCCGCATCAAAGCGGTAATGCGCCGCATTTCTCCGATGGCGGTGGAAGAGGTGATCGACATGCAGGGGCTGAGCCTGGATCCTTCCTCTCACCGGGTGATGGCCAACGAGCAGGCGCTCGACATGGGGCCGACCGAATTCAAATTATTACACTTCTTTATGACCCACTCAGAACGTGTTTACAGCCGCGAACAGTTGCTGAATAACGTCTGGGGCACTAACGTTTATGTGGAAGATCGCACCGTGGACGTGCATATTCGTCGTTTACGTAAAGCGCTGGAAACCAGTGGACATGACAGAATGATTCAGACTGTCCGTGGCACGGGATACCGTTTCTCAACGCGTTATTAATCCCCACAGCGGAGAATCTGTGTGTTAGAACGTTTGTCATGGAAACGGCTGGCCGGCGAATTTTTCCTCTTTTGCCTGCCAGCGATCATTCTCGGCATTTTTGTCGGCCATTTTGGCTGGCTTCTCTTTGCGTCGCTGCTGGCGGCGCTGGGCTGGAACTATTACAACCAGCTTAAACTCTCACATTGGCTGTGGCTTGACCGCAGCATCACCCCGCCAAACGGGCGCTGGAGCTGGGAGCCGCTGTTCTACGGGCTGAACCAGATGCAGATGCGTAACCGTCGTCGTCGTCGCGAATTAGGGCAATTGATTAAACGTTTTCGCAGCGGTGCAGAATCGTTACCTGATGCGGTGGTGCTGACCACCGAAGAGGGCAATATTTTCTGGTGTAACGGTCTGGCGCAGGAACTGCTGGGCTTTCGCTGGCCGGAAGACAACGGGCAGCACATCTTTAACCTTTTGCGCTATCCGGAGTTTCGCGCCTGGATCCAGGCCCGGGATTTCAGCCGTGCACTGAATCTTCAGCTGAATAATGAGCATTACGTGGAGTTTCGCGTGATGCCTTATTCTGAAGGGCAATTACTGATGGTGGCGCGGGATGTCACGCAAATGCGTCAGCTCGAAGGCGCGCGACGCAACTTCTTCGCTAACGTCAGCCATGAGCTGCGTACGCCGCTGACCGTTTTGCAGGGCTATCTGGAAATGATGGAAGACGCCAAGCTGGAAGAGCCGTTTCGTTCCAAAGCGCTGGATACCATGCAGGAGCAGACGCGACGCATGGACGGGCTGGTAAAACAGTTGCTGACGCTGTCGAAAATAGAAGCCTCTGCCAATATGGATTTGCACGAGAAAGTCGATATTCCGGTGATGCTCGGCATGCTGGAGCGTGAAGTGCAAACGCTGAGCGGCGGCCAGCATGAGGTTGTATTCCGTATAAACGACAAGCTGAAGGTCTTTGGCAACGAAGATCAACTGCGCAGCGCGGTTTCCAATCTGGTGTACAACGCGGTGAATCACACCCCGGCGGGCACCCGCATTGAAGTCAGCTGGCAGCAAACGCCGCACGGCGCGCAGTTCCAGATAAGCGACAACGGGCCGGGTATTGCGCCTCAGCACCTTCCGCGCCTGACCGAACGTTTCTATCGCGTAGACAAAGCGCGCTCCCGCCAGACCGGTGGCAGCGGGCTGGGCCTGGCGATCGTCAAACATGCCCTGAGCCATCACAACGCCAGGCTGGAAGTCATGAGCGAAGTGGGTGTCGGCACCCGCTTTATGTTTACGCTGGCGCCGCGGTTGATTGTTCCGCAAGACGCCGGTGCGCAAGCTTCCATTAAGCCTTAACCCTCTCAAGCCTGTTATCTGTGGATTTCAGGCTTTCTTACTCTCTTCCAAATGAACATTTCCTCTAAATGAACATTCTTCCCGCTAACGTGAATTTTATTCATGTCTCATGAAGATTCCTCTGTTGCTGATAAGCGTGCTGCATGACACTATCCAATCAAAGACGTTTAGACATCCAGATGTCTATATATAACGCAACGCAATTATTTACTTTGTAAATCATTGGTATTCCGCCATACGCCGCGGGGTGCCTAAAAGGAGTCATGCATGCAACGTACAACCCCTCCATTCCGCGCCGACGTTGTCGGCAGTTTTCTGCGCCCGCTGGCGATTAAAGAAGCGCGTAAACAGTTTCAGGCTGGCGAGATTGATGCCGCTCAGCTGCGCGCTGTGGAAGACACTGAAATTCGTCGCGTGGTGGATTTGCAGCGTGAAGCCGGTCTGCAGGTGGTCACTGACGGCGAATTCCGCCGGGCGTGGTGGCACTTCGATTTCTTCGAAGGGCTGGACGGCGTGGAAGGTTACGACGCGGTGCAGGGGATCCAGTTCAACGGCGTACAAACGAAAGCACGCAGCATTAAAGTGGTGAGTAAACTCGGTTTTGGCGCACACCCGATGCTGGAAGATTTCCGCTTCCTGAAAAGCATCAGTGGCAGCGCGGTGCCAAAAATGACCATTCCAAGTCCGAGTGTGATGCATTTTCGCGGTGGCCGTGACGCCATCAGCAAAGAGGTTTACCCCGACCTGAAGGAGTATTTTGACGATCTGGCACAGGTTTACCGTGACGCCATCAGGGCGTTTTACGATGCCGGTTGCCGTTATCTGCAACTCGACGATACGGTCTGGGCGTACCTGTGTTCAGAAGATCAGAAGAAGCAAATCCGCGAACGTGGGGATTCTCCGGAAGAGTTAGCACGCACTTACGCAGACGTGCTGAATAAAGCCATCGCCGGGAAACCTGACGATCTGGTGATTGGTCTGCATGTTTGTCGTGGCAACTTCCGCTCCACCTGGATTTCAGAAGGCGGCTATGAGCCGGTCGCGGAGATCCTGTTTGGCGGCGTGAACATCGATGCTTTCTTCCTTGAATATGACAACGAGCGTTCCGGTGGTTTCGAGCCGCTGCGCTTCATCAAAAAAGGCCATCAGCAGGCGGTTCTGGGATTGATCACCACAAAATCCGGCGAACTGGAGCTGGCGAAAACGGTGGAAGCGCGTCTTGCAGAAGCGGCTGAGTATCTGGATATCAACCAGATTTGCCTCAGCCCGCAGTGTGGTTTCGCCTCGACAGAAGAGGGCAACAGCCTGACCGAAGCCCAGCAGTGGGAAAAATTAAAACTGGTCGTGGATATCGCTGCGCGCGTCTGGTAAAGGCGTCGCCGGTTATTTATTGACCTCATTAATCTGCTGGATATCGTGCGTGAAATTGCCCGTTCGTGGTGATTTCACGCACTTTTTGCCTTTTCGGGGCATATCTTGTGCTTACTTCGTTCAAAAATCATACATATCATATTGCGTGTTTGTGGCTGTATTTAGTGATAACCGCTGCTCTCAAGCATTAATCTGGTTGAAGACTCTGCTTTTTGGATCTCGGCTTGCCTTTCTGCGCTATAAACGTTTACCTTAGCCCCCGCTGTCGCTCGATACTCCCTGCATAACAACGTAATCATCTGCATATCATCAGGCGTTTTAGGCTCCTTCCGGCTTCATTTTGGTGCTCTCTGGCTTTGTTCGCCATTCATCCTTCTGACCGAGCAGCACGACGACAGCAACGGACACTTTATTCATTTGAACAGGCAACACGACACCAATCATGAGTACTCGTTTAACAAATAAAGATATTCTGGCGTTAGGTTTCATGACCTTCGCTTTATTCGTCGGGGCCGGAAACATTATTTTCCCGCCAATGGTTGGCCTGCAGGCCGGTCCTGAAGTCTGGTGGGCTGCTGCCGGGTTTATGATCACAGCCGTCGGCCTCCCGGTGATGACCGTCATTGCTCTGGCGCGTGTCGGGGGCGGTGTTGACGCCCTGAGCTCTCCGATTGGCCGTGGTGCCGGTATTTTGCTGGCCACCGTCTGCTATCTGGCCGTGGGCCCGCTGTTTGCTACGCCACGCACCGCGACCGTCTCCTTTGAAGTGGGGATCGCGCCGATGACCGGTGACGGCCCGCTGCCTCTGCTGATTTATAGCGTGATTTATTTTGCGCTGGTGATCGGCATTTCCCTGTATCCGGGCCGTCTGCTCGATACCGTCGGGCATTTCCTCGCGCCGTTGAAAATGGTTGCGCTGGCTGCGCTGGGCGTTGCCGCACTGCTGTGGCCTGCCGGGCAGACAATGCCTGCGGTCGATGCTTATCAAACGGTTCCCTTCTCAAGTGGCTTCGTAAACGGGTATCTGACGATGGATACGCTGGGAGCGCTGGTGTTCGGGATTGTGATCGTTAATGCCGCCCGTTCACGCGGTGTGTCTGATGCTAAGTTGCTGACCCGTTACACAATTCTGGCAGGGTTGATCGCCGGTTTAGGTCTGGTGCTGGTCTATCTCAGCCTGTTCAAACTTGGCGAAAACAGTGCATCGCTGGTGCCTGGCGCGACTAACGGCGCGGTGATCCTGCATGCTTATGTGGCACATACCTTTGGTGGCGTCGGCAGCTTCTTCCTCGGCGCGCTGATTTTCATCGCCTGTATGGTGACGGCGGTTGGCCTGACCTGCGCCTGTGCGGAGTTCTTTGCTCAGTACCTGCCGCTGTCTTACAAAACACTGGTGTTCATTCTGGGTCTGTTCTCAATGCTGGTGTCCAACCTCGGCCTGAGCCATCTGATTCAGATTTCAATTCCGGTGCTGACCGCCATTTACCCGCCATGTATCGCGCTGGTGGTCTTGAGCTTCACCCTGCGCTGGTGGAATAATACGACGCGCATCGTGGCGCCGGTCATGCTGGTCAGTCTGGTGTTCGGTATTGTTGATGGCATCAAAACCTCGGCCTTTGCTGATATCATGCCTGCCTGGACTGCGAACCTGCCACTGGCTGCACAAGGTCTTGCCTGGTTACCGCCGTCAGTATTAATGCTGGTACTGGTGGGGATCTATGACAAAATCAGTGGCCCGCGCAGCGTCACGGCGCATCAATAATTATCGGGTGAAAGTTCCACAGTAGTTGAGTGAATTGTTCGCCAATCAGGCCACGGAAACCATTTCCGTGGCTTTTTCATTGGCAGGGTGCAGGTGTTTTTTTTGAATTGGCATTGTGATTTTTAAAATACAGAGACGGGTTAAGGTACATGCAAGAATCAGCTGAACAACCAACCGGGCAGCCAGAAGCGCCGGGCACGAAGCTAAAACGCGGTCTGACAACGCGTCATATTCGCTTTATGGCATTGGGATCAGCCATCGGAACCGGGCTGTTTTATGGATCGGCGGATGCCATCAAACTGGCAGGGCCCAGCGTATTGCTGGCATATCTGGTCGGCGGCATCATCGCCTTTATCATCATGCGCGCACTTGGCGAAATGTCGGTGCATAACCCACAAAGCGGTTCGTTCTCACGTTATGCCCAGGACTACCTCGGGCCAATGGCGGGCTATATCACCGGCTGGACCTACTGTTTCGAAATCCTCATTGTGGCGATCGCCGACGTTACCGCCTTCGGCATATATATGGGCGTCTGGTTCCCGGATGTGCCGCAGTGGACGTGGGTGCTCAGCGTCGTGCTGATCATCGGCGCGATCAATTTAGTCAGTGTGAAGGTGTTCGGCGAGCTGGAGTTCTGGTTCTCCTTCTTCAAAGTGCTGACGATTATCATCATGATCGTGGCGGGTTTTGGCATTATCTTCTGGGGCATCGGCAATGGCGGCCAGGCAACAGGTATCCATAATTTGTGGAGCCACGGCGGATTCTTCAGCCAGGGCATCATGGGGACTATCCTGTCGTTACAGCTGGTGATGTTCGCTTATGGCGGCATTGAAATCATTGGTATTACGGCCGGTGAAGCGGAAGATCCGAAGAAGTCGATTCCGAAAGCCATTAACTCAGTTCCGCTGCGTATTCTGGTGTTTTACGTGGGCACTCTGTTTGTCATCATGTCGATTTTCCCGTGGAATCAGATCGGTACGCAGGGGAGTCCGTTTGTACTGACATTCCAGCATATGGGGATCACCGCCGCGGCAGGTATTCTGAACTTCGTGGTGATCACTGCGTCGCTTTCGGCGATCAACAGCGATGTGTTTGGCGTGGGTCGTATGCTGCACGGAATGGCAAAGCAGGGGCAGGCGCCTAAAATGTTCAGCAAAGTGTCGCGTCTGGGCACACCGTGGGTCACGGTGCTGGTGATGATGGCCGCGTTACTGATTGCGGTTTACCTCAACTACATCATGCCTTCGAATGTGTTTTTGGTGATCGCGTCTCTGGCGACCTTCGCGACCGTCTGGGTGTGGATAATGATCCTGTTCTCCCAGATTGGTTTTCGTCGCAAGCTGAGCAAGCAGCAGGTTAAAGAGCTCGAGTTCCCGCTGCGTGGCGGCGTGTATACCTCGGTGTTCGGTATTATCTTCCTGGTGTTTATCATCGGCCTGATTGGTTACTTCCCGGATACCCGCGTGTCGCTTTACGTCGGTATGGTGTGGGTTGCCGCCCTGCTGATAGGGTACGCCTTCAAGCTGCGTAATGACCGCAAGAAGCAGGCAGTGGCACTGAGCAAGTAAGCAAGCACTTACCTTTCGGTAAAAAAAAGCCCCCGATATCTTCAAGGTATCGGGGGCTTTTTGTTGTCAGTTAATAGCCGATGGCCGCGCCTGCTGGTCGCCGCACATCATTCGCGCCATAGAGATAACCTTCGCGAACCTTGCCTGATACCGCCGAGTCATTACCTGAAGTGGCAGAGGTGACACCTGCCGCCCCCGGTAACCCCACCATAATCAACTCCGTCGCGCCCCAGGGCGTCTGTTCCACCATTTTATAGCCCATCTTCTGCAGGATGTTCAGGCTGTCCGGAGAAACGCCGCGCTGCTCGTAATACACTTCGTCCGGCAGCCATTGGTGGTGGATACGTGGTGCATTCACGGCTTCCTGCGGTGCCATGCCGTGGTCGATGACATTCAGCGCGGACTGCAACGTAATGGTGATGATGCGTGAACCGCCCGGCGATCCCAGAACCATAAAGATTTTACCGTCTTTAGTCACCAGACTCGGGCTCATCGACGATAGTGGGCGCTTACCGGGGGCGATGGAATTTTTAACGCCCTGGACCAGACCGAAGAGGTTTTTCTCACCGACTTTTACCGTGAAATCATCCATCTCGTCGTTGAGGAAAAAACCGGTGCCGGGCGCGATCACCACAGAACCAAACAGACCGTTGATGGTGTAGGTGGTGGAGACGGCGTTACCCATTTTATCGACGATGGAATAGTGCGTCGTTTCCGGTTTTTCGTGCGGTTCCATGCCCGGCTGAACGGCAGTCGATGGGGTGGCTTTATCCGCTTCTATCTTCTTACGGATTTCTTCGGCGTAACTTTTGCTGATCAGACGATCGACAGGGTTTTTCACAAATGCCGGATCGCCGAGGTAAGTATTACGATCCATGTAAGCATGACGCATGGCTTCGGTCATGACGTGAATCGACGCCGCTGAATTGAACCCCATGCTTTTCAGATCATAGCCTTCCACAATGTTGAGGATTTCGCACATTGTGACGCCGCCGGAGCTTGGCGGTGGCGCAGACACGAATTTATAGCCACGGTAGCTGCATGAAACCGGCGTATCTTCGGTGACTTTATAATTTGCGAAATCCGCCGCCGTCAGGATGCCGCCGCCTTTTTTAGAGGCAGCTTCGACCGCCTGCGGGATTTTTCCTTTATAGAAAGCGTCCGGGCCATTTTTCGAGATGGCTTCCAGCGTGTCGGCTAAGTCGGTTTGCACCAGTTTATCGCCGGGCTGCAACGCGGTGCCATCTTTGCGCAGGAAGATGCGCGCTGCTTCAGGATCCTCTTTGAAGCGATCGACCTTGGTGTCGAGAATATCGGTATCGGCGCGGGTCAGTTCGAAACCCTGACGTGCGAGTTTTATGGCCGGTGCCATGACCTGCTGACGTGTCAGCGTCCCGTATTCCTTCTGAACGGTATCCATGCCCAATACCGTGCCCGGCACGCCAGCGGCCAGATAGCCGTAAAGGCTTGCGCCTTTTTTCACATTCCCGTCGGCATCCAGATACATATTGGCGCTGGCGGCCGCAGGTGCCATTTCCCGGAAGTTAATAAAAGTGTCTTTTCCGTCGGCCAGATGCACCGTCATGAAGCCACCGCCGCCAATGTTGCCACAACATGGGTTGACGACGGCCTGCGCGTAACCGACAGCCACGGCGGCATCAATGGCGTTACCGCCCATTTTCAAAATATCGACGCCGACCTGTGAGGCCAGATATTGCGAGGTGACGACCATGCCGTTTTTGGCTTCCACCGCAGGACTGGACGCGGCGTACAGCGGCAGGCTGGTCAGCATGGTGAGTGCGATGAGTGATTTCCGTAACATATAGGCTCCTGTTTTAACCCTGTCTTTTAAGTCATAACCTTCAGGTTATTGTGTGATATCACTTTTTTTATGACGACTGTGTTCCGTTCGCCTGAGGAAATGATGCAAAGCGCACGCCATTGTGAACAAAACATGTCGTTTTCAGCGTAGACGTAAAAGAGGAGCGTAAGGAAAGGAAGGGATAAAAATGTGATCCCGCCGGACGGCAGGCATAAAAAAACGGCCAGCAAAGCTGACCGTTATTGAACGTGAAATCCGTGAAGGGATTACAGGTTTGACGCGTTTTCAGACAGGTATTTAGCCACGCCATCCGGAGATGCGCCCATGCCTTTTTTGCCTTTTTCCCACTGAGCCGGGCACACTTCGCCGTGCTCTTCGTGGAATTGCAGCGCGTCAACCATACGCAGCATTTCGTCGATGTTACGACCCAGTGGCAGATCGTTCACTACCTGGTGACGTACAACGCCTTCTTTGTCGATCAGGAAGGAACCGCGCAGTGCAACGCCAGCGTCCGGATGTTCGATACCGTAAGCTTTCTGAATTTCGCGTTTGATGTCAGCAACCATCGCGTACTTAACAGGACCGATGCCGCCTTTCTCAACAGGGGTGTTACGCCATGCGTTGTGAACGAACTCGGAGTCGAAGGACACGCCTACTACTTCTACGCCACGATTCTGGAATTCTTCGTAACGGTGATCAAACGCGATCAGTTCAGAAGGGCAGACGAAAGTGAAGTCCATTGGCCAGAAGAAGATAACAGTTGGTTTGCCTGCAGTGTGTTTTTTGAAGTTGAAGTTTTCAACTACTTCGCCGCTGCCAAGTACTGCTGCTGCGGTGAAGTCAGGGGCTGGGCGAGTTACCAGAACCATAATATTACTCCTTATGAAACCCAAAAGGGCGTCGTAGGTGAGAGGAAAGGGTGAACAAAACGACTGCCAGTATAGGGGCAAGCCCGAAGTGAATAAACCCCATCGCGCCAATCAATCAGATAGCATCCGGCTATCAGTTTTTGAAGTATGTCCCATCGTTCTTTAACAACAGACACTTAATTGCAAAATATTGTGTTCATTCTCACAAATTCAACGCGGTTTGTCAGATTTGCCGGTCTTTCGCCTGCTGCATCATGACCGGATAAAACTGCCAAAAAAGCTGTTCGAGGGCGTCGTAATTCAGTTCGATATCATGGAATGAGCCGGTCAGTGCACTGAGCTTTGGCCGACGGCTGGCCATGCCGCGTAATACGTCACCTATAAAAGGCAGCGCAGCATAACGTTCCATCCAGCGTTCCGGCCACAGATAAGCATTCAGATTCTGGAAACGCTCAGGCATTTCAGGCAGCTGCGGTTCAATTTCCTGCTGACAATCGTCAAGAAAGTCTTCCAGGGATTGCTGCGGATGAATGCTGGCCCAGTGGCGGGAGAGAAAATGGTCCCACACGACGTCCAGAGTAATGGGTGATACGCGGCGAAAATCATCACGGAAATAGCTGCGCGCAATTCTGACTTCCGGCAGGGAATCGGTGAGGGTATCGACGCGGCGGTGCATGCGGATCCCGCTGACGATGTCATCGGAATATTGCCCTTCAGGGTTGCCGCGAACGAAGTCCGCGAGCAGATTGCCTAACAGGGAGCTGTCGGCCAGAGAGGCCAGATGGAGGTGAGCTAAAAAATTCATTGGCCGAGTATAACGCAGTAAATGTGATCCCTGACAGGGTGGCCGCCTTTATTCGCGCAGAAGCTTGCAGGGGATGCCTCGTCCCACTAGACTAAGCCGCCTGTTTTTGTCGTTAAAGTGAAGTGAAAAACCATGCGTGTTGCCGATTTTTCTTTTGAACTCCCTGAATCCCTGATTGCCCGCTATCCGCAAACCCAGCGCAGCGGCTGTCGTTTGTTGTCTCTGGACGGGCCGGGCGGTGAGTTAACGCACGGCGTGTTCACCGATATTCTCGATAAAATCCTGCCTGGAGATTTGCTGGTATTTAACAATACCCGTGTGATCCCTGCCCGCGTGTTTGGCCGTAAGGTCAGCGGCGGCAAGATTGAAGTGCTGGTCGAGCGGGTGCTCGATTCGCACCGCGTTCTGGCGCACGTTCGCGCGTCCAAATCCCCTAAACCGGGGGCAGAATTGCTGCTCGGTGATAAAGAAGACATTAAAGCCACCATGGTGGCCCGTCACGATACGCTGTTTGAGCTGGAATTTAATGAAGATCGTGATGTCTTTACTCTGCTCAACGAAATCGGCCATATGCCGCTGCCGCCGTATATCGACCGCCCTGATGAAGATGCCGACCGCGAACTGTATCAGACCGTCTACAGCGAACGTCCGGGTGCTGTCGCCGCGCCGACCGCTGGTTTGCATTTCGATGAGCCGCTGATGGATGCGCTGAAAGCCAAAGGCGTGGAGTTTGCTTTTGTGACGCTGCACGTAGGCGCGGGCACCTTCCAGCCGGTGCGCGTGGACACTATCGAAGACCACATTATGCACGCCGAGTATGCTGAAGTGCCGCAGGACGTGGTCGATGCCGTGCTGGCGTGTAAAGCGCGCGGTAATAAAGTCGTGGCCGTGGGCACCACCTCTGTGCGTTCGCTGGAAAGTGCCGCGGAAGCCAGCGAAGATGCGCTGATTGCGCCATTCTTCGGCGATACTAAGATCTTCATCTATCCGGGTTATCACTATCAGGTGATTGATTCCCTGATCACTAACTTCCATCTGCCTGAATCGACGTTGATCATGCTGGTGTCGGCGTTTGCCGGTTATAAAAATACGATGAATGCCTACCATCAGGCTGTCGCAGAGCAGTACCGTTTCTTCAGTTATGGTGATGCAATGTTCATCAACCGTAACCCGCTGGCGCCGCAGGAAGTGGTCGGCCAGTAACGTTTTTGTAACTACCCGCCCGGACGCACTCGGTGTATCCGGGCTTTCTTTTCCGGGCGTCATGCCACGGACTTAACCTCATCAGACTGTTTCTCTGATGCTGGAGGCAATGTGAAGTACGAATTAAGCACTACCGATGGCCGCGCACGTCGCGGACGTCTGGTCTTTGAACGTGGCGTGGTCGAAACCCCGGCATTTATGCCAGTGGGCACTTACGGCACCGTAAAAGGCATGACCCCGGAAGAAGTTAAAGATACCGGCGCACAAATCCTGCTGGGCAACACTTTCCACCTGTGGCTGCGCCCGGGTCAGGAAATCATGAAACTGCATGGCGATCTGCACGATTTCATGAACTGGCACGGCCCGATCCTCACCGATTCCGGCGGCTTTCAGGTGTTCAGCCTGGGGGCGATGCGTAAAATCAAAGAAGAGGGTGTGCATTTCCGCAATCCGATCAACGGCGATCCGGTCTTCCTGAGCCCGGAAAAATCCATGGAGATCCAATACGATCTCGGTTCTGACATCGTGATGATCTTCGACGAATGTACGCCGTATCCTGCTGACTGGGATTACGCAAAACGCTCCATGGAGATGTCTTTGCGCTGGGCAAAACGCAGCCGCGATCGCTTCAACGAATTGAATAATAAGAATGCTTTGTTCGGGATTATTCAGGGCAGCGTTTACGAAGATTTACGAGATGTATCATTAAAAGGGCTGGTAGATATCGGCTTTGATGGTTACGCTGTGGGCGGTTTGGCGGTAGGCGAGCCGAAAGAGGACATGCACCGTATCCTTGAGCACGTTTGCCCGCAAATCCCGGAAGACAAACCTCGTTATCTGATGGGCGTCGGCAAACCGGAAGATTTGGTGGAAGGCGTGCGTCGCGGTGTGGATATGTTTGACTGTGTTATGCCAACGCGTAACGCGCGTAACGGTCACTTATTTGTCACCGATGGCATCGTCAAAATCCGAAATGCCAAGTATAAATCTGATACGACAACGCTGGATGAACACTGTGATTGCTACACATGTCGCAATTATAGCCGCGCCTACTTGCATCATCTCGACCGTTGCAACGAAATTCTGGGTGCCCGTTTGAATACCATCCACAATTTGCGCTATTACCAGCGTTTGATGGCCGGTTTACGCCAGGCTATTGAAGAGGGTAAATTAGAGCTCTTTGTGACAGACTTCTACGAGCGTAAAGGCAAACCGGTTCCGCCTTTAAACTTCTGATTTCTTAGTCGTGTCGGCATCTCCGAAAGGCGGTGCCGATTTTATCATTTGTTGAGCCGTCATAATGGGGTATTGTGCGAGACGTTTCATCGCCAGACTCCATTTTGGAAATACGGTTTTTTTTACAACAACTATTTTGCTTCACAACAACAATGAGGGAATTTAAATGAGTCTTTTCATTTCAGATGCTGTCGCAGCTTCCGGCGCACCGTCACAGGGAAGTCCTTACTCTCTGGTTATTATGCTGGTGGTTTTTGGTCTGATTTTCTATTTCATGATCCTGCGCCCGCAGCAGAAACGTTCTAAAGAACACAAAAAACTGATGGATTCCATCGGTAAAGGTGACGAAGTGATGACCACCGGTGGCCTGATCGGTCGCGTAACGAAAGTGGCTGAAACTGGCTATGTCGTCATCGCACTGAACGACACTAACGAAGTGATGATCAAGCGTGACTTCGTGGCAGCTGTCCTGCCAAAAGGCACGATGAAGTCTATCTAATTTTCGATTTTCCCGAAGGGAACTGCCGTGTTAAACCGTTATCCTGCGTGGAAGTATCTGATGCTGATCGTTGTGGTCATCGTCGGGCTGCTTTATGCACTTCCCAACCTTTATGGTGAGGATCCGGCTGTTCAAATCACTGGTGCTCGGGGTTCCGACGCCAGTGAAGCAACGCTGGACCAAGTCCGTAACGTATTAGATCAAAGCAAAATCCAGATCAAATCAGTTGCTCTGGAGAATGGCGCTATTCTTGCCCGTTTCAAAGACACGGATGTACAGCTTCGTGCACGTGAAGCGCTGACTGAAGCGCTGGGCGACAAGTTTGTTATTGCACTTAACCTGGCACCGGCAACGCCGCGCTGGTTGAGCATGCTGGGCGCCGAGCCGATGAAGCTGGGCCTCGACTTACGTGGTGGTGTGCACTTCCTGATGGAAGTGGATATGGATACTGCGCTGAGTAAGCTGCAAGAGCAGACGATGGACAACATGCGCAGCGATCTGCGCGACAAGAATATTCCTTATGCCACGGTGCGTAAGCTCGACAACTATGGCGTTGAAGTGCGTTTTCGTGATGCTGCCACCCGCGATTCTGCGGTCAGCTACCTGAGCCCACGTCACCGCGATTTAGTGATCACCAACAGCGGCGATAACGCCATTCGCGTGGTGATGACTGATGCTCGCATGAATGAAGCCCGCGAGTATGCCGTTCAGCAAAACATCACCATCCTGCGTAACCGTGTAAACCAACTGGGTGTGGCCGAGCCGCTGGTACAACGTCAGGGTTCTGACCGTATCGTCGTTGAGCTGCCGGGTATTCAGGATACGGCGCGTGCGAAAGAAATTCTGGGCGCCACGGCGACACTGGAATTCCGTCTGGTGAATACCAATGTGGATGCCACTGCTGCAGCGTCTGGCCGCGTGCCGGGTGACAGCGAAGTGAAAAATACCCGTGAAGGCCGCCCGGTTGTCTTGTACAAACGCGTGATCCTGACCGGTGACCATATCACTGACTCCACATCCAGCATGGATGAGTACAATCAGCCGCAGGTTAACATCTCTCTCGACAGCGCTGGCGGTAACGCCATGTCTAACTTCACTAAGGATAACATCGGTAAACCGATGGCTACCCTGTTCGTGGAGTACAAAGACAGCGGTAAGAAAGATGCCAATGGCCGTTCAATTCTGGCGAAACAAGAAGAAGTTATTAACGTGGCGACGATTCAGTCACGTCTGGGTAACAGCTTCCGTATCACCGGTGTAAACGATCCGAATGAAGCCCGTCAGCTGTCTCTGCTGCTGCGCGCCGGTGCGTTGATCGCGCCAATCCAGATTGTTGAAGAACGTACCATCGGCCCGACCTTAGGGATGGAAAATATCAAGCAAGGTCTGGAAGCCTGTCTGGCAGGACTTGTGGTCTCAATTATCTTCATGCTGTTCTTCTATAAGAAGTTCGGTCTGATTGCGACCTCTGCGCTGATTGCTAACCTGGTGCTTATTGTTGGGATCATGTCTCTGATACCTGGGGCAACACTCACGATGCCGGGTATTGCGGGTATCGTATTAACCCTTGCCGTAGCGGTGGATGCCAACGTACTGATCAACGAACGTATTAAGGAAGAACTTAGTAACGGACGTTCAGTGCAGCAGGCCATTGATGAAGGTTACAAAGGCGCGTTCAGCTCCATCTTTGATGCCAACGTCACGACGCTAATCAAGGTCATCATCCTGTATGCCGTCGGCACCGGGGCAATTAAAGGCTTTGCGATTACAACCGGTATTGGTGTAGCGACGTCAATGTTTACCGCAATCGTCGGTACTCGTGCCCTCGTAAATCTGTTGTACGGCGGCAAGCGCATCAAAAAGCTGTCTATCTGAGGAGTGCGTTGTGGCACAGGAATATACTGTTGAACAATTAAACCACGGCCGTAGAGTCTATGACTTTATGCGCTGGGATTACTGGGCTTTCGGTATCTCTGGTTTCCTGTTGATCCTTTCTATCGCCATTATCGGTGTGAAAGGTTTTAACTGGGGTCTGGATTTCACCGGCGGTACGGTTATTGAAATCTCGCTGGAAAAACCTGCGGATTTGGACATGATGCGTGCTTCGCTTGAGAAATCAGGCTTTGCAGAACCGCTGGTACAGAATTTTGGTAGCAGCCGCGACATCATGGTTCGTATGCCACCGACTAAGGGTGAAACAGGCGGCCAGGAACTGGGTGCTAAAGTTCTTAGCGTGATTAACGAAACGACCAGCCAGAATGCCCAGGTGAAACGTATCGAGTTCGTTGGCCCAAGTGTAGGGGCTGATTTGGCGCAAAATGGTGCGATGGCGCTGTTAGTGGCATTGATCGCAATCCTGGTTTACGTCGGTTTCCGCTTCGAGTGGCGTCTGGCAGCAGGTGTTGTTATCGCGCTTGCTCACGACGTTGTGATCACCATGGGCGTGCTCTCGTTGTTCCATATCGAGGTTGACCTGACCATCGTTGCTTCACTGATGTCGGTTATCGGTTACTCGCTTAACGACAGCATCGTCGTATCGGACCGTATTCGTGAGAACTTCCGCAAGATCCGTCGCGGGACATCTTACGAAATCTTTAACGTGTCGTTGACCCAGACGTTGCACAGAACATTGATCACATCCGGTACCACGTTAGTCGTGATCCTGATGCTGTATTTGTTTGGTGGTGCATTGCTGCGTGGTTTCTCACTGACCATGTTGATTGGTGTTTCAATCGGTACGGCTTCATCGATATATGTTGCTTCGGCGCTGGCCCTGAAACTGGGTATGAAGCGTGAACACATGTTGCAGCAAAAAGTGGAAAAAGAAGGTGCAGATCAGCCTTCGATTCTGCCTTAATCTGCTGATGGTTCAGTGATCAAAAAACCCCGCGCTGCGGGGTTTTTTTTGCCTGAAATTCGGGATGTTATGGCTGAACTGTGGCGGCAGAAGGCGGTACCGTGGCGACAATATTGTGCAGATGGACAAAGCCCAGCGTTTCCATCGTGACCTGACTGAATTTCACCTCGAAGGTTTTCACCGGTCCGGGCAGCAAATCCGCTTCCACGTTGATGTTTTGGGTTTGCATATCGACGGTCAGCGGTTTGCCGGTGACCGGATCCAGCTGGCCCCAGCTCAGTGACGCGGTAAATGGCGGCAGCGGATTGCCGGCATCGTTTTTCACTTCTAACACCGCTTGTAACCCGCTGGCATCCGGTGCCACGCGCAGCAACGTCACAGTCAGCTCACCCAGATCACTTTTCAGCAGGGCAGGGCTCTTAGCCGCAGGCAGCAAATAGACGCCATTGCTGGACTGCCGGTTCAGCGTGGTTTGCTGTTCAAGTGCAACCGCCAAATCGGTCAGCCGTTGCAGTTTGTGATTCAGCTGACCCACTTCCGATTTCAATTCCGGCAGCTGTGGATTTTGCTGCGCGCAGCCCTGCAGGCTCAGCAACGTGGCGCCGATAAGCCAAAGGCGAGGGTGTTTCGTCATATCAGAGATTTCCTTTCTTCTGCCCGATGCAACATCCGTCCGGGCACTAATAGAGAGCCTAAGTTTAACCCGATGTCGATGAAAGTAGCGACAGCCTTTGTTGTCTGCACACTTCGGGTTAAACTGATGTCCAATTGAGTTCGCGATCAGGAAGTGCTATGCATTGCCCATTTTGTGCTGCTGTTGATACTAAAGTGATTGATTCCCGCCTGGTGGGTGACGGATCGCAGGTTCGCCGTCGCCGTCAGTGCCTGGTGTGCCATGAACGTTTCACCACTTTTGAAGTGGCGGAACTGGTGATGCCGCGTGTCATTAAAAGCAATGAAGTCCGCGAACCCTTCAACGAAGATAAATTACGCGGCGGCTTACTGAAAGCGCTCGAAAAACGGCCGGTCAGTTCTGACGATGTTGAAACCGCCATCAGCCACATTAAGTCGCAGCTGCGTGCCACCGGCGAGCGTGAAATTCCCGCGAAGATGATCGGCAATCTGGTGATGGATGCCCTGAAAGGGCTGGATAAAGTGGCCTACATTCGTTTCGCATCGGTCTATCGCAGCTTTGAAGATATTCGTGAATTTGGTGAAGAGATCGCCCGTCTTCAGGATTAAGGAAAACTGATGTTCCCCGAACAGCCTGCTGCACCACAATCTGCTGAATTACCCTCCGATGAACGCTATATGGCGCGCGCTTTCGAGCTGGCGCGTCGCGGGCGTTTTACCACCACACCGAATCCCAACGTCGGTTGTGTCATTGTCTCCGGGGGTGAAATCGTCGGTGAAGGCTACCATTTGCGCGCCGGTGAGCCTCATGCCGAAGTCCATGCGCTGCGCATGGCCGGTGAAAAAGCCAGAGGCGCGACCGCCTATGTGACACTCGAGCCGTGCAGCCATCATGGCCGCACGCCGCCTTGTGCCGATGCTTTACTGGCGGCAGGCATCACCCGGGTTGTGGCAGCGATGCAGGATCCTAATCCGGAAGTTGCCGGGCGAGGGTTATACCGTCTGAAGCAAAATGGCGTGGATGTCAGCCATGGGCTGATGCATTCGCAGGCGGAAGCCGTCAATCTTGGCTTTCTGAAACGCATGCGCACCGGTTTCCCTTACGTACAACTGAAAATGGGCGCATCGCTGGATGGCCGAACGGCGATGGCCTCCGGCGAAAGTCAGTGGATCACCTCGGCGGCGGCGCGCGCTGACGTGCAGCGTTTTCGCGCAGAAAGCTCAGCGGTTCTGAGCACCAGCGCCACGGTGCTGGCCGATAATCCGTCGCTGAATGTGCGCTGGCGCGAACTGGGCAGTGATGTGCAGGCCGTTTACCCTGAGCAGAGCCTTCGCCAGCCGCTGAGAATTATCCTCGACAGCCAGAACCGCGTGACGCCACAGCATCAGCTGGTGAATGTACCCGGCGACGTTCTGCTGGCCCGTCTTGAAAAAGATCAGCTGGCCTGGCCTGATTCCGTTGAACAATGGTGCGTTCCGGGACGCGAGAATCGCATCGATCTGGTTCTGCTTATGATGCAACTGGCGAAACGTCAGGTAAATTCCATCTGGGTGGAAGCCGGCGCTCAACTTGCCGGGGCCTTATTACAAGCGGGTCTGGTTGATGAATTAATCGTTTATATGGCACCTAAGTTATTGGGTGATAATGGCCGCGCACTGTGCGAACTGCCCGGATTGCAGCATCTGAAAGATGCGCCGGAATTCGTTTTCAGTGATGTCCGGCAGATTGGCCCGGACCTGCGTTTACGTCTGAAGCCGGTGTACTGAGCATTTTACTCCTCCTCTGTTTGCACGGGTTTGAAAAGCCCGTGTCCAGACAGGGTAATTTTATGATAGAATCCGCCCCCCTGCGGCTGGGGTTGAGAAACTCCTGAACCCACTTTAAGGAAAACTATGAACGTTATTGAAGGTGTTGTAGCCACGCCTAACGCGCGCGTAGCGATCGCGATTGCTCGTTTTAACAATTTCATCAACGACAGCCTGCTTTCCGGTGCTATTGATGCGTTGAAACGTATTGGTCAGGTCAGCGATGACAACATCACCGTAGTCTGGGTCCCGGGCGCATACGAATTGCCTCTGGCAACCCGTGCTCTGGCTGAAAGCGGAAAGTACGACGCCGTTGTTGCGCTCGGTACAGTGATCCGCGGGGGCACAGCCCACTTTGAATTCGTCGCGGGCGAATGCAGCTCTGGCCTGTCCAGCGTTGCCATGAACAGCGAAATCCCGGTTGCCTTTGGTGTGCTGACGACAGAAAGCATCGAACAAGCCATTGAACGCGCAGGGACAAAAGCCGGTAACAAGGGTGCAGAAGCTGCACTGACCGCGCTTGAAATGATTAATGTTATCAAGGCTATTAAGGCCTGAATCTAGTTAAGGGGAAATCCGTGAAACCTGCTGCTCGTCGCCGCGCCCGTGAATGTGCCGTTCAGGCGCTTTACTCCTGGCAGTTGTCGAAAAATGACATCGCCGATGTTGAATTAGAATTCCTGACCGAGCAGGATGTCAAAGATGTAGACATTGCCTATTTCCGCGAACTGCTGGCTGGTGTAGCAAACAGTGCAGAGAAACTCGATGCATTGATGGCGCCATACCTGTCACGTCAGCTGGATGAATTAGGCCAGGTGGAAAGAGCGATCTTGCGTCTGGCTCTGTTTGAGCTGAGCAAGCGCCAGGATGTCCCTTATAAAGTGGCCATCAATGAAGCGATCGAACTGGCGAAAACCTTCGGCGCTGAAGACAGTCACAAATTTGTGAACGGTGTGCTGGACAAAGCGGGCCCGCATATTCGCAAGAAATAATGTCAGCAAGGGTCAGCCCGACGGATAAATGATCACACTCATTTTCACCCGATTACTGACTTCGTTGATACTCTTGTGATGTCACCTCGCTTATCCTTTGTGTGACACCCTTCTTAAGGCCGGTTTTCCGGCCTTAAGTCATTCTAACGATTTGGAATTGTATTATGGCATCCGGCGAATTTGACGTAATCAATCGCTACTTTAACCGGTTCAGAACCGCCAGACAGGATGTTCAGTTAGGCATTGGTGATGATTGTGCCTTACTGACGGTTGGCGAAAAACAACTCCTCGCCGTCAGCACTGATACGCTGGTCGAAGGCATCCATTTCCTGAAAACCATTTCTCCGGCCGATCTCGGCTACAAAGCGCTGGCGGTGAATCTCAGTGATTTAGCGGCAATGGGCGCGGATCCTGCCTGGGTTTCTCTCGCGCTGACGCTGCCCGAGGTCAATGCTGACTGGCTACAGTCTTTCAGTGACAGCTTGTTCGAGCAACTCAATTACTACGGTATGCAACTGATTGGCGGTGATACCACCCGCGGTCCGTTGAGCATGACGTTAACCATTCAGGGGCTGGTGCCGGTCGGTCGCGCATTGACGCGTTCTGGTGCCGGTGTGGGCGACTGGATTTTCGTAACGGGTACGCTGGGCGACAGTGCCGCGGGTCTGGCCGTTGTGCTGGAACAGCTGAACATCACTGATGATAAAACGCGTGAGTTCCTGCTCAAACGCCATCTGCGGCCTTCGCCGCGCGTTCTGCAAGGCCAGGCGTTGCGTGATCTGGCGACGTCGGCGATCGATCTCTCCGACGGGCTGATTTCCGATTTGAAGCACATTCTGAAAGCCAGTGATTGCGGCGCGCGCCTGGATCTGGATGCCATTCCGTTCTCTGATGCCATGAAGTCACTCGGCGATCCGGAACAGGCACTGAAATGGGCACTGACCGGCGGCGAAGATTACGAACTGTGCTTCACCGTGCCGGAAATCAATCGCGGCGCGGTGGACGCGGCGCTGAGTCATCTTGGCGTTGATTTTACCTGCATCGGCCAGATTGCTCCCCTTTCCGAAGGCCTCAAACTGATGCGGGCCGGATCACCGGTGCAACTGGAATGGCAGGGTTTCGACCATTTTGCCTGAGCCGATGTTCTGACGGTGTGTAAGAAGTAAAAAAGGCGCTGCATGTTGATTCTGCAGCGCCTTTTCTGTTTTTTAACCTGAGAGAGATTCGCCCGTTTTACTCAAATCCGACAGCCTGATGCGGCACATAAGCCATTTCAAGTTCGGCGATTTCTTCAATCGATAGTTTGATGTTCAGCGCAGCAATCGCATCGTCGAGATGGGCAGGGCGGGAAGCGCCGATGATAGGGGCGGTGATCACATGTTTGCTGAGGATCCACGCCAGCGCAATCTGCGCGCGCGGAACAACGTGATCTTCCGCGATTTTACCCACACGTTCAGCTATTTTACCGTCGGCTTCATCCGTGGCATCGTACAGCGTGTTGGCAAAACTGTCAGACACCGAACGGGCGGTGGTTTCTCCCCATGGGCGCGTAAGCTTACCCCGCGCCAGCGGACTCCACGGCAGAACCGCGATGTTTTCTTCCAGACACAACGGGTACATTTCTTTCTCTTCTTCACGCTGGATCAGATTGTACTGATCCTGCATCGAGACGAAGCGCGCCCAGCCATTTTGCTGTGAAACATCCAGCGCCTGCTTAAACTGATGGGCATGCATGGAAGAAGCCCCGATAAAACGCGCCTTACCGGCTTTCACCACGTCATTGAGTGCTTCAAGCGTTTCTTCAATTGGCGTGTTGTAATCCCAGCGGTGGATTTGTAGCAGATCGACATACTCCATGCCGAGGCGGCGCAGACTGTCGTCGATAGATTGCATAATCGACGCGCGGGACAATCCGCCTTCCAGGCCGGTAATCGGATAAAACACTTTGGTGGCGACGACGATCTGGTCGCGTTTCGCGAAGTCTTTCAGCGCCCGCCCGACGATCTCTTCGCTGCTGCCATCGGAATAGCTGTTGGCGGTGTCAAAAAAGTTAATGCCTGCATCCAGCGCCTGTTTAATGATTGGGCGACTGCTTTCTTCAGGTAAGGTCCAGGCATGCCTGCCGCGATCCGGTTCGCCATACGTCATACAACCCAGACACAGTTGCGATATTTTCAGACAGGTTTTTCCCAACGTGGTGTATTGCATTGCATCTCTCCGTAAAAGCCTGCGTGATAACCGGCAGGCGTTAAAAAATGATTAGCATGCTTAACTGTAGCTCACAGAATGGCGGGATTGGGGAAGACAGGAGGATGTGGGGAAAGAAACCCCTCTTTCAGGCGAAAGAGGGGAAATGATCAGGCCAGCCAGTCGGTGATTTGACGGTCAATACCTTCGGCATCGAGCCCGACATCATGACGGATTTCGTCTTGTGTGCCCTGTGGCACAAAGTGGTCCGCCAGACCGATATTCAATACCGGCACTAACATGCGTTTTGCCATCAGCAGCTCATTCACACCGCTGCCTGCGCCACCCATGATGGCGTTTTCTTCCAGCGTCACCAGCACTTCATGGCTTGCCGCCAGTTCGAGAATCAATGCTTCGTCGAGCGGTTTAACAAAGCGCATATCCACGACGGTGGCATTACGTTTTTCAGCCGCTTCCAGCGCATCCGGCAGTAACGTACCAAAGTTCAGGATCGCCACTTTTTCACCTTCGCGACGCACAACACCTTTGCCTAACGGCAGGGATGCCAGCGGTTCACAGGTTGCACCAGTGCCGCTGCCGCGCGGATAACGCACGGCCACCGGGCCGCTGTTGTGATGATAGCCGGTATGCAACATCTGGCGGCATTCGTTTTCATCGCTTGGCGTCATGATGATCATATTCGGAATGCAGCGCAGGAATGACAGGTCAAATGCACCCTGATGGGTCTGGCCGTCGGCACCGACGATACCGCCGCGATCGATAGCAAACAGCACCGGAAGATTTTGGATCGCCACATCGTGGATCACCTGATCGTAAGCCCGTTGCAGGAAAGTCGAGTAGATCGCCACGATCGGTTTGTAGCCGCCAATCGCAAGCCCGGCCGCAAACGTCACGGCATGCTGTTCGGCGATGGCAACGTCGAAATACTGCTGCGGATACTCGCGGGAGAAGCGGACCATGCCGGAGCCTTCGCGCATTGCAGGCGTCACGGCCATCAGTTTGCTGTCTTTGGCGGCAGTCTCACACAACCAGTCGCCAAAGATTTTCGAATACGTCGGCAGGCCTTCTTTGCCTTTAGGCAAAATGCCGGAAGCCGGATCGAATTTTGGCACCGCGTGCCAGCCGATCGGATCTTTCTCGGCCGGCGCGTAGCCTTTGCCTTTTTTCGTCATGATGTGCAGCAACTGCGGACCTTTCAGGTCACGCATGTTTTTCAGCGTTTGCACCAGCGCCACTACGTCGTGACCGTCCACCGGCCCGATATAGTTAAAGCCCAGCTCTTCAAACAGCGTGCCCGGCACCATCATGCCTTTCAGATGTTCTTCGGTACGGCGCACCAGTTCTTTGATCGGCGGGATGCCGGAAAGGACTTTCTTGCCGCCTTCGCGCAGATGCGAATACAACTTACCCGACAACAATTGCGCGAGATGATTATTCAGCGCGCCGACGTTTTCTGAAATCGACATTTCATTGTCGTTAAGGATCACCAGCATATCGGGCTTAATATCACCGGCGTGGTTCATGGCTTCGAATGCCATACCGGCGGTGATCGCGCCGTCACCAATCACGCAGACGGTGCGACGGTTTTTACCTTCGCGTTCGGCGGCAACGGCCATGCCCAAACCGGCGCTGATGGAGGTTGAGGAATGTCCGACGGAAAGCGTGTCGTATTCGCTTTCACCGCGCCATGGGAACGGATGCAGACCGCCTTTCTGACGGATGGTGGAAATCCGGTCACGGCGTCCGGTAAGAATTTTGTGAGGATAGGCCTGATGGCCGACATCCCAGACGACGTGATCAAACGGCGTGTTGTAGACATAATGCATGGCGACGGTCAGTTCAACCGTTCCCAGACCGGACGCGAAGTGCCCGCTGGACTGGCTGACGCTGGCCAGTAAATACTGGCGCAGTTCGTCGCAGAGCCTGGGCAGGCTCTCTTTAGGAAGTGAACGGAGATCTTCAGGATTCTCCGCCAGCGCCAGTGTCGGGTATTTGGCTAATTCAAGACTCATCAGTTGCTCATAGTAAGTATTAATTATCGCGCTCAATAACGAAGCTGGCTAACGCGAGAAGTGGCGCTGTGTTGTAAGAAAGCGCAGCGAGCTGGTCCAGTGCGGAAACGGCTTCCTGATACAGGTCCATGGCCTTGGCCTTTGCGCCGTCGAGCCCCAGCAGGGCAGGGTAAGTGCTTTTACCGAGTTGTTGATCTGCGCCCTGGCGTTTACCCAGCGTGGCGGTATCCCCGATGACATCAAGGATGTCGTCCTGAACCTGAAACGCCAGGCCAATCGCCTGTGCATAGGTATCCAGTATAGGCAATACGGCGCGTCCGGTGTCACCGGCGGCCAGAGCACCCATGCGCACCGCGGCGCGGATAAGCGCACCGGTTTTATGACGGTGTATTTTTTCCAGAGCGTCGAGGCTTATCTGTTGGCCTTCTGCGGCCAGATCCAGTGCTTGACCGCCACACATGCCGCTGGCACCGCTGGCGCCAGCCAGCTCGGACACCATCGACAGACGATCTTTGACCGCCACGTCCGCCATTTCCCCGTCGGTTAAGACAGAGAACGCCAGCGTTTGCAGGGCATCGCCTGCCAGAATGGCATTGGCTTCGCCAAACTTGATGTGACAGGTTGGCTGGCCGCGACGCAGATCGTCGTCATCCATTGCGGGCAGATCGTCATGGATCAGCGAATAGGCGTGGATGCATTCTACCGCAGCAGCGGGCGCATCAAGATTTTTCAAATCCAGCCCGAATAGCTGACCGGTGGCATACACCAGATAAGGTCGCATCCGTTTGCCGCCGAGCAGTGCACCGTAGCGCATGGCTTCAACCAGCGGTAAATCAGCCAGCGGCAGGGCGTCAATGTAAGCGGTCAGTACGCCATCCACGCGTTGTTGCATCGCGCGAAGTTCACGTGAAAACTCGCCAGCCGGAGAAAGAGAAATCGCTTCAGACATAAACCGTTACTCTGCTTCCGGTGTGAAAGGTGTCAGCGGTGCATCTTCATCGCTGTCGAGCAGAATTTGTACACGCTGTTCGGCCTGTTGCAGCTTTTGCTGTCCCTGACGCGCCAGCTGGACGCCTTGCTCGAATTCATTCAGCGCCTCTTCTAAAGGCAATTCGCCTGATTCGAGGCGTGAAACGATCTGTTCCAGGTCGGCCAGAGCAGTTTCGAAATTGGCGGGTGGTGCAGATTTTTTCGGCATAATTCTCTTTCAATATCGTTGATCAGAATCGATGACCAGAGTGCTGAGACGGCAGGGTCGGCTCTCAGCTCCGGGAGACATTCCCGTTAAGCATGGCACTGCTGTTTGGTTTTGCGCGCAGAATATCCATTAAAAGTGATATACTCTGCGCCGCTGAGTTTATTGCTAAGCCCAATGTGGCACAAAACTTATGTTTCACAAACAAACATAAGGCTTAGCAATAATAGGATCCTAGATCCTTATTCAGCGACTTACTACCCCGTTTTTTAACCTGCTAATAAAAGACTGCCATGAAGTTTATCATTAAATTGTTCCCTGAAATCACCATCAAGAGCCAATCTGTGCGTTTGCGCTTCATTAAGATCCTCTCAAGCAGCATTCGCAACATTGTGCGACCGCATGATGAGACACTGGCAGTCGTTCGCCACTGGGATCATATCGAAGTTCGCAGCAAAGACGAAAGTAAACACGATCTTATCCAGGAATTGCTTTGCCGCATTCCGGGCATCCGCTATGTCGAAGAAGTGGAAGACCGCCCTTACACAGACGTTCACAATATTTTCGAACAGGCACTCGAAGCCTATCGTTCTGAAGTCGAAGGCAAAACTTTCTGCGTCCGTGTTAAACGTCGCGGCAAGCATGATTTCAGCTCCGGCGACGTAGAACGTTACGTGGGCGGCGGCCTGAACCAACACATCGAATCGGCGCGTGTGAACCTGACCTCGCCGGAAGTGACGGTGAAACTGGAAATTAACGACGATAAACTGGTGCTGGTGAAAAACCGTCTCGAAGGTCAGGGCGGTTATCCTATCGGTACGCAGGAAGACGTGATGTCACTCATTTCCGGCGGTTTCGACTCCGGCGTATCCAGTTATATGCTGATGCGTCGTGGCTGTCGTGTGCATTATTGCTTCTTTAACCTTGGCGGCGCGGCGCATGAAATCGGCGTGAAACAGGTGGCTCATTACCTGTGGAATCGTTTTGGCAGCTCGCACCGCGTGCGTTTTATCGCTATTGATTTTGAGCCGGTGGTCGGTGAGATCCTCGAAAAAATCGAAGACGGCCAGATGGGCGTCGTGCTGAAACGGATGATGGTGCGTGCAGCGTCTTCTATCGCGGAGCGTTATGGCGTTCAGGCGCTGGTGACCGGTGAAGCGCTGGGACAGGTTTCCAGCCAGACGCTGACCAACCTGCGTTTGATCGACAACGTTTCTGATACCCTGATCCTGCGTCCGCTGATTTCGCACGATAAAGAACACATCATCAAGATTGCCCGTGAAATTGGTACTGAAGATTTCGCCAAAACCATGCCGGAATATTGCGGTGTGATTTCAAAAAGCCCGACGGTGAAAGCGGTGAAAGCCAAAATCGAAGCGGAAGAGGCAATGTTCAATTTTGCCATCCTCGATAAAGTGGTCAGTGAAGCGCGTAACTGTGACATCCGTGAAATTGCTGAGCAGGCTGCTCAGGAAGTGCCGGAAGTGGAAACCGTCGCTGAGTTTGTTTCCACGGATATCGTGCTGGACGTTCGCGCACCGGATGAAGTGGATGCGGATCCGCTGGCGCTGGAAAATGTCGAAGTGAAGGCACTGGCCTTCTATAAACTGGCGACGCAGTTTGGCGATTTGGATCAGAGCAAAACCTATTTGCTGTATTGCGACCGCGGCGTGATGAGCCGTTTACAGGCGCTGTATCTGAAAGAACAGGGCTTTAATAATGTGAAAGTGTATCGTCCCTAGTTCAGCATTCATGATGTAAAAAAGGGGTTCAGCATGGCTGAGCCCCTTTTTGTTTGCCGCTATCCGATCAGGATTCCCGTGCGCCTTCGTCGGTGTAATTATACATTCCCGGTGACAGCACCAGCTGCGCGGCGATTTCAGCTGCTTTGGTTTTCCCCAGCAGCAGATCGATAATCTTCAGGGCAAATTCCATCGATGTGCCCGGTCCCTGGCTGGTCAGCAGATTGACACGTGGATCGAAAATCACCCGGCGATCTGACCATTTTATCGGATCAATTTTATCCCGCAGACCGGGGAAACCGGTCATGTTGCCGACCGGGAACAGATCGTGATATTCCAGAACCAACGCGGGCGCCGCGCAGATCGCTGCCACAATGTTTCCGCTGATGTGCATCTGACGAACTTTCTCCACCAGCAGCGGACTTTCGCTGAAACAGGTCGCACCACCGAGGCCACCCGGCAGAACGATCGCGTCAAAATCGTCGTCTGCGACGTCTACCAGCGCAACGTCGGCCAAAATTCTTACCCCGCGCGAGCAGCGAATTTCCAGACTGCCGTCGCCCGCCACGCTGGCGGTTGTTACGTTAATTCCCGCACGAACCAGCAAATCAATGGTGGTTACCGCTTCAATCTCTTCGCTACCAGGTGCCAGGCAGACCAGAACTGATGCGCTCATAGTCGTTTTCCTTTCTTTTAATGTGTTCAAATATCCGGGTGTTTACAGGCAGGCTCAGCCCATGTTTGCGACCGCGGCGCAGCACGTAACCGGTAATGTAATCAATTTCGGTGTGACGCTGATGCTGTATATCCTGCAACATCGAAGAGTGATTGGCCGCCGTGGTGTCGATCACCTGATAAACAAAACTCAGTAACGACTCGCTGTGGATCTCATAACCTTCGATCGCCATGACCTGCGCCACTTCCTGACAGATTTGCTCGATCTGTTGAGGATAACCGATCAAATCGCCGTTGGTGCATTCATGCAGCGCCGTCAGCGGATTGATCACGCAGTTGACTGCCAGCTTATTCCACAGTGATGGCCTGATATTATCGTGCCAGGCGACATCGGGCAGGGCGTCATGTAACGTATCTGCCAGCGAACTCAGCGCTGCACCGCGCGGCGTCACCGGGCCGATGTGCGTCGTTCCCGCCGCAACGTGCATAATCGCATTGCCTTCGTGTCGGGCAGCGTGCGTGGTGGCGCCCTGTAAAATAGCAAAACGATTGGCAGGCAATTCATCCACCGTCCCCATGCCGTTATGCAACAACAGCAGGGTACAATTATCATTGAGCATCGGCATCAGCGCACTGACCGCGCCGGAAACCTGCCAGGCTTTCAGCGTTACCAGCAGCAGTTCGCTTTGTGCCAGATGCTGCGGATCGTTGGTTGGCATGTTGCGGTTAAACGCCGTGCCATCAGGAGAAATGACGTTTACTGCGCAGAAAGGTTGAGGAATGCGGATCCACCCCTGAACGTCGTGACCTTGCTGATAAAGCGCTGATAGCCAAAGTTGTCCCAGTGCACCGCAACCTAATACTGTTATTTTCATTGTGCCTCCTGGGTGATGCGGCGAAATACGCCGTGGTAATCGGTTGTTGAAAGAATATTCTGCTGTCCGGTTATCTTATTAGTATAGACATTCGTGCTGTAGATCACATTTTCACCTGCACTTTTTGACCATCGGGGCATTTTATGTTCGGTGCTGTGCTGTCGTTTGGCATCGACGGTTGAAGGCGGTATTATGCACGCCATATAACGTGCAATACAAAAAACTACAGGGAGAAGCGATTATGCCGTCTTTTGACATTGTTTCCGAAATCGACATGCAGGAAGTGCGCAACGCCGTGGAAAATGCCAGCCGTGAGTTGCAAACCCGCTGGGATTTCCGCAATATTCCTGCCAGCTTTGATCTCAATGAAAAAAACGAGAGCATCAAAGTGGCCAGCGAATCAGATTTTCAGGTAAACCAGCTGGTCGATATTCTGCGTGAGAAGTTAGCCAAACGTGGCATTGAAGGCGGGGCGCTGGAAATTCCTGAGCAAATGGAGCACAGCGGTAAAACGTACAGCGTTGAAGCGAAACTGCATTCCGGAATTGAATCCGCCCTGGCGAAGAAACTCGTCAAACTGATTAAAGACAGCAAGATTAAAGTGCAGGCGCAGGTTCAGGGTGATGAAGTACGTGTCACCGGTAAAGCGCGTGATGACTTGCAGGCCGTTATGGCGCTGGTGCGCAACGGTGATCTCGGGCAACCGTTCCAGTTTAAAAACTTCAGAGATTAATGGCCTTTTTGTACGGGAAAATGAAAAGGGACGCTTGAGTTAAGCGTCCCTTTTTATGATCAGTTACTTGCGCTCACGCAGTCTTTTCACCAGTTCGAAGTCTTTGAAGTAAATCGGTTTGTCATATTGCATCGACAAGTTTCCGGCTATCCCGGTCAGGATCGACATCGCGCCAGCACGGTGATCGGCAGCGCGCTTTAACGGATCCTCTCTGCGTTCGCCGAACAGATCTTCCAGCATGGCATTATCGCCGCCGCCATGGCCGCCTTCGCCCAGCTGGAATTGTGCCTTCCACGGCTCAGCAAATAGCGGGTAAACGGTGATTTCTGCCTTCTCGATACTGCCTTCGTTTTCGCGTTTACCGCCGGCATTGACGTAGGACATCTCAACGATTTTCATTTCGATGCGCCCCTGAGTGCCGTTAAACACAACGTTCAACCCTTCCCATGGCAGATACGCGTTCAGCGCATACGTGAGCTGGACTTTGTTCTGATATTTCACCAGCACCGACAATGTATCTTCAATGTTGATACCGTCACTGAACACGCTTTGATCGCGGAAATAGTGATCTTCATGTTCAGCATCCAGATACAGCGCTTTGAGCTGTTCGTTGTCTTCCATGTGCAGCGCAAAGGGATCGTTCTGCGCCTGCGGATAGCCGTGAGCGCGGGGATAAAATTCTG
Organism: Rahnella sp. R3(2024); assembly: GCF_042920125.1. Classification (NCBI taxonomy): domain Bacteria; kingdom Pseudomonadati; phylum Pseudomonadota; class Gammaproteobacteria; order Enterobacterales; family Yersiniaceae; genus Rahnella; species Rahnella sp. R3(2024). The sequence continues at coordinate 3,258,836 of NZ_JBHGBU010000001.1, forward strand.
TCACGCCGCGCTTCTCGGCGTTCTCTTTGCCGTAAAAACGCAGGTCACCCTGGGCATAGACTTTCTCCGGCGTACTGTTGAGCCAGAAATTCATCAGGTCAAAGTGATGCGTAGATTTGTGCACCAGCAGGCCACCGGAATTGCGTTTGTCACGGTGCCAGCGGCGGAAGTAATCGGCGCCGTGTTCGGTGTTGAGCAGCCATTCGAAATGCACAGACAGCACGTCGCCGATGGTGTCCTGCATCAGCAGTTCGCGGATTTTGCTGTGATGCGGCGCGTAGCGGTAGTTAAACGCCACCCGAACCTGATAACCGGTGGCATCGACGGCATCGAGAATGCGCAGCGCACGATTTTCATCAATGGTCATCGGCTTTTCGGTGATCACATCACAACCGGCATGCAGGGCGCGGACAATATAATCATCATGGGTGCGATCCATACTGGTGACAATCACGATGTCAGGTTTGGTTTCCGTGAGCATGTCGCCAAAATCCGCGGCTTTCCAGGTCGGAACCGGCGCGATGTCATTTTGCACCAGTTGCTGATTGGCATAGTCCATGCGGGTCTGGTTGGTGTCACAGAAGGCCACAAACTTTGCGTTGTGGCGGTATTTACCGGTAATCGCTTCAATGTATAAACCCGAGCGTCCGCCGGTGCCAACTAAAGCATAGGTTTTCATGAGATCCTCAAAAGGCCCGAAAGCCGTCATCACTGACAAAATTTTGTTAAGGAATTCTTGAGGATAATGATTGAGGAAAATTTTTAAGTGAGGAAAGTCACAAGGGGGGAAGAAAATGAAACGCTGTGCCATTTTTTAGCACAGCGTTTGATCTCAGGCGGCGCTGACCAGTTGTTCGAGCGCTTTACGGTTGGTCTGTTTGGTATCGACTTTCACGTAAGCGCTGAATTCTTCCGGGACCACAACGGCCTCGGCCACACCAGGCTGGGCCAGAATGCGTGCCTGCAGGGCGGAGTCTTTTACGGCCAGCTCAGAAAGCGTGATACGCAGGCTGCTGACATACGGCGGCTCGGTCATGGTTGCGCTGACCAGCAGCCAGACAACGGCAATAGCCGCACACAGCAGAAATACCGCGTCGGCACCGGCGTTACCATAAACATATCCGCCTAAACTCCCGCCAATCGCCACGCCGATAAACTGGCTGGTGGAATACAGCCCCATCGCCGTACCTTTATACCCGGCCGGAGATTCTTTACTGATAAGCGAGGGCAGAATGGCTTCCATGACATTAAATGCCAGGAAGAACAGCTGGATACCCGCGATGACGACCCATAAATGCAGGCCCGCCGACCACAGTACCAGCTCAGCCAGTAACAATACGGCCACACAGCCCATAAAGACTTGCTTCATATGGCGCTTTTTCTCGGCATAAATAATCACCGGGATCACTGCAACAAACGACGTCAGCATGGTGACCAGATACACCCGCCAATGTTCAGCCGGCGGGAAACCAGCGTGCTCCATCACTTGCGGTAATACCACGAAGCTCGACATCAGCAGGATGTGCAAACACAGAATGCCGAAATTCAGTTTCAGCAGTTTCGGGTTGTTGAGCACTTTGCTGAAGCTGCCTTTCACCATACTCGATTCCCGGTTCAGAATATGGGTGGCAGGGGAGGGGACTACGGCGACAGTGATGAGGATGGCGACCAGCGTCAGACCGGCGATCGCCCAGAATAACGCGTGTAAGCCCCAGGCGTGAGTGATGACAGGCCCGAGAACCATGGCAATCGCAAAGGTCACACCGAAGCTGATGCCGATAAACGCCATCGCTTTGGTGCGGTTCTGCTCGCGGGTCAGATCTGACAATAACGCCATCACGGCGGCGGCGATGGCGCCGGAACCTTGCAGGGCACGACCGATGATCACGCCCCAGATAGAATCGGTGGAAGCAGCCACGATGCTGCCGATACAGAAGATGATTAAACCAAAGACGATCAGTGGTTTACGGCCAACGCGGTCAGACATCAACCCAAACGGGATCTGGAATACGGCTTGTGCCAGACCATAAATACCGATTGCGATGCCGATCAGCGTTTCGCTGGCACCGGATAACGCCATACCGTAGGTGGTCAGGACGGGTAACACCATGAACATGCCAAGCATGCGTAAAGAAAAAACTGTCCCTAGTCCCCATGTTGCCCGACTTTCCTGCGGGGTCATCTGGTTATCGTTCACATTACTACCTCAAAATAACAATCGTGCATTGTAGTGCTTTTGGCGAGTTAGGGTAAAACGATGGATCTTTAGCAGATATTACGGGTTTGCTTTCCGTCAGAATAAAAGAAAAGGCCAGTATCGCTACTGGCCTTTCAGTGTGCTGATTATCGGAATGAATGACAGCGCGTCAGGCTAACAGCTCATGTTACCAAACGTAGGTTAACATCGACGTCGGTGTTGAACTGAAATCCACAGACATCATGAAACTCAGCGACATGATGGTGATGATAGAGAAGCCAAACAGCTTTCTCGCCCAGACCACATCGTTCTCCGCTTTGTAACCTTTTAATGCCATGCCCAGCCACCAGACGCTCACCGCACCGGCGACAATCAGGTATTTATACCCTGCGTAGCCGCTCAGGGTCAGCATCAGCGTGGCAATCATAAACGCCAGAATGTAGACGGTAATATGATGCTTGGCGACGGAAATGCCTTTGACAACCGGCAGAACCGGGATGCCTGCAGCCTGATAATCTTTAAAGCGGAAGATGGCAATCGCGTACGAGTGCGGCATCTGCCACAGGCTGAAAATCAGAAGCAGGATCAACGCACCGGTATCGAACTGGCCGGAAACGGCACAGTAACCAATGACCGGTGGCGCCGCGCCAGACAAGCTGCCAATCAACGTGCCGTAGACCGAATTGCGTTTCATGTACAGGCTGTAAACGCCGACATAAATCACAAAGCCCATCACCGCCAGCCACATGGCCAGCGGGTTGGCACCGATATACAACAACGCAAAGCCCACAATACCCAGAATAGTGGCGTAAACCAGGGTTGTTTTCGGCGGAATAAGTCCTTTTACCAGGGCCCTGTTCTTCGTTCTTTCCATGATCCGGTCGATGTCGCGGTCGATGAAGTTGTTAAATACACAACCCGATGCGACGACCAGCGAAACGCCCACCAAAGTGGCGAGAAAGAGTGGGAAGTCGATGTTGCCTTTGGCAGCAAGGAGAAATCCCCCGATGACAGAAATTAAGTTGCCGAAAATAATTCCTGGTTTCGTTACTTGCAGGTATTGCTTAATCATCACGTGCAGCTCGGCTCTTTAACTGACCATCATATTGAGGTTGAGGTTATACATAATCCACAATGAGCCCACAACGACGATAAAGATAATCACAGCGGTGAACAGAAATGCCACCAGATTCCAGCGCGCTTCCGATGCAGTGCTTAAGTGCAGGAAGAACACCAGATGGACAACGATCTGGATGACCGCGGATGCAACCACGGTGCCAATGATCAGTGAATGCGAAGCAGTATCGCTCATGACCATGGCAAACGGGATAACCGTCAGGATCACTGACAGGATGAAGCCAATCAGGTATGACTTCACGCTGCCGTGGCTTGCGCCGCCGTGGGAAGTGGCAGAATGACTCATGCTAATACCCCCATCAGATAAACAACGGTGAATACACAGATCCAGACAACGTCCAGGAAGTGCCAGAACAGGCTCAGACACATCAGACGGGTTTGGTTAACGGCGTTCAGACCACGACGGCTCACCTGTACCATCATCACGATGATCCAGATAAGACCGCAGGTTACGTGGATCCCGTGGGTGGCGACCAGCGCAAAGAAGGCTGACAGGAAACCACTGCGATCCGGGCCATAACCTTCTTTGATCAGGTGATGGAATTCGTAAACTTCCATGCAGATGAAGCCAAGACCGAACAGGAAGGTCAGGAACAACCAACCATTGACCGCTTTGACGCTGCCCTTGTTCATGCCCAACATCGCCATGCCGTAAGTAATACTACTGAACAGCAGGAAGAAGGTTTCTACCAGAACGAACGGCAGTTCAAAAATATCTTTACCAGTCGGTCCACCCGCAGTCCCGTGCACCAGTACCGCGTAAGTTGCGAACAAGCTCGCAAACAGTACGCAGTCACTCATCAGGTAGATCCAGAAGCCAAAGACTTTGGTCTCGCCCGCATCGTGGTGCCCATGCTCTGCATGGGCTGCGTCGTGGTTAGTCAGGGTATCAGTTGCCATGTTTCACACCTGCTTTACGGATTTGTTCATGATGTAGATTCTCAATACGTTCGACTTCTTCAGCTGATACGTAGTAATCAACATCTTCGTCGAAGCTTTTCACAATCCAGGAAACCACCAGAGCCAGGAAGCTTAATGCTGCCAGCCACCAGATATCCCAGATTAATGCGAAACCGCAAACCAGACTCAACATAGCGATGATGAAGCCTGCGCCGCTGTTACGTGGCATATGAATTTGTTCATATTTTGCAGGTTGCTTGTACGCGTTGCCTTTCTCTTTCATGTCCCAGAACTCATCGCGGTCGTGAATTTGCGGCACGATAGCGAAGTTATAGAACGGAGGAGGAGAAGAGGTTGACCATTCCAGAGTACGTGCATCCCACGGGTCACCGGTCAGATCACGGTTCTGGTCGCGGTCGCGAACGGAAACGAAGATCATGATCAGCTGGCACAGGATACCGATAGCAATCAGCGCCGCACCGCATGCCGCAATAACCAGCAGCGTGTGGAACTCAGGATCGATATTCTGGCTGACACGACGGGTCATACCCATGAAGCCCAGAACGTACAGCGGCATGAATGCAACGAAGAAACCGATGATCCAGAACCAGAATGAACGCACGCCCCATTTCTCATTCAGCGTGAAGCCGAAGGATTTAGGGAACCAGTAAGTCAGACCTGCGAAGCAACCGAAGACCACACCACCGATAATAACGTTGTGGAAGTGAGCAATCAGGAACAGGCTGTTGTGCAACACGAAGTCAGCACCCGGAACCGCCAACAGAACGCCGGTCATACCGCCCACAGAGAAGGTGACGATAAAGCCAACGGTCCACAGCATCGCCGCATTCAGCGTGATACGGCCCTGGTACATGGTGAACAGCCAGTTGAAGATTTTCACCCCGGTAGGGATGGAAATGATCATCGTCATGATGCCGAAGAAGGCATTGACGTTAGCGCCTGAACCCATGGTGAAGAAGTGGTGCAACCAAACGACGAACGACAACACGGTGATGGCGATGGTTGCCCATACCAGTGAGGTGTAACCGAACAGACGTTTTTTGGAGAATGTTGCCGTGACTTCAGAGAACACACCAAATACTGGCAGAACCAAAATGTACACTTCCGGATGGCCCCAGGCCCAAATCAGGTTGATGTACATCATCATGTTGCCGCCCATATCATTCGTGAAGAAATGGGTGCCCAGATAACGGTCCAGCGTCAGCAGTGCAACAGTCACGGTCAGAATCGGGAAGGACACGATAATCAACACGTTGGTGCACAGTGCGGCCCAGGTAAATACCGGCATTTTCATCAGCGGCATACCCGGTGCGCGCATCTTCAGGATGGTCGCAAAGAAGTTAACACCGGTCAGCAAGGTACCAATACCGGATATCTGTAGACTCCATATCCAATAATCGACCCCCACGCCCGGACTGTATTCCTTACCAGACAACGGCGGATAGGCCAACCAACCGGTCTGTGCGAACTCACCGACACCCAGAGAGATGTTGATCAGTACCACAGCGGCAGCGGTGAACCAGAAGCTGACGTTGTTCAGGAACGGGAACGCAACGTCGCGCGCACCGATCTGTAAAGGAACGACTACGTTCATCAAACCGATAACGAAAGGCATCGCCATGAAGAAAATCATGATCACGCCGTGCGCGGTAAAGATTTGGTCGTAGTGGTGAGGAGGCAGGAAGCCAGGTTCTCCCGCAGACGCGAGCACCTGCTGGCTACGCATCATGATGGCATCGGCAAAGCCACGCAACAGCATGACGAAGGCCAGAATGATGTACATGATACCTAATTTTTTGTGGTCGACGGAGGTGATCCACTCGGTCCACAGGTACTTCCACTTGCCGAAATAGGTCAGCGCGGCAACGACTGCCAGACCGCCCAAAATGATTGCGGCAACGGTGACCATGATAATCGGTTCATGATACGGAACCGAATCAAGCGTTAATTTTCCGAACATCGTTTATTCCTCGGCTCCGGCTGCGTGAGACTGTCCACCCATATCCATGCCTTTCATGTCACTGCCGGCAGGCATTGGCATGGTATGACCTTCTGGCGCTGCCTTCATGTCATGCATGGAGTATTTGCCAATGATTTCTTTGAACAGACCCGGTTTTGCTACAGAGAAGTATTCGACCGGGTTGTCGATGCTCTGTGCTGCCAGTTTGTTGAAGTCATCAGTGGTTGCCAGTTGGTTCGGTGCACTTTTCACTTTCGCTACCCAGGTGTCGAAATCGCCACGGGTTGGGGTCGCAATTGTGTTGAACTTCATGCCAGAGAAACCACGGCCACTGAAGTTTGACGAGATGCCTTTGTAGGTACCGGCTTCATTTGCAATCAAATGCAACTGAGTCTGCATACCGGCCATCGCGTAAATCTGTCCGCCTAACTGAGGAATAAAGAACGAGTTCATGACAGAGTCTGAAGTGACTTTGAATTGAACAGGCACGTCTTTCGGGATAACCAGTTCGTTAACAGTGGCGATGCCCTGTTCCGGATAAATGAACAACCATTTCCAGTCCAGAGAAACGACTTCTACCGTCATCGTTTTTTGGTCAGATACGATTGGCTTGAACGGATCAAGCGCATGGGTGGTCTTCCAGGTAATCGTTGCCAGAATGGCAATGATAATAATTGGAACAGTCCAGACGACGGCTTCAATTTTGTTGGAGTGGGACCAGTTAGGACTGTAGGTTGCTTTTGTATTGGAAGCACGGTACTTCCAGGCAAACGCAAACGCCATGATAATAACTGGAATAACAACGATCAGCATTAAACCGATCGCCGTCAAAATCAGCGTTCTCTGTTCAAGTCCAATTGCTCCCTTGGGATCCATCAATGCCGTATTGCAACCGCTTAACATTAACGCGGAGGCAAATAAGGACAACATCCCAATACTTTTATTGTATTTCTTAAGTCTCATCTAACGACCTCAATAACTAGGGCTCTATTGTCGCTTCAGGTGTGCGGGCATTTTACGGGAAGGTTGCAGGACTGTAAACACGCTTAAACAAGTGTCAAAGCGCTGTTGACACTTTATGTTAACGCAGTCACACATGTCACGGATCGTGACAATTCACAGTGGGCAACAATATGTTGCGTATAGATTTTTTTCTATAGTGATGAAAAACAAGGGGTGACGGAATTTGTAAATATTATTCGCACTGATTATCCGGCCATAAGGTTTAATTAATGTTAAATTAATGTAGATTTCAGGTGAAATAAAAAGCATGAAATGCGTGACGGAAAAAATAGAACTGAGAATATTATTTTTTTGGGCGGTAAATTGTTGAGCAATATTTATAGATGGATTGTTAAATCAAATCCGCCATTCATTTTGAAAATGAATAGCGGGAAAATCATGCCCGGGCAGTGCGGCGCAGGGAAAGAAAATCGAGCAGGCTGCCAAGAACAATCCCCACCAGACAGATCAGCGCGCCGCTTTCCAGAAGCAGTATCGTCAGCGATGGCCACGACGCCCAGCCCAGGCTGTTGAGTATCAGCGTTATCAGCCACAAACCCAGCAGCGAACTGCCAACAATCATGCAACGCAACGCCCAGCGATACGGCGTGCCAAAATGGATCCGCGGCAGGAAACTGTCGGTTTTTTGCGTGTATTCCAGCGTGTCGCGGCAGACTGCCAGCAGCAGCAAGCCGGGTACGGCAGCCACGATAGAGAACAGGTAAAACCACGGCCAGCCGTAGGCTTCAACAAACCAGCCGGCAATCGGACCGACATAAACACGGCCCACGGCAGAAAGAGCGGAAAGTAGCGCAAACTGCGTGGCGGAGAAAGAGCGGTTGCACAACGTCATCAGCAAGGCGACGAATGCCGCAGTGCCCATGCCGCCGCACAGATTTTCGAAGAAAATCGCCGCGCCCATTGAATACAGATGCTTATCGGTGACGGCGAGGATCCAGTAACCCGCATTCGAGACGGCCTGTAAAATCCCAAAAAGCATCAGCGCGCGGAACAGGCTCAGACGCTGCATCAGCATTCCGCCTAACAGGGCACCGATGATTGTCGCCAGAAGCCCCAGCGACTTGTTAATAAGCCCGACCTCTCCGGCGTTAAATCCCACGCCGCGGATCAAAAACGTGGTACTCAGGCTGCCTGCAAACGCATCGCCCATTTTGTACATCACGATCAGCAGTAAAATAAGCCAGGCATTGTTACGGCCAAAAAAGTCTTTTAACGGCGCCACCACGGCCATTTCCATGGTGCGCGGTGCGGGCTGTGAATTTTCAGGCTCCGGCGCCATCAGCGTAGCCAATACGCCGCACAGCATCAGGGCGGCCATCAACCAGTACATGTGCTGCCAGCCGAGATAACGATCGGCCAGCCATAATGCCAGCCCGCCGGACACCAGCATCGCAAGCCTGTAGCCCAGCACCGACACCGCCGCACCGTTTCCGCGCTCTTGCGCAGGCAATAAATCCGTCTTATAGGCATCGAAGACGATGTCCTGAGATGCCGAGGCAAAAGCAATCAAAACCGCCAGGGCCGCCAGCCAGAAGAGATCTCTTGAAGGATCCATAAAGCCCATCGCAAAAATGGCGACCACCAGCAGCAGTTGCGTCAGTACCAGCCAGCCGCGCCGACGCCCGAGAAAAGAGGGCGTGTAGCGATCCATCATCGGCGACCACAGGAATTTGAACACGTACGCCTGCCCGACCAGCGAAAAAACACCGATTGTTTTCAGGTCGACATTCTCGACCGTCATCCACGCCTGCAAGGTGCCAGAGGTCAGCGCCAGTGGCAAACCGGAGGCAAAGCCCAGCAGAAGTAAAATGAGGGTATTTCGCTGTGTGAAAATCTTAAAGTACTGACTGATCATGAAAAGTATGTTCCTGCGGACCGGTGAAAGAGTGGCGCATGGGCATAATAAAGGAAGGGATGATTATCGGGGAGTAAATTCACTGACTTTATAAAGCATTCTGCCCGGACTCGCCGGGCAGAATGTATTGCACAGAGATCAACCGAAGCTTAGCGTGCGTTAGCTTTGATGAAATCGCTGATGCTGGTGTCTGACGCCATGTCGCTGATGACATCGCCCAGCGTGGTATTCACCGCGTTGGTGATCTTCGCGTTGGTGGCTGACAGTGCACCCTGAACATTGTACGTCGAGCGGTAGTTCTTCACCTGCTTGCTGCCGTTTTTGGCGGTAGCAATGATGGAGATGTCTGCTTTCGTGGTGATGTTGTAACGCAGGTTGCCTTCCTGCACGTCTGCATACAGGTTGTTCACCACGATTTGCAGATCGACTGCGCCATCAGCACCGATCATGTAACCACGGGCAGTCATTTGTTTTTCCAGAGATTCCTGCAACAGGAAACGCAGATCGCGGGAAGGTGTCAGGGAAATCAGCTGGCCGTCACGGTTCACTTTCGCCAGTGCCTGATCCTGACGCTGGTCAGCGCCGTTGATGCTGATGGTGATGCCCTGAAGCGTTGGATCCTGCGAAGGCAGAACAATTTTCGGCGACACGTCCAGCGTGTTGGTGCTGGTGGCGCAACCTGCCAGCATCAGCATCGCCAGAACGGGAAAAATGATTTTCTTTAACATGTGTGTTTTCTCAATATTTATAAGGGAATAGTGCTCAAAAATATGCCGACATCATAACATTGCCATTTGCGGGTGGAAGTCCCAACAATCTGGAAAAGCGATTTTTTAGCGTTTTTTTTCATCAGGAAAGCGGATTACGAACTTCATGCGTGGCGAAGCCGCGATTTCTTTGACAGACTGAGCGCCGTTTTTATCAATCATTCTTATAAATTTTTTAATGTGATTAACGTGGACGTCGGAAAACAGCCTATTCTTTAAGGGTAGGAAATGAAAGTGAAGGAATGTTACTGAAGGGAACCCGACGGGCGCAGTTCTCTGCTGATGCGGTGTAAGGAGATAGCGATGATTCGTGAGCAAATAGAAGCAAAATTGGCTGAGGCATTCGAGCCCTCGTTTCTGGAAGTGACTGACGAAAGCTATCGTCATAATGTACCGGCAGGCTCAGAAAGCCATTTTAAAGTCGTTATGGTGTCCGATAAATTCCTGGGAGAGCGTTTTCTGGCGCGGCACCGGGCTATTTATGGTCACTTAACCGAAGAACTCGCAGGCAGCGTCCATGCACTGGCATTACACACCTACACCCGTAAAGAATGGGAAGGGTTACAGGACACGGTACCGGCATCGCCGCCGTGTCGTGGTGCCGGAACAATGGCCTGATCGTCGCGATCTGATTCACAAAAGGCATAAATATCGTCGTTTGACGCAGTATCACTGGAACTTTCCTTGTCAGATGCGGTATTAGTAGATGCGAATTTCATGAAACGGCCCGCGGGCCGTTTTTGTTTTTCTTACGACCGGCAGACGATAAGGGCAGTTTTCGCCTCTGCATCGACCGCATTTTTCGAAGGATCGAGTTCCCGTGTGAGTTTCCCTCCCGTGCAACAGACACCGTCCTCGACTCAATGCGTCTGCGTCGCTATAATGTCGCGTCTAATTTTTCCGGAATGGTTTCGGACGCTCTCGAATACAGGGCTACGTTCTGATACAGAACTGTCCCGGTTCTTAGAAGTCGTTTTCAAGGTAAGTTTGCGCTCATCTTGAGAACGACTTCTGGAGTTGACCGAGCACTGTGATTTTTTTTTGAGGTAACAAGATGCAAGTTTCTGTTGAAACCACTCAAGGCCTTGGGCGCCGCGTAACGATTACTGTTCCTGCTGAAAGCATTGAAAAAGCAGTGAGCAGTGAACTGATCAACGTCTCTAAAAAAGTACGTATTGACGGCTTCCGTAAAGGCAAAGTACCAAGCCACATCATCGAACAGCGTTATGGCGCGTCAGTACGTCAGGACGTACTGGGTGATCTGATGCAACGCAACTTTGTTGATGCAATCATCAAAGAAAAAATCAATCCAGCTGGCGCACCTAACTACATCCCGGGTGAGTACAAGCAGGGTGAAGACTTCAACTTCTCCGTAGAATTCGAAGTGTACCCGGAAGTTGAGCTGAAAGATCTGGAAAACATCGAAGTTGAAAAACCTGTTGTTGAAGTTAACGACGCTGATGTTGATACCATGCTGGAAACTCTGCGTAAGCAACAAGCTGACTGGAAAGAAACGGATGCAGCAGTCACCGCTGAAGACCGCGTTACTGTAGATTTCTCCGGTTCTATCGACGGCGAAGATTTCGAAGGCGGCAAAGCCTCTGATTTCGTACTGGCTATGGGCCAGGGCCGCATGATCCCAGGCTTCGAAGAAGGTCTGGTTGGTCACAAAGCCGGTGAAGAATTCACGATCGACGTGAACTTCCCGGAAGATTACCACGCTGAAAATCTGAAAGGTAAAGCGGCTAAGTTCGTTATTACCCTGAAGAAAGTTGAAGAGCGTGAGCTGCCAGAACTGACCCCAGAATTCATCAAACGTTTCGGCGTGGCTGATGGTTCTGTTGAGGGTCTGCGTGCTGAAGTGCGTAAAAATATGGAACGTGAGCTGAAAGGTGCTGTTCGTAACCGCATCAAAACTCAGGCAATCGACGGTCTGGTCAGCGCTAACGAAATCGACGTGCCAGCGGCACTGATCGACGGCGAAGTTGACGTTCTGCGTCGTCAGGCTGCACAGCGTTTTGGTGGCAACGAAAAACAAGCGCTGGAATTGCCACGCGAGTTGTTCGAAGAGCAAGCCAAACGTCGCGTTGTTGTCGGTCTGCTGCTGGGCGAAGTGATCAGCCAGCACGAACTGAAAGCTGACGAAGATCGCGTTAAAGCGCTGATCGAAGAAATGGCTTCTGCGTACGAAGATCCACAGGAAGTTGTTGAGTTCTACAGCAAAAACAAAGAGCTGATGAACAACATGCGTAACGTCGCGCTGGAAGAACAAGCGGTCGAAACTCTGTTGTCTAAAGCGAAAGTGACTGAAAAAGCCACTACCTTTACCGAGCTGATGAACCAGACTCAACCTGCATAATTTTATTGCACGTTGCTGAATCTGTCCGCAGATTCACCTCCTGAAGCCCGCAGTTTTCACTGCGGGCTTTTTATTTGCCAAAAATCAGGTATTTTTGTTTTGACTGTTGTTTTTGCACTATATTTAGCTCTATAAGGCACAACCTACGTAGAAACGTTCGATATTCATCAGCAACAGTGATGTGAACGGCTCAAATTGGGGGAGAAAGAAAAGAATTATCACGGCAGGCTTGAAAAAGGGGCCTAAATCCCCCAATTGATAAACACGAACTTAGGTAAATTTGTAGTCAGAATCTGACTGATAACGACCGTCAGGCGTGTAAATGGCGACTTGGCCGCTTGAGCATAGTCATGTGTGTCTATCTCAAGTAGAATCGGTTTTAAATAGCGCCAAACAGAATCTATTAGGAGACGGTTATGTCATACAGTGGTGAAAGAGAGCAATTTGCACCAAACATGGCGTTGGTACCCATGGTGGTTGAGCAAACTTCACGGGGCGAGCGTTCATACGACATCTTCTCCCGTCTGCTTAAGGAACGCATCATCTTCCTGACCGGCCAGGTCGAAGACCATATGGCTAACCTGATTGTTGCCCAGATGCTGTTTCTGGAAGCAGAAAGCCCGGAAAAAGACATCTACCTTTACATCAACTCACCGGGTGGCGTGATCACTGCCGGGATGTCGATTTATGACACCATGCAGTTCATCAAGCCGGACGTCAGCACAATTTGTATGGGTCAGGCTTGTTCAATGGGCGCGTTCCTGTTGACTGCGGGTGCGGAAGGTAAGCGTTTCTGCCTGCCAAACTCACGCGTGATGATCCACCAGCCACTGGGCGGTTTCCAGGGGCAGGCGACGGATATCGAGATCCATGCGAAAGAAATCCTGAAAGTGAAATCCCGTATGAATGAGCTGATGGCGAAACATACCGGCAAGACACTGGAAGAAATTGAGCGCGATACAGAGCGTGACCGTTTCCTGTCTGCTGATGAGGCTGTACAGTACGGTTTAGTGGATTCCGTATTTACCCATCGCGCCTGACGGCTCAATTGTGCCGGGCTGATGGTCTATAGTTATACTCATACGGAGGTTATCCGGGCGGATATTTTCCCGTGAAGGAAAAAGAGTACATCACTGATGACACTTTTCCGCCCGATGTGAGTCATAACATGAATGAACAGACATCAGCCATCATGCGGCTGTTGTGTAATATGGTCGTGTCGCAGTGTTATTGTAACGCTGCGGGACTGATACTAGAGAAGAGGTTTACTGATGACAGATAAGCGCAAAGACGGTTCAGGAAAGCTGCTGTACTGCTCTTTTTGCGGCAAAAGCCAGCATGAAGTGCGTAAGCTGATTGCTGGGCCGTCAGTGTATATCTGCGATGAATGTGTCGATTTGTGTAATGACATTATTCGCGAAGAGATTAAAGAAGTCGCGCCACACCGCGAACGCAGTGCTTTACCGACGCCGCACGAAATCCGTCAGCACCTTGACGATTACGTTATCGGTCAGGAACCTGCGAAGAAAGTGTTGGCCGTGGCCGTGTATAACCACTACAAACGCTTGCGCAATGGTGACACCAGCAATGGTATCGAATTGGGCAAAAGTAACATTCTGCTGATCGGGCCTACCGGTAGCGGTAAAACGCTGCTGGCTGAAACCCTGGCGCGTTTCCTGGATGTGCCATTCACTATGGCCGATGCCACCACGCTGACAGAAGCCGGTTACGTGGGGGAAGATGTTGAAAACATCATTCAGAAACTGCTGCAGAAATGTGATTACGACGTTCAGAAAGCGCAACGCGGTATTGTTTACATTGACGAAATCGACAAGATTTCCCGCAAGTCTGACAACCCATCGATTACACGTGACGTGTCCGGTGAAGGTGTTCAGCAAGCGTTGCTGAAACTGATTGAAGGTACGGTTGCCGCTGTGCCGCCGCAGGGCGGACGCAAGCACCCACAGCAGGAATTCCTGCAAGTTGATACGTCGAAAATCCTCTTTATCTGTGGTGGTGCGTTTGCCGGCCTGGATAAAGTGATTGGTCAGCGTATCAACACCAGTACCGGTATTGGTTTTGGTGCTGAAGTTAAAGGCAAAGAGCAAAAAGCCACTGAAGGTCAGTTGCTGGCACAGGCTGAACCGGAAGATTTGATCAAGTTTGGTCTGATCCCTGAGTTCATTGGCCGTTTGCCTGTGGTGGCAACCCTGAGTGAACTGAATGAAGAAGCACTGATTCAAATTCTGAAAGAGCCGAAAAATGCCCTGACTAAGCAATATCAGGCGTTATTCAATCTGGAAGGCGTTGAACTGGAATTCCGCGATGAAGCGCTGATTGCGATTGCTAAAAAAGCCATGAACCGTAAAACCGGTGCCCGTGGCCTGCGCTCAATCGTTGAGGCCGCATTGCTGGATACTATGTATGATCTGCCGTCGCTCGACGATGTGGAAAAAGTGGTGATTGATGAATCCGTCATTGCGGGCCAGTCAGAACCTCTGATGATTTATGGCAAACCCGAGGCGCAGCAAGCGTCTGGTGAATAATTAGCCAAACTATCCAGAGAGTTAGCCACAAAATGGGGGATTTAGTCCCCCATTTTTTTTTCGCACATTCTTATCGTTGAATGTCGGACATTCATCCCCATATACTCAGTTAACGACTTGCTGAAACCCGTCTGACTCGTGTTTCACGAGATTTCCTTAACCTGGCGGAAGCTAAACTAAGAGAGAGCTCTATGAACCCTGAGCGTTCTGAACGCATAGAAATCCCCGTATTGCCTCTGCGCGATGTGGTGGTTTATCCGCACATGGTGATCCCGTTGTTTGTTGGCAGGGAAAAATCGATTCGGTGCCTTGAAGCCGCGATGGATCACGACAAAAAAATCATGCTGGTTGCGCAGAAAGAAGCGTCTACCGATGAGCCGGGCGTTAACGATCTCTTCTCCGTAGGTACGGTTGCCTCAATATTACAAATGCTGAAGCTGCCGGATGGCACTGTAAAAGTGCTGGTGGAAGGGTTACAACGCGCACGCATTACCACGCTTTCTGACAGTGGTGAGCATTTTGCTGCCCAAGCAGAATACCTTGAATCTCCTGCCGTGGATGAACGCGAGCAGGAAGTCTTGGTACGCACAGCGATTAATCAGTTTGAAGGCTACATCAAGCTGAACAAAAAAATCCCGCCAGAGGTGCTGACTTCACTCAACAGCATTGAAGATGCTGCACGTCTGGCTGACACCATTGCTGCACATATGCCCCTGAAACTTGCTGACAAACAGTCCGTACTGGAAATGTTTGATATCACCGAGCGTCTTGAGTATTTAATGGCGATGATGGAATCGGAAATCGATCTGTTACAGGTTGAGAAACGCATCCGTAACCGTGTCAAAAAGCAGATGGAAAAGAGCCAGCGCGAGTACTATCTGAATGAGCAAATGAAAGCGATTCAGAAAGAACTTGGCGAAATGGACGACACGCCTGATGAGCATGAGGCGCTGAAACGCAAAATCGAAGCGGCTAAAATGCCGAAAGAAGCGCGTGAAAAAACAGAAGCTGAACTGCAAAAGCTGAAAATGATGTCGCCGATGTCCGCCGAAGCCACCGTTGTTCGTGGTTATATCGACTGGATGCTTCAGGTGCCATGGAATGCCCGCAGTAAAGTGAAAAAAGATCTGCGTAAAGCGCAGGAAGTTCTGGATACCGATCACTTTGGCCTCGAGCGTGTTAAAGATCGCATCCTTGAGTATCTTGCAGTGCAGACGCGCGTCAGCAAAATCAAAGGGCCGATCCTGTGTCTGGTAGGGCCTCCGGGTGTGGGTAAAACGTCACTGGGTCAGTCCATCGCGCGTGCTACAGGGCGTGAATATGTCCGTATGGCGCTGGGTGGGGTGCGTGATGAAGCGGAAATCCGCGGCCATCGCCGTACTTACATTGGTTCCATGCCGGGCAAACTGATCCAGAAAATGGCGAAAGTTGGGGTGAAAAACCCACTGTTCCTGCTCGATGAAATCGACAAAATGTCTTCTGACATGCGTGGCGATCCGGCTTCAGCCCTGCTTGAAGTGCTCGATCCTGAGCAAAACGTCGCGTTCAACGATCACTATCTGGAAGTCGATTATGACCTGTCAGACGTGATGTTTGTCGCAACGTCGAACTCAATGAACATCCCGGCACCGCTGCTTGACCGTATGGAAGTGATCCGTCTTTCCGGTTATACCGAAGATGAAAAACTGAACATCGCCAAACAGCATTTGTTGCCGAAACAGATCGAACGTAATGCACTTAAAAAGAACGAACTGACGGTAGATGACAGTGCGATTATCGGCATCATTCGTTTCTATACCCGTGAAGCGGGCGTGCGTAGTTTAGAACGTGAGTTGTCTAAACTCTGCCGTAAAGCGGTTAAACAATTGCTGATGGATAAAGCCATCAAGCACATTGAAATTAACGGCGATAATCTGAAAGATTTCCTCGGCGTTCAGAAGGTCGATTATGGCCGTGCGGATACCGAAAACCGTGTAGGCCAGGTGACGGGTCTGGCGTGGACCGAAGTGGGCGGCGAGCTGCTGACTATCGAAACGGCCTGCGTACCGGGCAAAGGTAAGCTGACGTATACCGGTTCTCTCGGTGAAGTGATGCAGGAATCCATCCAGGCGGCGCTGACGGTTGTGCGTGCACGCGCTGACAAACTGGGCATCAACCCTGACTTCTACGAAAAACGTGATATTCACGTTCACGTACCTGAAGGGGCGACGCCGAAAGACGGTCCGAGTGCCGGTATTGCAATGTGTACCGCATTGGTGTCTTGTCTGACGGGTAACCCGGTTCGTGCCGACGTGGCGATGACGGGCGAGATCACCTTGCGCGGTCTGGTTCTGCCAATCGGTGGGCTGAAAGAGAAACTGCTGGCTGCACACCGTGGTGGTATCAAAGTGGTGCTGATCCCTGACGATAACAAACGCGATCTGGAAGAAATTCCAGCGAACGTATTGGCAGACCTCGAGATCCATCCGGTTAAGCGCATTGATGATGTTCTGAACTTCGCACTGCAAAATCCAGCTTACGGTGCATTACCGGTAGCGGCAAAATAGTGACGTCGACTTACACAGTTGAATAAAACTCAGGCTGGCAGGTGAAATCTCACTTGCCAGCTTTTTTTTGTGCCGTTAAGTTAGTCAACGGTCAGAAGGTTTCAGGCTGCTTTCAGTCGCTTGCATAGCCCTGACAAGATTGATATAACAGCAGCGCGGTCACGTCCGAAGGGAAATTCGGCGTGATGAGAGAATTTTAAGAGGGGATGAAAAGAGTGAATAAGTCACAATTGATCGACAAAATTGCTGCCGGTGCTGATATTTCTAAAGCCGCAGCGGGACGTGTTTTGGATGCTGTTCTTGCATCTGTGACGGATACCCTGAAAGCTGGGGAAGAAGTCGCTCTGGTAGGTTTTGGTACGTTTTCAGTGCGTGAACGTTCAGCGCGTACCGGCCGTAACCCACAGACCGGTAAAGAAATCAGCATTGCAGCAGCTAAAGTACCTGGCTTCCGTGCAGGTAAAGCGCTGAAAGATGCCGTTAACGGCTAATTACCCGAAGGGCTGACGTCAAATCTGTGTGAAGCGCATCACTGATGCCTGTTTACTCAGGTCTGGTTGTTAAACAATAACCTGACGTCACCGGGCTGGTAAGGTAAGATACAAGGCGCATCGAAAACGGTGCGCTTTTTTTATTACAGCGGAGTGTTGCCTCACTATGATGGACAATTTACGCGCGGCGTCCAATAACGTCGTGCTCAAAATCATTCTGGCCCTGATTATTCTGTCCTTTATTTTGACAGGGGTGGGCAACTACCTGGTCGGCGGTTCAGGCGACTATGCAGCGAAAGTGAATGGTCAGGAAATCGGTCGTGCACAGCTGGAACAAGCAGTGCAAAACCAGCGTAGCCGACTGCAGCAACAGCTTGGAGATCAATTCTCTGCGCTGGCGGGCAGCGATGGTTATATGCAGCAGTTGCGCCAGGAATCCCTGAACAACCTGATTGACGTCACTTTGCTGGATCAGTATTCCAAAAAGCTTGGCATTGCCGTCAGCGATCAGCAGATCAAAGACGCGATTTTTGCGACCCCACAATTCCAGACTAATGGCCGTTTCGACAACGCCAAATACCTGCAAAGCATCCAGAGCATGGGTTACAGCGCAGATAATTTTGCTCAGTTAATGAAACAGCAATTGATCAGCCAGCAGCTCGAACAAGCCTACGGTCAGACCGACTTTATTCTGCCTGTTGAAAGCACAACGCTCGGCGCGTTGATCCTGCAAACCCGTGACGTGCATACGGCAACGCTGGACACAGACACGCTGGCCGCTAAGCAACAAGTCACTGATGCAGAAGTGCAGGCGTTCTACGACCAAAACAAGAATAACTTCTTGTCCCCTGAGCAGGTGAAAGTCAGCTACATCGAAATGGATGCCGCGGCCATGCAGGGTAAAGCCGACGTGAGTGATGCCGACATCAGCGCGTACTACGACCAGCATAAGAACGAGTTTGGCCAGCCTGAACGTCGTCGTTACAGCGTAATCGTCCTGAAAACTCAGGCTGACGCTGATGCGGTCGCTACCCAACTTAAAAGCGGTTCTGATTTCGCAGAACTGGCGAAAACTAAATCCACCGATGCACTGAGTGCGAAGCAGGGTGGGGATTTAGGCTGGATGGAACCTGAAACCACATTGCCAGAATTCAAAAGCGCCAATCTGACCACCAAAGGTCAGGTTTCCGGTGTGATTAAATCGGACAATGGTTTCTTCATCCTGCGTCTTGAAGACATCAAACCTGAACAGGTTAAGCCTCTGACTGAAGTGCGCGCCAGCATCACTGATAAGCTCAAACAAGAGAAATCACTGGATGCTTACTATGCGCTGCAGCAGAAAGTCAGTGAAGCCGCGACAAACGACAACGAGTCTCTGGCTTCGGCTGAAGAAGTTGCCGGTGTGAAAGCGGTACACACTGACTGGTTCACTCAGAATCAAATCCCGGCAGGCATCAATTTCAAACCTGTTGTGCAGGCGATTTTTGAAGGTGGCCTGATTGGTCAGGACGGTGCTCCTGGCAGTAACTCTGACATCATTACTGTTGATGGCGATCGTGCGTTTGTCATTCGTGTCGATGCGCACAAAGCCGAAGGCGTTAAGCCTTTTGCTGAAGTGAAAGATCAGGTGACTACATTGGTTAAACGCCAGAAAGCACAAGATCAGGCACGCATGGAAGGCGAGAAACTGCTGACAGCCCTTAAAGAGGGTAAAGGCGATGACGCAATGAAAGCCGCAGGTCTGAGCTTTGGTGATGTGCAGAAAGTACAGCGCAGCCAGCAGCCTTCTGCTTTCGAAGAAAATGTCTTCGCATTGCCGCATCCACAGAAAGACCAGGCCGTTTACGGCTTGTCTCAGGATCCAAAAGGGAACAGCGTGTTGATTAAACTCACTGCCGTTACCCCGGGTGCTGTGCCGGAAGCGGATGCCGCACGTTTTGCGCAGGAAATGCAACAAACCTCCTCAAACGTGACCTTTGATGCGCTGCTGACAAACCTGCGTCAGGAAGCAAAAATCAAGTTCGGTTCTGCTGCACAAAACCAGTAAACGCCGCAAAGTTTTGCAACGCGTTGCAACAAACAAAGGCCGCTTTCGCGGCCTTTTCCACATCTGAAAGTTGCCCATTGTCCGGTTTTTATTCCTGATGCACTCTCTCCGTGCTGTCAAACACATGGAGGATACAGCATGAAAAAACTAGGCATTACGTCACTCTCTCTCGCTCTGGCTCTTGGGCTTTCAACGTTACCTGTGATGTTACAGGCCGCACCCAATGCGTCCGGTACTGTTGCCACGACATCTGTGGCACCGGCAACAACGGCGGGGAAAGTGGCGGGTCCGCAGGTGAAAAAAGAGCAGGCCGCGGTGGCTGATGACACCACTGTCAGCATTAATACGGCCACAGCGGAAGAATTTGCCAGGGCGATGAACGGTGTAGGGATGAAGAAGGCGCAGGCCATTATCAGCTACCGTGAAGAGCTCGGGCAATTCACTGATATTGAACAGCTTCGCGAAGTGCCGGGTATTGGCGCTGCACTGTTTGAACGTAACAAGGACCGTCTGAAATTGTGACGGATGTCGCGGCGGCGAACCCTTAACGGTTGCCGCCGTTTTCTTCTGCTAATCTCTTAAGACATCTGACCAGTTTGGTTTGTACCTCAGGCGAGACGCAGGAGTTTTTTAATCACTATGCATACGTTTATTAAAGTTCGTGGTTTTCACATCGATGTTTATCAGCATGTTAACAATGCGCGTTATCTGGAATTTCTGGAAACCGCCCGCTGGGAATGGCTCGACAATCAGTCCGGCTTCCAGTGGATGAGCCAAAACAACATTGCTTTCATTGTGGTAAATATAAACATCAATTACCGCAAGCCTGCGGTGCTCGGGGATGTTTTACGCATCGACAGCAGCCTTCAGCAGTTGAATGGTCGCAGTGGAGTCATTGAGCAGGTGGTGACCCGTGAGGGCGATGTCGTGGCGGATGCTACGCTGACCTTCGTGTGTATTGATTTACGCACACAAAAGGCCTTGCCGCTGGAAGGAGAGTTGCTGGAAAGATTACGTGAACTTGAGCTGGAAAATGACGCGGCCAATCATGAATGACTGACATAACCACGGGCAGCGAAATGGCTGCCCGCGGTTATCCGTCAGGTACTTTAACGCAGACCGGTTTTCTTTTTCAGACTGGCCATCACGCCCGCCTGATCTTGCTGATACTGTTGAAGACCGTTGGCGCGCAGGTGGCAGGCGGCACACTCTCCACACCCATCACCGGCGATGCCGTTGTAACAGGTCAGAGTATGATGGCGAACCAGACTGAGCTGCTGATAATAATCTGCCAGCGCCCAGGTTTCGGCTTTGTTCAGCCACATCAACGGGGTTTCAAAACGCACATCGCGCGCCAGACCCAAAGACACTGCATGATTCAGCGCTTTGACAAACTCATCACGACAATCCGGGTAGCCGGAGAAATCGGTTTCGCACACACCGGTAATGACCGCTTCTGCCTGGATCTGATAAGCGTAAATGGCCGCCAGTGTCAGGAACAGAATATTACGACCCGGTACAAATGTGCTGGGTAAACCGCCTTCAGTTTCTTCACCAAAGCCCGGTACGGGAATGTTATCGCGAGTCAGGCTGCTGACCGCCAGTTCATTGAGCAAACCGACATCCAGCACTTTGTGGGCACGCGCGCCCAACTGCACTGACAGTTTTTGCGCGATCTCAATCTCAGCACGATGTCGCTGACCGTAATCGAAAGTGACGCAATGTACTTCGTCATACTCTTTCAAAGCCTGAATCAGACAGGTTGTTGAATCTTGTCCACCGCTAAAAACCACCACTGCTCTTTTCATTCTGATTTCCTGTTTACTGAACTGACCGCGCATCGGGCAGCAAAATCACGCTCATGGTACTTACCTTTGCCGCCGTAGTGTAGCGAAACAGCTGCTTCAGTCATTTTCAGATTGCAACGGCGGCGGAACCCACGCCTGACAGAAATCGAACCAGCCCCATGCCGTCAGCTGAACGCCGCTGATGCGTGGCGGCGCGCTCACCTGATACTGATAGTTGAACAGCGGTGTAATAATGCTGCGCACCATCCACTGATAAAAATGATCGCGCAGTTCTTCAGACCGCCTGTTTTCCTGCGGGATTTGCTGAATATGGCTCAATCGTCCTTGCTGCAAGATAAGATCTTCTTCGCGCAAAATCCCCGGCCACAACGGATCCTGTTGCAGCCAGTTCTCCAGCGTGGCTTCCGGAGATTCACCGATCAGCCGGTCGCCCAGCAGCAGATCTGCCGATTCCAGTAATTCGCCGTCTTCCCACAACCGGCCTGCGTGATAAACCACTTCCAGCGCACAACCTTCTTCCGCCAGCTTTTCCCGCAATGCCTGAGCCACCAGTTCAAACTCTACGGGCGGGTGGTAAAGCAGACGCAGAGTTTCAGGCAACTGAACATCCATATGGTCGTGAACCGGGATCGGCCAGCCGGGCAGCATTTCTTTACTGGCTTTCACCAGATCATGATCGATCGGCAGATTATCCAGCATGCCGCTGCGCTGGATAATTCGGATGACTTTTTGCGCCTGTGCTTCACTGAGCACGCCGCGTCGCAAGTTAGTAGCAATGTAACAAAAACCAAGACTGGTGCTTCGCCGGACGGGTTTTACCTGCGAAAGCTCGTTCTGTTCGCCAAGAATAATTCTGACCGGATGCTGACAACTGACATTGTCCCGCTGAGCAAAAAGTTGTGGAGTGATCCAAAACTCAATAGCGGCCAGATAGGGATGTTGTAAAGGGTAATAGGTGTGTTGCTCGAGGCGGATAAGCTCAGGGGTGAAGGTGGTCAGGCGAAACGGTCCGGCGCCGATATGCGGATCGTCCGGATGAGCCAACAGACAATTGAGGTCGGCAAAACGGTGTGCCAGCCAGTAATCCGGTTTATCCAGATCGAACTGCAAACACAGCGCATGAGGCTGAGATAATGTCACCACTGACGCCAGATTATGTTTACCGCGTGCTGACTCGCGAAGTTGCTGAAAGCGTGCGACCAGTTGCGCGGTTTTTAACGGTTCACCGTTATGCCAGAAAAGCTGACTGCGCAGAAAAAACTGCCAGGTTTTTCCGTCATTACTGACGTGCCAGTGATGCGCCAGATTGGGCTGCGGTGAGGTATCACCGGGGATAAAGCGCGTTAAACCTGCATGTATAGTATGCGCCAGGTGTTGTTCAGCGCGGCCGGTAAGCGTTAGCGGATCTAAAGGCTGGAGAGGGCGATAATAGGGAATGCGCAGCGTCGGCGCATCTTCCTGCCACTGGCCGCCAAGATGCGGCGCGAGCAGGGTATTCAGATGCGAAGGATCCAGCTGGCTCAGTTGCAGCGCGGCAGAATGTTCACCCTTTTTCAGTAATTCCTGTAAATACGTTCCGCGTAACTCTTCCGGTGTTTTGAGGCAGCTTAGCGATGCGCGTTTTCCGCGACCAGCCTGCGACTGCCAGCGGATCCAGCCGGCATTTTGAAAGTGCATCAGTAGCGTTCGGGTGTGGCGTTCGCTGCAACAGAAGATTTCTGCCAGTTCTGCCACGGTAAATTGAGCCGGATGCGATCCGGTTTTCAGGTACAGACGCTGAAACTGATTAAGCCGATTTTGCAGACGCACGGTAAATACGGAACCTCAGGAGTAGGGTGAATTTTTCCTGTTCAGCATATCCCAGCTGACGCGACCAGACCTGAAGTAAAAAACCAAAGTGTGAGCTAAAACCGGAACAGTATTCATAAAGTGTTCACTATTAGTTCCGTAAATATCAGTCCATACTTTGCGGGTGAAAACAACGCCGCTCAGAGAGGAAATATGTACCGTTTAGCTGCATTTGATATGGATGGCACGCTGCTTTTACCTGATCACACGCTGGGCGACAAAACGTTGTCCACGCTGCGGCAGTTAGCTGAAAAGCCGGTAACGCTGACCTTTGCCACCGGGCGTCATTATCTCGAAATGAAAGATATTCTTGCTAACATCGGCCTGGATGGCTATCTCATCACCGGCAACGGTACCCGTATTCATGATCTCAGTGGCCACCGGCTGCACGCCAGCGATTTACCCGAGGATTGCGCGCACGAATTACTGCATACCTCGTGGGACACGCCAGCCAGTGTGCATGTTTTCCGCGATGACGGCTGGTTCACTTCTCTCGACGATCCGGATTTACTCATTCCGCATCAGTTCAGTGGTTTTCGCTATCAGTTACAGGATCTGCGCTTATTACCGGATTCGGGTAACAGCAAAGTGTGTTTCTGCGCCCCGCATAACGTGTTGTTGTCGCTGGTGCCTCAGCTCGAAGCTCACTTTGGCCCGCGCATCGATTTATGTTTCTCTGCGATGGATTGTCTTGATGTGCAGCCCGCAGGCAGCAACAAAGGCAGCGCGCTTGCATTGCTGACGGAAGGACTGGGGATCAACATGTCAGAGTGTATGGCGTTTGGGGATGCCATGAACGACAAGGAAATGCTCGAGGGCGTCGGGATGGGGCTGATTATGGGGAACGCGTTACCTGTTCTGAAAGAGAAGTCACCGCACTTACAAATTATTGGGCATTGCCGTCATCAGGCGGTGTCTCACTTTTTGCAACACTGGCTGCACACACCAAACCTCACCTATTCCCCCGAATATTAAGGTTTTGCAGCAAGCCGGGTCATCTGTCCCGGCTTTTTTCCTTTCTTACGCTGTATTTAACGCGGAGTTAACTTAGCCCTTCCAGCTGCTGTGCGTATCGTGAAATGTCCCCGATGTTCTTCGCTACCCAACTCTCATCGAAGTATGTATTCAGATAACGTTCGCCGCTGTCGCAGAGCAGGGTGATGATGGAGCCGGTTTCCCCTCTCTCACGCATCTGCGTAGCCAGTTGCAGTGCACCCCAGACGTTGGTACCGGTTGAGCCGCCGACCTTACGCCCCAGCACCTTCTCAAGCCAGTGAAGCGTCGCGATGCTGGCCGCATCAGGCACGCGCATCATGTCGTCTATTACACTTGGTATGAACGATGGCTCAGCGCGAGGGCGGCCAATACCCTCAATACGGCTGCTGCATTGTGCAGTGACGCTGGCATCACGCTGTTGATAATAATCGTAAAATACTGAGTTTTCCGGATCGACGACCACCAGTTCCGTATCGTGCCCCTGATAGCGAATATAGCGGCCCAGCGTTGCGGAAGTGCCGCCGGTTCCCGCGCTCATCACCAGATAACGCGGTATCGGATGCGGCTCATGCGACATCTGTCGGAAAATACTGTCAGCAATATTATTGTTCCCGCGCCAGTCGGTTGCCCGCTCTGCGTAGGTAAACTGATCCATGTAGTGCCCGTTCAGTTCACGGGCGAGTTGCTCGGATGCGGCATAGATCTGCCCCGAGTTCTGGACGAAGTGACACCGGCCACCGTAAAACTCAATTTGCTGGATTTTTCTTGGAGCAGTGCAAGAAGGCATCACGGCGATAAAAGGCAATCCCAGCAGGCGTGCGAAATAGGCTTCAGAGATGGCGGTGCTGCCTGAAGAAGCTTCCACAATAGGCGTGTTTTCACGTATCCACCCGTTGCACAAACCGTACAAAAACAGTGAGCGGGCAAGGCGATGTTTCAGGCTGCCGGACGGATGGGTACTTTCATCCTTCAGATACAGTGAAATTCCGGGAAAGTCGTTGAGTGACAGGCGAATCAGGTGTGTATCGGCGGAACGCTGAAAATCGGCATCGATTTCTTTAATAGCGTGACTAACCCAGGAATTGCGCATGATGCAGGCTCATAAAAGTGTCTTGATGCACACAAGAATAACGTAACTCCCGGAGAAATAAGTTACCCTTTAACCCACGAAGATAAGATTTAATAGAAAAATTTCCTCCCGGAGGCCGGTATGGTAGATAAAATTGACCTTAAATTGCTCTCCCTGTTGCAGAAAGATTGCACATTATCTCTGAATGAACTGGCGGATGCGGTCAATCTCACCACCACGCCGTGCTGGAAAAGGATTAAGCGCCTCGAGGATGACGGCATTATTCGCGGGAAAGTGGCCCTGCTGGACGGCGATCGGCTAGGGCTGAGCCTGACGGCGTTTGTGCTCATCAAAACTCAGCATCACAACAGCGAGTGGTACCAGCGCTTTGTTCAGCAGGTTGAGGCATTTCCTGAAGTGCTGGGTTTCTACCGGATGGCCGGTGAATATGACTATTTACTGCAGGTGCAGGTGTCCGATATGAAAAGCTACGATAACTTTTACAAGCGACTTGTGAACGGCATTCCGGGGCTGAATGATGTGACCTCCAGTTTTGCGATGGAACGCATAAAATCCACCACCGCATTGCCGATTTGATGCAAAAGTTACAGTAAAAAGTTTCATCAGAATCGCCAGTTAACTCTGTTATCCTTGTCGCCTGATGAGAAAAAAGTCCTGCTTCGGGCGCTTTTTCTCAATAAAATCATCATTATTATTTGTATGGAAAACACTGCGTGAGATTGTTCGCCCAATTAGGCTGGTACTTCCGACGTGAATGGCGCCGGTATCTGGGTGCCGTTGCCTTGCTGATTATCATTGCCATTCTGCAATTGATACCGCCCAAGCTAGTCGGTGTCATTATTGATGGCGTCACGACCAAAACGATGTCAACCGGCGTACTGTTTGCGTGGCTTGGGCTCATGGTCGCCACGGCAATTGTGGTGTATTTGCTGCGTTACGTCTGGCGCGTGCTGTTGTTCGGTGCGTCCTATCAGCTTGCCGTTGAACTGCGTCAGGATTTCTTCCGGCAGCTCAGCCGTCAGCATCCGGCCTTCTATTTACGCCACCGTACGGGTGATCTTATCGCCCGGGCAACCAATGACGTCGATCGCGTGGTTTTCGCCGCAGGCGAGGGCGTTCTGACGCTGGTTGATTCGCTGGTCATGGGGCTTGCTGTTCTTATCGTGATGGCGACGCAAATCAGTTGGGAGCTGACGCTTCTGTCGCTGGTTCCAATGCCGGTGATGGCCATTATCATTAAACGCTACGGCGACCAACTTCATCATCGCTTTAAAACCGCGCAGGCTGCCTTTTCCTCATTAAACGATCAGGCGCAGGAAAGCCTGACCAGTATTCGCATGATCAAAGCCTTCGGCCTTGAGAACCATCAGTCTTCCCAGTTTGCTGATGTGGCCGCTGATACCGGTGCGAAAAACATGCGTGTAGCGCGTGTTGATGCCCGTTTTGACCCGACTATTTATGTCTCGATTGGCATGGCTAATTTGCTGGCTATCGGCGGTGGTAGCTGGATGGTGGTTAACGGGCATCTGACACTCGGGCAGTTAACCAGTTTTGTCATGTATCTCGGGTTGATGATCTGGCCGATGCTTGCACTGGCCTGGATGTTCAATATCGTTGAACGCGGTAGCGCCGCCTACAGCCGCATCCGCAGCCTGCTTGAGGAAGCGCCAAGTGTCGTGGATGGTACTGCGCCTCTGCCTGCCGGACGTGCTGTACTCGAAGCAAACATTGCGGATTTCCACTATCCCGACACAACGCATCCGGCCTTGTCCTCTGTGAAGTTCTCCCTGCAACCTGGGCAAATGCTCGGTCTGTGCGGCCCGACAGGTTCCGGTAAAAGTACCTTGCTGGCGCTGCTTCAGCGACAGTTTGATGTCACTGAAGGAGATGTGCTTTATCACGGCCTGTCGCTGAAAACGATCCGCCTGGATGACTGGCGCGCACGTCTGGCGATTGTGAGCCAGACCCCTTTCCTGTTCTCTGACACCGTCGCACAAAATATTGCGCTGGGACGTCCGGAGGCCAGCCGGGAAGAGATCGAGGAAGCGGCGCGGCTTGCCAGCGTTCATGACGATATTCTGCGTTTACCCGGCGGCTATGAAACAGAGGTCGGAGAGCGCGGAGTGATGCTTTCTGGCGGGCAGAAGCAACGAATTTCTATTGCCCGTGCTTTATTGCTGAAAGCGGAAATCTTGATCCTCGATGATGCATTGTCTGCGGTTGATGGCAGGACAGAGCATCAGATCCTGCACAACCTGCGTCAGTGGGGCAGCGACCGCACCGTGATCATCAGTGCCCATCGTCTCTCCGCACTGACCGAAGCCAGCGAGATTCTGGTGTTTAACCACGGCTGTATTTCCCAGCGCGGAAGCCATGAGCAACTTGCCGCTGAGTCAGGATGGTATCGCGATAT
Source organism: Rahnella sp. R3(2024) (assembly GCF_042920125.1). Classification (NCBI taxonomy): domain Bacteria; kingdom Pseudomonadati; phylum Pseudomonadota; class Gammaproteobacteria; order Enterobacterales; family Yersiniaceae; genus Rahnella; species Rahnella sp. R3(2024). The sequence goes on from NZ_JBHGBU010000001.1 coordinate 3,286,840, forward strand.
GTTCCGTTATCAGCAGCTGGAAGCCGCACTGGACGATGTACCGCAGGAACAGGAGCCGGAACAACGTGGCTGAGCAAAAAGTGAGTAAAATTCAAAAGATGTGGCCGACGCTGAAGCGCCTGCTGGGCTACGGCAAGCCTTACAGAAAACCTCTTTCTGTCGCGGTGCTGATGTTGTGGATTGCGGCAGCAGCAGAGGTGACCGGGCCGATTCTGATCAGTTTCTTTATCGACCACTATGTCGCCAAAGGCGAAATGCCGTGGGACAAAATCAGTCTGCTGGCATTGTGCTTTATCCTGCTGCAGTTTCTGGCTGCCGGATTGCACTATTTCCAGGCGTTGCTGTTTAACCGGGCCGCAGTGGGCGTGGTTCAGCGTTTGCGTACCGATGTGATGGATGCTGCATTACGCCAGCCGCTGAGTGCGTTTGATACCCAGCCCGTCGGGCAACTGATTTCTCGTGTCACAAATGATACGGAAGTGATCCGCGATCTGTACGTAACCGTCGTCTCGACCGTATTGCGCAGTATTGCGTTGATCGGCGCGATGCTGGTGGCAATGTTCAGCCTCGACTGGCGTCTGGCCTCGGTGGCGATATGCATTTTCCCGGCGGTTTTCGTCGTGATGGGGCTGTACCAGATTTACAGTACCCCGATTGTTCGTAAAGTCCGAAGCTATCTGGCGGACATCAATGACGGTTTTAACGAAGTCATTAACGGCATGAACGTCATCCAGCAGTTCCGCCAGCAAAAACGTTTTGGCGAACGTTTGACCCGTGCCAGTCAGTCGCATTATCTGGCGCGTATGCAAACGCTCCGGCTGGAAGGCTTTCTTCTGCGGCCATTGCTCAGTTTGTTCTCCTCGTTAATTCTGTGCGGATTGTTACTGCTGTTCGGATTCAGCGCAGAAGGTTCAGTCGGCGTCGGTGTTCTCTATGCTTTCATCAATTATCTGGGGCGTCTGAACGAGCCTTTGATCGAGCTGACCTCGCAGCAGTCGATTCTTCAGCAGGCCGTCGTGGCGGGTGAGCGAATTTTTGACCTGATGGACCGAACCCAGCAGCAATACGGGGCTGACGACAAAAGACTTACCGGCGGCGAGATAGACATTAAAGACGTCAGTTTTGCCTATCTGCCGGACAAATGGGTGCTGGAAAATATATCCCTGCACGTGCCATCGCGAGGTTTCGTTGCGCTGGTCGGGCATACGGGTAGCGGCAAAAGTACGCTGGCGAATTTGCTGATGGGATATTACCCGCTCAATAAAGGAGAGATCCGGGTTAATGGCCGTCGCATTTCCGATCTCTCGCACGCCAGCTTACGTAAAGGGATTGCGATGGTTCAGCAGGATCCGGTGGTGCTGGCTGAGTCGGTTTTCGCCAATGTCACGTTAGGGCGCGATATCGATGAAGCACAAGTCTGGCACGCGCTGGATATTGTGCAGCTTTCGCCTCTTATTCGTGAAATGCCAGAAGGTTTAAACACTCGCCTCGGCGAACAGGGAAATAATCTCTCGGTGGGTCAGAAACAGTTGCTGGCCATGGCGCGCGTTTTGGTGCAGGCCCCGGAGATTTTGATCCTTGACGAGGCAACAGCCAATATCGACTCAGGTACTGAACAGGCGATCCAGCGTGCACTTCGGGCCATCCGCCAGCAAACGACGCTGGTGGTGATCGCCCATCGTCTCTCGACGATTGTCGATGCGGATAACATTTTGGTATTGCATCGTGGTCAGGCAGTGGAGCAGGGCAATCATCTGCAACTGCTGGCTGAAAAAGGCCGGTATTATCAGATGTATCAGCTGCAGCTTGCCGGTCAGGAACTTGCCTCAGCGGAGCAGGCCACACCGGCGACGCAAAACGCCTGATACCCGCCCCAACGCAGCATAGCGCACCGCGTTGGGGTGGTTTTTTCTCCCGATTTCCCCCCACCTTTCTTCTGGCCTGCACCTTCATCTGGCATCAAGTCTTTGGGCGTGATGTCACTGCACTAAAAAGCAGCGGTCGGCACCTTATTGGTGCGCGCGTCATGATAATGATGTGAACGGCCAAGTGTGCGCCTCGTCACGAATATTCTGAAAATGCCGTATTACGCGGTAATCAAACGAATCTCTCTGCAATTTCAACTCTGGCACAGCCTTTGCTTTATCCATTTCGTATCGGGCGCGGTTTTTCCGCGGCAAGCCCTTAATTCGAGGAGTGGCAAAATGAAGCTGGTTACTGTGGTGATCAAACCTTTCAAGCTGGAAGACGTGCGCGAAGCGCTGTCTGCTGTTGGAATTCAGGGCCTGACCGTAACGGAAGTTAAAGGTTTCGGCCGTCAGAAAGGTCACGCTGAACTGTATCGCGGTGCAGAGTACAGCGTGAACTTCCTGCCAAAAGTAAAAATCGATATTGCTATCGCTGACGATCAGCTAGATGAAGTGATCGACGTGATCAGCAAAGCGGCCTACACCGGGAAAATTGGTGACGGCAAAATTTTCGTTGCTGAATTGCAACGCGTTATCCGTATTCGTACCGGTGAAACCGACGAAGCAGCACTGTAATTTCAGGTTCATCTCTTTGAATGAAGAGTTGAGATAAAAGAGCTTAGAAAAACAGTTTTGAGAACAGGGGTGGGCTACTAATGAAAAAACTTTTATCCATGATGGGGCTTGGCGCGGTTGCATTGTTGCCTTCGCTTGCCATGGCAGCAGCGCCAGCAGCTGCTAACGGTGCTGACAATGCCTTTATGATGATTTGTACTGCACTGGTGCTGTTTATGACCGTGCCCGGTGTGGCGCTGTTCTACGGCGGCTTACTGCGTTCTAAAAACGTGTTATCTATGCTGACTCAGGTCATCGTGACGTTCGCGCTGGTCTGCGTTCTGTGGATCCTCTACGGTTACAGCCTGGCCTTCAGCGAAGGCAACGCGTTCTTCGGCGGTTTCGGTAATGTGATGATGAAAGGCATCGGCCTTGATTCGGTCACCGGCACCTTCTCGCAGATGATTCACGTGGCGTTCCAGTGTTCATTCGCCTGTATCACCGTGGCGCTGATCGTGGGCGGTATCGCTGAACGTGTACGTTTCTCTGCAGTCTTGATTTTCACTGTGATCTGGCTGACCTTCTCCTACATTCCGATGGCTCACATGGTTTGGGCGGGTGGTTTCCTGGCAGCAGACGGTGCGCTGGACTTTGCCGGCGGTACGGTGGTTCACATTAACGCTGCCATCGCGGGTCTGGTCGGTGCTTACCTGTTGGGTAAACGTGCAGGATTTGGCAAAGAAGCATTCAAGCCACACAACCTGCCAATGGTCTTCACAGGTGCTGCGATCCTTTACGTTGGCTGGTTCGGTTTCAACGCCGGTTCAGCAAGCGCTGCAAGTCCAATTGCGGCTCTGGCTTTCCTCAACACCGTTATCGCAACGGCTGGCGCAATCCTGTCATGGACATTTGTAGAGTGGATGGTTCGCGGTAAACCTTCCCTGCTTGGCGCAAGCTCCGGTGCCATCGCGGGACTGGTTGCCATCACGCCAGCCTGTGGTACGGTCGGCGTGGGTGGTGCGTTGATTATCGGTCTGGTCGGTGGTGCTACCGGTCTGTGGGGTGTGGTTACCCTGAAAAAATGGCTGCGTGTTGATGACACCTGTGACGTATTCGGTGTGCATGGCGTGTGCGGTATCGTAGGCTGCCTGCTGACCGGTGTATTCACTTCCAGCTCACTGGGCGGCGTGGGTTATGCAGAAGGCGTCACCATGGGCCATCAGGTCTGGGTACAGTTCTTCAGCGTCTGCGTTACGCTGGTCTGGTCAGGTGTTGTTGCCTTCATCGCTTATAAAGTAGCTGACATGCTGGTCGGTCTGCGTGTTCCTGAAGAACAGGAACGTGAAGGTCTGGACGTCAACAGCCACGGCGAAAATGCTTACAACCAGTAATCTCAGTCATATACCTTCAGAGAAGGCAGTGCGCTAACGCTTTCTGAACGGCAGTACCAAAACTAAAAATAATGATGAATAGCAAAAGGGGCGATATCACTATCGCCCCTTTTTAATGCCTGATTTTCAGACCGAAAAGCTTATTCTGCCGTTCTCTGACGGATCACACCTTCCTGCACCGTAGTGGCAACCAGCACCCCTTCGCGGGTGTAGAACTGACCGCGTACAAAACCACGGGCACCGGAAGCTGATGTGCTTTCAACCGCGTAAAGAAGCCAGTCGTCCATACGGAATGGCCGGTGAAACCACATCGAATGATCGATGGTCGCGACCTGCATTCCTGGCTCCAGAAAACCAATTCCGTGCGGTTGCAATGCGGTCGGCAGGAAATTGAAGTCTGAAGCATAACCGAGCAGATACTGATGGATGCGCAGATCGTCAGGCATTTCGCCGTTGGCGCGGAACCACACCGCGCGGTGCGGCTCTTCTTTAGTGCCTTTCAGCGGGTTATGGAATTTCACCGGGCGCATTTCAATCGGCCGGTGACGGAGGAATTTATCACGAATTTTTTCAGGGATCAGATGCGCAAGATTTTTGGCAATGTCTGACTCCGAAATCAGTGACTCCGGCGGCGGTACATCAGGCATGGTGTTTTGATGTTCAAAACCCTCTTCATGACTCTGGAAAGAGGCTGTCATGTAGAAAATAGGTTTACCGTTTTGTACCGCTTTCACACGACGGGCACTGAAACTGTTGCCGTCGCGCAAGTTTTCCACGTCATAGATGATCGGTTTACTGCTGTCACCCGGACGTAAAAAGTAACTGTGGAATGAGTGGATCCCGCGATCAACCGGCACCGTCTGTTTGGCTGCGTAGAGTGCCTGCCCGACAACCTGCCCGCCAAAGACCTGGCGCAAGCCCAGATCCTCACTTTGACCACGAAACAGCCCTTCTTCGATTTTTTCCAGATCCAGAAGATCCAGCAGATTTATTAACGCCTGACTCATAGTGGCCTCATGAAAGTTACCGGTTAATTCATGCCTGATGCAGCCCGTAAGCGCAGCAAAAGCACAGGTCTAACCTGTTAATGATAGAGGATCTTACGGGCGCTCAGAAGACCTGTTTAGCCACCGGGAGGAAAAATTCAGATTATTGTGCCATGATTAACAGGTACGCTGGTTAAAGAAACCATTTTCATGTCGGCGTTTATTACAGCTTGTCGACAAGCGAATAATAAAAAGGGAGTACGATCTATGAAACTTTGGCAGATAGTAGGTGGAACCGCGCTGTCTCTGACTCTTGCCGGATGCGCACAGCATCATGAGGCACCCGCGCAGCAGGCTCCGGTGAATACGGCAGCCAGTCCGGCCACCCAACCCGCGATAACGGGGCCAAACGTATCCGGTAGTGTGTTTATCGCTCAGCGTGTGGCGTTGCCGCCTGACGCGGTACTGACCGTGACATTGTCCGATGCCTCTGTTGCTGATGCACCATCGCGTGTGATCTCGCAGAAAGTGGCGAGAACGCAGGGTAAGCAGGCACCATTCACGTTTATCCTGCCGTATAACCCGCAGGACATTCCACCGAACTCACACGTTATCCTGAGTGCGGCGGTGACCATCAATGGTCAGATGACCTTCGTGACCGACTCCATTAAAGAAGTGATTAACAATGGACAGGGTACACGTGCGGATCTGCAACTTGTCCCGGTTGTCTCCGTTCCTGTTGCCACCAAGCCGGGTGCATTAGGGCCACTGAGCAACCCGTCTGAGCCGACAGGATTAGGCACCGCTCCGGCACCGGTCAGCGCAGTCGCTCCGTCGCCTGCTTATTAATGTCTGCTGCCGTTACAATAAACACCGCTTCGGCGGTGTTTTTTTATGCGAATTACCACTTCCAGCCATACTTCTCTAAATCGATTTTGCCTTTTCTAAAGACGACGCCTTCGGCCAGAAGCGCCTGACGCTGGCGCTTAAAATCTTCACCCTGCAATGAAATCTCGCCGTGGCGGTTAATCACGCGGTGCCAGGGAAGGGTGCTGCCTTCGGGCAATTTCTTCAGCACGCCGCCAACCTGACGGGCAGCGCGTGGCGATCCTGCCAGTTGTGCCACATTACCGTACGTTGTGACCTGGCCTGCGGGGATAGCCGCTATAATTTGAAATACGCGCTGACGAAAGTTATCCGGCTCCGACATTACATCCTCCTCAGTGTCTGCCGGACAGTATGACGTAATTTTGCGTCTCAGACAGGCGAGTTTCGGCGCTGTTGTTTAAGAAAACACCGGTTGTCGGCGGTTAACTTGCTTTTGCGGTGGGCATCACTGATAATGCCCACCGCTTCAGTTCTCCCGTAAAGAGAAGTGAAGCCAACAACGACAATGGGGGCCCTGTTGGTTCTCCCGCAACACTAACTTGTTAACTCGGTCAGGTCCGGAAGGAAGCAGCCATAGCAGGTGTCGTGTGTGCCGGGATGTAGCTGGCAGGGCCTCCACCATTTCAGGCCCCGCAAACTTTACGCCTTCTCTTTTCAATTCCAGACCTCATCCTCTTTTTTCTTTTGTTTCAGTGATGCACCAGCGTCGTGAAGTAATACACCAGCGGGATCGCCAGGATATACAGCCCTGTCGGCACTTCGCGCATTTTTCCTGCCACCACGTTGATGATGATGTAAAACAGCAATCCGCCCGCGATGCCCGTACCAAAACTGTTGGAAATCAGGGTAATCATCACCATGAGCAGCACCGGTAAAGCATCGGTGAAATTCGCTAAGTCCACTTTGCGTAAATTACTGAACATATTCAGGCCGATGAGGATCAGCGCCGGTGCGGTCGCTTCTTTGGGGATCATCATTGCCACCGGCGTGAACAGCAGCATCAGCAGGAACATCACCGCCGCCGCCAGCGCCGTCAGACCTGTTTTCCCGCCCGCTTCAGCCGCCGCTGAGGATTCGATTAATGCGGTTGCCGCAGGAATACCGACAACCGGACCCAGCGCCGCAGCAATCGAATCCACCATAAATGGCCGGTTGATGTGCGGCATGTTGCCGTGTTCATCCAGCAGTCCGGCTTCACCGCCCACCGCCAGCGTGGTGCCCATGGTTGAGAAGAATTCTGAGGCGAAAAAGATAAACAGAAATGGCAGGAAGGCGATATTGATGGCGCCAGTCAGGTCGACTTTCCCCCAAAGCGGGGCGAGAGAATGTGGCAAAGCGATCCACTGTTCAGGTAAATGCGTTACGCCAAACGGGATCCCGGCTACCGTTGCCAGCAGAATCGCCCAGAGAATAGCGCCGGGGATTTTACGAGCCTGTAAACCCACCGCCACCAGCAAACCCAGCAAAGCAATCAGCGCACCCGGAGAAGTGAAATCGCCCAGTGCCAGCGCGTGCGTTTTGGCATTGGCCAGCACCAGGCCTGCATTACGAAAACCCAGCAGCGCGACGAAAATACCGATCGACGCCGTCAGACCCAGTTTGATGGATTGCGGAACCGAGCGGGTGACGACTTCACGCAGGCCGAATACCGTCATCACAAAAAATAAGATCCCGGACCAGCAGGCAATGCCCAGCGCGATTGGCCAGGTGATACCGTCTCCGGCCAGCGTGATACCGACCAGTACCGAACCGCCGATGCCAGGGCCAACCATAAACGGCAGATTCGCGTAGAACGCCATCAGTAAAGAGCCCAACACAAAAACCAAAATGACGCCGGTGGTGGCGGCGCCTTTATCCATGCCACCCGCCGCCAGCAGACCGGGGATCACTATCAGCAAATAAGCCGCTGCCAGAAAACCGGTGATCCCGGCCAGACATTCGGTTTTCGCTTTCGTATCCCGCTGACGAAGCTGAAAGCGGCGCTGCAACCAGCTTTCACCCGATGAGGCTGTCACATTTTTCACAGAACTGTCGGTCATAAAATTCCCCTGAATATCGTCATTAATGAGTGGTGCGTGCTGTTTTTTTTGTGTTTCTTATTAATAAAGATCAGATCTCGTCGGGCCAGATTTCCAAAACAGGATCAACAATCTCGCGCAATCCGCCATCCGTCAGCCCTAAATCCGTCAGATGTGGCCCTGCATTACAGGCGAGACAGGTTCCTTCGATCGCTTTAAAGACCCGGTACGGCGGCTCCCAGTCAGCGATCTGCGCGCTAAGCTCGCGAAGGTTTTTAAACTGTGCGGCCAGCACATCTGCGGGTAAATCTGAGAGCATTCCGGCAATCGGCATATCGACACTGGCCAGCAACGTCGCGTTCTGGCTCAGCGCCATACCGCCGCCGCTGGCGGTCAGCTGATTGGCGGCCAGCATCATATCGGCGGGATGACGGCCAATAACCACGAGATTATGTGAGTCATGGGAGTAAGAGGTGGCTATCGCTCCGCGTAATTCTCCCCAGCCTTCCAGCAATGCCATTTTCGGCGTGGCTTCATGACGCCCATGCCGGTGCTGTACCCAAATCAGGCTGAAACCTTCCGGAATTTGTACGACTCCGCTTTTGACTTCCACAATCACTTCGCTCCATTGCGTGAAGCGAGCGCCCTTGATGTTACGTAAGCGCGCCTTACCATTTTTCAGTCCGGGGATTTTTAAATGAAAATCAGCTTCGGCCACTTTTTGCAGACGCATGGTGTCGCGTGGCGGGATAACGTCACTGGCGGCAGCGGGGCTGAATAACATTTTCCCGTGTTCTGCAACGCAGTTTCCGGCGACATACACTTTGCGCGGGTTGAGCGTCTCAAGAGAGTCGAATGCAATAATGTCAGCAGTGCGGCCTGCGGCAATCAGCCCGAGGTCTGAGCGGCGCATACGGATGGCGGCGTTAAATGTTGCCATTCTCAACACGTCTTCAGCACGTAAGCCAAAGGAGATCAGCAGTTTGACCAGCGCGATCAGTCCGCCTTTTTCCAGCAGATGATCCGGTGGCACGTCGTCAGTACACAGCGTAATTTGCGAGGAAAGATGCGGTAAGGCCAGCAGAGCGGCAGCAATATCCGGCAGCAGATAAGGATGAGAACCACGAATTTGCAGAGTCAGGCCTGCGCGCAATTTCTCCAGCGCATCTTCCGCCGAGGTCAGTTCATGATCGGAAGTCACACCTGCCGCCAGATAGGCCTGGAGCTGCTCGTCTTTAAGCCCGCGCGCATGGCCTTCGATCAGTTTGCCGCTGCGTAATCCGGCATCAAGGATTTCCATCATGCGTTCGCTGCCGTTCAGCACGCCATACATATCCATGACTTCCGCGACGCCGGCAACTTCCGGCCAGCTCAGCATGGTTTGCATTTCCTGGCCTTTGAAATCCGCTCCCGACATTTCCAGACCCGGCGTTGAGGGCACGCTGGAAGGCGCCGCGCAAATCACACGTAATGGCAAACCCCGGCTGGCTTTAACGGCGTACTCAACGCCGGCCACGCCCAGCACATTTGCCAGCTCATGAGGATCCCAAAACACGGTTGTCGTCCCCTGAGCGACAACGATCTCCGCATATTTTTCAGGGGGCAGGTGGGAGCTTTCAATGTGAACATGGGTATCGATAAGGCCGGGTGAGAGATAATGACCTGATAAGTCATCAATATTTTCCGACCGGGTAAATTTTCCACGCGGGTGGACACTGGCAATCATGTGACCGACCAGACCCACGTCTGCATCACGGATCTCACCCGTCACCATGTCGACGATCTTTGCGTTGATCAGCAAATGGTCAAAAGGAATTTTCCCTAATGCGGCATCAATCGCCCGCTGGCGTAAGGGCAGGGAAGCGAGGTTCTCGGTCATAGCAGTTTCCGGATTTGCAGAATGATGTGGCTAATGTAGGGAGAGGAAGGGGCTTTGCACAGATGATTTATTTTATCCGATTATAAGATGCGGTTATGCTGGGCAAACGTTTTCTATTTTGACCGGAACCTCTGCACATTATGTCTGAACCCTGGCGTCGTCTGCCTGCGCTGTCTCTCAAGCAAATTCAATATTTTGTGACGCTGGCGCAATTGCGCAGTTTTACTGAAACGGCGAACCGGCTGGCAATCAGCCAACCTGCGTTAAGCAGTGCGCTGCGACAAATTGAATCCGTGTTGGGTGGGAAGTTATTGCACCGGACGGCACAGAACGTCAGTCTCACTGAGCAGGGTGAAGCTGTGCTGCCGTATGCAGAACGCTTATTGAATACTGCTCACAGCGTGTTCGATGATATGCAGCAAATTATGCACCAGGGCGGAGATGGAACTTTACGTATCGGATTAGTGCCTTCAGTCAGCACATTATTATTTCCGGCGGTGCCACAATTATTATCTGAATATTTCCCTGATATGCGTGTGGAATTCCATGACCTGACAAATGACGCATTATTATTGGAACTCGAGAACGGTTCTGTTGATTTTGGTATCGGCGCTACCGACAGTACCGTACCGGAATCGATAGCAATATATCCGCTGCTCGAAGATCCGTTTGTCGTGGTGATCAGGCGTGATGATGCGCTGGCAGAAGGGCATAACATCCCGTGGCGGCAACTGGCAAAAAGAGACATTGCGTTGTTTTCAAAAGGGAATGTGAGCAGGCTGGTGACGGCGATGAATGAGAGTCATCGTCTGAATTTACGCGTCAGTTACCGGGTAGATTTTCAGGAAACGTTATATGGATTGGTGCGGTCGCGCATGGCATTAGCGATTTTACCGGAATTATACACGGCAACGCTGAACGATAATGAATTAACGGTCATTCACTTGCAGCAGCCGATGTTAAGTCGAACGGTCGCTATGATGCGTAAACCGGTTCCATTACGATCGGCAAAAACAGAACAGTGTTTTCAATTTCTCTTAAAGACGTTTCATCAACGAATCAAAGAAAAGAATGAAAGAGTGCTGTGAGGGAAATTGTTTAACAACGCTAACGTAGTATTGCTGAAATAATAAACACTGAGCCGCACGATAATTCGGCTCAGTGCAAGCACTTAGCGTACAAACTTCCATACGGCAACGGGGATTTTATCGTATAGCTTATTCATCGTCAGTTCAGCCAGACGATGGTCAGCTGCCGAGTAAAACAATTCGAGTTCGTCGTCGGAAAGCTCATACTTATTTTTTTCAATAACACGTTCAAGCGTATCAATAGTGGTGCATTTTCTTAAACGCATCAAATAGTCGATTTTGTTCATCGTAGCCTTTTCATTTTGTTCTGATGACAACATATAAATTATTACTCAAGTCTTCATTAGGGTACAGATGTAGTCCCCTGAGAACATTCTGAATAATCGCTTTTTGGTCTTTTGCCATTGGCGTAAATCAGAATCGTTAATTCCATAATTACTGAAGAGGGTGTAGGTATCATCCAGATACTCTTCAACCAGATCACTTAAATGGTTATCGTCGGGGTACTTAATTTTAAAACTCATCACAAAAGATGCAATGTGTTCTATCAGTTCGTTGAGTTGCAGGTTAACAGCTGATGTAGGGTCATTGACCCAACCATGATGACTGTCACCCAGTGTCGCAATCCCTTCATCATACAACATTTCATTCAGGAATCGTAACTGAGCGATATCGTGCCGCTTAGGCGAGTACTCATCCATATCATCCCCTCCGTAATGGTTTATTCGGTGTTGATAACACTCTGTGAGTAAACAACAAAACTTAATGGCTTACAGGAAACAGCTCTCACTACACTTTTTAAGAACTACACATCATGAGTTAAACATCATTAACAATCACAATAAAACGGACTCAGACAGGAGGTTTTACATGGGATAATTCTACAGTCAACGGTTTAAATATAATTCATTTTTAGAACGCTGTGCAAACGTATTACTCAAACTTACAATTCGTCTGAAGTTGTTCCTCTGGACATATCAATAATATCAAACTCAAGCCCTTCAGGGGTGACTGAGAATGTGACATTTTGCGTTGTGAATTCATCAGCATTAATGTCCAGGCATCCATTGAAAATCGTCCATTTGAACCTGTAACTCATTGAATATATGCTTTCGCCTGTTTGAGTTATAGACACGATTTCCATGGAATTCGGCTCATAACGGGCATTTTCAGAAAAATAAGATAAATCGCCAATTAAAGGTTCTTCAATTTCAGATAAAGAACGTTCAATAATCTCTTGTAACGTTTTAAGAGACGGATTTTGCCCATAAATATTACCGGGAATGATTTTCCGCACGCCTTTTATCCTCTAAACCTGTATCTCTTCATTATTACATACTTTGAGTATTCTGTGGATTTAGTGGAAAAAAAAATTTCCAATGCCTTTACGCATAGTCAGTTGATTTTCATCATGTTTAGGATATGTACATTATTTTTTACCCTTTTCTTACAGTTTTGGGGGACTTCACCCCGTTAAGAAACTGAAACAGTTCATGTATTGATAAAAATGCCCTCATGTGATGTTATATTATAACTATTTGGGGGCGCCATGACTAAAACACTCTTTACCATTTCTTCGCCACTACGCTGCATGGGAGTTTTGGCCGTGCTCGTTGTTCTCTGGACCGCAATTTACTGGGCGATTTCGCTACCATGATTCTCGTTAACAACCTTGAAGTCGGCTATGACCGCCGCGCTGTTGCCATGCCGCTAAGTGGACGATTTTTAACGGGTTCGCTGACGGCGGTGATTGGCGCGAACGGTGCCGGTAAATCAACTTTCTTAAAAACAGTGGCAGGCCTGCAACAGGCGATTACGGGAGATTTTACTTTCAGTCAGGGCCAGCGGCCGCGCCTGGTCTACTTACCTCAGCAGACTGAACTGGATCGCGGATTTCCCATCAGCGTTGTGGATCTTGTCGCCATGGGGTGCTGGCCGCAGAGCGGTTTATTTGGGGGTATTAACCGGCAGTCGGCGGCAAATGTTGCGCAGGCGCTGGAAACCGTTGGCATGACCGGAATGGAACATTACCCGGTAGGTTCGCTCTCCGGCGGACAGCTGCAACGCACCTTGTTTGCCCGCTTGCTGGTCCAGCAGGCGCCGCTGATTATGCTTGATGAGCCTTTTACCGGCATTGACAGCCAGACCACCGCGCTGTTGTTAAACGTGATTGCGCAATGGCATCAGGAAGGTAAGACCGTCATCGCGGTTTTGCATGATATTTCTATGGTAGCGCGGCATTTTCCTGACGTGCTCTACCTCAGTGCTCAGCAGAATCTGTGGGGAAGCGCCCGCGAGGTTCTGAGCCATTTCCCCAACCCGTCGCATGCCTGTGTCTCGGTAGAACCTTTCGCCCTGGCGGCGGGAGTCGCAAATTCATGATGCTTTTCCATTTGCTTGCCGACCCGTTTATTGAATTCGGATTCATGCGCCGGGCTTTGATTGCGTGTATTGCGTTATCGATAAGCGCCACGCCTTTGGGTGTTTTCCTTCTGTTACGTCGCATGAGCCTGGTGGGTGACGCGCTTTCTCATGCCGTTTTACCGGGCGCGGCGATCGGTTATCTGATTTCGGGTATATCACTGGTGGCTATGGGCATTGGCGGATTTATTGCCGGGTTGGCGGTCGCGATGTTGTCGGGGCTGGTGAGTCGTAAAACGCAATTGAAAGAAGATGCCAGCTTTGCCGGGTTCTATCTTGGTTCGCTTGCTCTGGGCGTCACCTTGGTGTCGTTGCGGGGGTCGAGCGTTGACCTGCTGCATGTGCTTTTTGGCTCCATTTTGGCCATCGATTCTTCCGCGATGATCATGGTTGGGATCATCAGCAGCGCGTCATTACTGATGCTTGCCTGCATTTATCGCGCACTGGTGATTGAGTCTTTTGACTCGTTATTCTTGCGGGTCAGCGCCGGAAAATGGCTGGCGGTGATCCACGGCATTTTTCTGGCGCTGGTGGTGATCAATCTGGTGGCCGGTTTTCAAATCCTCGGCACGCTGATGTCCGTCGGGTTGATGATGTTACCCGCGGCCAGCGCGCGATTCTGGGCACGGGATTTACCTCACACTCTTCTGAGCGCGATGATTATCGGCATCCTCTCCAGCGTTGTCGGGCTGATCTGGTCTTATTACGCCTCATTGCCCGCCGGACCGGCGATCGTCCTCAGCGCAACGGTGATTTTCTTTATTTCAGTATTATTTGGAAGGCGGGGCGGGATGTTAACGGCCTCGCGTTGTTAGCAGTAAAACAATGAAAATGCAGTACCACAATTAAGGGGACATGATGAAAGTATTACCTGTATCACTCGCAGTAGCTGCCCTGCTGTCGAGCCCGCTGGCGATGGCGAAAACCGTGAATGCGGTCACCAGTTTTTCTATTCTGGGTGACATTGTTCAGGAGGTGGGAGGCGAGCACGTGAAGGTCACTTCGCTGGTGGGACCGGATGGTGATCCGCACAGTTTCGAGCCCTCGCCGAAGGACAGCAAAGCCATCAACGCCTCTGATGTCGTTTTCGTCAGTGGCTTAGGGCTGGAAGGTTGGATCGATCGTCTGGTGACGGCATCGGGCTACAAAGGCCATCTGGTGACCGCATCTGAAGGTGTCAATTCCCGTAAAATGGAAGAAGACGGAAAGCAAATCACGGATCCACATGCCTGGAACAGTATGGCAAATGGTGTGATTTATGCGACTAACGTGATGAATGCGTTGATCAAAGCCGATCCGCAAGATGCTGATTATTTCCGTCAGCGTGGTAAGGCCTACATTGAACAACTGCAAAAACTGGATTCGTGGGCGAAAACCGAGTTCTCCGGTATTCCTCAGTCAAAACGTAAAGTCCTGACAAGCCATGATGCTTTCGGTTATTTCGGCCAGGAATATCATGTGAGTTTTATGGCGCCGGTTGGCTTTTCAACTGAATCGGAAGCCAGCGCCAGCGGTGTGGCGTCTTTGATTAAGCAGATCAAAGATGAGAAGGTAAAAACCTATTTCATCGAGAATCAGACCGATCCGCGCCTGGTGAAGCAGATTGCTGCCGCCAGCGGAGCACAACCGGGTGGGGAGTTGTATCCGGAAGCGCTGTCAGGGCCACAAGGCCCGGCAACGACTTACGTCAAAGCGTTCAAACATAACGTTGAGACCATTGTCGCCAGCATGAAATAAGATCTACCCTCCCCACAGTTTGTACGTGGGGAGATTTACATCATGTCTTAGCATAGAAAAAGCCCCGTCGGGCAAGCGACGGGGCTTTTGTTTTTTCAGGCGTAAGGCCGTATGAGACAGCGCTTAGCGTTTTTTCTTCTTGCCTTGCACGGCTTTAAACCGTGGATTGCTTTTGCAAATCACATAAATCCGTCCTTTACGACGAACAACGCGGCAATCCGGATGACGTTTTTTAGCCGAACGTAGTGAACTCAGAACCTGCATAAAAATTCTCCCTGATGCTGATTACTTCTTACCGAGGAAGCTGCCGAAACGCTGGTTGAAGCGTGCGGTGCTGCCTTCTTTTGAATACTCTTTCTGCTTACCGGTGTAGTACGGATGCGATGCGGAAGACACTTCAATAGTGATATAGGGGAAAGTGACACCTTCCAGATCAATGGTACGGTCAGTCGAGATGGTCGAACCGACTTTGAAGTATTCGTTAGCGCTGGTGTCGTGAAATACAACCGCGCGGTAAGCAGGATGGATAGCGGGTTTCATAATGCCTCTAAATGTTATGTTATACTATAACAATAAGTATGCACCCATCTGTTTTCATGTTCAAGCATCAGACGAAAAAAAAGGCCGCATAAGCGGCCTTTCGTCAGGGTAGGGGATCCGGTTACAGCGTCGGATGCTCTACTTTATGCGTATGTTCAATGTCTTCATTCTTCTTACCGAAGCGGCGGCGAACCACCACGAAGAAGACCGGAACAAAGAAGATCGCCAACAGCGTTGCCGTGATCATCCCGCCCATAACGCCGGTACCTACGGCGTTCTGAGAACCGGAACCTGCGCCGGAGCTGATAACCAGCGGCATTACACCGAGGATGAAGGCCAGTGACGTCATCAGTATCGGACGCAGACGCATACGGACGGCTTCCAGCGTTGACTCGATCAGCCCTTTACCTTCTTTATCCATCAGGTCTTTGGCGAACTCAACAATCAATATGGCGTTCTTCGCTGACAGCCCTATGGTGGTTAACAGACCCACCTGGAAGTAAACGTCGTTGCTCAGACCGCGCATCGTTGCTGCCAGAAGCGCACCCACAACACCGAGTGGAACGACCAGCATGACCGAGAACGGAATCGACCAGCTCTCATACAACGCCGCCAGACACAGGAAGACGACAATCAGCGAGATAGCGTACAACGCCGGAGCCTGGTTACCGGATAAACGTTCCTGATAAGACAGACCCGTCCAGTCATAGCCGATGCCGCTTGGCAGTTTAGAAGCCAGAGACTCCATCATCGCCATGGCATCACCACTACTCTTGCCCGGAGCTGGCTGACCAAGGATTTCCATCGATGGCAAACCGTTATAACGTTCCAGACGCGGTGAACCGTATTCCCATTTCGCGCTGGAGAACGCGGAGAACGGCACCATCTGACCCGCGCTGCCGCGGACGTACAGATTGTTAATGTCCGAAGGCAACATGCGGTACTTGTTTTCAGCCTGCACGTACACTTTCTTCACGCGACCACGGTCGATGAAGTCGTTGACGTAGCTACCACCAATCGAAGCACCTAACGTGGTGTTGATGTCGGAAATAGACACGCCAAGCGCCGTAGCTTTTTCCTGATCAATTTCGATTTTATATTGTGGAGTATCTTCCAGACCGTTCGGACGAACCTGAGTCAGCAAGTCCGGATGCTCAGCAATCATGCCCAGCAACTGGTTACGTGCCTGCGTCAGTTTGTCATGCCCAAGGTTAGCCTGGTCAATCAGCTGGAAGTCGAAGCCTGTCGCCGTACCCAACTCAACAATTGCCGGTAAGTTGAACGGGAACACCAGTGCATCTTTAATGGTGCTGAATGCGCCCATTGCACGGCCTGCAATCGCAGGAACTTTGTTTTCAGCGCCGCTACGCTCAGACCAGTCTTTAAGACTGACGAACGCGATACCGGTGTTCTGACCACGACCCGCGAAACCAAAGCCGTTAACGGTAAACACGGAGTTCACGTTGGCTTTTTCTTTCGTCAGATAGTAATCGCTGACTTCATCGAGCACTTTCTGTGTACGTTCCTGGGTCGCACCTGCAGGCAACTGTGCCATGGTCAGGAATACGCCCTGGTCTTCTTCCGGAAGGAAGGAGGTTGGCAGGCGAATGAACAGGAATGCCATGCCGACAACGATCAGCAGGTAAATCACCAGATAACGACCCGTGCTGCGCAGAATGTTACCCACGCTGTCGGTGTAGTGGTGCGTACTTTGCTCAAATTTCTTGTTAAACCAGCCGAAGAAACCTTTCTTCTCGTGGTGCTCGCCTTTAGCAATCGGCTTAAGCATGGTCGCACAAAGCGCCGGCGTCAGAATCATTGCCACCAGAACCGACAGCACCATGGCAGATACGATGGTGATGGAGAACTGACGATAGATAACCCCGGTCGAACCGCCGAAGAAGGCCATCGGGATGAATACTGCGGACAGCACCATCGCGATCCCCACCAGTGCACCCTGGATTTGCTCCATGGATTTCTTGGTAGCTTCTTTCGGTGGCAGCCCATCTTCAACCATGACGCGCTCGACGTTCTCGACCACGACGATGGCGTCATCGACGAGCAAGCCTATCGCGAGCACCATCCCGAACATCGTCAGGGTGTTTATCGAATAGCCAAACGCAGAAAGGACGGCAAACGTACCGAGCAATACCACCGGAACGGCAATCGTTGGGATCAGCGTTGCGCGGAAGTTTTGCAGGAACAAGAACATCACCAGGAATACCAGGACGATGGCCTCGAACAGTGTTTTACCCACTTCTTTAATCGAGATTTTTACAAACGGCGTGGTGTCATAAGGATAAACAACTTCCAGGCCTGCCGGGAAGAACGGCTGCAGTTTAGCCAGCGTTGCCTTAACCGATGCTGCTGTATCAAGGGCGTTCGCGCCGGTCGCCAGTTTGATACCCAAACCGGAAGCAGGTTGTCCGTTGAAGCGGGCAATAACGTCGTAGTTTTCACCACCCAGTTCAATCTTCGCCACGTCTTTCAGGCGAACCTGAGAGCCGTCCTGATTCACTTTCAGAATGATTTTACCGAACTCATCGGCGGACTTCAGACGTGTCTGCGCCACGATAGAGGAGTTCAGCTGCTGACCAGGAACCGGCGGTGTACCACCGAGCTGACCTGCTGCAATCTGGTTGTTCTGGATTTTAATGGCATTGATGACATCAACCGGCGTCAGCTGGAAGTTGTTCAGTTTGTTTGGATCCATCCAGATACGCATTGCGTACTGAGCACCAAACAGCTGAACGTCACCTACGCCTGATGTACGGCTGACCGGGTCTTTGATGTTCGAACCCACGTAGTCGGCGATATCATCCTGCGTCATTGTGCCGTTATTAGAAATAAAGCCTGCGACCATCAGGAAGCTGCTGCTCGATTTCTCTACGGAAATACCCTGTTGCTGAACTTCCTGCGGCAGCAACGGCGTTGCCAGCTGCAGTTTGTTCTGAACCTGAACCTGTGCGATATCCGCATCGGTACCGGAAGCAAACGTAAGAGTGATCTGGACAGTACCTGAAGAGTCACTGGTCGACGACATGTACATCATGTTGTCGATACCGTTCATGTTCTGTTCAATAACCTGGGTGACCGTATCCTGAACCGTTTGCGCATCGGCGCCCGGATAAGTTGCGGTCAGCTGGATAGCCGGTGGCGCAACCGTTGGATACTGTGCGATAGGCAATTTAAGAATTGCCAATGCCCCTGCCAACATGATGATGATGGCGATCACCCATGCAAAGATGGGACGATCTATAAAAAACTTAGCCATGAATTACCGGCTCCTATTAAGACTTCGTCGCTGTATCGGATGCAGCTGCTTTTTGATCAACTTCCTGTGCAGTAACCTGTACGCCCGGCTTAATTTTTTGCAGACCTGTTACGATGACTTTATCGCCACTTTTCAGGCCATCGGTCACAACCCATTTATCGCCGATTGCTTGTGTGGTCGTCACGGTACGAAGCTCAACTTTGTTGTCAGCACCAATCACCATCGCCGTTGCATCACCACGTGGGTTACGGGTAATACCTTGCTGAGGAACCAGCAGAGCGTTGTTGTTTACGCCTTCATCCAGACGCGCGCGCACAAACATACCTGGCAGTAGTGAGTCCTGTGGATTCGGGAAGATGGCACGCAGCGTAATAGAGCCCGTGGTTTCATCAACAGTCACATCAGAGAATTCTAATGTACCCGCCTGTGAATATTCCTTACCGTTGTCCATCAGCAGTTTGACTTGTGCTTTACCGTTGGCTTGTTTCAGGGAGCCGTCAGCCAGTTCCTGTTTCAGACGCAGGAAATCGTTGCTCGACTGAGTCACGTCAACGTAGATAGGATCGAGTTGTTGCACGGTCGCCAGCGCAGTCGCCTGACCGTTTGACACCAGCGCACCTTCAGTCACAGACGAAATACCGATACGTCCGCTGATAGGGGAGGTGACTTTGGTGTATGCCAGATTGATACGGGCGGTTTCGACGGCCGCTTTAGCACTGACCACGGCAGCATCAGCTTGCGCAGCGGTTGCGACTGCGGTGTCGTAATCTTGCTTACTGATGTAGTTGGTGCCGAGCAGAGGTTTGTAGCGATTCACGGTCACGCGGGAAATCTGTGCGTTGGCCTGAGCTTTAACCAGATCGCCTTTAGCGCTGTCATACGCGGCCTGATAAGTGGCTGGATCAATTTGATATAAAGAGGTGCCAGCTTTGACTTCGCTGCCTTCAACAAAGTTGCGTTTCAGAATGATACCGCCAACTTGCGGACGTACTTCAGCAATGCGGAAAGCAGCAGTACGACCTGGAAGTTCGGTAGTCACATTCAGCGGTTCAGTTTTCAGGGTAACGACGCCAACCTGCGGAGCATGGGGTGCGCCTTGTTGAGCTTCTTTATCGTTACATCCTGTAAGTGCTATGCTTCCGGATAGCATCAGAACTACCGCCAGAGGCGTTAACCCTCTGTTTTTGTTCATAAATAAACCTCAAGTGTCCGATTTCAAATTGTCCAATGGATCACAACATTCCAAATCCATTGCTGCGCTTTTAGTATGTGCATGCTATGTTACATACATTCAAGAATGTATGTAAATCAAACTCCCCTGAAAGATAAACCTATGGCACGAAAAACCAAATCACAGGCGCTGGAAACCAGACAACAGATTCTGGATGCTGCTGTGCGAGAGTTTTCTGCCCGTGGGGTATCGTCGACATCACTGACTGATATTGCGAATGCAGCCGGTGTGACGCGGGGCGCAATTTATTGGCATTTCAGGAACAAAGTAGAACTGTTTAACGCGATTTGGGAAGCCTATGAATCCCGTATAAAAGTGCTCGAAGTAGAGTATCAGACAAAGTTTCCGAATAATCCACTGCGCATTTTGCGCGAAATCTTAATTTACATTCTTGTTTCTACGGTGACCGATACACAACGTAAAGCACTGATGGAGATTATATTCCATAAATGTGAATTTGTTGGGGAGATGACGTCGGTACACGAAGCGCGCAAATCACTTTATATGGAAGGGTACGGTAAAATTGAACGTATTCTGCTGCGCTGCATAGATGAAAAACAGTTGCCCGCCGAACTGGATACCCGCCAGGCGGCCATTATCCTGCGCGCTTACATCACGGGTCTGATGGAAAACTGGTTGTTTATACCGGAAAGCTTTGATTTAGAAGCCAATGCCGGCAGATTCATCGATACCTATCTTGATATGCTTCGCCATTCCTCCTATCTCATTGCAACTAAAACGCCGCATTAATCATTTCTGTTAAAAATAATAAGCCTGCAATCTTTATCCCTTATTCTGTGTAAAATATCGCCCCCTGCATGTTGTATTCTGAAACGCTTTTCCCCTTCCTTTCAGACTGAAGGCTGCTATTGTCGTCACCATCTATTCATTCGGTAAATGAGTTGAAGTTTACGTATGTTGATCCGGTTTCTGACCGCACCTTCTGACCGCACATTAACCCGGAAAAAACACGGGATAATTCGTATTTACTCGCTCATTATGTGCGCAGCACTTTTACTTTTCTCGCTTCCTTCTCTGGCGGCAAGTAACGATGTTCCCTCCCGCAATGAAGTGCAAAACCAGCTCGATACCCTTAACCGGCAAAAAAATCTCACGCCGGTTGATAAATTGTCACAACAGGATTTGATTCACACCCTCGAGTACCTTGATGCGCTGGATCGCGTGAAGCAGGATGCCACGCAATTGCATCAGCAGGTGACCGAAGCGCCGCAGAAATTGCGCGCGGCAATGGACGGGCTCGATCAACTCAAAAACAGCGCGAAAGACGACGTGAATAAAGCGCAGCTTTCTTCTCTGGCCCTGCGTCAGCTGGAAAACCGTCTTAACGATACCCTCGACGATCTCCAGTCTTCACAGGAAGATCTCTCGACGTTCAACACCCAGTTAATCTCGCTGCAAACCCAGCCGGAAAGGGTACAGAACGCCATGTATTCCTATTCCATGGCCATCCAGAAAATCCGCAATCAGCTTAACGGGATGTCGCCAGGGCAGCAGGATTTACGTAATACGCAGCAAACCATGCTGGTGACCCAGCAGGCATTGCTGAATGCGCAGATTGATTTGCAACGTAAAAGTCTTGAAGCCAACACCACGTTGCAAGATTTACTGCAAAAACAACGTGATTACACCAATGCGCATATCAATCAGCTAGAACATACCGCTCAGTTATTACAGGAGGTGGTGAACGGTAAACGCCTGATCCTCTCCGAGCGCACCGCGAAAGAAGCCCAGACGCCGGACGACACCTCCAATATCCAGAACGACCCGCTGGTGGCGCAGGAGCTGGACATCAACCGCAAGCTGAGTGAGCGTCTGATTGCCGCGACCGAAGAGGGCAATCAGCTGGTTCAGAACAACATCACGGTGAAAAACTGGCTGGACCGTTCAGCGCAGGCGGAGCACGACCTGAAAGAACAGATTAACGTGCTAAAGGGCAGCCTCCTGTTGTCGCGCATCCTTTATCAGCAGCAGCAAAATACCATCCCGCCTTCAGGGCTGGTGACCGACATGAGTACGCGTATTGCAGATTTACGCCTCGAACAGTTCAAAATTAACCAGCAGCGTGATGCGCTGTTTCAGGGTGACAGCTACATTCAGGGCGTGGTCAGCAACAGTAAAGAAACCATTAATGAAGATATCAGCGACGCGTTGGACCAGATCGTCGATATGCGCCGTGAATTGCTGGATCAGCTGAATAAACAGCTCGGTAATCAGCTTTCGCTGGCGATTAATTTGCAGATTAATCAGCAGCAGTTGCTCAGCATCAACCAGTCTTTGACGGAAACGCTGACGCAGCAGATTTTCTGGGTAAGCAGTAATAAGCCGATGAACTGGGAGTTCATCAAATCGCTGCCCGGTGACGTCAAAAACCAGCTGAGCAGTCTGAGCATCAGCATTCCCCGTGGCGAGCTGATGCTGGGCGCGATTCACTCGTTGCCGGTCACCGTTCCGTTGCTGGTGGCGAACCTTGTGCTGCTGTGGCGAAGAAAATACATCAATCAGCGGATCGAAAGCCTGAGTAACGATGTCGGGCAGCTCAGGCGCGACAGCCAGATGCACACGCCGCAGGCGCTGTTGCTGATGGTGCTCAACGTGTTGCCGGGCGTATTGCTGATGCTCGGTGTTGGCTACTGGTTTTCGCAGTGCGATATCGCACTCAACGACTTCTTGTGGACGCTCTCGCAGCGGCTGGCCGTTTTCCAGCTGGTGATGGGATTCTGCTATCGCATACTGAAACCCGGTGGAATCAATGAGCGCCACTTCGCGATGCCCGCGACGACGTGTGCGCATTATCGCCGCTCGGTGATCCGCCTGAGTCTGGTGATGTTGCCACTGATTTTCTGGTCGGTACGTGGTGAAAAAGCGCCGCTCGGTCTGGTGGATGACATCATCGGTCAGGTGGTGATTTTCCTGACGCTTATTGCGCTGACGGTGCTGGTCTTTCCGATCGCGCGCGACGGCTGGCGAGATAAAGACTCACACAGCATTCGTCTGGTCATGGTGACGGCCATCGCGCTGGCGCCGGCTTTCCTCGTCGGGCTGGTGGTCACGGGGTATTTTTACACCACACTGCGTCTGGCCGGGCGCTGGCTTGACAGCCTGTATCTGCTGATATTCTGGAACATTATCTACCTTACCGCGCTGCGCGGACTGAGCGTGGCGGCACGGCGTCTGGCGTACCGACGTGCGCTGGCACGGCGTCAGACCACGGCGGTCAAAGACGGCGTGGAAGGAAATGAACCGGTCGAAGAACCTCCCCTGGGGCTGGATCAGATCAACCAGCAGTCATTGCGACTGACCACCATGGTGCTGTTCTTTATTTTCGCCTCGGTGTTCTATTGGATCTGGTCGGATTTACTGACGGTCATCTCGTATCTCGACAGTATTTCGCTGTGGCATTACTCCGGCACGGTCGCGGGCACGGTGACACAGCAAACCGTGACGCTGGGGAATTTACTGCTCGGCTTCCTGGCGGTAATTGTCGCTTATGTGCTCACGCGTAACTTACCGGGCTTGCTTGAAGTGGTGGTTCTCTCGCGGTTGCAACTGCGGCAGGGCACCTCGTACGCAATTACGACGATCCTCACCTATTCGATCACGGTGATCGGTGCCGTGACTGCGCTCGGATCGCTCGGTGTCTCCTGGGACAAATTACAATGGCTGGTGGCCGCGCTGTCGGTCGGTCTTGGTTTCGGCTTACAGGAAATTTTTGCCAACTTCGTCTCCGGCCTGATCATCCTGTTTGAGCGGCCAGTACGTATCGGCGATACCGTGACTATCGGCAGCTTCTCCGGCACGGTCAGCCGGATCCGGATCCGCGCCACCACCATCACTGACTTTGATCGCAAAGAAGTGATTATTCCCAACAAAGCCTTCGTGACCGAAAGGCTGATCAACTGGTCGCTGACAGATACCGTGACCCGCGTGCTGATAAAAATCGGCGTGGCGTACGGGTCAGACCTCGACAAAGTGAAAGAGATTTTATTGCAGGCGGCGCATGAAAACCCGCGGGTAATGAACGATCCTTCGCCGCTGGTATTTTTCCTTAACTTCGGCGCAAGCACGCTGGATCATGAATTGCGCGTGTATGTCCGTGAATTGGGTGACCGCAGTTACACCGTCGATGAGCTGAACCGCAGCATTGATAAACTTTGCCGTGAAAACGGCATCAATATCGCCTTCAATCAGCTCGAAGTGTATCTGCATAATCAGGACGGCAATGAAATTCAGGAAGTGAAGCGGATGATGAGGCAGCCGGGAGATGAACCGGACGCGGTCACGCAAGGTTAGGCAGGAGGTGCAAATCAGGGGAAAGTATCAGATCCCCTGACCAGCCACACGTCGGCGCTCAGCGAGGCTGGCGGTTTACAGATAACTCACTGAAAGCGAACTTTTGCTGTTTTTCAGCTTTTCCTGATAATCGCGCTGCACAATTTCCAGTGCGGCAAGGGCGGTTTCAGGGGCGATTTCATTGCACTCGAGCAGGTAAATCAGATCGACAGCAAGCTGAAGTTCGGGAGGCGCATTTTCTACTGACATATTGGCCAACATTATAATTAGCAGGTTTTGGACTTATCATTATAGATAACAAAAGGCCGGGTTAGCAGGCCGGATTAAAAAAATGTGATAAAGATTCAAAAACCTTTTTCCTGTCTTTCAATCTGACGCTCGATTTTTGCCAGCGCCTGGCGGCAACGCATAAGCCGTCCCTCTAATGCCGCCAGCTCCTTTTGTACGCGTTGCTGATCGCTGAACGTCGACAGTTGTCCCAGCGTCGTTTCCCGGTCCTCAATCATCGCAATCAGCCGACGCTCAAACTGCTGTGTTTCCGCCAGTTTGGTGTAGTTATCATGACTTTTACGTTCCGGGGTCTGATGCGTTTTACGCAGGGTCTGGGTGGCGAGTTCGCGTTGCATGGCGGTGATTTGTGCCACCAGCCGCTCTGCGATAAAAGCCACCTGAGCGGAACGCTTTTCTGCCACTTCCTGATTCAGCTGACGCAAATTATTTTTGATTTCTGCCAGATAATCCCGCAAACGTGTGCCTTTGGTGGAAAAAAGGGCGATATCGAAGCGCGCCTGCGTGGCGGAGACATGGCCGATAGGTTCAATTTCCCGCGACAGTGTTTCGATCTGCTGATCAAGGACATGTAAAATTCGTTCTGTGCTCACGGGAAATCTCCATTGATAGTTCGCAAATATGACAGCTTTGCCGCGTCAGTTTACACTGGCCGGAGCAATACTTGCCGTGGTTTATCCGAATTAAAAGGAATTGAATGAAACGCGTACTACTGATTATCGCTGGCTGGATCTGCGTGGTGCTGGCGACGCTGGGTGTGGTGCTGCCATTACTGCCCACCACACCGTTTCTTTTGCTGGCCGCCTGGTGTTTTGCCCGTTCGTCGCCGCGTTTTCATCACTGGCTGCTGCACCGTTCCTGGTTCGGTGGCTATCTGCGCCACTGGCAACAACATCGCGCATTGCCGAAAGGGGCAAAACCCAAAGCGGTTGCCCTGATTCTGGTCACTTTCGCCGTCTCGATATATTTTGTGCCGTTATTATGGGTGCGTATTTTATTGCTCTGCATGATGTTTATGCTGCTGTTTATGATGTGGCGATTACCAGTGGTTGACCTTGAGCAATAAAAAAGGCGATCATGTCCGGCTGCGGGTTGCTTTTTAAAGCGGCTTTGCATAGATTTGGGCATCTCGTACGTCGGTGCGCTCCCAATTTCCTTCCTTAGACGACATGCTTTTTACAAGGCATGACGGGGGACATTTGACCGCCCGCGTTTAAGTATGAACAGCAGCTATATCAGGCAATGACATTATGACCGCTACCGCACAGCAGCTTCAGTTTATTAAAGACAGTATTAAAACCATCCCTGACTACCCTAAGCCAGGCATACTGTTCCGCGACGTCACCAGCTTGCTGGAAGACCCGAAAGCGTACGCTGAAAGCATTAAATTACTGGCCGATCGTTACCGCGATGCCGGTGTCACCAAAGTGGTGGGCACCGAAGCACGTGGTTTCCTGTTTGGCGCCCCGGTGGCATTGGTTCTGGGCGTAGGCTTTGTGCCCGTGCGCAAACCGGGTAAATTACCGCGTGAAACCATCAGCGAAACCTACGATCTGGAATACGGCACTGACAGTCTGGAAATCCACGTGGATGCCATTCAGCCGGGCGAAAAAATTCTGGTGATCGACGATCTGCTGGCAACGGGTGGCACCATTGAAGCCACCGCGAAACTGATCCGCCGTCTGGGTGGGGAAGTGACCGATGCTGCTTTCATCATCAATCTGCCGGAACTGGGCGGTGAAAAACGCCTGAACTCCCTGAACATTCACTGTTACAGCCTGGTTTCTTTCGACGGGCATTGATTGATATAAACAGTTGATGTGAACTGGCCTCGCCGTTAACGCGAGGCCTTTTGCTTTCTGCGTTACTCTTTTCCGTTTTCTCCCGCCCAGACCACCATCACTTTATCGTCATCATGCTGACGGCTGAAGGCGTAATATTGTGCCGTCTGCTGCGATTTCTGTACCCCTGCGCCGACCGCCGGATGCCGCTCCCTGAATATGCCCAGCTTTTGCCAGTGCGTGAGCAGCGCCTGTTTCGCGCCGGTCAGTTCATGCCAGTTCATGTCTGATCGCGTTCCCTGCAAAGGGTCCGAGCCCGTCGGGCCAGACTGTCGTCCGCTTTCGTCGCCGTAAAAGATCTGTACCGCGCCGGGTGCCAGCAGGAGCACATCGGCAGCGCGTTGCTGCAAAGACAGAGATCCTTTGGCATCAGCCGCAAAAAACAGCCGGGTATCATGGGATGAGAGATAACTCAGCACATTAAATTCCTGCATTTTTTCTGCCATCTGCTGATAAGTTGCATCGATATTGGCAAAACAGCTCAGCGCCGCCGCGGCCTGATCCTGAAAATCAAAGTTAATCATTGCGTCAAAGCCATTGTCGTAATAATCACTTTTCATTACGCCGTGACCCCAGGCTTCACCGGTCATCCAGAATGGCGTGTCATCCAGCGCCTGGGACGGATTGGCGGCTTTCCACTGTTTCAGCGCTTCGGCTGAGCGGGCTTTAAGTAAGGCCAGCGTCGGTTTTTCCACGTGTTTAGCGGTATCGACACGGAATCCGTCAATGCCGTAATCCCGTACCCACTGGCTGAGCCAGGTCACCAGATAATCACGCGGCGTTGCCCCCGGAATTTCACGGGCGGCGGTATCAGGTTTGTGACGATAGAAAACGGGCAGGCCGCTGGCTTGTGTGGATTCGGTTTTGATATCCGGCAGGAACGCCAGCGACATGGTCAGATCGTCATAACCGGGTGAGTCATAATCGCCAATGTCGGTGCGGATCCATTTTTTGCCCCACCACGTGCTCCAGCCGTCTTTGTCGCTGAAATTGATGTCATCATTAAAACTGTGCCAGTTCTGGCCGGGGCCGGGTTTCCAGTCGGTCCAGTTTTTGCCGAGCGTTTTTTCGATGTCGCTGCCTTTCAGATATAACGAGCCGAAATGATAGGTTTGCATATCCGCCAGCGTGGCGTAGCCAGTGTGATTGACCACCACGTCAAACAAAATGCGGATCCCGCGTTTATGGGCCTCGCTGACCAGTTTTTGCAAGTCCTCGCCGGTGCCCATATTGGCGTCCAGTTTTGTCCAGTCGAGGGTGTAATAGCCGTGATAGGCATAATGCGGGAAATCACCTTTGGTGCCGCCGCCGACCCAGCCGTGGATTTGTTCCAGCGGAGAACTGATCCACAGCGCGTTGACGCCCAGTTGTTGCAGATAATCCAGCTTGCCGGTCAGCCCGGCCAGATCGCCCCCGTGGAAGGTGCCGATTTCCTGCATTCCGTCACTGTGACGGCCATAGCTGTGATCGTTATCCGGATTGCCGTTTTCGAATCTGTCGGTCAGCACGAAATAGACCGTGGCGTTTTTCCAGCTAAAGGCGGCGGTTTTTTTGTGCTCCGCAGATTCGAGCAACAGCAGGCCGCCGCTGGCCGGATCGGGTGTCATCGTGATGTGACCGCCGGTGACCTGTGCGGTCTGGCCGGAATAACAGTCGCGCACCGTTTCGCCGTCGGCAAATGTGCCGGAGACATCGACGTTCAGCGGTTTGCCATCCCATCGCGGACAGGTTTTTGTCACGGCGGCGACACTTTCCTGCACCGTTTTCAGGCTCAGCTGAAGCGTGGGGGTGCCGCTGCGGGTATCAATCCGCACCTGATAATCGCCTGCGCGGAACTGTTTCCAGTTAACCGGTGCATTGTTTTCACAAGGTTGCAGCGACAGCATCTCGTTAAGCTTTACCGCGCCGGTGGGTTGCCAGCACTGATTATCCTGATGTAATTCCAGTGCGCGCTGACCTTTGGGTAGCGCGGCGTGGCTGATGAATATTCCGCTCACCGGTTCGGCAAACGTGGGGAACCCTTGCAGCGTCCAGCTGTGGGCAGCAGGGGAAACGAGCAGTAATAACGGCAGTGTCAGGCGTTTCATGGCTCTCCTTACGCGGGGCAGGAAGCATTATCGGAACAGAGGTGAATTGAGTGTAATCAGTGCACAAAATTTGCCCTCATCCCCTGACGCGAATTATCAGGAGGAGGACGAAGGCGGAGAAACTGCGGCGCGCTGCGCAAAAAGTAAAGTAATAGGAATGATGGCGACCCTGCTGGTACACTAAGGAGTGGCAGTCTGGCTCCGGCATCATTATGCTGAGTCCTCAGTCTCCGTTTCGCAGACCAGCGCAGAAAGACGGGTTAAACGATGTTTTTTCGTGTATCGTCAAATTATTCATTATAAATCAACGATGAAGTGTTAATGAGCTATCAGGTTCTTGCCCGTAAGTGGCGCCCCCAAACTTTTGCCGACGTCGTCGGACAGGAACATGTGCTGACCGCACTGGCTAATGGCCTGTCGCTCGGGCGCATCCATCACGCCTACCTGTTTTCCGGTACCCGTGGCGTGGGGAAAACCACCATTGCCCGTCTGCTGGCGAAAGGACTGAACTGCGAAACCGGCATCACCTCCACGCCATGCGGCGTGTGTGACAACTGCCGCGAGATCGAACAGGGCCGTTTTGTTGATCTGATCGAAATCGACGCTGCCTCCCGGACGAAAGTCGAAGATACCCGCGAATTACTGGATAACGTCCAGTACGCGCCGGCCCGTGGCCGCTTCAAAGTCTATCTGATTGACGAAGTTCACATGCTCTCGCGTCACAGCTTTAATGCGCTGTTGAAAACGCTGGAAGAGCCGCCCGCGCACGTCAAATTCCTGCTGGCGACGACCGATCCGCAGAAATTACCGGTCACGATTTTATCGCGTTGTTTGCAGTTCCATCTTAAAGCGCTGGATCCGGAACAAATCCGCAAACAGCTCGAAAACGTATTAACTCAGGAAACCATTGCCACTGAACCGCGCGCGCTTCAGCTGCTTTCCCGTGCTGCCGACGGCAGTATGCGTGATGCACTGAGCCTGACCGATCAGGCCATCGCCATGGGTCAGGGCGCGGTGACCACCGAAACCGTGGCACAAATGCTCGGTACCCTCGACGACGAACAGCCACTGGCGATGCTGGAAGCGCTGGTCAGCGCTGATGGCGGCCAGATGATGGCGCAGGTCGAGCAAGCTGCGTCCCGTGGCGTGGACTGGGAAAATCTGCTGGTAGAAACGCTGGCGCTGCTGCACCGCATTGCCATGGTTCAGCTGTTGCCGTCAGTGCTTGATAATCATTATGCGGCGATTGAACAACGCCTGCGTGAACTGGCGCGTGTCATTCCGCCGGCTGACGTTCAGCTTTATTACCAGACCTTACTGATTGGCCGCAAAGAGCTGGCGTACGCGCCGGACAAACGCATGGGCGTTGAAATGACGCTGCTGCGCGCGCTGGCCTTCCATCCGAAAGTGATCATTGCTGAGCCGGCCGCGGCACCTGCTTACGTTGCGCCGCAACCTCACGCCCCCGCGCCGCGCGCCGCAACAACGCAGCAGCCGTCGCCGCAGCAGGGCCACAATGATTCGCCACCGCCGCACGGCAGCGCAGAACCGGCTTCGATGCCGGATTCCACCGCACAGCTGTTGCAGGCGCGAACACAATTACTCAGGCAGCAGGGGAGTACCACCCCAAAAAAAGCTGAGCCGGCAGCGCCAGGAAAAGCGCGGCCGGCAAACTCAGCACTGGAGCGCCTCGCTTCGGTGACTGAACGTGCGCAGACACAGGCCAGCGCGAAGAAAGAGCCCGCTGCGCCGGTCAAAGAAGAAGCGTACCGCTGGAAAGCGCTGACTGAGCCGGAAGAGTCCTCCGAGCCAGTGGCCACGCCGAAAGCCTTGCGAACGGCTCTTGAGCATGAAAAATCGCCGGAACTGGCTTCCCGTCTGGCAGAAGAAGCGATTGAACGTGATGAATGGGCGGCCGAAATCAGCCGTCTGACCATTCCGAAACTGGTTCAGCAACTGGCGCTGAATGCGTACCGGGAACAGCCGGAACCGGGCAAGATCTGCCTGCACCTGCGTTCTTCGCAAAAGCATCTGAATTCGCCGTCCGCGCAGAAAGTGCTGGCGGAGGCCTTATCGGCGCTGCATCAGACACCGGTTGAACTCACCGTGCTGGAAGATGATAATCTGGCGGTGAAAACGCCGCTTGAGTGGCGACAGGCCATTTATGAAGAAAAACTGGCGCAGGCGCGTCAGTCAATTATTGCGGATAACAACATTCAGACACTGCGCCGGTTCTTCGACGCGGAGCTGGATGAAGAAAGTATCCGCCCAATTTAAACGCCGCGATTGTGACGCGGCCATTGCTGAGAGAGAAGACTATGTTTGGAAAAGGCGGCATTGGTAACCTGATGAAACAGGCCCAGCAAATGCAGGAAAAAATGCAACAGGCTCAGGCAGAAATCGCTCTGCTGGAAGTCACCGGTGAATCAGGCGCTGGCCTGGTAAAAATCACCATCAACGGTGCGCATAATGTGCGTCGCGTTGAAATCGATCCAAGCCTGCTGGAAGACGATAAAGACATGCTGGAAGATTTGATCGCTGCGGCGTTCAATGATGCTGCACGTCGTATCGAAGAAACTCAGAAAGAAAAAATGGCAGCCGTGTCTGGCGGCATGCAGTTGCCACCAGGCTTTAAGATGCCGTTCTGATGCAAACCAGCCCTCTCCTTGAATCTTTAATGGAGGCGTTGCGTTGCCTGCCGGGCGTTGGCCCGAAGTCTGCGCAACGTATGGCATTTCAGTTGCTGCAACGCGATCGCAGCGGCGGAATGCGGCTGGCGCAGTCTTTAACGCGTGCGATGTCTGAAATCGGCCACTGTGCCGATTGCCGTACGTTCACCGAGCAGGAAATCTGTACGATTTGCGCCAATCCACGGCGTAAAGAAAACGGCCAGATTTGCGTGGTGGAAAGCCCGGCAGACATTCACGCGATAGAACAAACCGGTCAGTTCTCTGGTCGCTATTTTGTGCTGATGGGCCACCTGTCACCGCTTGATGGCATCGGGCCGGACGACATTGGTCTGGGCCGCATGGAAGAGCGTCTTGAAAGTGAAAACATTCAGGAAGTGATCCTTGCGACTAACCCGACGGTCGAAGGTGAAGCAACGGCCAACTACATCGCTGAAATGTGCGGCCAGTACGGCGTGCTGGCGAGCCGTATCGCGCACGGTGTGCCGGTCGGTGGCGAACTGGATATGGTGGACGGTACCACGCTGTCACATTCCCTCGCCG
This sequence comes from Rahnella sp. R3(2024), assembly GCF_042920125.1. Lineage (NCBI taxonomy): Bacteria > Pseudomonadati > Pseudomonadota > Gammaproteobacteria > Enterobacterales > Yersiniaceae > Rahnella > Rahnella sp. R3(2024). The sequence continues at coordinate 3,318,572 of NZ_JBHGBU010000001.1, forward strand.
GACGTAATCCCTTCAAGTTCTGACTGTTATGGATCGGGCGCAGCGCAGCGCGCCCGGTTTACTTTCTCCTGTCCTGCTGAATTTCTTCTAAATTATTTTGCCGCATGCTTGAAAACCCCCGTCCCTAACCCCACTTATTCCTCAACGTCTGATTTGGTCAATAACAGTATCTGGATTGAGGTAATTTGATGAGTATGAAAGGACAAGAGACACGCGGATTCCAGTCTGAAGTAAAACAACTTCTTCATCTGATGATCCATTCTCTGTATTCAAACAAAGAAATTTTCCTGCGTGAGTTAATCTCCAACGCTTCCGATGCGGCTGACAAACTGCGCTTTCGCGCGCTGTCCACGCCTGAGTTATATGAAGGCGATGGCGAACTGCACGTGCGTCTGGCGTTTGATAAAGAAAAACGCACCCTGACGCTGAGCGACAACGGTATCGGTATGAGCCGCGATGAAGTCATCGACAACCTCGGTACTATCGCCAAATCCGGCACCAAAGCTTTCCTGCAATCTGTCGGTTCTGAGCAGGCGAAAGACAGCCAGCTGATCGGCCAGTTTGGCGTCGGTTTCTACTCTGCCTTTATCGTGGCCGATAAAGTGACCGTGCGCACCCGTGCGGCCGGTGCCAGCGCCGACGAAGGCGTGTTCTGGGAATCTGCCGGTGAAGGTGAATATACCCTGGCGGATATCGAGAAAGCCGATCGCGGGACTGAAATCACCCTGCATCTGCGCGAAGATCAGGACGAATTCCTTGATGACTGGCGCGTGCGCTCCATCATCAGCAAATACTCTGACCATATTGCGTTGCCGGTTGAAGTTGAAACCCGTAACGAAGAAGACGGCACTGTCACCTGGGAGCAAATCAACAAGGCGCAGGCCCTGTGGACCCGTGGCAAGTCTGAAGTCACCGACGAAGAATACGTTGAGTTCTACAAACATATCTCCCATGACTTCAGCGATCCGCTGAGCTGGAGCCACAACCGCGTTGAAGGTAAGCAGGAATACACCAGCCTGCTGTACATCCCTTCACAGGCGCCGTGGGATATGTGGAACCGCGATCACAAGCACGGCCTGAAACTGTATGTTCAGCGCGTGTTTATCATGGACGAAGCCGAGCAGTTCATGCCGAACTACCTGCGTTTCGTGCGTGGTCTGATAGATTCCAACGATCTGCCGCTGAACGTGTCCCGTGAAATTCTTCAGGACAGCCGCATTACTCAGAACCTGCGCAGTGCGCTGACCAAACGTGTTCTGCAAATGCTGGAGAAACTGGCGAAAGACGACAACGAAAAATACCTGCAATTCTGGAAACAGTTTGGTCTGGTATTGAAAGAAGGCCCGGCAGAAGACGGCGCGAACAAAGAAACCATCGCCAAACTGCTGCGTTTCGCCAGCACCCGCAACGACAGCAGCGAGCAGACTCTGTCGCTGGAAGAGTATGTGGCGGGCATGGTGGAAGGTCAGGACAAGATTTATTACATCACAGCCGACAGCTACGCCGCGGCGAAGAGCAGTCCGCATCTGGAACTGTTCCGTAAGAAAGGCATCGAAGTTCTGTTGCTGTCTGACCGCATCGACGAATGGATGATGAGCTATCTGACTGAGTTCGATGGCAAAGTCTTCCAGTCCGTCAGCAAGGCTGACGACACACTGGACAAACTGGCTGACGAAAGCGAAGAGCAGAAAGAAGCGGAAAAAGCGCTGGAGCCGTTCGTCGAGCGCGTGAAAACGCTGCTGGGTGAGCGTGTGAAAGAAGTGCGTCTGACGCACCGTCTGACCGATACGCCAGCCATTGTGACCACCGGTGCTGACGAGATGACCACGCAAATGGCCAAACTGTTTGCCGCTGCCGGTCAGGAAGCGCCAGAAGTGAAATACATCTTCGAGCTGAACCCTGAACATGCGCTGGTGAAACGTGCATCTGATGTGGCTGACGAAGACCAGTTCAGTGAGTGGATCGAACTGTTACTGGATCAGGCGCTGTTCGCAGAACGCGGCACGCTGGAAGATCCAAACCTGTTTATTCGCCGTATGAATACGCTGTTGCAGGCGTAATCTGCTGAAATAAAAGTGAAAAGGGCGTCGTGAAAACGAGGCCCTTTTTTTATGGTCGCCCCCCTAATCTGCCGCGTTAACCCCAGTGCCCGTAGGGGTTGTTCCTTGAGCAAAAGCGCTCAGAATGGTATGGTTGACCGTTTTTCGAGATTCATAAAAATTACATGCAAGGGGATTTACGCAATGCGTATCATTCTGCTGGGCGCTCCGGGCGCAGGTAAGGGTACTCAGGCCCAATTCATCATGGAGAAATTTGGTATTCCTCAGATTTCTACCGGTGATATGTTGCGCGCCGCTGTGAAGGCCGGAAGTGAGCTCGGCAAGAAAGCAAAAGAGATTATGGACGCCGGTAAACTGGTGACGGACGAACTGGTTATCGCTCTGGTGAAAGAACGTATTCAGCAGGAAGATTGCCGTAACGGTTTCCTGTTAGACGGTTTCCCTCGCACCATTCCGCAGGCTGATGCCATGAAAGAAGCGGGCATCAAGGTCGATTACGTGCTGGAATTCGACGTACCTGACGAACTGATTGTGGATCGCATCGTCGGTCGTCGCGTACATCCGGGCTCTGGCCGTGTGTATCACATCCAGTACAATCCGCCAAAAGTGGAAGGTAAAGACGATGTGACCGGCGAAGACCTGATCACCCGTAAAGACGATCAGGAAGAAACCGTGCGTAAACGCCTGGTGGAATACCATGAGCTGACTGAGCCACTGGTGTCCTACTACGGTAAAGAAGCAGAAGCAGGCAACACCCGCTACGTCAAAATAGACGGCACCCAGCAGGTTTCTGCCGTGCGTGACGAACTCGCGGCTATCTTAAGCTGATTCCCGCTGCACCGGTTCTGTTAACGGGGTGACTTAGGTCGCCCCGTTTGTTTTTACGCCATCCCCTGCCAGAAATAGTCACAATTCGCATTGATAGCCATTGCCGTTGTTCCGATCGCCTTTGTTTTCGTTACAATGACGTGCGCTTCTTCCTGAGCTACCGTAAACGGGAGCGCCCATGATTTTTCACTCTGGCTTCAACGCCATCAATTTAGGAAATTCAGCATGACGCAGACCAAATTCGGGGTCCTCCTGGTTAATCTCGGAACACCTGAAGCACCGACGCCTAAGGCCGTAAAAAAATACCTGGGTGAGTTTTTGAGTGATATCCGCGTCGTAGATACACCCCGCCTGCTCTGGTGGCCAATCCTGAATCTGGTGATTTTGCCTTTGCGTTCTCCGCGCGTATCCAAGCTGTACAAATCCGTGTGGATGGAAGAAGGCTCGCCGCTGATGGTTTTCAGCCGTCGACAGCAAAAAGCCCTGGCTGAGCGCCTGCCGGGTACGCCGGTTGAACTGGCAATGAGCTACGGCAAGCCGGGTATGAAAGATCCGATCGAAAAACTGCTGGCGCAGGGTGTGACCAAAATGGTGGTGCTGCCGCTGTATCCGCAATATTCCTGTTCCACCAGTGCCGCCGTTTTCGACGGCGTAGCGCGGGTGCTGAAATCACAGCGCCGTCTGCCGTCCCTCAGCTTTATTCGTGATTACGCCACCCATCCGGCCTACATCTCCGCGCTGAAAGCCAGTATCGAACGTTCTTTCGCGCAACATGGCGAACCGGACCGTCTGGTGTTGTCCTTCCACGGTATTCCAAAGCGTTTTGTGGCGGAAGGTGATGATTACGAACAGCGCTGCCGCGACACCGCGCAGGCGCTGACCGATGCGCTGCAACTGCCGACCGGCAAAATTATGCTGACTTTCCAGTCGCGCTTTGGCCGTGAACCGTGGCTGACGCCGTACACGGACGAAACCCTCAAAGGCCTTCCGGCTCAGGGCGTTAAGTCTATCCAGATTATCTGTCCCGGCTTCGCCTCGGATTGTCTGGAGACGCTGGAAGAGATCAAAGAAGAGAATCGTGAGATTTTTATGCATGCAGGCGGCGAGCGCTTCGAATATATTGACGCCTTAAACGACCAGCCGGAGCATATCGATCTGCTGCAACAACTGGTCACTCAGCACTTCTGATGGAAGGCTGAGCTTTTTGAATTTCCTGAGAACAAGCAATGAAATTTCCTGGTAAGCGTAAGTCAAAACACTATTTTCCGGTCAGCGCGCGTGACCCTTTACTGCGCGATTCTATGCTGCAGGCGATGCAGCCGGAATCCGAGGGCGGGGCATCCTATATTGTTGGTATCGATCAGACGATGGTGGATATCGAAGCGCGCGTGGATGAAAGTTTTGTTGCCCGTTACGGTCTGACGCCCGGCGAGTCCAATATTCTTGATGATGACATGTCGGAAGCGCTTTACCAGGAACTGATGGCAAACGCGCTGATTACGCACCAGTTTGCAGGCGGCACCGTGGGCAATACGCTGCACAACTATTCCGTGCTGGCCGATGACCGCTCGGTTCTGCTGGGGGTGATGTGTAACAACGTCAGAATCGGTGATTACGCCTACCGCTACCTGTGCAACACCTCAAGCCGTGTAGATCTAAACTTCCTGCAGGGCGTCGATGGCGCGATCGGCCGATGCTTTACGCTTATCAGCGACACCGGCGAACGTACGTTTGCCATCAGTCCGGGCAAGATGAACGGACTGAAAGCCGAAAGCGTACCGGAAGACGTCATCGCCGGCGCCTCCGCGCTGCTGTTGACCTCATACCTGTTACGCAGCAAACCCGGCGAGCCTATTCCGCAAGCCACCATGCAGGCGATTGAGTACGCGAAAAAATATCATGTGCCGGTGGTACTAACGCTCGGCACGCAATATGTGATTGCAGATGATCCGCAGGCATGGCGCGATTTCCTGCGCGATCATGTCTCGATTCTGGCGATGAACGAAGATGAAGGATTTGCACTCACCAGCATGAAAGATCCGCTGATGGCCGCCGATAAGGCGCTGGACTGGGTCGATCTGGTGTTGTGTACCGCCGGGCCGAACGGCCTGTTTATGGCGAGTTATACCGAAGAAGCGTTCAAGCGTACCACGCAGCATCCCCTGCTGCCGGGGGCGATTGCCGAATTTAACCAATACGAATTCAGCCGTGCGATGCGCCGTGAATGTTGTGAGCAACCGCTGAAGATTTATTCCCACATCGCGCCTTACATGGGCGGCCCGGAAAAAATCATGAATACCAACGGGGCAGGCGATGGCGCGTTATCGGCGCTGTTGCATGACATTGCGGCGAACGGTTTTCACCGCACGTCCGTTCCCAATTCCAGCAAGCATTCGCGCGAGTATCTGACCTATTCCTCGCTGGCACAGGTGTGTAAATACGCCAACCGTGTGAGTTATCAGGTGCTTAACCAGCATTCACCGCGTCTGACGCGTGGCCTGCCGGAACGTGAAGACAGTCTGGAAGAGAGTTACTGGGAACGCTGAGTGAAGCGGGCGGGGTGACCCCCGTCCGGCTTTCTGATTATCCTGCCTGCACCTGATTACGGCCTGACGTTTTGGCGCGATACAGCGCGTCATCCACACGTTTAAACAGGCTGGTAAAATCTTCCCCCGCTTCGTACTGCGCCACGCCCACGCTGACAGTCAGCGCAGGCATTTCCGGCTGCGATAACTGCTGCACTCTTTCACGCAGGGCTTCGGCAGCGATCATCGCGCCTTCCAGAGGCGTCAGCGGCAGCAAAATCAGGAACTCCTCACCGCCCCAGCGGAAGACCGTATCGCTTTCGCGGATCCCGGTTTCCAGCGTTCTGGCCAGCATCACCAGCGCATCATCGCCTTTGTTATGCCCGTACTGATCGTTGATCGTTTTGAAATGATCGGCGTCCACCAGCATCAGGCTGAAATTGTGTGTCCGCTGCGGATTTTGCGTGCGCGCATTCTCCACCAGTTGCATGAACTGACGACGGTTACCCAGCCCGGTGAGCGGATCACGAAGCGCTGCATGTTCCAGTTCCTGCTCAAGCCGTTTTTGCTCAGTGATGTCGTGAATGATGCACAACATCAGCCGTACCGCGTTCAGCTCCACCGGCCCGGCATAGGTCTGGACGTGGCGCAAATTGCCGTCCGCCAGTTTATGCACGAACGTCAGCGGCTTGTGCCCGCCGGGCAGTCGGGCAATTTCATGCATCACCGGCAATACGTCCAGCCCCATCGCATTGATTTCCCAGGTGTGTTTCATGCAGATTTCGTCGCGCGTATAGCCATAGAAACGGGTGGCGGCCTGATTGGCATCGACAATCTGCCCATTATTGGCGGGATCGATTAACAACATCGGGGCGCTGTTGGTCTGAAAGAAACGCTCATAGAAACCACTTTCATCGCGGCGATAGCGTGTGTTGCTGGGAACGGGTACCGGAACATTGGCGGCGGACGTGTGGGCACCTTCGAAGACAATGGCATGTTCACTGCCATCCAGCGGTATCGAGGATAAGCGGCAGGTCAGCGGAAATGCGCGGCCTTCTTTGTGGATCGTCCAGATTTCGACAATCTGATCGCCTTTCGCCAGATTCGGCAAATAGGCATCGAGAGACTGGTGAGAATGAACGGAAAACTGGCCGTTACGCAGCGGCCCCAGCAGGCTGTTGCCTGCCAGCTTTCTGGCGGCGATATTGGCAAAAAGGATGTGCTGACTTTGCGCCGAAACAACCCAAATCGGCGTACTCAATATGTTTAACGTTTCCAGATGGGGTAACGACATTGCGACGACCGATCAATATTTGGCATAGCCACAGAATACCGCGAAATGATCTGATTTGGCGTTTTTTATGTTACAGAGGTAAAAGGGAAAAAAACGGGCAATAAAAAGGGTGCAGCCGCAGGACTGCACCCCTGATTCATTACGTTGTTAAGGCGTCATCACACCGGACAAAATGGCCGTTTCTCGTCTTCGGTCATGATGTCGATTTGCAGCATACCCAGCATGCTGTTGGCGATCTCACGTTCGCCCATCACCACGCGATCGGCGCCGCGTTCGAGAATGTAGGTCACTTCGTCATCGTAATGCGCGCGGGCAATAATTTCGATATTTGGCCGTTTGGTGCGGGCGGAAGCGACAATTTCTCCGGCTTCGTAACCGTTAGGAATGGTCACCAGCAGCCAGCGCGCGCAGTCGAGACGCGCCAGATCCATGATTTCCTGATTGGCCGCGTTGCCCAGCACCGTACTGATACCTTGTTCGCGCAGCGCTTCAACGCGCGGGCGGGAGTTTTCAATCACCACCAGCGGAATACCGGCGGCCTGAAGTTTCTCACCGAGCAGGCTGCCGACGCGGCCATAGCCGACCAGCAGCGCGTGATTGCACAAATCGAACGGGATTTGCTTCTCGTCTTCCACCGCTTCTTCGACGCTCTGATCTTCGATGGTTTCTGTTTTCGCCAGATATTTTTCCAGCAGCGTAAACAACAGCGGGTTAAACATTATCGACAATATGGCCCCCGCCAGCACCAGATTGCGGCCATGCTCGGAGAGCAGCCCCAGCGAAATCCCAAGGCCGGCAAGAATAAAGGCGAACTCACCAATCTGCGCCAGGCTGACGGAGATGGTCAGCGCGGTGCGTCTGGAGTGCCCGAACATCATCACCAGCAGGAAGGCGGCGATGGATTTACCGAATACGATAATCGCCAGGGTTGCGATCACCGTCAGCGGCTCGCGCACCAGAATCATCGGGTCGAACAACATGCCCACCGACACGAAGAACAGCACCGCAAAAGCGTCGCGCAGCGGCAGGGTGTCGTGCGCGGCACGCTGGCTCAGTTCGGATTCGTTCAGCACCATCCCGGCGAAGAACGCACCGAGCGCGAACGAGACATCAAAGATTTCAACCGCGCCGTAAGCGATACCCAGCGCCAGCGCCAGAACCGACAGCGTGAACAGTTCGCGTGAACCGGTGCTGGCGGTTTTCGCCAGGATCCACGGTACCACGCGGCGTCCGACCACCATCATCAGCACCATAAACGCGATCACTTTACCGATAGTCACCGCCAGGCCGGTCAGCAGTTCCACCGGGCTGGAGTGATGACTTTCCAGCATACCGCTGAAGGCCGGCAGCAGCACCAGCGTCAGCACCATCACTAAATCTTCAACAATCAGCCAGCCGATGGCGATTTGCCCGCGCTGACTTTCAATAAGTTGCCGTTCTTCCAGAGCGCGCAACAGCACCACGGTACTGGCAGTAGACAGGCAGAGCCCGAACACCAGCCCGGTGGCGAGGTCCCAGCCCATAAGGTGTGATAACCCCATCCCAAGCAGCGTCGCTACCGCGATTTGCGCTACAGCGCCGGGAATGGCTATCGCCTTTACGGCCAGTAAATCTTTCAGAGAGAAATGCAACCCGACGCCAAACATCAGCAAAATGACGCCAATTTCAGCCAGTTCGGGAGCAAGAGAGGTATCAGCAACAAAGCCAGGTGTGAAAGGTCCGGCCAGCACGCCCGCGGCGAGATAGCCAACCAGAGGAGAAATACGTAAACGATTGGCGATCATGCCAAAAAGAAAGGCCAGTACCAGGCCACCGACAATCGTGGTAATCAAGGGCGTAGAATGATGCATTCAGACTCCTTCTGGTGATGCACAAAGCAATGTGTTGCAGATTGTTTCTAAGTTTATGGTAAAAATCGTTCCGGCGTTGAGGAATTTTGGCCTTTTTTGCAGTAAATCCCCCGCAGACAACAAAAAAAATCCCAACGGATGATTTAAATGGGTTTTATCCGACAAAGCTCAAGGGGAGAAGGGGTAAGAAGCTGCCGGCAATTGGGTTGCCGGCAGCGAAAGGCAGGCTATCAGGCGCGGTGATTTTCCAGATTCGGCAGGAAGGCGGTGAATATCCCAAGCAACGGCAGGAAGGCACAAATCTGATACACCAGCTCAATGCTGGTGATGTCTGCCACATACCCCAGTACCGCAGCGCCCAGACCGCCCATACCAAAGGCCAGCCCGAAGAACAGCCCGGAAACCATACCGACTTTTCCTGGCATTAACTCTTGTGCAAACACCAGAATCGCCGAAAACGCCGAGGCGAGGATCACGCCGATAATCACGCTCAGTACGCTGGTCCACATCAGGTTGGCGTGTGGCAAAAGTAGGGTAAATGGCGCGACGCCGAGAATTGAAGCCCATATGACGTATTTGCGCCCAATCTTATCTCCCACCGGCCCGCCGATGATGGTGCCTGCTGCGACGGCAAACAGGAAAACAAACAGGTGAATCTGAGCACTTTGTACCGATACACCAAATTTATGGATCAGGTAGAAGGTGTAATAACTGCTGATACTGGTCAGGTAGAAATATTTTGAAAATACCAGTATCAGCAGAATGCCCAGCGACATTGCCACCGTTTTGCGGGGCAGGACGGTGATGTTCATTTTCACCGGCCCGCGCTTTTTGGCGATCTGATTCTGCTGGCGGTACCACTTGCTGATTTGCAGTAACACCACAATGCCCAGTAACGCCGCCAGTGAGAACCAGGCAACGTTGCCTTTACCGTAAGGCGCAATGATCAGCGCCGCCAGCAACGGCCCCAGGGAAGCCCCGAAATTTCCACCGACCTGGAACAGCGATTGCGCCAGGCCATGACGTCCGCCGGAAGCCATACGCGCCACGCGGGAAGACTCCGGGTGGAAAACCGAGGAGCCGGTGCCGACCAGCGCGGCGGCCAGCAGAACCACCGGGAAACTCTGCGCGACAGCCAGCAACAGCAGGCCGGAGAGGGTGAACCCCATGCCGACGGGCAGGGAGTAGGGCTGCGGGTGTTTATCGGTGTAATAACCGATCAGCGGTTGCAGCAAAGAAGCCGTGATCTGATAGGTCAGCGTGATCATGCCTATCTGGGTGAAGCTGAGCGAAAACTCATTTTGCAGCAACGGATAAATCGCGAGGATCAGCGACTGGATCATGTCATTAAGCAGATGAGAAACGCTGATCGCCGCCAGAATAGAAAACGCAGTCTTTTTGACTGCGTCTTTCTGCGGGCTGTCCGGCGTTGCCGTATTGTCGGTCATGGCGCGTAAACCTTAATGTTCTGTGCAGAAGGGGGCCGGGGGTCAGTCGACTTTGGCGATCTCAGCAAACTGGCCTTTCAGTAACCGGCAAAGATCGCCTGCCGCCAGCTCAATATCAAGCCCGCGTTTACCGCCTGAAACATAAATGGTGGAAAAAGTCTGCGCCGGACTGTCGATCACCGTCGGCAACAGTTTTTTCTGCCCGAGCGGGCTGATGCCGCCGACCAGATAACCGGTCACGCGCTGCGCGATGGCCGGATCCGCCATGTCGGCTTTTTTCGCCCCGAGGGCTTTCGCCACCTTCTTCAGATCCAGCATGGACGCCACCGGCGTTACCGCCACGGCCAGGTTTTTAGCGTCTCCGTTCAGGGAAACCAGCAGGGTTTTGTAGACCTGACGCGCATCCAGCCCCAGCTTTTTCACCGCTTCATCGCCGAAGTGGGTTTCGTCGCTGCTGTGCTCATACGAATGAAGAGTGAAGCTGACTTTATTTTTTTCCAGAAGAAGTACCGCTGGGGTCATGATCTTTCATCTCTGATTACTTTTTTGTTCGAAAAATCGTCGGCAGTTCAATTCGATGAAATTTAACAATAAAGTATGATTATTAAGCGAGGGAGAAATAGTAGTGCAATGAATGGTTATTGCCAAGACCCAACACAGGTTGTTACCCTGTGCCCGCCGGTGTCGCGTCCGCAAGGGCAGGCACTGTAGCTATAAAAATAAAATGAAATTCCTCTTTGACTGGCCGGCCTTAAAACCCGGCCATTTTTTTATCCTTTCAGCAGCTCCGGCAGGTTCCCCTCACCATACAAATGCAGCGCGCCGACGGCCACCACGTAATGCCCCGGCGGCAGTTCCAGCAGCAGTTGCTTCCAGCGAATATTTCGCTGATTCATCAGCACGTCGTAAAGATCGCCGCTGAAAGTGTTCGGCAGCTGATCTAACGCCATCACCGGTTTGGTATCCAGCCACCAGCTGATCATGGTTTGCAGCAGCCGGGCGTTGGTATGCCAGTGCGTCAGCGTATCTTCCAAAAGCCCCAGACCGTCGTCGGGAAGTTGCTGCAACAACGCGAACTGTTCCTGCGGCCCCTCCAGCTCAATGACCGGGGTGTTTTGTAGTTTGGCTTTTTGCAAAAGCTGATAATCAATGCCGTAATTTCCGCGTAACCCGAGGCGCTGAGCCTGAGTGGCCTGCAACATCAGCGCGACCTGCCACGAGGGCAGCGGATTCAGCGTCCACATCGAGACGCCCAGCTCTTCGCATAAGCGTTCGACGTGCAGATAGTGTGATTCAGGAAGGCGTTCCGCCAGCGGAGGAAACTCACCTGACATCGCAAAAGGAGACTCGGTGCCACTGATATCGGCCTCGACGATCAGCGCATCGGCTTTTTGCAGGCGGCGTAATAACTGCGCGGGCAAAGGCTGCATGTCCTGGGTGCCCATATGAATGCTGCCCACCAGATGTAAAAAGCGGTTGCCGGGAAGCTGAATATCAAGGGCGGGATAGGAATACTCGACGGGGAACAGCCTGCGGAGCCAGCTGAATGCCTGATTGAAAAACTTCGCCATATCGCATGGTCTCCCGAAAAATGAAAGACCATGCTAACGCGTCAGCGGTTGAGCGAACAGAGGAAACGTCTTGTTTTTTAGGCCGGTTTTTTCGGTGTGAACCTTAACAGTCGGTTCGCGTTCGCCACCACAGTGATGGATGACAGAGCCATCGCCGCGCCCGCAATCACCGGGCTGAGCAACGTACCGGTCAGCGGATACAGCACGCCGGCGGCCACGGGTATCCCAATCACGTTGTAGATAAAGGCGCCGAGCAGGTTCTGTTTCATATTGCGCAGCGTGGCCTGAGACATCGCCAGTGCATCGGCAACGCCGTGCAGGCTGGGGCGCATCAGGGTAATTGCGGCGGTTTCAATAGCCACATCGCTGCCACCGCCCATTGCAATGCCGACGTCCGCCTGCGCCAGCGCGGGAGCATCGTTAATGCCATCGCCAATCATTGCCACCTGCTGGCCTTTGGCCTGCAAGGCTTTGATGGCATCAGCTTTGCCTTCCGGCCGCACACCGGCAATCACCGTATCGATACCCGCCTGTGCAGCGATAGCCTGCGCGGTGCGCGGGTTGTCGCCGGTCAGCATCACCAGCTGATAACCGAGCTGATGCAGACGCTGCAAGGCGCTGACGCTGTCCTCGCGCAGCGGATCGCGCAGGGCGAACAGCGCAGCGAGGTGCCCGTCAACCGCCAGCAGAACCGGCGTTGCGCCTTGCGCGGTCATTGCATTGAGCAACGCGTCGGTAACCAGAACGTCAATGCCGTTTTCCTGCATCAGCGCCTGATTGCCCAGCAGCAGCGTTTTGCCTTCCGTTTCACCCCGCAGACCCAGACCGCCGAGCGTGCGGAAGTTCTGCACGTCGGGAATGGCCTGATCTTGCGCTTTTTCGACAATGGCCTGCGCCAGCGGGTGATGCGATCCCTGTTCCAGCGCGGCAGCAAAGCGCAGCGCCTGAGGCTCGCTGATATCACCAAACGTATGAATATCCGTCACTTTCGGCTGGCCTTCGGTCAGCGTGCCGGTTTTGTCGAAAACCAGCGTGGAGAGGGTGCTGGCTTTTTGCAGCGCATCGGCATCACGTACCAGCACGCCAAATTCCGCCGCGCGGCCCACACCCGCAGTAATCGACATCGGCGTTGCCAGTCCCAGTGCGCAAGGGCAGGCGATGATAAGCACCGTGGTCACAATCACCAGCGTATACATCAGCTGTGGCTGAGGGCCAAAGAAATACCAGATAGCACCGCTGAACAGCGCAATCAGCACCACCGCAGGCACGAAAACGGCAGAGATTTTGTCGGCCAGTTTGCCGATTTCCGGTTTACTGCTTTGCGCCTCGCGCACCAGTTTGATGATGCGCGACAGGGTGGTCTGGCTGCCAATGGCGTCAGCGCGAAACAGCACGCTGCCATCTTTTACCAGCGTTCCCGCATGTACTTTTTCACCCTGCGATTTCTGCCGCGGAACCGGTTCACCGGTCAGCATGGCCTCATCCATCCAGGCTTCGCCGCTTTGAATTTCACCGTCAACCGGCACACGATCGCCGGTGGTCAGGCGCAGCGTCATGCCCTGCTGAACCTCGGCCAGCGGCAGGTTTTTTTCCCCCTGCGCGGTGACCACGCGGGCCGTGGGCGGCGTGAGATCCAGCAATCGTTCAAGCGCCTGAGACGAACGCTGGCGTCCGCGTTGCTCCAGCGCGTGGCCGAGATTGATCAGGCCGATAATCATGACGCTGGCTTCAAAGTAAAGGTGGCGGGCCTGCATCGGGAACGCCTCCGGCCACAGGCAAACGGCGAAGGAGAATATCCACGCCGCGCCGGTGCCGAGCGATACCAGCGTGTCCATATTGGCGCTGCCGTGCATCAGGCTGTTCCACGCGCTGCGGTAAAAATGCCCGCCCGCGACAACCATGATCACCAGCGTCAGAATGCCGACGATTAACCAGGCAGTCTGGCTGGCGTCGGTGACCATCATTTCACCGCCGAGCAGCCCCCACAGCATCAGTGGAATACCGGCGGCCAGACCGAGAGCGGCCTGCCAGCTGAAACGGATCATGCTGCTGCGCGCGGTCTGTTGCTGACGCTCGCGGCGTTTGGTTTCATCAATAATAATTTCAGCGCCGTAACCTGCGCGTTCAACGGCGGCAATCAGCGCTGCCTGATCAACGTCACCGCTGACCAGCGCACTGCGTTCCGCCAGATTGACCCGCGCCCGTTCGACGCCGCTGACGCCTTCCAGCGCCTTCTGCACTTTACTGACGCAGCTGGCGCAGCTCATGCCGCTGAGTAAAAGCTGCACGCTTTCATCAGATGCCGGAACAGATGACGCCGCCGCTGACAGGGGTTCCGGCAAAACGTTCGCCTTATCGGTCAGCGGCTCAGATTTTGGGGAGGCGTCCTCCACAACCTGCGCTTCATAACCGGCGTTAACAACGGCATCGACCAGGCTCTGGCTGCTGGCATCGCCTTTGACGATGGCTTTATCCAGAGAGACTTCAACGGCAGTGGTGCCTTCCACAGCTTCCAGCGCTTTACGCGTTGAAGCCACGCAGTGCCCGCAGGACAAGCCTTGCAGCGATAATACGGTCGTCGTCATGATGAATTTCCTCAGGGTTAACTTCACTAAGGACAGAGGATAAACCTTCCAGCAAGGGGAAGGTCAAGCCTGCATTTTTCGCTTTCGCGTTCTTGTTCATTAACAGTTTATTTAGGAATCTCCCTCTCTGATGGATTATCGTTATCTACCTAACTATATAACGGTGGGTAATAAGGGAAAGACAATGGCAAAGATGCAAACAACGTTTCTGCTGATGGCCGGTTTGCTGGCGGCACAGTCCACACAGGCGGCGGAGGATTTTCGTGTGACGTACGCCGGTTCGATGGGCGTGGTGATGGATAAATTTCTGGGTCCAGATTTTGCAAAGCAAAAAAATGTGAATTATCAGGGACAGGGGCAGGGCGCTTACGGCATGGCGAATCTGCTGGCGTCTAAAAAAGTGGTGGCGGATGTTTTCGTTTCTATCACGCCGGGGCCGGTTGAAATCCTGCAAAAAGCCGGGCTTGCCGGGCAGGCTGTTCCGGTTGCCAGCACCAGCATGGTGATCGCCTACAATCCGAAAGGCAAATACGCCGAAAAATTCACCGCGATTAAAGACGGTAAAGCGGGCGCAGAGCCGTGGTGGAAAGTGTTACAGACGCCGGGGCTGCAATTCGGTCGTACCGACCCGGTCAGCGATCCGCAGGGGCAGAACATCATTTTCACCCTGATGCTGGCGGAAAATTATTACAAACAACCGGGGCTGGAAAAAGCAGTGCTGGGGGATGTGCAAAATCCTAAACAGATTTCCGGTGAAGGCGGATTACTGACCCGCCTGGAAGCAGGGCAGGTTGATGCGGCCTCAGGTTACGAAAGTGCCACTGTTTCTGCTCACTTGCCGTACATCAAATTGCCGGATGAAATTAACCTCAGTAATCCGCAGATGTCGAAAGACTGGTACAGCAAGGTCACTTTCAACGTGATAGACGCGACCGGAAAAGAGAAAACCCTGAGCACGCAACCGCTGGTCTTCTACGCCGTGGTGCTGAACAACGCCCCGCACCCTGAACTGGCCAAAGAGTTCATCCGCTACCTGCAAAGCGCGGAGGCGCAGCAGCTGTTTAAACAAAATGGCTATGACAAACCGAAAGGCGGAAACCTCTAAGTTGCGCACGTCAGGTCTGGCGGTTCCCGCGCTGGCGTTGCTGCTGGTGCCGTTTATTACACTGTTGTTCCTGACGCCGTGGTCGGATTTTCATCTGGCTTACGGCGACAGGCACGCGGTGGCGGTGTCTCTCGGGCTCAGTCTGGTGTCGGTAGGGCTGATTATTCTGCTCGGACTTCCGGTGGCTTACTGGCTGGCAAAAACTGCATCGCGCTGGCGTGTTCTGGTGGAAATGCTGGTGTTGATCCCGCTGCTGACGCCGCCGCTGGCGATGGGGATTTTGCTGGTGTCGGTGTACGGACCTTACGGCTCGGTGGGTGAAATACTGTCTGCCATCGGCTTGACCCTCAATAATAATGCGCCAGCCTTTGTGTTGGCGCAGATTTATGGCGCGTTACCCTATTTCATTTTATCCGCCAGAAGTGCGCTGGAAGCCGTGCCGAAAGATGTCGAAGAAGCCGGGAATACGCTCGGTGCCTCACCGTTTCAGGTTTTGGTTCGCCTGACATTGCCGCTGGCCTCACGCGGAATTGCCGCTGGCGTGGCGATAGCCTGGGTGCGTGCCATCGGGGAGTTTGGCATCGTGATGGTGTTCTGCTATTTCCCGCAGGGCATTCCGGTCAAAATGTTTATCAACCTGCAAAACGACGGCGTGACGTCGGTCTATTCCCTGTTGTGGATCCTGCTGATTGTCACCTTGCCGCTGCCAATGTGGCTGCTTCTGCGCACTAAAAAACAGGCCATTCATCACCGCTGATTTCTGCGAATGGGCATACCAGGCGTATGATGGTGACCTGTTGCGCAAAAACCAGCACGTCGTGGAGGCGAAATGAATATCAGTGATGTGGCAAAAAAAACCGGGCTGACCAGCAAAGCGATTCGTTTTTACGAAGAGAAGGGGCTGGTGACCGCGCCGATGCGTGGTGACAACGGCTATCGCCGCTATGCGCAAAAACACATTGAAGAGCTGACGCTGCTGCGACAGGCGCGACAGGTCGGGTTCACGCTGGATGAGTGTCAGGAGTTGATCGCGTTATTTCATAATCCGGAGCGGCACAGTGCGGATGTGAAAGCGAGGACGCTGGAAAAGGCCGCAGATATTGCGCGGCACATTGAAGAACTGAACGTGATGCGCCAGCGTCTGCTGACGCTGGCGGAATCCTGTCCGGGTGACGACGGCGCCAGTTGCCCGATCATCGACAACCTCAGCGGCTGCTGCCACACCCGTTAACGGCGGTGAGGCTCCACGCGCAGCGTCGCGCCTTCCACGCCGGTGATCATCACTTCGTCACCGACGTTGAGCGGCGAAGTACACACCGCGCGCCAGCTGCTGTCACCGACTTTTACACGGGTGAAGTGATTCTCCGCAGGCTCAATGACGGTGGCAAAGGTACCGACCATCTGCTGCCCGCGCTGGTTTAATGAAGCATTGGCACTGTTTTTATCCATGCGCTGGTTGAGCCATTTCCACCACAGCCAGGCTGCGATAACGGTGAGCAGTGCAAAAGCCACACCTTGCCATTCCCACGGCAGGGGCAGGATCCAGGTGATTAACCCTACCAGCGCGGCTGCCACTCCGCTCCACAGTAAATAACCGCTCGCCCCGACCAGCTCAGCCGCCAGTAACAGACCGCCGAGCGACAGCCAGAACAGATGCGGCGTCGCCATCAGGTTTTGCAGCATTATTTTTCGCCTTTTGATTCTTTCAGTAATTCAGCGATACCACCAATCGAGCCCATCAGGCTGCTGGCATCCAGCGGCATCATGATCACTTTGCTGTTGTTGGCAGAACCGATTTTTGTCAGTGCGTCGGTGTATTTCTGTGCCACAAAGTAATTGATGGCATGGACGCTGCCGGCAGCGATGGCTTCTGACACCATTTTGGTCGCCTGGGCTTCGGCTTCTGCCGCACGCTCACGGGCTTCGGCCTGCAGGAACGCTGACTGCCGCTCACCTTCCGCTTTGAGGATCTGCGACTGTTTTTCACCTTCAGCCCGCAGGATCGCCGACTGGCGCACACCTTCAGCTTCAAGAATATCGGCGCGTTTCGTACGTTCGGCTTTCATCTGCGCGTTCATGGCAGAAATAAGCTCTGCCGGTGGACGCACGTCGCGAATTTCGATGCGGGTAATTTTCACGCCCCACGGATTAGTCGCTTCATCGACGATATGCAGCAAACGTGCGTTGATGTTGTCGCGTTGTGACAGCATCTCATCGAGTTCCATTGAGCCAAGTACGGTACGGAAGTTTGTCATTGTGAGGTTCACAATGGCCTGCTCCAGGTTGCTGACTTCATAGGCTGCGCGCGCGGGGTCGATCACCTGAATAAAGCAGACGGCGTCGATGGCGACATTGGCGTTATCGCGGGAAATCACTTCCTGAGACGGAATATCCAGTACCTGTTCCATCATGTTGATCCGGCGACCAACGCGATCAACGAAAGGCACCACCAGGTTCAGCCCCGGCATCAACGTTTTGGTGTAACGCCCGAAACGTTCGACGGTCCACTGGTAGCCCTGCGGCACGATTTTGATGCCGGCAAAAACCACCAGCACGGCAAGGACGATCAGGATAAGGATTGGAATGGGAATGAGATCAAACATAGATGAAACTCCTGTAAATTGAGTCCTGAATATTCCGGCTGGAACATCCCGATAAAATATCTCCCTGGCGCACTCACCAGACGGTCAGGCGCATGGCGAATTGTCGCACAATTCAATAAGGCTTCGTATTAATAAAGAAGATCGCTGTGAATGAACATAATGAAAAGGCCGCGAAAAATCGGCGGCCTTTGAGGAGTGCTGATGTCATAAAGCAGGGTGAATTTCTGCTTCCTCTGTCATCAGAAACTGTATTTCACCTGAGCCATGCCTTCCTGATACTGATATCCCTGCTGATGGCTGCCGGTGTAACTGAGCGTTGCCCGCAGATTCGGTGTGAGTTTCACCTCAACGCCAGCGGAATACTCCGCAATATCACGGCCTAACGTATTGCCGGAAACAGTGAATGGCGTGCCGTCATTGCTGTAGACCTGACTGTCGTTGTCATTCATCAATTCCCTTCGGTAGGTCAGGTTCAGATTCGGAGTGACTTCTTTGCCCGCAACAACATAGGTGTTGGAAACGCTGACGCCGATGTTCGGCTGCACGCTGGTGTAGCGATCGGCGTCACCGCGAACTTTCATCTTGCCGATGACTGAATCGAACATTTCATTATTCGCTGACATGCTTTCATCAAAGCCAGAATAATAAACGTTCAGGCCTTCTATGCCGATTTGAGGAACGATGCTCATGTCACCCAACGTCAGCGGTAAGCTGGCGCTGAGGGCCGTGGTTATCGCCTCGGCGGACACTGAGCTTTTACCTTCGCCCAGAGAGATGCCGCTGCGGGTGACCTGACGTGTGGTATCGGTAGGGGAGTGCGTATATCCCAGCGAGCCGGACAGCACGATGTCACTTAATTTTTCGGATGCAAACACATTCACGGCGTAGCGACTGGCAGAAGATGAGGCGCCGTCGGATGAGAGGTCATAATCCGAGTAATCGACAGAGACGCCCACGCGTGTGGCGTGACTCTCAATATATCCGCCGATAGAAATGCCATTAATATCCGCACTCAGGCCGGAACTGCCGGAACCCTTGCTGGTGTGCGGCATAATCCACATCGCATCGTCACTGAAGCATTGCCCGGACATATCGCAGCCCGATTTAACGAACGGATTTAATGCCCAGTCCACCTGGTGTAGGCTCCATTGCGTGGATTTCTGCAAACCGATAGCCATCAGTTGCGGGTCGTAGGCGTGAATATTTGACGGACGCACGACAAACCTTGGCTGCGGCGTAACATCATCAGTCGGATCGGCAGGGATAACCGGATCAGCGGGGTCAATAGGGTCAATCGGATCGACAGGGATAACCGGATCAGCGGGGTCAATCGGGTCGACCGGATTAACAGGGTCTACAGGATCAACCGGGTTAACAGGGGTAACCGGATCAACCGGATTAACCGGGTTAACAGGATTAACGGGATTAACCGGGTTAACAGGATTAACCGGATTAACCGGATTAACAGGATTAACCGGGTTCGCCACTGTCGTCAGGGTCACGCCGTTGGCCGCATAAGTCAGCGACTGACTCATCACGTCGTTGCCCACCTGAAGGTTATCGGCAAACACACCGGTGACGCCGCCCGCGGCGGTCAGAATTTCATACGCCTGTTCAGTGTATGTGCCTGGTGCGAAGAGCGTTTGCACGTGTCCGGCAAGTTCTGCCATCCCCGTAACGGCAAGTTTTGAAGCACCCAGCAGGGGATCGATATCGATGAACAACGTCGCATCCGCCGTCTGGGTGTATTTGCCTTTAACGTTGAAGGTGTTCCCTGCACCCGCCGGGCGTACAAGGCCGCTGTTGGAGACATTTCCGCCAACCGTACCGTAACCCTGCAATGTGCCGAAAGGATTAACCTCTATATTTCCGGCTAACTGCGCGCTGGCATGCAGGGCATCACCCACCACCAGCGTGCCGTCTTCAACCACTGTTTTTTGGTTGAACGTATTCACCGCATTGAGAACGACGCTGCCCGTGCCTTGTTTAACGAGGCTGCCGGATGTGCCGCTGATGGCGTTATTGAGGATCAGGTTTTCATCGCTGGCGAACCCCAGGTTCCCGCCGGTCATTTTAATTTTGCCACCGGTTAAGGAGTCGGCATTCGTGAATACCAAATCGCCGGCTTTAATCTCCAGTTCATTCATATAGAGATGATTGTTACCGCTTAATGTGAGTTTTCGGGTTCCTTCTTTAATAATCTTCCCAGCCCCCTGACTCTCCATGCTGGCTGATAATGAGGTGTCCATTTCCGGCAACAGACGTAAAGTACTCTTGTTTTGTATATAAATTTTTCCGGTAAAGGCCGATGTATCGCCAAGTAACCCTACGGAATGACTGCCCGCAATAGTGAGTATCCCTTTGCCCGTCAGTGAGCCAAAAATGCGGAACATAATGTTAAATGCGGTGTTGTTTCCCACTAACGTTCCGCTGGTGGCGACATTAATCTCACTACGAAGTTTTGCACCGCCTCCGCCACCATTGCCGTTCGTGCCTGAAGCGATGATACCGCCATCGAGTACCAGTGTTTTTGAAGGCCCGGATGTTTGATCCACATCTCGCAACTCGAGGGTGGTTCCGTTTCCGACCGTGAAGGAGCCGGTGCTATGACTTAGCAGACTGTTGTTAGCGTTCCATTCCAGTTTACTTTTATTGAACGTGATATCGCCGTCATCAAAAGCGGATGCGTCTAACCTCGTCAGCGTATTATTGACAGTAAGGTGATGGCCGTTTAGCCGGTAAGAGCCAATGGTTGCTCTGTCCGATGTCCCGTAGAGGGTCATCGCACTGTCATTTTGAAGGTTAATCCCCCCAATGCTGACAGCTCCGGAGTGCGTATTGAGCAAACTGCCAGAATTCAGGGTTAGGGTGTTTTCAATACTGTGGCCATACAAATCGAGCACTGCATCTTTCGCGATGGTCACGGCATTCGTCTTCAGACCAAAGGCATGGCTGCCATTGAGCCGCGTTTTCCCGGCGGTTAACAACGTCTCTCCGCTGAAGGTATTTTCCCCGGCCACAATGAGCGTACCGAGCCCCATTTTGTTCAGGTGAATATGGGAACCGGAAATGGAACTGTTCAGTGTGGTATCTGAATTAACCAGAAGATTCAGTGTGGAATCGCTTTGAGTTTGCGAGGAAGTAATTTTTGACAGAGTGCTGCTTTTCTCAATATTCAGGGAAGCAGTATGGCCGTTCAGATCGAGAACGCCGCCATCTTCTAACATTACGTGTGCTTTGCCGCCAATCGCCTCATCAACGCCCATTTTCAGGGTCATGTCACTTTTGGCTGAAGCTATATTGCTGGCGTTAAAACCGCGCACGTTGACCATGCTTTCCAGATCAGAGGCATGGTTGAGGGTGATAATACCGCCCTGGTTATCTTGCGCATCAATGCTGAGATCGCTGTTTTTATCCAGAGCGCTGTTTACCAGCACATTACCGGTACCTGAGAAGTAATAGCCGTTTTGGGCGGCAATCAGCGGCTGGTCGATCGTCAGCGTCTCGCCTGCCAGCGCACCCAGCGCTAACCGCTGGAAATTGCTGAGGTCGTAACCAAAACGTTGCGCCTGATCGATGTTGATCATCCCGGCAGAATCCTGGGAGATATTTGAGATAAATTTCGAAGTGGCGGTCGCGCCGTAACCCACGCTCAGGGTGCCATTGCCGAGGGAATCATCAAAATCACCGATAAGGGTAATTCCGCGCCGCAAATCAATGTCGCCCACCCAGTTGGCGTTGTGACTTTCTATACGAACAATGCCGCTGCTTTCCCCGTTCCCGAGGAACAGCGAGTCTCCCGTTGTGAGGTTGCCTTTGATGCCGACTTCGCCATCACCGCCGCCCAGATAGAATGTATCAGCGCCCGCAGTCAGGTTTTGCCCGAAAGTACCCAGCGACAAATAGCCGCTGCTGCCGATATACAACTCATCCTTCAGGCTCTTCATATCAGCGGCAGAGGTGATTGAACCGCTCAGCGCCAGCACGCCGCGGGATGCGGCAGAAATGGTGTTTAAAATGGAAGCAATGCTGCCGGCGTTGTTGCCTGCATCGAGCACGCCGGTTTTTTCGATGGTCCAGCCGTCACGCTGTGTACCCAGGCTGGCGAGAGTGTTGACGATCACGCGGCCTTCTGAAATCAGGCTGCTTCCGGTGAGCGCATTGATGCCGGTGAGGAAAAGAGTGCCTGCACCTTCTTTGATAATCCGGCCTTGCCCGCTTAAATCGGCGTTGATTTGTACCCTGAATTTGTCATCAGGCGTGACGCGCAGGGTTGAGTTTTTGGTGGTTAAATTCACGCTGCCATCTAAATAAGCGCCTTCAAGCACGCCCTGAGCATCGCTGCTCGTCTCACCACGGGAATCGACGATCAGAGTCGATTTATCATCAAGCACAAAACGTCCGCGTGCCGTGGCGTTGCGGGCTACGGTGAAACTGGCATCAGTAAGATTGACCAGGCTGTCGCCCAGATCAAAGCTGGCTTTCTCATACTGGGTCGGATCGATATATCCACCGGCATGCAGCGTCAGCGCGCCCTGAACCGCCAGATTACCGGAGGTGATATCCATTCCGCCGCGTGTATCGATATAGCCTTTCAGTGTCCAGGAAGAATCTTTCGTCGCTGGCGCATACACCAGATGCAGCAGCCCGTCGCTCAGTGAGCCGCCGTCGATGAAGTTCCCGAGGAACGTTTTTGGTCCGCTGCCGGTGAAGGTGAAGGTGGACTGCGCGCCGGATTTGGTGGCGGCAATGGTCGCGCCGTTGTCCATATGGATAATGTCATTCCAGCTCAGCGACTGACCGTAGAGATCAAGGATCCCGCCGCGCGTGCCGAAGCCAACCTGCGTCCCCACCAGCTGATCGGCGGCCCCCAGTCGGACGATAGCCCGTCCGCTGCCGATATGCAGGGTTTTCAGCGCGGAACCGCCCACGCGTTGCAGAATAGTCAGGCCGTCGCCAACATTTAATCCGGCCTGATTATTCCCGTTACCGGCAATAATCAGCGTGCCATCGCCAATTTTACGCCAGATATCGCCGACGCCGCCGGTAAGTAAACTGGTGACGACCGCACCCGCGTTGATAATATAGCCCGCGCTGTTTAACCGGCGGTTATTATCGCCGCCGTCGGAAAGAATGTAATCGGAATTAAAGGTTATCGATCCCGCGCCTAAATTCAGGTTTTTTTCCGTGAGCTGGATAGTGCCGCCCGCGCCACCAAATATAAGGTTCTTGTTACTTTTGAAGTCATTATTGACCAATGCGGAAGCGGCGATATCTGTGCGTATTCCGTGGTAAAGAATATCGTTACCATTGAGCGTCAAATAACCTTCGCCACTTTTACTGTCTTGTGCGCCTGCGTAAATAATATCCGAGCTATTTAACGTGCTAATCGCCGCATCGTTAAAGCTTTCCATGGTGTCCAGCGTCCATTGCGGGGCTGTCCTGAAAAAACTCGTCTTTCCGTAGCCTTTCGTTCCGCCGCCAGCCGAGTTGATCGCCACCAATTTCCAGCTCTGAGATTTTGTATCCCATCCCCATACGCCACTGCCACTGTCACCGCCCAGAGTGCCGACATCAAGAGCGGTCTTCTGCGCTTCTGTCAGCGTTATTCTTAGGTTGTATACCTGGCCATTAAGGCTCACGGTTTCTATGATGTTTGTGCCGCCTGCCATTGGCCCATAACCCAGATCCTGAATCGTATTTTTGTCCAGAGCAACGGCAAAAGTCCCGCCACCCACACGGGCAATAACAAGTCCTTGTTTTATTTGCGACGTATCGGTAAATAATTCTGAAGGGGCCGCATCGGTCACGAGGGTGCGCAGACGTGTAATTTTATAATCGTCAGTTGTCTCAACATCATAAGCGCGTTTGGTCACCTCGTTCATTAAGGTGTAGCTTTCGGCTTTCTCTGCACCGCTGAAAAGGGTGGCATCTAATTGCTGGAATCGTTTGCCGAAAGTGAGATTGTCCGTATAACCAACATGGACAGCAGAGGGGGCGACCTGTGCAGAGATGAGCGTTGAAAAACCGCCATCAGCATTCGAACTGAAATCAGGGATAACGTTAAGCGTACCACTCATGGAACCGTCAATATGATAGACCGGAACGTTGACGGCGCCGGGGAAAAATACGCCACGGTTCTCCGCGTAATCCCGGTAAACCTGAACATTGATATCATCGCGCATTAAGGCAGCTGACGCATCACTAATTTGCCCCATGAATAATATTGAAGAAATCAATCCCTTTTTAAACTTCATATAAAAAACTCCATGTAAATAATATTACTCATGCTCGATGGATAATAACGGTTTTATTGAATTGTTTTTGCTGATAATTATTTTCAGGTTCTGCGTTGATCGTTTAATTATTTTGCGAATAACATCTGCCTTCGATGTTTTTAGGGCGGCGAGAATATCACGTGATTGTAAGGATGTATTCTTCTTTAAGAGAAAATAAATACATTCACATATCAAATTGAATGCGCTGAATATATTTTCTATTGTGATGGGTTATGTAACTTCTTCTTAATATGTGGAAATAAAAAAGCCGGCGCAAGGCCGGCATTTTTAAATTAAAATTCTGATGAATCAGTAAAGCAAGGAATATAACTGACGTCGATATTTCGCAGCCAGGGCATCACCGGTGCCAAGTGCGGCCAGGATATCCATCAGCGTTTTACGCGCCGCGCCGTTAGCCGCGGCTAAATCTTTCTTCAGCGGCGCCATCAGCAGTTCCAGCGCTTCTTCGTTACGGCCAACCTGATGCAGTTGCAGGCTGAGTTTAACAATGAGCTCTGCATTATCAGGATCCTGCGACAGCTCCTGCTGAAGTTGCTGAATCTCAGGGGTATCCGCTGCCTGTTTGAGCAGCTCAATCTGCGCGACCAGCCCCTGATAGCGGGAATCTTTGTCCTGCAACGGAATGGTGGCCAGTACGGCCTCAGCGTCATCACTACGGTTGAGATGAATGTGCGTTTCGGCCAGCAAGAGGCCGATATCACTGCGCTGATTGCTCAGCTGCCAGGCCTCTTTGAGCAGCGGCAGGGCTTCGGCCGCATTGCCTGCCTGCAACAGTTCCTGTGCCTGAGCCAGCTTCAGCTCTTCTTCTTTCGGCAGCACTTTTTGCAGCAGTTCGCGGATCACCTCTTCAGGCTGCGGGCCCTGGAAACCATCGACTGGCTGACCGTCTTTAAACAGGTAAACCGCCGGAATCGAACGCAGACCAAACTGCTGAGCGACCATTTGCTGCACATCGCAATCGACCTTCGCCAGAATCAGCTGACCGGCATATTCCACCGCCAGTTTGTCGAGAATCGGCCCGAGTTGCAGGCAATGCTGACTGCGTTCTGACCAGAAATAGAACATCACCGGCACAGACATGGATTGCTCCAGTGCCTGTT
Organism: Rahnella sp. R3(2024); assembly: GCF_042920125.1. Taxonomy (NCBI): domain Bacteria; kingdom Pseudomonadati; phylum Pseudomonadota; class Gammaproteobacteria; order Enterobacterales; family Yersiniaceae; genus Rahnella; species Rahnella sp. R3(2024). The sequence continues at coordinate 3,343,840 of NZ_JBHGBU010000001.1, forward strand.
GCAGGTTTGTTTCGTCAATATCAATAATCGTAGGTTGTGCAAGCATGAATTCGTTCTCTCTGACTAAGGCGTTTAAAGCGTTAAAAATGAGATGGGGGCGACTCTTACTGCTTCAACCCCCCGGCGCTTTTACTTAGCTGTTTCCGCGCAATATTTTATCCAGCAACCGGCCGGGCAACAGGCGTTTGAGCACCGTCAGAGCATGGGCGACCAGGGTCACCGGATAACGCAGGCGCGCACGCGGGTTCTCCAAAGCATGGTGCAGTTTGGGTAAAACTGCCTCCGGCTTGAGCGTAAAACGACGGGCGATGCCCGGATTTTCTACCGGCTGGTCAGCTTGTGACTGACTGACGTTGGCGGTGAAATTGCTGCTGAGCGGGCCGGGTTCAATCAGGCTGACCTGAATGCCCGTGCCGTGCAGCTCCATGCGCAGCGTGTCGGACCAGGCTTCCAGCGCGAATTTACTGGCGGCATAAACGCCACGGCGGGGCGTGGTAATCAGCCCCATCACCGAACTGGTCTGAATAATGCGGCCTTCGCCGTGCGGCAGCATGGCGGGCAACAAAAGTTGAGTCAGCTGATGTGTGCCGAACAGGTTGGTGGAGAATTGTTTCTCGAACTGCGCGCGGCTGATGCTGTTCAGCGGGCCGTAAACGCCATATCCGGCATTGTTGAACAGGCCATACAGGCGGTTGCCGGTCAACGCGATCACCTGCGCAGCGGCGTGTATGACGCTCTCTTCATCATCAAGATCCAGCGGTATGGTTTCAAAACCCATCTGCTGAAGTGTGTCGATATCCTGCGGTTTCCGGCATGCAGCCAGCACCCGGTAACCACGGCTGCGCAAATCTTGTGCAGCCACCAGCCCGATACCGCTGGAACAACCGGTGATTAATACTGCTTTTTGCATAACTTTACCTGTGAGGTGTCCCTATTTTTTATGGCTGTGATTTACTAGGGAGTCGGGTGAAAAAGGTAACGTCCTGGTTTTACTCACGTCCCGGTATTATTTTATTTTTCGTATTTTAAACCTAATGCGTCAGCAGCGGCGTGAGTTTTTCAGACATCCAGTCGGCAATAAACGACTGGGCTGCCAGCGCCGGGTGCAAGCCGTCATCCTGCATCCATTCCGGTTTCACGGCGACCTGTTCCATAAAGAACGGCACCAGCGGGATATTCTCCTGCTTCGCCAGCGCCGGATAGATGGCATAGAACGCATCACCGTAGCGGCGGCCATAGTTTGGCGGCAGGCGGATTTGCATCAGCAACGGCTGGGCATCGGCGTGTTTAACCTGAGCGATAATTTGGGTCAGGGTTTGCGAAATGGTTTGTGGCGGGAATCCGCGTAAACCGTCGTTGGCACCCAACTCAATCAGCACCCAGCGCGGATGATGTTGTTGCAGCAGCGCAGACAATCGCGCCAGCCCTTGTTCGGCGGTATCTCCGCTGATGCTGGCGTTAATAATGGTGGGTTTCCCCCCTTCTTTTTGCCATTTTTTATTCAGCAGTGACGGCCATGATTCGGCTACAGGCAGGCGATAGACAGCACTTAAACTGTCGCCAATAATCAGCAAGTTATCAGCAGCAACGGCGCGAAAACTCAATAATCCTAACAACATAAGGAAGGGGAGATGCCAGCGGAAAACGTTCTTGAAGTTCATCATCTTAATAAGCACGTCGGTCAGGGTGAAGGACAGCTCACCATCCTGTCCGGTGTGGAGCTGGTTGTCAAACCGGCGCAGACAATTGCGCTGATTGGGGAATCCGGTTCCGGTAAATCCACCCTGCTGGGCATTCTTGCCGGGCTGGATGACGGCACCAGCGGCGATGTGGTTTTGCTCGGCAAATCTCTCAGTAAACTTAACGAAGAAGGTCGCGCCGCGCTGCGGGCAAAAAATGTGGGCTTCGTGTTTCAGTCCTTCATGCTGGTGCCGACGCTCAACGCGCTGGAAAACGTCCAGCTTCCGGCATTGCTGCGCGGCGAAAGCGACAGCAACAGCCGTCAGCAGGCGGTGCAGTTACTGGAAAGTCTCGGGCTCGGCGGGCGTCTGCACCATCTGCCTGCGCAGCTTTCGGGCGGCGAGCAGCAACGCGTGGCGCTGGCGCGGGCATTTATCGGTAAACCTAAACTGCTGTTCGCCGATGAGCCGACCGGCAATCTGGATCGTGCAACCGGCGAACGCATTGTCGATCTGCTGTTCTCCCTGAACCGCGATGCGGCCACCACCCTGATTCTGGTCACCCACGACGAGCAACTGGCGGCGCGTTGCCAGCGGCGCTTGCGTCTGCGTGACGGGAAGTTGTGGGAGGAAGCATGATCTGGCGCTGGTTCTGGCGCGAATGGCGTTCGCCTTCGCTGCTGATTGTCTGGCTGGCACTGACGCTGGCGGTGGCCTGCGTGCTGGCGCTCGGCAGCATCAGTGACCGCATGGACAAAGGGCTGAGTCAGCAAAGCCGCGAGTTTATCGCCGGTGACCGTGTGCTGCGCTCCGCCCGGCCGATCACTGAAGCCTGGTTGCAGGACGCGGAAAAGCAGGGGCTGAAGGTCAGCCGTCAGCTCTCTTTCATGACCATGACGTTTGCCGGTGAAACGCCACAGCTGGCGGCGGTAAAAGCCACCGATCTGGCTTACCCGCTGTATGGCACGTTGCAAACCGAACCCGCCGGGCTGAAACCTGAGCCGGGCACCGTGCTGGTTGCGCCGCGTCTGCTGGCGCTGCTCAACGTGAAAGTGGGTGACAATCTGGACGTGGGTGACTCCACGCTGAAAATTGCCGGTGTGGTGGTGCAGGAGCCGGATTCGGGCTTCAACCCGTTCCAGACCGCGCCACGGGTGATCATGAATCTGGCGGATGTGCCGAAAACCGGCGCGGTTCAGCCGGGCAGCCGCCTGACCTACCGTTATATGTTTGCCGGTTCGCCGCAGGCGATTCAGATCTATGGCGATGCGATAAAAGGGCTGCTGAAGCCCGATCAGCGCTGGACCGGGATGGAAGATTCCGACGGTGCGCTGGGGAAATCGTTGCAGCGCTCGCAGCAGTTCCTGACGTTATCAGCATTGCTGACGCTGATGCTGTCGATTGCCGCCATTGCCGTGTCGATGGGGCACTACTGCCGCAGCCGTTACGATCTGGTGGCGGTGCTCAAAACCCTCGGCGCGGGGAAAAAAGCCCTGCGCAGGCTGATCATCGGCCAGTGGGTTGCGGTGATGGTGCTGGCGGGGATTTGCGGCAGTCTGGTCGGTCTGGCATTTGAAGCGGTGCTGATGAAAGTTCTGGCACCGGTACTGCCTGCGGCGCTTCCTCCCGCCGGTGTCTGGCCGTGGGTCTGGTCGATGGGCGCGATGGTGGTGATCTCTTTCCTGATTGGTATTCGCCCTTATCGCCAGTTACTGGCTACGCAGCCATTGCGCGTGCTGCGTAATGATGTGGTCGCCAACGTCTGGCCGCTGCGCTACTTCCTGCCGGTTATGATTCTGGTGGTGGTCGGTCTCCTGGCGGCGCTGATGGGCGGAAGTTCGCTGCTGTGGTCTTTGCTGGCTGGCGTGCTGGTGCTGTCGTTGCTGCTGGGCGTGATTGGCTGGGGGGCGCTGTTGTTACTGCGTCGTCTGACTTTCCGTCAGTTGCCGCTGCGTTTAGCCGTTAACCGCCTGCTGCGACAGCCGTGGGTGACGCTCAGCCAGCTGGCGGCGTTCTCCATGTCGTTTATGTTGCTGGCTTTGCTGCTGGTGATGCGCGGGGATTTGCTGGATCGCTGGGAGCAACAGCTGCCGCCGGACAGCCCGAATTACTTCCTGCTCAATATCACCAAAGAGCAAATTCCGCAGGTGACGGATTTCCTGCATCAGCATAAAGCGCAGCCGGAAACCTTCTATCCGATTGTGCGGGTTCGCCTGACCGGGATTAACGACAAGGTCGCCACCGAGATCATCAAACCGGACGACGCGGGCGGTGAAGCCGTAAACCGTGAACTGAATCTGACCTGGATGGAAGGGCTGCCGGATCATAATCCGCTGGTGGCAGGCAACGGACCGCCGAAAGCCGGTGAAGTGTCGATCGACGAAGGGCTGGCGGGGCGTCTGGGGCTGAAACTCGGCGATACCGTTACGTTCAGCGGCGATACCCAGGAGTTCAGCGCCAAAATAACCAGCCTGCGAAAAGTGGACTGGGACAGCCTGAAGCCGAATTTCTACTTCATCTTCCCGCCGGGCGCGCTCGACGGCCAGCCGCAAAGCTGGCTGACCAGCTTCCGTTATCACGGCGATGACCGCACCATCACGCAGCTCAACCGCCAGTTCCCGACGGTGAGCCTGATGGATATCGGCTCGATCCTGCGTCAGGTAGGGCAGGTATTGCAGCAGGTGAGCAGGGCGCTGGAAGTAATGGTGATTCTGGTGATGCTGTGCGGCGGTTTACTGCTGCTGGCGCAGATTCAGGTCGGCATGCGTCAGCGCCGTCAGGAGCTGATCGTTTACCGCACGCTGGGCGCCAGCAAAAAGATGCTGCATCGCACGCTGTGGTGTGAGTTTGCCGTGCTCGGGCTGGTGGCCGGTGTCGCTGCCGCCATCGGTGCGGAAGCCGCATTGTGGCTGCTGCAACGCAAAGTGTTCGATTTCCCGTGGGAACCGAATTACCTGATGTGGATCGCCGTACCGGTGGTGAGCGCGTTGCTGCTGTCGGTCTGCGGTGGCTGGCTGGGTGTGCGGTTACTGCGGGGAAGGGCGTTGTTCAGGCAATATGATTCGTAGTGTTTAAACTCCTCCCCTTCACAGGGGAGGAAGCCTGAAAATCACAGCTTTTCAATCGCCCATTCAATACCGCTGGCGTATTCTGCCGGCAGCATCGGGATCAGTGCGTTGAGATTGTCTTTCAGCAGGCTGGCGCTGGCGTCGTTGAGATTCAGGTGTCCGACTTTACGCCCAGGACGCACTTCCTTCTCATACCAGTGCAGATTGACCAGCGGCAGACTCAGCCATGCTTCTGACACCTCTGTTCCAATCAGATTCACCATCACCGACGGCGTACTGACCACCGGTTGCGGCAACGGCAGACCGAGGATCGCGCGCAGGTGCATTTCAAACTGGCTGTAGGATGCACCGTTTTGCGTCCAGTGACCGCTGTTGTGCACGCGCGGGGCCAGCTCGTTAATCAGCAAACCTTCACTGACCACGAAACATTCCATCGCCATCACGCCGACGTAATTCAGTTCGTTGAGGATGGCTGACAACATGCGTTCAGCCTGCTGTTGCAGGGCGGCGTCCGGCTGCGGCAGCGCGACGCTGGTGCGCAGAATGCCATCCTGATGCAGGTTATGGGTTAGCGGGTAAAACACGGTTTTGCCGTCATGACCCCGCGCACCGACCAGCGACACTTCGCCGGAAAAATTGATGCCCTGTTCAACGATGCATTCACCGTAGCAATCCTGCGGCAGCGTATTTTCTTCGCCGGAGCGCAAACGCCACTGACCACGGCCGTCGTAACCGCCGACGCGACGTTTCACAATCGCCAGTTCGCCAATTTCGGAGAATACCTGCGGCCATTCGGCGGCATCGGCCAGTAACTGCCAGGGTGCGGTTGCCAGACCGAGCTGATCGAGCAACTGTTTTTGCGTCAGGCGGTCGGCCAGACGCGGGAAGATTTCGCGGTTAACAAACGCATTGTGTGTCGCCAGTTCGCGGGTCAGCGCGGTTTCCGGCCAGCGTTCGATTTCAGCGGTAATAACGCTTTGCTGATACGGCACGGCTTCCGGTTCGGCATCCAGGCCGACGGGAAAAACGGCGATCCCCAGCGGTTCACCGGCCTGACGCAGCATTCTGCCTAACTGGCCGTTTCCGAGCACGCAAACCGGCTTCATGCTTGCTCCCGTGGATCGGGATTATTCAGCACTTCATCGGTTTGCGCGGTGCGCCATGCGGCCAGACTTTTCGCAATCTCAGCATCGTGCAGCGCGAGAATCTGTGCGGCCAGCAGCGCAGCATTTGCCGCACCGGCTTTACCAATCGCCAGTGTCCCAACCGGAATGCCGCGCGGCATTTGTACGATGGAATACAGGCTGTCGATGCCGCTCAGCGCAGCACTTTGCACCGGCACACCGAGCACCGGCACCAACGTTTTCGCTGCCAGCATACCGGGTAAATGCGCCGCGCCGCCTGCACCCGCGATGATCACATCAAAGCCATTCGCCGAAGCCTGTTCAGCGAAAGTGAATAATTTGTCCGGCGTGCGGTGTGCGGAGACGATATCGACATGGAAAGGAATATTCAGCGTTGTGAGGACTTCGGCGGCGAACTGCATGGTCGCCCAGTCACTTTTAGACCCCATAACGATGGCGATTTTTGCCGGGGTAACGTTGGATGACATGTCTGTAAAGCTCCTGTGATTCGGAAATAGAAACTGCGAGGGCGCAAATGATATCATGCTCACGGAGCAAGGAAAACGGTTGCGTCGCCGGAATACGGTGCATTTTTGATGAGAAGTGGCGGGCAGATTTGTATAATCCGGACCACACTATGATGAGCAATCAACACTGGAAACTGAATGATGACGCAGGCTTTACTGGCACCGATTTATGATTTTCTGCACTGTGAAACACCGGCTTTGTGGGTGGATGTGGCGCTGGAAAATCAGGCGGTGATGCTGATTGATCACGCCAACTGTGAAAAAAAAGCGGCGGCCACGGCGATGAGCCTGATGACGAAATATCTGGATCGCACTGAACTGCTGTTTTGCGCGGCGCGCCTTGCGCGGGAAGAACTTCATCATTTCGAGCAGGTGGTGGAAATCATGCAAAAACGCAATGTCACCTACACTCAGCTTTCACCGTCGCGCTACGCCAGCGGGATGATTAAACATACCCGTCATCATGATGATTTAAATATTCTGGTCGACCGCCTGATTATCGGGGCGTATATCGAAGCGCGTTCCTGCGAGCGTTTTGCCAAAATCGCGCCGCATCTCGATGACACGTTGTCGCGTTTTTACACTTCGCTGCTGCGCTCAGAATCACGTCATTTTGCCGATTATCTGGCGCTGGCGGAGCAATATGCCGGAGGAGACATCAGCGATCGGGTAGAGTTTTTTGGCAGAATAGAAGCGGAACTGATTTTGGCGCCGGATGAGCAATTCCGTTTCCACAGTGGTACGCCGGTGTGCAGCCTTAAAACGGGAAACTGATCAGCTCTACGTTATCGGCGGTGACTTTGACCATCGACCCTTCTTCGTGCCACGCCCCTAACACCACGCGGTGGCCGGTTTTCGCCCCAAGCTGTACATCATGGATAGCGGGGCGATGGGTGTGGCCGTGGATCATCCATTCTACGCCTGCCGCCTGCATGTCATTCACCACCGCCTGCGGGTTCACATCCATAATTTCCTGTGATTTTCCCTGATTAGACGCTTTGCTGTTGGCGCGCATTTTGGCGGCAATACCTAAACGCCATTTCAGCGGCAGCATCAGGAACAACTTTTGAATCAGCGGATTATGCACTTTCTTGCGGAAGTTCTGATAGGCAACGTCGTCGGTACACAACGTATCGCCGTGCAGGATCAGGACGCGGCGGCCATAGAGTTCGAGGACTTTTTTCTCTGGCAGCAGGGTCATCAGGCTGTCGCGCGCAAAGCGGCGGCCAAGCAGAAAATCGCGGTTGCCGTGAATGAAGAAGCAGGGAACGCCTTGCTGGTGTAAGTGGTTTAACGCCGCAGCGATGTCTGCGTGTAACGGCTGTGGATCATCGTCGCCAATCCAGGCTTCGAATAAATCCCCGAGAATGTACAGCGCGTCGGCCTGCGGCGCATCTTCGCGTAAAAAACGCAGAAAACCGGCAGTGATTGCCGGTTCCTGTGCGCAAAGATGAATATCTGCGATAAAAAACGTGGTCATCCCGACGTTGATTATTCGCTGACTGTGACGCTTTTGATCACAACATCTTCTTTTGGAACATCCTGGTGCATGCCGCTGCGGCCGGTTTTCACTGCGCGGATCGCATCAACCACATCCTGACCTTCAACCACTTCTGCGAATACGCAGTAACCCCAACCCTGTGCGTTTTTGCCGCTGTGGTTCAGGAAATCGTTGTCAGTTACGTTGATGAAGAACTGTGCAGTGGCAGAATGCGGATCGTTGGTACGCGCCATCGCCAGCGTGCCTTTGGTGTTTTTCAGGCCGTTGTCTGCTTCGTTTTTGATCTGTGCGTCGGTGTTTTTCTGGTTCATGCCTGGCTCAAAACCGCCGCCCTGGATCATGAAACCATCGATAACACGGTGGAAAATTGTGTTGTCGTAGAAGCCTTTACGGCAATAGTTCAGGAAGTTTTCAACCGTAACGGGTGCTTTGTCAGCAAAAGTTTTTACTACGATGTCGCCGTGGTTGGTGTGGAAAGTGACCATATTAATCATCCTGCTTATGTTGATGTGTGCTCTCAGTAAGAGCCGCTACTATAGCCTTTTCTTATACCATAACTCAAAAGTTGCCGTCAGCAGGCGGTTTGTGAGGACTAAAGCCCGTCCGGCGGCCTTATGCCGTTTCGGTGAAGGCGTTTTCGTTATATTATGAGCCCGAGCGTCGCGAAAGCGCGCAACCATCATTTTCTACGCCCAACACACGGAATAGCCTGATGCTGAAGATTTTTAATACCCTGAGTCGCCAAAAAGAGGAATTCAAGCCAATTCATGCCGGTAAAGTCGGGATGTACGTGTGTGGGATCACTGTTTACGACCTGTGTCACATTGGTCATGGCCGGACTTTTGTGTCTTTCGACGTGGTGTCGCGTTACCTGCGTTACCTCGGTTATGACCTGAAATACGTGCGTAATATCACTGACATCGACGACAAGATCATCAAACGTGCCGCTGAGAATGGCGAGAATTTCTCCGCACTGACCGACCGTATGATCGCTGAAATGCACAATGATTTTGCTGCGCTGAATATTCTGCCGCCGGACTCTGAACCGCGCGCGACGCAGCATATTCAGGAAATTATCGATATCGTGCAGAAGCTTATCGACCGCGATCACGCCTATGTGGCCTCAAACGGCGACGTGATGTTCTGGGTGGAAAGCGATCCTGATTACGGCCTGTTGTCCCGTCAGGATCTGGACCAGCTGCAGGCGGGCGCCCGCGTGGAAGTGGAAGCCAATGTAAAACGCAATCCGATGGATTTCGTGCTGTGGAAAATGTCCAAGCCGGGCGAGCCGAGCTGGACGTCACCGTGGGGCGAAGGCCGTCCGGGCTGGCATATCGAATGTTCTGCGATGAACTGCAAACAGTTAGGCGATCATTTTGATATCCACGGCGGCGGGTCTGATCTGATGTTCCCGCACCACGAGAACGAAATTGCGCAGTCCAGCTGCGCGCATGACGGCCCGTATGTGAACACCTGGATGCATTCCGGCATGGTAATGATCGACCGCGAAAAGATGTCCAAATCGCTGGATAACTTCTTCACCGTGCGCGATGTGCTGAAATATTATGATGCCGAAAGCGTGCGTTACTTCCTGATGTCTGGTCATTACCGCAGCCAGCTGAACTACAGCGAAGAGAACCTGAAACTGGCGCGTACCTCGATGGAACGTCTGTACACCGCACTGCGCGGGACGGATGCTGCCGCAACGCCAGCCGGTGGTGACGCTTTCGTTGCCCGTTTCCGCTCCGCCATGGACGACGATTTCAATACCCCGGAAGCCTACTCCGTGCTGTTCGATATGGCGCGCGACATCAACCGCCTGAAAGCGGAAGACCTGTCGGCGGCCAACGGTCTGGCGGCAGAACTGCGTCAGCTGGCGGGTGTGCTCGGTCTGCTGGAGCAGGATCCGGAGCAGTTCCTGAAATCCGGTGCGCAGGCGGATAACGACGATGAGGTCGCTGAAATCGAAGCGTTGATCAAACAGCGCAACGATGCCCGCGCCAGCAAAGACTGGGGTATGGCGGACAAAGCGCGTGACCGTCTCAATGAAATGGGCATCGTGTTAGAAGATGGTGCGGCGGGCACCACCTGGCGTCGCAAGTAATCTCATTGCTACCTGAAATGACACCAATGGCTCCCAACCGGGGGCCATTTTTATAAGGATTGTCCTGTGAGCAACATGCTTCTGACGTATCAGCCTCCGTATGACTGGCAGTGGATGACGGCGTTTCTCGGCGCGCGGGCGTTGCAGGGCGTTGAGCAGCAGGACGGCGATGATTATCAGCGTACCCTGGCGGTGTTACACAACGGCGAGCGGCTGACCGGCTGGCTGCGGTTGCGGCCTGTACCGGCGGAAAATCGCGTTGAACTGGAACTCTCACCGTCGCTGGAGCCGGCTGCCGAAAAGGTTGTGCAGCAGGTGCGGCGTTTGCTGGATCTGGATGCCCGACCCGACGTGATTGCCGCCGGGCTGGGGGCGCTGGCGGACAATGCGGCGGGACTCAGATTACCGGGATGCGTTAACCGTTTTGAGCTGACGGTCCGGGCGATCCTCGGGCAACTGGTCAGCGTTAAAATGGCGGCGACGCTTGCCACCCGGCTGACGGAAAAATGGGGCGAACCCGTGAACACGCCGTTTGCGGCCCTGACGCATCTGTTTCCGTCTCCGGCCGCAATCGGGCAATTAACGGTGGATGATTTGCGCGGTATCGGCGTGCAGGCCAAACGCGCAGCCTGTCTGATCGGGCTGGCGCAGGCGGTCGAAGCAGGGGAGTTACCGCTGGATACCATAACCGATGCGCAGGAAGGGATCCGATTGCTGCTGGCAATGCCCGGCATCGGCAGCTGGACCGCCAGTTATGTCGCGATGCGCGCCTGGTCGGCGCCCGACGTTTTTCTCGGTGGGGACTATCTGATTAAGCAGCGTTTTCCCGGGATGACGCCGGGTAAAATTGCCCGTTACGCCGAAGTCTGGCGGCCATGGCGCACTTATGCCACGCTGCATTTATGGTTCAATAATGACTGGCAGCCCGATACGCCTTAGTGAATGCCGAAGTAACCGGTATTGAGCAGTTTTTCCAGTGAGGTTTCCGGGGCAATGGTATCGCCGCCGACCAGATCGATGCCAATGCCGGTGAGTTTATCCAGCGTCTCATTGATATCCGCCGGGCCCGCCAGCGTCTGCGCATTTAAGCGGTGAGTGTTGCCATGCAGGATCGTCACCAGCACTTCATGCATCTGGTTGTAGTGGATCTGTGCCATAAAGCTCGGATCAATCTGCACGTAATCCACCATATTCGCCTTCAACTGGTTAAATTCGAGCATATTTTTGCCGATATTCTGCACCACGATCTTACATCCCTGCTGACGGATACCGGCGATAAACGTCCGCAAATCGGGATGCTTGAGCAAGACGGCATCATCAATCATCAGGGTGATCGACGACAGCGGCAGCGGCGTGGTCTCCAGCAGATGCAGCAATTCATCACGCAGCGCCGGTTGCAACAGACCTTCGGTTGAGAGCGGGATGGCCACACAAATGCCTTTATTGGCGATGCCTTGTCCGTAATCCAAAAGCACGCGCCGTAACAGCCAGCGGTCAACGTCCGCCATCATGTCGTAAAAATGGGCGGCCTGCAGGAACAGCGCTGCCGTTTGCACTATCTGATTGGGGATCGCCAGCTGTACCGATATCTGATAGAAACACACCGACAGCGGCGTTTTCGGCGGCGATGCGGCGCGGCAATGCAGCGTCAGCTGATTTTCGGTGAGAATGCGGGTGATATCTTCCGGGCGGAACAGCGCCGTGTGTGAAGACAGTTGCAGTTTTTGCCGCGATTCATAGGTAAAGACCCGGCCGCGCCCGTTGTGTTTGGCGGTGTAACAGGCGACGTCGGCCTGCGCCATATATTCGCTGCCGCTGATCCTGGCATCGTTAATTTGCGTCAACCCGGCGCTGGCGCCGATGCGGTAAATCTGTTCTTCCCAGATAAACTGGAACGCGTTGATTTTGTTCACCAGTTGCTGAAGGGTTAACAACCCCTGTTCCAGCGGACAATCAAACAGGATCAGTGCAAACTCATCGCCGCCCAGGCGTGCCAGACGGTCGCTGTTACGGATGTGATCCTGCATCAGCGTGCTCAGCTGGCGCAGCAGTTCATCCCCCGCCGCGTGGCCCGCCGTGTCATTGATCGCCTTAAAACGGTCAAGATCGATAAACGCCAGACTGTGCGGCTGCTGATGTATGGCGGTCAGGCTCAGTGCTTTTTTCAGGCTCTTTTCAAAGCTGCCACGGTTGGCTAAACCGGTGAGTAAATCATGTGATGCGCTGTAGCTGAGTTTGCGCATCAGTTCGCGGGATTTACTGACGTCCTGCAACACCAGCACAATGCCAATGGGTTCATCTTTTAGGGTGCGCAACGGCGAGACGGCCAGCTGGACGTCAAACATGCCGGTATTGTGGCCGTGCAGCACCAGAGACTGTTCGACGGAGGAGTGCAAATTCTCGTTGATATCGAACTGCTGCAAATTACCCAGCAGCGGCCCCTCCGGCCCTTTGGTGATGTGTACAATGCGCCCGACCGGCTGACCCTGTGCCTGAAACTCTTTCCAGCCGGTCATGTTCTCGGCGACCGGATTCATGAAGGTGACGTTCAAATCCCGGTCGGTGGAGATCACGGCTTCGTTAATGGAATTGAGCGTGATGTGCAGCAGTTCTTTTTCTTCATGCAGCGCTTCGGACAGCCGTTTGTTAGTCACTTCGGTATGTTTCAGCTCGGTAATATCTTCGATTTGCGAGATGAAATAGAGCGGTTTCTGATCTTCATCACGCACCAGGGAGACGGCCAGCAACACCCAGACCATTTCACCATTGCGGCACAGGTAGCGCTTCTCCATGGTGTAGCTCTGAATTTCGTCATCCAGCAATTGCTGGAGCAAGGCGAGGTCTTTACCTAAATCTTCCGGATGAGTGATGTCCTGAAAAGACAAGGTTTTCAGGTAGTCGGCTTCATAGCCCAGCAGCTTACACAGCGATTTATTCACCTGCAGCCATTTACCCTGCGGGGAAACCAGCGCCATACCGATTGCCGAGTATTCCATGGCATTGCGAAAGCGGTTTTCGCTCTGCGTGATATGTGACTTTTCAGTACGCAGGGTGTGCATCGCCATCGCCATCGCATTGGCGGGCAGCAGGATCAGTAACAGCGGCAGGAAGATCAGCCCTTGCGGGATCTGTATGGCATGGGGCTGGACGGTGATAATACCGCTGGTTTGCAGCAGGGCGATCATCAGCGTCATCGACAGGAAAATAATAAAGGCTTCAAGGCGCGGCAGGCGGATAGCTGACCAAAGCAACGGAATAGTGATAAAGGCAAAGGTATAAGGCAGCCATTTAAGCGCCATAAAACCGAGTGCCAGCGTGATGACCAGAGTGGCAAGCAGTTCAACAAGACGACGTGAAGTCAGAATTTGTTTGAGGTAGCCGCGCTGATAAATCAGCCCCAGCGGCGTCAGCGCGAGGATAGCCACCGCTTCTGACATATACCAGGTGGCAAAACGATCCTGCAATTCCGCCGCGGTGTGGATGTGCAGAATGAACAGCATCATAAACACCGAGCTTACCAGCGGGCAGAAGATCACCGCGATCACCAGAAATTTGACCCAGTGGCTCAGGCCGGAAAGTGGATCTTGTGCCGGTAACGCGCGGCGCAGCAGCAAGGCGCAGAGCGTGGCTTCAATCAGATTATTCACCGTGTAGGGCAGGTAAAGCAGCACCGGCGTACCCGCGATAAAATGCGCGGCAACAATCCCCAGCGCCGCAGCGCAGAGCAGCGGGATCCAGTCGAGATAGCGGTGATGAAACAGCACCGGGATCAGCAACGCCGTCGGCAACCACAATCCGGCCAGACTCGAGGTTTTTTGAATGATTCCCAGGCAGGCAAGGGCCAGCAGACAAATGGCAATGCCCGTCAGCAGAGGCACCTTCCAGTTGACCTTTTCCGAAAAGAAAGTGGTCTGTTTTATTTTTTCCACGGTGCAAACCTTTTTCTGACTGGCCGTGAGTGGCAGGCAGTTACGGTGAAACTTGTTTTTTCTGTTATTAACCCCCGCATCACCTGAGACAACGTCTGTTAAGACGACATTCTTCGCGTCGGAGGGATATCTATTTTTTTAAGATTATTAGTATGAATTCTACATCACTCTTACAGCGATAACGAATAATCAGTAGCAGAAATCAAACGCGTTTCTCAGCGGGTATTATCGGGAAAATTCTGCGGGAAAGCGTTTACCGGCCCGCAGGCCGGAAAAGAGGTTTAGATCAGGAATATAGTGGCGAGGCCGAGGAAGATAAAGAAGCCGCCGGTGTCGGTCAGTGCGGTAATCATCACGCTGGAACCGATGGCGGGGTCGCGGCCCATGCGGACCATCGTGAGCGGGATAATGACGCCCATCAGCGCCGCCAGCAGCAGATTGAGGATCATGGCCAGGGTCATTACGCCGCCCATCTGCCAGTCGCCGTACAGCAGCCAGGTGACGATACCCATCAGTCCGCCCCAGACCAGACCGTTAATCAACGCCACGCCAAGCTCCCTGAACATCAGAAATTTCAGGTTCCCTACCTGAACATGGTGCAGCGCCAGACCGCGCACGATCATCGTGATGGTCTGATTCCCGGTGTTACCGCCGATGCCCGCCACAATCGGCATCAGGGCGGCGAGCGCCACCAGCTGCGAAATCGTGTGTTCAAACAGACCAATCACGCGCGAAGCCACAAAGGCGGTACACAAATTGATAGCCAGCCACGCCCAGCGGTTGCGTACCGCTTTGCTGACCGGAGAAAAGACATCTTCTTCCGGGCTTAACCCGCCCATCCGGCGCAGATTGCTGTCGGTGTCGTTGTTGACGAAATCAACGATCTCTTCCACCGTCAGCCGTCCCATCAGCTTGCCTTTTTTATCCACTACCGGCGCGGTGATCAGGTCATAACGTTCGAACGCGCTGGCGGCGTCTTCGGCTTTATCTTCCGGCTCGAAGCTGGTGAGATCGGTAATCATCACGTCAGCGACTTTCGTCTCCGGCGGATTGAGTAAAATGGTGGTCAGCGGCAATTCGCCAAGCAGGGTGTTTTTGCGGTCAGTGACAAAGAGCTTGTCGCTGGCCTGCGGAATGATTTTGCGGGAGCGCAGAAAACGCTGAACGGCGCCGAGCGTGACGTCCGGACGGACGGTCAGCAGCTCGAAATCCATGATTCGGCCAACGCATTCTTTGTTGAACTTCATCACTTCGCGGACTTTTTCCCGCTGCTTTGGCTCCAGCGAAGTCAGTACACGGCCAGTCAGGTCACGGGGAAGATATTCTGCCAGATACACCTGATCGTCTACATCAAGCAGCGACATGGTTTTCAGCAGGTCTTTGTCGCTCATCTCTTCAATGAGGCTGTCCCAGACGGTTTCGGAGACTTCGACCAGTGCTTTACCGCGCGCTGCCGGTTCGACCAGACGCCACAGCGCCAGACGTTCGCGGATCGGCAACGCTTCCAGGACGTCGGCGACGTCGGCTGCGTGGAGTTTTTGCACCCGCGAGCTGAGCTCTGCGGTGTAATCCATCAGTTGCGCGCGCGTGGCGTCATCAACGTCAGGTTCCTCGCCCAGAATACTGTCGGCGAGGTCATCGGTGTTCAGAAGGAGATCGAGGATCCTGCTGCGGCTTTCGGCCAGTTTCTGGCCGTAGTTTTTCGGTTTTTCACCCGACATTTGAGATCCTTAGTCCTTTGAGTAACGGCAGGTTTTCAGCGTACCGGTACAGGTTTTTTCCGGCGTCTGTTGCTGTGGCCCCACTGTCTGCGTATCGGTCTGCGTTTGCTTTTGATTCTGGTGATGTGAATACGCGCCGAAAGCGGAGTAAACCAGTCGCCCGAACAAAATAATGAAGCTTACCGAAAGAACAATTTTCGTCATCTTGATGTTGGATTTTCGAGACATAGTCGTGTCGGCTCAGTGGATCTTTGCTCCGGTAGAAGTGATGAAAGAGTGTAAATGATAACGTTTACAATATAACGCACAACTAAACGACGCTCCAGATAAAGGAAAAATGCAAAAAGTGCGGTTTATTTTCACCGGTAAGTAAAGTCGCACGATAACTTTACCATTCAGACAATCTATACGTTTAAAGTTAATCTCATGGATTTGAATGTATTTATTATTTGGTTAATCACGTGCGAAATTGTTTGAGCTTCATTTAGCGGATATTTGGAAGAATGTGTTTATTGATCAGCATCAAGAGCATTAATATAAAGCCGATTAGAATTCAGCCATAATTTGTGATTCATGACACCAACCTCCGCTGTTTCTATTCTTTCTGCGTTTTTCAGTGAAAAGATGTTTATGCCGATAACTGCGCGCGGAACCCGTTGTCACTGTCACCCGGCGTTTTACACACGCCCGTTTCATCCTGACACCTATACTGCGTCATGACTTTCATACGCGAAACTTACGATGGATCCGATGCAAAAACTCTTCTCGTGGAATGAACTGCGCCATAAATGGTGGGGGCTTCCGATCTTCTGTGCGCTGGTGCTGATCCCGCTCAGCTCGTCGCTTTCTCCGATCATTTTCTTGCCGGAAGGTCGCACCTATCTGATTTACATGCCGCTGGCGACCTGTGTGGCCTTGCTGATGGTGTTTGACTGGGCGGCATTCCCCGGCATTGTGCTGACGCTTTTCCTGCGCTACTACCTGCGCGTGGGCGCGGAAATGGGAACGCTGATGACGGTGATTTATTTCACGTCACTGTTTCTTGCCTGGCTGGGCTACCGCTGGCAGGCGGGAAGCCGCTGGTCTGCACCGCTCGGGCTGATGAATCAGGCCTGGGTGCGGGTCGGCTGGCTGCTGATTTTCCTGACGTTCTTCTTCATTATTGTGCTGCAAATTGTCGTGGAAAGCGGCCTGCTGCCAGAATATCTGGGGATGGCGACACGCGATTTTATGACGCTGCGTACGCTTATCAATCTTCAGGCGATGATTCTGGGTATTCTGCTCAACTCGCATCTGATCTATCTGATTATCCGCATTATCCGCCGCCCGCGTTACTGGCGCGTGTTGCGCATGATGTTGCGAAAACAATGTGCGCCCGGTGTGAAACCGGCTGAAATGGTGCTGTGGTTTATTGTGCTGGGCACAATGGTGGCGCTGCTTTGCATTCAGGGGCTCAGCGAGCCTTTCATGAAAATCCTGCTGAGTGATTACACGCTGACGTTGCTGTTCCCGGTGTTACTGTTCGGTGCACTGCGCTATGGCTATTACTTCATCAGCATTGTCTGGACTATCACGCTCACCATTTTATTCCATTATTATCAGGGTTTTATCTCTGACACTAACTTTGTCCATAATCTGGTTTTCGTCTCTGCCCTGATGCTGGTTTATACCATCACGCTGTTGCTGATGGCGGTGATCTCCTCCCGCCAGCGGCTGCTGATGAAAAAATTCAAAGCTGCCGCATTACAGGATCCGGTTTTCGCCTTGCCAAACCTGCGCGCTTTTAACCGTGATTTGGCGATTTATCCGCGCTCCTTGCTGTGCTTTGTTCGTGTTTCCGATATGGATGTGCTGAGCCGTAACTACGGTATGCAGCTGCGTATTCAGTTTAAGCAGCAACTGGCGATGGGGCTGAAGCCGTATCTGCAGCCGGGCGAAAAAGTGTATCACTTACCGGGTTACGATCTGGTGCTGCGGCTTAACAGTGAAGACGTGGAAGGCAAACTCCAGCAACTGTATGAGTATGTTGAAGATTTTCGTCTGATCTGGAACGGATTACCGCTCCATCCTAATATCGGTCTGTCTTATTGCACGGTCTACTCACCGGTCGAGCATCTGCCAATCTTGCTGGGCGAACTGAGCGGGATTGCCGAAGTGTCGCTGACCACCGGTAAACCGGAATCGAACAAAAGCGATCACAGCCAGGTGCAGCTGGAAATCAGAGAAAAGGTCGATATGCTGCATAAAATCCAGCGCGCGCTGGATGACGATCGCTTCGTTCTGATGGCGCAACCTATCTCAGGCGTGCGGGGTGACAATTATTATGAAATCCTGCTGCGCATGTTCGATGGCGCGCAGGAAAATCTGGTCATGCCGGATAAGTTCCTGCCGGTTGTGCATGAGTTTGGGCTTTCCTATCAGTTAGATATGTGGGTGCTCAGGCACACGCTGATGTTTATCAACGCGAACCGTTCGCGTCTGCCGAGCCTGCGTTTTGCCGTCAACTTTACGCCATCGACGCTGTGTCGCCCGACGTTCACCCGTGATTTCAAAACCCTGATGGCTGAGTTTGAGGTGGAGCCTTTCCAGATCGTTCTGGAGGTGACGGAATCACACTTATTGCAGGACGTGAAATACGCTGACTCTGCCATGCGCGAGCTGCGTAATTACGGCTGCCGGATTGCCATCGACGATTTCGGTACCGGTTATGCCAGTTATGGCCGTCTGAAAGCCATTCAGGCCGATATCATCAAAATTGACGGCAGCTTCGTCCGTAACATGCTGACCAATTCGCTGGATGGCTATATCGTGCAGTCGATCTGTCAGGTCGCCAGAATGAAACATCTGAGCATTGTGGCGGAGTACGTCGAAACCGAAGAGCAGAAGGCAGCACTGCATGCGCTGGGGGTTGATTACATGCAGGGTTATCTGGTGGGCAAACCTGAACCTTTGGCGTCCCTGCTGGCGTTTCGCAAAGACTGACCTTCAGTTTTCATCCTAAGAATAAAAAACCTCTGACGCCTTCGCGTGCAGAGGTTTTTTTTAGTGGTTTATCGCCGGGAAGGCTTAGCTTTCTGAAGACCCCACGTCTTCTTCTTCCAGCATCAGTTTCCAGCCGGTGACGTCATCCCAGTAACTTTGTTCACGTTCGAAATCCAGCTGAACCAGGTTGTTCTGCGCCAGATAACCGGCAGGGAAGCGCAGCGTCCAGTGATTATCATCCGTCGATAACCGCAGAGATTCCGGCGTCGTGGTGGACTGACGCTGGTTATTGAGCAGTGCCCCGAGGCGCAATAGCTGGATCAGCGGAATATAGTGCTTCTTCTTAAACAAATTCAGGCGCGGCAACTCTTCCAGCTTGATCGCTTTACGATGGAAACGCACCAGCGTTGCCAGCAGCGTTTGCTGTTCCTGATTGAACCCCGGCAAATTGGTGTTTTGCAGAATATAGGAAGAGTGACGGTGCATACCGGTGTGGTTGATGCTCAAACCTACCTCATGCAGCATGGCGCTGAATTTCAGCAGTGATTCGAGCTGCGGCTGAACCAGTTTGGTGTTCTGCGCCAGCCACTGGCTGTAAAGCTGCTCGGTGGTTTCCAGTACGCGGCGCGCCTGTTCCCGGTCGATGTTGTAATGCTCGGCCAGGCTTTTCGCGGTACGCGTGCGGATATCCTGATGACGGAAGCGGCCTTCCATTTCATACAGCACGCCTTCACGCAGCGCGCCGTCAGAAAGACGCAGTTCTTTGACCGCCAGCGCATCAAATACGCCACGCAGAATGGCCAGCCCCGGCACGAAAACTGACTGACGATCTTCTGACAGCCCCGGAAGATCCAGCGCGTCGAAGTTCTTGAAGTTCAGCACCGCTTCGGTAAGCATTTCCAGACGTTCAGGCGTAATCAAACCGTCCTTTTCGCCCATTTCCACCAGGACTTCATGCGCGGCCTTAATACTGCCGGATGCGCCAAGCGCATACTGCCAGCCTTGCAGACGGTATTGCCATGCCAGCGTTTCCAGTTTTTGTGCGGCGGCGAGCTGGGCGCGTTTAAAATTGCTGCGGCTGATTTCACCGTTGGGGAAAAACATCTGCGCAAAACTGACGCAGCCCATGCGGCGGCTCTCGGCCAGCAATGGCTCGAAATCCTCCCCGATGACCAGTTCCGTAGATCCGCCACCAATATCGACCACCAGTTTGCGGCCTTTTTCCGGCTGCGTATGCTCCACACCCATGAAAATCAGGCGAGCTTCTTCCTGACCGGAAATGATTTCGATCGGGTAGGGGATGACTTCTGCGGCGCGCTTGAGGAATTCCTCAGCATTCACCGCCTGACGCAGAGTGTGCGTCCCGACGATGGTGACGTTGTTATCCGGAAAACCTTGCAGGCGTTCGGCAAACAAAGCCAGGCAATCCAGCCCACGTTGAATGGCTTCTTCACTGAGCACATTTTTACTGTCGAGGCCGTCAGCCAGATGAACGCGTTGTTTCAGGCGACCTAAAACCTGTAATGCGCCGTTAACGACGCGCGCGATCACCATGTGGAAACTGTTCGACCCGAGATCGATCGCCGCAATTTCCTGTGGCTTGGCACTCAATGAGCTGTTTTTAAGGGGCATAGTTATGTAACGCTCCAGGGGGTTCAGGCTTGCTGACTCTGTTGTTCCAGATCTTTCAGATAGTCGTAAATCGCCAGCTGCGCACGGACTTTGCGGCGATTTCCGCGTGGAACATACCGGTTGCTCAGTTCTTTATCAATCACTCTGGCTTTGACTGTGTCATTAAACAGCAACTCCAGAATGTCCAGCACGCGCTGTTTAAGCCGCGGATCGAGCAACGCGACGGCCACCTCGATACGGTAATCGATATTACGCGTCATCCAGTCAGCGGAAGACAGGAACACTTTGGCATCGCCGCCGTTTTCAAACACGTAAACGCGATCATGTTCAAGATAACGGTCGATGATACTGGTGACCTGAATGTTTTCGCTAAAACCGGGCAGATTAGGCACCAGTGAACACATCCCGCGGATCAGCAGACGGATTTTCACCCCGACGTTGGATGCCACGTAAAGACGGTCGATCAGCCCTTTGTCCACCAGGTTGTTGATTTTCAGCGTAATACCGCCGGTGCCGCCGGCCTGAACATTGGCAATTTCCCGGTCGATCAACCGGTATAGCATGTCCCGCGAGTTCTGTGGCGATACCATCAGATGCTCAAAGGACACCGGACGGTAAGGGTTTTCGATAAAGTTGAACACCCGACGGACTTCGTTAGTGATTCGCGCATCCGCGGTGAGCAGCGAATAGTCGGTATAAAGGCGTGCCGTTTTCTCGTTAAAATTCCCGGTCCCAATATGAGCATAGCGGACAATTTCGTCGCCTTCGCGGCGGGAAATAAGAAAGAGTTTTGCGTGAATTTTCAGGCCCGGCGCAGAGAAAATAACGTGTACACCGGCTTCCGTCAGACGTTTCGCCCAGTGAATATTTGCCTCTTCGTCGAAGCGCGCCTGTAACTCAACCACCACAGTGACTTTCTTGCCGTTGTGCGCTGCGTGGATCATCGATTCAATAATGCGCGAGTCTTTGGCGACGCGGTAAATATTGATTTTGATCGACAGCACGTTCGGGTCGAATGACGCCTGACGCAGCAACTCAAGCACGTGTTCAAACGTGTGGTACGGATAGTACAGCAGCACGTCCTGCTCGCGGATCGCTGCAAAACCATTGCGGAATTTATCGAACCAGAGATGCCGCAATCTTGGCAGCGGGCGGTTCACCAGATTGGCTTTACCGACATTAGGGAAACCGATGAAATCTTTGAAATTATGGTATCGGCCACCGGCGATCACTGAATCGTAGTTAGAAATGCCGAGCTTACCGCGCAGCAATTCGACCATCTCATTGGGCATATCGCGCTGATAAACAAACCGCACGGGTTCGGCGGTCAGACGCTGTTTCAGGCTCGATGACATCAGTTCCAGCAGGCTCGATTCCATTTCCGTGACCAGATCGTATTCGGCGTCACGGGTCATTTTCATCGAATAGGCGTTCAGCGCGTCGTAATCGAAGAAGCCTTTGAAAATGTCGTCCAGACAGTAACGCAAAATGTTGTCCAGCAGGATCATTGGCTTACGGCGGCGTGGCGCTTCCGGCGGCAGATTGACGAAACGTGGCACTTTATCGGACGGGATTTCCAGCAGCGCGTAATGGATCTCTTCGCCACGGATAATTTCGACCGCCAGATAGGTGTAATCGTCTTTCAGGAACTGCACCAGATTGGTGTCGTGATTGATAAGAATTGGCGTGATAAATTGGCGCAGATGATGTTTGAAGTACTGTCGCAGCCAGAGCTGTTGATTCTCAGACACCTGACGCTCGTTAATCAGGAAAATCTGATTACGCGCCATTTCCAGCAGCAAATCGTTATAAAGGCTGTCGAATTCCTGATCGATGCGCAGCACCTTCGCCTGAATTTTTTTCAGCAAATGCCGGGAAGCGCCAAGAAATCCCTGCTCCTCACTGATGAGGATGCGTCGTTTTAAGTCGGCAAACCGGACTTTGTAAAATTCATCGAGGTTGTTGGAATAAATGCCTAAAAACCGCATCCGTTCGATCAGGGGATTACTTTTGTCTGCTGCTTCCTGCAAGACGCGTTCATTGAAGGACAGCCAGCTTAGTTCTTTCTCGATATAAAGCTTTTCCTGACCCATTTTCACTCCGTTCGTTTAGCTTGCAACCTGGCCCATACAGGCAAAATTTTGCCTGAAAACACCGCAATTTAGCTCAACATCATCTTCGTGCCGTTCGCTTTTCGAAACCGTCAGCGTAACAGCAAGCCTTTTGTGTGAGGGGCCTAGTGTCTACTAACAATATTGCGAAAGATTGACAGGAAAGTCCAACATAACAGGGAGAGTTTTAGAAGAAGGAATAAAAGAGGGGGAAATAGGGGAAAAGTCTTACGGGTGAAGGACATTCACGCCCTTCACCCGCAGAAAATGAGTCAGGATCCGCTGAATTAAATCAGACTGCGCCTGCGCCAATCACCGCTTCCGGTTTGATCTGCACCGGTTTGGTTTTATATTTCGCCAGGAATTGCGGCTGGAAAATACACATGCGGATGGCGCTGCGATATTCTCCGTTCACAAAGAACTCCTGTTTCAATTCGCCTTCCAGTTCAAACCCTAATTTGCTGTAGATATGGATCGCCTTTTGGTTTTCTTTATCGACGATTAAATACAGTTTATAGAGGTTGAGCACAGAGAAGGCGTAATCCATTGCCAGACGCACGGCGTCTCCGGCGAAACCTTTGCCCTGATGCTGCGGGTCAATGATGATCTGAAATTCCGCGCGGCGGTGGATGTGATTAATTTCCACCAGCTCCACAAGGCCGACAGGTCCGCCCTGGAATTCAATGATAAAGCGGCGTTCGCTTTGGTCATGAATATGCTTGTTATAAAGATCGGTCAGCTCGACAAAGGCCTCATAAGGCTCTTCAAACCAATAACGCATAATGCTGGCGTTATTATCAAGACGATGAACAAACGACAGGTCGTCCTTTTCCAGTGGACGTAATCTGACGCTGTTATTGCTAAACATGGGGTGTTCCTCAAAAAATCAAAAGCCGTTTTACCTGAGGTAACCTTCCTGAAGATGAAATCTGAAACGACTGAGTTTCAGACGAAGGTCGGCGCACAAACGACGTTTAAACGTGCGCCGGGAAGGGGATTATATCGGCTAAACTGTAAACAAGTGTCAAATGACAGGAAATAAAAAACCGGCACTGGGCCGGTTTCTGGTGAAATCATCGCGATAAGGCAGATTAATCCGCCGCGTAACCCTGTTCGGGGAGTGGATTATCATCCAGTAAAACTTGATCGTTTTTCAGGGATAAACGTCCTTCAACGAACCAGCTGACCACCAGCGGATAGATATTGTGTTCCTGCGTTTGCACGCGGGCCACCAGATCGTCTTCGCTGTCGTCACTGAATACCGGCACTTTGGCTTGCAAAATAACCGGGCCACCGTCGAGTTGCTCTGTCACGAAATGCACGGACGTACCGTGCTCATCATCCTGATTGTCAATCGCCTGACGGTGAGTGTGTAAACCGGGATATTTCGGCAGCAGGGAAGGGTGGATGTTGATCATGCGCCCGGCGAAACGCTGGACGAAATCCGCGGTAAGAATACGCATATATCCCGCCAGCACCACCAGATCAGGCTGATAAGCCTCGATGGCATCGGCAAGCGCCATATCAAATGCCGCGCGGTCTTCGTAGGCTTTAACATCCAGAGCATGTGCCGGAATGTCTGCCAGTCGCGCGCGCTCCAGACCGTAAGCGGCGGATTTATTACTGAAGACAGCGCTGATCTGCGCGTTAATTCGTCCCTGCTGGCAGGCATCTATCAGAGCCTGGAGATTGCTCCCTTCG
This sequence comes from Rahnella sp. R3(2024), assembly GCF_042920125.1. Lineage (NCBI taxonomy): Bacteria > Pseudomonadati > Pseudomonadota > Gammaproteobacteria > Enterobacterales > Yersiniaceae > Rahnella > Rahnella sp. R3(2024). The sequence goes on from NZ_JBHGBU010000001.1 coordinate 3,367,919, forward strand.
CCCGATACCAGAACCACAATCCTTTTCATATCAGTACCTGTCTTCAGTCAGTTGATTTACCTGATTATTCAATGATTACGCGTTCAGCGGAATCAGAGGCTTTAACATAGCCAATTTTCCACGCTTTTTCACCATTGTCATTCAGTAAAGCAATCGCCTGGTCGGCAAGCTCTGCCGGAAGTGCCACGACCATGCCCACGCCACAGTTAAAGGTGCGGTACATTTCATGACGGCTGACGTTACCGGTGGTTTGCAACCAGGTGAAGACGTCCGGCCATTCCCAGCTGGATTCGTTGATAATGACCTGCGTATTGTCCGGCAAAACGCGGGGAATATTTTCCCAGAAGCCGCCACCGGTCAGGTGAACGATGCCGTGAACATCCACGTTTTCGATCAGATTAAGGATCGATTTCACGTAGATTTTGGTCGGTGCCAGCAGGTGATCGGCCAGCGGTTTGCCTGCCAGATCGGTGGTTTCCGGATTGGTGTTGCTGACTTCCAGAATTTTGCGCACCAGAGAATAGCCGTTGGAATGCGGGCCACTGGCGGCAAGACCGATAAGCACGTCGCCGTCAGCCACTTTGCTGCCGTCGATAATTTCTGATTTTTCCACCACGCCGACACAGAAACCAGCGACGTCATAATCTTCGCCGTGATACATGCCCGGCATTTCAGCGGTTTCACCACCGACTAACGCACAGCCCGATTGCTTACAGCCTTCGGCGATCCCGGTGATTACGCTGGCGGCGATATCGACGTCCAGTTTGCCGGTGGCATAATAGTCGAGGAAGAACAGCGGTTCAGCACCCTGAACGATTAAATCGTTGACGCACATCGCGACCAGATCGATACCAATAGTATCGTGGCGTTTCAAATCCATCGCCAGACGCAGCTTGGTGCCAACGCCGTCGGTGCCCGAAACCAGAACGGGTTCACGGTATTTTTGCGGCAGCGCGCAGAGAGCACCAAAACCGCCCAGTCCACCCATCACTTCCGGGCGGCGAGTCTGTTTTACTACACCTTTAATGCGATCTACCAATGCGTTACCGGCATCGATATCTACGCCTGCGTCTTTATAGCTGAGAGAGGTTTTGTCGGTCACTGCGAAGTCCCCACGGCGGTTTGGGTTGGTGGTTGAAGAATAAAGCGGGGCAATTCTAACAGCGCAGGCAAACGTTTGCGAGCGCCTTATTCGATGATGATTTTTAGGCTGTCTATACTCTATCGGGGCTCCTGATGATCCAGATCAGGCTATAAGCTATGGCGTTGAAAAAAAATGGCGTTATAATCTCGCGATTTTTTTTTGCAGCTCAACCACCTTAGGAGAATAAAAAATGAAGATCGTCGAGGTGAAACACCCGCTGGTGAAACACAAGCTGGGCCTGATGCGTGAGAACGACATCAGCACGAAACGTTTTCGCGAACTGGCTTCTGAGGTGGGAAGTCTGCTGACGTATGAAGCGACTGCCGATTTAGAAACTGAAAAAGTGACGATTGAAGGCTGGAATGGCCCGGTCGAAATCGATCAGATCAAAGGTAAGAAAATCACCGTTGTGCCTATCCTGCGTGCCGGTCTGGGCATGATGGAAGGCGTACTGGAGCACGTACCGAGCGCACGCATCAGCGTGGTTGGCGTGTACCGTGATGAAGAAACCCTTAAGCCTGTGCCGTATTTTCAGAAACTGGTTTCTAATATCGAAGAGCGCCTGGCGCTGGTTGTTGACCCGATGCTGGCGACCGGTGGTTCTATGATTGCCACCATCGACCTGCTGAAAAAAGCCGGCTGCCAGAGCATTAAAGTGCTGGTACTGGTGGCTGCACCGGAAGGGATTGCCGCGCTGGAAGCTGCGCACCCTGACGTTGAGTTGTACACCGCCTCGATTGATCAGGGGCTGAATGAAAAAGGCTACATCATCCCGGGACTCGGTGATGCGGGCGATAAGATATTTGGTACGAAATAAGCAGCAAGCAATAAGCCGACTAAGCAGTCGGCTTTTTTTTGAGATTTTTTTACCCGCCATTTTTTACAGAGGATCAATCCATGACCCGTCGTGTCATCGGGGTAAGCGAACGTCCGCCGTTATTGCAGACGATTCCCCTGAGTTTCCAGCATCTTTTTGCCATGTTTGGTGCCACCGTTCTGGTGCCGATTCTGTTCAAAATCAATCCGGCGACGGTGCTGCTGTTCAATGGCATAGGGACTTTGCTGTATCTGTTTGTCTGTAAAGGGAAAATACCCGCTTATCTCGGTTCGAGTTTTGCCTTTATCTCGCCGGTACTGCTATTGCTGCCGATGGGTTATGAAGTGGCACTCGGCGGGTTCATCGCCTGCGGGCTGTTGTTCTGCCTGGTGGCGCTGATTGTGAAGAAAGCGGGCATTGGTTGGATCAACGTGATGTTCCCTCCGGCGGCGATGGGCGCAATCGTTGCCGTCATCGGTCTGGAGCTGGCCGGTGTGGCGGCGAATATGGCCGGGCTGCTGCCTGCTGATGGCGCACCGGTGGATTCCACCGCCGTGACCATTTCAGTGGTGACGCTGTCGGTGACCATTTTGGGTTCGGTGTTATTCCGTGGTTTTCTGGCGATTATCCCAATCCTCATCGGTGTGCTGGTCGGTTACGCGCTCTCCTTCTTTATGGGCGTGGTGGATGTTTCCGCGATTGCCAGTGCGCACTGGTTTGCACTGCCGACCTTCTACACTCCGCGTTTTGAATGGGTGGCGATCCTGACCATCCTGCCTGCGGCGCTGGTGGTGATTGCAGAGCACGTCGGGCATCTGGTCGTGACGGCAAACATCGTCAAAAAAGATTTGCTGCGTGACCCCGGCCTGCACCGTTCAATGCTGGCGAACGGCCTGTCGACGGTGCTGTCTGGATTCTTCGGTTCTACGCCCAATACCACCTACGGCGAAAATATCGGCGTCATGGCGATCACCAAGGTCTACAGCACCTGGGTCATCGGCGGCGCGGCAATACTGGCGATCCTGCTGTCGTGCATCGGTAAATTAGCGGCAGCCATTCAGGCGGTGCCGGTTCCGGTGATGGGCGGCGTGTCGTTGTTGTTGTACGGCGTGATCGGTGCATCGGGTATCCGCGTGCTGATCGAATCAAAGGTCGATTACAACAAAGCGCAGAACCTGATCCTGACGGCGGTGATCCTGATCATCGGCGTCAGCGGGGCTAAGATCCACATCGGCGCGGCGGAGCTGAAAGGCATGGCGCTGGCGACCATCGTCGGCATCTTCCTCAGCCTGCTGTTTAAGGTGATTGAGATCTTCCGTGGCGAAGAAAAGATCATTGATATTGAAGACGAGCGGGAGAATCCGCCTGTCTGATGGCGATATTTTCACGAAACACCTGACCGGCGGGCGCAGCGCTTCCCGGTCAGGTGCTCGGATCACAAGCGGTTGCACTCGGCAGAGTTCATTTCGTTGCGGATCCTTGCTAGAATTCGGTCGTTCCTTTTTATTGACGAGACAACATCTGCGGTCTTCATACCGCTTTGGTTGAGGTGCTTCTGAATACGCCGGCACAGCTTTCCCTGCCACTTTATCTTCCCGATGATGAAACCTTTGCCAGTTTTTATCCGGGTGAGAATCCCTCTCTGCTATCTGCTATTCAGACCGCATTGCATCAGGAACACGGCACGTATATTTATTTCTGGTCACGCGAAGGCGGCGGCCGCAGCCATCTTCTTCACGCGGCCTGCGCGGAATTATCCCAGCGTGGCGAAGCCGTGGGGTATGTGCCCTTAGATAAACGCGCCTATTTTGTGCCAGAAGTGTTGGACGGCATGGAGCATCTTGCGCTGGTCTGCATTGATAACATCGAGGGCATTGCCGGAGATGACGAATGGGAAGCGGCAGTTTTCCATCTCTATAACCGCATTCTTGAAACCGGCCGCACGCGTCTGTTTATTACCGGCGACCGTCCTCCGCGCCAGCTGAACCTCAGCCTGCCGGATCTGGCTTCGCGCCTCGACTGGGGGCAAATCTATAAACTGCAGCCACTCTCCGATGAAGAAAAACTTCAGGCATTACAGTTGCGCGCAAAACTGCGCGGATTTGAATTGCCGGAAGATGTTGGCCGTTTCCTGCTTAAACGTCTGGATCGGGAAATGCGCACGCTGTTCACAACGCTCGATCAGCTCGATCGTGCATCGATTACTGCTCAGCGGAAACTGACCATCCCGTTCGTGAAGGATATTCTTGGGCTGTAAGCGGAAAGGTGTCCGGGTTCGCATCACGAACCCGAACCGGCGTGCGGGGTTACAAAATCTCTTTGACTTGTTCCGGTGGCCGCCCTAAACGCGCTTTGCCGTTTGCCAGTACAATCGGACGTTCAATCAGCTTTGGATTTTCAGCCATCGCCTGCAACAGCTGTGTTTCACTCAGGCTTTTCTCACCCAGATTCAGTGTTTTATACATCTCTTCGCCTTTGCGCATCAGTTCGCGTGCCGAACTGAACCCCAGCTTGTTCAGCAGATCCTGCAAGGTCGCAACGGTCGGTGGCGTCTCCAGATATAAAATCACTTCCGGTTCGATCCCGGCATCTTCCAGCAATTTCAGCGTTTCGCGGCTCTTTGAGCAGCGCGGGTTGTGGTAGATAGCGACATCTTTTGGCATACACTCTTCCTTAATCATCAAATTCAGCCTTTCTGATACTGGCGGAAACGTCCCTGCAACTGACGCAACTGGTCGATACGTGCGTCGTAGCGGGCTTGTTCCAGACTGCCTAATTTTTGCAATGCGCTGGCGTTACTCAGCATTTCTATCGCCTGATCTAACCTGCCGATCAGCGCCATGCTTTCAGCGCGTGCAGCCAGTTCCTGCGCGCGCATCCCCTGCGCGGCAGACGCCTGAGACAGTAAATCCCATCCGTTAGGATCGCCCGGATAATTGAACGTATAACGGTTGAGGATCCTGCTGGCATTGGCCGGTTTCGCGCCTTCTAAATAGGCATTCGCCAGATTGAGCTGAAGCACCGGATTGGTGCTGCTGGCGGCCCCTGCGGCTTCGAGACGGGCGATAGCCTGAGGTGCGCGTTTACTTTCGAGATCGTTATCAGTTGATAAATCCAGCAACCAGTCATTGCCCGGATTCTGCGCCAGCAGCGGATCCAGTATTGCCCGTGCCTGATCGTATTTTTTGGCTTTATAAAACTGCAGCGCCTGACCGTATTTCGCGGCGAGTTGTTCGCGCACGTTGCCGTTGCTCAGTTTTTGCAGATAGTCATCGGTCAGCGGGAAGCTTTCAGAACCGTACATACCGAGCATTCGCACTTTCGCCATCAGGTAATTTTGCGAAGACTGCACCACCGTGTGCGGCATCTGATTGGCACGGTTACGCACGTCCGCCAGACGGCTGTCGGGCAGGGGGTGCGTCAGCAGCATTTCCGGCGGACGGGTGGAATAACTTGCCTGATCGGCGAGTTTCTGTAAAAACGCCGGCATTGCCTGCGGATCAAACCCGGAGCGCTGTAAAACCTGCAAACCGATACGGTCCGCTTCCTGCTCGTTGCCCTGGGTGAAACTGATCATCCCCTGTTGCGTGCCTGCCAGGGTGCCGGTCAGCGCCGCCATCCCCATTTGCGGGCTGGCCATCGCCAGAAGAATAGAGCCCAGCGCGCCGACCCAGGTCAGTGGCGCATTGCGCTGCTGATCTTCCATCGCACGGGCCAGATGGCGCTGGGTGACGTGGGAGATTTCATGCGCCATCACCGATGCCAGCTGGCTTTCGTTGTCGGTATAACGAAACAGCGCGGAGTGAAGCACCACGTTGCCACCGAAGAAAGCGAAGGCGTTAAGCTCGTCGTTATTCACAATAAAGAAATGGAACGGCGTGCGGACTGAATAGGCATGAGAAACCAGACGCTGCCCGAGTTCATTGATGTACTGATTGAGCAAAGGGTCGTTAATCAGCGGGGTACTGGCGCGCATCTGACGGACGTAGAAATCGCCCATCTGCAATTCCTGATTAATGCTTAACGTTCCGCCCGCCGTGGTGCCAATATCCGGTAACTGATCGCTCACCGAAGGCGCTAAGGGGGATGTCGTCGTTTTGGCGGAAGACGTGGCCGGTGTCGACCAGAATGAACTGTCATCAGCGCCTGCCGGAAAAATTGCGCTACTGAACAGGCTGCCCAGACACAGGGCGATCACGGTTTTTTTCAATCGCATTACCATATACATTTGCTTCCCAATAATTTATCCGCACACCGATGAGCTTTAAGAGCTTTTCTTCCGTGAACTGAAGGGATGAACATTATTTCTGGCGCTATTGTTTGCGCTGAACTTTATAGTAGCTATCCTCGTGAGAGTTTAAAACACTCTGCGGCTACAGTTGTGTGACAACAAATATAAAAGATAGTTACTTGTGTCAGAGTGCGCAGGGAACGAAGAGCGCAACCCTACCAGATACCGGAATTTACAGGAGCATTCTCTGATGTTGGACATGTTATTACAGTGGTATCGCCGCCGGTTTACCGACCCGCAAGCCATTGCGTTGCTGGCAATTTTGGTTGCAGGTTTTTGTATTCTCTACTTTCTCAACGGTATTCTGGCACCCCTGCTGGTGGCGATAGTGCTGGCGTATTTGCTGGAATGGCCAACTGTGCGCCTGCAACATGTCGGGCTTTCGCGCACGCTGGCGGTCAGCGTGGTGCTGATTCTGTTCGCCGGTATTCTGATGCTGGGCATTTTTGTTGTTGCGCCGGTGACCTGGCAACAGGGCGTTAATTTGCTGGCGGATTTACCCAGCATGCTTAACCGTTTCTATGATTTTGCCGCTACGCTGCCCCGGCGTTATCCGGCGCTGGTTGATGCCGGTATCATCGACATGATGGCCGAAAATATGCGCAGCAAACTTTCCGGGCTGGGCGAATCGGTCGTGAAGTATTCAGTGGCCTCGCTGGTTGGTTTGCTGACGCTGGCGATTTACCTGATTCTGGTGCCGATGATGGTCTTCTTCCTGCTCAAGGATAAAGAGCAAATGTTGAATGCCGTGCGTCGCGTTCTGCCACGCGATCGCGGGCTGGCGGGGCAGGTCTGGGCAGAAATGAATCAGCAGGTCACTAATTACATTCGCGGCAAAGTGCTTGAGATGATCATCGTGGGTGTCGCCACCTATCTGGTGTTCTGGGTGATGGACTTGCGTTATTCGCTGCTGCTGGCGGTGCTGGTGGGGATCTCGGTGTTAATTCCTTATATCGGCGCCATGCTGGTGACCATCCCGGTGGTGATTGTGGCGATGTTCCAGTGGGGACTGGGTGCCGATTTCTGGACGCTGCTCGTGGCCTATCTGGTGGTACAAGGCGTGGACGGAAACGTGATTGTGCCGCTGCTATTCTCGGAAGCCGTGAATCTGCACCCGCTGGTGATTATCCTGTCGGTTGTCGTGTTCGGCGGGTTGTGGGGGTTCTGGGGCGTATTCTTTGCGATCCCGCTGGCGACCCTGGTCAAAGCTGTGGTGCACGTTTGGCCGGATGAACTGCTCAACGAAAGCGTCTGAACCGGCAGGGCGAAATGAAGGAAATAAAAAAAGCGCGTCTGCGCTTTTTTTTATGAACGTGGGTCACCCGTGAGTTATCAGGCGGACTTCTCGTTCAGATAGGCCATCACGATGTCATGATGGTTAGTGGTTTTGAAGTCGTCGAACACTTTCTCGACCTTGCCAGTGCCGTCAAGCAGGAAGCTGATGCGATGAATACCGTCGTAGGTTTTCCCCATAAAGGATTTTTCACCCCAGACGCCAAACTGCTCGCAAACCTGATGATCTTCATCGGACAACAGCGTGAAGTTCAGCAGCTCTTTCTCAGCAAAACGCGACAGTTTTTCAGGTTTATCCGTGCTGATACCCAGCACTTCCACACCCTCACTTTTCAACTGATCCATGTTATCGCGCAGTCCACAGGCCTGTACGGTACAGCCAGGGGTCATAGCTTTTGGATAAAAATAAACCAGGACTCTCTGTCCCTGGAAGTCGGCCAGATTAATTTGTTCACCGTCTTGGTCGGGTAAACTAAATTGCGGCGCAGGATCACCGGCTTTCAGTGGGCTCATTGTCTTTCTCCGTATCTCTTAGCGATTACTGCAGTTTATTTTCATTCTCGGAATAACTGACGACGTTAATACTGCCTTGCGCATTCAGTTCTGTACATAGCTGATGAAAGGCTTGTTCAATAATTACCGGATCGGTATTAGCAGCACTGTGCGCCGTCATCTGAATGGAAAGCTGGGCGGGCGTTGTGCCCTCAGCAGGACGGGTTTTTGACGCCAGTTCTGCAATGTTCATCTGGTGCGTATCGAATAAATCCGTGAAACGCTCGATCAGGTGCGGGGAGTCTTTGACTTCCACTTTCACCCATACGGTCGCTGGCATCGGCGGGCGTTCCGGCGCGTTGGTGCGCTTCATCACGATCAGCAATTCCAGCTCGGCGCCTTTTTGCGGCAGTGTCGATTCAATCAACGTAATCGCGTTCCAGCTGCCGGAAAGCAGCATGATGAAGGTAAATTCATCACCGAGCATCGCCAGCCGGCTGTCCTCAATATTACAGCCGCAGCTGCTGACCTGGCGGGTGATGGTATTGACGATACCTGAGCGATCGGCACCTAACGCGGTGATAACCAGATAATGTTGTTGTGGCTGCGGCAAAATGGGTCTTCCTGTCGTGCTTGGGAGTATTCCCAAGGTAAACATAAAAAAAACCGCCGGACAAGCGCTTACAACACGTTGTTTGCTTGCTTTTGCAGTGGTGTCAAAAGTACCATGAGTGACCTGTTTGTGGAGGGGAAGGTCAATGTTTACGGGAAGTATTGTTGCACTGGTTACGCCGATGGACGCCAAAGGTGCTGTCGATCGCGCGAGTCTGAAAAAACTGATTGATTATCATGTGTCCAGTGGTACTGCGGCGATCGTTTCCGTTGGCACAACAGGCGAGTCGGCGACGTTAAGTCATGACGAACACGGTGACGTGGTCATGCAAACGCTGGAACTGGCCGATGGACGCATTCCTATTATCGCAGGCACCGGGGCAAACGCCACCGCCGAAGCGATTTCACTGACGCAACGTTTTGAAAAGAGTGGCGTTGTGGGCTGTCTGACAGTCACCCCATATTACAATCGTCCGACTCAGGAAGGTCTGTTTCAGCACTTTAAAGCCATCGCTGAAAATACCTCTCTGCCACAAATTCTCTACAACGTGCCTTCACGTACCGGCTGCGATATGTTGCCGCCGACCATCGCGCGTTTAGCCAAATTAAAGAATATTGTTGCTGTTAAAGAAGCAACAGGGAACTTAAGTCGTGTTAGTCAGATCCAAGTGCTGGTTGATGATGAAGATTTCATTCTGCTGAGCGGCGATGACGCCAGCGGTCTGGACTTTATGCAACTCGGTGGCAAAGGGGTGATTTCTGTGACGGCCAACGTGGCTGCGCGTGAAATGGCTCAACTTTGTGAACTGGCGGCATGTGGCAACTTTGCCGAAGCGCGTCGCCTGAATCAGCGCCTGATGCCGTTGCATCAGAATTTGTTTGTAGAAGCAAACCCAATCCCGGTGAAATGGGCCTGTAAGGCACTGGGGTTGATGGCAACAGATACTCTGCGTCTGCCTATGACGCCGTTAACAGATGCTGCCCGTCCGGTCGTGGAACACGCATTAAAAAGCGCCGGTTTGCTGTAACTCTTAGGAAGATTTGATGGCCTCTTTATTTGACAAGAATAGTTTCCAGATGACCCGATTGCAGAAATCAGCCGTAGCGAAAGTGGTTGGGGTTTCCCTGATCATGCTGCTGGCGGCCTGTTCAAGCGACCAGCGCTACAAGCGCCAGGTGAGCGGCGATGAATCCTATCTGGATGCACCCGCCCTGCATGAGCTGAAAGCCCCTGCCGGGATGATTCTGCCTGTACAGAACGGAACGTACGATGTTCAGGCCGGTGCAATGCAAGGTGCGGTGGGCAAACAGCTCGACATCCGTCCACCGATGCAGCCTCTGGCCTTGCTGAACGGTTCACAAACGCAATTCTCCGGCGACAGCAGTACCGTGCTGCTGGAAAACACCGCTCAGAACCGTGATTTGTGGAACAACGTGGTGAAAGCCGTTCAGCAAAACAATTACACCATCGCTAACCGTGATGATGCTAACCAGACGCTGACCACTGATTTCGTTAACTGGAATCGTGCAGATGAAGACTTCCAGTATCAGGGCCGTTATCAGATCAGCGTGAAACAGCAGAGCTACCAGTTAGCCCTGACCGTGAAAACGCTTGAACTGAAACAGCAGGATAAAGCGGTCACCACATCGGCTGAAATCCAGCGTTATAACAGCCAGATGATGAACTCCATTACCGCAAATCTGGATAAAGTGCAGCAGGATACGCAAGCCCGTCTCGATAATCGTCGCGTTGGCGAGATCGACGTGCAGAGCGGCGCAGACGATACCGGCCTGCCGGTGCTGATCGTGCGTACCAGCTATGGCGTGGTGTGGGATCGCTTGCCGAATGCCCTGGCGAAAGCCGGCATGAAAGTGACCGACAGCAGCCGTCCGCAGGGCACAATATCCGTCACCTACAAACCGTTGAATGACGATGCGTGGCAGACATTGGGTGCGAAAGATCCGGGTCTGTCATCCGGTGATTACAAACTTCAGGTTGGCGACCTCGACAACCGCAGTAGCTTGCAGTTCCTTGATCCAAAAGGACATGCTCTCAGCCAGTCGCAGAACGACGCGATGGTGGCGGTCATGCAGGCCGCATTTAGTCAGAGCAGTGCAAAATAATACCAAGGGGCTTCGGCCCCTTTTTACATCTGTTTTTTCCACTGGAGTAAGTAAAGATGCAAAAGTTAGCTGAGTTGTATCGCGGCAAGGCGAAAACCGTCTACACCACAGAAAACCCGGACCTGCTGGTGCTGGAATTCCGCAACGATACGTCAGCACTGGATGGTCAGCGTATTGAGCAGTTCGACCGTAAAGGCATGGTTAACAACAAATTTAACCATTTCATCATGGCTAAGCTGGAAGAAGCCGGTATTCCGACACAAATGGAACGCCTGCTGTCTGACAACGAAGTGCTGGTGAAAAAACTGGATATGGTCCCGGTTGAATGCGTTATCCGTAACCGTGCTGCAGGATCGCTGGTAAAACGTCTGGGCATTGAAGAAGGTCTGGTACTCAATCCACCGTTGTTCGATCTGTTCCTGAAAAACGATGCGATGCATGATCCGATGATCAATGAGTCTTACTGCAAAACCTTCGGTTGGGTGAACGAAGAGCATCTGGCACGGATGAAAGAGCTGAGCTACAAAGCCAACGACGTGCTGACCAAACTGTTTGATGATGCCGGTCTGATTCTGGTCGATTTCAAACTCGAGTTCGGTTTGTTCAACGGTGAAGTCGTACTGGGTGATGAATTCTCGCCAGATGGCAGCCGCTTGTGGGATAAAGAAACCCTGAACAAGATGGATAAAGATCGCTACCGCCAGAGTCTGGGTGGCCTGATCGAAGCCTACGAAGAAGTTGCTCGCCGCATCGGTGTGAAACTGGACTGATCGTCAGTCAGTTTTCAGCCCTGACGCGCAATCGTTTACGTAGCGGGGCTGTATCAAACCGGGTGGTATTTGTGTGCCACCCGATTTCTTCCTGCGCATTTAATTTCCCCTTTTCCCCACTGTTTTATTTCATTTAATGCCTTCTGACCTAAAATTACGTCCTTGCGCAGATGGTATTAACCGCGCGCGCTGGCTAGTCTTTATAAAAACAGTCTGGAGGTGGAGTATGCGTTGGCAAGGGCGTCGCGAAAGCGACAATGTGGAAGACAGACGCGGACAGGGATCCAACTCCGGTGGTGGTCCGGGCGGTGGCGGAATGCGTCTGCCGATCCGTGGGAAAAGTGGCATCGTGATTATTATCGTGGTGCTGGTCGCCGGTTATTACGGCATTGATCTGACACCGCTTATCGATGGCGGGCAGTCCGGTGGTGTGCAAAAGCAGACACAATCGCAATCCATCAGCCCGAAAGATGACGAGCAGGCGAAATTCACCTCGGTGATCCTCGCTTCTACAGAAGACACCTGGAAAGAAATCTTCCAGAAACAGGGGATGACTTACCGCGAACCGAAACTGGTGATGTACCGTGGCGCAACCCGCACCGGCTGCGGTACCGGCCAGTCGGTTATGGGGCCGTTCTACTGCCCGGCGGACAGCACGGTGTATATCGATCTCTCCTTCTATCAGGAACTGCAGAACAAACTGGGCGCGGGCGGTGATTTTGCACAGGGTTACGTCGTGGCGCACGAAGTCGGCCATCACGTACAAAATCTGCTGGGCATTGAACGCAAGGTGCGCGAGATGCAGCAGGGCGCATCGCAGGCGGCGGTGAATCAGCTGTCGGTGAAAATGGAACTCCAGGCTGACTGCTACGCCGGCGTCTGGGGACATGCCATGCAGCAACAAAATGTGCTTGAAGAGGGCGATCTGAAAGAGGCGCTGGACGCCGCGCAGGCGATCGGCGATGACCGTCTGCAACAGCAAAGCCAGGGGCGCGTGGTGCCGGACAGCTTTACGCACGGCACATCTCAGCAGCGGTATACCTGGTTCAAGCGCGGTTTTGATACCGGTAATCCCGATCAGTGCAACACCTTTGCCAGCCTCTGATTCGGCGAAATGCAGGCTATTCAGTTCTGGTCTGGCTGCAAAAACTGTTCAATAATCAATGACCGATTCAAAAGGCTCCCCGGAGCCTTTTTTACTTCCTGACAGGAAAACGCAGGGAACGCTATGGCTTTTCTCGATCCAACCCTTTTGATCTTACTGGTGTTTGCCGGGCTCGGCATTATCAGTCATAACAGCGCGGTGACTATCGCGATGTTTTTCCTGCTGACGGTACGTATCACGCCGCTGAACAACTTCTTCCCCTGGATAGAAAAATACGGCCTGACCATCGGCATTATCATTCTGACTGTCGGAGTGATGGCGCCTATTGCCAGCGGGAAAATCAGTGCCAGCACCATTGTGCATTCCTTCCTGCACTGGAAATCTATTGCCGCTATTTTGGTCGGCGTGCTGGTGTCGTGGCTGGGCGGGCGCGGTCTGACGCTGATGGGAACGCAGCCCCATCTGGTTGCAGGTTTGCTGGTCGGCACCGTGCTCGGCGTCGCGCTGTTTAAAGGCGTGCCGGTCGGGCCGCTGATCGCCGCCGGTTTACTGTCGATGCTGGTAGGGAAAAGCTGACATGCCTGCCACGTCCCTGACCTCATTACAGCATCAGATGCAGCACCAGGGTGTGCGGCGTTTACTGGTATTTAGCGGGGAAGCGGGCTGGTGTGAAGAGCAGGCCAGACATGTGTCGGCAGGCTGCGAAGGCGACTGGCTGTGGCTCAGTGATTCGCCGCCCGCCGGCGTGAACGCCTGCTCACCCTCTGCGGCCCGGACGCTGCTGGGTCAGGACGTTTTACACGGCATTTTTGATGCGCGCAGCGGGCTGGATGTTGAGGCACTGGCTGCATTTTCCGGCACGCTGAAAGCAGGAAGCTGGCTGATTTTGCTGGTGCCGCCATGGCAGCTTTGGGCGCAACAGCCCGACAGCGACAGCCTGCGCTGGAGTGAACAGCCGCAACCGATCGCCACGCCCCGTTTTATCCATCGTTTTCAGCGTTTGCTGCAAAACGCGCCGCACGTTGCACTGTGCAGACAAGACACCGATTTTGAACTTTCCCCGTTGCCCGTTGCGGCACGGTGGCTGCCGCCTGATGGTCAGCCAACGCCGCAGCAGCAGACGATTCTGCAACGGCTGATGCAGGCAAAATCCGGTGTGTGGGTGCTGACTGCGCCGCGTGGCCGTGGCAAATCAACGCTGGCAGGTATGCTGACAGCACAGTGGCCGGGCATCTGCTGGGTGACGGCGCCGGGCAAACGTTCGGTTGATCACATTCTCTGTCATGCACCGGAGTCGGTACGGTTTATAGCGCCTGATGCTCTGCTGACCTTGTGTCGCGAAGGGGCGGTCAACGGCGCTGACTGGCTGATTATCGACGAAGCCGCAGCCATCCCTGCGCCGATGCTTTCGGTAATGGTCAAAGCTTTCCCGCGTGTGTTGCTCACCACCACGGTAGAGGGCTACGAAGGCACCGGGCGTGGTTTTTTGCTGAAGTTTTGTGCATCACTGCCGCAATGGCACGATCTGCGGCTGCGCGCACCGATACGCTGGTCGGAACAGGATCCGCTCGAGCCATTGATCAGTGAACTGCTGCTGTTTGAAGAACATCTGCCAGACGTGCATAACACCGGTGAAACACCGGAAATTTTCCCGGTTGATGCCGCTCGCTGGTGTCAGGAGCCCGCGCTGCTAAAGGATTTTTACGGCCTGCTGACCAGCGCGCATTACCGAACTTCGCCGCTGGATTTGCGTCGTTTACTGGATGCGCCGGGGATGACCTTCAGCGCCGCCAGACAAGGTCCGACGTTAACCGGTGCGCTGTGGCTGGTGGATGAGGGCGGACTTAGCGAGGAGCTGGCGCAGGATGTCTGGGCGGGGCGGCGGCGGCCGCGTGGCAATCTGGTGGCACAGTCGCTCGCGGCTCACGCAGGTTTCCCCGAAGCCGCCGTATTACGTTCACGGCGCGTCAGTCGCATTGCAGTACATCCGGCGCTGAGGCGGCAGGGGATCGCCCGCGATTTACTGGCGGAACAGCAAAAGCGTGCGCAGCAGGCGGGGCTGGATTTTCTGTCGGTAAGTTTCGGTTATACCGAAGAACTTGCCGCGCTGTGGCATCAGGCCGGTTTTCAGCTTGCGCGTATCAGCACGCAGAAAGAAGCCGGTAGCGGGTGTTATGCCGCGATGGCGATATTACCGCTCAGCCCAGCGGGGCATGAACTGGCTCAGGCAGCATTAAATCAGCTTCACCGTGACTGGCGCTGGCTGTCGACATTGACCGATATCCGGCTGCCGTTCCCGCCTGAGGGTGATACCCGAATGAATGACGCCGACTGGCGCGAACTGGCAGGATTTGCCTTCGCGCATCGGCCTGCACAAAGCAGTCTTCCCGCCCTCAGCCGCCTGCTGATGGCCAGCCCGCTGCCGCTGCAGGCGCTGCGTGCCTGGTTACAACAGGGAAAAAGCACCGCGGAAATTGTGCAAATGTTGCAACTAACCGGCCGCAGGGCGCTGCTGGCCCGCTGGCGACAGGAAACGCAGCAGGCACTCAAAGCCTGCGGACGGGGGGAATAACGGGCAGATTTCATTGCAAAAAATGGAAAGACTCATTCAATAAAACCCGATTTCACTCACCGGCAGGCGGCGTATAGTGACGGCATTAACCTAAAACGGGAGAAACCCATGAGCTCAGAACAGATTATCGTCCAGCAGCCGGAAGCGCGTGCTAACCAGCTGATTTTATTATTTCACGGCGTGGGCGATAACCCGATTTCGATGGGTGAAATTGGCAAGTTTTTCGCCGTCTCTTTCCCGCAGGCTCAGGTCGTCAGCGTCGGCAGCCCGGATATTTGTGACTTTGGCCGTGGGTTTCAGTGGTTCTCAGTACAGGGCGTGACGGAGAAAAACCGCCAGCCGCGTATTGATGCCGCGATGCCGCTGTTTATTGAGATTGTCCGCGACTGGCAGCAAAAAACCGGTGTCACTCCTGAAAATACCACGTTAGTCGGTTTTTCACAGGGCACCATCATGGCGCTGGAATCCACCAAAGTGGAAGAACATCTCGCTTCGCGCATTATCGCTTTCAGTGGCCGTTTCGCTAATCTGCCGGAAAAACCCATTGCGGCAGGCACTGTGGTGCATTTTATTCACGGCGAGCAGGATCCGGTGATCAATCCGTTCCAGTCCAGAAGTGCGGCCGAACGACTCAACGCTTTAGGCTGCGTCTGTACCCTGAATATTCAGGCGGGCATGGCGCACGGGCTGGATTCGCACATGATCAACACCGCCATTTCGCATTTGCAGAATGACGAACCACCGGTGCATTGATCAAAAAAGGTAGCCAGTTTGGCTGCCTCCGTTTTTAACTGCTTTTACTTCTTCTTCGGCCATTCATCATCTTTGTCCCACTCGGCATTATTATCGCGATGCGGTGGAATTTCAGGTTTGTCGTTGAGGTATTTTTTCACATCAACGCGCCGCAGTTCTTTCACACCGCTGATCAACATACCAATCAGAATGATCAAAATGATCCACCAGTAATCTTTAATCCACTCCATGGCGTGCTCCTTAAATGTTGTTTGTTGGTAGGGCGATGAATCTCGGGAAGAGGGTAGCCATCTCACTGATAACCCAGTCAGAACCCGCCACATCTTGCCCTTGCCATGCACTGATAAGCACCTCCGGCGTCAGTTGCGATGCACACAACTGCGCCAGCGGGCGATAACTCAGGTGCCAGGGTTCAACAGCTACCCCGCCACGGTCTTCAGCATACGGACGATAAAAACCAAACTCCGCCATATGGTCTGACATCCAGTTGTTCAGCGAATAAAAATACCCGCCTTGCTCATATTCCCACGGCTCCAGCTGTAACGTCTGGCCGGCAGGCACCCGACGCGGATCGTACACATCCAGATCGCTGCCCCAGTGGTGGCGGCTGGCGCCCGGCAATGCCGACCAGCGCATGATCAGTTCGCACCGCTGTCCGGCAGACAATCCGCTGACGTCTGCTGGCTGGCTGTCCTTATCTAATACTGGTCGCTCACCGCGAAATTTTCCATTCCAGATAGCCAGTTGGCGATCAAAATCACGAAAGGTACTGGCTGGCTGGAGATCAAACCCCGCTTCACGCGCTGCCTGCTGCATCCGGGCAAACGCCTGTGCCGCCTCTGGCTGCAAACGGTGTGGGCCGTCGCCCAATGTGACCAGGTGAGCGGTAGAGCGTCCGGTCAGCATCTCTTGGGTTATCATGCGACTAACTGCTCCATGATGCGCTGATACATACGGCTGAGAACCTGAAGATCGGCGGCATGAACGCATTCGTTGATTTTGTGAATGGTGGCGTTTACCGGCCCCAGTTCGACCACCTGCGCGCCCATCAGTGCGATAAAGCGTCCGTCGGAGGTTCCGCCGGTGGTTTGCAGCTCGGGAGTCATCTCAGTGTAGTGGCGAACCGCGTTAACCACGGCTTCGACCAGTGCCCCGCGTGAGGTCAGGAACGGCTGGCCGGACACCACCCAGTTCAGGGTATATTGCAGATTATGGCTGTCCAGCAGCGCGGCGACGCGCTGTTTGATGATTTCATCAGTCAGTTCGGTACTGAAGCGGAAGTTAAACTGCACATACAGCTCGCCGGGAATGACATTGTTGCTGCCGGTACCGGCATTGATATTGGCGATCTGCATGCTGGTTGGCGGGAAGAATTCATTGCCATTATCCCACAGGGTAGCCACCAGTTCGTTCAGCGCAGGCATGGCGCGATGCACCGGATTGTCAGCCAGATGCGGATAGGCTACGTGTCCCTGAACGCCGTGAACGTGAAGGTTGGCGGTCATGGAACCGCGACGGCCATTTTTCACAATGTCACCTACGCGGGTGGTGCTGGAAGGCTCGCCAACCAGACAATAATCCAGGCGCTCATTACGTTCCATCAGGGCATTGACCACTTTTACCGTGCCGTTGACCGCGCTGGCCTCTTCGTCAGAGGTAATCAGAAAGGCAAGACGCCCTTTGTGATGCGGGTTGGCGGCCACAAAGCGTTCTGCTGCAACCACCATTGCCGCCAGCGAACCTTTCATGTCCGCCGCGCCGCGGCCATAAAGCATGCCGTCGCGCAGGGTGGGTTCAAACGGGCCGGTGACCCAGAGTTTGTGATCGCCGGTCGGCACCACGTCGGTGTGTCCGGCGAAGGCCAGCGTTTTGCCTTCACCGCGCGTCGCCCAGAAATTCAGGGTATCGCCAAAATGCATCGGCTCAACGTGGAAACCAATGGCCTCGAGGCGGGCGATCATGATCTCCTGGCAGCCTGCATCGTCCGGGCTGAGTGACGGACGACGGATCAACTGTTGGGCAAGATCGACAACGGGACAGCTCATGTTATTTTACCTCCGCAAGGAATTGCTGATAGCTCTCTGGTTTGAATCCCAGCAGAGACTGGCCATTGGGTGCCAGTAAAAAAGGGCGTTTGATGACAGCCGGATGCGCCAGCATCACCGCTTTAGCGCGGGCTTCATTGTCACAGCCTGCACGGGTTGTTTCATCGAGCTTGCGCCAGGTGGTGCCACGGGTATTTAGCATCGCTTCCCAGCCCTGTTTGTCGATCAGGTTCTGCAACAGGCTGTCATCCAGCCCCTCAACCCGGTAATCATGAAACTGGCAACTGACACCGTTTTCTTCCAGCCAGCGACGGGCTTTTTTCACGGTATCGCAATTTTTAATGCCATAAAGAATAAATGGGGCTGAAGCCGAAGTCGTTGCCATAGAAAAACGTAACCTGTCAGTAATTATGAACTTTTCACCAGCACAGAATGCGGGCGCGAGGATAGGGCACATAATGAGGCAAAACGCGGGCAGGATCCAGACGGGGCGGGATTGTGATCCAGGTTATATAAGCGGTCGGTATAATTTGTTTGTTTAAAATATAACCGTATAATCCCCTCATCCAATCAAGGGGAGCAAAATGTTAGAGCAAGAATTAGGAAACTGGAAAGACTTTATCGACCGTATGTTGAACGCGTAACAGCCACACCGTGACAGTAAAAGCATAGCCGGTAAAGCACACAGATTTATTCTCAGTGTCAGCACGTCATTATAAAAAACGTTTGTTCAGGAAGACCATTACGTCCAGTTAGCGACGGTTCTCACAGCCAGTAAATCAATAATAAAAAAGGCGTTAATTCTCATTAACGCCTTTTTTGTCGACTTTTTTTACCGTTATTTGAGTTCTGCCGGTGCTGTCTCAACGATATCGGCTATCACCGGTTCCGTGGTTTTCCCCGGAAAACGACGGCGGATCAGCACGAAGAACAACGGCACGAAGAAGACTGCCAGCACAGTCGCGGAAATCATCCCGCCGATGACGCCGGTACCCACCGCGTGCTGGCTGCCAGAACCTGCGCCGGTGCTGGTCGCCATCGGCAGTACGCCGAAAATAAAGGCCAGCGAGGTCATCAGGATAGGGCGCAGGCGCATTCTCGAGGCTTCCAGCGTAGCTTCTAACAGTTCCCGGCCCCTGACGTTCAGATCATTGGCAAATTCGACAATCAGAATGGCGTTTTTCGCCGACAGCCCGATGATGGTCAGCATCCCGACCTGGAAATACACGTCGTTTTCCAGCCCGCGCATCCAGGTGGCAATCACCGCACCGAGCACGCCGAGCGGCACCACCAGCATGACTGAGAACGGAATCGACCAGCTTTCATAAAGTGCCGCCAGACACAGGAACACCACCAGCAGGGAAAGGGCATACAGCGCAGGCGCCTGTGAACCGGATAAACGCTCCTGATAGGACAACCCGGTCCATTCGAGGCCAATCCCGGTCGGTAATTTCGCCACCAGCTTTTCCATGGTATCCATCGCCGTACCGCTGCTGACGCCTTCTGCCGGTTCCCCGACAATCTCCAGCGCGGAATATCCGTTGTAGCGCTCAAGGCGCGGCGAGCCGGTCAGCCAGTATGATGTGGCAAACGCGGAGAACGGCACCATGGTTCCTGTGGCGTTTCTGACATACCAGCGGTTAATATCGTCCGGCAGCATACGGAATTTTGCACCGGCCTGAACGTAGACTTTTTTGACGCGGGCGCGATCAACAAAGTCGTTGACGTAAGTCGACCCCCAGGCGGTGCTCAGCGTGCTGTTGATATCTGTGATCGACACGCCCAGCGCCTGCGCTTTGACCTGATCGATGTCGATTTGCAACTGCGGGCTGTCATCCAGACCGTTATGACGCACGCGGATCAGATTGCTGTCTTTGGCGGTCATATCCAGCAACTGATCACGCGCTGACATCAGTGCCGCGTGGCCCAGCCCGGCGTGATCCTGCAATTCCATGTCGAAACCGGTGGCGCTGCCGAGGCCGTTAATGGCTGGCGGACTGCTGGCGATCACTCTGGCTTCGGTAATCTTACTGAATTCTTTGGTGGCCTTTTCAATCAGCGCAAAGGAGGAGTCATCCGCACCTGTACGCTCATCCCACGGGGTCAGGCGCACGAACATACGAGCGACATTTTGCCCGTTACCGCCCGGCCCTGCGCCGATGGTGGAAAACACCGAAAGCACATCTTTTTTATCGGTTTTCAGGAAGTAGTTTTCGACTTTCTCGACCACTTTTTGCGTTTGCTGCAGCGTCGAACCCGGCGGTAACTGCACCTGAACCGTGAAGACACCACGGTCTTCCAGCGGCAGGAACGAGGTCGGTAACTTAATAAACATAAATGCCAGCAACGCCACCAGCGCGGCATAACACAGCATCCAGCGCAGGCTGTTGCGTAAAATCCCCGCCACGCCGTTTTCATAGCGGCGTGCGTTGCGGTCAAACATGCGGTTAAACCAGCCAAAGAAGCCGCGTTTGCCGTGATGGTGCCCCTTCGCAATAGGTTTCAGAAGTGTTGAGCACAGCGCCGGTGTCAGCGTCAGCGCGACAAACACCGACAGCACCATCGCTGACACAATCGTGATGGAGAACTGACGGTAAATCGCGCCGGTGGTGCCGCCAAAGAACGCCATCGGCACGAACACGGCGGAGAGCACCAGGGTGATACCGACCAGCGCACTTTGTATCTGCCCCATCGATTTACGCGTAGCGTCTCTGGGGCTGAGGCCTTCCTCGCTCATCACGCGCTCAACGTTCTCCACCACCACAATGGCATCATCCACCAGCAGGCCGATCGCCAGTACCATCGCAAACATGGTTAAGGTATTGATGCTGTAGCCGAACTGATGCAGCACGGCAAAAGTGCCGAGAAGCACCACCGGCACGGCAATGGTCGGGATCAGCGTTGCGCGGAAGTTTTGCAGGAACAGGTACATCACCAGAAACACCAGCACGATGGCTTCAAACAGCGTTTTCACCACATCAGTGATCGCCGCTTTAACGAACGGCGTGGTTTCATACGCCACTTCCGCTTTCAGGCCGTGAGGGAAGTAATGGGAAAGTTCTTCAAGGCGCGCGCGCACCGCTTTGTCGGTTTGCAGTTCATTCGCGCCGGACGCCAGTTTCACCCCCATACCGGACGCGGCCTGACCGTTGTAGCGGCTGAGCAGGCTGTAGTTTTCAGCACCCAGACCAATTTCAGCCACATCACCCAGTTTGACCTGCGAACCATCCTTATTCACTTTCAGCGTGATCTGGCGAAATTGCTCCGGCGTCTGTAATTGCGATTGCGCATTGATCGTGGCATTCAGCGCCTGGAAATCGACAGAAGGTGCGCCGCCGAGCTGCCCGACCGCCACCTGACTGTTTTGCGCTTTGATCGCGGTGACCACATCGGCAGTGGTCAGCTGGTAATTAGTGAGTTTGTCCGGGTCAAGCCAGATACGCATGGCGTACTGTGAACCGTAAGCATCGATGCTGCCAACGCCGTCCACGCGGCTCAGCGGATCCTGAATGTTCGAGGCCACATAATCGGCGATATCCTGCTTATCCATACTGCCGTCGGTGGAGACAAACGCCACCATCATCAGGTTGGTATCACCGGTTTTCGAGACGGTCACCCCCTGCGTTTGCACATCCTGCGGCAAACGTTTCAGCGCCTGTTGCAGCTGGTTCTGCACCTGTTGCAGCGCTTCATTCGGGTCAGTGCCGGCGGTAAAACTCAGTGTAATCTGCGATTTACCGTCATTACTGCTTTGCGAAGACATGTACATCAGATTGTCGAGGCCGGTCATGTTCTGCTCGATAATCTGGGTAACCGTATTTTCTAATGTTTGTGCTGATGCGCCGGGATATGTTGCCGAGATGCGAACATTAGGAGGGGCGAGATCGGGATATTGTTCGACCGGCAAAAAGTAAATCGCCAGTGCGCCGGACAAAGACAGAATGATCGCTAATACCCAGGCAAAAATCGGGCGATCGATGAAAAGATTGGCCATGCGTCAAAAACCTCGTTATCACTCTGGCGGGAGTGACTCACATCAGCAAACAAACAGAATGTCAGTAATCTGACAAAAAAATCCACTGAGAAGATTTTCCCAGCGGCAGTACTGTCCAAACAGGACGGAGTGAATGTTAGAGTGTCGTTCTACGTCTAAGCACTTTACCTTCTCAGGGCGAATAAAACGTGGAGAAATAAAGGAGATAATGTAAAAAAGCCCACCTGAACACGGGGTTATATTTCACCAGACAGTCTACGCTTTTGATGGATCCTTTTAATGACAACGCCCGGAGCGTTCAACATGATGTTAAATTCGGTGTTTGCCCGCCGCCTCTACCTTTGCTGGTTGCTGGACAACGAACAAAAACCCAACGTGCCGAAGCTGATGGAAATCACCGGCTGGCCGCGCCGCACCTTGCAGGACGTACTGAAAGCGCTGCCGGGAATGGGCGTTGAACTGGATTTTATCCAGCAGGGAATACGCAATAATGACGGCTACTACCAGCTTTCCAGCTGGGGGCCGCTGGACAGGCAATGGATTGAACGCCACCGCGAACAGCTTATCGCGGCAATAGCGCAGGGTTGAGTATGGCGGGAGAAGTAGAATACGGCTATGATGCCTGGCTTCTCTCACCACTTCTGAGCGGGGGCATTGAATGTCATCTCACGACACTTTTTCTCAAGAAACAGCATCTGACCCAACATCTTCCAGAATCGAAAATGTCCAGAGCGAGTTGCTCTCTGACAACTGGTATGTTCTGCGTAAATTCTCCTACGACTTAATCAAACGCAATGGCGAACGCCAGCCGCAAACCCGTGAAGTGTATGACCGTGGGAATGGCGCGACGATCCTTCTTTACAGCAAAATCAAAAAAACCGTCTTGCTGATCAAACAGTTTCGTATGCCGACCTACGTCAACGGCAACAGCACCGGAATGCTGCTGGAAACCTGCGCGGGCCTGCTGGACAACGATTCCCCTGAAGATTGCATCCGTAAAGAGGCGATCGAAGAAACCGGTTTTGCAGTCGGTAAAGTCGATAAACTGTTTGAGGCTTACATGTCGCCGGGCAGCGTGACGGAAATCGTGCACTTTTTTGCGGCGGAATATGATGAGTCGCAGCGTCAGAACGCCGGCGGTGGGGTCGAGGACGAAGACATCGATGTGCTTGAGGTGCCGTTCAGCCAGGCGCTGGCCATGATCAAAGACGGGCGTATCAAAGACGGTAAAACCATCATGCTGTTGCAATACGCCCAGATTCAGGGATGGATGGCCTGAACCGCGCTGGTACGTTCAGCACTGATTTCAGCACTTAAGAATGAAGAAGGCACCCGAAGGTGCCTTTGTTGTTTTTGCATGACGCTACAAGCGTTACTGCACCGTGGCGACCGCGGCAGTGCCAGCCTGCTTCTTGATCGCTGACCACGGAAGAACTGACCATTCAGGCCCTTCGCATGAGCGCTGAACACGGGCAAAACTCGGATCAAAATAGAGCCCGGCAGGGGTGAAATACCACGCCGGGAACTGCCAGATTTCCGGTTGCGAGTAATCGCAATCGTCATCACTTTCTTCGGTCGGTTTCTTCATTTCTGCCGGATGCGCCAGCGTCAGCTCTTTAACCAACCAGGGCGCCCATTTCTTGTCGCGATACTGAGCAAAGGTGTCGAAATCGACATCATTTTTACCGGTGGAGACGCCATCTTCTGCATTGAGATAATGGAAAGGGGCGCCTTCGCCGACCCAGACCACGTCTTCCAGCGTCAGCGATTCTGCCGTTTTGGCATTCATATTCACCGGCGCTTCACCGAAATCAGGGTGCGCACCACCGCAATCGTAAGAGGTGAAAATACTGATACTGACGATGTCTTTACTCAGGTATTTCGGCGTCACGGTTTGCATATATTCACCCTGACCGAAGCGGTTTGCGCCGAGCATACAGGCATGCCAGCCGCTGACTTCCTGCCACAGGCGGGTGCGCAGCTTCTGATTGATCGCGTGCAGCTCGGCGTCAAGGTAGCCTGAGGCAATTTCGAACAACGTAATTTTGGATTGCGGCTCCGTCCACCATTGCAGCTGATACCCCATGAAATTTTCGCTTTTACCGGCGGTCAGTTGCAGGCCTGAAAGGCGTAAAAACTCATAAGGTTCGATGTGAGCAAGTGCGGTCAGCCAGGCATCATCGGTGGTGACGGCAGGTAACTGCGCAGGTTGCAGTTTCACCGGCAAGGTTTTGCCTTGCGGATTGGTCCAGCTCCCTTGCCAGTTGCCTTTCTCATCTTTGGTCAGGGAAAACTCAGGGCGCGGGGTGTCATCAAAATCATCCAGACCTTCCTGAAGTTTCAGCTCCTGCCCGTCCAGCGAGCCATTAAGCGGCAGGTCGAGACGGTATTTTTGATAGAAGTAACGGCCCGTCACTTCATCGGGTTTATTTAAATCCAGCTCGACCACAATACTGGTTTTACCCAGCGTACCGGAATACACCACAGGCGGCTCTTCAGCCAGAGCAGGCAATGCAAGCAGGGCTATCAACCAAATCCACAACTTCATCAGTATCTCCCAGAGAAATAAATCATCCTTTGCGCCATTATTTTTTCGTTATAGGCAATGACGTGCGAAAGCCAGTGTACTGAAAGTTTCGTTACGTCACCATTACGTGATCTGATAAGTAGAAAAAAATTATCGTTTGCCCAAAAAAGCCATCGGGAAAGGTATCTCTTTCTAATTTCGAATAAAAAAATGCTGGTTTGTTAGCAGTCTCCCGGCGGAGGTTACGCTATTATCAGGGAGATAACTTAGAGAAGAGCTGAGACTCATAATGTGCAGATGGATGACCTCCCTTTTATGCCTGCTGGCCGGAATGCTGGCTTTTAGCGTGCAGGCCGAGCCGATACAGGCAATGTATAACGACTGGCAGGTGAGCTGCGATAACCTGAACCACTGCGCTGCGCGCAACAGTCAGGATGGTCAGGAACTGGTGATGAAAATCACCCGCGAAGCCGGGCCGGAGGGCAAATCAACCCTCAGTATTGATTACCAGCGTAACAGCGACGAGCAAAGCAGCGATGCGCCGATTGCCGGGCGTTTGCAGATGAACGGAAAAACGCTGAGTTTTAATCACCGCGAATGGGATATCAGTAAAAAGCACCTTTCGGGCAGTAACCGTCTGGTGGTCAATGATTTCATCGCCGCCATTCGTGAAGGCAGCAGCATTCAGCTGTCAGGTAAATCGGATCCCGCGCAGCCGGTGAAACCGATGATTTCGCTCAAAGGGTTGAAAGCGGTGCTGCTGGCCATCGATGCCCAGCAGGGGCGGGTCGGCACCAAAACGGCCTGGGCCAGCCGGGGCACGAAACCGGCGAATACCGTGCCACCTGCGCCGGTCGCGCCGGTATTGCCACGTTTTAGTGAACCGCACGCCTTGTCCGAGAGTGAGATCTCAGCCATCACGCAGAACGCTGCGACCACCATTGAGAACAATGATTGCAGCCTCGATCCTTCAGAACGTGAAGTGCACATTTTCGCCCTGAGTAACGAGAAGGCGCTGATGACCGTCAACTGCGACATGGGGGCTTACAATCTGTTTGCTCTGGGATTTTTGGTATCGCGTCAGGCACCTTACAAAATGGAAAATCTGGCGCTGAACATGCCGTTCAAACTGGGTGAGGATGAACAGGCGCCCGAGCTGATTAACGCAGATTTCGACCCGAAAACCGGCATGCTTTCGACCTATGATAAAGGCCGTGGGATCGGAGATTGCGGCGTCGCCTCGCGCTGGGTGTTTGATGGCAAAGCGTTCAGGCTGGCGGCATTTTCGTCTGAACCCGCCTGTGACGGCTACAGCAGCGGCGGAGAATGGCCGGTTCTGTGGGTGACCCAGGCGCCTTAATTCCCGCTGCGGCGTTATGTTGCGGATAAAAAAATGCCCTGTGAGCTTACGCTTTCAGGGCATTTTCTTTTATCGCGGTCTGCGTCGTTGAACGTTATTCAACAGACGCTTTGACGACAACCATATTGCTGGCGAATTCGACTTGCTGATCGGCAACGATTTTGCAGCGCTTACGGGTTTCTACTTTACCGTTGACCTTCACCTGGCCTTCAGCGATGACCGACTTAGCGGAACCGCCGCTGTCACACCAGCCCATAAATTTGAGCAGGTCGCACAGTTCAACGTGCGGGTGCTTTTCGAGAAAAAAAGTTTCCATGTATTCCTGACTTTGTGTTTGGTACGAATGAATTAAGACTTAATGGCGCTGATGTCATGATATTCCTCACACGCCTGCAAGGTATTTTGAATCAGCGTCGCGACCGTCATCGGGCCTACGCCGCCCGGCACCGGTGTGATAAAGGAAGCCCGCTCAGCGGCGGCATCATATTCCACATCGCCGACAACTTTACCACTTTCCAGACGGTTAATACCGACATCAATGACAATCGCACCCGGTTTAATCCATTCACCCGGAATAAAGCCCGGTTTACCGACCGCCACTACCACCAGATCGGCATTCTCAACGTGATGACGAAGATTTTTGGTGAAGCGGTGCGTGA
Source organism: Rahnella sp. R3(2024) (assembly GCF_042920125.1). Classification (NCBI taxonomy): domain Bacteria; kingdom Pseudomonadati; phylum Pseudomonadota; class Gammaproteobacteria; order Enterobacterales; family Yersiniaceae; genus Rahnella; species Rahnella sp. R3(2024). Next base: position 3,394,477 of record NZ_JBHGBU010000001.1, read on the forward strand.
CGGTAGTGGTGCAACCTGCCAGCAGCAGTTCCATGCTCATCGGACGGCCCACAATGTTGGATGCGCCGATCACCACGGCGTTCAGCCCGAAGGTATCAATACCATAACGCTCAAGCAGGGTGACGATGCCGCGCGGCGTACATGGGCGCAGTGTGGGAGCGCGCTGGCACAGGCGTCCGACGTTATACGGATGGAAGCCATCGACGTCTTTGTCCGGATGAATGCGTTCCAGAACCTTGATGTTATCGATGCCCGCTGGCAGCGGAAGTTGCACCAAAATACCGTCGATTTCACCGTCGTTATTCAGATCGTCGATCAGTTTCAGCAGTTCGCCTTCAGAGGTGGTGGCGGGCAAATCGTAAGAGCGGGAGATGAAGCCGACTTCTTCGCATGAGCGACGTTTGCTGGCGACATAAATCTGTGATGCCGGGTTTTCACCGACCAGCACCACAGCCAGGCCGGGAGCGCGTTTACCTTGCGCCAGTCGTTGTTGCACACGCGCCGCCACTTCGCTTCTGACTTGCTGCGCAATCGTTTTACCGTCAATAATCTTTGCTGCCATCGGGGAATAAATCCATCAATTAAAAAATGCAGGGGATGTGCCTATTTTGTCAGAAGCGGCGGGCGCTGTCAGGCGTTGAATGCGAATTACTTGTTCGAAAATTCACTGAGACAGTGCTTAAAAAAGTGTCTATTTTAGAAACAGGTCTTTTTAAATCATCAGGAAAGGAACCCATGACACGTAAAGTCGGGATTATAGGCGCAGGCCACGTAGGGGCTGACGTTGCATTTTCATTGGTCACACAGGGATTGTGCGACACGATTGTTTTGCTGGATGAAGACGAAAAAAAGGCGGGCAGTCAGGCACTCGAACTGCGCGACATGGCATCTCTCACCGCGTCACGCGTTAAGATAATCGCTAACGATTACAGCGAATTGCACAACGCAGATGTGCTGGTCATCGCCGTCGGCCCGAAAACGCTGCTGCGTGAAGATCGCCTCGAAGAACTGGCAGAGACGCGCGCCGCCGTGCGTGAAGTGATCCCGCGCGTGATTGCCAGCGGTTTTGGCGGCGTTATCGTCAACATCACCAACCCGTGCGATGTCATTACCCAGATTATTCAACAAACCAGCGGCTTCCTGCACTCTCAGGTCTTCGGCACCGGCACGTCGCTCGATACCGCACGCATGAAGCGCGTCGTGGGCGAATTCTTCGATATCGACCCCCAAAGCGTCACCGGCTACGTGATGGGTGAGCACGGCGAATCACAGTTTGTCGCCTGGAGCACCGTGACTGTGGGCGGATGTCCGGTGGCACAATTGGCGGGCGACCGTGACGTTGACTGGGCCAGCATGCAGGACGCCGTGCGCGGCGGTGGCTGGGAAATTCTGCAAGGCAAGGGCTGGACCAGTTTCGGCATTGCCACGGCAACGGCCCGTCTGGTGGACGCGATATTATCTGACGCGCACAGCGTATATCCGGTGTCGGCGTGGGATGAAGAGCTGAACGTGTACATCGGCCAGCCTGCGGTGATCGGCAAAAACGGCGTGGTTCAGACATTGCGGCCAGAGCTGACCGTTTACGAAGGCGTGGCATACCATGCTTCTGCACGCGTGATTGCCGCGGCGCTGAAGTCTGAAAAATAATCCAGACGCATCACATTCCGCTGCGGGGCAGGCCGGGAATAACCTGAAATTGTTCAGGCATTAAGCAGAGAGTTCGAAAGCCATTGACTCATCCCGGTCTGCCCGTATAATCCGAACCCGCAACGCTCCCGAATGGGACAAGCAATGCGCCCTTAGCTCAGTTGGATAGAGCAACGGCCTTCTAAGCCGTAGGTCACAGGTTCGAGCCCTGTAGGGCGTACCATTTTCGCGGTGTAAAACCGGAAAAACAGACGCCCGCTGGCGTCTTTTTTTATGCCTGAAATTCAGTGTGCAAGATGTCCTGTACTGCTCTTCCTGCCGCCTCAGAAATCCAGCTCAAGTGCAAAACACAGGTAAGCCATCAGTGGCGCACAATGCCTGAACTGCGCCGCGCAAAACTCGACCACATCAGGTTTGCACAAATCTTCAAAGGCGATATTTTTAATCGCGATAAAATCTTTGCGCTTTAATTCCTCTAACAACGGGTGGTTTTTGTCGTAGCCTTTTGGCGGTCGAATCAGGCTGTCGCCATCCATCACGAATCCGTTGTCGTGCAATGTCTTAAGGGCTTTCTTGTAGGCGTTCGGATTCTCATCAATGCACGTACGGATCGCATTTAACGCTTTAGATTCCGGATGCCAGATCCCCGCCGCGAGAAAACAATTATCTTCGGCAATGTGCAGATAGAGTCCAGGAGCGTGAACATCTTTGCCCTGAAAATGGCGAAACTGGATGCCGACATTGGTTTTGTAAGGCGTTTTATCTTTGCTGAAACGGCTGTCCCGCTGCGGACGCATAAGGCTGCCGCCCACTTTTCTGGCGACGGCAGTCAGCCTCGGGGAAATGGCAATAATCTCTGGCTGCATGTGTTCGATAAACCGCAGTGCGGGGGTTCTCAGCGTATTTTCGTATTCATCCTGATTCGCTTTGAACCAGTCGCGGGAGTTGTTTTGTGCGAGTTTATTCAGAAATTGCAAACCGGCTGCGCTAAAAATTGTCCCTGCCGGAACCGGCGTTTCAGGTGTCTGGGTCGTCATTATCGATAAGCCTTAATCACTGCCATGAAAAGAATCAGAGGAGATCCTGACGCCAGAGACGGCTCAGTGCAAACTGAAAAGCAAAAATTTTTCTGACAACCGAGGAAAACGCAGTGGCCGCCTGAAAGCCTGCCAGAATCAGGTGGGAGTTGGCGGCCATGGAGCAGACTTATTCTGTTAAATATAATTCAGAGCAATATAATAGGGTAAACATCAGCCGCAGAGATTTCTATGGATAATATTGATCATGCTAAACGCGTCTTAGAGGATAATACCAACGTGCTTTACGGCATATTTGGTATCATCAGCGGTTCTGGCTATTTTCCTCCGTTGCCTTTCCTGAATGAATTCTTCCTGGCGGGCAGTGATCCCTGCGATCAAGATGGTCGGATGGGACGTTGGCGGCGCTTCGCACTGACCCTCTCTGAATATGAAGTGGTGAAAGCGTGGTGGATTGAAAACAACCCTAATACCATCGAGACGCAACTTGGGTGCGATTGCTGGAATGATTGGGTTCAGGAGATTTTGGAGCGGTAAGTAAAGTCATCATAGGGTGACAAAATCCTACGCGAATAACGCATGAGCTTTGCCATCTGCATATTCTCTTTCTGTCATGCGTCAAAGGGTTTATCCCTGTAAATCTTCTGTTTATGAGTAAAATCCATAGAACCCTGATCAAGATCAACGGTAACAATCTGTAAAGTTTTACTCTTTACGGAAATTTACTGACTACTGGGGATCTATGAAAATTAAAGACTTTTTTGTGATGACTGCACCGAACCGTCGCCGTTATGGCGTGGCTTTTTTTGTCGGTATTATTGCCGGTGTGATGTCAGCTTTCGTGAAGTGGGGCGCAGAAGTGCCTTTACCCCCGCGTACTTTCTCAGGCGGTCGCGATGAATTTAACCCGCCGTATTTGTTCCTGAGAGATTATCTGGGCATTGATCCGACGCATGCCGTTTACCAGTTCTCTGAACATATTATTAATCCTGTCCATATTACCCATATTATTTTCTCTCTGGTCTTCGCGATAGGCTATTGCCTGGTCGCGGAAGTCTTCCCGAAAGTAAAATTATGGCAGGGTGCGCTGGCCGGTATTATTGCGACTGTTGCCGTCCACTGGATAAGTTTCCCGTTGCTGGGTCTGACACCGCCATTGTCCGGGCTTCCGCTGGATGAATATGTGTCTGAATTACTGGGCCACATCTTCTGGTTCTGGGCGATTGAAATGATCCGCCGTGATTTGAGAAACCGAATCACGCATGAACCCGATGCTGAAGTGCCGATGGATTCGCCTTTCCGTTAATGCATCATCCTGAGTATCAAGCCCGCCTGACTTAGTCGGCGGGTTTTTTTATGTCTGCTTATTATCATTAAAATAAAGAACGGAACAATTTTTTATAGGGAAGGTTTGCTCTAATTTCTTAAAAAATACCTATGATCCGCGCATGATATATTGATATAAAATCCCGCGTCATATTACGTTGTGTTAATTTCATTGTTATGCGTATATCAATTCAATAATCACCTTTATCAATGTTAAGTGCAGATAGAGAAAAGACACCAGCGAAAGGTGTCTTTTCTTCTTGCGCCTGCCTGAAAAGTTCAGGTGAGAATTAACCCGCCGTCACAGATTTAGGCTTACGCTACCGGCGTTTTTGTGTGTAGGATCAGGGCTGTAAAATTGCCAATCGGGAGAGTTATGGCTTCGCTGAAAGAAGTAGCACAACGGGCATCCGTCTCGCTGATGACGGTGTCCCGCGCCATTAATGAGCCGCAAAGGCTGAAGCCGGAAACGCTGGCGCGTGTGCAGGAGGCCATTGACGCACTTCACTATGTGCCGGATTTCTCGGCGCGCAAGATGCGTGGCAAAAGCAGCAAAGTCTCCACGCTCGGCGTGCTGGCGCTCGATACCGCCACGACGCCATTCTCCGTTGAACTGCTTCTCTCGATTGAACTCACGGCCCGCGAATTTGGCTGGAACAGTTTTCTGGTCAGCATTACCTCGCAGGAAGACAGCGAGCGCGCGGTCAGCCAGCTGCTTTCCCAGCGTCCGGACGGCATTATTTTTACCACCATGGGGCTGCGTGAAGTCGATATTCCCTCGCGTCTGGTGGATAAAAATCTGGTGCTGGCGAATTGCCTGAGCCGTGAACACGCGCTGCCGGGCTACATTCCTGATGATTTTGACGGCCAGTATCAGGCGACCAAGCTGCTGATCCGCAAAGGCTACCGCCATCCGCTGTGCATTTATTTACCGGAGTCCATCCCCGCCGGAACCCGCCGTCGCGCTGGTGCGGAACAGGCATGGCGCGAAGCGGGGCTGGCGGCAGAACATCTTCGTCAGCTGCATATGGCGCTGGGCGATGAGCATTATCGTGATGTTGTGACAATGCTTGAGGACTTTATCCCCGGCGGAAAGCCGGATTTCGACGTGCTGGTGTGCGGCAATGATCGTATTGCCTTTTTGGCGTATCAGGTGCTGCTGGCGAAGGGGATTGCAATACCGCAACAGGTCGCGGTGCTCGGGTATGACAACATGGTCGGTATCGGCGATCTGTTCCTTCCGCCGCTGACCACGGTGCAATTGCCGCACAGCGAAATAGGCCGTGAAGCGGTGCTGCATCTTATTGAGCAACGCCCCAATCACGGCCTGATAAAGATCGCCTCTCCCGTGCTGGAGCGCGCGTCTTTATCGTGGGTTCAGCGTTAACCCGCGCTCAGCCTCCAGACGTCACCCTTAATCAACGCCGCCTGACCGTGAGCGGCGAAGCAGGAGAGGGCGCGCTGACCGGGCTGCGGGTAAATCCGGCTGCTTAACGTGGCTTCTCCCTGATTAACGAAAATCTCCACAGACGAGCTGTCGATAAAGATCCGCAGTTCCAGCACCTTTCCTTGCGTTAACGCCACGCTGCGCTGGTCTTTGATCCCGTGCATCGGGAAGTCCCTTTCCAGACAGAGTCTCTGCGCCCGTGTGTCCACAAAGAGGGTCACGCCGTCACCGAGTTTGATACCGAAACGTTCTGCGTCGCAGGCAGGGCGATCCCACCGGGTGATGATCTCCAGCGCCTGTGCGTCATCTGCAATGTGCTGAACGCTGTCTCTGAGCAGGCATGGCGAAAGAGGAGAATGCTCACGGCGCAGCGTCCGCACTTCTTCCACCGGAACCATCCGCACGCTGCCATCGTGCAGTGTCAGTTCGCGCGGCAGCGTCATGCAACCCGCCCAGCCTTCGGCCTTTGACGGCATCACGGATTCCCACATGTCCATCCAGGCGATGATCACCCGACGACCGTCGGCTGCGGTAAATGACTGGGGCGCATAAAAATCATGGCCGTGATCCAGCTCGCGGAAACCTTCGCGAACCTCAAACTCCTGCCCCGGTCGCCAGGTTCCGCGCAGGCAGCCACTCTGGAATAAGTTTAGATAATCATCGCCTTGCGCTTTGATGCCCTGCGGGGAACACATCAGAATATGTTCATCGCCAAGCGGGAAAAAATCCGGGCATTCCCACATGTAACCCGTGTTGCGGTCGGCTTTGGCGAGCACGCGGTCGAACGTCCAGTCGCGCAGGCTGTTGCCCTTGTACAACAACACCTGGCCGATATCGCTGTCATCCCGCGCCCCGATCACCATCCACCAGTGGCCGTCTTCGTACCAGACTTTCGGATCACGAAAATGCATGATGTTATCGGGTGGTGTGAGGACCACGCCCTGTTTGGTGAAATGAATGCCGTCCTCGCTGGTGGCAAGGCATTGCACCTCACGGATGGCGCTGTCATTGCCTTCGCCGCTCAGCCAGACGTGGCCGGTGTAAATCAGGCTCAGCACGCCGTTATCGTCCACGGCGCTGCCGGAGAAACAGCCGTCCCGGTCATACTCTTCGCCCGGCGCCAGTGCGACAGGCTGATGTTGCCAGTTCACCATGTCCTGGCTGGTGGCGTGCCCCCAGTGCATTGGTCCCCAGTTCTCGCTAAACGGATGATGCTGATAAAACGCGTGATATCGCCCCTGGTGATAAATCAGCCCGTTCGGATCATTCATCCATCCCGCCGGTGGCGCGAGGTGAAAATGCGGGTAAAAGGATTTGCCGCGCGTTGCTGCTCCGTCGCGCAACGCCTGTTCTGCGCGTTCCAGTCGCTGTTTCATAAAATCTCACTCTTTTTGAATAATACGGAAGGGGTTGTCCGGCTCTTTTCGCCGATGAGCAGGAATCCCGAGATCGTGGTGAGGATGAGCACCAGCATCCCCATAATCATGTAGGTGTCGGCAAAGCCGATCCGGTCGTAGCCGTAACCGGCCAGCGGGGAAAACACACTGGCACACACCTGCGTGATGAACTGGAACCCGACCAGATACAGCGTGGCTGAAAGGCGCGGGTCGAAGCGGGTGGTGATGTACTTAAACATGGCGATCAGCAGGATCGGCAATTCCACGGCGTGCAGCAGTTTCATGCAGGAAATGGTCACCGCATCCGCTGCCAGACCTGAACCAAAAACGCGCAGCGCCATAATCAGCCCGCTGAGCAGCAAGCCGTTTTTTGCCCCGATTTTATTGACGACGAACGGCGCGAGGAACATGCCGCCCGCTTCTAAAAACACCTGGAAGGAGTTAAGAAAACCGTACATCTCATTGCCGTTTTTAACGTCCGGGAACAGAGAAGCGAAGTACACCGGAAACTGCTGATCGTAGACGTTGTAAACGCTGACGCCGGTCACAAACACAATCAGCGCCCAAAAACGCGGCAGGCGGAACAGGGCAATCGCATCAGAAAGCTGAAGATTACCGGGCTTGCCGTACTCGAGCTGATTCAGCGCATCGGTCTTCACCTCACGCAGCCGCCACAGCAGCAGCAGGAAAATGATCGCAGAAGACGAAGCCATCCAGAAGTTAAGGTTCGGGTTGATGTTAAACAGGATCCCGGCGAGGAAGGTGGCGGCCGCCCAGCCGAGCGATCCCCACATTCTGGCTTTACCAAACTCAAACCCCAAGATACGGCTGACACGCTCGGTATAGGATTCGAGCGCACCAATCCCGGCAAAAAACGTCGCGCCCACGTACAAGCCGCCGGCGGCGGCGCCCAGCAGAATATTAATTTGCAGCAACGGGGCAAAGACGAAGATAAAGAAAGGTCCGCTGGCCAGTAACAGTATGCCGATGGCCCACAGCAGGTTTTTACGTAACCCCAGCTTGTCCTGAATAAAACCGTACAGCGGCTGCGCGCACAGCGCCGTCAGGGCAATGGCGGAAAAGAATAACCCCGTTTCCGCGCCTTTAAGCCCGACCTTCTGGCTGAGCCAAAGTGAGATCAGCGAAAAAGCAGATGACCAGGTGTAAAAGAAGCAGAAAAGTAATCCGCTTAACAGCATGTAGTGACTTCGGTGACTTGTTTTCATGGCATATCCGTGCGCATTCGAAGAGGTAGTTCACATTGTTAACGTTAACTTATTGCTTTTCACAGACAGGTGATAACGGATTTATGATGTTAATCACAAATGTTAACGTTAACACATTTAAAGTGTGATCTTCACTGCACATTTTTGCCGATCAGTTCACCGGCAGCGGGGGAACACCGGGCAGCCCGCACAACCCGGCAACTTCGGCGGCTTGCGTGCGAAAGATAACTGTTTATTTTTGGTGCTAATTGTTGAGCCTGTCCGCCGCCTGATTGATGAATTCTCCTCATAGCGCCTTTCACATTTTGCTGCCTAGTCCTGTTCGCCGTATGGCGGTAACGTAGTGCCACTACACTCACGCAGCCCATCATGAAGGAAAAAGTGACATGAACGGCATCAGAGCAACTACGCTTTCACTGTCTGTCATGATGTCCTGTATGGCCCCGGCAGCTTATGCCGAAGCGGAGAATTCAATGAGCGAAAAAATCAAAATCACCCGGAACGGCTCCACCCCATCGCAGCAAGGACCGGAAAGTTACTTCACCGGCAACGTGCGTATTGACGCGCCGTTCAGCGGCACCGAATCTGCCCGCGTTGGCGGTGCGACCGTGACCTTCGAACCTGGCGCACGCACCGCATGGCACACCCATCCGCTGGGGCAGACGCTGATTGTGACCCACGGTCGCGGCTGGTTACAGGAAGAGGGCGGCGAGATCCGCGACATGAGCGTGGGGGATATTGTGTGGATCCCGGAAGGGATCAAACACTGGCACGGCGCGACGCCGGAAAATGCCATGACGCATATTGCGATCGCCGAATCCCTGAACGGCAGTCCGGTCGAATGGCTGGAAAAAGTGACCGACGCCCAGTATCAGAAACGTTAATTCCGTCATCATTAACGCGCAGGCCGGGTTTCCGTCATCGGCAGAAACGCGGTACCGCTTCAGATTTCCAGCCCTGACATGCTTATGTCAGGGCCTTTGTCCGTGCTCACCCCTCATTTCGGAGAAATAACATGACCCTGAAAGTTCTCGGATACGCTGCTCAGTCAGCCAAAGTGCCTTTAGCTCCCTTTGAATTCGAACAACGCGAAGCGCGCGAAGATGACGTTGTCATCGACGTGATGTACTGCGGCGTCTGCCACTCTGATTTGCATCAGGCGCGCAACGACTGGGGATTCAGTACTTATCCGCTGGTTCCCGGCCACGAAGTGGTAGGCCGCGTGGCGAAAGTCGGTAAAAATGTCACTCAGTTCAAGGTCGGTGATTACGCCGGTATCGGGTGTATGGTCGATTCCTGCCGTGTCTGCACCCCGTGCGAAAAAGGTCTGGAGCAATACTGTCTGGAAGGCAACACGCAAACCTACAACAGCGTTGACCGTCACGACCATATGCCGACTTACGGCGGTTACGCCAAAACCATCGTGGCGAGTGAAAGCTTCGTGCTGAAAATGCCGAAAGGTATTGATCTCAAAGCCGCTGCGCCGCTGTTGTGCGCGGGCATCACCACCTGGTCGCCGCTGCGTCACTGGAACATCACCAAAGGCAGCAAAGTCGGCGTGGTCGGTCTGGGCGGTCTGGGTCACATGGCGCTGAAACTGGCCAACGCGCTGGGCGCAGAAGTGACGCTGTTCACCCGTTCCGCCGGTAAAGCGGAAGATGCCCGCCGTCTGGGCGCGCATCACATCGTGGTGTCGACAGACGACGCGCAGATGGCGGCTACCCAAGGCGAGTTCGATCTCATCATCGATACCGTTCCTTATGTCCACGATATCAACCCGTACATGCCGACGCTGAATATCGACGGTACGCTGGTCTTCGTCGGTTTCCTCGGTGATATCAGCCCGATGCTCAGCACGTTGTCGATGATTCTGGGCCGTCGTTCTGTCGCCGGTTCATGCATTGGCGGTATTGCGGAAACGCAGGAAATGCTCGATTTCTGCGCTAAACACGGTATCGGTTCTGACATCGAAATGATCAGCATGCCGGACATCAATGACGCCTACGAACGTATGCTGAAAAGTGATGTGAAATACCGCTTTGTGATCGATATGGCGACGCTGACGGCGTAAGAAAAGAGTCAGTTGCCCCCTCCCGGCCATATTGGAATGCCCATTCTGATATGGCCGTTTTTTATTCATTTGCCAGTGTTATCTCAAATTTCCCCGTTAAATCCCTAAGACGCTCTAAATAAGTCAAAAAGACCCTCTGTTCCTGCCATTGAATACCGTGCTTTTTGTAGATGAGTTATCACTAACTCGACTACTATAAAAAGAATTACATTCAGCGAGCTTTGTCAGGTATGCCATATTATTTCCCGGATGATCACCATGTGCGTGAACGTTCGGATCGTTTTCTGCGACGAATGTATCTCATGCGCATGCTGGGCACTTTCCTGTGCTTTTTCCCGATCGCGTCGGTACTGGTGGAGCGCGGTGCATCCTGGCTGCCTCTCGGGTTGCTGGTACTCAATGTGTTTGTCTGGCCACACGTCGCCATGCGGATTTCCCGCCGCGCTAAAAAATCGAATCAGGCTGAGTTCAGAAATCTGGCTTTTGATGCCGTTGCCGGAGGCGCCTGGGTGGCGATGATGGGGATCTGTCCGCTGCCGTCGGCCATTATTACGTCTATCCTTATTGCTGACCGTTTCTCCGCGGGCGGCTGGCGGTTATTACGCCGTGCGATGGTGTTCTTCTGCGCCGGTTTTATTGTGTGCTGGCCGTTGTCCGGTATGACGTTGTATCCCGTGGTCACCGACAGAACGTTGTGGCTGACGTTGCCGCTGTCGACGATTTACATTATCGCGTTCAGCGCCGCCAACTATTCCATCTCCAGAAAACTGCGTGATAAACAGCATGAACTGGAGAAAACCGCGCTGATGGATCCTTTTCTGGGGTTGCCGAACCGCCGGTTGCTGGACCGACGGCTGATGCTGGAGTTCGAGCGTTCAAAACACGATCTTTCGTGCCTGATGGTGCTGGATGTCGATGATTTGAAAATGGTGAACGACCTGTTCGGCACTGAGGCGGGCGACTATGTCCTGCGGGCCGTTGCGACGATATTGCGTCAGGAAACCGGCGAACATGATTTTCCGGCGCTGTTGGGCGACGATGAGTTTGTGGTGATCTTGCCGGGAATTTCCGAAGAAGAAGCCTACGCGGTGGGGTACCGGTTATTACTCAAGGTGTCGGAGATCCGCCTGTCGCAGGACGCGGGTTTCCAGTGTTCGCTGAGTGTGGGGATTGCCACGTCACGCGGCCGGGAAGATTACCATCAATGGCTGGCCGCCGCCGAGCGCGCGGTCGCCAGCGTGAAGCAAAATGGCAAAAACAGTATTGGCAGTGCAGGCAGGGCATAACCTTTTTTTTCTGATTGGGATAAACATTTTTCGGGATGAATAATGATGAAAAATAGTCAAAAAGTGATGATAGCAACAGTCGTGTTGATGAGTTTACTGGCAGGATGCTCAAGTATTGATGAACCGGTGGGCGATGAAACCTATCGTCCTGCCAATTTCGATGCGTCTTTCGCGCAGGGGCAGGCGAGTTATTTTTCGTCCGTATTTTCCATTCTGGAACGTCACCGCCGCGCGGATACCTATAAAAAGATTTTTGATTTCTGTAGCGGAAAATTCCAGACGCTGGGCGAAAGTAATGACGGCGAAAAGGTGCACATAAAATTTGCCTGTCTGCCTAAAGAGCAGGTGCAAAGCATTTATGCCACGCCGGTGAAATCACCAACGCAGTATTAAATCCAGTTTCCTCAGAGGCATTATGAGCAAGGAAAGACCCGATTTTATCCGTCACTGGACGGAGCTTGAAGGCCCGGACGACGGCAGTTATCCCGGCGATGATGAGCTGATGTCAATTGGCGCGCCGCTCGGTAAAGCACTGGGGCTGACGCGTATCGGTATTCACCACGAACGTTTGTTACCGGGGCGTCGTACCAGCTACCCGCACGCAGAAAGTGCGGAAGATGAGTTCGTGTATGTGTTGCAGGGGCATCCGGATGCCTGGATCAACGGGGATTTGCACCCGCTGAAACCGGGTGATGCTGTCGCATTTCCCCAGGGAACCGGTATCTGTCATACCTTCATTAATAACACCGATGATGAGGTGCATTTACTGACGATTGGCGAAGCCAATAAAGCGGAAAATCGGATTTACTATCCGAAGAATCAGCAATACGAAGCGACACGTAAAGACCGCTGGGTGGATGTGCCGCAGCAGGTATTCGGCGAGCATGACGGGTTATCTGACCAAAAAAGAGATAAAAAAAAGCCGGTGTCATAACCGGCTTTTTTATTCGAGTAATGCATTTAACACTTTCATCGAAGCGGGGATCATCATGTCAAAGACGTCTTCATTGGATGGAAAGCGACTGCCAGCGTTGCTGACAATACGGCATCATGCGGTGGATCTTCAGCGTTTGTGGTTCATGGCGGTTCAGTGAATAACCTTCCGGTGTGATTTCTAAGGTGTCACCGGTCTTCAGGGAGAAATTGTCATCGACTGACAAAATCAGCTTCAGGTTTTTAAATGCCTGAATGCAGATATATTTCAAGCCTGTGTGCGGGATGTTCAGGATATCTATAATTTTCCATTCCATATTTTTACTCCTTTATCGTACTGCCTGATTTAGTGCCTCATTCTTACCTCACAATTCCGTCATTTTTTGTCATCACAAGGTAATGATTTCTTTATAGGCGTTCCTGTTATTTCAATGCTTGAACTGACTCACAAAAAGCCATAGCCAGATCATCGCTGGATCGCATAACTCATTATTTAGGACAAAATGCAGTGTCTTTTCGCTTTTTTTATGCCGCCGGATTGCGCTTTTTGGCAAAGCCAGCGGGTAAACAGAAAGCAAAAAAGCTTGAAATCACAGCGATAAAACAGGTATTCCTGAGTGCTTTATGATTTTTATTATATTTTTCAGGGCAGGATGAAATGAATTTCACACGTAATAGTCTTCTGGGGCTGGTACTGGCATTAAGCACTTTTTCGGCGCTGGCCAGCCAGTGTATAGAAACCCGCGCCGGTATTGATATGGGCTCGGGCACCACTAAAATTCAGGTCGCACAGGTCGATATCTGCCGTCATCAGCTGGGCAAAGTGCTGTATGAAGATCAGCGTCCGCTGGGGTTTAACGAAGATTTAGGCAAATCCGGCAACAATCAAATCAGCAGCGCGATGCAGCAGCAGGGCGTCACTGCGCTGAAAGAGATGGTGGACAAGGCCCGCACTTTCCACCCGCAACGCATCACCGGTGTGGCGACGGCGGTGTTCCGCTCGGCGTCAAACGGGCAGCAGGTGATCGACCTGTTTAACCAGCAGGCACAGGTTCAGCTGCGCATCATCACGCAGGAACAGGAAGCCGCACTGGGGTTCCTCTCGGCAAAAACCGCACTGCATGACAACAGTGTGAAAAATGAAGATCTGCTGGTGTGGGACATCGGCGGCGGATCGATGCAGATGACGGCATTGCGTGAGCAAAACGGCAAAACGGTCACGGACATTTATCAGGGCAAACTGGCGTCGGTGACGCTGAAAGAATTTATTATCAGCGTGCTGAAGAATCAGGCGCTGGATAAAGCCGCGTCTCCGAACCCGATCGGTTCGCTGCGCAATACCGTGCTGCGTTACGTGAATTTCTATGCGAGAACGCACGTCAGCCCGCAAATCAAACAGGATGCGCAGACCCGCCGGGTGATTGGTATCGGTGGTGTTCACGGCTTTTCTGTAAAAGATCAGCTGCGTCCGGCGAACAATACTTACACGTTGGAAGATGTGCAGCGCGTGTCGAAAAATCAGGTATGGAAAGGCGACAGCGAACTCACCGGCGAATATCGCGCCACCGACGTCAGTAATTTACTGCTGGTGGAAGGTTTTATGCAGGCGCTGAACATTTCGCAGGTGACCGTGGTCAAGGCCAGCCTGATTCAGGGCATCCTGGTGCAATAACTTCGCAAACTCATGACTGAAGGAGCAGAACCGCATGACGACTGACTCAACAACCCCGCAGCAGGATGACTTTATCTGGCTGGAAGGCATACGCAACGAACAGGCGCTGGCCTGGGCGCATGAACAAAATCCGGTCACGCTGGCGGCGTTTACTCAAGGCCGCGATTTCGAGCCTCTTCGCCAGAAAGTGCTTGAGGCGCTGAATTCTCCGGATCAGATCCCCGGCATCAGCAAATTCGGCCAAACCTGGTGCAACTTCTGGCAGGATGCGCAGAATCCGCGCGGCCTGCTGCGCATCACGTCGCTGGAGGAGTACCGCAAAGCTGAACCGCACTGGGAAACGCTGCTGGACATCGACGCGCTGGGCAAAGCGGAAGGGAAAGACTGGGTGTACCACGGCGTGTACCCGCTCAAACCCGATTTTAAGCGCGCGCTGATTTTTCTTTCACCCGACGGGGGTGATGCGTCGGAAGTGCGTGAGTTTGATCTGCAAACGCGCGAATTTGTCTCTGACGGCTTTTTCCTGCCGGTGGCGAAAAGTCGCACGGGCTGGATTGATCATGACCATCTGTTTGTCGCCACCGACTTCGGGGAAGATTCACTCACCGACTCCGGTTATCCGCGCATCGTGAAAATCTGGTCACGCGGCACACCGCTCAGCGAAGCCACAACGGTTTACAGCGCCGGTAAAAAAGACATGATGGCGGTCGGCTATCACGACAGTTTTAAAGGCTTCGAACACGATTATGTGGTGCGGGTGATCGACTTTTATCATCGCGAAGTGTTCCTGCTGGATGAGAAAAAGCATCTGGTCAAAATTGATGTGCCGGCCGATGCTAAATTCAGCTCGTGGCGCGAGTGGATCCTGATCCAGCCTGCCAGCGAATGGCAGGTCAGCGGCGAAAGCTGGCCCTCGGGTTCTCTGCTGACCATGAATTTTGACGCCTTTATGGCCGGTGAACGCGCGCTGAAACCGCTGTTTATGCCGACCGCACAGGATCAGCTCAGCGGGTATTCCTGCACCCGCGATCACATCATTCTCAGTATCACGCGCGACGTGGTAAACCGCCTTGAAGTCCTGACGCCGGAACAGGGTGACTGGCGGCGTGAGCCGTTCGGACATGTGCCGGAACTGAGCAAAATCAATGCCTGGGGCGTGGCAGACGATTCGAACCAATATTTCATGAGTGTCAGCGGATTCCTGCAACCGGCCAGCCTGTCGCTGGGGGATCTGGACAACGGCGCACACCAGCCAGCGGAATTACTGAAACAGGATCCGTCGCATTTCGATGCGTCCCGGTATCAGGTCAGTCAGCATTTTGCGCAATCCGACGACGGCACCCGCGTGCCTTATTTTGTTATCTGCCGCAAAGACGTGGTGTATGACGGTAAAAATCCGACGCTGTTGTACGGTTATGGCGGGTTTGAGGTGTCGCTGGATCCGTATTATCTCGGCGTCAGCGGCGTGGCGTGGCTGGATCGCGGCGGTGTATTTGTTCTGGCCAATATTCGCGGTGGGGGCGAATACGGACCGGAATGGCACAAAGCGGCGCTGAAAGAAAAACGTCTGCGGGCATATGAAGATTTCGCGTCAGTCGCCAAAGCGCTGATCGCCAGTAACGTCACCTCTGCGGCGCATCTTGCCGCGCAGGGCGGCAGCAACGGCGGTCTGCTGGTCGGCAATATGCTGACGCGTTACCCGGAATTATTCGGGGCGATTGTCTGCGAAGTGCCGTTGCTGGATATGGAACGTTACACGCAGATTTCTGCCGGTGCTTCGTGGATTGCCGAGTATGGCGACCCGCAGGATCCTGAAGAGTGGGCTTTTATCCGCGAGTTCTCGCCGTATCACAACCTCTCTCCGGCAAAAAAATACCCGCCGGTGCTGTTCTCGACGGCAACCAGCGATGACCGCGTCGGGCCAGACCATGCGCGTAAAATGGCAGCGAAAATGCAGGCGATGGGTATTCCTGATGTCTATTTTTATGAGAATACCGAAGGCGGGCACAGCGCGGCGGCGGACAAGGCGCAGTCTGCCTTTAAACGGGCGATGGTGAGCGAATTCCTGCTGCGGTTTATTGGCCGGTAACCGGTTAACCGGTGCGGTAAATTTATCCTATGACTTAAGCCAAACGGGATGCCTTTCAGGTATCCCGTTCATATTTCGACATGTTTTATCCTCGCTCATCCCTGCAAAACCATTGCCTCATCAATCATTCCTTGTTTATTATTTCCTCCTTTTTGATAACAATTATCAAAATCACTTTTCATTCATTCTCATTTTCGGGGCTTTGCATGTATAAGAACACCGCTCGCGTGCTGTCTGTTGCCGGTCTGATGGCCGCATCGTTCTCCACTTTTGCCACCACGTACCCGCTTACCGTGACGGACTTGGCCGGGCAGAAAGTCACTATCGATAAAGCGCCGCAGCGCGTGATTTTGCAGGATGGCCGTGATTTGCTGGCGCTGGCGGTTCTGGATAAGGCCAATCCTTTCCAGCACGTGGTGGCATGGAACAACCTGCTGAAGAAAACCGACAGCGGCACCTGGGACATGCTGAAAAGCAAATGGCCGGAATCTGCGAAGATCCTCGATATGGGCTTCAGTGATAAAGGGCAGATTGATCTGGAAACCGTGATCGCGAAGAAACCCGATCTGATGATCGCCCAGTTGCGTGCAAAAGATTCCCTGGCGCAGGCCGGTGTGCTGGATAAACTTGCCGGACTGCACATTCCGGTGGTGTTCCTGGACTACGAACTGGACCCGGCAAAAAATACCGCAGCGAGCATCGATCTGCTGGGTAAAGTGATGAATCAGGAAGACAATGCCCGTGCGTACACGCAGTTCTATAACGAGCATCTTCAGAGCATTCAGAAAGCCGTCGCGGGCATTAAAAACAAACCTAACGTCTTCATCGAACCCATTGCCGGTCGCGATGATTCCTGCTGTTTCACCCACGGCAACGCAGGCTGGGGCAAACTGATCCAGGCGGTAGAGGCCAACAATATTGGCAGTAAACTGTTGCCGGGCGCGTCGGGCACCGTGTCGCTGGAGCAGGTGATCAGCATGAAGCCGGACGTCTATATCATGACCGGTTCCGCGCGTCCTAAAGGCGGTTCTGTCACGCACATTCTGCCTTTCGGTTACGGCGCCGATCAGGCCAGCCTGGATAAAGAAGCGAAAGTGCTGACCTCACGTACCGGTGTGGCGCAAATTCCGGCGGTGATGAACGGCAATGTTTACGCGATTTATCACCAGTTCTATAACCATCCGTACAACATCGTCGGGATGGAATATCTGGCGAAATTTATCTATCCGCAGGAATTCAAAACCCTGGATCCTGCGAAGACGTATCACGACATCGTGCGTCAATACACCCAGCTGCCGGATCAGGACTTCATCCTCGGCTGGTCAGCTAAAAAATAAGTCCGGCCTTCTCCCGCCTGCTTTCCGGCAGGCGGGTTTCCTTCTGCGCAGCACTCCCCGAACGCCATTTACATTCGTCACATTCGTTGACACTCGGTTAATTCATACTTTAATTCAATTGTATTAGTGTGATTCCTAAGTTCTGGCTGTGTGTTGCAGCGGGCGACGCACGGCGAATTACGCCATATCAACAAGGTGAATGTATGCAATCTGAAGAACAGCGTTTAATTGACGGGCTTTTTAGTCGCCTGCAACAAGCTGAGTCCAGCACTGCGCCGCGCGATGCGGAAGCGGAACGTGTGATTCAGGATCATATCCGCCAGCAGCCGTCGGCTCCTTATTACATGGCGCAGGCGATGATTATTCAGGAAGCGGCGCTGACCAAACTCAACGGCCAGGTGCAGGCGTTGCAACAGCAGATCGGGCAGTTGCAGCAGGCGCAGCAGACCAAACCACAGAGCAGCGGTTTTCTGGCCGGACTGTTTGGCGGGGGATCTTCCCAGCCTGAACCGCAGCGCACGGCGCAGCAGGGCAGTCAGCCAATTCCCGGCACGCAGGGGTGGGGCGCGCAGCCTCAACAGCCACCACAATATGCCGGACAACAGGCGGCACCGGCTCAGGCGGCTGCGCAGGCGCCGGGTTTTCTGGGCAGCGCGCTGCGCACGGCGGCGGGTGTGGCCGGTGGCGTGGTGCTGGCCGATATGCTGACCGGTATGTTCCATCACAGTCAGCCACAGGAAATCGTCAATATCATTGAGGAACCGCCGGTGCAGGATCTCAATCCTGCTGACAGCAGTTTTCTGGATAACAATAATCAGGGTTTCGACAGCAATCAGCCGTCCTGGGAAGATGCTTCCCTGGGCGACAACAATCTCGATTCCGGCTTCGGTTCCGATGATATGGGTTCTGATGATTTCAACGATGACGACGATTCGTTTTTCTGACGTCTCGCGACAGCACGCCGTGGATGGCTGATTTTGCAGAAGAAAGCGGCAATGAAAAGTCAGGAATGAGAGGTTTATCGCTTATTGCCATCAGAATTCTGGACAAAATGGAGATCTGTTGCTGTACTGTATTTGACACACATTTTGTGTCCAACATTCACGTAAAGGTAAGTTTGATGTCTAAGATTAAAGGTAGCGTTAAGTGGTTCAATGAATCTAAAGGTTTTGGTTTCATTACCCCTGAAGATGGCAGCAAAGATGTTTTCGTTCATTTCTCTGCTATTTCCAGCCAGGGCTTCAAGACCCTTGCTGAAGGCCAACGCGTAGAGTTCGAAATCACCAATGGTGCCAAAGGCCCGTCGGCTGCTAACGTTATCGCTATCTGACTTTAGCCGATTACTTAAAAACCCGCCGAAGCGGGTTTTTTTTTGCCTGTAATACGCAGAATATGTTGCCTGTAATACTGAGAGTATTACGCCGGTTTTTTCACCAGGGTCATAAACAGCACGATGGCAATCGCGTAGCATCCGAGCATGGTCAGCGCCATCGAGAGCGCTGGCATACTGCCAAAACCGGTGACGGGCACGGCAATCGCACCCAGCGCAAACATGCACACGCCCAGCAGTGCCGACGCGCTGCCCGCATTTTTCCCCTGACTTTGCATCGCCAGCGATCCCGCATTCGGGCTGACAATCCCGATCACCATCACCGAGAAGAACAGCGGTATCAGCAGCATAATCAGCGGTGCGCCAAGGCTTGCGGCAATCACCAGCGCGACAGAGGCTACGGCAGCAATACACAATCCGGTTTTAACCAGCGCCATTTCGCCATAGCGACGGCTAAAGCGCGTCGATACCTGGGCTGAAATCACTAACCCGATGCCGTTAACGGCAAAACACAGGCTGAACATCTGCGGGCTGAGGTGGTAAATCTGCTGCAACACGAAGGGCGATGCGCCGATGTAGGCAAACATTCCTGCCATCACGAACCCCTGCGTCAGGCACAACCCCATAAACGGACGGTGCCTGAGCAGCGAAAAGACCGAGCCGAGCATACTGAAAATTCCGCCTTGCGAACGGCGTTCCTGCGGCAGGGTTTCGTGCAATTTCAGCGCAGCGGAAGCAAACAGCATGATGGAGATCACCGCCAGTACGCCGAAAATCCCCCGCCAGTTCATCCAGCTCAGCATCGCACCACCCAGAACCGGCGCAATGATCGGTGCCAGCCCGTTAACCAGCATCAGTAACGCAAAGAACCGTGTGAGTTCATGCCCGTTGTATAAATCTCTGGCGACGGCGCGTGACAATACCGCGCCACCGGCACCGGCGATCCCCTGCAATAAGCGGGCGACGATCAACTGATGGATATCCTGCGCCATGGCGCACCATACCGACGCCGCCAGCAGCAGAGCCAGCGACCATAACAGCGGGCGAATACGGCCATAACGATCGCTGAGCGGACCAAAGATCAGCTGGCCGAAACCGAGGCCGAGTAAACCGGCAGTGAGGCTTAGCTGGGCGCTGGCGGTCGAGGTATTCAGCTCTCCGGCCAGCTCCGGCAGAGCCGGTAAATACAGGTCAGTACACAACGGGCCGAGAGCCGCGAGTGAGCCGAGAACCAGGGCGTAGCCGAGGCGTTTTTCATGCAAGTGAGCGCTCATGGTGAAGAGTTATTCCGGTTTGGGGGAGAGAAAATCCGTGTTGAACAGATCCTGAAAGTAGCGATGGTATAAGGCTTCCAGGCGTTCTGCATCAGCGTGAGCGGTAGTCAGGCGGCGGAATGCGGTGCCTTCGCAGATGACCGCCAGGCTTTCCACTTTCGCGGTCATTTCGGCATCTGAAAACTGCGGGAAACTTTTACTTAAGAAGGATTTTGCTTCATTGAACAGTTGTTTTTCTGAGTCACGCCAGATCTTCTCTACCACCGGATTGCGGGTCGCTTCGGCAGCGACTTCGAGCATCAGGGCGTGGTCTATTTCGGCCTGTTCTTTTTGTTCCATGCAAATGTCTTCTTTAAACGGCGAGCTCAGATTGCCGATGCGCCGGTGCGCCAGATTGTGCGCCACCTGCTGTAAATTATGGGCATTACCGGTGATCAGCTGAATTTTATTCGTCACCATCCGGCGAACAATTTCTTCGATGATGGCGTCTTTATTGGCGAAGTAGCGGTAAATCTGTCCCACGCTGAGCTGTGACGTTTTGGCGATTTCAGCCATACCGGCACCGTGAAAACCATGTTTGCGAAAACACAGGCGGGCGGCGGCGATGATCTGGTCACGTCGGGCGTTGATGCGCGCGTCTTTAGTGCAGGTTTGTGGGGCAAGCATGGATGTCCTGGCGGGTCGCCGTTAATGAGTGTGAACGATCATTCTCAATTATAGGCAATAAGGTCCGGCAGGTAAATATTTGTATGATGAAGACGGCAAAACGGCGCATTCCAGAGAAATGCGCCGTCAGCGAAAAGAGGGGTATCACAACCTGCAGGCGGTGTGATTAAGCGAAGTACGCCTGGAAAAAAGCGGCGACGGTCAGGACGCAAAGGGCCACAACCAGATATTCGGATGACGTTTTTGGAGCAGAGAACATGGCATACCTCATGTGTACATGAATGAACCGGAATTGATGCTGGCCATTATCGCGGCAGAACATGAAGGAAACATTAAGACAAAGGAGAGGAAGCGGAACGCAGGTCACAAAATGAAGCCACGGCGGCGTCTCAGAGCAGAAAAGAGATCGCCGCCGGGGTGAATCAGTGCGCGCTGTACCAACTGACCAGTGCAAACGCCAGCAAGGTCATGGCGAGTGAACCGGCGAGATTGAGCGCCATATTGAGTAAGGCTGCACCAAAACGACCGTCCTGCAACATGTACACCACTTCCAGCGAGAAGGTGGAAAACGTGGTTAACCCGCCGCAAAAGCCGGTGGTGATCAGCATTTTCCATACCGGATCAAGATGCGTCATCCGGCTGAAAATGGCGATACACAGCCCGATGATAAATGCGCCGACCAGATTGACCGTCAGTGTGCCAGCCGGCAGCACCGGGCTCATTCCGTTCATTTTCAGGCTGACATACCAACGGACAACGCTGCCAATACCGCCGCCAATAAAAACTGCAAGTAAGGTGCTGAACATAGAAAACCTTATAAACAGAGAAAAAACAGAAAGGTCCGGGCGCGATGCTACGAACCTCTCGCGAGATTGCGTAGACATCATCAGCCGGTAAAGGCGGTTTGGGAGGAATGTCATCTCCATACAGCAGGGGCTGATTTTAGCGTAAAACGTCAGCCCATCGCCAGCACAATGGCATCGGCAATCAGATCGACTTTATCAGCGTGGATCTGGCTGGTGCTGATGCGGATAAACTGCCCCGGTCCGATGCGGCAGCGCTCGCCCGGCAACACGGCGATACCGCGTGCGGCCAGCGTCACCAGCGCGAACTGCTCTGACGGCACCGGGATCCACATCGCCAGCCCGTCGCGCTCAGGGATGTTCACTCCGCGGATCCGCAGGGCATCTGACATTGCCTTGCGCCGTGCGGCATAAATCGCTTTGGCATGCGTAATCCCTTCCTGAGTGTTTTGATCCTTAATCAACCATGCCAGCGCTTGTTGCAAAATGCGGCTCGACCAGCCTGCGCCAAAGTTGCGGAAAGATTTGATTTGTTTGACGAGATCTTCAGAACCGGAAAGCACGGCCAGCCGTAAATCCGGGCCATAGGCTTTTGAATAGGAGCGCACGTGTACGGTGCGCTCCGGCAGGACGCTGCCCATGCTGACCGGCGGATAAGCGGAGAGCTGTCCGATACCATCGTCTTCGATAATCAGCGCATTGCTCCCGGCGAGAATGGCCGCCAGCGCCGCAAAACGTTCTGCATCAGGTGCATGGCCGCAATGGGAATGAGTGCGGGGCTGGAAAATAAATGCCGACGGGTTTTTGGCCAGCGCGTGGCTCAGTGATTCCGGCGTCGGGCCGAATTCATCACATTTCACCGGCACCACCTGCGCGCCAAGATTATCCAGCATATCCAGCAATCGCGTGGCCGTCGGGTCTTCAATCGCGACCACTGAGCCCTGCATCAGTAAGGTTTGCAGTGCCAGATTCATCGCATCGAACCCGCCGTCAGCCGCCATAAACGCCGGTGCGTCATACGGCCAGTCAGGTTTCACCGCCTCCAGTAAAGCCGGGGCAATGGCTTCGCGCTGATAACTGTTGAGGTTATCGGCGCTGACCCCTTGCTGCATGGCTTCATGCAGATCTGGCAACAGCGCGGGATCGGGCGAAGACAGCGCCAGATCGGCGATGATGTGCTCGCCAAAGTTACCGATTTTTTCAAAACGGGCAGGGCGCGGTGAAAGCATGTCGCCGCAAACCCAGACGCCATTTCTGCCGCGTCCGGCAATGACTTTTTGCCGACGCAGCTGGCCCCAGGCGGCGGAAACCGTGGCCGGGCTGACGCCTAACGCCTGCGCCAGCTCACGAACGGCAGGCAGATGGGTACCAATTTCGATCACGCCCGAGCGGATCAGCGCCGCCGTTTCAATCGCAATACCCCGCATTGAACGGTCCTGCAATTGTATTGCTAAGCATTCTGCGTCCAGCGTTTTTTCCGGGGAGTTTTCAGCCATTTTTTTGCCTTTTGTTCAGTAACAAAGATTCTATTGTACATATTAATTTATGCCATTAGTATCAAACTTAGCCAACGGAGGCGATAAAATAATCATGCTGTCGTGAACATCATCTCCTTCGTAAAAGAATCTAATGCGTTTGTGGACGAGTTTGTGAACGAATGATGAACAAACTGCGCAGCGCAGCATTGTCTTTCTGCATATCAAATGCTGACACTTAAGGGGATAGATGTGACGATTACCATCAGGCTGGCCGTTCGTGACTGGGATTATTTTACGCCACTGGCGTTGGGCGATCTTAAACCTGAAGGGTTTACCCTCGAGATTGATCGTGTGGGTACGCTGGTCGATAACCTGGCGACCAGTGAGAAGTACGACGCCGGTGAAGTCTCTTTCAGCCGTTATGCCCAGGGCCGCGCCCGTGGTGAAACCGATCTGCTGGCCATACCGCACTTCCTGATGCGCGGTTTTCGTCAGCGCTGCATTATCACCCGCGAAGACAGTCCGCTGACCGAACTGTCGCAACTGGCGGGTAAACGCATCGGCCTTACCGGCTGGCAGGATTCAGGCAATACCTGGACCCGTACGCTGCTGGCGCTGGAAGGCGTGGGTATCGAAGACGCTAACTGGTACGTGGGCCGTCTGACGCAGGCGCACCCGATTGTTGATCGTCTGGCGGGTTTTGGCCGCGAAGGGCGTATCGAAGCGGTTCCGGGCGAACGTCCTATGATGGAACTGTTGCAGGAAGGCTGGCTGGACGCGATCTTCACGCCATTTATGCCTGACGGCTTCTTTAAACCGGATTCCGGTTTCCGTCAGTTCCAGCCGGATTTCCGCGCGGCTGAACTGGCCTATTTTAACCGCGTGGGTTACATCCCCGGTATTCACTTACTGGCGATCAAACCGGCGCTGGCTGACGCTCACCCCTGGCTGCCGCAGGCGTTAAGCGACATTATCGATCAGTCTTACGAACTCTGGATGGATAAGCGCGCGAAATACGCCGATACCACGCCGTGGTTGCTGGATGATTTACGCCGCACAGTGGTCGATTTGCCTGCGAACTGGAATGCAAACGGTTTCGCCGCCAACGAAAAAATGATCGACGATTTTGCTTATGAATTACATGCCCAGGGGCTGACCGCTCAGCGCCTGACGCCGGCAGATTTGTTCCCGCAATTTGCCACCCGTTAATGGCCGGAGAAATCATGATGAAAGTTGCATTAGGTCAGTTTGCCGTTTCCCGCGAGTGGGAAGCTAACGTAGAAACCTGCCTTTCGCTGATGGCGAAATCCCTGGAAGCAGGCGCAGATTTGCTGGTGCTGCCGGAAGGTATTCTGGCGCGCGATATCACTGATCCGGATTTAGTTCTGAAAGCTGCACAACCGCTGGACGGCCCGTTTGTCAGTCAGTTGCTGGCCGCCAGTCGTGGCAATCAGATGACCACCATGATGAGCGTGCATACGCCTGCGCCAGACAATCGTGCCTATAACGTGCTGATTTCTATCCGCAATGGCGAAATTATTTCGCAATACCGCAAGCTGCATTTGTATGACGCTTTCTCGTCACAGGAATCCAAAAACGTCACCGCGGGCGATGATGTGCCGCCGCTGGTTGAGGTGGCCGGGTTTAACATCGGCCTGATGACCTGTTACGACGTGCGTTTCCCGGAGCTGGCGCGCCGTCTGGTGCTGGATGGCGCAGACGTGCTGGTGCTGCCTGCTGCCTGGGTAAAAGGTCCGCTGAAAGAAATGCATTGGGACATGCTGGTCTCGGTTCGCGCGCTGGAAAATACCAGTTACATGGTGGCAGTGGGTGAATGTGGCGAGCGTAATATCGGCAACAGTATGGTGGTGGATCCGCTGGGCGTGGCGATTGCCCGCGCCGCCGAAGCCCCCGCCCTGATATTTGCCGAGCTGGACAAAGCACGTCTGGCACATGCCCGAAAAGTGTTGCCGGTGCTGGCAAACCGCCGTTTTGGTTTGCCGCAGCTGCACAACGACTGAGCCTGATCCGGCCGGTCCTCAACGGCTGATATTCAGTGCTCAAGGCAGTAACGCGAGCGCCTCACCAGGGAACTCGTTGTAAAGAAAGACCCCAAAAATATCACTCAAAAGAAGTTCGCCACGGAAGGCTCCAATTATAAATACACAACATTCATAAACTCACAGACTGATTTTTTACACAGAGGAATAAGAGATGATGGCAAAACAATTACGTCAGGCCGCGGTGCTGACTGCTGCTTTACTTTCCGTGTCTTCCTTAAATGCTTTTGCTGCTGAAAGTGTTGCGATCCCGACTCAGACGATGGACCCGGCGATCCACGCCAAATTACCTGCGGACATTCAGAAGTCGGGTGTGATGACCTCTGTGAATAATGGCTCTTTCCCTCCTTATGAAATCGTGACCGGCAGCAACGGCCTCGACGGCGCGAGTGCCGATTTGTCCCATGCGCTGGGAGAAGTGCTGGGTGTAAAAATTGAACATGCCTCGGTGACCGGTTTGTCCGGGATCCTCAGCGGTATGGCCGCTGGCCGCTACCAGATGGGCATCGGCCCGATTGGCGATTATCCTGATCGTCAGGCTAAGAATGATTTCGTCGATTTCGTCAAAGAGTTCGTTGTGTTTGGTGTGCGTAAAGGCAACCCGGAAAAGATCAATGCTCTCGGCGATACCTGCGGCAAACGCATTGCCGTGATGGCGGGAGGTTCAGCGGAACAGGTTATCCGCAAGCAGTCTGAGGTGTGCGTGAAAGACGGCAAACCTGCCGTGACCGTGCAATCTTTCAGCGATCAGCCAACGTCCATTCTGGCGGTGCGTTCCAACCGCTCTGACGCATTTTTCTCTTCTCAGGCGCCGCTGACCTATTTTGTTGAGAAAGCCAATGGCCAGCTGGAACTGACCGGTACCGGCCAGCCGAATGGTTTCGGTGATATTTTCCAGGGCACGGTGGTGCCGAAAGACTCAGCGGTGCGGGATGCGATTCTCGCCGGTTATCAGAAGCTGTTTGATAACGGTACCTATGCCATCATCATGAAAAAATGGGGTCTGGAAGGCAACATGATCCAGGCACCGGGCATCAATCTGGCAAAGGCACAACCTAAATGACCGATAAAACGTATAGTTTAAAGCCGGCAGTCAAGGACGACTATACGCAGGATCCACGTCGTAACGTTGAGTTCTCCCATGCGCCACGCAGCGTTGGCCGCTGGGTGGCATGGATTGTGGTGCTGCTGATCGCCGCGGATGTTCTCTGGGGCATCTCGCAGAATAAAAACTTTGAATGGCACGTTGTTGCCCAATGGTTCACGGAAGGTACGGTGATTAAAGGTCTGGGCGTCACGCTCGGCCTGACCGTTGTTTCAATGGTGCTCGGTGTGTTCATTGGTCTGATGCTGGCGATAGCGCGTTTGTCGAACAGCTTATTGCTGCGGCAGCTGGCGGGGCTTTATATCTGGTTCTTCCGGGGTACGCCGCTGCTGGTTCAGCTGTTGTTCTGGTACAACATGTCGACGTTGTTCCCGCGCGTGGTGTTGGGCATTCCGTTTGGCCCTGAATACATGAGCTGGAATACCAACGATTTGATCACACCGCTGACGGCCGCCATTGCGGGGCTGGCGCTGAATGAGGCTGCGTACATGGCAGAAATCATTCGCGCTGGTTTGCTGTCAGTCGATAACGGTCAGGCTGAAACGGCCCAGGCATTTGGCATGAGCCGTGGCCGTGCGCTGCGCCGGATCATTATTCCTCAGGCCATGCGCTCGATCATTCCGCCTACCGGTAACCAGCTGATCAGTATGATCAAAGCGACGTCGCTGGTCAGCGTCATTGCCATGGGTGACCTGTTATATTCGGTGCAAACCGTTTACAACCGGACCTTTGAAGTGGTGCCGATGCTGATGGTTGCGGTGATCTGGTATCTGTTTATTACGTCGTTGCTTAATCTCGGACAGTCCGCCATCGAGCGTTACTACTCCCGTGGCACGCGCCGCACGTTGCCCAGCGTGAAGCGCCGTCAACATGCTGCGGAAGAAAAGGCCGCGCCGATCATGAATTCACCGGGCATGGCCCGCAAGGAGGACTTATGAGTCATTTACCCTCCGACATCGGGTCATCCGAACCGGCGTCACTGGTGGTTGCCCGTAACGTGCATAAAAGTTACGGCGACAATGAAGTGCTGAAAGGCATAGATCTGGATGTGAAACCCAGCGAAGTCGTGGTCATCCTCGGTCCTTCGGGCTCGGGTAAATCCACATTTTTGCGCTGTATCAATCATCTGGAAGATATCGATCGCGGTTCAATCATGGTGGGCGGCGAGCAGATCGGGTATGAGCTGCGTGGCGAGCGGCTGCATAAATTGTCTGAACGGGCGATTGCACGCCAGCGCCGGGATATCGGTATGGTGTTCCAGCAATTCAATCTTTATCCGCACATGACCGTGCTGCAAAATATTATCGAAGCCCCGGTTGGCGTGCATAAAGAGTCGCGGCAGGAGGCGGAAAAATATGCCCGCGAGCTGCTGGAAAAGGTCGGTCTGAGCGATAAAGCCGATGCTTATCCGCGCCATCTCTCTGGCGGACAGCAACAGCGTGTGGCGATTGCCCGAGCGCTGGCGGTGAAACCTAAACTGATGCTGTTCGATGAGCCGACCTCGGCGCTCGACCCGGAACTGGTGGGCGAAGTGCTGTCGACCATGCGGGATCTGGCGAAGCAGGGCTTGACGATGATTGTTGTGACGCATGAAATTGGTTTTGCGAAAGAGGCGGCAGACCGCGTGGTGTTTATGGATCGCGGTGTTGTGGTCGAACAGGGAACGGCGGGCGAGGTGCTGGTTAATCCACAGCATCCACGCACGCAGGCCTTCTTAAGCCGCTTTATCTGACGGGCAGCGCTGCAACAAAATCCGGGTCAACATCAAGTTTGCAGCGTATTTCCTCCGCCCGATGGCAGAAGTGCTTTATGAGCAGGCAGTTCTCACTCATAATCGCCGTCGCTGGTCATAATGCGCACAATACTGGATCCGTTCTGTTACATTTTCGGTTTGTATTAGCGTCGTGAATGGCCGTTAATAATGACAGGTTGTTACCGCTGTTTTCTGGCACTCAGTGTAAAGAAGGTATGTATGGAAGGTCTAAGTATTACTAAATTGTTAGTGGTCGGCGTGCTGATCGTTCTGTTGTTCGGTACCAGCAAGTTGCGCTCTCTGGGCGGTGACCTGGGTGCTGCACTGCGTGGCTTTAAGAAAGCGATGAATGATGATGCTACCCCGGCACCTGCGACAGCTGAAAAAACGGCTGAAGAAGAAAAGCGCGTAGAGCATAAAGACTGAGTATTCCGTACTGAAGTCTCTGGCGTGGCGGCCAAAATAAAAAAGGTTGTTCTCGCGAACAACCTTTTTTGTATTCAGGTATAAAGAAGTAACAAAATATTAAGCGCTGAAGGTGACTTCAGCGCCTCAGATTATTTAACTTCCATCCCTTTCGCTTGCAGATCGGCGTGATAAGACGAACGCACGAACGGACCGCAGGCCGCGTGAGTGAAGCCCATTTCCATCGCGGCTTCTTTCATCTGATCGAACTCTTCCGGGCTCACGTAACGTTGCACTGGCAGGTGGTGACGGCTTGGCTGAAGGTACTGGCCGAGCGTCAGCATGGTCACCCCGTGACGGCGCAAATCGCGCATCACTTCGATAATTTCTTCGTTAGTTTCACCCAGACCCACCATCAGGCCTGACTTGGTAGGCACTTCCGGATGCGCTTCTTTGAAACGTTGCAGCAGGGTCAGCGACCATTCGTAGTTTGCCCCCGGACGCACCTGGCGGTAAACGCGCGGAACGTTTTCCAGGTTGTGGTTGAAGACGTCTGGTGGTGTCTCATTGAGAATGTCCAGCGCGCGATCCATACGGCCACGGAAATCAGGCACCAGCGTTTCGATTTTAATCGTCGGGTTTTTGAGACGAATGGCGGCAATACAATCGGCAAAGTGCTGAGCACCGCCGTCGCGCAGATCGTCACGGTCAACCGAGGTGATCACCACATAACGCAGGCCCATATCCGCAATGGTCTGTGCCAGTTTTTCAGGCTCGTTAGTGTCTGGCGCGGTTGGGCGTCCATGGGCTACGTCGCAGAACGGGCAGCGGCGCGTACAAATGGCGCCGAGGATCATAAAGGTCGCGGTACCGTGGTTAAAGCATTCTGACAGATTCGGGCAGGCCGCTTCCTCACAAACGGAGTGCAGGCCGTTCTTGCGCAGTGCCGCTTTGATGCCCTGAATTTTGGATGAGTCGGCAGGCAATTTGATTTTCATCCATGCCGGCTTACGTAACATTTCCTGCCGGTCGCTGACCACGGTTTTCACCGGGATTAACGCCATCTTATCTGCATCGCGGTATTTAACGCCGCGTTCCATCTGAATCGGTTTACTCATAGTCTTGCAGCTTCCAGGTTTGTCTCTCGTAACTCGAGATTTTTCAGGACATTCAATGAACTGGCTGATTCATCAAAAAAAGTAGAAATAATGCGGAAATTATATCATTGAAGCATCACTTCGTTCAGCCCTTCGTCATGACATGAAGTGCTAAATGCTGCAAATATTTAACCTGAGTCACACCCTGAAGAGATAATCGCGGGTTATGCATTATCATAATCAATTGAAAATAAAAGGTATTAGCCGGGTGTGGCGGGCGAGAAAGATGGGTGTTAATGGTGTGTAAATTTTTAACTGCCCGTGGAAATTTACAACAGGAAAACCGGTATTTCCCCGGGCGTCGGGTTTATCTTTCAGACGTTACGAACGAGAACGCTTTTCCTGCCCGGCGAACGCAACATCAATAGCATCGATAATCATGCTCAAGGTTTTGTCGCTCTTGGCGGTTTTGTTGTAATACATGATCACGCTGTATGACAGTGTGGGAATTTCGCAGCTCAGTTTTTGCACTTTGAACGTGGGGGCGAACATATCCACCATCTTTTCCGGCAAAATGCCCAGCAGATCAGTATTGGCAACCATTGAGAGAATATTGATCGCGTTATAGCTGGTGAACACAATCGGGCGATCGGGCAAGGATTCACTGAGCTCAAACTGCATTCTTCTCAGGTCGCTGGCATTGGTCATGATCGTCGTTTGCGGCATGGTCAGCGCCTGTTCAGTCGTCAGCGTTTTGCTCACGGTCGGATGGTTCTCGCGGCACACAAATACGGTGTGATCCGACATCAGCGTGCAGCCCCTGAGCGATTTGTTGAACAACGGGCTGGTGTCGATCACTAAATCGGCACGATGCTGGATCAGGGTATCTTCAGGATCACTGAGCGGAAGGTGCTTCAGGGTGTAATTACAGTTTATTTTCTCAAGTTCTTTGAGGATCAGCGGGAAAGTAATCAGCGCAATGTAGGGGAAACAACTCACTGTCAGTACGCGAGATTTATCATTATCGTGCGTGAAGTCCAGCCCGGTGAGAATGGCGCTGAGTCCCTGACTGATGTGTTTATGCAAGTTAGTGGCATAGGCTGTCGGGCTGATGCCCTGGCCGTTGCGAATAAACAAAGGATCAGGGAAGGTATTGCGTAGCTTTTGAATAGACTGGCTGACCGACGACGGAGTCAGGTTCAGCGCTTTTGCTGCATGAACAATGCCTTTGTGCAGATACACCGCTTCAAAAACTGTCAGCAGGTTGAGATCCAAATTGCGGAGCTTATTCAGGCTGGCACTAATATCTTTATCATCCATAAAACATTCCTGACAGTGTTGAAGACTGTCCCGGCGTGCGGGTGGCCGGGGGTGCGCTTATCCGTAAGCGATCAGATGCTTTGCGATACTTAACCCGGTGATACTAAACCAAATCTCGCCGTAAAACTCGTTATTAGTCGTTTTGACTGCCTGATACACAATCTGGCATCACAGGGTGGGGGAGGAATATGCCTCCGGCCGCCATGGAAGATCATCGACCTGCAGATAATTAAGTTGATGATTAAAGGATTTTACCAGTACAGGCATGACGTCATCAACCGTCAGCCCCGGCTTCTCAAGACTGGCCTGCGTCATTTCCAGCCCGGCGTAACCGCAAGGGTTGATACGATGGAAAGGTTCCAGATCCATATCAATGTTCAGCGCCAGACCATGCAGCGAGCATCCTTTGCGAATGCGTAGCCCGAGAGAGCAGATTTTTTTGCCATCCACATACACACCCGGCGCATCGGCACGCGGATAGGCATCAATGGAAAAATGCGCCAGCGTATCGACAACGGTCTGTTCGATGGTGGTAACTAGCTGGCGTACGCCGAGCTTTTTCCGCTTCAAATCTACCATCACGTACATCACCTGCTGGCCGGGGCCGTGGTAGGTCACCTGGCCGCCGCGATCGCTCTGAACAACAGGAATATCACCCGGCATCAGCACGTGTTCTGCTTTGCCCGCCTGACCCTGAGTAAAGACGCGGTGATGCTGAACCAGCCAGATCTCATCAAAAGAGTCGGCTGTACGGTGTTCAGTGAAATGATGCATAGCCAGTGAAACCGGTTCATAAGGCTGCAGGCCAAGCTGGCGCAGTACGATACGTTCTTGCGGATTTTGTGATTGCACGGCGGTTATCGTCATCAGAAGGGAGAAAACCGCGCGAGAGAATAGCTCAGGCGCGGATTATTCAGAAAGGGCTTACAGCACCATGCGGACAATTTCGATATTACCCAGCTCATCGTACAGGGTTTCGACCTGATCGATGTGTGTGGCAGTGATCGTAATAGAAACGGAGTGGAAATTCCCTTTGCTGCTCGGTTTTACCTGAGGATTGTAATCGCCAGGCGCATGGCGTTGCACGACTTCCACAACCTGGTCCACCAGCTCGGGTTGTGCCAGGCCCATTACTTTGTAGGTAAAGGTGCAAGGGAATTCGAGCAGTTCGTTCAGTTTGGTTTTCATGTGCACTCCAGCGTGTTGTACCGCGTATTAAGTATTGTCTCTGAAAGTATAACTCCCGCCGGAGCGGGAGCTAATATCTATACCCACTATATGGGTACTGTTGCAAACTATTTCAAGCAGGCAAATTAACCAAACCAGTGATGGAACATCAGTTTGATGTAATCCACGATACGCCCGAAGAAACCGCCTTCTTTCACTTCGTTCATGACAACCAGAGGGCGCTCATCAATGGTTTTGCCATCAAGCTGGAAGTTGATCGAGCCGACCACCTGATTTTTCTGCAATGGTGCGTGCAGTTCTGGCGTATTGATGACGTAACTGGCTTTCAAATCTTTCATACGACCGCGAGGGATGGTCAGGTAAGCATCTTTTTCCACGCCCAGCGCCACACGATCGGTATCACCAAACCAGACGGGTTCAGATGCGAACTCTTTGCCTGCTTTGAGCGGAGAAACGGTTTCGAAGAAGCGGAAGCCCCAGGTCAGCAGCTTTTTGCTTTCAACCTCACGCCCTTTGTAGGTGTGACCACCCATCACCGCTGAGATCAGACGCATCTGGCCTTCAGTCGCTGAAGCCACCAGGTTATAACCTGCAGATTCGGTATGACCGGTTTTGATGCCATCCACGTTCAGGCTGTTATCCCACAGTAAACCGTTACGGTTCATCTGGCGGATATTGTTGAAGGTGAATTCTTTCTCTTTGTAGGTGGCGTACTCTTCCGGCACATCGCGGATCAGTGCCTGGCCGATTAACGCCATATCACGCGCCGAGCTGTACTGGCCTTCCGCATCCAGACCATGAACTGTACCGAAGTGGGTATTTTTCAGGCCGAGCGCGTTGACGTAGTTATTCATCATGGCAACAAAGGCGTCCTGACTGCCGGCGACATGGTCAGCCATCGCCACGCAGGCATCATTACCTGATTGTAAAATAATGCCACGGTTCAGTTCAGAAACCGGCACGCGATCGCCCGGTTTGAGGAACATCAGGGAAGAGCCTTTAAAGACCGGGTTGCCGGTTGCCCAGGCATCCTGGCCGACGGTGACGATATCGGTCGGGCTGATTTTACCTGCTTTGATGGACTGACCGATCACGTAGCTGGTCATCATTTTAGTCAGGCTGGCCGGGTCACGACGGGCATCGGCATTCATTTCTGCCAACACTTTGCCGGAGTTGTAGTCGATCAGGACATAGGCTTCTGCATCAATTTGCGGAACGCCAGGGATCATTGTTTTTAAATTAACATCGTCGGCATAAGCGGACGCTGCACTGAAGGAGATGACGGTGCCAAATGCGAGGCTTTTGACGAGACGTGAAGTGTTTACAAGTTTCATGATCGGGACAACAACATCCGTAGGAGTAGGTGATAAACGTGCGTCACTATAGCAGAAGAGTCAGACGTCAGACATCTGCGATTACCGGCGCTTACTGATTTTTACTTATGAAACAGGGCTTACGCCCTGTTCAAATCGGTTACATACCGGCTGTGACGAAGGATTGCTGCTGTGCTTCGCTGGCCAGTCGTTGTTTCAACTGTTCGGCCTGCTGGCGGGTGCTGAACGGGCCGAGCTGCACGCGATAGGTGCTGCCATTGGCCTGAACTTTTCCTGGCACCGAGAAACGCTGGCTGAGGCTTTTCTGCCAAAGCTGTGCATTTTGCGGATTACTCAGCGCGCCAACCTGAACCATGTAGCCTGAGGTCGGGATGGCAGACGTGTGCGCAGGCGCGGCCACGGCAGCCGTCGCGGCGACAGGTGCTGCACTGGCCATTACCGGTGCGGCGACAGGTTCACTGCTTTCAAGAACGCCATTACGCAGCGGCGTCGGTGCGCTGAGGAAACCTCCACTGCCGCTGTTACCGGATTGCGTCGCGGCCGTGACGCTGGCATTTCCACTCTCATCATTTGTGAGCGGGGCAGCGCCTTGATTGCTCAGCGTACTGTTGCTGATCGGACGGACATCCGCAGCATTTACCGGTTCAGCAGACAGCGTTGGCGTGCCCATTTCACTGGCCCCTAAACTCGGGCGGGCGGGCAGTGCGTAAGACTGTTTGGCGACGGTCGTGCCGATGGTGCCCGGCCCTGTCATCGTGCCGTCCTGCGCCACATTAATGAAATCGATACGTACTTTCGTGCTGTTGGTCAGATTCAGGCGATCGGCGGCGGCTTGTGACAGGTCGATAATTTTACCCGGCACATAAGGACCACGGTCATTGACACGCACGACCAGCATGCGGCCGGTTGCCATGTTCGTCACGCGCACATAGCTTGGGATCGGCAGTGTAGGGTGGGCGGCGGTCATGGCGGTCGGATCAAATTCTTCGCCAATCGCGGTCGTGTTCCCACCGTTTTCTTGCCCGTACCAGGCTGCCTGACCTACCTGCGAGAAGTTGGACGGATCTTTGACGATTTTATAGGTTTTACCGTTAACGGTATAATCCTGCATCGTGCCCTGGTTATAAGGTTCGTAACGCGGATCAGCCCCGCCGATTTCTACCACAGGGCCATTGTAGGCTTGCTGCGGTGCCGGTTGTTGTTGCTGTGTCTCTTCAGTGGCACAACCACTTAACAGCAAACCGATAATGACAGCTCCAAGCCACTCCTTACGCATTGCTCACCTCTATAAATTTTTTGACATCATTTTTCGATGAGTATGTATCGACATGACGATACCAAACCCTGCCATTAGCACGATGAGTGCTGACCCGCCATAGCTGACCAGAGGCAAAGGTACCCCAACCACCGGGACAATACCACTGACCATGCCGATGTTAACAAACACATAGACAAACAGTATAAGCATCAGGCCGCCGGACATCACCCGCCCAAAGGTTGTCTGGGCATGGGCGGCGATCATCAGTCCGCGCATAATCAGGCATAAGTACAGGCCGAGTAACACCAGAACGCCAATCAGCCCCAGTTCCTCGGCAAGCACGGCAAAGATAAAGTCGGTATGACGTTCCGGCAGGAATTCCAGCTGGGACTGAGTGCCGTGCAGCCAGCCTTTACCGGAGAAACCACCTGAGCCGATGGCAATTTTCGACTGAATAATGTGATAGCCCGCCCCGAGCGGATCGCTTTCCGGATCCAGCAACATCATCACGCGGTCGCGCTGATAATCGTGCATCAGGAAGAACCACAGAATCGGGATAAAGGCCGCGACCAGAATGGCGGCGACGGCAATCAGTTTCCAGCTCATGCCTGACAGGAAGAGCACAAACAAGCCGGAAGCGGCGATCAGAATCGAGGTGCCGAGGTCGGGCTGTGCTGCCACCAGCAGGGTAGGGATGAAAATCAGCGCCAGCGCAATGGCGGTATTTTTCAGCGAAGGCGGGCAGACGTCGCGGTTGATAAAACGCGCCACCATCAGCGGTACGGCGATTTTTGCCAGTTCTGACGGCTGGAATTTGATGATGCCCAGATCCAGCCAGCGCTGTGCGCCTTTACTGATACTGCCGAACGCATCCACCAGCACCAGCAGGAATACGCAGAAAATATAGAGATACGGCGCCCAGCTTTCATAGACGCGTGGCGGGATTTGCGCCATGACCAGCATGATCACCAGACCCATCAGGATCTGGCCGACTTTACGTTCCATCATGCCCATATCCTGACCGCTGGCGCTCCACATCACGAACGCACTGTAGGTCAGTAGCGCAAGAATGATCAGCAGCATCGTCAGGTCGATATGCATTTTCGACCACAATGATCTTTTTTGTTGGTTCTCAGTCATTGCCGGTTAATCACCTTCGGTTCCGGGTGCCACGGGGGCCTCAGCCGGTAATTGTGTCTTGTTGTCGCCCAATAAAATATGGTCGAGGATCTGTCGGGAAATTGTCCCCACCGCCGGACCCGCACCGCCGTTCTCCAGCACCACGGCAACAGCCACGGTTGGCTTGTCGTACGGGGCAAAAGAGGTCATCAGTTTGTGGTCACGCAGATGCTCGGCAATCTTATGCGCATTATAGATTTCATTGGCTTTCAAACCGTAAACTTGTGCTGTACCGGATTTCGCTGCGGCTTTGTAAGGCGCATCAGCAAAATATTTCCTTGCGGTACCGTTCGGCCTGTTGGCTACGCCGTACATGCCGTCTTTGGCAATTTCCCAGTAGCCGGAATGGATATCACCAATTTGCGTGGTTTCTTCCTGGCGATAAGGCACCTGTTTGCCGTCATTTGTGGTACTCAGCAACAGATGCGGTGTCTTGACATCCCCATCATTGATCAACGTCGTCATCGCCTTCATGATCTGTATCGGCGTGGCGGTCCAGTAGCCTTGCCCGATGCCGACCGGAATGGTGTCACCCTGATACCAGGGTTTCTTAAAGCGTTTAAACTTCCAGTCACGGTTTGGCATATTCCCGCTGCGCTCTTCCGATAAATCGATCCCGGTATAATGCCCGTAACCAAATTTACCCATCCATTCTGAAAGCCGGTCGATACCCATATCGTACGCAACCTGGTAGAAGAAAGTATCGGCGGATTCCTCAAGCGCTTTGGTGACGTTCAGACGCCCGTGCCCCCAGTGTTTCCAGTCGCGATAACGCTTATCCGAGCCTGGTAACTGCCACCAGCCCGGATCAAATAATGAGGTGTTTTTGGTGATCACGCCGGAGGTCAGCGCAGACACAGAAATGTAAGGTTTTACCGTTGAGGCCGGTGGATACACGCCCTGCGTGGTGCGGTTGATCAGCGGTTTATCGGCATCATTTAGCAGCCGGCTGTAATCTTTGCTGGAGATCCCCTCGACGAACAGATTCGGATCGTAGCTTGGGTTGGAAACCAGCGCGCGTATCGCACCATCACGCGGATCGCTCACCACTACCGCCGCGCGGCTGGTGGTCAGAAGTTCTTCGATATACTGCTGCAAAGGCAGATCGATGGTCAGATAAATGTCTTTACCTGCCTGCGGCGGTTCTTCATGCAACTGGCGGATCACCCGTCCACGGTTATTAACTTCGACTTCTTCGTAACCGGTTTTGCCGTGCAGGGTGTCTTCGTAATAGCGTTCGATGCCGAGTTTGCCGATATCATGCGTGGCTGCGTAGTTCGCCAGAATCCCGTCTTTATCCAGACGTTCCACATCACGATCGTTAATTTTCGACACATAGCCAATGACGTGCGTCAGCGCAGATCCGTAAGGATAGTAGCGGCGCTGATAGCCTTTTACTTCCACGCCGGGGAAGTGAAACTGGTTTACAGAAAAACGGGCGACCTGAACTTCTGTCAATGCGGTTTTGACCGCAATGGACGTGAAGCGGCGGGAACGCTGGCGTTCTTTCTTAAAATTATCGATATCGTCAGAGGTTAAATCGACGATAGGCTTGAGGGCTTCCAGCGTGGCCTGTAAATCATCCACCTTTTCCGGTACCAGTTCGAGCTGGTAAATGGTGCGGTTCAGCGCCAGGGGGGTGCCGTTGCGGTCATAGATAATCCCGCGGCTGGGCGCAATGGGCACCAGCTTAATCCGGTTATCATTGGAACGGGTCTGGTAGTCCTGAAAACGAACAATTTGCAGGTTATACAGATTGAAGGCCAGGACACCGCTAAGTAGCAGAATGCCGATAAACGCCACCAGTGCACGGCGCACGAAGAGGGCTGATTCAGCCGTATAGTCGCGAAAAGGGTTACGATCTATTTTCATCCCACTACTTAATTCATGTTGCTGACATTCAATTCACCACCCGTTATTCGCGGTGGTATGGATGATTGGTGGTGATACTCCAGGCGCGGTAAAGGCTTTCCGCGACCAGAACCCGAACCAGCGGGTGCGGAAGCGTCAACGGAGAGAGCGACCAGCTCTGTTCCGCCGCGGCCTTACAGGCCGGTGCCAGCCCTTCCGGACCGCCTATCAACAGGCTGACGTTGCGCCCGTCCTGTTTCCAGCGTTCCAGTTGTTGCGCCAGTTGCGGGGTTTCCCACGGTGTCCCTGGAATATCCAGCGTGACAATGCGGTTTCCCTTTCCGACTGCAGCCAGCATCTGTTCGCCTTCTTTTTCAAGAATGCGTTTGATGTCTGCATTTTTCCCACGTTTCCCGGCCGGAACTTCAGTCAGTTCAAACGGCATATCTTTGGGAAAACGGTGCAGATAATCGGTAAAACCGGTTTGTACCCAGTCTGGCATTTTGGTGCCGACGGCGACAAGTTGCAGTTTCACGTATCAGCCCCAGAGTTTCTCGAGCTCGTAAAGCTGACGGCTTTCTTCCTGCATGACGTGAACAATCACTTCACCCAGATCGACAACAACCCAGTCGGCTTCGTTAATGCCTTTTACACCCATTGCATCAATGCCCACGGCTTTGACTTCTTCCACCAGGTGACCGGCGATAGAGACAACGTGACGGCTGGATGTACCGGTACAGATAATCATGCAATCAGTAATACTGGATTTACCTACAACATCAATGGCAATGATGTCTTGTGCTTTCAGGTCATCGACTTTATCGATAACAAAATCTTGGAGCGCTTTACCTTGCAAAGGTTCCCCCTGGGGATGTTTTGAAACACGTTGACTCCATAAGACGTCCGCCGGTGAAGCACCTGAGCGATGATCGTTCTCATGAAGGAGTGGCATAGCGGCAATCTGTAAAACGTCTTAAAGCGTTTAATAATCAATAAATTAAATTGATGAAAGACGCGACGTTATCGGGAGCCGAAATTTAGCGGCGCAGTATACCACGCGATGGCTACGCGCGGTACAAGCCCTGTGATTCTATATAGCGCTCAACGGCGAAAGGCAGCAGATCTGAACAATCAAGACCGGCCTGGCGGCGCTCGCGAATTTGTGTCGCTGAAATATTCAGCAAAGGTGTATGCGCCTGATAAATGAAACCGGCAGGGTGTTGTTTGAGTTTTTGAGGCTCAGTCACCCGGTGGGCATCATACCAGTGCTGGAGCGCCGGTGTATCGAGTTGTTCCTGATAACCCGGTCGTGCCATGACAATCAGGTGGCAAAAATCCAGCAAAGACTCCCAGCGATGCCATTTATGTAACGTCAACAGCGAGTCCTGGCCAATGATAAACGCCAGAGGACAGCTCTCGCCATGTTCTTTACGTAACGTTGCAAGTGTCTCAATGGTGTACGACGGGGTAGCGACGGACAGCTCACGGGGGTCCACTGAAAATAACGGATTCCCCTCCACGGCCAGTTCTGCCATGCGAAAACGCTGTTGCGGGCTGGCACCAGGTTGCGGGCGATGCGGGGGGACATTGTTAGGAAGTAACGTTACACGTTCCAGACCGATGTCCTGCGCCAGACGCGTGACTGGTTTGAGATGGCCGAAATGAACAGGATCGAAAGTCCCGCCAAAAAAAGCCTGTAACGGCGCAGCATCTTCAGAGGAGAGCGTAGGGATAACCGGCATGGAAATGTCCAAGTCCTGCGTCAGTAAGAACTGGCGGGTAAAGGTTTGCCACAAAGTAGCATGGAAAGACTTTCAAGCTCCGGCCAAATGGACTGACCGTAATCCTGCTTGAGCGTAATTTCCATTTGCGTCAGCAAACGTACCGCCCGATAAAGTTCTTCCAGAGATAAACGCTGAAGCGCCTGCGTCACCAGTGTGCGGCGATTTTGCCAGACTTTTTGCTGATCGAACAACGTACGCAGCGGCGTGCTGTCCATTTTACGTTTCAGATTCAGCAACATCAGCAGTTCGCGTTGCACAGTGCGCAACAATATCACCGGTTCGCTGTCTTCCTGTTGAAGCTGACGCAAAATATGCCAGGCGCGTTTACTTTTTCCTGCCAGCAGTGCATCAAGCCAGTGATATGGCGTGAAATGCGCCGCATCATTCACGGCCGCTTCTACCCGGGGTAATGTCAGTTTCCCGTCCGGATAAAGCAGTGAAAGGCGTTCCAGGGATTGTGCTAAAGCCAGTAAATTGCCTTCGTAGCAGTAGCATAGCAGCTGATTAGCGGGCTCATCGAGCTCAAGCGAAAGGGCTTTTGCACGGCGGGTTACCCAGCGTGGGAGCTGTGCCTGCTCCGGCGTCTGGCAACTGACAAACACGCCTTTATCACTCAGCGCTTTAAACCACGCGCTGTTTTCCTGGCCTTTGGTCAGTTTTGTGCCGCGAAGGACCAGCAAAATATCATCGTGCAGCAGCGTGGTCAGCTTCAGTAACGGTTCTGCCATTGGCGCGGTAGGGCCATTTTCAGGCAGCATCAGCATCAGTGTCTGCCGGCTGGCAAACAGGCTCAGTGCCTGACAGGTGCTGAAAATTGAATCCCATTCGGTATGGGCATCGAGAATAAACGTGTAGTGTTCCTGAAAATCAGCCAGCTGCGCCGCTTTGCGGATGCTGTCCTGACTTTCCTGCAAAAGAAGCGGATCATTGCCACATAACACATAACAAGCGCGCAGTCCCTCACGGAGCTGCGCGTCGAGTTGTTCCGGATAGACTCGGATCATTGTGCCGTTGTGCTGGCCGGTGTCGTTGATACCGCAGGGGTAACAGACGACGGGGACGTCATGGCATCAGAGGATTTGCTGGCAGAGGAACCGGTAGTGATCACTTCTACCTGACCATCAACTTGCTCTGCTTTACGCATTTCAGACGCGTGAACCGTTAATAATTTACGGATCAGTTGTTGAGCGGCCTGCTGACGCATCTCCTCCAGGATAATCTCCTGTTCGTTATCTTTTGCCAACGCCGTTAACGGGTTATCAAAGAATGAACGGAAGACAGTCACGTGGAGCGGATAGATGTCTTTACCCGGCATCAGAACCGTCGCGCTGACGCTCATCTGCATCTGATACTCAGCCGTTTTACCGTCCTGGAATACCGATGCAGTAGTCTGACCGCTTAGTTCAGGCCCGATTCGCAGTGATGGAATATCTTTGTGCTTACCGGTTGGATCATCAACGATCGTCACATTGCTTAAACGCAATTGTGTACGGATATCCCGCGTTAACGGCCCGTACGGATCCCCGCTGTCCAGAACGATAGTTTGCAGTTCGTCAGGCACATTGGTTTTTCCACGTAAGTGGAATCCACAGCCTGCGGTAACCATGACTGCTGCGGTCAGCAGCAGTGTCACTATTCGATGTCGCACAGCTCCTCCTTGACTCAACCTACAACCAGGTTAAGCAGTTT
The DNA here is from genome assembly GCF_042920125.1 of Rahnella sp. R3(2024). NCBI lineage: Bacteria > Pseudomonadati > Pseudomonadota > Gammaproteobacteria > Enterobacterales > Yersiniaceae > Rahnella > Rahnella sp. R3(2024). Next base: position 3,435,519 of record NZ_JBHGBU010000001.1, read on the forward strand.
GCCCGGGACGTAGATTACTTTGCGAACCGTAACCCCATCCAGATATTTAGCGACCAAATGTTCTTCTGCCGCACGCTCGCGCACTTGTTGCTCGGTAGCATCAGCGGCTACGGTGATTTTAGCACGCACTTTACCGTTCACCTGCACAACGACCAGTTTGGAGTCTTCGACCATAGCCTGTTCATCAGCCTGTGGCCACGGTGCGGTATCCACATCACCTTCGCCGTTGAGCGCCTGCCAGAGGCTGAAGCACACGTGCGGAGTGAACGGATAAAGCATGCGAACCACGGCCAGCAGGGCTTCCTGCAGCAGGGCGCGATCTTGTTCGCTTTCCTGCGGCGCACGGCCCAGCTTGTTCATCAGTTCCATCACAGCGGCAATTGCGGTATTGAAGGTCTGACGACGGCCGATATCATCGGTCACTTTCGCAATGGTTTTATGCACATCACGACGCAAATCTTTCTGCGCTTCGTTCAGTGACGCAACATCCAGCGCGGCGGTGGCACCTTTTTGTGAATGCTCAAAGGCCAGTTTCCAGACACGTTTGAGGAAGCGGTTAGCCCCTTCAACGCCGGACTCCTGCCATTCCAGCGTCATTTCTGCCGGAGAAGCGAACATCATAAACAGACGTACGGTGTCTGCGCCGTATTTCTCGACCATAACCTGAGGGTCGATGCCGTTGTTTTTAGACTTGGACATCTTGCTCATACCGGCATACACCAGCTCACGGCCCTGCGGGTCGGTCGCTTTAGTGATACGGCCTTTCTCGTCACGCTCAACGGTGGCATCTACCGGGGAAACCCAGACGCGTTCGCCGCTGTTGCCGGTGTAATAGAAGGCATCAGCCAACACCATGCCCTGACACAACAGACGTTTTGCCGGTTCGTCAGAATCAACCAGACCCGCATCGCGCATCAACTTGTGGAAGAAGCGGAAGTACATCAGGTGCATGATGGCGTGTTCGATACCGCCCACATACTGATCAACCGGCAGCCAGTAGTTGGCCGCAGCCGGATCCAGCATACCTTCGTCGTATTGCGGACAGGTGTAGCGTGCGTAGTACCAGGAAGACTCCATGAAGGTGTCAAAGGTGTCGGTTTCACGCAGACCCGGCATGCCGTTCACGGTGGTTTTTGCCCACTCAGGGTCGGCTTTGATTGGGCTGGTGATGCCGTCCATGACCACATCTTCCGGCAGAATGACCGGCAGTTGATCTTCTGGTGTCGGGATTACGGTGCCGTCTTCCAGCGTGATCATCGGGATAGGGGCGCCCCAGTAACGCTGACGGGAAACCCCCCAGTCGCGCAGACGGTAGTTAACTTTGCGCTGACCGACACCCTGAGCAACCAGTTTGTCAGCAATGGCATTGAAACCGTCTTCGTGGTTCAGCCCGTCGAATTCGCCTGAATTGAACAGCGTGCCTTTCTCGGTCATCGCTTCTGCGGTGATTTCAGGATGGCTGCCATCGGCGTTCAGGATAACCGGTTTGATTTGCAGGTTATATTTGGTGGCGAATTCCCAGTCACGCTGGTCGTGACCCGGAACGGCCATCACTGCGCCGGTGCCGTATTCCATCAGAACGAAGTTAGCGACCCAGATTGGCAGCTTTTCACCGGACAGCGGGTGAATAGCAAACAGGCCGGTTGCCATGCCTCTTTTCTCCATTGTCGCCATTTCTGCTTCGGCCACTTTGGTATTACGGCATTCGTCGATGAAATCGTTCAGGGCAGGATTGTTTTGTGCACCTTGTTGCGCCAGCGGATGACCCGCGGCTACGGCGACATAAGTCGCGCCCATGAAGGTGTCCGGACGGGTGGTGTAAACCGTCACTTTTTCGTCGCTGTCTGCCACGTCAAAAGTGATTTCCACGCCTTCGGAACGGCCAATCCAGTTGCGTTGCATGGTTTTCACCTGCTCCGGCCAGCTTTCCAGCGTGTCCAGATCGTTAAGCAACTGATCGGCGTAATCGGTGATTTTGATAAACCACTGTGGAATTTCTTTACGTTCTACTTTGGTATCACAACGCCAGCAGCAGCCGTCAATCACCTGTTCGTTCGCCAGAACGGTCAGATCATGCGGGCACCAGTTCACCGCGGAAGTCTTCTTATAAACCAGGCCTTTTTCATACAGCTTGGTGAAGAACCATTGTTCCCAGCGGTAGTAATCGGGTTTGCAGGTCGCAATTTCGCGATCCCAGTCATAGCCGAAGCCCAGCAGTTTTAGCTGGTTCTTCATGTATTCGATATTTTCGTACGTCCATGGCGCAGGGGCAGTGTTGTTTTTCACCGCCGCGCCTTCAGCTGGCAGGCCGAATGCATCCCAGCCGATTGGCTGCAGAACGTTTTTACCGAGCATGCGCTGATAACGGGAAATCACGTCACCGATGGTGTAGTTGCGCACGTGCCCCATGTGGAGGCGGCCTGACGGGTAAGGCAACATGGAGAGACAGTAGTACTTCTCCTTGCCAGGCTGTTCGGTAACTTTGAAAGTTTGCTTCTCTTGCCAGTGAAGCTGAACGTGTGACTCGATGTCTTCTGGACGGTATTGCTCTTGCATGGCGGCCGGTGGTCCTGTGAGTGAAAACAGCTACGCCTGTAGCTCAAAAAGTTTTAATCAAAAGATCCGCATAGCATAGCCGATAAGCAGAGGCAGCAACAACACCCAGCGACGGGCTAACGGGGATTTCTGCCCGCATATGGCCCATTATTCACAATCTGCGAAGCAGGCCGGGATAATCTTCGCCACGGATCAGGGATTTACGACTAAAATAAAGACAAGTAAGCAACTGCCGGGTGAACGGTTATGTGTGTTCAAGGAGAGGAAATGATGAGCAATATTACCCAAAATTACCGTCAGTTAGTCACTTCGCTGACTGAGCGATTAAAAAATGGTGAACGTGATATCAGTGCGCTGGTACAGGATGCCCGCGTACGTTTACAGGAGGAAGGCAAGCTGTCTGAAATCCAGATTGAACAGTTAACCTCCGCCGTGCGGCGTGATTTGCATGAATTTGCCCGTAATTATACCGAGAACCAGCAGGCCGTCGCTGATGACAGCACCGACAGCGTGTTTATGCGGGTGCTAAAAGAAAGTCTGTGGAAAGAGCTGGCGGACATGACGGACAAAACGCAGCTTGAATGGAAAGAAGTCTTTAAAGACGTGAATCATCACGGTGTATATCACAGCGGGGAAGTGGTGGGGCTGGGGAATCTGGTGTGTGAGAATTGCCAGTTCAGCCTGGCGGTGTATACGCCTGAAATCCTGAGCAAATGCCCTAAATGCGGACATACTGAATTTTCACGCCATGCTTTTGAACCTTGATTGATAAGTCAGCCTGCACCGGGCTCTCCCGGTAGCAGGCTGAATCATCTTATCAGTGCAGAATTTTTGCCAGGAAGTCACGGGCACGATCGGATTGCGGATTATTGAAGAAGTCGTCTTTATTCCGGTCTTCCACAATTTTTCCTTCATCCATGAAGATCACGCGGTTAGCCACTTTGCGGGCGAAGCCCATTTCGTGGGTCACCACCATCATCGTCATGCCTTCGTTTGCCAGCTCAACCATGACGTCCAGCACTTCATTGATCATTTCCGGATCGAGCGCGGAGGTCGGTTCGTCAAACAGCATGGCGATAGGATCCATACACAGCGCACGGGCAATCGCCACGCGCTGCTGCTGTCCTCCGGAAAGCTGACCGGGGAATTTGTTGGCGTGCGCAGATAACCCCACACGATCCAGCAGTTTCAGCCCTTTGTCTTTCGCTTCCGCCTGATTACGTTTCAGCACTTTGACCTGAGCCAGCGTCAGGTTGTCAATGATGGACAAATGCGGGAACAGTTCGAAATGCTGGAACACCATGCCGACTTTCGCCCGCAGCTGCGCCAGATTGGTTTTCTTGTCGTTCACCTGCGTGCCGTTAACCAGAATCTCCCCTTTTTGCACGGGCTCGAGGCCGTTAACGGTTTTAATCAGCGTCGATTTCCCTGACCCGGACGGCCCGCAAACCACCACAACTTCACCTTTTTTAACTTCGGTACTGCAATCGGTGAGCACCTGGAAGTGCCCGTACCATTTAGAAACATTCTTCAGTGAAATCATGAAACGGTCCTTTTCTTCAAATAGCGCACCAGCAAGGAAGCGGAAAGGCTGATAACAAAGTAAATAAGTCCTGCAAACAACACCATCTCCACCAGCGTACCGTCACGGTCACCAATGTTGGAGGCGCTGCGGAAGAAGTCTGCGAGGCCGAGCACATAGACCAGCGAGGTATCCTGGAACAAAACGATGGCCTGCGTCAGCAGCAAAGGCACCATCGCACGGAAGGCCTGCGGCAGGATAACCAGCTTCATCGACTGCCACTGGGTCATGCCCAGCGCCAGTGCGGCAGAAGACTGCCCGCGAGCGATACTGATGATCCCTGCACGTATAATCTCTGAGTAATAAGCCGCTTCAAATAACGCAAATGCCACCATCGCGGAAATCAGTCGGATATCGGTTTTCGGTGACAGCCCGAGCACTTTTTGCAGAAAGCCCGGCACAATCAGATAAAACCACAACAGCACCATCACCAGGGGAACGGCACGGAACAGATTGACGTACGCCGAGGCAAACCAGCTGATCGGTTTGAAGGTCGACAGACGCATTACCGCCAGCAGGGTACCCCAGAGGATCCCCACGACAATCGCCAGTGAGGTGATCTTGAGGGTAATGACCATGCCTTGCCACAGATAGGGCAGGCCGGGGCCAATAGAACTCCAGTCAAATTCATGCATATTTATTTACCTCCCATGTTGCCCGGCAGGCGGACTTTACGTTCTACAAAATGCATCAGCAGCATAATCACCGCATTAATGAGGACGTAGGCGACGGTAATGGCAGTAAATGATTCATACGCATGCGCAGAGTAATCAAGCAGCTTACCGGCCTGTGCCGCCATATCCACCAGACCGATGGTTGAGGCAATGGCGGAATTTTTCACCAGATTGACCATCTCGGAGGTCATCGGTGGCACGATCACACGGTAGGCATTTGGCAGCAGCACATAACGGTAGGTTTGAGGCAACGTCAGCCCCATCGCCAGACCGGCATTGCGTTGTCCGCTGGGTAACGACTGGATGGCGGCGCGTACCTGCTCGCACACGCGGGCAGCGGTAAACAGGCCGAGACAGATAACGGAAGAAGTGAAGAACTGCACGTTCGGCGCGAGTTCTGATTTGAACCACATGCCGATGTTTTCCGGCAACAGCTCAGGTACCACCAGATACCAGATAAAGAATTGCACAATCAGCGGCACGTTACGGAACAATTCAACGTAACAGGTACCGATGCCGGAGAGAAAACGGTTGGGGACGGTACGCAAAATACCGAACAGGGAGCCGACGAAGAAGGCAATAATCCAGGCACAAATCGACAACGCGACCGTGACCTGAAATCCATTCCAAATCCAGCCCAGATAGGTGGTATTGCCGAAGGGGGCGTCTTGCAGGAAGATGCCCCAGTTCCAATCTATTGACATAAAAACTCCATGACACGGGTAATAAACTACCCCTCTGAGTGATGACGTAACCATAAACATGGGTGAGTGGCGGAAAAAATGCGGGGTGGGGAACGACCACCCCGCATCTGGTCTGTCTGTCCTTTCGGACCATCATCACAAGCTGGTTGGCCAGCCTTTATTTTTAATACCCGGTACTACCCGTCTGCTTACTATTACAGTGCTTTATCGTTTGGTGCTTTGAACAGGGCTTTCATGTCGTCAGACAATTCAAAGTTCATGTTCAGGTTTTTCGGAGGAATAGGTTTTTTGAACCAGGTTTCAAACCACTTGGTTGCTTCACCGGAGGTTTGCGCCTTCACGATGGTGTCATCAACCAGTTTTTTGAATTCCGCATCGTCTTTACGCATCATGCAGCCGTAAGCTTCTTTCGACTGCGGCGTACCGATGATTTCCCAGTTATCAGGTTTTTTGGCTTTGGCACGTTCGCCCGCCAGCAGTGCATCATCCATCATGAACGCAACCGCACGGCCTGTTTCCAGCGTACGGAAAGAGTCACCGTGGTCTTTGGCGCTGATAATGCGCAGATCCAGTTTCTTCTCTTCGTTCAGTTTGTTCAGCAGCACTTCAGAGGTGGTGCCGGAGGTGACCACGACGGTTTTGCCTTTCAGGTCAGAGAAATCTTTGATGTCTGAGCCTTTTTTGACCAACAGACGGGTGCCGATAACGAAGATGGTGTCTGAGAAGGCCGCTTGTTGCTGACGTTCCAGATTATTGGTGGTTGAACCACACTCAAAATCGTAAGTGCCGTTTTGCAGCAGCGGGATACGGTTTTGCGAGGTGATTGGCATCATTTTTACTTGCAGGTTGGGCAGGTCCAGCTTTTTCTTGACTGCATCAACGATAGCGTTGGAATAGTCCTGTGAATAACCTACGACTTTCTGTTCGTTATTGTAGTAAGAGAATGGCACCGAGGACTCACGGTGACCGACGACGATAACGCCATTATCTTTAATTTTTTTCAGAGTGCCGGTCAGTTCTTCCGCGTGGGCAAAGCTGCTTGCGGCAACGCTTGCCAACAGTACTGATAACGCCAATTTGCGCAATTGCATGTCCAACTCCTTGCTGTCATTAGGGATCCAAACTCAGGGATCAGAAAGTGCTAATGCCTCGTCATATGAAGCTAGAAAATAACTGAATGTGAAATTTATGAAACAACATTGTTTCTTTTTTGAGACGGGGCGCGCACCAAATCAAAGCAGACAACAGGCTATGCACTTCAAAAGTGCATGAGGAACAGCCTTTTTGTACCAAAATGATGCAAGACGTCAAAAAATGTCACTAATCAGATATCTTTCAAACAGATGTAGCAAAACGCGTGCCAGTTGGCCTGATTTAACTTCGAAGGCAAATTAAAATTCAGCGCTTAATACCGCCTTTCAAACAATCGGCAGCAGGTAACAGGGAGAGATTTTGCAGGCAGGGAAGGGGTTGCGACAAAAAAGAACAGGCGCCCGAAGGCGCCTGACAGTATAGCCCTGTCTTAACAGGGCTTATTGATGACTTACTTCAGGGGATGATCTGGCCTTTACGACGTCCCAGACAGATAGCCACAAAGGCCATGAGCAGGGTCACAAACCACACCGGCCACCAGCCCATGCGTGCGTAAGGGGTCATGCCGGTAGTTGGCGTAACCTTCACGTTCAGCACCTGACGGGTAAACTGCGGAATTTCAGCCGTAACGTCACCCTGCGCATTCACAACCGCGGTAACACCGTTGTTGGTGCTGCGCAGCAGAGGGCGCCCCAGTTCCAGCGAACGCATGCGCGCCATCTGGAAATGCTGCCACGGACCAATCGAATGGCCGAACCAGGCATCGTTGGAAATCGTCAGCAGAAAGTTAGTATCCGGTTGCAGGTTATCGCGCACCTGTTCACCAAATACCACTTCATAGCAAATCGCGGTGGTCAGATTAAGGCCGCTGACCATCAGTGGTTTCTGGACGTACGCCCCGCTGGTCAGCCCCGACATCGGTAAATCGAAGAACGGTGCCAGAGGGCGCAGTATGGTTTCCAGCGGCACGAATTCCCCGAACGGTACCAGATGATGTTTATTAAAACGGTTGTCGTCCGGATAGCGATAAGACTGCTCGCCGCCGAGCACAATGGCGCTGTTATACACCTTCATGCCTTCTTCATTGCGACGGGCATCAATAACGCCGGTAACCAGCTGCGTACCGTGCGAGCGGTAAATGTTATCCACCATACTCAGGAAGGCTTGCTGATCGGATTCAATATCTGAAATTGCTGATTCCGGCCAGATGATCATATTGGCTTTGCCAAGGTACGGGCGACTGAGATCCAGATAGGTTTGCAAAGCACTTTCCAGCGCTTTCGGATCCCACTTCATCGACTGTGGAATGTTGCCCTGAACCAGCGCGACATCCACCGTTTTGTCCGTCTGTTCATGATACCAGTGAACGTAACGCAACGGCCACGGCAGCAATAACATGGCCAGCGCAATGATTCCCGGCGTGATGCGCCGCTGGTGGAATGCGTAAACCAGCAGGCCGCTCAACGACGTCAGCAGCAGCGTAATGCCGTCAACACCGGTGATCGGCGCGAGGCCTTTCAGCGGACCGTCGATCTGGCTGTAGCCAAATTGCAGCCACGGAAAACCAGTCAGCACCCAGCCACGCAAAAACTCGGTGATTTGCCATAGGGCGGGCGCGGCAAGCGCCAGTTTCCACCAGGTTGTTTTCGGCCACAGTTTGCTGAATACGCCGGCAAACAGCATGGTGTAAAGCGACAAATACGCCGCCAGCAAAACCACCAGAAACAGGTTGATGGCTTCCGGCATGCCGCCAAAGGTGGCGATACTGACATACACCCAGTTTACGCCACTGCCAAAAAGACCCATTCCCCAGAAGAAGCCGATCAGCGAGGCCTGAGATGGGCGGCGATCCAGCGTTAATGCCAGCAGGCCGCAGAGCGATACAATCGCAGCAGGCCAGAAGTCATAAGGGGAAAAGGAGAACGTGCCACAGGCACCGAATAAGAGCGCCAGCAGGGCGCGAACCCGCTGGCGTTGGTATAAAGAGGCAATTGCCATGGAGAATTATTCTTCCAGTATTGGTTGCGGCGCGTCGTCCGGTATTTTTACGTGAACCTGAATGATACGGCGGCTGTCTGCCATCGCAACCTTGAACAGGTAACCGTCAATTTCAATGCTTTCACCACGGGCCGGTAAATGGCCGAAGGACTGCATGACCAGACCACCAATAGTATCAACTTCGTCGTCACTGTAATTTGTCTGGAACACTTCATTGAAGTCTTCAATCGGCGCGAGGGCGCGAACAGTATACGTGTGACGGCTGAGCTGGCGGATATCCAGATCTTCCGCTTCGTCATACTCATCATCGATTTCGCCGACAATCAGTTCGAGGATATCTTCGATGGTCACCAGACCGGAAACGCCGCCGAATTCATCAACGACAATCGCCATGTGATAACGCTGGGAGCGGAATTCTTTCAGCATGCGGTCGACGCGTTTGCTCTCAGGAACGACCACGGCGGTTCTCAGCACTTTATCGATGCTGAATGGCTCAGACGTTGTGCGCATAAACGGCAGCAAGTCTTTGGCCATCAGGATGCCTTCAATGTGATCCTTATCTTCGCTGATCACCGGGAAGCGTGAGTGGGCAGATTCGATGATGACATCGAGGCACTCTTCCAGCGGTTGATTGCGTTTAAGCGTGATCATTTGAGAACGGGGGATCATGATGTCCCGGACGCGCTGCTCGGCGATATCCATCACGCCTTCCAGCATGTCACGGGTATCGGGGTCGATCAGATCGTTTTGTTCTGAATCACGGATCAGCTCAACCAAATCGCCACGGTTTTTTGGTTCACCGTGAAAAAGTTGGCTAAGGATAAGGGAAAAGAAGCCCTTCTTGGGACTGGGGCTGTCACTATTTTGTGAATGGTCATCGCTCATGGCGTTTGGTTTATTTTACTCGTGTTAGTGAAAAATATTTAGCTCGCTTAGTAAACGCCGATGGAAAGGAGAACTCTCCTTTCCATCGGGTTGCTATAGACAGAACTAATCTCAGTTATCTTCTTTCTCTGAAATATACGGGTCCGGATAACCCAGCCCCTGCATGATCTCAGTTTCAATCGATTCCATTTCTTCGGCTTCTTCGTCAACGATATGGTCATACCCCAGCAAATGCAAACTGCCGTGAATAACCATATGTGCCCAGTGTGCCAGCAACTCTTTTTCCTGCTCTTTGGCTTCCTTCTCGACGACCTGACGACAAATGATCAAATCGCCCAGCAGCGGCATTTCCATGCCCGGAGGAGCTTCGAACGGGAAGGATAACACGTTGGTCGGTTTATCCATGCCACGATACGTCATATTAAGTTCATGGCTTTCAGGGATATCGACCAGACGGATGGTGACTTCTGATTCTTCCTGAAACTGTGGAAGCACGGCTTCCAGCCATGTCTGGAAGTCATTTTCTGACGGTAAACCTGCGGTATCTTCACAGGCAATTTGTAGATCGAGGATTACCGTATTCATTGACTGACCTGTTGGGATGAAATGTGTTCATGTTTACGCTCTGCGCTAATCGCATCGCGGCGTTTCTGATCTTCTTCTTCCCAGGCTTCGTACGCGACAACGATACGCGCCACGACAGGGTGGCGAACCACGTCTTCACTGTGGAAAAAGTTAAAGCTTAACTCTTCAACCGACGACAGCACCTCAATGGCATGGCGCAGACCGGATTTCTGATGGCGCGGTAAGTCAATTTGCGTCACGTCGCCGGTGATCACCGCTTTGGAATTGAAACCAATACGGGTCAGGAACATCTTCATCTGTTCAATAGAGGTGTTCTGGCTTTCGTCGAGAATAATAAAGGCGTCATTGAGTGTCCGGCCACGCATGTAGGCCAGCGGGGCGACTTCAATCACGTTGCGCTCAATCAGCTTTTCGACTTTCTCGAAACCGAGCATTTCAAACAGTGCGTCATACAACGGGCGCAGGTACGGGTCAACTTTCTGGCTGAGATCGCCAGGCAGGAAGCCCAGTTTTTCACCGGCTTCTACCGCCGGGCGGGTCAGAAGAATGCGACGCACTTCCTGACGCTCCAGCGCATCAACGGCAGCGGCCACCGCCAGATAGGTTTTACCCGTACCCGCCGGACCGATACCAAAGGTGATGTCGTGATCGAAAATATTGGCGATGTACTGCGCCTGATTCGGCGTACGCGGTTTCACCATCCCACGTTTGGTTTTGATAATGACCGATTTGCCGTAGTCAGGCACACTTTCTGCCGTTTGCTCCAGCACCCGGCTTTCTTTAATGGCCAGATGGATTTTCTCAGGATCGATATCCTGAGTTTCACCACGCACCGGTGCCGTCTCGACGTATAAGTCACGCAGGATGTCTGCCGCTGCGGCGACGGCCAGGCTTTTACCGACCAGTTTAAATGCGTTATCACGACGGTTGATTTCCACGCCCAACCGGCGTTCCAGTTGTTTGATATTGTCATCAAACGGCCCGCACAGGCTCATCAGGCGCTGATTGTCTTCGGGCTCCAGTAAAATCTCTTGTGTTAAAACGTTCAAACGAATCCTCTGGGCCACTTTGGACCTGTTGCGTTTTACCCGGCTGCGAACTGCTGACAGCCGTTAACCATACCTGAGTTAATAATACATCCCCTTGGCAAAATATGCTGCGCTGCGGCGCGCGTTGCAGGGACCTTCATTCGAATATGCGGCCTGTCGCGAAAAATTAAACCCTTCTGACGGCCGTAATGTGGAAATTCATAAATGAAAACAGGACGCCAAAGCGCCCTGTGCAGGTTTTTTAATGCATTACTTTGATGATTCAGGGTTGATACATTCCAACGCCTAATTCATTTTCTTTACGCGTACGGGCGATCACAGATTGCGGCGATTCATGCAGGCGCAGCGCCATTTGCTCTTCGGTCCGCACGACGACGCCACGTAACGAGTTGGTATACACATCGACGATTTCCACGTCGACAAATTTACCAATCATGTCTGGGGTGCCTTCAAAGTTGACCACGCGGTTACACTCCGTGCGCCCGGTCAGCTCCATAATATCCTTACGCGATGTTCCTTCGACCAGAATACGCTGAACCGTGCCGAGCGTGGCGCGACTAAAGCGCATAACCTGCTGCGTAATTCTGTCCTGCAACAGCGCCAGACGCTGTTTCTTCTCGTCCATTGCGACATCATCGACCATGTCTGCTGCGGGGGTGCCGGGGCGTGGTGAGTAGATGAAGCTGAAGCTGACGTCGTAATTGACCTGTGCAATCAGGTCCATGGTGCGTTCGAAATCATCGTGGGTTTCGCCAGGGAAGCCGATGATGAAGTCGGAACTGAAATGGATATCCGGACGTGCAGCGCGTAATTTGCGGATGGTCGATTTGTATTCCAGCACCGTATGGGGGCGTTTCATCATGGTCAGGATGCGGTCAGAACCGCTCTGAATTGGCAGATGCAGGAAGCTCACCAGCTCCGGCGTATCTTTATACACCTCAATGATATCGTCAGTGAATTCAACCGGATGGCTGGTGGTAAAGCGAATACGATCAATGCCGTCAATCGCGGCAACCAGACGCAGCAATTCTGCAAACGTACAGATCCCACCTTCAAACGCTTCGCCGCGATAGGCGTTCACATTCTGCCCGAGCAGATTAACTTCACGTACGCCTTGCGCCGCCAGTTGCGCGACTTCAAACAGAACGTCATCACAAGGACGGCTGACTTCCTCGCCACGTGTGTAAGGCACGACACAGAAACTGCAATATTTGTTGCACCCTTCCATAATAGAGACGAACGCTGTCGGGCCATCGGCACGGGGTTCTGGTAAACGGTCGAATTTTTCGATTTCCGGGAAGCTGATGTCCACGACAGGGCTGTGCGTTCCGCGCACATGATTCACCATTTCCGGCAGGCGGTGCAGGGTCTGCGGGCCGAAGACGATATCCACGCACGGCGCGCGCTTACGCAGCAATTCACCTTCCTGAGAGGCCACGCAGCCGCCGACACCAATAATCACATCCGGGTTTTTCTTTTTGAGTAATTTCCAGTGGCCGAGCAGGCTGAACACTTTCTCCTGAGCTTTTTCCCTGATGGAACAGGTGTTGAGCAGGAGAATATCTGCCTCTTCAGCATTATCCGTCAGCTGATAACCGTGGGTGCTTTCGAGAAGGTCTGCCATTTTGGATGAATCATATTCATTCATCTGGCAGCCCCAGGTTTTGATGTGCAGTTTTTTAGTCATCAGCGTGTCAGTACTCAATACGGAGGAAAAAACGGATGTTTGGCAATGCCGTAATGCATAGCGCAGTTCAGGGGAACTATTGTAAACCCTCACTCCGGTGGTGACCAGCGCAGGAAAGCAGCTTAGGTTCTGATGCAGACACAAAAATCCGGTACACTTTGCTCAATGAACTGAATAAAAAGCCGGAATAAAATGAATAATCCTGAGAAGTTATTTGATGCAGTGATTGTCGGTGGCGGGATGGTGGGGGCCGCGGCGGCGCTCGGTCTGGCACAGCAGGGCCTGCAGGTGGCATTGATCGAGAATGAAGAGCCTGCCGGATTTGACCCGTCAGCACCGGCTGATTTACGCATCTCCGCCATTGGCTGTGCATCTGCACGCTTTTTAGAGAAACTGGGTGCGTGGCATGCCGTTGAAAAGATGCGTTCAGTGCCTTATCGCCGCCTGGAAACCTGGGAGGTCGATGGCTCCGAAGTGAAGTTTGATGCGCAGTCCCTCGGGTTGCCGGAGCTCGGGTTCATGGTAGAAAACCGTGTGCTTCAGCTTGCTCTGTGGCAGCAGTTTGATGCCTGTCCGAATCTGGCCCGTTTTTGCCCGGCAAAATTGCGCCATCTCTTAAAGCATGACGACAATACCTGGTCGCTTCAGCTAACCAGCGGTGAGCTGCTGCATACGCAGCTGGTGATTGCTGCTGATGGGGCAAACTCGCTGGTGCGCCAGCTCGCAGGGATTGGCGTGGATGGCTGGCAGTATCGTCAGAACTGCATGCTGATTAATGTCGAAACACAAACGCCGGATCAGGATGTCACATGGCAGCAATTCTTTCCGTCAGGTCCGCGGGCTTTCCTGCCACTGTTTGGGCATCAGGCCTCGCTGGTCTGGTATGACAGCCCGCAGCGTATCCGTTATTTGCAAACGCTGAACATGAAACAGCTGACCGCAGAAATTATGCAGGCCTTTCCGGCGCGGCTTGGAAAGGTTCAGGCGCTGTCTGCCGGTGCTTTCCCATTGGTTCGCCGCCATGCCCAGCGCTATGTCTTACCGGGGTTAGCCCTGGTCGGTGACGCAGCTCATACCATCAACCCGCTTGCCGGGCAGGGTGTGAATCTGGGCTATCGTGACGTTGAGTCGTTATTATCCGTGCTGGAAAAAGCGCGTGATCATGATGAAGCCTGGAGCAGCGAAAAGGTGTTGTTGCGTTATCAGCGTCAGCGACGTCTGGATAATTTGCTGATGCAAAGTGGAATGGATTTGTTCTACACCGCGTTTAGCAATGATTTGGCGCCAGTGAAAGCCTTGCGTAATCTGGCGCTGATGACTGCTGAGCGCGCCGGTGGCCTGAAGACGAAAGCATTGAAATATGCACTGGGGATCTGACGATCAGAAGGCTGGCAGAATGTCCTCTGCCAGCTAAAACATGACAGAAAAGTAACGCTCAGAAATGCAAAAGGCCCGCAAAATAATTTGCGGGCCTTTCTAATGTGGCTGGGGTGCCAGGATTCGAACCTGGGTATGCTGGTATCAGAAACCAGAGCCTTACCGCTTGGCGACACCCCAATGGTGTTTCTTACTGCTTTCTACAATTGAACTCTTTAATAAGAATGCTCAGTTGTAAAATGGTGGCTACGACGGGATTTGAACCTGTGACCCCATCATTATGAGTGATGTGCTCTAACCAGCTGAGCTACGTAGCCAAATTTTACTGATTTACTTCAAAACTTCAAGCACTAATTTAACTAACTTAATAATAAATTTCAAGTGCTTACCAGCAAAAAGAAGAAGTATGGCTGGGGTACCTGGATTCGAACCAGGGTATGCTGGTATCAAAAACCAGTGCCTTACCGCTTGGCGATACCCCAACAGTACAACAACTTCAAACTGGGTTTTCTCTGCTGACACATCAATGACATGACAATAAAGAAATGGCTGGGGTACCAGGATTCGAACCTGGGAATGCTGGTATCAAAAACCAGTGCCTTACCGCTTGGCGATACCCCAACTGTGCTACCGATGTCCGGAAATGGTGCGGGAGGCGAGACTTGAACTCGCACACCTTGCGGCGCTAGAACCTAAATCTAGTGCGTCTACCAATTTCGCCACTCCCGCAAAAAAGATGGTGGCTACGACGGGATTCGAACCTGTGACCCCATCATTATGAGTGATGTGCTCTAACCAACTGAGCTACGTAGCCATCTTTTTTCGCGCTACCTTCATCGGCGTTGCGGGGCGCATTATGCGTATATGACCGTTTTGCGTCAACACCTTTTTTGGAGAAAAAGCGTTGATAGCGTTCATTTGTCTGGCTTATAACCACTCTGGTGATTAATTGGGCAAAAGACATTATTTTTACTGGCTTTACCCATAAAAAAATGGGCCAAAAGTGGCCCATTAATGAAGGGAAGAGTAACCCTGGAATCGATTATTTGTAGGCAGACTGGTGTACGCCCACCGCACGGCCAGAAGGATCGTCCATGTTTTTGAACGCTTCATCCCACTCGATGGCTTTCGCAGAAGAACAGGCCACTGAAGGGCCGCCAGGCACGCATTCTGCCGCGCTTGGAACCGGGAATAACTCTTCAAAAATCGTACGGTACAGGTAGCCTTCTTTCGAGGTCGGGGTGTTGTACGGGAAACGGAAATGTGCAGTTTCGAGTTGTTGATCGGTGATCTGCTGAGCAGCCACTTCTTTTAACGTATCGATCCAGCTGTAGCCCACACCATCAGAGAATTGCTCTTTCTGACGCCATGCAACGCTGTGTGGTAAATAGGACTCGAAACATTCACGCAGGATATGTTTCTCCATTTTGCCGTTGCCGCACATCTTGTCTTTCGGGTTCAGTCGCATTGCCACGTCGAGGAATTTTTTGTCCAGGAACGGTACGCGGGCTTCAACGCCCCAGGCAGACATCGCTTTGTTGGCGCGGGCACAATCATACATATGCAGGGCCAGCAGTTTACGCACGGTTTCTTCGTGGAATTCTTTGGCGTTTGGTGCTTTATGGAAGTAAAGGTATCCGCCCAACACTTCGTCGGCGCCTTCACCCGACAGCACCATTTTAATGCCCATCGCTTTGATTTTACGCGACATTAAGTACATCGGCGTCGAAGCGCGAATGGTGGTGACGTCATAGGTTTCGATGTGATAAATCACGTCGCGAATTGCATCCAGCCCTTCCTGCACGGTGAAATGAATTTCATGGTGCACGGTGCCTAAATGCGTTGCCACTTCTTTGGCAGCGCGTAAATCGGGTGAACCTTCCAGTCCGACAGCAAAGGAGTGCAGTTGCGGCCACCAGGCTTCGCTTTGATCTTTGTCTTCAATACGACGACCGGCAAATTTCTTGGTAATCGCAGAAATGACCGAGGAATCAAGACCACCGGACAGCAACACGCCGTAAGGCACGTCAGACATCAGGTGACTTTTTACAGACTCTTCCAGCGCATCTTTCAATGCTTTGGCATCCGTAACGTTGTCTTTGACGTTGTCAAAATCGAACCAGTCGCGATGATAATATTCGCGGATCTCACCGTCCTGGCTCCACAGGTAGCTGCCCGCCGGGAATTCTTTGATCGTGCGGCAAACCGGCACCAGCGCTTTCATTTCTGACGCCACATACATGTTGCCGTTTTCGTCATAACCCATGTACAGCGGAATGATACCCAGATGATCGCGGCCGATCAGGTAAGCGTCTTTTTCTGTGTCATAAAGAATAAAGGCGAACATGCCTTGCAGGTCATCGAGGAAGTCATGACCTTTTTCCTGATACAGCGCCAAAATCACTTCGCAGTCTGAAGCTGTCTGGAATTCATACTTGTCGCCTAACTCAGCGCGCAAAGCCTGATGGTTGTAGATTTCGCCGTTTACAGCCAGAACGTGGGTGTGTGCTGCGTTGTACAGAGGCTGTGCACCGTTGTTGACGTCGACAATGGACAGACGCTCATGCGACAAAATCGCTTTATCGCTGGCAAATACGCCGGACCAGTCGGGTCCGCGGTGGCGCATCAGGCGCGAAAGTTCCAGCGCTTTTTTGCGCAGCTCGACGGAGTCAGTTTTGATATCGAGCACACCGAAAATTGAACACATAAGTCTTTCTCCCTAACGTTTCTCTGGCTGTCATTTTTATGAGGGTCAACGTTGCCGGTCTTTCTGTTTGAGTCTGGCGATGTTGCGTTGCTGACTATGAAAATGCGTCAAAACCCCCATCCTGTGCAAGCGGTTTAATGCTCTTCTGACAAATAGTCTGTTAACCAGTGCAGATCTTTAGCGGATTATTGGTTTTTAGATGTTTTTATTGATGAATCATCAATTTTATCGCGAAATATTGACGGGCATGCAAAAAATGAGAAAAGAGGAGATAAAACAAGCAACAAGACAAAAAAAAGCGAGCCAGAACAAAAGTCAGGGCTCGCTTTCAAGGACTTAAAGGACGTCGTTAAATGATATCGATGTCAGCGACAGAAGGATAAATCCAGGTCGGCCGGAACGGCATGCCTTCAATATCATTGAGCGTTGAAACGCCGGAGAGCACCAGAATAGTTTCCAGACCGGCCTGGAAGCCCGCCAGAATGTCGGTTCGCAGATTGTCACCCACGATCACCGTGCCATCGGAGTGCGCCTGCATTTTGTTCAGCGCTGAGCGAATGATCCATGGGCTCGGTTTACCGACATAAAAGGGTTTGCGGCCAGTGATTTTTTCGATAGGCGCGCACAGCGCACCGCAGGCCGGGGTAAATCCGTGGCCGTGGTTATCCGGGTTCGTGGCAATAAAGCGTGCGCCGTTTGCAACGAAGAACGCCGCTTTATGGATCATATCCCAGTTGTAAGAACGGGTTTCGCCGACGATCACAAAATCAGGATTGATGTCAGTAATGGTGAAACCGGCTTTATACAGTTCGTGGATCAGCGCACCTTCGCCGACCACGTAGGCTTTTTTGCCTTCCTGACGTTTCAGGAAATCTGCGGTCGCCATAGCGGAGGTAAAGAAAGCGCTTTCCGGCACGTCAAGACCGGCCGCACTGAAGCGATTTGCCAGATCCTGCGCGGTTTGAGAAGGGTAGTTGGTGAGAATGACCAGAGGCATTCCCTGTTCCTGAATACGGGCGAGAAAACGATCGGCGCCGGGTACTGCGGTATTGTCGTGCAACAGCACGCCATCAATGTCACAGATAACATTCTTTATAGTCATGATTTCCAAACCCACTTTTCCAGCTCCATTTCTGGCAGCCAACAACTATAGCACGTCTTAATTTTCCAGCAGACGCTGCAAAAGAACGCCATTGAGCATGGCACGTTTGACCAGTGCAAAAGCGCCAATCGCCGACTGATGATTCAGGGCCGATGTCACCACCGGCAGGTTGCGGCGAAAATCTTTCAGAACCTGCGCATTAATGCAGTTTTGAATCGCAGGCAGCAGGACTTTATCGGCCTCAGTAATTTCACCGGCGATCACCACTTTTTGCGGATTAAACAGGTTGATGGCAATCGACACGGCTTTTCCCAGCTGACGGCCTACGTGGTCGATCACTTCCGTCGCGAGGGCATCGTGGCGATTTGCCGCTTTGCAAATAGCGGAAATCGAACAGTCATTGAGGCTGAGTTTGCTGGCATAGCCTTGTGTGAGCAGATGACGCACGCGATTTTCGATGGCCGCGTTGGCAGCAACAGTTTCCAGACAGCCAAAATTCCCGCAATGGCAGCGTTCACCCAACGGGTCGATCTGAATGTGGCCGATCTCGCCCACATTTCCGTTACTGCCCAGAAAAATCTGCCCGTTAACAATAATTCCCGCGCCGGTACCGCGGTGCAAACGAACTAAAATGGAGTCCTGACAGTCGCGGGTTGCACCGAAATAGTGCTCAGCGAGCGCCAGACTGCGGATATCGTGGCCAACAAAACTGGTGACTTTGAAGCGGGCTTCGAGCGCGTCCACTAATTTCCATGCGCCGACGCTGATATGCGGCATGTAACGGACGATACCTTTGTTGGGATCAACCAGGCCGGGAAGGATGACGGAAATCGCAATCAGCTCGCGGATTTTGCGCTGGTTCAGCTCGATAAATTGCGAGATTGCCTCAAAGAGCGCGTTCTCAAGGGTTTCCTGAGTGCGTTCCGGCAGGGCGTAATGCTGTTCGGCCAGTGATTTGGCGCTGAGATCGTAGAGCGTAATCGTCGCATCGTGGCGACCAAGGCGTACGGCGATGGTATGAAAAGGGCGGGTTTCGGTAATGATCGAAATCGCGCGACGGCCCCCGGTGGACGCCTGTTGTTCCACCTCTTTTATGAGGCCACGCTCAAGTAACTGTCGGGTGATTTTGGTCACACTGGCGGGCGCAAGCTGGCTCATGTCGGCAATCTGAATGCGCGAAATGGGCCCCTGTTGATCAATCAGGCGGTAAACCGCCGCGCCGTTTAACTGCTTAACCAGATCAACGTTGCCGATTTGTGCCTGCTGTCCGCCAGTTGTCATCAATGCTGTTATCCGCTCAATTAAACTTCGTCACCGTTAACGATAGTTTTTGTGATTTTAAAATCATGAGTGAACGCGGTGAGGTTGGCGACTTTGCCTGCTTCGATGCTGCCTAACTGGTCGTCGAAACCGATAGCGCGTGCCGGATAAAGTGACGCCATACGCAGCGTTTCATCCAGTGCGATGCCAACATGTTCGACGCTGTTCTGTACCGCTTCGATCATGGTCAGGGCAGAGCCGCTCAGTGTTCCGTTCTCGTCCACACAGAGTCCATCACGGTAGTATATTGTTTTACCGGCAAAAATGAACTCATCAATGTTGGCACCTGCTGGCGCAGTGGCATCTGTGACCAGCACCAGCTTGTCACCTTTGAGCTTTTTCGCGTTGCGGATATTCGCCCAGTCAACGTGCAGACCGTCAGCAATCACGCCGGTATAGACTTCAGGTGTATCGAAAATTGCACCAATCAGGCCAGGCTGGCGGCCGGTAATGGCAGGCATTGCATTATAAAGGTGCGTAGCGAAGGAGATACCCGCGGCGAAACCGGTGCGCGCCTGCTCATACGTTGAATTGGAATGTCCCGCGGACACTACAATCCCTGCATCACGCAGCTGGCGAATGTATTTTGCATCGACCTGTTCAGGTGCCAGCGTCAGCTGGGTAATCACTTCGGCATTTGCACACAGGAAATCAATCATTGCGCTGTCTGGCAGGCGGATAAAGGCCGGATTATGGGTGCCTTTTTTCTCCGGGCTGAGATAAGGCCCTTCAAGGTGCAGACCCAGTGCCTGATTAGGGTATTTTTCCAGATAAGTGCGCATCACGCTGATACCGTGTTTCATGTAGTCATCGCTACAGGTGATCAGCGTCGGTAGGAAACTGGTACAGCCAGATTTTTCGTTGGCTTTCTGCATGATCTCTAACGTTTCTACCGAAATGGCTTCCAGAGAATCGTTGAACTGCACGCCGCCGCAGCCGTTAAGCTGCAGGTCGATAAATCCGGGAGCAAGAATGGCACCGTCCAGATCGCGGGTTTCCACATTTTCTGGCAGCTCGCTGAGCGGGCAGACACGTTCGATTTTGCCATCAGCAATCACGACCGCGTGGTTATCCAGAACGTCATGACCGGTATAGATCCGGCCGTTAATCAATGCGTACATCATGCCCCCTAGTACGTTTGCCCTGCTCCAGTCGCGCGGCCGCTGCGGTGCTGCAACGCGACTGGCTTCGGGCATAATGTTTAGTTAAAGATTTTTCATATTTTCCGCTTCTAACTCGCGGAAATATTTAACAGTTTTGACTTTAAGCTCCATGGTGGACGGCTCGTCACACACCATAACGGCTTTCGCGTGCAGTTGCAGGCAGCTGATGGTCCACATGTGGTTAATGTTACCTTCAACAGCGGCTTCAAGCGCCTGCGCCTTCGCGTGGCCGGTCACCAGGATCATCACTTCTTCCGCATCCAGCAGTGTACCTACGCCAACGGTCAGGGCGTATTTTGGCACCTGAGACACGTCGTTGTCGAAGAAACGGGAGTTCGCAATGCGGGTTTCATGAGTCAGCGTCTTGATACGCGTGCGGGATGCCAGTGAAGAAGCCGGTTCGTTAAACGCGATATGGCCATCATTGCCTACGCCGCCCATGAACAGGTTAATTTTGCCGTAGGATTTAATTTTTTCTTCGTACTTGCGGCATTCTTCATCGATATCTGGCGCATTACCATTCAGCAGATTGATATTTTCACTTGGGATATCAACGTGATCAAAGAAGTTTTTGTACATGAAGGTATGATAGCTCTCAGGGTGTTCCTGCGGCAGGCCAACATATTCATCCATGTTAAAGGTCACGACGTTTTTGAAGCTAACCTGGCCTGCTTTATGCATAGCGATAAGGTGTTTGTAAGCTTCAAGCGGGGTACCACCGGTAGGAAGACCGAGAATGAAAGGGCGCTCAGCAGTGGGTTTGAAGGCATTGATGCGCTCAACGATATGGCGCGCAGCCCATTTGCCGACTTCAGTGGTGGTATTTAAAGGAATAAGTCTCATCACGTACCTCTTGATTTCAGAATATTGAATATACTGTTCATACCCTTAGTCGAAACTGAAGACCTTGGGACATGTGTAGACAAAACAAAAGCAAAAGTTCTTCGATTCAAAGGCGGTCTTGTTAAGCGTAAACCACCGTGAAAGTTTATGGCTGGCACAATACCGTCTAGATTTTTTTAATAATAAAATAAGTTTTGTGTGTTGACCAGTCTGATGGCATGTTATCACCTCTTTTTGGTGACAATTATCACAAAAAGAGAGGTTTTAATTTGCGATACGAAATAATCTTTTTACACTCGCAGAGCAGTTGGTTAAATCGGAACGGTAAACAGTAAAGGTAGTAACCATACTAATTAAACTACTTAGGTGATTCGCCTGACGGCGGATAGGGGGAAATGTGAATATTCTTGGATTCTTTCAGCGTTTAGGCAGAGCGCTACAGCTGCCGATAGCCGTACTGCCGGTCGCTGCGTTATTGCTGCGCTTCGGTCAGCCTGATCTTCTTAACATGCCTTTCATCGCGCAAGCCGGTGGCGGGATTTTCGATAACCTGGCGCTGATTTTCGCCATCGGTGTGGCGTCCAGCTGGTCTAAAGACAACGCAGGTGCCGCAGCATTAGCAGGCGGCATCGGTTACTTCATCCTGACCAAAGCGATGATCACCATTAACCCGGCCGTTAACATGGGCGTGCTGGCCGGTATTATCACCGGTCTGGTGGGCGGTATGGTTTACAACCGCTGGTCTGATATCAAACTGCCTGACTTCCTGAGCTTCTTCGGTGGGAAACGTTTCGTTCCTATCGCAACCGGCTTCTTCTGTCTGGTTCTGGCCGCCATCTTCGGTTACGTCTGGCCTCCGGTGCAGGATGCTATCCGCGCCGGTGGTGAGTGGATCGTGGGCGCGGGTGCATTCGGTGCCGGTATCTTTGGTTTCGTTAACCGTCTGCTGATCCCAACTGGTCTGCATCAGGTACTGAACACCATCGCATGGTTCCAGATTGGTGACTTCACCAACGCTGCAGGCACTGTGTTCCACGGTGACATCAACCGCTTCTACGCGGGTGACGGCACGGCGGGGATGTTCATGTCCGGCTTCTTCCCAATCATGATGTTTGGTCTGCCAGGTGCAGCATTTGCGATGTACTTCGCAGCGCCTAAAGAACGTCGTCCATTGGTTGGCGGTATGCTGGTGTCCGTTGCGGTTACGGCGTTCCTGACCGGTGTCACCGAGCCGTTAGAATTCCTCTTCATGTTCCTCGCTCCGCTGCTCTATTTAGTGCACGCCATCCTGACCGGGATCAGCCTGTACGTTGCCACGGCGCTGGGTATTCATGCCGGCTTCTCCTTCTCTGCGGGTGCGATCGACTATGCGTTGATGTACAACCTGCCAGCGGCAAGTAAAAACGTCTGGATGTTGCTGGTGATGGGTGTGGTCTTCTTCATCATCTACTTCGTGTTGTTCAGTGTGATCATCCGTATGTTCAACCTGAAAACGCCGGGTCGCGAAGATGACACGGTAGACATGGGTGCACCGGAAGCGAACAGCAATACAGAAGAAGGTCTTAACCAGCTGGCGCTGAGCTACATCGGTGCGTTGGGCGGTTCTGATAACTTCAAAGGGATTGATGCGTGTATTACCCGTCTGCGTCTGAATGTAAAAGATGCGGGTACGGTTGACGATGCTGCCTGTAAGCGCCTTGGTGCATCGGGTATCGTTCGTCTGAATAAACAAAGTATTCAGGTTATTGTGGGTGCAAAAGCTGAATCTCTGGCCGATGCCATGAAAAAGGTGATTGCCCGTGGTCCGGTTGCTGCCGGTGTGGCAACTGCCGCCCCAGTCGCCATGAGCAACGCTGCCCCTCAGGCTGTGCCAAACACAGTGAAAACGGTGGTTGAAACCCTGGTGTCTCCGGTCACTGGTGACATCGTGGCGCTGGATCAGGTACCTGATGAAGCCTTCGCCAGCAAAGCCGTTGGTGATGGTGTCGCCATTCGTCCTACCGGTAAAATCGTGGTATCGCCTGCTGCGGGTACTGTAGTGAAAATCTTCAACACCAATCATGCGTTCTGCCTGGAAACTGTTTCTGGCGCTGAAATCGTGGTTCACATGGGGATTGATACGGTTACGCTGAACGGTCAGGGCTTTACCCGCCTGGTCGAAGAAGGTGCCACTGTGACAGCCGGTCAGCCTGTTCTGGAACTGGATCTGGATTATCTGAATGCCAATGCGCGCTCAATGATTAGCCCGGTCGTCGTCAGCAATATCGATGATTACACCGGTGTCAGTGCACTGGCGAGCGGCTCAGTTGTCGCGGGTCAGACCAAGCTGTTCGACATTCAGGGCAAATAATTTTTTGACTGAGTGAGGCGGTGTCAGTCACCGCCGCTGCTGAAAATGTCGTTACAGCGATAACAAAACGGGAAGAGAGCGATCTCTTCCCGTTTTTTATTGTTTTCGGACAGCCTGTGAGGGGATAACCACGATTTAATGCAACTAACGGTTGTTTCCCGACGTGGCTTGTTGGAACATAAGCGGTTATCCGTAGAGTCAATGTTGCGTAGAGGAATTGCACAATGAGTGAGGCTGAAGCCCGCCCAACAAATTTTATCCGTCAGATTATTGATGAAGATCTGGCGACCGGGAAACACAATACCGTTCACACCCGTTTCCCGCCTGAGCCTAATGGCTATTTGCATATCGGCCATGCAAAGTCTATCTGCCTGAACTTCGGCATTGCACAAGACTATCAGGGTCAGTGCAATCTGCGTTTTGACGATACCAACCCGGCAAAAGAAGACATCGAATTCGTTGAGTCTATCAAGCACGACGTCCAGTGGCTGGGCTTCGACTGGAGCGGTGATATCCACTACTCTTCAGACTATTTCGATCAACTGCACGCTTACGCGCTGGAATTGATCAACAAAGGTCTGGCTTACGTTGATGAACTTTCCCCCGACCAAATTCGCGAATATCGCGGTTCCCTGACTGCGCCGGGTAAAAATAGCCCGTACCGCGATCGCTCCGTGGAAGAAAACATCGCGCTGTTTGAAAAAATGCGCAACGGTGAATTCGCTGAAGGTGCGGCCTGTCTGCGTGCCAAAATCGATATGGCATCGCCATTCTTCGTGATGCGCGATCCGGTTATCTACCGTATTAAGTTCGCTGAGCATCATCAGACCGGCACAAAATGGTGCATCTACCCGATGTACGATTTCACCCACTGCATTTCCGATGCGCTGGAAGGGATCACCCATTCGTTATGTACGCTGGAATTCCAGGACAACCGCCGTCTGTATGACTGGGTGCTGGATAACATCACTATTCCATGCCATCCGCGTCAGTATGAGTTTTCCCGTCTGAATCTCGAATACTCCATCATGTCCAAGCGTAAGCTGAACCTGCTGGTGACCGAGAAGATTGTAGAAGGCTGGGACGACCCGCGTATGCCGACTGTTTCAGGTCTGCGCCGCCGTGGTTATACCGCTGCATCGATCCGTGAATTCTGCCGTCGTATTGGCGTGACCAAGCAAGACAACAACGTCGAAATGATGGCGCTGGAATCCTGCATTCGCGACGATCTGAACGAGAACGCACCGCGCGCCATGGCTGTTATCAATCCGGTTAAAGTGATCATTGAAAACTTTACCGGTGATGACGTGCAACAGGTGAAAATGCCAAACCATCCGAGCAAGCCGGAAATGGGCACCCGCGACGTTCCTTTCACCCGTGAGATTTACATCGATCAGGCTGATTTCCGCGAAGAAGCTAACAAGCAGTACAAGCGTCTGGTGCTGGGCAAAGAAGTGCGCCTGCGCAATGCGTATGTGATCAAAGCGGAACGCATTGAGAAAGATGCCGAAGGTAATATCACCACTATCTTCTGTTCTTACGATATCGACACGCTGAGCAAAGATCCTGCTGATGGCCGCAAGGTGAAAGGGGTGATCCACTGGGTTTCCGCCACTGAAGGTAAGCCAGCAGAATTCCGTCTGTATGACCGTCTGTTCAGCGTAGCGAACCCCGGTCAGGCAGAGGATTTCCTGACCACCATCAATCCGGAGTCTCTGGTTATCGCTCAGGGCTTCGTTGAGCCTTCTCTGGCAGGGGCGCAGGCTGAAGTCAGCCTTCAGTTCGAACGTGAAGGTTACTTCTGTGCCGACAGCCGCTATTCCAGCGCGGAGCATCTGGTGTTTAACCGCACCGTCGGTCTGCGCGATACCTGGGAAAGCAAACCGGTCGCCTGATTGAAGTCAGACTTATTTTTAACGCAGCTTCGGCTGCGTTTTTTTATGCCTTAAGCAATATTGAAATTGATTTCTGTCGCGAATTAATGTGTTTATGATGCTCACTTTTTAGCGGCTCTGATTAAATATTGCTGAAAGCTGAAACGTGTAAACCACAGACTTATCCTTTTTAATTATTTGATTTTTAATTGTTTTCACTTTTTCCCTCGCTTTAATTCCCACAAAGTTCTTTCTGTAATACTTTTTCATCTTTATGTGCACTTTGTCATATTTCAGAGATCAATGATGAATTACTCATTGATAATTCGCGTCGCGAAAAATACTCTACCCTTGCTTTTACGGTGACGTCTCTGACGCCCGCTTTTAATACCCGTTTGGGTTTTGCAGTTACTTTTTAGTCAAAAATGAGGAATTTCTATGCACAAGCACCTTAACCGGGGCAGGGGATCGGCTTATCTGAAACCTGTGATGTATTCTCTGGCCGGCACCTTATTGGGTGGCGGATTAATGTTTTCTGAAGAGGCAAACGCGGCGGGCTTTATTGATGATTCGACGCTCACCGGTGGCGTGTATTACTGGCAGCGCGAACGTGATCGCAAAGATCTGAATAAAACCAAAGAAGAAACCCGCCCCGACGGCTCTAAAGTCACCGTCAACAATCCTGACTACGACAAGTACGCCACTAACCTTTCTCATGCCACCGCCAACCTGAATCTGGATTTCTCCTCCGGTTATGCGTGGGATATGTTCGGCATCGACGTTGCGGCTTTCACGGCAATTGAAATGGCCGAAGCCAGCGACAGCGGCCACCCGAACGAAATTGCATTCTCCTCAAAAAATCACGCCTACGATGAAGATTACTCTGGCGATAAAGGCGGAGTCAGCCTGTATAAAGCTGCCGGTAAGTTTAAGTACGGCGGCTTCTGGGGCCACGCGGGTTACATTCAGCCGACCGGCCAGACCCTGATTGCGCCGCACTGGAGTTTCATGCCTGGCACGTATCGCGGCGCAGAAGCCGGATATAAACATGATTTCGGCGAGCCGGGCGAACTGAGTTTCTCCTACATGTGGGCGGATGAATATAAATCACCGTGGCACCTGGAAATGGATGATTTCCGCCAGAATGATAAAAAAACCGGTGTTTCCTATATTCACTCGCTGGGCGCGAAATACGACTTCAAAAATGATCTGGTGCTCGAAGCCGCCTATGGCGAAGCGGAAAGCTACGTCGATCAGTATTTCGCTAAAGCCTCTTACAAAATGGATCTGCTGGGTAACCCGCTGACCACCAGCTACCAGTTCTACGGTGCAGAAGACCGCATCAGTGATAAAAACGATCCTAACAGTTTGTACGACGGGCTGGCATGGTTGCAGGCTCTGACGTTCGGTTATACCACCGGCCAGTTTGACTGGCGTCTGGAAGGGACGATGGTCAAGGCGGAGGGGAATCAGGGCTACTTCCTTCAGCGTATGACCCCAACGTATTCCTCGTCCAATGGTCGTCTCGATGTGTGGTGGGATAACCGTTCCGACTTCAACGCCAACGGCGAAAAAGCGGTATATGCCGGTGTTTTATATGATCTGGCGAAATGGGATCTGCCGGGCTTCGCGGTCGGCGGTTCTTATGTTTATGCATGGGATGCCAAGCCAAGCACCAATGCGGCTTATGACCAAAGCCAGCGTCTGAAAGAAAGTGCGTGGAGTCTGGATGCGCTTTACACCCTTCAGGAAGGGCGCGCCAAAGGCACGTTGTTCAAATTGCATTACACCCAGTATGACAACCATTCAGATATTCCGAGCTGGGGCGGTGGTTACGGCAACATCTTCCAGGATGAAAAAGATGTGAAATTTATCGTTATCGCTCCATTCACTATTTTCTGAGGTCACTATGTCGATGAATAAATTACTGCTGATCGTGACCACGTCTTTATTGCTGGCCGGTTGTTCCCAGACGTCAGGGCAGGCAGAAGATGCCAGACTGCGCAAGGCTTACAGCGCCTGCATCAACACTGCCGAAGGCTCGCCGGACAAACTTGCATCCTGCCAGGCGGTTCTTAACGTTCTGAAGGAAGAGAAAGCTCACCAGCAGTTTGCACAACAGGAAACGGTACGCGTGCTGGATTACCAGCGCTGCCTGACGGCACGCAAAACCGGTGACGGGCAGGCTTACGCCGCCGATTGTGGAAAAATCTGGAAGGAAATTAAAGCCAATAACTCACCCGCGCCTGTGCAGTAGACCTCATTAATTACCTGAAGGTGAGACAGAAAACCCCGGCTTGCCGGGGTTTTTTATGTCTTTCATAGCTGATAAACGGGCATAAAAAAACCGCTTTTCAGCGGTTAATTTTAGGTCGATATCAACGAGCCCGGCAGATTACTGCGCAGGTTTATCATTGTGCAAAGAGTCATCTTCGCGGCAGTCGCCTGCTTCACAGTGGCCGTACAGGTACAGGCTGTGGTTGGTCAGTTTGATACCGTGTTTTTTAGCAATTTCGCGCTGACGACCTTCAATATATTCGTCGCGGAATTCAATAACACGGCCACAATCTAAGCAAATCAGGTGATCGTGATGGTGTTGCTGAGTCAGTTCGAACACGGACTTGCCGCCTTCGAAGTTATGGCGGGTCACGATACCGGCGTCATCAAACTGGTTCAGAACGCGGTAAACCGTCGCCAGACCAATCTCTTCACCCATATCAATCAATTGTTTGTACAGATCTTCCGCACTAACGTGATGACCTTCCGGCGCTTGCAACACTTCCAGGATTTTAAGGCGCGGAAGCGTGACTTTTAAGCCGGCTTTCTTCAGTGCGGTGTTGTTGTCAGTCATGCGGATTCAGTCCTGTTACTATGTGCTAATCAAGTTGAGGCATGGAGCCTGTGGCATCAGCGGCACAAAATTCTTCGATTAGGATCCTTCTTTTAACGGAAGTGTGCCGATCCCCTAAACGATAGCCTGTTAATAAAGATCACTAAATGCCAGTCACATAAGACAATGCAACGACTTGATCGATAGAAAAAACAGATGAACTCAGTGTACCTTGATACCACCGAAAGTAACAATTTTGTTGTGGCTAAATTGTTAATTTCAGTAATAGTTTGGCCCTTCAATTGTAGAATAAATCCTCAGGGCCAACAGGGTTTTTAGCCAATAATTTCTGAAAGGCTCAATTCTTCAGTAATTTGCTTAACCCAGGCGTCAACGCGCTCATTGGTTAATTCCGGCTGACGGTCTTCATCAATAGCCAGTCCGATGAAATGTTTATCATCTGCCAGACCTTTGGATGCTTCGAAGTGATAGCCTTCGGTTGGCCAGTGACCCACAATCACCGCGCCGCGTGGCTCAATGATGTCGCGCACGGTGCCCAGCGCATCACAGAAATATTCTGCGTAGTCTTCCTGATCGCCGCAACCAAACAGCGCAACCAGCTTACCTTCGAAATCTATCTCTTCCAGGCTTGGGAAGAAGTCGTCCCAGTCACACTGAGCTTCACCGTAATACCAGGTTGGAATACCGATCAGCAAAATATCGAATTTTTCCAGATCCTCTTTGCTGCTCTTCGCAATGTCATGCACCTCTGCAACATCTTTACCCAGTTGTTTCTGGATCATTTTTGCGATGTTTTCGGTGTTACCTGTATCGGATCCAAAGAAGATTCCTACTACGGCCATAAGATGTCTAACCTCTTGTTCTCAATGATAAGCCCTACATTGCAGGCAATAATAGTGCTGATAATAGCAAACTCGTGAGGCGGAGAATATGCTTCTGCTCGCCTTCTTAACTGACGAATAAGTTTATCGGGCAATCTTTTTAAGTGGTATCGCCTTCGTGTGCTTTTAATCCAGATAAAATCCTCAAAATTGACGGGGTTAAAAGCAAAGTGAAGAAATATATCTTAACAATACTAAATTTTAAGCACGTCCCGCCGATAGATGATGCGAGAGCAATCTCAACATAATAAAGAAATCGATGCCCGGAGAGGTGTTCAAACATGTCCTGGGGCACTTGCCTGATGGTTACTTGTCTTGATTCTCCGCATCCCCCTCAATCCTCAGACCAGAAACAGTCATGTTTCGAGAGAGGCATATCGTGCAGTTTTTAAAAAATATCACCATCAGGGCCGCGTTATTAACCATTCTTGGCGTTTTCTGCGTTATGTGGGCGGGTGTATCCCTTTACACCGTCAACTCACTGAATACGCTGACGCAAAACACCCGCAACAGTTCTGAGCTCGTCAACAATATGGCGCTGATCAGCAAAGGAAATGATCAGTATTTTCGTACCGTAACCCGCTTAAGCCGTGCGGTGTCGCAGCTTCAGGCCGATCCGACCAAAGGGCCGGAAATTTTTGATACCGCAAAACAATCCCTTGAAGCCCTGACGCAGGCGCAGGCGGATTTCAAAGCGGCCCCGCATCCGGGGCTGGAAGATTCAGCGGTTCAGGAATTACTCACCAGTTGGGAAAGTCTGATAACGCAGGGCGTGAAGCCGTTATTTGAGGCGGCCAGCAGCAAAAATATCGATGCGTACAATCAGCTGGCGCAGTCAGGCGTTCCGGCGTTAAGCCGTGATTTCGGGGCTGCCATGCAAAAAGTCAGCAGCCAGATCGCGGTGGATTTCAGCGCGGCGCAAACAGAGTCTAATCATCTGACTAATCTCAGCAAAGTGATTCAGATCACCGCGTTTGTTATTGGGCTGATTATCCTGCTGCTGACCGATCGCTATCTGGTGATGGCGTTAGTCAAACCGCTGGATAAACTCCGCGATCAGTTCGCGCTGATTGCCAGTGGTGACCTGACGCATAACATGGAAGAGTTCGGTAAAAACTGCGCCGGTAAGTTGATTCCTTTGCTGAACATCATGCAGGCCAGTCTGGTGAATACCGTTCAAACCATCCGTAACTGCACGAACAATATTTACCAGGGCGCGTCTGAAATTTCTGCCGGCAATAACGATCTCTCTTCCCGTACCGAAGAGCAGGCGTCTGCGCTGGAAGAGACGGCGGCCAGCATGGAAGAGCTGACAGCCACGGTGAAACACAATGCTGACAACGCGCATCACGCCAGCCAGCTGGTGATAGAAGCCTCTACCACGGCGCAAAAGGGCGGCACTATTGTCGCGGATGTGGTCAGCACCATGAAAGATATTTCAGGCAGCTCGAAGAAAATCGCGGAGATTACCTCGGTCATCAACAGTATCGCCTTCCAGACCAACATTCTGGCGCTGAATGCCGCGGTCGAAGCCGCCCGTGCAGGCGAACAGGGCCGCGGGTTTGCCGTGGTCGCCAGCGAAGTGCGCAATCTGGCACAGCGTAGTGCGCAGGCAGCAAAAGAGATTGAGTCGCTGATCAGCGAATCCGTTTCCCGCGTTGACAGCGGTTCCAAACTGGTCGAAAACGCCGGTCAGACCATGAATGAAGTGGTGCGTTCGATTACACACGTCACGGATATTATGGCCGAAATCGCGTCAGCATCTGATGAGCAAAGTAAAGGCATCAGCCAGGTGGCCGTGGCCGTGACGCAGATGGACAGCGTCACGCAGCAAAACGCCGCGCTGGTGGAACAGGCGTCTCAGGCCGCCGTCTCACTCGAAGAGCAGGCTG
Organism: Rahnella sp. R3(2024); assembly: GCF_042920125.1. Taxonomy (NCBI): domain Bacteria; kingdom Pseudomonadati; phylum Pseudomonadota; class Gammaproteobacteria; order Enterobacterales; family Yersiniaceae; genus Rahnella; species Rahnella sp. R3(2024). Next base: position 3,466,691 of record NZ_JBHGBU010000001.1, read on the forward strand.
CATTGCTGAACAACGCCGTCGCGACCTTTAAACTCAGCGACAGCGTGACGCGCGTCGGGGCAAAACCGACCGGTAAGATGCCAGCGCCGTTATTGCGACCGGACACAGGAATGATGTCGGCGAAGAGTGCTGAAAACTGGGAAACGTTCTGAGTGGGAAGAAGGAAGTTAGCCGGGAATAAGTAAGAAAAAACAAACGGGTAGCCTGAGAAGGTTACCCGTTTTCAATCAGCCTTCATGACCGTTAAGATGCGCAAGCAGCATCTCTTCAATCAATTCGCTACGACTGATATTGCGTTCTTCTGCCAGCTTATTGAGGGTATCAACAGCATCGGCGTTCATTTTCAGCTCCACGCGACGCAGACCGCTCGCTTTATCGCGGCGTAACTGATTGCGCTTGTTGATCCTGAGCTGTTCATCACGGGATAGCGGATTTGTTTTTGGACGCCCCGGACGGCGGTCATCTGCGAACAGATCAATCGTCGTGCGATCCAGTTGTTCTTTTGCCATAGGTAGCGGTACAACCAGGGAAGTTTTTACATCGGAAAACGGCAAGCCGATTCCTGACGAGCGTTTCACACATTTCGGGCTAAGAAACCCTGACCCAATTCACCTCCCGCCACTCGACCTGAGCGAAACGGGGCGGCAAAAATTATAGCGCGCAATCATACCCTAGCGCGCCTGGGGTTCACAACGCCTGATTGCCCTGATTTCATGATAACTTCTGACGTTGTGCAGACTTTTTGCACAATTTATCCCCAGGATGTTAAACCTCAGGCTGCATCGATGAAACGATGCACAGCGCGCAACACCGCCTCAGGTTTTTCCGCATGCACCCAGTGACCGGCACCGGCCACCACATGCGCTTTCGCCTGCGGGAACTGGCGGGCAATGGCGCTGCGATATTCATCCTGTACATACGGCGATAACCCGCCACGGATAAACAGCGCCGGGTGATCCCACGCCGGGACGTCTTCCCAGCCGGTAATGCTGTCGTATTGACTGAGCAACACCGGCACGTTGAAGCGCCATTCTCCCTGCGCGAACGACTTCAGCAGGAACTGGATCACACCGTCTTCCTTTATATGCTCACGCATACACTCCGTGGCGGAGGTGCGGTCGCGCAGCCCTGCTTTCGTCACTGCGTTGATCGCCGCAAAAATCTCGTCATGGCGGCGCACGTGGTAATCCACTGGTGCGACATCTATGGCAATCAGCTTTTCAATGCGATCGGGAATAAGCGCCGTCAGCGCCATTGCCGCTTTTCCGCCCATTGAATGGCCAATAACGATGATTTTTTGGAAACCGACGTCATCCAGCGTTTCCACTAAATCCTGCGCCATCGCGGCGTAAGACATCTCATCCGCGCGGCCGGACTGGCCGTGATTTCGCAAATCAACCTGCAACACTCTATGCTGTTGTTTCAGGTCGCGGGCCAGAATGCCCAGATTATCAAGGGTTCCGAACAAACCGTGGATTAACAAAACCGGCAGGGCAGTGCTGCCAGCCACTTCAGGTTCTTGCAGGCGATAATGTAATTTCATGGCGAAGTTCATACAGATAAACAATCTCATTAGGTTATCATGAGTGGCGGATAATTTTTCAAAACAGAAAGTTTCTGCCAGATGCCTGAGCGGGATTTCACTATGTGGGACAGAACAGGCCGGGGCCAGCATGCAGCGAAAAGGTAATAATTCTGCTTTTTGCTTCGCGGCACAATTCCCCTGTTCGTTACTGCGTAGAAATTTGTATAATCCTTTTGAATTAAGTAGAAAAACAGTACTGGATAAAGATGAAAACTATTGAGGTTGACGAAGAACTCTACCGCTATATTGCCAGCCACACACAAGCCATCGGTGAGAGTGCGTCTGATATTTTGCGCCGCATGCTGAAATTTACTGCCGGTCAGACCTCGCCTGCCGCGCCCGCGAACACTCCTGTTATTGCCGGCACCGTGGCTGCGGGAAAACCCGCTGCTGCCGCTCCGGCACCGACGTCGCGCGATAAAGTCCGCGCCGTGCGTGAAATGCTGCTGTCTGACGAGTACGCAGAGCAGACCAAAGCGGTCAACCGGTTTATGTTGATCCTGTCTACGCTCTACAACCTTAACGCGAAAGAATTTGCTGTTGCGACCGAGTCACTGACTGGCCGCACGCGGACCTATTTTGCCGGTGACCAGCAAACGTTGCTGCAAAACGGCATTCATACCAAGCCTAAACACGTTCCCGGAACGCCGTATTGGGTTATTACGAATACCAACACAGGTCGCAAACGCAGCATGATCGAACACATCATGCAGTTCATGCAGTTCCCTGCGGAACTGACTGACAAAGTGTGCGGCACCCTCTAATTTCAGCGTCAGGGAGAAGCGCCAATGGCTAATCACCCCCGTGCAGGGCAACCTGCTCAGCAAAGCGATTTGATCAACGTGGCGCAGTTAACGTCACAGTATTACGTTCTGCAACCGGATCCGGCTAACACAGCGCATGCTGTGAAATTCGGCACATCCGGCCATCGCGGGAGTTCGTTGCGTCACAGCTTTAACGAAGCGCACATCCTGGCCATTGCTCAGGCGATTGCCGAAGTGCGTAAAGAGCAGGGCACCACCGGCCCGTGCTACGTGGGTAAAGATACCCACGCGCTGTCCGAACCGGCGTTTATTTCTGTGCTGGAAGTGCTGACGGCCAATGGCGTTGACGTCATTGTGCAGGAAGATAACGGATTCACCCCCACTCCGGCGGTGTCTCACGCGATCCTGACCCATAACCGCAAAGGCGGCGCGCTGGCTGATGGCATCGTCATCACCCCATCGCACAACCCACCGGAAGATGGCGGCATCAAATACAACCCGACCAACGGCGGCCCGGCAGATACCAATCTGACCTCCGTCATTGAGAAACGCGCCAATGCGCTGCTGGCAGCAAAACTGGCCGGTGTGAAGCGTCAGTCTCTGGATCAGGCGTGGAAAAGCGGGCATCTGGTGGCACAGGATCTGGTTCAGCCGTTTATCGAAGGGCTGACCGAGATTGTCGATATGGCCGCGATTCAGAAAGCGGGCCTGAAACTGGGTGTCGATCCGCTCGGCGGTTCCGGTATCGAATACTGGAAACGTATTGCTGAGCATTACAAACTGGATCTGACGCTGGTGAACGATGAAGTCGATCAGACTTTCCGTTTCATGCACCTCGACCACGACGGCGTGATCCGCATGGACTGTTCGTCGGAATCCGCCATGGCCGGTCTGCTGGCGCTGCGTGATAAATTCGATCTGGCTTTCGCCAATGACCCTGACTACGACCGCCACGGCATCGTGACGCCAGCCGGTCTGATGAACCCGAACCATTATCTGGCGGTGGCGATTCAGTACCTGTTCCAGCACCGTCCGCAGTGGGGCAAAGACGTTGCCGTCGGTAAAACGCTGGTATCGAGTGCGATGATCGACCGCGTTGTGGAAGATTTGGGCCGTAAACTGGTGGAAGTGCCGGTTGGTTTCAAATGGTTCGTTGATGGCCTGTTTGACGGCAGCTTCGGTTTTGGTGGCGAAGAAAGTGCAGGGGCTTCTTTCCTGCGTTTCGACGGCACTCCGTGGTCTACCGACAAAGACGGTATCATCATGTGCCTGCTGGCGGCGGAAATCACCGCTGTCACCGGCAAGAACCCGCAGGAACATTACAACGAGCTGGCTGCCCGCTTTGGCGCGCCAAGCTACAACCGTATTCAGGCACCTGCGACTCACGCGCAAAAAGCCGCGCTGTCCAAACTTTCTCCTGAACAGGTGAAAGCCGACACGCTGGCCGGTGACCCGATCACTGCCCGTCTGACCAACGCGCCGGGTAACGGCGCGTCTATCGGCGGCCTGAAAGTGATGACCAAAAACGGCTGGTTCGCGGCACGTCCGTCCGGCACAGAAGAAGCCTACAAAATCTATTGTGAAAGCTTCCTCGGTGCTGAACACCGCGAACAAATCGAGAAAGAAGCGGTAGAAATCGTCAGCAAAGTGCTCGCTGACGCCAAATAAGCCCCTTTCTTCCTCTCATCAAAAGCGCTGATTATTCAGCGCTTTTTTTTTGCCTGCCGTTCAGATACAAAAAGATATATCTAAATGCGCATTCCTGCTTGCCAGTGTCGAAAAACTGATCTAGTTTAGATATATCGAAATAATTCGATATATCTAAATGGGACATACTTATGTTTAGTAAAATGTTTGAAGGCCGCCATCGCGGTCACGGTAGCCGGGAAGAAGGGCATCGCGGCCATTGCCGCCATGAATCAGAATGCAGCGATCACAGTGAACGCCACATGTTACGCCGTGATGGTCGTCATCGTGGTGAAGAACGCGGTGAAGAAGGGCATGAGCGTCGCGGACGTGGCGAAGGTCGCCGCGGGGGGCGTGGTGAGCGCGGAGTACATCGTCTGTTTGAACACGGTGATTTACGCCGCGTGCTGCTGGCGCTGGTGGCGAAAAAGCCGAGCCACGGCTATGAGCTGATCAAAGCCATCGAAGAAGCCTCTTCAGGCCTTTACGTGCCAAGCCCTGGCGTGATTTACCCGACGCTGACGCTGCTGGAAGAGCAGGATTTCCTCGAGCCTGTCGCCACCGGTAATGGCCGTAAAAGTTATCAGATCACTGACGCCGGCAAAGTGGAACTGGCGCAACATCAGGAGGCAGTCGATGCGATTTTTGCCCGTCTGGCGGGGGCGCAGCGTCCGCGCGAAAACAATCTGGCAGAGGGGATTCACGACGCGATGCACCGCCTGCGTCACGCGCTGCGCGGCAACATGATGCGGGCAGATTTAACGCCGGAGCAGGTGGTGCGGGTCAGTGCGATTTTGCAGCAGGCAGCGGAAAGTCTGGAAGCCGAATTTGGCGAAGCCAAACCGGAAACTGACCAGCCTAAGGCATAAAACGATAGCCCACGCCGGTTTCAGTCAGTAAATGACGTGGCCGGGTGGCGTCGGCTTCCAGTTTCTGGCGCAGATGCCCCATGTAGATGCGCAGATAATGGCTGTGTTCGACGTAATTCGGGCCCCAGACGTGGCTCAGTAACTGACGCTGAGTAATGACTTTTCCGCTGTTTGCCAGCAGTTCGGCCAGCAGGCGAAACTCAATCGGCGTCAGATGACAATCTTCTCCGTTACGCTGCACGCGCCGGTTGATCAAATCCACCGTCACATCCGCAAACGTCACCAGCGGGCTTTCCTGCGCGCTGCCCGCATGGCGGCGTAATGCCACGCGAACCCGCGCCAGCAGTTCACCGACGCCAAACGGCTTGGTGAGGAAATCATCGGCACCGGCATCCAGCGCCGCAATTTTGTCTTCCTCGCTGGTGCGGGCCGACAGCACAATAATCGGGATTGCGCTCCAGTGGCGTAAATCGCGGATATAGGTCAGGCCGTCACCGTCCGGTAAACCGAGATCGAGAATGATCAGGTCCGGTTTACGGGTTCCGGCCTCAATCAGCCCGCGTTGCAGCGTTTCACTTTCAAACACCCGCAGGCCTTCCGCCTCCAGTGCCGTGCGCACGAAGCGGCGGATCTCTTTTTCGTCTTCAACAATTAAAATATTGACCGGGGATGCGCTCACGATACCTCATTGATGTCTGATTCCATGTCACTTTCCATCTCCGGCAACGCCTCGAGCGGCAACCTGAAACGAAAACGTGCACCGCCGTTCGGGCCGTTTTCAGCCCAGATCCGTCCGTCGTGCACCTCAATAATGGCACGACATATGGCTAATCCCAAACCGACACCGGGAATGGCCGACTCTTTGTTTCCGCGCGCGAATTTCTCGAAGATGATGTGTTCGCTGCCGGGCGCAATGCCGGGGCCATTATCCCAGACTTCAATCTCCAGCCATTCGTCGAACGGCGTGGCTTTGATGCCGATCGTCGCGCCCGTTCCGGCATATTTATGGGCGTTTTCCAGTAGATTGATCAGCACCCGTTCGATCAGGCTGGCGTCGCAACTCACCAGCACCATTTCCTTCGGCAAATCGATCTCAATGTTGTCGTGCGCCAGCACCGGTTCCAGCATCCGCAGCGCGCTGCCGGTGATCTCCTCCACCGACTGCCACTCTTTGCGCAGATTAAATCCGCCGGACTGAATGCGCGCCATATCCAGCAGATTGTTCACCAGCCGCGTGGTGCTCAGCACCTGCTGGCGGATCTGGCTGGCCTGCGGCGCGTGCTTCGAGCCTTCCGACGCCAGATCCAGCGTCAGGATTTCTGCCTGCCCGAACAGCACCGTCAGCGGCGTGCGCAGGTCATGAGAAAGCGCCGAAAGGAGCGAGTTGCGCAGTTGCTCGCGTTCGGTTTCCAGCCGCGCGGATTCGGCGCGGGCGGCGAGATGCAGACGCTCGAGGGCATTGGCAATCAGCACGGTAAAGGTCTGCAACAGGCGCTGCTGTTCCGGCACCAGTAACTGACGGATGCTCGGCGGTTCGACCGCCAGCAGCCCGCGCGATTCTCCTGAAGCGACCAGCGGCAGCAGCTGATACGGCACGCCGGGCAGGGTGTCAGTACCCGCGCCGGCTGGCAGTTTTTTGTCGAAACTCCAGCGGGCGATCGCGTCGTCCACCACGATGGCGGTGACCTCTCCGGCGGGCTGCGCCAGTTCGCCATTTTCCTGCGGCAGCAGAATGGCGGTTTTCGCGTGCAGACTGGAGGAGATAAAGTGACGGCTGGTTTGCGCGATGGCTTCCGGCGTCAGCGCCTGACTGAGACTTTTCGACATTTCATACAAATGCTGGGCGCGTTTTTCGCGGTGGCGGGCAATGCGCGCCTGATAACGAACCCCGGCGGTGAGATTGCCGATCAGGATCCCGACCAGCAGCATCACGCCGAAGGTCACCAGATATTGCGCGTCAGTCACGGCGAGCGAACCGCGTGGCTGTACGAAAAACAGATCAAAGCTGACGACGTTAATCACCGCCGCCAGCACCGACGGCCAGCGGCCATAAAACAACGCAACGACCACCACGCCGAGCAGATAGACCATTACCAGGTTGGCCTGATCGAAGGTCGGCACCAGCCACTGCGACATCACCGTAATCACTGCGCACAGCGCCACGGCCAGCGAACAGCCCCACAGCTGGCGGCTGAACCGGTCGGCGAAAGTGCGTGAATCTTGTTCTTTGCGCGCCGGTGATGCCGGGGAATCTTCCAGCCCGACAATAATCAGATCAAGATCCGGCCCGATATCGGCCAGCTTGTCGGCAAAACTGCCGCCGGGCTTCCAGCGTTTTTCACGGCGGCGACCCATCATGATTTTGCCCAGACGGTGCTCGCGGGCGTAGCGCAAAATCGCCTGTTCTTCATGTGGCTCGGAAAGCGTGGCGGTTTCTGCGCCCAGTTCCTGCGCCAGTTTCAGCGAATGCAAAATGGCCCGGCGCTGGCCTTCCGGTAAACGGTGCAGACGCGGGGTTTCGACATACACCGCGTGCCAGACACAGCCAAGACGCGCCGCCAGCCGTGACGCGACGCGCACCAGTTTCTCGTTACCGCCGCCGTGCCCGATGCACAACAGCAGCGCATCGCGCGTATGCCAGACGCGGTTGACACCCTGATCGTCGCGGTATTCGCGCATCTGATCGTCAACGCGATCGGCGGTGCGCCGCAGGGAAAGTTCGCGCAGGGCAATCAGATTGCCTTTGCGGAAGAAGTGTTCGATGGCGCGCTCGGCCTGACCGGGAATATAAACTTTGCCTTCTTTCAGGCGCTGACGCAGGGAATCGGGAGGTAAATCCACCAGCACCACTTCGCTGGCGTCATCAAACAAACGGTCGGGAACGGTTTCGCGAATAATAATGCCGGTGACGCCGCTGACCACGTCGTTCAGACTTTCCAGATGCTGAACGTTCACGGTGGTAAAAACGTCGATCCCGGCATTGAGTAATTCTTCGATATCCTGCCAGCGTTTAGGGTGGCGCGAACCGGCGGCATTGCTGTGCGCCAGTTCGTCCATCAGGATCAGGGCAGGGCGGCGGGCCAGCGCGGCGTCGAGGTCAAATTCATGCACCTGACGGCCACGATGTTGAATGCGTTTTGGCGGTAACAGCGAAAGCCCCGGCAGCAGTGCCTGCGTTTCCTGCCGTCCGTGGGTTTCCACCACGCCAACCAGCACGTCGAGGCCGGTGGCGCGCAGGCGCTGTGCTTCCTGCAACATGGCGAACGTTTTTCCGACGCCCGCACAGGCGCCGAAAAAGACTTTCAGTTGCCCGCGCGGCTTCTCATTGGCAAGCGCCAGCAGGCTGTCAGGATCGGGGCGATCGTCAGTCATATTTTCCTTATTGAGCTTTCAGTGCATCCAGCGCCTGGTTCAGCCCGAGCACGTTGACCACGTCGGGGCCGAGGAAACCTATCAGCGGTGATGATGTATTATCATCAATCAATTTATTCACTTGCGCCAGTGGCAGTCCGCGCGCGGTGGCAATGCGCGGTGCCTGCCATTGCGCGGCCTCAACGGAAATCTGCGGATCCAGCCCGCTGCCGCTGGCGGTCACCAGATCCACCGGCACCGTCGCCGGGCTTTGCGGATTGGCTTTGCGCAGCGCCGCCACGCGGTCTTTCACCGCCTGATCCAGCGCCGGGTTACTGGCTGCCAGATTACTGCCCGCCGAGGCCATCGGGTTATACGGCGAATCAGACGTGACAGAAGGGCGGCCCCAGAAGTAATCATTGCGGGTAAAATTCTGCCCGATGAGCTGTGAGCCAATCACTTTATTGCCGCTGTCTTTCATCAGCGAACCCATCGCCTGCGCGCGGAACACCAGCTCGGAAACGCCGGTGGTCAGCAGCGGATACGCCACGCCGGTCGCCAGCGTCAGCAGAACCGTCATCACCAGAGCCGGACGGACATAGGACATTTTTGTTACGGACATAGTGGTCTTCCTCAAAATCAGCTCAGATGTAAAACGGTCAGAATCATGTCGATAAGCTTGATACCGGCAAACGGCACCAGCAGACCGCCGACGCCATAAATCCACAGGTTGCGGCGCAGCAGCGCGGCGGCACTCATGGCTTTATAGCTCACGCCTTTCAGCGCCAGCGGGATCAGAAACACAATCACCAGCGCGTTGAAAATGACCGCTGACATAATGGCCGAAGACGGCGACGTCAGGTGCATGACGTTCAGCGCATTCAGCTGCGGATAGGTCGCCGCAAACGCCGCCGGGATGATGGCGAAATACTTCGCCACGTCGTTGGCGATACTGAATGTGGTGAGCGATCCGCGCGTCATCAGCATTTGTTTACCGATGTGCACCACTTCGATCAGCTTGGTCGGGTTGGAATCGAGATCGACCATGTTCCCGGCTTCTTTCGCCGCCTGGGTGCCCGAGTTCATCGCCACCGCCACGTCAGCCTGCGCCAGCGCAGGGGCGTCGTTGGTTCCGTCACCGGTCATCGCCACTAAACGGCCTTCCGACTGATACTGACGAATCAGGGCCAGTTTGGCTTCCGGCGTGGCTTCTGCCAGAAAATCATCCACGCCCGCTTCAGCGGCAATCGCCGCTGCGGTCAGACGGTTATCCCCGGTGATCATCACCGTTTTGATGCCCATTTTGCGCAGCTCGGCAAAGCGTTCCTTGATGCCGCCTTTGACGATATCTTTCAGCTCCACCACGCCCAGCACTTTCCCGCCTTCCGCCACCACCAGCGGCGTGCCGCCTTTACGCGCGACGTTTTCCACCAGGCCATCGACGGCTTTCGGGAAGGTGCCGCCGTTGGATTCCACGTGACGACGGATCGCATCGACCGCGCCTTTACGGATGCTGCGCTCGCCGACGTTAACGCCGCTCATGCGGGTTTGTGCGGAGAAGGGCACAAAGGTCGCATTCAGCGAATGAATGTCGCGTTCGCGCAGGTTAAAGCGCTGCTTCGCCAGCACCACGATACTGCGGCCTTCCGGCGTTTCATCGGCCAGCGACGATAACTGCGCGGCATCGGCCAGTTCCTGTTCCGTCACCTGAGGCGCGGGCAGGAACTGCGATGCCTGGCGGTTACCGAGCGTGATGGTGCCGGTTTTATCCAGCAACAGCACATCCACGTCACCGGCGGCTTCCACCGCACGGCCACTGGTGGCAATCACATTGGCTTCCAGCATGCGGCTCATGCCCGCCACGCCGATAGCCGACAACAAGCCGCCGATGGTGGTTGGAATGAGACATACCAGCAGCGCCACCAGCACGGTGACGGTCACCGGAATACCGGCATGGCTGGCGCCCACGCCGAACAGCGAGAACGGGTACAGCGTGGCCGTTGCCAGCACGAACACCAACGTCAGCGCCACCAGCAAAATGGTCAGCGCCACTTCGTTTGGCGTTTTGCGGCGTTTCGCGCCTTCGACCATGGCAATCATGCGGTCGAGGAAGGTATCGCCGGGGTTCGCCGAGCACTCGACCACCAGCCAGTCAGACAGCACGCGCGTCCCGCCGGTGACCGAGGAGAAGTCGCCGCCGGATTCGCGGATCACCGGCGCGGATTCGCCGGTAATGGCGCTTTCATCCACCGATGCGCCGCCGACCAAAACCTCACCGTCGCACGGCACGGTATCACCGGCCTCGATCAGCACGTAGTCGCCTTTACGCAGTGTATCGGCGGCGACTTTAATCACCGGCGATTCAGGGCGCGGTTCGTAGATCTTCTTCGCCCAGCTGGTTTTCTGCACGCCTTTCAGGCTCTGTGCCTGCGCCTTGCTGCGGCCTTCCGCCAGCGCTTCGGCGAAGTTGGCAAACAGCACGGTGAACCACAGCCACAGCGACACGCTGCCGGTAAAAGCCGCGCTGCCATCGGTGCGATGCATCAGGATCGCCAGCCAGATAAGCGTGGTCAGAATGCTGCCCAGATACACCACGAACATCACCGGATTACGCCACTGAACGCGGGGATCCAGTTTTTTCACCGAATCCAGCAGGGCAGTGCGGATCAGACGGGGTTCAAATAACGCACGTTGTTTACGACTCATCTTTTTAGTCTCTATATTCATCAGTTCAACGAGTTACGCAGCATTACTGTGCTGACCAGACTTGCAAATGTTCCGCCACCGGCCCCAGCGCCAGCGCCGGAATAAAGGTCAGTGCGCCGACCAACAACACGGTGCCGACCAGCAGGCCGATAAACAGCGGGCCGGACGTCGGCAGGGTGCCGTTGCCTGCCTGCTGGCGCTTTTTCGCCACCAGCGAACCGGCAATCGCCAGCACCGGAATGATCACCCCGAAGCGGCCGAAGAACATGCAGGCTGCCAGCAACAGGTTGTAGAACGGCGTGTTGACGCTCAGCCCGGCAAACGCGCTGCCGTTGTTGTTGGCGGCGGAAGACACCGCGTACAGCACTTCACTGAAACCGTGGGCGCCGGGGTTTAAAATCCCTGCGCGACCGGCATCGGTGACCAGCGCCAGCGCAGTGCCGAGCAGCACCAGCGTCGGTGTCACCAGGATCGCCAGCGCCGTCATTTTCATGTCGTAAACGTCGATTTTCTTACCGAGATATTCCGGTGTGCGGCCAATCATCAGCCCGGCGATAAACACCGTCAGCAGCACGAACAGCAGCATGCCGTACAGGCCGGAACCGACGCCGCCGAACACCACTTCACCAATCTGCATCAGCCACATCGGCACCATGCCGCCGAGCGCGGTAAAGGAATCGTGCATGGCGTTAACCGCACCGCACGACGCTGCCGTTGTGACCACCGCATACAGGCTGGAGGCCAGAATGCCGAAGCGGCTTTCCTTACCTTCCATATTGACATTGGTGCTGGCACCGAGCGCGGTGAAGTGCGGATTGCCCTGGAGTTCGGCGTACATCACCACCACCACAGAAACCACGAAAATCACTGACATCGCCCAGACCAGCGCGTGGCCCTGACGGTTGTCGCCGACCACGCGGCCAAACGCGAAACACAGCGCGCACGGGATGATGAAAATCGCCAGCATCTGCACCATGTTGGTCAGCGCCGTAGGGTTCTCAAACGGATGGGCAGAGTTAGCACCGAAGAAACCACCGCCGTTGGTGCCGAGCATTTTGATCGCTTCCTGAGACGCCACCGGCCCCATCGGCAACGTCTGTTGCAGACCTTCCAGTGTGGTGATGTGCTGATACGCTTCGAAATTTTGCAGCACGCCCTGGCTGACGAAAAACAGCGCCAGCAGGAACGACACCGGCAGCAGCAGATACAGCGTGATGCGCCATAAATCCGTCCAGGCGTTACCGAGGGTCTGCGCTGAGGGGCGCGCAAAAGCGCGGATCAGGGCAAACGCGACGGCGATACCGGTCGCGGCGGAGAGGAAGTTCTGCACGGTCAGCCCGACCATCTGGCTGAAATAGCTCAGCGTGCTTTCGCCGCTGTAGGCCTGCCAGTTGGTGTTGGTGACAAAACTCACCGACGTGTTAAACGCCAGATCCCATGACAGCCCGCCAAAATGCTGCGGGTTCATTGGCAACGCGCCCTGCGACATCAGCATGGCCATCAGGACAACAATGCCCAGAATGTTAAATACCATGATCGCCAGCGCGTACTGCCACCAGGTCATTTCGGCATGGCTGCTGCCAGAGGTGCGTAAAACACCGTTTTCTATGCGCTGAATAAATGCGCCGGGCTGTCCTTCAATCAGTTGTGCAATAAAGTTACCCAGTGGTTTTGCCAGCAGCAAAAGCACCAGCATAAAACTGGCAATCAGTAAGAATCCGGTTGCAGCCATTTAAAAATCCTCCGCATTCAGCAGGGCATAAACCAGATAGCCGAGCAGCAGAAGAACCAGTAATGCGCCGCAGATTACGCCAACACTCACAATCCACCTCCACAGGTGTGTTTTTATGTTGTGGCGAGAATAAGGAAAGGCGGGAAAAGATCCTGAAAAGAAAGCGGCCCAACGTGTAAAAAAAGTATAAAAATGCGCAAAAAATGAAACTCAAAAGAAACCGAAATTGCGTATTTATTTAACCATTCTGTAACTCAATTACACCCGCAGGCCAAAAGTGGCGAATATTTACACTTAACAGTGGTCAGATGAGTGGTAAAATTTCATCAATTGCGGTATATTTTTCGCCAATTACAGTTTCCGAAAAATATGACAGGAGCAACGCCATGAATGATTACACGCCATATACAATGACCCGCATACTGGCCCGCCGCGCTTTTGTTATCGCAGCCGGTGTGCTGGCTCTGCCGGTCATGCTGTTCCGCGCTGACCGCGCCCGTTTTTACAGCTATTTACACCGCGTCTGGATGAAAACCAGCGACAAACCGGTCTGGCTGACCCACGCTGAAATGGCGACACAAGATTTTTATTGAGTTAGCCCCCTCCCGGCCTCTCCCCTTCGCAGGCTGAGGAACCCAGGAAACCCCGCTTTCACAGCGGGGTTTTTTATTGCCCGCGATAAAACCTGTACAACATTATTTTTATGTATAACTTGTGCTAAGGTTATACATACAGGTGATGAGTTACGGGCACCTCCTTTTCATCTTTCAACGTCCGGAGCTGACAATGACTAAAACGATTCCCATTGGCATCAGTGCATGCCTGCTGGGCGACAGGGTCCGCTTCGATGGCGGGCATAAACGGCTGGCATTCGCGGTGGAGCAACTGGCGCCGTATGTGCGTTTTGAACCGATCTGCCCTGAAATGGCGATTGGCCTGCCGACGCCGCGCCCTGCGCTGCGGCTGGTCAGAATGGATGACGGCGTTGCCATGCGTTTCAGCAATGACGAAACCATTGATATCACTGAAAAGATGCAGAGCTATTCTGAGACGCGCGTCGCCCCTCTGACCGCGCTATGCGGCTACATCGTCTGCGCCAAATCGCCAAGCTGCGGCATGGAACGCGTGCGGGTGTACAGCGCCAACGGTAAAGATGCGAAGAAAAGCGGTGTGGGGATCTACACCGCTGAACTGATGAAACAGCATCCGTGGCTGCCGGTGGAAGAAGACGGGCGGCTCAACGATCCGGTGCTGCGCGAGAATTTTGTCGAGCGCGTATTTACGCTGTTCGAGCTGAATCAGCTGCGTGAAAGCGGCCTGACGCGCGGCAAACTGATGGCGTTTCACAGCCGTTACAAACTCTCTTTACTGGCCCATTCTCAGCCTGAATACCGTGAGCTGGGGCGCTTTGTCGCCGCCATGGCCGAATGGACATCCCTTGAAGACTACTTCATCGAATACCGTCAGCGGCTGATGAAACTGCTTAATCACAAAGCCACCCGTCGTAATCACACCAACGTGCTGATGCATGTGCAGGGCTATTTCCGTAAACAGCTCAGTTCGGCACAACGTCAGGAACTGGCGGGTCTGATTGACCGTTACCGTCAGGGCATGCAACCGCTGCTGGCGCCGATCACTTTGCTTAAACATTACATGTCGGAATATCCGGATGAATACCTGGCAGGACAGCGATATTTCGAGCCCTACCCGGAAGCGTTAAGACTTCGATACGGACATTAAAAGGAAACGTATGACCACGCATTTAGTCTGGTTCCGAAATGACTTACGGATAACCGATAACCGCGCGTTACACGCCGCCTGTGAAGATCCGCAGGCTCGCGTCATTGGCGTTTTTGTCGCAACGCCGGAACAGTGGAAACAGCATGAGATGGCGCCGCGTCAGGCCGCGTTTATTTATCAACACCTTCAGGCGCTGCAACATGCGCTGGCTGAGCGCGGGATCCCGCTGCATTACCATCAGTGTGATGATTTTGCGCAGAGCGTCAGCTGGCTGAAGGATTTTTGTGCCAGCGAACAGGTGGATGCGCTGTTTTACAATAAACAGTATGAAATCAATGAACGGCTGCGTGATGAGGCGCTGGAGAAAACCCTGAGCGCAGAGGTGTTATGCCGCGCTTTTGACGACAGCCTGCTGTTGCCGCCGGGTTCTGTCACCACCGGCAATAACGAAATGTACAAAGTCTACACGCCGTTTCGCCGGGCATTTTTATCCCGCCTGACCGAGTCCGACAGCCGTTCTTTGCCTGCGCCGAAAGCGCGTGAACATGGGCAGAAAACGGTGTTGCATAAGCTGATGCCCTTTGACTATCCGCTGGAAAACATCGACGACGCTTTCCCCATTGGCGAGGAAGCGGCGCGCAATCAGCTGCGCAGTTTCTGCCGTGAAAGGGTGCAGGATTATCTCGAACTGCGCGATTTACCGGCGGTCGATGGCACCAGTTCTCTGTCTCCGTATCTGGCGATCGGCGTGCTTTCTCCGCGTCAGTGCGTTAACCGTTTGCGCACAGAGTGCCCGCAGGTGCTGGAGAGAACCGACGGCGGCGCGTTTGGCTGGCTGAACGAACTGGTGTGGCGCGAGTTTTACCGTCACCTGATTGTTGCCTGGCCGAAGCTTTGCAAGCATCAGCCCTTTGTGGCATGGACTGACGGCGTGCGCTGGCGCCATGCCCCGGACGAATTACAGGCGTGGAAAGAAGGCAAAACCGGTTACCCGATTGTGGATGCCGCCATGCGTCAGCTCAATGCCACGGGCTGGATGCATAACCGGCTGCGTATGATTGTCGCCAGTTTTCTGGTGAAGGACTTGCTGATTAACTGGCGTGAAGGCGAGCGATATTTTATGTCGCAACTGCTCGACGGGGATCTGGCGGCGAACAACGGCGGCTGGCAGTGGGGCGCGTCAACCGGTACCGATGCCGCACCTTATTTCCGAATTTTTAATCCGACAACGCAGGGCGAACGCTTCGACAAAGCCGGACGATTTATCAAGGCCTGGGTATCAGAATTGTCGGACGTGCCGGAAAAAGACATTCATCAGCCCCATCGCTGGGCAGAAAAACACCATCGCGTGCTAGACTACCCGTTGCCGATTATTGATCACGCACGGGCGCGAAAAGACACGCTGGCGGCGTTTGAGGCGGCAAAAAACCGGTCAGACTGACCTTTTGCTAATCACCACGACAAGGAGCGATGTGATGAACAAACACCTGCTGGCGCTGATGCTGACGTGCTGGGCAAGCCAGGCCATGGCGGCCTTTGATGTGGTTGCGCTGGGCGTCAACGGAGGGGTCGAAGAGGGCAATCTGACGTCGTATCTGGTGCGCAGTGACGATCAAAAACTGTACCTCGGGCTGGATGCCGGTTCGGTGATGCCGGGGATCCGTAAGGCGCTGGAGAAGGGCAGTTTCCCTCAGGTGACGGCTGAAAATGCCGCGCCGCTGACCCCGCAGGGTGCCGTGTTCCGCAACCTGATCGGCGGATATTTTATCAGCCACGGACATCTTGACCATCTGGCGGGGCTGATCATCGGCTCGCCGGAAGACAGTAAAAAACCCATTTATGGCACCGCCGACACCATCGGCACCCTGCGTCAGCATTACTTCAATGGCCGCGTCTGGCCGAACTTCACCGACTCTGGCAGCGGTCTGCGCATCGGCACGTATCGCCTGAACTTACAGCGCCCTGAACAACGTTTTTCCCTCGGCCTGACGGGGCTTGACGGCAATATTTATCCGCTCAGTCACGGCGGTACGTCTTCGAGCATGATCCTGGTGAGCCGCAACAATCAGTCGTTTGCCTTCTTCGGGGATACCGGCCCGGACGAAGTGGAAAAATCGAAGAATCTGGACACCGTCTGGCGCGTGCTGGGCAGCGAAATCAAAGCCAAACGCCTGAAAGGGCTGATCATCGAAACCTCCTATCCTGACGATGTTCCTGACAGCAAACTGTATGGCCATCTCACACCGCACTGGCTGCTGAAAGAGCTGGCGAGCCTGCAACAACATGCGGGCGGCGACGGTTCGCTGAAAGACCTGACGGTGATTATCAGTCATGTTAAACCGAGCCTGAAAGCGGGCGCGGATCCTGAAAAAGAGATCATGGCGCAGCTGGAAAAAGGCAACAATCTGGGCGTGAAGTTTGTGCGGATGCAGCAGGGCGACAGGCTCGAGCTGTAAACGCAGGTAAGGGGAAACGGCCACGTTTCCCTTTTTTATTTCAGTCCGTGAATATCAGTGGATCTCAGAAGACGCGCCGGCAGACAGCGGGCATTTGGGGCATTGGGGAGATGTCGGTTATCATCGTGAGAATCGTCCCTATGTGAGAAGCCGAACACCATGAACAATCTCCAGCTCGAAGCCCTGATTAACCAGAAACTGGATGTCAGTAATTTCCATGATTATGCGCCCAATGGCCTGCAGGTCGAAGGGCGTCGCAACGTGCAGCGCGTGGTCACCGGCGTGACGGCCTCTCAGGATCTGCTGGATGCAGCGATTGCGGTGGAAGCAGATGCGATTTTGGTGCACCACGGTTATTTCTGGAAAAATGAACCGGCGGTGGTGCGCGGAATGAAGCGCAACCGGCTGAAAGCCCTGCTGGTCAATGACATCAATTTATACGGTTATCATTTACCGCTCGATGCGCACCCCGAACTGGGCAATAACGCGCAGCTGGCGGAGTTGTTCGGCATTGATGTGCAGGGAGAAGTGATGCCGCTGGTGCCTTATGGCGAACTGAAAAAGCCGCTGTCCGGTGAAGCATTACGTCAGCGCATGGAAGTGATTTTGGATCGCAAAGTGCTGCACAGCGCGCAGGGCGGGCCGGATGAGATCCGTCGCATCGCCTGGTGTTCCGGCGGTGGTCAGGGGTTCATTCAGCAGGCGGCAGACTTTGGTGTAGATGCTTTCATCAGCGGTGAAGTTTCCGAGCAAACCATTCATATTGCCCGCGAAATGGGGCTGCATTTTTACGCCGCCGGCCATCACGCCACGGAACGTTATGGCGTGAAAGCGCTGGGCGAATGGCTTCAGGATTATCACGGATTAGATGTCATGTTTATCGACATCGACAATCCGGCTTAAGGGCTGACGTATTTGCCATGGGGGATCCGAGCAGAGCAGGTGACCTTCACGTACGCTTGGTACGCGTCGGTTCCTGTGCGCTGGCCGGATCCCCACGGGTGGCAAGCTTTACGTCTCTGACTTAGCTGACGCATTCTCTGTCGTTTCATCAGGCACGCTGTCTTCAAGCAAGGTAAATGCCCGCTGTAAGCCGGTATCCACGTCGGGGTCTGCGCCCTGCGGCGGATACGGGCTCTCTTCTTCCTCATCGGTTGCCACTTCACTTTCTTCCACCACCGGTTCGGTGACGTTTTCCGGCGCGGGCATGGTTTCCTGAATCATCTGCTCGTCAAAGGCCGGATTCAGCGCCGGAGAAAGAGGCGAACTGCTCAGACTGTCCGGCATCGCAATATGCGGCAGCGGCGCATCCACCGCCATCACCGTCTCTTCTTCTTTGGCCGATGTCCGGCTCAGCGCCACAATGGCGGCACCGCACAGCGCGAAAAAGGCGTACAGAATATTGCCGCCCAGCGGCTCCATCAGCGCGCCGACGGCCAGCGGCCCGATACAGGCACCGACGCCGAATGCCATCAGCAGACAGGCTGAAAGTGAGACGCGCCGCTCCGGTTCGATCATGTCATTGGCGAGAGCGACCACCAGCGGGTACAGCGTGAACTGCATCAGGCTGACCACAAAACCGATGCCCAGCAGCAGCGGGAACGAGATGTGAGTCAGCAGCGCCAGCGGCAGGGCGGCGACCGCCAGCAGGATCGCGTTTATGCGCATCAGCATGTTGCGGTTATAACGGTCCGACAGCCAGCTCAGCGGGAACTGCGCCAGCAGACCGGCGAAAATCGCCAGCGCCATAAACAGACCGGTTTGCTGCGTGGTGAGCGATTGCTGGCTGGTATAAATCGGCGCCATGCCGTAAAACGACCCGACAACCATGCCGATGACCAGGGTGATCGCCAGCACTTTAGGGATCGCGCCGATAAAGAATTTCAGTTCCATGGGGGCGGGCGACATATGGCCGACGTTGGTGCGCGTGGTCAGGGCGATAGGCACCAGACAGAGTGCAAAACACAGCGCAATCATGATAAGCGTGCTGACGCCCAGGCCGCTGTCGAGCATCAGCACCACCTGGCCCAGCGACATCCCGAGATACGACGCCACCATGTAAAAACCAAACACCACGCCGCGCTGATTCGCTTCTGCCTGATCGTTCAGCCAGCTTTCCAGCACCATATATTGCACCATCATGCACAGGCCGATGATCAGACGCAGCACCACCCAGACCGGAATAATGTCGGTCAGACCGTGGCCGAGGACGGCGGCGGTGATGATGCCGGAGCAGGAGACATACGCACGAATGTGGCCGACGCGGGCGATCAGGATATGGCCGACTTTGCCGCCAATCACCAGCCCGATGTAGTTAGCCGCGATGATCGCACCAATCATGGCACCGCTGACGTGTATCGCTGACAGTCGCAGGGAGATGTAAGTGGTGAGCAGGCCGGAACCGAGCAGCATCAGTAATGTGGTGGTATAAAGCGGAAAAAAGAGTGCTAAAGGTTTTCTCACGGGTCGTCCCTTTCTTGTTGTGACGTTCTTGATGTAAAGAATGCGTTATCCAAACGCTAAAAAACTTCAACACCCCCGAGAGTAGCAGGTGCGGGCGGCAGGGGAAACCTTCACCGCCCTGAACATGCCGTGGACAAGTTGACATCATCAGTCGCTTTCCCGCATAACTACCCTTAATCTAAAAACAAATTCCGATATATTGAGTTGCTGAATAACTTGATGATCCACAACCCTTCTTTGAGGAGTGTCTGAGTGCAACGAGCACGATGTTACCTGCTGGGTGAACGCGCGGTAGTGCTGGAGCTGGAACCCCCAGTGACCCTGGCCAGCCAGCAGCGGATCTGGGGACTGACCCAACGTTTACAGGATCGCACGGCCTATCCTGGCGTTCGCGAAGTCATTCCCGGCATGAATAATTTGACGGTTCTGCTCACCGATGCGCAGAGCTCTGCGCTCGACGCGATTGAACGTCTGCAAAACTGGTGGGAAGAGAGTGAGGCCATTGAACCGGAATCACGGCTGATTGAGATCCCGGTGATTTACGGCGGGAAGCAGGGCCCGGATCTGGAGAATGTTGCCAGCCATACCGGTATGACGCCGCGTCAGGTGGTGGAATGCCATTCGGGCATTGATTACACCGTCTATTTTCTGGGCTTCCAGCCGGGTTTTCCTTACCTCGGTGGGATGCCGGAACAGCTGGCGACGCCGCGTCACGGCGAGCCCCGTCTTTCCGTGCCCGCGGGTTCTGTGGGCATCGGCGGCAGCCAGACCGGCATTTATCCGCTGGCCACGCCCGGCGGCTGGCAGTTGATCGGGCTGACCTCGCTGGCGATGTTTGACCCCACGCGCGCCTCGCCGACCTTATTATTACCCGGTGACTGCGTGCGCTTTGTGCCGCAAAAGGAGGGCGTATGCTGAAAATTTTACGCGCCGGGATGTTTACGACCGTGCAGGATTTGGGCCGCAACGGCTATCGCCAGCAGGGTGTAAGTCAGTCCGGTGCGCTTGACGGCCCTGCACTGCGCATCGCCAATCTGCTGGCCGGAAATGATGAGGACGCCGCAGGGCTGGAGATCACCCTCGGGCAGTTCAGCGCGGAGTTTCATCGCGAAGGCTGGATAGCGCTGACCGGTGCAGGCTGCCACGCCCAGCTTGACGGGAAAGACGTCTGGACCGGCTGGCGTTACGCGGTGAAGCCGGGCCAGGTTCTGACGATGAAAATGCCGACGCGCGGAATGCGCAGTTATCTGGCGATTTCCGGTGGCATTGATGTGCCGCAAGTGATGGGCTCGCGCAGCACCGATCTGAAAGCTCAGTTCGGTGGCTTTAACGGGCGTGCGCTGCAGGACGGCGATCTGCTGCCAACCGGTGATACTTTCCACACACCGAAAAGCACCGGCGGCATCAAACAGTTGCTGTTCGGCAATCGTATCCGCGCATTAGCCGGGCCGGAATATCAGGAGTTCAGTGCCGAATCACGCGAAGCTTTCTGGCGTGCCTCATGGCAGCTGAGCCCGCAAAGTAACCGCATGGGATATCGCCTGCATGGCCGCGCGCTGAAACGGGAAACGGATCGCGAAATGCTGTCTCACGGCCTGCTACCGGGCGTGGTGCAGGTGCCGCACGGCGGTCAGCCGATTGTGCTGATGGCCGATGCGCAGACCACCGGCGGTTATCCGCGTATCGCCTGTGTGATCGAGGCTGATCTCTATAATCTGGCGCAGATCCGCCTCGGCGAGCCCATTCATTTTGTGAAATGCACGCCGGAAGAGGCGCAAAAAGCGTTACGCGAACAGTCGCTGTTTATCGGACAGATTAAGCGGGGATTGTATGATCGTTGATCTTAATGCCGATCTGGGTGAAGGCTGTGCCAATGATGAGGCGCTGTTGCAGCGGGTCAGTTCCGCCAATATTGCCTGCGGGTTTCACGCCGGAGACGCCCTGACCATGCAACAGTCGGTGCGCCTGGCGATGAAATACGGCGTGGCAATTGGCGCGCACCCGAGTTTTCCCGATCGCGAAAACTTTGGCCGCAGCGCCATGCAATTGCCGCCGGAAACGGTGTATGCGCAGGTGGTGTATCAGCTCGGCGCGCTGGCGGCCATTACCCGTGCCGAAGGCGGGAAAATGATACATGTCAAACCGCACGGGATGCTCTACAACCAGGCAGCGACCGACGCCGTGCTCGCTGATGCCATTGCCCGCGCGGTCTTTGACGTCGACCCGACGCTGCGGCTGGTGGGGCTTGCGGGCAGCGAACTGATCCGCGCCGGTGAGCGCGCGGGCCTGCAAACGCGTCAGGAAGTGTTCGCCGACCGTCGCTACCAGAGCAACGGTGCGCTGGTCCCCCGCAGTCAGCCCGATGCGATGATCGACAGTGACCAACAGGCGCTGGAGCAGACGCTGACGATGGTTCAGCAGCAGAAAGTGCTCAGCCGCGAAGGCGTCTGGGTGCCGGTGAAAGCCGACACGGTTTGCCTGCACGGTGATGGTGAGCACGCACTGACTTTTGCGATGCGGTTGCGTGAGGCGTTTGATGAACAAGGGATAGAAATTCATTCATAATGATCTCATGACCCCAGACGAGGTTCCGTTTTGCCCTACAACAAGGATCTATCATGCGTAAAGTCTTAGTGACCGGTTTCGAACCCTTTGGCGGCGAGCGCGTCAATCCGTCGTGGGAAGTGGTGAAACAACTGGGTGACCTGGAGTTGTCGGGCGCGCAGATTGTGGTGCGCCAGCTGCCTTGTGTGTTTGGTAAAGCCATTGAAGCGCTGAATGCCGCGATTGATGACGTGCATCCGGAAATGGTGTTGTGCGTGGGGCAGGCGGGCGGACGCAGTGATTTTAGCGTTGAGCGTGTGGCGATTAATATCGACGATGCGCGTATTCCTGATAACGAAGGGAATGAGCCGGTGGACGCAGCGATCGTCGCTGACGGTCCGGCCGCCTATTTTTCTTCGCTGCCGATTAAGACGATTGTGAACGGGCTGCGGGAATCGGGCATTCCGGCGTCGGTATCTCAAACGGCGGGAACCTATGTCTGCAATCACGTGATGTACGGGCTGATGCACCGTCTGGCGCAGCCGTCCTGCAACGTGGTGAAGGGCGGTTTTATCCATATTCCTTATTTGCCGGAGCAGGCGGCGAAGCATCCGGGCGAGCCAAGTATGTCAGTACACACTGTCATGAACGCCCTTGAACTGACTATCGCCATCGCGCTGCATACCGAGCAGGATTTGCGAATTGCTGAGGGTGCGACTCACTGATGCCTGAAGGTCCTGAAATTCGCCGCGCGGCCGATCTGCTGGTGCGCGCGGTCGTGAACAAACCCCTTACGGATGTCTGGTTTGCCTTTCCTTCGTTGAAACCTTATCAGTCTGCTCTGCGTGGCACGAAAATCACGGCCATTGAAACACGCGGTAAAGCGTTGCTGACGCACTTTTCCAACGGTCTTACCCTGTACAGCCACAATCAGCTTTATGGCGTGTGGCGGGTGGTGAATGCCGGTGAAACACCGAAAGAAACCCAGCGGTCGTTACGCGTTCAGCTGCAAACCACCGATGCGGCGATCCTGTTATACAGCGCGTCCGAAATTGGGATTTATGATACGGCAGAGATAGAGAATCATCCGTTCCTGCGGCGTATCGGCCCTGACGTACTCGATGCCTCTCTGACAGTCGCACAGGTTCGTGAGCGTTTACTCTCCCCTAAATTTCGCAACCGTCAGTTAGGCGGCATGTTGCTCGATCAGGCCTTTCTCGCCGGATTGGGAAACTACCTGAGGGCGGAAATTTTATGGCTGGCAAAACTGTTGCCGGGGCATAAACCCAAAGACCTGAAAGAGGCAGAACTGGACGCGCTGGCGGATGCCTGCCTGTCAGTCGCGCGGTTGTCCTATGCCACGCGCGGGACGATGGATGAAAATGTGCATCACGGCGCACTGTTCAGATTTAAAGTTTTTGGCCGGACGGGGAAACCGTGCGAGCGGTGTGGCGATCCGATTGAAAAGGGCAGTGTGTCATCCCGGCCATTTTTTTGGTGCCCTGTGTGCCAGATATAAAATGTTATTTACCGCGATGAGATTTGTGCTGTTCATGAATGAGCGGGTATGATTTTTAATGCCCTCAGGGGAATTATACAGTGAAGAACGCAATATCTTTCTCTTATTGCCTCTTTGCAGTTTAATTAACTGAGGGTGTTTTATGCGTAAACGTACCAGTGCGTTATTTATTTCCATTTGTAGTCTGAGCGTTGTTCCTTTTTTCAGCCATGCTGATTATTATCAAACCAGTGTGCAATGTGCTTATTCTCACACATTAGGGGATGACGCTATTATGATGTTTAATATGCCGGGGCATGCGATGTGGCATGACTTTTTCGGTAATACCAGTACAGATGCCTCATCGACATATACAACCTTACGACAAAAAGCCACCACAACCTGTACAGATCTGGCCGACTCATCAGCCTACTGGGCACCTTCCCTGAAATTGCCGGATGGTACAGAAGTCCGGCCTCAGTATCAGAAAACCTATTATCAGACCGTCAACAGCCCGCAAAACCCGCTGACCTCATTTCCGGACGGTTTACAACTTTTAGCCGGTAATCACCAGGGCACGTCACCAAACCCGCGTATTAGTTTTTTATGTAATGATGGCACGGGTTATTCCAGCAGCGCTGAACGCACCTGTACCAAGCCTGCGAACGGAGACACCCTGCAGTTTAATATCGGGATTCAGTTCCCTAACTGCTGGGATGGTAAAACCATCGCCGCAAAACCTTCAGGTACGGCACATAAGCCTAACGCGGTATACGCTGACAATAATGGCGCCTGCCCGGCTGATTATCCGAAGCATATTCCTACGGTAAATATGAATGTCGCCTATCTGTTCCCCGGGCTGACATCTCTTGACCTGAGAACGGTTCAGCTGTCACTGGATCCGATCATGAACGGCGATCAGCGTCTTGAACAATGGGGCAGTGTTTATACCGCGCATGGAGATTTTGTCAACGGCTGGACAGAAGATGCGGCGAAATTTATGACGGAACGCTGCATGAATAATAATTATGATTGCACAAGTTATATGCCTTATGCCTATAACGATCCTATTGCTGATACTTATGTAAGTAATCAGGAAGAGAGTGATAAAAACTTTGGTTCAGCCACACAGTTATTAGTACAGGGTAATACGAAAAATACGTCAGAAACTAATAATCCGCAAAAAATGACATTGCTAAAATATCAGATCCCGCCAATGCCAACGACGTATTCAGATGAGCTGACAGCGCTGTTTAAATATAAACTCCATATTTATGGCGGAAGAACTACGTCAACCGGCGGTATGACAATTTATATGTACCCGACCACCACGGACTGGGATGAAAATACCGTCACCTGGAATAATCATCCTGTTTGTGATTACCAGACGGCCTCTACCTTGTATCTGGATGAGAAAAATCAATACCGCGATTTTGATGTCACGACATTGGTTAAACAGGCCCAGCAAAAGGGACAACAGCAGATCGCTTTTTGTATCAGCACAGGCGGGAACAACAACACCAATATTTTCACCTTTAACACCAAGGAAACAACGTATCCACCACAACTGATGCTGGTCGGCGTGCAGAACGAATAAAGAAATAATGTTTTTCAGCCATAAAAAACGCCAACGTAAAAGTTGGCGTTTTTTATACTGCTGAAAAGAGACGAGCTTATTTTTTCAGCTGGGAGTGGAAATCACGTTTGTCGTAGCCGGTATACAGCTGGCGTGGACGGGCAATTTTGATGCCGTCCTGGTGCATTTCGCTCCAGTGTGCAATCCAGCCGACCGTACGCGCCATGGCAAAAATGACGGTGAACATGGAAGACGGGATACCCATCGCTTTCAGGATAATGCCTGAATAGAAATCGACGTTCGGGTAGAGTTTTTTCTCGATGAAATACGGGTCATTCAGCGCGATGTGTTCCAGCTCCATCGCCACTTCCAGCAGGTTGTCTTTCAGATCCAGCTCTTTGAGCACTTCATGACAGGTTTCACGCATCACGGTGGCGCGCGGGTCGTAGTTTTTGTAAACACGGTGACCGAAGCCCATCAGGCGGAATGAATCATTTTTGTCTTTTGCACGTTTCACAAATTCTGGAATGTGATCAACGCTGCTGATTTCTTCCAGCATTTTCAGTGCGGCTTCGTTGGCACCGCCGTGAGCAGGCCCCCACAGCGACGCGATACCGGCGGCGATACAGGCAAACGGGTTAGCACCAGAAGAACCGGCGGTACGCACGGTAGAGGTTGAGGCGTTCTGTTCGTGGTCAGCGTGCAGGATCAGAATGCGGTCCATGGCACGTTCCAGAATCGGGTTCACTTTGTATTCTTCACATGGCGTAGAGAACATCATGTGCAGGAAATTCCCGGCGTAAGAGAGGTCGTTGCGCGGGTAGACGAAAGGCTGGCCGATGGAATATTTGTAGCACATTGCGGCCACGGTCGGCATTTTTGACAGCAGACGGTAGGCGGCGATTTCGCGGTGACGTTCGTTTTCGACGTCAATGGAATCGTGATAGAACGCAGCCAGCGCGCCGGTCACACCGCACAGGACGGCCATCGGGTGAGAATCACGACGGAAACCGTGGAACAGACGGGTGATCTGCTCGTGCACCATAGTGTGACGGGTCACATTGGTTTTGAATTCTTCAAATTGCTTCGGCGTTGGGGTTTCACCGTTTAGCAGCAGGTAGCTGACTTCGAGGAAGTTGGACTCTTTCGCCAACTGATCAATCGGGAAGCCACGGTGCAGCAAAATCCCTTCGTCACCATCAATGTAGGTGATTTTGGATTCGCAGGATGCGGTAGACGTAAAACCGGGATCATAGGTAAAAAGGCCTTTTGAACCGAGGGTGCGGATATCAATTTCATCCTGGCCCAGCGTGCCGGACAGCACATCCAGTTCAATCGGGTCGTGACCTTGTAGGGTAAGTGTCGCTTTCTTATCAGCCATTTACAGTCTCCTTAGCGCCTTATTTTTAAAAATCGATAACAACAGAAATGCCTGGAAGCGACGCCTTGTAAGGTCATTATTATTATCAGCCTTAACTCTGCGATCGTATGGGAAGGGAACGTAGAGCTGAGTCGAATCGCAGTCTCAGACTGCTCTGTGACAAACAAGCGGCGTTTCATCGTTGTTAAAGATTCGGTAAATCATTACTGTTCTGTCGCTCAGTACCAGTGAAGAGTATGAGGATTTACACAATCACCACTTTTGCATAACTTGGCCCGACAGGGAAGACCCCGTCTTACGATTGTGTGATCCACTGATTCTCTTAATACTTTCCCCTTTTTGGTGCGTCAGGGTAACGCCGGTATGTGCTCAGTATCACAGTCCTTCAGGGATGGGACATATGTAATGGAAATGTTGATCAAATGTCAAACTCGATAATTTATTTTGTGCGATTTGTTGAATTTGGGAGCTAACTCACTGTTTCGCAGAAATGTGAATAAAGCATTTGTAGGGCAATTGTAATGGGAATGTGATCAACCTATACTTCAACGAGGTCTCCGGGCAAACCCTGAAGTAGGAGCACCCAGCGTTGTTTTCTGAGCATTTTACGTTTCCCAAACGCAAAACTTTGAAAATGCATCACGCGCCGTTTAAGCACATTGGATGTCGTTGTTTGAGCGCGAGGGATGAAGGCTAAACAGTCTTAATGCTGTCTGACACTGCTCCAGACCGGAGGAAGTAAAATAATAAGAGCTGTGTGGGCAAAACCGTGAAAAAACAAAGACCTGTCAATCTGGATCTGCAAACGATCCGGTTTCCCGTTACTGCGATAGCGTCCATCTTACACCGAGTCTCTGGCGTAATAACCTTCGTCGCCGTCGGTATCCTCCTCTGGCTGTTAGGCCTGTCTCTCTCTTCTCCTGAAGGGTTTGCGCAAGCGGCTGCCATCATGAATAGCTACGTCGTCAAATTCATCTTTTGGGGAATACTTACTGCGCTGGCCTATCACGTCTGCGGTGGCATCCGCCACTTGCTGATGGATTTTGGCTATATCGAAGAGAGTTTGGCTGCCGGTACCCGTTCTGCCCAGGTGGCAATCGGTCTGACCGTCGTGCTGTCAATTCTGGCTGGAGTCCTCGTATGGTAAGCAACGTTTCTGCATTAGGACGCAATGGTGTGCACGACTGGTTGTTGCTGCGTGCTTCCGCGATCATCCTCACCCTTTACATCCTTTATATTCTGGGCTTCGTGGTTCTGGCTCAGGAACTGACTTTTGATGTCTGGCATGGCTTCTTCTCTTCCTCCATCACCAAAGTATTCACACTGCTGGCGCTGTTGTCGATTTTGATTCACGCGTGGATCGGCATGTGGCAGGTGTTAACGGACTATGTCAAACCGGTAGCTGTCCGACTTGTGCTGCAACTGGCCATTGTCGTGACGTTAGTGGTTTACCTACTTTACGGAACAATTGTTGTTTGGGGAGCGTAGTAAATGAATCTGCCAGTCAGAGAGTTTGATGCTGTGGTGATCGGTGCAGGTGGCGCCGGTATGCGTGCAGCATTACAGATTTCACAAACGGGCCAGTCCTGTGCCCTGATTTCCAAAGTCTTCCCGACCCGCTCGCATACGGTGTCAGCGCAGGGCGGTATTACCGTTGCGCTGGGTAACACCCATGAGGACGACTGGGAATGGCATATGTACGACACCGTAAAAGGTTCCGACTACATCGGTGATCAGGACGCCATTGAATATATGTGTAAAACCGGGCCAGAAGCGATTCTGGAACTCGAGCACATGGGGCTGCCTTTCTCCCGTCTTGAAGACGGTCGTATTTATCAGCGTCCGTTTGGCGGCCAGTCGAAAAACTTCGGCGGCGAACAAGCGGCACGTACTGCGGCGGCGGCCGACCGTACCGGTCACGCGTTGCTGCACACGCTGTATCAGCAAAACCTGAAAAACGGCACCACGATTTTCTCCGAATGGTATTCACTGGATCTGGTGAAAAATCAGGACGGCGCGATCGTCGGCTGTACCGCCATCTGCATCGAAACTGGTGAAGTGGTGTATTTCAAAGCCAAAGCGACCGTGCTGGCAACCGGCGGCGCGGGCCGTATTTACCAGTCCACCACGAACGCCCATATCAATACCGGTGACGGTGTGGGTATGGCGCTGCGCGCAGGCGTGCCGGTGCAGGATATGGAAATGTGGCAGTTCCACCCGACCGGCATCGCCGGCGCGGGCGTTCTGGTCACAGAAGGTTGCCGTGGTGAAGGCGGTTATCTGCTCAATAAGGACGGCGAACGTTTCATGGAACGTTATGCGCCGAATGCGAAAGACCTGGCCGGTCGTGACGTGGTGGCGCGTTCCATCATGATCGAAATCCGCGAAGGTCGTGGCTGCGAAGGTCCGTGGGGCCCGCATGTCAAACTGAAACTCGATCATCTGGGTCGTGAAGTGCTGGAATCCCGCCTGCCGGGTATTCTGGAACTGTCCCGCACCTTTGCTCACGTTGATCCAATCAAAGAGCCGATTCCTGTTCTGCCAACCTGCCACTACATGATGGGCGGTATTCCGACCAAAGTGACCGGTCAGGCGCTGCGTGTGAACGAGAAGGGCGAAGACGTGGTGATCCCAGGTTTGTTTGCGGTTGGCGAAATTGCCTGTGTTTCCGTACACGGCGCAAACCGTCTGGGTGGCAACTCACTGCTGGATCTGGTGGTGTTTGGTCGCGCCGCCGGCATGCACTTGCAGGAATCGATTGCCGAACAGGGCGACAGCCGCGATGCGTCTCAGGACGATATCGATGTCTCTCTGGAACGCCTGAACCGCTGGAACAACACCCGTTCAGGTGAAGATCCGGTGGCGATCCGCAAAGATCTGCAAGCCTGTATGCAGAATAACTTCTCGGTCTTCCGCGAAGGCGATGCGATGGCAGAAGGCCTGGAACAGCTGAAAGTGATCCGTGAGCGCCTGAAAACGGCCCGTCTGGACGATACTTCAACAGAATTCAACACGCAGCGCGTTGAATGTCTGGAGCTGGATAACCTGATGGAAACCGCGTTCTCAACGGCTGTCTCCGCCAACTACCGCACCGAAAGCCGTGGCGCACACAGCCGCTTTGACTTCCCGGATCGTGATGATGCGAACTGGCTGTGTCATACGCTGTATCAGCCGGAAACCGAGAGCATGACACGCCGTGAGGTGAACATGCAGCCTAAGCTTCGCGCGGCGTTCCCGCCGAAAGCGCGTACTTACTAGGGCGTGAGCTGGGACATTATATGAAACTCGAATTTTCGATTTATCGCTATAACCCGGACGTCGATGACGTGCCGTACATGAAAGACTATGTGCTGGAAGCTCAGGAAGGGCGCGACATGATGTTGCTGGACGCGCTGATTTTGCTGAAAGAGCAGGATCCGACGCTGGCCTTCCGCCGTTCGTGCCGTGAAGGCGTGTGCGGATCTGACGGTCTGAACATGAACGGCAAAAACGGTCTGGCCTGTATCACGCCGGTATCGACCTTACGTCATGGCAGCAAGAAAATTGTTATCCGTCCGTTGCCCGGCTTACCGGTTGTCCGTGACCTGGTGGTGGACATGGGGCAATTCTATAAGCAGTATGAGAAGATTAAGCCTTACTTGTTGAATGATGGGAAAAATCCTCCGGCGCGTGAACATTTACAGATGCCGGAAGAGCGCGAAAAGCTGGACGGATTGTACGAATGTATTCTCTGCGCCTGCTGCTCGACGTCATGCCCTTCCTTCTGGTGGAACCCGGACAAGTTTGTCGGTCCGGCAGGTCTTCTGGCCGCTTACCGTTTCCTCATCGACAGCCGCGACACTGAAACACAACCGCGTCTTGACGATCTGAACGATGCTTTCAGCGTATTCCGCTGCCACAGCATCATGAACTGTGTGAGTGTGTGTCCGAAGGGGCTGAATCCGACCAAAGCTATCGGTCATATCAAGTCGATGCTGCTACAACGCGGTGCCTGATGAGATAAGCCACGCGACAGCGGGAACTCAGGTTCCCGCTTTCTTTAGTTACAAATGCAGTAACTGAGGCGCTGATAGCAAATAAGTAAATTTTTAATAACAAAGTAGCAACAAGTGCAACAAAGTTGCGCCTGACTGGAGTAAGATAGTCGGGTAAAAATCAGGGGCATCAATCTCAGGCGTATTTGCACTAAGAAGGGGGAAAGACAGCAGGGCAACTTCACAAGTCAGTCACGCGCATGGCGGATTTTTGAAGGTTCCTTGAAGAGCCAAACGCTCAACCAACGAACTGTTTTAGTAAGGAAAACCGTTTTACCGCGGTGTATCACGGTCATTATTATTAACCACGGCGAAAACTAAAGCTTCAAAGCTTAAGGGATCACGATGCAGAACGGCGCAATGAAGGCCTGGCTGGATTCCTCCTATCTGGCGGGTGCAAACCAGTCTTACATAGAACAACTCTATGAAGACTACTTAACCGATCCTGGTTCCGTTGACGATAGCTGGCGTTCAATTTTTAAACAGCTACCAACAGTGGGTGTGAAACCAGAGCAACTCCATTCTCAAACACGGGACTACTTCCGCCGTCTGGCGAAAGACGCGTCACGTTATAACTCCTCCATCAGCGATCCTGAAACGGATGCCAAGCAAGTTAAGGTGTTGCAGTTAATCAATGCCTTCCGCTTCCGTGGCCATCAGAACGCAAACCTTGATCCGCTCGGCCTGTGGAAACTGGACGATGTGCCTGATCTGGATCCTGCGTTCCACCATCTGACTGAAGCTGATTTCCAGGAAACCTTCAACGTCGGTTCTTTTGCCATTGGCAAGGAAACCATGCAGCTCGGCGAGCTGTATAAAGCCCTGAAGCAAACCTATTGCGGCTCCATCGGTGTGGAATATATGCACATCACCAACACCGAAGAGAAACGCTGGATCCAACAGCGTGTCGAATCCGTGGCCGGTCGTGCGAATTTCACTGATGAAGAGAAGAAAACGTTCCTGAAAGAGCTGACCGCAGCAGAAGGTCTGGAACGTTATCTGGGCGCGAAATTCCCCGGTGCCAAACGCTTCTCGCTCGAAGGCGGCGATGCTCTGGTGCCGATGCTGAAAGACATGATCCGTCACGCGGGCAAAAATGGGACGCGTGAAGTGGTGCTGGGTATGGCGCACCGTGGTCGTCTGAACGTGCTGATTAACGTGCTGGGGAAAAAACCTCAGGACCTGTTTGACGAGTTCTCGGGCAAACATAAAGAACACCTGGGTACCGGTGACGTGAAATACCACATGGGCTATTCGTCTGATGTGGAAACCGAAGGCGGAATGGTTCACCTGGCGCTGGCGTTTAACCCGTCGCACCTGGAAATCGTCAGCCCGGTAGTCATCGGTTCCGTTCGTGCACGACGTGACCGTCTGGACGAAGCGCGCAGTAACATGGTTCTGCCTATCACCATTCACGGTGACGCGGCAATTACCGGCCAGGGTGTGGTTCAGGAAACGCTGAACATGTCACTGGCTCGTGGTTATGAAGTGGGCGGTACCGTGCGTATCGTCATTAATAACCAGGTGGGCTTTACCACCTCGAATCCAAAAGATGCGCGTTCTACTGATTACTGTACTGATATCGCGAAAATGGTGCAGGCGCCGATTTTCCACGTCAATGCGGATGATCCGGAAGCTGTGGCTTTCGTCACCCGTCTGGCGCTGGATTTCCGCAACACCTTTAAACGTGACGTCATGATCGATCTGGTTTGCTACCGTCGCCACGGCCATAACGAGGCCGACGAACCAAGCGCAACCCAGCCGCTGATGTACAACAAGATCAAGAAGCACCCGACCCCGCGCAAAATCTATGCCGATATCCTGACTGAGCAGAATGTTGCGAGCCTCGAAGACGCCACGGAAATGGTCAATCTGTACCGTGATGCGCTGGATGCCGGTGAGTGTGTGGTGGAAGAGTGGCGTCAGAACGATATGCACACTTTCACCTGGTCGCCGTATCTGAACCATGAGTGGGACGAAGCTTATCCGAACAAGGTTGAGTTTAAACGTCTGCAGGAACTGGCGCGTCGCGTCAGCCATGTGCCGGATGCGATCGAAATGCAGTCACGCGTTGCCAAGATTTACGGCGACCGTAACGAGATGGCCGAAGGGAATAAGAAGTTTGACTGGGGCGGTGCCGAGAACCTGGCGTACGCCACACTGGTTGACGAAGGCATTCCTATCCGTCTGTCCGGTGAAGACACCGGCCGCGGCACCTTCTTCCACCGTCATGCGGTGATCCATAACCAGAAAAACGGTTCGGTGTATGTGCCGTTGTCGAACATTCATAACAGCCAGGGCGAATTCAACGTCTGGGACTCCGTGCTTTCCGAAGAAGCGGTGCTGGCGTTTGAATACGGTTATGCCACCGCTGAACCGCGCACCCTGACTATCTGGGAAGCGCAGTTCGGTGACTTCGCCAACGGTGCGCAGGTGGTGATCGACCAGTTCATCAGCTCCGGCGAACAGAAATGGGGCCGCATGTGTGGCCTGGTGATGCTGCTGCCGCACGGCTACGAAGGGCAGGGGCCGGAGCACTCCTCCGCGCGTCTGGAACGTTATCTGCAACTTTGCGCTGAGCAAAACATGCAGGTGTGTATCCCGTCGACCCCGGCACAGGTTTACCACATGATCCGCCGTCAGGCTCTGCGCGGTATGCGCCGTCCGCTGATCGTGATGTCACCGAAGTCTCTGTTACGTCATCCGCTGGCGGTTTCCACGCTGGACGAACTGGCTAACGGCAGCTTCCTGCCGGCGATTGGTGAAGTGGACGAACTGGATCCGAAAGAGGTTAAGCGCGTCGTGATGTGTTCAGGTAAGGTCTACTATGACCTGCTGGAACAACGTCGTAAGAACGAAAAAACCGACGTCGCGATCGTCCGTATCGAGCAGCTGTATCCGTTCCCGCACAAGGCAATTCAGGAAGTGCTTGAGAAATTCTCACACGTTCATGATTTCGTCTGGTGTCAGGAAGAGCCGCTGAACCAGGGCGCGTGGTATTGCAGCCAGCACAATTTCCGTGAAGTGATTCCTTTCGGGGCTTCTTTACGTTACGCAGGACGCCCGGCCTCTGCCTCTCCGGCAGTCGGCTACATGTCCGTTCACCAGAAGCAGCAGCAAGATCTGGTTAACGATGCGCTGAACGTTAAATAACCGCGTTGGCGTCAGTTAACTAAATGGAACATAAGAAGGATTGATAATGAGTAGCGTAGATATTCTGGTCCCTGACCTTCCTGAATCCGTTGCGGATGCGACGGTTGCCACCTGGCACAAAAAACCGGGCGACAGTGTTGAGCGTGACGATGTACTGGTAGAAATCGAAACCGATAAAGTGGTTCTGGAAGTCCCGGCGAGCGAAGCGGGTATTCTTGACAGCATCATCGAAGATGAAGGCGCAACGGTCATTTCCCGTCAGATTCTGGCGCGCATTCGTCCGGGTAACAGCTCTGGCAAACCAAGCACTGAGAAAAGCTCCGATAAAGAAGCGACTCCTGCTGCACGCCACACAGCTGCGCTGGAAGAAGAGAGCAACGACGCCCTCAGCCCGGCTATCCGCCGCCTGATTGCCGAACATTCTCTTGATGCCAATGCCATCAAAGGCAGCGGTGTTGGCGGACGTCTGACCCGTGAAGACGTTGAGCAACATCTGGCAAAAGCTAAAGAGGCAAAACCTGCCGCCGCACCGGCCTCCGCGCCTGCTGCTGGCAACGATGCTCCGGCACCGGCTTTGGGTTCACGCAGCGAAAAACGCGTACCGATGACCCGCCTGCGTAAACGCGTGGCCGAGCGTCTGCTTGAAGCGAAAAACAGCACTGCGATGCTGACAACCTTCAACGAAATCAACATGAAACCCATCATGGATCTGCGTAAGCAGTACGGTGATGGTTTCGAAAAACGTCACGGCGTGCGTCTGGGCTTCATGTCCTTCTATCTGAAAGCCGTGGTTGAAGCACTGAAACGCTATCCGGAAGTGAATGCTTCTATTGATGGCGAAGACGTGGTTTACCACAACTACTTCGACGTGAGCATTGCGGTATCGACGCCGCGTGGCCTGGTTACGCCGGTTCTGCGTGATGTGGATACGCTGGGCATGGCTGACATCGAGAAGAAAATCAAAGAGCTGGCGATCAAAGGTCGTGACGGCAAATTGAAAGTGGAAGAGCTGACCGGCGGTAACTTTACCGTGACTAACGGCGGCGTCTTCGGCTCCCTGATGTCTACCCCGATCATCAACCCACCGCAGAGCGCGATCCTGGGTATGCACGCCATTAAAGATCGTCCGATGGCAGTCAATGGTCAGGTGGTGATTTTGCCAATGATGTATCTGGCACTGTCCTACGATCACCGTCTGGTGGATGGCCGCGAATCCGTCGGCTTCCTGGTGACCATTAAAGAGATGCTGGAAGATCCGGCTCGTCTGCTGCTGGACGTTTAGTCCCCGGTTGCGGTAAGTAAAAGAGATCTCGACCCTCAGTGGCACGGTTCGCCGTGTCACTGATAAAGCCCTCCTACTGAATATGAATGGATAGAACATCATGAATTTACATGAGTATCAGGCGAAACAGCTTTTCCTGCGCTACGGCCTGCCAGCACCATCAGGCTTCGCCTGTTCCACCCCGCGTGAAGCGGAAGAGGCTGCATCGAAAATCGGTGCCGGTCCGTGGGTGGTAAAATGTCAGGTTCATGCCGGTGGTCGCGGTAAAGCGGGCGGCGTGAAAGTCGTGAAAAGCAAAGAAGAAATTCGTGCTTTCGCAGAACACTGGCTGGGCAAACGCCTGGTCACTTACCAGACAGACGCACAGGGCCAGCCGGTTAACCAGATCCTGGTTGAAGCAGCCACTGACATTGATAAAGAACTGTACCTCGGTGCGGTAGTCGATCGCAGCTCCCGTCGCGTGGTGTTCATGGCGTCTACTGAAGGCGGCGTGGAAATTGAGAAGGTGGCGGAAGAAACCCCGCACCTGATCCACAAAGTGGCACTGGATCCGCTGGCAGGTCCGCAGCCGTATCAGGGCCGCGAACTGGCATTCAAACTGGGTCTGACCGGTAAGCAGGTTCAGCAGTTCACCAAAATCTTCATGGGTCTGGCGAACATCTTCCTTGAGCGCGATCTGGCGCTGATCGAAATCAACCCTCTGGTGGTTACTACCGCGGGTGATCTGATTTGCCTCGACGGCAAACTGGGTGCAGACGGCAATGCCTTGTTCCGTCAGCCAGAACTGCGCGAAATGCGCGACCACAGTCAGGAAGATGCCCGCGAAGCGCAGGCTGCGCAGTGGGAACTGAACTACGTTGCGCTCGACGGTAATATCGGTTGCATGGTCAACGGTGCCGGCCTGGCAATGGGTACCATGGACATCGTGAAACTGCACGGCGGCGAACCGGCTAACTTCCTGGATGTTGGCGGCGGCGCGACCAAAGAGCGCGTGACCGAAGCCTTCAAAATCATCTTGTCAGATGAAAAAGTGAAAGCTGTCTTCGTCAACATCTTCGGCGGTATCGTTCGTTGCGACCTGATCGCCGACGGTATCATCGGTGCGGTGGAAGAAGTGGGCGTCAGCGTGCCGGTTGTGGTACGTCTTGAAGGTAACAATGCCGAGCTGGGTGCCAAAAAACTGGCAGACAGCGGTTTGAACATCATTGCAGCGACCAGCCTGACAAATGCGGCTCAACAAGTTGTCGCGGCAGTGGAGGGGAAATAATGTCCATTTTAATCAACAAGAACACCAAAGTTATCTGCCAGGGTTTCACCGGTAGCCAGGGGACTTTCCACTCCGAACAAGCCATCGCTTACGGAACAAAAATGGTCGGCGGCGTAACGCCGGGTAAAGGCGGCACTGAGCATCTGGGTCTGCCGGTGTTCAACACCGTGCGCGAAGCCGTAGAAACCACCGGCGCTACGGCGTCTGTGATTTATGTTCCGGCTCCGTTCTGCAAAGACTCCATCCTGGAAGCGCTGGATGCAGGCATCAAACTGATCATCTGTATCACTGAAGGCATCCCGACGCTGGATATGCTGGTCGTGAAGATGAAGCTGGATCAAAGCGACGCGGTGATGATCGGGCCAAACTGTCCGGGCGTTATCACTCCAGGCGAATGCAAAATCGGCATCATGCCGGGACACATTCATCTGCCGGGCAAAGTGGGCATCGTTTCCCGCTCTGGTACGTTGACCTATGAAGCGGTTAAGCAGACCACGGACTACGGCTACGGCCAGTCAACGTGCGTCGGTATCGGCGGTGACCCGATCCCAGGTTCTAACTTCATCGATATCCTGAAATTGTTCCAGGAAGATCCACAGACTGAAGTGATCGTGATGATCGGTGAAATTGGTGGTAACGCGGAAGAAGAAGCGGCTGCATACATCAAGGCACACGTGACTAAACCGGTTGTGGGTTATATCGCGGGTGTGACTGCGCCAAAAGGCAAACGTATGGGCCATGCTGGCGCCATCATTGCCGGTGGTAAAGGCACTGCAGACGACAAATTCGCCGCGCTTGAAGCCGCTGGCGTGAAAACCGTTCGCAGCCTGGCTGATATCGGCGAAGCGGTGAAATCACTGCTGCCACAGTAAGAAAAATGCTCTCCGCGGGTAAAAATCCTGGCGGATGAGGCAAAACAACGTTTCGACATGTTGGTCACCTTCGGGTGACCTTTTTTATTGCTGCTATAATGTTTAACAATAACTGATTTCAGTCATTTTTATTAACAACGCACGATAGGTTCATTGAGAATAAAAGGTTAATAAATAGGATTGCTAAAGTAGCAATTTGGATATTATCTCCAACCATAAAAACACAATTAATTAACAATAAAGTCATCAATAAAGACTATTGAAACTCACAAGTAACATCCTGAAATATTTTTTCGAAATTTGCTGCCACTAATATAGAAATAAACAATGAGATAGGCTTAAATTGCGTCAGATCAATTTCAGCACATGAAGCAGATCTGCACGCTAATTGACCTGTACGCGTAAATCCGCTTTGGGTCACTAAAAAACCTATTTATTGTGTGGAATTAGTGGCGTAACATATTGGCTCTGTAACATCAGTTTTTTGTATGTTTACTTTCCCCGAAATTTCTCCCGTCCGCCAGGCCCGGTTCGAGGCTTAAAGGCGAGTTTTTTTCCGGGGTTCAGAATGCCTGCGAGAGGGCGTATCCGCCTGATTTCCGGTATGTCTGTTCTGCACACATTTGATTTGAATTCTGGTAGTCATGAGGCGCAACGGGCAACCGTTTCGTCAGAGATCGCAAGTTGGGGTCTTCCTCCGAGGAGCAAGGGGTCAAGATGTTTGATATCGTTGAACTGTCGCGTTTACAGTTTGCTTTAACAGCCATGTACCATTTCCTATTTGTCCCATTAACGCTGGGTATGGCGTTTTTACTGGCAATTATGGAAACGGTTTATGTGCTTTCGGGCAAACAAATCTATAAAGATATGACCAAATTCTGGGGCAAACTCTTTGCAATTAACTTTGCATTGGGCGTTGCCACCGGGTTAACCATGGAATTCCAGTTCGGGACTAACTGGTCATATTTCTCACATTACGTCGGTGATATCTTTGGTGCGCCTCTGGCGATTGAAGGTTTAATGGCGTTCTTCCTTGAATCTACATTAGTTGGCCTGTTCTTCTTCGGTTGGGATCGACTTTCAAAAGTTCAGCACATGACCGTGACCTGGTTTGTCGCGCTCGGTTCGAACTTATCCGCTCTGTGGATCCTGGTGGCGAACGGCTGGATGCAAAACCCGATTGCATCGACCTTCAACTACGAAACCATGCGTATGGAAATGGTCAGCTTCTCCGAGCTGGTGCTGAACCCGGTTGCGCAGGTTAAATTCGTTCACACCGTAGCGTCAGGGTATGTGACGGGTGCGATGTTCATCCTGGCTATCAGCTCTTACTACCTGTTAAAAGGCCGTGACATCGGTTTTGCGAAGCGTTCATTCGCCATCGCAGCGAGTTTCGGTCTGGCTGCCGTGCTCTCCGTTATCGTGCTGGGTGATGAATCCGGTTATGAAATGGGTGACGTGCAGAAAACCAAACTCGCCGCTATCGAAGCCGAGTGGGATACCCAGCCTGCACCTGCCAGCTTCACGCTGTTCGGTATGCCGAATCAGGATAAAATGGAAAATGAATATTCTATTCAGATCCCCTACCTGCTTGGCCTTATCGCAACGCGTTCTGTGGACACGCCGGTCACCGGTCTGAAAGACCTGATGGCGCAACACGAAGTGCGCATCCGCAACGGGATGAAAGCCTACACTCTGCTGGAAGAACTGCGTTCAGGTAACACAGACCCGAAAGTGCGCAGCGACTTCGAAAACGCTAAGCAGGATCTGGGCTACGGTATGTTGCTTAAACGCTATACCGACAATGTGGCTGATGCGACAGACGTCCAGATTCAGAAAGCGACCAAAGATTCTATCCCACGCGTCCTGCCGTTGTACTTCGCCTTCCGTATCATGGTTGCCTGCGGCATCCTGATGCTGGTGCTGATTGGTCTGTCCTTCCTGGCCGTTGTTCGCGGCAAGATTGGTCAGAAACGTTGGTTGCACCGCGCGGTGTTCCTCGGCCTGCCATTACCGTGGATTGCAGTGGAAGCGGGTTGGTTTGTGGCGGAATACGGTCGTCAGCCTTGGGCGATTGGTGAAGTGTTACCGACTGCGGTTGCACACTCTTCGCTGACGGTAGGTGATGTGCTGACCTCAATGATTCTGATTTGTGGCCTGTACACCCTGTTCCTGATCGCTGAAATGTTCCTGATGTTCAAATATGCACGCCTGGGCCCAAGCAGCCTGAAAACGGGCCGCTATCATTTTGAACAAACTCCAGCGCCACTTGAGCAAACTCGGTAAAAGGGAGTCGAATTATGTTTGATTATGAATCGCTAAGGTTCATCTGGTGGGTGCTGATTGGCGTGCTGTTTATCGGCTTCGCAGTCACCGATGGGTTTGATATGGGCGTAGGCATCCTGGTGCGGATTATCGGTAAAACCGACACTGACCGCCGGGTCATGATTAACGCCATCGCCCCGCACTGGGACGGCAACCAGGTTTGGTTGATCACCGCAGGCGGCGCGTTGTTTGCTGCCTGGCCGATGGTCTACGCTGCCGCATTCTCCGGCTTCTATGCCGCGATGGTGCTGGTGCTGTGTGCTTTGTTCTTCCGTCCGCTGGGCTTTGACTATCGTTCAAAACTGGACAGCGCGCGCTGGCGTGGCATGTGGGACTGGGGCATCTTCATCGGTAGCTTCGTGCCTGCATTAGTGTTCGGTGTGGCATTCGGTAACCTGCTGTTGGGTGTGCCGTTCCATATCGACAACGATCTGCGTCTGTTCTATACCGGCAATCTGTTTGGCCTGCTGAACCCGTACGGTATTCTGGCCGGTCTGGTCAGCCTGACCATGCTGATCACCCAGGGCGCAACCTATCTGCAAATGCGTACCGTGGGTGAACTGCACCTTCGTACCCGCACTGCATCGCAGATTTCTGCGCTGGTGATGATGGTGTGCTTCCTGCTGGCAGGGATCTGGTTAGTAAAAGGTATTGATGGTTTCACCGTGACTTCCGTAATGGATCACGCGGGCCCGTCTAACCCGCTGCGCAAAACGGTTTCTCATGAAGCAGGTGCATGGCTGGCTAACTACAATAAGATGCCAGGCCTGTGGGCTATTCCGGCTCTTGGCGTGATTCTGCCACTGCTGACTATCCTGTTCTCACGCATCAATAAAGGTGCACTGGCGTTTATCAGTAACTCACTGACCATCGCCTGTGTGATCCTGACGGCGGGTATCACGATGTTCCCGTTCGTGATGCCATCCATCACTGAGCCAAACGCCAGTCTGACCATGTGGGATGCGACATCCACACTGCTGACGCTGAGAGTGATGACCGTTGTAGCCTGTATCTTTGTGCCTCTCATCCTGATTTACACCTCATGGGCGTATTACAAGATGTTCGGTCGCCTCGATAAACACTACATCGAGAACAACAAGCATTCGTTGTATTAAGGAGAACACCATGTGGTATTTTGCCTGGATCCTCGGCACCTTACTGGCTTGCTCGTTTGGTATCATTACCGCGCTGGCGTTTGAGCACAGCGAAGCCAATAAAGCTGCGAAAGAAGAGAAGTAATGAGTGTGATCGCGGATAAGCTCTACGCCGTCACCGACAAGGGCCCCTTGCGGGCCCTTTCACTGGTGATGTCACTGCTGCTTGCCGGCTGCGTTTTCTGGAAGCCGGGCATGTTTGCCTCGTCGACCAGCCAGCTGGAAGTCTGGCATGGGATCATTCTGATTTGGGCCGTGTGCAGCGGCGTTATCCACGGTGTCGGGTTTCGCCCGCACAAGTCGTTGTGGAAAGCGTTCTTTTGCCCTCTGCTGGCCATGATTGCGTTGGCCGCCGGTCTGTTTTACTTCTTTAGCTGACTTTTATTGTCGATTAAATACACAGATTTACAGTAAAACTCCTATGGGCCGTTCTGGCCCATAATTATTTTCATTCCAGCAATGCAACCCATTCCCAACCCCAGTCCTCTTGAGTATAGTAGTGCCGTCAAATTGCATTACGGGATGTAGAGTGAGTAATTCGTTGTTCCGATGGCCGGTTCGTGTCTACTATGAGGACACAGACGCGGGAGGTGTGGTCTACCATGCCCGATACGTCGCCTTTTATGAAAGGGCTCGCACAGAGATGTTGCGCCAACGCAATTTTCACCAGCAGCAGTTGCTGGGAGAACACGTCGCTTTTGCTGTCCGCCGCATGACGGTCGAATACTTTGCACCAGCTCGTTTAGATGACATGCTGGATGTTCAGAGTGAGATTACGTCCATTCGCGGAGCTTCTCTTACTTTTGCACAACGAATTCTTGATTCGCATGGAAACCTTCTGAGTTCTGCAGAAGTGTTAATTGCGTGCATTGATCCACACCAAATGAAGCCACGTGCGCTTCCTAAGTCTATTGTCGCGGAGTTTAAGCAGTGACTGACATGAACATGCTTGATTTATTTTTAAAGGCCAGCATCCTGGTTAAGCTGATTATGCTTATCCTGGTGTGCTTCTCTGTCGCGTCTTGGGCGATCATCATTCAACGTACGAAGGTACTGAATGCCGCCACCCGTGAGGCAGAAGCGTTTGAAGATAAATTCTGGTCCGGTATTGAGCTTTCCCGTTTGTATCAGGAAAGCCAGGGCCGTCGCGAAACCCTGAGCGGGGCAGAGCAAATCTTCCATTCCGGTTTTAAAGAGTTTGCGCGTCTTCATCGTGCGAACAGCCATGCGCCTGAGTCTGTGATTGAAGGCTCTTCACGCGCGATGCGTATTTCCTTTAACCGTGAACTCGAATCCCTTGAAATGCACATTCCTTTCCTCGGTACCGTCGGTTCAATCAGCCCGTATATCGGCCTGTTTGGTACGGTCTGGGGGATCATGCACGCCTTTATCGGTTTAGGTTCTGTGAAACAAGCCACCTTGCAAATGGTTGCACCAGGTATTGCAGAAGCACTGATTGCCACCGCAATTGGTTTGTTTGCTGCTATCCCGGCGGTTATGGCGTATAACCGCCTCAACCAACGCGTAAACAAGCTTGAGCAAAACTACGATAACTTCATGGAAGAATTTACGGCCATCCTGCACCGTCAGGCTTTCTCTCGCGAAACCAGCAGTAACTAAAGGGGGAGAGTATGGCTCGTTCACGAGGTCGTCGTAACCGTCGCGAAGGTAAGTCGGAGATCAACATTGTTCCGCTGCTTGACGTACTGCTGGTTCTGTTACTGATTTTTATGGCAACAGCCCCCATCATTACCCAGAGCGTGGAAGTGGATCTGCCAGACGCGACGGATTCCAAAACGGTATCCAGCGATGATAACCCGCCAGTGATTGTTGAAGTCTCTGGCGTGGGGCAATACACCATCGTGGTGGATCATCAGCGTATGGAACAGTTGCCTGAACAGCAGGTTATCGCGGAAGCGACCAGCCGAATTCAGGCCAATCCGAAGACAGTCTTTCTGATCGGCGGTGCAAAAGACGTGCCTTATGATGAAATCATCAAGGCGCTGAATATGTTGCATCAGGCCGGTGTGAAATCTGTCGGATTGATGACACAACCTATCTGAGGATAGGTAATTTGTAACACTTATTTGAAACCCGGCTTTCCCTGCCCTGTTAAAAAAGACGACAGGCAACGAAGGAACCCGGGTTTTTAGTAATCCTGTCTTGGGAAATCTATTTTGGTAAAGGCAACTGCAACTGAACAAAACGATAAGCTCAAACGCGCCGTTATTGTTTCGGTCGTTCTGCATATCATCATTATAGGCCTGCTGATTTTGGGATCGCTGGACGAAGATACCAGCATGAGTGGCGGCGGTGGAGGTAGTGATATTTCCGCTGTGATGGTCGATCCGAGTGCCGTGGTTGATCAGTACAATCGTCAACAGCAGCAACAGGCTGATTCCCAACGTGCTGCACAAGCGCGTCAGAAAAAATCAGAACAGCAGGCTGAAGAGTTACAGCAGAAACAGGCCGCAGAACAGCAGCGCCTGAAAGAGCTCGAAAAAGAACGTCTGCAAGCGCAGGAAAATGCGAAACAGCAGGCGCAGGAACAGGCCCAGCAGCAAAAGCAGTCCGAACAAGCTGCTGAACAAGCCAAAGAACAACAGAAACAAGCAGAGGCTGCTGCCGCACAAGCGAAAGCTGAAGCCGCCAAAGCAGCCGCACAGGCGAAAGCGGATGCCGCGAAAGAGGCGGCTAAAGCACAAGCTGACGCGCAGAAAAAAGCCGCTGCAGATGCTAAAAAAGAAGCAGAGGCTGAAGCTTCTGCCGCCGCCGCTGCCGCGAAGAAACAAGCCGAAGCAGATGCGAAGAAAGAAGCAGCTGCCGAAGCTAAAAAAGCGGCGGCTGCCGAAGCCAAAGCACAGGCTGCTGCGGATGCGAAGGCACAAGCTGACGCTGATGCAAAAGCTGCCGCTGATGCGAAAGCGTCGGCTGCTGCGGAGAAAAAAGCGGAAGCTGCCGCTGCGGCCAAGAAAGCTGCAGCCGATAAAAAGGCTGCTGCTGCAGCGGCTGCCAAAGAGGCGGCTGATGCGAATAATTTATTTGATGGCCTTGCCGACTCTAAAAATGCACCGAAAGGGGCAACGGGGGGCGGTGCTTCTGCTCCGGCAGGGAAGGGCACTCAGAAAAAGGCAGGCGCATCAGGTGCAGATATTGCGAACTATGGTAGCCAGATTAAGGCCGCCATTGAGAGCAGATTCTATGACGCGTCATCCTATGCAGGTAAAACCTGTTCGTTGCGCGTTAAAATGAATCCGGATGGCTCGCTTATCAGCGTGTCGGCGGAAGGTGGGGATCCTGCACTTTGTCAGGCAGCGCTTGCCGCGGCCCGACAGGCGAAGTTCCCGAAACCGCCTTCTGAAGCAGTCTATGAAGTCTTTAAAAATGCTCCGATAGATTTTAAACCGTAGAAAGACGAAAATAATTTCTTTTCAGATTTTTACGATAGATTGCAGGGTGTAATTCTAGTTTTGTATGCGTTGGTTTGTTAAAATTCTGCTAAATTATCGCGGGCAGATACGTCCAGATAAGGGAGATACAATGAAGCAGGCATTTCGAGTAGCGTTCGGCCTTTTAATGATGTGGGCATCTGTAGCACATGCAGAAGTTCGTATCGAAATCACCCAGGGTGTGGATTCCGCTCGCCCAATTGGCGTTGTGCCATTCAAATGGGTTGGTCCAGGTACACCACCTGAAGACGTTGGTGGCATTGTTGCTGCTGACTTACGTAACAGCGGCAAGTTTAACCCTATTGATGCATCTCGTATGCCACAGCAGCCGTCCACCGCAGCAGAAGTCACGCCTGCCGCCTGGACCGCCCTGGGTATTGATGCGGTGGTTATCGGTCAGGTTCAACCTGCTGCCGATGGCAACTATGTAGTGTCTTATCAGTTAGTTGACACCTCTGGCGCACCTGGCACCGTTCTGGCACAAAACCAGTACAAAGTGACCAAGCAATGGCTGCGTTATTCTGCCCATACGGCCAGCGATGAGGTATTTGAAAAACTCACTGGCGTGAAAGGCGCATTCCGTACCCGTATTGCTTACATCGTTCAGACTAACGGCGGCAAGTTCCCGTATGAACTGCGCGTTGCTGACTACGACGGTTACAACCAGTTCGTTGTTCATCGTTCACCAGAACCTTTAATGTCACCGGCCTGGTCACCAGACGGCAGCAAACTGGCTTATG
This sequence comes from Rahnella sp. R3(2024), assembly GCF_042920125.1. Lineage (NCBI taxonomy): Bacteria > Pseudomonadati > Pseudomonadota > Gammaproteobacteria > Enterobacterales > Yersiniaceae > Rahnella > Rahnella sp. R3(2024). The sequence goes on from NZ_JBHGBU010000001.1 coordinate 3,511,318, forward strand.
TGACCTTCGAAAGTGGCCGTTCTGCCCTGGTTGTGCAGACGCTGGCTAATAGCAATATTAGACAAATTGCCTCCTTCCCACGTCACAACGGTGCACCTGCGTTCTCTCCGGATGGCAGCAAACTGGCTTTCGCCCTGTCTAAAGACGGTAGCCTGAACCTGTACGTAATGAATCTTGGCTCTGGTCAAATCAGCCAGGTGACTAACGGTCGCAGCAACAACACCGAACCAACCTGGTTCCCGGACAGCCAGAACCTGGCGTTTACTTCGGATCAGGGCGGTCGACCACAAGTGTATAAAGTGAATATTAATGGCGGTGCGCCACAACGTCTGACCTGGGAAGGTGCTCAAAATCAGGACTCTGACGTCAGTGCAGATGGCAAGTTCCTGGTAATGGTAAGCAGCGCCAGCGGTACACAGCACATCGCTAAACAAGATCTGGCAACGGGAGCCGTTCAAACATTGACGGACACGTTCCTGGATGAAACGCCTAGCCTCGCACCAAATGGCACCATGGTTATTTACAGCTCTTCACAGGGTCTGGGTTCCGTGTTGCAGTTGGTATCGACTGATGGACGTTTCAAAGCGCGTCTTCCGGCAACTGATGGACAGGTCAAATTTCCTGCCTGGTCGCCGTATCTGTGATGCATATACAACTATGTATGGCAAAAAATTATAAAAGGATCGAATAGATGCAACTGAACAAAGTTCTGAAAGGGCTGATGCTGGCATTGCCTGTACTGGCAGTCGCTGCTTGTAGTTCTCACAAGAACGCAGACAACGACCAATCAGGTATGGGTCTGAACACCGGCGCTGGCACTGAAAACGCAAACATGTCTTCAGAAGAGCAAGCACGTCTGCAGATGCAAGAATTGCAGAAAAACAACATCGTTTACTTCGGCCTGGACAAGTACGATGTGTCTTCTGAATTCGCTCAGATGCTGGATGCACACGCAGCTTTCCTGCGTAGCAACCCATCTTACAAAGTGACCGTAGAAGGCCATGCTGACGAACGTGGTACTCCTGAGTACAACATCGCGCTGGGCGAACGTCGTGCTACTGCAGTTAAAATGTACCTGCAAGGTAAAGGCGTTTCTGCAGACCAAATCTCTATCGTTTCTTACGGTAAAGAAAAACCAGCTGTACTGGGCCATGACGAAGCGGCATACGCCAAAAACCGTCGTGCCGTACTGGTTTACTAAGAGAATAGTATGAGCAGTAACTTCAGAACTCACTTGTTGAGTCTGTCGTTACTGGTTGGCGTAGCGGTCCCATGGGCCGCTACTGCCCAAGCGCCAATCAGTAATGTCGGCTCAGGCTCGATTGAAGATCGGGTCACCTCTCTGGAGCGTATTTCTAACGCTCACAGCCAGCTATTAACTCAACTCCAGCAACAACTTTCTGATTCCCAACGTGATATGGATACTCTTCGTGGTCAAATCCAGGAGAACCAGTATCAGTTGAGTCAGCTTGCTGATCGCCAGAAGCAGATCTTTAACCAGATGGACAGCTTAAGCCAGGGTAATGCCGGAGCCGCCAGTACGGGCGCTGCTGCAGCCACAGGTGATGCGTCTGGGTCTGCTGCCGCAACGCCGGATGCGGGGGCTGCACAAGCGCCTGCAAGCACCGGTGACGTGAACAGCGATTACAATGCTGCGGTTTCACTGGCGCTGGAAAAGAAACAGTATGATGAAGCCATTGCGGCTTTTCAGAGTTTCGTCAAAAAATATCCTGATTCGACTTATCAGCCTAACGCCAACTACTGGTTAGGACAGTTGTATTACAACAAGGGTAAAAAAGACGACGCTGCGTATTATTTTGCAGTCGTGGTCAAAAACTATCCTAAGTCTCCAAAAAGTTCTGACGCAATGTTCAAGGTTGGGGTGATCATGCAGGAGAAAGGTCAGGCTGATAAAGCCAAAGCCGTCTTCGCACAGGTCGTGAAACAGTACCCAAATACCGATGCGGCAAAACAAGCGCAAAAACGTTTATCTGCAAACTAGTTCTTCATTCAGGTCTGGAAAATGTACATATCGTGCATTTTCTGGGCTTGAGTGTGTGAAACGCCATCAGTTAGCACTCTTTCTGAAAATTAAAGTTGCACTGAAAAGTTAAATAAGTAATATATGCCGCCGTTGCCCAGACAACTCCAAACGGCTAACGCTGTCAGAGATTTAGGCAATATGCAGTAGGTTTAGAGGGGCCGTTAGCTCAGTTGGTAGAGCAGTTGACTTTTAATCAATTGGTCGCTGGTTCGAATCCAGCACGGCCCACCAAATCTAAACCATTATTGCATGTGGCTTGCACACCAACTGCAAGACACGAAGGCAGACGGAAGTATTCAGGAAGGGCCGTTAGCTCAGTTGGTAGAGCAGTTGACTTTTAATCAATTGGTCGCTGGTTCGAATCCAGCACGGCCCACCACTTTTAGGTGTAACCCCTGAAGATTTTGAAAGCCATTAGTAAATCAGTATCCAGCATTTAGATGGGCCGTTAGCTCAGTTGGTAGAGCAGTTGACTTTTAATCAATTGGTCGCTGGTTCGAATCCAGCACGGCCCACCACTTTTAAAGTGGATAATGTAGTGAAGCAGTGCAGGATGAGAACCATGGGTTCGAGCCGAGCGAAGCGAGACGACAACGCGCAAGCGTTGCCCGCAGGGCGAGGTGAAACCGAGTCAATCCAGCACGGCCCACCCTCTAAATTGCAGAATTCAGAAAAAAGCGCCTTTTGGCGCTTTTTTCGCATCTGACGCCCGAAACTTCCTTCCATCGCGGTCTTCGTTTTTCCTGTAATTTGCTCAAACCTCGTCTCTTTTAAGTCCAGTAAACATTTTAAGCTCAACGTCTATAATTTGGACGACTTCACTCGTGTTTTACGGTATTTTGTTTAGCATACAAAACTACTCTGCTTCATCATGAACCAGAGAGTGGCTTCCCGCCTTCAGGCATACGGCCTGACTGAATGAGATGACGAGTATGAGCGAAACATTGGATCTGAATGCGACGGTTTATCCTTTCCCCCCGAAACCCGCCGTTCTGAATGCAGATGAAAAGACTTTCTATAAAGAGAAGATCAGAAAACTGCTAAAAGAACGTGATGCCGTGATGGTGGCGCATTATTACACCGATCCTGAGATTCAGGCGCTGGCCGAGGAAACTGGCGGTATCGTCGCGGACTCTTTAGAAATGGCGCGTTTTGGCAGTCAGCATCCCGCTTCCACGCTGCTGGTAGCCGGCGTGCGCTTTATGGGCGAAACGGCCAAAATCCTTAGCCCTGAGAAAACGGTGCTGATGCCTACGCTTAATGCGGAGTGCTCGTTGGACCTCGGTTGCCCGGAGCAGGCGTTCTCAGATTTTTGCGACCAGCATCCTGACCGCACCGTGGTGGTCTACGCTAATACCTCTGCGGCGGTAAAAGCACGCGCCGACTGGGTGGTGACTTCCAGCATCGCGGTTGAACTTATTGAGCATCTGGACAGTCTGGGTGAAAAAATCATTTGGGCGCCGGACCGTCATCTCGGAAATTACGTGCGTAAACAAACGGGTGCCGACGTGTTGTGCTGGCAGGGGGCCTGTATCGTCCATGACGAGTTCAAAACACAGGCCCTGACCCGAATGAAAGGTTTGTACACGAATGCCGCTGTGCTGGTGCATCCGGAGTCTCCACAGGCGATCGTAGACATGGCTGACGCCGTCGGTTCTACAAGCCAGCTGATTCAGGCAGCCAGGACGTTGCCAAACATGCAGCTGATTGTGGCGACCGATCGTGGAATTTTCTACAAAATGCAGCAAGCATGCCCGGACAAAGAATTGTTCGAAGCCCCGACTGCGGGCGAGGGCGCAAGCTGCCGCACCTGTGCGCATTGCCCGTGGATGGCGATGAATGGCCTGAAAGCCATTGCAGACGGGCTTGAGTCCGGCGGTGCACAACATGCTATAGAAGTAGATGAAGCGCTGCGGGTGAAATCGCTGATACCGCTGAACCGTATGCTGGCGTTTGCGGCGGAACTGAAATTACGCCCTCAGACGAAAGCGCTCTAAGCCACAGCTTTGTAACTGTCGAAAAGGAAATGTGCAATGATGGATTTTTTAAGTACCAGCAATATCCTGGTGCATATTCCGCTGGGAAAAGGCGGATATGACCTGTCATGGATCGAAGCTGTCGGTACACTCTTCGGCTTATTGTGCATCTGGTATGCCAGCAAAGAGAAACTGATCAATTACCCGTTTGGCCTTATTAACGTCACGCTGTTTGCGATCATCTTCTTCCAGATCCAGCTTTACGCAAGCCTCTTGCTTCAGGTGTTTTTCTTCGGTGCCAATATTTACGGCTGGTATGCCTGGAGCCGTCAGACGGCAGATCAACAGGCAGAGCTGCAAATTCGCTGGCTGCCACGTGGAAAGGCGGTGGTGTGGGGCGTGGTTTGCCTCGCGGGTATTTTACTGATGACGTTCAACATTGACCGTGTATTTGCTGCGCTCACGTTGCTGGCCGTCAATCTGATGCAGGCATTAGGGCTGAATGTTCAGATGCCGGAATTGCAGCCGGATGCTTTCCCGTTCTGGGATTCTTCCATGATGGTGCTGTCAATTGTCGCGATGTTGTTGATGACCCGAAAATACGTCGAGAACTGGCTGCTGTGGGTGGTGATCGACGTGATAAGCGTGGCGATATTCGCTTATCAGGGCGTGTATGCCATGGCGCTTGAATATGTGCTGCTCACACTGATTGCGCTGAACGGTTCATGGTTGTGGATCAAAAGCGCGAAGCAAAACGGTTCACTGCCGCTGCAAACGGCCTGAGTTCCTTGCATTAGCAAAACGCCTCCGGACGGAGGCGTTTTGCTTTATGAAACAGCTGACAGTCAGTGATGATGTGCGTGGCTATGACCGTGATGATCGTGTCCCGCGCTGGCGGCAGGCACTTCGTTGATCACACAATCTGGCGTTTCGCATGTACCGTACTCCATCTGTATCGTTGCATGGCCAATGCGGCATTTTTCCAGTAAGTGATGCTGAATACGGTCAAGCAGTGCGTCGTGGTCATGTGGCGGAACGACCTGAACATGCAACGTCATCAGCCGTTGCTCGCCAATCTGCCAGACGTGAACGTGATGCACATTGCGCACTTCGGGAATGCTCTGCGACAGGTCCCTGCGCAGCTGCTCGATATCGATTTCCTCCGGGGTCCCTTCCAGTAACTCATGGAAACTCTCGCGCAGTAACCGCCACGCATTACTCAGCACTAAACAAGACACCAGCACAGACAGAATCGGGTCAATCGGCGTCCAGCCGGTATACATGATGATGAGCGCTGCACCGACCGCACCAATCGACCCGAGCAAATCTCCCAGTACGTGCAGCGCGGCAGCACGCACATTGATATTGGCTTTTTCTTCACCCTGATGCAGAAGCCAGAATGCCAAAATATTGGCAAAAAGCCCGGCAATGGCGATCACCAACATCGTGGTGCCCATCACCGGCTGCGGATTGAAGAAACGGGCAATCGCCTCCCAGACAATCAGCACGACAATCACCAGCAGCGCCGCCGCGTTCACGAAAGCCGCCATGGTGGTCAGGCGCAGATAACCAAAGGTATGTCGCGAGTTAGGCTTACGTTTAGCGAAACGTACCGCCAACAGCGCTACAAGCAGTGCAGCTGCGTCTGTCAGCATGTGTCCCGCGTCGGCCAGCAGCGCCAGCGAGCCGGAAATTAAACCGCCGATCACTTCCGCCACCATAAAGGTGACGGTGATTAAAAACGCCAGCAACAGACGGCGGCTGTTTTTATCCTGAGGTAAAAAAGAAGACATAGTTGTATTCACAAAGATGATGAATAGAGGGGATTACAATAACGTAATCTTGAGGTGTTGCAAGAAGGGGAAAGGGCAAAAAAAGAGGAACCGAAGTTCCTCCTGTTCAGCATTGCCGGGGCGGGAATTAGTTACCCGTGGCTTTAGACTGGTTAGTGCCTGGGACCTGATCCGGACAACGGCCGTCCTTACACATGGCTTTTTTATGGTCGACTGTTTTCTTACTCATGTTGTGAGTTTTGTCAGTCGTTTTGTGCGTTTTTTTATGGACTTCATCAACGGGTTTATTGGTTTCGTTGATTTTGCTGTTATCGACACCTTTAGGTGCGATTTTCTGAATTGAACCCGGGCTGTCTGACTGATTTGCTGCGCCGTTATTTGAACCAGCGTCTGTGCCTTCTGCAAGCGCGGCACCTGAAGTCAGGGCCAGAGCTGCGGTAAAAAATGCGATTGCGAACTTATTCATATTGTCATCTCCATTATTCCAGAAGGATCCGTCGTCGTTTTTTGTGAACTCTTAAAGCCTAGCTAATGAATTCATGTCCTGAATCAAAATGAGACTATTCGTAAGTGTAAAAGTAGATTTACACCGTCACCCAATACGGCTAGATTGAACGCGGTCAGCGTTTCGCTTCGTCTCTTATGAATACCCGAATGGAACAGTTATGAATTATCAAAACGACGATTTACGTATTAAAGAAATTAAGGAACTTTTGCCACCTGTCGCCTTGCTGGAAAAATTTCCTGCGACAGATAAAGCGGCGAAAACAGTCTCTCAGGCACGCAATGCCATTCATAAGATTCTGAAAGGAAACGATGATCGTCTTCTGGTAGTGATCGGTCCCTGTTCCATCAATGATCCCAAAGCTGCCAAAGAATACGCCGCCCGCCTGATGAAAATGCGTGAAGAACTGCAGGGCGAGCTGGAAGTCGTGATGCGTGTTTACTTCGAAAAACCGCGCACGACCGTCGGCTGGAAAGGCCTGATTAACGACCCGCATATGAACAACAGTTACCAGATTAATGATGGTTTACGCATAGCACGCAAATTGTTACTGGATATTAATGATACCGGCCTGCCTGCGGCGGGTGAGTTCCTGGACATGATCACCCCGCAATATCTGGCCGATCTGATGAGCTGGGGCGCAATTGGCGCGCGTACCACCGAGTCTCAGGTTCACCGCGAGCTGTCCTCCGGGTTGTCCTGTCCGGTCGGTTTCAAAAATGGCACCGACGGCACCATTAAAGTGGCGATCGATGCGATCAACGCCGCGGGCGCACCGCACTGCTTCCTGTCGGTCACCAAATGGGGTCACTCCGCCATTGTGAATACCAGCGGAAATAACGACTGCCATATCATTCTGCGCGGCGGCAAAAAACCAAACTACAGCGCGCAGGATGTGCAGGAAGTGAAAGAAGGCCTGAAAAAAGGCGGTCTTCCGGCGCGTATCATGATCGATTTCAGCCATGCCAACAGCAGCAAACAGTTCAAAAAGCAGATGGAAGTCTGTGAAGATGTTTGTGCGCAGGTCGCTGGCGGCGAGCAGGCTGTCATGGGCGTGATGGTCGAAAGCCATCTGGTAGAAGGTAATCAGAATCTCGACAGCGGCGAGCCGCTGGTTTACGGCCAGAGCGTAACGGATGCCTGCATCGGCTGGGAAGATACCGAAGTGCTGCTGCGCAGCCTGGCTGACGCGGTAAAAGCGCGCCGCGGTTAATTCCACTCTCTGTCATTGCCTTTACAAGCCCCGTCTGTCTTGCGGGGCTTTTTATTATCAGAATGCGCCTTACAGCTCGCAGCGCATATCCATGCAACGCAAATCAGCCTTCGCCATCTCAGAGCGGTGCAGACTCTCTTTCACCAGACTGAACCCGTTCTTCTTATAGAATTCAAAAGCATTGGGCGTGGAAGCCAGCGTCAGCGCTCTGAACCCCCTGGCTTTCGCCTCGGCTTTTATGGCCTCAAGGATTTGCGTGGCGAGGCCTTTCCCTTCGAATTCCGGCAACGTAAAAATCGCTTCAACACTGCCATTTTTCAGATCGAGAAAACCGGTTGCCGCGGGCGTATCTTGCCCGTGCGTGTGCGCGACGAAAAACGGGTTTTCCTCAATCGCTTTGCGGTAGCCGGGAGGCATTTGATCCGGCGTCCACGCCATGACAACCCCGGCATCATAAGTATTGTGACATCCGTGGCGGATAGCCCGGTTACGGATGTCCCACAGTGTTTCTGCTTCATCGGGTGAGGCGAGTCTGACGGGCATAGGTTTTCTCCTGCGGGTGCACAGACAAAAAAGGCACGCTTTCGCGTGCCTCTGTCAGTTTTTCTGCGTGACGCAGAAAACGCGAAATTACTTCGCTTTACCCTGGTTTGCCACGGCCGCTGCTTTCGCTGCGATTTCGTCGGCATTGCCCAGATAGTAATGTTTAACAGGTTTGAAGTTTTCGTCGAATTCGTAAACCAGTGGAACACCAGTAGGGATGTTCAGTTCCAGAATTTCGTCTTCACCCAGATCATCCAGGTATTTCACCAGAGCACGCAGGGAGTTACCGTGTGCTGCGATGATCACGCGCTCGCCGCTTTCGATGCGTGGTTTGATCACTTCAGTCCAGTAAGGGATCACGCGTTCGATGGTCAGCGCCAGGCTTTCAGTGGTCGGCAGCTCTTCCGGTTTCAGTTTTGCGTAACGCGGATCGTGGCCTGGGAAACGCTCGTCGCTTTTTTCCAGTTCTGGTGGTGTCACGGCAAAGCCACGACGCCATTGTTTAACTTGCTCGTCACCGTATTTTTTCGCGGTTTCAGCTTTATCCAGACCCTGCAACGCACCGTAGTGACGTTCGTTCAGTTTCCAGGATTTCTCAACCGGCAGCCATGGCTGATCCAGTTCGTCCAAAACGCTCCACAGGGTATGGATGGCACGTTTCAGCACAGAGGTGTAGGCGAAGTCAAAGTGGAAGCCTTCGTCTTTCAGCAGTTGACCGGCCGCTTTTGCTTCGGTACGGCCCTTCTCGGACAGTTCAACATCATGCCAGCCGGTAAAACGGTTTTCTTTGTTCCACTCACTTTCACCGTGTCTTACCAGTACCAGTTTGGTTACAGCCATAGCTAAACTCCTCAGTTAACTGAATTTTCAATGATAACAATTATCATTATAGGGTCTTGGTATCCTCATCGGCAATCTGTATGTACGCTGATTGGCGGTGTGTCATACCGTTTGAGGTTAAACATAACGAATTTGCTGCGGGGATGTAAAACAAAACGCGCAGACGGTTGCCCGAACCGCGCATTTTGTCTAAAAGTGCAGCGTAATTAGCTGGCTTTTTTGAGGCAGGTACTCATGAACGTTTTACGCGCGTCGCCTTTCAGGTCTTGCTTCGCCGCATCGGCATTACAGGTTTTCATCTTCTTCTGCTGAGGATTCATTTTATCGTCAGTTTTGGCCTCTGCTTTCAGGCAATTACTCATGAATTTTTTGCGGTCTTCACCCTTGAGTGACTGCGTGGTGGCCTGCGAATTACAATCTGTCATCTTTTGACGTTGCGCAGTCTGTGCCGCAGAAGGGGTTTTGACCGGGTCGGCCGCCAGAGCTGAACCGGCGGTGCACAAGGTAGCCAGCAGGGTGAATAAAACAGGTAAGCGCATAACGAACTCCTTAATGAACGTCCTTTTCGCAGGACACCCCTTAAGCGTAGATGCGGCGGAAGTCTTTAGCAGAAAATGTGCTGATGCAGATGCGGGATGAGTCACAAAAAGGACAGGATCGGGCGATCCTGTCCTCAGGGATTACAGCGCGAAGAACTGATAAGTCGTGGCCGACTTATAGGTCTGCCCCGGTTTTATCCAGCAACTTGGCTGCGGCCAGGTGGCGTGGTTGGGGCTGTCTGGCAGGAATTCACTTTCAAGCGCCACACCGCTGTAGCTGGCATATTCACCGCCGCTGCGGTTTGGCGTTCCGCCAAGGAAGTTGCCGCTGTAGAGCTGCAATGCCGGGGCTGAGGTGAAAACGCTCATCTGAACTTTACCGTCAGCGGACCATAAATGCGCCGCCGGGAATTCACCGGAATTGCAGGTACGGTTGAGCAAATACGCATGATCGTAGCCTTTCACACGTTGCTGATCGCGGTCGCTGAGGAAATCTTTCGCCAATGTTTTTGGTGCATTGAAGTTCATGCCGGTGCTTTCCACCGTCGTCGGATCAGCACACGGAATGCCGTCGCTGTCGACCGGCAGGAAGCGATCGGCAAACAGCTGTAACTTGTGCTGGCGCGCATCGGTGCCTTCGCCATCAAGGTTGAAATAGGCGTGATTGGTCAGATTGACCGGACACAGTTTATCCACGGTGGCTTCGTAGCGGATTTCCAGACGGTTATCGTCAGTCAGCTGATAATGCACCGTGGCGGTCATATTCCCTGGGAACCCCTGATCGCCGTCGGCGGAAAACAGCTGGAAACTGATTTTCTGTGCGGTCCGGGACAGGATCTTCCAGCGGCGCGCATGAAAACCTTCCGGCCCGCCGTGCAGCTGATGAACGCCCTGGTTGGCGACCACCAGATGCGGTTTACCGTCGATCTCAAACTGAGAACGGGCTATTCGGTTGGCATAGCGTCCCACGGTCGCGCCAAGGTATGCGCTCTGGTTCATGTAGTCGTGTGGCGACTCACAGCCGAGCAACAGCTCTCGTGTGGAACCGTCCGCCAGTGGCAGCGTGAAAGAGAGCCAGGTTGCGCCCCAGTCCATGAATGTGGCAGTGGCACCCGCCGCATTCTGTAACGTTACCTGTTCAAACGGCTGGCCATCGGGGGCCAGCTGTGTGTTTTCAGGTTTTAACATACGCCTGCTCCTTGAGAAGCGGTGCAGACGTAGAAGGTTTCTTTCAGGCCGCTGTGCGCCTGATATTGCTGTTCAACCGCGTGACGGACTTTTTCCACCATGTCTTCCGGCACCAGCGCCACGATGCAGCCACCGAAGCCGCCGCCGGTCATGCGCACACCGCCTTTATCGCCGATCACTTCTTTGACGATGTCCACCAGCTTGTCGATTTGCGGTACGGTGATTTCGAAATCATCGCGCATGGAGGCGTGAGATTCCGCCATCAGTTCGCCCATACGTTTCAGGTCACCGCTGGCCAGTGCGTCAGCCGCTGCCAGCGTGCGGTCGTTTTCAGTGATAACGTGACGCGCACGGCGGGCCACCACCGGATCCAGCTCGTCCTGAATGGAGAAGAACAGGGCAGGGTCTACGTCACGCAGCGCTTTCACGCCGAAGAAGCGGGCCGCCACTTCGCACTGTTCGCGACGGGCGTTGTATTCGCTGTCCACCAGGCCGCGTTTCACGTTGGAGTTGATGATGACGACGGCTGCATTTTTCGGCATAGACACCGCGCGGGTTTCCAGCGAGCGACAGTCAATCAGCAGGGAGTGATTTTCCTTGCCGAGTGCGGAAATCAGCTGATCCATGATGCCGCAGTTACAGCCGACAAACTGGTTCTCCGCTTCCTGGCCGTTCAGCGCCAGCGCCACGCCGTCCAGCGGCAGGTCGTACAAAGATTTCAGCGCCTGACCCACCGCCACTTCCAAAGATGCCGATGAACTCAGGCCCGCGCCCTGTGGCACGTTGCCGCTGATCACCATGTCTGCGCCGGAGAAATCTTTATTCCGCAGCATCAGATGTTTCACCACGCCGCGCACGTAGTTGGCCCACGGGTGCGTGTCGGAGTGCAGAATAGGTTCGTCGAGAGAGAAGCTGTCTTCATCGTTGTCATAATCGGCGGCGATCACGCGGATCGTGCGGTCATTACGCTGCGCGCAGGCGATCACTGTTTCATAGTCGATGGCACACGGCAGCACGAAGCCGTCGTTGTAATCGGTATGTTCGCCAATCAGATTCACGCGACCCGGCGCCTTGATGGTGATGGTCGCAGGGTAGCCGAATTTATCAGCAAAGATTTCAAGGGTTTTAGTTTTCAGATTCATTGTTTTTCTCCGGCCTCACGATAATGGACATCACTCACCGCCCGCAGACGTTCAGCGGCTTGTTCCGCCGTCAGGTCGCGTTGGGTTTCAGCCAGCATTTCGTAGCCGACCATGAATTTGCGTACCGTGGCTGAACGCAGCAACGGCGGATAGAAGTGGGCATGTAACTGCCAGTGCTGGTGGTCGCCTTCGGTAAACGGCGCGCCGTGCCAGCCCATCGAATACGGGAAAGAACACTGGAACAGATTGTCGTAGCGGCTGGTCAGTTTTTTCAGGGCCAGGGCTAAATCACTGCGCTGTGCGTCGGTTAAATCAGTGATGCGCAGGATGTGTGCTTTCGGCAGCAGCAGTGTCTCGAATGGCCACGCCGCCCAGTAAGGCACCACCGCCAGCCAGTGTTCGGTTTCCACCACCGTACGGCTGCCGTCGGCCAGCTCACGCTGAGCATAATCGACCAGCATCGGCGAACCCTGTTGTTCGAGATAGGCACGTTGCAGGCGGTCTTCACGTTCAGCTTCGTTTGGCAGGAAACTGTTGGCCCAGATCTGGCCGTGCGGATGCGGGTTGGAGCAGCCCATTGCCGCGCCTTTGTTCTCGAAAACTTGCACCCACGGGTAGGATTTACCCAGATCAGCGCTCTGTTCCTGCCAGGTTTTCACCACATCGGTCAGCGCTTCTACGGAAAGTTGCGGAAGCGTTTTGCTGTGATCGGGCGAAAAGCAAATCACCCGGCTGGTGCCGCGCGCACTTTCCAGACGCATCAGCGGATCGGTACTTTCCGGCGCAAACGGTGTGTCTGGCATTAGTGCAGCAAAATCGTTGGTGAACACATGGGTGCTGGTGTACTGAGGATTCACATCACCGGTGACGCGGGTATTCCCCGGACACAGGAAGCAGTCAGGATCGTGCGCCGGCAGAACCTCATCCGAAACGGCTTCCTGCTGCCCTTGCCACGGGCGCTTGGCGCGGTGCGGGCTGACTAAAATCCACTGATCGGTCAGCGGATTGTAGCGACGATGTGGGTGATCAATTGGGTTAAACGTGGTCATAAAGATTCCTTAGTCCGCCTTAGTCTGGGTAACCTTGCGGGTTTTTCGACTGCCACAGCCAGGTGTCATTCGCCATATCTTCCAGCGTACGGGTGACTTTCCAGTTGAGCTCTTTTTCGGCTTTGGCCGGGTCTGCCCAGTAGGCCGGTAAGTCGCCGTCACGGCGTGGTGCAAAGGTGTATTTCACCGGTTTGCCGCAGGCTTTGCTGAAGGCGTTGATCACTTCCAGCACGCTTTGGCCGAAACCCGCGCCGAGGTTGTAAATGTGAACGCCGGATTTATTGTGCAGGGTTTTCATCGCCGCCAGATGGCCGTCGGCCAGATCGACCACGTGGATGTAATCACGCACGCCGGTACCGTCTTTGGTCGGATAATCATTGCCAAATACGGCAACGGACTCACGGCGCCCGACAGCCACCTGTGCGATAAACGGCATCAGGTTATTCGGCACGCCCTGCGGATCTTCGCCCATCAGGCCTGACGGATGTGCGCCGACCGGGTTGAAATAGCGCAGCAGCGTCATGCTCCACTCCGGCTCAGCGCGCTGAACGTCTTCCAGAATTTGCTCGACCATCAGTTTGCTGCGGCCATATGGGCTGGAAGGGTTACCGGTCGGGAAGTCCTCAACGTAAGGTGTTTTTGGCTGATCGCCATATACAGTCGCCGAGGAACTGAAAATCAGGTTTTTGACGCCCGCATCGCGCATGGCTTCAAGAAGGACCAGCGTACCTGTGACGTTATTGTCGTAATACGCCAGCGGTTTGGCGACGGATTCGCCCACGGCTTTCCAGCCTGCGAAGTGAATCACCGAATGAATCTGGTGTTCGCTGAAAATTTTATCGAGGATCGCGCGGTCACGGATATCGCCTTCGTAGAACAGCGGCGTTTTGCCGGTGAGCGTGTTGATACGTTCAAGCACGCTGACTTTACTGTTGTGAAGGTTGTCCAGAATGACGGGTGTGTAACCCGCTTCAATCAACTGCACGCAAGTATGACTGCCGATGTAACCGCTACCACCTGTGACTAAGACGTACATAATCGCTCCCCGATGAGTATCAATGTTGCAACGATATCACGCTGCTAGGCTGAAAAAGGTGATCCATCCCCAATAAAATGGAATCGCTTACACAAACAGTTTACCACCTTTCCACGGCGCTAAACAGGTGATACCGGCGATATCGAAAGCGGAGTGTAAACCATCTCGCCCCACAACAGGCTGCTTGTGTAATCGATTACACTGATTGTTCAGCAGGGTTTGAAAACAGTTTCAGGGGAGAAAAAAGCAGGATGTCGTCAGAAAAGCGGCCTTCCGCAGCATGAAGGCCGTGAGGGATTACAGCTGTTCTGTCTGATACCGGTAGATATCGCCGTCAGGAATAAAACTCAGGCGGTGAGTAATGCACTCAGGCGCATCTTCAGCGTGATGCGAAACAAACAGCAACTGGGTGTCACCTTCGCCAATCAGAATATCGACAAAGCGGCGCACCAGCTGACGGTTGATCGGATCCAGACCCTGTAACGGTTCATCGAGGATCAGCAGCGCAGGGTGTTTCACCAGCGCGCGGGCAATCAGGGCCAGCCGTTGTTGCCCCCACGACAAACTGTGAAACGGCGTCTCTCCGGCGCTGCCGCCGAGGCCGAGAAGAGTCAGCCACTGCGCGGTGAGCAGGCGCTGCCGATCGGAGACGGCCTGATAAATCCCGATGGAATCGAAGAAACCCGACGTAATGACGTTGCGCACGCTGGTGCTGACGCGGTAGTCGAGATGCAGGCTGCTGCTGACGTAACCGATATGGCGTTTGATGTCCCAGATGGTTTCACCGCTGCCACGACGGCGGCCAAAAAGCGTCAGATCGTTGCTGTAGCCCTGCGCGTGATCGCCGGTAATCAGGCTGAGCAGGGTGGATTTACCCGCTCCGTTTTGCCCGGTGATTTGCCAGTGCTGACCGGGGTCAACCTGCCAGCTCAGGTGATGCAGGATTGGTTTATCGTCGTATTGCACCACACCGTCGCGCAGAACGATCAGCGGGCAGTCTGCCGGCGGGCTCACGCGTATCGTCGGGTCTTCGGCTTCCGGTACCGCCATGCCGCTCAGGCTCTCACTGTGCGCCAGCTGCGCCACCAGGGCATCGGCCATCACCTGTTCACGCGGGCCGAATGACGCCAGCGTGCAATCGGCCAGCACGCCGACGTGTTGAACGAACCGCGGGATATCGTCAAAGCGGTTCAGCACCAGCACCATGGTCTGCCCGTGTTCTGCCAGCGTGGCGAGCAACTGTGCCAGCTGGGCGCGGGCGTTGACGTCCAGACCGTCGAAGGGTTCGTCGAGCACCAGCAAATCGGGTTGTTGCATCAGCACCTGACACAGCAGTGTTTTGCGGGTTTCGCCGGTAGAAAGGTATTTGAAGCGGCGATCGAGGAGTTTCTCAATGCCAAATTGGGCTGCGAGGGCGGCACAGCGCGCCGGATCCTTCACCTCTTCCTGAATGATGTCAGCGGTGGTGCGGCCGGTATCGTCCTCGCCTTCACTGAGCAAATCGGTGTTGTTGCGCTGCCATTCATCGGCCACCAGTTTTTGCAGCTGCTCGAAAGAAAGCCGGACGATATGCGCAAAGCTGGTCTCGCGCGTGCCTTTGAGAAGCGTTAAGTCACCGGCAAGCGCACGCGCCAGCGCGGATTTTCCGCTGCCGTTGGAGCCAACGAAGGCCCAGATGTCACCCTGCTGCAGGGTCAGATCGGAAAGTGTGAGGGTTCGGGTATCGCTCAGGCGGAAAATACCTTGCGAGATGTGCAACGACGGCATGATTTATCCCTTTTTATGCAGGCATGTTATGTAAGAAGGGATAAGCGCTGCCGCCGTGCAAGTCAATTGACAATTCTGCAAAGTGTTAACTCTGATTCTGCAAGGATATGATTAACAGGGCATTTTTAGCACAGCGTGGCAAGAATCACTTTATCGTCATCAAACTGAGCAAACACAGACTGACCGGTCGCCAGCCGCAGACTGTCGGTATCCTGGTTCGGCACTGTCGCGCACAACGTCTCGCCGCCGGTGAGTTTCAGCAGCACCTCGCTGTTCAGTTCGCCGCGCTGAATATGGGTCACTTCGCCCGGTAATGCGTTATGCGGATTTTCCGCGCTGAGCCCGAGGGTGATCCACGGCGCTTTGATCAGCACCAGCACTTCTTTGCCGGGCGTCAGCACCAGCCGGTCAGCACTTTGTTCGGTGATGGCGGCGCGGATCCGGGTTTTGCCATCAGCCAGCACCACATCAATATGCTGCTGTACCGTCTCGTGGCTGCGTTCCACCACGTTGCCGAAGAACTGATTGCGTGCGCTGGTCTGCAGGGAGAAGCGCGAAATGGCGGCCAGCAGGCTGTCGAGAGGCAGGGAATCTTCTTTCAGCACATCAAAGGCTTTTTGCTGGATCTGCGCCAGCAGTTCGTACAGCTGGATCAGCCGCTCACCGTAAGGCGTGAGGATCGCGCCACCGCCGCCTTTACCGCCGGTACTGCGCTCGACCAGGGTATCATCGGCCAGCTGGTTCATCTCGTTGATGGCGTCCCACGCGCTTTTATAACTGATACCCGCCAGCTTCGCGCCCTGGCTGATTGAACCGGTATGGCGTATCTGGCGCAGTAATTCCATACGACGCGGGTCAGCGAACAACCGCTCCCGCAGCTTGAGGGTTAACAGGATTTCAGCTTGCATGTCAGCTTCCTTAATGGACGAAGGGGCATTGTCGCCGTTAAACCGGTCTGCAGGCAAGTTGGCGAAATGCTAAAGTAATTGCAGCCCCGTGCTGTTATTATCCGTCACAGTCTGTAATTCAGTTTATGAACATCGCCGTGTTGTGCGATTCAGCCAGTCAAGTGAGGCTATCATGTTAGAATTAATCGAAAGTTTGGTATTCGCTGCCATCATGGTGCCGATCTTCATCGCGGTGATCCTGGGCCTGATCTGGGGACTGGGCGAAGTTTTCAACATCATTTCGGTCGTCGGCCACTCTAAAGAGTCCCGCAATAAGCCTCATTACTGATACCTGCAGTATTGATTCGAATAACCCGGCCCCTGTGCCGGGTTTTCTTTTTTCTAAGCGCAGTTGAAAAGACAACCCTTTGAAAACTCTTCAGCGAAGCCAGATCAACAAACATCAAGTTCCTGCCATTTCCGCCGATAAATCAGATGACACTCCTTTTTCCTGCGCTATATTGTTGCGTACATAACGCATCTTCAAAAGCATGAATAACCCATAACAGGCGAGGAAAAATGATGAAAACTTCTTGGGCTAAATTATTAACGGCGACCGTGCTGGTGGCTGGTCTGAACGTTCAGGCTCAGGCCGCAGAGAAAATCACGGTGTTTGCCGCCGCGTCGCTGACTAACGCCCTGCAGGATATCGCCACGCAGTATCAGAAAGAAAAAGGCGTGCAGGTGGTGTCTTCTTTCGCGTCGTCATCCACTCTGGCACGCCAGATTGAACAGGGTGCACCGGCCGATCTGTTCATTTCTGCCGATCAGCAATGGATGGATTACGCCATCGGCAAGCAACAAATTGTCGATAACACCCGTTATACTCTGCTCGGCAACGAGCTGGTGCTGATCTCCGCTAAAACCAGCAAAATCGATAAAGTCGATATCTCTGAGAAAACAGAATGGCTGAAACTGATTGGCGACAGCCGCTTAGCCGTGGGCGATCCGGATCACGTCCCGGCGGGCATTTATGCGAAAGAGGCGCTGCAAAAACTGGGTGCCTGGACCACGCTGGAACCGAAACTGGCGCGCGCCAGCGACGTGCGTGCCGCGATGGCGCTGGTAGAGCGTGAAGAAGCGCCGCTGGGTATCGTGTACGGCTCTGATGCCATCGCCAGCAAAAAAGTGAAGGTTGTCGGTATCTTCCCGGCTGCAAGCCATAAGCCGGTTGAATATCCGATGGCTATTGTTAAAGGCCATGAAAATCCAACGGTCAGCGCGTTTTACGATTATCTGAAAACGCCTGCTGCCGCTGAGATCTTCACCCATTATGGATTTACGCCACGCAAATGATGTTGAGTGAATATGAGTGGCAGGCGGTATTTCTCAGTCTGAAAGTATCGAGCCTGTCCGTAGTTTGCAGTCTGCCACTTGGTATTCTGATGGCGTGGATTTTGGTCCGCTGCCGTTTTCCCGGCAAATCCCTGCTCGACAGCATTATCCATCTGCCACTGGTGTTACCGCCGGTGGTGATTGGCTATTTGCTGCTGGTGGTGATGGGAAGGCGCGGCGTGGTGGGCGAGTGGTTGTACGCGTGGTTCGGATTCAGCTTCAGCTTCAGTTGGCACGGCGCGGTACTGGCTTCTGCCGTCGTTGCCTTCCCGCTGATGGTGCGCGCCATCCGCCAGTCGCTGGAAGCCGTTGACCCTAAGCTGGAACTCGCCGCCCGGACGCTCGGCGCCTCACCGTGGCGGGTGTTTTTCACCATTACCCTGCCGCTGTCCGTTCCTGGCGTGATTGTCGGCGTGGTGCTGGCATTTGCCCGCTCGCTGGGAGAATTTGGCGCAACCATTACCTTCGTCTCCAACATCCCTGGTGAAACCCGCACCATTCCGCTGGCGATGTACACTTTGATTGAAACCCCCGGCGCAGAGGGCGCCGCCGCGCGGCTTTGCGTGCTGGCTATCCTGTTGTCACTGGCGGCATTACTGATTTCTGACTGGCTGGCAAAGCGCAGCCGAACGCGGCTGGGAGGCTGACATGCTGGAACTGGATTTCAGTCAGCAACTGGGTGAGCTGAATTTACAGGTCACACAAACCTTACCGGCGCAGGGCATTACTGCCATTTTCGGGTTATCCGGCGCAGGGAAAACCTCGCTTATTAACGCCATCGGAGGGCTGACAAAACCCGACAGCGGCCATATTTCCCTGAATGGCCGTCTGCTGTCAGATGTGCAGGGCAAGATTTTTCTGCCGCCGGAAAAGCGGCGTGTCGGTTATGTGTTTCAGGATGCGCGGCTGTTCCCGCACTATCGGGTGAAGGGAAATCTGCAATACGGCATGGCGGCGTCGATGCGCGGCCAGTTCGACAGTATTGTCCGTTTGCTGGGCATTGAAGCTTTGCTCGACCGTTTTCCGCTCACACTTTCCGGCGGAGAAAAGCAGCGCGTCGCCATTGGCCGTGCGTTACTCACCGCACCGGAAATTTTGCTGATGGATGAACCGCTGGCTGCGCTGGATCTTCCGCGTAAACGCGAACTCATGCCTTATCTCGAACGGCTGGCGCAGGAAGTCAGTATTCCGATTTTATACGTGACGCACAGCCTGGATGAAATTCTGCGGCTGGCGGAAAAAGTCCTGGTGCTGGATGCCGGTAAGGTATTAGCGATGGGCACTCTGGAAGAGGTCTGGGCGAGCAACGTGATGCGCCCGTGGCTGCCGAAGGAAGAACAAAGCAGCGTGCTGAACGTCAGCGTGCTGGAGCACCATCCGCGTTACGAAATGACCGCGCTGGCGATCGGCGATCAGCGTTTGTGGATAAGCAAAGTGGAAGAAGAACCGGGCACGCCGTTGCGGGTGCGGGTCAATGCCACCGACGTTTCGCTGGTGCTGCAACCGACCGCCAATAACAGCAGCATTCGCAACGTACTGCCCGCGCAGGTGCTGGAATGTCTGGAGGTCGGCAATCAGGTGGAAGTGAAACTGGCGATGGCCGGCCACGTCATCTGGGCGCGTATCACGCCGTGGGCGCGGGACGAACTGATGATCCGCGCAGGCCAGTGGCTGTATGCGCAGATTAAAAGCGTGTCGGTCAACCGTTAATCTTTTGGCGTATTGAAGTTTTCATACAGGCTCAGAACCTGCTCGGCGAAATCGTCGTCAATAATATAGAAATAGCATTCCGGTACGTTCAGCACGCGCGCGAAATGGCACAAGGTGTCGAAGTTCGGGCTGTACGTCCCGCTCTCATATTGCGATACCCGCGAACGTGCGGTGCTTTCATCAATGCCTCCTAACACACCCAGTTTCTCCTGCGTGAGTTTGGCTTTTTTCCGTGCTGATTTCAGTCTGTGCGGGATCATAGTCAATAACCATATAAACTGTATTGACGTTATGTTAAGCATCCCTTAACATATTGTTGTTTAGAGTTACTGAACGACGTAACGAGAAAGTGTAGACCACATTTCAACGGCTGAACCTACAACAAAAGGAAGAACGATGAAAAAGGAAAGTGACTGGCATCCGGCGGATATCATTGCCGGACTGCGTAAACGGAAAACGTCGCTGGCCGCGGTATCCCGCGAAGCCGGATTAGGGTCTTCGACGCTGGCAAATGCACTGGCGCGCCCCTGGGCGAAAGGCGAAATGATCATTGCGAAAGCGCTGGGAGTGCCCCCGGCGACTATCTGGCCAAGCCGCTATTTCGATGAAGATCACCAGTTAATTCAGCGCCGCGTCCGGCCTGAAAAGCATAAGACGGAATGCTGATGTTCCGCCCGGCATGACATAAAAAAAGCCTTCCTCGTGGCGGAGGAAGGCTTTAACGGTGTGTATGTTGACAGGTGTGAACGCGGGATCAGTTCAGGACTTTACTGCGGATAACCTCCGCGATGCCCGGCGTTTCATGGTCGCCAATCACCAGCGCGGCTCGCTCTTTAATGGCATCGACTGCATTGCCCATCGCGACGCCCAGCCCGACATTTTCCAGCATGCTGAGATCGTTAAAGTTATCCCCGAAAGCCACCACATCCTGCATGCTCATGCCCTGAGATTCGACCCATTCCTGCAAACGACGGCCTTTGCTGTTCCCGCCTTTGGCGACGTCCACCTGATCGTGCCATGACCACTCGCAGGCCAGGCCCAGTTCATTTTCTGCCTGAGCGGCAAAAGTGTGCAGCGCATCCAGATCCTGATGTGAGGTGGCGAATTTCCACACGGACTGCGCTTCATCGGCCGCTTCCAGCAGGCTGTTGACGTGAACGATGTTCGGGCGCTGGCCTTCCGGCAGCGTCTCACCCCAGGCGATGGAACGGCTGACGTGGCCGCTCGGTTGCTGATAAAGCATGGCATCATCCACATACAGCAGGCCATGAATGCCGTGATATTCCAGCAGATCGACCACTTTTTTGGCTTTCACTTTGTCCATCGGATCGGAGGTCAGAACCTTACGTGCCTGATAATCATACAGATAGGTACCGTTACAGCAGATAGCCGGTGTATCCAGCTGTAAGGCCTGATAAAACGGATGGATCGCGACGTGATGGCGTCCGGTGACGATGACCACTTTGATTCCCTGTGCGCGGGCGTCGGCCAGCGCAGACAAAGATTCCGGCAGAATACGTTTTTGACGGTCGAGCAACGTACCGTCGAGATCAAGTGCGATGATGCGATAAGTCATGGGCAGTCCATCATAAAGTGAGAGGATCGAAGAAATTATCATCATGTTACCGTGTTAAGCCTGCTAATTAAACCTGCAAACCCGCCATACTTGTGCAGTGAATGCCCTGCCGGACGGCCAACAGATTTAGGGCATGGCTGCTGCCGGGTTGTTGGGTTATCCTGAACCACGCTTTCAAATCTAATGAGATTTAATAAGGAGTTGTGATGAAGCAAGTTGTCTACGTTGCCAGCCCTGATAGCCAGCAAATCCACGCTTTTCGTTTAGAGGACAAGGGTGAACTGAGCCTGCTGCAAACCGTGGAAGTGCCGGGGCAAGTACAGCCGATGGTGATCCATCCTGACGGTCACCGTATGTATGTGGGTGTGCGTCCTGCATTTGGCGTGCTCACTTACCGTATCGATCACGAAGGCAAACTCGAAGAAGCGTCGATGGCCCCGCTGCCGGGGAGCCCAACGCATCTGGGTATCGATCTGCAAGGGCGCTTTGTGTTCTCCGCCTCCTACAGCTTCAACAACGTCAGCATTCATCCGCTGGATGAGCAGGGCCACGCGCTGGCACCGACGCAGGTTCTGGAAAATATTCAGGCTCCGCACTCTGCCAATATCGATCCGACCAACCAGCTGCTGATGATCCCGGCGCTGAAAGAAGACCGCATCCGTCAGTTTGATTTCAGCCAGCAGGGTGAGGCGACGCCGCATGAATCCGCCGAACTGCGCACGGTGGAAGGGGCCGGTCCGCGCCACATGGCTTTCCATCCGAACCACCACTTCGCCTACTGTGTGAATGAACTCAACAGCAGCGTGGATGTGTATCAGAAAGATGTGACCAGTGGCGAATACCGTCAGGTGCAGACGCTGGGCATTATGCCTGCTGATTTCACCGGCACCTGCTGGGCTGCAGACTTGCACATTACGCCGGACGGCAAATTCCTGTATGCCTCTGACCGCACGGCCAGCCTGATCTCGGTAATGACCGTATCAGAAGACGGCAGCGAACTGACGCTGGCGGGGCATCACGCGACACAAACGCAGCCGCGCGGTTTCAACATCGATCACAGCGGTCAGTTTGTGATCACTGCCGGTCAGAAATCCGATGCCATTGAAGTGGCGAAAATTGATCCGGCAAACGGCCAGTTGACCACGCTGAAAACTTACCCGGTGGGCAAAGGCCCGATGTGGGTCAGTATTCTGGACATTCGTAACTGAAACTGAAGGCTAAACAAACCTCAATCAATGCGTCAGGCTTATGATTCATTTTGTGTGGGTGAATAATACCGTCAGGTAATAATGATCAAGCCCCTGTATTAAGGGGCTTTTTTATCCCTGAGCTTCCCGTGCTATTGTTAAGACTTATTTTCATCTCCCTCTAAATATTGTGCCTATCAGGTCGATAACTCTCCCGCTATTCACTCATTCTGTGCTGGCCTTGCCACCTCAGAGTCAGTCCTTTTGGTCAATCAGGGAGAAGAAAATGAATGTACTTTCAGGGATCGCTGGCCCCGTTCGCCACGCCACTATCGCTAATAAACTGGGAGCCGGTTTCGCACTGGTGTTGCTGCTGGGCTCGCTCGTGGCGGTATCCGGGATCTACCATCTGACCCGTATCAATGAGCGGGCAGAAAAAGTGACGCTGCTCAAAACCGTCAATGATCTGCTGAGCAGCGCGAAATTTTCACGCCTGTCCTACATGGCGACCAAAGATCCAAAGTTTGTCGAAGAGAACGCTCAGGCGCTGGATAAACTGGAGGCCAGACTGGCCGATGTTGCCGCCTATACGTGGGACGAACAGGATCAGCCTCTGGAAGAGGCGATGCCGGAAAACATCCGTCGTTACCGGGAAAGCTGGCAACATACGCTGAATCCTCCGGCCGGAAGCAACACGCAAGACATCGCCGCACAACTCGCCGCCGCCGGGCTGGCGCTGACCTCAGCATCCAACACGATGCTCGATCATGAAATCGCCAACACCCATCACGAAGTCAGCCAGACCATCACAGAAATGGTGGGCATTGTCATCGCCACCATCATTGCAGGGGCGTTGATTTCATGGCGTATGACCCGCCAGCTGACCCTGCCGTTGCGCCGGACGCTGGCGACGGCGGAGCGCATTGCGGCCGGTGATTTGACTGTGCACAACGCCAGCCACAGTTTTGATGAAGTCGGGCAACTGAGCCGCGCCATCGAAGGCATGAACAAGAATCTGCACGGGATCATCGGCAATATCCGCGAAGGCGTGACGCAGGTGTCGCGTGCATCTGGTGAAATTGCTGCCGGAAATATCGATCTGTCGGCGCGCACCGAAGAGCAGGCGGCGGCACTAGGGCAGACCGCGGCCAGCATGGAAGAGCTGACTTCGACGGTAAAACAAAATGCCGATAATGCCACGCAGGCCAGCCAGCTGGCATCCGACGCCGCAGACACCGCTGCACGCGGGGGCAAGCTGGTGAGTGATGTGGTGGGTGTCATGAAAGAGATTGCCGTCAGCTCGAAGCAGATTTCCGAGATAACCACCGTGATCAACGGCATTGCTTTCCAGACCAACATTCTGGCGCTGAATGCGGCGGTTGAAGCGGCGAGAGCCGGTGAACAGGGGCGGGGCTTTGCGGTTGTCGCCAGCGAGGTGCGCAGCCTGGCACAGCGCAGCGGGCAGGCGGCGAAAGAGATTGAAGGGCTGATCCAGAAGTCCGTCGCCAACGTGAATAACGGCTCGCAACTGGTCGCTAAAGCGGGTGACACCATGGAAGAGATTGTCGGATCTGTCCGTCACGTTACGCAGATTATTCATGAAATTGCATCGGCGTCGGATGAGCAAAGCAGGGGGATCAGCCAGATTGCGCTGGCCGTAGCGGAAATGGATACCGTGACCCAGCAAAACTCGGCGCTGGTGCAGCAGTCAGCCAGCGCGGCGGCATCGCTGGACGAACAGGCGGTGACGCTGGAACGAACGGTGTCCGTCTTCCGTCTGGGTAACGAAGCGCAGTAAGGTCTTCTCTGAACGAAAAAAAAACCGCCGGAGGCAACCCCGGCGGTTTTTTCATCGCATCAGACTGAATTACTTCGCAGGCTGAGTCAGCACGTTGTTGTACTGCCACAGGCGGTTGAAGTTTGTGTCGTTCAGGTTGCGCTGCTGTTTTTCATCTTTCGGCACATTGCCCGCGAACGGACGGCCTGAGAATGCTGCTGCGCCCCAAGGGTTCATCTGGTCGTAGCTGTTGTCGAAGCTGCTGTCGCGGATAACCAGCTGGCTGCTGGCACCGTCCACATCCCACGCACGGCCCATTTTCGCTTTCGCTGCCTGCTCGAAACCACGGTCGCCGGTCAGATTACTGTCGATGACCAGGAAGCCATAAGGCGCATTGGCCGGAGTATTCGGGGCGAAGACAGACGCTTCTTTCACGCCACGGCTGCTGACGGTGTGGAATTCCACATGGTCAAACACCGCAAGGGCACGGCCAAACACGTAATCCACATCACCCACGATCAGGCTGTTGTGCACGTAAGCGCGGCTGTAACGGTTGTTGTCCGTTTCATTATGGATGTTGGCGGTATTGACCATATAGGTGTTCTGACGGCCAATCAGGCGCACGTTATCGATCACCACATTGTCGCCATCGGTGCGCAGCGCCACGGCGGAATGATCGCCTGCGTCAACGGTGTCGAGGGTGGCATTACCGATCGTCAGGTTTTGCAGTTGCAGGCCGTTGCTTTGTGACCAGACGGTGGCAGAACAGCCGGTGCCGATAGTGTCGGTGGTCAGCGTTGCGCAGTTTTTATACATGTAGAATGCACGATCGCCTGGCAGGAACTGGCCGTTAGGGCTGACGGTTGCACGGTAAGTTGCCGGTGTGCTGGCCGCTTCCAGACCCTGAGACAGGGTGACGTCAGAAGGGCTGGTGCCTGCACCGAATAAGGTGACTGGCGGAGAACCTGCCGGAATGTAAACCGCGCCGTTATAGGTGCCTGGCAGGATCTTGATGAAGATGCGTTCACCGTGGTTACGCACGGCCAGCGCTGCGTTCACCGCCAGCTGTACGTTAGTGTATGCCGCGCCGTCGGTACCCAATTGCGGGCCGACCACGAAGTCTGTTTTTACGCCATCCGTGCTGGCCAGTTTAGGGAACCAACCCTGTTTCTGAACCTGCAAAGAAGGGCCGCCAAAGGCCAGATAATTTTTTGTTGTGAAGTTGGCCGCTTCGTCCGCAGATAACACGGGCAGGGACGCGGTGCCCGGAGCAACCTGGCTCGATAAGCCTTCGTGGCTGCTGCTACATGCCGCCAGGAACAGGCTGGCTGACAACACAGCGCACGCGCGCGACAGGGTGGAAATATTCACTGTGACTGACTCCTTGATGAAGAACATTATTCTTTTTTTAAAAGTTGCGGTGAAAGCCGCAATAAAAAACGGTGGTCAGCAAAACTGACCACCTTTTCTGGTTCTTTTATACCACAGGAATCAGCTGTATATCACTGTCAGTGATGCTTTGCCGAGCGTATGGAAGTGCACGTTGAAACCGAGGTAGGCACCGCTGGCCTCTTCGTTGACGTCGAGGTGTTCCACATCGAGGGCATACACGGTGAAATGGTAGTGGTGATGCTCGCCCTGCGGAGGTGCTGCGCCGCCGTATCCGGCCTTGCCGAAGTCCGTACGGGTTTGCACGGCACCGGCAGGCAGACCGCCTTTGCCGGAACCTGCGCCCTGCGGCAACTCGCTGACGTCAGCCGGAATATTGGCGACGCCCCAGTGCCACCAACCGGATCCGGTAGGCGCGTCCGGGTCATAGCAGGTGATCACAAAACTTTTGGTGCCTTCCGGTGCGCCGGACCAGGCCAGATGCGGTGACAGATTGTCGCCGGTGTAGCCCATACCGTTGAAGACCTGCGTTTCCGGCATTTTCTCGCCGTCGCGCAGATCGTTACTGGTCAGTGTAAATGCCATAAAACCCTCATCTGATAGTGTGTCGTTGTTCGTCAGATTACTTGCCAGCCGCCTCAGCGCCCAGCATTTTCAACAATGCCTTAGCAACGGCGGTTGAAGAGGCCGGGTTCTGGCCGGTGATCAGTTTTCCGTCGGTCACGGCATAAGAATGCCAGTCGGCCGCTTTACTGTAATCCCCGCCATTTTTTTTCAGCTCATCTTCTACCAGGAACGGCACGATGTCGGTGAGGCCCACGCCATCTTCCTCGCTGTTACTGAACCCGGTGACGCGCTTGTCCTTCACCAGCGGCGTGCCGTCTTCCAGCAGAACATTGCGCAAAACGCCCGGCGCATGGCAGACGGTGGAAACCGGTTTGCCCGCTTTCCAGAATGCCTGAATTAACGCGATGGAATGCGCATCTTCTGCCAGATCCCACAACGGGCCGTGACCGCCCGGATAAAACACCGCATCAAAGTCTGCGGCGCTGACGTCGGCGAGTTTCACCGTCGTGGCCAGTGCGTGCTGCGCCTCTTTATCCTGCCGGAATCGGTCGGTGGTTTCTGTCTGGGCGTCCGGCTCATCGCTTTTCGGATCCAGCGGCGGCTGACCGCCTTTCGGTGAAGCCAGCGTCAGCGTGGCACCCGCATCCAGAAATTCATAATAAGGCGCGGTGAATTCTTCCAGCCAGAAACCGGTTCTCTTGCCGGTTTCGCCGAGTTTATCGTGCGATGTCAATACAATCAGTAATTTCATGTTACCTCCTGTGGACGTCAGCAGGGATTAATCCTGCCCGACACGGACAACCAGTTTGCCAAAGTTTTTCCCCTCAAGCAGCCCGAAGAATGCCTGCGGTGCGTTTTCCATTCCTTCCACGATATCCTCGCGGAACTTCACTTTACCGGCCTCAAACCATTCGCTCATTTGTGCCGCGAATTCATGATAACGGTGGCCGTAATCATCAAAAATAATGAAACCTTGCATACGAAGGCGTTTCTTAAGGATAGTCCCGGTCAGCAGCGACAGACGATCCTGCCCCTCATTCAGGCCGGTGGCGTTGTACTGTGAAACCAGCCCGCAGACCGGAATACGCGCTTTGGTGTTGAGCAGTGGCAGCACAGCATCAAACACCTCGCCGCCGACGTTTTCAAAGTACACGTCGATACCGTCCGGGCAGGCGGCTTTCAGGCGCTTATCCAGATCGGGTGCGCGGTGATCCAGACATTCGTCGAAACCGAAATGCTCAACCGCGTAACGACATTTCTCTTCACCCCCGGCGATACCGACTACGCGGCAGCCTTTGATCTTGCCGATCTGCCCGACCAGCGAACCGACCGGGCCGGTCGCCGCGGCCACAACCAGCGTTTCGCCTGGCTTAGGTTCGCCGATATCCAGCAGGCCCATAAAGGCGGTAAAGCCCGGCATACCCAGCACACCCAGCGCCAGTGAAGGTTGTTTCAGCGCGGCGGCTTCCAGTTTCTTCACGGTTTTGGCGTCTGTCACCGCGTAATCCTGCCAGCCGGTGCTGCCGACCACCAGATCGCCGGTTTTGAAATCCGGGCTGTGAGATTCGACCACGCGGGAAACGGCGCCGCCGGTCATCACTTCACCGATTTGCACGGGCGCAGCATAAGAAGGGGCATCGCTCATACGGCCGCGCATGTACGGGTCGAGTGAAAGCCACACGGTGCGCAGTAATAACTGACCGTCTTTGGCCTGCGGTAAAGGGGCTTTTTCGAGGCGGAAATTTTCGTCAACGGGTTTACCGTGAGGGCGTGAAGCCAGCACGATGCGGCGGTTTTCGGACTGTAATTGAGGCATACCTGTTCCTTTCCGTTTGCGTATAAGAGCGTTAAAAATTCAAACAATAGGGAATAAGTATAGGACGCGAAGTCATTTGCGCATAAAGCGGTTGATGCTGTACCTGGCTAAGTCAGACGATTCTGCATCAAAGTGTGATCATCATCTTTTCCTATGATACCCGCCGGGAAATCCCTTTGCCCGGGAGAGGTACACAGGTATGTTTGGTAAGATTTTTGACCAATTGCTCCATCTTATCTTCAAGATTAATAAGCATAAAAAAGGGATCACGATGCGTAAAACAACACTGGCACTCAGTGCCATTTGCCTGATGCTCAGCCTGAATCACTCTGCGGTTGCCAAAGAGTCCGCACCTGCGCCGCTGTATCCGGGCGTCAACGTGGCGCAACTTGCGCAGCAGTCGCCGGTACACTGGGTATCCGTTGCACAAATCGAAAACAGCCTGCAAGGGCGCGGGCCGGTGGCGGTCGGGTTTGATATTGATGATACGGTGCTGTTCTCTTCGCCGGGCTTTTATCGCGGGCAACTCGAGTTCTCGCCGGGCAAACAGGATTATCTGAAAAACCCGCAATTTTGGGAAAAGATGAACAACGGGTGGGATGAGTTCAGCATGCCGAAAGAAGTGGCGAAAGGCCTGATTGCCATGCACATCAAACGCGGTGACAGCATTTATTTCGTCACCGGCCGCAGCGAAACCAAAACCGAGACGGTCACCAAAACCTTGCAGGAAGATTTCCAGATCCCACAAGACAAAGTGAATCCGGTAATTTTCGCCGGTGATAAAGCCGGGCAGAACACCAAAACGCAGTGGCTGAAAGACAAGCAGATCAAGATTTTCTACGGCGATTCAGACAACGACATCACCGCAGCGCAAGCCGCAGGTGCCAGGGGCATCCGTGTTCTGCGTGCGTCTAACTCAAGCTATAAACCGCTGCCGCAAGCCGGCGCCTATGGCGAAGAAGTGGTGGTGAATTCGGAATACTGACGGGCAGTAAAGCCGCAACACAAAGCGCCTGCAGATAATGCCAGTTGATCATATCAACTGGCATTGGCTCGAAAATTTACTTCACGCTCACATCAATATCGCCGAAATATTTCTTCGACAGCGTTTGCACGGTGCCTTCCTGCTTCACTTTGGCGATGGCTTTGTCGAGTTTCTCTTTGGTGGCGGTATCACCTTTACGCAGACCGAATGCAATGCCGCTGCCGAGGATCTTATCGTCACGCACCGCGTCACCGACAAATCCGTAATCTTTTCCGTCCGGACGGGACAGGAAACCGGTCTGACCGGCAGGAGCCAGCACTAATGTGCCGTCAAGCCGGCCCGAGGAGAGATCCAGATAAACCTGGTTCTGATCCTGATATGACACCACATCCACGCCTTCAGGTGCCCAGTGCGCCTTCGCATAACTTTCCTGAATCGAACCCTGTAACACGCCGATGTGTTTCCCTTTCAGCGAGTCAACGACAGGCAGCAGGCCGGAGTCTTTTTTAGCGATCAGTTTGCTGGGTACGCGGTAAATGACGTCCGTGAAATCAATGGCCTGACGGCGTTTTTCGGTGACGTTCATTGCGGAGTTAATGGCGTCAAATTTTCGTGACTGCAGGGCGGCAATCAGGCCATCGAAAGAGGTGTCGTACCATTCGCATTTTACGCTGGCGGCAGCGCAGACGGCGTTGCCCAGATCGATATCAAAACCCTGTAATTCGCCGGTGGCGCTTTTAGATTCGAACGGCGGATATTGCGCTTCCAGGCCAAATTTCAGCGTGGAACCGTCAGCCAGTGCGGAGAAAGACGCCACGGCGCAACCTAACAGTAATGCGATTTTCAATTTTTTCATTATTCACAATTCCCCAGCGTGATGCAGATAAATACAAAGGCTCAGACGCGACACAGGCGGCGTGCGCCTTCATACAACGTGTCGTTATCTTTGGCGAAACTCAGGCGGATAAGCCCGGTGGGTTTGTTATTGCTGTAAAACGCCGACAGCGGAATCGTCGCAATCTGATGATCACGGATCAAACTCAGCACAAATTCGTCGTCGGAGAGCGGGCTGAAATGGCTAAAACGCGCCAGCATAAAGAAACTGCCACGGCTGGGCAGTAATTCAAAGCGGGATTCACTGAGCGCGTCAGCCAGTAAATCACGCTTTTGCTGATAGAAATCCGCCAGCCCGAGATAACTTTGCGGATCCGCCATCGCTTCGGCGAAGGCGACCTGCATCGGCGTGTCGGCGGAGAACATCATAAACTGATGCACTTTGCGGATTTCATTCATCAGTTCTTCAGGCGCCAGGCAGTAACCGACGCGCCAGCCGGTGACGTGATACGTTTTGCCGAACGACGACACAATGACGCTGCGCTCCGCCAGTTGCGGGTGGCAGGCCATGCTCTCGTGGCGTTCGCCATCAAACACCACGTGTTCGTAAACTTCATCGGACAAAATGATGATGTCGGTGTTTTCCGTCAGCGCGGTCAGGCGTTCAATGTCGAAATCGGAAAAGATGGCGCCGGTCGGGTTGTGCGGGCTGTTGATGATGATCATTCGCGTGCGGCTGTTGATTGCACTCGCCACCTGATCCCAGTCGATGCTGAAATCCTCCATCGACAGGCTGATAGCGACCGGTTTTGCCCCCTGCAATCGCACAATCGGCGCGTAACTGTCGAACGAAGGTTCGAAGTAAATCACCTCATCGCCCGGATGCACCAGCGCGCTGATGGCGGAGTAAAGCCCTTCGCTGGCGCTGGCCATGACCGTGACCTCCGCATCCGCGTCATACTGGCAGCCGTAAAGTGCCTCGACTTTCGCCGATAACGCATGGCGCAATGCCGACACGCCGCTCATCGGGGCATATTGGTTATGACCTTCACGCATGGCTTTGGTCACGCTGTCGATGAGCGACGGCTGACAGGAGAAATTCGGTGCACCCTGCGACAGATTAAGGGCATTGTGCTCGGCGCTCAGCTGACCAATCACCGTAAAAATGGTGGTGCCGACGTCCGGTAATTTTGACTGCGGTAACAGTGCGCTTTTCATGGCAGACTTCCCAAAAATTCAGGCCAGACGGCCATCAGTAGGTCAAAACAGGTGTTCAACGATTAAGCAACAGTTCCCCTGTGCCGACAATAGAAAATTTGTCATACTCGCTATGACTTTTCGTCATGGCTTATTGCGGTTTTAACGAGGTATGTGTGGCCCTTTCTCCTGAACTGTCGCATCTCAATGCGCTGAATTTACCCTCGCTCAATGTGCTGAAAACCTTTGCCGTCGTGGCGCAGACGCTGAATCTGACCCACGCCGCCACCTTACTGCACATCACGCAGGGCGCGGTCAGCCGTCAGATTACCGGGCTGGAAGTGGCGCTGGGCTATCCGTTATTTTTACGTCAGGCGCGCGGGTTAACGCTGACCCCGCGCGGCGCACAGCTGTTGCCACCGGTACAGCAGGCGCTGGCACTGATGGGGGATGCCCTGAAACGTGTCGGTTCTCATCCCGATACCTTACGCATCAAATGCCCGACCTGTTCCATGCGCTGGCTGCTGCCGCGGGTGATCCAGCTGCAAAACGACCGGCCTGATATGCGTATTGAGCTGACGGCGTCGATTGCTCACGGTGTAGATTTCAGCAATGAACATTTTGACGCGGCGGTCATTTTTGGCCGCCCGCCGGAGTCACCGCGCCGCGCACATCATCTGTTTGATGAAGTGCTGACGCCGGTGTGCACGCCAGATTTTTTACCGCGTCACAACGGGCGCACCGAAGTCGCCGATCTGGCCGATAAAACCCTGCTGCATCCGACACGCGATCGTCGCGACTGGCTGATGTGGCTGCGGGAAGAGGGGGTGAAGAGTTTGCCGTCAGGCAAATCTCAGCACTTTGATACGCTGGATCTGGCGATCAATTCGGCGTTACAGGGGTATGGCGTGGCGATCGGCGATCTGACGCTGATCGAAGATGATTTGCAGGCGGGCAGGGTGATAGCACCTTTCCCGCTGTGTGTCGCAAGCGGCGCAGCTTACACCCTGTTATATCCGGAAAATCCCACGCCCGCGCTGACCGTGGCGATAGAGTTTCTGACAGAAGAAGCGCGGCTCAGCCGTGAGAAACTGAGCGCGCTGCTTTCCACCTCTCATCGCCTGGTCAGCGCTTTGTAGCGTTGCTTTCGCAGGCGTTAATACAGCGCCGCCAGCGCACCGGCAATCGCGCCGGTAAGCCGGGTCAGTTCGGCGGATGAGATGATGTAAGGCGGCATCAGATAAATCAGTTTGCCAAACGGACGGATCCACACGCCTTCGGCCACGAAGTGTTTTTGCAACTGCGCCATGTTCACCGGCTGATGCATCTCCACGACGCCGATCGCGCCAAGTACGCGCACATCCGCCACCGCCGGGTGTTCAGCCAGCGGCTGCAATTCGGCACTCAGTTGTTTTTCAATGCTGAATACCTGCGCCTGCCAGCGGTTTTCCGACAACAAGTGCAGGCTCGCATTGGCGACCGCGCAGGCCAGCGGGTTGCCCATAAACGTCGGGCCATGCATAAAGCATCCGGCCTCGCCGTTACTGATCACCTCGGCCACATGACGGGTCGTCAGCGTGGCGGAAAGCGTCATGTAACCGCCGGTCAGGGCTTTGCCGAGACACAAAATGTCCGGCGAAATCCCCGCGTGATCGCAGGCAAACAGCTTGCCGGTGCGGCCAAATCCGGTAGCGATTTCATCGGCAATCAGCAGCACGCCGTATTCATCGCACAAGTGGCGCACGCGTTTGAGATACAGAGGATGATAAATCCGCATCCCGCCTGCGCCCTGTACCACCGGCTCTAAAATGACCGCCGCGATCTTGCGGTGACTCTCTTGCAGCATTCTGGCGAACGGTGCGATATCCGCCTCGTCCCACTCCCCGCCAAAACGGCTTTGTGGCGCATCGGCAAACAGATGCTGCGGCAGGTATCCCTGATACAAACTGTGCATCGAATTTTGCGGATCGCACACTGACATCGCGCCAAACGTATCGCCATGATAGCCGTTACGCAGCGTCAGCAAGGTCTGGCGTTTTTCACCGCGCGCCTGCCAGTATTGCATCGCCATTTTCAGCGCCACTTCGACCGCCACAGAACCGGAATCCGCCAGAAACACGCATTCCAGCCCGGCCGGAGTCATCTCAACCAGGCGGCGCGACAGCGCCACCGCCGAAGGATGGGTGATCCCGCCAAACATCACGTGGGACATTTTGCCGATTTGTTCGATCGCCGCCTGATTCAGCTGCGGGTGATTATAACCGTGGATCGCCGCCCACCAGGACGACATGCCGTCCACCAGCTCGCGGCCATCGGCGAGATGCAACATGACGCCCGAGGCAGATTCGACCGGATAGGCAGGCAGCGGTTTGGTCATAGACGTATAAGGATGCCAGATGTGGCGCTGGTCGAACTCGAGATCGGCGGGGTTCATAAAAGAGTCCTGCGGTGAATAAGTTGTAAACTAAAAAATATAATTATCGTTGACCGTAAACTAAAACGAATCGAGAATGGTTGACAGTATACCGACCATAAAAACGTTCACGAAACATTTATTTTGGAGTTGTCGCGATGACCACCCGCACCCAATGGACGCTTGAGAAGACTCAGGCACTGTTTAACAAACCTTTTCTGGAGCTGATGTTTGAAGCTCAGCAGATCCACCGTCAGCACTTTGATCCGCGCCAGGTGCAGGTCAGCACTTTGCTGTCGATCAAAACCGGTGCCTGCCCGGAAGACTGTAAATATTGCCCGCAGAGTTCCCGTTACAAAACCGGGCTGGAATCAGAGCGTCTGATGGAAGTCGAGCAGGTGCTGGAATCGGCGCGTCAGGCGAAAGCCGCCGGTTCCACCCGATTCTGCATGGGCGCCGCGTGGAAAAACCCGCACGACCGCGATATGCCTTACCTTGAGCAAATGGTGCAGGGCGTGAAAGAGATGGGGATGGAAACCTGCATGACGCTCGGATCGCTCAATACCACGCAGGCGCAACGTCTGGCGCACGCCGGGCTCGATTTCTACAACCATAACCTGGATACCTCGCCGGAATTTTACGGCAGCATCATCACCACCCGCAGTTATCAGGAACGTCTGGACACGCTGGCGGAAGTGCGCGGTGCGGGCATTAAAGTCTGTTCCGGCGGGATTGTGGGTTTGGGTGAAACGGTGAAAGACCGGGCCGGTTTGCTGATGCAGCTGGCGAACCTGCCGGTGCCACCGGAAAGCGTCCCGATCAACATGCTGGTGAAGGTCAAAGGCACGCCGCTGGCGGATAACGACGACGTCGATCCGTTCGATTTTATCCGTACCATTGCTATCGCGCGCATCATGATGCCGCAATCTTACGTGCGCCTTTCCGCAGGCCGTGAACAGATGAGCGAGCAGACGCAGGCGATGTGCTTTATGGCCGGTGCCAACTCCATCTTCTATGGCTGCAAATTGCTGACCACGCCAAACCCGGCGGAAGACAAAGATTTAATTCTGTTTGGCAAACTGGGGCTGAACCCGCAGACCTTCGAAACCGAGATGGGCGATAACCAGCAGCAGGCCGCGCTGGCTGAACAGCTGGTTCATGCGGATACGCCACAGTTTTATAACGCTGCCGTCTGATTCATGAGCTGGCAAACGCGGATCGACGCCGCGATTTTGGCCCGTCAGCAGGCCGCCGCTTTCCGAGTGCGGCAGCCAAACCGGGGCGGCAGCGCGCGCTATCTGACGCAGGGCGACCGCCGCTATCTGAACTTCTCAGGTAATGATTATCTGGGGCTGAGTCAGGACGCTGAGGTGATCGCCGCCTGGCAGCAGGGCGCGGCGAAATATGGCGTCGGCAGTGGCGGTTCCGGGCACGTCACCGGCTACAGCGATGCGCACGCAGAGTTTGAGCAGCAGCTGGCAGCCTGGCAGGGCTATCCGCGCGCGCTGCTGTTCATCTCCGGTTTTGCTGCCAACCAGGCGATTCTGGCGGCGCTGATGCAAAGTGAGGATCGCGTGCTGGCCGACAAACTCAGCCATGCTTCCTTGCTGGAAGCTGCTGCCCATGCGCCTTCGCAGCTGCGTCGTTTTCATCACAATCAGCCGGGATCCTTACAGCGCTTGCTGGAAAAACCGGTGATCGGGGAAACGCTGGTGGTGACCGAAGGCGTGTTCAGCATGGACGGCGATGCCGCACCGCTGGCAGATCTGCATAAGCTGTCCCAGGCGCACGGCAGCTGGATGATGGTCGATGATGCGCACGGGGTGGGCGTTATCGGCGAGGCAGGGCGGGGAAGTTGCTGGCAGCAGGGCATTCGCCCGGAACTGCTGGTGGTGACCTTCGGTAAAGCGTTCGGCTGCAGCGGGGCGGCGGTATTGTGTGATGATGCGACCGCAGATTACCTGTTGCAGTTCGCCCGTCATCTGATTTACAGCACCGCAATGCCCGCCGCACAGGTGTGTGCGTTACAGGCATCGCTGGCGCGGATCCAGCAAGACGACGGCCTGCGTGATAAACTGGCCGCCAATATTGCCCGTTTTCGTTCAGGTGCCGCCGGATTGCCTTATAAGCTGACCGGCTCGCAGACCGCGATCCAGCCCGTTATTGTGGGCGAAAATCAGCCCGCGCTGGATCTGGCCGCCAGGCTGCGCGAGCGCGGGTTGTGGGTCAGCGCCATCCGTCCACCGACGGTACCGCCGGGCAGTGCGCGGTTGCGTATCACGCTGACGGCGGCGCACGGGCCTGAAGATATCGATTTTTTGCTGGAGTCCCTTCATGGGTGCAGTCACTGAATTAGTGAATAAACAAGCGGTGGCCGACGCGTTCAGTCGTGCCGCCATCAGTTATGAAAACGCCGCACAACTGCAGCGTGACGTGGGGGAGGAATTGCTGTCTCTCGCCGCGCCTTATCTGAAAATGTACGGTCTGGACGGGACAGGGAATACCGTCGTGGATGCAGGCTGCGGCACCGGTTATTTCAGCCGCTTCTGGAAAGCGCAGGGGCAAAATGTCATTGCGCTGGATCTCTCCGAAGGCATGTTAAACCGCGCCAGGGAACTGGATTCGGCTCAACAGTATGTGCCAGGCGATATCGAGCGACTGCCGTTTGCGGATAACTCCGTCGATATCTGTTTCAGCAATCTGGCCGTGCAGTGGTGCAATGCATTGCCCCGTGCGCTGGAAGAGATGCACCGCGTGACGCGCAACGGCGGGCTGGTGCTGTTTTCGACGCTGGCGGAAGGTTCGCTCAATGAGCTGGCCGCTGCCTGGATGAAAGTAGACGGACGTCGTCACGTGAACAAATTTCTCACGCCGGACAAAATTGCCGAGGCCTGCGCGCCGTATCGCCATGAAGTCACCTTCAGCGATCACATTGCAGAATTCCCGGACGTGATGTCGCTGATGCGCTCACTGAAAGGCATCGGCGCGACGCACATTAAAAATGGCCGCATCGGCGGGCTGGGTGGCCGGGAGCGCCTGCAATTGCTGGAAAAACACTACGTTCGCCGCGACGGCATACTGCCCCTCAACTACCGGCTGGTCTACGGCATTTTGCAGGTCGAAGAACTGATCCCACGCTGATCAACTCCTCCCCTGTGAAGGGGAGAGAGCTAAACCCACATCAGATTTTTAGCAGAATAAATCATGACAAAATACTTCATCACCGGTACCGACACTGAAGTCGGTAAAACCGTCGCGACTACCGCATTTTTACAGGCCGCAGCGCGTGCCGGACACACCACCGCCGGGTACAAACCGGTGGCCTCTGGCAGTGAAATGACGCCGGAAGGACCGCGCAACAGTGACGCGCTGGCGCTGCAGGCGTTCAGCACTGTGGGTTTACGTTATGACGAAGTGAATCCGTGCACCTTTATCGAACCGACCTCGCCGCACATCGTCAGCGAACTTGAAAAGCGTCCGATCGATCCGGCGGTGTTATCGCAAGGGTTGCGTCACCTCGAACCGCTGGCAGACTGGGTGGTGGTGGAAGGCGCAGGCGGCTGGTTTACGCCGCTCACCGCCAGTTACACCTTTGCCGACTGGGTGAAGGCTGAACAGTTACCGGTCGTGCTGGTGGTCGGTATGCGCCTGGGGTGTATCAACCATGCCGTGCTGACCGCGCAGGCCATCGCACACAGCGGTTTACAGCTTGCGGGATGGATAGCCAACGATATACAGGAAACGGGGAAACATCATCAGGCGTATATCGATACGCTTACGCGTATGCTGCCTGCGCCACTGCTGGGCGAGATCCCGTACCTGTTAACCGGGCCTGACGGCAATCTGGGGCAATATCTCGATCTGACCCGCCTCGGCCACACTGAGCCTTAAAACCGGCTGTCAGAAGGTCAGATAGTCTTTGACCAGCGTATCGTCGAGCTGTGCCAGCGTGCCCTGCGCGACGTTACGCCCGCCATCAACCAGACAGAACCGGTCAGCGACGGTGCGGATAAAGGGCAGCTTATGGCCCACCAGCAGCAGCGTCAGGCCGAGATCACGGTTAAGGCGGTGAATGATATTCCCCATATTCGCTGCCATCGCCGCGCTGGTGTGCTCGGTCGGCTCGTCGAGGATCAGCAGTTCCGGCTGCTGAACCAGCGCGCGGCTGATCGCCAGTTGCTGTTGCTGGCTCTCATCGAGCTCTCCCGCCTTGCGCGCTCCCATCTCCTTAAGTACCGGAAACAGGTCGTACACCTGCTCAGGCACGCGACGCGTCTTATTCCGGCTGGACATCATGGCAATTTGCAGATTTTCATCGACGCTCATCTGCGAAAAAATCTGCCGCCCCTGCGGCACGTAGCCAATGCCCATCTGCGCCCGGCTTTCTACCGGCAAATTCAGCAAACTTTGCGGTTCTTCATTGGCTGATTGCCAGAAAATCGCGCCGCTTTTCACCGGCAGATGCCCCATGATGCAGTTGATCAGCGTGGTTTTCCCCACGCCGTTTCTGCCGATAAGCCCGGTACATTGCCCGCGATAAAGCTCGAGATTGATATCCCAGAGAATGTGTTTTTGACCGTAATACTGATTAACTGATTTTACACTTAACATCAGACCTCCCTCGCTCACGGAGCTTTCCGCTGAACATCACTTTGACGGCCACTGTCATTTTTCTGACATTTTTATTCCACTGTTTGCACCTTACGCAGCGGAATGCTTCATAAAATCTCTCACAGCAGGGAATTTGCAACTCTCAGGCCAAGTTTCTTGTGGTGACAATAAAAAGAGAAGTTACCGGGCTGTTAACGCGGCAGCGGGCAGGGATTTCGGATTATTCATAAGCGTTGCTCAGGTTTTGATGTGGTTCACAGTGCATATGGAGAATAGCGCTGCACTTTGCCAGTGCCGATTCACTGATTTTGGTGCAAGAGGGTGGGGCATATTTTGTTCAGCCGTCCTTCAGAGTTGGGGTTTTGGTTTTTGCAAGAAACTTACGCCCTGAAATTCAGTCAAAATAGGCATAAATAAGGTGATAAAAAAGATAAAAAATAACTAAAAAAGACCACTCAGGGGTCCCGGATGCCTAAATGATGTTTTTTACTAACTCCCGCTGTATGCGGCGCGCTGTGACTTATCCACTATTCCTGTGGATAACCTTGTGCATGAGAGTGAGAAAAGATGCTACAGGCGAGACGGGACGCGGGTTGCGCTCGGTTTGCCCGTATTCGCAGCTTTTTCATGAAGTGATTTATTAT
Organism: Rahnella sp. R3(2024); assembly: GCF_042920125.1. NCBI lineage: Bacteria > Pseudomonadati > Pseudomonadota > Gammaproteobacteria > Enterobacterales > Yersiniaceae > Rahnella > Rahnella sp. R3(2024). The sequence continues at coordinate 3,549,941 of NZ_JBHGBU010000001.1, forward strand.
CAACAGGTTAGTTAAAAGCAATACGGTCACAATTCTGTCGTCTTCACTGTGTCAGTTTTCGTCAACCTGTTGTCAGTAAGTTATCAGATGATAAATTTTGGGGATAAATGTCATCTGATGGTGAAAAGAAGGGATTGTCATCACCTAAAAAAGTGCAGGTAAGGCAACCGGTTAAGGCTTGTGTGAAGAATAGTCATTGGAGGCTGGTTTTATATACAGTATTATAGCGGCGGTAAAAATCAAGAGTGGCAAAAAGCGCGGAGTCTTCCATACTCATTCACCGCCCACGGTCTTGTTCTTTTAGAATGGTCTTGTGCGTTTTCTTCTTCAGTCAGGTAGCCCGTCATGAGTAAAGTGTTCAAACTGCATTCCGAATTTAAACCATCAGGCGATCAGCCCGACGCGATACGTCGTCTCGAAGAGGGGCTGGAGAACGGCCTGGCCCATCAGACGCTGCTCGGTGTAACCGGCTCCGGCAAAACCTTTACCGTGGCGAATGTGATCGCCGATCTGAACCGCCCGACGATGGTGCTGGCGCCCAACAAAACGCTGGCCGCACAGCTCTACGGCGAAATGAAAGAGTTCTTCCCGGACAACGCCGTCGAATATTTTGTCTCTTACTACGATTACTACCAGCCCGAGGCGTATGTCCCGAGCTCTGACACTTTTATCGAAAAAGATGCCTCGGTAAACGAACACATTGAGCAGATGCGTCTTTCGGCCACGAAAGCACTGCTGGAGCGTCGCGACGTGATCGTGGTGGCGTCAGTGTCGGCGATTTATGGTCTGGGCGATCCGGATCTGTATCTCAAAATGATGCTGCATCTGACCAAGGGCATGATTATCGATCAGCGCTCTATCCTGCGCCGTCTGGCCAAACTGCAATACGCCCGCAACGACCAGGCGTTTCAGCGCAGTACCTTCCGCGTGCGCGGCGAAGTGATTGACGTCTTCCCGGCGGAGTCAGACGATCTGGCGGTGCGCATTGAGCTGTTTGATCAGGAAGTTGAACGGCTGTCGCTGTTTGATCCGCTGACCGGTCAGGTTCAGCATGAAGTGCCGCGTTTCACCATCTACCCTAAAACGCACTACGTGACGCCACGCGAGCGTATCGTGCAGGCGATGGAAGACATCAAAATCGAACTGGCCGACCGGCGTAAAGTGCTGCTGGATAACAACAAGCTGCTGGAAGAGCAACGTATCAGCCAGCGCACGCAGTTTGATCTCGAAATGATGAATGAACTGGGCTATTGCTCCGGTATCGAAAACTACTCGCGCTATCTTTCTGGCCGCGGGCCGGGCGAGCCGCCACCGACGCTGTTTGACTATCTGCCCGCCGATGGCCTGCTGATTGTCGATGAGTCCCACGTCACCATTCCGCAAATCGGCGGCATGTACAAAGGCGACCGTTCGCGTAAAGAAACTCTGGTGGAATACGGATTCCGTCTGCCGTCCGCGCTGGATAACCGCCCGATGCGCTTTGAGGAATTCGAAGCCGCCGCTCCGCAAAGTATCTACGTCTCGGCGACGCCGGGCACCTATGAGATGGAAAAATCCGGTGGCGATGTGGTGGAACAGGTGGTGCGTCCGACCGGTCTGCTCGACCCGCTGATTGAAGTGCGCCCTGTAACGACTCAGGTTGATGACCTGCTGTCTGAAATTCGCAAACGTGTTGCCATCAATGAGCGTGTGCTGGTCACTACGCTGACCAAACGGATGGCGGAGGATTTGACTGAGTATCTGGAAGAACACGGCGAGAAGGTGCGTTACCTGCACTCTGACATCGATACCGTGGAGCGCGTGGAGATCATCCGCGACCTGCGTCTCGGCGAATTTGATGTGCTGGTCGGCATCAACTTACTGCGTGAAGGGCTGGATATGCCGGAAGTGTCGCTGGTGGCGATCCTCGATGCGGACAAAGAAGGCTTCCTGCGTTCAGAGCGCTCGCTTATCCAGACCATTGGTCGCGCAGCGCGTAACCTCAACGGCAAAGCCATTTTGTACGGCGACCGCATCACCAAATCGATGGCAAAAGCTATCGAAGAAACAGAGCGACGCCGCGCCAAACAGGAGCAGTACAACCTGGAAAACGGCATCACGCCGATGGGCCTGAACAAAAAGATTTCCGACATTCTGCAACTCGGTCAGCCAAAGACCAAAAAGAACAAAGACAAGCGGGATGCCGAAGCGGCGCAAACCTTCAAGTCACTTACGCCAAAAGCGCTGGAGCAGCGCATCAAAGAGCTGGAAAGCAAGATGTATGCGCATGCCCAGAATCTGGAGTTCGAAGAGGCAGCCAATACGCGCGACGAACTGCATGCCCTGCGCGAACAGTTTATCGCCGTTTCGTAAACTCCGCCGCGCGCAGTGCCGGCAACAAACAAAAGTGCTAGACTGCGCGCCCTGAATTTTGTTGAGTGAGCTTGCTGATGACTGATACACCACAAAACCCCGGTGCGGCGAAAGACCCGTTGCACGGCGTCACGCTGGAAAAACTGCTGACAACGCTGGTGGATAACTTCGGCTGGCCGGCGCTGGCTTCGCAGGTGAATATCAACTGCTTTAAAAGCGACCCAAGTGTCAAATCCAGCCTGAAATTCCTGCGTCGTACCCCCTGGGCGCGCAAGGAAGTCGAAACGCTGTATCTGGATTTTATCGAAGGCCACCTGCGTCCGGACATGACCCGCAGCAAACGCCGCACACCACTGTCGGCACAGGCGCCGCAAAAACCTAAAGTCAGTACCGCCAGCCCGGCGGCTGACAGCCCGTGGAATAACCATCCGCTGGTGAAAAAGTAATTCAGGTTTTTCTTTTGAGGGGGAAGGATTGTGGCAGAGCAAAATGTACTGATTGTCGTGGACATGCAAAATGGCGTTTTTGCCTCTGAACGTATGGATCGTGCCGGACGTGTTGCGCAGATTAACCGTCTGATTGACCAGGCCGGTCGCGTTATCTTTATCCAGCACGCTGAAGGCGACATGAGCGAAGGCAGTGCGCTGTGGGATCTGCTGCCGGAACTGCATCACCCGGATGACGCGATTTCCGTAACCAAGACAGCCTGCGACTCGTTTTACCGCACCGGGCTGGAGGCGGTTCTCAACGACCTGCAGGCCACGGGCTTTACGGTGTGCGGTTGCGCGACCGATTATTGCGTTGATACCACCATCAAAGTCGCGGCCAGCAAAGGCTATGCGGTTACCGTCGCTTCGGATGCCCACACTACCGGCGACCGGACGCACGTGACGGCGAAGCAACTGATCGCCCAGCACAATGAGGTGTGGCAGGAACTGTCGGTACCGGGCAATCCGGTGACGGTGAAAACCACGGCGCAGATCCTCGCAGACTGGCAGTAACGCATTCCCTCGGTTCTGATATGACTCTGATATGACAAAGGCCGCATTGCGCGGCCTTTGTGTTTTTGATGGGGCTGGGTTTTATTGCATCTTTTGCAGCGCTTCTTCCAGCGCCATTCGCAGCATTTCGCGATCATGGCGATACGGAATATCGCTGGCTTCCAGCGGGCTTTGAATAACCAGATGCTCAGTGGCGCAGTGGCCTACCTGCACTTTGGGTCCGACAATCGCGGCATCGGCGCGGCGGCCAATACGTTTCTCAATCATCTCCAGTTTATCGTCAAGTGTCAGGGATGCGGCGGCGACGCTCAGTTCTTTGCCCAGATTACCGATATACACAATGTGCGCACGGCTGCGGCGCAGGGCAGAGGTGAGATCGTTCATCAGTAACAGCGGCATCAGACTGGTGTAAAAACTGCCCGGCCCGATCAGGATCAGATTGGCTTCGGCAATCGCCAGTAATGCTTCACGCGTGGCCGGAACCTGCGGTTCAAGGCGCAATTCGCGCGGTGTCTGCTTGAGTTTATCAACATTCACCTCGCCATGAACCGTTTCACCGTCGGCGTCGATGGCCGTCAGATCCACCGGATGCTCTGACATCGGGATCAGCTCCGCATCGACTTTAAGCAGGCTGCGCACCAGATTGATGGCTTCCAGCGGGCGCACGGTGAGATGATCCAGCGCGCGCAGCATCAGGTTGCCGAGATTGTGGCCGTCCAGCTCGCCCTGACCGCTGAAGCGGTATTCAAACATCGCCGATGCCAGGCTCGGTTCAGTGATCAGCTGATTCAGACAATTGCGCATGTCGCCCCAGGCGATACCGCCCACCGAGCGGCGGATACGGCCTGTCGACCCGCCGTTATCCGTGGTGGTCACGATGCCCGTCAGGCGTGGCCCAAGGGCGGAAAGCGAAGACATCACGCGGCCAAGCCCGTGGCCTCCGCCTAATGCCACCACCCGGTCGAGATCGGCTAAAGTTCTGTTGCGCATAATTTCCTTCTGAAGCGGGTGAGGGAGTCTGTTTCCTGCTGCGGATTTTACATAATTTTGCAACAAGATGTTATCACTTCACCGTTGTCTCACTGTATTCAAAAACCAGTGCTTTTGGCGTTGAAAATGCGGCTTTTTGCAGTGAAAAAACGTTATATATCAAAATACATAACGAAAAACCATCTTGGTGATCCGGACTTTGCGGCGTTAGAATATGCGCCGTTACCCGAGTTCATGGCTTCTGCAAAGAATGCAATGAATCAACTCCTAGCCTTTGTTCCTAAGTTGCTTTCTGACGATTTTCCCACAGAAACAATATGGTGCGCTGGCCGTGACGAACGTCACCAGGGTGCATGGCAGAAATGCCCGCATCTCCCGTATTTGGAAAGGTGTTTAAGGTGCTTCAACTTACTGATGCTTTTGCCCGCAAGTTTTATTACTTGCGGCTGTCGATCACCGACGTGTGCAATTTTCGTTGCACCTACTGTCTGCCGGACGGTTACAAGCCGCACGGACACAGCAATAAAAGTTTTCTCTCGCTCGATGAAATCCGTCGGGTCAGCCGCGCGTTCGCTAATCTGGGAACGGAAAAAGTGCGCCTGACCGGTGGCGAACCGTCGCTGCGCCGCGACTTCTGCGAAATCATTGGCGCCGTGCGCGAAAACCCCTCGATCAAAACCCTTGCGGTGACCACTAACGGTTATCGCATGGCGCGTGACATCAGCAAATGGCGTGATGCCGGGCTGACCAACATCAACGTGAGCGTTGACAGCCTCGATGCCCGCCAGTTTCACGCGATCACCGGCCAGGATAAATTCCGCGAGGTGATGGACGGCATTGACGCTGCCTTTGATGCCGGTTTCAGCAAGGTGAAAGTCAATACCGTGCTGATGCGCGATGTCAATCACGCCAGCCTCGGCACCTTCCTCGACTGGATAAAAAACCGCCCGATTCAGCTGCGTTTCATTGAACTGATGGAAACCGGCGACGGCGGAGATTTATTCCGTAAACACCACGTCTCCGGCGAAGTGCTGCGCGAGCAACTGGTGCGTCAGGGCTGGCAGTTACAGATCCGCTCCCGCAGCGACGGCCCTGCGCAGGTCTTCAGCCACCCGGATTACCTCGGCGAAATCGGTCTGATCATGCCGTATGAAAAAGACTTCTGCGCCAGCTGTAACCGCCTGCGCGTATCTGCCACCGGCAATCTGCATTTGTGTCTGTTCGGCGAGCAGGGTATTGCGCTGCGCGATTTACTGGCCGACGACATGCAGCAGGACGACCTGATGGACCGCATTCAGGGCGGCCTCAGCCGTAAAAAACAGACTCACTTCCTGCATGAAGGCAATACCGGCATTACCCAGAATCTGTCGTTTATCGGCGGCTGAATCCGGTACTAATCGTTTAAGGAGCAAACTGATGAGCAAAGCCAGTAAAGATTTTTTGCCTTTATCTGTGGCGATCATGACGGTGTCTGACCGCCGCACCGACGCTGAAGACACTTCCGGGCATTACCTGAAAGAAGCCGTGACCGAAAGCGGTCACCACGTCGTCGCACAGCACATCGTCAAAGAGAACATTTACAGCATCCGCGCGGTGGTTTCCGCATGGATTGCGGATGAAAAAACCCAGGCGATTCTGATCAACGGCGGTACCGGTTTTAATGCCGGAAATAACACCCCGGAAGCGCTGAAACCGCTGTTTGACCGCGAAATCGAAGGCTTCGGCGAGCTGTTCCGCATGGTGTCATTCGAAGATATCGGCACCTCGACCATTCAGTCACGGGCCATTGCGGGCATCGCCAATCAGACCGTGATTTTCGCCATGCCGGGCTCCACCCGCGCCTGCCAGACTGCCTGGGATAACATCATTGAAGCCCAGCTCGACGCCCGTCAGGGCCCGTGCAATTTCACTCCACATTTGAAGAAATAAGCATGTCAGAACTCACACACATTAACGCTTCCGGCGACGCCCATATGGTGGATGTCTCCGGTAAAGCGGAAACCGTTCGCGAAGCCCGCGCGGAAGCCTTTGTTGAGATGGCGGAAAGCACGCTGGCGATGATCATCAGCGGCAATCACCATAAAGGTGACGTGTTCGCCACGGCGCGTATCGCCGGCATTCAGGCGGCAAAAAAAACCTGGGATCTGATCCCGCTGTGTCATCCGCTGTTGCTGACCAAAGTAGAAGTGAATCTGGAAGCACAGCCGGAACATAACCGCGTGCGCATCGAATCCCGCTGCCGCCTGAGCGGTAAAACCGGCGTGGAAATGGAAGCGCTGACGGCGGCTTCTGTGGCCGCGCTGACCATCTATGACATGTGTAAAGCGGTTCAGAAAGACATGGTCATCGGCCCGATCCGCCTGCTGGAAAAAACCGGCGGCAAATCCGGGGACTTTAAGGCGGAAACTCAGGCAGAAGGTAAGGCGGAGCTATGATCGACATTTTATTTTTCGCTCAGGTGCGCGAACTGATCGGCACTTCTGCGCTGCAACTGCCGGCGGAATTTCCGACCGTGAATGATTTACGTCAGTCACTTGCCGGGCGGGACGACCGCTGGGCGCTGGCGCTGGAATCGGGAAAACTGCTGGTGGCGGTCAATCAGACGCTGACTGACATGGCGCATCCGCTGAAAGCCGGTGATGAAGTGGCATTCTTCCCGCCGGTGACCGGAGGCTGAGATGGATCAGACCAAAATTATCGTCGATGCAGCCCGGTTTAACGTCGGCGACGAGTACAACTGGCTGGCGCAATCTGACGCAGATGGCGCCGTGGTGACCTTTACCGGCAAAGTGCGCAATCACAATCTGGGTAATCACGTCAGCGCGTTAACGCTGGAGCATTACCCTGGCATGACCGAAAAAGCGCTGGCTGAGATTGTCGCCGAAGCCCGCAGCCGCTGGCCGCTGCAACGGGTGTCTGTTTATCACCGCATCGGCCCGATGTTTCCGGGCGATGAAATCGTGTTCGTCGGCGTGACCAGCGCGCATCGCAGTATGGCGTTTGAAGCCACTGAATTTATTATGGATCATCTGAAAACGCGTGCGCCATTCTGGAAGCGTGAAGCAACGGAAGAGGGCGACCGCTGGGTGGATGCCCGTGACAGTGATAAAGACGCTGCCGCGCGCTGGTAAATCGCGCCTCAACCGCATGCAGACCGTCCATGCTTTTCTGTCTATCTGTGATACGCTTTAAAAATCGGGAGGCTGATTCAGCCTCATTTTCGTCCTCCATGCAAAAGGGTAATCATCATGGATCGATATCCACGCAGTAACGGTTCAATTGTTGAACGCGCGAATACCGGCATTCAGGCTTATATGGCGCAAGTCTATGGCTGGATGTTCTGTGGTTTGCTGCTGACCGCATTTGTGGCCTGGTATGCTTCCGGTTCTGAAAAAATAATGAGTTTTGTTTTCTCAAGCCAGATTACTTTCTTCGGTCTGATCATCGCGCAGCTGGCGCTGGTCTTCGTGATTTCCGGCATGGTGAATCGCCTGAGCGGCACGGTCGCGACCGGCCTGTTCATGCTGTATTCGGCGCTGACCGGCCTGACGCTTTCCAGTATTTTCCTGGTTTACACCGGTGACTCGATTTTCGGCACCTTCATCGTGGCAGCCGGGATGTTCGGTGCGATGAGTGCGTACGGTTACGTGACTAAGCGCGACCTGACCGGTATCGGCAGCATGTTGTTTATGGCGCTGATTGGTCTGGTTCTGGCGTCACTGGTGAACATGTGGCTGAAAAGCTCTGGCCTTGCCAACATCATCTCTTACGCCGGTGTGCTGATCTTCGTGGGCCTGACCGCCTATGACACCCAGAAGCTGAAAAATATGGGCGCGCAGCTGTCCGCAGACGACCGCGATAACTTCCGCAAATATTCGATCGTTGGCGCGTTGACGCTGTATCTGGATTTCATCAACCTGTTCCTGATGCTGCTGCGTATTTTCGGCAACCGTCGTTAAGGTTTTTGATTGAAATGACAAGGGACACTGAGAAGTGTCCCTTTTTTTATGCCGATGGCCTTGGCCTGGGCGGCTTTGAACACTTTTAGAAAGGTGAAAATTTTTAAATCAACAAGTCCCCCTCTTTCCCAATGACCCAACCCGCCCCGGATACCCCGGTTAGGGTATTCTGATCCGCCCCGTCGGTACCTGCCGAAAACTCCACCACACCTGAACCGTATTAAACAGCACCAGAATCGCTGTGACGATAAACACCCAGCGGAATCCGAGCAGCGCCGAGGCGCTCGAACCAATCAGCGGGCCTATGACATTGCCGAGGTACATGAACGACTGGTTGTAACCGAATATCCGGCCTGTCACCTGATCGCTGCTGTATTTCACCAGCAACGCCTGCACGGCGGGCATCAGTGCGCCATCGCCGAAACCCAGCATGAAACGCAGGATGCCCAGCTGCGTCGGCGTATTAATCAGCGCCATCAGACAAAACAGAATGAAACAAAAGACCAGGGCGGCGATCAGAATACGGTGCGCGCCGATGCGGTCGCCGAGCTTGCCGAGCTTAGGTGCGGCCATCAGGGCGGAAACGCCCGGCACGGCGGCAATCACGCCGCTGATAAAGGCGATATTACTGGTGTCTGAGGAGAGTTCGCGGATAAACAGGGTAAGGATCGGGCTGATGGACCCGTTGGCTAACTGGATCATCATGGTGGTCACGAACAGGCTGACAATCAGCCACGGATAGGGCAGCGTGGTGAAGACGGCTTTGCCGCTGAGCCGGTTGGCTTTGGTGACCGGTACCACGCGCTCTTTAATCAAAAACAGCGTGATTAGGAAACTGATAAACAGCATGCCGCTGGTGACGAAAAACACCGTGCGCAAACCGAGATGGTCCGCCATAAAACCGCCCAGCAACGGGCCGATAATCACCCCGGAAACCTGACCGGTTGACAGTGTTCCCAGCGCCCAGCCACTTTTATCGCGTGGCACCTGCGAGGCGACCAGCGCCATGGCGTTGGGAATGTAGCCGGACGTCAGCCCCATCAGCGTGCGCAAGATGAACAACTGCCAGACGTTGGTGGCGAAACCCTGCAACATCATCACGATAGCCATGCCGAGCGCCGCACGCAGCAGCATCAGCTTGCGGCCTTTGCGGTCGGCAAGGCTGCCCCATAACGGCGCGACAATCGCCGAAACCAGAAAGGTTCCGCTAAAGACCAGACCCGACCATAAACTCAGGGATTCGTGGGAAGTGACGCCCAGCTGTTCGATATAAAGCGGTAAAAAAGGCAGGATTTGACTCATCGCCATGCCGGTGAAAAAACACCCCAGCCAGACGGAGATTAAATTTATTTTCCAGGTTTCCATGGTGCTGCGGTGCGGCCTTAAGCAGAGAAAGGGAACTCTCAGCAGCATAGCAAGCTAATCCCCACTGCGGAGTTCAAAAAGTGGGAACGTATTGATAAGGTGAATAATTGATTATCCTGTATCAAAGTTTCTGGATATATCGGTAGAAAATCCGGTCACATAATTTCACCTGCGTCTGTGACTGACATCACTGGTTACAGCCAAAAGGAGATTATTTCACGCGAAGCGGCGTTCTGTGCTATTATCGCCCCAACTGGCGCACTGCAGTTTGTGCCGAATCCTCGTGGTAATGCCTCATTTGCCTCGTCTGATCATCCACTCTTGAAACTGCACCGAACCCCGTTCGGGTTAGAGTGGACTGGAGCTTTTCCTTATATGTCATTTGATTCCCTCGGCTTAAGTGCCGAAATTTTGCGTGCTGTTGAAGAACAGGGCTATCGCGAACCTACGCCTATCCAGCGTCAGGCTATTCCTGTTGTGTTGCAGGGTCGTGACCTGATGGCCAGCGCGCAGACCGGTACCGGTAAAACCGCTGGTTTTACTCTGCCGCTGCTGAATATGCTGAGCCATACCAATGCGCAATTCAAAGGACGTCGCCCGGTTCGTGCGCTGATCCTGACCCCGACCCGTGAACTCGCGGCACAGATCGGTGAAAACGTCCAGGCTTACAGCAAATACCTGACCTTGCGTTCGATGGTGGTATTTGGTGGTGTGAGCATCAACCCGCAGATGCTGAAACTGCGCGGTGGTGTGGATGTGCTGATCGCAACGCCGGGCCGTTTACTGGATCTGGAACATCAGCGTGCTGTTGATTTATCTCAGGTTGAAATTCTGGTGCTCGATGAAGCCGACCGCATGCTGGACATGGGCTTTATTCACGACATCCGTCGCGTGCTGGCCAAACTGCCTGCCAAGCGTCAGAACCTGCTGTTCTCCGCCACTTTCTCTGATGAGATCAAAGGGCTGGCGAGCAAACTGCTGACCAACCCGGCCTCTGTCGAAGTGGCACGCCGTAATACCGCGTCAGAACAAATTGATCAAACGGTTCACTTTGTTGATAAGAAACGCAAAAGAGAACTGCTGTCACAGATGATCGGCGAAGGCGACTGGAAACAGGTGCTGGTGTTCAACCGTACTAAACACGGTGCTAACCATCTGGCCGAACAGCTGAATAAAGACGGCATCACTGCCGCAGCGATTCACGGCAACAAAAGTCAGGGCGCCCGTACCCGCGCACTGGCCGATTTCAAAGCCGGCTCAGTACGCGTACTGGTTGCGACGGATATCGCGGCACGTGGCCTGGATATCGATATGCTGCCGCACGTCGTGAACTATGAACTGCCAAACGTACCGGAAGATTACGTTCACCGTATCGGCCGTACAGGCCGTGCAGAAGCCACCGGTGAAGCGGTGTCTCTGGTGTGCGTAGACGAACATAAACTGCTGCGTGACATCGAGCGTCTGCTCAAGCGTGAAATTCCGCGTGTCGCACTGCCAGGTTATGAACCAGACCCAAGCATCAAAGCTGAGCCGATCATCAATGGTCGTCAGGGCAGTGGTGGTGGCGGCGGTCGTGGCGCACCACGTCAGGGCCAGCGTCCGGGCGCACCGCGCTCCGGTGCTCCACGTTCTGGCGCTCCGCGTCCGGGCGGCAGCAGCGCGCGCAGCGGTACTTCTGAAAACCGTGGCTCCGGTGAAAACCGTCCGGCCCGTGCGCGTCCTGCACATGCAGGCCAGCGTCGCAGCGGTCCTGCGGGCAGCGGCAACAAGTAACGCTCCCCGACAGTCCGATGCTAAACCGCCTTCCATGAAGGCGGTTTTTTTTTGCCTGTTTTTCGTTAAGCCTGTGCCGTCAGGGGGTGATCACATACGCACAACGGCGTGCACCCTGCAAAATATGCTCGGTGCGTTCGACGCTGGCGCAAAGCACGTTGCTGAATACGTCACGTTCGGCCCGGCAGAATCCCTGACAGGTCGCGGCCGCGGCACAAATCGGACAGTGGTTTTCGACAAACAGGTAACTGCCGTCATCCTGCAGCGTCCAGTCCGCCATATACCCTTCGCGGGTGCGGATCTCCGTCAGCCTTTGCAGTCTTTCCTCCAGTGAATTCGCCCCGTTCATCGCCAGCTGGTAATTATCCTGCGTCAGGTTTTCCCGTGAGGTGATCAACTGATCCAGCGCAGAATCACCCAAAGAAGTGCGGATAAGCTGTAACAGTTGTACAGTCAGATCGGCGTGTGCATCGGGGAAATGTGCATGTCCCTGTGCGGTAAGTTGCCAGAACTGTGCCGGACGCCCGACGCCCTGCGAGACAGATTTGGCTTCCACCAGACCTTCTTTCGCCAGTTTGACAAACTGCTGCCTCGCCGCTTCGCCGCTGGTGCCTAAAAGATGACCGGCGTCGCTGGCCTGTAATTCCCCGCGGGTTTTGAGCAACGTCAGGATGCGTTCAGCCACGCTGTGCCTGACCAGATTGTTATTTTCCAAGTCACTGCTTGACATATTACCTCGCCGGGTTCTAGATTACGTAAAACATATTCCAAGTTATTTCTTGTTTTAATCATACCATAACCACAACATGCTTCAATGCGTGGACAGCACAAACCAAAGGGATGCAGAGAAATGTCGGAAAGTCAGAGCGGATGGTCGGATTTATTCAGCGCGGAAAACCGGGGCAGTGCCATTACCCTGAGCGCCGGAGTCGCGCTTTACGCCACCAACAGTTACATCGTGATCACGATTTTACCGTCCGTCGTGCAGGATATCGGCGGGCTGGCGTGGTATGCGTGGAATACCACGCTGTATGTGGTGTGTTCGATCCTCGGCTCCGCGTTATCTGCCCGGCTGATGCGCACCGCCGGGCCACGCGGCAGCTATCTCACCGCCACCGCGATTTTTATCGCCGGAGCGGCCATTTGTACGGTGGCGCCGAGCATGCCGGTGCTGCTGCTGGGGCGGGCGCTACAGGGGCTCGGAGGCGGATTCCTGTTCGCGCTTTCCTACGCGATGATCAATCTCCTGTTTAAGGAATCCCTCTGGCCGCGCGCGATGGCGCTGATTTCCGCGATGTGGGGGATTGCCACGCTGGTGGGCCCGGCGATTGGCGGGATTTTTGCGGAGCTGCATGCCTGGCGCTGGGCATTTGGTTTGCTGCTGCCGCTGACATCGTTGTTCGGTTTCTGGGTCTGGCGGCTTTTACCAAAATCTCAGCGGGTGAAACAACCGCAAGAACCGCTGCCGCTGATGCAACTGGCGTTACTGACGGGCGCGGTGCTGGTGGTGTCTGCCGGCAGTTTGTCCACGCACGGCCTGGTTAATCTTCTCGGATTTGGGGTTGCGGTTCTGATGATGCTGATTCTGCGTCACCGGGAATTTACCGCCGATGTCCGGTTGTTACCGCGTGATGCGCTGCGTACCTCATCGCCGCTGTACGGTTTATATCTGGTGATGACGTTACTGATTATCGGTCTTGGCTGCGAACTCTTCGTGCCTTATTTGCTGCAACATCTGCACGGCCAGACGCCGCTGGCCGCCGGGTATATTACCGCCGCCGCCGCCGCGGGCTGGACGCTCAGTGAAGTGGCCAGCTCAGGCTGGACGGGGCGTCGCGCCGATAACGCCATTATCTCGGGGCCGCTGATTCTGGCCGCCGGTTTGCTGTTATTGCTGTTCACGGTGCCGGTGGCTTTCGGGATGCCATGGCTGAACATCAGCGGTGTGGTGCTTGGCCTGACGCTGGCCGGATTCGGGATCGGTCTGGGCTGGCCGCATCTGCTGACCCGCGTGCTGCAACAGGCTCCTGAAGAGGATCGCGAAAAAGCCGGTGCATCGATAACCGTGGTGCAGTCGTTCGCCGCCGCGTTGGGTGCCGCACTGGCGGGCACCGTGGCGAACTTTGCCGGGGTGAATCAGGGCGATGCCGGTGCATCCAGCGCCGCGTTCTGGATGTTCCTGCTGTTCGCTGTTCCCGCTTTGCTGGCCGTGTGGATTGCCTGGCGTTCGGTGAAGGCGCGGCAGGTGCAGAGTGCCACGCAGACGCAACTTGACCGCGATTTATCACAGGGGTAATTGCCGGAAGACGGGCCTTGCGTTACTCTTGCGCGTCATTTTTAAGGGTTGAACTGCAATGCGCGTATTACTGGCTCCGATGGAAGGTGTACTTGATCCCCTGGTTCGTGAACTTCTCACCGAAGTGAACGACTACGATTTGTGCATCACTGAGTTTGTGCGTGTGGTCGATCAACTGCTGCCCGCCAAAGTCTTCCATCGTCTGTGCCCCGAATTACATCACGACAGCCGCACGCCTTCCGGTACACGGGTTCGCGTGCAGCTGCTCGGCCAATATCCTGAATGGCTGGCAGAAAATGCCGCGCGCGCCGTCGAACTTGGATCATACGGCGTCGATCTCAACTGCGGTTGTCCGTCGAAAATGGTCAACGGCAGCGGCGGCGGGGCGACCTTGCTCAAAGATCCGGAGCTGATTTATCAGGGCGCGAAAGCCATGCGCGCAGCGGTTCCCGCGCACCTGCCGGTCACCGTGAAAGTGCGGCTGGGTTGGGATTCTCTGGACCGCAGCTTCGAAATCGCCGATGCGGTGCAACAGGCGGGCGCGACCGAACTGGCCGTGCACGGGCGCACCAAAGAAGACGGCTATAAAGCAGAGCGTATCAACTGGCAGGCGATCGGCGAAATTCGTCAGCGTCTGAGTATTCCTGTTATCGCCAACGGCGAAATCTGGGATTACGCCAGCGCTCAGGCCTGTATGCAAACCACCGGTTGCGATGCGGTGATGCTGGGGCGCGGCGCGCTGAATCTTCCCAACCTCAGCCGGATGGTGAAATACAACGAACCGCGTATGCCATGGCCGGATGTGATGACGCTGTTGCAAAAATATACCCGTCTTGAAAAGCAGGGCGATACCGGGTTGTATCACGTGGCGCGCATCAAACAGTGGCTGGGATATTTGCGAAAAGAGTACGACGAAGCCTCGGAGTTATTTACTGAAGTGCGCGTGCTGAAGACGTCGAAGGACATTGCCGAACGCATTAACCGGTAGTGTCACTCCATGACTTCTCCGCGCGGCAACGCTTAAATAGGGAGAAGTATCATGGAAAACAACGATATCGGTTTGAGTCACATTGCTTTTGCGGTGAAAGATCTTGATGCCAGCATCAGGTTCTACCAACAGTTTGCCGACATGAAAGTCATCCACCGGCGCGGCGAGCGGGGCACGGATGCCAGACCCGTGGCATGGCTCAGCGACATGACCCGCCATTTTGCCATCGTGCTGGCCGAAGACCCTGAAAACACCGACACCCGACTCGGCCCGTTCGGTCACCTCGGCGTCGCCTGTGCTTCGAGAGAAGCGATGGATGCCCGACTGGCCGAGGCACGCGCTGCGGGCGTTCTGCGTCAGGAGCCAACGGATTCCGGCGCACCGGTCGGCTACTGGGCATTTCTCGATGACCCCGATGGCAATACGCTTGAACTCTCTTACGGGCAGGAAATCGGTTATCTGATTGAATCTAAACCGACCTTGTAATGACCTCTCCAGGTTGATCATTGAAATAAACGAACAGGCTAGCGAATTACGCAGCCGGATTAACAGGCTGCGTAATTCGTTCAGTGATGAATATCCAATGCATTGTTTATAAGCATAATCAATATAGTAATTTTGCGCAGTGACTTTTTAAAGGCGAAATTATTTATCATATTCAAGGGTTATTTTTATAAACTCGAATGGTATTATTTTCAGGTAAATTAAGGTTTTAAATTCAGATGGTGAATTTAAATAGATCATCTATATATAAATATTGAGTTATTAAGCATGCGACAGACGAAGGACTGATAATAAAAAAGGAGTGACTTGTGAAAAGACCATTAAAAATATCCCCGCTAAAAATTATTAAAACGCATGAGCAGCCGCAGTATCTGAAAATGTTATCTCATGGCGTCTGCTATGTTCATGGATCCCACAGCGGGAGCTTCGCCGGCCTGGTGCGCTTCCGGGCTTTGCTGAGCATGGAAGAGATCGATGGCACCGGCTGGTTTGCCCATCACTCACTGACGTCAGGAGAAAGAGGTTATTCTGTCGAGAATATTTATAAGAACCAGCCCATTTCTAAAGGCGTAAGTATGAATTACTTGCAGAATTATTTGGAAAGCGCAGGAAATTATTCATCAATGGGGTTAACCGGTCAGAATTTCCCTGTGTTGTATGGGTTAAATCAGGCGGTGGCTGTTCATCCTACGTTTATTGACCATCCCGTCAGTCAGGGGGGCATTAACATTGATTTTATTGCGGCGATATACGTACCCGAAGTGAATGTCATTGACGCAAAAAACCAGCTGACGAATATCCCGCGCCTGCAAAAATTGGTCTATCCCCTTCTGTAACCGATTTTCCCTTCCGCACCGTTCACCCCGTACGTCTGTGACTTCTGTGGCGAGTGTTCACTTACTCGCCAATCCACGGTTTGCGGGGAGGGATGACAGACTTTGTGACAAATAGATTTGCAAATTGCGAGTGCTAAGACTATTCGCCTAACTTATAATTCGGCGGCTGTTTCGACATGATTTTATGACAACTTTCTTAAATACAGAGCAATGCATGTGAAAATCCGTCTTCTGGTTCTGAGCTTATTCGCCTTAAATACAGGCATGTTGTCTGCCCCAGCCGCGCTCGCTGCAAAGCACGAGCAGGCCGTCGCCCCGATGGTTCAAATTGCTTCAGGCAGTGCCATGGTGGTTGATCTTAAAAGCCATGAAGTGATTTACTCGCGAAATCCGGATGAGGTGAGGCCGATTGCCTCCCTGACCAAACTGATGACCGCCATGGTGACGCTGGATGCGAAACTTCCGCTCGACGAAGTCATCAATATTGATATCAGCAATACCCCTGAAATGCGCGGCGTCTTCTCCCGCGTGAAACTCAACAGTGAAATTACTCGCCGTCAGATGATTCAGCTGGCGCTGATGTCTTCAGAAAACCGCGCGGCTGCCAGTCTCGCGGCTCACTATCCGGGCGGTTACAGCGCCTTTATTAAAGCAATGAATGCCAAAGCCAAATCACTGGGCATGACGCATACCCGTTATGCCGAACCAACCGGTTTATCGCCGCGCAACGTCTCCACCGCGCGCGATCTGACTCGCCTGTTGCTGGCTTCGCAACGCTATCCGCTGATTGGCGAACTGAGCACGACCTCTGAAAAAACCGCCGTGTTCAGCCATCCGTCTTATGCACTGCCTTTCCGGAATACTAACCATCTGATCATGAACCCGTCCTGGAGCATTCAGCTGACCAAGACAGGTTATACCGATGACGCCGGGCACTGTCTGGCGATGCGCACCACCATCAATGGCAAACCGGTGACGCTGGTGGTAATGGATGCCTTCGGGAAATTTACCGCCTTCGCCGATGCCAACCGTCTGCGCACCTGGATGGAAACCGGTAAAACGGTGCCTGTTCCGCAGATTGCGAAAAACTACCGTAAACAGAAAGATCAGCAGAAGTCGCAGCCGAGCGTGGAAGAGGCTCAGGACTGATTTACGCGTCAGCCTGAGTCGCGCAAAGCGCGTTGATGAGCAGAAATCAGATGAAAAAAGTCCGGCGCAATGGCCGGACTTTTTCTTTTGTGCGCAGAAACGTTCAGACGTGCCGATCAGAAGATCAGTTTAAATACCCCTGTCAGGGTCAGTAAGCCGACGATAAAGATAATGGCGATAATCCACAGAATAATTTTCATATTTTTTCCTTAATCTACTCTTAGTCTTCACCGGCCTGATGTGCTAAGCCAATGATATTTCACCTTGAGTATAGCCACTCTTTCGATTTTCGCCTTTTTGTTGCCTGTTACTGAGACACGGCGGCCCGCAGGCCACAAACCGGTGCGGTGAGCGGCGTCCCGATCTGTGTCAGTTCTGCCGCACCGGTCATCGAAGCCTGAGCCAGCGCCACACAGTCAGCGCCTTGCCGGTAAGCGGTGTCGGCGGCAGCGGCAATTGTTTGCAGATAGCCCGCCAGATTTCCCTGTTTAAATTTCTCCCATGCTCCCGCCACCAGCCGGACCTCCAGCACCGCCAGCGGATGCCTTTCTGCCTGTTCAAACAGCCGCCGGGTGGTGTCCAGGGTGGTTTCCACCGCGCAAAGCACCACCACGTTTCCCGGCGTTTTCATCGCCTGCTCTGCCAGCGCCTGATCCACGCGAAAAATCGGTGCCGGACTGCT
The DNA here is from genome assembly GCF_042920125.1 of Rahnella sp. R3(2024). Taxonomy (NCBI): domain Bacteria; kingdom Pseudomonadati; phylum Pseudomonadota; class Gammaproteobacteria; order Enterobacterales; family Yersiniaceae; genus Rahnella; species Rahnella sp. R3(2024). Next base: position 3,567,836 of record NZ_JBHGBU010000001.1, read on the forward strand.
TTCGTTTGCAAGCGTTGCCGCAGCCCCGAGCGTTGAGCAGGTCAGCAGCACACGGTCTGCATGGGTGGCAAGGCTGCGCAGGAGTTGTGCAGTTTGATGTTCTAAATCCGCCGTCATTCCGCCGGTGCTTTCCGCCGCCGCCAGTAAGTCTGGCCGGGAGAGATGCGTTATTTCATGATGATCAAGCCCAAGCTGGCGGGCGGCGTTATCGAAAACGGCAATATTACTGTCGGCGGTGTGTAAGCAGGTGATGCGCATAGCGGCCTCCTTGAGAGATTCAGCCTTTACGTTAACGGTTTGTGGGGGGAATGGGGAGTAGCTGGCGCCGGTTAAAACGCGTTACCGGGTGTTTTGACTGCCCATAATAATCATAACGCATTGATAAAAATACATTATTTTATTCAGCACTCCGTCTTTCCTGCGGGCATAAACGGCGTCAACAATAACTGGCGACGGGATCGAGATGCAGGGCGGATATGCTGCGACGTCGGTTATAGCGGTTAAGTTTGTTTTCTTGTAACTCACCACCGTTACCGCCACGCGTAACACACTAATTTATCTGGAGTTATTGCTTTGCTCAATGCAACGACCTCAAACATAGATACATTAAAATCGGTGTGTTAAACGAGCAATAAATTGATTTGAGGTGGTTATTTATACAGTGCACACTGGTTGCAGATTAAGGATATCTGAACAGGGAAACGCATGTGAGGGATAACCAACTATGTATCAGCTCAGCACAATGGATATATCGCCCGTCAACCCGACGCTCTATTTCCCAGGCGCACCAGCCTGGCCGGAAGCACCCAAGGAGAAATCGCTGATGGAAAAGCTTTTGCAAAATCAGATCAACAGTATTGAAAAGCAGGGAATTAAAACCGGTGAGGAACTTGCCGGCCTGAATTTGCGTGTGGGGAAGGTGGAACAGCAGGTCAGTCAACTGACCGACGTGATCACGGATACTCACCTCCGAGTCGGCAAGCTGGAACACCAGATGGTCACGCTCACTGAAACCGTGACAGATATGGGGGTGCGTCTCGGGAGAACCGAGCAGAGCATCGCCCGCATCGACGGACACCTGCTGAGGATTGACGATCATCTGGTCCGGATCGATAACCAGTTTGAACAGGTGAATAAGCAGTTTGAAAAGGTAGACGAACGCTTTGTGAAAATAGAAGCTTCCCTAAGCGGCATGCAGGCCATGTTTTATGATCTGATGATTCAACAGACACGCTGGATTATCAGCATGATGCTGGTGTTAGTTGGCATGACTTTTACCGCTGCACGCTTTATTCATTAAAGGCGACCCAAGGCGGCCGATGATCCTTCATGCAGAATTGGCCGCCTCTGCAAAATCAACAATAACGGCTATAATTTAGACAGGCCGCCACCTTCCTTGTGCCTCAGCGTAACGGGCATTCCTGAAGGTTTATCACCGCACGCCGCTGGCGGCTTTCGGCGTACAAGGGGGTGTTTCATGGTAAATCATGTGTGGGGACTGTTGTCCCATCCAGGTCCCGAACTGCAACAAATCCAGCGTGAACGGGAAACCGTTTCACATGTGTATTCTCATCATGTTCTTCTGATGGCGCTTATTCCGGTTGTCTGTTCCTTTATCGGAACCACGCAGCTTGGCTGGAATTTCGGTGACGGGCAGAAACTGCTGGTTTCCATGTTCACCGCGTCCTACATCGCCGTTATTTTTTATGTTCTGATGCTCGGTGCTGTCGCCCTGATGGGGCGAATTATCTACTGGATGGCGCGTCGCTATGACAGTCGTCCGACACTCAACAACTGCATCGTGTTTGCCGGTTACGTCGCCACACCGATGTTCCTCAGCGGGATCGTCGCGTTATATCCGATGGTCTGGCTGTGCCTGTTCGTCGGTATTATTGGTTTGTGCTACAGCGGATATCTGCTGTATCTCGGTATTCCGAATTTCCTGAATATCGACCGCCGTGAAGGCTTCCTGTTCTCCAGTTCAACTCTGGCAATGGGTGTTCTGGTTCTTGAGCTGCTGCTCGCGCTGACGGTGATCATGTGGGGTTACGGAACTCAGCTATTTTGATCTGCACTGCTCCCTCCACTGCGAAGGGGAGGGAGCAACAAACTAACCCCGCATAATCCTGGTACCCGGATTTGTTATTCCTGCCAGTTTTTCAACTTACTGGTTTTTCCTATTCCCGGATTGAAGCTGTTGGTGGGATCGGCCTGCTGGTAGAAGGCTTTCAGGTGCGGTTTCGCCATATACAGATGCCCGACGTTATGCTCGGCCGGGTACTCCGCGCCTTTGGCGTCGAGAAGCTCAAGCATCCTGTGTTTCAGCGCCTTGCTGTTCGCGCCTTTTTTGACGATGTAATCCTGATGGAAAACGTGGCACATGAAATGGCCGTAATACAGTTTTGCCACCAGCTGGTTATCGATATCCTCCGGCAGGGTTTCAAACCATTCGCGGTCATTGCGTCGCAGCGCGATGTCCAGTGCCAGAATGTCCTCCACCTCTTTTTCATGCACTGCGTGATAACGCACCGCGGCACCCGCTGCGGCGAAGCGATGCAGGAAAGCTTTTTTACCTTCATCGGCAGAACAAATAAAGAAATCGCCCTGACCGTCACTGAAGAATCGGGTGAGGAAGTTTCTGGCCTCATCAATGCCCTGACCTGACATTTTCAGCAGCAGATGATGTTCAAAACGATCGCGGTATTGTTTCATCCGTGGAGGCAGATGATTGGGCAGGGCTTTGCTCAGGCATTGCATGACGCGGTCGCTGAAGTTTTTCGGCAGAAAAGGCACTTTGCTGGCGTGGGCATCGAATTTACCTTTGGCGGTAAACATATCCGGCATTTTATCGGTGCCAAGTTTGTCGATCATCATGAAGGTGTCTTTGCCATAGACTTCGGTGATATCGAAAATGTCACGATGCATGTATTCGCCCGCAACAGGCAGATGAGTGAAGTCTCGCAGGATTTGACGGCGCAGTTCAGTGAGGACGGCGGTGTCATTGGTGCCGATGTAAAACACCTGCTGCTGGGTTTCTGCCGGGAAAGTGTCGAGGCGTACCGCAAATACCGCCAGCTTTCCGGCGCAACCTGAGGCCTCAAACAACCGGCGCTGGTCGGCGTTAAAGCGTGACGGCGTATCAGCATCCACTTCACGAACGCGTGAGGCGTATTCGTTATCGGACGCCAGCCGCTTATCGTGCAGGATATCGGTTTCAAGATATTCCGCTTTTTCCAGACGCGTCAGGATCTCCTCGGGTGTATCACCGAGGTTGATGCCCAGATGATTAATCAGCTTCAGCTCTCCCTGCTCATCTATCTGTGCGTAGAGTGCCATTTCGGTATAGGCCGGGCCGCGTTTGACCAGCGAGCCGCCGGAGTTATTGCAGATCCCGCCGACAACGGAGGCACCGATGCAGGATGATCCAATCACCGAGTGAGGTTCCCGGTTGTACGGCTTGAGCATTTTCTCCAGCTTATAGAGTGTGCTGCCGGGAAAGCCGATCACCTGATGGCCGCCGTCGAGCAACTGGATCTTATCCAGCTTCAGCGTACTGAAAATCACTATGTCGCGGTCGTAATCATCACCGCTGGGGGTTGAGCCTTCGGTCAGGCCGGTATTGGCAGCCTGCATGATGACGATTTTATCGGCCTCGATGCACACTTTCAGCAGTTGCCACTGTTGCAGCAATGTCTGTGGGAATACGACCGCCAGCGCTTTGCCTCCGCCGGAGCGAAACCCTTTACGGTAGCGCTCGGTGTTGCTGTCACCGGTCAGAACATGGCGGATGCCGGCAATCTCTTTCAATGCGGCGATGAGTGTCTGATTATCCATTTCATCTTCCTTTTTTGACGTGATGCGCATTTGGCACCTCTACAATCATAGACTTATTCCCGCGCCTTTTTGTCATGCGCTGTCCATTAAATCGTCATTGATGTGTCATAAAACTCGCGCTTAATGAACGCCAGATAATGAAAGCAACCGAGAGACAGCATCATGGCGCAAGCACAACTTAAGCTGGCACAGGCTGAATATCCTCAGGCCGGGACACAGCATCTGAACAAAGTACTCGACGTCAAAGGCCTGGTGAAATCCTATAAATCCGGCCAGCGGGTTCTTGATGACATTAATTTTGATCTGCACGCCGGTGAGTTTGTCGCGGTGATTGGCCGCTCCGGTGCAGGAAAATCTACGCTGCTGCACGTTCTCAATGGCACCATTCCGTTAACCGACGGCAGCGTGGTGTGTCATTACGAAAATGGTGAACAGCAGGAGCTTGCCGGGCTGACCGGCAAAGCGTTGCGCCGCTGGCGTTCCGGTTGTGGCATGATTTTTCAGGATTTTTGCCTGGTCCCGCGTCTGGATGTACTGACTAACGTGTTGCTCGGGCGTCTGAGCCATACCTCAACGTTCAAATCATTCTTTAACCAGTTTAACGACGAAGACCGCGCCCGGGCGATTTCCCTGCTGGAATGGCTGCACATGTTGCCGCATGCGTTACAACGCGCCGAAAATCTTTCCGGCGGGCAGATGCAGCGGGTGGCGATATGTCGTGCACTGATGCAAAACCCCAAAATTTTGCTGGCCGATGAACCCGTTGCTTCTCTCGATCCAAAAAATACCCTGCGCATCATGAATGCACTGAAAAAAGTCAGCGAAGAAAATATCGCGGTGATGGTGAATTTGCATTCGGTCGAACTGGTGAAAGATTATTGCACCCGTGTTATTGGCATTGCGAAAGGGCAAATTATATTTGATGGTCATCCTGATCAGTTAACTGACGGGATCCTGCATCAGTTATACGGTGAGGAACATGAAGCCGTAGCGGTTTAATTATAAGACTCAATTTTGGCACGCTTTATTTCTACTTTCTCTCAATCTACACAAGGTTACCATTACATGAAGAAGTTATTACGTCTGGCAGTCTTTGTTGCAGGTTCCTTTACCGCAATGCACAGCATGGCAGAAGATGCGCCTAAAGAACTGAACTTAGGTATTTTGGGCGGGCAGAATGCGACTCAGCAAATCGGGGATAATCAGTGCGTCAAAGATTTCTTCGATAAAGAATTAAATGTGGATACTAAACTGCGTAATTCCTCCGATTACTCAGGTGTTATTCAGGGTTTATTAGGCAAGAAAGTCGACATGGTATTAAGTATGTCTCCGTCGTCTTTCGCGTCGGTTTATATTAATAACCCGAAAGCAGTGGATCTGGTGGGTATTGTGATCGACGATACTGACAAATCCCGCGGTTACCACTCGGTTGTCGTGGTCAAAGCCGACAGCCCGTACCAGAAAATTTCTGATCTGAAAGGTAAATCCTTTGGCTTTGCTGATCCGGATTCCACCTCCGGTTACCTGATCCCGAATCAGGCGTTCAAGAAAGAGTTTGGCGGCACAACGGATAATAAATACAACAACTTCTTCTCCAGCGTTACCTTCTCCGGCGGCCATGAGCAGGACATTCTTGGCGTGCTGAACGGCCAGTTCGAAGGCGCGGTGACCTGGGCTTCAATGATTGGTGACCGTGAAACCGGTTATACCTCAGGGGCATTCAACCGAATGATCCGTATGGACCATCCGGATCTGATGAAGAAAATCCGTATCATCTGGGAATCTCCGCTGATCCCTAACGGCCCGATTTTAGTGCGCAGCGATTTGCCACCGGCATTTAAAGCCAAACTGGTTTCTGCCATCAAGAAACTGGATAAAGAAGACCACGCCTGCTTCGTGAAAGCCGTCGGCGGTAAACAACACATCGGTGAAACGTCGCTGGCGGAATATCAGCAGATTATCGATATGAAGCGTGAGCTGACTAAAGGCGGTCGTTAATCCGTAGTTTCCTCCTCCTTTTCAGGGGGAGGAATTATTATTATCTGTAAACCGGAAATATTATTTTGAATAAAGATTTCAATCGTTATTATCAGCAGGTGCGCGGGAAACAAAAGCGTGAAGCGCTGATCTGGTCAGGATTGATGCTGGTTTTATATCTTTGGTCAGGCAATGTTTCCGAGCTAAATCTGAAAACCATTATTGTTTCCGCGCCGAGTTTTTTTGATTATATCGGTGAAACGGTGCCGGTATTGCACTGGCCGTTGTTATTTGCTGATGGCCATACTGAAGGATCTTTTGCTTACTGGGGCTACCGGCTTAATATTCAGTTGCCGCTGATCTGGGAAACTATTCAGCTGGCACTTTCGTCGACGATTTTATCCACCGCGCTGGCCATTATTCTGGCATTTCTTGCCGCCAATAATACCGATTCGCCAAAATGGATAAAATTCAGTATCCGCACGTTTGTCGCTTTCTTACGCACCATGCCGGAACTGGCCTGGGCGGTGATGTGCGTCATGGCTTTTGGCGTGGGGGCAATCCCCGGTTTTATCGCGCTGACATTACATACCGTTGGCAGCCTGACCAAATTGTTTTACGAATCCATTGAAACCGCCTCGGATAAACCGGTGCGTGGCCTGCGTGCCTGCGGCGCAGGGCGACTGCAGCGCATGCGTTTCGCCATGTGGCCGCAGGTGAAACCGATTTTCCTGTCTTACAGTTTTATGCGCCTTGAGATCAACTTCCGTCAGTCCACCATTCTCGGGCTGGTCGGTGCCGGTGGCATCGGGCAGGAGCTGATGACCTCAATCAAACTCGACCGTTATGATCAGGTCAGCATGACCTTACTGCTGATTATATTGGTGGTATCGATAATGGATTATCTCTCAGGAAAACTGCGCAAACGCGTTGTGGAGGGCACTTTCTGATGTTAACCGATGCGCTTGAACCTCATGTTGTCAGCAGCCTGAAACAACAGCACGGACATTTGTTTGCCGCGCAGCGCCGCTATCTGCGCTACCTCGCGATACTGGCCGTGGTGATTACGCTGTATTACGTCTACTTTTTCAGTTACTTCGGCATTCCGTGGAGCGAAGTGGTGCGCGGCAGCCGTGAAGTCGGGCGCTATTTCCTGCGCATGTTCGTCTGGCACAACGTCTCCGAATGGCCGTTTATGTACTATTTTTCGCAAATTGGCATCACGCTGGCGATAGTCTTTGCCGGGACGATCACCGCCTCTTTCCTGGCATTGCCGTTGTCATTTCTGGCTGCGCGAAACGTGATGAACACTCCCTTGCTCAGACCTGTTTCGCTGATCGTTCGCCGGCTTCTTGACGTGCTGCGCGGGCTGGATATGGCGATCTGGGGGCTGATTTTCGTTCGCGCCGTTGGTATGGGGCCGCTGGCAGGCGTGCTGGCGATAGTGATGCAGGATTTAGGGTTACTGGGCAAATTATTCGCCGAAGGGCATGAAGCCGTGGAACGCTCGCCAAGCCGTGGCCTGCGGGCGCTGGGCGCTTCACCGCTGCAAACCCACCGCTTTGGTATCTTTACCCAGTCGTTCCCGACCTTCCTTGCACTTTCGCTGTATCAGATTGAATCCAACACCCGTTCTGCCGCGGTGCTCGGCTTTGTCGGGGCAGGGGGGATTGGCCTGGTGTATGCGGAAAATATGCGGCTGTGGAACTGGGATGTGGTGATGTTTATCACGCTTATTCTGGTGGCTATCGTCATGATAATGGACAAGATTTCCGCGATGCTGCGGGCGAAATATATTCAGGGTGAAGAGATAGCGCTGTTTGAACCTGAAGTGCTGAGATCGAAAACGCCGGTCGAGCTTTACCGGCCATAAAACGCGGAATAAAAAAGGCGGCGTCCCTGTCGGATGCCGCCTTTTTCGTTTCAACCGCGTCAGTTTTTACTCGTCAAAAAACCAGTAACCCTGATTCACCAGATCGGTCAGTACAGCGATAAACTCCGGATCCTGTACCGCGTTCCCCAGCTCATTTTTACTGATGCAGGTGTAACGGCACAACGCATCGGCCGCCTTCACGTTATCGGTTTCCAGCGCTTCGCTGTTCACGAAGAAACGCCCACCCACATTCAGCACGCGCAGGCCGCTGAGACGGGTCAGGCTGTCGCCCTGCGTCAGGGCATCGACAATTTCGTGAGCTTCAAACGGCGGTTCAGCGGGAGCGATGTCCAGTTCATGGCGAGGCGTGGTGGCGAAGCGTCCGAACCATTGTTTAAAGGATTCCGGCTCATTGATAAGCTCGTGCATCATATTGCGCACACGATCCAGTTCGTACTCTTCAACTTTGCCCACATGCTCGCGCAGTGTCAGATCCGGGTCGCTGTAGTGGTTGCCACCGAGATCGTTTTCCAGCGCATAATCCGCAAAGCTGCTGATGAAATCACGGGTGTTCGGGCCACGAAAACCGACGGAATAGTTCAGCGCCGTTTCATGGGTGAAACCGTCATGCGGGAAGCCTGGCGGAATATACAGAATGTCGCCAGGTTCCAGATCTTCATCAATGATTGGCGTGAAAGGATCGACGTGTAATAACGCCGGATGCGGGCAAAACTGGCGCATCGGCAAAGCATCTCCCACACGCCAGCGGCGGCTGCCCATGCCCTGAATGATGAATACGTCATATTGATCGATATGCGGGCCGACACCGCCGCCCGGCACGGAATAGGAGATCATCAGATCGTCGAGACGCCAGTCAGGCAGTACGCGGAACGGGCGAACCAGTTCGGCAGAAGGCGCGTGCCAGTGGTTAACCGCCTGCGCCAGCAACGACCAGCCGGTTTCACCCAAATTATCGAAATGTTCGAAAGGCCCGTTGCTCGCCTGCCATTGCCCGTTGGTATGGCTGACCAGGCGGCTGTCCACCTCAGGTTCCATCGCAAGGCCGGCTAACTCATCCGGAGTGATCGGATCGACAAAGTTTGTGAACGCTTTTTTGATAATAACAGGTTGTTTTTGCCAGTATTTTTCTAAAAACTCTGGCCAGTCGAGATTGAGTTCATACGCCATGTGATTCACCAGTGGAAAGACAAACAGCCCCGATTATAGAGAGGCTGTATGCAATACCGCTTTGTCGTGGGTCAAGGCTACCCGTCATAATTCAAACCGCAGGGGCGTTGGCGACATTCAGTCACCCGAATCACTGGCATAAGTCAGCTCATCGGGTTTCCTTCGCTTGCTACCTTCCAGCCGCCTGAATTATTTTGGGTACAGAACTCTGGTTGAACTAGTTACGATTTCGCAGCCAGCACGACCAGTTTCTGGTTCACAAATTCTTTAATCCCCAGATCTGACAGCTCGCGACCAAAACCTGAGCGCTTAACCCCACCAAATGGCAGTTCAGCGGCGGTGTCTGTCGGTGAATTGACATATACCATGCCGGTTTCAATCTGGCTTGCCAGCTTACGGGCACGGTCCATGTCTTTGGTGAAGACCGAACCGCCGAGGCCGTAGTGCGAGTCATTGGCAAGTTTCACCAGTTCCTCGTCATTTTTCACCACATACACCTGGGCGACCGGGCCAAAGAACTCTTCAAAATATGCCGGATTGTCGCGGGTAATGTGCGTCAGAATCGTTGGCTCGAAGAAGTTACCCGGATTGTCTGTCACCTTTTTACCGCCAAAGTGCAGTTTCGCCCCGTGTTTTACGGCGTCATCCACCTGCTTGCTCAGCGTTTTCACCGCATCGGCAGAGGACAACGGGCCCAGCGTGGTGGATTTATCCAGCGGATCGCCCATCTTCAGCGCTTTAAAGTGTTCGGTGAATTTTTTCAGGAATTCATCGGCGACTTTTTCATGAATGATGAAACGTTTGGCCGCGGTACACACCTGACCTGCGTTGGAGATACGTGCCTGCGCACCGGCTTTAGCCGCTTTATCGATATCCGCATCGTCGAGCACGGCAAACACGTCGTTCCCGCCCAGCTCCAGCGTGGATTTTTTCAGCTTACCGGCAGCACGGGCTGCAACCACGGCACCGGCTTTTTCCGAACCGGTCAGCGCCACGCCCTGAACGCGGTCATCGTCAATGATTGACGCGACCTGATCCTGCGAAATAAACAGGTTGGTATAAGCGCCTTTTGGCGCACCGGCTTCGGTCACCAGCTTTTCAAAGGTTTCCGCACAGTGCGGCACAATGCTGGCGTGTTTCACAATCACGCTGTTACCGGAAGCCAGGTTCGGTGCCAGAACTCGCATCAGCTGGTAGAACGGGAAGTTCCACGGTTCGACGGCCATGATCACGCCGATTGGATGGTGCTCTACCCAGGCTTCACCCAGGTCTGACTTATAAGGCACAGGTTTGAGGAATTCTTCCGCTTTTTCGGCATAGAATTTCGCGATATCTGCGCAAATTTGCACTTCGCCACGGCTTTGCTCAATAAGCTTGCCCATCTCGACGCTGACAATTTTGGCCAGTTCATCGACGCGCGACGACATGATTTCCGACAGTTTATGCAGGACTTTCACACGTTGCTGGATATCGCCCTGCGCCCAGTCGGATTTGTACAACGCATGCGCGGTGGCCAACGTTTCCTCGACCTGCTTATCGTTGTGCGTCTGGTATTCTTTGATGAGTTTGTTGTTGAACGGATTTATCGTTTGATATGGCATGTGGTGCTCCTTGTTTTGTGGCGCGCCGCTTTAAAAATCAGCCGCGCGTTGGAATTGAGGTGCGTACGCCTTTCTGCGTTATGTTTCCGCTGTCTCATTCGAACAATAAGCATAGTCGATAAAACGTGAAGTCTGTCGCACAGACACCTCCGGCAACACAGTCTTTTCACCGTATTTTGGCTGCCTGCTTACAGGCCACAGCCCGCGAGGGCTGCGGGCTGTCTCTGAGATTAATCGTCTTTACGTAACTTTTCTTCCAAAGCCGGTTTTTTCTCCTGCGGTTTTGTTTTAGCAAGCGATTGATAAATTAAGCGCTCACTTTTATGCTGGCTTTCCTTGTTTTCCGACACTGAGAAATTCATGAAGCTTGATGCGATTCCGTTTTGCACCACCGACTGGCGCGAGGTCACGCCGACTCAGCATCCGGGCGATGTAGGGATGGCGCTGTGGCGCACCCAGAAATTTGGCGATATACGCGTACGCATCGTGGAATATTCCGCCGGTTATGAAGCGGATCACTGGTGCAGCAAGGGCCACGTTCTGTTTTGTCTGGAAGGTGAATTGCATACGCGCCTGGAGGATGGCCGCACGTTTACGCTTTCTCCGGGGATGAGTTATCAGGTGGCGGACAATGCCGAGGCGCATCGTTCATCGACGCCGGTTGGCGCGAAATTATTTGTGGTTGACTAGTTTTAAGCCAAAACGTTAACAGAAAAATTCGCTGCCAGCCCTCACGCTGGCAGCAAGGAGCAGCAGGTGAGTAAATTACGGGTAGGCATCATTTTTGGTGGTAAATCGGCAGAACATGAAGTGTCATTGCAGTCGGCGAAAAACATAGTCGATGCCATTGATAAACAACGTTTTGATGTGACGTTATTGGGTATTGATAAGAAAGGCGAATGGCATATTAATGATGCCAGCAACTACCTGATCAACGCTGAAAACCCCTCGCTGATTGCCCTTAACCGCTCGAATAATCAGGTCGCGCTGATCCCCGGTCAGACCGAAAATCAGTTAATCGAAACCCACAGCGCCAGTGCGTTGTCGCAGGTGGATGTGATCTTCCCGATTGTTCACGGCACGCTGGGGGAAGACGGCTCCTTGCAGGGTTTACTGCGCATGGCGAATATCGCGTTTGTCGGCTCCGGCGTTTTAGGGTCGGCGGTCAGCATGGACAAAGACGTGACCAAGCGTTTGCTGCGCGATGCCGGGCTTTCCGTCGCGCCATTCGTCTGTCTGACCCGCGCGAATCGTCAGAAAAACACCTTTGCCATTGTTTCGCAGCAACTCGGTTTGCCGTTATTTATCAAACCGGCGAACCAGGGATCATCGGTCGGTGTGAGTAAAATCAGCGATGAGGCCGGTTACCTTCGTGCTCTGGATGACGCGTTCAGCTTCGACCATAAAGTATTGGTGGAGTCGGCAATCAAAGGCCGCGAAATTGAATGCGCGGTATTAGGCAACGATCATCCGCAGGCCAGCGTGTGCGGCGAAGTGATCCTGCATGACGACTTCTACTCTTACGATACCAAATATATCAATGAGTCCGGCGCATCCATCGCTGTGCCCGCGGATTTGCCACCGGAAACACACGACCGCATTCGTGCAATCGCATTACAGGCATTTCAGGTTCTGGAATGTCGCGGCATGGCGCGGGTCGATGTCTTCCTGACAGAGCAGGGTGACGTGGTGATCAACGAGATCAATACCTTGCCGGGCTTCACCAATATCAGCATGTACCCGAAACTCTGGGCAGCCAGTGGTTTAGGTTACACCGACCTGATTACCCGCCTGATCGAACTGGCGCTGGAGCAACATCAGCAGGACAACCAGCTGAAAAGCTCGGCTAACTGACCGGCGGATTTCAGGGGAGTATGAAAAAAGGCAGGGAGAGATCTCTGCCTTTTGTATTTTGTGATGCTACTTATTCAACCACCAATTTCACCTGTTTTCCGGCCAGACTCAGCATCAGAATCAGGGCATCGAGCGTAAATTTATCGGTTTTTTTGTTCACCACGTCGGAAACCCGCGGGCGGGAAACCTGGAGCACTTTAGCGGCATCGCTCTGACGTAGATTTTGCATCGTTATCCAGCTGCCAATCTCAGTCATCAGTTGTTCTTTAAGCGCAATGGTCTGTGCGATTTTAGCTTGCGAATCTGCATGTAAACGTTGCGCTTCTTCTTCGCTGAAGCCTAAATCAGCAAAAACGTTGCCGTCCGCCGGGGTGATATGGCGTGAAGCGATATCAATCTTTTCTTTCATTTTCTCTCCTTTGACGTTCCCGGACTATCTCAGCGTATCGTGCTTTTATGATGGCAATATCCGTCAGGCTGGTTTGCTGAGTCTTTTTGGCAAAACAGTGAAGGATGTAAATGGCATCTTCAAATTTTGCGATATAAACAACCCGAAATGCGCCGGCAAAGGTATCAAGTTTGATTTCAACCACACCTGATCCCCAGTCATTGATGGACTTCCACTGTGTCGGTGGCAGCCCATGTTGGATCTGTTCAAGTTCATAACCCGCCCGTTTTTTTACGTCGGTAGGGAAATCGCGTAAATCTTTGAGTGAACTTCCTCGCCAGTCGATATTTTTAATCACCGCCACTTTCCTTGTGTATAAAATTTTATACCTAAACATCCCTCACGCCAACACCTTTATATGACGGCAGGGGCGATAAGGGAGAAAGCGGAGGTGTTTTTTGCGCGATGCGCCGTAACAAATGGGGTTATACCGATCTAAAAATGAAAAAAGGCAGGGGGAGATCTCTGCCTTTTATATTTTCCGATGCTAATTACGCCCGGTAGCGCCAGAGCAGAAGGGCGACACCGGCCAGACTGGTGAGTGAAACGCTATAAAGTGCTGTCGCGGCACCGGTATTTTCTGCCAGATATCCGGCAATGCCGGTAGCGATAGCGGCAATAAACACCTGTCCGCGCCAGGCGAGGGCGCTGGCCCGCGCAACATCAGCGTCCTGAAAATGTCTCAGTACGCCGAACGTCCCCAATGCAAACACCACGTTCGAGGCCAGATGCGCAACGAAGATGAGCGCCAGTGCGGCAAGCGGCCATAAGGCAACGTGCGGTAACAGAAAATATCCGCCCAGAAACAGCGTCAGACATAACAAAAGCCGCAGATTGCTGGCGCCGTAATGCCGCAGTTTATCTGCATTGAGCAGCAGCGGGCCGCAAAGTTGGCCCAGACTGCGCGCAAATAACAACGGCAGCGCCAGGCTGGCCGTATCCTGCGGTTGCATTTGTTGCGCCAGAGCCGGCAACAATGCCATCGCCGGAGAACCCACCGCCGCGAGTGCCGGTAGCAGCAAGACGCTTCGTTTTTGCAAAGGCGTAAACGTTTTCCAGTGTAAGGGCGGTTTCGCATCGGTGTCAGGCGGGGCAGCAGTGGGGGAACACGTTTTGAAGAGGGCTAATGATCCGGCCAGCAGAGCCGCAGAGGCTGCAAAACTCAGCGCATCCAGGGCCAGCAGGCTAAGCGGTGAAAACAGATCAAACAGCAAAATGCCCAATCCGGTGCCAAGCAAAACCTGCGCGGAAAAAATCAGTGTTTCAAGCGCCGTGGCCGCCGGCAGTTCTTCAGTGCTAAGTCCGCGTTTGAACAACAGCGTCAGCGCCGGATAACTCATGCCGCTAAATAAAGCCTCCGCAGACTGAACGGCCAGCAGTGCCGGGATATTATGCGTAAGCACACCATACAGCGGCATTATCAGGGCCAGCATACCGAGTAATTCACACAGGATCAGAATGCGCAGCGGTGACATTTTCCGGCAAAGTCTTTCGCCCCAGACACTGCCGAAAAAACCGGGCAGCGTTGCGAGCATATACGCGAGTGTCAGTGTCGCGGGCGAGGCCTGCCAGCGCAGCAGCTGACCAAAAACCACCACCTGCGTCAGACCATTTCCGAGCGAGGATAAAATAAAGGCACAACCCATCAGACGCAGCCAGCGGTGACTGCGTAATGCGCGTATCAGCGCATGCAATAACGAATTCATGAATGAGATTCTCATCTGAAATAACAGAAACCCCCGTATTGCCTGGAGGCAACAGGGATATAAAAACTGTCAGCGATGAGAATTCGTTACATTGGAATGAAGAGCCTGAATGGAAACGTAAGACAAAAATGTAGCACAAAAAGAAGGGGATGAAAGCGTGTGAAGTGATTTGTCGGATCGCAGGCACGAAAAAGGCGGCAAACGCCGCCTCTTCTGCTTACTGTCTGTTTATACCATCAGACTTATTTGTACAGCTCAGCTGTACCGTACAGATGATTGTCGCCTGACGCACCGATGATGCGGTAAGAACTTGCACCGGCTTCGCTGGCTTTAGCACTCAGTTTGTTCTGCAGGCTGGTCAGGCTGTTGCCTGCTGTTGCGCTGACAACACCGATTGCTTGCTGATCTGCTGGTGCAGACTGAACTTCAGTGGCTGCCAGCGTTGAGAATGAAGCGGTAGCCAGTGCGAGAGCGGCGAGAGTCATAGTGATGTTTTTCATAATATTTTCCTCAATTCGTTTTTTTAAGCTTTGCCCGGCGTTGTCACCAACGTTCATTTATTGTGCAAAGCTGTCTTCTGTCCGATTTAGCATTTAAGTTATTAATGGATAATTTAAATGCTGATTACCCTGGTGCTAAGGTCCTGCGAGCTTATTTATACAGCTCAGCAGTACCGTAAAGATGGTTGTCACCGGAAGCACCAATGATGCGGTAAGAACTTGCACCGGCTTCGCTGGCTTTCGCGTTCAGCTTGTTCTGCAGGCTGGTCAGGCTGTTACCGGACGTGGCGCTAACCACACCAATGGCTTGCTGACCTGCCGGAGCAGACTGAACTTCAGTCGCGGCCAGGGTGGAGAAAGAGGCGGTAGCAAGGGCGATTGCCGCGAATGTCATAGTGATGTTTTTCATGATGTCTTCCTTTTGATTCTGTTTATCAGCAGATGATTATTCAGTCCGACGTTATTAATTAACGTTCGATAAGTAAATCTTAGACCTGGATCACATTCTGCGCAACTTATTTATTTATTAATCGTTAACTAATTGTGCGGAACAATCTGCTAACGCGTTCATCATTCTTATTTGTAGATCTCAGCAGTGCCGTACAGATGGTTGTCACCGGAAGCACCGATGATGCGGTATGAACTTGCACCGGCTTCAGTGGCTTTTGCATTCAGTTTTGACTGCAGGGTACTCAGGTCACCATTTGATGACGCACTGATGGTACCGACGACTTGCTGGGAAGCGGGTGCTGACTGAACTTCTGTTGCTGCCAGTGTTGAGAAAGACGCTGTAGCGAGTGTCAGTGCTGCGATGCTCATTGCGATAGTTTTCATGATGTTTAATCCTGTGCGTTATTTTTTGGTCGGGGCCACTTGTTCAGAGGCCTCAGTTTTCAGGTCAACGTTATTTATTAGTTAACGTTCGATAAGTAAATGTTAGAGGTTGGCGACAGTTTGTGCAAGATGTTTTTTTAATGAGCGTTAACTTATTGTGCTGTGACAGAGATCACACGAAAAGGCCGGTTTGTTTGGTTTTCGTTAATTTTATGTTTTTAAACTACTTACCCGCACGAATGAAAACTGCTTATCCAATTTTGTGCTGAATGAATCATTAATGATCGCTAGGTTAATGGTTGGTTCTGACGGGGGAGGGTGTTAAAACTGGGGGCGTTCTTACCGGAAGAGTAAAAGATAAGGCGACCAGGGCCGCCTTATCGTGATTCCTGCGCTGAGAGTCAGTCATCAGTTGCCCGGTTCTTCCTTAATAGTAGATAGAAGCGGGTGTATGACCCGAGGCTGACGGAGCAGGTGGCTGAGTCGGAGAAGTTGAAATACGGCTTTGTGAGGTTTTTTTACTCACATAGGTACCGGGTTTGCAGTAATTGCTGTCCCCGGTCACATTGACCATGGCCACTTCCTGACTCAGTAAAGGCATCATGATAACCTGCTGTGCGGCAACATTGGCAACCGGGACAGCGGTTAAAGCCATAACTGCAAGAAGGATTTTAAGATTACTCATGATGTTACGTCCTGGGTGTGTTACGTGTAAAAACGCTTATAGCTTGTGCAGCTTTGCGGGTTTGAGTGATTTTCTTATCGCTCGATAATTAAATGATAATCTCCGCTGGACTTGTGCGCAACTATTTTTAATAATGATCGTTAAGTTATTTTTATAACGAATAGTTTTAACAACCATAATCACAATGGTGATGGAAGGAGGGTGTATGAGCACTGAACAGACGGCTTTGGTCCGGAAAAGTCGCGGTCGCCCAAAACAGTTTGACCGTGGAACTGCTCTGAGCAAGGCCTTGAATTTATTCTGGCGCCACGGCTATGAGGCCACGTCGCTGGCGGATCTGGTCGAAGCGACAGGTGCAAAAGCGCCCACGCTGTATGCCGAATTCGGTAATAAAGAAGGGTTATTTCGCGCAGCCGTTGAACATTATCTGACTAACTTTTACGAAAAGAGCTCATGTTTATTGAGCAAAACAGATTTGTCCGTCGAAGAAACCATCGGCCAGTATCTGCGGGCTATCGCGGAGCTGTTTACAGACTGCGACACGCCGAGCGGCTGCTTTATGATCAGCGCCTCGTCCGGGATGTCTTCATCCTCTGCGGATATCGCAGAAATGCTGCGCGCACGCCATCTCTCTCAGGAACGCTCATTGCTTGAGTTCTTTGAGAAAAGAAAACAGGCTGGCGAAATGCCCTCTGTGACTGACAGCGCCCTGCTGGCGAAATACCTCGCCTGTACGATTCAGGGCTTCTCGGTTCAGGCACGCGATGGCGCCTCTTCCGCCCAGCTGAATCAGCTGATTGACGTGGTCATGAACATCTGGCCACAGCTGAGCAGGGCAACCGTAGTCAGCACTGCCGCGCATTGATGAGTCCTGAGGCATGGGTAAGAAAGAGAATTGAACGCCAGGTGCTGAGTCTTTCGGGCCTGGCATCCGGTGGTATCGATTTTGAACATCCGCCGGGCGATCCGGGGCTGTTTGGCCCGGAAAGCGTGACCTGGCGGGTGCATGGCGATTTTACTTCTATGCTGTGCGGCGGCGTCAGTGCCTTGCTATTGCAGATGCTTCATCCGCTGGCGCTTGCCGGTGTCTGGGATCACTCCTCATTTCGTGAAGACATGCTTGGCCGCTTGCGGCGCACCAGCCAGTTTGTTTCCTGCACCACATTCGGACCGACGCGCGATGCCAATGCGTTAATCGAAAAAGTAAAATCCATTCATTTACGCGTAACCGGCACGGATGCTTTTGGCACGCCGTATGCCGCCAGTGACCCGCAGCTGCTGGTCTGGGTACACGTCACCGAAGCCTACAGTTTTCTGCAATCCCATCTTCGTTACCGCAATCCGGCACTCAGTCTGGCCGATCAGAATCGTTATTATCAGGAATTCGCCCGTGTGGCGGAAAGTCTGGGTTCTGCCAACGTTCCGGACAGCGTGGCAGCCGTGGAGGCTTATCTGCAGGCCATGCGCCCGCAGTTACGCTGTGATGAACGCACGCGGGAAGTGGTGAGATTGTTGCAAAATGCCCCCGCCCCAAGCCGTCTGGCAAAGCCGGTTGGCAGCCTGATGATTCAGGCGGGCATAGAATTATTGCCTGACTGGGCGGCCAGGCAACTGGGTATTTCCATTTTCAGGCCGAAACGTCAAATGTTGCGTTTCGCCATCCGCCGCATTGCCAGCGTGCTGCGCTGGGCGGTAAGAAACGGCTCATGGCACCGCGCCATGCGCCGTATGGGACGTCTTAACTGAGCGTTACAGATGCGGATACACGCCCGGTCCAATCGGTAATCCGAGCAGATACCAGCCCACCAGCATCAGCAGCCACACCACGAAAAACACAATCGGATACGGCAGCACCAGCGAATAATAGGTGCCGAGTTTCGCTTCTTTGATGTACCGCTGGAGGAATCCGAGGAACAGCGGCACAAACGGCGACATCGGCGCAAGCGGGATCACCGAGGAATCGGCCACGCGGAACACGATTTGGGCGAACGCCGGATGGAAGCCGAGCAGCATAAACATCGGCACAAAAATCGGAGCCAGAATCGACCAGATGGCCGAGCCGCTGGCGATAAACATGCACAGCAACGCCGAGAGAAAAATCAGCCCAAGGAAAGCCGGAATGCCGGTCATACCCAGATTTTCCAGCACATCCGTCAGCCCGATCGCCATGAATTTCCCCATGTTGCTCCAGTTAAAAAATGCCACAAACTGGGAGAGCGGGAACACCATCACAATAAAACCGGCCATCGATTTCATCGGATCCACCAGCAGGTCCGGCACGTCACTGGCGCTGCGAATTTGCTTTGTCACCATGCCGTAAGGCACGGAAATCACGAAGAAGAACAAAATGATCAGCGGCACAATGCCCTGAATAAAGGGCGAAGGAATGATGCCACCGGTTTTCGGATTGCGCAGCGGTGCGGCTTCAGGCACCACCAGCAACGCCACCAGCGCGATAAACACCAGCGCCGCAATCCCGCTCGCCATCAGGCCACGGTTCTGTTCCGGCGTCAGCTTTTTCATCTCTTCATTGCGCTCGCCCTGATACACCGGCAGGCGCGGTTCGACGAATTTATCCGTCAGAACGGCGCCGACAATGGTCAGCAGGATCACCGACGCTGCCATAAAGTACCAGTTGTCGATCACGCTGACCTGCACCGCCGGATTAATGGCTTTCGCCGCTTCGGTACTCAGGCCGGAGAGCAACACATCGGTGGTCACAATCAGCAGATTGGCGGTAAAACCGCAGCCGACCCCCGCAATGGCGGCCAGCAAACCGGCCACCGGATGACGCCCGACCGCGAGGAAAATCAGCGCGCCCAGCGGCGGCATCACCACCAGCGCGGCGTCGGAAGAAATGTGGCTGAAGAAGGCGATAAAAATCACCATATAACTGGCGTAACGGGCATTCACTTTGGAGGCCATTTTGTACATCAGGCTTTGCAACAGCCCGACACGTTCCGCCAGCCCGGCACCGATCACCAGCGCCAGTATTGAACCCAGCGGGGTAAATCCGCTGAAATTCTTGATGACGTTTGGCAAAATCCACTGAATGCCTTCCACGCTCAGTAAATTTTTAACCTGGATGATTTCGCCGTTGCTCGGATTTACCGCCGTAATATTCAGCCATGAAATCACCGCACTCGCGACCATCAGCACGGCAATCAGATACACAAACAATAAAAACGGGTTGGGAATTTTATTACCCACACGTTCAACCCACTGGAGAAATCCTCCCGGACTCTGGCCGGAATCTTGCGCCTGAATACTCATCTGTTAACCCTCTGTCGTGTTTGTCTTTTTTTATATTTATGCCGCTCATGCGTGCCGGAACGGGGCGCGCATGAGCGGGTACCTGCTGATGATTTACTTCAATGGCGAAGGTTTTACGCCCGCCGGGATCGGGCAGTGATACGCACGCCGTGCGCGTTGTGCGTCGCGCTCTTTCTGGCAGGCCGCCAGTAAATCCGGCTGAGTGAACAGGTCTATGGCGGTCGATGACATGACTTTTGCCGCCAGACACATGCCTTTATGGGCGATGGAGGTGCGCCCCTGGGAGACAATCTGCCAGGTATGCAGCGGCGAACCGACCGCAAAACACGGGCTGAAACACTGCGCGGTGGGCACCAGCCAGCTGACATCGCCGACATCCGTTGAGCCGTAGAGGATATTGCCGTTCGGGGCATACGGCGCAACGGCGTCTGTCAGCGGGGAGTGGCGCAGGGTTTCGGCGAATGCCACGCCTTCTGCGCCGCTGGTACGGGAAATATTCAGCAGATTATTATCGATATCCTGATCGCTCAGCGTGGCGTGAATCGACGCTGCAAACGCCCGCTCTTCGGCGGTGTAATGCGGCGTGCCGAAAGCCTGCACGTACTGATACATCGCGCTTTCCAGCGTACGGTTTGGCACATAGTTGGAGCAGGCTTTATCGAAACGCATCGACATCTGTGTGCCGGTCATCAGCGCCGCGCCTTTGGCGATATCCACCACGCGCTCGAAAATCGCCTGTGCCTGATCCATTTGCGGTGCGCGCACCAGATACAGCACCTCGGCATCGGCCTGCACCACGTTTGGCGAAATCCCGCCTGCGTTGGTGATGGCGTAATGCAGGCGTGCTTCCTGAATAATGTGCTCGCGCAGGAAATTCGCCCCGGTATTCATCAGCGTCAGGGCATCCAGCGCGCTGCGGCCGAGATGCGGTGCGGCGGCGGCGTGTGAGGACACGCCTTTAAAGCTGAACGATGCCTGAATATTGGCCAGCGTCTGGTTGCTGAACATGCCGCTGTAGGTTTCCGGGTGCCAGGTCAGCGCGGCATCGACATCATCAAACAGCCCTTCGCGGGCCATAAAGGTTTTGCCGGAACCGCCTTCTTCGCCGGGACAGCCGTAAAAACGCACCGTGCCCTGAATGTTTTCGCGCTCCATCCAGGCTTTCACCGCCAGCGCGCCGCCGAGTGCAGCGGTGCCCAGCAGATTATGGCCGCAACCGTGGCCGTTACCGTTTTCCACCAGCGGCTGCGCCACGTCGCAACCGGCTTTCTGGCTTAAACCGGCCAGCGCATCGAATTCGCCGAGCAGGGCGATCACCGGTTTGCCGCTGCCAAAACGGGCAATGAACGCGGTGTCCATGCCGCCGACGCCGCGCTCAACGACAAATCCGCTGGCTTCCAGTGTGTCGGCCAGCAATGCTGAGGAGAACGATTCGGCAAAGCGGGTTTCAGGGTGATCCCAGATGGCATCACTGATTTTCGCCAGCTCAGGTTGCTGGTTATCGATGAAATCATTGATAAAACTGACGATATTGTGTTGATCCGCCATCAGTTCCCTCCTTTGAATTCAGCGATGTTCAGCGCCAGCGCCGCCAGCGTTTTAATGCCCTGAGTCATCACTTTTTCATCGAAATCAAACAGTTCATTGTGATGGCCCGCGCTCAGATCGGTGCCGAAAATCACGTAAGAGGCTTCGCCGCCGCGCGATTTAACCCGCTCCATCATATAGGTGGCGTCTTCCGAACCGGCCGCGCCTTCCTGACGGTCAATGATTTGTTCGAACTCGCCGAGTTTTTCCGCCTGACGGTGGATGTAATTCACCCAGGCTGGCGTTGGCGTGCTGCTTTGCGCCGCGCCCATCAGTCTGATGTCGAATTTCACCTGATGCATTTCGGCTGCGCCGGAAATCACTTTCAGCGCCTGCTGATAAATAAATTCGTTCACCTCATTGGTCGTGCCGCGCGTTTCCACTTTCATCGTGGCGCTGGAAGGCACCACGTTACGCCCGGTACCGGCCTGTAAAACGCCGACATTGATGCGTGAATCACCGCCGCTGTGGCGCGGGATCGCGTGTAACCCCAGCGTAGCCTGCGCCGCCGCCAGCAGGGCGTTACGGCCGTCTTCCGGTTTTCCGCCGGCGTGCGACGCCACGCCGGTGAAATGCACGTCCAGCTTGGTGGTCGCCATAAAGGTATCGTTACCGCAAACGATGTGATTCGCCGGTACGCCGGTGCCGATATGCACGGCGGTGAAATACTGCACGTCGTCCACCACGCCTGCTTCCACCATGGATTTCGCGCCGCGCGTGCCTTCTTCGGCAGGCTGGAAAATCAGTTTGATGGTGCCGCAGAGCTGGTCGCGCATCTGCATCAGTACTTCCGCCAGCCCGAGGCCGATGGTGGTGTGGCCGTCGTGGCCGCAGGCGTGCATCATGCCGTTATTGGCGGACGCAAACCCTTCGCGGAACGGACGATGCCCGTCTTCCAGCACTTCACACAAATCCAGCGCGTCCATATCGACACGAAAACCCATCACCGGGCCGGGACGCCCGGTGTTCAGCGTGGCGACAATGCCGGTGAAACCGCCGGAAAAATGCGGCATCCAGCGGGCAATCGCCCCCTGTTCCAGCGCGCGCTGTTCCTGTTCGGCTAATACGGCGGCGGAGGGCAGACCCATCCGCGACTGCGCGTCGATCACCTCTTTGCCCAGTTGCAGCGAATAGCCGAGCTTTTCGAGACGATCGGCCACCAGCGTGGAAGTACGGAATTCCAGCCAGCCGGATTCGGCATATTTGTGCAAATCACGGCGTTGTTTTTGCAGGGAAGGGAACAGCTGTTCTACGCGTTCAGAAATCTCATTTACCATCACGGACTCTCTTATTTTCACAGACATGCAGGCTTTCTGCGGCGGGAGGCAGAAAGGAGGAAACCTAAATCTGGAGGGGACTTGCCGGCCTTAGATGATTTTCAATGTACATAAAGCAATCAGGGCATATAAGATGCCAAAATCTTCTTAGTGATAATCAGGGGTTATCAAAGAATCTCATGCCATCACAAATTAAAATGCATCAACTGAGGGCGTTTGTGTCCGTCGCGCGTCATGGCAGTATTCGTGCCGCGAGCCGGATGATGAATCTTTCTCAGCCCGCGCTGACCAAATCCATTAAAGAGCTGGAAGAAAGTCTCGGGGCAAGATTGTTTATCCGCCGCCGTCAGGGGGTGACGCTGACCGACTGTGGCGAGGGGTTTTTCAAGCGCGCAAGCCTGATTCTGGAAGAGCTGCGGGTGGCGCAGGAGGATATTACCCAGCGTCTGGGCGGCACCAGCGGCAGGGTGAATATCGGGGTCGGTGCCAGCATTGCGCGCACCGTTATGCCGGAAGTGATTGATCGTTTTCACCGCGAATTCCCCAATGTGAAGGTGCGCATCGCCGAAGGACAGCTGGTGTCGATGATCCCGGAGTTGCGGCAGGGCGAGCTGGATTTCACCGTCAATACCTATTATCAGGGCCCCTTTGATAACGAACTGTTATATGAAAAGCTTATGGATAAAGAGTATCGCGTGGTCGCACGGCGCGGGCATCCGATGCAAAACGCACGTTCAATGAAAGAACTCTTGCACTGCGACTGGACCTTGCCCACCCCGCGCGGCAGTTACTACAAACTGCTCAGCGAAGTGTTCAGTGAAATGGACGCGGAGCCCAATATCAGCGTGATTTGCGAGACGTTTATGTCCTGCACCAGCCTTATCGCCAAAACGGATTTCCTCAGCGTGTTGTCGGTGGATGTGATAAGCGATCCGGTGATTGGTCAGAGTCTGGTGGCGCTGGATCTGGATGTTCCGCTGCCCACGGCGACCTTTTATCTGATTCAGCGGCGAGACACGACGCTCACCCCGATGTCGGCACATCTGGCGCAACTGTTTCGTCTGTATTGCCGTTAACCGCCTCATTTTGTGAAAAAAGCGCGTGTTTCGATGATTTATCGGGGATTTTTGGGAATATTGCCCGTTATCGGGCTTGCTTATACGTTCTACACTGGCCATCACAGGGAATAATAAGCTTCCTAATATTGCCGAGGTCATATGCGCCAGTCCGACATTGTTGCTGAAGTCAGTAACGACAAACAAACCCTGACCGCGCTGGTCGAGCAGGACAACCGCGTGGTGTATTTCTACATATTCGCCCGCGAGGATTTGCGCGACCGTTTTCCGAAAATGCGTGCCTGCTGGGTGCGTAACCTGGTGCCTGCGCCGGTAAACGATGACACGCAGGCGATGGAGCACGGCATATCGCCGATGCTGGCGGCGCAATATTGCCGCAATCTGGAGGGCGAAGCGCCGCTGGATCCGTCGCAGATCCAGATCTTATGGAACGAAAGTGATGACGGTGCCGCGTTGTGGTATCAGGGTTTGCTGCTGGCGGTGATCCCCGGCTGGAGTTTGTATATCGATCATTCGGTGTGTTATTCCGCCGGCTGCATCAAAGAGAACCCGCTGACTTTCCCGCTGGGTTCTGCCTCAACCAACACGCAGTGCGAACTGGCGGAAAAAACCCGTCTGTTCTGGCGCGACTGGCAAAATGAGTTCAGCAACCCCTGGCCGAAAATCCAGCGCAAGCTGCTGGAATCTTATGAAGACCGTTTTGGCCCCTCACTGAAATACTATCTGATCAATCAGGGCAGCTGGCCGCCGATGGCGATTTCCCAGCATGAGGATGATGAGAATTACTATTTCTTCACCGTGGGCATGAGCATCCGCCCGATGCCGCAAATCGATATTATTTTCAACGATGAAGCCGAAAAGCACCGTCGTATCGAACTGGCTTTTTCGGTCGGTAAAGAGTACGTCAGCGAAGAAAATGCCGTGCAGATGGCAAGCGCGCTTTCCGGTTATGCGCAGGTGCCCTGGACCACCCTGAGCTGGCTCGGTGAAGGCCACACGCTGATGTCACCGATGGCCCCGATGGGTTTCGAAGGCCACGTGATCTCCTCTGCCTTGTGCGGGCCTGCGGACAAAATGCGTCTGCCGAAAATTTACGGCGACCCGGTGAATCAGTTTTGGGTATCCCCGGTGTTTACCAGCGAAATGGAGTTTGCCCAGAGTAAACCGAATGGCGGATTCGAGCTGGTGGCCGCGATGATCGAAAGTGGCGTGGGGTATGTTTTTGCGCCGAGAAGCGCGGTGATTTGATGCGTTGAGTTAGCCGCTCAACACTGGCTTTAAGGTCAAGACCGTGGGCTCGCCGCCCACACTGGCCCAAAGGACGCGTAAGCGCGCGCCCTCTGGACTCCCGCGCTTTTTTCACTGCGCGCTCCGCTCGCTGGCTATGTTTCAGGGACCGCAGCGATAGCCGCAAAATCCCGCCGCTACGCGGTGCCCTTCGTTCGGGCTACAACCCGCGCAAAAAGACGCGCGGTTTTGCGCCTCTCCTCCGGCGGAATTTTGGAACCGGCCTCAGGCTATTACTTCACAACCTCACTGATTTTGATTTGAAAAGCTAATGGGAATGGGTTTTGAATTTAAGAGCGTGCGGGCGATTCAGAAATCTTGCCTCCGGCGGAATTTTGGAACCGGCCTCAGGCTTTTACTTCAAAACCTCACTGATTTTGATTTGAAAAGCCAACGGGAATGGGTTTTGAATTTAAGATCGTGCGGGCGATTCAGAAATCTTACCTCCGGCGGAATTTTGGAACCGGCCTCAGGCTTTTACTTCACAACCTCACGTACTTCATTCTTTAAAAAGCTGCGGGCGATTCAGAAATCTTGCTGAGTGAGAGGTTGCAGACCAGAGGCTGCAAACCCGAAACGAAGGCACCGCGCAGCGGCAAGATTTCCAGCCTGTCGCCGTGGTAACTGAAACATAGCCAGCGAGCGGAGCGCGTGTTGAAAAAGCGGGGAGAGATCCAAGAGAGGGAAAGCACTTCCCTCTCTTGGGCGGTTTCGGCGCAGCGTGATAAGTGATCACCGCACGTAAGAAACCGAAATTTTCTCGTTCTGAACTGATTAAGCCGCCTTAATGCCCGGCTTCGGCATTAAAATCCTCTGCATCGACATCATACCCTGAGGGTTCCCACCGTATCGCGGTCAGCACGATCAATCCGGCCAGCGGTGCTAACGCGATCACCCAGAATACGCCGGTGCCCAGTGCCGCAGAAAGTACCGGGAACAGGAACAGGGAAAGCGTTGAGCTGGCGCGCATCAGCGTCTGGTTGAAGCCGACGCCCATGCCGCGCAGGGAGGTCGGATAACTCAGCGAGGCAAAAGTCATGGTGTGCGAGCCGGGTCCGAAACCCTGACCGAACAGGAATAATGCCAGCATAGCGATGGAGATCGCCGCTTCACCACCGTCTGCCGGGCGGCCCACCAGCGCGAGGCCGATCATCGCCACCAGCTGGCAGGCGTAACCGGCGTAGGTCATTTTCCATGCGCCAAATTTCGACACGTAACGCACCGCAATCAGCCCGCCGACGAAGGCGAAGCACAGGTTCAGACCGAGTGAAAACAGAATGGTGCTGATCATCGACTGTTGCAGGAAGCTCGATAAAATCACCGGCAGCCCGAACGCCACGGCGTTATAAGCAAACGACGAAGCCACGGCGGTGACGGTCGCCAGCACGGTGCGGCGCAGGTAAATGCCCTGCAACAGCGTGCCGTAGTTGCGCCATGCGGCTTTGCGCACTTTCACCTGCGGCGTTTTATCCGCATCGTCGGCAACAACGGCATTGATGTTATAAGACTTGCGCAGGATAGCCGCCGCACCTTGCAGGTCGCCCTGATTGGCCGCCCACACCGGCGATTCATTCATATAACGGTGGCGGATGGCGATAATCAGAATGGCAGGCACCGCGCCGAAACCGAGGATCAGACGCCACAACCAGTCGGTGTGCGTGGCGGGCAGCACCGCATACAGCAGCAGCACCAGCAGATAGGAGACGCTGATGGCGGCGTACCACGTCGGGCACCACATCGCCACGCGCGAGGCTTTATTGCCGCGCCCCTGAAGTTTTGAGAACTCCGCCAGAAACGCCATCGCCACCGGCAAATCGATGCCCACGCCCAGCCCCATCACAAAACGCGAGCCGCCCAGCACCCATTCATTTGGCGCAAACGCACAGGCCAGCGCCGCAATCACGAAGAAGAACATATCGGCCATGAACACGCGATAACGGCCAATTTTGTCGGTCAGATACCCACCGAACAGTGCGCCGACAATCGCCCCGAAGGTGATCGCCGAGGCCACAAAGCCTGCGCCGGAAGGCGTCAGCCCGAACTGGCGGGTGATATCTTTCATGCCGAAGGCCAGCGCGCCGAGATCGTAAGCGTCGAGGAAAACGCCGCCCAGTGCGATGGCAATCACCACGCGCGCGTCGCTGAGTTTCGCGGCGCCGCGGTTAACTAACTGCGTAATATCGGAGGCGGAACGGATCACCACCGGTTGATCAGACGCCGCATCCGCCGCGCCGGAGTACCCTGAAGAGGCGGCGGGAGAGGCCGCAATAGAATCAGACATAATTTTGTTTACGCTTTTTGACAAAAAAACCAGCATAGTGGCGACGTGATGCCGCTCACAAGTCCTGATTACCCGAGACATCACATCAAATGGCTATAACTTAAAACAAAGGGATCTAAGCCTGCGCTTAAAACCCCTCATCAGTTCACCTCCCGCCTTCTGCACGCTGTGCCAGCCGGCATTATCCATTTCGCAGATTAGCTGTGCAGCAATACGCATTTCCCAGGCCGGTTACGCCCTGCTTTTATACCTCACCATCAGACCCCTTACCCAAAATTGAACTATCCTTGTCAGCACGCTGTTTTCACTGATGAAAGCTAATTTGCCAGACCGTCGCCCGGCGACATACACCCAAAAAATCAAAAAGAGGACTTACCATGACTGCAAGAACAGGGCGGATGCGGGGAATGACCGCAGCATTGCTGGCGCTGTCGGCAATGAGTTTCACCGCACATGCGGCGGATGAGACGGTGCGCGTGGGGTCGAAAATTGATACCGAAGGATCGCTGCTCGGCAACATCATTATTCAGGTGCTGGAAGCTAACGGCATCAAGACCACCAACAAGCTGCAACTGGGTACGACCAAAGTGGTGCGCGGCGCGATTTCTGCCGGTGAAATTGATATCTACCCGGAATACACCGGTAACGGTGCCTTCTTCTTCTCAGACGAAAAAGACCCGGCGTGGAAAAATGCGCAGGCCGGTTTCGACAAAGTGAAAAAGCTCGATTACGACCAGAATAAAATCGTCTGGCTGGATCCGTCCCCGGCGAACAATACCTGGACCATCGCGGTGCGTAACGATCTGGCGAGTGCGCATGGCCTGAAATCACTGGCTGATCTGGGCAAATACATCAGCTCCGGCGGGGATTTTAAACTGGCGGCGTCGGCAGAATTTATCGAACGTCCTGATGCGTTACCGGCGTTTGAAAATGCGTACGGCTTCAAGCTGAATCAGGCACAGCTGCTGTCACTGGCGGGCGGCGATACGGCGGTCACTATCAAAGCCGCAGCGGAAAAAACCTCCGGTGTGAATGCGGCGATGGCTTACGGTACTGACGGCCCGGTGGCCGCACTCGGCCTGCAAACGCTGGAAGATCCGAAAGGCGTTCAGCCGATTTATGCACCTGCGCCGATCATCCGTGAGGCCGCGCTGAAAGCCCATCCGAACATTCCGGCGCTGCTGAAACCGGTCTTCGCTTCGCTGGATACTAAAACGCTGCAAACGCTGAATGCGAAAATCGCGGTCGGCGGGCTGGATGCGAAGAAAGTCGCGGCGAAGTATTTGCAGGAAAAGGGTTTCGTTAAAAAATAATCGGGCAGTGACGCCCAGAGCACGGCCTGCGGGTCGTGCTCTCCGGACTCAGGTACTGTTTTGACTCATCATTCATTCGTCAAAAACCGCGTGCTGCTGACGCTGGTTTTGCTGCTTTTGCTGGCCGGTTATGGCCTGGCATTTCTCAGCCATGCGCCGAACCGGCTGGTGTCGGGGCAGGGCATTTCATTAGTGACGCTGCTGCACGGCACCTCCACGCTGATTTTGCTGCCCGCGCTGTTACTGCTGGCGGCGGCCTTCCTCACGTTATACGGAAAACATCACCTGCTGGTGATGTTGCTGGCGGAAATTCTGCTGGCGGCGCTGGTGTGGCTGGCCGGGCACAGCGCAGTGCAACTGACCGGTGGCGATGAGGACAGCATTGCGCGCACGTCGCTCGGCGGCGGTTTCTGGGCTGCCTCGGCGCTGTGTCTGCTGATCGCCTCTGACGCCATCTCCCGGTTTACCCGCAACCACAGCCTGCGGATTGTGCTCAACGTCCAGATGATATTGCCGGTGGTGTTGCTGCTGGCGTACGGGCAGCTGGCCGAACTTTCTCTGTTAAAAGAATACGATAACCGCTCCGACGTGTTTAACGACGCCTTGTGGCAGCATCTGGGCATTTTGTCCGGCACGCTGCTGCCTGCGGTGCTGATCGGCCTGCCGGTCGGTTTGTTCTGCCATCGCTCACCGCGCTGGCGCGGCGCTGTGTTGTCGGTGCTAAATATCATTCAGACCGTGCCGTCGATCGCCCTGTTTGGCCTGCTGCTTGCGCCACTGGCCGGGCTTGCGAAAGCGCTGCCGTGGCTGGCGGAACATGGCATCAGCGGTATCGGGCTGGCACCGGCGATTATCGCGCTGGTGCTGTATTCGCTGCTGCCGCTGGTGCGCGGCGTGATCGCCGGGCTGGATTCGGTGCCGGAAGCGGTGATCGAGTCGGCGCGCGGCATGGGCATGAACCGCGTTCAGATATTTTTCCGTGTACAACTGCCCATTGCTTTGCCGGTCATCCTCACCGGCATCCGCATTGTCGCGGTGCAAACGGTGGGCATGGCGATGGTCGCGGCGCTGATCGGCGCGGGTGGCCTCGGTGCCATTATGTTCCAGGGATTACTCAGCAGCGCACTGGATCTGGTGCTGCTGGGCGTCATCCCGGCGGTGCTGATGGCGGTGGTCGTCGACAGCCTGTTTAAATTCGCAGTCTCACTACTGGAAACTTCACGCAGATGATTCATTTCAAGCAGGTTAGCAAACACTTTGCCGGAAAAGCGGTCGTGCGCGATCTCACGCTGGAAATGGCCAAAGGCGAATTCACGGTGCTGATCGGTACGTCCGGTTCCGGAAAATCCACCACGCTGAAAATGATTAACCGGCTGGTGGAGCACGACCGGGGGGAAATTCTATTTGCCAGTGAACCGATAGAAAAATTCCGCGCGCAGGATCTGCGCCGCCGGATGGGCTATGCGATCCAGTCGATTGGCCTGTTCCCGCACTGGACGGTCGAGGAGAATATCGCCACGGTGCCGCAACTGCTGAAATGGCCGAAGGCGAAAATCCGCGACCGCGTGACCGAATTGTTGTCGCTGCTCAATCTCGATCCGAAACAGTTTCGTCAGCGTTATCCGCATCAGCTTTCCGGCGGGCAACAACAGCGCGTCGGCGTGGCGCGTGCGCTGGCGTCTGACCCGGAAGTGCTGCTGATGGATGAACCTTTTGGCGCGCTTGACCCGGTGACCCGCGCCACGTTGCAGGAAGAAGTGGCGCGCATCCATAAAATGACCCACCGCACCATTGTGCTGGTGACACATGATATTGATGAAGCGCTGACGCTGGCCGACCGCATTGTGCTGCTTAACGACGGGCAGGTGGTGCAGCAGGGAACGCCGCTGGAGTTGCTGACCAAACCGGCGACGCCGTTCGTACGCGATTTCTTTGGCGGCAGCGACATGGGCATTCGTCTGCTGTCGTTGCAGGATGTCAGTTCGCGCACCCGCCACGGCGAGCACTATACCGGCAGCCAGAAACCGCTGCGGGCGTCGATGAGCCTGAGTCAGGCGTTGTCTGCGTTTGTCGCGCAGCAGGCTGCGCAGCTGCCGGTGGTGGATGAGCAGGGGCAACCGGTCGGCGTGTTGCATTTTGCCGATCTCACCGCGCAAAGGAGTGAGGCATGAAACGAGGTTTACGGCGGGTCATCACCGATCCCTTACCCTGGTTGTTCGCGTTATTGCTGGCGCTGATTTTCGGCATGACCTCGCTCGGCGGGGTGTTCCACTGGATGTTTCCACAACTGAGCCGGCCGGTTTATCAGCAGGAAAGTTTTGCCTCGCTGGTGGCCGCGCATCTGATGCTGGTCGGCATATCCAGCCTGATTGCGGTGGCGATCGGCGTGGCGGCGGGGGTTGGCGTTACGCGCCCGGCGGGGAAAGAATTTCGCTCACTGGTGGAGACACTGGTGGCGATGGGGCAGACCTTTCCGCCGGTGGCGGTGCTGGCCGTGGCGGTACCGGTGATGGGGTTCAGCGAAAAACCGGCGATTATCGCGCTGGTCCTTTACGGCTTGCTGCCAATATTGCAGGGAACCATTGCCGGAATTGAATCAGTGTCTGCCTCGGCGCGGGAAATTGCGCAGGGCGTCGGCATGAGCCGCTGGCAGATGTTGCGTAAAGTGGAGATTCCGCTGGCGGCGCCGGTGATCATCGCCGGGATCCGGACTTCCGTTATCATCAATATCGGCACGGCGGCGATTGCCTCGACGGTCGGTACATCGAGCCTCGGTTCACCGATCATCATCGGGCTGAGCGGCTTCAACACCGCCTATGTGTTGCAGGGGGCGGCGATCGTCGCGCTGCTGGCGATTTGCGTGGATATGCTGTTTGAACGCTGGAGCCGCTGGTTACACCGCTGGCAGCAGCGGTCAGCAGACGAATCAGTTCGCTGACGCAGAGGGTGGCGCAGGCACCACGGACGGGGCATCGTTATCGCTGACCGGTTTGGCGTCATCCTGAATAACCACGGCGTAGCCTGCAACCATCACGCCACCGATCGCGCCAATTGCCATCAGACCAAACAATGCGATAAATAATTTTTTGCCAAGCGAGTTCATGTGCAGTACCTCAGAAAATGAGTCGGGAATTATAAATTGTTTCGTTACCCCTGCAACACACTATTCATGCGGCGATTACTTTATCGCTGATCTCAGCGCATGTTTTGTCATATGCAGAAACTTTTTAGCAACATTTTGATGCGATCGCACAGATTTCCTTGCCGTTAATCAGGGCAATAGCGTTAACTGTCTGCCTTCGTTATCACGCTAATAAGTTACTCCTATGCCTTCAGTCTCCCGTTCCTTGCTGCCGTTAATCGCTGCTTTGTTTGCGCTGTATTTTATCTGGGGTTCTACCTATTTTGTGATCCGCGTCGGTGTGGAAAGCTGGCCACCGCTGATGATGGCCGGGCTGCGTTTCTTTCTCGCCGGCTGCGTGATGTTCACTTTTCTGCTGCTGCGCGGGCATAAGTTCCCCGGTCTGAAACAGTGGCTGGCCGCCGGTGCGGTGGGTATTTTGCTGCTCTCGGTGGGCAATGGTCTGGTGACTGTCGCGGAACATATGCAGGTGCCGTCCGGCATTGCGGCGGTAATGGTGGCGACCGTGCCCCTGTTTACGCTGTGCTTTAGCCGCCTGTGGGGGATGCCGAACAGCCGTCTGGAATGGACCGGCGTGGGCATTGGCCTGTTCGGGATTGTGCTGCTCAATACCGGCAGCAATCTGGGGGGCAATCCGTGGGGCGCGGCGCTGATTCTGCTGGCCTCGATAAGCTGGGCATTCGGTTCGGTGTGGAGTTCGCGTCTGCCGCTGCCAGCAGGCCTGATGGCCGGTGCAGCAGAGATGATTGTCGCCGGTGTGGTGTTGCTGATCGCCAGCCAGTTAAACGGCGAGCACCTGGCCGCCACGCCTTCGCTGCACGGCTTTCTGGCGCTCGGTTATCTGATTGTGTTCGGCTCGATGATCGCCATCAGTGCGTACATGTTCCTGCTAAAAACCGTACGTCCGGCCCTCGCCACCAGCTACGCCTACGTTAACCCGATCGTCGCCGTTCTGCTTGGCATTGGCTTCGCCGGTGAATCCCTGTCACCGGTCGAATGGGTCGCGCTGGGGATTATCCTGTGCGCAGTGCTGCTGGTCACGCTGGGG
The DNA here is from genome assembly GCF_042920125.1 of Rahnella sp. R3(2024). Lineage (NCBI taxonomy): Bacteria > Pseudomonadati > Pseudomonadota > Gammaproteobacteria > Enterobacterales > Yersiniaceae > Rahnella > Rahnella sp. R3(2024). The sequence goes on from NZ_JBHGBU010000001.1 coordinate 3,600,620, forward strand.
AAATTTGTCTTCGGACGAAGGAAATCGGTCATTAAGGAAGTGAAGGTTTAACCGAAAGCCGATGTGTTTTATTTCTCCCCTTTGCAGGGGAGGGGGCAGACCTATTTCTTCTCAAAGAACAACGTCACCCGCGCCACTTCTACGCCGAATTTTTTCAGCGAGGTGACGTTAAACAGGTGCTGTTCATCCTGCTGGTAAATCCAGTCATCGAACGTCAGGCGGTAGGTGCTGCCGCCTGATTTGACGTCCATTACGTAGTTCCAGTTAAACGCATTGCCCGCCGACTGGCCTTTTGCGGTGCCGATGATGTCGCCGGCGGTGCCGGTGTAGGTGCCGTCAGCCAGTTTGCGGATGTGCCAGACGCGGGTCTGTTTCTCGCCATCGTCATAGACAAAATCTTCATGCAGCGTCAGGGTGTCGGCAACCACATCGCCGCGAATTTTCACCGCGAAACGCCGCGTTTGTTTGTGCGTGTAATCCTGCACCATGCCGTAAGCCACGCTGTCACCGCTGAAATAAGTGAAAATATCCAGTTTCGGTTGCGTCTGTGCGTAATCTTTGATGTCTGCGCTGCAACTGGTGAGTAACAGCACGCAGGCTGTCATCAGACCGAGAAAACCTTTGCGCAGAACAGAGCGGGAAACTGTCATAAAACCTCCGGTCGGATGAACCTTAATCTGACGCCGATGCGCCGATGAGCTTGCTGCGTAAATCAGGATACTGCGTGGCGGGAGAGAGCCAGATCGCCAGAAATGCATCGCGAAACGCCGGGCTGAAGCTTTCGCCGACGGGCGCTGTCATCACGCTGTTGGGGGCGCGGCTGTAAAACTGACCGCCTTTTTCAGTGGCGAGAAAGACGATCTGGCTGCCATTACTGACATCCGGCCAGGTCTTTTCAACGGCTTCCAGCCAGCCATTTTTTTGCGCCTCACTGTCGATGCCCAGTTTTTGCCACTGTTCTTCAGTGGCTTTGGTCAGCTCCTCGCGATCAATACTGCGCAGATAATCAATAACCAGTGCCTGCGGCCATTTTTGCGCCTGATATTTCCCCCCCGGTGTCAGTAATGAGGAGTGATAAACCTCGAACGGCCCCCAGGTTAAGGTGGCGCGGCCAACCTGTTGCCACTGCGCCCAGGGCGTGGAGGCAAACGCAGAGAAGGAAAGCATCAGTGCCAGTGCTGCCGTTAACATACGTCTCATGGTTTTCTCCTGTGCAGTAAAACCGGCAGGCTGATAAGCGGCAGGAACACCGCCCAGCCCGCTGCCATCAGCAACCAGACGTGAGCGGGAGAGGCGAGAAGTTCCATCGCCCCCAGACGCATACCGATGAAATACGCCAGCGGGCCGCTGACCGCGCCGAGCGGGATCAGCCAGTACCAGGCGAACTGTAAATAGCCCAGAAGCCACAACCACCACGCGCTGAAACCCAGCCACAGCGCCATCATCCATGGCGGGACGCCGGTCGAACCGGTGAACTCAAACAGCCCGAGAATGCACCAGACAGAATCAAGAATAATGCCCAGCGTGCAGGCCACCGCCACCCATAACCGGCGGCGGGACGGTGTAAACGCCAGCATCAGAAAGCTGCTGATCAGCAGAAAAACAATAACGCGTTCGCGCCCCCACACGGCCAGCGTCCACCAGGCATCAAAACCCAGCGTCAGCAGCCAGAAGCGCAGGGTGCTCATGCGCGCCGCTCGGCGATAAGCTGCACGGTGCTGATGGTGCGCGCGCGGAATCCGGCCTCGCAGTAGCACAGATAAAACAGCCACAGGCGGCGGAAACGTTCGTCCTGCGCGCCGTCCAGCTGGGCATTCCAGTAACGTTGTACGCGTTCACGCCATTCATGCAGCGTGCGGGCATAGTCGAAACCAATGTCGAACAGATCGCGTACCACCAGGCCGGTGCAGCGGGTCATGGTGTCGTTCATGGCGGTGATGGAAGGTAAAAAACCGCCGGGAAACACGTAACGCTGAATGAAATCGACGTTGCGGCTGTAAGAGGCATAACGCTGATCGGCAATGGTGATCGCCTGAATGGCCATGCGGCCGTTCGGCTTGAGCAGTGCGTTGCAGCGTTTGAAAAAGGTTTTGAGGTAGCGTTTGCCGACCGCTTCGATCATCTCTATCGACACCAGTTTGTCGAACTGCCCGCGCAGCGCGCGATAGTCTTCAAACAGCACGGTGACGCGACCGGTCAGTCCGGCCTTTTCGATGCGCTCGCAGGCATAGTCGTACTGCTCGCGGGAAATCGTGGTGGTGGTGACCTGACAGCCATATTCACGGGCGGCGAATTCCGCCATGGCTCCCCAGCCGGTACCGATTTCGAGCAGGTGATCCCCTGCATGCAGGTGCAGCTGATCGCACAGACGACGCATTTTTGCTTCCTGCGCCTGTTCCAGCGTCATCTGCGGTTCCTGATACCAGGCCGACGAATAGAGCATTTTCTCATCGAGAAAACCCTGGTAAAAATCGTTGCCCAGATCGTAATGGGCTGAAATGTTTTTGCGTGCCTGCGACGGACTGTTGCGGCGGAAAAAGTGGATCAGGCCGTTAAGCGGCGCGGTGACCCAGCTCAGACGGGCCTCGAGCTTATCAACCAGTTTGAGGTTTTCCGCCAGCAGTTGCAGCACGGTGGTCAGATTGGGCGTCGTCCAGTCGCCGTCAATATAACTTTCTCCCGCCGCAATGCTGCCGCCGAGCAAAACACGGCGGTAGGCGCGCAGGTTGTGTACTTCGATTTCCCCCTGCAGCGGCGCGGTCGGGTCACCAAAAAACAGCGAATTCTCGCCTGCTTCCCGCAGGGTCAGACCGGCACCATGCAGCTGTTTTAACACGCCGAGGATCAGTGCGCGTGCAGCCTTGCTGCGCCGGTTTGTCGCCCCTTCGCGGGCGAGTTGCACTTCGGGTTGGCTCATGATCAGTCCTTATCAACAGGAGGATGAGAATAAACAGGTGCCCGTTTCAGCCACAGTTTTACCGCCTGCCAGTAAATGGTCAGGGCGGTTTTCGCGGTCATGAGGGGCAGTCGCCACAGTTGCTTACGCAGCGCCTCGCGGGTCAGCGGCAGCGCCCTGAGCGACAGGGCAGCATCGAATTCACGTTCTTTGCGGTGATTTTCGATAGTGATGTGTAACTCTTTCCCGGGGGGGGTGAGACGCCAGTGATAGACCATGTCCATCGGATTAAAGGGCGACACATGAAAGGCTTTCGGCACCGGTTGCGAGCCGTCAGGGAGCACGGCGTAGGTGTGGCGTTCGTTCCAGGGCGTATTGCGTACTTCGGCCAGCATCCAGCGCAAAATACCTGCCTTATCATACAGGTAGTAAAAATTGACCGGATTGAAATAGCAGCCGAAATAGCACAGCTGACACAGCAACATCACCCGGCCATCCGGGCGTTCTCCGGTCAGTTCGGCAATCCGGTCCTGCGCTTTGGTTTTGATGTCGCCGCCGCCGAGATAATCTTTGCGGCGAAAGCTCGCCGCAGAAAACCGCTCAAGGCGGATCCCCACGGCGGGGAGTTGATCCAGCTCGTCAAGGTCGATCAGCGGCATGAAAATGTCGTAGTCGAAGCGGTGATCGACCGGCGTAAACCGGCGATGGCGCACCGTGCCGACGTACAGCGTGCTGTTCATGACGCGGCCTGCTCAGACGTCCGTTGTTCTGCTTCACGGCTGAGTTGCAAATCCAGTTGCGCGACCACATCGCGGGCGCTGTTGACCCCGTCTTCATGAAATCCGTTATACCAGTACGCGCCGCAAAACCAGGTGCGGTGCTGGCCGTTAATGCGAAAACGCTGTTGCTGCGCGTGGTGACTTTCCAGATTCAGCACCGGGTGCATGTAGGTGGTGCGAAAAAGCACCTTGCTTTCATCAATCGGCGTCAGCGGATTGAGCGAGACGCAGAAGGTGTGTGGCGCATCCAGACCCTGCAAGATATTCATGTTGTAGGTCACGCTGGCGCGGCGGGTGTGCGCCGGGCTGGTATCGCGCATATCGGCACGGGTGGAGGATTTCAGCGAATTAGGTAACTGATAATTCCAGCTCGCCCACGCGCGCTTTTCACGCGGCAACAGATGGGTGTCGGTGTGCAAAATCACGTCGTTAGCCTGGTACGGCAGCGAACCGAGTATGGCGCGTTCATCCGCCGTGGCGCTGTCGCCTAAAATCGCCAGCGCCTGATCGGAATGGCAGGCAAAAATCACCTGATCATAGGTTTCTTCGCCGCGTGCGGAGTGCAGCGTCACATCGTAAGTGCTGCGGGTGATGGCAGTCACCGGCGTATGGGTTCTGAGGGTCACGCTGCGCGGTAATTTTTCGTGCATCCGGCGGATATATTCCCGCGAGCCGCCCGGCACCACCATCCACTGCGGGCGGTTAGCCACATCCAGCAGGCCGTGATTGTCGAAAAAGCGCAGGAACATCGACAGCGGAAAATTCGCCATGTCGCTCAGGGAAGAGGACCAGATCGCCGCGCCCATGGGCAGCACGTAGTGCAGGGCGAAAAACGGGGTAAAGCCGTTCTGATCCAGCAAGTCAGCCAGCGTATCTTCATCGTTATGCGCATTGAGCAGACGCGCCTTGCACAGTTTATTAAAGCGCAGAATTTCGAGGATAAACCGCCAGAACTGTGGCTTAAACAGGTTGCGCCGTTGGGCAAAAAGGCTGTTCAGCGAGTGGCCGTTATACTCCAGCCCGCTCACCGGGTTACGCACCGAAAAACTCATTTCGGTGGTCTGGCCTTCAATGCCCAGCTCTTTCAGCAGGGCAATAAAATGAGGATAGGTGCGGGTGTTGTAGACAATAAAACCGGTGTCGATGGCGTACTCTTTGCCGTCGCACACCACGTCCTGCGTGGCGGTGTGCCCGCCCAGCGTCGCCGCGGATTCATACACAGTAATTTCACAGTCAGGCTGACGCTGCGCCAGTAACCACGCACAGCTGAGGCCGGAAATACCGCTGCCGACGATCGCCACTTTTGTTGTCATCTTATCTCACCATTTTTCGGCTTAACCATTTTTGCACGCCCACCGGCAGCAATGCGGCCGCCTTCAGTAAATGGGCAAAAAGTGGCGGGAAGGCAATTTCACTGGCTCCGTGCGCCAGCTTTTTACGGATGTGCGCCGACGCCTGACTGACGGTCACCATCATCGGCATCGGAAAGTCATTGCGTGAGGTCAGCGGGGTATCGACAAAGCCCGGCTGGATCAGCGAGATGTGGATATTGCGCGACACCAGATCGACCGACAGCGAACGGGCAAGATACGCCAGCGCCGCTTTGGAGGCGCCATAGGCTTCGGCGCGGGGGAACGGCAGCAAGGAGGCGGTTGAACCGACCAGCGCCACGCGGCTGCCGGGCGCTAAACCGGGCAGCAGGGCATCGAGGCAGTTCACCGGGCCCATGAAATTAGTGTTGATGACCCGTGCGACTTTTTCAGCTTCCACCACGCCGTTATCCAGGTATTCACAGGTACCGGCGCAGAGGATCACCAGATCGGCCTGCACGCCCTGAAGTGCCTGACGCGTTTGTGCCAGATCGGTGATATCAAAACTCAGCGGGACGATAAGCGGGCTGTGCCCGGCAACGGCGTCGAGTTTGCCGCCATCGCGGCCGCAGGCCGTGACTTCCCAGCCTTCATCAGCGTAATCCTGCGCCAGTTGCTGACCGATACCCGAACTGGCACCGGTGATCAGTACGCGGCGCATTATTTCAACCTAGCTTTGATGGCGCGAACGGCACCGCCGAGCATCGGGACGTGCTCGTAAATCATGGCACCGAGATCGTAATAATCGCGCTGATAAATGATGCGGTTTTCGGCAAGGCGTAAATGGCTTGCACCGTTAAGAGACATCGCCTGACCTTTTTTCAGTGAAGGGTGGGAATACTCCATACGCCAGAACAGCGACGCCTCTTCGCCCTGAATCAGCGGAGGCTGAATGTCAAAGCGGCAGTAATTCACTTTTTTGAGCAGTTGTGCGAAGTATCGCTCAAGGGCATCTACGCCGTCGTAATGGGAGACCGGATCGATAAACACCACGTGCGGGTGATAAATGCGCGAAAGCTGGGGCAGCAGGCTCATGTCCAGATGACGGTAGAATTCACACAGTCGCGTCAGGACATCGGCTGAAAGAGGGGGTTCAGGAAAATGTTTAATCATTATTTTTCCTTAAATTTGTGTATCGGAACAACCGTCTCATCATCGGCAACTGCACAGATTTCAGCCTCTTCGTGACTTCCAGTCTCAGCCGCCAGCAGCACCGATGCGCTGCCAAGCAGGTAAATCGTCAGCCCCTGATCGACCCACTGCGCCATGCGTAAACGCTGAATTTGCGTCAGTTTTCCTTCCGCCCACAGGTAGACTTCATCGCACAGCACGTTTTCCAGATGTGGGTCTTCGAGATGACCGGGCAGAACCTCCACCTGCATCCCTTCTTCACACCGCACGATGGCTTCGAGCCACAATTCGGTGGTATCGATTGCGCCCCAGCCCAGCAGCGCAGCCCGCACCCCAGGACGTTTACGGGCGGCATTCATGCACATCACCGCATGTTCGATCACCAGGCCATCGAACAGACTGCGCAGGGTGCGCAGGCGGTGATCGCCGGGATTGAGCCGGGCACGCAGCGGGCGAAATACATTGTTCACCAGCGCCGCAGCGGGATATTCGCGCCCGAGTTCGGTTATCACCTGACGCACTTTCTGGCTCTGGCCTCTTTGCAGGGCCGTCAGCAAACGGTGCTCGGATTCCGACCAGTCGCCTGACACCGCCTCAACTTTACCTTCCAGCAGGGATTTCACCTGACCGACCGGGATACCCCGTTCAATCCAGCCTAAAATGGTGCGGATGGTGTCGAGATCTTCATCATTAAACAGCCGATGGCCGCCTTCGGTACGCTGCGGTTTGAGCAGGCCATAACGGCGCTGCCATGCGCGAAGCGTGACCGGGTTGATACCACAAATGCGAGCAACCTCGCCGATGCTGTAAAGTGACATGTGTTGGCCCAAATATTCATAAAACTAATGTTAACTCTAGCGTCTCGTCGCAAAGTTGTACAACTTTATTATTTTTGTACAACTTACCTAATACTAACGGATTACATTATATTAACTTGCCTGTTTCCCTGATAAGAGATAATTTCCCTGTATTGAGAAATCAGGCGGGGTAATGAAATGGAGAACGGGCAGGAAAGTCACGATCTGCGGCTGGCAGAAAGGCTGGCGGAATTACGCATCGCACAGGGCTGGTCGCTGGAGTCTCTGGCGCAGCGCACGGGGATCAGCCGGGCAACGCTTTCAAGGGTGGAGCGCGCTGAAACCAGCCCGACGGCGTCTGTGCTGGGTAAACTGAGTGCGGCCTACGGGCTGACCACCTCACGGCTGCTGATGGCGCTGGAAGATAATCCGCCAGAACTTATCCGCGCCGCACAGCAACCGGTCTGGCATGACCGCGAAACCGGCTTTGAGCGCCGTTCTGTGTCTGCACCGGCGCCGGGATTTCGCGCGGAGCTGATTGCCGGGCATCTTAAAGCCGGTGCCACGATTGTCTACGATTCACCGCCGGTTGTGGGTCTTGAGCAGCACATCTGGATGCTGGAAGGGCTGCTCGATTTCACACTGGATACGCGCAGTTACCGGCTCGAACCGGGCGACTGTCTGCGTTTTCATCTTCATGGTTCCTCCTCTTTTTATGTTCCGGGCCCGGCCGATGCGCGTTATGCCATCGTTATCACCCGTCCTTAAACTCTGTCAGAAATAAGGCTTAACTCTATGCAAAGTGTCAGTGAAGTAGTGATCAGTGAAGTGCAGGGCGGTGCATTGACGGTGGCCGATCTGGAGGCGTTAGCCGATACGCTGATGCAGTCCGTCGCGCTGGGGGCGAGTATCGGTTTTGTGCTGCCGTTTGGGTTTGTGCAGGCGCAGGCGTTTTGGCAAAAGCTGTTACCCGCTTTCGAGCTTGGGGAGCGGCGTCTGCTGGTGGCGCGGCTTGACGGGATCATTATCGGGACGGTGCAGCTGGTGGTTGATCAGCCTGCCAACGGCGCACATCGGGGCGATATCGTCAAACTGATGGTGCATCCCGACGGGCGTCGCCGGGGCATTGCCCGCCAGCTGATGGCCTGGGCAGAAGCGCTGGCGCGGGTGGAAGGAAAAACGCTGCTGGTGCTCGATACCGTTACCGGCAGCCCGGCGCAGACCTTATATGAGGATCTCGGTTTCGTGCTGAGCGGCACAATTCCGCATTACGCGATGTCTACCACGGGGATTCTGGAATCCACGAGTGTGATGTATAAGGTGCTGGTTTGATCAAGTTCAAGTTCAAGGTCGTGGGCGTCGGCCCACACCGACTTGGGGGTGGCTTATCGCCGCCACCCCCAAGACCCCCAGGCTCTTTCACTGCGCGCTGCCGCTCGCTGGCTATGTTTCAGCACCCTCCGCTATTGCCGCAAAATCCCGCTGCTGCGCAGTCCCCTCCCGTCGGGTTTCAACCCGCGCAAAAAAACGCGCGGTTTTCCACCACTCCTCCGGCGCGATTTTTGAGCGCGGCTGGGGGATTTTTAGGTCGTCACCTCACTAACTTTGATTTTTTAAAAATTAAAAGGGGCAGATTGGGTTTTATCTTTAAAAATAGTGAGATGGCGCGCTCAAAAATCTGGCCGACCGGGGGTTCGAGACGCAGGGCTCGAATCCCGCGGGGAGGGAACCGCGCAGCGGCAAGATTTTGCGCCACATTGGGGAGTATCAGATCATGTCCATCGACCCAGCGGCAGCGCGTGTTTAAAAAAAGCGAGGAGAGTGCAGAGAGGAAAAGCATTTTCCTCTCTGCTCGGTTTCGGCGCGAAAAGCCAGGCGAGCAACGCTATTGAGAAACCGAAATATTCACGGTTTTGACGATAACGTATCCCATAACCACCCTTTACTCCGGCAACCGCCCCCTAAACCCCCGTGTCGGATCATTACCTTCAACTTTCCGCTTATCCTGCCACAGGTTCATCCGCGATCTGAGTGAGCCGTTAAGCTCATCATGCACCTGCTTAGCCGCTTCAGATTCAGGATTCAGCTCCAGTACAAACTCCATAAATTTACCGGCGATGTAACGATTTTTCTTAACGCCGGTGCCGGTCAGCCACGCCATGCCGAGGGTATAGGCCGCTTCGGCGCGATCGGGATGGTCTGCGTTGTGCAAAATCTCCGGCAACCACTGCTCGGCCGCCTGACGTTTTTGTGCGTCTGAACCGTTATCAAGGGCACAACTCGCGCGCCAGTAGGCGGCAGATAAATGCCCCGCATCCATCGCACGCTGATACCACTGCATTGCCTGCTCGTAATCGGGTTCACCACCGAGGCCTTCGCGCAGGGCGTTTGCGCAGGTGAACATCGCCGGAACCATGCCGGAACGTGCTGCGCTCAGCACACAATCCATGGCGTTGCTGTCGTTGTGATACTGCGCGGGGACGTCCTGATGCCAGGTGTTGCGATAGAAAAAATACAGCTCATAACAGTGGATGGCGCTGCCGTGACGCGCCATTTCGGTCATCAGGAAATGCGCTGCATCCAGATCGTCATTGATCGCCATATCGTGTGCCAGCGTCACCAGATCTTTTGCGAAGCGATCGTCGCCGGATTGCTGCATCAGCGACCAGGCGTGATCCATCAGCCCTGCGCACAGCTCCGGTTTTGCCGGTAAGCCGTATAAACCGTATCCGAGCGCGGCGGCGGCAAAGGCCACCAGCGTCGGGTGAGTCGCCTGGCTGAGGGCGCGGGTCAGCAGCGCCGTCAACACCGGCATGCCTTCTTCGTGGCCGTTCGCCAGCACCGCGCGGGAAATAAACATCGTGGCGAAATCTCCCGGCATGGCCTGCGGGCTGACGGCAAACAGTTCCTGATAGACGGCTAAACCTGCCTGATCGTCATCCTGCCAGTAGGCCACGCAAATTCCGGCCAGATCCAGCAGGCGGATACGCGTGGCCGGATCAAGAGACTGCGCCAGGAGCTCGGCCAGACGCTGTTGTAACTCAAGGGCGCGGGGCGAATCGCGATCGGCGATATCCCCGGAGAGCGCATCGCACAAGGCGTTGGCGCGAAACTGATTACGTTCTTCTTCGCTGAATTCCGCACACAGCGGGCTGTCGATGATTAACATCTGCTGTTCATCGCTGCCGCCCCAGAAGGCGGAATGGAAAAGCAGATAGGACTCCATGGTGCCGACGTCGGCATGACGCACGGACATCGCCATGCGCAGCCAGTGATCCACCGGTTCTTCATCCTGTTTGCGGGTGTCCTGCAACGCCACCGGTAACGTCTGCGGCCACTGTGTCGCCGGTTCGAATCCGAGCGCATGAATGTGGGCGACGCCGGCCTGCCAGATTTCGCTGCCCTGAATCGAAAACTTCTCATGCAAGGGCAGCGGAACTTCACCGGCAAACAGAGATTTTAGCCAGTAGGGTTCACCGAATCCGCCGCTGAGATTCATCATATGGCGGAAGGCGTGCGTCGGGCGCTGATGCAATTCTATTGCACGTAAAAAAGCCAGCACGGCGTAATCACAGCACAGCTGAGCACCGAGCCACTGGTGATCTTCCACTTCCTCACCGGCCGCTGTCTGGCGAATCAGCCAGGCGTTTTCATGCCAGACCATGCCGAGCAAAACGTGGGCGTGGTAACTCTGCGGACATTGCTGCGCCCAGTCGCTGAGAATTTCCAGCGCATTAAGCGGTGGAGTCTCGCTGCCGGTAAATAAGGTTGCGGGATGCATCAGCAGCCCATACACGGAATCCCCTTCAGTCTGATTCTGCCATCCACGCATCAGTGACAACAGCCACTCGTCGAGTTTCAGAAAACGGCGGGTTGCCAGCAGCATTCTGGCTTTGGATAGGGTGTCGGACTGATCCTGGTGCGGCATGAGTTTCCCTGAACGGTTGAGGAGCCTGAACTATCGTATAAAGAAGGTATTACGTGGCAACGCAGTCTAACGTTGTTATGCGCACAGGTCAGCGAGATTGCTCTGACTTTAGGTAGATCCCTTCATGCTTGCCGTGGCGAGGAGGCGGTGTCGCGTCCCGCAGCGGAAATTATGCTGGCTATAGTAACGGATCCGCTCCTGAGTGACGAACAAACCCTGCACAATTTAACGCTGAATAAACCGGCATTATTCCCTGTCTATTTCGGTATTTAGATATCGGATATTAATTAAATGGTTGTCTGAAATAAGGAGAAAGGGTGAATTAATTATGGAGGAAGAATGTCAATATGTGTAATAACCACCCGCATTTAATATCACGCCACGCAACCATTAATCCGCAAGCAAAAAAAAACCGACCACAAAGGGCCGGCTGTTGTTTCCACAAAACGGGGAATGAGGGTAATTCAATAACAAATAATGATGATAGCGAGGAGAAGTATATATTATTGTTTGGCGTTTGCTTTATCACTTAGTGCGGTAATTATTTGTATTAACTTAATGATTTAATTGAATTAAATGATAATTTAGCTTTGCGTGCTTTAATTTAACAAAAATAAACAGACGCAAACTGACTCTTTTTTAATATTTTGTTACATCTATCAATAAATAAGAAATGTCTTAACTAACTTCGTATCATTTTCTTTCTGGCTTATTCGTCGTTATATCCAGAGAATGGGGTTGCCATGTCGGGCCAACAATTCTTAAAAAAGTTTTACCTCAGTAAAAAAGAAAAAACGATACTTTACATTCAGTGGCGCGGCTCGACACCTATCGAGGATAAATATAATGAAACTCCGTATTCTTTCGCTCATGATCCCTGCGTTATTGGTCGCAGGATCAGCCAGTGCGGCAGAAGTTTACAATAAAGATGGCAACAAACTGGACCTCTACGGTTTAGTTGATGGTTTACACTATTTTTCCAACAACGCGGGTTCTGACGGCGATCAGAGCTACATCCGTTTAGGCTTCAAAGGAGAAACGCAAATCACCGACCAGCTGACCGGCTACGGTCAGTGGGAATATCAGGTTCAGGCTAATCAGGCAGAAAGCTCTGACGATGGCGATCGCGCATTTACCCGTTACGGGTTTGCGGGTCTGAAATTTGGTGATATGGGGTCATTTGATTACGGTCGTAACAACGGCGTGCTGTATGACGTCGCCGCCTGGACCGACATGCAGCCTGAGTTCGATGGTTCCACCTACGGCGCGGATCAGTTCCTCTTCCAGCGCACTAACGGCGTGGCGACCTACCGTAACGATAACTTCTTCGGCATGGTGGATGGCCTGCACTTTGCCCTGCAATATCAGGGTAAAAACGACAGCGGCGGCGGTGAGCCGGGTACCCGTGATGTGCTGACGCAGAACGGTGACGGTTACGGTATGTCTCTGAGCTACGATATTGGCGCAGGCGTCAGCGTGGCGGGTGCTTTCTTTAACTCCGACCGTACTGACGAGCAGAATTCCGCTCCGGGCATTATGGGCGAAGGTAAAAAAGCGGAAGGTTACACCGGGGGTCTGAAATATGACGCCAACAATGTGTACCTGGCGGCGATGTTCACTCAGGCATATAACGCTTCCCGCTTCGGTTCTACCGATTCAGAAGCTTACGGTTATGCCAACCAGTCTCAGGCGTTTGAAGCCTACGCCAGCTACCAGTTCGACTTTGGTCTGCGTCCGTTCGTGGCGTATAACCAAACGCGCGGTAAAGATTTAGGCACAGACCGTCTGGGCAACAACTATCAGGATCAGGATCTGGTGAAATTTGTCGATCTGGGCGCGAGCTACTACTTCAACAAAAATATGTCGGCCTACGTTGATTACAAAATTAACCTGATCGACAGCAGCACCTTCACCGATAACGCCGGTATCAATACCGATGACGTGACGGCGGTAGGTCTGGTGTATCAGTTCTAAGCGTGCCTTTCTCAGACACAGAATGACGCTCAGGATGATAGAAAAGCAGTGAAAGCGTGAGAAAAGCGCGGCCCTTACCGGCCGCGTTTTTTTATGGGCGTTGAACCGCCGGGGGCTGCCCGGTAAAAGCCACCAGCGTGGCTTTGAGCATGGAAAGCACCTGCGGGATGTTGCGGTTGATTTGAGCGGTCACAATGGCTCCGTCAGTTATCATCGCAATGGCCTGCGCGCTGAATGCACGCTCCGCGCTTTCAGGAAGACAGGCCGCGATGGCATCGGCCATCTGCTGTTTATGGCTGGCCGCGATGTCGAGCACCTGCGGCAGCGGTTCCGAAAATTCCAGGGCGCTGTTGATAAACGCACAACCGCGAAAATCCTCAGACTCAAACCATTCGGCCAGCGTTGCCGTCAGCGCCAGCGGAAAATCGCCGGCACACGCGTCCATTTCCTGCGCCAGTTTTTCCTCAAACCACGTCATCCAGCGTTCATGCCGGTAATCGAGAAATGCGCTGACCAGCAGATTCTTACTGGCAAAATGACGATAGAACGTCACCTTGGTCACCCCGGCTTGCCTGATGATGAGGTCAATCCCCGTGGCGCGGATCCCTTCGCGGTAAAACAAGTCATGGGCGGTCAGTAAGATCCGGTCACGGGCGGACAGGGCAGAACGATCGACAGACATTGAAAAAACCTCCGGAAGTGAATGCATCGATTGTAGACAACTCTGTCTACATGCGCTAGGCTTTTGTGTAGACAGACTTGTCTACATCCTTTTTTCCTCATGAGGTGCTTATGTTAACTAAACCGCCGTTGCCCCCCTTCAGCCGTGAAAGCGCAATCGAAAAAATCCGTCTGGCGGAAGATGCCTGGAACAGCCGCGACCCGGTGCGGGTCAGTCAGGTTTACTCGGCGGATACCCGCTGGCGAAATCGCAGCGAATTCGTGAACGGGCAGGATGCCGTGGTGGCTTTCTTACAACGTAAATGGGCCAAAGAGCTGGAATACCGGCTGATCAAAGAGTTATGGGCGTTTGATGGTGAGCGGATTGCAGTGCGTTTTGCTTATGAATGGAAAGATGATTCGGGTAACTGGTTCCGCAGTTTCGGGAATGAGAACTGGGCGTTCAACGAGCAGGGACACATGTTTGAACGTCACGCCTGTATCAATGATTTACCGATTCAGGAAAGTGAACGCAAATTCCACTGGCCGCTGGGGCGCAGGCCGGATACGCATCCGGGCCTGACGGAGATGGGTTTTTAACAGCCTCAGGCTGATTTCTGGTGGATCAGATGCAGCGGCGGAGAAACATCGAGTTTGATGTCGGGGTTTTGGCGGAATTCATGCGGCGTAATATTAAAACGCTTGCGGAACATGTAGGTGAAATGCGACTGCGAGCCGAATCCGAAATCCATTGCGATATCAAAAATCGGTGTTTCACTGCTGCTCAGCTGATAAACAGCGCTCGCCAGACGACGTTCCCTGATGTACTTCCCCAGAGAAATGCCTGTCGATTCCTTGAACAGTTTTTGCATGTGCCAGAGCGAATAGCCGGAGTACTCAGCCAGTTCTTCCAGATGGATCACACGGCCCAGATGGCCTTCGATCCATTTGCTGAGTGCGCTGACGATTGCGAGATGAATGTCTTGAGCCATAACCAGTCTGTATTGATGTCGAATAGGCCTATTATACACGACTTAGCGATGATGGCGTGGCAGGTCTTGCGGATGAGAAGGGTTCACAAAAATGGCCCGCAGATCAGAACTGCGCGTGCAGCCTGACGGGCCATGATTTACCGCAACAGCATCCAGTGAATTAATCTGGCAATGCCATCGTCCAGAAGTACGATCCCGACGAGAATAAGAACGATCAGAATAATAAAGTTCTTACGGGTTGGCATAGGGATACCTCAGTTACCAGGGGCCGCTGCCCTGCATATTCAGCGCAATAACACCCATACAGACCACTACAAATACCAGCAAAACGATAAATAGCCGCTTCATTCTTTTCTATCAGAGCCTGAGCTCTTCCTCCAGCGTGGGGCTAACCTGCAAATGACGTCACTTCTGTGCTGAAAACCTGTGTGTTTACCAGCATCAGTTTTACCAACAAATCACGCGCACGTTAACCCTATTTACCGCACAAATCCAGTGACAGCGCTGCTGCGGCGCTATCCCTCGGTGGCCGGACGTCTCACCAGATCGGTTTTCTGACCGCCGTTAATGACAGTGGTCGGCGGCGTTTCAGGCACCAGCGCATCCGGGGCGATATTCATGTGATTGAGGACTTCGCCCATGATTTGCCCGAATATCGGGCCAGCCACTGAACCCCCGAAGTGTTTACCGGCCTGCGGATTGTTGACCATCACCACCAGCGCCACGCGCGGATTACTGGCCGGTGCGACACCGGCCGTATAGTTGATGTAGCCGCCGTCATATTTGCCGCTGCTGCCCATTTTCTCTGCCGTACCGGTTTTGATCGCCAAACGATAACCGGGAACCGCGGCACTGAGGCCGGAGCCGCCGGGCAGGGCGTCGCTTTCCATCATATGAATGACGGTTCGCACCACGTCAGCAGACATGATCCGGGTACCCAGTACCGGAGGCGTCACTTTGGTGATCGACAGCGGGCGATAAATCCCTTCTGAGCCAATCGTGGCGTACTCGCGGGCGATTTGCAGCGGCGTCACGCGCAGGCCGTAACCGAACGAGAAGGTGGCACGCTCGATGTCTGCCCAGCGTTCACGGTGCGCCGGGAAATAACCGCTGCTTTCGCCGCCGATACCCAAGTCTGTAGGTTTGCCCAGCCCGAACGACTGGTAGAGTTGCACCAGCACGTTGGCTGGCATTGCCAGAGCGATATGGGACACCGCGATGTCGCTGGATTTTTGCAAAATACCGGTGATGGTCAGGGCAGGCCAGTGGCCGACGTCTTTGATCAGGTGGCCGTTAACGGTGTAGGGGTGGGTATCGAGAACGGAATCAGGGCGGATCATCCGCCGTGCCAGACCGGCCATCACCACCAGCGGTTTCACGGTAGAACCTGGCTCGAAGCTGTCACTGATGGCGACGTTACGCATGTCTTTGACCGCGACACCGGCATAGTTATTCGGGTTGTAGGAGGGGAACGACGCCATCCCTAAAATTTCGCCGGTATTGACGTCCACCAGCACGGCGGCGCCAGATTCCGCCTGGTTGAGAAGAACGCCGGTGCGCAGACGCGAGTAAAGAACGTACTGCATAAAGCTGTCGATGCTCAGATTGATGGTCGGCGGTTGTTGCGGAGCGACCTCTTTGAGCACGCCAATGACGTTACCGTGGCGATCCTGACGGTATTCACGCATTCCCGGCTTGCCTTCCAGCAGCGCATTGAACCCTTTTTCGATGCCGTTCAGCCCTTCATTGTCGGTGCCGACCACCCCGACCAGGTTGGCCGCGGCTTCGCTCATCGGGTAGTAGCGGCTGTCATCGTGAATACTGCTGATGCCGCCGAGATGCAACTGACCGATATCTTCGGCAATGCCTTCTTCAATTTTGCGACCAAGGTAGACAAAGCGGCGCTGCGGATCGCTGTTGATGGTTTGCTGCAACTGCGAAAGCGGCATATTGAGCGCGGAGGCCAGATATTGCCATTTCGGACTGTTCAAATCGCTGTGCAATTCAAGGATGCGGAACGGGTCGGCCACGATGTCTTTCGATGCGACGCTTAACGCCAGCGGGTGGCCGTTACGGTCGGAGATCGTGCCACGTACGGCAGGAATGACGTTGGAACGCAGCGAGCGGGAGTCGGCTTCTTTCTCCAGCATCGGCTGATTCAGCAGCTGTAAATATCCCACCCGGCCAAGCAGAAGTGCCATACAACAGACAATGCCCAGACAAATCAGCGCAAAGCGCTTGGCATAAAAGTGGGGTTGGGCGCTGGATTTTTTTGAGCTCGGTGGCATGGCGGTTTCGCAAAGTCATGAATGCATTTGAAGCGAAAAGCGAGGAGGCGGGGACAATAAAAACCGGATAATTCTCTCCAGTCTGTACCCAATATAATGCGACTCATCGCTCTGATTGATAATGAATTTCGTATATCACCGACATCTTATATTAAGCCAAAGGCATGGATTGTTTATTTCAATTGCGCTTTGTAAGCAAGTGCAACGGCAAAGCCCGTTTTTATTCCACCGACAGCCATTCATCCGCTTCTTCGAACATTTCCTCTAACATTTGATTTAATTGTGAGCGTTCCTGCTTACTGGCCCCGTGAGTATTCAGGCCGTTCGCCTGCATGGGCTTCACTTTGACTTCCGCGTCAGGGAACATTCGGTGAACACGTTTCGCCAGCTCGGCTTCAATTTTTTCACTGGCGTTTGGGATGCCGGAGACATTCCGTTTGTCAAAAATCAGTTCAACCCGCATAACTTTCCTCGTGATTATTGTATGTGATTAACTGGCTAAATATACAGTAACTGACCGGTCTGCTCTAGCGATTTTTGACCCTGACGGTGGAATCAGATTCACCTTTTTCAGCGTAAATTCATGTAATTCGCCAACCATAACCCTTGTGAATGTTTTCCTGCCCGCTAGAATGGCAGCGAACTATACGAGGGAAATGTGGATAAACAACGGCGTTCAGCACTGATTTTCTTTTGCCTGGCCTGTCTCGTCATACTGACTTGTATGACGCAGCGCATTGCCGGGCTGAACGCGTTATCTGCCATTTTGAATCAGCCTCTTGTGACGCAACCCGCGTCTTCTGCACTGGCTGAAAAGCCTGCCGGGGTGGACACCCTCCCCACACCCTGCGAACTGAGCAGTAAATCACTGCTTTCTGTTCCGCCTCTCCTCCTGGAATTTGCGTTGCTGGCGCTGAGCCTGCTGCTGGCCTTTTTGTCACGCGGCACGATGGCGGCCATTCGCTTACGTCTCCCCGACGCCGTGCCGGTGCCCCGATTGCGGGTGCATCTGCGGCTGTGCGTTTTCCGGGAATAAAAATACACCTGCGTTGTTCAACGGAAGGTGACCTTTTTATTTTTGGAGAAAATCTATGCGAAGTTTATTCAGGGCGGCGTTTGGCTGCTTTCTGATGCTCTGGCTGCACGCCGGAACAGCAGCCGATTCCGGCTGGCTGCAAAGTCCGCAAAATACACATGCCAGGGTGCGTTTACAGGCGCAGCCTGCGGATGGCATGGCCGGAGAAACCCGGATGCTGCTGTCGGTCAGTCTGGAAAAAGGCTGGAAAACCTACTGGCGCTCGCCCGGTGAAGGGGGCATTGCGCCGTCCGTTAGCTGGGAAAGCGAGGCTGTCGCCGGTGCCGTGACCTGGTTCTGGCCGACGCCGTCGCGGTTTGACGTGGCGGGCATCACCACGCAGGGCTATCACGATAACGTCGATTTGCCGCTGATCATCAGCGGTCAGGTGCCTGAGAAACTCGCCGGTACACTGACGCTGCCGGTGTGCAGCAACGTCTGTATTCTGACTGATTTTCCCTTCAGCCTTGAGCCCGGCGCGGGCGCTGACCGTGAGGATTTTGCCCGCCAGTTTGCCATCGCGATGGGAAAAGTGCCTATTGCACAAGGTCTGACAGACCGCGCCTCGGCAGGTTATCGCACGGGCAGCCTGCTGATTTCTGCTCATCGCGAGCAGGGCTGGCAAAACCCCGAGCTGTTTATTGATACGCTCGACGGCAGTGCGTTTGGTAAGCCGGTCGTGAAGGTGGACGGGGCGCAGTTACAGGTCACGCTGCCGGTGACTGACGAGTGGGGCGATGTGGCCGGGGATCTGCGTGGCAAAAGCGTCAGCGTGGTGCTGGCAGACAGCGGCCTTGCCCAGCAACTTAACCTGAACGTCGGGGCGCTGCCCGCGCCCGCAGGCCGCGGTGCGGTGCTGTGGCAGATCGCGCTGATGGCGCTGGCGGGCGGATTTATTCTCAATCTGATGCCGTGCGTGTTGCCGGTGCTGGGGATGAAACTCGGCACAATTTTGCAGGTGGAACACCGTGACCGGCAACGCGTCCGGGTGCAGTTTCTGGCCTCATCCGCCGGGATTATCACGTCGTTCCTCGCGCTGGCGCTACTGATGACGGTGCTGCGCGCCACGAATCAGACGCTGGGGTGGGGCATTCAGTTTCAGAACCCATGGTTTATCGGGCTGATGGTGACGGTCACCGCGCTGTTCACCGCCAATCTGCTGGGCCTGTTTGAGATCACGCTGCCTTCCCGCCTGACCACGCGGCTGGCGACGCAAAAACGCAGCGGTTTAGCCGGTCATTTTGCCGAAGGCGCCTTCGCCACCTTGCTGGCAACGCCGTGCTCTGCGCCTTTCCTTGGCACCGCCGTGGCTTTTGCGCTGGCGGCGTCGTTGCCGGTGTTGTGGGGGTTATTTCTGATGCTGGGAATGGGCATGAGCCTGCCGTGGCTGATGATCGCCCTCTGGCCGGGTCTGGCGTTGCGGCTTCCGCGCCCTGGCCGCTGGATGCTGCGTGTGCGGATGGCGCTCGGTGCGCTGATGCTCGCCGCCTGCCTGTGGCTGCTCAGCCTGTTGCAAAACCATCTGCCCGAACGCGGGGCAATGGTCATCGCCGGGGTTCTGCTGCTGATACTGGTGGTGGCCTGCGCACGCCGTTATGGCCTGCGCGCTGCGGCAATCGCCAGCGGTGCCGGGCTGGTGGCGGGGCTGGCGCTCTTCTTCAGCCTCTCCTGGAACACCGGTATCCACCCCCCGCGGGATGAAATTCGCTGGCAACCGCTGTCAGAGCAGGCGATTCGTGATGCGCTGGCAGAGAAAAAAGTGGTGTTTGTGGATGTTACCGCTGACTGGTGTGTGACCTGTAAAGCCAATAAATACAATGTCCTGCTGCGTGATGATGTGCAGCAGGCGCTGACGGACAAACAGGTCGTCGCCCTGCGCGGTGACTGGAGTTTGCCGTCGCCCTCCATCAATGAATTTTTGCAAAAGCGCGGCAGCGTCGCCGTACCCTTCAATCAAATTTATGGCCCGCAGCGGCCTGATGGCGAGATTCTGTCGCCGCTGCTGACCCGCGAAGCCGTGTTAAAGGGGCTGAAAAATGCCCAGGGAGCTGAATAATGAAAATGTTAATGCTGATACTGATGATGGTGATGTCTCCCGCTGTGCTGGCGATGACGCCGGAAGAGACGCTGTTCAATAATCCGGCCACGCCGCACTTTGGTGCCAAAAATCCCCGGCTGACGATCGTGTCTTTTACCGATTACAACTGCCCGTACTGCAAACAGTTTGATCCGCTGCTCGCACGCGTCGTGAAGGAAAATCCGCAAGTAGCGGTGGTGATCAAGTTGCTGCCTTTTCGCGGTGCCAGCTCGATCATTGCCGGTCGCGCGGCGATGACCGTCTGGGAGCAGCATCCCGACAAGTTTCTGGCTGTACATCAGCGCCTGATGTCCAAAAAAGGGCCGCATGACGAGGCCAGCGCCGTGGAGGCGGTGAAAAGTGTCGGACTGGCGCCGATCACCGTTACGCCAGCCAGTTATCTTGAGCTGAAAACCAACGTGGAAATTGCGGAAGTGCTGGGCATTCAGGGGACGCCAGCCACGATCATTGGCGATCAGCTGGTGGCGGGTGCCATCAGCTGGGAAGATCTGAACAAACTGGTGAAGGAGCAACTGGCGAAGGCACAACATGACAAAACTTAAGCGCCGGTTACGCGAAGGGGCGGTGATGGCGCTGCTGATCATTGCCGTGACGTCCGGCATGGATTTCCTGCGGGCGCCGCAGGCTCCGGCGAATTTCGGCAATCAGGCCCTGCAAACTCTGGAGGGGCAACGCATCACGCTGCTCGAACAAAGCCAGCAGCGGCCGCTGCTGGTCTACTTCTGGGCGACGTGGTGCGGGATCTGCAAGATGACCACGCCAGGGGTGGCAACGCTGGCGCAAGAGGGCGGGAATGTGATCACCGTGGCGCTGCGTTCGGGCGATGCGGCAAAAATTCAGCAGTATCTGACCGCGAAACATTTCGTCATGCCGGTGGTTAATGATCCGCGCGGCGAGATCTCTTCGCAGTGGGATGTGGGCGTGACGCCGACGTTTGTGATCATCAGTAAAGGCGAGGTGGTCAGTAGCACCACCGGTTGGACGTCTTCATGGGGGCTGAAAGCCAGACTATGGTGGGCGGGGCTGTAAACCGCCCGCGCCACTGACAAACAAAAAGGCCTTCACTGACGCATCGGTGAAGGCCTTTTTCTTAACACAAGCGAATCAGTTAGCCAGGAAGCGTTTCTCGTCTGTCAGTACCTGCAGCAGCAGGCTGAGTTCAGGTTTCTGATCTTTAATGTGTTTGCCGTTGGCGTCGAAGGCGCGGTAATCCCCGTCGCTTTCCAGTTCCAGCGTCTGGTCCGGCGTGGTGATGACCAGCGTGCCATCGTCACTGGTGGTCACCCAGTTGTGGCGACGTTTCGCAGCAAACAAATCTTCACCCTGCGAGTAATCCGCCGGCGATGTGGTGACGTGCAACAGGCGCTGCATCAGCGTGGTCATTACATCGGCATGTGCCGTCAGCTTATCGATATTCTGTGCCGGTGTGCCCGGCCAGTGAATGATCAGCGGCACCTGCAACTGCTGGCGGTTCATGGCATTGCCTGAACCCCAGGTACCGTTCTCATTGAATTCAATGCCGTGCGACGCGGTGATCACTACCACGGTTTTATCCAGCTCACCGCGATCTTTTAGCGATTGCAGGATAGCCGTGATTTGCTGATCGACGCTTTGTGCGCCGCGCTGGTAACGGTGAATAAAGGTATTCCCCACCGGCACGCTGTCGCCGTTCTGGCGCAACGAAGCACTGATGCCGTTCAGATTCACGTAGGAGAACCACGGGCCATTGCCGCGCACGTTCAGCCATTGTTGCCACTGCGCCACCGTCTGTTGATCGGACTGTTTCACCGGCGCTGGCAGCGTAAAGTCGGTCAGTAATGCCTGACGGTACAGCGGATTATCAAAGCCGTCAGAGGCAAACAGGCCAAACTCGTAGCCCTGCTGTTCCAGCGAGGTCACCAGCGCAGAAGGTTTACGGGCAGCGAGAATGCCCTGCATGTAGGTCGGCGAGATGCCGTAGAACAGGCCGAACTGGCCGGTATCATCTCGATTGCCGGAGCTGAAATGCTGCTCAAAACGGATGTTCTGTTTGGCAAAATCGTTCAGTGCAGGCATGTCCTTATCCAGCGTGGAAGTATGCACGCCGTCCAGCACCACCATCAGAAGATTGTATTTGGTGCCGGTATTGCGGAACGTGATGCTGTTGAGCGGGTATTCCACCGCCAGCGCTTCCGGATTTCCCTGCTCGATAAGGCGCCGCTGGTACTCTTCGGCATTCAGCAGACCATGTTTTTCAAGGAATTTGCGCGCGGTCATCGGGTAAGAGAGCGGCAGATTTGAACGCTGCATGGTGATCGGGCGATAGAAATTGGCATCCGCCCAGATATACATCAGGTGCGAGGCAAAGAAGCTGACGATGAACAGCACGACGATGGGTTTGGCAAAATTGCGGCGGTTGAGGCTGCGCAGCTTTTGCCATGCCCAGGTCCCGAACAGCATTTCGAGCAGGAAAATCACCGGCACGGCAATAAACATCAGCTGCCAGTCGCGCGCCATCTCGCCCCGTCCGGGGTTGACGACCAGTTCCCAAACCACAGGATTGATGTGCAGGTGGAAACGGGTAAAGACCTCGGTATCCACCAGCACCAGCGTAAGCCCGGCAGTCGCCAGTATCGCTGACAGGAAACGCAACAGCCTTTGCGACATCACCACGAAGGTCAGCGGGAAGATGATCAGCAGATAGGCGGCGAAACCGATAAAACTGAAATGCCCAAGCCAGCTGACCAGCGCGTAAATGCGCCCTTGCAGGGAAGAAGGCCAGTCAGAAACAAACAGGTAGCGGCTGCCGATCCCAAGAATGAGCAGGATATTAAACAGGGCGAACCAGTGCCCCCAGCTGATCATCTGGGAAACTTTTTCGCGATAGCGCTGACTATTTGTCACCATGAGAGGTATTGGGCAAGTAATGGATTAATGGGCTTTATCTTCTCTTATCGACGCTTGCAAGGCATTAGCAAAAGACTGTGATAACGCTTTGCGCTGTGCAGGAGCGACGCTGGTATTAATCAGGTTAGTCACCATATTGCCCAGAACCATCAGAGAAAGATCGGTTGGGGCGCGGTGCTTTTCAAGAACGGTTGCCAGCTCGGAAAGGAGCTGTTCAACATGTTCGTCACTGTAACGGGATGATTGTGCCATAGAGTATTGTGCTTCTTGATCTGACAAAGTCCAATATCTTAGCTGATCACGGCATCAGTTTCCGCATTTTTATAACGGAGATAACGTTCCGGTATTGATCGCATCTATTAATCAGTGTTTCAGCGGCGGGAGTGGTTGCGGCTTTGGCGCTTCAGTGTTTGAATACGCCCCGCAGGCAAACCCCCCTTATACGGCTGCATTTCTAACAGGAGAAATTCCCCATGAGTCTGGATATCGAGCAGATCGCTCTGCACCAGTTGAACAAACGCGATGAGCAAACGCTGGATGTTGTGCTGCGCGACACGCTTTTGACGCCAAATGCTGCCGTTGATGAAATGATGGCGGAATTGCACCGCGTCTACAGTGCAAAAAGCAAAGCGTACGGTCTGTTCAACGAAGACAGCGAGCTGGCCGTTGCACTGCGTGGCTGCCGCAAAGGGGACGATGATTTCCTGTCATTCAGCCGCGCCGCCACCGGCCGCCTGCGTGACGAGCTGGCTAAATATCCGTTCGCCGAAGGCGGCGTGGTGCTGTTTTGCCATTATCGCTTCCTGGCGGTGGATTATTTACTGGTCGCGGTGCTGAACAGCCGCAGCAGTATGCGCGTGAATGAGCAACTGGATGTGAGCAGTATTCATTATCTGGACATCAACCACGCGGACATCGTGGCGCGTGTCGATCTGACCGAATGGGAAACCAATCCTGAATCCACCCGTTATCTGACGTTCCTTAAAGGTCGGGTAGGGCGCAAAGTTTCTGACTTCTTCATGGATTTCCTCGGCGCGTCCGTGGGTCTGGACACCAAAGCGCAAAACCGTGGTTTGTTACAGGCGGTGGATGATTTCTGTACCGAAGCGCAGCTCGATAAAAATGAGCGTCAGAATTACCGTCAGCAGGTTTACACCTACTGTAATGAGCAGTTGCAGGCAGGCGAAGAAATCGCCCTGGATGATTTGTCCGAAGAGCTGCCGCCGTGGAATGACAAGAAATTCAAAGAGTTTACTCAGGAGCAGGGATACGCGCTGGAAGAGACGTTCCCGGCGGACCGCAGCACCTTGCGTCAGCTGACCAAATTCGCCGGCAGCGGCGGCGGTCTGAGCATTAATTTCGATGCCATGCTGATGGGCGAACGTATTTTCTGGGATCCGGCGACCGATACGCTGACCATTAAAGGCACGCCACCCAATCTGCGGGATCAGTTGCAGCGTAAAAGCGGGAAGTAATTCCCGGTTCTCTCCCTTATGAAAGGGGGGAGAAAACCTGAACAGCGCCCAATAAAAAACACCGCCTGAGCGGTGTTTTTTATTTGTTCTCGCACGGCGTCCCGATGCGCAACAACTTAGTCAGCGATTAAACGCGAACGAAGTCGATGTGAGCCAGTTTTGGCTTGAACGGGTGGCGCTGAACAGCCTGAACTTTAACTTTGGTTTCTTTACCGTCGACAACCAGAGTAATAGCTTCAGAGTAGAACTCCGCTTTAACTTCCATGTTCTTAACAGAATCATGGTCCAGTTTGATTGAAACTGGAGCAGCTGAGCCACCGTAAATGATAGCTGGGAATTTGTTTTCTAAACGCAGGCGGCGGCTCGCACCTTTGCCCTGCTCTGCTTCCGGACGTACTTCAACATTGATAGTGAACATTGTATGTTTCTCTATTAGCACTACTTCTAAGATTTGCCCCGCCACCTGCGACCGAGTGACGAGTTGAGTATTACGGCTTCCACACAAGGCGAAAGCGGGCGGTATGATACCGGAGCAGGGCGGTGGCAGCAATATAAATAGCCAGTATTCGCTTATTTACTCACCCGCGCAGTTCATTGGCACGCCGGTATCGCCCCTCATAATCAAACATTTTCTCCCGCACCTGCCAGAACTGGCCCTTCATGCGGGCCACCACGAAATCCGGGTGGCGCAGTAAAACTTGCAGGGCGACGATATCCGCCGCCGTCTGCCATTCCAGCGGTACACCCGGTGCGCGCTGGTGAGGGCGCAGGAAATTGTGCAAAAACGCCATGCGTTGGGCGGGCGTGCTGAGACGGTAACGTTCGGAGACATC
The DNA here is from genome assembly GCF_042920125.1 of Rahnella sp. R3(2024). NCBI lineage: Bacteria > Pseudomonadati > Pseudomonadota > Gammaproteobacteria > Enterobacterales > Yersiniaceae > Rahnella > Rahnella sp. R3(2024). The sequence goes on from NZ_JBHGBU010000001.1 coordinate 3,625,802, forward strand.
CGCGCCGTCTTCATCGTAATAGGTGATTTTCAGCCATTCGCCTTTATCGTCGCGCCCCTGTTCCAGATTCATGCCGCTACAGCGCAGCACCAGCGCATCTTTCAGGCGCAGTGCGGCTTTCAGCATATCGTCCGGATCGACCAGAATTTCCTGGCACTGGTGGCAACGCCGCGCGGCGATATCATTTTCCGCGCCGCAGTGCGGGCAACTTTTAAAGCGGAAACGGAAATCGCACTGTTCGCGCTGGCCCTCGTCATCTTCCAGCACGCCCTGACAGCGGCGGCCAAAATGTTCGATGATCGTGCCGTCTTCGGTGGTTTTCCCCCAGAAGATATTGGCGAAGCCGCAGGCGGGGCAGAAGACCTGCACCGGTTTGTTATCGCCCGCCGGTTTATGGCTGCCGACTTCCGGCGTGAAAAGATCGTGCGGGTTTCCGGCGTAATCGAGGATCAGACAATCGGTTTTACCCGGCGCCAGACGCAGCCCGCGCCCGACGATTTGCTGATACAGGCTGACCGATTCCGTCGGACGCAAAATGGCGATCAAGTCCACGTGCGGGGCGTCAAAACCGGTGGTCAGCACCGAGACGTTCACCAGATAGCGTAACTGCTGCGCTTTAAATGCCGTGATCAGCCGGTCGCGTTCGACGGCGTGCGTTTGTGCGCTGATAAGGGCCGCTTCGCCTTTCGGCAGCAGGCCAAAAATCTCACCCGCATGTTCCACCGTGGAAGCAAAAATCATGACGCCTTTGCGATCCTGCGAGAACTCCACGATCTGGCTGATGATGTGTGGCGTGATACGTTTTTGCTGGCGCAGTTCGTTATTCAGATCCGCTTCGCTGAACAGCCCGTTGCTGTTGGCCTGCAACCGGCTGAAATCGTAACTTACCACCGGCATATCGAGCCGCTCAGGCGGCACCAGAAAGCCGTTTTTGATCATGTAACGTAACGGCAGTTCATAGATGCAGTCGCGGAACAGGCTGTTGGCATCGCCGCGCACCATGCCCTGATGGTGGTACTGATAAATCCAGCCTTTGCCGAGCCGGTAAGGCGTGGCCGTCAGCCCGAGCAGGCGCAGACGCGGGTTTTGCGCTTTCAGGTGGGTAATGATTTGCTGATACTGGCTGGTGTCATCGTCAGAAATGCGGTGGCATTCATCGACGATCAGCAGGGAAAACTCACCGCTAAACGCCGCCAGATTGGGGGCCACGGACTGCACGCTGCCGAACACCACTTTGCCGCTGCTTTGTTTGAGGTTCAGCCCGGCGGCGAAGATATCCGCCTCCAGCCCGTAGGACAGGTATTTGCTGTGATTCTGGGCCACCAGTTCTTTGACATGCGCCAGCACCAGCACACGGCCACGGGCGACGCGGGCGAGTTCGGCAATCACCAGGCTTTTTCCCGCGCCGGTAGGCAGCACGATCACCGCCGGTTCATCGTGCTGACGGAAATGACGCAGCGTGGCGTCCACGGCATCTTGCTGATAGGGGCGGAGCGTAAAAGCAGTCACGGGTCGGCCATCACCTGTTCATTTACATGTTAATAAATACAGTGGTGGAGTATGCCAAGAAATCTGCCGCATGGCGATGAGCAATCAAATCACGCCGTGGGAATGTGTAGCCTGCTTATTTTTATGCTTTCCTCCTAGGATGCGTCGCTAAGCGCGGCTATACTCTCTGTCTCAATGCGGCAGTGCATCTGCCCCCTCGAAGTAATAATCACGTTTTGCAGTAATTGCGAATTGAAAGTATTACGAATCGAACAACCCTGAACCCTGTCAGTTGCTTGAATGCGGCGGCGGGGTCTTGTGTTTTATCAGTAACGCGATCACTCAGATCGCCATGTAAGGCAAGCCGATCCAATGCGTCTGGACAAGTTTTTATCTCAGCAATTAGGTGTAAGCCGCGCGCTCGTTCTGCGTGAGCTTCGCAACAAACGCGTCACCGTTGACGGTGAAATCGTCAAAACCGGCGCGATGAAAATCAGCCCCGAGCAGCGTGTCGAATTCGACGGTAACGTGCTGGATCAAATCACCGGCCCGCGTTATTTCATGCTTAATAAGCCGCAGGGCTATGTCTGTTCCACCGATGATCCCGATCACCCGACCGTGCTGTACTTCCTCGAAGAGCCGGTGGCGTACAAACTACATGCCGCAGGGCGTCTGGATATCGACACTACCGGTCTGGTGTTAATGACCGACGACGGCCAGTGGTCGCACCGCATTACGTCTCCGCGCCATCAGTGCGAAAAAACTTATCTGGTGACGCTCGAAAATCCGCTGGCGGATGATACAGCCGCACAGTTTGAAGCGGGCGTTCAACTGCACAACGAAGATTCCCTGACCAAACCGGCACAGCTTGAGCAAGTCGATGAGCGCGTGGTGCGTCTGACCATCAGCGAAGGCCGTTACCATCAGGTTAAACGCATGTTTGCCGCCGTGGGCAACCACGTTGTGGCACTGCACCGCGAACGCATTGGCGGGATTGTGATGGATGAAGATTTGGAGCCAGGCCAGTATCGTCCGTTAACTGAGCAGGAAATTGCAAGCGTTGGCATGCCCCCGCGGTAGTTTTTTCATTATCTGATTAATTTGGTGGTGAACGTGCAGGAAAAACCGGTATCCCATATTGGATTAATTTTCATTCTGGGATTGATATCGATGCTGATGCCATTGGCTATCGATATGTATCTGCCAAGTATGCCCGTGATTGCGCAGGAATATGGTGTTCCGGCGGGCAGTGTGCAAATGACCCTCAGCGCGTATGTGCTGGGTTTTGCGATAGGGCAGCTGTTTTACGGGCCGATGGCAGACAGCCTCGGGCGTAAACCGGTGATCTTCTGGGGCGTGATGATCTTTGCGGTGGCGGCCGGAGCCTGTGCGATGGCGCAGTCGGTCGAGCAACTGGTCTGGATGCGTTTCCTGCACGGCTTAGCCGCCGCAGCGGCCAGCGTGGTGATCAACGCCCTGATGCGCGATATGTTCACCAAAGACGAGTTCTCGCGGATGATGTCTTTCGTGGTGCTGGTGATGACCGTCGCGCCGCTGCTTGCTCCGATGCTGGGCGGCGTGCTGATGGTGCTGTTCAGCTGGCACGCGATATTCTGGGCGATGGCCATTGCGGCACTGATCGCAGCGACGCTGGTCGCGGTGTACATCAAAGAGACATTACCCAAAGAGCGAAGACAAAAATTCCATTTACGCACCAGCGTGGGCAACTTTGTCTCACTGTTCCGTCATAAACGCGTGCTCAGTTACATGCTGGCGAGTGGTTTCTCCTTCGCCGGAATGTTCTCTTTTCTCAGCGCCGGGCCGTTTGTCTATATCGAGCTGAACGGAGTTTCACCGCAGAATTTCGGCTTTTACTTTGCGCTCAATATTGTGGCGCTGGTGATCCTGACGCTTATCAACAGCCGTAACGTTCGCCGCGCAGGTGCCGTCAAAATGTTCCGTTTTGGCCTGTTTGTGCAGCTGGCGATGGGTATCTGGCTGGTCGTGGTTTGCCTGCTCGGTCTGCCGTTCTGGACGATGGTGATGGGCGTGGCAGGGTATGTCGGCGTGATTGCTATGGTGACGTCTAACGCCATGGCGGTGATCATGGATGACTTTCCGCACATGGCCGGTACCGCGGCCTCTCTGGCCGGGACGATTCGTTTCGGCACCGGTGCGGCGATTGGTTCCATTCTGTCACTGTTTACCGCGAAAAGTGCCTGGCCGATGGTCGGTTCAATGGCGTTTTGCGTGATTGCCGCCACCTTGCTGTACCTGTACGCGAGCCGTCCGCAGCCTCAAAAAGCATCATAAGAGCCGTTGCAGACGCGATCAAAAATAAAGGCTGGCTAAATAGTATTATTTAGCCAGCCTTTTTCTTTTTCTGCCGTTCAATATCAATAAGTCAGCTTACTTTTGATTAAAGGTATTAAGCCGCTCAATACTGGATTTATACCCCAGTACCACATATGCCACCTGTGCCTCGACACCGGCGATCAGTGCATCTCTTTCTTCGGGCGTGATTTTATTTTTACGCGCAGCAAGCGCGACTTTCTGCATGGACTGCACGGCTTCATCCATCTCTTTCTGGAAGACTTTGACTGCCTCCAGCGTGGGCTCATTCTTTACCACTGTCAGCGCCTGATCGGCAGAATCACGGATAGCCATGAATTCTGCCGGGGTCGTTATGTTGTCTTTATCTATGCTTTTCAATGCACTGTCTTATTCAGGGTGTGATGTTTTTAGCGTTAAAGTCATGTTTATCTCCAGAGCGTAAAGTTAACTGCGAAGGACTTACGATCAGAGATTAGTACAAAATTTAACCGCGTATTATATAAAGTCTAAAAATTTGACTTTACTTCACCAATAATAATGCTTACCTGAATAATCATTATCATTTATACGAATGACCTCTGCATCAGGGCGACGTAATGATCAACCGGCAATGGGCGTATTTATGCTTTTCGTCTTGCGGCTTATCCGCATCCGGGCATATTCATCCGCCATCGCTTTGGCTTTCGCGCCGGGGATAAGCGCCATGTCGCACTCTTTCGGCAGTAACGTGGTGACCGCTGCGGCAATCAGTAACGACGCCACCAGCGCGTAAATCGCGGTGCTCTGACCGTACAGGCTGACCAGTACGCCGACCAGATACGGCCCGCAGAAGCCCCCTAAATTCCCCAGACCGTTAATCACACCGCGCGCGCTGCCTGCCACTTCCGGCGTGGTCACTTTGCCCGGAATGGTCCAGAAGGCGCTGGTGGCGGCTTGCAGGAAGAAACCGGCACCTACCAGGAAACCGTAGGCCGCCATGATGTTATGGCCGAATGCCACCGACGCCGCCAGACAGGCTGCAAAACCACACAGCGGCAGGGCGATAAACATCCGGCGTTTACCGGTTTTATCGGACATCACCGACATCGCCAGGATCCCCAGCATGGTGCCCACGTAAGGGATAATCGCCAGCATACCCACCGAGCTCATGTCGCCGCCGGTGAGGTTTTTCAGAATAGTCGGCAGCCACAGGGTGTAACCGTAGATCCCGGTCTGATAGAAGAAGTTAATGATGATCAATTTGACGATAGAACCGTTGCGGAACACCTCTTTGAGCGGCGCATTGTTCACCGGCGCCAGCGCCCGCAGGGCGTCGCGTTCGCGGTTCAGCTCGGTGACCAGATAGTCGCGTTCACGCTCTGACAGCCATTTGGCTTCTTCCGGACGGTCGCTGATGGTGAACCACCAGAAAATCATCACCACGAAAGACAATGCACCTTCAATGATGAACAACCAGCGCCAGTCGAGTGTATCCAGAATCAGGCCGGACAGCGGCGCGGTGATCATTCCGCCCAGCGGCGCGAACATCAGCACGTACGCATTGGCGCGGCCACGTTCTTTATCCGGGAACCAGTTGCTGACCATGGTCAGCACCACCGGCAGCATCCCGCCTTCGGCCACACCCAGCGCAAAGCGCAGGAACAGCAACTGATATTGATTGGTAATAAAGCCGGTCAGGATGGAGATCACCGCCCAGGCAATCAGCGAGCAGGCGATAAACTTACGTCCGCTGCCGTGAACCGCCAGGCTGCCGCCCGGAACCTGCAGGAATAAATACCCGATAAAGAATATACCGGCGGCCAGACCGGCCATTGATGCGGTAATGCCTAATTCAGCGTCCATTCCGCCCGGCATGGCGAAACTGATATTAACCCTGTCCATGAAAGAAATAATACAGGCGATAAGGATGGGAGCGATGACGCGTAACCAGCGGGCCTTAGGAATCTTATTATTCATATTCTTTCCTCTGTGTAGGGGTATCAGGCGATGCCCTAATAAAAGCATTTTGAGGAAAGTATTTCGTGACATGAGTCACGTTGAATTATGTTAAGAAAAGGTGTTACTTCTTACGTGATCCCACGCCTTATTTCAGGCGTGGATAAACGAAGGAGGACAGGGCAAAAGAAGAGGGAATACCCGGTTAAATGGTGCCGCCAAGCGAGATGCGGTAGTGCAAATCGACCCGCTCAATGGTGGGCAGGTTATTGATTTTTTTAAGTAATATTTCAGACACCACTTTGCCCATTTCAAAGCGCGGCGTGATGACACTGGCCAGCAGCGGCGTGGTGGCCAGCCCGATATCCAGCCCGTGGAAACCGGAAATCGCCATGTCCTGCGGTACGCGGATGCCTAATTTCAGGCATTCCTGTAACACGCCGACCGCAATATCGTCATTGGTGCATAAGATGGCATTGGTTTGCGGATCCAGCTGGCGCGCCATTGCCAGCATGCCTGCGCCAATAGACACCGACGAGACTTTATTTGGCGTGATATGCACCGGCGTCAGCCCGCGTTCATTCATGGCGCGGCAATATCCCTGATAACGTTTCTGATCGCGGGCATCAGACATCGAGCCGAAATAGACCACATGCTGTTTGCCGCTGGCGAGCAGCGTGGTGGCCATGTCGTAGCCGGCCTGCTGATTGTCAAACCCTACGGCGATCCGGCCATGGGTATCATCCAGATCCATCACCTGCGCCACGGGAATATCCGCCGCATTCAGGTACTTATCGGCTTTCAGCGTATGGACGGAATCCGTCAGGATAAGCCCCGCCAGCTGATAACCCAGCAGGTTGATGATGTGCTCTTCTTCGCGCTCTTTGCTGTAATCATAATTGACCACCAGCGTCTGGTAGCCCTGTGCCGAGGTCACCGATTCAATACCGGCCAGCAAATCGGAGAAGATCTGATTATTGAACGACGGCACAAGAATGCCGATGCGCGGCGCTTTGGCCGGTCCCCGCGCCTCTTCCAGCGGATATCCCACTTCCTCCATCACCCTGGTGATGCGCTCGCGGGTTTCAGGAGACACCTTTTCCGGCGTGCGCAGAAAACGACTGACCGTCATCTTGGTCACATCTGCCAGTTGGGCGATATCCTGTAGTGTCACGCGCTGATTTCTCATGCGGAATGTTCCTGGTTGTGCCTGCAAATAGTCCTGATTATTGAAACAGAAAGCGCCGTGAATTGTTATCAAAATGATGATGATCACACGAAGGGTAACAGCGTTTTTTAACATCCTTCAAAGTGATCTGCATCACAGTTTGCCCGCGCCTAAAACGTTGTAGTGTGGCTAACGCTTCGAACCGCTTCCTCCATAAGGCCAATGCTATGACAAATCTCTTCTCACTGGATAACAAAAAGATACTGGTCACCGGATCCACGCGCGGTCTGGGTTTCCTGCTGGCGAAAGGGCTGGCGCAGCACGGCGCTGAAATTATCGTCAACGGTACCCAGCAGGCGTCCACGCAAAAGGCGGCGGAAGCCCTGCGGGCGGAAGGTTTTATCGCCCATGCCGTTGCGTTTGATGTCACCAGCAGTCAGGCGGTGAATCAGGCGATTGATCACATTGAAAGCACCATCGGACCGATCGATGTGCTGATCAATAACGCCGGGATCCAGCGCCGTCACAAATTCACCGAGTTTCCGGAAAAAGATTGGGACGACGTGATCGCCGTGAATCAGAAATCCGTGTTTTTGGTTTCTCAGGCAGTGGCGCGTTACATGATCCCGCGCGAGCGCGGCAAAATTATCAATATCGGTTCGATGCAAAGCGAGCTGGGCCGCGACACCATCACGCCTTACGCCGCGTCAAAGGGGGCGGTGAAAATGCTGACCCGCGGCATGTGTGTTGAGCTGGCGCGCTACAATATTCAGGTGAACGGCATCGCGCCGGGCTATTTCAAAACCGACATGACGCAGGCGCTGGTGGATAACAAAGAGTTCTCCGACTGGCTGTGTAAACGCACACCGGCAGCGCGCTGGGGTAACCCGGAAGAGCTGGTCGGCGGCGCAGTTTATCTGTCATCCCGGGCCTCAGATTTCGTCAACGGGCATCTTTTATTCATTGATGGCGGCATGCTGGCCGCGGTGTAGAAGGAAGCGAGATGAGCACAGAAAACGCGAAAATTGCTTTAGTCACCGGCGGCGGGAGCGGCATTGGCCTGAGTGCCGCGAAGGCGCTGGAAGCGATCGGTTTTACCGTAATCCTGGCCGGGCGCAATAAAGAAAAACTGGATCAGGCGGTGAAGTTATTTGCAGCGGGGCAGGCGGTGGCGCGGCAACTGGACGTTACCAGCCCGCAGTCGGTCGCCGCGCTGTTTCAGGATATTCAGGAAACCTTCGGTCGGCTGGATGTGCTGTTCAATAACGCCGGTAACAATGTGAAGGATGTGCCCATCGACGAACTGCCGGTGGAAGACTGGCTGTCGGTGATCAACACCAATCTGACCGGCGTATTTTTATGTACGCAGGCGGCGGTAAAACTGATGAAACAGCAATCGCCGCAGGGTGGGCGCATCATCAACAACGGCTCGATTTCGGCGCAGTCGCCGCGCCCGAATTCTGCGCCGTACACCGCCAGCAAACACGCCATTACCGGTCTGACCAAATCCACCGCGCTGGATGGGCGCGCGTTCAATATTGCCTGCGGGCAGATTGATGTCGGCAATGCGGCGACGGATATGGGCAATAAAGCGCTGGCGGGCAGAATGCAGGCCGACGGGCATATCGCCGAAGAACCGGTGATCCCGGTGGAACGTGTCGGTGAGGCGGTGGCATTTATGGCCGGTTTGCCGCTTGATACTAACGTGCTGACCATGACCGTAATGGCGAGCGCGATGCCGCTGGTGGGCAGAGGGTAAGCTGAGTTTCTGACATAAAAAAACGGCCCTTAAGCAGGGCCGTTTTGCATTGCATTGAACGAATTACGCCGCTTTCGCTTTGCGTTTGCGTCCGAGCCAGAAAATCAGCACCAGCAGAATCACCACGCCTGCCACCATCGCCGGCGCCATGAACGGCTGGAGTTTTGCCAGCAATGTGACCGGCCCGCCGGCGCGTAACACCGCGACATCCTGCGCGTTAACCTGCACACCCGCGTTGCCGTAGTTCTTCAGCACGTAGTTGGAGATATCGGCAATCTGCTGATCGTCGAGCTGACCGACATACGAACCCACGCCAAATTTCGGCATCAGCACATGATGGTCGCCGACCTGGCGATCCACGCCGTACAAAATGGCGGAAATCAGGTTTGACGCGTTGCCCAGACCGGTAGCGGTATTGTTGAACAGCGACGGGTACGCCTGATTCTTGCTGCCGGAGCCATCCGGCTGATGACAGCTGGCGCAATAACCGCTGAACAAGGCCGCACCGTTATCGATGGTTTTGTTCGCGTTATACGGATGCGCGCCGCGCAGGCCTTCTTCCACGTTTACCGGCTTACCGAAAGTATCCGCTGCCTGCGTATCCCGCGGGTCGCGCACCGGTGTGCTGTTTTTCAGGTAGAAGGCAATCGCGTTCAGATCCGTGTCAGACATGTATTGCAGGCTGTTTTGCACCGCTTCTGCCATGCCGCCTGCCGCCTGATTTTTCCCGGCGGTACGGCCGGTTTTCAGGTATTCCACCAGCTGAGCCTGCGACCAGTTGCCGATACCGCTGACCGGATCAGAACTGATGTTCGGTGCATACCAAGGGCCGACCATGCCGCCCGCCAGCGGTTTATCGGTCACTGAACCCATCATCAGGTTACGTGGCGTGTGGCAGGTATCACAGTGACCGGCACCGTTGACCAGATACGCGCCGCGGTTCCATTGCTCGCTTTTCGACGGATCCGGCTTAAACGGCGTGCTGTCGAGATACATCATGTTCCAGCCCGCCATCGCAATACGCATGTTGAACGGGAACGGCAGGGCGGTTTCAGTATTCGGTTGCTCGACCGGCTTCACCCCTTGCAGGAAGTAGACATACAGCGCGTGCATGTCGGCATCGCTCATATGGCTGTAAGAGGTGTAAGGCATGGCCGGATAGAGGTTTGCCCCATCCGGACGAACGCCTGCACGCACCGCGCGGGTAAACTGTTCTTCGGTGTAATTGCCGATACCAAACTGCTTCGACGGTGTGATGTTGGTGGTATAAATCGTGCCCATCGGCGAGTGGATTTCATAGCCACCGGCAAACGGCTTACCGCCTTCCGGCGCGGTATGACAGGCCTGACAGTCAGCGGCTGTCGCCACTTCCTGACCCTGACGGATAAGCTCCGCCTGATTGTCTTGTGCCGAAGCGAATCCGCAAACCGAAGCACTTAACAGGCAGGCAACAAGGATTTTTTTCATGCTGCACCTGCCAGTTTTTTCGCCATGTCATCCGCCGCTTTCAGGCCCAGTGCGGCCATGGTCAGCGTACTGTTCACCACGCTGGAAGACGGGATCGCACCGCCGCCCGGCAACCACAGGTTAGCGTGGTCATGCGCACGGCATTCACCGTTGACCACGGAATCCTTCGGATCGCTGCCCATGATGGTGCCGCCCATGATGTGGTTGTTGGCGTTCAGGCTGGTGGTGATGTTGAATTCTTCCGCCATAAACAGGGAACCGATGTGTTCCAGCTGTTTGTGCGCGGCTTCGGCACCTTTACGCACGTAATCACCGACGTCGTAATGAATGTCCGGGCACGGCAGACCGTGCGGATCTTTACGGGTGGTGCTCAGGGTCAGGCGGTTATTCGGATCCGGCAGCGGTTCCAGGCTGATGGACAAATCCACGCCAAAGATGGAACGGCGGCGGATCTCTTCATCCAGCTCTTTCCCCACCAGCCCCATCTGCAACGCTTTCGACGTCGCCGGGATCACGCGGCTGATATTGTTGAGGATCATTTTGTTAGCAGAATAATCTTTGCGGAAATCGCCATCGCGGGGGCCGACCAGGCAGCTGCTCTGCGCCGGACCACGGCCAATCCACAGGGGTTCTTTGGCGATAAACGTACAGTGGAAACCGGAGTGATCCATCATGTTACGGCCAACGTGATCGGACGAGTTGGCAATCCCGTTCGGGTTCTTTTCGTTAGCTGCCATCAGCAGCAGACGCGGGGTTTCGATACCGTTACAGGCCAGTGCGAACACTTTACCGGTGGCTTTATGCGATTTTTTGTCGCTGTCCAGCCAGTGAACGGCGGTCACATTGTTGTTTTCATCGGTGTCGATTTTGTAGACCACCGCTTCGGCCAGTACCACGGCACCTTTGTTCTCAGCGCGTTCCACGTGGGCAATACCGTTATACATGGCACCGATCGGGCAGATGGGCTGGCAGTTGTTGTTACCGCAACAGGTCGGGCGACCGTTCCACGGGCGGGTGCTGCGGCCCTGCGGGATCGGCACCGAACGGTAACCGTGCGGGTTAACGATTTCAGCGAAACGGGTATCGCCGTAACCGTACGGCACCTGCTCCATCGGATAGGGTTTGCTGCGCTCGGAAGGGGATTGCAACGCCGGATCATTCGGGCCTGCTACGCCAATTTCTTCTTCTGCGCGGCAGTAATAAGGTTCGAGTTCATCATAGGAAATCGGCCAGTCACGACCCACGCCGTATAACGTTTTCATTTTGAAATCGTTAGGAACGTGACGCCAGCAGGACGCCGCCCAGTGCCAGGTGGTGCCGCCAACGGTGCGCAGATAGCCTTGCTTGAAGCTGCCCGCGCTCGGGCCGGTCAGATGGACATAGTTATTTTCCGGGAAATAGAGCGGCGCGGGGGCGTTTTCTGACTGCGGGTAAAGTCCCTGGAAATCAGAACCGGCACGGTTGTCGAACGGCATATTGCGCCAGTTCTCCACGGCCTGCGCACGTTCAATGCGCAGGCCGGCTTCCAGCACCAGTACGGAATAGCCCTGGCTGACCAGCTGATCGGCAATCATGCCGCCCACGACGCCGGAACCGACAACGATCACATCAGCAGACGCATCGCCGTCTGCGGTAAATTCGGGTTTTTTCATCAGGCTTTGCTCACATCAGCAGATTCAGAAAGGTTGGTAAAACGGTCGGCGTTCATGGATTCAGGCATTGCGGTGTCAGGCGGCGCAGCGGTGAAGTACAGCGGACCGTTACCGCAGTAAGTCGGCACGATCAGGCCGTCGCTTACCGGGCGATACATCAGTGCATCTTTATAGGATATTAAAATGGAATCGGTACCATGACCGACTGTGCCGGTGTACCAGGCGGTGACGATCAGTGTCACCAGATCACCCAGGCCTTGCTGGCGTGCGGCTTCCTGCAAGGCTTTGGCGGATTGCCCCGGTTTGACCAGCGCATGCAGCTGAGTGACCTGCGCGGCGAAATCCGGATGCGAGCGGTGGAACGCGTTGAAAATCTGCGCGGAAGCACCTTCGCTGATATTTTTATGTTCTGTGATGGCCTGAGAGATCAGGTAGAACTGACCGAAAATAACCGGCGACGCGGTGGCCGTCTCTTTTTCAGCCAGGCTCAGGAACGGAAAGCCGAGCAGGGTGCTGGCAACCATTGCGGAGGTTAAACCTTTCAGCAGTTGACGACGACTGAAACCGGTTCCATTGGCAGTGACATTGCTTTCCATGATTGAAGGATCGTTTTCCATCTCATTTCTCGCTGGGTTGGGTGTGAGCCAAATGACTCAGGAATGCGTAATAAAATGACTTTTAGTGATATTTATCAGAAGGTTAAGGCGGGAGGCTTTCATCCTGACAGGTGATATCAGTAATAACGATGCGGATGATAAGCCAATAATAGGGGTTTTGTGCAAACAAATTGTGCGGATTTATTAACATTAGATCACGAATTTAACGTATTATGCGCCGCGCTGAAAGCTGTAACCAGATGGTTCATTTCACAATGAAATAGCTGACAGCCTCACACATTTTTTTACTGCGAATAACATATATGTGACTGATAAGTAATAAGTTAATCTGCCGCTTATTTTTAAGCACTCACGCCATATGTAAATTTTATGTAAACAAATAGAAGTTAAAAAGTAGCCACCAATGCTTAAAATGGTTGTTAAATAAGGCGAAAAAGGTTACAAAGAAGCCAAAATGAGATCTGGCTCCCACAAACGTCGGGAGCAGACAAAACAAGGCTACTGTCAGCTGGCTGGCTTTTGATTACGTTAATTTAATGTTAATGATTTGAGCATTAATTGGGCAAAGCGGCGTCTGTCGTCTATAACTGGTATAGATGTTACGCATTTGCAGGTGAAGTGTATAAATCATTATCTGGGGAATCCCGTGAATAATATCCAACTTTCGGTAGTACACCGTTTGCCGCAAAGTTATCGCTGGATGTCAGGTTTTGCCGGTATCAAAGTTGAACCGATTCCGCTGCCTGGCAACGATGAAGATAACAATCTGATTGGCCTGAAATTGCTCAGTCATGAAGGTGAGTTTGCCTGGCAGGTGATGCACCAGCTGACTAATGCGCTGGAAGATATTCAGGTGAAAGCCGCGATCGTTGAAATCGACGGTGAGCCTTGTCTGTTCGTGCATCGCGAAGATGAAAGCGCCACGCTCTGTTGCCTGAAAAATATTGGCGCGGCCATCGCCGAATCGATTACCGCACTCTATCCGTTCTGACCGCCTGACGTGTTCCCCTGTCAGGCGCGTCGTCCCGCCCGTTCGCTATTCCAGGCGTAACCGCTTCACACCACCGGCGTATCAAACGCATCCGATGCGGCCAGCAACTCCCGCGTATAAGCCTGCTGCGGTGCGTTGAAAATCTGCTCACAGTCTCCCTGTTCCACCACTTCCCCATTCTGTAACACCATCAGCTGATGACAGAGTGCGCGCACGACGTGCAAATCATGGCTGATGAACAGATAGGTCAGGCCGCGACGCTGTTGCAGCTCGCTGAGGATTGCCAGGATCTGCGCCTGCACCGATTTATCCAGCGACGACGTAGGCTCATCCAGAATCAGCATTTCCGGCTGTAAAATCAGGGCGCGGGCGATGGCGATGCGCTGACGCTGGCCCCCGGAGAATTCAGTCGGGTAACGGTGACGGGATTGCGGATCCAGCCCCACGTCTTCCATGGCGCGGATCACCTCTTTTTCACGCTCTCCGGCGCTCACTTTCCGGTGTACCAGCAGGCCTTCGGCAATGATTTGCCCGACGGTGAAACGCGGGTTCAGCGCCGAAAAGGGATCCTGAAATACCACCTGGATCCGGCTGCGAAAGGGCAGCATTTGCTGACGCGAAAAAGTATGCAGCGGCTGCCCGTCGAACCAGATTTCACCCTGTGACTTCAGCAGGCGCAGCAGCGCCAGCCCGGTGGTGCTTTTCCCTGAACCGGATTCGCCCACCACGCCGAGACTTTCCCCACGACGAAGCCGGAAACTGACCTGACTCACGGCATGTTTGATGCTCACTGTGCGGCGCAGCAGACCGCGTTTGACCGGAAATCCAACCGCAAGATTTTTCACCTCCAGCAGAACCGGCGGCTCGCCCGTCAGCGGCTGCGGGCGGCCCTGTGGCTCGGCCTGCAAAAGCTGGCGCGTGTACGGGTGCTGCGGCTGGCTGAACAGGCTGGCGCGCGGTTGCTGCTCCACCACGCGGCCATGCTGCATCACCGCGACGTTATCTGCCAGGCGGCGCACGATACGCAGATTGTGGGTAATAAACAGCATTGCCATGCCCATTTCCTGCTTCAGCTCATCGAGCAGCGATAAAATCTGCGCCTGCACCGACACGTCCAGCGCGGTAGTCGGTTCATCGGCAATCAGCAGTTTTGGCCGGGTCAGCACCGCCATCGCAATCATCACCCGCTGGCGTTCACCGCCGGAAAGCTGGTGCGGGAAATCTTTCAGGCGCGAGGCGGCCTGACGGATACCTACCCGGTCAAGACAACGGACGATCTCGTTGCGTGCTGCCTCACCGCGTAACCCGCGATGCAACATCAGCACTTCGGCGAGCTGTTTTTCAAGGGTATGCAGCGGGTTGAGCGACACCATCGGTTCCTGAAAGATCATCGAAATCTGGTTGCCGCGAATACTTCTCAGCGTACTTTCATCCGCGTGGAGTAAGGATTTTCCGGCAAACAGAATGTCGCCCTGCGGATACATCACCGGCGGCGAGGGCAACAGGCGCAGCACTGACAGCGCCGTGACACTTTTGCCGGAGCCTGATTCGCCCACCAGCGCCAGCGTTTCTCCGGCGCGGAGAGTCAGCGACACATCGCTCACCACTTCGCGCGCTTCACCGGCCTGACGAAAGGCCACGCTGAGATTTTTAATGTGTAAAAGAGGAGTGTCTGTCATCTCAGCGCGCCTCATGATGTTGTGCGGACGGATTAAAGGCGTCGCGTACCGCTTCACCAATGAAAATCAGCAGAGACAGCAACGAGGCCAGCACCACGAACGCGCTGATGCCCAGCCACGAGGCCTGTAAGTTGTTTTTGCCTTCCATCAGTAACGTGCCGAGAGAGGGCGAACCGAGCGGCAGGCCAAAACCGAGGAAATCCAGTGAGGTCAGAGACGTTATCGACCCGCACAAAATAAAGGGCAAATAGGTGAGGGTGGCGACCATCGCATTCGGCAGCATATGCCGCAGCATAATGGACCGGTCGCTGACGCCCATTGCCTGCGCCGCACGAATGTAGTCAAAATTTCGGGTGCGCAGGAATTCCGCGCGCACCACGCTGACCAGCGCCATCCAGCCGAAGAGAATACTGATCAACAGCAGCCACCAGAAACTTGGCTGCACCACGCTTGCCAGAATGATGATCAGATAGAGCGTGGGCATGCCTGACCACACTTCGATAAAACGCTGGCCGAGCAAGTCAATCATGCCGCCGTAATAGCCTTGTACGGCGCCGGCCATGACCCCGATGACGGAGGTCAGCGCGGTGAGAAAAATGCCGAAGAACAGTGAAATCCGCAGGCCGTAAAGAATTTGCGCCAGCACATCGTGCCCGTTGCTGTCCGTGCCCAGCCAGTTTTCTGCCGAGGGCGGGGAAGGGAAGGGCTGTGTGGTGGCAAAATTAATCGACTTAAAACTGCTGCGGATCGGTGCCCAGAGCACCCAGCCGTGATCTTCTAGCTGTTTAAGCACGAACGGATCCTGATAATCGGTCGGTGTTTCCAGTTCGCCGCCAAAGGTGGTTTCGCTGTAGTTCATCATGAAAGGCACATACCAGTGCCCCTGATAGCGCGCCAGCAGCGGTTTGTCGTTGGCCAGTACGTCAGAAAGCAGGGCCAGCGTGAACACCACCAGGAAAATCCACAATGACCAGAAACCGCGGCGGTTCTGACGAAAAAGCGCCCAGCGCGCCTGGTTCACCGTGCTTAAATGACGTGGCATCAGTGTCGGCCCTCAAAGTCGATACGCGGGTCAACCAGCGTGTAGGTCAGATCGCTGATGATGTTCAGCAGCAGGCCGATCAGTGTGAAAATATAAAGCGTGCCGAACATCACCGGGAAATCGCGCTGGACGATGGCGTCATAGCCCAGCAGGCCTAACCCCTGCAATGAGAAAATCACTTCAATCATCAGGGAACTGGTAAAGAACATGGTGATGAAAATGGCCGGAAAACCGGCGATCACCAGCAGCATCGCGTTGCGAAACACATGGCGGTACAGGATCTGCTTCTCGTTCAGCCCTTTGGCGCGGGCGGTCACCACATACTGTTTACCGACTTCATCCATAAAGGAGTTTTTGGTCAGCATGGTCAGGGTGGCAAATCCGCCGATCACCGTCGCCACCACCGGCAGCGTGATATGCCACAGGTAATCGGTGACTTTGCCGTACCAGGGCAGGGTATCGAAATTCGGCGAGGTCAGACCGCGCAGCGGGAACCAGTCGAGGTAGCTGCCGCCGGTGAACAGCACAATCAGCAGAATGGCAAACAGGAACGAGGGAACGGCGTAACCGATAATAATCAGTGAACTGCTCCAGTTATCGAACTTCGTACCGTTACGCACCGCTTTACGGATACCCAGTGGAATCGACACCATATAGATAATCAGCGTGCTCCATAAGCCAATGCTGACGGAGACCGGCAGCGCGCCTTTCACCAGCCCCATGACCGAGGAGCCCCGGAACAGGCTGTCGCCGAAATCAAAGCGCACGTAATTTGCAAGCATCTCGAAGTAGCGCACATGCAGCGGCTTATCAAAACCGAAGCGCCGGGTGATTTCAGCGATGACTTCAGGATCCAGCCCGCGCGCGCCACGGTACTGGCCTTCGCCAAACTGGGCGACGCCCGGCGAGGCTTTGCCATTACCGGTATCTCCGCCTGCACCGGGAAGCCCGCCGGAATGCCCCATCTCAATGGCGGCAATCGCCTGATCAACCGGGCCACCGGGCGCAATCTGCACGATGAAGAAGTTGATGGTAATGATCGCCCACAGCGTCGGGATCATCAGGAGTAGTCGTCTTAACAGATAGGCGGCCACAGCAGGCTCCTCAGCGGCGTTGCGCAGGTAAACGGGCTGCGCGGTTAACGTCGTACCACCAGGTATCGAGCTCCATTCCGTTGGACGGGGTGATGGCTGGCATTGAGAATTTATCCCAGTACGCATAACGCTCGTGATGGGTGTACCACATCGGGATCATCAGCATATTCCAGGTGAGTACGCGGTCCAGCGCATGGCCCAGCGACAGCAATGCCTCGGGTTTGCCCTGGTTGGCGGCGATTTCATCGGTCAGTTTGTCGATAGCCGGATCGCTCACGCCAGACTTGTTGTAGGTCGAATCCAGGAACCGGGTATTCCAGTAAAGTTGCAGATCGCTGCTCGGGTACGACGTGGCGGGATAAACGGTCGGCAGCATGTCGTAATCACGCTGGCGCATACGGCGCACGAACTGCGAGTTATCCACTTCACGGATCGACATCTGAATGCCCAGCCGCTGCAAATTATGCTGGAACGGCAAGACGTATTGCGCGTTCCCGCCAGCTGGCAGCAGTAACTCAAACGTCAACGGCTTGCCGGTTTTGCTGTTGACCAGCACCTGATTTTTCACTTCCCAGCCCGCTTCTTTAAGCAGCGCGGTGGCTTTGAGCAGGCTGGTGCGGTCATTGCCGCTACCGTCAGAACGCGGCGGCTGATACAAGGTGGTAAAGACTTCTGCGGGCACTTTATTTTTCAGCGGCCCGAGCCAGGCCAGTTCAGCCGAGTTCGGATAATCTTTGGCGGCATATTCGGTATTTTGAAAATAACTGTCCACCCGCTGATAGGCACCGAAATAGAGTGCCTTGTTCATCCAGTCAAAATCGAAAGCGAGCGTTATAGCTTCGCGCACCTTGCGGTCAGCAAATTGCGGGCGATGAATGTTGAACGCCAGCCAGCGCGTATCCTGTGCCGCCTGATTTTCCTCATCGGCTTTGACGATAAAGTTTTTGCTGAAATTGCCGCCCTGATATTGCGTCGCCCAGTTTTTCGGCGAGCTTTCCATGCGGAAATCAAACGCGCCGGATTTAAAGGCTTCCAGAGCCACATTGTCGTCGAGGTAATAGTCGTAGCGGATGGTGTCGAAATTATAGCGGCCACGGTTGACCGGCAAATTGGCCGCCCAGTAGTCCGGCACACGGGAATAAGTGATGTACTGCCCGAGTTTGTAATCGCTGATGCGGTAAGGCCCGCTGCCCAGCGGCGGGGTGTTCAGCGGCTGGTTGAATTTGTGTTTTTCCCAGAATGCCTGCGGCAGGATCGGTAAACCGAGCAGGCCGAGCATCATGTCTTTATCCGGCTTTGGCAGTACGATGCGCACGGTCAGACGTGAAATGGCTTTCACTTCGACGCCTTTATACACCACGCGGAACTGCGGCACGCCCTCGGTCATGAATTTCGTAAAAGAGAAGGCGACGTCGCTGGCGGTGATCGGCGTGTTGTCGTTAAAACGGGCGCGCGGGTTGATATCCACTTCGACCCAGCGGTACTCGCTGTCGTAGCGGGCGGAGTCGGCAATCAGCGGGTAATAGCTGCCGATTTCATCGCTGGAGGTGGTGAACAGGCTGTCATAGAGAGAGCCGCTGCGTATGGCCGGGTTACCGCGTGAGGCGAAACGGTTGAAGTTATCGTAGGTGCCGATGGCGGCGAGCGTGATTTGTCCACCCTTAGGTGCAGCGGAATTGACGTAATCAAAACTGCTGAAGTTGGACACGTATTTGGGTTCGCCCAGAATCGCGAACGCATAACTGTCCTGAATAACTTCAGCCTGAGCACCGAGGCTCAGCAGGCATAACGCTGCGGCAAAAACGCGAGATAACATCCTGAATCTGCACTCCTGTGATGACAACAGCAAGATGCGGCTTACGCGCGGGCTGTCGTTCAGTGATGATCAATGAATGGCTAAGGCCTTGTAACGCGCCAGTTTTTGGCACTTTCCCTGATTTCGGCCTTTTTATCATATTCAGCGACAGACGCCTAAAAGAAAAATAATGCGGCAGACCGCCACCGGTGGCGGTTCAGATGTGATAACAGGCCTCTTTTTCATTGAAGTCACGGGTAAACGCCAGAAGCGCGGTGACACTCAGCGGTTTGCTGTACAAAAAACCCTGCAAATAGGTCACACCGTGGTTTCTCAGATACTCAGCCTGCTGGTGGGTTTCCACGCCTTCGGCCACCGTTTTGAGTTTCAGTTCCTCAGTCAGCCTGAGCACGGTATCAAGCACCGGCGCAATCAGGGTCTTTTGATCAATCGACATGACAAAACCCCGGTCGATTTTAAGGTAGTCGAGGGTGAATTTTTCCAGATAGATCAGGGCGCTGTGGCCGGTGCCGAAATCATCAATGGCGATTTCAATCTTATGGCGGCGCAGCCAGTTGAACTCGCGCATCGCCCCTTCGGTATCAATCATTCCCCGCTCAGTGATTTCAAACACAACCTGAAATGCATTTTCCGGCAGAGCCTCAATGAAGTTTAAAACGTCATCATGAAAACTGACTTTATTCATGTGGTGCGGGGAAATATTGATGCTCAGCTTGGCTTTATCCGCAAACGCGCGCGCCAGTTCGTGGGCATCAGCGGCGACCAGCATCATCATATGTTGGGTCAGCGGGACAATAAGCCCCTGAGTTTCCGCATAGCTGATGAACATGTCAGGAGGAATGCGGCCTTCGATCGGATGCTGCCAGCGCAGCAGGGCCTCGACTCCGGTGACTTTCATGCTGCGGGCTTCCACCACCGGCTGATACTCAACAAAGAATTCTTTGTTTTTCAGCCCGCGCAGGATTTCTCTTTCGACGTTATGGCGGATAAGCAGGCTGTGATAAATCAGCACGTACACCAGTATGCTCAGCAGCAGACCACCGAGCAGGGTAAAGCGGATGTTGTCGCCCGTCAGGGAAGGGGAGTAGAGGCGGATAGTAAAAGGATAATCGCCCCCCTGTATCTGCGTGAAATGGCTGGTCGGCAGCTGGCTGACCGGTATCAGCCCCTCCTGGGAGGACACCAGCGCCACATCGCCGACCAGCAGGGCAAATCCGCGATAACCCGAACCAGGCTGGGCAAAAAGCATATAAGGCGACAGCGTCAGTTCCAGCGTGGCGATCACCCCGTCATCAAATGACCCCGCATTACGCTGCCAGACAATGATCACCGGACGGTTGGGCACCGCATGCGTGCCCATTTGCAGGCTGACGGCCATCGGTTTGGTGAAATCAATGCCATGCAGCGTGGAATTGGCCGGAACGTGCTGGTTTCCCGAGGCTGACGAACAATACACCATGCCGTCGCGCACCAGCTGGAAATCGCGCACACCGATACTGAAAGCGGCATCCCGATTAATTTCACTGGCAACGGACGCGCAGCTTTCGGTCGTCAGTAAACCCACCCGGCGCATGGTATCGGTGAGCTGATGAAAATAGCGGTTGCTGAATTGCCCGGTTCTTTTGGCAATCTCATTTTGTTCGAGGGAGTTGTTGGCTTTAATGACGCTTAATGTGATGAGGGTAAATAAGATAAAAAATATCACGGAGAAAAAAAGACTTTTTTTCAAATAACGGCGTTTGGGTAATACGCTGTGCGTAAGCGCCGCTTTTAACCCCATATGAGAAGCCCTTTTTTTGACTGATGAAATCAAAGTATAACGTAGCCAAAAAAACAGCAGCTTTTTATTACCGGTTATTCCAGACATAAAAAAACGCCATCCGGAGATGACGTTTTTTTATTCGCTTGGCATAGAACAACAAGAGCTAAATCATGGGGTAACGGTTAACCGTTAGCCAAAACGCGTCTTGCTTCACGATAACGTGTATTCCAGTAAGTCTCTTTCAGATTGGAAATCATCACACCATTGCTGGTTGATGCATGTACAAACTGATCGTTACCTAAATAAATACCGACGTGACGGCCTGTCGAACCTGCGCGGAACAGAACCAGATCACCCGGACGCAGTTTCGTGCGCTGGATTTTCTTGCCTTTCTCTTCCTGTTCATAGGTAGAACGAGGTAAATCCATACCAAATTGTTCGCGGAATGTTACCTGGACGAAAGCTGAGCAATCGATACCACGCTTGCTGTCACCACCTAACCGATAACGAACGCCTTTCCAGTCAGCATACTGATCCATAATTTTGGATTTTACGTTGACGCTGCGAACCATTGCTTCGAATTCATCCTGAGAGGCTTGCAGTAGAAGACCGTCTTTGTCATTTACTGCACGCATATCAGTTTGCGCGTTTTCTGTGTTCGAAGAATGTGTACCACTACACGCAGTGAGAATAATTGCTGCGCAAATCGCGGGAATTATCCGCGTGATATATCTCAGAAAAGGTTGAGACTTGACCATTATTGTTGTTATCCCTTGCTGTCCTTAACGATGTAATCGTTATTAAAATTGCCAAACGAAGCGAGACTACCCGCCGCGCACAGTCGGGACAAACACTGGAATGATAAAATGTGCGTCAGAGCACGTTTTTATCTTGAAACCCGGTGTTTTTGCCACATTTCTGTGCAGGCGAATTGGAGATTACCGTAATGAATAGGGGATTGCGAGAGGTATTATGAGATTTTTTATAAGAAATTGTGATGTAAGCCGATGTAAGTAAAGATGTAAAAAAGGATGGGTTATTTTTATGCTAATTTGGATTAAAACCGCATCACAAGCGGGTTGCAACGGCCTTTTTCAGCTAAGTATATCTGGGATTTGTCTTAAAAAATGGCCCGCCTGCCGTTCAGTTTCAGGCGAGCCATAATTAAATGATATGCATCAATGCATCACGGGTTTTTGCTAAGCATTTTATTACCGGGTAATTTTCTTTCCAGCCAGTTAATCAGCATGTCACTGGCAGGCGTCATCAGCCACCAGCTGGCCCCTACCAGCACGACGGACATCGAACCGACCGCAATATCGGTAAACCAGTGCGCACCAATCATCACGCGTGGCAACGAGAAGATAATGGTGATCAGCACGGCAACAGCGAAAGCGCCCTTGCTCAGATAGCGCAGCATAAAGCAGGAGAAAATGATCAGCATCATGCCGTGGTCACCGGGGAAGCTGTCCGCAGAGGCATCTTTGGTTGGAATGCCGGTCAGTTTACTCACACGGTTAACATCCGGGAAACTCAGCGACGGGCTTTTATGGCTCACCGGCAGCAAATGACCCAGCTGGTTAAGCACCACGGCGGTCAGCAGCATCACGAACCCGATAATCACCAGGCGGCGGCGCCCCCGGGTATCCTCTTTCAGGAAGAAGCACAGGTACAGGGCACCCATCGCCAGCAGCGAAATAACATCAAAGGCGCGGTTATTGGTTACCGCCACCAGATGCAGGAACCAATGGTCTGTTGCCAGGTGCTGATTGAAGAAGAAGAAAATCGACTTATCAATCGGGAACCAGAAACCATGATTTGCTGGCAGATAAAAGGATAAAAACAGTGCAATGCCTAATACGTTGAGTATCAGGATTGCGGGGATATTTCGGCGCCACATAAATGTTAACCTATACTTAGCAGGGTAATGAATAAATTAGTCAGCGTTAACTTAATCCTTACAACCTAAACGAACCTTCAACAAGAGTGATTGTAGTTCATTCCATTGCGCAACATCTCGTGTAATAAGCTCAATTCTGCTGTCTAACGGCGCCGCCGGTTTGGTTTCAATATGCAGGTCGTCTCCCTGACGGTTTATCAGCAGCGTTCCTTCCTTTATGCGCATGATGCCTTTCACGCGATCTACCGGTGCCTGACGCGCCCAGTCGAGTATGCCCGCGGTATCAAATTGTGTTTCGCCATCAAATATCCAGCCACAGCTGGTATAGCCGTCTGCCTGATTGAGCGCCCGGCGCCAGCGCTGGCTACCCGGCAGGCTCAGCGCTGCCAGCCCGCGTTGCGGGGCATGAGCATGATGATGTTTACCTTCCGGCAGTGTGACCTGATTCAGACGCGGCAAATCCAGCAGGGCAGGGTCGATGGCGCCCTGCGACGCAACCACCAGCTGACGCCCGCCGCCATGATTGGCGAACCACGTTTCCAGCGCCTGTTTATCCTGCGCCTGCGCCACATCGGCTTTATTCGCGACGATCACGTCGGCGGCTGCCAGCTGGTCGCGGAAGTTTTCATTGTCGATCACCCGCTGATCGCTCAGCTGACGAGGATCCATCAGGCATAACGTGGCGTTAAGGGTGATCCAGTTGTTGTAAACCTCAGAGTTGAGCAGGGACAGGATTTGCTTCGGATGCCCAAGACCGGTGGGTTCGATCAACAGGCGATCAGGTTTCGCCTGCTGCAACAACATGTTTAACCCCACCTGCATCGGCAAACCGTTCACACAACACATACATCCGCCGGGAATTTCTTTCAGCACGGCACCGCTGTCGGCGAGCAACGCGCCATCGATGCCAATCTCACCGAACTCATTCACCAGCACCGCCCATTTTTCACCTTCGGGTTTTTGAGCCAATAAATGGCGCAGCGTGGTGGTTTTACCGCTGCCGAGAAAGCCGGTAATCAGGTTAGTTTTGGTCATGACTGCATCCCTCTGTAAAAAAATTCACCGGACAATGTGCAATGGGCGTTAAAGAAAATCCAGCATTGTGCCGATTATTGTTCAGTACCGCGTAATTCTGATGGCTTTTCCTCCGATATTTTCGTTTGCGTAGTGCGAAATCGGTTAGATGTATTAATGTTAAATTGAAGTTACGCAATGATTAAAAAAAACCAATTTACAGATGAGGGTATGACCATGAACAGCATCAGATGGACACTGTTTTTGGGATTGTTAGCCTCAGGGATGATGCAGTTTGCCAGCGCCGGAAGTACCGGCAAGATTTACTTTTACGGTGCCATTGTCGATGGCGGATGCAGCTTTACGACCGGTGATCAAAAGGTTACCAGCAAATGTGACCGTGGCGGGAAGACCGTCAGTCAGGTCCGCACTCTGGATGCGACACAACCCCAGGCGTATACGTTGCCGCTGTCTCTGGGCCATGTGAGCACTGAGCACATTAAAAACGATCCCCGTCTGACCCTCATGACGGTGACCTATAACTGACAGTTAAGTTTTACTTAATAATTCCGCTGCGCAATGTCCAGAGCCGCCTGTTTATCACACCGTTCTGGCCGGACACCCTGGAAACTGGCAGGCCCAATTTTGATCGGGCCGTCAGTTTTCAGTTCTCATTCTGTTCGCCTTATCCCCGCATGTTATAATTTTCCCTCTTAATTCAGGCATTCTGACAGCGGCTTGCCGTCTTTTCAGATGTCAGACCAATTGTTCGACAGGGGCAAGATTATGCGACTTTATCAGGAGATTGGCGGCCATTTGCGCCGTGATATCCATGCGGGGAAATATGCCCCCGGCGACCGTCTGCCGCCTGAACGCGAAATTGCTGAATCCTTCTCTGTCAGCCGCAGCGTGGTGCGGGAAGCGCTGATCATGCTGGAACTGGAAAAATGGGTGGAAGTGCGTAAGGGCTCCGGCGTGTATGTGCTGCATCCTGCTGAAAACAGCCCGACAGAGACGGCAGATACCGGTTACGGTCCCTTCGAATTGCTGCAGGCGCGGCAGTTGCTGGAGGGGGAAATTGCCGCTTTTGCCGCTATGCAGGCCACTAAAACCGATATTCTGCAAATGCGCGATGCCATTGATGCCCAGCGCGATTGTATTGAACGCGGCGTTTCAGATGATGTGGAAGATCAGCGTTTCCACGGCTTGCTGGCGCAGGCCTCGCAGAACAGCGTTCTGGTTAAACTGGTGGATGATTTGTGGCTGATCCGCCAGCGCAGCCCGATGTGGCTGGGTATTCATCAGCACGTTGTCGGGAAAACCCACAGCCAGCTCTGGTTGCAGGATCATCAGACCATTTTGCAGGCCGTGCTGCGCCGTGATCCAAAAGCGGCTAAGCAGGCGATGTGGCAGCATCTGGAAAACGTGAAAGACATGTTGTTGCAGGTGTCAGATGCGGATGACCCCGCATTTGATGGTTTCTTATTTTCCTCCGTTCCCTCCGAACTCAACGACTGAAGACCCGTCCGCATAAAAAACGGCTGCCGCAGCAGCCGTGGTTTTCTCTTCTTTTACGGTTAGCTGACGTACTTCGCCACGGCTTTTTTCGCGCCCACGCGTTGCAGATCGGCATAAGCCGCCAGAATTGCCTGCACCACTTTGTCTTCGTGCGGCAGTTGCTCGCCAAACACCGCATTCAGGGCCAGCAGGGCTTTTACGCGTTCTTCGCCGTCTGCGGTTGAGGCCACGATGCTGGCTAAGGTATCGGCCATCGGATCTTTAATCTCAATCGGCTGGCCCGCATCATCCGTCCCGCTGATGTAACGCATCCAGCCCGCCACGCCCAGCGCCAGCAGTTCATAAGAACCGCCATTTTTCACATGCCAGCGGATAGAATCGAGCATACGTTGCGGAAGCTTCTGCGTGCCGTCCATCGCGATTTGCCAGGTGCGGTGCTTGAGTGAAGGGTTGCTGTAACGTGCGATCAGGCTGTCCGCATAGGCGTTGAGATCGACACCTTCCACGCTCAGCGTTGGCGCCTGTTCTTTCAACATCAGACGGTGGGCCGCCGTTTTGTAATGTGCATCTTCCATACACTCGTTGATGTGCTGATAACCGGCCAGATAGCCCAGATAAGCCAGGAATGAGTGGCTGCCGTTCAGCATGCGCAGTTTCATCTGTTCGAAAGGCAGAACGTCGGACACCATCTGCGCCCCGGCTTTTTCCCAGTCAGGACGACCGGCGACAAAGTCATCTTCCACAACCCACTGAATGAATGGCTCACAGGCGATTCCGCAGGGATCGGTGATGCCGCCCAGCGCTTCGGTGATCTCGTCGAGAGTCGTTTCGGTCGCGGCAGGAACGATGCGATCCACCATGGTGCTCGGGAAAGAGACGTTCGCTGTGATCCATTCCGCCAGCTCAGCGGAGCGTGCTTTCGCCATGCCCAGAACGGCATTTTTTACAACCAGACCGTTTTCCGGAATGTTATCGCAGCACAGAATCGTAAAGCCAGGCAGATTGCGCTCATGGCGCAGGCGTAATGCTTCAACCAGTACACCCGGCGCGGTACAGGGTGCCTGACCGCCTGCCAGATCCTGCTGGATTTTCGGGTTTTGCACATCCAGTTCACCGGTGCCAGGCTCAATGCAATACCCTTTCTCGGTGATGGTCAGTGACACGATGGCCACCTGCGCTTCCGCCAGTTTTTCGATGACCGCTTCCAGCCCGTCAATGATGCCGTGCACCGAATCATGGGCGGAACCGACAACAATGGCCTGATTTCCCTCTGCACCTTTTTCCAGCACGGTGAACAGGTGATTTTGCTGACGCAGCGCGTTGATCAGGCTTTCATTGCCAAACAGGCTGATTTCACAGATGCCCCAGTCGCCGCCCTGTAAATTCAGCACCCGGTTGGTCAGCAGCGCCTGGTGGGCGCGGTGGAAGGCGCCAAATCCGAGGTGAACAATACGGCTTTTCAGCGCATCACGGTCGTAAGCAGGCAATGACACGGCTGCGGGCAGGGACGCTGTGGCAATAGTTTTCATGCAATACTCCAGGCAAGTCAGAAAATAAATAATTGGTCAGGCCAAATTGGGGCTGTTTACCCGTCAGTTCAATTTCATGCTGGATAAAGCGACGATTTAAGCCGAAATCAGGGCTTTGAGTGTAAAGTCATATGATAGAAAGGGGAATTGGTAAGTCCGGATGGCCTCTCGTTTTGTGAAGTAGATCGAGAGTCTGGAGCATTTAACGCAAAGTTTCAGCCAGGTCTGGCGCAATAAAAAAGGAACGCCGTGGCGTTCCTTTGAAGAGCAATGTGCAGGGATGATTAATCCGCGCGGCCCATATAGCGACGTTCGGCAATATGAATGCGAATTTTGTCGCCGGAGCTCAGGTATTCCGGCACCTGAATGTTCAGGCCGGTAGCCATCACGGCAGGTTTGGTGCGTGAGCTGGCGGAAGCCCCTTTAATACCCGGCGCGGTTTCTACAATTTCCAAATCCACGGTTTGCGGCATTTCCAGCGCCAGCAGCTGGCTGTCGAGGGTCAGAACCTGCATACCCTGCAAACCTTCTTCAGGGATAAACAGCAGTTCTTCTTCGATCTGCGCTTTGTTGAAGGTGTAAGGCGTGAAGTCTTCATCATCCATAAAGATGTATTCGTCGCCATCGACGTAAGAGAAGTTCACTTTACGGCGGGTCAGGGTGACGGTATCGAGAATGTCATCGCCTTTGAAACGCTCTTCCACTTTGCCACCGGTACGAACGTCAGAAAAACGCATTTTGTACAGGGTGCTGGCACCACGGGCGCTTGGGCTTTGAACATCGATATCTTTTACCAGCAGCAATTTGCCGTCGTAGTTCACAACGAAGCCGCGTTTAATTTCGTTAGCACGTGCCATATAAATACCTGTCGAGATAAAAGGGGAAATAATTTGCGACACGTTACCCGCGCCGCTGATTTCAGGCAAGCAGATAGCGCAAAAAGAGTCGTGAAAACCCGCATTATTGCGCATCTCTGTGGGGCAGCCAGCCGGTATCAAACTTGTTGGGTCAACAGTGTTAAAGAGTAGTAAATATTTCGCTGGTGGCGCATGAAAGCGCCTGCTATTGTCGCGCCTCAAAACCAGGCCTGAGGAGGCTGTTGATGGACTGTCGTACTGATTGCGGAGCCTGTTGCATAGCGCCTTCAATTTCCAGCCCGATCCCCGGAATGCCGGACGGCAAACCCGCCAACACGCGTTGCATTCATCTGGCGGATAACTTCCTGTGCAACATTTTTACGTCGCCGCTGCGCCCGAAAGTCTGCGCCAGTTTGCAGGCCAGCCGCGAGATGTGTTTTACCCATCGCGACCAGGCCCTGACCTACCTGATAAAGCTTGAAGCGGATACTGCGCCCTGAGCGGTGATATCAGCTTTTCGCCGCCACCGTTTCCGTGACCGGATCATCCACATTTTTCACATTCCAGATACACACCACCGATCCCACCACCATTGCCAGCGCGGCGTAAAACACGGCGTGATAGGTCCAGAACTGCGCAATCACACCCGCAAGCGACCCGGCGAGGATCCAGCCAGCACGGGTAGAATTCGTAAACAGTGTGGTGGCCGCACCGGCCTGACCCGGCATCAAATCCTGAAAATAGAGCATGCCGATACCGGCCAGAATGCCGATGAAAATCGCGTTCAGCAGCTGTAAAGCAATCAGCATCATGGCGCCGGTAGTAAACAGCAGGCATCCGTAGAAAATCACGCCGGCGATCACGGCGAGGCGCATCAGAAAACGCTTACCCAACTGCCTTGCCAGATAACCGGCAATCAGCATGGTGGGGATTTCCAGACACGCGGCGCTGCCCATCAGCACGCCCGCCAGTTTTTCCGGCAAACCTAATTCGCGCACCACATACAGCGGCATATTGATCAGATAAATGCTGTTGGCTGCCCACATCAGCGAGCAGGCGATGAATAACATCAGCGTGTCGCGGCGGTTGCGCCGCGGGGCTTCCAGCGTCGCGGAGGTCTTCACGCGCGCTTTTGGCATCGAAGGCAAAAAGACATACACCATCGCGCCACACACCAGAAACGCCAGCGTGGCAGCGCAGTACATGAAGGTAAAACCGAAGCCCATCGACAACGCAAACGCCAGCGGCGGGCCAACCACCCACGCCAGAGAAACCTGTGCGCGCAGGATGGAGCTGAACATCACGGCTTCGCGGCCTGTTTTTTCCGCGTGTTCCCGCGCCAGTGCGAACATCTGCGGGTTGGCGGTGGAGCCAAAACTCGACAGCAATACCCCGATAAACAGCAGAATAAAGTAGTTACGGTTGAAGGCGAAAAGCACACAGGCCAGTGCGCCCAGCAGGCAGCAATAGAGGATCAGCGTTTTGCGATCGCCGCGTTTATCCGACCAGGTGGCCAGCAGCTGGCTGACAAAAATGCCGATCACCGCGCTGCCGGTAAAAAAGATCCCGACCATAAAGGGGCTGACGTGCACCTGAGAGGTCAGAAACAGGCTGAGCGTGGGCGTCTGTAGCGCACCGGCAATGCCTGTCAGAAAGGCAATGATCAGGAATGCGGTCGAGGTCATGTCAGGCAAACGGCGGGCTGATGCTGTAGAAATTCGCATGTGTATAACTGAACCAGAAGTAGGGGGAGGGACGAAATTTGCGCGAATGTTACGTCAGTTTAAAAAAAACAAAAACAGGTTTTGATCATCAAAAATGTAAACCTGAGTGAATTTGCCATACTGAATAATAAAACCGCATTTTGTGTTAAAAATAACCGCAAGAGGGTCTGGAATGTCATGATCAAATACCGGTCAGCTCGCTTCAGCTTTGGGTCTTTTCGTCTGACGAAAAACGCGTCAGCCTGACTTCAGCATTTGCGTTAAGTTATTCGCGCCAGGCGTTCTGAATAAAGGAAACTGTGCGTGGCATCAAAAAATCATCACGTAGAATCAGGGAATGCTTGCTTTAAAAACGAGCCCGATTAAGACTTCCTGAAACGTTTCAGCGTTACCGATTTCGACAACGTAATCTGGTGGCGCTCCTTTTTTCTCAGTAAAGCTGAAACGATTCAATTTCAGCAGGAGAGGAGAATTATGTTCCAACTGTCACAGCAAGATATTCACCTCGGTGCCGCAGCCAGCGATAAGCAGGACGCCATTCGCCAGGTCGCCGCAGCACTGACACAGGCCGGTCGCGTCAGCGAAGGTTATGTCGACGGCATGTTAGCCCGTGAACTGCAAACCTCCACTTACCTCGGTAATGGTATTGCGATCCCTCATGGCACCACGGATACCCGTGATTTAGTGCTTGATACCGGTGTTCAGGTCTATCAGTTCCCGCAGGGTATTTCCTGGGGTGAAGACCAGACTGCCTACATCGTTATCGGCATCGCGGCGCGTTCTGATGAACACCTCAGCCTGCTGCGTCAGCTTACGCACGTATTAAGCGACGACAGCGTGGCTGAACGCATGGCGAAAACAGATTCAGCTGAAGAACTGCGCAGCCTGCTGATGGGCGAAAAGAATGCCGCTGAATTCCTGTTTGATACCCAACTGATCGCAGTGGATGTTGCTGCTGAAAACCTGATCACCCTGCAGGCGCTGAACGCTGGCCGTCTGCAACAGATTGGCGCGGTCGATACTGCCTTTGTCAGCGACGTCATCAGCCGTAAACCGCTGAACCTGGGTCAGGGCATCTGGCTGAGTGACAGCACGGAAGGCAACCTGAAAAGTGCTGCTACCCTCAGCCGCGCTCAGCAGGCATTTGATCTGGACGGTGAAAAGGTGGCGATGTTGCTGACCATTTCCGTCGCCGACGATCAGCCGCTGAACCTGCTGAATTACCTGAGCGATCTGCTGATAGCCAACAAAGCTGAACGTCTGCTGACGGCAGACGCGGTAGGCGTGCTGGCATTGCTGACCAGCGAAGTGGCAGAAGAAGCCAACGTGCTGAGTGCGGAATACGTTATCCGTAACGAACACGGCCTGCATGCACGTCCGGGTACCGCCTTAGTCAACGTGATCAAGCAATTTACCAGCGAAATCACCGTGACCAACCTTGATGGCAGCGGTAAACCTGCCAACGGCCGCAGCCTGATGAAAGTCGTGGCGCTGGGCGTGAAAAAAGGTCACCACCTGCGCTTTACCGCCAGCGGTGAAGATGCCGAACTGGCACTGAAAACCATTGGTGAAGCTATTTCTGAAGGTCTTGGGGAGGGCGCATGAGCCGCAGAGTCGCCACAATTACCTTAAACCCGGCGTACGATTTAGTGGGCTATGTGCCTGAAATCGAACGCGGTGAAGTCAATCTGGTGCAAACCACCGGTCTGCATGCCGCAGGTAAAGGCATCAACGTAGCGAAAGTGCTGAAAGATCTGGGCATCGACGTCACCGTTGGTGGTTTCCTCGGCAAAGAAAATCAGGACGGCTTCCAGTTGCTGTTCAGCGATCTGGGTATTGCGAACCGTTTCCAGGTGGTCAATGGCCGGACCCGCATCAACGTTAAACTGACCGAAAAAGATGGCGAAGTCAGCGACTTCAACTTCTCTGGTTTTAACGTGACGCCGGCAGACTGGGAACGTTTCGTGACCGACTCCCTCTCCTGGCTGGGTCAGTTCGACATGGTTGCCGTCAGCGGAAGTTTGCCAGCGGGCGTCGATCCTGATGCTTTCACCGACTGGATGAAGCGCCTGCGCGCCCAGTGCCCTTGCATCATCTTCGACAGCAGCCGTGAAGCGCTGGTCGCCGGTCTTAAAGCTGCGCCATGGCTGGTTAAGCCAAACCGTCGTGAACTGGAAATTTGGGCTGGCCGTAAATTGCCAGAACTGAGTGACGTGGTAGAAGCCGCGCACGCCTTACGTGACCAGGGTATCGCCCATGTGGTGATTTCTCTGGGTGCAGAAGGTGCCTTGTGGGTTAACGCGTCGGGTGCGTGGATTGCCAAACCGCCAGCCTGTGAAGTCGTCAGCACCGTCGGTGCCGGTGATTCCATGGTCGGTGGCCTGATCTACGGCTTACTGATGCGTGAATCCAGTGAACATACGCTACGACTGGCCACTGCCGTTGCCGCCCTGGCTGTCAGCCAGAGTAATGTCGGTGTCACCGATCGTCCGCAGCTCGCGGCGATGATGGCCCGTGTTGATCTGAAACCCTTTTAATTCGCAGGAGGCAGAATGAAAACGCTGCTGATGATAGACAGTTCGCTGGGACAGGCCCGGAGCCACCTGGCGAAAAATTTGCTCGCTGCTGCCGTCGCAAAAGCCGGGCACTCGTTGGTTGAACAGGCTGCTGAAGCTGACATCGTGATCGTGGCCGGTGAAACCGTGCCGAACGACGCGGCGCTGACCGGCAAAAACATTTACACCGGCAACGTGGCGGATGCGGTGCGTGAGCCTGATGCTTTTGTGCAACGCGCACTGGCTGAGGCAAAACCGTATGTGGCGCCTGCTGCCGTTGCCGCCGTTTCTGCACCGGCTGCGGCGGGTCCGAAACGTATCGTGGCGATCACGGCGTGCCCGACCGGCGTAGCGCATACCTTTATGGCTGCTGAAGCCATTGAATCCGAAGCCAAAAAACGTGGCTGGTGGGTGAAAGTGGAAACCCGCGGTTCCGTGGGCGCAGGCAATGCGATTACCCCGGAAGAAGTGGCAGCGGCCGATCTGGTGATTGTCGCGGCAGACATCGAAGTGGATCTGGCGAAGTTTGCTGGCAAACCGATGTACCGTACCTCTACCGGTCTGGCACTGAAAAAGACGAAGCAGGAACTGGACAAAGCGCTGGTTGAAGCTGAGCTGTTCCAGCCAGCCACTCAGGGCAGTGCGTCCACCAGCAAGAAGAAAGAAGCGGGCGGCGCAGGCCCATACCGTCACCTGCTGACCGGCGTGTCTTACATGCTGCCAATGGTGGTTGCGGGTGGTTTGTGTATCGCGCTTTCCTTCGTGTTTGGTATTAAAGCGTTTGAAGTAAAAGGCACGCTCGCGGCAGCACTGATGCAAATCGGTGGCGCTTCAGCCTTCGCGCTGATGGTGCCGGTTCTGGCCGGTTTCATTGCCTTCTCCATCGCTGACCGTCCGGGTCTGACACCGGGTCTTATCGGCGGCATGCTGGCGGTGAGCACTGGTGCCGGTTTCCTTGGCGGTATCATTGCCGGTTTCCTGGCGGGTTATGTGGCGAAGGCCATCAGCGGCAAGCTGAAATTACCGCAAAGTATGGAAGCCCTGAAACCAATCCTGATCATTCCGCTGGTGGCGAGTCTGATTACCGGTCTGGTGATGATTTACGTTGTCGGTACGCCGGTGGCTAAAATCATGGCGGGTCTGACGGCGTGGTTGCAATCTTTGGGTACTGCCAACGCAGTTCTGCTCGGCGCAATCCTTGGTGCGATGATGTGTACCGACATGGGTGGCCCGGTCAACAAAGCCGCTTACGCCTTCGGCGTAGCACTGCTGAGTTCATCCGTTTATGCACCTATGGCCGCCATCATGGCTGCCGGTATGGTGCCACCGCTGGCGATGGGTCTGGCAACGCTGCTGGCGCGTCATAAGTTTGAGCAAAGCGAGCGTGAAGGCGGTAAAGCGGCGCTGGTGTTGGGTCTGTGCTTTATTTCTGAAGGTGCGATTCCGTTCGCCGCCCGTGACCCGATGCGTGTTCTGCCATGCTGTATCGCTGGTGGCGCACTGACCGGTGCTCTGTCGATGGCATTCCATGCACAACTGATGGCGCCACACGGTGGTCTGTTCGTTCTGCTGATCCCAGGTGCTATCACACCGGTTCTCGGTTATCTGGTGGCGATTATCGCCGGTACGGTTCTGGCGGGCGGTGCTTACGCCATCCTGAAACGTTCAGAAGTTGCTGTAGCGGCTAAAACCGCCGCATAACATCAGATTGGGTAGTGAATGAAAAAGACGCGACGAGAAAATGTCGCGTCTTTTTTTATTGCCTTGGCCGGGCAATGGGGCGGCTTGAACTGTTAGCAGGATCGTGAACATTTCGGTTTCTCAATTGCAGTGCTCACCTGGCTTTTCGCGCCGAAACCGGGCAGAGAGGAAAATGCTTTTCCTCTCTGCACTCTCCTCGCTTTTTATACACACGCGGTGGGGCTCAAAATTGACTCAAAACCGTGAACATTTCGGTTTCTCAATAGCGGTGCTCGCCTGGCTTTTCGCGCCGAAACCGAGCAGAGAGGAAAGTGCTTTTCCTCTCTGCACTCTCCTCGCTTTTTTTAAACCAGCGCTGCCGCTGGGTCGACGGACATGATCTGATAGTCCCGAATGTGGCGCAAAATCTTGCCGCTGCGCGGTTCCCTCCCCGCGGGATTCGAGCCCTGCGTCTCGAACCCCCGGTCGGCCAGATTTTTGAGCGCGCCATCGAACTCTCTAAAAAAACCAATCTGAGAAGATGAGGTGACGACCTAAAAACCCCCCAGCCGCGCTCAAAAATCACGCCGGAGGAGTGGTGGAAAACCGCGCGTTTTTTTGCGCGGGTTGAAACCCGACGAGAGGGGACTGCGCAGCAGCGGGATTTTGCGGCAATAGCGGAGGGTGCTGAAACATAGCCAGCGAGCGGTAGCGCGCAGTGAAAGAGCCTGGGGGTCTTGGGGGTGGCGGCGATAAGCCACCCCCAAGTCGGTGTGGGCCGACGCCCACGACCTTGACCTTGACCTTGACCTTGACCTTAACGCCAGTTCAGGCGACAAGCCCTTGACCTTATTCTTCCCTGAATTGAATCCCCACCCCTAATGCATCCGCTGCGCGCACGGTGATCTGCGAAGCATGATCAGCAAACGCGATTTCCCCGACGCGCAAACTGTTGCGTACCGCATCCAGTGAGCGCGTGGCAAACTCCAGCCCGATCATGCGGGCGCTGCCATTTTCGCCTTCCGGCACAATGCCAAATTCTGCGGTGGCTTGCTCAGGCGTGACAAACCGTACGCTGGCGCGGCCTGCGCGCAGGATCACTTCTTTGGGTCTGACGTCCAGTGCGCTTGCACCGAATAACTCGCCATAGACCTGCGCGGCCTCATGCGGATTTGCCGCAGAAATCACAAAGCCGGTGATATCAGCAACGCCGTTCGGGTGGTTTTGCCATTCATTGCGCCATACCAGTTCCGGCGTCAGGTGGTGGCAGAAGAAACTGCGGCCATTTGGCACGCGGGTGGCGGCCAGCGGCACAGTGCGGAACCGCGCATTTGGCGAGGTGCCGTCGTTGAGCGCAACGGGACGGAAGAATTCTGCCGGTGGCGAACCGGCAATATTTTGCTGTTGCAGATGTTGGTACACCGCCGATGAATCCTGCGTTTTCCAGACCAGACCACTTAGCCCGAGCGGTGCCTGCCACAGGTCGGTGCGGGTGTGAGCATTACCCGGCTCGTAGCCCAGCAGTTCGAGATAATTATCGCCAAAAATCGCCAGATGATTACTGGAACCGAGCGAGTGATGGCCGCGCGGCGTGAGGTGAAAACCCAGCCTGCGAAATTGCTGCTCGGACTGATTCAGCTGCTCCGCAACGTTAATCACCACGTGATCAAGCTGCGGGCGAAGAGGGTGTGAACGTTGTGCTTCAGTCATTGAAGGGTTCTCCCAGCGTTAACATCAGACGGTTGGCCCAGGCGAAAAAGGCCGCGGACTGCGCCAGATCGACAATCTCCAGCTCATCTAAACCCTGTTCGCGCAGCGCCGCAATGTGCTGTTCTGTAGCGACCGGTGGCGTTGCGGAAAGCGCGGCAGCAAAATCAATTTCGGACTGCCAGCGCGGAGACTGTTCTTTGCTGAGGATGCCGCCCGGCGGGGTGTCGATCAGGCGCTGGACGTCTTGCGTCTGTTTGGAAAGCTGGCTGGCTTTGCGCGCATGCACCGACGCGCAGTAAATACAGCCGTTGATTTTGCTGGCAACGGTCGCGGCCAGTTCGCGCTCTTTGCGCGGCAGGCCGCCGGAGGTGTAGAAAATGCCTTTGTCGGTCAGCGTGCGCTGTTCCAGAACCGGCAAATTGCGGCCTAACAGGCGGAAATAATCGGAATCGGTATGGCCGAATTTCGCCAGGATCGCCTGCTGCGCTTCATCAAAATCTTCCAGTTTTTTCGCCGGGATCCACGGTTCCCAGCCGAGTTCTTCCTGGGTAAACGCCTGCGGCGCATCACGGCCGCTGTGGGTATTGGGTTCGGTACGCCAGAACGCAGCACCGACCGGTTTACTGCTGCCGTTCTCCACCGGTTTGCCGCCAATCAGCCGGTAGCTGCGCAGCACGCGGCTCTGGAAACTGACGAAAGCGATCAGCTGCGACAGCGTGACAATCGCATCCACTGACCAGCCGGCTTTTTTCAGCGTCTGCAAATGTGCAGGCGTGGCGCTGGCGGGTTTGAAACTCAGTCTTTCACCGTGCGTCAGCGCAGCGTCGAGACGGGCGGTTTCGTCGATGTCCGGCAAATCCTGCAAGCGTTCGGAATAGTGATTGGTCAGCTGTGAATCACCGTGCCAGCGGGCGACGTTTTGCGCTAAACGCAGGCGCTCAGCCAGCGAAAAATCCACGCCATCCTGTTCAGTAAACAGCGCGTCATAGCTGCCCTGCGCGTGACGGGTGGCGGCGTCGCGGGTGTCGCGGGCCTGTTTCAGCGCAGAATCAGGGGCGATGTCAGCCAGTTTTCCCAGCAGGTCGGTCGAATAGGATGTCATAAGGTTTCCCGTGAAAATGAAGTATTGGCGGAAGAGGTGGAAACACTGCGCTGCGGCGTGCGGCGAACCCAGCCGAGCGCGGGCGCAACGTGACGGGCAATCAGTTCGATGGAACGTAAAATATACGGATGCGGCGGATCGATGGAGTGCACCTGAAACGCCAGATCGGTGACGCGGGCCAGTGCGGTATCGGCCTGCAACGTCGCGGTCACCTGCGCCGCTGTGCCGAGATGCACGTCGAAGGTGCGGATGTAATCGTCGAGCGTATCGCCCTGCACAATCTGTCCGCTGGCACGGTGATTTTCGGCCTGACGGCGTAAGCCTTTTTGCGCCAGCTCACGGGCCTCATCGCCGTTTTCGGTGACGAACGCGGTACGCGAGCCCATGATGCGTGGCGCAACGCCTTCCGGCAGGGCATCGAGATAGGCATCAATAATCGGGTTTTGCAGCTCGTCGAGGCGCAAATCCGGCGCATCCGCCGGGCGTGGCTGGGTGCGCGAAAGCATCAGGCCATCGCCGGATTTACCCGCACGCGCGCCGCCGTCAACGGAGAACGTTGCCTGCCAGACGCGGTTCGCCAGCTGCGGTGCCGCCGGGTATAACCGGTTATCGGTGCCCGCCAGCGGTTCGCCTCGCCAGGCGGTGAGCAGGGTTTGCAGATTGTTGCCAAAGGCTGTGCCGCGATCCTGACTTTCCAGCCCGAACGGCGGGAATGACGTCGGCGTGCCGCCCGAGCCTAAACCGATTTCAAGCCGTCCGCCGGAAAGTAAATCCAGCACGGCAGTGTCTTCGGCGACGCGCAGGGCATTTTCCATGGGCAGGGTGATCACGCCGGTGCCAAGACGGATAAAGCGGGTATGTGCCGCCACCTGCGCGAGGAAAACCAGCGGCGCAGGCAGGCCGCCTTCCGCCTCGTGAAAATGGTGCTGCGCGACCCACGCGGAATCAAAACCTAACTGCTCGGCGTGAATGATTTGTTCGGTCGCCAGCCGGTAACGTTCCTGCGCGCTGGTGTTGTCCAGCAGGCGGGTGAAAAATCCAAGACGTTTACTGCTCATAATGTCCCTCTTTTCTTTTTTCATGTGCTGAATCAGGCGGCGCGGTGGCGGCCCGGGATTGCGTCGATCAGCTGGCGGGTGTAATCGCTGGAAGGCAGGGCGAAAACGTCCTCAACGTTGCCGGAATCCACCTGCTGTCCGCGGTTTAACACCGAGACGCTGTGCGAGATTTGCCGGACGGTCGCCAGATCGTGCGAGATAAACAAATAGGTCAGGCCGAGGGAATCCTGTAACTGCGAAAGCAACGTCAGGATTTGCGCCTGCACGGTGACGTCGAGCGCCGACGTGGCTTCATCGAGGATCAGCACTTTCGGCTCTAAAATTAACGCGCGCGCAATGGCCACCCGCTGGCGCTGGCCGCCGGAAAGCTCACGCGGTTTGCGGCTGAGCAATTCCTCCGGCAGCGCCACGCGGCGGGCGATATCCAGCACCCGTTCACGGCGCACGGCAGCCGGGATTTTTTCGAAATTCAGCAGCGGTTCTTCAATCACGCTGAACAACGTTTGCGACGGATCCAGCGAGGCGAACGGGTTCTGATACACCAGCTGGATTTTCCTGCGCAGCTGGCGCAGCGGTTCACCTTTCAGGCGCGTGATGTCTTCGCCGTCGATCAGCACGCGTCCGCTGTCCGGTTTCTGAAAACCGAGCAGAATGCGCGCCAGCGTGGTTTTACCGGAGCCGGATTCACCCACCAGCGAATGCGTGGTGCCGCGCGGAATGCTGAATGACACGTGATCGACAGCGCGGAACGCCGCCTGATGTTTGCCGCCCAGCGTGAAATCATGAGTGATATTTTCCACCACCAGCACCGGATCTTCAGCCGCACGGATCTGCGCGCGGTGACGGCCTGAAAGGGCAGGGACGTCGGCGAACAGCTGGCGGGTGTAATCACTTTTTGGCGCGCTCAGCACTTCGGCGGTGATGCCCTGTTCCTGTACTTTGCCGTGACGGAACACCAGCAGCCGGTCGGCGCGTTCGGCGGCAATCGCCAGATCGTGCGTCACCAGCAGAACGGCGGTGCCGAACTCGCGGCGCAGTTCGTCGATCAGATCCAGAATGCGTTTTTGCACCGTGACGTCCAGCGCGCTGGTGGGTTCGTCGGCGATGATCAGCGCCGGTTTCAGCGCAATCGCAATGGCGATCAAGACGCGCTGTTTCATGCCGCCGGAAAGTTCGTGCGGATACTGCTTCGCCCGCTGTTCCGGATGCGAAAGGCCGACGCGGGAAAGCAGTTCCACCACGCGGGCGTCGCGCTGCGCACGCGGCAGTCGCTGATGGATATCGAGAATTTCAGCCACCTGCGAACCGATGGTTTTCACCGGATCCAGCGAGCTGGTCGGATCCTGCGGTATCAGGCTGATGCGCGCACCGCGCAGGGCGTCGAGACGGCGCTGCGACCACTGGCTGATGTCGGTGCCATTGAGGCGAATTTCGCCCTGTTCGATATGACCGTTTTCCGCCAGCAGGCCGATAATCGCCTGCGCGGTCGTGGTTTTCCCCGAGCCGGATTCACCGACCAGCGCCAGCACTTCACCGGCGTGAATCGAAAACGACACGTTGTGTACCACTGGTTTGCCGTCATAGGCGATGGAAAGATTGTCCAGTTCGAGAACCGGCGGAGCGTCATGCGTAAAAGTGGCCTGTGCGTTCATCGCGTTCTCCTGCGTAATGACTGGCTGATGCGGTTGGCGGAAAGCACCACTAACACCACCACCACGCCGGGGAAGGTGGTTAACCACCAGGCTGTGGAGATGTAGTTACGGCCTTCGGCAATCAGCAAACCCCATTCCGGCGTCGGCGGTGGCGTGCCGTAACCGAGGAAACTCAGGGTGGAAATGGCGAGAATGGCGCTGCCGAACTGCAATGCGGAAAAGGCGATCACCGAGGTCAGCGAGTTGGGCAAAATGTGCCGCCACAAAATGGAAAAGAAGGAACCGCCGCTGCCGTACGCCGCTTCAACGTAATCACTGTGACGCACCAGCACCACTTCGGCGCGTGCCAGGCGGGCGAAGTTGGCGACCGACGTGACACCGACGGCGATCGCTGCATGCACCGTGCCGAAGCCAAGCAAAATAATCACGCTCAGCGACAGCAGCAGGCCGGGAATTGACAGCAACACGTCATTGATGCGCATAACGATGGCGTCCACCAGACCGCCGGTCGCGCCTGCCGCCAGCCCGAGCGCGGTGCCGAACACCAGCCCGAGCGCCACGGCGACCAGCGCGCCGGAAAGCGAATGCGACGCGCCGTAGACAATGCGCGCGTACACATCGCGGCCAAGCTGATCCGTGCCCAGCCAGTGTCCGGCCTGCGGAGCCAGACGCTGTGCACCGGCAATCCCTTCGGTGCCGCTGTAGCTGGTGAATAAACCGGGGGCGATCGCCCATAAAATCACGGTCGCCATCACCAGCCACGCGAGGATCAATCCCGGTTGCAGGCGGGCGGGTTTCCAGCGGCGGCGCTGTGTGAGCGGTAATGAAAGCGTGCTTTTGCCAAGCGGTAAGCTGCTCATGCGGTGGCTCCCCGTGAGTTTTTAGACGCAGACGCTTTAAGGCGCGGGTCGAGAAGCGGATACAGCAAATCGACCACTAAATTGATGCCGACGAACGCGGCGGCGGAAATCACCACAATCGCCTGAAGCACCGCGACATCCTGATTATTCACCGCCTGCTGCGTCAGTTGCCCGAGGCCGTTAAGCCCGAACACCGTTTCGGTGATAAGCGCACCGGCAATCAGTTCGCCAAACAGCAAACCGGCAATGGTCAGCGCCGGAAGCAGGGCGTTGCGCGCCACATGACGCCACAACACGCCGCTGCGGCTGGCCCCTTTGGCGCGGGCGACGGCGACGAACGGCTGGGTTTGTACCTGATCAATGCTGCGGATAAGGATCTGCGCCAGCGGCGCGGAGATCGGTACCGCCAGCGTAATAATCGGCAAAATCAGCCCGACCCATTCACCCGGATTAATCACCGGGATCCAGCGCAGATGGAACGAAAAGAACTGAATCAGCGCGATGCCCAGCCAGAAGGTTGGAATGGAGATAAACAGCGACGGCAGCGCCTGTAAGGCATTTTTCAGCCAGCCGAAATGCAGCAGGCTGGAGAGAAACGCCAGCGCAAAGGCCACCACGGCGGCCAGTGCGAAACCGATCAGCGCCAGACGCAGCGTCGGCGGGAAGTTGCTGCTGAGTAATTCAGTCACCGGTACGCCAGCCTGAATCGAATAGCCCAGATCCCCGCGCAGAAAATTGCCCAACGTATGCAGATATTGTTGCAGCAACGGCACATCTGCGCCGTACGCGGCACGCATATCGGCGATTTGCGCCGGGCTTAATCCCATGTCCGGATTCTGAAATTTAATCAGAATCGCGTCGCCGGGCAGCACCTGCAACAGGATGAAGGAGACGGTAAACGCCGCCCACAGCACCAGCAACGCCTGCCCGAATCGACCGCTCACGTATCGGCACATGATTTACTCCCCGTCAGTTAATGCTTTTCCAGCCACGCGCCGTAGAAGCTCGGACGCCCGACCGCTTCAAAGCTCACGCCTTTGAAATAGGGCGCACCGGCAAACACCTGCGGCTCTTCGAAAATCGGAATGACATACGCCTGATCGAGCAGGTAGTTCTGCACGTCGCCGGTCAGTGCCAGACGTTTTTTCGGATCCACTTCGGCAGAAATGGCCGTCAGCAGGTCGTTAAGTTTGTCGTCGCGGAAGCTTTTCACTTTGCTGCTCAGGCCGCCTTTTTGCAGCAGCGCATCACGGTTAGTCGGGTAGAAAGAGCTTTTGATGACGTCAGGATCGGCGCGTCCCACTTCCACCACGTTAGCCGGGGTTTTCTCCGGATCGAGGTTATCCGCCACGCGGCTGCCCGCGTCGCCCGCCAGAATATTGAGCTTCGCGCCGACCTGGCTCCATTGCTGGGACACCAGCTGCAACACCTCTTTGTTCTGCGGTTGTGGCAGTGATTCATAGATAGTCAGCGACAGCGTTTTGCCGTCTTTCTGGCGGATACCGTTCGGGCCCGGTTTCCAGCCCGCTTCATCGAGCAGCTTTTTGGAAAGCGTCGGGTCGTAAGTCAGTTTGTTGCTCAGATCAACATAACCGGCCGCGGTTTTGGCAATCACCGAGGTGGCCTGCGGGTAGTTTGGCGAGAACAGCGTATCGACCACCTGTTTGCTGTTGGTGGCGTGTAGCAGCGCCTGACGCACTTTCAGATCAGACACCAGCGCGTTATCGGGGCGGAACGAAATACTGTCGTTGACGCCTTTGGTTGGCGCGGCATAAATCGGGAAGTTCTGGTCTTTGGCCTGTTTCTCGTCATAGGCCTGAACCTGACGGATGAAATCCGCCTGACCCGCCAGCAGCGCGCCGATACGCACGCTGTCTTCGCCGGTGACGATCACTTTGATGCCGTCGAGATTGGCGCGGCCCTGCTGTTTGAGGTTTTTCGGCCCCCAGTTGTAATCTTTACGCGCGGTCAGATCGACTTCTCGCCCAAGCGTTTCTTTGCTGACCACGAACGGACCGGAACCGATGATGTGCGTGGCATCGCCCAGCGCATCAAAATTGCGTTCCAGCGTGCTCAGCGACACCAGCCCGGAGCCAATCGTCGCCGTGCCCTGCAGGAAGCCCGGCGAGGACTTTTTGAAATAGAACTTCACCGTCAGCGGATCAATCACTTCGCTGTGGTCGTAGTTGTTGATGACTTCGGACACCGGCAGATGGTGCTCTTTGTTGCCCAGACCGTAGGTATCAAAGTTTTTAGCCACCGCGCTGGCATCGAGCGGCGTGCCGTCGGAGAAGGTTACACCCGGACGCAGCTTGAAGGTGTATTCGGTTTTATCGGCGTTGAAGGACCAGGATTGGGCGATCCAGGGTTCAATCTCCAGCGTTTTCGGATTCTGGTAGGTCAGTTTGTCGGTGATCTGATTAAGGATGCCGCCGTTCGGGTAGAAGCCGCCTGCGGGCGGATAAAGGTTGGTGTGCGCCTGCTGCTCAAGATAAATCAGCGTGCCGCCCTGAACCGGTGTGCCGTCAGCGGCGATGGCGGAAAACGTGCTGGTGAGAAGTGCCCCTAAAGCCAGTGCGCGGGTGATCGCGTTTGCCCGGCGAATATTTTGCATAGTTAAACCCTTTTTCTTATTAGCAGATGAATCACTTTTCCGTTCGCATAGAACGAAAGTGCTGGACCCATAACAAACCAATTTAAAGGGCAGGTGAACGAAGGAATTTAGCAATGGTTAGCTGGAAACGGCATTTGGGGAAACGGACGGGAGGCAGAAAGAAAAAAACCAGCGGCTAATCCGGACGGGTGGACCGGCTAACCGCTGGCGATCATCAAAAATGATGAGCTAAGGAGAAACTGAGGTCGTCAGTGATCTTTTAATGCAGCTTCTGTGCCAGTTTTTATTTCCGGCTGCGTTTTGACCTGCTGGCTGCGGCTCAGGAAGGCATTAAGCAAAATCGCGCCGAAGGTCGCCGTGCCAATGCCGCCCATGCTGAAGCCGCCGAGGCTCAGGGTAAAGTTGCCTGCGCCCAGTACCAGCGTGACCGCGACCATGATCAGATTGCCGTTAAGCCCCAGATCCACCTGGTTTTGTACCCAGATGCGGGCACCGGCCACAGCGATTAATCCAAACACCACAATTGACGCGCCACCGAGCACCGGCCCCGGAATGGTGTGGATCAGTGCACCAAATTTGGGCGAGAAGCCCAACACAATGGCAACGATGGCCGCCGCGACAAAAATCAGCGTGGAGTAGATTTTGGTCACCGCCATCACGCCGATGTTTTCAGCGTAAGTGGTCACACCGGTACCGCCAGCAGACGCTGAAAGTAAGGTTGCCAGACCGTCGCCGACGAACGCGCGGCCCATGTACGGGTCGAGGTTTTTGCCGGTCATGCCCGCCACCGCTTTAATGTGGCCGAGGTTTTCGGCGACCAGAATGACCGCCACCGGCGCAATCATCAGCATGGCGTGTGAGCTGAACACCGGCGTGGTGATCGTCGGTAAACCAAACCACGGCGCCTGCGCCACGGCGCTGAAATCCACCGGCGCACCCAGCCCGAGGCCGTTGGTGATCACCATATAAATCAGGTACGCCGCTACCAGCCCGAGTAACAGCAACAGGCGCTGCACCAGACCCCGGGTGAAGACCGCCACCGAGCCGATACAGAGTATGGTCATCACCGCCATCCAGCTGTCAAAAGACGATGCCGACACGCTGTTAATGGCAATCGGCGCCAGATTGAGGCCAATCGCCATCACCACCGCACCGGTCACCACTGGCGGCATCAGGCGTTCGATCCAGCGCGTGCCGACCGCCATCACCACAAAGCCGATCAGCGTATAGACTACGCCGCAGGCAATAATCCCGCCCAGCGCCACGCCGATATTCGGGTTCGCGCCGTGGCCGCTGTAGCCGGTCACCGCAATCACCAGCCCGACAAACGCGGCGCTGGAACCGAGATAACTGGGCACACGCCCGCCAACAACAAGGAAGAACAACAGGGTGCCGATGCCCGACATCAAAATCGCCATATTGGCGTCAAAACCCATCAGCAATGGCATTAAAACGGTGGCACCAAA
The DNA here is from genome assembly GCF_042920125.1 of Rahnella sp. R3(2024). NCBI lineage: Bacteria > Pseudomonadati > Pseudomonadota > Gammaproteobacteria > Enterobacterales > Yersiniaceae > Rahnella > Rahnella sp. R3(2024). The sequence continues at coordinate 3,669,845 of NZ_JBHGBU010000001.1, forward strand.
CATCGCCACCGTATGTTGCAGCCCCATGATCACCGTCGATCCAAACGGCAGCCTTTCATCCGGCGCGATCACCGCGCCATCCAGATTACCTTCTCTTTTACGCCATTGTGGAAACCAGGAGGTATTTGCCATGCTGTAAGTCCCTAATCAGGTTGAGTTAACAGGCTGTCTGACGCATCAGCGGGTGATAGCGCCGGTCGAAATACACCAGTCCGTGGCTGTCGTCGTTACGTCGTAATGCAACGGCTTCACAAAACAAAATGTCGTGAGTGCCGACGCTGGTAATTTGCGTGACCTTGCAGTCAAACGACACCAGCGCATCTGTGAGGATCGGGGAGCCGGTGGCGAGACGCGCCCATTCGGCGGCGTCAAAGCGTTGCTCCATCGGCGTTTTGCCGCCGAATAAATTGGAGAGCGACTCATGGCAGTCTGCCAGCGTGTTGACGCACAGCACCTGATTCTGGGTGAATGCCGCGTGCACCGACGCCGAGCGGTTCAGGCACACCAGCAATGTCGGCGGCGTATCGGTAACGCTGCACACGGCGGAGGCGGTAAAGCCCGCCCGCCCGCCGGGGCCGTCGGTGGTGATAATGTTGACGGCGGAGCCGAGGCGCGCCATCGCATCGCGATACTCTTTTTTATCAACGGCGGCTTGCTTTTCAACGACGGCTTTCTTTTCAACGGCGGCGTTTTTATCAACGACAGCGATTTTTTCAGCAACAGGCATATCGGTTGCTGACAATGTGGCGTTCAGGGTTGATGGCATGGTCTGCTCCTCAGAATGAATCAGTGTGCTTACAGCACGCGACAGGCGCGGTCGAAATCAAGGCGCGGCGCGCGCGGATACACTTTGCTGCTGTCGCCGTAACCGATGTTGATCAGGAAATTGGATTTCCAGCCTTCCTGCGCCAGAAAGGTTTCATCGACCTTCGCGTTGTCAAAACCGGACATCGCGCCGGTGTCCAGCCCGAGCGAGCGACAGGCCATGATCAGATACGCGGCCTGCAAACTGCTGTTGCGAAATGCGGTGTCGTGCGCCAGTTGCGGGCTGGAGGTGAACCACGAACGGGCATCGCCGGACGGGTACAGTTCAGGCAGCAGTTCGTAGAACGCCGGATCCCAGGCAATGATCGCCGTCACTGGCGCACTCATGGTTTTTTTCAGATTACCGCTGGAAAGCGCCGGAGCCAGTTTCGCTTTGGCTTCCTGACTCTGAATAAATACGATGCGCACCGGGCTGCAGTTGGCCGAGGTCGGCCCCATGCGTGCCAGTTCATACAGCGTTTTCAGCTGTTCGCCGGTGACGGGTTGATCCAGCCAGCCGTTGTGGGTGCGGGCTTCGGTGAATAACGTTGCCAGTGCGCTGGCGGTTAATGCTTCGGCCATGATGTCTCCGTGGGCAGGTGGCCGGACGGCGTGGCAGGGTTTTGCGATGAATGCCGCCTCAGCCAGTCCAGTAAAATCGGGTTAAAGGTTTCCGGGTCGGTCACGCTCATTGCGTGGCCGCCGTAGAGCATGTGGATGTGTTCGCCGTGAGGCAGGCGGGAGGCGAGATCGGCAGATTGCGGCCACGGCACCAGCAAATCATCTTTACAGCTGAACGCCAGCGTCGGGGCGATCACCTGCCCGAGCGATTCCGTCAGGTCGGAAGCCATCAGCGCCTGCAGGCGGTGCAGCAGGTTTTCCATTCCCTGAAAATGCGCCACCTGATGCTGGCGCTCTTCCTGCAGTAAGGCTTCATTTTCAGAAAGCCAGTCGCCCGGATACAGAAACAGCGGCTGCGCCTGCACGTAGGCATCGACCCCGCTGTTGAGCAGCAAATTCTGCCGCACTTCAAAGCAGCGGCGGGTCTGGCTGTCGAGCCTGGTCCAGCCGTTAATCACCACCAAGCTTTGCAACAGCGCCGGATAACGCAGGGCAAGATGCAGGCCGATAATGCCGCCGAGCGCGTGCCCGACTAAATGGCAGCGGCTGATGTCCAGTTCATTGAGCATGCCCGCCAGTTCGTCGGCCATGTCTTCCATCCGGTAACCGGCGGGCACCGCGCCCTGACTGACGCCGGTGCCGTGCTGGTCGTACACCACCACGCGAAAATGCTCTGCCAGCATCGCCAGTTGCGGCTGCCAGAAGCCGCCGGAACCGCCCAGCCCCGAGGAGAGCACGACGGTTTCTGCATTCGCCTCTTTCTTACCTAATACCTTGTAATACATGCTGTTTCCTCAGGGTTTCAGGACGTGGCGGATTATTTGCCGATATGGGCAATCGAGGCGATTTCGATCAGCGCATCCGGTTTTACCAGCCCGCACTGAATGCAGAACCGCGCCGGTTTTTCGCCCGGAAAGTATTCGGCGTAAACCTGATTCACTGCGCCGTAGTTCGCCCAATCGGTGATGAAAATCGAATTCATGGTGACGTCATCCATCGTGCCGCCCGCGGTTTCGATCACGCTTTTGATGATCTCCAGCACATGACGGGTTTGCGCGGCAGCGTCGCCGATATGCACCACGTTATTGTCTTTATCAAACGGCAATGTACCGGAAACGTACACCACGCCATCGGCGAGGGTGCCCGGAACAAAAGGTGCCAGCGGAACGCCGCTGCCAGCCGGAATAATGGCGCTTTTAGGCATGTTTACTCATCCTTTTCAGAAAGCGGTCAGGCCGCGTTTTGTTCAGTTTTATAGCCCACCGCGTCGCAGAAATTGCGTACGCTGGACACCCAGCCAAAGAAGGTTTCAATGTTATAAATCGCTGCTTTCTGGGCGAATTCCGGGCCTGCCTGATGGGTCGCGTCTTCCAGCACCACGCCGAAATATTCGAGGAAGAACCCGTCGCGCAGGGTGGATTCGACGCACACGTTGGTGGCAATGCCGGTGAACACCAGATGATGGATGCCGTAACTGCGCAGCAGGCTGTCGAGCTGGGTATTAAAGAAGCCGCTGTAACGCGGTTTAGGCAGCACAATGTCGCCCGGCTGCGGCTGCAGTTCATCCACAAGGTCATAATCCCAGTCGCCTTTCGCCAGCAGTTTGCCCATCAGTTCAGGCCGCTTGCGCATGGTTTTCAGCGCATTGGATTTGTGGAAGTTCGGCGAACCGGCGCCTCCGGCTTCGACGTACTGATTGTCCCAGCCGTTCTGGAAGAAAATCACTTTGATCCCGGCGGCGCGGGCGGCAGCAATCGCCACTTTGATATTGGCAATCACCGGCGCGGTGGCGGAGACGTCAAAACCGGCCAGATCCAGATAACCGCCCTGTGAGGCGTAGGCGTTTTGCATATCCACCACAATCAGCGCCGTTTGCTGCGGCGTGAATGCAATGGCTTCAGGACGTGCTGTGAGGATCGTTTCCTCGCCGGTATTTTGGGGTTCGCGGCGGACCACGGTTTGATTCTCAACAACGTTCATCATGCGACCTCTTTATGCCCGATGCCGATGTGCTGGCGGGTTTTCATTAATGGCTGAATATAACGGCCAAAGTTTTCAATGCCTTCCACGAAATCGTCAAAGGTCAGCAGCACGCCACCGGCGCCGGGGACGGTGTCGATTTCGTCGAGCATTCTGGCGACGCTGGCGTAAGAACCGACCAGCGTGCCCATGTTGATGTTGACCGCCGAAGTCGGGTCAGCCATCTGGCGAACGTTGGTATCGGCTCCGGATTTGGTGTCTTTGCTGCTCTGGTCGGTGAGCCACGCCAGGGCATCCGCGTCGGCACCGGATTTGTACAACTCCCATTTGGCGCGGGCGGCGGCGTCGGTTTCGTCGGCAATCACCATAAACAGCACGTAAGAGGAGACATCGCGGTTTTCGGTTTCGGCCGCCGTTTTCATGCGCGCGGCGGTCGGCGCAAAGGCGGTCGGGGTATTGACGCCTTTGCCGAAGCAGAAGTTGAAATCGGCATGTTTGGCGGAGAAGGCCATACCGGCATCGCTTTGTCCGGCGCAGATGACTTTCATTTCGCTCTGCGGACGCGGGCTGACGCGGCAGTCGTCCATTTTGAAGAATTCGCCGTCCAGCGTGCAGTGGCCGGTGCCCCACAGGTCGCGCAGCACGCTGACGTATTCGGTCAGGTAGTCATAGCGGCGGGTGAAATAGTCATCGCCCGGCCACATGCCCATTTGCTCGTATTCCGGTTTCTGCCAGCCGGTGACGACGTTCACACCGAAACGGCCATTGGAGATGGAATCAATGGTGGCGGCCATGCGCGCGACGATCGCCGGTGGCATCACCAGCGTGGCGGCAGTGGCGTAAAGCTGAATGCGCGACGTCACGGCGGCAAGACCGGCCATCAGCGTGAACGACTCCATGTTGTGTTCCCAGAATTCGGTTTTACCGCCGAAGCCGCGCAGTTTGATCATCGAAAGCGCGAAATCAAAATGGTAGTGCTCCGCTTTCTGCACGATGGTTTTGTTCAGTTCGAAGGTTGGTTTGTACTGCGGCGCAGTTTCTGAAATTAACCAGCCGTTGTTGCCGATAGGAATAAAGACACCGATTTTCATAGCTCACCTCGATTGAAAATAATAAGTACCAAAACAAGGGCTTGCGAAAATCTCTGCGCGGCTTGAGTGCGTCCTGCGGGTTCCGAATTGCACCGTGCTGAAATCTCCTGACGGGAGAACTGTTGCAAAGGGGATGCCAGTTTTTTAATTGTTATTATTTTCAGTGGGTTAAAAAGGATCCTGACAGGCAGGTGGAGCAAATGGTCTGTTTCAGACCATTTGGTCAAAACAAACTGCACATAAATCAGGCAGGAATGTGCGGAAATGGTGCAAATTTGTTAAATTTATAACCCTTTGTGGTTATCTGGTATTAGATGGCTTGTTGCTTTTATCATCCCGACGCATAGCGATAGTCGCTGGTATCCCCATTTGTTATGATTTCTGCCTTGCCGTTTGTCTCAGGGAGACATTGTGAAGCCAATGGATGAACATCCGCTGTCTGCAGTCGGGGAAAGTAAACCCCGTAAAGCCGCGGCGAAAGCCCCCACCCGCCGCTCGCGTGCCGTCGCCGCCAAACGGGGCAATATCATGGCCGCCGCGCTGGAATTTTTTTCGTTGTACGGTATTCATGGCACCAGTCTGGATCAGGTGGCAGAGCGCGCGGACGTATCCAAAACCAATCTGCTCTATTACTTCCCGTCGAAAGAAGATTTGTATATCGCGGTGCTGAAAGGGTTGCTGGATATCTGGCTGGCGCCGCTGAAAGCCTTGCAGTCGGATCAGCATCCGCTGGAAGCCATCCGGGAATATATCCGCCTTAAGCTGTGCGTTTCGCGCGATCACCCGCAGGCGTCAAAGTTGTTTTGTCTGGAGATGGTGCAGGGTGCGCCGCTGCTGAAACAGGAACTGGGCGGCAGCCTGAAAACGCTGGTGGAAGATAAATCAGACGTGATCCGCGGCTGGATAAAAGCCGAATTGATCGCGCCGGTTGACCCGATGCAGCTGATATTTATTCTGTGGGCAACCACGCAGCATTACGCTGATTTCGGGGTGCAGGTGGAAGCCATTACCGGCAAAACGCTCAACGATCCTGACTTTTTCGAGCAGACCGTGAGTAACGTGCAGCGCATTATTACCGAAGGCATACAGCTTCGGGCTTAAAGAGGTCAGGATGGATTCGGTATCACAATTAGTATTGGGCGCGGCGGTCGGTATCGCGGTGATGGGCAAACGCACGCCCGTGTGGAAAGCGGCGCTGGCAGGCGCGGTGTGCGGCACTTTGCCCGATCTCGATGTGTTTTACGATCACGGTGACGCCATCAGCAATATGACAATGCACCGCACGGAAAGCCATGCGCTGTTTTATCTGACGCTGATTTCGCCGCTGCTGGCCTGGCTGATGGCAAAACTGTTCAGCGCCGGGCAGCATTTCAGGCACTGGTGGGGCGCGGTCTGGCTGGCATTGATCACCCATCCGCTGCTGGATCTGATGACTGTGTACGGTACTCAGCTCGGCCTGCCGTTCACGAATTATCCTTTTGCGGTCGGCAGTATTTTTATCATCGACCCGCTCTATACGCTGCCGTTGATCATCGGCGTCGGGCTGGCGCTGTATCGCGAGCAGCAGCGCGGGATCATGTGGAATAACGTACTGCTGGGCGTCAGTTGTTTATATCTGGCCTGTACCGTGGTCGAGCAGCATCAGGTGACGCGCCACGTGGGCGAGGAACTGCAACGTCAGAACATTGAAAGCACGCAGGTACTGGTGACGCCCACACCGCTCAATACGCTGGTGTGGCGGGTTGTGGTGATGAATAAAGACAGTTATGGCGAAGGCTTTACCTCGCTGCTGCACCCGGATTCGCCGATCCGTTTCCGCTTTTATCCACGCGGTGAAGCCTTGTATGAAGCGCATAAAGATAATGCATTTATGGCCCGCGTCGCCTGGTTCAGCCACGGGTTCTTCAGCGTAAAAGAGCAGGGCGGGCATATTCTGGTCAGCGACTTACGCATGGGCCAGGAGCCGGATTACAGCTTTGTGTTCGATCTCGGTGACATGAAAGCCGGTGCAGCACCTGAGCTGCCGGTGAAAGTGGCCTCAGCCAGACCCTCGGCCACAAAAATGTGGCAACAGTTCAGGCAGGCGCTGGACGTTGAGTGATCCGCACTAAAAAACAAAGGAGCCAAAAGGCTCCTTTGTTACATCAGGACATTGTTCAGGCTTTCCGGCAGCGCAACCAATATCCGATACCCAAAATGACAAACCACAATGGCGTGACGATCAGCGCCTGACGGGTGTCATCCTGCAGGGTCAGCAGCACCAGCACGCAGGCGAAGAACGCCATACAGACCCAGCACATCACTTTACCCAGCGGCATTTTGTAGATTGACGCTTCGTGCAGTTGCGGACGTTTACGGCGGTAGACCAGATAAGAGCAGAGGATGATGGTCCAGACGAACATAAACAGAATCGCCGAAACGGTGGTCACCAGCGTAAAGACGGTCATCACGTTTGGGATCAGATAAATCAGCACCACACCGCCAAGCAGGCAGATACAGGAGAAGGTCAGGCCGTTTGACGGCACCGCGCGCGATGACAGTTTGCCAAACGCCTTCGGCGCATTGCCTTCCTGTGCCAGGCCGAACAACATGCGGCTGGTGGAGAACACGCCGCTGTTAGCGGACGACGCCGCCGACGTCAGCACCACAAAGTTGATGATGCTCGCCGCCGCCGGAAGACCGGCCAGCACGAACAGTTCAACAAACGGACTTTTATCGGCAACCACGTGGCTCCACGGCGTGACAGACATAATCATGATCAGCGAGAACACGTAGAACATGATGATGCGCAGCGGGATGGCGTTGATGGCGCGTGGCAGCGATTTCTGCGGATCTTTGGTTTCGGCAGCAGTAGTCCCGACCAGTTCGATACCAACAAACGCGAACACGGCTATCTGGAAACCGGCGAAGAAGCCGCTGATGCCTTTCGGGAAGAAGCCGCCGTCATTCCACAGATTGCTGAAAGAGGCGACGGTGCCCGCGGGCGTCTGGAAGTGGGTCAGTACCATCACCAGCCCGGCGATAATCAGCCCGACAATGGCGACGATTTTGATCATCGCGAACCAGAACTCCATCTCGCCAAACATTTTTACGGTAGCGAGATTCAGGCTGAGTAACAGCAAAACGCATAACAGCGAGGCTATCCACTGGGAAAGTCCGGGGAACCAGAATTGTGCGTAGGCGGTGATCGCCACCACGTCCGCAATGCCGGTCACCACCCAGCAGAACCAGTAGGTCCAGCCGGTGAAATACCCGGCCCATGGGCCAAGCAGATCGGCGGCAAAATCGCTGAAGGATTTGTATTCGAGGTTGGACAGCAGCAGTTCGCCCATCGCGCGCATCACGAAAAACAGCATAAAGCCGATGATCATGTAGACGAAGATGATAGACGGACCAGCCAGGCTGATGGTTTTTCCGGAGCCCATAAACAGACCCGTACCAATGGCGCCACCGATGGCAATCAGCTGAATATGCCGGTTGGAGAGATTGCGACGCAGACCTTCCGCGTTCTCTTCCTCCGGCTTAGCGAGGATTTTTGACTCTTCTTGCATGTTGTATTGATTCCTGTTTTTTTGCTTTTTGCGTATGAACTCCGCCATATCGCCTTTATTTCAACAAATTATGTTTTAAACCGTTGTTAATTTGACCGGCACTGGAACGACAGCGACGGGCTGACGATGTAATAGTAATGTTAAGCGCGCATTTATTATAACGGGCATGAAAAATGCCAATCGAAGAAATGTATCGTAATTTTTACATCGAGGATAACCGCGTGTTAAATAATCAGATGAGCGTGACTGCGGGGGAATAATAACGCTTTTAGGTGTGATGGGCTTCACAAATTTACGCGAGAATAACGGCAAAGAAAGTAAGGATAAGCGTTTGACATCACCGCTCAAGAGGCGAATAATCCGTCCCGTTGGGTCGTTAGCTCAGTTGGTAGAGCCGTTGACTCTTAATCAATTGGTCGCTGGTTCGAACCCAGCACGACCCACCAACATTCAGTAAATCAACGTGATAGATTTCCCCTCCGATCTTAAATTTTTATCTCTCTCTGCCTTTTTCTTGACCCTTTCAGCAGGCAATGCCTGAAAAAAATCATGCCGCCTTTATCGCGTATAAATAAGCGCTGAGCGCGAGCGTTAATTGTAAATCGTGGAATAAGATTATTTGTCGTGTTGACGCGAAATACAGAGGGGGAAATAACAGGGAGCGGTGCGTCAGGCCTCAATGTCTGAGGCCGGAACATTCTCTTTCGGATAGAAAAAATTAATACATAATTGTCGTATTAGGCTTATTACCATTTTTAAGTTGTTTTTGTACCCGCATGCACAGGCTGAAAATCAGCAGGTGAACGTGAGTGATAAAAGCACGTTCTTCAGTAAACTTGCTGCTGCGGAAAACCACCATTTCTGAACGGTTTTGTTTGGCCACCAGCAGCTCAATGCCTTTTTCGCGGAACTCGTCTTCATACGTCTTTACGATCCCGGCGGGTGCGATAAGTGTGTAGCTGTACATAGGTGATTCCTGAATCTGAAGTGAACGTCGGGTCGGATAACTCTTAATTAGAGTATCAAATACGAGTGGATGGTGATTAGCAATTCGGGTGGCTGATTTTCGTACGAACATCACAGATTTGTCCCGGTTTTCGGGCTTCTCATTCCTGCCTGCCGAACTCCCACCGGTTTTTGTTGCCCGCGCCGCGCACGCTGCTATCATTCGTGCATAAACTCAGGGAGATAACGATGAAAAAAACACTGGTGGCCTTGGCTGCTTTACTCTTAGCCGGGTGCGCAAGCAATCCTTATGAACCGACCCTTCAGGTCAAATCCTCTTTCGCCAATGCCAGCACCAAGGCACCGGAAGGGCAAACGCACATCAGATTGCATCGCATCGATCAGTGGTCAATGATCCCGTTTGAAAAAACCTGCCCGCTGATTGTGATTCTCGATGGTCAGACCGTGGCTTCTCTGCATTTCAATCAGTTCGTGGACCTGAATGTGCCGAATGGTATGCGCAAGGTTGAAGTCCGTCTTGCCTGCGCGCTGACCAAAACCACCGGCGCCATCACAGTGGATGCGAAGGGGCAGAGCGTTGATCTTGAAACTGACCGCAGCATTTTTGGCACCTACAATATTCGTCTTAAAAGCGGCCAGTAACCGCTCAGCAGAGGATATAAAAAAACCGCCGCGGCGGTTTTTTTGTTTTTGAGGCGAAGGGCACAATCAAATATAAGGTTTCGACCATTCCAGAATCTGATCGTGTTGCAGCGGACGCGAATAGTAAAACCCTTGCACGGAATCACATTGCAGCTCTTCCAGACAACGCAGCGTGTCATTGTCTTCCACGCCTTCGGCGACCACGTGATAGCTGAGCGCGTGCGCCATATCAATCATCGATTTCACGATGACTTTGCTTTTACTGTCGCGGCTGATGCCCTGAATCAGTGACTGATCCAGTTTGAGGGTATCCGCCGGTATTTTTTGCAGGTAATTCAGGTTGCTGTAGCCGGAGCCGAAATCATCCAGCGCGATGCTGATGCCCATGTGCCGCAGGGCGTCGAGGGAGGCAACGGCGTGAGGATTATTCATCAGTGTCTGGGTTTCCAGACACTCAATTTCCAGCATGGAGGGCGAAACCTGATGCAGGATCAGCGCGGTATGAATACGCTGAACCAAATCCTGTTCCACCAGGTTATTGGCGGTCAGATTAATCGATACCTGAATTTGTGCACCGCGCTTTTGCCACTCGGCAATCTGCCTCACCGCCTGCGTAATCACCCAGTTCGTCAGCGGAGTGATAAGCGGCGTTTTTTCTGCCAGAGGAATAAATTCTGAGGGCGAAATGATGCCGAGCGTCGGATGATGCCAGCGGATTAACGCTTCGACGCCGTGGAATTTTTTATCCGCCAGCCGGATTTTTGGCTGATAGAGCAGATGAAAATCCTCGCATGAAGACACCGTCGCCATCAAATCATTGAGCAGATTAAACGCACGCAACTGAATCACATCAGATTCGTGCTGGTACGGCATCACCAGACGGTTGTGGCTTATCGCCTCATGCAGCGAAGACATGCCTTGTCGCATGATGGTTTCGGCGCACTCAGAGGTGGACGAAAATACCGTGTAACCGGCGTGGAGCCGCACGTTAATCGGGATGTCGCTGGTAATGCTTTGCTGAATTTTGGTCGCGGCGATTTCCAGTTGCCTGAACGTCTCTTCCTGTTCATCCAGCCGTTTGATAAGGGCGAAACGCCCGAGCATCAGGCTGTAAACTTTGTCGTTCTCGTTAAGCTCCGTGCGCAAAAATGATCCGACATCTTTCAGAATATTTTCGACTTTCGGAATGCCGATCGCACGGCCGATATCGTAGGCATACAAGGTGTCGAGCGTGTCGATCAGAATCAGCAAATAAGGCGTGTGATCAGAGGTTTTGATAAGCGTTGCGATGTCTTCCATCAATCGCTGGCGATTGGGCAGACGCGTCACGATATCCGTAAAACCGACGGAGCTGCGTGATTCAATAATATCGATGACGATGGCCGCGAGATCGGACAACATCTCGATCTCCTGCACGGTGAAATCGCGCGGCTGATTATCAATCAGGCACAGGCTGCCGATGGCAAACCCTTTGCGGGTGATCAGCGGCGCACCGGCGTAAAAACGCATACCTTTTTCGGCGGTGACCAGCGGATTGTCACTGAAACGCGGATCTTGTTCCGCATCGTTCACCACCATTACGGAGGCAGAACGAATGGTGTGATCGCAAAAGGCGATATCACGCGCCGTCTGGCTGATGGCCATATTGGTCTTTGATTTGAACCACTGGCGATGTTCGTCCACCAGGGTAATCAGGCACATCGGGATATCAAAAATCTGTTGGGTAAGGCGGGTAATCAGATCTAGCACTTCATCCGGATTGCTGTCCGCAATATTGAGGTTTTGCAGCGCCGAGAGCCGTTTTTTTTCGTTTAGATTCAGAACCCTTTTCATTCTGTACGACCTCTGATCGCCAACCTGGACGCGTTTAGTTATGCACTATAGCGTGAGTCTCATTCATTTATCATTTTCTTTTGTCCGTTTTGCGAGGGTTGCTGTCAGTTAGTCAGGCGCAGAAAGATAGCGTTTGCGTACTATGGATTTAACACAAGATTAACGCTGCCCACATGATAAAAGGAGAATCGTATGTTAAACGACCCGTCGCAAAAATATCGCCCCTTCCCGCAGGTGAATTTACCCGACCGCCAGTGGCCGGGAAAGGTACTCGATAAGTCCCCGCAATGGTGTTCAAGCGATCTGCGTGACGGCAATCAGGCACTCGCAGAACCGATGGATAATGCGCGTAAACGTCAGTTTTTTGATTTGCTGGTGAAATGTGGTTTTAAGCAGATTGAGGTGGCGTTTCCCTCGGCTTCGCAAACCGATTTCGATTTTGTTCGCGGGCTGATTGAAGACAAATTAATTCCGGATGACGTGGTGATTCAGGTGCTGACACCTTCGCGGCCAGATCTGATTGCCCGTACTTTTGAAGCGCTGAAGGACGTACCGCGCGCAATCGTGCATTTATATAACGCCACTGCGCCGGTGTTTCGCGAAGTGGTTTTCAATCAGGATCAGGCAGCCACGCGCGATCTGGCCGTTCGCGGCGCGCAGCAAATCCGTCAGCTTTGTGAGCAATATCCACAGACGAATTGGACGTTTGAATATTCCCCGGAAACCTTCTGCTTTACCGAACTGGAGTTTGCGCTGGAAGTGTGCGAAGCGGTAGCCGATGTCTGGGAACCGGGCACGTCACGGCCAATGATCATTAATTTGCCGGCCACCGTCGAAGTCAGCACTCCGAATATTTATGCCGATCAAATTGAATGGTTCTGCCGTCATTTCAGCCGTCGCGGGCAGGTTTCCATCAGCGTGCATCCGCATAATGATCGGGGAACCGGCGTCGCCTGTGCCGAGCTGGCAATGCTGGCGGGTGCCGATCGCGTCGAAGGCTGTTTGTTTGGCAATGGCGAGCGCACCGGGAATGTGGATATCGTGACGCTGGCGCTGAACCTCTATACGCAGGGCGTCGCGCCGCAGCTGGATTTCAGCAATTTACAGGCGATTGTCGAGGCGGTGGAAGAGTGTAATCAGTTGCCGGTTCACCCGCGCCACCCTTATGCCGGTGAGCTGGTGTTTACCGCGTTTTCCGGATCGCATCAGGACGCCATCAAAAAAGGCTTTGCTGCGCAGAAAACCGCAGAAAATGCGGTGTGGCGCGTGCCTTATCTGCCGCTGGATCCCGCAGATGTCGGTTGCAGTTACGAAGCGGTGATCCGCGTAAACAGTCAGTCTGGGAAAAGCGGTGCGGCATGGTTACTCGAGCAGAATCATGGCCTGAAACTGCCGCGCGGCCTGCAAATTGATTTCAGTAAAGCCGTACAGAGGGATACGGATACGCACGGCAAGGAAATGAGCACCAGCGATATCTGGCGGCTGTTCCGTCAGCGCTACGGCCTGACCGAGCAACCGGTGGTGAAACTGCTGAGTTATGACATCCGCAGCGATGAGCAGAACGTTTGTCATTTCAACGCGCGTATCCGTTACCGCAATGAAGAGCAGAATATTACCGGCAGCGGCAACGGGTTGTTGTCAGGCGCAGTGGATGCGTTACGCCGTAGTTACGACATTCAGCTCGAGATTGGTGATTATCACGAGCATACGTTAGGGCATCAGAGCCACAGCCGGGCCGTGGCTTATGTGAGTTGTCAGGGTAAGCATGGGGAAACGTGCTACGGCGTGGGCATCGACAGTGATGTGTCCAGCGCATCTTTGCAGGCGCTGTTTAATGCGGCGGGCGGGATTCTGGCTGACTAAAATACTCACTCGGCGAAACGCCCAGCGAACGACGAAACATTGCACTGAAGGCGCTCGGGCTGTCATAGCCGAGCGCCAGCGCCACATCAATCACTGAATTTCCTGCCGCTAATTGCTGAAGCGCCTCGAGCAATTTAGCCTGACGCACCCAGTCACTGAAACGCAGACCGGTTTCGCGCTGAAAACGGCGGGAAAGCGTGCGGCTGCTGATGTTGAGGCGTTGCGCGACATCCTCCAGCTCCCATGATGCACTCAGATCACGGCAAATATGCTGGCTCAGCGCCAGCAGTTCCGGCTCTTGCGGTTCAGGTAAATGCAGTGGCAGCGTCGGCAAGAGACGCAGTTCATCAAGCAGTAATTCCATGATGCGTTCATCACGGCCACCGGGCAGGTAGTCTGAAGGAAGGGTCAGCGAGACGAGAATGAGTTCACGCAGCAGCGGAGAAATCTGGACCACCTGACACTGAGCCGGTAAATCGGCGCGTGCCAGCGGATCGACGAAGAGAGTGCGGGCTTTTACGCCCCCGATAAAACGCAGACTGTGTTCAACGTGCGCGGGTAACCAAACGCCGCGCCCCGGCGGAACCATCCAGGTGCCGAGCGCGGTATGCACTTCAACAACGCCACACAACGTATGGATCAGTTGCGAGCAGTTATGGCTGTGCGCAGGTTCGCTGTCGCCATGCTGATAATCAATGGCCAGCGGCACAATGGCCTGATACGGGGCGAGAACGTTATAATGCATGAATCAGTGATGTTTCTGGTTCTTAGCGTCTTCAACAGCCTGTTTTGCTTCTTCTGCCGCCTGTTGAATTTCTTCTTCAGTCAGTTGTTCTGAGACTTCAATCAGTTCTGCAAGGCCGTCGCTAACGTGAACGTCGTCAGCTTTACTTTTGTTTTCTTTATTATTTTCGCTCATAACCGTTGTCCTGATGAAATGATAAGAGGGCGTAATTATAGCAGATTTCGTGCGGGGACGCGCTGGAAAGGCGGAGTCCGTCGGGCGACAGACTCCGGGAAAACATTACTGGCGGTAAGCGAATTTGATTTGTTGCAGGGAGTTTCTGAAGATTTCTGCCTGTTGTTCATCTTCCATCTGCGCAGCGTATTTTTCCATGTTCAACATGACCTTACCGGCATCAGCCTGACCGATAGCTTTCAAAATCAGGGTCAGAGTGGCTTTCAGGCAGGCAACTTCTGTCGCCAGGGTTTCAACGTTTGCTTCAGTGGTAAAATCGCAGTTACTCATTATTTCTCCTCAGGCAGGCTGCAAGGCAGCGCTCCCGACTTTATACAGTAAAAAGAAGGGGGTATTAACAGGTTGACCCGAAAGGGCGGGGTGCAAAGTGACGGCATTTTAGCATAGTCGCAGGTTTTAGGGCACTGACAGGGCTGGCGCGGGTTAAAAGGAGGGGCGATGCAACATTTAGCGAAACGAATAACCTGAGATAAATCCATTTCCCGGAAGTCAGTACAGAATACTAAACATATTTGGAACAGGATGTTTCGCATGTTAAAAGCTAAGTTTATTCTTATAAAAACCGCGACATTTCGTGCTATTGCAAATAATCATTGGGTATATCATAGATATATGAAATTGATGCTTTGCTGATTTAATCACCTTTCTTTAAAACACGTTATTTGAACCCAAGGAATGGTGAATACATTATTTTTTACAGGAAAAAAGATGTAGCTTGATACAGACCTTATTGTTTGATTCAAAATGCTTTTTTTCTGTATCATTAATACAGGTGATGGCAGTTCTCATTTACATTCAGCAAACTAGTTTTTTGCAGACATTTGTTGGTGATGCCGGCGAGATAGAGTAAAATGCGCGGGCTATAATAAATAACCTGAATGCCTGATTTAAAAACACTATCGCTGTGCGCTAGTGGGGTAACTGAGTTGATGTTGGCTTCTTATTGCCACCTTCTCTTCTCTACGCTGTCTGTACATATTAATGTTTAATGCCTCTTATTGTGTAAAGGCCAGCGGAAGAACCTGATGGTGTGTCGCCCTTATTTTTTGGAGAATTCTCTTTGATTAGCGTTCTTCTTGTTGATGACCACGAATTGGTGCGCGCAGGGATCCGACGCATTCTCGAAGATATCAAAGGCATCAAAGTTGTCGGGGAAGCACAATGCGGCGAAGACGCCGTGAAATGGTGCCGTACCAATGACGTTGATATTGTCCTGATGGATATGAACATGCCGGGTATTGGTGGGCTGGAAGCGACGAAGAAAATCGTCCGTTTCTCGCCGGATATCAAGATCATCATGTTAACGATTTACACTGAAAACCCGTTGCCCGCAAAAGTGATGCAGGCGGGGGCTTCCGGTTATCTGAGTAAAGGTGCAGCACCACAGGAAGTGGTCAATGCTATCCGCCTGGTTGACTCGGGTCAGCGCTACATTGCGTCTGATATCGCACAACAAATGGCACTCAGTCAGATTGAACCGCAGTCTGAAACGCCTTTCGATTCGTTATCAGAGCGTGAGTTACAAATCATGCTGATGATTACCAAAGGGCAAAAAGTGAATGAAATTTCAGAACAACTTAACTTGAGTCCCAAGACAGTTAACAGTTATCGTTATCGGATGTTTAGTAAATTAAATATCAGCGGCGATGTTGAGTTGACCCATCTGGCTATTCGACACGGTTTGTTCAATACGGAGACTTTATCAGGCAGTGAATGATGAGCGTTTCGACCCTAAAGCCTTTCTGAAAACGGTCACCAGCCAACCGGGCGTCTACAGGATGTATGACGCCAGCGGCACCGTAATCTATGTAGGTAAAGCTAAAGACCTTAAAAAGCGTCTTTCCAGCTATTTTCGTGTTCAGGTTTCCAGCCGTAAAACGGAAACTCTGGTCAAAAATATTGCGCAAATCGATGTCACCGTGACCCATACGGAAACCGAGGCGCTTCTCCTCGAACACAACTACATCAAGCTGTATCAGCCGCGCTATAACGTACTGTTGCGTGATGATAAATCCTATCCGCTGATTTTTCTCAGCGCCGATAACCATCCACGCATTACCGTGCATCGCGGTGCCAAGCACGCAAAAGGCGAGTATTTTGGGCCGTTCCCCAACTCCTATGCGGTGCGTGAAACGCTGGCGCTGTTACAGAAACTTTTTCCGATCCGTCAGTGCGAAAACAGCGTTTACAGCAACCGTTCCCGCCCTTGTCTGCAATATCAGATTGGTCGGTGTCTCGGGCCTTGCGTGAAAGGTTTGGTCAGCGATCAGGATTATAAAGACCAGGTTGATTACGTGCGTCTGTTCCTCGAGGGGAAAGATCAGCAGGTTGTGACGCAACTGGTTAATCGCATGGAAGAAGCCAGTCAAGATTTACGTTTCGAGGATGCCGGGCGTATCCGCGATCAGATTCAGGCAGTGCGCCGGGTGACTGAGCGTCAGTTCGTTTCGGGCAACAGCGAAGATCTTGATGTTATCGGTGTGGCGTTCGAATCTGGCATGGCCTGTCTACACGTTCTGTTTATTCGTCAGGGTAAAGTCCTGGGCAGCCGCAGCTACTATCCGAAAGTCCCCGGTGGCACTGACCTCGGCGAAGTGGTGCAAACCTTCGTCGGTCAGTTTTATCTCCAGGGCAGCCAGATGCGAACGCTGCCCGGCGAAATTCTGCTGGATTTCAGTCTGCCAGAGAAAGAGTTACTGGCTGAATCCTTGAGCCAGATAGCGGGTCGTAAAGTCCTGATTCAGAGTAAACCGCGCGGTGACCGCGCCCGTTATCTGAAACTGGCGCGCACTAACGCCTCCACGGCGCTGACCACCAAGCTGGCACAGCAGTCAACAATCCATCAGCGTATGGCTGAACTGGCGAAAACCCTTAATCTTGCGGAAATTAACCGCATGGAATGCTTCGATATCAGCCATACTATGGGCGAACAAACGGTCGCTTCCTGCGTGGTATTTGATAATAACGGCCCGGTTCGCTCTGAATACCGTCGTTACAACATTACCGGCATTACGCCGGGCGATGATTATGCCGCGATGAGCCAGGTGCTGACCCGCCGCTACAGTAAATCGCTGGATGAGAAAAAAATTCCCGACGTAATTTTTATCGACGGCGGGAAAGGGCAGTTAGGAATGGCGCTGGATGTGTTTCATTCGCTGGATGTGACGTGGGATAAATCCAAACCTTTACTGATTGGTATTGCGAAAGGTGCCGATCGTAAAGCAGGCCTGGAAACGTTATTCTTTGTGCCTGAAGGTGAGGGGATTGCCTTACCGTCAGATTCGCCAGCCTTACACGTTATTCAGCATATCCGTGACGATTCTCATAATCATGCCATTACCGGGCACCGTCAGCGACGTGCCAAGGTGCGGACTACCAGCGCACTTGAAGAGATTGAAGGCGTCGGGCCGAAACGACGTCAGGTATTATTGAAGTATATGGGAGGCATCCAGCCATTACTGAATGCCAGCGTCGAGGAAATTGCACAGGTACCCGGTATTTCTACCGCATTAGCAGAAAAGATTCATAATGCGTTGAAACACTAAAGCCGTTGTAGCAACATACTCATAATATCTAAACTGGACAAACAGTTACCTTCGCTATGCAATTTAATATACCGACGTGCCTCACCCTGTTCCGCGTTGCGCTGATACCTTTCTTCGTGCTCGCCTTCTATCTGCCATATCCATGGGCACCGATGGCCTGCGCGCTCATTTTTGTTTTTGCTGCCATGACAGACTGGCTTGACGGCTATCTGGCGCGCCGCCTGAAACAAACCACGCGGTTCGGTGCGTTCCTCGACCCGGTTGCCGATAAGGTGATGGTGGCGATTGCGCTGGTGCTGGTGGCGGAGTATTTCCATTCCTGGTGGATAACGTTACCGGCTGCCACCATGATTGCCCGTGAAATTATCATTTCGGCGCTGCGCGAGTGGATGGCTGAAATTGGTAAGCGAAGCAGTGTGGCGGTTTCCTGGATTGGCAAAGTGAAGACGACAGCGCAAATGCTATCGCTGGTAGCCTTGTTGTGGCGTCCCGACAACATCGTTGTGGGTGTCGGTGTGGTCGCACTTTATATCGCGGCGGTGCTGACATTCTGGTCAATGTTCCAGTATTTGAACGCTGCACGTCACGATTTGCTGGAACCCTGATCAAACTGACGTAAAAAACGTCAAACGAGCGAAGGATGCAGATAATTTTATTGACTCATTCTCTCAGGTCAGTAGAATGCAACGCATCGGAAGGCAGACAGCAATGAGCCGGAAGATAGTTAAAAAAATCAGTACGTTCTGATTAAAGCGGGAATAGCTCAGTTGGTAGAGCACGACCTTGCCAAGGTCGGGGTCGCGAGTTCGAGTCTCGTTTCCCGCTCCAAATTTTATTAAACTGATCCTCGTGATTGGTTTAAGTGCAAGACAAGTAGTAAGATTTAAGGCGCGTTAACAAAGCGGTTATGTAGCGGATTGCAAATCCGCCTAGTCCGGTTCGACTCCGGAACGCGCCTCCAATTTTCCCGGAGCCCGGGTGGTGGAATCGGTAGACACAAGGGATTTAAAATCCCTCGGCCTTAGGCTGTACGAGTTCAAGTCTCGTCCCGGGTACCATGGAAAATTAGCTGAATAATCAAAAGCAATAAAGTAGTAATGTCGTTATAGCCACCTTCGGGTGGTTTTTTTATGTCTGAAATTCAGTCAGGCATCGTGAGAAACACGCGTGTGATAACGATATGTTTAAATATAATAAAGGCCACTTCTTAGAGTGGCCTTTATGTTTTTACAGCAACACGACATCTTATCAGCCCTGAGACGAAATCATTCCCTCCGTGAGTATCCGATGAGGTTTGCGCTGATCGTTTGTGTGAGATGTAGGAAATGCAGATTAAAACAGCCCCGAAGGGCGTTTTTAGGGCTAAAATTCACCCGGTGCTTCTGTATTACTCAGTGCCCGGATAGATAAAGGCAGGTGGTAGTTCGGTTGGCTGGTGAAAAACGCCTGAAGCGCGACGCGTTTCTTCCGGTCTATCGAAATCTCTTCCATGGTTTTGCGGAAGATACTGTAACGGCCACATGATGTGCAGGTCACAGTAACAATTTTCGCCGACATATTCACCGACGTCTTATTCGTGTTTTGACACAACGGACACTCGTCTTGAGCGTTTACAACGGTAGAACTCATAAAACCTCCGGTTTTACTTAGAGCGGCCAGTAGTCTAGCACAAAAAGGCGGCAGTTACTTAACGATAAATAAATTATCAGTGGATTTCAGCCGCGACAAGGTGTAGGGCGCGTTCAACCATTTGAAGAAATGGGAAAAGCCTCAAAGTGTGCATGGGTAATTTATTGTTCATTATTATCCCTTTGATTCACACAACGCACCGGTTTGCGGCCAGATGGCTGCGAAGGTATAGTGGCGGGCTGCGAACCGGAAAGCTGAGATAACATCATGGAAAATAAGCGTGAAGACAGGATCCAGCGTCTGTTGCTGGCACTAAAAAAGACCGACAAAATTCACCTGAAAGAAGCGTCTTTACTGCTCAATGTTTCCGAAATGACTATCCGGCGTGATTTGAGCAGCGACCCTGCGCCGGTTATCCTGCTCGGCGGTTATATCGTGATGGATCCGAAAAATAACCCGGCGACGCATTATTTTATCAGTGAACAGAAAATGCGCCAGGTGGCGGAAAAGCGTCGCCTGGCCGAAAACGCAGCCAGTTTGATACTCGATAATGACACGGTATTTTTCGACTGCGGAACCACCATGCCGTATGTCATCGAGAGTATCCCCGAGGCGAGGGTATTTACCGCGATCTGTTATTCGCTGAATACTTTTTTAGCGCTGCAGGAAAAACCTCACTGCGATGTGATTTTATGCGGCGGAGCGTTTAAATCCAGCAACAGTATTTTTACGCCAATTGGTCGCAGCAGTGAGCTCGATTTTATCCGGCCAACGAAGGCGTTTATCTCAGCAGCCGGTGTGAGCATCGAACACGGGGTGACCTGTTTTAATTTTGATGAACTGCTGATGAAACATCAGGCGATGGAGCGGTCTGCGCAGAGTATTTTAGTCGCCGACAGCAGTAAGTTTGATCAGGTGCGACCGGCGGCGATCGCACCTTTAGCCCGTTTCAATACGCTGGTCAGCGATGCCAGACCGCCGCAGGCTTACCTTGATTTTTGCCAGCAGGCAGACATCACACTCAATGTCTGAACCTTTCAGCGAATGGCCGGGATCTTCTCGACCGACTGATAAAACACCACTTCCCAGATGCCGGTTTTAGTGCCATCACTCAGGTAATGTTCAAAACAGGCTTTGCCATCCGGCCGGTAGTGATTGCTGGCCAACAACTGGCTATAAAATTCCCGCCAGGCGTGTTCAAAATTACCGTCAGTGATGGTGGTGTGATAGGCCGCATAGGTGCCACCGGGTAAGGTTTGCAGTGCCAGCCCTTCAGCGTCATCCAGTATGAAATTATCAGCCACACACACGGAAGGGTCCGCCCGCAATGCCTCGGCTGGCGTGGTATCGGGGTTATCGTGAAACCATGTCAGCCATTCTGTGTGTGGCTGATGGTGTCGTGCGACCCATTTCGTCAGCTGCTGGAAACCGCTGTGGATTGACTCCTTGTATGGCCCGACCACCCGGTAACTCACCAGTTTTTTAGCCGGTCTTTCTACAATTAATAGTGCCACGATGTTCTCCTTTTATCTGACATGAACAGAGAGAATTCCATGATGAAAATATCAGTGACGCAAATGCCAGCTATAACAGTTTCCCGTTTTGAGGCCGGTAACTGCTCTACGCGCTATAACAGTTGTCATGATAAAATAACATTATCAGATTGCATTATAGTCGTGACTGCAACGAGGTTATGAAATGGACGTGATCAAAAATGTATTAAATAGTGAAATTGACCGTATCAACCGTCAGGAAGGTCGTGACGGCAGGGCGCGCGTCAACGTTGAGTTTTTTGTGAAACATCCCTGGCTGTGTCTCGCGATGCTGGTGGGGTATATTGCCGTCGGTATTGTGATGTATGTTTCACCCTATATGGGGATCGGCTGGTTTATCGGATTCACAGCTTTTCTGGTTTTCATGTCCGCTATGTTGCTGCTGGAAATCAAACCGGTCTACCGCTATGAAGATATCGGTGTGCTGGATTTGCGTGTCTGCTACAACGGGGAGTGGTATTTCAGCCGCGAATTATCTGAAGATGCAGTACAGCAAATCCTCAGCGCTGAGAGCGTGAGTGCCGGAGTTAAAAACCGCATTGAGTCGATCGTGAAAAACAAAGGTTTTGTCGATTTTTACGATGTGTATGATCTGGCGCGCCTCGAGCATCAGCAGCCCTCAACACTGAACAGCGTTCAGCTAGCGCACTAATTGCCCCCATTCAGATGGCTTCCGCCCATGACGTCACCCCGTCAGCTCTGATAAAATAGCGGCTGGATATACATTTTTTGTATGAATCGTCGATGCACAGGACGAAACACACTGTATGTTGAGCCGTTACCGGAGCTGCCGTGGAACGAATTAAACTGACTATTCATCATCTTCACAAAATCGTTTCGGGTGAAAAACAGGATGCGCAGGCTGTCGCACGCATTTATGCTGGCGAACATTTGCTGCTGACTGAAACCATGACCGGGCAGGCTCTCCACTATAATCGCTATATCAAGGCTGATGATCACAGCGGGGAACCGTTACGCGTGGAGTGGGAGTGCGACGGATTCGCAGAAATGTCGGTTTCCCGTGCAGAAGTCTGTCCGTGCTGTGGTGGCGACGAGCTTCACGGTTGAGAATACAGAGAGAGCAAAAGCTGAGGTGAATGATGAAGTTTATCAACAACGAAGTGGAATACCGTAAGTGGATAATGGATGAAATTTTCCAGGCGAGCGCGGTAAGTGAAACCTCTGAGTTTGCCGATCAGGAAGTCGATGATTTTATTTTCGATGCCAGGCCGCTGTCATACCCTTGTGTCGCGGTGATGATCCAGACACCGGGAGAGCCGGGCGTGTGCGAACCGCGGTTTGTCTACAAAGAACAGATTTTTGAGTGGGCGCATCAGATGGGTTTTGGATTCGACAGCTAACTCCGACCTAAATTTCCTGCCAGCCCTGAGCATGGCTCAGGGCCCAATCATGCTCCGACAGTCGTTAGCCCTCAGACATTTTTCCTGTCGATCTTTTCTTCACCCCAGAACAGATGGTCTTCCTTCGTTTTGGCGAAGGCGATCGGTAACACTTCATCGTTCCCTTCTTCCCAAATTTTCTGCGCCAGTGTTTCATCATTCTTGGCAAGCTCAAAAATCGCTTCGGCGATTTCGTGAGAGGTTTCACGCGTGTTGGCCCAGGCTTTGATGTTTGACGTTGTCATCAGGTTCTCCTCGTAAGAGTTCGCAAATAGTGTCTTCGGGACACCAGAATAATCATTATAACTATGGTTTCCGTGAACCACTTTTGCAAACTCCGGTGATTTTTTGTGCTCTGAGCGGGGGCAATAAAAGCGTCATCAGGGCACAAAAAAGGCGTCAGATGTGTGCCAGTGTCGTTTATAATGAGGGCGATTTGAACATTTAAGGTGATGAACATGAGCGACGATATTTTTGATTTTGACATTGATGCTGCACTGGTGTCCGCGGAAGAAAAAGCGGCTGAGAAAGCAGCAGCAATGCCTGAGGCTGTTCAGGATGAAAGTGACTGTGAAGGCTGCAAAATCTAATTTTTGCCCCGAAGTACAGTAAAAAAAGAAACCGCTTCGGCGGTTTTTTTGTGTCTGACATTTATGGGCGTTCACGTTTTTTTCACCGAATCTCCTTTACTGACATAGCGTTGCGCAGTCATTCCCCTCAGCCCTTTTTGACGCAAATGTAAGGATAGCGAAAGGACATTTTTTTTGGGATAAATTCCTATAGAACAGGAAGATAGCGGGAGGTAATTTGTCACCACCTGATAAGCAGGTCGTGAGGTTTATAATGAAAAAACTGATTCTTGTTCTCGCCGTTTTGCTGACTTTGCCGGCTCTCGCGCATGCAAACGTCGAGCTGGGGGTGAACATGCCGGGGCTGTCACTGCATATCGGTGACCGTGACCCGCGCGGATATTATTGGGATGGCGGAGACTGGCGTCCGCCGGGCTGGTGGGATGAACATTATCGTGATGAGGGGCGTGGACACTGGGTGTATTACGAACCAGCTCCGCCACCGCCGCCTCGCTACTGGCACCATGAACACTGGCATGAAGGTCCGCCACCCGGTTACTGGCGTGACGGCCCTCCTGGGCACTGGCGCGATGGGCCACCGGGACACTGGCGTGAAGGGCCACCTCCCGGTCGCTGGTAAAGTAAGAGCGACAGAACAGACCACACAGAATTAAACAAATTTTGGGAACAGGGTTGGCGGTGGTGATGCAAATGCATCCCTAACGTCAGTTCTGTTCCTTTTACGTTTTTATCACGTCAAAAATCGATTGTTACTTTGGTAATTAATTGATTAAAAATATGTGAATACAAAAACACATTAATAATATTTATGAAAATGACGTCCATTTTAAAATAATTAATCAATGAAGCCCGTAAACAGGCATTTAGGACGGATTGCAGCTTGCTAACTGCAATTAATATGTTAATTTTCTGTTATGTGAAATCAGCAATGGATGGCCCGAACGCAACGCGTGCCTGATCTCATATTCAGTATTTTAAGGAAGCTTTTCATCAGGTGCGTCAGACTTATTTTACTGTGAGCTCCTCTTATGCACTTGATTAAAAATGATTTTGAATACCGTTCCTGGATGCTTGAAGCCTATTTCCGCCAGGATAATATCTACGGTGATACCCTTCTGACCGAAGAAGAGATGGAAGATTTTCTTTTTGACTCCCGCCCGCAGGAATATCCTTGCCTCGGCATGGTGACACCGTCAAAACAGAATCCTCTGGACAGCGATATCATGTTCTTCTATCGCAACAACATTAATGACTGGGCGATGTCCATGGGCCTGATGAATAGTTAACAGGCGGATTGCTCAGAGATAAAAAAAGCGCCAGAGCGGCGCTTTTTGCATTTTATCGCCGGGGATTAATTTCCGCGAACTTCGACCAAAACAGGGCAGGGCGCATGGGCGATGACGTCAGCGCTGACTGAGCCTTTCATCATACGACCGAATGCAGAAAGCTGACGGTGACCGATGACGATCACCGATGCATGAATCCTTTTGGCTTCGCAGACCAGCGCTTCCCCTGCGTCACCGACAATCAGATTCCCTTTAGCCTTGACCCCTGCCAGCTCCAGCGTTTTCAGCGCATTACCCACCACAGCGCGCGCAGTATTTTGTTCTTCTTCTGCGGGAGGATAATCGATGATTTCACCGGGAATATCGCCATTATCTTCAAGTGCATAGGATTCATCGATACAGCAGGTGACATATACCGTTGCCTGATGGCTGCTTGCCAGCTGACGGGCAAGATCGACGACAACGGCGGATTGTTTAGAGCCATCTACGGCCAGCAAAATAACATCAAACACGGTCACTCCTGGGTTTAGTTGTTTTGGCTCAGCTTACCAATTTCGCCAATCAATGCGTTTTTGCAATCAAGCAGGGCTTCGCGGATTTGCGCTTCTTTTGCTTCACGGCGCGGGGTTGGAAAAAGCACCGAAACTGAGTAGCGACCTAAGATGGTGTCGATGGCCACAGCCAGCGTTGAAACGCCGTCTACGGTTTCACCGTTTTCCATCGAGATCCCGCTTTCACGCACGTCTGCAATTTTTTCCAGCAGAGAATCGAGAGTGCGCACGGTATGTTCGGTGGCCGGTTCCAGCACATCACCGACCAGCGCGCGGATCTCTTCATCTGTTTTGAGTGACAAAAGTGCCCGTCCGCCTGAGGTACTGTAAATCGGCAGATTCAGACCTACTCTTGGCACCACGCGTAATTCCCGCTCAGCGACAATGCTGTGAATGTTGGCTATCTGGCGGCCACTGGCGCGCCCCAGTGAGACGGTTTCATCGGTCATTTCGCTGAGCTGACGAAGAAACGGTGAGGCAATGGCGATGACATCGGTATGCACCGTCGACACCAGCTTAAGCAGCGTTGGCCCGAGCCTGACGCCGCCGCTGCCCTCGGATCGCACCAGCCCTTCCTCGGCGAGTGCAGCGACGATGCGTTGTACAGTGGAGCGGGGCAAATCGACATCATTCGCGATCGCGCCAAGGCTCATTCCGTGTGGATGTTTCCCCAGCGCATTCAGAATGGTTGCCGCGCGTGAAATCACCTGGATCCCGCCGCTGCGTTCTTCATCTCCTGCTATGTCCTGTGCCATCAATTCTCCTTTGTCACCGTCGGGTGATCCTTACCAAAGCTGTACTGCCAATGTAATGGCTGGGCGGTCTGAAAACAATTTTAATCACATTGCAATACAGTGCACCGTATTATAGTATTTAAGCATGTACCGCATTGTGGTGCAATGCATCGAAATTAAAGTGATAGCGATCGCATTCCCCTCTGTGTTGCCCCACACCTGCCTTTCCACGGTCGGCGTATCAATGATTATGCGTCGATGTTAATGAGCGAAATGATGAACCCATCAGACACCCCCGCATCTGCCCCTGGCAGTGCCGCGCAGCCCGTTCCGCCGGCCTTTACTCTGAGGCTGGTGATCGGTTTACTCGGCGTATTAATTGCCTCGCTGTGCTCGGGCCTTAACGATCGTGTCACTGATATCGCGCTGGCCGATGTACGTGGCGCGTTAAGTATCAGCAGCGATCAAGGTTCCTGGCTGATTGGTGTTTATCAGGCTGCCGAAGTGGCGGCGATGATGCTTGCTCCCTGGTTTGCCATGACCTTTTCGCTGCGTCGATTTACGCTGTTTGTCACCTTCGGTTTTTTACTGCTGGCCGCATTACTGCCTTTCGCGCCTGATTTGCCGGTATTCATTGCCTTGCGCACCGTGCAGGGCATATTCGGCGGGGCGTTGCCGCCGTTGCTGATGACGGCTGCCCTGCGCTTTATGCCGCCTCATTACAAGTTATACGGGCTGAGCGCGTATGCCCTGACGGCGACATTTGGTCCAAATATGGCCACTTCTTTAGCCGCCCTCTGGACAGACTATGTGGGCTGGGAATGGGTTTTCTGGCAGGTGATCCCGCCTTGTCTTCTGGCAATCATCATGGTCGGTTATGGCATTCCACAGGATCCTCTGCGCTTCGAGCGTTTTAAACAGATGGATAAGGTGGGCATGCTGACAGGGTGCAGCGGCATTTCCCTTCTGGTGCTGTCATTGCAACAGGGAGAGCGTCTGGACTGGTTCAACTCACCGCTGATCACGCTGATGTTTTTTGCCGCGCTGGCGCTGCTGACGATTTTTCTGGTCAATGAATGGCACCATCCGCTGCCTCTCTTCAAATTACAAATGCTCAAACGCCACAATCTGGCCCACGGGTTGATCACGTTGTTTGCGCTGATGTTCCTGTTTTTATCTGGCTCTGCGCTGCCGTCCAGTTACATGGAACAGGTCGGCGGATTCCGCGCCGTCCAGGTGGGGCCGCTGGCGTTGACCATCGGGCTGCCGCAACTCTTACTTGCGCCGCTGGTGGCGTTTGTTCTCACCATCCGACGCGTGGACAGCCGCTGGGTGCTGGCCTGCGGGCTGGGGCTGATCGGTGTTTCCTGCTATCTGGGCACGTTCATGACCAGCGCCTGGGCGCGGGATAATTTCTATCTGATTCAGATGATGCAGGCGTTAGGCCAGCCGATGGCCGTTTTGCCCATTCTGATGAGTGCGACCAGTGTCGTTCAGCCGCAGGAAGGACCTTTTGCTTCGGCGATGTTCAACACCACGCGCGGTCTGGGCAGCGTGATGGGCGGTGCGATGTTGGGCGTTTTTGTCAGCCACCGGGAACAGTTTCATTCCAACGTATTGCTTAACCACGCCGGTAGCGTGAGCTATCTCCTTTCACAGCCTTACGGCGGCGAAAGCAGTTTCCTTGCACCGCTCAATGGCGACGGAACGGCGATCTCGACCGAAGTGATCACCCAATTTTCCAGGCTGGTGAAAAAGCAGGCGCTGGTGCTGGGGCTGGCAGACACCTATCTGGTGATCATCGGGCTGGCGCTGTTGTTGATCCTGCTGGCGGCCATTTTGCCAAAGCGTACCTATCCGCCGCAGTCGCTGGTCAATCGTTCCTGAACCATCAGTGATCTGAACCCGTCATTACCAAAATATGTGCATTTCTTTATAAGAAAAAATGAGAGAAAAGAATCATGATAAAAAAATTACCCGTTCGCCTGAGCTGGCTGGTCGCCGCCCTCGTCGTGATATTGCTGGCTGGGATGGCCTTCTGGATACTGACCGGTGAAAGCAACCCGCGCACGGATGATGCCTTTGTTTCTGCTGACTCCACGCTGGTCGCGCCAAGGATTTCCGGCACCATCACTCAGGTCTATGTGCGGGATAATCAGGCGGTGAAAGCCGGGGAAGTGATGGCGCGCATTGATGATCGGGATTATCGGAATGCCGTGCTGACGGCGGCGGCCAGCCTTGAAACGGCGAATGCTAAAATGCTCAGCCTGACTGCCCAGTTAGCAAAACAACAGCAAACTATTTTGCAGGCACAGGCGCAGGTGAACGCCGACAGCGCCGGGATTGCCTATGCGCGCCAGAGTGCTGACCGCTATAAACGTCTGCTGCAAAATGGTTCAGGCACCGCCGATGCGCGGGATGAATCAGATGCGAATTTGCGATCAAAACTGGCCGCTCAGCAAAGTGATATGGCGGCGGCGCAGGCAGCGATAAAACAAATTGACGTCCTTAAAGCCGGACAGGCGGAAGCTCAGGCGGCAATCGATTCAGCCGCAACGGCGCTGGCCCAGGCGAAATTGAATCTCTCTTACACAGAAATCACAGCACCGGTTGACGGTATTGTCGGGCAGCGTTCTCTGCGCATCGGCGGTTATGTCAGTGCGGGCTCCCGCGTTCTGGCCGTCGTTCCGCTTCACGAGGCCTACATTGTGGCGAATTATCTTGAGACACAGTTAGGGGATGTCAGAGCCGGTCAGGCTGCAGACATAAAAGTTGATGCACTGCCGGGCCTGGTGCTGAAGGGGAAAGTGGACAGTATTTCTCCGGCGACCGGCGTGACCTTTTCTCCCATATCCCCGGACAATGCCACCGGGAATTACACCAAGGTGGTGCAACGTCTGGCAGTAAAAATTGTGCTGGAACCCAATCAGCCCGATGCGAATCGTCTTAAAGTGGGCATGTCAGTGATTCCGACGATCATTACCGCCGAACGATAATTCAGTCGCCGGTCATCCGAACAGAATAGAAAAGGCGGCCCTGCGTAAGTGCGGGGCCGCCTTTTTTGATCTTCCGTCCGGCATTATAAAACGATCATGAAGCCTGATTTTGCGGCGGGGTAGGGCCGGTTTCATTCTTTTTAGCCACATGCTGCGGTTTGCCTGAGAACAGGAAACGCAGGAGCGGAATACGTTTATGCACCTCATAAAGCACAAAGGCGATACCGAACACGAACACCAGACCCAGCCAGAATCCCATCCAGTCGCTGTGAATTTTTGGAGTAATAAACGCACCATAAATCAGCGTTAACGGGTGATGAATCAGGTAGATGAACAAAGAGGAGTTCACCAGGTAAGTGATCCAAGGCGCCTGGAAGTTCAACAGATAGTGGCTGAAGGAGAACACCACGTTCACCATCAGGATACCCAGCAAGGTGGTGACAATGGCGTCAATCTCCATCGAGTACAGCTGCGGGGTGTTCACGTGCTGATTGAACATGTAAACCGCAAACAGCAGGAGGCTCACTACCCCCGCGGTAGCCGATGGCTTGATGAACAGTTCCTTTAACCATGAGAACTTATAAGCAAAAGCGCCAATAATGAAAAATGGCAGATAAAACAACGTCTGCATGACGATAAAGTTAAAGGCGCCGTTGGAAAGTAAATCCGGCGCGAAAAGATACAACGCACGGTTAAAGGTCGCATAAATTAAGCCGATAAATAAAAATAAGATTGAGAGCTTTCCTAAACTGTTTGTTCGGCTTTTAATTAATTGAATGCGATTAGTCTTAATTTCTTTTATGAATTTAAACAGGTAAAAACAAATGCTGGTGAGAATAACCAGCGTTAACAGGAACCATAAATGGGACACTAATTCCCAGACGGTGATGTTAATTTTCTGATAGAGCCCCATTGTGCTCCAGTCGGAAAATTTGCTGGTGTACTTCATCAGGAAATAGAGTTGCGGCAGAGTAATCAACGGGAATGCGGCAGCCAGCGGGATGGCAACCCGTTCAAGACGCACCTTAAGCCACTGGTGCGAGTCATACCGCTCGTAGAGCATATAAGAGAAGTAGCCTGAGATAACGAAGAACACCTGCATGCGGAAGGCGTGGATCACGTCATTGAAGATCGTCAGGCCGTGCGAGGGTATTGCACTGTTTACCGCCCAGATATGACTGGAGTAAATCAATGATATATGGAACGGAATACCCAGCAGCATCAAATATGCGCGGATGGAGTCTAAAAAGAACTCACGTTGTGGTTTTTGTGGTTTCATCACGTATCCGTTGTATGCAGCTCATCCTAATTTTAGAGCGTAATTTGTCTTTAGGTTTATTTTCTCAGGTAACCAGAAATGAACGTGACTGACAATAGTATTACTCCGAACCTCAATCAGGCTTTCTTATAGGACAAGTTTCCATAGCCTGTGTTTCAACGAATTGATATCCTTGTACCCTGTTGCGCTTAAACGGTTCTTCAATGAATGAACCATCGACAGCTCAGGTTGTCGGAAACCTGACACTTCTCATGAAACAGTGACAGCAATTGCCTTAAGCGCGCTTAAAGGAGACAAGGTGTCGGATAAAAATTTTTCCATAGGGTCACGTATGATCAAAGTCCGTTTGCTAAGTGCCGCAGTGTTGATGGCCATGTTCACCTCATCTGCCTGGGCTTTTTCTATTGACGATGTTGCAAAACAAGCGAAAGCATTAGCCGATAAAGGCTACGAAGCGCCTAAAAGCAATTTACCGTCCCAGTTCCGCGATCTCAAATTCGCAGACTACCAACAAATTCAATTCAATCATGACAAAGCGTACTGGAAAGACCAGAACACGCCTTTCAAGCTTGAGTTCTACCACCAGGGGATGTACTTCGACACTCCGGTGAAAATCAATGAAGTGACGGCTAACGCAGTCAAAGAAATTAAGTACAGCCCGGACTACTTCAACTTTGGCAACGTCAAACATGACGCTGACTCAGTGAAAAACCTCGGCTTTGCCGGTTTCAAAGTGCTTTATCCGATCAATAAAGCAGACAAAGATGATGAAATAATGAGTGTGCTGGGTGCCAGCTACTTCCGCGTCATCGGTAAAGGCCAGGTGTATGGCTTGTCTGCCCGTGGTCTGGCTATCGATACCGCACTGGCATCGGGCGAAGAGTTCCCACGTTTCCGTGAATTCTGGATCGAACGTCCTAATCCTGATGAAAAGCATTTAGTCATTTATGCCTTGCTGGATTCGCCGCGTGCGACCGGTGCTTACCGCATGGATGTGTATCCAGGTAAAGAAGCGACCGTAGACGTGCAGTCTAAAGTTTATCTGCGCGATAAAGTGGGCAAACTGGGCGTCGCTCCCCTGACCAGCATGTTCCTGTTCGGTGCAAATCAGCCGTCTCCGGTGATGAACTATCGTCCGGCGCTGCATGATTCCAACGGCCTGTCCATCCACGCCGGTAACGGTGAGTGGATCTGGCGTCCGCTGAACAATCCAAAACATCTGGCCGTCAGCCAGTTCTCCATGGAAAACCCGAAAGGGTTCGGCTTGCTGCAACGCGGCCGCAGCTTCTCCAACTTTGAAGATTTGGACGATCGTTACGATCTGCGTCCGAGCGGTTGGGTTGAAACCAAAGGCGACTGGGGTAAAGGGAAAGTTGAGCTGGTAGAAATTCCTACCGCCGATGAAACCAATGACAACATCGTCGCCTTCTGGACGCCGGATCAGTTACCTGATGCGGGTAAACCGCTGAACATGGACTACCGTCTGCACTTCACTATTGAAGAAGACAAATTGCATGCACCCGATCTGGCGTGGGTCGAACGTACCATGCGCTCAACCGGTGATGTTAAGCAGTCAAATCTGATCCGTGAACCAGATGGCAGCGTTGCCTTCCTGGTTGATTTTGTCGGTCCAAACCTCAAAGCCCTGAAAAGTGATACGCCGGTGGCGTCTCAGGTCAGCGTAGGCGACAACGGCGATCTGGTTGAAAACACTGTCCGCTATAATCCGGTAACCAAAGGCTGGCGTCTGACGCTGCGCCTGAAAGTGAAAGATCCGAAGAAAGCGATCGAAATGCGCGCTTCTCTGGCCAATGGCGATAAAACACTGAGTGAAACCTGGAGCTATCAGCTGCCTGCAAATGAATAAGTCAACGCACTCTACACATGATTACGTAGAAGCTTTGCCGCTTACTGAAGAACAGAAAGCGGCGCTCCTCCAGCAGCTTCCGGCTGCTGAAGGGGAAGCTTTTGCCACCGTGCACCGGCGCTTAGGCGCCGATGATACGGCTTCAGCGGTTGCCGCTGCGGCTGACATCGATGCGCCTCTGGCCTCGGTGAAAGCGCGCGTAGGCGGCAGCTGGCCTTACGCTCTGGAAAAGGGCTCGCTGGATGAAGTGGATAACGAAGGCCGCACCATCGCCAGCGCTATGCCACCGGTTAAGCGTTCCAGCATGTTCCCTGATGTCTGGCGCACCAACCCGGTAGGCCGTTTCTGGGACAATCTGATGGGGCGCAGCGCGGCTTCCCGTCACCGCGCCTCCGAAATGCCTGAATCCGAAAAACGCTGGCGTCATGCCGGTTCCGTTCGCCGTTATATCTTGCTGGCTCTGATGCTGGTGCAAACGGCGATCGCCACCTGGTACATGAAAACCATCCTGCCTTATCAGGGCTGGGCGCTGATCGACCCCGCAGATATGTTGAATCAGGACTGGCAACAGTCTGTGCTGCAACTGCTGCCTTATGTGTTGCAGACCGGTATTCTGGTGCTGTTTGCCATTTTGTTCTGTTGGGTATCGGCCGGTTTCTGGACCGCACTGATGGGCTTTTTACAACTGCTCATTGGCCGCGATAAATACAGCATCACGGCGTCCACCAAAGGCGATGAGCCGCTGAACCCGAATAACCGTACCGCGCTTATCATGCCGATTTGTAACGAAGACGTGGAGCGCGTATTCGCGGGCCTTCGTGCAACGTACGAATCCGTGAAAGCGACCGGTGATTTGGATCAGTTTGATATCTATGTCCTGAGCGACAGCTATGACCCGGATATCTGCGTGGCTGAACAGAAAGCCTGGATGGAAGTCTGCCGCGACGTAGACGGTCATGGCCGTATCTTCTATCGCCGCCGCCGCCGCCGTGTTAAACGCAAAAGCGGAAACATTGATGACTGGTGCCGTCGCTGGGGCGGGGAATATGCCTATATGGTGATCCTCGATGCCGACAGCGTCATGAGTGGCGAATGTCTGACCGGTCTGGCTCGTCTGATGGACGCTAACCCGAATGCCGGTATCATCCAGTCTTCGCCGAAAGCGTCCGGAATGGATACGTTGTATGCGCGTTGTCAGCAGTTTGCGACCCGCGTCTACGGCCCGCTGTTTACCGCGGGTCTGCACTTCTGGCAGTTGGGTGAATCCCACTACTGGGGGCACAACGCCATTATCCGCGTGAAACCTTTCATTGAGCACTGTGCGCTGGCACCGTTGCCGGGTGAAGGTTCATTTGCGGGCTCCATCATGTCGCATGACTTTGTGGAAGCGGCACTGATGCGTCGTGCGGGCTGGGGTGTCTGGATCGCCTACGATCTGCCGGGCAGTTATGAAGAGTTACCGCCAAACCTGCTGGATGAGCTGAAACGCGACCGCCGCTGGTGCCATGGTAACCTGATGAACTTCCGCCTGTTCCTGGTGAAAGGGATGCACCCGGTTCACCGTGCGGTGTTCCTGACCGGTGTCATGTCGTATCTTTCCGCACCGTTGTGGTTTACGTTCCTGGCCTTGTCTACCGCCTTGCAGGTGGTGCATACGCTGATGGAACCGCAGTACTTCCTGCAACCTCGCCAGCTGTTCCCGGTGTGGCCGCAATGGCGTCCTGAACTGGCAATCGCCTTATTCTCGACCACCATGGTGCTGCTGTTCCTGCCAAAACTGCTGAGTATCGTCCTGATCTGGGCGAAGGGTGCGAAGCAGTTTGGTGGCGGTTTCCGCCTGCTGATCTCCATGCTGCTGGAAATGCTGTTCTCGGTTCTTCTGGCCCCTGTGCGTATGCTGTTCCACACCGTCTTCGTGGTCAGTGCGTTCCTGGGCTGGGAAGTGGTCTGGAATTCACCGCAGCGTGACGATGATGACACGCCGTGGGGCGAAGCCTTCAAACGTCACGGATCTCAGCTGTTGCTGGGTGCTGTCTGGGCGGCAGGTATGGCCTGGCTGGATTTGCGTTTCCTGTGGTGGCTGGCGCCAATCGTCTTCTCCCTGATCCTCTCGCCGATTGTTTCGGTGCTGTCGAGCCGTGCAACGCTTGGGATTAAGAGTAAGCGAGCCAAACTGTTCCTGATCCCGGAAGAATACGATCCTCCGCGCGAACTGGTCGCCACCGAGGAATACCTCAAGCTCAACCGTGAACGTAAACTGCAAAACGGCTTTATGCACGCAGTGTTTGATCCGGCATTCAACGCACTGGCCTCCGCCATGGCCACATCACGCCACCTGCTGCGCGATGCGGTTGAAAACGGACGTCGCGCTCATCTTGAGCAGGCGCTGAAAACCGGGCCGAAAGATTTGGGCAAAGCCGATCGCCTGATTCTTCTGAGTGATCCGGTGCTGATGGCGCGTTTACACTCTGCGGTCTGGACGCAACCTGATCAGCAAGCGTGGGGCGAGTATTACAGTAAGTTGCCTCGTAATGCGCAGGCCTTCCCTGAAACTCAAACGCTGGAAGTTAAACCGGCCTGAGTTGACGTATAGGGGCAGTAAAGATAAACGGACAGTATGTCATTTGCATACTGTCCGTTTTTTTATGGTGTGAAGTTCAGTGACTCTTTAACCCGCAGCGTATAAAATTTTACTTTGTCTTAACATGGCCGGTCTTCACGCGCATGCTAAGCTGACAGCGCTATTCAGCGCTCAACGGAGTGCTTCATTTGATTCGATTTGACAGGTTGTGTGAGTGATTAATCGGGGTGTTTTTCGCGGATCTGTTCTGGCCTTGCTGGCCGTCACGCTCTCGGGATGTGGCAGTATCATCAGCCGCACGGTGCCGGGGCAGGGGCATGGCAATCAGTATTATCCTGGCGTGCAATGGGACCTTCGGGACAGTCCGTGGCGTTATGTCACTGTGATCGACGTTCCGCTGTCGATGATTGTCGACACCTTCATGCTGCCAGTTGACGCCCGCCACGGCCCTTACAATTAAACGTCAGTCGATGTCACGGCCCGGATAATCGTCTTCGTCATCCCATTCTTCTGCCGCTGCCGCACCTTCTTCGGTGTCGGTCTGCGGTTCGTGCTGGAATTCCCCTTCATCCCATTCGTACAGCGTCGCCTCTTCCAGCCACTCTTCTTCGAGTTCGATGACGTCGTAATCCTCATCGAAAATGGCCTGTGCAGCGGCACCGCTGCGGAAGGTCAGCGCATCAATGGATTCCCCTTCGGCGCTGAGAAATTCTGCCTGCCACATGATGTCGCCATCCTGCATGATGTATTTCTGCAAATTGAACTGATCGGGAAGCGGCTCTTCATCGCCCTGGATCCTGTCCTGCGCGGCTTCGAGAAATTCTTCGCGGGCGGCATCAATAGCTTCTTCAAGCGTTACGTATAATGACATACTTTCTCCTGTGTTCATTTAGTATGATTAATGAATGATAGTCTAAGTTTTTGCGAGGGTATAAAGCATGGCGATAAAAAAAGTAAAGGCATTTTTATACCCACGAATCAGTACCTTAGAGCAACAAGCGGGCTTTGGTATTGAAAGGCAAATAAGTACAGTTATGGAGTTTCTTACCGAAGCACAACTCCCAGCATCCCTAGGTTACCAGCTTGATCCCGAAAATTACGAATGGTTAGAAAGTGATTTGGGGAAGTCAGCATATAAAGGCCACAACTTCACATCGGGTCAGCTCGGACTCTTCAAAAATAAAGTAGTTAATGGTGAAATTACTGAGGGAGTACTTTTAATCAAAAACGTAGATAGGTTTTCACGTTTGCCTGATTATGAGGCCATAGCACATTTTAATGCTTTAATCAGCCGTGGTATTGATGTTATCGAAGTTGAAAGCGGACAGGTGTTTAGTACTAAAATTGATGGGACACTATCGAAGTTATCAATAGCCATTGAACATTCTCACCAAGAGTCAAAAAGAAAGGCAAGATTAAGTACCAAAAATTGGGCGAAAATGAAAAAGGTTGCCTTAGAGGAGAACAAAGCTTTAAAAAATAATTGTCCTATGTGGTTATCTATAGTGGATGAACAGTATGTAATCAATAATAATATAGTCGATACTATCAATTATATGTTTGTGAAGTTCGTCGAAGGATACGGAGGGGCTACTTTAGTAAGACATTTGAATGATACAGGACGATTATTAAATGGAAAACGTTGGAGTACTGTTTCCATGTATCATACGTTACGCAATAGAAGATTAATAGGATTCATAAAGGATACATTATACTACCCAGTTGTTGTACCAATGTAATAGTCGGCTACGCCTAATTACGTAATCCCTGTACACGTCATCGGGCTGTTAAAGCCATTGCCTACTACCTAATTAAACACGACCAATAACTTTAAGGTTGTTGACCCTATTATATAAACCCCCTTATGACAGTGCTTTCTACATTACTGAATACCCCTTAGAACGCACTACAAGCCTCTTACAGTACTCAATCCATACAAACACCTAGCTATTAATAGAAGTCCGTACAGGCACGTACGGACGCCCATAATCAATAGATAAAAACGATCGATATCAGTTGATCAATAGAAAATATAGATAAATAATTCATCAACACAAAAAGGAGAAAGACAATGAAATTACACCTCATAGCACTTACGGCAGTCCTGGCATTAGCTGGCTGTACAAACACACATCACGCATTCATGGATCACGCATACAGGGCTACCCTTGAGTGACACCGAATTGTAGTGATTAAACATCATACTGATGCGTGGGGACGTGAATACTACCGGCCACAGTTCGAAACAGACTGTCGTAATGAATTTTTATACGAAGACCGTCCTAGTACTGGCGGTTGCTGGATACGTTCTGATCGACTGAGTGATATACAACGCTTTAATGATGAACAGAGCTAGGCAGTAATGAGTTGAAAAATACTACACATGGCGAGATAGGCAACGCATTAAGCTAAGAAATAGCTTTATCACGACGCGACATAAGACTTTTTCAGAATAAAATTTTTGATATGAATAACTAATAGAAATAAAGAGTGAACAATTTGTGCTAAAAATAGATATTTGAATTAACTATTAGCGGAGTAACGAATGGAGAAGTAGTGTAATGACGTTGATTTTTAAGCGGTTTTATCAAATTCAAGATGGTGTATGGTACCCCAAGGGGCTTTATAATTCTTTTTCGAAACTTGACCGGAATTTAATTTCTTCAAAACCATTCAAATATAGCACACACACAAAATAAAGCAATCGCAAATAATTAAAAAAAATTGCTATAGCAAGGCCAACTGATATTATTGGTTTCATCGAAACGCGAATCGAATAAAAACTTAAACTAATGAATAATTCGAAATAGGAAATTTATATGAAAATTACAGCTCTTCATTTTGCTCGTCTCTTCAAACACGTGTTCTGTGTGAACGAAACTACTAAAGAAATTGAAAATAAATTAATACAGGATATGAATCTGTCACCTGTATTTGTAGTTACCGAAAAAACCAATTTCAAACCTTATTTTAATTCTTTCCTTAGTACTTGTAATGTAGTTCCCCCAACAGGAACTACGACAACAATATGTATAGCTATTGGTATAATGGGCAATGGTTGTGATCATCTCACAATAGCGGTTAATGAGAAAACATTCGGTTATAACGATTCCGCCCATCTTATTTGTCCATGCTGCCCGTGTGATGCCGTTATTCAACTAAAAGCACGTACTTAATAACACAGTAATGATTACAATAAAATTCCACACATAAATTTAAAGGAGTATACAATGAAACGACGATGAGTATTACACATAGATTGAAACCAAGAAATTTTCAGTACAGTGAAAATTAAATTTCCGTACGAAAAATGATCAAATTTAAAAAATAATTTTATAGGAGATATATAATGAATGTAAGTACAAAGTTTGGTGAGTATAAGGTAAATGGATGTGTCTATATAATTAATGTCATTTACAACAATGGGGAGTATAAATTTGTAGTTACTAACCTTACAAAACAAGTATCACAAATATACTCTGTTGATAGTGAGACAGCCGAAACGATAGTTAGTAGTTCTGAGTTT
The DNA here is from genome assembly GCF_042920125.1 of Rahnella sp. R3(2024). Classification (NCBI taxonomy): domain Bacteria; kingdom Pseudomonadati; phylum Pseudomonadota; class Gammaproteobacteria; order Enterobacterales; family Yersiniaceae; genus Rahnella; species Rahnella sp. R3(2024). Next base: position 3,707,712 of record NZ_JBHGBU010000001.1, read on the forward strand.
GAAGCTTATCTAGAACTTGCTAGTATCATTAAAGATGATATTAAGGCTGGTCGTATTTAAAATTAAAAGGGGCATTACGCCCCTTTTTTTAAACTATTTAAATGTAGGGTTTTTTGGGTGTATTTCTAATTTTCTATATTAAGATTCCTAGGTTTTATTTTATTTTCCCTCTCTTCGTCCTTCGTACCTTTCCTTATCATAAAGACAACAACCCCCCATATTAATAGTAAGGAACAAATAATTAAGAGAGTACAATTGAGATTGTGGGTGATGAAATTATTAATGAGTAGTGAGTCTTTGATTGTAGGGTAAATGAAAGCAAAACACCAAGATAAACAAATAATAGAACTTATGAAGTTATTAATTTTTGAAACTGAATACTTGAATAAATCTCCATTGTCGATGTTAACTTTGTATAAATTACCAGTTACGTAATACTCTAGGACATCGACACTCTTCTCCCAATTGTTTTGCCATGACTTACTACTAATAGTGCTAGCATAGAAACAGACAGATAAGATAAATCCAAGTAAGGATAGGAATAATAATGGTAAAATATGCTCTTCGGATTTTGAAGAATAGAAATAAGCACTATATGCCGTTGCTACAATTGTTATGAATGCCCAAAAATAAGTAGCTCTCTTCCAGTAAAAATCAATTTCGAACTTACGAATATCATGAGCCTTATCTAATGCTTTTACTACTTTTTCATACTGTTGTTTATCAAGATGAGTGATGTTCTCTGAGTTATTAATTTCGCTTTTCAGTAGATAGTTTAAATACTTTTGATGGCTAGGTTCTATGGGTATTGGCTTAAAGCTATTTTCAGAATCGCACATATTAATTCCTAGGGTTAATTAGGTTTATACTCAAAGTAGTTCTTAAGATGTTTACCACCACTAAAGTATATTCTGTATTGAGATGTAGTCTGGTCGTAGATAGTACTTTCATTGGCTCTGTATAAATTCTGTTGTGCTTTGATTAAGCCCTCACAAAGTAATGTGATATTCTGAGCTGCTGGTGGAGACTTAATGGAATTGGTATCAAAATCTGCTAGTAATTTGTCTGTGTTGACTGGAATGAAGTCGGGAGGGGTACGTGATAAAATTTCTGAGATAGATTGTTATTGTTCGAATGTGAATGAATAGTTCAGTATTCATATCTAACAGTTTGTCAATCTCAATTTCTTTGCTTTTTATCATTCTCCAACCATATGTTTCTAAGCTTTTCTTAAGTTCACGTAACTCTGTTGTAACTTTAAGGTTTTCTTTGTATTTCTCTATAAGACTATCAAGGTCTCTCTTTAGAGATATATTTAAAGTACTGACCTCTTCATCCCATACGCCAACGTCACCATTTAAATAAAGTGGCACTTCAATATTCAATATATTGATTACAGATAAATTTAGAGTTCTCTCTAATTTAGGCATTAACTCAAGATTAATTACTTTAGTTATTTCATAGCCATCTTTTTTTACCATATCAGAGAAATAATCTTTAGCTAATAAGTACGCAGCTAAGGCAGCACCTGCCATTACAATGTTAGAGATGGCTATTATAATGTCTGATGTAGTCCCAAAATCCATCACATGATCTCTGTTAAAGGTTGGAAGTACTATAACAACGAAGAGAGCAGTCAGAGCGATTAGGCATAATTTAATATATCGCATATTAATCCCGCTAGATTTTATTTTATACTTCTCGATGATACACTAAAAAAATAGGAATGCTATTCTATCCTTAGATAAGTAATATTCGTTTTAGTATGTGGTATAAAATATCTTCCTCAAGAAGATGTTTTTAATTAAAAACTATGATATTTAAAAAAATAGTCACCTCTGAGCAATAAATACTAGTGTTATACAGAGGTGGCTAGTCATTATGCTTTTTAATTACTTGGTGAATCCACCATATAATAATAAAGTTTTAGTTATTCTCATAAACTCATGTTCAATATTATGTAATACTGATTCTCCTTTCTTACTTCTATTTGTTATTTCATTAAGTAAATACCTGTTTCGAACAGATTCTAAACTGGTTGCGTCAATGTGTTCAAGGGACGGCACAACGCAGGTTTGCCAGTAAAATATCGATGATTCAAAATGCTCTAACCATTTGGAATGAAATTTTTCATTATTTTTCTTATTATTTAAAACATAAACAGAAGTCGCTGCAACTACATCCGCAATTTGAATGCCGTAAGTACTTTTTGAATCTGATTGAATTATTTTTTCATTCAAGTTGAAATTTATTGGGAACTTAATTCCACGGAGTTCTTGATATTTTTGTTCAGTGATACCGATCATGCTATCAAATGCGTCTAAATTAGACGTAAGTGGCTTTGAACTATCGCATATGGCCGTTAGCACAGGATAACGCGTACCCCAATCCGCTAATAAATTATAAAGAGATGTAGTTGTCAGGTCTAAAATCCACTTATCAACTCCAGTACCTTCTAGAGAATCTAATTCTTGTTGTATAATTTCTTTATTACATATGGCAAAGTCCAGAATATCTCGTATTACTGGCGAATGATCAGATGTATTTGACTCATTCATAAATTGAATTATTTCTGATTTACCTCGCATAACTGATTCAAATTGGATATGAATCTGCTCAGCAACTTCTGTTTTAGCACATAATTCAATATATAAATAATTTGATATGAATCTATGGAAGTTGTTTAAATAAAACAGAGAACTCTTATCAGCTAATATAGGCTCGAAGATGTATTCAAAAAACTTACCAGAAAGAGCGTATTTTTTTTCGCTGATTGTCACTCTCATCTTGCCTTTAAAATGCGTCAATATTTCGTCAACAGCGTGTTGGTACTTCTTGCTATTAATTAGCGTGCTACCTTTTAGTTCGCCAGAGTTTATACCATATTTTTCAATCAAGTAATCAATGAATTCTTTACTTTCTTTCTCATCGGTTGCTACAGAAGCATAAGAGAAAAAAGGTTGGTTTTGGTCAAGTAAGTTGTTGCCAGTAAATCCTGATTCGTCAAAATATATTCGTTGGCTCATAATTAGTCTCAGTGTGATTTTTGAAACGTAATGATACATTATTTTTTAAGACTACTGAATGCTCAAAAGTAAGTTCGCATAATTATTTGATTAGCCTGTCATATCTAAACTAACGCCAGACGCACTGTAAGCCATTGAGTCAAAAGTGGAACACTTCTATCAATATATAAATAATGCCGTAGTAATGGATTCAGGCCGCAGTAAGGTACTTCCGCAGCCAGATCTAAAATGAGTATTTTAACGACACTTTAATTATTTTATATATGAAGAATTAAGTACCTACAAAACATAATAATAAGTACTGGAAAGGATTCCAATGAAAACCACTCGAACAAATAAATCTAATCTCACCGTAAGCTACTCCGAACTTTCACGTCGATATGGTTATGACGTTTCAATCATCAGCCGTGAGTGGGTTGAGCGTGGCCTCGATTGCTCAAAGACAAGTGCCGAAATCAATCAATGGATTCTTGATAATGTAATGTCTCCCCTGAGACACACCAATACAAAAGAACAAATTGAAAAAGAACGATTGGCTAAACTAACATCCTGTAAGTATCTCAGCTTTAGTTCCACACACTTTTTGAGATTTCCGGTTTCTCAGCCATCAGCCGGTATTCTTCCGGTGTCAGGTTATTCAGGGATTCATGGGGCCGCTCACTGTTGTATTCATTCAGCCAGCGCTCTGTGATTTCCCGTGCTTCGTTCAGCTGTTCTGAACAGGTAATAATCCAGTATTTCTGTCCGGTACGTCCGGTTAAAGCGTTCGATAAAGGCATTCTGTGTCGGTTTGCCTGGCTTGATAAATTCCAGCATCACGCCATGGTCCTCAGCCCATTGTGCCAGAGCCAGTGATATCAGCTCCGGGCCGTTATCCATCCGCATCTTCAGCGGATATCCACGGTTTGCCACTATCCTGTCCAGCACCCGCACAACCCGCTGCGCCGGGATATTCAGCTCAATTTCTATGGCCAGAGCCTCACGGTTAAAATCATCCACGACGTTGAAAGTCCGAAAACGTCGGCCACATGTCAGCGCGTCGTGCATAAAATCAATCGACCAGCTCTGGTTGAGTGCTTCCGGCGTTGCCAGCGGAGCCGGATTGCGCACCGGAAGACGTTGTTTCCCCTTGCGGCGAAAATTGAGTTTCAGCAGGCAGTAAATCCGGTGAACACGCTTATGATTCCAGGCGTTACCCTGCCTGCGAAGTACCTGAAAAAGCTTCTTAAATCCGTATCGCGGATAGCGTTCTGCCAGTTCAGTCAGCGCCAGGATCACCGGTTCATCACGCCGGGTATCGGGCTGATAAAAATACACCGTCCTGCTCAGCGATACTGTCCTAGATGCCTGGCGGATGCTCATGGAAAATTGTGCACTCAGATAGCTGACAAGCTCCCACTTTATCGCTGGTTTTAGAGCTTTTTTTCAATAACGTCCTTCAGCGCCCGGCATTCCAGACTCAGATCGGCAAACATCTGCTTCAGACGACGATTCTCGTCCTCAAGATCTTTGATTTTTTTGATATCAGCGGCTTCCATCCCGCCATATTTCGCCTTCCAGTTGTAGAAGCTGGCTTCGGAAATAGCGGCTTCGCGGCACACATCTTTGACGGTGCGCCCGGCTTCGACAGACTTCAGAACGGCGATGATCTGGTGCTCGGTGAATCGGATCTTACGCATAGCGATCTCCACAGGTGACATAATCAGTATGTCGGAAGATCTCTAAAAGTGAATGGTTCGGTTAAGCGGGATACTTACAGGGGCAGTACCGTTCACTACAAAGGCAGTACTGTTTACCTGTAAGAAAACGGCATCAGGTGTAAAGACTACTATTCTAATTAAAGATCAACAGGCTCAGTACTTATATGATGTTCTTGTGAAGCCTGATAGCATTTCTAAATTCATTCCTACAAGTAACGCTAGATTAACGAAGCAGGGCAACATTTCTGGATTTTATGCGAATCTTAAAAAAGGCCGTTATAAGATCGTAGAGCAGGGCGGTAAGAAACGCTTGATTGATACCAATCAGAAGAAGAAAGATAAAAGGATTATCGGCGTGCGTGAAAAGAAAAAAAGAAAAATGATCTACGATTTCTATCAACACGCACAAGATGGAGCAATCCTAATATTCAAAGATATCAAAGGAACATTCAAAATAAAAAGAGGTTAACATGTTTGAAAATCATTACGGTGAAAGTACTGCTTATATTACTTTAAGTGGTGTTACACCATTCGCCAATAGTAATCCAATCGAAAATATATTTCTTGGTAAAAAGTTTACTAAAGAACTTCGCAAGAACAATATGTTGTCTAATAGTTTTATGAATGTTTGCTATGAAAAGCAGCAGGCATTTGTTACGGGTACAGTACTGAAATGGAAATTACGTGAAGATATTACTGATGTATATCTTATCGAGGAAAAGAAACTATTTGTTAAAGGCAAGAACTTTTGGGTTTATTGCGTGGGGATTATAGAATGCTAATCAGTACAATTATAGAGTTAGTGAAAACGGGTTTTTCATTCTTCACTAAGAAGCAAAGTAGTGGTCGTGAAGGATAGCAAGAACAGAACAACATTACGCTTGAAGAAACACGCAAAGGGTTTACATGGCGGCAGGCATTGGGCTATGTGCTCACATTCATTGTGTTCTACAACTATGTAGTGATACCACTGTTAGCACTATGTGGTGTAGTAATGCCATCGATAGCACTTGATGAAGTTTGGAAAGTACTTTTTATTTTAATAGAAAACCGACTTAGCATCCATGAGCGGTAACTTACCTCTTTTTATGCAAATATAGAACCCCCCATATAGTATGTAATATTATTACCCTGTAGGAAAAAAATTAAGAAGATTTTTAATAAATTTGCATAGATTGAATGCCATGGAAAAATATGTTCCATAAAATTGTTACTTTAGGTAGATAAAGTTTATCATTTTCTTGAATTGGTGAAAATTTGATCAAATTCAGTTGTCATTATTTTTGTGCAAAATTTCAGTGCGGAATGATAGTTTTCTTCAAACAGATTGAATGTCTCTATAAATTCATTATGTTTTACGGGGATGCTATTTTCTATAAACTCATAAAAAATATCCACATTATGACCAATATCGATCATAAACTCTGTTAGAGGAAAAGCATAAAATCCTTCATTGTATTTAAAACCCCATACCTCAAGCTGGTTCTGTAGTGACAGTGTAGTATAAATATCCTCTTGAATTAGATCAATGGTTTCACTAATGACTTTATTATCTATTTTTGACTGTTTTAAATAGTCTTGGTTTGTGTCAAAACCTTTGAGATTATGATTTTTTGCAATATGTATGTATGGATAGATTGTTACGATTTTTTCTTTTATAATTGCTATAGTGTCAATTATATGCTCACATTTTTTGAATCCCTTTTCGTTGACTTTACTATCAAGCCACTTATTAACTCTATAGGCTGAGTGTATTGCTAATATAAAAGCAGACAATGCTATTAAAGCTGAGAATCCCGCAGGGGTTATTTTTTTGGGATCTTTAAAGAATAACCAGTTAAATCCCTCGGTAATAACAATACCCATAGAGATACAAAATATGTGAGAAATGCGAAACCTAATTAATGGGTTTTTAAATTTCATTACTATTGATGCCCTATATTTCTACATGGCAAATATTTTACTATGAAAGTAAACCAGTAACAACTTAAATTAGATCTACTATTAAATACTTCCACTGCCTATTATAAGCATATTAATAATATAGACTAACGAATGTTTGTATGTACGTTTGAAGCAGGATGCGGGATTGATACTTCGATTTTCAAAGATCAATGGCACGGAACGAGTGTCGTGTGCGAAGTGGTTACGGTTGAGTACTAAACAAACTGTTTATATTCTATGTAAAGTATTCTTGTGCTTCTTCAAGCGTTACGTACATGCTCATTGTTGTCTCCTGAGTTGAAATGGGGTGTAGCTAAAAAGCGTGTGGTGTAAATAGTGTTATGAATGAACAGGTAACAACCACTCGTCAGTAAAAATGCTGATTCAATGAGTGTTGTCGATAAATGACAGGATGCAAGTTTTCAGAGAAAAACAGTCTGACCATTGATGTTTTTTTGGAAAGCTGGCGGGAAAAAGGAATCGCACAGACACAACTGTCAGCACTTTCCCTGATTTGCAAAGGCTGTGAAGGGGAGGGGTAAAGGTTTAGCAAACGCAAGGCGGGGCGTGAAATTGAGGGCTACAGTGACCCTGAACTTTCAAGATTAAGGTGACTTTTATGAAGACTCTTTCCCGCGCTTTACTCCTGCCGCTGTGTGCGCTTGCCGTGCTATTCAGCGTTTCCAGTCAGGCCAGTGAAAATACGCATCCGCAACCACCTGTGAACATGTTCCACGGAGAAGGTTTGCCGCTGCCGCCGCCACCGATGATGATGGGGTTCTGCCATCCGGGGCAATTGTTTTGTGCCAGCGTGGCCAGTGATAACCCGACAGCCACCATTCAAAAACTGACGTCTGTGCTGCCTGCGACGACGGCCGGCAAGCATTACGAAGTGCGTCTGGTGGTTGTTGAAGTGCCCGACGATATGCCGGTGCCGCCGCAACCTGACAAAGCACCTTAAATCGCGTCAGGCAGGGCGGCCGCGTTTAATCGGTCATCGCCTGACGTGGCCGCCGTTGCAGACACCAGTATGAGTAAAATGCATTGAACAGCACCACCAGCGCCGTGACACAAAATACTGTCCTGAAGCCATAACTTGCTGACACCGCTGCACCGAGCAGCGGGCCGGTGACATTACCGACGTCACGGAACGACTGGTTGTAACTGAATACCCGACCGGCCACCTGATTGGTGCAGTTATAAATCAGCAGCGTCTGAACGGCGGGCAGCAATGCGCCATCCGTCGCGCCGAGCAGGAAACGTAAAATCCCCAGTTGCAGCGGCGTTTGCACGAAAGCCATCGGGATCAGCAGCAACACTGAAATCCCCATCATCGCCACCAGAATACGCTCCGGCCCGATCCTGTCTCCCAGTTTGCCCAGCCTCGGTGCACTCATCAGCGCGGCCACACCCGGTACGGAGGCTATCATCCCGCTGATAAAGGCAAGATTCTGCGTATCCCCCGCCAGTTCACGCACGTACAGCGTGAGGATGGGCGCGATAGAGCCTGTCGCTACCTGAATAATCATCGTCGTGACAAACAGGCACAGCACCAGTTTTGGATTTTTAAGGGAAGCGAATACCTGCTTGCGATTGAGCATGTCCTTTTTATTGACGGGAACGAACTGCTCACGAATGCAATACAGCGTCATCACGAAGCACAGGAAAAGTACCGCAGCGGTGATGAAGAAAACCGGACGCAGTCCGTAGCTGTCAGCGAGCAACCCGCCTACCAGTGGCCCGAGCAGCGCGCCGCTGACGCCGCCGGTGGAAAGTGTACCCAGCGCCCAGCCGCTTTTATTGCGCGGGATCTGGGTAGCAATCAGTGCATTGGCGTTGGGAACAAAGCCGCCGAGTAAACCGAGCAGGGCGCGGAGCACCAGAAACTGCCAGATATTTTGTGCGAATCCCATCAGCACCATGACGATCGACATACCGAGCGCGGAACGCAGCAGCATGATCTTACGGCCCTTACGGTCGGCGAGGCCGCCCCAGAATGGCGAGGCAATAGCGGAAAACAGAAAGGTGATACTGAATACCAGACCGGACCACATGTTCAGGGATTCATGGCCCGTCACGCCCAACGTTTCTACGTATAACGGCAGAAAGGGCATGATCAGGCTGAATGCGGCACCGGTAAGAAAGCAGCCAATCCAGGCAACAAACAGATTACGTTTCCAGTTAATGGGTTCTGGGGCGAGTTCAGGTTCAGGAGCCGAGGTCATAAATTACCGGAAAAAAGAGGTCAGGTTCGCTCTGTAATGGCAGAAAGAAACAAGGCAGAGCACAAGTAACAATCAGTCAGATGGATAATTATGCGCCTAATTATCATCCACTTCAATGATGTTAATGAACTGTAACAAGCGGAGTAAAATACAGGTTTAAAAAATTTGGCGGACTGAAGGAGATCAATAATTTGGCAAAAAGCAAAAAAAAACGGCCAGTGATGAGGCTGGCCGCGACAGACACAAAAAACCAAAATAAAACGTAATTAACGCAGGGCCGGGTTTTTCATCACGGAATAACGGCCACTGCCAAGGAACATGATCACCAGACCGCCGAAGAAATAGAGCGCTTCGCCTTCCAGACCCCATGCGCCGACGTCGGTGACCGTAAAGAATTTACCGGCGACAACCAGGAAAACGGCAACAAGAATATTGAATGCCATCACCAGTGCGGCAGGGCGGGTGAAGATGCCCAGAATGATCAGTACCGGAGCAATCACTTCACCGATGTACGCGCCGTAAGCGATAAAGCCAGGCAGGCCAGCGGCGACTAACATGTTGGCGATCCAGCCGACGCCGTTCTCGATTTTAGCCACGCCGTGAAACAGGATCAGAATACCGAAAGTGAGACGTAACAGAAGCTTACCAAAATCAGGATGATCGGTGGCGCGGGTAAAAGCAGTGTTCAGTTTAGCCAGCATAACAGTTTCCTTTCGGGAGAGACTCGTTGATCACGCGGCCCCTAACGTTCCGGGGTAATCACGTGGGGAAATTATGCTGAGAGTATTGGCCTAAACGCCATGAGATAAAATCTGATAACTTTGAAGAAGTCTGTCAAAAAAACTGTTTAAGCAAATCAAAAATAAGAACCGGTGCAGTGAACCTGAACCGGCCCTCTCATCAGTCACTCAACTTTTTATAGAGTGAAGGTTCGCCCTGCGGACGCGTTTTAAAACGGCGATGCAGCCACATATATTGCTCCGGTGCCTGACGAATTTCATTTTCGACCACTTTATTCATGTACGCAGCGGCAACGACTTCATCATCCAGTGGGAAATCGGCGACCTGAGGATGAATGATCATCTCATAGCCTTTCCCGCCTTCAAGACGACGCGGGGTGAAAGGAATGATCGCCGGTTTGCCCATTCGCGCCAGCAGGTAAGTCCCCGTGGTGGTCGCGGCTTTATCCACCGCAAAGAACGGCACAAATACGCTGGCACGCGGGCCGTAGTCGTGATCCGGTGCGTACCAGATGATGTCGCCCTGCTTGAGGCTGCGGATCATGCCTTTAAGGTCTTTGCGGTCCAGCATGCCTTTATTAGAACGCATACGGCCTTTGGTCTGGATCCAATCCATCAGCTTATTGTCATGCGGACGGTAGACGCCGACACCCGGATTATGGATACCAAAGATACGCGCACCAAGCTCGAGGGTGAGGAAGTGGACACCGATTAACAACACGCCTTGCTGGTTGTCGCGTGCACGTTGAATGTGTTCAAGACCGCTGACGCTGAACCAGCGTTCGATACGCTTGTCAGGCCAGAACCACGCCATGCCCGTTTCAAACAACCCCATGCCGACGGATTCGAAGTTTTTCACCACCATATCTTCCCGCTGGTCAGGGTGCATATCAGGGAAACAAAGTTCGATGTTACGCGACGCGATTTTGTAGCGGCGTTTCAGAAAGCGCATTGAAAAGCGGCCTAAGCCTGTACCAATACGATAAATAACCGGATAAGGCAGTAACACCAGCGCGTAAAGTAATCCCAGACCTAACCAGGTCATCCAGTAACGCGGATGCAGTAATGAAAGAGTAAAAGTTGGAACCTGAGTCATAAAATCTCTGCGTCATAATAATCGAAGTAGAAAATATATAAGCTCTGTCTGGTGCAGCAGCCCGCTACATAAGTACGTTCACTCCCCGTATGGAGTGCGTGTTATGCGTTAATTATTTGTAGCAAAGTGACATATTGTGGCACTTTTTGGTGCGAGGTGAAAGGCGTCGGCACTAATACCTCATTTTTTGGTATTCACTGCCTGAATGGAAAACAATCTGCTCTATTTATAAGCCGCCGTTAAGTAAACGCGCTTCTTTCCGACTGAATATCAGCAGAGAACCGGCTTTTGTCAAATAAACGGGCAGCCAATTAGGCTGCCCGCGGGGAAATTTACAAAGGAGGATTAATCCGGCTGGAATAAACCTTTCACGCTGTGCGGCTCGCTGCGCCAGTACTGTTTCGGTGCGGCTACCTTCGCGCCCAGTTTGGCAGCAGCATGCCACGGCCAGCGCGGGTTATACAAAATACCGCGTGCTAGCGCGATCATATCGGCCTGACCGGTACCGATAATTGCTTCTGCCTGCTCCGGCTCGGTGATCAGGCCAACGGCAATCACCGGCATTTTGACGTAACGTTTAATGCCGTCCGCGAAAGGCACCTGGTAGTTCGGGCCAACGGCAATTTTCTGCTGAGTGCTCAGGCCACCGCTGGAGACGTGTATATAACTGCAACCCAGCGCATCCAGCGCTTTTGCCAGCGCAATAGACTGCTCCAGATCCCAGCCGCCTTCCACCCAGTCAGTTGCGGAAATTCTCACGCCCACCGGTTTGTCGGCCGGAAATGCCTCGCGGATGTCCTGGAAGATCTCAAGCAGCAGCCGCATACGGTTTTCCAGTGAGCCGCCGTACTGGTCGGTGCGCTGGTTCGACAGCGGTGACAGGAACTGATGCAGCAGGTAGCCGTGCGCTCCGTGCAGTTCGAGTAAATCAAACCCCAGACGATCGGCGCGGCGGACGCTGTCAACATACGCCTGTTTCAGTTGTGCAATGCGTTCCAGCGACATCGCCTCCGGGGCTTCAGTGCCTTCAGCAAAGGCTGCGGCAGAAGGGGCAACGGTTTGCCAGCCTCCGGCGGACTGAGGAATTTGTGCGCCTCCTTTCCAGGGTGCGGCACAGGATGCTTTACGCCCTGCATGGCCGAGCTGCAGGCCAAGGGGCATATCGCTGTTTTCGCGCAAACCCGTGATAAGGCCCTTCAGTGCAGCCTCGGTTTCGTCATCCCATAGCCCCAAATCCTCGGCAGAAATGCGCCCGACGGCTTCAACGGCGGTCGCTTCGAGGATCAGTAAACCTGCCCCGGAAAAAGATAACTGACCGAGATGGGCATGATGCCAGGATGTGGCTTTGCCGTTATCCGAGGAATACTGGCACATTGGCGCGATCACAATGCGGTTTGGGAGTGTCAGCTTGCCCAGCGTAATCGGTTCAAAAAGCTTGCTCATGTTTCCTGCTCCTGCGAAAAGTTGAATCGTCGTTAAATCCCGAAAATGGATAACACCTAAGCATAGGTTATCGTAATTATCTCGGCGGCAAGGTGCAGCGGGTGTTTTTCTGTTGAGGAATTTGCAACGGGAGATGTCCTCAATGTTGCTTTAATGTATAATCTTGCCGCTTAAAAGTGACCAATCTTTAAATTCCCCGAAAGACAGGAACGTACACCATGCCAGTGTTACATAACCGTATTTCTAATGAGGAACTGAGGGCGCGTATGTTGGCTGAAACTGAGCCGCGCACCACTGTTTCTTTTTATAAGTATTTCCAGCTCGACGATCCGAAAGCCTTCCGCGACGCCCTCTATATCAGCCTGACGCGCCTGAATGTATTTGGCCGTATTTACGTGGCAAAAGAAGGGATTAACGCTCAGATAAGCGTCCCGCAAAGTCAGTTTGAGGCCTTCAAAACCGAGTTGTTTACCAGCCATCCGGCGCTGGATCAGATCCGTCTGAACATCGCGCTGGAAGATGACGGCAAATCCTTCTGGGTTTTGCGCCTGAAAGTGCGTGACCGCATTGTGGCGGACGGTATCGACGACGAAAGTTTTGACCCGTCAAAGATCGGTGAATACCTGAAAGCCGAACAGGTCAATGCGATGATCGACGATCCGGACACCTTGTTTGTGGATATGCGTAACCATTACGAATACGAAGTGGGGCATTTCGACAAGGCGATTGAAGTCCCTTCGGATACTTTCCGCGATCAACTGCCGATGGCCGTCGATATGCTGAAAGAAGACAAAGACAAGAAGATCGTCATGTACTGCACCGGCGGTATTCGCTGTGAAAAGGCCAGCGCCTACATGCTGCACAAGGGTTTTAAAAATGTGTATCACGTAGAAGGCGGCATTATTGAATATGCACGCCGGGCGAAAGAGCAGGGCTTACCGGTGAAATTCAAAGGCAAAAATTTCGTCTTTGATGAACGCATGGGTGAACGTATTTCAGACGACGTGATCGCACACTGTCACCAGTGCGGCACGGCCTGCGATAACCACACCAATTGCAAAAATGACGGCTGCCATTTGCTGTTTATACAGTGCCCGACCTGTGCGGCGAAGTTTGACGGTTGTTGCAGTGAAATCTGCATGACAGAACTGAAACTGCCGGTGGAAGAACAGCGTTCCCTGCGTGCAGGACGTGAGAACGGGATCAAGATTTTCAATAAGTCCAAAGGGTTGTTGCAAACCACCATGCACATTCCTGCGCCTGAAAACGACTGATACGTTTTCCCGAACGTAAAAAGGCCCTGACTGGCAATGCCATGCAGGGCCTTTTTTATGAGGCAGGAATTATTTCTCCTGGACGCCTTCAACAGAGATGATCAGCTCAACATTCTGAGAGGCCGGGCCCAGATCGGTGGTGATACCGTAGTCTTTCAGGGCGATAGTGCCAGCCGCCTCAAAGCCTGCGCGGTAACCGCCCCACGGATCTTTGCCCTGACCCAGTAATTTAGCCTGCAACGTCAGCGGTTTCGTCACGCCGTTCAGCGTGAAATCACCGGTTACGGCCAGGTTTTCACCTTCTTTCTTCACTGACGTTGATTTGAACGTTGCCTGCGGATGTTTGCCGACGTTCAGGAACTCTGCGCTGCGCAGGTGTTTATCGCGTTCAGCGTGATTGGTGAAAACGCTGGTGGTGTTGATGGTGACGTCAACTTTATCGGCTGACGGATCTTTTTCATCAAAAGTAAAACCGCCGTCGAAATCATTAAAGCTGCCGTACAACCAGCTGTAGCCTAAGTGTTTGATACGGAATTCAATAAAGGCGTGCTGGCCTTCTTTGTCGATTTTGTAATTCGCGGCCGTTGCTGAACCGGCTGCCAGTAACAGCGATGCCAGCGTCAGTCCCAGGGTCGTCTTTTTCAACATGGTGATTCTCCATTGTCCATATGTGAAGAGCAGAAAGTGAAACGGGTCAGCGTCCGAGCATGCGTGTCAGGGTGCTGTCCCGGTCAATGAAATGGTGCTTAAGTGCCGCGAGCGCATGGAATGCAGAAACAATCACAATTCCCCACGCCAGCCATAAATGGATCGTCCCGGCGAGATCTGCCTGCTGGTTCAGCCCGAAAAGCGTCGCGGGGATTTCAAACCAGCCGAACACGCTGACTGCCTGACCTTCTGCCGTGGAAATCAGGTAACCGCTGATCAGGATGGCAAACAGACCGGCAAACAGAAGCACATGTGCCAGCCAGGCGCCGAGGCGGGTTTTAGCGCTGTAGGTGCTCAGGGCTTTTGGCGGAGGGGAAATAAACCGCCACGCCAGCCGGAATACCATGGCGACGAAAAGTAATACGCCAATGCTTTTATGTATTTCGGGCGCGCGGTGATACCAGGTATCGTAATAACCCAGTCCCACCATCCATAAACCCAGGGCAAATAATCCGTAAACGGCAAGAGCAACGCCCCAATGAATCAACACGGAAATATGGCCAAAGCGGACAGGCGTATTTCTCCACTGCATATAAAGCTTCTCGTTCAATATGATATTTTCGAAAGCTAAACATATTGAAACATCTTGGCAATATTTAATTATCAAAAATGTCGATTAATTTCATTTGTTCATTATTTTTGATGCTAATGACCACTGCTTGTTCAATGGTTTCGGTTTTGTTAGCGAGGTACGCCGTAAAATTGAAGGAGGCCCGGACTGGCGGGCGATTGTCAGGTTTTGTCATGCAAGGTAAAGATTATTCCACTTCTAAAAATTTGAGTAAAAAACGTAATTTCTCCCGTGATTAATAATTTCTGATGTATCCCGTTGAGGCTAAAAATACGGGGGTGAAATATCCTCATATAATTCCCTGTATATAGTCCTAAAGTTTAAATATTTCTTAAATAGAACGTAAAGAAATATAAGGGTGACGACGTAAGTGATCGAGATCAGGTTGCGAAATATTTCCGAAATTATACTTACGGAAAATTTTGCTTAGGAATTTTCTTATATTCCTTATATCTGATGTCTGCTGATGCTTGTTGGTACATTTTTGACAGCGCAGGCCTGAGACATCACATGGAGAGTGACGCTATGGTATTTCCTGCAATTCGCCGCCTGACCACAGGTACACATATTACTGCTATCGCGGCGGTCATGGCTTTTTTCCTGCTCCATTGCGGCGCAGTGAGCGCGCAACCACTCCCGGTTGTCGGCACCGTGACCATCGCCACTCAGACCGAGGGCGTGAACCGCACCTATCTTGGTCGCCTGGAAGCGGTGCAATCAGTCAACGTTGCCAGCCGTACTGAAGGTTTTATTGCCCGCCGTGTCTTTGAGGAAGGGCAATTCGTTAACGCGGGTGATCTGTTGTATGAGATTGAGCCCGCATTGCATAAATCTGCCGTCGCCCAGGCCAAAGCGCAGCTCGACAGCGCCAATGCCACCGCGCGCCACGCGCAAACTCACCTTAACCGTATTCAGCGTCTGGGAGATGCCCGCACTGTCAGCCAGTCTGATGTGGATGCTGCAGTGGCGGCACGTGATACCGCGCGGGCAGCGGTTGCACAAGCACAAGCCGCGCTAAAAACGCAGGAATTACAGCTGAGTTATACGCGCATTACTGCGCCCATTTCCGGGCGTATCGGCGTCAGCCATTTTCATACCGGCAGCCTGGTGAACCCGGCCAGCGGGACACTGACTGAAATCGTTCAGCTTGATCCGGTGCGGGTGGTGATTTCCGTAAATGAACGAGATTTTCTCAGCGCCAGCCAGAACACCGGTTCGCTTGAACAGGCGATGTCCGGGGAGAATATGGCACTGTCGCTGCGTCTGTCGGATGGTTCTCCGTACATGGCCGCACCGACCTTTGAATCCCTGGGCAACCGCATTGATGCGCAAACGGGCACCGTCGCCGTCAGGCTGGTGGTGGCGAATCCGCAGCATCGTTTGCTGCCGGGCGGTACGGTAAACGTGCTGGCGGAACCGCAATCTGATGCCCGTCTGCCCGTCGTGCCAGCCAATGCATTGCAGCAAAATCAGGCCGGTCATTTTGTCCTGCTGGTCAATGCGCAACAGCAAATTGAAGCGCGACCGTTACGTCTGGGGGCTCAAAATCCTCAGGGCTATTTCGTGCTGGAAGGTTTGCAGGGCGGAGACAAGGTGGTAACCGAAGGTCTGCAATGGATCCAGCCGGGGATGAAAGTCTCAACGCGGGATGCTCAGGGTGTTTCAACCGCTCAGACGACTCAACGTTAAGGAACGACGATGCTTCAGCAATTTATCAAGCGACCTCGTTTTGCGATGGTCATCGCGCTGGTCACCGCCCTGATTGGGGCGGTGGCGCTCAAGGTGATCCCGGTTGAGCAATATCCGGATATCACGCCTCCCGTTGTGTCTGTCAGCGCCATCTATCCGGGGGCGAGTGCGCGGGACGTGGCTGAATCTGTGGCGGCGCCTATCGAAGCGCAGGTTAACGGCGTCAGCAATATGCTGTACATGTCGTCAAACAGCGGCAATAACGGCAGCTACTCACTGAATATCACCTTTGCCAGCGGTACCGATCCGGATACTGCGGCGGTTGAAGTGCAGAACCGGATTTCTCAGGTGAGCGCAAAATTGCCCGCCGAAGTGCTGAACACGGGCGTGTCGGTTCGTAAACAGGCTTCCAATATTTTAATGGGCATCAGCCTGCTTTCCCCAAATAATACCCACGACATGTTGTTTATCAGCAACTTCTCCAGCATTCAGTTGCGGGACGCTCTTGCGCGAATCGATGGTGTGGGCGACGTACAGGTTTTCGGATCGCGTGATTACAGCATGCGTATCTGGCTGGATCCGCGCAAGATGGAGGCGCTGAACGTCAGCAGTACAGAAATCAGTGCCGCGATCCAGAGCCAGAACGTCCAGGCTGCGGCCGGTCAGATTGGCGCATCGCCGAGTCCTTCGTTACAGCAGCAAACCCTGACGATCAGCGGTGCCGGGCGTCTCAGCTCACCGGAAGAGTTCGCCAATATTATCGTGCGTAAGAATGAACAGGGCGGAGCGGTGCGGCTGCGCGACGTCGCGCGCATTGAGCTGGGTGCGCAGGATTATCAGGTCAACGCGACGCTGAATCAGACGCCTTCGGCTTTCCTTTCTGTCTATCCTGCGCCCGGTGCCAATGCGCTGAACGTGGCAAATGCGGTGCGTGAGGAGATGACCCGACAGGCGCGTTATTTCCCGGACGATCTCAACTATGAAATTAAATTCGACTCGACCCAGTTTGTCAGTGCCACGCTGGATGAAATCGCCGTCTCTCTCGTCCTGACATTTCTGGTCGTCCTGACGATTGTCTTTCTGTTTTTGCAAAGTGCACGCGCCACTTTTATTGTCGCGCTGACCATTCCCGTCTCTTTGCTGGGCACCTTTGCCGTGCTCTACGCGTTTGGCTATTCCGCCAATACGCTGAGCTTATTTGCCATCATTCTTGCGCTGACGGTGGTGGTGGATGACGCCATTGTGGTGGTAGAAAATGTCGAACGCCTGATGACGGAAGACCCCTCGCTGGGCCGGGTGGCAGCCACCCGTAAAGCGCTGAAACAGATCGCCGGGCCAATCATCGCCACAACGGTGGTGTTAATGGCGGTATTTGTGCCGATCGCCGTGTTACCCGGCATTACGGGCGCGCTGTATCGTCAGTTTGCGGTAACGCTGTCGGCTGCGGTGATTCTTTCAAGTATCAATGCATTAACCCTGACTCCCGCACTTTGTGCGACCTTACTCAAACCCCGCCCTGAAAAACCGGCACGCCTGTTTGGCGCTTTCAACCGGGGGCTGGACAAGGTGCGGGATGTTTATGTCACGGCGACCGGCGGGCTCAGTAAACATGTGCTGACCAGTGCCCTCACCGTGATGGTGATTCTTGTCACGTGCGTGTGGGGTTATTCCACGTTGCCAAAATCCTTCCTGCCGGATGAAGATCAGGGCTATTTCTTCGTCAACGTACAGTTGCCGGATGGCGCATCGCTCGGGCGAACCGATGCGGTACTGGGACAAATGCAGACGCTGCTGGAAAACGACCCGGCCGTTGACGATGTCATCGCCATCAGCGGTTTCAGTCTGCTGAGCGGCGGCAGTGCGCCAAATTCGGCGTTTGGGATTGTCTTGCTGAAACCCTGGGGCGAACGCAGCAGCGTGGATCAGGTGATAGGCCGCCTGCAACCCGCGATGGGCGGCATCCCGTCGGCGATGATCATGGCGATTAATCCGCCTGCGATTTCCGGCCTGGGAACCGCATCGGGTCTGGATCTTCGCCTGCAGGCATTGCAGGGGCAGTCGCCGCAGGAACTGGCAGCGACCGGTCAGGCGCTGATCATGGCGGCAAATCAGGACCCGCAGCTCAGCCGCGTGTTCACCACCTTCAGCGCCTCGGTACCTGAAATCGCCCTGAGCGTTGACCGTGACCGCGCCGCGCAGTTGCAGGTGCCGGTCAGCCGGATTTTCGGCACACTACAAACCTCTCTGGGTGGCGTGAATGTCAGTGATTTCATTATCAATAACCGTCTGTTCAATGTGCAGATGCAAAATGAAATGGAGGACCGCCAGCGCGCCGACCAGATTTCCACGCTGAGCGTACGTAGCGACAACGGTTCGCTGGTCAGCATGGGCAAACTGGTTGATCTGACGCCTTCGCTCGGCGCGCCATTTATCACGCAATACAACCAGTTCCCGTCACTGGCCATCAGCGGCTCGGCGGCGCAGGGCGTGAGTTCCGGTGAAGCCATGGCGCAAATGGAACATATTCTCAGTGAAAAGCTTCCTGCCGGTTACGGATATGAATGGACGGGAATGTCATTACAGGAAATTCAGGCTGGCGGGCAGGCGATTCTGATTTACGCCGCGGCACTGTTATTCGCGTACCTGTTCCTGGTGGCGCAGTATGAAAGCTGGAGTATTCCGCTGGTGGTGATGATTTCAGTCATCTTCGCGGTGTTTGGCGCTATCGCGGGATTACATCTGGCCGGGCTGAGCAATGATGTGTATGCGCAGATTGGTATGGTGTTGCTGATAGGGCTGGCGGCCAAGAATGCTATTCTTATTGTGGAATTCTCGAAAGCACGCCGTGAAGAAGGAGCGTCTGTACGGGAGGCGGCACAGGACGGGGCGAAACAGCGTTTTCGTGCCGTCATGATGACGGCAATTTCCTTCATTCTCGGTGTCTTGCCGCTGGTACTGGCTTCCGGTGCCGGCGCGATGAGCCGACACATTATTGGTGTCACGGTATTCAGTGGCATGT
Organism: Rahnella sp. R3(2024); assembly: GCF_042920125.1. Lineage (NCBI taxonomy): Bacteria > Pseudomonadati > Pseudomonadota > Gammaproteobacteria > Enterobacterales > Yersiniaceae > Rahnella > Rahnella sp. R3(2024). The sequence continues at coordinate 3,727,147 of NZ_JBHGBU010000001.1, forward strand.
TGCTGTCAACGACGGCGGGGATCTTGTTTATCCCGGCACTGTATGTCCATATTCAACGTTTCCGTGAATGGACGAAATCGCGTTAATCTGCTGCACAGGCCATGAACAGGAGAAAGCCATGCGAAAGACAATAGTGACGGATCAGGGGCTGAAAATTGTCATGATGATGGCGATGCTGGTGGTAATTTTTGCCGGCATTAAATCCGCCGCAGATATTATCGTCCCATTGATTCTGGCGCTGTTTCTGGCTTTCGTCCTGAATCCGCTGATTGTTCTGCTGGAGAAAGCGCGGGTGCCGCGAGCGCTCGCGGTAATGCTGGTGGCGACGGTGGTGATTTGTGTGATGGTGTTTTTGACAACGACGTTGCTGGTCACGCTCAATGATTTCGCACGCACCTTGCCGCAATACCGCGGGATCATTGCCGAGAAACTGCGCCAGTACGATGCCTATTTTCCTCAGGGCGAACTGACGTTCACACCGGAACAGCTTGCAGGCTACATTGATCCAGCTGCGACACTGAATCTGGTGAGTAAGCTCATCAGCTATCTGTCGAACGCCATGGCCGGCCTGTTCTTATTGCTGATGACCGTCGCCTTTATGCTGCTCGAAGTCCCGCAGTTGCCCTACAAACTGGAACAACTCTCAGACGATCCCGGCAAGGGCAGGGCAAATATCCAGCGCGCACTGGACAGTGTGACGCGGTATCTGGTGATTAAAACGTTAATTAGCGTCGTCACTGGTCTGGCGGTGTGGGCATTACTGGCGTTCATCGGCGTCAGGTTTGCCTTTCTGTGGGGAATGCTGGCTTTTGCCCTGAACTATATTCCGAATATCGGATCCTTCCTGGCGGCCATCCCGCCAATTATTCAGACGTTTCTGTTCAACGGCGTGAGCGACGGGCTGATGGTGACGGCGGGTTACATCCTGATTAACGTGATTTTTGGCAGCATTATTGATCCCAGGATCCTCGGGCGCGGGCTTGGGCTGTCCACGCTGGTGGTCTTCGTTTCGCTGATTTTTTGGGGCTGGCTGATGGGGCCGGTGGGGATGCTGTTGTCTGTGCCGTTGACGATTGTAATGAAAATCGCCCTGGAGCCCACCGCCGCAGGTCATAAAATTGCTGTCCTGTTGGGCGATGGTGCACCGAACCGCTAGACCTTGTTTTGCTCTTCAATATCTTGCGCATGCGATTCAATACTTCGCAGGGAAATCAGCAACTGCTGGCGGGCAAGGGGATCCAGACCTTCAAACAGGCGGTCAATGGCGGCCTGTTTTGGCTGCTTCACCTGTTCCAGCGCCTGCTTCCCTGCGTCTGTGAGCTCAAGCAACTGTGAACGGCGATCGGTGGGATGCGGCTTTCTCACTAACAAACCGTCTCTGTCCATTGCATCGATCGCGTCTGTGATCGTTCGCGGTGATTGCTGAAGCGCATGCGCCAGTTCGCCCGGACGGCAGGTGCCTTCGTGTGCAATGGCGGTTAATAGTTTTCCACGGGCAAGTGAAAGCCCCTGAGCGGACATTGCCGCATCGACCTGTTTACGCATCAGACGAATAACGGAAAGTAATGTTTCTGTGATCTCTGCGGGAGTCGCGTCCACCATGTTTAATTCGGCCATTTTGTGAGGCTCCTCAAAATGAGGCGGGTAATCTGAACCGATTGTAGGCCTATGCATTAAAACTGCAACCGCGTGATGGGAAGGGAAAGCGTGTCTGAATATTGCGAAGAGGTTGGCGGAGAGGACAAAAAAATGCCCCGGCGGGCCGGGGCGATTGTTTTTAGCTGTGAGCTTTATAGATCATTAACAAATCGTCTTTGATCTGGCGGCTGATGGGACTGGCCGATATGTCATCAATGGGCCAGAACAAATATTTAATCAAATTGTATATGAAACAGAACTCTAAGCGGTTGCGGACTTTTATTTTCTGCGCCAGATGACGTTTATGGACATAAACGGTGCGGCTGCTGATATTCAATTTTCTGGCAATGCGGTAGTTCGGCATCTCCGACATCCAGTAGTTCATCACCAGAATTTCCTGATCGCTGAACAACATGCGCGGTAATCCGACATTATTCCCCTGCACGTAAGCATCAGGATCTGAAGCAATCTGTTTCAAAAGTGTTGTCAGTGATTGTTTATTGAGGATAAAAACATCGCGGGTAATCGGGATCGGATCGTCACATTCCGGGTAGTTTGCGTCGATATAGCAGTAAATCCGGGCACCATGGCGGAATTCAAAGAATGCTTTCAATTCTTCAGATAATTCTGCGCTATGACAATATTGCGTCATGTTAACGAGAATCAAATCAGGCTGGAATTCATTGAAAGATTTGAGTGCCTGCGAGATATTGACCGAATCAATAATATCGAGATCATTATTCTCGATCAGATAAGAGAAAACACCTAAGCGGGTGAAACCACAGGGTTCAATAACGGAGAGTTTCATATTACATCCTTGTGTAAGCGTATGATTTACGCGTTGGAAACCACTCCTGTGATTTCTTGGGCTAGCATAGGTTTTTTTCTATAATGCTGTCAATTCGGAAATACCAGTCTATTGATCTGGTTCAAAGTGAAACCCACCAATAAAGTGTAAAGAATAAAAGAGAACGGTCAGCAGAATATAAATGACGGTTCTCTTTCATTCCCTTATTTGAAACGCGAAAGTGAAAAAGGCTTTAAATCAAAGGGGATAGGATGATTGTTAGCGAATTGCGTTACTATTTCGCCTAACACACTGGCAAATTTGAAACCGTGACCGCTCAGACCCGAAATGACCAGCGTGTTATCACGGTCAGGCAGCGTGTCGATGATGAAATCTTCATCTTCCGTCATGTCATACGTGCAGGATGCGCCACGCAGGTTGACCCCCACACCCGGCAGGAAGTGACGGAAAAAGTTAAATGACTCTGTACCGTCCTGACTGAATCCGCCATAAGGCTTGCGTTCTTCCGGCGAATTTATCCACTGCCCGCCATTGTGCTTACCGAGCTTGAGAGCATCTTTTACCGAAGGAAAACCGTAATATTGATCGCCCTGCTGGGTTTCGAGCGTAAACGCGGGGAAGTGATTTTCTTCACTGTAACGTCCGTCGGCGTGGAACCAGGCAAATACCTTTCGTAACGGTTTAACCGGAAGTTCAGGCAGAATTTTTGTCACCCAGGTTCCGGCGGTGACAGCCAGTTTTGCGCCACTGTACACACCATCTGCCGTGGACACTTCCACACCATTTTCCAGCCAGCGGATGCTGTCGACCGGGCAGTTAAACAACTGCGCGCATCCCGCTTCACGCGCCAGTCGTATGTAAGCGCTGATGGCGATTTCACTTTGCAGGTACCCGGAGTCAGGCTCAAATACGCCGCAGTAGCCGTCGGGCAGCGTGAAGAGCGGCCATCTGGTGCGGATTTCTTCTGCACTCATATCCTGCGTTATCAGGTCATAGGTTTCGGCGCTGTTTTTTACATTTCCGATAAAATCTGAGTTTTCAGGGCCGATGTTCAGCACACCGCTGCGGTGGAAGACCTTTTCTTCACTGACTTCAGCCAGTTCATCCCACAACGTCTGCGCCCTTAACAGCATCGGCACGTAACGCGCACCTTCGCCATAGGCATGGCGGATAAGGCGGGTTTCACCGTGATGGCTGCCGGTCTGATGTGGTGGCATCGCGCTGTCGATCATCAGGACTTTCAATCCGGCGCGGGTGGCGTAGTAGCCTGCCGCAGAGCCTACTGAGCCGCTGCCGACAATGATGAGGTCATAATCCATGTTACTCAGACTCCTCTGACAAAAATTTAACAAATGGTTAGGGGCATGATAGAGAGTTTACAGCAGCGAAGGCAAGCGGGGCGGCAGCAAAGAAAAAGGCACCAGGATGGAAATCGCTGGTGCCTCAGACTGGCAGATAAAGATTAGTGTTTTCGGTGATCACTGTATTCGTACTCATTCGATTCAATCTTTTCAATACCGGCTTCGAGAATGTGAATCAGTTGCCGTGCAACGTCGGTAGTCAACCAAAGTGTTCTGTCTACCTGAGCATTTTCGGGAGTCTGGTCTTTAGAAGACAGGTAATGTAGACGTATCATCATCGCGTCATAAGAGTCGACGGTACTGATATCCCAACCCACAAGCGGGTGTGTCTGAATAACTTCATCATTTCTGTCCATATAGACCCCTTATCTTGTAGTGACTAACGTGAGTGACTATCTGAGGATCAATGCGGCTCATTATCAGGTGAGCTATTTCAGTATAAACAGTTAAATCGCTTTGAGGAGTGTTTGATTGAATTTAATTGTAAAAAAATTGTATTTGTTAGTGAGTGAAAAACTGTGGAGTAAGAATTATCTGGGGATTTATGCTTTTTCGATTTTTAGCGGTGAGTCAATGTTAAGCAGAAAAGAGCAATAAAAAACCGGACTGCGACGCCCGGTAAAATACTGAAATAGCCTTGCGGCGTGGTTTGTAAAAAACCTGATTATTATAAATAAGATGGGTCAGTAAGATTGATTTTCAGGCGTTTCATCGCGTTACTCATCATTCTGATTAGAAAACCAGTCATCGGCACTTTCCCAGGTTTCCTGAAGAATTTCCTCGATCAGATCACGGTCAGTTTTTGCACCACCGAGAACGGACAAGCTATTAGCGCCGGCATAACGGACCTGAATATTATTTTCACGGTCGGAAAACTGTTTGTTGATTCTTTTACTCAATTCGCCTGATAACGCATCAAGCGCACCGACAGGCAGAGGTTTGGTTTTATCGATAGTGATTTCAACACGCATAGGACCTCCTGAATAGATTGACTGTATATTTATACAGTCAATCTGCGAGTTACGCAATAAGGAGATGAAGAGAAAATCGCACAGTGCAGTTACTTACGATTTTGTCTGACGGGTATTTAGCAGGCCGTCACTGTCCAGTTCAGGGTCTGCCCCGCCAGGAATGGCACAACGCACTCATCACCAAGGGCGATTTCTTCCGGCTGTGTCACCGGCGTGCGGGTCAGTTCGATAAAATCTTCATTGACCGGCAGGCCGTAGAAGCGCGGACCGTTCAGTGAGCTAAAGGCTTCCAAATGCTGCAGCGCGTTCATCTCTTCGAACACAGTGGCGTACGCGGGCATTGCCAAAGGAGCATTGAAACACCCCGCGCAGCCGCAGCTCGACTCTTTGCGCCCTTTGGTGTGAGGCGCGGAGTCAGTTCCAAGGAAGAAGCGCTCGGCGCCGCTGGCTATCACATTACGCAGTGCTTCCTGATGGATATTGCGTTTGAGAATTGGCAGGCAGAACAGGTGAGGGCGAACGCCGCCCACCAGCATGTGGTTGCGGTTAAACATCAGATGCTGCGGCGTAATCGTTGCGCCCAGATACTGATTGCCTTCCAGAACATACTGAGCGGCATCTTTGGTAGTGATGTGTTCGAACACAATTTTCAGTTCAGGGAACTGACGACGAACCGGATCCATCACTTCATCAATGAAATGCGCTTCCCGGTCAAAAATATCGACATGGCTGTGAGTCACTTCACCGTGGATCAGCAGAGGCATGCCGATTTTCTGCATACGCTCCAGCACCGGATAAATGGTTTTCACATCAGACACACCATGCTGGGAATTCGTGGTGGCATTTGCCGGATACAGTTTTGCAGCGGTGAAAACACCTTGCTCGAATCCGCGGGCAATTTCGTCAGGATCTACTGAATCGGTCAGATAACAGGTCAGCAACGGTGTGAAATTATGGCCTTCGGGCACTGCGTTCAGAATGCGGCTGCGGTAGGCCAGAGCTGCTTCCACAGTGGTGACTGGCGGTGTCAGGTTTGGCATGACAATCGCACGGCCAAATACTTCACTGGTGAAAGGTAACACCGTACTGAGCATATCATCGTCACGTAGGTGAATGTGCCAGTCATCTGGGCGGCGGATTCTTAAAACTTGCGGTGTTGCGGTCATCAGGCAAAACTCCGGCATTGAGAGACAAGATGTTGGGATCAGGTGCGGTAATGGGAGCATTAGCGGCGGGGAACAAGAATAAGCGCAAAACCGCTGGCTTGCATCTGTTAAATAAACTTCGTATTGAAATCAATGCAGAGAAGGGGTCATAGTAGTCACAGATTTTACTCGCCGGGCTTCACGGGATAACCCGGAAGCAGGACAAAATAACAGGAGAACTACTATGGAAATCAGAGTTGTTGCCACTATTGTTGCTAAACCGGAATTTAAGGCTCAGGTAACGGAAGCTTTGCTCGAAGTTATTGAGCCCAGCCGCCAGGAAGTGGGTTGCCTGCAATATGAGCTTCATCGGGATCTGGATAAAGAAGGAACGTTCGTATTTTATGAGCGCTGGAAATCAGAAGAAGCCCTGAATCAGCACAATAACACTTCTCACTTCCAGCACTTCGCCGCGAGTCTGGAAGGTAAACTCGATGAACTCACCATTCGACGTTTGAAAACTCTGGCCTGAACATTTGCTTCCACTGAGTTGAAAACAATTCACAGAGTCTGAGACGTAAAAAAACCCGCCGAAGCGGGTTTTTTTGTACCAGTAAACCAGTTAACAGTGAGTCAGAGCATTACTTGGTCGGCATTTCTGGTTTAGTCGCTGGGGCAGTCGCCGTACTTACTGCTGAATGACCCCCTGCAGAACCTTTACCTTCAAAGTTAAACTCAGGGCGAACCCAGTCACTTTGACGGGAAGGCTCTGGCACATAGCTTGGCGCCGGTGCTTTAGTCATCGGTGACGTTGCATGATGCTTAAAGCGTGGTGCAACAGCCGCAGCCTGACTGACTACCGGAGTTTCCGCGACAGGTGCCGCTTCAACAACAGGTTTCACTTCCGGAGCTGGCGCAGGGCTAACTTCAACCGCGGGTGCAGCTACCGGAGCCTGAATCTGAACTTCTGGTTCAGCGATGACAGCTACCGGTTCAACAACAGCAGGTTCTTGCGCCTGAGGCGAAATCGCGACCACTGGTGTTTCTTCTACCGGCTCTGCTGTCTCTGGCTCAACCAGAACAGGTTCATCGGCAACAGGCTGTTCAGCTACTGCAGCAGTTTCGGATTGCGTAACTTGCTGCGCAGTATCAGCAACACGTACCTGCTCAACGTCTGGCGTTTCAACGCGAGTCGCTTCAACGGTTGGCTGCTGAGGTGCAACGTCAATGGTTTCATTCAGAACAGGGGTGTTTTCCTGTGCGATTTCAACTTGCTGAGTTAACACTTCTGGCGCTTCTGTTTCTGCAGTGTGCTCTTCAAATCGCTGACCTTGCTCAGATGCCTGAGCCACCGGGTAGGTGATCCACACTTTACCTGAAGCCATTTCCGGAGAAACGAAGGCACCCGCCATTGGCATTGGTGACTGAGTCGGGTAGCGCTCATCACGGTAGCGGCGACGACGTTGTCCGCTGACGCGAAGATGGCGCGGCGAACGACGTGAACGACGTGGCATACCGTTTTCACGGGCGTTGTCATTCAGGTTTTCGTCGTTATCAGACGCGTGAGTCGTTTCTGCACCCGCTTCTTCATGTGAAGTGAATGCAGGTTCAGCAGGTCGGCTGCCTGTAATCAGCAGTTGAGCAGCAGCTTCAGCTTCGGAGTCCACTTCTTCTGACTCGAAACGCACTTTCTGAGTCAACTGACGACGCTGACGACGATGCGTTGGCTGGCGATCTTCCTGCTCAGCATCATCCTGCACAGGAGCAGGAACTACCGGAGCTTCCACTTCCTGAACCACAACGTCCTGAACTTTCTCTTCCGGCTGTGTTCTGCGTTTATCATCAGAACGGCGACGCGAGCGCTCACGACGAGGTTGTTGCTGCTCTTCACGAGCGACAGTTTCCACTTCTTCGTTGCGTGTTTCAGTAACAACAGGTTCCTGATTGCGACGGTTACGACGCTGGTCTTCACGAGGTTCGCGAGGTTCACGGTTATTTTCGCGGGTATCACGGCTCTCGCCACGATTATCACGATTGTTATCACGGCCTTCACCACGATTACCGCGATCGGTACGCTCACCGCGTTCGCCTCGCTCGCCGTTACGTTCGCGACGTCCACCCTGACGTCGCTGATTGCGGCGATCATTGTTACGGCGGTTTTCTGCAGATTCAGTGGTTTCAGGTTCCGCTTTTGGCTCTTCAACAGGTTTAACTTCTTGTTGAGGTTCCGCAGCGAACAAGCCCTTCAGGCCGCTCAGCAGACGGCTGACAAATCCAGGTTTCTCAGCGGCCGGTGCAGCAGGTGCGTTGACGGTTGTCGTGCGTGTCTGTACTGGCTCATCCGTAACTGCTGTCTGCTCGAAGCTTGATGGCGGCGCTTCGCTCTGAAGAGCGAATGCGGCAAGAGCGGGTTGCTCAGGACGACGACGCTCAGACGGAGTTTCTTCTGAAGGTTGCAGCATTTCAGCTTCATGAATCTGCGGCAGCAGATAGCTCAGTGCAGAAATTTCTTCACCTTTGCGCACACGAAGAACGTGGTAGTGCGGAGTCTGCATCTGATCGTTTGGTACGATCACAGCACGCACGCCACCCTGACGTTTCTCGATGGCATTCACCGATTCGCGTTTTTCGTTCAGCAGGTAAGAAGCGATCGGCACCGGTACGATGGCGTGAACTTCTTTGGTGTTTTCTTTCAGTGCTTCTTCTTCGATCAGACGCAGAATCGACAGGGAAAGCGATTCGTTATCGCGCACAGTACCGGTACCGGCACAGCGTGGGCAGATATGGTGCGTCGATTCACCCAATGACGGGCTGAGGCGCTGACGGGACATTTCCAGCAGACCGAAACGGGAAATGCGACCGATCTGGATACGCGCACGGTCCTGACGAACCGCATCACGCAGACGGTTTTCCACTTCACGCTGATGGCGTACTGGCGTCATGTCGATAAAGTCGATAACGATCAGACCACCGAGGTCACGTAAGCGTAACTGACGAGCAATTTCATCAGCGGCTTCGAGGTTGGTGTTGAAGGCCGTTTCTTCAATATCGCCGCCGCGGGTTGCACGCGCGGAGTTGATGTCGATAGCGGTTAGCGCTTCGGTGCTGTCGATAACAATTGAACCACCGGAAGGCAGACGCACTTCACGCTGGAATGCAGATTCAATCTGAGACTCAATCTGGTAATGACTGAACAGCGGGATTTCACCTACGTATGGCTTAATCTTGCTGCTGAAATCTGGGCGTCCGAGAGCAGCGATATGCTCTTTAGCCAGTTCAAGGACTTTAGGGTTATCGATGAGGATTTCACCGATGTCCGGGCGCAGGTAATCACGGAACGCACGAACGATAACATTGCTTTCCTGATGGATCAGGAACGGAGCAGGGCGGCCTTCAGCAGCTTTTTTAATGGCATCCCAGTGTTTCAGGCGGAATGTCAGATCCCACTGCAGGGCTTCTGCGGATTTGCCGACACCGGCAGTACGCACAATCAGGCCCATGCCGTCAGGCAGTTGCAGAGAAGACAGCGCTTCTTTTAATTCAGTGCGGTCATCACCTTCAATCCGGCGGGAAATTCCCCCAGCACGTGGATTGTTTGGCATCAGAACCAGGTAGCTACCGGCCAGGCTGATAAACGTCGTCAGCGCTGCGCCTTTATTTCCACGTTCTTCTTTATCAACCTGAACAATCACTTCCTGACCTTCGCGTAAAACATCTTTGATGTTCGGGCGGCCATGTGAGGCGTAATTGTTTGGGAAATATTCGCGGGAAATTTCTTTCAGAGGAAGGAAACCATGTCGTTCTGCACCGTAATCTACGAATGCCGCTTCAAGACTAGGTTCAATGCGGGTGATTTTACCTTTGTAAATATTCGCTTTTTTCTGTTCATGGCCCGGACTTTCAATATCCAAATCATACAGACGCTGTCCATCTACAAGGGCAACGCGCAACTCTTCTTGCTGAGTTGCGTTAATCAACATTCTTTTCATCTTAACTTACTCGTTATTTTTCCATTATTGACAGAGCTGCGGGCAAAATGACGTCATGACCGGATAAACCGTTGGCCCCGAGTCTTCTCGCAAATCGTCAACCTCACGGCTGTCGCTTGCATAGGGGCGCATTATTTCGGTAAGTCTGCTTTTGCTGTATTAAAGACACCAGCGTTATGAAAGCAGCACTTTTATTAGGGGAATAGCTTCTGAATTTAAGTTTACAGATCTCATTCCGTTTGCCGGCCAAGCTGCAACCCGCAGCCCGCTAATTGCTTGATTTCACATTACGTCTTACGCCATTGCTGCGTTTTTGTGCGATCAGGCAAATCTATAATTCCTGCGTTTTCCCTAACTTAAGAGAAACAACGCGGAAAGTGACTTCATTATTCCATTGCAGGCACTGTGATAGCAAGGTGACTTTTCCCGTTCTGACCAAGAATCTTATCCATCTGCGAGGCAATGCACATTGCTCATGCTTTTTATCTGGTTTTCTTGCAGGTTTTCCATGGTAGTTGCTGGTAAGCTATGAGTTAAGCACATAAAAATCTGTGGCGCGAATCGTGCCTGATATTTAGAATCCCGAGCCATGAAAACTGATAATCCAACTGTACAATTAATTCCCATTTCGGAAGATGAAGCCGGTCAGCGCATCGACAACTTCTTACTTAAAATCCTGAAAGGCGTGCCGAAAAGCATGATTTATCGCATCGTGCGTAAGGGCGAAGTCAGGGTTAATAAAAAACGCATTAAACCAGAATATAAGCTTCTTGCCGGTGATGAAGTTCGCGTTCCTCCGGTGCGAATTGCTGAAAGAGATGAAGCGCCGGTTTCCGCCAAACTGGATAAAGTCGCTGCTCTGACGGATTGCATCCTCTATGAAGACGATCACCTCCTTATCCTTAATAAACCGTCGGGTACCGCAGTACATGGCGGCAGCGGGTTGAGTTTCGGTGTGATTGAAGGTTTGCGTGCATTGCGCCCTGAAGCCCGTTTCCTGGAACTGGTTCACCGTCTGGATCGCGATACTTCCGGGGTTTTGTTGGTTGCGAAAAAACGATCTGCATTACGTTCATTGCACGAGCAGTTGCGCATTAAGAGTATGCAGAAAGACTACCTTGCGCTGGTACGGGGTGAATGGCCTTCCCATTGCAAAGTCGTTCAGGCTCCGTTGCTGAAAAATATTCTGCAAAGCGGCGAGCGTATCGTCCGGGTGAATGCCGAAGGTAAACCTTCTGAAACCCGGTTTAAAATTGAAGAGCGCTACGAGTTTGCCACATTGGTTAAAGCCAGCCCGGTGACAGGCAGAACCCATCAGATCCGCGTCCATGCTTTACACGCCGGTCATCCTATCGCGTTTGATGACCGTTATGGGGAGCGTGATTTCGATGCAAAACTGTCAGGAACAGGTCTGAATCGTTTGTTCCTGCACGCAGCGGCATTGCGTTTTGAACATCCCAATACCGGCGAGACGATGCGAATAGAGGCGCCGATGGATGCCAAATTGCGTAACTGTTTGAAAGCACTGCGTGGTAAAAGCAGCGCCCGATAAGTGTCGTCTATCCTAAAAAGGGCGCACAGGTTGCGCCCTTTTACTGGATTAAATTTAGAGAAGTGGATTGATACCGCGTTCACGCAGCAGGCCAAGCAGGGCGATAAGCGGTAAACCAATCAGTGTATTAGGGTCACGCCCGTTCAGGCTTTCAAACAGCGTGATGCCCAGTCCTTCGCACTTAAAGCTGCCAGCGCAGTCGTAAGGTTTTTCTCGGTGCAGATAGCCGGAAATTTCGTCATCAGATAATGAACGGAATACAACGTTAAAAGTTTCGCACAGCGTTTGTGCCTGCGAGGTTTGTACATCCAACAGGCACAGACCCGTGTAGAACGTGACAGTTTGGCCGCTGGCAGCGCGCAATTGGCGAAAGGCGTTCTCAAATGTGTAGGGTTTGCCTGTGATGTGGCCATTGATGACGCAGACCTGATCCGATCCAATAATCAGATAATGTGGATGCGAGACGCTGAGTGCGCTGGCTTTAGCTTGTGCCAGGCGTTGCACCAAATTTTCAGGCTGTTCCTCTGCGCGGGGTGTTTCATCAATATTTGGCGCAGCACAGCGAAAGACGAGGCCGGTTTTTTCAAGCAGTGCTTTTCTGTAGACCGAGGTTGAGGCTAAAAGCAGTTGTGGAGAAGGCATAGTCATAATTTTTTTCACAAAGCGTAGCGTTATTGAATAGTACATTTTAAACTGTTGGCCGCTGTGGAAGCGAATATTGGTGAAAGGTGCGGTTTTGAGGCCTTTTTCTTTGACTCTCTGTCGTTACAAAGTTAATATGCGCGCCCTATGCAAAAAGTAAAATTACCCTTAGCCGTTGATGCGATTCGTACCGCCCAAAAGCGTTTAGACTACTCCGGTGTTTATACGCCTGGTCAGGTGACACGATTAGCAGCATCAGTGGTGAGCGTTGACTCTGATGTCCAGACTTCTTTGTCGTTTGATATCGACAATCTTCGTCTGGCCGTTATTAATGGTCAGTCTGATGTTACTGTGACTCTGGAATGCCAGAGATGTGGTAAGACGTTTGAGCACCAGGTTCACGCAACATATTGTTTTAGTCCTGTCCGTAATGATGAACAGGCTGAAGCATTACCGGAAGCGTACGAGCCGATCGAAGTCGATGAGTTTGGCGAAGTCGATCTGCTGGCGATGATTGAAGACGAAATTATTCTTTCACTGCCTGTCGTTCCGGTACATGAATCTGAACACTGTGAAGTGTCCGACGCGGACATGGTATTTGGTAAACTGCCTGCAGAGGTGGAGAAACCAAATCCATTTGCCGTATTAGCGAGTTTAAAGAAAAGTACTTAAGGAGTAAGGTCCATGGCCGTACAACAGAATAAACCAACCCGTTCTAAACGTGGCATGCGTCGTTCACACGATGCTCTGACCACTTCCACTCTGTCTGTGGACAAGACTTCTGGTGAAACTCACCTGCGTCACCACATCACTGCCGACGGTTTCTACCGCGGTCGCAAGGTAATCGGCTGATATCTGCCAGCTACTTATTCACGTGATAAGTGCTAACAAGGCGATACCTTGACTCGTCTAACCCTCGCGTTAGATGTAATGGGCGGGGATTTCGGTCCATCCGTCACAGTGCCTGCTTCATTGCAGGCACTTATCTCTAATTCTGAATTAGACCTTCTTCTGGTCGGCATTCCCGACGACATCACACCTTTTTTAGCCAAAGCCGATCCTTCTCTTTTAGAACGAATTCGGATAATTCCTGCTGAGTCCGTTATAGCCAGCGACATGCGCGCGTCGCAAGCTATACGCGCCAGTAAAGGAAGCTCAATGCGTGTGGCGCTGGAATTGATCAAAAGTGGTGATGCGCAGGCGTGCGTCAGCGCAGGGAATACCGGCGCGTTGATGGGATTAGCGAAACTGGTTGTAAAACCCCTGGAAGGTATTGAGCGCCCGGCGTTGATGAGCGTATTGCCCAATCAGCAGCGTAGTAAAACGGTGGTGCTGGATCTGGGGGCTAACGTTGAGTGTGACAGCACGATGCTGGTTCAGTTTGCCGTGATGGGGTCAGTAATGGCGGAGCAGGTGGTGGGTATAAGTAACCCCCGCGTTGCCTTACTGAACATCGGTGAAGAGGAAAGCAAAGGGCTGGATAACATCCGTGAAGCCGCAGCTATTTTAAAAAAAACCACCTCTATCAACTATATCGGCTATCTTGAAGGCAATGACCTTCTGACCGGTAAGACAGATGTGATGGTGTGTGATGGTTTCGTCGGAAACGTTACGCTCAAAACCATGGAAGGTGTAATAAGGATGTTTTTGTCACTGTTAAAATCCTCTGGAGAGGGTGGCAAGAAGGCCTGGTGGTTGAAGTGGTTAGGTCGGATTTTACAGAAGAAATTGCTAAAGCGTTTTAGCCATCTCAACCCCGACCAGTATAATGGCGCATGTTTGTTAGGATTACGGGGCATCGTTATTAAAAGCCACGGTGGAGCAAATCAGCGCGCGTTTGCTGTTGCTATCGAACAGGCTGTGCAGGCGGTGCAGCGGCAGGTCCCTCAGCGGATTGCCGCGCGCCTTGAAGCTGTATTACCCAAGAGTGACTGATCGTACATGTATACAAAGATTCTCGGTACGGGGAGCTATTTGCCCGTGCAAGTTCGGTCCAACGCCGACTTAGAAAAAATGGTGGATACCTCCGACGAGTGGATTGTCACCCGCACAGGTATTCGTGAACGTCGTATCGCTGCTCCGGATGAGACTGTGGCCACAATGGGCCTGCACGCAGCAGAAAAAGCACTTGAAATGGCCGGCGTCAGCGCAAGCGACGTGGGTTTAATCATTGTTGCAACAACCTCATCTTCACATGCATTCCCAAGCTCAGCCTGCCAGTTGCAGAATATGCTGGGCATCAAGGATTGCGCAGCGTTCGATCTGGCCGCTGCATGCGCAGGTTTCACTTATGCGCTGAGTGTGGCCGATCAGTACATCAAGAACGGTGCGGTAAAACATTCGCTGGTGATCGGTTCAGATGTACTGTCGCGTAAACTCGATCCTCAGGATCGCGGTACGGTGATTCTGTTTGGTGATGGTGCCGGTGCGGTCTTGCTCGGCGCATCCGAAGAACCAGGCATCATTTCCACCCATATGCACGCCGACGGGCATTATGGCAATCTGCTGACGTTACCGTATCCAAGCCAGACGGAGCCGGAAAAACCTGCTTACGTCACCATGGCGGGGAACGAAGTCTTCAAAGTGGCGGTCACTGAGCTGGCGCACATTGTTGATGAAACACTGACGGCGAATAACCTGGATCGCTCCGAACTCGACTGGCTGGTGCCGCATCAGGCTAACCTGCGCATCATCAGTGCCACAGCGAAAAAGCTGGGCATGGGGATGGATAAAGTTGTGGTTACGCTGGATCGTCATGGCAACACGTCAGCGGCCTCCGTGCCAGCGGCATTTGATGAAGCGGTACGTGACGGCAGAATTCAGCGCGGGCAATTAGTGTTGCTTGAAGCATTTGGCGGTGGCTTTACCTGGGGCTCGGCGCTGGTTCGTTTTTGATTTAACAGGATCATAAAAATGACAAATATTGCAGTTGTTTTCCCTGGTCAGGGTTCTCAAACGCTCGGTATGTTGGCGGATTTAGCCGCTGTATATCCGGTTGTAGCAGAAACATTTGCCGAAGCCTCTTCGGTGCTGGGGTACGATTTATGGCAGCTGGTGCAAGAAGGACCCGCTGAAGAGTTGAACAAAACCTGGCAGACACAGCCTGCGTTGCTGGCAGCGTCCGTGGCTATCTGGCGTGTGTGGCAGCAACAGAACGGCGCTAAACCCGTTCTGATGGCAGGTCATAGCCTCGGTGAATATTCAGCGCTGGTTTGTGCCGGTGTTCTGGATTTCAAACAGGCTATTTCTCTGGTTGAACTGCGTGGCAAATTGATGCAGGAAGCTGTTCCTGCAGGCACCGGTGCGATGTATGCCATCATCGGTCTGGATAACGACGCCATTGCAAAAGCGTGTGAAGAATCTGCCCAGGGCCAGGTTGTTTCTCCGGTGAACTTCAATTCGCCGGGGCAGGTTGTGATTGCGGGTAACAAAGAAGCCGTAGAGCGTGCCGGGGCTGCCTGTAAAGCCGCGGGTGCAAAACGCGCCTTACCGTTACCTGTCAGCGTGCCGTCTCACTGTGCTTTAATGAAGCCAGCAGCAGATAAAATGGCCGTAGCACTTGAAAACATTACCTTCAGTGCACCACAGTTCTCTGTGGTCAACAACGTGGATGTTAAAGTAGAATCCTCGCCTGACGCGATCCGCAGTGCATTAATTCGTCAGCTATACAGCCCGGTACGCTGGACTGAATCTGTCGAATTTATGGCGGCTCAGGGTGTAGAGCAGTTGGTCGAAGTAGGGCCTGGTAAGGTGCTGACAGGGCTGACGAAACGTATTGTTGATACCCTGACGGCTGTCGCAGTGAACGACACTGCAAGCTTGACAGCGGCGCTGGAACAGTAAAAAGAGGATATTATGAGCTTCGAAGGCAAAATTGCACTGGTAACAGGTGCCAGCCGTGGTATTGGCCGCGCTATCGCAGAAAAACTGGTTGCTGGCGGCGCGAAAGTGATCGGCACGGCGACCAGCGAGAAAGGTGCTGAAGCGATCGGTGAATATTTAGGCGATAACGGCAAAGGTATTATGCTCAATGTGGTTGATTCTGCATCTATTGAGCAAGTATTGACGACGATTCGAGCTGAATTTGGCGAAATTGATATTTTAGTTAATAATGCCGGCATTACCCGTGATAACCTTCTCATGCGTATGAAGGATGATGAGTGGCAGGATATCCTGGATACAAACCTGACTTCAGTGTTTCGGCTGTCAAAAGCTGTCATGCGGGCTATGATGAAGAAACGGTGTGGACGGATTATTACAATTGGTTCCGTTGTTGGCACCATGGGTAACGCAGGGCAGGCGAACTACGCGGCGGCTAAAGCTGGCTTGATTGGTTTTAGTAAGTCTTTGGCGCGTGAAGTTGCTTCACGTGGCATTACTGTCAACGTCGTGGCTCCCGGCTTTATTGAGACGGATATGACAAGGGCGTTGACAGATGATCAACGCGCAGGCATTTTGTCATCAGTTCCAGCCAACCGGTTGGGCGATGCCAAAGAAATTGCCAGCGCCGTTGCTTTTTTAGCCTCTGACGAGGCCAGCTATATCACCGGTGAAACATTACATGTCAATGGCGGCATGTACATGATTTAAAAATTACGAAATTATTTGCGTTTTTTGCGGTAAAAACCGCAAAATAGAGCAAATTCGTGGTTTGAACAGCCTGGATTTAGTTGCATCTTTTTCAACATTTTATACACTACGAAAACCATCGCGAAAGCGAGTTTTGATAGGAAATTTAAGAGTATGAGCACTATCGAAGAACGCGTTAAGAAAATCATCGTTGAACAGCTGGGTGTTAAACAGGAAGAAGTAGTGAATGCTGCATCTTTCGTAGACGACCTTGGCGCTGATTCTCTCGACACCGTTGAGCTGGTTATGGCTCTGGAAGAAGAGTTTGATACCGAGATCCCTGACGAAGAAGCTGAAAAGATCACTACTGTTCAGGCAGCAATTGATTTTATCAACGCTAGCCAACAGTAAGCGTACATGCTTTAAGTTTAGATAGTTAGGCGGTCATTTGACCGCCTAAGTTTTTTTCATCCCACGGTATTACTACTTTTTTCCCTCCCTGGAGGACACCCGTGTCTAAGCGTCGAGTTGTAGTGACTGGACTGGGCATGCTGTCTCCTGTCGGCAATACTGTAGAGTCTACTTGGAACGCTCTCCTTGCCGGTCAGAGTGGCATTAGCCTGATCGACCATTTTGATACTAGCGCCTACGCAACACGGTTTGCAGGCTTAGTTAAAGATTTCAACTGTGAAGAGTTCATCCCGCGCAAAGATGCCCGCAAGATGGATGCCTTTATTCAGTATGGTATTACCGCCGGTATTCAGGCGATGCAAGACTCAGGGCTTGAAGTGACGGCTGAGAACGCGCCCCGTATTGGTGCGGCGATCGGTTCCGGTATCGGCGGGCTTGGTCTGATAGAAGAAAACCATTCCTCATTGGTTAACGGCGGACCACGCAAAATCAGTCCTTTCTTCGTTCCTTCCACCATCGTAAACATGATCGCAGGCCATTTGAGCATTATGTTTGGATTGCGTGGACCGAGCATTTCTATTGCTACAGCCTGTACCTCTGGGGTACACAACATTGGCCATGCGGCACGTATTATCGCGTATAACGACGCTGACGTGATGCTGGCAGGCGGCGCAGAAAAAGCCAGTACCCCTTTGGGTGTCGGTGGTTTTGGCGCGGCCCGTGCGTTATCGACGCGCAATGACAACCCTCAGGCGGCAAGTCGCCCTTGGGATAAAGATCGTGATGGTTTCGTACTGGGTGACGGCGCAGGCATTATGGTGCTGGAAGAGTATGAACACGCCCGCAAACGTGGGGCGAAGATTTACGCTGAGATCGTCGGTTTTGGCATGAGCAGTGACGCCTTCCATATGACCTCACCACCGGAAGACGGTGCAGGTGCTGCGCTGGCAATGGAAAATGCGTTACGTGATGCAGGCATTTCTGCCTCTTCAGTGGGTTATATCAACGCGCACGGCACATCCACCGCTGCGGGAGATAAGGCCGAGGCTCAGGCGGTGAAATCTGTCTTTGGTGCGGATGCGCATCGCGTGCTGGTCAGTTCCACTAAGTCGATGACCGGACACTTGTTAGGCGCTGCCGGCGCGGTAGAATCCATTTTCACGGTTCTGTCTCTGCGCGATCAGGCGGTTCCTCCAACCATCAACCTGGATAATCCGGATGAAGGTTGTGACCTTGACTTCGTGCCTCACGAAGCACGTCAGGTCAAAGATATGGAGTACACGTTGTGTAACTCATTCGGATTCGGTGGCACCAATGGTTCACTGGTATTCCGTAAAATCTGACTCAGTCGGTGATGACTGAAATAGAAGGCCCGTTGATCGGGCCTTTTTGCTGTCTGGATGAAAGGGCGCCCTCAAACGGCAGTTCAACAGAATGCGTGTTGATGCCAGCTGCAGATTGCAGTGCGGTAAAGTCGGAATGCTCCACTTGCTGAGATGAGCCTGCTCCCGCAGGCTCTGCTGACAGAAATTTTGATGCCCGGAGGGTGTAACCATGTGGATTAACGGTGTGGTGACAAATGCATTGCCGGCAGGCGACCGGGCGGTGCAGTTTGGCGACGGGTGCTTTACAACCGCGCGGGTGATTCAGGGAGACATTCAGTTTCTGCCCTTACACATTGCCCGCATGCAGCGAGCCGCCAGCGCCCTCAGCATTACTCAGGCTGACTGGCAGGCGCTTGAGTCCGAAATGATGCAGGCCGCGTCGGGACATGCTCAGGGCGTGGTGAAAGCGATCCTCACCCGCGGTCAGGGAGGGCGTGGTTACAGCGCCGCAGGATGCAGTGCCCCATCGCGCATTGTCTCTTTCTCTGATTATCCTGCCCATTATCACCTGTGGCGTGAGCAGGGCGTGAAGCTCATATCAAGCCCGGTCACGTTAAGCAAAAATCCATTGCTGGCCGGTATCAAGCATCTAAACCGGCTTGAACAGGTCATGATCCGCATGCATCTTGACCAGACGGACGCCAATGAGGCGCTGGTGGTTGACACCTCCGGTTGCCTGGTGGAATGCTGTGCGGCCAATTTATTCTGGCGCAAGGGGAACCGCGTTTACACCCCGGATTTATCGCAGTCCGGAGTGGACGGCATTATGCGCCAGCACATTATTCGGGAGCTGCGTGCAAGGTCAGACTGGGCAGTCGATATTGTCAGTGAAACGCCGGAAACACTGGCCGATGCTGATGAGATCCTGATTTGTAACGCATTAATGCCATTATTAACGGTGACGCAAGTGAATGAACACCATTATTCCTCGCGACATTTGTACGATTTCCTGCGCCACAGTTGTTAAAAAGTGAACAATCCATGACACACAAAAAAACTAAAATCCTCGCCCTGATTGTCCTGATCCTGCTCGGGATGGCGGCATTTTCCTACCATAAAGTGAAACAGTTCGCTGACCGTCCGATTAACGTCAGCAGCGAAACCATTTTTACCCTGCCAGCGGGCACCGGGCGCGTGGTGCTGGAAACATTACTGATCGATAAAAAACTCATGAAGCCCAATCCGTGGTTTCCATGGTTGTTGCGCCTAGAGCCTGAACTGAGTGAATTCAAAGCGGGCACTTACCGTTTTGAGAAAGGTATGACCGTGCGCCAGATGCTCGAGTTGCTGAAAAGTGGCAAAGAAGCGCAGTTCAGCATTCGTTTCGTCGAAGGCTTTAAGCTCAGTGACTGGATGAAGGTTCTGGATAATTCAGAGTTTATTAAACACGAATTAAAAGGCAAAAGCGGGGAAGAGATCGCCGCAGCGCTGGGCATGACCGACACTAAAAATGCCGAAGGTTGGTTGTATCCTGATACCTATCACTACACGGCAGGCATGACGGATTTATCGCTGCTTAAACGTGCGCACGTGCGCATGGAAAAAACCGTTGCGGATATCTGGAGGGAGCGCGCGGATGCCTTACCCTATAAAACGCCTGCTGAGTTGGTGACAATGGCGTCAATCATCGAAAAGGAAACGGCAGTCAAGGGTGAACGCGCAGAAGTGGCATCGGTATTCATTAACCGTTTGCGCATTGGAATGCGTTTGCAAACCGATCCGACGGTCATATATGGCATGGGCGAAAGTTATACCGGCAATATTCGCAAAAAAGATCTCGAGACGCCGACGCCGTACAATACCTACGTCATTTCCGGTTTGCCGCCTTCGCCCATCGCGATGCCAAGTGAAGCTTCTCTTCAGGCTGCGGCACACCCTGCAAAAACGCCCTATCTTTACTTTGTCGCTGACGGCAAAGGCGGGCATACTTTCAGCACTAACCTTGTGAATCATAACAAGGCGGTTCGCGTGTATTTAGAGGCTCTGAAGAATAAGAATGAAAAGTAACTTCATTGTAATTGAAGGCCTTGAAGGGGCGGGCAAAACGACCGCTCATGAAGTGGTTGTGAATGCGTTACGCCAACATGGCGTCGAAGAAATTGTTTTTACCCGTGAACCCGGCGGCACGCCGCTGGCGGAAAAGCTGCGGGATTTATTTAAACGCGGCGTGCACGGTGAAAAACCTACCGTGAAAGCTGAAGTGCTGATGCTCTACGCAGCGCGTGTTCAGCTTGTCGAGACGGTGATCCTGCCCGCTCTGGCGCGCGGTGCATGGGTGGTGGGGGATCGTCATGATCTTTCTTCCCAGGCCTATCAGGGCGGTGGCCGGGGTATTGATGCGGCGCTGATGAGTTCGCTGCGTGACACCGTACTGGGTGATTTTCGTCCGGATCTGACGCTCTATCTTGACCTTCCACCCGCGCTTGGCCTGCAACGAGCCCGCGCCCGTGGCGAGCTGGATCGTATTGAGCAGGAAGCCTTGCCGTTTTTCGAACGCACGCGTGCCCGTTATCTGGAACTTGCTGGTCAGGACAGCCGCATCAAAACCATTGATGCCTCTCAGACTATCGAACAGGTGACTGCGTCTATCGAACAGACGCTGAAAAACTGGTTCGATGAACAATCATTGGCGCAAGGTCGCGCATCATGAGCTGGTATCCGTGGCTCAGCGCCCCCTATCGTCAGCTGATTGGACAGTATCAGACCGGCCGGGGACATCACGCCGTACTGATGCATGTTGCGGCAGGCATGGGCGACGATGCGCTGGTCTACGGGCTAAGCCGCTGGTTGTTGTGTCAGCATAAAGACGGCGAGAAAAGCTGCGGCAAATGCCACAGCTGCCAGCTGATGATCGCCGGAAACCACCCTGACTGGCATGTGCTGCAGCCCGAAAAGGGCAAAAGCTCACTGGGTATTGATCCGGTGCGTCAGCTGATTGAGACGCTCTACAACTATTCGCAGCAGGGCGGGGCGAAAGTTGTGTGGATCCCGCAGACTGAATTGCTCACGGAAGCGGCAGCCAATGCTTTGCTCAAAACGCTGGAAGAACCTCCGGCCGGAACCTATTTTCTGCTGGGCTGCCGTGAACCTTCTGCGTTACTGGCAACTATCCGCAGCCGCTGTTTCTACTGGCATCTGCCGGTGCCCGAAGAAGCATTGTCGGTTCAGTGGATCAACCGTCAGCTCAGCGCAGATGTGATAACGGTCAGAACCGCGTTACGCCTGACGCAGGGCGCGCCTCTTTCTGCGCTCGAACTGTTGCAGCCGGAACGCTGGAAACAGCGTCTGGCGCTGTGCCAGCAGCTTTTCACCCAGTGTCAGCAGCAGGATATGTTGGCTCTGCTGCCACAGCTGAACCATGATGATGCCGCAGACCGCATCAGCTGGCTGGCTTCGCTGCTGCTGGATGCCATTAAATGGCAGCAACAGGCTGCGCAGTTTATCGTTAATCATGACCAGCAACCTCTGATCGCGTTGCTTGCCAGCGCGCAGTCCAATGCGTCACTGCAACAATCCGTATCGGCATGGATGCAGTGCCGTCAGCAGTTGCTCTCCATTACAGGTGTGAACCGCGAACTGCTGCTGACGGAACAATTGCTCGAATGGGAACATATGTTGCAGGGCGCAGTTGTCCCTTCTTACTTCAGTTCTGACCTGTCGCGCTGAACCCCACTTTCAATCGTAATGAGTTAACCACTATGTTTTTAGTCGATTCCCATTGTCACCTCGACAGCCTGGATTACAACGAACTGCATTCCGGCGTGGACAACGTGCTGGAAAAGGCCCGTGAGCGTGATGTGAAATTCATGCTGGCGGTCGCCACCACGCTGCCTGGCTATGAGGCGATGACCCAACTGATTGGCGATCGCCCTGATGTGGCATTTTCCTGCGGTGTACATCCTCTGAATATTGATGACGGTTATGACTTTGCGGAACTGCGCCGTCTGGCCGCCAGCCCGAAAGTAGTGGCGATGGGCGAAACCGGTCTGGACTATTTCTATCAGAAAGAAGCGCACCAGCTGAAGTTGCAGCAGGACTCTTTTCGCGAGCACATCCGCATTGGTCGTGCGCTGAATAAACCGGTGATCGTCCATACCCGCGATGCCCGCCAGGACACGCTGGATATTCTGAAAGAAGAGAATGCCGGGGAATGCGGAGGCGTTCTGCACTGTTTCACTGAAGATTTGCCGACAGCAGAATTCCTGCTTGATCTGGGTTTTTACATTTCCTTCTCCGGCATCGTGACGTTCCGTAATGCTGAAGCCTTGCGCGAAGTTGCCCGCTACGTGCCGCTGGATCGTCTGCTGGTGGAAACTGACTCGCCGTATCTGGCACCGGTGCCTCATCGTGGAAAAGAAAATCAGCCTGCTTACGTGCGTGATGTTGCCGAATACATGGCGGTGCTTAAAGGCGTCAGTCTGGAGCAACTGGCAGAGGCGACAACTCAGAACTTTTCACAATTATTTCATGTCGACACTTCCTCCTTGATCTAGGCTGTAGCTTAGTCATATTCGCTGGATTTATTTTTCACCTCGTAATTAATCGTCTGAATGAGGTATCTTGGCACCGTTTTTCGGTTGTCGGGAAAGCCTCATTCGGATTTTTCGTGTGAAAGTGACGGTTTTTAATCCAGTTTTTCAGCATTTTTCAGAAAAACGTGACTGCCATCAAACATTAACAAAGGGATTTATTTTACCCTGCGTAAAAATTAAAAGGGGTGCTCAGACACCCGACGGCAACGGGGTTTCAGACCGCTTGCTACGCGGTGAGTTATCAGGCTACACCGCATGAAGTATCAAAAAGCATCATTACTCAGGAGCACACTCAATTATGTTTAAGAACGCGTTTGCAAACCTTCAGAAGGTCGGTAAATCGCTGATGTTGCCAGTCTCCGTACTGCCAATCGCAGGTATTCTGCTTGGCGTCGGTTCTGCAAACTTTAGCTGGCTTCCGCTGATCGTTTCTCATGTCATGGCCGAGGCTGGTGGTTCAGTCTTCGCTAACATGCCTCTGATCTTCGCTATCGGCGTTGCTTTAGGCTTTACGAACAACGACGGTGTTTCTGCACTGGCGGCAGTTGTGGCATACGGCATCATGGTCAAAACCATGGCGGTCGTGGCTCCACTGGTTCTGCATTTACCGGCTGAAGAAATTGCAGCCAGCCATCTGGCGGACACCGGCGTACTGGGCGGTATTATCTCCGGTGCGATTGCGGCATACATGTTCAACCGTTTCTACCGCATCAAGCTGCCTGAATATCTGGGCTTCTTCGCGGGCAAACGTTTTGTGCCAATCATTTCCGGTATGGCGGCGATTATTCTGGGTGTGGTTCTGTCCTTCATCTGGCCACCTATCGGCAGCGCGATCCAAACCTTCTCCCAATGGGCTGCTTACCAGAACCCGGTAGTGGCATTCGGTATCTATGGCGTGGTAGAACGCGCACTGGTTCCGTTTGGTCTGCACCATATCTGGAACGTTCCTTTCCAGATGCAAATCGGCGAGTATGTCAACTCTGCGGGCCAGGTGTTCCACGGCGACATCCCACGTTACATGGCGGGTGACCCGACTGCGGGTAAACTGTCTGGTGGCTTCCTGTTCAAAATGTACGGCCTGCCGGCAGCGGCTGTGGCTATCTGGCACTCAGCGAAACCTGAGAACCGTGCAAAAGTCGGCGGCATCATGATCTCCGCTGCACTGACTGCGTTCCTGACCGGTATCACTGAACCGATCGAATTCTCCTTCATGTTCGTTGCGCCGATCCTGTATGTGATCCACGCGATTCTGGCAGGTCTGGCGTTCCCAATCTGTATCCTGTTGGGGATGCGTGACGGCACCAGCTTCTCACACGGTCTGATCGACTTCATCGTGCTGAGCGGCAACAGCAGCCGCATCTGGCTGTTCCCAGTAGTGGGTGCGGTTTATGCGGTGGTTTATTACAGCATCTTCCGTTTCCTGATTGCCAAACTGGATCTGAAAACGCCAGGTCGTGAAGACTCTGCAAGCGAAACCACGACTCAGGGCGGTTCAGAAATGTCTGCGTCTCTGGTTCAGGCTTTCGGCGGCAAAGACAACATCACCAACCTGGATGCCTGTATCACCCGTCTGCGTGTCAGCGTGGCTGATATTTCCAAAGTTGATCAGGCTGGCCTGAAAAAACTGGGTGCAGCCGGTGTGGTTGTGGCAGGTTCTGGTGTTCAGGCAATCTTTGGTACCAAGTCTGACAACCTGAAAACCGATATGGATGAGTACATGCGCAGCCATTAATGCTGAGCGGTACCTGTTCTGAGAAAGGAGGCTTCGGCCTCCTTTTTTCATGCCTGCGATTCAGGGCAGGCGCGTGCGCGGGCTTTGGCTGACGCTTTCTGCGGCAATTAAGCAGCTAAAAGCGTAATCAGGTTGAAAGGAATGGAAATTCTGACCCATACTGCGTACATCGCTTTTTACTTTGTTAAGGACAGTTAAGATGGCCGAAGAGACAATTTTCAGCAAAATTATCCGCCGTGAAATTCCTGCCGATGTGGTTTATCAGGATGAACTGGTCACCGCGTTCCGCGACATTTCTCCTCAGGCGCCAAGCCATATTCTGATTATCCCGAACGTGCTGATCCCGACCATGAATGATGTGGATGCCACGCACGAAGCAGCGCTTGGCCGCATGATGACCGTGGCGGCGAAAATTGCAGAACAGGAAGGGATTGCTGAAAGCGGCTATCGCCTGATCGTGAACTGCAACCGAGACGGCGGGCAGGAGGTTTATCATATTCATATGCACCTGGTCGGTGGCCGCGCGCTGGGTCCATTGCTGTCACGTCAGTAAGGATAAAAAATGCGATTTTTGATGGCAATATTGCCGGTGCTTTTGTTGATAGGGTGCAGCAGTCGTCCGGGCATTGCGCTGAATAATCAACAAAAAGTGGTCATGGAATCGCCCGTGCTGACGGCAGGGATTATCCCCAGTTCGCCCTCTGTCGGTGAATCCGGTGGACAAAAGCAAGCCACCAGTACGCTCAATAACAACCAGCCGCACGCCGTGACGTTGCATTACCGTTTCTTCTGGTACGACAAGCAAGGGCTGGATTTACTGCCCGTTGCCGAACCCAGAACGGTCACCGTGCCTGCCAACAGCAGTCTGGAAGTCAGTTCCCTGAATGGTAATCTTGATGCGGACAGCGTGCGTCTTTACCTTTATCTCTAATGTTCTCGACGGAGTAGGTTGATGAAAAAGTATTTCCTCATTGTGGCAATGGCCGCATTGATCCTCGGCGGTTGTACATTGCCAAACCAGCAACAGCCACAGCAGCCGGAACAACCCCAGCAACCGCAGCAGCCTCAGCCGCCGGTAAATCCGCCGGTGCCAGAGCAACCGACCGTTCCTCCTGTTCCTCAGCCTCCTAAATTTGCCAACATCGACTGGACAGCCACTGTTCAACCGATGCTGGCGAAAATGCTGAAAGCAGATGGCGTTCAGTCAGGCAGTGTTCTGCTGGTCGACAGTGTGAAAAACAGCACCAACGGCTCATTGCAAACCGCCAAAGCCACCGATGCTTTACGCACGGCGCTGGCGAACAACACGACCTTCCAGGTGATCCCGGCTGAACAGCTGGCTTCTGCCAAACAATCGCTGGGGTTATCGCCGGATGACAGCCTGGCGTCAGTCAGCAAGGCCATCGGTCTGGCCAATATCGTCAAAGCGCAGTACGTGCTCTACAGCACGGTGAGCGGCGATGTGAAATCACCGACCATGTCCATGCGTTTGATTACCGCGCCGAGCGGTGAAATTGTCTGGTCTGGCCGTGGCGCCGTTCAGAATTAACGCGCAATTACAGCAACTGATTGAACAGCATTGTCCGGCGGTGAAAACCGCCGGTTTTCATTTGTCGCCGGTGGCCGGTCTGACGGGGGAGAGCTGGAAAATCAGCTCTCCTGCCGGTGATTTACTGGCTCGATATCAGTCACCTGATCGTCAGATTTCCGGAGCGGACAGACGCCGCGAACATCGTGTTTTGCGGCATATCGCCCGGCATTATCCCGGCCCCTGTGTCAGACTTTATTCGCCGCCGTGGTTGCTGGTGGACTGGATTAACGGCACACCGCTGACCGGGCAAGATTTTGCCGCCACGGCCGGGCAGCAGGCGCTGAGCGAGAGTCTGGTGTTACTGCATCAGTTGCCTCTGTCGGGTTACCGGCTGAATTTACATCAGCAATTTGCCCGTTACTGGCAGCACGTTGACCGCCGTCGTCTGACGCCGCGCTGGTTGCGATGGCATAAAAAGATGATGCGTACGCCGCCTCCCGCACCGCTGCGGTTATCCCTGGTTCACATGGATATTCACGCCGGCAACGTGCTGGCAACGCCGCAGGGGCTGCGGCTGATTGACTGGGAATACGCCGCTGACGCCGATATCGCGCTGGAGCTGGCTGCCATTATTCGGGGCAACGGCTGGAGTTTTGCTCAACAGCGCGCGTTTTTACAGCGTTACGTGTCCGCGGGCGGTTATCGGGATTTAGCGCTTTTACAGCAGCAGGTAAACCGCTGGTTACCCTGGGTGGATTACCTGATGCTGATGTGGTTTGAAGTGCGCTGGCAGCAAACCGGCGAGCAGAAATATTGTGAATGGGCGCAGCCGCTGCACCGCCAGCGTTGAACTGCGCCTGTGACGAATGCTGAATTGCTTATCTGAATTGATTGAAAAGGAGTGGCCATCTTGTTGGGACCTGTAATGCTGGATGTGGCTGGCTATGAGCTGGATGCCGAAGAACGTGAAATTTTGCAGCATCCGCTGGTTGGCGGTCTGATTTTATTTACCCGTAACTATCATGACGTCGAACAGCTGCATGAACTGATCCGTCAGATCCGTGCGGCATCGCACGACCGGCTGGTGTTGGCGGTGGATCAGGAAGGCGGCCGCGTGCAGCGTTTTCGTGACGGGTTCACCCGTCTGCCCGCCGCGCAATCTTTTGCCGCGCTGAATGCGCCGCAGGAAGCGGGGCGGCTGGCGCAGGAAAGTGGCTGGCTGATGGCATCTGAAATGATTGCGATGGATATCGACATCAGTTTCGCACCGGTGCTGGATATCGGACATATCAGCGCCGCCATTGGTGAACGTTCCTTCCACGCAGAGCCGCAAAAAGCGGTGGAGATGGCGGAACGCTATATTCTCGGTATGCATTCTGCCGGTATGAAAACCACCGGCAAACATTTCCCGGGGCATGGCGCGGTCAGCGCTGACTCTCATAAAGAGACACCGCGTGACGATCGTCCGCTGGAAGAAATCCGCGAGCACGACATGGCGATTTTCCGTCAGCTCAACCAGCGTAAATTGCTGGATGCGGTCATGCCTGCGCACGTGATTTACACTCAGGCCGATCCAAGACCGGCCAGCGGCTCGCCTTACTGGTTGCAGGAAATTTTACGCAAGGAACTGAAGTTTGACGGCGTGATTTTCTCCGACGACATCTCGATGGAAGGCGCGGCCATCATGGGCACGTATCCGGAGCGGGCACAGGCTTCGCTGGATGCGGGTTGCGATATGATCCTTGCCTGTAACAACCGTCAGGGCGCGGTCAGCGTGCTCGATAACCTGTCGCCGGTCAACGCAGAGCGTGTTGCACAGTTGTATCATCGCGGCCGGTACAGTGGAAAAGAGGCCCGTCAGGATTTGCTCAATTCAACCCGCTGGCAGCAGGCAAACCGTGACTTAACGGCGCTCGATGCCCGCTGGCAGGAACAAAAACAGGCTGCCCGGTAACGGTTTTCGGACCGCAGAGGGTGTCAACGCACATTCAGGATGAGGTAAACGATGATTATCTATTTGCATGGTTTCGATTCAACCAGCCCCGGTAACCACGAGAAGGTTTTACAGCTTCAGTTTATTGACCCGGACGTGCGCTTTATCAGTTACAGCACGCTGCATCCACGCCATGACATGCAGCATCTGCTGAAAGAAGTCGATAAAGTGCTGCATGAAACGCAGGATCCGCACCCGTTGATTTGCGGCGTCGGCCTCGGGGGTTTCTGGGCGGAGCGCATTGGTTTCCTGTGCGGTATCCGCCAGGTGATGTTCAATCCGAATTTATCTCCGCAGGATAATATGGCCGGAAAGATTGATCGTCCCGAAGAGTATGAAGACATTGCCACCAAGTGCATCAGCGATTTTCGTGAGAAAAACCGCGACCGCTGCCTGGTGATTCTGTCCCGCGAAGACGGCGTGCTCGACAGCAGCAAGACGGCAGAGAAATTGCATCATTATTATCCTGTGGAATGGGACGAAAAACAGAGCCACAAATTCAAGGATATCTCGACGCATTTGCAGCGGATCAAAGCCTTCAAAACCATCGCCTGAAGATGTTTATATCCCGCTAAAACCACCGCCCCGCGCGGTGGTTTTTTTATGGGCGGCAGAAAGCATCCGGTGATGTTTTCATGCTAAACGCGCTAACTGCCTGATTTAAAAATGTCAAAATGCGTGCCATTTCATCAGGGCAATCAGACCAAATCATTTTAAATTGACCTACATCAATTTTGGTATGACCAAATCACCACGCATGATATCCTCCCACTCAGATACCGAATTAACTTAAGCAACCCTATGTAATATAAGGATTATTTTTTAACTCTTATATAACAAATGGTTCACATTTGAGGGGGTCATTTTGACATCACCAATGAAGAAAATTGTCATAATTGGCGGCGGCGCTGGCGGTCTGGAACTGGCGACCAGCCTCGGGCATAAGCTTGGCCGTAAAAAGAAAGCGGAGATCATTTTGGTCGACCGTAATCACAGCCACCTGTGGAAACCACTGTTGCACGAAGTGGCTACCGGCAGCCTGGATGATGGTGTTGATGCCCTGAGCTATCTGGCGCATGCGCGTAACCACGGTTTCACGTTCCAGATTGGTTCACTGACCGATATCGACCGTGAAAATAAGACCATCAAACTGGCTGAAATTTGCGACGAAAACGGCGAAATGCTGGTGCCTGTACGTGATATCGCTTATGACCAGCTGGTCATGGCGCTGGGCAGCACCTCTAATGACTTCGGCACGCCGGGCGTGAAAGACCACTGCATCTTCCTGGACAACCCGCATCAGGCGCACCGTTTCCACAACGAAATGCTGAATTTGTTCCTCAAATTCTCAGCCAGCGCAGATAAGCAAAAGAAAGTGAACATTGCTATCGTCGGCGGCGGCGCGACAGGCGTTGAGCTGTCTGCTGAACTGCATAATGCGGTGAAACAGCTGCACAGCTACGGCTTTAAAGGGCTGGACAGCGAAGCGCTGAACGTCACGCTGGTCGAGGCCGGTGAACGTATTTTGCCTGCATTGCCACCGCGTATTTCTGCGGCGGCCCATCAGGAGCTGACCAAGCTGGGTGTGCGCGTTCTGACCCAAACGATGGTCACCAGTGCGGATAAAAACGGTCTTAACACCAAGTCTGGCGAATTCATTGATGCCGATCTGATGGTGTGGGCGGCGGGTATCAAAGCCCCTGATTTCATGAAAGACATCGCCGGGCTGGAAACCAACCGTATCAATCAGCTGGTGGTTGAGCCAACGCTGCAAACCACACGCGACCCTGACATTTATGCGATCGGTGATTGCGCATCCTGCCCGCAGCCCTCAGGTGGTTTTGTGCCGCCGCGCGCGCAGTCAGCGCATCAGATGGCATCACGTTGCTTTGCTAATATCATGGCGCAGCGCAAAGGTCAGAGCCTGAAACCTTATGTCTACAAAGATCATGGTTCACTGGTGTCTCTTTCCCGTTTCAGCACCGTCGGCAGCCTGATGGGCAACCTGATGCGCGGTTCGATGATGGTGGAAGGGCGTCTTGCGCGCCTGGTGTATGTGTCGCTTTACCGTATGCACCAGATTGCGTTGCACGGTTACATCAAAACCGGCCTGATGATGCTGGTAGGCGGAATCAACCGGGTGATCCGCCCGCGTCTGAAACTGCACTGATTTTTTTGATCGTCCGCTGAATCGTTTCCTCACGGTTTGGACACTGAAAGCCTGCTTCCCGCAGGCTTTTTTATTGCTGACCAGAGGCTCCTGCCACCGAAAACTAGTTTGTCCGCTAAGAATGCTCTGAAACACCTCGTTACACCCGCATTTCTCTCACTTACAGACTTCGTCTTATTGTTCCTTAACCATTCCAGGTACAAACTTTAACAAGTTTACAGCCGGCGATTCACGCACGCCGAACCTCAGGATGTGAAGTTTTCCACTGAGGTATGTGTCCTGAGTCAGGCGCAATATGCGTGGTAACATTTTCGGAGGAAGTCCTGTGAACAAGTCAATGTTAGCTGGGGTCGGTATTGGTGTGGCTGCGGCATTAGGCATTGCCGGTGTGGCGAGCATGAATGTCTTTTCATCTGACCCGCAATACGCGCAGGTTGTCAGCGCGACGCCAATTAAAGAAACCATCAAAACGCCGCGTCAGGAATGCCGCAATGTCACTGTGACTCACCGTCGTCCTGTTCAGGATGAGCATCAGATCGCCGGCTCCGTGCTGGGCGCTGTCGCCGGTGGCGTTCTGGGGCATCAGTTTGGTGGCGGTCGTGGCCGTGATGTGGCGACAGTTGCCGGTGCGCTGGGCGGTGGCTATGCGGGTAACCGTGTACAGAGCAGCATGCAGGATAACGATACTTACAGCACGCAGCAGCAACGTTGTAAAACCGTCTACGACAAAGAAGACAAAATGCTCGGTTATGATGTGACCTATAAAATAGGCGATCAGCAGGGCAAAGTGCGTATGGACCACGATCCGGGCACACAAATCCCGCTGGATAAAAGCGGTCAGTTGCAGCTTACCCGTTCCTGATACCGGTAAGTGGCAAATAAAAGCCTGAGGCGCAAACCTCAGGCTTTTTTTTATGTCTCTGATGACGTGCTCAGGCCGCAGTATCCGCTGCATTCAGGCCGTTTTTGTGTTTCACGATATCGGCCATGACGGCCAGCGCAATCTCAGCGGGGGTTTTGCTGCCAATGGGCAAGCCGACGGGGGCATGAAGACGGGCGAAATCCTCAGCGGAAAAATCCGCGATGGTTTGCAGGCGTTCACGACGGCGGATGCTGTTGCGTTGTGAACCCATTGCGCCAATGTAAAACGCTGGTGTATTCACTGCCTCCATGAGCGTCAGGTCATCCATTCGCGGATCATGGGTCAGGGCGACTATCGCCGTATTGGCATGGCAACCCTGTAACTCGAGATATTTTGCCGGAAACTGTTTCTCCAGCCGGATCTCAGCTTTAAGCGCGGGCATAAAATTTTCCAGCACCTCTTCACGACACTCGCACACCACCACGTCAAAGCCCAGCGCACAGGCAAAATCTGCGCAGTAGATCGCGACGCTTGAAAGCCCGGCAATCAGCAAACGCGGCGGTGCCGCCAGATGTAATCTGACGCAGTCACCGTCACGCATCACCTGGGTGGCGCTGTGATAGCCCGTGAGCGCCAGATGATCGCAGGCGGCGGGCAGGGTAAGTGATTTATCCAGCGCAAAATGCCCGGCCAGCGCCATCCCCATTTTTTGCAGATAATCCAGATTGCCCTGCGTTGCGGGCAGATATTCGATCAGCACATCCAGCGACCCGCCACAGGGCAGGGCGACATCGGGGGTTAACCCGCCGTCACCGTAACGCACAATCTGGCTGGCCTGCTGATAGTCTCCGGCGGCAATGCGCCGTAAGAAATCCTCTTCGACACATCCGCCTGACAGCGAACCGCAATGGCGGCCATTGCCGGTCGCCGCCAGCAAGGCACCGGGTGCGCGCGGGGAGGAACCGTACGTCGTCAGAACAGTACACAACCACACCGGCTGATGCGTCAGCCATTCATGCGCCTGAGAAATAACCTGATTATCAAGATGCTGCATGCGGAGATCCGTTTGAAAAAAGCGCAGAAAGAGAAAGTTGTTCCGGCAAATCGATGTCGGTGATCACGGCGGGCGTTGTGACATCCAGGCGTAACAGCGGCTGGCTGCGGATAAGTTCCCTGGCATCGTGGTCACCGTGAAATTGTAAAAGGGCGTCCCGCATCTGGCGGGCAAAACCCACCGGGTGTCCCGGCTGATTTTGCCAGTAAGGCCGAACCACGGGCTTCAGAGGCAGGGAAGCGGCCACGGCGGCAAAAATATCCGGCGTGACGAAAGGCATATCGGCAAGATGAACCAGCCACCCGTCCCAGTCTGGCGTATCGCGCACCCCGGCCGCGACGGAACCTCCGGTGCCGGCGCTCTCTGTCAGCGTGAAAGGCACCCCTTCACGCAGGCAACTGGCCTGAACCTGACTGTTTTCAGCACGCGTAACCACGCGCCCCGGCAGCCCGCTGCTCAGCACCTGACGGAGGGTGAGGTCAAAAAGGGTGGCAGCATTTTGTGCTGTTTTGGGCAATATTGCATTCAGCTTATTACCTTTGCCTCCGGCGGCGATAAACCGGCTCCCCAGCCCTGCGGCGAGAAGAATTATACCTGCCATTTTCCTTGCATCCCTTTTGTACATTGTTTGCGCAACAGGATTAATTATCCCATTTTATTGCGCAAAATTGTGAACGAAATATTAAAAATGTGTATTCCGTCATTACTTAGCGCAACATGACTGCCTATAATCGCCCGCGTTAAACGGTATTTTTAGAATTTATGACAAATTGTAAAATCGCCGCACTATAAGAAAGACAATAAGAAGCAAGGAACTTTATGAGCAATTTCAACCCGTCCAGGCGGCGCTTTGTTAAAGGCGCTGTGATCGCT
This sequence comes from Rahnella sp. R3(2024), assembly GCF_042920125.1. Classification (NCBI taxonomy): domain Bacteria; kingdom Pseudomonadati; phylum Pseudomonadota; class Gammaproteobacteria; order Enterobacterales; family Yersiniaceae; genus Rahnella; species Rahnella sp. R3(2024). Next base: position 3,760,365 of record NZ_JBHGBU010000001.1, read on the forward strand.
GGTGTCTCCGTTTATCTCGCGCCGCTGCACAGTCGTGCATACGCAGCGCTGTTTGAAGAAAAAATTCTGCAATCGCCACAATGGGACGCACAAAACAAACGCGTTCGTTTCCGCATTGACGGAAAGGCGAAAGTCATGGGGCAGAAGGTGTTTGCCCGCGATATCCGCGCGCAGGACATGCCGCACTGGCCGCAAAAACAGGCGCATGCCTTTATCCTTCGCGTGACCCAGGCTGACAAAATTTATGCCGGGTTAGATCTCTCTCTGCTGGGCGATGATTTGCAGCCCGATCAGCTGGTGACCGCCGACGTGCTGGCGCGTGACGGGCTGGCCTTCCCGGCATTCTATGGTGAAGACATGCTGCTGCCGGAAGGCAAAACCCCGGCTTATCTGGGGCAGGCGGTGGCGATTCTGGTGTATCAGGATTTCGCGAAATTCCGCTTCGCCAAAAACGCCCTCAAGTTCAAAGACAGCGTGGTGCGCTACGGTGAGAAGACCGGCCCGCTGGAAAGGGATCCCTGGGGAACCTTCCGCTTTGTGCGCGTAGGGGGCGAAACCGCCTTTGAAGACGATAAATTCTCCAGCCTGAAAGACATGCCGGTTTTCCCGGTCAGTATGCGCAAACATCTGCCGGTGTGGCCGGAAGGGCGCGAGGGCGGTAAGTTGGATGAACAGGGCATGTTCTACGCCGGGGAAATGGCCGATGAGCTCAACTCTCCGCCACAGGACTGGCTGGTGATGTCGCGCAAATTCACCACGCAGTCCGTCGATACTTCCGCCCTCGAGCCGGATAACGCCAATGGCTGGTACGATGCGGCGACGCAAACGCTGCATATGGTGGTGCCAACCCAGTCGCCGCAGGAAGTGGCCGATGAAATGCCACGCATGATGGCGAAATCGCACCGCACGGTGAAAACGCTGATTATGCATCCCTGTTATACCGTCGGCTATGGCTCGAAAGATCACTACAACTTCCCGTATTACGGTGCCGTCGCGGCGATGTACGGCGACGGTTTGCCGGTGCGTCTGGCCAATGACCGCTTCGAGCAGTTCCAGTCTTCCCTTAAACGCCACGCGTTTGATATGAATTACGACATCGCGGTTAACCGTGAAACCGGCATGTTGCAGTCATTCCACGCAGCAATGACCGCAGACGGCGGCGGGCGCAGCAACTTTACGCCGTCGGTGGTGATGGTGGGCGCGACCGCTGCGCAGTCGATTTACTACTTCCCGAAAAGTGATCTCTCAGCCGTCGGGCTGGCATCGCGCGCGCTGGACGCCGGTTCAGCGCGCGGCTACGGCACGCTGCAAAGCATGGCCGCCACCGAAATGATGATGGATGAACTGGCCGCCGAACTGAAACTGGATCCGATTGCGTTCCGTCTGCGCAACGTCCTGAAATCGGGCATGAAAAACACCCAGGGCGCCATTCCTGCGGGCGCAATTCGCGCGGATGAAGTGCTGGAAAAAGCCGCCGTTCACCCGTTATGGACGCAGCGCCAGAAGCGCAAAGCCGAATACGAAAGCCTGAATCCGGGTAAACGTTATGGCGTCGGTTTTGGTTGCGTGCAGAAAGACTTCGGCACCGGCGCGGAAACCTCTTTCGCTCGCGTCGAACTCAGTGAAGAAGGCGAAATCAGCCTGTGGCACAGCGGCGCAGAAATGGGGACGGGGATGTCCACGTCGCAATCCGTGTTGTGCGCCGAATGGCTGGGAAAACCGGCTGAACATGCGCATTTCTCAGTGACCGACTGGTCGGTATTGCCGGTGGAAACCAGCGGCGACCCGTACATTATGTCGCAGGAAGAGCAGGACAAACTGCAAACCAATCCGCGCTGGTCGCCGTCTTACTGCTCGCCGTCCAGCGCCAGTAACTCCGCCTATTATTTCTCCCACAGCACCCGCGAAGCCGCGCGTCTGATTTTCGACCAGGGTTTATGGCCTGCGGCGATGGCTATCTGGCAAACCGGCATCGGCGGCGGACAGGCCGCGCCGTACATCGTGCGCAAGGAAGATGCCCGCTGGGTTGAAGGCGGCCTGACCGCCAACGGCATGCAAATTCTCAGCCTCGAAACGCTGGCGAAAAAAGTCTACGAAATGAACGGCATGACCGGCGCGGCGGTACACGTTTTCAACCGCTGGCAATGGGCGGAAGCCGATTTCACACTGAACACGGTGCGCCAGCGCATTCCGGTGGATGGCATGGCGGTGCGAAACGGTGCGGGCGAGTTCCGCACGCTGGCGCGTGACGCGGTGTATTATCCGCCGACGCAGCGTAACAACGCCTCCGTGACCTATTACAGCGCGGTCGGCACCCTGGCTGAAATCGCGGTGGACATTGCCACCGGTAAGGTCGAATTACTCACCCACCATTCCATTATGGAGTGCGGCAACCTGATCGTGCCTGAGCTGGTGTCCGGCCAGTTACAGGGCGGGCTGGCGATGGGGATCGGCCACGCATTGCACGAGTATTTACCGCTGTACGAAGACGGACCGGGCAACGGAACCTGGAATTTCAACCGTTACCATTTGCCGCGCGCCAGCGATGTGGCGGTCTGGAAACAGACCAGCGACATCCTGCCTGCGCTGTCGGAAACCGATCCGCCGAAAGGCATGGCCGAAGTGGTGATGATCCCGGTCGTCGCCGCGCTGGTGAACGCCATCGCCCATGCCACCGGCCACCGTTTCCGTGATTTGCCCGTTCGTGCTGAAAATATTCGTGAGGTTTTACAATGAGCATCCCAACCAAGCCTTTAGAGCTGACCATTAACAATCAACATTACGGCCCGCTGGACGTGCCTGAAGGCCTGATGATGATCGACTTCCTGCACGAATACGTCGCGCTGACCGGCTGCCGCCTCGGCTGCGGTCAGGGTATCTGCCATGCCTGCGTGGCTATTCTCGATCACGACAGCGGCACCAGCGAAGAGGTGCGTACCTGCATTACCGGTGCGCATTTTTTCAACGGCAAAAAAGTCCGTACCGTGGAAGGCCATGCCAAAACCGATGATAAGGGCGACGTGACGCTGTCCCCGGTTCAGCAGGCGTTTCTGGAACATTACAGTTTCCAGTGTGGCTACTGCACCCCCGGTTTTGTGAATGCCGCGACGCTGCTGCTGGAACGCCTGGAAAAACATCCGATTGCGCTCCATGAGCTGGAAGGTGCTATCAACGGTGCGCTGGAAAACCACATCTGCCGCTGTACCGGCTATGTGCGTTACTACGAAGCGGTGCGTGATGTTGTGCTGAAAACGCCGGGTCTGATCAGGGAGCACGCGTGATGAAAAAACGTCTTTTCCTCGCGCTGCTGGCGGTGATTATCATCGTTATTGCGGTGTTATGGTGGCGGGAAAACCGCACGCTGGATGCACCGGTGCAGAAAGTGACGGCGGACACCGCGCAGACAGAACGTGGCCGCTATCTGGTGCAGGCGTCTGACTGCGCGGCCTGCCACACGGCCTCCGGCGGCGCACCGCTGGCGGGCGGTTATCCGCTGGAAACGCCGTTCGGCAAAATCTTCGGCAGCAACCTGACGCCTTCTGCTGACGCCGGTATCGGCCGCTGGACCTCTGAGGATTTCTATCTGGCGCTGACCAAAGGCGTGGCGCCGGGCGGGCGTCATCTCTATCCGGCGATGCCTTACACCTCGTACAAAGGCGTGACCCGTCAGGATTCAGACGATATGTATGCGTTTCTGATGACGCGCCCGGTGGTGGATTTGCCGGTGCCGGAAAACGAAATGCCATTCCCGTTCAATCAGCGCATGGCGATGATTGGCTGGAATCTGTTGTTCCGCACGTCTGATCCGATGCCAGCCAGCTCGCAGGGGCTGTCTGCCGACTGGCAGCGCGGGAAATATCTCACTGACGTGCTCGGCCACTGTGGCGAATGCCATACGCCGCGCGGCAAACTCGGCCAGATGGACACGGAGAATAACCTGAAGGGCGGGACACTCGGGCGCATCACCGCACCGGCGATCACCCCGGATGCACTGGCGCAGCGTGGCTGGAACCCGGCCGATCTGAGCCGTTTTCTTGCCACCGGTTTTGCACCCCAGGGCTCAGCGTTTGATGAGATGCATAAGGTTATTGATCTCAGCACCCGTCATCTGACTGAAGAAGATCATCGCACCATTGTCACCTATTTACTGGGCGACAAGCCGCCTGCAGCGGTACCGGTGAGCATCGCGCAGGGCGGCAATGACGCTGGCCGGATCACTTATCTCGACCAGTGTTCCGGTTGCCATATGGCTGACGGCGCGGGCAAACCGCATGTTGCGGTGGCGATGCAAAACAACGCCACATTGCGCCAGCCTGATGCTCGCAACCTGATCGTTTCGGTGCTCGACGGTTTACCGGCGCAGGAATTCCCCAACGGTGAAAGCATGCAGTCCATGCCGGGTTTTGCTGACCGACTGAACGACGCGCAAATCGCTGAAATGGTGAATTACCTGCGTGTGACCTTCGGCGGCCTGCCGGGTGATATCACACCGGAACAGGTGAAAGCCCTGCGTAAGCCATAGCGGTTAACCTGAAGGCATAAAAAAGCCCGGTGAATGATATGTTCACCGGGCTTTTTTTTAATCACCAGACCCTCAGATCACATGCTCAGCGAATTCTCCGAGCATCTCGCTGACAAACTTCAGCCGTTTTGGCCGGTCGGTCAGATCCAGCATAAACTTCAGTTTGGTCGGGCCGTCGAGACGATACACCTGCGGCTGCTTTTGCAGCAGGCCAATCAGGTGGCCCGGATCGACACGGTTTTTATCGCCAAACTCAATGAAGCCGCCGCGCTCATTGCCTTCAATGCGTTTGATGCCCAGATCTTTCGCCTTTAAACGCAGAATGGCGATTTGAATCAGATTGCGCGCGCCGTCCGGCAGGGAGCCGAAACGGTCGATCAGTTCGACACGCAGCTCATCCAGCTCACTTTCATTGCGCGCACTGGCGATACGTTTATACAAGGACAATCGCGTATTGACGTCAGGAATGAATTCTTCCGGCAACAGGGCAGGCATGCGCATCTCGACCTCGGTCTGACTGGTGGTCAGATCCTCAAGCGAAGGTTCGCGGCCTTCTTTCAGCGCTTCCACGGCGTTTTCCAGCAATTCCATGTACAGTGTGAAACCGATGCTGGTCATCTGTCCGCTCTGGCCTTCGCCGAGCAATTCGCCTGCGCCACGAATTTCCAGATCGTGCGTTGCCAGCGCAAAACCTGCACCGAGATCTTCCAGTGAGGCGATCGCTTCGAGGCGTTTGTGCGCATCAACAGACATGGCTTTCGGCGGCGGCGTCAGCAGGTAAGCATACGCCTGATGGTGCGAACGCCCGACACGGCCACGCAGCTGGTGAAGCTGCGCCAGACCAAAGTGATCGGCACGTTCAATAATGATGGTGTTCGCCGTCGGGATGTCGATGCCGGTTTCGATGATCGTGGTGCACACCAGCACGTTGAAACGCTGATGGTGGAAATCATTCATCACCCGTTCGAGGTCGCGTTCCCGCATCTGACCGTGACCAATGGCGATACGCGCCTCCGGCACCAGTTCCGCCAGGCGCTCAGTGGCTTTCTCGATATTTTCGACATCATTAAATAAGTAATACACCTGCCCGCCGCGCAGAATTTCACGCAGGATAGCCTCGCGGATCACCAGGCTGTCGTATTCGCGGACGAAAGTTTTCACCGCCATACGGCGCGCTGGCGGGGTGGCGATAATCGACAGATCACGCATGCCGCTCATCGCCATATTCAGCGTGCGCGGGATAGGTGTGGCGGTCAGGGTCAGAATATCAACGTCAGCACGCATCGCTTTGATACGCTCTTTGTGGCGTACCCCGAAACGGTGCTCTTCATCGACAATCAGCAGGCCGAGATCTTTCCAGCGCAGGTCGCTTTGCAGCAGTTTGTGCGTGCCGATAATAATATCCACTTTGCCTTCCACGGCTTCTTCGATCACCGCCTGTTGCTCTTTGGCGCTGCGGAAACGGGACATCATTTCGATGCGCACCGGCCAGCTGGCAAAGCGGTCGCGGAAGTTGTCAAAGTGCTGCTGCGCCAGCAGCGTAGTCGGCACCAGCACCGCCACCTGCTTGTTGTTGGCGACGGCGAGGAAGGCCGCGCGCATCGCCACTTCGGTTTTGCCGAAACCGACGTCGCCACAGACCAGACGATCCATCGCCAGCGGCTGCGTCATGTCGGTCAGTACGGCATTGATGGCCTGTGCCTGATCCGGCGTGGTTTCAAACGGGAAGGCCTGGCAGAACAGCTGATACTGTTCTTTGTCGTGTTTGAAGGCGAAACCGGTTTTGGCTTCTCGCTGGGCGTAAATATCCAGCAACTCGGCGGCCACGTCGCGCACCTTCTCGGCGGCTTTTTGCCGCGCTTTTGACCAGGCTTCGCCCCCGAGTTTGTGCAGCGGCGCGCTGTCATCGGCACCGCCCGCATAACGGCTGATGAGATGCAGGGACGATACCGGCACATAGAGTTTATCTTCACCCGCATAGGTCAGGATCAGGTACTCGGCTTTGATGCCACCGGCCTCGAGCGTGGTCAGCCCCAGATAACGGCCCACGCCGTGTTCGACATGCACCACCGGCTGACCAGGGCGCAGTTCCGCGAGATTGCGGATAAGCGTATCGGTGTTGATGGTACGGCGGCTGTCCTGACGACGGCGCGCCACGCGCTCGCCGAGCAGATCGCTCTCACAAATCAGCGCCAGCTGTTTATCGGCATCCAGAAAACCGCGTTCGCAGGCGCCAATCATAATGTAACGACCGGCCGTTTCAGCTTCTTCAATACGGGTGATGAGCTGCGGCATCAGTTTGATGCGCGCCAGTAAATCCTGCAGCGTTTCCCGGCGGCCTTCACTTTCCACTGAGAAAACCAGACTGCCGGCAAAGGATTCATTAAAGCGGCGCAGGTTATCCATCGGCGCTTTATTCTGTGGCTGAACAGATAAATCCGGCAGCTTTTCATAACTGAGATTGGTGTTCGCGGCTTTTTTCGGCAGCGAATCGGTACGCAGCTGAACGCGCGGCCAGGCTTTGAGTTCAGCGAACAGGGTATCCACGCGCAGCCACAGATTTTCAGGCTCGAGCAGCGGACGCATCGGATCCACCCGGCGGTTTTCGTAACGCTGGTTGGCGTCCTGCCAGAAACGCTCGGCAGCAACGTCAAGATCGCCGGTATTAAGCACCAGCGTATTTTTCGGAAGATAGCTGAATAAGGTGGTCAGCGGCTGGCTGAAAAACAGCGGCTGCCAGTATTCAATCCCGGCCGGGAACGTGCCTTTACTGACCTGCTGATACACGTGTTCGGCATCGCGGCGCACTTCGAACTTCTCGCGCCACTGGCTGCGGAACAGTTCAATGGCATTTTTATCGGTCGGGAATTCATGCGCGGGCAACAAATTGATGTGATCAACTTCGCTCAGCGTGCGCTGTGTATCGACGTCAAATGTGCGCAGACTGTCGATTTCATCGTCGAAGAAATCGATGCGGAAAGGCTCATCGCTGCCCATCGGATAGAGGTCGAGCAGGGCGCCACGGGTGGCAAACTCACCGTGTTCCATCACCTGATCGACGCTGCGGTAACCGGCCTGTTCCAGCTGTGAACGCAGTTTATCGCGTGACAGTTGCTGGCCTTTCTTCATCACCAGCGCGTGGCCGTGCAAAAACTCGTGCGGGCAGACGCGCTGCATCAACGTATTCACCGGCAAAATAATGATGCCGCGTTCCATGGTTGGAAGCTGATAAAGGCTGGAAAGGCGTGAAGAGATGATTTCCTGATGTGGCGAGAAACTGTCGTAGGGCAGGGTTTCCCAGTCCGAAATGCTCAGCACTTTATGATCGGTAAACTGTTGAATTTCATCGCGCAGACGCAGGGCATTTTGCATGTCCGGCGCAATCAGCATGATCGGGCCCGCGTGGCGTTCACTGATTTGGGCGCATTCCAGGGCACAGGCGGAGCCGGTCAGTTGCCCTAAAAGGCGGGTGTCACCGGGGCGTTCAGGCAATGAATAACGATAATCTTGAGACATAGGCTGTTTTGCGTTCTCGTTTGGCGGCAGCAGGGGGCCAATTAGCAGACCGTATCTTGCGATGCGCATACAATCGGGGTCAACCCGGCTCTGCAATAAAAAAGGACAAAAGAGCCCCGGGATTAAACCGATTACTTTGGGTTAATGGTTCCATAAAGCGGTGCTAGCCTTTATTATCCTTCATCACTTTAGTCTGCGCCATGCACTTATTTGCGGCCAAGCACTTAAAACGGAAGTCATGTATCAACCTGTCGCGTTATTCATAGGCCTGCGCTACATGCGCGGGCGTGGTTCGGACCGCTTTGGGCGGTTTGTCTCCTGGCTGTCCACCATTGGCATTACCCTCGGGGTGATGGCGCTGGTCACGGTGCTCTCGGTCATGAACGGTTTTGAGAAGGATCTGGAAGGAAATATTCTGGGTCTGATGCCTCAGGCGTTGGTGACCACACCGGCCGGATCGCTGGATCCTCAAAAAATTACCCATCAACAGATAACGGCGCTGAAAAGTGTCAACCGCGCTGTGCCTCTGACCACCGGTGACGTGGTGCTGCAAAGCCCCGGCAGCGTGGCCGTGGGTGTCATGCTCGGTGTCGATCCGACACAGCAGGATCCGCTGGCGAAATATATGATTGGCGTTGCCCAGCAGGAGCTGCAACCCGGTAAATACAACGTCATTCTGGGCGATCAGCTCGCGCAACAGCTTAAAGTGCGGCGTGGCGATAAGCTGCGTCTGATGGTGACCAGCGTCAGCCAGTTCACGCCGGTCGGGCGTGTGCCAAGTCAGCGTTTGTTTACCGTGATTGGCACCTTCTCAGCGAACAGCGAAGTCGATGGTTATCAGATGCTGGTCAATATTCAGGATGCTTCACGTCTGATGCTGTATCCGAAAGGCAACGTCACCGGCTGGCGTTTATTCCTTGATAAACCGCTGGATGTCGACAGCCTGAGCGTTCAGAAGCTGCCGGAAGGCACCAGCTGGAAAGACTGGCGTGAGCGTCGGGGTGAGCTATTCCAGGCCGTGCGCATGGAAAAAAATATGATGGGCCTGCTACTTAGCCTGATCGTGGCGGTTGCTGCGTTCAACATCATTACCTCGCTGGGTTTACTGGTGATGGAAAAACAAGGCGAAGTGGCGATTCTGCAAACGCAGGGGCTAAGCCGCCGTCAGATCATGGCCGTATTTATGGTGCAGGGCGCCAGTGCCGGTGTGATCGGCGCGCTGCTCGGTGCCATACTGGGCGTGGTGCTCGCGACCCAGCTCAATACAATTATGCCGGCTATCGGGCTGATGCTTGATGGCGCGTCGCTGCCGGTCGATATTGAACCGGTTCAGGTCGTGGTTATCGCGCTGTCTGCCATGATCATTGCTTTATTATCTACGCTGTATCCTTCCTGGCGCGCTGCTGCCACCCACCCCGCAGAGGCTTTACGTTATGAGTAATTCTTTATTATTGCAGTGTGACAACCTCTGTAAGACTTATCAGGAAGGCAAACTGCGCACCGACGTGTTGCGTGACGTGACGTTCGCCATGCAGCCGGGCGAAATGATGGCGATCGTCGGCACCTCAGGTTCCGGTAAAAGTACGTTGTTGCATTTGCTGGGGGGGCTGGACTCACCGACCTCCGGCGAAGTCATTTTTAAAGGCCAGTCGCTGAATTCAATGTCTTCTTCTGCGAAATCAGAACTGCGCAACCGCGAGCTCGGCTTTATCTATCAGTTCCACCATTTGCTGCCTGATTTCACCGCGCTGGAAAACGTCGCGATGCCGCTTTTGATCGGTAAAAAGAAATCCGCCGAAGTGCAGGAACGTGCGATGGCGATGCTTGAAGCCGTCGGGCTGCAACACCGCAGCCATCACCGTCCTTCCGAGCTTTCCGGCGGCGAGCGTCAGCGTGTGGCGATCGCCCGTGCGCTGGTCAATAATCCTTCACTGGTGCTGGCCGACGAACCGACCGGTAACCTGGATCAGCGTAATGCCGACAGTATCTTTGAATTGCTGGGCGAACTGAACGTGCGTCAGGGCACCGCGTTTCTGGTGGTCACGCATGCTCTGGAACTGGCGAACCGCCTGACGCGTCAGCTCGAAATGCGCGACGGCAGGTTGCAGCAGGATTCGATGTTGCTGGGAGCGAAGTAATGTCAGGCATTCCGTTTTCCTTACTGATCGGCCTGCGGTTCAGCCGTGGCCGCCGTCGCAGCGGCATGGTGTCGCTGATTTCGGTGATTTCGACCTTAGGTATCGCGCTGGGTGTAGCGGTGTTAATCGTCGGTCTGAGTGCGATGAACGGCTTCGAGCGCGAACTGAAAGATCGCGTGCTGGCGGTGGTGCCTCACGGTGAAATTCGTCCGGTGAATCAGCCTTTCAATGACTGGCAGGGCGTGCTGGAACGTGTTGAAAAAGTGCCGGGCATTGTGGCCGCTGCGCCGTATATCCAGTTCAACGGTCTGATCGAACACGGTGCAAAACTGCGCGCGATTCAGCTTAAAGGCGTGGATCCGCAGAGTGAACCCCGCGTAAGCGCCGCGCCGAAGTTTGTGCAAAACAACGCATGGCAGAATTTTAAAGCCGGGGAGCAACAGCTGATCCTTGGCAAAGGCGTTGCCGATGCGGTCGGTGTGAAGCAGGGCGACTGGGTGACGGTGATGATCCCAAACAGCGATCCTGAAATGAAGCTGTTGCAGCCAAAACGGATCCGTTTGCAGGTCACCGGTATTTTGCAACTCAGCGGCCAGCTTGATCACAGTCTTGGCATGGTGCCACTGGCGGATGCGCAGCAATATCAGGATATGGGTACCAGCGTCACCGGTATCGATATCAAAGTGAACGATGTTTTCGCCGCGCAAAAACTGGTGCACGACGCCGGTGAAGTGACGCAGGCGTATGTTTACATCAGCAGTTGGGTGGGCACTTACGGCTATATGTACCGCGATATCCAGATGGTGCGCGCGATTATGTATATGGCGATGGTGCTGGTGATTGGCGTAGCCTGTTTTAATATCGTTTCGACGCTGGTGATGGCGGTGAAAGATAAAAGCAGTGATATTGCGATTTTGCGCACACTGGGCGCGAAAGACGGGCTTATCCGCGCCGTCTTCATCTGGTACGGTTTACTGGCCGGGTTGGTCGGCAGCATCGCCGGGGTAGTGATCGGCGTGATCGCCGCGTTCCAGCTGACCAATATCATTAACGCGCTGCAAAAGCTTACCGGACATCAGTTCCTGTCGGGCGACATCTATTTCATCGACTTCCTGCCATCGGAAGTTCACTGGACTGACGTGGCGGGCGTACTCTTTACCGCACTGGTGCTGAGTTTGCTGGCCAGCTGGTATCCTGCGCGCCGTGCAAGCCGTATCGATCCGGCCCGGGTACTCAGTGGCGGTCAGTGATCACATTGTCAAAAGCAGCCTTTATGTTCAGACACAGAGAGTAAGGAGCACTTCATGCGCACACGTCATCGTCTGTGTCGGTTTCGCAAAAATAAACGTATCCGGCATCAGCGGTTCCGGTCGAACATTTTCCACCGTGATTCAATGGCCGCCGCGTCATTGAAGAAACCGTTCGTGGTGGTGCTCACCGGCGCGGGGATTTCCGCCGAGTCCGGCATCCGGACTTTCCGTGCTGCCGATGGCTTATGGGAAGAACATCGCGTGGAAGATGTGGCGACGCCGGAAGGATATCGCCGCGACCCTGAGCTGGTGCAGCGTTTTTACAATGAACGCCGCCGCCAGTTGCAGCAGGACGATCTCAAACCTAATGCCGCACACTACGCGCTGGCCACGCTGGAAGAAGCGCTCGGTGACAATTTCCTGCTGGTTACGCAGAACATCGACAATCTGCATGAGCGCGCAGGCAGTTCGCGCGTGCTGCACATGCATGGCGAATTGCTGAAAGTGCGCTGCACGCAGTCAGGACAAATTCTGGACTGGCCGGGTGATCTGGGCGTTGACGATCGCTGTCATTGCTGCCAGTTCCCGGCCCCGCTGCGCCCGCATATTGTGTGGTTTGGCGAAATGCCGCTGGGTATGGATAACATCTACGATGCGCTGGCAAAGGCGGATTTCTTCGTGGCGATTGGCACCTCCGGCCATGTTTATCCTGCGGCGGGATTTGTTCATGAAGCGCGCATCGGCGGCGCCTGTGCGGTGGAACTCAACCTCGAACCCAGTCAGGTTGAAAGCGAATTTGATATGAAACACTACGGGCTGGCGAGCGAAGTGGTGCCTGAATTCGTGCATAAATTCCTGACGAAGAAGGATGAAGCCTGGTCATAGCCGGGCTTTTTTAACGATACATCCCAAAAATTGCGCCTGATCCTAAGAGTTCTTTGCGTAAACTTGGTGAAAAATGACCTGACGCAATATTCACGGTATTCATGCTGCGCATAATAAAATACAGCCGCCAGAGGATACCCAAATGGATAAGTTGCTTGACCGTTTTCTTCACTATGTTTCTTTCGATACCCAATCAAAGCCCAATGTAAAACATACGCCGAGCACTGACGGACAGCTTAAGCTGGCGCAGGCGTTGCGTAATGAACTGATGGCGCTGGGCTTTTCACAGGTAACGCTCAGTGATAAAGGTTGCGTCATGGCTACGGTGCCGGGCAATGTGGCCTGGAAAGTGCCGGTTATCGGTTTTATTTCCCACCTTGATACCGCCCCCGATTTCACCGCCAAACACGTCAATCCGCAGGTAGTCGAAAACTACCGTGGTGGCGATATTGCGCTGGGTAACGGTGATGAAGTGCTTTCTCCGGTAATGTTCCCGGTGCTGCATCAGTTACTGGGCCAGACGCTCATCACCACAGACGGCAAAACGTTGCTCGGTTCTGATGATAAATCGGGTATCGCGGAAATCGTTACCGCGATGGTGCGTCTGCAAAACAGCAATGTGCCGCACGGGCCGATCCGCATTGCTTTTACGCCGGATGAAGAAATCGGCAAAGGCGCACAAAGCTTTGATATTCCCGCTTTTGGTGCTGAATGGGCTTATACCGTTGACGGTGGCGGAGTGGGGGAACTGGAGTTCGAGAACTTCAATGCTGCCTCAGCGACCATTAAAATCGTCGGTAATAATGTTCATCCCGGTAGTGCGAAAGGCGTGATGGTGAACGCACTCTCTCTCGCCACCCGCTTCCACAGCGAATTACCCGCCGATGAAACCCCGGAACAGACTGAAGGTTATGAAGGTTTCTATCACCTGACCACCATTAAGGGCAACGTTGAACGCGCGGAAATGCATTACATCATCCGTGACTTCGACAAAGTGACATTCGAAGCCCGTAAGCAAAAGATTATTGATATCGCGCATCTGGTCGGCAAAGGCCTGCACCGGGATTGCTATATTGAAGTGACACTCGACGATCACTATTACAATATGCGCGATAAAGTGGCCCAGCATCCGCACATTATTGCGCTGGCGCAACAGGCAATGAAGGATTGTGATATAGAACCGATCATGAAGCCCATTCGCGGCGGCACGGATGGCGCACAACTTTCTTTCCGGGGTTTACCTTGCCCGAATATTTTTACCGGCGGCTATAACTTCCACGGTAAACATGAATTTGTCACGCTGGAAGGAATGGAAAAAGCGGTATCAGTGATTATGCGTATTGCAGAGCTCACAGCAGAGAAATCGAGATAAGTTGATTAAACACCTCCGGATTTATTATTAAACCCGGAGGTGTTTATTAAATGACACGCAGAGATTACTTACAGTTTATCTGAATATCATTGATAACCCCCATCAATATCAATAATACCTCTATTCATTAATGACATTATATTTACGCCTCCATCAATGCCATAATTTTGGCAGATTAATCATGGAGAGATAGCGTGGAAACAGCACCGACAGCACGAACAGTAGCCAGATTGCAGACAGTAGAAGGGATCAGAGAGTTTGTTAAGCAAAGAACGGCTTTCGCCGATTTCAGTCAGGGAATTAACGCATGGGTATTTATCTGGTATCCCGGAGACGGGAATATTGGTCATGCAGCCATGTTTATTGGTCCGATTGCTCATGAAAGCACTTATGTCAGCTGGTGGCCACGGTTCGAAGACGACAAAATTCTTTTCAGGAAATACCCTGCCAGACCCTCTGAGGGGTATGAAATAGACTGCGAAAGAGAAGCCTGTGATCCGGATGTCATTTATGGTATCAGATCGCTGGATGAAGTAGCGATGAAACGGACATGGCATGACATTTGTTACTCCAAAGACTCGCCATCCTTCAGAACATTATCAAAAAATTGTGCAAATATAGTGGGGAGGATATTAAAAGCCGGTTTAATTAATTCCCCTCTCAGGCATAAAGTGTTTGGGGTAATGGACGGTGACTTTTACGTCTCAACGCCTAAACGTATTGCTGTAATTTGTAATCTCTTACGAGACAATAATAAGGCTGTAAAAATAAGAATGTCAGCGAAAACCCGAAATTTAAACCCCTTTAAAACGGTATTTCGTTTGCGCTAGTTTTTATATACAAGAAAAATAAATAAGAACGGAATAATTAATAACGGAAAAAATAAGGGCATCAGAATGCCCTTATTTTTTTATCAATATCAGTCGTTGAAATACCAGTAGCCACTGTTCACCAGTGCAGACAACAGGGCGAGGAACGACGGATCGTCAAGCGCATCACCGAGCATTTCACGGGTCACCGTCTTGTGGCGTGCCATGGCGTCAACGGCGGCGGTTTGTTCAGACGTCATCGCCTCGCCATTCACGTAACACACATCCCCTACGCGCAGTACGCGTAAACCACCGACGCGTTCAAGCGTTTCGCCCGACGCCATGAGTTCATAGATTTCACCCGCCTGATACGGTGGTTCCGGCGGAGCCAGATCCAGTTCATGACGTGACTGTGAGATGAATTCGCCAAGCCAGCTGTTGAAATGCTCAGGGTTATTGATCAGTTCGAGCATCATACCGCGCAGCTTATCCAGCTCGGCGGGCTGGACTTCAGCCGGATGTTCCCGCTCAACCAGATCCGGATCGGTATAACGATGGCTTCCCAGTTCACGGGAAAGGACATGATCGGCAAATCCGCTGATCATTTCGCGGGTGTTCGGCGCGCGGAATCCTACTGAATAATTGAGGGAGTTCTCCAGCGAATAGCCGTCGTGCGGGAAGCCCGGCGGAATGTAGACGATATCGCCAGGTTCCAGTTCTTCGTCGATAATGGCCTCGAACGGCTCAACCTGAAGCAAATCCGGATGCGGACAGTGTTGTTTCATGGCGATTTTTTCGCCCACGCGCCAGCGACGGCGGCCGGTGCCCTGAATGATAAACACGTCATATTGATCAAGGTGCGGGCCTACGCCACCGCCGGGCACCGAGAAAGAAATCATCAAATCGTCCATGCGCCAGTCAGGAATATGACGGAAAGGCGTCATCAGATGCGAGGAGGGCTCATGCCAGTGATCGACGGCCTGAACCAGTACCGACCAGCCGTTTTCGCCCAGATGATCATAGCTCTCAAATGGCCCGTGGCTGACGTTCCAGCGACCGTCCTGATTGCTGACCAGACGGCTGTCGATTTCACTTTCCATTGCCAGACCGGCCAGTTCATCCGGAGAAATCGGATCGACGAAATTTTTGAAACCGCGCTTTAACACGACAGGACGTTTTTGCCAGTAACGTTGCAGGAAATCGTTCCAGTCCAGGTCTAGTTTGTAATCCATTTTTTTTCCAAAAGAAGGTGGGTCTGTAAAGGATTATAACGGAAGGTGTTGCGGCTGCGTTGGGCAATTGCCAGCAAATTTCGTACTCCGGTGAATAAAGCACCGAAATTTGCCGGAGATTGCACCCGTCGTCTGTTATTCGAGTTCGATGCCTTGCTGTAAACCAAAGCAAACCCGCATGCTGGCCCCGCCGAGCGGGCTGTCGCCAATGATAATTTGGCCGTCGTATTGCTCGATGATGTCGTTCGCCAGAGAAAGTCCCAGCCCTTGCCCCGGACGCAGGGTATCGGCGCGCTGCCCGCGCTGGAAAATCACTTCACGTTTGCTGACCGGAATGCCAGGGCCGTCATCTTCAATCAGGATCACCAGCTGGTTTTCGGTGTGCACCGCACTGATTTCCACAAACTCCAGACAGTATTTACAGGCGTTATCAATGACGTTGCCCATCACTTCCATGAAGTCGTTCTTTTCGCCGACGAAGGTGATTTCCGGCGAGATATCGACGGTGATCACCACCCCTTTACGCTGATACACCTTGTTCAGCGCCGAACACAACCCGTCGAGGATCGCAGGCACCGAATGCACTTCGCGGATCAGTAAATTTTGTTCCGATCGCAGGGTGGCCCGGTGCAGGTAATAGCCAATCTGCTGCGAGATGCGGCTGATTTGCTCGAGCATCACCGGTTCAGCTTCTTCGATGGTCATCTGTTTGCCATTGCGCAGGGCGCGCAGGGTGGACTGCAACACCGCCAGCGGCGTTTTCAGGCTGTGAGTCAGGTCTGCCAGCGTGGTGCGATAGCGATCGTAGCGCCCACGTTCGCCGTGCAACAGGATATTCAGATTGCGCACCAGCCCGAGCAGCTCACGCGGCGGATTTTCATCCAGCGATTCGCGCTCATGGGTTTCCAGTTCGGCGACCTGATGGATCACTTCTTTGATGGGCCGCAGGCTCCAGTACGCCGCCAGCCACAGCAGCGGCACCACCAGCAACAGATTGGCCAGCAGCACATAACTGAACCATTCCCAGACCAGATCGGAACGCTGTAACTCTTGCGGGATCGTATCGACGACCACGATGTTCAGTGCCGGCAGGCGCGCGGTGGCATTGTAGGTATTCACCGCGATGGAGTGCGTCATGGCGTTGGCATCGGTGTCGTCGTAATCTTTCAGCTTGTCCTGCGCCTGCGGATTATTCCCTAACACTTCGCTGCTGATTTGCGTGTCGGTATCCAGCTCATAAAAACCCGGTTTATTCATCCAGGCTTTATTGATCTGAGCTTCCAGTTCCGGGATGCGGCGTTCCGCCCACAGCAATTTACCGTCGGCGTCGTAAATAAACACCAGCGTGGGCGTATTAAGGTCCAGATCGGGCGGAACATTGATGGAGAGTTTGCCCTCGCGCCATTGCGCCAGGCTAAAGAAGAGATTGCTCTCACCGCGCAGCAGGCGATAGGCCGTTTTATCGAAACTCACCATGTAGCCAACCACCGCCACCAGCCCGTAGGCCAGTGAAAGCGCGAGTACAACGGCGGCCGTCGCCATCATAAAACGCACGCGCAGGGAGAAGGGTTTTTTAGTACGTCCTTTCATGACGCGTCCTTACGTAGTGAGGCATCAGGCGGTAGTAAACCACGTCGTTATGCGCGGATGTCGAAACGATAACCCTGGCCGCGTACCGTGGTGATCACGTCTTCCGGGTGCTCTGCCTGCAGTTTTTTGCGCAGGCGCCCCATCAGGACATCCACGGTATGGCTTTCGCGCAGTTCTGCGTCCGGGTAGAGCTGAAGCATCAGTGAGTCTTTGCTGACCACTTTTCCGGCGTTGCGGATCAGCGTTTCGATAATGGTGTATTCGAATGCGGTCAGTTTAATGGGATTTTCGTTAACGGTCAGTTCACGGCGGGATAAATCAATCTGGAACGGATGCAGGGTAATGACCTGTGATGCCAGGCCGCTGTTGCGGCGCATCAGCGCCTGCATGCGTGCCAGCACTTCTTCGAGATGGAAAGGTTTGGTGACGTAATCGTCGGCACCGGCTTCCAGCACCGCGACTTTATCCTGCCAGCTTTCGCGGGCGGTCAGCACCAGAATCGGCAAATTTGCCTGGTGACTGCGCCAGCGGCGGATCAGGCTCAGGCCGTCTTCGCCCGGCAAACCGAGATCGACAATCGCGATATCCGGTGCATGTTCATGCAAAAAATAATCGGCTTCTTTGGCGTCTTCAGCGGCATCAACCTGATGCCCCATCTCTCTCATCTGAACTGAAAGGTGATGGCGCAACAGTGCGTTATCTTCAATGACTAAAATTCGCATGGTAATTCCTTATCCTTGTGGCGCGTAAGGCGACAGAAACATTCTGAGTGTAATTGTAAATGATTCAGAAACATTTTAATCAACCTCACATCAACGCCGTGACCGGCAATCTAAACAAAACCTAAACCAATTATAAACGGGCTTGCCGGGCAGAAGCATAAAATGTGAGATCGATCGCTGTTAAATACCAAAGGTACTATTAAGGTATTTCAAAGGTATCTTGAATGCCTGATTCTTTCCGTCGCTTTGGGTGCGTATCGCACCGCGCGGGCCCCTCATTCAGCAAGGATATAATAATGAAACGTACCCATCTGAAGCTGTCCGTTATGATGTTTATCGAGTGGTTTATCTGGGGAGCGTGGTTTGTGCCTCTCTGGCAATATCTTAATAAGCTGGGTTTTACTCCCTCCGAAATCGCCTGGTCTTACAGCAGCACCGCCATAGCGGCCATTCTCTCGCCGGTGCTGGTGGGCGTGATTGCTGACCGCTACTTCGCCGCACAAAAAGTGCTTGGCTGGCTGCTGCTGGCCGGGGCTGTGCTGATGGCGTTTATCGCGCTGCAAACCGAATTCTCCACGTTCTTCCCGCTGCTGGTGGTTTACGCCATCACCTATATGCCAACGGTGGCGCTGACCAACAGCATTGCGTTCGCCAACATCAATGACACCGAGAAAGATTTCCCGCGCATCCGCGTGCTTGGCACGCTGGGCTGGATTGCTTCCGGGCTGGTGATCGGTTTTGTGCTGCCGCCGCTGCTTGGCATGAACAACATTTCTGATACCGGGTTGCCGTTGTGGATCACCGCTATTGCCTCGCTGGTGCTTGGGGTTTACAGCTTCTGGCTGCCGGAGACACCGGCAAAAGGCAAAGGGCCGGTGGATATCAAAGCGCTGTTCGGCCTGAATGCGCTGGGCTTGCTGAAAGACCGCTCTTTCGCGATTTTCGCGTTGTGCTCATTTCTGTTTTGTATGCCGCTGGCGTTTTACTACCAGTTTGCCAACGGTTACCTGACGCAGGTGGGTTTGCCCAACGCAACCGGCTGGATGACCCTCGGCCAGGTGTCTGAAATCTTCGCCATGCTGGCGTTACCGTTCCTGCTCAAACGCTACGGTATAAAAAAAGTGCTGATGCTGGGCTTTGTCACAGCAGCAATCCGCTACGTATTCTTTATCTATGGCGGCACGGCGGATGTCTGGGCTTACAGCATGCTGTTCCTCGGCATTCTGTTGCACGGCGTCAGCTACGATTTCTATTTTGTCACCGGGTATATCTATGTCGATAAAAAAGCGCCGCCGCATATGCGCACGGCGGCACAGGGTCTGATCACACTGATTTGTCAGGGATTGGGCAGTTTTATCGGCAACTGGCTGGGCGGCCGGGCGATGACCACTTTCGCACTGAGCACGCCAAAAAATGGCATGACGTTCGACTGGTTTGCGGTCTGGGGCGTGGGTGCTGCGATGGTTGTCGGCGTAATGCTGCTGTTTCTGTTGTTCTTTCGCGAACACAGCAAAACCATTACCCCGGTCAGCCTGAGCCAGCCTTCATAAACATTCTTTTCACAACAGGCGGGCAGGCGGCCCCTCTGAAATTAATAGCAGGAGATTTACATGACACAGCTAAGCCTTGAGAGCCGTATGCTCGGCGCGTTGTACGGACAAATGCTGGGCGACGCGCTGGGCATGCCCTCGGAGCTCTGGCCGCGCGAGCGGGTTAAGCAACACTTCGGCTGGATCGATCGTTTTCTTGATGGCCCGGCAGAAAATAGCGCCGCCTGTTATTTCACCGCTGCACAGTTTACTGATGATACGTCGATGGCGCTGGCGCTGGCCGATGCGCTGCTGGAAGCGGAAGGCCGCGTCGTCCCAGAACTGATTGCGCGTAATGTGATCCGCTGGGTAGACAGTTTTGACGCGTTTAATAAAAACATTCTTGGTCCGAGCTCCAGACTTGCGCTGGCCGAACAGAAGAAAGGCGTGGCCATTGAGGCGCTGGAAAACAATGGTGTGACCAATGGCGCGGCGATGCGCGTTTCCCCGCTTGGCTGCGTACTGCCTTCGGCGCCGCTGGAGAGATTCTGCGAGCAGGTGTGGCTGGCGTCCAGCCCGACGCATAAATCTGATATCGCCGTGGCAGGCGCGGTGGTGATTGCCTGGGCTGTGTCGCGGGCCATTGAAGGGGCGAGCTGGCCTGAAATCCGCCTGGCACTGCCGGATATTGCGAAATATGCCCAAACGCGCAAACCCACCACTTTCAGCGCTTCACTGGCGGCGCGCATCGAACTGGCTTTCGCCACGGTGCAGAAAGCCGAAGGAACGGAGCAGGCGTCCGAAGCGGTTTATCAGCTGGTTGGCGCGGGCGTCAGCACCATTGAGTCTGTGCCTGCCGCACTGGCGATGGTGGAACTGGCCGGAACATGCCCGAATCAGTGCGCGGTGTTGTGTGCCAATCTCGGCGGCGATACCGATACCATTGGTGCGATGGCAACCGCCATTTGCGGCGCGTTGAACGGCATTGAGGTGTTTAAGAAAGAGTGGCTGGATGAACTGAAACGGGTCAATCCGCAGAATATGACGCGCTACAGCGACGCATTTCAGCGTTTCCGCCAGCAGGCGCAGGAGGCTGAATGAGCCAGGGCCATCGCGAATTATTACAGACGCTGATGCAGGGCGACTGGCATCAGCAGGCACCGGTGATGGTCGTCGGCGCTGCGGTCATGGACATGGTTGCCAGAGCCGATGCGTTACCGGAGCGCGGCGGGGATATTGCCGCCGACGTGACCGGTTTTCACCTCGGTGGCTGCGCGCTGAATATTGCGCTCGGGCTGAAACAGCTGGGCATTCACAGCCGTAATCTGTTGCCGGTGGGCGAGGGCATGTGGAGCGATCGTCTGAGACGTGAAATGGCGGCACGGGAGATTACCTCGGATTTGCAGGTGCGCGGCGCGGATAACGGCTGGTGTCTGGCGCTGGTTGAGCCGGACGGCGAGCGGACATTTATCTCTATCGACGGTATTGAAAATCAGTGGCAGCCCGGCTGGCTGACCGACGCTACGCCACAAAACGGGCTGGTGTATGTGTCGGGTTATCAGTTAGGCGCGAAACAGGGAACGGTGCTGCTCGACTGGCTGGAAACCTTGCCCGATGCGGTGCGCGTGGTGGTGGATTTTGGGCCGCGTCTGGATGTTATGCCCGAAGATCGCATTCGCCGCGTGATCCGCCCCGGCGTGATCCTGACGCTCAACGAACGGGAAGCCACGCTGCTGGGGTTTACTGATAACGCCGAAGCCTTCTGCCGTGAGCTGAATGCTAAAACCGGTGAACTGGTGGTACTGCGCTGCGGCGAAAAAGGAAGCTATTATTTTGCGACGGCCACTGATTGCGGCTGGATTGCGGCGCGTAAAATCACCGTGGCTGACAGCATAGGTGCGGGTGACAGCCATTGCGCCGGTTTGCTGGCAGGGCTTTCACTCGGCCTGACACACTGGCAAAGCATGACGCTGGCAAATTGCGTGGCGGCCTATGTTGTTTCGCAGACTGGCGGGGATTGCGCGCCGACGCTGGCGCAACTGGCCAGCACGTTTGAAAAGAGTGAACCGGCGCTGTGAATCAGTCTTCGCTGATGAACTCATACATGTCGCTGCGGCAAAAGCTTTCACTGTATTCAATCGGCCGGTTTTGCCCGTCGAAGAGTGTCTGCTTTATGATCAGCAGCGGCATGGGCTCAGTCAGCTGCAAAGATTGCAAAGTTTCAGCGTCGGACATTGCTGCACTGACCCGGCTTTGCAGTGCGCCAAGCTCAATATTATTGCGGCTGAAATAGTCATAGAGCGAGACGCCGATATCCTGCACATCCCCGATGGCGGCCATGATCACGTATGAAACCGCCACGGACATCGGGCGTGTGTCGATGTAATGAATGCGCTTGAGCATATAAACCGGTGTGCCTTCGGTGATCGCCAGTTTGCTGGCAATCAGCGCGGATGCCGGTATCTGATCACGGCTGATCCACAGCGTATCGGGCTTGCGGCCTTGTAACATCACTTCGCGCGAAAACCCTTTCACCCCGGCCAGCGAGTAAGAAAGCCTGGCATCAACCGCTTTTTTGATAAAGGTGCCGTAACCGCGTGAGCGGCCTATGTGCCCGTCCTGTTCCAGCTTTGCCAGCGCCTTACGCACGGTGATCCGTGAGATCCCCAGCGCTTCGGTGAACTGGCGCTCACTCGGCAGGAAATCGCCGTCCTGCAAAATACCCGATTCCATTGCCTGACGAACCGATTCGTTAAAACACAAATACAGCGGCATAGTGCCTGTCTGAGCCAGATCGGTTTTCAGTTTTTCCAGCACCTGCTGGTTAGTGTCCATGCTCATACGGGCTTTTCCTGATGGCTGTAATGGCCTCTATTTTAGAAGGAAAGAGAATTTTTGCAGTGACATTTTACGCGTATGCGGGATTAAATCTGCGGGAGGGAAAAGGGGCGTTAAAGATAAATTCAAACGCCCCGTAAGGTTAATGTGTGATGACGCAGTGGCTTTCCATCCGCCACATTTTCTCCAGCGCACGGGCTTCGCCGGTGATTTCCACTACGCCCTGACTGCGGATATCCCCACTCGAGGCACCCACGCGAATGTCAAACTCACCGGGTTCGACCACGCGCTGCCCGTTACGCTGAGTGAAATTCAGCATGTCGGTGGGCAGGGTGAAGGTCAGCTCAGCACTTTCGCCTGCGCGCAGATGCACCCGCTGGAAGGCTTTCAGCTCCTGAACCGGGCGAACCTGTGAGGCCACGCGATCGCGGACGTACACTTGTACCACCTCGCTGCCGTCTTTATCCCCGCTATTACTGACGGTAATTTTTGCGATGACGTTACCGTTCAGCGACGGTACCTGTGGCTGAACAATCGACAGTTCGCCATAACGGAATGTGGTCCATGTTTTACCGTATCCGAAGGGATAGCGGGAGCCGAAATGGAAAGCATAGGGTGTGCCGCCGCTCTTGAGTTTGTGGTTATAGTAATAGGGCATGGCGCCCGCGCTGTGGGGAACGGATACCACCAGGCGCCCTGCAGGTTCCCGCACGCCGGTCAGCACATCGGCAATCGCATTTCCGCCTTCCTGGCCCGGTGCCCATGCCATCACCAATGCGGCGACCTTATCCTCAAGCCCGCCGAGATTATAAGGGCGGCCGCCAGTCATCACGACAACCACAGGTTTTCCTGTTGCCACCACGGCGGCGACCAGCTCCTGCTGTACGCCGGGCAGGCGCAGGCTGTCGGTATCTGACCCTTCGCCTACGGTGCCACTTTGGAACAATCCGGCCAGATCACCGACAAAGACCAGCGCAACATCGCTCTGTTCTGCGGCTTCAACCGCTTGTGCAATCAACCGGGTATCCCGTGAGACGGGGGAGGTTTGTATCGGTTTACCCGTATCACCGGGGAAGACCGGAGCACCCGCCACCCGATGTTCAATAATGTGGCAGCCTTTGGCATAACGCAGATTCTGGCTGCTTACGCGTTCTTGTAATGCCTGTAAGGGCGTCACGACCTGCGACGCGCTGTCCTGCATATCACTGATGATCAGATGAACCGGAAAACTGTAGCCGCTGAGCAGCGCCAGCGGGTCATCGGCCGTCGGCCCGATGATCGCGAGCCGTTGCTGGCCAGCCAACGGCAAAACGCCATTATTTTCCAGCATCGTGATGGAATTCACTGCGGCTTCATATGCCATTTTACGGGTTTCGGGTGTTTGCAGCGCAATGGCATTTTCATCGGTATAAGGTTGCTCGAACAGCCCCAGACGGAATTTCTCTTGCAGAACGCGTCCGACGATCTCGTCGATTTTTGCCATGGAGATCAGACCCTGTTCAACGGCTTGCGCAAGATGGCGTGCGCAGTCATCTTTCGGCAGCTCGATATCCAGACCGGCGTTAAAAGCCAGCGCGGCGGATTCCGTGGCGTTGCGGCTGATGCCATGATGCTGGTGCAGCAGACTGATGCCGCCATAATCCGCCACTATCAGACCGTCAAAGCCCCATTCTTCGCGCAGCAGCGTCGTCATCAGGAAGGCATCTGAGTGGCCGGGCTGATTATCAATATCGTGATAGGCAGGCATGACTGAACCGGCATTTGCCAGTTTCACTGCCATTTCAAACGGCAGGAGAAAGGTGTCATTAAGCTCACTAAACCCCAGATGCACCGGCGCATGGTTGCGCGCCCCTTCGCTGAAAGAGTGCCCGACATAGTGTTTCAGCGTCGCCAGCACATCGCGTTTTTCACCTTGTAAACCCCGCACAAAACGGGTCGCCATCACACCCGTCAGGTAGGGGTCTTCCCCAAACGTCTCTTCAGTCCGCCCCCAGCGTACGTCGCGGGAGACGTCCAGTACCGGCGCTAACCCCTGACGGCAACCGGTGCTGCGGGCTTCATCGCCAATGGCGGCAGCGATACGTTGCATCAACGCCGGATCCCAGGTGGAGGCGTAGTTCAGCGACGAAGGAAACAGTGTGGCATCTTTGCACAATAAACCGACCAGACATTCTTCATGAAATAAAGCCGGAATACCCAAACGGGTTTCTTCCATTAAGGTTCTTTGCAGACGATTAAGGGCGCGAACCCCTTCTTTGGGTTCGACAATATGCGTTCCCAGCGGACGGGTAATCTGGCCGATCCCGCGTTTAAGGCGTTCGCTGAGCGCCGCCTGTTGAGTGACGCCGGCGAATTCATCGCTCAGATCGGTGCGCTCGCGATGATCGCCCGCGGCGGACAATATCAGCCAGAACGCGTGCATTTGTGCGAATTTTTCTTCAGGCGTCATTTGTGCCAGCAAATCGGCGACACGTTCATGCACCGGACGGTGGGCATCCTTATAAATGGCAGACATGCTTTCCCCTTGTAAGTGTTGCCATCCGCACGACGGCGCGGATATGTTTTCTGACCATCAATACTGGTAGGGCAAAGCAAACACAACAATTGCCGAAACCGCCATCCAACTTATGTTTTTTGGTTTTCTCCCTTAAATGTGATGCGGCTCGAATATATTAATTTTGTTTATTACAAAAAGCAGGAATAAGCCGTGCCTGCGTCACATTTGATTAAAAGCATAAAACATAAGTGAAATATCAGAATATCCCGCCTCAATGCCAGGAATTATAAAGACAAAGGAATTCTAATTTAAAAATTAAGGTGAATGCATGTCAGCGTTAACTGAAAGGATCACCAACAAAGAAAAGCTGGGTTTTGGATTAGGTGATGCGGCAAGCCATATCGTTTTTGATTCCTCTGTCGCTATTCTGGCTTACTTTTATACCAATATTTACGGGCTTTCTCCCGCCGTGATGGGCACGCTATTTTTGGTGGTGCGCATACTTGATGCGATTACTGATCCGATAATGGGCGCAATTGCCGATCAGACGAAAAGTCGCTGGGGGCGTTTCCGCCCCTGGTTACTGATTATTTGTGTGCCTTTTGCCGTGAGTTGCGTATTGGTGTATTCCACACCTGACTTCGGACAAACGGCGAAAATTGTTTACGCGGTGCTGGCCTATATCTTCATGACGATCATGTATACGGCAATCAATATCCCTTATTGTTCGTTAGGCGCAGCAATTACCGCAGACCCGCAGGACAACCTGTCACTCCAGTCCTGGCGCTTTGCGATTGCTCCCATCGGTGGCGCAATGGGGACTGCGCTGATCCTGCCGCTGGCTGATTTTATTGCTCCCGGCGATCGCGCCACCGGCATGCAGTGGGCGATGGGGATTTTTGGTGTGATTGGTTGCCTGATGTTCCTGACCTGCTTCCTGACCACGCGCGAGCGTATTACGCCGGTCAAAGAAGAGAATATGAATATCCTTCGGGATGTGCGTATTCTGATGAAAAATGACCAGTGGCGGATCCTGTCTGTCTATAATCTTGCCATGCTTTGTGGGGTAGTAGTTCGCGGAAGCCTGCTGGTGTATTTCGTGCAATATGTGTTGCATCAGGGCAGCGGTATTATTTCCATCTTTATGCTGGCAACGACAGTCGCTTCTGTTATCGGGAGTTTATTCGCGAAATCACTGGGTACCTGGATGTGTAAAATCCGTGCTTCCGTATGGGTTAACGTATTAAGTGCGCTGGTCGGGTTATTATTCTTCGTGCTGCCAACAGAATATTGGA
Source organism: Rahnella sp. R3(2024) (assembly GCF_042920125.1). NCBI lineage: Bacteria > Pseudomonadati > Pseudomonadota > Gammaproteobacteria > Enterobacterales > Yersiniaceae > Rahnella > Rahnella sp. R3(2024). The sequence continues at coordinate 3,786,560 of NZ_JBHGBU010000001.1, forward strand.
TCCCCGCATTTATCGTGCATATCGCGCTGAATTTATTACAGGGTATAAATGCACCGCTGCAATGGTCAATGATTACCGATGCCAATAACTATGGCGAGTGGAAAACGCAACGTCGTATTACGGGCATGAATATTGCGGCGAATATTTTCGTGATTAAACTCGGCGTGGCAATCGGTGGTGCGCTGACAGGTTGGGGGCTGGCATGGTTTGGTTATCAGGCAGGCGTTGAACAACAGTCAGCAGAAGCGATACGGGGTGTATTAATTCTGTTTACCGTTTTACCGGCAATTTTCTATCTGATTACCGCGTTCTCCATCCGCTATTACCGTTTAACGGAAGACCGGATGAACGACATCATCGGCGATTTGCGTCAGAGTAAATTCCAGACCCAGAGTTAAGCCTACAAACAACACGGACGCGCCCGCTGAGCAGGCGCGTCCGTGAAGAGAACATTACTTCAGTTCATCAACCATTTTGGTTGCACGGCCAATATAATTGCCCGGTGTCATGGCTTTCAGGCGGACTTTCTCTTCTTCCGGTAATTCGAGAGAATCGATGAACGTCTGCATACCCGCAGCATCAACACGCTTGCCGCGTGTCAGTTCTTTCAATTTTTCATAAGGCTTTTCAATGCCATAACGGCGCATCACGGTCTGGATTGGCTCGGCCAGCACTTCCCAGTTGTGATCCAGTTCATTCGCCAGATTCGCTTCGTTCACTTCCAGCTTGCTGACGCCTTTCATGGTTGCCTGATAAGCGATCAGCGCATAGCCCAGACCCACGCCGAGGTTACGCAGTACGGTGGAGTCGGTCAGGTCGCGCTGCCAGCGTGATACCGGCAGTTTGCTCGCCAGGTGCTGCAATACGGCGTTGGACAGACCCAGGTTACCTTCTGAGTTTTCAAAGTCGATTGGGTTGACTTTGTGCGGCATGGTGGAAGAACCGATTTCGCCAGCGATGGTGCGCTGTTTGAAGTGGTTCAAGGCAATGTAACCCCAGATGTCGCGGTCGAAGTCGATCAGAATGGTGTTGAAACGCGCCACGCAGTCGAACAATTCCGCGATGTAATCATGCGGTTCGATCTGCGTGGTGTACGGGTTCCATGTCACGCCTAACGAGGTCACAAACTCTTCGCTGAACTGGTGCCAGTCTACTTCCGGATAGGCAACGATGTGGGCATTATAGTTGCCGACAGCACCGTTGATTTTCCCCAGAATTTCAACGTTTTCCAGCTGCTTAAACTGGCGATCCATACGATAAGCGACGTTAGCCAGTTCTTTACCGATGGTGGATGGCGTAGCAGGCTGGCCGTGGGTGCGTGACAGCAGCGGAATGTCGCGGTATTTGTGCGCCAGACCTTTGACCGCATCAATAATTTGTTTCCAGTACGGCAGTACAACGTCCTGACGTGCCGTTTGCAGCATCAGCGCGTGGGACAGGTTATTGATGTCTTCGGAGGTGCAGGCGAAGTGGATGAACTCAGACACCGCGTGCAGGGCAGGGATGGCAGCCACTTTTTCTTTCAGGAAGTATTCCACCGCTTTGACGTCATGGTTGGTGGTCTTTTCGATGTCTTTGATGCGCTGCGCATCGTTGACATCAAAATTGGCCACTAACTGGTCAAGGAAAGCGTTTGCGTCGGCATCAAAAGCAGGAACTTCCTTGATTTCTGCACAGGCGGCCAGTTTTTGCAGCCAACGTACTTCAACCTGCACACGGAATTTCAGCAGGCCAAATTCGCTGAAAATAGTGCGCAGCGCGCTGACTTTATCACCGTAGCGTCCATCAACGGGGGAAACGGCGGTCAGTGAGGATAATTCCATCGGTAGCAACTCCTGGGATCTTATTAACAATGAGCGAGAATATTTTTCGCCTGTTCAAACAGACGATTACGGGAAAACATCAGCTGCAGGCGTCCACCGCCGACCTGATGCCACAGCACAGCGGAACGGATACCGGCCAGTAAAATAGCGCGAACCTTCGCCTGCACCTGAGAATTTTGTAAAATGGCCGGTGAACCGGTCACCTGAATACGCGGACCGGCCGGGCTGACGACATCGACATAAATTGAGGCCAGTGAACTTATCATGGTGTCGGATTCAAGCTCATAATGTGCCAGCTGGCGGTCGAGCTGATCGATGCGTTCACCAAGCTGATTCATCGCCGGCTTATTGGCATAAAGCTTGCGCTCCAGCACCATCAGGCTTAATGCGTAGCGCGTTAACTCAGCGCCCGGGCCCTGACGGTTGGCGTTGAGCACGCCTAACAGTGTCTCCAGCCCCATCTTCAAATTGGCTTCATTATTACCGTACACCGCCAGCGTGGACGCCGGATTCATCTCCAGCAGGCTGCGCAGTGAAACTGACATTTCTTCCTGAGCGCACTGACCGTCATGTGCCAGTTGCTGAACCAGGCGTGCTGCCTGACAGATCCCCGCCAATGCCAGCGTAATGTCATAGTAATTTTTAGCCACGTTTACTCCTGTAAGCGTTTTCGAAACGATGAGACGCGGTGCCAAAGAAAATAGCCCAAACTAATGGCGACAGATCATGCCATAAAACTGCCCCTAAACACAGTTCGGAATCAGTGCAGAACGTCACAGGCGGGCAGAAATAAAGCGGGACGCCCGAAAGCGTCCCGTATTCATGCGCCAGATTGTTCAGTATCAGACCTGAAGTGGCAGGCGTTGTTCGATAATGCCGCCGCCCAGACAGATTTCACCGAGGTAAAATACCGCTGACTGGCCGGGTGTCACGGCCGCAACAGGCGCATCAAAACGCACTTCAATGCGGTCTTCGCCGAGCGGTGTCACCACACAGGGAATATCTTCCTGACGATAACGGGTTTTCACCGTACAGGTCAGCGGGGCGGTCAGCGTTTTGCGATCGACCCAGTGCAACTGCTGGGCAATCAGACCGACGTTCATCAGACGCGGGTGCTCGTGGCCTTGCGCGACGTAAAGAATGTTGTTTTCCACATCCTTTTCCACCGTGTACCACGGCTCTTCGCTGCCGTCTTTCTGGCCGCCGATACCCAGACCTTTACGCTGACCAAGCGTGTGATACATCAGCCCCTGATGCTGGCCCATGACCTGGCCATCAACGCTTTTAATCACGCCCGGTTGTGCAGGCAGATAGCGGCCAAGGAAGTCACGGAATTTACGCTCACCGATAAAACAGATGCCGGTAGAGTCTTTTTTCTTGGCGGTGATCAGATCCAGTTCTTCCGCGATGCGGCGGACTTCCGGTTTTTCCAGTTCACCCACCGGGAACAGGCTTTGTGCGACCTGTTCGTGACCGAGCGTGTAGAGGAAATAGCTCTGATCTTTGTTGCCATCGACGCCACGCAGCAAATGGCTGACACCGTCGATATCCTGACGGCGCACATAGTGACCGGTCGCGATGTAATCCGCGCCCAAATCTTCCGCCGCAAATTCGAGGAAGGCTTTAAATTTGATTTCTTTGTTGCACAGAATATCCGGGTTCGGCGTGCGTCCGGCTTTATATTCCTCGAGGAATAATTCGAACACGTTGTCCCAATATTCCGCCGCGAAATTCACGGTGTGCAGTTCAATGCCCAGTTTGTCGCACACGGCCTGCGCATCGGCGAGGTCGGTGGCTGCTGTGCAATACTCTTCGTCGTCATCCTCTTCCCAATTTTTCATGAAGAGACCCTCGACCTGATAACCCTGCTGTTGCAAAAGGTAGGCAGATACAGAGGAATCGACGCCGCCGGACATCCCGACGATCACTTTTTTCTGGCTGTTGTCAGACATAATAGTCCCGAAACATAGGAATTAATTGCCCGGCGCTGACGGTGTTTTTCAGGGTATTTGTCCCACGAGGATGAAGGCCGCGCGCGACAAAAAACACCACAGCAACCCGGACATCGGTTACTTCTTAAAGATTACGCAAAAAAGAACGCGCGAAATTTTATCACGTCAGGCCGGTTGCTGCATCGCTGATTCACAGGAAAGCAACAACCGGCCCGGCAGGTTATTCCGGCAGGTTGAAATTGTGCAGGATTTCCAGAGGGTAACGCGGGGATTGCTGATAACAGCGGATGCTTTCCGCCACCAGCGGCGAGCGCAACTGTGAGGAGCCCATAATCTCTTCGGCAGTGACCCAGCGGCACTGATCGATGTCGTCGTCCTGCGGCGCGGTGTCGGACATGTGTGGCAGATCAATCACGAAGGCGAAACGCAGGAAGGGCGTGCCGTCCGGCGCCTGCCACTGGTGCAGGCCAAGGAACGACTGAGGTTCGGCATGAATGCCCGTTTCTTCATACAATTCACGTTTCGCGGCGCTGACTAATGTTTCGTCAGCTTCCAGATGACCGGCGGGCTGGTTCCAGGTGACTTTACCGTGGACGGTTTCTTCCACCACCAGAAATTTTCCCTGAGCCTGTACGACGCAGGCAACGGTAACGTGCGGTTTAAACATGTGAAATTTCCTTCCATTGGCCGGGTTGTAAGTCGCCGAGTGTAAACTCGCCCATGCTGTAACGGATAAGACGCAGCGTCGGAAAACCTACGTGTGCCGTCATGCGGCGCACCTGGCGGTTTCTCCCCTCGTACAACGTGATTTTCAGCCACGCAGTAGGGATCGCTTTGCGCTCACGGATTGGCGGATGACGCGGCCATAACCATTCCGGTTCATCAACGATTTCAGCGCCAGCGGGCAGGGTGGCACCATCTTTCAGCACAACGCCCTCACGCAGCGCCAGAACCGCCGCAGCATCGGGTTTACCCTCGACCTGAACATAGTAAATCTTCCCGGTACGCTTGCCCGGTTGTGTCAGCGCAGCCTGCAGTTTGCCATCGTTGGTCAACACCAGTAAACCTTCGCTGTCGCGATCCAGACGGCCTGCGGCATAGACATCTGTTAACGAAATGTAATCCTTTAGTGTCGCGCGACCCGCCTCATCAGTGAATTGTGGCAGTACATCGAACGGTTTATTAAAGAGAATCACTTTTCTCGGCCCTTTTGGGGCAGATTGTTCTTTGGCAGGCCGTTTGCTGAAACGTTTAACGTTGTGATTTTTAAAAGATAGCGGGTTCATAGGCATTGAAGTTAGAGAGAATTAGCGCATTATACTTGAAAAATGTTTCGGATTGGCTAGCGGGAAATATTCGAGTAGTATCAACCGGCATCTTACAAATTTTTAACAAAAATGCGCTCGAAGGAGAGGTTAATGGAAAGCAAAGTAGTTGTTCCGGCTGAAGGTAAAAAGATTACAGTAGACGCTCAGGGTAAACTGGTTATTCCTAATAATCCTGTGATCCCATTCATCGAAGGTGATGGTATCGGCGTTGACGTGACTCCAGCCATGATCAAGGTTGTTGATGCGGCAGTTCAGAAAGCCTACAAAGGTGAGCGTAAAATCTCCTGGATGGAAATCTACACCGGTGAGAAATCAGTAGAACTGTACGGCAAAGACGTATGGCTGCCAGAAGAAACTCTGGATCTGATCCGTGATTACCGTGTTGCTATCAAAGGCCCACTGACTACGCCAGTTGGCGGCGGCATTCGCTCCCTGAACGTAGCCCTTCGCCAGCAGCTCGATCTGTACATCTGTCTGCGTCCGGTGCGTTATTACACCGGCACGCCAAGCCCGGTTAAACGTCCGGAAGATACCGATATGGTGATCTTCCGTGAAAACTCCGAAGATATCTATGCGGGTATCGAATGGAAAGCCGGCTCTGCTGAAGCCGACAAAGTGATCAAATTCCTGCAAGACGAAATGGGTGTGAAGAAAATCCGTTTCCCACAGGAATGCGGTATCGGCATCAAACCTTGCTCCGAAGAAGGCACCAAGCGTCTGGTTCGTGCGGCGATTGAATACACCATCACTAACGATCGTGATTCACTGACGCTGGTTCACAAAGGCAACATCATGAAGTTCACCGAAGGTGCCTTCAAGGATTGGGGCTACCAGCTGGCGCGTGAAGAGTTCGGCGGTGAGCTGATCGATGGCGGCCCGTGGGTGAAAATCAAGAACCCGAACAATGGTAAAGACATCATCATCAAAGACGTCATCGCTGATGCCTTCCTGCAACAGATCCTGCTGCGTCCTGCTGAATACGACGTTATTGCCTGTATGAACCTGAACGGTGACTACATCTCTGATGCCCTGGCGGCACAGGTTGGCGGCATCGGTATCGCACCGGGCGCAAACATCGGTTCTGATTGCGCGCTGTTCGAAGCCACCCATGGTACGGCACCGAAATATGCGGGTCAGGATAAAGTGAACCCAGGTTCCATCATTCTGTCTGCAGAGATGATGCTGCGTCATATGGAATGGTTCGAAGCGGCAGACCTGATCGTGAAAGGCATGGAAGGCGCAATCGCGGCTAAAACCGTGACTTACGATTTCGAACGTCTGATGGAAGGCGCTAAGCTGCGTAAATGCAGCGAGTTTGCCGACGACATGATCGCCAATATGTAAGCTGACAGTCATCAGAATCTGATGCCTGATTAACGCTATCTGAGGGAACCTGAGGGTTCCCTTTTTTTATCTCATTTTCAGGGGCTTATTGTTTATTTTTTCAGCCTTATTGTGCATCCGGGCCGCGGGTGTTAAATATGAGCCACTTTTTTGACAGTGGATTGAATTCTCGTTGCGCTTATTCCTTTCCAACTCCTTGTTTCGTATCGATCTTCGACGCCTGATCCTCAGTTTAGCCGTCATGAGCGCCTTCGTGACGCTGGCGAACAGCTTCTATGCCAGCTACAGCGTCCAGCGCCAGTTGTTAATCGACAATACGCTTGAAGAGAACCGTGTCTATGCCGCAAAACTGGCGGCCAGCACTGAACAGTTTTTGAAAAGCATGCAAAAGCAGCTCGCTTACAGCAGTGTTATCGCAGCGAGTCATTTCGACGATCCCAAAATATTGCAGGCAGAAACCGCCCGTCTGAAGTATCAGACCGACAGTTTTAACTCGGTCGTGATCACCAACATGAAAGGAAAGATCCTCGCGACCTCGCCTGACAGTCTGCAACTTATCGGCCATACGGTGAACACGCCGGGCGCGCTGGAAGCCCTCAAAATGCGGCGGCCAATGATCAGCAAACCCTATATTTCTCTGGCTAAAAACCTGGTGATCGTTATTTCAACGCCGGTAGTCTCTGAGCAAGGGGAATACCTGGGCTACATTGGCGGCACCATTTATTTGCGGCAGAAAAGCATCCTCAACGAGCTGCTGGGCGAGCATTATTACCGCGATGGTTCCTATATCGCCGTGCTTGATAATGAACGGCGCATTCTTTATCACCCGGATGCAAATCGTGTCGGAGAAGTGGTCAAGCCGCGCCCTCTGACGGAGGCGCCAAAAAGCAGTGCCAACGGTAGCCTGATGGTCACTAACCTCGCCGGTAAGGCGATGCTGGCCGGGTATGCGGTGGTTCCGTCATCGGGGTGGGAGATTGTCACGCAGCGCCCTACCGACGCCACGCTAAAACCGCTTGAGGGGCTGATGTATAAAGTTCTCCGGCATCTGACGCCACTGGCGATTGTCACGCTGTTGATTGTCTGGCTATTCTCCCGATTAATCGCGCGGCCTCTCTGGCTGCTTGCGCGTAGCGCCAATGAGATGGATAAGCCGGATGTTTCGAGCAATATTCGCGAAATTCCTTCCTGGTATTTCGAATCTACGCAGCTCAAGCGCGCGTTGCTGATTGGCATCAGCCTGCTGCAAAAGAAAATCGGCAAGCTGAAATTTGAAACACAGACTGACCCGATGACCGGTTTGTTCAACCGCCGGGGGCTGGCGATGACGCTCGAAAGCGTTGTACAACTGCGTCAGCAGTTTTCCGCCATCACGCTCGATATCGATCACTTTAAGGCAATTAACGACTCTTATGGCCATGATATCGGCGATGAAGTGATCAAGTCACTGGCTGAGCAGATTCGTCACAGTGCGCGTGAAAGCGATATTTTGTGCCGTGTGGGGGGCGAAGAGTTTCTGGTCTTGCTGCCGGGAACGCCGCTTGCAGAAGCGGGAATGATTGCTGAACGTCTGCGGCAAAATGTAGAAACGCTGATGTTGCCAGGCATTCAGCCGATCACCATTTCCCTCGGCGTCGCGTACTGGAATCAGCAACAGGGCGAGCCTGACAAAGCGCTGAAGCGCGCGGATGAAGCGCTGTACAGAGCTAAGAAAGAAGGGCGCAATCGCGTAGTGATTTCGCAATAATCCCGGTTGCGCGATGAACATCAGGGCAACACCGGCCCTGATGTTCATGCGTTATTTTGCCGCCGAAGCCTGCTGCTTTTTCGCCTGCGCTGCCAGATGATGCCCCACGGCACACCCGGCCACGGCGCCGAGCACCGCGTGATGTTTAAGATGTCCGGCCACGCCACCCACCACCGCCCCCTTCAGGCATCCTGCTGCCTGAGCAAATGAACTGGTCAGCAACATGCCCGCCATGATTGCGACAAAAATTGTTTTCTTACCCACATATCCCCCTGAATGAACAAATAGTGCTGAGCCAGAAAATGTCACATCGGGTTGCACGTTGTCATTTCGGCATCTGTAAGCAGTTACTGCCGTTGTTACCGGTTGGGCCGGAACGGGGCTTTGCTGACGGGGAGTTTGAGATAAGTCACTGTTACATCTGTCAGAGGGGCTAAAAGGCTCATTGATGTAAGGTTTACATTGGCGAAGTGTCGGGTAAGGCGTTCCTTTTCATAACTCTGCTAAACTTAGAAAAGTAACCGGCGGAGATCCTCCTTCTCTGCTGTCTCCGGTTATTTCCACCCGTGAAGAAGGATGCCGCTATGACGCATCAAGAACAATTGCAGGCCCTGATGGTTCGCATTGACGCGCTGGAACAACGTGAAAAGCAGCTCACTTACGCCTCAAACGCTTATCAGGCCATTCTGACGACGCTGTTAGGAACACTTGATAAATCCACGCGTGACCGGGTGATCAATATGGTCGATCAGGCTCACGACATGGCGTATGCCAGGGCTAATCTGGAGCAGAAAGGGAATATTCTCGGCGCGGATGACATTACTCAGCGCATTTTCCTGTTTGCACAAGGCCGCGCTGCGCAGTCTAAATAACGTGACGTAACGTCGCACGACGTCGTAATTTATCAGACTCGTCATCGGGAAAGGTGACGAGGATTTTGTGTGTCTGGGATCATGAGCGGCGGTCTGCTTTGAGCATATTGATCGCCGCACCAAGCAGTATCCGGCGCTGAACGCCGGTTGCGCTGGCCAGTTGCCCATCAAGATACCCAATCAGCGCATCAACGCTCAGAGGCTCGCCTCTGTGGCGCATCTGAATCACGCCGTCGCCAATAATCCGCGCAACTTCATCCCATAGTGGTTGTATCTCACTTTCCGAGAATTTCATCATCGCTCCCGTTTGTGTGATTTACGTACAATCTATCATCTGAGTCGCAGGTGGCAAAGAGGGGGCGAGGTGAAAGCGTATGAGATAAGTGGCGCAAAATTGTGATGCCTCTTCCACCGGGTGAGTGGAAGAGGCCGGGACGCGTTAGTGCTTAATCACATAAAGATCTTTGGTGTAGACGTAGTTCAGCAGGTTATCTTTGAAACCGCCGACATAAGGTTTCACCAGCCGCGGGCTGACATAGTGGTACAACGGAATGACCGGTGATTGCTCTGTAAGCACTTCCTCGGCTTGCTGATAAGCCTTACCGACATCGGCTTTGTCGGTGGCCTTCAGCGCATCATCCAGCGCTTTGTCGTACGCAGCATTGCTGAATTTCGGTGTGTTTTCACTGTTGCCGGTACGCAGGGTATTCAGGAAGGTGGATGGCTCGTTGTAGTCTGCAATCCAGGCATAACGGACAACGTCATAGGTGCCCTGATGCATGGTATCGAGCATGGTTTTCCATTCCTGATTCTGCAATGTCGCATCCACCCCAAGGTTCTTTTTCCACATCGAGGCTGCTGCGATAGCAATGCGCTGATGTGATTCTGAAGTGTTGTAAAGCAGGTTGAATTTAAGCGGATGATCAGGGCCAAAGCCCGCCTCTTTCAGCAGTTTCTTCGCTTCTTCATTACGTTGCTCTTGCGTCAGACTGGCTTCTTTCGGTTTTGCGAAAGTAAACCCACCCGTGTTATCCGGAGACAAGTGCCAGGCCGGCGTTTGTCCCTGGCCCAATACTTTATCGGCGATAATGGATTTATCGATCGCCAGATTCAGCGCCTTACGCACGCGAACATCGTTGAATGGCGGCTTTTGGGTATTCATTGCGTAGTAGTAAACGGCAAGGTAAGGGCTGACATGCACCTGCGAACCCAGCTCTTTCTTCAGTGAGGCAAACAGGGTTGCAGGTATGGTTGCCGTAATGTCGATTTCTCCGGCCTTGAATCGGTTTACGTCCGCAGTCGGAGAAGCGATAGGTAAATAGGTGACCTTGTTGATCACCGTGTGCGAATTATCCCAGTAGGTAGGGTTGCGGACGGCAGTGATGCGTTCATTGACTGTCCAGGTATCCAGTTTGAACGGTCCGCTGCTGACCATATTGCCTGGCTGCGTCCATTTATCTCCGAACTTCTCCACATCGGCCTGACTTATCGGCGAGAGCGAAGGGTGGGCGAGCATACCGAGGAAGTAGGAGAGCGGCTGATCGAGGGTAATTTCAAGGGTCTGTTTATCAAGCGCTTTGATGCCCAACTGGTCCGGCTTTTTTTTGCCGCCAATAATGTCGCCCGCATTCAGCACATGCATGCTGCCGAGGTAGCTTTCATAAGGTGAGGCGGTTTTTGGATCGATCAGGCGTTGCCAGCTGAAAACCACATCCTGCGCGGTGATCGGCTTCCCATCAGACCAGACAATCCCGGGACGAAGATGGAAGACCCAGGTGATGTTGTCTTTCGTTTCCCAACTGCCCGCCAGCGAAGGCTGTGCATTGCCGTTGTCGTCAATCGTAATCAGCCCGGCATACAGGTCACTGAGAATATTGAATTCAACGTCGCTTTCTACTTTGTGCGGATCCAGTGATGCCGGTTCGCTGCCGTTATTGCGGACAATTTCTTGTTTTGCAGCCAGTTCGACGCCTGCGGGAACATTCGCGGCCCAGGTAGAAAAAGAAGTCAGAAAGCTGGTTGAAAGAAGGAGTGCGAGCGGTAGCTTTTTAAAGCAGCCATAAGTTTTACGTATCGTCATTGCCATTTCCTGCCCTGTCAATATGGTTAAATATCAATGAGTAACAGGGTATTCATACCGTTGTTCGGGCAGTTTAGCAATCTTTATGAGATTATTAGTAGTGACTCTGTGAATGCTCACGCACTGCATCAAAAGTCAGCATTGTCATGCGCAGGGATCCAGTAACCATCGATGAAATCTTCGATAGGATAACAACCTGCCTGACGCAGCCCCTGTTGTTGCATCGCGAGGGTACATTGTTGCTGAGTATTAAAGGCATCCACGACAAATTCTTCGCAGCCCCCTCCCAGATAACAAATGGTCAACACAAGTGCAAACATAGCGCTCCTCCTTCCTTTTCCCGCAAGGGTAAGCATAGAAGCATTCTGCCGTTAACAACATATGTCGATGTTTGTTTGCTGTTTAATTGTTCGCTGAAGCGGGCGGGCGGGGCTGTTATTTAGCGTAGCGAGAATTTAATCAGAGAGCGTGATATCCTCGCGGCCATAATTTTTACGAATGATCTTGATGAAAGGAGCACCCGATGTCTGACACTTTAACCAGAGAACAAGAATATGAGTCTGATCTGGTCGCCTGCCAGTTGGTGATTAAGCAAATTTTGGATGTGATTGAGATTATTGCGCCTGCTGAAGTGCGCGACAAAATGTCTCATCAGTTAAAAAGTATCGATTTTAATCATCACCCGGCTGGAGCTGATCCGGTGACCAAACGTGCTATCGAAAAAGCGATTTCACTCATCGAGCTTAAATTCACGAAACACGACAGCTGATATCCAACGTTGTGATGCCTGTAAGACGGGCATCACAACGTGGAAGATCGGAAAGCCTGCGTTATTTATTATCGACCACTTCACCCATTTGCTTGAAAATCGGGCAATTCGCCACGCCAATCACGCCGCTGTCCGAATGAATGTACTGCGAGCTGACAATCCCTCTGGCCGTCAGATACTGACATTTAAGGCCTAAGCCCGCTGCATTTTCACTGCTGCCAACGGTAACACCGTAGCCCGAAAACAGAAAAATCGCATAAATAACGGCCAGCACAATAATGGCTTTGATAACACTCATTCGAGAAACTCCTGATTATCTATCCTGACATTCAGGATATTGATAAACAGAGTAGATGTTATTTCTGGTGCGTTGTCATCTCAGCAGAGTCTTAATCTGGCTTTCTTTATGTCAAAGCAAAAAATTGGCCCCTGTAAAGGAGCCAATTGATGTCACTGCGTCAATTCAGAACAGCACTTACCAGCGGTATTTCATACCCAGATCTGCAGCCCAGGGTTGGTCAACATCGCTGCCGCCAAGGTAGTTAGCGCCTGCGTAAAGGGTGAAGTTTTTGCTCATATCGAACTGTCCACCTAAACCAACACGCACTGCGGAACCATCGATACCGTTGTCGATACGGTCACCGTTGATATCTGCATCGTTATTGGCATCTTCATAGACATACGCCAGCGTTGCATAAGGGCTGATCGCCTGATCGGCACCCAGATCGAAGGTGTAGCCGATATTCCCACCCAGTTCGTAACGCATGCTGTCATAGGCCTGATCGCTGACTTTCATGTTGTTGCTCATGCTGTAGTCGTCATCGCCGATGAACACACCTGTGATACTTGCATAAGGTGTCAGGTAAGCTTGTGGCGCGAATTTCCAGTCATAACCGGCTTTCAGGCCAAAGCCCCAGGCATCGGTAGTGCTATCGCCAGAAACCTGCTGACCATCGCTCATGGTGCTGTCAGTCGAGTTGCTGAAGTGGCTGTAGCTCAGAGAGGTATCAATGAATACGCCATTTTTGAAGTCCAGGCTGGAGTAAACGCGAGCTGACTGGCTGTCAGTGTCTGCGTCTGCATCATCCATAGAAAGGCTGGATTTCGCGAAGCTTGCCGCCATACCCACCAGCCACTGACGATCGCCGCCACCTTCTGTCACGGTATCAAGGCCGACCATGATGCCGTTAACGTCCTGATCGTAATCAACAACGCCATTGTCACCGTTCTGCTGACCACCGAAGTAATTCACCCAGACGCCGCCTTTGTCATTACCCTGGGTATGACGAGAGCTATCCATACGGTTGCTCAGGGTATCCTGCTCTATATGCCAGGTTGCAGCGTTGGAAGAAGGCAGGCTCAGCGCAGCGTTCGCAGTAGACGTGATGCCTTGTTTAGCCAGAACCACGGTATCGCCAACTTGTTGTGCCTGATATTTGTAGGCGCCCAGATCAGCGGAATTTGCGTGGGTGAAGGAGGAGTTACCCCCATAAGTGCGGATCAGCTCTTTGTTCTGGTAATCCGCTACACGGCCTTCGCCCGTTGCGTTGTTGATACGCACCTGATAGTTACCGTCCGCCACACCATTTACGGCCAGGTGACCATCGGAATTCATGCCGATAGTACCGCGGTCGTAAACATAATCAGCGGCAGTTTTGTCACGTGCATTGTTCAGGTCGGCGTTCAGCACATATTCGCGGCTGCCGGTGTTAAACGTACCGTCGTCGGTCAGCACCATATTGTGCGTATCAACCTGGCCTGCGCCTAAATTCAGCTCAGAACCGTTGCCTACGGTGACGGTATTGGCATACAAGGAGGCTGATTCTTCAGTCAGCGTCGTTTTACTGCCTGAGTTCAGGTTCAGGGCATTGGTATAGACTGCACCATGTGCAGCGATTTTCAGGCTGGATTGGTTAGCCAGGGAAATGTTGTCCGCCAGCAAGCCAGACTCAGCAACATTGACTTGTGATTTGTGGTCTACGGTCAGATTGTCTACGTTAGACATCTTGGTCGTGTCCCATTCTGAACCATTATCCAGAGCAATATTAAACAGGCCGCTTTGGTAAACATCTTTGCCAATCAGGTAACCCGTTGTGTCGCTTAAGACAGATCCAGGCCAGATGCTGTTAGCTGAGCGGTCATAGAGATAGGCATCTGCCTCAACGTCAGAGATTGCCGCACCGACCCATTTACTGCCGTTATTCAGCGTCAGGTTCAGTTCGTCAGTGTCGTCCCAGCCATTACTGTCCGGCACCCCATCAGCATTGTTGTCGTGGCCACCAGGATAATAGTTTTCATCAAAGGTACTGACGAAAGAAACATCGCCTGTGATCGTGGAATTATTGAAAACAGCATTGGTTTTCATCGCATTATCAGCTGTGGCATTGGCGACAACCGATAAGGCGACATCGTCAGCAGCAATGCCATTTGCACTGATATTACCGTAATCGCTTGGCTTGTCAGACTGACCGTAGAATCCGCTGGTCTGCAATTCGGTATAAGAACCGGAAGTCAGCACGGAATCATTAACGGTCAGGTTATTATCGAACGTGTTCGCGTTATTGACGTCGGTATCAACCCATTCGTAACCTTGCGACAGCGCAATGCCAGCAACGTGTGAGTTATTTTGGATGACGATATTACTTTCCTGATCCAATGTCACGGCCACACCCATGTCATAAGTATTCAGGGTTTCATGGTCACGAACTTTATTAGCATCAGTAACGTCGTAGTCGAAATGTTCGTATGTGTCATTAATGGTAGAGCTATCGATAGTCAGCTGTAATGGAGACTGATCATAATCATTTCGTGCAGTACCGCAATCAGTGGTCATGCACTCTGAGGTGATCATGCCGTTGACGGTAGTGTTAGTGATATTGAGCGTATTATTTGTGCCGTTATCAAAGCCCAAATAGTGAGTTGAGATAACGCCGTTCACCACAGCATTATTGATTGAAGAGTAGATGTCTCCGCCAACGTAACCGTTATCTGCACCATCATTATCCGCATAACCACGATAGCCAATATGATTCGCCAGCGTAGAGTCATGATAGAACGTGTCATATACGGTACCGGAGATGTCGGCTGACATCGCCGCAGGTGCAGCGACTGCAACAGCGCAGGCCAGCGCTATTTTAGAAACGAAGAACTTTTTATTCCATGCATGCATTTATTAATCCCTCAACAAAAAATCATCAGCATGAATCAACCGGGAATGACCCCGGTTATTATGCTTTCATTTATATAACGAAGAGACAGAAGACCTGTTCGACGGCGGGATAATATTTTAATGAGGTGTGTAATTCAATAAATAAGTTCAAAGAAAACAGAGGGAAAATCGAATTATTTTTTTATACGTAAAAAGGAACTGATGTTTATTTATGTTATTTAAAGCAGCGTATTTCCCTATAATTTCCAAATGGTAGTTATAGCTTGCTTTAAAGTGTGAGAGGGCGCGAAATAAAAATCATGATGCACCGGGGAGTTGACCAGAGAATAAGGCGCTCAGTCAGCACTGAACCATTTTCAGGATGAAATTATTTTCGGTTTATTCAGTTTTTATTATTTGGAAATCCGCGTGAATATAAATTGATTAAAAAAATCTCTTTTCAGGAAACAACGCAATGAAATAATGAACAGAGCGCGAAGCAGAGAGATTCATTTTTATTTGATTCAGATCAAGCAGGTTAGGGGGCAATATATTGATAAGAATTATGCATTTTTATGTATGATTTACGTACGTGATTATTTCACGCCAATCTGTGTGCAAAAGGCCGCGCTTCGTTATATCGTTGTTTAAGATTTCCGTCGTACTATGGAAATCTGTTCCATATCATGTTGGACGTTGCCATTGAGCCCTGACAGACGCGCAGTAAACCAGAAGAGAACCGCAATCAAATTGAAAAAACCTGTTTTCAAGTTCAGGAAGATCGTCGTGTTCGTTCTTTTCCTGCTTATTTGCGTTGGCCTTTACCTGATGGCGCTCAACAGCTACTGCGATCAGGGGGGGAACTTTGACCTCGGCGTGTGTGCCATCACCTCATTTATCCCTTTTTAAACGCCGCCAGCCGTGAGCCCTGCGTAAGAAATTCCTGTTTTTTTGTGATCCACTTCCCTGTCCCGCCGGGAATGATAAGATGTGCGCTCAGAACATCCAGTGGTAGGGTCGTAAATGTTTGATTTCGCTATGGGCCAAAACAGCCTGGCTTCATTGGCGCTGTGTGCACTTTCAGCGCTGTTATTCTTATTGGTCTGGTTCTTTGTTAGCCGGGCCAGTGTCAGGGCAAACCAGCAGATTGAATTGCTTCAGGAAATTGCTGAGCAGCAACGTCAGCAAACGGAGTTACTCAAGATCCTGACCGCCAGGGCAAAAGGCGCCGAGCCTGTTGTAGACGCAGAAGAGGATTCCGCTCTCAGCCTGCGCGGCTTTATTCCTGAAAGATAAGTGGTTTTACTGACCCGCCCCGTGCGGGTTTTTACCCTTCATTTGCTCATGACCGCCTGGACCTTCCCTTCATAAATCTGTCTTAATCATCCGGTAGTCTCCACGCATGTGCTCTGTGAGAGGGAAGAACCGATGATTAAATGGTCTGAAGAAAACGACACCGATGTAAACCACAGTATCGCCTTACTGACCGGGGAAGAGCCTGAGAAGTGGTATCCCTACGGCGGCATCAAAGGCAAAGATTATTGCAACAACCCCTCCGACGCGTGGCCTATTATTTGCGCCAACAAAATCAGCATAAATTTTAAAGAGTTACAGAGCGATCCTCTTTGGCTTGCAGAAATTCAAAGCCCTCATGGCCAGTGGCAGGCGCAAAGTAAACGTCCATTGCGGGCAGCCATGGTCTGTTTCCTGCTAAGTAAAGAAAGTAAGGCTTGCGCAGAGTAAAAAGCGCAGAGATACTCAGATTGTGACAAGGTTTTGCAAAGAAGTGATTCGAATAAGCGTCGCGCAAAGCGATGAGTATCAAGTGATTAATGTTTCCTCATTTTGACAGTTGTGTCTAAGGCGGAGTCCATTATGAAGCGCATCATTAAAGGTGATAAAACTCTCTCCCATCTGGTGGTTGCTCACGCAGCTATCGACAGTCATGAAAAAGCCTATGGCAAACGGCGTCAGGGTTGGCCTTCGACTTATCTCATCAAATATAAAGATGCGCGTGTTGCGGTAGAAGTGGTGACCCGCAGACAATCCTATGTTGCTACTCTCATGATCGGAGCCAGAAATCTGACCAAACTTTGCGGTATGCCTGCCTGATAATCAGCGTACATCAATTTTACTTCAAACCGTGCCGGGCTCTTCCTGCACGGTTTTTGTTTTACAGGGCTTTCCTGATGAG
This sequence comes from Rahnella sp. R3(2024), assembly GCF_042920125.1. Lineage (NCBI taxonomy): Bacteria > Pseudomonadati > Pseudomonadota > Gammaproteobacteria > Enterobacterales > Yersiniaceae > Rahnella > Rahnella sp. R3(2024). Next base: position 3,803,817 of record NZ_JBHGBU010000001.1, read on the forward strand.
AGGGGGCTGACGGAAACCGCCGCGCGGGAAAGGGCGCTTTAGCGGGCGGAAAACCATCGCGATAAGATCAAACATCAGCAGCATTGTTCCCGTCAGCGCCAGTATCAGCAGGCTGAAAACAGCGAATGTGACAAGCTTAAGGGCTGGCGGAACGCTCATCCGGCGAAAGCGGGAGCGAAGCCATAAGCGTCCGTATTGCGTCTGAATTTGCATAATATGGGTCAAACGCGCAGAAAATGAGCTGCGGCGATCGGTTGTATTCCGGGTCATAAATGTCCTCCTTTTTGAACGTCACCAGTTAAACACAGAGTTATTAAGATCTTCTTAACTCACTCCTCCACTCGCAGTCCCACACAATGTTGCACTTTTAGCCTGTGGTGATATCGGGAAGTATGATAATTAATCCGGATAAAGGAGGCACTGACGCCCCTTGAATGATAATCATCAGGAGTTATATGCCGGGTAAAAATCCGTATTACGATCCGTCCAAAAGTCATCACACGCCCGAAGGCTTCACCAACATCGAGCCACATAATCGCCAGAAGGGCGATTTGAAACGCTGGCAGCAGGAGCGGAAAGCGCAGCAACTGCCTGTCCCGCCGGAGAAAGGCTATGATCATTTTATTGATCAATGGTGGCAACAGGCCGACTTCAGCGGCACTGATGACCGATTATGGTTTCTGGGCCATGCCTGTTTGTTGTTACGCGTTGCGGGGCGATACATTCTCACGGACCCGGCGCTTTCAGAACGGGCTTCGCCGTTGAGGTTTTACGGCCCCAAACGTAAAACGCCGGTTCCGGCGGCGGTCAGCCAACTCCCTCCCATTGATGTGGTGCTTTTTTCACATAATCACTATGACCATCTGGATAAAACCACGGTGCAAAAACTGTTGCGTCGTTTCCCGCAGGTACAGTTTATGGTGCCTCTCGGTATGAAAAGATGGCTGGAAAAACGCGGCGCTAAGTTTGTGGAGGAGTTTGACTGGTGGGAGGAACGGCAGTTTGGCGAAATGACGTTTTCAGCCGTACCGGCGCGCCACTGGAGCATGAGGACGCCCTGGGATCGCAATCAGTCTCTGTGGTGTGGTTGGGTGGTTGCACATCCGGCAATGCGCTTTTATTTCTCTGGCGACAGTGGTTACAGCAATCAGTTTGAAGTGATAGGGCAGCGACTGGGCCCCTTCGATTTGGCGGCCATTCCGATAGGTGCTTATGCACCAAGATGGTTCATGAGCGCGCAGCATATGGATCCGCAGCAGGCTGTCGGGGTGTTTTCAGAACTGCGTTGTCACAAAGCTGTGCCGATCCATTGGGGCGTTTTTGAATTAGCGGATGAATCCCTTGATCAGCCCTTAAAGGAATTAACCCAGGCGATTGCTCAAAGCGTTAATCCAGATATGAATTTTAGGCCATTAAAAATGGGAGCCAGCATATCTAAAGAGTGAAAGCAGGAATGTTGCTCATCACGCCTGAGGGATTATGTTTATTAATGAGAAGTATTATCACCTGAGCGGCGGTAATGCTTCACCTTAATCAATGAAGGGGTTAATGAATTGTTAGTATTTATAATAAACAACGCTAAATAGCGTTTTCTGGAAAGCAGTGCAGACAGGATATTGGCATGTCTGACAGTGAAATAGGGTGTTTATCACCGCAAGACATCGCTTAACGCTTACAGACAAAGAGATTTGTGCTGAACCGGAACAGAGAAGCGTACCGGAGCTGCCGCAGACGGGATTTTTCGCGGGTTTTACAGTGAGCTATGCAGCAAGTTCAGACGCAAAAGTCTCCACCCGATTGTGTTCGGGAAAATAGATTTTTTGCGAGGCAGGTCACGGTATTAAATAATTATTAATTATAATGATATTTTATTATTGAATAAGGCTGCTCAAATAACAGGCGAAATGTTAATGCTAATTTAACTAAGTCGCAAAATTTAATTCATTATAATGTAAAAAACGCTGAGTAAGTAATATACATATTGTGAACAGGGTTTCTGGAATTGGAAGCCTTCAGGAAAAATTCTGAAGCAATAATATCTGTGCCCCTCTGAAGACGCACAGTTAAGGTGCATTTATTTCTTTTCCTTGTTTTTATTGCACCATTTTATTCATCGATGGCCTTATTGATTATTGCATAACCAGTCACAATGCAGGTGGGGACAAAAATTGCGCCGAAAGGGAGGAGGGTTTAAGTTCGGGTCGCACCGGTAACCGGCTTCACTGTCAGCAGCCTGCCCGTGGAAGTGGCGCTGAAGGCTGATGTGTAAGGCTTCTGTAGTCAGTTTCTCCATAAAAATTCAAATAAAGATGTTTTTTACGCTTACGGTTCTGCATTAAATGATCAATAATCGAAAAAGGTCGTTATTGTTTTGTTTGATATACCGCTGTGCCTGTAAAGCAGAAAAAAGCATGTCTATCAACATATTTCAGCTTAACTGAACACGAAGTGCCATTAAGCGGCTCAAATATGTGCGACATGTCCATCGCTGATTAAAAATGGCTTGCCATCGAATTCAGAGTATGTGATAACGCTTCTGGGTAAAACGAGGTACAGTTCTGTATATGTGTGGCATTTTCAGTATAGAAGTTCTGAGTAAAGACGTTCACGTTGAATACCGCTTCTCTGCCGATTCTTATCTTAGTGCCTCAAGCAGTAACGACTCTAGTTTGTCTATGTAACGCCTACGGGCGGTTTAAACAATCCAAAGGAAATACTCAAGATGGCAAAGATCAAAGGTCAAGTTAAGTGGTTCAACGAGTCTAAAGGTTTCGGTTTCATTACTCCTGCTGACGGCAGCAAAGACGTGTTCGTACACTTCTCTGCAATCCAGGGTAATGGCTTCAAAACTCTGGCTGAAGGCCAGAACGTAGAGTTCGAAATCCAGGACGGCCAGAAAGGCCCGTCTGCAGTTAACGTAACTGCAATCTAAGCAGCGTCAGCTGTAAAAAAACCCGCTAAGGCGGGTTTTTTTGTGTCCGGCATTCAGAGGATGATGATCCCCGACTGCTGATTTCGCCCGCTGATGCCGGGATGCGATGGATTCAACGCACGCTGATGGCTGTTGCGACGAAAACTGGTGTAGTGGAACCCTTGTCCGGTTTCATCAAGCGTACAAATGGTACAACGGCCTGCACGGTCTGTTTCAGTGAAACCGAGTGCGCGTAACTTGGCTTGTGCAATAGCGGCTAAATCAAGATGACGCGGCCGGGGAGAAATCAGCGACGCAGGCAAATCGAGGCGCTGTATAAAGGTATCGTTCAGCTCCTGGCTGACTTCATAGCAGCAGGCCCCCGCCGCCGGGCCAACTGAGGCAACCCAGTCGGCGGTATCGCCTGACAGCGTAATGCGGGCCGCGACCTGCTCCAGAATCCCGTCGATAAGCCCGCGCCAGCCGGCGTGCACCACCCCGATGTGTTGACCATCTTTACGGCTGAAAATGACCGGCAGGCAGTCAGCTGTGTACACAGTCAGAAGAATGCCGGGTGTGGACGTGAAAAGCCCATCAGCTTCACCACAGGCTTGCCCTGGCCGGGAGACATCCACAATCCTGACGCCATGCACCTGTTTTTTTACCGGACGGGTGGCCTCATAAGGTTGTAACCCGACGGGAAGCAGGGCACGTTTGTCGCCGAAACCATGAAGAATACCGGGGATTTGACGGAGTAAGGCTGAGCTGTCACTCATCTCAAGTCTCGTTAATAAAATGTTATGGCACCAGTGTAGCTGGCTTTCCACCCGATTTTCCAGCAGTTGCAACCGCAAGTCGCCTTCTTTAGACTTAACCTTATTGCGAATATTCGCCCCCTCAGACTTTCCTTGCAGGTTTCCCGCATGACTTATCAGTGTCCACTTTGTTTCCAGCCTCTTGAGCTGACCGGCCAGCAATGGCGTTGCCCGGAAAATCATCAGTTCGATCATGCAAAGGAAGGCTACGTCAATCTGATGCCCGTGCAGCACAAGCGTTCGAAGCAACCGGGGGACAGCACCGAAATGATGATGTCGCGACGTGCTTTTCTGGACGCCGGTCATTATCAGCCGCTGCGCGACCGTCTGGTGACCATTCTTGATGATGTGTTGCCGCAAAGTGCCGTTACGCTACTCGACATCGGATGCGGAGAAGGGTATTACACCACGGCCATCGCAGAGCGCCTGATGCAAACGCGTGCGATGAAAGTGTTTGGTCTGGATGTGGCAAAAGTCGCGATTCGCTATGCGGCCAAGCGCTACCACGCTGTGTCATTCTGTGTCGCCTCCAGCCACCGCTTACCCTTCGCCGCAGCCTCGCTGGACGCTGTGGTGCGTATCTACGCGCCGTGTAAGGCTCAGGAGCTTCACCGCACGTTAAAACCGGGTGGCATAGTGTTAACCGTCGCACCGGGGCCACGTCATCTTTATCAGCTGAAAGGGCTGATTTATCAGGATGTGCAACTGCATGCTGAACTGGATGAACAGCTGGAAGGATTCGAGCGCGTGGCGACGGAGTCTCTGGCTTACGGCATGCAGCTTAACGGCGCGGAGGCATTTGATTTATTGCAGATGACGCCCTTTGCGTGGCGTGCCACCGAAGAGGTGATGAAAAATCTCAAGGCAGAGCAGGCTTTCGAGTGTGAAACTGACTTCGTTATCAGGTTGTACCAGCGTAAAGCGGATGACGAGAGCGGCCAGTCATAATTTCAGTCTGAGCGTCGCACTGTGCGGCGTCAGTCCGCTCACGGCATTCAGTGGTTGAAGGTCAGTCTATTGATTTTCAACCATGATTTTGTAAATCCTTTCCAGATCGTCCAACTCGTTTACGCGAATCAATAACTTCTTCTGTTCCAGTTCAAACACCAGCACGCCATCTTCTGAAAGGTTCATGCCGCGGATCCGGTCGTAGGTAATGAACGCATTGGCGAAGTAAAAACCCGCAGGTTTGAACAGCAACTTTGGCCAGCGAATAAAAGAAAGGTAGAACGCGACCAGCCCCAGGCCGATCAACAGGTAATTAGTCAAAGGCGTGCCATTCGCCTGAATATTGTTGTAAAGCAGTATCGCCAGCAGACCAATAAAAATGATGGAATCCAGTTTGTTACGGCGTCGGAGATTGACTCTCAGACGTGTTTTTCCGTTGCGGGTTCCCATGATGAATTCGTCGTAAATGGCATAAGCCAGCAGCAGCACGATGAAGAGGACGAGGACGATATCGGTCACGGACATGAAAAAAAACTCCAGCTCACTGCCAACAGGCAAAACTAAATAAAATCAGAAATGGGCAAATTAAGGCAATAAAAAAGCCGGAGGAGTGATCCCCCGGCTTGTGGTTATCAGAGACCTAACAGGCCAATCCAGTAACCGAAGATACCGATGGCGAAGAAGCCAACGATGATCCACAACGCGTTCACTTTCTTACGCAGCAACCACATACAGCCGAAGGTCAGCAGCAATGGCACCAGACCTGGCATCAGCTGGTCCAGAATCGTCTGTACCGTGGTAACTGTGGTGTGGCCTGTCTGGTCGGTAATTTTCGATACCACCAGCGGGATGTTAACGTGGGTCCATTTGTTAACCAGCGCCCCCATGACAAAGAGGCCGAGAATCGACGCCCCCTCAGTCAGTTTTTGCAGGAAGCCGCCACCCATATCACTAACGATATCGACACCTTTTTTATAGCCATATGCCACGCCGTAATAACGGGTCAGCAGGCGCACTACGTTGAACAGAATAAAGAACAGCAACGGTCCGAGCAGACTCCCGGTCATCGCGATACCTGCACCCAGCGCAGCAAACACCGGACGCACAGTACCCCAGAAAATCGGGTCACCCACACCGGCCAGAGGCCCCATCAGACCGACTTTCAGACCATTGATGGCTGCGTCGTCGATAGGTGCGCCGTTGGCACGCTGTTCTTCCATCGCCAGCGTTACACCCAAAACAGGCGCTGCAACGTAAGGATGAGTGTTGAAGAATTCCAGATGGCGTTTGATCGCCGCTTTGCGATCGTCGTTATTTTCAGGATAGAGACGACGAATTGCAGGCACCATACAGAAGCAGAAGCCCAGAGCCTGCATACGTTCGAAGTTCCATGACCCCTGGAAAAGGTTGGAGCGCATAAACACACCGCGAATGTCGCTTGCCGTGAGTTTTTTAACTTCAGTTTTATCAACCATGTCCTTCACCCTTAATCCAATTCGTTATCGAGATCGTTAACACCCGGAGCCGCCGCTGCTTGCGCAGATTTGTTGTATTTCGGGCTCAACTGGATGTAAAGCACTGCCATCACCACACCAATTACACCCAGTGCAACCAGGTTGAAGTTAGTGAATGCCGCAGTGACGAAACCGAGGTAGAAGAAAGGCATCAGGTAGCCAGCACGCATCATGTTGATGACCATGGCGTAACCGACAACAACAATCATACCACCCGCGATATTCAGGCCGTTGGTGACCACTTCCGGAATCGATGCCAGCAGATCATGAACGATGGCAGTACCCACAGAAACAGCAACAATCACGGCTGGAATGGCGATACGCATTGCCTGAAGAACCAGTGCCGAAACGTGGATCCAGGTGATGGCGCTCAGATTCCCTTTCTCAGCGGCTTTATCAGCAGCGTGCTGGAAGGCAACGGTGATGGTACGAACGATAATGGTTAATACCTGGCCGGCAGCTGCCAGAGGGATCGCCAGCGCGATACCCGCACCGACAGACTGTCCGCCGGCAATAACCAGAATGGTCGAGATGATAGAAGCGAGAGCAGCATCTGGCGCAACAGCAGCACCGATGTTCATCCAGCCCAAAGCGATCATTTCCAAAGTACCGCCGATGATGATCCCGGTTTTAACATCACCCAGAACAAAACCGATCAAAGTACAGGCAACTAACGGACGGTGAAACTGGAACTCATCCAGAATCGAACCCATCCCGGCAATACATGCAACAATAAATATCAGCACAATTTGTAGTGTGGTGATCTCCATTGCACTTCTCCTATGACCAAAGGACGCTGAGTAAAAACAAACACATAAGGTACAGATAACGTTGAGGTCATCTGCCCGAAAGGCATGTGCTTATTAATTCATCTTATTAATAAGATCCATCATCTTGAGACGTGAATCCGAGGACACTTTACGCACTTCAAGTTCAATACCTTTGGCATCCAGTTTTTTGAATGCTTCGATATCTTTCTCGTCGACGGACACGGCATTATTCACCTGGGTTTTACCCTGACGGAATGCCATACCACCGATATTGACGGTCGTAATCTTTATGCCACCTTCCACCACACGCAACACGTCGGTTGGATTGGTGAACAGCAACATCACACGGTCGCCTGCGTATTTTGGGTTGTTGTAGACACGGATAGCTTTCTCCACATCAACAACGTGTGCGGTAACACCAGGAGGAGCAACCTGAGTCAGCAACGTTTTACGCACGGTATCGGCAGCGACTTCATCGCTGATAACAATAATGCGGTTGACGTTGGTTTCTTTGGTCCAGCGGGTCGCTACCTGGCCATGGATCAAACGGTCATCGATACGGGCAAGACCGATCTTCATGTAGTCATTCGGGCCGGAAGGTTGAACCGGGGCGGCTTTTTTTGGCACAGGTGCGGCGACAGGCGCTTCGGTGGCAGGTTCCGGGGTTTTCAGCGCTTTCACGCCAATACGTCCGGTTTCCACTGCGATGGCAACCAGCTCTGCGAAAGAGGGGTTGTCATCACGTGCCATGAACGTTTCTGCCAGCATTGGGATATTCACACCGGTGACAACTTCGTAATTTTCCTTATCGACAACAATGCGGCTGGCGGCGTTAAACGGGCTGCCACCCCAGGTGTCGACCAGGAAAAGGACGCCGCTGCTGGTGTCTAAACCACCCAACTTTGCCGTGTACTTTTCGATCAGGGTTTCGGCGTTCTCGCCGGGTACGAAATCGATATAGGCGACGTTATCCTGTTCACCTAAAATCATTTCCGCTGTTTTCAGCAACTGCTCAGCTGCTGACCCGTGCGTGCCGATGATAATAGCAATACTCACTCGCTACCTCCTCTGTTAACTCCGTAAAGAGTTATGCACATAAGTAATGGTGCTGACGATGACATCCGCCCGTTTTTATTCCTGAGGCGGACAGGGCATTCCCTGCATGAGACTCAACTCAAAGAACGTCCGTTAATTTCTGATAACACTGATAAACAGTAAAACAGCAGAACCTCAACAGGTTGTGCAACGTGATTTATTTTAGTGTGTGAAAAAATAATTTTTGTGACGACTGTCCGTTATTCAACGACGTATTGTGAATACGCTTTCACGTGCACAATAAAACAGCATAGATGTTTCAGAATGATGCTGGAGGTAAAAGATCATACTTTCCCCTGATAATCATTCCTGATAAAGTGATTTTCCAAATAATTGAACAGGAGTACCGGGCCTCAGCCCTCCCTATGGACTGTCACCGACGTCACTATTCTTCGCTTCTTCACCTCATCAATACCGGCAAATCCGCCCCAATGGGCCTGATTTTTGCCGCACTGAAACCGCTTTCATCTGTGAGTTATCCAGTTAAAACTTTTTGCCGGGCGTATGAATGCTCAGCGAATCGCGTTTCTTTGCGTCTTTTTTCTTTAACTCATTGCGGAGTCTGACATGGAATTTTTGATGGACCCTTCAATATGGGTCGGTTTGCTGACACTTGTCGTACTGGAAATTGTTCTGGGTATCGACAATCTGGTCTTTATTGCCATTCTTGCGGACAAACTGCCGCCAAAACAGCGTGATAAAGCGCGTATCATCGGCTTGTCATTAGCCCTGATTATGCGTTTAGGTCTGCTGTCGCTGATTTCGTGGATGGTCAAACTGACCACGCCGCTGTTCAGCATTGCTCAGTTTAGTTTCTCTGGTCGTGATCTGATCCTGTTACTCGGCGGGGTTTTCCTGCTGTTCAAGGCGACGACAGAGCTGCATGAAAGGCTGGAAGGGCATGAAGAGCACGGTTCACAAAATCGTGGGTACGCCAGCTTCTGGTCGGTCGTTGCCCAGATTGTGGTGCTGGATGCCGTCTTCTCTCTCGATGCGGTGATCACGGCGGTCGGCATGGTGAATAACCTCTACGTCATGATGACGGCGGTTATCATTGCCATGGGCGTCATGCTGATGGCGTCGAAATCGCTGACGCGCTTTGTGAACAATCATCCGACGGTGGTGGTGCTGTGTCTCAGCTTCCTGCTGATGATCGGTCTGAGCCTGATTGCGGAAGGTTTTGGCTTCCACATTCCGAAAGGTTATCTGTACGCTGCGATTGGTTTCTCCATTCTGATTGAATTGTTTAACCAGATTGCCCGTCGTAACTTCCTGAAAAGCCAGTCCACCAGGCCGATGCGTGAACGTACCGCCGAGGCGATTCAGCGTCTGATGGGCGGGAAACGCCAGCATCAGAATGAAGATGAACCTTCCGGTGATGAACTGCCTGCGAATGAGACCTTTGCTGAAGAAGAGCGACACATGATCACCGGCGTTCTGACGCTGGCATCACGCTCACTGCGCAGCATTATGACGCCGCGTACCGAAATATCCTGGGTGGACTGCGAACGTTCTCCGGCAGAAATCCGCAGTCAGTTGCTGGATACGCCGCACAGCCTGTTCCCGATTTGCCGCCATTCGCTGGATGACGTGATCGGTGTGGTGCGTGCGAAGGATCTGCTGGTGGCGCTGGAAAACGGTGAAAGTATCGTGGCCTTTGCCGAAAAAACGCCGCCCATCGTGGTGCCGGAAACCATGGATGTCATCAATCTGCTGGCGGTGCTGCGCAAAGCGAAAGGGCGTCTGGTGGTGGTCAGCAACGAGTTTGGTGTGATTCAGGGGCTGGTTACGCCGCTGGATGTGCTGGAGGCGATTGCCGGTGAATTCCCTGATGAAGATGAAACGCCTGACGTGATTGCTGATGGCGACGCCTGGATTGCCAAAGGGGGCACGGATTTACATCTGTTGCAGCAGATCCTGGACATCAACACGCTGGTCAGCCCGGACGATGATTTTGCATCACTGGCGGGGCTGCTGTTGTCGAAATCAGGTCAGATGCCTGTGGCCGGTGAAGTGATTGATATGGCGTCGCTGCACTTTGAAATCCTCGAAGTGACGGATTACCGTATTGAGCGTGTACGGATAACGAAAATTCAGTCTGAAAACGGGTGGGAAGAAGACCAGTAACCGCGGTGTACTTCTGCTGAGAACGGCGACTTCGGTCGCCGTTTTTTATGGCTGTTATTCGTCAGACTCATCTTCAACCGGTTGCAGTGCCTGAGTCGATTTCTCGTAGCGCGCCAGCCAGATCGGAAACACCTCAATCGGCATTGGCCGGGCAAAATAGTAGCCCTGCAGGGAGTCGACTTTACGTTTACGCAAATAATCGACCTGCTCACGGGTTTCCACCCCTTCGGCAATCAGTTTCAGATTAAGGCGCTGCGCCAGCGTGATGATCGTATCCGTCACCGTGGCATTGATGGCATCGGTGCCAATTGAGGCGGTAAACGCCTGGTCGATCTTCAGCACGTCTGGGTTGAGCGTTTTCAGATAACTCAGTGAACTGTGGCCGGTACCAAAATCATCGATGGCCAGTAAAATCCCCATCTCCTTCAGTTGAGAAATCTCGGCAGCTCTGAGCTCCTGCAAGCGTGTGCGTTCCGTCAGTTCCAGCATCAGTGAGACGGAAGGCTCAGCGGGAAGCCAGATTTTGCGGATATCATCCACAATTTCCATATTATTGAAGTGCTGCGCTGCGACGTTAATACTGACGTAAAACCCCGACGTGGCGGGGAAAACGGCGAGATTATCGGTGACAGTTTTAATCAGATAGCGGGTAAGCGCGATGATTAATCCGTGCTGCTCGGCGAGCGGAATAAACACATCTGGCGACACCCATTCCTGCCTGCGATTTTTCCAGCGCATCAGCGTTTCCACGCCAATGCAGCGGCCATCGACGCTGTTAATAATGGGCTGGCAATACACCTTAAATTCGCGGTGCGAAATCCCGTGGCTTATCGGATAGGCAAGGCTTATCCGGCTGCCTGACAATAAATAGACTGCTGTCGCCGTCAGTAAGCTTATCAACATGGAAAGAGGCAGATGAGACGCCAGCTCTGACCACGCCAGCGCCGAGGCCTCTTCACCATAAATGGACACGGTGAAATCATAATTTGGCGACGTGACGGTCAGTAACGGCTGCTGCGGCAAATTCACGCTGGGAATAATTTCGTTCTTTCCATATTCCAGACTTTGCTTCATGACGTTCAGAACAATATGGCGCGCATACGGCGGTTGCGGTTCGAGCAGGAAATTCGACAGGATCCCGATGTTGTACACAAACAGCTGACCGTTAAGATTATCGGGCGTGGCGGGCTGCCAGAGCAGCAGGGTTGGGATGTTCAGCCGGCTTAATTTCGCAGCGCGAAGTTCCAGCCGCGTTTTGCCTTGCGCGATATCGGGCAGCGTTTTATCGAGGCTGAGATCCAGTGCACCAATCAGGCTTGAGCAGGTGATGGTGCCATTATTGACGAGGGTGATAGAACGCAATGTCTGCATCAGAGCGACAGTTTGCTGCAAGGCCGGTTGTAATTCACGGCAGGTCAGCGCCGGATCGACAGGGGTGGATTGCGCAGCAGGTATAGCGGGTTCAAGCAGTTTTTCGAGTTTCTGAACGGTGTGTAAGGCGACGCGTTGTTGATCGGCGGTGATCACCTGGCTTTGTTCATAAATACGGATACTGAGTGTTAACAGCAGGGTAAAAATACCCATCGCGCCGGCCAGTGCAAGGCGATAGTAGCGATACTTCGCAAGTCCGGTCTGGGAGAACAGCATCGTTCTAATCCTTTTATCCCGTGTAAAGTGCAGGCTTACAAGTGTTCATTTTAAAGGTTTACCGATGCAAAACAGCCGTTTCATTATTATTGATAGTAGCCGTAAATCGCCGGATGCTCTTCCTGCGTGAAGAAGGAAAATCAGAGAAAATCCAGATCTGTGACGTTGTCACTTACTTAGCGTCTGTTCATTTTATCTTATACGTGGTGGTACAGAGTGAAGCAGTCTGTGCGGCAAAACAAGCGGAAATCAGCATGCCGCACCTGCAGGGTATAAGCAAGTCTCACGGCCATTAAGTATTGATAATACAACAGGTTTTTCTTAACAAAGATTTAATGACTAAGTGACAGTTCCAGGCTGATATATCCTGCGGCGAACGGGTGAAAAAACAGTTCTTCGCCGCCGCAGGCACAAGGAAAACCTCGGTAATATCAGTCGCACTGTACCTTGATCGCCAGACCGCCGCGGGAGGTTTCACGGTACTTGGCGTTCATGTCTTTACCCGTTTCGTACATGGTTTCAATCACTTTATCGAGAGAAACCCGGGGCTCACTGGTGCGGCGCAGCGCCATGCGTGCTGAGTTAATGGCTTTCACCGAGGCAATCGCATTACGCTCAATACACGGCACCTGAACCTGACCGGCGACAGGATCGCAGGTCAGACCGAGGTTGTGCTCCATCCCGATCTCTGCGGCGACGCAGACCTGCTCCGGGCTTCCGCCCAGCAATTCTGTCAGACCGGCCGCGGCCATAGAACAGGCGACGCCGACTTCGCCCTGGCAGCCGACTTCAGCGCCGGAAATAGAGGCATTCATCTTATAAAGAATACCGATGGCGCCGGACGTCAGGAAATAGCGCAGATAAATGTCCGGGCTGACCGACTGAATATATTTGTCGTAGTACGCGAGCACCGCAGGAACAATCCCGCAGGCACCGTTCGTCGGTGCGGTAACCACGCGTCCGCCGGCTGCGTTTTCTTCATTCACCGCCAGCGCAAACATGTTCACCCAGTCGATGACGTTCATCGGGTCTTTTGACAGCTGGTCGTTTGATACCAGCATCCGGCGCAGTGCCGAGGCGCGGCGGGGGACACGCAGCGGGCCGGGAAGCACGCCTTCCGTGTTTAAACCGCGATCGATACAGGCCTGCATGGTGTGCCAGATTTTCTCGAAATACTGCTCGATTTCCTGTTTGCTGTGCTGTGCCAGCTCGTTTTTCATCATCATGCCGGAGAGCGACAGGCCATTCTCTTTGCATTTCGCCAGCATTTCACTGGCCGAATTAAAGCTGAAAGGCACCGCCACTTCATCCAGCACCGGCTGGCCGAAATGCTCGTCATCGACAATAAAACCGCCGCCGACGGAGTAGTAGGTTTTGCTGTAAACCAGCTTGTCACCAGCAAAAGCGTGGATCTGCATGGCGTTTTCATGACGCGGTAAATTCTCGCTCCGGAAAACCATGCCCGTGTCGCGCGGGAAATCGACTTCGTGCTGCGTTTCACCCAGCGGCAAACGCTGACGTTGCTCAACGTCGCGGATAAAGTGGGGAATACCGTCGATGTCGACGGTATCTGGCTGGTTACCCGCCAGACCTAAAATAATGGCGATATCTGTGTGGTGGCCTTTACCTGTCAGTGACAGGGAGCCAAAAACGTCCACGGCGACACGCGTAACGGCAGGCATCATGCCCTGTTCGAGCAGGTCATCAGCGAACTGTTTGCCTGCTTTCATCGGGCCCAAAGTATGGGAACTGGAAGGGCCAATCCCGACCTTGAACATGTCGAAAACGCTAATCACGTCGAATACTCCTGTAATTGATAACGGCAGGGAACGGGATCCCTGACACCCATAACTGAAATCTGACCCCGTGGGGAGATCTGATCTTATGGGTAGATCCATAGTGTAAAAGGGGTTAAGACCAATAGTTTCATTTTTCGCATGAAATAAACTTATTTGATGCGAAAGTGTGATCGATGTGTAACCAGTGAGGTCAGTCTTTAACCTGCCGGGCCAGCTGACGAATGATCGACGCGGTAAGTCCCCAGACAAATTGTTGCTGATACCAGGATAAATACACCCGGTGGTGGATCCCTCTGCGATGAATATCCAGAGAGTGATAGCGGGCCAGATCGAACGCTTCCTGCAGCGGCATTTCGAACAGTTCTGCCACCTCGTCTTCCTGCGGGTGGAATGTCACATCCACCGGTAACAGGCCAATGACCGGGGTCACCTGAAACCCGCTGCTGCTGTCCTGCGGTGCCAGTGTGCCTAACACGTGCACTTGTTCGGGTGGGATGGCGACTTCTTCCTGCGCCTCGCGCAGCGCGGTGGCAATAATCGACGCGTCGGTGGCATCGGCTGCGCCGCCGGGAAACGCCACCTGGCCGGGGTGCTTGCGCAGGCTGTCTGAGCGCCGGGTCAGTAAAATGGTCGGTTCTTCACGGCAAATAATGGGGATCAACACCGCGGCATGACGGGTTCCGCGCAGCTGTGGTGCGGGCAGGCGCGGCTGCTGCAACTGAAAGCGCAGAATAAAATCTTCCACGGCGGGCGAAAATGCCTGCAAGGTCGGCTGTTGTTCCAGCAACGTCACGGCTGTACGTCTCCTAACTGTGGCAGGATGCGGGCAATTTTATCGAACGTCTCCTGATATTCGGCCTGTTCCTGACTGTCTGCAACAATGCCGCCGCCTGCCCAGCAGTAGATTTTCCCCTGCTCGGTAAGCAACGTGCGGATAGTGATATTGCTGTCCATGGTGCCGCAACAACTGAGGTAAGCAATACTGCCGCAGTAACCGTTTCGTCGCTGCGGCTCGAGTTCTTCGATGATTTCCATCGCGCGCACTTTCGGCGCACCGGTGATCGATCCGCCAGGGAAGCAGGCACGCAGCAGGGCGCTGGCGTGGCAGTCGTCGGGTAACTGCGCGGTAATGGTGCTGACCAGATGATGAACAGCCGGGAAAGGCTCGACCACAAACAGTTCGGGAACCCGCACGGTGCCGGGCGTCGCCACGCGACCAATGTCATTACGCAGTAAATCGACGATCATGAGATTTTCGGCCCGATCTTTTTCCGACGCGGCCAGACGTTCAGCCTGACGGGCATCTTCCTGCGGATCTTCACAGCGCGGCAACGTGCCTTTGATAGGGCGGGTCTGGATCTGCTTATTCTTAAGCCAGATAAAGCGTTCCGGCGAAAGGCTGAGCACGGCGTTTTCCGGCAAGCGCAGAAATGCCGAGAACGGCGCGCGGTTGGCCTGATTCAGCCGCAGGAAAGCCTGCCATTCATCTCCCTGATAAACAGTGGAAAAACGCTGCGCCAGATTGATCTGATAACAGTCACCGCTGTGAATATATTCCTGAATCTGGCGGAATTTCTCGCCATATTCCCCGCGGCTCATGTTTGCCTGCCAGGGCGCATTCAGGCGAAAAGACGCGGAGCTTACCGGCTGCGCATGCGCTTCCAGCCAGCGCAGACGTACCTGCACATCGCCATGACAGACCAGCGTCAGACGTTGTAAATGATGATCGGCGATCAGCGCCCAGTCATAAATGCCCACGGCCATGTCCGGCAGATGAATATCGCGTCGGGCGATATCCGGCAGTGTCTCGACACGACGGCCTAAATCATAGCCAAACAGGCCCAGCGCGCCGCCCTGAAAAGGAAAATCATCCGCGCTGGTTGCCTGTAATCCGCTGGCCGAAAGCTGCTCTTCCAGCAGGGTGAACGGATCTTCTTCCCGCGATGCCACGCTGCCGTTTTGCTCAACCAGGGTGACGTTGCCGCGCGTGGTCAGCGTTATCTGCGGATCCGCCACCAGAATGTCGAAGCGGTTATGCTGATGCTGTGCGGCACCCGAGTGCAGCAACATGGCCCAGGGCAACGCAGAAAGTGGCGCGAACAGCGTCAGCAAGGCATCTGGCTGATAGGGCAACGAATGATGAACAACGGAGTAAGCGGGTTGCATGGCGGGTTTCAGTTTCTCTGGCGCGATAAATGATGTAACAGACCTGTGATCCTAACATAGATCAGGCCACCGGAAACCAGCGCAGGCGATTTGCGTGAATAAGGCGTATACTGTGCAACCCCGCAGCCTGCGGGTGTTGTTTCTCTCTTGCCTCATCCAACACGTACAACAGGAATTTCCTATGCTGACAGGTATGCCTTCACTTTCACATAACGAACAAGAACAGGCCGCCGATCGTATCCGCCAGTTAATGGAAAACGGCATGAGCAGCGGCGAAGCCATTGCCACCGTTGCGGCAGAAATCCGTGAAACGCATAAAGGCGATCGCGTGACCGTCATTTTTGATGATGAAGACGAATAACATTCGAACCTGAGACGCTTTATAAGAGCCGATCTCGTGATGATAAAAAAGCCGGACCCTGTACAGGTGTCCGGCTTTTTTTCGTGAAGAACTGACTGAGATTAGCCTTTCACACTCACGGCGGCGGCGGCCAGCTTCGCCTGCTCGACGGCATCTTCCACATTTTCGGCAATGGCCAGCGCCACACCCAGACGGCGTTTACCGCTGATTTCCGGTTTGCCGAACAGGCGGATCTGATTGTATCCGGTCAGTGCATTTTCCAGACCGCTGAAAGTCACGTTGTTACTGGTCAGTTCAGGCAGGATCACGGCGGAGGCGGAAGGGCCGAACTGGCGGATATTGCCCACCGGCAGGCCGAGGAAGGCGCGAACGTGCAGGGCAAACTCAGAGAGATCCTGAGAAATCAGCGTTACCATGCCGGTATCGTGCGGGCGCGGTGACACTTCGCTGAAGACCACGTCGTCGCCGCACACAAACAGTTCGACGCCAAACAGGCCTTTGCCGCCCAGAGCTTTCACCACTTTTTCGGCGATGTCTTTCGCGCGCTGTAACGCCAGTTCGGTCATCTGCTGCGGCTGCCAGGATTCACGGTAATCACCGTCTTCCTGACGATGGCCGATCGGCGCGCAGAAGTGGATGCCGTCAACGGCGCTGATGGTCAGCAGCGTGATTTCGAAATCAAATTTTACCAGCCCTTCAACAATCACGCGCCCGCCGCCAGCACGGCCGCCTTGCTGCGCATAATCCCATGCGGTTTGCAGCTGGTCTGCGCCACGGATCAGGCTCTGGCCTTTACCGGAGGAGCTCATCACCGGTTTGATGATGCACGGGTAACCGATTGCGTCTACCGCCTGGCGGAAAGAGGCTTCATCATCGGCAAACTGGTAGCTCGACGTTGGCAATTGCAGCGTCTCTGCGGCCAGGCGACGGATCCCTTCGCGATTCATGGTCAGGCGCGTCGCTTCAGCGCAAGGCACCACGTTGTGGCCCTGTTTTTCCAGTTCAACCAGCATGCTGGTGGCGATAGCTTCGATTTCCGGCACGATGAAATCAGGGCGTTCGCTTTCAATCACCTGTTTCAGGGCGTCGCCGTCCAGCATATTAATGACATGGCTGCGGTGAGCGACCTGCATCGCCGGTGCATCAGCGTAACGATCGACGGCGATCACTTCCAGGCCAAGACGCTGGCATTCGATCGCCACTTCTTTACCGAGTTCGCCAGAGCCTAACAACATGACGCGGGTGGCGCCGGTGCGCAGTGCAGTACCAATGGTTAACATAGCTTCGTACCCAGATCTGTGATGAAGAAAAATGAGAATTTCGGCGCGCAGTATATCTGAATTTGTGCCATACGAAAACGATTGCGCAGTATCTCGAACGATTTCAGCGACGCAATCCGGCCAGGGCATCTGCGGATTTTTTCAGTCCGTTTTCTGCCGTTTAAGGCAGTCGGCGGGCGTCTCTGTTATCATTTAGCCAAACCATGGCGCCAGACCTTCTGCCGCTGCCCCGATTTTTGCCTCACATAAAGAGTTATCGCCTTGAGCACGCATTCCTTTTCAGCCCTGACATTGCCCGCTGAGCAACTTTCTAACCTGACCGAACTGGGTTATACCGAAATGACCCCGATTCAGGCCGCTTCTCTGCCTGCCATCCTGCAAGGTCAGGACGTTCTGGCGAAAGCCAAAACCGGCAGCGGTAAAACGGCAGCCTTCGGTATCGGCCTGCTGAACAGCATCACCGTGGCACAGTTCTACGCGCAGGCGCTGGTGCTGTGTCCGACCCGTGAACTGGCGGATCAGGTCAGTAAAGAGTTACGTCGTCTGGCGCGATTCACCCAGAACATCAAAATCCTGACCCTGTGCGGCGGCCAGTCCATCGGGCCACAGCTGGAATCTCTGGTTCGTCAGCCACACATTGTTGTGGGCACGCCGGGCCGCATTCAGGAACATTTGCGTAAAGGCACCCTGAAACTGGATCAGCTGAAAGTGCTGGTGCTGGACGAAGCCGATCGCATGCTGGATATGGGCTTTAGCGAAGATATCGAAGATGTGGTCAGCTATACACCGCCAGCCCGTCAGACGCTGTTGTTCTCCGCGACCTATCCGGATGGCATCGAGCGCATCAGCTCTAAATTTCAGCGTCAGCCGCTGAAAGTCGAAATTGAAGGCGAGGAAGATGTTGCTGATATCAAGCAGGTCTTTATCGAAGCCGATAAGCATCAGCGTTTGTCCCTGCTGGCGGCGGTGCTGTATCAGCATCAGCCGACGTCGTGTGTGGTGTTCTGTAATACCAAACGCGACTGCCAGGATGTTTGCGATGCACTTTCCGGTAAAGGCATCAGCGCACTGGCGCTGAACGGCGATCTGGAACAGCGCGACCGTGACCGCGTGCTGGTGCGTTTCTCTAACGGCAGCTGCCGCGTACTGGTGGCGACTGACGTGGCTGCGCGCGGGCTGGACATCAAAGATCTCGGTCTGGTCATCAACTACGAACTCTCTTTCGATCCTGAAGTGCACATTCACCGCGTCGGTCGTACAGGCCGTGCAGGCACCAGCGGTCTGGCGGTCAGTCTGGTGACGCCACAGGAAATGGTGCGGGTTCACGCGCTGGAAGATTATACCCGTCAGACCTTTACCTGGCAGCCCGCAGCGCAGGCGCTGGCAGCGACACCGGTGGCGCTCGATCCTGAGATGGCGACGCTGTGCATTGACGGGGGTCGTAAAGCCAAAATTCGTCCCGGCGATATCCTCGGTGCTCTGACCGGTGAAGCGGGTCTGACGGCTGCGGAAGTGGGTAAAATCGATATGTTCCCGATCCACGCTTACGTGGCTATCCGTCAGAAAAGCGCCAAAAAAGCGTTACAGCGTTTGCAGGAAGGTAAGATCAAAGGCAAAAACTGTAAGGCTATTATCTTGCGTTAACGGATTTTCATCCCGCTTTTGCGTTGCAGGTCTTATTGTTAATGTTGTGTTATTACCTTGTTGAGGATTATATTATCTGACGCAAGCGATGACCTTGTCAGTTGTAGGGATATGGATCCTGCAAGGTCAGTGATAACGATCGACAAAAAGCGGGAAGACGCACAATGAAAAAGATGATCACAGGCGTGGTAATAGCGTTAGCAGGAATGAGCGGGATGAGTCAGATGGCGCAGGCCGCTGAACCTGAAGTCAGAACGGCGACGGTCGCACCTTGTTCCACCGCCAGCAAAGATGAGATTGCAGCGCTGGTTAAACGTGATTTCCTGCAAAACCGTATTCCGCGCTGGGATGCCGATAAGAAAACCCTCGGGACTTCCACACCGGTGGCGTGGGTCGTTCCGGACAGCATCAGCGGCGATAATGCCCGCTGGGAGATACCGCTGAAAGTTCGTGGCGATCACACCGACAAAACCTATCAGGTGACGCTCAACTGTCAGCTTGGCGAAATCAGCTACAGCGCACCCGTTTAAGCATTTCCTGCGTTCGTTGCCAGCCAGCGGACGCATTATTCCTTTCTTTTCCGTCCCTTGGTTTCCCCGCATAAACCTGTCACTCTTACCACACCACTAAGAGGACAAAGAGATCCCGCGATGATGACACCTCCAAAGGCTGAAAAACGCCCTGAAACCCTGAGCGTACACGGCGATGAACGCGTCGATAATTATTACTGGTTGCGTGACGATGACCGCACCGACCCTCAGGTTCTGGCCTATCTGACCGCCGAAAATGCCTACACCGATCAGGCCATGCAGCCGCATCAGGCGCTGCGTGAAACCCTTTATGGCGAGATGGTGGCACGCATTGCCCAGCAGGATCATTCCGTTCCTTATGTTAAACACGGTTTCCGTTATCAGACACGCTATGAGCCGGGCAACGAATACGCCCTCTATCTTCGTCAACCTGCAGACGAGACGGAAAACTGGCGCACGTTGATCGACGGTAACGAACGCGCCAAAGACAGCGAGTTTTATACGCTGGGCGGGCTGGATATCAGCCGTGATAACAAACTGATGGCCGTTGCGGAAGATTTTCTGTCGCGCCGCCAGTACGACATCCGCATCAAAAATCTGGATGACGACACCTGGACCGACGATCTGCTGAAAAACACCTCCGGCAGCAGCGAATGGGCGAACGATTCGCAGACGCTGTATTACGTGCGCAAACACAAAAAAACGCTGCTGCCGTATCAGGTTTATCGCCACGTTATCGGCACTGACCCGAAAACAGACAAACTGGTGTACGAAGAAAAAGATGACACCTTCTATGTGGGTCTGGATAAAACCACCTCAGAAAAATACATTCTGATCCATCTCGACAGCACCACCACTTCGGAGATTTTACTGCTGGATGCTGACGATCCGCAGGCGACACCTCAGGTCTTCCTGTCGCGTCGGAAAGATCACGAATATGCACTCGATCATTATCTCGGCAAGTTTTATATCCGTTCTAATAAAGACGGTAAAAACTTCGGTCTGTATCAAAGTGACCGCGGTGAAGAGTCCGCCTGGCAGGCTTTGATTGCGCCGCGCGATGAAGTGATGCTCGAAGGTTTTAGCCTGTTTCGTGACTGGCTGGTCGTGGAAGAGCGTGAGCAGGGGCTGACGCATCTGCGCCAGATCCACTGGCAGACCGGTGAGGAAAAGTCGCTGGCGTTTGACGACCCGACGTACACCACCTGGCTGGCCTATAACCCTGACCCGGACACCTCGCTGTTGCGCTATGGCTATTCTTCCATGACCACGCCGAGTACGTTATTTGAGTTGGATCTGGATACGCAGGAACGCACCTTACTCAAACAGCAGGAAGTGAAAGATTTTGATCCGGCGAACTATCGCAGTGAACGTGTTTGGGTCACTGCCCGCGACGGCGTGAAAGTACCGGTTTCACTGGTTTACCGCGCGGAGTTATTTAAGCCGCACCAGAATCCGCTGATGCTTTATGGCTACGGCTCCTACGGCAGCAGCATGGATCCGGCGTTTAGCGGCAGCCGCCTCAGCCTGTTAGATCGCGGTTTTGTTTTTGCTCTGGCGCATATTCGCGGCGGCGCAGAGCTCGGTCAGCAGTGGTATGACGACGGTAAACTGTTCAACAAACTGAATACCTTCAACGATTTCATCGACGTGACCAAAGAACTGATCGCTGAAGGTTATGGCGATGCGAAACAGGTGTACGCCATGGGGGGCAGCGCAGGCGGTTTGCTGATGGGCGCTATCATCAATCAGGCACCGGCGTTGTATCACGGCATCGTGGCGCAGGTTCCGTTTGTTGATGTGGTGACAACGATGCTGGATGAATCAATCCCGCTGACCACCGGCGAGTATGACGAGTGGGGAAACCCGAACGACAAAGCCTATTACGACTACATGCTGCAATACAGCCCGTACGATCAGGTGCGCGCCCAGGCATATCCGCACATGCTGGTCACCACCGGCCTGCATGATTCTCAGGTGCAATACTGGGAGCCGGCAAAGTGGGTGGCGAAACTGCGTGATGTGAAAACGGACAGCAACCAGCTTCTGATGCACACGGATATGGATTCCGGCCACGGCGGCAAATCTGGCCGTTTCAAAGCTTACGAAGATATCGCGCTGGAATACGCCTTTGTGCTGGCGCTGGCGGCAAAAAACTGAGCCTGCAAGTCCTGAAAAAATCCCATAAAAAAACCCGCGCTGAGCGGGTTTATTCTACGAAGTACATTGTTAAGCAGATGCTTTCTTGGCTTTTTTATCAGCCTTTTTTTCGGCAGGGGTTTTCAATGGTTTTTTCTTCGCATTCTTTTTGCTATCCATTCCTTTACTCATGATTGCCTCTCTTTAAAGCTGGTGGATTGGGTTGCCCGTCTATTTAGTGCCAAATTGGCTCAGGTTGCAAGTCCCTTCTTATTTCTGACAGGACTTTACAGTCATGTCTTCCGGGTCATCACCGGGAGTTCCTGAGGAAATTGCGTGATAAGTATGCGAACAGCATACAAAAATTCGATTTTGATGCAGAACAACTTGTCGTTGGCTGGCCGATGCGCTGTTATTGAGTTGTAAAAACATCTATCAATACTCTGGCCAAATAGAACAGGAAATGTCATGCCAAAATTAAAAGGGTTATATCCTCCGTGTGAGGCTTATGCCAGCGGCTTGCTCGATACCGGCGATGGTCACAAGGTTTACTGGGAGCGCAGCGGAAACCCGAAAGGCAAGCCGGCTGTCTTTATTCACGGCGGGCCGGGCGGCGGCTGTTCATCGGTACATCGCCAGCTGTTTGATCCCAATGATTATGATGTCATGCTGTTTGATCAGCGTGGCTGCGGGCGCTCCACACCCCATGCGAGCCTCGACAACAACACCACATGGCATCTGGTTGAAGATATTGAGCGTCTGCGCAAGCTGGCGGGCGTGGAAAAATGGCTGGTCTTCGGTGGCTCATGGGGTTCCACGTTGGCACTGGCTTACGCCCAGACCCACCCCGAACACGTCAGTGAAATGGTGTTGCGCGGTATTTTCACCATGCGCAAACAGGAGCTGACCTGGTATTACCAGGACGGCGCGTCGCGATTCTTCCCTGAAAAATGGCAGCGTATCCTCTCAATTTTATCCGAGGAAGAACGCAAGGATGTTATCGCCGCTTATCACGCACGCCTGACATCCAGCGATCGCGCAGTGCAGCTCGAGGCTGCAAAAATCTGGAGCTTGTGGGAAGGGGAGACGGTCACGCTTCTGCCTGCGGAAGGTTCGGCGTCATTTGGTGAGGATAACTTTGCGCTGGCCTTCGCCCGCATTGAGAACCATTACTTCACGCATCTTGGCTTTTTAGACAGTGATGACCAGTTGATACGTAACGTTGACCGTATCCGGCATATCCCGGCGGTGATCGTGCATGGTCGCTATGATATGGCCTGTCAGGTACAAAACGCCTGGGACCTGGCGAAAGCCTGGCCGGAAGCTGAACTTCATATTATCGAAGGGGCAGGGCACTCATTTGATGAGCCTGGGATCCTCGACCAGCTGATTCGTACCAACCAGCAATTCGCCACCCGCCGGTAATCGCTTTCCCCTCCCGTTTGCCTAAAGCTGCGTTACTTTTGCTTCGGTTCATAAGGTAAACGGGAGAATTTATGGGATTCCCCGCGATAATGCATCACACGCTCACGAAAGTAGGTGCGCAGATGTTCAGGCTGTTGCCGTTCTACCATTTCTGCCACAACGGGCATATTGTAACGCTCTTTGAAAGCGACCGCTGAAGCCGCCAGATCGATGTTAATCCGATCCATCTCATCTTTACTGATTTCTGCCAGATTGATACTCATTGCAACCTCCCGTGCATCTCATTTGCGCGCATTGTACCCGAGCACAACGCCGGGGTGAACGTCGTTGGCTCACTTTTATGTTCCGCTCAAAAATCCATTTTCGTTAAATGCAATTTAAGTAAATAAGAACTATTCAGGTTATGGAAGTGATAGTTATATTCATCAACATGTTTTTAATTAATTCTGCGAATAGGAATGATTCTTTTTAATATACATTTAGATGTTAATGGTTATCATTATTGGATATTTTCGATAAAAATAAAATGATACATATCAATGAGTTGGTTTTAAATGTTGCCTGTATGGATAATAATGTGAATTGGCTGTTCTTATTTTGTATTGATACGGGCATAATGCGGGTAAATAAACACATCCGCCTGCCTTAATTATTTTATGGAGCCGCATCATGCTTAAAAAAGAAATGATCGATCAGCTTAATGAACAGCTGAACCTTGAATTTTATTCAGCCAATTTATATTTGCAGATGAGTGCATGGTGCAGTGACAAAGGCTACGAAGGCGCGGCAGCGTTTCTGAAAAAGCACTCGATGGAAGAAATGGATCACATGCACCGCCTGTTCAAATATGTCAGTGATACAGGTGCATTGCCGCTGCTGGGCGCTATCGCCGCACCGCCGGTCAGCTTCGAATCCCTGTCTGATCTGTTCATGCAGACCTATGAGCATGAGCAGTTGATCACACAAAAAATTAACGAACTGGCCGATCTGGCGATGACGCTGAAAGACTATTCTTCCTTCCACTTCCTGCAATGGTATGTGGCAGAGCAGCATGAAGAAGAAACCTTGTTCAAATCAGTTCTCGATAAACTGGCTCTGGTCAGCAACACCGGCAACGGCTTGTTCTTTGTCGATAAAGATCTTAAAACCATGGCGGCACAAGCCCCGGCCGTATAAACCCGGTTTGTGATGGTCATAAAACGCAGAATGCTCCGGCTTCTGCGTTTTTTTATGCATTTATGACAAACGTTTTACATGGGATTGCGATAAAGTGGCGGCGTTATAAATTCATCATTACGCAAGCCAAGGAACTATCGTGTTGAAAAAAACCTCCTCTCTTTGCCGTGCCATGGCAGTCTCAGCCGTATTGCTGAGCGGATTTATCTCACAGCAAGCCCTCGCGCATGCACATCTTAAAACCCAAACTCCCGCTGCGAATGCCGTTCTGACTGCCAGCCCGACCGAACTCTCTCTTGGGTTCAGTGAAGGTATCGAACCGAACTTCAGCAAAATCACCCTGGCAGACGCCGCCAAAAAAGCCGTTAAAACCGGCGCGATGACACTGGCTGCCAATGACAATACCCAGGCGGTTGTTCCTCTGCCAGAGGCTTTGACATCCGGCAAATATACGGTGTCGTGGAACGTGGTGTCAGTTGACGGTCATAAAACCCACGGTAACTACAGTTTCACCGTTAAATAAGTTATGAGCCTGACTGCACTGTTCGTCCTGTGCCGGTTTGCCCACTTTGCGTCGCTGATGCAAATTTTCGGGTTGAGTGTGTTTTGCTCCCTGCTGGCGCCTGCCGGCTTTTCGGGGATGTTACTGCAAAGAAATCAGACCCTGATGATGTGGTCCGGCGTGGTCGCCGCGATCACCTCTGTCGGAATGCTGGCGATTCAGGCTGCGCTGATGGGCAATGGCTGGAGTGACGGCCTGAACCTGAATGTCTGGTTGCTGGTGCTGACCACCACTTTTGGCGAAGTATGGCGCTGGCACTTGTTGCTGACTGCCGCGCTGCTGCTGGTGTTACTGATGGACTGGCTTCCGGTTCGTAACCTGCTGGTATTTCTGTGCTCGCTTGGCCTGCTGCTCAGTCAGGCGCTGATAGGCCATGCCGCCATGCATCAGGGGTTATTAGGGCTGGTGCAGCGCCTCAATCATATGGTTCATCTGCTTAGCGCCGCCTACTGGTTTGGCTGTTTGCTCCCGCTGCTGACATGCATGTTCTACGCCCGAAAACCTGAAGTCCGGCCTTACGCTATTGCCACGCTTATCCGCTTTTCGACCTGGGGGCACGCGGCAGTCGCGCTGGTGATACTGACCGGCATCGCCAACACTGCCATTATCCTGCAACGTTGGCCGACGGATATGACCTCGCTTTACCAGTGTCTGCTCGAGATCAAAATCGTGCTGGTTGGCATAATGGCCGCCGTCGCCGTATATAACCGTTATCATCTGGTACCACTGATGAGCAAAGAACCCGAGCAGGCCGAACGACGTTTTGTGCAGATGACCCGTGTAGAATGGGCTCTGGCGTTGATCGTTCTGCTGCTTGTGAGCCTTTTTGCTACGCTGGCACCGCGCTGAAACAGTTATTAATAACGTATTAAGAATAAAATTATTACCGAGGAAATATCATGAGGAAATCACTGCTTGCCTGCGTATTGCTGACCTTGTCCGCCAGCAGTCTGGCTGCGCCACAACTGGAAACCGTCAGCCGTTTACAATACGGCAAGGCATGGGCTTTCACCCGGGAAGAGGTGATGCTGCAGTGCCGTCCCGGCCATGCGTTATATGTGATCAACGACAGCACACTGGCGCAATATCCTTTGAACGATGTGGCGAAAGAACAGGTGAAAAATCGTCAGGTCCAGGCGGTTCCGCTTGAAAAAATCTTGCTTGATGACCCGCAGAATCCGGGACAAAAAATGAGCCTCGCGCCATTTATCACCAAAGCGGAATCACTCTGCTGAGTTGCTGTGCTGCGAATAAGTGACTGTTGTTAAACTCATGCTTTGCGAATG
This sequence comes from Rahnella sp. R3(2024), assembly GCF_042920125.1. Taxonomy (NCBI): domain Bacteria; kingdom Pseudomonadati; phylum Pseudomonadota; class Gammaproteobacteria; order Enterobacterales; family Yersiniaceae; genus Rahnella; species Rahnella sp. R3(2024). Next base: position 3,830,012 of record NZ_JBHGBU010000001.1, read on the forward strand.
TTGTCACATAATGAAAATAATACAGCATTGTTATTATCACTATGTTGCGAGTTGAGTGGAAAATAGTCAGCTGTCGGCTATCCTTTACATTGTACGGCTTAACAGCCTGCATTAATGCCAACTTTTAGCGCACGGCTCTCTCCCAAGAGCCATTTCCCTAGACCGAATATAGGAATCGTATTCGGTCTTTTTTTTGTTGGTTTTTAAAATCAACAACTTACATTTAAAACAAGCACTTACCTCAATTCAACTTACCCTCAATGCTACCCATTTGGATTCCCCATCGCCATTTTATCGCCACTGATTTGAGCCAGCGGATTCATGTAAATTGCGTCTTCCAGGTGATCGGGCGCGAAGTGTGCGTAACGCATCGTGACGCGGATATCGGAGTGCCCGAGGATGCGCTGTAACACGATGATGTTGCCGCCGGCCATCATGAAGTGACTGGCAAACGTATGCCTGAGAACGTGCGTCATCTGACCCTCTGGCAGTTCGATGCCCGCCAGCCTGATCACCCGATAGAACTGCTTATAGCAGGGCGAGAAGGGAGCACCTTTTCGGGCTATCAGTTCGTCATAGAGCGGGCGGGCGAGGGGGACGGTGCGGTTCTTTTTCCCTTTGGTATTGATGAAGGTGAGTTTGTAAGGGGAGATCTGCGAGCTTTTGATTTTGGCGGCCTCGTTCCAGCGTGCGCCGGTCGAAAGACAGAGTTTAACGATCAGCGTTAATTCATCATTCCCATGCTCTTCACAGGCCGCCATGAGCCGCAGAATTTGTTCCTGGTTCAGCCATGCCATCTCGCGTTCCGGCTGATCAAACTCGCGGATATTCTCGAGAGGGTTTGGCAGCGACCATTCTCCCAGGCGTTTCAGCTCGTTGAATACAGCCCGCAGGAAAGCGTGCTCACAGTTAACCGTGCCGGTTGACACTTTACGGGTCGCCAGACTGGTACTGTAGCCGTTATCAATCTCACCGCGCAGCCGCTGATCGCGATAATGCGCCCAGTCTCTCGGCGTGATGGTACTGGCTATCGGGTCACCCATTCCCGCGCTGATAATCTTCAGTTTGCCCAGCCGTCCCTTTTTATCATTCAGTGAGCAGCCGTGCAGGCTGTACCAGAGATCGACCAGTTCGCTCAGCTTCCGCCGGTCTTCCTTCTCACCCAACCACGGTTTGTTCTTTGCCTGATCCATAGTGTAAGTCTCAAAGGAAACGGCTTCACCTTTGGTATCAAACTGCCTGCGGCATCGCTTACCTCCACTCCCGTTCGGGTAGCATTCACATAACCATTTACCGGTAGACAGCTTTCTTACACTCATCACATCCTCCTTTTTGAGAATGTGAATTTTACTGTATATAAAAACAGTGTAAATGTTTGATTTAGTCAGGCGTATACATGTAAGGGGATTAATTCACTGAATCTATGAAAGTAAAAACCCGCTTTCGCGGGCTTCGTCTCAGTGCATTTGCAACGACTGCTGACTATGTTTATCCGGATGCAGCAGCACGGCATGGACGGTTCCTGGCTCAACAATAATATCGGCGATCGTTTCATGAGTTTTGAACGTGCAACTGCAATTGATATTCTGACACTGGTGATAACGCTCTTTGGTATTGGTGCTGAGGTAACGGCTTGAACGGGCGTGAGCTGCGTGCTGGCATTTGGGGCAATGCATCATAATAATCACCATATAATCATTTAAATCAGATTCAATCATTGTATGTTATTTCGAAAATCATACACTCGCTATTACAGTGTTTTACATTAAACAAAGAGGTTGCAGTGGGCGTCGAATTTCATATCACACGTGCTGAGTTCTGGGCTGATAATGAAGATAGTCAGATTTCCAGCGAAGAATGGTTGAATGTTGTTAATACCGATCCTGAGTTTTCCATTTATGAGCCAAGTGGTGAGTTCTTTGCATTATGGTCAGGTGAAAGCGCTTATCCAGAATCATGGCTTGAGTGGTGTAATGGCAATATCTCAACGAAATGGCCTGATACAGCCTTGTATTTGAAAATGCTTGAAGTCGCTAAAGTTCTAAATGCGAAAGTTATGGATGATGATGGTACCGAATACTCTTCACCAGGTGAGTGGGTGTTTACACCAAAATCTTGACAAAAGAACGAGGCGCTAATACGCCTCGCCACTTTCCGATGCCTCATAACTCACATCTGACAACAACACCTCCAGTTCCAACCCGGTCGTATAGCCGCCATTGTTCAGGCTGTGCGTGACCTTGCTGATTATCCATGGCTGCGCGTCGATCACAGCTTTAAAGCCTGACACCGCCAGCGGGGTTTCGGGGAACAGGTCGGCACGTCCGCGAGCCAGTGAGATAGAAAACTGTGCGACGCCACGCTGTAGCTTGTCCCATTTGGCCTGTGCTGCCCGCATGGCGGCCTTCTGCGTGGCGTAGACCGTCGTCAGCGCAAACACGTTTTCATCACTGCCCGCCAGATATTCGCCTTCTTTCGCCTCCGGCGCTTTTTGTGCTTTCGCCGTGGTCTTTTTAGCCGCCGGATGTTGCAGGGCGCGCAGGTGCTTTTCTTTTTTCTTCCGCTGTACCTTTACCCTTTTGGGCTTTGGTTCTTTGGTATGCAGCCAGGTTGCTGATACGCCGGTGTAAGCGTCACGGTCAGCAATATTGAAGGTGTGCCCGTCGCCGTCGCTGCGGGTCAGCGTCATTTGCGGGATCGGCTTGCCACTGGCGGTGAGGGCTGAGCCTGGCTTAATAAAAATCAGTTTACCGGCCTTGATGGCGACAACCCCGCCGTTCAGTTCGGCCAGACGGGTGATAAACGCTGCATCGGTTTCCTGCGTCTGGTCGATGTGCGAAACCTTCACACCCTTGAGCGACTCGGCGACGGCGGGCTCAAGACTGTTGCGCGCCGCCACGGCGGAGACAATCGCCTCCAGCGTCGTGTCGTGATAGGACTGATCGCGGCGGGAATTCAGGCTGCCGCGATAGTCCGCGCTGCGAGCGCGCAGCGTCAGCGTATCCGGCGCGCCCCGATGCTCCACTTCGTCCACCGTAAACTCCCCCTTATGGAACAGCGCCTGACCTTTCCAGCCCAGAAAGACGCTCAGCACCGCGCCGCGCGGAGGCATCTGCATCAGCCCGTCCGCGTCGTCCAGCTCGATGTCGAGCTGGTCAGCCTCAAAGCCGCGGTTGTCGGTCAGCGACAGCGAAATAAGTCGCCTGCTGATATCCGTGGTGATGTCTGAACCGGCGAGTTTAACCATGTAGTCCGGCGCAATCTGTGCGCCGTTATCCATTGCGATCGTGGACATCATGACATCAGCCCGCCAGCATACTTCTGCGCATTGCTGGCAATCCCGCCCGCCTGATCCAGAAGGCCGTCGGCCTGAGTTTTGATATCGCCGAACATGGCGGTCAGGCTTTCGTCCACCCGCTTGAGGCTCAGCGTAAACTCAATTTTGCGGGCGGCACCGTTAGCGAAAAACTCCGAATGTTCGTCACTGAGGCTTTCCACCACGAACATCCCGTAAATCGCACCGTTGCCGCCAATCAGCGACCAGGCGCGACCTTGATCGGCCATCAGGCGCAGCGCGTCGAGGCTCAGCCTGCCGCCGGTGATTTCCGGCAGCAGCGTGCCGGTCAGGGTGATTTTTTCATCCCCTTGGCCGAGAAACTGCGGCGCGGCGCGCAGGCCGATCCGGTCATTGGTCGGCCAGCGGTATTCCGCCGAGCGTTGCAAACTCTGATAGGGCAGGGTTTGCAGCATAAACACGAACATCCCCAAAGCCAGCATCATAGAAACCTCCTTAGCCGTAATTCATTGAGCTTCGCGCCGCAGAACGTTGGCGGCGCATGTAATCTTCAAATAAACGCATTGCCTCGGCGGCGACGTCCTTCGCACTTTGTCCGGGTGCCGCGTAAACGTTAAAAGTCGGGGCTTCCACCGGAGCCTGATTACGCATCAGCGCCGCCGTATCCCGACGCCCCGTGACGCTGACCGGACCACGTACCAGCTCCGCGCCGTTCTCGCCCACGATCCCGATTTCACCAGCGGCAATGTCGCCGCCTTTATCGAACATGCCCGCATAGCCGTAAGCTTCGACGCCGGTGCCGTAAAACTGCGAAGGGGAAGAAAGCCCTTCCGCCGGTTTCGGCAGGCTATTGCTGACGCTCACCGAAATGGTTTTATCGCCGTCCGATTTCATCCAGTCCGGTAGGAAATCGGTCATGCTGGAAAGCTTGTCTTTCAGCGCCTGCCACTTCGCGGCAATTCCGTCCATCAGCGCGGTGATCATGTTGCTGCCCGCCTCTTTAAATTTGCCTGGCAGGCTTTTCACCACGTCGATAATCTTCAGCCCAAAGGATTTGAGATAATCGACAAAGGCGGTAAATCCGGTTTTTGCCCCGTCTTTAATGCCCGTCCAGACCGCCGCAAACTTATCCGATAATCCCTGCACACCGGCAACGATGCTGTTCCAGGTGCCGGTCAGCCAGTCGGTGATGGTTGCCCAGGCTTCTGTCGTCCAGGCGGCAATCGCGTCCCACATCTTTTTAAACTTCGGCTCCAGCGTGCTCCAGTTCGCCCAGATATAAATCGCCGCCATCGCGATCAGTGCGACCACGGCCAGCAGCGGGTTTGCCATCGCGGCGCGTCCCATCCACAGCAGCGCGGTACCCACGCCTTTCAGTGCCATGCCGATATAACCCAGACCTTTCACGACCGGACCGACAACCACGCCCAGCACGCCGAGGCCAACAACCAGGCTCGTCACCGCCAACGCTGACTTAACGATAGTGCCGGTCAGCTTCGGGTTGGCCTTCACCCACTTGCCCACGTTGCCGAGCCAGTCAGTCGCGGATTGCGTCAGCTTTCGCAGGCTGGAGTCCTGTTTATCAAAGGTTTCGATCTGCAAATCCTCAAACGCGGACTGCATGTTTTTCAGGTCGCCGTCGAGGTTATCGGTCTGCACCTTCGCGACCGACGCCGCCGATCCCCGCGAGTTTTCCAGCGCGGTTTTCTTTTCGGTCAGCCTGCCGTTGCCTGCGGCCTCCACCAGCTTCACCGCGCCTTTCATCGCCTCTTCACCGAAGATCACTTTCAGATATTCGGCCTGCTGCGCCGTCCCGAGCTTGTTCCTTTTGAATGAGGCGTTGATGTCGGTGAGGATTTTCTGAATAGGCAGCATGTTGCCTTTCTTATCCCGCGTACTGATCCCCAGCTCCTTCAGCGCCGCCGGTGACTGCCCCGTCGGTGCCTGCAACCGGCTAAACATCGCGCTGGCACCGGTGCCCGCCATACTGCCTTTGATGCCGTTATCCGCCAGCACGCCGAGCATCGCGGTAGTGTCTTCGATACTGGCACCCGCCGCCTGGGCGATAGGTGCCACGTATTTCATCGCCTCGCCCAGCTCAATCAGGTTGGTGTTCGAGCTGGTAAACCCTTTGGTCATCACGTCAGAGACGCGCTTAATCTGATCCATCGGGATGTTGAACGCCGACTGCATGTTAGTGACGATGTCGGCGGCGTCGGCAATATCAATCCCCGAAGCCAGCGACAGGTTCACCGTGGATTCGGTTGAGCTGAGAATGGAGTCGGCGTTATAGCCGGAGCGGGCAAGTACGCCCTGCGTGCGCGCAACGTCCATCGGAGAAAATGCCGTGCTTCCGCCGATGTCGCGCGCCTGCTGCCGGATAGCTGCCAGCTTTTTGTCGGTCTTATCCAGCCCGAGGATCGCCTGCGTGCCGGACATCTCTTTATCAAAAGTGATGCCTGGGGCGATAAATTTCCCCTCTGCATACAGAGCCGCCGAACCCACGCCCATCGCTACCGCGCCGTTATTTCGGATGGTGTCGCCTGCGCGCTGGGTTGCCTGAAAACGCCTGCGGCTGTTGTCCCGCCGCTGCTGCTGCCGGTTCAGCCTTGCAAGCACCTCCCGCTGACGGGCAAGCGTGGCGTTCGCCTCCTGCGAGCTGGCTCGTAACCGGCGCTGCTCGGCGGCGAGGTTCCGCGTGGAAATCCCCGCCGACTCCAGCGCGCCGCGCTGACGTTGCACAGAATTGCGCAGACTGTTTTCTTTGGCCTGCAATTCGCTGGCGGCGCGCTTCGCTGCCTCCATCAGCCGCGTCTGCTTAGCCGTCGGGTTCGCGGTATTGGCAAACGCCTGCGACAGCCGGCTGGCTTCCTCTTTGGCTTTTTTCAGGCTGGCACGGGTGACGGCCAGCTGCGCGCTCGCCTTGCGAAAGCCGTCGATTTGCGACGCCTGCGCGTTGAGATTTCGCAGGGTGTCCTGCGTGTTGCGGATGTTTCCGCTGAGTGCTTTACTGGCTTTTTCCACCGAGCGGAAAGGGCGCGACGCCCGATCCACGGCGTTCAGCAGCACCTGCAATCGTAAATTACTCACTTTCGGCTCCGCTACGCAGTAACGCGCGACGCCGCCAGCCGATAATCTCGGTCAGCGACATCGCAAAGAGTTCCGAGGGCTGCCAGTGAAACACCGCCGCAATGTCAGCCATCAGGTCGTCAACTATCAAAGAGGCGGGCAGTTTTACTGTTCCGATTTCGGCGATAAAAAACCGACCACCTTGCTCGCCAGGGCGATCAGGTCGGGCAGGCAAAGCTCGTTGCACTCCTGTTTGGTGAGGATCGGCAGCGTGATGCGCGGCAGCACCGTCACCAGCGCGTCAACGTCCGCATTCGACAAGGAGGCAAGGCCGATGCCGCGCAGATGACCGGCGTTTGGCTTGATGATTTCAACCTGACTAATCACCATTTCGCCACGGGTGATCGGTTCTTCCAGGGTAATGACGTTTTCGTTTTCGATAGCGGCTTCATTAATCTGTTTCATGACATTCTCTTAAATCGTAAGGGGTATAGCAGCGCCGCGAACCAGCGCCGCTCAGGGGTTACAGGCCGATGTTTTTGCGGTGCTCCGCCAGGCGGTCAACGCCGTTGACGATTTCCACCATGTTCACGGTGTCCACCTCGATCACATCCTGCCCGTTGATGCTCAGCTTGAAATAGGTGCACTGGGTGGACACTTTTGTTTCGGTGTCTTCGCCCTGTTTGTACTCGCCAAAATCAATCTCTTTGTGACGCCCGCGCATCACGACTTCCACCGCGAGCGTTTCGCCGGTGTCGTCCTGCTGGAAGGAACCGGCAAAGCGCAGCGGCGTAGCGTCAACCTCCCCCCACTGCTGGAGCACCAGCATATCCAACCCGCCCATCGTCCATTCCAGCGTCAGCGCGTCATCGTCCAGCCCGAAGTCAATCGGCGCGGCACCGTTCATGCCGCCGCCGCGATAGTTCTCCAGCTTGCGTGTCAGCTTTGGCAACGTCAGCGCGCTGACCACGCCGACGTAGTTGTGACCATCGTTAAACAAGTTCAGGTATTTCAGTTTCTTTGGCAGTGCCATGGTTTAGCGCCTCTTAGCTGTTGATGGCCGTGGCGAACGTCGCCAGGTACTGATCGGTGATGCGCTGACGCAGGGTTAAATCTTCCAGCGGCGGCACCGGCGTATAGTCGTAATCAATGAACAGCTTGCCCGCTTTCAGGGTTTCGACGGTGTTAGCCTCCGCGTCGTACCAGCAGGTGCCGTCGATGATCAGACCGGCGGTTTTCATTTCGCGCAGTTTGGCGTTGATGCCCGCAATCATGTCTTTGATAAGCGTCGGGGTCATTGGCCTGTCCATTGCCCACAGGTGCGCTTCGGCCATGGTGTCCGCCAGCACCTGCGCGGTGCGGGTGTAGTTCTCAAACAGGAACAGCGGATCGTCAGAGCAGGTGCGCTGCCCCCAGAACTTAAATCCGCCTTTGCGGATAAGCGTGGTGACGCACGCCTGGTTCAGCAGGTCGGCGTCGGTGCCGGTGGTCTGTAAATCCCAATAGACGCTGGCAGACAGGCCGGTCACGCCGTTGATGCCGACGTTTGACAGGGTTTTATGCCAGCCGGTTTCGGCGTCGATTTTGGCACGCAGGCCGAGGGCATAGGCGGTGGCGGGCGCGATGTCGCTGGCGTTGGTGGTGGTGTTCCAGGCGACGAAATCCGGCCAGATGACCATCAGCTCACGCTGGCTGAAATTCTCCCGGTACTTGATGGCATCGGACACGGTTTTGCAGCCGTAGGCGCTTACGTAGCCAAAGGCGCGCAGCTGCTGACACACGGCACCGAGCGCCGTCGCGACGTCCAGATTATCCAGCCCCGGCACGCCGAGAATGCGCGGCTTCACGCCGAGTTCGGTTTGGGCGGACAGCAGGGCTTTCATGCCGGTATACATGCCGGTGGCGTCGGTGCCGCCGATGATGTTCGAGGTGGTTTCCGCCTCGGTGTCACCTGCCGCCACGCGCACAACAACGACAACGGGTTTCGCCTGGTTGGCAATTGCCATCAGTGAGGCGCGGAGTGTGCCGGTTTTACCGGCCTTGCCGGCGGCGGTCAGTACGTTGGTGATAAGCACCGGCGTATCCAGCGGGAACGCGTCGGCGTCCGCATCATCGCTGGTGCAGACCATCCCGATGATTGCGGTGGAAACGGTGGAGATAACGCGGGTGCCGTTGTTGATTTCAACAACGCGCACACCGTGATGATAATCAGCCATGGTGTTTTTTCCTGTGATTTGGGTGAGGTCAATCATCGCGTGTTGGGGACAATCAGGCACGGCGGGCGGGGTGTGTGGGAAATGGCACAACGTGGTGAAGGCCAGATACAAAAAAGCCCCTCGTGGGGGCAGTGGTCAATAGAATTGAAAAGCGGAGGAGTTAATTCTCCAACCCTAATTTTTCAGCCAGCCGGTGCAAAGCACAAACGGATATCACGCCCTCAGCGGCTTGCGAAAATGCCGCCCAGTTTGCCGCGATAAATCCCGCAACTATCTCCGCTTCTTCCTGGTTTAATTCCATTTCATCCTCCTAAAAAGTCTGAGGATATCCTTAGACATATGCAGGACATGTTCAAATAGTTACTACTGATCAATTATCCGTAATTGATCGTTTTCAGCGATCAATTTACTCAGGTACAGCAGGCCAGTCGATTTCCGGCGCAGCGGATAAATCGAGGCGATTCAGCGCAACGCGGAATTTCTTCCAGGCTTTCAGGCTTGCCAGTTCATCGTCGGTGGCGTCGTCAACATCAACCGCATCCTGTAGCGGAGCAATGGCGGCGGCGGCCTGACTGAGCAACGTACTTTTTTGCTGTGCTGCGACCTCAATCGCAGGCTGTACAAATTTCACGAACTCGCCGTTCTCATAGCTGTAAGGGTGATCTCTGATATCTTCGGGCAACGCTTCCGGGCTGATTTCGTAAATGCTCACGCCTTCAGATAAGGTGAGAAAGTTAGGGTTACCCGACCAGGTAGAAATAAATCCGTCAGCACCAACGGCAATGAAACAGTTTTCGCCCTGCCATTTTTCATCTCGCAGTTTGTACCAGTCCTGACCCGTTTCATCTTCGAAATACATCACGGGCAGGGGAATGCCTTCCTCTAACACCTGCTTAGAAATTTTGATATTTTTAAATGTGATCATCTTAGTTACCCACCTGACGCCAGCTTCCGCTGGCCGTTCTAATCATTAATGCGCGGTAGTATTTCCCCATCATTCGGCAGTCGCCCATATCCGAGCGGATATTTAACCCCGTCATGAAACAACCGGTAGGCGCTTCCCAGTTCTGTTGCGCCGTCCATCCCGCATTCTCCAGCGCCTGGCTGCCGCGCTGCACGTCATAAATAAAGCGAGAGTCCGACCAGGCGCTGGTTGCTAAATAAACCAGCGCATTATTTGATGCACGCCTCATGTAAGGGGCATTTGGGTTATCAGCCTCGAGGCCAACATAGGTGATCCAATCACGGTGAGCATACCCTGACAAATCTTGCTGCGGCGGCGGGAAATTGGTGGTGTAAACCTCTCCCATATCAGAAGCATCTACCTGAATTTTGACCTTAGAACCCGTCCAGCCGATATAGACTTTATTGCTCTGCATACCGGCACCGCCGCCTTGCTGAACAGCGGAAAAGTTCCCGACATTCCCCAGCCCGACATTCGAGTTGGTGAGGTTGATGTCTTTGGTGCCGTCAAAGGCTACACCGGCAATCTTCCGGGCGGTGGCGAGTTTGGACGCTGCCACGGCCGTTCCGCCCGCCGGTAACGCGCCGACGTCTGCCGGAGTCGGTTTGTTGGCCTGACAGTAAATTTCATTCCAGGCAGACCATGGACCATCGACACCGTTCCACGCCCCCGTCATAGAGCGGGTGAATTGCCGCCCGTTGTTATTGAAAGCAATTTGCTGCGTCGCATTCGGACCCCAGGTAACGAAAATCACGCCGACAAAATTATTTATCGGATAGCCTTTTTCCGTGGTCGCCGCAGCAGCACCTGGCACGCCGTAATGCCCAAACATGCTGCTGCCGCGCAAGGTGTTCGGGGTATCCGCTGCGGTTAAGTTGTTACGGATTTTAAAGGCCGTGGCAATTTCATCAGACAGCGCCTTTTCACTGGCGACACTTTGCGCTGCCGTCCAGGCGCCTACGTCTGCCGCCGTCGGCTTGTTGTTTGCGCTATAGGTCGGCACCCATTCTTTCCAGGGACCATCTGCCCCGTTCCAGTCAGCAGACAATCCGCGATTCCAGATATTGCCTGTAAACGTCACATACATCTGCTGGCAGCCGTAGGCGCTGGGTGTCACGTACAGCGTACCCGCGATGGTCTGGGGATAGTGCAGCGCGGCGGTCGCGTTCACATTTTTAGGCTGTGAGTAAATCGCCGTGCCTGAGTTGCCGCTGGCAAAACCCAAAGTATTAATATCGGTAGCGGTCAGAATGGCGGTGGGTACGTTAACGGAATTGACTGCGCTCACTTGCTCCCAGTTACGCCATGGTCCATCGCTGCCATTCCAGGAGGCATTGAGCGCACGTGTCCACACCAGGCCGGTATTTTGCACCGTGTAACGCTGGAGAACGCCGCCTGTCCAGGAAGCGGGGATCACCTCCAGCACGCCCGCCGCCTGCGAGCCCGCCGGATAGCCATTCGCGACCGTGGCATTCGCGCCGGTGCTCTGCACGTAGACGCCTATTTTTGCCAGGTTAAGTGTATTGATATTTGTCGTGCCCAGTACAGCGGATGCTACAGGCAGCGCCCCCACGTCCGCCGCCGTCAGAGTTTGGTCAGCGCTTAATGCCTTACCGTTAATTTTACGCGTGGAAGGGACACGGCTGTTGGCGTTGTCATTCACAGCCTTCACCGCTTTTGGCGTGGCGGCCAGCGCTTCGCTGGTACTGCTGACCGAGCTGCTGAGCTGGACAAAACCTTTTGCCGTCAGCGTGCCGTCGGGGTGGTTACGGGATTTTTCATGCGCGGCTAGCAGGTCATTCACATACTGTTCCGTCGCCATAATCACCGAGTCGTCGATCAGCAGGCTGATCGCTTCGGTGTTGCTGACCGCAATGACCATGCGCAACGTCTGCGTACGGCCTGAACCTTCCGCCAGCGTCGGTTTATAGGTGTCCGCCATGTTGCAGACGGCAATCAGCGCGCCGTCGCTGCTGAATAGCCCCATTTCGCGCATCCAAAAACCGCCGACGCTGGCAGACAGCACCGCTTCGGCAATCACCCAGTTGCCATGAGTCGGATCCAGCTTTAAGGAATTGAGCGGCGTGCGGTACATCTCTTTCACCAGTTTTGTCTGCGTAGCGATCGGCGTTGTTGCCTTGCCGTTTCCGTCGCCGACGGCCAGCTGCGTAATGTTGATGTCAGTCCCTGCCGCAATGGCCGCCGCGATGCGCGCCTGGCCGAGCGTGGTGACAACGGATTTAAATGTGCTCATATCGTCCTCTTATGCGGGGTAAACGGTCAGCAGCTCGCCGACGTACTGTGCTGCGCCAATGTAAACGTCGCCTTTAATATCCTGGGTGATGGTCAGCCCAATCAGATGGCGGCTTGCGGGTTTGGCATCGGCTATCAGCCGCTCCATCTCTAAATACATTTCCTCGGTGATGCCGGTTTCCAGCACGCCGATGTCCAGGCGAAACGTCCCCGGTTCGTCGTTGGTTTCCCACCACTCGGTCACGTTAATCAGGTAGCCGAGCGGCTCCACAACGCGCCGAATAGCGCCAATGGTTCCCTTATGGCAGTGAATGAACCAGGCCGACTGAATCACGCGCCGCTTAGTGGCAACCGGCCAGTTTTCATCCCAGCGGTCTACCGACAGCGCCCAGGCCAGATAGGGCAAAAACTTTGCCGGACAGGTCAGCGGATCCCAGAGCTGCCGCAGCGGCACCGGTACGTTTTCAAGCGCGGCGCAGGCGTCGGCGGCGGCCACCTCCAGCGCTGATGAACCGACGGGCAGCAGGCGATCACTCATCGTAGCCGCCCACTTTCAGGGTGTACGCGGTGCAGAATGACGCCTGGGTTTTGTCCAGCTCGATGTCGGCCTTCGGGCTTTTCAGCTCTACCCGCTGGACGCCCTCAACGTGCAGCGCGGCGTAAATGGCCGACAGCCGGATGTCGCGGCCTAAACGGTGCTGCGCGGTGGTGTAGGCGATAAGCTTCGCCTCGGCGGCTGCGCGAATGGGTTCGGCTTCGGGACCAGGGAACAAATACAGCACGGCATCAATGGTGTAATTCACGACGGTTGCTGACTGAACGGTCACGCGGTCGGCCACGGGGCGCACGTTTTCATCGTTGAGCGCGGCTTGCACTTTCGCCAGCAGGTCAGCGGGGGCGGTGCCGTTGCCGGTCTGTGCCAGCACGGAAATAGTGACGCACGCGGGCGACGGACTGATCACCGAAATATCCGCCACGCGCCCGTCGGCTGAGCGCCCGTGATACTCATACGCGCCAACCGGACCGGCCACGCTCAGCCCTTCAAACGCCTGCTGCGCACGGATACGTAAATCCGCATCGCTTTCCATCACCGCCGCCACGGCGGGCACGCTGACCGTATCCGCAGGCGTGATCGTTAGGCGTTCAACGCTGAACGTGGCGGCGATATTGTCCAGGTCTGTTCCGGTGGCAAAAGCTAGCATCACCGCCTGCGCAGCTTCATTAACCCGCTGACGCAGGATTACTTCGCGGTAAGCGTTCTCCTCCAGCAGCTTCACAATCGGCTCAGACTCCAGCGTCAATGTGCGGGCGATGGCGGCCTGCTGGTCTTCGGGATACAGCGACACCAGCGTGGCTTTGCGTTCTGCCAGCAGGATTTCGTAATCCAGCACCTCCACCACGTCGGGGGCGGGTAACTGGCTCAGGTCGATAGTTGCCATTATTCAGCTCACTGGAAGGGTTAAGGAGATGGCGGCGGACGTGTCTTTGCGGATGCCGGTGAGTTCAACCACCGCTTTCCCGTCGAACGTCGTTTCAAAGGTGATGCCGGTCAGGCTGACGCGCGGCTCCCATTTGAGGATCGCGCTGTAACAGGCCGCCATGATTTGCAGCCGCAGCGCGGCATTCTGCGGGCGGTCAGTCAGTTCAGACAGCAGTGAACCATAGTCACGGCGCATGACGCGGGAACCGACGGGCGTGCGCAAAATGTCGCTGACCGACTGCTGAATGTGTGCCAGGTCTTCAACGCTGCGCCCCGTATCGCGAGCTAACCCGATGTATTTAGCTTTAGTCATTTTTAAACAACAGGTACACGCCGATACCCGCCACTAACCACCAGCCATTCGTCCCGCTTGCCAGCATGACACCTGCTATTGCGGCAGCGAAAACAGACAAAAATACTTTTAGATTCTTGCTCATTAAATCCCCTTATTAGATCGGTGTGCTGGTATTACCGCCGCCCGTCTGGACGCCGCCGTGTTTATGGTTATGCACAACCACGCCGTTTGATGTGATGCTGCCGCCGCTGTGTGTGAGGTTGCCTGTCATGGTGCCGCCCTGTTTGATTTCGATAGTGCCGGTGGTGAGTTTTTTCGTGCAGACCACTTCCGGCGAGTCGAGCGTGATGCGCGTTTTCGCCGTGCAGGTTATATCCGGTGCAGTTACCGCGACTTTTTCCGAGGCGTTTACCGTGGCGGACTTAATGCCGGTTGCCAGCAGCGCACCGGTTTTGGGTTCGTACTCGATCACTGCGCCGTCAGGGAAAGTGACGTGTACGGCATCCGCCGAGGCAGACGGGGCGGGGAATTCATCAGAGAAAACGCCGGGCATCACAAAGGCGGTTTCGAGTTCGCCACCCAGGCAGAACAGCAGAACCTGCTCACCGGCAGACGGTGCCCACCAGGAACGGGAACGACCCGCGCGGGAGGTCAGCCAGTGCAGCCAGTCGGTGACGTTTCCGCCGGTGTTCACGCGGCAAGTGCCTGCAACTAAATCCACCTCGGCAACGGTGCCAATGCGGATCAGATTGCGCAGCAGGCGCGGCATGTCGTGTTTGGGAATGGATGTATTCATGCATAAAAGAATGCCGCCCTGTCAGGCGGCATACAATTTGAGGCAGGTTGACTATCTAAGGCACAACATAGTCCGGAGTTAATAATTTTTTTAAATGGTAGTCCTCAAAAAATAGAACTTTCCTTCATAAAAAGTCATTCATTTGAAAAGTTAATTGGGTGTGAGTCTAAACTATTTCCAAAATTTCAATGTTGAAGGTAATTCATCGAGGAAATATGTTTCAAAGTCTATTATGCTCCTTCGATGTCTTAATTCATTACGACTTTTTATATCATCACGTACAACGAGAACTATATTATGTTTTGCCATCTGGTCTGCTTTATCGCTAGAAATTGTATCATCTACCGTAAGTAAGTGAATATTCGGGAGGTTTGACCTTGCAACTTCTTCCACAACTTCTTGCCAGCGTTCTCTTAAAGTTGTTTTCATTGTTCCTACAATGGTCTTATCTCTACGCTGATTAAAAGCATCAACGCTTGGAAGTATTGAATCAACTACCTTGCCTAATCCTAAGTCTGAAAAATTCTTTTTTCCTATGCTCGCCTGAGAAGCATATGGATAACCATAATGCTCATACAGAAAGTAAATTATTCCTTCAAAAACACTCCCAGCTCTTGATCTTCTTGACTGGGTGTTACTTAGGCATAATTGATATATATATGGGCTTATATAGCCTGAGTACATGCCAAATATGTCTCTGACATTATCCCTTAAAGAATCGAAATTGGTATTATCCATACCATTTAATCGGTGGCAAAAATAGTCTAATTTTTCTTTTGGTGCATCAAATTTTTCGCTTATTTCTTTTAGTATAAAAGAATTAAAAATTGACTCTTCTTTCAAAAATTCATCGTAAGAAAGCTCCCTAAGCTCAATTATTGCTTTGGTTACATGGCCCTCACTTAGGAGACCCAATATGAGGTCGCTATTACTTGAAGTGGATTTCTGAGCTGTAATCTTAGGTGAGGAGATGAACTTTTTCCTATTCGCAGCAATGAACTTAGCGAACTTTAAATTCTCTGCAATTGGAAGCTTTATTAAGTTCTCTATCTTTTCTTCCATTGTTTAATTCCCTATAATTAAAATTTAACCGCCACTGTTTATGTTTAAATAAATTTTTTGCTAAACAACATCTACTTTCAATAGTTATACTAAAATTTGCAAGTATAAAAATCAAATGCATCTTAACTAAATGATTTAAAAGACTTATAAAGTAACAATACCAATTCCTCCTCAACGATCTTCATATCTTCAGCGTCCAGTCCTAACAGCGGGCGCGCCGGATACTGTATTTCTTTTGCACGGACTGACGGGCGATCCCGCAGCCCGTACTGATGCACCTTTGCCATGCGCTGGACCTGGCCGGTAAATTCAACCACCGCGTCGTCAGCCGTGCCTTTGACTTTCATGTATTTTGCCGTTCGGAGTTTGGCGAACATCTCCCGCTTAATGCGGCCTTTCTTTGCGCGCAACGGCTGCGGGCGGCGCGGTGTGAAGGGCTGCCCCTCCGGCGTGACCTGCTGCTTAATGCGCTGCTGCTGATGTTTGCGCAGACGCTTCGCAATGGCTGCGGCCATTGCCTTGCGACTTTGCGGTGACAGCGCCGCAATTAGCCCTGCCAGACGGGTATCAAACGCTGACAGTTCACTCATGCCACTGGCTCACTAACTCGCCGTGCAGATACAGCTCACGCGGCCTTTCCACCGGCTCCGGCAGCGGAGGTTCCGGAAAGTGTTCAACATACAGACCGGCATCAATCTGTTTGACGATCACGCGCTCGGTGAGCTGCACATCAATAGCGATATCGTAGGAACCATCATCCAGCATATCAGCCTTAAATTTAAAGCCGGTCTGCTGCTTTTCCGGCGTCGCCATAATGTCCGGCTGGTTCTCACGCAGCCACGCCAGAATCGGCACAATAATCAGATCGCAGTCCTGGGCAAAGTTGGTGATAAGCAGCTCAGTCTGATACTGGTATTCAAACGACAGCGAGCTGGCTAACGTGGAAACGATGCGCCCGTTATCCACAAACATCCGCAGCGTGTCGGGGCTGGTTTGCAGCACCGGCACGGCGTCAGTTAAGGCTTTGCGTAGCTGTGCGGGTTTTAACACGGTGTTCCTCCTGGCATTGTTTGACCGCTTCCACCTGGAGGCCGCAGGCCGTCAGCGCGGCCTCCAGGTTTCTGACATCGGCGCTTAAGTCGCCGTTAGTGACCGGTGAGCTTGCCGGTATCGGGCAACTGGTTACCGCCGGACAGCCAATGTAAATAATCTGCGGCGCTGGCAAAGGCGGGACGTGCGTGCATCCGGCTAATACCATCAGGCAGACGAGCGCCATACCAGTCGCGCATTTCCTGATTTTCATTAAGTAACCTTTGAATGTGAACTTCACGATCCCGCGCCTCCTGACTTGCCCGTGCGAGCTGGGTGCGCAGGCTTTGTTCCTGGCGTTCCCGCGTCACAGCATCATCGTTCAGGCGGTTAATGGCGTTGTCTCGGCTTTCGATACCAGCGGAAAGCGTGCCGACGATGCGCTTTGCCTGGTCGGCTTCATCATGCAGGCCACTAATACGCAAGGTTTGCAGCCCCGCCAGCGCGCAGGCTGCCAGCAGTAATAAAATTAAAACGCGCATCAGACTCCCCGCAGGCAGTAGGCCAGCTCATTCGCGCGGCGGCGCTCCAGGCCGGTGACGCGGACACCGTTCACAAACACCCAGCGCGGCAACTGCTCGCAGGCGTCTCGCCATTTTCCCTTGCTGATAAAAAACGCCAGCGTGGATTTACACGCCGCCGTCACGCCGACGTTGAACGCGAACGACACCACGGCGTCATACACCGGCTGCGGCATGGCAACCGGCATACATCGGGCAATGCCTTTCTCCACCAGTATCACGTCTTCCACCAGATTCATGGCGGCCTGACGTTCGCTGATGTGCGTTTGCGGTTTCACGCCTGCGGTGTGCCCGATGCCGTTTGTCCAGACACCCGCGCTGCACTGATAGGCGGATAGGCGGCAGCCTTCAAAATCGGCAATCAGTGCCAGACCGGCGGCGGAGGTTTTCAGGTTCGGCGTTTGCGGCAGCAGCGCGGCAATCGCCAGGACGGCGGCGACGGCGCAGCGTCTAACGATTGATGGCTGCATTTATGTCTCCTCTGACGCCCATAGCTTTCAGCAGGCGGTAAGTTTTGCGCCGGTAGTACCAGTTCACCAGAAAGGTCGCCACGCCGACGGCGGCACCGACTAAAAAGGCAATATCCTGCGGCGACATTGCGCCGAGCCACGCCAGAAAGGCCGCGACGCAATAACAAATAAACGAGGTGATGCGCTCCATGGTCATCAGTCCCAAAGTGAGACGGTTTCGCTGACTGCGGCCTGAGTAATATCCGGCAGCTCCACCGCGTAGCCATGGGGCAAAATTGCCCCGCGAGCGGCTAAGCCAACGTTAGCCGCGTAAACCTGTTCCATCACCGATTCGGTGCGCCCGTAGTACCTCCAGCAGAGTGAATCCACGGTATCGTCCTGTTCGGCATAGACTTTCATCAGAGCAGACCGATCACACAGTGCGACACGCCAGCGACATCGCTGATCGCATTGCGGCCATCACGCCACAGTTCATCAACCGTACTTTCGACAATCTCCGCCTTTTTACTGCCAGCATCGGTGGTATCACTGTTCGGATATCGTTCCGCCAGAATGGCAGCCGTAATGGAGGAAACCGCCCGCAGATAGGCACAGACTTTGATACTTTCGTCATCAATCTGGTCAGCCGGGACATCAGCGAGAGTTTTGTATCCCTGAGCCAGCTGTGCGACGCGGTAGCTGTAAAGCTCGGCGTTAACTTCGGTCAGCGCGTACTTAATGACGGCTCGCAGACGTTTGGCGGTCACCGTTCCTTCCAGGCGCAGCGTGTCGCGTAACTCCACCGGATTGATATCCGGCCAGAAGTGCGTGTTTTTAATCGCGGGTTCCGTCGCCGCATCCGGCATTGGTGCAGGTACAACAAGAGACATAGTGACCTCTGAATAGGGGACGGTGGACGCCAGCGTTGAACGAGGTCACAGACCTGTCGCGGCTGGCGTGCCGTCCGGCGCGGGGCGCGTTCTGTTTAGCTGCTGGCAGCCTTTTTGATGGCTGATTCCAGCCGCTCAATATCCTTTTTAACGCCGCAGTTGCTGTTTAGTTGGAAGGCGCGTTTCAGGTGTTGCAGGGCGAGCGGCAGTTTCTCCGCGTCGCGATACAGGTAGCCGGTGATTTTGTGCAACTTGGCACGCACCTGATCCGGCATGTCCTGACTGTCAGTCAGTTCCATCGTGGTCATCAGTACATCGAGACTGACCGGCTCACCGGCAGCATGAGCGCGGGTGCTCATGTCGGCGATTTCCTCCGCCAGTGCATAACCAGCAGGACGTTTGCCGAACGGCATCGCCAGCTTGTAATGCAGCGCATAGCGGGCGATTTCCAGCGCACCGGCATAATCACCGGCATCAATCCGCCAGATCATGATGGTCATCAGGATGGCGTCCTGTGCGCCTTTACCCTCGGCGAGAACGCCCGCCACCCAAGGCGCATATTCGGGCAGCATCTTGCGTTTGAGTCCTGCCTTTTTCTCAGCGGAATAGGCTTTCTTCAGGGCTTTCTGGTCAGCATTAAGCTTTTGCAGCAGCAGTTCATAGCCGGTGGCATGACGCAGCAGGCTGGTATCCTGCTGCGCGGCTTCGATAGCTGACTGCCGCAACAAATGACGTCGGGCAGGGCTGGTCATGGTTTACTCCTGAGCCGCCGGTGCAGTGGTACCGGATGCAGTTTTGATGGCGTCAACAATCGCCGAGGTGAATTTGCTGAGTTCAGCTTTTTCGTCCTTGTCATCTGCACCGGCGGTTACCTCGATGTTCTCGATCAGGCAACCGCAGCCATAGTCTTCCACCACGTAATCCTCGTTAATGGATTCGTAGTTTTCGATACGGTCACGCTTTGGTACTTCCTCAACGTGGCGGCGGTGCGTGCCGTCCTGCCAGTAAATGGACAAGTTATCCAGACGGGTGATCAGCATGGCATTGGCAGGGAAGCCGGGCACACGCACGGCGGGCAGATTGCCGATGCGTTTCTGACTGATGATCAGATCGGCAGCCATTGCCTCAGTGTTCGGCTGCTGTTTGTTGATCAGCGGGAAATACTTATCCGCGAGCAGCTTGCGGCCGCAGATCACCACCAGGTCGGTGTCGTCCTGATAGATTGGGTCGATCAGTTCATTCACCGCATCAAAGACCAGCGCGTCGAGGTTTTTGTATTCACCTTCGCCACCGATTTTGACCGCCTCATTGGTCACGGTACCGTCTTCGGCGACAATCATGCCCATCACTTTGGTTGGGGCATTCATACGGTATTTTTGCAGCCAGCCCACGCCGACATCCTGCAACAGCGGATTCTGAACGCGGTTAGACGTCGGTGCGCGGGAAATACCGTTAAAGCCGACCAGGATGCGATCCAGCGCCTGACGCTTGATAATGGCGTCACGCAAACGGGTCTGAAAATCGTTATAGCGCGCCCATAAGTCCAGCTTGCTGTACATCCAGTGGAAGTCGTAGTTGGTTTTGGTGCAGTGATAGCCTTCCTGATCCAGCTTGGTGAAATCAGCCGTTTCACGTTCGTCACCGGCGTCAGTGTTGGTGGTACTGGCAATCGTGCCGGTCACACCGACGCCCACTTTCGCGCCCATCATTTCGTCTACCGGAATGATGTTAATACGGGTCAGAAACTCTGAGGATTCCTGTAATCTGGTCATCAGCGTCTGCGTGACGGACGGCTCGACGTTAAATTTCTTGTCCAGCGTGCCGACGTCAACGTTGTTGAGTTTGGCGAGCTGAGACAGGAACGCATTAAATTTAAAGCGCGTTTCTTTTTTCATGAGGTGTTTCCTGATAATGAGTTAAAGGTGTCGGATCAGCAGTCGGTGACCGTCTCGTCTACGCCTGCGCCGCCGGTGGCTTGCGGACGCTGGCCGAATTTCTGCGCCGGTGTCTGCGCTAACTTGCCTTTCAATTCAGTGAGGGCTTCATGTTCGGCAGCGGTGGATTTTTCCAGAGTATCGACGCGGCTCAGCAGGTCAGTCAGGCTGGTTTCATGCTTATCCAGTCCGGTCTGAGCGTATTGAGCGACTTCGCTGACGGCTTCATGAACATCGGCCAGGCGGGCATCGTCTGACGCCTGTTTACGTGAAAGCTTTTGTTTCACCAGGGCGAAAAGAGAAGGGGCAGTTTCCGGCGCATCTTCAAACTCAATCAGTGCTTCGGTGGCGGCGGTGAAGAGGCTTTCGGGATCGGTTTTACGACCGGCCAGCGGGTTCTGTTTTGCCGTACGGCTGAACTCCAGCATTTCAGTGCCGAGGCTTGCGGGGTCATCGGTGACGGCCAGACCGACCAGGTAGGATTTATTGGAATTGGCGAAGTTACGTTTGATCTCCATCGAGGTGTAAACCTTCTGCCCGTCGCCGACCATCTGCGTTAAATCCGCAGTCGGGCTGATCATCGCGTACAGCGCCCATTTGTCATGCAGCAGCGGTTCAGCTGCATCATCAATTTGTTCGGCTTTCAGCTGGATCACGTCGCCATAACGGCGGAAATCGCTGGTCGGCAATACGCCTTTAATGTGCTCCAGATTGACGCGGGCACCGTAGGCTTTCGCGCTGTACGTCTCCGCCATTTGTTTGATGTCGTTAGCATCAATTTCGCGGCCATCGCAGGTGTCGCCTTCGACCCCGATACGGAACCATTTCGATACTTTCTTTGCCATGTAACTGACTCCGGTAATGAGTGTTGAGAACAGGAGTTAGTTTCCAGAGAGTCACCACAGGCCGCCAGCCGATGCGGGTTGTTGCCCGATGGCACAACGTGGGCAGCGCGAAAAACGGCTGTCTGGCCGGTAACGTGGCGGCATGAATATTTCAAACTCCACCATCATCAGCGACCCGCGCCGACAGGCGGCACTGCTTTACTGGCAGGGCTTTTCTGTCCGGCAAATCGGGGAGATGCTGTGCCAAAAAACGCCGACCGTGCAGAGCTGGAAAACTCGCGATCAGTGGGAGGCCATTGCGCCCATTTCCCGCGTGGAAACCAGCATGGAAGCGCGGCTGATCCAGCTCGTCATGAAAGATGTGAAGGAGGGGAAGGACTACAAAGAGATCGACCTGTTAGGCCGGCAGATTGAACGCCTGGCTCGGGTGAACCGTTACAACCATACTGGCAGCGAGGCTGATTTAAACCCGAATGTTGCTAACCGCAACAAGGGCGAACGAAAGGTACCCGATAAGAATGTTTTCAGTGATGAGGCCATTGAAAAACTCGGCGACATCTTCATTGAAACCTCGTTTGAGTATCAGCGCGGATGGCATCAGGCAGGGCTTCAGCACCGTATCCGCAACATCCTCAAGTCCCGCCAGATTGGCGCAACATTCTACTTTGCCCGGGAAGCCCTGATTGATGCGCTGACCACCGGCCGTAATCAGATTTTCCTGTCGGCAAGTAAGGCGCAGGCGCACGTCTTTAAGAACTACATCATCGACTTTGCGAGACAGGTTGACGTCGATTTAAAAGGCGACCCGATAGTATTGCCGAACGGTGCACGGCTGATTTTCCTCGGTACCAACGTCCGCACCGCGCAGAGCTACACCGGCAACCTGTACCTGGACGAATACTTCTGGATCCCCAAATTTCAGGAGCTGCGCAAAGTGGCCTCCGGTATGTCGCTGCATAAAAAATGGCGTAGCACCTATTTTTCCACGCCGTCCAGCCTGGCACACAGCGCCTATCCGTTCTGGTCGGGTGAACTGTTCAACAAAGGCCGTCGCAATAAAGCCGACAGGATTGACCTGGATCTGACGCACGCTCACCTGTCGAAAGGCGTGCTGTGTGATGACGGCCAGTGGCGGCAGATTGTAACGGTGGAAGATGCGCTGTCTGGTGGCTGCAACCTGTTCGACCTGGAACAACTGCAACTGGAATACAGCCCCGCCGAATATGAAAACCTGCTGATGTGTGAGTTCGTGGACGATCACGCGTCGGTGTTCCCGTTTGCCGAGTTGCAGGGCTGCATGGTGGACAGTCTGGACGAGTGGGAAGACTTCGATCCCTACCTGAAACGACCGTTTGCCTATCGTCCCGTGTGGATTGGTTACGACCCTTCACATACCGGCGATAGCGCAGGCTGCGCGGTAATTGCTCCGCCGGTGGTTTCCGGCGGCAAGTTCCGCGTGCTCGAGCGTCACCAGTGGAAGGGCATGGACTTTGCCGCGCAGGCCAAAAGCATCGAAGAACTCACAAATCGTTATGCCGTCGAGTACATCGGCATCGATGCGACTGGCATCGGGCAGGGTGTATTCCAGCTTGTGCAGCAGTTCTTTCCTGCGGCGCGTGAGATCCGTTACAGCCCCGAGGTGAAAACCGCACTGGTACTCAAAGCA
The DNA here is from genome assembly GCF_042920125.1 of Rahnella sp. R3(2024). Taxonomy (NCBI): domain Bacteria; kingdom Pseudomonadati; phylum Pseudomonadota; class Gammaproteobacteria; order Enterobacterales; family Yersiniaceae; genus Rahnella; species Rahnella sp. R3(2024). The sequence goes on from NZ_JBHGBU010000001.1 coordinate 3,852,836, forward strand.
AAAGACACCATCAGCTCCGGCCGCCTGGAATACGACACCGGACACACAGACATCACTGCTTCGTTTATGGCGATCCGCAAAACCATGACTGCCAGCGGCAACCGTTCAACCTACGAAGCCAGCCGCAGTGAAGAGGCCAGCCACGCCGACGTCGCGTGGGCAATCATGCACGCCCTGTTAAACGAACCACTGACCGCCGCCAACGGCGGACAAAGCCCGAACATTCTGGAGTTCTACTAAATGAGCAAGCGCAAATACCGTAAAGCCACGCAGACCACGACCACTGAAAGCCAGCAGGGCGCAGAGGTATTCAGCTTCGGTGATCCCACGCCGGTTTTAGACCGCCGCGAGATTCTGGATTATATCGAATGCACTGGCAACGGCCGCTGGTATGAGCCGCCAGTCAGCTTCGACGGACTTGCCCGCAGTCTTCGCGCCGCCGTTCATCACAGCTCTCCGATTTACGTGAAACGTAATATCCTCGCCTCGACGTTTATCCCGCATCCATTGCTGAGCCAGCAGGAGTTCAGCAAATTCGCGCTGGACTATCTGGTATTCGGAAATGCGTATTTGGAACTGATCCGCAACCAGCTCGGGGAACCGCTGCGATTTGAGGCCGTGCCGGCTAAATATGTGCGTCGCGGAGTGGAAGAGGGGACGTACTGGTTTGTACAAGGCTGGAAGGAACCGCACCAGTTCGCAGCAGGCAGCATCTTTCATCTGATCGAACCGGATATTAACCAGGAGATTTATGGTCTTCCGGAATACCTGAGTGCGCTGAACTCTGCCTGGCTTAATGAAGCTGCGACGTTGTTCCGCCGCAAGTATTACCAAAACGGCGCGCACGCGGGCTACATTTTGTATATGACCGACGCCGCCCAGAGCAGCAGTGATATCGATTCAATGCGAAAGGCAATGAGGGACACCAAAGGCCTGGGCAACTTCCGCAACCTGTTCATGTACGCGCCGAACGGTAAGAAAGACGGTATTCAGATTCTGCCGCTGAGTGAAGTAGCGACCAAGGATGATTTTTTCAACATTAAGAAATCCAGCCGTGATGACCTGCTGAGCGCGCACCGTGTTCCGCCGCAGATGATGGGGATTATTCCTGATAATGCGGGTGGATTTGGGGATGTGGAGAAGGCGGCACAGGTGTTCGTAAGGAACGAGCTGACGCCGCTACAGGAGAGGATAAGTGAAATCAACACTTGGTTAAATATTAGGATGATTCAATTTCAGAACTATATTTTTGAAAGGAATAAAATTAGCGGTTGATGCCTAACGATATAGGCATCAATTATCGGTTTTAGTTCTGTGGCTGCAAAGAACATTACTATCAGTCATAGAACTATTTCAATAGACCATCCATCAGCTACCTGTTTGCTTATAACCTATATTTTTAGCGGACAGTTCTTCAGCAGTTTTCATGGCTTTGACTAACTGCTCCGATACTGCATGTATTACATTCATGCAGACAGAATTTCCGAATTGCTTATAGATCTGCCCGTGAGAGACAGCGTCTACGATATATTCCTCGGGAAATCCTTGGAGCCGTGCACATTCCCTAGGAGTCAGTTTTCTCGGGTTTTTGCCTTGAGGGGATTGGTCGATAAGAATCTCTGAACCGTCTTTATAGTAACGAGCGCTGATAGTATTTGTGTATTCACTGTTTTCGTCGAAAAGAGAATATCCAAAACCATTGCCTTTTTGCGCATGCCCAAGTTTGCGTTTTTGATGTCCAGCCCAGAGTTTATCGGAGATTGTGTATTTATCTTCTGATCCAGACAATCCACTTAAATCTTCCAAAATGTCGCCAACTTTCGTTGGCAACATAGGTGGTTTTGGCCAATTGTATATATCGTCGAAATCCACCCCTTCAAAATAATCTTTATCAAAACCGATAATAAAAATACGCTCACGATTTTGAGGTGCCCCAAAATCGCCGGCCCTAAGTACTTTGTAATCAACCCAGTAGTTAAGTTTCATGGACAATGCCTGACGGGTATCTTCGCTGATCGGGATATCACTAGGGATATCATGATCCCCTTTGCCTGTAAGGATATCCAAGATTGTTTTCAGGGTGCGCCCTTTGTCATGACCTTGGAGCTGTTTGACGTTTTCGAGCATGAATGCTTTAGGGCGTTTCGCAGCCAGGATTCGCTGAATTTCGAAGAACATTGTTCCCCTTGTATCATTGAATCCTTTTTTCAATCCTGCTTGAGAAAAGGCCTGGCAGGGAAATCCACCTAAGAGAACATCATGGTCTGGAATATCTGAAGCTTTGATTTTTGTTATATCGCCATGCGGCATTTCGCCAAAATTGGTCAGATAGGTTTTTTGTGAAAACTTATCCCATTCGGAGGAAAAAACGCAGTGGCCACCTTGCTGTTGGTAAGGGTAACGAATACCACCGATGCCAGCGAATAAATCAATAAATGTGAATTCCGACTCACTTACAGGCTTTTGTCGTAAAGGAGCTTTATCCAAATACGAGACCATCTTTTTTTCAACCTCCAGAATTGCATTCCATTTTGCGGCAGAGGGGACATGCTCTCCTTCTTCCCAGCCACGAACAGTTCTTTCACCTGTTGAGCTGAGCCCAAGCAGATTAGCAAATTCTGTACGGCCAAGGCCTAATGTTTCCCTCAAATTTTTGATATGCTGAGACTTGTTTTGATTATTCATTTGGGTTGACCTTATCCGGTTTTTGTCCTGGTGAAAGCCTATCACTGTACACTTGATCAGTCAACACGCCGAATGGCAAATGGAATGGAAAACGGGCTATACGGGAAAAACTATGTCACAAGCACAAATTCAGCAGTTACAAATTCAAAATAATCAATGGAATAATGCGTCTGGTTTTAAGGTAAAGTTCCTCAATACCGGTTCTTTTTTCGAGATTGAAAATTCGTCAGGAAAAGTTCATGACGTATCATTCCAATGCATACTCCAGTCACTGAAAGACATCCGTGACAGTGATAAAGCCAAGCAATTTATTCTTTATTCTGTGCAAAATCCGTCACCTATTAGAAATATTCCAGCTGAGGATCAGCGTACGTTTGATAGCATAGTAACGACAGGTCCGGTTCAGTGTACTAAATGGAAATATTTCGAAAAAATGGTTCGAGTGCTCGCAGGGAGTGTATTTACATATCCCCGAGCAAAAGTTGTAGCGGGAGAACAATCAAAGCTCTTTTTTAATGTGGTTTCGAGAATCGTGCATATTGCAACGAACCAACGGCCAGAAAACCTTGCTGAAGTTATTCCATTTAGTGACTCTGATATCCAGGCAGCAATTGTATTCCTTGAGCAAGTGATTTCTGACTTCACTATCTCTGTGCCTTCTGAGCTTGAAGTGGTTGAAAGAAAGAAAAATACCATCTACCTCGGCGCGCCTGGGACCGGTAAAAGTTACTCCATCGAGCAAGAGACGAACGGAGCTATCAAAGTTCGTACCGTGTTCCATCCCGACATGCAATACAGTGATTTCGTAGGAAGCCTGAGGCCAAAAATGGCTAACAATGGCCCAACTCCAAGCATCAGCTATGAATTTCGCGCAGGCCCGTTCACGAATGCATATATTCAGGCGAAAAAAAATCCAAATCAGAGGATCTTTCTTATTATTGAGGAAATTAATAGGGCGCCGGCAGCTGCAGTATTTGGCGACTTATTCCAATTACTCGATCCTGATAGTACATATGAGATCGATATTGATCCTGACATGCTCGATTATATCAACGCGCACATACCCGCGGCGATAGCAAAACTATCCCTTCCTGCAAACCTTACGATGCTGGCAACCATGAATAGCAGCGACCAAGGTGTTAACTCACTTGACACTGCATTCAAGCGACGCTGGGCTATAAAGTATGTGCCCATTGACTATGAACAAGCTACACCCGGCACATTACTTATTCCAGTCCAAGGCATGACTTGTGCAATTGAATGGAAACATTTCGCAAAAGTAATTAATGAAAAACTAATGATACTCGGTGTTCCTGAAGATCGGATGCTTGGTCATCGTTTTGTTTCAATAGGGGATCTAGTTGATGGACAATCAACACATGACACCCTCTGCTATAAGCTTTTCGTCTACTTATGGGAAGATGTGCTTCGTCATGGCAAACGTCATCATATCTTCGCAACTGAGAGCGGGGAGCATGTATTAAGTACTTTCGGACAACTTACCACTGCATTCTCATCAGGATTGCCCGTTTTTGAAGCTAGCGTCGAAGAGTCTTTAATAGCTGCTTCAATAGCCCCAAATATAACTGGTGCATAGCAATGGATATTTTTCTTCATGAAGATAGATGTGCAGTTAATAATCTTCCCAACCATGTCCGCACTGCATTCGTTTCAAACAATCTGCTCCGGAGCGACCAGGATCGACTTGATTTTTGCGGTATGGTTATGCGGGAAAGTAGGGTTGATGTGTTTTTACCGAGAAACTGTGGACCGATTGCAAGTAGCGAAAAACAAAAAATCAGTGCTTCACTAATACATGCTATTCATAAGTATACTCTAAACAGGAATCGATCTTCCTTTACCGACGGCGCATCTGAACAAATTGTGGGAGATTCGTTTCTCGGATTGGCATTTACTCTTCTAACTGAGTATGTCGAAAATGGCGTTTATGTAAGACGTACTTCCGAAATCCAAATAAACACAGGTAAGACGGATTGGAAACGTACCATTAACAGAATTCAGGGGTATCCTTCAAGTGAATCAATGGTTTACTTGGATACCCTTGGGCGTAAAAAAATCACACACTACAATGATGAAGTGACACTAATCCATGCGGAAATTATACGCGAGTTAGACCGTCTCATTGGATGGATTTTTTTCGATAAAGATTTAAATATTCCATCGAAGCTTGCCGATATCAAACCTCCTTCAGGAGATAATAGCGCTCAGATTCGGATATTGGAAAGGGAACTGGGGATTCTCTATGCCGACAGGGATATGAAGTTAATGAAGGACCTTATTGCTTATCTATCAAAGGCAAGCAACAACTCAGACGACAGTCTCGTAATAGGGATTAGCAAATTTCATTCTATGTGGGAGCATATGATTGATTCATGTATGAAATGGAAATTTGACATCAATCATAGATTGGCTAAGCCTTGTTATATAATTAATGGCGAATACCAGATTGCTACGCAGAAAGGGGGCCGCACAGATACAGTACTCAGAAGTTCGGACGAAACAAGATTTGCCATTATTGATGCCAAATATTATGGGGCAGAAAATTTGGCTAATCTTCCGGGATGGCCCGATTTAATTAAGCAATTTTTCTATGCACAAGCACTAAAAGATATTTTTCCGGGAGCTATAATATACAACTGGTTCATCTTCCCGGGTATCACTGGTACTGCGCAGTCTGCACATTTGATGGACCCAATTACAGGAGTATTACAAGACGAAAGATATATGCCAATAAAATGTGTTTATCTCGATCCGATGATTTTGGTGAGTCACTATAACTTGGGGAAAAAATTAGTAGAGCTTGCAGAAAAGCTTATTCATATCTGAAAAAATTTGATGATAAACTTTTTTGAATTATACGAAAGTCTGGATTTTTACTCTTTTCTGCTCAAGCAAACTTCTGCCACAGCCACTTGAAGTGGCTGCGCGCGCAATGCTATCCCCGCCACGCCTGCCCGCTTTATAGGTCGCTTTTGATGCAGTTGCGCGATCCGGTGTGATCCACGCCAGCACTGGTGTGGCGGGGATAAAAGAGCAGGGCGATCACAATGCGAAATCATGCACTCAATGCATGCAGAGCTGCTAAAAGGGGATCACCCGATGTTCCAGGCTATTCTTCGTCGTCGTAAACCGTGAAGGGCGGATACGTGGCTTCCTCTTCATCCAATACCTGATCAGCCATATCAGAGATCATTTCCATAACCAGTGCGTACTCATCATTTCTGCACTGGGCTGACTGTGCGATGTCAGCCATTAGCCGGATTTTAGTCAAAGCCATTTTTAGCTCATGAGAGGATTCCATTACTCACTCCAATGCACTGGTTATTTGTACAGTATAATATGTCCATTCTTTAACAAATTCCATAAAAAACTGCATGTTAATGGTCGAGCCATAGTTCTGATGAATACTTAATCAGTTATCATTCCCATAAAATTCTGCCCAATCCTGCAGCGGAGGGTATAGGATCTCAACGTCTCCAAAAGTGATTTTTGCCCCCCTGACTAAGGCCTCCAGCTCCCACTTCTCCGGTCTGATGTCGTGTTTGAGCAACTCTTGTTGAATCTGAGGCAATCTGTCCCGTTCCTGCGGGGTCAATCTGGCAGAAGGAGCTGCAACACGCCTTTTAGTCGGGTCAAAACTACGCTGAGCTTTGCTGATCCTCGGTGTTTCTTCGCGTATACGCGCCACAATCGCCTTCACGGCGGCAGTGTCTGTCCAATCAATAACTCGCAAGTTGTCAGAAGTGCTCGCAGTGGTGACGCTCCCAGGAGGGTTATCGCGCCTATTTGCGGCCGTTTTGTTTCCTCCCAACCCACAGTTATTGACAGGACTCCGAGACGCGCCGTGGGCGCTTTTTGAGGTCAAAACCTCAACGTCAACGGCAGAAGAAACGATCCGCCATTGCGTTGTACGGGTTTCATAAACACGAGAGTCGCCGAGGTGAGGGGCAAAAATGCCAACAACCTTTTTCACTTCTTCGTCGTAGGCGTTGAGTTCAGCAGCAACCCGACGAGCCACACGAACGGTCTGATCTTCACGTGGAACATTCGCACCGCCCTGAGCTTCCATATACGCCATAAAGTCACCGGCATCAGCAGCTGCGCGTACTGCTTCGACTTCTTCGTCAAATGTTTCGGTCAGGCTGACGGAACGGATTCGGCGACACTCACGGTATGACCCCATCGTTGGCAGACCGATAGGGTGGAATTGAGGGATTCGCCAGGTGGCAGCCCAAGCGGTTACAGCGGCAGCAGAGTCTGTCAGCAACTCGCCGGTTTCGTGGTCACGTTCGCCTTCCAGTGCGTAGCCATCGATATTCTTCGCAATGTATTTAGCGATGTAGCCAGCAGCGCCGCCACGGTTCAGGTGCTTGCAGTCAAAGCGGTTCTTTGCTGCGCCGCGCTCGTCGCCGTCTTCTTTCATGGCGTATTTGCGTATGATATCGATCACCGGCTGACGCATGGCGGGTTTGGTGAATAGCATCATGTGCCAGTGCGGCGTCGCGTCGTGGTGAGGTTCGACAACGCGCATCCCGTAAACGGACAGACCGCTATCTTTGAAAGCGGTGCGCATTTTGCTCCAGATCCCGCAAAGGTATCGCTGCGCATCTTTCGGTGTATAGGCTTCTTTGTTCCATGCATGATTACGCTGAACGCGCTTTTTATCGTCTTTGCCAACAATTCGCGTCGGGTGATATTTGGACGGGGTAGTGATCGTCAAAAACATGCCAACATCGCCATTTGCCGCAGCATATTTTTCGGTACCGGCTATGGTGCTCATTAGTTCCATACGGCGGATCTCAGGATTGGAGATGCTCGCCATTACCTTATCGATCAGACTAATGCGCTCGCCGGTTTCGACGTTTTCAAGGTCGCAGCTTTTCAGGTAGTCGAGATTCGACAGGCGGCGTGCACGCACTTCACGAATCGCCTGCTTACTGGCATAGGGAGAGGCGTCGCGGTTTACCTTGCCGATTGCGATCAGCAAAGATTCACGCCAGCGGGTTCGCTGACCTTTGAGCTGACTTAGCCACCATTCAGGATTAACCAAGCGAGACAGGCCAGCTATGGCGGAGACAGTATCAAGCTTGTCCTTGAGGTACCTTGTCCAGTGCATCGGCCTGACATTGAAGGCCTGAGCCATACCCGCGATTTCGCCATAAAGTTCACACTGCGTATCACGATCAAAAAGAATCGCGTTATCACCGTGGTATTTAGTTAGCAACTTTTCGCAACGGTCTTCATAGATGTCTTTGAGTTGTCGCGCGATGTCCTGAGCAAACCTGCGCAGTGGCTTATCAGTCATGCTCGGCAGCCCGTGATAGGTATCTGCCTCTGACATAAATCTCATGGAGGCATCAGCATTCATTGTGTGAGCTGAATTAACTGCATCAACACGCGGCAGGATGCTGCGCTCCAGAGTGTAAATCAGGTATTTATAGGCAGCGATAATCCCCTGGGTTTTAAGAAGGTGTGCGTAACGGCCAGTGAAGATTTCGCGCAGATCCTTCGAGAGACTTTTTACTCTGATTAAAACGGCTTGCCCCTGATGGTATTCATCACGGGTAAGCGGTCTCGGTCTTTCTTGAGGCACGATCGGGGAGAGGGGTTTATTCCAAGAGAACGCCCATACGTCGAGCGTTCCAGTGGGAGGATTAAAGCGGCTGGTCAGCATTACAGACCATCTTTGATATCAGTGATCAGATAGCCAGCATTAATGCCGGCCAGAATGATCAACGCTATCGAGAGAATTATCATTTGTCCCCTCGATAATGTTTGGCTGTCATCTCAGCAATTTCTTTGCAGTACACGCAAAGTTCAACGCCTGGCAGAGTTGCGCGGCGCTCTTCGGGAATGGGACGATCACACTCAATGCAGAACATCGCGGAAACGCCTGCTACAGATGCCCGGGCAGCTTGAATTTGAGACGTGAGAATCAAGTCAGCACGTTCTTGTGCAGCGTCGATTACATCGGCCATCAGTGAAAATCTCCGGCTTCATTTTGAATGCGGATAGCTTCGTCACGCAAAGCTTCGGCGGCTTCGATGCCGGTCATTTCCTTTTTAGTTATGAAACTGGCAATAGCCTCAAGACGGGAAGCAAATACTGCAGCACGATTGGCGCGTTCTTCGTTACGCACGGAGTTCAGCATCAGTGTGAGTTCAGCGGTGTAATCACCTTCAGCTGCTGATGTCATATCGAAACCGGTAACCGGTAAACCAGTAAAGCCACGACGAGATTTATTGATGATGTTGTTCATAGTGTTTTCCTGTTTTTTAGGCAAAAGAATGCCCGGCGAGTTGACGCCTGTTAATTCGGTTCGGGTTAGTGTTTAATATTTATCTTGCAGTCATCTTCACTGATGAATTTGGGCAGTGATTCAGTCAATCCGAGTAAAGAATTCAATGCCGCAACCACTTGATGCCTTTCTGTTGGCGTTAACTCTGCATACTTCATATCAACATGTCGCTGTTTTAAACCAGCGTGAAAGCAGATTGTTTTACGCATATGCAGCGGCTGAGTATCAAATGTATCCTGCGCTACATTCTTTTTGTGTTCCAGCATCTGTTTAATTTTTGACAGATGTTTTTTGCCAATTTGAATATGTTCTTCATTAACCAAAAACATAAACACCTCAACTAAATAAACGTTTTAAGACAGTATTTCTTTTCTTCTGAGCCTGGCAAATGGGACGCTTTTTGATTACTGGGTTCCATATATTTCCATCAGGCATTTCCAGCCAGCCATGACCTAAATGACGGGATGGACTCTGTTGCTTCAGAAGCGGTGCGATTGAAATAGGCATGTTCACAGCAGTCCGTTAGTCGTCACGTTCGCGATAGCGCCCACTGCAGACGCCAGTGCCGGTGATGCATGTACTCGGCCTTGCACAACCAGGCCGATCAGCGATAAATGCCTGATACCAGCGTTTACGCCTGCTAGCAGTGACATTTTTCTCTGAGAGCTGACTGCGCCGCCTTTTACGGCATCAGCTGCGATCGAACCCACGGCTGCAGTCGCTTGTAGCGCGTAGGTTGAAAGGTTAGACGTAGCGATTTCATTGACGGGTACAGAAGGCAGGCAGTTAATTTGTGCCAGCATACCGTCGAGCAATACAGCGTCTTCGGTGAGATCGGTTATCAACAAAAGTTCCTCACAAGTGAGTTTGTGAGGTTGTTCCGGATTAAATTTATTGCGCAGAATCTGGGGCTTAGTGCCCATCTGAGCCGCAAGTTCGGTGAGGTTATGACGATTCACAAAAGCCTTGCATGCATCGTCAAAGTGATAGTGTTTGGAAACACGATAATCAAACATTGTTAGTCCCTACTTGTTTGAATACTCTGACTCAAGGCTTTATATAACGGCACTTGATGGCTTGCTGACGATTCTTCTGACGCCACGCTTCGAGATTGATCAGCGCATTACCATGACGTTCCATAACAAAAGTTTGCATTTGACCTGTTTTGCGATTTTTACGTTGTTGCGTAATCGTGGTTGTAGGCGTGGGTGCAAGCAGGACTACGCCATTGGCGATCCACTTTTCCAAAACTGCGGAGCTAATGCCGTTAATTGCAGCAAATTCTTTCTTAGAAATTGTCGGAGACGTAGCGAGAGTAGTCAGTTGCAAACTTATCGTGTTAACAATAGTTGCAGACAGGGCTGACTCCAAGGCCGGCAGGAGTTGGGAAACGACGGAGTTTAGAATCTCCTTAGAAAGCGGCATCTTATCTGTAGGTACTTGAATTGCATTTTGTTGAGACATACAGCAATATCTCCTTTCTCAGTCATTTGAGTTCTATTGTGTTACATGTGGTGTGAAACAATCTTAGATCATCAAATGAGTTTTTGTAAATAACATTTGTGTATTTTGGTGGTGTATGGATTTTAGCGAGGGTAGTTCTTCTGAAATTTTAGGACGCCTTTCAAGTGCCTATGGCGTTGAAACACAAAAGCAACTTGCTGAAAAATTAGGTGTTTCAGCTGCAAATGTAAGTAATTGGGTACAGCGCAATAGTGTCCCAGGCAGTGCTTTCGTCCGGTGTGCTTTGGATACTGGGTGCGATTTAGAGTGGCTAGCGACGGGCAAGTATGCAAATGCAAATCTTTCCTTAAAAAGAATAAAGAAGAAAGAAACTCAAGTAAAAGGAAAGGTTCTACTCAAAAAGATGTTGGCTACCGGTGGTAGAGAAGTTTTACAACGAATCCTTATTGCTTACGGATTTAGAACACAGAAGGATTTAAGTGAGTATCTGGAAATTTCGACAGGTACGATAAGCACCTGGGTTCGCCGTGGGTATTTTCCAGGCGATATAGTTGTGACCTGTGCATTAGATACAGGTTCAGACTTACAATGGTTAGCTACTGGCGAGAGTTTGAGTAGTACGAATGTTCTGGAAGAATGTAATTTCCTCTCTGTGCCAAGAAAAGATCTAATTGCTGGTGTCCTTTATGATAATGGTCATTGGAACATTGATCTAAATCTTATTCCTCACGAGTTGGCTAAACCAATTCTAATTTTTAGCAATATGGTATCTTGGATTGTTGATACAAGTTTACTTGAAATCAGTAATGGTCGATGGTTGCTCTGTATTGATGGTAAACATGATGTTTATGATGTTGTATTATTACCTGGAAGGCGCATAAATGTCGTGAAAAGTGGTAATAGCTTTACATGCAGCATTGGTGAAATCATGACTAAAGGTAAAGTAATAGCTTCAGTCGAATATAATTTTTAAAAAATTAAAAAAAAGACATACTTGTAAGGTTCACAGCCAAATAAAAAGGTCCAGTATGAAAAGTATAATAGAAAATTTCGGTATCTATGGGTTATATGGATATAAAAACATTACTCTAACTATGACGAATGCCACTACAATCGTAGTGGCAGAAAATGGTATGGGGAAAACCACTTTACTAAGCGCATTAAATCAAATATTAACAGGTGAAGTTAATGAATTAAAAAAACTTGATTTTCAAAGGATAGACATAAAATTCTTTGACGATGAACTTTTTTCTCTTAGTAAAGAAGATATCATGGAGAAGCAAGTTGATAAACTCGAAGAGTTATATGGTTGTGTTTCAGAATATATGGAATATCAACTATTTCTAGAAGAAATTGAGAATTATAATCCAGAATCGAAGGAGATTTCTGGTTTTACTAGGTTTTTAAGCAGGAATTCATCTTATAGTTTGTCTGAGATTCAAGATGAACTAGTTTTACTAAAAAAAATAGATAAGACACAGCGACCTGAAAACATTGACGTTTTTTCAAAAATAAAAGAAAAACTAAAAGATGTTGAAATTTTATACTTGCCGACATATAGGCGAGTTGAAAAATCAGAATTAAAAAATATGAGAGGATTCAAGAATGATAATACTATTCGTCCTTCATCAAAACCAAGGAAAATGAGAGAAATTGAATTTGGTCTTTCTGATGTGGAATTCAAGCTTAAAGCTATGAGCGAGAGTGTTGAAAGACAGTCAAATATTGGATATCGTTCTCTAAGCGCAACAATGTTAGAAGACTTAATCAAGGGCTTTAACCATACAGCGGACAATAAAAAAAGAAGTTTACCAGATATAGAGGATCTTTCTAGGTTTTTGATAAGAGTTGCAAATAGAGGGCAACGAACAAAACTTACTAGTACCTTAGAAGATATTAATCAGTTATATAAAACTGGAGATGTAAAGAAAAACGTCCAACTTGTCTATTTCTTGAATAAACTAAATAAGATAATTAATATAACTAAAGAGAAGGAATTAATGATTGAGCGGTTTGTTGATGTATGCAATAAATATCTCTCTGTATCTTCTGACTCTAAAACACTTACATTTGATGCCCGTAGTTTGACTGTAATCGTAAACGATGAGTTCACGTCTAAACCAATTAAGTTAGACGATTTATCTTCAGGTGAGAAACAAATTATATCACTTATGTCACATCTTTATTTAGATGATACTAAGAAAATTATATTAATTGATGAGCCTGAGCTTTCTCTTTCTATTGAGTGGCAACGCATGGTTCTACCTGATATTGACGAGAGCAAAAACATATTACAGGTTTTGGCTATCACTCATTCACCATTCGTATTTGACAATGACCTTTCCGCTAATGCCATAATGTTGGATGTCGAGAAGGTGAAGTTATGACAACTAAAACTGAAAGTAGGGTAAGTTTATTAAGAGAAAGTTTATCTTCGGCATCCGTGTTGCAAATCGAGTTGATGAAAACAAAAAAAATTAATCCTTTGGTTTTTGTTTTTGAAGGAGTTGATGATTTTACTTATTATGAACAAGCGATAAAACATTGTTCTTTTTCATATCGCTATGAGCACATTGTTGCAAAAGGAAAAGAACAAATTAACATTTTGTACAACAAGCTTCTGGATACTAAAAATCATAACCTTCTAAAAAATACTTTTTTCTTCGTTGATCAAGACTATGATAACTTTAGTTATATAACGAATTCTGTTTTCAATTTAGATGTCTATGCTATCGAAAATTGCTTATATGATCATGCTGCTATAGAAAGTATTTTAATAGATGAACTTAAGTTACATGGTGAGAAGGCAGAAAAAAGAAACTATTATTTGGAAGCGCTGACTCAATCGTACAATAATTTTGTGAACATAATGCGTGATTACTCCCATTATCTTTTCGTATGTAAGAACAATACTCTCCCTCAAGAATACCCATCTTTAAGTCCGTATTTTATAAATGTATCTCATTCCACTACTATCATGAATAGGGAACTAAAAAGAGATTTTTCACCTGAATATTCACAAATTGTTAGTTATCCTGAAGAATTTCTCTGCAATACTGATCACTTAAATGATTCTCAAATAATTAGAGGTAAATATGTATTTTGGTTTATTAAAAAGTGGATAATGGCAGTTAAAGAAGATATAAATAATAATAAAGTACATAGCGAGGATTTACGTTTATCCGATGATTTTATAACAATTAGAAGACTCTCGCAGAACTGCTGTATTAATAATCGGCTCTTTAAATTTTTAGATAGAATAGGTGAACAGATGAAATCCGGCGTACCTTCATAGGATATTACATAAAGGATCATCAAAGCCAATTTACCGCCAAGGTTTCATGTATCTATCTGATTTGAAAGGCCGATAAAAGTATTCGGTCTTTTTTTTGCCTGTTTTTAAATCAATAACTTGCATTTAAAACAAGCACTTACCTCAATTTTAATTCCTCCTGGTTTTACTGATCCGGACTTTCTGCCGCCACTTTTTCGCCAACCATTTGAGCCAGCGGGTTCAGATAAATAGCGTCTTCGAGGTGATCGGGAGCGAAGTGCGTATACGCAGTCGGCCACGGGACGCACGTTTTCATCGTTGAGCGTGGCCTGAACTTTCGCCAGCAGGTCAGCGGGCGCGGCCGGCGCAGGAAATTCATCAGAGAAAACGCCGGGCATCACAAAGGCGGTGTCGAGTTCGCCACCCAGGCAGAACAGCAGAACCTGTTCACCGGCAGACGGTGCCCACCAGGAACGGAAAGCCCGCGCGGGAGGTCAGCCAATGCAGCCAGTCGGTGACGTTGTCGCCAGTATTGACGCGACAGATCGCCGTCTCTAAATCCACTTCGGCAACGGTGCCAGTGCGGATCAGATTGCGCATCAGGTGCGGAATGTCGTGTTTGGGGATGGATGTTTTCATGGATAAAAGAATGCCGCCCTGTCAGGCGGCATACAATTTGACATGGGTTGTCTATCGAAGGCACAACGTTGGCAAAATAACGCAATTTAAAAAACAAGAATCTCGTTTGAAGAGTTTTCGTGTGACGCCTTTAACTCCCTACATATTTTATATTTAAACGAGACTTTATTTTACCTTTCTTTTTAAGCAAGGCATAACGAAGGTCATAAGTATAAAGCATGTAAATAACACTTCTAAAGTATATCAAAGAAAATATTAGAGGGAATAGGCAAAGGAAATAAGCAATATTTTGTCCTTTAATCGCTTTTTCAATTACGTAGGGTGTCTTGCCATCTTTGAATACTTCGCAAATGGCTTCAATTTCTTTATTGGTAAGTTTTGTGACGGCTGATAATTTCTCCAAAGAGAAAGTTTTACTGATACATGTATCATTATCAAATCTCCAATATTCAAAAAACGAACTAATAATCGGAATTGGAGGTATGTATTTCTCAGCATACTGATTATTAATCCAAAACCACGTGCTACTATCATTAAACTGGAACATCGCTGCGGGTCTGATTGCCACTTGTAATATGGGTAATGTACAAAAAAATAGCGCAGCGGAGAGTAATAATGTTCCAAAAATTTGTTTCTGTTTCGGCACTTTTAGTTTGCAAGTATTAATGTAAAAGTGACCTTTAGAACGTGATATTAATTTCATATCAAGATTTTGTTTTTTTACTCTTTTTTGAAGTCTTTTTATTTGTTCCATGTTTGTGGCTTTAACATTGAAGATGAAGTTAAATTTATCAATATCTTCTCTTTCTTGCATTAATTCGGATAGCTCATTATTTTTAAAGCCATTTTCACCAATCACTAAACCCCACAACCTAGACATCATGCTATAGCTTGAGCCTGCTCTTAAATAAAAATACCAAACGACAATAAGAACAGCTGCTACATAAAGTATTTCTTTAATTACGTCATGGTATTTTAAAACGCTACTACCCAACTCTTCCATTTTTTCATCCTTAAAGTATTAAAACAGTATATACATTAATGCATTATATTGAATAAAATCAATTGGTTATTCATGGTTAACTAACTTAGCAGTTTTAACAGTCATCCTCCACAATCTTAATATCATCCGTATCCAACCCCAACAAAGGACGCGCAGGATGCCGGGCTTCTTTAGCCTAGACGTTCGGGCGATCTCGCAGACCATCCTTTGAACTTGGCGAGTAAACTCCACGCCCGTATTATTATTGGTGACTTTGGCCTTCATGTATTTGGCCGTGCACAGTTTGGTGAACATTTCCTGGTTAATGCGGCCTTTCTTTACTCTTAAAGGCTGCGGGCGGGGTGGCGTGAAGGATTGCACCTCCGGCGTAACCTGCCGTTTGATTCGCTGTTGCTGATGTTTGCGCAGGCGCTTTGCAATGGAAGAGGCCATGGCTTTACGACTTTGCGGTGACAGGGCGGCCAATCAGCCCCGTTACAGCCCCGAAGTAAAAACCGCACTGGTATTCAAAGCAAAAGACACCATCAGCTCAGGCCGTCTGGAATATGACACTGGCCACACTGACATCCCCGAGTCGTTATGGCGACCCGTAAAGCCACGCAGACCACGACCACTGAAAGCTAACAGGGCGCGTAGGTATTTAGCTTCGGTGATTAGACGCCGGTTTAGACCGCCGCTGGATTCTGAATTACATCGAGCAGGGATGATTTTTTTAACATTAAGAAATCTAGCCGTGATGACTTGCTAAGTGCGCGCCTCGTACCGCCACAGATGATGGGGATCATTCCTGATAATGACGGAGAGTTTGGGGAGGTGGAGAAAGCCGCGCAAGAGTTCGTTTGGAATGAACTGACGCCGCTACAGGATACAATGAAAGATATTAACTCAACATGCACAATCATTTCATTTGCTAACTATGAGTTTGATATAAGGGTGATTTATTCAGTCTTTCAGACACGATAAACTTGCCACTTACTAATTAATAAAGAGTGATTTTTTCTAACAGCAATTTATTTCGTATATATAAATACAACATATACAAATGAAAATAGTGGTGCGAGTGGCTCTTCTCATATGTTCAGAGAAGAGCCCAACATTAGAACTTGGTCCAACCACCTGTTTCTGTGGCTAATAAGGTGTTTTTTTCTCGTGTTTTAGGTCTGATAACGGCAATTGTTGAAGAAGAAAGAGGGGCTTCATATTCGATTTTAAACACAGAGACAATTTCTGTAAGTTGACGTGCTTGCTCTTCCAGTGAAGCAGCTGCAGCAGCTGATTGTTGAACCAGTGCGGCATTTTGCTGTGTAACACTGTCCATTTGAACTACAGCTATACCAATTTGACTTATCCCTTTGCTTTGTTCAGATGATGCAGCAGCTATCTCGCTCATGATGTCATTTACACGGCTGACTGAACTCACTATTTTATCCATTGCTCCGCCAGCCAGTGTAACTTGTTCTGACCCGGACCTAATGTTCTCGACCGATTCATTAATGAGCACTCCAATCTCTTTTGCCGCTTGACCACTGCGTTGTGCAAGGCTTCTTACTTCACTGGCAACGACCGCAAATCCCCGTCCTTGCTCACCGGCTCGCGCTGCTTCAACGGCAGCGTTAAGTGCAAGGATGTTGGTTTGAAAAGCGATACTGTTGATCACGCTAATAATATCGACGATTTTATGTGAGCTTGCATTAATCTTTATCATTGTGGATACAACATCGTTAACTATATCACCACCTTGATTTGCTTCCCGAGTTGCCTGATCTGCCAGAGTACTCGCCTGAGTTGCATTATCTGCGTTGTGTCGGACGGTTGAGCTAAGTTGTTCCATGCTGGCAGCAGTCTCTTCAAGTGCTGAAGCCTGTTCTTCAGTCCTTGATGAAAGATCGGTATTTCCAATAGAAATTTCACTTGAGCCTTTGTAAATTGAATCAGCACTATTGCGTATGTCGTATACCGTTTTAGCCCAGTTAGTCTGCATTTTATTAATATAAGGAGTTAACTGGCCTACACAGTTTTTACCTTGATCAGAAAGCTTGCTGTCAAGTTTACCGGATGCCAGAGATTCAAGGTGCGCTTTTACAATATTTAATGGTTTAACGAGAAAGTTTGCTAGATAACGATCGCTCGTTAGCATGATTACAACACTCACGCCCAAAGCACATATAAGTATATACTGACACCATTGAACCCATTGAGTAATCCTCTGATTTGCCTCAGCATTAAGAGTCATTATTTTTTGATTGTATTTATCAATGGCACTACTAAAATTTCTTCTCAGTGGAAGATACTTATCATTTTTTAAAGACTGGAAAACACCTGTGTTTTTGTCTATCGCTGATTTGTACATCGGAGATAAAGCATCGTTAAAAAGAGATAACGAGCTGTTATATATAGCATTCACAGTGTTTGAATCTAGATTTCCATGTCTAATGCTTTTAAATTGATTAAGCCCACTTTTAAGACTTTCTAGTTCGATAAGAGCTGCTTTTGACTCTAGATCGTAAACTTCATTTTCATTTTTATCCAAACCTATCATTGCACGCTCTAATGCTGTGACAGCACGATAATACTGCGCATTGGCATTATTGATGATATCGCCGTTTTGCTGCTGAACATTAGTAAGACTAAGCTCGCCTTTCAACTCAGTAAGCGAGTATAACGCAAAACATGATGCCCCAGTCCACAAAAAAGAAAAGGCAACGAGAATAGTAATTAATGCTGTTCGTATTTTTATATCTCTTATGAATCTCACTTTATATACCTCAAGTGTTGGATACTGTGCTGCGCCTGAGAAAGCCGCGAATTTTTTATAATCTATATAACAGCCAGGGCAGTTGTTTTATATTTTACTAACAATGCTATCGGCAATATTATTTTTATCTTGAGATGTTTAGTGATTTAAAAAAATAAAAATGAATAAAAGAGGCCTTCATGTTGAAAAGTATGAATATTATTTCAGCGTGTAGAAGTGTTGATTTTTTTATTCTAATTGTATCTCGTTCTTAAAGGGCTAAAAAAATGAATACTTAAAGAAAATTATTTTCCTAATAGAGCGCAATGCTATCCCCGTCACGCCTGCCCGCTTTATAGGTCGCTTTTGATGCGGTTGCGCGAGCCGTTGTGATCCACGCCAGCACGGGTGTGGCGGGGAGAAGTGAGCAGGGCGATCACATTGTGAAATAATGCACTCAATGCCTGCAGAGCTGCCAGAAGGAGATCACTAACTCATTTCCGCACCCTATTTCCTTTACTGCAAGCTCCTCGATGATTAACAGCTTCGCAAAGCTATGCTTTACTGAAACCATACCTGGTTGAATCTGATTGGAGGAAGCATGTTGATTTACAATGTTTTCGGGAGATACCTCGGTGTTTTAAAAGTCCCTGAGGGCTGGCAGGTTTTTCGCGTGGATATCACCGAAAGAAAGTTCTCGCGGCTTTATGAAATTATCATTCCTGATGAAATGACTGAAAGTGAGATCCCCGGTTGGCTTGGGGATATTTTTCATGAGGCAGCGAGTGAACGGCACCCTGATGTGGTTAGAGTTGAGTGACCGTGTTGAGGACAAAAAAAAGCCCGCTCGGGGCGGGCTGAAAGGGGTAAAGCGAGGGTCTTACACATCGGGAAGGACAGTTCCCGGTTGACACAGGAGAAGAAACTTCGTCTTCGGAATCTAAGGTATCAAACAGAATGTAGGGTTATGTCAGAGCAAAGTAAGTTTGCCTGGTGAGATGTAACCCGTGCAGTAGCGGGTTTACATTGAGCTTATAACCGCTATCTTTTTAACAGGAACATAAGCCTGATAAAGGGAATGTGATGCGATATTGGACAGGCACGATAGTTATTTTCATTATCGCCATACTCTGCGCCCTGTGGCTTGGCGAACGTATTCCTCAGGCTTATAACCCGTTCGCGCCACTGGCTGTCAGCGATGCGCCGAACCTTATTACACGCTATAAACTCCGTCGTCTCGACGGTAACCCGCAAGCCTGTCTTGATGCGCTCGATCGTGCGCAATCATCCGGCGCGATTCAGTTTACTCGTGCAGAAAATATGGGGGGAAAGTGCCCGCTGGAAAATCCCGTGCGGGTGAGGGGATTTGGAGATGTGGCACTCAGTTCAAGTTATCTGGCGAGTTGTCGTCTGGCCCTGAGCAGCGCGATGTATGTTTCTCAGGTTGCCAAACCGCTGGCATCAGAGAAATTGGGTTCACCGCTTACACGCATCGACCATTTAGGCAGTTATGCCTGTCGCAATATCTATAGCAAACCTGATGCCCGGCTGAGTGAGCATGCCACCGCTGAAGCGCTGGATATCGCCGGGTTTCGCTTGAAAGACGGCCGGCAACTGACAGTTTTAAAGCAGTGGCCGCAATCCGGTGAGGAAGCACAGTTTATACATGCACTGTTTTCAGAAAGCTGTCCGTACTTCGGAAACTCGATAGGGCCGGATTACAACGCAGCGCATGCCAATCATTTTCACCTTGGCATGCGCTGGTTTGGTTTTTGTCGTTAATAGATGAAAACTTTATTCGGCCAAATACCGTTCAACCAGACGCGTCCAGTAGGCCGCGCCAAATGTCAGGCTCTGATCGTTAAAGTTATACGCCGGATTGTGCAGGGCGGCGCTGTCTCCATTTCCCAGGCGTAAAAAGCATCCCGGTTTTTGCTGCAGGAAGTATGCAAAGTCCTCACTGCCAGAAATTGGGGGTAAATTGTCTATTACGTTCTCTTCCCCCAGCAGTTCTTTTGCCACACTGAGAGCGAAAGCGGTTTCCTGATCGTGATTAACCAAAACCGGATAACCCGGAACATACTCGATTTCCGCCCGCGCTCCGTATCCTGTTGCGTGATGTTCAACCAACGTGCGGATGCGTTCTTCAAGGATCTTACGAACCCCGGCATCGAATGAGCGAACGCTCATTTCCAGGCGAGCAGTTTCAGGAATAACGTTTGACGCATGGCCCGAATGCAGTGAACCGATGGTGACCACCGCCGTTTCGTTAGGATCAATGCTACGTGACACTATCGACTGCAAAGCAACCACCAGGCTGCCCGCAACCAGAATGGGGTCTACGGCCATATGTGGCCGTGCAGCATGCCCGCCTTTTCCATGAATAGTGATGTTCACCGTATCGCAGGCCGCCATGAAAGGCCCGGAGCGGAACATCATTTTCCCAACCGAATAGCCTGGATGATTGTGCAGGCCGTAAACGGCGTCGCACGTAAAACGCTCAAACAGCCCCTCTGCCAGCATGCGTTCTGCACCGCTGTTAAAGCCGATTTCCTCCGCAGGCTGAAAAATCAAATGTACGGTGCCGGAGAAATTTTTGCTTCGTGCCAGCTGTTCCGCCGCACCCAGCAACATGGTGGTATGTCCGTCGTGACCGCAGGCATGCATTTTTCCCGGGTACTGACTCGCATAACTCACGCCAGTTCGTTCAGCGATAGGTAATGCATCCATATCTGCGCGGATGCCGATGCTGCGCGACCCGGAACCCGACGTCAGCGAACCGACCACACCGTGTCCCCCCAGGCCCGTGGTCACCTGATAGCCCAGCGCACGTAATTTATCCGCAACCAACGCAGCGGTCGCGGTTTCTTCGTTTGAAAGTTCAGGATGTTGATGCAGGTGTTGGCGAATTTCTCGCAGTCCCGGCTCGAGATCGGTGACGTCAGCGATGGTGCAAAGTGTTTTATGAGTCATTATGAGTATCTGTCTGTGCCTGAGAGATATCCGGTCAACGTGACCGGTGCCACATGGTTACTTCAGACAGAATGCAATGCCAAATCTGGGCTGGCAATCACTAAATAAATCCTTTGATAAGGTTTGTTCAACATCTGGAATGTTCAATTCAATACCGCTATGTAATTGATGTAACAGATTAAAGTATTTTACGTGATGTCGTCCAAAAATTGATTTGCGCTCTGGACAGTCGGGAGAGGGTTTTGGGAATATCTGGCAGGCGAAAAGTGACCTGCCAGAAAGGCATTCATTTAAGAGGGCTTGAGAAATCAGGCAGGGAGGTAAGTGATCGAATGTTCCAGGGAGTCACATTGGGAATCAATGAGGACATTCCAGATACCTTTATAAGGGATGCCGACATAGGCCGTGTTTTGATCTTTCACCGTCAGTACGTCGCCGAAACCTGAGTGGCGGTTCTGTTGCTCCGTGTCATTTTCGCACATGAGGTGAATATGGCATTTCTCTGAACAACGAATGACGACAGTGTCGCCCCCAAAAAGACTTAATCTGGCTCGCACATTTGGCATGACTGTCCCTCAATATAAAGTGATGTATCTGAAATACGCCGTAACTGAACACTGCCAGGGTTTACGCCGGACTCTCTGGAGTGATGTAAGTCACACAACGTTCTGTAACTTATAAAAGCAGACTGCAGGTGGCGAAATAATGACCTTAATCAATAGTTATGAGATTGCGCATCAGATATTCAAATGAGTCATCGATGTGTTGTAAATAAGGGTGCTTAAAACTTCATCAAAAAGGTGTCATGTGTTTTCACGGTTAAGAAAGGGTAAAGAAGCAAGCGGGGCGGTAACATTCATCGGTTATCGTGAACGTCAGTGACTGCCAATATTCATTCGTTACAGAGTAATAAAATAGCTGCTTTTTCTTTCGCAAGCTGACACCCTATAGGTCTGGCATGTGTGCACGCTTGAAATTGATTCTTATCGGATTTTTTACCGTCTAACTCGCTTGTTTAGCGGGTCATGAAAAGAGTGTGCACTACACTTTCTTATCTCATTCAGTCATAAGGGCATCGGATGATTTGCTCCGAAACATTCAAACACTTCAGAAATTTCAGTGCATTAGCGTTGATTCTGAACGCGACTTTTAGCCTGCCGGTACAAGCGGATGATGCGCTGCTACGGGCCTGTGGCAATGCAAATACGGCAAAAGATTGCCAGTTACCTTTCCAGCAGGGGCTTTCCCCGGCTCAGGTGAGTTTGACCCGTGAACCTTTATGGGGTTATGTCGATACCAGCGGACATATGGTGATTAAACCCGCCTTCAGCGAAGTCAGCGGTTTTGTTAATGATGTCGCCGCCGTCAAAAAGGGCGATAAGTTCGGTTATATCGATAAAAAAGGCAACTGGGCGATTGAGCCGCGCTTTACCCGCGCTACCGATTTCAATGCTCTGGGAACCGCTCTGGTCGTGACTGATAATCGACTGGCGATGATTAACCGCAAAGGTGAAGTCATCAAAACCTTACCTTTTGCTGCCTCTTCAGACACTAAAGGATTCACGCAGGGTCAGGCCCTGGCAAGTGTACAGGTTCAGGTGTCACCGGCGTTGTGGAATGCCGCCACCGATCGATCACTTGCATTGCCTGATGACGTGATGGCCCTCGATTTACCGCAATCGGGGCTTATTCCCGCGAAAAAACGTGATACCGCCACTGACGGATTTTGGGGTTATCTGGACGAGAACGGTCAATGGGCCATTGATCCGATGATCCTGAAAACCCGCGACGAACCTGTGCTTAACGGCAATGTGGTTGCGGTGAAAACGAAGAACGACTGGACATTTGTCGATCGTCAGGGTGTTTCCCTGAGCAAAGAACAGTACAAATCTGTCCGCCCACTGTCCTCTGGCAGCTGGCTGGTGACCCTGAACGATAACGGCAAACAACTGCTTAGCAGCAAGCTTGAAAAAGTGCAGGATATCCCTGCCGATCAGGCTGAAAACGTCCTCGTCTGGGGCAATGCCATTATCGGACAAGGCAGTAAAGGCGTTACCATTATTGGTGCCGATAATCAGATCGTCTCGGTGAAAGCCAACAAACCTCAGTTATTACAGCAGGGTGACCGGCTTTGGGTCACGCAAAACGAAGGTAAATCGCTGCAGGTCATACAAATCTATAACAATAACGGCGTAGCGCTGCTCAATGATGCCACGCTCGCGGCGTTAAAGGATTATCAGTTGCAACCGCTGGCGACCAGCGTCATGACGGATGATGCGCCGGTATTACCCGCAGAGAGTCAGGATGCCTCGCGGACTTTGCCATGGGCTGTGCTGACTTCATCAGATGCCGCCAGACCACCGGCCATTTTAACCTCGCAAGGCGCGGTGCTCTCGGACCCGCAGTGGGCATCCATTGATAATGCAATCTCTCAGTCACCACTGATTATCCATACTCAAACCAAAAAAACAGGGGCGGTAGATTCAGCAGGGAAATGGGTTATCCAGCCGGTCTATTCGCAAATCAGCCCGTTTAACGGCGATTACACCTGGGCCGTGGACGACAGCAACAAAGCAGAGACCCGTCGTTTAATCGACCACAACGGCAATGCGGTTGATGTGCCTGCGGATATTCAACAGAGTGCCCAGCGTCTTTCTGCCGGAATGTTGTATTACGCGGTAGGCGAAGGTGATTCACGGCGCTGGGGTCTTTGGGATATTGCCAGCAAAAGCATCAAAGCTGCCCCTCAGTACCTGCAGATTGAATCCTTCAACGACGGTTATGCGCTGGCGAAAACAGATGCTGGCTGGGGCGTGATTAATCTTGATGGAACCTGGGCAATTGCACCGGATGCCAGCCTCAGTGGCAAACCTCAGT
Source organism: Rahnella sp. R3(2024) (assembly GCF_042920125.1). NCBI lineage: Bacteria > Pseudomonadati > Pseudomonadota > Gammaproteobacteria > Enterobacterales > Yersiniaceae > Rahnella > Rahnella sp. R3(2024). The sequence goes on from NZ_JBHGBU010000001.1 coordinate 3,876,804, forward strand.
ATGTGGGTGACGGAATGTTTACCTTCTCTGATAACGATCAGCCCGGCGAACGCGGTGCAGTGACCGGTCATTTCGCCCTTTATAATGCGCAAAGTGGCCAGGCGATGGCGACTGACTTGCTAGCCAGTCCGCAACGGGTTGGGGAAAATCACTGGCTGATTAAGCCGTCGGAAGGTGGCGTGTCCTTAATCGATGACGCCGGCCGTGCGCCTCTGAGCAAAGGTATTGTCGCATCCTCAAGCTCGGTTAAAGGTGACTGGGTGATGCTGAATTTCTCGGCGCACTTCGGCGCCATTAACGGCAAGGGTGAATGGCAGATCCCGCCACTGTATACCGCAGAGTTTAACTTCATTTCTCCACTCAACTGGAGCCGTGCGGTAAGTGACAACAACACAACGCTCATCAACGATCACGGCGGCGTTCCGCTTGATGGTTTTGACCAGGCACAACCGCTGAATTCACTGGTTCGTCTGGCAATGAACGATGAGGCTACCGGTGAAACGGTACTGTTCGATAACGATGGCAATGAAGTCCGTCGCTTCTCAGGGCTCAACAGTCTGCTGGCAGATAAAGCGAGCTCAGGCGTGATCCCAATGCGAGACAATAAAGGCCTGTTCGGGTTTGTGGATCAGCAGGGTAAAAAATTGATCGGCGCCTATTTTGATCAGGTGGGATCGATGAATGACAATTTCGCCGCCGCTATGAAAAAATCGACCTACGGTAATTTGTTCGGTTACATCAATCCTACCGGCCGGTTTGCAGTGTTGCCTAAATTTAACTGGGCAGGCGATTTCAGTGAGAAACATGCGTGGGCGGGCGGTAAGGGCGTGGTCAGCCTGCTCAACGCTGAGGGTGCCGTTCAGGCGAAGATACAAGTGCGCTGCAATCAGCGTGTCATTGTTGATACGAAAGGTGCCTATCTCTGGCCAGCCAAAGCGCCTTCTTGCAGTAACGGAGGCAATTAATGATTGTTAGTAAACCTTCAAGGTTACATCGCGCACTTTTCGGTGCGTTTCATACCAACAGCGCGCTGGCCTTATTGACACTAACAATTCCCGCGATGGCGGCAGAATCCGACAGTTGTTTCGCACCATTACCCTCGGCTCAGGCTGAAATGCAGGCGCGTAATGCGCAGCCTCTGGTTCAGAATCTGTGCCTGCGTGATGTTCACGAAGGGCGGGCCGCCGTCCGCTTACCATCAGAGAACGCAAGCGGTGACCGTTGGGGCTTTTTAGACAACAAGGGCCAGTTGGTGATCAAGCCCGTCTTTGATGACGTCGGGGATTATCATTACGGAACCGCCGCCGCGAAGCAGCAGGGCAAATGGGGTTTCATTGATACGACCGGCAACTGGCTGATACAACCGACTTTCGACAGCGTGCAGCCTTTCACACAGTCGGGTCTGGCTGTGGTGACGCTCGCGGGCAAACCGCAACTGATTGATCGCAAAGGAGCGCAGGCCGGTAAAGCTTTTGATGAGTTAGTTGATGAAGCAACCCTGACTGACGGTGTTCCTGCGCGTTTGCAGCTTTCTTTTAAAAGTGTCTTGCTGTCGCCGGACGGTGTCCGGCATGTCGCGACTGACAAAATGGAGATCGTCGAGCCTTTTGGTGCCAGCGGTTTGTTCATCGCGTTTGATGCAAACAAAGGTTATGGCATTGCTGACGAGAATCTCGCCTGGCGTGTTGAGCCTCAGTATTCGGCGCTGACGCTTGACCCGAGAAATCCTGCTGTTGCATTGGCTAAAAATGCCGACGGTATTACGCTTATCCGCGCAGATGGCGTGCAGGATGAGCAGAAATATCTGACGGTCAGCGAAGAAACCGGCGCATTCTGGCTGGCTAAAACCGCCGATGGCATTAAGTTGCTCGATAATTCAGCCGCTGTCATCGCGACATTTAGCGAAGCCGGGGCGTCGGCATTGCAGGTGTCAGGTGACTATGTTCTGAATCCATCGGGCAAAGAAGCGTTAACGGTCTTTGTTCCAGGGCGCAAACAGCCGCTGACGGTGCCTGCTGCCAGCCAGCCTCTGGGGCAAAACACCGGTGAGTTTTTAGTGCTGACCAAAGGTGAGCAGAAGAAAGTGAACACCATCGTGGCGCCATCCGGCGGCATGATCGGCGGGGCACAAAATGTCGGATGGCTGGCACAAATCGCCAGTGCTGAAGTGATTGATCATCGTCTGTGGCTACGTGATGAACAGGGCGACGTGTTAAACGTCGTTGATGCCTCCGGTAAGGCGCTGCTGAATCAGAAAAGCCTCAGTGCCCTTGGCGACAGCCGTATTGAGCCCCTGAACGCCGGTTCGGAGCCTGCCGGGGCGCAATCTCCGTTGGCCTTAATTCGCCCAGACAATGATTCGGGCAAAGCCGGTGCGGGTTTCCTGCGTTCAGATGGTTCACTTCAGATTGAAACCAAATGGCTGGATATACAGCCTGCTGACAGCAGCCAAAATGTCGGTCAGTTCATTGTGCGAACCGCGGGGGGCACCGGCGTGGTGGATGCCCAGGGCAAAACGCTGATCCCACTGACGGAAGACAATATTTCTCCGTTTGTAAACGGTTATGCGCTGGATTATCTGGACGGCAAGCTGACGGCAATGGATCACGCTGGCAAACACTATGGCCTGCCGGATGTGTTCGAGCTGGAATCTGTGGGCAACGGCTGGTTCCGTTACCATGAGACGGCTGCGGAAGGCGCGCTGTGGGGGATTTTTGACGCGAACAGTCAAAAAACCATTTCACAACCCGCGTACAAAAGTGTCGGCAATTTCGCTAATAATCAGGCTGAAGTACAGATGCCAGACGGTTTATGGGGCATTGTCGACGCTCAGGGTAAAGCGCTGGTCCAGCCAAAGTATGCGGAGGTTAAGCGTATCAATGCCGCATTGTGGTTGCTTACTCAGCCAGCTGTGGCTGATCACCCTGAATCAAGCACTATCGCTGAAATCATCGGCAATGATACCCAGACACGTATTTCCCCTGTTGCAGGATTATCCGTCACCCAGTTCAGCGATGGCCGCATTTTGGCGACGTCAGCGGCGGGTCAGTCCTGGTTACTGGATGCCAGAGGAAATGTTCAGCTTCACGAGCAGCAAACACATATCAGCGCGCTTGGCGATTGGGTGAAACTTTCCCGTCAGCCACAGCAAGGCTACCTGACGGCTCAGGGTGAGTGGCAAATTCAGCCTGTCCCGGTGTCCGAAGGCTCTGCTTTCGGGCAGGGGCGCGCGTTGCGTTCAACGCCAGCGGGTGCTGAGTTGATTGATGATAAAGGTGCGCGCATCGCCGCCATGCCGGAAGGTAAATGGGTGCTGCCGACGGGCAGTGCCTGGTCTGTCTCTTACGATCCGCAGGACGATGAGCCAGCCACCCGTTATGTTGACAGTACGGGCAAGCTGGTGCTGACGGTTCAGGGTTTTGCCAGCCGGATGACCGACGGCCACGCTGTGCTGACCCGCGCTGACGGCAGGAAAACCTGGATTGATGCACAAGGAAAACCGACTGACGGTGTCTCATTTACCGATTTAGGATTGCCGGTTGACGGCCTGGCATTTGCGCGTATCGGTCAGGGTTATGGTTTTATTGATGCACAAGGCAACTTTGCAATTCCGCCGGTGTTCAGTGCCGTTTCCCCGTTTGACAGCGCCGTTGCCGTGGTGTCGACGCCGGTGATGTCGATGATGATTGATAAAACCGGTAAGCCTCTGGCGCGTATCGATAAAGAATGTGGTATTTCGGTCTTGTACGGAGCGGGAAGTACAAGACAGTGGCCGCCGGTTATGCCAGAAAACTGTACGAAATAGCCGGTGCGTTCTCTGACTGAAACCCGCTTCGGCGGGTTTTTTTGTGCTAATGTTTACAGGTAATCGTTGTGAACTATCTCAATTGAAAGGATAAATTATGATCCCGCAGATCCCATTGAAATACAGGGACGCAGAACGTTGGTCTTTTGGTGATACTGAATCATCCGCAGATGAACTGGCAAAGCGCGTTATCGACGGCACAAAAACAGCGACCTGTTCAAACCTCGATGATGACCCTGAGCCTGAAGCCGGTGAGATCTTTGTTGTGGTTGATGGCCGCAACAATCCGGTCTGCGCCGTTCAGCTGACTGACGTGAAGCAGGTGCCTTTCGACCAGGTGACTGAGCAACACGCCTGGGAAGAAGGTGAAGGCGACCGTACGCTGGCTTACTGGCGCAGAGAGCATCAGCGTTTCTTTGAAGAGTATGAAATGTTTGAGCCCACCATGCCGCTGTTATTGATGAAATTTAAGCTGGTGGAAAAATTCTAATATTTTCCGTTCAGGCCCTTTACGGGCCTGAATATCCATCACTCAGTTATTCCCCGTCTTGTTCATCCGCATCCCGTTCAGGAAACCGTTATGTCTGCAAAGTCTGCTTTTCAGAATGCATTTTCTACCCAATCCGTGATCCCTTATTTCAGCCAATGGGAAGATCCTGATGCTGCTGCGGGGATCATTGCCGGGGAGATTTCGCTTTCGGAAGTGACGCTATGGCGTGAATCAGGGGCATCTTCACAGGAAGAGTTTATCGAGTGGGCTAACCATGTCTGCGGAATGTGTTGTCTGAAAATGGTACTGGCAGCAACCTCGGGCAACGTAGTGCCGATATTAAATCTGACTCAGAAAAGTTTACCGTATGGCGCTTATGTGCGGGATGGTGCAAATATCAAAGGCCTGATTTATGCGCCCTTTGTAGAGTTCGTGAGGAAGGAGTTATCGCTGAGTGCGCAGGTGAAAGTCGGGATATCCGCTAAAGATATCGCCGGTGAGCTGGAAAATCACTGTTTTTTCATCGCGTCGGTGCATCCGTCAATCCGTAAGCCTGAGTCATTGCCGCCGCATAAAGGGGGCCATCTGGTTCTTGTTACCCGGGCTGACGCGCAGTCTGTAACCTTTCATAATCCTTCCGGCCACGATATCTCTTCTCAGCAGGACGTTACGCTGTCCGTTGATGCATTCTCACGCTTTTTTGCCGGACGGGGTATTTCACTGGTGGCTGCCGCTAAGTGACCGCATAGCGGCATGGCGAACAACCTCCCGTTCGCCATGCTGTGTCACTCCAGTCTCATGATCCATTCGTCATTCTGTTTGTCATATTTTTCTTTGTACAACACGGAATGACGGCCATCCAGTATCGCCGGTACGCTGGTGTTATCGTCCCAGGCATCCAGTTGCATGCATAAATCAGGATCTGATTTGCAGGGGATATGAACCTTATCGCCGCCTTTTGCTTCAGGTGTTGATAACTGCGCATCATCAATTTCATAACTGCCAATTCTTATAATCGATTTTCCCATCAGGTACTCCTTGCCAGATTAAAGCCAGTGATTTGAACAGGATCAGGTACGACCAGTTGATCGCCCTTACTTGAGAATAGTCGAGAGCACAAAAAGCGCCATAAGAAATTTTAAACCAGGGCAGAAGTGGGATGAATCTCATGAGATGTGCTGAGGGCAAGGAGGAGAAATGCCGGTGCGTCAGTAAGACGTTCCGGCATTTTCAGCAGGTTAAAGCGGGTTAAATCTCACAGAAACCGGCATGGCATTGATCTGATTGCGGCCGTTATTTTTCGACAAATACAAGGCTTCATCGGCAGCGCTGACGATATCGGACTGATCGTCAAGGCCGGGGTCCTGATCGGGCATATACGTCGCAATGCCCTGGCTGATGGTCACCCGGTTAAATTCGCTGAAACTGTGCTTGATGCCCAGCGCTTCAATGGATTCCATGATGTGCTGTGCGACGATCCAGGCACCTTTCAAATCGGTATCGGGGAGGATCGCGGCAAACTCTTCGCCGCCGAATCGCGTGACCACGTCCGTGCTGCGTTTTAACGATTTACGCAATGTGCGGGCGACCAGACGCAGACAGGCATCGCCTGATAAGTGTCCGTAGTGATCGTTGAAATGTTTGAAATAATCGATATCAATCATCACAACGGTCAACGGCGTGCGGTTGCGCTTGGAACGCATGTATTCGTGACTGAGCACTTTTTTGAATTCGCGGCGGTTTGGCAATTTGGTCAGCGAATCTGTACGTGCCTGAATTTCCAGACGGCGGTTAGCCTTGACCAGTTTCAGTTCCAGCAGCTTACGCTCGTGAACATCTTCCGCCGTGCCGTACCAGCGCTGGATTGAGCCATCCGGTGCATAACTGGCCGCCGCGCGAATGCGCATCCAGTTCCAGCCGCGATCCACATGGCAAAAACGCACTTCGATATCCAGCGGTGCACCGGTTTTCAGGCATTGTTCCCAGGTTTGAACCGCGCCACGACGATCTTCCACATGCATGCTCTGGATCCACTTATCGGCCAGAATATCCTGACGGGTCATGCCCGTTATGCGCTGAAATCGTGAACTGACGTCATTGAGCATGCCGCGCGGATCCGCGGTCCACGGGATTTGCGGGTTCAGCTCGACCATATTGCGGTAATGCTCCTGACTTTCCCGCAGAGCCTTCTCCATTCGCTTCAGGCTGGTGATATCCGTCATCGCCACAGACAGTCCGTTCAGCTGATTTTGTCCGTCGTAAGCGGCTTTAATGCGCACGAAGAACACCTGATTTTTGCCCGGAACCGAAAATTCTCTGTCCGGTGTATGCTCGTTGCGCTGCGCCAGTTCCAGTGCGTTGTTGAGTAATGGCGACAGGCCGGGCAGGAAAACACCGACTTTGCGGCCAATGGCTTCAAAAGGTTGCAGGCCAATAATATTTGCCATGGCGTCATTCACCGTCACATATCGCATGTGAAGATCGATGAAGCACAGCCCAACAGGCGCGTTCGAGTAGATGGATTCCAGCTGAAAAAGACGTTGTCCGGGAGCCTGATCCAGTGTGGTCAGATTGCGGTCGATGCCGCGATAGCCCCGGAAATTGCCGTCGGGGTCAAACAGTGGCACACCGCTGGTTTCGAGAATAACTTCCGTTCCATCCGGGCGGATATTACGGTTAAGCAATCCGCCGAAGGGCGCGCGCCGTTCAACGATGGCGGCAAATTGTTCGCCCACACGTTTCGCTTCGTCTGGCGGCATAAAGTCGAACGGGGTTTTACCTATAACCTCTTCAGGCGGGACTCCCAGAAACTCGATGCATTTATTCGAGGAAAATACGTAACGTCCTTGTGCATCGACTTCCCAAATCCAGTCAGAATTGTTATCGATGATATCCCGCAGACTGGCCATTTCCTGTAAAAGCAGTCCATCTGCTGATTCGAGTTTCATTTCATCCGACATGATACTTCTCCGACTGGCAGCTCTTTACTCAACATCAGGCACTATGATTCATTTAGAAAAATGATATATCACTAGCAATGTTATCTTGAGGGCAATAATACATGGCAGGCTAGGATTATTCCTACTTATAATTCAATAAACCTTAATAGATAAAATAGCTTCATATCAAAGATTTGCAGGATAAAATTTTTATCATGCATTTGATTCATGAGATTAGCTCTCAGAAGTTCACTTAAAGGGATGAGTAAGGAGTATTAACTAAAGTGCGTCTTTGGGGGATTTTGCTGTTTTTAGAAAAGTATAAAGAGAATATTCTGCGCCAGCAGGGTGATCTTCTGGCGCAGTAAACTTTAGCAACAATCACGTTAGCTGATCGTTCGGCAAATTCAGATGGCGGATGGCGCCATCTCTGACCAGTTCGCGCGGCAAACTATTTTTGATTCTGCTGCCAATCCGCTTCGCCAGACCGAGCGGTTGCGCCTGCCAGGTCACCAGACATTCATCTTTCGGTGGTGCAGTGTCAGGGTAGATATCCACGCCACGCAGCCAGTTTTGCGCCAGTTCATCATTTATCTCAAAACGATTCACCGCATCTGCGGCGCTGAAAGCGATCACGGCCTCATGCTGCCAGCGGAAACCTTTCGGGAAACGTTCTGCCAGACGCAGCCCGATACGCGAGAAGCGGACTTTACCAAACAGCGGTTCCAGCACGGCCGGGAACAACCAGATTTCTTTATCACGCTGCCACAAGGTGAACTGTTTTTCCGGCCAGCGCAGGCCGGACAGTTGTGCTGCATTCACGATCTCTGCGCTCTCCTGACGTGACACAGGAGAGAAAGGAAAACGGCCTAATTTATAGCCGGGCACCGGCAGACGTGGGACGGAATCTGTTTTACGAAAGCGCGCGACAAAGAACCCCTCGCTGTCATAAACCTGAGGGAATACGTGCAGGTAACCTTGCGGGGTAACGGCTTTCGATGCGTCAGTAAATAGTTGTTCAAGCGTTTCCACTTCAACGGCATCCGCATAGGTATCAAGTAACCACTGACAAACCTGCTGATTTTCCTGCGCGTTGAGGGTGCAGGTTGAATACACCAGAACACCACCCGGTTTTAATGCATGGAACGCGCTGTCGATGAGTTCCCGCTGGGTAGCTGCAATTTCCAGAACGCTGGCCTGCGACCAGTTACTCATTGCATCCGCATCTTTACGGATCACGCCTTCGCCAGAGCAGGGCGCATCGAGCAAAATCGCATCGAACGTTTCCGGCAGGGCGGCACCAAACACACGGCCGTCAAAATGGGTCAGCGCGGTATTGCTCACGCCGCAGCGGCTGACGTTGGCATGCAGCACTTTGACGCGGCTGGCAGAATATTCGTTGGCAACGATGCCGCCCTGGTTATTCATCAGTGCGGCGATTTGCGTGGTTTTTGAACCGGGCGCAGCGGCAACGTCCATCACCAGCACGGGTTGGGTGTCGTTGGCAAACAGCGCGGTGACCGGCAGCATGGAACTGGCTTCCTGAATATAGAAAAGCCCGGCAAGGTGCGCGAGCGCGTTGCCTAAGCGTGATTCATCCAGAGCATGACGATTGATCCAGAAACCTTCCCCGCACCAGGGCACCGGTTCTAATTCCCACTGATAGCTGGCGGCCAGTTCGAGAAATGCCGCCACGCTGATTTTTAGCGTATTGACCCGCAGGCTTGGGCGAAGAGGGCGCTGACAGGCTGCAATAAAATCTTCCATGCTGAGGTTTTCAGGCATGATCGCGCGGGTCGCATCGAGAAAGGCGGCGGGTAATTTATCGGCGAAGGCGCCGGTGGTGGTGAGTTTTGACAAGAGTGCGGTTCCAGAACTGAATAAGTTTTCCAGCGACGGAGTCTAGCATATTTACACCCGATGAACGGCAGGTGCGAATGACCAAAATGAACAGGCCACCCGAAGGTGGCCTGTGTGCGTGAGGGGGCGATCAGTTTCTTGGGATTGCGGTTCCCCAGTCCTGCCAGTCTTTCGGCGCCTCCGGATTAAGCAGGAAGTGATTGCCGCTGGCGGCTTTCGGTGCCAGAGGTGTCGTCGGTGGCGTTGCGAAGGCGATTCCGCCACGAATGAACTGCTGGAATGTGCCGCTTTTGAACACGCCGCCGGTCAGACCGAATTGCAGGTCATACCCGGATGCCAGCCAGAAGACCGTGTTTGCCCGCACCAGATACTGATACTTCTTACTGATGCGCAGTGTGACGTTCACCCTGTCGGCCATCGCGCCAAGGTATAAGCCGGATACGGTACCCACTTCAATACCGCGGAACAGCACCGGCGTACCAATTTGCAGCGAACCGACTTCGGCGGCATCGACCACAATTCCTAATCCGTCGGTATAACGGGAATCGGTTATGGTTGATTCCTGCAAGTCAAAGTTGCGCGTCGGTGCGCCTTTGCCCGCTTCCACATTAATGTAGGGCTGGAGCAGTGTATCCAGATTGCTGACGCCACCGGCAGAAATCTCAGGTGAGACAATCGAGAAGCGCGAGCCGCGACGGGCAAACGCATCGACATATTCCGGATATAGCACCGCTTTGGCCGCCACCTGATTCAGTTGCTGATCCAGTTTCAATGATTCGACCTGACCGATAGTGATCCCGAGATAACGCAGCGGCATCCCCGGCGACAGTTTGCTGGCATCGTAGGTATTGAGAACGATCTGGCTGCCGACAGCGCGGGCTGAGGTTTCTGAGTCATACAGATTACGTTTCGCACCTTTGGTCAGCGTCACGCCTTCCAGATTATCGAAACTTATGGCGCCTTTTAATGCGCGATCGAGCGGTGAAGCCTGAACGGTCAAACCGCTGCCGTTGAGCTGAACCTTCGCGCCGCCTTCTGCCCAGAAAATACTTTTATCTGTGAGCAAGTTGCGATACTGCGGCTGAATGTAAACGTCCACGTCGAATTCATTGGCCTTCGGGCGAACATTAACGATTTCACCGACCTGGAATTTACGGTAGAGCACCACAGAGCCGGTTTGTACGTCTGGCAGGCTTTTCGCGGTCAGCGTCAGCGTTGCGCCGGGTTGCTCACCCTGAATACCTTCGGCCGCTTTTTCGGCGTTGCTGTAAAGCGGGTATTTCTGCGCCGGTGCGCCTTTGGTGCCCGGAATGATGCGTACACCCCCATCTACCCACTCCTGAGCGCTGGCGCCGAGCACTTCCATTCCGTCGATACCCAGTTTGACGTCCACGCGGCTGTTGACCACAAACTTGCTGTCTTTATGCAGCAGGTCTTTGTATTCCGGCATGATGGCGGCGTTAAACAGGATGCCTTCGTCGGTCAGTTTACGATCCATCACTTGTCCGACCGTGATGCCATACAGTTTGATCGGCTGCCCGGCGTCAATGCCGTAGCTTTGCGGAGCAATCAGCTGAACTTTGACGGTGCCGGGGTCCTGAAGCAGCTTGCGGTTACTGTCCAGCACCACGAAATGCTTCTGCGGTTCACCTTCGCCTGGGATCAGTTCGAGCGTGTTGCCGGTGAGCAACTGGCTGAGGTTGGCGTTGTTAAGGCTGATGCGCGGGCTGTTCATTTCAATGCGCGTGCCGGTGCGGATCATATCCAGCACAGAAGGGTCGACGGTCAGTTTACCGGTGACTTTGCTGTCCGCCTGCAGGGTGATTTTGGTCAGCGTACCGACCTGAAGCCCCTGGTACATCAGAGGTGTCTGGCCTTCGGACAAACCATTGCCATTCGGCAGATCCAGATCGATTTCTACACCGCGCTGGCTTTGCGCCAGATCGGGATAAAGGACATAAGACTGATCGGCTTTTGCAGGTTTACCTTCGTTAGGTGAGTCCATTGAAATGGCGCCGTTCACCAGTGCTGCCAGACTTTCCATCTGTACTTTCGCACCGCTGAGGCTGAAATCACCTTTGAAACCTGAGACGTTCCAGAAACGGGTATTGTCTTTTACCAGATTGGCAAAACGTTTATCGATTAGCAGATCAATCGTCACGCCGTTATTACCGCTTTCAATATCGTAATCGTAAACTTTACCGATCGGAATTTTACGGTAATACACCAGCGAACCGGTACTCAGTGAGCCCAGATCTTTGGCGTGCAAATGAATCATCAGTTCGCCGGTATTGAGGCGGAATTTAGGCTGCGTATCAAGCGCCACAAAATGGTCTTTCTCTTTACCCGGCCCTGGCATCATGCCGATGTAATTACCGCCGACCAGCGCATCAAGGCCGGAAACCCCGGCAAGCGACGCTTTCGGGGTGACCAGCCAGAATTGTGTGCCATCGCGCAGCGCATCAGTGAGATCACTTTTGATGCTGACCTTCACCTGAATGGTGCGCAGATCCTTGGTCAGGCTGATGGATTCAACCGTCCCGACTTCGACACCCTGATAACGCACAGGCGTACGGCCCGCCACAATCCCTGCGGCAGACTGGAAGTCGATGGTGACTGTTGTGCCGCGCTCCTGAAAGTTGCTGTAAATCAGCCACCCGGCGATCAGTAAGGCGATAAACGGCAGCAGCCAGAAAGGTGAAATCCGGCGTCTGTGTTTTATCCGTGCTTCAGTCGGTGTATTCGGCGTTTCCTGTTGCATGTGCATCCCAAATCAAGCGGCTATCAAGCCATTCAACGGCAAGAATGGTCAGGATCACGGCGGAGCCAAAGTAAAAGGCGGCCGGTCCCATTGTAAATGACAAAAGCTGGTCACGATTTACCAGCGACATCATCAATGAAATTACAAACAAATCGAGCATCGACCAGCGTCCGATCCAGGTCACCAGCCGTAATAAACGAATGCGCGTTTTCAGTCCCTGAATCGCTTTGAAATGGATGCTGAGCAGCAGCGTCAGCATCACGATAACTTTCGTAAAGGGCACCAGCACGCTGGCGATGAATACAATCGCGGCGATCGGAACATTTCCTGAGGTGGCGAGCGACACTACGCCAGAAAAAATGGTGTCCTTCAACTGCTGACCGTTGGCGTAGATAATCGAAATGGGCAACAGGTTCGCGGGAATCAAAAAGATCATCGCTGCAATCAGCGCAGCCCAGGCTTTTTGCAGGCTGTGTTTATAACGCACACGCATTGGCGTATGGCAACGCGGACACCGTCCGCGTTCATCGGGCTGACCAGTGAATTTGCAGGATAAACACAGACGCAGCGACGAAGGCACGCCTTTAGGCTGGCGCTGCGGATAAAACTCTTCCCACAGCTGTTCTATATTAAGATTTATCATGGTCAGCGTGACCATGACCGTCATCATCAGATACGCGGCCAGCGCCACGCCGACATTGATATCGGCATACTCTTTCACCTTGATGCTGGCGACGGCCATGCCCACCAGGTAAATATCGAGCATGACCCAGTCTTTCAGGCGGTCGAGCATCAGCAACACGGGTTTGAGATTCATGCCGAGTTTGCTGCCAAAATGCAGATAAAGGATGGAGAGGGCCAGCGTGAGCGGTGCGCCAATGGTGCAAAACGCGACCATGCTGGCTGTGACCGGATCGCCCTGACGCGACATCTGCCAGATGCCTTCGAGCAGGCTGGCGTCTATACGGGTGCCCAACAGACGGATGCTGATCAGCGGCTCGGTGAATGCGAAAGGCATCAGCAATAAGATGCTGATGGCAATAGTGATGAGGCGAGGCAGGGAGCAAACCCGGCCCTTTTCGACTTTGGCATTGCAACGCGGGCAATGTGCAGTCTGTGTGCGTTTCAGCGCCGGAAGCGAAAAAAGATGATCGCATTCGCTACAGCGTTGGTAGCGAACTTGCGGGATCTGGGCTGATATCGTGTGTATTTTCATAGTACCTGGAGTAGTAAGAATACCTGTTGTTACAATTACGCATCCCCTCAGGGGGGTCAGGCGAGGCCATCAGGCCAAGATCAGCCAGGTTTTTTTGACAAAATAACGTATTATGCGGTCGGCAAACAGTTATTGTAGGTGAGTCTTTTTGATGTCACACAGGATTAATCTTTTCATATGGGCAATTAATGCTTATTTTAGAGAGGTTAAGCACACCAGAACGGCTCAATGCCCTTAGGTTATTATTGGTTACTACATGAATAAAGAAGCATTCTACACGGAATTAAAACGTGATTTGAGCGCGTTGATCGCCGGAGAGAACAATTTTATTGCCACTCTGTCGAACACCAGTGCCTTACTGTTTGAACGTCTTGAAGGCGTCAACTGGGTAGGTTTTTATCTGATGGACGGCACCACACTGGTACTCGGCCCATTCCAGGGTAAAATTGCCTGTGTGCGTATTCCGGTAGGAAAAGGCGTATGCGGTACCGCAGTGGCGGACAATACCGTTCAGCGCGTGGGCGATGTCCACGCCTTCCCGGGCCACATTGCATGTGACGCATCAAGTAATGCTGAAATCGTTCTGCCCATTACGGTGAAAGGGACGGTTATTGGCGTATTAGACATTGATAGCACCGTTTATCAGCGCTTTGATGAAGCTGATGAGCAGGGGCTGACAGAGTTAGTCAGCGGGCTTTGCCAGCATCTTGAAAACAGTGATGCTGAAAAATATGTCAATCTGATCGCAAGTTGATCGTCGGATAACGTGGCATTTAATAATGGCGTCATTATAATGGCGCCTGTTCATGCCTGCGCCGGTTGGCAAACCCGTTGTAATCAGGAAATTTCATGGAAAATCAACCTAAGTTGAACAGTAGTAAAGAAGTCATCGCCTTTTTGGCTGAGCGGTTCCCGCTCTGTTTTACCGCCGAAGGCGAAGCACGCCCATTAAAGATCGGTATCTTTGCGGATTTGGTCGAGCGCGTGCAAGGTGAAGAGAATCTGAGCAAAACTCAGTTACGCTCTGCTCTGCGTCTGTATACCTCAAGCTGGCGCTATCTCTACGGCGTTAAAGTGGGCGCTGAACGCGTCGACCTTGATGGTAATTCATGTGGCGTACTGGAAGAGCAGCACGTCGAACATGCCCGTAAACAGTTGGAAGAAGCAAAAGCCCGCGTTCAGGCACAACGTGCAGAACAACAGGCTAAACGTCGTGAAGCCGGTGAAACCACTGAGCCACGCCGTCCACGTCCGGCCGCTAAAAAGCCTGCGCCGCGTCGTGAAAATGCGCCCGCTGCTGTGGCTGGTCAGGAAAATCGCAAACCACGTACACCTCGTCCACCGCGTGAGGAAAAACGTGAACCGCGTCATGTGCCAGTAACAGACATTTCAAAACTGCAAATTGGCCAGGAAATCAAAGTCAGAGCAGGACAGAGTGCGATGGATGCTACCGTCTTGGAAATTGCCAAAGACGGTGTTCGCGTTCAACTCTCTTCGGGTCTGGCGATGATCGTGCGCGCAGAACACTTGCAGTTCTGATACGGAGGCCAACTCAGGCATGAACAAATTTGTCAGATTAAGCGTTATCGCAGGTCTGTTAATGGCAGGAGCAGGGCTGGTTAATACCAGCTTTGCAGCGAATGAGAGTGCACCGGTCACTCTTGCTCAACTCCCTGACCTGACACAGGATCCTCAGGACGCCACGGTGAGCGAGCGTGTTACGGCACGCTTTACCCGTTCGCATTATCGTCAGTTCGACCTTAATGCAGATTTCTCAGCGAAGATCTTCGACCGTTACCTCAACATGCTCGATTATGGCCACAACGTATTGATGGCTTCCGATGTCGCACAATTTACTGATAAACGTGCAACCTTGGGTGAGGAACTGAAATCCGGTCAGTTAACCACGCCATACGCTTTATTCAATCTGGCGCAAAAGCGTCGCTTTGAACGCTACGACTATGCGTTAAAAGTGCTTGCCCGCCCGATGGATTTCACTGGCAACGACACGATTCAACTTGATCGCAGTAAATCCCCGTGGCCGAAAGACCGCGCGGAACTGGACAAATTGTGGGATGCGAAAGTCAAATATGACGAGCTGAACCTCAAGCTGACCGGTAAAAACGATCAGGAAATTCGCGACGTGCTCTCCAAACGCTACCATTTCGCGATGAAGCGTCTGACCCAAAGCAACAGCGAAGACGTATTCCAGTTGGTGATGAATGCCTTTGCGCATGAAATCGACCCGCATACCAATTACCTTTCTCCTCGCAGCACCGAGCAATTCAATACTGAAATGAGCCTGTCTCTGGAAGGTATTGGTGCCGTTCTGCAGGGTGACGACGATTATACGGTGATCAACTCAATGGTAGCAGGCGGCCCGGCGGCCAAAAGCAAAGCCATTGCAGTGGGTGACCGCATTGTCGGCGTAGGTCAGGTTCAGGCGGGTAAACCCTCACCGATTGTTGATGTGATCGGCTGGCGTCTTGATGACGTCGTCGCGCTCATCAAAGGACCAAAAGGCAGCAAAGTTCGCTTGCAGATCCTGCCAGCGGGCAAAAATGCTAAAAATCATGTGATTACCCTGACGCGCGAAAAAATTCGTCTGGAAGACCGTGCAGTCAAAATGACCATCAAAAATGTCGGCGCTGAAAAAGTTGCTGTCATGGACATTCCTGGCTTCTACGTTGGGTTGACGGACGACGTCAAAGTTCAGCTACAAAAAATGGCTAAGCAGAACGTTAACAGTCTGGTTATCGACCTGCGTACCAACGGCGGGGGTGCACTGACGGAAGCGGTTTCTCTGTCAGGTCTGTTTATCCCAAGTGGCCCGGTAGTTCAGGTTCGCGATAACAATGGCCGCATCCGTCAGGATAGCGATACCGATGGCGTCGTTTACTACAAAGGTCCGCTGGTGGTTCTGGTTGACCGTTTCAGTGCTTCTGCGTCTGAAATCTTTGCTGCGGCAATGCAGGATTATGGCCGTGCGCTGATTGTGGGTGAACCGACCTTTGGTAAAGGTACCGTTCAGCAATACCGTTCGCTGAACCGTATTTACGATCAGATGCTGCGCCCGGAATGGCCGGCCCTCGGCTCCGTGCAATACACTATCCAGAAGTTCTATCGCATCAACGGCGGCAGCACTCAGCGTAAAGGGGTTACCCCGGATATTCTGATGCCAACCGGTATTGAATCGATTGAAACTGGCGAGAAGTTCGAAGATAACGCGCTTCCGTGGGATAGCATCAACGCCGCGACGTACAATAAATTGGGTGACATGAAGCCGTTCCTGCCTGAATTATTGAAAAATCACGATGCGCGTATTGCTAAGGATCCTGAGTTCCAGTACATCCAGCAAGATATTGCACGCTACAAAGCGCTGAAAGATAAACGTGATATTGCCTCTCTGAATTACGCTCAGCGTGATAAAGAAGATAAAGAGGATGATGCACTGCGTCTTAACCGCCTGAATGAACGCTTCAAACGTGAAGGTAAGAAACCACTGAAATCTTTGGATGATTTGCCAAAAGACTATGTGGCACCGGATCCGTATCTTGATGAAGCCGACAATATCGCGGTTGATCTCGGCAAGCTGGAAAAAGCATTGAGTGATCAGGCTCCGGCTGCGGCGAAATAATCGCTTCGCTGGTCTGCCTGTGAATTTAAGAAGCGCACTTCGGTGCGCTTTTTTTATGCCGTGAAAATGAAAGACAGCGCAATCTCGATGTTATGTACCGTGGCTTTATCTGTGAAATAAAATACTTCAAAATGTAAAGTATTGTGATTTTAGGCCTTTAAGGCCGCGGAACGCTTGAATCCGTGGAAGAAGCCCATAGGATCAGTATCAGCCGGACGGGCATGTCCCGGTGGCAGGACCCAATGAATAATAATGAAGTAACGAAGAGGAATTGAAAATTTTATGATGCGTATAGCGTTGTTCCTGATGACAAACCTGGCAGTTATGCTGGTCTTTGGGCTGGTGCTCAGCCTGACAGGCATCCAGTCCAGCAGCGTGCCGGGGCTGATGATCATGGCCGGGTTGTTTGGCTTCGGCGGTTCCATCGTCTCTTTGCTGATGTCTAAATGGATGGCGTTGCGCTCGGTGGGCGGTGAAGTTATAGAGCAGCCCCGTAACGAAACAGAGCGCTGGCTGGTCGAGACTGTGCGCCGCCAGTCACAGCAGGCGGGCATCGGTATGCCACAGGTGGCGATTTATCACGCGCCGGATATCAATGCGTTCGCCACCGGCGCACGACGCGATGCTTCTCTGGTTGCCGTCAGCACCGGCTTATTGCAAAGCATGAGTCAGGATGAAGCCGAAGCGGTTATCGCCCACGAGATCAGCCATATTGCGAATGGCGATATGGTGACCATGACCTTGATCCAGGGGATCGTGAACACCTTCGTGATCTTTATTTCCCGTCTGATTGCTCAGGTTGCCTCAGGCTTCCTGTCTGGCAACCGTGACGGCGAAGAGAGTAACGGCAATCCAATGATTTATTTTGCTGTCGCGACAGTGCTCGAACTGGTCTTTGGTATTTTGGCCAGCATCATTACGATGTGGTTCTCGCGATATCGCGAATTCCATGCCGATGCCGGTTCTGCGAAGCTGGTGGGTCGTGAGAAAATGATCGCAGCATTGCAGCGTTTGAAAACCAGCCATGAGCCGCAGGAAGCGGGCAGCATGATGGCGTTTTGCATCAACGGTAAATCTAAGTCTTTCAGTGAGCTGTTTATGTCTCACCCGCCGCTGGATAAACGTATTGAAGCACTTCGCAGCGGCGAATATCTTAAGTAATCCTCAGATATTGCACATAAAAATGCCCGGCAATCGCCGGGCATTTTGCTTTCTGAGATCTGCTCAGGATTTCAGGTCTTCAGCAGCCTTTTGACTGCTGGTTTTCTGCGTCATTCTGAGCAGGCTGACCAGCGCGCCGGTTCCTGCCAGCGTACCGGCCAGTATCAGTGATGCATGTGTGCCGTGTTCCGGAAACAGGTTAAACATCAGCGCCACCATAGCCGCACCGGTCGTCTGTCCCAGAAGACGTGCGGTGCCTAACAACCCGCTTGCTCCGCCGCTGCGGTTTCGCGGCGCGGAAGTGATGATGGTGTGATTATTGGGAGACTGAAATAGCCCGAACCCCGCGCCGCACAACAGCATTCGCCAGATAATATTCAGATGTGAAGGCTCAGGCGGTAGCAGTGACAGTGAAAACAATCCGATTGAAAAGACGATAAGCCCGATACCTCCGAGCATGCCGGGGTGATAACGCTCAACCAGGCGACCGGCGATGGGTGCCATCACCATGGTTGCTAACGGCCACGGCGTCAGCAGTAAACCGGTGTCGACAGAGTTCAGCCCTAACGTATTTTGCAGGAAGAAGGGCAGAGAGACGAACGCCAGCATCTGCGCACTGAACGAACACAGCGATGTGCCGAGGGAGAGGCTGAAAATCGGGATACGCAGTAAATCTACCGGCAATAACGGAAAAGGCTGTGAGAGCTGACGGCGTACAAAGAACCAGCCAATTATCAGCAAGGCGATGACCTCTGCCAAAATTAAGCCATGATTCTGACCCTGAGCAAAGCCGCTGATCGCGATGATGAGCAAACCGAAGGTCAGTGCATTCATCACGCTGCTGGTAAAATCAAAACGCTGCCCCTGACTGCGTGTCGAATTGGCGGGCAGGAATTTAAGGCCTAAAAGCAACGCCGCGATACCAATCGGCACGTTAATGGCGAACAGCCATTGCCAGGATGCCACTGACAGGATCCCGGCAGCAATCGTCGGGCCGGCGGCAGAGGAGACGGCCACAATCAGCGCGTTAATTCCCACTCCCCGTCCCAGAAAGCGTTGCGGATAGATGATCCTGATCAGCGCCGTATTGACGCTCATGATTGCCGCTGCGCCAAAACCTTGCAGAACCCGTGCAATGGTCAGCGTCATCAGGGAGTCTGACAGAGCGCAAAACAAGGATGTAATGCTAAAAACCAGCAGACCTGTTTGATAAATGCGGCGATAGCCGAAAATATCGCCCAGAGAGGCCAGTGAAAGCAGGGAGATGGTAATCGCCAGCTGATAGGCGTTGACGACCCAAATCGACGCGGCCGGGCTGGCGTGAAAGTCATTGGCAATGGTCGGCAGGGCTACGTTGGCTATCGCGCCATCCAGCACTGAAACGGTGATACCCAGTGCGATAGCCAAAATCGCGCCGTATCGCTGGGGAAGGGGAAGTCCGTCGTTGGGTATAGCATTTGGGGTCATAGGATCTGTCAGCGCATAGTCATCAGTGAGGGTAATATTACTACGCTAATGAACTGAAAGTGACAACAGTCACAGTCTGTGACGAATTATTTAGTCTATGCATATTATGAAACAGGGTTAACAGTTCTCACATTCCTGTTCAACGGCTTGATTGCTTCTGTGTGACGCTTGCCACTATAATAAAAACCACGTTCTATTTTTTTTGAAACAAAACCAACGCGAGCAGGTAATTCACTCTATGGCTATCGCAGATCTTGATAAGCAACCCGATTCCGTTTCTTCCGTTCTGAAAGTTTTTGGTATTTTACAGGCGCTCGGCGAAGAGCGTGAAATTGGTATTACTGAACTTTCTCAACGCGTAATGATGTCGAAAAGCACGGTGTATCGCTTTTTACAGACGATGAAATCTCTGGGTTACGTCGCTCAGGAAGGGGAGTCAGAGAAATATTCACTGACGCTCAAATTGTTTGAGCTGGGCGCAAAGGCGTTGCAAAACGTTGATCTAATCCGCAGCGCTGATATTCAGATGCGTGAATTGTCACGCCTGACGCGCGAAACCATTCACCTCGGCGCGCTGGATGAAGATGGCATCGTCTACATCCACAAAATCGATTCCATGTACAACCTGCGTATGCATTCCCGTATTGGCCGACGTAATCCGTTGCACACAACGGCGATTGGTAAGGTGCTGATGGCCTGGGGTGACAAAGCCGAAGTGAGCGCACTGTTGCAGGAAATTGAGTTCACCCGCAGCACTGAAAATACCATTATGAATGCCGCTGACTTACAAACAGCGCTCGATCAGGTACGTGAACAGGGCTTTGGGGAAGATAATGAAGAGCAGGAGCAGGGCCTTCGCTGTATCGCCGTGCCGGTGTTCGATCGTTTCGGCGTGGTGATTGCCGGGTTAAGCATTTCCTTCCCGACAATTCGTTTCTCTGAAGAAAGTAAGAGTGACTATGTTGCAATGCTGCATACCGCAGCGCGTAACATTTCAGAGCAAATTGGTTTCCACGATTATCCATTCTGAATTTATGCCGAGCAGAACGACGTCTTCGCAAATCGAAATGATGATACGTGAAATGAATTGTTAAGCTCTGATTGAACGCCTGATGGTGTCGACTGTTTCACACTGGCCGTAGTCTCACAGAGATTACGGCTTTTTTATGTGACTGAATGACGCACCAGGCCCGATGTTAATGAACTGCGTTGAGTGTTTCTGATTACTGAACATGTCGCCAAAGCCAGCGGTTTCGGCTCAACATGTTCAGCATTCAGAACTTAGCGGTGTGCCAGCTCAGCCGTTTCTTCTGAATCCATTACTGCTTTATCAGTTTGTTTCATGATCTGGCTGGTGATCGTACCGGCTGTCATGGAACCACTCACGTTCAGTGCAGTACGGCCCATATCAATCAGCGGTTCCACTGAAATCAACAATGCAACCAGGGTAACCGGCAGGCCCATTGCCGGGAGCACGATCAGGGCTGCAAATGTTGCGCCGCCACCCACACCGGCTACACCGGCAGAGCTCAGGGTGACGATACCCACTAATGTTGCAATCCACACCGGATCAAACGGGTTGATGCCGACCGTTGGCGCCACCATCACTGCCAGCATGGTTGGATATAAACCTGCGCAACCGTTCTGACCAATCGTTGCACCGAAGGATGCGGCGAAGCTGGCGATGGATTCAGGAATACCCAGACGGCGAGTTTGCGCTTCAACACTTAGCGGAATAGTTGCTGCACTTGAACGGCTGGTAAAGGCGAAAGTGAGCACCGGCCACACTTTACGGAAGAATTTCATCGGATTCACGCCGGTGAAAGACAACAGTATGGCATGGACGACGAACATAATCGCCAGACCCAAATACGAGGCCACAACGAAGCTGCCGAGCTTAACGATATCCTGAATGTTGGAGCCGGCAACGACTTTGGTCATTAAAGCCAGTACGCCGTACGGGGTCAGTTTCATCACCAGACGGACCAGTTTCATCACCCATGCCTGCAGGGTATCGATGAAGACCAGAACACGCGGGCCTTTTTCAGCATCGTCTTTCACCAGCTGCAGGGCAGCAACGCCCACGAAAGCGGCAAAGATCACTACGCTGATGATCGACGTCGGGCTTGCACCGGTCAGGTCGGCAAACGGGTTCTTAGGAATAAAGGAAAGGATCAGCTGAGGTACACTCAGATCAGCCACTTTACCCACATAATTGGATTGAATCGCCGTCAGACGCGCTGTTTCTTGCGTACCTTGTACCAGACCTTCGGCGGTGAGTCCGAACAGACCGGTGACGAAGATGCCCACCAGGGAGGCGATAAGCGTGGTAAACAACAGGGTACCGATGGTCAGGAAACTGATTTTGCCTAAAGAAGATGCATTATGCAGTTTCGCCACGGCACTGAGAATCGACACAAAGACCAGCGGCATTACGATCATTTGCAGTAACTGAACGTAGCCGTTGCCGACAATATTGAACCAGGTAATTGACGTTTTCAGAATCGGGTCATCTGAACCATAAATCAGTTGCAGTGCCAGACCGAATACAACACCCAGACCCAAACCGGCCAGGACTTTTTTTGCCAGGCTCCATTGTTTATGACGTGTTTGCGCCAGCAATAAAAGCAAAGCGACAAAGACCACTACGTTAAGAACGAGCGGAAGATTCATACCAAACTCCAGACTTATAGTTTTATATTTAAACGGGTGTTCCCAAAGGGATTGCACCATCCCATAGCGTTGGGGTGCAGAATATCAGTTTGGGTGCCCGATCATTTATATCCAAAAAGAATGCATTATAACTTTTTGATGGTTTTTGTATTTATTTTCACCACATCGTCGCTATTTCATTCTGATCAGATGAACAGCTTCAAAAGATGATTAAAAATGTCAGGATTGATTGCACCAATAATGGGCGTCCAGTCTGGCCAGAACAGCGTTAACCCCACCAGCATCAGACAGAGCGTTCGTTCCAGCTGATTACCTTTCTGACTGTTAATGATGGGCAGGCGAAAGCGCCACCGGCATGGCCAAAGCAGGGGAACCCCCGCTGGCGTGAGCATATCTGCAAGTATATGACTGAGATAACCAATGATCATGGCATGAAAAGCATCAGCCGGAATAACCCAGTCGTGGGGGAAATGCGTGCGTAGCAGGAAAATGCCGCCAATGACGGCCAGCAAACTGTGTGTAAAACCGCGATGCCCGAAGGCGCGTGCGATGGGGTGAGAAATCCACTTCAGACGCTGGCCAATCAGAGATTTGGGATGGTCGATGTCCGGCAACAGGCAGGTCAGTAATGAACCGGGAATAATATGCCACCAGTCGCCGTGCGCCAGCTCGGGTGAGAGCTGCGCCTTCTTGGCAAATACCGCACAGGCGATAGAAAAAATGAGGTGGCCTTCCGCCGTCATGACGCGTCCGAACTGGATAACTGTTATTTTATCCAGTATAAGTGAAACTGTCACAATCTTGGAAGCAGAACCCTGTAACTAATTGTCAACGGTATGATTAGAATGAAAAAGGCGTATAAAAATACGCCTTAATACTGTCACGTATTCTCAGTTAACGTGCCAGCCAGCCTCCGTCCACGGCAATGGTAAATCCATTGACGTAATCAGACGCTTGAGAGGCCAGAAACACCACCGGCCCCATCACATCTTCCGGTAAACCCCAGCGTCCTGCAGGAATACGATCGAGGATCTCCTTGCTGCGTTCACCGTCTGAACGGAGCTGCTCAGTATTATTAGTCGCCATATAGCCCGGCGCAATAGCATTGACGTTAACGCCATGTTTGGCCCATTCATTGGCCATCAGTCGCGTAATGCCCATCACCGCACTTTTAGACGCTGTATACGAGGGCACGCGGATCCCACCCTGATAGGACAACATTGAGGCAATGTTGATGATTTTCCCGCCGGTGCCTTGCTTAATAAACTGTTTAGCCACTGCCTGAGACATAAAGAATAACGTCTTACTGTTGACGTTCATCACGTCATCCCAGTTTTTTTCACTGAACTCAATGGCATCTTCACGGCGAATAATGCCTGCATTGTTAACCAGAATATCAATATGGCCGAACTCATTCACCGCCTGAACAATCAGTTCAGGAATGCCCTGAATACTGCTCAGATCGGCACGGAGATCCAGAAAACGGCGTCCGGTAGCAATAATTTTTTCAGCCGTTTCGCCAGGCTCAGAAACATTAATGCCCACGATATCGCACCCGGCCTGCGCCAGTCCCAGCGCCATTCCTTGTCCAAGACCCGTGTTGCAACCGGTCACAATGGCGACTTTACCTGTTAATTCAAACGCATTGAGGATCATAATCAGAGTCTCTTTTGCTTCGGCACGTTCGCCTGAAAGATTGGATGACTCCGCCATATCATGGCGGAGTCGCTGGATTAGCGAATTTCGCTGACTTTGACGTGATCCATATCGTCGAAGACCTGGTTTTCTCCCACCATGCCCCAGATAAAGGTGTAATTCTTAGTACCGACGCCGGAATGGATCGACCAGCTGGGTGAAATTACGGCTTGTTCGTTATGCACCAGCAGATGGCGCGTTTCCTGTGGTTTGCCCATCATATGGAAGACGGCGGTTTCTTCTTCCATGTTGAAGTAGAAATACACTTCCATGCGGCGCTCATGCGTATGGCACGGCATGGTATTCCACAGGCTGCCTTCTTCCAGCTTGGTCAGCCCCATGGTCAGCTGACAGGTTTCCAACACGTCCGGAACAATGAATTTATTGATTGTCCGGCGGTTGCTGGTGGTGGCATCACCGATGGTTTGCGGCGATGCTTCTGCCAGCGTGATTTTTTTGTTTGGGAAAGTGGTGTGCGCAGGGGCGCTGTTGTAATAGAACTTAGCGGGTTTTGTCGTATCGATGCTGCTGAATTCAACCTGTTTTGCGCCTTTGCCCACGTAGAGCGCTTCTTCATGACCAATCTCATACGTTGTGCCATCAACGACGATAATGCCAGGCCCGCCAATGTTGATCACGCCCAGCTCACGGCGCTCAAGGAAATAGCTGACACCGAGTTGCTTACCGACTTCATCACCGACAGAAACCGATTTTTCAGCGGGCATTACGCCACCGACGATGATGCGGTCGATATGGCTATAGGTCATGGTGTAAGTATTTCTTTCGAAAATTTTCTCGATGAGAAATTCGCGGCGTAACTCAGCAGTATCGAGCGTTTTAGCGTGGTCGCTGTGAATGCTTTGACGAACTTGCATGTCGTGCCTCTTGTGCGTTGTAGTGCATATAAAGGAGGACTTGCCGGGCTAGTCTGACCGTTGCGTGGCAGTGACAGCGTACAGAAGCAGGAGAGCTCCCGGCTCGTCCGTGTTGCAGAAATCATAAGGTCATCGGTATATGAATTCAATAAAAATGAAATAACGTTTTATTTATTTTTGAGGCAGCTCAAGATTTCTGACATTAATCTGTTGTGATGTCAGTTTTAGTGCAGATAACACGAGGGATTTAGCAGGAGGAGAGGAGGCGCAGCTGCAATAATGCGCTGCGCCTCAGGTTCAGCTGATGTGCGAAGGACGCAATTCTTCAAGAGTGGAAAGCCGGGTATCGGCAAGTGCCCAGCGCGGATCTGCACTGAACTCATGAGCTGGCACCACTATTGAGCGCATACGTGCCGCTTTCGTCGCGATCATGCCGTTAAACGAGTCTTCCAGCGTCACGCAATGCAGCGGATCCACTTGTAACTGTGCGGCGGCGAGTAAGTAAACTTCCGGATGTGGCTTGCTGTAGGGTAAGTGTTCTGCAGAGACGCGAACCTGAAAATACGATTGCAGGTTAAACATTTCCAGTACGGTATCCAGCATATGCAGTGGCGATGCTGAGGCCAGACCGATCTTCAGCCCCTGATCGCGGCAAAGCTCCAGCGCGTGCGTGACGCCAGGCAACAGCGGGCGAGTTTGTTCCACCAGTTCAAGGGTGCGGGCGATGACCATCGCCGATGCTTCTTCCTGGCTTGGGCCTTGCCACGGCAATACCTGATACCACATCCGCACCACCTGATCGATGCGCAAACCGAGGGTATCTGGCAGTAAATGGCGCTGTGAGATATCCACACCGAGGCTGCTAAAAACATCCAACTCTGCCTGAACCCATAAAGGTTCAGAGTCAATCAACAGACCATCCATATCGAAAATTGCGGCGTTAACGGGGCGGGCATAGGCCATGCGGGCGAACTCCATATCAGTGAATTAGACTGTTACTGTATCACCGGCTGAGAAAGGGTTAAATCTGTTGCAAAAAATCCTAAAGCAGCCATTTTCAGGTCAGTATTTTGCTAACTGGTTAAAATGATGAGCGGTTCAGACTTTCTGTGGGTAAACTTAGCGGAAGATAAAGACGTCCTAACAAGGGGAATTCATGACGTACCAACAAGCCGGGCGTGTCGCGGTCCTGAAAAGAGTTGCCGGGTGGATAATTTTCATTCCCGCGCTGCTTTCCACATTGATTTCATTGCTTAACTTTATTAATGAACACACTAAGACTCAAGAGGGTATCAACGCGGTAATGCTGGATTTTGTCCATGTTATGGTGGACATGGCGCGTTTTAACACCACATTCCTCAACGTGTTCTGGTACAACTCGCCTGTGCCGTCGCTGGGACAGGGATTCACCAGCGCGAATATTATGTTCTTCGTTATCTACTGGCTGATCTTCGTCGGGCTGGCACTTCAGGCTTCTGGCGCAAGAATGTCACGTCAGGTGAAACATATTCGGGAAGGCATTCAGGATCAGCTGATACTTGAGCAGGCAAAAGGCGCAGAAGGGCGAACACGTCCCCAGATTGAAGAGCGCATAGTGATCCCCCGACATACCATTCTTGTGCAATATTTTCCGCTGTATATTCTGCCCGCCATCATTGCGGTTATCGGCTATTTCATTTTGAAATTATTAGGTTTACTGGGGTGACCCCGGTGAAACCGGCGGGTTAATTTAAGCCGCTTTGACGCATAAATAAGGCCTGAATATTTCAGTTATTCAGGCCTTATTCGTTTGTGCATTTACTCATGTATCCTGCTAATTAAAATCTTCGTGTAACAACCTTTCCACCGCGCGTTGCGCGACGACCTGATGCTGGCCACCGAATAAATTGCTGCGGTTCAGCAGATAATATAACTGGTATATCGGTTGCCTCGAAATGAAGTCGTCGGGGAGCGGCGTCTTGCTCTGATAGCCGTCGTAAAGCTGAGGCGGAACGTTAGGATATAAAGGTAGCATCGCCAGATCGCACTCGCGATCGCCCCAGTAACAGGCAGGATCGAAAATCACCGGACCGTTTTCAGAGAGTCCACAATTATGCGGCCATAAATCGCCATGCAGCAGGGAAGGTTGAGGCTGATGGTTCTGTAGCCGTCCATGAACCATTGCAGTGATGTCGTCTATATTGCCGAAAATCATGCCTTTTTCAGCTGCCAGCTGTAATTGCCAGCCGATGCGTTGTTCGGCGAAAAATGTTGCCCAGCGTCTCTGCCAGCTGTTGGGCTGAGGAAGCGTTGCCAGTTCATTATCGAAATCCAGCCCGAACTGCAGTTGTTCACTCCACTGGTGCAGAGCGGCAAGTTGTTGACCTAAAAGATAGGCATTATGCGCATCGAGCGATTTTTGCGGAATATATTCAAGTAACAAAAAACTGTAATCCCGGTCACTGCCCACGCCATAAACTTCAGGAACGCGGACTGTCTGACTGCGGGCGAGCAGGGCGAGTTGATCGGCTTCGGCGGCGAAAATAGGCAGCATTTCGCGCGCGTTGCATTTAACAAACACATCCCTGTCACCATAACTCAGCCGCCAGGCGGGATGTATTTCACCTCCCGGAAGCTCAACACGTTCGCGGATTTCTGCACTGCCCAGATGTTCACTCAACAAACGATTGACGGCTTGCCACATGGTATGACCCCTTCTGACTGGCCCGATAATTCATTAAGTTAGCGTTTTTTCCGCTTCAAAAACCCGATCCGGCGCACGGCTGAACCAGAAGACGGTGTTAATTTTCGCCCTATGAGATGCAGACTTCCTGAACTTGAAAAACAACGAGAATGCTAATTTCAGAATATGTGAAGTGAAAGAGGTTTTATAAGCAGAATTATCTTATCGACATGCTTCTAACCCCTTTGTTTAACAAAACAATAATAATAATAGACTAAAAATATATTCAGGTGAGGAAAGAAGATGTATATGCTACATCTCGTCCAAGTCGCGAGAGAGATAATGTGAAACCAAACATTCTTTATTTGATGGCCGCGCTATTACTGGCGGGTTGCGCTAAAGAAACGCCGGTTCAGACGACGCATTTTTTGAAACCATCACCGCCTTCACGGGCTGATACATCATTAATGCATCAGGGCCCCTACGGCGAGGTGATTCGCCAGGCGGCAAGCACTTACGGCGTAGATGAAACACTGGTAAAAGCCATCATTCAGGTCGAATCTGGATATAACCCAACCGTTGTCAGTAAATCGAATGCGATTGGGTTAATGCAGCTAAAGGCCTCAACGGCAGGACGCGATGCCTACCGGATGAAAGGACGCTACGGTCAGCCTTCACCGCGTGATCTGAAAGATCCTGCGGTGAATATCGATTTGGGCACAGCGTATTTGAGCATTTTGCAGCAACAGCTCGCAGGTATAAATAACCCTGAGACGCGCCGTTATGCCACTACCGTAGCCTATGTCAACGGTGCTGGCGCGTTGCTGAGAACCTTCGCGAAAGATAAAACATTCGCGATTGCTCAGATCAACCAGATGTCGCCAACGGAGTTTTATCAGCATGTTCAGAACAAACATCCTGCTCCACAGGCGCCACGTTACTTGTGGAAAGTGAACAATGCTTACCTCGCGATGCGGTAAGCATTGAATTTCCCGCCCGCGGTTCAGGCTGCTGGCGGGAAGGTTTTGATAATCTCAATAATCCCGTTGATGACGAACTGAACGCCCATACACACCAGCAAAAATCCCATCAGACGCGAAATCGCCTCAATCCCGCTTTTACCGACCAGACGCATAATGGCGCCTGAACTGCGCAGTGAAATCCACAAAATCATGCCCACTAAAAAGAAAATCATCACCGGTGCAACGGTAATAATCCAGTGCGGATAGTCAGATGATTTCACGGTCGCAGCACTGCTGATGATCATGGCGATGGTGCCCGGCCCGGCGGTACTTGGCATAGCAAGAGGCACAAAAGCGATATTTGGCGAATCCTGTTTCTTCATTTCCGCCGTTTTGTTCTCGATAAGAATTCTTTCTTCAACGTGTGGCTGCGGGAAAAGCATTCTGAAGCCGATGAAGGAGACGATAAGCCCCCCTGCAATTCGCAGGCCGGGAATGGAAATCCCAAACGTATTCATCACCACCTGTCCGGCGTAATACGCCACCATCATGATGATAAAGACATACACCGAGGCCATCAGCGATTGCTGGTTTCTTTCCTGAGTGGTCATATTCCCTGAAAGCCCGAGCATTAAAGCCACGGTTGTCAGTGGATTTGCCAGCGGAAGCAGTACCATCAGGCCCAATCCCAAAACTTCAAATAACTGCCTGACTTCTGTCATATCCTTCCCTTTTTTGAAATGCTGCTGTGGTTACCTTAGCGTGTCAGGGGGGATTACACGAAAAATATCCGCTTTTAGCAACACAGGTCGCTGGAAATTCGCACTTTACGGATGGTAAACTCCTTGCCTGTTTTTACGTCGCATCCCGGTACACTCTCTTGATGTATCGAAGGTGTCTATATTTGGCAAAGTAAAGCTGAATAGCGTGAATAACTAAATGAATTTACACTCAAATATTTTTCTAGATGTGCTCTGTCGTGTGGGGCACCACTGTAGATTAAGGAATTAACATGCCTGTTATTACTCTTCCTGACGGAAGCCAGCGCGTTTTTGATCGTCCCGTTTCTCCCCTTGATGTTGCGCTTGATATCGGACCTGGTCTGGCCAAAGCCTGTATCGCAGGTCGCGTAAACGGTGAGCTGGTTGATGCAACCGATCTTATCGAGACAGACGCTCAACTGGCGATCATTACCACTAAAGACGAAGCCGGTCTTGAAATTCTGCGCCACTCCTGTGCGCACCTTTTGGGTCATGCCATTAAACAATTGTGGCCGGATACCAAAATGGCAATCGGCCCGGTTATCGACAATGGCTTCTATTACGACGTGGATTTAGATCGTACGTTGACTCAGGAAGACATCGAACTGCTTGAAAAGCGCATGCACGAACTGGCTGAAAAGAATTACGACGTTATTAAAAAGAAAGTCAGCTGGCAGGAAGCACGCGATACCTTTGCAAGCCGTGGCGAAGAATACAAAGTGGCGATCCTGGATGAAAACATCAGTCATGATGACCGTCCGGGCCTGTATCACCACGAAGAATATGTTGATATGTGCCGTGGTCCGCACGTGCCTAATATGCGTTTCTGCCATCATTTCAAATTGCAGAAAACCTCTGGTGCGTATTGGCGTGGTAACAGCGACAATAAAATGCTGCAACGTATTTACGGCACCGCGTGGGCTGAGAAAAAACAACTCAACGCCTATCTGCAACGCCTTGAAGAGGCGGGTAAGCGCGACCACCGTAAAATCGGTAAACAGCTTGACCTGTATCACATGCAGGAAGAAGCACCAGGTATGGTGTTCTGGCACAATGACGGCTGGACCATCTTCCGCGAGCTGGAAGCCTTTGTGCGCATGAAACTGAAGTCTTACGACTATCAGGAAGTGAAAGGTCCGTTCATGATGGACCGTGTGCTGTGGGAAAAAACAGGGCACTGGGAAAACTACAAAGAGGCAATGTTCACCACGTCTTCTGAGAACCGTGAATATTGCATCAAACCAATGAACTGCCCGGGACACGTTCAGATCTTTAATCAGGGTCTGAAATCCTACCGTGATCTGCCGTTGCGTATGGCCGAGTTCGGCAGCTGCCACCGTAATGAGCCATCAGGCGCATTGCATGGCCTGATGCGTGTTCGCGGCTTCACTCAGGACGATGCACACATCTTCTGTACTGAAGAGCAGGTGCGCGACGAAGTGAACAGCTGCATCCGCATGGTTTACGATATGTACAGTACATTTGGTTTCCAGAAGATTGTGGTGAAATTATCCACCCGTCCTGAGAAGCGCATTGGTACTGACGAAATGTGGACTCGTGCAGAGGACGATCTGGCGGCAGCACTGACAGAAAATGAGATTCCGTTCGAATATCAGCCGGGTGAAGGTGCGTTCTACGGTCCAAAAATTGAATTTACCTTGCACGATTGTTTGGATCGTGCGTGGCAGTGTGGTACCGTGCAGCTCGACTTTTCATTACCTGGTCGCTTGAACGCCTCTTATATTGGCGAAAGCAACGACCGTCAGGTCCCGGTAATGATTCACCGTGCTATCCTGGGTTCAATGGAGCGCTTCATTGGTATTCTGACTGAAGAATACGCAGGCTTCTTCCCAACATGGATGGCTCCGGTTCAGGTAGTGATCATGAATATCACTGATACACAAGCTACCTATGTCGAAGAATTAACTAAAAAACTGCAAGAAGCAGGCATTCGCGTTAAAGCCGACTTGAGAAATGAGAAGATTGGCTTTAAAATTCGCGAACACACGCTACGCCGTGTTCCTTACATGTTAGTTTGTGGCGATAAAGAGGTCGAAGCGGGCAAAGTTGCCGTTCGAACTCGCCGCGGCAAAGACTTAGGAAGCATGGACGTTAGCGAAGTCGTTGACAAACTGCTGGCGGAGATCCGCAGCAGAAGTCTTCATCAACTGGAGGAATAAAGTATTAAAGGCGGAAAACGAGTTCAACCGGCGCGTCCTAATCGCATTAACAAAGAGATTCGCGCGCAAGAAGTTCGCCTCACAGGCGTCGATGGCGAGCAGATTGGTATTGTCAGTCTGAATGAAGCTCTTGAAAAAGCTGAGGAAGCGGGCGTCGATTTAGTAGAAATCAGTCCGAATGCCGAGCCGCCAGTTTGTCGAATCATGGATTACGGCAAATTCCTCTACGAGAAGAGCAAGTCGACTAAAGAGCAGAAGAAGAAACAAAAAGTTATTCAGGTTAAGGAAATTAAATTCCGACCTGGTACCGATGATGGCGACTATCAGGTCAAACTACGCAACCTGATTCGCTTTCTGGAAGATGGCGATAAAGCCAAAATCACCCTGCGGTTCCGTGGGCGTGAAATGGCGCACCAACAGATCGGTATGGAAGTGCTTAACCGCGTCCGTAAAGACCTGTGTGAAGATTCTGAACTGGCCGTTGTCGAATCCTTCCCTACGAAGATCGAAGGTCGTCAGATGATCATGGTGCTCGCACCTAAGAAGAAACAGTAAGGCTTCCAAGTAATCCTGCTGCGCGGTGTTCGCACCGCGTATGCTGGATTCGCCTTTCTGATTCATGTTAATAACAATGCGAAGTGGAATGTAAAATGCCAAAGATCAAAACAGTACGCGGCGCCGCTAAACGCTTCAAAAAAACCGCCAACGGTGGTTTTAAGCGTAAGCACGCAAACCTGCGTCATATTCTGACCAAAAAAGCTACTAAGCGTAAACGTCACTTGCGTCCAAAAGGCATGGTATCCAAGAACGATTTGGGCCTTGTCTCTGCATGTCTGCCGTACGCATAAATACACTTTTTTCATTTAGAATATAAAACTCAGGAGAGCATATGGCTCGCGTAAAACGTGGTGTGATTGCACGTGCACGTCACAAGAAAATTTTAAAGCAGGCGAAAGGTTACTACGGTGCCCGTTCGCGCGTATATCGTGTTGCATTCCAGGCTGTTATCAAAGCTGGTCAATACGCTTACCGTGACCGTCGTCAAAAGAAACGTCAGTTCCGTCAGCTGTGGATCGCGCGTATCAACGCAGCAGCTCGTCAGAACGACATGTCTTACAGCAAATTCATTAACGGCTTGAAAAAAGCTTCTATTGAAATTGACCGTAAGATTTTGGCTGACATCGCAGTCTTCGACAAAGTGGTATTTGCCGCTCTGGTTGAGAAAGCGAAAGCAGCACTGGCGTAAGTCAGGTGAAAGAGGGAGCTTGCTCCCTCTTTTATATTTTGTGTTTGAAATCAGTCCGATTCGTTGTTTAATAGCGACAACGTCGATTCATTTTCGGTTCAAGAGTGTCCATCAACAAGGTAACGCAAGCATGAATGCTGCTATTTTCCGTTTCTTTTTTTACTTTAGCGCCTGACTCAGGAAGGCTTTCGCGCGTAAGAGAAGAAACGAAAAGTAGCGCCTAAGCCTCCCTCGTGGAGGCTTTTTTGTATCTGTGCTTTATAAACTAAGGTTCAGGGTCAAAATCGCGCCCCTGATTAATCACGGTTATTTTACATCGGGCCATATTGGCCAGAAGAAGAGGAAAGCAATGCCACATCTCGCAGAGCTGGTTGCCAATGCCAAGGCAGCCGTAGAGAGTGCTCAGGATATCGCCACGCTCGATAACGTGCGTGTTGAGTATCTGGGTAAGAAAGGCCACCTGACACTCCAGATGACGACCCTCCGTGAATTGCCTGCGGAAGAACGCCCGGCAGCGGGTGCCGTGATCAATGAAGCGAAAACGCAGGTTCAGGAAGCCCTGAATGCGCGCAAAAATACGCTGGAGTCTGCGGTGCTGAATGCGCGTCTCGCCGAAGAAACGATTGACGTTTCCTTGCCTGGCCGTCGCATCGAAAACGGTGGTTTGCATCCGGTGACCCGTACTATTGACCGCATCGAAACCTTTTTCGGTGAATTAGGCTTTACCGTTGAGACTGGCCCGGAAATCGAAGATGATTATCACAACTTTGATGCCCTGAATATTCCCGGCCATCACCCGGCACGTGCAGACCATGATACTTTTTGGTTTGATGCCAAGCGCTTGTTGCGTACCCAAACATCCGGTGTGCAGATCCGTACCATGAAGGATCAGCAACCGCCGATTCGTATTATCGCGCCGGGCCGTGTTTACCGTAACGACTACGACCAGACTCACACCCCGATGTTCCATCAGATGGAAGGCCTGATTGTTGATAAAGACATCAGCTTCTCCAACCTGAAAGGTACGCTGCACGATTTCCTGAACAACTTCTTTGAAGCTGATTTGCAGATCCGTTTCCGTCCTTCCTATTTCCCGTTTACAGAGCCTTCCGCGGAAGTTGACGTCATGGGCAAAAACGGTAAATGGCTGGAAGTGCTGGGCTGCGGCATGGTGCACCCGAACGTATTGCGTAACGTCGGTATCGATCCGGAAGTGTATTCCGGTTTTGCCTTCGGTATGGGGATGGAGCGTCTGACCATGTTGCGTTACGGCGTGACTGACCTGCGTGCATTCTTCGAAAACGATCTGCGTTTCCTCAAACAGTTTAAGTAAGGCGGGAATATCACATGAAATTCAGTGAACTCTGGTTGCGTGAGTGGGTAAACCCAGCCATCAGCAGCGAAGCATTATCCGATCAAATCACGATGGCCGGCCTGGAAGTTGACGGTGTTGAACCTGTCGCTGGCGCATTTAATGGCGTGGTGGTAGGCGAAGTTGTGGAGTGCGGTCAGCATCCTAACGCAGACAAACTGCGAGTCACCAAAGTGAACGTGGGCGGCGATCGCCTGCTGGACATCGTGTGTGGCGCACCAAACTGCCGTCAGGGCCTCAAAGTTGCCGTGGCAACTGTCGGTGCCGTACTGCCGGGTGATTTCAAAATCAAAGCCGCAAAACTGCGCGGTGAGCCTTCAGAAGGGATGCTGTGCTCGTTCTCCGAGCTGGGCATTTCCGAAGATCACGACGGAATCATCGAGCTACCGCTGGATGCGCCGGTCGGAACAGATATCCGCGAATTCCTGAAGCTGGATGACAGCACCATCGAAATCAGCGTAACGCCAAACCGTGCAGATTGCCTCGGTATTATCGGTGTAGCGCGCGACGTGGCCGTGGTTAATCAGCTTCCACTCAACGAACCTGAGATGAAAGCCGTAGCTGCAACGATCGACGCATCAGTGTCTATCGATGTTCAGGCACCGCAAGCGTGTCCTCGCTATCTGGGCCGCGTGGTGAAAGGCATCAACGTTAAAGCGCCAACGCCACTGTGGATGCGTGAAAAACTGCGTCGCTGTGGCACCCGTTCTATTGATGCCGTAGTGGATATTACCAACTACGTGCTGCTGGAATTGGGTCAGCCGATGCATGCCTTCGATCTCAGCCGTATCAATGGCGGTATCGTGGTGCGTATGGCGCAAAAAGATGAAGCGCTTACGCTGCTCGATGGTACGCAAGCCAAGCTGAAAGAAGACACGCTGGTGATTGCCGATCACCAAAAAGCGCTGGCGATGGCCGGTATTTTCGGTGGCGAGCACTCTGGTGTTAATGACGAAACGCAGGATGTATTGCTGGAGTCGGCCTTCTTTGCTCCGCTGGCGATCACAGGCCGCGCACGCCGTCAGGGCTTGCACACCGATGCATCGCACCGCTATGAGCGTGGCGTTGACCCTGAACTGCAGTTTAAAGCCATTGAACGTGCCACCGCGCTGCTGTTAAGCATTTGTGGCGGTGAAGCCGGTCCTGTCATTGATGTGACTTCTGCGTCAGATTTACCGAAAGCGGCAACCATTACGCTGCGTCGCGAAAAACTGGATCGCCTCATTGGTCACCATGTTGAGGATGCACAGGTCACGGATATTCTGACCCGACTGGGTTGTGACGTTGCCCATAACGGCGATCACTGGGTGGCAGTCGCACCGAGCTGGCGCTTTGACATGCAGATCGAAGAAGATCTGGTGGAAGAAGTTGCCCGAATTTACGGTTACAACAACATTCCAGATGTGCCGGTAAAAGCGAATCTTGAAATGACCCGTCACCGTGAAGCCAATCTGTCGCTGAAACGTGTGAAAAATCTGCTGGTTGATCGTGGTTTCCAGGAAGCCATCACTTACAGCTTCGTTGATCCTAAAGTGCAGGCTTTGCTGCATCCGGGCGAAGACGCGCTGATTCTGCCAAGTCCGATCTCCGTGGAAATGTCAGCAATGCGCCTTTCCCTGTGGTCTGGCTTGCTGACTGCGGTCGTTAACAACCAAAATCGCCAGCAAAGTCGCGTGCGTTTATTCGAAAGCGGTCTGCGCTTTGTGCCTGATACTCAAGCTGATTTAGGTATCCGTCAGGACGTCATGCTGTCTGGCGTGATTTCCGGCAATAAAAATGATGAGCATTGGGATCTGGCGCGTCAGGCAGTTGACTACTACGATTTGAAAGGTGATCTTGAGGCTATTCTTGAGCTTACCGGCAAAATGAACGACGTGCAGTTCAGGGTTGAAGCCAATCCTGCATTGCATCCGGGGCAGAGCGCAGCGATTTATTTACGCGGCGAACGTATTGGTTTCATTGGTGTAGTCCATCCGGAACTGGAACGTAAACTCGATCTCAATGGCCGTACTGTGGTCTTCGAAATGCTGTGGGATAAGGTCGCAGACCGCGTACTGCCTGATGCGAAAGAGATTTCCCGCTTCCCGGCGAACCGTCGTGACATCGCCGTTGTTGTGGCTGAAAACGTGCCCGCAGACGATATTTTGGCTGAGTGCAAGAAAGTTGGCGCAAATCAGGTAGTTGGCGTAAACTTGTTTGATGTGTACCGTGGCAAGGGCGTAGCTGAAGGTTACAAGAGCCTGGCTATCAGTCTGGTGTTGCAGGATACCGCCCGTACACTGGAAGAAGAGGAGATCGCCGCTACCGTTGCAAAATGCGTAGAGGCTCTAAAACAGCGATTCCAAGCATCCTTGAGGGATTGAACCTATGGCGCTTACTAAAGCTGAAATGTCAGAACACCTGTTTGAGAAGCTTGGGCTTAGCAAACGGGATGCCAAAGACCTTGTTGAAATATTTTTCGAAGAAGTCCGTCGAGCTTTGGAAAATGGCGAACAAGTTAAACTGTCTGGCTTTGGCAATTTCGATCTGCGTGACAAAAACCAACGTCCGGGACGTAACCCGAAAACCGGCGAAGATATTCCGATCACGGCGCGTCGTGTGGTGACTTTCCGTCCGGGACAGAAATTGAAGAGTCGCGTTGAGAATGCCACTCCGAAAGAATAAGTAACATCTTCTAAAAGGCCGCGAAAGCGGCCTTTTTTTTAACCAAAATTATTCTGCTGGTGGGTAATTTTCCAGGGTTTTAAGTAATTCGCACAGAAAGCGAAAAGATAGTGTTAAAGCGGTGGGCGGTTCAGGATTAGTCTGATAGATTTAATTCACGCGCTAAAGAGTCTTATTAATTCCATG
The DNA here is from genome assembly GCF_042920125.1 of Rahnella sp. R3(2024). Lineage (NCBI taxonomy): Bacteria > Pseudomonadati > Pseudomonadota > Gammaproteobacteria > Enterobacterales > Yersiniaceae > Rahnella > Rahnella sp. R3(2024). The sequence continues at coordinate 3,913,416 of NZ_JBHGBU010000001.1, forward strand.
CGCTATTCTGAAGCCGATTTTGTGACATAAATAAAACACCAAAATAAAAACACAACATCAGAAACAGAAAAGGGGCCGAAGCCCCTTAAATGAAATGATTAAACCGGTAGCGGGAAATGGAGTGGATTATTTATCCGCTTTCGCCGGAATAAATTGAATTCGAAAGATAATTAATGGTTATAGAACATGCGAGGTCCACCAGGACCACCGCCGCCATGACCACCACCGTGACCGCCGCCACCAGGGCCCCAAAACGGAGGAAACAGACAACCGCTCAGGCTGACAACAACCAGGCCAATACTTAACAGGGCTAAAATACGACGCATAAAATAGATCCTTTTTGAATAAACAGAGCGAGTATAAATAATTACTGAATAAGCTGTTGTCAGGCTTGCGTTAAGGTTCGTTAATATTTCCATAAGAATTGAACAGATAACACATTCACGCCTGTTGAATTATTTCAATCAGGATACGTTTGTATTTATTACGTAAGCCCGCAGCAAGTTAAACGAAAATCCGCCTTTGGCTCATAGTCAGTTCTGTACCCCCCTGATATAAAAAACACGTCATATAAAATATAGAAGGCGTGACTACCGTGAAAAAATCTCTCTTATTGCTTTGTTGTGCGCTGGCCTTGCCTGTGATCGCACAGGCAAATGTTTCCATTGACGTTAACGTACCTGGCGTAACGCTTCACCTCGGGGATCAGGATCAGCGCGGTTACTACTGGGATGGTTACGACTGGCGTCCGCCGCAGTGGTGGCGCGCGCATCAGGGCCATCATTATGGTGAGCGCAACGAGCGCGGGATGTACTGGCACGGCAACCGCTGGGATGCCAAACCGCCTCAGCGGGGTCATAGCGCGCCGCGGCCGCCACAGCAGCCGCATAATCAGGGCCGCCCGGATGGCGGTGATCATCGTGATAACAACGGACATCAGGGCGGTGGCAACAATAATCATCAGGGTGGCAATAGCGGTCATCAGGGGAACGGCCAGCCGGTTCCGCCGAATGGTCAGCCAGGCCGTTAATCCTGATCGTCTTTGCAAAATACAAAAAGCCGGTGCTCAGTCACCGGCTTTTTCATTTTCTGTTTCCGCGCAGTGGAGCTAACTGCTTAATATCGGTAGGATAGCGAGATCCCTACTATCCCCTTCAGCCCCCGGAAACTGCAATTCATGTCTAACCGGCAGACCTTTTCGACCCTGGAACATCAGCAAAAAAAGCGTGATCGGCGCGGGCTTTACGGTCTGAGCGTGCTCTTAATTCTGGTGCTGGTGCTGAGTCTCAGCGCGGGCGAAAACTGGCTATGGCCGGATAAATGGCTCAGTAATGAAGCGCGGTTATTTGTCTGGCAGTTACGCTTACCGCGTGCGATAGCGGTGATTCTGGTCGGCGCGAGTCTGGCTGTCGCCGGTGCCGTCATGCAATCACTGTTTGAAAATCCGCTCGCAGAACCCGGCCTGCTTGGCGTGGCGAACGGCGCGGGTGTCGCGCTGGTCTTTTGTGTGATGCTCAGTCACGGGATGCTGCCGGTTTGGATCATGAGTCTGGCTGCTGTGGCGGGTGCGTTAGTCGTCACTTTCTTTCTGTTATACGCCGCGCGCAGGCATCGGCTCAATAATGCCCGTCTGCTGCTGGTGGGTGTTGCCATTGGTATTGTGTGCAGCGCCCTGATGACCTGGGCCATTTACTTCAGCAGCAATCTGGATTTACGCCAGCTGATGTACTGGATGATGGGCGGTTTCGGTGGGGTGGACTGGCGACAAGTCTGGCTCGGCGTCATGCTGTTGCCGGTTCTGCTCTGGCTGACAGGTCAGGGTAAGACGCTGAATCTGCTTTCACTGGGTACGCAACAGGCGCAGCAACTGGGCGTCTCCCTGACATCCTGGCGCTATATTCTGGTGCTGGCCGTCGGCTGGATGGTCGGCCTGAGCGTTGCGCTGGCAGGTGTGATAGGGTTTATCGGTCTGGTGATCCCCCATATTCTCCGTTTGTGCGGTATGACCGACCAGCGTCGTCTGCTTCCGGCCTGCGCGCTGTGCGGTGCGGCGGTATTGCTGCTGGCAGATGTGCTGTCACGCATCGGGTTGTACGCGGCGGAGTTGCCGATCGGTGTCGTCACGGCGACGCTGGGCGCACCCGTTTTCATCTGGCTACTGGTCAGAGCCGGACAAATACGCTGATCATCTTTCAAGAGATCAACTATTCTCTCCCTACCTTCTACCTATCAGGATAAAAAGCGATGAGTAATGACATTTTTGATATCTCCCTGAAAACCATTGATGGCGAAACCAAAACGCTTGGCGATTACAAAGGTTCGGTGTTGCTGGTGGTCAATGTGGCGTCACAATGCGGCCTGACCAAGCAATACGAAGGTCTGGAAAATATTTATCAGGCCTGGCATGACCAGGGTTTTGAAGTCCTCGGGTTCCCTTGCAACGAATTTGGCGCGCAGGAACCGGGTACAGAAGATGAAATCAAAACGTTCTGCACCACGCAGTTTGGCGTTAAATTCCCTATGTTCAGCAAAATTGACGTCAACGGCGAAAACCGTCACCCGCTATACAGCGCGTTGATTGCTGCCCGTCCTGAGGCGGTCAAACCTGAAGCCAGCGGTTTCTACGAGCGTCTGGCGAGTAAAGGGCGTCAGCCGGTGAAACCTGAAAATATCCTGTGGAACTTCGAAAAATTCCTGATTGGCCGCGACGGCACTGTCGTCCAGCGATTCGCACCTGACATGGCACCGGAAGATCCGATTCTGATGGAAGCGATCAAGGCCGCACTGGCGAAGTAATTCATTAACGTTGAAGGGCAGGGAACGCGGATGCTGGAGTGTCGTGAAATCAGTGTGGAAGGGCGCCTTCGTGCATTCAGCGCGAAGATTGCGCCGGGCAGCCGCGTTCACCTTATCGGGCCGAACGGCGCGGGTAAAAGTACCTTACTGGCAAGGCTGGCGGGGGTATTTGAAGGAAAGGGCACCCTGACGGGCGATGTGCGGTTTAACGGCCAGCGGGTTGCCGATCTCGGTGGCTTGCAGCTCGCGCGTTTGCGTGCCTGGCTTTGCCAGCAGTTGACCCCGGCGTCCATGATGCCGGTGTTTCAATACTTATCTTTGCACCAGCCCCGCCTTGCTGAACCTGCCGCCGTTGAAAAGACGATTGCGCGTCTTTGTGACGCTTTACAACTGAGCGATAAACTGGCGCAGCCGGTCACGCATCTTTCTGGCGGCGAATGGCAGCGGGTACGGCTGGCGGCCGTGTTGTTGCAGGTCTGGCCGACAGTGAATCCAGATTCGCTGATGTTATTGCTGGATGAACCGATGAACAGCCTTGATGTGGCACAGCAGCAGGCGCTGGATCAATTGCTGACGGAGTTCTGCGCCTCAGGCCGCGCTGTTGTGATGAGCGATCACGATCTCAATCACACCTTACATTATGCCCGTCAGGTGTGGCTGATGTCGGCGGGAAACGTTGTGGCTGCCGGTGAATGTGCTGACGTCATGCAGATTGAAAGGCTTTCTCAGGTATACAACGTCCAATTTCAGATACATTCTCTTGCCGGACGTCAGTGGATAATGACCACGGCGACGCCTTTTTCGTTAAATGAATAGCGGTTTAATTATATTAACGAACCCTATTTTAAACACGAAACACTCTCATCGTTCATAAAAAACACTGCCTGAGGTTCTATTAATAAAGTTCATTTTTTTAATAAATCCTTAATATATTTTAAGTTATTGTTTTTATTGATTTTGTAATAGACGATACTATTTATCCCCTTCCTATTTAACTTCTGTTTAACTTCACAAAACTGGCAAATCCTTAAGGTTAAATTAAGCTTAAACCGACATCATAAGATCCAAAATTCAGGGCGGTGTTTACTTACGGTTAAATAAACACAGTCTACAGTCGTGTTGAGCTAATTACCTTTTGGGATAGTGAAATGGAAAACTTTTTGCCTTTCTCCCGTCCGTCTATGGGCGAAGAAGAGATCGAGGCTGTAGGGCAAGTGTTGCGTTCAGGTTGGATCACGACCGGCCCGCAGACACATCAGCTTGAACAAGATTTTTCTGCTGCCTTTGGTTGTAAACATGCCATTGCGGTCAGCTCCGCAACGGGTGGAATGCACGTTACATTGATGGCGCTGGGCATTGGCCCCGGCGACGAAGTGATTACACCTTCTCAGACCTGGGTGTCGACGCTGAACATGATTGTTTTGCTCGGAGCCGAGCCGGTGATGATTGATGTGGATCCGGATACGCTGATGGTCAGCGCAGAGGCTATTGCCGCCGCCATTACGCCTAAAACCAAAGCAATTATTCCTGTGCATTACGCCGGTGCCCCTTTAGATCTCGACCCTGTATACGCCGTGGCAAACCAGCATGGTATTGCGGTGATTGAAGATGCGGCTCACGCCGTCGGTACGCGTTATCGCGATCGCTGGGTTGGCGCGCAGGGAACGGCAATTTTCTCCTTCCATGCGATCAAAAACATGACCTGTGCCGAAGGTGGCCTGGTTGCTACTGACGACGATGAACTGGCCGCCAAAGTGCGTGCGCTGAAATTCCACGGGCTGGCGGTCGATGCGTTTGACCGTCAGGTTCAGGGGCGCAAACCGCAGGCAGAAGTGGTCGAGCCTGGCTTCAAATACAATCTTTCAGACATTCATGCCTCCATTGCTGTTGTGCAGCTCAAACGCCTGAGTGAAATGAACGCCCGTCGTGCCGAACTGGCGCAACGTTACCTCGATAAATTACAAGGCTCGCCGTATCTGCCAATGAAAGTGCCGGATTATCCGCATCTTCATGCCTGGCATTTATTCATGATCCGCGTAGATGAAAAACGTTGTGGCATAAACCGTGATGCACTGATGGAACGTCTGAAAGAGCAGGGCATCGGAACCGGTTTACATTTCCGGGCTGCCCACACTCAAAAATATTACCGCGAACGTTATCCGCAACTTAGCCTGCCAAACAGTGAATGGAACTCAGCCAGTCTGTGCAGCCTGCCGCTGTTTCCTGATATGCAGGACAGCGACGTTGATCGTGTCGTCTCGGCTCTTTTTTCCCTTTTGGAGGCGCAGTAGTGGCGCATTATGAACCTATTCGTAAAGTCTCGGTGGTTATCCCGGTCTACAACGAAGAAGAAAGCCTGCCCGCGTTATTGACGCGTACTCAGGCAGCGTGTCAGCAACTGACGCAGCAATATGAAATTATCCTGGTGGATGACGGCAGCGCCGACAGCTCCGGCGACATGCTTGCCGCCGCCGCAGAGCAGCCTGACAGCCACATCATCGCGGTTTTGCTCAACCGCAATTACGGGCAGCACTCGGCGATCATGGCCGGATTTAGCCATGTCACCGGCGATCTGGTCATCACCCTTGATGCCGATCTACAAAACCCGCCGGAAGAAATCCCGCGTCTGGTGGCGAAAGCCGATGAGGGTTATGACGTCGTGGGCACGGTAAGGGCAAACCGCCGTGATTCCTGGTTCCGTAAAACCGCGTCCAAAATGATCAACATGATGATTCAGCGCGCCACCGGCAAATCGATGGGCGACTACGGCTGCATGTTGCGGGCTTACCGTCGCCACATTGTTGAGGCGATGCTGCATTGTCACGAGCGCAGTACCTTTATTCCTATTCTGGCGAACACCTTTGCACGGAAAACTGTGGAAATTCCGGTGCAGCATTCTGAGCGCGAATTTGGTGATTCCAAATACAGCCTGATGAAGCTGATTAACCTGATGTATGACCTGATCACCTGCCTGACCACCACGCCGCTGCGCATGCTTAGCGTTGTCGGCAGTGCGATCGCCATCTTCGGTTTCGTGCTGGCGATTTTCCTGATCCTCATGCGGTTGATTCACGGCCCGGCCTGGGCTGCTGACGGGGTGTTCACCCTCTTTGCTTTGCTATTTATGTTTATCGGTGCGCAGTTTGTCGGCATGGGATTACTCGGTGAATACATCGGGCGGATCTACAACGATGTTCGCGCACGTCCCCGTTATTTCGTTCAAAAAGTCGTCGGCGTTCGTTCCGAAGAAAACAGTCAGGAAGAAGAGTGATGAAAGCGATTGTATTTGCCTACCATGATATTGGTTGCGTTGGTTTACAGGCTCTGGTTGATGCCGGTTATGACGTTCAGGCGGTCTTTACCCATACGGATGCACCGAATGAAAACCAATTCTTTTCCTCTGTCGCCCGTCAGGGTGCCGAATTAAATCTGCCGGTGTACGCGCCGGAAGACGTGAATCATCCGCTGTGGATTGATCGTATTCGCGCCTTGCAGCCTGATGTGATTTTTTCTTTCTACTATCGCAATATGCTCAGCGAAGAGATTTTATCTCTCGCGCCGCAGGGCGGTTTTAACCTGCACGGTTCACTGCTGCCGCGTTACCGTGGCCGCGCACCGGTAAACTGGGCGCTGCTCAATGGTGAAACTGAAACCGGCGTCACCCTGCACAAAATGGTGAAGCGCCCTGATGCCGGTGACATTGTCGGCCAGCGTAAAGTGGCGATCGCCTCAGATGACACGGCACTGAAGCTGCACGCGAAAGTACGCGAAGCGGCGAAAGAACTGCTGACCGATTTACTGCCAGAAATGAAAGCAGGCAAGATAACCCTGACGCCGCAAGATGAAGCGCAGGCGAGCTACTTTGGTCGCCGTACGGCGGCTGACGGTGAAATTCATTGGCATAAATCAGCCACTGAGATTAACAACCTGATCCGCGCCGTGACCGAACCTTATCCGGGCGCGTTCACTTTCCTCGGGCAACGAAAACTGACGGTTTGGCGCGCGTTGCCGTTGAACACTCAGCACGACAAACAACCGGGCACCGTCCTTTGCGCTGATCCACTGACCATCGCCTGTGGCGAAGGTGCGTTGCAGATCCAGGCCGGTCAGAGTGAAAACGGGTTGTACGTTCAGGGTTCTCGTCTGGCGCTGGAACTGGGCATTATGCCGGAAATGCGTCTCTCCACGCTGCCTACTGCGGTGATGAAACGCCGTACCCGCGTGCTGATCCTGGGGGTAAACGGCTTTATCGGTAACCACCTCAGCGAGCGTTTGCTGCGTGAAGACCGTTACGAAATCTACGGTCTGGACATCAGTTCTGATGCTATCAGCCGCTTCATGGGCAATCCGCATTTCCACTTTGTTGAAGGCGATATCAGCATTCATTCCGAGTGGATCGAATATCACATCAAAAAATGTGACGTTGTGCTGCCGCTGGTTGCCATCGCCACGCCAATCGAATACACCCGTAATCCGCTGCGCGTGTTCGAGCTCGATTTTGAGGAAAACCTTAAAATCGTTCGTGACTGTGTGAAATACAAAAAACGCATCATTTTCCCGTCCACGTCTGAAGTGTACGGCATGTGTGATGACAAGGAATTTGACGAGGATAACTCGCGTCTGATCGTCGGGCCTATCAACAAACAGCGCTGGATTTACTCAGTATCCAAACAGTTGCTGGACCGCGTGATTTGGGCATACGGCGTCAAAGAAGGCCTGAAGTTTACGCTGTTCCGTCCGTTTAACTGGATGGGGCCGCGACTGGATAACCTCGATGCCGCGCGTATCGGCAGCTCCCGTGCAATCACTCAGCTGATCCTCAATCTGGTAGAAGGTTCGCCGATCAAACTGGTTGACGGTGGCGAGCAAAAACGCTGTTTCACCGACATCAACGACGGCATTGAAGCCTTGTTCCGTATCATTGAAAACCGTGACAACCTGTGTGACGGCCAGATCATCAACATCGGTAATCCGACCAACGAAGCGAGTATTCGTGAACTGGCGGAAATGCTGCTGGCGAGCTTTGAAGCGCATCCGTTGCGCGCACAGTTCCCGCCGTTTGCCGGTTTCAATCTGGTGGAAAGCAGCACCTATTACGGCAAAGGCTATCAGGACGTTGAGCACCGCACGCCGAGCATTAAAAATGCCCGTCGCCTGCTGAGCTGGAAACCGGAAGTGGGCATGGATAAAACCGTCGCCGACACCCTGGATTTCTTCCTGCGCTCCGTAAACCCGGAAGCGGATCACTCCTGAAACGGTGCCATTCATGAAGAAAGTGGGTCTGCGCATTGATGTAGATACCTGGAGCGGCACCCGCGAGGGTGTCCCTCAGCTTCTGCAAGTGCTTGCAAAACATAAAATTACCGCCAGTTTCTTCTTCAGCGTCGGGCCGGATAACATGGGGCGTCACTTGTGGCGCCTGCTTAAACCGCGCTTTCTGTGGAAGATGCTGCGCTCCAATGCCGCGTCACTCTATGGCTGGGATATTTTGCTGGCCGGTACCGCGTGGCCGGGTAAACCTATCGCGCGCGATTTGGGTTATCTGATGAAAGAAACGGCCAAACGCGGGCATGAGGTCGGGCTGCACGCCTGGGATCACCAGGGCTGGCAGGCCAAAGTGGGGAAATGGTCCGAAGCACAGCTTGAGCAGCAAATTCAGCTGGGGCTGGACGCACTGGAAAAAAGTCTCGGTCATGACGTCGAATGTTCAGCGGTAGCAGGCTGGCGTGCTGACGAACGGGTGATCGAAGTTAAAGAGCGTTTCCACTTCTATTACAACAGTGATTGCCGCGGAAAATACCCGTTCCTTCCTGTGCTGGAAAACGGCACCCTCGGGACAGTTCAAATTCCGGTGACGCTACCGACTTACGATGAAGTGGCCGGTGGCGACATAAACGCCGATAACTTCAACGACTTTATCCTCAGGGCCATCACTGAGGATCAGGGCGTGCCGGTTTACACCATTCACGCAGAAGTGGAAGGAATGTCTCTGGCTGCGCAGTTTGACGCGTTATTAACCCGTGCAGCGGCGCAGGGGATCCAGTTCTGCGCACTGGGTGATCTGCTCCCGCAGGATCTGAGTTCGCTGCCGAAAGGCAAAGTGGTTCGCGCCAGTTTCCCTGGACGGGAAGGCTGGTTAGGTTGTCAGCAAGAAGGTTTTTCCTGATGTCGAAAGCATATAAAAGCGTGTGGAGTACACTGGTTCTGGTGTTTTTCGCGCTGGTTTACCTTGTTCCTCTTAACACCCGCCTGTTGTGGCAACCCGATGAAACCCGTTATGCAGAGATCAGCCGGGAAATGCTGCAACGCGGCGACTGGGTGGTGCCACATCTGCTGGGTTTACGGTATTTTGAAAAACCGGTGGCTGGCTACTGGTTCAACAATATCAGCCAGATGATCTTCGGCGACAGCAACTTTGCTGTTCGCTTTGGTTCCGTGTTCAGCACCATGCTCAGCGCGTTGCTGGTGTTCTGGCTGGCAAACCTGATGTGGCGTAACCGCCAGACGGCGTACATCGCGACGCTGATCTATCTTTCCTGCACGCTGGTGTTCAGCATCGGCACCTACAGCGTGCTGGATCCGATGATTACCCTGTGGATGACCGCCGCGATGGTCGCAAGTTACTTTTGTCTGCGCGTTTCGGGCACGCCGCAAAAGGCGTTGAGCTGGATTGTGCTGGGGCTGGCTTGCGGCATGGGCTTCATGACCAAAGGTTTTCTGGCGCTGGCGTTACCGGTCATTGCTGTATTGCCGATTGTCTGGCGCGAAAAACGCTTCAAAACCCTGTTTGGCTGGGGGCCGCTGGCGATCGTCAGTGCTGTCGCCCTGAGCCTGCCGTGGGTGCTGGCCGTCGCACGTCAGGAACCGGACTACTGGCGCTATTTCTTCTGGGTCGAGCATGTTCAACGCTTTGCTGAATCGAACGCACAGCACAAAGCCCCGTTCTGGTATTACCTGCCGGTGCTTTGCCTCGGCGCGCTGCCGTGGCTGGGGCTACTTCCGGGAGCACTGCGCGATGGCTGGACTAAACGCGTACTGCGACCTGAGCTGTTCTTCCTGCTGAGCTGGGCTGTGATGCCGCTGATTTTCTTCAGCATCGCCAAAGGTAAGCTGCCGACATACATTTTACCGTGCTTTGCACCGCTGGCGTTGCTGCTGGCCGATCACCTTGATCAGATCCGCCAGTCAGGGAAATTGCGCGCGCTGAAAGCCAACGGCATCATCAACATCGTCTTTGGCGTGCTGATGGCCGTGGCGGTGCTGGTGATCTCCGGAATATTGCCGGTTCATGTTAAAGCGGTGTTTGGCCGTGCTGAACTGCCCCGGGCGCTGATTGGTATTTTGTGCTTTGCAGTCTGGGCGCTTGCCGGTGCTATGTCGCTGACTGATCTGAAAAAACGCTGGTACTGGGCGGCAATTTGCCCGCTGGTGCTGGCATTGCTAATCGGTCAGGCTATTCCGCAGAAAGTGATCGACTCCAAACAGCCGCAGGCATTCCTGGATCAGAACAGCGCGCTGCTTCACCAGAGCCGTTACATTCTGGCAGATAACGTGGGTGTGGCGACCGGTTTGGCGTGGATGCTTAAACGCAGTGACATCATCATGTTTGATGAAAGGGGAGAGCTGGAGTACGGCCTGAGTTATCCTGATGCGCAGGATAAATTTGTAGATGCCGCCGGATTCCCGGCATGGTTACAAAAAGCGCGGCAGGAGGGGAATATTTCAGTGGTTATCAAACTCGACAGCAACATTGTCTCTGCCGATAAACTGCCACCGGCGGATCATACGGTGCAAGTGAACCGTCTGGCTCTGCTGTTCTATAAAAAGCTGCCATGACCGGATTCCTTCTGGTGCTTGCGGTCAGCGTGATCACCTGTGCCGGCCAGCTTTGTCAGAAGCAGGCCGCACAGGTTTCAGGCAAAGGTGCGAGTTTCGTCCTGCGCTGGCTGGCGCTGGCGGTGGTATTGCTGGGGATTGGCATGTTGCTCTGGCTGCGGGTCTTACAGCTTTTGCCTCTCAGCCTGGCGTATCCGATGCTCAGCCTGAACTTCGTGCTGATCACGCTTTGCGCCCGCTGGTTCTTCCATGAATACGTGGATACCCGACACTGGTGTGGCGTCGTGCTTATCATGTCGGGTATTGCGCTGATGAGTGTCAGTTTATGAAAGGCTATCTGTGGGGCGGTGCCAGCGTACTGTTAGTGACGCTGGCGCAATTACTGATGAAGTGGGGCATGGTACAGATCCCGTGGATTTCACTTTCACAGATCACAATTGTGTTTGTACAGAATCACTTAAGTGCGCTGACGGCGGTGTTTTTTGGCCTGTGCGGCTATGTGCTTTCCATGGGCTGCTGGTTCTTTGCGTTACGCGTTTTACCTCTCAACCGCGCCTATACGTTGCTGAGTCTGAGTTATGCGCTGGTCTACATCGCCGCTGTCGCGCTGCCGTGGTTCAATGAGAGCATCAGCCTGACGAAGACCCTCGGCGGGTTACTGATCCTCTCAGGCGTGTGGGTCATTCACAGCAAACCCTCTAAAAAATCACATTAATGCCCTCCGGCAACGATAAAAATCATCATTTAAAGGTTGGATGACGGATAAAATAGCGCTAAATTCTATTAGTTCTTAGATAACGGCGACTTATCCGGCCTGCGCAAATCCTCGCGTTTCGGCCTTGGCCGTGACGCTATTCGAGAAGGAATGCACTATGCGCTGGTCGTCCGTATCCATGTATTCCCTGCTGGCTGTTGCCGCGTTAATTCTTAACGGCTGCAGCAGCCACGCACCGCCGCCAAGTGGCCGCTTTGCCGATTCCATCACCGTGGTTGCCGAGCTTAACGACCAGCTCAGCCAGTGGCATGGCGCACCGTACCGTTATGGCGGATTACAACCGAGCGGCGTCGATTGCTCCGGTTTTGTTTTCCGAACCTACCGCGACCGTTTCGGCGTCGTGCTGCCACGCACCACCGCCGATCAGACAAAAATTGGCACTAAAGTGTCCCGCGATGAACTGCTTCCCGGCGATCTGGTTTTCTTCAAAACCGGCAGCGGTGAAAATGGACTCCACGTCGGCATTTACGACACCGCTGACCAGTTTATCCATGCATCCACCAGCCAGGGCGTCACCCGTTCTTCACTCGATAACGTTTACTGGCGTAAGGTCTACTGGCAGGCGCGACGCATCTGACGTATTCCCCCTGAATTCCCTGCGTATTTCATCCTGATTTTTGCTGTTATTATCAAAACAGACTTTTTCAGGATGAATACGCGATGACACCTCTCAGATTATTACTCTCCGACTCTTACGACCCCTGGTTCAATCTGGCTGTAGAAGACTGCATCTTTCGTGAAATGACCACGCAACGGGTGCTGTTTCTGTGGCGCAATGCGGAAACCGTGGTCATCGGGCAGGCGCAGAACCCGTGGAAAGAGTGCAATACCCGCCGGATGGAAGAAGACGGTATTCGTCTGGCACGTCGCAGCAGCGGCGGCGGCGCGGTTTTCCACGATCTGGGTAATACCTGTTTTACTTTTATGGCCGGTAAACCGGAGTATGACAAAAGCGTCTCTACCGGCATCATTCTCAACGCATTAAAAACGCTGGGTATTGATGCCAGTGCCTCAGGCCGCAACGATCTGGTGGTTCAGACCCCTGAAGGCGAGCGCAAAATTTCCGGTTCAGCCTACCGTGAAACCGTCGATCGCGGTTTTCATCACGGCACCTTATTGCTCAATGCCGATCTCAGCCGTCTGGCTAATTACCTGAATCCTGATGTGAAAAAGCTGCAGGCAAAAGGCATTACCTCGGTGCGTTCACGCGTGGCAAATCTGAATGAATTTGTTCCCGGCATTGACCATCAGCAAATCAGCACCGCCGTGGCTGAGGCTTTCTTTGGATGGTACGGCGCACGGGTGGAACCTGAAATCATCTCACCGGACGTTTTCCCTGACTTACCGGGTTTTCCTGAGCGGTTCGCTAAGCAAAGCAGTTGGGAGTGGAATTTCGGTAAAGCGCCTGCGTTTAGCCATGAACTGAATGAGCGTTTTGTCTGGGGCGGCGTGGATATTCACTTTGACGTGGAAAAGGGTGACATCAGCCGGGCGCAAATTTTCACCGACAGCCTGAATCCGGCCCCATTACTGGCGCTGGCGGGGCAGTTAACCGGAACGCGATACAACGCTCAGGATGTCTCTGAGGTGTGCGAGAAAATTATTCAGCAGTATCCGGCCTTCCGCTCAGAATTAGCGGAACTTCATACCTGGCTGGTGAGATGCATTAAATAATCTGCCCGGAGAGTGGGGCGTCACGCACTCTCCTGAGCTTGCGCAATATCTTATAAGACACTATAACCATTAGCGAAATTGACATTTTTCCGCCTCCGGACCAGTGAAAATGTGGGGATCTCCGATCCCCTGCACATAAAACGTCATCCGCATATAGACGGAGTTGCACGTTATACATAATGGAAATAAGATTAGTCCTAAACTATTTTTTGATATTCAATTTTTCACTTTCCGGTAATACCTCGGGATTACATGATTTTTTGCTCTGACCGCGATACAAGAAAGACTGTAATCACCTCGCAGTGCCGTTGAAGTTTTGGAAAATAATGAAAATACAATTCGATACGGCCTTTAACAGCAGCTACCTGTGTCAGCCAATTTATTCCGTTCAGGGGAAATTGCTTGCGATTGAATTAATTTGTCGCTTCTCCAGCACAGACAGTAAGTTAACTATGCCGACAGAACTGGTGCTGAATTTGCTGTCACAGGCCCAGCTGTTACGTTTTCTCAATGAGCAGCAACGTTGGGCGACTGAGCATGCACAATGGTTCAGTGATAACCAGGTCATCTTAAATATCGGTGTTGAAGAGCGGCTGGTGGCGATTCTGCTGGAGGATGAACCTCTGCGAAATGCCTTTAAAGCCCATGCGTTTGTACATCTGAATCTGAGCGAGTCGTTTCCGCAGCTTGCGCAAGGCCGGAACAATCCGCAACTGGTCTCCCTGCAACAACATTTCACGCTGTGGCTGGATAATTTCGGTTCAGGCAACGTCACGATGACACCGGTTTACGACCATCTTTTTAAATGGGTCAAACTGGATAAAAACTTATTCTGGCAACTTTACGAGGGAGAGCATTTCACCATCGTTATGCCTTCTTTATTAAGAAACGTCAGCCGTTTCTGCCGCAACATTGTGGTGGATGGGCTGGACAGTCAGGACTATTTTGATGCCTTACGTAAAAATGACGTTCAGGGCCTTAAAGGCTTGTTGTGGCCGGGCGTAGACCCGGAACAACTCGACAGCCTGCTGATCAGGCCCGACCAATTTCATTAATCGTCCGTCTTTATGAGTATGAGTCAATCCCGGCCAGGCCTTGCTGCGCCGGGATTTTTTATGGCACGACACCAATCTCCCTGCGTTTACTCCGTGTTAATCCCGGCAGGGCGGCTCTACACTAAAGAAAAGGGGGATTTATGCCGCTATTCGAACACCATTATGCCGATCAACTGGACGGATTTTACACTGCCTTGCCACCCACGCCGCTCAAGGGCGCGCGGCTCTTGTATCACAGCGCACCACTCGCGCGGGATCTGGGGCTGGATGAAACGCTCTTCGATGATGCCCACCGCGAATTCTGGTGCGGTGAGACATTTTTCCCCGGCATGTTGCCGCTGGCGCAGGTCTACAGCGGCCACCAGTTTGGTCAGTGGGCGGGGCAGCTGGGCGATGGCCGGGGTATTTTGCTGGGTGAACAGGTATTGCCTGACGGCAAACGTGTTGACTGGCACCTGAAAGGCGCCGGGCTGACGCCATATTCGCGCATGGGCGATGGCCGCGCAGTGTTGCGCTCCGTCATCCGTGAGTTTCTGGCCTCCGAAGCCTTACACCATTTGTCCATTCCGACCACGCGCGCGCTGACGATCGTCACCAGCGATCAGCCAGTATTTCGGGAGCAGCCTGAACGCGGCGCAATGCTGATGCGCATAGCTGAAAGCCATATCCGCTTCGGTCACTTCGAGCATTTCTATTACCGCAAACAGCCTGAACAGGTAAAAATGCTGGCCGACTATGTCATTGCTCATCACTGGCCGCAGCTGTCAGAAAATGAGCCCGTGGCGGCAATTCGCTACCAGCAATGGTTCAGCGACGTGGTGAAGCGAACGGCGGAAATGGTTGCCCGGTGGCAAAGTGTGGGGTTCGCGCACGGCGTGATGAACACCGACAATATGTCGATTCTCGGGCTGACGATGGATTATGGCCCCTACGGTTTTCTTGACGATTACCAGCCGGGTTACATCTGTAATCACTCGGATCATCAGGGGCGTTACAGTTACGATAATCAGCCGGCAGTCGCGTACTGGAATCTTCACCGGCTGGCGCAGACGCTGTCCGGGCTGATGAGCACCGAACAGTTGCAGGCCGCGCTGAGCGGGTATGAGCCAGCGCTGATGAAAGCCTACGGCACGCTGATGCGGGGAAAACTTGGGTTCTTTACCGAGAATAAGCAGGACAACAATCTGCTCACCGGGTTGCTGAGTCTGATGGAAAAAGAGGGCAGGGATTTCACGCAAACTTTCCGGTTGCTCAGCCAGGTTGAGCAGCAACAGGCCACGTCGCCGCTGCGCGATGCGTTTATTGACCGCGCGGCGTTTGACAGGTGGTACCAGAGTTATCGTCAGCGTTTGCAGGAAGAGGGCGTGGACGACGCCACCCGTCAGCAGGCAATGAAATTGAGTAATCCGCGCATCATTCTGCGTAATTACCTGGCACAGCAGGCCATTGAGCTGGCGGAAGTGGACGATATCAGTGCACTGACGGAGTTACATCAGGCGTTGCAGGATCCGTACGGTGACGATCCGCAGTACGATCATCTGACCGTACTGCCGCCTGACTGGGGCAAACATCTGGAAATTTCCTGCTCAAGCTGAACCGCACGCTCTGCGGGCAGATTTACTGCCGCAGAAAGACCTGTGGTAACGCCGTTTCCGGATGCGGGCAGACGTTCAAATCTGCCTGATACCAGCGGCTCAATGTCTCCTCGCTCAATACTGCGGCAGGTGTTCCGCTGGCGACCACTCTGCCGCTGTGCAACAAAATGATCCTGTCGGCATACAGCGCCGCCAGATTCAGATCATGCAGCACGCAACACACGGACAGCGGCGTCTGCTGCGTCAGCTGGCGTAACAGGCGCAGCGCATGTTGCTGATGATACAAATCCAGTGCCGATGTCGGTTCGTCCAGAAACAACCAGCGCGGTGAAGGGTCGGGCTGCCAGAGCTGAATCAGTACGCGGGCCAGCTGGACGCGCTGCTGTTCACCGCCTGACAGATGACGATAATCACGATCCGCCAGATTCAGACAACCGGTTTGCGCCATGACGTCGTTCAGCGCCTGCTGCATATTCAGCTGACCATGCGGCGACCGCCCGAGCGTCAGCACTTCCCGCACACTGAAACCAAACGCCAGCGTACTGTTCTGTCGCATTACCGCACGGGTACGCGCCAGTTCCTGCGCGGGCCACTCTGTCAGCGCTTTTCCCTGCAAGGTACAACGGCCTTTTTGCGGTGCCAGATAGCCGGTCAGCATGCGCATCAGTGTCGATTTTCCGGCACCGTTAGGGCCAATCAACGCCACCATTTCACCGCTGTGCAGACTCAGCGACACATCGTCAATTAACCGGCGGCCTTCAACGGCGTACACCAGATTTTCTGCCACCAGGGCGGAGGAAAAATCAGACATTACGCGGTACTCCAGGGCGAAGAATCAGCCATAAAAAATAAGGACCGCCGATGATACTGGTGATCAACCCGACCGGCATTTCTGCCGGTGCCACCAGTGTGCGGGCCAGCGTGTCGGCCAGTAAGAGCAGGCAGGCACCCGCCATCGCCGAACCCGGCAGCAGCCAGCGATGATCGGCACCGATGCGCATGCGCAGCAAATGCGGGATCACCAGTCCGATAAAACCAATCACGCCTGACACAGCCACCGCGGCACCGACCAGCAGCGCGCTAAGAAGCAGCAATTGCAACTGCGTCCGGCGAACATTGACGCCGAGGTAATGCGCATCCTCTTCGCCCAGTTGCAAAATATTAAGACGGCGTGACATGAAAAAGGTGGCGATACAGGCGGGCAAAATAAGGGAGGAGGCCACCGCCAGCGTCGGCCATTGCGCCTGCCCGAGGCTGCCCATACTCCACAGCGAGAACTGGCGCAGTTGCTGATCGTCACTGACATAGGTCAGCACGCCAACCGCCGCGCCGCACAGTGCATTAATCGCAATTCCGGCCAACAGCAGGCGCGATAATCCGCCGTGTCCGAACCGGCTCAGCGTGAAAACCACCAGTGAAATCGCCAGGCTGCCGGCAAAAGCGCTGATCATATGGCTGTACAACGCCAGCAACGGCGGCAGGGCCAGCGGCATCACGATGGTCAGCGCCACCGCCAGCGCGGCACCGCTGCTGATCCCAAGCAGGCCCGGATCGGCCAGCGGATTGCGGAACAGCCCCTGCATCACCGCGCCGGAACTTGCCAGCGCACAGCCGACCACCACCGCCAGCAACACGCGCGGCAGGCGGACGGTTAACCACACCTGCCACAATCCGTCACTGAACGGCAGGCCAGCCAGAGTGCGCAGAGACAGCGACATGGCACCGGTATTCGCCGCCAGAATAGCCAGCAGCAGCAGAGCTCCACCGAGGCCCGTGAGCGCCCAGACCGGCGAGCGCCGGCGGGATGGCATTGGGGGGCTCATGCTGCTCATTTAACGTTTTCCGCCGCCTGACGGAGCTGAGTCATCACTGCCGGAGTTTGTAATCCAAAGCCCAGCAGGGACATATCATCGAGCACCAGTACGCGTTTGTTTTTACCGGCTGGCGTCATTGCCACGCCGGGTAATTTCCACACCTGATCCATTCCGCCTAAACTTTTAATTCCGTCAGCGGTCAGCAGCAAAATGTCCGGCGCGCTGGCAATCACCCCTTCCTGGGACAGCGGACGATAGCGGCTGAAACCTTGCATGGCATTCTTCGCGCCAACCGACGTGATCATCGCATCGGCTGCCGTATCCTGACCGGCGGCCATCGAGTTCATGCCGCCGTGGCTCATCACAAACAGCATTTTTACCGGCAGAGGATCGTGTTTGACGGCAGAAAGCTGGGTGCGATAAGTCGCAATCAGCTTTTCACCTTCAGCCTGACGGTTCAGCGCTTTGGCAATCACATCAATCTTTTTCGGCACGGCATCCACTGACGCCATACCTGGCACGCGGACGACCTTCACACCGTTTTGTGCCAATTGCTGTAATACCAGCGAAGGCTCGGCCAGTTCACTGCTCAGTACCATCGTCGGGTGCATGGAGAGAATGCCCTCGGTATTAAGCTGACGCATATAGCCGACGTCCGGCAGCGCCAGCACGGCTTTAGGGCGCAGACTGGTGCTGTCGCGCGCCACCAGTTCATTGCCCGCACCCAGTGCGTAAACAATTTCAGTCACGTCACCGCCGATACTGACCAGCTTTTCTGCGGCGTGAAGCAGCGGCGAAGAGAGCAGGGCGACGGTGGCGATCAGCGTTTTCAGTGTGTGTTTCATGCCGTGGCGCCTTCGTTGCTCAGTTGTGCCAGCTGTTCGCGCCATTGCGTTTGTTCAGGCGTGCCTTCGGTGCGCTGACCATACAGTTGCGCAATCTGAGTGCCATCTGCGGCGAACAGTTCCAGACTGGTGACAAAGCCATCTTTGGTAGGTTTACGGGTGATCCAGCTCTCTGCAATGGCACTTTCCACCAGATGAAGCGTGAAACGCGTATTGAAAACGTTGATCCATTCGCCGTGTGGCATCACTTTTTCGATCTTGCCGGTGAAGATTTGCACACAGCCTTTGTTACCGATGAAAATCATGATCTCGTTCTGACTGTCTTTGGCGATGTTCAGTAAACGCGTGAGGGAATCGTTTTCAACCCGCCAGGCCAGATCATCGCCAACCGCGTTGAATGCCTGCTGGCGCGTGACATCATGACGTTTAAGCAACTGGAAAAACTGGTGAACGTCTGTCATCGCACGCCATTCGGCATCAAGAGTGCTGGTGTCTGCAGGTGTCGGTTCCGGTGAAGCGGGTGCGGCTTCGAGTTGCAGCGGCGGGTTAACGTCGCTTTTGTACTGTTCAACCAGCGCATTCCACGCCGCCATGTCCGTTTCATCGGTGGTATAGACTTTATGCACCGCCTCGCCCTGAGCATCAAAGAACTGAATGCTGTGACGATCGCCGCGAGCGGTGGATTCCGTCATGCTGAAAATGTGCAACCAGTGTTGCAGGAACAGGCGCAAATCCAGCGCACGCGGATTGAGGATAAGCCCGGCGTGTCCGTTCAGATGCTGATTCTGATAATGGCCCTGTTGTTCGTGAACGGCATATTCGTTGCGGGTGATGGATTTTGTGCCGCCGACGTGTTCCAGCGCGGCGAGCAGCGTGCGGGCATCAACATTCAGTCTTGCTGCGTCGTGGGAAACGCGCAGGGCCGTTAATTCGGCTTCGCTGATACCAAGAATGTTGGCCAGATCGCGTGCGTATTTACCTGGATTAGCGTCTTTTGCCTGTAAATAATCCTGATAGTGAACTGAATGCATGGCTGTCTCCTCGTAGTCTTAAACGTCATCCGCCATTGGGCAGATAAAAATTTCAGCTGTTATGTGAATGATTTGTAAAATATTCTTCCGACTGACCACTATCTCGCTCAGGCATGGTAATGGGAATTAATATCAATTTGATAATCATTATCAAATCATTGCAGAAACACATCAAGAAAATTTTTGTTGGCAGAATGTAATTTTCGGAAAATAGCCCTTTAAATACCGGGGGATAACGCAGTGGTTTGGAACATATTGAGGTGAACGTCAGGGCGATCTGAAGGCATAAAAAAGGGCAACGTGAACGTTGCCCTGGGCTCTCTTGCGCGGTTTACCGGAAGGGATCAGAACCGGCTGTCGGTAGCATCCGTCAGCATGGACAGCAGCGTTTCTGTATCTTCCCAGCTCAGGCAAGGGTCGGTAATGGATTTTCCGTATACCAGCGGTTTGTCGGGCACGATAGGCTGAGTCCCTTCGACCAGGAAACTTTCCGCCATGATGCCTGCTACCGCTGTTGAACCGCTGCGAATTTGCTCGCAGATATCGGCCGCAACATCCAGCTGGCGCCGGTGCTGTTTCTGACAGTTACCGTGACTGAAATCAATGATCAGGCGCTGTGGCAGGTCGAATTCGGCAAGATTCAGACATGCCTGTTTAAGATCTTCAGCATGATAATTCGGTTTTTTACCACCGCGCATAATGACATGGCCGTAAGGATTACCGGCGGTGCGATAGATCGTCATCTGACCGTTTTTGTCCGGCGACAGGAACATATGGCTGGTGCGGGAGGAGCGCATAGCATCAATGGCGATGCGAGTGTTGCCGTCTGTACCGTTTTTAAAACCCACCGGACAGGACAGGGCGGACGCCATTTCGCGATGGATCTGGCTCTCAGTGGTACGCGCACCGATAGCGCCCCAGCTGATGAGATCGGCAATATACTGGCCGATCACCATATCCAAAAATTCGGTCGCGGTAGGAATACCCAACTCATTGATGGCCAGTAAGACTTTGCGCGCCAGCTCGATACCCTCATTAACGCGGCATGAGCCGTTTAACTCCGGATCTGAAATCAGACCTTTCCAGCCCACCACGGTGCGGGGTTTCTCAAAATAGGTTCGCATCACGATTTCAAGGCGATCCTGATATTTCTCACGCAGAACATTCAGCTTTCCGGCGTAATCAATAGCGGCTTCAATATCATGAATTGAGCAGGGCCCGACAACCACCAGCAGACGCGGGTCTTCACCGGTAATAATTTTTTCAATACGTTTACGTGATGCCATCACGTGTTGGGCGACCGACGGGGATATTGGCAATTTATCTGCCAGTGCCTGAGGCGTAATCAGGCTGTCGATGCGCGTCGTACGCAGCTCATCTGTTTGTGACATGGTGCTCTCTAAAATTTGTTTCTTCGCTGCGGCAGGAATACCGGGAAGTGATGGCGATCACAATAACGTAATAACAGATGAATTCAACCACTGTTGGCGGGTTATGCCACCCACATCAGCAAAAGGCTCAGAACATGCGGCGACTCATGCCGAAGCTGTCCATGATCTTCGCTGCAATCTCCTCAACAGAATAGTTTGTGCTGTTGAGATAGCGGATCTGGTTTTTACGGAAAAGTGCTTCCACTTCAGAGACTTCCATCCGGCACTGGCGCAGGGAGGCGTAGCGGCTGTTTTCCACCCGTTCCTGACGTATAGCGGTTAAGCGTTCAGGGTCGATGGTCAGCCCGAAAAGCTTATGCATATGAGGTTTCAGTGCCGCAGGCAGCTGAATATTATCCATATCATCGGCGGTAAACGGGTAGTTTGCCGCGCGGATCCCAAACTGGAGTGCCAGATAGAGGCTGGTCGGTGTTTTGCCGCAGCGGGACACGCCCAGCAAAATCACCTGCGCCTGATCCAGATTTCGCAAAGAAATCCCGTCGTCATGGGCCAGGGTGTAATCAATGGCGGCAATACGTGCATCGTATTTAGTGATATTGCTGGCGGTCAGGCCGTGCGTGCGGTTGGCAATCGGCGTTGGCTCCACGCCCAGCTCATTTTGCAGCGGCGCCACCAGAGACTGCACAATATCCTGACAAAACCCTTCACTGGCTTTGATGATGTCACGAATGTCCGGTGAAACGATCGAGTAAAACACCAGCGGGCGGTCACCCGTGTTTTCATAAATGGTGTTGATTTGCTCGCACACTTTTCTAGCGCGTTCCTCACTCTCGACGAAAGGGAGCGAATACGTGGTCGCGTTGACCGGAAACTGTGACAACACGGCATGGCCTAATACCTCAGCCGTAATTGCCGTACCGTCGGAAATGTAAAATACACATCTGTCCACACACCGCTCCTGAAATTCTTTCTGTTTACCTCACCCTTTCGGGAACACGCTTAGTAATACCGAGAAATTTCATAAATAAAAAGGCTATTTCATCTGACCCTCAGACTTATGTTCATTGCTGCGAGACAGTGCGCAAAATGACTGTAATAAATGAAATGGGATTTTAATTTTTTCGCGATTCTCCGCAGCTTTTTGATTTGCTTCAGCAGTGCGTCAGCTTCTCTGGTAGCCTGATGTTTGTGACGGGTTTACAGACAATTTCATGCTGATTCATAAGGAATATTGTGATTTCCACCTGAACGGTTTGCTGCCGGGCTGTGGAATTTTCCGAAACAAAAATAGTTTGTTTTGCTGGATCGATTCACCTGTCATGCTCTTATGGATCATTATGCTAGTCTCGAAATAACAGCGTGATATATGAACCGGTGTTAACAGACACGCTGTCAGATAAAATTAAGTCATTTGTCTTCTGACTGTGCGAATGAATGACGACTCTCTGCTCTCCTACTGAATATTAAGAAAGGATTGTTTCATGGCTCATCTCGATCCCGATTTACGCAATGTTATCTGGTACAACCAACTGGGTATGAACGACGTTGATAAAGTCGGGGGCAAGAACGCATCCCTCGGGGAAATGATCACCAATTTGTCTGAGTTAGGGGTATCTGTCCCTAATGGTTTTGCCACCACCTCTCAGGCTTTCAATGACTTTCTCGACCAAAGCGGCGTGAATCATCGCATCCATGAGTTACTGGATAAAACCGATGTAGATGATATTGCGCAGTTAACGCAGGCGGGGGAAAAAATTCGACAGTGGATAGTGGAAACGCCTTTCCTGCCTGAGTTCGAAGCCTCCCTGCGCGAGGCTTATCAGCAACTTTCTGAAGGTGAGCCTGATGCTTCTTTTGCTGTGCGTTCTTCCGCCACGGCTGAAGATATGCCCGATGCCTCTTTTGCCGGGCAACAGGAAACATTTCTCAACGTTCAGGGTTTCGATGCCGTACTGACTGCAGTGAAGCACGTTTACGCGTCGTTATTTAACGATCGTGCAATCTCGTATCGTGTGCATCAGGGTTATGATCATCGCGGCGTTGCGCTTTCAGCCGGCGTTCAACGCATGGTGCGTTCTGACCTTGCGGCCGCAGGGGTGATGTTCACCATAGATACTGAGTCTGGTTTTGATCAGGTGGTCTTTATCACGTCAGCCTTTGGCCTGGGCGAAATGGTGGTTCAGGGCGCGGTAAACCCGGATGAGTTCTACGTGCACAAGCCGACGCTGGCGAAAAACAAGCCGGCCATCGTGCGCCGCACCATGGGCTCCAAGAAAATTCGCATGGTGTATGCAGCCAGCCAGGAGCATGGCAAACAAGTTCAGATTGAAGATGTGCCCGCCCAACTCAGCACAACATTCTCGCTGACGGACGAAGAAATTCAGGCGCTGGCGCGTCAGGCATTGTTAATTGAAAAACATTATGGCCGTCCGATGGATATCGAATGGGCGAAAGACGGACATAACGGCAAGCTGTATATCGTGCAGGCGCGCCCGGAAACTGTACGCTCTAACGGCCAGGTGATGGAGCGTTACCAGCTCAACGGCAGCAGTAACGTGCTGGTGGAAGGCCGGGCAATCGGTCACCGTATCGGCGCGGGCCCGGTTAAAATCATTCATGACATCAGTGAAATGCATCACGTTAAGCCCGGCGATGTACTGGTGACCGACATGACCGATCCTGACTGGGAACCGATCATGAAAAAAGCGTCGGCGATTGTCACCAACCGCGGTGGCCGAACCTGTCATGCGGCGATCATTGCCCGTGAACTGGGGATCCCGGCAGTGGTTGGCTGTGGTGATGCCACTGAAAAACTGAAAGAAAACCAGAAGGTCACGGTGTCCTGTTCCGAGGGCGACACCGGTTATGTGTATCAGGATGAGCTGGACTTCACGATACAAAGTTCTGAGGTAGATGAACTTCCGGCGCTTCCGCTGAAAATTATGATGAATATCGGTAACCCGGATCGCGCATTTGATTTTGCCTGCCTGCCAAATGAAGGTGTTGGTCTGGCGCGGTTAGAATTCATTATCAACCGCATGATAGGGGTGCATCCGAAAGCATTGCTGGAATTTGACCAGCAGACGCCGGAGTTGCAGACCGAAATCAGTAAACTTATTCAGGGATATGACAGCCCGCGTGAGTATTACGTGGCGCGTCTGACCGAAGGGATCGCCACGCTGGGCGCGGCTTTCTGGCCAAAACGCGTGATCGTGCGTTTGTCTGATTTCAAATCGAATGAATACGCCAACCTGGTCGGTGGCGAGAAATACGAACCGCATGAAGAAAACCCGATGCTGGGTTTCCGTGGTGCGGGCCGTTACGTGTCAGACAGCTTCCGCGATTGTTTTGCGCTGGAATGTGAAGCCATGAAACGGGTGCGTAATGACATGGACCTGACCAATGTTGAAGTGATGATCCCGTTCGTTCGCACCGTTGCACAGGCAGAAGCCGTGGTTGCAGAACTGGCCCGTCAGGGATTAACACGTGGTGAGAACGGCCTTAAAGTCATCATGATGTGTGAAATCCCATCGAATGCGCTGCTGGCAGATCAGTTCCTTGAACACTTCGACGGTTTCTCTATTGGCTCAAACGACATGACCCAGCTCACGCTGGGGCTGGATCGCGATTCCGGCGTGGTGTCTGAGCTCTTTGATGAACGTAACGAAGCGGTGAAAGCACTTTTATCGATGGCGATTAAAGCAGCGAAGAAACAGGGCAAGTACGTAGGCATCTGCGGACAAGGTCCTTCTGATCATCAGGACTTTGCCCAGTGGCTGATGGAAGAGGGTATCGACAGCTTGTCGCTCAATCCGGATACCGTCGTGCAGACCTGGCTGGCGCTGGCAGGCAAGTAAATAAATTCCGAATGTAAGTGAAATAATGAATGCAGGCCATCGTGTAAAAGCGATGGCTTTTTTTATGAACTAAAAATACCGGGGCATGTCAGGTGCGAAAAATAACCAAGGGCAAATTTTGGATAAAAAAAAGCCCGTCACGAAGACAGGCAAAGACTACACACAGCAATTTGGGGTATACATGCTTTAGGGGAAAGCGTGTATATAAATCAGTGGGTTGAAATCCGAACTGTTAATAATACTAGGTTTCTCAAGGTATTTAGTCTGTAAGAATCCTCCTAATAGGTTTTATTATTAGCTGAAAGAGGATAAGACGTTTTTTTAACACAAGAAGAGACAAAAATATTGGCGGGAATAACAGGCAGTGGCGTTGTCTCATTATTCAGATGAGACAACGCCAGAGCGTTAGTGAATGTCTGAAGGTATCACTCGTTTAGCGCTTTTAATGCTTCTTCCGGGTTTGACTCAGGCTCTGGTGCCTCATGCACCCAAAGCGAAATCAGGCGGTATGAAACGGCCAGTACTACCGGGCCGATGAACAGACCAATCATGCCGAAAGCAAACAGACCACCGATAACGCCAGACAAAATCAGCAACATAGGCAAATCGGCACCCATGCGGATCAGCACCGGGCGCAGCACATTATCCAGTGAACCGACCACACAACTCCAGACCAGCAGCACCGTACCCCAGGTATTATCACCTGACCAGTAAAGCCAGATGATGGCAGGGATAAGCACCAGCAACGGGCCGATTTGCGCGACGCAGCAGACAAACATCACGACGGTTAATACGGTCGCATAAGGAATGCCGGCAATCGCCAGCCCGATACCGCCGAGAACGGATTGCACAATGGCGGTCACGACCACACCCAGAGCGACCGCGCGGATCGCCTGACCGGCAAGGATGACAGCCGCGTCGCCGCGCTCTGCCGCCAGACGCACCGCGAAGTGGCGGATCCCCATCGCGACTTGTTCACCCCGGCTGTAGAGCAGGGCGCTGAACAACAACATAAGAGAACAGTGAACGATAAAGCGCCCCAGATGCCCGGCCTGCGTCAGGAACCAGGATGCCGTTTGTCCGACGTAAGGCTGTACTTTGGTCATCAAAACATTGCCACCGCCATTAATCAGCGCGTGCCAGCCGTAATACAGTTTATGGCCCACCAGCGGGATCGCTTTCAGCCACTGAAAATCCGGCATATGCAAGGTCGACGGATTGCCTGCCAGCGCCACCAGCGGCGCGCCATTTTCAATGGCACTGCTGACCAGTAAAGCAATGGGTAAGACAAAGAGTAAGATCAGCAGCAGGGTCATGACGATGACGGCAAGGAAACGTCGCCCCCACAAAATGCGCTGTAATTTGATCATCAGCGGCCAGGTGGCAATCACCACCATGCCCGCCCAGGCAAAGCCTAATATAAAGGGCTGAACTATCCAGATGCTGGCGACAGTCATCAGCGCAATAAAGAGCACCCCAAACATAATTTGTGGTAAGTCATAACGTTTAATTGGGAGATTCATTCATGTTTCTCATAAGGATAAACGAAGAGGCTTCAGCCTTGAGCCTCCAAAATAGAGATACGCCGCGCCGACGGCATCCATCAATAATCATGGAACATTCAGTCAGGTTTGGATAGCGCGCCGCAAATTTAGTTGCAACACGGTGTTGCCAGACCGGCATTTTGCGGAACGTCATGAAACAATTGAAACAAAGGTCAACCAGACGGAGCGCTTAAAAACGAAGTATGTTAGTTTTTATTCTGGGTAAAGAACAGGGTGGATCTGCCCGGCAGATCCGGCAAGCGCTTAGCGTTTGCCAGGCATACAACAAAGACAGAGTCATAATTCAATGATCCCACAGATTTCTCAGGCGCCGGGTGTCATCCAGCTGGTGCTCGATTTTTTGGAAGCCTTAAAGAGCAACGGTTTTACCGGTGATCTCACCACGACATACGCGGATCGCCTGACGATGGCGACTGACAACAGCGTATATCAGCTGTTACCGGATGCGGTCCTGTTTCCGCTGGCAACCTCAGACGTTGCCCTGATTGCCCGCGTTGCCGGGCAGGAACGTTTTAAAACGCTGGTCTTCGCGCCGCGCGGCGGGGGCACGGGCACGAACGGTCAGGCTCTGAACCGCGGCATAGTGGTTGATATGTCCCGTCATATGAACCGTATTCTGGATATCAATACTGAACAGGGGTGGGTCAAGGTTGAGGCTGGTGTTATCAAAGACCAGCTTAATGACTATCTGCGCCCCTTGGGTTATTTCTTCTCACCTGAATTGTCGACCAGCAACCGCGCGACGCTCGGCGGCATGATCAATACCGATGCGTCAGGGCAGGGGTCGCTGGTTTATGGCAAAACCTCAGACCATGTTCTCGGGGTGAGGGCGATTGTGCTCGGTGGGGAGATGCTCGATACCACCGCCATGCCTGCTGCGCTTGCCGACAAACTCGGTGAAGAAGACTCGGTGATTGGCAGAATCTACCGCACGGTATTAGACAGTTGTCGCGATAACCGAGCGCTGGTGATTGAAAAGTTTCCAAAACTTAACCGTTTCCTCACCGGTTACGATTTGCGCCACGTATTAAGCGATGACCTGCAGACATTTAACCTGACACGGATCCTGACCGGTTCCGAAGGTTCGCTGGCGTTTATTACTGAAGCGCGCCTGAATATCACCCCCATCCCCAAAGTGCGTCGGCTGGTCAATATTAAGTACGACTCCTTTAATTCAGCGCTGCGTAACGCGCCGTTTATGGTCGACGCCAGAGCGTTGTCAGTGGAAACCGTCGATTCAAAGGTGCTGAATCTGGCACGTGAGGATATCGTCTGGCACAGCGTCCGTGAGTACATTAAGGACGTTGACGGCAAAGATATGCAGGGGTTGAACATTGTTGAATTCGCCGGTGACGACGCCGATCTGATTGAAGATCAGGTGAGTGCATTATGCGAACGTCTTGACGGGCTCATGAGCGACAAGGAAGGCGGGGTGATTGGCTATCAGATTTGCGCCGATCTCGCCGGAATCGAACGTATTTACAATATGCGTAAGAAAGCGGTCGGGCTGCTGGGTAATGCCAAGGGGCAGGCAAAACCGCTGCCGTTTGCAGAGGACACCTGCGTGCCTCCGCAGCATCTGGCGGATTACATCGTGGAGTTTCGCGCACTTCTCGACAGCCACAATCTGAGCTACGGCATGTTCGGGCACGTTGATGCGGGTGTACTGCATGTGCGTCCGGCACTCGACATGTGTGATCCGCAGCAGGAGATGTTGCTGAAACAGATTTCTGACGAGGTGGTGGCGCTGACGGCCAAGTACGGCGGCTTGCTGTGGGGCGAACACGGCAAAGGTTTTCGCGCCGAATACAGTCCTGCATTTTTCGGCGAAACGTTGTTCCATGAATTACGACGGATAAAAACCGCCTTCGACCCTGATAACCGCCTGAACCCCGGCAAAATCTGTGCGCCGCTTGACTGCGATGAGCCGATGATGAAAGTGGATGCCGCCAAACGGGGCACCCTGGACCGGCGCATTCCGCTCGAGGTGCGTCAGTCATTCCGTGGCGCGATGGAATGTAATGGCAACGGTCTGTGTTTTAACTTTGATGTGAAAAGCCCGATGTGCCCGTCAATGAAGATTACCGGCAGCCGTATTCATTCGCCTAAGGGCCGCGCAGGTCTGGTGCGCGAGTGGCTGAGATTGCTGTCAGAGCAGGGCGTTGATCCGCTGGTGCTGGAAAATGCCCTGCCGGAAAAAGGCCTCAGTTTCCGCAGTCTGATCGATCGCACGCGTAATACGTGGCATGCCAATAAAGGCGAATATGATTTTTCACATGAAGTTAAAGAGGCCATGTCAGGCTGTCTTGCCTGTAAAGCCTGTTCAACGCAATGTCCGATAAAAATAGATGTTCCCGGGTTCCGTTCGCGTTTCCTCCAGCTTTATCACACTCGCTATCTGCGCCCAACCAGCGACCATGTGGTCGCGAGCGTGGAAAGTTATGCTCCGCTGATGGCGCGGGCGCCAAAGTTGTTTAACTTCTTCCTTAAACAACCCTGGGTGCGGGAGATGAGCCGCAAAAGCATCGGCATGGTGGATCTGCCGCTGCTGTCTTCTCCGACGCTGCGCGAGCAATTGCTGGGGCACCGCGCCAGTACGATGACGCTCGAACAGCTGGAAAAAATATCACCGGCTCAGCGAGGGGAATATGTTCTGGTCGTTCAGGATCCGTTCACCAGCTTCTACGATGCGCAGGTGGTGGCTGATTTCGTTCGTTTAATCGAAAAACTCGGCCTGAAGCCGGTGCTGTTGCCGTTCTCCCCGAACGGTAAGGCGCAGCATATAAAAGGTTTCCTGCAACGTTTTGCCAAAACGGCGAAGAAAACGTCGTTGTTCCTCAACCGCGTATCGCAATTGGGAATGCCGATGGTCGGCGTCGATCCTGCGTTGGTATTGTGTTATCGCGATGAATATAAAGAAATTCTCGGTGATACCCGCGGGTCTTTCCAGGTTCAGCTGGTGCACGAATGGCTGGATACCTGGCTGGCAGAACGTCCGGCGCAGCAGCAAAGCGGCGAATCGTGGTATCTGTTTGGGCACTGCACCGAAAGCACGGCGCTGCCGACCAGTGGAAAACAGTGGAGCGATATTTTTGCCCGTTACGGCGCGAAGCTGGAAAATGTCAGCGTCGGATGCTGCGGAATGGCAGGCACCTACGGTCATGAAGCTAAAAATCTAAAAAACTCACTCGGAATTTATGAGCTGTCATGGCATACCTCGCTGCAGCGCTTACCACGTCAGCGCTGTCTGGCGACGGGTTACTCATGCCGCAGCCAGGTCAAACGCATTGAGGGTAATGGGGTTCGCCATCCGCTACAGGCTCTGCTTGAAATCATTCCCTGAGGATAAGGAAGCACAATGTCATTCTGGAAAAGAACCACCACGCTTGAAGCGCTCAATGAGCGCAGTCAGGGATGCATGGTAGGGCATGTAGGGATAGTGTTTACCCGGCTGGGTGATGATTTTCTTGAAGCCACCATGCCGGTAGATGCCCGTACCACCCAACCTTTCGGTTTATTACACGGCGGCGCATCCGTGGTGCTGGCAGAAACCATGGGATCGATGGCTGGTTACCTGTGCAGTGAAGGTCAACAGACGGTGGTCGGCGTGGAGATTAACGCCAGCCATATGAAGTCGGCCAGAGAAGGCCATGTTCGCGGGGTGTGTCGTGCATTACGCACGGGGCGTCGCAGTCAGGTCTGGCAGATTGAGATTTTCGATCAGCAAGGTGAATTATGCTGTGTTTCCAGGCTAACGACGATGGTCATCGACAGATAACTAAAGTGAATGAGCGGGACTTATAGCGCTGGAAGGGGCGGACATACTGAAAAGTTGTCCGCCTTTTTTATTCAGAAGTCTTTCTGCGCTAACGTGTTGAAAATATATCAAAGATGATAAGGAACACGTTTTGCGAAGTCGGTCTGGAAGGCCGTCGCTTTTTCCCAGATGCCCAACATGGCATAATACTGGCAAATGAGTTTGAGCGTGTGCCGCGCAAAATGGTAGCTCTGAACACGGAAGAGTTCACATCGAACGACGCTGTTTATTTCCAGTATCAGGCGGTTATGCAGTTTGCATAACGCGTGCAGGTAACTGTGATCATCCCCGTTTTGCAGGCATAAATTGGCCATGTCCAGGCAAATGCTATTAAAGCGTTTCAGCTGGCACAGATGTGCCTCAGGGCGTCGTAAGGCTGCATCAGCCATATAGAAATCCACGGTGGCATCGCGGACAGTCGATTTGTATTCGTCAATCTTGCCTTGCAACCACGCATTTACCGATTGAGCCATTCTCAGTATTCCGGGTTATCTGAATGATAATCATTATCAAAGAATAAACATCATATTGGCAAAAAATCAGCGGATCAACGTTTTCATCGGATTTTTTCGTTTTGTCATCTGCCAAAGCATAGACAAAAAGAGCCTTATTATTGCGTTTAGGGTGAATTCATAAATAGGCATTTCCGATGAATGTTTTATAATAGACATAATGAAAGCTATTAAACCATGAGCTTTGTAAGGTTAATTTTGAGTTTTTTAACAAAAAATTGACAACTTATTCAATCAGTTGATGGTTGCGGTGTTCAAGACCCGCCAGCAACCGGACCCAAAGCCGATGCATATTGAGCGACGTTCCTCGTGGGTCATCGCTATACCCTCTTAAAACAAGAGGTTGAAGTGATAATTGTAATCACTAGAATAGAGACAATAGGTCTTGTCTATGACCATAAAACTATGAGGTAAGACAGATGCAAACTGAAACTGTCGGCTCGTTCTCTTTAGACGACAACGTATGGCAAGGCGTGATCCTGACCGATTCTGCGGCGAAACAGGTTAAGACCCTGATGACCCAGGATCCTGAAGTGAAAGGCCTCCAGCTCTCGGTAAAACAATCGGGCTGTGCCGGCTTTGGCTACGTTCTGGATTTAACCAAACAACCGGCCAGCGATGACCTGGTGTTTGAGCATGACGGCGCTTTGCTGTTTGTTCCGCTGAAGGCGATGCCTTTCATCGACGGAACCGAGGTGGATTTCGTCCGTGAAGGGCTGAATCAGATATTTAAATTCAATAATCCTAAAGCGCAACACGCCTGTGGTTGTGGCGAAAGTTTCGGCCTGTAAGACCGAGTCTTTTGATTTTTAAGATTATTGTAA
Source organism: Rahnella sp. R3(2024) (assembly GCF_042920125.1). Lineage (NCBI taxonomy): Bacteria > Pseudomonadati > Pseudomonadota > Gammaproteobacteria > Enterobacterales > Yersiniaceae > Rahnella > Rahnella sp. R3(2024). The sequence goes on from NZ_JBHGBU010000001.1 coordinate 3,944,803, forward strand.
ACAAAGCGATGTAACCAACATGTCACGAAGCAACGTAGAAATTCCAGACGATGTGCAGTCTTGGGTCGGCGAGGGAGTGAATTACAAGGAAGGGTTTTTCACCCAGCTGGCAACCGATGAATTAGCATCAGGCATCAACGAAGATGTGGTTCGCGCGATTTCCGCGAAGCGCAACGAACCTGAGTGGATGCTGGAGTTCCGTCTGCAGGCTTATCATGCTTGGCTGAAAATGGAAGAGCCGCACTGGTTGAAAGCGTATTACACGCCTCTCGATTATCAGGATTACAGCTATTATTCTGCGCCATCCTGTGGCAGCTGCGATGATACCTGTGGTTCTCAGCCTGGTGCCACACAGCAGCCTCCGGCAGACTCGCACAGTATTCCTGCGCTTGAAGGTAAAAACTACCTAACCAGCGAAGTTGAAAAAGCCTTTGAACAGTTGGGCGTCCCGGTACGTGAAGGGAGAGAAGTGGCGGTCGATGCAATTTTTGACTCCGTTTCTGTCTCCACGACGTACCGTGAAAAACTGGCGGAATCTGGCGTCATTTTCTGCTCTTTCGGTGAAGCCATTCACGAATATCCAGATCTGGTTCGCAAATATCTCGGCACCGTGGTGCCTGCGCAGGACAACTTCTTCGCCGCACTCAATGCCGCTGTCGCCTCTGACGGCACGTTCGTTTACGTGCCGAAGGGCGTGCGCTGCCCGATGGAGCTGTCGACCTATTTCCGTATCAATGCCGCGAAAACGGGTCAGTTTGAACGAACTATTCTGATTGCCGATGAAGGCAGCTATGTCAGTTACATCGAAGGCTGCTCTGCGCCGGTGCGTGACACTTACCAGCTGCATGCGGCTGTTGTAGAAGTCATTCTGCATAAAGATGCAGAAGTGAAATATTCCACCGTGCAGAACTGGTTCTCCGGCAGCAAAGACAGCAGCGGCGGGATCCTCAACTTTGTGACCAAACGCGCATTGTGCGAAGGCGCAGGGTCGAAGATGTCCTGGACGCAGTCTGAAACCGGCTCGGCGATCACCTGGAAATACCCAAGCGTTATCCTTAAAGGGGATAACTCGATCGGTGAGTTCTTCTCTGTGGCGTTGACCAGTGGCAAACAGCAGGCTGACACCGGCACCAAGATGATCCACATTGGTAAAAACACCAAATCCACGATCATCTCGAAAGGTATCTCCGCAGGCCATAGCCAGAACAGCTATCGCGGTCTGGTGAAGATCCTGCCGGGCGCGGAAAATGCCCGTAACTTTACGCAGTGCGATTCCATGTTGATTGGTCCGGACAGCGCAGCGCATACCTTCCCGTATGTTGAAGTGCGTAATAACACTGCTCAGCTGGAACATGAAGCAACAACGTCGAAAATTGGCGATGACCAGCTGTTTTACTGTCTGCAACGTGGTATCAGCGAAGACGATGCTATTTCCATGATTGTTAACGGTTTCTGTAAAGATGTCTTTTCCGAGCTGCCGCTGGAGTTTGCTGTCGAAGCACAGAAACTGCTGGCGATAAGCCTTGAACACAGCGTCGGTTAAAAACCCGACGTCTTTTCTGCCGTCGCAGCGTGGTGTGACGCCGCGGCGGACAGGTTTGAGTTCAGCACAGTCAAAGCATAATCAGAATTATGAGCGCGCAGGCGCAAACTCAAGGATACGTATGTTAAGCATCAAGAATTTGAAGGTCCGTGTCGAAGAAAAGGAAATTCTCAAGGGACTTGATCTGGAGATCAAACCGGGAGAAGTACACGCCATCATGGGCCCGAACGGCTCAGGCAAAAGTACGCTCTCCGCGACACTGGCTGGCCGGGAAGATTACGAAGTTACCGACGGTTCCGTAATGTTCAACGGTAAAGATTTACTGGATCTTGCTCCGGAAGACCGTGCTGGTGAAGGCGTTTTCATGGCTTTCCAGTACCCGGTAGAAATCCCGGGCGTGACCAACCATTTCTTCCTGCAAACCGCAGTGAATGCGGTGCGTAAATACCGCGGTCAGGAAGCTATGGACCGTTTTGACTTCGCGGATTTCATCGAAGAAAAAATCGCGATGCTGAAGATGCCTGCCGATTTGCTGACCCGTTCAGTGAACGTCGGTTTCTCCGGCGGTGAGAAAAAGCGTAATGACATTCTGCAAATGGCGGCGCTTGAGCCAAATCTTTGCATTCTCGATGAAACCGACTCCGGTCTGGACATCGATGCGCTGAAAATCGTTTCTGACGGTGTTAATACTCTGCGTGACGGCAAACGTTCGTTCGTTATCGTCACTCACTACCAACGCATCCTCGACTACATCAAGCCTGATTACGTGCACGTTCTGTATCAGGGTCGTATTGTAAAATCTGGCGATTTCAGCCTGGTTAAACAGTTAGAGGAGCAGGGTTATGGCTGGCTTACCGACGAAGAGTAATGCACCTGCAGCGGGCAGTTCACATGCCATGCAGCAGCTTTACCGTCTTTTTGAAAGCCGCGGTGGCGAGCAATCTGTTCACGCCCACACGCACTGGCAACAGGTGCTGCGCCTCGGTTTCCCGCACGCCAAACTGGAAGACTGGAAATATACGCCGGTTTCCTCTCTGCTGGGCAATCAGTTCTTTGCCCCTCAGCAGCAGGCCGTAACGGCTGAGACAGTGAAGTCTTTAGCATTGCCGCTCGATTCATATCGTCTGGTTTTCGTCGATGGTCGTTTCGATGCAAGCCTGAGTGATGCTGAAACCGGTGCATTTGAGATCCAGAAACTGAATGCGGCGGCGCAGCAAACGCTGCCTGAGCCGGTTCAGTCTGAAGTCTTTTTGCACCTGACTGAAAGTCTGGCGCAGGATCCTATCGCTGTACGCCTTCCTGCCGGTAAACAGGCAGACAAACCGCTGTATCTTTTACATATCAGCAGCGGTCGCGACCAGTCGCGTGAAATGAATACGGTGCATCATCGCTATCATTTATCCATTGAAAGCGGTGCAAATGCAGAAGTGATTGAACATTACCTGAGTCTCAACGATCACGGGCACTTTACCGGCGCACGTATGACGGTAAATGTGGGCGACAATGCGGACTTTGCGCATTACAAACTGGCGTTCGAAAGCCAGGCCAGCTTCCACTTTTCACACAATGATTTGGTTGTCGGGCGTGATGCACGAGTTGCCAGCCACAGTTTCCTGCTGGGCGCGGGTCTGACCCGTAATAACACCAGTGCGCAGCTGAATGGTGAAAACACCCATCTCAACATTAACAGCCTGGTTCTGCCGGTGGACAGTGAGATTGCGGATACCCGTACCTATCTTGAGCACAACAAAGGTTATTGCAACAGCAACCAGTTGCACAAAGTGATCGTGAACGATCGCGCAAAAGCGATTTTCAACGGCATGATTAAAGTGGCGAAGCACGCACTGAAAACTGACGGGAAAATGACCAACAACAACTTGTTGCTGGGTAAACATACCGAAGTTGACACCAAGCCACAGCTCGAAATCTATGCCGATGACGTCAAGTGCAGCCACGGTGCGACAGTCGGTCGTATTGATGACGAACAGCTTTTCTATCTGCGCACCCGTGGTATCAGCGGTGATGATGCTCAGCAAATGATCATTTTTGCTTTTGCTGCTGAACTGACGGAAGCCATCGAGAATGAAACCCTGCGTGACGTCGTGATTGCCCGTATTGCGGGTCGACTCAATCGAGGTAAGTAATGACTTTTCCACTGGAAAGAGTACGAAGCGATTTCCCTGTATTGAGCCGCGAAGTTAACGGCCAGCCGCTGGCCTATCTTGACAGTGCTGCCAGCGCACAGAAACCGCATCAGGTTATTCAACGCGAAATGTCTTTTTTCGAGCAAGGTTATGCTGCGGTTCACCGCGGCATTCATACCATGAGCGCAGAAGCGACTGAGCAGATGGAAAACGTCCGCACTCAGGCCGCACATTTCATGAATGCTGCATCGGCGGAAGAAATTGTCTTCGTCAAAGGTTCCACGGAAGCTATTAACCTGGTGGCCAATACCTGGGGGCGTGAATTTTTACACCCTGGTGACCGCATTATCCTGACCGAGATGGAGCATCACGCCAATATCGTTCCTTGGCAGATGCTGGCGAAAGAACGTGATTTGCACATCGACGTCTGGCATCTGACGCCGGAAGGTGAGCTGGATTTATCTCAGCTTGAAGGGCTTATCACACCGCGCACTAAACTGCTGACGCTGGCGCATGTTTCCAATGTGCTGGGCACTGTTAACCCGCTCGAAACCATCATCCCGCAGGCGAAAGCGGCTGGGCTGACTGTGCTGGTTGATGGTGCACAGGCTGTCATGCACTACGCGGTCGACGTTCAGGCGCTGGGCTGTGATTTCTATGTCTGGTCTGGTCATAAGCTCTACGGGCCGACCGGCATCGGTATTCTGTATGGGCGTAAAGCACTGCTGGATCAGATGCCGCCATGGGAAGGTGGCGGTTCGATGATCAAGCATGTCAGCCTGAGTGAAGGTACGACCTTCGCGGCAGCACCGTGGCGCTTTGAGGCCGGCACGCCAAATACCGGTGGTATTATGGGGCTGGGTGCGGCGATGGGCTATGTGACTGAACTGGGGCTGGAGAATATCCATGCTTACGAGCAGGAACTGATGACCTACGCACTTGAGCAGATGGCGACAGTGCCTGATATTCAGATTTACGGTCCGGCACACCGTTCAGGCGTGATAGCGTTTAACCTCGGTAAACATCATGCTTACGATGTGGGCAGTTTCCTTGATCAATACGGTATTGCCATCCGCACCGGCCATCACTGCGCGATGCCATTAATGTCTTTCTACGGTGTTCCGGCTATGTGCCGTGCGTCGCTTGCGATGTACAATACCCGTGAAGAAGTCGACCGTCTGGTCGCAGGACTGCAACGTATTCACCGGTTGTTGGGCTAAGCCTGACAACCTCGATCAGGATGTTGTTATGGCTTTGCCAGATAAAAGTAAGTTAGTGAGAAATTTTTCCCGGTGCCCGAACTGGGAAGAGAAATATCTGTACGTGATTGAACTCGGCGGGCAGTTACCGGCTTTGCCGGAGGAACATCGGCAGGACAAAAATCTGATATCAGGCTGTCAGAGCCAGGTGTGGATCGTGATGCGCACGGATGAAACCGGCGCACTCACCTTTGAAGGCGACAGCGATGCGGCTATCGTGAAAGGGTTAGTGGCGATTGTGTTCAGTCTGTACCAGGGACTGACGCCGCGCGATGTTGTTGAACTGGATGTCCGTCCGTTCTTTGCAGAGCTGGAACTTAGCCAGCATCTCACGCCTTCACGCTCGCAGGGGCTGGAAGCGATGATCCGTTCTATCCGTGCTAACGCAGCAACGCTGGCTTAAGCGCTGATTGCTCACTTTGCTCATTAGGAATCGTCTGCTAATGAGCAAAGCCATTTCTGAATATCCCCGCGTTTTATTCTGTTTTACTCCTGACTTTTCATTCGTTTAAAAAACCGTTTCACTGTGTTTTCCACCGGTCACGCCTTTAGGTAACTTTCTGATTTTCTGCGGTTTGATTGCCTTGAGGTTCTGCGCTGCTAGTATTAACAGACAAGATAATTGTCTGGCCTCAGATCCTCTGAGTGCAGGCCGAAAAAGGACTGAGTATGAGACGCGCATTACCCCTTTTGGCGATGTTAGTTGGCACAATGATGGCAACGCACTCCCTGACCGCAAGTGCAGCGGAATACCCTCTGCCGCCGGATAATAGCCGCCTGATAGGCGAAAACACGACTTATGTGGTACCTAATGACGGTCAGCCGCTGGAAGCCGTAGCGGCTAAATATCAAATTGGTCTGATTGCTATGCTTGAAGCGAACCCGGGTACGGACCCTTATTTGCCAAAAGCCGGTAGCGTGCTGACCATTCCTTCGCAAATGCTTTTACCAGATACCAAACGTGAGGGCATCGTCGTCAACCTTGCAGAACTTCGCCTCTATTATTATCCAAAAGGTGAAGACAAAGTGATCGTCTATCCGATTGGTATCGGCCAGTTAGGGCGAAATACCCCGGAGATGGTGACGTCAGTCAGCCAAAAAATCCCCAACCCGACATGGACTCCCACCGCCAATATTCGTAAAGCTTACCTGAAAGATGGCATTAAACTGCCTGGAATGGTTCCCGCAGGGCCGGAGAATCCAATGGGGTTATTTGCGATGCGTCTGTCAGCCGGGACCGGGCAGTATTTAATCCACGGCACCAACGCCAACTTTGGTATTGGAATGCGAGTGAGCTCAGGATGTATCCGTTTGCGTCCTGATGATATCGAAGCGTTGTTTAATACGGTGCCGAAGGGCACGCGCGTGCAGATCATCAATCAGCCAATCAAATATGACATTGAGCCAGACGGTAAACGCTATATCGAGGTACATCAGCCACTGTCTCATACTGAAAAAGATGATCCGCAAACTAAGCCGATAGCCTTGACGGCTGCGATGAAAAAATTCATTAAGCATGACGACACAAATGCTGCGATGGTGAAAGAAGCGATTACACGTCGTTCCGGTATGCCTGTGGTAGTGAATGTGGGGGATAAAGCCACAGGTACAGCGCCCGCTGCAAGCGAACCGCAGACGGCTGCAACGTCACAACCTGTTGTCAGTACCGCAAGCACGCAGTAAGCGCCGCAAAACCACTGCTGAAGCGATTTTTTCCTGAGGAGCCACTACGGCTCCTTTTTTGTGCCTGACGCTCAGGGCGCAGCGAGAGAGGTATTTAGAAACGTATTGTTAAGTCAGATGTGTTAGCTGGAAACAAAATGGAAGGTCGCGAGATGGGATGATTACGAAGAGGGGAAAGAGGGCGAGGAAAAACAGATAAAAAAAATGGCGCACTGAGTGCGCCATTGAACTAGAGAAGTAAATATTACTTCTTGTAAGCGTGAGCTTGGTTGTCAAGACGTTGGTTAGCACGTGCTGCGTCGTCTTTAGCTGCCTGAACGTCAGAACGCATTGCGTTCACGTCGTTGCTCAGTTGGTCAACTTTAGAGTTCAGAGTAGAAACGTCTGAAGACAGTTGATCGATTTTAGCGTTGCTTGAACAACCAGCCAGCATAGTTGAAGCCAGGATTACAGCGCCCAGTACCAGTTTAGTGCGATTCATTATAAAACCCTCTAGATTAAGTTAATCTCCATGTAGCGTTACAAGTATTACACAAACTATTTTCTAATGAGAATAATTTTTTGTAGGTAAACGCTATATTTTGATCGTTCGCTCAAAGAAGCATCTTTTTTTACGAAAAAGTTAAAAATTGCTTCGAAAACAGCTGTTTTCCATGGGACTTATCCCAATTTCAGTACGTCTGCCTCAAGCCATTTTTAAGAAAAAAATGCTTCCTGAAGAAATAAACGCCACGGGATGCGGCGTTTATTCATGCTCTGGGTCACGTTTTTATTTAAACAACGTGCACCGAAGAAGTATTGGTTGTGCCGCTTTGAACCAGCGCGCCAGAAACCATCACTACGATATCACCTTTCTGAGCTAAACCGCTTTCAATCGCCGCTTCTTTACCAATGCGGTAGAAATCATCAGTAGAGGCAATTTCTTTCACCAGCTGAGTCACTACGCCTTTGGTCAGGATTAACTGACGGGCAGTGATTTCATTCGTGGTCAGCGCCAGGATAGTCGCGTGCGGGAAGTATTTACGCACAGCTTTAGCAGATTTACCACCGCTGGTTGCAACAACGATCAATGGAGCATCCAGTTTTTCAGCAGTTTCTACTGCGCCACGGCAAACGGCTTCAGTAATACGCAGTTTGCGATTGTCGTTCTGACCATCAATGCGGCTCTGCATAACGCGGTCAGTACGGGCACAAATGGTCGCCATGATGGTCACGGCTTCCAGCGGATATTTACCTTTAGCACTTTCACCGGACAGCATCACAGCGTCAGTACCGTCGATGATGGCGTTAGCCACGTCGCCTGCTTCAGCGCGGGTAGGGCGTGGGTTTTTGATCATGGAATCGAGCATTTGCGTAGCGGTGATAACCACTTTGCGCGCACGGTTACATTTTTCGATCATCATCTTCTGCGCGAAGATAACTTCTTCAACCGGGATCTCAACGCCCAGGTCACCACGTGCAACCATGATGCCGTCTGATGCTTCGAGGATTTCGTCGAAGTTGTTCAGGCCTTCCTGGTTTTCAATTTTGGAGATGATCTGGATATGCTCACCACCGTGGTTTTTCAGGTGCTCGCGAATTTCCAGAACGTCAGAACGTTTACGGATGAAAGAAGCAGCAACAAAGTCAACGCCTTGTTCACAACCGAAGATCAGGTCGCGCTTGTCTTTTTCAGCCAGCGCAGGCAGAGCGATAGAAACGCCTGGCAGGTTAACGCCTTTGTTTTCGCCCAGGTCACCGTTGTTCAGAACTTTACAGGTAACTTCGGTTTCGGTGACGTTAGTCACTTCCATGCCGATCAGGCCATCGTCCACCAGAATGGTGTTGCCAATTTTCAGGTCGGCGGCGAAACCTGCGTAGGTCACAGCAACGCGTTCGGTGTTACCGATTACGCTCTGGTCGGTAGTGAAGGTGTAAGTCTGACCCGCAACCAGTGCAGCATCTTTGCCGCCTTCCAGTTTCATGGTGCGGATTTCAGGACCTTTGGTGTCCAGCAGGATAGCTGCTTTGTGGCCGGTAGAGGCCATCACGTTGCGGATGTTTTTAATGCGTTGACCGTGCTCTTCGTAATCACCGTGAGAGAAGTTCAGACGCATTACGTTCATGCCTGCATCAAGCAGTTTGGTCAGCATTTCTTCGGATTCAGTTTTCGGTCCGATGGTACAAACAATTTTGGTCTTTTTCATGACGATTTTATCTACAAGTTGTGATGGATTGGAAAAGTGTTTGCCTGACAGCAGGGCTGCCCGCGCGGAATTGAAGTCTTGCCTGGTTGAATCAAATCATTACTAAGCGTAGAAGACTGTGAAAGGAATGGTGTAGTTAGTTCAGCCAAAGCATAGCGATTAGTGCGATTTAAGATCGCTACGGGAGTGGTCACGCTTTTATAAGTGCGATATCGACAGATCAAGGGGCTGAAACCATTCAATCGAAGAGACGATGCGTATTATAGAGGGGAACGAGGCGGGAAACCAAATAAAAAACGTGATAAAGCGCAAGCTTAGGGCAGATGACAGAGTGTTGTTGCGCAAATACCCAAAGTGGGCAGAGCGGAAACCACAGGGTATAACAGATTCGTTACGGGACCGGCGAAAATGCCACAACTTCGAAATAAACCGGTTAAAGTCAAGACGAACATATGGGTGGGGTCGGGAAATTCTGAAAACAGATAATCATCAGAGGAGATGCTGGTGTTTATAGAGGAAGCGGCTGGATTCAAAGCAGGGAGTGAAATCGGGAAAGTCATACAGGGAGTAACCGGGAGTTGCTTTGGTGCGTCCGAGTGGACTCGAACCACCGACCCCCACCATGTCAAGGTGGTGCTCTAACCAACTGAGCTACGGACGCACATCATGCAACAGTACTGCTTCGAAATTGGTGCGTCCGAGTGGACTCGAACCACCGACCCCCACCATGTCAAGGTGGTGCTCTAACCAACTGAGCTACGGACGCATCGTTTTCTTTCTTGTCAGCCAGTGCTGGCGACGGGGACGAATATTAACGACGTCTCTGAATACTGGCAAGGGAAAAAAGACATTTTTCTTTCATAATGTGCACGACTGACGAGCTTATGCGCATTGCGTTGTTTTTTTAGGCATAACGGCCTTCGCTCAGGGGCAAAAGCCACGCGCAGATGAATCATTTTTAGCGCGTGGCCAGTGATTGCGTAAGTGAAAGACGGTTAACGGCCTGCTTTTTGCAAAATCGTGAACGACGTTTGTTTTTGCAGCCAGCGCATGCGTACCGTCATCATCACGGCGGCGAACGTCAGTCCGAGAATAAATCCGCACCAGAATCCACTCGGTCCCATTCGTGGCACCAGCAAATCGGTCAGTCCGAGGGTATATCCCACCGGAAGACCCAGAACCCAATACGCAACAAACGTAATATAGAAGATGGAACGCGTATCTTTATAGCCGCGCAAAATGCCGCTGCCGATCACCTGGATCGCATCTGAAATCTGAAACAGCGCAGCAAAGATCAGAAGATGTGAGGCGAGGGTAACCACTTCCGGGCTGTCGTTATACAGGGCCGCGATGTGCTCACGGAACAGAATCGCCGTCATCCCTGTACAACAGGCCATGATGATACCGGTCACAATACTGGTGTAAGCGGCAACTTTTGCCCCTTCAACGGAAGATTCGCCAAGCCGAGAACCAACGCGGATTGTCGCAGCCACACCCAACGACAGCGGGACGACAAACATCAGTGAACCGACGTTAAGCGCAATCTGGTGGCTGGCAACGGCCACAATTCCCAGCGGAGAAACCAGCAGTGCAACGATGGCAAACAGCGTCACTTCGAAGAATAATGCCAGCGCGATCGGCAAACCCAGCTGGATCAACCGGCGTAGCGTCGGCCAGTCAGGTTTAGCAAAGCGTGAGGGCGGGGCAATATCTTTCAGTGCGCGATTATGGCGCACGTAAAAGCGCATCATGAAAAACATCACCCAATATACGGCACCCGTTGCCACGCCGCAGCCGACCCCGCCAAGGGCCGGAGCACCGAATTTCCCGTAGATGAAAATATAGTTAACCGGAATATTCACCAGCAGGCCAATAAAACCAAACACCATGCCCGGCTTGGTTTTAGATAATCCTTCACACTGGTCGCGCAGCACCTGGAAAAACAAATAGCCTGGCGCGCCCCACATGATGGCGTGCAGATAGCCGATGGCTTTTCGTTGAAGCTCAGGGTCAATATTGTGCATCAGACCAATGATCTGATCGCAGTGATAAAGTACGGCGATGATCAGCACTGAAACACCGGAGGCCAGCCAGAAACCCTGCTGCACCTGATGTCCGATTTTATCACGTCGGCCCGCGCCGTTGAGATGCGCAATGGTCGGTGTCAGCGAAAGCAATAAACCGTGGCCGAATAAGATGGCCGGTAACCAGATGGAGGTCCCGACGGCGACGGCAGCCATATCCGTCGCGCTGACTGAACCGGCCATTATTGTATCCACCACACCCATGGATGTCTGGGCTATTTGCGCAAGGATGACCGGGATGGCAAGTGCTAATAACACCCGCGCTTCTGCGAGGTACTTCTGCACAGATACACCTTTATTGTTGATTATTTTGAATAAAAAAACGCCATTTAAGGCGACATTGACGTGTAGAGAATAGCCAGAAGATTGTACCTTTTCAGTATTTTTAAGCAAACGATGCGGTTAATGGTTAGTTAAATAATGAGATCCCCGGAACCGGTGCTATTTGTGCCGCAGAGATTTGGCTTTCAATTAAATCTGCGGCAAACTGGGGCAGCGTTGTCTTAATACAACAGATTTCAGAATTGAGGAAAGGGCTATGTTTACCGGAATTGTTCAGGGTACCGGAACGGTTGTATCGATTGATGAAAAACCGAATTTCCGTACCCATGTTGTACGCATGCCAGAGGATATGCTGGATAATCTTCAGCTCGGCGCTTCGGTATCGCACAACGGCTGTTGCCTGACGGTCACGGAGGTACAGGGTGATCTGGTCAGTTTTGATTTGATGAAAGAGACTCTGCGGCTGACCAATCTTGGTGATTTACAGGTTGGCGATCTGGTCAATCTGGAGCGTGCTGCACGATTTAATGATGAAATCGGTGGCCATTTAATGTCAGGGCATATTATTTGTACTGCCGAAGTCGCAAAAATTCTCACCTCAGAAAATAACCGTCAGATCTGGTTCCGCATGCCGCATGAAGATTTGATGAAATATGTATTACATAAAGGTTATATCGGCATTGATGGTATTAGTCTGACCATTGGCGAAGTCACCCGCACTCGTTTTTGCGTGCATTTAATTCCGGAAACGTTGCAGCGCACAACATTAGGCGCCAGACGCCTCGGCGATAAAATTAATATTGAAATCGATCCGCAAACTCAGGCGATCGTCGATACGGTTGAACGTGTGTTAGCCAGCCGCGAGGCGGCTATTGCGACGGCACAGGCGATGATTGAGAAAGCGGAATAATTGCATCGCACTTCTGAAATGAATAAAAAAATCCGGGCGCTTATGCCCGGATTTTTTATGTGTTGCGCTGCCATTAATTAACGCGGAACGCGCAGTCCACCGTCAACCCCTTCAGGGCTGAAGACCACTTGCCAAAGCTGAAGATCGCGCGCGCGGAAAGCCCCTGCGCAGGCATTGAGGTAATAGGTGAACATCCTGTGAAAGCGATCGCCGTAGCGCTCTGCCAATTCCGGCCAGTGAATCTGGAAACGTTCATGCCACGCCATTAACGTTCGGTCGTAATCTGCACCGATATTGTGCCAGTCTTCCATCACGAACAGGGATTCACTGGTGTGCGCAATCTGTTGAATCGAAGGCAGACAACCGTTCGGGAAGATATATTTGTCGATCCACGGATCCACGCTCAGGTCGGTTTTATTTGAGCCGATGGTATGCAGCAGAAATATGCCGTCAGGCTTGATGTTGCGCTTCACGACATTGAAATAGGTCTGATAATTTTTCGGTCCAACATGCTCAAACATCCCAACCGACACAATGCGGTCAAACTGATCGTTCAGGTCGCGGTAATCCTTCAACAGAATCGTGACATCCAGTCCCTCACAACGTGCCTGTGCGAGCTTTTGCTGCTCAGCGGAAATGGTCACACCCACCACGCTGACCCCATAATGGCGCGCTGCATATTCAGATAATCCGCCCCAGCCGCAACCAATATCGAGCAAACGCAGCCCCGGTTTTAATTGCAGTTTGTCGCAGATCATTTTGAGTTTCGCTTCCTGCGCCTGCTCCAGGGTGGTGGCTTCTTTCCAGTAGCCGCAGGAATATTGCATATAGGGATCGAGCATGAGAGTGAATAAATCATTGCCCAGATCGTAATGCTCTTTACCGACAATCCACGCGCGTTTACGGGATTGCAAATTGGTGAGACGTGCTGCTGCGATGCGTAATGTGTCTTTAAAATGGTGGGGAAGTTTATCTTCTAAACCGGCTCGCAAAACGCGCTGGAAAAAGATATCCAGACGTTCACACTCCCACCAGCCATCCATATAACTTTCACCCAAACCCAGAGAACCTTCCTGCAAAACACGCTTGAAGAAGTCAGTGTTTTTTACTTTAAGGTCAAAAGGGCGATTACCATTAATCTGGATGTCGGCGGAAGATAACATTTCGCTGACGATCCGATACCACTGATTATCCTGAATGCTTTGGTCTTCAATACACGATGAACTCATAGCTTCTCCATCACTTTCTCTTCTGACTTATTAACCTGCCGGGAAAAGCAAAGGCTATTTGTGCAGGTCTTTATGAGAACAGACGACTCAGCGCCCCGTCCGATATTCGACACCAACAGAGGAAATTTAGAGGAACCCCTGCAAACCAACAGGTTTACAGGTCAATCATCCTTGAAATAATAGTGTGACGCGATCCGCGTAGCACACAAAAGCTTGTAATAAAGATTTTGTAAAAGTGTTATTTTTAGAGGTTTTATTGAGTATAGGCTCGCCTGCATGCATTCTCAATAGTTAATCGACTTGAGAACTAATGACCTTTAAGTGATTGTAACTCAAGGTCATTATTGCGATCAGTGAGTAGAGCGTGCTTCAGTCTGCTGACAGGACTCTTCGCTGTCAGCCTGGCGTTTTGTTTGTCGTTGTGACAACCAGCGACCTAAAACTACCAAGATGAGTGTAGACAGCATGGTGGTAACTGTCGCCATAAGAGGTTGCGCAATAAATGCGGAAACCATCAGACTGGCAATAAAACATAGCCCTAACTGCAGGGTATTCTGCAATGCGGCGGCTTTGCCTGTATTAGCAGGAAATGGCATTAATGCATTTGCGACGACAATTGGATAGATTGCACCATTCACCAAAGCCATCAAACAGAACGGAATCAGCAGACTCACCAAACCGGCATCGGTGAACATGGCAATAACAAACAGCCAGACAACGCTCAGGCAATAACCTGCTAATAAAAATGGCAGAATTTTGTTGCCATCCATTTTGCTGATCATTAACCGGCAACCAAAACCCCCCAGCAGGAACGCAATGGTCTGCGGTACGTAGCTCAGGCCAATAACCGCCGGTGTGTAACCCATATCACTCAAAATGAACGGTGAACCGGTCAGCCATGCGAAAAAACCCGCAGAGCAGGCGGCGTAAATCATCACATTACCCGTGTAAATACGGGAAGTGAGCAAAGTACCAAAACCGGCTTTATTTTCGGGAGGATGTTCTGCGTGCTTTTTATCACGCAAGGTCAACGTGGTGATAAGGAGGATCACCGTAACCCCCGTCAGCAGAGCGAAAATCGCTTCCCAGTCAAAGTGATTCAGTACCCATGCGCCGAGCAGCGGTGCCAGAGCCGGCGAGAGTGCGACCAGCGGCATGATGCTGGCGAAGGTTTTTTTTGCCACATCCGGTGAGAAACGGTCAACGACGATCGCCTGCCATGTGACTGCGGCGGCACACACACCAACGGCCTGTAAGAAACGCAGCGCCAGCAGCGCACGCACATTTTCCACCCACAAAATACCCAGACAGCCAATGGCAAACAGCGTCAGGCCGATAAGCAGCACCGGTTTACGGCCAATGCGGTCGGAGAGGGGGCCCCAGAGCAGTTGTCCGATCGCGAAACCACCGAGGAAAATACTCAGGCTGGCGCTGATCATGCCCGGACTGGTCATCAGGCTGATTTGCATCGCGCTGAAGGCGGGAAGATACATATCTGTGGCTAAAAAGCCGAGCATGCTCAATCCGGCGAGATAGAGCATAAATCCAAAGGAGGGTTTCATTTTTGTCTCGTTAATTTATGTATTGCAGATGATGTGATGCAGAAAACAGTTGGGATGCAGAGTTTAACGCTTTGATAACAGTCTTGTGAAACGCTAATATTTGCAATCTGCTGTGAAAAATATTGAAGGCTAAGTGATGTGGTCAGAATACGCCCTTGAAGTAGTTGATGCGGTAGCACGTACCGGTAGTTTCAGCGCAGCAGCGCAGGATCTTCACCGTGTGCCTTCTGCCATCAGCTATACCGTTCGTCAGCTGGAGAACTGGCTGGCTGTTCCTTTGTTTGAACGGCGTCACCGTGACGTGGTGCTGACGCCTGCCGGAAAAGTTTTCGTTGATGAAGCACGGATTCTGACAAAAAAAATGATAGCTACGCGTCGGCAGTGCCAGCAGGTCGCAAACGGCTGGCGTGGCGAGCTGCGGGTGGCGGTAGACCGAATTGTGAAACCCGCCAGAACGCGGCGGCTGGTGCTCGATTTCTACCGTCATTTCCCCGATACGGAACTTATCATTCATTCCGAAGTATTTAACGGCGTCTGGGATGCGCTGGTCGATGGCCGCGCAGACGTGGCAATTGGCGCGACGCGGGCGGTGCCGGTGGGCGGGCGTTTCAGTTTTCGCGATATGGGTTTTATGGATTGGCACTGTGTCGTCAGCCCTCAGCATCCGCTTGCGCATCTCTCCGGCAGGCTGAACGATGACCAACTGCGGCCTTATCCGGCGCTGTGTCTGGAGGATACTTCGCGCACCTTACCCAAGCGTGATACCTGGACGCTGGATAATCAGCGGCGCCTGGTCGTGCCTGACTGGACTTGCGCGCTGGAGTGTCTGAGCGAAGGTTTATGCGTAGGGATGATGCCGGTTCATCGCGTGAGTCATCAGATTGAACAGCAGAAATTACAGGTTCTGGCGCTGGAGAATACGTTCCCTGACAGCCCGTGTTGCCTGACGTGGGATCAGAGTAACTCCTCTCCTTCGCTGGCCTGGCTGCTGGAATATATGGGCGATACAGAAACGATGAATCAGGAATGGTTACGGGATTAGAAAATAAACATCCACCTCTCCGGGAGGCGGATGTTTACTGGTGTGATAAATGTTTGGTCAGAACGTAACTCTTATCCCCGCATTGGCCTGATGGGAGTTAATACCCTCATCGTCTCTGTTTAAACGCTGCTGATACCGGAAGCCAGTATTGATCGGGACGAGAAAAAACGCCTGCACAGGCAGGCGTCAGATTTTTGTTAACGGCGATAATCGCGGAAAGGGCCGTCGGCTACTGACCGGCGCTCGACCAGTTTGGGATGGACCTCAATGGTCTGTGATTCTTCGCGTTTGCTGATAATTCTGTCCAGCAGCATGGTAAACGCCATTTCGCCCAGACGCTCTTTCGGCTGATGCACAGTGGTTAATGCCGGAGAGAAGTAACGCGCATTTCGCACATTGTCATATCCGATCACCGAAATATCCTGCGGTACGCGTAAACCGAGCTCATCTGCCGCACAGATAGCCCCCATCGCCATCACATCACCGCCACAGAAAACAGCAGTAGGGCGCTGTTTCTGCATCAGGATTTTGTGCATCGCCTGATACCCCGATTCCGGTTCGAAATCACCCTGAACTACCCACTCTTCGCGCAGAGGAATGTTGGCTTCGTTCAGCGCCTTGACGAAACCCTGGAACCGACCGCCACCGGTATTACGCGCCAGTTGCCCTGGGATCACGCCAATATCACGATGCCCGCGTTCAATCAGATAACGACCGGCCATATAACCGCCTTCGAAGGCGTTATCGATAATGCTGTCAGTGAAGTTTTTGCGCGCCTCGCCCCAGTCCATGACGACCATCGGAATGGAGCGGTATTCTTCCAGCATATTCAGCAGTTCATCCGGATATTCCGCGCACATTACCAGCAAGCCGTCGACGCGTTTTTGCGCCAGCATTTGCAGATAGGCCTGTTGTTTCTCCAGATTATTATGCGAGTTACACAAAATCAGCGTGTAGCCTTTGGAGAAACAGCTGTTTTCAACGGCTTCAATGACTTCGGCAAAGTAGGGCGCTTCACTTGAGGTCGCCAGCAGGCCAATGGTTTTGGTGTTATTGACCTTCAGGCTGCGCGCAACGGCGCTTGGCGAGTAGTGAAGCTCTTTGATAGCCAGCAGAACCGCGGTTTTGGTGTCTTCGGCGACGAAACGTGTTTTATTGATGACGTGCGACACGGTTGTGGTGGAAACGCCAGCGCGCTTAGCGACATCTTTAATCGTTGCCATGTAAACAATGACTCCTGAACTCACGTGTTTCAGCACGTTAGCATTATGTTAATCGTTTGCTTGCGTGGATTTCACTGCGAGCTTTTAAAAAGGCAGTGAAATCGTTGGGTGGATTCGTCAGAGTGAGGCGCAAAACGCTCTCGGGTGAAATCGACCGGCACACAGGCGTGGTAACCGACAATTTTCTCTTATAATGCAGCAAAGTGGAAGTGTTATTGTGGAATATCGCGCATGAATCAACGCGGGATTTTAGCGATGAAGTATGAGAAAATGCGTTGGCACACATTTTATGTGGCTTAATGAAACGCCACAATTGATCCGTAAGGGGGTTTTATGGACAGTAATCTGAAATTGTCGTTGATTACCACCGTTTGCGCGTTGCTTATGATTATCGCTTTCAGCTTCACCGCAGTGATGAACTAAAAGCTCTGTCATCGGGCAACAAAAAGGGCGAACCCTATACAGGGATCGCCCTTTTTCAATTTTGCACATTGACCCTTTTTCGCCGACATTCTTCCCTGCACAAACGCTTCGTTAAATGCTATTCAGTGATGATTAGCGGAACTTCAAATTTAACGAACTGCTTATTATCGGATCGTTTTCGGGGTCATTACCCGACGTGCACCTACATAATGATCTTGCCAGTAATCGTCGCCCAGTGAGGTAATTTTGATGTCTTCACCGGTACGCGGAGACTGAATAAACTTGCCGTTACCGACGTATACCCCGACATGGTCCGCGGCACCGCGGTTATTAATTCTAAAGAAGACCAGATCGCCGGACTCCAGTTCACCGCGTTTCACCGGTGCGGCATCGCGCAGGTGGTACATCTCGTTGGCGGTGCGTGGCATTTTGATACGAATCAGATCTTTATACGCGTAATACACTAAACCACTGCAATCGAAACCGGTATTGGGTGAGGTACCACCCCAGCGATAAGGTTTGCCGACCTGGTGCATCAGCTTGGTCATCGCCGTTTGCTGAGCATGCTGATAACGTTTCTTGTGGGTCGCGCTTAACGTAATGGGCTTGCTGTCTTCTTCGGCTAATTTCTTGCCTTTTCGGTGTCGGCCATACGCTTCTTTCTTGCTGGTCTTTGCGGTGGTGTTTTTCGCCAAAGCCCGGGTTTTACTTTTCTTATCTGCTTTGGTTTCAGCTCTGGTGGTTTTGAGTGTTTTTTCTTTCTTACTCTCGGCCTTACTTTCAGCCCGCGTCGTTTTCACTGTTTTGACAGAAGAGGCCTTTCGCGTCACCAGTTCGGTGCTTTTGACTCTCTTACTGGCATTTTTTTCCTGACTCTGTTGTTCTTTCACCGGTGCCACTTTGGTTTTTTTAGTGGTTTTCGCTGCAACCGTTTTTCGCTTTCGACGTTCCTCAGGGGCAACCTGATTAACATGACTCTTTCGCTGATCGGCAGAAACACGACTCTGCGGTGACGCATGAGCAATATTCAGAAACAGCTGGGTAAAGAGCAGCACAAAAAGCGTGAACAGTAAGCGCATAGCTTCGTTACCATAGGTGGTTAGGTTAAACATCAGAGATGTCAGAGTATTGCCTAAAAGAACCAGACAAAACAGCACGAATTGCATCGATTCTAGATCATATTGTGAGAAAAAGTTAATAGCTTTTAAAACGTCGAAATAAACGCCATTTTTAGTGAATAAAATGACCGTTTTTCAGTAGGTTAATATTTGTGTTAAACCATGGCGAAATGCAAATCCCTGGTTAATGTCATCGCCAAAAATGTTATTCTCGATGAATCTTTATTTTAGTGAGCCCGCACGCAGGCACTTAAAATAGTGAAATAAAATGTCAGTATTGCGAAAGACCCTGCAAAAAATGGCGTTTTTATCTGATAGCTGCCATCGTTACAATAGAGGGCAATGTGATTCAGCACTTTTTTGTGCTGCGCGTGAAGAGTAATGACCGTGACAGCCTGTACCGGCTTGAGGAAGCAAGAAATGACCACTCCAACAATTGAAAAAATTCAGAAGCAAGTTTCTGAAAACCCGATTCTGCTGTACATGAAAGGCTCGCCAAAACTGCCAAGCTGCGGTTTTTCTGCACAAGCAGTTCAGGCATTGTCTGCCTGTGGTGAACGTTTTGCTTACGTCGATATCCTGCAGAACCCGGATATCCGCGCAGAGATGCCAAAATTTGCTAACTGGCCTACCTTCCCGCAGCTGTGGGTTGATGGTGAACTGGTCGGCGGTTGTGACATCGTGATTGAAATGTATCAGCGTGGCGAACTGCAACAGCTGATCAAAGAAACCGCTGAGAAATACAAATCTTCTGAATCTGAAGAGTAATCAGCAGCGGGAATTGGCGGCCTTCAGGGCAGCTGATGACAATAAAAAGAGCGACATTGCGTCGCTCTTTTTGTTTTTATGCGTCCGGCCTGTTTGTCCGTCAGCGTGTTCCTTCACGTCAACCGCTTACTGCTGATGTTCTTCTGATGCGGTTTCGTCTTCCTGCTCTTCGGCGCTGATGGCCAGCGGCCAGCCGCCCAGGCGCTTCCAGCGGTTTACCAGCTCGCAGAACAGTTCAGCCGTGCGCTCTGTGTCATACAAGGCGGAGTGCGCCTGGCTGCTGTCAAAGACCATCCCCGCGCTGATACAGGCTTTTGCCAGCACCGTCTGCCCGAGCACAAGCCCGCTCAGCGCTGCGGTATCAAAGGTCGCGAACGGATGGAACGGGTTACGTTTCAGCCCGGCGCGTTCGGCGGCGGCCATCAGGAAGCTGTGATCAAAATTGGCGTTGTGCGCCACGATGATCGCGCGGTTGCAGTTCTGCTCTTTCATCCCTTTACGGATGACTTTGAAAATCTCATGCAGGGCGTCATATTCGCTGACCGCACCCCGCAACGGATTTGTCGGGTCGATACCGTTAAACGCCAGCGCCTCTGGCACCAGAATGGAACCTTCGAAAGGCTCGACGTGGAAATGGACCGTCTCGTCGCTTTCCAGCCAGCCGTCTTCATCCATTTTTAGCGTGATGGCGGCAATTTCCAGCAGCGCATCAGTTTTGGCATTGAATCCGGCAGTTTCAACATCGATCACTACCGGATAAAAACCACGAAAACGGCCTCTCAGGGCGTTAATGTCACTATTCTCGGCCATTAGTTTCTTATCTTTATCGAATTCAGCGCACATTATGGCAAATTTTGCCGCGAGTTGCAGGCGTGTGGCGAATATTCGACATTTCAGTGGGCAAAAAAAAGGGCGCTTTCGCGCCCTGAGACTGCACGCAACGGATCAGTTGCCCAGACCCTGGCCTGCGTGTTTGGATTCGATCAGCTCGATTTTGTAGCCGTCCGGATCTTCAACAAAAGCGATAATGGTGGAGCCGCCTTTGACCGGGCCCGCTTCACGGGTGACTTTGCCACCTGCGTTACGGATGTCGTCGCAGGTTTGCGCCACGTTATCCACGCCTAACGCGATGTGCCCATAGGCAGTGCCCATGTCATAGCTGTCAACGCCCCAGTTGTAGGTTAACTCAATGACTGCGCCTTCGCTTTCATCCGTGTAGCCAACAAAAGCCAGCGAATATTTGTATTCCGTATTTTCACTGGTACGCAGCAGGCGCATGCCTAAAACGTCGGTGTAGAAGCTGATTGCGCGTTGTAAATCGCCAACGCGAAGCATGGTATGGAGTAAACGCATAGGTTCCTCTTTATTTGCAGGATGAGAATAATCAGTTTTAGCCTAACCGATAGCGGCGGTTTTGTCTGTAAAACCCCGAACAGAGGCTGGATTTCTGGCCAAAAAAACGGCGGCCGGAGGGCATCGGTCGCCGAAAAGTGGAGATAACTTTTATAACATTACAGGGTCGGGTAATCGGTATAACCCTGAGCGTCGCCGCCGTAGAAGGTTTCTGGTTTTGGCTCGTTAAGCGGTGCATGAGATTTCAGGCGCTCAACCAGATCCGGGTTAGCGATGTAGCTGCGGCCAAAGGCTACGGCATCGATGTAACCTTTTTCGATCAGTTCTTCGCCTTTCTCAGCCGTGTAAGCGCCGGCACCGACAATCACGCCCTGATAATGCGCGCGGATCACCTCACGGAACTCAGTGGTGTAAGGCTTACCACCAGCCCAGTCAGGCTCAGAAATATGCAGATAAGCCAGTTTACGTTTGTTCAGTTCATCCAGCAGATAGATGGCTGCCTGCACCTGATCTTCACCGTTATCCAGGCCGTTAAACGGTCCCAGTGGTGAAATACGGATACCCACACGTTCTGCGCCGAGCTCTTCAATCGCAGCATCCACCACTTCCAGCGTCAGGCGTGTGCGGTTTTCAATGTTGCCACCGTACTGGTCTTCACGCAGGTTAGACGCCGGAGACATAAACTGGTGCAACAGATAACCATGCGCAGCATGCAGTTCGATGTAATCGAAACCGGCTTCTGCAGAGCAGGCCGCAGCGTGACGGAAATCATTGATGATGCCCGGAATTTCACTCAGTTCTAACGCACGCGGAGTAGGGCAGTCGACGCGGATCGCGTTGCCTTGCTCATCACGCAGACTGGTGCGGGTATTGGGGTTGACGGCAGAAGGCGCAACCGGTGTCTGATTGTCCGGCTGCACACTGTTGTGTGAGATACGCCCGGTGTGCCAAAGCTGAACGGCGATATGTCCTTTTTTATCATGAACGCCTGCAACGATTTTCTTCCACGCAGCGACCTGCTCAGGCGTGTGCAAACCGGGCGCGCCCGCATAGCCTTTCGCCTGGAAAGAAACCTGCGTCGCTTCAGTGATGATCAGGCCAGAGGTGTGGCGCTGGGCATAGTATTCGCCCATCAGCGGCGTCGGGATATCACCCGGTTCAATGCTGCGCAGACGGGTCAGTGGAGCCATAAATACTCGATTCGGTAAGGTATTTTTACCGACAACAATCGGGGAGAAAAGCTTGGTCATGTCAAAAACTCCAACGTTAATGGACTGATCGGTAAGACGTTAAGGGATCTCAATCACGTCAAACGATCTTAAATAATGGTGTCTTTTTTATCCCATCTTCCTTGCCGGTGACTACGCGCACGGTGCTTTTTCGCGAAATATCTCTCATTGCCGGGTGTGCATGGCGGGTTCAGGAACAGAAAAAGAATAAAAAAGAGCCGGCGGGTGCCGGCTGAGGTGAGGGCAAATTTCTGTTTTCTTGATGAGGGCAGGCGAAACAGTCTGACCATTTCCGACAGGTGAAATGGCTAAACGGACGGTAGCAGATCAGTGTTGCAGTAATTTGAAGAATGAAATGCATGACGTGATTCACCTTGCGGGATGGCGGGAAAACGTCTTGAATAAAAGTTCAGCACTATTTGCGGAGGGCCTGTGGCTCAGCAGCTCGAGTTTTTTGACATCCCCAGCCCGTGCCGTGGCATCTGCCAGGCCGACGAACGGGGCTATTGCCGTGGTTGCCTGCGCAGCCGCGATGAACGCTTTGGCTGGATAAAAATGACCGACACCGAAAAACGCCATGTGCTGCGTTTATGTCAGCAGCGGTTGTTGCGTCAGCAGCGCGCCGGAAAAACACCCGATGAACCTCAGCCGGAGCAGCCGGAGCTGTTTTAATCATCAAAGCGGGCGTCTTAGCTTCACATCCTTCTGTTTCTGCCTGTCAGCATCAATACAGCGCGATGGCCGTTGTGTATTCTGTTGGACGAAAATATCAAAAATAAGGAGATGATCATGGATCCACGTACCCCTTTATCGCCACAAGGCCCGGTTTTCTCAACGCTGATTTGTGGTTACTGGCGTCTGATGGAATGGGAGATGACAGCGCAGCAGATTCAGACGTTTATGCAACAGCATATCGAACTGGGCATTACCACCGTCGATCATGCTGACATTTACGGAGGTTATCAGTGTGAAGCGGCATTTGGTGAGGCTCTGCGCTTAAAACCGGCGCTGCGTGAGCAAATGGAGCTGGTCAGTAAGTGCGGTATTGCCACCACTGCCGATCCTGACAATAAAATCGGGCATTACATTACCGATGCGCAGTACATCATTGCACGCGCGGAAAAATCCCTGACCAATCTGCACACTGATTATCTGGATCTGCTGTTGATCCACCGCCCGGACCCGCTGATGGATGCCGACGAAGTGGCAGAAGCGTTCACGCAACTGCACAAAAGCGGCAAAGTAAAACACTTCGGCGTCTCTAACTTCACGCCAGCACAGTTCAACCTGTTACAGTCACGCCTGCCGTTTTCGCTGGTCACCAATCAGGTTGAAATCTCTCCGATCCATCAGCCTGCGATCCTCGACGGAACGCTGGATCAGTGCCAGCAATTACGCATCAAACCGATGGCCTGGTCATGCCTGGGAGGCGGACGTTTGTTCAGTGAAGCCGGGTTCCAGCCACTGCGCGATGAGCTGCAAAACGTGGCGAATGAAACCGGCGCTGACACTATCGAACAGGTGGTGTATGCCTGGATCATGCGTCTGCCGTCGCAGCCGTTGCCGATTATCGGTTCCGGCAAAATTGAACGCGTGCAGTCTGCGTATAAAGCGTTGTCTCTGGAGATGACCCGCCAGCAGTGGTTCCGTATCCGTAAAGCGGCGCTGGGTTACGACGTTCCGTAACCCTTTGCGGGTGAATGGTCAGGCGGGTTTTGTGGTGATTAACGCAGGATCCGCCGGGCCATCTTCCGTCGAAATCGCCTGTTGAAGTTGTGACAGCGAGCAGTACAACCGCCAGATTACCCCCGCCAGTTCACGCGCCGCAGGTTCAGGATGATGTGCCAGCGAGTTGCTCATGCGCAATAATTCCGCAAGGGTCGCATCCAGATTTTCATGACTGACGCCGCGCTCAGTCATCACACCTTTCAGACAATGAATACAGACGTCGCGCACCGCTGACAGCGGATCGGAGCGGGTTTCCCATTCGCGTAACTGCCAGACAATGTGACTGCAGTTGAGCAGCACCACGCCCCAGCGCAACAGCCATGTGCGGGAAATCTGATCTTTACTCTGACTCAGCTGGTTCATCCGGTGATAAATCAGTGATTCAAACTGGAAATGGCTCAGGGAGGGTTTGCGGCTAAGTTGATCCATGAAATCCCGGCGCAGTGCCCGGATTATGCGACGGCTTTTGCGCTTATCAGAGCTTGGACGCAGAACCTGAAACGCAATGCCGGCTAACATTACGCCCGCGATTTTTGCCACGCCGTCGTTCATGAACGCACCATAGTCATAATCCGGCGGGTTAGTCACCGCAAGAAACGAGCCCATAAATACGATCATCTGCCCCCATAACCCGGCATAGCGTTTATATTGCAGTTTCATCATTTGCATGGTGACCAGCATTGGCAGGAAAAAGGCGCAGAACACCCAGAAGTTATCGATCTGAATCATCAGCCCGAACTTAAGCACAAAGCAGCCGATAAACAGTAACCCCAGGGATTTGATCAGCAATGTTACGCTGCTGATGGGAGACGCGGTGGAGGAGTAGAGCACACAGCTGACCGCCGTCAGCGCCACGGCACCGGCGCCGGAATCCCATTGCGTCGTCATCCAGAACGCGCAACCGATCACAATGCACAGGAACGTTCGCAGGCCGTTATAAGCGGCTTCAACGGTATCCGTATGCTGCGCCAGATGGGTGATTTTTGGCGGCTGGAGGGTTTCGGCTTCGGCCACATTGGCGTTCTCCACGCGGCGTAACCAACGTTCGCTGCGCACGTACAGCCAGCAGAAATCGCGCAAACGCGTCCAAAACGCCTGATGGCGAAAATCGGCGGTGTCCTGAGGTTTTATCAGCAGAAGGATCTGCGAAAGCCGGTATTTGTCGGTGTCGGGTTTACGCAGTTCATCGAGCAAAATACTCAGGACTTGAGCAAGATTTTCGGGCGGCTGCGGCCAGTTCAGTAACATGCGGCGCAGGCTGGAAATAAAACTGGTCATGCGCAGTTGCTGATGCAGCAAATAATTAAGCACATTGTTTTGACGACGTAGCCGGTAATGGCTCCAGACTGCCTGAATACGTAACAGATTCAGTGTCAGTATCTGACCGATCAGCCCCTCGTGAGAACTTCGGATTTGCTCATTGATCTCTGCGTTCCATAACAGTTGCGCATGTTCCAGTAACTGGGTGTGCATTTTGCGCAGAGAGGTAAGCAGGGCATCGCCGTCCGACGTGCTGGGCAGCACCATCATCATGAAACCACCGCATAAAATACCGGTGATCACTTCACCCACTCGCGCCTGAGCGATGTCAAAAATTTGGGTAGGATCCGTGACGTCGACGGTTGAAAACGCAATGATTGCCGCCGTGTAACCGGCCAGCGCGAAAGCGTATGAGACGTTATTTTGATAATGGTTGGAGATGTAAGTACACAGGCCAAGCCAGGTGGCGATGGCCAGCGTGAAAAGCCAGGGTTCATTGAGACAATGCCCGGCGATAAAGACGGCCCCCATCGCACCGAGCAGGCTGCCAATAATACGGCCGATACTTTTACTGATCACGCCGCCCACGGTGGGAAAGCTGACTACCGCTGCGGAAGTTAACGCCCAGTAGGGTTCATCCATCTGAAATTCAAAGGCGATATACAGCGCCAGTATCATGGCGATGGAGTTGCGCAGGGCGTACCGCCATTGGCCGCCGGTGGCTTTTCCCCACGGGGTATTCTTCCATTCCAGCCAGGAGAAATTCACGGCATGGCCTTAATTAAGGATTGAAATGGTGCAGGTGGTGCCTGCAACCAGAATGGTGTTTGCGGGGACCGTGTCGAGCTTAATGCGCACGGGCACACGCTGCGCCAGACGCACCCAGGGTACATTTGGTTTGACGTTCATCAGCAGGTCGTCAGAGGCGTCCAGGCTCTGGTCATAAATCGCCCGCCCAATACTTTCCACATGGCCTTTAAGAGGAATATTACCGTTAAATAAAGTGATGTCCGCCAGATCGCCTTCACGGATATTTTTCAGTTTGGTTTCTTCGAAATAACCCAGCACATAGAAAGAATGAATATCCACCAGGCCGACCAGAGGTGTGCCGGTGGTGGCATAATTGCCTTTGCGGGTTTGCAGATTGGTTATATAACCGTCAGTGGGCGCGACAATATTGGTTTTACTCAAATTCCATTTGGCCTGTTCTAATGAGGACTGCGCCCCCTGATAAGCCGCCTGCATGGCTTTGGCGCTAATATTGGACTCATCCAGTGACTCGGCAGAAATAACGTTGGTGCCCAGACCACGACGGCGCGCGGCTTCATGATTGGCTTTGGCTAAATCCGCTGCCGCTTTCGCCAGCGCCGCTTCGGCATTATCGACGGCAATTTTAAAGGGGACCGGATCCAGGCTGAACAGCGGATCGCCACTTTTAACAAACTGATTATCATGCACATTGATGTCAATGATCCGGCCGGAGACTTCCGGTGTGATATCAACAATTTCAGCCCGCACCTTACCATCCCGCGTCCACGGGGATTGCATGTAGTAATTCCACATCCACCATCCGGCACATATTGCGACCGCGAAAACCAGCACAGTTGAGAAATATTTAAGGGTTTTGAATTTCATTTTCAGAGGTTCACCATAAGCAACAGTGCGGCGCAAATACAGATCACAAACAGGGATAAATCCATCAGCGTCGGATGCCAGACTTCGCCGGAATAAATCCAGTCACGTACCACCCGATGGATCAAAAGCCAAAAAACCAGTCCCAGTAAAAATGCTTTAAACATCGGGGGGAAATAAAGTGAGGCACCGACCACCAAATCGGGGAGCGGGAAGCCTGCGTGAAACATTTGCGCATTCACAATATTAATCTCTGCCGGTGATTGTGTTATAAACGAGTTTACCTTTGGAAGCATTGTGGCCGCTTCCGGATGCAACAGTACCTACCATTATATATAGAATTGTAATTTCTCGATTAAAGTTCCTAAAACTAAGCTAAACTCTGGGGAGTTATCTTAGCATGCTAATTATAAGGAGGGGGTAATTGGAATCGAATCTGGGGTCAGATCTAGCACGATTAGTTCGTGCCTGGCGTGCGTTGATTGACGATCGGCTAAAGCCGTTAGAACTCACGCAAACGCATTGGGTAACATTGCACAATATCAATATGTTACCTCCGGAACAGTCACAAATTCAGCTGGCGAAAGCCATCGGTATCGAGCAGCCTTCTCTGGTCCGCACGCTGGATCAGCTCGAAGAAAAGAAGTTGATCACCCGGCAGACCTGCGCCAGCGATCGCCGCGCCAAACGCATCAAACTCACCGAAGAATCTGCGCCGATCATCCATGAAATGGAGACGGTGATTGACTCAACGCGCAAAGAAATTTTGTCCGGTATGTCTGCTGCTGAAATTGAACAACTGGGTGGGATGTTGTCTCGCCTGGAAAAAAATATTGCTGCATTGCAAAGCAAATCATAAATCACTTTTGTTCTGTTCACGTCACACAGCGTTGCTTTGACTCTTTCTTTAAGGGTTGCCCATAAAAAAACCGAAGCCTTTGGCTTCGGTTTTTGGTTTCAGGCTGTCTTACAGACTGAGAAACTATCAGGCACCCGGAGAAACCGTGATAGTGCTGCCACTGCTGGCCATGCTGACACGTTGTCCGACGCTGAATTTAGTCGCACCGGCTTTCTGAACAACCTGAATCGTTGACCCGTCATCACGGCGGATTTGCAGCTCTACACCGTTAGAACGGTTGAGGGTGCTTTGAACGCCCTGACCCGCCACGCCACCTGCCACTGCGCCCGCAGCGGTTGCCAGACTACGACCGGTACCACCACCGACGGTATTACCCAGGAAACCCCCTAACACGGCACCGCCCAGCGCACCGATAATATTGGAATCATCGCCACCCTGAATCTGTACTGCACGGGTAGAAACGATGGTGCCGTAGGTGACCTGCTGGATTTGTTTGGCCTGCGAAGAGGAGTAAACATCGCCAGACAGAGAATTATCGCTGACGCAGCCAGCAAGGGAAACGCCGGCAAGTGCGACGACCAGTAAACGCTTAATCATAAATAGCTCCTTTATATGCTGCTGCACATCTTTCAGGGTAGAGACAACAACAGAGAAAAACCGATACACAGTTCAACATCACTGTCGAGGCTGTCATATACCATATTCACTTAACTGTCTTCGAGTATACCGAAGTTCGCCTCAACTAATAATAAACGCAGGTTTAAGTTTAAGACAGCTTTGTGTTAAATCAAAAACACCTGCAGTTAACATAGTTAAATGTTGATTTTTACATTGTGGATATTTCTGAAAGAGGAAAACGTGGGATGAAAAACACGGAGTCATCACAAGGCGTAATAAAAATTCAGTAATTCATGGTGTTGTCATCGCAATTCTGCCTACTCTGTGTCAAACCCTGTCGGGCACTTTTTTTGTGAGGAGTGAAGGATGTTATCTATAAAGTCGGGTCGCTATATCGGCGTGATGTCCGGCACCAGTCTGGATGGCGTGGATGTGGTGCTGGCGGCCATTGATGAACGCATGGTGGCGCAGCAGGCAAGTTATTCGCATCCCATCCCCATCGCGCTGAAAAATGCCGTGCTGGGAATGTGTCAGGGTCAGCAGGTGACATTGCAACAGGTCGGTGAACTGGACACGCAGCTGGGTATTCTCTTCGGGGAAGCGGTGTTGGGCTTACTGAAAAGCGCAGGAATTTCACCCGAGGAAGTCACGGCGATTGGTTGCCACGGCCAGACGGTCTGGCATCAGCCAAAAGGCGACACCACATTTTCCATGCAACTGGGTGATAACAACCGCATTGCGGCCATGACCGGTATCACGACCGTCGGGGATTTCCGCCGCCGTGATATGGCGTGGGGCGGGCAGGGTGCGCCGCTGGTCCCTGCATTCCATCAGGCATTGCTGGCCGATACGGCCGAACGGAGAATGATCCTTAATATCGGCGGCATCGCCAACCTTTCAATGCTTCTGCCCGAACAACCGGTCCGTGGCTATGATACCGGCCCCGGCAACATGCTGATGGATGCCTGGATCTTGCGCCACAAGCATCAGCCTTACGACAAAAACGCGCAATGGGCGACTCAGGGGCGGGTGAATTTACGGCTGCTGCAGCAGATGCTTTCGGACCCCTATTTTGCCGAGCCAGCGCCGAAAAGCACGGGGCGCGAATACTTCAACATGGCGTGGCTGGAGAAACAGCTGGCACGCGGCCACGAAATCTCTCCGGTCGATGTTCAGGCCACGCTGACCGAACTGACGGCCGTCAGTATTGCCGAACAGGTTCAACTGACCGGCGGCTGCGATCGCCTGATGGTGTGTGGCGGTGGTGCCCGAAATCCGTTGCTGATGGCACGGCTCTCCGCCATGGTGCCAGGCACCGAAGTGTGTACCACGGATGCCTTTGGCATCAGCGGTGATGACATGGAAGCGCTGGCGTTTGCCTGGCTGGCGTTCCGCACGTTATCCGGTCAGTCGGGTAATCTGCCCTCCGTGACCGGCGCCAGCCGCGAAACCGTGCTCGGTGCGATATATCCGGTGGTTTCCCCCCGATCCTGATGCGTTCTCGGTTTTATCTCAATGTGCCGCGCCAGCGGGCGTGGTACATAACTGAGAGAGACTAAAAACAATCAGGGAGCACAAAATGAAAAAGGCGATTTTCGCTGCTTTAGCAGGATTAACGCTGGCCGGATGTAGCCAGTTTCAACATCAGGCTGAGAGCCCGACGCAGGAGTTACATTATCAGTGCGGCACCTTGCCGCTGACCGTCACGCTTGATAAACCTGCCCAGCAGGTGAGCATGGTGCTCGACGGTGAGCAACTGAAACTGAAACAGGTGGAATCCGCTTCCGGCACTAAATACAGCGACAGCCGTTACACCTTCTGGTCGAAAGGTAATCAGGCCTTCGTACAGCGTGGTGATAACGTCATCATTGATGACTGCGTGCAGAAATAACCCCCCTTAGCCTTTCCCAACCCGCCGCGTCAGGAACATTGAGATCCTGGCGCGGCGGGTGCACAATGCCATTACCTTTTGTTGAGATGCAATTGAACCCATATGGCTGATAATAATGAATTTGATGTTGCTGACTCGCGCCGGGAATACACGCGCGGCGGGCTGCGTCGCGCCGATCTGACTGCTGAGCCGCTGCCTTTGTTTGAGCACTGGCTGAAACAAGCGTGTGACGCGAAACTGGCAGATCCGACAGCAATGGTCGTGGCGACGGTCGATGAACAGGGTCAGCCTTACCAGCGGATCGTGTTACTCAAGCATTACGATGAAAAAGGGCTGGTGTTCTACACCAATCTGGGCAGCCGCAAAGCGCAACAGCTGGCGAACAACTCCCGCATCAGTCTGCTGTTCCCGTGGCATATGCTTGACCGTCAGGTGATTGTGCTCGGTCAGGCTGAGCGGCTTTCCACGCTCGAGGTGATGAAGTATTTCACCAGCCGCCCGAAAGACAGCCAGATCGGCGCGTGGGTTTCACAGCAGTCCAGCCGGATTTCGGCGCGCGGCGTGCTGGAAAGTAAATTCCTCGAACTGAAACAGAAGTTCAGCAAAGGCGAAGTCCCGTTGCCGAGTTTCTGGGGCGGTTTTCGCGTGAAAGTGGATTCGATGGAGTTCTGGCAGGGCGGCGAACACCGTCTGCACGATCGGTTCATTTATCAGCGTGACACCGCCGAAAGCCAAACTGGCTGGAAAATAGACCGCCTCGCCCCTTAACCACGAAAAAACACGCGATTCCCTAGCGCTCGGGCGACGAGCGCTTTATTCTATGGCGTTCCCCTTAATGGTGAGAGAAAAGGCACATGCGCGGCATGATGCCGGACATGAATCTGCACAGGTTCAGTACTTAATAAATGGAGTCTTTGATGGCGAGCAGCAACCTGATTAAACAATTGCAAGAGCGGGGCCTCGTTGCCCAGGTGACGGATGAAGAAGCGTTAGCAGAGCGACTGGCGCAAGGGCCAATTGCACTCTATTGCGGTTTCGATCCTACCGCAGACAGCTTGCATTTGGGGCATCTGGTGCCATTGCTTTGCCTGAAGCGTTTCCAGCTTAACGGGCATAAGCCTGTTGCACTGGTGGGCGGCGCGACCGGCCTTATCGGCGACCCAAGCTTCAAAGCCACCGAACGTAAGCTGAATACCAACGAAACGGTAAACGAATGGGTTGAGAAAATCCGTCATCAGGTTTCTCCGTTCCTGGATTTCAACTGCGGTGAAAACAGCGCCATTACGGCAAACAACTACGACTGGTTTGGCGGCATGAACGTGCTGACTTTCCTGCGTGATATCGGTAAGCATTTCTCTGTTAACCAGATGATCAACAAAGAAGCGGTGAAACAGCGTCTGAACCGCGATGACAGCGGCATCTCCTTCACCGAATTCTCTTACAACCTGTTGCAGGGTTACGATTTCTCTTCACTGTACGACCTGCACAAGGTGGAACTGCAAATTGGCGGCTCCGATCAGTGGGGCAACATTACGTCAGGTATCGATCTGACGCGTCGTCTGCATCAGAAACAAGTGTTCGGCCTGACCGTTCCGTTAATCACCAAATCTGACGGTACCAAATTCGGTAAAACCGAGGGCGGCGCAGTCTGGCTGGATCCGAAGAAAACCAGCCCGTACAAATTCTACCAGTTCTGGATCAACACCGCCGATGCAGACGTTTATCGCTTCCTGAAGTTCTTCACCTTCATGAGCATTGAAGAGATCAATGCGCTGGAAGAAGAAGATAAAAACAGCGGCAAAGCACCGCGCGCGCAATACGTGCTGGCGGAAGAAGTCACCGGCATGGTGCATGGCGCCGAAGGTCTGGCTGCAGCCAAACGTATCACCCAGAGCCTGTTCTCAGGTTCCCTGAGCGAAATGACCGAAGTCGATTTCGGCCAGCTGGCGCAGGATGGCCTCGAGCTGTTTGAAGTGCCACGCGATACCGATCTGCAACAGGCGCTGGTGATTGCCGGTATGGCCCCGTCAAAAGGCCAGGCGCGTACCATGATTTCCTCAAACGCAGTTTCCATTAACGGCGAAAAACAGACTGACACTGAATACAACTTTACTGACAGTGATCGCCTGTTTGGTCGTTATACCTTGCTGCGTCGCGGTAAAAAGAACTACACCCTGCTGCTCTGGGCGTAAGCGTTACGACCGGCATCACGAGGGGCGTTACAGCCCCTCGTTTTTGTCCTGTGAACTCAGTAATACCGCCATCTCCCGATGACGTTGCTATCGGAAATTCCTCATGAAAAGCATTCTTTCTATCCAGTCACACACCGTTTTTGGTCACGCCGGTAACAGCGCGGCAGAATTTCCTATGCGCCGCATGGGGGCGAATGTCTGGCCTCTTAATACCGTTCAGTTTTCTAACCATACGCAATACGGGCACTGGACCGGTTGTGTGATGCCTGCAACGCACCTGACAGACATCGCTCAGGGCATTGCGGAAATCGATCGTCTGAAAGATTGTGATGCGGTACTGAGCGGGTACATCGGTTCGCCTGAGCAGGGCCAGAGCATTCTGGAGATTGTCCGTCTGGTGAAAGCAGCGAATCCTGATGCCTGGTATTTCTGCGACCCGGTCATGGGGCATCCTGAAAAAGGCTGTATCGTGGCGCCGGGTGTGGCGGAGTTCCATTGTAATCAGGCGCTGGTTAACTGCGATATCATCGCGCCAAACTTGCTGGAGCTGGAATTACTCGGCGGCCATGCGGTGGCGAGTGTTGAAGAAGCCGTTGTGACAGCGCGTGAGCTTATCGCCAAAGGCCCTAAAATTGTGCTGGTGAAACACCTGAGCCGGGCGGGGTATCACAGTGACCGCTTTGAAATGTTGCTGGTTACCGCAAACGAAGCCTGGCATATCGACCGCCCGCTGGTCGATTTCGGCGTACGTCAGCCGGTCGGCGTCGGTGACCTGACCAGCGGATTATTGCTGGTCAATCTGCTGAAAGGTGAAGCGCTGGATAAAGCCCTGGAGCACGTTACCGCAGCGGTTTACGAAGTGATGCTGGCGACCCACGCGATGGGCGAGTACGAACTGCAAATCGTGGCGGCGCAGGACAACATGGTCAAACCTGAACATCATTTCCCGGCCGTTAAGCTGTAATTATCTCTTTAGTTGTGCCAGTAAAAACGCCCCGTGCTGATTCAGCCGGGGCGTTTTATTTTTGCCGTCTGTAACCGCGACAAAATTCACATCACAAAAAACTTATTTCAGACCTTCGGCGGTCAGCGCAGCATCAACGGCCGGTCGCGCCGCCACTCTGTCGAGATAGGCGTTCAGCTCGGTCAGTGCGCTCAGGTCGAATTTCAGTGCTTTTGCCCAGCCCATGACGGTAAACAGGTAGGCATCAGCGACGCTGAAACGGGCACCCAGCAGGAAATGATTGTTTTTCAGCGACTCATTCACGTAAGCAAATTTCTTACTCAGCGCTTCACGGGTGACTGCTTTGAAGTCTTCCGGCGTTTTCGGATTGAACAGCGGAGAGAAACCTTTGTGCAACTCGGTCGCTATGTAGTTCAGCCATTCCAGCGCATGATAACGGGCCAGCGTACCCTGTTCCGGCATCAGCTGGCGGTCTGGCTTCTGGTCAGCAAGGTACTGCACGATCGCCACGCCTTCGGTCAGGATGGTGCCATCATTAAGCAACAGCGTTGGGATCTGTCCTTTCGGGTTCACCGCCAGAAAATCATCGCCGGTTTCCGTTTTCTTGGTTGCCAGATCGACCTTTTCGATACTGAAGTCCAGATCGGCTTCGCGAAGAATAATGTGCGGGGAAAGGGAACAGGCGCCGGACTTATAATACAGTTTCATAGTTACTCCATCTGATGAGGACTCAGGCCAACCCTGGCAATGCTGTGGTGCATGGGCAGCGACAGGGCATAGACACGCTGCTTCTATCCTAGAACCGGCGGGAGTAAAAGTCAGTGTTTAAATTGCGCCTGCCGTGCTTATGTCGCCTTTATGGTGAACATTGAAGCGGTTCGCCAGGAGTCAGCAATTAACGCGCGTGCTGATTCAGATAATCGCGGACGGCCTGTTCAACAGATTCGGGCGCAGGCAGCATGGGGGAACGTAATTCGTTCGCCATCAGCCCGTCCAGCGACAGAGCAAACTTTATCGCTGCCGGATTGGGTGCGGAGAACATCAGGCGAATCATGGGCAACAGGCCAAAGAAAGTTTTGCGCGCGGCAACGATATCCTGAGTTTTAAACTCCCGGATAAGCCGGACAAACTCTTCCGGGAAAATATGCGAAGAGGCTGCTATAGCCCCGGCACCGCCGAGACTGAGCGTCGAGAAAATCTGCACATCTTCACCACACAACACATCCAGCTCACCGTCAGCAATCAGCGACAGCGTCAGATCAATGCTGCCGCCGCAATCTTTGATGGCCGTGATCCGCGGATGTTTCGCCAATTGACGCAGCGTGTCGATCTCCATCTGCACACCGGTGCGATAAGGGATGTTATAGATCATCACCGGCACTGTGGCCTGATCGGCGATTTCAGTAAACCACGCCACCAGCGCGGGCTGAGACGGGCGGATGTAATAAGGCGCAGGCACTAACAGCCCGGCGACCGGACGCTGTGAAATCGCATTCTGCATATCGCGGATAACCGGCATGTGCGTGCCGGACAACCCCATGATCACCTGATGTCCGGGGACGATTTCCAGCACGGCATCCAACACCTGCAGCTGTTCTTCTTTGGTGAGCATCGGCGCTTCACCGGTTGTTCCACAGACGACAACGCCATCCACGCCCCGTTTGAGCAGCCGGGTGCACAATGATTTCAGTGCGGTAAAGTCGACCTCACCCTGATGGAAAGGTGTGACCAGTGGGACCCAGATACCTGAAAACGATGACATGATGTATTCCTTAAACGGCGTTATTTATCAGCCACGGATCATGTCAGTAAAACAGGGGCCAGTGCCAATTGAATGAATTAATAAGGTGTTTTGAGTTATCTATGGCGCTTATGAGAGCCGCCTCAGGAGCTGGCTAAAATATCCATTTCAGCGCCCAGGAGGTTTCGTAACACCTCAACCGAAACAGGACGGGAGAATAAATACCCCTGGAGATGTGAGCAACCTGCTGAAACTAAAAAGGATTTCTGCAACTGATTTTCAACGCCCTCGGCGATGACGTTGAGATGCATTTTATTACCCAGCTGGGAGACGGCGGTCACGATGGCGGCAGTATCGTTCACTTCTGTGACGTACTGCACAAACGAACGGTCAATTTTCACGCTGTCTACCGATATATCTTTCAGCAAACTCAGACTTGAATAACCTGTACCAAAATCATCCAGAGAAATTTTGACCCCAAGCTTACGCAGTTCCATCAGATGGCTGAGGCTGGTGGCATTCGCATTCATCACCGACGTTTCGGTCAGTTCGAGTTCAAGCCGCGAAGGCGGAAAATCCTCTTCCTTAAGCAAGGCCAAAAGCCGCACGCCGAAGTCGGGTTCACCGAGCTGTACAGCAGAGACGTTAATGGCCAGATTGAGCTTATCCAGTGGCTTGATGTCGCGACATGCCTGGCGAAGAACAATGTCACCGAGCTGAATCACCAGGCCTGTCTCTTCGGCCAGCGCGATAAATTGCACCGGGGAGACGGCCCCCAGCACGCCGTGATTCCATCTGGCCAGTGCTTCCACGCACACCACTTTCTCATCAAGGCTGCGCAAAATCGGCTGATAAACGCAGGACAGATCCCCTTCCCGTGAGAGGGATTCTGCAAGCGCTTTCACCATAATGCGTTTGCTGACCGTGCTGGCATCAAGTAATTCGGAATAATAAGAAAAGACATTTTTACCCCGTTGTTTGGCCTCCAACAGCGCGGTATTTCCACGGCGCATGATCTCACCGGCGGTAATATTCTCGGCGCCAAACATGACTATTCCAAACGACAGGGTGATCAAAGGATTGGCCCGTGTCAGAGCAAATGGCTGGCGCATCATGACCAATATTTCCAGCGCCAGATTTTGCGTCATTTCATTTGTCGGGCTGTCGCGCAGAATAATAGAAAATTCATCCCCCCCGATACGCGAAACAATGCCGGTTGTTCCGACTTCATTGCGCAAACGCTGACCGAATTCACATAAAATAGCGTCGCCTGCCTGATAACCGTAGGTATCGTTGATGTAATTAAAATCATTC
Source organism: Rahnella sp. R3(2024) (assembly GCF_042920125.1). Classification (NCBI taxonomy): domain Bacteria; kingdom Pseudomonadati; phylum Pseudomonadota; class Gammaproteobacteria; order Enterobacterales; family Yersiniaceae; genus Rahnella; species Rahnella sp. R3(2024). The sequence continues at coordinate 3,981,040 of NZ_JBHGBU010000001.1, forward strand.
AGGTTAAGCAGAAAAAGGGCGTAAGTTTCCGGACGATACATTCTCTGCGCGGCGATCTGGCTGAGTTCTTCATTTAACGCCGTGCGGTTGGGCAGGCCGGTTAATACATCGTGACGGGCCAGATAGCGGATCTGCGCTTCGGAGTTTCGCAGCAAAGAAATATCCATGATCGACGTCAGAATATATTGCCGCTCTTCAAGCGTGACGCGGGATTTACGCACCAGAACATTTCGTCGCTTGCCCGCCGGGTCTATAAGCGTTTCTTCATGAACGGTTTTTTCACCGGTTGCCAGCACGTCGATATCACGTTCGCGCTGGCGTGCAGCCTGCTCCGGGTCGGTAAAAAAGGACACGTCTTCACCGATCAACTCTTCCCTGGGGCGACCATAAAATTCGCTCGCTTTTTGATTAAGAAAGACCAGCTTGCGTGAATCATCTTTTAATACCGTGGCTTCGGGAAGGGCATCAAGAACCGCCTGGCATATCGCAATATCAGTAAGCATGAGTTAACTACCCCGAGCAGAAAATGTAAGTGATGTGGCCCCGTAGGTCAGGCAATAAGCTCATCAGGTTTTTGCAATTATTACTCACAATTGGATGAGAATATTATGGTTGTTTTTAAATTTTAAAATTCAATTGGTTATCATGTGCTAAGTAAAGTATTCGACATTTTATTCGGGTGAATAACGTTCAACTGCCGTCAGCGCGTTTTTTTCAGGACGAAAACGGGATTTCCCCTGCACGCAATCGTGCTGAGCGCTGAATAAAATACAAATTAGGATTTTCTTTATCAGGAGAAGGCATATTCACCCGTAAGGCAGGAATGATGACGGTAAAGAAAGCAGACGACCGACGTTAAACTTCGGCTGTTAACTACAGATGTTTCTTCGTACCGAATTTTTTGTCCCACTCACGCCGGTATCCGCGAGACTGTTTACGGCCTTTTAACCACAGTACCGTACAAACGATGCATACCCCCGCCGAGAAGACAATATTACGCATATCCTGATCGTAAAAAATGACCAGCACGCAGTCGAGCGCTGCCACAATCGCAAACCATTTATGCATATGAGACTGACGCCGGGTTTCGGCATTCATGCGTTTTAACTGACGTCCTTCATCCAGGACTTTACGTTTTTCCATCGGCTGTTCCTGGTGAGTCGTTTGAGTTAGGGGAGGCGGGGAGTGACAAAGCGTCTGTTAAGAATAACAAATTGGCGATCTCTTTTCCTCCCCGTTATTTTTGTACAGAGATTGATCTCCCGGTATCGCGTAGAGTATCTTTTAGGAATTATCTTAATTTCCGGTGCGAAAATGAGCGATTCGTCTTCACGAAAGATTGTTGATGGTGCCAACATTTATCAGGATTTCGAAACCCGTTTTTATGAATGGGAAGACGGAATGTCGAGTGCGGGTTTCAAACTGGAACTGCCCGATAAGAACCGGGAAGAGTTTGACTGGGGCGTTACCGGTTATAACTTTGGCCGCGTGATTGGCGGCGTTCTGACGGTGAGTGAGCACGATATTAACCGCCAGTACGGAAATCTGTTCTCCATGCCCGATCATATCGTGATTTTTATTGTGATTATCGGCGGTATGGATTGCCTGTGCTTCGGTGAACGTTTTCAACTGGCACAGGGCGATATCCTGATTCAGGATATGTCGCAGCCGATACAAATCCACGTGTATCCGGGAGACGTCAAACCGCGTCTGGGCACTTATCAGTACATCATTATGCCCAAACACAGCCTGCATTTTAATGTCGATATTGCCTCGCTGCACGGTAAGAGGGTGCCAGCCTCATCTCCGGTGAACATTATTTTGCGCAACCATTTTGCCACCATGGTGCAGGTATTTGACCAGATGACCGATCAGGAAGTGCTGAGCACGGGTGAAGGTGCTGCCTCGGTGTTTCTGCAAACCTTGCATCTTATTGCCGGGAAAAAAGTGGAACATCCCTTCGAGCAAAGCGCACGCCTCGAGCGTATTTGTCTGCATATTGAAAAACACCTGAGCAAGCCGATCGGCATTGATGCCTTGTGCAAGCACTTTGCTATTTCCCGTTCGGGGCTATACCGGTTGTTCGAACCCCTCGGCGGCATCGCTCAGTTTATTCGCAGCCGGCGGGTGTTGCTGGCAAAGCGTTTGTTACGCACCTCGTCGATGTCCGATCAGAGTCTTGCGGCCATTGCCCGCCAGTGCGGACTGGAGCTCAGCGTGCTTCGCCGTTACTTCAATGAGTTCTACGGCGCGACGCCGTCTGAGATGCGCGAACGATTCCGCCGTGATGCGGAGCAGTCTGGTCATCCGGGGGCGACGCACGTCAATTGGGTGAGTTCCCTTTAAAGAATTGATTTAACAACTAATGTTTAAAGGTTGTTAATAAATGAGATTTTTTATGTTCTGTCACTATTCTGATTTTGCCTGTACGTGGCGGAATCAGCGCCGAATTTTGAGGTAAACGCAGTAGACTTGTTGAGATGTCCAACGGTAATGACTGAGAGTCCATTATGTTAGTCCCTCAACAGGCAGTAGATGAACAGGCGCGTCTGACGATACTGGCGTCACTGGGCATACTGGATACGCCCAGGATCGAGGAGATAGATCGCATTACCCGTATGGCGGCCCGGCAGTTTCAGGCTAAGGCGGTCTTAGTCTCGCTGATTGATTCCGACCGGCAGTGGTTTCTCTCCCAAACTGGCCTCAATATCAATCAGTCTCCCCGCGACACCTCTTTTTGCGGTCACACCATTCTTGAAGCAGGGCCGTTAATTGTCAGAGATGCCCGGCTTGATCTGCGGTTTCACGACAATCCTCTGGTCTGCGGCGACCCGCACATTGTGTTTTATGCAGGATGCGCACTGCATTCCAAAGAAGGTGTTGCACTCGGCGCATTCTGCCTTCTGGATGACCAGCCCCGCGAGTGGAGTGATGAAGATCAGCAAACTTTGCTGGATATGACCGCGCTGGTCCAAAGCTACATTCTGCATCTCGAAAACCGCCAGTACACCGCTACCGTGGAAGATAATCTGGCAAAAAGCGAAGCCCTGTTTGAGCAAACATTTGCCCATGCTGCCGTAGGATTCTCACTCGTCGCGCTCGACTGGCGCTGGCTGCGCATTAATCCGCAGGTCTGCAACATGCTCGGCTATGCAGAGTTTCAGCTGCGCGCCTGTCTGTTGCATGACGTGACGCACGCCGACGACGTCTACGCTGAAAACATCCTTATCCCGCGTTTACTGTCGGGTGAAATCAACAGTTTCAGCGTCGAAAAACTCCTGCAACGTGCCAATGGCAGCACCCTTTGGGTCACCCTGACGGCGTCGCTGGTGCGCAATGCCGCGGGGGAAGCGCATCACTATATCGTGGTCATCAGCGACATTACCGAACGCAAACACATCGAACAGGCACTGTACTCCCTGCAGGGCGATCTTGAGCGCCGCGTTGCTGCGCGCACCGTCGAACTGCAGGTCGCGATGGATCAGCTGCATCAGGAGATTGCCCGGCGCCTGACGCGCGAAAGGGAACTGACCGAAAGTAAAAATCGTCTGCGCGCCATCACCGATAATATCCCCGCGCTTATCTGCCATGTGGACGCCAGCGAGCAATACACCTTTGTGAATCATTTTCATGCCAACTGGTATGGCGTGGAGGAGGAGAAGGTCAGAGGTCGGCAGGTGCGTGATGTGGTGGGCTACGCGAGTTATCAGATCATTCAGCCCTACATCAGGCAGGTTTTGCAGGGCATTACGGTCAGTTATGAGATCGAATTGCCGGATAATTCGGGGTTCGGCATGGGGGGCGTACTGCATACCACGCTTATTCCCTGCGACGATGTCCGTAACGGTTACTACGGCCTTTCCACCGACATTACCGAGATCAAAAAACTTCAGGCGCAGCTGGAGTTCGAAGCGAATCATGATTCACTGACCGGGCTGCCAAACCGCCGGGCGTTTCAGCAGTCCCTGATGTATGCCGCAAAACAACAAGAAAAAGCAGATAAAGACATCGCATTGCTCTTTTTGGATATTGATAATTTTAAAGCTTACAACGACACCTACGGGCATGAATTTGGCGATCTGGTGCTTAAGTTTTTCGCAGACACCCTGCGAACCCATTTGCGTTCGCAAGATATCGTCGCGCGACTGGCGGGCGATGAATTCACCGTCTTACTCAGCCACCTGGGCAACAGCGAAAATGATGTCAGCCGCATCTGTCTCGGGCTGATAAGCGCCCTCACAACCATCGAAAAAATCGCCGGTGTGCCGGTCGCATTGTCTGCCAGCATCGGTGTCTCCATCGGGCGTGCGCGTCAGCCTATGATGCCCGACACGCTGATGGCACGCGCAGATGCCGCCATGTATCGCGCCAAGCAGGGCGGGAAAGGGCGTTATTATCTGGGCTGACTTAAAGCGCGATTTACTCTGTTCTGACAATGATCTTATTGGTTTTTTCGGTATAGCAAACAACATCATCCGGAATGCTTTTATTGATAAAAGACATCGCACCAATCACAACATTATTACCAATCGTGATGTCGTTCCCAATGATGCAGCAGTTCGCGCCAATATCGACATTATCGCCAATGGTCAGGAGCACGCCTTCCACATCATCTTTGATTCCAATCGTCGTATTTTGCCGGATGCGGACATTTTTCCCTATGTTGCAATAGGGATTAATCACGATACCTGTGAAATGGGGCAGCCTGATCCCTTCACCAATTTGCGTACCCAGCATAATTTCAATGTTGTATTTTTTGATGAGGGAGAAATTGATCTTCCGCGCACGGCTTTTACAAAAATGGCTGTCGGTTGAGTATAAGTAACTCGCGATCCTCCACCAAAAAATGTATCTGTGCTTAGGCTGTTTAATGCATCGCAGGATGATGCGTCGCCATGAGAATGACTTTTTATTTTTGAGGATATCAGCAGCTAAACAGCGCGTGAGTTGTTCATATTTGGTGTAACGGTTGCTCATCAGAAAGGGCCATGTCAGCAGGAGTAAACTTACACAATCCTAACACAATGAAGACCTTTGCTAAATTAGCACCAAAAAAAACGCCTCCCGAAAGGAGGCGCTCTGTAACCATCATCAAATGCTTTCTGTGATTATTGCGCAGAAGCCAGATCAGGTTGTTTTTCGTCAGTGTCACGATCCAGCGTCATGCGGTGCAGCTTAGAGGCGGTGATCAGCATCAGCACGGCAATGACGGCGGTCGCCATACCAATCTGCAAGAACACATGGCTGTAAATGGCCAGCGAAGCGTGCGCATCCTGAATGTCGGCAGGAACGGCCGTCAGGTTAGCCACGTAGCCTGCAATAATCGCAGCGGCTGCGGTCGTCAGGAACCATGCGCCCATGATGAAGCCCATCAGACGTTGTGGAACCAGCTGTGCCACCATAGCCAGACCGAGGCCAGAAATCATCAGCTCACCGATACTCTGCAATGCGTAGCTCAGTACCAGCCAGTTAACAGACACAATACCGTTTTCATTCGCCAGGCTCGCACCCCACGGCAGCACCAGGAACGCACCGGAACACAGCACCATACCGATAGCAAACTTGTGCGGCATTGGCATACGGTCACCGACTTTGGTGTAAACCGCAGCCAGCAGCGGGCTGGCAACCATGATCCAGAACGGGTTCAGCGCCTGGAACTGCTCAGGCTGGAAGCTGATACCCAGCAGGTCATGACCGACGTTATGAATTGCAAAGAAGTTCAGAGACGTTGGCATCTGGCTGTACAGCACGAAGAACACCACAGCTTCCATCATCAGCAGGAAAGCCACGATCATTTTACGGCGTGCAATGCCTTTCATCGCGAACGTTTCTTTCGCAAAAACAATGATGATGCCGACAGAAACAACACCCAGAACCATACGTGCGATGGTTTGGTTATGCAGCAACCAGCTTGAAATGAACACCAGCGCGACAACACCCACCAGCACCATCAACAGTTTCTGGAACTGTAAGGGTTCGAAATCCGGTTTTGAACCCTGACGTTTTACCCATTTGCGGCAGAACAGGAAGTTCACGATAGTGATCAGCATCCCGACCACGCTCAGAGAGAACGCCACGCTCCAGCCGTATTTGGCTGCCAGCCAAGGCGTTGCCAGCATTGAGAAGAATGAACCAATGTTGACGGACATGTAATACATGGTGAATGCGCCATCAAGACGCGGGTCATCTTTTGCATAGCAGGTAGAAAGCAATGAGGATGGATTTGCTTTAAACAAGCCGCTGCCGACGGCGATGGTCGCCATACCCAGATAAACCCAGAAAACTTCGTGGCCGGAATAGGCAACGAATGAATAACCTAACGCCAGAACAATCGCGCCCAGCACGATCACGCGTTTTGAACCGAGCACTTTATCGCCCAACCAGCCGCCGATAGCTACGAAGCCGTAGACCAGCGCACTGAATGACGAGAACAGGGTAATGGAGTCGGCTTCACTCAGGCCAAGCATTTTGACCAGGTAAACCGCCATGATCCCTTGCAGGCCGTAGTAACCGAAACGTTCCCACAGTTCGATGGAGAAGATCAGATAAAACGCTTTAGGTTGTTTGAAGGCGTTCAGACTCACGCTTTCATTGTTTGGTGTTTTGTTTGCAGTTGACACTCGTACCTCTGTTTATTCCTTCCGGCCGTATGGCGGAAACGCATAAGTGGCGCGAAATAAGCACCCTTTGCATTGTTATAAGATGGGGATGACGGCAGGTAATGTTCACTATCTACGTAAATGAGGCAAGGAGTTTGACATATTCCGTTACATATAACTTATCCGACCTGATTAAACTGTGTTCGAAATGTTATGCAGAATTAACGTTTATGTTTTTGAAATAGGCAACGCGAATATGTTGTATGAATATTCATCTTCAAAGGCATATAAGTTTAATTTTTCCATCGATATCATTGATGGTTTAAATCACTCATTCATCGTGAATAAACAGTGAATAAACCCGGTTAATTTGCGGTTTGTGGCGTTTTATTCATTCTTGGTGCGTTCAAAAATCAGCGTTTAAAACGACAACAGGGGTAATGTGATCTACTTCTCGTTTTAACACTAAATTTCCGATTGAAAATAAGATTAGTACGACTTAGGGAGGTTAAACGGCAAGGGTGTTTACATTTGATGTCTCAGGCAGGGGGAAATCCTGCCGGAGTTGACGAATAAAGCATCAGTGGGAAAGCGGGGAATTTAGCCGATCATTTGCTCAGCGTATCGCCAAGCGTCTGAATCAGTCGATTCGACCAGCTGAACAGCGCCGTGGTCAGCAATATATCCAGAGATTGTGTTGCGGTATAACCGGCGTCAGACAAACCGTGCAGCAGACGCGCATCGAAACGTTCCGGTGTACGGGTTAGCGCAATGACACTTTCCAGCAATGCTGCTTCTGCACTGCCCGCCTGTTGTTGTGACACCGCATCCACAATGTCATCACGGTGAGTCGCCTCAAACAACTGTTCGATTAATTCCGGCTTGCCTTCGGCTTCCAGATACAAACGCCCGTGTATGCCCGCGCAGTACAGGCAGCCGTTCAGCTCAGACGTAGCCACAGCCGCCAGTTCACGCCAGGCTGCTTTCGGACGCTCGCCCGCCTGCATGATGTTATTGAACACCGCCGAGAATTCGCTCAGTGCATCGGCATTGTGAACCAGCAGCGTGTAAAACGAAGAGGAGCGCGCATCGGGTGCAATCAGATCCAGCACATCCTGCTGATGCTGGCTGGCGCTTTCAGGCGCGACTTCCGGCAGCCGTGATGTCCATTGCAACATCGCCAGTGAAAAGCCCTTTTGCTCACAACCTTCAGGGGAAGGGAAACCCGGCAAAACGGCAGCTGCGCGGCCGCGTAACCCGTTTAAAATAGCCAGCACTCTCGCCTGATAACTCACAAAACCGATCAATTGCGTAAAGGTGACAATATCCTGCGTGCTCAGGCCAATATCATTGAGCTGTTTCAGCATTGGCGCGGTGATTAACGTCGGCTGGGTGGCAAGTAATCGCGCGAACTGAGTGATGTGAGTCTGGCGGATGTTACTTTCACGGGAGGCGTCCGGGCTGGAGAGCGGGGCGAGGCGGGCGGCGTAATGGCTACAAAGTGGCTGTACGCCGCTGACCTGGGCCACGGTGAGCGCACTGCTCAGGCGGTCGTATAAAGAGAGCGTTTCAGTGCGCGACACGCGCAGGCTGTGCGGAAAAAGCACATCGTAACACGCTCGTGAGGCGTTCAGCAGCCCCTGACGCTCGTTGATCAAGGCGCGCAGCGTAGGGTCCAGTTGTGCATCCAGCCCAAGCAAGAAGCGATCCTGAGCCAACGCAGCATGCGGATCGAGCGGCAGATAACCCTGCTGGCTGCATTGTGTCTCGTGATACCAGCCGCTGTGCGCGGCCTTGCGTTGTTGTTCCATGATCGGGTCCTTTGCATCAGGCAAATTAACAGACCCTATCGTTGCCTATCCTGGTGTCGAGATAAAATAATGTTAAGCGATAAATCATAGCGAAAAGGAATAGATAAACGCAGAAATGCCAGCTAAATCTATTTATGACGAATATTTGTACCGCAATGGCTAAAAAAAACGGCATCAGATACCTGACACCGTTTTTTAGAAACGCGCTTATGAAATTTATCAGCGTCCGTTTCCGTCACGCCGCCAGGCGTCGGCGGTCAGCGCTTCACCAAAGTGGCTGGAAATCAGTCGCTTTGTGAGATCGTGCAGCGGTGCTGCCAGCACTTCCGCGGTATTACCACGCTCAACCACTTCCCCTTCATGCATCACCAACACCTGATCGCTGATGTGTTTCATCATGCCGAGATGCTGTGTCACGTAGATATACGAGATCCCCTGTTTTTCCTGTAATTCGAGCATCATGTTGATGACTTGCGATCGCATCGACATATCCAGCGATGCCAGGGCTTCATCGGCCACAATGACTTTAGGTTGCAGGATCAACGCGCGGGCGAGGGCGACGCTCTGCTTTTGCCCGGAGGCCAGCATATGCGGATAATAGTTAGCATGGTCTGGCAACATCCCCACCAGACGTAACGTCTGGTTAATGCGCTGCTCCCGTTGCTGGGCATCCATTTCGCTGTTCAGGCGCAGCGGGGCTTCAAGTAACTGGCCGATACGCTGACGCGGATTGAGTGACGTGCTCGGATCCTGAAAAATCATGCGGATTTGCTGGCTGCGAAAACGGTAGTCACGAAATGCCAGAGGATGATCGTCAATCAGAATCTCACCGCCGCTCGGTTCCACCATGCCGGAAAGCATTTTCGCCAGCGTCGATTTACCCGAGCCGTTTTCACCGATAATCGCCAGCGTCTGTTTTTCCCGCAGCGTAAAGCTGACAGGTTTTACCGCCTCAAGATTCATTTTTCTGAACAGCCCGGTGCGATAGCGGAACGTTTTGCTCAGGTTACGCACTTCGAGGAAAGTTTCGGCCATTATTGCTCCTCCATGTTCAGCGGAAAGTGGCACGCATAAGCATGGGTTTTCGCCAGGCGCAGACGGGGAGTTTCAATGCATTTTTTCTGTGCATAAGGGCAGCGCGGCCCCAGACGGCATCCGATGGGCAGATGCTCAAGCGAAGGGATCGCGCCGGGCAGGGTATTCAGACGACTTTTGTGGGGCAGCGAGCGGCCAAAGTCAGGCATCGCGCGGATCAGCGCCTGCGTATAAGGGTGGTGCGGCGTGGCCAGCAGATCTTCGCAGGTGGCGCTTTCGACGGTCTGCCCGCAGTAAAGCACGTTAATGCGGTTCGCCCATTTGCTCATCATTTGCAGGTCATGGCTTATCAGCAAAATGGTGGTGTTATTGTTCTGATTCAGCCGCGCCAGCAGACGGAAAATCTGTGCCTGCGTGGTCGGCTCCATGGCATTGGTCGGCTCATCGGCAATCAGCAAACGTGGCTGATTCGCCAGCGCAATGGCAATCATCACTTTCTGGCATTCACCCTCAGTCAGTTCATAAGGATAACTGGCCATGATGTCTTTATGATCTTTGATGCCGACGCGATGCAGCAGCTCGATGGCCCGGTATTTACGCCAGCGAAAACGCTGATACCAGCGGCCTTTATAGGTCCAGCCGGGGATAGCCTGAATCAGCTGGCGTCCGATATTCTCGGAAGGGTCCAGACAGGATTGCGGCTCCTGAAAAATCATCGAGACATTCTGCCCCACCAGCTTGCGGCGTTCGCGCGGTGTCAGTTGCAACAGATCGATATCGTCAAAGCGCATCCGGTCAGCCGTTACGCGCCAGTTATCTTTGGTCACGCCACAGATGGCTTTGGCGATCAGGCTTTTACCGGAACCCGATTCTCCCACCAGGCCGCGGATTTCCCCGGCGCTGAGCGTCATGCTGACGCGGTCGACGGCTTTAACCGGCCCTTCTGAGGTCATAAATTCGATGGTCAGATTGCGGATATCAAGTAATGGCATTATTCCACTCCCGCATTGATCGCCCGACGCACACCGTCACCCAGCAGGTTAATCAGCAATACGCTGATAAGAATAGCGGCCCCCGGCAGCATCACCGTCCACGGCGCGACGTACACCAGTTCGAGCGAATCACCGAGCATGGCGCCCCATTCCGGCGAAGGCAGCTGCGCGCCCAAATCGAGAAAACCGAGCGCGGCGATATCCAGAATTGCCATCGACAGCGCGCGGGTAAACTCGGTCGCCAGTACGGCCACAATGTTGGGCAGCACCGCGTAACGCAGAATTTGCCAGGTCGACGCACCGTCGAGGCGCACGGCGACAACGTACTCTTTCTCCAGCTCATCATGCACCGCGCTGTAAATGGTGCGGGAAATACGCGGCAACAACGCCAGCCAGACGGCCAGCATTGCGTGCTCAAGTTTAGGGCCGATAAAAGCCACCACTACAATCGCCAGCAATAAAGAGGGAATGGATAAAAGCGTGTCGAGAATATGGTTAAGAATGGCGGATTTCAGCCCGCGGGAGATCCCCGCCAGAACACCGATAATCACGCCGCACAGAGAGGCTGCCAGCGTAATCACCAGCGCACCGCCGATGGTCGGTGCCGCCCCGGTGAGGATGCGGCTCAGTAAATCGCGCCCCAGATCATCAGTGCCGAGGAAGAAAGAGACATTGCCGTAGCGTGACCAAGATGGCGGCAGTAGCTGATACCCTAAAAATTGCTGATCCAGCGCGTAAGGAGCCAGAAAGTGCCCGAAAACACACAGGAACAGCAACCCGATAACGCCGTAGAAACCAATCATCGACAATGTGTCGCGATAGAAAATCCCCCACGTGTGACGCAGCGGGCTGGGTACCTGTTTTTCGCGGTATACGTTATCGAAGGGCATACCATTCCTTATGTTTCAATGGATTCATCAGCGCACCCAGAATGTCTGAGAACACGTTAACCACAATGACCAGCGATCCGACCACCATCACGCCGGCGGAGATCGCCGCGTAATCCTGCTGACGGATGGCGTTAATCAGCCAGCGCCCGATGCCCGGCCAGTTAAAGACCACTTCAGTGATCATCGCCAGCGTCAGCATGGTGGAGAATTGTAAACCGAGTTTGGGAATGATCGGCGGCAATGCATTGTGCAGCACATGGCGGCGGATAATCGTGAAGCGTGATAATCCCCGCGTCGCGGCGGCTTTCACATAGTTTTTTGTCAGGATCTCGTCGGTTGAAATCCGCATCAGACGGACCACTTCTGTGGTGGGCGCCACCGCCAGCGCGGCGATCGGTAAAACCATATGACGAATGGCACTGACAATCATTTCATGACGATACGGAGAATCAGACAACCAGGCGTCGATAAGCGTCAGGCCGGTGACGGTTTTCAACTCATACAACAGATCCAACCGTCCGGACACTGGCAGCCAGCCAAGCTGTAGCGAGAAGAACAGCATCAGCAACACGGCCAGCCAGAATACGGGGATGGAGAAGCCGAGCAGGGCGAGACTGCTGATCGCGATATCCGGCCATTTTCCGCGCATTACGCCTGCGAGAATGCCGAACGGAATGCCGACCAGCAGTGCCAGGGCAAAGGCCAGCACACAAAGCTCCATGGTCGCCGGGAACACCGCTCTGAGCTGGTAGCGGATACTTTCACCGTTAATGCTGGAAACGCCAAAGTCCAGCTGGCATAAGCTGGTGAAGTAAAAATGGTAGGCATCCCATAACGACGCTCCGCGCAGCGGTGCATTTGGGGTGAAATAGCTCAGGCTGAAGGCCACCAGGCTGAGAAAAAACAGCGTAACCAGCAGCAAAAGAACGCGACGTAACGTGAAGATGATCATGGTGCTTTCCTTCCTTCGTCATCGCGAAAGACACCTGCAAACGATGAGTTGCCGAACGGGCTCAAAACCAGCCCTTTGATGTCATAACGGTAAGCCTGAAGGCGCAGGGAAGAGGCCAGCGGCAGCACCGGCAGTTGCTGCTCAAGAATTTTTTGCGCCTGCTGATAAAACTCAATGCGTTGCGAAAGCTGCTGAGAAAGCAGGCCCTGACGCAGCAGTTCATCAAACGCCGGGTCACACCAGTGAGCATAGTTGGTCTGGGAAGGGATCGCCGCACAGCTGAGCATCGGCCTGAAGAAACTGTCCGGGTCATTACTGTCGGTAGACCAGCCGGTCAGGGTCAGATCGTGATTCATCTCCATCAGCTTGGCTTCCTGAAAACGTCCCTCGACCGGCACGATGATCACTTTAATCCCCACCTGTGCAAGGTCTGCCTGTAACAGTTCGGCGGTTTTAAGCGGGCTCGGGTTAAACGACTGCGAGGCGGTCGGCACCCATAAATGCAGGGTCAGCTTTTCCTGCCCTAAATCTTTGAGGATTTTCTGCGCTTTCTTCGGATTATATTCCGTCACCTGCGCGTTGCTGTCATACGCCCACGACGCGCGCGGCAAAATAGAGGCAGCGGTTTCGGCTGTGCCGTAATAGATCGACTGCATCAGGCGTTGATTGTTAATAGATAACGCAACCGCCTGGCGGATCCGCGGATCGTTAAGCGGTGCTTTATTCGTATTGAAGGCCAGATATGCCACGTTCATACCGGGGCGCAGCGACAGGCGCAAACGCGGATCTTCACGCAGAATCGACAGCTGGCTGGCGGCAGGATAGGCCAGCACGTCGCATTCACCGGTCAGGAGTTTGGATAAACGCCCGGTGCCGCCAACGCCCATATCGATCACCACCTGCGCCATGCGCGGTTTACCTTTCCAGTATTGCCCGTTACGCATCAGACGCACGTACTGTCCGGTACGGTATTCACCGAGCTGGAACGGACCGGTGCCCACCGGCTGGCGGTCGATCTCTTCTTCATTGCCTGCTTTTTGCAGACTGGCGGCATATTCCGCAGACAGCACCGGCGCGTAGTGCGTCGCCAGATGCCAGAGGAAAGAGGCGTCCGGATTGTTCAGGCGAAACTCAACCGTTGCGTCGTCAATTTTTTTGATGCTTTTGATGGTTTTGGCGAATTGCAGGCTGTCGAAGTAGGGATAATCTTCACCGTTGACGCCGTGATAGTGATTGTTCGGATCAATGATGCGCTGGAAGCTGAAGACCACGTCATCGGCATTCATTTTGCGGGAAGGCGCGAACCAGCCTGTCTGCTGGAAAGGCACGTCTTTACGCAGATGGAATCGGTACGTCGCACCGCCGTCAAGAACTTCCCAGCTCTGCGCCAGCTCAGGGATGAGACGATAGGTGTAGGGGTCAACATCCAGCAGGCGGTCATACAATTGTGCTGCGAGCGTATCAATGATCAGCCCGCTGCTGGCTTTCTGCGGGTTAAACGTATTGATCATGCCGTTGACACAATAGACAAAGCCACTCTGGCGAATATCTTTCACCGGCGCAGTGATGACCGGCGCGCTGGCGGGGGGTGGGGCAGTCTCAGCAAACACTGCTGTGGACAAACCGCTCAGTAAAAGCATCCACAAGGTTAGACGACGCATAAAGGCTTCAAAGTTAAGGTGCAATGCCTTAAGTGTACCGTACTCTGCGAGGTACCCCAATCCATTGCGCGAAACACCGCGTATTACTGCGGCACATCGCGCAAATTTTATGCGGATAAAAATAAAACCCTTGAAGTTGGACTGATATTGTTATGTTATAATATAACAATAATCGCAGGCGAAGTATTCCTGCACTCTCCTTCGATAAGAGGTTAACGATGTCCTTACTTCCCGTTACCGTGCTGTCCGGTTTTCTTGGCGCGGGCAAAACCACCGTACTTAATCACATTCTTAATAACCGGCAGGGCATGCGCGTGGCGGTGATCGTCAACGACATGAGCGAAGTGAATATCGATGCCGCGCTGGTCGCCAACGAAATTACCCTCGACCGCCAGCAGGAAAAACTGGTGGAAATGAGCAATGGCTGCATCTGCTGCACGCTGCGCGAAGATCTGCTGATTTCGGTGCGTGAACTGGCGCAGGCGGGGCGGTTTGACTATCTGCTTATTGAGTCGAGCGGTATCTCGGAGCCGCTGCCGGTAGCGGAAACCTTCACTTTTGAAGATGAAAACGGCGAAAGTTTGTCGCAGTTTGCCCGGCTGGATACGCTGGTCACCGTGGTCGATGGCGTCAATTTTATGCAGCAATATCAGGAAGCGCGTAGCGTGCAGGAGGCAGGCGAAAGTCTGGGTGAGGAGGATAACCGCAGCGTGACCGATTTGCTGATCGACCAGATAGAGTTTTGCGACGTTCTGCTGGTGAGTAAAACCGACATGCTGGACAGTCAGCAGCAGCGGGAAGTTATCGCGTTGCTGAAAAGCCTCAATCCGGACGCGCACATACTTCCGATTTCGCCAGGCAGTCTGCCGCTGGAAAGCGTGCTCAATACGGGGCGTTTCGATTTCGCTAAAGCGCAGCGGGCACCCGGCTGGCTGAAAGAGCTGCGTGGCGAGCACACGCCGGAGACTGAGGAATACGGTATCAGCAGCTTTGTTTACAGCGCCCGCAGGCCGTTTGATCCGGATAAGTTTTACCGCGTGGTGCACGGCGACTGGGGCGGTGGCAATCTGCTGCGTTCAAAAGGCTTTTTCTGGCTGGCGACGCGGCCACGATTCGCCGGGCAGTGGAGTCAGGCGGGGGGAATTGCCCACTACGGCATGGCGGGTATTTTCTGGCGCGCCCTGCCGGAAAGCGACTGGCCGCAGGATGAGGAAACGCGCGAGCAGATCATGGAGAAATGGGTGGAACCGTTCGGCGACATGCGGCAGGAGCTGGTGTTTATTGGTCAGCATCTCGATAAGGCGGAGATTATCCGCCAGCTGGATGCGTGCCTGTTAAGTGAAGAACAGATGGCAGAGGGCATCGATAACTGGATGGCAATGGCCGATCCGTTCCCCGAATGGTAATCCTTAAGGAGGTTAAGGTTGTTCAATAAGTAGCCATAATGACGTTGTGGTAATGAGAAAAATTCTCAACAAAGTGCTTTACAGACGATACTGAGAACCATTATCATTCTTTTCACCGGACGAGAGGTGTCCCGCCAGGGGCGTTAATCGCGAGGTACGACATTGCTCACATTGCTTCCAGAATGACTTAGCCAGCTCGGGTGCTGGCTTTTTTTTGTCTGAAATTCAGTTACTTTCCTGCGCATTTACCTGTATTCCATGCTTTTTCAACATGCCGCGTAACTGATGATAAGTCACGTTCAGTAATTCAGCCGCCTTGCGCTGGTTGAAACGTGCCTGCCGCAGTGCCTGCTCGATCAGATTTTTTTCCTGACCGGTCACCCATTGTTTTAAATCCAGCGGTAAGGCCGGCAGCGCCGGGTTATCAGCGGGCGTCTCCGTCTTTTCCGCCGCGGTGCGTTGTGCGAAAGGATTGAGAATAATGTTGTCGAGCGGAAACTCGCTGGTGCCGTGGCGGTACATCGAGCGTTCGACGACGTTTTTAAGCTCACGGATATTTCCCGGCCAGCGATAACGCATCAGCGTGTCATGCGCATGTTCTGTGAAACCGGGAAACAACGGCAGTGAGAGTTCGCGGCACATCTGAATGGCGAAATGTTCGGCCAGTAACATGATGTCCTGCTGGCGCTCACGCAGGGGCGGCAACTGAACCACGTCGAAAGCCAGACGGTCGAGCAGGTCGGCGCGGAATTTTCCTGCTTCAGCCAGCACGGGTAAATCATCATTCGTTGCGCACACCAGCCGCACATCCACCTGCAACGGCTGGCTGCCGCCGACGCGCTCCAGATGACCGTATTCAATCACGCGCAGCAGTTTTTCCTGCACCAGCATCGGCGCGGTCGCCAGCTCATCGAGGAAAAGCGTTCCGCCGTCGGCGCGCTCAAAGCGGCCCAGATGGCGTTTCTGCGCGCCGGTAAATGCGCCAGCCTCGTGGCCGAACAACTCGGAATCCAGCAGGTTTTCATTCAGTGCCGCACAGTTAAGAGAAATGAACGGCCCCTGCCAGCGCGGGGACAGATAATGCAGACGATGCGCGATCAGTTCTTTACCGCTGCCGCGTTCGCCGGTGACCAGAACCGGTTTGTTCAGCTTTGCCAGTTGTGACACCTGTTCCAGCACTTCGATGAAGGCGTTGGCTTCGCCAAGTAAATTGTCTGTGTTATCCGTCATTTGGTCTTCCTTGCGTGGTGAAACACACTAACACTTAGTGAAAATCATCATCTTGAAAAATAAGCATAGCAGAGT
Source organism: Rahnella sp. R3(2024) (assembly GCF_042920125.1). Classification (NCBI taxonomy): domain Bacteria; kingdom Pseudomonadati; phylum Pseudomonadota; class Gammaproteobacteria; order Enterobacterales; family Yersiniaceae; genus Rahnella; species Rahnella sp. R3(2024). The sequence goes on from NZ_JBHGBU010000001.1 coordinate 3,997,691, forward strand.
CCTCATTAAAAAATTCAATTTATTCATGAAGATAAAGATTTTAAAAAGTTGGCACGGATCCTGATATAGGTTTATCGCCGCAGCTGAAAAATTTCCTGCGGATTTGACCGGTAATCATTTGGCCGGAAACCAAACAGAATCAAAGAGGAATTTCGATTATGGGTATTTTTTCTCGCTTCGCTGACATCATTAACGCCAACATCAACACGCTGCTGGATAAAGCTGAAGATCCGCAAAAACTGGTTCGTCTGATGATTCAGGAAATGGAAGACACACTGGTTGAGTTACGTTCGACCTCCGCCCGTGCGCTGGCAGAAAAGAAACAGCTGATCCGCCGCATCGATCAGGGCGAGTCTCAGCAGGCCGAATGGCAGGACAAAGCCGAGCTGGCGCTGCGTAAAGGAAAAGACGATCTGGCGCGTGCTGCGCTGATTGAAAAACAGAAACTCTCCGACCTGGTTATTGTGCTGAAAAACGAAGTGACCGTCGTGGAAGAAACGCTGGATCGCATGAAGTCAGAAATTGGCGAGCTGGAAAGCAAACTGACCGAAACCCGTGCCCGTCAGCAGGCACTGACTCTGCGCCATCAGGCCGCGTCATCTTCCCGTGACGTTCGCCGTCAGCTGGACAGCGGTAAAATTGATGAAGCGATGGCGCGTTTTGAGCAGTTTGAACGCCGCATCGATCACATGGAAGCCGAGGCTGAAACGGTCGGTATTGGCAAAAAGAAATCGCTGGATCAGGAATTCGCCGAACTGAAAGCCGACGATGAAATCAGCGCACAGATCGCTGCCCTGAAAGCTAAAATGAACGGTAGCCAGGACGCATAATTGCGCATTGCACCGTTGATGAACCTGCCTGCGGGCGGGTTCACACTGCAGGACAAACGCCTTAACCGGCACAAAAAAGACTCATAAGGAGAGACAATGAGCTTCCTGTTTTTAGCTATTCCGCTGACCATTTTCGTTTTATTCGTGGCGCCCGTGTGGTTGTGGCTTCACTACAGCAATCGCCAGCAAAATGGCACTCAGCTCAGTCAGCATGAGATACAGAATCTCTCCAGCCTGACGCAAGATGCGCAGCGCATGCGTGAACGTATTCAGGCGCTGGAAGAAATTCTGGATTCCGAACATCCGGGCTGGAGGCAATCATAATGACGAGCCGAATGTCAGAACGAAAACTCTACCGCGTACCGGAAGAGGGCGTGATAAAAGGCGTCCTTGCCGGTCTGGCGCACTACCTGGGCGTACCGGTAAAACTGCTGCGGATCATGGCGGTGCTGTCGATTTTCTTCGGCCTGTTTATGTTCACCGTGGTGGCTTACATCATTCTCAGTTATGTGCTGGATCCGGTACCCGCCAGTGAGTTCGACGGTGAAGCGGCACCCTCGCCACGGACGTTGCTGCAGGAGGCCGATCGTGAGCTGAAAGCCAGCGAACAGCGTTTGCGTCAGGTTGAACGCTACGTCACCTCGGAAACCTTCGGCGTACGCAGCCGTTTCCGTCAGCTGTAAAGAACGCTTCTGGCCGCCGGACGTCGCGCCGGTTGCCACCTCCTTTTCACGTCCCCGCTTAAGGAATCTTTATGACCCGTTATCTGCATTCCTCGCTGCCGGGTAAAAGCAGCCTGTTGAAGAAAATTTTCGGCGTGATCGTGACGCTGGCGCTGACTTTCGGCCCTGCCGGGCTGGCGGCGCGCGTGCTGGGCGTGGTAGCAAAAGGACCCGTTCGTTACGTTTTAGCACTATTATTAGAACCGTTATTCAAACGTATTTTGACCGCGCTGTTTGGGCGCTACGCCAGGGAGAGCAATGAAAAGACTACAAAACGAGTTTAATTCACTGATCAATCGCGGCATGGACAGGCATCTGCGGCTGGCCGTCACCGGTTTAAGCCGCAGCGGGAAAACCGCATTTATTACCGCCTTCGTTAACCAGCTTTTACACATGCACAGCGGCGCACGTTTACCGCTGTTTTCGGCTGCCCGCGAGGAGCGACTGCTGGGCGTGAAACGCGTACCCCAGCGGGATCTGGGCGTCTCGCGTTTTGCCTATGATGAAGGGCTGGCGTCGCTTTTCGGCACGCCCCCTGCGTGGCCAACGCCAACCCGTGGCGTCAGCGAAATCCGCCTCGCACTGCGTTACCGCTCCAACGATTCCCTGCTGCGTCACTTCAAAGATACCTCCACGTTATATCTGGAAATTGTCGATTATCCCGGCGAATGGCTGCTGGATTTACCGATGCTCGAGCAACAGTATCTCGACTGGTCACGCCAGATGGCGGGGCTGTTACAGGGCGATCGCGCAGAATGGGCGAAGCCGTGGCTGACGCTGTGCGAACAATGCGATCCGCTTGCGCCTGCGGATGAAAATCTGCTGGGTGCGATTGCACAAGCGTATACAGACTATCTGGTGCGCTGCAAAACCGAAGGTTTGCACTTTATCCAGCCGGGGCGTTTTGTTCTGCCGGGGGATATGGCCGGGGCGCCCGCACTGCAATTTTTCCCGTGGCCTGAACTGAACCGCTATACCGACGCGCAACTGGCGCAGGCAGATAAAAACAGCAATCTCGGCATGCTGCGCGCGCGGTTCGACTACTACTGTCAGCACATAGTGAAAGGCTTCTATAAAGATCACTTTGTGAAATTTGACCGCCAGATTGTGCTGGTCGATTGCCTGCAGCCGCTCAACAGCGGGCCGCAGGCGTTCAATGACATGCGCCTCGCGCTGACTCAACTGATGCAAAGTTTCCACTACGGTAAACGCACGCTGTTCCGCCGCCTGTTTAATCCCTGCATCGACAAACTGATGTTCGCCGCCACCAAAGCCGATCACATCACCGGCGATCAGCACGCCAATCTGGTGTCGTTGTTACAGCAACTGGTGCAGGAAGCGTGGCAGAACGCGGCGTTCGAAGGCATCAGCATGGATTGCGCCGGACTGGCTTCTGTTCAGGCGACGGAAACTGGTCTGGTGGAATATCAGGGGCAAAGTTTGCCTGCGCTGAAAGGTCACCGTTTGCAGGACGGCGCGCCGCTGACCGTGTTCCCCGGCGAAGTCCCGGCGCGCCTGCCGGGGCACGCGTTCTGGCAAAAACAAGGTTTCCATTTTGACGAGTTTCGTCCGCGGGAAATGAGCGTGGATCAGCCGTTGCCGCACATCCGTCTGGATGCGGTGATGGAGTTTTTACTGGGAGATAAAATGCGATGAGCGAACCTTTAAAACCGCGTATCGATTTTGAAACGGAATTAAAAGCCCCGGCCGAACCGGTGATCAAACCGGCGCTGGCGTTTGACGAACTCGCTTCAGAGCGCTTCATTCCGGTCACCACCGAAACGGATGAACAACAGGAAGAGGGCGAGGCCGAAGCGGTACTCAGCCGCGCACTCAAACCGCGCCGCAGCGTGTGGAGTAAACTGGTGCGTCTGGGCGTGGCGGTGCTGGGCATCAGCGTGGTGGCGCAGGGCGTTCAATGGGTACATCAGGCCTGGATCCAACAGGATTGGGTGGCACTCGGTGCCTGCACGGCAGGCGGGCTGATTATCCTCGCGGGTGTCGGCTCAATCGCCACCGAATGGCGGCGCTTATACCGCCTGCGGCAGCGTGCCGACGAGCGCGATAAGGCACGTGAGTTAATGCACAGTCACGGACTGGGGCAGGGGCGGGCTTTCTGTGAAAAACTGGCGGCGCAGGCGGGGCTCGATAACAGCCATCCGGCATTACAACGCTGGCAGGCGTCGCTGCATGAAACCCAGAATGACCGTGAAGTGGTCGAGCTTTACGCGCGGTTAGTTCAGCCGGTGCTCGATGCGCAGGCGCGGCGCGAGATCAGCCATTCAGCGGCGGAATCGGCCCTGATGATCGCCGTCAGCCCGCTGGCGCTGGTGGATATGGCGTTTATCGCCTGGCGCAACCTGCGCCTGGTCAACCGCATCGCCGTGCTGTACGGCATCGAACTGGGTTATTACAGCCGCATCCGTTTATTCCGTCTGGTACTGCTGAATATGGCCTTCGCCGGGGCGTCCGAACTGGTGCGCGAAGTGGGGATGGACTGGATGTCGCAGGACCTGGCGGCGCGTCTGTCTGCCCGTGCGGCGCAAGGTATCGGTGCCGGATTGCTGACCGCGCGTCTGGGCATCAAAACCATGGAGCTCTGCCGCCCGCTGCCGTGGCTGGAAGGGGATAAACCCAAACTCGGTGATTTCCGCCGTGAGCTCATCGGCAAGCTGAAAAACAGCATGGTGAAGAGCGATAAAACCAAGGCGGGTGTCTGAGGTTTATTTTGTCATAAGTAAATCTGCGACAAAAAAAGCCCCCAAATAAATGGGGGCTGGTATCACTCTGATTAACCTTTGAAGACTGTAAACTAGGTTGTCAGATAGTTCTGTGCTTTAGCAAGACCGTCGGAAATTTGTGAATACGCTTTGTTCACCGCATTACCGGTATCACTTACTGCGTCCTGACCAAAGTTTGACAAGCGGTCGGCCACTTTATTCACATCTTCCGACCAACCCGCACCATTAACCATTTCAATATCACGTTCTGTTAATTGTTTCATCTTAGGTCATCCTTTTATCTGTTAAAGCCAGTCCCCGATATTCCGGGGGCGATGAAAACATTGAGTAATGCTATGGAGATAATTTCTACGCAATGTCTTCACAGGGATTAAGCCTAGAGCACCCGGAGAAGAATTTGACTAGGAATAATCTCCTAAGTCGAATTTTAAGTTTAACTATCTGTTTTTAATGTAAATTAATACTTAAGCCAATCTGATTCATTCATTTAACGTGTAAAAAATAACCGGGCGACTGCGAGATATTATTTTCACTACAGAAAGTAAATTAATATTACCGCGTGACTGTCTCCTTACGGAAATACCGGCCAGCGATGTTTCAGAGTAATCGCGGTGGCAGGAGGTTTTCGGGCTGCTATCTTTCAAAGATTCTGTTTTTACAGCCTGTTTTCCCGGAACAAAAAATATGCTCTTTCGTAAAGAGGTCAATGAACATCAGCAAAATCACTGGACTGGTAAAGCGTTATTACTCGCCGGCTGGCCCCTATGGATTGTGACATCACTGACCGCTGTTTTTATTATTTTCTTACTCATATTCCTAATCTTCACTAATTACACTCGACGGATTAATGTCAGTGGTGAAATTATCACCCAGCCGCACAGCATTAACTTATTCAGCCCCGAACAGGGCGTGATCACTGAACTGTATGTCGATACCGGTAAACCGGTTAAAAAAGGCCAGCCGCTGTATGAAATTGACGTCAGCCGGGTGACGCAGGCGGGCAACGTGAGCACCACCACGCTCGCCGCGATTAAAAAACAGCGTGAGCAAATTGATGCCATCGTCGCGCAACTTCAACGCAATAAGCAGGAAACGCTGCAAAATCTGCAACAGCAGTTAGCGCAATATGAGAAAGCCCATCAGGTTTCACAAAGCATGGTGGATTCCGCGCAGGAAGGACTGGATGCGATGAAGAAAAGCATGCAGAACTACGGTGCGTATCAGAAGAAGGGGCTGATCAATACCGATCAGCTGAATAATCAGCGCTATCTGTTTTATCAGCAACAAACGTCATTCCAGAGCCTGAACACCCAGGCGATTCAGGAAGCGTTGCAAATCACCAATCTGCGCAGCGAACTGGTGACGCGCGCCGCCGAGTTCGATAACCAGATTTCGCAGTACGGCTATCAGCGTAATGATCTTGAACGTCAGCTGGCGCAGGCCGATGCCAGAGGTTCGTTGCTGATCACGGCGCCAACCTCCGGCAAAATCTCCTCGCTGAGCGTCACGCCTGGCCAGATGGTCAATGCCGGGGACAGCCTCGCGCAGCTGGTACCCGCCAGCAATTCCCCGTTCTTTCTCATTGCCTGGTTGCCCAATGAAAGCGTGCCTTACGTGAAAGCGGGCGAGCACATCAATATTCGTTACGAAGCCTATCCGTTTGAAAAATATGGCCAGTTCCCCGGCAAGGTGGAATCGATTTCCTCTGCGCCGGTTTCGGAGCAGGAACTGAATTCCTACGCCAGCGCGCCGCGAAACGCCAGCGGCACGGTCAGCGGGCCGTATTACAAAGTGATTGTGTCACTGGATAAAAAAGCGATGGACTGGCACGGCGAGACGCTGAATTTATCCAGCGGCATGAAAGCCGAATCGACATTATTCCTGGAGAAAAGGCCGCTATATCAGTGGATGTTGTCTCCGTATTACAGCATGAAGAAAAGCGTGGTGGGGCCGATCAATGAATCTCGATAATGTACGGGAGCTGGCTGACCGCCTGCACTTTAGCTGGCGCCAGCGTGTGCCGCAGATTATCCAGACTGAAGCCGCCGAGTGCGGGCTGGCGAGTCTGGCGATGGTGTTTGGTTATCACGGCAAACACGTTGATTTACAGAGTCTGCGCCAGCGCCACGGCATTTCGTCACGCGGTGCGACGCTGCGCACGCTGATGGATATCGCGGCGGCGAATGAGATGAAATCCCGCGCGCTGAAGCTGGACATCGACGAACTTAACGCGCTGAAAACGCCCTGTATTTTACACTGGGATCTCAACCATTTTGTGGTGCTGGTCGGCGTTAAACAGGGCAAAGTGATTATTCACGATCCCGCGTTTGGCCGCCGTTCACTGGGGCTGCGCGAAGTTTCCGAGCATTTCACCGGCGTGGCGCTCGAGCTGTGGCCGGACAATGGTTTTACCTCTGAAAAACCGCGTGTGCGTCTCAATCTGCGCAAAATGATGGGTAACGTCAGCGGGCTTATTCCGGCGCTGACCAAAATCTTCTGCCTGTCGCTGATGATTGAATCCGTCAATCTGCTGCTGCCGGTGGGGATGCAGCTGGTGATGGACCACGTGATCCCGGCGAAAGACCCGGATTTACTGACGCTGATTTGCCTCGGCCTGCTGTTCTTTATCATTTTCCGCACCGGCGTCAGCATGCTGCGCGCCTGGACTTCGCTGGTGATGAGTACGCTGATTGACGTGCAGTGGAAAGCGCGGCTGTTCGATCATCTGATGAAACTGCCGCTCGACTATTTTGAGAAGCGCAAACTCGGTGACATTCAGTCTCGCTTTACCTCGCTCGACACGCTGCGTACCACGCTGACCACCAACGTGGTGAACAGTATTATCGACGGCATTATGTCGGTGGGGCTGATAGTGATGATGGTGTTGTACGGCGGCTGGCTGATTTGGGTGATCCTCGGCTTCACGGCGGTGTACGTCGTTTTCCGTCTGGCAACGTACAACGCGTATCGTCAGGTTTCGGAGGAACAAATCGTCAAAGGCGCGCGCGCCGGTTCGCATTTTATGGAAACGCTCTACGGCATCAGCACGCTGAAAGCGCTCGGTTTATCGAAAGCGCGCGCCAATTTCTGGCTGAATCTGAACATTGATAACGCCAATGCGACGGTGCGTAAAACCAAGTTTGAAATGATGTTTACCGGCGGTAATACGCTGATCGCCACGCTGGATCAGGTGGCGCTGCTGTGGCTGGGCGCCACGCAGGTGATCGACGGCCATATGACGCTCGGCATGTTTGTGGCGTTCAACACCTATCGCGGGCAGTTTTCCGAACGTGCGGCCAATCTGCTGAATATGATGTTACAGCTGAAAATGCTGTCGCTGCACCGTGACCGCATCGCGGATATCGCGCTGACCGACACCGAAAAATCGCTGCCGGAACGTGAGTTGTTGCGGGCGGGCGAGGCGGCGTCGCTGGATGTGCGCGATCTGGTGTTTCAGTACGATGGCCTGATCGCGCCGCTGATTAACGGGCTGAATCTGTCAGTGGCAGCGGGGGAGAGTGTGGCGATCACCGGGCCGTCCGGGCAGGGCAAAACCACGCTGATGAAAATCATGACCGGTTTACTGACGCCAACCGAAGGCCGCATTCTGATCAACGGCATGGACATCACCACCGCCGGTCTGAACAATTACCGCAGCTGCATCGCCTGTGTGTTACAGGATGATACGCTGTTCGCCGGATCCATCGCCGAGAACATCGCCAGTTTTGACGAGCAGAAAGATGACGCACGCATCGTCGATTGCGCCCGCCGTTGCAATATCCATGATGATATTGAACGCATGCCGATGGGCTATGAAACGCTGATAAGCGAGTTGGGCGGCAGCCTGTCCGGCGGTCAGAAACAGCGTGTGCTGATCGCACGTGCGCTTTACCGCCGTCCGGCCATTCTGTTCCTCGATGAGGCCACCAGCCATCTGGATCTGGACAACGAAATGCGCATTAATCAGGCCATCAGCGAACTGGATATCACGCGAATATTTATCGCGCACCGGCCTTCGACCATTGCTTCCGCCGATCGCGAAATCAGGCTGGGTTAGTGTGCGTCAGGCGATCCCTCATCCGGGATCGCCTTGCCAAAAATGCGGCCTCCGTTACATCTCCTCACGGAAAGTTCATCATTTGTTTAAAAGTTATTATAAAATGCGGGCTTCATCGTCTGACGGCGCTGCAATGCCTCCTGCCGTCTGAACTGTCTGCGCTCTTGTTTTTAAAAATTTCAGCGCAACAGATTAATTTTTAGGAGTTTTCATGTCGAATCAGTTCCCGAGCTCACGCCTTCGCCGCCTGAGACAGTCCGAATCCCTGCGTACACTTTTTCAGGAAACTGAATTTAGCGTCAACGATTTGGTGCTGCCGATTTTCGTAGAGGAAGAGTCTTCTGAATACGTACCTATCGAAGCCATGCCCGGTGTGCAACGTATCCCCGAATCCCGTCTGGCGTTTGAAATTGAACGTTATGCCCGCGCCGGTATCCGCTCCGTCATGACCTTCGGGATTTCGCATCATATGGATGCCACCGGCAGCGATACCTGGAACGAAAACGGTCTGGTTGCCCGTATGGCGCGCATCTGCAAAGACACCGTGCCTGAAATGATCGTCATGTCTGACACCTGCTTCTGCGAATACACTTCGCACGGCCACTGTGGCGTCCTGCACGATCACGGCGTTGATAACGATGCGACGCTGAAAAACCTCGGCAGACAAGCCGTGGTGGCCGCCGCCGCTGGCGCAGATTTCATCGCGCCTTCCGCTGCACAGGATGGTCAGGTGCAGGCTATACGCAGCGCTCTGGACGAAGCCGGCTTCATCGACACCTCGATCATGGCGTACTCCACCAAATTCGCGTCTTCGCTCTACGGACCTTTCCGTGAAGCGGGCGGCAGCGTGCTGAAAGGCAACCGTAAACAATATCAGATGAACCCGATGAACCGCCGCGAAGCGGTGCGCGAATCCCTGCTCGATGAACAGGAAGGCGCCGACGCGCTGATGGTGAAACCTGCCGGTGCCTATCTCGATATTATCCGCGACATCCGCGAAGCCTCCCGTCTGCCACTGGCGGCGTATCAGGTCAGCGGCGAATACGCGATGATCAAGTTCGCGGCGCAGGCCGGTGCCATCGACGAGCGTGCCGTGGTGCGTGAAAGCCTGGGTGCGATCAAACGTGCAGGCGCAGACATTATCCTGACGTATTTCGCCATGGATATTGCCGAAAACGGGCTGTAATTTCAGCACGTGCTGCAAACGAAAACCGGGCAAAAGCCCGGTTTTTTTATGTCAGCGCGGCGGAATGATGTTCACGAAGAAGCGTCTGCCTTCTGCTTGCAGCGTTCGCGCTAAACGAACGTGATGAACAACTTGGTGTATCAATCAACCTGCATCAGTTCAGAGGATGAAATTGATATGTGTTCATGTAGAGGCGGTGGGTAACGTTACCGGCATCTGCCAGTGGAATAAAGCCAGCACCTTCATAGAAGCTGAATGCTGACTGAGGCGCGTTAGTATTGATAAAATCAAACCAGCGCTCAGAACCTTCCAGTATTGTTCTGAGCAGAGTGATACCAGCCCGCATTCTTCTCCACTCAATTCCTACATAGAGATGACGGAGTCGTCCGGCCCGGACTGAAGGCATGTAGGGATCTTGGTTTAATCCGCATACGGCAATCAGTAATCCGTCAGCGTAAAAACCTAACAAATTCTCACCGGGTTTATCAAAGCGGTTCTGCCCGTTGAGCCAGTTTTCTTCAAGTCTGCGTAGCATGTTAAATCCAGCAGCCATGCTCTCCTCTTTTAACGCCAAAAAACCGTTGTTGTCCGGAGTGATTTTCGCGATAAGAATATTCATGCGTCTCTCTTTGTATTCAGCGCGGATAATCCAGACACTCTCAGGTCCTGTTTGCTGCAAACTGGACCTCCGCGGTTCTTTTGTGTCTGCATACTGGCGACCTTGTGTCTGAAGTCCTGATTACGTTTAAATCATTTTAGCGAAGCGCCACAAAATGATTAAAGTAATAAGCGCGACTGTCAGAATTTAAAGAGGAGGAACGCCATGTTGCTGGAAAAGCTTACATCGCTCGAATGCACCCTTCACGGTGCCAAAAGGAACGATCGGAAATGGCTTGAACAGATACTTCACCCTGAGTTCACGGAAATCACACGATCAGGTCTGAGGGTGAATCGGCAGGAGACGATAGATTCTCTTACCGCCGAAGAAGGTGCCCCGGCTATTCTCAGCAGCGACTTCCGGCTCATCAGCATCAGGGATGATTTTGCCATATTGCATTACCGGACAATTCATCCGGAGGGTACCAGGGCTTCCCTTCGTACTTCATGTTGGGAGTATTCTGATAGCAGGCATTGGAGGCTGGTTTTCCATCAGGGAACCCCGGAGGCTGGGAGCCTGGAATAGGGAAAGACGGAGGGCTGCTCCTCGCATAAGCGGACTGTTCAGGTACGCATGTTTGCTTTGTGCCAGAAGCGGACGTTGGTTGAACATTTGGACGAATACACAGTGTTATTTTCTTTTTTCAGAAAATAGCTGAATTTTAGCAAATTAACAGGCACATTTATTTGTTGCTGAAGGAGGGGGGACATCTTAGCTTAGGCACTTAGAGCGGTTTCCCTAAAAATAACAGTTCAGACGAAAGTAATAATGTGCCAGCACGCTTTGATCACAGCTAGCAGTAGTTGATTATGATTAATTTTTTTATTAAATAGTTAACATTGGTTTCCATATAGTGCCCCAGGGGACGCGTGCTGACGCAATATAAAATGTTAGCTAACTACACAACCATTAAGGTTTAATATCGTATGACTAAAAGAGATGAATTTTCGAAAGCAACCAAACAATCACTTGCTTCTAGGGCTGGTTTTAGATGTTCATTTCCTGCTTGTGATGCCGTTACAGTTGGGCCAAGTCAAGAATCAGATACAGCAATCTCTAATGTAGGCGTTGCTTGCCATATAACAGCAGCTGCGGGAGGTCCAGGAGCTAGAAGGTACGATCCTGATATGTCTCCCGAACAAAGAAGAAGCATTCATAATGGTATTTGGATGTGTGGTAGACATTCAATTGAGATAGATAGGGATGAAGTACGGTTTACAGTTGAAAAACTAAAACATTGGAAAATAATAGCTGAAGAAAGGGCTAGTATCGCGCATAGTTTTGGTGCTGATTATGTAGATAATAACTCACACTTATTTTTTAAAGAACTAGCTCCATCTAATGCAGTTATTGAATTAGAAAAAATATCTGGAGCAAATGCACTAATTGGTAATGCAGTATTTGATAGCTCAATACCATCTGTTTGGGGAAAGAGGCAAGCAATAGTAGTTCGTGACTTAATAGTTGAGCTATGCCGTAATTGCTTTAATTCTGGTTCAGCTAAAAAGTTTGAACTTAATATATCCCTAAATGTTATTGAAATTACTTATGATGGTGAGGAATTTAATATTTTTTCTTTACTTGAAAATGATAAAGGTCGTGGCGGAAAAGAAGTTTTAAGTGAAGTTATCGAGCATTTTAGGGATTCAGTTGCAGTAAGCTATCACTATGAACTTGCGAATAAAGTTATAATCCATAGAGTCGCAGACTTTGACGAACTCCAAAATAAATTGCCATGTGTTGTCAGTTTGAACTTTAATGATTTAAATAAAGCAGCAGCGACATTGGATGTTCATGAAACATGTGGTGCTATTTATATAATACTCCCGGAGCACTTTGTGCGTTCAGATGTAAACGCTATAGAAAGTAGGTTGTCTGCTATCCAGGTTAAAGGTAAACCAGTGTTTATTGTTGGTAGAGATCTATCAGATACTACGATTAATGCTCTTTCGAGTCACTTTCCTCATCTTGAAATAGTGCACAAGGTTAGCTAACAAGTTGCTCAAACTCTAGCCTGCTATTTTACGCCGGTTAGGCAAGTATTAATGTCCGCTCCTCGCTCAAAGCAGCCCTTGGCTCTGCCGCTGGCTGCTTCGTGCCCGTGCAGCCCTTGCAAAAACAGTCAAAAATAAGTCAACCGGGAGCTGAAGGTGAGTGTTTGTCAGCCCGGTTTATCCCATGGGTATAAATATCAGGCCGGGTTATGGTCCATGCATAGTTTTCGCGATTTACGGGTTCATACCCAAGCTTTTCATAAAGCCAGGGAGCTGTTGTTGTGAACAACATTATTCTGCGTAGCTTTTCAAACACAGGGTGAAGGTGTATGCATTCCATCACCCATCTTCCAAGCCCTTCTCCCTGATATTCTTCAAGCACATAGACATCGCAAAGGTAGGCGAATGTCGCATAGTCCGTTATCAGACGAGCGAAACCTATCTGGATTTCATTATGATAAACGCCAAAGTTAAGGCTGTTTTCTATTGATGCAGAGACAATATCCAGATCAATACCTTTAGCCCAGGTAGACCTGGTCAGATACCGGTGTATAGCCTCTACATCCAATTTTTCTGTGTCTGTGCTTACCAGGTACATATCCTTTTGCCACTCATGTTTCTCTGAAATGTTCACTTTCATTCCTGCCCGGAAGATTTAGGGAAATCTCACCTTATCATCCGATGGAAAAATTGTACTGCCTGAATCGATCAGGGCAGGGCATCCATTAACGTCGCTTCCACATGATTAAACAGATGACGACTACGTTTATCTTTCGTAAGGTAAATGCCGATTAAAAGGTTCAAAGGGGCGTAATGATGGGAAGATTTCACGGTAAACGTGTACTTATCACGGGTGGCACCAGCGGTATTGGGCTGGCAGGCGCGCTGCGAATTGTGAAAGAGGGAGGACAGGTTGCCATCACGGGGCTGAGTGACGAACGTCTTGCCCAAACCCGCACGCTGTTGCCGGACACCGCGCTGATCCTGAAAAGTGATGCGGCAAGTGAGGCGGATATTGATGCGCTCGCTACCGCAGTCAGCAGCTGGGGGCGGCTCGACGGATTGTGGCTGAATGCGGGTTACGCAGAAATTGGTACACCGGAATCCGTTACGGCCGATGCCTTTAACCGCATGATGAATGCCAATGTTCGCGGGCCGATGTTGCAGCTTGCCTCACTTTCCAACATGTTGAACCCAGGTGCATCCGTGTTGGTCACCGCATCGTCTTCGGTCTATGAAGGTGCGCCCATGACGAGCTTATATGCTGCAACCAAAGGCGCCGTGGTTGCCATGGTAAAAAGCTGGGCCGCCTCACTGGCCGCGCGCGACATTCGCGCCAATACGCTGGTGCCAGGACCTGTCGAGACGAATTTCCGGCACTTCATGTCCGAAGAGTCGCGGCAAAAGTTTGAAGATTTTGTGGTAAGCCAGGTGCCTCTCAGGCGAGCCGGTACCGCTGATGAAGCTGCCGCCGTCGCACTTTTTCTGCTCTCAGACGATGCGTCCTACGTAACCGGAAGCCAGTATGCGGTGGACGGCGGGCTGGTTCACTATTGATGTGAAAAACCCATTTAAATCATCTTTTACTAAATTACTGGTCATCGATTCATTTACCCGTTTTGGGTAGGTGGATGATGCTGAGCGACAGACAGAGGCTGCGAACGACAGGGTGGTCGGCTGTTACTAAGAAGGTTATAAGATGTTTTTGCCAGAGTTGAGTGTTAAGCAAACCCTATGTCAAACGTCATTTCAACAATGAGTCGTCCGCTGTTTATTTCTCTGGACGGGCCCAAGGGAGTCGGCAAAACCACCCTGCTGGAGGCCATGACGAAAGTGCTCAGGGCAGATAACAAGAAGGTGATCCGACTTAGCGAGAAAAAAAGCGATCCTTACAGGGGGGAAACAATGGCCCTCGTGAACAGGCTCGCCAGACATCCCACCCTGGAATTGGAACGGGAAGTTTGTGAGCGTTTTGCTGATAGCCGTGCCTGGATTTCCGAGCACGTGCTGCCTAAACAGCCACCGGACAGCATTATCTTAATGGATCGCTGGTACCCGTCGGAAGCCGCGTTTCGCCGTAAGGTTCCATTTGCAGAGATCTTACAGCTTAATATTGAACGAAACGTGCGTACGCCAGACCTGCATATCGGGGTGGTTACTGCGCCTGACATTTCATGGGCCAGAGCCGCGGCCAGAACGCGTGGGCTAAGCAGTACCGTCATTCATAAACTGGAAGAGCATGTCGCTTGTAGCAGGGCGTTCGAGCGAGAAGTTGCAGCTCAGGGCTGGGTGTTGTGCCGTAATGAAGGAATCATCGAAGACGCAACGGCGCAGGTTATTTCTGAGATCTACAGAGTGCTTAAATGCCCTGCAGGCATCGGTTTTGCGGGCTGAGCTTCTGCCGCATGTCGCCTGTTATTACAGCAACTTATTCCGTCACTCTCTGTTCGACTTTGCACATATTCTCTGAGGAGCCCGACATGACCACCTTTCATCAACTCACCGCCACCAGTCTGGGTGGACAGCTCATTTCTATGGCCGACTATGCGGGTAAGCTGGTTCTGGTGGTGAATACCGCCAGCCATTGTGGCTTCACGCCGCAATACGCAGGCCTTGAATCGCTCTACAAGAAGTTCGCTCCCCAGGGGCTGGTGGTGCTTGGTTTCCCCTGTAACCAGTTCGGTAATCAGGAACCTGGCGGAGCCGACGACATCGCGCAGACCTGCCACATCAACTATGGTGTGAGCTTCCCGATATTCGAAAAAGTGGAGGTCAACGGCCCGGCTACGCACCCGGTGTTTCGTTTCCTGAAAGACGAATTGCCCGGTGTGCTGGGTGGGCGGATCAAGTGGAACTTCACTAAGTTCCTGATCGGGCGCGACGGCAAACCCCTCAGGCGTTTTGCACCGATCAGTACGCCGGAGAAAATGGAAGCCGTCATTGTTGCTGCACTTTAAATCTAGGCGTTCGTGTAATTCCAATCGTCCACATTCAGAGAGCTTCTGACAAACTGATTATATCCGGATGCGGTTAACAACCGCTTTCGCCCTAAGCTGCCCATTCATATAAGCATGGCTGCGTTGTGCCAGGAGCTGACATTTCTAACTTTACGATGTACTTATCAATCGGGATGAGTTCAACCCATCTTGTAAGGTGACCCGCACCAGTGTTTTCGGACTCACCTTAAATAGAATGCGGATGACTAAAATAGGCATGAACGCGGTATTATAACTTCCAGAGTAAAATATAAAGTAAGTGATGTTAAGGAAACTATGATGAAGAGAGATGCATTATACAGCTACGCACGAGAACACTTTAAATCTGAACCGGAATATCTCTGGAGCAACCTGCCGGGCTACGCAGTACTCAGGCATCACGACGGAAAGAAATGGTTCGGTATCGTGATGAATGTATCTGGCACTAAGCTGGGTCTAAAGACGGAAGATCAGGTAGATGTGCTAGAAGTGAAAGTCAGACCGGAGCACATCGGCTCATTGCGTAAAAAAGAGGGTATCTTTCCTGCTTACCACATGAACAAAGAGCACTGGGTCAGCATACTTCTTTCCAGTCCGCTCTCTTCCAAAGAAATATACGAGCTGCTTGAAGATAGCCATGATCTAACAGCCTAATAAAATATATCAGGAAGGGTTCAATGAAAAAGCTGGGCTCACACCCAAAAGCATATACACCAAAGATTCTGCACAAAGTTATGACCACTATGGTTAGTTGGATATAAAAGTGCTTATGTCTTCTGCGAGAGCTAATCTTCAGCTTTTCGCTCACAGCGGACCATTCATATCTGTATGTCTGCTTCGTGCCAGGAGCGGACGTTTGAGAGACATCCAAACCCATCTCCTGTACGCTATTGTTCATAATTTGTATGGTCGATAGGTGTTGGTTTATGGTTAGCCCAAAAGAAATAATGCAGCATTATGTCATTGATCCTCAGGATAGTTATTTTGTTAATGGCGTACCGCCGATTGAGAATGTTGCGGTCGTTGCTTATGATCCCCTGTGGCCGGAAATATATTCATCGTTAGCATCCACTATTAAAAATAAATTAGGTTCGAATTTACTAAGAATTGATCATATAGGTTCTACGGCGGTACCTGGTCTGGCTGCCAAACCCGTTATTGATATTGATTTGACAGTTGCTGATGCTACAGATGAAAAAACTTATGTATTAGCACTTGAGAGTCTTGGGTATAAACTAATTGTGCGTGAGCCTCGCTTCCATGGACATCGTCTTTTTCATTACGATAATCCCAGAGTTAACCTTCATGTTTTCACTCAAGACACTCCTGAAACAATCCGACATGTGCTTTTTCGAGATTGGTTGCGACAGTCAAAGAAGGACTGCCAGCTATATGCTGACGTTAAATTAGATGCAATTAAAGGTTGTAGCTTAGATATTCAACAATATCACGAAAATAAAAGCAAAGTGGTGCGTGAAATCTATCAGAAAATATTCAAACATTTAGGCTATATCTAATATGTTTCTTGACCGTTATTGTTTGATATTTACACCAAATATTATGGTTGAAAATCAAAAGCTGAAAAATACAGATAAAGAGATGTAGGAAGAATGATGCAAATTTCTTTAAGAATCGCCACCAACGCTGATCTCGCCATCGTTAACGAGCGCTATGCTGAGATTGATTTTGTACCGTCACTTGCAGGGGAACTAATCGTATTGGCGACTGATGGCGATAATATTGTTGGTCAAGGTAGAGTTGTAACAATCGATACAGAAAGCGGCGAGCTTGGGGGAATTTATGTTTTTCCCGGCAATGAGGGTCTGGGGATCGCCCGTAAGGTGGTAGATTTCCTAATTAAGAACTCAGGTCTGTCAGTTCTTTACTGTTTACCTTTTGCTGAGCTTGAAGGTTTTTACGGGTCAATGGGATTTGGTACCGTCAAAGATATAGAGAAAATCCCACCGGCGGTTATCAAAAAGCATGAGTGGTGCCTGAGTAACTACGATAAAACCGTACTCCTTCTGAGTAAGGAGATGAACGTATGCAGATACTCAGACTAAAAACAGATCGCTTGCTGTTAAAACCATTAGGCACCAGAAAGTGCTGTACTACCGACAGGTTAAAAAACTGAATATCCGGGAAACAGCAGATGCCACAGGCTATAGTTGCTCTCAAGTATGTAGCATCCAGACCCTTTACCGGCAGGCAGAACGCGTTACGACTAACGAGGTTTTATGAAAATCAGAAGGTTCACTAATGGGGATGAAATTGCGTTATTCAGGGTCTTTTTATCTTCTGTACATACCATCGCATCACACTACTACACACATGAACAAATAGAGGCCTGGGCTCCACCAGATATCGACCCGGAACAATGGGCCAATTACATGAAGGAGCTGCGCCCCTTTGTTGTTGAAGTGGATGGGGAAATAGCTGGATATGCAGATGTTCAGCCGAATGGGTACATTGACCATTTCTTTGTCTCAGGAACCTACCCGAGACAGGGAGTAGGGACGCTACTGATGAATTGCATTCATGAAGAAGCTAGACAACTTGGAATTGCTGAACTTACTTCAAATGTGAGTAAGGCTGCGGAAGAGTTCTTTCTACGGCACGGCTTTCATGTAGTGGAACGGGGTTTTCCTGTCCGTCGTGGCGTGACACTACAAAATGCATTGATGCGGAAATATTTGGCGAAACAATAGAAAGCTGGTTGAAGGAAAGTATTGACCTTTTCGCCTGATTGAAATCAGTCAGTACAGAAAACCATCATAACGTACAATATTTTCCGTTTCCCAAACGGAGTCCTGAATTGGCGCAGTCAATTAAGTCAACGGGAGAATAACGTCGGCATCCCGTTCAACGCAGTCCCTGGATTTTTTCACAGGCAGGTCTGTGCCAGGAGCGGAAGTTCTATATTCACTAGAATATGGCAGGTTCAGGCATGGTGATTCATCATTAAGCGCAGTTACCGTTCTATCAGCGTAATATCCTGGAAAGGATGAAATCCACACGTTCCTCTACAGAAACGCATGGTAATTCAATCAACTGATAGTCATATATACGGTATGCTTTCACCATCGCGTGATATGTCGCGACGGCGACATCGAAAGATTGCTTGCGCTCTGTATCCTGTACATATATGTCACGCCAGGGTGGTGCAATAAATACGGTACGGTTATAACGAAATTTCGCAATGGCGTTATCCAGATGCCTCGGTATGGTAAGCTCTTCAAGGCTTAAATAACCCGCAACATCAGGAACTCCACGATCGAAGAAGCATGGTCGTGTTTGCCCTTCCGCTTCGTGCCACGAACGCATTTCCCAAGATAGCATGAGCTCTGCAAAAGCTGTTCGATTGGCCCACGGCAATGCATCACCCTCTATGTTAATCTGGTCCTGTATAACACCTCTTCCAGCTTCTTTTGAACACCAATACCCTCGTTTTATGATCGTATCAATTATCGTGCTTTTGCCTGACCCCGGGCCACCCGTCAGAATGAAACGATGTTGTAAAGCTGAAGACATTGAACCCTCCCAAACATTTATAGACGCGATAAAGCAGCAATATTGATGGCGTACTTTCCGCGCGTCGCCATATTACCTGTTGATGGCATGACTAACTACGTTTTATCCTGACTCGCATGTCCTCTTCTCGCTCACAGCGGACCTCCAGCCTGGTTAGCTCATCTCCATTCTGCGCTAGGCTGGATGACCCATGCGAATTTACTGAGAAGGCTACCGGTTGCCAGATTATGCAGCCAACATGAAGCTGACCCTGACCCGAAATCCTGCTCCAGTCAGAAACAGAATTCCGGATGATCTACACTCCCTGAACTATGCCTGCCGCCTTATCGTATATCTCGTTTAACTCTTCTACAGTTGGTATTAGCATCAACGCCGATGTTAAGTTGTATCTTGCTCTTTCAACCTGCTCCAGATTCCAATCTTTCTGCGATAAAAGAGATAAGCGAGTCACCTCACTATCTATTAGCTCTACATTCTCGACTAGCCACTTTTTAGTCGCTAGCATTGCCGCAACTACTGTTGCACGATCTACCTCTGAAGATGCAAGTTCAAATTTCCCACAATTATAATCAACATCCGGTAGCGTCTGCTTGAATGCAGATACCAATGCTTCCTTCATCTGTGGGCTAAAATCTATGTTACCCATTCTGATAACTTAATAGGTCGTCCGGGTGTGACAATATTTCGGTAATCATGAGTTTACGCCTTTATCTGACAGAGGTACTTTTGAGTTACCTGTTTTACTGACAACTGTCCCGATCGCAGCGAGCCTGTGCGGTGCGGTGCGTCAAACTGACACACGAAAACACCGTCTCCATGGGTCCTGGTTTTAAACATCATCCACCACTACGGAAATTCAATATGCTGCAGTCTTCATCCGTTCGCTTCAGGGTGGCGGTTATCCTCCGGGTTTGCATGGCACTCACTACTGCTGCCATTGTGGCCATCAGCGCAGGTTCCCCACTGGGCACCTTCCGTGAAATCATGTCCAGTCCGGGGTTATATATTGATCTCTTCTTCCTGCTGCTCCTGATTTTTACCTTGGGGAATGTTGCCTGTGTTTTCGTTGACGGACGTCCCCTGAACGGAGCAATTAACGGCCTCATACTCTGGATCGCTGCAGGTGCATTCGATGTGATGGATGAAATAGTCAGTCAACCGCGATGGGTGGGCTACTTCTGCGAAGATTTGTTAAAGCTCTCCGGAATGCTTCTCACCGTTATTAGCGTCTATTGCATCATCATGCGGATGAATTCACGTTTTTCCGTGGCGCAGACCAGCGCCCTGCATGATGAACTCACCCGGCTTCCGAATCGGCGTTATTTTGTGGAAACCCTCAGCAGCACGACCAGTACACAGCTGTCAATGATGATCATCGATATTGATTTTTTCAAGCACATCAATGACCGGTGGGGGCATGATGCCGGTGATGGTGTTTTGTCCAGATTCGGCGGACAGCTGGCGGGTATCAGTGGGCCTGCACTGAAAGTTTTCCGTATCGGTGGAGAGGAATTTGCGGTAATCGGCGAGGGGCTTTCCCGGTATGAGGTGATTCGCTATGCAGAATCCATCTGCAGGAATGCCCAGAACATCAGACTGGATGATGGTCAGGGTATCTCCGACAGTATCGGGGTTGCTTTCCGGAAAGTTGGGGAAAGCCAGCAGTCGTTAATGAAAAAAACCGACATGGCGCTCTATCGGGCAAAGGAAAACGGACGAAACAGAATTGAGTTGGCCGGCAATGAAAGGTCTGTATCTTAACCTTGTTCAGATATCCTCCTGACATTAAGGTAATTTCCGCCCTTTCGCAGCCTGTCAGTGTCAGTCGTAAAATAGACATGAATATAGTAATCGAAGAGTTTTGCATTAGATAAAAATGTGATTTACATCACAAGTAAACTCTCTTTAATCGCCTAAAAATCAAGCTATTACATTCGACGACAGGGATGAGATGTCACCCTGCCGTTTTTTATGTGACACAGCGATTTATCGCTGATGTGCAGCGCCAGGCCACAGCACGGAGATATCGTTGCGGCCAGCGTGCAGGGGGAGTTTATGATCAAATGGCTTCTGCGGACGTCGAGACTGACGCTGCAGCCCATGACCCCTCCTGGTCGCCGATTCATGTCTAATGAGATGTATACGCGCGACTCCCTCAATACATTTAACGCCGAGCTGGCAAGGTCAAAAGACTCTGCAGCGCTGATCGGACCTTCTGCTCAGTGAGTCAGTCCGCTCCGTGCCAGAAGCGGACATGGCAAATGCCACGATGTTTCAATTAACCGGCACCAAATAAATAAGCAGGCTTTGACCCCCTTCGTTTTTCTCATTCACTCAGACATTAGTCAAAATAAGGTTTCAACACTTCTTCAGTCCACTTCATAAAAGCCCTCACTCTTTGCGAAAGATTGCGTCTGTGCGCGACAACGAAAGATGCATTTAGCGGCATGGGCCGCAGATTGGGAAGGATTTCAACCAATGTTCCACGTTGAATATGGGGCAGGAGGGCGGAATACCCTCCCTGAATTAACCCTAAACCCGCCAGTCCTGCTTCGTGGTAGGCCGGTACGCTGTTAACCGTCATCGTGCCGGGTAACATCAGCGACTTGTAGCCATCACCTGACGGATATTCCCATCCGTCAGGTTTCGCGCCAAAATTGCGCATGTAATGAACCATCCTGTGCCCCTGATTAAGAAGATCATCAATCGTCTGCGGCACATCGAAGCGTTTCAGATAGCCAGGGCTCGCTGCATTGATCATCCGTAATTGTCCTAGCGGCCGGGCGATCAGGGTTTCATCAACA
Source organism: Rahnella sp. R3(2024) (assembly GCF_042920125.1). Taxonomy (NCBI): domain Bacteria; kingdom Pseudomonadati; phylum Pseudomonadota; class Gammaproteobacteria; order Enterobacterales; family Yersiniaceae; genus Rahnella; species Rahnella sp. R3(2024). Next base: position 4,019,189 of record NZ_JBHGBU010000001.1, read on the forward strand.
ACAGGTCCCAGACGAATGACGCAATCAAATCCTTCCAGAACCAAATCAACACGGCGGTCAGTACTCGAAAGCTCAAGCTCGAATTCCGGGTGAGCGTCCAGTAGTTTTGGTAGTGCGGGTATAATCACGCTTTCTGCCAGAATAGCAGGCATATCAACACGCAAACGCCCCCGCAGAGACATTCCGCCAGGTGAAAACATTGACTGCAGTTCGTCTGCTTCCGCCAGCAAGTCTCGTGCACGCGAATAAAAAATGCGGCCATCTTCGGTCAACTGCACCGTCCGGGTAGTGCGGTGCAAAAGTGTAGCGCCTACGTCATGTTCGAGCTCGCGCACCACGATTGAAGCACGTCCTTTCTGAATACCAAGGCTTTCAGCTGCCTGGGTAAAACTCTTCATTTCCGCAACTCGCGCGAAAATAATCAGTGCCTCAAGGTTTTTCATTGTTCCTCTTTAAGATAACAGTGCGTTAATTATCAGGTTATTTATGCCTACTGTAATGCTTAATAGACTGTCTTCACACCGCGTTATCCAGCGCAGACACTTGCTGAAGGCAATTATCATGACTCAACCTTTTTCAATCTGCCGATGCTTCCCCTGAAGAAATGTCATCAGGTGATCCAGAAACAGCACGCCTGTATGGCGCCGGAATAAATCACACCTGACAAAAGAGATAAAGAAATGAACAAAGGTTATTTAATCGCACATGTCACTGTATCGAACGCTGTTGCTTACGCCGAATATGCTAAGGCTGCCGGAGAAGCAATGCAGGCGTTCAGTCCAAAGGTTATTGCCTGGTCCGGGCAGTATGAAAACCTTGAGGGGGAATCCCATGAAAGGCATGTTGTTTTTGAGTTTGCTTCTTTTGCCGAGGCCAAACGTTTTTATGAGAGTCCTCAATATCAGGCAGCCAAAGCAATACGTGCAGGGGCTGCGACCGGAACTTTTGTGCTGGTTGAAGGAGGCGCTTAATATTCGGTGTATTGCTTGATAAAAAAGTTAACGGCTTTGGCACGAAGGTCTGTCTGATGAAAGACCTTCGTGCCAGATATGATGCTCATTGAGGCATCATGGAAATTTATGAAAGGAAACCACTTCACTATTTGCTGCCTGCTGTGAGCTAAAACTCTGAGCGTATGGCCACCAGGGTTTAAATCCAGGCTTACCGTTATCCTCGCGCCATTTCTATCATCCCTCTTTCAACACGAAATGCAGATGGCGTTCCTCGCGCAGCCCCAGGGGTTCAATGACGTTGACGGGGCGGCAGATGGGCACTATTTTTGAGCCTGGTTCACGAGTACCAGCAGCAAGGTTCAGTTACTGAACATGCATAAGCCAGGCAAAAAAACTCAGGCACAGTGCCTGGGTATTTTTGTGATGATCAAACTTTCCGGGACTACTGTTGATGAGATTACGTTCGCTGCAAGTACTCTGTTTGCTCAACTTTTTTATCGCTGATGTCCGCGATGGACTCGGGCCGTTTTTAGGCATCTTTCTGGTATCCCATCACTGGCGCGCAGAAGAAATTGGTCTGGTGATGACGGTGGGGGGGCTGGCCGGATTGTTAGCCACGTTCCCCGCAGGGATGATCGTCGATGCCACACGTTACAAACGTCTGTTAATTATCGCTTCATCCCTGCTCATTACGTTTAGCGCGCTGGCCCTCTGGTATTTCCCGACGTCCACCGTGGTGGTTTTATCGCAAATCATTACCGGTATCGCGGCAGCCATCGTTGCCCCCGCCATTGCCGGCATAACCTTAGGCATCACCGGTCAGAAAGGCTTTTTGGTGCAGATGGGCCGAAATGAAGCCTTCAACCATAGCGGTAATATGGCGGTTGCCGTGCTGGCGGCCATAACCTGCTGGATCTGGGGCACAGGTTCCGTATTTTTACTGATGACCACGATGGCTGTATGCGCCGTGGTGTGCACATTAGCGATCAATAAAAACGATATAGACCATGATGTGGCGAGAGGGGTTGAAAAGCACCAAGGTCCGGCCGTTTCTGTCTCGGTTCTGGCGTTGCTAAAGCGACCTGAACTGGCGGTAACCGGAGTGACTCTGCTCCTCTTCCACCTGGCGAATGCTGCACAATTGCCGATGTTAAGCATGAAGGTCGCTTCCTCTCCCTCGGGTTCTCTGTTCACGCCGGGTACCTATGCGGCCCTTACGGTCGCGATTTCTCAGGCGGTGATGATCCCCGTTGCATTGCTGACGGCCAGATATGCCTCAAAATATGGCTACGCCAGACTTATCGGTATTGCGCTGATCGTATTACCCTTTCGCGCCGCAATTGCGTCTTTATGGAGCAATGAATTCGTTATATTTCCCGTTCAGGCGTTAGACGGTGTCGGTGCAGGTATTTTGGGCGTGGCCGTACCCGGACTTATTGCCTCGTTATTTAATGGCTCAGGGCATATCAACGCAGCACTTGGACTCGTTATGTTACTCCAGGGGCTGGGCGCCTCATTCAGTCCGGCGCTGGCGGGTGCCATCGTAAGCCATTCGTCATGGAGCTTCGCCTATATGATTTTGGCGGTCATTGCGCTCTGTGCTCTTTTCATCTGGCTGATTTTTAGCAGGCACATCAGGGCTGTGACTTAATTACCAAATGGTCACTCGTTGTCAATTAAGGTTCATTAAGTTAAGCTGGAAAAATGACTAAAAATATCAATGTACACCCTCCAAGAGGGCCATCGGATCACAGCGTTCGCGATCAGATCGTGGACGCTGCGACAGAGCATTTCGGGCATTTTGGTTATGAGAAAACCACGGTGTCTGAACTGGCTAAATCAATAGGATTTTCAAAATCTTATATCTATAAGTTTTTCGATTCCAAGCAGGCGATCGGCGAGGTGATCTGCGCCAACCGGCTGGCAATGATCATGGAAATTGTCAATTCTGCGATTGCAGATGCCCCGTCGGCCTCGGAGAAATTACGGCGTTTATTCCGCGCCCTGACGGAAGCCGGCAGTGATTTGTTTTTTCACGATCGCAAGCTTTATGACATTGCTGCCGTCGCTGCGCGGGATAAGTGGCCTTCGGCGGAGGCGTATGAAAAGCGGTTGCGACTCCTGGTTGAGCACATCATTGTTGAAGGGCGGCAGGCGGGAGAATTTGAACGAAAAACGCCGCTGGACGAGGCCGCACATGCCCTGTATCTGGTGATGCGCCCCTATATCAGCCCGATTCAGTTGCAGCACAATCTGGACACGGCACCGGCTGCGGCGACTCTTCTGTCCTCCCTGATACTGAGAAGTCTGTCACCCTGAGTTTTGTGACCATTGACATTATTGGTCACTAGTCTGAGAATGCGGTTACTCTCCTGTTAACTGATTTAAGGGAACCCATGCTCAGGCTTAATCCTGCCACCTTTGCTGTCTGCCTGTTGCCGCTTGCCCTTGTGGCCTGCGGCGACACTTCCGGTACTGACGATCCCCGTTCACAGCCACCTCTGGTCAGGTCTGCGACCGTGGTGAGTGCTGTGGATACCTCCCGCGCATTTACCGGCGTTGTCGTCGCCCGGGTCCAAAGCGATCTCGGTTTCAGAGTGCAGGGCAAAATCCTTGAGCGCCTGGTCGATACTGGCCAGACGGTTAAACGTGGTCAGCCATTGATGCGTCTGGATCCGGTTGACCTGGGTCTGCAGGCGCAGGCGCAGCAACAGGCCGTTGCGGCGGCAAAGGCTCGGGCAAAACAAACGACAGTTGAAGAGGCGCGTTACCGCGGGCTGATCGCGTCTGGCGCCGTGTCGGCATCGGCCTACGATCAGATAAAGGCCGCCGCCGACACGGCCAAAGCTGACCTCAGTGCGGCTCAGGCACAGGCCAACGTGGCGCAAAACGCGACGGGCTACGCCGTGCTGCTGGCCGACGCCGACGGCGTGGTGATGGATACGCTGGCTGAACCCGGTCAGGTTGTCAGTGCCGGTCAGCCGGTAGTCCGGCTGGCAAGAGCGGGGCAGCGGGAGGCCACCGTGCAGTTACCTGAGACGTTGCGTCCGGCTGCCGGAAGCGACGCGCAGGCAACGTTGTACGGCACCGCTCAACAGTCAGTCCCTGCAAAACTGCGCCTCCTTTCAGATGCGGCGGATCCGCTAACCCGTACCTTTGAGGCGAGATATGTGCTTGAGGGGGCGCTGGCCAATGCGCCGCTGGGATCCACTGTGACGCTTCACATTGCAGATGAGAAATCACCGGCGCAGGTGATGCAGGTGCCTTTAGCTGCACTTTATGATCCGGGCAAAGGGCCGGGTGTCTGGGAGATTTCGGGTAAACCGGCCAGGGTGTCATGGCGGCCCGTGCAGGTGCTGGGATTGGGGGAAGATGCGGCGAGGGTCACCGGAAGCTTAACGCCGGGTGAACAGGTGGTCGCTCTGGGCGCGCATCTGCTGCATGAAGGTGAGGCCGTGCGCATGGCTGAACAGCGCGATGCCCGCGTCGCCGGGAGCCAGCCATGAGCGGGGGGAGATTCAATCTTTCAGCCCTCGCCGTGCGTGAGCGCTCAATCGCACTGTTCCTGATTATCCTGATCACCGTGGCCGGTATCCTTTCATTTTTCGAACTGGGGCGGGCTGAAGACCCGCCGTTTACCGTCAAACAGATGACGATTATTTCTGCCTGGCCGGGCGCCACCGCGCAGGAAATGCAGGATCAGGTGGCTGAACCGCTGGAAAAGCGGATGCAGGAGCTGAAGTGGTATGACCGCAGTGAGACGTATACGCGTCCCGGCCTGGCTTTTACCATGCTTTCGCTGCAGGACCGCACGCCGCCTTCACAGGTGCAGGAAGAATTTTATCAGGCGCGTAAGAAGCTGGGGGATGAGGCCAAAAACCTGCCGGCAGGCGTCATCGGGCCGATGGTCAATGATGAATTCTCCGACGTGACCTTCGCGCTCTTTGCGCTGAAGGCAAAAGGGGAGCCTCAGCGACTGCTGGTGCGCGATGCGGAATCATTGCGTCAGCGTCTTTTGCATGTGCCGGGGGTTAAAAAGGTCAATATTATCGGCGAACAGGCTGAACGTATTTTTGTCTCGTTCTCGCATGACCGGCTGGCCACGCTGGGCATTTCGCCTCAGGATATTTTCTCCGCCCTTAACAGCCAGAACGTCCTGACGCCCGCCGGTTCGATTGATACCCAGGGGCCGCAGGTGTTTATCCGCCTTGATGGCGCTTTCGATAAGCTGGAGAAAATCCGCAAAACGCCCGTTGTCGTTCAGGGCAGAACCCTGCAGCTTTCTGACGTGGCAACCGTTGAGCGGGGCTATGAAGATCCGGCGACCTTTATGATCCGCAATCAGGGTGAACCGGCGCTGCTGCTGGGCATCGTGATGCGGGACGGCTGGAACGGTCTGGATCTGGGTAAAGCGCTGGATGCGGAAACGGCCAACATCAATGAGGGGATGCCGCTGGGCATGACGCTGACCAAAGTCACGGATCAGTCAGTTAACATCAGCTCCGCCGTAGACGAGTTCATGATCAAATTCTTTGTCGCGCTGCTGGTGGTGATGGTGGTGTGCTTCGTCAGTATGGGCTGGCGCGTGGGCGTGGTGGTGGCCGCAGCGGTGCCACTGACGCTGGCGATCGTCTTTGTGGTGATGGAAGCTTCCGGCAAAAACTTTGACCGCATTACTCTGGGCTCACTGATCCTGGCGCTCGGGTTGCTGGTGGATGATGCCATCATCGCCATCGAAATGATGGTGGTGAAAATGGAGGAGGGCTACGACCGCATCAAAGCCTCGGCCTATGCCTGGAGCCACACGGCGGCGCCGATGCTGGCGGGCACGCTGGTCACCGCCGTCGGTTTCATGCCCAACGGGTTTGCGCAGTCCACCGCCGGCGAATACACCAGCAACATGTTCTGGATTGTCGGTATCGCCCTGATTGCTTCCTGGATTGTGGCGGTGGTGTTTACGCCGTATCTGGGTGTGAAAATGCTGCCGAAAATCAAAACGGTGGAGGGCGGACATGCGGCGATTTACAACACCCGCCATTACAACCGCTTTCGCCGGTTACTGACCCGCGTTATCGCCCGCAAGTGGATAGTCGCGGGTACCGTGATTGCGCTCTTTACGGTCGCGATACTCGGCATGGGGCTGGTGAAAAAACAGTTTTTCCCGACCTCCGATCGCCCGGAGGTGCTGGTTGAAGTGCAGATGCCTTATGGCACCGCAATTGAGCAAACCAGCGCCACCACGGCGAAAATCGAAGCCTGGCTGAGAAAGCAGAAAGAGGCAAAAATCGTCACCGCCTATATCGGGCAAGGGTCGCCGCGTTTTTATCTGGCCATGGCGCCGGAGCTGCCCGATCCGTCGTTTGCGAAAATTGTCGTGCTGACGGACAGCCAGGAAGCGCGTGAGACGCTCAAGTTCAGGCTGCGTGAAGCGGTTGCCAGCGGTCTGGCACCTGAGGCGCGCGTGCGCGTGACCCAGCTGGTGTTTGGTCCGTATTCTCCTTATCCGGTGGCCTACCGGGTCATGGGGCCGGATCCCGCCACGCTGCGCGAAATCGCAGACAAGGTCGAAAAAGTGATGCAGGCCAGCCCGATGATGCGGACCGTCAATACCGACTGGGGGCCGCGGGTACCGGCACTGTACTTTACGCTCAATCAGGACCGTCTTCAGGCGGTGGGGCTGACATCGAATGCGGTCGCGCAGCAGCTTCAGTTCCTGCTTTCAGGTGTTCCTGTCACCGCAGTGCGTGAAGATATTCGTTCGGTGCAGGTCATGGGGCGTGCAGCGGGGAATATCCGTCTCGATCCGGCAAAAATAGCGGGCTTTACCCTGGTGGGTTCTTCCGGCCAGCGCATTCCGCTGTCTCAGATAGGGGAGGTTAAGGTGCAAATGGAAGATCCTGTTCTGCGCCGTCGCGACCGCACCCCGACCATTACCGTCAGGGGTGATATCGCCGAAAATCTGCAACCGCCGGATGTCTCCGCGGCAATCATCAAAGCTTTGCAGCCGGTCATCGAGACGCTGCCGGCCGGATACCGCATAGAACAGGCGGGTGCGATTGAGGAATCCGGTAAAGCCACTCAGGCGATGGCACCGCTGTTTCCAATCATGATTGCCATGACGCTGTTGATTATTATCCTGCAGGTGCGGTCAATGTCGGCGATGGTGATGGTATTCCTCACCGCGCCGCTGGGGCTGATTGGCGTGGTGCCCACGCTGTTGCTCTTTAACCAGCCGTTTGGCATCAATGCGCTGGTAGGACTGATTGCGCTGTCGGGCATCCTGATGCGTAACACCCTGATCCTGATAGGGCAGATTCATCACAACGAACAGGAGGGGCTGGCACCCTTCCATGCGGTGGTGGAGGCGACGGTGCAGCGCGCGCGACCGGTGTTGCTGACGGCGATGGCGGCCATTCTGGCGTTTATCCCGCTGACGCACTCGGTATTCTGGGGAACGCTGGCTTACACCCTGATTGGCGGAACCTTTGGCGGCACCATTATCACGCTGGTGTTCCTGCCCGCGATGTATGCCATCTGGTTCAAAATACGGCCCGAAAAGCATGAGTTTACTGAAAGTAAAATCGTGCCTGACGCCAACCGATAGCCCTTAAACGATACGGGTTTAACGACGTCACCGGTCGGCAAGTCGTTCCACCGGATAGCTTTTTTGACATCTAAACTGCCTGTGGCCTAACCGGTCGCGGGCGTTTTTTTGAACAGTGTTTCCGGGTTCCCCGCAGACTCCCGCCGTTTCTGAGTGCCAAAAGCAGACATGCTCCTGAGGGAGAAACCTTCCTGAAACAGAGGCACATGGCATATCAACTCAACACCAGGAGCCGGCAATATCTCTACGCTTTGCAGCCCGTCACCTGCGGGTAAGCCCGGCATACCAGCATCAATTTGTCCTTTGGCTCAAAGCCGTGATCAATCATGCAGCGTTGCGCTTTGGCGGTACGTCCGATGCTGGCGACATTCAGATTCGACCCGAGGGGTTTGGGATAGCCGCAGGCGTACATGACCGGCAACGCTTCCCGGTTATTAGGAACCTGCGTTGAGAACCCCCTTGGCGCGCCCACTTTACGCCAGGTGACCTGCATGTCCTCGTACCTGCCGGAGTCCGGATTTATCGGGTAGAACCCTTCATCGGCATGATAGGGCAGCGCTTCGAGCCGGGACTGGCTGAGCGGATGCCCCTGCTTTTTTTCGACGCAAGCCGGAAGATCGGCCCTGACCTGACAAAAATCAAACCCGTCTTTACGGGTAAAACCCCTGTGTTGCATGCACAGGAATTGCAACGCCTGTTCGTTTTCGGGCAGGGTATTCATTGAAAGGCCAACCGGATCACCACATTCAGTCATGGCCGATTTCACTCCCTCTTCGGTGGTTGAGGGGCGTTGCCACTGGGTGTACTCCGCAGCAGGTGGACAGCCTGTCAGAAAAAATACCGAAATGACCACGGAAGGGAATGTCATTAGCTGAATTTTACGGAACATCGTGATCCTTATGTTGCCTGCAGATTTTCTGCCGCTACTTCTTCACAATCCCGGCAATATCATTGGTGTTCATCAGATGATAATCGCCGTTCATGTCGGTGTAGCTGGTCATGCCGGTATCACGGTCGCGATCCGGTTCGCCGTGGGCGAAAAACTGGTCACCGGCCTTGGTGTTGATCACGTAATCACCGGCGCATCCGGAGAGTGTCAGGGCCAAAACCACAGCCGTCAGGCAGGATAATTTCTTCATTGTTCAGTTGTTTCCCTTTGCAATTATCTGCCCGCATTACAAAACAACCGCCATGAACATGCAAAGAATAAAAATGTCAGCAAGCGTAAGAGCGGGAGTCGCCGGGCAAGATCCTCTGCGTTTCATCGTGGTGCACGCGAGGGCGGGGTGGCCCTTTTTCGCCTGTTTTCAGCACCAGCACGGTGCGATGTGATCAGACCGTTGTTTCTGCAACTTGCCTCAGGGCTGGCCGCCACGCGCTCTATACTCACAATGACCTGCTGTTCAGTCACACATTGCAACACTGGCAGCAATTTTGCTTAAGGTTTTCACCTTTGGCAAAACCGTAAGGAAACCCCGCCGTCGTCCCCAGGAAATTTCAACCACTCCATTTCAGTGCTTTTGTTCGTGTTTTTGCTACAGGATTTACGACTACGCTCAGGCGTTTTTACTAAACCATTTTGCTCAAACAGGCTTCTAAGGAACATGATGATGTCGATGAAATTTATAAGAAATCCACTCTCTCTTTTACTGGCAGGTTGTCTGGTGACGGCATTTTCCGCGCAGGCAGATATTGTGATTGGTGTCGCAGGCCCGTTCACCGGCCCGAACGCCACCTATGGCGATCAATACTGGCACGGCGCAACGCAGGCGGCAGAAGACATTAATGCCGCAGGCGGGATCAACGGGGAAAAAATCAAACTGGTGCAGGGCGATGACGCCTGCGAACCGAAACAGGCGGTCGCCGTCGCCAACCGCTTAGTGGATCAGGATAAAGTGCAGGCCGTGGTCGGGCATTTCTGTTCCTCTTCCACCATGCCTGCCTCCGAGGTGTACAACGACGCCGGGATCATCGCCATTACGCCCGGATCCACGAATCCGCAAATCACCGAACGCGGCATGAGCGATATGTTCCGCATGTGCGGGCGCGACGATCAGCAGGGGCTGGTGGCCAGCGATTACATCATCGACAAACTGAAAGCCAAAAAAGTGGTCATTATTCATGACAAAGACACCTACGGTCAGGGCCTGGCGGATGCCACCAAAGCGGCGCTCAACAAACGCGGCGTGAAAGAGGTGATGTATGAAGGCTTATCGCGCGGCGAAAAAGACTTCAACGCGCTGGTGACTAAAATCAGCGCGCAAAAACCGGATGTGGTGTTCTTCGGCGGCTGCCATCCTGAAGCCGGTCCGCTGGTGCGCCAGATGCGTGAGCAGGGCGTTCAGGCCACCTTCTTCTCCGGTGACTGCATCGTCAACGAAGAGATGGTCACTGCCGCAGGCGGTCCGCAATACACCAACGGCATTCTGATGACTTTCGGCAAAGACCCGCGTCTGATCGCCGAAGGGAAAACAGTTATCGATAAATTCCGCGCTAACAAATTCGAGCCGGAAGGCTACACCCTCTACTCCTACGCCTCCGTACAGGCGATTGCCGCCGCCTTCAAAGCCACCGGCGGCAGTGATTCCGCCAAAGCCAGCGCGTGGCTGAAAGCCAACAGCGTCGATACCGTCATGGGCAAAAAATCCTGGGACAGTAAAGGCGACCTGAAAGTCTCTGATTACGTGGTTTATAAATGGGATGACAAAGGAAAGTATCAGGAAGTGAAGGAATAAATCATCTTGATTTGCCCGTTCTGAACTGTGTCAGACCGCGCCCTTATCGGGGCGCGGTCAAAAAAAGAGACTGCGTATTTATGGATTCATTCTTCCTGCAACAGTTGTTCAATGGCATTACGCTGGGTGCCGTCTACGGGCTGATCGCCATCGGTTACACCATGGTTTACGGCATCATCGGCATGATTAACTTTGCTCACGGCGAAGTGTATATGATTTCTGCGTACCTCTGCGCCATCGCGCTGGCGCTGCTTTCCTTCTTCGGGGTGCACTCTTTTCCGCTGCTGATCCTCGGCACGCTGGTCTTTACCATTGTGGTCACCGGCGTTTACGGCTGGGCAATTGAGCGCATCGCCTATAAACCGTTGCGTAATTCCACGCGTCTGGCACCGCTGATTTCCGCCATCGGCATGTCACTGATTTTGCAAAACTACGCACAAATCAGTCAGGGACCGCGCCAGCAGGGTATTCCGACGATGTTTGATGGCGCGCTGCGTTTTCATATCGGCGACAGTTTTGTCCAGATGACCTACACCAAACTGTTCATTCTGGTGGCAGCATTTGTCGGCATGCTGGTGTTGTCATGGATTATCAGTCACACCCGGCTCGGGCGTATGTGTCGCGCGGTGCAGCAGGACAGAAAAATGGCCTCGATTCTGGGCATCAACACGGACCGGATTATCTCGCTGGTCTTTATGATTGGTGCGGCGATGGCCGGGCTGGCGGGCGTGCTGGTCACCATGAATTACGGCACGTTTGATTTCTACGCCGGATTTATCATCGGTATCAAAGCCTTTACCGCCGCGGTACTGGGCGGGATCGGTTCCTTGCCGGGTGCGATGCTCGGCGGGCTGATTTTAGGCATTGCCGAAGCGCAGTTCTCCGGCATGGTCAATTCCGATTACAAAGATGTTTTCTCTTTTGGATTGCTGGTGGTGATCCTCATTTTCCGCCCGCAGGGCCTGCTGGGTCGCCCGGTAGTGACTAAAGTGTGAGGGAAAATATGACGTCACAAACTGCTGTTGCGGATCACGGCTTCTCGCTCAAACGCTGCCTGCTGGATGCCATTTTTGCCGGGCTGGTCGCCCTGATCATCTTCGGGCCGGTAGTGGGCGTGGTGCTCGACGGGTACAGTTTCAACTTTCACAGCCAGCGGCTGGTGTGGATTATCGCTGCGGTAATGGCCGGTCGCTTTCTGCTCAGTGCCTTTCTGGAAACGGCCGCCGGGCAGACCATGCGCGCGCGTTTTGAACGTGACAGCGCGGGGGTTTACGTCCTGCCTGCGGATCACAAAAGCAGCCTGCGCTGGGTGTTGCCCCTGTTAATCGCGCTGGCGATATGCTTCCCGTTCGTCGCCACCAAATACATTCTGACCGTGGCGATTTTAGGGCTGATTTACGTGCTGCTCGGCCTCGGGCTGAACATCGTGGTCGGTCTGGCCGGGCTGCTGGATTTAGGGTATGTGGCGTTTTACGCCATCGGCGCGTACGGGCTGGCACTCGGGTATCAGTATCTCGGCCTTGGGTTCTGGTCAATGCTGCCGCTGGCGGCGGTGATGGCTGCACTGGCAGGCGCATTGCTGGGGTTTCCTGTGCTGCGCATGCACGGCGATTATCTGGCGATCGTCACGCTGGGCTTTGGCGAAATCATCCGTCTGGTGCTCACCAACTGGCTGTCTTTCACCGGCGGGCCGAACGGCGTTTCTGCGCCTGCGCCGACGTTTTTCGGGTTGGAATTCGGAAGGCGGGCGAAAGAGGGCGGCGTGCCTTTCCATGAGTTTTTCCATCTGACCTACAACCCCAACATGAAGTTTATTTTCATCTACGCGGTGCTGGTTCTGGTGGTATTGCTGGTGCTGTTTATCAAGCACCGCCTGACCCGTATGCCGATTGGCCGTGCGTGGGAAGCGCTGCGTGAAGATGAAATCGCCTGCCGAGCGATGGGGCTGAACCATGTGCTGGTCAAGCTTTCGGCCTTTACGCTCGGTGCGTCGACGGCCGGTATCGCGGGTGTGTTTTTCGCCACCTATCAGGGTTTCGTGAATCCGACCTCTTTCACCTTTTTTGAATCGGCGCTGATCCTTGCCATTGTGGTGCTGGGCGGTATGGGCTCGACCATCGGCGTGGTGTTGGCGGCCTTTGTGCTGACCGTCGCGCCGGAGCTGCTGCGCAGTTTTGCCGAATACCGCGTGCTGTTGTTCGGTGTGCTGATGGTGGTGATGATGATCTGGCGGCCACGCGGGTTAATCCGCATCAGCCGCAGCGGGTTTGCCGTGCGTAAGGGAGTTGCGCCATGAATTCAGCGGTGATGAACGACAGCATCCTCAGCGTTGACCATCTGATGATGCATTTTGGCGGCATCAGGGCGCTCAATGATGTCAGCCTGGACGTTAAGCGCGGTTCGATCACCGCGTTGATCGGCCCGAACGGTGCCGGTAAAACCACGGTATTTAACTGCCTGACCGGTTTCTACAAAGCCACCGGCGGTTCCATTTCGCTGAACACCCGCCGGGGCGCGACCAATGTGATTCAGGTGCTCGGACAGAAATTCCAGCCCGACGACTGGATAAAACCGGCGCAGCTCGGCCAACGTATTTTCTATAAAATGTTTGGCGGCACGCATCTGGTTAACCGTGCCGGGCTGGCGCGTACTTTCCAGAATATCCGGCTGTTTCGGGAAATGTCGGTGGTCGAAAACCTGCTGGTGGCGCAGCACATGCAAACCAACCGCAATCTTATCGCCGGTGTTCTCAATACGCCGGGGTATCGCCGGGCAGAAAATCAGGCGCTGGATCGGGCATTTTACTGGCTGGAAGTGGTCGAGCTGGTGGACTGTGCCAACCGGCTGGCGGGGGAGATGTCCTACGGGCAGCAGCGGCGGCTGGAGATTGCCCGCGCCATGTGTACCGCACCTGAAATGATCTGCCTCGACGAACCGGCTGCCGGGCTCAATCCGGTGGAAACGCGCACGCTGAGCAAGATCATTCGCTTCCTGCGCGACCACCACGGGATCACCGTGCTGCTGATTGAACACGACATGGGCATGGTGATGGAGATCTCAGATCACATTATTGTGCTCGACCATGGCGATGTGATTGCCGGAGGACCGCCGCAGGCGATTCAGAATAATGAGAAAGTCATTGCCGCGTATCTGGGTGCTGATGAAGACGACGAGGTCAGCTTATGAGCGATGCAATGCTGGAGTTTCGTGACGTGGACGTTTTTTACGGTGCCATTCAGGCGCTGAAACAGGTGTCGCTGGAGGTCAGTCAGGGGGAAACCGTGGCGCTTATCGGCGCGAACGGCGCAGGGAAATCGACGCTGCTGATGTCGATTTTCGGGCAGCCACGCATTCGCAGCGGGCAGATTTTATTTCGCGGCGAAGATATCAGCCGCAAATCCACGCACTTTGTGGCGGCAGCGGGCATTGCCCAGTCGCCGGAAGGGCGGCGGGTGTTTCCGGATATGACCGTCGAGGAGAACCTGCTGATGGGCACGATCCCCGTCGGCAATAAACACGCGGCAGAGGATTTGCAATCCATGTTTGATTTGTTTCCCCGCCTGAAAGAGCGACGCAAACAGCGGGCGATGACCATGTCTGGCGGCGAACAACAAATGCTGGCGATTGCGCGGGCGCTGATGAGTCGCCCGAAACTGTTGCTGCTCGATGAACCCAGTCTCGGGCTCGCGCCAATTATCGTGAAACAGATTTTTCAGATCCTGCGTGAACTGGCGAAAAACGGCATGACAATCTTTTTGGTGGAACAGAATGCGCACCACGCCCTGAAACTCTCCGATCGCGCCTACGTGATGGTCAACGGGCAGATCCGCCTGAGCGGTAGCGGCGAAGCTTTACTGGTCAACCCCGAGGTGCGAAAGGCTTACTTAGGCGGCGTGTAAAGGGTCATTTTGTTGCCCGGCGTGACGCCCGTGATGCCCGCATCGCGGGTTTTTTTTAGCGTTTTTTCCTGAATTTTTCTCATTTCAAACGCTCCCTCCACATTTCACTCATACTATTCCCGTATCATGCAATTCCTACAATTTAGTGAACGGCAGGTTACATCTTTGCGGTATCATGCAGAGATAAGCATCACGAATTTGTGAAAAAATGGTTTATTCGGATAAATCAGTGACATAAAACAGCATCAGGGCGTTGACCCCCGGATGTTCAACAGGCTATATAGCGCAACCCGTTTTTGGCACAAAATTTTCCTGTCTCAGGGATGAAGTGAATGACAAACGGGTCATTTACTCGATGAATTGAACCGTCGGCGCTGCTGGCAAACAGCAGACTCGTTCGTAGTGTTTATTTTTTTTAATCAGACAGGGCGCTAAAAATGGCTTCTGAGTGGCTTTCATTTGTTTTATTTCTTTCCTCTATCTATTTCTACGTCACACGGGCGTCGGCCGGTCGTATCTGGTTTTCGCTGGTGCTGTTCTTCTTAGGGCTTTACGTCATTCTGAACGTGATCCTGATTGGCAGTAATTATTTCACCGGTGAAGGCATCACCGATGCGGTGTTGTATACCGTCACCAGCAGCCTTAAAGGCGCCGGACTGAATAAATATATCCTGCCGTTCCTCGGCTTACTGGCCGGGCTGGTCATCGTCTTCTGGCTGCTGGCCTGGGGCCTCAGACAGCGCCGTGCAAAAAGCAGCAGCTGGGTTTACAGCGTGCTGGCCGTGATGCTGGCGGTGTTTTCCGTCGGCTCGACTCAGGCCTTCCAGAACATTTCCCGTCTGGTGAAAACGCAAATGTCCGGCAGCGGCGCGGATTTCGATACGTATTACAAAGTGCCGGTGAAAGCCGTGAAGGGCGAGAAAAAGCCTAATCTGGTCTATATCTATGGCGAAAGTCTGGAGCGCACCTATTTCGATGAAAAGGTGTTCCCGGGGCTGACCACCGAATTAAGCCGTCACAAGGCGGAAAGCACGGATTTCACCAACACCCGCCAGTTGCCGGGCACCGGTTACACCATTGCCGGCATGGTCGCTTCACAATGCGGGATCCCGCTGTTCGCGCCGTTTGATGGCAACGCCTCCAGCGCGCTGGCGACCTTCTACCCTGAAAACGTCTGTCTGGGCGATGTGCTTAAAGGCGCGGGTTACACCAACTACTTCTATCAGGGGGCTGAACTGGCGTTTGCCGGGAAAGGCACATTCCTGAAATCCCACGGTTTTGACCACCTGTACGGCTACAATGAACTGCGTCCAACCGTTGCCGATCCGGCGTACAAAAATGACTGGGGATGGTACGACGACACGCTGCTCGACGAGGTCTACAAGAAATTCATCGAACTGAGTAAAGCGGGTAAGCCATTCTCCCTGTTCACATTGACCGTGGATACGCACCACCCGGACGGTTTTATTTCCCGCGGCTGTACGCGCAAAGCTTATCCGGTGACCGGCAAACCGAATCAGTCTCTGAGCGCGGTGTCCTGTAGTCAGGAACTGATTGCGGCGTTTATCGATAAAATTAAAAAGTCGGGCTATTACGACAACACCCTGATTGTGGTGTCATCCGATCATCTGGCGATGAACAACACCGCCTACAACATTCTGACCAAACAGAACCGCAAAGATCTGTTCTTCGTGCTCGATGGCCGCAAACCTGTGGGTGATCTGAATGCCGCGAAGCGCAGTACGCTGGATAACGGTGCCACCGTGCTGGATATGATGGGCGGTGACAACTTTATCGGGCTCGGACGCAGCGGGATTTCTGCGACATCAATGACCGAGCAGTTCCTCAATATCGATGACAAAGTCAACGCCTGGAAACCGGCGGTCATTAAACAGTGGGGCTTCCCGAACAGCATCAAAAATTACACCGTCAGTAACAAGGAAAACAGTTTCACGTTCTCTGGTATGACCATCAAAACGCCGTTCATTTTGAAAGTCACCAGTGACAAGATCGAACCGATGTTTGACGTCTATTTATCCACGCCGCTGAAAAAACAGCTGTCCACGCTGTCCACCAGCGACAACTTTGTCTGGGTCGATAAATGCTACGAAATGGGCCGCGTCTGGGCACCTGAATTGGCGCTCAATACTGGCCTTTGCGTGGCTTCCGGCAACCTCGGAGCACGCCCGGGCATCGTGCAGGCAACGGGCGATACCTTTAAAGGCAAGGTGGATTTTGTGAAGGATACGTCCGGCAGCAACGCGATTTATCAGCAGACAGTAAAAATGCTGAACGTAGATGATGCCGATACCACTTACAAATCTGAGGCGATAGCCTTCATGCTGCCGGGAATGCCGGAGCAGGTAAAAGCCATTAGCGGTATTTCTGCGCTGGAGAACTGGGGCCGCTGGTCAGACGCTAATCTGGCGCCGTCGGTGAAAATTGATTACGTCAAACCTCTGCCGACCACCTTTGATGTGGTGATCCGCGCCAGAGCCTATGGCAATAACATTGATAAACCGGTGTCTGTGCGCGTCGGCGATCAGGAGCAGTTTGCTTCCTTTGGCGATAAAGACGGCACGGTGAAATTGCAGTTTACCAACCCAGGTGCGGCGCAAAGCATTGTTATCACACCACCGTCACCGACAGAACCGACCGAGGGCACCAGCGGCGGGTTCCTGCCGCGTAAACTCGGCATCGGTATGGTGTCGCTGGAAGTTCAGCCGGTCGATCCGCAGTCATAACGCCTCAGTCATCAGGACAAAAACCCGCTGCGGCGGGTTTTTTATTGGCCGTCATCTTGGCGCAAAATCCTTATCGTTTTTATCGCTTTACTATGCCATTTTGCATATTCAATTCAGGAATATGTATCTCTTAAACAATATTATAAAGAAATAAGCCGATCGGTATACTCGCCAAATTCCTGCACAAAATCACAGCCATGTGCAGGCCTCTCATCAATACTTTTGGGGATAACCGATGCAGACAACATTCAACAAAACCAAGACCCGCGTTAACCGTGCATTTTTACTGGCAGCGACGTCTGCTGTCATGATTTCAAGCGGCATTCTTGCTCCGCTTTCTTTGGCGCAGGCGGCGGATAAAACCACCATTAAAGTCGGCATCATCAGCGGCGAAGACGAAGATGTCTGGCGCGAAGTGGTGAAGCAGGCGGCCGCGAAAGGGCTGACCGTGAAACCGGTGGTCTTCAATGATTACAACCAGCCTAATGAAGCGCTGCAAAACGGCGAAGTGGACGCCAATGCCTTCCAGCATCAGCCATTCCTCGATAATCAGATCAAAGTAAATCATTACGATATCGTGCGCGTGGGTTACACCGCCGTGTGGCCGATTGGCCTGTACTCTAAAAAAGTGAAAACGGCTGACGAGCTGAAAGAAGGCGCGGTGATCGGCGTTCCAAACGATCCGGCTAACGAAGCGCGTGGCCTGATCCTGTTACAACAGTCCGGCGTGATTAAACTGAAACCGGGCGCGGGTATTTTCGCGACCACCGCAGACATCATTGAGAACCCGCGTCACGTCACCATCAAAGAACTGGATTCCGGCATTATCGGCCGCTCCGTTCCGGATCTGGACGCGGCAATCGTCAACACTGACTGGGCGCTGAAAAGCGGCCTGACGGCGGCTGACCGTATCGCGCAGGAGCCGGTAAAAGGCAATCCTTACAACAACTTCATTGCAGTAAAAACAGAGAACGCCAATGCGCCGTGGGTGAAAACATTAGTTGCCGCCTACCAGAACGACGACGTGAAAAAAGTGTTTGATAAGGTCTATAAAGGCACCGGCGTCACGGCCTGGTAAGGATGTAAAGCATGACGATTATCTCTGAGATCGACGCGCATTTTACCGGTTCTTCCGCCGATGAACATCACGCCGGGGAAGCGCAGGTGAATGCGTTCGTAAGAGCTGAACGGACAGGCGCGGCTGAACATGCTGAAGACGTGGTGCAACTGCACCGCGTCAACCGCCGTTTCGCAAACACGCAGGCCCTCAAGGATGTGTCGTTAACCGTCAGGCGGGGAGAGATCCTCGGCCTTATCGGTCGCAGCGGGGCAGGGAAATCGACCCTGATCCGCTGCCTTAACGGACTGGAACAACCTGATGACGGCGTGATCAAAATCGAAGGGCACACCATCACCGGCCTTAGCGAAAAAGCGTTGCAGTCGGTGCGCAGCCGCGTCGGGATGGTGTTTCAGCACTTTAATTTACTGTCGGCCAAAACGGTTGAGCAAAACGTCGCGCTGCCGCTGAAAATTGCCGGTTACGACAAAGCACGCCGCCAGGCGCGGGTCGCCGAATTACTGGCACTGGTCGGGCTGGAAGATAAAGCCAAAAACTATCCGGCGGCGTTGTCCGGCGGGCAAAAACAGCGTGTCGGTATTGCCCGTGCGCTGGCCGCCAACCCGGCATTATTACTCTGCGATGAAGCCACCTCGGCACTCGATCCGGAAACCACGCGATCCATTCTGGCGCTGCTGCAATCCCTTAATCAAAAACTCGGCATCACCATTTTGCTGATCACCCATGAGATGGAAGTGATCAAAAAAATCGCCCACAGGGTGGCGGTGATTAACGCCGGTGAAATCATTGAGGAAGGGCCGGTCTGGCAGGTGTTTGCTCATCCGCAATCTCAGCTGACGCGCACGCTTTTACAGGGATTACTGCCCCAGTTGCCGGAGGCGCTGGCCGAACAGCTTTCGCCGGTACGTCAGGGCGAGGCGATTTACAGCGTGCATTATGCCGGGCAAGGCCGTCAGGGCGAGATCCTCACACTGATGGCGGCGGAACTGCCGGGGCAATTTCGTCTGATTCAGGGCGGCGTCGACCATATCCAGCATTACGCCGTGGTGCGTTTTTTCTTCTCTGTACCGGTTGATAATCCGGCGTCAGAGCAGGCTGTTTTACACTGGCTGCACCAGCACCAGGCAACCGTGGAGCTGACAGGCTATGTCTCCAGTAATGCTTGATTTATTGATTAACGCTGTCGAAGAAACACTGCTGATGACCGCCATCTCCGGGTTGTTCTCACTGATTGCCGGTTTGCCACTTGGTCTGATTCTGGTGATGAGCAGCCCTGGCGGCATTGCCGAAAACCGCTGGGTCAACCGCTCGCTGGGGCTGGTCATCAACGGTTTCCGTTCACTGCCTTTCATCATTTTGCTGGTGGCATTGATCCCGGTAACGCGCTTTCTGGTCGGCACGTCGCTCGGCACCTGGGCAGCCATTGTGCCGCTCTCCATTACGGCGACACCGTATTTTGCCCGCGTTGCCGAAGTCTCTCTGCGCGATGTCGATCGTGGCCTGATTGACGCCGTTCGTGCGATGGGCGCCAGTAAACTGCGCATCGTCTGGGACGTGCTGATCCCGGAAGCCTTGCCCGGTATTTTATCCGGATTCGTGGTGACGCTGGTGGCGCTGATTGGGGCGTCGGCGATGGCAGGGGCTATCGGCGCAGGCGGGTTGGGCGATCTGGCAATCCGTTACGGCTATCAGCGTTTTGAAACGGTGGTGATGATTGAAGTGATTGTGGTGCTGATTGTCATGGTCTGCGGCATTCAGTGGCTGGGCGATCGCATCGTGGCACGCGTCGATAAACGCCATTAAAAAAGCCGGTCGTCTGTGAATGGCGACCGGCCCGTTCAGTCATTACATTTCGCTGCGTGAGCGCCAGCGTTCACGCGCCATAAACCCTTTCACACCGATATCCAGGAACGGGCGCGGCGGCAGATAACTGGCGCGCCCAACCGTATGCATATCAGCCAGGAGCGGGTGATCTTCCCCCGTCGCATGATCCGCCAGCAACCGGCCAAAGGCGCTCTGCTTTGAGCTGCCGGAGCCGTTGCATCCCGCCGAAGAATAGACATTCTCCGACAGATTCCCCCACACCGGCGCACCGTTGCGCGTAATGCTGATCAATCCTGACCAGGTGTAGGCCATATTGACGTCCTGCAACTGCGGATAAATGCGGGCGAACAGTTCCTGATGACGTCGCGCATGGCGGCCGGTTTCTACCGCACCGGTCACCAGACCCGGCGTGAAATTAACATGCTCGCGGATCAGGAAGCGGTGATCGGCGGTATAGCGCAGCGTCGCGCCCGCCAGCGCATTCACCGGTGTTGAGCCCCAGGGCGAAATATCCCCGATCCGCTGGCGTTGTTCCGGCGTCAGCGGTTCAGTGAGCGTGGCAAACGTCGACATGGCAAACACGTTGCCTTTAAACAAGGGTAATCCGCGTGCCGCGCCATTAATCGCCAGCATCAGTTTGCGTGCCCTGACTTCTCCATGCGGGGTTTCCGCCCGGATCGCGCCTTGTGTATCAATCTGCAGCGCCGGAGAATTTGCATAGACGGTAACGTTCGGGGGCAGGGTCGCCACCAGCCCGCTGATAAGCGCCGCCGGATTCACCAGAATGCAGTTGGGCGTGTATACCGCACTGCGATAAAAACCTGTGCCCAGACGCTGTTTCAGCGCTGCGTTATCCAGCCGTTCAAAACGTTCGCCCAGCGTGGTGAGTTCGTCCTGATAGTGAGCGATGTCATCATCAAATTGTTCGCTCACCGCGCAGTGATATTTCCCGGCGTTCTGCCAGTCGCAATCAATACCGTGCTGATCGACAGTTTCTTTCAAATGCGCAAGACCAAACTGTAAAAGACGGCGGTAAGTCTGCGCCTGCTCGAGCTCAGCGGAGGTACTGCCAACCGTGTGCGGCAGGTCAATCACAAAACCGGAGTTACGCGCAGAGGCGTTATCCGCGACATCCAGCGCTTCGAGCACGACAACGTGTTCATGCGGGCGAAGCTCCGCAATACGGCGGGCAAACGCCAGCCCGGCAAACCCTGCGCCAATCACCAGCCAGTCAGCGGTTACTTTACCGTGCAACGCCGGATGGCGGGGCGTGTTACCGCGCACGGCGGCCCAGCCATTAATATTCTGATCAAGAGGTAAATGTTTAATTTTCATCGTTATGTGAGGTCGTTATCCCAGGTGGTTCGATCCTAATGGATAGACGTATAGATGTCTAATGCGGATTAGACATAACGATAGAGGGGTCAGTAAGGGCCGGTTAAAATTAGGACAAAGTGAACGAAAATCAGGCAGGGTTAACTTGATAGAATGCGCGCGGGTGCTTGAGGCTTATCTGGCTTGAGCAGCGTTGTGAAAGACATCATAGTTGTTCAAGGCATCATAAGAAGAAAGCCCCGAGGAGATTTTTCAATCAACCCGAGGCTATCACAACCATACCTAGACAATATGAGGATAGCCTCTTAAAAGCAGAAATGCAACGGAGGGCAAGATGTCGCGAAAGCTTGTGTTACACGGACTCATCGTGGTTTGTTTCACATTGCTGGCCTGGACCTGGATGGTGCGTGATTCGCTGTGCGAATTGCATATTAAGCAGGGGAAAACAGAAATTGCGGCAGTCTTAAGCTACGAAATTAAGAGCTAACCGTAAGGTGGGGTTCGCCCCACCTTTTTGGTTGTTGTCGACGTATGTTAGCCTCAGGCACCCATTCTTTAACATTACCCTGCCTATTCTGGAAGCTGTATTCCGTATTGGAAACATCCCACTTGTTCATCACTCCCGGCATCGCAATATGAAAGAATTGCGCATCCAAAGTAAGGGCGATCCCCTTCGGGCGTTTTATGCTTTTGATCCTTTGCGCAGAGGTATTTTACTTTGCGCGGGAAACAAAGTGGGTAATGAAAAACGATTTTATGAAGTCATGATACCGGTCGCCGACAATGAATTTACACGGCACCTGAATACGATAAAAGAAAAGGAATTGCCTTAATGAGCAGAACTCTTGAACAGCTACTGGCATCCGTAAAACCTGAAGTTGCTGCACAAGCGCAGGCGATGGCCGTTGATATTTTGATTACCCTTGAGCTGGCCGAACTGCGTGAAAGAATGAATAAAACACAATGTGAGATGGCTGAAGCGTTGGGCATTAAACAGCCTACGGTTGCCGGTATGGAAAAGCCGGGCCGTGACCTGAAATTGTCGACGTTGAAACGTTATGTTGAAGCAGCAGGTGGCAAGTTGCGCCTGGAAATCGATTTGCCGGATGGCACTCATTTTGAATTTGCGATGTAACCGCATGGCCTGACCTGCACGAATTCGTGCACATAATCAGAATGCAAAAAGCCCGCTTAAGTTTCCTTAAGCGGGCTTTTCTAATTTGGCTCCTCTGACTGGACTCGAACCAGTGACATACGGATTAACAGTCCGCCGTTCTACCGACTGAACTACAGAGGAATCGTTTGAACGGGGCGAATAATAACGACTGCCCGTGGGCATGTCAAAGGGTTAACGAAAAAAGATGACCGACTGCTTTCTTAATATCCAACCTGTTGACTATTAAGACAAAGTGATTGATTCCTCGTCTTCAAATTGCCTTGTCTGCCTCTGCGTGCGCGGAGGATGCACTAAAAGTACACACAAGCTGCCTGTTTGTTGTGCACCTCTCGCTCATCCGGCGGTTCTGCAAAAGAACCAGGCCGGGTTTTTAGCGACTTTCCGGCCTGAACGTCCCCTGATTCAAGATCTGCTGCACAAATTTCGCTCATTTGTCGGGATTGGCACACCCCGTGCATTGTTATTTAACTAACAAGAGCTAGTTTTATGACAATAAAGCAACACGGAGTTAACCAATGCAGCCAGCGCAGGATGTGATTGAACAAATCGAAGCCTCGTTCGCCGTGCAGACGCCAACCGGCAAGCGCATCGCCAGTTATCTGCTGGCAAATCTGGCGCAGATCCCGTTTGAGACGGCGGACAGCATCGCGCGCAGCGCAGCGACCAGCGGCATTTCCGTCGGGCGTTATCTGCGCAGCCTGGGCTATCGCAATCTGGATCACTTCAAGCAAACGCTGCGCCTGCAAAGCGGCACCGCCTATCAGCCGTGGGTGGTGACCGACCGCCTTGGCGCATATCGCGAGCGCAGCAAACAGCCGCAGCAGGAAAAGCTCCGGCAGTCACTGACGCTCGAACTTGAAGCCATCAATCATGTGTATCAGCTGGCACAGAGCGACAGCTTTGCACAGATCAGCCGGCGTCTGGCCGATGCGGAGGCCGTATTCATTCTCGGGATCCAGTCCGTGCGCGGCATCGCCAACAATTTTTCCAGTTATCTCGAATACTTACGCCCGAAAGTCTATTTCGCCGACGGCCTGTCCGGCACCTATGTTGAATCGCTGAATTCGGAATTCGCGCAGCCTTATCTGGTGGTCACCGACACCCGTGCGTATTCAAAAATGGCGCAAACCTATTGCGAAGCGGCCTGCGAACGCGGGCTGAATGTCGCGCTGATCACCGACATTTACTGCCCGTGGGCGCGCGATTATCCGGTGGATTTGTTGCAGGTGAAAACCGACACCGGCCAGTTCTGGGATTCGATGGCGCCACTCAGTTGCCTGTTCAACCTGCTGTGTTCGGCGGTGCTCGAACTGCGCGGTAACGACGTGGAGCAGCGTCTGGCGAATAACCGGATTTTACAAAAACAGCTCGGACAATTTGAATCCTAACCTTCACACCAGCGGACAGATTTATTGATGAACACAAAAACACCTGATATCGCCCTGATCGATCTGGCAGAGGTTTTACCCGATGCCGTCATCGACCTGAAATATGCCACGGCAGATAACCTGACCGGTCAGCCGATTTATCGCGAATCGCGCTGCCTGTTACACCCTGATGCGGCTGCTGCACTGGTGCGCTGTAACCAGGTGGCAAAACTGGCCGGCTTTACCCTGAAAATTTACGACGCTTACCGGCCACAGGCGGCGCAGGCCTGTTTGTGGGCGGCGTTTCCAAACCCGGATTATGTGGTGGATATCAGACTCGGTTCGCACCACAGCCGCGGGGTGGCGGTGGATCTGACCCTGCTGGATGAGCAGGGCAACGTGGTGGATATGGGCGCGGGCTTTGATGAAATGACCGAAGTTTCGCACCCGTTTTATCCCGATTTACCGCCGCACATTCAGCGTAACCGCCTGTTACTTAACGCCGTGATGGCGGCGGGCGGCTTTAAAGGTATCACCAGCGAGTGGTGGCACTTTGAATTACCGGATGCCAAAACGTATCCGTTGTTGGAAGAGCGGTTCGGCTGCTTTCCGCCGGTGAATGCCGCGTAATCATTGCACGTCTCTTATCACTTTTTGACAGAGCCAGGAGTTCTCCGATGAGCAACACAGCAATCAACACGTTCCGCAAAAATACCAAGACACAGATCGCCGGTGCCATTTTTCTGGCCTTGTCAGGCTTAAGTTTTGCCGCCCAGGCCGCCGTGCCGAAAGACATGCTGGTGATTGGTAAAGCGGCGGATCCGCAAACGCTGGATCCGGCGGTGACCATTGACAACAACGACTGGACGGTGACCTATCCGGCCTATCAGCGTCTGGTGCAGTACAAAACCGAAGACGGTAAAGGCTCAACGCAGGTGGAAGGCGATCTGGCGGCAAGCTGGACGGCTTCACCCGATCAACTGGTCTGGACCTTTAAACTCAAGCCCGGCGCCAAATTTGACGATGGCACCGACGTCAATGCCGACGCGGTGAAATGGTCCTTTGAGCGTCTGATGAAAATCGGTCAGGGTCCGTCGGAAGCTTTCCCGAAAGACATGACGGTGACGGTGGTGGATCCGATGACGGTCACCTTTACGCTGAAAACGCCGTTCGCGCCATTCCTCTACACGCTGGCCAATGACGGCGCAGGCATCGTCAACCCGGCGATTGCCAAAGCCAATCCTGCCGACGAAGGTAAGGCGTGGCTGGCCGGTCATACCGCCGGTTCCGGCCCTTATAAGCTGGATCGCTGGCAGAAAGGTCAGCAACTGGTGCTGGTGCCGAACCCGCATTACAACGGCGCGAAACCGGCGTTCAAACGCGTGACCGTGAAAATTATCGGTGAAAGCGCCACCCGTCGCCTGCAACTGTCGCGCGGCGATCTGGATATCGCCGATTCCCTGCCGATGGATCAGCTGGCGGCACTGAAGAAAGAGGGCAACGTTGCTGTCGAGGAATTCCCGTCGCTGCGCGTGACCTATCTCTATCTCAATAATGCCAAAACGCCGCTCAATCAGGTGGATCTACGCCGCGCGATTTCCTCTGCCGTGGATTATCAGGGCATGGTGAAAGGCATTCTCGGTGGCAATGCCAAACAGATGCGCGGGCCAATTCCTGAGGGCATGTGGGGTTTCGACCCGACGGCTAAGCAATACACCTTAGATCTGACGCAGGCTAAATCCGATCTGGAGAAAGTCAAAGACAAACCGCAGACGCTGGATTTCCTGTATTCCGATAACGATCCGAACTGGGAATCTATCGCGCTTGCCGTGCAGGCGAGCCTCGGTCAGGCCGGTATCAACGTGAAGCTGGAAAAACTGGCGAATGCCACCATGCGCGACCGCATCGGGCAGGGCGATTACGACATCTCCATCGGTAACTGGAGCCCGGATTTCGCTGACCCGTACATGTTCATGAACTACTGGTTCGAGTCCGATAAAAAAGGCCTGCCGGGTAACCGTTCTTTCTACGCCAACCCTGAGGTCGATGCCTTACTGAAAAAAGCGGTGTCGGTGACCGATCAGAAAGAGCGTACCGGTTACTACCAGCAGGCGCAGAAAATCGTTATCGACGAAGCAGCGTACGTTTACCTGTTCCAGAAAAACTATCAGGTGGCGATGAACAAAGACGTGAAAGGCTTTGTTTTCAACCCGATGCTGGAGCAGGTGTTCAACGTGGGGCAAATGCACAAGTAACAGCGGCATCATTCACGAAAGCCCCTTTCAGGATCTGAAGGGGGTTTTACGGGGAAAACACTATGACTTTTTGGACGTTGATCCGCCAGCGTTGCTGGGGCCTGATACTGGTGATGGCGGGCGTTTGCGTGATCACTTTTATCATCTCGCACATGATCCCCGGTGATCCGGCGCGGTTACTGGCGGGCGATCGCGCAAGTAATGAAATGGTCGAGCATATCCGTGAGCAACTCGGGCTGAACCAGCCGCTGTATGTACAGTTTTTCCGTTATGTCAGTGATTTGCTGCACGGTGATTTAGGCACGTCGATCCGCACCGGACGTCCGGTGCTGGAAGACCTGAAAGCCTTCTTCCCGGCGACGCTGGAGCTGGCGGTCAGCGCGCTGTTTCTGGCGATTGTGCTTGGCATTCCGCTGGGCGTGTTGTCGGCGGTATACCAGAATAAATTTCCCGATCATCTGGTGCGTTTGCTTTCCGTACTGGGCATTTCCACGCCTGCATTCTGGCTGGGGCTGGGCGTCATCATCCTGTTTTACGGCCATCTGAACCTGCTGCCGGGCGGCGGAAGGCTCGACGACTGGCTGGATCCCCCTGCTGATATCACCGGTTTTTATGTGCTCGACTCCCTGCTGACCGGCAACTGGGAGACGTTCTGGAACAGTCTGCAACATCTGGCGATGCCTGCGCTGACGCTGGCGTTCGTCCATATGGGCATCGTGGCGCGGCAAATTCGCTCGGCGATGCTGGAGCAACTGAATGAAGATTACATCCGCACGGCGCGTGCCAACGGGCTTTCGCGCTGGCGGGTGATCCTCAGCCACGCCTTGCCGAACGCGCTGATCCCATCGGTGACGGTGCTCGGGCTGGCGATGGGCGATTTACTCTACGGCGCGGTGCTGACCGAAACCGTTTTTGCCTGGCCGGGCATGGGCGCGTACGTGGTGAATTCGATTCAGGCGCTGGATTTCCCGGCGGTGATGGGCTTTGCGGTGGTGGTGTCGTTTGCGTACGTCATCGTCAATTTGTGTGTGGATTTACTGTATGTGTGGATCGATCCGCGCATTGGCCGTGAGGGGTGAGGCATGTCTGTGATTGAACCGGGCGTCAATAATCACCGGGCCGATATTGTGGCACCGGACGTCAAACCGCGTTTCGCCAGCTGGCGGCGCACATTCCATCTGCTGAGCCGCAGCCCGCTGACCCTGCTCGGGCTGGCGATCATGCTGATCGTGCTTTTCATCATGATTTTCTCGCCGTGGCTGGTACCGCACGACCCGAACGCCATCAGCCTGACCGACCGGCTACAGGCACCTTCCGCGCTGCACTGGTTTGGCACGGATGAAGTCGGGCGCGATCTGTTCAGCCGCGTACTGATTGGCAGCCAGCAGTCGGTGGCGGCAGGGCTGGCGGTGGTGATTATCGCGGGCAGCATTGGCTCGTTGCTCGGCTGTTTTTCCGGCGTGGTCGGCGGTCTGGTGGATGCGCTGATCATGCGCTGCATGGACATCATGCTCTCGGTGCCGTCGCTGGTATTAACCATGGCGCTGGCCGCCGCGCTCGGGCCAAGTCTGTTTAACGCCATGCTGGCGATTGCCGTGGTGCGCATTCCGTTTTATGTGCGGCTGGCGCGCGGGCAAACGCTGATGCTGCGTCATCAGGCATATATGCAGGCCACGCGCACATTCGGCGCGTCGCGCTGGCATCTGATTACCTGGCACGTTTTACGCAACGTTATGCCGCCGCTGGTGGTGCAGGCTTCACTGGATATCGGCACCTCGATTCTGATGGCGGCGACGCTCGGCTTTATCGGCCTCGGTGCGCAGCAACCGACCGCAGAATGGGGCGCGATGGTGTCTAACGGCCGTAATTATATTCTCGATCAGTGGTGGTATTCGGCATTCCCCGGCGTGGCGATCCTGATCACCGCCACCGGTTTTAACCTGTTCGGCGACGGTCTGCGCGACCTGCTGGATCCGAAAAGCAGAGGGCGCTGACATGACTGAGCAAACCCACGGGCCGGTACTGGAAATCGACAAGTTGCAGCTGGTCTTTCCGGTCTACGGCGGCGAAGTAAAAGCACTGAATCAGGTGTCACTGTCGGTCAGTGCCGGTGAAATTGTCGGCGTGGTCGGTGAGTCCGGTTCGGGCAAATCGGTCACCGCGATGATGGCGATGCGCCTGTTGCCGCCCGACGGTTTTACCGTCACCGGCGGCGAATTACGCATGCTCGGCACCGACGTGGTGCGCGCCAGTGAAGAGCAGATGCGTACTTTGCGCGGCGCACGCGTAGCGATGATTTTTCAGGAGCCGATGAACGCCCTGAACCCGACGCGCAAAATTGGCCGTCAGATGTGCGAAGTCATCTGCCTGCATCAGAAACTCAGCAAGGCGCAGGCGTGGCAAAAAGCCATCGGGTTACTCGATGACATGCAGATCGCCGACGCGGAGCAGGTGATGACCCGCTATCCGTTTGAACTCTCCGGCGGTATGCGCCAGCGGGTGTTAATCGCCATGGCCTTTTCCTGCGAGCCGGAACTGATTATCGCCGACGAACCGACGACGGCGCTGGATGTCACGGTGCAGCGTCAGGTGCTGCGGTTACTCCAGCGCAAAGCCCGCGCCAGCGGCACCGCCGTGTTATTTATCACCCATGACATGGCGGTGGTGTCGCAGCTGTGCGACAGGGTTTACGTGATGTACGCCGGGCACGTGATCGAAAGCGGCAACACCACGGATGTGATCGACACGCCGTCGCACCCGTATTCCATCGGCCTGTTGCAGGCGGCACCGGAAAACGGCACCCCCCGCAGCCTGCTGAAAGCCATTCCCGGCACGGTGCCGAATCTGTCAAAACTGCCACAGGGCTGTGCGTTTCGCGGGCGGTGTCATTATGCCGATGACCGCTGTTTAACCACGCCGGAACTTACCCCGCTGGCCCGGCATCCGCAGCAATCCGTTGCCTGCTGGCATCCGCAGCGTGAAATCCGCATCCAGCCGATTGAGGAGCTTTCCTGATGATTGATGAAGCGTTAGTCGAACTCCAGGATGTGCGCGTACGTTTTCCCGCAAGCTTTAACTGGCGCGGTAAACCGACCGGTTATGTGCACGCGCTGAACGGGCTGGATCTCAATATTATCCGTGGCGAAACCTTAGGGATTGTTGGCGAATCCGGCTGCGGAAAGAGCACGCTGGCACAATTACTGATGGGCTTACAAAAGCCGAGCAGCGGGGAAATCCACCGCGCTCGCCACGACAATTCGTGGTTCGGTTCCGGGATGCAGATGGTGTTTCAGGATCCGCAATCGTCGCTGGATCCGCGTCTGCCTGTCTGGCGGATCATCACCGAGCCGGTGTTCGTGCAAAAACACAACAGCAGCCGCGAACGTCGTGAACTGGCCGCCACGCTGGCGGAACAGGTAGGTATTCGCAAAGAGTACCTTGACCGTCTGCCGCATGAATTTTCCGGCGGTCAGCGTCAGCGTATATCTATTGCCCGCGCGTTATCTTCAGAGCCAGACATCATTGTGCTGGATGAACCGACCTCCGCGCTGGATATTTCGGTACAGGCGCAAATCCTCAATTTGCTGGTAGAACTGCAACGCCAGCGCAACCTGACCTACGTGCTGATTTCTCATAACGTATCCGTCGTGCGCCACATGAGCGACCGCGTGGCGGTGATGTATCTGGGGCAAATCGTTGAACTGGGCGCAGCAGAAAAAGTGCTGACCGAACCGCAGCATCCCTATACCCGGTTGCTGCTCGATTCCGTTCCCCGCGCCGGGCGGCAGCTCGATGACGGAATAGTGGATAAGAAAGGGGAGTTACCCAGTAACCGAAATCTGCCGATGGGGTGTTATTTCCGCGAACGCTGCCCGCTGGCCGGCGACGGCTGCCAGATGCCGCAGGATCTTGTCTGCGGGGCAGACGGGGTGGTGGCGAGGTGTCATCGGGTTATGCCGGGGCGGGTCTAAAGACGCTTTTTTAATTTCAAGGTCAACGTCGTGGGTTGCCACTCACACGGGCCTTAAGGTCAAAACCGTGGGCGTCGGCCCACACCGACTTGGGGGGCGGCATATCGCCGCCGCCCCCCAAGACCCCCGGGCTCTTTTACTGCGCGCTATCGCAGGAACGACGGACATGTTCCGCAGCTATCGTGAGTGGCGCAAATCCAGGTGCTTCGCACTGCCTTCTCTCGGTCTTCGAGCCATAGGTCTCGAAGCCGCTCCGTTCAGCTGGATTTTGAGCACGCCAGTTAACTTTTTGAAAAGATGAGAATCAGTCTGCTTTTGAATTTAAGATCGTGCGTGCGATTCGGAAATCTCGCTGAGTGAGAGGTTGCAGACCCGAGTTTTGAAAAGATGAGAATCAGTCTGCTTTTGAATTTAAGATCGTGCGGGCGATTCAGAAATCACGCTGAGTGAGAGGTTGCAGACCAGAGTTTTGAAAAGATGGGAGTCAGTCTGCTTTTAAATTTAAGATCGTGCGGGCGATTCAGAAATCTTGCTGAGTGAGAGGTTGCAGACCAGAGTTTTGAAAAGATGGGAATCAGTCTGCTTTTAAATTTAAGATCGTGCGGACGATTCAGAAATCTTGCTGAGTGAGAGGTTGCAGACCAGAGTTTTGAAAAGATGAGAATCAGTCTGCTTTTGAATTTAAGATCGTGCGGGCGATTCAGAAATCTCGCTGAGTGAGAGGTTGCTGACCAGAGTGTTGAAAAGGTGAGAATCAGTCTGCTTTTGAATTTAAGATCGTGCGGGCGATTCAGAAATCTTGCTGAACGGAGCGGCCTGGAGACCCAAGGCTCCAGGACCGAGAGAAGGAACCGCGCAGCGGCAAGATTTCCAGCCTGTCGCCGTGCTACCTGAAACATAGCCAGCGAGCGGTAGCGCGCAGTAAAAGAGCCGGAGATTCTCAAGAGGCGCGGCGATAGGCGCCTCTTGAGGCCCGTGTGGGTGGCAACCCACGGTTTTGACTTTAAGGCCGGTAACCCCCGCCCCCGATCTTATGATCGGTTCCCATCACCACGATGCAAAATATCCACGGTTTTCTCCCACTCAAACGGCTCCAGATCCGAATACCGGATCCCCTTCGCGGCCAGCGCATCCACCAGCCCTTGCTGGGCCAGCACCGTGCCGGAACTCATGTTCGGCGCGACGCCGACATCCGCGAGTGTTTTCACCACTTCGCGCATCTCCTCGGCGCGGCGTTTGCCGTGCTCAGCGATGCGGCTGATGAGATAGTGCGGCAACTGTGCGTCCCAGCCGAGTGACGGAAAGCTGGCGTGCAGCGAGGCCAGCACTTCATTCTCCACGCCGTACTGGCGCGCGGCGCTCAGGCATTCGGCGGTCAGGGCTTCGAGGCCTTTGATCATCACGCTGCGGCACATCTTAATGGCGGAAGCTTCTCCGACGGCGGTGCTGTGGACTTTGCTGTTAAATCCGTTTTCGTTCAGCCATTCGCTGATGGCGTAAACATGCGTGCCGCCCAGCAGCAACGGGGTTTTCAGCCGCGCAGGCGGGTAGGGTGCCATGACGGCAACGTCAATGTAGTGGCCGCCCGCCTGTTCAATCAGTGCCATCGCCTCGCGTTTGGTGTTCGGCGAAACAGAATTCAGATCGAGAAAAAACTGTCCGGGCGCGAGATGCGGGGCGACGGCTTCGGCCACCTTCAGCGCTTCGGCGGCGGTCACGGCAGAGAACATGACCTGGCTGTTTTTTACGGCGTCTTCCACAGACAGCGCAAAGCTCACTCCGGCGTCACGGGCGCGCTGGCGTATCACCGCTGAGTCGCTTTGCTTATCAAAGGCCACGATATCCAGCGCCGGATTTTGGTTTTTTAAATCCGTTGCCAGAATCGTGCCGACCTCGCCGAGGCCAATTAGAGAAATGCGGGTGACGTTATTCATGTTGCGGTTCCTGATGTTCGTCCTGATGGCCGTCCCACACGCTGGCGGGGATGGCGACAAGGCCTTCAAAAATCAGGCGCGCGGTGCGTAACAGCGCGCAGCCTCGGAGGCGCTGTGCGCCGGTTTGAGTCGGATCGAGTTGTAGTTCCACACTGAACTCGCCGGTCGGGTGTTCGACGCTGACCCGCGGCGTGTCGCCGCAGGGCGTATGCGCCAGTCCTTCGGTGATGCTGCCGGGGATCAGGCAGGCGCTGGCGACACTCACCGCGCCGAGCACGCCAATGGAGGCATGGCAGCGGTGCGGAATAAATGTCCGGCTGGAGATGGCGCCGCCGTTTCGCGGCTCAGCGATCAGCGTCATTTTCGGTACGGTGCGTTGCGAGACATCGCCGAGATTCATTTTCGGACCCGCCTGCAAGCGGATCGACTCGAGACGCTGTTTCAGGTCCGTATCGGCATCCAGTTGTTCGCGGGTTTCATAGCCGCTGCGACCGACATCGGCGGCGCGCAGCAGGATCACCGGCATACCGTTGTCGATGCAGGTGACGTCGATGCCGTCGAAGGTATCGCGGGCGTTGCCGGTGGGCAGTAACGCCCCGCAACTGGAACCGGCGATATCGGCAAATTCGACGCTGATTTTAGCCGCCGTGCCGGGTACCCCGTCGATGCGCAATTTCCCCTGATAACAGACTTCGCCGTCTCTGACCGGCACATGCGCGGTGGCAATCTGCCCGGTGTTTTCCATAAAAATACGCACCGGCGTGATGCCGTCCAGCGGGCTGACCAGCTGCTTTTCGAGGGCGAACGGGCCAACGGCGGCCAGAATATTGCCGCAATTTTGTCCGTAATCCACCCCCGCTTTATCGACATTCACCTGTGCAAACAGATAATCGACGTCGGCATCAGGCCGTGCGGAAGGGCGGATAATCGCCACTTTGCTGGTCAGCGGATCCGCACCGCCGAGGCCGTCAATCTGGCGCGGATCAGGGGAGCCCATCACTGCCAGCAGGACGCGATCACGCAACGTTTCATTTTGTGGCAAATCAGCGGCCAGGAAAAACGCCCCTTTCGAGGTGCCGCCGCGCATCAGCAGGCAGGGGATCCGGGTCTGTGGCATATCTGCTCCTCAGCACTTTTCGGCCTGTTCTGCTTCTTCGGTGGAATCGAAATATTTCAGCCCTTTTTCTGCCAGACGCGGGCGCATGTTGTAGATATCCAGCCCGAGTTCGCCGTCAGCCATTCTGGCGCGTTTGCTTTCTTCCAGCATTTCCCGTTCGCGGCTGGCCTGCGCCACCCGGGCGACGTCTTCACGACGCACCACCACCACGCCGTCATCATCGGCCACGATGGCATCGCCCGGATACACCAGTTGCCCCGCACACACCACCGGCACGTTCACGGAACCGAGCGTTTCCTTGATGGTGCCCTGCGCATGAACCGCCCGCGACCAGACGCGAAATCCCATGTCGCGCAGGGTTTTGGTATCTCGCACCCCGAGATCGGCCACCAGCCCGACCACGCCGCGCGCTTTGAGCGACGTTGCCAGCAAATCACCGAAGAAGCCGTCAGAACATGGCGACGTCGGTGCGACCACCAGAATATCTCCCGGCTGACACTGTTCGACAGCCACGTGGAACATCCAGTTATCGCCCGGCGCGGTCAGCACGGTGACAGCGCTGCCGGAAATCGCGCAATCTTGCTGGATCGGACGGATACCCGCCTCCAGCAAGCCTTTACGGCCCTGCGCTTCATGTACCGTCGCGACACCGAAGGCCGCGAGTGCGGTAACGTCCGCTTTATCTGCCCGTGGGATATGACGAACCACGACGCCTTTTTTACCGACAAGACTCATGCTAAATCCTCCGTCACGCGCGGGAAGATGCTCTGATAACCTTCGCCGTAAACGATGTTTTTGGCGCTGGTGATGCCGACGTTACGTTTCGCCTGCACGCCGCGCTGCTGGGCGACGCGGGTGTAGTATTCCCACAAATGTTCCTGACCGGCCATGCACTGAATGGCCTGATATTTTTTGTCCCAGACGTCGGTGATATCGAGCAGCACGTCGGGTTTCCAGTCGCACTGTTCCGGCTGATGTGGCTCAAAACAGTACACCGGTGGCGCGCCGACGATGGTTTCGCCCGGCTTATACCCCTCTGCCTGTGCGATAATCCGCGCTTCCTGCGCCAGATGCGTCGCCATAGGGTGATCGTAGTTGTACGGGTCTTTCAGGGAATGGGTCAGCACGAAATGCGGCTGCACACGGCGGTAAACGTCGGCCAGGCGGAACAGCGATTCTTTGTCAGCACGCAGCGGATAATCGCCCATATCGAAAAATTCAACGGTGGCACCGAGAATTTCAGCGGCGGCCATCGCTTCTTCGCGACGCGAGGCTTTCACCACGTCTTCGGTCATATTGCCTTTGCGCCACAGTTTGGCGGATTCACCGCGTTCGCCGAACGACAGGCAAACGATGTGCACGGCGTAACCGGCCTGGGTATGTTTGGCGATGGCACCGCCCGCACGCCAGACGAAATCGGCGGAATGGGCGCTGACAACTAATGCGCTTTTAGCATCATCTTTTTTGGGCTGAGTCATGAGGGTGTCCTTGGTTTTATTGTTCTCAAAATGTCTGAGTTCCATGCTGTCAGCCAACGTGCGTGACGGGTAATTCATTTGATTGCAGGGGGTATGCGTTTTATTTATATTGCAGGGAGGTGTCACGCAAAAAAACCAGGAGGGAGAAGGAGATGGCTGAAGCTGAGATGCTGAGTAACCTGATGCAAATACGGGCATTTTGTCAGGTGGTCGATCAGGGGAGCGTATCCCGTGCGGCAGATGAACTGTACCGCACCCAGTCGGCGGTCACGCGGGCTATCCGTGACCTGGAACAGTTTCTCGATGTGCCGCTGTTTGAGCGCCACGCCAACGGCATGTTGCTGACGGATTTCGGCAAATGCGTCTTGCCTCGCGCCCGGCGGGCCATTGCCGAGCTGCGCCAGATCCCGTCGCAGCTGGCGAAATTGCAGGGCAAAAGCGGCCAGCGGCGGGGCGATACTGAACCGCTGTATCTGTTTAACGTCCGGCGTCTGCAAATCTTTATCTCTTTGTGCAACACGCGGCATATGCAAACGGTGGCGACCCTGCTTGGCCTGAGTCAGCCTGCGGTCAGTGCCGCGCTGAAGGTGCTGGAAAACGGTGCCGGTCTGGCGCTGCTCGAACGTACGCCGCACGGCATGATGCCGTCGCTGGCGGGGCAGGATATCCTGCCGAATCTGCGCCGGGCACTCAACGAGCTGCGGCACATTCCCGCCGATCTTGCGGCACGCCGCGGCGTGCTGGAAGGGACGGTGCAGGTTGGGGCGTTGCCGCTTGGCCGCACGCGGTTACTGCCGCAGGCGATCATCGGGCTGACGCAGCGTTACGGCGGGGTAAAAGTGGTCACTAATGAAAGCGCGTTCAGTGCGCTGGCCTCTGAGCTGCGTTCCGGCGAAGTAGATTTTATTTTTGGCGCACTGCGTTCCAGCGATTACGCGGCTGATATGGCGACCGAAACCCTGTTTACCGAAAGCATGGTGATTCTGGCGAGAAAGGGGCATCCGTTGCTGGCAGAAACCGTGACGCAGGAGCATTTGCGCAAAGCGCGCTGGGTGTTGCCGCGCGCCGAAACCCCCGCCCGACGCCTGCTGGATAACAGCTTTGCGGCCATGGACATGCCGCCGCCTGACCCGGTAGTGGAAAGTGGCGATCTGGGTATTGTGCGCGGGTTATTGCTCGGTTCCGACATGCTGGCAGCGGTGTCTGCCCGCCAGCTGGAACACGAGCTTGAATCCGGCGAACTGGTCAAACTGCCGCTGGAACTGGCCGATACGCACCGCGCCATTGGCCTGACGTTTCGCGCCGGAAGCCTGTTATCACCGGCGGCCGGCGCGCTGGTCGAGGAGATCAGAAAGGTGTGCGGCTAAATTACTTCTTCAGATTCACCACTGCCTGCCTGATGGCATATTCATACCCCTGAATGCCAAACCCGCAGATCACGCCGACGGAGACGTCGGAGAGAAAGGAGTGATGGCGGAAGGCATCGCGTTTGTGCA
The DNA here is from genome assembly GCF_042920125.1 of Rahnella sp. R3(2024). NCBI lineage: Bacteria > Pseudomonadati > Pseudomonadota > Gammaproteobacteria > Enterobacterales > Yersiniaceae > Rahnella > Rahnella sp. R3(2024). Next base: position 4,055,156 of record NZ_JBHGBU010000001.1, read on the forward strand.
CGTTGGTGATGTGCACTTCGTACAGCGGCAGGCTGACGGCGGTCACCGCGTCGCGCAGGGCGACGGAGGTGTGCGTCCAGGCGGCAGCATTCAGGACGATGGCCTCCGCGTTGCCGCGACAGGCCTGAATGCGGTCAATCAGCTCGCCTTCGTGATTGGTCTGGAAGAAGTCGATGGTTGCGCCGCAGCTTTCGCCGGTCTGATGACACAGTTTTTCGACAGTCGCCAGCGTGTCGTGACCGTAGGTTTCCGGCTCGCGCGTGCCGAGCAGATTGAGATTCGGGCCGTTAAAGACGGCGATTTTATAATTCATGGTCTTTCCTTTCTTCAGTCATCCGTAAATCCAAACAACGCTTTCGGCGTCTGCCACAAAATCTGCTGACGGGTTTTTTCGTCGGGGAATAATTGCTCCACCAGCATCAGCAACGTGCCGAGATCCATCCGGTGTTCCGCCCGCAGGAACGGCCAGTCAGAACCCCACATGCAATGCTCAGCGCCAAAGGCATTGAGCAGTGCATGCTGATAGGCGTGTCCGTCCTGATAAGGGAAAGGCTGGCGGCTGAACTTCGCTAGGCCCGAGAGTTTCACCCAGGTGCGTTGCTGGTCAGCCAGGCCGAGAAGTGCCTGAAACGCCGGTTGTTGCAGGCCCTGCGTGACATCAGGGCGGCCGGAGTGATCAATCAGCAGCCGCGTTTTGTTGCGGTTGATCAGCGGCAGCAGCGCCAGCAGCTGATCGTTTTGCACCTGAATGGCCGCGAACAGTTCCAGTTCGGCAAGACGCCCCATCAGTGCGTCGAGATGCAGAAACGGCTCCGTGCCGAGCATCGCCACATTCATGGCGATGCCGACCACACCGGCCTGTTTCAGGCTGGCGAGTTGCTCAATGCTTAAATCAAACGGCACCACGGCGATGCCTTTGAAGCGGCCTTTTCCTTTTTTCAGCGCATCCAGCAGACAGGTGCTGTCGGTGTTGTAACCTGACGTCGGGCCGACAATCAGCGAGTGGCGGATGTTGTACGCCTGCATCACGGCGCGATAATAATCGGTGGTGCCGATCTCGTGCCCTTGTGGACGATAAGGCGTGTCCGGAAGGTACGGGAAGCGCGCCGGATCAAACACGTGGTGATGCGTGTCGATCTTAGGTTGCTCAAAAATCGTCATGCTTTCGCTTTACCTGCTACTGAATAGAGAACTTGTTGATTGCGGGTTTTCTGGAATTCTTCCAGCGTTTCGCCGCGCATCGCGGAATAAATATGTAAGTTGGAGACGCCGACCACCGCGCCGAGTTTTTCCAGGAGGAAGAAGCTGACGCCATAATGGATCATGCCGCGCCAGTCGAGTTCGCGCAGAAGTGTTTGTTCCTCGCCGGTCAGCTTCGTTTCCGCGAACAGCGCATGCTGATCGGTGAGGAAACGTTCGCGCCACGCAGGCTGGATCAGACGGTGCAGGAACCGGTTGATGCGCAGGGCTTTCAGACTGCGCGCCTGGGTGAACGGATAGGTGCCCGGCAACTTTTCAACCCCCGCCATTTGCTGCGCGATTTTGTCACGCTGGCGCTGCTGCACGTCATACGGGGCTTCGCGGGACTGATTCTCAAGGATCAGCGTGGCGATACCGGTCATCGACGGCAGGTAATAGGCCTGATGCAGTTTCTTCACGTTGGCAGATAACGCCCCGCGCATCACCAGCCACATGATCACTTCTGCGCCTTCCATGCCGCCCAGCGTGGCGAATTCCGCCAGCGTCATTTCGGTCAGACGCTCCGGGTCGTTAACGATCATATCGACAAACTGTTCATCCCACGCCGGGTTGTTAAAACCACAGCGTTCGCCGTGTACCTGATGGGAAACGCCGCCGGTGGCGACAATCGCTACGTTCAGATCTTCGGGAAAACTTTCAATGGCGCGGCGCAGCGCCTGACCGAGTTTGTAACAGCGGCGGGCGGTGGGAATAGGGAACTGCAACACGCCGATTTGCAGCGGGACGATTTGCGTTGGCCAGCCGCCTTCGTGCGGCATCAGGGCAGAAAGCGGCGAGAACAGGCCGTGATCCAAAGGCTTATCCTGAAAGAAGGACATATCAAATTCGTCCGCCATCAGGCTGGCGCCAATATGCTGCGACAGCGCCGCATGGCCTTTGACCGCAGGCAAATCGCGCGCGCCACCGCCTTCATCGGCCACTTCATAATGATCGTCAATACCCAGCGTAAATGCCGAATAGTGATCGAAGAAAAACGACGTGACGTGGTCGTTGAAAATGTAGACCAGCGCGTCAGGTTTCTTTTCTTCGAGCCATTTTTGCATCGGCGCAAAGCTTTCGAAAATCGGCGCCCAGGCACTCTCATCCTGCTTATTGTGGTCAACCGCAAAACCGATGGTCGGGGTATGTGAAACTGCTAAACCGCCTATGATTTTCGCCATCTTAAATCCTCAATACTTTTTGTAGGGTAACCGCGACGCCAATGTCGCGCCGCGTGAGTGATGTGTCTGACTTAGGTTTCTTATTCTTGTGTTTCTAATTATAAGGTGGCTAATCCAGAGACTAGCGGATATTCAGGGTGCGCGACAACTCCGGGATGTCAGTAATATCAACGCCTTTGATCATCTCGGCCGGGTGCGCCGCGCGGTGCAAAAGAATGCTCAGACCCGCCAGCAAGGCAGGCAGCGCCAGAATAATAAAGATCATGTTTTGGCCGGAGAAAACGCCGAGCAGGACGCCGCCCAGTGATGAGCTGATGATCGCGCCGCTGCGCCCGATGCCGTGCATCCAGCAGACGCCGGTGGCACGCATTTCGGTCGGGTAGAAGGCCGGAGAAAAGGCCTGCAAGCCGGTCTGAGCGCCGTTAATGCACACGCCGCTGATGAACACCAGCAGGGCGAGAATGTCCGGGCCGAAGTTGCCGATGCCCTGCGAGAGCAGGCTGACCACGCCCATCATGTAGAAGCCTGCGATGACGCGCTTGGCAATGAATCTGTCCATCAACCCGCCGACCATCAGGCCGCCGAAGGTGCCGCCCAGCTGGAACAAACCGGCGACGATGGCCGCGCGCTCCAGTGAGAATCCGCCGTTACGCATAATGGTTGGCAGCCAGCCGTTGAGCAGATAAATCACGAACAGCCCCATGAAATAGGTGACCCACAAGACAATCGTGCCCTTTGCATAGCCGTTGGCGAACAGCTGGAAGACTTTGGCTTTTTTCTGAATCACCGGGGCTTTAAGCACAAATTTGGTGCCTTCGCTGAACACGCCACCGGCGCGGGTCAGCACTTTGGCGATTTTCTCTTTCGCTACGTTGCGGACCACCATGTACATGGCGGATTCCGGCAGGATCCACATCAGCAGAGGCAGCATTAGCAGAGGCAGGATCCCGCCCGCAAAAATCACCGCTTTCCAGCCAAAATGCGGCAGCAAACCGGCGGCAACAAAACCGCCTGCGCCGGAACCGACGTTAAAGCCGCTGTACATCACGGTGATCATCAGGCTGCGGCGGCGTTCGGGCATATATTCCGACACCAGCGTCACGGTATTAGGCATCACCGCCCCTAAACCGAGGCCAGTGAGAAAACGCAGGATCGCCATTTCCAGCGGCGTGCGGGCAAAGGTGCTCAGCAGGCTGAACAGCGCGAAACAGAGAATCGACCACATCAGCACCCGTTTGCGACCGAACCGGTCTGCATTTGGTCCGGCAATCAGCGCGCCGATCGCCACACCAAACATGGCGGCGCCTAAAATCGGGCCCATTTCTGCACGGCTGATACCCCAGTCTTCGATCAGCGCCGGGGCGATAAAGCCCATCACCGCGGCGTCGTAACCGTCGAACATAATGATGATGAAACACAGGGACAGGACCACCCATTGATATTTGGATATCGGGCGGTCATCTATCCAGGCTTTCACGTCCACGATGGAGTTGTTGCTCATAGGGTACGCTCTCTGTTTTTTTAATTAATATGTGATCGGATTAAAACTTTGAAAAAAATTTCACTGACCGGCTTAGCACGCAGAACGGTCGCGAAGGGTTTTTATTAAGATTATTTTATTTGTTAAACAATGAGTTGGTTATTCATTGTGGTGCTTCCTGATAACCAACTTAGGGGCTGGAAAGCGCGCTGTCTGCCATAAAATCATTATGCAGGTATGAGTTTTATTTATATGAAGGCATAAAAAACGGCAGACAGGCTGCCGTGATGCAAAGCGTTAATCAGCAAAGAGGAGGAAAGTGAACACTGCACACCACCGGGCTATGCAGGCATATCCCAGAAACAGTCGCTGTCGAGCGTGACGGACGCGATTTTTTGCACCGGCCCGCGCATGTTGACCTGAAAATCGCCGCTGAAACGGATGGCAAGTTTTCCGCCCGGCATATGCACCGTGACATTTTCGTCCACCAGCCCCAGTTTGTGCATCGCGCTGGCCGCTGCACAACTGCTGCTGCCGGACGCCAGCGTATACCCGGCGCCGCGCTCCCAGATGCCGATACTGATGTTGCTTCTGTCCAGCACTTGCACGAACTGCACGTTGGTCCGTTTCGGGAAAATTGCCAGTGTTTCAATTTCCGCGCCGAGTTGTTTCACGACATCCAGATCCAGTTTTTCAACGCGGATCACGCAGTGCGGATTACCCATGGAAACCAGTGTCGCGCAAAGATGATGGCCGCCCGCAACCAGCGGCAGCGCGAGGGCTTCATCACCTTCAACATTGGCCGGTAAGGCCGCCGGGGAGAATTTTGCCTGGCCCATATCGACAATCACCTGATGCGCGTCTTCGGTCACTTCGCAACGCACCTGGCCACCGGAGGTGTTCACCAGAAAGGGCTCATGGGATACGCGGCCGGTATCAAACAGGTAGCGGGCGTAAATGCGCAGTCCGTTGCCGCTTTTCTCAGCCTCAGAACCGTCGGGATTGATAATGCGCAGCGAGGGGATGTCGGCGTCGTCATGGTCGATCAGCAAACCGTCGGAACCGATGCCGTAATGACGGTCGCAGATGCGCCGGATTTGCTCATGGCTGAGCTGGGCGGCGACGCTGTGATGGCAGACCAGATAATCGTTACCCAGTCCGTGATAGCGGTGAAAAATCATTGTGGCAGCTCCGGAAGTATTCATCATTGATATGAATAGATTTAATCGGAAACTGCCCATTTGTCAGCTAATTTCAGGCATGCAACCACGCCAGGCCTTCAGCCTTCATCTCTTTTTCGAGCTGGCTGAATTTCGTGGCGAAAATGCGCTTTACCGGAAAGCCGCTCTGTTCCAGCAGATAAGCCAGCGGCGCATATTCACGCGGGTATTTCGCGACGATGGATTGATCAATCTCCACCAGACCTTGCGGGAAGGTAAAAGTCCCCATGTCATAAACAGACTGGCGTTTTACGATGCGCCACACGCCGTCTCGTTTTTCGATCAGATCATAAAAGCGGTTGTGGTTGCTGCAACCAATGCCGAGTTTGACGTTTTCGCCGACAATCATCGCGTTGGTTTCTGCAATGGCGCGGTTACCGTTAAAGGTGATGACGGGTGAGGCTATCAGGTGTTTCGTCACAAGATCAGAACCGCCCATCTTTTTTGAGCCTTCCACAAACTGGCTGAAGATGCCTTCAAACCAGGTGACTTCAATGGTGCCGTCATCATGGAAAAGTTCAAGCAGCTGATCCCACTGGGATAAATCGCGGTGGATCCAGCCGTTCATCAGGTCGGCTATATCTTGCTGGTCTTGCAGTGCAGGGGTCATGGTAAGGCTCCGAAATAAACAGGGAACTTATGCTACATTTTAAATAGTCACTAATGCAACTATACCTTAAGTTATTTGTTTGCCAGATGTAACCAACGTCATGATTGTTGGCGCTTGCGGGGCGGGAATTTATTTCAAAAGGCTCGTCGGGTGTGATACTAAGAACATTCACGCCGAATAAACAGCCATAAACAAGGAGTTATGCATGGATACGTTTACTGTCCCCGTGGTTACCCCGCCGTTAACGATGACCACGCCGCGTTTGATCCTGCGCCAGTGGCAGGAAAGCGATTTTGGCCCGTTCGCTGCGATGAATGCGGATCTACAGGTGATGGAATTTTTCCCGTCAGTGCTGACCCGGGAGAAAAGCGACGACATGGCAATGCGCTGTCGTGATTTGATTGCCGAACGCGGCTGGGGGATCTGGGCAGTAGCGTTGCGTGAAACGGGCGAGTTTATTGGCTTCGTCGGGTTGCATACGCCGGGCTATGGCCTGCCATTCACGCCATGTATTGAAATTGGCTGGCGCCTGCGGGCAGATACATGGGGTAAAGGGTATTGCAGTGAAGCCGCGCGGGCGGCGCTCGATGCCGGTTTTAACGTGCTTGGGCTGAAGGAAATTGTGGCGTTTACTGCGTTGCCCAATCTGCGCTCGCAGGCGGTGATGAAGAAAATGGGTATGGTGTGTGATCCCACTGAAAACTTCAAACATCCGGCGGTGGCTGCGGGAGACTGGCTGGAGGAGCACTGCCTGTACCGGCTTTCTAAGGGGGCATGGCAAGCCACCTGATACAATATTGAGGGGCGGCATATCCCAGCGCCTTTTCACTCAACTTCTTGTCAGGTTTTCTGGAAGATATCCCGAGATTCCCGCTGCAAGTCTGTGCAAATCCGTTTAATGCTTCTTTTTTTATCACTTTGTGGAGTACGATTTATAGATTATAGTCTATACAAGGATGACGCATTATGTGGCCGGTACTCACAACGGATATGTTCGATGCATGGTTTGAACGACAGGATGGTAAAACTCAGGAGAAGTTACTGGCCGGAATGCTGGCGCTGGCTATCGGCGGGCCGGAAACAGGAAGGCCGCTGGTGGATACGGTCTATGAATCCGCTTATACGCACATGAAAGAACTGCGTGTGCAGCACAGAGGAAACCCGTTCAGGGCTTTCTTTGCCTTCGATCCCTTTCGCCAGGCAATTATTCTTTGCGCGGCGAAGAAAGAAGGAAACGAAAAACTCTTTTATCAGCGGATGTTAAGAATGGCCGACCGGGCCTATCTGGAACATCTGCAGCAGCCGCAAGGAGCAAGTCATGGCTAAAAATCTTAAGCAGTTAATGTCAGAACGTTCTCAGGCAAGTCAGGAACGTATCACCCATATGGCAGAAGAAATGCTGCTGGAAGTCCGGCTGCAGGCGCTGCGTGAGCAACTGGCGCTATCACAGGCCGAAGTCGCGAAAGCCATGGGGATCAGTCAACCTTCTGTGGTCGCCATTGAACAACGGGGAAACGACATCAAACTCTCCACCATGAAACGGTATATCGAAGCGATGGGCGGGAAGCTGCGGCTGAACGTCGAAATGCCAGACGGCAAACATATGGAGTTTGCCGTCTGAATGCTGGGGAAGGCGGGGAGGCTGAATCTGAAGGCTAGCTGCCGAGTCGCCCCATGACTGAAGCCCCGACTAACCCGCCGCCGGTCAGGAATTTCCCGGGTATCAGCAGCGGTTCGGTGTAGGTATGCAGCACGCCCGCGCGTACTTTTTGATCCAGCGCGGCGATCAGTTCAGTCGCCGAAGCCAGACCGCCGCCTGCGACGATCCGTGAAGGACCGAGAATATTCACCAGCAGCGCCAGCGGTTCGGCGACCAGTTCCAGCCAGGCGTTCACGGTGAGAGAGGCATCGGTATCGCCATTCAGCCAGCCGGTCACAATCTCCAGACTGGTGTTTTGCTGGCGGTGAAAATGCTCATGCAAACGCTCCATGCCGCGTGCGCCACCGAGCATGTCGAGACAACCGGTCTGCCCGCAGCCGCATGTCAGACGCGGGATACAGTAGCTTTCGCCATTGAGTGTCAGCGCCGTGCGGGTAATAGCGCCATGCCCCCATTCACCGGTGACACCCCCGTGGCCGCGCACCAGCTGGCCATTGATCACCAGACCCCCGCCAACACCGGTACCTAAAATGATGGCGGCGACCACAGCATGATGTTGGGCGTTGCCCGCATGGGCTTCGGCGAGGGCGAAACAGTCGGCATCGTTAGCGGCAGTGACCGGGCGCTCAAGCGCAACGCTGAGATCTGTCGCCAGTGAATGGCCGGTAAAGGCCGGAATGTTGGTTGCCAGCATTTCGCCCGTTTGCGGTGAAACCAGACCGGCAGTGGAAATGGCGAGCGGGGTGGATGACGGTAAATCCGCCCCGTAACGGGTGATGAGTGTTTGCATGGCATCGACGAAATCGTCCCAGGAGGCGACGGGTGTCGGGACTTTGCCGCACTCTTCAATTTCGCCTGAACGACGTGAAATGCCAAATTTAATAAACGAACCGCCGATATCGGCGCAAAAAACGGCTGAGGTCATGAGCGTGTGTCCAGTAAATCTCGCAGTCCGTCGCCCAGTACGTTAAAACCAAGCACGGTCAGCATAATGGCCAGACCGGGGAACAGCGAAAGGTAAATATTAATGCCGAGGAAGTTGCGGCCATCGCTCATCATGGTACCCCATTCCGGCATCGGCGGCTGCACGCCAAGCCCGAGAAATGAGAGGCTGGCAGCGGCGAGGATCACCGTACCGGCGGTCAGCGTCGATTGCACGATAATCGGCCCGATGGCATTGCGTAAAATGTAATGCACGATGATGCGGTAGTTCGATAAACCCAGCGCCTGTGCGGCCTCGACGTATTCCATCTGCTTTAATCCGAGCGTCAGGTTACGGCTCAGGCGCGCGTACACCGGGATGGCAAACAATGAAATCGCGATCAGCAAGTTTACCAGCCCGCCGCCGAGAATACTGACCACCAGAATCGCCAGCACGATGCCGGGAAACGCGAACAACATGTCCATAAACCACATGATGATCATGTCTGTATAACGACCCGCCATACCGGCGATAATCCCCAGCGGAATGCCGATGATCATCGCCAGCCCGACGCTCAGCACCACTTCGATAATCGAAATGCGTGCACCATAAATTACGCGGGCAAAAATATCGCGGCCATAATCGTCGGTGCCAAACCAGTGACCGGCATCGGGCGGCAGCAGGGTATCAATCAGATCCTGAGCGTAAGGATCGTGACGGGTGATAAGCGGCGCGAAAAGGCCAGCCAGCACGATCAGGCTGACGATAAAACCGCCGAGGGTCACGGCAGGATGACGCCATAACCAGCGGAAAAAGCGCAGCGTGCGCGGTTTGCGACGGGCTAATGGCGTGATATTGGCAGACATTAATCGAACCTTATTTTTGGATTCAGGAAAGCGATCAGTAATTCACCGAGCAGGTTCATCACCACCACGCCGCAGACGGCGACCAGCGCCACGCCCTGAATCACCGGGTAATCGCGATAGCGCACGGAATCCACCAGCAGGCGGCCAATGCCCGGCCAGTTGAAGACGGATTCTGTGACCACCGCGCCGCCAATCAGGCTGCCGAAATTGAGCGCCACAATAGTGACAATCGGGATCAGCGCATTACGAAACGCATGGCTGCAATAGACGGTGGTGGCGGATAATCCTTTGGCACGCGCGGTGCGGATATAATCTTCCGATAACACATCCAGCATGCTGGAACGTGTCATGCGCGCCATCACCGCCATCGGCAAAACAGCCAGCGTGACCGAAGGCAAAATGTAGCTTTTCCATGACGTCGCGCCGAGTAACGGCAACCAGCCGAGACTGACCGAGAAGGTGTTCATCGCCATCAGCCCCAGCCAGAAGTTGGCGATGGACGCACCGGCGATCGCCAGCAACATCACGCCAAAATCCGGCCAGCGGTTGCGGTACACCGCGCCTATCATGCCCGCCGGAACGCCCACCGCCACCGCCAGAAAATACGCCAGCACGGCCAGCATCAGGGTATACGGCATACGTTCACCAATTTCCTGCGTGACCGGCTGCTGCGACTGCAACGAGACGCCGAGATTGCCGTGCAAAACGTCACCCGCAAAATGCAGGTATTGCGTCACCAGCGGCTGATCAAGCCCGAGGCGTACACGCATGGCATCGACTGCTTCCTGCGTGGCTTCGGGACCGGCCATCAGACGCGCCGGATCCCCCGGCAGCGCACGGATGGAGACAAAAATCAGCATCGACACGCCGATCAGGATGATCGGGAAGGCGATGAGTTTTTTGGCAAGATAAGCTTTCATGGCGCTTTTCCACTGTTCATGCCGCAGTTATTTTTTCTGTGCATCTTTAACCACAATTTGCCCGCCGGGGATCATCGTGACGCCTGAAATGTTTTTGCCGGTGGCGTACAAATCATTCTGGTAATACAACAGCACCTGCGGCGCCTGCTGGTTAATCTCTTTCTGCGCATCGACGTAAATCGCGTTACGGGAATTTTCATCCAGCGTCGAAGCCGCTTTGTCTAACATCTCATCCAGTTTCGGATCACTGAAGAAGCCCAGATTGGCGCCGCCCGGTGCGAAACTTTTGCTGTAGTAAAGCGGACGAAGTTGCAGATCTGCGCCGTTCGCGCCGGAAGACCAGGAGGCCAGAACCGCGCCGGTGTTGTCGGCTTTTTTACCGGCCTGATCGGCAAACGCTGCCTTAGTCCAAACGCCGCTTTCCATGATCTTCACGTCCAGTTTCACGCCGATTTTCGCCCACATGCTTTGCAGCACCTGACCGATGCGGGCGTCCTGACCCTGCACCGCAATCGACATGGTGAAACCGTCAGCGACACCGGCTTCTTTGAGCAGGGCTTTGGCTTTTGCCAGATCCAGCGGATACGGGTTGAGTGTTTTGTCATAACCGGCGGTGACCGGTGCCAGCGGAGAGTTCGCCGGTTGTGCGAAACCGGACATGATGGCGCGTACCAGCCCGTCGCGGTCGGTGGCGAAGTTCAGTGCCTGACGCACGCGGACGTCGCTCAGCGGTTTGAGATCGGTGTTCAGCGCCACCCAGAATACGGAAGCGCCAGGGCTTTCATGCAGGTCAAACTTCGGATTGTTCTTCAGCACGCGGGCAAACTGCGGCGGGACCGGGTTGATGACGTCGGCTTCACCGGCCTGCAACGCCATGTTCATCACCGAAGGTTCGGCACTCCAGGTCCATTTGATGTCATCCGGCCCGGCGGCTTTATCGCCCCAGTAACCCGGATATTTTTCTTCCAGCACGAATTCGCCGGTCTTGTACTGCACCATTTTGTACGGGCCGGTGCCGACGGCCTTGCTGTCGAGCGTGCCGGTTTTATCCGCCGCCGGGCTGACCATCAGACAGGCGCCGGTGGTCAGTAAATTCAGGAAGGCCGGGTACGGTTTTTTCAGTTTGAACACGACGGTGGATTCGTCGGTTTTGGTCACGCTGTCGAGGAAGGTACGCAGACGTCCGCTGGCCGCCAGACCGCGTTTGGTGTCGAGATGACGGGCGAAGTTGGCGACAACGGCGTCAGCGTTAAAGGGTGTGCCGTCGTGGAAGGTCACACCGCTGCGCAGTTTGAAGGTCCACACCAGACCGCTTTCGTCACTGCTCCACGAGGTTGCCAGCGCCGCTTCCGGTTTGAGTTGCGGCGACATGCGCAGCAGGCCTTCGTACATCGGGTCCAGTACCGTGCCGGTAAAAGTGGCGGTCTGGTTGCCCGGATCCATACTGCGCGGCGCTTCGTTTTGCATCACGTTCAGCGTGGCGGCAAAAACCGGCAGCGAAAAGGCGGCGAGCAGTGCGCTGCTCAGCAGCGTTAACTGCACGGGACGCCGGATGTAACGGGTAATCTTCATGTTCTGCCCTCTGCGTGAAAAATCGGATTAAGTGGCTCTGGCTCAGTCTGCTGGTTCGTCAAAACGCCGGTATTAACGACAGCTTGTTTTAACAAAGAGATTTAACAAATAGTTCATATGAAATACTTATGTATGAACATTTAGTTTAATTTGTGAACTAATTAGCATTGATATATCCATTTCTACCGTTTAATGTCAATGCAGATGAGCGAAAACTGAGAGCGCCAAAACGAATATGCTAACAACTTTGCAACGTCAGATTTTAGGTGCAGTGAATGCCGCAGGCGGTTTAAGCCGTACCGAACTGGCGCAATTCTCAGGCATGAGTAAAGCGGCCATCGGCGGCGTGGTGCGTGAAATGCTCGAGGCCGGTTTTCTGCATGAAGCGGAAACGGTGCCGGGCAGCGGGCAGGGCAGACCGTCGGTACGGCTGGTGGTGCATCCTGACGGCGCCTGGTTTGCCGGGGTTTCTTTGCTGCAAAACCCGGCGCAAATGGCGCTGATCAATTTGCATGGCGAAATACTGTCGCGGGTGTCTTTTGCGGCGGACGCGGATCCGCAGCAGCTGGCGGCGAATATCGCCGGTGCCTTACCCGCGTTACTCGAACCTCATCCCGAGGCGGCGAAAAAGCTGGTCGGGCTGGGCGTGACGCTCTCCGGGCTAATCGATGAACATCAGTCGACCTGCGTGCAGTCGGCGTTGCTGGGCTGGCGCGATGTGCCGCTGGCAAAGCTGATTTCGCAGGCGACCGGCATGGAAGTGGCCATTGAAAATGACGCCAAAGCGCTGGCGGTGAGCGAGAAAAGTTTCGGCCAGGCGCGGGATCTGAGCAGCTTTACGCTGGTCAGCCACGGCGCGGGCATCGGCAGTGCGCATTTTATTGCCGGAAAGCTGCACCGGGGTTTGCACGGCGGAGCGGGGGAAATTGCGCACTGCACGCTGGAGCTGAACGGTTCGCCCTGCCGCTGCGGCAAGCGCGGTTGTCTGGACACGCTGGCATCGCTCAATGCGATTGCGGAAATGGCGAAAGCGGAAGGGCTGGAGGCCACCACCATCGGCGGCCTGGAGCTGCTGGCGATGCAGGGTCAGACCGCCGCCATCCGCATTTTGCATCGTGCCGGGTCTGCGCTCGGTTTAGCGATATCCCATCTGATTCAAATTAATGACCCGGATCTGATCCTGATTGCACATCAGGATGCCGATTTTTCCGGGCTGTTCGGCACGGTTGTGCATCAGTCTGTTGAAGCCAACGTGCTGCCGGGCAACGCCGGTAAAACGCCGGTCCGCACTTTTACCCTAAACGACGACACCTGGGCGCGCGCGGCGGCAAGTATTGCTGCACATCGCTTTCTTGTCGGTCTGAAGCCAGTCTGAGGAATCATCAACATGCGTATAGCTGTCAGCGGTATCCATATTGAATGCAGCACTTACAATCCGGTTTTGAACGAAGAGAAAGATTTTACCGTTGTGCGCGATGCGCAGCTTCTGGCCTCACCGCGCTTTCGTTTTTTGCAGGATTATCCGGCGACGTTTTTGCCGACTATCCACGCCCGCGCCATTGCCGGTGGTCCGGTAGCGCGGGCAACTTACGATAAATTCAAAGCAGAAATGCTGGCGGGGCTGGACGCGCAAAAACCTTTCGATGGTGTGTATCTGGCGATGCACGGTGCGATGTACGTTGAAGGCCTGGAAGATGCCGAAGGCGACTGGATCGCCGCGGCGCGAAAAGCGGTGGGGCCGGACTGCCCGATCAGCGTCAGTTACGATCTGCACGGTAATGTTTCGCAGCGCATTATTGACGCCATCGATATGTTTTCCACCTACCGCACGGCGCCGCATATTGATGTGGAAGAAACCATGCGCCGTTCGGTCGCCATGCTGGTGAAACATCTGCAAACCGGCGTGAAACCGACGCTGCTGTGGGTGCCGGTGCCGGTGGTATTACCGGGCGAGCGCACCAGTACCGAAGATGAACCGGCGAAAAGTTTGTACGCCCGCCTGCCGGAAATGGATAACGTTGACGGCGTGTGGGACAGTTCGCTGATGGTGGGTTATGTGTGGGCGGATGAACCACGCGCGACGGCTGCAGTGATCATGACCGGCACCGACCGCGCGGTACTGGAACAGCAGGCCACGCAACTGGCGCAGGCTTACTGGGACGCGCGCGAAGCGTTTGTATTTGGCTGTGAAACGGACACGGTTGAAGCCTGCGTGAAAAAAGCCATTGCCTGTGAAACGCGCCCGGTGGTGCTGGCCGATTCGGGCGATAACCCGACCGGCGGCGGCGTCGGTGACCGCGCCGACGTATTACAGGAGCTGATCAGGCAATACGCACAAAATACGATTGTCGCCGGGATTGCTGATGCACCGGCGACGGAAGCGGCATTCAATGCCGGGGTCGGATCAATTCTGACCCTGACGCTCGGCGCGTCGCTGGATCATTCCAGCCCGCAGGTAAAAGGTGAGTTTGAAGTGGTTTTCCTGCTCGACGCGCTGACACCGGCAGACCGTCAGGCGGTTCTGCGTACGGGCGGTATTGATGTGGTGGTGTCTGCACGACGCAGGCCGTATCACAACATCAGCGATTTCACCGTGCTGCAACTGGATCCGCATACCGCCGATATTGTGGTCGTGAAATCCGGCTATCTTTCGCCGGAACTGGCGCCGATTGCCAGCCCGAATTTAATGGCGCTGTCTAACGGCGTGGTTGATCAGTTTGTTGAGCGCCTGCCTCGTAACCGCAAGGCGCGCAAAACCTTCCCGTTTGACCGTGACTTCAGCTTTGTCCCGCAGGTGCAGCTGTCGGCGAGGAGCAAATAAGATGAGCGAACCGGAAAATCGTCAGCCTGTGCTGAGCGTGAAACATCTCACCACCTCTTTTCGCGGTGATGATGACTGGCTGCCTGTGGTGCGGGATTTGTCTTTTGATGTGTATCCCGGTGAAACGCTGGCAATTGTCGGGGAATCCGGTTCGGGGAAAAGTGTCACGTCGCTGTCGGTGATGCGTTTACTTAAGGCGCAGGGCAGTAAGATTGAGGGCGAAGTCTGGCTGAATCAGCGCAGTTTGCTGGCGCTTTCCGATAAGCAGATGCGCGATATTCGCGGCAATGAAATGGCGATGATTTTTCAGGAACCGATGACGTCGCTCAATCCGACATTCAGCATCGGCAGGCAGATTGCGGAAAGCCTGAAGCGGCACCGTGGGATGTCCTCCGCGCAGGCGCGCGCCGAAACCCTGAAGCTGCTGGAGAAAGTCCGTATTCCGAATGCCAAAGCGCGTTTTGACGAGTATCCGCATCAGTTTTCCGGCGGTATGCGTCAGCGCGTGATGATTGCCATGGCGCTGGCGCTGAAACCGAAATTGCTGATCGCTGATGAACCGACCACGGCGCTGGATGTGACCATTCAGGGACAGATTCTGGATCTGATTAAAACCTTGCAGGAAGAGGAAGGGATGGCGGTGTTGTTCATCACGCACGATATGGGCGTGGTGGCGGAAATCGCGGACCGCACGCTGGTGATGTACCGCGGTGAGGCGGTAGAAAGCGGGGCGACGGAGGATATTTTTCATCGCCCGCAACATCCTTATACCCGCGCGTTGCTGGCGGCGGTGCCGAAACTCGGATCAATGCAGGGGCGTGGCTGGCCGTTGCGCTTCCCGCAAATTAATCTGCAAACCGGTGAGGCGAGCGTGCCAAAGGAAGTGGCTGGCACGGTTGATGCCGGGGCAACGCCGTTGCTTTCGGTGAAAAATCTCAGCGCAAGGTTCCCGGTGTATGGCGGTATTTTCAGTCGTCAGGTGGGGGCGGTTCATGCGGTGGAGAACATCAGCTTTGATTTATTTCAGGGCGAAACGCTGTCGCTGGTCGGTGAATCCGGCTGCGGCAAATCCACCACCGGCCGCGCAGTCACGCGCCTGCTGAAACCACACAGCGGGGCGATTGATTTCGACGGTTTCGATGTCATGAATCTGGGCAAGCGCGACATTTTACAGATGCGTCAGCGCATCCAGATGATTTTTCAGGATCCGTTTGCCAGCCTCAATCCGCGTATGCGGATTGGCGACGCGCTGATTGAACCGATGCTGCAACACAAACTGCATAACCGCAGCGATGCAAAAGAGAAAGCCGCGTCGTTGCTGCAAAAAGTCGGGTTGTCGCCGGACATGCTGCGGCGTTTTCCCCATGAGTTTTCCGGCGGGCAGCGCCAGCGGATTTGTATTGCGCGCGCGCTGACGCTGGATCCAAAAGTGATTGTGGCCGATGAATCCGTTTCCGCCCTGGATGTCTCTGTGAAAGCGCAGGTAGTGAATTTGCTGCTCGATTTGCAGGAAAGTATGAATCTGTCTTATCTGTTTATTTCGCATGACATGGCCGTGGTTGAGCGGGTGAGTCATCGCGTGGCGGTGATGTATCTGGGGGAAATTGTCGAGATCGGCCCGCGTGCGGCGATATTCGATAATCCGCAGCATCCGTATACGCGAAAACTGATGGCGTCAGTGCCGGTGCCGGATCCGTCGCGCAGAATGCTCAAACGACAAATGCAGGTGGACGAGCTGAAAAGTCCGGTGCGCGATAACGGTTATATTCCACCGCAAAGGCAGTATCAGGAAGTCTCGGCAGGGCATTTTGTTCAGGTTTGATTGGCTCGAACCTTCGGGTCGAAGATTCTCTATCCTTACCGATCTGAGCTTTATTTGATTTTTGTTTTTTGTGGGAGGTAACGAGAACTACGGGAAGATGGTGGTGGGGGAAGGATTACCCGGCCTCTGGCCTCGCCCTGCGGGTCGTTGCTGCGCAACGCTGTCTCGCTTCGCTCGGCTCGAACCTTCGGGTCGAAGATTCTCTATCCTTCCCGATCTGAGCTTTATTTGGTTTTTGTTTTTTTGGGGAGGTAAGGAGAACTACTGGAAGATGGTGGTGGGGGAAGGATTCGAACCTTCGAAGTCGATGACGGCAGATTTACAGTCTGCTCCCTTTGGCCGCTCGGGAACCCCACCACAATTTTTTGTGGATTTTTACTACGTACTTCTTAGCCATAAATCATCATGTGCTACATGGATGATTTCACGTTACAGCGGTTAACGCTGCGAACGGGGCGCATAATACCAAATGAAACGGATGTGTAAAGTGCTGAAAGCGATAAAAAAGTTCGATTGCGGTTTTTTTGTTCTTAACGATGCTTCTCTGTGCGAAAAGCATCGTCAGAACAGCATTTACAGAATAACCGTGCGGTTTCCGTAAACAAAAACGCGCTGCGCCAGAACGCGATAAAGCGCACGGCTGAGCACATTTTTTTCAACGTCACGACCGGCGCGCATCATATCTTCGGCGGTGTAGGTGTGATCGACGTTAATCACGTCCTGCATGATGATCGGGCCTTCGTCTAAACTGTCGTTGACGTAATGCGCGGTGGCACCAATCAGTTTAACGCCGCGCTCGTACGCCTGATGGTAAGGGCGTGCGCCGATAAAGGCAGGCAGGAACGAGTGGTGAATATTGATAACCTGATGCGGATAATGCTGCACAAAACCCGGTGTCAGCACGCGCATGTATTTCGCCAGTACGACGTAATCAGGCTGGTACTGATCGATCTGGGCAATCATCGCGCTGTCATGCTGTTCGCGGGTCAGGCCTTCGTGGCTGACCAGATGGAACGGAATGTCAAAGCGTTCAACCAGCGATTGCAGCGTGTCGTGGTTACCGATAACGGCTGCGATCTCAACATCCAGTCCACCGTAAACGGCTTTCATCAACAGATCACCCAGGCAATGGGCCTCTTTGGTCACCAGAATGACGATACGGCGACGGCCTGTGCTGTTTAACTCACGCACCGAACCCGCCGGCAGCGCGCTGTCGAGATCGGCAAGCAGTGTGGTGTCGTTGAAGATCCCTTCCAGCTCGGTACGCATGAAGAAGCGTCCGGTGCGGTGATCCACGAATTCATTGTTCTGCACGATATTGAGTTCGTGCTTGTAGCAAATGTTAGTGATTTTGGCGATCAGACCTTTTGCATCAGGGCAAATGGTGCGTAATACCTTGGTTTGTACGTTCTGTTGCGGCATGAGGGTGTGGATCCTGTCCAAGACTGGTAGTCATAATGCGGTCAATTATTTACCGCAGCACTTCTTATATTTTTTACCCGAACCGCAAGGGCAGGCATCATTGCGGCCTGTCTGCGGTTTGATTCCATCTATATAGTACCAGCGATCTTTCAAACGAAGAAATCGCGAACGTTCATGAATAAGATGGATTTGTTCCTGACCGGTTTCGGTAAAGCGTGCGGCGAACTCCACAAAACCTTCGTCCTGATCACGGCCTTCGTGCTGGTTTAACACCTGCAATCCAAGCCATTGCGTGGTCGCAAACCCGTCCTGCAAACTTTCGCGCCAGTGCTCTGCGTGACAATCCGGGTGCCAGGTGGCGATCAGATAACTCGCATTTTTCAATGTGTACGCGGTGTAGCGCGAACGCATCAGCGCGGCGGGGTTGGGCGCCGGTTTTGTCTCGTCGATGTAAGGCTGGCAGCATTCGTCGAACAAAATGTTGCTGCCGCAAGGGCAAAGTAGGGACACGTAAACTCCTGATTCAGCCTGTATTACATATGTTACAAGCAGGTTGCGCTATTGAATGCGTCAAAGTGTTATGTTACCTAACATCCTCGCCGTGTGGCAACGCGCTTCCCGGTTCACTTTTATCCACAGTTGGCATTAAGGTTTTCAAATGAGTAGAAAAGTCACGATCGGTCTGGCCCTTGGCTCGGGAGCAGCAAAAGGCTGGGCGCATATTGGCGTGATTAATGCCCTGAAAGACATGGATATTGAGGTGGATGTGGTCGCCGGCTGTTCGGTTGGCGCGCTGGTGGGTGCGGCGTATGTCAGCAACAGATTGCCGGCAATGGAAAGTTGGGTGCGATCTTTTAGTTACTGGGACGTGCTGCGGCTGATGGATTTTTCATGGAAGCGCGGTGGACTGTTGCGCGGCGAGCGGGTGTTTAATGCGGTCGGCCAGATTATCCGCGTCAGCGAGTTCGAAGAATGTTCGAAAAAATTTGGGGCTGTGGCGACCAACCTGAGTACCGGGCGTGAACTGTGGCTGACGAAAGGGGATTTGCACGAAGCGGTGCGTGCTTCCTGTAGTATGCCCGGCCTGCTGGCTCCGGTCTGGCACAACGGTTACTGGCTGGTGGATGGGGCGGTGGTCAATCCGGTGCCGGTATCGCTGACCCGTGCGCTGGGGGCAGATATCGTCATCGCAGTAGATTTGCAGCACGACGCCCATCTGATGCAGCAGGATCTGCTCACGGTACAGCCGACCGGCGATGAACACAGTCTGGAGAAAGAGCTGAGCTGGCGGGACAGACTTCGCCAGCGTCTGACCCGCCCGAATGCCCGTAAGCCGAACGTCAGCCCTTCAGCCATGGAAATCATGTCGACGTCCATTCAGGTACTGGAGAACCGCCTCAAGCGTAACCGCATGGCGGGGGATCCGCCGGATGTGGTGATTCAGCCCTATTGTCCGCAAATTTCCACACTGGATTTCCATCGCGCTGCGGAGGCGATCGAGGCGGGGCGTCTCGCTGTAGAAAAGCAACGTGAGCAATTGTTACCCTTGATAAAAAACAAACCGTTCTGAGTGGCTTAACGTGCGCATTGACGGAATCTGATAATTCTGACAAGCAAAATCAGGCTTTATGAGCCACTATTAGAATAAGAAAATCCGGGGGTCGTGATGGATAAACCACTTACAAGCAAGCACATACTTATCGTAGAAGACGAAGCCGTTTTCCGATCTGTGCTCGCGGGTTATGTGAGTTCTCTCGGCGCTACCTTCACGGAAGCGGAAAACGGTCTTCAGGCACTCTCTCTGATCGAAGATTTCCCTCCTGATTTAATCCTTTGCGATTTGGCGATGCCCGAAATGGGCGGCATTGAATTCGTTGAGAACCTGCGATTGCAGGGAAATAAAATTCCTGTTCTGGTGATTTCAGCCACCGATAAAATGACTGACGTGGCAACGATGCTGCGCCTCGGTGTGGAAGATGTATTGCTCAAGCCCATCGGCGATCTCCAGCGCTTGCGCGAAGCCTTGCTCACCTGCCTGTATCCGAAACTGTTTTCTTCGCAGGCGATGGAAGAGAGTTCACTGGTTCAGGACTGGGAAGCCCTGTGCCGGAATCCGAATGAAGCGCAGCGCTTGCTGAAAGAGTTGCAGCCACCTGTTCAACAAACCCTTGCTCACTGCCGCATTAATTACCGGCAACTGACCACCACCGACCATCCGGGGCTGGTGCTGGACATCGCGGCGCTGTCGTCTAAAGATCTTGGTTTCTATTGCCTTGACGTCACCCGTGCGAATGAAAATGGGGTGCTGGCGGCACTGTTGCTGCGCGCTATTTTCAACAGCCTGCTGCGTGAGCATCTGAGCGATCAGCATCAGCGGTTGCCGCAGATGTCGACGCTGCTCAAGCAGGTGAATCACTTATTTAAACAAGCCAATCTGAAAGGGCAGTTTCCTCTTCTGCTCGGTTATTATCATGCCGAGCAAAAAAACCTGATTCTGGTGTCTGCGGGATTACACGCCAACGTCAATACCGGGACCAATACCATCCAGCTCAGCAACGGCGTGCCGTTGGGCACGACAGGCGCCACCTATTCCAACCAGATAAGCCAGCGCTGCGACGCGTGGCAGTGCCAGGTGTGGGGATCGGGTGGACGTCTGAGATTAATGTTGTCTACTGAGTGAGCATATTTCTCAGCAAGTAGAATAATGCCTTAATAGTATTGAGCATTTCTTCCGCACGACTTTTCATATTCATGATTCATCACATTATTCTAAGACCTATCTTATGCAAAATATGCCATTGCAGAGGCACTTACGTGTGAAACTGGTATAATGCGCCCAGAAATTTAGCCGTCTAATTAACGTTGTCTAAAAATGTTTGTTAAAAAATAAATAATAGGAATTCGCTGATGAAAGTAACAGTTTTTGGTATCGGTTACGTCGGACTTGTTCAGGCGGCGGTTCTTGCTGAAGTCGGGCATGAAGTTTTGTGCATCGATGTTGATGCGAACAAAGTGGAGAACCTGAAAAATGGTCAGATCCCCATTTTCGAACCGGGTTTAACGCCGCTGGTAAAACAGAATTATGAAGCCGGGCGTCTGATGTTCAGCACAGATGCGGCCGAAGGCGTGGCGCATGCCACCGTTCAGTTTATTGCTGTGGGCACGCCGCCGGATGAAGATGGCTCCGCCGACCTGAAATATGTTACCGCTGTAGCGCGGACTATTGCTGAACATATGACCGACACAAAAGTGGTGATTGATAAGTCAACCGTTCCTGTCGGCACGGCAGATAAAGTTCGTGCCGTGATGACCGAAGTGCTGAAACAGCGCGGCGTAGACATCGATTTCAACGTGGTGTCAAATCCGGAGTTCCTGAAAGAGGGGGCCGCTGTTGCCGACTGCATGCGCCCGGAGCGTATTGTTATCGGTACCGACAATCCTGACGCCATCGACCCTATCCGTGAACTGTACGAGCCCTTCAACCGCAATCATGACCGTATGATCCTGATGGACATTCGCAGTGCTGAGCTGACCAAATACGCTGCTAACTGCATGCTGGCCACCAAAATCAGCTTTATGAATGAGATGTCTAATCTGGCTGAAATGCTGGGTGCGGATATCGAGAAAGTACGTCAGGGGATCGGTTCTGATTCCCGTATCGGTTATCACTTTATCTATCCTGGCTGCGGTTACGGCGGTTCCTGTTTCCCAAAAGACGTGCAGGCTTTGATCCGCACGGCAGAACATATTGGTTATCAGCCAAAATTATTACAGGCTGTGGAACAGGTGAATTATCAGCAGAAATATAAATTACCGACTTTCATTCAGCGCCACTTCGGTCAGGATCTGCAGGGTAAAACCTTCGCACTTTGGGGGCTGTCCTTTAAGCCGAATACCGATGATATGCGTGAAGCTTCCAGCCGCGTTTTAATGGAACAACTTTGGGCCGCGGGCGCGAAAATCAAAGCCTACGATCCGGAAGCCATGAATGAAACTCAGCGAATTTACGGTCATCGTGAAGATCTCGAACTGATGGGAACCAAAGAATCCGCATTGCAAAACGCCGATGCGCTGATTATTTGTACGGAATGGCAGAATTTCCGCGCGCCTGATTTCGATGTCATCAAAAATGCATTAAAAGAACCGGTCATCTTTGATGGTCGTAATTTATTCGATCCTGAACGTTTAGAAAAACGCGGGTTCACTTACTACGGGATTGGCCGTGGTGCATCAGTTAATCCGGTTCTGTAAGGAGAATTCATGAAATATCTGGTTACCGGCGCTGCAGGGTTTATTGGTTTTTATGTGTCACAACGTTTGCTTTCGGCAGGCCATACCGTTGTCGGGATGGATAATCTCAATGACTATTATGACGTCAATCTGAAACTCGCACGTCTGTCACAACTGGAAAATAAAGACGGCTTTGAGTTTATCAAGCTGGATTTAGCCGATCGTGAGGGTATGGCGGCATTGTTTGCGGCACAGCGTTTTGATCGTGTTATTCATTTGGCTGCGCAGGCCGGTGTCCGGTATTCCATTGAGAATCCTTTAGCTTATGCAGATTCTAACCTCATAGGATTTGTTAATGTGCTGGAAGGGTGCCGTCATAATAAAGTCGGTCATTTGCTTTATGCGTCTTCCAGCTCAGTTTATGGTCTGAACAAGAAGCAACCCTTCTCAACGGATGATTCGGTTGATCATCCCGTGTCATTGTATGCTGCGACGAAAAAAGCCAATGAATTAATGGCTCATACTTATTCGCATCTTTATCGCCTGCCAACCACCGGATTACGTTTCTTTACTGTTTACGGTCCGTGGGGGCGTCCTGATATGGCGCTGTTTAAGTTTACCAAAGCAATGATCGCCGGTCAGAGTATTGATGTTTATAACCACGGCGAAATGCGCCGGGACTTCACATATATCGATGATATTGCCGAATCCATTGTTCGCCTGCAGGATGTCATTCCACAAGCGCAGCAGGACTGGACGGTAGAAGAAGGTTCTCCTGCCAGCAGTTCAGCGCCTTATAGTGTCTATAACATCGGTAATAACCATCCGGTGAAGCTGACGGCCTATATCAGCGCGCTTGAGAAGGCCCTTGGGATTGAGGCTGAAAAGAATATGCTGCCTATGCAGCCTGGTGACGTGCATGAAACCAGTGCGGATACACAGCCGCTGTATGAGGCTATCCACTTTAAGCCGGAAACGACGGTTGAGCAGGGCGTGCAGAACTTTGTTGACTGGTACCGCGATTTTTACCAGGTCTGACATGAACTAATAACAAAAGGCTGCCCAGGCAGCCTTTTTTATTTATCAGAAATAATTCAGTTAAATCTTATGGTTGTTTAACCTGGTTTGTTTTTGATTTTTGTTGCTACCCGAAATGCATCAACCTAAATACATAACAAAAAACCCATCACAAGGATGGGTTTTAGCATTAATAACACTGAGGTCAATAAGGGCAATTACAGCAGGAAATCGTCCAGTGATTTGCCTTGCTCTTCAATTGCTTTCTTGATCACAGCTGGAGTACGACCCTGGCCAGTCCAGGTTTTGTTTTCGCCGTTCTCGTCGATATATTTGTATTTCGCAGGGCGTGCAGCACGCTTAGCTTTACCAGCAGATTTGGTAGCAGCCATTGTTTGCAGCAATTCGTTAGGATCAATGCCATCAGCAATCAGCATTTCACGGTATTGTTGCAGTTTACGTGTACGCTCTTCAATTTCAGCAGCTGCCTGAGAATCTTCTTCGCGACGTTCGTTAACAACAACTTCTAATTTCTCCAGCATCTCTTCCAGAGTTTCGAGAGTGCATTCTCTTGCTTGTGCGCGCAGAGTACGGATGTTGTTCAGAATCTTTAATGCTTCGCTCATTATACTAGTCTCAAATTATATGGTGGGGGGCGTTTGGTTAATAATAGATTGCTCTTCTCTATTCTGCAATAGCCAATTTGAACACCTGACTCTAATTTACGCATTTAAAGCAAATATTGATAACAGTGTAAAAATATAGTTGAGCCGGAACACACTATTTATCTGGGGCATATAAGCTAATTTTCAATACATTCTTCAGGTGTATTCGCGTGCCGCAAGATGCGTTGTATAACTTTGCGAGACTTCGCACAAATAAAACATTTACGTCAGCATCTATTGTAAGGATATGGCAAATCAGGGCATTAATGCTACAGCCTATAGGATTTTTACCGAATTTTTAAGACTCCGCTGATCGGATCCGCTATGTATAGACAAACCAGCGTACGCATAAGGTATTACATATAAATACCGGTCAGATAAGGTAATAAGGTGTTCAGATAACGCATTATGATTGGCGGGTTTTATAATTTCTGTTTGTAAGTTTCTGTGTTTTTTGAAAAGTCATAAAGCGTTATTCGTGGATCTTATTGGGATCGGTGACGCGATGTTATCAGCCGGCAGGGGCTATGGTACAATCCGTGCCGAAAAATTCCGCCATCCAATACTTAACGGGGTCGCCGCTTAATGGCTCAACTTTATTTTTATTACTCGGCGATGAACGCCGGTAAATCGACATCTCTGTTGCAGTCTTCATATAATTATCAAGAACGTGGCATGCGTACGCTGGTCTTAACGGCGGAGTTAGATCACCGGTTTGGCGTCGGTAAGGTCAGTTCTCGTATCGGGTTGTCATCGCCTGCGGAACTTTACAATAAAGAAACCGATCTCTTTAATTTGATCGCACAGGACAGCGGCTCACAGCGCCTGAATTGCGTTTTGATAGATGAGTGTCAGTTTCTTACCAAGGCGCAGGTGTCGCAGCTTACAGACGTCGTGGACGACCTTGATGTGCCGGTTCTGTGTTACGGATTGCGGACAGATTTCCGTGGGGAGCTTTTTGAAGGCAGCGAGTACCTGCTGGCATGGGCGGATAAGCTGGTCGAGCTTAAAACCATCTGTCACTGCGGCCGTAAGGCCAACCGCAACCTCCGCATGGATGAGAAGGGTAACGCGCTTCACGATGGCGCACAGGTGGTCATTGGCGGGGATGAGAGCTATGTGTCCGTTTGTCGCAAGCATTATAAAGAAGCCATGGCCGCGATAGCTCCCCTTGACGATACAAAGACACGCTAAGTCAGCCGGGCCTGTGAGCGGTAGCAAATCTGTACCAGATTGAAGAGTGTCATTAAAACGTCGAGTGACGCTCCTGATAGCACAATAAAAAAACCCGCCATTTGGCGGGTTTTTTGCTTACGGGAATCTCAGCAGATTATTTTTTGCTGGTTTTCTTTTCAGCTTTAGGTGCCGGAGCTGCAATGGCAACTTCATCAGCAACATCTTCGTTGTACTCACGACCGTAGTAAGTATCCATCAGAATCTGTTTCAGTTCGGCGATCAGCGGGTAACGTGGGTTAGCACCGGTACACTGGTCATCAAACGCATCTTCAGACAGTTTGTCTACTTTCGCCAGGAAGTCAGCTTCCTGCACACCGGCTTCACGGATTGAAGTTGGAATACCCAGATCCGCTTTGATTTCGTCTAACCAGTTCAACAGTTTTTGGATTTTCTGTGCAGTACGGTCACCAGGAGCGCCCAGACCTAAATGGTCAGCGATTTCTGCGTAACGACGACGCGCTTGTGGGCGGTCATACTGACTGAAAGCAGTCTGTTTAGTTGGGTTATCGTTCGCGTTGTAACGGATAACGTTTGAAATCAGCATGGCGTTAGCCAGACCGTGTGGAATGTGGAACTCGGAACCCAGTTTATGGGCCATTGAGTGACACACACCCAGGAAGGCGTTCGCAAACGCGATACCGGCGATAGTGGCCGCATTGTGCACACGTTCACGAGCAACCGGGTTTTTAGAACCTTCGTGGTAGCTGGCTGGCAGGTTTTCTTTCAGTAATTTCAGCGCCTGCAGAGCCTGACCATCAGAATATTCATTCGCCAGAACGGAAACGTAAGCTTCCAGTGCGTGAGTCACCGCATCCAGACCACCGAACGCACAGAGTGATTTCGGCATGTTCATCACCAGGTTGGCATCAACGATAGCCATATCTGGGGTGAGCGCGTAGTCAGCCAGTGGATATTTCTGACCTGTTGCGTCATCTGTCACTACTGCAAACGGAGTGACTTCAGAACCGGTACCGGAAGTGGTAGTGACGGCGATCATTTTCGCTTTCACACCCATTTTCGGGAATTTGTAGATACGTTTACGGATATCCATAAAGCGCAGCGCCAAATCTTCAAACTGAGTATCTGGATGTTCGTACAGAACCCACATGATTTTAGCGGCATCCATCGGTGAACCACCACCCAGCGCGATAATCACGTCTGGTTTGAAAGAGTTCATCTGCTCAGCACCTTTACGAACGATACTCAGCGTTGGATCCGCTTCTACTTCGAAGAAGACTTCAGTTTCAATACCGTGACCTTTCAGAACGCTGGTGATTTGGTCTGCATAGCCGTTATTGAATAAGTAGCGGTCAGTAACGATGAAGGCGCGTTTCGCTCCGTCAGTCGCCACTTCTTCCAGTGCGATTGGCAGTGAGCCACGACGGAAGTAAATAGATTTTGGAAGTTTATGCCACAACATGTTTTCTGCTCGCTTCGCTACAGTTTTCTTGTTGATCAAGTGTTTTGGACCGACGTTTTCAGAGATGGAGTTACCACCCCATGAACCGCAGCCCAGCGTCAGAGAAGGGGCAAGTTTGAAGTTATACAGGTCACCGATACCACCCTGTGAAGCCGGGGTGTTGATCAGAATACGTGCGGTTTTCATTTTGTTGCCAAAATAATTAACACGTTCTGGTTGGTTGTCCTGGTCTGTATACAGACAAGAGGTGTGGCCGATACCGCCCATTTCTACCAGTTTTTCTGCTTTTGCTACCGCATCTTCGAAATCTTTCGCACGGTACATCGCAAGGGTAGGGGACAGTTTTTCGTGTGCAAACGGTTCTGATTCGTCAACAACGCTGACTTCACCGATTAACACTTTAGTATGAGCTGGCACTTTGATGCCGGCCATTTCAGCGATTTTCGCGGCTGGCTGGCCTACGATTGCCGCGTTCAGGCCACCGTTTTTAAGAATGATGTCGGAAACGGCTTTCAACTCTTTACCCTGCAGCAGGTAGCCGCCGTGAGAAGAGAAACGTTCACGCACTGCGTTATAAACAGAATCAACCACGATGATGGACTGTTCAGACGCACAGATAACACCGTTATCGAAGGTTTTAGACATCAGAACGGAAGCGACAACACGTTTGATATCAGCGGTTTCATCAACGACAACCGGGGTATTACCGGCACCAACGCCAATCGCGGGTTTACCGGAGCTGTAAGCGGCTTTCACCATGCCCGGGCCACCGGTTGCCAGGATCAGGTTCAGATCCGGGTGATGCATTAACTGATTGGACAGCTCTACGCTTGGTTCATCAATCCAGCCAATGATGTCTTTTGGCGCACCCGCAGCGATAGCGGCTTGCAGAACGATATCTGCGGCTTTGTTGGTTGCGTTTTTAGCACGTGGGTGTGGAGAGAAGATGATACCGTTACGTGTTTTCAGGCTGATCAGCGCTTTGAAAATCGCGGTAGAAGTTGGGTTAGTTGTCGGTACGATACCGCAGATGAGGCCGATTGGCTCTGCGATAGTGATGGTACCGAAGGTGTCATCCTGACCGAGGATGCCACAGGTTTTTTCATCTTTATAAGCGTTGTAGATATATTCAGAGGCGAAGTGGTTTTTGATCACTTTGTCTTCGACGATACCCATACCGGATTCTTCAACAGCAAGTTTTGCCAGCAGAATTCGAGCATCAGCAGCAGCCAGGGCGGCGGCGGCGAAGATCTTATCTACTTGTTCTTGACTGAAGTTGGCGTATTCACGTTGTGCCTTTTTCACTCGGGCAACGAGTGCGTTCAGTTCAGCGACATTTGTTACAGCCATAATGCTCTCCTGATAAAGTTAAACTCTTTTAGTAAATAACCTGCCAGAGATGAGTATAGCCTTGCTATCCTCCACTGTGAGAAAGTAATTATTACTACTGTTCTCAATGTGTTATCTCTGTCTCTTTATTTGCTCAAAGAGCTTTCAGTCGTGTAGCACCCAGAGTAGATAAATTGTCATTCCGCGCCATTTTGTGAACGTTTATCTCAGAGAGTGTTCGCAAGTACCGGTGAGTGACTATGCGCAAAGCTTACCTATTTGTAGGCAGAGGGAATTTGATCTGGATCACTAAACACCAATGCTGACTCCTTTCAGCTGGGGGTTAATAAGAATGATTATCAAAAAAGTGGGAACTATCTACAACTTAACGGCTTTTTGAGGCAGTAATATTACACTTTTTTAACAAAAGTGTCATTCACTGCTTTTTAATGAAATTCTGGTGATAAATACCACGAAACGACGTGGCGCCATCTTTGCAATTCCAGTACATTAGCGCCCCATCAAGACCTTCATCTACTGGCAATTTGTGCGGAGTTCTGCGTGAGCCAATCTTTATTAGATTTTTCAGGCTATATCAAATTTTTCGTCGGGTTGTTCGCGCTGGTTAACCCGGTAGGGATCCTGCCTGTCTTCATTAGTATGACCAGCTATCAGGCTGCCGCCGGTCGTAATAAGACCAACATGACGGCTAACTTATCCGTCGCCATTATATTGTCGACAGCGTTGTTCCTCGGCGATGCCATTCTGCATCTGTTTGGGATTTCCATTGATTCATTCCGCATCGCAGGCGGCATTCTGGTTGTGACCATTGCGATGTCGATGATCAGCGGCAAGCTCGGTGAAGATAAGCAGAACAAACAAGAGAAGTCGGAAACTGCGATCCGTGAAAATGTCGGTGTAGTGCCTTTGGCATTACCCTTGATGGCAGGGCCCGGGGCAATCAGTTCTACGATTGTCTGGAGTTCCCGCTATAACGGCTGGCAGAATCTGCTGGGTCTTACGCTGGCGATCATCTTCTTTGCCTTTTGTTGCTGGCTTCTGTTCCGTGCGGCACCGCTGTTGGTTCGTTTACTGGGGCAGACGGGCATCAACGTGATTACCCGAATCATGGGGTTGTTACTGATGTCTTTGGGCATCGAATTTATTGTGACAGGAATTAAAGCTATTTTCCCCGGCCTTCTCTAATCAATACGCAGCCAAATTATCACGAGATCATAAACGTGATTTCGTGATAATTATTACGTCTGCTTATAATCAAATGCATTAATATAGTGCAGCTAATGGTGTAAATAAGAGCATTTGCACCCTAATGTGGCGTAAACTCCCTTCTCAGACTTCTTTTGAATCCAAGCCTTCATTTCTTCTAATAAACTTAGCTATTTTTTTGCTAAAACCCCTCCTTTACTGCCCGTATTGCCGTTAATTTATCCACATCATTCTGTAAGGCTTGTGCAGGCCGTATCGAGATGTTATTAGTGTTAACACAGCAGTTAACAGGGCTTTATCCTTGAAATCGTCAGAATGTTAACTGATTGTGTCAGTCGAGTTCTTGAGCAACCTCGCAGGAGATTTCGGACCTGTAAATTGCATTTAAGATGAGTTTAAACAGCAAGTTACCTGCTGTTTCACGGTGTAGGTATCTTGGGCGCTCAAAAGCTTAGTAACGTATAAAAGAGAATTGCGTAACAAATTTGCAAAATTAATTGGCGCCGGTATCGGGCTTCTGATAATTTTCAAATCGTCTTAACAAATGGAAAATTGTGTAGAGTCATGCTCTAAGTGAGAACGAATCTTGCAAGGCACAGAAAGATTGAAGCAATTTCATTTGTTTTTGGAGAGCAAAGTGTCGCAATACGTACCGCAAAATTATCCTCAGTCGTTTTCTTTTCGCAGGAAGACGATCTTTGCGTTACCGCCATTACACAGCTCTGAGTTGAATCTTCCCGCTCAGCAAAACAAATCTTCAGTTCTTCTTCTTAATTGATTTCTGACGTTTGATGACGGCGGAAATGCTTTCACCTATACCGGTGACAGCCAAAAAATTTTATTTAAAGTCATTAGGAATATCAGTATGCGACTGCCTGGTGTACCTCCGGAATGAATGCCGGTGATAAACGGGGTAAGTCAAATGGAGGAGATCTTCCTTAACGATCTCTGAAACCGCATGGCGCTTAACAGCCTGACGTTTCACTTGCTTCACGCAGTAATAGGGGAAGCCATCCGCGGATGGTTACTGAATGGGGGCCTTTCTTGAGCAATTCGTTCCTGCTTGTGAAACCCGTTGACGCAGTAAGGGTTTATCTTGCGCCAGAGTGTGCAAGTTCATAATAAAAATTGGAGTTGAATGACAATGACCAACATCACAAAAAAAAATCTGCTGGCTGCCTGCATCATGGCTGCGGTTGGCGCCATTTCCATTAATACCGCCTTTGCAGCCACCGTGCCTGCAGGCGTGACCCTGTCAGACAAGCAAGAACTGGTGCGTAACAACGGTTCAGAAGTACAGTCCCTTGATCCGCATAAAGTGGAAGGCGTACCTGAATCCAACGTGATCCGTGATCTGATGGAAGGCCTGGTCAATACCGACAGCAAAGACGGCAGTGTGATCCCTGGTGTTGCCACCAGCTGGGATAATAAAGATTTCAAAGTCTGGACCTTCCACCTGCGTCCGGAAGCAAAATGGTCTAACGGCGATCCTGTGACTGCTCAGGATTTCGTATACAGCTGGCAGCGCCTGGCTGACCCAAAAACCGCCTCTCCTTATGAAAGCTACCTGCAATACGGCCACATCGAAAACATCGATGACATCATCAGTGGTAAAAAAAGCCCTGATACGCTGGGTGTGAAAGCGATTGATGACCATACTCTGCAAGTGACCCTGACTGAGCCAGTACCGTATTTTGTCAAAATGCTGTCTCACACCGCGATGAAGCCGGTGAACAAAAGTGTTGTTGAGAAATTTGGCGACAAATGGACTCAACCAGAAAACTACGTCAGCAATGGCGCATACAAACTGAAAGCATGGACCGTCAACGAACGTATCGTGCTCGAACGTAGCCCGACTTACTGGGACAACGCCAAAACTGTGATTAACCAGGTTACCTATCTGCCAATTTCTTCAGAAGTGACAGACGTTAACCGCTACCGCAGTGGCGAAATCGACATGACTTACAACAACATGCCGATTGAACTGTTCCAGAAGCTGAAAAAAGAAATCCCTACCGAAGTTCATGTTGACCCGTACCTGTGTACTTACTACTACGAAATCAACAACCAGAAAGCACCATTCACTGATTCACGCGTTCGTGAAGCACTGAAACTGGGCCTGGATCGCGACATCATCGTGAACAAGGTGAAAGCGCAGGGCGACCTGCCAGCCTACAGCTACACTCCTCCTTACACCGACGGCGCGAAACTGACGCCTCCGGCCTGGTTCAAAGAGACTCAGGATCAGCGCAACACCGAAGCGAAAAAACTGCTGGCTGAAGCGGGCTACACGCCGGCTAAACCTCTGACCTTCGAGCTGCTGTACAACACCTCTGACCTGCACAAAAAACTGGCTATCGCCGCAGCGGCTATCTGGAAGAAAAACCTGGGCGTTGACGTGAAGCTGGTTAACCAGGAGTGGAAAACCTTCCTCGACAGCCGTCATCAGGGCAACTTCGATGTGGCGCGTGCCGGCTGGTGCTCTGACTACAACGAACCTTCTTCTTTCCTGAACACCATGTTGTCTGACAGCAGCAACAACACCTCTCACTATAAGAGCGCAGCGTTTGATAAAGCGATTGCTGACACTCTGACCGCGAAGACGGATGACGAGCGTGCTGATCTGTATCAGAAAGCTGAAACCCAGCTGGATAAAGACTCCGTTATCGTGCCTGTTTATTACTACGTGAACGCGCGTCTGGTGAAACCTTACGTTGGCGGTTACACCGGTAAAGATCCACAGGACAACGTCTACGTGAAAGATCTGTACATCATCAAACACTAATCAGTGAAAAGAACAGGGCATCCCCGAGCTGCCCTGTTTTTTATTTGATGTAAGTAATGTTCTTAGCGCTGACGTTCAGTGCCAAAGCAAAGAGCCACCATGATGACCCACACACGCGGGGCATCGTGACCAAGCCAAAACTATCAAGCTGTAGTGACAGGCTTAGAAACAGGTACGGGCAATGTTAAAGTTTATTTTACGCCGCTGTCTGGAAGCGATTCCGACGCTATTCATTTTGATCACCATTTCGTTTTTTATGATGCGTCTCGCCCCCGGTAGCCCTTTTACGGGTGAGCGTAATCTTCCGCCAGAAGTTATGGCCAACATTGAGGCGAAATATCACCTCAATGATCCAATCTATAAGCAGTATTTCAATTATTTAGAACAACTGGCGAAAGGTGACTTTGGCCCGTCGTTCAAATACAAGGATTACACCGTCAATGATCTGGTCGCGGCTTCTTTCCCGGTTTCGGCGAAATTAGGCCTGGCGGCATTCATTATGGCGATTGTGTTTGGTGTGACGGCGGGCGTTATTGCTGCGCTGAATCAAAACACCAAGTGGGACTATACGGTGATGGGGGTCGCCATGACCGGGGTGGTTATCCCCAGTTTCGTGGTCGCGCCATTACTGGTGCTGATATTTGCCATCACACTGAAATGGCTGCCGGGCGGCGGCTGGAACGGCGGTGGGGTGAAATACATGATCCTGCCGATGGTCGCCTTGTCACTGGCCTATATCGCCAGTATCGCGCGTATCACCCGTGGTTCGATGATCGAAATTCTGCACTCCAACTTTATCCGTACAGCCCGCGCCAAAGGCTTGCCGTTGCATCGCATTATTTTGCGCCATGCACTGAAACCTGCGCTGCTGCCGGTGCTGTCCTATATGGGGCCAGCATTTGTTGGGATCATCACCGGTTCGATGGTTATCGAGAGCATTTTCGGATTGCCGGGCATCGGCCAGTTGTTTGTTAACGGTGCTTTAAACCGTGACTACTCACTGGTATTGAGCCTGACTATTTTAGTGGGCGCATTGACCATTTTATTCAATGCGATCGTTGACGTGCTGTACGCCGTCATCGACCCGAAAATCCGTTATTAATGCCGGAGTACGTCAATGATGTTAAGTAAGAAAAACAGCGACGTTGTCGAGAACTTCAGCGAAAAACTGGAAGTTGAAGGCCGCAGCTTGTGGCAGGACGCACGTCGTCGCTTTATGCATAACCGCGCAGCGGTAACCAGTCTGATCGTTCTGGCCTTTATTGCGCTGTTCGTGGCATTTGCCCCGTTGCTGTCGCAGTTTGCCTACGATGATACTGACTGGAACATGATGTCAGCCGCGCCTGATATGGCTTCTCACCACTTTTTCGGTACTGACTCATCAGGCCGTGACTTACTGGTGCGTGTGGCAATCGGCGGGCGAATCTCCCTGATGGTCGGCGTTGCTGCTGCACTGGTGGCGGTGATCCTCGGGACTCTCTACGGGTCTTTGTCCGGCTACCTGGGCGGCAAAATTGACTCCGCTATGATGCGTTTGCTTGAAATCCTCAACTCCTTCCCGTTCATGTTCTTCGTTATCCTGCTGGTGACCTTCTTCGGGCAAAATATCCTGCTGATATTCGTTGCGATCGGTATGGTGTCGTGGCTGGACATGGCGCGTATCGTGCGTGGTCAGACGCTCAGCCTGAAACGTAAAGAATTCATCGAAGCGGCGCTGGTCAGTGGTGTGAGTACGCGAAATATCGTATTGCGTCACATTGTTCCTAACGTACTGGGTGTCGTCGTGGTCTATGCGTCGCTGCTGGTGCCAAGCATGATCCTGTTCGAATCCTTCCTGAGCTTCTTGGGTCTGGGTACGCAGGAGCCGCTGAGCAGTTGGGGCGCGTTACTGAGTGACGGTGCCAACTCGATGGAAGTTTCACCTTGGTTACTGCTGTTCCCGGCAGGCTTCCTGGTTGTAACTCTGTTTTGTTTCAATTTTATCGGCGATGGCCTGCGTGATGCCCTCGACCCGAAAGATCGTTAAGGAGTGCAATCATGAGCACCATTGAACAAATTCAGGCGAATGCCGCGTCATCGCACGCTGCGAACGGGCAGACGCTGCTTGATGTTAAAGACCTGCGCGTCACGTTCGAAACTCCGGACGGTGATGTGACTGCGGTTAACGATCTTAACTTTGATCTGCGCGCTGGCGAAACCCTGGGGATCGTTGGCGAATCCGGCTCCGGTAAATCTCAGACTGCGTTTGCGCTGATGGGGTTGCTGGCGAGCAACGGTCGCATTGAAGGCTCGGCTAAATTCAACGGCCGCGAAATTCTCAATCTGCCGCAAAAAGAGCTGAACAAGCTGCGCGCCGAACAGATTTCGATGATTTTTCAGGATCCGATGACCTCACTGAACCCGTACATGCGTGTGGGTGAGCAGCTGATGGAAGTGCTGATACTGCACAAAAATCTCAGCAAACGTGAGGCCTTCGAAGAATCTGTGCGCATGCTGGACGCGGTGAAAATGCCGGAAGCCCGCAAGCGTATGAAGATGTTCCCGCACGAGTTTTCCGGCGGCATGCGTCAGCGTGTGATGATTGCGATGGCGCTGTTGTGCCGTCCGAAGCTGCTGATTGCTGACGAACCGACCACGGCCCTCGACGTGACCGTTCAGGCTCAGATCATGACGCTGCTGAATGAGCTGAAAGCCGAGTTCAATACGGCGATTATCATGATCACCCACGATCTGGGCGTTGTTGCCGGTATCTGTGACAAAGTGCTGGTCATGTATGCAGGACGTACCATGGAATATGGTCGCGCCCGCGACGTTTTCTACGAGCCTTGCCACCCGTATTCCATTGGTTTGCTGAATGCCGTTCCGCGTCTTGATGCGGAAGGTGGCGCGATGATGACCATTCCGGGTAACCCGCCGAACCTGCTGCGCCTGCCTAAAGGCTGTCCGTTCCAGCCACGTTGTCCGCACTCGATGGATATTTGTGCCACTGCACCTCCGCTTGAGCGTTTCGGTGATGGTCGTTTGCGTGCGTGCTACAAGCCGCTGGAGGAACTGGTATGACAGACAATACAATCATGGACAGCGCGGCAATGAACACCCATGCGCCGGAGAAAAAAGTCCTGCTCGAAGTGGCCGATCTCAAAGTCCATTTCGACATCAAAGATGGTAAACAGTGGTTCTGGCAGCCTTCGAAAACCCTGAAAGCGGTCGATGGCGTGACGCTGCGTCTGTATGAAGGGGAAACGCTGGGCGTCGTGGGGGAGTCCGGTTGTGGCAAATCCACCTTTGCCCGTGCGCTGATCGGCCTGGTGAAAGCGACCGATGGCCGTGTGGCGTGGCTTGGCAAAGACCTGCTGAATATGTCTGATAACGAGTGGCGTAAAACCCGCAGTGACATTCAGATGATTTTCCAGGATCCGCTGGCGTCGTTGAATCCACGTATGACCATCGGGGAAATTATCGCCGAACCGCTGAAAACCTATAACCCGAATATGCCTCGGTTAGAGGTGAAAGAGAAAGTGAAGGCGATGATGCTGAAGGTCGGGCTGTTGCCTAACCTGATCAACCGCTATCCGCATGAATTCTCCGGCGGTCAGTGTCAGCGTATCGGTATTGCACGCGCACTCATCCTTGAGCCGAAACTGATAATCTGTGACGAACCGGTTTCCGCTCTCGACGTTTCCATTCAGGCGCAGGTGGTTAACCTGCTGCAACAGCTGCAGCGCGAAATGGGGTTATCCCTGATCTTCATCGCGCACGATCTGGCCGTGGTGAAACATATCTCCGACCGTGTTCTGGTCATGTATCTGGGCCACGCTGTTGAGCTGGGGACCTATGATGAGGTGTACAACAATCCTCAGCATCCGTATACCCGTGCGCTGATGTCAGCGGTGCCGGTTCCCGATCCGGATAAAGAGCGCAACAAAGTCATTCAGTTGCTGGAAGGGGAATTGCCTTCGCCGATCAACCCGCCGTCAGGCTGCGTTTTCCGCACACGCTGTCCGATTGCCGGTCCGGAATGTGCGATGACCCGTCCGTTGCTTGAAGGCAGTTTCCGCCATGCGGTTTCCTGCCTGAAAGTCGACCCGCTCTGATAAAGCGCCTCAGGCGCAAAGCATAAAAAAACCTGCCGGTGGCAGGTTTTTTTTCATGCAGCTTTTAAGATTACTCTTTCCAGAGAATATGGCAGAGCTTGTGATCTTTCTCGCGGCACAGCAGTACGCGGGCAAAGATATCATTGATCGGCTGGTCTTCTGCATCAGCCAGACCAATCACCACTTCGGCGAAGAAGTCAGGATTCAGATCGAAATCGACGTGATCCACCCAGTCTTCTGCCGGATCGTACAACTCAGCGCCGCCGCGTTCTTCAAATTGCAGATTGAAGATCAGGATATCTGCGGGGTCGAGGTTATCTCCAGCCAGTTCCAGAAAGATATCATAGGCTTGCTCAAGCGTTTCGTCTTCGGTCAGGCGATTATTCAGGTCCATAGCGTTCTCATTTACAAAAAGTGTATTCAGGCATCAAAAAAGCCGGTACTGCGTCTATTACACCACGCCCAATCCGGCATTTACAGCAGCGGACTGAAAAAGTAGAACAAACGCTCGACGATACGGTGCCAGAAAGGCCGTTTGAGCCAGGCTTCGACATCCAGCAGGTGCGAACGGGCAATATAATCGTCCTGAACACGGCCAAGATCATCACCAAATCCGGCGTCATCGATCACCAGCGTTATCTCGAAATTCAGCCACAGGCTGCGCATA
This sequence comes from Rahnella sp. R3(2024), assembly GCF_042920125.1. Lineage (NCBI taxonomy): Bacteria > Pseudomonadati > Pseudomonadota > Gammaproteobacteria > Enterobacterales > Yersiniaceae > Rahnella > Rahnella sp. R3(2024). Next base: position 4,091,561 of record NZ_JBHGBU010000001.1, read on the forward strand.
TCCAGATTTACCGTACCCACCAGACTCAGCTGCCCATCGACAAGAATACTTTTGGTGTGCAGCAGACCGTCTTCGAACTGGTAAATTTTGACACCGGCTTCCAGTAATTCTCCGAAGAACGCTTTGCTCGCCCAATCCACCATCATTGAATCGTTTTTCATCGGCAGAATGATACTGACGTCCACCCCGCGCTGGGCGGCGGTACAAATCGCATGCAGCAGATCATCGCTTGGCACCAGATACGGTGTGGTCATCACCAGTTGTTCGCGAGCGGAATAGGTCGCGGTCAGCAACGCCTGGTGGATCATATCTTCCGGGAAACCCGGCCCGGAGGCGATAACCTGAATGGTATGGCCACTTTCCTGCTCGAACGGCATCTGGTTGAGATCCGGTTCGGGCGGCAAAATGCGTTTACCGGTTTCAATCTCCCAGTCACAGGAGTAGACGATGCCCATGGTGGTGGCGACCGGGCCTTCCATGCGCGCCATCAGATCAACCCACTGACCGACACCGGCATCCTGTTTGAAGAAGCGGGGATCGACCATGTTCATGCTGCCGGTATAAGCCACATAGTTATCGATCAGCACTACTTTGCGGTGCTGACGCAAATCCATACGGCGCAGGAACACACGGAAAAGATTAACCTGCAACGCTTCGACCACTTCGATACCGGCATTACGCATCATTGCCGGATACGGGCTGCGGAAGAAGGCCACGCTGCCCGCAGAGTCCAGCATCAGGCGGCAATGGATACCGCGACGAGAAGCCGCCATCAGCGATTCTGCGACCTGATCCACCAGCCCGCCGGGCTGCCAGATATAGAAAACCATCTCAATATTGCTGCGTGCCAGTTCGATGTCGCGCATCATCGCCTTGAGGACGTCATCGCTGGTGGTCAGCAGTTGCAGCTGATTCCCTTTGACACCCGCAATGCCCTGACGACGCTCGCACAGCTGGAATAATGACGCGGCAATTTCGCTGTTTTCGGTCGCGAAAATTCGCTGGCACTCTTTTAAATCGTTCAGCCAGCGAGCCGTGGAAGGCCACATCGCTTTCGCCCGCTCGGCGCGGCGTTTGCCCAAATGCAATTCACCAAACGACAGATAGGCAATAATTCCGACCAGAGGAATGATGTAAATGATCAACAGCCACGCCATGGCAGAAGGCACCGCGCGGCGTTTCATTAAAATACGTAACGTCACGCCGGCTATCAGTAACCAGTAACCAAAAACCAGAAATCCGCTGATTACCGTATAAAAAGTTGTCATAAAGACGAAAAATCCTGTTCGAAAGCCATGGGCATAAGTGTACGTGTTTGGGGAGTTCTTTTAACCAACTTTTTCCCACCAATCAATCAGCTACCTCTTAAAGCAACCCGGCGATAAGAAAATCATCAGGGTGCTGACTTCAAGGTTAGCTGATTACGGTCAACAAGGTGAGAAACAAGACTTGGATAACACGATCATCGGCCTATAATGTCCCGGCTAAATTCTTCCGTTCTTATTCTTTCATGATTGAACAGTGACGGCCACCACGGGACACAGGTGTATGAAACGCAGTAAAAATGAAGTCGGTCGCTGGCGCATGTTACGCCAGACTCAGCGCCGGAGAAGCCGCTGGCTGGAAGGTCAGTCGAGACGCTATCGTCACATCTACCGTATTCGTCAAATCCACCATCAACAACATCAGCGCCTGTCATTGTATGCCGTGAACTACGAATGGGGTTCATGATTAGCGGGATTTAGGCTGAAAAAGCGCGCCACATTTTTTACAGACCAGCGTGGAGTTTTTGCGAACTTTGGTGCTGATTTGTTCAGCAACATAACCGCATTCCGGGCAGGTAACCTTCGTGGTTTTACTGGTTAGAAACTTCAGTCCGTCGAAGAATGACATAATGCTTACCTCATGGGCAGGGGTGTACATCCTAACACAGAAGCCATGAAAGCATTGTGACGGGTTGCGGGGTTATTGCGTCACGAAGGTTGCGTTCGTGACGCTCACCGGGCTTAGAAAACGCGTTTGAACGGTTTTACTGTGACGGATTTATACACGCCAGCCGCGACATACGGATCGGCATCTGCCCAGACCTTTGCCTCTTCCAGCGTTTCAAACTCAATCACTACCAGCGAGCCGGTCATGCCAGCGGTACCCGGATCTTCGCTGTCAATGGCCGGTGTCGGGCCGGCAATCACTACGCGTCCCTGGTCATGTAATGCTTTCAGGCGTTCAATGTGTGCAGGGCGGGCCGCTGCGCGTTTTTCCAGTGAATCGGAAACATCTTCAGAATAGATAACGTAAAGCATGAGCCACCTTAAATTTGATTTTAATAAGCATTCTGTCCGGGTTCAGTGCGGGCAGAGTGATGTGCAGAATTAACATAGCTAAACCTGAAGCCGGATGAAAGTGCTTTGCGCGGGATCAAGGCAGAGGTTATTTGAGAATAGTTGTCATCTCGGTGTTGAATATGATTGCTATTTACATTTAAACTTGCGGCTTCACGGGGAAAAAGAATCATTATGCCGCTAAAAAAGTTTAGGTTTATTCGCAAGGTTTCTTTGCCGGTGGCACTTTCCGTCGGCTTACATGCTGCAGTTATTGCCGCTGTGCTTTATGTCACGGTGAGCGACGCACTCAAGCTGCCAGTGCAGGAACAGAAAGTCATGAGTGTGACGATGGTCAATCCTGCTGACTTTGCGCCACCACCGCCACCGCCTCAGGCAGAACCGACACCGCCGGAACCTGAACCAGAGCCGGAAGTGGTTCCAGAGCCACCGCCGCCGCCGGAAGCCGTGGTGATCCCGGAACCCCCAAAACCTAAGCCGAAACCGGTTAAAAAACCGGTGGTGAAGCCGAAGGTAAAACCCGTTGAGCGTCCGGTAGAAAAGCCGACACAAACGGTTCAGACGGCACCGGTGACCAGCAACCAGCCCGTGACCAAGCCGGCCAACCAGCCGCCAGCGTCAAGTAATACGCAAAGTTCCAGCGGTCCGCGTCCTCTTGAACGTGGCAAACCGTTCTATCCGGCGCGTGCTTTAGCGTTACGCATCGATGGCCGTGTCCGTGTTCAGTTTGATGTAGACAGTGACGGTCGCGTGGAGAATGTGCGTATTCTCTCAGCTGAACCTCGCAATATGTTTGAACGCGAAGTGAAGCAGGCGATGCGTAAGTGGCGCTATGAACCGAAGGCTGCCAGTAACCTGGTGGTTAATCTGGTATTCAAAGTGGAAGGTGGTTCGTCCGTCGAGTAAGCCACGCTTTCAGTAGCGCATAAAAAAGGTCGCCCTTTAACAGGCGACCTTTTTTGTTTCTAAAGCATGACGGCGTTTTATTAATCCTGCGACACACCGTCAGAATCAACGCTGAAATTACTGCGGCCGTCTGGCAGCTGGCGCGATTTGCCTTCTTCATCCACGGCAACATACGTGAAGACCGCTTCAGTGGCTCTGTAACGCTGCCCGATGGGCTCGGAGGAGACTTTCTTAACCCAGACTTCCACATTGATGGTGATGGAGCTGTTGCCGGTGCGGATGCAGCGTGCGTAGCAACATACAACATCTCCCACAGCGACAGGTTTGAGGAACGTCATGCCGTCCACTCGCACTGTCACCACACGACCTTTGGCGATCTCCTTGGCCTGAATCGCACCCCCCATATCCATCTGCGACATTAACCAGCCGCCAAATATATCGCCATTCGCATTGGTATCCGCGGGCATTGCCAGCGTACGCAGCACCATTTCACCATTAGGTAAGCTATGTTTTTCGTTCATAGAGAGTGGCTTCACACAGTTCAATGATTTCAAAAATTAAGGCCTTTCAGAGAAAGGCCCAGACAGGAGAACACTTATTTTTTTTCTTCATCCGGCATATGCCGGTAAATATACACCCCGCTCAGCAGGGTAAATACCAGCGTCAGGACCGTCAGGCCGAACACTTTAAAGTTAACCCAGATATTTTGCGGTAACCAGAATGCGACGTAAATATTCGCCAGACCGCAGAGCAGGAAAAATATCGCCCAGCTGACATTCAGTTTATTCCACACGTGATCGGGTAATGTCAGTTCTTTGCCCAGCATCCGCTGAATCAGCGGTTTTTTCAGCACCAGCTGGCTTATCAGCAGTGCGCCAGAGAACAGCACGTAAATCACGGTCACTTTCCATTTAATGAATTCATCATTATGGAAAACCAGCGTCAGGGTGCCGAACACGGCAACCATGGCAAAGGTGATTAATGTCATTTTTTCAATTTTGCGGTACACCACCCAGGTGATGACCAGCGCCAGCGCCGTGGCAGCGATTAACGCGCCTGATGCGACGAAAATGTCGTAAAGCTTATAAACCACAAAAAAGACAATCAGGGGAAGAAAATCGAGGAGCTGCTTCATACTTCATTCCATGTTTTATGTATGGGATGACTATACCGGAATCATTTCGCGGACAAAAGAAAAGGGCGCCTGAGCGCCCTTTAAAAAGAGTTGTAAATATTACACGCGTAATTTTGTGTAAAGACGGAACAGATAAATCAGCAATAAGGCAGAAACCAGATTGCTCAGCGCGCTCAGGATCACCGCGGCAACGTCAGGAGACAGCATCGCCAGGCGGCTCACCACCAGCAACAGCACCATTTTTGCTGCCAGCCAGAACATGATCGCCGGAACCACTAAGCGCAGATTCGCGAACGCCAGTTTGCTGCTCACTTTTACGGATTTGAACACGCCGATTTTTTCATTAACGCACAGCACCGGAGACAGGGACGTCGCCACCGCCAGCACAATGCCCGGAACGACGAACAATGTCAGACCCAGTTGCACCAGTAGCGTACAAATCAGCATCAGACCGAACAGGCGAGGCATAATCGGTGCCGCAGCGCCAAGTGCCCGCAGCGCGCTGGTCCGCATTCCGCCGGAAACCTGCTGAAGCAGAACTAACATTCCGCCAACCAGTAACACATTGCCGATCAGCGCAGAAAAAGTGGCCGCTGCAGAAACCTGAAGCAACACTTTCTGCTGGTCAGGCGACATGCTTTGAACCAGCTCCTGAATACTCATGCCGGTGTTACTCAGCAAATCGTCGCTGCCTGCACTGAGCACGCTAAGCTGGTCGCTGCCAGGCATGAAAATCTGGTTCAAGATGACGGTAATTAATGCGGTCAGCACGCAGAGCAGCAAAATGCTACCCAACTGATTACGCATAAAATTAAAACTGTCACGGTACAACGTACTGGCCGTGATAGGCATGAACGCTCCTTGGCAAAAAGCAAAAAACAATAAGACGGCGATTGTAACCTTTAAATGGTTATCGCCGATAGTTTTGCGCTGACTTCCTGTCATTTTGCATGATGATTTGCTGCCTGAAGCCATCAGCTAACAAAATCAGGTAACGGTAAATTCACTTCCAGCGGGGGCAGGCCGTAATGCGCACGGGCGCGGTCACAGGCGGAGTTACTCACGTCATTCAAACCCGACTGATCGAATTCGCGGCAGGGTGAGGGGCGGTTAAGGTAAATGGAACAGGAAACAGACTGACCCACTTCACCTTCCAGAGCGATACAGCGCGGTGACTTACTGCCAGTGCCCTGCATACAACTCAAAAAGGGAGTGACTTGCTCTGTCAGCGCCTGCGGAACGCGTCCGCCAGCCTCTTCAGATTCAGCCCAATAAAAGGATACCCGGAAATACGCACAGCATGCGCCACAGGTCATACAGGGATTGTTCATTTCGCTCATTTTGGAAAGCGGCAGACTCCTTTACTGCACCAAACCAAAATCCACAGAACTGTCCAAACTACGCAGTGCCTTTTTTTTAAGCAACAGATATTCGCTGCATTTGTGAACTCAACAAATTCCCTCGTTTTTGATGTAGATCAATTCCTTTGTTTTTATAGATTTAGATCGGTTTGCGAAAGATGCAATTTGTGAAAATTTGTTTTAAAGATGTGATCCCGCGTAGATCAAACCATGCCACAGAGTGGGTATCATTCGCGCGGTGAATACTAATCCATACAAAGGGAAGGGATAATGAAAGCAGCATATTGGGCACTCGTCGCGGCAGCGGCATTTCCGGCGGTTGCGAACGCACATCAGGCAGGGGATGTGATTTTTCGCGTAGGAACAGCCACGGTTCGTCCGACCGAAGGATCAGACAATGTACTTGGACTGGGTTCTTTTGATATCAATAACAATACGCAGATGGGCATGACACTCGGCTATATGTTTACCGATAACATCGGCGTCGAGTTACTGGCCGCCACGCCGTTCCAGCATAAAGTCGGGCTGAAAAGCACCGGCACCATCGCGGAAGTGAAACAGTTGCCGCCGTCTCTGATGGCGCAGTACTACTTCGGAGATAAGCTGGATAAACTGCGTCCGTACCTCGGTGTGGGTATCAACTACACCACCTTTTACGACACAAATTTCAACCAGACTGGCCGCGATGCGGGATTGTCAGACCTGAGCGTAAAAGACTCCTGGGGCGTGGCTACGCAGGCCGGTCTTGACTACAACCTCGATGAGAACTGGCTGATCAACATGTCTGTCTGGTGGATGGATATTGATACGGAAGTGAAATTCAAAGCCGGTGGCGAGCAGCAAAACATCAACACCCGGATTGACCCGTGGGTCTTTATGTTTGGCGTCGGCTACCGTTTCTGATCGACGATACAGGCATAAAAAAGAGGCGCTCAGGCGCCTCTTTCACGTTTATTTCCGGCAAGCCTGATTACTTCAGACGCATGTCGTTCTCAATTGAACGAACACCGGCCACGCCGCGCGTCACTTCTACCGCTCGGTTAGCATCAGCGGTTGACGTCACAAAGCCACTCAGCTGTACGCGACCTTTAAAGGTTTCGACGCTGATTTCACGCGATGCGATGGTTTTATCTGCCAGCAAGGCTGATTTCACTTTCGTCGTCACCACGGTGTCATCGATATAACCGCCGGTTCCTTCTGATTTTTTTGTTGGCGCACAGGCGGCAACGGCCATTACCACAACGGCTGCCATGCAGAACGCAGACAAGATCTTGAATAGCTTCATAAATAACTCTCCATGCTTTGTTATAAAACCAAAAGAAACGATCAGTACACATAAGGCCTGAACTCACGCAAGCGATGCGGTCAGAGCCCGTATAATCATAGGCTTGGTGAGTGATTTTAGTTTGGTTTATTCATGGGGTTTATACAAATAAATAGGCAACTATTTAAGTGCAGAAAAATCGCAAAGAGGTGAAAAGAGACAGAACGCGAGTGTTTTAACCCCTCACGTTCTGTTTATACCGGTTATGCGCGGGTGGCGGCTTTCATTTCACTGACGAAACGGGAAAGCTGAGCCAGCATTTCGGAAGGCTGGTGCAGATTGTTTTCGATAATACGCACGGTCGCAGAACCGGAAATAGCCCCTGCTGCGCCTGCAGCCAGGGTTTCTTTCACCTGCGCAGGTTCGGAAATACCGAAGCCCTGCAGAGGTGGCGCGGCGTTATATTCACGCAACTTATCGACCAGATGATTCAGAGGCGTCAGCGCACGCTTTTCAGTGCCGGTCACGCCAGCGCGTGACAGCAAATACGTGTAGCCGCGGCCGTGCGAGGAGATCTCGCGCAGCAAATCGTCTGATGCATTAGGCGGACAGATAAAGATGGGGGCGATACCGTGGCGCAGCGCGGCTGCACGGAATGGCGCAGACTCTTCGAACGGCACATCAGCCACCAGCACAGAATCGACGCCCACTTCAGCGCAGCGCTGATAGAAGGTTTCAATGCCGTTATGGAAAACCAGATTAGCGTACATCAGCAGGCCAATGGGGATGTCCGGGTGTTTTTCGCGAATGCGTGCCAGCATGTTGAAGCACTGCGTCGGCGACACCCCGGCAGCAAAGGCACGCAGGTTAGCATTCTGGATAACAGGGCCGTCGGCCAGCGGATCGGAGAACGGGATGCCCAGTTCCAGCGCATCGGCACCGGCTTCAATCAGCGTATCAATGATTGACAGTGACAGCTCAACGCCCGGGTCACCAAGCGTAACGAAAGGAACAAACGCGCCTTCTTTTTTGCTTTCCAGACGCGCGAATAATTGCTGATAACGTTCCATTAAATTTCTCCCCGGGCAGTCAGGATGTCATGTACGGTGAAAATATCTTTGTCACCGCGACCCGACAGATTCACCACCAGAATTTGTTCTTTCTCCGGTGTTTCTTTGATCATTTTCAGTGCGTGTGCCAGCGCATGTGAGGATTCCAGTGCCGGAATAATCCCTTCATGGCGGGACAAAGCTTTAAAGGCTTCCAGCGCTTCGTCATCGGTGATCGAGACATATTCCGCACGGCCAATGCTGTTGAGATGCGCATGCTGCGGGCCGACGGACGGGAAATCCAGACCGGCGGAGATAGAATAAGATTCTTCGATCTGGCCTTCTGACGTCTGCATCATGGGCGCTTTCATACCAAAATAAATACCCACGTGGCCGTGTTTGAGCGGTGCGCCGTGCTGCCCGGTTTCAATGCCCAGGCCGCCCGGTTCAACGCCAATCAGCTTCACGCTGGTGTCGTCGATGAAATCAGCAAACATCCCGATGGCATTGGAACCGCCGCCGACACAGGCGATCACCGCATCCGGCAGGCAGCCTTCGCGTTCCTGCATTTGCGCTTTGGTTTCTTCGCCGATCATGCGCTGGAATTCACGCACGATGGTCGGATACGGATGCGGACCTGCCGCGGTGCCGAGCATGTAGTGAGCGGTTTCATAGCTGCCAGACCAGTCGCGCAGCGCCTCGTTACAGGCATCTTTCAGCGTGGAGGAGCCGCTGTGCACCGGGATCACTTCCGCACCCATCAGACGCATACGGAACACGTTCGGGGACTGACGCTCGATGTCTTTGGCGCCCATATAAATGCGGCATTTCAGGCCGAGCAGGGCACAGGCCAGTGCTGACGCTACGCCATGCTGACCGGCGCCGGTTTCAGCGATGATCTCCGTTTTGCCCATGCGTTTCGCGAGCAATGCCTGACCCAACACCTGGTTCGTTTTGTGCGCACCGCCGTGCAATAAATCTTCGCGCTTGAGGTACAGCTTGGTTTTAGTGCCAGCCGTCAGGTTTTTACACAGCGTCAGCGCCGTCGGGCGGCCTGCGTAGTTTTTCAGTAAATCAATGAATTCAGCCTGAAACTCAGGGTCGCGCTGTGCGCTGACAAAAGCTTCTTCCAGCTGCGCCAGCGCAGGCATCAGAATTTGCGGCACATACTGGCCGCCAAATTCGCCAAAGTAGGGATTAAGTAAAGTCATGATATTCCGTCCTGTCTGTCAATTTTTGCGTCATTGCGTGCGGCTTAATACGCACGCAATGTCTGGAATACGGCGGTGATTTTTTCGGCATCTTTGATGCCCGGCTCGCTTTCAACACCGGAATTGAAATCCAGCCCCGCGCAACCGAGCTGCGCGGCTTCGACGCAGTTATCTGCGCTCAGACCACCGGCAAGCAGCACATTGCTCAGATCCTGACCGGCCAGCTTGCTCCAGTCGAAACGATAACCGGTGCCGCCTTTACCGTTGTCCAGCACGTAGCGGTCAACATTTTTCAGGTCGCGTGACGGGATGCTGTCTTTAACGCTCAGCGCTTTCCAGATCTGAATATTTTCTGGCAGCGCCGCGCGCAGTTCATCGATGTACGTCTGGCTTTCCTCGCCGTGAAGCTGCACGGCGGCCAGGTTCAGTGTCTGAGCCGTTTCAGCCACGTTGCTGACCGGTTCGTCACGGAATACGCCGACATATTTCAGCGGTGCGCCGTTCTGTACTTCTTTCGCCAGCGTATGTGTCACAAAACGCGGTGACCCTTCGACGAAAATCAACCCGCCGTAAATGGCACCGGCTTCATGCGCGGCCCGGGCGTCCTGAGCGCGGGTCAGACCGCAGACTTTATTATCACCCAGCAGCACACGGCGTACCGCGCTGTTCAGGTTCTGTTCAGACATCAGCGCGCTGCCAATCAGGAAACCATTGGCGAAGCGGCTCAGCTCACGAATTTGCCCGTAGGTGTTGATCCCCGATTCGCTGATGACGGTGACGCCGTGCGGTACACGCGGGGCCAGCTCGCGGGTGCGGTTGAGATCGATAGACAAATCGCGCAGATCACGGTTATTGATGCCGACCACTTTGGCTTTCAGTTGCACCGCGCGATCCAGTTCTTCTTCATTACTGGCTTCCGTCAGCACGCCCATATTCAGGCTGTGGGCGACGGCGGCAAGCTGAACGTACTGATCATCATCCAGAACTGACAGCATCAGCAGAATCGCATCGGCCTGATAGAAACGGGCCAGATGGATCTGATACGGGTCGATAATGAAATCTTTGCACAGCACCGGCTGCGTGGCGGTTTTGCTGACCAGAGGCAGGAAATCAAAGCTGCCCTGGAAGTATTTTTCGTCGGTTAATACGGAAATAGCGGAGGCGTAGTCTTTATACACGCTGGCGATTTCTACCGGATCAAAGTTTTCGCGGATCTTCCCTTTCGACGGAGAGGCTTGTTTGCACTCCAGAATAAAGGCCGTTCTTGCGCCTTGCAGGGCATGGTAGAAACTGCGCTGGCTCTGAGTTATTTCATTCTGAAAGCTGGCCAGCGGTTGTTGTTCTTTACGCGCCGCGACCCAAATTTCTTTGTCGCGAACAATCTTGTGGAGCACGGTTTCCTGCTGCATCACTTATCCTCTTGCTGCCAATGCCAACACGCGCTGGTAGGGTTCACCACTGCGCATGACGGCCAATGCCTGTTGTGCGTTTTGTTTTAAATCTTCCTGACCGAAAAGGCGCAGCAGCATCGCCACATTGACGGCTACCGCGGCTTCATGGGCCGGATCACCTTTACCTTGTAATAAGCGTGCCAGAATGTCACGGTTTTCTTCCGGTTCGCCACCGAGCAGGGATTCAATAGGGTAATTGTCCAGACCGAAGTCCTGCGGCGTCACCTCGTAGGTGGTAATTTTGCCGTCTTTCAGCTCGGCCACCTGCGTGGCTGCGTGGATCGCGACTTCATCCATACCTGCGCCGTGAACCACCGCCGCACGCTCGTAACCCAGTGCCCGCAGCGTTTCTGCAATCGGCAACACCAGTTCCGGGCTGTATACGCCTATCAGCGCCAGCGGCGGACGTGCCGGGTTAATCAGCGGGCCGAGCACGTTAAACAGGGTGCGGGTTTTCAGTGATTTGCGCACCGGCATCGCATGGCGAAAACCGGTGTGATACTGCGGCGCAAACAGAAAACACACATTCAGGTCATCAAGCGCCGCGCGGGATCCTTCCGCCGGCATATCCAGACGGATACCAAACGCGGCCAGTAAATCCGATGAACCGGAACGACTGGATACGCTGCGGTTACCGTGTTTCGCCACACGCGCACCACAGGCAGCCGCCACAAAGGCGCTGGCGGTAGAAATGTTGATGCTGTTCGTGCCATCGCCGCCGGTACCGACGATATCCGCGAACGGATAATCCGGGCGTGGGAATGGCTCGGCATGCGCCAGCAGCGCCTTTGCCGCACCGGCGATCTCAGCCGGTTGCTCGCCACGCACTTTCATACTGATTAAGGCTGCCGCTAACTGAGCCGGTTCCAGTTCGCCATTGACGATGGCGGTAAATAACTGCTGGCTTTCTTCCTGCGTCATCGGCTGTGCGCGATACAGATTCTCCAGAATGCCGGGAATAGTTTGCGTTTGCATGATCGCTCTCCTTACGCCAAAGCCCAGGCCAGTGTCTGCTCAAGCAGACGGGCGCCCTGTGAAGTTAAAATGGATTCCGGATGGAACTGGAAACCGCATACGCGATCTTCTTCATGACGCACCGCCATCACCATGTCGCCGTAGCGTGCGTTAACGGTCAGCCCGTCGGGGATCTGGCTGCCGACCAGCGAGTGGTAACGCGCCACCGGCAGAGGGTTGTTCATTCCGGCAAACATGCCTTCATTATCATGCGTAATCGAAGACGCTTTGCCGTGCAGAATTTCACCTGCCTGGCCGACAAAACCCCCGTAGGTTTCCACAATCGCCTGATGACCAAGGCAGATGCCGATAATCGGCAACTGACCGCGCAGACGTTTGAGCAATTCAGGCATGCAACCGGCTTCTGACGGGGTGCCCGGTCCCGGAGAGAGCACCAGCACCGGTTTTTCCAGCTGGCTAAGTTTTTCGATAATCACGTCAGCCGGGATCTGATTGCGGTAAATCACCACGTTGTGACCGCTTGAACGCAACTGATCGACCAGGTTGTAAGTAAAGGAATCGACGTTATCGATGAGTAAGATATCGGCCATCTTAAAATACCTCTTTCGCATTGTGGGCAGTGGCGATGGCGCGCAGTACAGCACGGGCTTTATTACGGGTTTCGTCGGCTTCGGCCTGCGGTACGGAATCCAGGACCACGCCGCCGCCAGCCTGCACGGTGGCGATGCCGTCTTCAACGTAAGCAGAGCGGATGACGATGCAGGTATCCAGATCGCCGTGGGCGGTGAAGTAACCCACCGCGCCGCCATAGCTGCCGCGTCGGGTTTGTTCGGAAGCCGAAATCAGCTGCATAGCGCGCACTTTCGGCGCACCGGTCAGCGTGCCCATATTCATTACCGCCTGATAGGCGTGCAGTACGTCGAGATCATGACGCAGCGTGCCGACCACACGGGACACCAGATGCATCACGAAAGAGTAACGGTCCACTTTGGTCAGGTCGGCGACATAACGGCTGCCCGGCTCGCAGATACGTGCCAGATCGTTACGCGCCAAATCCACCAGCATCAGATGCTCGGCCAGCTCTTTGTGATCGGTACGCATTTCCAGTTCGATGCGGCTGTCGAGATCCAGATCCAGCGAACCGTCGGCACGGCGGCCGCGCGGACGGGTCCCGGCAATCGGGTAAATTTCAATCTGGCGGTTAGTGGCGTCATATTTCAGCGCGCTTTCCGGGGAGGCGCCAAACAGCGTGAAATCATTGTCCTGCATAAAGAACATGTACGGGCTTGGGTTGTTATTCTTCAGCGTTTCATACGCGGCCAGCGGAGCAGGGCAAGGCAGGGAGAAACGGCGCGAAGGCACCACCTGGAAAATCTCGCCGGCGCGGATGGCCACTTTCATTTTCTCAACCACAGCACCGAACTCTTCATCACTCTGGTTCACGCTCAGTTGCATTTCCGGCACGTTCTGCTGCGGGATGGCGTGCGGTGGCTGTTGCAACTGATGTTGCAGTTGTTCGAGGCGGGCATGCAGACGCTGTTTCTCATCAGCCGACGGCGTAAACAGGCTGGCCTGCAAACGACAGCTGCGGTTCTGGTGATCCAGCACCAGCAGCGTTTCAGAAAGATAGAAACAGAAATCCGGGCAACGCTGGTCGGAGGCTAATACAGGTAAATCTTCAAAACCGGCGACCAGATCATAAGCAAACAGCCCGCCGAGGAACATCGCCTCTCGCTCCTCTGCCGGAGATTCAACGCAGGTCAGAATGCTGCGTAACGCGTCGAACACTGAACGGGAACGCAAACGCGCATCTTCATCCTGCATCTGATCGATACCAGGGAACGTCAGTTCGCGGCCATTCGGGCGGACGTCATTGCGAATTTCAGCAGGCAGCGCGGCATCAATCAGCGGCAGTAAAGAGGCACCGTTCGGCGTCAGGGCCTGAATGGACACCTGCGAACCCAGCGCGGTGATGCGCAGGGCGCTGTCAACAATCAGCAGGCTTTTCAGGTTTTCTTTACTGGTCACTTCGGAGGACTCAAGCAGCAGGGTCGCAGGACGCGCGCCGCACAGCTGATGAAAAATGGCCGTCGGGTCGCCGCGATAACATCCCTGCGCGGTCAGCAATTCTAAACGAGGTGTTGGAGTTGTCATTTTGCTTCCTGAATTTTTATCAACGTTTTCAAATAAACGGCCATAAAAAAGCCCGCATTAAGCGGGCTTCGGAAATCTTGCAGCGTCTGATGACAGCTATGCGTGATTACTCCGCCCGACAAGGGGAAGTACGCCACCAGCTGAGAACCGCCATCATGTGAATTTTCATCATCAGACACTCTTGTTAGTTTATGAAAGCTAAGGTTTTAAAAACTAAGCTTTCTGAATCGGTTTGTCACGACGTTCTTCAGCGAACTGCCTCGTGAACTTGCGTACTAGTAAACTAGTTCACGGATATAAAGTCAACCCTCTTTTCAGCGGATTTCACAACTTTAGTGCGCTCAGATGTTATCGCACCGTAACAGTGCGTAACGGCGAGGTGAAAACATCGGCAAGATAGCCCTAACGTGAGGCGGCCTAACGCGTTATGATATGAACTGCATTCAGAAAAGGTTAAATCCCCGACGTGACGATGACTTTACCCACAACAGTTTCACCCCCGAAAGACGACCAGAATCTCAGCACGGCCTTCACGCTTTACGATCTCCACAGCCATACCACGGCGTCGGACGGCTATTTAACGCCTGAAGCACTGGTCGCGCGGGCGGTTGAAATGCGCGTCGGCGTACTGGCGATCACCGATCATGACAGTACCGAAGGGCTGGCACGTGCGGCGCAGGCGATTGCGCAGCAGCAATTGCCGCTGGTGCTGATTAATGGTGTTGAGATTTCCACTTTGTGGGAAAACCATGAGATCCACATTGTCGGGCTGGGCATTGATCCGCAGCATCCGGCGATGATGAGTTTACTCAGTGCGCAGGCCGGTTTGCGTCAGCAACGCGCGCAGGAAATGGGCAACCGGCTGGCGAAAGCGCGCATTGACGGTGCCTGGGAAGGCGCGCTGCGTCTGGCCAATGGCGGAGCCGTCACCCGTGCGCATTTCGCCCGCTATCTGGTGGAATTCGGCGCGGCGGATAACATCGCGCAGGTGTTCAAAAAATTCCTCGCCAAAGGCAAGACCGGCTACGTTCCGCCACAGTGGTGTACAATAGAACAAGCGATTGATGCGATTCATCAGTCAGGCGGGCAGGCCGTCGTCGCCCATCCGGGGCGATATGATCTTTCGACTAAGTGGCTGAAACGCTTACTGGCGTATTTTGCTGAGCAGGGCGGTGATGCGATGGAAGTCGCCCAGTGTCAGCAGGCACCGAATGAGCGTGCGCAGCTGGCAGCCTACGCCCGTGATTATCAGTTACTGGCCTCGCAGGGTTCAGATTTCCATCAGCCCTGTTCGTGGATTGAGCTTGGCCGCAAACTTTGGCTTCCCGCAGGCGTTGAACCGGTATGGCAACACTGGCCGCTTGCGATGACACAGCCTGAAATTGAACCGGTCTGATGCCTGACCGGAAAAGAATAAAGAGTGAGAGGATCCAATGAGTCAATATTTCTATATTCATCCCGAAAATCCGCAGCCGCGCCTGATCAGTCAGGCGGTAGAGCTGCTGCGTAAAGGTCAGGTCATTGTCTATCCGACCGATTCCGGTTACGCCCTGGGTTGTCGTCTTGAAGAAAAAAATGCGATGGAGCGGATTTGCCGGATCCGTCAGTTAGACAGCAACCACAATTTCACACTGGTATGCCGCGATTTGTCCGAGCTTTCGACGTATGCCTATGTCGATAACGGCGCTTTCCGCCTGATGAAAAACAACACGCCGGGCAACTACACCTTCATTCTGAAAGCGACCAAAGAAGTGCCGCGCCGTCTGATGAGTGAAAAGCGCAAAACCATCGGTCTGCGCGTGCCCTCCAATCCTATCGCCATCGCCTTGCTCGACGCGCTGGGCGAACCGCTGATGTCTACCACGCTGATGATGCCGGGCAATGATTTTGCCGAATCTGATCCGGAAGACATCAAAGACCAGCTGGGCAAACTGGTGGATCTGGTTATTGATGGCGGCTCCATCGGCCAGCAACCGACCACGGTGATTGATCTGACCGAGTCGGTTCCGGAAGTGGTCCGCGAAGGGGCCGGCGATCCGACGCCTTTCCGCTAAGCATTTACGCGCTACTGGCTAAAAAATAATCACCCTGACAGCCCCCGAAGCATACAAATTGCAGATAATTGTGTATAATGGCGGGCTGACTTTTTGTAAGTCATTGTATTGATAAGTAATGCTGTCTGGCGATGTGTTTTATCTGTGCATGTGTCGAGTGATCCCGTGCAGAAATGAAGTTTCCGCGACAGTCCGCTTATCTCCCAAACTGAATTTTGACGGGCAGGCGATGTTCACATCGTGCTGGCCGCTCCCCCCGACGCCTGTGAAGGCGACAAATGAGGCTGCTCAATGAGCGAGAAGTATAATTCCCAGAAACACTCCAGTGACAGATCCAAACCGGCACGTTCACCAGGTGATAAGCCGAAAAGCGGCAGAAACTCCGGTGCAGCGAAAGCCCGTCCTGAACTGTCACGTGCTGAAAAACGCGGCGAAAAGCCACGTTCAGACAAGCCACGTAGCGATAAACCTAACAGTGATAAACCCCGCAGCGACAAACCGCGTTCAGACAAACCACGTTCTGATGCCGGTCGCAGCGATTCACGTTCTGATTCCCGCATCGAAAAACCAGGTCGCGGCAAGACGCGTCCTGAAAATCCACGCGGTGAAAAACCTCGTGCGGTGAAACCACGCGCCGGCAAGCCAAAAGCTGAAACGCTGTTTGATGAAACCGGTGACGAAGACGAAGTGAAGTACCAGAAGCCGAAAAATGCGCTGGACAGCACCGAAGGGCAAAGCGAAAAGCTGCAAAAGGTGCTGGCACGTGCGGGCCACGGTTCGCGTCGTGAAGTGGAAGCGATGATCCAGGCCGGGCGCGTCAGCGTCGACGGTAAAATCTCTACGCTCGGCGACCGTGTTGAAGTCACCGGCGGCACAAAAATCCGTCTCGACGGCCACGTGCTGTCAGTGATGGAGTCTCAGGACACCGTGTGCCGCGTACTGGCGTACTACAAGCCGGAAGGCGAGTTATGTACCCGCAGTGATCCTGAAGGCCGCCCGACCGTCTTCGACCGTCTGCCAAAAATGCGCGGTTCGCGCTGGATTGCCGTTGGCCGTCTTGATGTCAACACCTCGGGCTTGCTGCTGTTCACGACCGACGGTGAACTGGCAAACCGCCTGATGCACCCAAGCCGTGAAGTTGAACGTGAGTATGCGGTGCGTGTATTCGGTCAGATTGATGATGAAAAAATCAAACAGCTGAGCCGTGGCGTGCAGCTGGAAGACGGCCCTGCCGCTTTCCGCTCCATCAAATTCCAGGGTGGCGAAGGTCTTAACCAGTGGTACAACGTGACCCTGACAGAAGGCCGTAACCGTGAAGTGCGTCGTCTGTGGGAAGCCGTTGGCGTTCAGGTCAGCCGTCTGATCCGCGTTCGTTACGGTGATCTGAATCTGCCAAAAGGCCTGCCTCGCGGCGGCTATAAAGAGCTGGATCTTCCGGACATCAACTACCTGCGCACGCTGGTAGAAATGAACGAAGAAACCGTCAGCAAAATGCCGGTAGAACGTGACCGCCGCCGTGTGAAAGCTAACCAGATCCGTCGCGCCGTTAAGCGCCACACTCAGGTTGCTCCTGCACGCCGCAGTGCCCCGGCGAAAAGAGGCTAATCGCGACTTAGCGATATTGTTTCGAATCCGCTGAAGAACCGCAGTCACTGACTGCGGTTTTTTTTGATCTCCATTCAGGGAGATGACGAATACGCCTGTTACCAGTCGATTCCCTGTTGCGCCATAATTCCGGCATCAAAAGCATGTTTCACCGGGCGCAGTTCGCTGACGGTATCGGCCATTTCCAGCAAATCGCGATGGCAACCCCGGCCAGTGATGATGACTGTCTGATGCGCCGGACGCGCATTCAGTGCATCCACCACGTCCTGCAATTCGAGATAGCCGAAACTGACCATGTACGTCAGCTCATCAAGCACCACCAGATCTAAAGACGCATCGGCAAGCATCCGCTTTCCGTGCTGCCATACGGCCTGACAGGCCTGCGTATCCGTCTCTTTGTTCTGGGTTTCCCAGGTAAAGCCAGTCGACATCACCTGAAACTCAACACCGTGCGGTTCGAGCAGGTTTTTTTCACCGTTCGGCCATTCTCCTTTGATGAACTGTATGACCGCAGCGCGCATCCCGTGACCGACGGCGCGGGTGACGGTGCCGAAAGCCGCCGTGGTTTTGCCTTTGCCGTTGCCGGTGAAAACAATCAAAATTCCGCGCTGTTCTTTCGCGGCGTCAATGCGTGCATCGACCTGTTCTTTTAACTTTTGCTGGCGCTGCTTGTGGCGATCTTCGGTCATGAAAGGCTCCGTTGTATTTTCAGGGCATTCTGGCACGGCTATTCGGCAGGGCCCGCTTTGCGGCCTGGCTGGGCATCAAAACTCATGCCGGTTTTACGGCGGCTGTCATCACCCATCAGGTACAGATACAGCGGCATAATATCGGCAGGTGTCTTGAGCTTATCCTTATTTTCATCCGGAAACGCCGAGGCACGCATACTGGTGCGCGTGCCGCCGGGGTTGATGCAGTTGACCCGCAGCCCGGTGTGCTTATGTTCTTCCGCCAGCACCTGCATCATCCCTTCGGTGGCAAACTTCGAGACGGCATAGGCGCCCCAGCCGCTGCGGCCTTCGCGCCCCACGCTTGAGGTGGTGAAGACCAGTGAAGAGCTGGCCGATTTCAGCAACAGCGGCAACAGCGCCTGCGTCAGCATGAAGGTGGCGTTCACGTTCACCTGCATCACGTTCATCCAGTCCTGCAAGTCGATGTCTGCCATCGGCGTGATCTCGGTGAGCAGCCCGGCGTTGTGCAGAACACCGTCGAGATGCGGTACCCACTGTGCAATCTGATCCGCAACGCGCTGGCAATCCTGCTGGCTGGCAGTGAGCAAATCAAGAGAATAAATGAAAGCAGGTCGCAGATTTCTCGCCGCAATCTCCTGCTGAACGCTGGCCAGTTTACTTTCGGTACGGCCAAGCAAAATCACCTGAGCGCCGAAGCGGGCATAGGTGAGGGCGGCTTCGCGGCCAATGCCGTCGCCTGCGCCGGTCACCAGAATAATGCGGTGATTGAGTAAGTCAGATTTCGGATGATAGTGCACGTTCTGTCCTCATAACGGGTCGGAATGTGGCGGCAAATGGCCGTCGTCACATGCGTCATTTGTAAAATCAAAACGCCGGAAGTGGGAGATATTGCGCTCAACCAGGGTCCGGCATTTCGGCGGAATTAGGGTGTGTTTCAGGTGTGATCACCGGTTATATGCCTGAAATGAACATGAGTTTCAATGATTAACCGAAAAACAGACAGCTCTTTTGTAACAAAATTGGAACAGACACGCATCCGTATTTACCTCTGGCTGACAATGTCACATTCCCGCAAGACGCCGGTTAAGCTATTGTCTAGAATGTTCAGCATCTTTATTACCACGGTTTTATTTGCACATTGAAAAGGCGGTTTGAGTGGATTTACTTTCTCTTTATGGGTTGTTTTTAGCCAAAGTCGTCACCGTTGTCATTGCCATCGGCGCACTGGTGGTCCTGGTGGTCGGGCTTCGTCAGCGTAAATCTCAGGGTAAAGGTGAGTTACAGCTGACAGACCTGGGTGAACAATATCGCGAGATGCAGCGTGAAATGCGCACTGCAAGGCTCAATCCCGCAGAGCAAAAACTGCGCGGAAAAGAGCTGAAGAAAAAGGATAAAGCAGAAGCCAGACAGAAGAAATTGCAGGCGAAAACCGGCGAGAGCAAACGCAAGCCTTGTCTGTATGTGCTGGATTTCAAAGGCAGTATGGACGCCCATGAAGTGACCTCGCTGCGTGAGGAAATTTCTGCGGTGATGGCCGTCGCCACGCCGGAAGATGAAGTGTTGTTACGTCTGGAAAGTCCCGGCGGTGTGGTCCACGGATACGGCCTGGCGGCCTCGCAGTTAGTGCGTTTACGCCAGAGCGGCATCCGCCTGACGGTGGCGGTAGACAAAGTGGCGGCCAGCGGCGGTTATATGATGGCCTGCGTTGCCGATCGTATTGTCGCGGCACCTTTTGCCATCATCGGTTCCATCGGCGTGGTTGCGCAAATTCCTAACTTCAACCGCTTGCTGAAAAAGAATGATATCGACATCGAATTGCATACTGCTGGCGAATTCAAACGGACGCTGACCCTGCTGGGTGAAAACACCGAGGAAGGTCGCGAGAAATTCCGTGAAGATCTCAACGAAACGCATGTGCTGTTCAAAGATTTTGTGCACCAGAATCGCCCTTCACTGGACATTGATGCCGTGGCGACCGGTGAGCACTGGTTTGGCACGCAGGCGCGTGAAAAGGGGCTGATCGAT
The DNA here is from genome assembly GCF_042920125.1 of Rahnella sp. R3(2024). Lineage (NCBI taxonomy): Bacteria > Pseudomonadati > Pseudomonadota > Gammaproteobacteria > Enterobacterales > Yersiniaceae > Rahnella > Rahnella sp. R3(2024). The sequence continues at coordinate 4,111,785 of NZ_JBHGBU010000001.1, forward strand.
GCCATCGGAACCAGTGATGATTTGCTGATTGCTGAAATGAAAAATCATGAGGTGATTGCAGTGCGTTACGCACGTCGCAAACGCATGATGGACCGGTTCACCGGCAGCGCGGCAGAAAGCGCCGACCGCCTGTTCCTGCGCTGGTTGCAGCGCAGTCAGAAACCGCTGCTGTAACCGAACATTCAATAATGAAAAAGGGACGAACGTCCCTTTTTTTATCACTGTTTTTTACCGGTAAATCTTCAGACAATCCCGGTTGGCATTCGCTTAATTTTCGAGATGGTATTTTTCTGAAAACAGATGTGCCAGATGTTTAAACATATTAAATACGGCCGTTGTTTTTCGGGTGGGTAAACCGTCGTCATCCATGAAGAATTCCCCGCGGAAAACCAGCACATTGCCTTTCTGCTCAACCTCTGTGGCGATCATTCCCTGCATGTAATCTTCATGTTCACGGATAACCTTATTCGCTTCGATCAGTAAAGCTTCACGACTAATTGCCGATGTATTTTCGTGCATGTTATTTACTCCCCACTATAATTTCTGACGATATTGTAATCCTGCTGACGATAAAACCGCAAATCTGCTGGGGTTAATCCTTTAAGTAAGTGGTCATGTTTTGCGCAGTCAGGGGAAAAGTTTCACCACTTTATCGAAATGGGGGATTCGGTGTTAATTAGGTTGCGCAGCGATTTTTATCAGGTAGAGTGTGGGATTTTGTGGCTTCAGGTGGAATGTTTTGTTTACGCTTGGTCATTATTTGACGTGAAAACAGGCACAGTCCGCTGAACCCTGTCTGGTTAATCCCTCGCAGAATCAGTGTTTTGAACCTCTGGAAGTCAGATCGCTCGTTCTTTGAAAGAAATGAGTTGACGTTCTGACTCACTGCCGCAATATAAAAAAAGACATGATATTGTGCCGCGGCATAACTAGACAAAAACTTCTTCAGCTGATGAAGAATCATTCAGGTAAAGGTAATTATGGGCAAAGCTCTCGTAATAGTTGAGTCCCCGGCAAAAGCCAAAACGATTAATAAATATTTAGGAAATGACTACGTGGTTAAGTCCAGCGTCGGTCATATTCGTGATTTACCGACCAGTGGATCCGCTGCTAAAAAAACCGCCGTCTCAACCGAAGAAAAGCCAAAGAAAAAAGTAAAAAAGGATGAGAAAACTGCGCTGGTTAATCGCATGGGCGTCGATCCTTATCACGGCTGGGAAGCGCAATACGAAATACTTCCGGGCAAAGAAAAAGTGGTTGCCGAGTTAAAAGCGTTAGCCGAAAAAGCTGACCACATCTATCTCGCAACCGACCTTGACCGCGAAGGAGAGGCGATTGCCTGGCATTTGCGGGAAGTGATTGGCGGTGACGATAAACGTTTCAGCCGCGTGGTCTTCAACGAAATTACCAAGAACGCGATTCAGAACGCTTTTAAAGAACCGGGCGAACTGAATATTGATCGTGTAAATGCCCAGCAGGCGCGTCGTTTCATGGACCGCGTGGTGGGTTACATGGTGTCGCCACTGCTGTGGAAGAAGATTGCCCGCGGTTTATCCGCCGGTCGTGTTCAGTCCGTGGCGGTGCGTCTGGTGGTCGAGCGTGAAAAAGAAATTAAAGCGTTCGTGCCGGAAGAGTATTGGGAATTGCATGCGGATTTGCTGGCGAAGAAAGATACCGCGCTGCAAATGGAAGTCACGCATCATCTCGACAAACCGTTTAAACCGGTTAATAAAGAACAAACTCACGCTGCGGTTTCGCTGCTCGAAAAAGCGCGTTACACGGTCGTCGATCGTGAAGACAAACCGACCAGCAGTAAGCCGGGTGCACCTTTTATTACGTCCACGTTGCAACAGGCTGCCAGCACGCGTCTGAGCTTCGGCGTGAAGAAAACCATGATGATGGCCCAGCGTCTGTATGAAGCCGGTCACATTACCTACATGCGTACCGACTCCACCAACCTGAGTCAGGATGCGGTAGAAATGGTTCGCGGCTACATCGGTGAGAATTTCGGTGATAAATACCTGCCGAAAGCGCCGTTGCAGTACAGCAACAAAGAGAATTCACAGGAAGCGCACGAAGCGATTCGTCCTTCTGACGTGGCCGTGGTGTCTGAACAACTGAAAGACATGGAAGCCGATGCCCAGCGTTTGTACCAGCTGATCTGGCGTCAGTTTGTTGCCTGCCAGATGACACCGGCGCAATACGATTCTTCCACGCTGACGGTGAAAGCGGGCGATTACTCCCTGCGCGCCAAAGGCCGTACTTTGCGTTTCGACGGTTGGACGAAAGTCATGCCAGCGCTGCGTAAAGGCGATGAAGACCGCATTCTGCCTGCTATTGAAGTCGGCACCGACCTTGATCTGCAACAACTGCTGCCCACTCAGCATTTCACCAAGCCGCCTGCGCGTTTCAGCGAAGCGTCACTGGTTAAAGAGCTGGAAAAACGAGGCATTGGCCGTCCGTCTACCTATGCGTCGATCATTTCGACCATCCAGGATCGCGGCTATGTTCACGTTGAAAACCGCCGTTTCTACGCCGAGAAAATGGGTGAAATCGTCACAGATCGTCTGGAGCAAAACTTCCGCGAACTGATGAACTATGATTTCACCGCGCGCATGGAAGACGGTCTGGATCAGGTTGCCAACAACAAAGCTGAGTGGAAAGCCGTGCTCGACGAATTCTTCACCGAATTCAGCAAGCAGCTGGAAACCGCAGAAAAGGATCCGGAAGAAGGCGGTATGCGCCCGAACCAGATGATCCTGACCAGCATTGAGTGCCCGACATGTGGCCGCCCGATGGGTATCCGTACCGCCAGCACTGGGGTGTTCCTGGGCTGTTCCGGTTACGCATTGCCGCCGAAAGAACGCTGCAAAACCACCATCAACCTGATCGCGGATGCCGAAGTGCTCAACGTGCTGGAAGGGGATGAGGCAGAAGCCAATGCGCTGCGTGCGAAACGTCGTTGTGGCAAATGTGGCACTGCGATGGACAGCTACCTGATCGACAACCAGCGTAAGCTGCACGTCTGCGGTAACAACCCGGAATGTGACGGTTACGAAATCGAGCAGGGCGAATTCCGCATCAAGGGCTATGACGGCCCGATCGTTGAGTGCGAGAAATGTGGTTCTGAAATGCACCTGAAAATGGGACGTTTCGGCAAGTACATGGGTTGTACCAATGACGAGTGCAAAAACACCCGTAAGATCCTGCGTAACGGTGACGTTGCACCGCCGAAAGAAGATCCGGTTCCGCTGCCTGAGTTGCCGTGTGAGAAATCAGACGCCTACTTCGTTCTGCGTGACGGCGCTGCCGGTGTGTTCCTCGCGGCCAATACTTTCCCGAAATCGCGCGAAACCCGTGCGCCGCTGGTGGAAGAGCTGAAGCGCTTTAAAGATCGCTTGCCGGAGAAACTGAGTTATCTTGCGGATGCGCCCGTCGCTGACCCGGAAGGCAACAAATCGATGGTACGTTTCAGCCGCAAAACTAAGCAGCAGTACGTGTCTTCGGAAAAAGACGGCAAAGCCACTGGCTGGACAGCGTTCTTCGTTGACGGCAAATGGGTGGAAGGCAAAAAGTAATCATTGCCGTTAGCCCGCCTGTCAGGCGATAACTCATTGTTACTCTTTTGTGAAAAACCAGTCCTCCGGGCTGGTTTTTTTATTGCATTCAGATCTATCATCGACAGGTTTCTGACAACTTTCTTCTCAGGCTTATGCTGTCTGCGTTAATCCTTATGTTATCTGGCTATACAACGTGTTAATTCTTGATATAATTGTTATATAAAATTTATTTTTATTCACAATAGTAATAAGCTAATGCGTCTGCCTCATAAAAAGGCGCGTTTACAGACTTCGGGCATTCAATAAAAATCATTTCCAGTCTGTTCAGCCGGCAGGCGAACAGGGATGGTGACAGGGTTTGAAACCAGGGTGGTATGAGATATGAAATTGCAGCAACTGCGCTACATCGTAGAGGTTGTTAATCACAATCTGAACGTCAGTTCGACGGCAGAAGGCCTGTACACGTCGCAGCCAGGGATCAGCAAACAAGTCAGAATGCTGGAAGATGAGCTCGGTATTCAGATCTTCTCCCGCAGCGGAAAACACCTGACGCAGGTCACACCGGCAGGGCAGGAAATCATCCGTATCGCCCGCGAAGTGTTGTCCAAAGTCGATGCGATCAAGGCCGTGGCCGGTGAGCACACCTATCCTGACAAGGGATCGTTGTATGTCGCCACCACGCACACGCAGGCACGCTACGCCTTGCCGAACGTGATTAAAGGCTTTATCGAGCGTTACCCGCGCGTTTCACTGCATATGCATCAGGGCTCTCCGACGCAAATCGCGGAGGCCGTTTCAAAAGGCAACGCTGATTTCGCCATTGCTACCGAAGCGCTGCACCTGTACGACGATCTGATCATGTTGCCTTGCTATCACTGGAACCGCGCGGTGGTGGTTCAGCCAGATCATCCGCTGGCGGGTAAAGAGAAGGTCACCATTGAAGAGCTGGCGGCCTATCCCATCGTCACTTATACCTTTGGTTTTACCGGTCGCTCGGAACTCGATACCGCGTTTAACCGCGCCGGTCTGACGCCAAAAATTGTGTTCACCGCCACTGATGCGGACGTGATCAAAACCTACGTGCGGCTGGGGTTGGGCGTGGGCGTGATCGCCAGTATGGCGGTCGATCCGGTTCAGGATCCGGATCTGGTGACCGTGGATGCGCGGGATATTTTCACCTACAGCACCACCAAAATCGGTTTCCGCCGCAGCACGTTCCTGCGCAGCTACATGTACGATTTCATCCAGCGCTTCGCACCGCATCTGACGCGTGACGTGGTAGATACCGCAATTGCCCTGCGCTCGAATGAAGATATCGAAGAGATGTTCAAAGACATCAAATTACCGACGAAATAATTCCGCCTCTATTTCTGATGTAAAACGTCCCGCGCCATCTTCTGATGACGCGGGATTTTTTTATCGGATGATCCGTTTGAGCTGTTATCAAAATGTTAACAATAATATGTGTTATCTTTATATATGCACTTATAAGCCAGCGGGTTATTCCTCTTTCGCCCAGCTGGTGCTGTGAAGCATAAGGAGAAGCTATGTCGTCCGATATTCGTAACAGAAGTCTGGATAAGCTGGCAGTCCAGGGTAAGGAGTTCCACTACTACAGTCTGCCACTTGCCGCCAAAACGCTGGGTGATATTCAGCGCCTGCCTAAATCTCTTAAAGTCCTGCTCGAAAATCTGCTGCGCCACGTTGACGGTGACACTGTCACGGAAAATGATTTGCTGCAGCTGGTGGAATGGCAAAAAACCGGCCACGCTGACCGCGAAATTGCTTACCGCCCGGCACGCGTTCTGATGCAGGATTTCACCGGGGTACCCGCCGTGGTGGATCTTGCCGCAATGCGTCAGGCCGTTAAACGCCTCGGTGGCAATGTCGATCAGGTGAATCCGTTATCGCCGGTCGATCTGGTTATCGACCACTCGGTCACCGTGGATGAGTTTGGCGATGAAGAGGCGTTTGATGAAAACGTCCGGCTGGAAATGGAGCGCAATAACGAGCGTTATCAGTTCCTGCGCTGGGGTCAAAAAGCCTTTAACCGTTTCCGTGTGGTGCCGCCGGGCACCGGTATTTGTCACCAGGTCAATCTGGAGTATCTCGGTCAGACCGTCTGGCATGAAGAACAGAATGGCAAAACGGTGGCTTATCCCGATACGCTGGTCGGTACCGACTCCCACACCACCATGATCAACGGCCTGGGCATTCTGGGCTGGGGTTGCGGCGGTATCGAGGCTGAGGCGGCGATGCTCGGACAGCCGGTTTCCATGCTAATCCCGGACGTGGTGGGCTTCAGGCTGACGGGAAAACTGCGCGAAGGCATTACCGCAACCGATCTGGTGTTAACCGTCACGCAGATGCTACGTAAGCATGGCGTGGTGGGTAAATTCGTTGAATTCTTTGGCGACGGTCTGGCCGATCTGCCGCTGGCGGATCGCGCGACCATTGCCAATATGTCGCCTGAGTTTGGTGCAACCTGCGGGTTCTTCCCGGTGGATGACGTCACCCTCGGCTACATGAAACTCAGTGGCCGCAGCGATGAACAAATCGAACTGGTGAAAGCCTATTCACAGGCGCAGGGCTTATGGCGCAATGCCGGTGATGAGCCGGTGTTCACCAGCACACTGGCGCTGGACATGGGCGATGTCGTGCCGAGTCTGGCCGGTCCGAAACGTCCGCAAGACCGCGTTGCGCTGCCGGATGTGCCAAAAGCCTTCAAAGCAGCCACCGAACTGGAACTGGGCAATAACAAGCCTGGGCATACCGACAAAGAAAGTTTCACTCTTGATGGTCAGCATTACTCGCTGGACACCGGCGCGGTGGTCATTGCGGCAATCACCTCCTGTACCAACACCTCCAACCCGAGCGTACTGATGGCGGCCGGGCTGCTGGCCAAAAATGCCGCTGAAAAAGGGCTGACCAGTAAACCCTGGGTGAAAACTTCGCTGGCACCGGGCTCTAAAGTGGTGACCGATTATCTGAATGCCGCCGGGCTGATGCCGTATCTGGAAAAACTGCGCTTCAATCTGGTGGGCTATGGCTGTACCACCTGTATCGGTAACTCCGGCCCGCTGCCTGAGCCTGTTGAATCCGCCATCAAAAGCGGTGATTTAACGGTGGGGGCTGTGCTGTCGGGTAACCGTAATTTTGAGGGGCGCATCCATCCGCTGATCAAAACTAACTGGCTGGCATCGCCGCCGCTGGTGGTGGCTTACGCGCTGGCCGGGAACATGAACGTGAATCTGACGACCGATCCGCTCGGTGAAGATCAGCAGGGTCAGCCGGTTTATCTGAAAGACATCTGGCCAACGGCGGCGGAAATCGCGCTTGCCGTCGGGCAGGTCACGACGGAAATGTTCCACAAAGAGTATGCCGAAGTGTTCAACGGCGACGCCAGCTGGCAGGCGATTCAGGTCGAAGGGACGCCAACTTACACCTGGCAGGAGGATTCCACCTATATCCGCCATCCGCCGTTCTTCAGTGACATGAAGGCTGAACCGGATGCCGTGGAAGATATTAAAGACGCGCGCATTCTGGCGATTCTGGCGGATTCCGTTACCACCGATCACATCTCACCGGCCGGGAACATCAAAATCGACAGTCCGGCGGGACTGTATCTGAAAAACCACGGTGTCGAACCGAAAGCCTTTAACTCGTACGGCTCCCGACGCGGTAACCATGAAGTGATGATGCGCGGGACGTTTGCCAACATCCGTATCCGCAACGAAATGGTGCCAGGCGTGGAGGGTGGCTATACGCGCCACATCCCGTCGCAGGAACAGCTGGCCATTTACGACGCGGCGATGCGCTATCAGCATGAAAGCGTGCCGACGGCGGTGATTGCCGGCAAAGAGTATGGTTCCGGCTCCAGCCGTGACTGGGCAGCGAAGGGGCCGCGCCTGCTGGGCGTGCGCGTGGTGATTGCCGAATCCTTTGAGCGGATCCACCGTTCGAACCTGATCGGCATGGGCATTTTACCGCTCGAGTTCCCGCAGGGCGTGACGCGCAAAACGCTGAAACTGACCGGCGACGAGCAGATCAGCATCAGCGGGCTGCAAACGCTGAAACCTGGGCAGGAGGTGCCGGTGCAGATCGCGTTCGCTGACGGCCAGACGCAAACTATCAACGCACGCTGCCGTATCGATACCGGCAACGAACTGACCTATTTCCAGAACGGCGGCATTCTGCATTACGTGATCCGCAAAATGTTGTGATGGGTAAAATGCGTTAATACTGCGTTTTCTGCATAAAAAAGGGCACCTTCATAAGGTGCCCTTAATATTTGCCGGTCAGAATTACTTGTGGCGCAGATCGTTATCGAGCAGATGGCCCATTTTGGCCGCTTTGGTCGATAAATAACGCTCGTTTTCCGGGTTACGCCCGACGACCAGCGGAACGCGTTCGACGATGTTGATCCCGGCTTCTGTCAGAATTTCGACTTTTTTCGGATTGTTGGTCAGCAGGCGGACCGAATCAACACCCAGCAATTTGAACATGTCGGCGCACAGCGTGAAGTCACGTTCATCGGCGGCAAAACCGAGCTGGTGGTTGGCTTCGACGGTGTCGTAGCCTTTGTCCTGCAGGGCATAAGCGCGGATTTTGTTCAGCAAACCGATGTTACGGCCTTCCTGACGGTGATACATCAGAATGCCGCGACCTTCTTCGGCGATGTCGTTTAACGCTGCTTCGAGCTGAAAACCGCAGTCGCAGCGCAGGCTGAAGAGGGCATCGCCCGTCAGGCATTCAGAGTGAACGCGTGCCAGAACGGGCGTTTCACCACTGATGTCACCAAAAACTAACGCCAGGTGGTCATGCCCGGTGGCCAATTCTTCAAAACCCACCATCAGGAAATCACCCCAAGGTGTCGGCAGATTGGCTTCTGCCACCCGTTTCAGCTGCATTTTACGCTCCAAAAAAAACACAAATTGTCTTCATTTACAGTGAGTATTTTACTTATTGATGCGCATCCTACGTGCGGATGCGGTGTCAGGATAGGGAATCGGTGCCTTTCCTTCACAACAGGGCACCATTTTGCCACAGTTTGACCTGCGCATTGACGGGAATATTTGAACAAATAGTTCATAACTTATGAACTATAACAGTAACCTCAACAACCCGGATTTAAGGAATGTGCAAGAATTACAACATTGCTACACTTCTACTCTTTTACGCATTTTACGAAAACAGAAAGGACGACTATGTTTGATATCGCCAAACGCACCGCCCTCGGGGCACTTCTTCTGCTTATCATGCCAGCGGCGGTGTGGGTCAGTGGCTGGCTATGGACACCCGGCGGCAATCCGGCGATTTTACTCCCGCTTTACTGGGTGACCGAAACCGTCAGCCAGCCCTGGGGAGTATTGACCACGGTTATTCTGTGCGGCTGGTTCTTATGGTGCCTGCGTTTTCGTCTCAAAGCGGCAATCGGGCTGGTGCTGATGATTTCTGTGGCGCTCCTGATCGGCCAGTCCACCAAGACGTACATCAAAAAGGAAGTGCGTGAGCCGCGCCCTTACGTCGCCTGGCTGGGCACTGATCATCAGATGAACGTTGAAGAATTTTACGGTCTGAAACGCAAGGCTCGCAGCCAGCAGGTGAAAGAACTGCTCGGCGATAACGTCCAGATCCCGCACTGGCTGAACAGAAGCTGGCAGAAAGATACCGGTTACGCATTCCCGTCCGGCCATACCATGTTTGCTGCCACCTGGGCGTTACTGGGTATCGGGCTATTGTGGCGCCGTAAACACTACAAGACGGTGACCGCGCTGATGGTGTGGTCGGTGGTGGTGATGGGCAGCCGGCTGATGCTGGGCATGCACTGGCCGCGCGATTTGATTGCCTCAGTGGGGATAAGCTGGCTGCTGGTGACGCTGGCCTGCTGGCTGACCGACCGTTACATCGGTCCGCTGACGCCGCCACCGGCAGAAGATCAGGACATCGCAGAGCGCGACTGAGGCGGTTTTCACGCGCACAGCATTTCTGAAAAGAGGGGGGCTTTTACCGTTCCCCTTTGATTTCACGCAGATCGTCCCCATATCACTGATATGTTGTTTTCACCGGTTCACGTCGCCGATCGCAAAAGTCGTGCGATCTTCAGACAGTTACTCTTTTAACCCTCTGCAATGTTTCCCAGCTTTGTGCAGAAATGCTAACTTATTAGGTCGGGACGAGAGTTTTTGGCATAATTCATCCGGTACACCCGGCATTACAGGAATGAATGTGAAATATCTGCTGATTTTTTTATTTTTACTGGTCATCGTGGTGATTTCCATCACGTTAGGCGCGCATAACGATCAAACTGTGACCTTCAACTATTTGCTGGCGCAGGGTGACTATCGCGTATCGACGCTGCTCGCCGTGCTGTTTGCGACCGGTTTCATTCTGGGATGGGTCATCTGCGGATTGTTTTACCTTCGTGTACGCCTTTCACTTGGCCGTGCTCAGCGCAAAATCAAACGTCTGGAACTGCAAATCGAACCCGTGGCTGTCGTGACGCCGCCTGCAGCATCTTATGATGTCAGCAAGGAATAATCCTTTATGTTAGAGCTGCTGTTTCTGTTGTTGCCCGTTGCGGCCGCCTATGGCTGGTACATGGGGCGCAGAAGTTCTCAGCAGGACAAACAGGAAAATGCTAACCGCCTGTCGCGTGAATACGTAGCCGGGGTTAACTTCCTGCTTTCCAATCAGCAGGATAAAGCGGTCGATCTGTTCCTCGAAATGTTGAAAGAGGACAGCAGTACGGTCGAAGCGCACCTGACTCTGGGTAACCTGTTCCGCTCCCGTGGCGAAGTCGATCGCGCGATACGTATCCACCAGTCCCTGATGGAAAGCGCCTCGCTGACGTTCGAACAACGTCTGCTGGCCGTGCAACAACTGGGTCGTGACTACATGACCGCCGGTTTTTACGATCGCGCCGAAGACATGTTCAACCAGCTGGTGAAAGAGCAGGATTTCCAGCTTTTCGCGCTCGAGCAGCTCCTGATCATTCATCAGGCCACCAGCGACTGGCAGAACGCCATCGATGTGGCCGAACGTCTGGTGAAACTGGGTAAAGAAAACCGTCGTAAAGAGATCGCGCATTTCTGGTGCGAACTGGCCTTGCAGGCAATGGTGTCGGACGATTTTGATAAAGCCACCGGCCTGCTGAAAAAAGCAGCACAGGCCGACAAACTTTGCGCCCGCGTGTCGATCATGCAGGGCCGCATTCTGATGGCGCAGGGCGATTATCGCAAAGCCGCCGATGCACTACAGCGGGTGCTTGAGCAGGACAAAGAAGTGGTCAGCGAAGCGCTGCCGATGCTGCAGGAGTGCTATCAGAATTTGCAGGATACGCTGGCCTGGGCGGAGTTTCTCAAACGCTGCGTGGACGAAAATACCGGCGCCACGGCTGAACTGATGTTGGCGGAAATCATTCATCAGGAAGAAGGGCGGGAAGTGGCGCAGAACTACATCAACCGTCAGCTTCAGCGCCACCCGACCATGCGCGTGTTCCACCATCTGATGGATTACCATTTGGCGGATGCGGAAGAGGGGCGAGCGAAAGAAAGTCTGGGATTACTGCGGGATATGGTCGGCGAACAGATCCGCACCAAGCCGCGTTACCGTTGCCATAAATGCGGCTTTACCGCGCATTCGTTGTACTGGCATTGCCCGTCGTGTCGTGGCTGGGCAACCATAAAACCTATTCGCGGGCTGGACGGGCAGTAGCGATATAAACGCAACATAATGGTTTTAAACGGGCAATAACCTTATTGCCCGTTTTTATGTCGGTCAGACCTGAATTTACTTCTTCTTGCTGCTCGCTTTACGGGCGCTGATCAGCGTACGTAATTTCTTGATTTCTTTGGCCGTCAGCGCCGGCTCAGACTCTTCCGCCAGATGCTGATTATCAATGTCATGTTCGGTCGCTTTCGCGGCTTTCTTCCCTTTATGCGCTTCCGGATTAAAACTTGCCTCCAGACGTGCGGCGACTTCTGCACTGAGTGAATGTTCTGCGTCTGCAGCTGCGTTCTTGATCAGCTCTTTTAATTCCACCGGAATTTTTACGGTCAGGGTCGTTATCTCACTCATTTTTCTGCCTTTCCTTCGTGTAAAAGTAACAAGCTAAGCCAGCCTTGTGACATCGTCTAGTGATTAACAAAAATTTAATAAAAGTGTCACATTAGGCATAGCTGTAAATTCAGCGTCTTGCCATGTAAAATGCGGGCGGCAGAAATTAAGCTTTCCCTTCCAGATTTGATAACTCACAAGAGGCTGAAGACATGAAGTCAGAAAATAAGATTAACAACAACGACTTAAACTCCTCACCTATTGTTGTCGCCCTCGATTATGCCGATAAATCTGCGGCGCTCGCCTTTGCAGATAAAATCGATCCCCGTGATTGCCGTCTGAAAATCGGCAAAGAGATGTTCACTCACTTCGGGCCGCAGATGGTCAAAGATTTGCAGTCGCGCGGATTCGACGTATTTCTGGATCTGAAATTCCACGATATTCCTAACACCACCGCCCACGCGGTGGCCGCGGCTGCCGATCTCGGCGTATGGATGGTCAATGTGCACGCCAGCGGTGGCGCGCGCATGATGACGGCGGCAAAAGAAGCGCTGGCCCCCTTTGGTAAAGATGCGCCACTGCTGATTGCCGTGACGGTTCTGACCAGCATGGAAGGCAGCGATCTGGCCGATTTAGGCATTACCCTTTCTCCGGCGGATTACGCAGAGCGTCTGGCTCGCCTGACCCGTGACTGCGGCCTGGATGGCGTGGTCTGTTCCGCGCAGGAAGCCACGCGCTTTAAAAGCGCGCTGGGCAGTGCATTCCAGCTGGTCACGCCGGGGATCCGTCCTGCCGGCAGCAAAGCTGACGATCAGCGCCGGGTGATGACGCCGCAGGAAGCGATGGCGGCCGGGGTGGATTATATGGTAATTGGTCGTCCGATCACCCAATCCGCCGATCCGGCGCAGACCCTGCGTGAAATCCGTGATTCATTGCGTTAAGCAGAGGCTGATATGAACAACGACAACAACAGTCGCCTGGTCTATTCAACAGACAGCGGCAGGATTGATGAACCGAAAGCAGCAGTCGTTCGCCCGAAAGTCGATGGCATTGTGCGCATTCAGCGTCAGACCAGTGGCCGTAAAGGGAAGGGCGTGTGCCTGATCACCGGCGTTGATCTCGATGACGCAGCGCTGGACAAACTGGCGGCGGAATTGAAGAAGAAGTGCGGCTGTGGTGGTTCAGTGAAAGACGGCGTGATTGAGATCCAGGGCGATAAACGCGACCTGCTCAAACAATTGCTCGAAGCGAAGGGAATGAAAGTCAAACTGGCGGGCGGCTGATTAAGCCTGAGGGTAATGAGATGCTGCGCCGGTCAACAGCGCAGCCTCTTTCTGTTTTTTGACTCTGTTTTTATTTGCTAACCTGATGACCCACAATACCACCGACTGCTGCGCCACCTAATGTACCTAACGTACTGCCATCAGTCAGAACCGCACCACCCAGTGCACCGGCACCGGCACCAATCGCCGTGTTACGGTCACGTTTAGACCAGTTACCGCAGGCGGTAACAGACATCGCAAGAGTCAGAACCAGTGCAATACTGGCAACGCGTTTATTTACGAGCATCATAGTTATCTTCCTCAAAGGATTAACGTTCAGCATCATTTATAAGTATAGGTAAGTTGCAGCATTCTCACCGAAATTCACCTTGTATTCCTTCACGCTACTTACAAATTCTCTGGCTGTTCCGAACCTTTATTCATAATTCGTATCATCCGGACGCACTTTTGCATCCGTTGAATTAAAATAGTGAAATTACCATTCATTCACTAGGTGAATAATCTTAATTCACCAGTGTGCTGCGTGAGCGGAGCACAAAAGACTAAAGGGCGGCGAGATTTCATCCAAATCTGTCCCTGCGGGCACTTTTGTGTTTGCAGCAGAACTGTACGCACTCTTTAGCGATTTCCCCCATACCTGCCACCTCCTGCCGCCCAGACAATAGGTCATCGACAGACGAGGGAACCAACATGCTGAAACAACTGAAAGAGCAGGTACTGGAGGCCAACCTGGCACTGCCTCGCCATCATCTGGTGACCTTCACCTGGGGAAATGTCAGCGCGGTAGATCGCCAGCAGGGGCTGATGGTCATCAAGCCGTCCGGCGTGGAATACGAAAACATGGGTGTGGATGACATGGTGGTGGTGGAGCTGGAATCCGGCAAAGTGGTTGAAGGCAATAAAAAGCCCTCATCCGATACCGATACCCACCGGGTGTTATACCTGAACTTCCCGCAGGCGGGCGGCATCGTGCATACCCATTCGCGCCATGCCACCATCTGGGCGCAGGCAGGCATTGATATTCCGGCATGGGGCACCACGCACGCGGATTATTTTTACGGCAATATTCCCTGCACGCGCCTGATGACTGAAGCAGAAATTGCCGGGCGTTACGAATGGGAAACCGGAGAGGTGATCGTGAAAACGTTCGCCGAACGCAACCTGTCACCGGCTGATATCCCGGCCGTGCTGGTGCATTCTCACGGGCCGTTCACCTGGGGGAAAGATGCAGATAACGCGGTGCACAATGCGGTCGTGCTGGAAGAAATCGCCTACATGGGCATCTTTTCCCGCCAGCTGACGCCGCACTTGCCAGACATGCAGCCGCAGTTACTGGATAAACATTATTTACGCAAACACGGCAAGAACGCCTATTACGGTCAGTGAGAAAGGATGAAGTCAGCCGACAAGGCTGACTTTTACCCCTGAAAGCGCAAGCTGTTGCTGAAAGTCTTCCGGCAGTTTGTCGTCTGTGATCACCCGGCTGAAGGCATTGACCGGCCCGAGGGGATTGAGGTTAATCTGGCCGAACTTCGACGAGTCCGTCAGCACAATGTTCTCAGCACCTTTCGCTATCACCGCATTGACAATATCCGCCCGCAACATATCTCTGCCGGTAAATCCGGTGGCCTCCGTAAACCCGTCAATGCCGACAAATGCCTTGCTGAAATTGGTCTGTTGCAGACACATTTTGGTCAGCGGGCCGACCACTGTCTGGCTGGTTTTTTGATACATACCGCCGAGCAATACCACCTCGCAGGGCATACTTTTCAGCAGTGACGCCACATAGCTGCTGACGGTGATCACCGTCAGATTCTTCTTGTCGGAAAGGTACTGTGCCAGCAGGGCAATGCTGCTGCCGCTTTCAAAAAAAACCGTTTCACCGTCGCGGATTAACGATGCCGCGAACCTGGCCAGTTTTTGTTTCTGGGCGAAATTCGACATCATGCGTGTATCCACGTCGTCGGTCTGAATGGCGACGGCAAAGCCGTGCGCACGACGCAGATAATCACGCTGCTCCAGCTGGGTCAGATCATGACGGATGGTCACTTCCGACACCTGACAAATCTCCGACAACTCACTGACGCTGATCCGCTGTTTATCGTTTACCCATTGCAGAATAACTTGTTGTCTGTCGTTCATAATCGCCCGAAATACGGGCGGCCACAGCCGCCCCGATAAAGGTAAATTCAGAGGTGAACATCAAAGCGTATGTTCAGTGCGCGCAATAATATCATCCTGCGCCTCAGGCGATAAAGCCGTAAAGAACGCGGAATAACCGGCAACGCGCACCACCAGATCGCGGTAGTTTTGCGGCTCTTCGCGTGCCCTGAGCAGCGTCTCGCGGGAGACAATGTTGTACTGTACGTGCCAGCCACGATGTTCCTCAAAGAAGGTGCGCAGCATCAGCATTAACGTCTGGCGGTCGCCTTCATTGTCCAGCGAGGCCGGATTCAGTTTCTGGTTCAGCAACACCCCGCCCAGTATTGCTGCGGTCGGCAATTTACCCAGCGAATTAAACACCGCCGTCGGCCCGAGATGGTCGGTGCCGGATGCCGGGCTCGCGCCTTCTGCCAGCGGAGTGTACGCTTTTCTGCCGTCTGGTGTTGCGGGAGTGGCCGCACCAAAGGGCACGTTGGCAGAAATCGACGAGGTTCCCGCGTAATAGGTGCCGCCAGTCGGGCCACGGCCAAAACGGGTGTTGTGATAATTTGCCAGTTCGTCGATGTAACACTGATAGGCGCGCACCAGCAGCTGGTCCACGTCATCATGATCGTTGCCGTATTTTTCCGCGCCGTTAATCAGACGCTGACGCAGACGCTCACCGTCCAGCCCCTCATAGTCTGATGCCAGCGCTTTAGCCAGTTCCTGCTGGCCAATCACACCCTGATCGAACACCAGTTTTTTCACCGCCGCCAGGCTGTTCCCCAGATTGGCGATACCGACCTGCAACCCTGATACCCAGTCGTACTTCGCGCCGCCCTGTTTGATGGTTTTGCCGCGCTCAATGCAGTCATCGACCAGCGCCGAGCAGAGAATATCTTGCGCATTTTCTTCCAGAACGGTATCAACCACGCATTCGATTTCGATGGATTTACGGGTGTAATAACGGATCTGCGCATCCCACTGGGCAAACACCTGTTCGAAATTCTCGAAATTCCCCTGCGACAAACCGCGTGCCTGCGGCAGGAAGCAGGTTTGGCTTTTCGCGTCCTGCCCCTGTTCCAGCGCGGCGAGCATGACGCGGGCAAAGTTGATAAAACTCATGCCGGTGCAGCGGTAACCCCATTTTCCGCCGACCGCGGTTTCGATACAGCCGATGGCGGCATAATCGTAAGCATCTTCTTTTTCGACGCCCAGTTTGATGAATTCAGGGATCACGATCTCATCGTTATTGAAGGCGGGCATCCCGAATCCGCAGCGGATCACCTGCACACAGGCATCGAGGAAATCGGCGCTCATACCGGCGTGATAGCGCACGCTCAGGTTTGGCTGGGTCGAACGCAGCTGCCCGCACGATTCCAGCACCGCGTAGGAAAGGGGATTTACAGCATCAGACGGCACGCCGTGATGCAGATTCTGACCGCCGATGGTGACGTTCTGATACAACGGGCTGCCCGCTGACGCTTTCGAGTGCGTACCGGAGCGGATCTTATTGACCTCCAGCAGTTTCAGCCAGCAGCTTTGCAGCAACTCGATCGCCTGATGGCGTTCCAGCGTCTGCTCCAGCTCAACATCGCGGCGATAGAACGGATACAAATACTGATCCATGCGGCCAAACGACACCGAGTGACCGTTGGATTCAATCTGCAAAATCAGCTGAATGAAATAGCAAAGCTGCAAGGCCTGCCAGAAGTTTTCAGGCGGTTGATGGGCGATCAGCTCGCAGTGGGCAGCGATGGTCAGCAATTCAGCACGGCGGCTTTCGCGCGGCTCCGAAGCGGCCATTTCGCGCGCCAGGCCGGCGTAGCGGACGATGTGATCGCTGACCGCCGCCAGCGTGATATCAATGGCTTTCAGCAGCTGTTCTTTATGCAAATCCTCCCAGTCAGTCAGATTAATGCGGCTGCGGCGCTCATCGACTTTCTGACGCAGCCCGTCCAGCCCCAGCTCCAGCAGCAGTGGAAAATTCACCGCCAGATGGGCATCACCGGACGTCATATTGCCTTCGGCTTTCACAATGCCGCTGTCGAGCAGCGCTTTTTGTTCGTCAGTGAACATGCCGTAGCAGCGATCCTGCACCGTCTGGCCGCGCCACCACGGGCAAATTTCATGCAGGATTTTCTTATTGGCTGCGCTGACGGCAAAACCTGCCCCCGGTCGGTCAGACAGCGCGTCTATTTCATTTTCAATCCAGCCGACGGTGTATTCCGGAAAAATCGGCGCGGCGCGCACTTCGCTGGCCTGATTGCCGACGATCAGCTCGTCATGTTTGATCCAGAGGGTGCGCTGACTCAGGTGTCTGGCCAGCGCCAACGCGCGGCGAACCGGCAGCGGTTTGTCGGCGTGTTGCTGATAAACCTGCGTGTAATGCTGCGCACGCTCGGTACAGACCGGCGGTTTAACGATATGGATCAGCGCTTCTTTATGCGCACGAATACGGGCGGAAAGGGTGTTCAGATTCAGTTGAGTCATTCTTTTTATCCTCTTAACTGTGCACAAAGCCCTTTTTCTGCGGCGTATTCTTCGGCGAACGTCAGCAGGTCAGGGGCATTTAACGGCTGGCGCGCGGCCAGATAAGGTTGTCCGAGCAGGACGTATTTATTGATACCCAGGGTGTGATACGGCAAAAAATGGATGGCTTCGCAGCCCGTTTCTTCAGCAGCAAAATCGATAATCTGACGGACAGACGCACGGTCGGCGTTGAAATCAGGGATCAGCGGAACGCGCACAATCAGCCTCTGACCGGCTGCGGCCAGACGCCGGAAATTATCCAGCACCCGTCTGGCCGAGCCACCGGTCAGACGCCGGAAGGGGGCGTCGGCGACATGTTTGAGATCGGCCAGCAGCAAATCCAGCGCGCCAAGTGAAGGGTCGATGTATTTCCACGGCACATGCAGACAGCTTTCCACGGCGGTGTGCAGCCCTTCCTGACGGCAACGTTGCAGCAGCGTCAGCGCGGTGTGCGGCTGCATAAAAGGTTCACCGCCGGAAAGCGTCACGCCGCCGCCGGTGCGCTGATAAAAAGGTTTATCGCGCAGGATCTGCGTCATCAGCGCGTCGATATCCGCCTCATTCCCGCACACGCTCAGCGCACCGGCCGGGCAAACCTGTTCTATCTGGCACATATCGCTGGCGAGGAAATCGTCCCGCCGGATCTGTATACCGTGCTCCGTGACGGCTACGGCGTGCGGAAATGCCTGCGCACAGTGCTGGCATCCGGCGCTGCACAGGCGGGCGTCGAACAGAATGTCAGGCGCAGCCGCACGGCTTTCCGGGTTCTGACACCAGGTGCAACTCAGTGAACAGCCTTTGAGAAAGACGACCGTGCGGATCCCCGGGCCATCATGAGTGGAATAACGCTGCACATTGAAAATCATACGGACACTCTCGCGGTTAAAAACCTTCACTCATAATTTACAGGCTTTCATTCGTAAGTCAGTTTGATGATGATCAACAAACCTTGCGCTTGCAGGCGTACACTCTCAGAACTTTGCATTCGCTCACAGGTTTCAAGGAGAGGGTTATGGAGCTTTATCTCGATACTGCCGATGTCATTGCGGTAAAACGTCTTTCACGCATTCTGCCGTTACAGGGAGTGACCACCAATCCGAGTATTGTGGCGAAAGAGGGGAAATCGCTGTGGGACGTACTGCCCGCACTGCGTGATGCGCTGGGCGGCACCGGGAAATTATTTGCGCAGGTGATGGCGTCAGACGCCGAGCAAATGGTCGCTGAAGCCCTGTTACTCTCACAGCGGGTATCGGGTTTAGTGGTGAAAATACCGGTCACGCGGGAAGGCCTGGCGGCGATTAAAAAGCTGAAAGGGATGAACATTCCCACGCTCGGCACAGCGGTTTACGGCGCGGGTCAGGGATTGTTATCGGCGCTGGCCGGTGCGGAATATGTTGCGCCTTATGTGAACCGGGTCGACGCGCAGGGCGGTGACGGTATCGCAATGGTCAAAGAGTTACAGACGCTTCTCACCCTCCATGCACCGCAGTCCAAAGTGCTGGCGGCGAGTTTCAGAACGCCGCGTCAGGCGATGGATTGTTTGCTGGCAGGCTGCCAGTCGATCACTCTGCCGGTGGACGTGGCTGAACAGCTGCTCAACACGCCTGCGGTCGAAGCGGCCATAGAAAAGTTTGACGCAGACTGGCGGCAGGCCTTCGGCACCACGTCCCTCGGCTGATTTTCCCTTCGTTTCACCCCCGCCCGCACAGGTCACTGTTGCGGGTTTTTTTGTTTCCATAGGTTAAGAATTTTCGTACAAAAAAGCTGGAAATGTGATTTCGCGCCGAAATTAATTATTGACGAACGCCATTAATGAAACTGCTGATCTAAAAAATAGAAACATCGTTTCATTTTATGATTGCGGTCAATTTTATAAGCCTGATGAATGGATAACGTAACGGCATAACGTCATCCAATACTTTTATATCAGGTGGAAAATATGCACATTAAAAGAGCGATAGAAAGAATCCCCGGCGGCATGATGTTGGTGCCTCTGTTCATCGGCGCGCTGTGTCACACCTTTGCCCCTGACTCGGGGAAATATTTCGGTTCCTTCACCAACGGGCTGATGACCGGCACGGTGCCTATTCTGGCGGTCTGGTTCTTCTGCATGGGTGCCTCCATCAAAATCAGCGCGACCGGTACCGTACTGCGTAAATCCGGCACGCTGGTTATCACCAAAATCGCCGTTGCCTGGATTGTGGCGGCAATAGCCTCGCGCTTTATGCCGGAAAACGGCGTCGAGTTTGGCTTCTTCGCCGGGCTGTCGGTGCTGGCGCTGGTGGCGGCGATGGACATGACTAACGGCGGTTTATACGCCTCGGTGATGGAGCAATACGGCACGAAAGAAGAGGCGAGCGCCTTTGTTCTGATGTCGCTGGAATCTGGCCCGCTGATGACCATGATCATTCTCGGCACGGCGGGTATCGCCTCTTTTGAACCGCACGTCTTTGTCGGTGCCGTTCTGCCCTTCCTGATTGGTTTTGGCCTGGGTAATCTGGATCCTGAACTGCGTGAATTCTTCGGCAAAGCGATTAAAACGCTGATCCCGTTCTTTGGTTTTGCACTCGGTTGCACCATCAATCTGACCGTGATTGCACAGACAGGTCTGCTGGGTATTCTGCTGGGTCTTTCGGTGATTGTCGTGACCGGTATCCCGCTGATGCTGGCAGATAAATTTATCGGAGGAGGTGACGGGACCGCCGGTATCGCCGCCTCCAGCTCCGCCGGTGCGGCAGTGGCAACGCCCGTGCTGATTGCTGAAATGGTGCCGGAATTCAAAGCCGTCGCCCCGGCCGCCACGGCGCTGGTCGCCACCTCGGTGATTGTGACCTCGATTCTGGTCCCGATCCTGACGGCCATGTGGTCGAAAAAAATGAAAGGAAGAGCAGCAAAACAGCGCGTTAAGCTGGAGACGGTGGCGCGAATTAAATAAGCACAAACGAAGGGGGCGTTCAGTTCCCCCTTTATCACCCCGGTTTATAACCCCGGCGCTTTCCACATCGACGTCGTCAAATGCCGGTCAACCAGCCCCAGTTGATCGGCATACACTTCCTGCCAGTTGGCTTTCTGCACCAGATATTTTGCATGATTCGCCACATCCGGCTGATATTCCCGCTCCCAGCGCACCAGGGCTTCGCCGGTATCCGCGAGAGAGGCATACACCCCGGCAGCCACACCTGCCGCAATCGCGCAGCCCAGCGCCGTGGCTTCTTTTACCACCGGCACATTCACCGGCACGCCGGTAACGTCACTTAAAATCTGACACCACAATTTCCCCTTCGAACCGCCCCCGGAAAACACCAGTGATTTGGCGCGCACGCCTGAAAAAGCGGCGATCATGTCAAGATTACAGGCCGAGACGATAGCGGCGTTTTCCTCCAGTGCGCGGAACAACGTCGGTTTGTTGCATTTTTCAGGGTCGATGGAGAGATTGATGAACGACGGCGCGGCGTGATACCAGTTTTTGAAATGCATCGCATCAGAGAACACCGGCGTCACCCCCCACGAACCGACCGGCACGCGGGCGGCCATGTCTTCCAGCAGGCTGTAAGTGTCCACGCCCAGGCGCTGCGCCAGGGTTTTCTCTTCGGTGCAGAACGCATCACGGAACCAGCGCATGGTCAGGCCGGTGAAAAAGCTGATGGATTCCGCCTGCGCCATGCCGGGGATGACGTGCGGATTCACGCGGATATTCATCTCAGGGTCGGTCACTGGCTGGGGTAAATTGACGATTTGCTGCCAGAACGTGCCGCCGAGTACGGCGGTCTGGCCGGGGCGCACCAGCCCGAGGCCGAGCGTGCCGAGCTGCGCGTCGCCGCCGCCCATGCCGACCGGTGTACCCGCTTTCAGGCCGCAGGCATCGGCGGCGCTGGCGGTGACGTAGCCGAGGCGGGTGCCGGTTTCAGCCACCGGCGACAGCATATCGGCACGCAGACCGGCCATGTCCAGCAACTCAGGCCGCCAGTTACGGGTGGTGAGGTCTAACATCCCGGTTGTGCCGGCGTTTGACGGGTCAACCGCCAGTTCGCCGCTGAGCATATATGCCAGCCAGTCGCTGATCATCGTGATGGTGGCGGCCTGACGGTAGATATCCGGGCGATGATGAGCCAGCCACAGCAAACGCGGCATGGCGCTGAGTGCCAGCGTCTGGCCGGAACATTCATAGACTTCGCGTTCAAATTCAAAATCGTGGATTTCTTTCAGTTCGGAGACTTCGCGGCTGGCGCGCGCATCCACGTTGGCGCAGGCCCAGATCGGGGCGCCGGATTTGTCATACAGCACAATGCCTTCGCGCATCGAGCAGGCGGCAACGGCCCGGATGGCGGAGGCGGGGAGATGTGCTTCCTGCAATGCCTGACGGATACACTGGCAGGCCAGCTGCCAGTTTTTTTGCAGATCAAATTCCATCGAGCCCGGCACATCCGGCACCGCCAGATGGATCCACTCGGCCTGTCCGGCGGCTATCTGTTCGCCTTCGAGATTGAAAATCACCGCGCGGACACTGCCGGTCCCGGCGTCCAGCGCCATTAAATAGCTGCGTTCGTGGTCAGAGTTCAGGGTTGAGGTCATCGCCAGGTTCTCCCGTGCCGGTTTATCGGGCACCTGTTACCTGACCGCCACACCCCTTACACCCTGCGGGTCAGCCGAGCAGCGCCAGCATGGCTCTTGCTGTGCTCTCTTCAGTAACCAGTGCGTTAATGCGTTTACCTTTCAGCGCCGCGACAATGGCCTCGGCTTTCTCGACACCGCCCGCCACGCCTAACACGGTGGGGATGCTGGCCAGTTCGTCCGGCTTCACGGCGATCAGCTCATCGTGGATCGCCATATTTTCTGCCAGCTCGCCGCTGCGCTGCATAAAGAAACCGAGAATGTCGCCGACCGCGCCTTTGCGGCCAAATAACAACTGTTCGCCTTCGCTGATATACCCGGAGCGCAGGATGGTCGCTTCCTGTTTCTGATTCAGCGAACCAATGCCGACCACCGCGATATCGGCGGCGCAGGCTGCCAGCATCACATCGTGAACGTTTCGTTCCTGACGGAAAATCGCGGCCACGCTGGCGGATGACGCCCGCAGCGGCGCGGGAATAATGCTGACCCCGCAGGCGGCATCCAGCTGGCCGATGCCGGTCATGTACGGCCCGACACCGCCGGAAAGCGTCACCATGCGGATTTGCTGCGAGGAGATAAATCCGCTCAGGTGTTGCAGCGTACTCATCGCCGTTTCGCCAAACCCTACCGCCAGCAGCTGTTCAGGTTTGAGCAGGGTCATCAGCATATGCGCCGCGCCGACGCCCAACCGCGCGCTCAGCGAGCCGTCGGCCAGCTGCGGCAGCACGCGGATTTGCTGCAAGTCAAAACGTTCCAGCAGGGTGTTTTCCAGCGACAGACACCCTTCGAAACGCGAGTTAATTTGCACCCGGATCACCCCGGACTGCCGGCCTTTTTCCAGCAGGCGCGAGACTTTCAGCCGCGTCAGCCCAAGCCGTTCACCAATCTCATTTTGGGTCAGGCCGTCGTGGTAATAGAACCACGCGGTGCGCGCCAGCAGTTCCTCTTCACCCATGCTGAATTCCAGATGATTAGTTAAATCGGACAGGACCGTTTTTGTGCCGTTTTCAGAAGTCATAGTGAACACTTATCAAAATGTAGATCAATTGTTCGTTAACGAAATGTTGTTAACTGTGATGTGTATGGCAAATTACAAATGATTGACGCCTGAATCATATCGCAGAGTATATTAGTTGAAAAAATTGTGATCGACCCAAAAGTTTTCTTCCCCGCCGCAGACTAGGTTTATGAACAATGTTAAATGATAAATACATTTGTTCACTTAATGTATCCAGTCCGAGGGCGACGCATGCAGCACAGCGAACATTCATCCGCAGCACCCGGTTGCCCGCCTGTACTTTTACAGGTCAGCGGCGTCAGCAAAAGTTTTTCCGGTATCGCCGTGCTGAAAGACATCAGTTTCAGCCTGTACTCCGGGGAAGTGCATGCGCTGCTCGGCGGGAACGGGGCCGGGAAATCAACGCTGATGAAAATCATTGCCGGCGTCGAGACAGCGGACAGCGGTGAGATGCAGCTCGCGGGGCAACCGCTGGTGGCGATGACCCCCGCGAAAGCGCATGAGGCGGGCATCTATCTGGTGCCGCAGGAGCCGATGCTGTTCCCGAGCCTGACGGTGCGCGAAAATATTCTGTTTCGCTTACCCGCCCGGCAGGCCAGCGAGAAAAAACTGCAACACACGCTGGACGGGCTGGGCTGCAACCTGCCGCTCGGTGCGCTGGCAGGCACCCTTGAGGTGGCCGATCAGCAACTGGTGGAAATCCTGCGCGGTCTGATGCGCGACGCGCGATTGCTGATCCTCGATGAACCGACCGCCTCGCTGACACCGGCAGAATCCGCCCGCCTCTTTACCCAGGTCAGGCATCTGACTGACAAAGGCGTCGGCGTGGTGTTTATCTCGCATAAACTGCCGGAAATCCGCGCGATTGCCGACCGTGTCAGCGTCATGCGAGACGGCAATATCGCGCTGAGCGGCACACTGTCTGACCTCGATAACGATGCGCTGATCCGCGCTATCACCCCGCAAAACCTGGACAACGCGCTGCCCGCAGAACAAAAACTGTGGCTGGATCTGCCCGGCACACGGCGTAATCAGGCAGGCAGCGAACCGGTCTTACAGGTGCAGAATCTGACCGGTGAAGGCTTTATCAATATTTCGTTCAGCGCCCGCGCCGGGGAAATCGTCGGGCTGGCAGGCGTGGTGGGAGCAGGGCGAACCGAACTGGCGGAAACCCTGTATGGCCTGCGCCCCGCGCAAAGCGGTCAGGTGATGCTGATGCAACAAGACATCAGCGGCCTGACGACCCTACAGCGGCTGAAAAAAGGGCTGGTGTATCTGCCGGAAGACCGGCAGGCCTCCGGCCTTTATCTGGATGCGCCGCTGAGCTGGAACACCACCTCACTCACCTTCAACCGTCAGGGCTGGTGGCTGAATATCAAACGCGAAGCCGCGGTGCTGGAACGCTATCACCGGGCACTCGGCATTAAATACCGCGACGGGGCGCAAACCGCCCGCACGCTTTCCGGCGGTAACCAGCAAAAACTGCTGATCGCCAAATGCCTCGAGGCGCAGCCAGCGGTGCTGATTGTGGATGAACCGACGCGGGGCGTGGATGTGTCCGCGCGCGCCGACATTTACCAGCTGCTGCGTAACGTGGTGGAGCAGAACGTGGCGGTGATCCTGATTTCTTCCGATCTGGATGAGATCGAAGCGCTGGCAGGGCGGGTGTTCGTTATGCATCAGGGTGAACTGAGCGGCGAATTGCGCGGGGCGGACATCAACGTCAATAACATCATGCACATCGCGTTTGGTAATCATCCCCAGACCGCCGCCACCGGAGGATCCTCATGCTAAAGCGCATACAGAACAACCGTGAGCTGACCGCGCTGATGGCGATTATTACGCTGTTTGCCCTGCTCGGCGCAATGGACAGCCAGTCGTTCAGCTTCCAGACCCTGAGCATGATATTCGGCAGCGCGCAGATCCTGATGCTGCTGGCGATGGGGGCCACCGTGGTGATGCTGACCCGCAACATTGACGTGTCGGTGGGTTCCATTACCGGCCTGTGCGCCGTGACGCTGGGCGTGCTGCTCAACGGCGGCATGAGCCTGCCGCTGGCCTGTCTGCTGACGCTCGGCACCGGCCTGCTGGCAGGGGTGTTCAACGGTGTGCTGGTCGCGTGGCTGCGCATTCCGGCGATTGTCGCCACGCTCGGTACGCTCGGGTTATACCGCGGGCTGATGCTGCTGATGACCGGCGGCAAATGGATTGAAGGCTTACCGGCCGGGCTGAAATCGCTCTCTGAACCGGTGTTCCTCAACGTTTCATCACTGGGCTGGCTGGTGATTGTTTTACTTGTGGCGATGTTCTGGATGCTCAGTCGCACCGCCTTTGGCCGCAGTTTCTACGCCGTCGGCGACAACTTACAGGGCGCACGGCAGCTCGGCGTGGCGGTCAACCGCGTGCGCATTCTGGCGTTCGGCATTAACGGCATGATGGCGGCGATCGCCGGGATCGTGTTCGCCTCGCAAATCGGCTTTGTGCCAAACCAGACCGGCAGCGGGCTGGAGATGAAAGCCATCGCTGCCTGCGTGCTGGGCGGCATCAGCCTGCTCGGCGGCACCGGTTCAATCGTCGGCGCGGTGCTCGGCGCCTATTTCCTGACCCAAATTGACAGCGTGCTGGTGCTGTTACGTCTTCCTGCCTGGTGGAACGATTTCATCGCCGGCGTGGTGTTGCTGGCGGTGCTGGTGTTTGACGGCAGATTGCGGCAGGCGTTGCAGAAAAACCTGCGCCGCCAGAAATACGCCCGTTTTCTTTCCGCCAGCCCGCCGGTTTCAAAGAAACCTGCTGAACGTAAATCTCAGCAACCGAAAAATACCAGCCGACGGCTAAGTACCGGCAAAAAGAGCGGGGTGGTGTGATGAACAAACTTCAACAATATGGCTGGGAAGCAGCGCTGCTGGTGCTGTTGATCGCCGAAATCTTGCTGTTCGGTTTCGCCAACCCGCGCATGCTGGACGCCAGCACACTGCTGTTCAGTACCAGTGATTTCATCACCATCGGCATTGTGGCGCTGCCGCTGACGCTGGTGATTGTCAGCGGTGGTATCGACATTTCTTTCGGTTCCACTATCGGCCTGTGCGCCATCGCGCTCGGCGTGTTGTGTCAGGCCGGTGTGCCGCTGGCGCTGGCGATAGCCCTCACGCTGGCGCTCGGTGCCGCCTGCGGTTTACTCAATGCGGCGCTGATCCTCTATACCGGCGTCAATCCGCTGGTGATCACGCTCGGAACGCTCTACCTGTTCGGCGGCAGCGCCTTGCTGCTTTCGGGGCTGGCGGGCGCGACGGGTTTCGAAGGCATCGGTAATTTCCCGGATGCCTTTACCAATTTCGCCAATCAGGTGGTGCTGGGATTACCCATGCCGCTGCTGATCTTCCTGCTGGCGACGCTGTTTTTCTGGCTGCTGATGCACCGCAGTCGCACCGGTCGCAACGTGTTTCTCATCGGTCAGAATGCCCGTGTGGCTCGTTACGGCGCGCTGCCGGTCAGCCGCACGGTGTTTGCCCTTTACGGCATGACCGGGCTGGCCTCGGCAGTGGCCGCCATTCTGATGACCTCTTATTTCGGCTCGGCGCGGTCAGATCTCGGTAACGCCTTGCTGATGCCCGCCATCACCGCCGTGGTGCTCGGCGGCGCCAATATCTACGGCGGTTCAGGTTCCATTCTCGGCACGGCGCTGGCGACGCTGCTGATCGGGTATCTCCAGCAGGGTTTACAGATGGTCGGCGTCTCCAGTCAGGTTTCCAGCGCGCTGTCGGGTGCGCTGCTTATCCTGGTGGTGATTGGCCGTTCCGCCAGCCTCAACCGGGGTCTTATCCGCAGTGTTTTCCAGCGTTATCGCCAGCGTTGGTCTGCGCCTTCTTCTTCTGTCACGTCTTCTCAATAAGCCGGGGTTAATGATGAAAGCCAACACAATGAAAACCGTATTAATTGCCAGCGCCGTCAGCCTCGCCTGCCTGAGCGCGCAGGCGGCAGAACGTATCGCGTTTATTCCTAAACTGGTGGGCGTCGGCTATTTCACCAGCGGCGGTAACGGCGCCACGGCGGCGGGCAAGGCGTTGGGCGTGGATGTGACCTACGACGGCCCGACCGAACCAAGCGTTTCCGGTCAGGTGCAGATGATCAACAACTTCGTCAATCAGGGATACAACGCGATTGTGGTCGCGGCGGTGTCGCCCGACGGATTGTGTCCGGCGCTGAAACGCGCCATGCAGCGCGGTGTAAAAGTGCTCACCTGGGATTCCGATACCAAACCGGAATGCCGCTCGATTTACATCAACCAGGGCACCCCGCAGCAGCTCGGATCCATGCTGGTGGAGATGACGGCGAGTCAGGTGAAAAAAGAAAAAGCCAAAGTGGCGTTCTTCTATTCCAGCCCGACGGTGACCGACCAGAATCAGTGGGTGAAAGAGGCGAAAGCCAAAATCGCCAAAGAGCATCCGGGCTGGGAAATCGTGACCACGCAGTACGGCTATAACGACGCCACCAAATCCCTGCAAACCGCCGAAGGGATCCTCAAATCTTATGGCGATCTCGACGCGATTATTGCCCCTGACGCCAACGCATTACCGGCTGCCGCGCAGGCGGCGGAAAACCTCAAACGCACCAACGTCACCATCGTCGGCTTCAGTACGCCAAACGTGATGCGCCCGTACGTTGAGCGCGGCACGGTGAAACAGTTCGGTCTGTGGGACGTGGTCAGTCAGGGCAAGATCTCGGTTTACGTGGCCGACCATTTATTGAAAAAAGGCGAATTTAACGTGGGTGACAAACTGGACGTACCGGACGTCGGAACGGTGGAAGTGATGCCGAACAGCGTGCAGGGCTACCAGTATGAGGCCAAAGGCAACGGCATTGTGTTACTGCCGGAGCGTGTGGTGTTCACCAAAGACAACATCGGTAAATACGATTTCTGACGATAAGGAGACAGGAAAATGGCAGATCTGGATGACATCAGAGACGGCAAAAACTTCGGCATCGGCACGCCGCAGCACAATCACGCCTTCTTTCTTAAAGGCTGCGGTCAGCTTGACTGGGGCATGCAGTCGCGGCTGGCGCGGATTTTCAATCCTGAATCCGGTCGTACGGTCATGCTGGCCTTTGACCACGGCTATTTTCAGGGCCCGACGACCGGCCTTGAACGCATTGACATCAACATTGCGCCGCTGTTCGCCCACACCGACGTGCTGATGTGTACCCGTGGCGTGCTGCGCAGCGTGGTGCCTGCCGCCGTCAACAAACCGGTGGTGATGCGCGCGTCCGGCGGCAACTCGATCCTGACCGAACTTTCCAACGAAACGGTGGCAGTGACGATTGAAGATGCGCTGCGCCTGAACGTCACGGCGATGGCGGCGCAGGTGTATATCGGCAGTGAATACGAGCATCAGTCGATTAAAAATATTATTCAGCTGGTTGATCAGGGGATGCGCTACGGCATGCCGACCATGGCGGTGACCGGCGTCGGGACCGACATGGCGCGCGATCAGCGTTACTTCTCGCTGGCGACCCGCATCGCAGCGGAAATGGGCGCCAACATCATCAAAACCTATTTCGTTGATGAAGGTTTTGAGCGCGTCGCGGCGGGCTGCCCGGTGCCTATCGTGATAGCTGGCGGTAAAAAACTGCCGGAACGCGAGGCGCTGGAAATGTGCTTCAAGGCCATCGATCAGGGCGCATCGGGTGTCGATATGGGGCGCAACATTTTCCAGTCAGAATCACCGGTCGCCATGCTGAAAGCCGTGAAGGCGGTGGTGCATGAAAACGCCAGCGTGGCGCATGCGTATGAACTGTTCCTGAGCGAAAAGGGGTGAATCATGGAAGTGACGCTGGTCGAAATTAATGTTCAGCCGGAGAAGGTGGAAGAGTTTCTGAAAGTGTTCCACGCCAACCATCTCGGCGCGGTGCAGGAGCCGGGAAATCTGCGGTTTGATGTATTGCAGGACGAGACGGTACCGACGCGGTTCTTTATCTACGAAGCCTATCAGGATAACGACGCGGTGCTGGCGCATAAGAAAACCCCGCATTATCTCCGCTGCGTCGAGGCGCTGGAAGGGATTATGTCGGAGCCGAGGAAGAAGACGGTGTTTAAAGGGGTATATCCGTAAGCTGACGTTTAACGTCAAGGCACATAGCGGCCTGGGTGCGGCCTGTCGCCGCCGCCCAGGTGCTTAAACCGCGCTTGCTGAAAAAGCGGGGCGTAATCCAAAACAGCAAAAGTACTTTCCTGCCAGCTTCCGGTGCAATCGGAAATCTTAAAGCACCTTTTCTAAGAAAGCCCGGGTCCTCGCATGAACCGGCCGCTCCAGCACCTGTGCGGCAGCGCCGCTTTCCACCACGCGGCCATCCACCATAAACACCACCTGATCCGCCACCTGGCGCGCAAAGCCGATTTCATGGGTGACCACCACCAGCGTGACGCCCGACTGCGCGAGTTTTTTAATCACGTCCAGCACTTCGCCGACCAGCTCCGGGTCAAGGGCGGAGGTGGGTTCGTCGAACAGCATGACTTTGGGATTGAGTGCCAGCGCACGCGCAATGGCGATGCGTTGCTGCTGGCCGCCGGACAAATGTCGCGGCCAGGCGTGGGCTTTTTCGCGCAGGCCAACGGTGTCGAGCAGATCATAGGCCCGCAGGATGGCCTGCTTACGGCTCAGAAAACCGTGCACCACCGGCGCTTCGATAATGTTATCCAGCACCGTCATGTGCGGGAATAAATTGAAATTTTGGAACACATAACCGACGTGGGTGCGCTGTTTGAGAATGGCGCGCTCTTTCAGTTCGTACAGCGTGTCACCCTTGCGGCGGTAACCGATGTACTCGCCGTCGATCTGAATAAAACCTTCGTCCACGCGTTCGAGATGATTGATGGTGCGCAGCAGGGTGGATTTGCCGGAGCCGGAGGGGCCGAGGATCACCGTGACCGTCCCCGGTTCGATGTTCAGGCTGACGTTATCCAGCGCCTTATGCGCGCCGTAATATTTGCTCAGGTTGCTGATGCTGATGTGCCCGACGGTGGCCGCCTGCGGCCTGCGCGGGAACAACGGCTTAACGGGAGTTTCCGCCGGGCGGTTTACAAATAAATCAAAGGCTTCGGACATGATGATTCTCCTGGAAAGTTAAGCCGCTCATGCGCGGGTCAGACGCCACTGGCGCAGGCGCTGAAAAAGCGTCGGGGCGGTCTGACGTACGGTGCCGCGTGAGAAATAACGCTCGACGTAATACTGTAAAACCGACAGCACCGTGGTGATCAGCAGATACCAGATGGTCGCCACCATCAGCAGCGGGATCACCTGCTGTGTGCGGTTGTAAATCACCTGCACGGTGTAAAACAGTTCCGGCATCGACAGCACGTACACAATCGACGTGCCTTTCGCCAGGCTGATCACTTCATTAAAACCGGTCGGCAGAATTGAGCGCAGCGCCTGCGGCAAAATGATGCGGAAGGTGCGGCGGTATGCCGGTAATCCCAGCGCCGCTGCCGCTTCGTGCTGACCCTGTTCAACGCCCATGATCCCGCCGCGAATGATCTCTGCGGTATACGCCGATTGCACCAGCGACAGGCCGAGCACGGCGACGGAGAACTGATCCAGCAGATCGACGGTCGGCGTGCTGAAAAACGACAGTGAGGTAAACGGAATGCCGAGCGAGAGGTTGTCGTACAGATAGGAAAAGTTGTAGAGGATGATCAGCACCAGCAACAACGGCAGCGAACGGAACAACCAGATGTAACCCCAGGCCAGCGAATTGAGCAGGTAGGATTTCGACAGGCGGGCGAGGGCCAGCGCGGTGCCGAAGATCACGCCAAATACCGTGCCGAGCAGGGTGAGAAGCAGGGTTTTACCCAGCCCCGACAAAATCACCGGTTCAAAAAACCACTGGCGAAACACACCCCATTCCCAGCGGGGATTGGTGGCTATCGACTGCACAATCGCCAGCAAAATGAACACCGAAAAAACCGCACCGGCCAGCCGCCACGGATAGCGTGCCGGCACCACTTTCAGCGGGGGATGATTCACGAACGGGGATGTGTTTTCGCTCATACTTTTTCTGCCTGTATTCAGTGTTATCGTGCCGGTCAGGTGACCGGAACATCAGCGGTCAGCGCCTTGATGAAGGGCAGACGCCCGTCATACGGCGGGCGGGAATACACTTCCGGATCCAGCCGGGTGTCGAACTGCGGCTGATAACCGTGGGATAGATACAACCCGACGGCTTCCGGCTGACGGAATCCCGTGGTCAGAAAGACCCGACGGTAACCTTGTGCCGCGACCCGACGCTCCAGTTCCTGCAAAATCTTCTGTGCCAGCCCCTGACGGCGCAGCGAACGGTGCGTCCAGATGCGTTTCAGTTCGGCAGTGTCCTCGTCGTAGCGTTTGTAGGCGCCCATCGCAATGGGCGCGCCGTTTCTCAGCAGGACGATAAATGCGCCGCCGGGCGCGGAAAATACGCTGTCATCTTCTGGCGGCTGGCTGGAGAAAAAGTCGCCGTAGCGCTCGCGGTATTCACCAAATAACCCCTCGATGACCGGCGCAATCAGCGGATCGTCCGGCACGGTCTGAATAAAGATATCGTCGCTCATGGTGCAGTCTCCTGATCAGTCGCCCAGTCCCGGCGGGTTGATTTCTGAATGGTCAATTTTCTCGACGCTCTCGCCCCAGCGATCCAGCACCTGTAAATAGGCACCGCTGGCGATAGCGCTGTTGAGCGACGCCTGCACGGCATCCACTAATCCGTTACCCTTTTTCAGCGTGACAGCGATGTTAGCCGTTTTCGGCCAGCCGCCCGGCACGGTGCCGACCAGTTGGGTTTTACCGGTCAGCAGCGATTTATACGCGCCGGTCACGTTCGGGCCGAAAGTGGCATCGGCGCGGCCAGACTGGATCGCCAGCGTCGCGGCGGCATCGTCGGTCACGTATTGCGGTTTAAACGCCGGCAGCCCCTTGGCCTGATTCTCTTTATCCCACGCCAGCAGCACGGCTTCCTGATTGGTGCCGGAGCCGACGATAATGCGTTTACCGGCGATGTCCGGTGCGGATTTTATCGAGGTGATTTTGCTGCCGGTCTTCACGTAAAAGCCCAGCGTGTCTTCGCGGTAAGTGGCGAAATCAAATTTGGTTTTGCGGTCTTTGGTCACGGTGATGTTGTAGATCGCCGCGTCGTATTTGCCGGAGGTGACGCCCAGCGGCCAGTCTTCCCAGGCAGCCGGGACCACTTTCAGCTTCAGGCCCAGACCGTCGGCCACCAGACGGGCGATATCCGCCTCGCTGCCGATCACCGTTTTGTTATCACGGGCAAACAGGCCAAAGGGCGGGGCACTGCCGAGGACGGCCAGTGCCACGGTCAGCGTCCCCGGTTCGACAAATTTAAAGTTGGCCGGAATTTTTGCCACGGCTTCCGGGCTTTTCGGCGTGTGTATCGGCGTTTCATTGGCAATCAGATCAATACCCGGCGCGGCGTAAGCTGCTGAAGAAAAACTGACGAGTGCTGCGATGGCGGTGGCTGTGAGAGTGGCGCTATGTTTCATCATTATTATTTTTACCCTGCATGCTTATTGTCTGTGGTGATGACCGTGAGGTGACACTTTCACTATTACCGAGTGTTACAGGGATGTAAAACAACAAAATTAAATAATCAAAGAGAGAAAATGGAAATACAGCGCAGCGGATAAAACCCACGAAAAATGCCCGGAATATCCGGGCGTGAGGAAATAAAATCTGGAATAAAGCGGTTATCCGGCGGTTAATTCCTGCAAGGCTTTTTCGGCCAGTTGCTGGAAATAATTCGCCGCCGGGAAAATAGCGGCTTCATCCGGATTAAACTGCGGATGATGTAAACCAAATTCGCTGGCCGAGCCGATGCTGACGAATGCACCGGGGACGTGATGCAGATAAAACGCAAAGTCTTCGCCGCCCATTTGCGCGGTGGCTACTTCGGCTTTATACCCAAACTCAGCCGCCGCCTGCAGGCTGAACTCTGCCCAGCGCGGGGTGTTGACGACCGCCGGTGGCCCGCCAAACCAATGCAGTTCGGCCTGGGCGCCCAGGGCAGCGGCAACGCCGGAAATCAGCTGGCGGATCCGCCCCGGAATTTGCTCCCTGATATCGTCGTTGTGCGTGCGCACCGTGCCTTCCAGTTCGACATGCTGGGGCAGAACGTTCCAGGTGTTGCCGCCTTCGATGCGGGTCACGCTGACCACCGCCGATTCCTGCGCCGCCACATTGCGGCTGACCAGTGTTTGCAGCGCGGTGACGATATGGCTGGCGGTGACAATGCTGTCTACACCTTCTTCCGGATGCGCCGCGTGCGCGCCTTTGCCGGTGACCGTTATCTGGAAGCGATCGACGTTGGCGTAGAACGCGCCGCCCTTGGTGGAGAAGGTGCCCACCGGCAATTCAGGCGCATTGTGCAGGCCAAAAATCGCATCAACGTTTTCCAGCGCACCGGCCTTGATCAGCTGTGAGGCACCGCCAAACCGCTCTTCCGCAGGCTGGAAAAACAACCGCACGCGGCCAGGCAATTGGTCTTCCCGCGCTTTGAGCAAATAGGCCGCGCCGAGGATCACCGACGTGTGGAAATCATGGCCGCAGGCGTGCATGACGCCCGGTTGCTGCGAGCTGAACGGCACGCCGGAGGTTTCTTCAATCGGCAGGGCGTCGATATCCCCGCGCAGCGCCACCACCGGCCCGTGCTCAGGGCCAATTTCAGCGACAACGCCGGTTTTCAGCCCGAGGGATAATATACGGATCCCCGCCGCGTTCAGCCAGTCGGTAATTTTCCGGGTGGTGACAAATTCCTGATTGGATAATTCAGGATGTTGATGTAATTCGCGACGGTGGGCGATGAGCTGCTTTTCTAATTCAGTATTTTTTGTACCTGCATCGGTACGGATTTCATCGGCAAGTGAAAGGGTCATTATAAATAGCCTTATATGGGTAGAGATTGCAGTCATTTCATCCTAGCCACTCAGGGCGAAGGGACTAAATACCCTGTGGCTATAATTTATAAACGAAATCGCAAACGCGCCGCATAGCAAAATATTCACTATAGAAACGCGATTTAATTATTTCGTTTCAGGCTGACTTCGTGGAACTCTTTTTATCATTAATGATGTTGCTACCGGACACCGGCAGATAAAAAGGAATGCCCGACGTGAATTACCGACTGAGCTTATTAGATCAAAGCCCGATACCTGACGGGCAGAGCGCTGCGCAGGCACTGGAGTCGACGCTGACCTTTGCGCAGGCGGCGGAGAAACTGGGGTATCACCGCTTATGGGTTTCCGAGCACCATGACACCGACAAACTGGCTGGCAGTTCGCCGGAAGTGCTGATCGCCTGGCTGCTGGCGCGCACCTCGCGGCTGCGTATCGGCTCTGGCGGTGTGATGCTGCAACATTACAGCCCGTACAAAGTGGCAGAGAATTTCCATCTTTTGTCCTCGCTGGCGCCGGATCGCGTTGATATCGGCATCGGCAAGGCGCCCGGCGGTTTGCCGCTTTCGACCAAAGCCTTGCGTGCGCACAATCACGCGGACAATGCGCCGGGCTTTCCCGCGCAGTTGCAGCAGCTCACGCATTATCTGACCCATCTTGATGACCACCTGGCCGGGACCGAAGCGCGCGCCTTGCCGCGTCCGCCGGTGGCTCCGCAGCGCTTTCTGCTGGGTGCCAGTAAAGAGAGCGCGCGGCTGGCGGCATCCCTTGGCTGGAACTTTGTTTTCGCCGGTTTCATCAATACGTCAGCAGAAGTGATGACTGAATCGGTGCTGGCATTCCATGAATATTCTGCGGGTCAGGGCCAGGCTCTGGTGAGCCTGGCGGTGCTGGCGGCGCAAACGCGTGAAGAGGCCGCCGCTCTGGTGGCGGAACAACATAATTTTCGCGTCACGATTGGCGACCGGCACGTCACCGTCGGCACGCGCGAGCAGGCGGAAGCCTTTGTCCGTCAGGCCGGTGAGAAACATTTCACCATCGAAAAGCAGCAGATAAGCGTGCTGCACGGCACACCCGGCGATATCCATGAGCAGTTGCGTGATATTCAGCGCCGTCTGTGCGTCAACGAATTCGTCCTGCACACCCCACTGACAGATGCCGCCGTGCGTCTGAAGTCCATTGAATTGCTGGCTGGCCAGCTGTAAGGAGATTTCATGAGCCATTCAAAAAGTATCAAGCTCGGTCTGATGTTGCACGGTGCAGGCGGCCATATGAATTCATGGCGTCATCAACAGGCGCCTGCCGATGCGAGCGTTAATTTCCCCTATTTTCGTGATCTGGCCCTGCGCGCCGAAGCCGCCGGGTTTGATTTCCTGTTTGTCGCCGACGGCCTGCACATCAACGAAAAATCGCTGCCGCATTTCCTCAACCGTTTTGAGCCGATCGCGCTGCTGTCTGCGCTGGCCTCAGCCACGCACAGCATCGGGTTGGCGGGCACC
This sequence comes from Rahnella sp. R3(2024), assembly GCF_042920125.1. NCBI lineage: Bacteria > Pseudomonadati > Pseudomonadota > Gammaproteobacteria > Enterobacterales > Yersiniaceae > Rahnella > Rahnella sp. R3(2024). The sequence goes on from NZ_JBHGBU010000001.1 coordinate 4,147,421, forward strand.
ATTTCAACCTCTTACAGCGATCCCTTTACCGTCGCGCGTCAGCTGGCGACGGTAGACAACATCAGCCAGGGGCGCGCGGGCTGGAACGTGGTGACGTCGCCGCTGGCCGGTTCAGCTAAAAACTTTGGCAAGGATCACCCTGAACACGCGCTGCGTTACCAGATTGCCGAGGAGTACATCAGCGTGGTGCAGGGGTTGTGGGATTCCTGGGAAGACGATGCGTTTGTCCGTGACCGTGAAAGTGGCGTGTTTTTCGATGCCGCCAAACTGCACAAACTGAACCATCAGGGGCAGTTCTTCTCGGTGGAAGGGCCGCTGAACATACAGCGTTCGCCACAGGGGCAGCCGGTGATTTTCCAGGCCGGTGCGTCCGATGCCGGGATCGCCCTGGCGGGAAAATCTGCCGATGCCGTTTTCACTAACGCCCGCACGCTGGAAGAAGCGCAGGAGTATTCGGCCAAATTACAGGCGCAGGTGGCGAAAAATGGCCGTCATCCGGTGGGTATTTTCCCCGGCATCAGCCCGATCGTCGGCAATACCGAAGAAGAGGCCGAAGCCAAATATCAGTATTTGCTGTCGCTGTTATCCCTCGACGATGCGCTGGCGTACCTCGGGCGCTTCTTCGATCACCACGATTTCAGCCAGTATCCGCCGGACGGCCCGTTCCCGGAGCTGGGCGATCTGGGGCAAAACACCTTCCGTTCGACCACAGACAGCATCAAGAAACAGGCTAAAGAGCAGCATCTGACGCTGCGTGAAGTGGCCTATCAGACAACGCTGCCGCGCGGTGAGTTTTTCGGCACGCCGGAGCAGGTCGCCGATACGCTGATCCGTTGGGTGGAAGAGGGCGGTGCGAGCGGATTTATCATCAGCGGACCGGTACTGGTGGAAGCGCTCGCCGACATCACGCGGCTGGTGTTGCCGGTGCTGGAAGCGCGCGGTTACTGGCATCCTTCGCAGGCGACGACGCTGCGCGAACGGCTGGATATCCCGTTCAAATCCAACCGCTACAGCGTGCAGGAAACCCGCCGTGAAACGGTGAACGAGAAATAGTTACAACATACAAGCCATTGACTCCCCGCCCGCTTCGGTAGCCCCGAGCGGGCTTTTTGCTTTGCAGGGCGGTACAGGGTGCCGGGGGGTATCCTGACAAAAAGCCTTCCGGGCTTGCCTCGTCAAAAGATTGGGCGTAGGTTTCGCAAAACCCTTCGAAATCCCGGAACGCTTAAGGAAAACATATGAAAGCATTGGTTCTCGAACAACAAGACAAGGCAACGCTTGCGCACGTGAAAGAGATTGCGCTGCCGGAAATGACGGAAGGCGATGTGCTGGTCGATGTCAGCTGGTCAGGGCTTAATTACAAAGACGCGCTGGCCATCACCGGCCAGGGCAAAATTATCCGTCAGTTTCCGATGGTGCCGGGCATCGATTTTTCCGGCCACGTCAGCCGCAGCAAAGACCCGCGTTTCTCCGTCGGGCAGTCAGTGATCCTCACCGGCTGGGGCGTCGGTGAAACCCACTGGGGCGGGCTGGCGGAACAGGCCTGCGTGAAAGGCGACTGGCTGGTGCACTTGCCGGAAGGCATGGCGGCGCGTAACGCCATGATCATCGGTACCGCCGGATTCACCGCCATGCTGTGCGTGATGGCGCTGGAAGACGCCGGTGTGACGCCGGAAAGTGGCACCGTGGTGGTGACCGGTGCCAGCGGGGGGGTCGGCAGCACGGCGGTGGCGTTACTGCATACCCTCGGTTACACCGTGGCGGCGGTCACCGGCCGGGAATCGACCCACGAATACCTGCGTAAACTGGGCGCCAGCGAGATCCTCTCCCGTGATGATTTCTCCGAAACCCGTCCGCTGGAAAAACAGATCTGGGCCGGTGCGGTGGATACGGTCGGTGACAAAGTGCTGGCGAAACTGCTGGCGCAGACCAATTACGGCGGCTGCGTGGCGGCCTGCGGCCTGGCCGGAGGGTTTAATCTGCCGACTACCGTGATGCCGTTTATCCTGCGCAATGTGCGTCTGCAGGGCGTCGATTCGGTGTCGGTGCCTGCCGAACGCCGTGCGGCGGTCTGGGAACGCCTGATGAATACCCTGCCGGAAAGCTTCTACCAGCAGGCTGCCACGGAGATCACGCTGGAAAATACGCCAGCGGTGGCGGCAGATTTCCTGAACAATAACATTCAGGGCAGAACCCTGGTGAAGATCGGCGGCTAAGCTGCCTGACCCGGTATCCTCTGCGATACCGGGTAACTTTCCGCTCAATTTTCTCTTCGCTCTAAAGAATTGCCCCTGACCAGCCGATAAAAAGAATGTCCCTCTGAGAAAAAAGAGAATGAAATTCCTTATTTTCCGAATGACGCACAGCGTAATCACAGACAAAAACAAATCACGACAGGCCTGGGGAAAGTATGGACAATTTTCAGAAAGACATCGATGAGAGAACGAACCTCACTTCATCTAACCGCTTTGAATTATTGCTGTTCCGTCTGGGCTCTGCGCCAGATGAAGAAAAGTCTGAACTCTTTGGTATCAACGTGTTTAAACTCCGTGAAATCGTACCGATGCCTGCGCTGACGAAAGCGGCGGGTATGGCGTCGCCGATGATGGGGATGGCTAATATTCGCGGTGAAATTATTCCGGTGATCGACCTGCCTGCCGTGGTGGGCTGTGTACCTAAAACCGGCCTGAACATTCTGCTGGTCACCGAATATGCGCGCAGTACACAGGCGTTTGCGGTGGAATCGGTTGACGATATCGTCCGTCTTGAATGGAGCCAGGTGCTGGCTGCGGAATCCGGTGTGAAGAGCCGCAACATCACCAGCATTGCGCGTCTGGATAACGATACCTCCAGCAACCGTCTGGCGCTGGTGCTCGACGTCGAACAAATCCTCTATGACATCGTGCCGTCCAGTGGCAACGTGTCCATCGATAAGCAAAAAACCAAAGCGTTTTCTCTCAAACCGGGCGCGGTGGCGATCGTGGCGGAAGATTCCAAAGTGGCGCGTTCGATGCTTGAGAAGGGCCTGAACATGATGGAAATTCCGGCGCAGATGCATATCACCGGTCTGGAAGCCTGGAATAAAATCCGCAAAATGGCTGAAGAGTGCAAAGCCGAAGGGCGCCCGATTTCCGATAAAATTTCCTTCGTATTAACCGATCTGGAAATGCCGGAAATGGATGGCTTTACGCTGACGCTCAATATTAAGCGTGATGAGTTCCTGAAAAATATTCCGGTGATCATCCACTCTTCTTTATCCGGCAGCGCCAACGAAGATCATGTGCGCAGAGTCGGGGCTGACGGTTACGTCGCCAAATTCGAAATCAACGAACTGGAAGCGGCAATTCACAAAGCGCTGGACGCCAAAGCGGTGGCGGTGGCGTAACGGCTGAAAAGGGCAGCGGCCTGCATTGCGTGTTTCCGGTCAGGGTTGGCTCAATTTTCGATATATTGCAGGGCGGTAAGGGAAATATTCCAGATACCGCCCTGTGTGTTATTTATCACTGCCGTTTCATGTCAATAAAATAATGCACATTTAACTTCATGGTGTTAATGGTGTTAAGTTGCTGGCACGCGTGGATAATTGTAATTAATGTTATTTCCGGGTGCTTTGTTTTGCTTTTCGGGAAATGTTAGTATTGCGCACATTAAGTCCGCACAATATTGGAAAGATTGATGATGTTTTTCCTGGAAGAAACGTTAATAAATACGCTTGTCGGAATGTGTATTACCTATACCTGTATTTCAATTCCTTTTTTATATGTGAAGTTTACGCAGAAAAACAGCCTGCTGGTGAAGTGCGGCCTGGGTGTGCTGTTCGGGTTGGCAAGCGCTTATATTTTTCAGGAAGGGTCTGTCAATCATGCCAGTCTTTACAGCGTGATTATCGCTCCGGTTACCTTTGGTTTTATCTTCTACGGCTACCCGGTGCTGATTTTAGGCTTTATAACAAGCACGCTATTTATTTTCGGGAAAACCAGTTATTACGATGTGTTTTCCATTATCTATTTTATCTGTCTGACCGGATTCAGCCTGACACATCGTAAAGGCATGATGTTTGTCATTTTGTCCTACAGCATTGCTCAGTCGATTAATTTGCTGTCACATATTTCCGCACTCCACGACAACGGGTACTGGGAACTGGCGATCGTCAAAACGCTGATGAGTCTGGTATTCCTGATGGTGTTGTATTTTTCTTTTGGAAAACTGACCGACCTTTCAACCAGTAAAAATTATTTTAAAAAAGCCTCAGAAACCGATCCGCTGACCGGCGTCAGTAATCGGCGGAGTATTGATCTCTATTTAAAAGAAGCGGAAGAAAACAGCAGCAGCAATTTCTGCGTATTTATGCTGGATATCGATAACTTCAAATCAATTAATGATAATTTCGGTCACCCGTTTGGCGATGAAATTATCAGCACGGTGGCCAAAATTATTAAAAAGAATATTCGCGGCAATGATTTTGTCGGCAGGTATGGCGGCGAAGAATTTCTGATCGTACTCAATTCCGGCCTCGTCAACGCGCTGCCGGTGGCAGAAAAAATGCGCCTGAAAATCCAGGAGCATGTCAGTGCCAGTCAGGGGCCGGACAATGTCCGCATTACCGTTTCCGTCGGCGTCGCCGAACATGCACCGGGTTCCCCGGTAAACGGCACGGTCGCCAACGCCGACAGCGCGCTGTATCAGGCCAAGACCCAGGGAAAGAACCGGGTCATCGCCTGGGAAACCCTGCAGGATGCCGACGAGGGGAACGTCAGGGGGGAACCCTGACTATCATTCACGTTAACGCCCGTTTTTTTCCCTCGTGCCGAAAGCCGGAAAGCGGAGCGGGCAAGGGGCTGGTTAACCGCAAATCTTAGCGTAATCCGATCCTGCAACCTGATACAGCCCCGCCATTTACAGGTATAATCCCACAAATTTTTTAAACTGGTTTAGAAACGAAGATGACAAAACTCACCTTACAAGAGCAGTTGCTGAAAGCCGGATTAGTCTCCAGCAAGAAAATGGAAAAAGTCCAAAGAACGGCTAAAAAATCACGTGTTCAGAGCCGTGAGGCAAGGGCGGCTGTGGAAGAGAACAAAAAAGCCCAGCTTGAGCGTGACAAACAGCTCAGCGAACAACAAAAACAGGCGGCCCTGTCTAAAGAGTATAAGGCTCAGGTTAAGCAGCTGATTGAGATGAACCGAATCACTGACGCCAAAGGCGATATTGGTTTTAACTTCACCGACGGTAACTTAATTAAAAAGATCTACGTGGATAAAACGACGCAAAGCCAGCTGATCAGCGGGCGTCTGGCGATCGCCCGTCTGCTGGTTGATAGCAACGGCGAGAGCGAATACGCGATCATCCCGGCAAGCGTCGCGGATAAAATTGCGCAGCGCGATGCGGGCAGTATCGTGCTAAACAGCACGCTGAGTCAGGAAGAGCAAGACGAAGAAGATCCGTATGCTGATTTCAAAGTGCCTGATGATTTGATGTGGTAATAAACCGGTTCAGAACGGACTTTCGTGACGGGCAACCATCGGCTCCTGGCTGACGGGGTGAACAAAATGCAGTTCACTGGCATGCAGCATCAGGCGCGGTGTCCGTTCGGTTCCCGGCAGCAAAAGTCCGCCATACAGGTCACAACCCAGAATAGGGTGGCCTGTGTGCTGACAGTGGATCCGCAACTGATGCGTGCGGCCGGTTTCCGGGGTGAGCAGTACCCGCGTTAACGGCAGTGACGTCCCGTCATCCTGTTCCTGATAAAACCGCTCAATGACCTGATAGCCAGAACGCGCGGGTTTGCCGCTGAGTGCGCAAATTGACATCAGCGGGAAAAGCGCCGGATCTTTGGCAATCGGCGCGTCTATCACCCCTTCATCTTCGTCCAGATGTCCGCAAAGCAGCGCGCTGTACACTTTGGTGACGGTGCGCAGGCTGAACTGCTGGCAGAGGGCGGCATTAACCGCTTTGTTGCGGGCAATCACCATCAAACCGGATGTCCCAAAATCCAGGCGGTGAACCAGCGTGCAGCCGGGAAATATCTGTACCAGCCGGTGATGCACTGAATCAAGATTTTGCGGATTTTTGCCCGAAAGGCTGAGCAGACCGGACGGCTTATTGATGAGCACCAGATGGTCATCCTGATACAGCGTCTCAATCTGGTCATGGCACGGCGGGGCAATAAACGTATCGATAATCGTAGACATCAGGCAACCCGGACGGAAAGTGGGAGCGGATGATAACGAATTTTAAACCGAGTTACGACGTCAGGGATGTTCTCAACCAACAGCGCCTTTGTTGACTGTCGGTCGATCATACCGTTGCTCTATGCCCCCGCTGCCATAACCTAATCAGAGCTGAGTCTGAATATGACGCATAAAAAACAAAAAGCCCGCTTAAGTTTCCTTAAGCGGGCTTCTTTAATTTGGCTCCTCTGACTGGACTCGAACCAGTGACATACGGATTAACAGTCCGCCGTTCTACCGACTGAACTACAGAGGAATCGTGTGAACGGGGCGCATAATAACGAGTGACGGGGGCGGGATCAAAGGTTTTTTTGCTGCGACGTTCTGATGGGAGACAATTTGTGCAGATGGGTCAAAAAACAATAAATCTTTCCCGCAGTTCATCAAATAAACTGAACCCTTATGTTAAATAAATGACATTTATTCTCATCCTGAGTCGCGTAAAGTAATCCCATCAGTGTGCTGTTATCCGCCAGTCGGGTCCGGCGCAGCGTTTTTCGCACTATGAGGATGAATACGCGATGAAAAAGATTGGATTTTTATCATTTGGCCACTGGACGCCATCTCCGCAGTCGGGCACCCGTTCGGCAGCAGATGCATTATTACAATCTATCGATCTGGCCGTTGCGGCTGAAGAGCTGGGAGCCGACGGCGCTTATTTCCGCGTGCATCACTTTGCCCGTCAGCTGGCCTCGCCATTCCCGTTGCTGGCGGCCATTGGCGCCAAAACCCGCAAGATCGAGATTGGTACCGGTGTTATCGATATGCGTTACGAGAATCCGCTGTATATGGCCGAAAGCGCCAGCGCCGCTGATTTGATTTCCGGGGGGCGTTTGCAGCTCGGTATCAGCCGGGGTTCGCCGGAGCAGGTGATCGACGGCTGGCGCTATTTTGGTTATCAGCCGGAAGAGGGAGAAACCGAAGCCGATATGGCGCGCCGTCATACTGAAAAGCTGCTGGATGCGCTGCGCGGCGAAGGTTTTGCGAAACCCAATCCGCAACCGATGTTTCCAAATCCGCCAGGTTTGCTGCGCACTGAGCCTTATTCTGAAGGGCTGCGCGAGCGCATCTGGTGGGGCGCTGGCTCGAATGCGACCGCCGTCTGGGCCGCGAAGCTGGGCATGAATTTGCAAAGCTCAACGCTGAAAGATGATGAAACCGGCGAGCCGTTCCATATTCAGCAGGCGCAGCAAATCCGCGCCTATCGTGCGGCCTGGAAGGAAGCCGGGCATGAGCGGGCACCGCGTGTCTCGGTCAGCCGCAGCATTTTTGCCCTGATGGATGACCGCGATCGCATGTACTTTGGCGGCAGCAGTAACGATGGCGATAAAGTGGGTTTCCTCGATGAGAAAACCCGTGCGATTTTCGGTCGCAGCTATGCAGCCAGCCCGGAACTGTTGATCAAACAGCTGAAACAGGATGAAGCCATCGCCGAAGCCGACACCTTGTTACTGACCGTGCCGAATCAGTTGGGTGTTGAGTATAACGTGCATGTGATTGAGTCGATCCTTAAACATGTTGCTCCCGAAATGGGATGGCGTGAGTAGTCGCCAAGCAACATGACGAAACGAAAGCCCGTCGGGGGAAACCCTGACGGGCTTTTTTCTTTTTGCGACGCGGGCAGATAAGCCGCTGTCATTAAGGGGTTATTCTATAATCAGTGATGCCATTATTTTGATGAAAAAACCCGCAGGCATTGCACAAAATTCTGAAGGCAAGATCTATCAAATACATAGGGTGATTCAGATGTGACTGGTTTCAATCCGCGTATAGAGTAGCAATGAGACTACAAAAACAGGAGTGTGAGCATGAGCAATTCCATTGATGAAGAAGCAAAAGACGCAAAGCCCATTGTTGAAGCAGAAAGAGAAGCATCCGCCGGTAAATGCCCCTTCCATGAAGGTAATACCAATAAATCGTCCGGCGGTGGCACATCCAACCGTGACTGGTGGCCCAATCAGCTCAGGGTTGACCTGCTAAATCAGCACTCGACTCGTTCCAACCCGCTGGGCGAGACGTTTGATTATCGTAAAGAATTCGCTAAGTTAGATTACTCTGCACTCAAGTCCGATATCAAAGGGCTGCTCACCGAATCACAGGCCTGGTGGCCCGCCGACTGGGGCAGCTACATCGGCCTGTTCATCCGTATGGCGTGGCACAGCGCCGGGACGTATCGCTCCGTCGATGGACGCGGCGGATCAGGACGCGGTCAGCAACGCTTTTCTCCTCTCAACTCCTGGCCGGATAACGTCAGCCTCGATAAAGCGCGCCGCCTGTTGTGGCCTGTGAAGCAAAAATACGGTCAGAAAATTTCCTGGGCAGATCTCTATATTCTGGCGGGTAACGTCGCACTGGAAAATTCCGGTTTCCGCACCTTTGGTTTTGGTGCCGGTCGCGAAGACGTCTGGGAACCGGATCTGGACGTGAACTGGGGTGACGAAACCACCTGGCTTGAACACCGCCATCCTGAAGAACTGGCAAAATCTCCGCTGGGTGCAACGGAAATGGGGCTGATTTACGTGAACCCGGAAGGTCCAAATCACAGCGGTGATCCGGCTTCTGCCGCTCCGGCCATCCGTGCCACCTTCGGCAATATGGGGATGAACGACGAGGAAATCGTCGCGCTCATCGCCGGTGGTCATACGCTCGGTAAAACGCATGGCGCTGCATCTGCCACCCATGTGGGTGTTGATCCCGAAACCGCACCGATTGAATCTCAGGGCCTCGGCTGGGCAAGCAGCCACGGAACCGGCGCGGGCGCAGATGCCATCACCTCCGGTCTGGAAGTGATCTGGTCGCAAACCCCGACGCAGTGGAGCAATTACTTCTTCGAAAACCTCTTCAAATATGAGTGGGTGCAGACCCGCAGCCCGGCGGGGGCTATTCAGTTTGAAGCCGCCGATGCTCCGGACATCATTCCTGATCCGTTCGACACGTCAAAAAAACGCAAACCGACCATGCTGGTCACCGATCTGACGCTGCGCTTTGATCCTGAGTTTGAAAAAATTTCACGTCGTTTCCACGGCGACCCGCAAGCCTTTAACGAAGCTTTTGCCAGGGCGTGGTACAAACTGACTCACCGCGATATGGGGCCAAAAGCGCGCTATATCGGGCCGGAAGTGCCAAAAGAAGATCTCATTTGGCAGGATCCGTTGCCGGTCCCTGTGTATCACCCGACCGTTGCTGAGATTGCGCAACTGAAGGAAAAAATTGCGGCTTCCGGTCTTACCGTCAGTGAACTCACGTCGGTCGCCTGGGCTTCGGCTTCGACTTTCCGTGGCGGCGACAAACGCGGGGGCGCGAACGGAGCACGCCTGGCGCTTCAGCCACAAAGAGGGTGGGAGGTGAATGCCACGGCGGCGCGCGTACTGCCCACTCTGGAATCCATCCAGCAGTCCTCCCGCACGGCCTCACTGGCGGATGTGATCGTACTGGCGGGCGTGGTCGGTGTTGAGCAGGCAGCGAAAGCGGCTGGCGTTGATATCGAGGTGCCATTCACTGCCGGTCGTGTGGATGCCCGTCAGGATCAGACGGACATTGAGTCCTTCGAATTGCTGAAACCTAAAGCCGATGGTTTTCGTAACTACCGTGGCAGTTCGGCCAATGCCTCGACCGAAAATCTGTTGATCGACAAGGCTCAGCAACTGACGCTGACCGTGCCTGAATTAACGGTGCTCGTCGGCGGATTACGCGCGCTGGGGGCAAACTATGACGGCAGTCAGCTGGGGGTTTTCTCGCAAAACACCGGCGAACTTAACACGGATTTCTTCGTCAATTTGCTCGACATGCGCACCGAATGGAAAGCCACCGACGGAACGGGTGAACGTTTCGAAGGCCGCGATCGCGTCAGCGGAGAGGGTAAATTCACTGCCTCCCGTGCCGATCTGGTGTTTGGTTCGAATGCCGTATTACGTGCAAATGCCGAGGTTTATGCCAGCGCTGATGCTAAAGAGAAGTTTGTGAAAGACTTTGTCGCTGCCTGGACAAAAGTGATGAACCTGGACCGGTTCGAACTGTAAACGTAAAGGCAGGACAGTAAAGGGTAGTTATTACCCTCAAAGCCCGCTCAGGGATAACTGAGCGGGCTTTTTAACAGGGAGATTACGCTGTCAGAGAGGGGATCCGCCGTTGCCGCCAGCGCCGGCTGAAGCAGTATTGGATTTTTCCGGGAATGGTGTTGCGGTGGTGAAGTGAGCCTGAATGGGAATCGCACCACCCTACAGGCTCACTTCAAACATCAGAAGGGTGGCGAAGTTATTTCGCCAGAAGCTCTTTGCGGACGATTTCAGCGCCTGCACTTAAGGCATCCAGCTTGCCTCTTGCCACGCTGCGAGGCAGGGGGATCATGCCGCAGTTAGTGCAAGGATAGAGCTTGTCGGCGTCTACAAACTGCAACGCTTTGCGAAGGGTGGCGGCGACTTCTTCCGGTGTTTCGATATTATTGGTTGCCACATCAATGGCTCCCACCATTACCTTTTTACCGCGAATAAGTTCCAGCAGCTCAATGGGTACATGGGAGTTCTGACATTCCAGTGAAATAATATCGATATTAGATTTTTGCAGTTTTGGAAAAATCTCTTCATATTGTCGCCATTCGGTGCCCAGCGTTTTTTTCCAGTCTGTATTGGCTTTAATACCATAACCGTAGCAAATGTGGACAGCCGTTTCACATTTAAGCCCTTCGATAGCTCTTTCTAAAGTGGCAATGCCCCAGTCATTCACTTCATCAAAGAAGACATTAAACGCGGGCTCATCAAACTGAATAATATCGACGCCGACAGCTTCTAATTCTTTGGCTTCTTCATTGAGAATTTTAGCGAATTCCCAGGCAAGTTTTTCGCGACTTTTATAGTGGTTATCATACAGCGTATCGATCATGGTCATCGGCCCTGGCAGAGCCCATTTAATTGGTCGTGTGGTTTGCTGACGTAAAAACTTAGCATCTTCGACAAAAACCGATCGCTGGCGGCTTACCGGCCCAACAACCGTCGGCACGCTTGCTTCATAACGATTACGAATTTTAACCGTTTCGCGTTTTTCGAAGTCAACGCCGCTGAGGTTCTCAATAAACGTCGTGACAAAATGCTGACGGGTTTGCTCGCCGTCGCTGACAATATCAATACCCGCCTGTTGCTGATCTTCCAGACACAAACGCAGGGCGTCCTGTTTACCGTCAATTAATTCCTGATCCTGCAATTTCCACGGGGACCAAAGCACCTCAGGTTGTGCCAGCCAGGAAGGCTTAGGTAAACTGCCGGCAGTCGATGTCGGTAATAATTTTTTCATAACAGGTGACCTTATATTTTTTTATAATCAAAGAACGGTTTGCGCAGACCATTGTTCAAGAACGGATTGATAGGGTTTAATGAAGTTCTCTTCAGTAAACTTCCCTTGCTCAACAGCCAGCTGGCTACGTTCTTCCCGATCGTAAACAATGCGGGTTAAAGAATAATCCTGATAATTCAGGCTTGGCTGATACTGTATTCCGGCCGCAGAATTAGCATTGTAAATCTCAGGGCGGTAAATCTTTTGGAAAGTCTCCATCGTGCTGATGGTGCTGATCAGCTCAAGATTTGTGTAATCACTGAGTAAGTCGCCGGTAAAATAGAAGGCTAAAGGTGCCACGCTGTTTTCAGGCATGAAATATCGCGCCCGTAATCCCATTTTTGCGAAATATTCATCCGTCAGAGAAAGTTCGTCCTGCTGATATTCGATACCCAACACAGGATGTTTCACACCAGTGCGATAATAAGTGTTTTTACTGGAGACACTCAGGCATATCACCGGTTTCTTATTGAAGTTATCTTTATAGGTGTCTGAGTTGATGAAGCATTTAAATATATCCCCATGCAGTTCTCCAAATTTCTCAGGAAGACTGAATGCGGATTGGGTTTTATTGTGCGCTGGCAATAAAACGCTAAAATCATAATCCCTCACATAGGAGGAGAAATTATTCCCTAAAATACCTTCAATACGCTGACTGGTGTGTTTATCCACGATATTTGTTTTCAGTATTTCAATCACCGGGAAGGAATCTGAGCTGTCTTCGCCGGAAATAGTCAACTGAACAGTAATGATATCAAGTTCAACAGAATAGCGATCGCTCTTCGGGTTATCCCAGTGAGCCAGAGAGTTGAAGCGGTTATCGATCATCACTAAGGTGTTACGCAGGTTATCCTGGCGTTTCTCACCCCTTGCCAGATTAGCAAAGTTGGTGGTAATACGCGTATTTTCCGAGGGGTTATAATCTTCGTCGAAACGAATGCTCTTAATAGCAAAGGTAATATTTTTATTCATTGTTATCTGATATCCCGACATCTGATATGAAACCTGTTTTGATTGTTTGCTTTTCAGGGCTTCTCAATTTATTTTCAGATTTACCTTCAGCAGCCTCAAAATTTTCTATAGTTAATAACCGTGTATAATTTATGCCTGAGTCGCTGACTAAGGAAAAGTGATTTAATTTCACTGAACATGAACGATTTTCATGATCAGGGGAAAGATGTTCAGCTTCTCATGACAGTTCTTCACGCCTCCCGGACATAAGAAAGCCCGCTCAGATTTCTCCTCGCGGGCTTTTCAGCACTCATTTCGGCGCAGCCACGTGCACAAAGCAGGGGCGGAAAGCTCACTCCTCGCTGACGGACTTATTGAGAAGGCGCGCGCGGCATACCTCGAGGATCTCATCAGCCAGTGCTGAATCATCGGGGCAGGCGCGGGAGAGCACCAGAGCGCCAACAAGGTGGGCCATGCTGTCGATAAGGTCAGCGCGCGATGCGCTGTGCGGGCCACGTTCACTGGCTAACAGTGCCAACTGCGTTTCAATGCCTTGCGCAAATGCGGCTTTGATTGGCGCGGGCTGACGGGCGGTATCTGCCCCCAGCGCCGACATGACGCAACCCTTGCCCATGGATTCACGGTGCTCCCGGGAGAGGTAATTCTCCACAAATTGCTCACGGCTGACCCCCTGGGTACTTTCTGCCGATCGCATAAAACCGCAGCTCATTGCCTCCGACATCAAATCCGCCTTGGAGGCAAAGTGTTTATAGAAGCCGCCATGAGTGAAACCTGCCGCTGACATCAGTTCCGCGACGCCAACGCCGTCATAGCCCCGTTCGCGAAACAACACCGAAGCCGTTTCAACAATGTGTTTCCGGTTTTCACGAACCTGTTCTTTTGACACTTTCATTTTTGCCCACCTCCCGAAAATTCATGCCTCAAGTATACATTGATGATAACCGTAATCAAACCGATTGACTTTTTAGATTACGATCACCATCATTAAGTCTGTACTTTGGCCGCGCACTGGCGGATTTTGTTTACTCACCAATAAAGAAGATCAACTCATGACCAAATCATCAGTCCTCATTACTGGCGCTTCAACAGGCATCGGCGCTGTTTACGCAGAGCGTTTCGCCCGCCGGGGGCACAACCTTGTTCTGGTCGCCCGCGACAAGGCAAAACTCGACACTCTGGCCGGACGTCTGCGTCAGGAACACGGTGTGGCTGTCGACATTCTGCCCGCTGACCTGACCCAACCTGATGCACTGGCGGCTGTCGAAACCCGTCTGCGCGACGACGCGCAAATTGGCATTCTGATCAATAACGCGGGCATTGCGCAGTCCGGCGGTTTTGCGGAGCAGACGTCAGAGTCTATTGAACGACTGATTGCGCTGAATATCACTGCTCTGACGCGGCTGGCCAATGCCGCGACGCCGCGTTTTGTGCAGGCGGGAGAGGGCGCAATTGTCAATATCAGTTCCGTCGTCGGGCTGGCTCCGGAATTTATGATGTCGGTGTATGGCGCCACTAAAGCCTACGTGCTTTTCTTATCGCAGGGATTGGATCTGGAACTGTCATCCCGTGGCGTGTATGTCCAGGCGGTGCTGCCAGCCGGAACCTATACGGAAATTTGGGAACGCGCAGGCATTGACGTGACAACGTCACCTAAGATGATGCAGGTAGATGATCTAGTGGATGCCGCACTGGTCGGTTTTGACCGTCGCGAAAAGGTGACCATACCGCCACTGCAAAATGCCGCACACTGGGACACCCTCGACGGTGCGCGTCAGGCGCTGATTTCAGACATCAAACAAGATGAACCCGCAGCGCGATATAAATCCCTTTAATTAGGAAAGGTGCGTTGTGCAGGAGAACAAATGGTTGGCACAAGGGATGAGTCGCTGTGGGGAAGGAGACGTTTTACCCACGAATGTTGGCTGATATCGGGATGTTCAATCACAGAAATACCAAAGCAAAAAGCCCGCTTAAGTTTCCTTAAGCGGGCTTTTCTAATTTGGCTCCTCTGACTGGACTCGAACCAGTGACATACGGATTAACAGTCCGCCGTTCTACCGACTGAACTACAGAGGAATCGTTTGAACGGGGCGGATAATATCCAGAGGGCGCCGGGGTGTCAACGCTAAATTCAATAATAGCCGCTGACTGCTCAGCATCTAATCAATACGGCTGAAAATCATCATCAGCGCCATCAAAATATGGGGTCAGCCGTCAGATTAACAATCACAGCGTTGTCCGCGACGTTGCCGTGCCAGCGGGTCTTGCTGATAAAAACGGGTGAAATGGCCGTAAACCAGCGGAAAACGGTCAGACAGCAATTCTGGCGCACTAAAGAAATATTCAGAAAGTACGGCGAAACACTCGGCGGCGTCGGTCGCCGCGTAGGCGTCCATGCTGGCAGCCTCTTCGCCTACGGTGTCGATTTCATCCTGCAGATTTTGCATGGCGGCCTGCAAATCATGCTCCCAGGCAACCACGTCGCGCAGCGGAATGGGCGGAATGCCGCTGACTTCGCCGCCGTTACGCATATCCAGTTTGTGCGCGGCTTCGTGGATGATCAGATTAAAGCCAGAATTGTCGAAGGAGTCTTCAATGTCCTGCCAGTTGAGGACGATCGGCCCCTGATCCCAGCTTTGTCCGGCGTGGATTTGCGTTCCGGCGTGGATCAGGCCGTTCTCGTCCTGCCAGGGGGTATCGACCACAAAAGGAGAGGGATAGAGCAGGATCTCATGAAATCCGTCGAGCCAGGATGCGCCCAGCTCCATGACCGGCAGTGCAAACAGCAGAGCGATGCGCGCCTGCATTTGTTCGGTGAGCACAATGCCCTGCAAGGGCACCAGCCGTTTTTGTTGCAGCAGCTGGCTGGCGATGCGTATCAGACGTTGTTGCTCTTCGTCATTGAGAGAGGACAACAGCGGAATGTTCAGGGCGTCGTTCCACGCGTCCGATCTCTCAATTTTCAGCTCATTTGCTTTCCACGGCCACTTAATCATCATTTTGCTCGCAAAGTGATCACTTGATTTATCAGTGCCAGCTAAGCCGAAGTCACTCCAAAACAAGTAACTTCAACAAGTTAGCGTCGGACTGCACAGATTCTGAGAGGATGTTACACATCCGCTCATTTTAAGCAAAATGCGGGATCCTCTTATAAGACATAGCTCACGTTATTCTTTAAGCCATTTTTCGATGAAAGTATTTGGCGCAAGCGGCTTGCTGAAAAAATAGCCTTGCAGGAATTCGAGCTGATACGGCGTCAGGTAATCGACCTGTGCCTGTGTTTCGACACCTTCGGCCACGATAATCAGGCGCAGACGTTTTGCCAGATCGATGACGTTATCGACGATGTGCCCGGCCAGTGCGTCGGTGCCGATTCGGCCAATGAAACTCTGGTCGATTTTTAGGATATCGATGTGGAAATTTTGCAGATACGCCAAGCTGGAGTGACCGGTGCCAAAGTCATCCATGGCAATCAGGACGCCCATCCGGCGCAGCGAGCTGAATAAACTGTGGGTGATGTCCGTTTGTTCGATCAGTTCGCGCTCGGTGAGTTCCAGCACCAGATGCACAGGGTTTTCTTTAAAGGCGTCGATGAACGCTTTGCAGTCTTCCACCAGCGTCAGATCTTTAAAGTGACTGGCGCAGATGTTAAACCCGAAATGGAAGCCTTTCGGCAACTGCGCGGCCATCGGACCAAACTGATCGCGCACCTGCGCCATCATTGAACGGGTCATCGGCACAATTAATCCGCTTTCTTCGGCAAGCGGAATGAACTGGTAGGGCGGGATCAGCCCGGAATGCGGATGCTGCCAGCGCATAAGCACTTCGCAGCCGGTGATTTTATGATCCGTGCCATCCACCACCGGTTGCAGCCAGGGAATAAACTGTTTTTTCTCCAGCGCCGTTTTCAGTGCGGTGACCGGCGTGCCAAAACGGCCGAGCAGCCCGTAAGTCATGAACGCCACAAATAAGCCGACCAGCGGAAAGAGCACCAGACTGGCGGTGGCGTAATCAAAGATGTAACGCCAGTGATCGCTGCCGCTGATCACCAGGCGCATCTCATAAGGGTAACGCTGAGACGCCAGCGCCATTCTTTCGCCTTTCGGCCAGCCCAGATCACGATGAATTTTGCCCTGATTATCCATCCACTGATCGCCAACCTTCAGAACGAGAAATTTTTGCTGGCTGAGTAAACGAAGAATGTTGTGCAGGAAATAGCCGTCAACGCCGACCAGAACGCCCTGGCCGTTCACGTCGTGACGATAGGCGATCAGCGGATGATTTGGCGTTACGGCATTGCCGCTCATCAGCATCAGTTGTCCGCCAGCGTAGTGGCCTTGGGAAACGAAATCGATCTTCTCACCAAACAGGGAGGTGCAATAAATGGTGTCGCCGGTATAGAGATTGACGGTGCGCACATTCGGCACTTTCGCCACCTGCCAGCGCAGAGCCTGAATCGTCTCCTCGGTACAAGGGGCGCCGATCAGATAGTTGACGGTATCGGCGGCGACGGCGGCATTGTCGAGGGTCATATCCACCATGTAGACCGATTGCGCCAGACTGGCGGCGTGATCTTTACGCAATCCCTGTGAGGTCTGCCATGAAATCGCCAGCGTGCCCAGCGCGGCGACCAGCAGAAATGCCAGCACCGACAGACAGAGTCGGAATCGCGGCCGGTATAGCCAATGTACGGATAAGGCCAAAGGAGTGTCCACCTTAGGAATTTGTGAAGGCTTACTGTTCTTAATATAACGCATAATCAGCGAAATCTGCTGCAAACCTCGGGTAATAATGAGGGAAATCAATCTCCCACCTGCCCGATGCTCATGCTGAAAAGTCAGTTCGTGCGGTTTCAGTTTTATTGAGGGCCTAAAATTTGTAGCATAAGCGTTTACGCCGCCTGTCAGAAAAAGACATCAGGACGAACACATGCCTTCCCGCTTTTCCATACTTCTCTGCGCTGCTGTTATCTCTCTTTCCGTCAGCGGTGCTGCGCTGGCCGCCGATGCTCCAAGCTACGGGCCACAATTACAGGGGTTCGATTACCCGTTTCCGCTCAAACAGTTCTCACTGAATTCGCAGGGCGCGCCGCTGCAGATGGGCTATCTGGATGTGTCGCCGGCAGGCCACAAAAACGGACAGACCGTGGTGCTGATGCATGGAAAAAATTTCTGCGCCGCCACCTGGGGCGGGACGATTTCGGCACTGGCGGCAAAAGGCTATCGCGTGATTGCGCCTGATCAGGTGGGGTTCTGCTCTTCCACCAAACCCGGACATTATCAGTACAGTTTTCAGCAACTGGCGATCAACACGCATGAGTTACTCAAAAGCCTGAAGATCAGCAAAGCGGTGATCGTCGGGCACTCTACCGGCGGAATGTTAGCCACGCGTTACAGCCTGATGTTCGCGCCGGAAGTGTCGAAACTGGTGCTGGTCAATCCCATCGGGCTTGAGGACTGGAAAGCGAAAGGAGTGCCATACCGCACCGTGGATCAATGGTATGACCGCGAGCTGAAAACGTCGGCAGAGAGCATCAAGCAATACGAGCTGAAAACGTATTACGTAAACAAATGGAAACCGGAATATGACCGCTGGGTGGATATGCTTGCCGGTCTGAACAACGGGCCGGGGCATAAGCTGGTGGCATGGAATTCGGCCCTGATTTACGACATGATTTTCACGCAACCGGTGTTCTACGAATTTAAGAATTTACGTGTCCCCACCACGCTGATGATCGGCACGTCTGATACCACGGCCATTGGCAGCGACATCGCCCCGGCGGCAGTGAAAGCCAAAATTGGCAACTATAAAGTGCTCGGTAAACAGGCCGCGAAGCTCATCCCCCATGCCCGGCTTATCGAATTCAAAGGATTGGGGCACGCGCCGCAAATGGAAGAACCGGAAAAATTTAATGCCGCTCTGCTGAAGACCCTGGCGAACTGAAGCCGCAAGCATCATAAAAAAAACCGCAGCCTGCGTCAGGGCTGCGGTTTTTTATGGGTTTTCGTTACGACATTCTACATCGGCGATTAACGCAGATTGTCCGGGAAGTTAGCCGGTAACTCGCTGGCTGCGCAGTCGATCACGGTGTCATTGTTCGCGCCGCAGTCACGGACAAAAGTGATGGTCGCGAATTCATCAATCACTTCGGTCGGATAGGCCGGACCGGCATCGCGGTAAGCATTCATCAGCGGAATATGATCGTTCTGGAAGCAGACGGTTTTTTCCGGATTGTTCATGACCCAGCGCGGGAAGAAGATGGTGCCGTGGAACACGTTATCGCCAAGATTCACAATCAGGCTGACGTCGGTACCGGTAGGCTCGGTCCACGAAATTTTGTAAACCTCTGACGCCACACGCACGATGTAAGCTTTCTGGTCTTTCACCCAACGGTTACCCACCAGGCCACTGTGAATACGGTAATCCAGCGTCTGTGCGTTTTTCACATAGATTTCATAGTTCCAGCCGTTATCGTAGG
This sequence comes from Rahnella sp. R3(2024), assembly GCF_042920125.1. NCBI lineage: Bacteria > Pseudomonadati > Pseudomonadota > Gammaproteobacteria > Enterobacterales > Yersiniaceae > Rahnella > Rahnella sp. R3(2024). The sequence continues at coordinate 4,166,426 of NZ_JBHGBU010000001.1, forward strand.
TATAAACCACATGTTTACCAACGAAGCCGCTCAGGTCATTTTTATCAAAGTTACTCATGGTGAATCTCCTTAGGTTTTCTGGATGAAACGTGTGTTTCGTTTCGATGAAAGAATCATACCCCTCATAAATGTGATAAAAAAACGCTGATTTTCGATAAAAACAATCGGTTTATTAGATGTATTATGCGGTGACAAACTTCACTGCACAGGAGACAGATATGGCGCTGCCGAGAACCACACTTGAACAATGGGTTGTGTTGCAAACGGTGATTGAGCAGGGAAGTTTTGCGCAGGCGGCCACGGTGCTGAACCGCAGTCAGTCATCGGTCAGTTATGCGTTGAGCGGATTGCAGGAGCGGCTCGGGCTGCCGCTGCTGGAAATTACCGGGCGCAAAGCCGCGCTCACCGAACAAGGGCGAGCCTTACTGGCGCAGGCGGCGCCGCTGATCTCCTCTTTCCTGCAACTGGAGCATCGCGCGGCAGGCTTGCGCGGCGGGGTGCGCACGGAGCTGAGTCTGGTGGTGGACAGCGTGTTTCCTAAGAACCTTTTGTTCCGTGCGTTGAAACGCTTTCAGCAACAGTTTCCCGATACCCAGGTGCATCTGACGGAAATTCTGCGGGGTGAAAGTCCCGGCCAATTAAATGAACGATCAGCGGATTTGTAACTCACCACGCTGGCGCCGGAAAATGCGATACACGGCCGGTTCCTTCTCGATGTGGATTTCGTGCCGGTGGCGAAAAGCGATCATCCGCTGTTACAACTGCCGGTGCCACTTTCCGCTGAAGATCTGGCGCGCTTTCCGTTAATTACGGTGGCTGACCGTCGCTCGCCGCGAAGCGACAGCCGCCCAGCAGGTCAGGCGGCGAACTGGACGTTCACCACGGTGGAAGCGGCGATGGAGGCGATATCAGTGGGCGTGGGTTACGGCTGGCTGCCGCTGGGAAGTGTTGGTCCGGCGCTGGAAAGCGGTGTGTTGAGCAGGCTGACGCTGTCGGCCCGTACGGTGCGGCAAACGGCGTTGTATATGGTGATGGATAAAGAATCACAAAACTTTGACCAGACGGTGCATGCCCTGTCGCAAAGCATTCTGGCGGCGTGTGGCCTGCTGCCCTGAAACGCCGGGCAGCAGGTGTTCAGATTAGGTTTTTTTGCAGGCCGCGAGGAGGTCAAGCTGCGGATCCCGTGCGCTGGTCTGAACGTTCATGGCACTGAGCACGGTGTGGAACAGATTATCCTGCGACACATCGTCCTTCGCGGCATGAGCTTGCAGGCATGACACATCAATACCCTGCGCTCTGGAATAGCCGTCAGATAACCAGAACAGCATAGGCACATGCGTCTGCTCGGCGGGCGCGACGCTGTACGGCGTGCCGTGCAGGTACAGACCATTTTCACCCAGGGATTCGCCGTGGTCGGACAGATAAATCACCGCCACATTGTACTGATCCTGATATTGCTTCGCCTTTTCAATGACCTGTGACACCACATAGTCGGTGTAGTGCAGGGTATTGTCGTAGGTATTGACCAGCTGCTCCTGCGTGCAGTTTTCAATGTCACTGCGCGGGCAGTCTGGCATAAATTTACGGAATTCCGGCGGATAGCGTCTGGAGTAGGTCGGGCCGTGGCTGCCGATCAAATGCAGGCCGATCAGCGTATTCCTGCCATCCGGTTTGATGTCCTCATCGATATTTTGCAGCAACGCCATGTCGTAACAGGTGTCGCCATCGCAATATTTACCGTCTTTTTGAGTATTGAGTGTGACGTTAGGCACGCGGTCACAAACGCCTTTACAGCCTTCGTCATTGTCTTTCCAGAACACGGAGACGCCCGCTTTATGCAGAATATCCAGCAACCCTTCGCTGTTGCGCGCCCGGTTGGCGTCATAGCGGGTACGTTTCATGTCCGAGAACATGCAGGGCACCGAAATCGCCGTGGCCGTACCGCAGGAGGTCATGTGCGCAAAGAAGATCACATCAGGCATGGCCTGAGTGTATTGATTGGTCGGCTTCGCATACCCGTTAAAAGACTGATTCTGCGCACGGGCGGTTTCGCCGATCACCAGAAACACCAGGTTGGGTTTCTCGCCAGGTGTCTGCACCAGTCTGGCGTCGTTTCCGAGGGTTTCAAACGGCATTTTTGGCGTGAAGTAACGGTGATTCATGTACTGGAAGGCGCTGTAGAGGTAATTGGTCGGCACGATTTCCAGATTCAGGGTGCGGTTGTTACGGCCAACGGAGGCGTAATCTTTGTAGAACACCCCGGCGATGGAGGCAACGATCGCCAGTGACACCAACATCGACACCAGACGCACGCCCAGACGACGTAAACGCGTCTGATCATAGCTGACGGGCGTGAAGAACAGCACTATCGCCGGTAATACGCCGGTAAACACAAACCACAGCACCACTTGCAGATTCAGATACGAAGATGCTTCGGCAGACTGCGTCTCCAGAATGTTTTCGATCATCCCCCGGTCAAAGACCACCTGATAGGTCATCATGGCAAAACTGGCGAGGGCGCTCACCGGCAGTATGATGATGAAGAAAGGTTTAAGTAACGGGCGGAAGCTGAACGGCGTGAACACAAAGTTCAGCGCAAAGAAAAGTGCCACGGGGATGGTTAGTGCGAACGCCAGGCTGTAGGCAGGCAGCGCATGAAGAATGCGGTAAAAGTGTAACAAGATTGGCAGGTTAACGATAAATGTAAAATATAAGCTGAGCAGCAAAGTCAGCCAGAAGTAGCTGATCTTCGGAAATAAATGGCGCAATGAAAACTCCCAAAAAACTGAAGGATGCAGGCGTTAACGGACTGAAACCATAACGCACATAAATGAATTGTCGTGAATCATAATATTGCTAGCTTAAGAAAGCCTTAATAGAAGTGTCACAAAGGGTTCACAGCTCACATTTTTCAGAAAGGTTCAGAAAATAAATAAAATATAGTTGGCAGGGTTTAGCCCCCGGAACCCTTATGCTGGGCGGCATAGCAGGGGAATTGCGCAAAAAGCCATCAGCCTGTTTATACCTTTCTGAGTGCGACTTCCGACTCATTTTGATCTTCCCGCTGATTAATCCTCCCAGGTTTAATTTAACACTGACGATTTTGCGTCCGGCCTCTGCATGCGGAGCGATTGTCAGAAGGATTTATGCGTTGATTTCATCTTCGGCCACAATTGCGGCCAGCAGTATCATCGAACCGGGTGTTGTTATCGGCCCGCACGTTGTTGTCGGCCCTTTCTGTTTTATCTCCACGGGTGTGCGGATAGGCGAAGGGTCAGTCATTGCCTCACATGTCGTCATTAACGGCGATACGTCTATCGGTCGTGAGAACCGAATCGGGATGGGATCGTCCATCGGCGAAGTCAGCCAGGATTTGAAATACAACGGCGAAGCGGCGAGCCTCGACATCGGCGACGGCAACGAGATTGGCCGTCACTCGACGCTGCACCGGGGCACAGAGCAGGGCGGCGGTGTCACGCGCATTGGCGATCAGAATATTTTTCAGGCGGGTGTGCATATCGGGCACGACTGTCAGGTGGGCAATCACACGTCAATGGGCGATCACAGCGGGCTGGCCGGTCACGTCATGCTGGGAGATTATTCGCAACTCGGCGCATTGTGTGCGGTGCATCAGTTTTGCATCGTCGGCACCGGCTCGCTGCTGCTGGACAACACCTGCGTGGTGCAGGACGTTCCGCCGTTTGTTGTGGCGAGTGGTAACCGCGCAGTCCCGCGCGGCATCAACGAACGCGCGCTGGCGTTTACCCGCGCGAATGCCGTTGAGCGGAAGGTGATCCGCCATCTGTACGATCTTTTATATCATCAGCAGGTGGCGGCAGACGTGGTGAAGCTTGAGATTGAACGGCTCAGCGCGGAGCACCCGATACTGTGCCAGTTCAATGATTTCTTTACCCGCTCGACGCGCGGAATTATCCGCTAACCGGCGGGATGTAAAGGCCGTTCAGGCTTCCAGCGCCAGCAGGGCAAAGGTAGCCAGCCAGTGTTCGCCCATGTAATCGCTGTCGAGATTATCCAGTGCGCTGTGCAAATGCTCTTCCGCCGTGTGGCGTAAAAGGGCTGCGCGCGCGTCGCCTGCCGGTAACGCCGACGCCAAAGTTCGCTGGCACCAGGCGCGGCTGAGGTTCAGACCGTCCAGATGCCCGATCTTGCCGTCACTGCGATCCGTGACCGTGGCGGGCGTGAACAGCGTGGCGGGCTGACGTTGCGCCAGTTCCGGCAGAAAACGGTCGAACCAGAGAATAAATTCCTCCCCCGGCAGTACGCGGCGCATTAGCTCCGCTTCCATCAGCGATGGCGACAAAAATTCATCACCACCCGGTTCCCATGCCTGACAATGCACATCATCCTGATGCCAGCGCCGCGCCGTTTCTTCAATTAACGCGCACAGCGGGCCATGCTTAACGCTTCGGGCATAGTCCAGCGTCAGAGCCAGCGCGAAGGCCGTATTGAAATGGCTGCCGACGCGCAGCGGATAGGTCGCTTTCGGCAGAAACGCCGTAAAACTCTCTTCGAAAAAGCGGGCCATCGGCGCCAGATTTTTTGCCCATTCAGCGGCCTGTGGCAACGCCATTTCCTGCAACTGCTGCGTCAGCGCCAGAAACCATGCCCAGCCATAAGGACGTTCAAAACCGGCATGTTGTGGCTGTTGCAGATAAGCCATTTCGCCCGCCACGTTTTCCGCGGTGAAATGCTGCCCGACCACGGTTATGATTTTCTCCGCTTCCGGCAGTTCAGGATAAGTGTTCAGCAAGCGCAGCAACAGCCAGTAGCCGTGAACGCAGGAGTGCCAGTCGTAGCTGCCATAAAAAATCGGGTGAAGCTGGCGCGGGGTGCGGGCGTCCTGCGCGCTGCTCATCGCGTGCATCAGTTTATTGGGAAACTCACGCGTTAAATGATTGAGCGCAAGTGAGGCAAAACGGGACGCCATCGCTGGCGTCATCTGCGTTGTGGTCATCGTCTTTCCTTATCAGAAGCGGAACACAAAGAAATACATAAAGGCGGTGTTGACCAGCAACAGCAGCACGCCGGTTTTCCACTGTGCCTTGATCACGCCATTTTTATCCTGCAATTCAAGCAAGGCGGCCGGAACGATGTTGAAGTTTGCCGCCATCGGCGTCATCAGTGTTCCGCAGAAACCACACAGCATACCGATGGCGCCCATGATGGCCGGGTTGCCGCCAAGCTGATTGACGATAAGCGGCAGGCCGATGCCCGCCGTCATCACCGGGAACGCGGCAAAACCGTTGCCCATGATCATGGTAAACAGTGCCATCCCGAAGGTGTAGGCCACCACAATCGCCAGCGGTGAACCCAGAGGGATAATATTTTTCACCAGGTCTGCCACCACGCCGCCGACGCCTGCCATCGCAAACAACGCGCCCAGCGCCGCCAGCATCTGCGGCAAAATAGCCGCCCAGCCCACGGTGTCCATCGTCTGCCCGCCGGCTTTTATGGCCTTGAGTGGCGAATCGCGCAACATCACCAGCGCGGCGACAAAAGCCACCAGCGTGCCGATCACCAGAGAAATCAACGTGACGTTTTTGGCTTCCACCAGCGGAGTGTATTTCAGCGTCAGGGTGCCGATCAGCGTCACAATCGGGATCAGCAGGGCAGGAATAAACAGTTTGCTGCCAAAACGTCGGGCACCGGCTTCACGCTGTTCCACGCGTTCAGGCTGGTCGTTATCCGTTTTGCCTTTACCCAGTTTGCCGCTGCCGGCAATCACCGCCAGCAGAATCGCCAGACAGCCGGTGACAAAATGCGGCAACTCGCCGCCAAACAGAAAAGTGACGCCGTAAACGCCCCAGAACAGCGCATTCACATAGCGACGTGCATTACTTTTGTCGCGCAGATTGAAGAGCGCGAAGGCGCAGAACATCAGGCCCGCGAGAATATAAACTGACTGTAGGTTGATCATTTCGCGGTGCTCCCGTGGTGGCCGTCAAAACGTTTAGCCAGCGAGCGGTCAAGCAGCCACAAACGGATAAAGTGAATAATCAGTGCGGCAATCGCGGTCGGGATCGCCCAGACAGACAGGTGCAGGGGCTCGACGTCGATTCCGTACTGATCCAGAAAACCTTTGATCAGCAGAATCGATTGCACGGCGATAAAAATGTCCTCGCCGAAAAAGACCGCCACGTTATCTGCCGCAGCAGAATGGGCACGGATTTTCTGACGCACGTCGTTAGGTAAATCACCGTATTTGGTGGTGGCGGCGGCTTCGGCCATCGGTGCGATCAGCGGACGAACCATCTGCGCGTGTCCGCCCAGCGAGTTCAGCCCCAGCGCTGCCGTCATCTGGCGCAGGAAGAAATAGAGCATCAGGATGCGGCCGGTGGTCGCCACATGAATTTTGGAAATCAGGTGTTTCGCCTGCTCTTTCAGCCCGTTACGCTCAAGCAGCGCAATCACCGGCAAGGTCAGCCAGATAAGGCCCATATAGCGGTTATCGGTAAACGCCTTTCCGAAAGCGCTGATGATTTCCACGGTTTGCATGCCGCCGGCCAGTCCGGTAGAGATCCCGGCGATGGTAACGACCAGTAACGGATTAAACCGCAGTGCAAAACCCAGCACGACGATCGGAATACCTATTAGCACCCACATATAACTTCCCCTGTAATGATAAATACGATGTTGTGTTTTTTGTTTTACGTGCCAGTCTGCCTGCGCAATACACACGAAATAACCGTGGGTTATTTCTTATAGCGATTACGCATAAATAAAACTGAGAGGCGGAAAGTAACAAGCGATTTAACGGAACGCAAGATGCAAACCGGCGGCCATCATAGGAAATGAGTCTGGCTGTTTGAAACTTTGTTATCGAACAAAATAGTGAACTGGCAGAAGCTTTATACGCAGGGGATCAGAAGGTTGTCAGCGGGAATGATCAGCATAATTAACCCGGCACAGAGCCGGGATTAATGATAAAGGCGTATCAATACGCGGTGTGGCAGATTATTCGTCGTCCTCATCCCCGTAATATTTCACCCCAAGTTTGATCAGATCACGGCCCTGAGATTTACGGTGCAAATTACTGTCGCGCAGCGAATAGACGCAACCGCAATATTCCTGCTGATAAAAGCGTTCGCGTTTGCTGATCTCCACCATGCGCGCTGCGCCGCCTTTCTTACGCCAGTTGTAGTCCCAGTAGACCATGCCGGGATAAGGCGCGGCAGCGCGATCGCCGCAGCCATTAATTTGCTGCATATCTTTCCAGCGCGAAATGCCCAGTGAACTGGAAATAGCACTGAAACCATGTTCCCAGGCATAGAGTGCCGTGCGTTCAAAACGCATATCGAAACACATGGTGCAGCGGATCCCACGCTCAGGTTCATTTTCCATTCCTCTGGCGCGTTCAAACCAATTATCGGTGTCGTAATCGGCGTCAATTAACGGGATGCCGTGTTGTTCGGCAAAACGTATATTTTCTTCTTTGCGCAGCAAATATTCTTTCTGCGGATGAATATTCGGATTGTAGAAGAATATCGTGTAGTCGATGCCGGACGCCTGAATAGCCTCCATCACTTCTCCCGAACAGGGCGCACAGCAGGAGTGCAATAAAAGACGGTCATGCCCTTCAGGCAGGGAAAGTTTCTCACGAATTAATTCAGACATCCTGTTCACCTTTATTTCAGAATAACTTTAACGATTGTTCTGAGGGGGATGATAGAAGACCTCGCTGTCGTGTCAAAATTTTCTTAACTGTTTCTGAACACACATCATGGCGTTACAGGGTTAGATGCTATGATAGAGGCAACATTGAGGGCCAGGCCCGGGACACGTTTTTTAAGGATGCAGGCAATGCAAATTATGAGATCGAATCACATTCGCTGGCTCAGTTTGTTGATTGTGATGGGCGGGTTGTTGTTGATTCTTCCTCTTCATTTACTGGCGTGCTTTATCGCCGGTTTTGTGGTGTACGAACTGGTCAATGCGCTGACACCGCATTTTCAGAAAATCCTCAGCGGCGAACGTGCGCGCTGGGTGGTGGTGGCTTTTATCAGCACCGTGGTGGTGAGTTGCCTGATTCTGTTTGTCGCGGCTATCGCAGACTTCCTGATGGAGGACATGAAAAACCCGGTGGCGTTTAACGCCATGGTGTCACGATTGCTGACAGACGCGCAAAGCCGTTTGTCGCCGGTGCTGTTGCACTATCTTCCGGCCAATATCGAAGAGTTACAGCGTACTTTCCTGCAATGGCTGCGTGAGCACATTGTCATGATCCAGACGTTCGGTAAAAACGCCGCGCACGTTTTTGTCACCATGCTGATTGGTATGATCCTCGGGGCGATTATCTCTCTCCAACGCCATACCCGTGGCGAGCACCATGCTCCGCTGAAACAGGAATTGCTGGATCGCGTGAGCCTGCTCAGTGCTGCTTTTCGTAATGTGGTGTTTGCGCAGTTCCAGATTTCACTGATCAACACGGTGCTCTCGGGCATTTTCCTGTTTGGTATTTTGCCGCTGTTTGGCATTCACCTGCCGCTGGCAAAAACGCTGGTTGCGCTGACTTTCGTGTGCGGCCTGCTGCCGGTGGTGGGGAATCTGATTTCAAACACCCTGATTTTCATTGTAGGTTTGTCGCTGTCCTTGTGGGTGGGGGCGCTGGTGCTGGGGTATCTGATCATCATTCACAAGGTGGAATACTTCCTGAATGCGCGCATTGTAGGTAACCGCATCAAGGCCAAATCCTGGGAAGTTTTGCTGGCGATGGTGGTGTTTGAAGCCGCATTTGGTATACCGGGCGTGGTCGCCGCACCTATCTATTACGCTTATCTGAAAAGCGAACTCAAAGACGCCGGTCTTATCTAAACCTTTCTGCATTCCTTCTCAAAAGTGACGCTGCGTTGTGCGGCGTCACTGTCTGGCTATCGGATTACCCTGATTTAAAACTCCTGAAAAAAACAGATTCAGGCAAGTAATGGCGAGGATCGTTATATTTGTTTGTCTCCTTAACGCGTCATACTTTCCTGGTGCACTGCCTTTTGCCGTGCGCATGTATTCCGTTAGCCCTTCAGGAGAAATAAATGACTCTTAACGTTCGTGGTTTCGCTGCCCTTTCAGCGGATGCGCCTCTTGCGCCTCATAATTTTGTTCGCCGTGACCCGCGTGATACCGACGTTGTGATCGACATTCTGTATTGCGGCGTGTGCCACTCCGATATCCACCAGGCGCGCAATGAATGGCACCAGAGCATCTATCCGATGGTTCCGGGACACGAAATTATTGGCCGTGTGAAACAAGTCGGCGCGAAAGTCAGCGGCTTCAAAGTCGGTGATACTGTCGGTGTGGGTTGTATGGTCGATTCTTGTCAGCACTGTGAATCCTGCGCGGAGAGCCTGGAACAGTACTGTGAAGAAGGCGCGACCATGACCTATAACAGCTACGATCGTCATGACAACATGATGACCTACGGCGGTTATTCCGAACAAATCGTGGTGGCAGAGAAATTCGTGCTGCGCGTTTCTGAAAAACTGGACATCAAATCTGCTGCGCCGCTGCTGTGCGCCGGTATCACCACCTTCTCTCCGCTGAAACACTGGAAAGTCGGTAAAGGCCATAAAGTCGCGGTTGTTGGCCTGGGCGGTTTGGGCCATATGGGCCTGAAATTTGCCAAAGCATTGGGCGCAGACGTTACGCTGTTCACTCGTTCTAAAGGCAAAGAGCAGGAAGCTTACCGTTTAGGCGCCGATCACGTGGTGCTGTCGACGGATGAAGAGCAAATGGCGGCGGTGAAAAGCCACTTCGACTTCATTCTCGATACTGTGCCAAACCAGCACGATCTGAACCCGTACCTGGATACCCTGAAACGCGATGGTACCCACATCCTGGTCGGCCTGATCGAACCTATCGACCCGGCGCTGCACAGCGGCAAACTGGTGATGGGGCGTAAAACCGTTGCAGGTTCCCTGATCGGCGGGATCGCAGAAACTCAGGAAATGCTGGATTTCTGTGCTGAACACGACATTACCTCTGACGTCGAGATGATCGACATGCAGGACATCAACGGTGCTTACGATCGTATGCTGAAAAGCGACGTGAAATACCGCTTTGTTGTCGATATGGCTTCACTGAAAAACGCGTAACCCGCTGATTTCGGTTAAATAGCGACCTGATGCGTCTGCCGGAGAGTGAAGAAATTCACACCGGCAGGCGCATTGTGACGAAATTTACGCTTTCCTTCTTACGGTGGCTTCTCGGCTTGTGACGGCAGTGGTATCCTGCTGCCTTTCGCCGGGCGAAGGAAAAACAGTGGCTAAGAGTTTTGATGAACTCATCAGAGATATGGACCTGATGATTGAACATGTGGACAGACTGAAAAGCCTGCCTCCACGGGCTGCAGAGCCAAGTTCAGCGGCGGCTGAGAAACCGGCATACGATTCTTTCGGCGAGATCTTTGCGCTTAAAGCCGTGATGCGTGCCTTTATCTCTTCCGTCGATACGATTGTAAAAGTGCAGATTGCGAAGAAAGTTGAGCAGGATATTGGCCATCTGGAAAACACGGTGCGCTCTATCGGCGGTGGCAGTGCGAACGCTGAAGACGTCGCGCAAATCACCGCTTACGTCCGTAATGCCGTTTCTGAACTGATGGAATAGCGGTACGCTGCTTCCTGGCAATACACGAAAACTGTCAGCTAATAAACGCCGGTCACCTCAGTGAGCGGCGTTTTTTTTGGTCGCAAGGGTGAGCCAGACGGTAGGCGTACAGGCGATAAGGGGATATTCTTCGCGTATGTTTGATGGCTGGCGCTTGTTATGACTCAGGATTATCGCTTTTTCGCGGCAACGCGACGCAGATGTTTTGCGCTTTTGTTTGAGCACCGAACCCGCAGCGGTCACCGGATGGAAATCTTTTGGATCACCGCGTCCTTACTGAGCGTGGTGGTGCTGTTTTTCGAATCCAGCGCGACCGATCTGTTTCCCAATACGCCGAATGTTCTCTGGCGCTTCGGTTTAATCGAACTCGGATTCACGGCGCTGTTCAGCGTGGAGTACGTGCTGCGCATCGTGTGCTCGCCGCGCAAAATGCATTATCCGGTCAGTTTCTTCGGCATTATCGATCTGTGCACCGTGTTGCCGATGTATATCGTCTGGATGATGCCGTCGCTGGCCGGATCTGCCGATCTGGTGGTGGTGGTGCGATTGCTTCGCGTATTGCGCGTCCTGCGCGTGCTAAAACTCCTGCGCTATATGAATGATGCCGGGATGTTGTGGCGCAGCCTGATGCGCGCGCGCCGCAAGCTGAGCATCTTCTTTGGCTTCGTGGCCATCATCCTGTGTCTTTTCGGCGGACTGATGTTTGCGGTGGAAGAGGGCAAGGATGGATTTACGTCGCTTGGCGCATCGGTGTATTGGGCCGTTGTGACGCTGACAACCGTCGGGTACGGCGATATCACTCCGCATACCGCGCTCGGCAGAATGCTGGCATCGGTGCTGATTCTTTTAGGCTATTCAATCATTGCGGTGCCAACCGGAATTCTGACTGCTTATATGTCACAAGAGCTGGAAAAGGGGCGGGCGGCACGTTCTTGTCAGAATTGTCTGCATTCTGGACATGAATCTGATGCAAAATTTTGTGCACATTGCGGTGCGGTTCTGGAAGCGCAGAGATCACAAGCTGTTGATAAATAGACCTATAATTGTTCAATGATTGTACTGACTGGTTCATAAAAAGACTATTTTTGGGGTTTCCCCTGACATTGCGTTAAAAAGAGTTGCTATTAAATGGCAGTCATGAGTAAATACGTCTCGGCCTGTGGTACAGACCTATTTATGCACGACATCCTGAGTAAAGTTGTTCCAATTTAAAGCGTTATCCATGATAACCCTGCTCTGACGAATTTCCTTCTTAGTGCCTCCATAAGTAACGACTGAAATCCGGCTATAACATGCCCATGGTGGCGAAATTTATTTTTAAAAGGTAATTCTTATGTCAATGATGAAAGGTCAGGTTAAGTGGTTTAACGAGTCTAAAGGCTTTGGCTTCATCACTCCTGCTGACGGCAGCAAAGATGTGTTCGTACACTTCTCCGCTATCCAGGATCAAGGTTTCAAGACCCTGGCTGAAGGCCAGAACGTACAGTTCACTATCGAGAACGGTGCTAAAGGTCCGTCTGCGGCTAACGTTACCGCTATCTAATCTTACTTTACCGCTGTTACAGCGATAAACGTACAGATGACAAAAACCCGCATGCGCGGGTTTTTTTACGTCTGTCGTTTGTGAAATACCCCTTTGTCATTTTGCGAGCGCCTGTTGTTTAACGGCGGTATCTGGCAAAAAGACAAAAAAAAGCCCGCATAGTGGCGGGCAAAAATATTTCTTATGACATTCATTACGTACTCCCTCGGGGGTGAGCACGCAGGCAGTATAAAAGAAATATCTGTCAGGATTCTGGCGCTGAAATGTTAAGAAATTGAAAATTAATCCCCCCGCGTTATCTTAGGGTTTTTGCCCTGCATTCACCTTGTCCCGTGCCTTTCTCTGCCAGTCTGTACTACAATGAATACAATTGAACACTATGGGGTAACCTGATGAAAGTTAATGATCTTGTCACAGTAAAAACCGATGGCGGGCCGCGTCGTGAAGGGAAAGTGCTTGCTGTAGAAGAGTTTTACGAAGGCGTTATGTATCTGGTTGCGCTGGAAGATTATCCGGCGGGGATCTGGTTCTTCAATGAAGGCGATACCAAAGACGGAACCTTCGTCGTGCCACGGGACAGCGAAGAGTAAAATATCGCAGGTAACATGAATCAATAAAAAACACCGGAGCCATCGCTGCCGGTGTTTTTGTTTTATACGCGGGTACGGTCAGAATTTAGAACGTTTCCCAGTTCGGCTCTGTGCCCGTGGTTTTGCCTGAACGCGGCGATGAACCCGGCAGGGCGCGTGCGGCGGGCTGAGTACGCCCTGCAGGGCGATGTGTACCGTCAATTTTGAAGACGGCAACCGCCTGGGTGAGGCGCGCGGCCTGTTCTTCCAGAGAGGCGGCAGCGGCTGAGGCTTCCTGCACCAGCGAGGCGTTCTGCTGAGTTACGCCGTCCATCTGAGAGACAGCCTGGCTGACCTGGCTGATGCCGCGACTCTGTTCATCGGAGGCGGAGGCGATTTCCCCCATGATGTCAGTCACATGGCTGACGGCGGTGACGATCTCAGACATCGTCGTCCCTGCATCGCCCACCAGAATGCTGCCTTCACCCACGTAGTCCACCGATTCTTCAATCAGTGATTCGATCTCTTTTGCCGCCTGTGCGCTGCGTTGGGCAAGATTACGCACTTCGCTGGCGACCACGGCAAATCCACGGCCTTGTTCACCCGCGCGGGCGGCTTCTACGGCGGCATTCAGCGCCAGAATATTGGTCTGGAAGGCGATGCTGTTGATCACGTTGGTGATTTCAGCAATTTTGGTCGAGCTGCGCGAAATATTTTCCATTGTGCTGACGACGTTGGCGACGATTTCTCCGCCTTTCTGCGCTTTATTCGAGGCAGCCGCTGCCAGTTTGCTGGCGTGATGGGCGTTTTCAGAGTTCTGTTTCACCGTCGCGGTGAGCTGTTCCATACTGGCGGCGGTTTCTTCCAGCGCTGCAGCCTGTTGCTCGGTGCGTGAGGAGAGGTCGGTATTGCCGGAAGCAATTTCCGTTGAACCCTGATAAATGGACACTGCGCCTTCGCGCACGGTCAGCACGGTGCTGGCCAGTGAATGCTGCATGTGGTCGACATTGCTGCTCAGCACGCCGATTTCGTTGCGGCCATTATTTTGTGCCGGCTGAGTCAGATCGCCTTCGGCGATTTTCTGAATGCGCACCACCAGACGGTTCAGCGGATTGATGATCACTTTACGCATCACCAGATAAGTGATGAACGTCAGCACCAGCGCCAGCAGGAATGCGCCGCCCATCAGGCCATAACCGAGCGTGGCATTTCGCTGCGCTTTATCGTTGATTTTATTGGCTGTTTCGGTGCGATAGGCGATTGCTGCCAGCAAAGGTGTGTTGTTAGCCTGATCCAGTTCGCGCACTGTTTCGGCTTCCTGAGAAATCACTTCCTCAAAATGCGCCTGCTTCGCAGAATCCATCATCGGCAGCATGCCCTGCGTCATGTAGGCGTTGTAGGATTTTTTCAGCGGCTCATCGAGCGCCAGATCGGTGGCATTTTTACCGGGGCGGTTGATGTAAGTATCAAAAGCCGTCTGCGACTGTTTAAGGCGGGTGGCGGCATCGCTGAGATTCTTATTAAAGACGTCCTGATCGCCAACGCGGGCTGCCGCTGCGGCCTGAATCAATAACAGGCGGGCAGTGCGCAGGTGGTTGGAGCTGTTCGACAGCGCCAGGCGTATTTGCAATTCCTGCGTGGCATTCGAAAGTGCCGCATTACTTTGTTTCAGGAAAAAGCTGGATGTGCCAATCGAAATGGCAAACAGGAACAGGATCCCCACCAGAATCTGGCTGATCAAGGTGATGAGTCGAATATTGCTGATAAAAGAGGTTCGGGTATTGATGTTTAAAGGAGTATCCATTTTATTCCGCTCTGTTAATCCTGTTCACCGGCAATTGAGGGTCGGTGAGTGACAGCGATGTAGGGTCTGCCTGCGGGCAAGTCCTGCCGTGGCGAAAACACGCCATATAAGGACATCGGCAATCCAGAGAGGAGATTGAGTTTATATTTGCGACGCGGATCTCATTTCAGAAGTTTGTGTAGCCTTCTACAGGCTATGCAATGACATAGCCTGTAGAAATAGTCCGTCATTAAAGAGAATTAGCTGACATAAATACCGTCAGTAAGCTGATCACATAAACGCACAACATGATAAATAATGTGTTTGTTCGGTGATTTTATTTTCCGCTTAATATTTCCTTTATATGACGACACTGTTTTGGTCTTAATTTTCAGCTTATCCGACATTTCATTTGTGCCGTCGCCTGACATCCACATTCTCAGCATGGCCGATTCAGACCTGCTGAGCATCACGGGGCGGATGTCCAGCAGGCCGCTGCTGGCCGGGTTTTTCGCCTGCGGCAGTCGCGGGTGATTCAGCAGTTGTTTCAGGGTTTCAGCCTTAATGGATTTCGAGGTGATAATCACGTTCTTGCGAACGAAAACGTACTCTTCAAAATGAATACGTGTGCTGGACATAAAAATAAAAAATAACGTGTCGGCATATTCAGTAATCAGCGCTCGCAGGCGGGATTTACTGTCCGCATTGGATTGCATGCAATCTTCATTAATAAACACCACGGACGGCTTCAGTTTGCGGCAACTCTGGTGTAACTGATCAAAGTGGCTGACATAACTGATGTCCTGTTCCTCGGCGAGAAATTGCTGCAATCCAATGCGGGTAAAACGGCAGGGATCCAAGATTATCGTTTGCATAGTGAGTCCTCACAGGACGTCCTTGTTCGGCATAATGATTGGATTAAAACAGATGAATCTTAAAAGCACGAAGAACGTGCTGACCCTATTTCTCGCATGAAAAAACCGCATATTCAAAGTTTTTTTTAGCGTTTAAAGAGAGTTACGAGATTATATTAATTTGGTTTATGTCAGCGTTTACTTTGTGACTGAACAAAGGGATCGTGAAATTAGGACTATTCTGAGCGGATGTAAGGACATAGCAGTAAAACTTATTGATGATGGCGTAATTATAACGACAGGAAATACTTAGCATTCACATCAAGAGCCGCAAAATGCTTCAAAACAATTCACGCATTGTAAACGGCAAGTTAACGGGACGCGATACAGAGTACCGCGTCCATAAAAGTTACCAATAGGATTGCCAGCACTGAGTCAGGCGTACCAGGGCCTCAACGTAAAAATAGTCGCCCCAGCTGCAACACTCATCCACCCCTTTACCACTCGCCATGTGGTAAACCGAATGTTTAAGCAAGCCGTCACAGTCTTCCTCTTCACGGACAAGATAATGGTCGGTCAGAGAGTCCATTATGCGCAGCGCCATTTCCTCATAACAGGCGCGCTTGTCATCGGTGGCGGGCAGGGTGTTAACCAGGCTCAGCAGACCGCACACGGCAATCGCTGCCGCCGAACTGTCGCGGGGTTCCGTGGTCCCCAGCAGCGCCAGATCCCAGTGGCAGACATCATCCTGTGGCAGACGGTTGAGAAAATAATGTGCCAGACGCCGGGAAAGCTCGACCTGATCCTCGTCTCCGGTGTAGTGGTAACTCAGCAGGAAGCCGTAAATCCCCCATGCCTGGCCGCGCGACCAACATGAATCGTCGGCATAGCCCTGATGGGTGTTTCCAAACCGCGGCTCACCGGTCTGCGTGTCCATATAAAATGTGTGATAGGTCGAGGCATCGGGGCGAACAATGTATTTCGCGGCCTGCTCTGCATGGGCGCGCGCAGCCTGTGCAAAGCGCGGCTCACCGGTTTGCTCACTGGCCCAGTAAAGCAGCGGCAGATTCATATTGCAGTCGATGATCATGCGTCCGGCCTGTTCCGGATCCTGCAAATCGCCCCAGGCCTGAATGATTTTCGCTTTCGAATTAAAACGCTCCATCAGGGCTTCGGCGGCCAGCAGCGCGATGCCGCGGGCCTGGCGGTTGCCGGTCAGTTTCCAGGCACTGACGCAGGACAGGCTGTAAAGAAAACCAAGATCGTGCGTGGCGGTATCAATGCGGTTAACGATGCGATTGCCAAATGAGGTGACCTGTTTCTCTGCCGCATGACGGTAGCGATCGTCACCGGTCATTTCCCACGCCAGCCACAGCTGGCCGGTCCAGAAGCTGGTGGTCCATTCCACATTTTCAGTCAGCGGGTAATGCCCGTTCTGACAGGTTTCTGCCGGAAACTTATCGCCAAACTTTTCCACGTTGCGGGAAATTTTGCTCAGCACCGTCTGGCGCGCCCGCTGCATTTTTTCTGCAAACGCAATCCTGTCTAACTGATTCAGTTCAACCGGCAATAAATTCTCTTTCGCGATATTCATCGTCATATCTTCTCCCTTTTTCAATTAATTCATTCACTCAGCGTTTCGCCGGGGTCAGTTCTGCCGGGGTTTCCAGCGGTTTATCGGTGGAGGGGGTACCTGACCGGATGCTCTGACAGGCGGATAACGTAAAGGCTGAAACCAGCGTAAAGAACAGCGCAATACTGCCCATGATCAGATAGGTGTGTTCGAAGCCGATGCGTTCATAGAGATAGCCAGCCGGCGGGGCGATAACGATCGAACCGACGTAAATCATGGCCTGATAACCCAGCAGATACATGGTGGCGTTAACGCGTTTGCTGAAATGCTCGGCGATATATTTGAAGACCGAAATCAGCAGCAATGAGATTTCCAGCCCGTAGAACGGCTTGATGATGGAGATCAGCAGCGGATCGTGAGTCAGCCCGGAGGCTATCAGGCGGATCCCCACCACTACGCCGACCAACAGCAGGCTTTTCTTGGCACCGAAATAATTCACCAGGAACGGGATCACCATCATCATCAGGAATTCGAACCCGGACTGCACGGTGCTCAGGTAGCCATACCAGGCGTTGCCTTGCTCTTTGGTGGTAAAAAAGGTGACGAAATAGCGCGAGAACTGCTGCTCGGCGACAAACATCATCCAGGCGACACCGGCCACATAGAGCGAAAACATCCAGAATTTGCGGTTTTTCAGCAACAGGATCACATCGCTGAACACGATTTTTTGCTGCGCGATCACGTCGTTGTTTTTCAGCTCTTCATTGCCAATTTTCAGTGAAAGTAAAACGCACAGCATGACCAGCGACGTGGCACTGCTCAGGCCGAAATTCCAGGCAGGAGACAGATTAAACAACAGGCCGGAGAACGAGGCGGCCAGCGCCCAGCCGAGCGAGCCCCACATACGGACCTGCCCGAACTCCATGTGATACAGGCGGCTGAAGCGATCGGCATAAGATTCTGACGCAGCGACACCGGCATACCAGCCGAGGCTGAGGTACAGCGCGCCGACAATAATGCCGATCATCATGTGGCTTTCCAGCAGCGGCTGGTACACGAAGATGAAGAAGGGAGCCATCAGCGCCGACACCAGCACGACAAAATAGAGCAGGGATTTGCTCATGCCGATCTTGTCCATGATGTAGCCATAAACCGGCTTCATCACCACCGCAAAAACGCCGTTAATGGCGAAAACGGTACCGATGCTCATACTGTCCAGCCCGGCCTTTTGCCCCAGCCACAGGGCGTAAAGCCCGAAGCTGGAAGACCAGGTGAAGAAGTACAGGAATATAAAGCTACTCATTTTATAGTAAGCCGATTTACTGGCTGTTTTTATGGCTTTCATGGTGACTCCTCAAGCGTGAACTGCCGGGATTTACTGTGAAATTCAGGCCAGAGAAATCTGCCCGCTGCGTCCCTGATACTGCCAGTGCAACTGGTTGCCCTCGCGGATGATTTCCGGTGCTGCAAGGTCGCCGGTGTCGCTGCCGGTGCCGGCGCAGACCGCGCTGATGAGCCAGTGCGAACCGGCGGGGTAACTGGCTTTAAGCACGGGGATCACCGCCGTTTCGGCGAACATAATGCTGCTGTTCGGCGGAGTCACGACCGTCGTGGCCTCGCGCTCGCTCCCGCCGTTCAGGCTGACTATCCGGCTGATGCCGTTGCATGCCGTCACCGCCATTGCGTGCTGATTGGGGGTGATTTGTGACCGGGTCGCCGGATCCTGAATCACCGCAAATCCGCCCTCGGCGGTGTCCAGCGGACGCTGGTTTTTCAGATGATGAATGCGCAAATGCCAGTCACCACACGGGATAAGCCAGGTGCGCACTTCCACGTCGTGCCAGGGCAGCCAGCGCGAATAAATCGCATCCTCGGTGATGCGGGTTTCAGCGCAGTCCCGGCGTCCGCGAAAATATCCGTCGCCTTCGGCCAGCATCAGCATGGAGTCACAACCGGCGTGATTCAGCCCGTAGCGTCCGCGATCCAGCGTGAAACCAAACTGGCTGGAATAGGCGAATTTGGTGTATTTGGCTTCGGTGTTGACGAAGTTATTCAGCTCCAGCTGGCCGGACGTGAGCATCACAACGTGCTGACCTTGCGCGTCGCGCATCAGGATCTGACTGGCGTGAGGAATACAGTGCGTGCGCGGCAGTACCGGCAGTGGCGCTTCATCCGCCAGCCAGAACGCATCATCCTGCGGCAACGCCAGGATCAGAAAAATTTTGCACGCCCAGTAAGGCGAGCCCGGCGCGTTGTAGTCTTCGGCCATCACCAGATTGGGTGTGTGATACCCGATGCTGAGCAGGCCGTCGCGGTCGAAAATGGGCTGTTTCAGCCAGTGACGCAGATGGCGCAGGATCACGCCTTTGACGATGCCCGGCGTAAACACATCCAGTTTGCTGTACGCTGCGGCGCTCCAGAAAGCGGCTTCGGCAAAGCGGTAGGTCAGGCTGCGGCCAAACGGCACAGCGGCACCGTCGGCGGAGAAAAGAGTGATGAAATCCTGCGCAAATACCCCGGCGCGCTGGCGCAGTAAGGCCGCGCGCGAAGGATCCACATCCGCCATGTTTTGAGCGTACAGCAGGCCGTAATAGTGGAACGCCATTGAGATGTAGTAATCGCGCGGACGTCCGGGGCCGTCGGAGTACCAGCCATCGCCGAGATAATAGGCTTCCATCAGCTCAAAACGGGCGGCCACCGCGTCCTGGCTCCACGGCAGACCGGCCTGTTTAAAGCCCATCTGCACCATGATCGGAAAGAAATTCCAGTTGTTGTTGGGAATGACTGCGTCACGTCCCTGATTCAGCCAGTCGGCCAGATGTTGCTGTTCCTGCGCCGTAAAATGCTGCAACAGACGTTTATCCAGCAGCGCCAGCCCGACGCCAAACGCAGCCATTTCCACGCAGCGCTGATCGAAATCGCGCAGGGTGCCCCAACACTGCGGATGTTGCGGGTCGGTGCCGAAACGGATCGCATCCAGATAGAAGGGCAGATCGGCGCATTCGCCACCCCCGGCCACCAGCGGAAAAATCCCCCACAACATGCGGGACAGCGCTTCCATTTTGGCAATCTCTTTACCGTAATGGGTGGTGGACTCTCCGAGGTCGATACCACTTTTGCCTTTTTCGGTATAAGGCGAGACGGCCGAGAGCAGGTCATTCAACAGATGTTGTACGTCTTCGCGATTACGCAGCGGATTTTGAGTATTCACTTTATTTTGCGTCATAAAAGCTCTCCCGGTGGTGTTAAAGGACCGGTAAATAAGGTTTTTATTATTTGAAATACTATTTCAATTCCTTGTGTCGCGATTGAAATATAGAGAAATGGAAAACGCTGATTGTTACGGGGTTCACAGATTCAGCTGAATTTTGAAATTGTGATAAAGAATTTCGCCTGAAAGCGGCTTAAATTATAAAAAATGGACTGAAAATTGTGATCTGCTGTTATCCGTATTATGCGCAAAGGACATCCCCAATGCCGGTATCAGATTATCTTGAACGTATTGCCCTTAATGAACGTCAGGTTTCTTTTAACCGGATGAGTCGCGGCAGCGCTAATTATTTCCACTGGCATCAGTGTCTGGAATTACTGTTTGTCAGCCGGGGTTACGGCATTGTGATTGTTGATAATCAGCAATACACCTTAAAACCGGGGCGCCTGTTCGTGTTTCCGCCGTTCAAATTGCACAAAGTGTTTGTCGAAGCAGGCGAAAATAATGCCTATGAACGCACCACGGTTCATCTGGATCACCAGCTGCTGGACGGCTGCCTGCAATCTTTCCCGCAGCGTCGCGCCCGGTTTGCCAGGTTGTGGGATCCCGACCGCGCCGCCCACATTTTTGACCTGAGCGACCACGCCGCGCACATTGAAGTGATCCTCGAACAGTTCAACCAGCTGACCGAGCAGCAAACCCATCAGTGGGAAGAAATTGCGATGCTGGTGTTGCAGCTGATGGCCTTTATGCCCGCGCAGGGCGATACGCCGAAAACGGTCAGCCGCACAACGGCGTCAAAGGTGATGCAGTGGATTGAAGAAAATTATGTGCAGAAATTTTCGATGGCCAGCCTCTCGGCGGCGGTAGGGCTGTCAGAAAGTTATATCTCACGGGTTTTCGGGCAGGAAACCGGCGGTTCTGTTCAGGATTATCTGGCTACGCGCCGGGTGAAGCGCGCCTGTGAACTTTTACGTTTAACGGATCAGTCAGTGGAAAGTATTGGTCTGCAATGCGGATTCGCGGACGCACCATACTTCATCACCCGCTTCAAAAAAATGATAGGAAAAACGCCGCTGCAATATCGCAAGGCGGCGTTTTCATTATTGCAGTGAACTGGCTACGCCTTCCGCCAGCTGGCAGGGGACGTGCCGAGCGCAGAGGCAGGCAAATCCCATTGCCACGCGGTGCCCTCAAGCCGAACGGGTGAACGTAACCGCCAGCCCGGCCCCCAGACGGTATATTCCGGCTGCGACCAGTAGTCTTCTGCCTGCGCCGCAAAAATCCGCGACGCAGACGCTGTCTCTTGTGCCCCGGAGGTCATCAGTTCACGGGCAGTACGCGCCAGCGACAGCCGTGTTTCACTGCCCTGATGCGTTTCGACGCGCTGTGCTAACCCCTGAATCACCGCTGCCGCCATCAGATAACCGGTGACGTGATCCAGCGCCTGAACCGGCAGCGGCACAGGCTTACTCTCGCCCGATTGCTGCATACCCTGTTGCGCGATCCCGCAACTCATCTGCACCAGGCTGTCAAACCCGCGCCGCTCGCGCCACGGCCCGCTCCAGCCGTAAGCATTCAGACAGACATCCACCAGCCCCGGCGACAGGGCGCGCCGCTGCTCACTGCCATAACCGAGTTTGTGCAACGCACCGGCGCGATAGCCGTGAACGATCACGTCCGCCTCTCGCAGCAAGGTTTCAAAACGGTGCCTGTCCTGCGGGTTGTGCAGGTTGAGCCGTGCGCAACGTTTACCTAACGTCACGTCGGCTTCCTGGCCCGGTTCATCCCAGCCAAACGGGTCGATGCGCAGCACATCCGCGCCCAGTCCGGCCAGAAAACGCGTGGCTACCGGCCCGGCAATGATGCGCGTGAGATCGAGGACGCGCACGCCTGCCAGCGGACGCTCGCGGCCCAGGGCCCATGCAGGCGGCGTGGCAGGCGGGCAAAGTGCGCGCTGAAACAACGGCTCACTGACCAGCGATTTTCCCTGCACATGCTGCTGCCACTCACCGGCGCTGAACATTTGCGCGGCACAACCTCCGGCCAGCACCACCGCCTGTTCCAGCTCCGCTTTCTTCCACAGAGCCACCCGTGGCGCCAGCGCCTCCCGGTGGTTTGCCTTGCCCAGCACCGTTTCGACGACGTTGCGATGGGCGGGCGCATTGGTGTGAAGACGGATCCAGCCGTCGGCGGTGGCGTAATCACCGGCCAGACTGTCCCAGACCGGAGGAATTTCCCAGCCGTCAGGTTTGATGCTGCTCTGACACCACAACGACGCCAGCCGGCGGTCAACGGTGACAGCAGGGGTAATGCCGTCTTTCAAAGACAACAGATGCGACAGCGCCTGCGCCGCCACCGCCACGGACGCTGTGATGAGCGTTGTCACCGGATAATAAGCCGGTAAATCCCCTTCACCGGTCACATGCAGCGCCGCAGGCAGGCGGTCCCTGCCGGTGAGTTGTGCATACAGCGCGCGGGTTCGTTCCGGGATGTTTTCATCAGACATACTGCGACTCCAGAAGGCGGATAACGGAGTTACAAATTTAGAACATTTTGGCCGCAGCGTGCCAAATGAGGGAGAGAAGTGCCCTGAACCGCACGAAATTCAGGGTTCTGTAACAGAATGCTCCTAAAACGCCCGCGTGAATTACCACCAGACTATGCCCCGCAAAGGGCGGTTGGCGAACCTGCCCGCAGCCCCTGACCGGCGGGGGCTGCGCGCTTTCAGATGTGCTTACTTTTACAAGCAAAATATTAGCTGAATGCATTCAATTTCTTATACTCGGCGGGTGAATTTTACGTTAGCCTTGAGGTCGAATTTTTTCGAACACCGCGGGGGCGGCGCCCTGAGGCGAAGCCCCCAGATTTTTGCCCAGTACAGGAAACGAATCTGGCATGGAACGAAGAGCATTTATTCAAGCTTCAATGGCATTCGCCGCCTGGTGCGGTGTGCCGGCTATGTCCACACTGTTCACCCGTTCCGCTGAGGCGGCAGAGGCGAACGTGGCAGACGGCGGCGAACTGCCGTTTGATTTCAACGCCCTGCAAAAGATGGCGAAGGACTTAGCGGATAAACCCTATGGCGGTGCGCCACAGCCTTTACCTAAAACGCTGGCTGAGCTGACACCGCAGGCCTACAACGCCATACAGTACGATCACGCCCATTCCTTGTGGAACGGATTGCAGGACCGGCAGCTCGACGTCGAACTGTTCCACGTGGGCATGGGCTTCAAACGTCGCGTGCGCATGTATTCGGTGGATCCGGTCAGGCACATGTCGCGCGAAATCCATTTCCGCCCTGAATTGTTCAACTATCATGATGCTGGCGTGGATACCAAACAGCTCGAAGGTTTCTCCAATCTCGGATTCGCCGGTTTTAAGGTCAACAAAGCGCCTGAACTGACGCGCCGCGACGTCGTTTCTTTCCTCGGCGCCAGCTATTTCCGCGCGGTGGATGACACCTATCAGTACGGCCTTTCTGCCCGTGGCGTGGCGGTGGATACCTTCACCGATCAGCCGGAAGAGTTCCCGGATTTCACCGCGTTCTGGTTCGATACGCCTAAACCGGGTGATACCACCTTCACGGTGTATGCGCTGCTCGATGGCCCAAGTATCACCGGTGCCTATAAGTTCGTGATCCACTGCGAACCGACGCGCGTAGTGATGGAAATCGAAAACCATCTTCATGCCCGTGAAGACATCAAACAGCTGGGCATTTCTCCGATGACCAGCATGTTCAGCTGTGGCACCAGCGAGCGTGGCCGTTGCGACACCATCCATCCGCAAATTCATGACTCCGATCGCCTGCAAATGTGGACCGGCAACGGCGAATGGATTTGTCGTCCGCTGAATAACCCGAAACGTCTGCAATTTAATGCGTTTGCCGATAACAGCCCGAAAGGTTTTGGCTTGCTGCAACTCGACCACGAGTTCAACAATTATCAGGATGTGATTGGCTGGTACAACAAACGTCCGAGCCTGTGGGTGGAACCGGTCGGTGACTGGGGGAAGGGCGCGGTTAACCTGATGGAAATTCCGACCACCGGCGAAACGCTGGATAACGTGGTGTGCTTCTGGCAGCCGGAAACGCCGGTGAAATCCGGCGCTGAGTTCAGTTTCAGCTACAAACTGTACTGGAGCGGTACGCCGCCGCACCGCAGCCCGCTGGCCAATGTGCTGGCTACGCGTACCGGTATGGGCGGGTTCCCGGAAGGCTGGGCGCCGGGTGAAAACTATCCGGCAGTGTGGGCGCGTCGTTTCGCCATCGACTTTGTCGGCGGTGAACTGAAAGCCTATGCCGATAAAGGCATCGAGCCGGTGATCAACATCTCTCACGGCCAGATCAAAAATATCGAAATTCTGTATGTCCAGCCGTTCGACGGATACCGCATCCTGTTTGACTGGACTCCGGACAGCGATTCCGTCGCGCCGGTCGAACTGCGTATGTTCCTGCGTTCCGGTCAGACCGCGTTGTCAGAAACCTGGCTGTACCAGTATTTCCCGCCAGCGCCTGAAAACCGCAAGTACATCGACGACCGCCAAATGCGCTAACCCGCAGCGGCGTTAAAAAAACAAAAAGCCCCGATTCGCTCGGGGCTTTTGCTTTTTACTGACTTGTTTTGCAGATGCACCGGACACAGGATCTGCCTTGGGTAAAACAAGGGTACTCAGCTGACGAAGGCGAAGACGGCAATCAAAACGCCTTAACCAGCATTCCGGTCTGCGGTTGTTGCTGAGGATTTCTCAGCGCCGCGTCGAAAGATTTTTCTACCTCTTTCAACTGTTGTAAGAATTCTTGTGGCGAGAAGTCGTGTGGTTTGCTGCTCATATAGGCCAGTGCCAGTTCTTTGGCGTTGTAACGCTGAAAGTTATACATGCTGTTCCTTATTCATCTCAGAGATTATTAATGGGATGGCTAACAGCAAGCTGGTGTACTCAAACGTCCTGCCACTGCTTACGACGTGCTGCCAATGCAATGCATTCTACGGAAAAGATTGATAAGTAAAAGCTGGTGCTGTTTATGCATTTGATAGCTGAAACCTAACTCGTCACGGTTTTTTGCTTGCATATCCCAATAGTCTTTTCAGGTGATTAATTCATCAGGCCACTATCTCCGCGGGGAAAGCATTCATCCTGCTCAGAGAGAAAATTTCTTTGCCAGTCATGCTGTTAATGTGAATTAAAAGGGTGGGCGCGGGCCGCCTGCTGGGGTAGGCTGAAGGGAGTCATTCACATCTCAATGGTCTACGAAAAGAGGTTTTTATCATGAGTAAATTTATCTTCTCTTCGCCAAGAAAGTACGTTCAGGGAAGCGGTGTGCTGGATGAGTTAGGGGATTACCTGCCGGCGCTCGGCGGGAAATCTTTCCTGATTGCTGATGACGTGGTCTGGGGCATTATCGGCGAGCGCGTAAAAGCATCGCTGAGCGCCGCACAGGTCGAATTTCATTATGAACGTTTCAACGGCGAAGCTTCTGCCAGTGAAATCAACCGTCTGGCGGCCATTGCCCGCGAAGCGGGTACGCAGGTGGTGGTCGGTCTTGGGGGCGGCAAAACCCTCGATACGGTAAAAGCCATCGCGGATGAACTAAAACAAAACGTGGTGATTGTGCCGACGGTGGCCTCAACCGATGCGCCGTGCAGTGCGCTGTCAGTGATTTACACCGACGAAGGCGTGTTCGAATCCTACCGTTTCTACAACAAAAACCCGGATCTGGTGCTGGTCGATACCCAGGTGTGCGCCCAGGCGCCGGTGCGGTTGTTTGCCTCCGGGATTGCAGACGGTCTGGCGACGTTTGTGGAAGCGCAGGCGGTGTTGCGCTCACACTCCCACTCGATGGTAGGCGGTGACCCGACTATCGCCGGGATGGCGATTGCTGAAGCCTGTGAAAAAACGCTGCTGACCTACGGTTACAGCGCCTATACCGCCGTTGAGCAAAAACTGGTGACGCCAGCCGTCGAAGCGGTGGTGGAAGCCAATACGCTGTTGTCCGGTCTGGGCTTTGAAAATGCCGGTCTGGCGGGTGCTCATGCGATCCACAACGGATTCACCGCGATTTCCGGCGACATTCATCACCTGACGCACGGTGAGAAAGTCGCCTACGGCACGCTGACGCAGATGGTGCTTGAGCAGCGCCCTGACGAAGAGATCGCCAAATACGTGCGCTTCTACCGTTCCATCAAAATGCCTACCACGCTCAAAGAGATGCATCTGGAAAATGAAACCTTTGCCAGCCTGGTAAAAGTGGGGGCACTGGCGAACGGCGAGGGCGATACGCTGGGCAACCTGAATCCGCATCTGTCGGCAGAAGACGTTGCCAGCGCCATTCTGGCGGTCGATGCGTTCAGCAAGTCTGTGAAGTAAATAGTGCGTCCTCCCCTGCGCGGGGAGGACATTTCAGAACCGCGCCATCGCCCAAGGCAGTACCACAGGCAGTTGCGACAGCAGATACAGCACCAGCCCGATAAACGCGCCAACCAGCGTGCCGTTGATGCGGATAAACTGTAAATCCTTACCGATGTTCAGCTCGATTTGCCGCGACATGTCACGCGGATCCCAGCCTTTGACCGTATCGCTGATGTGGCGGGTGAGGAAGGTGGCGAAATCCGGCGCGAGTTTACCGGCGATGGTTTCCATTTGCAGATTCAGCGACGCTCGCAGTTTTTCATCCTGTGCCAGCGCATTTCCCAGCCACTGGCCGGATTCGGTGACTTTGACAAACACCCGCGAATCCTCGCTTTCTAAATCTTCTTTCAGCCAGTTACGCATGTCGCCCCACAGTTGCAGCACGTAGGCGTTCAGCTTCTCGTCATCTTTCAGGTACTGCTTAATTTCTTCGGCTTTCTGCGCCGTCGCCGGATCGTTTTGCAGCTTCCAGATAAAACTCTGCACCGAGCGGTCAAAGCCTTTGCGGAAGGCGTGGGTTTTATCGTTGCCCATATCGTCGAGCACCGAATTCACCGCATTGGACACCATATCCGCGCCGTTGCGTCCCAGCCAGCCGGTGGGCAGCAGTTTGGCCGTCAGCGGGTGTTCACGCTTCATCCAGCCGACGATTTGCGCCGAAATAAATTGCCGGGTGCTGTCCTTTGCCAGCAACACTTCCAGCTGATCCATAGCCTGATCGAGCAACTCCTGATGGCGGCCATTTCGGGTCAGGCTTTCCAGCAGCGTGGCGATGGACGACGAGAGATCGATTTTGTCGATCACCCGGTACAACGCGCGGCGAATCAGCTGCGCGATGCGCTGATCGTCAGTGACATCCAGAAAACCGCGGATCATTTTAATGGCGTAGCGGGCAAAACGTTGGGCGTTGTCCGGTGCGTTCAGCCAGTCGGTCAGCATCCGCGCCGGATCGTGCTGGCGGATAAGGTTTATCAGCGTGGCGGGTGCGAGGAACTTTTCCTGCACGAACACCGCCAGATTGTCGGCGATTTTGTCTTTGTTTCGCGGGATGATCGCCGTATGTGTGGAAACAAACGGCACAGGTACACGGCGGAACAACGCCACCACGGCGAACCAGTCGGCCATTGCGCCGACCATAGCGGCTTCGGAAATGGCTTTCAGCCCGGAAACCCAGAAATTGGGCGGCAGAAAAAGGGTGATCACAAACAGGGCCGCAGCAATCAGCAGCAGCCCCAGCGCGTTACGTTTACTTCGGCGAAGTTCTTGTTCTTTATCCATGGCCCCAGTTTAGGAAGCGAAAAGCAGGCTGTCAGCTTTTTTCTCCGTGGCGAAGAGAGTTGATAAAATGAGAATTATTCTTGATATGAGACAATGTCTCATTAAACTGCCTGCAATCAGGTTTCTGGCATTCACAATGAGAGCATTTCATGGAGTTGTTACGCGTCGTTTTTAAGCAGTATCGCTGGCCGTTTTTAGGCGTCATGTTGCTGAGCCTGCTCAGCGCCATTCTGGGCATTGGCCTGATCGCGTTTATCAATCTTAAACTGATAGAAACAACCCACGCTTCCCTGATGGTCTTACCGCAATTTCTCGGCTTATTGCTTCTGCTGATGGTGGTGACCCTCGGTTCACAACTGGCGCTGACGATTCTCGGCCACCATTTTATTTACCGTCTGCGCGGTCAGTTCATCAAACGTATTTTAGATACCGACATCGAGCGCATTGAACAAATCGGCAACGCGCAGCTGCTGGCCAGTCTGGGCAGCGATATCCGTAATATCACCCTGGCGTTTGTCCGCCTGCCGGAGCTGGTGCAGGGGATTATCCTGACCCTCGGTTGCGCGGCGTATCTGGCCTGGCTGTCACCGGAAATGCTGCTGGTCACCGTTATCTGGCTGGTGATCACCATTGTCGGCGGTTTCAAACTGGTGTCGCACGTTTACAGCCATCTGGCGAAAGTGCGTGAAGCGGAAGACAAACTGCAAACTGACTATCAGAAAGTCATCGAAGGGCGCAAAGAGCTGGCGCTTAACCGCGAACGGGCGCGCCATCTGTT
Source organism: Rahnella sp. R3(2024) (assembly GCF_042920125.1). NCBI lineage: Bacteria > Pseudomonadati > Pseudomonadota > Gammaproteobacteria > Enterobacterales > Yersiniaceae > Rahnella > Rahnella sp. R3(2024). Next base: position 4,195,040 of record NZ_JBHGBU010000001.1, read on the forward strand.
TGACGATGTTTACCGCAAAGACGCCGAGGAGTACCGCTTCCACATTATCCGTGCCGATACCTTTCACCTGAGCGCCGTGAACTGGTCGAATATCATGATGCTGGGGGCGATCGGGCTGGTCTTCTTTATGGCAAACACGCTGGGCTGGTCGAATACCGATGTCGCCGCGACCTATTCCCTGACGCTGCTGTTCCTGCGCACGCCGATGCTGCAGGCCGTGGGCGCGTTGCCGACGCTGCTCAGCGCACAGGTGGCCTTTGGCAAACTGAAAGCCCTGAAACTGGCGCAATACCAGGAGGAGTTCACGCCGCCGGTCCTGGCGACTCGCTGGCAGACGCTGGAACTGCGCGATCTGGTGTTCAGCTATGAAGGCAAAGAAGATCATGCCGGTTTTGGCATCGGGCCGCTGAACCTGACCATCACCCGTGGCGAACTGGTGTTCCTGATTGGCGGCAACGGCAGCGGAAAGTCTACCCTGGCGATGCTTCTGACCGGGCTTTATCACCCGCGCGGCGGACAAATATTGCTCGACGGCGTTGCGGTTACCGCGCAGAACGCGGAGCAATACCGGCAGATTTTCTCGGCAGTATTCACTGATTTCCATCTGTTTGGTCAGCTGATGGGGCCGCAGGGGCAGGCACCCGATCCGCAGGTGGTGGAAGACTGGCTGCAACGCCTGAAAATGAAAGAAAAACTTCAGTTCAGCGGCAACGAAGTGACCAATCTGCAACTCTCCGCAGGGCAGCGTAAGCGCGTGGCGCTGCTGCTGGCGGCGGCAGAGGGGCGCGATTTTCTGTTACTGGATGAATGGGCGGCCGATCAGGATCCGCAATTTCGCCGGACGTTTTATCGCGAACTTCTGCCGCAACTGCGTGACATGGGCAAAACCGTACTGGCAATCAGCCACGATGATCACTATTTTGAACACGCCGATCGTCTGCTGGAAATGCGACAGGGTAAACTTAAAGAGCTGCACGGGCAGGAGCGCGCTGACGCCAGCCGCGATGCGGTCGCACAAATCGGTCTTTAAGCGACGTTTTTCGAGATAAAGGAACAGTCATGAACTGGAACGAAGTGATGGTGTGGGGCATCGCCGGTGTGGTGCTGGCGTCGGTGCTCAGCCTGTTACATAAAAAGGGCAAACTGGGCCGCGTGCCCGGCATCATCCTGTTTGTCGTGCTGATTGTGGGCGGCGCAATAGTGTGGGGCGGGGTGATTAAGCCGCGTGTCATGGGCGAAAGCGAAGAGCAAAAAATCGACAGCGCGCTCGCCGAACTGCCGCTGTATGGCACCATCAGAACACAGGAACCGGCGCTGTATGCGCAGATCCGCCGCGATATTTTGCAGATGAAGAAGGAAGGGAAACCGCAGCAGGAAGCCATTGATACCGTGAAACCGAGGGTGTCTGAGCTGCTCTCTGCGCGCATTGTTCATGCGCCGGATGCGGCGGTGAATGCGGCGATGCAGGTCAATCTCGAAGAGATGCAGACCCTGCTGGCGCGCAAAGACGGTTCCTGCTTTAAGTTTCTCTATCCGCAGGTGAGCGGCGGGGTGAACACCGCGCAGGTGCTGCCGCCGGAGCTGTTCCGCAAAGATCTGAGTACCATGAACGATTTACTGCTGGCGACCGGGCCGGGTCAGACCGATCTGCCGGTGGCGGTGAGCACCGAAAAGGTCATCCTGATGATGGCGCCGGTGCGCGAAGCGCTGGGAAATATGTACGGCGATCAGTTGCAAATGTTCAGCGACCTGACCAAACCGGATGTTGATCGCGAAAAAGTGTGTGAGATTTCCATCAGCCTCTATTCCGGCATTCTGGCGCTTCAGCCAGCCGATTCGGCGGCGATCCTGCGCCAGATGCTGGGTAAACCCAACTGATCCCCACGGACGGTACGCGCCCGCGTGCTGTCCGTGAAGATACTGATTAGACAAACAGACAATCCCTACTACTTTTCCGACTCAGAACAGGTATTCTTAGCCGGAAATTCATAAAACAATAATTTACCGAACTTCCGGAATCCTTTTTCTATGCAAAAATTGTTAAGAATGCCGCTGTTGCTGGCATTGTTGTCATGTCTGCTGATGACCCCCGCGCTGAGTCAGGCCGATGAAGCCACCGGCCAGCCGGACGCCCAGCAGCCGGTGAAAGTCAACGCCACTACGGCGTTACCTGCGCTGCAAAAACGTCTGGATCAGCTCAAGCAGCAGGTGTCGGCGGCGAAAACCGATAAGAAATTTACCGGCCTCAACGACGGCGCACAAAAGCTGGCCGAAGACGCCGACAAACTGGCCGTGGCGCTGGCACCGCAGCTGGAAGAAGTGCAGGCGCAGCTCGACGTTCTCGGCCCCGCGCCGGCGGCGGGTACGCTGACTGAAACGCCTCAGGTGGTCAGCCAGCGTAATAAACTCAACAACAGCAAAACGTTGCTGACTACCCAGATTGAACAAACCAAAGGTATTGCGACCGGTGCGCGAAATCTGTCCTCGCAGATTTCCGGGATGCGCCGTGACGCGCTGAAAACTCAAATCGCGCTCAATACCGGCAGTATTCTCGGCAGCAATTTCTGGTCACCGCTGATCACCCCAAATGAAGACGATGCCGCGCGCTTTGACGATTTTGGCTCGCAGGTCAGCGATGCCTGGACGCAGGCGTGGAGCCCGGACTGGCGCGTCGGCACGGGCATTTATCTGCTGCTGGCGCTGTTGATTGGCGTGTTTGGCCGGAAAACGCTGGATCGCCCGATGAACTGGATCCTGCCGCGCTGGTTACCGCAGGGGCGTTTTCGCCGCAGTTTCCTGGCCTGTTTCACCACCCTGAGCACCACCTTTACGCTGGGCATCAGCGTTCAGTTACTCGGTTTTATCTTCACCCGCCTGCCGGACACGTCGCAGTGGGTGAATGAATTTGCCGAACAACTGGTTGAACTGACCTATTTCTCGGCGGTGATCGCCGGTCTGGGTATCGCGTTACTGTCTAACGGCCATCCGTCGTGGCGTTTACCGGGGATCGCTGATCCGCTGGCGAAAACGCTGGCGTCATTCCCGGTGCTGCTGGCGGGCTTTATTTTCCTGTTCGGCATTATCGAACAGCTGAACAATCTGGTCGGCGCGAGCATCGCCGCCACGCTGTTTGGCAATGGTCTGGCGGCGTTGCTGGTGGCGCTCAACTGCCTGATTGCGCCGCTTCGCGTTAACCGTATGCGCCGTAAAATGCGCGCCGACGGTGAACAGACCGAAGCGCGCTCTACGCTGGCGGGGCTTATCCATCTGGTGATCAGCCTGACGGCCTTCGTCATTCTGATCGCCTTGCTGATTGGTTATATTCCGCTGGCGCGTTTTGTCACTTTCGAACTGTTGTGGATCGGTCTGGTGGTTTGCAGCCTGTATCTGCTGATTCACTTCTGGGTCGATCTGTGTGAAAGCGTGTTTTCGGCGACCACACACAGCGGCAAAATCCTGAAAGGCACGCTGAGCGTCAACGATCGTCACCTGTCGCTGGCGGCGACATTGTGCTCGGCACTCGGTAAAACAGCGCTGTTGCTGATGGCCGCCGTTGCGTTGCTTAACGGGACGTTCGGCACCACCACGCCGCTGGAATTGCTGAGTAAAATTGTCGACATGTGGGGCGGTAAAGGCCTCGAAAGCCTGAACATTATTCCGGCGCACGCGGTCAATGCGGTGCTGTGTCTGGTGGTGGGCTGGTACGTGCTGCGCTCCGCGAAGCGCTGGCTGGATAACGATTTCCTGCCAAAAACCATGATGGATCGCGGCATGCGCGCCTCGCTGGTGACGCTGTTCACCAACGTGGGCTATGTGCTGATCATCATGCTGACGCTGTCATCGCTGGGCATTGAGTGGAACAAACTGGCGTGGATCGTCAGCGCCTTGTCGGTCGGTATTGGTTTCGGTTTACAGGAGATCGTGAAGAACTTTATCTCCGGTCTGATCCTGCTGACGGAACGTCCGGTCAAAGTGGGGGATTTGATCAGCATCAGCGGTGTGGAAGGGGATATCCGCCGCATCAACGTTCGCGCCACCGAAATTCAGCTCAGTGATAAATCCACGGTGATTGTGCCGAATTCCCAGCTGATTTCGCAGAACGTGCGTAACGCCACCATGGGTAACGCGCAGGGCGTAGCGACCATTGTCCTGACTTTCCCGCTGGACATCGACCCCGAGCAGGTACGCACGTTGTTACTTGACGCCTACAACCTGCACGAAGCGATTCTGGAAAACCCGCCGCCGTCCGTGAGCTTTAAAGAACTGGGGCCGACCGGCATCGTGCTGAGCGTCACCGGTTACGTCAACAGCCCGCGCATGGTAGGCGGAACGCGCAGCGACCTGCTGTACGAAATCCTCAAGATGCTGCGCGCTGCCGAAATCAGCCTCAGCCAGACCCAAACCATGGTGTTGGAACAGCCGCTGGCGCGGATTGCGGCGGCAGAAGAATCCTCATAGGGAGAGGGGGCTTATTAAGGTCAACTTCAAGGTCAACTTCAAGGTCGTGGGCGCCGGCCCACACCGGGTTAAGGGGCGTAAACGCGCCCCTTAACAATCCGGCGTTTTTTTAACTGCGCGCTGTCGCTCGCTGGCTATGTTTCAGGTACTCCTGCTATTGCCGCAAACGCCGCCGCTGCGCGGTTCTCTCATTTCAGGTTCGGACCCGCTCGGAAAAACACCCTCGCGGTTTCTCACCGTTCATTCGACGTCGTTTTGAGCGCGGCCATAGGCTTCTTAAAGCACAACCTCACCGTTTTCGACTTTATAAATCAAAAATAAATCAAAAAATTAAGTCTCAATAATCATCTGAATTACATAGCCATTGGCCGCACTCAAAAATCATCTGAATTACATAGCCATTGGCCGCACTCAAAAATCATTTGAATTACATAGCCATTGGCCGCGCTCAAAAATCACGCCGAAGGGAGTGGTGGAAAACCGCGCATGTTTTTGCGCGGGTTGTAACCCGACCGGAGGGCACCGCGAAGCGGCGGGATTTTGCGGCAATAGGAGGAGTTTCTGAAACATAGCCCGCGAGCGGCAGCGCGCAGTAAAAAGACGCGGGAGATCCAAGAGGGGCCCGTCCTGGCCCCTTTTGGGCGGTTTCGGCGACAGCCGCTGAGCGATCACAGCACGTGAGAAACCGAAACTTTCACCAGGCCCCAAAAGGTCGGGTTACAACTCGTGAAATAGCCGTAGCAACAAAACATAGCCCGCGAGCGGCAGCGCGCAGTAAAAAGACGCGGGAGATCCAAGAGGGGCCCGTCCTGGCCCCTTTTGGGCGGTTTCGGCGCAGCGCGTTAAGTGATCACCGCACGTAAGAAACCGAAACTTTCTCGATCAAACTAAATGATTACTCGCAATTCAGCGACTTAATCGCCCCCTTCCTGTGAAGTAACAAATACACCGCCGGGATCACCAGCATCGAAAGCAGTGGCGCGCTGACCATACCGCCGATCATCGGGGCGGCGATGCGTTGCATCACTTCCGAGCCGGTGCCGCCGCCCCACATGATCGGCAGTAAACCCGCCATAATGGTGGCGACGGTCATGGCCTTTGGCCGCACGCGCAGCACCGCGCCGTGGTGAATCGCGTCGCACAGCTGGGCTTCAGTCATCTCCTCACCGGTTTTCTGCTGGCGCTGCACCGCCTGATTCAGATACAGCACCATGATCACCCCGAACTCCGCCGCCACGCCGGCCAGCGCGATAAAACCGACGGCAGCGGCGACCGACAGATTGTAGCTGAGCAGGTACAACAGCCAGATACCGCCGGTCAGGGCGAAGGGCAGTGTCGCCATGATCAATAGCGCATCCCGCACGCGGCTAAACGTGACGTACAACAGCACGAAGATGATCAGCAGCGTCACCGGCAGCACGATTTTCAGTTTTGCCGTGGCGCGCTCCAGATATTCAAATTGCCCCGACCAGCTCACCGTGACGCCTTCCGGTAATGTCACCTGCTGATTCACCGCCTGCTGCATCTCTTCGACGGCAGATTTCAAATCGCGGCCACGCAAATCCACATAAATCCAGTCCGACAGACGCGCATTCTCGCTTTTCAGCATCGGCGGGCCGTCAGTGACCGTGACTGATGCCAGCGCCGACAGCGGCACCTGCGCACCGGAGGCGGTCAGTACCGGCAAATCGCGCAGCGCCTGCACGTTATCGCGTAACTCGCGCGGATAGCGCAGGCTGACGGGATACCGCTCGCGGCCTTCCAGGGTTTCACCGATGTTTTCACCGCCCACCAGTGTTGAAACCAGCGACTGCAATTCCGTCACCGTGACACCGTAACGTGCTGCCTCCCGGCGGTTGATAGCAATATCGACATAGCGGCCACCTTCCAGACGTTCAGCCAGCGCCGAGGTGACGCCCGGCACGGTTTTGACAATATGCTCAATCTGCTGCGCAACCGCTTCGATCTGCGCAATATTATTGCCGTTCACTTTGATGCCCACCGGGCTTTTGATGCCGGTAGCCAGCATATCCAGCCGGTTACGGATCGGCGGCACCCAGACGTTGGCGATGCCGGGCAGTTTCACCGCGTTATCCAGCTCGGTGATGATTTTGTCCGGTGTCATGCCAGGCCGCCACTGGTCACGGGGTCTAAAGCGGATGGTGGTTTCAATCATGGTCAGCGGTGCAGGATCGGTGGCGCTGTCTGCCCGTCCGGCTTTGCCAAATACGCTGGCGACTTCCGGCACGGTTTTGATCAGGCGATCGGTTTGCTGCAACAGCCGCGCCGCTTCGCGGGCGGAAATCCCCGGCAGCGTGGAAGGCATGTACAGCAAATCCCCTTCATCCAGCGCGGGCATAAATTCGCTGCCCAGCTTTGCCAGCGGATAAAGCGACACCAGCAGAAACAGGCCGCTGAATAACAGCGTGGTTTTCGGGCGTTTCAGCACCGCGGAAAGCACCGGCTGATAGGCGGCGATAAGCCAGCGGTTGACCGGGCTGGCATTTTCATCCGGGATTTTCCCGCGAATAAAATACCCCATCAGCACCGGCACCAGCGTGATGCCCAGCCCCGCGGAAACCGCCATCGCATAGGTTTTGGTGAATGCCAGCGGGGAGAACATCCGGCCCTCCTGCGCCTCCAGCGAAAACACCGGAATAAACGACAGGGTGATGATCAGTAAACTGCAAAACAGCGCCGGGCCGACTTCCGTTGCCGCACGTTCAGACACCGTCCAGTAATCTGCGGAGGTCGGTTGCTGCCCCGGATGATCGTGCCGCCATTGTTCGAGCACTTTGTGCATATTCTCGATCATCACAATCGCTGCATCGACCATCGCCCCGATGGCAATGGCGATCCCGCCGAGCGACATAATATTGGCGCTGACCCCCTGATAGTGCATGACAATAAACGCGCCGAGAATGCCGAGCGGCAGGGTGATGATCGCCACCAGCGCCGAGCGGAAGTGAAACAGAAACAGCGCGCAGACCACCGCCACTACCGCGAATTCTTCAAGCAATTTATGTGACAACGTCACTATGGCCCGCTCAATCAGCGGCTGGCGGTCATACACCGGCACGATCTCCACGCCTGCCGGAAGGGTGCGGGCCAGCGCATTCAGGCGCACTTTCACCGCTTTCAGCGTTTCCAGCTCATTCTTGCCAGAGCGCATCACAATCACGCCACCGGCCACTTCGCCTTCACCGTTCAGCTCCGCCACGCCGCGCCGCAGTTCGGGGCCGGTGCGCACGGTGGCGACGTCAGAAATTAACACCGGAATGCCGTTGCTGGCCGTCACCACCACGTTGTTGAAATCTTCCAGGCTTTTCAGATAGCCGGAAGTGCGCACCATGTATTCGGCTTCGCCCATTTCCAGCAGTGAGCCGCTGCTTTCCTGATTGGCACTTTGTAATGCTGTCACCAGTTGCTGATGCGTCACGCCACGGGCGCGCATCCGCTGCGGATCGGCCACCACCTGATACTGGCGCACCATGCCGCCAATACTGGCGACCTCGGCGACATCCGGCACGGTTTTCAGATCATAACGCAGCGTCCAGTCCTGCAGGGCGCGCAGCTGTTCGAGGCTGTGTTTGCCGGTTTTATCCACCAGCGCGTATTCGTAAATCCAGCCGACGCCGGTGGCATCCGGCCCCAGCGAGGCTTTGGCCCCCGGCGGCAGCGTCGACTGCACCTGACTGAGGTATTCCAGCACCCGTGACCGCGCCCAGTAGGGATCGGTGCCGTCGTCAAACAGCACGTACACGTAAGCGTCACCGAACATCGAAAAGCCGCGCACGGTTTTCGCGCCCGGCACGGAGAGCAGCGTCGTGGTGAGCGGATAGGTCACCTGATCTTCAATAATTTGCGGCGCTTTGCCGGGGTAACTGACGCGCACAATCACCTGCACGTCCGAGAGATCCGGCAGGGCGTCGAGCGGTGCTTTCTGCAATGACCAGATACCCCAGGCGGCCATGATCAGCGCGGCCAGCAACACCAGCAGCCGGTTTTTCAGGGACCAGCGGATCACGGCGGCAATCATAAATCACCTCCGTGCTGATGCGCTTTTGTCGGCACGGCTGCCGCGGGCAGTGCGCTGCGCAGGCTGGCTTCGGAATCAATGAGGAATTGCCCGGAGGTCACCACAGACTGACCTTCTTCCAGGCCGGAAAGCACCTGCGTCCAGCCATCACGCGTCGCGCCGGTCGTCACTGCCTGCGCAGTGAAATGCCCATTGCCGTCGTCGAGCAGTACCGTATTGCGGCTGCCGGTCTGGATCAGCGCTTCCTGCGGGATCGCCAGAACCGGAGCCTGTGACACGGCGTCCAGCGCCATCGTCAGGTACATACCGGGGCGCAGTTTATGTTGCGAATTGTCCATCACCACGCGGGCTTTCAGCGTGCGGCTGACGGCGTCTACGTCCGGCAGCAGTTCACTGATGGTGCCGTGAAACAGCTCGCCGGGTTGGCTGTCTGCGCTGGCAGTGACCTTGCTCCCTGTCTGGATCTGACTGGCGGCGGAGGGAGGATAATCGATCACAATCCATACCTGTTGCAGGCTGGTCAGTTCGAACAGCGGCTGCGTGGCGCTGACCTGCGCGCCTTCGCGTACCGCAAGCTGGCTGAGATAGCCGTCCACCGGCGCAATCACGTCGATACGGGTTTGCGGCTGACCGGTTTTTTCGACGCGGCGCAGCACGTCCTCGGGCATAAACTGTAAGGCCAGACGCTGACGGGCGGCGGCGCTCAGGCTGCGGTCACCCAGCTGGCGTACGGCCAGATATTCCTGCTGCGCGGCGGTCCAGTCAGGGATCCACAGCGTCGCCAGTTTCTGGCCTTTTTTCACCTGCTGCTGGCTGGCGGCAACGTAGAGTTTTTCCACCAGACCGGCGGCGCGGGCAGAGACGGTGCGCAGGCTGCGCTCATCGGCGGCGACCGTGCCGTAAAGGTTAAGCGGGGCCGAGAGGATCCGCCGCTGCACTTTCTCGCTGCGCATCCCCAGATTTTGCTGCTGGCGGGCGCTGACCGTCACGCCACCGTCGTCTTCCACGTCACCGGCGTAACGCGGCAACAGATCCATGTCCATAAAGGGTGATTTTCCGGGTTTGTCAAAACGCTGATCCGGCGTCATCGGATCGTACCAGTACAGCACCTTGCGAGCGGCGGGCGCGTCAGTAACCTGCGTTTGTGCGGGAACGCTGTGGCGTCCGGCAAGGTAACCGGCGGCCAGAGCGGCCAGAATGGCGACGGCCAGCAGGCTGTAAGTTTTCGCGGATGTCATTGAAGATCCTCCTGTGGCGCGAGATAGCGCAGGGCGACCCAGAAACGGGCGGCTTCCAGTTCGGCGTTACGCCCGGCCAGCTGGCTGTCGAGCAGGCTGAGGCGCGCACCGAGTACATCATTCAGGCTGCTTTTCCCGGCGCGATACTGCGCCTGAATCACGCCAATACGCTGTTGTTGCAGCGGAATGACATCCTTCACCTGCCGTTGCCACAGCGTGACGGCGGCCTGATATTGCGTCACCAGCGTGTTCAGCTGCGCCTGATGATCCCGCGTCAGCTGTGCCAGCCGGTCGTTGCTTTCCATTGCCATTGAGCGGTCGGCGGCATGATCTTTGTCCTGTCGCGAGGCGGTAAACAGCGGTAAATCGACGGTAAACATGATGCCTGCCATGTCGTCATAATCGTCGGCACGGTGGGCGTAATACACTTCGACACCCACGTCGGGCAGCGCGGCAATCGCCGATTCGGAGGATTTCGACTGCGCGACTTCCGCCTCGCGCCGCGCCTGCAGAATTTCCGGGTGCAGGCTGACGCTGTCTGCCTGCTGTGCGCTGGCGGGCAACGCACTGACCGCAGGCACTTCACCGTGGATGTCAGGGTGATCGATGCCCGTCAGCTGACTCAGACGGGTGCGCGCCAGCTCAACGTCACGTTTAGCCTGGGTGAGTGTGTCCTGCATGGCAATCAGGGTCAGACGGGCGTCGAGTACCGAGGCAGGCAGGGCGCTGCCGCTGCTGACGCCGCCGCGCTGTACACCAATCTGCCGCTCACTTTCTGCCACCAGCGAGCCGGCCTGGCCGACGTTCTGCTCGCCTATCGCCAGCGCCATCCAGGCCAGCGCGGTGTCACGTTGCAGCCGGGCGCGGATACTTTGTGTGCCCGCCGCCACCTGCCGCGATTCGGCGCGCAGGGTGTCGGCCTTACGCTCGCGTTTCGTGCTGCTGACGTAATCCTGCATGATGCCGATGCGCTGCATGGTCATGCCTTCACGGGTAAAGCGGCGAGTGTTATTGCCACCGACCGGCAGGTTCTCAATGCCGAATTTCAGCTTCGGATCCGGCAACTGCATGGCGGCGTCTGCACGGTTATCCAGCGCGTTGATCTGGTGGCGGCTGGCTGAAAGCTCAGCGGAATATTCCTGCGCGGCAACCAGTGCCTGCGGCAGGGAAACGGGTGTGGCAAAGGCGCAGACCGGCATAAAAGCCAGCAGCCAGTGCCACGTCACCCGAGGGCGACGCGGTAAAGTCAGCATGTGTAATTCCCCTGTCAGCGTGTCAGCGGCGTCAGTGTCTGCAACTGATACGCCGACTCAGTTTTGACGAAGCTGAAGGCAACCGGTGTTCCGGCGGGCAGGGCGTTGGGGGTGATCTGTGGCGGCAGACGGAAGTTCATGGTCATGGCGGGCCATTTCAGTGCAGGAATGGCGTGATGGGAAATCCCCACGCGGTCGGCCTGCCACTGAGTGATGATGCCTTCGGATTGATAAACCGTGGCGTCTTGTTGCATCGCCCTATGATCGTGACCGGCGGGCATGACATCCGCGAAGGAATAAACGGAAATAAAGAAAAGACTAACAGAAAATAAATTAAATAAAGCGCGCATGGGAAATACTCCAATACTGTCTTAAAGGAAAGTTGCCATTAATCTGGCAGGGTAATTTCATTTAATTTCGGATGCGGAAAAACATCCGTGACAGCAGTGCGCTATTCTCTGTATCGGCAAAACCGGACTTCGGCGGGAGGAGCGATAACCGGCGGGGCAGTCCAGTCGGCCGTGGTGACGGCGGCGCTGGCATCGACGGTGATCAGGGCTAACGTCTGGGCGACCGGCACGGCCAGCAGCGGCACGGTGCCGTTATCAGACGAGGTTCTTTCCGGGACGCAATGCTTCTCGCACAACACCGACTGACTCTGCATATGCGCTTGTGTATCAGGCATTTGCATGAACTGGTTGTGTTGCATTTGGGTGTTTTCCACCGGCGGACGCAGGTCACACGGGTGGCTGGCGAGCGCCAGCTGAGCGTTCAGTATCAGCCAGCATAACGCGAACAGCAACGCACTGACCCGCTTGCCTGGCAAGCGTAGTGAATGCATAAACTGTGCAATTGCGAAGCGAACTGACATAGAAATACTATTTCCGGCGGGAAAGATGCGAATGAGTATATAAGTATTCTTCGCAGGCAGGGAAGCGAAAATAGATAAAAGCGGAAGTTAACGCACCGGAAAGGGATAATAAGGCGAATAACACCGGAAAGTGTTATTCGCATGTAACTGTTATGCATTAATCAGGTAATAGATTATAACCAGCCGGACTTTTTCAACTTCCAGTATAACCATACGCAACCGACAAACGTCACGCCGAGCGTCACCGGATAACCCCACCAGTCATCCAGTTCCGGCATGTTTTTGAAGTTCATGCCGTACAGACTGAACACCACCGTCGGGATCGCCAGAATCGCCCCCCAGCCCGCCAGACGCTGCACCACCTCATTCTGATGCACTGACACCAGCGCCAGATTCACATGCATGGCATTTGAGAGCATTTCGCGCATGTCATCGGTGGTTTTGATCACCTGATTGGCGTGATCCTGCACATCGCGGATATACGCGCGCAGGCCCTTCGGCACCAGCTCTTCGTAATGGTGGCTGAGCTGATTACAGATATCTTCCATCGGCACGGCGGCGTTGCGCAGCGACAGCAAATCGCGGCGCAGTTTATACACCTGCTGCACCGCCTGCTGATTGAAAGTGTTCTGGAACATCAGCTTTTCGATGGCATCGAACTGTTCGGTGTACTGATGCAGGATTTCCAGATAGTTATCGACCACGGAATCGAGCACGCAATACAGCGCATACGCCGGGCCTTTACTGAGCATATCCGGGCGTTCTTCCGCGTGTTTACGGATTTCTTTATAACTCGATGACGCGCCATGACGGACGGTGATCAGGAAGTTCTTGCCCAGAAACAGGTGCGTTTCGCCGTACTCAATGCTCTCTTTCACCTTCTGCGCGGTGTGCACAACAATAAACAGCGACTCGCCGTACTGTTCTATTTTTGGCCGCTGATGGGCGGTCAGCGCATCTTCAATGGCCAGATCATGCAGGCCGAATTCTTCCTGAATGCTGCGCATGTAGCTGTCTTCCGGCTGCCACAGCCCGAGCCAGACAAATGTATCCGGCTCTTTGAGCACTTCGCTGATGTCTTCGACCGTGACGTCCTGCAAACGCTGTCCGTCGCGGTAAGCCACGCTGTTGATCACTGAATCGCAGCTGGGTTTTTTATCTTCTGTTGCAATGTCGTTCATGCTGCGGTTATTCCCCGGCGGTCGTTTTTACTTTTACGTCCGGCGTAGCAGCCGGGCCAAATACCGTGTAGGTCGGTAATTCCACATTCTGGTACGGTTCCCAGCCGCCGCCCAGCGCTTTATACAATGAAACCAGATCGGTGCTGGTTTTTACTCTGGCTTCGGCAGATTGCTGGTGCGCCTGTGCCAGCTGGCGCTGGGCATCCAGCACGTTGATAAAGGTGGACAGCCCCTGACGATAGCTGTCGCTCGCCAGATCAAACGCGGTCTGCAAGGCTTCGGTCGTCTGATCCAGCCCGCTGACCTGATCCTGATCGGTGCGGTAGTTCACCAGCGCGTTATCCACATCCTGAAGCGCTGTCAGCACCGTCTGGCGATAATTGAGCGCCGCATTGGCCTGTTGCGCGCGGGAAAGGTGCACGCTCGACACCAGCCGCCCGCCCTGGAAAATGGGCACGGTGACCGACGGGCCGATGGAGTAAAAGTGGCTGCTCCAGTTGTCGAGATAGCTGGCATCGGTGTTGCGCATCCCGAACTGGCCGGTAAGCGAGATGCTCGGGAACAGTTGCGCGACGGACACGCCGATATTGGCGGTGGCGGCATGGAGATCGGCTTCGGCTTTGCGCACGTCAGGACGTCGACGGGCAAGCTGCGACGGCACGCCCACCGGCACGGCGGCGGGCAGGGCAGGCATCGGTTTGACGGCGGCCAGTTCGTTATCCAGCGAGCCCGGCGTCTGACCGAGTAACACCGCCAGGCCGTTCATCGCCTGACGTTCCTGTGCCTGATACTGCGGCAACTGGGCGCGCAGGGAACCTAACTGCGCACGGGCATTTTCCACATCAAGCTGCGGCGACAGCCCGTTTTGCTGCCGGTTCTGCGTCAGGCTCAGCGTCTGCAGAGCGACGTCGATTTGCGTCTGAATCGATGCCGTGATGCTTTGGGCACCGCGCAGTTGCAGATAAGCACGCGCAACTTCGGCCTCCAGCGACACTAACGCATCGTTGCGCTGTTCGACGGAAGACTGGGTCTGGGCGTTGGCGGCTTCCACCTGACGGCGCGTGCCGCCAAACAAATCCAGCTCCCAGCTGGCATCGAAGCTGCCCTGATACAAATCCACCGGCCGCGTGGCGGTGTCGATGGCCCCTGAGGCCTGCGGGCTGAGATCGTTTAACTGGTCAGACGCACCGCTCGATTCCAGGATCCCTTTCAGGCCGAGCTGCTGACGGGTCACTTTCGCGTTGCCCTGTACAGACGGCAGCCAGGCGCCCTGAGCCTGTTTCACCTGTTCGCGCGCACCGGCAATGCGCAGCACTGCCTGCTGCAACGAGATATTGCCGGCGATGGCACGGGTGACCAGGCTGTCGAGCTGGGGATCGTTAAAGGCTTTCCACCATAACGGGTTCGGCTCCGAAGACAGGGCAATCGACGCCCCGTCTTTGTCTTTCGGCGGGGTCATATCGTTGAATGCCCCCGGCGTGGCCGTCTGAGGTTTCTGATAGTCAGGGCCGACGGAGCAGGCGGCTAATACCAGCGTTAAGGTCGAGAGTGTCAGAAAACGGACACCGGAATGCTGATGACCCGGCGTAGAGCTTATCTTTTTCAACTTAATGTGCTCCGGCATTACCTTCGCTCTTCACAGGCGAAAGCAGGAAACAAAATGGAATCAAAATAACGGCGACGATGGCGCAATAGCCGAACACATCGATGTAAGCCAGAATGCGCGATTGCGACACCATCTCCTGATACATCCGCGCGGTGGCAAGCTGCATCGGGTCGCCCAGAACGTGGGCGAAATCACGGATGGCGGCGGCGCTTTTGGTCACGGCCTGATTAAACTGTTCGTTGAGCGGCGACATGTTGTGCACCATATGCGCGCTGTGCGCCTGCGTTCGCTCGGTCACTCCGGCGGTCGCCAGAGAGATCCCGATCGACCCGGCCACGTTACGGAACATGGTAAACAGCGCGGCGGCATCGGCGTTCATGCGTTGCGGAATGGTAATAAACGCGATAGTGGTGAGCGGCACAAACAGGAAACCGAGGCCGATCGACTGCGCACTGCGGAACATCACCAGTGTTTCGAAATCAACGTTTGGCGTCAGCCTTGCCGAATAGAGGAAAGACGCGGCCAGCAGGAAGAAGCCGAAAGCGATAATGTAACGGGTCTGGATAATCGGCATCAGCTTGAGCACCAGCGGGATCGACAGCACGATCAGTATTGCACCGGGCGACATCACCAGCCCGGAGAGCGTGGCGGTGTAACCCAGCTGCTGCTGCGCCAGTTGCGGAATAACCACCGAGCTGCCGTACAGAATCATCGCCATACCGGCCATCAGCAGGCCCGCCACCGCGAAGTTTCTGTCCTTCAGGCAGCGTAAATCCACCACCGGTTTTTTCGCGTACAGCAGCCAGTAAATCGCCCCGACAATGCCGGTTGCCGCCAGCACCGCGAAGGTGACGATGAAGCCGGATTTGAACCAGTCGTCATCTTCACCGCGGTCCATCATCACCTGCAAACAGCCCAGCCCGAGCGCGATAAGCCCGATACCGATGTAATCAATACTCAGTTTGCCTTTGGCTTTACGCTCCCACGGCGGATCTTCCAGCAGCTGATAAATCGCCAGCAGGGCAATGATCCCGACAGGGATGTTGATCAAAAACACCCAGCGCCAGCTGAAATGGTCCGTGATGTAACCGCCAAGCGTCGGGCCGATGACCGGCGCCACGATGATGGCGATGGACGACAGGCCAAAGGCTTTGCCGCGATCGGCGGGTTTGAAGTAATCGAGCAGCACCGACTGCTGAATCGGCTGTAAACCCCCGCCGAAAAAGCCCTGCAGGATGCGGAAAAGAATCATCTGCCACAGTTCGGTGGCGATACCGCACAGGAAAGAACAGACGGTGAACATGCCAATACAGATCAGGAAGTAAGTTTTACGTCCCATCACGCGGCTGAGGAAGGCGGAAATCGGCAGCACAATGCCGTTGGCGACCAGATACGAGGTCAGCACCCAGGTGGATTCGTCGTAGCTGGAAGAGAGCGAGCCGGCGACGTGCGGCAACGCCACGTTGACGATCGTGGTGTCCAGAATTTCCATGAACACCGCGATGGTGACAACGGCAGCAACCGCCCAGGGATTGGCCTTGGGTTTCCAGTAACTGCGGTCTTCGTTCATTCTACGGTCACCGTCGGCTCAACCGACAGGCCGAGCGGCAGAGGTTGTTTCGGATCCAGACCGCTGTCGATCACGATCTTGACCGGAACGCGTTGCACGATTTTCACGTAGTTACCGGTGGCGTTTTCTGCCGGGAAAGCGGAGAAGCGTGAGCCGGTGCCTTGCTGAACGCTGTCCACATGGCCCTGCAATTTGATATCAGGATAAGCATCCACGGTGATCTCAACTTTGTTACCCGGACGCATCCGCTCAAGCTGAGATTCTTTAAAGTTAGCGGCGATCCAGATGTCTTTCGACACCACGGAGAACAGCGAAGAACCGGCCTGCACCAGCGTGCCGATCTGCACGTTACGCTTGGTGACATAGCCGTCAAACGGCGCGCGAACCTGCGCATAAGACAGATTCAGCGTGGCGCTTTCCAGCTGGGCTTTCGCCTGTTCAACCTGCTGCTGACGGGCTTCTACGTTGGTTTCGGCCTGACGAATTTGCAGCTGAACCTGTGCCGCCACCTGAACCTGCGCTTTGGCATTTTCTAAATCAGCCGCGGCGGAGCGAACCTGCGCGCTGGAAGAGTCGATGTTTTGTTGCGTTGTGGCGCGGGGATCCACGCCACGCTGACGGCGGAAATCGGCGGTGGCATTCATCAGGCTGGCTTCTGCGCGGGTTTGCTGCGCTTTGGCCTGGGCAAGCTGCGCCGGATACTGCACCTTCGCCAGATCAAACTGCACCTGCGCCTGATGCAACTGAGCCACGGCCAGCCCGAGCTGCGCCTGTGCCTGATCGCGTTGCGCGGTGGCGTCACGCGGATCGATTTCGACCAGCAAATCGCCTTTTTTAACGAACTGGTTATCTTTCACTGACAGGCTGGTGACGTAACCGGCAATTTTCGGCGCAATGGTCACCGCATCGCCTTCGATAAAGGCGTCATCTGTGTTGACCTGATCTTTGGTCATCAGCCACCAGACCAGGGCGACCACCACCATCACAACGACCACAATACCCAGAATAATCAGAGGCTTCTTGCCGGGGCCTTTGCCTTTTTCGTCGGTTTCATCCTGGTCTTCTTTCTTATCTTCAGGATCCGGACTGTGTCCTTCTCCCGATTTAATCTGGCTGGAATCAAGTTCTGTGTGTGCGTCATCCGACGCGGAAGGCTGTGGCTTGTTGTCGTTTGTCATAATGCTCTTCTGATTATCGGCGTTTGTGGCCGGAACAAAGAAATCTTGTTTTAACCTAGATTGTATTGATGTAAAAGCAAGTAAATATAAGTCAATAAACCTTAGTGAGGGCACGAAGATCCACACCATAGGGAAGCTCCGAAAACGGCAAAAAGATGTATAATGCTGGGCTGGTATTTGTATTTTTCAAATAAAGTTGATTATCTGCTTCAGGATATCCCTGTGATAAACGCCCAAAATGATCTGTCTTCGTGGGGTCAGCCATGAGCCGTCCTGCACCTTCTTATAAAGGCCTGACGCGCATTGCGTCGCTGGTGTCGCTTTGCGTGGCGCTGGTGCTGGTCTGTGTGAAAGTCTGGGCATGGGCGGCCACCGGTTCGATTGCGCTGTTGACCTCGGCGGCTGACGGGCTGGTGGACGTGCTGGCTTCAATGGTGACGCTGATTGGTGTGCGCTACGCGCTGCGCCCGGCGGACAAAGGCCACCGCTATGGTCACGGCAAGGCCGAGGCGGTGGCGGCGTTTGTACAGGCACTGCTGCTGGGGGCGGCAGGGCTGGTGCTCGGCGGTGAATCCATCGGACGCATTATCAATCCGCAACCCCTGGCGCAGCTCGGTCTGGGTATCTGGGTCATTATTGGCAGCTCGCTCGCCGCCACCGGCCTGGTGCTGATGCAGACCTATGTGGTGAAACGTACCGGTTCAACGGCCATTGCCGCTGACCGCGCGCATTATGTCACCGACGTGGCGGTGAATATCGCGGTGCTGGTGGCCTTGATCCTCGAACGTCATCTCGGCTGGACCCGTTCCGACTCTATCGGCGCGCTGTTGATTTCCTTCTATATGATCTGGAACGCACGCGGCATGGCGGCGGATGCCCTCAAGCAACTGCTGGATCGTGAACTGGATATGATCGACCGCAAGCGGGTGAAAGCCGCCGTGCTGAGCGTCGAAGGCGTGCGCGGTGTGCACGATATCCGCACCCGTAATGGCGGGGACCGCGTGTTCGTGGAGTTTCATCTCGAAGTGGACGGCAATCTGACCGTCGATGTCGGTCATGAAATCGGTGATGCGGCGGAAATGGCGGTGAGTCTGCTGTTTAAATCCGCTGACGTGACCGCGCACCTTGAACCTGACGGCATTGATGATGACAGGCTCGACAACCTGCTGCTCTGATCGCTAATGAAAAACCTCCGCCAGCCATGACGGAGGTTTTTTTCTTTCTCACTGGCAGACATGTGCTGTTCTGCCTGCTTTTCCTAGTGTGTGCGCATTCCCGCTGCGGCCATCAGCAGCTTAAACACTGACGCAACGGCAAACAGCGCCAGCACGCTGCCCAGCCAGATCATCGCCATCCAGCCGATGCGTTTCCAGAACGGCTGCCTGATGACGGTGTCATCGTCCATTTCTCTGATCAGTTTTTTCATCATTTACCTCTCCAGCCTCAATGGTAGCCCTGTTCCGGCGTCACTTTCCCGCGGAAAACGTAGTAGCTCCAGAAGGTGTAAACCAGAATCACAGGGATGATAAACAGCGCGCCCACCAGCATAAAGCCCTGACTTTGCGGCGGGGACGACGCCTCCCAGATCGACACAGACGGCGGAATAATATTCGGCCAGATACTGATGCCCAGACCGGTATAGCCGAGGAACACCAGCGCCAGCGTCAGCAGGAACGGCGCATGGTGCGCCCGACGTTGCACCGCCCGCAGCATCCATACCGACACCAGCACCACCAGCACCGGAACGGGCAGGAACCAGAACAGATTTGGCCGCGTGAACCAGCGGTCGGCGATATCGCCGTGGGTGAGCGGCGTCCAGATACTGATCACCGCCAGCACGGCCAGCAGGGTGAACAGCAGCGGCCTGACGCGGCTGTGCATGTTGTCCTGCAAGTGTCCTTCGGTTTTCATGATAAGCCAGGTGCAGCCGAGCAGGGCGTAAGCCACCACCAGACCCGCGCCGCAAAACAGGTTAAACGGCGTCAGCCAGTCCAGCGCGCCACCCGCATACGCCCGGTTCACCACCGGAATGCCACTTATCACCGCGCCCAGCACCACGCCCTGACAGAACGTCGCCAGCACCGAACCGCCGATAAAAGATTTATCCCACACATGGCGTTTCTCTGCGCTGGCTTTGAAGCGAAACTCAAAGGCCACGCCGCGAAAAATCAGGCCAAACAGCATTAACGTCAGCGGGATCGCCAGCGCATCGAGGATCACCGAATACGCCAGCGGAAACGCACCGAACAGCCCTGCGCCGCCAAGCACCAGCCAGGTTTCGTTGCCGTCCCAGACCGGGGCGACGGTGTTCATCATCACATCGCGTTCATGCTCTTCTTTCACCAGCGGAAACAGCAGGCCGATCCCCAGATCAAAGCCGTCCATTACCACGTACATCATCACGCCAAAGACGATGATCAAAAACCAAATCAGCGGAAGATCGATACCCATGTCAGACTCCTTTGCTTTCGTCTTCGAGTGGTTCTTTGATGGCCGACAGCGGACGCGCCGGTGTGCGATGTTGCCCCGGACCGCCGTGTTCGCTGCTTTGTCCTTCGTGCGGCTGCGGCCCTTTGCGGATGAGCTTCATCATGTAGAGATAGCCCACGCCAAACACCGACGAGTAAATCACTACAAACAGCAGCAGGCTGATGCTCATTTGCATCGCCCCGTGGCTGGAGACGGCATCTTTAGTGCGCAGCAGGCCATATACGACCCACGGCTGCCGCCCGATTTCCGTGGTAAACCACCCCGCCAGCAGGGCAATCAGCCCGGAAGGCCCCATCCATAAGGCAAAGCGCAGGAACGCTTTGTTCTCATACAGATTGCCGCGCCAGCGCAGCACCAGACTCCACAGACCGAGCACAATCATCAGCATCCCCAGACCGGCCATGATGCGGAAGGTGTAGAAAATGATGGTCGAATTCGGGCGATCCTCTTTCGGGAAAGATTTCAGTGCCGGAATTTGCTCGGACAGACTGTGCGTGAGGATCAGGCTGCCCAGATAAGGGATTTCGAGGGCGTAACGGGTTTCCTCGCGTTGCATGTCGGGGTAACCGAACAGAATAAGCGGCGTCGGTTCACTGTTTTTATTCTCCCAGTGGCCTTCAATGGCGGCGATTTTAGCGGGCTGATATTTCAGGGTATTCAGGCCGTGCGCATCACCGAGAAAGGCCTGAATGGGCGAGACGATCAGCGCCATCCACATTGCCATCGACAGCATGGTGCGCATCGCGGGCGTGTTGCGGCCTTTCAGCAGATGCCAGGCGGCAGACGCGCCCACAAAGAACGCCGAAGACAGGAACGCGGCGGTGGTCATATGCAGCAGGCGGTAAGGGAATGACGGATTGAAAATCACTTTAAACCAGTCGACCGGGATCACCTGGTTATTGACGATTTCATACCCTTGCGGCGTGTGCATCCAGCTGTTGGAGGCCAGGATCCAGAACGTGGACATCAGCGTGCCGAGCGCCACCATACAGGTCGCGAAAAAGTGCAGGCCGGGGCCGACTCTGTTCCAGCCGAACAGCATGACGCCAAGAAAACCGGCTTCGAGGAAGAAGGCGGTCAGGACTTCATAAGTGAGCAACGGGCCGGTAATGCTCCCGGCGAACGAGGAGAAAAAGCTCCAGTTTGTGCCGAACTGGTAAGCCATCACCAGCCCGGACACCACACCCATCCCGAAGTTAACGGCAAATATTTTCGACCAGAAATGGTAAAGGTCGCGGTATTCCTCTTTCTTTGTTTTCAGCCACATGCCCTCAAGCACCGCCAGAAAACTGGCAAGCCCGATGGTGATAGCCGGAAAAATAATGTGGAAGGAAACGGTGAAAGCGAACTGTATACGTGCCAGCTCCAGGGCATCCAGACCAAACATAGAACCTCTTTTTTTGCAGGTGATCCCTTTAACCAAGGATAGGTGGTAGAACCACATTGGTTAAAATTTATTCAAATTGTGGCGTTTCATGGTTTCATGAGGGAAGGGATTGAAACATGGGGAGGGGGTGTATAACAGATACAGTTTGGTAATGGATGTGTATAACAGTTTGGCATGCTGGGGCTTTGAGTTTAAGGTCAAGTTCAAGTTCAAGTTCAAGTTCAAGTTCAAGTTCAAGGTCGTGGGCGTCGGCCCACACCGACTTGGGGGGCGGCCTATCGCCGCCGCCCCCCAAGACCCCCCGGGCTCTTGAACTGCGCGCTGCCGCTCGCGGGCTATATTCCAGCGGCTACGGCTATTGCCGCAAAATCCCGCCGCTTCGCGGTGCCCTCCGCTCGGGTTACAACCCGCGCAAAAACATGCGCGGTTTTCCACCACTCTCTCCGGCGTGATTTTTGAGCGCGGCCAATGGCATTTTAAAGTCAAAGGAAATCAGTTTGGTTTTGTTTTACTTTTCTCATACAAATCGCAGGGGAGGGGAAAAACCTCCGTTTTACATAGCCTCTGGCCGCGCTCAAAACGACGTCGAATGAACGGTGAGAAACCGCGAGGGTGTTTTTCCGAGCGGGTCCGAACCTGAAATGAGAGGACCGCGCAGCGGCGGCGTTTGCGGCAATAGGAGGAGTTTCTGAAACATAGCCAGCGAGCGGCAGCGCGCAGTGAAAGAGCCTGGGATTCTTAAGGGGGGCGGCGATAAGCCCCCCTTAAGGCCCGTTTGGGCGGCGAGCCCAAGGTTTTGACCTTGAAGTGTTAACAGAACCCCCTGATTAACTCCCCCCTGACAAGGATATCAACTCTATTCTCTCTATCGCCCCGCGAACCCCCCCAAACGTGATCTCCCCCGGCATGTTCCCCATATCCGGTGTACTCAGGCTTCTGTCAATAATCACGGCCAGATCTTCCTCTGTGATCCCCTCGGCGAGCTGAGAAAGTTGTGTCGGCACCGCACTGGCACGCGCGAGGGCGATGGCGGTCAGTAATTCTTCGTCGCTGCGGCCTTCGAGCGCCAGCAGGCACAGATTACCGTAACCGACCAGCAGGCCGTGGGCGACGTGGCGGGTTTTGGCGCAGGCGGTGAACCCTTCGTATAAGGCATGTGCTGCGCCGGTATGGGCGCCGTTACTCATCACTGAGGTCAGCCCGGCGTAGAGGAAAATTGCGTCGAGGACCTGCTCGAGGGCGTTGTTGGCTTTACCTTCCTGCACCGCGAAACAGGCATCGGCGGCGAAATGTTCGATAAGGGTATAACAGAGTTCACTGTTGGTTCGCGCAACGCCCGCCAGGCCGGTGAGCTGATTAAGATCGCTGATGGCGCGGTACTCATACCACTTTGCCAGCGTGTCGCCGATGCCTGCCGAAAGCCAGTGCAGCGGCGAGGTGGCGAGAAGATCGGCGTCAATCACCACCGCCGCCGGGCCGCAGGAGAGGGGGAACATATCGCGGAACTGACCGTCTTCGTGGTAGCGAAAGGTCAGTGAGGTGATGGCAGAACAGGTGCCTGCAATGCTCGGCAGTGTCACCACGGGAATGTTGCAGGCGACGCCCGCGGCTTTGGCGGTGTCGATGGCTTTGCCGCCGCCGGTGGCGATAATCACCTCGACGCCCTGGGTGCGGAAGATGTCGGCCAGGCGGTTGATTTCCTGCTGGCAACATTCGCCGCTGAACACTTCGCTGCCAAGATAGCTCACCATCTGCTGTTCGAGCTGATCGGCGACTTTTGCCTCGACGCTGGCAATGGCGCGTTTGCCGCCCACCAGCATGGCGCGCTGGCCTAAACGTCCGCACATCGCGCCAAGATGTTTAATCGCCCCGCGCCCGCGCAGCACGCTGGCAGGAAATACCAAACGATGGGTGAACATAGTTGCCCTCATAAAACGTCGTGTTTTAAGAAGTATAGAAGGCGCGTTCCGGATCGCAGTAAATTCAGCGGCGGCGCTGGCGGACGGCGTCGTGGGTTTTACGCAGCGCATCACGCGCACCCGGCAGACGCTGGGCGATACCGATATAAAGACAGTCGATGATCAGCAACTGGCTGGTGCGGCTGGCCATCGCGGCGGCGCGAAAACCCAGTTCGCGACCGCTGGTCAGCAGCACGACGTCAGCTTTGCGGGCGAGGGGGGAACGCCCGCCAGCGGTGATAGATAAGGTCATTGCGCCGCTGCTTTTGGCCTGCATCAGCGCGTCCAGCACGCCGGTGGTTTCACCGGAGTGGGAAATCGCCAGCGCCACATCGGCGGCGGTTAACTGGCAGGCGCTGACCAGACTTTCATCGGTGCTGCCGTAGGTCTGAGCGATGACGCCAATACGGCGCAGTTTCTGGCAAAAATCCTGTGCCACCAGCGCGGAGGCACCGGCACCGTAAACGTCGATACGCCGCGCCTGCGACAGCACGCTGACGGCCTGTTCGAGGGTGTCGCCGCTGAGCAGTTGCGCGGTAGCGCTCGCGCCTTCCACTTCAAACGCCAGCAGTTTATGCAGGATCTGTTTCGGCGTGTCGCCCTCGCCGATGTCGGCCACCAGCGGTTCTCCCGCCGGGGCATTGCGCGGCAGTTCAGCGGCTAACGCCAGCCGCAGCGCCGGATAGCCTTCGAAGCCTAAACGACGACTGGCGCGCACCACGGTTGCGGTGCTGGTGGCGGCGCGCTTTGCCAGTTCGGCCACGCCGAGCTGCGCCACGCCGGGCGGATCGCTGATGATCAGGGTAATCACCCGCTGTTCCGCCTGCGAAAAACTGCCCTGCAACGCCTCCAGCCGCGACTGCAAATTCATTCCTTTCATCGGCTATTTTTCCAGTTCGCGCAGGTGGTCATCTTTGCGCAAGGTCATTAGCGCAAACAGACTGACGATACAGGTGGCTACCACGTAGTACGCCGGAATATCCAGATTGCCGGTTTCTTTAATAAGACCGGTGATGATAAGCCCCGCACAGCCCGAAAATACCGCATTCGACAGTGAGTACGACAGACCAAGGCCGGTGTAGCGCACGCGGGTCGGGAACATTTCCGCCAGCATGGCCGGACCGGGGCCGGCGATCATGCCGATGGTGGCACCGGCGATCAGCACCGCAATGCCTTTCGCCAGCAGGCTGCTCTCAGGGTTTTGCAGCAAATGCAGCAGCGGGAAGCTGAGAATAATCACCGCCAGCACGGCGGCCATCATGACTTTTTTACGGCCAATTTTATCGCTCAGCCAGCCGGAAGGAAGAATGGCAATGGCGAAACCGACGTTCGCCAGCACGGTGGCCACCAGCGCCTGTAAGAACGTGGCGTGCAGCGAGGTTTGCAGATAAGAAGGCATCACCACCAGAAACGTATAACCGCCCGCTGACCAGCCCATCATACGGCCAATACCCAGGGCGATGGCTTTCGCGGTGGCAATGGCGGAAGCTTTTTCCGCCGCCGTCTGCCGGGTTTTGACATCCGGTTTTTTACTGGCGACAAAGCTCGGTGTTTCATCGAGTTTCAGACGCAGCCACAGCGCCACCAGCCCCATCGGCAAGGCCAGCAGGAACGGAATACGCCAGCCCCAGTCTTTCATCTGCGCTTCCGGCAGTGTCTGCACCAGAATCGCCACCAGCCCGACGCCGGTCAGTAAACCCAGTGACACGGTAAACGACTGCCATGCGCCGTAAATCCCGCGCTTGCCCTTCGGTGCGAACTCGGTCATCAGCGAAACCGCGCCGCCAAATTCTCCCCCGGCAAACAGCCCCTGGAACATGCGCATCAGCGTCAGTAACAGCGGTGCCGCCACGCCGATCTGCGCATAAGTGGGCAGCAGACCAATGATGGCGGTGGCGACGGTCATCAGCAGCACGACGGCGATAAGCGTAGGCTTACGGCCAATGCGGTCGCCGATGCGGCCAAAAATGATCGCGCCTATCGGGCGGCAGAAAAATGCCAGGGCGAAAGAGGCGTAGGTGAGCAATAAGCCGGTGAGCCCGCTCTGGCCTTCGAGGGTGAAGAAGTTACCGGCGATCAGCGTCGCCAGATAACCGTAAACACCGAATTCGTACCATTCGATAAAGTTGCCGACCGAACCGGCGACGAGTGCACGACGGGACTGGCTGGCGCTGGTTACAGCAGGGGAAGTCTGGCTGGTCATCAAAAACCTCAGATCGTTATCAGAATGGAATGTAAATAATTTTCTAAATTCAGGTGATCATTATGTCAATATTTTTCAGGAACTGAGCAAAATAAAAGCGAAATCTGTGGAGTTGAACAGAATTTAAAGAGGAATGACGAGGCAAAACAAAACAGGCGATGCCCGTGAGCATCGCCTGTTAGCGGAAAAAGGAGAGGGTGAAAAGGTTCAGAGCGTGTGGATGTCGATCCCGTCGCCGATGTTACTTTTCTGGTAATACGCGCGCGGTACTTCAACCTGATACTGTTTGTCGGCGTAAGCGACTTCCAGAATGAAGCGCTCGTTTTCATACGATTCCACCGGGATAAACCCGAAGAATCCTTCCGCCACGCTGATGGTGCGCGAGGACGGCACGGCATAACGGTGAACAATCCTTGCTCTGAGCGGCTGCTGAGTGCCAGTTAACATATTCCATACGCGGTTAACGGGTTGCGACAGCGTGGCAAGCACGTCTGAGGCCAGCGAGTTGAGGGCGGAGGGCCAGCTCTCAGGTTTTTTCATAGTCATGATAAATACCTCGTTGGTCTATATAACCTAATTCTTATAATTATCTGTGGCTAAGATCCAATGATTTTTTAGACTTAACTATGTCAATTTTTGTAAGTGGCTGGCGGGTCACGAAATTACTCCGCCAGCGTTTTGCGTCTTTTGCCAGATTTACGTTCTGCTAGCAATAACGGGCAGGAAGGGCACATCGCATGGTCAGCCAGATCGTAACGCAGACAGCACTGTTTGCGGTATTGCGGGCTGTCCGGGTCAGCCGGATTTTCGGCACGCATCGGCTGAAACAGCGGGTTTTTACCGCCATAGCGCAGTTCGCGAGATTCCATGAGCGCCATGCCGTCGGCGATATCTGCGTTCACCAGCTCGGCCTGTTTTACGCCCCAGCCAACGCGGATGGCGGCATTACTCCAGTAGATACCCGGCTTGAGGCCGGAGAATTCTGCCAGCGCTTCACACACCGGGCGTAAATGCTGCTCGATCATCACATCGAAACGCGCCATCGGTTCAGAAGAGGTCAACGCTTCGCCTTCGCCATCGAGATAAATCTGCGAGGGTAGCCCCTCTTCCTGCATACACAGGTAGACGTTTTCGGCGGCGATCGGCAACTGCCAGCCATGACGCAGCGAGACGATCACCCAGCTTGGCAGCAGGGTGGCGAAATACCACTGTGACCACATCGAAATCCGCGCGCGGCGTGTGTCGCACTGCGCGGCGTCAGCAGAATTGGCATCCAGATAGCGTTTAAGCATGCTGGCGCAGCCTTCGGGGGTGGTGAGATGCGTCACAGGCACCGCGTTGGTGACCAGCGGCGTCAGCGGTTTAAAGGTGTCCGCCACCCAACTGACGGGCGTATCACGGAAACTGTCGAGAAATCTTTGCATTGTCGGGGGCGAATAGGATTCGGCGCTATAAATCATGCGGACAGAGTAGCGAAAATTAAAGCGGAATAGTAATGATTTCGATTTAGATTGCGATGCGGCAGACAAATCCGATCAGCAGCGGGGCGACATCGCCGTGCCCCGCATAAAAGACCGTCTTACAAGACGTTACTCTGCAACACCCACACGGCGGCTTCGACGCGTGATTTCAGTTTCATCTTTTTCAGCAGATGTTTGACGTGAACTTTCACCGTGCTTTCGGTGATGTTAAGACGGCGGGCGATCATCTTATTCGGCAGACCTTCGGCGATCAGTTTGATGATGTCGCGTTCGCGCGGTGTCAGGGACTGAATATCGCGGTCACCGCTCGGGCGGCTTTCCCGCAGGCTGGCTGCTAACACCGGCGTCAGCGCTTCGCTGAGCACCATTTTTCCTGCAGCGGCGTTGTGCAGCGCGGCCAGTAAATCTTCCGGCTCCATGTCTTTAAGCAGATAGCCATCGGCGCCGCGTTTAAGCGCGGTCACCACGTCATCTTCATGATTGGAGACGCTGAAAACCACCACGCGGCCTGACAGCGAGGTCTGGCGCATTTTATCCAGTGTGTCCAGACCGTTCATGCCGGGCATATTCAGATCCAGCAAAATCAGGTCCGGATCCAGCTGTTTTGCCAGTTCCACGCCTTGCTCGCCGTTACTGGCTTCGCCGATCACTTTCAGGCTGGCGTCCAGCGCGATCAGCTGTTTCACGCCGTTGCGCAGCATAGGATGATCGTCAATCAGCAAAATAGTGGAGGGGGTGATGTCGTTCATACTTGCTCCTGGGGATTAATTGGCAGGGCTTCCGGGCGGAAACGCACGAGCACTTCAGTGCCGCCGTCCGGACGTCGGTCGAACCGACAGGTGCCATGTAAGGTGCTGGCGCGATCCTGCATGATGATCAGGCCATAATGATTTTGCCGTTCGGCGTTCGGTGAAATGCCCTGGCCGTTGTCGCTAATGCGCAGGGTAATTTCCCCGTCATCGC
The DNA here is from genome assembly GCF_042920125.1 of Rahnella sp. R3(2024). NCBI lineage: Bacteria > Pseudomonadati > Pseudomonadota > Gammaproteobacteria > Enterobacterales > Yersiniaceae > Rahnella > Rahnella sp. R3(2024). Next base: position 4,222,916 of record NZ_JBHGBU010000001.1, read on the forward strand.
AGTGCAGGGACACCGACACCTGCGTGGCGCGGGCGTGTTTATAAGCATTGTTCAGCGCTTCACGGGCGATGTGCAGCAGATGAATTCCCTGATTCGCCGCAACGGAACGCGGGGGGATCTGATAATCGAAACCGATGGTCAGCCCCATGCGGCGGGAGAATTCATCCACCGTGTGTTGCAGCGCCGCGCGCAGGCCGGGGGTATTGAGGGTCAGGCGGAACGTGGTCAGCAGCTCGCGCAGCTGGCGGTAAGCGGTGCTCAGTTCATCGCGCATCTGCTGTAACAGGTTTTTATCCTCTTCGGAGAACGTGCTGGCGTGCATCTGCAAACAGGCGACCTGGATTTTCAGGCAGGAGAGTGACTGCGCCAGCGAATCGTGCAGCTCGCGGGCAATGGCCGAACGCTCTTCCATCAGCATCAGTTGCTGCTGATGTTCCGCCTGACGGGCCAGCATCAGGGTGCTGGTCAGCTGCTCCATCAGCATTTTGATCAGCTGTTGCTGATCGTCATCCAGATGCTCCCCCGGCGGCAACTGCGCCAGCAGAACGCCGTAATTGTCGCGCTCATCGCGCAGACTCCAGCTCAGTGAATCCCCGTCCTCATCCGTCTGTTCACCGACTTTCGGGCTGACCGGCTGGCGCGGCGAGGCATTATTGAACTCATTGAACACCTCGGCGCTGTTGTTTTCGTACTGACGCAGCTGCACTCCCCGCAGCGGCGTAAGAGACTGCAATTCTTTCAGCACCGGCTGCATCCGCGCATCCAGCGGCTCGCTGGTGTGCAGCTGACGGCTCACGCGGTACAGATAATCCAGCACCTGATTTTTCTGTTGCAGATCGGCGGTTTTTTCCGTCACACGCTGCGCCAGATTATCGACCATTTCCCCCAGGGCCAGAGACATGCTGTTGAGCGAATCGCCGAGGATATCCATCTCATTGTGCGCGTCGCCGTTCGCCACGCGTTTGCGCTGATAGCGGTGGCTGAAATCCCCGGCGGTGATGGCGCTGGCCTGCGACAGCAAATTGCGCCACGGCGTCAGCAGATGGCGGCGCAGGAACCAGATGGTCACGGCGAGCAGCAGCAGGGTGACGGCGACCAGTGCGCGCTGAATCAGTGAAATCTGCTGTAAATGGTATTCGGTTTTATGTTCGAGCGCGGCGACCAGCACGTCGAGCTGGCCGACAAACACCGCCATATTGGCGGAGACGTCCTGCGGATGTTTCGCCGCCATCACCTGATGGCGCAGCGTGGTTTGCCAGTAATTACGCAGTGCCAGAAATTGCGGTTGCAGGTTTTCGCGTTCCACCGCCTGCAACAAATCGGCGCTGTTCTGGTCAATCTCCATCTGGCGAATATACGCGGCGTTTTTGCCACTGAGCGGCACTTCCGACAGCAGCCGGTAACTCTGCATACGCAGCGAACCGGCTTTATTGATGGCGTGGGCATTGCCTTCGATACTTCCCGCCATCCACGCCGCCATGCCCATGCCGCCTATGCCCAGCAGGCCGAGAAGCAGCATCAGCAGGGTGATCTGGCTGACAAGCGAGAGAGAAGGCAGGGCGCGTTTGAGCATCAACAGGGTTTCCGGTGGCTGTAAAAGCGTTAAGTAATTCTTTATATACCGATTATGGCTAGGTTAACCGCATGGCAAGAGGGGGCATTTTTTATGATCCGCACGACTTTCCCTATACCCCTTTGTGATTACTCCTTTATTTCCATCGGAGGTATGGATGCGGTAGCAAGAAGCACATTGCGTTATCAACCTGATGAATATTAGCAGTTAATTGGACAGGAAGCTGATACTCACAAAGAGGCCATGGTTATTTTATCGTCATTTTCCACCTGCCTTTGCGTTGATTTGTATCAACATCCCTAAGCGGTGCTCTACCTAGTGTGTGCGACATAACTCCACCATTACAACAATAACGCGCTTCAACTCGAGGTTCATATGTCACACACATCAGCTACACCGACGGAAAAACCGTCCCGCCTGTTGCAGGACTGGCGCCCGGAGGATCCGGCATTTTGGGAAAAGACCGGTCATAAAGTCGCCAGCCGAAATTTATGGATCTCCGTCCCTTGTCTGTTACTGGGCTTCTGCGTCTGGATGCTGTTCAGCCTGGTTTCCGTGAATCTGAACAAAGTCGGCTTTAACTTCACCACCGATCAGCTGTTCATGCTGACCGCCATTCCTTCCGTTTCCGGCGCGCTGCTGCGGGTGCCTTACTCCTTTATGATCCCGCTGTTTGGCGGCCGCCGCTGGACGGCACTGAGCACCATCTTCCTGGTTCTGCCTTGTGCGTGGCTGGGCTTTGCGGTGCAGGACACCACCACCTCCTACAATACCTTCCTGGTGATCGCACTGCTGTGCGGTTTCGGTGGCGCAAACTTCGCGTCAAGCATGTCTAACATCAGCTTCTTCTTCCCGAAAGCGAAGCAGGGCGGTGCGCTGGGCATCAACGGTGGTCTGGGCAATCTGGGCGTCAGCGTGATGCAGCTGGTGGCTCCGCTGGTCATTTCCCTCGGCGTGTTTGCTGCGTTCAGCGATAAACAAACCCTGGCTAACGGTGCGGACATCTGGCTGCAAAATGCGGCCTGGATCTGGGTGCCGTTCCTGGTGATTGGCACCGTCGCTGCCTGGTTTGGTATGAACGATCTGGCGTCCTCAAAAGCCTCTATCCGCCAGCAGTTACCGGTGTTGAAACGCGGCCATCTGTGGATCATGAGCGTGCTGTATCTGGCGACGTTCGGTTCGTTTATAGGCTTCTCCGCAGGTTTCGCGATGCTGACCAAAACCCAGTTCCCTGACGTCAACATTCTGCAATACGCCTTCTTCGGCCCGTTCTTTGGCGCACTGGCGCGTTCTGCCGGCGGAATGCTTTCCGACCGTCTGGGCGGTATCCGCGTGACGCTGGTGAACTACATTCTGATGGCGATTTTCGCCGGTCTGCTGTTCCTGACCCTGCCGGTGAATGGCGTGGGCGGCAACTTCCCGGCGTTCTTTGCGGTGTTCATGGTGCTGTTCCTGACGGCCGGTCTGGGCAGTGGTTCAACTTACCAGATGATTGCCGTGATCTTCCGTAAACTGACCACCGACCGGGCGAAAGCGCGCGGTGCCAGCGAAGACGAAGCCCTGCGTGAAGCGGTCACCGACACCGCAGCGGCACTCGGTTTCATCTCTTCAATCGGCGCGATCGGCGGTTTCTTTATCCCGAAAGCCTTCGGTATTTCTCTGGCACTGACCAATTCACCGGCTGGCGCGATGAAAGTCTTCCTGGTGTTTTACGTGGTCTGTGCGCTGATCACCTGGCTGGTGTACTGGCGTAAACTGAACAAAGGTTTTGCGACCAAACAGGTCAGAAAATAACGTCTGATTTTTGATTGTCTGTCAGTAATAACCAAAGGGGCTGCGGCCCCTTTTTGCATAGACATCAGCGCTCCCGCCCCTGTGGATTTCCTCCCAAAAAAATTATTCGCCGCGTCTTAAGTCATATTTATTTACTAACCTTCCAAAATTAGACAAAGCCTGCGCTGGCGCGGGGAGGTGTGTAGTGAAGAAGCTTAAGATTTCTGCTGCGTGCTCTTGCAGGAAAATGGTGGCCTGTCTGGTCAGCCTGAGCCTTTCTGAGGCGGCACTGGCAGGCTGCGACATCTTTAATCCGGTATCAGGACAGACCGTGACGTGCTCTGTCGCTGCCCCCAACCCCTCCGCGATGGGGGCCACCGCAGTGGTAGGAAGTGACAATGTCACGGTCAATATTGACACTGGCACTATTCTGAATTTAAGCGATCAAAACGGTGTCCTGGTTTACAGCGACAGCGCGGTTTTCCAGCGCGGTACGCTGAACATCACCAATGACAGTTTCGACGGTATTTCCGCCCGTCTGGCCGGTAACTCCCTGCACAATGTCGGCACCATCACCACGCAGGGCTTTCAGTCGGAAGGTATCTATCTTTCAGGGACCACCAGTCAGGCCATCAACGAGTCCGGCGGGCAAATTATCACCAGCGGGGAGAATTCCAGCGGAATAATCAGTTTTGGCAGTTCACCGGCCACCGTCGGAAACAACACCCTGCTTAATACGGGCAGCATCTCGACCTCCGGTACGCTTTCCTCCGGGATTTATGCACAGGGCAGCGGCAACCAGCTCACTAATACCGGCAGCATCACCACCAGCGGCACCAACGCGTCCGGTTTACAGGCGAATGGCAGCGACAATTCGATCAGCAACAGCGGAACCGTGGTGACACAGGGGCTGGGCGCTAATGCCATCAATAACGACGGTGGCGCAACTCTGGGCAGCGTGACCAACTCCGGCTCGCTTTCCACCCGCGGGGATTTTGCTAACGGCGTGTATTTCGGCGCCAGTGCCGATTTCACCAACACGGCGACCGGCACGATCACCAGCACCAGTGCGCGTGGCGTGCTTGCCACCGGCGGCGGAACGCTGACCAATAACGGCATGATCAACGCCGGACGCGACGGCATCGACAGCCCTGCTGGCGCGGTAACCATCATAAATACCGGTTCGATCACCTCCGGTAATGAGCGTGCCGTGCATGTTGAAAGCAACGACAACAGCACGCTGATTAACAGTGGTGATCTCACCGGTAACGGCGTCGCGGTGCAGTTTTCCGCTGGCAATGACGTCTTTATCTGGCAAAACAGCGGGACGCTCAGCGGCTCCGCAGACATGGGCGCAGGGGACGACAGCGTGACGCTGCGTCGTCTGACTGACGTCAATCTGGCGGCCATGCCCTTACTTCAGGGCGGCGCGGGGCAGGATCAGCTGACGCTGGAAAATTCGCAACTGAGTGACCCGTCGCGCTTCATCGACTGGGAAAGTGTGCTGCTGCAATCCGCCTCGCAATTGTCGATGACCCGCCCGCTGGTGCTGGGCGATGCCACTACGCAAACCGGCACCCTCAGCATCGATTCCACCAGCGTATTGCTGGCGGGAGGGCAAAGTGCGGCGGACATTGCGGGCTTTGGCGGCGCGAATGACGTTACCGTCACCAATGCCGGGACGCTCGATCTGACCGACAGCGCAGGCAGCACCCACGATCGTCTGGCCATTCACGGCAATTACGTGGGCGATAACGGCGTGCTGAAGTTGCAGACGGTGCTAAACGGTGATGATTCGGCATCTGACCGGCTGGTGATTTACGGCGGGCAGGCCAGCGGCAGCACACAGATTCAGGTCACGAATGTTGGCGGAACGGGCGTAGCGACGGCGGGTTCCGGCATTATGCTGGTGGAAGCCACTAACGGCGCGACCACGACCGCCAGCGCCTTTACGCTGGCAGGCGGTTCGGTTTCCGCAGGAGCCTATGATTATTTGCTGTTTCGTGGCAGCAGCGACGATGCGCAGAGCTGGTATCTGCGCAACTCACTGATCGTGGTCACCCCACCAATCACGCCCCCGGTGACGCCACCCGTGACGCCGCCGGTCACCGCGCCAGAGTCTCCGTCCGTGACGCCACCCGTGACCCCGCCGGACATTCCCCCTGTTGCGCCGCCCGTCGTCCCGACGTTACCCCCGGTCGATACCGCTGTGCCGCTTTACCGGCAGGAAGCGCCGCTGTATCAGGCGGTCGCACCCGTCGCGCAGCAGATCGGCATCCATCAGATCGCCACCTATCATGACCGTCAGGGGCAGGTGAACACCACGGGGCAGGCGGCAGGCTGGGCCAGAACCTTCGGCGTCCACAGTGAACAATCCTGGTCCGGTACCACATCGCCGTCATTCGACGGTCATTACGCCGGGCTTCAGGTCGGTCAGGATTTGCTGGCCGGCGAACAGGATAACGCAGGCATCTTTTACGGTTTCACGCGGGCCAAAGGTGATGTGCGCGGTTTCATCCGTGCTCAGCCGGATGCATGGGCGGGCAATATGACACTGGAAGGTAACAGCGCGGGCGCGTACTGGACGCATCACGGCAAGGGGCAGTCTTATGTCGATCTGGTGGTGATCCACACCTGGCTTAACGGCTCGACCACGTCCGGGCGCGGTAACGATGCAGATGTCGGAGGCAAACTCTGGTCTGCGTCACTGGAAACCGGGTATCCGATCCCCCTGACAGAACGCTGGTCGCTGGAACCGCAGGCGCAAATCATCGGCCAGCGTCTGAGCCTCGATGACAGCAACGACGGCATTTCATCGATTAACTACAGCAAGGATACGGTGTACACAGGCCGGGTCGGTGCGCGGGTGCAGGGGAGTTACGGGGAGGCTGAACGGCGTTTGCAGCCGTTCCTGACGGTCAACGTGTGGCATGAATTTGACGATACCACCAGCGTCACGCTGGGTAATGATCGCCTCACGCAGGACGCCGGAAGTACCGCGCTGGAAGTCGGTGTGGGGTTAGCGGCCAGTATCAGCCGGCAAATCGAACTGTATTCATCCGCCAGCCACACCAGCGACGACGACAGCAATCACCGCGAAGACGTCAGCGGGAATCTGGGGGTCAGGATCATCTGGTAGCCGGGGTGTTGAGCGCACTACTTCACATAGGAATTCAGCACGCTCAGCACCACATCCAGATCGGCTTCGCGTTTGACCTCATCGGCCTCGTGAACAATATGTTCAGTCAGATGGCCTTTGATCACTTCCCGCATCAGCCCGTTCACTGCGCCGCGGATCGCCGCGATTTGTTGTAAAACAGCGGCACACTCGTGGGGTTCATCCAGCATTTTATTTAACGCCGCCACCTGGCCCTGGATCTTGCTGGTACGGGCCTTCAGCTTCTGTTTATCGCGAATAGTGTGGGACATGTTAACTCCTTGTATGACGCGAAATGCCGGGCCAGCTTAGCATTGCCAGTATACTGGGGGGTAGTATTTAATACTGGGGGGGAGTAGAATTCCTGCGCCTTCCTCAATGAGATACCTCACCATGAATGACTTTTCAGCACTTTTGCAGCAGGGAAATGCGTGGATGTTTATACCCGGCGCCATATTGCTGGGGATTTTGCACGGGCTTGAGCCAGGCCATTCGAAAACCATGATGGCCGCCTTTATCATCGCGATTAAAGGGACCGTCCGGCAGGCCGTTTTACTCGGGCTGGCGGCCACGGTGTCGCACACGGCGATTGTCTGGGTCATTGCCTTTGGCGGCATGTATCTGAGCAACCGTTTTACTGCCGACGCGGTGGAACCCTGGATGCAAATGGTGTCTGCGGTGATCATCCTCGGCACGGCGCTGTGGATGTTCTGGCGCACCTGGCGGGGTGAACGGTTGTGGAAAAGGGAGCACTCGCACGGGCATCATCATGATCATCACCACGCTCCCGCCCATGCCCATAACAATGTACAGCGCCACCTGCCACCTCAGGGGCTGGGCCATCTGCGCAGCATGACGCGCATCAGCCTGTCGTCGCAGGAATATCAGGATGCACATGAACGTGCACATGCCAGCGATATTCAGCGCCGCTTTGCGAGTACGGAAGTGACCAACGGGCAGATCCTGTTTTTCGGCCTGACCGGCGGGTTAATCCCCTGTCCGGCCGCTGTGACGGTGCTACTGATCTGCATTCAGCTCAAACAACTGGCGCTGGGTGCGACGATGGTAGTGTGTTTCAGTATCGGGCTGGCGCTGACGCTGGTGACCGTCGGGGTGGCTGCCGCGGTGAGTGTCCGGCAGGCAGCTAAACGCTGGAGCGGGTTAAATACGCTGGCGCGCAGGGCACCGTATTTTTCCAGTGTGCTGATCGGGCTGGTCGGGATTTATATGGGGATCCAGGGTTATATGGGTTTAACGTCGTAAAAAATCCGAACCTAATCAGTCATAAGCCATAACAATTCAGACTTTTTAAAACCGGCTCAAGGCGCTATAAATGACGGGATGAAAAATGGAGAAAAGATCCCGCGATGAAAACTGCCCACCTTGTTGACCCTGAACTGCGTCCGTTGCTCGACCTGATGCCCGCCCGCGTGCTGGAAGCCTCCGTTTTGCCCGCCATGCGTGAGCAGCGTCAGGCGGCGGCGCTGGAAAGTTTGTCACAGGATGACGGCTTGCCGGTGTGTGTCACGCATCATCACGTTGAAGGCAGCAAAGGTGCGCCGGCGGTGCGTGTGGCGGTGATTTCGCCACAACATGCCCGGAAAGGGCGGATGGGCATTTTGCATATTCACGGCGGCGGTTATGTGCTGGGCAGCCCGGAGCAGTCGATGCCGCTGACCCGTCCGACGGCGGCGCGGCATGATTGTGTGATTGTCTCGGTGGATTACCGTCTCGCGCCAGAAACACCGTTCCCCGGTCCGCTGGAAGATTGTTATGCCGCACTGGTCTGGATGGCTGAGCAGGCGGAGTCTCTGGGTATCGATTCTGCGCATATGGGTGTGATGGGGGACAGCGCCGGTGCAGGGCTGGCGGCCTCTCTGGCGCTGCTGGCCCGCGACCGTGGCGGCCCGACACTGGCGTTTCAGAACCTGATGTATCCGATGCTCGACGACCGTACCGTCACGGAGAGTCACCCTAATCCGGTGACCGGCGAATTCGCCTGGACACGTGAGGACAACCGTTTTGGCTGGCAGGCGTATCTCGGGCACGACGCAGGGCTGGCTGAGATTTCCTGTTACGCCGCCGCAGCGCGTGCAGAGGATCTCAGCGGGCTTCCGCCGGTCTGGATGGGTGTCGGTTCAATTGATTTATTCCTTGATGAAAATATCGACTACGCCCGCCGGTTAATTCGCGCCGGTGTGCCGGTGGAGTTCAGCATCTATCCGGGCGGATTCCACGGTTTTAACGGCGATCCGGCGTATGCGCTGGCACGACGCGCCCGCGAGCAGCGGCAGGATGCGCTGGCCGGTTTCAATCCTCTGCGTAATAAACATCACTATGGCTTATAATAAAAAACAATCTATAAGGCATAACCCAGGTTTAATCAGAAAATATTTTGGACATCAAACAGCTCATCTACCTGTGTAATCTCGAGCGCGAGCGGCATTTTGGCCGGGCGGCGGAGGCAAGTTTTGTCAGCCAGCCGACGCTGTCGATGCGCCTGAAAAATCTTGAGAAAGAACTCGGGCTTAGCCTGATCAACCGCGGCAATAATTTTGAAGGTTTCACCGCCGAGGGCCTGCGTGTACTGAGCTGGGCGCGGGAAATTGTCGCGGTGTACGAAGGGCTGAAGCTGGAAGTTGAGTCGTTAAAGCAGGGCATGAGCGGCACCCTGCGCATCGGCGTCATGCCGCAGTGCAGCGTTTCGCTGGCGCAGTTGATCAAAGCGGTCAGCCTGGTGCATCCGGGGCTGGATTACCGGGTCGCGGAAGTCAGTGCCGACCAGCTGATTGAAGCGCTGAGCAGCCATTCGGTGGATGTCGGCATTGGTTTCTTCGAATTTTCCACCCTCAATGAACTGCGTTTTCAGCTGGTACCGCTCGATGACGGCGGCGTGGACGTGGTTTACCATCCCGACCATTTCCCTGAGCTGCAAAACCTGACCCTGATGACCGCAGAACAGGCGGTCGCGCTGCCGTTGTGTCTGTCCGAGCCCAGCCGCTATTTTCGTCGTTATCTTGACAACTTCTTCCGTCAGTCCGGGCTGGAACTTCATCCCCGTCTGGAAAGCACATCGATATTTCAGCTGATGCAGGGCGTGTTTGTCGGTATTGGCTGCGCGCTGGTGCCGCGCGGGCATCTGATTGATGACATGCATCCGGCGCTGAAGCGCTGCCCGCTGGACATCACGCCGATGAGCCGCCACGCCGCGCTGGTGGTCGCCGAAGCGGGGCGCTCCACACCGCTGGCCCAGCATTTCTTCACCGCCTCCGGTCTGTGGCTGGCGCAACAACCTCTGGAAAAACCGCCGGCATGGCCTAAATAAAGCGCCATCAGCGTTTTCTCTCTCTTAATCCTATTGATGAAATGAGTCTTTGGGCTCAAGCTTTGCGGCATGACTTAAGTAAAATGGATGGAATAAAACATGAAAGCATTAAAAACGGTGATCCTGGCGATGGCGGCAAGCGGCATTTTACTGGCCGGCGGCGCGCAGGCAGAGAACAATTTGCTGGGGCAGTTGCAGCAGGCGGCCAATGAAGGGCTGAACGGCGCGGGCAAAAACACCAACAGCACCGGCACCACCTCATCCCTGACCTCACTGCTCGGCGGTGGCGACAGTGCGCTGACTTCCACCAGCGCGAACAACGTCGCCGGTGTGTTGCAATATTGTGTGAAGAATAACGTGCTTTCCAAAGCCAGCACCGAGAATGTCAAAGATCAGTTGCTGAGCAAACTGGGTATCCAGAGTGCATCGGGCGCAGAAAGCCAGGATTATCAGCAAGGGTTGGGCGGTTTACTGAAAACCGGTAAAGATCAGAGTGTAGATCTGAACAACCTTGGCAGCGGGCTGACGCAGGTGAAAGAGAAAGTGAAAACAAAAGCATGTGATGTGGTGCTGAAGCAGGCGAAATCCTTTATTTAATCACAAAGGCTGGCGCCATAGCGGCTTTTAACTTCAAATTCAAGGTCGTGGGCGTCGGCCCACACCGACCAGAGACCCGGTAACGCGCGGGCCTCTGGACTCCGCGCTTTTTCACAGCGCGCTTCGCTCGTTGGCTATGTTTCATCAGCCGCCGTGATAGCCGCAAAATCCCGCCGCTGCGCGGTTCCCTTCAGTCGGGTTACAACCCGCGTAAAAAGACCCGCGGTTTTCCACCTCTCCTTACGGCGTGATTTTTGAAAGCGGCCTCAGGCTTATACTTCACAACCTCACTTTCTTTATTTTTCTAAAAACTGCGGACGATTCAGAAATATTGCTGAAACATGACCCGCAGCCGCTCATTTCAGGTTACCCGGCCTAAGGCCTCACCCTTCATTCGGTGCCATTTTTAAGCGCGCCAATAAACTTATCTAAAAGATAAAAACAGTCTGCCGTTGATTTTGTCTTTGAATTTAAGATCCCACGGGCGATTCAGAAATCTTGCCGAACGGAGCGGCTTCGAGACCTGAGGCTCGAAGACCGAGAGAGGGTACCGCGCAGCGGCAAGATTTCCAGCCTGTCGCTGTGGTTGCTGAAACATAGCCAGCGCGCGGATCACGTGTTTGAAAAAGCGAGGGGAGTCCAGAGGGGAAAAGCCTTTCCCCTCTGGTCGGTTTCGGCACGAAATGCCGAGTGATAACCGTTATTAAAAAACCGAAATTTACTCAATTCTGTTTAAAAGCTTTTAATGATTTAAAGCTTTTAAAGCCATCAAAAGGGATCCAAAGGGAACCCCTTTCACTCCGCATAAACCTTCTCTTTGCTCTCGCACAAATCCTCGATCAAACATGACCCGCAGCGCGGCTTACGCGCAATGCAGGTATAGCGACCGTGCAGGATCAGCCAGTGGTGGCAGTCGAGTTTGAACTCGGCAGGGACCACTTTGAGCAGTTTCTCTTCCACGTCATCAACGGTTTTACCCGGCGCGAATTTCGTCCGGTTGCAGACGCGGTAAATATGCGTGTCGACCGCAATGGTCGGCCAGCCGAAGGCGGTGTTGAGCACGACGTTGGCGGTTTTGCGGCCAACGCCCGGCAAGGCTTCCAGCGCAGCGCGATCTTCCGGTACTTCACCCTGATGCTTTTCCAGCAAAATGCGGCAGGTTTTGATCACGTTTTCCGCTTTGGCATTAAACAGGCCGATGGTTTTGATGTATTCCTTCACGCCGTCCACGCCAAGCGCCAGAACCGATTCCGGCGTGTTGGCGACCGGGTAAAGTTTGGCCGTCGCTTTATTTACGCTCACGTCCGTGGCCTGCGCGGAAAGTAACACCGAAATCAACAGCTCGAACGGGGTGGTATACACCAGCTCGGTGGTCGGATGCGGGTTGTTGTCCCGCAAACGGCTGAGGATCGCGACGCGCTTTTCCTTATTCATGCACACTTCCTTTTGGCAGGGTTTCTTCAGCGGCAACATGTTGCACCGCTTTACGCGCTTTCATGCGCTGGTCGATCAGGTATTTCCCGGCAAGCAGCAGGCCAAGGCCGATAAAGGCGCCCGGCGGCAGCATGGCGAGCAGGAACGGGTTATCAAGGTGGATAACTTCGATACGCAGCACTTTGGCCCAGGGGCCGAGCAGCAGATCCGCGCCGTTAAACAGCACGCCGCTGCCGAGAATTTCACGCATCGAGCCGAGCACGAACATCGCGCAGGTGGCTCCCAGCCCGGTCATTGCGCCATCCAGCGCCGCCAGATGTACCGGACTGTTCGCCGCGCAGGCTTCCGCACGCCCCACCACAATACAGTTGGTGACGATAAGCGGAATGAAAATCCCCAGCGCCTGATACAGCCCGAACGCGTAGGCGTTGATCAGCATCTCTACGGTGCTTACCACCGAGGCGATAATCAGTACGTAAATCGGAATACGGATTTCATCCGGGATCCACTTACGGAACGCGGAAATCATGCCGTTGGTGCAGGTCAGCACCAGCGTGGTCGCCAGGCCTAAACCGAGCGCATTGGTGGCAGTGGAGGTCACGGCCAGCAGCGGGCAAAGGCCCAACAGCTGAACCAGCGAGGAGTTATTGGTCCACAGACCCTGAACGATTATCTTTTTGGCTTCACTCATCACGGGCTCCGCAAGGGGTAAGTTGGGAGAGCTGAGACGGTACCGTCCCGATAAATAATGCAGTCCGTTTCACGGAACGCACCACGGCGCGCGGGGTGATGGTCGCGCCGGTGAACTGATCAAACATACCGCCGTCTTTCTTCACCGCCCAGCGCTCATCGCTGGCGCCATTGACGGTCTGATTGGCGAAATGCTTGATCCAGTCAGAAATACGCACTTCAATTTTGTCGCCCAGCCCCGGCGTTTCATGCTGTTCAAGCACGCGGGAGCCGTAAACTTTGCCGTTGAAATCCGCCGCCACCAGTAACTGAATCGCACCGGAATAGCCGTCAGGCGCGGTGGTTTCCACCACGGCAGCCACCGGTTCTCCGCCTTTGCGCGCCAGATACATCCGGTGCGGGGTGGCGGTGCCCAGTGACTCATCTGTGACGTTGTAACATTCATCCTGAAGGTTGTTATCGTACACACTGGCAGGAATAACCTGATCGAACAGGGTTTTCTGCTGTAGCAGCGCCTGATGCTCAATGGTCGGTTTGGTCAGCAGGTTAACGATGGCGGTCATACCGGTCATCAGTGCGCCAAAAAATGCCAGAATCAGGCCGTGGCGTCGCATTGTCGCTAACATAATTCTTCCTCAGCGATGCCCGTAGACACGCGGTTGCGTGTAGTGATCAATCAATGGCACGGTGATATTTGCCAGCAGAACGGCAAAGGCCACGCCGTCGGGATAGCCGCCATAGGTGCGGATAAGCCAAATCAGTAAGCCGATGAGGGCACCGAACACCAGACGACCTTTCGGCGTGGTGGAAGCGGTGACCGGGTCGGTGGCGATGAAGAAGGCACCGAGCATGGTCGCGCCGGAGAACAACCCCACCAGCGGCGACGAGTAGCTCTCCGGAGCCAGTCCCCAGGCAATCGCCGCACAGAATGTCAGCATGCCGAGCATAGCCACCGGAATGTGCCAGCTGATAATTTTACGCCACATCAGATACAGGCCACCGGCCAGAAATCCGAGATTAATCCACTGCCAGCCAAGACCGGCCAGCGAACCGCCAAACAGCGGGGTGGCAAGGATCTGTTCTGCCGAATGTCCTGAGCGCAGCCCGGTTTTAAACGCATCCAGCGGAGTGGCTTGCGTCACGCCATCGACATTCATGTTCAGCTGATAGGCGGTCAGATCCTGACTGTTGTGACCGGTGAAAATGGTCAGCAGCGTGTCGGTAAAACCGACGTGATGATGTTGCAGCACGTCCGGCGGTAACCAGGTGGTCATCTGGACCGGGAACGAAATCAGCAGCACCACGTAGCCGACCATCGCCGGGTTAAACGGATTCTGTCCCAGCCCGCCGTACAACTGTTTGGCGATAATGATGGCGAATATGGTGCCGAGCACCACCATCCACCACGGCCCGAGCGGCGGCAGGCTGATGCCCAGCAACACCGCCGTCAGCAGGGCGCTGTTATCGCCCAGACGTTTTTTCACCGGTTGTTTGCGCAGTTGCAGCACCGCGCCTTCTGCCAGCAGAGCAATCATGATGGCCAGCGTCAGCTGAACCAGTGTGCCGTAACCAAAAAACCAGACCTGAGCGATCAGGCCGGGAACACAGGCCAGGATCACCATCATCATGATGGTGCTGGTGCTCTGGCGGTTATGCGTAAAAGGTGAACTTGCGATCCTGAAGGCCATCTATTCCTCGTTCGACATGGTCTGAGCGGCTTTGCGGGCCTTAACTCGGGCGATCGCAGCAGCCACGGCGGCTTTACGTGGATCGCTTTCTTGTTGTGATGGGTCTTTTTCTGATGGTGCGTCGTCTTGTAAATCACTCTGCGCGGCGGCTTTTTTCGCTTTGGCACGGGCAATCGCGGCGGCGACAGCGGCTTTGCGTTTGTCGTCAGCGGTGAGTTCAGCCGGTGCCGTTGCCACGTGTTCCTCACCGGTTGTTTCACCGGCAGGCTGTGCGGCAGCGGCTTTTTTCGCTTTGACGCGGGCAATGGCGGCGGCCACAGCGGCTTTGCGATCTGCATCCGCATCGGCGGCAGGCGCAACGTTCAGCTCACTGTCCTTTGCTTCGACTACCACGCCGTTGCCGGCTTTTTTGGCTTTGACACGGGCGATGGCGGCGGCCACGGCGGCTTTACGGTCGTCTTCGGCAGCCGGTGGCGTTTCAGGCACCGGTTCTGAGGCCACGGGGATGTCTTGCTGCGCGGCGGCTTTTTTCGCTTTGGCGCGGGCAATCGCCGCCGCCAGTGCGGCCTGGCGCGGATCGACGTCCGGCGTTTCAGCCACCGGTTTCTCTTCGGCTGGCGCGTCTTGCACCGGCGTTTCACTGAGCTTCACGGCGGCTTTCTGGTGTTTCTCTTCACGCGCTAACTTCTCGCGTTCCATGCGCGCCTGTTTGGCTTCGAAACGCGCTTTGGCTTCGGTGGCACGGGCGGTTTCGGCATCAATAGCGCGGATTTCGGCCTTTTCCTGACGGTAATACTGCACCAGCGGAATGTTGCTCGGGCAAACATAGGCGCACGCGCCGCACTCGATGCAATCAAACAAATTGTGATTGCGGGCTTTCTCGTGCTCTTCACCTTTGCTGAACCAGTAAAGCTGTTGCGGCAACAAACCGGCAGGGCAGGCCTCCGCGCACAGGCTGCAACGGATACAGGCTTCTTCCGGTTCCTGCTGACCCAGTTCGGATTCAGACGGTGCCAGCAGGCAGTTGGAAATTTTTACCACAGGCACGTCAAGCGACGGCAGGGTAAAGCCCATCAGCGGGCCGCCCATGATCACCATCTTTTTGTCGCCCTGAGGCTGCAATCCGCCTTCCTGCATCAGGTGCGCCACCGGTGTTCCCAGACGCGCCCAGACGTTGCCCGGTTTCGCCATCGCTTCACCGGTCAGCGTCACCACGCGTTCGATCAGCGGTTCGCCGTCGATGATGGCGCGTTTGATGGCATACACCGTGCCGACGTTTTGCATCAGCACGCCGATGGACGACGAGTGATGGCCTTTCGGCACTTCGAGGCCGGTCAGAATTTTGGTCAGCTGTTTAGCGCCGCCGGAAGGGTATTTGGTCGGCACCACGCGCAGTTCGAAACGCACGCCGTCGGTAATATCCGCGCCGATCGCCGCTTTGAACGCCGCAATGGCTTCAGGTTTGTTGTCTTCGATGCCAATCAGCACGCGCTCCGGATGCAGCATGTGGCACAAAATGCGCGTGCCCTGCAGGATCTCCGTCGCGTGTTCCTGCATCAGCCGGTCATCGGCAGTGATGTAGGGTTCACATTCGGCCGCGTTGAGGATCAGCGTGCGGGTGGAAGTCAGGCCGCCTGCCAGCTTGCTGGCGGTCGGGAAGCCTGCGCCGCCCAACCCGGCGATACCGGCCTGGCTGATGCGCTGATTCAGCTCATCGGCAGAAAGCTGGCGGTAATCGGCAATCAGTTCGCGCGCGCACCAGGTGTCCTGCCCGTCGGCTTCAATCAGCACGCAGAGTTCTTTCAGGCCGGAAGGGTGCGCGGTGATGTGCGGTTCGATGGCCGTGATCACGCCTGACGTTGGCGAATGCACGGGCACGGTACGGCCACGGCCTGTCGTCAGCGGCTGACCTTTTAATACGCGGTCGCCCGCACTGACGCACAGCTCGCCTTCAGGGCCAAGGTGTTGCTGAAGAGGGATGATAAAGCGCTCAGGCAACGGCACGTTGCGCAGCGGAACGTGGCTCGACTGCGTCTTCATTTCCGGCGGATGAATACCGCCGTCGAAGTCCCAGACTTTGTCTTTTTTGAGCGCGGCAAACAGATTAAACATGTTACTCCGCATGGATGACCTGAACCGGAATGGATTGCATATCCCACTTCCAGTTTGCGGTGGTGGTTTTGATCGGCAGCATTTCGATGCAGTCCGTCGGACAAGGCGCGACGCACAGGTCACAGCCGGTACATAAATCAGTGATCACGGTATGCACGGCGCGGGTGGCACCCACGATGGCATCCACCGGGCAGGCCTGAATGCACTTGGTGCAGCCGATGCAGTTGCTTTCATCGATGTAGGCCACTCTGCGCACCGGTACCGCAGCGGCGGCGTCTTCGCCCATCGGCTGCGGTTCAACGTTAAGCAGCGTGGCCAGCTTGAGCATCACGGCTTCGCCACCCGGCACACATTTATTGATGTTGTCACCGTTGGCAACGGCTTCGGCGTAAGGCTTACAGCCGGGATATCCGCATTGCGCGCACTGGCTTTGCGGCAGAATATCGTCAATCTGATCGACAACCGGGTTGCCTTCCACGGCAAAACGACGCGAGGCGTAACCCAGCAGCAGGCCAAAAACCAGCGCCAGAGCGGTCAGCGCGCCAATCGCTACCCATAATTCAAACATTAGAATTTCACCAGACCCGTGAAGCCCATAAAGGCCAGCGACATCAGACCGGCGGTGACCAGCGCAATGGAAGAACCTTTGAACGGCGCCGGGACGTCAGCCACCACCAGGCGTTCACGGATAGCGGCGAACAGCACCATGACCAGCGAGAAGCCGAGCGATGCGGCGAAGCCGTACAGCGCAGACTGCATGAAGTTCAGCTGCTGGTTAATGTTCAGCAGCGCCACGCCGAGCACGGCGCAGTTAGTGGTAATGAGCGGCAGGAAGATGCCGAGCAGGCGATACAGCGACGGGCTGGTTTTACGCACCACCATTTCGGTGAACTGCACGACCACGGCGATGACCAGAATGAACGCCATCGTGCGCAGATAAACCAGCTCCAGCGGCATCAGGATGAAGGTGTTGACCATCCATGAGCAGATATTGGACAGGGTGATAACGAACGTGGTCGCCAGCCCCATGCCGATAGCCGATTCCAGTTTCTTAGAGACGCCCATAAAAGGGCACAGCCCAAGAAACTTCACCAGAACGAAGTTATTTACCAGCATGGTGCCGACAAACAGTAATAAATAAGAGGTCATGACAATTGCCCGGACATAATAAACATTAAAACTTCAGGGTTATTCCGTGAAGGTTTCTTTAACCCGCAGAGAGCGTTTGAAATAAGGCACAAACACCGCGGCAGCCAATAAAGGTAACAATAAGTTACGCACGGCCAGATCATCGGTAACCGGCGAGAATGCAAAGGCTTTTACGGCCAGCAACACGGTGCACAGTAACCAGATAATATACATTTTCGGCAAGGCTTTGGCACGCTTGCAGAATTGCCACAACACGGCGACGGTAAATACCCCCATCGCTAATGTGGTCACTACGGAAAAATACCATTGCAGGGTAAATGCCTGCGAATTGGTGAGTAAGTAATCCCGCGATTCCGGCATAAATAATGCCATGGAA
Organism: Rahnella sp. R3(2024); assembly: GCF_042920125.1. Classification (NCBI taxonomy): domain Bacteria; kingdom Pseudomonadati; phylum Pseudomonadota; class Gammaproteobacteria; order Enterobacterales; family Yersiniaceae; genus Rahnella; species Rahnella sp. R3(2024). The sequence continues at coordinate 4,240,790 of NZ_JBHGBU010000001.1, forward strand.
AACAATGCCAGCATTAATGCCACGCTTAACAACGTCACAATCAGATACGCCATCGGTGCCAGTAACCACCCACCAATACGTTTATAGCCCGGATTATTCGACATAAAAAACCTTTATTACGCGGGTTTTTTCACCCAGTCAGCACGGAGAGTCTTCCCCGACCTTCAAGGCGCAGTAGCTTAACCTGAGTTAGCGGTAGCCGATATCGTATTTATGTGATCAATACCTTAATCCTTCACGCCATCTCCGCGTTGGCCCCTTGGCGCGCCCCGGTCACATACTTTTGTATGCTCACGGGGCTGACCCGGTTGCCGCCTTGATTCAGCATGAAGGCTTCAGGTAATAAAATGGGGAAGGTTTAATGCACCGGCACCAGAATTTCAGTGGCGACGATCACCACAATCAGGCCGACCAGCACGGGCACGGAGGTGCGTTTGACCACTTCGAACGGGGAGATTTTTGCCATACCGGCGACGGCGACGATCACGCCTGACACCGGCGAAATGGTGCGCCCGAGGTTTGAGGCCTGCAGCATCGGGATCACCAGATATTCCGGGTTGATGCCCATTTTCGCCGCCAGTTTCGGAATAAGTTCCACAAATGCATAGAAAGAGGCGTTACCGGAGCCGGTGGTCATGGCAGCCAGCACGGTGATCACCACCAGAACCAGCATCATGAGCAGGCTGCCGGAACCGAAGTTTTGCGCCAGACCGATCAGGCTGCTGATGAAGCCGACGGTGCTCAGCCCCTGCGCGAAGACACCTGCCGCGACCAGCAGCATCACCACGTTGGCGAAGGCATCGGCCATGCCGCGATAGGCAACGTCCAGACCGGCGAACACGATTTTCCCGCTGCGGTTACGTACGGTTTCAATCAACGCAGTCAGCAACATGCAGATCACCAGAATGGTAATAATGTGCAGCCCCGGTCCCCATTTACCGTCAAAAATCAGCACGCCGATAATGGGCGTGAAGGGCAGAATGGCGTAGAACGCGGGCGCATTGGTTTCCACCACATCTTCTTTATTGGAATCCAGGGCATCCACCGTTTCGGGGGTTTCACGTTTATCGAGGTAACGCTGCCAGAAGAAATGGGCAACGGCCATCGCCACGATGGCGGCCACAGAAATCGGCAGGGTGGCTTTAAATGCAAAATCCACCAGCGGCATGTTCGCCGCCTGCGCGGCCAGCACCACGTCACCGGAGGTCGGTGAAAGAATGATGGCCGCAGGGGAGGCACAAATCGCCGCTGCTGCACCACGGCTGATGCCGACGTTGACCATGATCGGGAACAGGGTGGCCATCAGCAGCACGCCCAGCCCGGTTGCCGAGGAGACGGCCAGCGACATCAGGCACGCCAGAATGTAGGCCGCCACCATCAGAATATAAGGGGAGTTGATCATTTTCAGCGGACGCGACGCCAGCCGCACGACCACGTCGTTCGCGCCGATGTGCGTCATGTAGGCGGCGAAACCGCACAGCATCATGATCATCATCCCGAGATCGCCACCGCGGCTCATCAGCAGAATTTTGACGTATTCCACGATATCCGTGGTGTTCCAGCCGGTGCTTTTCGCCCCTTCGGGCAGCACGCTGTGGCCCATTAACACGCTTATCACCAGCAGCAAAAGGCCGCCGACCATCAGCACGCCGGTGGGCGAATAGCCTTTAATGATGTACCGCCCGACAAACACGGCAACCACCAGCCCGATCAGTAATTCCCACATAATGTTGTATCCCCGAGAGTCAATATGGATCCAAATGAAAGGCGGGCACTGTGCCGAAATAGCGCACCGGGCGTCATGACGCTTATCAATTATGGGTGATGAAAAACAGGGGAATATCAAAATATGTGATGTTTAGCGGGGAATAAGAGGGGGTTTAAAACTCGTTTTAACGTCAACTTCAACGTCAAGGTCGTGGGTTGCCACCCACACGGGCCTTAAGGTCAAAACCGTGGGCGTCGGCCCACACCGACTTGGGGGGCGGCATATCGCCGCCGCCCCCCAAGACCCCCCGGGCTCTTTTACTGCGCGCTCCGCTCGCGGGCTATGTTTCAGATGCCGCAGCGATAGCCGCAAAATCCCGCCGCTTCGCGGTGCCCTTCGTTCGGGCTACAACCCGCGCAAAAAGACGCGCGGTTTTGCGCCTCTCCTCCGGCGGAATTTTGGAACCGGCCTCAGGCTTTTACTTCACAACCTCACTGATTTTGATTTGAAAAGCCAATGGGAATGGGTTTTGAATTTAAGATCGTGCGGGCGATTCAGAAATCTTGCCTCCAGCGGAATTTTGGAACCGGCCTCAGGCTTTTACTTCACAACCTCACTGATTTTGATTTGAAAAGCCAACGGGAATGGGTTTTGAATTTAAGATCGTGCGGGCGATTCAGAAATCTTGTCTCCGGCGGAATTTTGGAACCGGCCTCAGGCTTTTACTTCACAACCTCACTGATTTTGATTTGAAAAGCCAATGGGAATGGGGTTTGAATTTAAGATCGTGCGGGCGATTCAGAAATCTTGCTGAGTGAGAGGTTGCAGACCAGAGGCTGCAATCCCGAAACGAAGGTACCGCGCAGCGGCAAGATTTCCAGCCTTACGCCGTGGTAACTGAAACATAGCCAGCAAGCGGTAGCGCGCAGTAAAAGAGCCGGAGATTCTTAAGAGGCGCGGCGATAGGCGCCTCTTAAGGCCCGTGTGGGTGGCAACCCACGACTTTGACCTCAAGACCCGTTTGGGCGGCCAACCCAAAATCAAAGCTTCGGGATTTCCCGATAAAACCCCACGCCAATCAGGCGCCCAAACAAGAACGGGATAAATTTGCGCCCGCGCAGCCACGCCTCCATCCGGGAGGGAGGTTTGGTGCGTTTTTTTTGCCCCGCACGGCTGATCATAATTTGTAGCGACTGCGTCGCCCATGTCGGAAACGCGCGGCGGCGCTGGATGCGCTTTAAATGCCTGAGCGTCAGGCGTCCGGCTTTCAAAGGTTCAGTGATGATATTTGCGGTCGCTACCGCATCCTGAATCGCCAGATTCACGCCGACGCCGCCGATAGGTGACATGGCATGAGCCGCATCGCCGATGCACAGCAGCCCCGGTTTCGCCCACGCCTTCAGACGGTCGATGCGGATCACCAGCAGACGCACGTCGTCCCAGCTGAGAATATCCTCGGCCAGGCGTGCGCGTTCGAAAGGCGATACCCCGGCCAGCAGATCGAGGAATGGCGGGATCCCTTGCGCTTTGAGCGCGTCGAGGCTGTCTTTCGGGATGGAATAGCCACACTGCCAGTAATCACCCCGGTCGATCATGATGAAGTTTTTCTTCGGACCGCGGTGGCCCATTGACCACTGCGGATCGTCCGGGCGCTTGTTGATTTTAAGCCACAGCACGTCGCGCGGCGCGCCATAACGGCGAATTTCCATACCGGCCTGTTCGCGCACAATTGAATTGCGCCCGTCGCAGCCCACCACCAGATCGGCGTTGAAGGTCTGTGTTTCGCCCGCCACGCTGGCAATCACGCCCGTTACCTGGCCTTTCTCTTCCTGCAACGACAACACCTGTGCGTGATGGATCAATCGGAAATTCGGCAGCAGGGCGGCTTTACCGGCGATAAAATTAAGAAAATCCCACTGCGGCATAAACGCGATGAATTTGCATTGTGTCGGCAGATGGCTGAAATCCGCCAGCGTGGTTTCCTTGCCGTCGATCTCGCCGTAAAGTTTTTCAGCCCGCTGGTGCGGAAGTTTCAGAAACTCGTCGAGAAAGCCGAGCTGCCAGATAATGTCGAGGGTGGAAGGATGGATGGTGTCGCCGCGAAAATCGCGTAAAAAATCACGGTGTTTTTCCAGCACCGTCACATCGATGCCCTTGCGCGCCAGCAAATACCCCAGCATTAAGCCCGCGGGGCCGCCGCCGACAATGCAACATGTGGCGGCGGAATCCGTGTTCGGTGTCATAAAAACCTGCCTGGCAAAGTGAATTTACATGATAATAATTATCATTTGCGCAAGTGCGCGTCAATTCTCAGATAACCGCATCAGTTTCACCCCAACCCCCAGGCCAGCTATCAGCATCAAACTGATGAACCCGGTGATCCCGTACCAGCCGTAGGCGTGCCAGAAGAATCCCCCGAGCGTACCGGCGACGCTTGACCCGGCGTAATAGCAGAACAGGTACAGTGAGGAAGCCTGGCCTTTGGCGCGGCGCGCACGGCGTCCGATCCAGCCGCTGGCGACCGAGTGCGCGGCGAAGAACCCGCCGGTGACCAGGATCATGCCGATGAAAATCAGCCAGACCGGTGAAAACGCGGTGATCACAATGCCCAGCAGCATGATGCCGGTGGCACCGATAAGCACCGGCCCACGGCCATAAACACCGGTCAGCACGCCCGCTTTGGGGGAGCTGTAGGTGCCCATCAGGTACACCACCGATAAAATCCCGACAATGGCCTGACTCATGTTGTAAGGCGTGCCGAGCAGGCGATAACCGATATAGTTAAACATGGTCACGAAGCTGCCCATCAGCAGAAAACCTTCGATAAACAGCAGCGGCAAACCGCTGTCGCGCCAGTGCAATTTAAAGTTGATCAGCAGCTTGCGCGGTTTCAGCGAACTGGCTCGAAAGTGCTTAGACGGCGGGAGAATTCGCCAGAACATGACTGCCGCCGCCAGCGCGAAGACACCGACCACCGCAATGGCGATGCGCCAGGAGAAGAAATCCGTCAGTACGCCGCTGACCAGACGCCCGCTCATGCCACCAATGGAGTTCCCGCTGATGTATAACCCCATCGAGAACGCCACCACGCTCGGGTGAATTTCCTCGCTCAGATAGGTCATCGCCACCGCAGCCACGCCGCTGAGCGACAGGCCAATCAGGGCGCGCATCATCAGAATGCCGTCCCAGCTTTGCATCACCGAACAGACCAGCGTGCAGCCCGCCGCCAGCAGCAGCGCCACCACCATCACAGATTTGCGCCCGACGGCGTCAGAAACCGGCCCGGTGAACAGCAGACCGATGGCCATCAGACCGGTAGACAACGACAGCGACAGGCTGCTGGTTGCCGGCGACACGCCGAAATCATGGGACAGCACCGGCAATATGGGCTGAACGCAGTAGAGCAGCGCAAAGGTCGCCAGACCCGCCGAAAACAGGGCGAGGGTGACGCGGATGAATTGCGGTGTGCCACGTTTAATGAAAGGTGTTTTAAGGCCGGAGCGGACGACGGGCATGTCCGGATTGAGTTCGTCGTCATTCACTGAATCGCGGGAGGGTGCAGCGGCATTCCGCCGGGTGGTTTTCACTGAGAGTCCTTAACCAGGGTGATAATAAAAACTATTTGAAAATGTATGAAAATTTTAACAGTCGGCTTTATATTGTCTAATATATTAATTTCGCTGAAACGATATGTTTAAAATATCAATCGGAGTCAGACCCGCGCCATGAGCCACATTGAACTGCGCCACCTGCGTTACTTTATTGCCGTCGCTGATGAGTTGCATTTCGGCCGCGCGGCGGAGCGTTTACACATTTCGCAGCCGCCGCTGAGCCAGCAAATTCAGGCACTGGAGGCCCATGTGGGCGCGGCGCTGTTTTATCGCAGCAACCGCACGGTGCGGCTGACACAGGCGGGTGCCGCTTTCCTGCCGGAAGCGCGGCAGATTTTACAGCGCGTGGAGGAAGCCTCGGAACAGGCGGCGCGTATTCATCGCGGCGAGGCGGGCAATCTGACCCTCGGGCTGACCTCATCAGCGCCTTTTCTCCAGCGTGTTTCCCGTACCTTGCACCTTTTTCGCCTGACCTATCCCGCGGTGAATATCCGCATTGAGCAGCTCAACAGCAAACAGCAGATCGAACCGCTTCTGGAAGGAAAACTCGATCTGGGGATCATGCGCAACGGCGAATTGCCGCCGCAGCTGGCGCATCAGCAGGTGTGGTCGGAGCCGCTGATTGCCGTGGTGCACAAAGACCATCCGCTCAACGATCTTCCCGCAGGCGAACTGACGTTTCAGCATCTTGCCGATCAGCCCTTCGTGTTTTTCTCTAAAGACGTGGGGACGTCACTGTATGACGACATTCTGGTGCAGCTGAAAACGCAGGGGATCACGCCTTATATCACGCAGGAGGTCGGCGAACCGCTGACCATTATCGGGCTGGTGGCGGCGGGGCTGGGCGTCTCGATTTTACCGGCCTCGTATTTGCGTATTCAGGTCGAGGGCGTGCGCTATTTACGCTTTGGAAAAATGGAAGGCACCACGCAACTGTGGCTGGTGAATCACGCCGAACGGCCCATGACGGCGTCGGCGACGGCGTTTATGGCAATGATGATGGCGGAGGACGGGCTCTGACCTATGACAAAATCTGCTGTATTTCCAGTCAATTCCGAACGTGTTTTCACGCAATATGTGCACCGAATCACATAACGAATCAAATAGTTGACGACATATAGCAAAAACCCCACCATAGCCTCTAATCTTTATTTTGAAGCGCGAAAATAACAGGAGTTCCTTGAGTGATCCCCGATGGGCAGCCCGGCCATATTGATCAAATCAAACAAACCAACGTCGGTGCTGTGTATCGCCTGATCGATCAGTTTGGTCCTATTTCGCGCATTGAGCTTTCCAAAAAAGCCCAGCTGGCACCCGCCAGTATCACCAAAATTGTCCGTGAACTGATTCAGGCGCATCTGGTGCTGGAAACGGAATTTCAGGATCCCGGCAGCCGCGGGCGTCCCGCCATCGGTTTAGCCCTGGATACTCAGGCCTGGCATTATCTTTCCGCACGCATCAGCCTGGGGTCGATCACCCTGGGGCTGCGCGATCTGAGCAGTAAACTGGTGGTGGAAGAGGTGCTGCCGCTGCCCGAGCAGGCCCCGCAGCCGCTGATGCAACGCATCATCGCCGAAATCGACCAGTTCTTCATCCGTCACCAGCGCAAACTCGAACGCCTTACCGCTATCGCCATCACCTTACCGGGCATGATCGATGCGCGGCGCGGCATTGTGCACCGTATGCCGTTTTACCATGACGTGTTCGATATGCCGCTGGGCGATACGCTCAGCACACACACCGGTTTGCCGGTTTTCGTACAACATGACATCAGCGCCTGGACGCTGGCGGAAGCATTATACGGCGCATCACGCGGCTGCAAAAACGTGGTGCAGATTGTTATCGATCACAACGTCGGCGCGGGGGTGATCACCAGCGGGCGCGTACTGCATGCGGGCAGCAGCAGCGTGGTGGAAATCGGTCACACGCAGGTCGATCCTTACGGTAAACGTTGTTACTGCGGCAATCACGGGTGTCTGGAAACGGTGGCAAGCACCGACAGCATTCTCGAACTGGTGCGCCAGCGTCTGACGGCATCCGCGCCTGCCAGCCTGCTGCACGGCGTGTCGCTGACCATTGAAGCCGTCTGCGACGCCGCGAACCGGGGCGATCAGCTGGCGCGCGATGTCATTATCGGCGTCGGTCAGAGCGTAGGCCGGATGCTGGCGATCATGGTCAATCTGTTCAATCCGGAAAAAGTGCTCATCGGCTCACCGCTTAATTTATCTCAGGATATTCTGCATCCGGCGATAATGTCCTGTATTCAGCAGCAATCACTTCCTGCATATAGCGAAAATATCAAACTTGAGTCCACGCAATTTTATAATCAGGGAACAATGCCTGGCGCGGCATTAGTTAAAGACGCGCTCTACAGCGGATCATTACTGATTAAGCTTCTGCAAGGCTGAGTTTTTTTATAACGTTACTGTCTGATTTAAAATAAATCAGAATAAGCTTTCGTTCGCTGGTCAACAAAACATTGCGCTAACGCAAACCGCTCGCATCTCGCATCGCCTAGACTTTCCGTCGTTACTTTGTCTCTGGCGGTGTTTTTTACCGGAGATTATCTTTCAATAAGACGGAGAGATCCCGGAGCCTGAATTCCATGTTAACGCACTTTTTCGTCACGGGTACGGATGCCCGTGTAGGTAAAACCATTGTCACACGTGCCTTGCTTCAGGCCTTAGCCGCGCAGGATCGCTGCGTTCTGGGCTATAAACCTATTGCAACAGGCAGCCAGGAGTTGGCCGACGGGGTTCGAAATAAAGATGCGGTAACTCTCCAGCAGTCATCTTCTATTGCTTATCCTTTCAAAAAAATAACGCCTCTGGCATTAACTGATGAAGATATTTATGCCAGTGAAATACCTGAGAATGTGTTTGAAATAATGACCAGCGGCCTCAATTTTATGCGGGAAGAGGCTGATTCGGTGATTGTTGAAGGATGTGATGGCTGGAGAACGTTGATTACTCCGCATCTTTTATATTCCGACTGGGTGCGCCAGCAAAATATGCCGGTGGTGTTAGTGGTCGGTATTCAGGAAGGGTGTGTCAGCCACGCGCTATTAACCGCGCAGGCTATTATTGCCGACGGTTTACCGTTGTTAGGGTGGGTGGCGAATCGAATTAACCCATGCCTTGCACATTATCAGCAGACTATCGATGCGCTGACCGCCAATATTTCAGCACCGCTGCTGGGTGAAATTCCCTATTTACCCCGCGCAGAAAGCCGCGATATGGCGAAGTTTATCGACCTCTCAAGCTTTGATCTGAAAACCCTGACCCGCGCCTGACGTCAGCGTTGTAAAATCTGCTCATCAATTAACCGGCTCCGTCTCTCTGACCCGGAGCCGTTTTTTTGTCTATAATTCGGGATTAGCATTAACGCATCAATCTGAAGAAAAAAGAGAACATGGCCGTCACTCACACCTCAGAAACACAATCTGCGCACGATCCTGTCGTTAAAAATGCCCACCGACCGTTGATCCTCATCGCCTGTATGTTGTCGATGTTTATGGCAGCGGTGGAAGTGACGATTGTCGCGACCGCGATGCCGACCATCATTGGCGATCTGGGCGGTTTCTCCCTGCTTGGCTGGGTGTTTGCCGTCTATCTGCTGACCCAGGCGATCACTGTGCCGGTGTACGGCAGGCTGGCCGATTTGTACGGCTGCCGGAAAATGTTTTTCATTGGCACCACGCTGTTTTTAATCGGCTCCGTTCTCTGTGGCTTTGCACCATCCCTTGGCTGGATGATCGGTTTTCGTGCGTTGCAGGGGCTGGGCGCCGGGGCGATAACGCCGATTGCGACCACGCTTATCGCCAACGTCTATGGCCCGCAGGAAAGGGCGAAAGCGCAGGGGTATCTTTCCAGCGTGTGGGGTGTTTCGGCCATCGTCGGGCCGCTGATGGGCGCGTTTATTGTGTCGCATTTCCACTGGGCGGTAGTGTTTTGGGTCAACGTACCGATCGGTCTTGTGGCGATGGGGATTTTAATCAAATACCTGCCGCCGGACGGTCAGCGTAAACAGCACCAGCTGGATCTGGCCGGTACCGGTTATCTGACCCTCTCGGTGGCGGCGTTGCTGCTGGCGCTGCTGCAGGCCGAAGTGCTGGGATATTGGGCGCTGGGGCTGATTGGGCTGGCCGTGTGCAGCGCGCTGTTGCTGATTCGTCAGGAGCGCAAAACGCCGGAGCCGCTGTTTCCGCTGGCGTTGTGGCAGAGCAAAGTGATCATCGCCGGTAACGTCGGTGGCCTGATTATCGGCGCGACCATGATGGGGATCAGCGCGTTTCTGCCGACTTACGTGCAGGGCGTGCTTGGCGGCACGCCGTTACAGGCGGGCACCACGCTGGCGCTGATGTCCATTGGCTGGCCGCTGGCGAGTATGTTAAGCAGCCGGCTGATGCAAGCGACGTCATACCGTGCCACGGCGGTCATCGGCGGAATTTTGCTGGTGGGCGGCAGTCTGGCGCTGTTGTTACTTTCACCGACGTCCGGCCTGTGGGTTGCGCGTCTGGCGGCGTTCTCCATCGGTGCGGGCATGGGATTGTGTAACACCACGTTTATCGTTTCGGTGCAAAACAGCGTCGGGCCAGAGATTCGGGGAATTGCCACGGCATCCACATTGTTTACCCGCATGCTCGGGTCGGCCATCGGCACGGCGTTGCTGGGCGCAACGCTCAATCTTAATCTGCAATACCGTTTGCCTGAGGTGAGCGATCCGGTACAGCAACTGATGGAGAAAGCCACGCGTGGCGCGATGGAAGCCGGTCAGCTCAGTGCTATAACCGAAAGCGTTGCGGCCTCTTTGCACTGGGTGTTTGTGGTCTCGGCGGTGATTTCGGTACTGGCGGTCGCCGCCGGTTTACTGATCCCTTCCGGCGACCGCCCGCACCCGCAACCTCAGCGGGAAAGTTAAGCCGCCTGCCGTTGCTGTAGCCTGAACGCCGCTAACATCAGCGTCAGGCTCAGTAACACCGCCACGGACGCCATCGCCATTCCGTCGCCCACCGAACCTTGCTCAAACTGCCGCCAGACAAACACCGACACCGTTTGTACGCCCGCCGGGGAGAGCAGCAGGGAGGTCACCAGTTCACGTGAAGCGACGGCAAACACCATCATCATCGCCGCCAGCAGGCTTGGAAACACCAGCGGCAGCAGGATCAGCCGTAAGGTCTGTGCCGCCGTGGCACCATGCACCCGCGCGGCCGCATCGAGATTTCCGCCAATCTGTTTCAGCGCTGCGCTGACGTAACGCACCGGATACGGCAGCAGCAAACAGCAATAGGCCAGCAGCAAAATCCCCCAGGTGTTGTAAGGCGTCACCGGCCAGAAACTGCGGTTCCACGCCAGAATCAACCCGACGCCGACCACAATGCCCGGCAGCGCAGCGGGCAGCAAAGAGAGCCCGTCGATCCACGCCGCACCGCGAATTTTCCGTACCACCACCAGCCAGGATGCCAGAAACCCGGTCAGCCCGGCGATCAGCGCCGTGCCCGCCGCCAGACTGAGGCTGGTAGAGAGCGCCCCGATCGCGTCACCGTGCGCAGCAAACAGCGCGCTGAAATGCCGCAGGGTCAGATTCGAAAGCGCAAGGCCGCCTGACAGTGTGCCGGAAAATGCGGTCGCCAGCATCGAAAGCAGCGGCAGCGCGACGGCAATCAGCGCCACCAGTGAAAACAAAATCATCACCGGGATCGTCCGGCCAGCCAGGGATTTTTGCGTCAGGTCTGCCGGTTTGCCGGTCATACTTTCCACATTTTTACCTGCCAGCACCGCGCGCTGGACGCTGTAAGCACACAGCGCCATCGCCACCAGCACCAGTGAAAGCACTGCCGCACCGGGCAAATCGATCGGCCAGTCGGCCAGGCGCTGCTCGATGCCGGTGGTCAGCATCAGAATGCCGCTGCGTGAACCGAGTGCGCCGGGCACGCCGTACTCTTCAATTGACAGCGTGAATGCCAGCAACAGGCTGGACGCCATCGCCGGTAAGGCCATCGGTAACGTGATCCGCCAGAATGCCCGCCACGGGCCCGCGCCGTGGATCCGCGCCACATCGGCCAGGCGACTGCCGCTGGCGGCCATGCTGCGTGAGACAGCGAAATAGACCACCGGAAAGATATTCAGCGTCATCACCACGATCATCCCCGGCAGGGAAAACAGGAAATCATTCAGATGCAGCCACGGCAGCAGTTGCTGCACATAACCGTTGGTCTGCAACGCCAGCATCCACGACAGCGCGGCGATGTAAGGCGGCAGTAAAAAAGGCACCAGAAACAGCACATCCCACAGCCCGGCGCACGGCAGCCGGAATAATCCGCGCAGGGCGCCGAGCGGAATACCGATAAGCCCACTGCATAACGCCACGCCGAGCCCGACCTGTAAGGTTGTACCGATAAGCCCTGAGAGCTGAGGTTCGGCGAAAACGCGGCGAAATGCGCTGAAAGGTGCATGATAGCTGCTGGTGTCCAGATGCGGAAAAACCGCCTGTAGCACCACAAAACTCACCGGTATAGCGACCAGCAACAGCAGCGCAAGGCCGGTCACGCCCGGTAAAAAAGCGTTCTTATTCATGATTTGTTTCTCAGAAACGGGCTGCGCAACCTGCGGCAACGCAGCCCGGCGGGCGTTATGGCTGGGCGAACAGTTTTGCGAAACGATCGAGAACGTCTTTACGTGAGGCAGAAGCCTGCGGATCTTCCGGCAACAGCTTCAGGGATTTGAACAACGGACGTTTGGCGTCGATGTCCGTGCGCGCCGGCATCAGCCAGGCATCCGCCACCAGCTTCTGGCCTTCCGGCGAGAGGGCATAATCGATGAAAGCTTTGGCGTCTTTTTGTTGCTGGCTGGATTTGAGGATCATCATCGGGCGCGGGGCAATCACGGTGCCGCTGGCGGGGAAAATCACTTTGACCGATTCGCCGTCCTGCATGCTGGCGTAGGAAACGTAATCCACCGCGCCGAACACTGCCGCTTTCGCGCCCTGTAACACCGGCGTCAGCGCCTGCGCGTTCGGCCCGGCGATAATCATGCCGTTGGCTTTCAGGTCATCAAATAATTGCCATGCCTGCTGAGCGTGGGCATTTTGTAACCCGATCAGCAAATCCAGCGAGGCGCCGGAAAGAGAGGGATCCGGCGTGGTGACTTTGTCTTTGAACTCCGGTTTAGTCAGGTCGCCCCAGTCTTTCGGTTCCGGGGTGCCGCTTTTGGTGTTCCACACAATGCCCAGCGCGGAAATGCCCTGCGCGACGTAATACGGCGTTTTAAACTGCGCCGGCACCTGTTCTGCGTTCGGGCTCTGGTATTCCAGCAGCCAGCCGCGCTGTTCGAGATCGGTCGCGGTGTCCCACGAGGCGGAAATCAGGACGTCAGCGCGCGGATTGGCCTGTTCGGCTTCCAGTCGTGCCATCACTTTACCGGTAGTTGCCTGAAAAACATCGACTTTCACGCCGGTCTGTTTTTCATAGCCTGCCGCCAGTTTTTTAGCCAGCGAACCCGGCCCGGCGGTATAGAGGGTCAGCGCCTGCGCGCTGCCTGCTGCCATTGCGAGAGAAAGAGTCATTGCGGTGATTACGCCTGTTTTGGTTCCGGAAAATCGTGTGCGATTCATGTGTGTAATTCCATCAGAGGTTAAGCAACAAAAGGGGAAACGACGGAGGCGTCATTCAGGTCAATGCTGGCGATAGCGCCCTGATCCATGCGTGCGATCCGGTGAGCCAGGGCGCGGGCTTCGTGATGATCGTGGGTGACATACACCGCCGTGGTGCCGAGCTGGCGCAGCAGCGTTGCCATCTCTTCGCACAGGCTTTCGCGCAGGTCGCGATCAAGATTGGACAGCGGTTCGTCGAACAGCAAAATCCGCGGCTCAGCGACAATCGCCCGCGCCAGTGCCACACGCTGTTGCTGCCCGCCGGAAAGCTCGGCAGGACGACGGGAGGCGAAATCGGCCAGGCCGACCCGATCCAGCGCGGCCATCACTTTCTCGTGGCGGGCTGCGCCGCGAATACCGCGCATTTGCAGCGGAAACGCGACGTTTTGCCCGACGCTCATGTGCGGCCACAGTGCGTAATCCTGAAAAGCCATGCCGAGATTGCGTTGTTCCGGCGGCAGACTGAACGTTCCGCTGGCAACGACGTTGCCGTCAAAACAGATCTGGCCGGAGGCGGGATGCAATAAACCGGCGAGCATTTTCAGCAGCGTGCTTTTGCCGCAACCCGAAGGGCCGAGGAGGGCGAGGATCGTGCCTGAAGGCACCGAAAGATTGACGTGATTGAGTACCCGGTTGCTCCCGAAAAAATGGGACACCTGATGGATGGCGATAGCGGGGGGAGAAGCAATGCGCGGTGGCGCATTCCCGCCGGTAAAAGCTGGAATGTTCATGACGGTACTATCCTCTTTGGGACTTATTGGTGAGATGAGCCTAAAGAGATTATGTGACGGGGAAATGACAGCAGGCGCTGCGGGGGAAAACGCAGGGTGCAGGCCGGAAACCTGCACCGCAAAGGGTTAAGGGTAGTGCGCCTCTCCCCATGCCAGCATGCCCGCCAGCAGCGGTTTCAGCACGCCCTGAAGTTCGGTGGCTTTATCTTCGGACCAGGCAAAGGGCTCGATTTCTTCCATGTAATTCACCTGTGCCAGCTCCAGCTGAACCGCGTGCTGGTCGGCCTGCGGTTGCCCGTACTCGCGGGTGATGTATCCGCCTTTGAAGCGCCCGTTGAGCACGTGGCTAAACCGCGTTTGTTGCAGGCAACAGCCTTCCACCGCGTCGCTCAGCCCCGGCAGGCAGCTCGCGCCGTCGTTGGTGCCCAGATTGAGATCCGGCAGTTTACCCTCGAAAAGTCGCGGAATGCGCGAGGCGATGGAGTGCGCATCAAACAGCAACGCATAGCCAAATTCCTGTTTCATCCGCGCCAGTTCCGCCTGAAGGGTCTGATGATACGGCTGCCAGATTTGCGCCAGATACTGCTGACGCTGTGCGGCGGTCGGTTCCATGCCGGGTTTAAAGGTCGGGCGTCCGTCGAACAAGGTGTCGGGAAACAGCCCGGTGGTGGCCGTGGCGTAAAGCGGTGTGTCGTCCGCCGGGCGGTTGAGATCAATCACAAAGCGGGAATATTCACCTACCAGAATGCTGGCACCGAGCGAGCGCGCAAAATCGTACAGGCGGGGAATATGCCAGTCGGTATCAGACAACGGCAGCGCCGCATCCGTCAGACCACTGGCGACTTCCGGCGTCAGGTGCGTGCCTGCGTGAGGAATGCTGATCAGCAACGGCGCAGTTCCCCGGATAAAATGGTAAGGATTGGCGATAACGTGACTAGCTGAAAGGCTCATAAACGAACGTCTCCACGGGAGTGACCACGATAAACAACGGTGCAGGGCAGCTGACCACCCAGCCAGTAAACCAGTTCAGCCGGACGCGAAAGCGGCCAGTGAATAAAATCGGCGACTTTTCCCACCTCCAGCGTGCCGTGTGTGGCCTGCAAACCCAGCGCGCGTGCGCCGTGACAGGTCACGCCTGCCAGCGCTTCCTCCGGCGTGAGGCGAAACAGCGTGCAGCCCATATTCAGCATTAAACGCAGGGAAAGGGCGGGCGACGTGCCCGGATTGGCATCACTGGCCAGCGCCATCGGCACGCCGTGCTGGCGAAAGAGGGCGACGGGCGGGCACTGCGTTTCGCGCAGCAGGTAATACGCGCCCGGCAGCAGCACAGCTACGGTACCGCTGGCCGCCATGGCGATGGCGTCGGCGTCGGTGGCGTATTCGAGATGATCGGCAGACAGCGCGTGATGACGTGCGGCCAGCGCGCTGCCGTGCAGGGAAGAGAGTTGTTCAGCATGAATTTTCACCGGCAGGCCGAGAGCCTGAGCGGCAGTGAAAACCCGTTCGACCTGTTCCGGCGAGAACGCCAGGTGTTCGCAAAAGGCATCCACGGCGTCCGCCAGGTGTTCTCTGGCAACCACCGGCAGCAGGGTGTCACAAATCAGCTGGATGTAATCATCAGCCCGGCCTTTGAACTCCGGCGGCAGGGCGTGCGCGGCAAGACAGGTGGATTTCACCTCCACCGGCAACATGTGCCCCAGCCTGCGGATCACCCGCAGCATTTTGATTTCGCTTTCCACGCTCAGGCCGTAGCCCGATTTAATCTCCACGCAGGTCACGCCCTCGGCCAGCAGCGGTTGCAGGCGGAACAATGCCTGCGCCAGCAGTTCCTCTTCGCTGGCCGCGCGGGTGGCGTTCACCGTCGATAAAATCCCGCCGCCTGCCGCCGCAATGTCAGCGTAGCTCACGCCGTTCAGACGTTGCTCGAACTCTGCGCTGCGGTCACCGCCGAAAACCAGATGCGTATGGCAGTCAACCAGCCCCGGCGTGATGATCCCGCCTGAAAACGCATGTTCCACGGCGCCGGGAAAATCCGGGCAGTCAGCCTCGCTGCCGACCCAGAGAATGTGGCCGTCGCGCACGGCGATCACGCCGTTTTCGATCAGGTTATAGTGCCCGTCCTGCATGGTGACCAGCGTGGCACCACGCCATAGGCTGTCACAATCGCGGGAGGGGGCAGAAGAGTGCGGGGACGTTGTTACCGGCATGGCAGGCTCCAGGTGGCGATCAATTGTCGGGATAATCATCTTGTATAGACAACTAAAGTCAACCTAGCGCATTCGCCGATAACCGGCAAGTGAAAAGCCGCTTAACCGTGACTGGTGAAACGTCCGAACAGCTGATAACGGGAACCGGGATAAATCAGACGTGCCGAAGTGACCACGCGGTTGCCGCTCCAGGTGCGGCGATGGATCAGCAGACAAGGCTCATGTTCGCCCAGTTGCAACAGCTCCCGCTGTTCGTCGCTGGCACTGATGGCTTCGACACGGTGCTCACCGGCGGTCAGCGGCGCAATGGTCATCAGATACGTGTACGGCGACTGTTTGTTCAGCACTTCCTGCAGATAGTCCGGCGCAGTCTCGGGGTTGACGAAACGTTCTTCAATCTGTACCGGCACCCGGTCTTCGTAATGGACAATTTGCGAATAGAACAGGATCGCGCCGGGGGCGATTTCCATCTGTTGCGCCTGAGCGGCATCAGCCAGCCGCGCTTCGCACACCAGAATTTTGCTGTCATGACGATGGCCACGCCGGGCGATTTCATCGGCAATGTTATGCACTTCCAGCATCGGGGTGTAAGCCTTGGCTTCGGCAACAAACGTGCCGACACCCTGCATGCGGATCAGAAAACCTTCGCTGGTCAGTTCGCGCAGCGCCCGGTTGATGGTCATGCGGCTGACGCCCAGTTCGTTCACCAGTTCGCTTTCAGACGGCACACGCTGATGCGGTTTCCACACGCCTGCGCGGATCTGGCTGATGATCGCCTGTTTGACGCGCTGATAGATCGGGGCGGGGGTGTCGCTCATCGCGGCGGCCAGTTCGGACAATGTCTGCTGGGACACTCCCTGTTGCGCTGCACCGTACTGCAAAAGTGGCGTCGGCTCCGACATGTCTTTTACCTCGTTCATTGAGTTTTCAACGCTCTTCATTTCACACGCATTGTCAGATGTGCAATGGCTGAATGGGATCCCTGATACAGCCCCGTAGTGTCCACCACGGGCAGGCAAACGAAAAGAGGACGACGGAAACAAAAATCAAAAAAATTCCTGTTGCAAGTTTACAGGGCAATCAGGCATATGTATATGTATAGACAAGTTGCTCAAAACTTTCTCACATCGGGTTTTGTTTCCCCATGTTTAATCAGGAACGATGTCATGGCTGCTTATTTTGCTTCACGCGCTTTACTCGCCGAAGGCTGGGCGCACGATGTACGTCTGGACGTGGATGCTGCCGGAATGCTGACGGCGGTCACCGCAGGCAGCGATTCGCAAGACTGCATCAGGCTGTCAGGGCCGGTCGTGCCGGGAATGCCTAACCTGCATTCGCATGCTTTCCAGCGGGTGATGGCCGGTCTGGCGGAAGTCGCCGGGGATCCGCAGGACAGTTTCTGGACATGGCGTGACCTGATGTATCGCATGGTGCAGCGCCTGACGCCGGAGCAAACCGGTATCATCGCCCGCCAGTTGTACATAGAAATGCTCAGGGGCGGTTATACCCAGGTCGCCGAATTCCACTATCTGCACAATGATGTCAGCGGGCAGCCGTATGCCGATCGCGGTGAAATGACCGCGCAGTTAAGCGCCGCGGCTGAGCAGGCAGGCATCGGTCTGACGCTGCTGCCGGTGCTGTATCGCTACGCAGGATTTGGCGGGCAGCCTGCGCAGCCCGGCCAGAAACGCTTTATTCAGGATGTGGACAGCTATCTGCAACAGCAGGCGGTGGTTCGCCAGCAGCTCAGCGGCAAACCTCTGCAAAATAGCGGGCTGTGCTTTCACTCCCTGCGCGCGGTGACCCTCGGGCAAATGCGTGAGGTGCTGGCGGCGGGCGATGCGCACTCGCCGGTGCATATCCACATTGCCGAACAGCTGAAAGAAGTGAACGACTGCCTCGGCTGGAGCGGACAGCGACCGATCACCTGGCTTTACGATAATCTCGACATTGACCGCCGCTGGTGTCTTATTCACGCCACCCATGCCGACCGTTTTGAGCTTGCCAGCATGGCGAAAAGCGGCGTTGTCGCCGGATTATGCCCGACGACGGAAGCCAATTTAGGCGACGGTATTTTTCCCGGAGTGGAGTACCTCGGGCACCAGGGCCGCTGGGGCATTGGCTCCGACAGCCACGTTTCGCTCAACGTCGTGGAAGAACTGCGCTGGTTTGAATACGGCCAGCGTCTGCGCGATCAGCGCCGTAACCGTCTGACGCTGGCGCATCAACACTCGGTGGGTGATGTGCTGTATTCACAGGCTTTACAGGGCGGGGCGCAGGCGTGCGGCGTTCCCGTCGGTAAACTCGCCAGCGGTTTTCGCGCCGACTGGCTGGTGCTGGACGGCAACGATCCTTATCTGGCGGCGGCGAAAAACAGTGAACTGCTCAACCGCTGGCTGTTTGCCGGTCACGCCGGGCAAATCCGCGACGTTTATGTCGGGGGGATTGCCCGGATTATTGACGGACAACACGCGCAGCAACAGGCCGCCGCCGCAGATTTCCTGCGGGTGCTTAAGCAACTGGCGGAGGACGTCGCATGACCGGCTGGCAGCATTTCACTTTCGCCGGGCTGCCGGTCACCCCCTGGCGTAACGGCGGTGGGGAAACCCGCGAAATCCTCAGCGCTGCGCAAGGAAACGCTGATTTTGACTGGCGCGCCAGCATCGCCACTATCGCGCAGGACGGCCCGTTTTCAGCTTTTCCCGGCATTGACCGCTCCATCACTTTGCTTTCCGGCGCAGGCGCACAGTTGCTCGCGCCACCGGACATCAGCCACTCCCTGACCCGCGCCGGTGAACCCTTTGCTTTCCCCGGCGAACTGGCGGTCACCGCACGTCTCACCGCAGGCGTCACCACCGATTTCAACATCATGACGCGCCGCACGGTGTGCCACGCGCGGGTGATCGCCGCGCGGGAAACGCTGTCAGTTTCCACCGATCAGAGCGGTGTGATCTATGTCGTGAGCGGTGAATGGCAGATGCCGGACGGACGGCGTGTCAGGCAGGGCGAAGGGTTTTACCGGGCCACACCGGCTGCCCGCGCGGACACCGCCCGGATACACGCCGAACATGCGGACAGCCTGCTGCTCTGGGCTGCGATCGTCTTTCACTAATCAGTAGCGTACAGCCACCCGACAGGCTCCGGTCTGGTTCGGGTAAACTCTTAGCTTCACTTGTCTATACAGGAATAGATTATGGCTTCTTCATCCACAGAATTGACCCTTTGCCACCTGCAACCGGGTCTGGTTGATTTACCGATGCTGCGCAACATTTATCAGGGCAACGTGCGTCTCGAACTGGCTGAGGAAGCACGGGCCGACGTGCAGGCTTCACAGGAAACAGTTACCCGCATTGTGGAATCCGGCAAGGTGGTGTACGGCATCAATACCGGTTTTGGCAAACTGGCGCAGACCCGTATTCCGGCGGACCGGCTGGCGGAACTGCAACGTAATCTGGTGCTGTCACACAGCGTCGGCATAGGCAAAGATCTGGCCGATAACGTGGTGCGGCTGGTGATGGCGACCAAAGTGCTGAGCCTGTCGCGCGGGCATTCCGGGATCCGGATGGCGGTGATCGACGCGCTGATCGCATTGTTTAACGCCGGGGTGTATCCCTGCATTCCGGAAAAAGGCTCGGTGGGGGCATCCGGCGATTTAGCGCCGCTGGCCCATCTTTCCCTGATGCTGATAGGCGAAGGGCAGGTGACGGTAAAAGGGCAGAAAGTGTCAGCCCGCGAAGGGTTAGCGGTCGTCGGGCTTGAGCCGTTTGAACTCGGGCCGAAAGAGGGGCTGGCGCTGCTTAACGGCACGCAGGTGTCCACCTCGCTGGCGCTCTCCGGGCTGTTTGAGGCCGAGCGGGTCTTCTCCGCCGGTCTGATCGCCGGTGCACTGTCGCTGGAGGCCATCAAGGGGTCCGTCAAACCGCTGGATCCGCGTATTCATCAGGCGCGCGGGCAGATCGGGCAAATCGCCGTGGCCGCGGCGGTGTCGGAGTTGCTGGCGGGCAGTGACATTGTCACTTCTCATGCCGGGTGCAGCCGCGTGCAGGATCCCTATTCCATCCGCTGTGTGCCGCAGGTGATGGGCGCCTGCCTGGATAATTTGCATCACGCCGCACGTATTTTACGCATTGAGGCCAACGCGGCGTCTGATAATCCGCTGGTGTTTGCTGAGAACGGAGAGGTGATTTCCGGCGGGAATTTCCACGCCGAGCCGGTGGCCTTTGCGGCAGATATCCTGGCACTGGCGATTGCTGAGATCGGCGCGATTTCAGAACGTCGCATGGCACTGCTGCTTGATACCGGGTTGTCCGGCCTGCCGCCGTTCCTGGTCAACGACGGCGGGGTCAATTCCGGCTTTATGATTGCGCAGGTCACCGCCGCGGCGCTGGCATCTGAAAACAAATCTCTGGCGCACCCCGGCAGCGTGGACAGCCTGCCGACGTCGGCCAATCAGGAAGATCATGTGTCCATGGCAACCTACGCCGCGCGGCGTCTGGGCGACATGTGCTTTAACACCAGCGTGGTGGTCGGCATAGAAGCGATGGCCGCGGCGCAGGGCATTGATTTCCACCGTCCGTTGCAAAGTTCGGCCCTGCTGGAAAACGAACTGAAAGCTATTCGCGCCGACGTGCCTTTCCTTGAACAAGACCGCCTGATGGCACCGGATGTCGAGATGATGCGTCTGTGGGCCACCCGTGAACACTGGCCGGCGGTCATTGAAGCGCTGTTGCCAAGTTTTGCCTGATTCTCCTGACCCGATAAAGGATACGAAAATGAACGCTCCTCAAAAAACTGCCGTTGCCCGCGTAGTTCGTGCCCCGCACGGCACAGAACTCAGTTGCCAGAACTGGCTGATCGAAGCGGCTTACCGCATGTTGCAGAATAACCTCGACCCCGACGTGGCCGAGCGCCCGGACGATCTGGTGGTGTACGGCGGCATTGGCAAAGCGGCGCGTAACTGGCCGGCTTTCGAAGCCATTCTCGACAGCCTGCGCAAGCTGCGTGAAGACGAAACGCTGCTGGTGCAATCCGGTAAACCGGTGGGCGTGTTTCGTACGCACACCGATGCGCCCCGCGTGCTGATCGCCAACTCCAATCTGGTGCCGCACTGGGCAAACTGGGAGCACTTCCACCAGCTGGATAAAGCCGGGCTGATGATGTACGGCCAGATGACCGCCGGTTCGTGGATCTACATCGGTGCGCAGGGCATCGTTCAGGGCACCTACGAAACCTTCGCCGAAGCAGGGCGTCAGCATTACAACAGCGACCTGCGCGGCAAGTGGATTTTAACGGCCGGTCTGGGCGGTATGGGCGGCGCACAACCGCTGGCCGGTGTGCTGGCCGGTGCCTGCGTGCTGGCGATTGAATGTCAGGAATCGCGCATTGATTTCCGCCTGCGCACCCGCTATCTCGATTACAAGGCGCACAGCATTGATGAGGCGCTGGCGATGATCGAAAAAGCCTGTGCAGAGAAGAAAGCGATTTCCGTGGGATTACTGGGTAACGCGGCTCAGCTGATGCCGCAACTGGTGGCGCGGGCCAAAGAAGGCGGCCTGCGTCCGGATATGGTCACCGACCAGACTTCCGCACACGACCCGCTGAACGGTTATCTGCCGGAAGGCTGGAGCCTGGAACAATGGCAGGCGGCGCGTCAGTCCGACCCGCAGTCAGTGATTAAGGCCGCGAAAGCTTCGATGGCGAAACACGTTCTGGCGATGCTGGATTTCCACGCGATGGGCATCCCGACCGTGGATTACGGCAACAACATCCGTCAGGTGGCAAAAGACGAAGGTGTGACTAATGCGTTTGATTTCCCCGGGTTTGTTCCGGCCTATATTCGCCCGCTGTTCTGCGAGGGCAAAGGGCCGTTCCGCTGGGTGGCGCTCTCCGGTGATCCGGAAGATATCTACAAAACGGATGCCAAACTGAAAGAGCTGTTCCCGGATAATGCCAATCTGATCAACTGGCTGGATATGGCGCGTGAACGCATTGCCTTCCAAGGACTTCCTGCGCGCATCTGCTGGCTGGGGCTGGGCGAGCGTCATATTGCCGGTCTGGCCTTCAACGAAATGGTGCGCAACGGCGAGCTGAAAGCGCCGGTGGTGATTGGCCGCGACCATCTGGACACCGGTTCAGTGGCGTCGCCAAACCGTGAAACCGAGGCGATGAAAGATGGCTCGGACGCGGTGTCTGACTGGCCGTTGCTGAACGCCTTACTCAATACCGCAGGCGGCGCGACCTGGGTCAGCCTGCACCACGGCGGTGGCGTCGGTATGGGCTTCTCGCAACATGCGGGCATGGTGATTGTGGCGGACGGCACACCCGAGGCGGATGCCCGGCTGGCGCGCGTACTGTGGAATGATCCGGCGACCGGCGTCATGCGTCATGCGGATGCAGGCTATGAACAGGCAGCCGAATGCGCAGCGCGACATGACCTGAATTTACCGATGATCTGAGCCGTAACGTGAGGTGAAAACCGCCGCCCGCTTAACGTACTCCGATAAGCGGGCGGCGGTCGTTTTATCAACGCTGTGATGTAATCGGCTGAATTAACCGAAAAAAGCCCCTTTTATTGCCCGATCAAAAAGGGCGGGTGTCGTGTCTAATGGCTAGCATCAGACAGGTGTAAAGCCCAGCAGGCGGGACTCTGAGGGCTGAGGCCGTCCAAAAAAATACCCCTGGAACAGCGAACACCCTTCTTCTTTCAGACGCCGGAACTGCTCGTCGGTTTCCACGCCTTCGGCGGTGGTCTGAATATCCAGACTGCGGCTCATGCCGGTGATGGCGCGGATAATCGCCAGCGCTTCCGGACTGTCCTGCATATCATTAATGAATGACCGGTCGATTTTGATTTTGTCGAACGGGAATGACCGCAGATAGCTCAGTGACGAATACCCGGTGCCAAAATCGTCCAGCGCGATGCGGATGCCCAGCGCTTTCAGCTGGCGCAGCGTACCGACATTTCCCAGCGTGTTGTCCAGCAGCACGGACTCGGTGATTTCCACTTCCAGCCGTTCCGGCGCAAGCCCCGAGGCGGCCAGAGCCGATTCCACGACGGACACCAGCCCGCTGTTTTTGAACTGGATCGGCGAGAGGTTGACCGCCACGGTCTGATTTCCCGCCCAGGTGGCAGCCTCGCGACAGGCTTCATGCAGCGCAAAAGATCCCAGGCTGTGTATCAGGCCCGTTTCTTCGGCAATCGGGATGAAATCGACCGGCATGATCAGTCCGTTTTGCGGATGGTGCCAGCGCATCAGCGCTTCATAGCCCATCACGGCATCGTGCCGCGCATCGGTGATCGGCTGGTAATAAAGACGCAGCTGATTGCAGGTTATGGCGTCGCGCAGATCCATTTCGACCACACGGCGTTTACGTGCGGCGGCGTCCATCTCAATGCGGAAATCTTCATAGCGGTTGCGGCCATTGCGTTTGGCTTCGTACAGCGCCATATCCGCGCAGCGCAGCAGCTGATCCGGGGAGTTATCCGTCGAATCTGCCAGCGCAATACCGATGCTCAGGCCGACCGACAACGAGTGACCGTCGATGATCACCGGCGGGCGCACTGATTCAATCAGACGTTTTGAGATCTGATGCGCATCGGAGATATCTTTCAGCCCCGGCAGCACCACGGCAAACTCATCGCCGCCAATTCGCGCCAGCGTATCGTCGTCACGCAGGGTCATGCGCAGCCGTTTGGCAATGGCACGCAGCAGTTCATCGCCGACCTGATGGCCGAGTGCGTCGTTGACGTTTTTGAAGTTATCGAGATCCAGACACAGCGTGGCCGTATGGGTGTGGCTGTAACTGTCGTGTTGCAGGGCTTCGTTGAGGCGCTGACTGAACAGGATACGGTTGGGCAGGCTGGTCAGATTATCGTGGTGCGCCATGTGATGGATACGCGCATGGGCGGCGTGCTGGTCAGTCACGTCGTCGGCGATCATCATGACGTAGCTGGTCTGCGGATCGTGCCCGCGGATCACCGAACTGGTGGTTTGCAGCGTGCGGTCACCGACGGCGGTCAGCAGTTGCTGCTCGCTTTTATGCACGCCTTCCGCCCGCAGACATTCGTCTGACTGCTTATTGATAAAGGTGCTCAGGCCGACGCCCATGCAGTCTTGCGGACGTTTACCCAGCATCTCTTCGCGCGAAATGCCCAGCAGACGTTCAGCCTGACGATTCACCAGCAAAATTTCCCGTGAGACAGCGTTTTCGACAATCACAGACGAAGGAATATTGGCGATCACCGTGTTGAGAAACTGGGTGAGGGCGGAGAGCTGCTCGCTGTTGGATTCTGCCAGATCTTTGGCATACATCAGCGCCTGTTCATTTTCGCGGCGTTCGGTGACGTCGCGGGTGATTTTGGCAAAACCGATGATGTTACCGGATTCACGCAGGGCTTCGATGATCACATGCGCCCAGAAGCGTGAACCGTCTTTGCGCTGTCGCCAGCCTTCGGATTCATAGCGGCCGGTTTCCCGTGCCGTCTCCAGCCCGTGCTGCGGCCAGCCACTTTTTTTATCTTCCTCGGTGTAAAAACACGAAAAATGCTTCCCGACCACTTCCTCAGGCGAATAGCCCTTAGCGCGCTGCGCACCGGCATTCCAGTTCGCCACGGTGCCATCGGGTTTCAGCATGTAAATAGCGTAATCTTCTACGCGTTGAACCAGCAACCGATACAGTACGTCAGAATCTTCGTTCATTATATTTTGCCTGCTAGCTGGCCGCCTCTGTGCGGGATCCTCCCAAATCAGAGTCCGGCTAAATAGTGCGCCTGTTCCCGACGCATTTCTGCTGTGATGTGCGGTGAAACGTTAGCATAAGATAATTCTCAGTTCGTCAAATTTTGCCTCTAACGTGCTTAAAATTAAGCCTTTTTAGCAAAAAGATCGGCCTTAAGTGAAATTTCACTTTTGGTCTGAAAGAGGCGTAAAAGTTATTGGCAGTAACCTGCCGGGCTTTAATGAAAGGGCACAAAAAGCTTAAGGGTTTTTAAGGCAATTGAGGGGGAGCGGGTCAGGCAGAAATAAGAAAGCCGCAACAGGTTGCGGCTTGACATAAAAAGGGCATTTCGGGCAGGGCAGACGCCGCCTTATTTTAGTGCAGGTTCGCGGTCGGAGAGCGCCGTGGAATAATATGGCCCGTCAATGACCGACTCGCGCAAAATAACGTCGGAGGTAAACTGATTCTGTTGCGATAAATACCCGCCATCGAGCATCGAAATAATCTGGTTAATCACTTCGCTGACCATATCGCTGACCGGATCTTTCACGCTGGAGAGCGCGGGAATTAAAAACGGCGCCGTGGGAATATTATCAAAGCCTATTACCGAGACCTGCGCAGGTACCGCGACGGCGGCGTGGCTGAGTTGTTTCATTGCGCCGATCGCCATGTCATCGTTGCTGGCAATCAGCGCGCTGAACGCGACGCCACGGGCGAGAAGGGTATCGACCGCCGCTGCGCCGCTGGCCGGTGACCATTTCCCGGCCACGATCAGGTCTTCCTTCACCCCGATTCCGGCAGAGATTAAGGCGTCTTTATAACCCGACAGACGTTCAGTTGCGGTCGGGGAATCCATTGAACCAGTAATAAACGCAATATCGCGATGGCCGCGTTCAATCAATGTCCGGGTGGCCTGAAAACTCGACCCTTTATGATCACAATAAATACAGTGGCTCTGATGTTTTCTGAGCTTACGGTTCACCACCATCACCGGTTTTTTATATTTATCGATGATCACGTCCATTTCATCGACCGTTAAAAAGCGCGGATAAATAATGATGCCGTCGCAGCGTAAATCGTGCAGAAAATCGATCGCCTCGCGCTCTTCGGCAGCGCTGTTTTTGCCATCCACCAGGATCAGCTGCCGCCCGTTGGCGTCCAGTTTTTTGGCGGCCTGCGAGATCAGTTCACTGAAATAATTGCCGTTATACAAGGTGTTGGTGACCACCAGGCCGATGCACATCGATTTGCTGGTCGCCAGATTACGGGCCAGTAAATTCGGGCGATAGCCGGTTTCTTCGATGGCTTTAAAAACCTGATCTTTTGTTTCCTGGGTCACGTAGCCTTTCCCGGAAAGCACCCGCGAAACCGTGGCTTTTGAGACGCCTGCTCTTGACGCTACTTCCTGCATTGTCGACATCAGGCACACCTGAAAAATAAAAATGATTCGCTATTCTACACATTTCGTCAGTTTTTCGAGGATTTCGACGCGCGAAGCCACCGCATGGAGATCGTCATCACAAAAATGAAACAGCGTTATTACTTTTTATTGAAGTCAGCATCAGAACTGAACATTCTCGTATGTAACCGGTTACCTATTATTTCACTCACCGACTTAAAAAGCGCGAATAACAGCATTTAACGCTCACAGCATCATTCATAACCCTATGAATTCGAGAGAGTTGTCACTCATGTCAAAGAATTTTGCAGCAATGTCACAGTCGATCGTCAGTGCCCTCGGCGGCGCGGACAACGTCGCGGCGGTTACGCACTGCATGACCCGTTTACGTTTTGTGCTTAATGACGCCTCGCGGGTTGATGGCGCAACCCTGAAAAACATCACCGGTGTGATGGGGGTCGTGCGTAATGAAAATCAGTGTCAGGTGATCATTGGCAACAACGTGTCGCAAGCCTATGCCGAAGTACAGAAACTGCTGCCGGAAGGCGTATCGGGAGCAAATCTTGCGCCGGTAAAACGGAAAATTACCTTAAAAAGCATTGGGTCGGGGATTCTTGACGCGCTGATTGGTACAATGTCGCCGCTGATCCCGGCGATCATCGGCGGCTCTATGGTAAAACTGCTGGCGATGATGCTCGAGATGACCGGCGTACTCGAGAAGGGCGCGTCTACCCTGGTGATTCTCAACACTATTGGTGACGGCGCGTTCTTCTTCCTACCTGTGATGGTCGCGGCTTCGGCAGCGGTAAAATTCAAAACCAATATGTCGCTGGCGATCGCCATTGCCGGTGTGCTGCTCCATCCGGCGTTTATCGATCTGATGGCGAAAGCGGCTGCCGGGCAAAAAGTCGAATTTATCGGCATCTCCATCACGGCGGTGAAATACACCTACACCGTCATTCCCGCGCTGTGCATGACCTGGATGCTGTCTTATATCGAAAGATGGGTTGACCGCATTACGCCAGTCGTGACCAAAAACTTCCTTAAACCGATGCTGATCATGCTGATTGCCGCACCGATCGCCATCGTCATTATCGGCCCGCTGGGGATCTGGATCGGCACCGGCATTTCTGCGGGCGTGTATACGGTTCACCACTATCTTGGCTGGCTTTCCGTCGCCATCATGGGGGCGGCCTGGCCGCTGCTGGTAATGACCGGGATGCACCGGGTGTTTACGCCGGGCATCATTCAGACCATCGCCCAGACCGGTAAAGAAGGCATGGTGATGCCGTCCGAAATTGGCGCCAACCTGTCCCTTGGCGGGTCTTCGCTGGCCGTCGCGTGGCGCACCAAAAATCCGGAATTACGTCAGACCGCGCTGGCCGCTGCCGCTTCGGCAATCATCGCCGGCATTTCTGAACCGGCACTTTACGGTGTCGCGCTGCGGCTGAAACGCCCGCTTATCGCCTGTCTTATCAGCGGATTTATCTGCGGCGGCGTGGCCGGGCTCGGCGGGCTCGCCAGCCACTCGATGGCCTCACCGGGGCTGTTCACCAGCGTCCAGTTCTTCGATCCGTCGAACCCGATGAGCATCGTCTGGGTATTTGGCGTGATGATTCTGGCGATTGTGATTTCCTTCGTCACCACGCTGTTGCTCGGCTTTGAAGATATTCCGGTGGAGACGGCGCAGCCTGACGTTCAGCAGCCGACGGACACCCCGCAATCCAGCCCCTTTGCCGCCGGGCAAAGTGCGCTAAAAACACATTAAAGACCCTACAGAAGAGGACTTTCTCATGGCAGCATCACCATTTCCTGACGGCTTTTTATGGGGCGGCGCGATAGCCGCCAATCAGGCCGAAGGTGCCAGTTTTGAAGGCGGAAAAGGCCTGACCACGGTGGATATGATCCCGCACGGCCAGCACCGGCTGGCGGTGAAAACCGGTCAGGAAAAACGTTTTTCGCTCAGAGACGATGAGTTTTATCCTGCCCATCAGGCGATTGATTTTTACCATCGTTACAAAGAAGACATCGCGCTGATGGCGGAGATGGGCTTTACGGTATTCAGAACCTCGATTGCCTGGACCCGTCTTTATCCGAACGGTGATGAACAGACGCCAAACGCCGAAGGCATCGCGTTCTACCGTGACGTGTTTGCGGAGTGCAAAAAATACGGCATCGAACCGCTGGTGACGCTGTGCCATTTCGACGTGCCGATGCACCTGGTGATCGAATACGGCTCGTGGCGTAACCGTAAAATGGTGGAGTTTTTCGCCCGCTACGCGCGCACCTGCTTTGAAGCCTTTGACGGGCTGGTGAAATACTGGCTGACCTTTAACGAGATCAATATTCTGCTGCACAGCCCGTTCTCCGGCGCCGGTCTGGTGTTCGAAGAAGGGGAAGATCAGGAACAGGTGAAATATCAGGCTGCGCATCACGAGCTGGTTGCCAGCGCCCTGGCGACCAAAATTGCCCATGACGTGAACCCGCAAAATCAGGTCGGCTGCATGCTGGCGGGCGGTAATTTCTATCCGCGCACCTGCAAACCGGAAGATGTGTGGGCGGCGTTGCAAAAAGATCGCGAGAACCTGTTCTTTATCGACGTCCAGGCGCGTGGTGAATATCCTTCTTATACCCGCCGCGTCTTCGCGCAGAAGGGGATAACCATTGCGAAAGAGCCGGGGGATGACGACATCCTGAAAAACACCGTCGATTTTGTGTCGTTCAGTTATTACGCCTCCCGCTGCGCCTCGGCGGACATGAACGACAATAACAGCAGCGCAGCAAACATCGTTAAATCACTGAAAAACCCGCACATCGAGGTCAGCGAATGGGGGTGGGGCATCGACCCGCTCGGCCTGCGCATCACCATGAACATGATGTACGACCGCTATCAGAAACCGTTATTTTTGGTGGAAAACGGCCTGGGTGCGAAAGATGAAATTAACGAGCGTGGCGAAATCGATGATGATTACCGCATCAGCTATTTGCGTGAGCATATTCAGGCGATGGGCGAAGCCATTACCGACGGTATTCCGGTCATCGGTTACACCTCGTGGGGCTGTATCGATCTGGTGTCGGCATCCACCGGTGAAATGAGCAAACGCTACGGTTTCGTGTATGTCGATCGCGATGACAGCGGCAACGGTACGCTGGAGAGAAAACGTAAGAAATCGTTCTGGTGGTATAAAAAGGTGATCGCCAGTCACGGAACGGATTTGCAGTAATCTGACCGGGTAAATATTCAGGCCAGCGCCATGCTGGCCTTTATTTTGGCGCATCCTTTATGACACTCCGTGGTGTTTTAAATAGGGGTCATCCTCTTATACAATCACTTAATGAATGATGGCTAACAGCTTTGCCCACTCCTCAACCTGTGAACGGTATATAAACTCAATAATATCGGTATCATAAAGTCTTATGCCTTTAATTTCTAATACAATGCAGGGGTAGTTCACAGGCATATGTCTGACCAGTTCATTTTCAATTTCAACGGCTTCAAGCATTGGCGGAAAACCGTCATCAATATATAAATAATCTTTCGTCATCCATTCTCTGTATTCGGATTCATTATTTAATAGTTTCATCGTGATTACTCATGTTTTCTGTAATGACAGACAGCGTTATGCTTTTCATTCTACACAGGCATAACCCTCAACAATATCTTGTGTGTTAGAGGAAATATGACCATCTGACAGGTAGGCATAGGCGTAGGCACTGACATCGAAACTGGAAATATCAGAAGACCAAAAGACAACGCCTGAATGCGGCATATTTTCCACACTTTCTCCCCATTCTTCCCACAAAGAGGTGCCGGGTGCGTGACGGACATGTTGCCCGGCGGAGAGTTCATCCAGCTTAGGCAGACGCAGCCCCTGGTTTTCACACGCTTTTTTGGCGTCCGGCCAATTTTTGCTGGAGGTACTTGCAGTGTAAAAACGCTCAGGGGAGAAAATCATGGATGCTCTTTTCTCATTATGTCTGGCCATAATACGCACCGCGCCTTTTGTTTTAAATGTCACCAGTCCGCTGTTCGAGACTGTCGCGATGGCACTGTTACTGGTGGTCCAGTCTAACTGGTCAGCCAGGTTATCTGTTTCCATTTGTACTTCGGCACCGGCAAAGGCGGTGTGTAAACTGTTATCGCCACTCACGGTTAATCGCGCGGAGGGATTATTCGGTGCGACGATATATCCCACAATATTGATCGCGTGCGGGTTTACCGGTCCGTCAGGAATATTATCCGAATTGTCATAACTGCTGATATCGCCGATCTGAAGGGGAGTATTTGCCTGAGGAAAACCGGTAACCGTTTTCGGGGTAATGTTCACACCGATGACACAGCCCTTGTCGGCGGGCCTGATAACATAATTTGTCGTGCCTTGTGACAGCGTTCGCTTATTATTCGCCGCATCCAGACATATCCATTCGACAGAAGGGAGGGTCACATCATCATCACCTTCATCATCATTAAAACGCCAGGATAAAGAAATACTGTCATTGATTTCGAGTTCGTCATTATCGCCAATAATATCGTTATCCCGCGTGATATTTATCGTTTCGGGAAGGTCTTTATTATTGTAAATCACAGGCGCTGTACCGGCGACGATGCCCGCTGACCCCGTCATAACTTCTGCGGTTGCCATGAATGAGACGCCGAGAGAGGTTGCCACTAAAAAAGCGATCCCGGTGACGTTGGGTTTATTCGTTTTCATTTTTTACACCATAACAGCGGGAGTCTGGTTATTCAGTAAAGGGAAATAAACCGGGCGGTCGTCGCCCGGCTTATTCAACGCCGGGAAAGATTATTTTTGACGCTTACCGGACTTTAATGTGGCTTTCACTTTTGCGGTGTAATCCACTTTCAGCTGATAACCCTGAATACCGTCCGGACCGGCGCTGGCGAAGACGTTCTTCGCATCAGCGTTGGTTAATGGCAGTTTCAGATCCTTGTTATCGGTTGAGCTGACGGCCGCACCTCCAGCTGTACCCGCCGTTGCCGAGGTACCGTCGAAGGTCCACACGTAGCTGTAGTTAGAGGAAGCATCCACTTCACCGGCATCCATGACTTTGTTGTTGTTGGTGTCATACCAGATTTTGAACTGATAGCTGTGGCCAAGGATCAACTGACTGTTCGCTTTGCCAATCAGGTTAGTGCCAGGATCGGCTGCATCGACAATCATGGTTGACACAGTTCCGCCAACGACCGGACCGTCAGGGATATTATCTGTGGTGTCATTTTTACTGATATCCTGAATGGTGAGGGTATCTCCGACCGCTGGGATACCCGTCGAGGTGGTTTCAATGATCGTCACGCCAAGATAACGTCCGGCATCGGCCTGCGCGAGCGTATAGTCGGCTTTGCCGTCAGCAGCGGTGATATCCTTTTTGTCGCTCTGACCGTCTGACGTGGTGAACCATTTAATGGTTTTTTCACTGGCGTCCGTATCCCCTTCGGCGTCTTTTAAAACATAACTCAGGGTGACTTTATCTCCGACGGCCATTCCCGTGACAGAGCCACTTTCATGTCCGTTGGAAAAGGAGACGCTGTGATCGACGGCACCCGCACCGGTACCGGTGAGAACAGGTTTGGTACCCATTATCTGACCCGCGCTGGCGGTGGTATCCGCAACGGCAAACTGTGAACAGCTCGCAAATAACAGGGTGGCGAGTAATGTTTTATTGAAATTTTTCATAGGTAATAAAGACTCTTGTTAATGAGATAATCGTAAACTCTGAATGAAGCTGCCAGTTATTATCGGGTTCGTAATGACTCAACGGATTTCAACCCTTCCTGCGTCAGCTGGTAATCCACTTTTAATTCATAACCCTGAATACCTTCTGCTCCGGCACCGGCGAAAACGCTCTTCGCCATAGTATTGGTGGCTGGCAGAATAAGGCTATGGTTGTCTGTCGCGGAAACGGCAAAGCCGCCCGGCGTTCCCTCCGGCGTGACCCCGGTAAATTGCCAGCGGTAATTCACAAGCGACGATAATGGTGTTGACGAGGTATCAGAAATAGTTTCCCGGTCACTGGCATCCCACTGACCATTGTTATTACTGTCGTAGGCGACCCTGAATAAATATTCATGACCTAACTGAAGGGTATTTCCCCGGGTAGCCGTCAGATTAATATCCGGGGCTGCTTTATCCACAATAGCGGTATAAAACATGGTGTCAGCCGGGGAGAAATTAATCAGCACCGCATTGGTCCGTTGTGTTTCTTTATTTTCTGGTGAAGCGACAATGCTATAAACGCCGCTCATGGTACTGCTGACCGCGGCTTTTCCATTATCCGGAGAACGGGTGTAGAAAAGACAAGATGTTGCTGCGTCGCATTTTTCTTTTGATGCATGAATCACCACTTCGCTGCTATGACTTTTATCTTCCATTTTATAAGCACGGAACGTCATATTCAGATCTTCTGCATTAATTGGTGTCGTTTCACCTGCCAGCCCGGCAATTTTGCTCCCGCTGGCTTCTAAATCGACCACACTTTTACCGTCAGAAAGAACTTTGGTGGTTTTCTTCTCCTCACCGGCATCATTAATAACCAGCTGATAGGAAGAAGGGGCTTCCGAAACGATTATATCCACTGCGTTTGACTGCTTGCTGCGCCCTTTATCGTCGAGCAGCATCACCGAGAGCGTATATTTATTGGCATTAGGATCCGGAGAATCCACCCAGGCCGGGAACGTCAATGTCCAGTGGTTATTGGTGCCTGCGCTGATATTTTGTTCAGGGGATAACGCGGGTAAACCTAACAGTGTTTCCGGAGTAAACGCGCCAGAGGGGATCCAGCGAGCTTCTTTAATCGCCAGATGTGAGGAAATGGAAGCATTTACGGTCCAGTGACATCCTTCATAGGCCTGTGCTTGCTCCGGTGTATCAGCAATGATGCATTGCGCGGCGGTGCCCGTCGGTTTGAGGTACAAACCGATATCCAGATCGCTTTTTTCGCGGTATTCGAGAACGATGTGATTATTACGATCGACGAAATCCATCCGGCTGCCGGCCAGCGTTCTCATTTGCGACACGGCGGAAGGATCCAGTTGTTTTGAAATGGGCACGCCGATGCGGTAATCCAGCGCGAGTTCGGCGGTCACTTCATCGCTATCAGAATTCCCTTTTTTATACCCCACGCCAAGGGTGACCATGGGAACCGGCGTATAATCTGCGCCCAGCGTGACCGCGGAAGGGTCTTTTTGCAGATCATCAGTGCCAAACAGCGCCACTTCGTCACCGTAATACTTTTCGTAAACCAGTGACGAACCAAGCTGAGGATAGGCAGGTAAATAAGCCTGCACACGCATATCCCAGCCCCTTGCCGGGCGTTCTTCATAATTTTCCAGATCGCGGGAATCTTTCCATGAAGATAAAGGCAGATAATAGTTACCGCTGAGCTTTAAAAAGTTTGTCCAGGCCTCACCACCAAAACCTATACGCCGGTGATGCCGGGTAATATCGTAATCATAGAAAGTATTGGCACCAATCATCCAGTCCTGGCTGAGATTATGACGAATACCGGCACCCAGGTTAGCTATTGTCCTGCCATCGGTATTATGAGCAGAAATTTGATTAAAAAAGAGATTATCCTTTCCCTCAATGATCGGGATGAGATAATCCAGTGACGAGCCGTCAAGGCTTCCGTCATCATCGAGAACGAATTGTGTACTGATATGCCCGTAGGGAGAAAGTAAAGATTCGGCTTGCGCCTGTGCCGCGCCGCTGGCTATTCCTTTTCCGTACTGGAATAACTGTGATTTCAATCCTTCAGGTGTCAGATTTTGAAAATTTTGTTGCGCTTCACTCGTCGCCATTTGCGCCGTCTTCGAGGCCCAAATATCATTCTCAGCCGGGTTATTTTTTGTCTCGCTTTGATCTGCGTCGTCAGATGATTCGGCACGGCTGCCGAGATCAGGCAAAGGAATATTATCAGAGGCCTGTACTGTCTCTGCAGGAATTTGACAAAATAAAGATATTGCCAATGAATAAAAAATAAATTCTTTCATCATATTATTAACCGATAATACGGGGCAAGTTCTTAAAAAAAGAATGATTGAGTATTCGCAATCAGATATTACTCTGGCTTTGCGCGGGTAAATTGTATTCCATGTGGGTGGATGAAGCAGATCTTAACAACAATGGGTTTTTACAACAACGTCCGTTTTTGGACAGTTGAGCGGACTAACCGAATGAGAGATAAGAATTTTTTTATCGAAGTGATCTCTCGCTCCCACAGCGCAGGACAGCGTGAATTTTTCAGTAATGATGTTATTTTGATTTAAAATCAGTGAGTTAAGTGATGTTTTAAAACGAGGAATATCAGAGGCTTTTGTGGAAAGATTTTGGGTGATTGACAACTATTCAGAACAAACAGAACCCCCAGTCAGAATGATTTTGGCAGTTTTCTTAATATGCTTATCAGTTTGCCACTTTCTATTTTTATATATTCACCTTGCCGCAGGTGAGATAATATTTTCATTATTCCGCTGCGCGCCAGATGACTACGTTCTAAAATAAACGTAGGGACATTGATTTTGGTTTTTATCTCAGAGGGAACCTTATCCAGTTCAAGTAACAGGGCGCGCACGATTTCGTAAGAAGTCTTATTAATGAGCATGTTTGTTCGGTACGCGTGGTAATCATTGAAATAGGACTGGCAGATCAGCAGTTCTTCAAGAAGTGAGTTTGCATTTATAATCCGGATAACAGAGGATAAAGGCAGTGTTTCTAATACACAGTCAGGGCGGGAAATGAACTTATAGATACTGTCGCGATAGGGTGAACCTTGCATCCCGAAAATAGCGGGGGCGCGGGCAGTGGCAAATAGCATATTATCCGCGTTGCGGTAAATATCCACTGTCCCTTCAATCACAAGCACGACCTGAGAATCACCTTGTTCATTGTGCAGTTTAACCTCTCCTCCGGTGCGGTCAGGCAGTAATGGAGCAGATAATTGTTTGAATAACCCGATTAATTTAATGATTGTTTTAACGGGCTTTTGCATAGGATGATGACCTGAAGTCGACATTTTTTCAGACAGGTGTTCAGTGTTCATTCCGCCTCTGATTTATTTAAAATTGACTTTCCCTGTTCAGGCGGAAGTCTACCACGGCGGAGGCGAATTGCTATGGACTTAACATGTCAGGCGTTGTTGATTAATCTTTATAACCTCCGTTGTTGCTACGGATGTTATAAAAAAGCAGAAATCTAATTTCTGAAAAATAATGTCATCATGGGTTAATGTGCATTAAAAACGGAAACATTATCCTGCGGTGCTCGCACGCACCTTCAGTTTTCCTGCCATGCGTACGCACGTTGCTGCATCTTCTCCTGAACAAATATATTCCACCGCCTGACGGCCCAGTTCGACATAAGGCAACTGTACGCTGGTCAGTTTCGGGGTCATCTGATCGGCAATGCGCTGATCGTCGTATCCGGCAACCAGAATATCCTGCGGAATACGCAGATGCAGTTCGGTCAGCGCCTGATAACAGCCAAGCGTCATCCAGTCGCTGGAGCAAAAAATGGCATCGGGCGGTTCCGGCAGTTTCATCAGTGCCAGAGTGGCCTGATAGGTTTCATTCAGCGACCAGTTGGTTGCCATCACCCGCCGTTCATCATAAGGAATACCCGCATGTGACAACGCTTCGCGGTAACCTTCACGGCGCATTTCGCAGGCCTCCATCCAGTTATCCCCCATGATATGCGCAATGCGAGTCGCACCCTGTTCGATGAGGTGGCGGGTGATCTGCAACGCGTTAGCACGGTCGTCGGGCAGGAAGGTAGGCAGCAGCGGGAAGGCGCGATCGTAGACATTGAGCAGCACAACGGGAAGCGAAGTCTGGTTGGCGAATACCGAAAAATCAATCGCCTGCGTAACGGGGGAGGCAATGATGATGCCCGCACAGCGGCGCTGATTCAGCTGCGCAATGATACGCACCGCCAGCCCGATATCATCGCCATAATCATAGACGGTTAGCAGCGTATCGTGCCGCCACGCGGCTTCACGGGCTTCGCTCAGCGCATCAACAAAGGGATCGTAACTCGGCATGGCGTTGAGCAGCAGGGCGATCTCTTCCTGTCCGTTATCCCGGTGCGGTGCAGGCATTTTTTTATAGCCGAGCGACAGGGCGGTATCGAACACCCGCTGACGGGTTTCTTCGCTGAGTTTTATGGCGCGTGAGTTGTTTAAAATAAGCGAAACCGTTGCCTGTGAAACTCCCGCTTCACGTGCGATATCACTCATTGTCACCTTATTCTTTTTCTCCATCCGCCTTTCCCCGTCACCCTGTTTTATGCCCGGCGCACTATATCACAGCACACATTTTTGCCAGACCACCCGCGAGCTTGCCTGAAAAGAGTGTGATCCCACTTGCAGAACCCGCCCCCCATATTTGCAGCCTGGCCGGTTTGATAATAACTATTAGCTAATATTATTAGCAATGGCATGTTACCGGCAACCGGACCAGGAGAACAGAATGAAAACGCAGTGGAGCGAACAACAGGCAGCAGAATGGGGAAAGCAGCAGGGGTGGATTTGCGGATTCAACTACCTTCCGCGCACGGCGATAAACTGGACAGAACTCTGGCAGCGCGAGACGTTTGACGCGCCAACCATTGATCAGGAGCTGGGCTGGGCGCACCAGGCCGGTTATAACCAGCTGCGCATCAATCTGCCGTTCATCGTCTGGCAGGACGATCGCGACGGTTTGCTGGCGCGGATTGATCAGTTCCTGAGTATCGCTGCGCGCCATCAGATCAAGGTGATGCTGACGCTGATGGACGATTGCGGATTCTCCGGTGACGAGCCGTTCCTTGGCCCGCAAAAAGCACCGGAGCCGGGCAAACATAACAGTCAGGCGGCGGCCAGTCCGGGGCGGGATGTGGTGTGCGATCGCGACAGGTGGCCGGAGATTGAGCGCTATGTACGCGATATTATTCGTCATTTTCGTACCGACGCGCGCATCGCTATCTGGGATTTATACAACGAGCCGGGCAACCGTGGCACCTTTGCCACCGGGCTTGA
Source organism: Rahnella sp. R3(2024) (assembly GCF_042920125.1). NCBI lineage: Bacteria > Pseudomonadati > Pseudomonadota > Gammaproteobacteria > Enterobacterales > Yersiniaceae > Rahnella > Rahnella sp. R3(2024). The sequence continues at coordinate 4,277,842 of NZ_JBHGBU010000001.1, forward strand.
AGAAGTGCTGTATGACGAAAAACTCGAGGTTTTTGCGCTCGAACTGATGCAGCGGGCGTTTGTCTGGGCGCGGGAGGAGGATCCGGTTGCGCCGCTGACCGTCGGCGCATGGCATTTCCCGCAAGACCCGGATCAGCCGGAAAGCGAGTTTTTCACCCATCCGGTCGATGTCGCCGCCGCGCAGCTCTCCGATGTCATCAGTTTCCATGCTTACGTCGCCACGCCAAAGCTTTTGCAGGCGCTGCGGTTCTGGCAAAAATTCAACCGCCCGGTGCTGTGTACCGAATGGCTGGCGCGCCACGTGGGCAGCGTGTTTGAAGAACAACTGCCGTTGTTCAGCGCCTTTAACGCGGGCTGTTATCACTGGGGGCTGGTGCGGGGTAAAACGCAGACCACACTGCCGTGGCCTTCGGTGCGCAAGGGGAATCAGGATTACGCCCACTTATGGTTCCACGATGTGCTCGATGAATACGGCATTCCGTTCCGCCGTGCCGAAATGGATCTGGTTCGCCGTTTAACACGCATGAAATAATCTTTTCAACGGTCGCACAGGGACGTGCGGCCGATTCACGAATCTTCAGTGCTTACTACTTCCTTTCATCAGCAGCCATAAAAACCACGGTGCGCCGATCAGCGCGCACAGCAGCCCGGCGGAAACCGGCCACGGCCAGGCGATGTTACGGCCCAGCCAGTCGGCGATCACCATCAGCAAAGCGCCAAACAGTGCCGCGACCAGACATTGCGCACGGAAACGGATTGCGCCGCTGTAGCGGGCCAGCTGCGGGGCAATCAGCCCGACAAAACTCAGCGGGCCGATCAGCAACGTGCCGCCTGCGGTCAGCGCCGCCGCCAGCAGCAGGATCAGCATATTGCTGCGCCGCAGCCCGATGCCGAGCGACCGCGCGGTGGGATGCCCGAGGCTCAGCAATTGCACCCAGCGCTGCAACAGCAAGGCCAGCGGGATCAACACCAGCGCCTGACCCGCGCCCCAGACCGCACGTTCTGCGGTGATGCCTGCGGTGGATCCGGTGCTCCAGTTGAGCAACATCATCGCGCGCGGATCGCCGCTCATCAGCAACAGCATACTCAGCGCCATGCTCAGGTGCGTCAGACACAGCCCGACCATGACCATCGATTGTGGCTGAAAGCGCGAGCGTAACCCGAACATAAACAGCAACAGGGTCGCCAGCAAACTGCCCGCCAGCGCGGCCGGAAACAGCGAAGACAGCGGCTGATTAAACAGGACAACCATCAGTACCACCGTCAGCGATGCGCCGCTGCTGATGCCGAGCAGTTCCGGGCTGGCGAGGGGGTTGCCGCTCTGCCGCTGGATCAGCACCCCGGCGACCGCCAGCATCGCCCCTGCGCTGAGTGCGCCGAGCATGCGCGGCCAGCGCCATTCCAGCAGCGCCCGGAACGTAGCGCCTTCCGGCGACCGGTTAACCAGCAATGAGACGACGATCCCGCCCAGCAACATCAGCAGCAAGATCTGCAGCCGGGCGCGGGTCAGCCTGCGGGCGGGCGGTGCGCTGAACGGCGACGGCGTGAGAAGCGGATTGCGCTGGCGAAACAGCAACACCAGCATCAGCGGTGCGCTGAGTAATCCCGAGAGCGCACCGGTCGGCAGATCGCCGCCGGCAGGTGACAGAAACTGTGCCAGCTGATCGACCAGCGTCAGCAACAGCGCGCCACACAGCGGCACCCACAGCATCTGATGCCGGAATGAACGCACGCCGGTCAGCCGCACCAGAGCCGGAGCGGCCAGTCCGACAAAACCGATAATGCCAAGCTGACTGGTGACCAGCGCACTGAGCGCCACGGCGACGGCAAGGGTGGCGATACGCACTTTCACCACCGAAACGCCGAGCGCACCGGCGCTTTGGTCGGAAAGGCCGATCAGCGCCAGCGGCCTTGCCAGCAGGGCGCTCAGTGCCATCAGTATCAGCAGCGGCAGCAGTAAAAATTGTGTTGCCTGCCAGCCGCTCTGGCTGAGTGAACCGGCCTGCCAGCTGAACAAATCGCTGAGATAATCATGGTTGAACAGCACCATCAGCGTGTTGAGGGCATTGCCGTACAGGCTGATGACCATGCCGGTGAGGATCACTTTCAGCGGATCCAGCCCCTGACGGGCGATCAGCAGATAGAGCACCAGCGCGGTCAGCGCCGCACCCGCCAGCGCCAGATTGGTCAGGCCGACCACCAGCAGGCCGGGGAACACAATCATGCTGGCGGACATAGCGAGATTGGCACCGGCGGCAATGCCGAGCGTCGCGGGTTCGGCCAGCGGATTGCGCAATACCTGCTGAAAAAGCAGGCCCGCCATCGCCAGCGCCATTCCCGCCAGCACGCCGATCGCCAGACGCGGTAAAAAACTGTAATGCAGCAACAGGCTGGCGGTTGCCGGAGAAGGCGTATTGCCAGAACGTGAAAGATTACTGAACAGTAAAAATGCGCACAGCAGCGTCAGTAGCAGCGCGAACAGCCACGGGAGCAAAGCACGGTGTTGTTTATGCATCGCCCGTTGCCTCTCCCAGTGCCGCCGTGATGTGCTGCGCCAGACTCACCGCCGTCGCCAGACCGCCAAACGGGAAGAAGTGCGACAGTTCTCTGGCCCGGCCTGCGGCCACCAGCGGTAACTGCTGCCACATACCCTGCGGCTGACGCAGCCGCGAAACGCGCGTCAGCGTGGTCGGCAGTTCGGTATAAAACAGCCAGTCCGCCGGTAACGACACCAGTTTCTCAATGCCCACATTGGCGGTGCCCATCGCGCCGACCGGCTGCGTCCAGGCATTGCGTAACCCGAGCTGAGTGAGCAGCGCATCGGGCAGGCTGTTGCCGCCATACACCGTGGCGTATTTCCCGTCCTGACTGCGTACGGCGACCAGGATCCGTTGCCCGGCGGCATGCGCGATGCGCTGTTTGCAGCGTTCGATCGCCACCGCTGACGTCTCAGTCAGGCGGGCGGCGCGGGGGGAGATCGCCAGTTGTTGGCCGAGTTCCGCCGTGAAGTTCAGCAAAGCTGACCAGAGCGGCCCGGCAGAAGGATAGACCGACACCACCTGCAACGGCGCGATGCGTTGCAGGCTGTCGAGGAGGGCAGGCGCAAGCCTGTCGCTGAGAATAAGTCCGGGTTTCAGGGCGGCGATAAGTTCCAGATTCGGCTCCCAGTAGGGGCCGATATCCTGAACCTCTGCCGGTAACACCGGTGTGGCAATCCGGCGGCGGAAATAGCCGCCGTCAGATACCGCGAGCGGCGTCATACCGAGCGAAAGCAGGGTTTCCGCCGCCAGCCAGTTGATGGCAACGATACGGTGATCCGCAGGCGCCGCCAGCGCTGACGCTGCATCAAGCAGCGGCAGCGCCAGTAACGCCTTCAGACAGTCGCGCCGGCTGAGTAACAGGCCTGACATCAGAAGCTGTATTTCAGCGAGCCGATGAACGTGCGTTCCTGTCCCGGATAACAGCTGGTGTCGTCGTCGCAGGTGCCGACATAGTCATGATCCAGCAGATTCTGAATATTGAAACCGACAGAAACATGCTGATTAACCTGATATTTCGCCCCGGCGTCGATCAATGCAAAGTTCTTCACCGGCACGGTATTGGCGTTATCGCCGTACATGCTGCCGACATAGCGCACGCCGGTGCTCAGCAGCAAACCGTCAAGCACGCCCTGATGGAAGCCGTAATTCAGCCAGGTGGAAGCCATATGTTTGGGCACGTTGGCCTGCTCGTTGCCGCGATCGCCGTTGTTGCTGGCGGTGATTTCGGTTTCGGTGTAGGTGTACGACGCCAGGACATCGAGATTCTGCGTCAGCTTCACCGTGCTTTCCGCTTCAACGCCTCGCGAGCGAACTTCGCCGGAAGCCACCTGATAACCGGTGATCACGTTATTGACGATCTCGTTGGTCAGCACGTTACTTTTAGTGATATCAAACGCTGCCAGCGTCATCAGCAGGTCCGGGTCCGGCTGGTATTTCACGCCGACTTCGTACTGGTGCGCCTTGCTCGGATCGAAGGTGCGGTTCTGGCTGTCGGTCCCGCTGTTAGGCACGAAAGATTCGGCATAGCTGATGTACGGCGCAAGCCCGTTATCGGCCAGGTACGTCAGCCCGGCACGGCCTGTCCAGGCGCCTTTATCCAGCCAGCTGGTGCTGTCGTTGAGATTATTTTGCGTGCGCATACTGATGTCATCGTGGCGGCCGCCTAAGGTCAGCAACCATTTTGGCGTCAGTGAAATCTGATCCTGCATATACAGGCCGAGCTGCGCGGTGGTCTGATCGTTATTGTTCAGGGCATAGGTCGGATCGGCGATATTCTGGCCATACACCGGATTGTAGATATTCAGCGCCGGGGCGGCGGCCCCGAAGCGTTTGGCATTGCCATCAAGGCGGCTGTAATCGAGCCCGGTTAACAGACGGTGCGTGACGGAGGCGGTGGAGAAATCCGCCTGCAACTGGTTGTCGATATTGAACGCATTCATGTGCTCGTCAAAACGAATCGCATTGCGCGACACCGTACCGGCGTTGAAATTCACCGCGCCCGGCAGCAGGTTATTCAAAATCGTGTCAGTCTGGCCGTAACGCACGTTCTGGCGTACCTGGAAAATATCGTTGAACTGGTGGCTCAGCTCATACCCGACGGTGAACTGTTCCTGACGAAAACGGTTATAGCTGTAATCGCCGAGCAGGGTATCGGTGACCTTGCCGCCCGGTTTGGTCAGCACGGCAATGGTGCCGCCGGAGGTGTCACGCAGATAATCGGCGCGCACGGTCAGGCTGGTATCGGCGTCCGGCAGCCAGGTCAGAGAGGGGGCGAGATAGACGCGGTTATCTTCCACATCCGGGCCGTCGCGGTACTGAAACTGCGTGTCGCTGTCACGGGCCAGGCCGATCACGCGGTACAGATAATGGCTGTCATCATCGATTTTATCGCTCATATCAAACTGCGCCTGACGGCGGTTGAAATTGCCCAGTTCGACTTCCACGTCATGTACGCCCTGTGCCGACGGCAGCTTGCTGATGCGGTTCACAATACCGCCCGCGTCGCCCAGACCGAACAGCGTGGATGACGGCCCGCGCACAATATCAATCCGTTCCAGCGCGTAAGGTTCGGTGCGGAAATAGCTGTAACTGTTGTTGAGCTGGCGCAGGCCGTCGCGGTAATCATTGGTGGTCAGGGCGTTAAACCCGCGAATGTAGATCCAGTCATAGCCTTTAGGGTCCACACCGTAGGTTTCGGTTTTGACGCCTGGCACATAACGCAGCGCTTCGGTGACGCTTTGCACGTTCTGTCTGTCCATCCGTTCACGGGTAATGACTGACACGGACTGAGGCACTTCCAGCAGCGGTGTGTCGGTTTTGGTGGCGGAGTTGCTTTGCTGCGGAATGGCAGAATAGGGGCCAGTCTGCCCGGTGACCGTCAGCGTGTCGGCGGTCGCAGGCTGCGGCGCCACCACCACGGTGTCGTTGTCGAGGCTGTAACCCAGGCCGCTGCCGCCCAGCAGACGGCCAAGTGCCGCTTCCAGCGTCATGTTTCCCTGTACGGCGGGGGCATTTTTTTGTGCGACGGAGTCCGGTGCAGCAATCAGCTGTACGCCAGCCTGCTGAGCCAGCGCATTAAGCGAAGTGAGAAGCGGCTGGGCAGGCAGTGAAACCGGCAGCGTGGCTGCCGCCATAACCCCCGGTGAACAGACGGCGAGCGCGATCGCGGTCAGGCCAGTGTTGAAACGCGTACCCTGATAAAACGAAGAAATGGTCATGCGGATATCCCCAGAAATAAATCAAATAAGAATCATTATCCTTTCTGAAGACGAGACTGACGCCAAAACCCTGACGTCGTCTCAGGAATATTTTTACTTTATTTTTAACCGGGTCCTTCAGCGCCTGCGGATCTGCGTCTCGCCGGCCTGCAGATTGATTTTCACCGGCAACACTTTGGGCAGGGCGCGGGCAAAACTGTCCGGGCGATAGACGTTAAAACTGCCGCTGATGCGCAGGGCGGCAACCTCCGCCGATCCCGCCACGTAAGGCATATCGCCGTAGCGTGCGAATTCCGCCAGCGCCAGACGCAGCGGCGTGTTATTGAAATTAATGCGCGACTGCCGCCAGTCTGCGATAGCGTCCGGCGCAACCGGTGGCTGACGGGTGAGATTTCCGCGAATATCGCTGGTGGCGCGCTGCGTGGCGCCCAGCACCATCAGATGACGGTCCTGCCCGGTCAGATGCAGTGCGGCCATCGCCCGCCAGCGCATATTTTGCAGCCATGCGCGCGGGCCGACGCGCACGGCGCCGCTGCTGACCGCGACATCCACACCGTCGCCGCTCATCGACTGCGGGATATAGCGCACGCTGAAACGGGTGCCAAGCACGGTGACGCGGGAAGGGCCGCTCAGCACCACAAAGGGTTTATCCTCAAGATGCTTCACGTCAAAAAAGGCCTGCCCCTGACGGAGCGTGACTTCCCGCCGCTGCGGGTAATACGCCACGTCGAGCCGGGTTTGGGCATCGAGCGTCAGCACGGTGCCGTCCGGCAGGGTGATCTGTTGCGTTTCACCGCGTCCGGTATGCAGCTGGGTGGTCATCACCGGCGGCGACAGCCACTGCCAGGCAGGCCACATCAGCACCAGCAGCAGCGCACACGCCAGACCGGCCAGGTGCCAGACCGGGCGGCGCAAAGCCTGAGGCCGCGCGGCGGGCAGTGAGGCACGCAGACGCGCCACGTTTTTCTGCGGCAATTCACCGACCTGCTGCCACACCTGCTGCATGGCGCGGTATCGCGCGGCGTTGTCGGCCTGCGTGAGCCAGCGTTCAAATTCAGCGCGTTCCCCGGCTGACAGCCCGGTCTGCTGTTGACTCAGCCAGCGCACGGCCTGCTCATCGGTCTGCATATGTGGATCCCTGGCGCTATTCATCAAGGCCATCCTTATTCTTGTCTCGGGCTTGCTGGCCGGAATGCTCCTGCTGCCAGATGTCGTTACTGTTCCGGCAGGCCAACATGGCGCGGATAATGTGTTTTTCGACCATATTGATGGAGATCCCCATCTGGTGCGCAACCTCTTTCTGCGACAGGCCGTCAAAGCGGTGCAGAATAAAGGCTTCACGGCAGCGCGGCGGCAGGCCTTCAATGGTGCGGGTCATCAGTTCAGTATACTGATTTTCTTCGATTAATTCGTAAGGTTGCAGATAAGAAGGCGCCGCAAATTGCTCCGCGTCCGTCTCATCAGCAGCGTCGCCGGACGCTATGTCAGGGCGGCGATAGTGATCGACCAGCAAATTGCGGGCGATACGGTACAGCAGGCTGCGGTGCGACCGTATGGGCTGGGTGACCGTCAGCGCCCGGATAAACGTTTCCTGCGCCATGTCTTCTGCATGTTCACGGTCACGGAGTTTCCGGTTTATAAACCGATATAATTCAGTGTAATACTTCTCGAAAGCAGGCACTTGATTCTCTGGTGATGAAGGACAGGGGGGCTTCTGCGATGCCTATATTACGCATAAATCCCCGCGCCTGGCATACTTAAATGATAATCATTCTCGAAAATAATCTACCCAACTGGTCTGAATCTCTGCGCAGGCCGCCCTCCGGCACGCTTCTTGCTTCACCGCTGTTATCCTCCGGCGATCAGGTTCAACCATGACACTTTCTGCTCTCGATTTTGTACTGGCTTCCAAGAGAAGTGAAATCACCGGCCTGCAACAGTTGCTGCAAATGGGCAAACTGGTGGGAGCGGTCAGCCAGCTTATTCACGTCTTACAACGCGAGCGCGGCACGGCAAATATCTACCTGGGTTCGCAGGGCAAAACCTGGGGTGACCGGCTGAGCGAGCGGGCGCTTCAGGTACAGCTTGCTGAGCAGGCGGTCAGCCAGCAACTTGCGGCGCTCGATCTCCACGGACAACCGATGGCTAACGCCTCGCGGCTGTTCAGCCGGATTGCCGGCGTGTTGCATAGCCTGAGCACGCTGCCGTCGCTGCGCGCGCAGGTTCAGGCGCTGAGTATCCAACAGCCGGACGCCATGAGCCGTTACAGCGAGGTGATCCGCATTCATCTGGCACTGGTGTTTGAAGCTGCGGATACCTCCGGTGATCCTTCTGTCTCACGGGCGTTGTTGGCGATGTTCAGCTTTATGCAGGGTAAGGAACTGGCCGCTCAGGAGCGCGCGCTGGGTGCGGCGGGTTTTACGGCGCGCCACTTTGACGAGCAGACGCACCAGCAGTTACTGGCGCTGATCGAAAGTCAGGAGCGCTGTTTCCAGACATTCACCGAGTTTGCCGATCCCCGCTGTCTGGCGCTGTGGCAGCAACAGCTGAGCGCCGACAGCAGCGAGTTCGAGCGTTTTCGCCGTATTGCCTGCACCCGCGCAACACCTTCCGGCGAAGCCAGCGACGTGGCGTTGCGCTGGTTTGACGTCACCACCGCCCGTATCGACGGCATGAAAATTGTCGAGGATTTACTGGAAGATGTGCTGACCGAATGCTGCCGTCAGCGGATCCGCGATGCAGAACGTGCCGGAGAATTGCAGCAGCAGGAAATCGGCCAGATACCGCGCCATGACCCGCACTACGCCGCGCTGATCCCGCCGCAGCTCAGCCGTTCCGTCCTCGAACTGGTGGAGCAGCAATCCCGCCAGCTACAGGCGCAGGATGCTGAACTGGCCGGACTGCGCACCACGCTTGCCGAACGCAAAGTAGTGGAACGCGCCAAAGGCTTACTGATGCAACACCACGGCATGAGCGAGCCGCAGGCGCACAAGACGCTGCGCGACATGGCGATGAACCAGAACAAAAAGCTGTCAGACATCGCCGACGCGATGCTCTCGGTGGCGGCGGTATTGGGCAAATCCGCGTCCTAATCCTAAAGGAGTATCTGCACAATCTATGTGCCATACGGGTGTGCACCGCGGGCAGTGGCGGTGCACCGGAAAGCGCTGAACGCGAAGGGCACCCGCTAACTGGCTGATTTACCAGTGATGTCACAAGTTGGCACACAAGCTGCATTGTTTATCATCACAGCACTAAACCAATGGCGGTTTAGTCAGCATTTCGGATAAAGGCGTCCGTTAGCGTTCAGGAAACTGAGCGCTAACCGGACGCTTTTTTTTTGCTCATTTTTCACCTTACAGGAAGCCGTAATGACGCAAGACGACAACAACACAGTGGGCACATTCTCCCGCCGCCGTTTTCTGGCCGGCAGTGCAGTGCTGGGCGGCAGCATGATGATGCCGGGCTTTATGAACAGCGTCTGGGCGGCGGGCTCTGATGCGCCCGAGAAAAAAGAGATCCGCGTTGGTTTCATTCCGCTCACTGACTGCGCGTCAGTGGTGATGGCGGCGGTGAAAAAGTTCGATGAGAAATACGGCATCAAAATCATCCCCAGCAAAGAATCGAGCTGGGCGTCGGTGCGCGACAAACTGGTGTCCGGCGAGCTCGATGCCGCCCACGTGCTTTATGGCCTGGTGTACGGATTACAGCTCGGGGCCTCCGGTCCGCAGCACGACATGGCGATGCTGATGACCCTCAACAATAACGGGCAGGCGATCACCCTCTCAAACCAGCTGAAACAGGCGGGCGTCACCGATGCGGCCTCGCTGAAAAAAGTGGTGGATGCCAGCGCCAAAGGCACCTACACCTTTGCGCAGACGTTCCCCACCGGCACCCATGCCATGTGGCTCTATTACTGGCTGGCGAATGCCGGGATCCACCCGTTTAACGATGTGCGTAACGTCGTCGTACCGCCGCCGCAAATGGTGGTGAACATGAAAATTGGCAACATGAGCGGTTACTGCGTCGGAGAACCCTGGAACCAGCGCGCCATTTTAGATGACGTCGGTTTTACCGCCGCCACCACCCAGGAAATCTGGGCCGATCATCCGGAAAAAATCCTCGGTACCACTTCCGCCTGGGTAGCCGCGAACCCTAACGCCGCCCGCGCACTGACCGCCGCGGTGCTCGACGCCTCACGCTGGATAGACACCTCCGATGCCAACCGCATTGAAACCGCGCAGGTGGTGGCGGCGCGCGCCTACATCAATACCCCGGCGCAAACCATTCAGGGACGCATGCTCGGCGAGTACGACAACGGGCTGGGCAAAAAGTGGAAAGATGCCCACAGCATGCGCTTCTTCAACGACGGCGCGGTCAACTATCCGTACCTCTCCGACGGCATGTGGTTCCTGACGCAGCACAAACGCTGGGGGCTGATTGACAGCGATCCGGATTACCTGGCCGTCGCCAAAAAGATCAACCGCACCGACATCTACAAACAGGCCGCCACGGCGGTGGGCGGCATCAACATGCCTGCGGGTGATATGCGCAGCAGCACCTTGTTTGACGGAAAAGTGTGGGATGGCAGCAACCCCGCGCAATACGCCAACAGTTTTGCCATGAAACGTTAAGTGAGGCCGAAATGTCCATGAACCCGAAAACCAATATTGTCGCCCTGACCGCAGAGCCGGAAAGCGCGGAAATTCTGCCGCTGAACGCCGCGAAAGCCGCGCCGCCGCCGGTGGCGAAAGCCGCGACCGGCAGCAAAGGGCGTGAAATCCTGCGTCGCATGATGCAAAAACTCGTGCCGGGGCTGCTCGGCGCGATAGTGCTGATTGCTATCTGGCAGATTGCCGCACTCAGCAGCAAAGGGTTTCCGACGCCGCTGAAAACCTGGGACGCGGCGAAAATCATCTTTGCTGACCCGTTTTACATCGACGGCCCGAACGACATGGGCATCGGCTGGAACGTGCTGGCGTCGCTCAAACGCGTGGCGATGGGCTTCGGGCTGGCGGCGCTGGTGGGGATCCCGGCCGGGTTCCTGATTGGCCGCTTCCGTTTTATCGCCAATATGCTCAACCCGATCATCTCTTTACTGCGACCGGTCAGCCCGCTGGCCTGGCTGCCAATCGGTCTGCTGCTGTTTCAGCGCGCCGAACCGGCATCCGCCTGGACCATCTTTATCTGCTCAATCTGGCCGATGATCCTCAACACCGCCGAGGGCGTGATGCGCATTCCGCAGGATTATCTCAACGTGGCGCGGGTGCTCAAACTCAGTGAATTCACGGTGATGCGCAAAATCCTGTTTCCTGCCGTGCTGCCGTACATCCTGACCGGCGTGCGTTTGTCCATCGGCATCGCCTGGCTGGTGATTGTTGCGGCAGAAATGCTCACCGGCGGCGTGGGGATCGGCTTCTGGATCTGGAACGAATGGAACAACCTCAACGTGGAAAACATCATCATCGCCATCCTGCTGATTGGCGTGGTGGGCATGCTGCTGGAGCAGGGGCTGATGGCCATTGCGCGGCGCTTCAGCTACGAAAACCGTTAGGAGCCTGACATGAAAAACGACAAAGCCATTATCCGCGTAGAAAACGTCACGCAAAGTTTCCCGACCGCCAAAGGGCCATTTCTGGCGCTCGACAACGTCAGTTTTGACATCGCACAGGGTGAAACCGTCAGCCTGATCGGTCACTCCGGCTGCGGAAAATCCACGCTGCTGAACCTGATTGCCGGGCTGAGCCGCCCGACCGAAGGCGTCCTGCTGTGTGACAACCAGGAGATTAACGGCCCCGGCCCGGAGCGCGGCGTGGTGTTTCAGAACCATTCGCTGCTGCCCTGGCTGACCGCTTTTGAGAACGTCGCGCTGGCGGTACATCAGGTATTCAAAGGCCAGATGAGCAAAAGCGACATGCAGGCATGGATCGAACACAACCTTGAGCTGGTGCATATGTCACATGCCATGCACAAACGCCCCGGTGAAATCTCCGGCGGCATGAAACAGCGGGTCGGCATTGCGCGCGCGCTGGCGATGAAACCCAAAGTGCTGCTGATGGACGAACCTTTTGGCGCGCTGGATGCCCTGACCAGAGCGCATTTGCAGGACGCGGTGATGGAGATCCAGTCACGCCTGAACACCACCATTTTGCTGATCACTCATGACGTGGACGAAGCGGTGCTGCTGTCTGACCGCGTGATGATGATGACCAACGGACCGGCGGCGAAAGTCGGCGAAGTGATGCAGGTGGCGCTCGAACGGCCGCGTTCACGGCTGGCGCTGGCGAACGATCCGAGGTTCCACCAGTACCGCCAGCAGGTATTGCAGTTCCTGTACGAAAAACACCAGGCCGTGGCCTGAGTCAGTGGTGGAGTGAGCGCAATGGATAAACCTGTTCTGGTGGTGATCGGCAACGGCATGGCGGGCGTCCGGCTGGTGGAAAAGCTGTGCGAACGCGCACCGTCGCGCTTCCGCATTCTGATCATCGGTGACGAAGCGCAGCCCGCTTACAACCGCATCATGCTCACGCCGGTACTGTCGGGCGAGAAATCCTTTGCCGATATCGTGACGCACGAACAGAGCTGGTATGAACGTCACAACGTCACGTTTTTGCGCGGTGCGCCGGTCACGGCCATTGACCGTGCCGCCAGACGGGTCAGCGTTGAGGGGCAAACGTTCTCTTACCATCATCTGGTGATCGCCACCGGTTCGCGGCCTTTTATGCCGCCGCTGCCGGGGGCGCAACTGGCGGGGATCCACGGATTCCGTACGCAGCGCGACGTCGAAAACATTCTGCACGGACAGGTGGCCGGACGACCGGCGGTGGTGATCGGCGGCGGCGTGTTAGGCGTGGAAGCCGCCGCGGCGCTGGCGATGCGCGGAATGGCGGTCACGCTGTTGCATCGCGGCCCGCATCTGATGGATCAGCAACTGGATGAACATGCTGCCGGGCTGCTGCGCATGAGCCTGCTGTCACGCGGTATCGAAACGGTATTGCAGGCGCAAACGGCGGCCTATGGCGCAGACGACAGCGGCAACGTCCGGCAGGTGACCTTGTGCGATGGCCGCGTTTTGGCGGCGCATCGTGTGGTGGTGGCCGCCGGTGTCCGCCCGGATATTGCGCTGGCGCAGGCTGCCGGTCTGGCCTGTGCGCGTGGCATTCTGGTGGATAGCGGGTTGCAGACTTCTGATCCGCATATTTCCGCCATCGGCGAATGTTGTCAGCTGGGCGAACTGACTTTCGGGCTGGTCGCTCCCTGCTGGCAGCAGGCAGAAAACCTGGCGGCCAGACTGGCGGGCGATGATGCAACGCCCTTTACCGTACAAAACGTCCCGCTGCGCCTGAAGGTGACTGGCATTGACCTGTTTTGCGCCGGTGAACTTGCCGCCGGTGATGACGCCCAGATCCACAGCACCTTTGACCCGATCGACGGCCACTACCGCCGCCTGTTACTGCGCCACAACCAGCTGCAAGGTGTGCTGCTGTGGGGCGACATCAGCGACGGGCCGGACTACTTCTCACGTCTTCGCCATCCATCCATTCAGCCATCGCAACTGAGCGTTTTCAATCCAGAAGAAACGCCTGCGGTGCCTGATCTCCCCCTGAACGAACCGTTATCCCATGAGATAGCGAGGAGCAATGTAATGTCAAAACCCGTTTTAGTGATGGCCGGACACGGCATGGTCGGACACCATTTCTTGCAACAACTGGTCGAGCGCGAACTGCATCTGCACTATCAGGTGATCGTGTTTGCCGAGGAAACGTCCCCGGCATATGACCGCGTCCATTTGTCAGAGTTTTTCTCCGGACGCAGCGCCGAATCGCTGTCGATGGTAGAGGACGGCTTCTTCGAATCCACCGGTATTGAGCTGCGTCTCGCGCACGGCGTGGAGCACATTGATACCAAACACCGTTTTGTGGTTGACCGGCAGGGGCGGCAGACGGCGTACGATTTGCTGGTGCTGGCGACCGGCTCTTACCCGTTTGTGCCGCCGATACCGGGGAATGACGCGCCGGGCTGCCTGGTGTACCGCACGCTCGACGATCTGGCGGCGATCCAGGCCTGCGCCGGTAAGGGCACCACCGGCGTGGTGGTGGGCGGCGGATTGCTCGGGCTGGAGGCGGCCAATGCGCTGAAACATCTCGGGTTGCAAACGCACGTGGTGGAGTTTGCGCCACGGCTGATGGGCGTTCAGCTCGATGAGGGCGGTGCGGCCATGCTGCGCCGCAAAATTGAAGCGCTGGATGTGCAGGTGCACACCGGCAAAGAAACCCGCGAAATCGTCGCAGGTGAAACCTGCAGTTACCGCATGGTGTTTGCCGACGGCAGCCATCTGGAAACCGATCTGGTGCTGTTCTCCGCCGGGATCCGCCCGCGTGACCAGCTGGCAAAAGAGTGCGGGCTGACGGTCGGCCCGCGTGGCGGCATTGTGATTGATGACCAGTGCCGCACCTCCGATCCGGCAATTTTTGCCATCGGTGAATGTGCGTTGTGGAACGGTCAGATCTTCGGGCTGGTCGCGCCCGGTTATCAGATGGCGCGCACACTGGCGGATACGCTGTCCGGTAGCGAAGTGGCGTTCAAGGGCGCGGGCATGAGCACCAAACTGAAACTGCTCGGCGTCGAAGTGGCGTCGGTCGGGGACGCGCACGGCCGTACCCCCGGCAGCCAGAGCTACAGCTGGGTGGACGGCCCGGCGGAAGTGTATAAAAAAATCGTGGTGTCGCAGGATGGCAAACGCCTGCTCGGCGCGGTGCTGGTCGGCGACAGCACCGAATACAGCACGTTGTTACAGATGATGCTCAACGACATGCCGCTGCCCGCGAATCCGGAAGGGCTGATCCTTCCCGCCAGCACCGGTGCTGCGCCGAAAAGCCTCGGCGTGGCGGCGCTGCCGGACGGCGCGCAGATCTGTTCCTGCCATAACGTCAGCAAGTCGGATATCTGTGACGCGGTGAAAGGCGGCTGCGGCGACATGGCGGCAGTCAAAGCCTGTACCAAAGCAGCCACCGGCTGCGGCGGCTGCGCGGCGCTGACCAAACAGGTGATGGAGTTCGCGCTGACGGAAATGGGCGTCGATGTTAAAAAAGACATCTGCGAGCATTTTGCCTATTCGCGGCAGGAGATTTATCACCTGGTCCGCATGGGCAATATCCGCAGTTTCGGTGAACTGATTCAGAAACACGGCCACGGCCACGGGTGTGAAATCTGTAAACCGCTGGTGGGATCGGTGCTGGCATCATGCTGGAACGATTACCTGCTCAAACCGCAACATCTGCCATTGCAGGACACCAACGACCGCTTCTTCGCCAACATCCAGAAAGACGGCACTTATTCCGTGGTACCGCGCGTCCCTGCGGGGGAAATCACCCCGGACGGCTTGATCGCCATCGGACTGGTCGCCAAGCGTTACAACCTTTACACCAAAATCACCGGCGGCCAGCGTGTCGATCTGTTCGGCGCACGGCTGGAGCAGTTGCCGGAAATCTGGCAGCAACTGGTGGATGCCGGGTTCGAAACCGGTCACGCCTATGGCAAATCCCTGCGTACGGTGAAATCCTGCGTCGGATCCAACTGGTGCCGCTACGGCGTGCAGGATTCAACCGGGCTGGCGCTGCAACTGGAGAGCCGCTACAAAGGGCTGCGCTCGCCGCACAAAATCAAAATGGCCGTGTCCGGCTGCACCCGGGAATGTGCCGAAGCACAAAGCAAAGACGTCGGTGTGATTGCTACGGAAAAAGGCTGGAACCTTTACGTCTGTGGCAACGGCGGCATGAAGCCGCGCCATGCCGATTTACTGGCGCAGGACATGAGCACCGAAGCGCTGATCCGCACCGTGGACCGCTTTCTGATGTTCTACATCCGCACCGCCGACCGCCTGCAACGCACCAGCACCTGGATGGACAATCTGGAAGGCGGGATGGCGTATCTGCGTCAGGTGGTGCTGGAAGACAGCCTGCATATCGGCGCGGAGCTGGAAAACGAGATGAACGCCGTGGTCGGCACCTATCAGTGCGAATGGCAGACCACGCTGGCTGACCCGGATCGTCTGGCGCTGTTCAGGCCGTTTGTGAACAGCGAACTGCCGGACGAAGCGGTAGTCATGGTGCAGGAGCGGCAGCAGATCCGCCCGGCAACTCCCACGGAGCGCGCCTCACTGCCACCGGTGGTGGTGAATCAGCCGGTGATGGCCGTTCATGGTTGGGTGGATTTGTGCGAACTGAACGCCATCCCGGCCAACGCAGGAATGGCGGCGCGGCTGGCAAACCGCCAGATTGCGCTGTTCCACCTGCCGGATCATCCGCAGAAGGTTTTTGCCCTCAGCAATCATGAGCCGGACAGCGACGCTAACGTGCTGGCGCGCGGCCTGCTGGGCGATGTGAAAGGGGAACCGGTGGTGATTTCGCCGTTGTACAAGCAGCGCTTTCGTTTGCTGGACGGGTGCAGCGTGGATGACGGGCACACCGCACTCAGCGTCTGGCCGGTCAAAGTGGACGGCGGGCGCGTCTGGGTGCAGGAAAACCCGGTGAGCCACGGGGTGCGTGCCGCAGAGCGGATTGAGACGGTCAGCCTATGAAAAAAGACGCGACGTTCACCACCTGCGCATACTGCGGCGTCGGCTGCGGCGTCAGGATGCAACCGCAGGTGCAGGGCTTCAGCGCCAGCGGCGACGATGCGCATCCGGCCAGTCTCGGGCGGCTGTGCGTTAAGGGCAGCGCGCTGGGAGAAACGCTGGATTTGCAGGGACGTTTACTTCAGCCGGAAATCCACGGCCAGCCGGTCAGCTGGGAGAAGGCGCTGGACGCCGTCGCCAGCGGATTGCAACAGGTGATCCGCGAACATGGCCCGCAGGCCGTGGCCTTCTACGGCTCAGGCCAGTTGCTGACGGAAGACTATTACGTTGCCAACAAACTGATGAAGGGTTTTATCGGCGCGGGAAATATGGATACCAACTCGCGCCTGTGCATGGCGTCGGCGGTGGTCGGCTACAAACGTGCGTTCGGCGCGGATGCCGTGCCGTGCAGCTATCAGGATCTGGAACGGGCAGACTGCGTGATCCTCACCGGTTCCAATACCGCCTGGGCGCATCCGGTAGTTTATCAGCGGCTGGCGCAGGCGAAAAAAGAGCGGCCCGCAATGCGCATTATTGTGATTGACCCGCGCCAGACCGCCACCTGTGATATCGCCGATTTGCATCTGGCGTTGCGCCCCGGCAGCGATGCGGCGCTGTTTTGTGGTGCGCTGAACGCCATGGCGGACAGCGGGAAACTCGACGCCGCTTTCCTGCAACAGCATACCCGGGGTGCGGAACAGACCTTGCAGGCGGCACAAACCTGGACGCCAGCCCGCACTGCCGATGCGTGCGCGCTGCCTCCGGCAAAGCTTATGGCCTTTTATCAGATGATTGCTGACAGTGACCGGCTGGTGACCCTGTATTCGATGGGCATCAATCAGTCCAGCTCCGGCGTTGATAAATGCAACGCCATCATCAACTTACATCTGGCGACCGGCAAGATTGGCCGCGAAGGCTGCGGGCCGTTTTCCATCACCGGCCAGCCCAATGCCATGGGCGGGCGCGAAGTGGGCGGTCTGGCAAACCAGCTGGCGTCGCACATGGGGTTCAGCGCGCAGGAGGTGGATCGCGTGGGGCGGTTCTGGGCGAGTGACAACGTCACGAAAACCGCCGGACTGAACGCCGTTGACTTGTTTCGTGCCGTGGAAACAGGCCAGATCAAAGCGGTATGGATCATGGGCACCAATCCGCTGGTGTCGCTGCCGGATGCCGACCGCGTGCGTGCCGGGCTGGCGCGCTGCCCGCTGGTGATTGTCTCCGACATCATGCGCGATACCGATACCACCCGTGCCGCCCACATTTGCCTGCCCGCACAGGGCTGGGGCGAGAAAAACGGCACGGTCACCAATTCCGAACGTTGCATTTCCCGTCAGCGGGCGTTTCTGCCAGCGCCGGGCGAGGCGAAACCGGACTGGTGGATCCTCTGTCAGGTGGCGCAGCGTCTGGGTTATGACGATGCCTTCGCCTATCAGCATCCGGCAGAGATTTTCCGCGAACATGCGGCGCTTTCCGGTTTTGAAAATCAGGGCTCGCGGGCGTTTGATATCAGCGGGATGGCGCAGCTTTCCAATGAACAGTGGGACGGGCTGCGTCCGGTGCAGTGGCCGGTCAACGCCGCAAATCCGCAGGGCACTGCGCGGCTGTTCACCGATAACCGGTTTTTCCATCCTGACGGCCATGCGCGGCTGATCCCCGTTACGCCAAGGCCGCCGGTGAACCCGCCGACGGCTGCCTGTCCGCTGATCATGAACACCGGCAGGGTGCGTGACCAATGGCACACGATGACACGCACCGGGAAATCTGCGCGCCTGATGCAGCACATCAGCGAACCTTTCTGTCAGTTTCATCCCGACGATGCCCCGCAGATCCAGCCCGGCGATCTGGTGCGCGTTGCCTCCTCGCACGGCTGGCTGTTGCTGCGCGCCCAGCCGGACAGGCTGCAACCGCGCGGCAGCGTCTTTGTGCCGATGCACTGGAACAGCCAGTTCAGCCAGCAGGCCAGGGTGGATGCGCTGATTGAGGCACATACCGATCCGCTGTCCGGGCAGCCGGAAAGCAAACATATGCCGGTCAGTCTGCGCCGCTGGAATGCCGCCTGGCAGGCCGAACTGTTTATGCGCGGCGACAGCGACCGGCATCCGGCACCGCCTGACACTGCTTACTGGAGCCGCATCGCGCAGCAGGGCGTGACGCATTACACGCTGGCCGATTCGTCTTTACCGCAGGACTGGACGGCCTGGCTCAGCGAACATTTCGGCACCGGCCAGTGGGTTTGCCAGGCGGCACATCTGGGCGATGACGGTTTTCATCTTCTGGCCTGGTCCGGCGGTGAGCTGCAACTGGCGTTTTACGCGCACCGCCGTCGCCCTGCGCCGGAACGTCAGGCGGTGGTGGCCGCATTTTCTCAGCCGCCGGTGACCGCGTCGCAGCGTCTGGCGCTGCTGGCAGGCACCGCCGGAAACGGTAAAGCCCCCACCGGCGCGATGATTTGCAGCTGCTTTGCCATCGGCGAAATCGCCATCGCAGACGCCGTGCGGCAGGGATGTCACAGCGTGCAGCAGCTCGGCGCGCAGCTGAAATGCGGCACTAACTGCGGTTCATGCATTCCCGAACTCAAAAAGATCATAGCCGGCCAGCTTACGTCGCTGACGGCAGGAGACGACCAATGAACATCCTCGAAAAGTCATTACAGATGCAGCAAATCTCTCAGCTTATGGCGTCGGGGAACCTGCGCCAGCCCGTGTGCCGGGGTGAAGTCTGGCTGGTGGGCGCCGGGCCGGGCGACGTTGAGCTGCTGACGGTGAAAGCGCTGCGGGTGATTGTGCAGGCCGACGTGGTGGTGTTTGACCGGCTGGTTTCAGACCCGGTGATGGCGCTGATCCCGGACGAGGTGCTGCGCATTGATGTCGGTAAATCGACACGCAATCACACGCTCGGACAGGGTGAGATCAACCAACTGCTGGTGACGCTGGCACAGGCCGGACACCGCGTGGTGCGCCTCAAGGGCGGCGATCCTTTCGTTTTTGGACGTGGCGGCGAAGAGATGGCGCACTGCCAGCAGCATGAGGTGATCTGCCACATCGTGCCGGGGATCACTGCGGCAATGGGCTGCGCGGCAGCCAGCGGTATCCCGCTGACACACCGGGATCTGGCTCAGTCGGTCCGGTTTGTCACCGGCCACGGCGCGCAGGGCGAGCCGGACATCGACTGGTCAGCACTGGCCACCACGCGCCAGACGCTGGTGTTTTATATGGGCATTGCCAACAGTGAAAACATCAGCCAGCAGCTGATAGCGCATGGTCTGGCGGCCTCCACACCGGTGGCCGTGATCGAACGCGGTACCCGCCCCGATCAGCGGGTACTGACCGGCACACTGACCGCGCTGGCAGAGCTTATCCGCACGGAGCAGGTGCAAACGCCCGCGCTGCTGATCGTCGGGGAGGTGGTGGAGATGCATCGGGGCTGGCAACGCAGTTGCGGGTATGGAGAAGGTCAAGATCGTGGGTTGCCACCCACACCGGGTTTGAGAGGTGCTTATCGGTGTGCCTCTTAATATTTCAGGCTTATTTACTGCGTGATGCTGTTTCAGGGGGTTCTGTGAATACGTTTTAACGTCAAGATCGTGGGTTGCCACCCACACCGGCCTTAAGGTCAACACCGTGGGTTGCCACCCACACCGGCCTTAGGGGTGGCTTATCGCCGCCACCCCTAAGAACCCCGGGCTCTTTTAACTGCGCGCTGCCGCTTGTTGGCTATGTTTCAGGGGCTCCTCCTATTGCCGCAAACGCCGCCGCTGCGCGGTCCTCTCATTTCAGGTTCGGACCCGCTCGGAAAAATACCCTCTCGGTTTCTCACCGTTCATTCGACGTCGTTTTGAACGCGGCCAGAGGCTTCTTAAAGCACAACCTCACCGTTTTCGACGTTTTAAATCAAAAATAAATCAAAAAATTAAGTCTTAATAATCATTTGAATGACATAGCCATTAGCCGCACTCAATAATCATTCGAATTACATAGCCATTGGCCGCAATCAATAATCATTTGAATTACATAGCCATTGGCCGCGCTCAAAAATCACGCCGGAGGGAGCGGTGGAAAACCGCGCGTCTGTTTGCGCGGGTTGTAACCCGAGCGGAGGGCACCGCGCAGCGGCGGGATTTTGCGGCAATAGCCGGAGCTGCTGGAAAGTAGCCCGCGAGCGGCAGCGCGCAGTAAAAAAGACGTGGGAGATCCAAGAGGGGCCCGTCCTGGCCCCTTTTGGGCGGTTTCGGCGACAGCGGCGGAGCGATCACCGCACGTGAGAAACCGAAACTTTCACCTCACCCAAAACAGTCGTGTTAAAACCGGTGGAATACCCGTAGCAACAAAAACATAGCCCGCGAGCGGCAGCACGCCATAACGCGCAGTAAAAAGACGGGGGAGATCCAAGAGGGGCCCGTCCTGGCCCCTTTTGGGCGGTTTCGGCGACAGCGGCTGAGCGATCACCGCAGGTGAGAAACCGAAATTTCCCCCAGGCCCCCGCCTGCATCCCCCTACGGCATGACCGGCAGCGAGTTGATCAGCTGCTGCGTCCACGGATGGGCGGGCCGGTGGAAAACGTCATCGACGTGTCCGTGTTCTACCACGCTGCCGTCTTTCATCACCACCACGCGGTCGGCCAGATGGTGGATGACGCCTAAATCGTGCGAGATGAATAACAGTGCGGTGCGGTGTTCTGCCTGCATATCGGCCAGCAGATCCAGCACCTGCGCCTGAACCGAGACGTCGAGCGCGCTCACCGGTTCATCGGCCACCAGCAGCGCCGGATTGGGGGCGAACGCACGGGCGATCGCCACGCGCTGGCGCTGACCGCCGGATAAATCGCGCGGATAACGGCGCAGAAAACTGTCGCCCAGCTGCACTTCATCCAGCAACTGCCGGATGCGTTTCTTGCGTTCATCGCCAAAAATCCCGACGCTGTCCAGACTCTCACCGATGATTTTCTCAACGTTATATCGCGGATCAAACGAACTCAGCGGATCCTGTGCAATCAGCTGGATGCCTTTGCGTTGCAACCTGCGGTCGGATTCCGGGATCTGACTCCAGCGCCGCCCCTGAATGGTGATGGTGCCGGAACCGGGTTCGGTCAGCCCGAGCACCATGCGCGCCACCGTGGTTTTGCCGGAACCGGATTCGCCGACAATCCCCAGCGTTTCACCCGCGGCAAGGCGCAAACTGACGTGATTCACCACCGTTTTCCCCGCGAACTGTTTGCACAAACCGCTGGCTTCCAGCACCGGGATTTCCGTGGAAATATGCCGGGCAGGCAACGCGACGCCTCGCGTGCCGGAAAGCCTCAGGCCACGCGTCGCCGTTCCGGGCACCGCGGCCAGCAATTGCTGCGTGTAAGGGTGCTGCGGCGCGGTCAGCAGTGCCTCGCTGATGCCTTCTTCCACCACTTTTCCCTGATGCATCACCAGGATCCGATCGGCGAGTTTCCCCACCACGGAGAGATCATGGCTTATCAGCAGCAGGCTTTCGCCTTTATCGCGCCGCTGTTGCAGCAGATCCAGAATCTGTTTTTGTACGGTCATGTCCAGCGCCGTGGTCGGTTCATCGGCGATCAGCAAACCGGGGTTGCCCGCAAGCGCAGTGGCGATCAACACGCGCTGACGCAAACCGCCGGAAAGCTGATGCGGATAAGTGGTCAGCCGGTGTTGCGCATCGGGAATACCGACAGATTTCAGCAGGGCAAGGGTCTGCGCGTGCAGTTCACGGGGCGCGCCGGGCTGCGTGGCGATGAGGGCATCGCGCAGTTGCTGACCCACCTGACGCAGCGGATCGAGTGATACCAGCGCGTCCTGCAACACATAACCAATTTTGCTGCCGCGAATTTTACGCCAGCGGCGCTGGCTGGCGCCCAGCATGTCCTGACCGTCAATCACAAACCGGTCAGCAGTGATGCGCGCACTGGCGTCCTGTAACCCCAGCAGGCTGCGTGCGGTGACGGTTTTTCCCGAGCCGGATTCCCCGACAAAAGCCACCGATTCACCGCGTCTGAGTTGCAAATTCAGGCCGCTGACCGCCGCTTTTTCGCCCTGTGGTGAAGGAAAAGAGATCGACAGATTGCGGATATCGATAAACAGGTCGCCGCTCATGGTTGTTTCCCTTCAAAAGTGGCCTGCCAGTAACGGCCCAGCGTGTTCACAGAAATAACGGTCAGCGTAATGGCTACCCCAGGCCAGACGCCGATCCACCAGGCATTGCGCAGATAGTTACGGCCTTCGGCCAGCATCAGCCCCCATTCGGCGGTGGGCGGTTGCGGCCCCATGCCGAGAAAACTCAGTCCGGCGGTGCCGATAATGGCGCTGCCCAAACCGAGCGTTGCCAGCGCCGGCACGTGGGCAATGGCGTGAGGAAGAACGTGCCGCCACACCAGAACGTGGCGTTTCAGGCCAAAGGTGCGCGCCTGTTCTACGTAGCCCGAAGACATCACCACAAATGTTTGCGCCCGCACCACGCGGGTAAAGCGCGGTATGGAAGCCACGCCGAGCGCAAAGATCAGATTGGTGGTACCGGGGCCGGTAAAGGCGATCAGCATCAGCGCCAGCAGCAGATCAGGAAAGGCGGACACCACGTCCACCGCGCGGCTGATCAGTTCATCCAGCGGCCCCTTGAGCAAACCGGCCAGTAACCCCAGCAGGCTGCCGATGCTGACTGCGACGGCCATTGCCGCAAGGCTTATCAGCAGGGAATAACGGCTGCCGTAAATAATGCGCGCCAGCACATCGCGCCCGAGCTGGTCGGTACCCAGCCAGTGTTCAGCCGAGGGCGGCAACTGGGCGTTTACCGGATCGGCATTCAGCGGATCGTAATGGGTGAGCCACGCGGGGAAAATCACCGCCAGCAGCACCAGCAACAGGTACAGCGCGGCCAGCAGAAATCCCGCAGAAAAATGACGTTTAAGACCGGCGGTGGCGATCATCTGGCTCATGACGTGTGCTCCCCGTCCGCATCACGCAGGCGCGGATCGATGAATAAATAGAGAATGTCCACCAGCGTACTGAGCACCACGTACACCAGCGCGGAGAAAATCGCCACCGCCAGCACCACCGGAAGGTCTTTACCCAGTACCGCATCCACGGTGATTTTGCCGAGCCCCGGACGGCCAAAAACCTGTTCGGTGATCACCGCGCCGCTGAGTAAACCGCCAATCAGCCAGCCGGTCAGGGTGACGGCGGGCAGGGCGGCGTGGCGCAGTGCGTGACGCAAACGCAGGGTGGTATCGGGTAAACCCCAGGCACGCAGCGTCAGCATAAAGGGCTGATCGAGCGCGTCTTCCAGCCCGCGCCGCAGCACCTGTGACACCACCGCACCCAGCGATAAGCCCAGAGATAACGCGGGCAGCACCAGTGAGGAAAAGCTGCGATCGCCCGCCACCGGAAACCAGCGCAGTGTAAAACTGAAGATAAACAGCAGCACGATGCCCAGCCAGAAAGAGGGCGTGGAGGCCAGAACCAGCTCGACCGACCCGGCGATGCGCTGCCCCAGGCGGCGGTGCGCGGTGGTCACCGCCATCAGCACGGCAAATATCAGGCTGAACACCAGCGCCAGACCGGTGAGTTTGAGCGTTGGCCACAGCTGTGACAGCACCAGCGAACTGACGTCAGTATTGAGCATATAAGAGCGGCCAAAATCGCCGTGCAGCACGCGCCATAAATAGTGCAGATATTGCCTGTACAGAGGCTGATCCAGCCCCCATTCCGCCCGGATCGCCGCTTCGATGGCCGGAGTCTGTACCTGTTCGCCCATCAGTAAACTGACAATGTCCCCCGGCGCGAGATGCACGCTGATAAAAGACAGCGTCACCGCCGCCCATAACACCAGCGCGCCGCTCAGCAGCCGCCGGAGGATCCGCCATCGCCATGACGGCGGGGTGTCGGGCAGCCGGGGTGAAGCCAGTGAACTTTCAACCGTCATGGTGTGACTCCTTGCTTATGGATGCTGAGCGCCCGATCAGTGCTTGCTCAGCCAGACGTCGTAGGTGTTTTCCGGCATCTGTTTGAACGGCCTGAAACCCACGTCATGAACGTAAGACGCGGCGGCAATCTGGTCTTCCGGCTCGTACAGTGGGATCGCCAGCGCCTGCTGCAACACGGCAAAATTCTGCAACTGGCCGTAGAAGTTTTTACGTTCGCTGTTATCCAGCGTTTGCGACGCGCCTTTGAGCAACGGAATGATCTCCGGGGCATCGGTGCGGCTGTAGTTGATTGCCCCTCCGGCGTTCACCGGCAGGTAATGGTTTTCGATATCTATGCCGTCGGTATCGGTATTGGAGTTAGCGATCGAGCCGAATTCACCGGTTTTCCGCACTTCGGTATAGGTGCCGGAATCGACATAACGGATTTTCAGATCAATACCCAGACGTTGCCGCGCCTGCGCCTGCAAGGCCTGCAATAACACATCGCGCTGATCGCGCACCGTGGCCTGCGCCTGAATGATTTCTATGGTCAGCGGTTTGCCGTCTTTGGTGCGGATACCGTCTGCGCCTTTGGTTTTCCAGCCAGCTTCATCCAGCAGCTGATTCGCCAGTGCCGGGTTGTTGCCGTATTTATTCACCAGACTGTTGTCGTACAACGGGTCAACCGGTGAGGTGATCCCCCAGACGCGGGTGCGCTCGCCGCGATAAATCGATTGCAGGATGGGCGAAATATCCAGCCCCTGTAAAATCGCCTTACGGACGTTCAGTTCCTGCGTCGGCCCGTATTTCACGTTAAGAAACAGTGAGTAAGGGGTGCCGGTATTCAGAGCGTGCTGATAAGAGAAATCCGCGTTGTCTTTGAATTCGCCCGCATCATTGCCGGAGACGCCTTCGATAACGTCAACCTGGCCGGAAAGCAGTGCGCCGGTGCGCACCGACGATTCAGGCAGGAAGCGGTAAGTCACGCCTTCCAGATAGGCCGGGCCCTGATGGCGGGCATTGGCAGACGCCCAGTGGTAATCCGGGTTGCGCACATATTCAATCTGCTGGCCTTTCTCATAGCGTTTGAGGATAAACGGGCCGGTCCCGGCGATATCCGTGCCGCCTGATTTGAGCTGAGGCGAGGTCCAGGATGACGGCGAAATCAGTTTCAGGCCGGAGGCGAAAGAGAGGAACGGGCTGTAAGCCTGTTTCAGCGTAATGCTGACGGTGTGCTCGTCGGGGGTGGCCACGCTGTCGATCCGCCCGGCCAACGCACAGATGCTGGAGCCTGCGCAATAGGCCGGATCCTGCGCATGGCGGAAGTTTTCCGCCACGGCACTGGCGTTGAACTTCTCACCGTTGGAGAATTTCACGTCATCGCGCAGGGTAAAGGTGTAGGTTTTGCCGTCTTCTGACACCGAATATCCGGTAGCCAGCCACGGAATATAACTGCCGTCAGGTTTACGCGCGAGCAGCGACTCGTAGGCGACACGCAGGATCAGTTCCGCTTTGGACTGGCCGTTCAGCTGAGGGTTAAGCGTATTCGGTTCGGTTTCCACGCCCCAGGTGAGGGTTCCGCCTGATACCGGTTTTTCAGCCGCGTAAAGCGCCTGGCCGGAGGAAAGAATTAACAGCGTTAAAGCAGACAGTGAGGCGGCAGAGGCTTTCATATTTTTCCCATTAAAGTCATACCCGGACGGTATTTGAAATACATCAACAAAGATGAATACATTGGATCTGTTATAGGGAATCGCAATTCCCGTAATGATTATTAAAGGCGCGTTGCCGGGTTGTAAAATCACAATATTTGCTTACCAGCGTAAATAAATGACTTTGGCGCGCATCCTGCCGGGCGGGGTTATTTCTGCGGATGTGTCAGTGCGGGTTTATTCATTTTTGTCGTATTCAAATGCTTTTTTCTTCGTGGCGTAAATAACCCTGATCTCTATTTTTAACGCAGACTCATTATTCAAATTAAGGAGATCATTTGACTATCCAATCTCGCCGTCGTCTGAAAACTCTGGTCGGGGCAGGGAGCGTGGTGTACGCCTCCAATGATCAGGGACGCGTGACCGGTATTACCCGTGCTATTGCGCAGGCGAAAATAGCGGAAAAAGAGAAGATCACCGGGCTGTTTACCGCCGATCTGTTGCAGGCTGACCCGGACGGACTGTCCGGTTCGACCGGCAGTCAGGATCCTGTCGTCACCCTTGCCGCACTGAGCCAGGTCACCTCGCACATCGGGCTTATCGCCACGATTTCCACCACTTATCAGCACCCTTACAACCTCGCCCGGCTGGTCGGCACGCTCGATCACGTCAGCGGAGGCCGTGCGGGCTGGAACGCGGTGACGTCGTCGGTGGGGGAAGAGAACTTTGGTGACATCACCCTGCCTGCGCCACAGGTTCGCTATGCCCGTGCCACCGAATTTATCGAGGTGATCAACGCGCTGTTCGATGCCAACCAGCCGGACGCCGTGCGCCGCAATAAAAGCGGTTCAGTCACCATCGACCCGCGCAAGCTGCATCCGGTGCATCATCACGGCGATTTTTTCCGCGTGCAGGGGCCGCTAAATGTGCCACCTCCGCCGCAGCACCGGCCGGTACAGTTTCAGGCCGGGCAGTCCGAAGAAGGGCTGAAGCTGGGCGCCCGCTACGCCGAAGTGATTTACACCTCACAGCCCACCTTTGAGGATGCGAAGCACTTTGTCGAACAGGTACACCATCATACGGATGCGTTTGGCCGCCGCGAAAATCGCCCATTAATCATGAACTCGTTCCACTCGATCATCGGCGAAAGCCCGTCAGACGTGACGCGCCGGTTATTTGAAAAGCATGAGCGCATCGATTACGAGCAGGGACGCCTGAAAGTGGCGGACATGCTCGGTGGCGAGATTGACCTGCGGGATCTGGCGCTGGATCAGCCTGTCCCGTTGCGCCTGCTGCCCGACATTGAGCAGGTCAACCGGCGTCGCGGGCGCGCAGAAATCTTCAAACGTTTTGCCTTACAGGGGCTGACGCTGCGCGAATTGATCATTCAGGCACAGGAAACCGGCCACTGGTTTGTCGCCGGTACCCCGGAAACGCTGGCCGACGCCATCGAACAACGTTACCAGGCGGGCGTGCTGGATGTGATTTCCCTGCACGGGCTGGGCCAGCCGGATCAGGAGGACCTGCTGCTCAACGGCTTACTGCCGGAATTACGCCGCCGCGGGTTGATTGATACGGAGTACAGCGGGGGGGATTTCAGGGAGAATTTGGGGATAAGAGGGAGGGGGTAAAACAGGGGGGGGTTATCCTGTGCTTCAACTTCAACTTCAACTTCAACTTCAACTTCAACTTCAAGTTCAAGACCGTGGGTTGCCACCCACACCGGCCTTAAGGGGGGCTTATCGCCGCCCCCCTTAAGAATCCCGGGCTCTTTCACTGCGCGCTGCCGCTCGCGGGCTATGTTTCAGAAGCTCCTCCTATTGCCGCAAACGCCGCCGCTGCGCGGTCCTCTCATTTCAGGTTCGGACCCGCTCGGAAAAACCCCCTCGCGGTTTCTCACCGTTCATTCGACGTCGTTTTGAGCGCGGCCAAAGGCTATGTAAAACAAATGTTTTTCTCCTCCCCCTGCGAAGTGGGATGAGAAAAATAAAGAAAACCAAATACATTTCCTTTGACTTTGAAATGCCATTGGCCGCGCTCAAAAATCACGCCGTAGGGAGTGGTGGAAAACCGCGCGTGTTTTTGCGCGGGTTGTAACCCGACCGGAGGGCACCGCGCAGCGGCGGGATTTTGCGGCAATAACGCAAGCCGCTGCAACATAGCCCGCGAGCGATAGCGCGCAGTAAAAAGACGTGGGAGATCCAAGAGGGGCCCGTCCTGGCCCCTTTTGGGCGGTTTCGGCGACAGCCGCTGAGCGATCACCGCACGTGAGAAACCGAAATTTTCACCAGGCCCTAAAATGGTCGGGTTACAACGCGTGGAATAGCCGCCGCCCCCCAAGTCGGTGTGGGTGGCAACCCACGGTGTTGACCTTAAGGCCGGTGTGGGTGGCAACCCACGGTCTTGAACTTGACCTTAAGACCACACCACCATGGCTACCTGTTGCCCCTCAACAATATACGATATATCCTCTATGCTCACTTTCCACCCAGGAAATCCCGTTATGACCCCATCCACACCGCTTCTCGATATCCGCAGTCTTGCGATTCATACCGATTCAGGGATCCCGCTGGTAAATCCTGTCTCCTTTCAGGTGAACAGACGCGAAATAGTGGCGCTGGTAGGGGAATCAGGCTCGGGGAAAACCCTCAGTTCGCTGGCGCTGATGGGGTTGTTGCCGCCCGGCGTGTTGATGAGCGGGGGCGAAATCTGGCTGGAGGATAAACGTATTGCCAGCCCGGATGTGCCTTACGATGCGCCCGTGCGCGGCAAAGAACTGGCGATGATATTTCAGGAGCCGATGACCAGCATGAATCCGGTGCTGAAAGTCGGGGAGCAGATCGCGGAAGTGCTGGTTCGCCATCAGCAGATTGGCTGGAAACAGGCGCATCGCGACGCGGTTGCCTTGCTGGATCGCGTGGGCATCGTTAACCCCGAGCAGCGGGCGAAGCAGTATATTCATCAGCTTTCCGGCGGGATGCGCCAGCGGGTGATGATCGCCAGCGCCATCAGCTCTAAACCCCGTCTGCTGATTGCCGATGAGCCCACCACCGCGCTGGACGTCACCATTCAGGCGCAAATCCTCGCATTGTTGCAGGAACTGCAACAGGAAATGGAAATGGGGATCCTGCTGATTACTCACGATTTAAGCATCGTTGCCCGTTACGCCGACCGCGCGTATGTCATGCATCAGGGAAACCTGGTCGAGCAGGGGCTGGTCGGGCAGTTGCTGACAGCGCCGCAGGAACCCTATACCCGCAAACTGATTGCCGCCTCACAACCGCAGGCGCGTCCGGCAGGCGCACAGATAAGCGACGAGGCACCGCTTATCCGGTTGCAGGCGCTGACCAAAAGTTATGCGCAAACCCGCTCTCTGCCTTTTGTTGCCGCTAAACGCCAGACGGTGCTGTTCCCCACCACGCTGGATATCCGCCGTGGCGAAATTCTCGGGCTTATCGGGGAATCCGGTTCCGGTAAAACGACGCTGGGGCGGGCGATTATGGGGCTGATTGACACCGACAGCGGCGATATCGAATTTGACGGCGTATCCCTGACCCTCGCCAGCCAGGCCATCCGGCAGAAAATGCGTCGCCGTGCGCAAATTATCTTTCAGGATCCCTATGCCAGCCTGAACCCGAAAATGACCATTGGTGAACAAATCGCCGAACCGCTGCGGGTCTATAAATTACGTCCGGCGGGGCAGATTCAGGCAAGGGTGGCGGAGTTGCTCAAACTGGTCGGGCTGGAAGCGCATCACGCCAGTCGCTTACCCGGTGCGTTTTCCGGCGGCCAGCGTCAGCGCGTGGCGATTGCCCGTGCGCTGGCGCTGGAACCGGAGTTACTGGTCGCGGATGAAGCCGTCTCGGCACTGGATTTATCGGTTCGCGGGCAAATACTGGCGCTGCTGGACAGACTGCGTGAACAACTGGGGCTGACCGTATTGTTTATCAGTCATGATCTGGCTGCCGTGAAACAGGTCTGCGATCGCGTGGTGGTGCTGTATCACGGAAAAGTGGTGGAGAGCGGCACCACCGGCGAGGTGCTTGTCGCGCCGCAACACCCGTATACCCGCCAGCTGCTGGCCGCGGCGCCCGATATTGTGCAGGCGCTGCAACTGCGTAAAGCCAGCTAGAAACCGGTCAGCATCGGCAATTCATCATGTTCAGCCCATTCATGCCAGGAGCCGACATAAATCGCCAGATGCTGATAACCCGCCAGCTGAAGCGCGACATACACCGTGGCTGCCCGTGCGCCACGGTGGCAATAAATAATGGTGCGGCGATCGGGTGAAATCCCGGCTTTTTCAGCACGCTGACGAAGCTCACCGGCTGCCAGAAACTGACCGTCCTGTATCACATCCTCCCAAAACAGCAGTGTGGCGCCCGGAATACGTCCGGCGCGGTGACAGCATTCATGGGCAAACTCGCCGGAATACTCGCTTTGCCTGCGGGCATCGATAATCTGCGTGTGGTGTTGCGCCGCTGCCAGCACGTCAGCCCGCGTGGCGGTGAGGGGTCTGTGCATTACGGGAGCGGGTGAGAAGTCAGGGTGTTGTGCGCTGATTTCAGCCTGCAAACCCTGTCCGGGCAGCAGCGCGCCACCGGCCTGCACCCAGGCATCCACACCGCCGTCGAGCAGTAACGCCCCCGAAATGCCGGCAAACTGCGTGAACCAGACGCCCCGTGGCGAGCGCATGCCCACCTGTTGCTCGAAAAAAACCAGAGTGACGTTGTCACCGATGAGCAGCGTCTGCCACGCACGATAAAAGGCGTGAGCCATGCTGACGATCCCTTCGTCGCTGCTGTCAGGAATAAAATAGTCGTACACGTTGAGATGGCAGGCATCAGGCAGGGTGGCCTGCTGCCATTGCGCCCGTTCACGGACGTCAATCAGCGCAAATAACTCGCCCTGCGCCAGACGGGCGCGCAGTTCCGACGCACCGATCAGCAGGGAATTATTCAGGGGCATGGGGGGACTCCGGGAAAAACGGTAACAGGGTGCCGGTATCGCGTTCAGCGGCCAGCCGCAGAACCCGCGAGGCCAGGGCGATATCGAACACGTTAAGGCCAAAAGAGGAAAAATAGACGCTGTCTCCGGCGGCAGGCCGCCAGCCGTCGAGCAGCAGGTTGCCTAAATCTGCATCCACCCGCTCCCTGCTGAATTCACCGGCGCGGTACATCTGGAACAGACTTTTGGCACTGGTTTCGCAGAAATCACCCCATAAATCCACCACCACGCGGCTGGCGCAGCGGATGGCGGCAAAACTGACTTCGTGATAGCCGACCTGGATCACCAGCCGTCCGGGGTGCATCGCCTCAGCTTCCAGCAGAGGTTCTGCGGCGCTGGTGCAGGTGATCACTGCGTCAATATCCCGGCTGAGCGCCTCCTGGAAATTTTCGACGTTGACCAGCGGCCACGGCAAAGACGCGCTATCAACCGGCAAACTGCGCTGGCGGCGATCCCACCAGCTGACTTCCAGCAAATTGCCGAACAACTGACGCAGCATATCCAGATGCGCCATCGCCTGAACGCCAGCCCCCAGCAGCAGCACGCGCTGCACGGTGCGCGGCGCGGCGTGACGCAGGGCAAGTGCGCTCACGGCCGCCGTGCGGGTGGCGGTCAGTGCACCACTTTCCACCAGCCCGAGCGGCAGTCCGTTATCCGCCCGGCTGACAAGCGTGAGCGCCATTGCCTGCGGCAGATTGTCCTGTGCGTCTGGCCGGTGGGCGGTCCATTTCACGCCTGCGACATTAAAACGTCCGCCAACCCGCGCCGGTAATGCATAGGCTTTGCCACGCTGGCCGGTGAGGCTGACATGGGTTTCCGCAGGCATTTCGGCGTCGTGGTGGCGCATCAGCGTGACAACGTCACAGACATCATCCAGCGCCGCCTGCGCCAGCGTACCGCCGAGCGCGATGACGTCCTGCCGGCTCAGATAGCGAAAACCCTCCGTCATTTCAGTGCTCCAGCAGCGTTTGGGCAAAGGGATAGAGCGCCGGTGAACCGCCGCAGTGGACGAAAATCACCGTGGCACCGGCTTTAATTTTGCCTTGTTCCACCAGACCGATCAGGCCGTGCATGGCCTTGCCGGTGTATACCGGATCCAGCAGCAGGCCTTCTTCCTGCGCGACACGGTAAATGGCGTCAATCCCCCCGGCAGACGGCACGCCATAGGCTGTACCGACGTACTCATCCTCAATCCAGATATCGTCGGGAGTCCAGCGTTGCGGCCATTCGAGCAGGTCGGCGCAATCCTGCGCCATGGCGGATATACGCGTGCGGAACCATTCGGCCTTAGCACTGACGCTGATGCCGACGATGCGGGTGTCAGGCCAGTATTTACGGGCACCGACGTACAATCCGGCCAGAGTGCCGCCGGAGCCGGTGGGGGCGACGATCACCTGCGGCGGTGGCTGATTGCGCTCTTTGAGCTGAACATCCATCTCTTCGACCGCGCGCACGTAGCCCAGTGCGCCGAGCGGCGTGGCACCGCCGAGCGGAATGATCAGGGCTTTCTCGCCACGGGCTTCTGCCGCCGACGCGTGGGCGTTCATGGCGCCTTCAATCTGGGTGAAATAGCCCTCGGGGTCGAGGAACTCCAGCTCAGCGCCAAACAGCTTATCGAGCAACAGGTTGCCCTGATAACTCTGCGGCGCGTCGCCACGCAGCACCAGCACCGGTTTCATGCCGAACTTACGTGCCGCCGCCGCCACCATGCGGGCATGGTTGGACTGATGGCCGCCGGTGGTGATGACCACCTTGACCTGCTTGCGGCAGGCGTCAGCCATCAGATACTCCAGCTTACGGACTTTGTTGCCACCGCCGCCAAAGCCGGTGTAATCATCACGTTTGATGTCGAGCGTGATGCCAAGCGAGGTACTGAGCGAGGCCAGACGCTCGAGAGGTGTGGGGAAAAACCCCAGTGGAACACGTTCAAAATCATCTGCTTGTTTCATCATATTTTCCTGCTGATTATTTTTTAAAACTTTCCCGGGCGTTGACGCAAAACAGCGGCGGAGATCACTCCGTCACCGTTGAAAAAGAGGTGTCGTTGCTGAAGAACTGTATCCAGTCGGTGACGGATTGCTGAAACCGTGCCAGCCCGCGCAGGGTGACGAATTCATTGACGCCGTGGGCATTGCCACCGTGGCCGAGGCCGCCAATCAAAAAGGCTTCAGACACGTGCGCAAAGGTGTAGGCGGGGGCGCAGCCGGGCGCCCAGGGCCAGATTTGCGGCGTGGCACCCTGCGCCTGATAGCTGGCGAGCAGCGCGTCCACCCCGGCACTTTCGCGCAGGAAGCGGTGGCCGGGATAGCTGTCGTCCAGCGTCAGCGTCACGCCGCTGAATTCCGGGCGCGACAGGGTTTCCCTGATGCCGTTAAGCAGGCTTTCCCCGTCGATGCCGGGCGGCACCCGCAGTGCAAATTCGGCGCTGGCACGGTGGGGGATCACGCCGCGCGCATCGGAAGGATCGCTGCGGATTTCGGAAATGTTCAGCACCGCGCCGTTAATCAGCTGTTGCAGGCAGGCGAGCGTGTCGCCGTGTACGGACAGTTTTTCGCTGCGACGAAAGCGCAGTTCGTCTTCGATACTGAACCGTTCGGCGAGAGTGGTCAGCAGGCGGGTCGCCTGTTCGTCGGTCTGCCGTCGCGCCATCACGCCGTTGTCTTTGGCAGGCGCAATGGCATGGAGGGCGTTCACCAGGTGCCAGATGGGGTTGGCGATCCAGTTGGCATTGCTGGCATGGATTGCCGCATGAGGGCCGCCCCATTTGCCCGCGTTGACTTCAATTCTGCCGCCGCTCAGCCCGCTGAAACCGAGGTAAACCCGCGGTTCGCCGCCGCCGTATTCGCACAGCGAGGGGAAAAAGACCGCGTCAGCGGGTGCCACCGGGCAGGGTGTTTGTGCCAGATAGCGGCGTAAATGCCCGCTGCCCGTCTCTTCCTCACCTTCAAGAATGATCTCCAGATTGACCCGCAGGGCACCGCTATCGCGCAGGGATTTGATGGCCGTCAGCATCCCCGCCAGCGGGCCTTTGTTGTTTTCGGCTCCGCGCGCGACAAAGACGGCGCCAATGCCCGGCCAGTCACTGAATCCGCCGCTGAACGGCGGGTGCTCCCAGCCTTCCGGTCCGGCGGGCATGACGTCATACATGTTGTAGAGCACCAGCGTTTTCGCGGCCTGCATGTCGATGCGCAGATGCACCAGCGGCGGCGCGTCGCCTGCCGATTGCTGGCTGACGGTGATAACCGGCGTGCCGCCCAGCTCGCGGATGATCCAGGCTTCCAGCCAGCGGGCAAGTTCGCGTTGCTCATCAATTCGCCCGGCTACGCTGGCAAACGGCGTAATGGCAGACAGAACGGCGAGGGTGGGTTGCAGTTCAGCAGGGATCTCAACAGTCACAGGCGAATCCTCGGATTAAGCACGACATAAAGCAGATCGATAATCAGATTAATGCCGACAAACACCAGCGCGGCCAGCAGCACGATGGCCTGCACCAGCGGGAAATCACGGTTCTGGATCGCCTGCACCGCAAGGCGGCCAATCCCCGGCCAGGCAAAAATGATTTCCGTGACCAGCGCGCCGCCGAGCAGGGACGCAAAATACATGCCCTGAACGGTAATCACCGGGATCAGCGCATTGCGTAACCCGTGGCGCACCACAACGCGCCACTGACTCAGCCCTTTGGCGCGAGCTGTGCGGATATAATCCTGCTGTAAAACGTCTATCAGGCTGGCGCGGATCAGGCGGGCAATGGCGCTCATGTAATACGCGCCCAGGCTCAGTGCGGGCATCACCAGCTGGCTGGCGCTGCCGTAGCCGCCGGAGGGCAGCCAGCGTAAATTCAGGCTGAACACGATGATCAGCAACAGGCCGAGCCAGAACACCGGCACGGCCTGGCCGCTGAACGCCAGCAGGCGGGCGAACAGATCCCACAGCGTGTTTTGACGAAGCGCACTGAGGATCCCGAGCAGTAAACCGGCCAGCGTGCTCCAGGCCAGCGCGGTGACGGCGAGCAGTAATGTCGCCGGTACGCGCTGGGAAATCAGTTCGGTCACCGGCTGGCTGTAGCGCAGCGATTCACCCATATCGCCCTGCAGCACGCCGGTCAGGTAATGCCAGTATTGCCAGGTCAGTGACCGGTCAAAGCCCATGCTGTGACGAAAATTCTCCATCTCCTGCTGACTGGAACCGGGTGGCATCATGACGGCAGCCGGATCGCCGGTCAGATGCAGGCTGTAAAAAATCAGCAGTGACACGCCGAACATCACCAGAACGGATTGGGCGAGGCGGTGCA
Source organism: Rahnella sp. R3(2024) (assembly GCF_042920125.1). Classification (NCBI taxonomy): domain Bacteria; kingdom Pseudomonadati; phylum Pseudomonadota; class Gammaproteobacteria; order Enterobacterales; family Yersiniaceae; genus Rahnella; species Rahnella sp. R3(2024). The sequence goes on from NZ_JBHGBU010000001.1 coordinate 4,313,064, forward strand.
GGATATAGCGCAACATATCAGTCGAGCCTCGTGTGGGTTTTGCGCAGCAGACTGTCGCCGAGCAAATTGCAGCCGATCACCAGCGCGGCAATCACCAGGCCGGGATACAGCACCAGCCACTGCGCCAGCAGCATGTAAGAACGGCCTTCGCCGATCAGATTGCCAAGGGTCGGCGTCGGAGGCTGAATGCCCATGCCGAGAAAGCCAATTGACGCTTCCAGCACAATCAGCCGGGGAATATCCAGCGTCAGCAGCACGATGAGCGGCGTCATCAGATTGGGTAATACGTGGCGCAGCAAAATGCGCGGCGTGGAGAACCCCATCGCTTTCACGGATTCGATGTACTCCAGTTCGCGGATTTCCAGCGTTTTCGCCCGTGCCACGCGGGCGTAAATCGCCCAACTGGTGACGCCCATGATCACAATAATGTTGCTGAGCGTTGCGCCGAACAGCGCCATCACCAGCAGGATCAGCAGGATGAACGGCACGGCGAGCTGGATATCCATCAGGCGCATGATCACCGCGTCCAGCCAGCCCCCGACGTAACCGGCGATCATGCCGAGTGCGGAACCGATCAGCGCAGCGATCACCGCCGCCAGCATCACCACCATCAGCGAGAGGCGGGTGCCGGAGAGAATGCGGGAAAGAAGGTCGCGACCCAGCTGATCGGTGCCCAGCCAGTGCGCGCCCGCGGAGCCCGAACTGCCGGGAGGCGAGAACGCCGCCGCCAGATCGTTAATCAGCGGATCGGGCAGAGGAAGCCACGGCGCGAGCAGCGCCGGGACGAGCACCAGCAGGAGCAATAGTCCGCCGAGGACGCCGTCACCGTAAAAACGGCGGCGGGGTTTTCTCAGCAAAGCCTGTCGCGGTGAAATCATTTGAGCCTCAGATCAAACAGCGGGATACGGGCATCGGCGCGGCCGCTGAAGGTGAGGTTGTCGGCACTCGCGTACAACGCATCTTCTTTGTACAGCGGGATCAGCGGTTGCTGCTGCGCCACCACGTCCTGAATCTGTTGCAGGATTTTCTCACGACGGGCCGGATCGACGGTCAGGCGGCTGCTGTTGAGTAAGGCATCCAGCTCCGGTGAGCTGACGGTCGAATAGGGTTCGCCGGAATGCAGAATGGGGTAAAGCGCGGCGTCGGCATCAAGCGTTTGCGTTGAACCCCACGCCAGCATGTACATCGGTGCCTGTTTTTGTGCGGCAACCTGCTGGGTGTAAACCGACCACTCCGGCACTTCCAGCTCGGCTTTCACCCCGATGGCGGCCAGATCCTGCACGATGGCCTGTGCCACGTCGGCGCTGGCAATGTAACGGCGCGGCGCCTGGAAGCGCAGGGTGAATCCCTGCGGGTAACCGGCTTCGCTCAGCAAGGATTTGGCCTTCGCGATATCCTGCGCCGGGGCGGGTATCGCCTGATAACCGAAATCTTTCGGCCCGGCCATGGTACCGGTCGGCGTGCCAAATCCGTGCAGCAGATCGCGGGTATACGCGGTGCGGTTCAGTGCCAGTGACAGCGCCTGACGCACGCGCACGTCGTTAAGCGGTTTCTGATCGTTCTTCAGCCCGAGATAGATAGTCAGGCCGCCGTTTTTAACCTGTTCGAGATGAACGCCCGGCTTGTTTTTCAGCGCAGGTACCAGATCAGCCGGTACGCCATCCACCAGCTGAACTTCACCGGTCAGCAGGGCGGTAATGCGCGCGGTGGCTTCCGGGATCGGACGCCAGGTGACGGTATCGATTGCGGGCTTGCCGCGCCAGTAATCCGCGTTGGCCTGCATCACGACTTTTTCATCCGGGACAAATTCTTTCAGAATATACGCGCCGGAACCCACGGGTTTGCGGGCAAATTCAGCCGCCCCTACTTTTGTGACATAAGCTGGCGGTACAATGTACGTCGGGTAGCGGCTCATGCGGGTTGGCAGCAGCGGATCCGGGCCGGTGGTATGAATTTTCACTTCAAGATCGCTGCTGACTTCAACGGATTTTATCGTGCGGATATACGAAATGGTCGGTGAGTGGTTGGCCGGATCGAGAATGCGGTCGATGGAGAATTTCACCGCCTGCGCATTGACCGGTTCGCCGTCAGAAAATTTTACACCGGGGCGCAGTGTAAACGACCAGGTGGTGTCATCGAGGGCTTTCCATGCGGTGGCCAGACCCGGCTGCAACTGCATGTTGGCATCGCGCAGCACCAGCGTGTCAAACAGGTTGTCTACCAGCGTGGCAGGCTCTTTAAGGAAACCGGGATCCATCGCGGTTGCGGACGTTGTCTGGGCAATCACCAGTTCGGAAGCGAAGGCTACCGGCGTCATGAGGCTCATCAACACAGCCAGCGAAGCCAGCTTAAAGGCAGGTATTTTCATCTACGGTCATTCCCAAAGTGAAGCCGCCAGCAAAGTTGACGGAATTAACGTGACGTCCGGCGTCACAGAAAACGTACAAGCAATGTTCAACTCCTCAATACATGATATATCCTATATAATGTATTTTTGGCAAGCTACGGATTAAACCGCAAAAGAAAAGCCATATTTTTGCTAAAGGAAAATGTCACATGTTTGAGATGGAAAAAGCGCAGCGTGTCAGTTTAACCATGCAGGTCGAAGCCAAACTGAAAGGGGCGCTGATCGTCGGCATCCTCAAGCCCGGCGCGCGTCTGGTCACGAAAGAGATTGCGGCGCAACTGGGCACCAGCGTCACGCCGGTGCGCGAGGCACTGCTGCGGCTGGTGTCTGCGGGCGCGCTGGATGCCACGCCCGCGCAGGCATTTCTGGTGCCTAAAATCGCGCTGACGCGTTATCAGGAAATCACGCTGATCCGTAAAAATCTCGAAGGTCTGGCGGTGTCTCAGGCCTGCGAGCGGGCAACGCCCGCCTGCCTGGCGCAGCTGAAAACGCTGAATGCCCAATTTATGGCGGCGAAAGTGGTGAATAACGTGGAAGAGGCGTTACAGGCTAACCGTGAGTTTCGTTTTGCGCTGTATGACATCGCCGGTATGCCGACGCTGACGGCGCTGATTGAACAACTTTGGGTGCAAATCGGTCCGTGTTTTAACTATCTCTATCCGCAATCGGCGCACATGGCACAGGGCCAGCACAATTACGATCAGCTGCTGCTGGCGTTAGAGGCGGGTGACAGCAAACGCTGCGTGAAACTGATTCATAAATCCATTGATGACGGTTCTGCCATTCTGGAAAAGCACTATTTCTGAGAGGCTGGGCATAAACGGGTGGTGGGAATAAACAAAAGCCAGACAGGACGGTGATCACCTGTCTGGCTGCACCTTACGCGGTGGCAATTTCCTCTTGTGCGGCCTGCGCCGCAAACTGGTTTTCCGGCTCGGCTAACCCCAGATTTTCCCTCAGCGTCTTCCCTTCATACTCCGTGCGGTACACCCCGCGGGCCTGTAACAGCGGGATCACCTGGTCGGCAAAGACGTCAAATGCCGTCGGCGTGCCGCCGCGCACGATAAAGCCGTCAGTGGCGCCGGAGGTAAACCAGTGTTCCAGCCCGTCGGCGACATCCGCAGGCGTGCCAAGGAACGTCGGGCGTGGCGTGGCGGCTTCCAGCGCCGCCTGACGCAGCGTCAGCCCGCGCGCGTGCGCATTGCGTTTGATTTCGTCGGTGGTGCTGCGAAAGCTGTTCTGGCCCAGATCGCCAATGTCCGGGAAGGGCGCGTCGGGGTCGTGCTGGCTGAAATCGTAATGCTCAAAGTAACGCCCGAGGTAATCCAGCGCGCTTTCCAGCGTCACTAACTGCGCCGTTTCCTGATACTGGCGCTCAGCCTCGCTGACGGTGTCCCCGATAATCACGCTGATGCCCTGGAACACGCGGATATCGTCGGCGTTGCGGCCATTTTCCACCAGCTGACGGCGGACATCCTCGCGGAATGCGCGGGCCAGCTCAGGCGTTTCCTGCCGGGTATAAATCGCGTCAGCCGCTTCGGCGGCAAAGGCTTTGCCCTGTTCGGACGCGCCGGCCTGAAATACCACCGGACGGCCTTGCGGTGAGCGCCCGACGTTGAGCGGCCCCTGCACCGAGAAGTATTTTCCCTGATGATTCAGCGTGTGTAATTTTTCGGAAGCGAAGAATTCGCCGCTGGCTTTGTTACGCACGAACGCATCCTTTTCCCACGAATCCCACAGCCCTTTCACCACGCTGACGTACTCACTGGCGATGCGGTAACGTTCGTCGTGCTCCGGGTGTTTGTCACGGGAGAAGTTTTTGGCCGAGCCTTCCAGCGGGGAGGTGACGACGTTCCAGCCCGCCCGGCCACCGCTCAGATGATCGAGGCTGGCAAACTGACGTGCAACGGTGAACGGCTCGCTGTAGGACGTTGAAAGCGTCGCCACCAGACCAATTTTATCGGTGACCAGCGACAGCGCCGAAAGCAGGGTAATCGGCTCAAAACGGTTAAGAAAATGCGGAATAGATTTCTCAGTAATAAAAAGCCCGTCGGCAACAAATAAGAAATCAAATTTAGCCTGTTCGGCTTTTTGCGCTAATTGCTGGCAGAACTGAATATTAATACTGGCGTCGGCGACGGCGTCAGGGTGTCGCCACGCCGACATATTTCCCGATGCGCCCTGAATAATGGCACCCAGACGAAGGTATTTATTGTGGCTCATTGTGAATTCCTTATTGATTTAACCGGGCGGCGCTAAACCGGCGCGCGTAATTCAGTGAGTGTACGAACCTGTGGCTTATTTTCCTGTACGTCGAACGCCTGCTGATCGAGAATTTTACGCAGATACACCAGCTCGACGCCGAGCGGATTGGTCGCGGTATGAAACGGCTCGTAGCCACGGCGCAAATAGAGATCTGTCAGCCACGGGTGTCTGATCGCCGTGGCCAGATACACGGCGGGGGATTTCAGCGTATCGCGTAAAAACGTTTCTTCGACGTGACGGATAATTTCGCGGCCAAAACCCTGGCCCTTCGCCTGTTCGGCCACCGCGAACCAGTGCACAAAAGGCCAGGGGGCGAGATGATTTTTTGCCGGTGTCCACGGAAAACGGGTGGTCAGGGTGGCGGTCAGCCCGCCATCGGTTTCCAGTACATAAGTGGTTTCACTGCGGATCACCTGCCGCACGTCTTCCACGCTGGCGCGGGTAATGGTGAAGTGAATGTTGTGCTCAAGAAGCGGCGCGTAGGCCTTTTGCAGCAGGCTGTGCAGGGCTGCTGCGTCGGACTCACGGGCAAGACGAATACCTTGGCTCATGTTCAGATCCTCAGGCCAGCGCCACGCTGGACGTGGCGAGTAATTCGAGAGAACGCAGGCGCGCCTGCGGCTGTGCCAGCGGGGTGTCTATCACAAATTCCTCAATGCCGTATTTCGCCTGCAACGTCTCCAGTTGCTGATGGACCTCCTCGCCGGTGCCGTGCAGCACGGCGGATTTGCGCTCTTCAATTTCATGAGACGCGGCGTCCGACTGGCGCGCGTACAGCTCGGCCTGTTCCAGACTGCCGACATTGACGCTCTGACCGTCGCTGCCGGTCACGCGGTATCGCTGGCTGTTATCCACCAGACTGGCCGCTTTCGCCGCCGTGTCGGCCACGATCACCGGCACGGCCAGCAGGGCGCGCCTGCCGTTGCTGTCATGCGAATAGGCGGAAAGGGCGCGTGAAATATCGCGCTCGTCGGCATTCAGATGGGCGGCGAAAACGAAGTTCCAGCCGAGGCTCGCCGCCAGCCGCGCGCTTTGCTCACTGGCACCCAGCAAAAAGCGTGAGGCAGGCTGCGGCGGTTGCGGCGTCACAGACAGGCGGTCATCGCCATGCCCTCTGACCGGCACCGACAGCCAGTCATCCAGCTGGCGAAGCTGTTCGGCAAAATCGCCTTTACGGGCAGGATCGACGGCGTACTGCAACGCGTGGGTGGAAAGTGGCAATCCGCCCGGCGCTTTGCCGATACCGAGATCAACACGTCCCGGCGCCAGCGAGGCCAGCTGATTGAAATTCTCCGCCACCTTGAACGGGCTGTAGTGTTGCAGCATCACGCCCCCGGAACCGACCCGCAGTTGCCGGGTATGCGCCAGGATCCAGGCGATGACAATTTCAGGCGAGGAGATCGCCAGTTTGTCCGTATTGTGATGCTCCGCCAGCCAGAACCGGTGGTAGCCCCAGCGTTCGGCTTTTTGCGCCAGTTCCAGCGTGCGTCTGAGCGCACCGGCCGCATCTTCGTGGTCATCCAGCGGACTTTTTTCCAGCAAACTTAAACGGTATCCCATCGCTTTCCCTTGTTTTCGAAACAGGTTGTTAACAAGGATTATTGGATTCAGGGGGAAGGGATGTAAAACAACAATAGTTGCTATTTAAGTGCGGGAAATGAGATTAGAAAGCAGACTGGCGGGGAATATTTCATAAGACGCAAAAAATAACATGCCCATCATGAAATGGGCATGTTAAGAAAACCGGTTTTAACGTTTAAAAATCACTTTTTCTTATAAACGTCCGCAGTACCGTGGATCTTATTATTGGTATTGCCGGAGGTTAAAACGAAGACGTCACCGCCTTTTTTATCGGCTTTTTTCGACAGGTCTTCGATAGCGCCGGACTGAGAGGTTTTATTGGACGTCGTCACTGAACCCACTTTGGTGTATTCAGACGCCACTTTTTCAAAATCCACTTTCTTCATCAGTTCTGCGGAAAAAGCACTGGAAGAGATAAACGCCGTCAAAGCCACAGCCAGCAACACATTGTATTTTTTCATGTCAGCCTCAGATTGATAATTGCCCAGTAATTGACGAAACCTGGCTAGCCCTACGCCTGTTTATAATAACCCTGTTAAGTAATAAACCCGTCTGTAAACAACAGGTTCACACCTCACTAAGGTGTAGATGACGTTGTGAGTAATTTCAATGCAAAACTAAAATTTTAAATGCTTCCCGCTCTGTTTCAGGGAAAAGCCGTCATGGCGCGCTATCTCACATTCCGTTTCCGATCCCACAAAAATCCAGATCTCCGTAGGATTTTCATCGTTTTTTCCTGCTCCTTTCCCCGTAGTTTGATGTTACGCAAACGTTAACTGACGAGGCAAAACATGAACACTTCAACAGAACAGTATCTCACCGCGCTGGGCGCAAATCAGACGTTGTCACCGGCGCAACTCGATGAGCTGGAGACGAAAGGTTATGTGGTTATTCATGATGTTATCGACAAAGACTGGCTGGAAGATATGCGCAGTGCCTTTGATTCTCTGGTGGAAAAAGAGGGCGATAATCTGGCGGTGGAACACCATCAGGAAGCCACCGCGACGCGCATCGCTAACATGATTAACAAAGGCACCGTGTGGGAAAAAGTCTGGGCGCATCCGCTGATCCTTTCTGTCTGCCGCCATATTTTTCAGGGAGCCTTCAAGGTGTCGAGCCTGAACGGACGGGAAGCGTTGCACCACGGCGGGCATCAGCCGCTTCATGCAGACTGGAAAAAACCGCGCCCGGATTTCCCTAAAGTGCATCTGGTGAATGCCATCGTGGCGATTGACGATCTGAGTGCTGCCAACGGCGCGCCGCGTATCATTCCCGGCACGCACCATCGCCCGGAGCTGCCGGAAGAGGTGCTGGCCGACCCCGCGCTGCCGCATCCTGATGAAGTGATGTTTGAAGCCCCCGCAGGCAGTGTCATGATTTACAACGCGCACGCCTGGCATGGCGGCACCAATAACACCCTCGGCACACGCCGCCGGGTGCTGCACAGTTTGTATATCGACCGTGACGATATGCAGCAGCAGGATCAGCGCAAGTGGCTGAAGCCCGAAACGGCCAGCCGTCTGACACCTGCGCAGAAATGGTTACTCGACGTGCTGTGACGTCTGACGGAGTGAAACGCCCGGCCTGCAGGTCGGGCTTTTTTTTGGCAATTTGCGCAGGGTCACAGAGTCCGCCACCGGCATAACATCGAAGTTGTTACGGGTATGTTATGGTAAAAGGAAATCCCCGGAGGCTCACATGCTGACTGACGTCATTGAAACCCTTTTCCGATCGGTGTCCGGCAGCGGCGCGCCGGTGGTGCGCTTCCCGGATAACTCCCAGCCGCCGCCCGAACTGGCCTGTGTGGTGAGCTTTCCGCGTATCGAATTTGTGGTCGAAGGTGAGGTGCATGATCGCAGTATCACCCGCGACAAGGGTTTACTCAGGCAGGGGGACGCCGTTTATATCCCCGGCGGGAAGTGGAATCTGACGGTATGGGACCGTCCCGCGGTGTTGCTGAGTATTCTGTTCAGCAAAGAAAAGCTGGGTTTCAGCCTGCAATTCTGGGATGGCAAGGCCTTCACCGGCACCGACAAACAGAGCGTGCCGCGCCTCGGCCCGCGCGTGGGATCCTTCCTGTTGCAGGCCATGAATGAAAGCGTTTCTCTTCCCGACGATCAGCAAACCGCCCGCTGCGTGGTGGCCGGATTGCTGAGCCATTGCCTTGAGCAGTTATCCAACAGGGCCCAGGTGCTGACCCGCAGTGGCGCACTGTTTGAGATGGTGAAAAAATACATCGACGAAAATGCTTCGCTGCCGCTGACGCGGGAAAACGTGGCGAAACGCTTCCACATCACCCCCAATTACCTGTCGCATCTGTTCAGAAAATCCGGCGATATCGGCTTTAGCGAATACCTCAATCACGTGCGTCTGGAGCGGGCGAAACTGCTGCTCAAAGGCTACGAGCTGAAAATTAAAGAAGTCGCGAGTCATTGCGGATTTGTGGACAGCAATTATTTCTGCCGTGTGTTTCGCAAAAGCACTGCGCGATCCCCTTCGCAATACCGTAGCCAGTGGCTGAGCCAGTTGCCCTGATTTTTTTGCATATTGTCACGCTGCGGTATTATTGCGGGTCTATGCTACTTTTTTTAACCCGTAATGATAAGGAATGAGTGATGCACCAGCTCGTGTTGTTTTTATCTTTGTTCTGCATGGCCAGTTCGGCTTTCGCCAGCCCCGATGCGGCGACTTCTCTGGCTTCAGCGATGAATCAGCGCATGGCGGTGATGAAAGATGTGGCGGGGTATAAAGCGGCCCATCATTTACCGGTTGAGGATTTGGTCAGGGAACAGAAAGTGCTGGCCGAAGCTCAGGAAGAGGCGGGGAAAGCGGGCGTGGATGCTCAGTCGGTCGCGCCGTTTATTCAGGCGCAGATGGATGCGGCGAAAGCCATTCAGTACCGCTATCTGGCGGACTGGCTGTCGCAGCCGGAACCTGAGTGGAAACCCGCCGATCTGGCGGACGTCAGAAAACGGATTTCACAGTACGACAAACTGATCCTCGACACGCTCAGCCAGCAACTGAATGCCGGAGGATTCAGCAAGGAAGAGCGTGCGCGGATGGTCAGCCTGCTCAACGCGCCGCACCTGAGTAATGCCGATAAACAGCGCCTGGCAGATTCACTGGGAATCATTAAACCTAAGTAAAACCCTTCACCCGGAGGGAATGGCGCACTTTTCGCTGCCATTCCCCCGTCTCTTGTTCTACGCCTGCGCCAGCCGGCGTCTCTTCACCGGCACCGTGATCCACAGCAGGCAGGCGACGATCAGGCCAATCCCCACCCAACCCAGAGCGGGCAGCCTTTCGCCGACTATCACCACCGCAAGCACCGCCGCAACGGCGGGTTCGAGCAGCGTAATGGTGGTCGCCATACTGGCGGGAATGCGCGCCAGCCCGTAGCCGTAACAGAGATAGCCGATAAACATCGGGACCAGCGCCATGTAAATGCCGACGGCGGCGTTATTCCATGAGGCCAGCAGCGGCGCGCCGGTGGCAAAAAGTACCGGCATCAGCATTATTCCGCCGAAGCCAAAGGTTGCCCCCATGGCGGTGCGCGAAGGAATGCCGCGCTGCATCAGATGACGCGCCGCCCAGGAGTAGAGCGCGTAGGTCAGACCGGCCAGCAGCCCGAGCGCAATGCCGGTGATCACCTCTGACTGCTGCGCCGTGGAGGAGGAGTGAGCACTTTCGGCCAGACAGAGCAGCACCATGCCTGCGACACCTGCCGCCGCGCCGGTCATCCAGCGGCGCGTCAGGCGTTGTCCGTCAAGACCATATTCAATCAGTGCAGACAGCAGCGGGGCGGAACCGATGGAAATCACCGTCCCGACCGTCACCCCCGCCAGATGCATGGAGGCATAAAACGCCAGCGGATACACCGCCACCGCCAGCGCCCCGGTCAGCAACATCCGCCAGTGATGGCGCAGCGTGGCGCGGTGACGGGCAATGCCCCGCAGGGCGATCAGCGCCTGCAACATGCCGCCAACGCCCATCGCCACCGCACCGATGGCAACGGCGCTGACGCCCGGCGCAAAGGTTGCCGCCGTTCCGGTGGTTCCCCACAACAGTGCGGCGATCAGTACGCCGCCCATGCCTGACATACGTTCACCGGGATTCATGCCTGCGTCGCCTCCATCATCTCTTCAGCCATCGCCATTGCCTGCCGGACACAATCGCCGTTGCCTTCAAGCCCCGCGCGGGACATGGCCCCTTCGAGCAGGAAGGAGAAGTGACGCGCCATCCGCTGTGCTTTGAGTTCATCGCCGTTAAGCAAAGTGAGAAGGTGGGCAGTCAGAATCGATTCCACCTGTTCTTTGTGCCCGCGCACCGCTGTTCTGCCGGGGGCGCCGGCGGGTAACTCCGCGGCGGCATTGAGTAATCCGCAACCGCGAAAGCCGCGCTCATAGGCAAATTCCGCGTGATCCTCATACGCCAGAAACACCGCCAGCACGCCTTCTCTGGCGTCAGAAGTCTGTTGCAGACGGCGGCTGTAGAGCATCAGCCATTCGTCGTGGCGGATCTCAATGTACGTGGCCACCAGTTCAGCTTTGGATTCGAAATTGTTGTAGAGGCTTTTTTTGGCCACACCGGCTTTTTTGACGATGGCATCAATGCCCGTCGCGGCGATGCCATCGTTATAAAACAACACTCTGGCCGCGCCCAGCAGGCGGTCGCGGGCGCTTTCTGCGGGAGAATCGGAGACTGGCATGGCGCAATTCCTTCGGGGTGAGTAAGTGGTAGGTATACCAGTCTACCTACTGGTGGCAAAAAACGAAAGGGCCAAAGTGGGCGGGTTAACCGTGCCTTTACTGGGGGAAAGAGACATAATCCGGTAAAAGCCGTTTGCAGACAGCAGGTTGGTTCTGTCCGGCAGAGCAATATGTCGTTAACTTTCAGAAGGAATAAAACATGCTTCATGAGTGGCTAAATGCCGTACACGTTATTGCAGGGGTGTTGTGGATTGGCGGAATGATGGGGATGGCGATGGTTTTCGCGGTCACCGGCAACGCGGCGGCGCAGGAGGCCAGCCAGGCGGCGCTGCTCGGCTATGTGCGCAAATGGAACCGCTGCGTCACCAGCCCGGCGATGCTTCTGCTGTGGATCGCCGGTGTCTGGATGATTGTCAGTTACGGCAAATTCCCGCACGCCTGGTTGCTGATCAAACTGCTGGTGGTGGTGGGACTTTCCGCCCTTCACGGCATGCTTTCCGGTGAACTTCGCCGCCGTGCAACCGGCCAGCCGACCAAAAACTTCGCCATTTTAGGTAAGGCGTCGGCAATTATCGTGGTGGCCGTGGCAGTGATCGGGGTGTTAGCGGTGATCAGACCCTTTTAATGGCGCGGCAGTGACCGGCTAAAACGGCCTTAACCGGCAATAAAAAATCCACGCTCAGACGTGGATTTTTTATTGGCATCAATTTCGTAACAAACACTAAACATTTTCAGCTTAACCCGCTGGCGGCGCTGTGAGAAACTGGCAATGATTGCGCAAACATTCTAATTTTTGACACCCGAAAACAGTGGGCAATGCTTTGAATAACACCCAAAAAACCTATAAGAATCGAACCCGTTCGGCCACGCTCGAAGATGTGGCGAAAGAAGCCGGTCTGTCACCGATGACGGTGAGCCGGGCGCTGAACAACCCGAAAGTGGTGCGCCCGGCGACCATCTCCCGCGTGATGGACGCGGTGAATATTACCGGCTACATCCCCAACATGCTGGCCGGTGGGCTGGCGACCAGCCGCACCAAGCTTATCGCGGTGGTGGTGCCGCAGATTAACAACAATATGTTTGTCGATACCGTGCAGGCGATAAGCGATGAGCTGGCGCTGCGCGGTTACCACATGCTGCTGTGCATTGTCGGCTACGAGCCGGAGGCGGAAACGGACATTGTGGCGACACTGCTTTCCCGCCGCCCGGACGGCATCGTGCTCACCGGTATTCATCACACCTCAGAACTGAAACGCATTATTCTCAACGCCAATATTCCGGTGGTTGAAATCTGGGATTTAACGCCCACGCCCATCGACATGCTGATCGGCTTCTCCCATGAAAAAGTCGGCAACGCGATTGGCGCGTATTTTCTGGATAAAGGCTTTACCCGCTTCGGCTTTATCTGTGCCTCTGACCGCCGCGCTGTGGTGCGGAAAAAGGGTGCGCAGGCGGTGTTGCGCACCCGGCCTGAGCATGAGATTGAAGAGCTGATTGTCTCCCGTCCGGCCAATATGGAAGTCGGGCGCAATGCGCTGCGTCAGATGATGGCGGACGGTAAACGTTTCGATGCCATTATTTGCAGTTCTGACACGCTGGCGCAGGGCGCGATTATGGAGGCGGAAGCGCAGGGGCTGCGGGTACCGGGCGATCTGTCAGTTATCGGCTTCGCAGACCTGAATTTTGCTGCCCATAACCGCCCGGCAATCACCACCGTCAGCGTGGATAAGTGGGAACTCGGGGTGAAGGCGGCCCGGATGCTGGCGGATAAAATCGAAGGCATTCCGGTGGCGGAAAGCGTGGTGGATCTCGGCTATTCGCTGGTGATCCGCGAATCCGCATAAGGCCTTCAGGGAATATCTCGCGGGGATTTATGCCTGCATCACAGCGGCTTATCACCTTTAGAAAACGTAATTTTAACTTGTTCGCCACCTTATCCTGGTGTCAAATCAGACACATTGCGTCCTGACGGGCAAGACCGTTAACAAAAGGAAAATACTATGTCTCAAACTCTGCGGGTTGGCCTCATCGGTTATGGCTTCGCCAGCAAAACCTTCCACTCACCGCTGATCGACGGCACGCCGGGTCTGGAACTGGCCGTGGTGTCGAGCAGTGATGCCGGAAAAGTGCATGCAGAATGGCCGCAGGTCAGGGTAGTGGATTCCCCTGAGAAAGTGTTTGCCGATCCGGATATCGATCTGGTGGTGATCCCCACGCCAAATACCACGCACTTCCCGCTGGCGAAACTGGCGCTGGAAGCGGGTAAGCACGTCATCGTCGATAAACCCTTTACCGTCACGCTGGAAGAGGCCCGCGAGCTGGATGCGCTGGCGCGTGAAAAAGGCAAAGTGCTGTCGGTGTTCCATAACCGCCGCTGGGACTCCGATTTCCTGACCGTGAAAACGCTGATCAACGAAGGTTCTCTTGGCGATATCGTTTATTTCGAATCGCATTACGATCGTTACAAACCGCAGGTGCTGGAACGCTGGCGTGAGAGCGCGGCGCAGGGCAGCGGCATATGGTATGACTTAGGATCGCATCTGCTGGATCAGGCATTGCAGTTGTTCGGTACGCCGGACACCTTACAGGCCGATCTGGCGGTGCTGCGCCCCGGCGGTAAAGCGGTGGATTATTTCAACGCCGTGCTGACCTATCCGCGCCGTCGCGTGGTGCTGCACAGTACCGTCTACGCCGTAGCCGAAACGGCGCGCTTTATCGTGCAGGGCGAAAAAGGCAGCTATGTGAAATTCGGGCTGGATCCTCAGGAAGATCGTCTGAAAGCGGGCGAACGTTTGCCGCAGGCTGACTGGGGTTACGACATGCGCGATGGCGTGGTGACGCTGAGCCATGACGGCGTGCTGGCGGAAAAATCACTGCTGACCCTGCCGGGCAACTATCCGGCCTATTACGCCGGTGTGCGTGATGCGATTAACGGACAGGGTGAAAATCCGGTGCCCGCGGGCGACGCTATCCGCGTGATGGAACTGATCGAACTGGGTATGCAATCTTCTGAGCAACGCGCGACGCTGAACGTCAAAAAATAAGTCGCCGTTGTTATTTTCACGAGGTGTTAACCGCACCTGTTTATCTGGCAAGGAAGGTCCATGTCCTGGTTAAAAATCGATAAGTTTTTGCTGATCCTGATCTGTGTGGTGGTGGTCGCGTCGTTCTTTCCTTGTGAAGGGATTTACAAAACGATCTTCGAACACCTGACCACCGCGGCCATCGCGCTGCTGTTCTTTATGCACGGCGCGAAGTTGTCCCGCGAAGCGATCATGTCGGGGATCGGCCACTGGCGTTTGCACGTTGTCGTTTTCCTCAGCACCTTCGCACTGTTCCCGCTGCTCGGTCTGGGAATGAAGTGGCTGTTGCCGGTGGGGATTTTAACCCCGACGCTGTATTACGGTTTTCTGTATCTCTGTGCGCTGCCTGCCACCGTGCAGTCGGCCATCGCCTACACCTCGGTGGCGGGCGGGAATATTCCGGCGGCCATTTGCAGTGCGTCGGCCTCCAGCATTCTCGGTGTTTTCCTTTCGCCGGTGCTGGTGGGCCTGCTGATGCATACGCAGGGCGGCACCAGCGATACGCTGCATGCCATCGGGTCGATCGTGTTGCAACTGATGGTACCTTTCATCATCGGGCATCTGTGCCGTCCGCTGATCGGGGGTTGGGTACAGCGACATAAGAAAATCGTTAACGTGACCGACCGCTCTTCCATCCTGCTGGTGGTGTACGTGGCCTTCAGCGCGGCGGTGGTTGAAGGGATCTGGCATCAGATTGACGGCTGGTCACTGCTGGCGGTGCTTGGTTGCTCGATTTTGCTGCTGACCATTGTGTTGATCATCAATACGTTTGTGGCGCGCTTGTTTGGCTTTAACACCAAAGATGAAATCACCATTGTCTTCTGCGGGTCGAAGAAGAGCCTGGCGAACGGGATCCCGATGGCGAACGTGTTGTTCCCGGCGGCAGCCGTCGGGGCGATGGTCTTACCGCTGATGATTTTCCACCAGATCCAGCTGATGGTGTGCGCGGTGCTGGCCTCACGTTATGCCAGACGTGTGGCGCGTGAAGACGCGGCTGCACGGGTGAAAAAAGAAGACGTGACATCAGCGTAACCGGCTGACAGAAAGACAAAAGGGCGAGAATCATTCTCGCCCTTTTTTATGGAGTCAGAAACGGTTACGCCGAGACTTTGTCGCGGATTGCCTGTTTTTCTGCATCGGTCAGGAAGGCCATGGTCAGGCCGTTTTCCTGCGCTTTGCGGATTTCATTTTGCGTCAGGCCCGCGGCTGGCGCGGCAACGTTGTACTCGTTGGCGATCTCAATGCCCTGAACCGCCGGGTCATCGGTATTGATCGACGCCAGAACGCCGTGACGCAGGAACGTCGCCAGCGGGTGCTGCTCAAGCGAGGCCACGGTGCTGGTTTGAATATTGGAGGTCAGGCAGGATTCGATACCAATCTGGTGCTTCGCCAGGAAATCCATCAGCGCCGGATCTTGCGCTGCTTTCACGCCGTGGCCGATACGCTCAGCGCCCAGTTCACGGATGGCCTGCCAGATGCTTTCAGGGCCTGCCGCCTCACCGGCGTGAACGGTAATACGCCAGCCTGCATCACGCGCGCGGTTAAAGTGGCTGAGGAAAAGACTGCCCGGAAAACCGAGTTCATCACCGGCCAGATCCAGCGCGGTAATACCGTCGCGGTGAGCCAGCAGGCCTTCGAGCTCCTGCACGCAGGCATCTTCACCAAAAGTACGGCTCAGAATACCGATCAGACGCACATCGATATCATGATTTTTTTGCCCTTCACGGATCCCTTCGATCACCGCTTCCACCACGCCGGCAACCGGCAAATTGTGATTCATCGCCATGTAGTACGGCGAGAAACGCAGCTCGGTGTAATGCAAACCGGCCTTCGCGGCATCTTCCACGTTTTCTTTAGCAACGCGACGGCAGGCGTCGATGTCGCCCAGCACTTTCACGCCCCAGTCCAGTTTTTGCAGGAAGCTGACCAGATCCGGTTCCGCGTGCATCACCTGCACGTGCGGGCGCAGGGCGTCGAGTTCGTCAGCAGGCAGGGTCAGATTAAACTGACGGCCTAAATCGAGAATGGTTTGAGCGCGAATGTTGCCATCAAGGTGGCGGTGGATATCAGTGAGGGGAAGGCGTGTGTCGATCATGGTGTGCACTCATTATTATTGAAATGTGCGGGGCATTATAACTGGATTTAGTTGCGCAACAAGGAAGGTTTTGGTTTTGCTCCCTCCCCGGCGATGAGGAGGGTTGGGGTGGGTGATGAAGAAAAACTCAGCCGTCTGCTGTGTGTGCTGGCATTGACATCGCCTGCAAACACGCCGTGCAGCCTCCCCCTTCGCAGGGGGAAGCGCTTACCGTAATGCTTTGATAACGCTGATTAATTTTTCAACTCCCGCTTCAACTTTCGAGCGCGGGCAGCCGACATTGAGACGCAGGAAACCGTTGCCTTCTTCACCGTAGGTATATCCCGGCATGATGGCGACTTTTTGATGTTCGATCAGCTCTTTTTGCAGCAGTTTGTCGTCAATGCCCAGCGGGCGCAGGTCGATCCACGCCAGATAAGTGGATTGCGGCGGCTGCCAGTTGAGGGCCGGGAACGCGGCATTCAGCTTGTCGGCCACATAGCGCAGATTGCCCTGCAAATAGTTGCGCAACGCATCCAGCCAGGGCTCCCCGGCCTGATAAGCAGCCACGTGAGCGTGGATCGCCAGCACTGCCGGAGAGGATAATCCGTCGCAGGCTTTGAGCTGATGCAGATAGGCCTCGCGCTGCGCTTTGTGGCTGATCAGCCCGTAAGCGCCGGTCAGCGCCGGAATGTTGAAGCTTTTCGAGCCGGAAGTCAGCAGCGCCCATTCGCCACGGCCGGTTTCATTCCACGGCGTATGCGTGTTGTCGCCCCAGACCATGTCCATGTGGATTTCATCGCTGATCACCCGCACGTTGTGGCGCTCACACAGTTCAGCAATCAGCGTCAGCTCTGCGCGCGTCCAGACTTTTCCGGTCGGGTTGTGCGGGCTGCATAACAGCAGCACTGAGCAGGTCGGCTGTGCCAGCAGCGTTTCCAGCTGGCGGGCATCCAGCGCCCAGTCGTTGCCCTTTTTGGTCAGCGGGCTGGACAGCATGGTGCGCTGATTGCCTTCCACCACTTTGAAAAATGCGTCGTAAGCGGGGGTGAAGGTCACCACGCCGTCGCCCGGCTGGCTCCACTGGCGGATCAGTTGCGCCACCATGTAAATCACCGACGGGCCGTATACCACCATGTCGCGATCGATCTGGCTGTTGAATCGCTGCTGATACCAGTGCGCGACCGCGCCGAGGAAATCGTCGTGCTGCCAGCGGCTGTAGCCGAGGACGCCGTGTTGCAGACGTTTTTGCAGGGCTTCGAGAATGCACGGCGCGGCGGCGAAATCCATGTCGGAGATGGTGAAGGGCAGTAAATCAGCGCTGCCAAAACGGTCAGCGACGTAATCCCACTGCGTACACCAGCTGCCGTGGCGATCCACCACGGTGGAAAAATCGAAAGAAGTTGAAGTCATTTTTCACTCCCTGAAGAAAGCTGAAAAGGGCGACACAAGGTCGCCCTGCGGATTCAATGCTTACGCCGTCACCCCTTGCGGAGCTGAATGGCTGGCCGCTTCGCGGATCAGATAATCCAGTTCATCTTTCACCGACTGTACCTGCGGCCCGATCACGACCTGCAAATTGTGGTCGTTGAGATGAACCACGCCAATGGCACGGTTAGCTTTCAGTGTTGCGTCATCCACCCGTGACATATCCGAGACGGAAAGGCGCAGGCGGGTGATACAGTTGTCCAGAGAGACGATATTTTCGGCACCGCCCAGCGCGCTGAGAATAGCCGGGACGTTGTAGCCAGATTTGCTGGAAGAAGGCACCGGCGCGGCGTCAGGCATACTTTCCGATTCGCGACCCGGCGTTTTGATATTAAAGCGCATGATGGAGAAGCGGAAGATGGCATAGTAAGCCGCAAACCAGATGGCTGCCACAACGGGTACCAGATACCATTTGGTTGCCGTGCCGTGCAGGATGCCAAAGACCACGAAATCGATGATGTTACCGTCGGTATTGCCGATGGTGACGCCCAGAACCGACATAATGGTGAAGCCCAGACCGGTCAGAATAGCGTGGATCACATACAGCACTGGCGCCACGAACAGGAACAGGAATTCGATCGGTTCTGTGGTGCCGCCCACCACGCACGCCACCACGCCGGAAATCAGCAGGCCTTTAATTTTATGACGGTTTTCAGGTTTCGCGCAGTGGTACATCGCCAGCGCTGCGCCCGGCAGGCCGCCGAGGAAGGCAGGCATTTTGCCCTGAGACAGGAACTGTGTGGCACTCTCAGAGAAACCGTGCGTGGTCGGGCAGGAAAGCTGTGCCTGGAAGATGGTCAGCGCGCCGCTCACTTCACGGCCACAGACATCCAGCGTACCGCCGGCTTCGGTGAAGCGGATCAGTGCCACCAGAATATGATGCAGACCGAACGGCAGCAGCAGACGTTCGCCGGAACCAAAAATCATCGGCCCGAACACGCCCGCGCCCTGAATCAGACGGCCAAGGCCATTGATGCCTGCGGCGAAGAACGGCCAGATAAGCGGGATCAGCAGACCGACTAAACCGAGCACCACGGTGGTGACGATAGGCACGAAACGGGTGCCGCCGAAGAAGGCCAGTGCATCCGGCAGGCGGATGGTGTTGTAGCGTTCATGCAGCATGTACACGATGATACCGACGATCACCGCGCCCAGAATACCGGTGTCGATAGACTGAATCCCGAGGATCATCTGGATGTTGTTGGCCTTCAGTACCGCAGGATCCACGGTCGGCAGCGTGCCGTTGGCGGTCAGGTAGAAGTTAATCGCCAGATTCAGCACCGCGAAGCCGACGAAGCCGGAAAACGCCGCAACGCCTTTGTTCTCACGCGCCATGCCCAGCGGGATTGCGATAGCGAACATCACCGGCAGGAAGCTGAACGCGAAGGAACCGACTTTGCTCATCCAGACGAAAATCAGCTGGAGGATCGGATTGCCCAGTGCGGGGAGCAGGGTCACCACATCGTGGCTGCTTAACGAGCTGCCGATGCCCAGCATGATGCCGCAAAACGACAGCAGAGCCACCGGCAGCATGAAGGTTTTACCCAGACTCTGGAAGAATTCCCAAAGCGTAATTTTTTGTTTTTTACTGGCAGGCATAGCTGCTCCCTGTAAGTGTTGGTGTTAGCTGTGTGTTGACGGCGCTAAAGATAAAACGTTTTACCTAAATAATACGTGGCGTGAATCACAATATTCGATAATTCGCTCTGTGCGGGGGATAGTGGCAGGTTTAACGTTTTACTCAATCCGGTGAATTAGGTATAACTGTCTGACCACGCTTATTTTTTAATGTTGTAAATAATGCGGGCGGGAAAGGATCCCGTTTTATGGAGTTTGAAATGAACGATGACGTCCAATGAATCATAAAAAAATCACGATTATTGACGTCGCGCAGCACGCGGGAGTTTCCGTCACCACGGTGTCACTGGTGCTGAGCGGCAAAGGACGAATTTCACAGACCACCTCTGAACGCGTAAACCGTGCGGTCGATGAACTGGGGTTTGTGCGCAACCGTCAGGCCAGTACGCTGCGCGGCGGTGAATCCGGCGTGGTCGGGCTGATTGTTCGCGATATCTGCGAGCCTTTTTATGCGGAAATGACCGCCGGGCTGAGCGAGATGTTTGAAGCGCAGGGCAAAGTGCTGTTTCTGCTGCAAAGCGGCTCAACCGGCAAGGGCCTTGAGCGCTGTTTTGATACCTTACTGACGCACGGCGTTGACGGCATCGTTATCGCCGGTGGGGTGAATTCGATTGCCGGGCTGAAAGAAAAAGCGGAAGAACATGGGGTGCCGCTGATCTGCGCGGCGCGCTCCGGCGGTATCGAAGGGGTGGATGTGGTGCGCCCGGACAACATGCTGGCCGCGAAAATGGCCACCGAATATCTGATCAAGCGCGGGCATAAACAGATCGCGTATCTTGGCGGCCTGAGTAATTCGCTCACCCGCGCCGAGCGGCTGGGCGGGTTCTGCGCCACGCTGTTGCAATACGGCCTGCCGTTTCGCAGTGAGTGGATCATCGAGTGTGATTATCAGCAGAAATGCGCCGCCGATGCAGCAGAAGCCTTGTTATCCCGTTACCCGAAAATCAGCGCCATCGTCTGCCATAAAGCCTCCGTTGCGCTCGGTGCCTATTTTGGCGTAATGCGTACCGGCACCCAGGTCGGCGGCGGCGCTGTTGATAACTTCTTCCAGCAAAAAGTCGCGCTGATCGGCATGGAGGATGCGCCGGAATCCGCGCTGACTGAGCCTCCGCTGACGTCAATCGTCAACTCGGCCAGGGAAATTGGTTATTCGGCGGCACGCCGGTTAATGCTGAGGATTGGGGGGCAAAATCTGGAAGCACAAAATATTATCGTCGCACCGGGGCTGGTGGAGAGGGAATCGGCGTAAGGCGGATTTCACAGCGGCGAAACAGACTCTGCGCGCCGCTGCGAAATCTCATCATGACTCAGCGTGATTCACATGGCCGCCGTGGCGACGGCCTGCGTGATTAACGGCTGCACAGCTTGTAATACACCTCATTCCAGCGGATCTGGTTTTTGAAGTCTGCCAGCGTCGTGTCGTTATCTATCACCAGCAACTCAATTCCGGAAAGCTCGGCATAAAGACGCAGCGCGTCGATATCCAGTGCCTGCGAGAATACCGTGTGGTGCGCGCCGCCGCCGAGGATCCAGGCTTCTGCTGCGGTAGCCAGTGAGGGCTGGGCTTTCCAGATAGCGCGGGCGACCGGCAGTTTTGGCAGCGGATGAGGCTGTTCGACGGTATCCACCAGATTGACCAGCAGACGGAAGCGATCGCCCATGTCGATGACGCTGGCGTTCACCGCCGGACCTGCCGGGGTGGAGAAGATCAGACGCGCCGGATCCGCTTTGCCGCCTATGCCGAGAAACTGCGCATCCAGCAACGGTTTTTCTTCTTTGGCAATCGACGGGCACACTTCCAGCATGTGCGAGCCCACCACCAGATCGTTCCCTGGTTTGAAGTGGTAGGTGTAATCTTCCATAAACGACGTGCCGCCTTTCAGGCCGCTGGCCATCACTTTCATGATGCGCAGCAGGGCAGACGTTTTCCAGTCGCCTTCGCCGCCAAAGCCGTAGCCTTTTTGCATCAGACGCTGTACCGCCAGCCCCGGCAGTTGTTTCATGCCGTGCAGATCTTCGAAGTTAGTGGTGAAGGCACCAAATTTGCCTTGCTCGAGGAAACGGGTCATGCCCAGTTCGATCTTCGCGGCGTCCAGCAGGTTTTCACGGCGTTCGCCGTTGACTTTGACCGTATCGGTGAGACGGTACGTGGCCTCGTACTCTTCCACCAGCGTATCCACGTCACCTTTGCTGACTTCGTTGATCACACTCACCAGATCGCCGATACCGTACGCGCTGACGGTGTAGCCAAACTGGATCTGTGCGGCCACTTTATCGCCTTCGGTCACTGCCACTTCACGCATGTTGTCGCCAAAACGCGCCACTTTCAGGTGCTGACTTTCATTTTTCGCCGCTGATACGCGCATCCACTGAGCGATACGGCGATGGGATTCACCGTCCTGCCAGTGCCCGGCCACCACGGAATGCTGCTGACGCATACGGGCACCGATGAAGCCAAATTCACGGCCACCGTGCGCAGTCTGGTTCAGGTTCATGAAGTCCATGTCCATGGTGTCCCACGGCACTTCGGCGTTGAACTGCGTATGGAACTGTAACAGCGGCTTGTGCAGGATGCTCAGGCCGGCGATCCACATTTTGGCCGGCGAGAAGGTGTGCAGCCAGGTGATGATCCCCACGCACGGGTTGTGGTAGTTGGCTTCGCGGCACAGGGCGGTGATTTCGTCCGGCGTGGTCACCAGGGGTTTAAGCACCAGCTTAATCGGCAAACCGGCTTCCGTGTTCAGGCCGTTCACCACTTTTTCGGCATTCTCTTTGACCTGACGTAACGTTTCCGGCCCGTACAGATGCTGACTGCCGATAGCGAACCACACTTCGAGATGTTTAAACGCGTCCATTTGTTACTCCTGAATATCGGATATGAGAAAGAGGAATTAATGCGTCGTCTTCGCTGCGAACAGCGGTTCAGTCGTGACACACCATTGCTGATAACGTTCGTACAGGCGCTGATATTGCTCGACGCGCTGCGGATCCGGCAGCAGCGTGCGTTCGATGCTGCAGGCCATTTTTTCCTGCGCGGCAGGCACGTCGCTGAATTCACCGGCGGCGACGGCGGCAAAGATCGCCGCACCCAGCGCACAGCACTGATCAGACGCGACAATTTGCAGCGGACGGTTCATGGCGTCGGCGCACACCTGCATGATGACCGGCGATTTACGCGCAATGCCGCCGAGGGTCAGGACGTTTTCCACCGGAATATCCTGCTGTTCGAAACACTCCATGATGGCGCGTGCGCCAAAGGCGGTGGCGGCGATAAAGCCCCCGAACAGTTCCGGCGCTTCGGTACCTAAATTGATATCGGTAATCACGCCTTTCAGGCGCTGGTTGGCAAACGGCGTACGGCGGCCGTTGAACCAGTCGAGCACCAGCGGCAGGTGATCCAGTTTCGGATTGGCGGCCCAGGCGGCGGTGAGATCCGACAGGAGGTTTTTTTGTAATGCGGATAACTGCGTTTGCAGTTCAGGATGGGTTTTTGCAGCCTGAATCAGCGGCCAGCTCAGCAGACGGCTGAACCAGGCGTACATGTCGCCAAAGGCAGACTGCCCGGCTTCCATCCCGATCATGTCCGGCACCACGCTGCCTTCGACCTGACCACAAATCCCGGCAATGGCACGATCGTTAACGCGGGCTTTATCGGCAATCAGAATGTCGCAGGTGGACGTGCCGATGACTTTCACCAGCGTATACGGCTGTGCGCCCGCACCGACGGCGCCCATATGGCAGTCGAATGCGCCGCCGGAAAGCACCACGCTTGCCGGTAAACCGAGGCGTGCTGCCCATTCAGGGGTGAGTGTACCGACGGCCTGTTCGGCAGTAACGGTATCGGTAAACAGCGGATACGGCAGGTTTTCGACCAGCAACGGATCAAGGGCGGCGAAGAAATCTTTCGGTGGCAGGCCGCCCCACGACGGATGCCAGAGCATTTTGTGCCCGGCGCTGCAACGTCCGCGGACCACTTTGTCCGGCGCGGTGGTGCCGGAAAGCAGGGCGGGCACCCAGTCGCACAGTTCAACCCACGACGCGGCGGCTTCTTTCACCGCGGCATCAGCGCGGGAAACGTGCAGGATTTTCGCCCAGAACCATTCGGAGGAGTAGACGCCGCCGATGTAGCGGGAGTAATCAGGGAAATCGCCGCTGCGGCACAGACGGTTGATCTCTTCGGCTTCTTCTATTGCCGTGTGATCTTTCCACAGCACGAACATGGCGTTCGGGTTTTCGGCAAATTCCGGGTTAAGCGCCAGAATGTTGCCCTGATGATCGACAGGCGCGGGTGTTGAGCCGGTGGAATCGACACCGATACCGACCACGCGGGCGGCGCGCTCATGGCCCAGGCGGGTCACCACGTTTTTTATCGCCTGTTCCATCGCTTCTATATAGTCGAGCGGGTGATGGCGGAACTGATTTTTAGCCGCATCACAGTAACGGCCTTCATTCCAGCGCGGGTAATACACGACATCCGTTTCTATCTCAGCACCCGTCTGACAATCAACCGCCAGTGCACGGACAGAATCGCTGCCAAAATCCAGACCAAGAGCAATCGCACCTTGCGTCATTCTTTCTCACTCCTTCAGGTTTGCCGTAGTCATTACGGCGGCGAATCGAATTGCTCTAACAGTAGGAGGATGTCAAAAAGGCAGTGAGGAGGCGTTAGCTGGAAGTATGCACAAATCTGCTCCCAATGATGTTTCTGTGAGGTTGGTCAAATGTTAGCGTTTGGCTAAAATCGCTATATCTATGCACATTCCTGCTGTTTTCCCGGCGTGTGATAGCGCTCTACATTCCGCTGCAAAATTACCGCTAAAACTTAACCCGTCTTACAAGAGAGTGTGACGTAAATCCGCTATACACAGGACTTCGGCGCATCCTCACTTTGTTTCCTTACGCTACTGATAACGTTTTCACGATGGCGGCAAACCACCAGATTTCAGAGCGCAATTGTGAAAAACAACAATAAAAGTCGGAGAACATCATGCATAAATTCACTAAGGCATTAGCGGCGGTAGGGTTAGCAGCCGTTATGTCACATTCAGCTATGGCAGCAGAAAATCCGAAGCTGGGTTTCCTGGTTAAACAGCCTGAAGAACCCTGGTTCCAGACTGAATGGCGCTTCGCCGATAAAGCCGGTAAAGACCTGAACTTCGAGGTCATTAAAATCGCCGTGCCGGATGGTGAAAAAACGTTGAATGCGATTGACAGTCTGGCGGCGAACGGCGCGAAAGGTTTTGTTATCTGTACGCCGGATCCCCGTCTCGGGCCTGCCATCATGGCGAAAGCGCGCAGCTATGACATGAAAGTGATCCAGGTGGATGACCAGTTCGTGAATGCCAAAGGCAAGCCAATGGAAGAAGTGCCGTTAGTGATGATGGCCGCGACCAAAATCGGCGAGCGTCAGGGGCAGGAACTGTATAAAGAGATGCAAAAACGTGGCTGGAAACCGGCTGAGACAGGCGTCATGGCCATCACCGCCGATGAGCTGGACACCGCACGTCGTCGTACTTCCGGTTCTATGGACGCGCTGAAAGCGGCCGGTTTCCCGGAAAAACAAATCTACAAAGTGCCGACCAAATCTAACGATATTCCTGGCGCACTGGATGCCGGTAACTCCCTGCTGGTGCAACATCCTGAAGTGAAAAACTGGCTGATCATCGGCATGAACGACAACACCGTGCTCGGTGGCGTGCGTGCAACGGAAGGTCAGGGCTTTAAAGCGGCGAACGTGATCGGCATCGGTATCAACGGTGTGGATGCGGTGAATGAGCTGTCGAAAAGCGCGCAAACCGGCTTCTACGGTTCCCTGTTACCCAGCCCGGATATCCACGGTTACAAAAGTATCCAGATGCTGAACGAATGGGTGACCAAAGGCGTTGAACCACCGAAATTCACCGAAGTGACTGACGTTGTGCTAATCACCCGCGACAACTTCAAAGAAGAATTGAAGAAAAAAGGGCTCATGTAATTTCCGGGATCATTTGAAAAGAGCATCAGATAACGCTGCTGCATAACGGACGACAGTTTTTTTTATAAGTTATTTATAAAAGGTTACGTACTGTTTTCTGCTGTGCAGTGGCGTGCATTCAACTTCACTTAATTTCCAGGTAGCCACTATGACTCAGCAATCTTCAACCAAGACGCCTTTGCTGAAACCGTCGCTGACGGAGTTTGATGCGGCCAAGCCGTATCTGGAATTCCATGACATTGGCAAAACTTTTCCGGGCGTGAAAGCGCTGGACGGAATTTCTTTCAATTGTTATGCCGGGCAAATTCACGCACTGATGGGCGAAAATGGCGCAGGTAAATCGACGCTGTTAAAAATCCTCAGCGGTAATTATCAGCCGTCGCAGGGCGTTATTCACATTAAAGGCCAGCCGGTCAGTTTTAATAAAACCACTGACGCACTTGATGCGGGCGTGGCGATTATTTATCAGGAATTACATCTGGTGCCGGAAATGACGGTGGCAGAAAACATTTACCTCGGACAATTGCCGAGCAAACACGGTTTTGTGAACCGTAAACTGCTGCGCTATGAAGCCAAAATTCAGCTCGAACACCTCGGGCTGGACATCAACCCGGATACGCCGCTCAAGTATCTCTCCATCGGTCAGTGGCAGATGGTGGAGATCGCCAAAGCCCTGGCGCGTAACGCCAAAATCATTGCCTTTGACGAGCCGACCAGTTCGCTCTCTGCCCGTGAAATCGAACAATTGTTCAGGGTTATCCGTGAGTTGCGTGCCGAAGGGCGCGTGATTTTGTATGTCTCCCACCGTATGGAAGAAATCTTCGCGTTAAGTGACGCTGTCACGGTGTTCAAGGATGGCCGCTATGTGCGTACCTTCGACGACATGACGCAGGTCGATAACAGCAAACTGGTGCAGGCGATGGTGGGCCGTAATCTGGATGATATATACGGTTACGCACCGCGTCCGCATGGCGAAATCCGTCTCGAACTGGATGAAGTCAAAGCGCCGGGCGTGAGAACGCCGGTCAGCCTGACGGTGCGTCAGGGGGAAATTGTCGGTCTGTTCGGGCTGGTCGGTGCAGGGCGCAGCGAGCTGATGAAAGGATTATTCGGCGGCACGCGCATAACCGGTGGCACACTGAGGCTGGACGGTGCGGTGATGAACATCCGTAAACCGGCGGATGCCATTCGTCAGGGCATCATGCTTTGCCCGGAAGACCGCAAGGCTGACGGCATCATTCCGGTTCACTCGGTGCGCGACAACATCAACATCAGTGCCCGCCGTAAAACGGTGAAAGCAGGGTGCCTGATCAACAACGCCTGGGAAGCGAAAAATGCGCGCAAGCATATCGAGGCGCTGAATATTAAAACCCCGAGCGATCAGCAGCTGATCATGAATTTGTCCGGCGGTAATCAGCAAAAAGCCATTCTTGGCCGCTGGTTATCGGAAGACATGAAAGTGATTTTGCTGGATGAACCGACGCGCGGCATTGACGTCGGCGCGAAACATGAAATTTATAACGTGATTTATTCTCTGGCAAAACAAGGCATTGCGGTGCTGTTTGCGTCCAGTGACTTACCGGAAGTGCTGGGTCTGGCCGACAGAATTGTGGTGATGCGCGAAGGCGCCATCTCCGGCGAACTGTCCCATGACGAAGCCACCGAAGAAAAAGCGCTGGGGCTCGCGATGTTGCGAACGCCAGACCTGACTTCTGCCCCTGACGCAGCCTGACCGAGGAGCAAAATATTATGTCGAGTATGACAACCAATTCCGCCAAACCGGATCAACCCTCAGCGGCTTCACGCGGCGGCCAGGGCCTGATGCGTATCTGGGACAGTTACGGCATGTTAGTGGTGTTCGCCGTGCTGTTCATCGCCTGTACCATTTTCGTGCCAAACTTCAGTTCTTTCATCAACATGAAAGGTCTGGGGCTGGCGATTTCAATGTCCGGGATGGTCGCTTGCGGCATGCTGTTCTGTCTGGCCTCCGGTGATTTCGATTTGTCCGTGGCATCGGTCATTGCCTGCGCGGGTGTCACCACGGCGGTGGTGATTAACCTCACCGAAAGCCTGTGGATTGGCGTCGGTGCGGGGCTGGTGCTGGGGATGCTGACCGGTTTACTTAACGGTTTCGTGATCGCCCGGCTGAAAATCAATGCCCTGATCACCACGCTGGCAACCATGCAGATTGTGCGCGGTCTGGCGTATATCATTTCCGACGGTAAAGCGGTCGGTATCGAAGATGAGCGTTTCTTCGCCCTCGGTTATGCCAACTGGTTCGGGCTGCCTGCACCGATCTGGCTGACCGTCGGCTGCCTGATTATCTTCGGGCTGCTGCTCAACAAAACCACTTTCGGGCGTAACACGCTGGCGATTGGCGGTAATGAGGACGCGGCGCGTCTGGCCGGTGTGCCGGTGGTGCGTACCAAAATCATCATTTTCATGTTGTCCGGGCTGGTGTCGGCGGCAGCGGGGATCATTCTGGCGTCGCGTATGACCAGCGGCCAGCCAATGACATCGCTGGGCTTTGAGCTGATCGTTATCTCTGCCTGTGTGCTGGGTGGCGTTTCACTGAAGGGCGGTATTGGCAAGATTTCCTACGTGGTATCCGGGATCCTGATCCTCGGTACGGTTGAAAATGCCATGAACCTGCTGAACATTTCCCCGTTCTCGCAGTACGTGGTGCGTGGCTTGATCTTGCTGGCGGCGGTGATCTTCGACCGCTACAAGCAGAAAGCGAAAAAGACACTGTAAACCGGTTTTGTGATAACGCTTTCACCGCGCTTTTTTCACGGCATTTAACGCTTTCAGGGGTTAAGTGCCGTAAAAACGCGTGGTTGTTCACAAATTGATAACCTTTACTGGCAGCGTTTTCACCGCCGATTAGAATAGATGAAAAATCCATAGCCACGTGATGTTCAGGAGGTTCGATGTATCACCGCATGATTCAGGATCAGCAGCAAAATCCGCTGTTACCGGGTTACAGTTTTAATGCTTATCTGGTCGCCGGAATGACACCGATCCTTGCTGATGGCCCGCTGGATTTCGCCATTGACCGCCCCGGCGGCATGAAAGGCTTTATTCTCAACCTGACGGTAAAAGGCCAGGGGAAAGTTTTTGACGGCGAGGATACCTTTTATTGCAACCCCGGCGATCTGTTGCTGTTCCCGCCGAAAGCGCGCCATCTTTACAGCCGCTCGGCTAATGCAGACTCCTGGTATCACCGCTGGGTCTATTTCCGTCCGCGCGCCTACTGGGCCGACTGGCTGGAATGGCACACCAAAACCCGCGACGTCGGGCGCCTCTCTTTGCCGAATAACACCCTGTTGCTGGAATTCGACCGGCTGTTCGCAAATATCGAACAGACGCAAAAATCAGGCCGCCGTTTTTGCGAAGAACTGGGCATGAACCTGCTCGAACGTCTGCTGCTGCGCGCAATGGAAGAAGACCCGCAGAGCCCGCAAAAAATCATGGATCCGCGCGTTATCGAAGCCTGTCAGTTTATTACCGGTAATCTGGCTGGTGAGCTGCGTATTGATGAAGTCGCCCGCCATGTCTGCCTGTCGCCATCTCGGCTGGCGCATTTGTTCCGCGAGCAGGTGGGGATTAACATTCTCCGCTGGCGGGAAGATCAGCGGGTGATCCGCGCCAAACTGCTGTTGCAGACGACGCAGGAGTCGATTGCGACCATCGGGCGCGTGGTGGGGTATGACGATCAGCTGTACTTCTCAAGGGTATTTCGCAAGCGGGTGGGGGTCAGCCCGAGTGATTTCCGCCGCCGCAGCGTCGAGATCAATTACCCGGCAAAGCCTTACCGGGCGCAGGCGGATAATGCGGTGGCTTATCACTTCTGAGCTTCACACAGCCTGAACAGTGATGAGCAAAATTCAGACGAACGTTGACAAAGCAGACAAAAAAAAGCCGGTATAAAAACCGGCTTTTCTCTTTTTAACGTACTGACGAAAGTTACGCCGCAGGTCGGGCGATCACATTTCGGTTTTCCATGCGCACTTCCGCAATCGTCACATCAATGATGTCACTCTGGCGGTAGGCCACTTCGCCTTTAATCAGCACGGTGCCGGTGTCAGCGCTGCACACCAGCTCGTCGCGCACGCTGTGCAGGAACGGAGCAGGAATGAACGCCACGGCGCCGATATCTTGCAGACGGATACGCAGGCCGCCGCGGGTCACATCGATAATTTCAGCGCTGAACTTCACCTCAGTACCGACTTTATCTTCCAGATAACGGGCGTACAGCCAGTCACCGACATCACGCTCTGCCATGCGGTTCGCACGACGGCGTTCTGCCAGCTGTACGGTCATCTCATCCTGAGGTTTCTCAGCAGACTGTTGCAGGATCATCGCTTTCAGCAAGCGGTGGTTCACCATATCGCCGTATTTACGGATGGGTGACGTCCAGGTGGCGTAAGCTTCCAGACCCAGACCAAAGTGCGGCCCCGGCGTGGTGCTGATTTCTGCAAAGGTCTGGAAACGACGAATGCGGCTGTCGAGGAACTGCGTTGGCAAGGCATCAAGCTTACGGCGCAAGGCGCAGAAGCCCGGCAGTGTCAGCATCTCTTCGGCGTTGGCTTGCACGTCATTGGCCTGCAACACGGTGACCGCGTTCTCAACCAGCAGCGGATCAAAACCGGTATGCACGTTGTAAACGCCAAAACCGAGGCTGTCGCGCAGGGCGATGGCGGCGCAGACGTTGGCGGCAATCATCGATTCTTCCACGATGCGGTTAGCGATGCGGCGATGCTCGGCGACGATTTCCAGCACGTTGCCTTTCTCACCCAGCACGAAGCGGTAATCAGGACGATCTTTAAACACCAGCGCGTGCTCAGTACGCCATGCGCTGCGCACGTCACAGACGCGTTTCAGCAGGCGGATCTGCGAGGCGATCACCTCACTGGCCGGCTGCCATTCGCTTTTCTCTTCGGTTTCCAGCCAGTCAGACACGTTATCGTAAGCCAGCTTGGCTTTGGACTCGATGGTCGCGGCGAAGAAACGAATGTCACTGCCCAGGGTGCCATCGGTGCTGAGCGTCACAGAGCACGCCAGAACCGGACGGCTGACATCCGGCCACAGTGAACAGATGTCGTCGGACAATTCACGCGGCAGCATCGGGATGTTAAAGCCCGGCAGATAGTTGGTGAATGCGCGTTTTTTAGCAATATTGTCGAGATCGCTGCCTTCTGCTACATAAGCTGTCGGGTCAGCAATCGCGATGGTCATTTGCAGGGTGCCGTCGCCGTTGTCTTTGACATACAGCGCGTCATCCATGTCCTGCGTGCTGCCGCTGTCGATGGTGACAAACGGCAGGGCAGTCAGATCTTCGCGGGTCAGGCCTTCGTCGCGCAATTCGGCGATGTCAGATTTTGGTGCCTCGCGTTCAAGATTATGACGTGCCAGTGTCACCCACCACGGCGCGAGATCGTCAGTGCCGGTGGTGATCCACTCGGTGATTTCAGCCTGGAAGCTGTGATCACCTTCTTTCAGCGGGTGGCGGCGCATTTCAGCCACACACCAGTCGCCGTCGCTCACTTCATGATTAATGTTACGGGCAACGCGGCACTGAATGGAATCACGTAATAAAGGGTGATCGGGAAGAATAGTAAGACGGTCGTCTTTTTTGGTCACACGACCCACAAAACGGCTGAGGAAAGGTTCAACCAGGGTTTCCGGCTGGACGACTTCACGCTCTTTTTCGGTTTGCAGTGAGGCGATCACGCGGTCACCGTGCATGACTTTTTTCATGTACGGAGGCGGAATGAAATAGCTTTTTTGGCCGTCTACTTCAAGAAAGCCAAAGCCTTTCTCAGTGCCTTTCACAATGCCTTCGACACGTGGAGTCTGAGAGTGAAGTTGCTGTTTTAGCTGCGCGAGCAGCGGGTTATCTTGAAACATATCGTCCAGAGAATTGGGGGTTAATGTGGCTCGATTAGCGGCAGACAGTTTTACGCGATCTGGCACCGTCGGGCAAGCTCTTATCCCCCCTTTCGCCTCATAACGCCGACGCGAAAGGGAGGATTTACGGCACACCCCGCAAAAGGGATCAGGCGATACGTTGCAGATCGACTGTTTGTTCACAGCGACGGATTGTCACCGGCACCGCTTTTGAGGTCGGGGTGTGGGTCTGATCGCCAAAACTCGACATCGGCACCAGCGGGTTGGTTTCCGGATAATAGGCCGCCAGATTGCCGCGCGGAATGTCGTAGCTCACCAGTTTGAAACCGCTGACTTTGCGCTCAACGCCATCGTTCCACAGCGTTTCGATTTCCACCAGTTCACCGTCTTTCAGCCCTAAATCGGCCAGATCCTGCGGGTGAATAAACAGCACTTCACGCTGGCCATAGACGCCACGGTAACGGTCATCAAGGCCGTAAATCGTGGTGTTGTACTGGTCATGGGAACGAAGGGTCTGCAGCGTAAACGGCGCATTGCGATCGCCCATCGGGATCAGCACATCAGGCAACGGCGCGGCGCTGAAATTCGCCTTGCCGCTCAGGGTGTTGAAATTCAGTTCTGCCGCCGCATTGCCCAGATAGAACCCGCCTTTAATGTCGCAGCGCGCATTAAAGTCTTTAAAGCCAGGAATGGTCGCTTCGATGTGATCGCGGATCAGATTGTAATCATCCGCCAGCGCCATCCAGTCGAGGTATTTGTCGCCGAGAACCGCATCGGCGATACCGCAGACAATGGCCGTTTCGGAACGCTGTTCTTTGGATAACGGAATACCCACGCCTTCGGACGCATGCACCATGCTGAAAGAGTCTTCGACGGTGATGAACTGCGAACCGGTGGCCTGCATGTCCAGCTCGGTACGTCCCAGGGTTGGCAGGATCAGCGCTTCGTGGCCCGGCGTCAGGTGGCTGCGATTCAGTTTGGTACTGATCTGCACCGACAGTTCAAGATTGCTCAGCGCCTGGAGGGTACGTGGCGTATCCGGTGCCGCCGCCGCGAGATTCCCGCCAAGGCAGATCAGCACTTTCGCTTCTTTACTCAGCATGGCTTCCAGCGCTTCTACGGTGTTGTGGCCCGGAGTCCGCGGTGGGGTGAAATGGTAATGTTTTTCCATCGCATCCAGCAGGGCTTTCGGCGCTTTTTCGTCGATACCCATGGTGCGGTTACCCTGCACATTACTGTGGCCACGCACCGGACAAAGCCCCGCGCCCGGTTTACCCAACTGACCAAACAGCAGTTGCAGGTTGGTGATTTCACGCACGGTCGGCACGGAATGCTTGTGCTGAGTAATGCCCATCGCCCAGGTACAGATCACGCGTTCGGCGTGCATATAAATAGCCGCGGCTTCGCGCAGATCCTGCTCGCTCAGGCCAGACTGTTCAGTGATTTTTTCCCAGCTGGTGGCATCCACTATTGCCAGATACTCGTCCACGCCAGCGCTGTTTTGCGCAATAAACGCGTCATCGAACAGGGACGGCTGGCCGGAGGCAATGCGCTCGCGGTGAGTTTGTAACAGCGCTTTGACGATGCCGCGTACGGCCGCCATATCGCCACCCAGATTTGGCTGGTAATAGGCGGAGCTGATGCGACCGGCTTTCGGTGTGACCACTTCCAGCGGTTTTTGTGGATCGGCAAAACGCTCCAGACCACGTTCGCGCAGGGTGTTAAAGCTGACCACTTTCGCGCCGCGATCGGCTGCGTGACGCAGGCTGTGCAGCATACGCGGGTGGTTGGTTCCCGGATTCTGCCCGAAGACGAAAATGGCATCGGCTTTTTCAAAGTCGTCCAGACGGACCGTGCCTTTGCCGACGCCGATGCTCTGTTTCAGGCCAACGCCGCTGGCTTCATGGCACATGTTGGAACAGTCAGGGAAGTTGTTGGTGCCGAACATGCGGCCAAACACCTGATACAGATATGAAGCTTCGTTGCTGGCGCGTCCGGAGGTATAAAAATCGGCCTGGTCCGGGCTTTCCAGACCTTTCAGATGGCTGGCGATCAGCGAAAAGGCAGCATCCCAGCTGATCGGTTCGTAATGGTCGGTGGTGCGGTTGTAGCGCATCGGGTGGGTCAGACGTCCCTGATATTCCAGGAAATAATCGCTCTGCTCACGCAGTTTGCTCACGCTGTGCTGGGCGAAAAACTCCGGTTCGACGGCTTTACGGGTGGCTTCCCAGCTGACGGCTTTCGCCCCGTTTTCGCAGAAGCTGAACGTACTGTGATTATCATCGCCCCAGGCGCAGCCCGGACAGTCAAAACCGCGACCTTTGTTAACACGCATCAGGTTACGTAAGTTTGAGAGGACTTTTTTACTGTCGAAGACGAAACGGGTGGTGGATTCTAATGCACCCCAGCCACCGGCCGCGCCGTGGTAGGGTTTGATCTCAGTTTTGAATTTCATAATTATGCTTCGCAGGTGGTTTTTATTCTGGTCTGGAAACAATCGGATCGGCAAAATGTTAATCGGATTGTTAATTTTATGTCACAAGTTTAGGAGGGCGAGGGGAATACGTCTAATCGAATGCCGTGATGGTGTGATAGATAACCTCTATGGCGCAAAAAGTTCGGCGCGAAATCCACATTTCCCAGTTCTGACGGGGGCTTAAAGTCAGTTTCATCAGGTTAAAAAACAGCAGGTTGTGATAATCAAAATTGATTGCGCGGGCAACTGACTGTTTTGCTGAAAAAGCGTCCAACTTGTAACTGAACCGTTTCATTATGAAATGCTTAGCAAAAGACTAAGGGTTTTTCTGTACGCCGATTTAAGGCACCCTATGCCGCAGATCTCAATCTATGATTTTTTTGTATATTGCCTGTGCATTTTTATGCGCCGGTCAATACGGCACGTTTAAGGAAGACTCAGTGAAACGTAGTGTAATAAGTGTTTTGTCTTGTGTGTTGATGTTCTCTGCGGGCAGCGCCCACGCTGTCGCGCCACTCGATTTCCCGGTTGTGCCACCGAGCATTGATGCCGCCTCGTTTGTCCTGATGGATTACGCCAGCGGTGATGTGCTGGCGGCAGGGAATCCGGACGATCGCCGTAACCCGGCCAGCCTGACCAAACTGATGACCGGCTACGTGATTGACCGTGCTTTGGATCAGAAAAAAATCACCATGAATGACGTGGTGACCGTGCCTCAGGAAGCCTGGGTGGCGGGTAATAAAAGTCTCGATGGTTCTTCCCTGATGTTCCTCAAACCGGGCGACCGTGTTTCCGTGCGTGATTTGATCCGCGGCATCATCATTACCTCCGGTAACGATGCCTGCGTGGCGATGGCTGACTATGTGGCAGGCAGCCAGGACAGTTTTGTCGGCATGATGAACAAATATGTCGTCAGCCTGGGCCTGACCAACACCCATTTCGAAACCGTGCACGGTCTGGACGCGCCGGGGCAGTTCACGACGTCATACGATCTCGCCAAGCTTTCCCGTGCCATCATTGGCGGCGAGCCTGAGGAATATCAGATGTATGCCGAGAAATCGCTGACTTATGACAACATCACTCAGCAAAACCGTAACGGCCTGTTGTGGGATAAAAACCTGCAGGTAGACGGCCTGAAAACCGGTCATACCGAAAGCGCCGGTTTTAACATTATCGCTTCGGCAACGCAGGGTGACCGTCGTCTGATTGCCGTCGTCATGGGCGGGAAAAGTTCAAAAGGGCGTGAAGAGCAGGCACGTAAACTGCTGACTTGGGGCTTCCGCGAATACACCAGCAAGCAGATTTTCAAAGCGGGTCAGACTGTCTCTGATGAACATGTCTGGTACGGTGCGAATTCCCAGGTGAAAGTCGGTTCGCTTAGCGATGTATTCATCAGCGTACCGCAGGCGGATGCCGATAAACTGAAAGCACAGTACGTTCTGACCAATCCACAGGTTGAAGCACCGCTGAAAAAAGGCCAGGAGCTGGGCAATATCAATATCGTGGATAACGGCAAAGTGATTAAAACCGTGCCGCTGGTGGCATTAGAAGATGTCGCCGAGGGCGGAATCATCAGCCGGGCGATCGATTATGTGAAACTGAAAATTTAAAATAACTTTCTTAATAATAAGTATTAATAATCCCTGGTGAAATGACCGGGGATTTTTTTTTGCCATAAATTTGAAGTATTGATAATTTATAAAATATGACGGAGTTATTGTTTTTAAATGTAATTGGCGCAATTCATATTATTTTCTATAAATTCATCTCGTTTTTATTTTTAATTAATGCATTAATGATGGTGGTGAATTATCAATGTTTATTTTTTAAATTTTTCGATTGATTCATCAAACAAATTAGCATGAGTATTAATGGTTTTTTTAAATATATATAAATGGAGTTATATAATGAGTGAAGAAAAAACAAAATCAGACCTGGTAATTCCTGAAGTTAGTCAATTCAGCGCGGAAACATCAACAGATTATTCCCCTGGGAAAGAAAATATCGCGCTCGCTGTGACGGCAGCCGGGATAACCTACAACGGTACCACGGGTAATGATTCGTTTACGGGCGGCACAGAAGATGATCATCTTCGCGGCGGTGACGGTGATGACTCGCTGACCGGCGGGGCGGGTGCTGATGTTATCGACGGAGGTGCCGGAAATGATTATCTCAGTGGCAGCACCGGGCTGGATACTTTCATGTTCGCCGTTGGCCACGGTCAGGATCTGATACGCGATAACTCATCCAGCGAAGCCGGTAATGATACGTTGCGTTTTACGGGGGCGAAGGCGGACGTGGGCGGATTTAGCCGTGAGGGAAACAATCTGGTCATTCATGCGTACGGCACCGCAGACCGCGTAACGATAGAAAATTACTTCTTGAGTGGCGAATCCAAAACCAGCGGTTTTCGTCACTACAGTTTTGAGTTTGACGACATCACGCTGACGGAGTCAGATTTGGCAACGGCCGGGATCCCTTTCTACGCTACAGCGGGGGATGACCGGATCGACGGATGGTACGGACGAGATGTGCTGAACGGCGGTGCGGGTGAGGATTATCTATACGGCGGATCCGGTGACGACTATATCAGCGGCGGTGCCGGTGATGACTCGCTGACCGGCGGGGCGGGTGCTGATGTTATCGACGGAGGTGCCGGAAATGATTATCTCAGTGGCAGCACCGGGCTGGATACTTTCATGTTCGCCGTTGGCCACGGTCAGGACGTGATTAGCGATAACTCATCCAGCGAAGCCGGTAATGATACGTTGCGTTTTACGGGGGCGAAGGCGGACGTGGGCGGGTTCAGCCGTGAGGGAAACAATCTGGTCATTCATGCGTACGGCACCGCAGACAGCGTAACGATAGAAAATTACTTCCTGAGTGGCGAATCCAAAACCAGCGGTTTTCGTAACTACAGTTTTGAGTTTGACGACATCACGCTGACGGAGTCCGATCTGGCGACGGCCGGGATCCCTTTCTACGCTACAGCGGGGGATGACCGGATTGACGGATGGTACGGGCGAGATGTGCTGAACGGCGGTGTGGGTAATGATTTTTTTTACGGCGGATCCGGTGACGACTTTCTCAGCGGCGGAGCCGGAGATGACTCGCTCGTCGGCGGGGCGGGTGCTGATGTTATCGACGGAGGTGCCGGAAATGATTATCTCAGTGGCAGCACCGGGCTGGATACTTTCGTGTTCAAAGTTGGCCACGGCCAGGATCTGATAACCGATAATTTTTCCAGTGAAGCCGGTAATGATACGTTGCGTTTTACGGGGGCGAAGGCGGACGTGGGCGGGTTCAGCCGTGAGGGAAACAATCTGGTCATTCATGCGTATGGCACCGCAGACCGCGTAACGATAAACAATTACTTCATTGACGGCGAATCAGAAACCAGCGGTACTCGTCACTACAGTTTTGAGTTTGACGACATCACGCTGACGGAGTCCGATCTGGCGACGGCCGGGATCCCTTTCTACGCTACAGCGGGGGATGACCGGATCGACGGATGGTACGGGCGAGATGTGCTGAACGGCGGTGTGGGTGAAGATTCTTTTTACGGCGGATCCGGTGACGACTTTCTCAGCGGCGGTGCCGGTGATGACTCGCTGGCCGGCGGGGCGGGTGCTGATGTTATCGACGGAGGTGCCGGAAATGATTATCTCAGTGGCAGAACCGGACTGGATACTTTCGTGTTCAAAGTTGGCCACGGTCAGGATCTGATAACCGATAATTTTTCCAGTGAAGCCGGTAATGATACGTTGCGTTTTACGGGGGCGAAGGCGGACGTGGGCGGGTTCAGCCGTGAGGGAAACAATCTGGTCATTCATGCGTACGGCACCGCAGACCGCGTAACGGTAGAAAATTACTTCATTGACGGCGAAATCAAAAACGGCGTTACTCGTCACTACAGTTTTGAGTTTGATGACATCACGCTGACGGAGTCCGATCTGGCGACGGCCGGGATCCCTTTCTACGCTACAGCGGGGGATGACCGGATCGACGGATGGTACGGGCGAGATGTGCTGAACGGCGGTGTGGGTGAAGATTCTTTTTACGGCGGATCCGGTGACGACTTTCTCAGCGGCGGTGCCGGTGATGACTCGCTGGCCGGCGGGGCGGGTGCTGATGTTATCGACGGAGGTGCCGGAAATGATTATCTCAGTGGCAGCATTGGGCTGGATACTTTCATGTTCGAAGTTGGCCACGGTCAGGATCTGATAACCAATAACTTTTCCAGCGAAGCCGGTAATGATACGTTGCGTTTTACGGGGGCGAAGGCTGACATGGGTGGGTTTAGCCGTGAGGGAAACAATCTGGTCATTCATGCGTACGGCACCGCAGACCGCGTAACGGTAGAAAATTACTTCATTGACGGCGAATTAAAAAACAGCGCTACTCGTCACTACAGTTTTGAGTTTGACGACATCACGCTGACGGAGTCAGATCTGGCGACGGCACGGATCACCTTCTCAGGGACAGACGGAAATGATAACGCACACGGCTGGTACGGCGTCGACCTGATGAACGGTGGCGGCGGTGACGATTCGCTGAGTGGTGGGTCCGGAGATGACGTTCTGAACGGCGGCGTGGGTAATGACTCACTCTATGGCGGAGCGGGGCAGGATACCTATCTGTTTGCTAACGGACACGGTAATGACTCGGTCACTGATTTCGCAGGTATGCTTGAAGGCAAAGATATTATTGAATTCAGCGATCTCAATCTCACCGACCTGTGGTTCTCGAAAAGTAACAGTAATCTGCTTATTACCGAATCAGGATCTCAGGATTCCGTTGAAGTGATGAACTGGTATTCCAGTGCTGACAGCCAAAATAAAGTCATTCATACGCATGATGGCTATGAAATTGATGCAGCCCAGGTGCAGCAGCTGGTTGAAGCGATGAGTACGTTTGCCGCAACGCATAGCGAACTATCAGCAGCAGATCAGCAAACAGACTTTATGCACTCTGTCAGTG
This sequence comes from Rahnella sp. R3(2024), assembly GCF_042920125.1. Classification (NCBI taxonomy): domain Bacteria; kingdom Pseudomonadati; phylum Pseudomonadota; class Gammaproteobacteria; order Enterobacterales; family Yersiniaceae; genus Rahnella; species Rahnella sp. R3(2024). The sequence continues at coordinate 4,351,649 of NZ_JBHGBU010000001.1, forward strand.
TTTCATCCTATCTGGAAGCCGCGAAATAATGTAGTGCGGTAAATATCAAAAGCTCCTCTGTTTTCACGGAGGAGCTTTTTTATTTCTGACATCTCAGGATATTTATTCAGAACACTTTGGAAGAAAAGTCCGTTTTACTTCGCTTTCAAATTAGAAAATGTCGCCGAGGGCGGAATCATCAGCCGGACGATCGATTATGTGAAACTGAAAATTTAAAATAACTTCCTTAATAAAAAGTATTAATAATCCCTGATGAAATGATCAGGGATTTTTTTTGCCGGGAACTTGAGGTGTTGATAATGTATAAAACATGACGGAGTTATTGTTTTTGAATGTAACTGGCGTAATTCATATTATCTTCGATAAATTCATCTCGTTTTTATTTTTAATTAGTGCATTAATGATGATGGTGAATTATCAATGTTTATTTTTTAAATCTTTCGATTGATTCATCAAACAAATTAGCATGAGTATTAATGGTTTTTTTAAATATATATAAATGGAGTTATATAATGAGTGAAGAAAAAACAAAATCAGACCTGGTCATTGCTGAAGGTAGTCAATTCAGCGCGGAAACATCAACAGATTATTCCCCTGGGAAAGAAAATATCGCGCTCGCTGTGACGGCGACCGGGATAACCTATAACGGTACCACGGGTAATGATTCGTTTACGGGTGGAAAAGAAGATGATCATCTTCGCGGCGGTGACGGTAACGACTGGCTCAGCGGAGGTTTGGGAGATGACGTTCTTAAAGGCGATACTGGTAACGACAACCTCAACGGCGGCGCTGGTGCCGACGTGCTGGAAGGCGGGGCTGGCAATGATTATCTTTACGGCGGAGAAGGACTGGACAGCTTTATCTTCGCCGCCGGCCACGGTGAGGATGTTATCACTGATAGCCGTTCGTCAGACATCGGTAATGACGTTTTACGGTTCAATGGAGCCAGTTCGGGCTCGGCGCGGTTTAGCCGCGAGGGTAACAGTTTGATCATACAGGCCTACGGCGCGGACGACCGGGTGAGCGTCACTAACTTCTTTATAAATGGCGAAAGTTCGGGAGAGATTTTCCGTCAGTACAGCTTTGTCTTTGACGATAGAACTCTGACGGAGACAGACCTCCTGTCAGGGGTCACGTCATGGGGAACCGCAAATAATGATAATGAGTCGGGCTGGTACGGTGTAGACCTCATGTATGGCGGTTTGGGTAACGATTCGCTACGTGGAGGCTCAGGAAATGACGTTCTGAACGGCGGAGCCGGTGATGATACGCTCGGTGGCGGAGCTGGAGTCGATATTCTTGAGGGGGGGGCAGGCAATGACCGTCTTAGCGGTAACGAGGGGCTGGATACTTTTATCTTTGCCGTCGGACACGGTCAGGATGTGGTCAGTGATGCTCCTTCGACCGACATCGGAAATGATGCTTTGCGGTTTACGGGGGCGAATAGCCAAAATGCCCTTTTCAGCCGCAAGGGAAACGATCTGATCGTTCATGCCTATGGAACAGATGACAACGTAACAGTGATCAATTTTTTCAATAATCCTGAAACACCCGGGACGGTGTTCCGCCAGTTCAGCTTTGTGTTTGATGATAAGACGCTGACGGAACCGGATCTGCTATCGGGCGTCACAACCTGGGATACAGAGGGTAATGACAATGCGTTGGGCTGGTACGGTGTAGACCTCATGTATGGCGGATTGGGTAACGATTCGCTACGTGGAGGCTCAGGAAATGACGTTCTGAACGGCGGAGCCGGTGATGATACGCTCGGTGGCGGAGCTGGAGTCGATATTCTTGAGGGGGGGGCAGGCAATGACCGTCTTAGCGGTAACGAGGGGCTGGATACTTTTATCTTTGCCGTCGGACACGGTCAGGATGTGGTCAGTGATGCTCCTTCGACCGACATCGGAAATGATGCTTTGCGGTTTATGGGGGCGAATAGCCAAAATGCCCTTTTCAGCCGCAAGGGAAACGATCTGATCGTTCATGCCTATGGAACAGATGACAACGTAACAGTGATCAATTTTTTCAATAATCCTGAAACACCCGGGACGATGTTCCGCCAGTTCAGCTTTGTGTTTGATGATAAGACGCTGACGGAACCGGATCTGCTATCGGGCGTCACAACCTGGGATACAGAGGGTAATGACAATGCGTTGGGCTGGTACGGTGTAGACCTCATGTATGGCGGATTGGGTAACGATTCGCTACGTGGAGGCTCAGGAAATGACGTTCTGCACGGCGGAGCCGGTGATGATACGCTCAGTGGCGGAGCTGGAGTCGATATTCTTGAGGGGGGCTCAGGCAATGACCGTCTTAGCGGTAACGAGGGGCTGGATACTTTTATCTTTGCCGTCGGACACGGTCAGGATGTGGTCAGTGATGCTCCTTCGACCGACCTCGGAAATGATGCTTTGCGGTTTATGGGGGCGAATAGCCAAAATGCCCTTTTCAGCCGCAAGGGAAACGATCTGATCGTTCATGCCTATGGAACAGATGACAACGTAACAGTGATCAATTTTTTCAATAATCCTGAAACACCCGGGACGGTGTTCCGCCAGTTCAGCTTTGTGTTTGATGATAAGACGCTGACGGAACCGGATCTGCTATCGGGCGTCACAACCTGGGATACAGAGGGTAATGACAATGCGTTGGGCTGGTACGGTGTAGACCTCATGTATGGCGGATTGGGTAACGATTCGCTACGTGGAGGCTCAGGAAATGACGTTCTGCACGGCGGAGTCGGTGATGATACGCTCAGTGGCGGAGCTGGAGTCGATATTCTTGAGGGGGGATCAGGCAATGACCGTCTTAGCGGTAACGAGGGGCTGGATACTTTTATCTTTGCCGTCGGACACGGTCAGGATGTGGTCAGTGATGCTCCTTCGACCGACATCGGAAATGATACTTTGCGGTTTACGGGGGCGAATAGCCAAAATGCCCTTTTCAGCCGCAAGGGAAACGATCTGATCGTTCATGCCTATGGAACAGATGACAACGTAACAGTGATCAATTTTTTCAATAATCCTGAAACACCCGGGACGGTGTTCCGCCAGTTCAGCTTTGTGTTTGATGATAAGACGCTGACGGAACCGGACCTGCTATCGGGCGTCACAACCTGGGATACAGAGGGTAATGACAATGCGTTGGGCTGGTACGGTGTAGACCTCATGTATGGCGGATTGGGTAACGATTCGCTACGTGGAGGCTCAGGAAATGACGTTCTGCACGGCGGTGCAGGCAATGACTCCCTTTACGGTAACAGCGGTGAGGACACCTACCAGTTTACTGCCGGCCACGGTAAAGACTATGTGTATGACTCTGCGGGCAGCGGTGAAAATGGTGATATTTTACGCTTCACTGGTGCGGCATCGGGCGCAGCCCGTTTCAGTCGCGAAGGTAACAACCTTATCATACAGGCCTACGGAAGCGATGACAGCGTGACGGTCAGCAACTACTTTTCCGGTACTGATCAACCCGGAGGGATTTACCGCCAGTTCAGCTTTGTCTTCGACGATGCGACGCTGACGGAGGCGGATCTGGCGAGGTCGGGGATGACGTACAACGGAACGGACGTTGGTAACAATGCCTCGGGCTGGTATGCACCTGATTTTATGTACGGCGCAGGCGGTAACGACTCGCTGCAGGGAGGGGGCGGAAATGACGTTCTGAACGGCGGTGCGGGCAATGACTCACTTAATGGCAACAGCGGTGAGGACACCTACCAGTTTACTGCCGGGCACGGTAAAGACCATGTGTATGACACAGCGGGTAGCGGTGAAAATGGTGATATTTTACGCTTCACTGGTGCGGCATCGGGCGCAGCCCGTTTCAGTCGCGAGGGTAACAACCTTATCATACAGGCCTACGGAAGCGATGACAGCGTGACGGTCAGCAACTACTTTGGCGGTACTGATCAACCCGGAGGGATTTACCGCCAGTTCAGCTTTGTCTTCGACGATGCGACGCTGACGGAGGCGGATCTGGCGAGGTCGGGGATGACGTACAACGGAACGGACGTTGGTAACAATGCCTCGGGCTGGTATGCACCTGATTTTATGTACGGCGCAGGCGGTAACGACTCGCTGCAGGGAGGGGGCGGAAATGACGTTCTGAACGGCGGTGCGGGCAATGACTCACTTAATGGCAACAGCGGTGAGGACACCTACCAGTTTACTGCCGGGCACGGTAAAGACCATGTGTATGACACAGCGGGTAGCGGTGAAAATGGTGATATTTTACGCTTCACTGGTGCGGCATCGGGCGCAGCCCGTTTCAGTCGCGAGGGTAACAACCTTATCATACAGGCCTACGGAAGCGATGACAGCGTGACGGTCAGCAACTACTTTGGCGGTACTGATCAACCCGGAGGGATTTACCGCCAGTTCAGCTTTGTCTTCGACGATGCGACGCTGACGGAGGCGGATCTGGCGAGGTCGGGGATGACGTACAACGGAACGGACGTTGGTAACAATGCCTCGGGCTGGTATGCACCTGATTTTATGTACGGCGCAGGCGGTAACGACTCGCTGCAGGGAGGGGGCGGAAATGACGTTCTGAACGGCGGTGCGGGCAATGACTCACTTAATGGCAACAGCGGTGAGGACACCTACCAGTTTACTGCCGGGCACGGTAAAGACCATGTGTATGACACAGCGGGTAGCGGTGAAAATGGTGATATTTTACGCTTCACTGGTGCGGCATCGGGCGCAGCCCGTTTCAGTCGCGAGGGTAACAACCTTATCATACAGGCCTACGGAAGCGATGACAGCGTGACGGTCAACAACTACTTTGCCGGTACTGATCAACCCGGAGGGATTTATCGCCAGTTCAGCTTTGTCTTCGACGATGCGACGCTGACGGAGTCAGACCTGGCGAAGTCGGGGATGACCTACAACGGAACGGACGTTGGCAACAATGCTACGGGCTGGTATGCATCTGACCTTATGTACGGCGCAGACGGTAACGACACGCTGCAGGGAGGGGGCGGAAATGACGTTCTGAACGGCGGCGTGGGCAATGATTCACTCTATGGCGGAGCGGGGCAGGATACCTATCTGTTTGCTAACGGACACGGTAATGACAGGGTCACTGATTCCGCAGGTAAGCTTGAGGGCAAAGATATTATTGAATTCAGCGATCTCAATCTCACCGACCTGTGGTTCTCGAAAAGTAACAGTAATCTGCTTATTACCGAATCAGGATCTCAGGATTCCGTTGAAGTGATGAACTGGTATTCCAATGCTGACAGCCAAAATAAAATCATTCATACGCATGATGGCTATGAAATTGATGCAGCCCAGGTGCAGCAACTGGTTGAAGCGATGAGTACGTTTGCCGCAACGCATAGCGAACTATCAGCAGCAGATCAGCAAACAGGCTTTATGCACTCTGTCAGTGTTTCATCCTATCTCGAAGCCGCGAAATAATGTAATGCGGTAAATATCAAAAGCTCCTCTGTTTTCACGGAGGAGCTTTTTTATTTCTGACATCTCAGGATATTTATTCAGAACACTTTGGAAGAAAAATCCGTTTTTACTTCGCTTTCAATATAGGTATTTAAACCCCATCCGGCGCGCGCTAATTCTTTCATCTTTTCAAGATGCTCGGGGCCGGGGTGACGGATATCGTACAGATACACGTGATTATTTTTGAAACGGACTTTGATCGAGTTGGCATCTATCTGGAAGCTGACAACCTGTGAATCACCGCTTTTGTTGGCGTAATTTTCCATGCTGCATCCTGTTAGCTAAGCCTGATATCGGGCGACCTCATCTATTAACCACGTTCGGCCATTTGACACAGGGCGGAAGTTCACAGTTTGCGCAACGCACGGAAAACAAAGCTGAATACGGTAGCAGGAACACCGCTCATGACGTTCTCAGGCCATGAGCGGTGAAGATTACAAGTTTTCCGTCACGATTTTGGCGGCCGCCGCCAGCACATCTTTACGTGCTTTGGCATCCTGCTGCGGTTGGGTGAAATAGGTGACCAGAATGAGCGGCGCATGGTTATCGGGCCAGATCACTGCAATGTCATTGGTGGTGCCGTAATCGCCGCTGCCGGTCTTGTCGCCGACCTGCCACGTTGCCGGAAGGCCTGCGCGGATGCTGGCTGCGCCGGTGGTGTTACCTTTTAACCATTGCACAAGCTGCGCGCGCTGCGGTTCAGCCAGCGCATTGCCCAGCGTCAGTTTACGCAGACTTTCAGCCATCGCCAGCGGGGAGGTGGTGTCACGATTGTCGCCGGGGATCGCCGTGTTGAGGCTTGGTTCCGTGCGGTCGAGGCGGAAAGTCTCATCGCCCAGGGAACGTGCAAACTGCGTCACTTTTGCCGGGCCGCCGAGCTGCGCGATGAGTTTATTCATCGCCACGTTGTCGCTGTACTGAATCGCCGCCGCACCCAGTTCACCCAGCGTCATGCCGGTATCAAGGTGTTTTTCAGTGATCGGGTTGTAGTTCACCAGATCGGACTTTTTGATATCCACGTGCTTATTCAGCAGGTTTTTATCCGTTTCGCTGGCTTTCAGAATCCCTGATGCTGCCATCACTTTGCTGGTGCTGCACATGGCGAAACGCTCATCCGCGCGGTAAAGCGTCTGCGTGTTACTGGCCGTGTCGATCATCGCCACGCCTAACCGCCCGCCGGTGCTTTTTTCCAGTTCAGCGAGTTTTTGTTGTACGGCTTTTGCTTGTGCGGGCGTCTGAGCCCACAGCGGTGCACTGGAAAATAACAAAGGCATCAGCGCCACAGTGAGCCACGCTTTCTGACGAAATGTATTCATGAACATAGAAATCCTTATCGGTGTTGGTGTGGAAGCCGGCAATATCCTTGTTTGGTGCAGGATTGACAAGCGAGAATAATTTCGCGCAGGATAAAGAAAAACTTATGGATAAGTCATTATGCGGACCTCGCTGCCTCTCAATGCGTTGCGTGCTTTTGAAGCCTCGGCCAGACATCTCAACTTTACCCGTGCCGCACTCGAACTGAGCGTCACGCAGGCGGCGGTCAGCCAGCAGGTACGTTTGCTGGAAGATCAGCTGGGCACTGCCTTGTTCAAACGGTTGCCGCGCGGGCTGGAACTGACCGATGAAGCGCTGGTGTTATTGCCGGTATTATCCGAAGCTTTCAGCCAGATTCAAACCGTGCTCAAGCGCTTTGAGGGCGGGTATTTTCATGAAGTGCTGACCATCGCGGTGGTGGGTACTTTTGCCGTAGGCTGGTTATTGCCGCGGCTGAAAGCCTTCCGGGAGCAGCATCCTTTTATCGAACTCAAAATTCTGACCAACAATAACGTGGTTAATCTGGCGTCCGAAGGGCTGGATTACGCGATCCGTTTTGGAACCGGCAACTGGGCGGCGACGGAAAACCGGCTGTTGTTTGACGCGCCGCACACGGTGTTATGTTCTGCGGACATTGCCCGCAGACTTTCTACACCGGATGCGCTGACGAAAGAAATACTATTGCGTTCGTACAGGCCGGATGAATGGGATCAATGGATGATCGCCGCCGGTCTGGACCCCTGGCGTGCTGCCGGGGCGGTGTTTGATTCCTCGCGGCTGATGGCCGAAGCGGCGATGCAGGGGGAAGGCGTGGCGCTGGTTCCCGTGTCGATGTTTACCCGCGAAATGGAGGCCGGATGTCTGGTTCGTCCGTTTGCCACTGAAATAACGCTCGGCAGTTACTGGCTGACCCGGCTTAAATCGAAACGCATGTCTGCCGCGATGCAGGTGTTCGAGGAATGGCTGTTCAGCCAACTGGCCGAAAGGTCTGAAGAATAAGCGCGCAGTGCAGTGGGCACCGGCAAACTCCCGGTGCCCGCAGCGCTAAAGGGATGGTTTCAGCAGGAAACTGTGATCAAAGGTGCCACTGACATTGAGCGCCACCGGCAGCAATCCCTGAGCATGATAAAAATCAGCGGTTTGCTGTTGCTGCGTCTCCGTCGCCGCATCGATCTGCTGCCAGTAGGACTTGCGGCGCTCAAAAGAGAGTTTCGCCGCATCCAGCGGGAAGCCGATAATCTTCGCCAGTTTTTCACTGTACGCATCCAGATTTTTATACGCCCAGATCTGCGCATCGCTCAGCCGTTGCAGATAATCAGCAATCGCCTGGCGTTTACCCTGATCTTTCAGCGCCGTCTCCGTGGCGGCGAGGAAACTGTTCCCTGACCATAACCCCCGGCCATTAATCAGCACGCGCAGATGATCCTGCGTTTCGGCGAATGCCGTGTAAGGTTCCCACGTCGCCCAGACATCCACCGAACCTTGCGTCAGCGCGAGTTTGGCATCGCTGGGTGGCAGGAAACGGAAGGTGACATCTTTGGCACTCAGCCCGGCAGAGGCCAGTGCTTTCAGCGCCACAAAATGCCCGATAGATCCCCGGTTGGTGGCGATACTCTTGCCTTTCAGATCGGCAGCCGTTTTGATCGGGCTGTCGGGCCTGACCAGCAGCGCCGTGCCGTAAGCATCAGATTTATCCACCGCAATGGCTTTCACCTGCGCGCCCGCCGCTTCGGCAAACAGCAGCGGCGCATCGCCGATAATCCCGACATCCACGGCCTGCGCGTTGAGCGCTTCTGCCAGCGGAGCAGCAGCCGGGAACTCCGACCATTCAATTTTGTAGGGCAGATTATCCAGTTTGCCCGCCGCTTCCAGCTGGGCGCGCATATTCCCTTTCTGATCGGCCACGCGCAGGGTGACGGAGTCGGCGAATGCCGCAGACGTGCTGGCGATAAGAGACACCATCAACAGCAGATTTTTTACATTGACTCGCATTGCAATTCCTCAGACCAGGCTGGCACGGGCAGGGTGGTGAGCGGCCTGACGTGCAGCGATTTTCTGCTTCGTCAGCGGGATCAGGGATTTGCCGTATTCAACGGCATCATTGAGCGGGTCAAAACCGCGGATCAGGAAAGTGGTGATGCCCAGGTCATAATATTTCAGCAGCGCGTCAGACACCTGTTCAGGCGTACCGACCAGCGCTGTGGAGTTCGATCCCCCGCCGATGAGCCCGGCAATACCGGTCCACAGGCAGCTGTCGAGACGATCGCCTTGCGCCACGGCATTCAGTAACCGCTGAGCCCCGACGCTCTGTGGTTTTGCTGCCAGAGTCTGGCCGCTGGTAGCCCGTTGTGCAGTGGCTTTCGCCAGGATCTCGTCGGCCTTTGCCCAGGCTTCTTCTTCCGTTTTACCGAGGATCGGGCGGAATGAGATGCTGAAGTCGATGTCACGCTGATGCTGTGCGGCCGAGGCTTTCACCGCGGCCACGGTTTCTGCCGCGCTTGCCAGCGGTTCGCCCCACAGCGCGAAGACATCGGCATGTTTACCGGCAACACGGATGGCATCTTCAGACGACCCACCGAAGAACACAGGCAGCCGTTGCTGAGAGGGTTTGATGGCTGAGAAGGCTTTCTCCGCCTGATAAAACTCGCCCTGATGGTCGAAATCTTTTTCCGAGTACCAGCTTTTTTTCAGGACATCAATGTATTCATCCGTGCGCTGATAGCGGCCTGACTTTGGCACGAAATCCCCGTCGCGACGCTGTTCTGCATCGCTGCCGCCGCTGATGATATGCACTGCCACGCGGCCGTCCAGCAAGTGATCGAGCGTGGCGAGTTTACGTGCCGCCAGCGTCGGGGCAACAAAGCCGGGGCGATGGGCCAGCAGGAAATGAATACGGGACGTGTTTGCGCCAGCATGCGCGGTGACCAGAAAGGCATCCGGCTGGTCGGAGGCATAGGCCACCAGAATGCGGTCGAAACCGGCGTTTTCGTGGGCTTTGGCGAAATCAGCGATGTATTTTTTATCAAAAATCGGGCCAGTTGGCGGAATGATTTCAGACGCCAGCCGATGGCCGATCATACCAATAAATTGCACGCTCATGAGCTGTCACTCCTCAGGTCAGAGGCCAGCGAACCAAGACTGCGCTGGCAGGAGTTATCACCATAAACGGGTTTTTACTATGTTAGAAATTCATTATGTGGATAAGTTAATATGAAAAATGCGCATTAAGATTTGGGCGGTGGGTTGCCACCCACACGGGTCCTGCGAATGCGTTTTAACGTCAAGACCTTGGGCTCGCCGCCCAAACGGGCCTTAAGGGGGGCTTATCGCCGCCCCCCTTAAGAATCCCGGGCTCTTTTTACAACGCGCTGCCGCTGGCAGGCTATATTCCAGCGGCTCCGGCTATTGCCGCAAACGCCGCCGCTGCGCGGTCCTCTCATTTCAGGTTCGGACCCGCTCGGAAAAACCCCCTCGCGGTTTCTCACCGTTCATTCGACGTCGTTTTGAGCGCGGCCAGAGGCTATGTAAAACGGAGGTTTTTCTCCTCCCCCTGCGATGTGAAAGGAGGAAAGCAAAACCAAACACATCGTTTCTGCTTTAAAAACGCCAGTGGCCGCGCTCAAAAATCACGCCGGAGGGAGTGGTGGAAAACCGCGCGTCTGTATGCGCGGGTTGTAACCCGACCGGAGGGCACCGCGCAGCGGCGGGATTTTGCGGCAATAGCCGGAGCTCCTGAAACATAGCCAGCGAGCGACAGCGCGCAGTGAAAGAGCCTGGGATTCTTAAGGGGGGCGGCGATAAGCCCCCCTTAAGGCCGGTGTGGGTGGCAACCCACGGTGTTGACCTTAAGGCCGGTGTGGGTGGCAACCCACGGTTTTGACGTTAAAATGCTTTCGCAGAACCCTTAGGCCGGTGTGGGTGGCAACCCACGGTCTTAACGTTAAAACGCATCCGCGGAATCCCTCGCCCACGAGAATCTAATACTCTATCCCCGTCTGAACCGGTAAATCCAGGCCGTGCGCGATGGCGGCGGCGAAGGCATCAATGGCGGGGATCTGGCTGGCAGGGACATTGGGATAGACCAGCCATAACTGGCTGCGCGGGGCGAAATCTTTCAGGGCGTACAGCGCCAACTCAGGGCGCAGGCGGTGATGTTCCACCAGTGCGCGTGGCATCAGGCCGAGGCCGCGGCCTTCGGCGATGAGGGAGAGTTGCAGCGTGACACCAAAGGCTTCGAGATTGATCAACAGTGGCAAACCCTGTTCGATTAATGCCCGTTGCAGCGCCGCGCGAAAACCGCAGCCTTCCGGATTGAGGATCCACCCGTGCTGATAACACTCCTCCAGCCGCTGCGGCAACGCTGCTGTGGCTTTCGGTCCGACCACCACCAGATCTACGGCGCCGAGAGGCTGATTCTCAATGCCTGCCGGAAATTGTTTACTGGCGGGAAACAGCACCACCGCTGCTTCAAGCTCCTGACGCTGTACGCGCAGCAACAATTCTTCGCCCCAGCCGCTGGATAACCGTGGCTGAATTTCCGGGAACTGGCTGGAAAGCATCTTAAGCGCGGGCAGCAGGCTGCTTTCGCTCAGGCTTTGCGGAACCGCCAGACGCAGCAGGCCGGACGGCGGGCTGTCGGCAGCCACCAGATCGCTGAGCGCATCCACTTCGCGCAAAATATGGCGGCATTGCTGGTAAACACGTTTACCCATCAGCGTCGGTTTCAGCGGTTTGGTTTGCCGGTTCAGCAACGGGATGCCCAGTGATTCTTCGAAATTCTGTACGCGGCGGGTAATTGCCGGTTGCGTGAGCCCCAGCTCATCGGCGGCCAGACGCGTCGATTGCAGGCGAATGACCGCAACAAACGCGGTTAAATCTTCAATTTTCATGGCATCCGGTATCCGTCAGAGAATCAACATCAGTCCGCGCAGCATAAAACAATTTGAAGTATGACGCTGGATCGCACCGCACATTTTTATGTGTTAAATGCATATTAGCTTATCCATAAAATGAATTTTGGTTGAGTTTGACCAGTGCTAGCCTGTCCTGAATGTTGATCAAAAGGGGAAGGCGATGACCGCTTTACATACCGTGCCACTGCGCCAGTTTCTGGCCGACTTCACGCGGCTGATTCAGGAACCGCATGGTCAGACCGAGGTACTGGCGCAGGGCAGCACACTGCTGGCGACACTGATCGGCCAGGATAACTGGCTGCCGGAAGCCTTTGCTGAGCCACATGCCGAACACTATCAGCAATATTTGCTGTATGCCGATCCGCTGTCGCGATTTTCCGTGGTCAGTTTTGTCTGGGGGCCTGGGCAAACCACGCCGGTGCATGACCACCGGGTCTGGGGGCTGATCGGGATGCTGCGCGGGGGAGAAACCAGCCAGAATTATGTGCGCCACAGTGACGGCACCCTGCAACCCGAAGGACCCGCCGTGACACTGCATCCGGGCGATGTAGAGAAAATCGCGCCGGATGTGCTGGATATTCATCAGGTCAGCAATCTTTACGCCGATCGCGTTTCGGTCAGTATTCACGTTTATGGCGGCAATATCGGCGCAGTGTCACGGGCGGTCTACTTGCCCGACGGCAGCGAGAAAACCTTTATTTCCGGCTATTCCAACTCACTCCTGCCCAATGTCTGGGATCTGTCAAAAGAGAATCCGTATGTCTGATGCTCAAACCTTACCGCTGCGTCATTTTTCGTGGCTGCGACAGGCGTTGATCGCCGGGCAGGAAGTCGCGCTGGTTGATGTTCGTGAAGAAGCCGCCTTTGCCACCGGCCATCCGTTGTTTGCGGTCAATCTGGCACTGTCAAAACTGGAGCTGGAAGTGTTGGATCGCATTCCGCAGCGTAAAACGGCGGTGACGCTGTATGACAACGGCGAGTTCTATGACGCCGCGCGCGGCGAGCGCAAAACCACGCGGGCGGCGGCGTTGCTGCGCGCGCTGGGGTATCAGGATGTCGCCGTGCTGGCGGGCGATCTGGCTGGCTGGAAAGAGGCCGGCGGGGAAATCTTCATTGATGTGAATGCGCCGGGCAAAGCGTTTGGTGAATGGGTGGAACATCACTATCAGACGCCTTCACTGAGCGCAGAACAGGTGCTGGCACTGCAACAGCAGGGCGCGAATATCGCGGTGCTGGATGTGCGTCGTTTTGATGAATTTCAGACCATGAGCATTCCCGGCGGCGTCAGCGTACCGGGAGGGGAGCTTGTGCTGCGCTTGCGTGATGTCGTACCTGATGCAAGTACACAGATTATTGTTAACTGCGCAGGCCGAACACGCAGCATTATCGGTACACAATCTCTGATCAATGCCGGTTTCAGTCAGCCGGTAGCGGCTTTACGCAACGGCACCATTGGCTGGACGCTGGCGGGCCAGACACTGGCGTATCAGCAACAGGCGCAGTTTCCGCCGCTCAGTGAGAAGTCACGCCAGGCGGCGCGGGAAGGTGCGCAGGCTCTGGGAATTCGTGCAGGCGCCCGCACGGTGACGTTGTCACAAATCCGCGACTGGCAGCAGGACGATTCCCGCACGTTATACCTTTTTGATGTCCGCACGGCAGAGGAGTTTCGCGCCGGTCATTTACCGGGTGCGCGACATGTTGCGGGCGGTCAGCTGATTCAGGAAACCGATCATTACGCCAGCGTGCGCGGTGCGCGGGTGGTGCTGGCCGATGACGACGGCGTACGCGCCACTATGGCCGCATCCTGGCTGGCGCAGATGAACTGGGAAGTATACGTTGCGGACGTTAGCGCGGAAGACTTCAACGGGCAAGGTGACTGGAAGGCCAGCGTTGCCCCCGCGCCGGCGGTGGAATCGGTCACGCCGCAGACAGTGCAACACTGGCTGGCAGAGGGCGACACCGGGGTGATTGATCTCACCACCAGCGCGAACTTCCGCAACCGACGCATTCCGGGCGCAGTGTGGACCACACGCGGCAACATCCCCCAGATTATCGCTTCGCAGCCTGAGAAACAGCACTGGGTGGTGACGTGCACCAGCGGCCTGCTCGCACGTTACGCTGTCACAGAAATCGCTGCGCTGACGGGTAAAAATACTTTTTTGCTGGAGAAAGGAACGGTGGGCTGGATTGATGCCGGTCTGCCGCTTGAGCACGGCGATTCGGTGTGGCTGGAGGATCCACAGGATCGCTATCGCCGCCCGTACGAAGGCACGGATGTGAGCCCGCAGGCGATGCAGGATTATCTCGACTGGGAATATGGTCTGGTGGCGCAACTGGAAAAAGACGGTACGCACGGTTTTGTATTATTGACGTCGTGAAATGACATAAAGCAGAGCGGGGCTGACGCCTCTGCGTGAAGAACGCAGAGGATCAGTTAATGCTTAACGACGGCCACGCGGATGGGTGCGGGCAGTCCAGTCATAGGTTGCAGAGGTACTTGGCACGGCTTTATTACGGCGTTTTTCCGCACGCGCTTTAGCCGCGACCTTTTCCTTCTCTTCCATCAACTTATCGATGTAATCATCTTTAATGCGGTTATTTTCAGAATTGGTCAACTCACGGCCCTGTGCTTTACGAGCCCGGTCCAGCAAGGTTTTCAGCTCGCGCTGTTCGCTTTCCGTCATATCTTGTTGTGTCAGTCTTTTCATTTTTAACGCGTCCTGTGAGGAAAGTGGCAACCAGTGTAGTCGTTAACGGGGGGAAATGCCCGCAGAATGCGTTTTAACGTCAAAACCGTGGGTTGCCATCCACGCCGGCCCTGCGAATACGTTTTAACGTCAAAACCGTGGGTTGCCACCCACACCGGGCTTAAGGGTTCTGTGTAAGCCTTTTAACGTCAAAACCGTGGGTTGCCACCCACATCGGCCTTAAGGGGGGCTTATCGCCGCCCCCCTTAAGAATCCCGGGCTCTTTCACTGCGCGCTGCCGCTCGCTGGCTATGTTTCAGAAACTCCGGCTATTGCCGCAAACGCCGCCGCTGCGCGGTCCTCTCATTTCAGGTTCGGACCCGCTCGGAAAAACACCCTCGCGGTTTCTCACCGTTCATTCGACGTCGTTTTGAGCGCGGCCAAAGGCTATGTAAACAGGATTATTTTCTCATCCCCGCGAAGTGGGAAGAGAAAAGCAAAACCATACACATCGTTCGACTTTAAAAATGCCATTGGCCGCGCTCAAAAATCACGCAGAAGGGAGAGGTGGAAAACCGCGCGTCAGTTTGCGCGGGTTGTAACCCGACCGGAGGGCACCGCGTAGCGGCGGGATTTTGCGGCAATAACGCTAGCCGCTGAAACATAGCCCGCGAGCGGCAGCGCGCAGTTAAAAAAACGCAGGATTCCAAAGGGTTTCGTTTAAAACCCTTTGGGCCCGTTTGGGCGGCGAGCCCAAGGTCTTGACGTTAAAACGCATTCGCAGCCCTTAAAGCCAGTGTGGGGGGCACCCACGGTCTAACCCTTATTTGCGGAACCTAACGATAATCATTATCATCCTCGCATTCCGTTTCTCCCCGAGGTGTTATGCGTAAGTTCTCTCCTTTATTACTGATTTCGTGCCTGCTGATGGCCGCTGGCGTGCAGGCTAAAACCGTTACGGACATTTCCAACCGTACGGTCACGGTGCCTGATAACCCGCAGCGGATTGTGGTGGGGGAAAGCCGTATGCTTTATACGCTGGCGTTGGTGCAGGACGGCAACCCGGCGCAGCATGTGGTGGGGTGGCCGGGGGATATGGCGACGCTGGATGCGCAAAGCTGGGCAATCTATCTGAAAGCCTTTCCTGAAATCGGCAATATCCCGCTGCTGGGGCAGAACAACTACACCCAGATGAGCGTTGAAAAGGTCATTGCGCTCAAACCGGATCTGGTGATTCTGCCGATCTACGCCAAAAAGCAGGATAACCAGGATCTGATGCAGGAAGCGCTGACCCGCGCGGGGATCCCGGTGATCTACGTCGATCTGCGTGTCGATCAACTGCATAACACGCTGCCGAGTGTGAAACTGCTGGGCGATGTGCTGAATCACCCGGAAAAAGCGGCGCGGTTTATCGCTTTTTATCAGCAACATATGAACCGCGTGCAGGAAAGAATAGCCGCGTATCACGGAAAAAGGCCCACGGTGATGTTGCAGCTGCATCTTGGCCGCCGCGAGACGTGCTGCACCACAGTGTCACACGGCAATCTGGCGGATCTGCTGGCGTTCGCCGGGGGTGATAATATTGCGAAAGGAGCGTTCAAAAGCGTCTACGGCGATCTGAACCCGGAAGCGGTGATCGTCGCCAATCCGGATGTGTATATCACCACCGGCATGGCGGGGCCGGAAGGCAAAAGAGTGTCAAACCTGATGCTCGGGCCGCAGGTAACGCAGGAGGAAGCCGCGCAGAGTTTCCGTCAGGTGATGGACAAACAACCGGTGCTCTCCACGCTGAAAGCCGTGCGGGAAGGGCGTGCGTACAGCGTCTGGCATAATTTCTACCTCAGCCCGTACCACCTGGTGGATGTCGAGGTTTTTGCTAAAGCGATGTATCCGCAGCTGTTCAAAGACGTTGACCCGCAACAGACGATGCAGGATCTCTACGCTCAGTTCCTGCCGGTGCCCTTCAGCGGCACTTACTGGAGTTCCTTGCCAGCCAGATGACGCCATCTGAAAACTTTCCCTGACGCGCAGGATTTTTAAGTCCACAAGAATGTGCAGACAGGCTACCCTGAGTTCAGTGAACCTTGCCCGTAAGACCTGCACGGACTGATTACACAGGAAACTGAATGCGTCGAAAAAATGTGAATGATTATCAGGCTTTTATCGCCGTTGCGCGTGAGCAAAGCTTTACCAAAGCGGCAGCGCAGCTCGGCGTTTCGCAGTCGGCGCTGAGCTACACCATCAGAACGCTGGAAGCCCATCTCGGGCTGCGGTTGCTGACTCGTACAACGCGCAGCGTCTCGGTCACCGAGGCGGGTGAACGTTTGCTCAGCCGTATCGGGCCTCATTTTGACGAAATCGAAAACGAGATCGCCGCCATCAGCGGGATGCGTGAAAAACCCGCTGGCACGGTCCGCATCACCGCAATTGAACATGCCGCCGAATCCATTCTCTGGCCGAAACTGACGCCGATGCTGCTCGAATATCCGGATATTCACATTGAGATCATCAGTGAATACGGGCTGAAAGATATCGTCGCTGAACGCTATGACGCCGGTGTCCGGCTCGGCGAACAGGTGGATAAAGACATGATTTCCGTGCCCGTTGCCCCGAACTTCAGTTTTGCGGTGGTCGGATCGCCGTCTTATTTCGAAGGCAAAACGCGGCCTGTCACGCCACGGGATCTGAATGAACACAGCTGCATTAAACTCCGGCTGCCCACCCACGGCGGCTTTTATGCCTGGGAATTCAGCAAGCAGGGTACCGAACTTAAGGTGCGTATTGACGGGCGATGTACTTTCAGCAGCATCGGGCTGATGCGACAGGCCGCGCTGGACGGGCTGGGGCTGGCCTATCTGCCCAAAGATGTGGTGGAACCGGCGCTGCAATCCGGTCAGCTGATTCAGGTATTGGCCGACTGGTCGCCGCCGCGCACGGCGTATCACCTTTATTACCCCAGCCGTCGCCAGCATTCTCCTGCATTTGCGCTGGTGCTCGAAGCACTGCGCTACCGTCCGTAATATTCCTCCCGCAAACCCATTGGGCTGATGGTTTCAGCTCAATGGCTCCTGATTAAGAAAATAGCCTTCTAAGCTCATGCAGATTTATCCCTCTAATCACTTAATAGCAAAGAGATTATGATCAGCCCCCTGAACCCGCCACGGCCCGTGTGCCGCGGCGCCGTGCATATCCACATTTCTATCGACTAAGGTAAACCTCTCATGACACCACGCGCTCTGCTTGAAGCATTTCCCTTTGCACCGGGGCTTACCCTGCGCAACCGTATTGTAATGGCGCCGATGACCACCTGGGCAGGTAACGATGATGGCACCGTCTCTGCTGAAGAAGAGGCTTATTACCGCCTGCGGGTAAAAGACGTGGGGCTGGTGATCACCGGTTGCACGCATGTTCAGCAAAACGGGATCGGCTTCACCGGCGAGTTTGCTGCGTATGATGACACTTTCATTCCCGGTTTAACGCGGCTGGCTGCGGCGGCGAAAAGCGGGGGCGCACCGGCAATCCTGCAGATTTTCCATGCCGGTGTGAAAACCCATCCGGACCTGGTGTCCGATATTGTGGCCGCAAGCGCCGTTGCCGGTGAGGCGGGGCCATTTGCGCCTGCGGTGGTACCGCGTGAACTGGCGGATCACGAAGTTGAAGACATTGTTGAGGCGTTCGGCGAGGCGACCCGTCGCGCCATTGCCGCCGGTTTTGACGGCGTGGAGCTTCATGGAGCCCACGGTTTTCTGTTGCAGAATTTCTTTTCTCCCCATTTTAATCAGCGCAGCGATCGCTGGGGCGGTTCGCTGGCGCACCGGATGCGCTTCCCGCTGGCCGTTGTTTCCAAAGTGCGTGAAACCATTGCCCGCTATGCCACGCAACCTTTCCAGCTGGGTTACCGGATCACGCTTGATGAACATGAAGAGGACGGGCTGCGCATCGGGGAGTCACTGAAACTGGTGGATAGTTTGATCGACAGCGGGATCAGTTATCTGCACGTCTCGCTGGGCAATGCATTAGAGGCGCGCCCGGTTGATGCGCCGCAAGGGCCGGCGATTATTGCTATCGTGCGCGATCATCTCGCCGGACGGATCCCGCTTATCGCCGCGGGTCAGATGAGAACGCCTGAACAGGCAGAGCAGGCGCTGGCTGCCGGCGTTTCTCTCGCGGCAATCGGGCAGGGGCTGGTGATGAATCCGGACTGGGTGAAATATGCCAAAGGCGAGGCGCAAAGCCAGATTGCGCTGGACGTTGCTGCCCCGGACGTCGTGCCACTCGCCATCCCTGAAAAGCTGTGGCGCGTCATCGAAAATACCCCCGGGTGGTTTAACGTGCGACCGGCCACCGGGTCAGTCTCGTAAGCGGAAAGTGAGAAAACACGCAGGCGCCTGGTGTGGCTGACGCCTGCGTGAAAAGATCAGAAATCCACTGCCGCCGAAAGCACCACATTGCGCGGTTCGCCTTCGATAACGCGTAAATTACCGGCGCTGGAAGAGTAATACTCTTTATCGAACAGGTTATTCACGTTTAATTTGATCTGCGTATGTTTGCCCAGCAGCTGATTATCCCAGGCGACAAACGCATCCGCCACGGTGTAATCCGGCAGGGTGAAGCTGTTTTCCGGATCGCCCGCACGGGAGCCCATATAACGCGCACCGCCACCGATGCGGAAATCACCCGGCACCTGCGACCAGCGCAGAGTGTGGCTCAGATACAGGCTGCCCATGTTGGTTGGCGCATTCACCAGGCGGTTACCGACGTTGGCGGAATTCACGTCATCTTCGGTGATTTCGGTTTTGTCATAACTGTAGCTGGCCGTCAGATCCCAGTCCTTAGCGACTTCCCCGTTAATCTCCAGCTCCGCCCCGGTCGAACGCGCTTTCGGAATGTTACGCGTCACGCCGTTGATGAACACCGACATGTCCTCTTCATCGATGCGGTACACCGCCAGCGTCGCGTCCAGACGCGGTGAAATCTGCCATTTGGTGCCGACTTCATAGGTTGTGCCGCTTTCCGGCGAAGCCACATTACCGTTGTCATCCACATCGGTGGATGGTGTAAACGACTGGCTGTAGTTGGCGTAGAACGACAGATCGTCAGTCAGTTTGTACACCACGCCCACCTGCGGCAGGAATTTATCATCGGTATCGTCCAGACTTTGGGTTGGATTAACGAAACCGGAGGTCTGTTTCTGGTTGTAATGCTGATAACGCCCGCCGACCACACCAATCCATTTATCCGTCAGATGAATGCTGTCTTTCAGATAAATTGATTTGTTGTAGAGGGTGTTCCGAAGATTGCTGTTGCTGTCGGAATAGGTGCTGCTGTTGGTGATCGGCTCAACGCCGTACACCGGCGCATACATATTGAAGGTGCTGAAGGTTTTGCCACGGTAAGAGTACTGTTTGTAGGTTTCGTTTTTTTCGTAATCGACGCCAATCAGCAGGTCGTTCATTATCCCGAAGATCTCCTGATTGCCGATCCAGTCCCAGGAGGTATAGCTGGTCTGATGGTTGAATCCCCGGTTGGCATCCGCACGACGCGTCACCGCGCCGGTATCGGTGTTGACGGCGGTGGCACGGACTTCATTGCTGTCATAGCGGCGTTGCTGCCAGGCGTAGGTCAGACGGGTTTTCCAGTCCTCGTTCAGCTGATATTCCCAGGTGGTGTTCAGGCGCTTCGTTTTGCCCCACGCGTGGTTGGCCAGTTCGTCAAGACGACGGTTGTAAGGGATATCCAGCGGTTTACCGTTGCTGAATACCGTTCCGCGATCGTAGGGAATGTCGTATTTGTATTCCTGATAACTGACGTTAAAACTGGCTTTTTCACCGAACCAGCTCAGCGAAGGAGCGAGCAGGGTGTGCGAATCGCTGCCAAAGTTACGCCAGTAATCTTCGTACTGGCGTTCGGCGATCATACGAAACGCGAAACCGTTCCCCAGCGGGCCGGTGACATCAAGCGTGCCTGCACCGCCGCCAAATCCGCCGGTCCGGCCACTGACGCGGGTATTCCATTCATACTGCGGCTTTTTGCTGATCATGTTGATCACGCCGCCGGGGTTTTGAATACCGTAAAGCAGGGAAGCGGAACCCTTGAGCACCTCGATGTGATCGATGGTGGAGTCAAAGCCCAGCCCCTGATTACTGCGCACGCCGTCGATCAGGATTGAACCATCACTGTTGGCGCCAAATCCGCGTTTGACGAAGCCGTCTTCCGTGCCGCCCAGCGTATTCCCCTGAGCCACGCCGCTGACGAACTTCATCGCGTCATTCAGCGAGGTGACGTCGTAATCCTGGATCATCGACTGCGTGACCACGCTGACTGACTGCGGAGTTTCACTGAGCGGAGTCTCACTTTTGCTGGCGGTGGAACTCTGCGTGGCGCTGTAATCGGTGGTGTCCGGGGTATCCGCCTGTGCATTGACGGTAATGGAATCTTCAGAAGCAGGCTGCGCCGCGAGCAGCGGCGAACAATGGAGCATAGCTAACGCAATGACGGATTTTTTGAATCCGCCGTGAGCCCCGCGCGGGGCGTGCTGGTAAGACATGTGAGTAATCCCCTGAAAGAAAGTCGAACAAAGTAAATACAAATGATAACGGTTTGCATTCTAGTTTCTGGCGCAGGTAAAGGGAATCAAATTGATGATGACAATAATTACAATTGAACGCGCAGGGAGAGGGATAGGGCACAAATGCAGGTCAATGATCAGCCTGATACCGCAACTTTTCTGGCGACCGGAATGACAGGTAATTTCCTTTAATTCTCTTAATTAATCTCAATGTTAGAAATGTTAGCTACCAATTCCAACAAAATATAACAGAACATTGCCTGCTGAAATTATATTCCCGCCGATCACGGCCTGAGATTACATAAGATATTTCAGGGTTTTATTGCTAATTATCTTAGGTTTTTGATAAACGAGTAATTAAATTAACCTGCTGTTTATTAAGTATTTTTAAGTCATTTTTATTGGTGTGAAAAAGGTTTCCTCATAATCGGTAAGGAAATTGTCGTTTATTTTTGATGTTGCGGTGATATTATAAATTTGTACCTAAATAATAATAAATACCAACCCAAACTTAACATCAGGCATGTGAGAGTCGTAATTCTATGCTCCTTCAAAAGAAAACTACCCGTCGCAAGTTTTTACTTGGGTCGCTGATGGCATTGCCTGTCGGCACCATCATGATGAAAGGGCTGTCAGCAGCAGAAGCGGCTGAGATGGCTGCCCCGGATTTACTCGATTATAAACCCGTGTTTTTCAGCGCAGAGGAATGGCAATTCATTATGGCCGCCGCTGACCGTCTGATCCCTGCAGGTGGCAAAGGCAAAGCGCCGGGCGCGCTGGAAACCAATGTGCCGATCTTTATCGATCAGCAAATGCATGGCGATTTCGGTGAAGAAATCTACATGCAGGGGCCGTTTAACGTACATGCACCGGCCACGATGGGGTATCAGATCCCGTTTCGTCCGCAGCAAATCTACAAAACCGGTATTCGCCTGGCGAACAGCTGGTGCCAGCAAAATCATCAGAAAGCCTTCCACGAACTTCCCGATCAGGACAAAGAGCAGGTGCTGACGAAGTTGCAGAAGAACGACATCCGCTTTGCCGATTTGGGCGAAGAGAGTCTCGTGGCCTCGCAATTCTTCAGCGAACTGCTGTCAGACACCAAACACGGTTATCTGGCGGATCCAATCTACGGCGGTAATAAAGGGATGAAGGCGTGGATCGCCATCGGGTTCCCCGGCGCGCGCGCGAGTTTCACGGAATGGGTGAAACAGCACAACGTCCCTTACCCGCTGGGGCCTGTGAGCCTGCAGGGCGCGCGTGCCTGAGGGCCGCGTCTTATTACCGTTTCTGAAGAATGACAGGATAAAAGATGGCACAAGTAACTAAACCAGAAGTCGACGTTGTGGTTGTCGGCCTCGGCTGGGCGGGCTCGCTGATGAGCATCGAGCTGGCGATGGCGGGCCTGACGGTGCGTGCGCTGGAACGCGGCGGCGACCGCGGCTATGAAGAATTTGCCTACCCGAAGCCGGCGGATGAATACGCCTACGCGGTACGAAACAAAGTGATGGCGACCCCGGCGCAGGCCGCGGTGACCGTGCGTTACAACATGAGTGAGACCGCGCTGCCGACCCGTAAATGGGGCGCATTTGCGCCAGGCACCGGCGTTGGCGGCTCGGGTCTGCACTGGACTGCGGTACTGATCCGCCCGACACCGACCGATTTAAAACTCAAAACCTACGCTGACGAAGCCTACAAACCCGGCATTTTGCAGGAAGACATGCGGATCATGGATTTCCCGTTCAGCTGGGATGAAATCGAGCCGTATTACACCAAGTTTGAGCACATCTGCGGGCAATCCGGTAAGACCGGCAACCTGCGCGGCCAGATTATGGAAGGCGGCGATCCGTTCGAAGGTCCGCGTTCTGAGCCATACCCGCTGCCGGCGCTGGAAGACACGCTCAACAGCAGCATGTTTGCCGAAGTCACTAAAAAGATGGGCTATCACCCGTTCCCCAACCCGTCGGCGTGCGTTTCCCGCGCCTGGACCAACCCGTATGGCAATCAGATCGCACCCTGTAACTACTGTGGTTATTGCAGTAAATATCCGTGCCTGAACTACTCGAAAGCCTCGCCGCAAACCGCTGTGATGGACGCGCTCAAACGTATGGAGAACTTCTCGTATGAAGTTCACGCCAACGTGATGAAAGTCGAGTTGCACGATGACAAGAAAACCGCCAAAGGCGTGATCTATATTGATGCCGACGGCAACGAGTGTTTCCAGCCCGCCAAAATCGTGGTGCTGAGCAGCTTCCAGTTCTGCAACGTGCGCCTGATGTTGCTCTCCGGTATCGGCAAACCTTACAACCCGATCACCGAAGAAGGTGTGGTTGGGCGTAACTATGCGTTCCTGAGTAACGGCGGTTCGACGCTGTTCTTCAAAGACAAAAACTTCAACCCGTTTGCCACCGCGGGCGCCACCGGCCAGATGTTCAACGACATTTCTCCGGGCAATTTCGATGGCGCATCCCTGGGCTTTATCGGCGGCGCGAAGATCCACAGTTCTCAGGCCACCGGCACGCCAATCAGCACCTCGCTGCCAAAAGGCACGCCTGCGTGGGGCACCGGCTGGAAAGAAGGGATGGAAGAGTGGTACGGCCATTCGATGAAAATCAGCATCACCACCACCTGCCAGTCTTATCGCGACATTTATCTGGATCTCGATCCGAACTACAAAGATGAATACGGTTATCCGCTGCTGCGCATGACGTTCGACTGGAAACAGAACGAACTCAAATTGCAGCAATACCTGAAAGGCATCGTCGGCAATATCACCAAAGAGCTCAACCCGGACAGCTACAGCGAAAGCTTCCTGCCGATGGACGCGCACTTTGACCTGACCAAATACGTGTCCACGCACAACGTGGGCGGCGCGGTGATGGGCGATAACCCGAAAACCTCGGCGCTGAATAAGTTCCTGCAAAGCTGGGATGTGCATAACGTCTTTGTGCCGGGCGGAAACGCGTTCCCGCAAAACTTCCAGGCCAACCCGACGGACACCATCGGCGCGATCACCCTGATGGCGGCGCAGGCGATCAAAGATCAGTATCTTAAAAATCCTGGCCCACTGGTTCAGGCATAAGCGGAGATGAACAGAATGAAACTCAAACGTTTATTTATCGCTAACGCCTTGCTGCTGGGTGTCGGTTTTATGGCGAATGCGCAGGCGGATAACAGTTCACCGCCTGACAACGCGGCGCTGATAAAGCAGGGCGAATATGTGGCGCGTCTCGGCGACTGCGGTGCGTGCCATACGGCGGCGGGCAAACCGGCGTTTTCCGGCGGACTGGCGATCAATTCGAATCTCGGCACGATTTATTCCACCAATATCACCCCGGACAAAGACCACGGTATTGGCGGCTACACCGAAGCGCAGTTCTCGGATGCGGTGCGCAAAGGCGTTCTGCCGGACGGCACCCGTTTGTACCCGGCGATGCCGTATCCTGATTACGCCAAAATCAATGATGAAGATATGCACGCGCTCTACGCTTACTTTATGCAGGGCGTCAAACCGAGCGCAGAACAGCCGCCGGAAACGGATCTGAGCTTCCCGTTCAGCCAGCGCTGGGGCATGCGTTTCTGGAACTGGGCGTTTGCGTCTGATAAGCCATTCCAGCCAATCGGTGGGGTATCAGAGCAGGTAAACCGTGGCGCGTATCTGGTGGAAAGTCTGGGGCACTGCGGCAGTTGCCACACGCCGCGCGGATTCGGCATGAACGAAAAAGCGCTCGACAGCAGCGACACTGATTTCCTCGCGGGCGGCAGCCTGAACAACTGGGATGTGCCTTCCCTGCGCGGCGTCGCGCACTGGAACGAACAGGAAATCGTCGATTATCTCGGGACAGGGCGTAACGATAAAGCGGCAGTGGGTGGCGAAATGACGTCGGTGGTCGAGAACAGTACCGCGCACATGACCGATGACGATCTCAAAGCCATTGCCGCGTACCTCAAATTCCTGGGCGGCAATCCGCCGGTTCCGGCAGAGGACACGCAGAAAGCCAGCGCAACCGAAGCGAAACTGACGGCGGCGAAAAACCTCAGCGAAGGCGAGCGTCTGTATCTGGATAACTGCGGTGCCTGCCACTTTGTGACCGGAAAGGGCGCGCCGGGCGTGTTCCCGCAGCTGGATCAGGCCACGATTGTGAACTCACAGGATCCGACCGGGCTTATCCATACCATCCTCGCCGGTGCACAACAGCCGTCCACGGCCCGCGCGCCTTCAACGCTGGTGATGCCTGGTTTTGCAGCGCGTCTGAGCGACGAAGAAGCCGCGCAGCTTGCGACCTTTATCCGTCAGGGCTGGAGCAACTCGGCGCCAGCGGTATCGGCGAAAGACGTGAGCGAAGTGCGAAAAACACTGGCGCACTGACGTTTTGAGCGGCAAGTCTGACAGCAAAACGGCCTTCCGAAAGGGAGGCCGTTTTTTTTATCAGTTTTAAATATCAGGTTAAACAGTGCAAGGGATTAACCCGCTGTCGGATCAGAACATCAGCACCATCCACGGATAGCCGATGAGCATCAGGCCGCCGAGGAAAATAGCGCCGAAGATGGTGCCCAGACGCCAGTAATCTTTCGTCGGCAGGTAGCCGCTGCCGTAGTAAATCGGGCTCGGGCCGGTACCGTAAGGGGTGATGATGCCCATCACACCCAGCGAGGTCACCATCATCAGGCAGTAAACCGGCATGTTGATGCCAGGGATCGCCGCCGCAATGGTCAGCATCGCCGGTAACAGGGCGGTGGTGTGTGCGGTGGTACTGGCAAACAGATAGTGCAGCAGGAAGAAGGCAATCAGCAGCATGACGGCGGCGACCTGCGGGTCGAAACCGTCGAGCAGTTGCCCGCCTTCTTTACCCAGCCAGGCGATAAAGCCAACGCGGGCCAGACCATCCGCCAGCGCGACCAGCGTGGCAAACCAGGCGAAAGTATTCCAGGCCGGTTTGTTGCTGATAATGTCGTTCCAGTTCAGCACGCCGGTCCACAACATCAGCACCACCACCAGCAGCGCGGCCAGCGCCGGTTCGATCCAGGCGGCGGCGAAAATCCACATCAGCAGCGCAGAACAGACGAAGACCAGCAGCAGGATTTCGTTACGCGACAGCTTGCCGAGTTTTTCCAGTTCACTTTTGGCCCAGCGCGGCACTTCATCATTGATCTTCACTTCCGGCGGATAGAACCAGTAAGCCAGTAACGGCATGGTGAGGATCAGCAAAACGCCGAGCGGCAGGAAGGCGAGGAACCACATGCCCCAGGAGATTTCAAATCCGGTAATGCTTTTCACCAGCGCCAGCGCCAGCAGGTTCGGCGCCAGCGCCGACAGGAACATCGAGCTGGTAATACAGGCGGCAGTAATCGCGACCCACATCAGGTAGGAACCGATTTTACGGGCGCTCGGATCATTGGGTTTGGAGCCGTAAAGCGGCGGCAGGTTGGCGATGATCGGGTAGATGGTCCCGCCGCTGCGCGCGGTATTGGACGGCGTGAACGGTGCCAGCAGCAGATCGGCGAAGGTGATGGCGTAACCCAGCGTCAGGCTGCGACGGCCAAGGTATTTCACCAGAATCAGCGCCAGACGGCGACCAAATTGGGTCTTGTCATAGCCTGCGGCGAACATAAATGCGCCGAAGATCAGCCAGACCGTGGAGTTACCAAAACCGCTCACCGCCCATTTAAACGACTCGCTCGCCATCTTAAATTTAGGATCGGCGATTTCCGCCGGGCTGAACAACAGCCACTGGCTGAACAGGGCGATCACCACCACACCGGTCAGGCCGATCACCGCGCCAGGCAGGGGTTCAAAAATCAGCCCCACAATGACTCCGACAAAGATGGCAAAGAAATGCCAGGCATAGGGCTGAAGGCCGGAAGGCACCGGCGTGAGCAGCAGAATAATTGCCACCAGCACCGGAAGGAACAGCATGATCAAACGTTTTTTCACTCCGGCAGAGGCAGGAGCGGCCTTTGCGGGGTCATTCAAAGTGGATGTGGGTTTCATAGTTTTTTCTGCCAGTTATTGAAAGTGAGCATCGCGCCCCCGGATATCTATGATGTTTTTTACGCTTGCGTTTTGGTAATAAATGACTGCTGTGGATATTTCACGATGACAATTGAAATACATTAATGTTTCTTCGCGAACAGGGAGACGTAATACTCTCATTCAGGCGTTATGGCACCCGGCGGATATTATCCTCAGCCAGAATGACGGCCGGATGAATTCCTATTTAACTCAGTAGTATTACATTGTGTAGGGTTATTATTTTGACCAGAAAACCTGCTCTATGAAATGTAGATTAAATTTTGGCAAAAGCCAAACTGAGGGCATAACCTGCTGATTTTGTTCGTGGGTTTTTCCATGTTAATCAAAAGTTGATTTTTGTCAACTCATGGTTAACAATTGGAGGGGATATTTGCATTAACGCTGGGTAATTAAACAACTCCCGTCCATCAGACCTTTTACATCACTTTATTTCTGCTATATGAGCAGAAAGCGGCAAAGCATTTCTATATTTATCACCTGCACCGGATAACTTATTTTAGCGGTAAGTCATTCGCCCACGAAAAGAAATCCAGGCGTTTACATTTTGGAGTTGATTACAATGAATAAGCTCACCCCGGTTCTTAAACCGCTCACGTTGCCCAACGGCGCTGTGCTGAAAAACCGTTTACTGATGGCACCGATGACCACCTGTACCGGCTTCTACGACGGCACGGTGACCAGTGAGCTGGTCGAGTATTACCGCGATCGCGCTGGCAGCATCGGCACTATCATCGTTGAGTGTTGCTTCATTGATCGTCTGGGACCGGCGTTTCCCGGCGCGATTGCCATCGACAGCGACAACAAAATCGCCGGTCTGAAAAAAATCGCCGACGCCATCAAGTCAAAAGGCTCTAAAGCCATTTTGCAAATTTACCACGGCGGCAGAATGGTGGAGCCGGAGCTTATCGGCGGCAGAACGCCCGTCGCACCCAGCGCCATCGCCGCGCCGCGTGAAGGCGCGACCACGCCTAAAGAGCTGTCCGGTGAAGAAGTTGATGTGATGATCACCAAATTTGGTGATGCGGTGAACCGCGCCATCAAAGCCGGTTTTGACGGTGTGGAGATCCACGGCGCCAACACTTACCTGATCCAGCAGTTTTACTCGCCAAACTCCAACCAGCGCACCGACAAATGGGGCGGCGACCGCGATAAGCGCGCCACATTCCCGCTGGAAGTGCTCGAGATCACCCACAAAATGGCGAAGCGCTTCGCCGACGACAACTTCATTATAGGTTACCGTTTCTCGCCGGAAGAGCTGGAAGTGCCCGGCATCCGGTTTGATGACACTATGTATCTGCTGGAAAAACTCGCTGCGCGCGGGCTGGACTACGTGCATTTCTCCGTCGGCCAGTTGCTGCGTCCTTCTATCGTAGACACCACCGACCCGACACCGCTCATCACCAAATACCGCGCCATGCGTTCTGAAACGCTGGCAAAAGTGCCGGTGATTGGCGTTGGCGGTGTGGTTAACAAAGCGGATGCGGAGAAAGGGCTGGAGTACGGTTTTGATCTGGTCGCGGTAGGCAAAGCGTGCATCGCCTATCCGGACTGGGCCGACCGCATTATCAACAACGATCATCTGGAACTGTTCATCGACAGCAACAAACGCGAGGCGCTGAACATTCCTGAGCCGTTGTGGCGCTTCTCACTGGTTGACGCCATGATCCGCGACACCAGCGTGACAGGCCGTAAATATAAAGCCGGTGTATATCAGGAAAAAGTGGAAGCCGAAGCGCTGAAGCTGAAAATCAGCGTTACGCTCGATACCGACCGTATTACCGATATTACTCTGGTGAAAGATGACACCCTCGACGTCGATTTCACCACCACCTTTGAACAGTTGCGCACACGTATTCTGGTTGCCAACAGCCCGCATGTTGATGCCATCACCGGCGCGACGACCCAGAGTGAGGCGCTGAAAAAAGCCGTTTCCCGTGCCTTAACCACCTCCAGCAAAGAGCACGTGATTGAAGAAGGCGGTAACCCTCAGGCACCGCAGAACTTCGATGTGGTGATCGTCGGCAGCGGCGGCGCAGGTCTGGCGGCCGCCATTCAGGCGCATGATGAAGGCGCGCATGTCGTCATTATCGAAAAAATGCCTACCATCGGGGGCAACACCATCAAAGCCTCGGTGGGCATGAACGCGGCAGAAACCCGGTTCCAGAAACTCAAAGGCATCGAGGACAGCAAAGAGCTGTTCTATGACGAAACCCTGAAAGGCGGCAAGTTCAAGAACAACCCGGAACTGCTCAGGGAGTTCGTTGAGCTGGCACCGGAAGCCATCGAGTGGCTGGCGGCAAAAGAGATCGAGCTGAACGATATCACCATCACCGGCGGGATGAGCATTGACCGTACCCACCGTCCGCAGGATCGCTCGGCCGTCGGCGGCTTCCTGATCAGCGGTCTGGTGAAAAACGTCAATAAGCGCGACATCGAAGTGCTGCTCGAAACCTCTGTGGCGGAAATCCTGTATGAAAACGGCGCAGTGACCGGCGTTAAAGTGGTCGATGAATACAACGACAGCCGTATTCTGAATGCCAAAAGCGTGATTGTGGCGACCGGCGGTTTCAGTGCTAACCGCGAAATGGTGGTGAAATATCGCCCTGAGCTGGACGGCTTTGTGACCACTAACCATAAAGGCGCCACCGGCAGCGGCATTGCCATGCTGCAAAAAATCGGGGCGGATACCGTCGATATGGGCGAGATCCAGATCCACCCGACCGTTGAACAAACCACGTCATACCTGATTTCTGAATCCATTCGCGGCGGCGGGGCGATCCTGGTGAGCCAGGCGGGCAAGCGTTTCTACAATGAAATGGAAACCCGCGACAAAGTGTCAGCAGAAATCATCGCGCTGCCGGAGAAAAGCGCGTGGGTGATCTTTGATGAACAGGTGCGGGCAAACAACAAAGCGGCTGACGAATATATCGCCAAAGGCTTTGTACTCAGCGCGCCGACGCCGGAAGAGCTGGCGGTGAAGCTGAACATGAACCCGCATGATCTGGCCGAAACGCTGGAACGCTACAATCTGTTCGTGGTGGCCAAAAAAGACGAAGATTTTGGGCGTACCACTGCGCTGCGTCATCCGCTTAATCAGGGGCCATTCTTTGCCATCCGCATCGCGCCGGGCGTGCATCATACGATGGGCGGCGTGGTCATCAACACTGACACGGCGGTGCTTGATAGCCAGAAACAGCCGATTACCGGGGCCTGGGCGGCTGGTGAAGTGGCGGGCGGTATCCACGGTGCAAACCGCATCGGCGGTAACGCGGTGGCCGATATTATCATCTTCGGTATTCTGGCGGGACGAAACGCGGCCGCGCTGGCGCGGGGATAAATTGATAAGGTGAACAATGAAAAACCACGCTCCGGCGTGGTTTTTTTATGACGGAACCAAACTGCCTGTGCCTGCCGCACAAACAAAAACGTCCACCCGGAAGGGCGGACGTTTTCAGACGTTCCGGGCGTTTATCTTAACCGATTAACGGTAGACCAGACCCACGATGGACGCCGACAGCAGGCTGACCAGCGTCGCGCCGACCAGCAGGCGGAAAGCGGCACGGGCCACCATGTTGCCCTGAACTTCTTCGATACTTTTCACCGCACCGGCAATAATACCGACGGTAGAAATGTTAGCGAAAGACACCAGGAAGACGGACAGGATCGCCACGGTACGGGGCTCGAGATGCGCAACCAGATCTTTCATCTGCAACATCGCCACGAATTCGTTGGCGACGATTTTCGTCCCCATGATGCTGCCTGCGGTGAGGGAATCCTGGCTGACAATGCCGGTTAACCAGGCGATCGGGTAGAACAGATAACCGATGATGTCCTGGAAGCTCTTACCAAAACCGCCCATGAAGATGGCATTGATCATCGCCAGCAGGGCGTTGAAACCCACCAGCATGGCCGCCACGATCATCGCCATTTTGAAGCCCGCCATGATGTACTCGCCCAGCATTTCTACGAAGCTGTGTTTCGGTACATTGAGTTTAGGCATTTCGTTATCGGCTTCATCCGAATACGGGTTCACCACCTGTAAAACGGCAAAAGTGGACAGCATATTCAGGATCAGCGAAAGCATGACATAGCGCGGCTCAAGCAGGGTCATGTAAGAACCGACAATCGACATGGACACGGTGGAAATGGCGGTCGCCGATAATGTATACATGCGGCGTTCATTCAGGTGCGGAACAATATCTTTAATAGCGATAAAGTTTTCAGACTGCCCGACCAATAAAGAACTCACGGCATTAAATGATTCCAGGCGTGGCATTCCGTTAATCTTAGATAAGAGATAACCGATCCCTTTAATCATTAGCGGTAATATACGCAGGTGCTGGAGAATACCAATCAGCGCGGAAATAAAGATGATTGGACATAATACGAATAAGAAGAAGCTGAACTGATTATCATTAACCAGACCGCCGAAGACGAAATCAGTCCCTACACGCGCATAGCTCATCAGGTTAGTGAACACGCCGGAGAGGCCGGAAATCAGGTAAACGCCTGCCTGGCTGTACAGCAGAACCCAGGCCAGCACGATTTCGATCACCAAAATTTGCACGACGTAGCGCAGCTTAACACCGCGTTTGTTGTAGCTAATCAACCAGCCAATACCGAATATCATTATAAGGCTAAGTAAAAAATGCAATATATTTGACGTCATCGAGATTCCAATGGATGTGAGTGGTGTTTTAAAGCGCGAACTATAACAGCAACCTCACAAAACTCATTCTGTTTTTTCATTCCGTTGCGCACAGGTAATCGATTGCGTTCAAAAAAGAAACAATCGGCGTCGGCTATTTAAAATAACGCACCGAAGTGGTGAGATTTTTATTACCACGCACTCATTTGGTGACAGGAATTATATTATGCGGTGCAATTTTCCCTGAAATACTGCCGGCACACCGCGGGGCTGGCCTTCTTATTTTACCGGCATATCAGCGTGCCGGGCGCTTTCGGGGATCAGCCAAACGCAGCATTTAATGCTTTGATAAAACTGCGTATTTTTACCGTCTGCCGTAAGCCGGATGATGTCAGGACGTGCATCGGGCGTGAAGGGCATGCGTAATCTGGCAGCACATGAATCAGCCGTCCGGCACTGATTTCACCTCTTAATACGTCTTCCGGCCCCAGCGTCACGCCGTAGCCTTTGATTGCGGCGTGCAAAAGCGCCCGCCAGTCGTTGGACCGGAAGCGGCCTTCAGGGTGAACTTCCCACGTTTTTCCGTCTTTTAAAAACAACCAGCGGCAGGGCGACTGGGGCGACCAGACGCCGTACACCAGGCAGGCGTGCAGCGCCAGGGCATCCGGCGTCGCCGGGGTGCCATGCTGTGCGAGATATTCCGGCGAGGCGCAGGCAATCAGGCGGTAAGGGCGCAGCGGATGGGCAATCAGCGGGCTGTCTTGCAGTTCACCGATGCGCACAATCACCTCATAACCCTCCTCGATCGGATCCACCCGGCGATCGGTCAGCGTCAGCTCAACCTGCGTGCCGGGATACTGATCCAGATATTGCGTAATAAAAGGCGCCAGCATGGAGGCGCCAAACGTCACCGGAGCATTGACGCGGATAATACCGGAGGGGGTGGCCTTCATTTCCATCGCGATGGCATCCGCTGCTTCGGCCTCCGCGAGCACGATTTTACAGCGTTCATAATAACTGCGGCCAATGTCCGTCAGGCTCTGGCGACGGGTAGTGCGATTGAGCAGCGTGGTCCCCAGCCGCAATTCCAGCCGGGAAATATGCTTCGCCACCATCTGCGGGGAGAGGCGCAATGCCTCCGCCGCCGAAGCGAACGAACCCAGCTCGGCGGCTTTGACGAAAACATTCATGCTGGTCAGTCGGTCCACGATTCACTCCTTTTTGTTGTTTGTCTGTGCCGATAATGAGTATTTATCAACTCCGGGTGTCGAATTATTCTTAACCTTCTGACCAACAATTGAAAGGTGAAATCATGAAAATCGGCATTATCGGCGCAGGGTTCGTAGGACGTGCGGTGGCAAAACTGGCGATCAAGGCCGGCCATCAGGTCATGCTCAGTAATTCACGGGGGCCGCAGACGTTGTTCAGTCTCAGGCCGATGCTCGGATGCGAAATTGGCACAACCACGCAAGCCGCGCTCTTTGGTGACATTGTGGTGATTGCCGTGCCGCTGACCGCCATCGGGCAACTTCCGGCGGAAGAGCTTGCGGGGAAATCACTCATTGATGCCGTGAATTATTATCCTGAGCGCGACGGGCAGGTGCCTGAACTTGATTCGCAGTCCACGACGACCAGTGAATATCTGCACAGTTTTCTGCCACTTTCACACATCACCAAGGCCTTCAACGCCATTCAGATGACGGATCTTGAAAGCGACGGTCTGCCTGCCGGTGACCCGGCACGTCGCGCATTGCCGCTGGCCGGTGACGATGAGGCAACGAAACGTCTGGTCGCCGGGCTTTACGATGAATTTGGTTTTGACGCCTTCGACGCAGGTGCACTTTCCGAAGGCTGGCGCTTTCAGCGCGGCATGCCGTGTTATTGCGTGCGGATGACCACAACGGAACTGAAAAAAGCCATAGAGAATGCGCAGCGGCCAGAGGCGGTTTAACGGGGAATGAGGGAGAGTGTGCCGGGCAGACAGTGATGTGCGTGGTTATTACCGGGGTTCTTAATTCATTAGCTTAATAAAAATCCACGCCCAGACGTGGATTTTTATTTTTAACCTGTACTCTGGTTTACTTAATTTCAGTCACGAAGTTTTCACGGCTGCGACGGACTTTTTTCAGGTTTACCAGCCAGTCACCTTCGTGGGCACGGTATCCCAGCGGCAGCATGACGACGCTGCGTAAGTTCTTCGATTTCAGATCGAGGATTTCATCAACGACGGTAGGATCAAACCCTTCCATCGGCGTAGCGTCGACTTCTTCAAACGCGGCGGCGATAAGCGCAGCACCCAGCCCGATGTATGCCTGACGGGCAGCAGCCTGATAGTTGGCTTCGGTTCCACGATCGGCGACGATGCCCAACAACATCTGACGATAGTTTTCCCACCCTTCATTTTTGAAACCACGGATGTCATTGGTCAGATCGAACATCATATTCACCCGCTCTGCGGTGATATCGTCCCACGCCGCGAACACCAGCAGGTGAGAACAGTCGGTGACCTGCGCCTGATCCCAGGCCACGGTTCTGATTTTTGCGCGGATATCCGGGTTGGTCACCACGAAGAGTTCAAAGGGTTGCAGCCCGCTTGAGGTTGGCGCCAGGCGCACGGCTTCTACGATACGGTCGATTTTTTCGTCAGAGACACTTTTCGTCGCATCAAATTTTTTGGTCGCGTAGCGCCATTCCAGTCTTTCGTTTAAGGTCGTCATCTTGTTTTCCTGAAGGATAAATGCAGAAGCAGTGCGTTGATACGATGGGGGTTTCAGTCTCCCAGTGCGTGGAAGATAATCGCATGATCCGATGGCGAAATTTTATGAATTTGAGCCCTGAGGCGGTATTCCGTGATGAAGGCCCGGCATATCCTTATGTCGTTATCCCGGAATTTGCCACGGTGACCTACATGAAAAATGAAGGCCCTGATAACGATGCCGTTATCAACATGCCACCGGGGCAAATGCCTGCCGATTTCTTTGATGGCAAATAATTTCCCCAACCAAACGTTTGGATATGTCCTCTTCTGAACGTCAGCGTGACTCAGCAGCGTTTCGCGCTGTCTGAGCGGGCATTACCGTCCTGGACGGAAATGCCCGGCTAATTGAATTTACGTCCTCAAAATCCAGTACACATACTATTTCCCTTCGGCAGACGGGTATGACCTAAATAATAATGTGTGCGGGCTCCGCGTCCCCTTCAGCATTTCCAGGGAGAGGGCTTCTTTGTATTCATGCCGCAGAATGGCAACAGAAAAATCTTATTCTATACAATGTAGTGAATATGTTTTTTGCCATGATAAGGGGAGATCTCAATTCTGGTTTCAACCCGAAAAACATCCCGCAGAAGTGACTCTGTCAGTATTTCATCCGGTGTTCCTCTGGCAACAATTTCGCCTTGTTGCATAACAATCAATGCATCGCAAAACATCGACGCATGGTTGAGATCGTGGATAGCAACAAGGCTGGTCACCGGTAATTCGCTGATCAATTTCATCAGCTGAATCTGGTGGTGAATATCCAGATGATTTGTCGGTTCATCCAGCAGAATTTCGGTGGGTGACTGTGCCAGTGCTCTGGCGATGTGCACGCGCTGACGCTCGCCACCGGACAGACTCTGCCAGCCCTGATCACCGTGATCCAGCATACCCACTCTTTCCAGTGCGCCATTGACGGTTTCATCATCATGGGCGCTCCAGTTAGAAAAGGGTGTGTGGTGGGGGATACGGCCCAGTTTTACGACATCGCGAACGCGCATATTCGCTTCCGTCATCCCGTGCTGCTCTACGAAGGCAATGCGGCGGGCCAGCTGTTTTTTCGCGATCAAACTGATGTCTTTGCCATCCAGCGCGACACATCCGGAGTGAGGACGGCGTAATCCTGCCAGGAGGCGCAGCAGTGATGATTTTCCCGAACCATTCGGGCCAAGCAAACCCACGGTTTCGCCACGGTTAACCCTGAGAGACACGTCGTTGACGATGATTTTTTTCCCTACCTTCCAGGTCACGTTTTCCGCGCTGATACTCATCACTTACTCCTCGAGCGGTAGATAATAATGGCAAAGAACGGCACGCCAACCAACGCAGTGACCACGCCGACAGGCAAGCTTTGCGGCGCAATCAGGAGCCGCGAGGCGATGTCCGCCAGCACCATCAGAATGGCGCCTGCTAACGCACTGGCAATCAGCAATACTCTGTGCAGCGGGCCAAAGAAGAATCGCATAACGTGGGGGACAACCAGGCCGACAAAGCCAATGGAGCCCGCCATACTGACAATGGTTGCAGTGATAAGTGCAGTGGTGGTGAACAGGATAAACCGAACCCGCGGGACAGAGATCCCCAGCGAGGCCGCCGCGTCATCCCCAAAGGTAAACGCGTCCAGCGCGCGGGAATAGAAGAGGCAGAGCGCTAAACCCAGCATGACAACGATCAGCACTAACTGAAACTCCGGCCATCGCACGCCGCTAAAGCTGCCCAGCAACCAAAACATGACGTCGCGTGCCTGTTGAGCACTGGCAGAAGTGCTGATGGTGTAAGCGGTAATCGCGTTAAAAAGCTGTGAAGCGGCTACGCCCGCCAGAATGGTGCGATCGTTGCCACCGCGTGCGCCGTTGCTCAGAAAGGTCACAAAGGCAAAGGCCGCGAAGGCACCGGCAAAGGCGCCCATGGAAAGGGAGATTGACCCGGTGCCGATGCCGAGCACGACCACAGACACTGCGCCGGTTGAGGCTCCGGCTGAAACGCCCAGTACATAAGGTTCTGCCAGGGCATTTTTCAGCAGGCTTTGCAGTACCGCACCGCAGATGGCCAGCCCGGCCCCACAGCAGGCAGCCACCAGGGCTCTGCTCAGACGAAAATCCCAGATGACGCTTTCATAAATGCGACTCAGCGGGACATCGCTCATTCCGGTTTTATTCCCGATAGCCTGGAAAACGCTTGTCATCGGGATCGACAGCTCGCCGACGCTGACCCCAAAGGCAATCACCAACACCAAAAGCAGCACGGAGAGAACACACGAGGTCGTCAGGATCAGCCCTTGTCGTGTGGGATGAACTGCTGAAGCCATTAATTCAGCCCCATTTTTTTAAGCTGTTCGCCAACCTGCTCAGCGCCGTAAAGCGTGCGGATAGTCGGGTTCATTGCCTGCCCGTCCATGACGACAATATGATTTTTTCGCACGGCATCCAGCTGGCTGACGGCAGGATCGCTTTTGAGGAATTTGATTTTTTCCTGCGCGTTATCAAGTGCCCAGCGGTTACGGTCGAGGCTTGAAACAACAATCACATCCGGGTTTGCCGCAATAATGCTTTCCCAGCCGACGGTTGGCCATTCCGTTTCCGATGTGATGGCGTTATGGCCGCCTAACACATTGGCGATAAATCCTGATGCACTGTTTTTACCGCCAACATACGCATCAGAGGAAGGTGAGGCGCTGGAAAACCAGAAGACAAAAGAGAGATCTTTAGGGTTTTTACTGAATGCCTGACGTAGTTTTGCTTCACGGTTTTTAAAGTCGGCGATGAGCACCTGACCGCGATCTTCAACGTTGAAAATAGTGGCCATATCCTCGATTTCTTTATACAGATAGGTCATGTCCCACAGCTTCTGGCGGCTGCCATACATATCGCCAATGTCTTTTTTGGTCGCACACATCCCCGGAGACATATAGCTATTTACGCCGACGGCATCAAAATCTGCTCTTTTGGCGACTTTACTTTCCGGCCCCAGCAGCAAAGGTAGCTGCGCGGGCACAAAATCAGGATCCTGAGCCAGGATGGATTCCAGTGTAGGAATTTCGACCGTCAGGGTTTTCACTTTAGCGTTTTTTTCAGCCAGCGACGGCAGGACTTTCGATGGCCAAAATGCGCTTGCGATGACCTTATCCTGTAACCCTAACAGCAGCAGAATTTCGACGGTGTTTTGACCTAACGCGACAACGCGCTCAGGGGCTTTGGTGAAAGTGAGCTTATAACCACAGTTGTCGAGGGTTAACGGGTAGGTGGTCGCGAAAGCGGGGCTTAACGAGGCGCACAGCATACCCGCAACGCAGAGGATTCTTTTCATGCAACATATTCCTTCACTGAAATCATTTATTTGAATGGTGTGATAGTTACCGCTCGCAATGATAATGAAAATTATTATTGAAGCGATACTTATTTGAGTTCAGTGAAGTGACAACCCGCCGGGAGGGAACACTTCGCGTAAAAAATAGCCTTAGCGGAGGCTGGTTCTCTTTACCAGACGGCCTGATAATTTGACGAAGAGTCTGTCTGTGCGGCGTTATCCGTTGAGAACCAGGGACATGTCCGGGTACCGGGCGCACATAAAATCGACGAATGCGCGAACCTTTGGGGCAGCAAGCCGCCTTGAGGTATGCAATACCCACAGTGCCCGATCCGGACCCGACACGATGCCCCACTGAACCAATTCGCCGCGGGCAAGCTGGCTCCATGCGATGGACTGCGGGATCAGGGCCGCACCGCCGCCGGCGATAGCGGCATCCCGGACCATCAGTAATGATGAGAATCGCAGTCTGGGAACCGGCTCCAGCAGCAGTTCGCCTTCATCCAGCGCCCAGTGAGTGGGCTGAAAACCCGACGTGACAATGGCGGGCACTGACCTTATTGCACCGGGGAGCGGCCTGGCGAATTGAGGCGCCGCCACGACAACTAACCTGTCTCTGGCGAAACACCGCCCGACTAAATTGCTGTCGGGGCTCGGGTTGATGCGGATCGCGACGTCAAATTGTTCCTCGACGAGATCTACCATGCGATCCTCCGCCACGATTTCAATTTCAATTTCAGGGTAGGCTGCACAAAATTCGGCACCAATGCGCCCCATTGCAAGGTGGGAAAAAAGCGCCGGAGCGGCGACGCGCAAACGTCCGCGAGGGGTCGAAACACCGTCACCGACCGCCGTCATGGCTTCGGTCATCTCACTCAGCAGGCCTTCAGTCCGTGACATCAGCGTCGCGCCGGCTTCGGTAAGCTTCAGACCGCGAGCGCTGCGCTCAATCAGCCTCACACCCAGTTGCTCCTCAAGATCTGCGATGCGTCGCGATAATGTGGCTTTGGAAATGCCGCTCGCGCGGCTTGCCTTCCCCAGCCCCTCATTGGTGGCGACGAGTATAAAATCGGACAGCGCGTTCAGATTCATGGTGTTCCATTTATGAGACAAGGTATCTCTGTTTTAAGGTCTTTGTTTATTTATTGCAACGGAATACTGTCTCGTTATCAAAACCTGAAACGAGGAACTGCAATGAACAATACACAACGCGCTGTACTGATCAGACGCCACGGCGGGGCTGAGGCGGCGGAAGTGGCCGGGATCGACATACCACAACCGGGAGAAGGTCAGGTTCTGATTCGGGTTCTGGCCGCGGGCGTGAACGGCATTGACTGGAAAGTTCGCGAAGGCCAGGTCCGGAATGCCTTTCCGCTCCCGCTCCCTATTATTCTGGGCGCTGAAATGGCGGGCGTTGTCGTCGCTGCCGGAAGCGGTGCCTCTCGCTTTCATGCCGGTGATCGGGTCATGGGCGCAATGGGAGGGCTGGGCGCCTACGCGGAATTCGTGGCAATCAATGAAGCCAGCCTTTCCCCGACACCGGAAGGTCTGGGAGATGTTCATGCTGCCGGCATCCCTGTCGCCGCGGTCGCGGCCTGGAACAGCTTACATCACGCAGGATCACTCTATGAGGGCCAACGGATCCTCATTCACGGCGCAGCCGGCGGACTGGGGGCTTATGCAGTGCAGTTTGCCAAACGCGCCGGTGCCGAGGTCTTTGCCACGGCGGGCCCGGCAGATCTGGATTTCGTGCGCGGCCTTGGGGCCGATCATGTCATTGATTATCAGTCACAGCGTTTTGAGGACGTTGCCCGGAACATAAATCTGGTACTGGATTATGTCGGGGGAGACGTGCTGGACCGCTCCTGGCAGGTTTTGGCCGCGGATGGCGTCATCACGGGCACCACCTCACCGGACATTCTTTCCCGCAAACCGGCTAATCGCCGGGGACTCTGGTTTATGAATAAGCCCGACCCCGTATTGCTGGAGACGCTGGCGAAAGAAGTCGCCAGCGGCACTCTTCAGTCCAGAATTGGCGGCATCGTGGGATTCGCTGATCTTCCCGACGCCATCGAACGTCATCGCACGGTCTCCCGGACCGGGAAAGTCGTTGCAGATTTTTCACGTTAATCTTTCTTTGTATTTACAGGAGTCAACTATGAGCATTCTCGTTACAGGTGCCACGGGCACGGTGGGTTCACTGATCATTCAGAGGCTGGCTGAGGCCGGTGTCGACGCTAAAGCCCTTGTCCGTCAGGCAGGTAAACGTGAATTCCCCGCAGGGGTCACGGAGGTCGTTGCAGATCTGAGCGATGTCGCTTCAATGCGCGCGGCATTGTCATCCGTACGCACGCTATTTTTGATCAATGCGGTCACGCCCGACGAGGTGACGCAGGCCCTGATCGCGCTCAATCTGGCTCGCGAGGCGGGCATTGAACGTATCGTCTACCTGTCTGTCATTCATTCTGACAAGTTCACTAACGTGCCGCATTTCACCGGCAAGCATACGGTTGAACGCATGATAGAAAGCCTTGATATACCTGCCACCATTCTGCGTCCGGCTTACTTCATGCAAAACGACCTTATGGTGCAGCAGACCATTCAGAGCTATTCAGTCTATCCAATGCCGATCGGATCGGGGGGCGTCTCGATGATCGATGCACGGGATATCGCGGATGTCGCTGTGGCTGAGCTGCTGCGACGCGACAGAGCCACGTCTGCGCTGGAACGCGTCACGCTGGAACTGACCGGGCCGCAGCCGCTCACCGGCGCATCCGTTGCGCAAATCTGGAGTTCCGTTCTGGGCAGAGAGATCACCTATGGCGGTGATGATGTCGCCGCTTTTGAAGAACAGCTCACCTCATATTCTCCGGGCTGGCTGGCCTACGACATGCGCCTGATGATGGCAGGTATCCAGATGCACGGCATGCACTCAGCAGAGGGAACGACTGAAAAGTTACAATCCATTACAGGGCATCCGCTGCGCACCTATGAAGACTTCGTACGCGAATCTGTGGCAGGGAACTAAAACAGCAGGCACCGGGGCGGTTAACTGCCAGGCAGATAGCCGCCCCGATCTGATTATGCCTGTCTGCGTTTCAGGCCAGTAACGACGGCCAAAAGTAAGGCTCCAATCGCTAAGGCACAGGCCAGCCAAAGGGTGTCAGTTAACGCGAATGTATCGACAATGTGGCCTCCGGCCCATGATCCCAGCGCAATCCCTGCATTGAATACACCGACATAAAGCGCAGCCGCGATCTCCACGGCGCGGGGTGCTGCTTTTATCATCCAGGTCATCAGTCCGACAGAAAGCCCGCCGTAAGCCAGCCCCCAGAAGACGAGGACGGCACCTCCGCCCGTGACTGATTGCCCCGCAGTAATGAACAGCAACGGGGTTAAAATCAGTCCTGTCGCAATCACCATCAGCGTGATTGTGGTATGGCGCGCGGCGGTGATACCCGCCAGAAAGTTACCGGCGATACCGGCAATACCGTAGGCGAACAGGATGGCTCCTGTCCATTGCGCATCAAATCCTGACACGTCGGTCAGCAGCGGGCGCACAAACGTAAAGGCCATGAAATGGCTTGTCACCAGCAACAACGTCAGAAGCAAGCCCGCTTGTATTTTGCGGTTGCCAAGTTGATCAATGAACTGGCTGATGTTAGCCGAACCCGCCACGGGCAGCGCCGGAATGACGGCAAGGTGGAGTGCCAGCACCAGTGCGCTGAAAATTGCCATGATGGCAAATGCCCAGCGCCAGCCGATGACGTCGCCAATAAACGCCCCGAGGGGCACGCCCAGTACCGAAGCCGCAGCAACACCGCCAAAGATAATGGATGTCGCCAGGCCAGCCGCGCTCTCCGGAACCAGACGCGATGCCAGACCGCCCGCGATGGCCCATACTCCGCCCATGCAGAAGCCAACCAATATCCGGGCGGCCAGCATGATCATCAGATTCGGTGCCAGCGCGGAGGTAAGGTTTGCTATCACCAGCAACGCCAGCAGACCGCAGAGTATCCGGCGACGATCTATTCCGCCCGAGGCAATGACCACAAAAGGGGCGAATAAAGCGGCCAGCAAGGCTGGCAGGGAAATCATCAAACCCGCATGGCCTGTGGTGATACTGAGCGTCCCGGCGATAGACGTCAGTAAACCCACCGGCAGCATTTCGGTCGTGACCACAGAGAATGTCGCCAGACCCACAGCGAGGACGGGCGTCCACGATGCGCGAGCAGAGGTCATGGTGGAAAATGTATTCATCATTCAGATCCTGTAATGTGCAACGCGCTCAGGCGCGACTGTTCTGCTTTGGCAGGGTTAAATGACTTAAAAATGCCATAAGCACCACCCCGGTTCCGGCACATAAGGCGACGTAGGATCCAGCCCGCGCTCCGGCGTTATCCACCACCTGACCGGCGATGACGGCACCCAGCGCAACGCCGACGTTCAGCCCGGCCAGCAGCCAGGTCATGCCTTCTGTTAACTGATTTTCTGAAACCTGGCGTTCAACCAGCGACATCGCCACGATCATGGTCGGGGCGAAAAACAGGCCTGCCATCAGGAGGGCCATCGCTAACGCCGTAAGATTCGTGACCAGCACCAGCGGGAGAGTGGTGGCGGCGGTGGCCAGCCCGCCCAGCCACAACAGCCGGTGAAGTGGGGTTTTCAGCCTGAGTGAGCCATACAGCAACCCGGACACACACGACCCGGCGGCATAGGCTGATAACACCAGGCTGGCCGCAGCCGGGCGGCCGAGCTGTTCCGCGAAAGCGACGCTGACAATATCAACCGTACCGACAATGACCCCCATCGCCACCATCAGCAGCGTCAACAGTTGCACGCTTGTCATACGGATGACCGAACCCGAGCCAGATATGGCGGAACCGGCCGCGACAAGGGGAGGTTCTGTCCTGCGCTGCATCACCAGAGCAAACACGCCCACAAACAGCAAAAGCGCAGCGAGCAGCAGACCCGCCTGGGGAAACAGCGTAACGGAAAGGCCGATTGAGAGGGGCGGTCCCACAATGAACGTCAGTTCATCAAGCACCGTTTCAAGTGAATAGGCTGTCTGCAAACGGGGCTGCCCCCGGTACAGCGCCGTCCAGCGGGCCCGTACCATGGCAGACATGCTGGGCATAAATCCGGCCAGTAAAGCGCCTAAAAACAGGAGCGCATCAGTGACGTTCCAGTGAGAACCCGCCATCAGGATAAATAACCCGGTGATGCTGATCGCCGTCGCCACAGGCAAAACGCGGCGTTGCCCATAACGATCGACATACCGGGAGATCTGCGGAGACAAAAGGGCGTAGGTCAAAACAAAGGTGGCGGAAACCGCACCGGCCAGGGCATAGCCGCCGCGCTGCTGGGATAACAGCGTGATAATGCCGATCCCCGCCATCGGCAACGGGATCCGTGCGAGGAGTCCGGCAATGACAAAATTGCCGGTTCCAGGTTCAGTAAAAAGGTGTCGGTACAGAGTAGCCATCTTCTTCTCCGGTAGTATTTGCTTGCCATGACGACAACGCGCAGTGACAATACATACAGCGCGTATGAATAGAATCCTATATACATACGCGGTGTTTGTAAATAATCATTCATTCCGTATGTAAGGAGCAAAACATGGTTCGCCGTACCCGTGCCGAGATGGAAGAGACACGAGCCACATTGTTAGCGACGGCCCGTAAAGTCTTTTGCGAATATGGCTATGCTGAAACCTCGATGGATGATCTGACT
Source organism: Rahnella sp. R3(2024) (assembly GCF_042920125.1). NCBI lineage: Bacteria > Pseudomonadati > Pseudomonadota > Gammaproteobacteria > Enterobacterales > Yersiniaceae > Rahnella > Rahnella sp. R3(2024). The sequence goes on from NZ_JBHGBU010000001.1 coordinate 4,395,075, forward strand.
GCGCAGGCAGGGCTGACCCGTGGTGCGCTTTATCATCATTTTGGTGACAAAAAAGGGTTGCTGGCGGCGGTCGTTGAGCAGATTGATGACGAGATGGATCAACGCCTGCAGGCGATTTCCAATAATGCCGGAGAGCCGTGGGAGGGTTTTTGCCACCGCTGCCGGGCTTACCTTGAGATGGCGCTCGAACCTGAATTTCAGCGCATTGTTTTGCGCGATGCAAAAGCGGTGCTGGGCGGTTCCTCACCTGAATCGCAACGCCATTGTGTTGAATCCATGCAAAGCCTGATTCGCAATCTGATTCAGCAAGGTGTCGTTGAGGACGTTGACCCGGAGGGACTGGCTTCGCTGATTTACGGCAGCCTGGAAGAAGCGGCGTTTTGGATTGCCGACGGTGATGAGAGCAAGACGAGGTTGGAACAAGGCATTACCGCGCTCAACCTGCTGCTTCGCGGATTGCGACGTGTCGGCTGAAACGCATTTTCTTTGGGTGCTGCGCGTTCACTCAAAAATTTCAATCAGCTATTTGGTTTACGAAGTTGTGCTAACGGCGCCCTCCCGGTAGAAGCTGGCAAGAAACATCAATTGGCATCATTTCTGAATGGGCAGCCATTTCGACTAAAGGAAGAATTAATGTCACATTCATCATCAAGAAGAAAAGTTTTAGACATAGAAGGCCTTCTTGCGCACAGAGCGTCACACGCACGGAGTTGCGCTAACCACGTAGCGAATAGATTGGGAATCACCCGAAGCGAGCTATTGATGAAGGTTGAGAAAGATACAGGCGCAAGTCTGATATCGCCGCTTACAGAAGATGAGTTAATGAAAGCGTTTCATTACATGGAAAACCTTTAGGTGCGGCTACTATGAGTGAGGAGCGGACATATAATTTTTAGAAACAGCGCGATTTGAATATGCTAAAAGCAGTAACCACTCATCTGAAGGCTAGACAAAAAAATGCACACCTTTTACGAGCTTGCATATAGATGCACTCATTTTTCATTGTCGATGATAAATGAAGCTGAATCTCAATCATTGGCGCTACTGTCGGAAACGGGTTCTACCCCACCAATAAAAAACTTACAAGCGCTCAACCTGCAAAGGATGATTCATGTAGTAGGAATGTTTTCAGTTTTTGAAGCTCATCTGCAACGAAGACTAAATTGCAGTAACGGTTTTAAAGAGGTAGAGACAATTCTCGAAAATGCAGGTGAATTCGCGTTAAAAGAGGATTTTCATAACTGCTATCTCGCAGTTAACGCGTTAAAGCATGGGGAGGGGAGTAGTTATAAAATCCTGGTCAGTAAAATTCATTCAGTTCATTTCGTAGTAGGAACTCAATCAAATCCAATTTTTGAAGAAGGATATGTAACCGGAATAGAGGGGCTAATAAAAGTTGATGATTCCTTTCTCAAAAGCTGTTTGCAACTTATCGAGAATGTATCTGAAAAAATTGCATTAAACCGGCCTGACTTCACTCCTTAATTCGCGGATTGTCATGCATTGGACAGAATAACTTGAATGTCTGCTATTGGCACACAGCAGACAAACACGTGAAGCTGAAGGTCTGCTGAGAGCGAGGAGCTGAAGCTCTGGGCATAACTCAAGCAGCACAGCTTTTGACAATCCTTTAGAAGTTGTGATTAAGAGCTGGCGGTGAGTTCGTTCTTCTTAGCGAAAAATATAATCACCGGGCTTTAACGATAGCCATGACGAAACCATCCCATCCTTTTTCACCAACAGTCTGTACTGCTGTAGCTTCAAGTCGCTCATCCTCAGAAATCATCTGAACAAACTCTCGCAGACCTTTAACGTTCGGATCATCACTGCTGGAGTCGATTACACCGCCACCGCGCACAGTGTTATCCCCAACGATAACAGTACCTTGTTGCGACAGTTTGATAGCCCATTCAAGATAGTGTGGGTTATTCACTTTATCAGCATCGATAAAAATCAGGTCAAAGGGGGCTTTTAGTGTTGGCAAGACATCAAGAGCTGCCCCAATATGCAACGTAACGCGCTCAGCCAGCCCCGCTTTGTTTATATTCTGGCGAGCAACCTCTGCATGATGCTCGTTGAATTCAATTGTCGTTACGCTTCCATGTGGTGGGAGAGCCCTGGCCATCCATATGGTGCTATAACCCCCAAGCGTGCCTATTTCAAGAACACGGACAGCACGTGACATACGAATGAAAATGGCCAGCATTTTCCCCTGCAAAGCAGATAAATCGTGTGCGGGCAATCCTTGATCTATGTTATTAGCGAGAGTGTATTTTAAATCTGAGTCTTCAGGGGCGAGCTTTTCAGAAAACCAGGCGTCTACCTGTGCCCATTTATCAGAATCTCGCGAAGGATAATCAGGAATTCGCATATGAAATCTATTCTCCTTAAAAAAACCATATGAAATTTTAGCAGACATTTGTTACATCGGTTGGTACGCCTACCGTACTCACTTAAAATGAAGATGGATGAATGTTGTACTCATCAATGTACTAATTTTTGACAGCGTTTTTACGAGATGAGTTGAGACTCTGGGAAATAAAAAATCCACGCAATTGCGTGGATTTTTGTCGGAGCATCAGAGCTATGTTGCCCTGAAGCAGAGGTTAGACGTTGAACAGGAAGTTCATTACGTCGCCATCTTTGACGATGTAGTCTTTGCCTTCTGAACGCATTTTTCCGGCTTCTTTCGCGCCTTGTTCACCTTTGTAGGTGATGAAGTCTTCGAACGCGATGGTTTGTGCGCGGATGAAGCCTTTCTCGAAGTCGGTGTGGATTTTACCTGCGGCTTGCGGGGCGGTTGCGCCGACAGGGATGGTCCATGCGCGAACTTCTTTTACGCCAGCGGTGAAGTAAGTTTGCAGGTTCAGCAGTTCGTAACCGGCGCGGATCACGCGGTTCAGCCCCGGCTCTTCGATGCCCAGTTCTGCCATGAATTCTTCACGGTCAGCGTCGTCGAGTTCTGCAATGTCAGACTCCACGGCGGCACACACTGCTACCACCACTGAACCTTCGGCGTCTGCGATTTTACGCACGATGTCGAGGTAAGGGTTGTTCTCGAAACCGTCTTCGTTGACGTTCGCGATGTACATGGTAGGTTTCAGCGTCAGGAAGCTCAGGTAGCGGATGGCCGCTTTGTCTTCTTCGGACAGATCCAGCGCACGCAGCATGCCCGCGTTTTCCAGCTGTGGCAGACATTTTTCCAGTGCGGCCAGTTCTGCTTTCGCATCTTTGTCGCCGCCTTTGGCGCGTTTCTGCACACGGTGAATCGCACGTTCGCAGGTATCGAGGTCAGACAACGCCAGTTCGGTGTTGATAACGTCGATGTCATCAGCCGGATCCACTTTGTTGTTAACGTGAATGATGTTGTCATTTTCAAAGCAACGTACCACGTGGCCGATAGCTTCGGTTTCGCGGATGTTGGTCAGGAACTGGTTGCCCAGGCCTTCACCTTTAGAAGCGCCTTTCACCAGGCCCGCGATGTCCACGAATTCCATGGTCGTTGGCAGGATGCGCTGCGGTTTTACAATCTCGGCCAGCTGGTCGAGACGCGGATCGGGCATTGGTACCACACCGGTATTCGGTTCGATGGTGCAGAACGGGAAGTTTGCTGCTTCGATACCCGCTTTGGTCAGCGCATTGAACAGAGTTGATTTACCGACGTTCGGCAGGCCGACGATACCGCATTTGAATCCCATGTTTTTCTCACCTTAATATCTTAATAATCAAACGATTAAGTATAACCGCACGATGTAATGACCACAATTCCCCGCATTATACACGAGAACCACATTTATCTCGATCCGCTTGTGACCGGCCCGCCGCGGTGAGCGGATTAAACCTTGCCTCGGTTCCGTCATTTTTAGATACTTGTCACAATTTTTTAACTGAACTGGAAATGTACCGGATGTTTTATGTTTAGCCCGCGTGGTCTGAAGTTATCGCAAGTGAAGAATGAAACGCTGGCCGGATTTGTGGTGGCCGTGTCGATGATCCCGGAAGCGGTCGGTTTTTCGCTGGTGGCCGGATTGTCTCCCATTGTCGGTTTGCACACGGCGTTTATTATCGGGCTGGTGACTGCGCTGTTCGGCGGCAAGCCGGGCATGGTGTCGGGCGCGGCGGGTTCCATCGTGGTTGTGCTGATGAGTCTGGCGGCGCAGCACGGCATGGGGTACGTGCTGTGGGCGACGATTTTTGCCGGTGTGATCCAAATTCTGATTGGCGTGTTTCGCCTCGGGAAGTTTATCCGCCTGGTGCCGCTGCCTGCGGTACACGGCTTTGTGAACGGTCTGGCGATTGTCATTATGCTGGCGCAGTTGCACATGATTGCCGGGCAGGGGCCGCTGATGTACGGGCTGGTGCTGCTGGCGATTGCCGTCGTCGTGCTGTTCCCGAAACTGACCAAAATTATCCCGTCTTCGCTGGCAGCGCTGATTGTTGTCTCCGCCGTGGCGATTGGTTTTAACCTGCATACGCTGCGCGTCGGGGATCTGGCGGATATCTCCGGTGCCTTGCCGCACTTCAGCCTGCCGGTGGTGCCGTTCAACGTGGAGATGCTGAAAGTGGTTCTGCCTTACGCCGTGGTTATCGCCCTGGTCGGGCTGATTGAATCGCTGCTGACCATGACGGTGCTCGATGAAATGGGCAATCAGAAAGGCAACGGCAACCGTGAAAGTATCGCGCAGGGCGCGGGCAATACGATTTGCGGGCTGTTCGGTTGTTTCGCCGGTTGCGCGATGATCGGGCAATCGATCATCAATTTCACCTCCGGCGGTCGCGGGCGGATTTCCGGTACGGTCGGCGCGATTTTGCTGATCCTGTTTGTGGTCAGCCTTTCCGGTTATATCGGTCTGCTGCCGGTGGCGGCGCTGGCGGGCATTATGCTGGTGGTCTGCTACAACACTTTTGAGTGGAGTTCGCTGCGTCGTCTGCGCCGTATGCCAAAAGCCGATGTATTGGTGATGCTGATTGTTACCGTCATCACCATCTTTACCGATCTGGCCGTGGCGGTGATCAGCGGCGTGATTATTTCGGCGCTGGTCTTTGCCTGGCAGCAGGCGCGTATCCGTATCCGTGAGCACAAAACCAAAGGCGATCTGGCAGTGTATAAACTGGACGGGCCGCTGTTCTTCGGCTCTGCCGCGACCTTTGCCGAACTGTTCAACCCTGAAAATGATCCGCAAAACGTGGTGCTGGATTTTGCCGGTACGCGGGTGATGGATTCGAGCGGCGTGGAGGCGATCGATAAGCTGACCGCGCGTTATCTCGAAGCCGGTAAAACCATTCGTCTGCGCCATCTGAGCAATGACTGCGTCAGTCTGCTGAAGAAAGCGGGGCCGTTCTGTTCTCATGAACTTGACGATCCGCAGTATTACGTCGCAGAAGACAGTCTCTGAAATCCCGAAGGTGCCGCTTAATCACGGCACCTTTTTTCATCATGCGTCCCGCCGCTGCGCCTTTAAGATAAACGCTTACAATTCGTGCCAAAAAAGCCACCAAATTCATATCGCTGAAAATTCTGTAATGTTATACCGTTACGCCCGGTTCATTCCGCGCACAGGGCTCACCGCCCGCGCTGCGGATGATTATTTCCTCTGCCGGAGCGGATATGAGCATAAACACAACATCTCCTGCTGATGATGCCAGCAAACCGCTGCGCTTTCAGGCCGCCGCCTCCCATACGCGCTGGCTGAACGGGCTGATCACCGGCGTGATGGTGATCAGCAGCGTGATGTACCTGATATTGCTGATGCTGTATATGGTTGCGCCGGCGTCGGTGTGGCCGTGGGTGACCGGCAATATGATGGCGGCGATGTGGGTATGCGCGGCCTCCCTGCAATGCGCGCGGCGTATCTCCCGCTGGCGTGCGCAACAGTTTGCGCCGGGGGAGGAAGACGTCACGCCGCCAACGCCAGCCGGATTTTCTCAACGTCTGATTTCCCGCCCGTGGATGCGCCCGGTTTTGCGTTATATCGACGCGCACGTCTTCTTTCAGGCATTCCCCGCGGCAGCCGCCTTGCTGCTTATCGCGCTGTTATGGCAACTGCCGCTGCCGGTCAGTGACACCGGTGACGCGGGCTATTTCGCCGGTTCGGTGTTGCTACTCTGCGCTTTTGCGGTGCTGGTGCTGGAACGCCACTGGACATTAAAAAATCCGCTGGAATGGCCGGAGGCGGCAAAACTGGCGCTGATGATGCGCATGATGATTGCCGTCTTTTTACTGAGTGCGCTGGCCCTGATGTTCGCCCGTGGCCCGTCGGTATGGCCGGCACAGCTGCTGCGGCTTACCGGGCTATTACCGGCGCTGGTGGCGCTCGAGCTTTTGCTGCGTGCGCTGATGGCGATGTTTTCGCCGCCGCGTGAGGACAAAGAACCGGAGTTTATTGCGGGCAGTCTGCTGGCCGCGCAAATTTGCTGGCCACCGCGTCCGTTACAGTTTGTGCAAAACGAACTGCATCAGCATTTTGGCATCGATTTGCGCCAGATCTGGGCATTCCATTTTATCCGCCGCGCGCTGCTGCCGCTGGCCGCGTTCCTGATGCTGACCGGCTGGCTGCTGACCGGCATCAGCGAAGTGCCGCTGACCCAGCGCGGCATTTATGAATCCTTCGGTAAACCGGTAGCGGTCAGACAACCCGGTTTACACCTCGGGCTGCCGTGGCCGTTTGGCCGCACGCAGTTTGTCGATAACGGCGAAGTACATGAACTGACCACCGGTTCTGAAGAGCCGCTAACCGCGGTGCCTGCGCAAGTGGCTGACACCGCCGAAGGCCCGGCGCCGGAAAGCGCCAACCGGTTATGGGATTCCGGCCACAGCAGCGACAAATCGCAAATCATCGCCAGCGCCGCCAGCGACCGGCAAAGTTTTCAAATCATGGATATGGATGTGCGCTTCGTTTACCGCGTGGCGATGAACGACGACGCGGCGATGGCGAGCCTGTATCACACCGAAAATATGCCGGTGCTGATCCGCAGTATCGCTAATCAGGTGCTGGTGCATGATTTCTCCTCGCGCACGCTCGACAGTTTGCTGGGCAGCGAGCAGACCCGGCTTGCCGCTGACATCGGCCAGAAAGTGCAACGCCAGCTGGACCAGCTTCACAGCGGCGTGGAACTGCTGGCGACGGTGATTGAATCGATCCATCCGCCTGCGGGCGCGGCGGACGCGTATCACAGCGTGCAGGCAGCACAAATTCTGGCGCAAAGCGCGATTGCCGGTGAGAAAGGACAGGCTGCGCAGCAGCTCAATGCCGCGCAGCAATTTGCCCGTCTGGCGCTCGATGCCGCCAGCGCACAAGGCCACGAAAATATTGTCCGGGCGCAGGTGATGGCGCTGCGCACGAACGCCGATAATCAGGCGTATCAGGCTGGCGGACAATCCTTCCTCACCGAGCGTTATTTCAGCCAGCTGACGCTGGCGATGAAGCCACATCCGAAGGTGTTGATTATCGATCACCGTATCGGTGACGGGACGCCGCCGGTGCTGGATCTGAGAAATTTTACCCTGCCATTTACGCCCGGAGCGGATAAAGCGGCACATCCTGTTAAAGCGGAGACTACCCGGTGAGTGATTCCCAACATCCTGACGGCCACGATCACGACGCACATGGCGGGCATCACCACGCTGCCGGACATCATCACCATCATCATCATCATGGCGGCCCGGCCGCGCCCAAACTCTGGCGGCGGGCGGCGGTGGCTGTCGTGCTGGTGGCGCTGATTGTCGCCACGGCCTGTCTGGTGCAGGTGCGTTCCGGTGAAGCGATGGTCATCACGCGATTTGGTGACCCGGTGCGTGTGCTGTTGCAGCCGGGGCTGGCGTGGCACCTTCCGGTGCCGCTGGAAACCGCCATCCCGGTGGATTTACGGATCCGCACCACGTCGAGCGGTTTGCAGGATGTCGGCACGCGCGACGGCCTGCGGATTATCGTGCAGGCGTATACCGTCTGGCAGGTGAAAAACGATCCTCAGCACGTGCAGCGGTTTATCCGTGCGGTTCAAAATCAGCCGGATATGGCGGCAGCGCAGATACGAACCTTCATCGGGTCGGCGCTGGAAACCACCACCAGCGGGTTTGCGCTGGCCGATCTGGTGAACACTGACGCCAGCAAAATCCGTCTCTCCGGTTTTGAACAGCATCTGCATGACCAGATTGCCCGTCAGCTGCTCGACAGCTACGGCATCGAACTGGTGCAGGTGGGCGTTGAACGCCTGACGCTGCCGTCAGTGACGCTTGATGCCACCGTGGATCGCATGCGGGCAGAGCGTGAAACCATCGCCACCGAGCGTTCAGCCGAAGGTAAACGTCAGGCGGCAGAAATTCGTTCTTCCGCCGAGCGCGAAGCCCGCGTGATGAAGGCCGATGCGTCCGTGAAAGCCGCCAATATCGACGCGCAGGCGCAGGTGCAAAGTGCGGCAATCTACGCCAGCGCCCGTGCCGGTAACCCCGAACTGTACGATCTGCTGCGCTCGCTCGACACGCTCAGCAGCGTGATCACGCCAGGCACCCAGATGGTGCTGCGCACCGATGCCGCGCCGTTCAAACAGCTGGTGGAAGGTCCGCCGGTTTTACCCGCCGCCACTCACGGGCCGCAACCATGAATCCGTTAGCCCGTTTTCAGGGGAATGCCTGGTTTCAGGCGGGGCGCATGGCCTATCTGGCGCTGTTTGCCATGACCCTGATTGCCGCCGCTGACTGGCTGTTCTCCAATGTCCGGCAGATTGAGCCGGATAAACGCGCGGTGGTGATGCGTTTCGGTGCGGTTTCGCGCACGGCGGGCGCCGGGCTTTTACTCGCGTGGCCGGAGCCGCTGGAGCAGGTGGATATTCTGCCCGCCGCTGACCGGGTTATTGAACATCACGTCACCGCCTTGCTGCGCTCAGACATTATCCCCGCCTGGAACAATACCGGCAGCGAGAAAAGTGACGCCGTCGCCGGTGCGGGGTATTTACTGACCGGCGATGCCGGTGTGGTTCAGCTGGATGTGCAGGTGTATTACGTCATCACCGATCCGGTGGCGTATGTGTTGCAGGGCGCGCACGTGCTGCCTGCGCTGGACAGGTTAACCGAGCACGCGGCGGTGGCGATTTGCGCCTCACGGGATCTGGATACCATTCTGGTCGCCAGGCCGGAAATGGCCGGAAACGGCAGCCAGATTGCGCAAAGCCGCGAGCGGTTGCGCGGGGATTTACGTCAGGGGATCAATCAGCAGCTCGCCGCCCTGAGAGCGGCAGGCAGCGATCCGGGTATCGAAGTTCGCCGCGTTGACGTGCAGTCATCGCTGCCCCCTTCAGCGGTGGATGCGTTTAACGCGGTGCTGACGGCCAGCCAGCAGGCGGAACAGAACATCGCCAGCGCCAGCAATGAGGCTGCCCGCGTGCATCAGGACGCCGTGCAGTCTGCGGACCGTGCCTTACAGGTTTCCCATGCCAGAGCCAGCGAACAGATTGCCCGGGCTTCCACCGACACCGCGACCATTGTGCAACTGGCGAACGATCATTCGCCCGAACTGCTGTGGCGTTTATGGCGTGAACGGATGCCGCCAATCCTCGCGCAGGCTGGCAGCGTGACCGCCGTTAATCCTCACGACGACGCGCATCTGATCCTGCCGGGGCCAGACCGTCCATCCTCTCAACCCTGAGGTATTTACCCTGTGACTTCGATGTCTTCTGAAGAACCGTCAGCGAAAAGCGTGCTGCTCACCCGCCATGAGCAGCGGAACATGGCGGTGCAGCTGCTTCTGGCGATGACCGCATTCGGCCTGTTGCTGTGCGGCTGGATCTGGCAGTGGGTGTTTCCGCAACAGCGCGACGTCGGGCAGATTCTGTTTGGCGTGGCGTCCCTGCTGGTGGCGGTGCCGGTATTGCGCTCGGCAATGTACAGTCTGCGCAGCCCGAGTTTGCATGGCGTGACCGATCAACTGATCGCGCTGGCGATGCTGGGTGCCTGGGCGACCGGCGACCTGATGACCGCCGCCTTGCTGCCGGGCATCATGATTTTTGGTCATATTCTGGAAGAGCGCAGTGTGATCGGTTCGCAGGAAGCCATTGATGCACTGAGCCGTCTGACCCGCAGCCGTGCGCGACGCATTCTGCCGGATGGCGGGATTGAAGAAATCGATAATCATCAGCTGCAAACCGGCGATTGCGTGGAAGTGCGCGCAGGCGACCGTTTGCCCGCCGATGGCCGCGTGTTGTCCGGCAGCGCCAGTCTGGATACCGCGCCAATCACCGGTGAATCCGTGCCGCACGAAGCCCGCGCAGGGAACGACGTGTTTGGCGGTGCCATTAATCTGGACGGATTGTTGTCTGTCGAAGTCACGCGAACCGGCGCGGATGCCACGCTGGGCAAAGTGATTGCGCTGATGCAAAAAGCCGAACATGCCAAACCGCCGATCACCCGTCTGCTCGAACGTTATGCCGGGAAATATCTGGTACTGATTTTGCTGATCGCGGCGGCGACCTGGTTTATTACGCGTGATGCACACGCCATGCTGGCTGTGCTGGTGGCGGCCTGTCCGTGTGCGCTGGTGCTTTCCGCGCCCGCGACGGCCATCGCCGGTATTGCTGTCGCCGCGCGCCACGGGATTTTGATCCGAAGCTCAGCATTCCTTGAAGAGCTGGCCGATCTCAACGCCATTGTGGTCGATAAAACCGGCACGCTGACCCACGGTGAACTGCATCTGCAACGCACGGTGCTCCAGGAAAACGAATCCCCGGCAGCGGTGCTTGTTTTGGCGGCCAGTCTCGGCGCGGCGAGCAGCCATCCGGTCAGCCGCGCGCTGGCGAAGTTACTGCCGCGCGAGCAATATTTGCCGCTGGAAGAGGTGTCAGAACAACAGGGCATGGGCGTGCGGGCGCACACCGCGCAGGGCGAGGCTTTGCTGGGACGTCCGGCATTTTTCAGCCACAACAATATCGCGGTCAGTGATGTGCCTGAACATGACGGGCCGCTGGTCGGGCTTTCGCTGAACGGGCATTTTCTCGGCTGGCTGTTGCTGGCGGATTCGTTACGCCCTGAAGCGCAGACCGCGCTGGCCGAACTGCGTCAGCTCGGGCTGCAACGCCAGCTTTTACTGACCGGCGACCGCGCCAGCGTGGCACATCGCATTGCCGGTGAATTGGGCATCAGCGACGTGGTCGCTCAGGCTTTACCGGAAGATAAATTGCATCAGGTGTCTGCGGAAATTGCGCAGGGCTATCGCCCGATGGTGGTCGGGGACGGCATTAACGATTCGCTGGCGCTGAAGGCGGGTGTGGTGGGGATTGCAATGGGCGCGGGCGGCAGTGATATCGCGCTGGCTTCCGCCGATGTGGTACTGATCGGCAGCGATTTGCGCCGTCTCGGCACCTGTGTACGCCTGAGCCGGGCGTGCCGCAGAACGCTGAAAATCAATGTGTTCATCGGGCTGGGCTGGACGCTGGTGGTGATGGCGGCGGCTGCGATGGGGTTGCTCGGCGTGGCGGGCGTGTTGATCGCCGCTCTGCTGCACAATCTCAGTACCTTGCTGGTGCTGGGCAACGCCGGGCGGTTACTGCGTTTCGACGAGCCGCTCTGAACATTATTGCGTCAGAATAAAAAAAGGTGCCGCTGAAAAACGGCACCTTTTTTTTGACGTTTTTGGATTTATCACACCAGCACAAACATGCCGTACGGATGGATTTGCAGGAAGAAATTGTCACCTGCGGTCGGTTGCAGTTGTGTGGCGTTGACCTGCAACAACAACGACTGGCCGTGCCATTCCACCGTCACTTCATACTGCGGCCCCATATAGGCCACGTGGGTGATCACGCAGCGCTGGCTGTCGTCGCCCTGCAAACCCAAGGTGATCGCCTCAGGGCGGACGCCCACCGTACATTGCTGCATGCCCGGTGCGAACGCGGCGGGTTTCGGGATGTGATAGCCGAAAATCTCCACGGTATCGCGGTGCAAATCCGCCGGGAAGACGTTGGCGTCGCCCATAAAACTGGCCATAAAGCGTGACGCGGGCTGGCGGTAAAGCTCCTGCGGCGCGCCAATCTGCATGATTTTGCCTTTGTTCATCACCAGCACGGTGTCGGAAACCGCAAAGGCTTCGCTCTGATCGTGCGTCACGTACAGCGAGGTAATGTTGAACTGCTGTTGCAGCTCGCGGATTTTCTCGCGCATGCTGCGGCGCAGGTTGGCATCAAGGTTACTCAACGGTTCATCGAACAGCAGCACTTTCGGTTTGAGGATCAGCGCGCGGGCCAGCGCCACGCGCTGCTGCTGACCACCGGAAATCTGATCGACGTAGCGATCTTCAAAGCCCTCGAGATCAACCAGCGACAGCGCCTCGCGCACCCGGTCGCGGATTTCAGCTTTCGGACGGCCAAGCATTTTCAGCCCGTAACCGATGTTTTCCCCCAGCGACATGTGCGGAAACAGGGCGTAAGACTGAAACACCATGCAGATGTCACGCTGCTGAATGGAACGGTCGGTAACGTCTTCGCCGTCGATAAAAATGCGGCCTTCAGAGGGTTTTTCCAGCCCGGCGACCATGCGCAGCACCGTGGTTTTACCGCAGCCGGAAGGGCCGAGCAGGGTAACCATTTTCCCTTTCGGGATCGCCAGGTTCAGGCCTTCGAGCACCGTATTGTTGCCAAACCGTTTGGCGACGTTTTTCAGCTCAACAAAGCTTTTGGTGGTTTCTGCCGGTGCGGTGTTAACCGGGTATTCAGTGGTCGTTGTCATGTCAAAGCGCTCCAGAATTATTGGCCGGTTTTGGCTTTTGAGCGGGAAATTCGCGCTTCGCCAACCAGATAGTCAAAGATGAAAATGATCGCCAGCATCACGACGATAAGGATTGAGCCGTAGGCAATTGCCACGCCGTATTCGCCGTCTTCCACCCGGTTGAGGATGTAGGCGGTGGCGACGCGGGTGTCCGGCGTGACCAGGAAAACAATGGCGCTGACGGTAGTGATGGCGCGCACGAAGCTGTAAATCAGCGCCGACAAAATGGCTGGGCGCAATAACGGCAGGAGGATGTACATCACCGTACGCATCGATCCGGCGCGCAGGCTGAGCGAGGCTTCATCCAGCGATTTATCCAGCTGACCCAGCCCGGCGATCCCGGCGCGGATACCCACCGGCACGTTACGCATCACCATGGAAATGATCACGATGGCCGCCGTACCGGTCAGATACACCGGTGCGCTGTTAAACGCCAGAATGTAGGAGATCCCCGCGACCGTACCCGGCACCGCAAAGCACAGCATGGTGCTGAACTCGATGGTTTTTTTGCCACGGAACTGCTGGCGTACCACGATGTAGGCGATGAGCAAACCAAACAGCGCGGTGATCGGTGCGGCAATTCCGGCGTAGAGCAGGGTGTCGAGCAGCGAAGGCCATGCGCCGTCGGAGAAGCCTTGTCCGAACAGTTTGGTGAAGTTGTCGAAGGTCAGGGTGTAATCCACGCCCCAGTTGACGGTAAAACTGCCGTAGAAAATGCTGCCGTAAAGCAGGGCGTTGAAGGCTATCCACACCGCCAGCAGCGCGGTCACGCCCCAGACTAATGTGACCGGCAGCGGCTGAACGTCGCCGCGTGAGGTTTTGCCGGAAATGGTGACGTATGAGCGTTTGCCGATCCACATGTATTGCACGCAGAACACCAGCAGCGAGAACACCAGTAAGATCACGCCGAGCGTACTGGCGGCCTGATAATCCAGCTGTGCACCGGTGATGTAGAAGTAGATTTGCGTGGCGAGCACGTCGAAATTGCCGCCGAGCACCAGCGGGTTACTGAAGTCCGCCAGCGACTGGACGATGACAATCAGAAAGGCGTTCGCCAGTGCGGGTTTCAGCAGCGGCAGAAACACGCGGTGAAAGGTCTGCCAGCGGCTGGCGCGCAGCGTATACGACGCTTCTTCGAGCGACGGATGAATGGTTTTGATGGCCCCGTCGAGGATCATAAACGCCATCGGCGTGAACGCCAGCACCTGTGCCAGCCAGATGCCGGTGAAACCGTACAGCCAGTTGGTGTTGGTCAGCCCGAACCAGTCGACCATCAGTTCGGTGACATAGCCTGAGCGGCCCATCATCAGGGTGACGCCCAGCCCGACGATAAACGGCGGGGTGACAATCGGCAAAATCGAGAAAATACGCCCGATAATCGCCGAGCGTTTGGCAATGCGCGTGGTGTAAATCGCCAGCACCAGCCCGAAGAAGGTACAACCGATCCCGACGGCCACAGAGAGCAGGAATGAGTTCCAGATCACCTGCAAAATATGCGACTGACCGAGTACCGTCATAAAGGCCAGCGGCGCGAAATCTCCGGCGTCGTTGGTGAACATCGGGATGAAAATCGCAATGCTCGGATAAATGATAAACACGCCAATCAGCGCGATGATGCAAATCAGCGAGCCGAGGACGAAGCGGTCGCCGCCCAGCCACTCAAGGCGTGACAGTGCCAGCGAGCAAATTGCGCCGAGGGCAATAAACATCACTATGCTGCCGTAGCCCAGCCCGCGTCCGATAAGCGTGGCACTGACGATCATAAACAGTGCACAAAACACCGACCAGGCGGCATCAAACTGATGACGGCGGCGGGCTTCCAGCCGTTGTGCATGGCGCGGACGGAACAGTAATGCCATCGGCAGGATCAGCCACAGCAGGCTGAGATTCAGCCCCGACCAGCCGTACGCCGCGAGAATTTCATCCTGCGTGGATTCCAGCAGACCGTAGTCCAGACTCCAGGACGGCAGCAGCACAAAAGCGAGCAGAATAAGCCCCAGCCAGCCGAAAACCGGGTCACGGCGTCGGGTGTCAGGCAGGGTTAATGAATGAGACATAGCGTCTCCTTATTAAGAGAAAAAAGGTGTTGGCGAAAATAATGCTGAGTGCGTTAACTCCCCCTTTGCAGGGGGAGGCGCAAAGCGCGTTCACTCAATAAGTACGCGGGCTTTTATTGAGACTCTTTGCCCATCTTCACTTCGTTGACCCACTTGGTGATGAGCTCTTTACGCATATCGGATGCGCCGTACTTGTCCATGTCGTAATTGATGAGCTTCAGGTCGCTCATTTTCAGCGAGTTCGGGGAGGTTTCTGCGGTGGTGTTGGTCAGGATTTGATAAGACTGGCCTTTTTTCCATGCCAGTTCCTGCGCGTCTTTGGACAATGCCCAGTCAACGAACAGTTTGGCGTTATCCAGGTTACGTGCGCCTTTCAGGATGCTGACGCCGCCGATTTCATAGCCGGAACCTTCGCACGGGGAAATCAGTTTCAGCGGTGCGCCGCTCTCTTTTTCCTGAGCGTAATCGTGCAGGAAGCCGATGCCGATGGCGGTTTCACCGCGTGCGGCGTTACGCGCCGGGGCGATACCGGATTTGGTGTACTGGGAAATATTGCTGTTAAGTTTTTTCAGGTAATCGAACGCCTGATCTTCGCCCCACAGCTGCGCGAAGGTCGCCAGCGCGGTGTAGGCGGTGCCGGAACTTTGTGGATCGGCAATCTGGATTTCGCCTTTATAAATCGGGTTGGTCAGGTCTTTCCAGCATTTAGGTTCTGGCAGATTTTTCTCTTTCAGGCGGTTGGTATTCACGCCGACGCCCAGAATGCCGATGTACACGGCGGAAGAGTAGTTACCTTTACGTTTTGCCGGGTCCTGGAAGGCAGGCATGATTTGCGCGAGGTTAGGGGATTTATACGCCTGCAACAGATCCATTTCACCGGCCTGTGACTGCGGATCTAAGGTGCCGCCGTACCAGACGTCAGCCTGCGGGTTCTTTTTCTCGGCTTCCACTTTCGCCAGCGTGCTGCCGGAACCGTTGCGGATGAAGGAGGTTTTGACGTCGTACTTTTCCCCGAAGGCTTTGGTTTCTTCTTCACACATGGCGTTGGTGGCGCTGCAATACACCACCAGACGGCCTTTAGCCTGAGCGGCACCGGTGAACGCCGTCATGGCGACCGCCGCGGCGAGAAGAGAGTAAGTCAGAGTCGTTTTCATGGTGTTTACCTTTTTTTAGTTATGTTGCAGGACAGAGAACCTTGTCAGTTGTCCGGCGGAGCGGACTGTAATTCGCGTTTGCTGATCCCGGCCATCATCATGGGCATCAGCAGCAGCCCGACGAACGCCGAAGCCATCGTCAGCACGGCAAAAAATCCGGACCAGCCGTAGTGTTGCATCACCACCGCCAGCGGCCATCCCGCCAGCGCCGCGCCGAGGTAGGCAAACAGCCCGAGAAATCCGGTCACCGTGCCCGCCGCGTCTTTGTGCGAGTATTCGGTTGCCGCCAGACCAATCAGCATTTGCGGCCCGAACACAAAAAATCCGATGCTGAAGAAACTCAGCGCCAGCAACCCGAAATGATGCACCGGTGCCAGCCACAGGGCGGTGACGGTCAGAAACAGCCCCAGTGAAAACAGTAAAATCATCGGGGCGCGCTGCCCGCGAAACAGCAGGTCAGACCCCCATCCGGCAAACAACGCGCCGAGCAGGCCGCCGAGCTCGAAAAGTGACAGTGTCGCGTTTGCGCTCAGCAAATTGACCCCGTGATTCTCCGCCAGCCAGATATTCCCCCAGTCGTTGAGCGCAATGCGGATGAGGTACACCAGCACATACGAGACGCCCAGGAGCCAGATTGTCCGGTTTTGCAAAATCGTCTGGCGCAGGATCTGCGTCATACTCATCGGCGGGCTTTGCTGCTCCTGCCGCCGTTCCAGCGGGTCACGCCGCCAGACGCCCACCGTGGGCAATCCTTCCTGCTGCGGTGTGCCGCACAGCTGGCGGCAAAGCCATAATCCGAGAACGATCCCGACCGCGCCCGGCACCAGCAGCGCCGCCTGCCAGCCCCAGGTGGCGGCCAGTAAACCCGAGAGCAGCGGAACCGCCGCGCCACCGATGTTGATCGACGTGTTCCAGCAGCCCCACCAGAAACCGCGTTCGTTGCGCGAATACCAGTGGGTCAGCAATCTGGCGCACGGCGGCCATCCCCAGCCCTGAAAGAATCCGTTCAGCGTCCAGACAATCAGCAACGCGGTCAGCGAATGGCAGAAGGCGAACAGAATATTCAGCACGCCGGTCATCAGTAATCCGACGCCCATAAACCAGCGGGCACCGGTGCGGTCGCTGTAAATACCCGAGATAAATTTCGAGCCGCCGTAGGCCAGATAAAACAGCGTGCCGAGCAGGCCGATATCGCCTTTGGTCAGCCCCAGTTCCAGCTGCATCACCGGCATCGCGAAATTCACGCTGCGGCGGGTGAGATAGAACGCGGCGTAGCCAATGACCATCGACAGCAATAAATGCACGCGCCAGTAACGGTAATTTTTATCCACGTCGGTGGCGGATAACGGCGTTGCTGTCATGGTGTTCTCCAACTTGATGAGGCGAGTGTAGGCGGGTGATTTGTCGGGCGGATGAGACAAGGTTTTAGATGACTAGGAATTAGTCCTAGTCAGGGCGATGTTCTTTGCAAATCTGTGGGCAACTTAACAATTATGCGGGTGCCATCCTGCTGATGAACCAGCCATTCGCCGCCCAGCGCGCGCACGCGTTCCTCAATGCCGCGCAGCCCGAAACCTTCTTTCACCGGCAGGGCAAAGCCGACGCCGTTGTCACTGACCGTCAGCACCAGCATGTTGTGTTGCACGGTCAGGCTGACGCGCACCTGCGTCGCACCGGCATGTTTATTGATGTTGTTGAGCAGTTCCTGCACCAGCCGGTACAGCGTGAAAATCAGAGTGTCATCGGAGGGCGCGTCGGTCAGGCGGTAATCGAGCTGAAAATCGACGCCCTGTTGCGCGAAGGCAAATTCATCCGCCAGATGGTGCAGGGCCACGTCGAGCGACATTTCATCCAGCACCGGCGGGCGCAGCTGACGCAATAACTGGCGGGTGGTGTGGTGAATGCGCTGCGACAGTTCGCCAATTTGTCTGGCGGCGGCGTGGGTGGCCGCACCGGGCGGGCTGCGATCGACCAGCATCGCCTGGATCTGAATGGCGGTAATGTTCTGCCCGATTTCATCGTGCAGCTCGCGGGCGATTTCCTTGCGTACCGCTTCTTCGGTATGCACCAGCCGCTCCGTCAGCTGGCGACGGGTGTGCAACTCCTGCTCAAGCTGCAAACGGTAACGGTTGAGATGCGACGCCAGTTGCTGCTGACGGCTGATGGCAATCCCCAGCCCGATGCCGAGCAGCGCCTGGGTGGAGAGAAACAGTTCCAGCTCGAGCAAATCGTGAAACGCGCCGCTCATCTGCCGCGTGACCGTGATCATCAGGCTGCCCAGCACCGCCGCCAGCACGCCACCCTGCCAGCCGAAGGCGTAAGCCATCACCACGTTGGGCAGAAAAACCAGAATGATCAGCAGCCGTTCCACTTCCGGCGCCAGCGTCATTTGCAGACAGACGGCGAGGGCGAAGAACAGTGAACACCAGATCAGGAGCGACGTGCGCAGCGGCGGATCGGGGATCTCTTGTGCCAGCAGGTTTTGCAGATGCTGCTGTTTGAGATATTCATAAATCAGATAGATAAACGGCGTCAGCAGAATGCCGCCGGTGAAGGAGGCCAGCAGCGTCTGGCTCAGCGGTGAATTCAGCCACAGGCCGGGTACCGCCATCTGCAACAGGCTGTTACCGGCCACCGCGCCAAGCAACAGCAAAAGCCGTTGCCAGTAAAGGGTAAACCGTCGCCAGAAATGCTGCACGAGTGCGGCGGGGATCAGGCTGAGCAGGGGCGAAAGCAGAATGATCCAGTGCGTCTGCAACTGTTCGCTGTGCAGCCAGACGGCAATGCCTAATTCTGACGCCAGCATCACCGGCCAGTAACGCCGCGAAAGCAGCGTCATCAGCGCCAGACGCAGACCCTGCGGCAGGAGCAGCATCGCCTGCTGACCATTTTGCGTGAGATAAAAACTGATCGACCACAGCGCCAGCCAGCACAGGCTGTAGAAAATGGCGAGAAACAGCGTCAGACCAGCCCGGCGCATCAGGCGAGAAGGTGATGCTGTATGGCGAAATGGACCAGTTCGATGGTGGTATCGCACTGGAGTTTGCCAAGGATATTGGCGCGGTGAACGTGCACGGTTTTGTGGCTGAGTTCGAGCTGTTCGGCAATCGCTTTCACGCTCAGCCCGTTGACCAGCAGATCGAAAATCTCGCGTTCACGCGGTGTCAGCGCCTGCAAGGCTTTCGGCGTTTGCTGACTCTGGCGCAGCGCCAGCAGGGCATCGGAACACAGATAGCGCCCACCGGCGTGCACGGTGCGGACCGCCTGCACCAGCTCTTCAGGGCCGCAGCGTTTGGTGAGATAGCCACCCGCACCGGCATCCAGCGCACTTTGTACAAACGCAGTGGTGTCGTAAATGCTCAGAATGATGGCGCGGAAATCGGGGCGCTGCTGCCGTAAACGCGACAGCAAACTTAACCCGCTTTCATCGGGCATGGCGATATCCATCACCGCCACGTCAATATTCATTTTCAGCAGCGACGACCACGCATTCGCCGCCGACGCATACTGGCCGACAATCTGGATATCCGGCTCAAGGCCGAGCAACTGGGCAAAACCGGAACGCACCACCACGTGGTCGTCAATCAAAGCAACGTTAATCATTAGGCGTAACTGAATGTAAATGAGATTCGCATAATGCTCATGAATAGTTGCAGTTGGCAACACGGAACGGAGGAATTGCAGGGCAGGTAACGGAATTTGAGTTAGTCAGGAGGGAAGAAAGAAAAGGGCGCGGTTTTCCGCGCCACGTCACTCTTATTTACAGCTCCGCTTTGAAGGTATGCAGGCGGCGCATGGTTTTTTCCAGGCCTTCCTTCATCAGCAGTTCAGTACAGCGCAGGGATTCATCAATCGCATCGTCGATCAGCTTTTGTTCGCTGGCTGGCGGCTTACCGAGCACGAACCCGACCACTTTGCTTTTATCGCCCGGATGGCCGATACCAATGCGCAGGCGATAGAAATTCGGGTTATTGCCGAATTTGCTCTGAATGTCTTTCAGACCGTTATGGCCGCCGTTACCGCCGCCCAGTTTGATTTTCGCCATGCCCGGCGGGATATCCAGCTCGTCGTGCGCGACCAGAATTTCATCCGGCTCGATGCGGTAGAACTGCGCCATCGCCAGCACCGCTTTGCCGCTCAGGTTCATAAACGTGGTCGGTACCAGCAGACGAACGTCCTGACCGGCCAGTGACAGACGGGCGGTATAACCAAAAAACTTACTTTCTTCTTTCAGTTGCTGGTTGTGCTGGCGGGCGAGGAGATCCACGTACCAGGCACCGGCATTGTGGCGGGTCTGGGCATATTCGGCACCAGGATTGGCCAGGCCGACAATTAATTTAATGCTGCTCACGGTTTTTCGCTTCTTTATCGGGTGAGGTTTAGGCGCACAGTTTACCTGCCTGTCAGTGCCATGCCAAATAAAGGGCAGGGGAAAAGCCATAGATACCGTTGGAAATGAATAATGCAGTCGGATAACTATTCACCCTTCGAATGTATCTGACTGGAAAACGTAAAGATTTGTCATCCAATGTTCTCTGTCTGTGATCGTTGCCTCAAAGTGAACCAGATGGGACGTCTATAGTTAAAGCAGAAAAAGACAAGACAGCAATGATGCTAAGACTATCGACGACTGGAGGTGACAAATGAAACGTAAAACCGCAACAGTATTGGGCAATGCCCTGATGGGACTCGGTTTGCTCACAATGGTCGGTGGCGTTGGTTATTCGATTTTAAATCAGCTGCCAGAACTGGGTCTGCCACAATTTCTGGCCCACGGCGCAATCGGCAGTATCTTCATCGGTGCCATCTTATGGCTGACCGGTGCGAGAGTAGGCGGACGCGAACGCGTTGCCGACCGTTACTGGTGGGTACGTCATTATGATTCCCGCTGCAATAAGCCCCATCGCCATTCCTGATTTATCCGGATGGCAGGCATAAAAAAACCGTTGTCGCTCACGCCACAACGGTTTTTTTTGATTTCTGCACAAGCTAAAACATCTGCCGGGCGAAAACAAAACGCCCCTGTAAACAGGGGCGTGATGATTAATGCTCGAACATCGCAGAAATGGATTCTTCATTGCTGATGCGGCGGATAGCCTCAGCCAGCATGCCTGACAGGGTCAGGGTACGCACTTTCTTCAACGCACGAATTTCAGCGGACAGCGGAATAGTGTCACACACAATCACTTCGTCGATGACGGAGTTTCTGATGTTCTCTACTGCATTGCCGGAGAAAATCGGGTGGGTAGCGTAAGCAAATACGCGCTTTGCACCGCGTTCTTTCAGTGCTTCAGCCGCTTTGCACAGCGTGCCACCGGTATCGATCATGTCATCAACCAGAACACAGTCACGGCCAGCGACGTCACCGATAATGTGCATCACCTGAGAAACGTTTGCGCGCGGGCGACGTTTATCGATGATAGCCATGTCGGTATCGTTAAGCAGTTTGGCAACGGCACGGGCGCGAACGACACCACCGATGTCCGGAGAAACTACGATTGGGTTTTCCAGGTTCTGTTGCAGCATGTCTTCGAGCAGGATAGGGCTGCCGAATACGTTGTCTACAGGCACATCGAAGAAGCCCTGAATTTGTTCTGCGTGCAGATCCACGGTAAGAACGCGGTCAACGCCAACGCTGGAGAGGAAATCAGCCACCACTTTCGCGGTGATAGGGACACGGGCTGAACGAACCCGGCGATCCTGACGTGCGTAACCGAAGTAAGGAATAACGGCTGTGATACGACCGGCCGAGGCGCGGCGTAAGGCATCAACCATTACGACCAGTTCCATCAGGTTATCGTTAGTAGGCGCGCAGGTGGACTGGATAATGAAAATATCTCCGCCACGTACATTTTCGTTGATTTGCACACTTACTTCACCGTCGCTAAAACGACTGACGGCGGCGTCACCAAGGCTGGTGTATAAACGGTTGGCAATACGTTGTGCTAGTTCCGGGGTGGCGTTACCAGCAAAAAGCTTCATATCAGGCACGAGAAGAACCTCAGGCTTGCGTCCAGGGAAGACATTGGCTTTTGGTACCACCGGGCGGTGAGCGGTACCAAAGCATTATGCTCACGATACTTCTAAATCTTACTACTTAAATCTGTTGAATAATTGGCTGGCAAAGAACAGACACAAAACCACTGTGACGCTCTACGCTTTGCCCGCAGTTCTCAACCAGACTTCGCGAAAAAGATGCAACGGCGAGATATTAACACCTTGCGCGACAAAACCCCGACTCCATGTTGGCATTTTGTCTAAAACCTGACGGGCAGCAGACTCGGTGTCGAATTCAGCAAACACACAAGCACCTGTCCCGGTCAGTCGCGACGGCGCGTATTCTAACAGCCAAGAAAGTAGCTGTTCAACCTCGTAAAAACGTTTTCTCGCAATCGGTTCGCAATCATTTGCGTAAGGCGTGTCCAACAGCACATTAACAGTACGTTTTGGTGTATTTCTGGTCAGTTCAGGATCGCCGAAAATCAACGGTGTCGCAATGTTCACGCCGGGATGGGCAATCAGGTACCATTTTTCTTCCGGTTCAACCGGTTGCAAAATCTCGCCGATGCCTTCTGCAAAAGCGGCATGCCCCATGACAAAGACCGGCACATCGGCACCCAGCGTCACGCCCAGTTGTGCCAGTTCGGTATCGCAAAGGCCGCACTGCCATAACGCATTGAGGGCGATAAGGACGGTCGCCGCGTTTGATGAACCGCCACCCAGACCGCCACCCATCGGGATACGTTTTTGCAGCGATATCTCCGCGCCCTGCGAAACACCTGCATGGGCTTGCAGTAAACGGGCGGCGCGCACCACCAGATTATCTTCATCGGCGACGCCGTCCGTTGGCGTGGTCAGCACGATGGCGCTGTCGTCGCGTACGTTAAAACTCAGGCTGTCACCGTAATCGACAAACTGAAACAGCGTCTGCAGGTCGTGATAGCCATTCGGACGCTGTCCGGTGATGTAAAGGAACAAATTGAGTTTAGCCGGAGACGGCCACCATTGCTGCGTCATCTCAGTTCAGCGTCCAGTTATCCATTTTCAGTTTGATGCGTTGCTCGCCCTGGGTCATTTCCAGACGCTGCGGCAGGGACGGTTTCGCGTCGTCGTCATAACTTTGATACACCACGGTGCCCGGTTTGCCGTCCTGAGTGAATTTCACCTGAGAAAGACGGTACTGGCTGTCGAGGGTGAAATCGGTGCCATCACCCGGCAGGCCGAGCATCCACAAACGCAGATTATCCAGCGGGATCGACATACCGGTCAGTTTTTGGATCATGTCATCAGGATTGTCGCTGGTGTAATGCTTGCCTTCATTATTGGTCAGCTGTGCGATACCGCTTTGCACTTTCAGCTCCATTTCGGTGCTGCCCAGCGGATTGGTCAGCAGTAAACGGTAGCTGTCACGGGAATATTGTTGCCAGAAGAAGCGGGCGTACACTTTCTGTTTATCGGAAAGATAGGCAAAAGACCCGCGGGTCTGATAGTGGTCCAGTTGCTTGACCTGCGCTTCGTGTTCACGCCATTGCGGGGACGTCGGGCTGGTCGCCGGGCCTTTCGGCGTATTAAAAGAACACGCCGCAAGGACTAAACTTGCGAGAGGAAGAAGGCGAACAAAATGGGCTTTACGCATTGGCATAACAGATTAAATCCTTTGTGCGATGGCTGAATGAGGTGCCAGGGCAATAATGGCGTGCGTCAGTTTAGCACAGCCAGCGAGGCGGGTGATCTCAACCCTGCGCAGATGATCGGCGATCAATCCGTTTTGGGACAATGCTGATTTGTAATTGGATTTAACCGATGATTACCTATCTGTCTAACATCAATGATGCGACGACTGATGAATTTGACGATATTCCGTGCATCTATAATTCTGCGATCTGTATCAGATTGAGTCAGTCATAGAGCCATTTACCAGAACGCGCAGACTCAGCGAGCATTCTTAGTGTGAGCGGTTGAGGCTCATCGTCATCAGCACCTGACGTACACAGTGCAAATAGGATAAAGGTCTCTGCAGGCCAGTATTTATAGAAATCGAATCCTGCCGGGTCTACCCCGAACTTCTCAAAATATTCCTCCATGATTTCAGCACCCGTTTCACTCGCCCACACATAGCGACCAGTTGAAAGGCTCGTCTCAATCGTGACCGGAATCTGTTTTTTTGAGAACAGTACAGGCTTGTTGAACCGCTTGCTGTACCACTGAATGACGTCTTCGTTGTTTACCATAGTTTGTCATTACCCCGCGCCAGGGTGTTGTACTTATTCGTGGCTTTGTACGCTATCGTAGAGACATCAGAAGCAATGATAATAATGCCCAGAATCGGAATCCACCGACCAACGAAAGCACCCAGATTTGTCACATAACTGAACTTAAGGCGCTTAATACTTCCTGACGTCAGGGTGGGTAAACGCATGGTCTTAACGTTAAGTAAATGGCGCAACTGTGAACTAAGTGGTGACGTTCCTTTCGTTGCAGTTCCTGGCTTAGTGCGCGTGTCTATCGTTGGCTGGCCTAATAGAATCAAACCAATTGTCAGGTAGTCATCAACATCAAAGTGTTCAGCTGTAGTGTCCAGAAAAATCCAGAACAGCAATTCTCCTGATGAAAGATTAGAGAATCCCCGATAGAAATACGTGCCGTTAAGCTCTTCAACTGTATCCATACTTTTTACCCTGTTATGCGTTCATTCCATGCGTCGCTGTATTTAATATTTCCATCAAGGTAATGCCACGTGATTTTGTCATACCTGACCTGCACCTGCTCCAGATGACCAACATTAATAACGGTTTTCGTGTCATGCATCATCGGTGTTACTGAGACGATTTTAACGTTCTCAAGCAGCATGTTGTAATACTCGACCTCCTGACCCGCGTCATTGATTCGATACCACTTAAATTCTGCTGACTTCAGACTCTGACCGGTAGCAACAGCTTTGAACAGATACGGTGAAGAGCTATCAAATTCCTTCTCGAAAATAAGTGCACCGTGGACACGTGTACCGGTCAGCTTACCGGTATTACCCTCCGTGGGGATGTAGAGGTTATGGCTGAAGCTGGTGATTTCAATGGAGTGCTCGCGGTCTTTGACATCAACTGAACCTTTGATCAACGCGCCGCCATCATCCTTGAGCCATAAGTAAGCAGGGATTGCCATATTCATAATTCCTTTATAAATGTAAGGAATTACCTTATTCCCGCTGAATTCAGGAGACAATGACGAAAAGTGGAAGGTAATAATTTTCAGAGGTTTAGTATTAATGATCGGCTATAGGAATTCGTCGGGGGGCGAAATGGTCTCGACGTCTGGGGCATTTTGGGGGCAATACAGAGCTGAAAACAGATGAATTACTGGAAAATAGGGGGGTGATAAGGATCTCTCAGATCGGGCTCCAACCCGCATCCTGTGCGGTTTTTCCGCAGACTCAGAAATAAACCCACATCATATTTAACCGATGGTGCTGTATGCCTTTTATTGATCTCGCGCATCTTGTAGAATGCGCAGCAGACGTAAACCCATACTAATATAAAGTATAAGCCGATAACCGCCTCCCATATGACCCTGCTTGCATTAGGTATCAACCATAAAACGGCCCCGGTGTCTCTGCGTGAACGGGTAACATTTTCACCCGAGACACTTGATCAGGCGCTCTCCAGTCTGCTCCAGCAACCGCTGGTGCAGGGCGGTGTGGTGTTGTCTACCTGTAACCGGACTGAGTTGTACCTCAGCGTTGAACAGCAGGGGAATTTGCAGGATCAACTGGTGAAATGGTTATGCGACTATCATCATCTCAGTGAAGATGAAGTGCGTAAAAGCTTGTACTGGCATCACGGCAACGAAGCCGTCAGCCACCTGATGCGCGTCGCCAGCGGCCTGGATTCTCTGGTGCTCGGTGAACCGCAAATACTCGGGCAGGTAAAAAAAGCCTTCGCGGAATCGCAAAACGGTCAGGCCGTTTCCGGCGAACTGGAGCGTCTGTTCCAGAAATCCTTCTCCGTGGCAAAACGTGTCCGCACTGAAACTGATATCGGGGCCAGCGCGGTGTCGGTGGCGTTTGCCGCCTGTACGCTGGCGCGTCAGATTTTTGAATCCCTTTCGGAAGTCAGTGTGTTACTGGTCGGTGCCGGTGAAACCATCGAACTGGTGGCGCGTCATCTGCATCAGCATAACGTCCGCCACATGATGATTGCCAACCGTACCCGTGAACGGGCGCAGGCGCTGGCGACAGAAGTGAATGCAGAAGTCATCAGCCTGCAGGATATCGACTCCCGCCTGGCCGAAGCCGACATTATCATCAGCTCCACTGCCAGCCCGCTGCCGATCATCGGTAAAGGCATGGTGGAGCGCGCGTTAAAAGCCCGCCGCAACCAGCCCATGCTGATGGTGGATATTGCCGTTCCGCGCGATATCGAACCGGAAGTCGGCAAACTGGCCAACGCCTATCTGTACAGCGTTGATGATCTGCACAGCATCATTCAAAACAATCTTGCCCAACGCAAAGCGGCCGCCATCCAGGCGGAAACCATCGTTGAGCAGGAGAGTTCTAACTTCATGGCCTGGCTGCGTTCGCAGGGAGCCGTTGAAATTATTCGTGATTATCGCTCGCGTGCTGATATTATTCGCGCCGACGCAGAAGCCAAAGCCATCGCAGCGATTGCGCAGGGCGCTGACGTCGAAGCGGTGATCCATGAATTAGCCCACAAATTGACAAACCGCCTTATTCACGCGCCAACCCGTTCTCTGCAACAGGCAGCCAGCGACGGTGATGTGGAGCGTTTGCAAATTTTACGCGACAGCCTGGGGCTGGGTCAGCAATAGTTCCTCCTTTTTTCACAGGGTTAAACACCACGCATGAAGCCTTCTATTGTTGCCAAACTGGAAGCGTTACAAGAGCGCCACGAAGAAGTGCAGGCGATGCTTGGCGATGCCAGCGTTATCGCCGATCAGGATAAATTCCGCAGTCTTTCCCGCGAATATTCTCAGTTAACGTCCGTCTCCGAATGTTTTCTGGCCTGGCGTCAGGCGCAGGACGATTTAGAAACAGCTGAAATGATGCTCGATGATCCCGAGATGCGCGAAATGGCGCAGGACGAAATCAAAGAGTGCAAAGCCACCATCGAAGAGCTCGAACAACAATTACAGCTTCTGTTATTGCCTAAAGATCCTGACGATGAACGCGGGTGCTTTCTTGAAATTCGCGCCGGAACCGGCGGTGATGAAGCGGCAATTTTTGCCGGCGATTTGTTCCGCATGTACAGCCGTTACGCGGAATCGCGTCGCTGGCGTGTGGAAATCGTGAGCGCCAGCGAAGGCGAGCACGGCGGCTATAAAGAAGTGATCGCGAAAGTCAGCGGCGACGGTGTTTATGGTCAGTTCAAATTTGAATCGGGCGGCCACCGCGTTCAGCGCGTTCCGGAAACGGAGTCGCAGGGACGTATTCATACCTCGGCCTGTACCGTTGCCGTGATGCCGGAAATTCCGGAAGCCGAATTGCCGGAAATTAACGCCGGTGATTTGCGTATCGATACCTTCCGTTCCTCCGGCGCGGGCGGTCAGCACGTTAACACCACTGACTCCGCCATCCGTATCACCCACATTCCTACCGGTATCGTGGTGGAATGCCAGGATGAACGTTCGCAGCACAAAAACAAAGCCAAAGCGATGTCTGTGCTGGGCGCGCGTATTCGCGCTGCCGAAGTGGCAAAACGCCATGCCGAAGAAGCGTCAACGCGCCGTAACCTGCTGGGCACCGGCGACCGTTCAGACCGTAACCGGACCTACAACTTCCCGCAGGGCCGCGTCACCGATCACCGCATCAACCTGACGATTTACCGTCTGGATGAAGTGATGGAAGGCAAGCTGGACACGCTGATCCAGCCGATCGTGCAGGAATATCAGGCCGATCAGCTCGCCGCGCTTTCTGAGCAGGATTAATGGATTTTCAGTGCTGGCTGCGTGATGCCACCCGCCGTCTCGCGGCGGGTGAAAGCCCGAAACGCGACGCTGAAATCTTGCTCGGTTTTGTGACTGGCCGGGCGAGAACTTTCATTATGGCGTTTGGCGAAACCCTGCTGACCGCTGAACAACTTCAGCAACTGGAGACTCTGCTTGCGCGACGCGAGCAGGGTGAGCCGGTTGCCTATCTGACCGGTGAGCGTGAATTCTGGTCGCTGCCACTCTCGGTTTCTCCCGCTACCTTAATTCCCCGTCCTGATACTGAATGCCTGGTCGAGCAGGCGCTGGCGCATTTACCGCCTGAGCCGGTACGCGTGCTGGATTTAGGCACCGGCACCGGCGCGATTGCCCTGGCTGTCGCCAGCGAACGCCCCGACTGCCAGTTAACCGGCGTTGATGTGCAACCCGATGCCGTCAGCCTGGCGCAACACAATGCCCGAAAACTGGCAATTCCGAATGCGCGATTTTTACAGGGCAGCTGGTTTGCGCCGGTGACAGGTGAAACCTTTGCGCTGATCGCCAGTAATCCTCCTTATATTGATGCAGCCGACCCTCATCTGGCGCAAGGTGACGTGCGTTTTGAGCCCGCAAGCGCGCTGGTGGCAGATAATGCCGGTCTGGCTGATCTGGCTCATATCATTCGCAGCGCACCCGCGTATCTTCAGGATCGCGGCTGGTTACTGCTCGAACACGGCTGGCAGCAGGCGAATGACGTTCAGGCGTTGTTGCGCCAGGCCGGTTATCAGCTGATTTCCACCGTGAAAGATTACGGTGATAACGATCGTGTCACGCTTGGACAGTGGATGCTGCCAGCGTTGTGATCGCCTGACCGCATAATAATCAACCCTATCTGAGGAAGCGGGTAATGGCATACGTCTGGATGAAAAATCTGCATCTGCTCACTATTACGCTGAGTATTACGCTGTTTGTTTTACGTTTTTTCTGGAAATGGGCGGGTTCTGCTATGATGCAGAAACGCTGGGTGAAGATCGTGCCTCACATGGTGGATACGCTGTTGTTAATAAGCGGTATTTCACTTATCTTCATCACCCACTTTTATCCGTTCAGCCCACAGGGAACCTGGCTGACCGAAAAGCTTTTCGGCGTTATTATCTATATTGCGTTGGGTTTTGTAGCCCTGAGCAAGCGACCTCTTAGCCAGAAAACACGCTGGCTGGCCTTTATTCTGGCGCTCGCTTGTCTCTATCTGGTTCTCAAACTGGCCCTGACGAAAATACCGCTGCTATTGGGATAACTATGAGTACGCTTGCTGATTTTGAATTTAACACGGCCCCTCTCAGTACCGGAGTGATCAAAGTGACGGAATCCGTGCGCTTTGATTTCAACGCGGAGGATGTCCGCCGCCAGTTACAAGTGCTGGTGGATGAAGCGCGCAGCGTCGTGCCTGAAAATCTCGATCAGGATCAGCAACTGGAAGTCCTGATTGAACTGTTTTATCGCACCTGGGGATTTGGTGGCGCGGGCGGCGTCTATCGCCTGTCGGATGCTATCTGGATCGACAAAGTGCTGGCTTCACGGCAGGGCACGCCGGTGTCGCTGGGTGTGATTTTCTTGCATATCGCCCATGAACTGAATCTGCCACTGATGCCGGTGATTTTCCCGACTCAGCTGATTTTACGCGCTGACTGGCTGGATGAAGAGATGTGGTTGCTCAACCCCATCAACGGCGACACGCTCAACGAGCACATGCTCAGCGTCTGGCTGAAAGGCAATCTGGGCGTGACGGCAGAAATCGAAGACGACGATCTGGAAGAAGCGGAAAACACGGTGATCGTGCGCAAAATGCTCGATACGCTCAAAGCCGCGCTGATGGAAGAAAAGCAGTTTGAAATGGCTCTGCGGGCAAGTGAAACCGTGTTGCAGTTCGACCCGGAAGATCCTTATGAAATCCGCGATCGCGGTCTGATTTACGTTCAGCTCGACTGTAATCAGGTGGCTATTTCCGATCTCAGCTACTTTGTCGAACAATGCCCGGAAGACCCGATTTCAGAAGTCATCAAAGTGCAGATCCATGCGATTGAACACAAGCAGGTTACGCTGCATTAATTTATTATTACCTTACATTATCATCTGACGCGTGTTGAAAAACTGCCTGTTGAGGCTGCCTCAGATGAAGGATTTATCACTAAAAAGGCCAAAGCATGAAACATAAAGTGGTTAGCATTCAGGACATCAAAGTCGCCAACGATCTGCCGTTTGTGTTGTTCGGTGGGATGAACGTACTCGAGTCGCGTGAAATGGCGATGCGCGTGTGCGAACACTACGTCACTGTGACGCAGAAACTGGGTATTCCTTACGTGTTTAAGGCGTCTTTCGATAAAGCCAACCGCTCGTCGATTCATTCTTACCGTGGTCCGGGTCTGGACGAAGGCATGAAGATTTTCCAGGAGCTGAAGCAGGCGTTCGGCGTGAAAATCATCACTGACGTGCATGAATCCTGGCAGGCACAGCCGGTTTCAGAAGTGGTTGACGTGATCCAGTTACCTGCATTCCTGGCGCGCCAGACTGATCTGGTCGAAGCGATGGCAAAAACCGGCGCCGTCATCAACGTGAAAAAACCGCAATTTGTCAGCCCTGGGCAAATGGGTAACATCGTTGATAAATTTAAAGAAGGCGGAAACGATCAGGTTATTTTGTGCGATCGCGGCAGCAACTTTGGTTATGACAATCTGGTCGTCGACATGCTGGGTATGAACGTGATGATTAACGCCACGGGCGGTCATCCGGTGATCTTCGACGTGACTCACGCACTGCAAACCCGCGATCCGTTTGGCGCAGCGTCCGGCGGCCGTCGTGCACAGGTAGCAGAACTGGCGCGCGCAGGCATGGCCGTAGGTATCGCAGGTCTGTTCATCGAAGCGCACGAAGATCCGGCTCACGCGAAATGTGACGGCCCGTCTGCGTTGCCATTAGATAAACTGGAACCTTTCCTGGTGCAGATGAAAGCCATCGATGATCTGGTGAAAAGCTTCCCGGCGCTCGATACCAGCAAATAAGCGCAGCAATCAGATAAAACAAAGGCGACCCGAGGGTCGCCTTTTGCATTTCTGCGTGAGTATTTCTGCGTGAGTATTACAGCGCGTCCTGCAATGAACTGTGGAAGCTCAGTTTTCCTGCCACCGGTTGCATTCTGGCGCGGGCCAGGGTTTTGAGCGGCTGGTAAGGGATCTCAGCGATACGCAATTCGGTGCCTTCGGGCAGATTCGCGATGAAGGTCCGTAATGCATTCACGCCACCGGCATCGAGCACCGCAACGCGATCCCACAACAGTACGATCACTTTTTTACCGGCACTGCGCACCTGCAATTCACTGAAGATACGCTCTGCAGCGGCGAAGAACAGCGGGCCGTTAATGCGCATGACCAGAGTATCTTCCGCTGCTTCAGCAGGCACCTCGGTCAGACGGGTGAGTTTGGCGATGCGTCGCATAAACAGCAGCGAAGCCATCACGATACCGGCAGTAATGGCGATCACCATATCAAACAGCACGGTCAGGCTCATGCAGGTCAGCATCACCAGAATGTCGTCTTTGGGCGCGCGGCGCAGCAAATCCACCACTTTATGCGCTTCACTCATGTTCCAGGCGACCATCAACAACAACGCCGCCATGGCGGCGAGCGGGAGCCAGGACAACCACGGTGCGAGCACCAGCAGGGCGAGGATCACCAGCAATGAGTGAATAATCGCAGACACCGGTGAGGTTGCACCGGCGCGCACATTGGCTGCCGAGCGGGCAATGGCCGCCGTCGCTGTGATGCCGCCAAAGAACGGACTGACGATATTACCGATACCCTGACCGATCAGTTCATTGTCGGAATGATGTTTTTTGCCTGTCATCCCGTCCAGCACCACTGCGCAAAGAAGCGACTCGATGGCGCCAAGCATCGCCATCGAAAAGGCTGCCGGTAACAATGCCTGAACCAGTGACCAGCTCAGGCCGCTGCCGCCGGACGCACTCCACGGCAACGTGAACTGTGGCAGGATCGCCGGAATGCCGTTGCCCTGCGAACCATCGGGCAACAGATAATGAAAGCGTGAGCCGATAGTGGCCACCGGGTGCCCGGCCTGCATGAAAATCGCCATCACCGCGCAGCCTGCCAGCAGCGCAGGAAGATGCCCCGGTACCCGCAAACCGAGTTTCGGCCAGCCGATCAGAACGGCAAGCGTCACGATGCCAATGGTCGCATCACCGTAATCCAGCGTCGGCAGCGCCATCACCAGCGCCGCCACTTTGCTCAGATAATGTTCCGGGACTGAAGCCATCGACAGCCCGAAGAAATCTTTGAGCTGCATGGTCCCGATGGTAATGGCAATCCCCGAGGTGAAACCCAGCGTCACCGGCAGGGGAATGTATTCGATAAGCCGGCCAAAACGCGCCAGCCCCATCAGCAGCAACATGAAGCCGGACATCAGCGTCGCCAGCAGCAAGCCGGAGAGGCCGTACTGTTGCGACACCGGGAACAGGATCACGACAAAAGCCGCGGTCGGCCCGGACACGCTAAAACGCGAACCGCCGCAAATGGCGATCACAATCCCTGCGATGGCTGATGTATAAAGCCCGTACTGCGGCGGCACGCCGCTGGCAATCGCCAGCGCCATGGCAAGCGGGATCGCGATGATCCCGACGGTGACACCGGCAATGGCGTCTTTAAGTAAACGCGGGAGAGAGTATTTTTCAAGGATACAGGCTTCAATCAGCGCACTGAACAGCCTGACACGGCGACTTCCTGAGGTATTCATACGACGTAAACCACCTGACGAAAAAGGATTGAAAAGAACACAGGTCTTCCTTTACCCGAAAGCACTCAGCCTACGCCGATTCGCCTGAGGGTATCTAGATATAAATCAAGGAGTGAACGGCCTTTGGTGTGTAGTCTGTGCGCCAGTTTAATTCCCGACAATGTGACACGTCCCGCTATATTTCACGGTGAGGAACTTTCGGGGCATTGATCATCTATATTTAAGTTAAAACCCGTAATCTGGAGGGAAAACCGTAAGGGGACGCATTTATCTATGCCGGATATCTTATCGCTCAGAAGCTTGTATGGGGATATTTGTGTTACCTATGCCACGCTGTCGATCATCTTTTTTCTCCTGAGCCGCAGCGAACCTTTTACCTTCAAAGGCTCACACTGGAAGCGGGTGGTGTTCGGCGTGGTGGCCGGGATGACGGCCTTATATTTACGCAGTAATCGTCTGGTACTGGTCGACGATTTATCTTTCAGTCTTGAAATGTTGCCGATGATTTTAGTGACGTTTTTCGGCGGCTGGCTGAGCGGGCTGTGCAGTTTTATTGTGTCTTTTGTGTTCAACGGCATGTTTACGCTGAACAATCTGTTTATCGCCAGCATTCTTGGCACGCTGTTTTTATTCCGCGTCTGGCGCAGGCGCAAACACCGAGAACTGTATATCACCATTATCCTGATCGGTGCTTTCCGGCTGGCGTTAATTTCCAGCATTCATGGCATTCAGGTTCCCTGGTCAGAACTGCTGGTTTATCAGCTCATTTCTGCCGGTTGCATGATCCTGTGTTATCACGCCCTCAATTATAAAGAAATTTATATGGGCAAAGTCTTCACTATCCGCGTGAAGGCGGCGACCGATGAACTGACGCAGATAAACAACCGTGCCAGTCTCGATTACTGGCTGGATCAGAGGCAGTTACAGCGCGAAGCCTGCGGACTGATTTTGCTGGATATCGATAACTTCAAACAGGTTAACGACACTTTTGGTCATCTGGCCGGAGACAGAGTGCTGACCGAAGTGGGGCGGTTATTACGCCATCTGACGCGCAGCGATGATTTCGCCGGGCGTTACGGCGGTGAGGAGTTTCTGGTGATGACCTCGACCTGCGACCCCGGCACGCTCATGGCGATTGCCGAACGCATCCGTAAGGAAGTGGAGGATTGCGCCATTATTCTCGAGGATGGACGGGTGCTTAACGTGACGGTGTCACTTGGCGTATCCCTTTACCTGCCGGGTATGATTATCCGCAAGTCGCTGAAACTGGCTGATTTATCGTTATATGAGGCAAAACGGCAGGGCAAAAACCGTGTGGTGGCCAGTTCGATCCTGACGCTCTCGTCGCTGGGCGCTAAACGAGATTATCCCGGAATGTAAAAGGGAGCCTTGCAACGGCTCCCTGAATTGCTTTCACCCTGACAGATTATTTCTGCGTGCCTTCTTCGATTTTTGGCGGAGAGGGCAAATCAGCGGCTTCACGCATTTTCGCCACCTCTTTTGCCGTGACCGTCGCGCCCGCCGGATTACCAAACTGCGTGCTTACATAATTACTCAGCGTGGCAATCTGCTGGTCATTAAGCTGATCGGCAAACGACGGCATCATGATTTCGCCTTTATCCATATGGCGCTGCACACCGTTGAGGATAACGGACACCTGATTACGGCTGTCGTATGAACCGGTGCTGGTATGACTGAACAGCGACGGATACGCATGGAACCCTTCACCGCTGCCTTCGCCGCCTTTGCCGTGACAGGCTGCGCAGCTGGCATTAAAGAGTGCCGCTGCCGACTGGTCAATGGTCAGCCCCTCTGCACGCAGGGGATACACATCCTGATTCTGACGGCCCCACGCATCACGCGGTTTTGTCTGTTTGTCATCACCGATGGCCGGGACGGACCGGATATAGGTGGCGATGGCATTCAGGTCGCTGTCTGAAAGATGCTGCAAACTGTGCTCTATGGCTTCTGCCATCGCCCCGGACGCCGACGCCTTACCGGCCACAAAGCCCGTTTTCAGGTAAGTCACCAGATCCTGCTGCGACCAGGTGCCGATCCCGGCATTTTTATCCGGCGTAATGTTGAAGGCCACCCACGCGCCCAAATCACCGCCCGAAAACGCTTTGTCGGTGTCCATGCCCATGGTCATCGTGCGCGGTGTATGGCAGGTGCCGCAGTGTTCCAATGCCTCCACCAGATACGCGCCGCGATTCCAGTCAGCAGATTTTGACGGATCGTTTTTCAGTTCGCCTTCGTCAAAGTTAAACATCTTCCACAGACGCATGCCCCAGCGCTGGTTAAACGGAAATGACAGATCCGTTTGCGGCCCCGCGGAATTCACCGCTGGCAGCGACATCAGGTACGCTTTGATCGCCAGCACATCTTCACGTTTCATTTTGGTGAAAGAGTCATAAGGCATGGCCGGATAAAGTTGCTGGCCGTCTTTGCCCACACCCTCACGCACCGCACGCACGAATTCGTCGTCCGTCCAGTTGCCGATGCCAAACTGTTTGTCAGAAGAAATATTGGTGCCGTAAATCACGCCAAAAGGCGATGCCAGCGGATAACCGCCGCCGAATTTCTCGGTTTTATCCGCGCCCGGCGCGGTATGGCAGGCGGTACAGTCACCGGCTGTCGCCAGATATTCGCCGCGCTTGATTAAATCGGTATGACCCGCGGCGTCATCAGCCCGTGCGCCAGCCCCTACCAGTAACGGCAGCAGCGCCAGCATGAATTTCATTTTCATTACTCAGTCCTCAGAAAATCAATCAGGCCAGGCTTTTCAGCACCGTATCAGCCATACGCAATGCCAGAGCGGTACCCGACAACGTGGAGTTCACCGTTGAAGCGGAAGGCATAATGCCGGTACCGGCGATAAACAGATTCGGGTGATCGTGCGTACGGCAGTCGCCGTCCACCACCGAATCCTGCGGATCGCTGCCCATGATCATGGTGCCGGTGATGTGCTGGTTGTTGTCGTACACGCCACGCTTGCTGTACACCACCTCAGTGCCGCCCATTTCTTTGACGATTTTCTGGAAATCAAGCATCGACTGGTCATAACCGCGGTGCACGTATTCCGGGAATTTGTAGTGCACTTCGAGGCGCGGAATACCCCATTCGTCTTTTTCGGTTTTGCTGAGAACCACACGGTTTTCCGGCTCCGGCAGCATTTCCAGCAGACATTTCAGCTGAATAAAACGCTCCGACTGATAGGTCAGTTTGTCGTTCAGCGCTTTGCCGTAATAGCCCTGACGCACCAGGCGCTCGGTCAGATAACGCACCGGGGACGTGTTGGCGACGTCGATACGTAAGGCCGAGCGGTCGCTGCGGAAATCGCCGTCGCGCAGGTTATTGATACTGCCCGGACGCATCGGCCCGCGGCCAAAATACACCGGTTCATCGGCATAAAACTCCACCGAGGTGCCCGGATGATCCATCAGGTTACGGCCGACCATGCCGGAGCTGTTGGCGATGCCGTTCGGGTATTTATCGCTGGTGGACATCAGCAACAGTTTCGGGCTTTCGATGCCGTTTGCGGTCAGCACGAAGCGTTTACCGGTGACTTTATGCGCCACTTTATCGGCATCGAGATAATGCACGGCGACGATGTCGCCGCTGTCATTGGCTTCGATGTTGTACACCACGGCGTTGGCAATCACCCGCACACCGGCGTCGATGGCTTTGCGCGCGGAAATGCCACCGTGATACTGCGCATCAATCGGGCACACCGGCATGCAGTTGTTGTTACCGCAGCAGGCCGGGCGGCCGTCGTAGGGAATGCTGTTACGCGCCTGCGGGCCGATCCCCAGCACGTAACCGAGTTTGGCGATGCGTTTGCTGATGCGATCGAACCCGTACGGCAGCGGAATGCCCGGCAACGGATAGGGCTGCGAGCGCGGGGAATCCAGCGCATCGTCACCGGAAACGCCCATTTGAATTTCGGCTTCGGTGTAATAGGGTTCCAGATCCTCATAACTGATCGGCCAGTCGCGGCCCACGCCGTAAAGCGTTTTGATCTTCATGTCGTTAGGCAGCAAGCGGAACGCCTGTCCGGCCCAGTGCCAGGTGGTGCCACCGACGCCGCGCAGATACTGGGCGGCATAAATATCCGGGCCTTTCTGGATCAGATAGTTGTTATCTTTTGGCTGGAATTTCGGTTGCGGCGCCCACGGCTTCGGCGGATAGGGTTCGGTGAAGTCGCCTTTGAGCGGTGACTGGCGGAACAATTCAACCGCTTCGTCGCGTTTGATGACCGGTCCGGAATCCAGCATCAGCACGGAAACCCCGGCTTTTGCCATTTTCAGTGCAGCAAGAGAACCGGCAATACCGGCGCCAATAACAACGACATCTGCATTCAGTGCATCAGCCATGAGCCATCACCTCCGTGGAAAATTGTTGCGAAACAGCAGGTTTATTGACCCAGAAATTCGGTTCGCCCGGTGCGTAGCTCGGAGGCAGCAGGTTATTTTTCAGCAACTGATAGCTGACGATATTTTCGAATCCGATACATTTTTGGCTGCCGGGCTGACCGACCACGCCGAGATACCAGCCGCTGACCAGCTGCTGATACAACTGCGCCAGTTCGGCCGGTTGCTGCGCCAGCAACTGATGCAAATCATCACCGACCACGCCGCTGTGCGCGGTGAGCAGTGCGGAAAGGGCGTCGAGCTGAGTATCAAGTTGGGCATTTTGCTGTGACTGATGCAGCCAGCTGTAAAGCGCCTGAGCCAGATGCGGTTCAAGGGAATTCATGCCGGTGAGCTGTGCTGAAAGTGTCATAAAACTGGCCGGCATAGTCACCGCCGAGGCCAGTGGCGGGGCGGCATGCGCCAGGGTGGCAAAGACGCCGCCGCCAAGTATCTGGCTGCCGATCCCCGCAGCCAGTGCGCCCGCCGTGCCGATAACCAGCCGGCGACGAGAAAGATTGATCATGACGAGATGTTCCGTGAACGAATTATTATGAGTGTTACGTCGTTATTTCAGGACGGAGGCCGCTTTCTCTGAAGACTGGTTATCGATTTCCTGTTTCGGCGTGCTCACACCGACTGCGCCCACGACTTCACCGTTAAGTGTCAGCGGGAATCCGCCACCCAGCGGCACAGCATGCGGGATCGCCAGCACCGTGGTTTCGCCACCGGCAAGGCGTTGCATGAATTTCAATGAGGGGGCGTGATAGAGCGCGGAAGTGCGCGCTTTACCGATCGAGGCATCGACACACCCCGCCGGAGAACCGTCAAGGCGCTGGAAGGCCAGTAATGAACCAGATGCATCAACAACCGCCACGCAACCCGTGCTGTGTTGTTCCGCAAGAGTGGATTTCACACTGTCGATCACGTTGGCGGCCTGCGCGTTATCCAGCTGCGGGTGTTCAGCGGCGAAGGCGGAAGTGGCCGTAAATAACAGCGTGCTGGCACACAGCAACGCTTGTACGGTGATATTTTTAACAGACATAGACTCATCCCTTGTAGCAGTAGTAAAACATGGCTTGACGTATTTTTCGAATAAGATTTCAAAAATAAACGTGTTAAATCAGAAAGATTAAATCGCAATAACGTTAACGGGCGGAACACTCAGCGGGGTTTCTTATTGCCACACTAACTGGGGCGTTATTGCTCTTTGTTTCGCGGATGTTAATTCAATTAACAAAACGGCAAAAGTGACGATTGCGGCAGGAAATTAATTTTCGGGCGGTTTAGAGAGGAGATTATGCACAAATCAGGCTGGCAGGCCTTATGACATAAGGGGTGAACATTTTGTGCTTTTACGAACCAGAT
The DNA here is from genome assembly GCF_042920125.1 of Rahnella sp. R3(2024). Lineage (NCBI taxonomy): Bacteria > Pseudomonadati > Pseudomonadota > Gammaproteobacteria > Enterobacterales > Yersiniaceae > Rahnella > Rahnella sp. R3(2024). The sequence continues at coordinate 4,433,533 of NZ_JBHGBU010000001.1, forward strand.
GATCCGTTTGTATTAATGCAATGTGATCGGGTTAACAAAAAAAACCTCCCTGAGCGGGAGGTTTTGGACTGAGCAGGTGTCGTTAACTCTGGGGCTGCCAGCTGCTGCGGCATTCATCACGGCGGAAATTCAGAACGCGGCTGCGGTTAGAAATCAGTTTCACGTTGTACCCCTGGAAGTACAGACAGAAGTTCTTTTTCCACGGGCCGTCCGGCAATTCGACCAGCAACCGTCCCGCGCCCAGAGACGTCAGCTGACCGCTGGCGCGCAAGGTCCCCACACCCATCAGGAACTTATCGCCTTCAATATCAAACGCCGCTTTTGACGCCGGATGATACCAGCGGCCCTGAACCATTTTCAGGCAATCGTTAGGCTCAACCGGCGTGAAGAAACGCGGTGCATGGCCGATTTCTCCTTTGATGGCTTTCCCGTCCCAGCGCAGGCGCATCGGCATATGCGCGGAAAGGGTGATCGCTTCATCTGCGTCTGCGCTCTGATACAGATTATCAGCCGAACCCAGATAACTGGCCGTGCCGTTGCTGACTTTCAGCCAGTAAGGTTCCGCCGTGCTGGCATACAGCCCGTCAGGCAGAGCGTGGCTGCGCGGCGGAAGCGGGGCGTCTAACAGCGCTGACATAACGTCCAGCGCATGGCTGTACGCGGCGGTGTCTTCACGGTTGGACACCAGCGCGACCCCTGCATCCCGCTCAGGATGCAGCAGGAAATAGGCTTTGTAACCGGCGTGAGAACCGCCGTGCCCGTAAACCGTATGCGGTCCTATTTGCGTCGAGGTGGTGCCCAGCCCGTAAGCGGAAGGGATATCGCCGTGCAGGTAACGTTGCGCTGTCAGGGTTTTTAATACGCCCGCGCCGGGGCCGGTTTGCGAAAGCAGGCTCTGCAACCAGACGGAAAGCGAACGGACGCTGCCGGTCAGGCTGCCGGAAGCGGAAAGATGCAGACCGGCGAGGGCGGTTTTCCAGCCGCTGGTGTCCAGCCAGTACCCCGGCGCCAGGTTGGGCACAATATCGAACCAGGTTTCCGGTGCGTGAAGCGCGATGTCCAGCGGTTGCGCGATATGCTTTTGCAGCAGATCTTCAAACAAGATGCCTTTCTGTTTGAGGATTTCTTCCACCAGCCGGTAGCCGGTGTTGCTGTAGGAAATCTCGCTGCCGGCCGGGAAATTCAGTGCGCCATCTTGTGCCAGAAACGTCATGATCGCTTCTGCGTCGCTGACGTTGTAAACCGACACGCCAAGCAGTGAAAGGGTTTCACGGACATCCGGCAGACCGCCGGTCATGTCCAGTGCCTGACCTATCGTCACCTGAGCCATCGGGGCTTTCAGCTGCGGTAAATGCTTGCCAAGAGGGTCATTCACCGAAAGACCGGCATCGCTTTTCAGCAACGCCAGTGTGGCGAAAATATGTTTGGTGACCGAGGCGTAGCGGACAACGGAGTCAATGCTGAAAGGGGTTGCGGTGGTGAGGTTTTCCAGGCCACCGGTGGCAAAACCGCGCAGGGTTTTACTGTCGAAAAGGGTGATGGCGCCGCCCGGTTCGCCGGGTTTATTCCAGTTACCGGTAATACGTTTAGCCGTCGCTTCTGCGGCGTGCCACTGTAAATCAGAGGTCATTTGCGTCTCCACAAACTGTCTATCAGTGAGAAAGTGGGCAGCCTGAGCTGCCCGTGAAACCTGAACCTGTGCCGCGGGAAAACGGTTATTCGGGTTCCTCTAAACTGAGACTCAACGATCGTAATTCTGCGGTATGCGGATGGCTGACGTTGCCCGTCCGTAAATCGTCTGCGCTCAGAAGCTCGACCATTTCACCACCAATCATCACGCCAATGCTGGTGCAAAGGTGCGTTACCACCGCCAGATTGTGGCTGACCAGAATATAAGTGAGGTTGCGGCGTTCACGCAGGTCGCAAAGGAGGTTGAGGATTTCCGCCTGCACCGAGACGTCCAGCGCGGAGGTCGGCTCATCGAGCAGTAAAATTTCCGGTTCTGAAATCATTGCCCGGGCGATGGCCACGCGCTGGCGTTGCCCGCCGGAGAGCTGATGCGGAAAACGAAAACGCACGGACTGCGGCAGACCGACTTCGCTCAGTGCGTCGGCAATGCGCTTCTCAATATTCAGAAAACCATGAACGATCAGCGGTTCGCTGAGAATACGGTCGATGGTCTGGCGCGGATGCAGGGAGCCGTAGGGATCCTGAAAAACCATCTGCACGCGGCGGAAAAAACGCTTCTGCCGGACGGGCGTCTGGTCTTCACCGCCGATGACCATTTCGCCGGACCATGACTGATTCAGCCCGGCCAGCGCGCGCAGAATGGTCGATTTCCCCGAGCCGCTTTCACCGACAATGCCAAAACATCCGCCGGGGGCGACGCTGAAACTGACGCCTTTCACCACCTCGGTATCGCCGAACGCAATGCGCAGATTGTTGAGGATAATCTTACTGTTATCGAAAAAATCAATGTGTGTTGAGGCGTGTTCTGTCATGAGGTTTTCCATGCTTCATCACGTACCAGCACCGGCAGCCTGTCCCGAGGATGTTTCAGAGACGGCAGGCATTCCAGCAGCCCGCGCGTGTACGGATGCTGCGCGTTGAGTAAGTCACCGGCCTGTAAGGTTTCCACAATGCGTCCGGCATACATCACCGCCACCCGGTCGCAGAATTTTGACACCAGCGGCAGGTCGTGGCTGATCAGAATCAGCCCCATTCCGCGGCTGGACACCAGATCGTCGAGCAGTCGTAAAATCTCGGCCTGCACCGTGGCATCCAGCGCGCTGGTGGGTTCATCGGCAATCATCAGCTCGGGGTCGGGCGCCAGCATCATCGCGATCATGACGCGCTGGCCCATGCCGCCGGAGACTTCATGCGCATAACGTTCGGCCACTTTATGCGGATCACGGATGCGCACCTGATCGAGCAGTTCGATGGCGGCGTTCATCGCCTGTTTTTTTGTGCCGCCTTTGTGAGTTAGCCAGGCTTCCGCCACCTGTTTCCCCACCGGCATCACCGGATTCAGCGAGTATTTCGGGTCCTGTAAAATAAAGCCCACGCGTTTACCGCGAATTTGCCGCATCTGCTTTTCACTGGCATGACGCAGGTCTATGCCATCGAAAGAGAGCGTTTCGGCCCGGCAATGGGCGCTGGAAGGCAGCAGGTTCATCAGGCAACGGGCGGTCAGGGATTTCCCTGAACCGCTTTCGCCCACGATGCCAAATTTTTCTTTACCCAGTGACAAAGAGACGCCGCGCACGGCATCAAAACTGCCGCTGTTAGTTTTAAACGTAATGTGCAGATCTTTGATATCAACCAGCATCATTGCTCCTTAGGATCGAGAACGTCACGCAGCCCGTCGCCGAGGAAGTTAAACGCCAGAGATGTCACAAAAATGGCAATCGCCGGAATTAACGGCACCCACCATTCGCTGAACAGGAACCGGCGGGCGGTGGCAATCATCGCGCCCCATTCCGGTGACGGAGGCTGTGCGCCCATGCCCAAAAAGCCCAGACTGGCGGCGGTGATAATGATGGAACTCATGTCGAGCGTGATACGCACCACCAGGCTCGGAACGCACAGCGGCATGATATGACGCAGTACAATACGGGCCGACGTTGCGCCGGTCAGCCGGCAGGCGGCGATGTAATCAGTGCCGCGCACCTGCATGGTTTCCGCGCGCGCCAGACGGGCATACGGCGGCCAGGCGGTGAGGGCGATGGCCAGAATGGCGCTTTCAATCCCCGGCCGCAGTGCGGCGACAAAGGCCAGCGCCAGAATCAGACGCGGGAAGGCGAGGAAAATGTCGGTGACGCGCATCAGCAGGCGATCTACCCATCCGCCCGCATAACCGGCCACGCAGCCAATCAACAGGCCGAGCGGAGCGACGATCGCCACAACGATAATCACCATGCCCAGCGTGATGCGACCGCCGTAGAGAATCCGGCTCAGGGTATCGCGGCCCAGCTCGTCGGTGCCCAGCCAGTGCAGGGAGGACGGTTTGGCTAAGCGGTGCGCCAGATCCTGCGCACCCGGATCATACGGCGTCAGCCAGGGCGCAAAAATGGACAGCAGCAGAACAATCAGCACCGTGAAAAGACCGGTGACAGCGAGTGGATTTTTGCGCAGGCCGAGCCAGATGCGGTAACGGCGTCCCCACACGGCCTGCGTGCGGGTCAGCGGCGTATCCGCCAGCAACCAGGCGCGGCTACCGGCGCGGGGTGGCGATGTAACAGGGAGTGAGGTCATTTTACGCGGGGATCCAATAGTCGGTAGAGAAGGTCGGCCAGCAGGTTGAGCAGCACATATATCGCGCCGATCAGCAGCGTGGAGCCGATCACCGGGTTCATATCCGCATTCATCAGTGAGACGGTGAGATATTGTCCAAGACCCGGCCAGGAGAAGACGTTTTCAGTGACCACCGCACCTTCCAGCAAACCTGCATAGGTCAGTGCCAGAACGGTGATGAGCTGAACGCCGACGGTCGGAAACGCATGTTTCCAGATCACACGCTGCGCTGATAACCCTTTGGCGCGGGCGGTGATCACATACTCGCCGCTCAGGGCGTTCAGCATAAAGGTGCGGGTCATGCGGGTGATGTAGGCCATGCTGAAATACGCCAGGATCAGCACCGGTTGCGCCATGTGCGCCAGTGCATCGCGGAACGCTCCCATGTCCCCGGCAATCAGCGAGTCCACGGTTAACAATCCGGTGACCTGAGGGATCATGTCCTGATAAATGATGTCCTGACGTCCCGGCCCCGGCGCGATACCGAGCACGGAGTAGAAAATCAGCAGGCTGAGCAGGGCCAGCACAAACACCGGCAGCGAGTGACCGGCCAGACATACCACACGGATGGTCTGATCAATCCAGCTGCCCTGACGGGTTGCAGCCCAGACGCCCAGAGGAATGCCGATCACGGCGGCGATAATGATCGCTGCCGTGGCCAGTTCCAGCGTTGCGGGGAAGAACCGGGCGATATCGGTGGTGACCAGATTGGAGGTCAGGGCGGAACGGCCTAAGTCACCGTGAAACACCTGACTGATGTAATGGAAGAACTGCAACCAGAGGGGCTGGTCCAGCCCCATTTCATGACGAACCCGTTCGACGACTGCCTGCGGGGCGTTATCGCCAACCGCAGCCAGAACCGGATCTGTCGGCATCACGCGACCGATAAAAAACGTCACCACCGACAGACCAAACAAAGTAAGACAAACGCTGATGCAGGTACTCAGATAGCCATTGAGTCTCTTGCTCACGCTTTCACAACCTTCTCGTAAGGGCTGGTGTTCATGACGGTTAATGCCACGCCGGAAATCACATTACGGCAGGCGGCGGTATTGGTCGGTTGCAGCATGATGATAAACGGGCTGTTTTCCATATGTCTGGTCTGCAATTCTTCATAGAGTTTGATACGGGTGGCCGGATCGGACTCTTTCAGCGCTTTGGTGCTGAGATCGGAAATGCTTTTGTCCTGCCAGCTGCAACGCCACGCCAGCGTGCGGCTTTTGGCAGCATCGGTGTTATCCGGGTTGCTGCAGAACGCTTCGGCATTTGAGTTCGGATCAAAGTAATCCGCGCCCCATTGGGTCAGTGCCAGTTGCTGCTGACGCGCACGCATCTTGGTCAGCACCTGACGGCTCTCGGCGGCCAGTAAGGTCACTTTGATACCCACTTCGGCGAGGTTCGACTGCAAAGCCTGCACGATGTCTGATGAAGGTGAAGCGGAGTAGTGATCCAGCGTGATTTCAAATCCGTTCGGGAAACCGGCTTCGGCCAGCAGGGCTTTCGCTTTAGCAACATCACGTTTGTACATAATGGTGTTCACCGCCGCCGGGAAACCTTCAGGCAGGAAACTTTGATGGATTTTGTGCGTCAGCGGCACGATGTGCTGCTGAATATTTTCGTAATCCACTGCCCACTTAAGCGCCTGCCAGACCTGCGGTTTAGCCAGGTTCGGGTGCGCCGTGTTAGCAGAAAGCATGTAAGTGCCGGCGATACCTTTGCGCACCAGGGTGAAGTTTTTGTCGTTCATCAGCGGACGCAGCTGTTCTGTGGTCAGGTTGCGTGCGATATCCACATCACCTTTTTGCAACATCAGCAGTTGCGCAGAAGGATCGACGATGTGACGCATGATGATGCGCTGGATGTTACCCGCGTGCGGGTTGTTTTTATTGCTTTCAAGAATGACGGATTCGCTGACTTTCCAGTCGCGCAACTTGAAAGCACCGGAACCGGCACTGTTTTTCTTCAGCCAGGCATTGCCCAAATCGTCACCTGCCTGATTCGCCAGACAGGCCGATTTCTGCACGATGCTGCCGACGTTGGCGGTCAGGCAGTACAGCAGGAAAGATTCAGACGCAGGTTCAGCAGTTTTGATCACCAGCGTTTCGGCATCAGGCGCGGTGACCATGCTGTCTACGTTGTCTTTGGTGTAGCCAAACTGATTGATGATATAGGCCGGGCTCTTGTCGAGTTTCACCACACGTTGCAGGGAGAACGCGGCATCTTCTGCGGTGACCGGTTTGCCATCGGCCCATTTGGCTTTGGGATCCAGTTTGAAGGTGAAGGTTTTTTTGTCGTCAGACGCGGTCCAGGACAGGGCCAGATCGCCTTCGATTTCGTCCGGGGAGGCCAGCTTTGGTTTCACCAGTTGCTGATACATATTGCCGGTAATTTCACTGCCAACAGATTCGAAGCTTTCATGCGGATCCAGACTGGTAATGATGTCGAGCTGGATAGCCATCACCAGTATCGAGGCTGGCGTGGCAGCAAATACCGAATCAAATTTCAGGTAAGACAAAGCGGGTATTGCGGAAAAACCGGTAACGAATTGACGCCTGGTAACCATAACTACTCCCATCGTGTTGATATATAAAAGTAAAATTAAATATTACAGTGGCTAACCCTTGACTTCACCGCAGGCAACTGGCTTAAATGAAAAACCGTTGCTTTGCACCCTTCGACATTTCATATCGAAAAAACTAATGTGAATGACGACAGACTTGTTCCTCTTTAGTGCAACATCGCAGTGGTGATGCACTTCCTGCGGGCAACTCGCCGTTGTCTCAGTCACGCTCAATCAAAGGTAGACCTTTTTTATGAATAACGTAGCGCACGGATCTGAAGAGCTAATGCCAGTTTTTGATGGACATAACGACGTTTTGCTACAACTTTGGACAGAACATCGTCAAAATCCTGAGCATGCATTCCTCCAGGGCCCGGCCAGCGGACAAATGGATCTGCCTCGCTGCCGTGAAGCAGGCTTTGCTGGCGGGCTTTTCGCCGCCTGGGTACCGACTCCTGATGTCGATCTTGCAAAGACCGTGCCCGATCGCTCGGTGGATACGCAATTTCTGCTGGAAGGTACTCAAAAACATCCCGATTTTTCTCCGACGCCTTCTTTCGATTTTGCACGCGACGTCACGTTTGGCATGATGGCGTTTCTGTTGCGCATCGAAGAGCAGTCACAGGGAAAGGTGAAAATTTGTCGCACGGCGCGGGATATTCGACATTCAATCGATAACCACGCATTAGCTGTGGTTATGCATATTGAAGGCGCGGAAGCGATTGATGCCGATCTTTACAATCTCGACGTGTTGTACAGCATGGGATTGCGGTCACTGGGGCCGGTGTGGAGCCGCCCGAACATCTTCGGGCACGGTGTGCCGTTCAAATATCAGACCTCGCCGGATATCGGGCCGGGCCTGACCGATGCAGGCATCCGCCTGATTAAAGCCTGTAATCAGAAACGCATCATGATTGACCTCTCGCATCTGAACGAAAAAGGATTCTGGCAGGTCGCGAAACTCAGTGATGCGCCGCTGGTCGCCAGCCATTCCAATGCGTTCAGCATTTGTCCGCAATCGCGAAATCTGACCGATAAACAACTCGGCGCAATCAGGGAGAGCCAGGGTTTTGTGGGGCTGAACTTTGCTGTGCCGTTCCTGCGGGAAGATGGCAAACGCAGTGATGACACCGGCACCGAGATCATGGTGCGACACGTGGATTATCTGGTGGAACATCTGGGTGAGGATGGGGTGGGCTTTGGTTCAGATTTCGATGGTGCGTCAATGGCGCCGTTTATGTCTGACGTTGGTGGTCTGCCGGTGCTGGTGGAGGCATTAAGGAAAGCAGGGTACGGGCAGGCATTGCTTGAGAAGATTTGCTACAAAAACTGGATCAACGTGCTGGAAAGAACCTGGGGCGAGTAATGCCCCGGCATCGGCATCACGTCCGTATCGCACAATCAGATATAAAAAAAGGCAGCTATCAATAGCTGCCTTTTTGCTGTGTGCTGGCGTCAGACTTATTTGAAGAAGTCAGCGCTCACGGTCAGGTTACCACCGCTCTTGTTCTGCCACTGGCGGGTAATGTGGTAGAACTTGGCACCTTTCGCCGCAGCACGGTTCGCAACTTCCTGCGAAACATCCGTCGTGCTGTTGAAGTGACCGGTGAAGGTAGCGGAATCAAACGGAACCATCTGTGCTGCGGTAACGTCGTTCACTTCCTGAATTTTAGCACCGTTAGTCGCGGTGACAGTGTAACGTTTACCGGTAGACGTCTGGGTTTCAAAGAAACGACCCACTTCGCGGCTCGGGCTGCCTGAAGAGGCAACACCAGGGATTTCTACTTTCTTCGCGGCTGCACCACCGGCGGCCAGTGCGGCTTTACCTGCTTCAGAATCTGCAGGGATAGCATCCGGATCCTGAACAACACGTTTCGCGGCATCTTTTTTGTAGATGAACGCGGTGATGTACTGGTTGCCGCCGCTGTTGGCATCAATCTGGCGAACGATGAAGAAGGAGTAAGCCCCTTTGTCTTTCGCTGCTTTAGTGATGGCATCATTTACGTCTGGCTGGCTGCGATAAAAACCGCTGACTGTCACGGTGTCAAAAGGCTCAAGCTGATAGGCCACATCTTTAGGCAGCTCGACCACGCCGTTGATCACACGGTAATTTGTGTTCTTGCTCACTTCTGGCGCATCTTTTTTATAGATATCTGCAACGACGCGCCAGTTGCCGCTATTGTTAGAAGAGTTGGTGTCCTGAATATAGAAATAATCCGCACCCAGTGTATCGGCGCGGCGTGATACGGCATCAGCCGCATCGCCAAGCGTGTTAAAACGCCCGGAAATAACAATGCGATCAAAGGGTTTGATGGCTGCTGCTTTCTGCGGGCTTATTTCCTGCGCGGCGTGAGCAGCAGACAGCGCAGAAACAGAAAACAGGGCCGATACGATGATCGTTTTTGTCAGCTTCATAAAAAATCCTTTCACCTTGCGCAGTAATGTTGAAACGTGCTGAATTCTTGATGTGTAACAGGTTAGCGGCCGATTATTGCATGTAACAATGCTGAGTGTCTCAGTAATTTATGGCAATTATGCGAGCGTCAACGCGGTGACACGGTTCTTTTTTTGCTGACCATAACTTATATAAGTTTAAGGAATAATCCAAGTAGTGAAATTAATGTTAATTATTCACTATTTTCTAACTTTTATGCCCGCCCGGAGCGGTCTGCAAGCGTGAAGGGCAGAGTGATAGATCTGGTTTCACTGGCGGATTAAAGAGAATTAAACACGTGTTTCTCAGGGTTTGCAGCAGGTTTGCGGCCCATATCAATTTTTTTATTATTAATTACCTGACTATCGCTGCGATACGTAGATTATTGATTAGATATTCAGTAGGTTATAACCAGCCTGAAAAAATACTCTCCGGCGTTCTTCATAAGCCAGCAGGCTGGTAAATAAAATGTTATGACGATGACACAAATCATCAATGAAAAGGGTGAAGGGAATACTATGCGTATTGGTGTACCAAGAGAGCGGTTGACCAATGAAGCCAGAGTCGCAGCCACACCGAAAACGGTGGAGCAGTTGCTGAAACTCGGCTTTACGGTCGCTATCGAACAAGGTGCCGGGAAGTTAGCCAGCTTTGAGGACGCCGCTTATGAACAAGCGGGTGCGTCTGTGGTCAGCGGCGAAGAAGTATGGCATTCAGATATCGTTTTAAAGGTGAATGCACCTGAAAACGACGAAATCGATAAATTACAGGCAGGTACCACGCTGGTCAGCTTTATCTGGCCTGCACAGAACCCTGAGCTTATTCAGAAACTGGCTGACCGTCAGGTCACCGCCATGGCAATGGATTCCGTGCCGCGTATTTCCCGCGCACAATCTCTGGATGCCCTGAGTTCAATGGCTAACATCGCCGGTTACCGTGCGATAGTCGAAGCCGCTCACGAATTCGGTCGTTTCTTCACCGGGCAGATCACCGCCGCCGGTAAAGTGCCACCGGCCAAAGTGATGATTATCGGTGCCGGCGTGGCTGGCCTGGCTGCCATCGGCGCAGCAGGCAGTCTCGGTGCCATCGTTCGTGCTTTTGATACCCGCCCTGAAGTGAAAGAGCAGGTTCAGAGCATGGGTGCAGAGTTCCTCGAACTCGATTTTGAAGAAGAAGCAGGCAGCGGCGACGGTTATGCCAAAGTCATGTCAGAAGCCTTCATCAAAGCAGAAATGGCGCTGTTTGCCGCTCAGGCTGAAGAAGTGGATATCATCGTGACCACCGCGCTGATCCCTGGCCGTCCTGCACCGAAGCTCATCACCAAAGACATGGTGGCTTCCATGAAGCCGGGCAGTGTGATCGTCGATCTGGCGGCCCAGACGGGCGGTAACTGTGAACTGACCGTGGCGGATAAAATCACCACGACAGAAAACGGTGTGAAGATCATCGGTTATACCGACTTACCCAGCCGTCTGCCGACGCAATCTTCCCAGCTTTACGGAACCAACCTGGTCAACCTGCTGAAACTGCTGTGCAAAGAGAAAAACGGTGAAATCGAGATCGATTTCGAAGATACCGTGGTTCGCGGCGTGACCGTTGTGAAAGCCGGTGAAGTGACCTGGCCTGCGCCAGCCATTCAGGTGTCTGCGCAACCTCAGGCGGCGAAAGCCGCAGAACCTGTCGCCAAAGTGGAAGCCAAACCGGCCTCTCCGTGGACCAAGTTCATCATCATGGCCGTGGCCATTGTGCTGTTTGGCTGGCTGGCGAACGTTGCGCCGAAAGAGTTCCTGTCTCACTTCACCGTATTTGCGCTGTCCTGTGTGGTGGGTTACTACGTGGTCTGGAACGTCAGCCATGCCTTGCATACACCGCTGATGTCGGTCACGAACGCCATTTCCGGGATCATCGTGGTGGGCGCAGTGCTGCAAATCGGTCACGGTGGCTGGGTCAGCTTCCTGTCCTTTATTGCCGTACTGATCGCCAGTATCAATATTTTTGGCGGATTCACCGTCACTCAGCGCATGCTGAAGATGTTTCGTAAGAATTAAGGGGTAGCATATGTCTGGGGGTTTAGTTACAGCAGCATATATTGTTGCCGCTATTCTGTTTATTTGCAGCCTTGCGGGGCTCTCTAAACATGAAACGTCAAAACAGGGGAACATCTTCGGTGTTACCGGGATGGCGATCGCGTTAATCGCGACCATTCTCGGCCCTGATTCCGGTAACGTTGGCTGGATCATCGTTGCGATGGTGATCGGTGGCGCAATCGGTGTTTATCTGGCGCGCAAAGTCGAAATGACTGAAATGCCGGAACTGGTGGCGATTCTGCACAGCTTCGTCGGTCTGGCTGCGGTTCTGGTTGGCTTTAACAGCTATCTGGATCACGGTTCAGTGCCGATGGAAGGCGTGATGGAAAACATCCATCTGACGGAGGTCTTTCTCGGTATCTTCATCGGTGCAGTGACGTTCACCGGTTCCATCGTGGCTTTTGGCAAACTGCGCGGGATTATCTCTTCCAAACCGCTGGCGTTGCCACATCGTCATAAATTGAATCTGGCTGCGCTGGTGGTGTCTTTCCTGCTGATGGTGACGTTCGTGCGTACCGAAAGCGTGGGTCTGCAAGTGCTGGCTCTGCTGATCATGACTCTCATTGCACTCGGCTTCGGCTGGCATCTGGTGTCGTCGATTGGCGGTGCGGACATGCCGGTTGTGGTGTCCATGCTGAACTCATATTCCGGTTGGGCAGCGGCGGCGGCGGGCTTTATGCTCAGCAACGACCTGCTGATCGTGACCGGTGCGCTGGTCGGTTCCTCCGGTGCGATCTTGTCTTACATCATGTGTAAAGCGATGAACCGTTCGTTCATCAGCGTGATTGCAGGCGGCTTCGGCACAGACGGTTCATCAACCGGCAATGCTGAAGAGATGGGCGAGTATCACGAAGCGAGCGCGGAAGATGTGGCAGACATGCTGAAAAACGCCAGCTCCGTGATCATCACCCCTGGCTACGGCATGGCGGTGGCACAAGCTCAGTATCCGGTTCACGACATCACAGCGAAACTGCGTGCGAAGGGCATCAAAGTGCGTTTCGGTATTCACCCTGTTGCAGGGCGTTTGCCGGGCCACATGAACGTTCTGCTGGCAGAAGCGAAAGTGCCGTATGATATCGTGCTGGAAATGGATGAAATCAATGATGATTTCAGCGATACCGACGTGGTGCTGGTTATCGGTGCCAATGACACCGTGAACCCGGCAGCGCAGGAAGATCCGCGCAGCCCGATCGCCGGCATGCCGGTGCTGGAAGTGTGGAAAGCGCAGAACGTGATCGTGTTCAAACGTTCCATGAACACCGGTTATGCCGGCGTACAGAACCCGCTGTTCTTCAAAGAAAATACGCAGATGCTGTTTGGCGATGCAAAAGAAAGCGTTGAGAAGATCCTTCGCGCGCTCTGATAGTTATCAGTTCTATCGTTAACAGTAATGAAAAAGGCCAGTCAGATGACTGGCCTTTATTTTTGCGGAACCCCGGCGGCTCTGACGTTACTCGTCGTCGTCCTCTTCATCATCGTCCTGTGTGATCGGGCATTCGAAATCATCTGGTTTAATCGCCAGCAAATCGCACTTAAGATGGTCGATCACCTGTTCAGTGGTATTACCGAGAAATGCGGCTGACAGACCGGTACGGCCAATCGCGCCCAACACCACCACACCGGCTTGCAAATGTTCAGCCAAATCGGGGATCACTTCTTCCGGCAGGCCTTTTTCTACGTGAGTGAATTTTTCATCGATCTGGAATTTCTGCCGTAACGCTTTCATGGCAATCAGATGCTGACCACGGATGGCGTCGTTGTAAACGCTGGGATCAAAGTCCGGCAGCTCAATGGCGATATTGATCGGTGTGACAGGGTACGCGCCGACCAGATGGACTTCCGTCTGATTAACGTGAGAGGCCAGTTCGATACTTTCTTTCACCAGTTTGATATTAAGCGGATCGTGGTAGGGCTCTTCGCTGGAAAGGTTAACCGCGACGACGGCTTTACCGCCTTCTGGCCAAGGCTGGTCTTTCACCATCCACACCGGACACGGGCACTTACGCAGCAAATTCCAGTCAGTAGGGGTGAAGATAACGGATTCGAGGCGGTCGTGCTGATGGGCCATTTTTAACAGCAGGTCGTGCTGGGCAGAAATGACTTCCTGAATAATCGCTTCAAAAGGTTTGTTATGCCAGACCACTTTAACTTCAATCTGGATACCGGCCTCAATATAGTAGCGGCACTGCTCTTTAATCCATTCCGCCCGTTCGTTGATCACACTTTGTCGCATGCTCGTCCGTTCATCAGGCGACAGCATGGTGGTCATCTCATAGGAGAAATCATAAATAGACAGGAAAGCTTTGATCCGGCCACCGTTACGCTGCACCAGATAAACGGCGCGTCGCAGGGCGGGTTGATCATCCTGATTGGGGTCTATAGCAACGAGTAAATTCTGATACTTAGCCATGGGGACTCCTTAACACCTGTGAGAGAACAGCATTTCACTGTATTAAGTACAGAGTAAACCAAGATTAAGCAATCGGACAGCGGAGAAATTGAGTCGGATCAACAAATTATTCACTGATGATCCGACACAAAAATTTAAGCAGAGACGGGAGCAGACTGACCGGCTAATTGAGAAAGCATTTCATGATTCTCAATGGTGATGTATTTCCCTTTCACACTCAGCATTTCTGATTTCTGGAAACGGCCTAACAAGCGGCTGATGGTTTCCACGGTCAGACCGAGGTAGTTACCGATGTCGCCACGGGTCATGGTCAGGCGGAATTCACGCTGAGAGAAACCACGCTGTGCGAAACGGCGGGAGAGGTTATAGATGAAGGCAGCCAGACGTTCTTCGGCATTTTTCTTCGACAACAGCAGGATCATATCCTGATCGCCTTTTATCTCACCGCTCATCAGACGCATCATTTGCTGGCGCAGATTCGGCATTTTCCCGGAGAGATCATCAAGTGTCTCAAACGGGATTTCACACACCATGGAAGTTTCCAGAGCCTGTGCGAAACTCGGGTGCTGCAAACCGCCGATCGCATCAAAGCCGACTAAATCACCCGCCAGATGGAAACCGGTGATTTGCTCGTCACCTTGTTCGGTGATGGTGTAGCTCTTGATGGTGCCGGAACGGATGGCGTAAAGGGATTTCAATTCATCGCCAGCTTTGAACAGTGCCTGGCCTTTTTGAATCGGTTTTTTCCTTTCGATGATGTTGTCGAGCTGGTCGAGTTCATGCTCGTTCAGCGTGAAAGGAATGCAAAGCTGACTAATGCTACAGTCCTGACAATGGATCGCACAGCCACCAGATTGGATACGTCGAATAATACGCTTTTCCGGGATCATAAGAGTCACTCAGGCAATATTGATATGGGTCAATTTTAACATCTTTTGCGGCGAGTGATAAGTAGCAGAATGGGGCTAAAAGGGCGAAATGTTAAAAAACCACGATTTTTAACGGGTTTTTTTTCTAATTGTTTTGATCTGAACGAGGTATTTCGACGAATTGAGAATCAATGAGATTTAGATGTGGGTCAATTTATTCATAAAAATTATATAATTTTTTTAAGAATAATTTGTTTGAATCTAAACAAACCCATCTCAGAGTTATCTGCAGGCCGTTTTTTGATTATCTGCATCTTAACTTAATCTTTAAGAATACTGACAAATGCGCACGGATTATGACATAAATCCGGCTACCCGGCGATTATTGCGCATCCTCCGATTGTTTGTTTTGTTCGCGAATAAAGCCGGTGATTTGAAAGCAAAAAACGCTGCCAGGGCAGCGTTGAGATTTTTGGTTTTTTTTTAAGCGAGGGCGGTTACACGTCACCTTCGTTATCTTTTTCCACTGCTTCATGAAGGCGATCCAGCATATCGGGAAACGCCGACTGCACGCGACTCCAGCTTGGGATAAAGGGTTTTTCACTCGGCGTATCCACAAACGCCTGACCGGCTTCAATAATGGCGCCGGAGAACAACTCCACGGCGGATTCCTCGCTGTGGCGGTCGAAAGACAAACCGTTCATGCGCGCGTCATTCTCAAACCCGTCAATCATATCCAGCGCATTGCGATAGTAGGTGGCTTTCAGAATGCGGAAAGACTCGCTGGTGATATTCACGCCCAGGATCGCCATCTTACGATACAGCGCTTTAGTGATGTCGATGCTCATACGCTGCAAACCGTTAGTGGCATCATCTTCTGACATCGGCTGATGTTTATGGTCGTAATTATCGGCGATATCTACCTGACAGATGCGTCGGGTCGCCGTATTGCGGTGCAGTTCGGAAAGCACGCCAATCTCAAGCCCCCAGTCACTCGGGATACGCAGGTCATTAAGAACGTGAGTACGCATGGCGAATTCGCCGGAAAGCGGATAACGGAAAGTGCGCAGATACTCAAGGAAATCGGAGTGGCCGTAGACAATCTGCAGGGATTTCAGCAGCGGAAACACCAGCAGGCGGCCAACGCGGCCATTGAATTTACCGTCTGCCACACGGGCGTAATAGCCTTTACAGAAATCATAATGGAAATTAGGGTTTGCCACCGGGTACATCAGGCGCGCCAGCATATCGCGGCTGTAGGTGACAATGTCACAATCATGCAGCCCGACGACCGAGGTGCGCCGCGAGGCCAGCGTATACCCGACGCAAAACCAGACGTTGCGGCCTTTACCCGGTTCCATTGGCGAAAGATTTTCTTTTTTAAGCTCTTCATCCAGCGCTTTCAGACGCGGGCCATCGTTCCATAAAATACGGTGGCGCTGTGGCAGGCGGGAGAAAAATTCGCGGGCAAATAAAAACTGATCGCGGTCTGCGCGATCCAGACCAATAACAATTTCTTCCAGATAGGGGACTTTTGTCAGCTCATCGACAATTTTGGTCAGCGCCGGACCTTCAAGTTCTGAAAATAATGAAGGCAATATTAACCCCATTGAGCGGCGTCCCGAAAAAACCTGCAAATCGTATTCCAGTTCTTCCACTTTTCGGTTGGTCAAATTATGGAAATTAGTAATCACACCATCCTGATAAAAATCACTCATTCGATATTCTCCAATTTTAGAATTGATAAAATTATTGGAAACAAACAATTATCTGAAACGCACTCCCGCGACACTCTATCCCTTATTTTTCATTTAGCATTTCCCGCTGGCGGGACGAAATAAAATGATCTAAACCCTGAACCCAGCCGTGCGGGCCAAATTCCGTGGTGCGATAAACCTGAGCGGGGTGATGACGGCTCAGCGGCATCTCGTGGTGGTGATGGCCTTTAATGACCACGGCGTGATCGACCACTTCCAGCATCGAGAGATCGTTAGGCCCGTCCCCCAGTCCGATACTGATCGCCGGTTTACCGCGCTGGCGCTGATACTCAGCGGAAAGCCATTGCACCGCCGGGCCTTTCCCCGCATCAACGCCCATCACATGCCAGAAACGTCCGCCACGCGTCAGCGCCAGCCCTTCACGGGTGAGGCATTTTTTGAAATGTGCGAAATCCAGATCGTTACCAAACCAGATCAGAGGTTCGGAAGCTTCACGCAGCATCGCCAGCGCAGCATCCGCTTCGGAAAGTCCGGTCCAGAGGGCGACCTGCTTTGGCGTGACATCCCCGAAACCGCGAAATTCAAAATCGTAGCGGTGGCGTAATTCCTCCAGAGTGCGGCGGATATCCGCATAGCGCGCACCCATCATCGGACCCTGACCTCGCCAGTCTGGCGGAAGGTGGATCATGGCACCGTTTTCAGCAATAAAAGGGAGATGCGTCAGCTGGAGATCTGACTGCAATGCCGCCACTTCGGCGGACGTTTTACTGGTGGTCAGGATCAGCGGTATCTGCGCTGCGGCAAGCCTGTCCAGCCAGGGCTTCGCCGGTTGCCAGCTGTAATCATGGTGGTCGAGCAGCGAACCATCGAGGTCAGTAAAAATAATTAAGGGATCATCAAGGTACGGCATTCTTTCTCCTCAATTTTGTGGCAGAACAGACGTGCATTTTTGTTAACCCACTTCTGCTCCAGCAGCTAAGTATAGATTCAAAAATGATTTTTATGACCGGGCTAACCATTTCAGGATTATTTACCGGCAAGGGTAACGGGCAACATCAAAGCCGCAGACGGCTTTACCCGCAGGCGGTTTATGCGGATAATTTACGTCAGTTCCACTGCGGTTTAGATGTCATCCTTTACCATTGCGTTTTCTTTTTTTGCCCGGTTTCGGGCAGTCAGACGAGTCTTTCCTCATGTCTTTAACACCGGTTTTAACGCGCACCGCCTTTGTGCTTTGCGCGGTCAGTTTGTTATCTGCCTGCGATGGCAGCTCCACCGCGCAGGAGAGTGCGCTGGTCATTGAAGGTAAAACCATGGGCACGTTTTATCGTGTCAGTCTGGCAGGCGTGGATAAAAACCGGGAAGCGGCGCTGCGGGAGCAAATTGAAGCGCAGCTCAAAGAGGACGACCATCAGTTATCGACTTACAAAGAGGATTCGGTGCTGTCTCGTTTCAATCAGTATCAGGGCAACGTGCCCCAGCCGATCAGTGCCGGGATGGCTGACGCGATCGTCACCTCAATGCGTATCGGCACCTTAACCGGTGGTGCGATGGACATCACCGTCGGCCCGCTGGTGAATTTGTGGGGATTTGGCCCGGACAAACAGCCGGTGAAAACGCCGACGCCGGAACAGATCGCCGCAGCGCGTCAGCGTATCGGGTTACAGCATCTGAAAGTGATCCAGCAAAATGACGGGCAGTATCTGCAAAAAGATTTGCCGGGCATGTACGTTGATCTCTCCACGGTCGGCGAAGGTTATGCAACCGATCACCTGGCACGGCTGGTTGAGGGGAACGGCATCAGCAATTATCTGGTGTCGGTGGGCGGCGCGGTGGTTTCACGCGGACATAATGCGCAGGGAAATCCGTGGCAGGTGGCAATTCAGAAACCAACGGACAAAGAAACCGCGGTACAGGCGATTGTTGATTTGCAGGGCATGGGCATCAGTACCTCCGGCAGTTATCGCAATTATTACGAGCTGAACGGCAAACGTCTTTCGCACATCATCGATCCGGCCACCGGTTCGCCAATCACCCATAAGCTGGTATCGGCGACGGTGATCGCCCCGACCGCGCTGGAAGCAGACGGCTGGGACACCGGTCTGATGGTGCTTGGCACGAAGAAAGCGCTGGCGCTGGCAGAACAACAACATCTTGCGGTGTATCTGATCACCAAAGAGGGCGACATCTTCAAAAGCTATATGTCGCCGCAGTTCAAAGCCTATCTGAAAGATCCGCAGTAAACGTTATCGTCTTAAAGCGTGCCGTGCATTTTTTCACTGAGATAATCGGGAAATGCACGTAACGCCGAAGATGCTGCTTCAGATCCTCAATGCCTGAAGCAGCGCCGTGGTTCAGTGTTTCGCGGTACTGATCAGTTCAAACAGCACCACCGTGCGCGAAGTACAGATGTACTCGCGTCCGAAATCGAAATTATGCTCGTTCACATCATCAGGCTGAAAGGTATCGAAAATATGCCGCCAGCTCTCGCCATGCGCCACCGAAGGCAACACAAACATCACGTCTTTGTGAGATGCGTTAAACAGCAGCAGCACGGTACTCAGGGAACCGTGGCGCAGCAGGCCGGTGGGCTGGGCGCGGCCATCGAGCAGCATGGCGATGCATTTTGCGTGCGGATCTTTCCAGGCAGCATCGGTCATTTCCGGCCCCTGCGGCTGGAACCAGCTCACGTCTTTGACGTCGAGCTTTTCATGGATCGCACCGGTCAGAAAGCGCCCGCGATGTAAAATCGGGAATCGCTTGCGCAGGGCGATCAGCCGGTAGGTGAACAGCAGCAGGGACTGGCCTTTATCGCCGATGTTCCAGTTGACCCAGGCAATCTCGGTGTCCTGACAATAGGCATTGTTATTGCCGTTTTGCGAACGGGCAAACTCATCACCGGCCAGCAGCATCGGTGTACCTTGTGAGAACAGCAGCGTCGCCAGCATATTGCGCATCTGGCGCAGGCGAAGTTCGCTGATCTCCGGATCGTCGGTCGGGCCTTCCACGCCATAGTTGGCTGAAATGTTGTTATCGCTGCCGTCTTTGCCGTTCTCCCCGTTGGCTTCGTTGTGTTTCTTCTCGTAAGACACCCAGTCGTTGAGCGTGAAGCCGTCGTGCGCGGTAATAAAGTTGACGGAGGCGTAAGGCTTACGGCCGCGATGATTGAACAGATCGGCAGAACCGGAAAGCCGCGTGGCGAACTGCGCCAGCTGGCCTTCGTCACCGCGCCAGAATTTGCGCACCGTATCGCGGAAACGATCATTCCACTCCATCCAGCCAGGCGGGAAACCGCCGACCTGATAACCGCCGGGGCCGCAATCCCAGGGTTCAGCAATCAGTTTACACTGGCTGAGGATCGGGTCCTGACGGCAGGTATCGAGAAAACCGCAGCCTTCATCAAAACCATAGCTTTCACGCCCGAGAATGGTCGCCAGGTCGAAGCGGAAACCATCCACCTGCATTTCTGTCGCCCAGTAGCGCAGCGAATCCGTGACCATCTGCAACACGCGCGGGTGGCTGAGGTTGAGCGTATTGCCGGTGCCGGTATCATTAATGTAATAGCGTTTATTGTCCGGCATCAGCCGGTAATAACTGGCGTTGTCGATGCCTTTGAAGGACAGCGTCGGGCCGAGCTCATTGCCTTCCGCCGTATGGTTGTAGACCACGTCCAGAATCACTTCGATACCCGCCGCGTGGAAAGTAGCGATCATCTGCTTGAATTCATTGACGGTGTGCGTCGCCATATATTG
Organism: Rahnella sp. R3(2024); assembly: GCF_042920125.1. Classification (NCBI taxonomy): domain Bacteria; kingdom Pseudomonadati; phylum Pseudomonadota; class Gammaproteobacteria; order Enterobacterales; family Yersiniaceae; genus Rahnella; species Rahnella sp. R3(2024). Next base: position 4,453,656 of record NZ_JBHGBU010000001.1, read on the forward strand.
CGGATGCGGGGCAAAGAAGCTCAGCGTGTTATAGCCCCAGAAGTTATGCAGACCTTTATCCTGCAGGTGCCGGTCATCGGTGAAGGCGTGGATCGGCATCAGTTCAACGGACGTTACCCCCAGCGAGCGGATGTACTCGACAATGTGCGGGGTGCTCATCCCGGAAAATGTGCCGCGCAGATGCTCCGGCACCGCCGGATGGCGCATGGTGTAACCGCGCAAATGCGTTTCATAAATCAGCGTTTTTTCCCATGGAATATGCTTTTTGCGCGAGCGCGCCCAGGAGAATGCCGGGTCAATCACCCGGCATTTTGGCAGGAAAGGGGCGCTGTCCGTATTGTCGAGGTGCAAATCCTTCTTATCGCTTTGCATGTCATAGGCGAACAGGGCGTCATCCCATTTCAGGTCGCCGACAATTTGTTTGGCATACGGGTCGAGCAGAAGTTTGGCCGGGTTAAACCGGTGGCCGTCGTGAGGCGCATAGGGCCCATGCACGCGATAGGCGTAAAGCAGGCCGGGGCGGGCATCCGGCAGATAGCCATGCCAGACCTCATCGGTGTATTCCGGCAGTTCAATGACGTCGTATTGCTCTCCCTCATCATTAAAAAGGCACAGCTCCACTTTGGTGGCATTGGCGGAGAACAAGGCGAAGTTCACCCCCAGGCCGTCCCAGGTTGCGCCGAGCGGAACCGGTAATCCTTCGCGCACGCGGGTGGTATGGCCGGAATCAAAGCTTCGGACGATTTCACCGTCGCTGTAAGGATGCATGATGCGCACGCCCAGCTCATCAACAGCGATGTTGACCTGAGCATTGGAGGGTACGCTGCGGACTTCTTCCGTGGTGGCCGTCGGTTGGGTGACTTTGCCGGATCGAGGTTTTGCCATTCGTTTCACACTCCTGAGCAGGTCAGTCAGAATAAATCCTGAAAAATTGAGCGAAAAATATCCGCAGCTCAAGGGGCTGCTTGTCTGTTGCTACCAAACCAGTGTAGTTGCACTTGCGGCATTTCCCCCACCGGTAGCCGATTAACCGCAAAATCAGTGACCGCGGCGTGACAAAAAAGAGGGGTATCACGTCCTGCGCACAAGCATCAGCGTGCGGCAAACATTCCTGAATGAGGTTTTTTTGCCTCTCACCGGCAATCACTTACAGAGGCTTTACTGACTGATATTAAAGCCTTCATTCCTCACGAAAATTTTTGATGAAGTGTGATTTTCTCTTTTGAAATCAGGCTCCGATACTGGCCTCAGAGAAAGCAGCGGTGAGCGATGAGACAACGAATTTTACCCCGCGCCTGCCGTTTGCTTTCCGTCACTTACCCCCATCTTCATTACTAATCGGAGTTATGATTTATGAGCACCACCAAACAAAAATATATGGTTTCTGCTGCATGGGAAAATGCAGATGATGTCTGGTCATCGGCGTGTTTCATTGACGTATTTAATATGACGGACACCGATCTGGCGTCCGGAAAAGTAGAATTCACCATCGACAATACCCAGAGCGCTTCGGCAAACCAAAATTTCGAATTTGAAACCTGGAGCAGCCCGATCAAAGGCAAGCTGATTGACGATTGCAGCGTGATCCCGGCGGGCGGCAAAGGCCGTTTTGCTATCATGATTGGCTGTAATACCGGTGTCAGCATCGGTAATCTGCCGCGCAGCTTTAAAGTGAACGGCGAAGCCGCCGATCTGGTAGCGGATACTCAGGCGCCGACGGTGCCGGCTGACGTAAAAGCCGTTGCCGCCGGGGCCGTGACCCTCAGCCTGGTCTGGACGCCTTCAACGGATAACGTGATGGTCAGCGGTTACGAAGTCACTTATACCGATACCAAAACCAAAGTCGCCAAAACGCAAAAAACCACCAGCAGCTCCATCACCCTGGGTGGCCTGACCGCGCAAACGGCTTACAGTGTTCAGGTTCGTGCTTACGATCTGGCCGGTAACTTCTCGGCGAAATCCTCTGTACTGAATGTCACCACGGATAAAACGCTGCCGGATGCGGGAGATTACTCCTTCAACCATGCTCCGTTTATGGATTTCACCGGCTGGCCAACGCCGCGTCCGAGCGTTTTCGGCAAAGACTCCGGCCTGAAAGCTTACACGCTGGGCTTTATCACGGCTGCCGACATGAATGCCGGTGAGGGGACGCCAAATTACCGTCCTTGCTGGGGCGGCCTGGTTACCATCACCGATGGTAATGTTTCTGATTACGGTCAGGAATTTACCGGTGATGCCACTGTGTCTGATTACGGCAAAGCAGATATCGCTGCATTCCGCGCCGCAGGTGGCGATGTGGCGATTTCCTTCGGCGGGGCGAACTCCAACTTCCTCGAAGAGCACATCACGGATGTCGGCGCACTGGCTGAACTCTATCAGGGCGTGCTGGATAACTATGCCGTGACGCATATCGATTTCGATATCGAAGGCGGCGCGTTGCAGCAGACTGAAATGCTCAAACGCCTGCTGGCAACCATGGCGGTGGTGCAGAAAAACAATCCGCAGTTGCAGATTGCGTTCACGCTGCCGGTAGACGGGCAAACGTCTGATGATTCACAGGGCCTGACGTCGTTCGGTATTGATTTCGTCCGGATGGTGCATGAAAACGGGATTTCTCCGTCCCTGTTCAACGCCATGTCGATGGACTTCGGCGACGTGGCACCGCCACCGGATATGTATACCGGCGTGGAAATGTCGATGCTGGCGATGCACCGTCAGATCAAAACCGTGTTCACCGAATGGTCGGATGCCAAACTGTGGCGTCGCATTGGTGTCACCCCGATGTTTGGCATTAACGACACCGGCCCGAGCTTCACTGTCGATCACATGAAAAAGCTGATCACGCTGGCGAAGAAATACAACTTCGGCACCATCTCCGGCTGGGATGCGACCCGCGATTACAACCAGGGGCTGGAAATGTGCCATACCAGCGACCACAACAACCTGTATCAATGTACTTATGAAGGCACCGAGTCTTACGCCTACAGCAAGATCATTGCCACGTATCAACATAAGGCGGTCTGAACCGCCAGTCAGGTCAGAGGTCAGTCATTTTTTCTGTGCAGTGTAACTTCGCCGGTGTGAACTCTTCACACCGGCTTTTTTTGTCTGCATCATTCTGCAAAGCTTAACTGCTGTACATGGCCGCAGCATTGGCTGATATTCATGCTGACCCGCCGCCAACAGGGCGGGCGCTGACACTTTTTGTCGTCTTTGCCGCAGAGAAAGGAGCCTTAATGACTATCGCGTTGCTCAGCCACGTCCCGCTGGATGCTGGCTATCCTGAACGGTTTGAAGCTGCCGGTTTTACCCTGCATTTCGCCACCACGCCCGCACAGCGCGAGACGCTGGATCCGCATATCGCGCAGCAGATCCGCGCCGTACTCACCATCGGCAGTATCGGCCTGAGTGATGCGCAGATGGCAGCGTTGCCACAACTCAGTATTATCTGTGCGCAGGGAGTGGGGTATGAGCACATCGACGTGGCGGCGGCGAACGCGCGCGGTATTCACGTCACCCACGGGCCGGGCACCAATAATGCGTCAGTGGCTGACCACACGCTGGCGCTGATGCTGGCGATCACCCGGCGCATTCCGCAGTTTGATGCGGCGGTTCGCGGCGGAGAATGGAACAAGTCACGCTGGAACGTGCCGGGCATGGCAGGCAAAAAGCTCGGCGTGGTGGGGCTTGGCAATATTGGTGCGCTGATTGCGCGGCGTGCCGCCGCCGGATTTGATATGGCCATCGGTTATCACAACCGCACGCCGGTGGAAGATTCGCCGTATAGCTATTTCAGCAGCGTACGCGAACTGGCGGGCTGGGCAGATTATCTGGTAGTGGCCACGCCGGGGGGAAAGAATACCGTCAGGCTGGTGGATGCGGATGTCCTGCACGCGTTAGGGGCTGAAGGTTTTCTGATTAACATTGCACGGGGCAGCGTGGTGGATACTGCCGCGCTTATCGCCAGCCTGAAACACCATCACATCGCCGGTGCGGCGCTCGACGTGGTGGAGGGTGAACCGCAGGTGCCGCCTGAATTACTGCGGCTTGATAATCTGGTGATCACGCCGCACGTGGCGGGACGTTCGCCGGAGTCGGTCGAAAACATGCTGTCGCTGGTGCTTGCTAACCTGAACGCGCATTTCGCCGGAAAACCGGTGCTGACCGCTGTGCCTGAGTAAATCCGCCCCTGCGCCGCCGCGCTCTATAGTCGTAAAAAGCATAAGTAACCGCTTTTTCTTATTTGGCTGGCATAGCCCGAGGCCGTAACAATAGGGTTTTAGAACAGACAGAGGCGACGGCGGTGAATTTTCAACAACTCAAAATTATCAGGGAATCAGCGCGATGCAATTACAACCTGACCGAAGTGTCGAACATGTTGTTCACATCGCAGTCAGGGGTCAGCCGTCATATTCGTGAGCTGGAAGACGAGCTGGGCGTCGAGATATTCATCCGTCGCGGCAAGCGTTTGCTGGGGCTGACCGAGCCGGGTAAAGAGTTGCTGGCCGTGGCCGAGCGTATTCTTAATGAAGCGCAGAATATCCGGCGGCTGGCGGATGTGTTCTCCAAAGAGGACGCAGGCGTACTGACCATCGCCACCACACATACGCAGGCGCGGTACAGCTTGCCGAAAGTCATCAAGGCCTTTCGCGCCATTTATCCGGGCGTGCGGCTGGAACTCCATCAGGGTTCTCCTCAGGAAGTGCTGGCGATGTTGCTCGGCGGGCAGGCGGATGTGGCGATCGCCAGCGAAAAGCTGATGAACGATCCGTCAGTCGCCGCGTTTCCGTATTACCGCTGGCATCACGCCATCGTGGTACCGCAGGGGCATCCGCTGACCTTACAGCACCCGATTACCTTGCAGCATCTGAGCGAACAACCGCTGATCACCTATCGTCAGGGCATTACCGGCCGTTCGCGTCTTGATGAGGCTTTCAGCCGCGCGGCGCTCAGCCCGGATATTGTGCTCAGTGCGCAGGATTCCGACGTCATCAAAACGTACGTTGAACTGGGGCTTGGCGTGGGGATTTTGGCCGATAAAGCCTACGAAGCGGCGCGTGACACCGGGCTGCAACTGATCAACGCCGAGCATTTGTTTGAAGCCAATACGGTCTGGCTCGGGCTGAAAAGGGCGCAGCTTCAGCGTAATTATGTCTGGCGGTTTATCGAACTGTGTAATCCGGGGCTGTCGGTGAATGACATTAAGGAGAAGGTCTTTGCATCGGGGCAGGAGAGCGAGACGGTGATCGATTATCAGATTTAACGCACCGGCGCTATAAGCAGTATCAGGCGGGGCGCCATCACACGCCCCGCAGGATTTCACTTAGTCAACCGTCGAATACTTCACATAGTGATTTGAGCAGTTGAAGTGCGCCACATAGCCCAGCGTTCCGTTCGGACCTTTCGCGCTGAACGGAATGTGATAGGTTCCCTTATCCTCTTTCGCATCATCACTGATAAAGCTCAGCACCGGCACGGAAGTGCCCATATTGTCTTTATCGTTGCCCCAGTTCGGGATGCGGTTTTCCATGTAGTCACGGGTGACGGTATCAATGGCGTTGCTCTTGCTGATCTGAGCGCAGGCGCCTTCCGTTGAACGCTGCATCCACCACGGATAGACATAAACTGAGCCGAGCATCACGACCATCATCAGGAAGATAACTGAAATAATTCCGATCAAAACAACTTTACTCATAGTGCTTCCTACTCCTGAAAATTCTCAGCCAAATCATAGACTGCGCAGAACATTCGATGTTATTTATCGAAGGAAAGCGCGTATGTTACGCCAGTTGGTCAGCAGAGGTTAAGTATTATCAGCCCTTCTGTTGCATTCCGTTACAGAAGCCGGTCCCGCCACACCCTTCGCGGTGTTAGCCTTTGAGCATACCGTCATTGCACACATTGATAGCACAAGGAGTTACACATGAGTCAGCAACCTGTTGTTCAGCCCTCCACCGTTGTTGCGGTACTTGGACTGGGCGCGATGGGCCATGCGTTTGCCGCAAACCTTATCAAAAAAGGGTTTACCACCCGCGTCTGGAACCGTACGCCATCCCGCGGGGATGATCTGGTGGCCGCCGGAGCAACGCGCGGTGCAACGCCCCGTGACACCGTGGAAGGGGCCGACGTCGTTATCACGATGCTGTCCGACGGCAAGACGTCGCTGGACATCTATCAGGGGGACAACGGTGTGCTTGCCGGGCTGAAGCAGGGCGGGATTATCGCGCAGATGGGCACGCTCGGCGTTGACGCCACCGAAAGCCTGATCGCCCTGATCACACAGCTTCGCCCTGACGTAGTGTTCTTTGACGCGCCGGTGTCCGGTACCAAAGCCCCGGCAGAGCAGGCGCAAATCGTGGTGCTGGCCAGCGGTGACCGGGAAGCCGGCGCGGCGATCGAACCGGTATTTGCGGCGATCTCTAAAGCCACCAAATGGCTGGGAGAAGCCGGTCGCGCCTCTAAAATGAAGCTGGTGGTGAATGCCTGGCTGATTGCCATGATGGAAGGTATCGCCGAAACCACGCAACTGGCCGAAGAACTGGGCTTTTCTACCGACGATTTGTGGAACGTCCTGGAAGGCGGCCCGCTGGCTGCGCCTTACATCAAAGGCAAAATGGACATGTTCAAAAGCGACGATTACACCCCGCAGATGCAACTGACCTGGGCGCTGAAGGACATCAATCTGGCGCTGGACGCGGGCAGTCAGCTGAATTTACCGGTGATGAAACGCATCAGCGAAACCTGGCAGGGCGCGGTGGGTGCCGGTTACGGCGATCAGGATCTGGCGGTGGTGTACCGTTACCTCGGCAATCACTCTTTTGAATCATAACTTCGCAGTATAAATCAGAGCATCTGGCTATTGGTCACCCGCAACAGCGCTGTGTTAGCGTCACAAACAGATATCTTCTTTTCACTGATGCGGAGTGAGCAATGAGCCAGCCTTCAAGCACTATCCCTCTGATCGACTTCAGCCAGTTCTCCGGCTCACCGGAACAGCGCGAAACCTTTCTGTCAGAGTTGCGTTATGCCGCCCGCGAGATCGGCTTCTTCTATCTTAAAAACCACGGCGTTGATGCCACCTTGTTGAGTGATGTGCAAAACGCCTCACGCCAGTTCTTTGCGTTGCCGGAAGAAGAAAAGCTCTCCGTGGCGATGATCAACTCTTCACATTTTCGCGGCTATAACCGCGCGGCGTCAGAAATTACCCGCGGCCAGCCGGACTGGCGGGAACAGTTTGATCTCGGCGCAGAGCGGCCAGTATTGCCGGTCAGTGAACGCACGCCGGCATGGGCCAGATTGCAGGGGCCGAATCAGTGGCCGCAGGCGTTACCGGAACTGAGGCCGTTGCTGCTGCGCTGGCAGCGTGAAATGACGGCCATGTCATTGCGTTTACTGCGCGCTTTTGCCCTGGCGCTGAAACTGCCGGAAAACGCCTTTGACCCGCTGTATGGCGAAAAACCCAATGAACATATCAAGCTGATCCGCTATCCGGGGCGTCCGGAGGGCGAGGGCAATCAGGGCGTCGGTGCACACAAAGATTCAGGATTTCTCAGTTTCTTATTGCAGGACGATCAGCGCGGATTGCAGGTCGAAGTGGAAGAAAATCAGTGGGTAGACGCCTTGCCGGTGCCGGGTACGCTGGTGGTGAATATCGGCGAACTGCTCGAACTCGCCACTAACGGCTATCTGCGCGCCACGGTACACCGCGTGGTGTCTCCGCCTGCTGCCGGTGAACGTTTATCGCTGGCCTTTTTCCTCGGCGCGCAACTTGATGCCGTGGTACCGCTGTTTCCGTTACCGGCGGAACTGGCGAAAGAAGCGCGCGGTGAGGCCAGCGATCCCCTCAATCCGCTGTTCCGCGATGTGGGCTTCAACTATCTGAAAGGGCGGCTGCGCTCACATCCCGACGTGGCGCAGCGCTACTATGCCGACGTCACGGGCTGATCAGATTTTCGGAGCACGAGCCGTATCAATACTGACTACCGCTGACATCCCCGGCCGCAGGCGATCGCTCTGTGGCTGACCAGGCTCCAGCTCAATCCGCACCGCGATGCGCTGGGCGATTTTGGTGAAGTTACCGATCGCGTTGTCGGCTTTCAGCACGCTGAATTCCGACCCCGCCGCCGGGGCAATGCGCACCACATGGCCTTTAAACGTATGATCGTCAAGCGCATCCACGGTAAACGAGGCCGGTGTGCCGACCGTCATCGCGGCCAGCTGACGCTCTTTAAAGTTGGCAGTCACCCAGACCATTTTCGGTGTGATCGACGTCATTTGCGTCCCGGCTGTCACATACTGGCCTAAACGCGCGCTGATTTCGCCGAGCTGACCATCAGAGGGCGCAACAATCCGGGTGTGCAGCAGATTGATTTTCGCCACTTCCACCTTCGCCTGCGCGGCCTTCAGGGCGGCGGCCAGCGACGCTTTATTGGCATCCACCAGAGACAGATCCTGACGGGCGATATTGACCGATGCCCGCGCTTTGGCGACACTGGCTTTGCTGGTCAGCAGGGCCGCATGTAACTCATCACCGAGGGTTTTGGACACCAGACCTTTTGCCAGCAGGGAACTGTTACGGCCGGTATCCAGTGCGGCTTTGCTTTCGCCCGCCATTGCGCTTTGCAGTTCCGCCTCGGCCAGTTGCAGGCTTGCGGCGCTGGAGGCACGATTTTGCTCAAAATTCTGCAAGGTCACCTGTTGCTGTGCGGCGGCAGCCTCAGCCTGCAATAACTCCTGACGGTAGGTGCTGTCGTCGATCATAAACAGCAGATCGCCTTTTTTTACCGGCATGAAATCCTGAACCTTGACCTCGGTAATGTACCCCGAAACCTGCGGGCTGAGCAGGGTGACATTGCCCCGCACGTAGGCGTTATCGGTGGATTCCACCTGCGAGCTGAACGGAAATAACTGCCAGCTGTACAACACCAGCATCACGCCCGCCATACCAAGACAAAGCACCACCCAAATCGACGGATAACGAAATACATTTTTCATCACTTTTCCCGCATTACTCTTATAGTTCGATAATAGAAACGAATGAATTACGCCACCGCATCAGCGGCTTCGCGTTTTTTGTCCTGGATCCGGCCGGCAATAATGTGCGCGCAGAGAACCGCAAAGCAGCCGAGCGACATATAAAACACCACCATGAACACATCGTTGTAGGCCAGCAGCCCGGCCTGCTGGCTCACTTTCAGGCTCAGTTGCATCACCGCTTCGGCGCTCAGTTGTGTGCCATCATTGAGCGACGGTTTCAGCAAATGGCTGTATTGCGAAAGCCGCTCGACCACCAGCGGGTTTTGCAGCGATATTCCTTCGGTCAGGACGCTGGAGTGAAACTTCTCCCGCAGAATTTGAATCGTCCCCAGAAAAGCGCCGCCCACCTGCGCACCGACGTTTTGCGTTGAGAGAAACACCAGCACGAAACTGATGATCTGGCTCTGACCGTATTGCAGTGCGCGGATAAAACCGAGCCATAAAGAGGTCGGCAGGAAGATCGCGCCGCCAAACGCAATCATGCCCTGAGTCAGATAAAACTGTTCAGGGCGGGTGTCCGTGGTCGAATGGGCGTCCAGCCAGGCCGCAACGGCAATCAGCGCGATTGAAAACAGATGGATGTAAACAATCCGGTTCGCCTTGTGGATGATGCTGACAAACACCAGACCGGCAAAGGTCGCGGCCAGAATGATGCAGAAAAGCGTCACCAGCTGATCGTTAAGCAATCCGAACAGATTCAGAAAGCCCACCATGCCGGTGGTTTGTTCGGAAAGCAGCATGCGCACGAACAGCATTGAGCCGGTAAACAGCAACATTTCCGGCGTCATCAGCCAGCGTAAATCGATAATCGGATTCTTACGGCGCAGCTCGACCATAAACGACAGCGTCAGCGCAATGATCCCGACCACCAGCACTTCGCCAATCCACGCTTTTTCCTGCCACCAGTAATAGCGGCCCATGGTCAGCACCACCGACATACAGGCCACGGCGGTGGCAATCAGCGGATAACTGATCCAGTCGGTGCGCTCGAACACTTTCACCCGTGGCGGATGCGTCAGCGGCAGGATCCAGATGATCGCCAGACAGATCAGCGACAGTCCGGATTCCAGCATCGTCAGCTGGTGCCAGTGCCCGAGATCGAGCAGATGCGGCGAAATGATGCGGGAAATAGGCAACGAAATCTGGCTGCCCGCCAGCCCGAAACATAATCCCGCCGTAAGCTTTTTGGCGGGCGGGAAAATTTCAAACATGTAAAACAACGCCAGCGGCCCGAGCGATGCCATCGCAAAACCCATCACGGCGCGCACGGCCACGGCCGTCTGAAAATCATGGGTAAACATCTGCGCCATCGACGCAAACGCAAAGAACAACAGGCCGTATTCCCCAAAACGACGGAACCCGAACTGGGTGCGGATTTTGTACAGCAGAATAGTGCCGGTGACGCTGGTGGCGGTGTACGCGGCGATCAGCCAGTAACTCTCCACGTTAGAAATGCCCAGCGATCCCTGTATCCCCGGCAGATTGGAGCCGACAAGGTTGATGCCAAGCCCCTGCGTCATACCGATTATCAGCGACGCCATCACGTAAACCGCAATCCGCAGACGCGGAAAACGCATCAGCCAGTGGCTGACCTGCACCGCAAAAGGATGGTGCGTGGAGGGCGGAACCGAGGCGGTTTCCGGTGGCGCAGGCGTCTCTTGTGCGGCGGATGCATCCTGTTGAGTCAATTCACCGGCGTCCTGCCGGATATCAGAATCAGAACGCGTCGTCATCGTTGTGCCATGTAAGTCGTTACCCAACTAGTTTGTAGCTTGCTACATAATGTAGTGAGGCATTTCAAATGTGTCTAGCTCAATTATTCATATCAGTGATATTTACAAATGCGAATAGCGAATAACCAATCAATGACAGACGTGATTATTGCGGAGAAAACGACGGGGCAGGAAAGGGGAAAACGCCACTCAAAGCGCGGCGATATTGGCAGTAATAGCAGCGAGAACGTCACGGGCGACGGCGATATTGTTTTCAGGAATGCCTTCCATCACGCGAATTAAAATGTCATCCGTCATACTGCGCACCTGATTCGCCAGTTCGGTCCCGGTTTGGGTCAGTTTGATGTCTTTTGAACGGCGATCGTTTTCGCCAGGGCAACGTTCCAGCAAACCGAGTTGTGCAAGGCTGTCAAACAGGCGGATTGCAGTAGGGTGCTCAACTTCCAGCAACGCCGTCAGCTCGCCCTGTGGCAAACGTCCTTTGGCGGCTTCGAGATGCAATAAAACCTGCCCGCGCGCGAGAGTCAGCCCGATGGTTTTGAAACGGGCATCGCAGTAAGTGCGCAACTGACGGCCAATATGAATGGTTTCCGGGAGGAAGCGCAGGGTAGGCGAAGCGGCTTCCGGGCGGGGGTGTAATGTGGTCACAGGATCCTCACAGTCGGTACTTTTGATGGCGTCAGGTTAGCAGGATATGTGACTTTTGCCACAAAAGAGAGGAATGAGGTGAAAATTTGAGACAACAGGAAGGCATAAAACCGCGACGATAATCTGTGTTTATCAGTTTCAGAAAGGTATTATTTTTAAAGCAATAAAAAACACATATGACCTACTCTGGAGAATAAATCATGCAACCTGTCATCAATATGATCACGCTTGGCGTTAAAGATTTGGCCGTCGCCACGGAGTTTTATCAACACGGATTAGGCTTTCCAAAAGTCGTTATCGATTCCGACGGAGTGAGTTTCTTTGAGCTGGCAGGGGCGTGGTTATCGCTGTTTCCGTGGGAGGAGCTGGCGAAAGATGCACAGGTGAGTGCCAGCGGTGAAGGTTTTCGCGGTATGGCGCTGGCGCAAACCGTTGCCAGCGAAGCGAAGGTGGATGCAATCCTCAGGCAGGCAGTCAAAGCCGGAGGCACGCTAATCAAGCCAGGCCAGAAAGTGTTCTGGGGCGGATATTCCGGCTATTTCGCCGATCCGGACGGACATCTGTGGGAAATAGCCTATAACCCGTTTATGAACATCGGGCCGAAGGAAGAGTAAACGGGCAGGGCTTTCATCAGCGCATTTGAAGAAAACGCATCTGCTTAGTTACAACATACAGGTTATGGCGTTTAAAATTATCATCGTCGTCTGTGGTATCAGGCAACATGCTTATTACATGACGTTGCCTGATAAAGTTTAGCAGAAACAGAGGGTTATAAACCGCGTTTTTCCATCATTACCGCCAGATCAACCAGGCGGTTTGAGAATCCCCATTCGTTATCGTACCAGGCTAAAATTTTCACCAGTTTGCCGCCGATAACCAGGGTGGAAAGCCCATCGATGATGGAAGAGCGCGGATCTCCACGATAATCGCTCGAGACAAGCGGTTCATCACTGTACCCGAGGATGCCTTTCAGCGGGCCGGATTCAGCCGCCTGACGGAACGCCGCATTGATTTCTTCAACCGTCGCTTCACGTTTCAGGTTCACCGTCAGATCGACAATCGATACCACCGGAACCGGTACGCGCAGGGAATAACCGGTCATACGGCCGGCGAGTTCCGGGATCACTTTACCGATGGCCTTCGCCGCGCCGCTGGAATACGGCACAATCGACACAGCCGCGGCACGCGCACCGCGTAAATCTTTTTCCGGCTGGTCGTGAAGCGCCTGACTGTTCGTGTAAGCGTGGGTGGTATTCATTAAACCATGCTCAATCCCGAAGGTCTGATGAAGAACCTGCGCCGCCGGAGCCAGACCGTTAGTGGTGCAACTGCCATTACTGACGACTTTGTGTTTAGCCGGGTCATACTGATCATCATTAACGCCCAGTACGAGAGTGATGTCCTCATCCTTACCCGGTGCGGAAATGATCACACGCTTCGCGCCGCCGTGCGTAATGTGCACTTCGGCTTTGGCTTTATCCGTAAAGAAACCGGTGGCTTCAATCACGATATCCACCCCTGCGCTGCTCCACGGAATCGCGGCCGGATCTCTTTCTGAGAATACGCGAACCGTTTTGCCGTCCACCCGTAACTCGCCTTCGCCTGCTTCGACGGTGGCGTTTAACGTGCCTGCGAGAGAATCATATTTAAGAAGATGGGCAAGGGTTTTACTGTCGGTGAGATCGTTGATCGCCACCACCTGAAAGTCATCGCGTCCCAGAGCGGCGCGCAAGACATTTCGACCAATTCTGCCGAATCCATTGATACCAACGTTGACCATGATGCACTCCTTAGTTTACGGAACTGCATTCACTGTATGCCGGTCGCATGATGGCGTAAATGACAATAAAAGATCTATTTACGCCAATTTGCGCGAACAGAAACGGTCGCGATATTCAGAAGGGGTAAGTTGCAAATTTCGTTCGAAAACACGGCGCAGATTCAACCCGCCACCGAAACCGGTCATCAGGGCAATCTGTTCAATGCCCAGCGTGGTTTGTTCCAGTTTCTGTCTGGCGGCATTCAGGCGGATCTCCTCGACATATCTGGCCGGCGTGACGCCGGTTTCACGGGTAAAGACGCGGGTGAAATTACGCGGGCTCATGGCGACACGTTCAGCCATTTTCTCCACGGACAAATCCGCCGTAAGATTCTCCGGTAGCCAACATTGAAGATCGCGGACAGGGCCTTCAGCGGCCTCGTTTAACAAGTACCGGCTGAACTGAGCCTGATTGCCGGGCCTGCGCAGAAACATCACCAGGTCCTGTGCCACGTCGCGAGCCAGGCTATAACCGTGATCATCCTCGATAAGGGCGAGGGTGAGATCAAATCCTGAACTGACGCCGCCGGACGTCCATACGTTGCCGTCCTGAACATAGATCGGCCCGCGCTCGACAATGATGGAAGGGTATGTCGATTGCAAAGTATCGAGTAGCCGCCAGTGCGTGGTTGCATGGCGACAATCAAGAAGCCCGGTTTGAGCCAGCAACATCGCGCCGCCGCAAATAGAAACCACGCGTCCGGCATGAGGCGCCGCACGCTTCAGCCACTGAACCACATCCGAACCTTCTTCTTCGGTCAGGCCTTTGCCGGTGATAAGGACAGTATCGCGCGGAACCTGCGGGTCGAGATCGCACAAACGATGATCGGCCAGCAGATTTAGCCCTGAAACCCCATGAACGACGCGGTGCGGTTGCGTTGTTGCCACCGTGACCTGATAAGCCGGTTTTGGATCGTCTTCAGACCTCAGGCGATTTGCCTGCATCAGAATATCGGCGATACCGGCCGCTTCAAATAACATGCCCCCGTCAGGGACGATAATCAGAAATGTATGCATGGCATTAAAAATACTTTCTGTACTAAATAAGTCAAGGAACGCTGCCTGAAAATCAAAAAGAGCAGGGCGCAGCGAGTAACATTTCTCGGACAATCATCCGTCAGTCACTCGCAATTTCTGTAAAAACGCCAATTAATACATGACCCTCCGTGTCGATAGAGGTATCTTGTCTGCGCCATTAATCCCTCCAGCTAAACACGGGTATTTCATGACGTCATTACTCAAAAATCCGACCCGCGCAGGCATACTGATTATGCTGATGATCCTGGCTGGCTGCTCGGGAAAACCACACTATAAAAAATATGACTCGCACGCTTTTGACGATGAAATTGAAGATGCCGCTGACAAATACAAAGTTGACCGAAAACTGGTGAAAGCCATTATTCAGGTCGAATCCAGCTACAATCCGAAAGCGGTAAGCCCTTCAAATGCCATCGGTTTGATGCAACTGAAAGCCTCTACCAGCGGCTGCGACGCTTACCGTTATAAAGGAAAACGGGGTTGCCCGGACGATGATGATTTGCTGGATCCTGAAACCAATATTGATTTGGGCACGGCATATATCAGCGCATTACAGCATCAGCAACTAAACTGGATTAATGATCCGGTCACACGCCGTTACGCCACAGAAGTGGCTTATGCCAATGGTGCGGGAGCATTGCTGCGGACATTTTCCAGCAACCGCCAGACCGCCATCAGCCTGATCAACCAGCTTTCACCGGAAGCATTTCACTGGCATGTCCGTCAGTACCATCCGGCAGCGCAGGCGCCAAGATACATGGCGAAAGTTGAAAAGGTTTACGCGGGTTTATAACGAATAACACATCACATCAGAGAGTGCGCTACGTAAAATCTGCAGCATTATGGTACTGCTCATTTCTCAGATTTCACGTAGCGCGATCATTTCACATGACGAATTTTTGCCGATAAAGAGGAAATCTCATGACAGGTAATATGTTTGCTGATTTTCCCCATGATGTCGCCAGCCGAAATGCCGAATCCTTCGAAGCCTTGTTAACGCATCAAGACGTACGCATCGAGCGGATCATTTCAACCGGTCAGTCGAGCCCGCCGGATTTCTGGTATTGCCAGCCACAAAGCGAGTGGGTGATACTGATGCAAGGTTCGGCAGGTTTGCGACTTGAGCACGAACCGGATGAACGTGTTTTACAAGCCGGGGACTTTATGAATATTCCCGCATACTGCAAACACCGCGTCGAATGGACAGACGCGAAAGAAACCACGATCTGGCTGGCCATTCATTATGGTGATGAAAAGCCAGAGAATAAGGCAGGTGAGGTGTCACGGTAACGGGTTAAAGAATGGAAAGCTCAAATGCAGTTCCTATTTAACATAATCATGATTATGCGCACCGAAGTTGTAAGTCCCATTTGATAATGTCACTTTTTAGCTAGTTTATAATGTCACCCAGATACGGCGCATTTTTCCACCTTTCTGGGAGATCTCTTCTGATGCTGGTAACCATGTCCAATAAAGAACTTCACCGCTTGCCGGTGATCCAGGCCGTTGTTGAAAAGCGCCTGCGTCGCCGTGATGCCGCCTCTCAGCTGGATCTCACTGAACGTCAGGTACAGCGTCTGATGAACCGCTTCCGGGAGTCCGGTGCTGCCGGGCTGACGAACACTCGTCGCGGTATGCCCGGAACTCATCGCGTTGATGTTGCACTGCGCCATCGGATACTGACGCTGCTACGTGAAAATTACGTCGGTTTTGGCCCCACACTTGCCGCAGAAAAGCTTCAGGAGCGCCATGGGATTTCCGTTTCTGTCGAGACGTTGCGCTGCTGGATGACTGCCGACGGTCTCTGGGTGCCGCATGCCCATCGGCGACCGCGAGTTTATCAGCCCCGTTATCGACGCGACTGTTTGGGTGAACTCATTCAAATCGACGGTTCACACCACGACTGGTTTGAAGGACGTGCCTCCAAGTGCTGCCTGTTGGTGCAGGGTAAACCATAATAAAAACATGGACTTTAAGTGCCCTTTCTAACTTGCAGATCAAGGTGACACTTTAAAACTGCATTGACAGAGGCTGTAGTAGCTAAATTGAGATGTCCGCTTATGGCAAAGTTAAAATGTCTGCTTTATTGTCGTTCTTTAGCCTGTCTGCCTGTCAGATTTTTGCCTGATTGACCCTTGTAGAAAGTTCCTGATGGTTTTCTTTCCTTTCGCTGTAGCGGTCCGCCAGATAAGCTGCATGCCCTTTCAGGATTAACGTAATTTTGAACAACTCTTCGGCAACGTCCACAATTCTGTCATACCAGGCTGAGGGTTTCATGCGTCCTTCATCATCAAATTCCTGCCATGCCTTTGGCACTGACGACTGATTGGGAATGGTGAACATACGCATCCAGCGGCCAAGTATCCGCATCTGATTTACCGTGTTAAATGACTGTGAGCCGCCACAAACCTGCATCACGGCCAGCGTTTTACCCTGGGACGGACGAACAGCACCTTCACTCAAGGGTATCCAGTCAATCTGGGCCTTCATCACCGAACTCATGGCTCCATGCCTTTCCGGAGAACTCCAGACCATTCCATCACACCACCTGACCAGTTCGCGGAGTTCAAGCACTTTAGGATGACTGTCCGGCGCATCATCAGGTAACGGCAGGCCAGATGGATTAAATATTTTCACCTCAGCGCCCATCCTTGCCAGCAACCGCCCCGCCTCTTCTGCTACAAAACGGCTGTAGGAACGTTCTCGTACCGATCCGTAAAGGATAAGAATACGCGGCATGGTTTCAGCGCCGTTCAGTAGATTACTGGCAATGGCCTCATCAAAGCACCCCGGTTCTATTGCTGGTAAGCGCGTCATAAAAAACTCTCCCTTTTGTAAGCTATGCTTTAAAATTTATCACATATGAAATATCATATGTATTGTTAATTTTATCGAGGTTAAGCATGCTACAGCCTGTTCAGCTTTTTAAACTGCTCGCCGATGAAACCCGTTCGACTATCTTACTGCTTCTCAGGGAATCCGGAGAAATGTGCGTCTGTGACATCTGTGGTGCCACAAACGAGTCTCAGCCAAAAATTTCCCGCCACATGGCTCTTTTGCGTGAGTCAGAGCTGGTCATCGACCGCCGTGAAGGAAAATGGGTGCATTACCGACTGTCACCCCATATGCCTGCATGGGCTGCCGGAATCATTGACATAGCCTGGAACTGTGAACGCGAACACATACGCAACAAGCTCCATAGCGCAGCATCGTCCTCGTGCTAAAGTCGATGTATATATACGAATAAGCAAATATGAATGGGGTTTCTGATGTTACTGGCTGGAGTTATCTTTTTGTGGCCGCAGGGTTTATCGCTGACACGGCCAGCCTGCCGCTGATTGTCTCGAATCTGGTGAACATCGTCTCAGCGGATTTCTTTAAGCTTGGTTTCTCAGAATATGCAGCCGTGATGGTGCCGGTAAACCTGGCGGCCATTGCGACTACGCTTGTGATGTTGCATCTGTATTTCCGCAAAGACATTCCTGCCGTTTACGACGTTTCCCTGCTGAAAGAACCAAAAGATGCGATCCGTGATTTCGCGACTTTTAAAACCGGCTGGCTGGTTCTGGTTTTGCTTCTGGTGGGGTTCTTTGGGCTGGAGCCGCTGGGCGTTCCTGTCAGTCTGGTCGCGGCTGTTGGTGCCCTGCTCCTGTTTGCTGTGGCGAAGAAAGGTCATGCCATTAACACAGGCAAGGTGTTACGAGGTGCGCCATGGCAAATCGTTATCTTCTCGCTGGGTATGTACCTGTTGGTCTACGGATTACAAAACGCCGGACTGACCCATTATCTTTCATCTGTGTTAAATCAGCTGGCAGAGCAAGGATTATGGGCGGCAACGCTGGGTACTGGCTTCCTGACAGCCTTCCTGTCCTCTGTAATGAACAATATGCCGACCGTGCTGGTCGGGGCACTGTCGATTGATGGCAGTACAGCAACCGGTGTTATCAAAGAAGCGATGATTTACGCCAACATCATCGGTAGCGATCTGGGGCCTAAAATCACCCCTATCGGCAGCCTGGCAACATTGCTGTGGCTGCATGTTCTTTCGCAGAAAAACATCAAAATTACCTGGGGATATTACTTCCGGGTAGGAATTGTCATGACGATCCCCGTACTGTTTGTCACGCTGGTAGCACTGGCACTGCGGTTGTCTGTATCACACTCACTCTTAAACCCATAACCCCAGAATGAGTCGCTTCCGGGGTTCAACCAGAGATCATGACTATGAGCAATGTGACTATTTATCATAATCCTGCCTGCGGGACATCACGCAATACCCTTGAGATGATCCGCAACAGTGGGATTGAACCCTCGGTTATTCTGTATCTGGAAACACCACCCACCCGCGAGGATCTTATAAAACTGATTGCAGATATGGGGATCACGGTCCGGGCATTGCTGCGTAAAAATACAGAGCCTTATGAACAGTTAGAACTTGATAAAAATACACTCACTGATGATGAACTGATCGACGCCATACTCGCTCACCCAATTCTGATGAATCGTCCCGTTGTGGTCACGCCACTTGGGACATTGTTATGTCGACCATCAGAGATGGTACTCGACATACTTCCGGAATTTCAAAAAGCAGCGTTCACAAAAGAGGACGGCGAAAAAGTTGTTGATAAAGAGGGTCATCGGCTGATCTGAAAGTCACTTTTCTCGTACAAGCCATGGGTGTTTACCGGAACATTTGTTTGTCAGACCCATTTATGAGCCGTTTACAATCCTTATTCGGCTCGTATAATGAGCCAATTAACGTCACTCATCGGCTCACAGGAACGTCAATGGATAACCGGGAATGGATTTGGCAATCACCTGACTGGCCTCAGTTCAATTGGGATGACGATGTCATTCAGCCACAACTGCGTCAGACACGCCTGAAAATGGGCAAACTGGTCGGTAAAGCGGAATCTCGCCCCGGGAAGGATGCTGCTGAATATTCTCTCGATGCGATGCTGAGCAACATTCTTGCATCATCCGCCATCGAGAATGAGCGGCTTGACGCCCATTCTGTCCGTTCTTCGCTGGCCAAACGTTTTGGGTGGACCTGGCATCTTCCGGGAACCACGACGGAACGATCAGAAGGTTTAGCCAAAATGATGATGGATGTATTCAATCCCGGCGCTGGCGAGCTGACTGAAACCCTTCTTTTTCAATGGCATTGCTGGTTATTTCCGGAGCCGGCCCCGGCTTTTTTAAGACGTGGAGATTGGCGCGGTGACGCAACAATGCGTGTTGTCTCAGGCCGGATCGGAAAGGAAAAGGTGCATTATCAGGCTCCGCCACGCGAACAACTTTCCGCTGAGCTGACGGCGTTTCTGCAATGGTATAATCAGTCACGATATCGCGCCGCTCTGGATCCCCTTCTTCGCGCTGCGCTGGCTCATTTCTGGTTTATCACGTTGCATCCTTTTGAAGATGGAAACGGCCGGATCACCAGGGCACTGACCGACATGGCGTTATTCCAGGCTGACCATGAAAGTGTGCGTTTGTATGCCGTTTCGGAAGCCATTCTGAACCATCGTAAAGAGTATTATGACGTGCTGGAAACCACACAGCGCGGAACGATGGATTTGACGGTCTGGCTTAGCTGGTTTCTGAAAATGCTCGAAACCAGCGTAGATACGGCGATCATGCGCATTGATCAGACGCTGGTTAAAACACTTTTCTGGCAGCTGCATCACAGTAACGGACTGCCCGCTGAACAGGTTAACGTTCTGAATCGTCTGCTGGACGGAGGCGAAAACGGGTTTGCCGAAGGGATCAACGCGGGTCAGTATCAGAAAGTGGCGAAAGTCAGTAAAGCGACAGCTACCCGCCATCTGGCTGATCTCGTTGCGCGGGGCTGTCTGACAAGAACCGCAGCGGGCGGACGCAGCAGCCGGTATAAAATCAACGACACCTTTTCACACCCTAATGGAAACTTTATGAAAAACATCACTTTTTATGGTCGCTTTGAGGCGGACATTCTTGCAGGCCGTAAAACGATTACACTGCGCGAAGCCAGCGATGCAAACTTTTCAGCCGGTGATAAGGTGCGGGTAAGCCGTTATGAAGATAATGTTTTTTTCTGCAATATCGAGATTATCAATGTGACGCCGGTGCAATTTGACGCGCTAAATGATACCCATGCGTTGCAGGAAAATATGACGTTGCCGGAACTGAAACAGGTCATCAGCGAGATTTATCCGGGGCTGAAAGAACTGTTTATGCTCGAGTTTCGTCTTATTTAACGCTAAAAACACGCCGTGCTGAAACCGGCGCGCCCTGCTCTTCTTCAGCCCTGCCAGCGTGACTGACGGATAATGGAACAGAAATTCCCCCTGATAAATTCAGGTTCTTTATCTGCAATAACGTCTGCTTTTACATTACCAAAGGTCGTTTGCGGCTTATTTTTTATGCCGTCATAAAATGCCTGAATAATATCTTCTTTAAATGTCGCCGTGCGGGGATGTGTATTCACCACCGCATGGCGAACGTCCTCTTCATACGCCTGATAATTGATGCCCAGTACGTCCATTTCCACTCCTGCCGTGACCAGCGCGATCACCGGATCCATAAACTCGGGTATACCGGGCGTGGTATGCAGCGCGATGGCGGTCCAGACTTTGTCGATGTCCTGCCCGCTGATGCCATATTGCTGCATGAATTCCCGCGCGGTATTGGCACCGTCCACTTCAAAACGTTTATCACAGCTGCAGTGTTCGTGAGTCAGCCCCATGTCATGGAACATGCAGCCAATATAAAGTAACTCGTGATCAACGTTTAACTGACGAGCCTGCCCGGCGAGCGCGGCCCAGTAATATACCCGGCTGGAATGATGAAACAGCAATTCCGATTCGCTATCGCGAACCCGTTCTGTGGCGTCGCGGCACATTTTGCTGTCAGGGATACGGATGCCATTAATTGTGAGACTCATGATATTTCTCCTGTGGGATTGAATAAACCCAGCGTAAGCCGCAGTATGAATGTCATCAATCGACGTAGTAATACGATTTAAGACATTACGCCGTTCTGCGACAGGAAAACGATCAATGCCCAAACACATCATTATTCTGGCCGTCCCCGGCGTACAGATGCTGGACGTTTCCGGCCCGATGGATGTTTTCGCCGAGGCCAATCAGCAGCGTGGCCGCGAAGTGTATAAACTCAGCGTGATGGCGATAAACGACCCGATCGTTACTTCGTCTTCAGGCACACGGATCCTGGCCGACATGATTCTGGACGCCCCGCTTCCCGATAATCTCGATACCTTTCTGGTCGCCGGTGCGCCTTCACTGAACACGTTTTCGAGCGACGATGCCTTAAAGAATAATCTCTGTCGCTGGAGCCATCATGCACAGCGTTTTGGCTCAGTGTGCAGCGGAGCCTTGTTGCTTGCCGCCGCAGGACTGCTGGATAACCGCCGCGTAACCACTCACTGGGCGGTTGCGGAAAAACTGAGTCAGGAATATCCACGGGTGTGTGTCGAAGCAGACGCTATTTTTATCGCTGACGGCGAACTGCGCACAGCTGCCGGTGTGACGTCCGGGCTGGATCTGGCGTTAAGTATGGTTGAGGAAGATCTCGGGCGGGAAACGGCGCGCAATGTGGCCGCTCAGCTGGTGATGTTCTTCAAACGCCCCGGCGGGCAGCTTCAGTTCAGCCGTCACGGTCAGGCATCGCTGAGTGGCCGCGCCGCGTTGCAGGATGTTCAGCGCTGGGTGCTGAGTTCCCTGGACCAGCCGCACAATGTCAGCACGCTGGCACAGCATATGGGGCTGAGTGCCCGCCACGTCACGCGGTTATTTAATCAGGAAATGAAACAATCACCGGCAGAATGGCTGGAACAGCAACGGATATTTCATGCCCGCCAGATGCTCGAAACCGGCGGTCTGGCCATGAAACAGATAGCCTCGCAATGTGGATTTTCCAGCGTGGATATCTTACGGCGGGCCTTTATGCGCCAACTTAACGTGACACCGTCACAATATCAAAAACAGTTTTTATGACTCACTATAGCCCGATAAATCAGGCCTCTGCGGCAACCTGCGCCCGCCTGAAACACTCAGGACGGTGAGTGTTGATAAGGCCGGTGGCTTCCATCCAGGCATAAACAATTGTCGGACCGACAAACTTAAAACCGCGCTTTTTCAGGTCTTTCGAAATACGTTCTGACAGCGCATCTTTGGTGGGCACCCGCCCCACATGTTGAATGGCTTTACCGCCGATCTGCGTCCAAATCCACTCACCGAAATCTTCGTCGGCCTGCTGCATTGCCAGATAAACCCGCGCATTGTTTATCACCGCCGTAATTTTACTGCGTGAGCGGATGATATCGGCGTTGTTCATCAGCTTTTCGATATCATCTTCGGTGAATTCAGCGACTTTTTCCGGCTCAAACTGGCAGAACGCGAGACGCAATGCCTCACGTTTTTTCAGCACAATCCGCCATGACAGCCCCGCCTGAAAGCCATCCAGCATCAGTTTTTCCCACAACGCACGGCTGTCGCGCACGGGTTTACCCCATTCGTTGTCGTGGTAGTGAATCATGAGATCGTCCTGGAGATTCCAGGGACAACGGACGGGAGCATGGGTCATGGCGGAACTCGGGCTGATGGGTTTTGCGTAGTCTACCCGAGAACGGTCTTCATTATTCAGGGAAAAAATAACCCTCGCACGCCCCTGTGGTTTTATGAATTTTATTCATGATGGTTTCATGAACCACCGGCAGGGTTCAGCAAATATTCATGAACCCTGCTGATTAACCCCGATTTTTACTCTCCCTTGATTTCCCTCCCAGGCGCCTTAAAAACAACCGCTGCACATTTCCCCGAAGGTTAGGTGTGCACATTTAATTATAATACTCTACACTGTATGTTGTAACTAACCGGAGGGGATATGGCAGATTATGATTTGATCGCTCGTATGAATGGCTGTTTTAACGAGCTGGAAATGGCGTTGCACGACCTGGGGAATTTCCTGAGCAGGCTGGAATTACTGCAGGCGCGGGTGTTTGCCTTGCCGGACATCGCTAAAGGCGAAGAACATAATCCTGCGGATAAGATTTCTGTTACCCCTTATCTCGGTGAAGCCGCGCAGGAGATGGCGTTGCAGCATTTTCAGCGGCTGTTCATTCATCATAATAACGAGAATATCAGCAGCAAATCCGCGGTCCGGTTGCCCGGCGTGCTGTGCTATGCCGTTGACCCCGCAGAGCACCAGTCTGCCCTGCTGCTGATCGAAGAAGTGAACAAACTTAAGGCGGAACTTGAGCACATTGTCACCGTTGAATCCGGGCTGGCCCGCGAGCAGCGTTTCGAGTTTGTGCACACCCATTTGCGCGGCCTGATTACCCTCAACGCCTATCGTTCCGTGACCTTTTTAAATGACCCGGATTCGGTGCGCTTTGGCTGGGCCAACAAGCACATTATTAAGAATGTCAGCCGGGACGAAGTGCTGGCGATGCTGGAAAAAAGCCTCAATGCCGGACGCGCCGTGTCGCCGTATACCCGTGAACAGTGGATGGAAAATATCAACCGCGAAATGATTGATGTGAAACGGCTACCGGAACATGCCGCGCTGAAATTTAAACGTCCGGTGAAAGTTCAGCCCATTGCCCGCGTGTGGTATCGCAACAGTCAGAAACAGGTGCAACACCCCTGCCCGCTGCCGCTGATCGCATTGTGCCTGCGTACGCCGATGATGCAGGTACCGAAGCTAGGCGAATTGCCGGATTACGACGTCACCGCCATCAAACACAAGTACAAACCGCAGTCTCAGCCGCTGAGCCTGCTGATCAAACGCCTGCATTTATATACCGACCATCCGCTGTAAATGAAAAAGGTCCGGCAAGCCGGACCTTTCTGGTGCACAGGTATCAGGGAAACTTATGCCTTCATGCTGCCGACCATGGCTTCCGGTCTGACCCATTCGTCGAACTGTTCTTCGGTCAGATAACCGAGTTTCAGCGCAGAACCTTTCAGGGTCAGCCCTTCTTTATGGGCTTTCTTGGCGATTTCCGCCGCTTTGTCATAACCGATATGGGTATTGAGCGCCGTCACCAGCATCAGCGATTCATTCAGCAACTGCGTAATGCGGTCACGATTTGGCTCAATGCCGACGGCACAGTGTTCATTGAAACCACGCATTCCGTCGGCCAGCAAACGGACAGATTGCAGATAGTTGTGGATCACCAGCGGGCGGAACACATTCAGCTCGAAGTTACCAGAAGCGCCACCAATATTGACGGCGACATCATTTCCCAGCACCTGCGCGCAAAGCATGGTCATGGCTTCACACTGCGTCGGGTTCACTTTGCCTGGCATGATCGAGCTTCCCGGTTCGTTTTCCGGAATGGAAATCTCGCCAATGCCGCAACGCGGGCCGGAAGATAACCAGCGAACGTCGTTGGCGATTTTCATCAGCGAAGCCGCGAGGCCTTTCAGTGCGCCATGCCCATGCACCAGCGCGTCGCAGGTTGCCAGTGCTTCGAACTTATTCGGCGACGTGACGAACGGCTGTTTGGTCAGGTCAGCCAGCGCTTTCGCGACGCGAACCGCATATTCAGGGTGCGTATTCAGGCCGGTACCTACCGCCGTGCCGCCCAGCGCCAGCTCCGCGATGTGCGGAATACTGTTTTCAATGTGCGTGACATTATGCGCCAGCATCGCCACCCAGCCGGAAATCTCCTGGCCCAGGGTCAGCGGCGTGGCATCCTGTAAATGTGTCCGGCCAATTTTAACGATATCGCGATAGGCTTCGGCTTTCGCTTGCAGCGTTTTGTGCAGCACTTTCAGCTCAGGCAGCAGCGTTTCACGCAGTTCAATCACCGCTGCGACGTGCATCGCAGTCGGAAAAACGTCGTTGGAACTTTGGCTTTTGTTGACGTCATCGTTCGGATGCACTTTACGCGCTTCGCCGCGCTCACCGCCGAGGATCTCACTCGCCCGGTTCGCCAGCACTTCATTCATATTCATGTTGGTCTGGGTGCCGGAACCGGTCTGCCAGATGGAAAGCGGGAACTCTTCAGGATGTTTATTCGCCAGCACTTCATCGGCAGCGGCAACAATGGCGTCGCCCCGCTCGGCGGGCAGCAAACCGAGATCCATATTGACGCTGGCGGCCGCACGTTTGGTCAGGGCCAGCGCGTGGATCAGCGCCGTGGGCATTTTTTCAGAGGAAATACGAAAGTGTTCAAGCGAACGTTGCGTCTGTGCGCCCCAAAGCTTATCTGCCGGAACATCGATAGGCCCCATTGAGTCTTTTTCAATGCGAGTCGCTGTCATTGTTGTCTCCTTAGATAGTTATTTTCGAATGAGTGTCTGTGTTTTGTGCAGGATTTTCAGCCGCCAGTTGCGCTCCCACGCGTTCATCAGCGGCCTGACGAGTATAGTGACATATAAGGCAAGCGTATTACCCGTTCCTTTTACATTGAAGAGATTGCGCCATCACCGCACTTTTTGACCCTTCACAGTTGTAAAGGCCGCCCCGTCATTGTTTACTAGCGGGTAGAATTTTCCATTCAGGATGAAGCAATGCAAAAGATGCATAACGGTGTACAAAATTACGCCTGGGGCAGTAAAGACGCGCTGACAGAACTTTATGGCATTACCGATCCGCAAGATCGTCCGATGGCGGAATTGTGGATGGGTGCTCACCCGAAAAGCAGCTCTCAGGTTGAGAATGCCGCCGGTGAGACCATTTCCCTGCGCGATCAAATCAGTGCCAATCTTGAGGGGCAGTTAGGTAAAAAAGTCGCCAAACGTTTTGGTGAACTGCCTTTCCTGTTCAAAGTATTGTGTGCCGATCAGCCGCTGTCAATTCAGGTTCATCCAAGCAAAGGCGCAGCCGAGCTGGGTTACGCCAAAGAAAACGCCAACGGGATCCCGCTCGATGCGGCTGAACGTAACTATAAAGATCCGAATCACAAGCCGGAACTGGTCTATGCCCTGACCGAGTTCCAGGCCATGAACGGTTTTCGCGAGCTGCGTGAAACCGTTTCCTTGCTGCAACCGGTCGCCGGTGCCCATCCGCTGATTGCCAGCTTCCTGTCTTATCCCGATGTTGACCACCTGCGTACCCTGTTCGCCGGGCTGCTGAGTCTGGAAGGCGACGATAAATCGCGGGCGCTGGATGTGCTGAAATCCGTCCTCAACGATCAGCGCGGCGAGCCGTGGGACACCATCCGCAGCATCGCTGAATTTTATCCGCACGACACCGGCCTTTTCTCTCCGCTGCTGCTGAACGTGATTACCCTGCAACCGGGCGAAGGCATGTTCCTGTATGCCGAAACGCCGCACGCCTATCTGAAAGGAGTGTCGCTGGAAGTGATGGCGAATTCCGATAACGTCCTGCGCGCAGGCCTGACGCCGAAATACATCGATATCCCTGAGTTGCTGGCTAACCTGAAATTCAATGCCAAACCGGCCAGTGAATTGCTGACAACGCCGGTGGAAAAAGGCGCGGAGCTTAACTTCCCGATCCCGGTAGAAGATTTTGCGTTCTCCATCCACAGCCTGTCTGCAGAGCCGCAAACGCTTGAACAAAACAGCGCGGCGATTGTCTTTTGTATCGAAGGCCAGAGCGTGCTGGTGAAAGACGGCCAGACGCTGGTGCTCAATCCGGGTGAGTCCGGCTATATTGCGGCCAATGAATCGCCGGTCAGCATAAGTGGCAACGGGCGCATTGCCCGCGTGTTCAATACCCTGAGTTAAGTATCCGGTCATTAAACGAATTGGGGCTAATGGCCTCAATTTGATGATTTTTTTACTGATTGAGCTACACTCAGGAGACTAATAACGCCGCAAGGCGTTTTTTGTTTTCGGGACATTTCATAAGGATAAACAGAGATATGAAGAAGTCGTTAGTCGCTGTAAGCGTCATTGTCGTCCTTGGCGCAGCCTGGACAGGCGTCTCGTGGTACACGGGTAAACTCATCGAACAACATATGGATGAAGAAGTCGCGGCGGCCAACAGCCAGCTGCAGACTGCTTTCCCGAAAGCCGGTCTGAAAGTCAGCTATCAGGATTACCAGCGCGGCGTGTTCAGCAGCAAATTGCGCATCGTTTTGCAACCTGATGCCGCTGCGGCCACCGCAGGTACCAGCGCACTGAAAACCGGTGATGAAATCGCGTTTATCGAAACCGTCGATCATGGCCCGTTCCCTGCCGCTCAGCTGAAGAAATTCAACCTGATCCCGAGCATGGCCTCGGTGCATTCCGAACTGCAAAACACCCCAACGCTCAAACCGTTGTTTGACGTGACCAAAGGCCGCTCGCTGATCACCGCGGATACCCGCGTGTCTTACAGCGGCGCGAGCGCTTCGGCCATCGACATTATCCCGGTGACCTACCAGAAAGAAGAGAGCCAGCTGCAATTCTCCGGCGGCACCATCAATGTGGATGTGGATAAAGAGCTGACGGCGATGAAGCTGAAAGCCGACATCGAAAGCCTGGCGATCACCTCTAAAAACCAGTTCGGTCAGCTTGAAAAAGTGACGCTGGCCGGTTTGAACATGGACAGCGATACCCAACAGGGTAAATTCCAGGTCGGCGTGGGCGATCAGAACCTGAGCATCAAACAGATTCTGGTGAACGTTGACGGGAAAGACGCGGGCTCCCTGGATAACTTCAAACTGGTGAGCAAATTTGCTGAAAACGGCAATAACATCGGCGGCCAGCAGGATTACACCATTGATGCGCTGAAAATTCAGGGTGCTGATTTCGGTTCTGCCAAACTGACGCTGAAGCTGGACAAACTGGATGGCCCGGCCCTGAAACAGTTTGCTGATAATTACAATCAGCAATCCCGCGCCCTGCTGATGCAACAAGGTGAACTGGATCCTGCGGTTTACCAGCAACAAGCCGCCGATATGCTGCTGGCGAATCTGCCACTGCTGCTCAAAGGCAATCCAAGTATCAGCATTGCACCGCTGAGCTGGAAAAACAGCAAAGGTGAAAGTACCTTCAACCTGCATCTGGATCTGAAAGATCCGGCCGCTACACCTGCGCAAACGCAGGATCAGATGTTGTCTAATCTGGTCAGCAAAATCGACGCTAAACTGAATGTTCCGCTGGCGATGGCGACCGAAGTCACCACTCAGGTGGCTAAACTGGAAGGTTACAGCGGCGATGACGCCACCAAGCTGGCACAGCAGCAGGTTCAGGGTCTGGCAGCCATGGGTCAGATGTTTAAACTGACCACGGTGAAAGATGACACCCTGACCAGCAGCTTCAGCTATGCGGATAATCAGGTGGATCTGAACGGTCAGAAGATGACGTTGCAGGAATTTGCCGGTATGTTTGGCCTGTTCGGCGGCCCGACTGCTCAGCCACAGTCTGAAGCCCCTGCGCCTCTGGCACCGCCAGTCGCTCCGGTTCCGGCTCAATAATTCTGATACCGCCGCATTAAACGTTAAGTACGATAAGAATGAAAAGAGGGGAATGTCTTCCCCTCTTTTTTTATGCCTGAACCTTTCGCTTATTTAAAATCAGCATACGGCGTTAAAGGTTGCGGCGGCAGATCCAGACTGCCTTGCCAGCCCCCCATCGAATACCTCGCGTACAGTAAATAATGGCTCGGCGTGTAATCTTTCGCCTGCTGAATGTCGATACCCGCCCCGACCGTCCAGTGGGCGCTGACCCTTCTCTCCAGCAAGGCCTGCACGGTGTAGCCGAAACCGGAACCGCTGCTGCCGGACTCAACGGCACTTTTATCCGTTAACGTATCGGGGATCAGACTTTGGATCGGGTAACGTTTTTGGCTGCTTGTCGATGACTGTGACCAGGAAACCGAGCCGCCCAGTTGCCATGACCAGTTTTCCGTGCGCTGGCGATAATTCACCGGCACCGCCAGCGAGAAATAGCGCTGCGGGCTGTAATACCCGCCTTGTCCCAACGTGTAACCGCTGAGATCTTTCTGGTAATGCCAGACCATCGAACTCAGGCCGACGGTCGCCCGGCGGTTATCCTCGTTGATGACCTTATAGTAATAGCCGCCCATCAGCCGCTCACGGGTGTTGTCCGCCACATTCTTACCGGTCAGCTGATGCGCACTGATGTCTGCCCAGACGCCGTTGGCTTCGCCCTGATCGTAACTCAGACCGAGGCTGGCACCGGTGGCGCGAACGCCGCCCCAGGTGGTATTGGTGCCCGGATCTTTCGCTCCGGCAAAGGAGAGCAGTGAGCTGGAGATCGGGCGGCGCGAGACGGTGGTGGTCCAGCCGAGTGTATCCCAGTCGCCGCTGTATGCCAGCCCGCCGACCCAGTCAACCACCGGGAAGCCGAGCGGCGTGGTGCCCAGATCCCCTTTCCATTGTTCATTTTCCCAGCCCGCCGCCAGACTCAGGCCATTGGCGTTCTGACTGCGATAACGCCGGCAAACCTGATCGGTACAGGTACCAAAGCTCTCTTCAAAGTTACCGTTCTGATGATCAAACGTTCCCGCATCCATCCGCACCCAGTCAGCGCGCAGGAAACCTCTGCCCTGATACACCGGCATATCGGCCTGAAACATCGTGGTATTGGCGGTCAGGTCGGATTTACCCGGCGTACCGCTGGACGCCCAGGAGTCGGTATCCACCGTGAAGCTGACGTCCTGCTGACGGTACAAATCATGGGCATCGGAGCGGATGCCGCGTTTAAGCCAGTCATCCCCGGCCTGCTGACGTGTCAGTCGGGTGTAACCGTCGTTATCTTCCGGCACCTGCGCCGTGATGCCGCTGGCCACCATCGCCTGCGCGTAATCCTGGCGGGCGAGATCGGGCTGACCGAGCTGTTGTTCAACGTTCGCCGCATTACGGTAAATCAGCGCTTTATCCTGCCCTGCGGGTTGCTGGCGGGCGGCCATTTTGAGTGGCTGCAATAACGCATACGCCCTGCTGGCTTCGCCGACATCCAGCCAGGCCGTCGCCACCCGGCGCTGCTGATTAAGACTCAGCCCGTCAGCCGGCAGATCCGCCTGTTGCAGACGCTGTTTCGCCAGTGCGGTATCGCCCGCCGCCAGGGCAGTGTCGATACCTGAAAGTGTTTTATCGAGCCGGATGCGCTGTGCCATTTCGCGCATATTGGCGTCCCATTGGTTCTGCGGCAACGTCTGTAAGTGGCGCAGCGCCGCTTCATCGCGGTCAGAACCCGAGAGGTAAAGCGAATAGGCATAGACCTGCTGCGGATCGGCCGGTTTTTTCGCCGCCAGCCGGGTAAATGCGGCATCTGCTTTGTCCGGATGCCCCGCTTCACGCAGCGCACCGGCGTAGTGATATGTGCTCCAGACGTCGTCCGGGGTCAGGGCCAGCACCTGCGCGTAAAGGGTGGCGGCCTGATCCCACTGACGTGCTGCCACCGCTTTTTCCGCCTGCGCGGTCAGCACATCGCTTTGCAGGCTTTTCTGACGATCGCTGAACGTTTGCCGGGAAGCGGCAGGCAAAGTACTGAGATAATCGAGCGCTTTTTGCGGTGACTGCCGCTGATAAATGTTCACCAGCCCGCGTTCGGCGCTGCTGTTGTTGGGTTCCAGCGCCAGCGCACGGCGATAAGCCTGTTCGGCGAGCAGATCGTTTTTACGTGCCACGGCCACATCACCGAGGCCAATTTGAGCCCAGGGATCGCGGGCGTCGATGTGCTGAGCCTGCTGATAGGCGCTTTGCGCCCGATCTAACTGCCCGGCCTTGAGCGCGTTATCGCCCTGCTCAATCCTGAGCCAGTAGCTGTTGGTGTCGATCAGGCTGTTCCATTTACTGGTGTTATAACCATCCTGTTCGGCTGCCCTGGCGCGCTGGAACATTACCAGTGCCTGCTGACGGTTGCCGGAACGGGAATACGCCAGCCCCATCGCGCCGAGCACTTCAGCGTCGTTAGGTTTTGCCTGCAAGGCCTGACGCAGCGGCGCAATGGCCGCCGTGGAGCCGCCTTTTTCTATCTGCGCCAGCCCTTTGATCCGTGCCTGATAGTGAGGATCGGCAAGCATCGCCTGCTGTCTCTGGAGTTCCTGTTGGGCGGCGATCACCTGAGGGCCGGTATCGAAGGTGGCGATAAACGCCTGCAACGCATCGACACTGGCATTCGCCACCGGCTGCGCCCTGATGCGCGCCAGCCATAAATCTGCGGCAGGCGACCGCCCTTCATTGGTGGTGGCAACCTGTTTCACCAGCGCGACCCCACCGGCGTTGTCACCGGCATCAAACGCCATTTGTGCCAGTTGCAGCCGCAACTGCACATCACCGGGATATTGTTGATTGAGTGCCTTAAGCTGCCCCTGCGCACGGGCTTTCTGACCCGGTAACCGGGCGACCAGTTGCCAGTATTCCACGGCGAGATCGAGGGTTGGCGGCTGCCCCTGAAATAACGCATCGTACTGCGCTTTGGCTTCGTCGAGACGTCCGGCGGTCGCCAGTAAGCGCGTTTGCTGGAGTTTCTGCTGCATGTCCGGCGAGGCAATCCGCAGGCTCAGCTGCGCCTGCCGGAAGTCGTCAGAATCTGGCGCGACCTGCTGAATTTTTTGCAATTGCTGTTTCGCACCGGCCTGATCCCCTTCGCGCAGTAACAGCCGCAAACGGGCGGAAAGCACCTGCGGATTCTGAGGATCCATCAGTTCCAGACGAAAAAGCGACTGACGCACCAGATCTTCCTGATGGCTGGCTTCACCGACGCGCACCTGTTCCAGCAACCACTGCTCAGGGGAAACCACCGGTGCGGCCCCGGTCTGTGCGCTCAGCAGCGCCAGCCCCAGTGTCAGGGCCAGCCTGTTGAATGTGAACGGCGTCTTGCGTGGGGTGTTCACGGGCTTATTCCTGATCGTCTTCATACAAACGACGACGGCTCAGGGCACGCAAGCCACTCCACAGCAAAATAGCCGCGAGAATCACCACGACAACCGCCATCACCGCCAGTAAAACCGGATGTGTTGCCAGCGCATTCCAGACGCGCTCCCACCACGGCAGATGCCCCACGTAATAGGTATCGCCGACTTTGAGACTGGTGGTACCGGAATCACGCACCACCGCCACCGAGCCGTAAACCAGCGCACGCTGTTTGGTGTCCTGCAAAGACTGATTGAGCATGTCAAAGCCCTGCTGACCATTCGCCATCAGGGCAACCACGCTGCGTTGTTCGAAATACGGCGACTGGAAACCGACAACCGCCGCCACAGGGCCCTGTGCGGTGATCTGCGCACTGGCATCGACGCGGGCATCGCTGGCCGGTGCGGCGTTATCCGGCAGCGGTGTCTGGCGGATTGGCGTGTTGATCGCATCCCGTGCCGCATTGATCAGCAGATTGGCTTTTTTATCATCGCGCATACTGTCATCACGTAAATCCGCCGGTAATTCACCCACCACCAGCAAATCGGCATCCGTTGATTTGGCTTTCGCGGCATCTTCGGTCAGGCTGACGCTCAGCGCCGGATAACCGGTCAGCGCGCCGATATTCCCCAGCGCATTAAGCAGCGTGGTCAGTTGCACCGGCTGCGGTTGCGGCTGAACCAGCAGCAGCGTCTGAGACAAATCCGCCATGCGGCTGAACGGGAAACCGGCATTGGCAAAGGCGCGTAAATCCGGCATCGCCATAAAATGACGATAACCGGAGAAATCGATGGTGGAGCTATCGTCGATCACCACGTGATTCGGCACGGTGGTATAGGTTTCGCAACGTCCTTCGGTGCCGCTCGCCAGCAGCGAGGTGTAATCAAAATCAAAGCGCATCTGGTTGACTGCGCCGAGTTTCAGCGCCGGAATGTTCAGGTCTTTGCTGCCATCGAGCAGCCCCTGTAACAGCGACAAATACAGTAACTGAGAATCTTCATCGTGACCGGTTTTCAGGGTCAGATCCTGCATAAACTGGTTATTCAGGCTGATGCTCAGCCGTGAGGTATTTTTCAGCTGCGGCGAGGTATAGCGGTATCTGAGACGCATATCGATACCCGAACTGTTGATCAAAAACAGATCCGGCGGCAGGTTGATGTTCAGGGTGATCGGGTTTGGCTGAATGCCGTCAGACTGCAACTGTTCGGCATACTGTTTCAGTTCACCAAAGTTCATCGGACGATCGGTGCGTACCCAGTTTGGCGCGTCATACGGCTGACGGGCCTGAACCTGCTCCACTTTATCCACACCCACGGTCTGCCCGCGGAACAGAATATTGCCCTGAGCGATGCCTTTTACCGCCGTCAGCAGATCCTGATCGTCACGGCCCAGAATCAGCAGCATTTTAACGTACGGGTTATCCGCCCGGCTGATCATCTGCACCACCGGCCCTTTTACCGGCGGCATCTCTTTGAGGAAATCAGGGCGTTTGTCGTTAGTGGCAAAGACCACCGCATGGCTGTCCGGCAGCTGGTTATACAGGGCCGGGAATGACTGACCGCGCCACTGCGCTTTGGTACCAAACCAGGACGCCAGAATGGCCGCTGCCTGTTGTTGTGTGGCATCCGGCGAGGCGGCAAACACCATCGGCAAATCCAGCGGCCGGCTGTCGCGGGCATCGAAGAACGGCACCGGGAAATGCGCCAGATCGTTGCTCAGCGGCAGCTTCTGGTATTGCAGGCTGAGCGAACTGCCCTTACCAAGCTCCAGCCACAGCGTGCTGTTAGCCGGGTTTTCACAGATATTCTGATAATGACCGATAAACTCCAGACGGATGCGGTTGAAGTCGGTCACATAGCGCGGGTCAATCACCATTTGCAGATGATTTTTCTTGCCGAGCTGGTCTTTATCGATGACTTCAACGCCCATCAGCTGATCGTTGAGATAGACCTTCAGATGCGACTGGACCGGAATGAGCGACGGCGACGGCGTGAACTCCAGATTCAGCGTCGCCTGCGTCACCACTTCGTCGCTGCGCACGCCGAACTCGATCTGGCCGTTGGGCTGGATGCCGCGCAAGGTTATCGCGCCCGGCGTCGGTGCCACATCGGCAAACGGCAGCGTCAGGCTGCGCACCGGTGCGCCAGGGATGATCATCGGGTTGACCGCAGGCGCGACCATCGGCAGTGCCACCTGTGGCGGCGTCGCAGCCGTTTGCGGCAATACCGCAGCCGTGGCCTGCTCGCCATAAGCAGAGGCCGCAGAACCCAATGCCAGTGTCATCAATGCGGATGCCATCAAAGTCGTCAAAGGAAGTCTTTTCATTATTTTGTCATCATCAGGGTTGATTCATCAGGCTGAACGGACAGCGGCGGGTTACGCGGCGCAAAAGAGAGCAACCAGCGGCCAAACGTCTGGGTTTTGGAGGCCAGTGGCCGGTAGCGCTGCGGGGCGATATCCAGCATTCGCATATATCCGCGGATCCCCAGCCCCAGCACTTCCCGCAGACTTTCCATCGGTTTGTCTTCCGGGAAGCTGTCTTCGCGTAATACCCAGCTGTCTGCCCGGGCAAAGGTACATTGAATAAAATCGATGTGTTGTTGTGTGGTTAACGGCAGAAGTTGCATCCCCATACTTTGGCCGAAGACACGGCTGACCTGCACCGGGAAGGCATACTCCTGCTGGCCGCGATGCAGAATCAACGTGACGTTGTCACCGGCATTGAAATAACGGGCACTCTCCGTTTCCAGCCCGACGCCGTTGTCGGAGTAATCCTGTACGGTACACACATACAGATGGCCGTCAGGGCGCAGCAGCGACGCCGGCATTTTGGCGTCTACGCGGTGCGCCTGACGCACCTGCTTGGATTCAAACGCCACAGCGATCGCCCCGCCGAGAATGATCATGTTGTAAATCACCCATGCCATGCTCACCAGCACCGTCAGCAATTCATCCGCCTGACCATAAATCGCGCGATAAATACCAAAGAACAGCCCGGCCAGATTAAGCAGCATCAGCACCTGATAAGGACGGCTGATTTTCCAGTCGACGTAAGCGTGTTTATTCAGCCCGCCTTTCGCGGTGACGTTAAAAGTGCCGGCGTGAGGATTAAATAACGCCACAGTCGTCGGCCTGGCGATGTACCAGGCCAGCACGGTTTCGTAAATCTCGTTCCAGAATGAATGACGATATTTGCCCTGCACGCGGGAGTTGGTCAGGCTGGCGTGGATCATGTGCGGCAGAACATACAGCGCGATGGCCAGCGCAGGCGCGTAAATGACATAGGCATGCATCAGCAGGAAAGCCAGCGGCGCAGTCAGGAAGATCAGGCGGGGTATACCGGCCAGAAAGTGCATCATCGCGTTGGCATAACACAACCGCTGCGCGAGTTTCAGGCCTTTGCCGAACAGCGGATTATCCAGACGGAATATCTGCACCATGCCGCGCGCCCAGCGGATACGCTGGCTGACGTGCGCCGCCAGGCTTTCCGTTGCCAGCCCTGCGGCCTGCGGAATGCGGATATAGGCCGAACTGTAACCGTGGCGGTGCATACGCAGCGAGGTGTGGGCATCTTCGGTGACGGTTTCAACCGCAATGCCGCCGATCTCATTGAGCACATCACGCCGCAACACCGCGCAGGAGCCACAGAAGAAGCTGGCATCCCACAGGTCATTGCCATCCTGCACCAGCCCGTAGAACAGTTCGCCTTCGTTAGGCGTACGCCGCATACGTCCGAGGTTTCGTTCGAACGGATCCGGCGAAAAGAAGTGATGCGGCGTCTGCAACATGCTGAGTTTTTTATCTTTAAAGAACCAGCCGACGGTCAGTTGCAGGAAAGAACGGGTCGGAACATGGTCGCAGTCAAAAATGGCCACCAGTTCGCCCTGCGCCTGCTTCAGCGCGTTATTAATATTCCCGGCTTTGGCATGTTCATGGGTTTCACGCGCGATGTACTTAATGCCAATCTCATGGGCGAAATCGGCGAACTCCGGCCGGTTGCCGTCGTCCAGCAGATAAATCGTCAGTTTGTCGCGCGGCCAGTCCAGCCCCAGCGCCGCATACAGCGTCGGTTTCACCACGCTGAGATCTTCGTTATAGGTGGGGATCATTAAATCAACCGTCGGCCAGACGCTGACATCCGCAGGCATGGGCACCGGCTTACGGTTCAGCGGCCAGATGGTCTGCACATAACCCAGCACCAGCACCGTCCACGAATAGGTTTCGGCCAGCAGCAACAGCAATCCGCAGGTCAGGCTCAGCGGATCGTCCCAGTTCAGGGTCGAGGTATAGCGCCACCACAGGTAGCGACAGGAAATGGTCAGCGACAGCACAATCAGCATCAGCGCCGGGAAACGGCCAGGGATTCTGCGGATGATCATCGCAATGCTCCACAGCAGCACCACGAAAACAAACTGCGCCGGGTAACCGAACGGCTGAGAAATGCAAAACATCGCCAGCGTCAGCGCCACCAGACCTGCCAGCAGTATCAGCACCCGTTTTGCCACGCGGTTCATGGTGCTGACGCGGCGCACCACTCTGGCTTCCAGCGGATTTTGTTCCACCTTCACCGGCAGCGCTTCCAGCCAGCTGTAGAAGCGGTCGCGCAGCCGCTGCGGCCAGCGGGTGTAAGTGAAACGTTCGCGCAGGCCGTTGGAGGGAATGATGACCATCAGCCACAGGCTTTGCAGCAGGTAACGTAACGGGTCGGCCAGTTTCGGGCGGTCGGCAGAAAGTTGCGGATACCAGCGGGCGCGTTGTCCGCTCACCCGTTGCCACGACGGCGATTCAAACCGTAAAAACAGCCAGCTCAGGGCGATGCAGAACACCATGGTCGCGGCGGCAACCGGTGACGCGTGATGGCTGCGGTAGTGGCGATAGCGGCTCTGCAACACGGAGATCACCGGCGGGACCAGCAAAACGTTCAGCAGGCGGCTCATGCGCTGGCGCTCCGCCGATCGTCATGGCTGCGCAAATTCAGCAGGCACCAGCTTGCCAGGGTATTGAGTTCCCGGCTGATCTTGCTGTTGGGATCCCACTCGCCTACCGGCTGTTTGGCCGCCAGCGATTCGGCCATCGATTCGTCACGGTGCAAAACGGTCGGCACCAGCGACGCCAGCGTTTCCTGCCAAAGCAATAAAATGTCCTGCTGCAGTTGGCTGGAGGTCATGAACTGATTCACCAGATAACGGCCATTGGCCGGCAGCGCGTGCTGATGTAAACGCACGTGCGACTGCGTATCGGCGTGCAGCAACATCAGCGTGGCGTCGGCCACCGTCTGCGCAGGCAAAGGGTCCGCCGCCGGTGAATCGATGAGGATCCAGTCATACACGCCGGTGTTTTTCAGCTGGCGAATCGCGCGCGGCCAGTCAAAAGGTAATGACAAATCGCCACAAGGCCGGACATTGCCATAAGGCAGAAAATCGAGTCGGGGATGATAACGCAGGGCCGATGCCTGCCAGGCGGTACCCGCATGATGTGCAGCACACCAGCCGCGGGACTGTTCAAACGGCATACCGAAATGCAGGCGCAACAAGTTATCCGGGGAGAAGTCGATCACCAGAACCTTTTCATTGAGCTGT
Organism: Rahnella sp. R3(2024); assembly: GCF_042920125.1. Taxonomy (NCBI): domain Bacteria; kingdom Pseudomonadati; phylum Pseudomonadota; class Gammaproteobacteria; order Enterobacterales; family Yersiniaceae; genus Rahnella; species Rahnella sp. R3(2024). The sequence goes on from NZ_JBHGBU010000001.1 coordinate 4,491,288, forward strand.
GCAAGGGCCCAGGCCAGCGCAGCCGTCACGCAGGTGGTGCCCGTGCCGCCCCGAAAACCCTGTAACGCGATAACGGCCATGATTATTTTTTCTCCGCGTCAGGGGGCGACAGCTCGTCGAGTTTTGCCAGTTCGGCCAGCAGCGGCCAGCGCGACATCAGTTGCGGAATTTTTTCTTTGCGGCCGATATCGACATAATTTAATTCAGAGACAGAAAAATAGTGACTCAGTGCATGAAAATCGTTGTCTTTACTCGAATCGGATTCGTCTGAGTCTATAATATTGGCGCCCAATGGACCCCCTCCCTGCATTCAATCTCGCACTGACGCCACACCACGCAAAAATTGCCCTGCGGGGTTAGGCATTTTAGTATCAAAACATTATTGTGAAGATTTATGATTATTTAATGTAGCAATGATAGAATTTATTATACTCACATTTAGATTGTGTCCCTAGCAGACTTTTAATCGAACCCGAATACAAGCAGATATAACTCTATGGCACCCTCCTTTTCTTTAGGCATGTCGCAATTCTGGAATGGATTAGCGGAAATGCAAATTCGCGGTCTTTACTGGGTCAATGCAGACAGCCAGGAGGCCGCCTATCGGCTCTGCGGGCAGGTTATTGAGGCACAACATGACGTTGCGCCGGTCAGCGTGGTGTTTCCAGAGCACAATTTAATTTGCACGAATGAAGAAAACCGGCTAGAGGCTGACGATGTTATTTTAACCAGCCTGACAAAGCCGCGCAAACAGGTGGCTTATTATCAGCTCGGCAAAAAAATGAAAGCCCTGCTGGCATTGCCGTCTGATATTCATCGTTTACCTAACTCAAATTCGGCATTATTGATTTTATTGATCCCCGCGACTTCGTGCCTGGCATTAAACGATAAACAGCTCACCCGTTGGGTACGCGAAATGAGTATAGCCTGCGATAATAAACGCAGCAGCTGTCTTATTATCTGCTATGGCAGCGGTATTAATACCGTTAAAACCCGTCTGCATTTATACCACCGGCAAATATGTGGCCTGGCCGAGATTAAAACGGACGTTCAGCCCAATCAGTGGGGGGTTTCCTGGTGGCATGACAATGTCATTTCACAAGCCAATACCCTCTACCCGCTGACCGTACGCGAAACCGGCTGGGAAATTCAAAAAAACACGCCCACCCTGGTTGCCGGGCAAACCGGTGACGATCAGTGGATGTTGCTGGCAGAACGCAGCGTGCTGGAAGGCGCACCGCCGCTTTCTGAGCGCTGGTTCCTGTTCGATGATAATGCGACGTTAGCCGAAAGAGCGGCGCATGCCCGCGCGGCGACGGTGGTTTTTGCCCTCGGCGGCAACGATGAAGTGGAAGTGATCGCGCGCCAGATCCACCGTCTGCGGATGCAACGCGGCAACAGCCTGAAGATTGTCATTCGCGAAATGAACTCTTCGCTGCGGTATGTCGATCAGCGGCTGTTGCAGGCCTGCGGCGCCAATCTTGTGGTACCCCACGCGGCACGGCTGTCCAATTTCCTCACCCTGCTCGATGATCTGCAAAACCTCAGTTTCACCCGCCACGTGCCGGAAGATATCGAGGTGCTGCTCGACAGCCGGTTACCTACCCATCACAAAGGCTATCTGCCCTTACCGGCGTTCTGCACCGTGATGAAAGATATCTGGACGCACGCCTCACTGGCCACCGAATCACGCGGGATTTTGATCTCCCTGCGCCCGGCCAGTGGCATCAGCCCGCAGCAGGCGATGTCGCTGTGTTCCCTGCGTCGCGACGGCGACATTCTGACGGTGACAGAAAAACACCTGTATCTGTTCCTGTCTAACTGCCAGGTCAGTGATGTCGCAAGCGTGCTCGATTTCCTGTTTACTTTGCCGGTGAAAGAAGTGTTCACCAGCCAGACATTCTGGAGCCAGGAACGGGATATTCAGACCGAGGTGCGTCGCCTCGCGGCCAAACCGCCAATGGCGCAACCGGTAGCAGGCGCGGAAGCCTTTGTGACGCATAAAACCGAACCCCTGAAACGCGCGCCTGTCCATCAGCCCGTCGCTGTCACGCTGGCCGTCAGTGATTCACCCGTCATCAAGACGCCGGAGTTATAAAATGTCTGTCAGCGATATCATTGAGATTTTTATATTAGCGGCGATCCTGTTTATCCCGCTCGGTTATGCCCTGCGCAGCCGTTTACCGCGCTGGAAAAACAGGCTTGCCACACGGTTCCTGCGGCCGCGCTATCTGACCCCCATCACCCTCAGCACGGTGAACAAACATCGCCAGCGCACAGCAAAAACTGATACTTCTCTCGCCACCGGGAAATCCAAATCGTCACTATGAAAGAATCACAACCTTCCGCACCCCGTCTGCGGGTCTGGCAATCCTGGCGCGGTCTTGGCGCATGGAACTACTACTTTCTGCTCAAATTTGTGCTGCTGGCCCAGGGCTACCTGAATTTTGATGCGCTGAGCAACCTGATTTTCGCCGCCGTACTCCTTTTCCCGCTGCCTTCGCTGCGGATGCACCGCTGGCGGCAGTGGGTGGCTTTGCCGTTTGGTCTGGCGTTGCTGTATCACGACACCTGGCTGCCGGGCTGGCGTTCCATTGTCAGTCAGGGCGCAGATGTCACCGGATTCAGCATGGGTTATCTGCTGGAGCTGGCCGACCGCTTTATTAACTGGCAGTGGATTGGCGTGGGTTTTGCGCTGCTGGTGGGCTATCTGTTCATCTCGCAGTGGATCCGCCTGACGACCTTTACGGTGGCGGCATTACTGTGGGTAAACCTCAGCTTCCTGGTCACGCCGTTGTTCACGCCCGCCGCAGTCACGGCGGCGGTGGATAAACCGGTCGCCGCGCAACCGGCAGCCTCTACCGCCACGACGAATACGGTCAGTGGCCCGCCGACGGATGCCAATCTCAGCGCCTATTTAGAGCAGTTCTACCAGAATGAAAGCCGCCGCAACGTCCGCTTCCCGGATGCCCTGCCGGCCGATGCCCAGCCCTTTGATCTGCTGGTGATCAACATTTGTTCACTGGCATGGGCAGATCTGGATGCAGTTAACCTGTCCAGCTCACCGCTGTGGTCACGCTTTGATTACGTGTTCAGCCGTTTCAACTCCGCCACGGCTTACAGCGGCCCGGCGTCTATCCGTCTTTTGCGCGCCAGCTGCGGTCAGTCGTCTCACCATAATTTGTATCAGGCTGCCGGGCAGCAATGTTACCTGTTCGACGATCTGGCGCGTCTGGGCTTCACGTCCCAGCTGGCGATGGATCACACCGGCGAGTTTGGTAATTACATCGGCAACCTGCGCGACGACGCAGACATGAAATCGCCACTGATGTCGCAGGCCGGTCTGGGGCATGAACTGACCTCTTTCGACGGCTCACCGATTTTCAACGACGGGCAGTTGTTCTCCCGCTGGCTGGAGAATCAGCAAAAAGCCGGAACCGCGCGCACTGCGACCTTCTTTAACCTGATCCCGTTGCACGACGGCAACCGTTATGTGGGCAGCAATAAAAGCGCCGACTACCGCAGCCGCGCCCAGACGCTGCTCAGTCAGCTGAATACCTTTATGGATCAGCTTGATAAATCAGGCCGCAAAGTGATGCTGGTGGTGGTGCCGGAACATGGCGCCGCGCTGGTCGGTGACAAAATGCAGATTTCCGGTCTGCGCGATATTCCCAGCCCTGGCATCACGCACATTCCGGTGGGTGTGAAATTTTTCGGCATGCAGGCACCGCACGGGTCAGCACCGATAAAAATCGATACGCCAAGCAGCTATCTGGCGATTGCCGACATGGTGTCCCGCGCCGTTGACGGCAAGGTCTTCACCACACCGTCAATGGACTGGAAAACCTTCAGCGCCAACCTGCCGCAGACGCCGCTGGTGTCTGAAAATGAAAACGCCGTGGTGATGGAATATCAGGGGAAAATCTATATCCGCCTGAACGGCGGCGGATGGGTACCCTATCCGAGTTGATTGCCTGCTCATCTTCCTCACGTCCTCCCTCTTCGCCGGGGGAGGAGCAAACCCCGCTCCCCCACAAAAACGCAAAACAGTGATATTATTCACACATTCAACACATTACCCCTGGATATTTCCATGTCTGCTCCTCCGGATTTACTTCGCCTGAACGATGTCGCGTTCACACTCAATGACACCCCGCTTCTTGAGCCTGTTTCTCTGACCCTCAATCCCGGTGAATTCACCCTGCTGACCGGGCCGTCGGGCAGCGGTAAAAGCACGTTGCTGAAAATCATTGCGTCGCTGTTAAACCCGACCGGCGGCAGCATCTACTTCAAAGGTGAAGACATCAGCCGGATAAAACCGGAGGTGTATCGCCAGCGGGTGTCGTATTGCTTTCAGACGCCGTCACTGTTCGGTGAAACCGTGTTCGACAATCTGGCGCTGCCGTACCAGATAAGACAAAAAAAGGTGGACGAGGCACTGCTTCGCGCCTGGCTTAAACGCGTCCACCTGTCTGAAGATATGCTGACCAAAAATATTCAGGAACTCTCGGGGGGCGAAAAACAGCGGGTCGCCCTGCTGCGTAACCTGCAATTTCTGCCGGATGTGTTGTTGCTTGATGAAATCACCAGCGCGCTGGATGAAGACAACAAAGAAAACATCAACTCGATCATTGCCAGCCTGACAGAACAGAAACAGCTCGCCGTGCTGTGGGTCAGTCACGATCAGAATGAGATCCGCCACGCCAAAAACGTCATCACCCTGTCACACACTTCGCCTGAGAACGCCGTCAATGAATCAGCATAATATTACTAACGAATCTCTGGCCCTGGCGCTGGTTCTGGTGGTGGTCGCCCTGCTTATCAGCAGTAAAGAAAAACTGGGGCTGGAAAAGGACATCATCTGGAGCGTGGCCCGCGCCATCGTGCAACTGGTGATCGTCGGCTATGTGCTGAAATACATTTTCGATCTCAACAATGGCTGGCTGACGGTGCTGATGGTGTTATTTATCTGCGTGAATGCGGCGCTGAATGCCAGAAAACGCAGCCGCAACATTGATAACGGGTTTGTTATCTCGTTTGTCGCGATCACCGCGGGCACCACGCTGACGCTGACGATTTTGATCCTGACCGGATCCATTGAATTTTTGCCCATGCAGGTCATCCCGATTTCCGGCATGGTGGCGGGGAATGCGATGGTGGCGGTGGGATTGTGTTACAGCAATCTGAATCAGCGGTTTCTCGACAATCAGCAAAAAATTCTTGAGATGCTGAGCCTTGGCGCCTCGACCAAAATTGCGTCAGGGAGGATAATTCGCGACAGCATCCGTGCGGCGATGATCCCGACCGTGGATGCGGCGAAAACGGTGGGTATTGTCAGTTTGCCGGGCATGATGTCCGGGCTGATTTTTGCCGGTATCGACCCGGTAAAAGCCATCAAGTATCAGATTATGGTGACATTTATGTTACTGGGCACCGCCAGCTTATCGACCATTATTGCCGGGTACCTGGCCTGTCAGCGTTTCTACAACGATCGCGCTCAGCTGCGCCGCCTTAAGTCCTGATAATGCCCTGTTGCGCCCGCGTTCTGCGGGCGCTGTCTGCCGGTGTTACGCGCTATAAATCGGACAACACCTGCCGCAGATTCACTTCTGTGCTGGCGGCATCATCAAGGTCTAAAACGCCTTCGAGATCGTCCAGGTGTTCCAGCATGATGTCTGCCGCCTGAGCCGTGTCTCCCGCTTCCAGCGCGTTAATGATCGCTTCATGTTCATCGCACTGGCAGGAAGGCACTTCATTGCGCTGGTACAACGCGACAATCAGAGAGCTGCGCACCATCAGATTCGACAGGATTTCGCTCAGCACCTTATTGCCACAAATCTCGCCGAGGATCAGATGAAACTCACTCAGCTCGCGCACAATGGCGCGGCGATCTTCTGATGCCGTGGCATCGCGTTCGTTGCGCATGTGACTGCTGATCCGCTGACGATGTGAACGCAGGATGTCCGGCGTAATGCTTTCCACAATCGCCCGCTCAATAGCCCGGCGGGCAATGAACACTTCCCGCGCTTCCCGTGCCGTGGGTTGTGCAACCATCGCCCCGCGGTTGGGTTCAATCGTCACAATGCGTTGCATCGCCAGACGCTGAAGCGCGACCTGTACGTGATTACGATTGGCGTTGAGGGCTTCAACCAGCTGCGACTCCACCAGACGCGTGCCCGGCCTCAGCCGTTGCTGCCCGATGGCTCTGGATAGGATTTCGGTGATTCGCTGAACTTCCAGTTGTTTCGCTGTTGTAGTGTGAGTGCTCATGGAATGGGATATTGCCTCTTGTGCCTGTCTTTCTATTTGCGCCGTCTATGCGCGTAAATTAGCACTCTTCCTGAACGATTTCAGTCGTAAATCATGCACTACCTTGTAACAAAACAACACACCTGAGGCATTGCTCTTAACATACAAATGCGCTCAGCACTGCTTTCCCGCGATCAAAAAAGCAGTGCTGGCGTGGCGGTTTACTGCGTCACAGCGTCTCTGACCGGCGTATCACCGCCGCGAAGTTCCCACTGTTTGCCAACGGACGAGGGGGCATTCAGCACCGCCACGACCACCAGCGCCACATCTTCGCGGCTGACGTCGCCCCTTCCGGCGTGCTCGTTGAGCGTCACCAGGCCGGTTGCCGGATCATCCGTCAACGGCCCCGGACGCAGAATGGTCCAGTCCAGCCCGCTTTTGCGCAGTTCGATATCGGCATCACGTTTGGCCTCGACATACGCTTTCCAGACCGGATCGGTATCGGGTTTCAGCGGTTTATCCACATCCACCGCCGAGATCTGAACATAGCGGCGAATGCCTGCAAGCTGCGCGGCTTGCGCCAGCAACACCGAGCCTGCGTAATCGACCGTGCGTTTACGCTCTGCCGTCGAACCGCCACCGGCACCGGCGGCAAACACCACGGCATCTGCACCCTTAAGCGCCGTCGCCAGCGCCTGCGCTGTAGTATTTTCGATATCCAGCAGAACGCCTTTGGCGCCCAGCGCGTCCATTTGCGCAAGCTGTTCGGTTTTACGCACAATCCCGATGGCTTCAAGGCCCTGCGCACGCAAATGTTTGATGATCAGTTTGCCTATCTGACCGTGTGCTCCCACGATTGCAACTTGAGTCATTACGCCTCCTGACGTTTTCATTTCAGTTCCCTTTAACTGTAGCACATCAAATTTCACGGTTTATTAGCGCACAGAGCCGCAGGCTTTGCGTTGATCAGACTGATTTTCCAGCCCTCACCGATTTTTTGCGAGACATCGCGAACGAAAACGCTCTCCTCATTCACAACCTGTAAAACCTGTTCAGAATGCCCGTTCGTCAGCGTACGAAACGGCGGAACCCGGCAAAAATGTGAACCCGGTTCCTGTTAAAAAAAGAATCATAAATGATTACTTTCCAATTAAAGGGAGAGTCATCATACTTCACCGCAAGGAAAGCGATTGTGTACGACGTAACCCTGTTACCCGGCGCTAAGAAAACACTCCTTAAATTGCCTATGACGCTCTATGCCGCAGTCGTTGATGCACTGGAAGACCTGGAAAACTATGGTGCTGACCTGCAAGAACCCTTAGTCAGATATGTTGGAAATGGATTACGAGAGATTCGGGTTACCAGCCGGGATGGCCTGGGCAGAGCGTTTTACTTTTTTATGAAGGGGCGGCGTATTTATGTCGTCCATATCCTGCATAAGAAAACGGATAAGACGCCTCCCAACGATTTAGCGCTGGCTATAAAACGCATGAAAACTGTCAAAAGGAATGAAACATGATTGACGATGATGATGACTATGAACTGATCCCCTTTAGCGTTGTGAAAGCGGAAGCGATGAAGAATCCCGAATTTGTCGCCGCGTACGCCGCTCACAAAATGCATAAAAAGATGGTGGCAGATCTTAAGGCCATGCGAATTGCCGAATCGCTGACGCAGGAAGATATTGCAAAACGTACCGGCATCAAAAAGCAAAATATCAGCCGCTTTGAAAACGGTGCTGCTTGCCCCACACTGAATACCGTCAGCCGTTACGCCGTCGCGCTCGGCGGTACCTTTGAATTTAAAAAACTCAGCTGACCGCCTGCCCGTGCGCGCTGTAGGCTGCGATAAACTCCCCGGCAATTGCCACGGCAATTTCTGCCGGGAGTTTGCCGCGCACATCCGGTAAACCGACCGGGCAGCGCATTCGCGCCAGCTGTTCATCCGAAATTCCTTTCCCCGATAACCGGTAATCGAAGCGTTTACGCTTGGTGTCGGAGCCTATCAGCCCGAAATAACGGAAATCCCCCCGCTTCAGGATGCGTTCGCTCAGGGCGAAATCCAACTGGTGATCGTGCGTCAGCACCATGAAATAGCTGCCAGCGGGCATTTGTGCCACTGTTCCTTCCGGTTCTTCATCCACGATGCAGGTGATGTGCGGATCCACCTTCGCAGGAAACTCACTGGCGCGCGCATCGACCCAGGTAATGCGGCAAGGCAACGTGCTGAGGATATTCACCAGCGCCCGCCCGACGTGCCCCGCGCCGTAAACCACCATATGCGGCTGCGGTTGCCCGAGCGGTTCGAGCAACACCGACGCCATACCGCCACAACATTGCCCCAGCCGCGCCCCTAACGAAAAACGTTCAAAACGGCTGGTTTGTGCGCCCTGCTGCAACATCTCGCGGGCAATCGCCGTGACCTGAAATTCGAGGTTACCGCCGCCCAGCGTATAAAATTGCTGCCCGGCGGTGATCAGCATTTTGCTGCCCGCATCGCGCGGCGTGGAGCCCTGATTTTCCACCAGCGTCGCCACCACGCAGGGTTCCCCGCGATGTTGCAGGTCCTGTAAACGGGTGATCCAGTCATCTGTACGCATGAAAACCTCCGTTAGCCGGTGACGCGGGCGGTGGCCGGCTCAGGATAAGTGACAACGTCACCATGAAACATCAACTGATTGACCGCATTCAGCACTCTTTCCGGCGTGGCAGGCGCATCCAGATGCGGATGTACGCGGTAATCCGCCAGGCTGGCGACGGCATCTTTGATCGCACACCAGACTGAAATCCCGAGCATAAACGGCGGTTCGCCCACGGCTTTGGAATGGAAAACCGTGTCTTCCGGGTTCTTGCGGTTCTCCACCAGTTTCACGCGCAGATCCTGCGGAATGTCGCCAATGGCCGGAATTTTGTAGGCTGCCGGGCCGCTGGTCATTAACCGCCCCTGGTCGTTCCACACCAGTTCCTCCGTGGTCAGCCAGCCCATGCCCTGCACGAATCCGCCTTCTACCTGACCGATATCAATGGCCGGATTCAGCGAATCACCGACGTCGTGAAGGATGTCCGCACGCAGCAATTTGTATTCCCCGGTCAGGGTATCGACCAGCACTTCCGCGCAGGCCGCGCCATAGGAGAAGTAATAGAACGGGTGCCCGGCCGCTTTGCTGCGGTCGTAGAAAATCTTCGGCGTTTTGTAGTAGCCGGTGCTGGAGAGCGGCACCTGATTCAGCCAGCACTGGGTGGCGACCTGCTCAAAACTGAAATACAGATCTTTCACCCGCACCTGACCGTTACTGAAGGTAATGTCCGTTTCCTGCGCATCATGAAGGCGCATCAGCATTTCAGTCATGCGACCTTTGATGATCTCCGCGGCGTTTTGCGCGGCTTTACCGTTCAGGTCTGCGCCGGAGGACGCCGCCGTCGGCGAGGTATTCGGCACTTTACCGGTATCGGTGGCGGTGATCTGAATCCGGCTGATATCCACCTGAAACACTTCGGCCACCACCTGCGCGACTTTGGTGTTCAGCCCTTGTCCCATTTCGGTGCCGCCGTGGTTGAGCTGAATGCTGCCGTCGGTATAAACCAGCACCAGCGCGCCCGCCTGGTTAAGAAAACTGGCGGTGAACGAAATACCGAATTTTACCGGCGTCAGCGCCAGCCCCTTTTTCAGATAGCGGTTACTGCGGTTAAATTTCGTGACAACGTCACGCCTTGCCGTGTATTCCGCGCTCTCTTCCAGCTGTTGGGTCATCTCCTGCAGCAGATTTTGCCCGACCGGCTGGTGGTAATGCGTCACGTTGCGGCTGTCGTGACCGTAATAGTTATTTTTGCGCACGGTCAGCGGATCCATCCCCAGCTCGCGTGCAATGTGATCGACAATATGTTCAATCGCCACAATGCCCTGCGGGCCGCCAAATCCGCGGTATGCGGTATTCGACGCCATATTGGTTTTGCAGCGGTAACCGGTGATCAGCGCATCACCGAGGTAATAGGCGTTATCAGAATGGAACATGGCGCGGTCAACAATTGAACCGGAGAGATCCAGCGAATAACCGCAGTTGGCGGCCAGTTTGATGTCGATACCGTGGATCACGCCGTCATCGGTAAACCCGACGTCATAACTGACGTGGAACGGATGACGTTTACCGGTGATCAGCATGTCATCCTGACGCGCCAGACGCATTTTCGCCGGACGTCCGGTCAGATGCGCGGCCAGTGCCGCCAGACACGCTGTGCCCGCTGCCTGCGTCTCTTTGCCGCCGAAACCGCCGCCCATGCGGCGCATATCGACCACCACTTTGTGCATTGGCAAATCCAGCACCGAGGCCACCAGTTTCTGCACTTCGGTCGGATGTTGTGTCGAGCTGTACACCAGCATCGCGCCGTCTTCGCCGGGCATCACGGAGGCAATCTGCGTCTCAAGATAAAAATGCTCCTGCCCGCCAATTTCCAGCTCGCCCTGCAAACGGTGCGGCGCACAGGCCAGCGCCATTTCCGCGTCACCGCGTTTATGCTGATGCGGCTCTTCCACGTAATGTTCCAGCGCCAGCGCCTGTTTCACGGTCAGAACGGCGTCACGCGGCTGATATTCCACTTTCGCCAGCGCCACGGCGGCACGGGCGGCCTCCATGGATGTTGCCGCCACCACCAGCACAATCTGACCGACATACTGCACGGTGCCCTGCGCCATCAGCGGATCGCCAACGGTGAGTGGCGCGATATCCGGGTTGCCGGGCACATCTTCTGCGGTCATCACCCGCACCACGCCCGGCACGGTATAACAAGGTTCAGTATCGATATGCAGAATATCGGCGTGCGCATGCGGGCTGAGCAGCGGCACCAGGTGCAGCTGACCGGGGAACTCCAGCCGGTCATCGACATACACCGCTTCGCCGCTGACGTGTTTATCCGCACTTTCGTGTTTCTGGCTTTTGCCGACGCCGCTCTGTAACCCGGCGCGAAACTGCGCTTCCATCTCCGCCTGAGACAGTGAAGGTTTGGATTCAGACATAGTGAGTTACCCGCATCAGTGTTTCAGGAGAGGTCATTTCGATATGGCAGCGGCGCAGCAGATTTTTCGCCACCTGCATGCGGTATTCGCGGCTGGCGCGGAAATCACTGATCGGTGTGAAATCCTGCGTCAGCGCCTGGCAGGCACGCTCGACGGTGGCCGTCTGCCACGGCTGGCCGAGCAACTGCGCTTCGCAGCAGGTGGCCCGTTTCGCCACTTCCGCCATCCCGCCGAACGCCACGCGGGCATGGATCACCACGCCGTTTTGCACTTCGATATGCAAAGCAGCGCAGACGGCGGAAATGTCATCCTCAAGCCTTTTCGACACTTTATAAACCCGCAACTGACGCGCCGCCGAAGTGTTGCGCGGGATGCGGATTTGTTCGATAAATTCGCCGGGCTGTAACGCCGTTTTGCGATACCCGAGGAAGAACTGATCGAGCGGTAATTCGCGCTGTTCAGCGCCACGCCGCAGCAATAAAGATGCGCCCAGCGCCAGCAGCACCGGCCCGCCGTCACCGATCGGCGACGCGTTAGCGATGTTGCCGCCAAACGTGCCCTGATTGCGGATTTGCTGTGAGGCAAAACGCTCAAGCAACTCGCCAAATTCCGGGAATTCATCATGTAAAACCGGCATGCATTCGCTCAGCGGTGCCGCTGCGCCAATATGAATAGCCTGACCGGTCAGCGTAATGGTTTTGAGTTCGGGGATATGGCTCAGTGAAATCAGCTTCGGCAGGCGCTGATAGCGTTGTGTCACTTCCAGCGCCAGATCGGTGCCGCCCGCCACCAGACGGGAATCCGGCTCAGCAAGATAGCGTTGCGCCAGTTGATCAAGGCTTACCGGCTGTTCAGTGGCGGACATCGCGGCGAGTTTTGCCAGCGTTTGCAGGGCATCAGCATCAAACTGATCCGGCTCGGGGGCGTCACAAATGGCCTTCGCGGCATCCATGATCGGCCGGTAACCGGTGCAGCGGCACAGGTTGCCGGAAAGCGTTTCCTGCACGCCTTCCACCGTGTAAGCGGGCTTATTTTTCTCCATCGCAAACAGCGACATCACAAAACCCGGCGTGCAAAACCCGCATTGCGAGGCGTGATTGTCCACCATCGCCTGCTGAACGTGATGCAGTTTGCCGCGATGCTTTAAATCTTCCACGGTGATCAGCTGTTTGCCATGCACGGCGGGCATGAACGTCAGGCAGGCGTTGACGGTGCGGTACTGCAACTGGTCACCCTGTTTTTCCGCCAGCACCACGGTGCAGGCACCGCAGTCACCGGAGGCGCAACCTTCTTTCGTGCCGCAACGTCCGGCGTCACGGCGCAGGTACTGTAAAACGGTGGTATCGGCGGGCAGATTTTCCGTGTGGATCCTGCCGTTCATCAGAAATTGGATCATACGGCACCTCCTTTTTTACAGCCGTTTAAAATCAGTGTCGTGACTTCATCGATAATGTGTTCGCGCGCCTGCTCATCGCCCTCGAAATTGCCGTACATGTGTTTCACCTGCACCGCGAAATCAGCGTAATACTGCGTCACCGCCCAGATATGCATGATGAACAGACGGGCATCCAGCGCGCGGATTTTCCCCTGCACAATCCACTGCTGGATCAGGTTCTCTTTGCCGGCAATGTTCTGCGTCGCCTGTGGCCAGTATTTCTGTAAATAGTGACCACCGCCGAGCACCTCGCCGGTGAAGATGCGTGAGAGTTCCGGCTGATCGAACGAGAAGTTGAGTTTGTTGCGGATATAGCGGCTGAGCACGTCTTCCGGCTCGCTGACAGACGGGTCAAACTGAATGATGTCGCCCCAGACTTTCAGCACTTTCTGCAAGAGTTCTTCGTAAAGCTCCTCTTTCCCCGCGATGTAATAGTGCAACTGGGCTTTTTTGATCCCCGCGCGCTGAGCGATGGCCTGAGTGGTCGCGCCCTGAAAGCCTTTTTCACTGAATTCCGCAATCGCCGCCGCGTGGATATTCTCCAGGGTACGTTCACGTGCAATGCGGACTTTGCCGCCGGTGTCATTGTTCATCATGCTGAACGCTCCCCCTGCAAAGCATCACGCGCATAGACCTGTTCGCCATCCACATAGGTGCTGTACACATTGCGGTCATCGCCCAGCGTCATCAGCACAAACAGCTTTTCGGCCAGCGTTTTGCTGTTGCCGGCGCGCAGTTTTTGCAGCGCACTGACGCCCGGCTCGAGCACCACGAAATCCGCCTCTTTACCGGCGTTAAAATTGCCAATTTTGTCGTCGAGATGCAGCGCCCGCGCGCCGCCCAACGTGGCGTGATAAAAGGCTTCGAAAGCGGACAGCCGGTAGCGCTGAAGCTGCCCGACTTTATAGGCTTCCGACAAGGTTTCCAGCATGTTGAACGTGGTACCGGCACCGACGTCGGTGCCCATGCCGACGCGCACCTGCTTCTGCCAGGATTTCTGCAAATTGAACAGGCCGCTGCCGAGAAACAGGTTGGAGGTCGGGCAAAACGCGATGGTCGAATCGGTGTCGTGCAGGCAATCCCATTCGCTGTCATCCAGATGCAGGCAGTGCGCAAACACGCAGCGTTCGCCGGTCAGGCCGTACTGATGATAAACGTCGAGATAATGCTGATGTTCGGGGTGCATTTCTTTCACCCACGACAACTCCGCGACGTTTTCGCTCAGATGGGTATGCATGTACACATCGGGGAACTCCTGCCTGAGCAGCCGCACCTTCTGCAACAGTTCCGGCGAGGATGTCGGGGCAAAACGCGGCGTGAGCGCATAACTCAGGCGCTGACGGTTGTGCCAGCGCGCTATCAGCGCGCGCGTGTCGCGTTCACTTTGTTCCGGCGTTTCCAGCAGGGCGTCGGGGGCGTTTTTGTCCATCATCACTTTGCCCGCCACCAGCCGCATATTGATATCTGCCGCTTCTTTAAACAGCGCATCGACGGATTGCGGATGTACGGTGCCGAACACCAGCGCCGTGGTGGTGCCGTTGAGTAACAGCTGATCGAGGAAAAATTTCGACATGCGCTTTGAATAGTCAGCGCAGTGATATTGCTGTTCGGTGGGGAAGGTGTAACGGGTCAGCCACTCGAGCAGTTGCTCGCCGTAGGCGCCGATCATTTCGGTTTGCGGATAGTGAATATGCGTATCGACAAAGCCCGGCAGGATCAGCTTGTCGCGGTAATCATCGATGTCCAGACCGGCGGTTTTTTGCGCCCGCGCCAGCCAGCCCTCGCCTTCCTGCCAGCTGCCCAGCCAGACGATATGCCCGCCGCTGAGCAACATCAGGCCGTCTTCGATATAACGCACCTGCGCTTCAACATCTTCCGGCGTTAACACCGGTTCGCGGATATCAAAGAAATTGCCGCGTACCGCGCGGGTGATGATCTGACTCATGGCATAGTCCTTCTCTGCAACATTCATATTCACGTTTGATAACAGAACATTTGCAAAGCTTATGCCAAATCTGACCAACCGGTCAGACCGTCCGGATGTTTTTTACTTCGGACAGCAACGCTACTTCAGCAGCACTTCATACTGCGGGTTGAATTCGTCGAAGATCGGCAGCGCCGCCGCACCGAGCGCAGGGGTGTCGCTGCCAGACATGCCGAGGCGTATGCGCGCACTCTGCGCATAGCGGCTGCGCACCGAATTATACAGCGGCGTCAGGCGCTTAATCAGCTTCTCCACCAGCGCTTTCGGCATGGTGCCGCCGATGATCACGCACTGCGCATCGAACACACATTCCATAATATTGATGGCCTGCAACGCCGGTTCCACCGCCGTATCCAGCCACTGATCGAAGCGTTTTTCATCCACACTCAGCAGGTCTTCCGGCATCGCCGAGGCCGGATCCAGCCCGCAGGCTTCGTACGCGGCCTGCAAAGAAAGGTAACGTTCGAGGCAGCCTTTGTTGCCGCAATAGCATTCGCGCCCGCCCGGTTGCACCACAATGTGGCCGACTTCGCCCGCATTGTGTGCATGGCCGGTATAAATTCGCCCGTCAGTGAAGATGCCTGCGCCCAGACCGGTACCGATATACAGATACACAAATGAGGTTAATTGCTTGGCGACGCCGTGAAAACGTTCACCAATAGCCGCCACCGTCGCATCGTTTTCCAGCGTCACCGGCCAGCCGGTCGCGGCGCTTAAACGGGCTTCAATATCAACGTTATCCCAGCCGTGCAGCGTGGTCGGCCCCTGTGAGGAAATCCCTTCCACGCCAAACGGCCCCGGCATCACCACGCCGACGCCCAGAATTTTTCGCCAGTCAATTTTCACCTGTTGGCGCATTTCTTGCAGAACCTGATCGATAAGAGCCAGCGTGGGCTCTGGCTGCGGTTTCTGCACATGGAGCAGTTTGCGAAAGCGAACGGTTCCTGTCAGATCCACCAGCACAATCAGCAGCGACTGATGATCAAGATGGATGCCGATGGAATAGGCGCTGTCAGGATTGAGTGTCAGTGGCGTTGCTGGTTGACCACGGCCTCCCGCACGGCGCGGCAGGTGGGAGGAGAGAATGCCCGCCTGCTCGAGTTCGGTGGCAATGTTGGAGACGGTTTGCGGCGTGAGCGACGTCAGCCGGGCAATTTCGGCACGGGTCAGTTCACCGTTAAGGCGAATGGCTTCGATCACCACCCGACGATTGTGAGCACGGGCGTGCTCGAGATTGGTGCCAGAAGTTGTTATCACATCCCTCTCCGCGGTGAAGACCTTGCGGGCAGTATGTGGCGAGTGATTACAGCAATCAAATTGATTTTATAAATAACAGAGTATGAATATGACGGTGGCATCACAGCTTTGAATGTTATTGCCATGTTAATAATAATCGTCAGTCACTATTCACTTTACGCTGTTTTGATATTCGCCTTAAAACCCGGTAGCACAATCCGGCAGGGACGCAGGGACTGGCAGAGTTATGCCTTCCCATTTTTTTTAGCCGATTAAAGCAATCAAATTGATTTAATAAACTTAACCCTGTTTCGGAGAATGACGATGAGCCTACGATTTACCCCTGCGGCCACCCTGTGCGCCCTCTCTGCCCTGACTCTTGGATATTCTGTCAATGCGCTGGCCCAAACCACCCTCAGCGCCCTGTTTATGACGCAGGCGGCGTACAGCGAAGCGGATATCCGCGCCATGGCCGCTGATTTCACTAAGCAGCATCCGGATATCAAAGTGAATCTGGAATTCGTGCCGTATGAAGCGCTGCACGACAAAATCGTCGCCGCACGCGGTGCCGGTGACAAAGGTTATGACGTGGTGTTGTTCGATGCGATCTGGCCCGCCGAATTTAACAAATACGGCCTGTTGCAGGACGTGACGGCGCGTATTCCGGCGGAGGAAAGCAACAAGATTTTTGACGGTGCCATTTCCACCGTGACCTATAAAGACAAACGCTGGGGCATGCCGTGGATCCTCGACACCAAATATCTGTATTACAACAAAGCCATGCTGGCAAAGGCCGGGATCACCACGCCGCCCGCCACCTGGGCTGACGTTGAGAAACAGTCTGCGATCCTGAAAGAAAAAGGCATCGTCAAATATCCGCTGGTCTGGAGCTGGTCACAGTCCGAAGCATTGCTGTGCGATTACACCACCCTGGTTTCCGCGTTCAAAGGTGATTTCTACAAAGACGGCAAGCTGAACTTTACTAACTCCGGCGCCATGAAAGCCATCAGTTACATGAAAGAGACGCTGGATAAAGGGCTGACCAACCCGAACTCCCGCGAGTATCTGGAAGAGGACGTGCGTAAATCCTTCTCCAACGGCGATGCGGCTTTCGCGCTGAACTGGACCTACATGTACAACATGGCCAACGATCCGAAACAGAGCAAAGTGGCGGGTGACGTCGGTGTGATCCCGGCACCGGGTGAAACCGCAGGCGGCGCGTCCGGTGTTAACGGCTCGATGGGGCTGGGCATTGCCAAAGCCAGTGCGCACCCGGATCAGGCGTGGGAATTCATCAGCTACATGACCTCGCAGCCGGTGCAGAACAAATACGCCAAACTGAGCCTGCCAATCTGGAAATCCTCTTATGACGATCCGGCAGTGCAAAAAGATCAGGAGCAACTGATTGCGGCGGCGAAAACCTCGCTGAACGTGATGCTCTCGCGCCCGGTCACGGCGGATTACTCCCGTTTATCCAATATCTTGCAGCAAAATATTCAGGCGGTTTTGCAGGGGAAAACCCCGGCACAGGACGGTATGGAAGCCGCAACCCAAGCCGCTGATCGTTTACGTTAATTTCACGACCAACACCAAAAATACCCGCCATAGCCTGACTATGGCGGGACGGGAAAACTGAATGCTGACATTACCGCAACGTGAGAAACGTCAGGCCTGGTTGCTGCTCGCGCCCATGCTTTTGATGATGTTCTTACTCACCGCCTGGCCGCTTGTCCGTACGTTGTGGCTGAGTTTTACCGATGCCGGTCTGATTGGCGACGGCTCTGCGCCCAACTGGGTGGGCAGCGAGAACTTTTTGTATGCGCTGACCGACCCTGATTTTCGTGCCGCACTCTGGCGCACGCTGTATTTCACCGTGGTGTCGGTGGTGATTGAAGGCATCATCGGCGTACTGGTGGCGCTGTTGCTGAACCAGCCATTTTGGGGACGCAGCGCCCTGCGCGTGCTGGTGATTTTGCCCTGGGCACTGCCGACCATCGTCAACGCCACCCTGTGGCGGCTGAATTTCAATCCGGATTACGGCAGCATCAACGCCCTGCTTTCCCAGCTCGGGCTGATTGATACCTACCGCAGCTGGCTGGGGGATCCGTCTTCGGCGATCAATGCGGTGATGTTCGCGGATATCTGGAAAAACTACCCGCTGATCACCCTGCTGGTGCTGGCGGCGTTACAGACCATTCCGGAAGATTTGTTCGAAGCCGCACGGCTCGACGGCGCATCGGCTTTCCGCCGTTTTCGCAAAATCACTTTACCGGCGATTGCCGCACCGCTGGCCGTGGCGCTGATCCTGCGCACCATTGATGCCTTTAAAGTCTTCGACATCATTTATGTCATGACCCGCGGCGGCCCGCTCGACAGCACCAAAACCGTCAGCTTCTTTGTCTATCAGGAATCGTTCAGTTATCTGCGCGCTGGCAGCGGTGCCGCCTACGCGATACTGATGACCTTAATCTGCGCCCTGCTGATCACGATTTACATGGTGATGTTGCTGCGCCAGCGCCGTTCAGGGAGCACAGAATGAAACAGAAAATCCGGCTCGTTTTACGCTATTTCGCCGCACTGGTGCTGGCCCTCTCGATTCTTGCCCCCCTGCTGTGGATGTTCCTGATGAGCGTCAGCTCAGCGGAAGATCTGACCCGCATTCCGCTGGAATGGCTGCCGCGTCACTGGGATTTCAGCCGTTATGCCAGCCTGCTGACCTTAGAGGCCGGCACGCCGGGCGCGCTGTTCCTGCATGCGCTTGGTAACAGTTTGCTGGTGGCCTGCGGAGCCACACTGGTTTCGCTGCTGCTGGCGATCCCGGCCGCTTACAGCTTCTCTCGCTATCCGGGCCGTGACGGCTGGCTGTTCGGCAGCCTGGCAATTTACATGGTGCCACCGGTGGCGTTCGTTCTGCCGCTGTACTTCATCCTGCAACAGCTGACGCTGCTCAATACCCACCTCGGGCTGATTCTGGTGTATTGCTCGATGATCCTGCCGTTCCTGACCTGGATGCTGAAAAACCAGTTCGACGCGCTGCCGGTGGATATCGAACAGGCTTCCCGCCTCGACGGGCTGCGCTACTGGCAGGTTTTGCTGCGCATCACCCTGCCGCTGGCAAAACCGGCGCTCGGCGCGTCGGCCATGTTTGGCTGGCTGCTGGCCTGGGATGAATTTTTCTACGCCCTGCTGTTTACCAACAATATCGACGCCCAGACGCTGCCGGTCACCATTGCCGGGTTCACCGCCGGGCGCGCCACCGATGACGGGCTGATCGCCGCCGTTGGCATTCTTGCGGCCATCCCGCCGCTCTTTATTGCGCTTTGGCTGCAAAAAACCATGGTCAGCGGGTTAACCGCCGGCGGCAGCAAAGGCTGATTATGAACACCAGGGAATTCTCATCAATGACAACCAGACCGCAGACCCGCGCCACGCTGTATGTGGCGGGCAACATCAACGTGGATTTGATTATGAGCACGCTGCACGCATGGCCGAAAAAAGGCACCGAAGCGATGCTCGAAAGCAGTTCATTGCGCCCCGGCGGTTCTGCCGGAAACTGCGCGCTGGCGCTCTCCGCCCTCGGATCCCCTTTCCGGTTGGTGGCCAATCAGGGCAACGACCAGTTCAGCGGCTGGCTGGCGGGCATGTTTCCTGAGAGCGCCCCAGGCTGGCCGACCTGCGACTGCGAAACCTCGCTGACGTTTGGCGTTACGCACCCTGATCACGAAAGAACCTTTTTCAGCAATCAGGGGCACATCGTGCGCCTTTCCATGCAGGACGTGCTGGCGCAAATCCCTGAAACGGCGCAGGCCGGTGACTGGGTATTGCTGTGCGGCACCTGGCTGTGTACGGCGCTTTATGCTGACTATCCGCAACTGCTGGCCGTGCTTAAGCAGCGCGGTTATCAGGTGGCGGTGGACAGCGGCTGGCCGCCGGAAGACTGGAGCGATGCGCTGCGTGATCAGGCATCAACATGGCTGCCGTATTGTGACGCGCTGCTGCTTAATGAAGTGGAAACCCTCGGGCTGGCGGATGCGGCCACGCTGGATATCGCCGCGCTGACGCTGCTTGCGCAGATGGCGGAAAACGCCTTTTGCGTGGCGAAATGCGGCCCGGAAGGCGCGCGGCTGTGGTCGAAAAACCTGACGCTGCATCAGCACGCGGAACCGGTCGATGTGGTGGATACCATCGGTGCCGGAGACAGTTTTAACGCCGGATTTTTATCCGCGCTGATTTATGGCCTGCCGCCTGCCACGGCGCTGCAATGGGGTGTCCGCGTCGCCGGTTGCGCGATTGGCAGTTCCCCGCGCCGTTATCCTGACTGGCAATCGCTTTTTGGCCTTGTGGAGAAAATCTAAATGGCTCTGGTAGAACTGGTAAAAGTCGCCAAACATTATGGCAAAGTGCAGGTGTTGAAACCGCTGGATCTGACCATCCCTGACGGCAGTTTCACCGTGCTGGTTGGCCCGTCGGGCTGCGGAAAATCTACCCTGCTGCGCCTGCTGGCCGGGCTGGAATCGCTGTCTGACGGCGACATTCTGCTCGATAAACAGCAAATCAATAATTTCGACCCGGCCGACCGGGATATCGCCATGGTATTCCAGAGTTACGCGCTGTATCCGCACCTGACGGTGGCCGAAAATATGGCGTTCCACATGCAGGTTAAAAAAGTGCCGAAAGCCGAGCAGCAGGCCAAAGTGCAACAGGCCGCCAAAGTCCTGGGGATCGATCACCTGCTCAAACGTCTGCCGAAAGATTTGTCCGGCGGCCAGCGCCAGCGTGTCGCCATGGGCCGGGCGCTGGTGCGAAATCCGAAAGTGTTCCTGTTCGATGAACCCCTGTCTAACCTTGACGCCCAGCTGCGCATGGAACTGCGTGCTGAGATCAAATCGCTGCATCAGCAGTTTCGCACCACCACCGTGTACGTCACGCACGATCAGGTCGAGGCCATGACGCTGGCCGATAATATCGTGGTGATGAAAGACGGATTTATCGTGCAACAGGGTGACCCGCTGTCGATTTACGACAAACCGGTTAACACCTTTGTGGCGCGGTTTATCGGCTCGCCGCCCATGAACCTGCTCAGCGGCGTCTTCCGGAATATTGACGGACAGCCGGGCGTGGCCTGCGATCAACTGTGGTTCGCCCTGCCGGAGAAATGGGCATTGCAGGCGCGGCACGCCGAGGGAAAACCGGTCACCCTGGGGCTGCGTCCGCACGACTTAAAACCTGTGCCGGTAAGCACGCAGCCTGCCGCCACATTGCGCTTGCTGGAAGTCACCGGCGAAAGCAGCCTGCTGCACATCGACTGGAGTGGATTCCCGCTGCACGTGCAGTTTGCCGGACGTGCCCGCGTCAGCGCCGACCAGCCGTTGTATCTCGAGGCCAACAGCGAAGCGATTCATTTGTTTGATGTGACAACAGGAGAACGGCTGGCGGAGGAATAAAAGGTAAAGACCCCCGACAAAACGGGGTCTTTATTACTGCGATAACCGGTAAAATTTGATTATTGCAGAAGGTTAAAACTCGCGATCATTTCATTATTGGCTTTCATCGCATGATTAAAGGTTCCTTCAACCATCGCTGATGATTGCTGGTCAGTGAGCTGTGCCTTTTCCGCTTCGGTGAATGGCTGGTTATCCCGCACATGATTAATTCGCTGTTGCGCGGCCAGCACATATTCTTCAATATTTTTAATCAGCTTGCTGTAGTCCTGCGGTTTTTTCGCGGTGTTGGCGGAAGGCTGCTTCATCACGTCAAGAGAGGCCTGTATTTCGCTCATAATACGCGTGGCAGATTCGGCTGAAAATTTATCCTGTACCAGTATCGCATTCAGCTTTTTAGCATTTATCACGATGGACAAAGCATGATAGCGGACATTTTTACCCTCCGATTGTTCGATTTCCTGCAAACGGGCGAGTTGTTGTGCATCGTTAGCGGTATCAATTGCGCTTCTGAATGCCACAGAGTCTGAATTATATGATTTTAGTTTATTCATAAATTCAGCGTGTGAAGTTTTTCCTTTCAGGAAGGCATCTTTCTTATAATCCTCTTGCCGATAATATTGACTCAGAGAATTCATCACCTCACTCAAACTGTTTGCTGACTTTATGAAATTAAGCGCAGCATGATCCAGTTCTGGAATACCCGGTTGCCGTTCAGCTGCCAGTGGCATTTTATTATTACAAAACTCTAATAATTTGCTATTAACAGGACTCATTCCCGACACTTCAGTTTCATTCCCTGCAGGCCCCTGATCAACATCTTTTACCCAGCTTGAATATTGGTTAAAAGAATGATTAATTCCCGCATCCAGCAGGCTGTAGCATTTAATATAGATCTGCAATTTTGCGGCAATGACTTCAGGAGTCGGTTTTTCTTCTTTTTTCTGAGAAGTGGCATCCATCTTTGCTGAAACTGTCGACACGGTTTTGAGCGAAGCATCGGCAGACTTAGTGTCCACTTTTTTATCATCGCAACCTGATAACATAGCTATAACTGATGAAAAGAGCACTGTATATAAAAATTTATTATTCATGGCGAGACTACTTTAATTCCTGTGGGGTAAGAAACAATCGAATGCATTAATGAATGTCGCCTACTTATATAAAATATGAATACAAGGATCGTTCCATACATCGATTAATCAATATTACTGTCAACAGACAGGTCGCATATTATGAGTCAGCAGGCAAGGAAAGTATATTCAATATATCTTCAATTATATTAATCATTCATATTACTGACCTCATACATTAAATGTCTCTTCTGTATCAGACAGATAAAGAGTAAGTCATTATTTATGGCGGGAATGGTGATGATTTAATTTTCCTCTTATTCACCGTTGACGCCACACCCCGATGCGCTATGCTCAGACATTGCCTGTTTCATTAGCGCGCTTACCTTCTATGAGCTTCTTCTCAAACAAAAAATTCTCGCTGCCGCCCGGTTCTGCCTTGCCATTGCTGGTGGCAGGCGCGTTCTTTATGGAAAACCTCGATGCCACGGTGATCGTGACCGCGCTGCCACAGATGGCGAAAGATTTCGGGGTGCATCCGGTGGATATGAATATCGGTGTGTCGGCGTACATTCTGACGCTCACGGTCTTTATTCCCGCCAGCGGCTGGATTGCAAACCGTTTTGGCACCCGCAACGTCTTCTCGCTGGCGCTGGTGTTGTTCACTCTCGCCTCGGTGTTATGTTCCGCCAGCACCAGCCTGCCGACGTTTACCGCTGCCCGAATGTTGCAGGGCTTTGCCGGTGCGCTGATGGTGCCGGTCGGGCGGTTGGTGGTGCTGAAAAACACCCGGAAATCGGATTTGATCCGCGCCATCGCCACCATCACCTGGCCGGGGCTGGTCGCCCCCATTCTCGGACCGCCGCTCGGCGGATTTATCACCACCTATTCCTCATGGCACTGGATCTTTATCCTCAACGTGCCGCTCGGGTGTATTGCTCTGTGGTTTAGCCGGAAACTGATCCCTCTTATTCCCGGCGAAAAAGGCGTGCCCTTCGACGTGACCGGATTTGTGCTGACCGGGATTGCCTGCCTCGGGCTGATTTTCGGGCTGGATAAATTCAATGAAGGGCGTATCGACTGGAAACCTTTCGCGATGATCGGCGGCGCGCTGTTGGCCGGAGCGCTGGCCATCTGGCATTCCCGCCGGGCGGCGCACCCGTTACTGCCGCTGACGGCGATGAAAATCAAAAGTTACGCGGTCACTATTTACGGCGGTTCGCTGTTTCGTATCGCCATCGGCGCCCTGCCGTTTCTGCTGCCGCTGATGTTCCAGCTCGGTTATGGCATGAGTGCTTTTAATGCCGGTTTGCTGGTGCTCGCGGTTTTTGCCGGAAATCTGGCGATGAAGCCTTTTACCTCAGCGATTTTGCACCGCTTCCGCTTTAAGTCGATTATGCTGGTTAACGGCCTGATCAATTCTGCGACCATTTTTGCCTGTGCGCTGTTAACGCCAAACGTGCCGACGGCGCTGACGCTGCTGCTGTTATTCGCCAGCGGCATGAGCCGCTCGATGCAGTTCACTGCCCTCAATACGCTGGCCTTTTCGCAGGTGCCTTCTGAACAAATGGGGGGCGCGAATACGCTGTTTAACACCGCGCAGCAGCTTTCTACCGGGCTGGGTATCGCCATCGGCGCGCTTTCCCTGCGCATCGCCGGACATTTTCTGCCCGCCAGCGACACGTTGCAGACCGGCACGTTTCATATTGCTTTTATCATCATCGGCCTGTTTTCTCTGGCCGGTACGCTCGACAGCCTGACGCTCGACAAAACGGCAGCCGATGAAATACGACGCAAAAAAGAATCTGTAACCCCACCGGCTGTACCGGAAAAATAATGGCGCAGCCAGACTGAAATTACGTATCCGAAAAATGGAGTTAAACCATGGAATACCGTCTGTTAGGCCGCTCTGGCCTGAAAGTTTCAGTTTTAAGCCTCGGCACCATGACATTTGGTGGTCAGGGCAAATTCGCAAAAACCGGGCAAACCGACGTTGAGGCCGCTCAGCGTCAGATAGGATTATGTCTGGATGCCGGTATCAATCTGTTCGATACCGCCGATGTTTATTCAGGCGGTGAATCAGAAGTGATCCTCGGTAAGGCGCTCGGCGACAAACGCCATGACGTGCTGGTCGCCAGTAAAGCCCGCTTCCCGATGGGCGAAGGTCCGAACGATCGCGGTTCGTCACGTCATCACATTTTGCGCGCCTGCGAAGCCAGCCTGAAGCGTCTGAATACGGATTATCTGGATTTGTATCAGTTGCATGAATGGGACGGCCTGACGCCACTGGAAGAAACCCTGCGCGCGCTCGACGATCTGGTCAGCAGCGGGAAAGTGCGGTACGTCGGTATCTCTAACTTCTCCGCCTGGCATGTGATGAAAACGCTGGGCGTGGCCGATGCCCATCATTATATCCGCCCGGTCAGCCAGCAAATCCATTACACCCTGCAGGCCCGCGAAGCCGAATACGAGTTGCTGCCCGCCGCGCAAGATCAGGGGCTGGGTACGCTGGTCTGGAGCCCGCTGGCAGGCGGCCTGCTCTCCGGTAAATATCGTCGCAATCAGGCTGCGCCGGAAGGCACCCGCCATCTGGCAGACTGGGGTGAGCCGCCGGTGCGTGATGAAAGCGCGCTGTACGATGTGGTTGATGTGCTGGTCAGCATCGCCGAAGCCCGTGGCGTTTCTGCGGCGCAGATTGCGCTGGCCTGGCTGATTGCCCGCCCGCAGGTGACCTCGGTGATTGTCGGAGCGCGTAATGAATCTCAGTTGCAGGACAACCTGCTCGCCGCCGGGTTAACCCTCAATAATGAAGAAATTGAACGACTTAATCAGGTCAGTCAGTTGCCTTTGTTGTATCCTTACTGGCACCAGGCGCAGACGGCACCGGATCGTTTGTCCGCAGCGGATTTATCGCTGATTGCGCCCTATCTGAAAAAGTAACGGCAATAAAATGAAACGTAACACGGTCGGCAGAGAGTGCCGGTCGTGTTATTTTTGTGTTAATACTGTGAAGGTCTTTTTGAGTGCACTGAGCACCTTGCTTAAATATTGAGGATTACCGGGATGATTATTTTTGTTACCGGCGCCACTGCCGGATTTGGTGCAGAAATCGCACGCAGGTTTGTCAAAGAAGGTCATAAAGTGATTGCATCTGGCCGCCGCAAAGAGCGTCTGGACGACCTGAAAGCCGAACTGGGAGACGCGCTGTACGCTGTTGAGCTGGATGTCACTAACCGCGCATCCATTCAGGATGCCATCGACAGCCTGCCTGCTGACTGGCGCAACATCGACGTGCTGGTCAATAACGCCGGTCTGGCGCTTGGTCTGGAAAAAGCGGATAAAGCGTCGCTGGAAGACTGGGACAAAATGATCGACACCAACACCAAAGGGCTGGTGTACATGACCCGCGCCGTCTTGCCGGGCATGGTTGAGCGCAATACCGGGCATGTGATCAACATCGGTTCCACTGCCGGTAACTGGCCGTATGCCGGGGGTAATGTCTACGGCGCGACCAAAGCTTTTGTGCGTCAGTTCAGCCTGAATCTGCGCACCGATCTGCACGGCACTCACGTTCGCGTCACCAACATCGAACCGGGCCTGTGCGGCGGTACTGAATTCTCAAACATCCGCTTTAAGGGTGACGATGAGAAAGCCAGCAAAACCTACGACAACACCAACCCGCTGACCGCCACTGACGTTGCCGAATCCGTTTTCTGGGTGTCCACGCTCCCTGAGCACGTCAACATCAACAGCATCGAAATGATGCCAGTCAGCCAGTCTCTCGCCGGATTGCAGGTCCATCGCGAAGAGTGATCTTGCTTCCTGAACCTGATGAAAAATAATGAAAAGCAGCTCAGGCTGCTTTTTTTATTGGTTTATTTTGATGAAAAGCGGCATTTTGCACCTGAATTGTGCTGGTTGTATTTCGCACAAAGAGTTATGATCACCTCACAACACACAGGTTCTACTATGGAAGCCAATTTTGAGAACGGACTCGAATACTTACTGGAACTTAATGGCTGGATTAACTACACCACGTCAGGTTACTGGTGGAAAATTGAAGCCCGGCGCGTACCGAAAACGGTGACGGTTCCCCACGGCATTCGCTATAACCTGACTCTGCATGATAATCACGATCAGCGGGTGTATGGAATGGATAACAGTCATGCAGTGATCTCAGGCAAACGTGGCGTTTATCACGGCAGGTCCGTGACCTACGATCATCTGCATAAGGGAATCAGACAAAAAGGAACGCCCTACATGTTTACATCACCCTGCCAACTGCTTGACGATTTTTGGCAGGCAACAGACTCAATAATCAAGGATGTTAAGAGGTCCGAATGAAAGCACTTATTGGCGTAATGCCGGAAGAGATGGTTCGTCAGCGTATGCTGGCTATCCTTAAGGGCGACTATAAGCCAGCGGCGGATGAACCGAAAATTTGGTACAACTCACTGGCCGCACTGGCGCAGATCCTCAGCCCGGACAATATTGCATTGCTCAGCCTGATGTATGAGCGCAATCCGCAAACCCTGACAGAACTGGCGACACTTTCCGGGCGACATAAGAGCAACTTGTCCAAAACGCTGAAAACTCTCGAGAATCGTGGGTTTGTGAAGATGGTGGCTTTCGGTGCCAGGAAACGCCCGGTCGCGCTGTTTACGGAATTTGATATCCGCGTCGAGAATTTTCCCTCCGCCGCCAGAACGGCAGCCTGACTGACGGGTATGCCACTCACAAAAAAAGGCGCGGCAAACCTGCCCGCGCCCTCTTCTTACTGATGTCTGACGTAACGGTTACGCGCTCAGCCAGCCCAGTTTGATCACGAACAGAATCGACAGCACGATCAGCGCAGAATTCAGCTCACGCCAGCGGCCGCTCAGCAGTTTACACAGCGTCCAGGTGATGAAACCAAACGCGATACCGTTGGCGATGGAATAAGTGAACGGCATGGTCAGCGCGGTCACGGTGACCGGTGCGGCGACCGTGATGTCTTTCCAGTCGATTTCAGCCAGGCCGGAGGTCATCAGCACCGCGATAAACAGCAGCGCAGGCGCTGTGGCGAAGGCCGGAACGCTGCCTGCCAGTGGTGCGAAGAACAGGCTCAGCAGGAACAGGATGGCAACCACAATCGCAGTCAGACCGGTACGGCCACCGGCGCTGACGCCCGCCGCCGATTCGATATAACTGGTGGTGGTTGATGTCCCGAGCAGCGAACCGAACAGCGCAGCGGCGCTGTCAGCCACCAGCGCACGGCCCATTTTCGGGATGTTGCCGTCTTCGTCTGCCAGACCGGCACGTTTGGTCACGCCAATCAGGGTGCCGGAGTTATCAAACACATCCACAAACAGGAAGGCGAAGATCACGCTAATCAGCGAAACGTTGAATGCGCCTTTGATGTCCAGTTGCATAAAGGTCGGCGCGATAGACGGCGGCATCGACATAATTCCGCCGAAGGCTGAATAGCCCAGCGCGATCGCCAGCACGGTAACCGCCAGCACGCCGATCAGCACCGCTCCGGTGACTTTTCGCGCTTCCAGCACCACGATCAGGATAAAGCCCAGCATCGCGAACAGCGGGCCCGGTTTCGTCAGATCACCTAACCCCACCAGCGTAGCCGGGTTCGCGATCACGATACCGGCATTTTCCAGCGCAATCAGCGCCAGGAACAAACCAATACCTGCGGCAATGGCCGAACGCAGCGGCAGCGGAATACTGCGGATAATCCATTCGCGGATTTTAAAAATAGATAACGCGAAGAAAATACAGGCGGAAAGGAAAACGGCACCCAGCGCAATCTGCCACGTGTAACCCATATGCAGAACCACGGTGTAGGTGAAAAAGGCGTTTAACCCCATGCCCGGCGCCAGCGCGATCGGGTAGTTGGCGATAAAGCCCATCAGTGCGGAACCGATTGCGGCAGCAAGACAGGTTGCCACGAATACCGAACCTTTATCCATCCCCGTCGCGCCCAAAATAGACGGGTTAACAAACAGAATATAGGCCATTGCTAAAAACGTAGTCAGTCCTGCCACAATCTCAGTCCGCACGTTAGTGCGGTGAGCTTTTAACTTAAATAGTTTTTCTAACATGAGAAGGAATCTCTTGGTCGCATGATCACTTTTGATCTGGCGATCAAATAGCGCACGCTTGTTATTAGTGTTGTTATTCAAAACACGCCCGCGCGCCCGCAGTGAGGATGCCACAATTCGCCCCACTGCCTGATACTGATAGCGGAACACGAGCTGAAAACGTGTTTTGACGAACCCTGTCATTGCCACTTTGCACATAAAACAACCTGAGGACATTGTTTTATAAAGGGGCATCGCACAATCTAGGAAAAATGAGTGATGCAGTCCATAATAGATATCTCACTTATTCACTGCATAAATTAGTACACCCATGTCGCCATTCTCCCGTTTTTCGCAATATTTTACCGAGGTCGCCCGAACAGGAAGTTTGCGCAAAGCGGCGGAAGTGCTGCACGTCTCGGCTTCAGCCATCAACCGGCAAATTTTACAGGCCGAACAGACGCTGGAAACCCCGCTGTTTGAACGGCTTCCCACCGGGCTGAAACTGACGTCGGCGGGTGAAATCTTGTTCGATGACATTCGCCGCTGGCGAAAAGAATTTTCCCGCACCCGTGAGAGGTTTGATGAAATCCAGGGATTACGGCGCGGTCACGTCACGATTTCGATGATTGCTGCGCTGAGCGAAGGCATGGTCGCAGAACTGATTGCCGACGTCGGCAAGGAACACCCTTATCTGACCTTTGATATCCGCATTGAAGACAGCCGCAATATCAGCGAACAGGTGAGTTCCGCAGAAGTGGATTTCGGTTTGTTGCTTGATCCGGTGGAACATACCGGGCTGGAAGTACGGGCGTTTGCGGAACTGCCGATCGGCATCGCCATGCCGGTCGGGCATGAACTGTCTCATCAGACGTCGCTGTCGTTCAGCGATATCGCCGCTTACCGGCAGATCATTCCGTCTGAGCCGCTGATGGTCAATGCCCGCGCCAAACTGCTGTACAACCGTTATCAGTTGCTGGAAACGCCGTCGATCGTCTGTAATGACGTGCGCATGATGCGCGAACTTATCCGCAAAGGTGCCGGGGTCGGCGTGCTGAGTTTATTAGATGTCCTGCCCGATTTGCAGGAACAGCGGCTGGCGTTTGTGCCGTTGCAGGGCCGTACCGCTAAACCGCTGACGCTGGCTTTGTGCGTCGCCCCGCGCAGGCAACTTTCCCGCGCGGCGCAAATGGTGATTCAGAAAGTCATCGTTATGATGGAGCAGTTAACGCATTAAGCGGCTTTCCAGCCGGAAATAATAATCAGCATTCCCGCCAGCGCCACGCAGGCCCCCAGCCAGTCGGTGGTGCTGAGTTTCACGCCATCCACGACGCGCAGCCACAGCATCGCCGTCATCACGTACACGCCGCCGTAAGCCGCATACACTCTGCCGCTGGCCGCCGGATGCAGCGTGAGCAGCCAGACAAAAGCCGCCAGGCTGAGCGCCGCAGGAAATAAAAGCCATGCGCTGCCGCCTTTGCGTAACCAGAGATAAGGCAAAAAACAGCCGATAATTTCCGCCAGCGCCGTCGCAAAGAACAGTAAAGAAGTTTTGAGCATCATATTTGTCAGGTTTACAGTCCGTAGTTCAATCACAAATCAATGAGTTCACTGTCAGAGGATGACGTCATTGAGCGGGATGTTATAATTGATATATTCGCCTGAGCGATGTGTAAAAATAAAAGGATGAGCTAATGAATACAACGTTTATGTCCCGACTGACCCGCAGCGTATTGCCGGTTGCCTTGCTGGTCATGACAGCGGGCTGGCAGGCCCCTGCACTTGCAGCCACCAACTGCGCGGGCGGAACCTGTGTCTTTGGCGGTACCGGCAATGATGCCATGACCAACGAAGAAGCACGTCAGAGCAAAGAGCAGTGGAATGAAACCCAGCGTCTGCGCGCCATGAAAAACCAGCGCAACGAGAAAGATTTCTCCAAGTACGACAACTCGGTTGATCTGCGCGACAAGTGCGAAGCCAGCCAGAATATCAATGCCTACTGGGAACCGAACACCGAGCGCTGCCTCGATCGCCGGACCGGTCGTCAGTTAATGGCGCCGTAATCTGCTAAACTCATTGATACGTTGATTTTCATAAAAGGAATGAATGATGAAAAAGACACTTTTAGCCGGTCTTGCGGTGGTCATGCTGGCCCCCCTCGTCGCACAAGCTTCCTGTGAAAGCGTGAAGGCAGATATTACGTCGAAAATCGTTGCAAACGGTTTGCCGGAGTCCGGCTTCAAACTGGACATCGTACCTAACGATCAGGCAGATCAGGCCGGCGGACAGGTGGTCGGGCATTGCGGAAACGACAGCCAGAAGATCATCTACACCAAAACCGCGGACGCGGGCGATGAGACAGCCTCAAGCCCTAAAACCGGCACCAGCCAGGACTCTCAGTAGTCTTCGGCAGCACCGGCCAGACGATGTCGGGCTGATGAACGCTAACCGCGTCATCCCCTGACACCGAAATACCCTGGGGAGCTTCTGCTCCCCTGATTCCTTTTCTCCCCCCCATTTCTCACACGCGACCACTCACCCGGCAAACAGCTGATCGTATACGTGCTGAAGATGCCTGCTCATCCGCGCTTTGGCACCCGCGCCGTCACGCGCCAGAATCGAATCCAAAATCCCCTGATGATCCGCGTTCATCTCACGCGCAAAATCCACCTCGGTATAGTGGCTTTCAAGCCGCATAAACCGGCGCGACTGACGTTTATCCCACAGGTATCCCATCATATCGTGCAGCACTTCGTTGCCGGTCATTTCGCTGATCATCAGATGGAAACGGCGGTCGGCTTCGAGGAAAGCGTCATTATTGGCGTTCAGCTCGTTAAGCTCGCGGGCAATCTCTTTGAGTTTCGCGCGCTGGTCGTCAGTGCCGTTGATGGCCGCCAGTTCTGCGGTCATGGCTTCATAAATCTGACGCGCTTTCACTAATGATTGCAGGCTGAACTCCTCTTCTGCGGGCGCGGCGTGAACCACCGGCGAGCCGTCCGGCAGGGGATTGCTGACGTACACCCCGTTGCCGGTACGAATTTCCACCCAGCCGGTGATCTCCAGCGCAATCAGCGCTTCACGAATAGAGGAGCGGCTGACGCCCAGTTGTTTGGAGAGATCGCGCTCCGAAGGGATCATCGCCCCCGGCGAAAATTGCCCGGTCTTAATACAGTTAATCAGGACATTAGAAATCTGGCGATACAGCCGTTCGACTTTCAGTGTAGGTAATTCCATTGTTTTCTCCGTGCTGGTGCTGAATCCCAGATTTGTTATCCCGATCACATTAATCATCGGTTTGATGCTGAATCATATGTTGGTCTGATGGCCTGACCAGCAGACCACCGGACCATGCCGTGCACTAAGATTGAACTTATCACCGGCCATGCGTCAACTACATTGGCAAGCATCAGTAAAATAATTAAGGAAATCAGATGGAACAGACATGGCGTTGGTACGGCCCGAAAGACCCGGTATCGCTTGATGATGTGCGTCAGGCTGGCGCAACCGGCGTGGTCACCGCCCTGCACCATATTCCGAACGGCGAAGTGTGGCCGGTTGAGGAGATCAAAAAACGTCAGGCTGAGGTGGAAGCGAAAGGTCTGGTGTGGTCAGTGGTAGAAAGTATTCCGGTGCATGAAGAGATCAAAACCCGCAGCGGCAACGTTGAGCAGCACATTGCCAACTACCAGCAGTCAATCCGTAACCTCGCGGCCTGTGGCATCGACACCGTCTGCTACAACTTCATGCCGGTTCTGGACTGGACGCGTACCGATCTCGGTTATCTCCTGCCGGACGGTTCCCGCGCATTGCGTTTCGATCACATCGCCTTTGCCGCCTTCGAATTACATCTTTTGCAACGTGAAGGGGCGACATCCTCTTACAGCGCTGAAGAGCAAAAACAGGCTGCTGAGTATTTCGCGGCGATGACTCAGGCAGAAAAAGACACCCTGGTCGCCAACATTATTGCCGGTCTGCCGGGTGCGGAAGAAGGCTACACGCTGGAACAGTTCCGCGCGCGTCTGGCGACTTACGACGGGATCGACAAAGCCAAACTGCGTGAAAACATGGCGCATTTCCTGCACAGCATTGTGCCGGTGGCAGAGGAATGCGGATTGAGTCTGGCGGTTCATCCTGACGATCCTCCGCGCCCTATTCTCGGCCTTCCGCGCATTGTCTCCACCATTGAAGATATGCAGTGGCTAAAAGACACGGCAGACAGCATCCATAACGGTTTCTGTTTCTGCACCGGTTCTTACGGCGTGCGTGAGGACAATGATTTAGTGAAGATGATGACCACCTTCGCCGATCGCGTTCACTTCATTCATCTGCGCGCGACGCAGCGTGAAGAGGTACCGGGAAGTTTCCATGAGGCCGACCATCTGGACGGTGACGTTGATATGGTCGCGGTGATCAAAGCCATTCTGACCGAAGAGCAAACCCGCCGCCGCGCAGGAAATCAGCGCGCTATTCCGATGCGCCCGGATCACGGCCATCAGATGCTGGATGATTTGAACAAGAAGACCAATCCGGGCTATTCCGCTATTGGCCGTTTACGCGGGCTGGCGGAACTCAGAGGGGTTGAACGGGCACTGAAGGTCAGTTTCTTCACAGAGTAAGCCATCTACGGCTGCGCACGCATTAGCTGCCAACATCGTCTTAACTGCGCCACCCTCCCCTTCATCACCGGGGAGGTTAGCGCACCTTCTCTCAGACCCTCAGATCAAAAATTCAGACCGGCGTCGTTACCGTATTGCGGCTGTGCGGCCAGCGGCGGCGCGACGGTCAGCGTGATCCAGTTCGAGGTCACTTTCTGCGATTGACTGTCTTCCACCGTAACGGATAAGCGATAGCTGTTACTCGCGCCCGGCGACTCATCCCACGGCGGCACAATCACACTCCAGCCTTCGGCGTTGCGGTTATTGGCTGGCGGCGTCAGGCTCAGCGCCTGGGTATCGCCCTGCCAGCTCAACGCCACGACAGCATTCAGTGCGCGTAATTGCAATTTCAGCGGAACCGTTTCCCCCGGCTGTAACGTCCACGGCGGCGTGGCGAGGAAGACCGACAGGGTTTTGCGCTGCTTAAACTCCATCACCGGCATATTATTACGATCGACCATCGCCATCCGGCTGCCGCGCAGCGAGTTCGCCGCCGCCACATTGCGCGCCGACAACTGCTGATCCAGCGGAACGCCGAGACGATAGTTGAGCGTCAGTTTTACCAGATCCTGATTATCGCCATCCTGACCGGCCTGATGCTCGGCCATTACCGTTACCAGCGGCACCGGCGTGTAATTCAGCCCGAATGACACCGCCGACGGATTGCTCTGTCGCGTGCCGTTTCCGAACAAATCCACCTGATTACCGAAATACTGCTCATAACTGAGCGATGCCCCAAGCTGGCGATAAAACGGTAAATACCCTTTGGTGGTGATGTCGTACCCGCGCGCCTGCCGACGCTGCTGGGCGGAGGTACGGCTGTCCGCTTTATACGAGGAGATCGGATGATAATAGTTGGTGGAGAGACGCAGATAGTCTGACCAGGCTTCCGCCCCCAGACTGCCGCGCGTGAGCTGATGATCGAAATCGTTATCGATGAACGCGTTGTAGCCCAGCATCCACGCGCCGGTGTTGATGCGCTGTCCGACGCCGAAATTCCCGACCGTGGCATCGCTCGCACTCTGCAAACCGATCTGGCTGTACACCAGATTATTATCGGTATTGTACAGCGGGCTGAAAAGCTGCCCGGAGCTGCCGTCAAGATTATGTCCGGTCATATCCAGCGTGGTGCTGACGGTGCCGAGCGGTGACAGCAAACTGTTGGTTTCTTTCTGCACCAGCTTCGCCGCCTGACCCAGCGCCAGATTTTCTGCCTGCAGGCGCAACGGATCGTCACTGTCTGCCGTGGTGGTGCCAAGCTCTTTGAGGGTCGTCGCCAGTTGCTTTTCGGTTGCGGTCGGGCCGGAAGCACTTTTGATGTACTGGCTGCCCAGGCTCGGCAAGGCCGCAGGCTGAGCGCCGCCGGTATTGAAGGCTGACTGCTGGTCACTGGCGGGCAGGAAGCCCGAAAGATCGTAACTGAGGTTAAGGGCGGCGGAATTGCTTTCAGCCGGGTCTGCCGTCAGCGCAAAGGCGCCGCCAGCATAAAAACTCCCTGCCCCGGCGATAAGCACGGAAAGACAGGAAGGTCCCGAACGCTTCAATAAATATGAAAAAAAATCTGTGACGTTTGTCATGCCTTGCACATTTTGCCAGTGAGAGGTGATCTTAGCTGACAGGCAGCATATTTCAACCCTCAGGCCACGAAAGGCCACATCAGCCTTCCCGTCCTGATGACCGCGACGGATTATCCCCATGAACTTAACGGTTAAAATGTAAACATTCGTCAATTGATCGTCTAAAATTACAACATAAAAAACCATTCACACACATTTCATAACATTTTTAACATTCATTCTATTTATCCTTACCCGGATTTATCACTTATCCTTAGCATGTTAACGATTATCACAACGCCACCCGACTGCTTTTGCAGCGCGTTGTTGATAGCACGCCTGACCGCCCTCTGTAGCGATTTTCTATAACAAACAGGGAACATAAATGAGCAAAAAAACCTTGCCCGGGGTAACCCGTCGGCAAATTCTGTCGTTCACGGCCGCCTCCGCAGTGCTGGGCGCCGCCAAAGCCGCCAATGCGGTGACGCTCAAAGGTACGCCCGTGTGGAGCCCCTTCGACGCCAGCCCGCCTCCACAGATTGAAACCGACGGCTGGGTGTTTTTCACCGATGCCGAAGCCGCCACCCTGGAAGCCATTGTTGATCGTCTGGTACCCGCCGACGATCTGAGCGTGGGCGGAAAAGACGCCGGTTGTGCCGTGTTTATCGATCGCCAGATGGCCGGTTTCTACGGTACCTATGCCCGTCTTTATATGGAAGGCCCTTTCCAGGAAGGCACGCCGGAACAAGGCGATCAGTCACCGCTGGTTCCGCAGCAGCGCTACCGCCTCGGCCTGGCCGCGCTGAACAAACTGACCCAGTCACAGCATCAGAAGTTGTTCAAAGATCTGCCCGGCGACCAGCAGGACCAGATTTTGTCCGGTCTGGAAAGCGGAAAAATCGCTCTCGATGGGATCGATTCCAAACTGTTCTTCGCCATTGTGCTGAAAAACACCATGGAAGGATTCTTTGCCGACCCTATTTATGGCGGCAACCGCAACATGGTGTCGTGGAAAATGCTGGGCTTCCCCGGCGCACGTTATGACTACCGTGAATATGTCGGCAAACATAACCAGAAACTCGATCTGGAACCGCTGAGCATTTCAGGCGGCGACGCGTGGAAAATGAAGAGCTAAGGGCAGAACACTATTATGGCAAAGAAATTACCCAAAACTGACGTGGTGGTGATCGGACTCGGCTGGGCCGGTTCCATCATCGCCAATGAATTGTGCGACGAAGGTCTGAACGTGGTGGCGATTGAACGCGGCCCGTGGCGCGATACCGCACGCGATTTCAATGTGGCGACAGTGACTGACGAACTGCGTTACAACTCCCGTCAGGAACTGATGTTACGCACGCGCCAGAACACCATCACCATCCGCAACAACCCGGCGCAAACCGCCTTACCGATGCGCGAATGGGGTTCATTCCATCCGGGGAACGGCACCGGCGGCGCGGGCAACCACTGGGCCGGGATCACTTTCCGCTTCCAGCCGGATGAATTCCGCCTGAAAAGCCACCTCACCGAACGTTACGGCGCAAACGCCATCCCGGAAGAGCTGGTGTTGCAGGACTGGGGCACCGACTGGGATGAGATGGAGCCGCATTACGCCTCTTTCGAACGTCTGGCCGGGGTTTCCGGTAAAGCCAGCAACGTGAAAGGCGAACATCATGACGGCGGTAACCCGTATGAAGGGATGCGATCGATTGAGTACCCGACCCGCCCGATGGATCAGCCTTATGGCCCGACGCTGTTCGCCGAAGCCGCGCGCAACATGGGTTATAAAGCCTTCCCGGTGCCCTCTTCACTGATTTCCGAGCCTTACACCAACCCGCTCGGCGTGAAAATGGGGCCATGCACCTACTGCGGTTTCTGCACCAACTACGGCTGCGCGAACTACTCGAAAGCCAGCGCGATCACGACCGTTTTACCGGCGCTTGTCCGCAAAGAGAATTTCGAAGCGCGCACCAACTGCGAAGTGATGCAGGTCCTGACCGACTCCACCGGCAAACGTGCCACCGGCGTTATCTACATTGATTCCTCCGGCGACGAGTGGGAACAACCCGCCGATCTGGTGATTGTCAGCGCGTTTACCTTCGAAAACGTCCGGCTGATGCTGCTTTCCGGCATCGGCAAGCCTTACGATCCGGTAAGCCTGAGCGGCACCACGGGCCGTAATTACGCCTATCAGACCGCCAACGGCGTGCAGCTGTTCTTCGACGATAAAAACTTTAACCCGTTCATCGGCGCAGGCGCGGTCGGCATGGGTATTGACGACTTCAACAACGATAACTTCGACCACAGCGGGCTGGGTTTCTTCGGTGGCGGCAGCATCCGCGTCACGCCAATCGGTGGCGCACCCATCGGTTATCGCCCGGTTCCGCCAGGAACGCCGAAATGGGGCAGCGAGTGGAAAAAGGCGACCGTCGCCAACTACCTCAGCTCAATGTCGATCGGTTGTGAGGCCAGCAGCTACACCACCAAAACCAACTATCTGTCGCTTGATCCGAACTACAAAGATCGCCTTGGCCGTCCGCTGCTGCGTGTGACGTTCGACTTCCCGGAAAACGATCTGAAAATGGCGGCGTATTGCACCGGCAAAGTGGCGGAAATCGCCAAAGCGATGAATCCGCGCCAGCTGGTGGCAAACCCGATGAAAGGCCACTGGAACGGCACGCCGTATCAGTCTTCCCACGTTGTCGGTGGTTTCGTGATGGGTGCGGATCCGTCCACCAGTTCGGTGAACAAACACCTGCAGGTCTGGGATGTGCCTAACCTGTTCGTAGTCGGCGCCTCTGCCTTCCCGCAGAATCCGGGTTACAACCCGACCGGCACCGTCGGCGCGCTGGCCTTCAAAGCGGCTCACGCGATCCGTAATTTCTATCTGAAAAAGCCGGGAGAGATGATTGCATGAAAAAGTTAACCTCCTTCTCACTCGGTTTACTGGCACTGAGCGTTTCAGGGCTGGCCCATGCCGCCGGTGACGGATCGTTCGAGCAGGTGGAACGCGGGCGCTACCTGGCGACGGTCGGCGACTGCGCCGCCTGCCATACCGCTTCCACGCCGGATGCCAAACCCTTCGCTGGTGGCGTGCCGATTGAAACGCCGTTTGGCCGTTTAGTGGGCGCAAACATCACGCCGGATCCGGAAACCGGTATCGGTAAATGGAGCTTCGACGACTTCCAGCGCGCGATGTCTGAAGGGATCGGCCACGGTGGCAAACGCCTTTACGGCGCGATGCCGTTTACCGCTTACACCAAAGTGACCCGTGATGATAACGCCGCCATCTGGGCTTATCTGCAAACCCTGCAACCGGTGCATCACGAGGTTGAAACCAACCAGCTGCCGTTCCCGTTCAACGTGCGCACCAGCCTGATGGGCTGGAACTGGCTGAACTTCAACAAAGGCGAATTCAGGCCGCAGATGGATAAATCCGCAGAATGGAATCGCGGGGCATACATTGTTGAAGGTTTAGGCCACTGCGGCACCTGCCATACGCCGAAAAACATGATTGGTGGTGACAAGGACAGTGAATTCCTGCAAGGCGCCGTGGTTGAAAACTGGGTCGCGCCGGACATCACCACCAACAAGCACACCGGCGTGGGCAACTGGACGCAGGAAGACCTGATGCAATATCTGAAAACCGGTGTAAACCGTTTCGATATCGCCTCAGGACCGATGGCGGAAGAAGTGACAAATTCGTCGCAGCACTGGACGGATGCGGATCTGAAAGCCGTGGCGGTTTATCTCAAAGACAGCGGTCATGACAGCGGGAATAACGCACCGGCGCCGGTGAAAGCCGATGACAGCGCGATGGTCGCCGGGAAACACATCTATGCCGACCGCTGTTCTGCGTGCCACACGCCGGACGGTAAAGGTCAGGAGGGTCTGTTCCCGCGTCTGGCGGATTCTGCGCTGATCAACCAGACCAATGCCACCTCGCTTATCCACGTGGTGCTGGCGGGCAGCAGGCCGGTGGCGACGGACAGCAAACCTACCGCGCCGTCAATGCCGTCGTTTGACGCAAACATGAGCGATGCGGACGTGGCGAACGTGCTGACCTACATCCGTAACAGCTGGGGCAATGCGGCT
Organism: Rahnella sp. R3(2024); assembly: GCF_042920125.1. Lineage (NCBI taxonomy): Bacteria > Pseudomonadati > Pseudomonadota > Gammaproteobacteria > Enterobacterales > Yersiniaceae > Rahnella > Rahnella sp. R3(2024). The sequence goes on from NZ_JBHGBU010000001.1 coordinate 4,530,090, forward strand.
GCGCCAGTGGCAGCGTCAGACGTGAAAGATGTGCGGGAAACGCTGAAGAAATAAACGTGCTGTACTGAAAATGACAAAGGCCGCACTCGCGGCCTTTCTTTTTTGTCATGTCGTCGTCACTGAACTGTTACAAACTGTGAAATCAGTGCTGCGGCGGCATCTGCATAATTTGTACAAACAGATGATCGTTATTCTGGCTGAGCTGTACCAGATGTTTGCACTCAACCTTAATTGCCGTGAGCTGATCGTCTGTCAGGGAATACGGTAAATTAATATCGATGTTGTACATGCCCTGCTGCTCCGCCAGTTCAATCAGACGGACAATATTCGTCTCGTCGCTGACCTGGGTAGAAACGACCTGCAACGCCAGCGCCCGCAAGGATTCTTGCTTCGAGTTATCTTTTTGAGAACGGGATTTTAACACCATGCCAAAGAACGGCATCACACCATAAATGGCGTCAACGAAACTCCATTTCTTTTTACAGGATGCGGACAAATATTCCATGTAGTCAAAGGACGCTTTTTGACTGCGCGCATCGGGTACCAGGCGGTTTTCATTCATCCCCTCTTCCTCTTCCTGGTCAGGGCCTGTTCAATTGAACGTCTGAAGGCGTACTCGGCGATATAGAGCAAATCAATGCATATAGACACGATTATTCACCTGTATAATGGCATAGTTCACCGACACTTTTCCAGTCAGTTCAGGCGCTTTCACACAGTGACTGTAGCAGGCCGAAAGTGCGGAGACTGAAAATTCAGACTTAGTCGACAGAATCGCCTGAATTGTGGAATGCGTGCCGCAAGAGTCATTGCCGCCCATAGCGTCGGACGCGCGCTCACGCTATGCTAATCACCGGATTTTTAACAGCAGCAACCTAATGAATAAAATCGTTTTTGTAGAAGATGATGCTGAAGTCGGCAACCTGATTGCCGCCTATCTGGGCAAACATGATATCGACGTGCTGGTTGAACCCCGCGGCGATACGGCGCAGGCAAGAATTGAGAAAGAAAAACCCGATCTGGTCCTGCTCGACATCATGCTTCCCGGCAAAGATGGCATGACGTTATGCCGTGATTTGCGCCCGGTCTTTCCCGGCCCGATCGTGTTGCTGACGTCACTGGACAGCGACATGAATCATATTTTATCGCTGGAAATGGGCGCGAGTGATTACATCCTGAAAACCACACCGCCTGCGGTGTTGCTGGCGCGTCTGCGTCTGCACCTGCGTCAGAATCCGTCGCCGTCCTCGCAAAGCGAACAGCCGGTTCAGACGCTGACCAGCGGTAACGCCCTGCACTTCGGCCAGCTGTGTATCGATCCGGTGAACCGTCAGGTCACGCTGGTGGATGAAACCATCGTGCTCTCGACCTCTGATTTCGATCTGTTGTGGGAACTGGCGACGCACGCCGGACGCATTATGGATCGCGAAGCCTTGCTGAAAAATCTGCGCGGCGTCAGCTATGACGGGCTGGATCGCAGCATCGACGTGGCGATTTCCCGCCTTCGCCGCAAACTGTACGACAACACGCTTGAACCTTTCCGCATTAAAACGGTGCGCAATAAAGGCTATCTGTTTGCCCCGAACGCCTGGGAGTCTCTTCAGGAATGAGAAAGCTTTTCGTCCAGTTCTTTCTGTTACTGCTGGTCTGCTTTATGGTCATGGCGATGCTGGTCGGCCTGGTGTACAAAGTCACCGCCGAACGCACAGGCCGTCAGTCCATGAATGACCTGATGAAAAGCTCGCTGTACCTGATGCGCAGCGAACTCAGGGAAATCCCCATTAAAGACTGGAACAAGACCATCAATACGCTGGATCTTAACCTGTCTTTCAAATTGCATATCGAGCCGCTCGGTAAACGTAAACTCAGCCCCGAACTGGACAAACGGTTAAAAGAAGGCGAAATCATCGCACTCGACGATGAATATACCTTCATCCAGCGTGTTCCCCGCAGCCATTACGTTCTGGTGGTCGGCCCGATCCCCTATCTGTTTTACATGCACGAAATGCGGCTGCTCGATCTTGCGCTGCTGATGATCATTGGTCTGTCGCTGGCGTTGCCGGTTTTCCTGTGGATGCGCCCGCACTGGCAGGATTTACTGCGTCTGGAGAACTCGGCGCTGCGCCTCGGCAACGGCCACCTGGATGAACGGGTGAATTTTGATTCAGCCTCCAGCCTGACCCGCGTTGGCGTGGCGTTCAACCAGATGGCGGATAACATCAGCACGTTGATCGCCAGTAAAAAACAGCTGATCGACGGCATCGCCCACGAACTGCGTACCCCGCTGGTGCGCCTGCGCTACCGTCTGGCGATCAGCGAAAACCTGCCAGAGTCGGAACAAAACGCCATCAACCGGGACATCGGCCAGCTCGAAGCGCTGATTGATGAACTGCTGACTTACGCCCGCCTCGACCGCCCGCAGGTCGCGCTGCATCTGGAAAAAGTGAATCTGGCTGACTGGCTGGAAGACAAAGTGGATGATTTCCGCCTGATCAACGCGCAGAGGACAGTGGCTTTTGAGGCGCCGCAAAACATCGATTTCGGCGGCGTGGATTTACGTCTGATGGAGCGCGTGCTGGATAACCTGGTTAACAACGGTTTGCGCTACTCGCAGAAAATGATCCGCATCAGCCTGTGGCTCGATGGCGAAACGGCCTGTCTGCAAGTTGAAGATGACGGCCCCGGCATACCGCCGGAAGAACGCCTGCGCGTATTCGAACCCTTTGTCCGCCTGGATCCGAGCCGCGATCGCGCCACCGGCGGCTGCGGGCTGGGGCTGGCAATTGTGCACTCCATTGCCGTCGCGTATCAGGGGCGCGTCGCCGTCGACAGCAGCACGCTCGGCGGTGCCAGTATGCGTTTCAGCTGGCCGGTAAAACCCACTTTCAATCTGGTTGTCGAACAACCAGACCAATACCATGAAGGGAGCTAATAATGACCATCGCGTATAAAAAATTGCACGACACCTTCGCCCGTTTATCCCGTTTCGGCCATTTATCTGCGATTGCCGGTTGGGATGCCGCGGCCATGATGCCGCCCCAGGGCGGGCAGGCGCGTTCAGAAGCGCTGGCGGAACTGAGCGTTCTGACGCATCAGATCCTGACCGCAAAGCAGGTCGGTGAATGGCTGGAACAGGCGGGTGGCGAGCAACTCAATGACGTTGAGCAGGCTAACCTGCGCGAAATGCGTCGCCAGTATCAGCAGGCGGCCCTGCTGCCGGAAAGCCTGGTGCAGGCAAAATCACTGGCCGGTGCCCGCTGCGAGCAGGCATGGCGCATTCAGCGTAAATCCAACGACTGGGAAGGTTTCTCTGAGAACCTGAAAGAAGTGGTGAAACTGAGCCGTCAGGAAGCGCAGTTCCGAGCCGAAGCCGCCGGGATCAGCCGCTATGACGCCCTGCTCGATTTATACGAACCGGGCATGACATCGCAAAAGCTCGACACCCTGTTTGGTGATCTGAAAACATGGCTGCCGGATCTGTTGCAGACCGTGGTGGAAAAACAGAAATCAGAAAGCCGTATCACACCGCAGGGGCCGTTTGATATCGAGAAACAGCGCCAGCTCGGCCTGAAAGTGATGGACCGTCTCGGTTTTAATTTCGACGCCGGTCGTCTTGACGTCAGCGCCCACCCGTTCTGCGGCGGCGTGCCTCAGGATGTGCGCATCACCACGCGCTACAATCAGGACGAATTCCTCAGTGCCATGATGGGCGTTATCCATGAAACCGGTCATGCGCGTTATGAGCAAAACTTGCCAAAAGAGTGGCTCGGCCAGCCGGTATCCAATGCGCGTTCGATGGGCGTTCACGAATCCCAAAGCCTGTTGTTTGAAATGCAACTCGGTTGCAGCGAACCTTTCCTGAAATCCGTGTATCCGCTGGTTATCGAGCAGTTCGGCGAGCGTCCGGGTCTGGATGAACGCAACTTCATGACGCTGAACCAGCGCGTCCAGCCAGGCTTTATCCGCGTGGATGCTGACGAACTGAGCTATCCGGCACACGTCATCCTGCGCTACGAGATCGAAAAAGCGCTGATGGAAGGCGACATTGAAGTCGATGATATTCCAGCCTTGTGGAACAGCAAGATGAAGGAGTATCTGGGCATCGATACCGTCGGCAATTACCGCGACGGCTGTATGCAGGACATCCACTGGACCGACGGCGGTTTCGGCTACTTCCCGACGTACACGCTGGGCGCAATGTACGCCGCGCAACTGTTCCAGACCGCCAACACCGCCATTCCTACCTTGCAGGCTGACATCGCACGCGGCGACCTGACGGCGTTGTTCCAGTGGTTGCAGCAAAATATCTGGCAGCACGGCAGCCGTTTTACCACTGACCAGCTGATGACCAATGCTACCGGCGAAACCCTGAATCCGGCATTCTTCCGGGCGCATCTGGAGAGCAGATACTTGTAAGTGATGGGGGGGTACACTTTAACTTCAACTTCAACTTCAAGGTCAAGGTCGTGGGCGCCGGCCCACACCGGGTTAAGGGGCGTAAACGCGCCCCTTAACAATCCTGCGTTTTTTTAACTGCGCGCTGTCGCTCGCGGGCTATGTTTCAGACACTCCGGCTATTGCCGCAAACGCCGCCGCTTCGCGGTACTCTCATTTCAGGTTCGAACCCGCTCGGAAAAAACCTCGCGGTTTCTCACCGTTCATTCGACGTCGTTTTGAGCGCGGCCAAAGGCTATGTAAAACGAAGGTTTTTCTCCTCCCCCTGCGATGTGGGAAGAGAAAATCAGAACCAAACACATTTCCTTTGATTTTGAAATGCCTTTGGCCGCGCTCAAAAATCACGCTGGAGGGAGTGGTGGAAAACCGCGCGTCTGTTTGCGCGGGTTGTAACCCGAGCGGAGGGCACCGCGCAGCGGCGGGATTTTGCGGCAATAGCCGGAGCCGCTGGAATATAGCCCGCGAGCGGCAGCGCGCAGTGAAAGAGCCCGGGGGGTCTTGGGGGGCGGCGGCGATAGGCCGCCCCCCAAGTCGGTGTGGGCCGACGCCCACGACCTTGAACTTGAC